>CAWJRY010000018.1:0-116735 GCA_963845405.1 uncultured Acidobacteriaceae bacterium | reverse complement strand
AAGTAATTGAAAAGATGGTGGGCGCTATAGGATTCGAACCTATGACTTCCACCGTGTGAGGATGGCACTCTACCGCTGAGTTAAGCGCCCAACGTTTACGATTCAAACAGATGCAGCCGAAACCGTCAACGGGCGGCCGCGGTGATTGGATGGCCCACACTTACAACGCCGCCTATCCATCCGGGTGGCCGGGTTTCGATGCGCTGGTTGGGCGGACGAGAGCTTCCGCCGCTCCGTGAGCAGGTGCGCTGTCTAACGTCTGGCGCCTACTCATTACGGCATTTCCCAGTCGACGGAGTACACGTCCTGGCTGCCGGTGTCGCGAAGAAGCAACAGGGAATCATCGGGCGCCAACGCCAGCCAGCCTCCGTAGCGGCCGACGGTCACAAGATTTTGCAGGTCGACCACTTGTTCTGCTACGCGATCGCTGACTCGAATCCGGACCACGGCATTTTTTCCTCTGAAATCCAAAACGTAAACGTACTGGCTGTCGTGTGACCAGTTCAGCCAGCTCAGAGAGCCGGTGGCCAGGTCGGTCCATTTTTTGGTTTGGAAGTCGAACAGGAGAAGAGTTTTCGAGTCCGCTGAGAATGCCGAGACGTAGCGGCCGTCGGGCGACCACCGGGGCGAGTAGAAGCCTTCCGATCCGGGCAAGCTCGATACTTGGCGGTTCGCCAGATCAAGCACGTGCACTGCGGATGTTGGATCGTTGGACTCGCCCGCGAAAATGATCTTGGTCCCATCCGGCGACCAGTTGGGATCCAACTGCTGGCTGCGATCGTCCGGCAATAATTGCCGAGGACTTCCGCCCTCGGGTGAGACCTCATACATTCTTGCCGGCTGGTCAGCGCCCAGCGCAAACTCGAAGAAGATGATTTTCCTGCCGTCGGGCGCCCAGCGAGGCAAAACGGGATACATCGGCGGATAGGTCAGTTGCAGGCGCTCGGTCCCGTCCAGGCGGCTGCGCCACAGCGTACCTTCGCGATAAGAAACGTAGGTCACCCACTGGCCATCTTTCGAGAAGGCTACGTATTCTGCGGAAAGACCACCGAGAAACGGTGCGAATTGGCCAGAAGTCGCGTCGTAGCGCGTTAACTCGCCACGATACGTCTGGCCCACGACGAAAAGTTTCTTCCCGTCCTTGCTAGGAAGTGGAGAGGACAACGACAGCGGGCTCGAAGTCAACAGAACCGGCTTCGGCTCGGCGCGAAGAAAGTTGCCTTTTTCCGGAAGGGCCCAGATCTGACCGGCGGACTGGAAAACGAAATACTTCCCGTCGGCCGTCCATTTGCCGCAACACTCGTCTGGAGGATTGTGCCAGCCCTCGAGCAGCCGATGTAAATTGGTCCCATCCGCGGAGACTTCCCATTCAAGTTGCTGGCCAACGGTCCCGGCGGTTTCCGAAGAATTGAATCTCAGGCGGGCGCCATCGGGCGACCACGCGAGATTCACGATGTCTCCTTTCAGGCTAAGCAGCTTGCGCGATTCGGTCCCGTCCGCCTTCGCTACGAACAGATCGCTCAAATTGCTGTAAGCCAGCGTTTTGCCATTGGGAGACCATGCCGCAGTTTCGGCCACGATGTCGCCGAGACGGCGCGGCGACCCGTTCAGAATCGGAAAACTCCAAAGAGGTCCTTTGGGAGGAGCGCCCTGTCCGTCGACCACGAGAAGTTCCGATCCATCCGGAGACAGATCGACGGGAGCCATGTTGAGCGAAGGCAGAATGGAAAGTTTTTTCGGCTCGCCACCCGCAACCGACATCTCGGAGACACCGCGGGAAGCAAAGCTTCCCGCTCGGCCTTCGCCCGAATTCAGATAAAGCCTCGACCCGTCGGTTGCGATGAGAGACTTCTGTTGGCCGTCATGCGTGAGCTGAACGTAATTTGCGACCCTGGGGGCGGCAGCGGGCTGCCTAAGAAAATATACGAGTCCCGCGATGCCGGCGAAGAGTGCCAGCGCTGCCACAGTCAAGGCAGGCCGCACTCTGGTGCCCGGATCACGCACGATCTGATGTGCACCGCTCGGCTGCGCCAACCCGGGATCTGATAACGATTCCAGCGCGAAGGCCAGATCAGATGCGGACTGAAAGCGCTGCTCCGCGTTCTTCTCCAGGCAGCGGTGTACAACTCTCTGCAAAGCGACTGGAGTGTCGGGCGCAAGCTCAGAAATGGATGGAGGCTCTTCATTCAAAATTGCAGCCATAGTATCGGCCGACGTGGGTTTCTGAAATGATCGCTTCCCCATCACCATCTCGTAGAAGATTGCGCCGAACGCAAAAATGTCGGTGCGATGGTCGGTAGCCAGCCCGCGCACCTGCTCCGGAGACATGTAACCGACCGTCCCCATGGCCACGCCCGGCAGCGTGAGAGTGGCGCCTTGGTTGGGCAGCGGTTCTTTGGGTTGAATGAGCTTGGCCAGGCCGAAGTCCAGAATCTTGATGCGTCCGTCTTTGGTGACGAACAAGTTGTCCGGCTTGAGGTCGCGGTGGACAACTCCTTTTTCGTGCGCCGCTGCGAGACCCTGCGCGATCTGCACCGCATAGTCGATCGCCTTGCGCCAGGGAAGGGGGCCCCGCCTGAGAGTTTCGGTCAGCGTCTTGCCTTCCAGAAGCTCTGTCACCAGATAGGGCACGCCTTCGTAGGTTCCCATCTGGTAGACCGCGAGAATGTTGGGATGGTTCAGCGCCGCCGCTGCACGGGCTTCGATCTCGAAGCGCTGCAGGCGTTCTGGATCGGAAGATGCGAGCTCCGAAAGGACTTTAATCGCGACATCTCGGTTCAGCCGCGAGTCGCGCGCGCTATACACCTCTCCCATGCTGCCAGCGCCAAGGAGCGAGATAATTTCGTACTGGCCTAGCTTCGTGCCAGAGGTCAGGGCCATGGGTTGCGCCATTATATCCCCATGGAATCAGGCTGCCGGGGAGGCCTGAAGGTCGAAAGGCGTAGCCCACGGCTCTGCTAGAGTTTTCTGCTGCGTCCCTGCTATGGTTAGAATGAAATCAGAATAATGCCGAAAGTTTCGCCAGGGGCGCGTAGCTCAAACGGATAGAGCATCGGATTTCTAATCCGGCGGTTGCAGGTTCGATTCCTGCCGCGCCTACCATCCTGTTCTGCATCCTCTAGATTGTTTTTTCACGTCAAAACTTCAGCCCGACGGCGCTACTGAGAAACGTCGCGAGCGGAGCCATCTTGTGGCAGTGTGCAGCGAAAATCGACATTAGTTTGGGACCGCATACTTGTGCGTCCGTCAGGTCGACGGCCGTGCCGAGATCGCGAAGCTTGAGATCCTCCAAGAATTCGTGATTACACGGGAAGCCGCGCGGAGGGCGCGAGAGTTTGCTGGCATCGTCCCAGTTGAGAAGTTTGCGAACGGCGCGCCACTCTGCAGGCCGGGACACAATCGCATTGCGGACTTTGAGCAAAGTCGGCTGTTCCGGATGCCACAGACCGGACGCGGCGAAACTCTTGCCCGCTTCGAGATGCAGATAAAATCCAGGGGAGTGAACGTCTTTCCCGCGATGCGAAAAGCGCATGGCGATATGCGTCTTGTAGGGACGCTTGTCGCTCGCGAAGCGCGTGTCGCGGTAGATACGGAACAACGATCCCCGCGAGGGCCGGGAATCGGCGACCAGATAAGGCGAAATCTCGTACAAAGGCGTTGCGAAGTCAGTGACAAAACGCAGGGCGGGCTGTCGCGCGGATGTTTCGTATTCGTCTTTGTGCGCCAGGAACCAGTCGCGATTGTTGTTGCGCTTGAGGCGGGCGAGAAAGCGGAAGAGTTCGGCGGTGAAATAAGCGGGCATGAGTCCCAAGGTAAGGGTGGAGTGCGGGAAATGTAAAGAGGCGGCGACCTATGTTTTCGGCTTGCGATGCTCGCAGGAATCCGTGTTCAGGCAGGAGTCGGCGATGCGAAGCCGCTCGACCGGCATGCCGCCAATGATGTGCGATTCGACGATTTCATCCACGTCGGCTTCGGTAACGTGGCCGTACCAGACGGCCTCGGGATAGATCACGACGTTCGGTCCATGCTCACACTGGTCGAGGCAGCCGGACTGGTTGGCGCGCACGCGGCCTTTCAGCCCGCGCTCGGCTAGTTTCTGCTTGAAGAGTTTTTGCAGGCGAGCCTGCGCGGACGGGTCGCAGCATCCCCGCGGATGGCCCGCCGGGCGCTGGTTTCCACAGACGAAAATATGTTTCTCAAACTTTGGCACAGGGCTTTTGTGGCATGGAGGTTTGTGTCAGGCGACTTGATTTTCTCCCGTATCGCCTACTTCAACATCCCAGACTCCTTCGAAGTCAACGAAATATCCCAACATCTCAAGGCCAGGAATTCCCGTCCTTAGCTGCGCGGCGGCACGCTTCAGTTCGCCCTGGTGATGTTCGGCCTCGGCGGCGGTGTCTCCCTGGAACCCGCCGGCCAGCCCTCCGTAGGCTCCACAATCGGAGTGCACCATGAGAATCACGCGGCGAGTTCCGTGTAGCTGCATCGACTTGCGGATTTGATCGAGCACGTAGTCGCGCTCCCCGTCGCTCCCCGGCGAGGCAAGTGATTTCGCGCCCCCGGCAATCCTCACGGAGTCGGGATGGACGACACCCATACGCTTCAGGAACTTCTGGAATCCCAGTTCAAAGCGGTTGTCGAAGCACCATAGGATGACCGCGTCGCAATGATACTTTTCTCGCGGCGAATCGAAGTGAAAGACTTTTTTCAATCGAACGTCTCCGATGAGAGATTTGCTCCGGTCAAAGATCAATGATTATCCATGATTAATTTTACCTGAGGCGGCGGTCTCACACGTCTATTTCGAGTAGTTCCCGGTCGCTGGGGAGGCCTAACCGCCGCGTTGCCATCCCTTGCGCCAGCGCGATAAAATAATACGTACACATCTTTCCGCTCATATCCCAGTAATTTGTCTTGGCGAGAGCTTTCCCTGCGGGCAAGGAGTGTGCGACCCCGGGGGCAGCGTGTCCAGCTGTTCGCTCGATTCCGTGACGGAGCTTTCACTTGAAAAAAGGCAAGACCGCGGTGATTGTAGGCGCCCAGTGGGGCGATGAGGGTAAAGGGAAGATCGTCGACGTGTTGTCGGAGAACTTTTCGGTTGTGGCCCGCTATGCCGGCGGACACAACGCGGGGCATACCGTCATCATCAACGGCAAAAAATTTGTGCTCCAGTTGGTTCCTTGCGGCGTACTGCGTGCCGGGTGTCGAAGCGTGATCGGCAATGGGGTAGTGCTCGATCCGCTGGCGTTCCTGAAAGAAGTTGGCGCGCTGCGCGAAACCGGAGTACAGGTTGACGGCTACCTGTTTGTTTCGAACCGAGCCCACGTGATTCTGCCGTATCACCGCATGATCGAGCTGGCTGCGGAAAACGCGCCGGGGCGGGTGAAGATTGGCACGACTTCGCGGGGCATTGGTCCAGCCTATGAAGACAAGATGGGCCGCCGCGGCCTGCGGGTGGCCGATCTGCTTGACCTGCCGCTGCTGAAAAAGCATATCGAGAATGCGGTGCGTGAGAAAAATATGATCGCGCACGCGCTTTTCAACTCCGAGCCCGTTGACGCTGACAAAATGTATACCGAGTACGCCGCGGCGGCGGAGAAGGTTGCGCCATTTGTCTGTGACACTGCCGTTCTGCTGAACCAGGCGCTGGGCGCGGGCGAGTCGATTCTGTTCGAAGGCGCGCAGGGAACGATGCTCGACATTGACCACGGAACTTACCCGTTCGTGACGTCTTCCAGCGCAACTTCGGGCGGCGCTGTCATTGGTACCGGTGTCGCTCCTACCGCCATCGATACGGTCATTGGAATCACTAAGGCCTACTGCACGCGCGTGGGGGAGGGTCCGTTCCCGAGCGAAGACAAAGGCGTGCCCGGCGATAACCTGCGCAAGCGTGGGAACGAATACGGCGCTGTAACCGGGCGCCCGCGGCGCACGGGATGGCTTGACCTGCCGCTACTGCGGTACTCAGGGATGATCAACGGCACTTCGTGGCTGGTGGTGACCAAACTCGACGTGCTCGACGAATTGTCTGAGATTCCGGTGTGCGTTGGCTACAAGATCGATGGTAAAGCCATTACCGACGCGCCCGCGCACGCCAGCGGGTACGACAAGATTGAGTGCATCTACCGGAACATGCCGGGCTGGCAGACTTCGACGGAGGGCATCACCGAGTACGAAAAGCTGCCTCCGCAGGCGCGGGATTATCTCGCGTTCATCGCTCGGGAAACGGATGCCAAGGTCGGCATGATTTCAACGGGCCCAGATCGCGACCATACCGTTCTGGTGGACGAGTTTGTAGCGGAGTTGAAGATGGCCGCGAAGAAAGCCTAGAATGTGCTCCCCGGCGGACCCGCCGCGGCGAAGGAGAGCGAACGATGGTGGTGTTGGCGGTTACCTGGATGGCGAAAGTTGGGCACGAAGCCGATGTTGCCACAGTTTTAGAGAAGCTTAGCGAGGAATCCCGCAAGGAACCGGGATGCGCCATGTTCCTGGGGCATCGGCACAAGACCGAGTCGCGGCGTTTTTTCATCTACGAGCAATATAAAGACGATGCCGCGCTGGAAGCGCATCGCACCTCTCCGCACTTTCTGCAGTTCGCGCGCAAAGATCTTCCCAAGGTTGCAGACCGGGTGGAAGGACATTTGTTCGAACCGCTCGGGTAGAGCTTTGTGTGGCGCGGGTACTCCTGCCCGCGCTCCAACCACGAAGACAACCGCCGACAGCTTTGGCGATCTATTTCTTGTCGATCATCAACTCGCCGCCGGAAGCGTAGCTTTCCTTTGAGACTTCGTTGAAAGCGACGATGATCCCCTCGCGGCGCGCACCGGCTTCTTCCACCAAAGCGTCGGTGATCCGCTTCGCGATCTTGCGCTTCTGATCGGCAGTGCGGCCTTGCAGCATCGTGATTTGAACCATCGGCATGGGTGCAGTTCTCTGTTTCGTTCTCGGTCAAACCGGATCCAGCTCTCTAGAACTGAGAACCGAGAACCGGGAACTGAGAACTATTTCGCTAACTCATACCCGGCGAAGAAAAAGCTCAGCTCAAAGCGTGCGGTGTCTTCCGCATCGGAGCCGTGAATCGCGTTGTGCTCGATGCTGGTCGCCCACTTCTTGCGGATCGTGCCTTCCTCAGCGTTCGCCGGGTTGGTCGCGCCCATGAGCTTGCGCAAATCGGCGATGGCTTCTTCTTTTTCCAGCGCCAGCGCGACGATCGGTCCGCTCGACATGAAATCGGTGAGCGAGCCAAAGAACGGTCGGCTAGCGTGCACGGCGTAAAACTGCTCCGCCTGACCTTTGGAGATTTCCAGCATCTTCATGGCGAGGATGCGGAACCCGTTTTTCTCGAATTGTTCGATGATGTCGCCGATTCCGTTACGGCGGACAGCGTCCGGTTTCACGATGGTAAGAGTGCGTTGCAGCGTCTTCATATCAGTCGTTTGTCCTTGGTCGTTCGTCGTTCGCCTACTACTCTCGTCATTACGAGCCAAGCGAGGAATCAGCGTCGTCCCTCATGATGGCCTAAACGCTCACACCGAGCGCTGCTGCCAGGGTTTCGCCGATCGCGGCAGGGGATTTCGCCACCCGAATGCCCGCCGCCTCCAGCGCCTTGATCTTTTCCGCAGCGGTACCCTTGCCGCCGGAGATTATGGCTCCGGCGTGGCCCATACGGCGCCCCGGCGGCGCGGTCTGACCGGCGATGAATCCCACGACCGGCTTCTTCATGTGCGTCTTCACAAACTCAGCGGCGGTCTCTTCGGCGTTGCCGCCAATTTCGCCGATCATGATCACGGCTTCGGTCTCGGGATCGCGATTGAACAGGTCCAGCGCGTCAACAAAAGTCGTCCCGATAATCGGATCGCCGCCGATGCCGATCGCAGTTGATTGCCCAATGCCGCGCTGTGTGAGTTGATGCACCGCTTCGTAAGTCAGCGTCCCGGAGCGTGACACAATGCCGATGGATCCTTCTTTGTGAATCGACGCCGGCATGATGCCGATTTTGCATTTGCCCGGCGAGATGATGCCTGGACAGTTCGGCCCAATCAATCGCGAACGCCGGTTTTGCAGGAACTCCCAGGCCTTAACCATGTCGAGCGTTGGGATGCCTTCAGTGATGCAGACGATCAGGTCGAGTTCGGCGTCGGCCGCTTCCATGATGGCATCGGCAGCGAACGGCGGAGGTACGAAAATCACCGAGGCGTTCGCACCCGTCTTGTCGGCCGCTTCGCGCACCGTATTGAAAATCGGCCATCCCTCATGCGTGCTGCCCCCCTTGCCCGGGGTGACGCCGCCAACAATTTGTGTGCCGTAGGCGGCGCTGGCCTTGGCGTGAAACGTTCCTTCGCGACCGGTGAGGCCTTGTACCAGGACCTTCGTTTTCTTGTCTACCAGAATTGCCATGAATAATTCCTCGCTGCTTCTATCGCCATTCAGTGACGCCGAGCGTGCCCCGGGCTGCGGCCACAACTTTGTCGGCTGCGTCCTTCATCGTATCCGTTACGACGAAATTCAATCCTGAGTCGTTCAGAATCTTTTTGCCTTCGACGACGTTTGTGCCTTCCAGTCGCAGCACGACGGGCAGTTTCATGTTCGTCTTGCGGGCGGCTTCGACGACGCCCTTGGCCAGCGTGTCGACCCGCAGGATGCCGCCGAAAATATTGATCAGTACCGCCTTAACATTCTTGTCGCTCAGCAGGATCTCGAAGGCATGTGCGACCTGGTCCGAGTTGGCGCCGCCGCCTACGTCAAGAAAATTTGCGGGCGTGCCACCCGCGTACTTGATGATGTCCATGGTTGCCATGGCCAGACCTGCGCCGTTCACCATGCAACCCACCGTGCCGTCGAGCTTGATGTAGTTGAGGCTGTACTTCGAGGCCTCGACTTCAAGCGGATCTTCTTCCGTGACGTCGCGCAACTCGCGCAGATCGGGATGGCGGAACAGTGCGTTGTCATCGAAGGTCATCTTGGCGTCGAGCGCGAACAGGCGCCCATCAGTCGTCGTAATAAACGGATTGATTTCGATCAGCGAGGCGTCGGTATCGAGAAAAGCCTTGTAAAGACCGGTCAGAAACTGCACCGCGGGAGTGATCTGCTGTCCCTTCAGCCCGAGGCTGAAAGCAATTTTGCGCGCCTGAAACGCTTCAAGGCCCATGCCGGGATCGATGTACTGTTTCAGAATGGCATCCGGATTTTCTTCCGCGACCTGCTCGATCTCCATCCCGCCAGCCGCCGAAGCCATGAACACCGGCTTGCCCTCACCTCGATCTACCAGAATGCCGAGATAGAGTTCTCTTTCTATGGGCAGGGTTTCTTCGATCAGCAAACGCCGCACGATGCGGCCTTCGGGCCCAGTCTGATGCGTCACCAGTTTCATACCTAGGATCTTGCCGGCGAGATCGCCAGCCTCATCGAGCGACTTTGCAATCTTTACGCCGCCGCCTTTGCCGCGTCCGCCGGCGTGAATCTGCGCCTTGACCACGACTCCGCTCGCGCCGGAGTTCAGCAGATCCTTGGCAATGGTCAGCGCCTCTTCGCGTGAACCTGCCATCGCTCCGCGCGGCACACTTACGCTGTATTTCTTTAGAATTCCCTTGCCTTGATACTCGTGAATTTTCATAAATGAAGTTCGTCCACTAGGAATCGGCAGGACCTGATTGCGGCTTCAGACTGCGGGCAGCAAACTACCAATTTTATAGAAGGCTGCGCGATTAGGGCAAACGCGAGTCCTGAGCCTGGGCGACGGGCACCAGTTGGCCGGACAGACTGGCGCTTTGCATGAAGGCCTGTGCGAATACTACGTCACGGCTCGATACAGTCCATTCATTGGTCTCGCCTTGACGGCGCGCTCGGTCGAAGGTGTTCCTATGGCTTACAATGCCGCTTGACGCATGATCCTCGACGCTCTCCATCGCCTCGCGAACCACAGACAGTCACTGTCCCGCGCTCAAGCTCGCGAGGTGATGGCCGAAGTGTTGACCGAAAAGTGCACCGATGCTCAGATTGCCGCCCTCCTCGTTGCACTGCGGATGAAGGACGAGACAGTAGAGGAAATCGTCGGCTTCGCCGAGGCCATTCGTGCCGCCGCGGCGCCACTGCCTATTGCGGAGAATGCAGCCGGGGCGCTCGCCGTCAGCGGCACGGGCCGCGATGCGTTGGTCGATCCGGTCCTGGCGGAATCATCGCTGGTCGATACCAGCGGGACCGGTGGCGACGCCAGCGGGACGTTTAACATCTCGACTGCGACCGCGCTGGTCACGGCCGGAACCGGCGTCCGTGTGGCCAAACACGGCAATCGGAGCATCAGTTCGAAGTGTGGGTCTGCCGATGTGGTCGAAGCACTGGGCGTGAACATCCAGCTTTCGCCCGAACGTGCCGCGCAGTGCCTGCGCGAAGTCGGCATCTGTTTTCTCTACGCGCCCAACCTGCATCCCGCCATGAAACAAGTGCAGGGGGTGCGCCGGGAACTGCGCATGCGCACCATGTTTAACCTGCTTGGCCCGCTGACTAATCCCGCACACGCTTCCGGGCAAGTCGTAGGAGTGTATTCGCTGGATCTGGTCGACAAGCTCGCCGAAGCCCTCAGCATGCTGGGACTACGGCGCGCTCTAGTCGTGCATGGACTCGACGGTCTCGACGAGATCACAATCACCGGCCCGACACGCGTGGCCGAGGTTCGCGAAGGTACGGTGCGGTCGTATGAGATCGAACCGGAGGAGTTCAGCATGGCCCGCGCGGCCCTGGAAGATGTTGCCGGAGGCGATGCCGTGGAGAATGCCGCAATCATCCGCGCGGTGTTGAGCGGCGAGAAGTCGCCGCGGCGCGATGTCGTGCTGCTCAACTCCGCAGCCGCGCTGGTCGCCGCAGGCCGAACGGATCATATTGCGCAGGCAATTCCGTTGGCGGCGCAGTCGATCGACTCCGGAGCGGCCGCTGCTAAACTGGGCGCGCTGGTTCACTTTACATCTCAGTGACGTACTCCGACCTTGTCATCATGAGCGAAGCGAAGGATCTCTATATTCCTCGGTGATACCCGGGAATTAGCCACGCTACTTTACCTCCACTTTCTCCAAATATTCCGCGACCTCGACATTCCACCCCAACTCCTTCTTCATTAAATCGCGCAGTTGGCCTGAAGCATCGGGCTCCCCGTGGACCAGATAGGTCGTCGCGGGCTGGCTGGGAAATGTGCGCAGCCACTGCAGCAGTTCCGGCGGATCAGCATGATCGCTGAACTGCTCGAGGGAGGCGATCTGGGCACGTACTGGGACGAGATCGCCAAAGATTTTCACTTCCGGCGCTTTGTTCTTGATGAGGAAGCCACGGGTCCCCGGCGCCTGAAAGCCAATGAAAAGCACCAGGTTCCTTGGATCGGGCAATCGCTGCGCCAGGTGATGCAGGATGCGTCCGCCCGTCACCATACCGCTGGACGAGATAATGATTGACGGCATCAGCGCGGCGTTGATCCTCTTCGATTCTTCCGGCGTCGATGCGAACGTAAATCCAGGCCACTGCAGCGGAGTGCCGTATTTGCGAATCATGTCGCGGGTGTCGTCGCTGTACTCTTCGTCGTGCTTCAGAAAGATCTCGACCGCTTTGATCGCCATGGGGCTGTCGCAGAAAACCGGCAGGCGCTGAATCTGTCCCGACTCCATCAGGTGCTTCACCAGGAAGACAAACTTCTGCGTGCGCTCGACTGCGAATGCGGGCACAATCACGCTGCCGCCTCGTTCGGCCGTGGCTCGAATCAGTCTTGCCAGTTCTGGCAACGGGTCTTCTTTGGGATGCACGCGGTTTCCGTAGGTGGATTCCATCACCAGAATGTCAGCCGTCTCGCCTTCCGCTGGGCCGGAGTGCACAACCGTCCCCGATGCGGTCTTGTGATCGCGAACACGGCCAATATCGCCGGTGAAAAGCATGTGCCGCGCCGCGCCGCCAGTCTTGAGTGCGATTTCCGCCATGCACGAGCCAAGAATGTGTCCCGCGCGCACCAAGCGAAACGAAAGCTCGGGCGAAAGAGAAACTTGCGCGCCCGCCTGGACTGGCTTGAAATAATGCAAAGAGTTCTGCGCGTCGTCGAATGTGTAAAGCGGCAGGGCAGGCTGGTGCTTCGATTTCTTCGTCTTGTTATAGAAGCGGGCATCCTCTTCCTGCAGGTGTCCAGAGTCAGGAAGGATGATGCCGCACAAATCAATCGTCGCGGACGTGGCATAGATCGCTCCGCGAAATCCTTCTTTCACAAGGCGTGGAATCCATCCGCAGTGATCCAGGTGAGCGTGTGTCAGGATGACCGCATCGATTTCTTTGGCTGGAATCGGCGTGTCCCGCCAGTTGCGTTCACGCCACTCTTTCGGCCCCTGAAACATGCCGCAGTCGATCAGAACCTGAAGTCCCGACTTGCCCGACGGGTCTCCTGTATTGATCAGATGCTTCGAGCCCGTAACCGTACCCGCCGCGCCGAGAAATTGAATGTAGGCCAAGCATTTCCTCCGTGCTGATTACTTTTCCGTCGTTTCCACCTTGAACACGTTGTTCGTCATGTCCCTCTCGGGCACGCTGCCGTCGTTGACGACGATTTCCTGAGGAGCAGCCGGAAGTTCGATGCGAATTACGCCCTTACTTTTTGCTCGCACCTCGACCCGCTTCGTAACCTCTCCGCGCGCGAATCTGGCCGTGATTGGAACCTCGGCTCCAGCCGAGCCTAGGTTGTCGACGGTGATTGTCACGATAAACGAGTCCGTCATCGTTTTCCGTGGAAAGACCGACTCAACTTTGAATTCCGGAAGCCCGCGATCGCGATAGACCCAGTCGTCGAAGAACCACTCCAGATCGCGCGGCGTTTGCGCAGCAATCAGCCGCTGCATGTATGAAGGATCCTTGTCTTCCTCGGGACGATAGGCTGCGAGCGCCTTTTTAAGGGCCGCATCCCCGATCATGTCGCGCAGCATCCACCATACATACATTGCTTTACTGCGATAGAGTTCCTCGCAGCTCGTGTTCACCAGCGACCGGTTTACCTCGTCTTCCGATCGCGGTACCGCAGTTTGATTCTCCGCCTCGCTGAATGCGGAACGGTGCAATCCCATGTAGGAGAGTGCGGCCTGCCGTCCCTTTTCGTGTTCGAGATATAGTACTTGCGCGAAGTGGGCAAGCCCTTCTTCAATCCAGGGGCGGAAAGATAGAAAAGCAGCATGCGTGAGTTGATGGGCAGCAGCCAGGCCGGAAAGATTGGCATCGCTGTCTGCAAGCGGCGTCAGCAGCAGGGAGCCGCTCTCGAACGGTACCGCCGTCGGAATTCCGAGGTCCGCTGTTTCAGCTTTTCGTCGCGGCGCTCCGAACCACTCAGTCACGAACGCGGCCGCCTTCTCAGCGACATCCGCGTAGGTCTCGGCGGCAGAAGCATGCTCGGGCAGATTGTAGACCGTGATGGCCGGCCGGTCCACGCTGCCGTAGTTCGCCACAATAAATGCCGGGACCGAAAGGCCGAGAGGCTCATACGAGCATTGGGATGAAGGGATCTTAGGGCTTCCACCCCGCGTAACGATGTGCAGTTCATCTCCCCCGCAAAGTGTAATGGGCTGGGTCGCGTCGCCCGAGACAACCGGAGTTGCGAAGTTAAGTTTCATCGCAGATGCAGACTGGCGCGCCTTCCACCTCCCCAACACTTCAAACAGACTGTTGCCCTCGGACAAATTCGCCACTTCTGTAGCGATGGGATACCACGCGACATATCCTGCGCCACGTACGCCCGTGAAACTCGTGCTGATCTGATCCCAGTCGGTGCTCGCGGCAGCGTCCTCAGGCGTGCCAATACGAGTGAGTCTGGTGGCGTCGAGAAGAATCACGCCTTCATATGCAATCTCCAATTCAATCGCGCCTTTCGGCGCAATCGCTTGCGGCAGAGTCACGATGGCTTCGGAAAGGCCGCCGGTGTGATCGATGTCGGACGTGTAAGGCTGCGTAACGAATTGCACGGCTTTACCGCCGGTTTTGATTGACCGCCAGTCGAGCGATGATGAGATCTGGAGTACCGCAATCGTCTGCGGCGCTTGTGAATCATTACGCAAAGTGACCTTGCCACGAACTCCGAGACGATGCTGCTCGGGATCGACCTGAACATTGAAATCGTAGTTGGTGAAGGTGAACGCTTCCCGGTCGAGAGTCAGTCCGTTCAGAACGGAGGAGCAGATAACACAGAACAGCGGCAAGATCGCCCAGCGGAGTTGCCTTGTGCGGAACGTCATTTCTTGTTGGATGCAGCTTCGCGCGCCCGGCGCTGTCGCACGATTTCATACAACACGACGGCGGCGGCTACCGAAACATTGAGTGACGAAACCTTGCCGAGCATGGGGATCGAAACCAAAAAATCGCACTTTCTCTTGACCAGATCGTGCAGCCCCTTGCCTTCGGCACCCAGAACTACAGCGCAATCCATGTTGTAATCGAGCGAGTCGTAGGTCTGCTTGCCGCGTGCGTCGAGACCGACCGTCCAGATGTTGTGGTCTTTTAACTCCTCGACGGAACGCGCAATGTTCGTGACCTTGGCGATCGGCAGGTGCTCGCTTGCTCCGGCTGATACCTTCGTGACCGTTCCGGTCACGCTGGCGGCGCGACGCTCGGGGATTACAACGCCATCCGCTCCGGCCGCATCGGCCGTGCGCAGGATAGCACCGAGATTATGCGGATCCTCCACGCCATCGAGCACGACCACCAGCGAATATTGTCCGCGCTTGGCTTCTACCACATTGTTTAGATCGCTATACTGTTTGGCCGATGTGACGGCGACGACTCCCTGATGCGCCGCGGTGCCTGCCATCTCATCGAGGTCGGTGCGCTGGAGGAATCGCACCTGCACCTTCAATCGCCGGCAGTCTTCGATCAGCCGCTGCAGGCGGATGTCGTGGCGCTCCTTCGCCATCCCCACCCACTCGAACCTGCGCCCGCCGGCCTTCAGCGCCTCGGTGACGGCATTGATGCCAAAGATGTAGTGCATGAGTATTCAGTGTACCGCGACGAAGAGTTTCATTCTCAGCAGGAGTTGTCATTCTGAGCGAAGCGAAGAACCTGTGCACCCTGCCGGTAGCACCTCACTGCTGGCAAATTGCATGGGTCCTTCGCTCCGCTCAGGATGACAACACATCTTGAGATGTCTAGGTCCAACCTTGAAGCGTCCTGACAATCTCCCCTGGCTCCGGCCGCTCCGTGTAATCCTCATTCGCCGACGCGAAGAGCACTGTTCCGTCGCGACCGACGATGTAGGTCGCTGGAATCGGCAACTCCCAGCTTTCATCGCCGTTGGTGAAGGGCAGATTGACGAATGCCCGCCGGTACACCGCTTCCTGCGGCGCGGGCACGCGATACGTCAGTCCAAATTGTCGCGCGACCTGGTTGCCTGCGTCGGAGAGCAGCGGAAACCGCAGCCTGTGCTGATCGTGCATAAAGAACGATTGCTTGATCGTTTGCGGAGAAAGCGCGACAAGTGACGCACCGGCCTGTACGATCTGCGGCAGAACGACATTCATGGCCTCCATCTGCCCCACGCAAAACGGACACCACCGTCCGCGGATGAAACAGAGGACGAGCGGTCCTCTGGCAAGCAGATCAGACGATGACACACGCTTGTTGTCGTGATCGGGAAGATCGAATGCAGGAGCCTTCGCGCCAACCTGCAGAATATCTGCAGCAAGGTTCCGTCCTTTGAGTTCGGCAACCGCCTGCGCGTGAATGGCCTGCGTCTCGGCCGGAACATACTTAGCGATCAAACTCTTGCGTTCGGCAAAGATCTCCCGCAAGGGGCGTGCATCAAGACCAGGCCTTGCTTCTTCGAGAGAGCGCCACTTCATCGTTGACTCGCCTACGCCGACAACATACTCCGAGCTCGCGCCTTGTTTCTCTTTGCGAGCTTTGCGGTTAAGAGCTCTCGCAGAGCCTTTAACCGCAAAGTTCGCGAAGAAGAGCTGCAAAGGACGCGAAGAAAAACAACGGCACTCACGCTACATCCCCGGCAGCTTCATACCTGCCATGCGGCGCGCGAAACTCGGCTTGCCCATCTGCTTGAACATCTTTTTCATCTGCGCGTACTGGCGAAGAAGATTGTTCACTTCCTGCACGGTGGTACCTGATCCGCGGGCGATGCGCTTGCGGCGGTTGCCGTTGATGACTTCGTGATGATTGCGTTCGTGCGTAGTCATCGAGTTGATGATGGCCTCGACGCGGTTGATCTGTTTCTCATCGATGTTATCGGCGGCTTTTTGCAGACCTGAGAACGGGCCGATCGATGGCAGCATACCCATCAGGCTCTTCATCGATCCCATCTTTTTCACTTGGCGCAACTGGTCGCGAAAATCTTCCAGCGAGAAGCCGTCGCCGGAAAGAGCCTTGGTGGCCATCTCCTGCGCTTTCTTCTTGTCGATCTGCGATTCGGCGCGCTCGATCAGCGACAAAATGTCGCCCATGCCCAGAATGCGAGAGACGATGCGGTCGGGATGAAACGGCTCCAGCGCGTCGTACTTTTCGCCGACACCGATGAACTTGATCGGCTGACCCGTGACTTGCCGGATCGAAAGTGCCGCGCCGCCCCGCGCGTCACCGTCCATCTTGGTGAGCACGATGCCGGTGAGCGAAAGCTTTTTGTGGAACTCGTCGGCGGAGTTCACCGCGTCCTGCCCGGTCATGGCGTCAGCGACGAACAGAATCTCCGACGGATTCAGCAGCTTTTTCAGCGACTGCATCTCGTCCATGAGTTGGTCGTCGATGTGCAAGCGCCCGGCTGTGTCGACGATCAGCACGTCGCAGCCGGAGACAACGGCCTCGCGCCGGGCTTCTTTTACCAACCGCTCAACCGTGGCGGTGTTGGCTTCGCCCACGGTACCTTCGTAAATCTGCGCCTTCACCGCCTGTGCCACAACTTTCAACTGCTCGCGCGCCGCCGGACGGTAAACGTCCACCGACACCAGCAGCGGCCGGTGTCCGCCAGTCTTGAACCAGTTTGCCAGCTTTCCCGAAGTCGTCGTTTTTCCCGAGCCTTGCAGCCCGGCCATCAGAACGACTGTTGGCGGCTGCGAGGCGAACTTCATGCGCGCGGTGTCTTTGCCGAGAATTGCCACCAACTCATCGCGCACAATCTTGATGACCTGTTCGCCCGGAGACAACGCCGTCAGCACTTCCTGGCCGACAGCCTTGGCGCGAATCTGGTCGATGAGCTGCTTGACGACTTTGAAATTGACGTCGGCCTCAAGCAGCGCCAGCCGGATCTCGCGCAGCGCCTCGTCAATGTTCTCCTCGGTGAGCTTGGCCTGCCCCCGAAGCGACTTGAACGCGCGCTGTAGTTTTTCCTGTAAGTTCTCAAACATAGGGATCAGTCTGTATTTTAGCAGCCGGCCGGATACTCCAAAGATTTCGCCGAACTGAACGGTCGACTACCGAACCTTGGGCCTAACCATCTCAAACCGCTGCGTCGTCCGCGTGTATTGAATTCCTCCCATGCGGCCGATGAGGTCGAGCGAGTCGCGGTCGAGCTTGCCATCTTTCATGTGCGCTTCGTCGACGTAGATGGAGACGATTTCGCCGATCACCAGGCTGCTGCTTTCTTGAGACGGGGAGAAATCCAGAATCTGATACAGCTTGCATTCAAAGCTCACCGGCGACGCAGCCACGCGAGACGCTTTTACAACCTGCGACGACACCGCGGCAATCTTCGCCAACTCGAATTCGTTGATCGATGCGTCGTATTCGCCGCTGGTATGGTTCATGGCTTCGCCGAGGTCGTAGGTCACAATGCTGACCACGAATTCCTTCGTCTCGCGAATGTTTCGCAGCGTGTCCTTAGGCTCGGCCGCGAAGGATGTGTCTCGCGTTGATGGACGAAATCCAGGCGCGAATGCGAGCAGTGGCGGCGCCATACAAACGCAATTAAAAAATGAAAAGGGCGCGAGATTCGGCTGTCCAGAAGCGCTGACCGTGGAGACCCACGCAATCGGCCGGGGCGCAACTGAATTGAGGATGATGTTGTACAGGTCTTTATAGGGAATTGAGGAAGGAATGACGTTCATCTACAAAGTATATCGTCCGGCCGTATCAGGCCGTGGCTGCGAAAATTTCCTTTGCGGCAATCACCGTATTGCAATGGATCGTCACCGTATCCTCGACATTTCGCGCATAACCGCCGGCGTAAGTCACCATGACGGGAATATCGCGAGTGCGCGCGACGCGGAAGACGAGTTCATCGCGCTTCTTCAATCCTTCAATCGTCAGCGCGAGTCCGCCTAGCTGATCTTCGCGATATGGATCAGCGCCCGCAATGTAGCACAGCAGATCGGGCTCAAACTGCCGCAGCCCGGAACTCAGGGCATTGTCGAGCCAGGCCAGGTAATCGTCGTCCCCGATACCGTCGGGCAGATCTACGTCAATCGACGATGGAGGCTTGTAGAGCGGATAGTTGTTCTGCTGGTGCAGAGAGATAGTGAAGACGTCGCCAGCGTGCGCTCCGCGCATCTTTGTCTTGCTTCTTGTTGCCTGCGACAGCGTCGAACTCGAAACCGAGGGCAGCGGCACACTCTCGGTGCGCGTGCCAGCGAAAATCGCAGCTGTGCCGTTGCCCTGATGCACGTCGCAATCCACGGTCATCGCGGTGCGGATCTTGTTGTCGCGCTGCAGGTGCCGTATCGCGACCGCCACATCGTGGATCATGCAGAATCCCTCGCCATGGTCAGGAAATGCATGATGAAATCCCCCGCCAATGTTGATCCCTACGCGCCCGATCAAAGCATGCTGTGCCGCCAGAATCGATCCGCCAGCGGTCAGCCAGAACGCTTTGACCAGTTCTGGTGAGAAGGGAACTTCAAGTTCCATTTCTTCGCGCGGGCTAAGCGTTCCGGTCTTCAGCTTGTTTACGTACTCAGGTGTGTGTACGAACAGAATGTCCTGATCGCTTGCGGGATTGGGGTCAAGGAAGTCGCTGGCTTCGGCGACACCGGCGGCCAAAAGCCGGTCGTGAACAAGCCGGTATTTCTCAGCAGGGAAGACGTGCGCCCCGATGGGTAGGAAATAGCCGTCACTGTAGACGAGCTTGAAGGGAAGCATGGGTACTCAGCAGATATATTGGCCGCGGCTTCTACGATTGTTATGATCGCGTGCAACCTGGCGGTTGATATTTAATATGTCCATCGTCACGTAGGGATTGTTGGATGGAAGGCTCCTAAGCATGTTCGAAGACCTATACGACGCAATATCTTTCTTTTGGAGTTGGACTTGGCCAACCGTCGGCGGGAATGTGACGGAAATCCTGGTTGAGCGTATCAGACATAATCGAAATCCGGATACCTTCCGCTTGTCGGTTACATATGAGTTTTCGGTCGGGGCTGATGGCCCATATACCGGCGAGTCGTTTTGGGCGCCCGCGTTTTGCCGGAACAGGCGCGTAACCGCTGCTCGGCACAAGATCCACACTCATCAGCGCGTACCGGTGCGATATCGTTCCGACGATCCTAGTGTGAACAAACTGGCTCGTTCGGTCTGGGAGGGCTTGTAGATATCTTTCGACTGCGCAACTGCTTCGCTCAAGGGCATAAAGAGTCCTCTACCGTTTTTTCCCCGGGTGAACCGACGGCATGACCACCGGCCTTCTCACCGGCACGATCGCGCCCTTTGAGGGATCCGCCGCCGCGCGGGCGCGCGAAAGCACTTCCTGCTGGATGTACTGCACGAATTCCTGGGTCTGGCGCTGCATTTCTTCCATGCGTTCGCGCATCTGGAGGATGATGGCCATCCCTGCAATGTTCACGCCCAGATCTCGCGCTAGCGACAAAATGAATTCCAGGCGAAGCAGGTCTTCGTCGGTGTAGAGGCGCGTGTTGCCCTCAGTGCGCGAGGGCTTGAGCAGGCCTTCGCGCTCGTAAAGTCGCAACGTCTGCGGATGAATGCCATACATCTCGGCGACGGACGAGATCATGTAAGCGCCCTTGGATTTCCGTTTCGTCACAGGTTCCCTCGCTCCGCACGGTCTCCGCACGGTCACAGATTGTTTCGGGACGCACTGAAAGGCATTTTACCGATGCGTTGGGTTGATTTTAGAGCACGATTCGATCTTCTTCCTAATTCCGTCCTTCTAATCTCGTTGTCGCCGAATCTCGCCAAACCCTGAGCACTTGAGCGCATCAGAACGCAGGAGGATTTCATGGACCCAAAGAATGTTCTCAGCGTCATAGAAGATCTCATCGAAACCTGCAAAGACGGACAAAAGGGCTATCTGGACGCCGCAACGCACGTGAAGCGCTCTGATTTGAAAGCCTATTTCAACGAGCAGAGTCTGGAGCGGTCAAGTTTCGCTGGCGAGCTGGAAGCGGAACTGATTCATCTCGGCAAGCCGGACAAGAAGGTTTCCAGTTCCGTCGGAGGAGCCCTTCGCCGCGCCTGGATCGACACCAAAGTCAGCCTTGGTGGCGGCGACAAGTCGATCCTGGACTCGGTGGAGGCGGGTGAGGACAGCGCCAAAGATAGCTATCAGAAAGCCGTGACCAGCGATCTGCCGGAAAATATTGCGCAGATCGTTCGTCGACAGGCCGCCAGCGTGCAGGCCGCGCATGACAAAGTAAAAGGTCTGCGCGACACCGCCGCCGCCGCGTAGTTCCTAAACAGAAAAACAAATGGGCCACGGATCGTCACTGATTTTCGCGGATATAGAATCCGTATTGATCGGTGCGAATCCGTGGCCAATGTTTTTTCGCAGGCTACGCCGCCGGCTGAGCTTTTTCCCGGACGCCGGCCCAGCCCTGCGGCTTGAGGGCGTAGTTGATGAAATACGCTACAACGCCGGCGGCGATCAGGATCATGCCGAAGGCGAAGGAACTCATTCCCAGGATCTGCTCATGCTCGCTGCGGACCACAGAAAAGCCCAGCAGCAGCATGGGCGGAATGCCGATGGCAATCACTCCAAACAGCCCACCCGGCACGCGGAACGGACGCGCCAGTTCAGGTTCCCGGAAGCGCAGCACAGCCAGCGCCACAAATTCCAGACCCAGGCTGAAACCGTAGAGCAAGATGTCGATCGTCACCAGCCGGGCAAAGCCCAACCCGAGACACATCGCCCATCCCATGGCCAGCGCGACGATCGCCACCCACGGTGCCCGCGATTTTTTTTGCAGCTTGCCGAAGATTCCTGGAAGCATGCCGTCCTGCGCCATGGCCAGCGGCAGCCGCGAGTAGCTCATCACTAGCGCATTGAACATGCCGAAAGCGCTGATCATGCCTCCGAGTACGACTCCGACCCGTAGCAGCGGCCCACCCAGCAGCCCGGCAATGTCGGCCCATGAGCCGGTCTCCCATGCCGTTGGTTTCAGGCCGGTCATCCACATCGCCGCGAAGGGCAAGACATAGCTCGCCGCGACGATGCAGACCGCAACCAGCATCGCCCGCGGATACGTCCGCTGCGGCCGCTCGACTTCCGTCGCAATGGTCGAAGCATTGTCCCATCCCATGTAGTTCCACATGCAGATGAGCAGCCCGCCGAGAATGTCGACCGTTGAAGTCGTCGGTTTCGTCACCGCACTTACCAGCGCATGAACCTTGAACGGCGCCAATACTACGATAGCGATGAACGGAGCCGAGAGCGCAACGAACAGCCACAAAGAGGTAAGCGAAACGACCTTCACCCCCGCAATATTGAGCAAGGCGCAGGCGATCACGACCAACAGCGCAACCCACCACCCGCGATTATTCACCTGAAACCACGGAAACATCCGCGTCAGGTAAGCCACGAACAACGTGGGATAAATGGCCATGTCGAAAATCGACGCCACCAGCGAGAGCCACGCTTCTTGAAATCCCCAGAAGTTGCCCATGGCGCGGCGCACCCAGGCGTAGTACCCGCCTTCGTAGGGCAGCGCGCTGGAAAGCTCGCCGATCATGAACGCGGTCGGCAGACTCCAGAGCAAAGGTGTGATGAGCAGAATCAGGATCGCGCGTCCGTAACCGGCGCCATGCACGATGTCTTCGGTGCCGTAGGTCCCGCCCGACACCATAAAAAAGGTGGCGGCGACCAACGGCCAAAGCGTGAGGCGAACGAATCGTTTCCGGTTGGGTACGGCGGCGAGAGGCTGGGGGTTCTCTATTTGTTGACGCGGGGCGCTAGCTGTTGCCAATTTCTATGTATTCCTCCTCAAGCGACTCACTCTCACCACCGCGTCTCCCCTGGTCTTAAATTAAGACGTATTGCTCGCGGCTCCCGGAAGCTCAGCGATTTCCCGGGCATTTCGGCGAAGTTAGTTCGCATTGTTGAGATTACGGGAATTTTCCACAGATGCAAGATTTTTCTAGAACTTTTTGTAATTTTTGTATGGAGGCGTCGAACGGAGGTAACGGGCCCAACTCTGGCTCAGAGCGCCAGCTCCCAGGTCTCGGATACGAGATTCTTACGGCTCCAACTGTCGTGGCATTTCTCCTCCACCAGTTTGAATCCGGCTTGCTGATACAGGTGCCGAGCGGCGCGAAGCTCGCTTTGTGTCCAGAGGACGATTTTTCTGTACCCGGCTCGCCGTGCGAAACAGATGCACTCCGCAACCAGACTCTGGCCGATCCCAAGTCCGCGCGCCGCAGGCTCGACCAGCAGAAGGCGCAGCTTTGCCACCGTCTTCGACTTTCGGACGAGAAAAATCGAGCCCACGATCTCGCCGTCCCGTTCAGCGATCCAGCAGCCATCCCGTCTGGCATCAAAGTTCAGAACGAAAGTGGTTGCAACCTCGGCCACCAGGGCCTCGAAACGCTCGTCGTAGCCATATTCTTCGAAATAGAGAACGCCGTGGCGGTGTACCACCCATCCCATGTCGCCGGGCCGGTGCGAACGCAACACATAGGGATCCGGGGCGCCGGTTCGGGGCGACAGAATCGACTCCACTCTCCGCATCGCTTGAATCAGATCGGTTCTCTTCGCCGGCGGCAACTTGCCGAGCATTACACCGACCTGTTCATCGGACCGGGTATTCAGTGGTTCGAAGGCTTTGCGGCCTTTCTTAGTCAGGTGCAGGAGCGTCCGTCGCCCGTCTTCCAGCGATGCCAGTCTTTCGATCAGGCCGGCCTTCTGAAAGCGGACGAGGATTCGGCTCAGGTACCCGGCGTCCAGCCCAAGAATGCGGCAGAGTTCAGCGGCCGTACTGTGATCGCTCTGAGCGAGTTCGTAGAGTACGCGTACCTGTGTCAGCGAGAAGGGACTGTTCAGCATGCCCTCATCGAGCAATCCGATCTGGCGTGTATAAAAGCGGTTGAAGCGGCGTACTGCGGCGATTGGCGCCTCGGAGTTGACGGACGGGAGAGGAATCATGTTTCCTAGTGTCAGGTACAAAGGTTGACTGAATCAAGTAATATTAGTGACTGCAACAAGTATCATGACCGGGTAGGGCGGCGACGAATCTTTCGCTGCTTGCTCTACACGCTCGCGCTCGTATCACGCATCACACATGAAGGGGGCACTATGAAATTACCGTTTCTCGTTGTCGTTCTTTCCCTCGCTGCGGTCTTCACGGCGCAGCCGTCGCAGGCACAAAATGCTTTTACACCGGATCAGGTGAAATACGGCCCCGCTCCGCCGTTTCTGCCGCCGGGCGCGCAACTTGCAGTACTGGAAGGCGACCCGATGGCAGCCACCGGCGATTACACTATCCGCCTGAAAATGCCCGACGGCTACAAAGTCGCTCCACATACGCATCCCTACCGGGAGAATGTGACCGTAGTCTCCGGCACGCTGAAAGTTGGAATGGGTGACCAATTCGACGCCAGCAAGATGATGAGTTTCGCAGCCGGCAGCTTCGCTTATCTCGATCCCAGCATGCACCACTACGCCGCCGCGTCGGGAGAGACCGTAATCCAGATCCACGGACGGTCGCCCGTGAAGTTCAACTACATCAACCCGGGGGATGACCCGACACCAAAGAAGTAGCTGACAAGAGAGAGGCTCGGCTTTTCCGCCGAGCCTCGCTTTTCGCACCCGGTCATCTGACGCCCGCGGTTTGTGCAGAGCGAAGGATCTATGCAACCTGCGGGAAGCTATACAGTGCTTCGCTTGGCCAAGGATGGCAACCGCGAAATGTCCGCTAGACTTTCTTCCACAGTTCTTCCCGCGGATCCTCCGGATTCAACTTCGCCAGTTCCCGCAGCAACTCTTTGGTTCGCTCATCCCGGGGCATCGGGACGGTCACCGTGATCTCGACAATCTCATCCCCGCGCGCGCCTTCCTTCGTCGCAGAGGGCACTCCCTTTTCTCGCAGCCGCAACTTCTGTCCCGACTGTGTTCCCGGAGGAATCTTCAGCAGCGCCCTGCCGTCGATCGTCGGAACTTCGATCTTCGCTCCCAATGCTGCCTCGGTTGCATTCACCGGCACAGTGAGGTAAATGTCGTCGCCGTCTCGTCGGAATAAAGGATGCTCCTCGGTGCGGATGATCGCGTAGAGATCGCCGGCCGGCCCGCCATGCGCGCCTGCATTGCCCTTGCCCGGAATGCGGATGCGCTGCCCGGAGCGCGTTCCCGGCTTGATGCGCACCTCGAGCGGTTCAGTTTTCCCGACGGTGCCTTCTCCGTGGCATGTCGGGCAGGTTGTCAGATTTTTCCCCGTGCCGTGGCACCGTGGACACTGCACATTGAACTTCATCCGGCCACCGGTCTGTGTAATCTGCCCGGTCCCGTGGCACTCCGGACATTTGCCTGGGGACTCCAGAAATCCTTGGCCATGACACTGCGAGCAGACGTCGCGGCGGGAAATATTCAGCCGCATCACGCCGCCGCGAATTGCCGTCCAGAAAGGAACGTTGACCTGATATTCCAGATCGCTCCCCGGCTCGGGACCTTCTTGAACTGCCGCACCGCGCCCACCGCCCGCGCCCCCAAAGATTGATCCGAAAATATCGCGAAAGCTGCCTCCGCTGCCGCTTTGTCGCGCCCGGCCCGCATTGTCAGCCAGGTCCGAAAAATCGAACCCCCCGAAGTCAAAGGGAACGCCCTGCCCGCCGGCATCGGCGCCGCCAGGAAATCCTCCCCGAAATCCGCCAGCGCCGCCGGACGAACCCGCGCGCGCGTAGGCATCGGCCGTCGCCTGGTCGATATTGTCGGAGTAGAACCCGACCTGGTCATAAATCTTGCGCTTCTTGGGATCGCTGAGAACTTCGTTGGCCTCGGAGAGCGTCTTGAACTTCTCCTCCGCCGATTTGTCGCCGGGATTTACGTCAGGATGATACTTTCGCGCCAGCTTGCGAAAAGCCTTGCGGATGTCCTCGGCGGAGGCAGACTTCTTCACTCCGAGAACTTCGTAATAATCTTTTTTGGTGGTTGTAGCCATGTTGGAACAGTTTGAAACGGAACCAGCAGATTACAGCTTAATTGGGAATCCGTCTTTTTCTTTCGTCTTCGACGACGATTGTCACGTCATCGGTGTCAGGCGCATCGTCGTACACAGGAATAGCCCTCGCTCCCGCGGGAGTCGAGACCAGGACCTCCCAGCCACGGTTCTCAGCGAGGTTGACGAAATACGTGTCGCCGTTGATTTCGAAGTCCATGTCGTTTCTTGTTCTCCGTACCTCTGATAAAGCCGTCATCACTCGTTATAAACGTGTCATCCTGAGCGAAGTTGCGGTTCGCGGTAGCGAACGGCAACGCAGTCGAAGGACCCCATGTAACTTGATCTCAGCGCGCAACAAATCAGGGAATTTCCACCACGAATCGGCAGCATCGTGGGAATGCCCTTCTAAGCCAATCTCGCCGCACGCGTGTCAGGGGTCCTTCGACGACGGGTGGTTCGCTATCGCGAACCACCTGCTCCGCCCTGGATGATGAACTCTTACTTCTTTTCTTCGACGTCCTCGTACTCAGCGTCGATCACGCCTTCGTCTTTCTTCGGACCTGCGCCGTTCGTGCCCGGCTCCGGCCCGCTGCCCGGCGTCGGACCACCTGCCGGTGTCGCCTGAGCAGCTTTGTACATCTGCTCGGCCATTTTGTGCGAGGCCGCAGTCAGCGTCTCGCGTGCCTTATCCATCTGCGCCTTATCGTTTGACTCCAGCGCCTTTTTGGCATCGGCCAACGCGTTCTCGACATCTCCACGATCGGAGCCCGAGATCTTGTCGCCGGACTCGCGCAGCATCTTCTCGATCTGGTAGACCATCGAGTCGAGCTGGTTCTTGGATTCGATTGACTCGCGCTGTGCCTTATCTTCAGCCGAGTGTGCATCGGCTTCCTTTGCCATGCGCTCGACCTCTTCCTTGGACAAGCCGGAAGACGACGTGATCGTGATCTTCTGATCCTTCTGTGTGGCCGTGTCTTTCGCGGTCACGTTCAGGATGCCGTTGGCGTCAATGTCGAACGTCACTTCGATCTGCGGCACGCCCCGCGGAGCCGGAGGAATCCCGGTCAAGTGGAACTTGCCCAGCGTCCGGTTCTGCGCCGCCAGCGGACGCTCGCCCTGCAGCACGTGCACCTCAACCGACGTCTGACTGTCGGCCGCGGTCGAGAACGTCTCCGTCTTCTTCGTCGGAATCGTCGTGTTACGCGGAATCATCGGCGTTGAAACGCCTCCCAGCGTCTCAATCGACAGCGACAGAGGAGTCACATCGAGCAGGAGCAGGTCTTTCACTTCGCCCTTGAGCACACCGCCCTGAATGGCCGCACCAATCGCGACAACTTCATCCGGGTTGACGCCCTTGTGGCCTTCCTTGCCAAACAGTTCTTTCACCAGTTGCTGAATGCGCGGCATCCTCGTCTGTCCGCCGACCAGCACGACTTCGTTGATCTTGCTGGTATCGACGCCCGCATCCTTCATGCACTGTTTGCACGGACCAACCGAGCGCTGAATGATGTCTTCCACCATCGACTCCAGCTTCGCCCGCGTCATCTTCTTGACCAGGTGCTTCGGACCGCTCGCGTCCGCCGTGATGAACGGAAGATTGATTTCGGTCTCCATCGTGGTCGAGAGCTCGATCTTGGCCCGCTCCGCCGCGTCACGCAGACGCTGCAGGGCCATTTCGTTCCCCTTGCCACGTAAATCTAAGCCTTCGTCCTTCTTGAATTCGTCGATAAGCCAGTCCACGATCCGCTGGTCGAGGTTGTCGCCGCCCAGGTGCGTATCGCCGTTGGTGGCCTTGACCTCAATCACGCCTTCGCCAACTTCCAGCACGGAAACGTCAAACGTTCCGCCGCCGAAGTCGTACACGGCGATGGTTTCGTCCTTGCCCTTGTCGAGACCGTAGGCCAGCGCGGCCGCCGTCGGCTCGTTGATAATGCGCTTCACTTCGAGGCCGGCAATCTGGCCGGCATCCTTGGTCGCCTGCCGCTGGGCATCGTTGAAATACGCCGGCACGGTGATGACCGCCTCGGTAACTTTCTCTCCGAGATAATCTTCGGCGGCCTTCTTCAGCTTCTGCAAAATCAGCGCCGAAACCTGCGGCGGGGTGTACTCCTTGCCCTGTGCGAGCACGGCGACGTGATCGCCTGACTGCACGACCTTGTAGGGCACCATCTTGATCTCTTCGGTGACCTCGTCGTAGCGGCGTCCCATGAAGCGCTTGATCGAATACACGGTATTCTCAGGATTGGTGATGGCCTGCCGCTTAGCCACCTGTCCGACCAGCCGTTCGCCAGTCTTGGTAAAGCCCACTACGGACGGTGTGGTCCGCCCTCCTTCTTCGTTAGCGATAACCTTGGGCTCACCGCCTTCCATGACTGCGACGCAGGAATTGGTGGTTCCCAAGTCAATTCCGATAATCTTTCCCATAAAAAGCTCCTCTAGATCCAGAAGTTAGTAGATAAGTGCTTTGTAATCAATGCAATTATCATTGCGCTCAAGGCCATGCTAAGACCTGAGTGGATCGTTGTCAAGGTTTAGATGCGGCGCGATGGATTCCAGTTGCAATATCAGACGGCGGCGTAGCGGCACTGACCGCCTTTTCTTTTCAAATCGGAGCCGCAATGAAAGAAACGCTCTTGGGTGGCGCTTCCAGGGCTGCGAAGCCAAGCGGCTTCTGCCTGCGGGTGGGCCACTTCTTCCGTTCCCGCTCCACTGTCCTATCCCTCTGGGGACTTTGTCGAATGCACCTCATTCTTGCCCCGCTGTCATCCTGAGCGAAGCAATCGCGGATTCGAAGGACCGCGTGCTCTCCCGCAGTGGCACGAACTGCAAAAGGAGTTACCGCCACTCCCAGCTGCGCGGGGAGAATTCCCTGGGACGTCATCGACAGCCCCAGAGCACAAGGGGTCCTTCGACTGCGTTGTCGCTCGCTTCGCGATCGCCAACTCCGCTCAGGATGACAGAGTAGGGCGCCAGGCCCGCTTGTAGGCACAAATTGACGGCGTATAATCGCACGCCGTTCAGGGTGAACCTATGGTCTTTGCCAAGCGTCTTCGCGAAGGGGTGGTTCGCGGCGATATCACTTGCAGTGTCAGGATTTGGACGAGGCCCCATGTCACGGAAGGGCGCCGCTATCGCGTGGGGAACGGCGAGATAGAAATCGAGTCGGTCACGCCGATCGGGTTTCCTGATATTACTCCGGAGCTAGCGCGTCAATCCGGCTTCCTTGGAGTACTGGATCTGCTCAAGGTGGCAAAGCACGGCAAGGGAACCAACATATATCTGATTCGATTTCACTACGTTCCGCTTCACCGGAAACGCAGGGAGAACCGCCCTCAATGATGCCGCCACAGGGCTGACTCCAGCGGCTACAATCAACCCGCCATGTCCAACCTAATGTCCCGACGCCACTTCCTGGCCGCTGGCGCTGCTACCGGCATCGCACTATCCACGACCGGCAGACTCTTCGCCGCCGCAACCTCCGCGCCCGAGCGCAAGTTCTACGCCATCCTGAGCTTGGGACGCCTAGGCTTTCACGCGAGTTTCCCCGAATCCATGGAACTGGCGACCAAGCACGGCTTTGAAGGATTGGACCCCGATCCTGGATATCTCGCTTCGTTAAATGATGGCGCCCTGGGTCGGCTGCTCGACGATCTACAGAAAAGAAATTTGAAGTTTGGAGCCGCTGGCTTGCCGGTCGAATTCCGCAACGACTCCGAAACTTTCAATTCTGACCTGAAAAAACTTCCGGCTGCGGCGGCGGTTCTCCAGCGCGCAGGCATTCGGCGGGTCAGCACGTGGATACTTCCCTGCAGCGACGACCTCACTTTTCTACAGAATTTTCGTCAGCATACCGAGCGGCTGCGGCTGTGTGCGAAGGTTCTCGCCGATCACGGCCAGAAACTTGGTCTGGAATATGTTTCCCCTCGCACGCTCTGGCGAAGCCAGAAACATCCGTTCATTCATACGCTGAGTGAAATGAAGGAGCTGCTCGCAGCTATTGGAACGAATAACCTCGGCATTCAGCTCGACAGCTGGCATTGGTTCAACGCGCAAGAAACGCAGCAGGATATTTTGACGCTGCGTGGGCAGGACGTGATCACCGTCGACCTCAACGACGCCCCCACCGGCCTCACCCTCGACCAGTACCGCGACGACCACCGCGAGCTGCCCGCCGCCACCGGAGTCATCCCAGTGAAACAGTTTCTCGATGCCCTGCTCCAGATCGGCTACGACGGCCCCATCCAAGCCGAACCCTTCAACGCAGCCCTGCGCGCCATGCCGCTGGATCAGGCCTGCGCGATGGCTTCCGAGGCGATGAAGAGAGCGTTTCGCTTGATGTGAAGAGAAAGGCTCTTGTAATTCAATTGAACTACAATGGGATGAAGGAGCATTTCTATGCCTGCGAATGCGCTAGTCCAAACCCGAATCGATCTCGCCGTGAAAGAGCGCGCGACGGCAGTGCTGGAAGAGTTGGGGATCACAGTCTCGGATGCTGTGCGCATTCTGCTGACGGACGGCTAACCAAGGTGCGCTCCCGTTCGCATTAAACGACACCGCGGACGATGCATGGTTCCGCGCGAAGGTGCAGGAAGCGCTGAACGATCCTCGCCCGGCGATCCCGCACTAGAAAGTCGAACCTCACTTCGCCAAACGTCGAGCCGCCGCCCTCCGCAAGACGCGGTAATCTATGAAACGCCAGGCTACGCAGTTGGAGTGGTCGCGGTTTGCGCAGGCCGATCGCGATGCGATCTTCGACTACATCGATGCAGACAGCCCGCAGGCTGCCATCACCGTCGATGAACGGATCCGCGACCAGGTCGAAAGCCTGCTGCAGTTTCCCGAGATGGGCCGCCCCGGGCGCATCGAGGGAACGCGAGTTTTCGGCATACGACGCGGCCTACGTCGCGCTCACTATGCAACTGGGAGCCATCCTGATCACGCGAGACGCCCACCTTGCTTCTGCTCCAGCCAGTGCGATGAAGATCGAGGTTTTTTGACCAGGAATCCACAGATCGGAGTCGTCCAGAGAACCGAGAACTCCTATTCCATCTCCACCTTCCACACCGGAGCCCCGCCCAGCGAATGGTAGAAGCCCCATCCTGCCAACGCCACGACGCTGAGCAGCGCCAGAATCGATGTTGGCATGTACCACGTCGAGAGGTCGGCAGAGATCGGAATATTCCCCACCAGGTTGATCGTGAAAATGGCGCAGGCCAGGGGGATAAACCCGAAACGCAGCACGATCAGTACGGCAATGGCATAAACGAGAATCTGCGCCGGGATCTCCACCGCCATATAAGGGCTGCTCATAGCGCGCGGTAGAGCGAAGATCGCGACGAGTCCAATTCCCGCGATCCACTCCTTACGCAGCAGGACTTTGAGTCCGAACAGAACGAAGAAGAAAACCAGAGTAGTTTGGATCGACTGCGGCCACTGCCGCAGCCACTCGCCCAGCGCCACGCGGCCTCCCATCAGGGCGTCAGTGGAGAATAACTCGGGCGAGGATCCCATGCGCATCATCGGGATGGAGCGAATCTGGAAGACGAGAATCCAGACCACGCCGAGCATCACGCCAAAAAGAATGTCGCGGCCCACCAGTGGATCGCGCACCCTTCCGGACAGCAACCGGCTCCAGGAAATGATCGTCTTTGGCCAGTGACGCCTCACCCATGGCTCCAGTGCGAGATACATCATCCACATCGTGCCCGAAATAAAAAGAGCGGTGCTGATTGCGATGATGAAAAGTCCGAGAGCGTCACCGAATGTGGGGAAGTGACTGCGACAGAGAAACAATCCGATCTCCAGCAGAAACATCACCAGAGCCAACCGGAGCGCTCCTTGGCGGTCGCCTCGACCCTGACGATAATTTCTGCGGGCCAGCAGTGCGGCGCCAGTCAGCAGCGAACACAGCAGGAGAACCGAGATTATCTCGCTGGCTCGCTGACCAGCGGATTTTTTCTCCGTGCTCTTCATGCGTCCGGGTTTGGTCCAGTCACCGATGAGCGAGAAAAACACCGGTTTGCCCTGAAACGCCGCCGCCTCCACGCGCAGCGGGCGAGTCGTGCCCGGCCACGTTCCGGTCCAGGCCATGCGCGTGTCGGAAGTCGCGAGCGAAGTCCAGGTGGGTTGCGCCGGCTGCAACGCCGATGGATCCAGACCAGCCGCGGCGAAAAGAACATTCCAGTCAACGGGTGCGGGTGAAGGCTTATTCGATGCTGCCGGAGCCTCCTTTTTTTCGTCCTTCTTTTGCTCTGGGATCGCCTGAAAATGCGTCAACCGCCCCTGCGCATCCAGTTCCAGATTGATCATCCCCGACAGCACCGTGGGGGGATCGTTCTTGGTAATAACTCCCGGCGTCAGAGAGCTATCCCGGAAATCATTCGCCAGCAGATCGTCTGGGCTCTGCCGGTACCAATACTGCAGCAGCGTGGGCCGGCCTGCGAGCACCTTGTCCCAGTCGGGATGAGGCTTGTCATTCTTCTCCACGGAATCCTGAAAGTCGCCGTCATAATCGAGACCGTAGGCGCTGTCGACCGGCCGACCCCCGTATCCCAGATGGGCGATGATTTCGTGAGCCTTCTGCGTTAGGACTTCCGGAGTCAGCTCCAACCCCATTTTTTCGAGAGCGTTGAAGCGGAGCGACAGGTAGGTGGCGAGTGACAGGCCAAGCAGCAATGACACCAGACAGATAATTGCCGTCCGTGGCCGCAACCCCGCCGACTCGCCGGCCGCTGCAACCATCTGCGGAGACGGCGTTTCGCCCGCGGCCAGCGCGGCAGCCAGCGGATCGCCTCCCGGCAGCGCCGCCGATACCGCGAGCGCATTGGCAGGCCGCGACGAGGGATCAGTCTCGAGGCAGCGCAGAATCACTTTTTCGACGATCGGATCGAGATCCTTCACCACCGACGATGGACGGCTCGGTGTCCGGTCGCCGTGGCCATGCACCACGCCAGCTTTCAGCTCAGCGAACGCGCGCTTGCCGGTGAACACCTCATAAAGCACCAGGCCCAGCGCGTAAATATCGCTGCGCATGGTGACTTCTGTGCCGGCAATCTGCTCAGGCGACATGTAAGCCGGCGTTCCGCTGCGCACCTCCGGTCCCCGGATGTCGTCGGCGATTCCCGCCAGGCCGAAGTCGGTGATCACCACCTGACCGCGCCCATCGAGCATGATGTTTGCCGGCTTCAGATCTCGATGCAGCACGCCCTTGGCGTGAGCGGCGGCCAGACCGGCACAGAGTTGGCGTCCGATTTCGACCGCTTTGTCTCCGGGCAACCGCCCAATGCGTCGAAGCAGTGAAGACAGGTCTTCGCCGTCGACATACTCCATCGTAAAAAACGTCTGTCCCTCGACATCCCCGACGTCGTACACCCGGCAAACATTGGGATGGGAAACGCGGCGTGCTATCCGGACTTCGTTGCGGAATCGTTCGAGCAGTCCCTCATTGCTGGCCGCCTCATCGGGAAGAAATTTCATGGCCACGGTCTGGCCCAGCGTGAGATCGTCAGCCCGGTAAACTTCGCCCATCCCGCCCTTGCCCAGCAGCGCGATGATGCGGTAACGCCCCGCCACAAGACGTCCGGGAAGGAATCGTCCTTCCGTGATCAGGAACTCGGCAGCGCTAGAAGTGCGGGCCGACGAACGGGACGACGATCGCGACGCAGGCAGCCTTGAGGGTGTTTGTTGTGGAGTGGGGAGCGGAGACGTGGCTGTGGCGAAGTCGAGGGTGGCGATGTTGTCCGTGTTTTCAACCGGCTTCCCGCAGGCAGAACAAAAGCGTACGTTGTCCGATAGCTCCGTGGCGCAAAATGGGCACTTCACCGTAATCGTCCCCGAAATAATTTTGACCGCTACAGTCTACCCCTTTCCTATTCACATAGGGCGGACGCCCCGTCCGCCCCCGAGGAACGAAGCTCCGAGTATGACGGCTGGCGGTGTAGATTCTCTTGATCTCAGATACTCTGCCCCGTTGCCCGCTGTAGCGCCTGACACCAGACGAGGGGGCATCCCGGGCTACGTGAATCTTGCAGTCTGAAACGTGAAGCTTGACGCCCGCTCCTGTATTACCATCGCAACGATGACTTCACGCTTCTCCCGTTGGCTGCGGGATCCTTTATTTCTTTTATGCCTCATGGCGGGCCTGCTTGGCTTTGTTGTGCAATCAGGCGAACTAGGCACGGCTGATGCCATGCACCGCCTGCAGACCGCGCATTGGCTTTGGACTTCGCAGCCGCAAGTTCTTCCGTACGAATATCCCGAGTTCGGACTGCACGGCCGTGGAGGAAATATCTACAGCTGGTACGGCATTGGGCAGTCACTGCTCATGCTGCCCTCCGACCTGGTCGCGACCTGGATCTCACACTGGCAGGTATTCTCCGAATACGAAGATGATCCCGCCGTGCGCACCATCGTGGTCAGCTACAGCACAAGCATTCTTGTGACCGTGCTGACGGTGCTGATCGCTTTTCGTTTCCTGCGCCAGTTGCGTTTCAGCGTGAGCGAAACTGTTGCCGGCGTGCTGGCGTTGCTGTTGTGCACTACCCACCTGCATTACACGCAAAACATGCAGGAGAACAACTACATCATGCTGCTCACTCTGGTGGGATTTTCGTTTCAATATGAGTGGCTTCGCACCGGAAGCTGGCGGGCGTTGTTTGTCGGGTCGGCCGCGCTCGGTCTGAATCTATTGACTAGAGTTACAACCGGTCTCGATCTGATGGCAGCAGGGATCTTCCTGCTGATCGTACTTTGGTTTGAGCAGGCTCGCGGACGCGAGTTATGGCAGACTTTTCTCGCCTACTGCAAGGTCGCTGCGCCCGTGTATGCCGTATTTGTCCTCATCGAGCGTTACTATAATTTCTACCGCTTTGGGTCGTGGACCGGAACCTACATTCCTATTTTCGCGCGCGAGTCGCGAGCGCAGGATCCGACCCTGCCTGCGAATTTTCCCTGGAGTACGCCCTTTCACGAAGGCGTGCTGGGCGCTCTGTTCAAGCCGGAGAAATCGATTTTTCTTTTTGATCCTCTGCTGGTGCTCGCGGTCGTCTTGCTCGTCCTGCTTTGGAAGCAGCTCCGCCCTGAAGTTCGCGCCTACGGTGTGACTTCTCTGTTGTTGCTCGCTGGCTATATCGGCTTTTATGCGCGCTATACCTATTGGGCAGGTGACTTTGCCTGGGGCGATCGCTATGTTTCGACCGCTGTGGAGTTCGTGGCGCTGCTTGCGGTGCCGCTGCTGCTGCGTTTTCGCTCCGAACCTGTTTTGTCGGCTGCATTCAGGAAATGGATATGGCGCGCCGGCGTCGCGCTGATCGCGGTCAGCTTCTTGATCCAGATCGCGTCGCTTGCGTTCTGGCTTCCCCTGGAGATCTATCAGATGGAGACGCTCGGCCATCCCACGTTCGTGATTGCTCTGCGCTTCAAGAACATCGTCGCCTTCGCACTGGGCAAACGAGACGCCTGGGGACTCAACACCGAGTCCATCGGCCAGGATTCATGGGACTACGTCCACCTCACGACCTGGAATTTCCTGCCATTTCTGCTGCGGCGCGTGGGAGCCACTCCGGCCTGGGTGGTGAACATTATATTCACGATCTGGGGATCGGCACTGGCCGCGCTCTGCGGAGTGTTGGGGCTAATCCGGAGCGCGCTGAAGGACTCTTCCACGGACTCGCTTCCATAGTGTTCTTGAGCGGCGGTTTACGGCTATGGTAGAATGGTGGATTGATGTGGTAGAATGGTAGACATATGAGCTTGAATATTAAAAGCGACGAAGCCCACCGTCTGGCGCGGGAGTTGGCCAGCCTCACCGGCGAAAGCATGACTGCCGCCGTGAGTGAGGCGATTCGTGAACGCCTGGAGCGCGTCCGCGGAAATTCCAAGGACGGCATGGCCGAGCGCCTTCTCAAGATTGGACGGGATTGCGCGGCCCATCTCAAAGAGCCCTATAAATCTATCGACATCAACGAATTGCTCTACGACGAGAAAGGAATGCCGAAGTGATTCTGGATACATCGGCGGTTGTCGCGGTATTGCGGGCCGAATCAGATGCGCCGAAGTTCGCACAAGCAATCGAAGCGGCAGCGATACGACGCGTTTCCGCGGTCAATTATGTGGAGGCTTCCATTGTGATCGACAGTGGAAGAGACGCAGTCGCGAGCCGCCGTTTTGATGATTTTTTTCGCGTGGCGCGGATTGCCATCGAAACGGTAACTCCATCGCAGGCCGAGATTGCCCGACATGCCTATCGCGATTTCGGCAAGGGCCGGCACAAGGCCGGCCTGAATTTTGGAGATTGCTTTGCCTACGCGCTGGCCAAGGAAATGGACGAGCCCCTGCTGTTTAAAGGAAATGATTTCCGCCACACCGATATCGAGCCCGTGAAAACCTAGACTCTTAGCTGTCGGGATCGGTCGCGATCTTGAACCAGCCGCGAGCCTCTTCAAGAAATTTCGGGATTTCCGCCGGCTGCACCAGCCGGCCCTGGTTGAAGACGAAGACCCACGCGCCGATTTTCTCCACGTGCCATTCGCTGGACTGGATCACTCCGGGATCGCGGCAATAGCTGTTGCCAGAAACGCGAAATCCGGCAATCGTTTGTTCCATCACGCTGTTGCCGCTGCGCTGGTCGGCCGCATTGGACCGCGTCTTCTGGTCAAAGATCACCGTGTCGAGTCCGTCGACCGTGCCGTGCAGGTAGTTTTCGAGGATGTCTCCGGCTTGGTAGAAGGTTGAGTCAGTGATTCCAAGGGTCTCAGGCGAGAGTGAGGGCAGCAACTGAAGGCCGAGCCGGGACGCTGAACGGGACAAGGCCCTCCGGCGCATATTGTGGAATAGCCAGACTAGGAAAACTGCCAGGCCGCCGAGGATCCACATGGCAAAGTCCTCAGTGCTCCAGTCTCGAAAAGACTTGAGCCAGGAAAAATCCGCCATGGGCATTGCGACCGCCTATTCCACTGTGACTGACTTTGCCAGATTCCTCGGTTGATCTACATCGCAGCCGCGCCGCACTGCGATGTGATATGCCAGCAACTGCAAGGGGACGATTTCGAGGATCGGCGATAATTCTTCCGGCGCCGCCGGGACGTACAAGACGTGGTCGGCGGCTTCCTTGATGTCTTCATCGCCTTCGGTCGCCAGTGCGATCACGACGCCGGAGCGCGCTTTGACTTCCTTCAGGTTCGACATCGTCTTTTCATAGCGTAGCATCGAGCCGGGATTATTCACGTCGCATGTGGCGATGACGACTACGGGAAGGTTTTCATCGATCAGTGCATTCGGGCCATGTTTCATTTCGCCCGCCGGATACCCCTCGGCGTGAATGTAGGAGATTTCCTTCAGCTTGAGCGCGCCCTCAAGCGCGATGGGATAGTGAATGCCACGGCCGAGAAACAGGAAGTCGTGGACTTTTTGATAACGCTTGGCTAGTTCGTCGCAGGCTGCATCCTGGGTGAGGACGTGATCCAGTTTGCTCGGAATACGGGTCAGCTCCAACATGGCGGCTTGCGCCTGCTCGGGGGGCATGACGCCTCGCACCTGCGCCAGATACATGGCGAGAATGTAGAGCGCGGTCAGCTGGCCGGTGAAAGCCTTGGTGGAAGCGACTCCGATCTCTGGCCCGGCATGGGTGTAAATCGTGCCCGCGGCTTCGCGCGTGATCATCGATCCGACCACATTGCAAATCGCCAAGGTCTTCGATCCGCGGGACTTAGCTTCACGCTGCGCGGCGATCGTGTCCGCGGTTTCGCCTGATTGCGAAATCACGATCGTGATCGTCTCCGGATCGACGATGGGATTGCGGTAACGCCACTCGCTGGCGTAGTCGACTTCCACGGGAACACGCGCCAGAGATTCGATCATGAACTTGCCCGCCTGCCCAGCGTGCCAACTGGTTCCACAGGCGATGATGTTGATCTTTTTCGCGGCGCGCAATTCAGCTTCGGTGATTTCCAGTTCGCCCAGAAAAATGTGTCCCGTATCCTGCGAAACGCGGCCCAGCGTGGTGTCGCGGACGGCGCGCGGCTGCTCGTAGATTTCCTTGAGCATGAAATGCTTGAAGCCGCCCTTTTCCGCCATGATCGGATCCCAAGTGACATGCTGGATCTCGCGCCGGACGGGCTTTCCGTCGAAGTCCGAAAGATGCACGCCGTCGGGAGTGACGACGGCCATGTCGCCGTCGGCCAGGAAGAAAATGTCGCGCGTGTGATTGAGGATTGCGGGCACGTCCGAGGCCACGAAATATTCATCGTTGCCCAGTCCAATCACCGCCGGCGGGCCATTTCGCGCCGCTACAATCTTGTTGGGATCGTCAGTCGAGATCACCGCCAGCGCAAACACGCCGTTCAGCTGCTTCACCGTCTGGCGGACGGCGTCTTCCAGCAACGGCCTCTGTCCGTTGTTACTTTTAGAATATTTCTCCACGAGGTGGGCAATGATTTCGGTGTCGGTTTCAGTCGTGAACTTGTGGCCTTCTTCGATCAATTGCTTCTTCAGGCTGAGGTAGTTCTCGACGATTCCGTTGTGCACGACCACGATCTTGCCGGTGCAGTCGCGATGAGGATGCGCGTTTTCTTCCGTCGGACGGCCGTGCGTGGCCCAGCGCGTATGGCCGATGCCATAGGTTCCGTCGATCGGCTTCAGCCGGATCGCTTCTTCCAAATTGCGTAGCTTACCTTCGGCGCGGCGCAGCTGAAGTCCGTCCCCGTTACCCGCGACCGCGAGACCCGCGGAGTCATAGCCGCGGTATTCGAGGCGGCGCAATCCCTCGATGATGATGGGAACGACACTTTTCTTACCGACGTAGCCGACAATACCGCACATGCAGGAACCTCAAAGGATTTCTGGCCCGAATCTTCTCGGCCAGTCTACTCAGACATGTTTACTCGGACATGTTTACTCAGACATGGAAAAACGGAATTCTTCGATCACGGGGTTGGTCAGCACTTCGCGGGCCATGCGCTCAACTTCAGCCTGCGCCTGCTCGCGCGAGAGTCCGCCGTCCAGAGTGATCTCAAAATATTTCCCCTGGCGGACGCTCTCCAGACCTTGATACCCCATTTTCTTCAGCGCGCCCTGAATAGTCTTGCCTTGGGGATCGAGGACGCTCTTCTTGAGGGAGACGTAAACGTAGGCAGTCACAGGACCATTATACGTCGCTGCCGGATCATCTCGAAGGCGTCCGGAGGCTGTCGAGTGACTTTAGGAACCGCCGTAGGGCCAGACCGCCCCGTCCGTTCCCGCCAGCGCATCGAAGCCGGTTCCCCGGACGAGGTCTGGACGACGTAAACCATAGTGGCTTAAAGAGTCTGAAGCTCGAACTCTATAGTCTGAAGTCTGAAGCCGGAAGCCCTACCGCTCTAGCCTCTTCCGCTTCTCATCCAGGGCGGCGAGGGTGTCTTCGAGCAGTTTGCGATGGCGCGGATTCGAGCTGGCTTGCAATTGCTGCAACACTTGCTGACGCGATAGGCGCAGATTCTCTTTTTCGCGCAAGGCTGCCGCCTGTTCAGCATTCATCCGGACGCGTTCCTTGCCCGGCTTATCGTTGGCCCCGGCCTGTTGTTCTTCGACGGACTTACTTTCCCATCCCCTGGCCATTGCTCAATTATATTCGGATCATGCTCCACCGCTGAACTGGAATCTTTGCGCTTTCGGATCCATCCTAATTCGCAGGGAACGTGCCGATCCTGATCTCCGATGGCGCCGGCGGAACGATGTGCGCATACTCTCGGCTGTGTCGCAAGTAAGCGATGTTATCTCCCAACCTGCAGCCGAACCTATGCGGTTCGCTAAGTGGAGTTACCATTCGCTGTCGGTCTCCGAAAGGCAGGTAAGCTGTGACGTGATTCGGTGTCGCGATCAAACAAAGGACTAGTTAGTAGAAGTCCCTTTTGGAACCGGTGTGACCACCCTACTCGCCCTCCTAAGCCAGAAAAACGATTATGTGCTTGACACCTCTGGTTATAATTGCCCAGCTATTTAAGTTGCTTGGGAAACCGTCCCTGAGGGGGAGGCGGCGCATGGAGTAGTTGCCTGTGTTGATCCCCTCAAGCGTGCCACACTCGAGCATCGGGTATTTTCGCCACTCCGATATCTTCGGAGTAGGTCGAACCCCGATTCTGCCTAATGGTCGACTCAAGATCTTCTGGTTCCCACCGCGGAGCTGCCTAAGTCCCGGCCTCTTCCGGCTCATCCCCATCGCTTCTGTGGCGTCTCAATTGTGCGGTGAGGAACGGCCCGCGAGCTTCGCTTACCGGGGGCTGCGGTGACTCGTATGCCGACTAACATGCTCACCGCCGAAATCAGCAAGCTGATTCCGTTCGCGTATCCGGATGCTCTCTCCGAGCCGGAGAAGTTGCTTGCTGCTTTCTTCACTTCGTCCACCGCTGGTCTCTGCATTCTCGACACCGAGCTTCGCTACCTTGCGATCAATAGTGTTCTTGCCGCCATGAACGGCCACCCACCCGCGGACCACCTGGGCAAGACCCTGCGTCAAATGTTGGGGAACCTTGCTGACGTGCTGGAGCCCGAACACCGCCGCGTCTTCTCGACCGGAGAGTCGGTTCTCGACTTCGAAGTGTCCGGTACGCTTCCGACCAGAACAGAACCCGGGTACTGGATCGTAAACTCTTTCCCAATCAAGGATGTCAATGGGCTGGTTACGCGCATCGGCGTTTTGGTAATCGAGATCACCGAGCAGAAACTCATGGAGCGACGGTTGGAGGCTCTGGCCGGCAATCTGCAACGCGAGAAAGGGCGGCTGCAAGTTCTGAGGGAGATCGATCAGGCCCTCTCCTCCCATACGTCGCTGACACAGCTTTTTTCCGTAATTGGAGGCTGTATCGGGAAGGTGATTCCCTACGATTTCGCCGGAACCTGGCTCTACGACCCGGCAGGTCAAGTCATGAGGACCGCTTCAGTCTACTCGCGGGTTGGGAACGTGTTCCGCGTAGGCGAGACCATACCCATCGCCGAGTGCATGCTCGGTCAGTCAATGCTGGCAGGAACCCCAGCGAGCCTCAATCACGCGGAACTCATGGCAGGATCATTTTCCACTGCGAAAAGACTGATGGAGCACGGCATCCGGTCAATGAGTGGCATGCCGCTGATTACGCCGAAAGGCCCATTAGGAGCGCTCGGTCTGGGCAGTTGTCGTGATCGGGCCTTCTCCTCCGAAGACTTGGATCTACTCGGCCACGCCGCGACCTCAATAGCGCTGGCACTGGAAAATGCCCTGACCAATGCCGCTCTCGAGCAGGAGAAGGAGCGCCTGCAGATCCTGCTCGAAATCGGCAACGCCCTCACTGCTTCGAAAGTTGATTTCCAGCAAGCATTCCAATCCGTTTCCGCCGTGCTACAGAAAGCAGTCCCGCACGACTCGGCATTTGTCGCGATCGTGGATCCCGTCGCCGGGAAAGTTCTGGCATCAGTTTCGAGCGGTACACCGCGTGGCACCGTGTATGAGCATGGCACGAAGATCCCGCTGGAAGAGAGTTTGTCGGGCCCGCTGCTGGAGGAAATCGAGGCCAGGAACCTCGACCGCAGGGAGTTAGAGGAGTGCGCCCAAGACTCTCCCAGATTGCGGCAATTCCTGGAGCAAGGGTTTCTCTGGACCTGCTTCGTCCCGCTGATAACGGCGCGGGGAACGCTTGGGTTCTTGTTTCTGGCTCGCAAGAGCGACATTGCCTTTTCCCCCCAAGACCTTGATTTCCTGAAGCGGGTGGCTTCGGAAACGGCGCTGACAGTCGAAACCAGCGGCATTCACAAAGCCCTGGTGCAGGAAAAGGACAGGCTGCGGGTTCTTCGCGAAATCGATGCCACGCTGTTGTCGAGTTTGGACATCCAACAGCTTCTTCCGGCAATTTCCGGGTGCCTGCGAAGGACGCTTCCCCACGATTACATTGCGGTTTGTCTTTACGACGATAGCTTGCAAGTCTTGCGTAGCCACGCCAGCACGTCTGAACTCAAAGGGAAGATCCTTCCCGAGGACGGGCGGCTGGGACTGGACGACACGCTCACTGGTAAGACGTTCGTCGAGGGCAAGACCAGAGTCCTGAATTACGCGGATCTGGCGGAAGTGACATTCCCGGTGACGCAAAGGGCGCTTGAGCAAGGGATTCGTTCCTCCTGCTTCATTCCGTTGTTGACGGCGAAGGGTGCGCTCGGAGTTCTCACACTGTCGAGCCATTCCGACAATGCTTTTGGCGCAGAAGACGTCGATTTCCTCGAACAGGTGGCTACGGCACTGGCTCAGGCTTTGGGCAACGCTCTGGCCCACAAGGCTTTGCGGGTGGAGGAAGAACGGCTTCGCGTGTTGCTGAAGACCGGAGCCAGCGTGGCTTCGAATCTGGATATCCGGCAAGTGTTCCCCTCGATTTCGGCGCACGTACGCCACGTTAAGCAGCACGAATTTGCCAGCTTGCTCCTGCGCGATGATGACTCCGGAGCGCTCCGGCGCCACGCCGTGGATTTTCCCCTCGCCAAGAAAATTCTTCCTTCTGACTTCACCGTCTCTGTGAACAACAGCCCGGCGGGAAAGGCTCTGCAACTGGGCAAGCCGCTGATCTTTTCGAAGGACGACATCGCCGCTTTCGGCACTGACTTTGCCAACCTTCTCCTCGATGAGGGCTTGCTGAGTCTGTGTTGTGTGCCATTGACCAGTTCCGAGCAATCCTTGGGGACGCTAAGCTTTGGCAGCACCAGGCTGAACGCCTTCCAACCGGAGGATTTGGAATTGTTCAGCCAGATTGCAGCCCAGATCGCGGTCGCTCTGGAAAACGAACGCGCTTACCGCGAAATTGAACAGCTTAAGAATCGTCTGGCTGCGGAGAAGCAATACCTGGAAGGTGAGATCCGCACCAATTGGAATTTCGAAGAAATCATCGGCGAGAGTCTGGCGCTCAAACACGTGCTCGATCTGGCGGCTACGGTCTCTGCCAGTAACGCCACGGTACTGGTCTTGGGCGAGACCGGTACCGGCAAGGAACTCGTCGCGCGGGCAATCCATCGCATGAGCAAGCGCAAAGATCGCAACTTCATCAAGGTCAATTGCGCGGCGATTCCGACCGGTCTGCTTGAAAGCGAACTTTTCGGCCACGAAAAGGGAGCATTCACCGGGGCGATCATCCAAAAAATCGGTCGCATGGAATTGGCGGATGGCGGCACTCTATTTCTGGACGAAGTGGGCGAGATCCCGCTGGAACTACAGCCAAAGCTGCTGCGGGTTTTGCAGGATCAGGAGTTCGAACGCCTGGGCAGTGTTCGCACCATCAAGGTCGACGTACGCCTGGTTACGGCGACCAACCGCGATCTGGCCCGAAGCGTGGGCGAGCGCGAGTTCCGCAGCGATCTGTTCTACCGGATCAATGTTTTTCCAGTTACGCTGCCAGCTTTGCGCGATCGGCGCGAGGATATTCCACTGCTAGTCCGTTACTTCGTGCGCAAGTTCGCCGAGCGGCTTGATCGCACCATCGAAACTATTCCGAAAGAGGCCATGAAAGCGCTGATGGACTGGCACTGGCCGGGCAATGTCCGCGAACTGGAAAATCTGATGGAACGCTCGGTCATCCTCAGCGACGGACCGGTCCTGCGCGTCCCGCTGTCGGAACTCCTCGTGGCGGGAATGGAACCTGCTCTGCAGCCCGATCACACTCTGGATGCAACGGAGAGGGAACACATCCTTCGCGTGTTGCGCGAAACCGGTGGGGTGCTCTCCGGACCCAACGGAGCAGCGCGGAGGCTGGGGGTCAAACGCACCACGCTGCAATCGAAGATGAATCGCTTGCACATCGATCGCCAGGAATACTCCAGCCGAAAACACGGCTAATTTCACAATTGTGTCGGTTTGAGGAGCGTTCGCCTGCCGGGGCTGACGGCTAATCGGCAGATTGCCGACGTTTCGGCACGACAGGAATGAGAGAGACACTCTTCTGGTTTGGAACTCATTCCAAACAGGGAAGTTCCACATTAGGGCCGGCATCCCTTTTACGGAAGTCTACGTGCACAGGGGTAGGGTACCTTGGCTCTGGCCGGAATAAGTTCCAGTCCATCTGTACAGGCGGCCCCAGCGAAGACGGCACCAGCCCTCCCCCGTAAGAGCAGTTAAGGCGGGATCGCCGATTTGCAGGAGTTGTCCAAGTGCTAGTAACCGACAGATGTCAACTGTTACGAGTAAGCGGCGGGGATCGGGTGATCGAGATCGCGCCAAACCCACGGCGCTGTCGTTCGGTCGATCATCCGATCGTCTCCTTGGGATGGGGTACATCGCCGCCCAGCCCATTGCCAATCATCGCCACGGATTTGCGGCCCAGGGTGCCGCGAGCCGCCTGTGCCGCGAATCCGCAGGAGATCGATCCGCTATTTCTTTTTGCCTGTTTTGTGGAGTGGGAAAAGCGCGAGGAACCGACGGCCGCATGGGAGTTGCTCGCTGCTGCGCAGGATTCCTGCAGCGAGAGCCAAGCCCATGCTCGCGCACTGCTTTCCAACTCCCATCTTCTGGGAGGAGCCGGAGCGGCGCCGCCGTCGCCCAGCCTGAAGCCGAAACGAACTTATGATGGGGAGTCAGAAATGAAGACGCCTTACGGACTCAACATCGTTGAAGATTGCACGAATTGTCCGCTGAACCGGCCTGGTTTTTTTTGTGATTTCTCGCATTCGATTTTGCACTCCCTCAATCAGTTCAGTCACAAGAGCACGCTGCCCGCGGGCGCGGTGCTGTTTGTGGAGGGTCAGACTCCGCGCGGAATGTTTGTCCTGTGTTCGGGAAGGGTGAACCTTTCGACTACTTCGCGGGAAGGCAAGATTCTCATTCTCAAAACCGCCGAAGCTGGAGAAGCTCTCGGCTTGAGCGCAGCTGTTTCGGGTATGGGATATGAAACGACAGCCGAGACCGCGACTCCCTGCCAGTTGAATTTTATTGATCGCAAGCACCTGCTGGAACTGATGCAGGCGCACAGCGAAATAGGGCTGCATGCTTCGCAGAGTCTGAGCCGCGACTTCCACTCGGCTTTTCGCGATATTCACGATCTGGTTCTTACGCGATCGTCGGTGGGCAAGCTGGCGAAGCTATTGCTGTCGCAATCGTCTCGGCCGGAACTGACGGTGGGCGAGGTACGCATTAATTCGTCCATGACACACGAGGAGATGGCGCAGCGCATTGGCGCGTCGCGCGAAACCGTGACCCGGCTGCTGAGCGACTTGCGGAGGCGGCGGCTGATTCATCTGGACGGCCCCACGCTGGTCATTCACGACCGCACCGCGCTGGAGGCTATGGCAGTTTGATCTTCCCCCCTGGGACCGGAGGGCGGCTGATTCCCCCCTTAACCGCCCTCCGGAAGTGCTACGGAGATTGCCGACCGCGTCAGAGGCCGAAGAGTTCGCGGAGACGTTTGGTTTGCGCGCGGCTGACCGGGATTTCGCTCTGTTTTTTGTCATCCATACGGAGCTGGTAAGAGCTTTTGAACCAGGGGACGACTTCACGGATGCGGTTGATATTCACCAGGTAGGAACGGTGGGCGCGCCAGAAGAGATTCCCGTCGAGGCTATCGAGCAGCTCTTCGAGCGTGCGGCAGTTCGACTGTCCTTCAATGCCGGCTGCTCCGCCAGTCACTACTGAGATCACGCCATCTTCGATCCAGGCATAGCAAATGTCTCTCTGATCGACGAGAAACATGCGTCCCACAGTCTTCAGCAACACTTTTGTGGCGGGATGTTTCTGCGATTCGAGCATGCGCACCAGGGCATCGATTTTTTCGGCGGGAGAACCAACCGCTCCCTGCTGCGCTCGCGCTCTCTGCACCGATTGCGCCACGCGTTTCTTATCGAAGGGTTTCAACAAATAGTCGACGGCGTTCACCTCGAACGCTTTCACCGCGTATTGGTCGAACGCTGTGGCGAAGACAATTTTTGGGATAGGAAGTTTCTTATCGAGGAGTTTCTTGATGACTCCGAAGCCGTCGAGGCCGGGCATTTGTACATCGAGGAAAACGAGATCCGGGTTGTGCTCTTTAATCAGGGTTACAGCTTCGAGACCGTTCTTGCCCTGCGCGACGACGTCGACTTCGCCGCCATTTTTCAGAAGGTAGGCGAGTTCGTCGCGGGCGAGTTGCTCGTCGTCTACGATCACCGCGGATAAAGATGTCATTGTGCCGCCTGCTTCGGAAAACTGCCTGAGACGAGTATAGACGGGCGATTTTGCTGGCGCAATGAAGCATCCGACGGAATCGATAAGCCCAAACCCATGTTACTGGGCGTTGGTTTTATCCATCTTGCTGGCCAGTTTTACGCCGCTCAATCCGTTAACGTATTTCGCGATTCCGCGGTAGAGCGATTCGGCGATGCGCTGGCGATATTCGCTGGTTTCGAGACGATGTTCGTCGGTGGGATTGCTGACAAACGAAATCTCGGCCAAGATCGACGGCATGTTGGCACCGATGAGCACGATAAACGGCGCCTTCTTCACACCGCGGTTGCGGATGGCAGGACTTTTGGCCGCAAGGCCGCTATGCAGCGATTCCTGGACATCGCCGGCAAACTCGCGCGACTCTTCGATTTTTTCTTTCAGCGCGATTTTCTTCACCAGATCCTGCAGTTCGTAAATTGATTTCTCGGAAACAGCGTTCTCACGCGCGGCCACGTCCAGCGCTTCTGGCGACGAAGTGAAATTCAAGTAGTAGGTTTCGACGCCGCGCGCGTCCGGATCGCCACTGGAGTTGGCGTGGATCGAAACGAACAAGTCGGCGCGCTGCTGGTTGGCGATCGCGGTTCGCGTTTCGAGCGGAATGAAGGTGTCGTCCTTGCGGGTATAGACGACCTCGGCGCCGAGGCGCGTCTCGAGCAATTTGCCCAGCCGCCGGCCGACTTCGAGCACCAGATCTTTTTCTTCGAGGCCGTTGGGGCCAATGGTGCCGGTGTCGTGCCCGCCGTGGCCGGGATCGATCACGATCTTGCCGATCTTCAATCCTAGGGCGCGAATCAGCGAGCGGTCTCCGCCGGCCGTGGGTCTTGCTTCGCGGCTGCCTTTGTGGATTTCGTCGCGCGCCCCGCTGGAGGCGGTGTCGGATAAGTCGGGATCAGTTACCTCAGAAATAATATTGTCCGATTTGTGTAGCGTTGTGGGAGCGGGCGAAATGATGGGCGAAGATAACGAGCGCTTCTGTCCCGCTGGGCGGCTTGCCTTCGCCACCTGCACGGGAGGTACGTTGTCGTTATCATCATCGTCATCGGCTTCGACGATGACCTTCTTCACGCCGTCTTTTGTGGTTTCTATGGTGGTTGAAGCTGTGGTTACAGTATGTGGTTTCGTATGTTCAGCCGGAAGCGCGGCGTGCTTCAGCTCAACCGGCGATCGAGTCTTCGAAGCAGTCTCCGTTCCGTTCGGAGGTCCCACTTTCGGCGCGGCCTCGACATCGGCAGTGGTTTCGTCTTTCGACAGTGCTTCCGTGGCCGGTACTTCCTTCGGCTGCTTTGAGCGCGCAGCTTTTCCGTCTTTGCCGTGAATGTCGATGATCAAGCGGTACGGATTCGGCAGCAGGAACGCGTCGTAGTCGGAAAGATCGTCGACCTCGAGCACGACCCGCGTCCGTCCGGGCTGAAACTGCGCGACGCGAATTTTCTTCAGGAATCCGTCGTCGACGTCGAAGCTTTTGCCGACCAGCGTCGAAGCCAGCTTGGTGTCGCGCAGATCGAAGAAAATCCGGTCAGGACTGGCGATGCGCTGCGATCCGAACTTGACTTCGCTCTCCAGGTCGATCGCCACCCGGGTGTAGTCAGGAGTGGACCAGTGCCGGATACCGGTGACGCGGGGCAGGTGAGCGGGACGAAAATCGGAATCGCGCCGCGCCGATCCGCCGTTTGCTTGAGCGTCGGCTTCTTTATCACTCTTGGTGGGGAAGTCCTTGGGCCCCTTGATCGTGTCGGCTGTCCGCTTACCGGATTTCTTCTCAGCGTCCGCCTTTTTCTCGGCCGCCGCTTGACGGTCAAGCTCGGCTATCGCTTGCTGCGCATCTTCGAACAGGCGATTCTGAGGATAGCGATGCAGAAACTCCAGAAAGACGGCGCGGGCCTGATCGGGGTTGTCGAGATCGTCTTTGTAGATCTCGCCGATTGTGAACAGCGCGTCGCAGCGGTATTTGCTGCCGGGATATTCCTTGCGCAGGAATTTGTATTGCGCGATCGCTTCATTCAGGATTTTGTCGTCGTTGAAGCGGCGGCCCATTTCCACCAGCGTTTCGGCCACGGCCACCACACTGGGATCAGCCTTGGCGGAGGTGGGCGCTCCGAAATAAACACTGCGGTAAGAGTTGAGGACGCGCTGATAGTCATGGCGCGAACGGTCCGCAGGGGGACGTCCGTTGAGCGCTTCACGCATGCGCTCGGCAGAAGAGAAGTGGTCGCGGGCCCAGGACTCAGAGTGATGCGATCCAGTGCGATGTGTACGGGCGTGAGCGGGCAATCCAGGAAGGGCTGCGAGCAACAGCAGCACTCCCCAGCGCACGGTGCGCTGGCTCGGTGTCATGTTCAATGTCGTCGGCCCGTTGACTGTCTCGATCGCCGTTTCGGTTGAACTACTGGTGGTACCTGAGAGATTAGTAAAACGTCTGCTTAAACAGATGCTGGGAACTTAATCCGTGTTGCTGATGTATAGTACGCCGCGCGCGTCGCGTTGCACTTTCACAGGTTCGCGCGATGCGCCGGATGAGTTAAAGTCGAAGCCTCCGTAGTAGAGGTTGGTGATTCGCCGGACGTAGTTCTGGGTTTCCGCGTACCGCGGAACACCCGCGCTGCGTGCCACCGCGCCTGAACCCGCGTTATATGCGGCCAGCGTAAGATTCACATCGCCACCGTAACTTTCGAGAAGCTGTTTCAGATGGCGCACGCCCGCATCGACGTTTTGCGCGGGATCGAACGGATTCTTTACGTTTAAACTCCGGGCCGTCTGGGGCATGAGCTGCATGAGGCCCATAGCGCCTTTGCGCGAGACGGCGTTGGAATTGAAATTCGATTCGACCTTGACTACTGCGCGCACCAGGTTGGGGTCGACATTATGGCGCGCCGCCGACATCACGATGGCGGAGTCGATCTCCTCCGGTGAAGCTTGATGGCCATGGAAGTTTGCTGCCTGAATTTGAACATTGGCAGACTTTGAGGAACTCCGGACGAAATATTGGCTGATTTCAGCCGCTGCCGATCGCGCCGCCTGCATAGAAGGAGTGTTATTCGAAGGGACTGGTTTCCAGCGATTTTCCTTCGCGCTCCAATACATCAGCGTCGAGCGCCTGGGCTGCGTGGTCTGGGTCGTGTGCGCCGTAGCGGGGGCCGGTTCGTTTACATAGATCGTGCGGCCATGCTCATCGGTTGTGGTAACGAGCCGGGACTGGTTGTCGTCTTCGGCCGCCAAAAGACGCGGCGGCTGGAGAAGGCAGGAGGTCGCGATTGCCGCGCTGGCTGTCAGCATCAGTGCAATTTTCAGGCGCTTGCGCATATCCGGGTGTATCCCTTTCACCGAACCTTCGATCGAGGGCCAAACAAATGATCTTCGAGACAAACCTCGCCCTCGCTTGCTGCTACCCGGAACCTGAAGGAGAATCGTGAACCAGAGTAAGACGATTATAGGCGGCAGGGGGTGGGTGGGCAATCTCTCCTAAGGGTATAGAACCACCGGAGTAATCTTGGTAACATATTGAAAAGATTACTCTTAATGTTTGTTGGGCGGGAGGAAAGGGATAGCGGTGGTAACCACCGGGAAGGTTACCGGGGGCTGGGGGATTCTAATGCCCCTGCGAAGGCGTCGAGCGAGAGTGAACGCAGCAAATTTCTCCGCATGCCGCGCTCGACGTCGGCCAGGCGGTCGGAGGCGGCGCTGATCCATTCGAAATTCGCGGCCTCGGCAAGGCGTTGAAGTTCGCCGGCGATGTCGCTGTTTTGGATTCCTCCTTCTGCACCCGACGCGATCAACAGGAGATCGCGTAACAGGGAATACAGAGTTCGGATTAGTTGCTCGGTCTTGGCGCGACCTTCCGCGCCGGCACGGTAGGACTCGGTGATCTTGAACAACTCGCTGTGCTCGCCGCCGCGCAGGGCCGAATTCAGGATCGCCAGCGCATGTTCGCGGGCCGCGGTGTAGGCGGGCAGATCAAAGCTGCGGGCTCGGCCTATCGCGCCCTCGGAGAGCCGGGCTACCAGGGATCGCTGTGCCGACTTCCAGTCGGGGCGATGTTTGGCCAGGTATTGTTCGATCTCATCTGCGGGCAGGGCAGCGAGGGTGAACACCATGGATCGCGAGCGGATGGTCGGCAGTAACTCGCCGGGATTCTCGGTCAGGAGGAAGATCGTGGCGAATTCAGGTGGCTCTTCCAGAACTTTGAGCAGCGAGTTGGCCGCTTCTTTCATGAAGGCCGAGTCGGTGAAAATGTAAACCCTCTCGCGGCCCTCGGCCGGACGGTAATAAATCGTCTCGATGACACGCCGTACCTGGTCGACCTTGATCATCATTTGTGGTGGATCGGGCGGGATGATCAGCACATCAGGATGCGTCTGGACGAACAGGCGTGTTTCTTTCTTGTCGGTCTCGCGCAGATTTTCGCGGGCTTCGACGGCCTCGGCGAAACGAGCGTCGAGATCGGTGGTCTGCGCGATGCGCGTGCAGTTCGCGCATTTCCCACAGAAGTCTGGCAGGCCGTCAGTTTGCATTGGCGTAAGACAGTTCAGAGCCTGTGCCAGCATCAGGGCCAGAGTGTACTTGCCGGACCCTGCACCGCCCGCGAGGACTACGGCGTGGGGAAAGCGTTCGCGCGCCAGCATGTCGCGCAGGCGGTGGACGTTTTCGGTGTTACCGTGGAAGTCGGAAAACATTCAGTGCGATTCTCTTCTGCCTTCATGCTTACGGATGCTGTTCTTGTCACACAAGCTTTAGTTTCTTTTGGAATAGTTCCACTATCTTTTGATGCGTCTGCGCGGGCGTGCCACGCGCGTCTATGATTGCCACCCGGGCTGGTTCGCGCTTCGCGATTGCGAGATAACCTTCGCGGACGCGTGTGAAAAATGCACGCGTCTCCTGTTCGAACCGGTTTTCGTCATGACTGCGGCTCGCGGATTTCGAATTGCGCCGGTTGCGCCGACGCGCCCGGTTTACACTGGCGTGCGCATTCGAATCGAGCAGCAGAGTCAGATCCGGCTGCAGATTCCCGCAGAGCAGGCGATGCAGTTCGCGGACCACGTCGCTGCCGAGTTTGCGTCCACCGCCCTGGTAGGCCTCGGTCGAGTCGGTGAATCGATCGCAGAGCACAATATTTCCCGCCGCCAGCGCTGGGTCGATCACCTCATTGATATGCTGGGCGCGCGAGGCAAACATCAGAGCCATCTCGGCCAGCGGAGAAAGTCCGGCTGTGCCGGAGTCGAGCAGAACCTTTCGAATTTTTTCTCCCGTTACCGTTCCGCCGGGCTCGCGGGTTTCGACCACTTTGTGCCCACTCGCGCGCAGTACGGTGGCGAGCTTCCGCATTTGCGTGCTCTTGCCCGTTCCGTCGAGACCTTCGAAGGTGATGAATTTTCCCCGCCGCGACATTCCCGGGAATGATATCAGTGCAGGGAGACTCTCTGTACCGCCGCGCCCGGGGCTGCTATAGTTTTAAATTCTGCATAGCCAACGGCATAATTTCTTCGTGAACTGAGGAACAATGAAACTCTCAAGAATTCTGGGATTGCTTTGCCTTGCGGTCCTGGCAGTGTCCGCCTGGGGGGCGAATCCGCCCACCGTCACGATCTTCGTTGACGCTACTACTGCGCCGCGCAAGATTTTCCATGCCACACTGAAAATTCCCGCCAGCCCTGGCGACTTGACGCTTTATTATCCGAAATGGATTCCCGGCGAGCATGCGCCGGATGGACCAGTCACGGATCTCGCCGGCCTGAAATTCAGCGCGGGCGGCAAGACGCTGAAATGGCGGCGCGATCTGCTCGACGGATTCACCATTCACGTTCAGGTACCCGCCGGCGAGACGGAAGTTTCCGCCGAACTCGATTTTCTTTCTCCACCGACATTTGAAGGCGGATTCTCTGCTGGTTCCTCAGCTACCGACAAACTTGCAATCATCAGCTGGAACCAGGTCCTGCTGTATCCCAAGGGCTACAAGTCGGACGACATCAATTACAGCGCCAGCCTGAAATTGCCCGAGGGATGGAAGTTCGGTACACCGCTTCCCATTACGAGCCAGAACGGCAACGAGGTTCACTTCGCGACTGTCTCACTGACCACGTTAGTCGATTCACCGGTTATCTCCGGAGAATTTCTGAGAGTTGTGCCGCTCGCGAAGGATCCGCTCACCGAAATGGATATCGCCGCCGACAGCGCCGCAGCGCTGGATCCGCCAGATGAAGTCTGGGGTCACTACAAGAGCCTGGTGGAGCAGGCTCAGATACTTTTTGGCGCGCATCACTACCGCGACTACCACTTCCTCTACACGTTGAGCGATCACGTTGCGCACTTCGGGCTGGAACATCACGAATCCGATGACAGCCGCGTGGAAGAGCGCGGCCTCGTGGATGACACGTCGCGCAAAATGGCGGCCAGCCTACTGCCTCATGAGTACGTACATTCGTGGAATGGAAAATTCCGGCGTCCCGCCGACCTGGCGACACCGGACTACGAGCAGCCGATGCAAGACGATCTGCTCTGGGTCTACGAAGGCCTAACCAATTATCTGGGCTTCGTGCTCACGGCCCGCAGTGGATTGCTTACGGTCGAGCAGGACCGCGACGATCTGGCGCTGACCGCTGCCGCGCTGGATCACACTCCTGGACGCGAGTGGCGCAACCTGCAGGACACGGCGGACGCTGCCCCTCAACTCTATTTTGCTGGCAATGGCTGGCGCTCGTGGCGTCGCAGCACCGATTTCTACGAGGAAGACACGCTGAACTGGCTGTGGGCCGACGTGATCATCCGCCAGCAGACGAAAGGCGCGAAGACGCTGGATGATTTTTGCAAGCTCTTTCATGGACCACCCAGCACAGGCCCAATGGTCAAGCCCTACACATTTGATGATGTGGTGAACACGCTCAACCAGGTCGTAGCCTACGACTGGCGTGGCTTCTGGACTGATCGCCTCACCAATCACGGACCCGGCGCGCCTCTCGGCGGCATCGAGGGCAGCGGATGGAAAGTTGTGTATGACGAGACTCCTTCTGAAATGGAGAGCGGCGCCGCGAGCCTTTACCATTTCGTGAATGCGAGTGACTCGCTGGGCCTTGAACTGCACGGGGACGGAGCGGTCGGCGATACCGTCGAAGGCATGCCCGCGGCCAAGGCTGGTATCGGTCCAGGTATGAAAGTGGTCGCCGTGAACGGGCGCCAATTCTCGTCGGATGTTTTACGCGATGCGCTTAAAGCGGGCAAGAGCAGCAACCAGCCGCTGGAGTTGCTGATCGAAAACGCCGACTACTACAAGACCTACAAGATCGACTATCACGGCGGAGATAAGTTTCCGCACCTGGTACGCGACGAATCGAAACCCGATTTACTAAGTGAAATTCTGAAAGCAAAATAGTGGAGGTTTTGATGTGAGTCGCGACCGGACCTCTTGGCCCCGTGAGGCGCGTCGCGCTCTTTGTCGCCGAGGGCATGGAAAGCGCTCCAGATCTCCGGCACTCAGCCACGGCGGCCGCGTGGAACAAGAGAATTGGAATAGCCTTGATGACATGCCCGGGCAATGGATGCCGGCCGCTGCAGCGGAGTTGACCTCTCATGCGTAAGATCATTTCGATATCATCCGTTTTCCTCCTTTTATTTGCGCCCTTCGCTTCGGCGCAAGCCACCAAAACGCCGGTCGGCCCTCGGGGACCGAGTGTCGCGGCCGGCAGCCAGGGCGTGGTTGTTTCCGGCAGGCCTGCCGCGACTGCGGCTGGCATCAAGATTCTGGCGCGGGGAGGAAACGCCGCCGATGCAGGCGCTGCTACTCTGCTGGCACTGTCCGTGACCTATGTGGGCGCGTTCTGCGTGGGAGGCGAGGTTCCCATTCTCATCTACAACGCCGACCAGAAAAATGTGAAGCTGCTCGAGGGACAAGGCGAAGCCCCTCGCGACCCGAAAGCCATCGCCTGGTACATGGAACACGGTATCCCGGACGGTGACGTCAAGGCCGCCGCCGTGCCCAGCACCATCGATGCGATCGTCACCCTGCTGAAACTTTACGGAACTAAAAGCTTCGAGGAGGTCGTGGAGCCGACGCTGGCCATCCTGGACGCCGGCGGCCCCACTTGGTATATCGACACCGGCAGTGGGCAGAAGATCGAAACCGGCATCAACTGGCAGGCAGACATGGCGGTGACTTTTCGCAAATTGGTTGAATCCGAAAAGGCTGCGAAGGGTACGCGGCAGCAGAAACTGCAAGCTGTGTCGGACCGCTTTTATCGTGGCGACATCGCCGACGCCCTGGAAGCCTGGTATATCGAAAAGGGCGGATTCCTTCGCAAGGCGGATTTGGCGGCGCACAAGACTCCCGTGGTGGATCCGCTCAAAACTACGTACCGTGGCTACACGGTGTATAAGGCCGGTCCTCTGACGCAGGGCCCTTATCTCTCGCAGACGCTGCGCTTGCTGGAAGGCTTCGACCTGAAGAAGATGGGCTTCAATTCGGCGGACTACATTCACACGGTGATTGAGGCGGAGAAACTGGCGCTGGCGGATCGCGACGAGTATTACGGCGATCCGAACTTTACCAAGGTGCCGATGCAGCAGTTGCTTTCTGATCAGTACACCGAAATGCGGCGCAAGCTGATCGATCCAAAAAAGGCATCTCTCGAGCTGCGGCCAGGCGACCCCTACAATATGAAACCGACCAAGCCGCCTACCATCACTGGACCCTGGCATGGCGGAACGACCGTCATGTGCGTGACTGATAAATTTGGAAACGTCATCGCGGCCACTCCCAGCGGCCTCTCAAGCACAGCGGGCGTGGCCGGACGCACCGGCATTATCCACGGAAGCCGACTCAGCAGCCTGAACACGTTTGCGGGAACTCCCAACGTTATCGAGGCCGGCAAGCGGCCGCGAATCACGCTGAGCCCCACTTTACTTTTTCACGACAACCAACCCGTGATGGCGATCTCGGTCGCGGGCGGCGACATGCAGGATCAGGCAGCCATTCAGGTCATCCTCAATTATGTGGAATTCGGCATGAGTCCGGAGGAGGCGTTTAAGGCGCCGCGCTTTTCCACCGACCATTTCATCAGCTCATTCGGTCAGGACCGTGCCAGGTTGGGCAGCCTCTCGGTGCCCAAGAGTCTCCCCGCAGAAGTGCAGGCCGACCTGAGGTCTCGCGGCCACGTGGTTACCGTCGGCCGCGAAGGAGTGGGCGGAGTGGCGCTGATCGGCATTGACCCCAAGACCAAGCAGGCCACCGCCGTGGGTCCGGCCGCTGGCAAAATGGAATAGGCCGCGTTTTTAGCCGCGTTGCGCCGTCCAACCCCTGCGGTACAATCGCATCCGCCCATGAACCTCACTCGCCTTGGCGCAGTCGCATTCCTCCTGCTGTCTTTCTCTAGCGGCGCCGCCCACGGACAAATCCTTGGCTTCACCCCCGCTTCCGCCGCTCACGAAAGCGATGTCGAATCCAAGTTTAAGTCCATCCCCACACCTGACCAGGAACGCCGCCAGCATCGCATATTCACCGCAGAGCCCCACGTTGCGGGATCGAAGCGCAACAACGAACTCGCCGAATACATTCGCGACGAGTGGAAGAAGCAGGGTCTTGAAGACGTCATCATCCGGCAATACGACGTCTATGGCAGCAATCCAAAGAGCGCGTCGTTCGAGATGATTGCACCGGTTCACTACACAGCTACTCTGCGCGAAGCCCCGATTCCTGGCGACGATGACTCGAAGAATCCCGCCATCAGCGGCGCCTGGCTCGGAATGTCGATTTCCGGCGAAGTCACGGCGCCCATGGTTTATGCGCACAGCGGCAATCCGGAAGACTACGATTTGTTGCGCAAGAACGGAATCAGCGTCAAAGGCAAGATCGTGCTGGTGCGCTATTCGAATCCCTACAGCTATCGCGGATTCAAGGCGCTCACGGCGCAGCGTGAAGGAGCGGCCGCGATTTTGATCTACAGCGATCCTCAGGAAGACGGCTACAAGAAGGGCAAAGTCGATCCCGACGGGCCGTGGGGACCGGAATATCACATTCAGCGTGGCGCAATCACGTATGACTTCATGGTTCCGGGCGATCCGCAAACGCCCGGCTGGGCGTCGGTTCCGGGGGCCAAGCGAATTCCGATTGAGCAGGCGACATCGGCGCCGAAAATTATGGCGATGCCTCTCTCGTGGCATGACGCAAAGCCTCTACTCGAAAACATGGACGGCCCCGTAGCGCCCGATTCCTGGCAAGGAGGACTGGGTTTTCCTTATCGCCTCGGCGGCGAAAGAGAGAAGGTTCATCTCAAAATCGAGATGGAAAACGGCCTCCAGCCTTATTACGTAGTCGAAGGCCGCATCCGTGGTGGGGAGTTGCCGGACGAATGGGTTGTGCTCGGTAATCATCGGGATGCGTGGGTTTTCGGCGGCGTCGATCCCTCGAGCGGAACGGCATCGATGATGGAACTCACGCGCGCGCTTGGCAAACTCGTAAAAGAGGGCATGCGTCCGCGCCGGACAGTTGTCGTTTGCAGTTGGGACGGCGAGGAAGTCGGCCTCACCGGCTCGACGGAATGGGGAGAGCAGTTCGCCGACGAACTGCGCGCCAAGGCTGTCGCGTACATCAATGTTGATGAAGCCACTTCAGGGCCGAACTTTCATGGTCAGGCTGTCGCGTCGCTCGCGCCCATGCTGGTCGAGACCAGCCGGTCGTTGCCAGATCCGTCTGGAAAGAGTCTCTACGATGCGTGGAAGGCGACCGCCGCGCGCGAAAAAGAACAAGGCCATCAATCCGGACAGATGAACGATTCCGGCATCGCCGATTCTGGCTTGGCCGACACGCGGATCGGCAGCGGCTCCGACCACACCGTATTTCTAAACTTCGTCGGTATGCCGGTCATCGGTCTGCAATTCGACGGAGATTACGGCGTCTACCACTCCGCCTACGATGATTTCTATTGGATGAATCACTTCGGCGATCCGGGATATCGTTATCACACGCTCATGTCGCAGTTGTGGGGTGTAACCGCACTGCGCCTCGCCAACGCCGACCTGCTGCCCTTTGATTTCGCCAACTATGCGAGCAATGTACGCCAATTCGTCAACGAACTCACGAAGGGGAAAGATATGAGCAGGCTCGATCTTGCCGACGTGAGGAAAGATGTCGACAATTTTGAAGCCGCCGGTCAGCGCCTGAACGATTCGCTCAGACGTAAACTTGCATCCGGCCCGATCGATCCTAAGCTGGCGCTCACGTTGAATCATGGCATGATGCTGGTCGAGCGCAACTGGCTGAATCCCGACGGCATCCCCGGGCGTCCGTGGTTTAAGCACATTCTTTACGGCGCGCGCTTCACTTATGCGCACCTCGAATTGCCGGGGTTGACGGAAGCCGTGGAGGCACAAGATTGGGCCACTGCGAAGCAGCAGGCAGAGATTCTGCGGCGCGCTCTGGCCAACAATACGAAGTTGGTAGACGAATTGAACGCGGATCTCGCGAAGCGTTGAGCGCGGCCTGCGTTCCCGATTCGAGGCGCTAGTCGATCTCATGCTCCGTTTTGCATTGCGTTTCGCCAACTCGTCTTGCGATACTTCCTGCGGTCATGTGAGGAGCTATGAAAGGGAACCCCAAAGTCATTGCTGAACTCAACAGAGCGCTCAAGGAAGAGCTGACAGCCATCAACCAGTATTTTCTGCACGCCGAGATGTGCGAGAACTGGGGATATCGCAAGCTCTCCGAATACATCAAGAAACAATCCATCGGCGAAATGAAGCACGCCGAAGTACTGATTGAAAGGATTCTGTTTCTGGATGGAACTCCGTCGATGATGCCGCTGGAATTGAAGGTCGGCGGGACGGTCCGGGGAATGATCGAGAGCGATCTCGCGCTCGAGGTTGCCGCGGTGAAGCAGTACAACAACGCGGTCGCCATCGCAACCAAAGAAGGCGACAACGGATCACGCGACTTGCTGGTAACCCTGCTCAAAGACGAGGAAGACCACGTGGACTTTCTGGAAGCGCAGATGCAGCAGATTAGAGATATGGGATACGAGCGGTATCTGGCGCAGCAGTTGGGTGAGAACAAAGAGGGATAGTCAGAGATTCAAAGGGGCCCACCTCTCGCAAAAGGATGCGGAAAATGGGCAGCCAATCCTTCAGCGCGTTTACTTCACCGTGATGGTCAGCAACTGCGCGCCGCTGACTACGTAATCGAGCGGAGGTGTCGCGGTTTCGTCCACGTTCGATTCGCCGCTGACGATCATTTCCTGGTTGCCGCGCATTCCATCCATCACATTCATGATTGAAATAGGCAGCGTGGGCATAACTTTGTCCGCGACGCGGGCTTCGGGGTCGGCTTCGAGTAATGAAACGTAGAGGCGGTTGTTGGCGTGCTCTTTGTTGAGGAGCGAGATCGTGGATGCCAGATCGAGTTTTCGTCCGAAAGCAGGATTTACGCGGCCGACGCGGTCGAGCGTGTCGCCGTCACTGACCAGGATGCGCAGCGTCCCTTTACTCGCGGAGGTCGGAATCTTCACTGGAATCTGGCGCACACTGCGTTCGCCGCGATAGGGAGCCAGTACGGTTTCAACCATGATCTCATCGCCGGGACGGGCTTCGGTGACATCGGTGCGTGCGCTCTCGAGGCGCGCCCAGCGCCGTTCGCGGACGAGGTCAAAGTCCAGTTTTACGCTCTTCACGGCTGGCGCGTTGTAAGGATTGTCATAGATACGTCCGAAACGCTCGCCTAGCGATAGCGCTGCAGTCATGGCGGCGGCCTGTCCGTTCTCAGCGGGGGCAAACATGTTCTTGAGCGCGACTTCGGGGAATCCCTTGACCTCAATGGAGCCGTTGAGGCGGTAAGTGATTTCCTCCCCGTATTCATTTACTCCGTGCAGTGCGTTAAACACAGTCGCCATAATGGCCACTGGACTCAACTGCGGATTATTCAGAACTTCGTAGTGGAACTGTTTCACTCCCGCTCCACCGTGGATGGTGAGCGTGACCGGAATCATCTGCGGCTGCTTGTTGAAAACGCCGAGAATGCCGGTGTGACGATCCTGCACGAATACGCCGGCTTGCTCGGTGGTGTTGACGATCTTGAAAGCATTCAGTGGCGAGGGCAGCGTGGCCAGCACCTCGGCTTTGTTCATGGGCAGATCGACAGAGCCGAACTGCATCAGAGGATGTCCGCAGGCCAGCAGGCGTTGCGGATCGATGTAGGTCACGGTGCAGGTGGCGGCGATATCCATATCGCCGCGCACAAGAATTGCGCTGACGGCGGAGCCGGCTTCGAGCGGCTCAGGCTGCTTATCTTCGCTCACCGAGCCTGCACCCATCACCGGAACAATGCCGGCTGAGGCGAACTGGGGAGCAAACAGGCGCACCGCATCTTCGGAGAATCCATTGAAAACGAGGGGTGTGTCGATGGGCTTCAGGTAATTCGAGAAACCCTGGGTCGAGTCAGAAATTGTGGCAGACTCTCCGGGAGACGCAGTCTTTCCTGCGACGTTGGCTACAGCAGGCTTGGTCGCGGCCGCCTCTTCCGCGGGAGACTTGTCGAGAGCGTCGATCTCAAGCATGTCGGCGATGGGTGTGACGCCGGCGATCGGCTCTTTCGAGAATTCACCGATGCGGAAGGCCAGGGCGCCTGCGAGCTTGCCATCGAGATAGACCGGGCTGCCGCTCATGCCGGCAACGACTCCGGTGTACTCAACCTTCTGTCCGTGCAGACGGACGAGAATTATGTCGCCCTTAGGCCCGTTGGCGTTATGCAATACGCCGAGGACTTCAACGTCCATGGATTCGGGCTTGACTCCCTGGAACACCGTGTAGGCGACACCGCGCATTCCCGCGTGAATTTCGCTGACTGGAATCGTTGGTTGCGCCGGAGAGGTTTGGGCTACCGCAAGGGTGGAGAGAGATAGAACGAGTGCGAAAAGCGAGACAGCTGCTTTTTTCATGAAAACCCCGAGAGCCGCCAACAGCTCTCTATACTAAACTTGACCTGCTCAAAGGCCGGTATTCATCTAGATTCAGTCGAACGGTAAGTCGTTGCCAGGAGGGAGGTACGGGCCGGCGAAACATCCCAATCGTGAATCCTTGCGTCTATACTAGCACGGGGTAGTGCTCTGGGAGTCCTTATATGTCGACACAGGTTACCGACGGTTTGCATAGAAACTGCACGAAGGTTCTAGCTGTTCTTGTAGCTCTGATTTGCGGGCTCGGTCTGCTGGCCGTCGCACCCCCGCTTTGGGCGCAGGACCAGACTTCGCAGAGTCCGTCGTCTTCCGGTCAAGGCGCGCAGCCGCAGGATACAGGCAAGCCCAAGCAGGATGTTCCCGCCGACGCGGGCGGCCCCGGGGACAACGTCGCGCCCTACGCGATTCCGAAAAAGAAAACCGATGACGCACCGCCGCCGCCTCCTCCTATCACAAAGAAGGTTGAGGACGTCCCCGACTATTCGCTCAAGGTCAACGTTCCGCTGGTGAACGTGGACGTGCTGGTCACAACCAAGGACGGCCAGTTCGTGCCTGGACTCAAGCAGGAGAATTTTCGCGTGATGGAAGACGGCGTGGAGCAGAAGGTGACCAAATTCAGCGTGTCGGAAGCTCCGATTACGGCAGTGCTGCTGGTTGAGTTCGCGTCAACCACCTACGCCTTCATGGTCGATGCGCTGAACGCGTCCTACTCATTCGCCAACAGTTTGAGAAAAGATGACTGGGTCGCGGTGGCCTATTACGACATGCAGCCGCACATCCTGGTTGACTTTACGCAGGACAAACGGGCGGTTTACGGTGCGTTGAATCAACTGCGAATTCCCGGTTTCACGGAAACCAACGAGTTCGATGCGCTCTACGATACTCTCGATCGCCTGGAGCGGGTGGAAGGGAAGAAATACGTCATTCTGGTGTCGACCGGTGTCGACACGTTCAGCAGGCTCACTCTGGACAAGATTACAAAGAAAATTAAAGACACGAAAGATGTAACCATTTTTCCCATCAGCATCGGCTGGCAATATCGCGAGTACTACGACGCTCACGGGCGCGCAGCGCCACACGGCATGGGCATTCCGGTTTCGCGGATCGATTATCTGCAAGCCGACAACGAATTGAGAAACTTTGCGGCGATGACCGGTGGGCGCGCATATTTCCCGCGATTCGTGGCGGAGTATGCCGAAATTTTTCACGATATCGGAGACGATATCCGCCACGAGTACACGCTGGCGTACAGCCCCACCAACACCAAACTCGATGGAACCTACCGCAAGTTGAAAGTGCAGGTCGTTGCGGCGGACGGCGGCCCGGTCAAGATCAAGGACCAGAAGGGTAAGGACGTCAAGATCGAGGTGGTCTCCCGCGACGGATACACGGCGAAACATACAGTCGATTGAAATCTTCTGGCGCTTTCTCACCCTTGTCATGCAGAGCGAAGGGCTCTGCAACGATCCGCGGAGTGCCCAGATCCTTCGCGGGGGCAGAAAGCCGGTCAGGATGACAACTTATGAGCGACGCGGTCAGGAGGCGTGGAAGAAACGATCCAGCAGAAAAAATAATCCTGCGCCAACGAATACCAGCAGCGCCATCTTCATCGCGGGCTCCTTGTTGACCTCGGGCACGAGGTCCGTGGCTGCGACATAGATCGTGACTCCCGCCGAGAGCGGCAGACCCGCGCCTACGTGATGGCGAAATATAGCCATCGTCAGAACCCCCGCCAGGGTCGACCCACCAAGAACCACAGACGCGCCCCAGGCCCGGCCGCGGCTCAGTCCGCTAGCCAGCATGACCGAACTCACGGTGAACCCCTCGGGGATCTTGTGCAGGAAGACCGCGAAGAAAATCAACCAGCCCAGCCAGTTAGAAACCAGGAATCCGGACGCAATGGCAATGCCGTCGAAGAACGTGTGAATGACCAGCCCCAGCAAGACGGAGTAGCTTTTGTGCGAGTGGATGAACTCGTCATGATGAGTTTCTTCGCCGAAGTGAAAGTGGGGGGTGACCGTGTGCTCAAAAAAATGAATGATCAGATAACCCAACAGTATGAGTACCGCCGCTGATCTACCTCGAAGTTCGAGGCTCTCGGGAACCATCTCGATCAGAGCCGTGGCCAGCATGAAGCCTGCGCCCAGTGCGACGAAATACCGGAGATAGCGCCGCTCCCAGTGGCGCTGCACGATGATCGTCCCGCCGAATACGTTGGCGGCGGCGGCCGTCAGGCCCAGGAGAATGCTGGTTGCGATCGGATGCATTGGCTGACTAGTCTACTAGCCGCTGTGCCGAATGTGCATCACATCGCCATCCTGCACGATGTAGTCTTTGCCTTCGAGGCGCAGCGTGCCCTTCGCGCGGGCGTTGGCTTCCGAGCCGGCTTCGAGGAGTTGATCCCAGCGAATCGTTTCAGCGCGAATGAAATGCTTTTCCAGATCGGAGTGGATCGCTCCGGCCGCCTCCTGCGCGCGGCTGTTCGCCGGGACCTGCCAGGCGCGGCATTCGTCTTCGCCGGCGGTAAAAAATGAAATCACGCCGAGCAACTGGTAAGTGGTGCGAATCAGGCGGACCAGACCGCTTTCCTTCAATCCGTAGCTGGAGAGAAATTCTGCGGCGTCGGCATCGCTCATCTCGGCAAGTTCAGCCTCGACCTTGCCGCAAATGGCTGTGGCTCCGGAGTTCGGACGCGCGGCTATTTCAGTAAGCTTATATTTGCCCACTGCATCGTCGAGTTCCTTCCCGAGCTCGGTCGACTCGCTGATATTGAGCACATAGAGAATCGGCTTTTCACTCAGGAACATGAAGCCGCGAAGGCGTTTCTTGTCTTCCGGCGTCATCGCCATCTCGCGCAGCGGTTTCTCTTCGCCAAGATGCGCGTTGGCGCGTTTGAGCAACTCGTTCTCTTTCTCGAGTTCCGGCGTCTTCATCTTCTTGAGATCTTTTTCCAGCCGCTCAAGACGCTTTTCGATCTGGCCGAGATCGCTGACCATGAGATCAAATTCGACGTTCTTGATGTCGCGCAGAGGATCGATCTCACCGACGTGGGCAATGGAGGGATCTTCGAAAACCCGCACGACGTGTGCCAGAGCGTCGACCTGGCGCAGGTGACCGACGTAGGGAGTTTCCTTGAGTGCGTCCTGCCCGATGGCGCCTACGTCGACATACTCGACAGAAGTGTGTGTCAGTTTCTTGGGATTGTAGAGGGCGGCCAGGCGATCGAGGCGGTCGTCAGGAACTTTGGCTACGCCGATGTGAGCTTCGCGCGGATTGTTTTGCGCGGAAAGATGCGCCTTAGTCAAAATACGGAACAGCGATGTCTTGCCTACCTGGGGCAGGCCGATGATGCCAGTTTTCATGGGGATACTCTTGGCTGTTGGCTCTTGGCTTTCAGCTGAATCTTAGAAGATTTCTTCGGTCTGCACGCTGATAAGAGTTGCCGCAGGTGCACACCGAACCTTTCAGGATAAATGATCTGGTGCGAGTTCCCCAAGTCGTGCACTAAATTCACGACCGCACGACCACAGAGGGCACAGGCGGAACACTGGGTAAAGCTTATGAGGGTTGACTTCTGAGGTTCGCGAACGAGTAGTACCGAAGAAAGACCGTGGTTGAGATCCTGCCCGACTGCTTACGCGCCGGCTCTGGCGGCCCGAACCAGAACTGGAACCGGGGCCGGAGCGCGCGGCGTCTCCGCCATCTTGTCAAAATACACGCGATAGGATCGGTGGATTCCATACATCACCGGGAATACTCCCAGCGCCAGCTCCCAGCCCATGCGTGCGCTGACCGTCTGCACCATCGCGCTCACGCCCGCGCTCAGCACGTAGTAAGGGAATGACAGCTGAGCCAGCTTCCACCAGATTTCTGCTATCGATTTGTTTTCGCTCAAGGAAATAATCGCGGCGACCGGAGCCGTCTGTCCGGCGAACAACGTCACGGCCGCGAGCGCAAGACACGCCGGGGCCGAACTCCACTGCCGAAGCCATGCCCCGTGGAGTATCAGGCTGGCCGTAGCACTGGCAAACACCATCATGCTGAGATTGAATTCCAGCTGTTGCGGGTTGATCCGCGTGCCTTTTCGCGGCCAGCATTGAACCGCGGTCGAAGCCAGGGTGATCACGGCGGCTTCGGCGGCGCTCAGGCTGACGATCGCGGTCAGTAAGAATGGCAGGTTCACCGACATGTTGCCGTTGATCCCCGGCAACTTGACCTTCATGCGCGACGTGACTGAAGCGAGCGTGAGGACCGCAAGCGCAAGATAGGGATGCAGAGTGTGGCTGACGAGGCTTCCGAATCCCGCTGCGGCTGCCGCCGCCAGCGTCATGGCAGCGATAAACGTTCTAGTCGATCGTGTGTGGTTCAAGGACCGTCCCCTTTCTGTGGTGATCACACGACTGACTATTGTTCGCTGATGTTGCTGGAAAATCCGCTGTTGCCGCTCAGCAGTGACGCGCCCCAGACGACGCTGGAGGCAGTATCGTTCGCCGAAGCGCCCCACACTACGCTAAAGCCGGTGGTGAGGCTGGTGCCCCAGACCACTGAAGTGCCCCATACGACGGAACTGCCGGAAACGTTGGTGCCCCAAACCACTGACGAACCCCAGACCACCGACGAGCCCCAGACTACCGACGAAGATGCGACAGCAGAGTTGCCGTTCGAAAGGGTAACCGAGCCCGTCGAATAGTTAATCGTCGCTGTCGGAGATAAAGCTGAACCCACCGTAGCTGAGGCTTTGTCGTTGTTCGCCAGCGCCGCGCCCATGTCCAGGTATCCCGCGCCGACGGTGAACAGATCGTAGAAAGCGGTGTAAGTCTGTCCCGTCGTCGGATCGGTCGCGGTCGTAGACGTGGGAAACGTCTTATACGCGGTCTTCATCAGCCGCGCCTTGACCTGATCCGGAGTCAGGGTGGGGTGTTGCTGCAGCACCAGGGCCACTGCACCCGCGGCCGCCGGAGTCGCCATGCTGGTGCCGCTCAGAACGAAGTAATCGTGATTGGTATAGTTGCCTGACACTTCGTTGCCCGGATATAGATTTTCCAGCGTGCTGTTGTGATCGTCGATCGACACCACCAGGTTGCCGGGAGCGACGAGGTCCGGTTTCACGACGTGATCGTAAGTGGTGGGGCCTTTCGAACTGTAGCTGGCGATTTGATCGTCCCCACGCGAGTACGTGCCCATGGACTTCATCGCGCCTACAGTCAGCACCAGCGGATCATTACCCGGTGCGGCTACAGTTCCATAGCCATTGCTACCGTACACACTGATGCGGCCGTAATTGCCCGCGGCCACGACCACCACAATGCCGGCTTTCCAGGCGGATTCCACGGCCTGGCACAGAGGATCCTGCGCGTAGCCGGAAGATATCCCGCGGCCCAGCGACAGGTTGATGACTTTGATGTTGTAGGTGTTCTTGAGCGCGATAGCGGCCTGAATGGCGGCGATCACCGTGCTGTCGCTGCCCGCGCCAAAGGCGTCGAGCGCTCGAAGATCAATCAGGTTGACGTTGGGTGCCACGCCGGCATAGCGTCCGCCGGATTTGTATCCGTTTCCGCCGATGATGCCGGCCACGTGCGTGCCGTGACCGTAGAGGTCGTACACGGTCTTGCCGAAGATCGAGGTACTGGTTCCGGTGAAATCCTTATGATAGACAACGCGCGAATAGCTGTCGGTGGAATCCCACAGGTCGGCATTGTTGTCGTTGATGCCGCTGTCGATCACGGCGACGCCGATGCCGGAGCCGTCATAACCGGCGTTCCATGCGGTGCTGACGTTCATCGCCGCGTCGGTGTAGTCGTCCATGCTCTTTACAGGGTGGTCCAGGCTTACCGACTCAACTTCAGGGTCATTCGCCAGAGTAGAAAGAGCGTTGGCCGGCACGCTGAACGACGCGCCCTTGACCAGATCCAGGCGGTTCGACAAGCGTCCACCCATGCTCTGCATGCGCGTCATGGTGTCGGAGCTGGGCGCCTGCTTGTACCGCACGATAACTTTTACGGGGCTAGTCGAGTTCGCGCCTATGCCTCGGACGAACTGCTGCACCTCCGAGTTCATGCTCTTCGGAAATGAGCCCGTCCGCGCGCTCTGACCGCTCTGCTGCGCGAACGCCGCACTCGTTGCCAGGAGCAGAATGCTTAGGCGCTTACCCCAGGCAGCACTGTGACGTTGTCCGCGTCCTGCAGGCTTGTTCGATTTCTTAGTCCGCACCATACGAATCGCACCCTTTCTTTCTCGTTGGGGGAAAGATCAAGCTAGTACCCACGAACTGTAGTGCACGGGGGCGGCCAATCGAAGGCTTCTAAACCATTGAAATTATTAGCGTTGTGCAAGCTCGGCGACGGCAGATTGGGCCACTCTGTCCTCGATAGGCGGGCGCGGGACACAATGTCCCGATGTATCTGTGACTTCGGTTTCGTGCAAAGTAGTTACCGGGAGAAAAGATGGCGGGTCGGGATTTTACTGCGTGCCTGCGGCTGCGAAAGTTTTGTGCATCTGCAACTGCGGCATTCGGGGCATCGCCGCCATCAGACGGCGTGTGTATTCATGTTGGGGATTGGTGAGGATCTGCAGTGTGGTTCCCAGCTCCACGATCTCGCCCTGATGCAGGATCGCGATGCGATCGCAAATGCTGGCCACCGACGCGAGATCGTGCGAGATGTAGAGAATCGCCATGCCCGTGCTGCGGTTCAGTTCGCGAAAGAGCGCCAGAATTTCAGACTGCGTGATCACATCCAGCGCGCTGGTAGCTTCGTCGGCGATCAACAGCGCGGGGCGATGCATGACGGCCATGGCGATCAGCACGCGTTGGGCCTGCCCTACACTCATCTGTGACGGATACTTCCGCAGGAAATCGTCGTCGGAGGGCAGGCTCACGCTTGTGAGCGCGGCGCGGATGGCCGTGTTCTCGTCAACGGTCGAGCCGGAAGTGTGTGCTCTCCAGGCCTCTCTTAACTGCGTGCGGATCTTCAGCGCTGGATTCAGCGACGACAATGGGCTCTGCAGGACCAGAGCAATTTTTCGTCCACGCAGTCCGCGAAGTTCGGACTCACGAAGCGCGAGCAGGTCGCGGCTCTCGAATGCGATGGTGCCTTTGGCATGGGTCCGCTTGCGGTCGAGCAATCCAAGAATCGCCATAGCCAACGTGCTCTTGCCCGAACCACTTTGTCCCACGAGCGCCAAGACCTCGCCGCGTTGAATGGTGAGATCGATGTCGCGCAGCACGGGAGCCTTGTCCCCATAGCAAATGGAAACTTGTGCCGATAGGAGCACGTCGGGTTGTGCTGTGTCGTTCAAGGCTTCTCTATCCGTGTTAATCCGTGCAGATCCGTGGCGAAGACCTTCCGATTACTTCACCGACAGCCGCTCTACGTTCCAATAAGTCTGCGGGACCAGAATCACCGGGCTCGCTCCCTGCACTGTGGCTGCGACCGCCGAAAGCGCGTTGCGATTCACGAGATAGATGAATGGCGCCTGTTCGAGGGCGATCTCCTGCACGCGGTCAAAGCTCTCTTTACGTTTCTTAGGGTCGGCCGAAGCGGCTTGTGCCCGCATCAGACGGTCAATCTCGGCTTCCCATGGAGTTTCTGGAGTCTTTTCCTGCGGATTCCACTGATGATTCTCCGACGAACTCAGCCAGACATTCATCTGCTCGTTGGGATCGAGTCCGACATTGGTCAGCCCCAGCAGAATCGCCTCATAGTCGAAGGTTTGTGCCATGCGTTCAATGAGGGCAGGGAAGTCGAGCGTAACCACGTTCACGTGTACGCCGATTTTCTGCAGGTCTTCCTGAATCATGGTTGCCATACGCTCGCGATACTTGTTGCCCGAATTCGTGATGATGGAAAACACGACTTCGTTTCCGTCTTTGTCTTTGAGAACACCGTTCTCCAGACGGAAGCCTTCGCTCTGTAACGCCTTCAGGGCGGCGTCCGGGGCATAGGAGTCAGGCTTTAACTTGGCGTTGAACCAGAATTTATTCGCCGGCGAAACAGGGCCGATGGCAGGCTGCGCGTGTCCGCGAAACACGACACGGCTGAGATCATCGCGATTGATCGCCTCGGAAATCGCGCGGCGGAAGGTTGCGGAGCGGAACCAATTCTTCTTGTATCCCGGCAGCGGGGCCTTGGCGACTTCGTTGAACCACATCTGTTCGCTGTCGAGCGACGCTCCGGCATCGTGGACGACTTGCGGAGTCGTTGCAGCCAGCTTGTCGAAATATTCGCTATCGAGGGAGTTGATCAAGTCGATTTCACCGCGTTTGAAGCGCAGCATCTCGACATCACGGTTGGGTTGAATGTCCAGGTGAATTGAATCGAGATAGGGCAGCTTTCGGCCCTGGGCATCGGTCTTCCAATAATTCGGATTTCGCTTCAGCAGTATGATTGCGCCGGGCTTGTAGTCCGCAACCACGAAAGGGCCCAGCACAGCCATTTCTTTTTTCGCGGAATGGGCGGACAGAATCGCCACCTGATCGAATTGCCGGTCAAGTCCGGCGACGGGTGCCGGAAATATAATCGTGATCTGGGTGGCAGAAATGATTTTGGTTTCCACGTTGCCGGGACCGGAGCGGAATGCGTCGCCGGTTGGCGAATGCAGCGCCGGATCCATCAGTTGCTGCACGGTATAGGAGACATCCTCGGTGGAAAACGGCGTGCCATCGGAAAAGGAAATCCCGCTGCGGAGCTTGAAAGTAATCTGCCTGCCGTCTTTCGATACTTTCCACGACTGAGCCAGTTCCGGCTCCAGCGCCTGTGTCTGGCGGTTCAACCGAACCAGAACGCCTCCGGTCAAATACCGAATCGCCACCGAGGCGTCGTCTTCTACTTTGAGTGGATCGAATGTCTTCGGCTCCGATCGCAGGCAGAAACGCAGCTCGCCCTGGGCGACTGCGGATCCCGTCAGGGCCACGCTGATGACTGCGAGACAGAGGATTGAAACCGAGACCAATTTTCTTCCCGCCATTCGGATCACAACCAAGACCTTCCCGTTGGCTTTCACGCAGCCAACTCCTCCTGCGGTGAAAGCACAAATTGAAACGACGTCACTACGATCACGAGCAGCACCAGAGGAATGAACTTCCAGGGCTCTTCACCCACTGAAACCAGCCCCTCCAGTTCTTTCAACAGACTTCCCCATGAAGGCATCGGCTCAGCGACGCCGAGCCCAAGAATCCCCAAGTTCGCTTCCGCAAGAATGAATGCCGGAATCGAAATCCAGAATTGCGCGTAGAGCACCGGCTTCAGATTGGGCAGCACGTGGATCCAGAAAAGCCGAGCACCATGGATTCCCGAAGCTCGCGCCTGGCGCACAAAATCTGAATCGCGCAGACTTCCAGCTGTGGCACACAGGACGCGGGCTGCAGTTGTCCATCCCAGCAGTCCTAGAATCAGAAACGTCGTCAGCACCGAAACCACGGGCGAAACATTCAAAGGCATCAAGGCCCGCACTGTGATCAGCAAGAACAGCCAAGGCAGAGACAAAAATAAATCGGTCACCGCCATCGCGCCTCGGGACCAGCCCCCGCCGAGATATCCCGCCATGCCGCCGATCAAAGCGGCCATCAAAGTCGAAAGCAACGCCGCTGCCGGTGCGAGCAACAGCGAAATTCGCGTTCCGTAGAGGACGCGGGCGAAGCGATCGCGGCCAATGTCATCGGTTCCAAGCCAATGTTGCCGGGATGGCGCCGCGTCTGCCGCCTCGCGATATTGCTTTGCGTAGCCCGTCGGAACCAGCCAGTTCGCCGCCAGCGATACGCTGACAACAAGCAGCAAAACGGCACATGCTGTCGTCCGCCAGGCATTTGATCGCCCGAGCCTCATGCTTCTTGGCCCCGCAGCATAGATCCGATTACATCGGCCCCGGAGTTGGCCAGCAAGGTTACGAGTGTCACGAGAATCGTGATGTTGGTGAGCAGTGGCAGGTCACGCGCCAGCGCCGCCTGCCAGGCGAGCTGGCCGACTCCTGCAAGTCCGCAGAGCGCTTCAACGGGAATCGCCGCACCCACCGCAATGCTCACCGAGACGCCCGCAACCGCCAATAATTGCGGTCCGGCGACCGGAGTGACGTGCCAGAACAGAATGCGCAACTCGCTCAGCCCTTTGGCCCGCGCAGTGATGATGTGAGGCAGTGAATATGCCTTCGCCAGTAAATTGCGCGAGTAGCGGTAGACGCGCGGGAACACAATCAGGCCCACGGCCAGAGATCCGGGCACATTCCACAGAACCGACAACAGTGCGAGCACGGCTGCCGGGATGCAAAGGAGCGCTCCGCTGATCGCGGTAGTCAAAGCGTCGTAGGCCTGCACGCGCAGCCACGCCGCGCTGAGAGCGAGAGCCATCGCTGCTGCCCAACTCATCAGCAATCCGATTCCCACCAGACGCAGAGTTAACGGTGTGCGCTCGCGCAGCAGAGCGCTGACAGGCTGGCCAAGAGAAATTGAAGTGCCGAGGTCGCCATGCGCCGCACGCTCCAGAGAATGAAAATAAAAACGAAAAATGTTGTGTTGTTCCAGCCGTGTTTCACGCAGGGCGCGAATGCTTTCGGAGTTCAGATGCGGATCGAGCTGTGCCTCATCCGCATCGAATCCCGGCGCAAGGCGCACCAGCGTCGCTGCGAGAAAGCCTCCAAGCAGGACCGTGGCCACCAGGGCCAAGCCATGCCGCGCGATTTTCCGGATCAGCCTGTTTCGCCGCAGCGTATCTGGCGCCAGACGCGTTTGTCCCAGCTTGGTCATCTGTTCCTAATTCACCGAGGCTCCGAGGGCGTTCGTATCCTCACTGCGCACGGCAGCCTTGGCATGCTGATTCTGTTTCATCGAGTACATGCGGCGGTCGGCTTCAGCCAGGAGGCGTTCAACGTCGAATCCATCTTCCGGACAAAAGGCCGTCCCCACACTCAGGGTGATCAGGTCGCGTCCGCAGACATGGCGTCCCGACTCGATGGCCGCCTGATTGAAGCGCGCAGCCTTTTCCTGTGCCGCTTCGACTGTGAGTCCAGGAGCGGTGATCACGAATTCGTCTCCGCCCATGCGGGCCACGTAGTCGTATCCGCGGCTCGCGTCTCTCAGACGTGAACTGAACTCGCGCAGCAGTTTGTCGCCTTCGACGTGCCCGAACGAATCGTTGATCTGCTTGAATCCATCGATGTCGCACACCATCACGGCCAGTGAAGTTTTCATGCGCCGGCTGCGCGCGACTTCCTGCGCCAGATGGACGAACAGCGAGCGCGCATTGGGCAGCCCGGTGAGAAAATCGGTGGTCGCCGAGCTTTCGGCCTGCTGATATTTGAGTGCATTCTCCACCGAGAGCGCGACCTTCGAGGCGACGGCGAGCAATATCCGCAAGTGATCGGGGGTGAAGGCGTCGCGGTTAGCGTGATACATGGCCAGCACGCCGACCACACCGGTCAAGCCTTCGAGCGGCACCACCAGGGCGGATTGCAGTGTGGTGTGTTTCTCGGGATCGACCACGTATCCGGCTTCCACCTGGGGGTTGCCATTCACGATGGGCTTGCAGTTCGCTGCGACCCAGCCGCACAGCCCCTCACCCACGCGAATCTTCAGCGACGACAAGATGCGGAAATTTTCTCCGCTTACCAGTTCCGGCAGAAGCCATCCGTTGCGATTCACGAAGACGGCGATGGAATCGTAAGGAATCATGCGGCGTAGTCGCATCGAGAGCACCGACAACGTCTCGCTGAGGCTCAGCGACACCCCTAAATCCTGGCTGAGTTCGAACATGGTTTGCGCTTCCTGCCGCGCCGACGCGATCAGCGACAGGAAGTCGGGGTTATCGGTCAATGCATTGGAACTCTCCGAGCGCTCAAAGCCAGCCGCCGGTTCGACGCCGTGCTCCACCTGGGCAGTCGTCGAAAGCCCAGTGGGTACAACGGTGTCTTCTTTCATTTGCGCCAGACGTTCCAGTTCGATATAGCGCCCCTCAAGAATTTCAACCACGCGAGGATCAAACCAGGTTCCCGACTTTTCCTTCAATCGGGCCATGGCCTCGACCAGAGGCAGCGCCTGGCGATATTGCCGGTGCGAAGCCAGCGCGTCCAGGCAATCGACCGCTGCCAGAATGCGCGCCCCCATGGGAATCTGCTCACCGGACAAGCCTTCGGGATATCCCGATCCATCCCAGCGTTCGTGATGGGAGCGCACGATCGGTGCGACCGGATACGGGAATGCGACCCGCTCCAGAATCTCGGCCCCAACCACCGGGTGAACTTTCATCTTTTCAAACTCTTCCGGCGTCAGCTTGCCCGGCTTGTTGATGATTTGCTCGGGGACAGCGAGCTTTCCGATGTCATGCAACAAAGCAGCTGCTCGAAGAGCCTCAATTTCGGTGTCGAGCAGCTTCATATCTTTGGCTACTTCTACTGCGTAGATGCGCACGCGTTGAAGGTGGGTGTGCGTGGTCTGATCTTTCGCTTCAATGGCCAGCGCCAGCGCTTCGATGGTGCGCATGTTGAGCGACGCGATTTCTTCTACGTGGCGCTTTTCGACTTCGACGCGTTCTTTTTCGGCCTCAAGCCGGCCCAGATACTGCCGATATGATCGATAGACCCAGTAGATCAGCGGAAGCACGAGCAGTGACGTCTGCCATCCCGCTGACTGGTTGATGATTCCGACAAGCCCGACGGCAGCGGCTCCGACGAGGTAGTACGGGAACGACCAGAAATAGCATTCCGACCAGACTTTACGGCTTGATTTGCCTTCCGTCAGGGCAATGACGAGCGAGATCGGCAGCGTGTTTGCCAGGAAGAACACCAATGCCGCAATCATCAGCAGAATCGGTTTGTTCGCTGCAAATCGCGTCAGCAGCCAGTGATAACTGAGGTAGGTCAGCGCTGTGGCGTTGGCCATCATGCCGGCCACGTTGAACAGCACTTTCACCGGATCCAGTCGTTTGCGCGTCTGCCATACGCTCTGCACCAGAGTCGCAGTGCAGCCGATGATCATCGTTTCAGGCAGGCTCAGCTCGAGCACTCCGAGAAGTATGAACAGGAAATTTACCGACATTGTGCCGTCGATGCCGGGTAGTTGAACCTTAAGTCCGGAGGCGAGGATGGCGACCGCGAGATAACAAACAAACCGCGTCAAATTCTGCGACTGCCAGTGCCATGAGGAAAAGCTCAGCACCACGATCCCAAGGGACACGGTGATGCCGACAAAAGCCTTGGTCTGGATTGACAATCGGTCCGGCACTGATTTCATTGACACCCTGACTGCTGCAGCCTGCCCTAGGGGAAAACAGACTGCTCTGATGGCGTCCCCGCGCGCGCATGCACCGCGAAGACACAAAAGGATTTATCGCGCGGATTCACCACGTCCGCACTCGCCCCGGTGGACACACCACTTCCCCAAGCCTTAAGGAAATCGTATTGGAAGGTTCGCGCTGACAGTAGCTTACTCAGGTAACGTCACGACGGGTGGGAGCATCGCGGTCTGGCAACCTGAAGGGGCCAGTGCGAAGGCAAGAATTTTGCGATGCTTCATTACCTTGGTTATGCGCAGATGTACACGCTTCTCAGACCAAGCTGCCCGCGTGTGTCAACATCATCCCCAAACGCCCGAATGCCAACTTCGCCCAGAAAATCGGACCATGGAACTCCGCTCGTCCCGACGCAGATTCGGGCGGGCGAAGCTGCCGCGTCTTCGTTAGAAAACCAAGCGTTAGAAGGCCCAGCGACCGCAATGGCGGTTTTCTCCGCCAATCTCGACGGCGAGATTACAACATGCAATACGGCGCTTGGGAAACTTAGCGGCTATGCGTTGCAGGAACTGCACAGGCGGAATTTCTCGACGCTCTTTTCGCAAGACGAGCGGCCGAACCGACAGGATCAAACTCAGCTGCAGAAAGCCCTCCTCACTGCGGCCGGCAGCCCGGCGGGATATCAGGCGAATTTATTCCTGCAAACGAGCGCGGGAGATAAATTGCGTGTGCAGGTTTCGGCCAGTCTGATGCGAGACGCTGCATCGCAGCCAACGGCCCTAGTTGTCGTGGTTGTCCCGATTCCCGAGTCCGTCAATCCGGCGCTTTCGGCGACCAAGGTTGATTCCGTTGGCGAATCTCCGGCCGGTCCCGGCGTGGTCGCGCGCAGAATCGATGACACACAATTCATTCTGGCCAGCCCGGTCATGCACAAATTTATCGGTTTGGTCGATCGCGTTGCGGGCCACACCGAGACCGCCCTGGTCACCGGAGAAACTGGCACCGGCAAAGAGCTGATCGCCCGCACAATTCACGAATCGTCCAATCGCCGCAGCCGTCCCTGGGTAGATATCAACTGTGCCGCGCTGCCCGAGAATCTGGTCGAGAGCGAACTCTTCGGCTACGAAAAAGGCGCGTTCAGCGGTGCCGATTCCTCTAAACCTGGACTATTCGAATTGGCCGACAAAGGCACGCTCTTCCTGGACGAAATCGGCGAGTTGCAGCTCCACACGCAGGTCAAACTGCTGCGCGTGCTCGATGGCCAGACCTTCTACCGCCTCGGCGGACACCGCAAGATCAAAGTGGATGTCCGAATTGTCGCCGCGACCAATCAGGACCTTGAAGCTGCAGTGAAAGAAGGACGCTTCCGCCAGGACTTATTCCATCGCCTGGGACAATTTCAGCTGCGTGTTCCACCCTTGCGAGAGCGTCCCGAAGACATTGTTGCGCTCGCCGAACATTTTCTGCGCTTGAAAGCGCCGGGCAAGCACTTTACTCCGCAGGCGATTTCCGCTCTGCTTTCGCATTCCTGGCCCGGAAATATTCGCGAGCTGCGGAACCTGGTAGCCAAGGTGGCGATGGAGTCTTCCGGGAACGAGATTGATTTCTCAAAACTCAGCGCCGCGCTCACCGGAGAGCCCGCCGCACTTCGCCAAACCGCTTCATTGCCGGTCAGCAATCTCGACAGCATGGAAGAACAAATGATCATCAAGGCGCTGGAACGTACCGGCGGACATCGCACGCTGGCGGCCGAGCAACTGGGCATCTCGCGCCGCACGTTGAGCCGCAAGCTCAAGGAATATGAAATCAACTTTGCCGTGGGTGAGAGCGGCGCCTCGCTCGGCTCCATCAGCACCGAGCAGCAGAAATTCTTTCGCGCCCGTGTGCGGATTCAGGTCACTGTCAAGAACGCTCGCGGAGAAGAGACCTGCGTGCAGGGCGTCAATCTCAGCACCGGCGGCATGGGCCTGGACGGCCTGAAAGAGCCGCTGCGATTTTCCGGGCTGCTGGACGTCAGCTTCGTTCTTCCCGACAGTGATGTCATGTTTCAAGCCAAGGCCCGCCTGATGTGGATCGGGGATGAAGGCCGGGTGGGTATTCGCTTCGTGGTCATTGAACCTGCGTTATTCGAGCATCTGCAGCGCTGGTCCAACAAGAAAATGCAAGACGAAGGATGGGAATTTCCCGCCTGATTAACCTCACGCGCTCGCCCGCTTGGAGCTGTCCAATGTTCCTGCAGGAACATAACGTCATGACGATAACGGGCATACGGTTACGTCATGACAGCTAGGCTCAAGAAAGCAAAGACGCCCCGGGTGTTCTGCGCGTGGAGGCGTTTAGGAACGTCCTGTGCCCATCCGAGAGCAAGGGCGGGTGGCGCGTGCTTTGATTTCTCCGGCGCGATCGGGAGGCGTGGTACCCACCCTTCGCAAAGTGCGCGAAGGATGGGGCAGCCGGTGCGTTTTTATTCCAGCAAAGTCAAAAGCCTGGGCCACCCGCCTAGTGTCCACTTCCAACGCCAAACACTCCCGCGTGTACGCATCCACCACGCTCAGCACCCGGATCGCTCGTCCGCACTCTACCGCATCGTGCACAAAGTCCAGCCCCCACTCCTGATTCGCCGAACTCCGCGCCACGAGCGGCTTTCCCTCACGCACACAATGTTTCCGCTTTTTTCGCCGGATCATCAGTCCCGCCTCGCGATACACGCGGTGCACTCGCTTGTGGTTCACCCGTTCGCCGCTTCGCTGCAACAGCACCTGCAGCCGCCGATACCCGAAGCGCGGCTTCTCTCGCGCCAACTCCACCAACTGCGTGCGCAGCGGCTCATCGCTGCGTTGGCTCCGGTAGCGATAACTCGCCCCCGCCATCCCCATCAGCCCGCAAACCCGGCGCTCGCTTGCTGCATACTCGCTCCGCAGCCAGTCCGCTTCCGCCCGCTGGTTTACGAGACTCCATCCGTTTTTTGCGACCAGCGCCTTCAGCATCTCTTTGTCCAGACTCAGATCCACCACCAGCTTTTTCAGCTTTGTGTTCTCATCGCGCAACTGCTTCGCTTCCTGCGCCTCGCTCACATCCATCCCACCGTACTTCGCCTTCCAGGCGTAGCATCCCGGCTCACACCCAGGACGGGACCGAGCTAAGTTGTCGTATTCTTACGTGAACGGAACTTGGGGGCAGGTCAGATCCGGCACCATCGATCACCGAGTCTCGGCGAGACCGAGCACGCGAACGGGTAGCGGGCTACCACAAGTAGCGGCACCTCCGTAAGACCGGGGCTAATGGGCGCAACACGACCCTAGCGAGGGAGTCTCCAGTGAAGGGAGACATTCGTTCGCTTACTTTCGTGCTCAGTGATAAATCCTTCTATTAAGTTCCCATTCTGCTTGTCGGCGCTGTACATCTAGTTCACGATCGATACTAGACAGTTTCTCCCTAAATACGGGATATTGAGTTTCGGAGAATGCATCATTTAATGCATCTATGCGAGGTCGCAGTAATTCGGCGAGATCGGATAGATATCTGTAGGGCTTTAGTTTGCGCACGTCTGTCCCATCAAGGGCGGCAGCGACAATATAAAGATCGTGCGTATCTCGCGGGTCGTGACACGGAGACACCAATACATTCAGCTGCTCCTGACCTCGTGTGATGCCGAAGCAGACGTTGTCGCTCATGATTTTCACCACGGCATAGTCGAAGGGATGTACTGCCGTCTTCATCCATGGCTCCTTAACGACCTCTCCCCTCGAATATAGAAAACACAGGTTAGCCTCAATATCGTCCTTCAGGGCCGCATTTTCTTTCCTTTGTGACAATATATCCAACCACCAGAAGAGCGATTTATAGATAATACCCACTGTGACAATGATCCCTCGGAAAAAGGGTCTCGTTAACCCAATCATCTGCTCGCTTAAGCGTGTTTTCATTACCAAGTCATGACAATCTGACTATTCGGGACACCCGATTGAAACAGGTGTTGCACTTCTCTCCCGTAAGTTCCGAAAGAATTCAGTCCAAGCGGAGGCGGGTGGCCTGCCCTTTGACCAATAGATTCTTGTTTGCACTGTCGATGAATAGGGTGCCCCGTCCTTGCGTTTTTGGCAAGGGCGGGTACGATGCTGCCGACACGGCGGCTCACCATGGTTTGGACGAAGATTTCGTTTCGAAATCACGCGGCGTAAATGCGGTGCTGCAAGCGTCCGTGGTACCCACCCTTCGCAAAGTGCGCGAAGGATGGGGCAGCCGGTGCGTTTTTATTCCAGCAAAGTCAAAAGCCTGGGCCACCCGCCCTTGGAGTAGTTTCCGTTTCTATCTTCTAGACGGACCTGGGCCGGTGCGAGTCAACGTGGGCTGGACGAAGATTTCGTTTCGAGATCACGCGGCGTAGATACGGTGCCGCATGCGTCCGTGGTACCCACCCTTCGCAAAGTGCGCGAAGGATGGGGCACCCAGTGTGTTTTTGATTCCAGCAAAGCCAAAAGCCTGGGCCACCCGCCTGCCGTCACCGCTTGACCAGGCCTTCGAAGTAGCGGTTGTTGTAATACGCGGTTGTTTTCTGCACGACTTCCAGAATTTTGAACATGCGTTCGCGGCCTTCGCGGTTCACTTCGCGGAACTGCACTGCGACGCCTGATCCCGGATCGAGGCGCAGGACCACTCCTTCATGTTTCAGCGTGCCGTCTTCCATGGAGAATCCCAATCCGATCTTGCTGCCTGGGGAGAGAATCGCGCTGGTCTCGAGATAACAGCCTCCCATGCTGATGTCGGTGAGGTTGGCGAATACGGGCACGCCGCCCGCTTCTGGCTGCACTTCAATGGTCACGCGGCACTTGAGCCGCGGATGCAGGCGGCGATCCTTGTAGGCCAGTTGCTTCTGTTTCTCCACGTACATGCGGCGGTCGGATTCGGCCAGCAGATGTTCGGCATCCTGGCCATCTTCGGGATAAACGGCGCGGCCCACGCTGAGCGAGACAATCTGTTCGCCGCAGACTTCCACTCCCGCTTGCCGGGCTAGAGTTCGCATCTGATCGGCTTTCTTAGCAGCGCCGTCAGACGCGAGTCCGGGCGCGATGACTACGAATTCGTCTCCGCCCATGCGCGCGACGTAGTCGTATTCGCGGCAACTGTCTTTCAGCGCCTGGGCAAACAGCCGCAACACGCGGTTTCCTTCCAGGTGTCCGAAGCGGTCGTTGACCTGCTTGAAGCCGTCCATGTCGGAAACCATGACCGTCAGGCTTGTGTTGTCGCGTTTGCAGCGAGCCAGTTCGCGATCGAGTTGCATGAAGAGCGAACGCGCGTTGGGCAATCCTGTCAGATAGTCGGTTGTGGCGGAGCTTTCGGCCTGCTGATACTTCAGCGCGTTTTCGATTGATAGCGCCATCTTGCTGCTGACGGCAAGTAGAATGCGCAAGTGGTCAGAGGTGAATGCATCACGTTCGCTGCGATAAAGAGCGAGGACGCCAATCACTCCAGAGACGCCCTCAAGCGGCACGGCCAGAGCGGAAGCCAGCGTACTGAACTTCGAAGGATCGTTGAGGTAACCGGGCTCGACCGACGGGTTGCCGTTGATGATCGGCTTGCGATTTTGTGCCACCCATCCTGACAGCCCCTGCCCGAGAGGAATGCGCAGCGAAGAAAACAGCCGGTAGTTGTCTCCATTCACCAATTCAGGAACCAGGGCATCCTCGCGCATGATGTAAATCGCGATAGCGTCGTAGGGCACCATGGGTTTGAGCTTGACGGAGAAAACCGAGAGGGTCTCGGGCAGACTGAGGGAAGCGCCGAGATCCTGACTAAGCTCGAACAGCGATTGCGCTTCTTGCCGCGCCGCCGCAATCGAGGACAAGAAGGTGGCTTCCCGTCCAGCATAATCCTGCACTTTAGCGCTCTCGAAGCCGGCAGCCGGCTCCAGACCGCGCTCGACTTTGATCGCGGTCGAAAGCGGAGCGTTCGGATCTTCCGCCGACTTCGCTACCGCCAGCCGTTCCAGTTGCTGGTAGCGGCGTTGCAGAATCTCGACTACCTTGGGATCGAATGATTTCCCGGACTCCGCCACCAGCTTCTGCATCACTTCGCGCAAAGGCAGCGCGCGCCGGTACTGCCGGTCCGAGGCCAGGGCGTCAAGATAATCCACCGCGCTGAGAATGCGTGCGCCCACGGGAATTTCGGCGCCCTTGAGTCCGAGCGGGTAGCCTGAGCCGTCCCATTTTTCATGGTGGGCGCGCACAATCGGCACCACCGGATAAGGGAAACGCACGCGCTCCAGAATCTCCGCGCCGACTAAGGTGTGGATCTTCATCTTCTCAAATTCTTCAGGGGTGAGGCGTCCCGGTTTCGAGATGATATGTTCGGGCACAGCGAGTTTGCCGATGTCATGCAGCAGCGCAGCTGCGTGCAGTGCCTCGAGTTCCGGACCCTTCACGCCCAGGTCTTTGGCCACTTCGATGGCGTAGATGCGAACCCGCTGCAGATGCTCGTGCGTGGTGTGATCTTTGGCTTCGATGGCCAGCGCGAGAGCTTCGATGGTCCGCAGGTGCAGGTTGGCCATTTCCTCGACGTGCCGCTTCTCGTCTTCCAGCTTTCCCAGATAGAGGCGGTAGGAGCGGTAGATCAGGTAAACGGCTGGCACGAGAAGCAGCGAGGTTTCCCAATTAAAACTTTCGTTAAGCCATCCGATTGCGCCGGCGATTCCGGCTCCGACCAGGTAATAGGGGAACGACCAGAAATAGCAGTCGACCAGGATGCGAGTGAGCGGCCGCCGCTCGGTCATCGAAATGACCATCGCAATCGAGCCGGCGTTGGCTATGAAATAGACCGTGGCTGCGATGCAGAGCAGTGCCGGCCGGCTGTCGAGCAGCACCCGCGCCAGCGGATAGTGATAGACGCCATATGCCAGCGCAGTCGAAATGGCGCCAGCGCAGACATTGAACGTCACCTGAATCGCTTTGGGACGCTCCGGATACAGGCACTGCGCCAGCATCGAAACCGCGCCCAGAATGAGCGTTTCGGTAAAGCTAAGCTCCAGAACGCCGATCAGGATGAACAGGAAATTTACCGACAGCGTGCCCGTAATGCCGGGAAGGCTTACCTTCAGCCTGGAAGCCAGAATGGCGATGCCGAGGTAACAGATAAACTCAGCGATATTCTTGCTGCTCTGGTGGATGCCGCCGTAAACCAGAGTTGCAGTTCCGGCGATCACGACCAGGCTGATAAATAACTTGGCCGTCCAAGACAGTCCTCTCCACGAGTGAGAGTGCGAAACCACGTTCGTGATGCTCCCAGAACCGTTCATACGAGGACGTATATTCGAGCACGCACACGTCGACGACAGCGTGGTGCACGAACCTCATAGATATCAGTTAACGCGTTTAGAAACAATGATTTGGGCTTGTTTTGGAGAAACTTCAGTAACCATTCCGCATGCCAAAAGAACATTGACAAAGCAACCGCCGCGGGCGGGGGGAAGCCAAGTCAGTTGCAAACCCCATTCGGGTGGATTTAGTCTTGTATTCTCTTAGCAGGCGGTTTCTGCGCGAGAATCAACCAGCCGGGATGGCGGAACTGGCAGACGCAGCGGACTCAAAATCCGCCGACCTTCGGGTCTTGGGGGTTCGACTCCCCCTCCCGGCACCATTTCAAAAACCCTATAGAATACGCGGCTACTTGGGCTCGCTCTCCGCATGCAATCAACCTGGGCAGCAGACGCGCGGACTTTGCGCCAATACATAACCAACGAGCGTTTAGTCTATCCAACTGAAAATAGTAAATTTACTTACAAAATGCTGTAGTGAGCATGGCTTACACACCTCTTCCGCACTCTCAGGCCCCCGAGCCGCGACTCTCGAACCTGTCCTGGATCAGAAGAGTCTCGGTGCAAAATCCTTCAGATCGCGGCGCCAGGTCTGCCACTCGTGGTCGGTACCAGGTGATTCATAGAAAACGTGTTGAACGTTTGCTTCTAGAAGTGACGCGTGCAGTCTTTGGAGTCCAGCGCGCATTCTCTCCGGCTCATTCGTTCCTACGCCAAGCCAGAGCAGGTGCACTTTCTTGGCGAATGCTGCCGGATCAGCGAGCACTCCGTTGTAGTCGCTCTTGGGATCGAGTTTCCGATTTCCGAGCACGAGCATCCCGCCCGCTCCACTGAAGCCGCCGATGTAAGAGAAGAGATCGAGATGATCCAGCGTGATCTGGAAGGTCTGCATCCCACCCATCGAGAGGCCTGCCATCGCACGATGCTCGCGATCGGATAACGTGCGGAAGGTGGAATCAACGTAGGGGATGAGAGCTTGCGTCACATCATCTTCGAATGCCGCTGCCATATCCTGCATCGCCTTCAACATTTCAGCTGACCCAAAGCCTTTTGCGAACAGATCTACAGGCGCCTCGCCGGCGCGGTGCGCATAACCATAGGCCATCACTACGATCATCGGCTTGCAATTCTTCGCTGCGATCAAGTTGTCGAGGATGAAATTCGCGTTGCCCTGGCGCACCCAGCCGGTCTCGTCCTCGCCCGCACCATGTTGCAGATAGAGAACCGGATAGCGTGTACTGGTCTGCGCGTCGTAGTTCGGAGGCAGATAGACAAATGCGTGCCGCCACGTCCCCGTCACCTTCGAGTTGTACCAGACCTCGCGAACTGCGCCGTGGGGCACATCCTGAACCGAATAATATGTCGAGCCCGGCTCCGGAACTTCTACGCCACTTGCCGGTCTTCCTCCTCCGAAGAAGGCGTGAGTGTTGGGATCGCTGACCTCGGCACCGTCGATGATCAGCGTGTAATAGTGGAAACCGGGAACAAGCGGCGGAGTGGTGATGGTCCAGAATCCGTCCTGCTGTTTCTCCATGTCCAGTTTCGGACCGCTCCAGAAGTTGAGTCGGACTCTCGTAGCATCTGGAGCTTTCACGCGAATCTGTACTCTGCCGGCGCTGTCAACGCGTGGATACTCCGCTGCCCAGACATTCGTCGTAGAGGGCTGAAAACTGCCTGATTCCTGTGCCCAACAAAAACTCAAAGACAAGAGGACCAGTATTGCGAATCGCCGCATGTTGTTCTCCTTCGTTGCCATGGAATGTCAACCATAGCGCCGGCGCGCGACAGCCGCTCGTTAGCCTTGGCGTCGCAATCGCAGAATCCAGTTTAGGTCACTGCTCAAGTGAGACGACGGTTACAGACTTAGGCTCCAGTTTCAAAGTTAGCTTGCCACCCTGAACCTTCGCTGAGATCGGCTTCGGGATGACTGTGTTAGCTGCGTCGAAGGTGTTGACACTGTCCACCTTCGGTGCGGTCAGAGTTTCTCCGCTCGCCGATTTTGCAGTAATACCCGCCAGACTTGCCTCGATTTCGACCGGTTCATTGGGATCGAGATTGGTGATCTCCAGCCACAACTTGCCATTCACGTCTTTCGCTGCGATCGCGTCCACGCGCGGCAAGGCCACGTCTCCATGTGTGTACCGACCAGCGTCAAAGGTCACCGGTACAAATGTTGCGTCCTGGAACGGCACATACATTTTGAAGACGTAATAGGTTGGAGTCAGGACCATCTTCTCTTTGTCTGTCATGATCATCGCCTGCAGCACATTGATCATCTGCGCGATGTTAGCGCCGCGCACGCGGTCGGCATGGCGGGCGAAGATATTGAGGTTGAGGGCCGCGAGAATCGCGTCGCGCAGGCTGTTCTGCTGGACCAGGAACCCCGGATTGCTGCCCGGTAACGGCGCGTACCAGCCTCCCCATTCGTCGACGAACAGGGCGACTTTTTTGTCTGGGTCATACTTGTCCATGATCGCCGAGTGTTTGCTGATGAGATCTTCCATCTCCAAAGTGGATTTGAGGATTTGGCTGTACTCGGTTTCTCCAAATCCCACCGATTTATACGAAGGCGGCCACTTCACCACTGTGTAGTTGTGCATGGAAAGACCGTTGATGTCCCAGCTCCATGTGTGTTGCTGATAAGCCTTCATGACGGTTTCGGTCCAGTCGGTCCATCGCGGGCCATCGCCGCCCGGACCGACGGCGATCTTCAGCATCTGCTGCTTCTCCTGCTGCGCGGGATTGAAGTTCCTTACGAAGCGGCTGTAGATCTTCAGCTGGCTGACGTAGTAGTCGGGCGTCATGTTGCCGCCACAGTCCCAGCTTTCGTTACCGATGCCGAGCAACGCGACTTTGTAAGGAGCTGGATGGCCGTTGGCGGCACGTTCTTTTACCAGCGTCGTCGGTGCTGCAGCCGTCATGTATTCCAGCCATTCGGACGCTTCCTGGGCAGTGCCGGAACCGACATTGACCGAGACATACGCGTCCGCTCCGATCTGATCGATGAAGTCCATGAACTCATGCGTACCAAACGTGTTTGCCTCAGTCACTCCGCCCCAGTTGGGGTTGAGAGTTACTGATCGCTGAGGGCCGATGCCTTTACGCCAGTGATACTCATCGGCGAAGCAGCCACCAGGCCAACGAACGTTTGGAACCTTGATCGCTTTTAGGGCGCCCACAACATCGTTGCGAATGCCACGAGTGTTCGGGATCTTGGAATCGGCCCCGACCCAAATGCCTTCGTAAATGCCGTGTCCAAGATGCTCGGCGAACTGCCCGAAAATGTTACGGTCGATCTTGGCGCCAGTTTTGGATGCGTCAATGGACAATTCGACTTTCTGGGCAGCGATCGTCGGTACCGTGATAGCGGAAAAGATCAGCATGAAGAGGGCAAGAGGCAATCGCATAGAAATGATGTCCTTTGAAAAGATATTGATAATTTAACGGCACTCGAAGTTGGCCGCGTCTTCCGTGTTTCCTTGTCCCTTGTAGTGAGCATGTTTCGGATAAGGACACAGCGGCCGGCTGCGCCCCGGAAAGGCCTTGCCAGTAGCGACGACTGACGTAGGCGTTGTTCCCTTCTCGACCCAGCTGACCATTGCGCCCAGGAGATCAAACTGATCCAGCGCCTGCCCTCCCCCACAATGGCTCATCCCGGGAACGAAATAGAACTGACTCCACTTCGACACGGCGTCGAGGCTCCCGTTTGCAGCCGCCATATTCTTGTAGTAATCGAACGTATCGAGGGGCGAGAACCACGGATCGCTATCGCCGTGGTAGAAAATCAATTTCCCTCCGTGCGCGGAGAAGGTTGTCAAATTCGTGGACATCGAATCCACGAGCGGTTGGCTGGCCGACAGAGCTTCTTTATCAACATCCATTGACATGTCGGTTGTGGCGGGCCCGAAAACGCCGGGTCCGGGTGAAAGCAATCCTCGGAACGGCGGCCCGTTTGTGATGCCTGTGTCGTAAAGGAAGCCGGCATAGACTTGGGTTCCACTCGACGTCTTCGGTCCTCCCAGGGCCTTCTTGATGGCGGCCGCTTTTTCCGGAGCCAAGCAGGAGTTATTCGTTTCGCCTTTGCACGCCAAATTCTCAAGGTCGAAGTCGCACCTGAGAGGATCGGAGATCAAGCCGTCTGCGATACCGTCCTTTGCGTCACATGCTTTGATGAGGGCATCTTTGATCAACTTGCGGTCATTGTCAGTAATCGACTGCTCGATGATTGGTTTTCCGTTTGCGTCTTTCGGGGCAATTTGATTGAAGGCGATGGGAATCCATCGGCCGATCGCGAGATTGGAAAATCCAGTGCGCATCGCGGGGTCGCCGGAGATGATGCCATTGAAAACCGTTGGATAACGCTGCGAAAGAATCATGCCTTCACGCCCGCCGGTGGAGCATCCAGAAAAATACGAAAAAGCGGCCGGTTTGCCGTAGTGTTGGGCGATCAGCTGTTTGTCTAATGCAGCGACTTCGGCATTCGCGAGGTAGGCAAAATCGAGATAAGCCTGCTCATCGCGCACGAAACCAAAATCAAATCCCGGATGGCGGCTTTGGTGACCCGAATCCGTGCTTACCACGGCGAAGCCGCGTATGAGAGCAGGCGTATCTCCAGCGGCATTCAAGCCCAGCGGCGACATCACGATTCCGTTGCTGCCGGCTCCGCCTTGCATGAGAAAATCGCCGTTCCATCGGTCGGGCATGGCCAACGCGAAGGTGATTCCAAACTCTTCTCCATCAATTCCAGTGCGTCGGTTCATTACACCTTCGACTCGGCAATATGCAGGCAGAGGTGCGGTGCGAGTCTGATTCCAGGGAATGGCCTCGGTGGTTCCGGCAGCAATGACGGCCGCTTTCGTGATTTCAACATTCTCGGCTTTGAAGTTGGTCAGATTCGCGCAGGAGTTCGGCTCTTGCGCCCAGGCATAACCAACAGAGACGAACACCAAAAGCATTTTTCTTAAGCATTTGGAATGCATATCGCCTCAATGTCTTAACTTAAAAACTATTCCGGCAGAATGATTTGTCCTTTGACTTCAAGATTCCCATTGACCGAGATCGCCCGCTTGTCATTTTCAGCTCTGCTCGATTCTCTGGAACCGACCCGCCACGGAAATGGACGGCAGGTATGTTCGATGAAGGTTAACCTCGTACTTCGACATTCAACGGCCCTCGCACCCGGTTGCCTTATGAGCAGAGCGGCAACCGCCCGCTCGCAAGTAGATATGGTCCTGAAGCTTGCCGAGAAGACCAGGAGACCGAAGCTTCACCTCTTAAGCCGCATGGAGCAACACTATTCCTGTTCCAGCGCCTTTAGTACTGGGCCTACTTCGATTCCTTAATGATTGCGTCCGCGGCGTTTCCGGCCACGACCCAGCTTGCCGATCCGGCCACGACGGCTTCATCCTCGAACCACAGAAATCCGAAGTCATCGATGCACTCCGGAAAATCGGGCTTGATGATGATGTATCCAGGAATCACGGCACCCGGGATGTAAGCATTGTCGGCGCGATTGTTGCTGTACGTCTTCGTCTTCGAGACCGTACCGACTCCTGCTACATACGAAGTGCTAGATACCGGGTGTGTGCCGAGAATGTAGTTGACAGCGCGCAGCGTGTATTCCGGGCTCACGAGATCCGGAAACGCCTTGTGCAGGAAATACATTCGGATCGCCATGTCAATCACGGCACCCGATCCGCCCCAGGTGCCGAGGCTCGGGGGCACGCCGAACGGGGTCTCGTCCAGCCGCTTGTCTAAACCCGCGATGTATGTCTTCACCGCTTCGCGCATTTGATCTTTCGTGCTCGCATCCAGATAAGGCAATGCCCGGACTGCTGTCCAACCTCGGACGTCCATCTGCTCCGGCGTGATCATTTGAGGGAACAATTCCTGCAGACGGGACTTGTAGGGTTCGGCACCATTTGTCGCGATTGTTAGTTCCAGAGCCGCGGACCAGTCCATGCCGACAAAGGATCGGCCGCGGCCGAAGCCGGTCGGTGGAACTGCCGATGCAGAGTTGGTCGCAGTACCCGAGATGCTCTTTGGTTTACGAGCGCCCTGTTCGCCAGAGACAACACCCTGAGAGGCCGCCAGCACACCGTTTGCGGGAGTCTCTCGGTCTGGCCCGCTGGATGTCGGATACAGTGTTGGATTCGCCGACGTGTCCTTCCATGCTTTGAGTGCGGTCTCAAGGCAGTCTTTCGCTAATGCGTCGTCCCAGCCTTTCAGCGTATCCGCTGCTGCAGCCAGCGCCGCGATGGCGTTCCACTGGAAAAACGGATTGTTCGTAGTGAAGATCCAGCGATCGTCCGGCTTGCCGGAGTAGTCTCCCTTCGTCTCGTTCGGACCGAGCTTCGGGTCGTAAATGCGGCCGTCAGTTTTCGACGCCCCGTCGCCCACCTGTGTGTACTGGCGTAAATCTGGCTCGTGAGTGCCACGGATGGCGTGGCCGATATTGTGGAACTGCGCCAGGATGAGCAGTGCGCCGTGCTTGACTTGCTGCACCGTATCCGGCACGCCATCGGGACGATGCATCTCGACCTCACGGGCCGTTTCATCCACTGTAAGCTCGTCGTACTTGAGATTGAATTCGCGATACGCCAGAGCCAGGCTCTGAATCACGCTTAGTTGCGCAGGCTCCTCGATGTCGAAGTCACCGGCGTCATACCAGCCGCCCACGTTCATCCCAGGGATGTGATCGCCGCCTTTGTACTTTCCCTCGGTTGCGGTTGCTTGGTTCCAATTGTCGAATTGCTCTCCAACTACCGGCGCCATGCGGCCATCATCCAGGTGCGAAGCACCGTGCCACATGCGGTAGCCTTCGCGAACGGAAACATGATCCATCTGCGCCGCGAGGTGATGGTCGAGGCTGTCCTGCCAGATGTTCGCGTAAGCATCCCATGAGATGGGAAAGGTCGCCGTGCGCTGGTCTGCGTACTCGATCACATAAAGACCGGGGTTCTTGACCGGGGTGAAATCAAATTTTGAATAGACGTAGCGCAGCCACGGGGTTGAAGGCGTGATCGGTCCCTCGAACACCTGCTTGTAAGATCCGTCCTCCAACAGGTGCAGCACTCTGGCCGTCTTCGGGGCGTTGTACTTGGGGTCGAGTTCAAGCACCGCCACCTTTGAGAAGCCCGGCGCATAACCGACCTGGCTGTGTGCGATCACCGGCGGCCGCGTCCAGTTCGGAATCACGTCCGGCCTGATGTGCCAGACGATGGCGCCGGTGGTCTTGTCCGAAGGGATCAGAGAACGCAATACGAACCAGCCATTCGGCGCGCGGTCGCGTCCATCGAACAGCATGAGGTCAGCCGTATCCGAAAGAACGTTCACCCGGGCCAGCGCGTCGTCGACCCCCAGGGTGATGCTCTTACCCTCGGCGAATGGCAGGGGCTGCGTGTATCCCTTAGCTTTATCCCAGTCCTCGAGGTAGTACGCCTTTTTCGGTTCACCCGGCAGGGGCAAAACCTTCGTCATCGGATCGTTCGGCGTACGCGGGAAGATGCCGGCTCTGGTTCCGTCCACCAGGTAAGCCTTGCCCATGTAGATCGAGGGGAGGAACTCCAGGTTGAAGCCGGCCCGCCCAGCCAGTTTCTGGGGTAGAGGATTGTCGAGATTGATGCTGACCTTCACGCCGCCTGGTTCCGCTGCCACTTCGAGTGTGTAACTGAAGTCAAAATTCGGGAACGCGAGGTCTGCGCTGAGTCGGTTGTTCGCCTTGTCGGCATGGCGATCTTTGAGAGTTGCAACCAAATCCCACTGCTCCGGCGTTGGCATCAGGCGCACGTCGCCGTTGGTGGCGATGCGCTGGCCTTGGAGAATCATCTCCATGGCCGTATTCTTTTGGTCCACAAAAACCGGATGGTAGGTACTGTCGTAAAGAAAAACGCTGAAACCTTGAGTATCGAGGTAATTCTTGTCGTTCACCTTCAGGGCAAAATCGGCGCCGGACAAGCCTTGGGCCGAGATCAGGGTCAAGAGAAGACAAGCTATGATTCGCGTGAACATAAATTGGGACGAATGCTGCTCCTTTGCCGCAACATCATATGACATACACACGGCCGGGGCGCCATGTGTTCTCTATTCGCGGGGTTTCTGAGCGGGATAAGGTGTGGAAAATACCCAAATACTGACACATCTACTTGCACAGTTTTACATGAGTTCTTAGTTTATTTGTTCGACTCCGCCTCCCGGCACCAATCGTTCAAGCCTTAGGAGCAATGGAGTTTCTTGAGCGCTTTCGCTCCTCAGATCCCGCTCCACATCCGCTATAACCAAAATACGAAAGAAATGTCTTTTGCTTGGAAGGCCGCCTTTGACCTTTCCGAACTCAGAGCTCCGCTCCGTGAAACATTAGCGGATTCTTTCCTTCGACACTCTGCGACCGACGCTCTTTCGCTCTAGGCCAGATTGGCGATGAGGTCAATTCTGATCAGTTTTCCGCATTCTCAAGCTCGATACTGGTTATTCACACGATTCATCCTGTCGCAGCGCTTGCGAATGAAGAACGGGAAAACCAAGAACGGGAAAAGGAGAACAACCATGGCAGCAGATACGGCAACAAACCAGCAGAGTAAGTGTGCGCATCTTCCGTGTAAGTGTACGGCGCAACCGGGCGACAGGTTTTGTGGCAACGCGTGCAGGCAAGCAGGACGGAATGACGTCGAGATCGCCTGCCAATGCAATCACGGAATTTGTCCGCTGACAGTGTGATCGATGGGAATTTCTTGGCGCGCAAACGGTTGACCGAGGAGAATCTGGAAATGACGATGCGCCGAATCATGCTCTCATTCTTGCTCATCTTCAGCGTAGCGGCGTTGGCTTCGCTAGCAGAGTCCCAAGCAGTCGCCGATTCACCCGATTCCTCCAGTTCCGCCGCGAGCACGACGTCGACAGTGCCGGTGACAGTGTCGGATCTGGTTTATGTGCGCCCGACACGCTCAACCCGGCTGCGCAACTACCTCTTTGATTCGTTCGGCCCGTATCCAATTGTCGGTGCGGCGTTCGTGGGCGGCATTAACCAGGCCTACGACACTCCTCCGGAATGGAAACAGGGCGCCGCGGGCTATGGCAGGCGGTTTGGCTCGAACTTCGGTATTGCCGCGATTACAGGCACTACCCGCTATGCGCTGGCCGAGGCGCTTCGCGAGGACACGTTGTACTACCGCTGCGAATGCAAAGGAGTGTTACCGCGCCTGAAGCACGCGATGATCTCTACGTTTATCGCACGCAGCGGCGAGGACGGCCACAGCGTCTTCTCTTTCTCAGCTCTGGTTTCTCCTTATGCAGGTACCATGACCGCCGTCTATGCGTGGTATCCCGATCGCTTCGGCGCCATGGATGCATTTCGCATGGGCAACTACAACTTGCTGGCATCTCTGGGGGGAAACATCGGTTTGGAATTCTTGTATAGCGGGCCTCATTCTCTGCTCCACCGCATTCACCTCGATAGTGCTCACGCCGCTCCGGCTCCAGGGTCAAATCCGTGATCGATCAAGGATTCAAGGCGGCTGCGGCCATGGACGCTCCACCGCCGGGGTTCCGGACTCCCGGCCAGCCCGCTGCAGGGAGCGCTTCCGCAGGCCCGCTCGATGAGTTTCATCCGTTCCATCAGTTCCTGGAATGGTTCGGGGATCTGGGGATATTTTTCTGGCGCGTTGTACGGGCCGCGGTAACACCGCCGTTTGAGTTCCGCGAATTCTTCCGGCAACTCGACGAGATTGGATCCAAGTCGCTGCCCCTGGTCGCTTTGGCCGGCGCAGCGACCGGCATTGTGCTCTCCCTGGAGGCCCGCTACAGCCTGACTCGCTTCGGGGCTAAATCTCTGCTCCCCGCCGCTATCGTATTTTCCGTCATCCACGAAATGGGTCCGATCATCACGGGCCTGGTCGTCAGCGGCCGCGTGGGCGCGGGCATCGGCGCGGAGCTGGCGTCGATGAAAGTGACCGAGCAGATCGATGCTATCGAAGCATCGGCGGTGAATCCCTACCGGCTGCTGGCCGGGACCCGCATCTTGGCGTGCATTCTGATGCTGCCCTTGCTCACCCTCGCTGCCGATGCCTGCGGTCTGCTGACGGGATGGGCGGCACAGGCAATGGCGGAGCCGCTGTCATTACACCAGTTCATCACGAGTGGTTTTAAGGGCGCTGACTTCAATGACTTTCTGCCGCCGACCTTCAAGACGGCCGTTTTTGGCCTGATCATTGGACTGATCGCGTGTTTTCAGGGAATGCGGACACAGGGAGGCGCAGCGGGTGTGGGACGCGCGGCCACCAGTTCGGTCGTGCTGTCGTCGCTGTTCGTGATTCTGGCCGACGTAGTGCTGGTGAAACTCATTCTCATATTTTTCCCGTGAGCCCGATCGCCGACATAGCAGAGAAAAACATGGACACGATTGAACAAGTTGGAGCTCGAACGGTGACGGCGCAAGGAAAAGCCGAGGAAGATGGCAGCGCGCCTGCGCTCGCCGTCAAGGATCTGCACAAGTCGTTCGGGAATCAGAAAGTCCTGAATGGCGTCAGCCTTACGGTGGCTCGCGGCGAAACGTTGGGGGTGCTGGGGCGCAGCGGGACCGGGAAGAGCGTCATGCTGAGGATCATCATCGGACTCGAGCAGCCGGACTCAGGATCGGTTCGGATTCATGGCGAGGACATCGCCGGACTGGCTCTTGACCAGATGGGAGAAATCCGGAAGAAGATGGGATTTCTGTTTCAGCACGCCGCGCTCTACGACTCGATGACCGTCGAGCAGAACGTGGCTTTTCCGCTGGAACATCACAAGCGGGAGATGACGGAATCCGAGCGGCACGAGCGGGTCCAGTCGCTGCTGGCGGAAGTGGGCATGGAGAACGACCTGGCGAAAATGCCCTCCGATATTTCGGGTGGGATGCAGAAACGAGTCGGGCTGGCGCGGGCGCTGGCATTGGAACCGGACATTCTGCTGTTGGACGAACCCACGGCAGGTCTGGATCCCATCAGTTCCGGCGAGATCGATGACCTTGTTCTCAGGCTGCAGGAGGAACATCACATGGCATCCGTCGTGGTGACGCACGACTTGCACAGCGCGAAGACCATCGCGAACCGGTTGGCGCTGCTCAATGAGGGAAATGTGGTGATCGACGGAACTTTCGAAGACCTGCAGAAAAGCGAAATCGAGTTTGTCAGGGAATTCTTAAAGCATTCGTAGGAGGATCTATGTCGAGAGCGGCGCGGCTAGGAGCTTTCATCATTGCGACACTGGCGATCCTGGTGGCTGGCGTGTTCATCATCGGCAGCAAGCAGTATCTGTTCAGCTCGACCTATCGGTTGAGGACGCAGTTCGACAACGTCGAAGGCCTGGATGCGGGTGGCGATGTGCGGGTCGGCGGAGTTCATACGGGCACCGTGCGTCAGATCGTGCTGCCGCACAAGCCGGGGGAAAAAGTCACGGTCGTCATGGATCTCGACAAGTCAACTCACGAGATCATCAAGCAGGATTCCGTGGTTACGATCGAGACTGAAGGGCTGCTGGGGAATCAATATCTGGCGATCTCATTTGGATCGGCCAACTCCGCAAATGTGCTGGATGGAGACTTGATCGCGAGCCAACCTCCGCTGGAAATGGCGGACCTGCTGCAAAAGACGAGCGGACTTCTGGATACGAGCCAACTTGCGATTCAGAATGCGACCCGAGCGACGGCGAATCTGGATGCGATCAGCGCGAAAATCAATCGTGGCGAGGGAACTGTGGGAGCGCTGGTGAACGACAAACAGCTGTACAGCAATCTCGCGCAGACCACTGCCGCCATGCATGAAACCGTACTCCAGGCGCAGGCTGGTACGACCGACTTCACGGAAAATATGGAAGCGCTGAAGCACAGCTTCTTCGTGCGCGGGTATTTCAAGAATCGCGGCTACGAAGATTCCGCCGAGCTCGCGAAAGATGAGATTGAGCGGCTACCGGAAGGCCAGCCGGTCAAGAATTTTACTTATCCGGCGAAGGAGCTTTTCGACAAACAGGATTCCGCGAAACTCAAGAATCAGAAATCTCTAAAGGCTGGTGGCGAGTTCCTGGCGAACAACCAGTTCGGCTTCGCAGTGATTGTGGCGTCGGCGGGAGCGCAGGGTGACTCCCAGAAAGATCTTGTGCTCACCGAGGCCCGGGCCATGGTTGTGCGCGAATATCTGGTCGAGAACTTTGGCTTCGACGATAGTCAGGTCAAGACTCTGGGAATGGGAAAGCAGACCGGTGTGGGTTCGGATTCCGGCTGGGGGACTGTGCAGATTTTGATTTATCCGCCGGGAACCGAGATTCCGCCCAATAAGCAAGCCCAGCCCGGCGCCTCGTCTGAGACGACTTCAGCACAGCCAGTCCCGGTTTCGAAGCCGACCACCCCAAAGACGCAGTGACGGCCGACACTCAGGTTTCCGCGAAGATTCAGGGAAGATCGAATTGCCAGATCGCCGAAAAAGTGAGCCGTAGTGCTCAGACTCGGCGGCGCATCCGTGGAATCCTTACATCTGACCCATCGCCATTCAATCCACGCAGCCCGCAGCAGCAAGGTTGAAACGGGCAATCGAAGGATGATCCGGCAAAGGTGATTAAAATGCGCATTTCCCGTTTTTTGTCGCTGGCACTTTTGATCTTGGCCCTCCCGGCCGCTTCCCTCGCGCAGTTCGGTGTGGCAATTACGATCGCACCGCCGGCGCTGCCCGTGTACGTTCAGCCCATGGCTCCCGCGGAAGGCTATTTGTGGACACCGGGTTATTGGGCGAATGGTGATGAAGGCTACTTCTGGGTGCCGGGTACGTGGGTGATGCCTCCGGAACAGGGTTTGCTATGGACTCCCGGCTACTGGGGCTGGAGTGGCAACGCATTTGCCTGGAATGGCGGCTACTGGGGCGCTGAGGTCGGTTTCTATGGCGGCGTCAACTACGGATACGGCTATGGCGGCCTCGGTTATCAAGGTGGATATTGGAGAAACGGGGCTTTCAATTACAACCGCTCGGTGAATAACATGCACTTCACCAACACGCGCAATGTTTACAACAAGACCGTAATCAACAACACCACGATCAACCGTGTGAGTTACAACGGCGGACGCGGTGGAATTGCAAGGCGTCCGAACGCGCAGGAAGAAAAAGCAATCCATGAGCAACACCGTGAGGCCACGGCACAACAAACCGAACATGTACACGCAGCCAGTTCCAACCACGCGCTGCTCGCGTCGGTGAACCACGGCCGGCCGGCGATCGCCGCTACCGCGAAGCCGGGAGAGTTCTCCGGGCACGGGGTGGTTCCCGCCAAGAGCGCCGGAGCACCTTACAAGGCCGCTGAAAATAAGGCGGCAGAGACCAAAGCAGCTGAGAACAAAGCCGGTTCAAACCGAACCAGCGAGAATCGGGCAGCCGAGAATAAGGCGGCCACAACCCGTACAACTGAGAACCGGTCGGCTGAGAATAAAGCCGCGACAGGTCGCACAAACGAAAGTAAGACAGCTGAGAAGAAAACAGCCGAGAACAAAGCGGCCACAGCTCGCACAAACGACAACCGGGCGGCTGAGAGTAAAGCGGCTTCAACTCGCGCAAACGAAAATAAGGAAGCTGAGAATAAAGCCCCCACCACCCGCACGAACGAGAACCGTGCGGTTGAAAATAAATCAGCTTCGACCCGGCCGAACAAGGCACCGACAAACGCGACTCGGGCGAATGACTCCAATAAACCGAGCGCGGCTCGCGAACAGCCGTCTCGCCATCCTACAGCCACTGCTCATGCTCAGCCACCTCGACAGCCGGCTGCACCCAAGCCTGAGGCCGAGCATCGCGCACCGAGCGCGCCGCGCGCCGAGACTGCAGCTCATGCTCAGCCTGCGCCACGTCCCGCCAAGGAAGCTCCCAAAGCTGAAGAGCGCCCCCACAAGTAAAAGAATCTACGGCGCGTTTTGCGCTGGGGCTTTGTTCAACACGTAACCGTCGAATCACTTATGGTGCGAGTCCAATCCTTTGGACTCGCACCATTCGCTTTTACACGCCGCAGCCACCAGCGCTTCTGCTTGAGAGACGCGACCTGCCGCTGTTGCGTCCGAGGACGGGTACGATTTTTTCTGATGATTCCGATAAGAAATATGTATTGGACTCAATTTCGGCGTGCATTTACTTTCTGCCCACCGATGAAACACGCAGGGCGAGCGCGGCTGCGCGTACGCAGTCCTTCTGAAGGCCTGTCAGCCAACAAAGAAAAGGGGAGCCACAACTTATGACGAAGCGAGATGAGAGGCACCGACTGCGCCTCTCGTTCACCTTGGGAAGAGTGTGCCGGGATGGCCTGAAACTCCTTCTCGCCGTGGGATTGTGTGCGTTTCTGTCCGCCGCTTGCCTGGCCGACGATGGACCGAAACCGGATCCGTCCGGGGTTGCGACTGGCGACAAGTCTGCCGCGGTGGATGCTGCCGGCAACCCGTTTGTCGTTACCGAACCGACCGACAAGACTGCGCCGGACTATGCCGCGCAAAAGAAAGCCTACGACGAATATCAAGCTCAAGTTGCGAAGGAGCCGCTCGCGGTAAAACTTGCCGACAGTGTAGGACACGTTCGCATCGCAACCAACTTTGCCTGGACTTTGAACACCGGCTATCTCGTTTTATTCATGCAGGCGGGTTTTGCGTTGCTCACCTGCGGCCTTGTGCGAAAGAAAAATGCCGCTCACCTGATGATGCTCAACTTTGCGGCCTACGTATTTGCCTTCCTCGCATATTACGCGGTCGGCTATGCGTTCCAGTTTGGAGCGGTCGCCATCAATGCGGCGCCCACAAATATAGGCGGCGTTCCCACGCTCAATCACTTTCTGATCGGGAGCGGTCAGTGGGGATTCGTCGGTGGCAAAGGATTTTTTCTGACCGGTCCCGCTTACGACAGCGGCAGCAACGTCTTCACGCTCTTCGAAGTTGTTTTCATGGAGACGGCCGGTTACATCATTGTCGGCGCAATCTGCGAGCGAATCACCTTCTGGGCGTTTCTGCTGTGTGAACTTTTCATCGGCGCGATCCTTTACCCGATCTCCGGGTGCTGGACGTGGGGCGGCGGTTGGTTGTCGCAAATCGGCACCACGCTGCATCTCGGCCACGGTTATGTCGATTTTGCCGGATCTTCAGTCGTACATTCGGTTGGCGGTTTCGCCGCCATGGCTCTTGCGATTATTCTCGGCCCGCGGCTGGGCAAGTATGGTCCCGGGGGGAAAATTCGCGTTTTCCCCGCTCACAATATCGTGTATGTGGTGACCGGAACTTTCCTCCTTCTCTTCGGATGGATGGGATTCAATCCGGGATCGACTCTGGGCGCGACCGATCTACGAATCGCCGTTGTTGCCGTGAATACGAATCTTGCCGCAGTTGCGGGTTCAGCCGCAGCGATGCTGGTATGGTACTTCGCGTTCGGCAAGCCCGATATCACGATGGCCTGCAATGGGATGCTGGCGGGCCTGGTCGCGATTACAGCTCCGTGTGCGTTCGTTTCTCCAACTTCCTCGATCGTTATCGGAACGCTGGCGGGGCTTCTGGTGTGCGGCGGCGTGCTCTTCAACGAACGCGTGCTCAAGGTTGATGATCCCTGCGGAGCGATTTCGGTGCACGGTTATTGCGGATGGCTGGGCGCTGTTTCCGTGGGCATCTTCGCCGACGGCGCCTATGGAACCGGATGGAATGGCGTGGGAGCCACTTCTTACTTAGGACATGCTGGACAGGGAGTGACGGGCTTGATCCACGGCGATGTACGTCAGTTTTTCGTCCAACTGGGAGGCGCAACGCTTTACGCACTCTGGGCGTTCGGTGCGACGTTCCTTATCTTCTGGTGCGTCAACAAAGTGAAGAGCATGCGAGTAGCGCCGGAGGTAGAGGAAGAGGGCCTCGACGTTCCCGAGTTCGGGATGCCGGGCTATCCCGAAGACGCGGTGGTTACAGCGCAATACTAAGAATCAGGGTTTAGCCGGTGCAGCGGTTTCAGGAACCGCCGCCGCTGGATTGTTTGCTTCCGTGTAGGGAACGTCAACCGATCCGATGCGACCGCTGGCCGAATCGCGAACCAAGAGGCGCACACGCGCGATTCCAGGCTTGGGAGCGAACTGGAATGTCTGCGTAACTCCGTGGGAAGCAGTGGCGTATTGCTGCTCGTTCAACTTCGCGGCAGAATTCTTCTGCAGGTATTGCAAGGGTTGTCCCGTTTTGTCGAAAGTGCAGGCCGCAACGCTGACTGCCAGTTCGTGATTTCCCGCGTCGTCCGGAGTGAAAGTCAGCATGCGGGGGTCGACGGCGAGAAAATATTTTGCCGCGCCGGGCTGATCTGGGGGAATCGGGCGGACCATGAGCAGAATCGCCGTGGACGTCAGTGGATCTTCACAAGCTGCCCGGTTCAGAACCGGATCGCCCTGCTGCGCGCCCGGAGCGGAGCCAATCTCCGCAGTCTCCGCGGGCCGTGCGTAGTATCCCTCCCGATAAGACAAGCGAACGCCAGGGCGCGCGGTCTTGACCACGATGCGATGATATTCTCCGCGAAAAGCTCCGGCATCGGGATAGTAACCAAGTTCATAGTAGGAATTAGAGTCGTCCACGGCCTTCTTAATGCAGTCGGCGAAGTCATTATCGCCCAGGCAGGCGCGGCCTCCGGTCTCGTCGGCCAGGTCTCTCATGACCTGCTGTGCACCCTGGCGAAGATTGTCTTCGCGCTGGATGGCGGCGCCCATGTTCGCGCCGGACGCTGGTTGTCTTAACTTGGGGACCGACGCCTCAAACATTCCCTGCGTTCTTACTCCCCCGGCATCCACGGGGTAGATGGCGATCTTTCCGTCCATCAAAGTGGTACCCACTTCTTCCATATCACCCTGGAAGGCCCGCATATCGGTAAAACTGCCACCGCTCGTACTCTGATCGGCCGGCGAGAAAAGCAAGGGAAACGAGGTTGAGATCCAAAGAATGTTTTTACGTCCTGGATATCCGTCCAAGTAGCGAGCGATGCCACGTAGAGAGTCGAGCGTTCTCCGCATGCGCACGCTGACGGCGTACGAAAACGCACCTTGCTCCATGCCTTCCAGGCTTGCCAATAAGCCTGCAGGCAGGTTGGGAGTGCCTTCCAGGGCGGCGGAGAGCGAGTTGGGATCGTCCATCGGATCCTGATCTGGGTGGACTTGGCCCACAACCAACGTCTTGGCGGCAGCCTCGCGCACTAGGTTCGGGTCGGTGGTGAAGCTTTGCAGCAGGTGCAGCCGGTCACTCATGAGAAAAACAGCGACCGGGACATCCGCTGGAAGTGCGCCCAGCATTTTCATCATCTGCTGGTGCACTTGCATCTGAGCGTCGAGGTCGGTGTTGATCGCGTCGAACAGTAAAACCGTCGGCGGCACTTGAGCTTGCTTCGGGTTCACCAGATTGCTGAAGACCCCGGCCGGTAGCGGAGGGGGAGCCTGGCTGGCGGCCCTCAACTGCGCCCAATGGATAGCCTGGAAGACTGAGATCGTTTGCGGGCGCTGATCTTTCTTCGGCTGAACTTGCTCGAAGACCCGAAAGTCTTTGGCGGTGAGGCCGGGCACAGGGTGCCCCTGGCGATCGCGAGCGACGATTTCCACGGAGACTAGCCGCGTCGTGGCCTTGATTACGGGAGTGGGAGACTGGACGGCCGCGGCTGGCGCAGTTGTTCCGGAGTTACCGGTCTGTGCGCCGAACTGAAGGGTCAGTCCTAGGATTGCGGCGAATATTTTGACGGATTGACGAAGACGGTGCATGAGAAGGCGTTCGAATGACATCATGGCCTCCGCCCAATCAACATTCTAGCAGGCGCATGAAACTCATCACTGCGTCCAGAACTCTCGGGATGAGGTGAAATGAATGCGAGGCTGCCACATCCGTGCCTCGTTACTCTGCGACAGGGTGGGGGGGGGATTTTTGGAGTGAAGCGAAGTTGACCCGCGCCGCCAAGGTCAGAGCTCCTACCCTGTTCCTCCAAAAGGCGGAGGACGAGGATGGGGCACCTTCGTTTCGCACACCTGACGGGCTACAATGGTGCGGTTTTGAAGCAGACCCATTTGATTGCCGGGCTTTGGTGTTTCGTCTGTGTGCTAACGGTTCTCATTCTTTTCCGTGGCATCGGGGTCGCGCAAACTTCCTCACCCGCGTTCTGGGAGTTGCTGCCAGAAAAAGTAGACGCAATGTTGTTCTCGGCTCCCAATGACAACAAAGTCCGCTACGCTCGTTTGCGCGAATATTTCTCCGACCTGCACTGCACAGCAACGGCGATGGAAGAACAAGTTGTCCTCAAACACGGAAAGAATCTCATTTGCACGTTACCCGGCAAAGATGCCGAGCAGATCGTGGTAGCTGCCCGATACGAGCGTCGTGACAGATTGTATGGATTAGAGCGGGGATGGAACGATGCAGTGATGCTGGCGCTGCTCTACAACGCGCTGAGAGCCGAACTCCGGCAACATACATTTGTCTTCGTTGAACTCTCCGGGAGGGCTGGGCAGGATGCATTCCTTGAAAGTTTGCGCAAGAAGCGCCGCCCGTCGCCGAAAGTATTTGTCGTGTTGGACACTCTCGGGCTCGGCGATCCCTGGTTCTACGCACTTCAGGAGTTTCCGATGACCGCGAAGGGCCGGCAACGCATGGCAATAAAAAAAAGTCTAGAGTCGGAGGCTGCGGCAGCGGCCCAGATCGAAAAGATTCCGATGCCAGTGACGAGATTACCTGTGACGGCGGCGGAGAATACTCTTCTGTCCGACGCAGACCAACTCCCGGCGATACTGGTATATTCCGCGTTCAAGAACAACGTTCCGCCGAAGGCATTTCATCAGAACTTTGAATTTCTTGCTTACTACCTCTGCAGAATTGACGCCCGGCTCTCGAATCCGATTCCTTACTAGATGAAAATCAGCTCTTGGCTATATGCCGGTGGTTTGATATTGCAAGATGGCCAGCGCGAGGCGGTAGTCGTATCCGGCTGCGACGTTGCCGATCTGCGCCTGAGTCTGCTGCAGTTGGGCCTGGCTGAGTTCGACGATCGATCCCAGCCCAAGGTGGTAGCGGGACTGCGCGAGACTGAGCGCCAAATTGGATTGCTCAACCAGTTGCTGTGTGACTGCCAACCGTTCATACGCGGTCTTGGCATTCAGCCAACTGGTACGCACATCGCGCGAGATACGGTCGCGGGTATCGCGCAGGTTTTCCTGCGCCACTTGCGCCCGCAGAGATGCTTCTTTGGCGCGCGCGTTGTAGAGGAATCCGTTGAAGACAGGAATGTCGACATTGACACCGACGGCGCCATACCAACTTGAAATAATGGGGTTTCTCACCGGAGTGTCTCCAATGGCGCCCAGCGCTTGAATGTTGGGCAGAAGCAGATCGCGTTCCGCCCTGCGAAATCTCTCCGCGGATTCCGACTGAAACTCCAGCGCAAGAATCTCAGGCCGCATGGTGAAGGCGGTGGCGATGAGATCGTCTACGTTGTCGGAAGGAGCGGCGATGGCGCTGGTATCCTCGGTCAGCTGAAAGTTCTGCAGATTCTGGAAACCCAGCACCGCGGACAGGGAAGCGGCCGCGGCGTTGACATTATTTTGAGCATCGAGCAGGAGCAATCTCGCCTGCGCCAGATTGACATTCGCGAAGCTGAAGTCGAGTTCGGACTTCAGTTTGCTCTTGTAGAGCGCCCCCACCTGATTGGAGACGGTATCGCGATCCTTCACTGTTTGCTGGGCCACGGTCAGCACGGCCTGCGTTTGCAGCGCGTTGTAGAAGGCCTGGTCGACTGCCAGCAGAACCTGTTCCTTAGTGGCCAGCGCATTCTGGTTCTGGGATTTGGCTGCGAGATTTGCGCTGGCGATCAAATTGGTGGTGCGGCCGAAATCGGTCAGCAGTTGGGTTACCATCGCGCCGGCGGCAGCCCGTTGATAGAGGATGGGGTTGTTGAGGCCTCCCGCTGTCATTCGCGTACCCGGATTCGCATCGACTGCGGTGAAATCAACTCGTGCGGTCGGCCATAAGCTTGATCTCACTTCGCGCGTGACCTGGTGGGACGCAAGCGCATTCAATCGCGCGACCGAAATTTGCGGGTTGTTCTTCAAGGCTAGTGTTTGCGCTTCCTTCAGGGAGAGCGGCGCAGGAACTCCGGTGGCGCTCTGCTGTGCGGATGACTGCGGCGACATCGGTGTGTTCTGCACCCCGGCTTGGGTCGTCGATGCTTGTGGCGTCGGCGCGGAGGGCAGGCTCGATACACTGGCGGTCGTCTGCGCAATTCCACAAATGTGTAGAACCAATACCGCCAAGCTGATCTTCCAGATTTTCATCTAGCAATGATTCCTTCGTCGCGCTTTCTATACCGGTTGCTTGGCCGTCTGCTTATTGCCATAGACGAGCAGGTAAGCGGCGGGAACGATAAATACGGTCAGAACCACTGAGGCCGTCAAGCCTCCGATGATGACACGCGCGAGTGGCGCGTACTGCTCGCTTCCGGTGCCGAGTTTCAGAGCCATCGGCACCATCCCGATAATGGTTGCAAGAGAGGTCATCAGGATCGGCCGCAATCGAACCCGGCACGAAGTAATGACCGCTTCTTCAACCGATTTACCTTCCTCTTCTAGGCGATGGGTAAATTCAACAATCAGAATGCTGTTCGATGCCGAAATCCCAACCAGCATCAGCACGCCCATGAGTGACATGACGTTTAACGAAGTGCCCGTCAAAGGCAGAATGATCAGGACCCCGATGAAGCCCATCGGAATCGCGAGCATGATGAGGAGCGGATCTTTGAACGATTTGAACTGCGCCACCAGAATCAGGTACAGCAAGACCACCGAGAGCGTGAGACCGATCGCAAAACTGCGAAAGGATTCGTTCATCCCTTTCACCATCCCCCGGACATTGATGCGCACATTGTCAGGAATATTGAGGTGCTGCGTAAGTCGCGTCACTTCTCCCGAAACTTTCCCTAAGTCCTCTGTCGAAGGAGTGACATAGATATCGGTGACCCGCTGGATCTGATAGTGATCGACTTCTGTCGGGGTCTGGACATTCTCCAGCTTCACCACCGCATCCAGGGTTGTGGGCTGCTTGAGATTCGGGGCGTGAATGGGGATGTTCGTCAAGTCCGTGAAGTTGTGAATCGCAGAGCGGCCCTTTTCGAAGTACTGCACCGCGAGGAAGTAGTCGTTGCCGGTATTGTGGTCGACCCAATAGTTAGGAGCGATCATGGAGTTCGAGTTCAATGCCGTGATCACGTTGTCCACGACGTCTTTCTGGGTAAGGCCCAGTTCTGCCGCATGAACGCGGTCTACATCCATGCGCAGCGCGGGATAGTTCATATCCTGAGGGATATAAACTTCGCCCACTCCCGGCAGTTTCTGAATCTGGCTCGCCAGGTCTTCTGCCGTGCGATAGGTTTGCTGCAGGTCTCGGCTGCTCACTTGCACGTCGATCGGCGCGGGCATGCCCATATTCAGCACCGCGTCGACCATCGATCCGCTGGAGAAAAACGTGCGAATCTCGGGGAACTGTCGTGCCATTTCTTTCTGTACGTGGTCCATGTAGTCGAAGCTGCTTCTGTCGTGCGACGTCTGCAGCGCTACCTGAATCGTCGCGGTATAAGGGCCCGCATTGGTGGTGTAGAGCGAAGAGAAGTCCGGTACGACGCCAATGTTCGACACCACCATCTTGAGATCCTTCGCATCGACAGTCTGATGGATCAGGTCTTCTACTTTGGCGACATACTGTTCTGTAACTTCGAGACGGGTGCCGGTAGGAACTTTGAGGTTGATGGTGAACTGGCCGGCGTCGGTCCGGGGAAAGAAAGCAAGGCCGAGCAGAGGATAAAGGGCCAGACTCAGCACAAACAGTCCGCTCAAGATCATGACAGTGTAGCCGGGCCGCCGCACCGCACGCCGTACCCAGCGTTCATAAAAGTCGAGAAGCTGGTTGAACCTCCGGTTGAAGGCGATGTTAAACCGGTCCCAACGCGACCCTGCACGTTCGGCGCCGATCTGCTCCTCAGTGACCGCGTGCCCTGCGTCATGGGGTACGGCTTTGAGGAAGCGTGAGCAAAACAACGGAATCACCGTCATCGCCACCAGGTAAGACGCGAACAGTGAGATCACGACAGCCAATGCCAGAGCAGTAAAAAGAAATTTACTCACGCCGTATAGAAAGGTGACCGGAAAGAAAACCACCACCGTGGTTAACGTTGCGGCCAGCACCGCCATGCTGACTTCGGTGCCGCCGATTTCGGCCGCGGCCTGCGGTGCGGTGCCCAGCTCCAGATGGCGGTAAATGTTTTCCAGAGAGATTACAGAGTTATCGATGATGCGCGAGAAGGCGAGGGCCAGTCCGCCGAGGATCATCGTATTGATTGTGCTGTCCATCATGTAAAGCACGACAAAGGTGGCCAGCGCCGAGAGTGGGATTGACAGGAAAACCGCCGAAGTCGCCCGCAGGCTGCCCAGAAAAATCAGAATCATCAAGCTCGTTAGAAGCAACCCGGTCAGACCTTCGTGCAGCAGCGTTTTGATGGCTTCTTTGACATAGGCAGACTGATCAAAGACCACCGTAGCGACCAGGTTCTTTGGGATGCCATAGAGATGACGGATCATTTCCCGCACACCGTCCACAACCTGGATAGTGTTCGTATCTCCACCCTGTTTCATGATCGGCAGATACACCGAGCGCTGGCCGTCAACGCGCACCAGGTTGTACTGAATCTGATTGGCGTCTTCGGCTTTTCCCAGATCGTTAACTGACACCCACGAACTGCCGACGGTCTTGACCGGCACCTTCCCCAACTCGTCCATGTTGTCGACGAGACTGTTGGAATAGACGTAGTAGTCGAGCGGACCGATTTTGACGTCGCCGGCGGGCAGAATAAGGTTGGAAGTATTTACCGCGTTGACTACATCCATGGGACTCAACTGCCGCGAAGCCAGTTTGAAGGGGTCGACGTAAACCATGATCTGGCGATATTTGCCGCCGAACGGGGGAGGAATCTCCGCGCCTTTTACCACAGCGATCTGATTTCGGATGGTGAACTGACCGATGTCGTGAATTTGAGTTTGGTTGAGTCCTTCGCCCTTCAGCGTAACCAGGCAAACCGGCAAGCTCGAGGCGTCGAATTTCAATACGACTGAAGGCAGCGTCCCCGGCGGCAGGCGCTTGAGATCGGCCATGGCCAAATTCGAAATCTCGGTGACGTCCGCGTCAGCATTGGTTCCCGGCTGGAAGTAGAGCTTGATAATGCTCACGCCTAATAGCGACCGCGACTCCATGTGGTCGATGCCGCTGGCAAGCGTGAAGAACCGCTCCAGCGGATCGGTAATATCGGTTTCGATATCCTGCGGCGGCATCCCCGAATAGAAAGTGGCGACGACAACTTCCGGCAGATTGATCGTTGGAAACAGGTCCACCGGCATCCGGACCAGACTGGTCACGCCAATTACGGTCAGCGCCAGGCAAACAACCACCACGAAATACGGATTGCGAATTGAGAAACGTGACATGATTAAGTTCCGGCGGCTCCAGTTGCGGTTTCCGGCAGGAAGTCCAGCGCTTTACTCATCGTTGTTGTCCCCGCTCTCGTGGTATTGCAGAACTTGAACGGCCTGCGGGATGACCCTTTCCCCTGGCCTTAACGCGCTGCGATCGCTCACTACCACCTGCTCTCCCTCGCGCAAACCAGCTACTATTTCGGCGTCGGTTGCGGTTTGAAGCCCTACGGTTACTGGGCGACTCTCGAGTTCACCGTCGGGGGCGACAACTAGAACCGTGGTCTTGTCGCCCTCATGGTTTAGCGCCTGCAACGGCACCGACGGAATATCGTCGCGATGCTCAAGAGTCACACTGGCTTCGGCATACAAGCCGGGCACCAGCAGGCGATCGGGATTTCGCACATCGACCTCGGTGTGCATGGTTCTCGTGGCTGCGGTGACGTCCACGGAAAAACGCGCAACCTTCCCCGGAACCGTGCGGTTCAGCGAAGGCACACGAACGCTCACCGGATCACCGACCCGAATGAAGCGCACGTACGACTCAGGAACTGGAATTACAAGACGGAACAGATCGTCTTCGGACAGCTTCACGATCGGAATGGCCTGCGTACTCGAAGTCGTGCCGGCTTGCACCAGGGTTCCCAAGTTCGCATAGCGCTGGGTGACAATACCAGCAAACGGCGCCGTAATTCTGGAGTAGTCGTAGAGACTCTGATCGCGGGTAAACTTCGCCTTGGCTGCGACCAGTTGGCTCTGCGCGGCTTCCAACGCGGCCTGTCCGGCGTCCACTTGTGACGACGCTGCCAGGTCTTTTCCCTGCGCGTCATCGACTTCCTGCTGAGCGACGATACCGGGCTGGCTTTGGAAAACTTGATTGAGGCGCGTGTATTGCAGGTGCAACGCCTTGTACTGCGCCTGATAGCGTTCAAGTTCGTGCTGCGCCCGGGTGCCCTGATTGGCCGCGTTCTTAACTTCCGCCTGATCTTCCTGGAGTTGCGCCTCCAGTTCGGGGATTTCAAGAATCGCCATGACCTGCCCGGCCTTGACGCGCGTTCCGTAATCAACCAACAGTTTCTTGACGTAACCGGATTCCTTCGCGTACACGTCTATTTCTTGAAACGGCACAAGTTCAGAGGAGAGTGTGATCTCGCGGCCTAGAGATTTCTTCACCACTTTCATGACTCCGACCGTGACCGTCGGACCGCTGGCATGCACGCCGCTCCGGGCTCCCGAACACGAACACAGACTGACGCCCAGCGCCGCGAAGATGGCTGTCAGGGCGAGTGAAATCGATTTCCTCGGCCTATCGCCTCGCGGGATAGTCGATCGATTGTGGCGGTGAGTCATAGTGTCCTGGACCAGCCTTCTCTCTTAACCGATTTCGTGAGCTGTTTCGCGGAGCACACAGCGCCGAACTCTCGGGACCGGGTGTGGTCCGGCCTCGAATACTCCTCGATTTCGCGTCCATATGCACGCGCAAAACGACGAACCGTCAGTCACCAATGAGAAAGAGTTCAGCAACGAAAAATTAAATTATGGAAGAGTTCAGCAGGAAGGTGGGGGCCGATTGTAGAGACTTTCAGCGAGAAGGAGGGTGATTGCGGGAGGACCTGCGGGCGCGATGCGCGGATAGAAAACCGGCGCGAGCAACGACGCAGAACTGTCGAACGGAGGGTTCCAGGCAGCGGCCTTATTCAGAAGACGCTGGCGGCCCGGTTCGATCGAATGTATCTGAACGCTGGTGATCGGGACCGTCGATGCCGTGGAGGAGGAATGGCCGAGCCATGAAGCTCCAGACGAGGAGTAGCGCGTCGCCACATTTACAGTCAGCGAGCAGACGGCAAGCAGAACGACGAAGGCACACCAGCGCTGCCGTTGGGGCTCCAAATGTGTGAACCTTAACATTGCCGAGGTTCCTGACCTACCAGTTCGACTATATAAGACAGTCTCCCGCAGGGGCAAGAGACCGAGATGACGGGCGTAACTACACTCGCTCACATGGAATTAGATGCGCCGTCGCGTGCGTCAGTTGGCATTCGGGCGCATATTTCGCCGGGCCAATCGGTGTGGAGGGAGCTTCGTTCGCACCTCAGTCCATATATCATTAATTTCGCAGCAAATCCGACGCAGGAGTGGAGACAGGGATGGCGTATCCAGGAACCGATAAAGTTAGTACCAATAATAGGAAAGACAGAACCGAGGTTCCTGGCTGTACGCGTCGTGATGTGCTTCACGCGGCCGCCCTCGCGCTAACCGTCGCTCCGTTCGCACCTCTTGCTGCCTATGCTGAACGAACCGGCGAAAAACAAAAGGGATTTACCGAACCTGATCGCGTTCCGTATCCCAGGTCTGACGACGCGCTGTTGGATGAAATCGAGCGGGCAGCCTTCGATTTCTTCTGGACCGAAGCCGGAACGACCGGGCAGGTCAAAGATCGCGCACTCCTCAGCGGCAACGACACGCGCCGCATTGCCAGCATCGCGGCCACTGGCTTTGGCCTGACCGGCCTGTGCATCGCCGACGAGCGCGGTTATAAGAGGAAAGAAGAGATCGTCGAGCGGGTGCGCGTGACTTTACGCTTTCTGTGGCAGAAACTCCCTCACCAGCACGGTTTCTACTATCACTTCATCGACATGAACACGGGCGAGAGGCAGTGGAAATGCGAGATCTCGTCGATCGATACATCTCTCTTGCTATGCGGAGTGCTGACAGCGCGGCAGCATTTCTCTGACGCGGAGATTCAGGACCTGGCGACCAAGATATATGAACGTGTCGATTGGCCCTGGATGCTGAACGGTGGCAAGACTCTGTCCATGGGATGGCATCCTGAGTCTGGATTTCTCGATGCGCGCTGGGAGCATTACTGCGAACTCATGATGATCTACCTGCTGGCGATCGGATCGCCGACGCATCCGATTCCGGCGGATACATGGAAGGCATGGACGCGACCGGTCATTAAATTTCAGGGGATCGAATATATTTCCGGCAACGATCCTTTGTTCACGCACCAGTATTCGCAGGCTTGGTTCGATTTTCGCGGCAAGCGCGACGCCTGTGCAGACTATTTTGAAAATTCGGTCAAAGCGACGACAGCGCACAAGCAATTCTGTATCTCGCTGCACAATGAGTTTCCGGACTACAGCGATCATTTGTGGGGCATTACAGCGTCCGATTCGGCGGCCGGATACCAGGCCTGGGGCGGACCGCCGCGCATCGGCAATCTCGATGGCAGCGTGGTGCCTTGCGCCCCGGGAGGGTCGCTGCCGTTTCTGTACTCCGATTGCATGCAGGTTCTGCGCACCATTCGTGAACGCTATCCGAAGGCTTGGGGACGCTACGGTTTCGTCGACGCCTTCAATCCGTTGACTCGCTGGTGTAACCCGGACGTGCTGGGAATCGATCTCGGCATCACCATGCTCATGGCCGAGAACCAGCGTAGCGGCTTGGTGTGGAAGACGTTCATGGAGAATAAGGAAGCGCAGCAGGGAATGGAGAGAGCCGGATTTCAGAACAACCGGTAACCTGCTGTTACGAAAACCGGACGAGAATCTTGCACCCAGGTGCCTTCAGAGAGGCTGTAGGATCTATGCGCATCTCAGGAGGATGAAGATGAATCGTTCGAGCGTGCGAATCGCAGCAGTCGCCCTGCTGGTGCTTGTGGCTCTTCCGATCTTTGCTCAAGTGAACGTGACCACTTATCACAACGATCCTGACCGATTCGTTTGTGGCGGGTTCGTCTTTTGCAACAATATTCCAAACGTCCGTTGACGGGCAGATTTATGCGCAGCCTCTCGTCCTGTCGAACGTGAGCATTGGGGGTGGGACGCATAACGTCGTATATGTTGCGACGGAAAACGATAGCGTTTATGCATTTGACGCTGCCACCGGCCAGCAATATTGGAAGACCAGCCTCGGCACGCCTCTTCCAGACTCAGAGACGATAGGCGGCACCTGCGCCAACATCGAACCGTCTTACGGAATTACGGCTTACTCCGGTGATCGATACCAGCGTGAATCCTCCGCTAATCTATGTGGTCGCCCAAAATAATACCGAGTACCAACTCAACGCTCTTTCTGTCGAGACTGGGCTTGCTGCCGCTGGCGCCATTACGATTGCTGGAAGTTACTCCGGAGTCGCCTTCGATGCTGTAGAGCACCTGATTCGTCGGGGCCTGCTTCTCGAGAACGGCCATGTGATATTCGGCGCAGGCTCGCACTGCGATCACCATCCGTGGTGGGGTTGGGTATTTGCTTACAACAGCATTACCAGCAAGACGCAATCCTTTGCCCAACAGTCAATCTCGCCGCGAATCAGGATTTTCTATCCTGATTTCGCGGCGGCCGGTTGCGATGGGGAAACTTCGCGCGTCCGTCACCCTTGGACGCGCTATTGACCTAGAAGCTGAATCGGGCCCCCAGCGTTGCTGTACGCGAAGCGAGCGCGCCGCCCGGCTCGCCGTTGGCATTCGTAATCGTGCCAAAGTTAGCGGCGCTAACATTGTCTACAATGCCGAGCGGATCCAGGTTCAGAGTGTTGAAGACGTTGTAAACGTCAAGGCGGAACTCAAGTTTGGCGTCCTCGCCAAGCACTCGCATTTTCGGCAAGCCGAAAGCTTTGGACAGCGTAAGGTCCAAATCTCTGTAGCCGGGTAGATTTAGCGAATTTTTCTGGAGGCCCGGTGCCTGCGGCAGCGCGGTGCCGAACTGGCATGTAGTAGCCGTCGGGCAGGTAAAGGCAGCGTAGCTTGGTGTCGCGAAATATGCGTTGGCGTTGCCCTGTGTAGCGACCAGCGGGAAATTGGAATTTTGCGGCGTTTCGAAGGCTTTGTTGCTGGTGCTCTTGCCGGCGCCACCCAGGTAGGCGGCAGGATAGAGTGAAGTATATCCGCATTCGCCGCAGTAGAGACTTCCTCCCTGGACACTTTCCACCGCGCTCCAGGGGAATCCGGAGTGAATGTTGAGAATGCCACTTAACGACCATCCTCCGGCCAGCTTTTCCATCCACTGGTTGTCGCCATGGAAGAGAACAGGTTGCCACATGCCGAAGATTTTGAAGGCTTTGCTTACGTTGAAATCAGCCCGGCCGTAGTTCAGGCTGGGGTCGTAAGGATAGAACGGTTCGGAGTATGGTCCCGAGACATTGTCCATGTTCTTGGACCAGGTAAACTGCGCATCGGCTTGAAACTGTCGCGAGAAGTTGTGCTTGATTTCGGCGAGCAGGGCGTTGTAGTTGGCTTTACCGGTTGCGCTCCAAAAGCTCCCGCCGTTGATCTGGTTCTGGTTGACGGTGTAACCCAGCGACGAGGGAACCGCCAGCGGGTTCTGGTTGAACATCAGATCGCGAGACAAGGTCCCCTGATAACCAATGTTGGCGACAAAGTTGTGGCCAAGGTCATATTGGGTATCAAGCGAATAATGATGAACCCGGGCTGTGGGCAGGTTGTGGGGAAAAATGTCGACGCCGACCGCGCCATTGGTCGGCAGTCCATTCGACCCGAAGTTCAAGGTGAAGTTCGGATTGGGGGCATACCCGAATGGGTTGCTGGGGCTGGATGAGGTTCCGTAAACGATCCCGACGTTTGCCGACGTTGGCACAGGGATCGTGACGTATTCACCAATCGAAAGTCCGGGGTTTCCGGAAACGTTGGCAGAGATCGCGATTTCCTCTTGCGTGTAGTTGAGGCCATAGCCGCCACGAACGACAAACTTGTCATGGAACCTGCTCGGACTCCAGGCAAAACCAATCTCCGGGGAAAGATTGTCCTTTTGCGGAACCCATGAGTTCCCTTGTCTCACATTCAACCCGGTGAGGAAATCCGATCCGGATCCCGGCGTCGCCACATACATATTATTTTCAGTGGAATAAAGTGCGCCGAAGTAAGACCAGCGTAAACCGAGGTTTAAGGTCAGTGTAGGGCGGATTTTATAATCATCCTGGAAAAAGACGCCCCAGATATTCTCCCGTTCATCCTGGCGCGCAGCGGTCGGCTCGCCGCTGTGGGGATCGAAAGTTACATAACCCTCTCGTCGGGGCGCGTCATTGAGAAAGTCCCACAGGTTGAAGTCGCCATAGCTCGGAATAGCGCAACCGAAGCAGGCATTCAGGTAGAACAGGCGAGTCAGTTCGCCTCCAAACTTCATGGTGTGAAGGCCGATCACCTTAGTGGCGACGTCCTTGAAGCTATAAGTCCACTGATTCAGGTGGCTGCCGACGTTCGGGCCGAAATTGGCGATCGAGGCACTGCCAATGGAGTAATCCAAGCTAACGTTCGGCAAGCCCACTGGCGACTGTGGATTGGAGGTGATTTCATTCCAGCGCCATCCGGCGGCATTGGCGCGCAACTCATTCAGGAACGACGGAGAGAAAGTGTGATTCCAGATCGGAGAAAAGGCGTCATTAATCTGACTGTGGTGAAAGAGTTGAAACGCACGGGCCCCGTTCAGGAAATCCGCGGACGTGGGAACCCAGTAGATCGCGAATCCGATACGGTCTTTTGACGTCACGTCCCAGTCCACGCGGCCGTTGTATTGAACGTCAGTCTTGGTGGTGGGGCTGCTGGTGATGTAGTTCGCGATGTCGGCTACCGTGCCGAGATTGGAAGGGGAACCTGTGCCGTCGCCGCCGAGTCCCGGAGTCGACGCATCGGGCGTCCAACTTGGATCCATGCCGCCGGAGGGAAACCGGGGCTCGGTCCAATCTGGCCGAGCGGGAAAAGGGAGGGATTCAGGGGCGTACCGACGTTGAGGCCGCCAGATACTTGATGGCAGTTCGTGCCCTCGACCAAGCCAATATCCGCGCAAGTAGAGGAATTTATTCCTGAGTTGAGAATTGCGTTCCCTGGAAAATTCGCCAGCTCGGAGGCGATGCTGCCAGATGGCGCTAACGCGTCGAAAGCCGCTGTATCGCCCCACTGATTTCCGATCGAGTTCGTGTGCTCGCGGATCGTTTCATAGCTGAAAAAGGCGAACAGCTTGTTCTTGAGAATAGGACCGCCTACGCTGCCACCCAGCTGGTTGAATCTGCTTTCGTCCCTCAGGTCAGAGTTGCCCTCGCCATTAAACGGCTGATAGGCATTGAGGCCGGGCCGATGCGCGGTGAAGAAGAGGCTTCCGTGGTAGTCGTTGGTGCCGCTCTTGGAGGTAATTTGAAGTTGAGCGCCACTGAAGCGTCCGTTCTCCGCATCGTAATTGTTGGAGACGATCTTGAAGTTTTCGATGGAGTCTTCCGAAGGAGTGATGACGGTCGACCCTCCCCACACTGCGCTGGTCGTACTGATGCCATCGACCGTGATGCCGTTCATCGACTGTTGCTGACCATTGCCGCTAACCGCTGCGCCGTTCTCCGTCTTAAAAATGCCATTGTCGGTACCCGAGGAGCCTCCGTTTGTTTGCGAACTGGGAAGGTCGAATCCCCCGCCGCTACCGCCCTGCGATCCATCGCCGAAGACGCCGGGAGCCAGTTGCGCGAGTTTCAAGACATCTCGTCCATAAGAAGGCAGGTGCTGCACCTCATTGGAGGAGACCACGCCTGAGACTGTGGCATTTTCGGTTTCGAGCAACGGTGACGCAGAGGCATCCACATTAACGGTGGTCGAAGCCGCGCCGATCACGAGTTGAACCGTGACAGAGTTGGCCTGCTCGGGAATGAGCTGGAGATTATCAATGATCTTTGTCTGGAAGCCGTCTTTGGTGACCTGCAGCTGAAAACGTGCCGCAGCCAGCGCGTTGAAGTTGAAGACACCGGAAGCATCGCTGGTCCTGACTTGTTTTTCACCCGTGGCAGGATTCGTCAGTGTAAGGTTTGCGCCAGGAATCACCGCGCCCGTGGGATCGGTCACCACGCCTTGAATCGAAGTTCGATATTGCGCCTGAGCCATTGTGGCGAAAAGAAAAATGACGGCGATTAATGAGGCCGAGCGGATTGCTGCCACTGATCGGTTCATAGGTACCCCTTCTCAATCGTGGAGGTCTTCGTTGAAGTGCTTCGGGATTCCCGAGAGTTGTCACGTTACTAAAACTGTACAAAAGCGATTTAGTAGAATCTTCTGTTCATTTATAGCTAGCACAGTCGATTTTCGACAGTCAAGCGCATTATTGGTAGGGAAAGCACCGCTTTCGATGGCGTTTTCCCCGGATGGGTTGCCGCTCCGTCTACCTGAACGATTTTGTACGAGCTTCTCGGGCGCCTCACCGCGACGGAGGCGGTATCGGACTGAACAACCAGCCTCTAGTTGTTTCGTTGCAGGGGATCAGATTTAGTTCTTTTTCGGGCGCGGAATCCCATTCGAGACACGGCCGGTAGTCTGGCGGATGATCAACTCTGGGGCCACGGTTCTTTCCGCGCCGTGCAGGTCCGATCCCGGGCGGTGAATTCGGCGCAGCACGGTTTCGGCGGCGATCCTGCCCATCTCTCGCAAAGGTTGCCGCACCGTGGTCAGGCCGGGATTCTGATAGGCCGCGCTTTGGATATCGTCGAAGCCCACCACGGAAACGTCGTCGGGAACATGCATCCCGGCTTCGCGAAAGGCGTGAACCGCGCCGATCGCGGATATGTCATTGAACGCAAACAATGCAGTAAAAGTCCTGTGGGACGCCAGCAACCTCTTCGCCGCCTTGTAACCCAGTTGCGGAGAAGGAGAATCCCCTTCAAGTTGTGCGATCAGTGCGGGTACGATGGGCAGGCCCAGCTGTCGAGCGACGGTTTCAATGTTCGCCCATCGCACTTCGGTGTCAGAACTGAACTCCTGTCCCTTGATGAACGCGATCTGGCGGTGCCCCAGCTGGAACAGATGCTTAAGCGCAACCTCCGCCGCGCGCTTGTGGTCGAGCACGATGTTGGTGACTCCGCTGACCTGATTGTGGCCGGAAACGGTCACCACGGGCACCGATAGACTTAAGGTCCAAGGCGTATCGACAGCGATGAGGCCATCAATGGATCGCTCCAGGAAGAGCCGCGGATATTCGTCGATGAGGTCCGCGCGATGGCGGTGGCTGGCGACAAAATAGAAATATCCCTCTTGCAGCAGATGATCTTCCACGCCGCTCATCACCGACGCCGAGTAGCCATCGCTCACTTCCGGGACGATGACGCCGATGGTGAAACTGCGCTGCGCGCGCAGCGAGCGAGCGAAAAAATTCGGCCGGTACTTGTATTTTTTGACGGCCGCGAAAATTCTTTCTTTGGTTTCCTGCGGGATCGAATCCGCGACCCGCGAGCCGTTGATGACCAGAGACACGGTCGCTGGGGATAAACCAAGGCGCGCAGCCAGCTCTTTCAGGCTCACCGGCTTGTGACTGTCCTGCAGGGCGCGGTTCGCTGCTTTACCCGTCGCTTTGCCCGTTCTCCCTGTCGTCACGCTGCGAAGTCTCGCACAAACAGATTCGCTCGGCAAGCGTTGCTTGAGCGGAGTGCAAGACGAACTCTATTGACATCGCACACAAAAACGTATTTCATACACTGCAATACCGCCCTACTAACCCGATTTAGTAGACACTTGCGTCATTTGCCGGAGGTTCCATCCTTTATGCCGTCTCCTGTGCGAGACCAGATTTTCCCTCATTCGCACGTAAGAACCGGTTTACGTTCGTACCGCCGTGCTTTTACGGCACTTGTACTGAGTGCAGCGTGTGGGCTCGGCGGCGGACCTCTGTTGCGCGCCCAGGCGCGACCGGTTCCGGCTAACCCCGCCGGCTCCATCTATGACCGCAACCTGGACGCCCGGGCGGAGTCCATCCTGAAGGGCATGACGCTGGAGGAAAAAGTTGGCCAACTGGTGCAGTATTCCGCTGGCCAGCCGACCGGCCCCGGCACCGGACGCACTGATTTTGACGACATGATTGCTCACGGGCAAATCGGATCATTGTTCAACGTCGTCGACCCGAAGCAAATCAACACTTATCAGCGGATCGCGATGGAGAAATCGCGGCTGCACATCCCGATCCTGTTTGGTCTCGATGTTATTCATGGCTTCAAAACCGAGTTTCCGATCCCGCTGGGTCTGGCGTCGACCTGGGATCCGTCGATTGTGGAGAGAGCAGCTCGGGTCGCGGCGACGGAAGCCGCTGCCGACGGCATTCGGTGGACGTTTTCGCCGATGGTGGACATCGCGCGCGACGCGCGCTGGGGACGCATGCAGGAAGGCGCCGGCGAGGATCCGTTTCTCGGATCAGTGATGGCCGCGGCTTACGTGAAAGGTTATCAGGGCTCGCGCCTCGACGCGCCTGACAGCATCGCAGCCTGTGCTAAACACTTTGTCGGGTACGGAGCGGCCGAAGGCGGACGCGATTACAACTCCACCGAAATCTCCGAACATACGTTGCGGGAATTTTACTTACCACCGTTTCGCGCCGCAGTCGATGCGGGAGCAGCTTCGCTGATGAGCGCATTTAATTCTTTGAATGGAATTCCTTCGACCGCCAATCCCTTCACGTTGAAACAAGTCCTGCGGAAGGAATGGGGATTTCGCGGGCTGGTGGTTAGCGACTGGAATGCGGTTGGCGAACTCATTCCGCATGGCGTCGCCGTCGATGGAGCTGCGGCGGCACGCAAGGCATTCCTGGCTGGCGTGGACATGGACATGGTCAGCAGCCTTTATCACGATCATTTGCAGCAACTGGTAAACGCAGGCCAGGCGACGCCGGCGGAAGTGGATGATGCGGTCCGGCATGTGCTTCGCGTGAAACTCGCACTGGGATTATTTGAACATCCGTATGTGGATGAAGCCGCCGCGCCGAAGGCGCTTTATCATCCCGCGAGCATCGATCTGGCGCAAACCGCGGCCGAGCGTTCGTTCGTGCTGCTCAAGAACGAAGATGGGGCTGGCGGCAAGCCTCTGCTTCCACTGACTGCGGGTGCGCAAAGCATCGCTGTGATCGGGCCGCTGGGAGACGATTCTTCTTATCCCGAGGGAGCGCCACCGAATAGTGGTCCGCGGGTCTCGTTGACTGCGGCGCTTACGCAACGGCTGGGCGAAGGCCATGTTTCCCGTTTCAAAGGAGCGGGCATTCTTGAGGGGACTGACGACGGAATCGCCGCCGCGGTGACAGGCGCTCAGAAAGCCGACCTGGTTGTCCTTGCGCTCGGCGAAGACCCCAGCATGAGCGGCGAAGCTGCATCTCGTGCCCACCTTGGACTTCCAGGAAGACAGGAAGAATTGCTTGAAGCAGTAGTCAAAACCGGCAAACCAGTTGTGCTGATTCTTTTCAGCGGACGTCCCTTAACGGTGCCTTGGGCTTTCGCACATGTGCCTGCGGTGCTTGAGGCGTGGCTTCCGGGAATCGCAGGCGGGCCCGCGCTCGTGCGTACTCTGTTTGGTGACGTCAACCCCACCGGAAAGCTAGTCGTGAGTTGGCCGCGGAGTGTAGGGCAGGAGCCTTTGTATTACAACGCTCTGAGCACCGGACGTCCACCGGACGACGTCGACCTCACGCATTTCCCTACTAACATTGTCGAAAAATACGTATCACGCTATTTGGATGAACTCAACAGTCCGCAATTTCCATTCGGTTACGGCGAGTCCTACACCAGCTTCTCCTACGGGCCAACGAGTATCAGTGCAAAGACCCTGAGCGCCGCGACATTGAACCGGAGCCTGAATGCAGACCCGCCTGCGATGACCGCAGACGCCGACGTGACCAACACGGGCGCTCGCGAAGGAGAGGAAGTTGTCCAGCTTTATGTCCAACTCCGCGGAACCAGTACGGCTCAGCCGGTTCGTGCGCTCAAAGGCTTTCAGCGCGTGCATATAGCTCCAGGAGAAACCAAGAAAATTAAGTTTGAATTGAAGCCGGAGGTCTGGGCAATCTGGAATGATCGCAACGAGTTCGACGTCGAGCCGGCAAAGGTCACAGTGTGGATCAGTCCGGACTCCGCGCACGGCTCCCCGGCGCAAGCCGAAATTGTGCCGTAGCCGCACTTTCCTTTACGGCAACGGCAACCCTTACTATGAAATCAAGCTCGATGTCGGCGTAGGCCGTGGCGGCCCGCTTTTCTTTACGCACCATTCTTTTTTCGGTTTCGACCCGCATAATCTGCATGACCGCTTCTCGTTTTCATACTTCGATAATGATCGCAACATCGCGCTGATCAATCGGGCCGATTACGTTTCCATCCGAAACATTTTGCTGGATCTGGCACCGACACCTGGGATCCCGAGGTTGGCGCCATGCTGCGCAAGTTCGACGCTGTGACGTCGAAATGGATCACTATTCTCGACGACGAATCCGAGGGCGACGGCCTCGTGACTAGGCACGCCTTCCGCGGCATCTCGCGATATACTCCTGAAACGAATGGCGGCTTGAACGACCGGATCGTCCTCAGCCGCGCCAGAATTGCAACCCTAGATTGGGTTCACGGAGATTCGCCATGCAAAGCCGCATCACCGGCACGACCATGCCGGTTCTTGAATTCATCCTCGACCAGAATGATTCCATTATTTCCGAAGCCGGAGAACTATCGTGGATGGGCGCTTCCATCCAGATGACCACCCACACGCAATTCGCCGGCGGCGGAGGCTTGTTCGGCGTGCTGAAGCGCGTGGCCGGCGGCGGTTCGATTTTCATGACCGAATACCGCGCCTTCGGTGCTGTCGGTGAACTTGCGTTCGCCACGAAGCTTCCGGGACACATTGTTCCCGTCGAAGTCTCGCCCGGGCACGAGTATATGATTCACCGCCACGGCTTCCTGTGTGCGACTTCGCAAATTCAGATCAGCGTCGCTTTTCAGCAATCACTCGGCGCTGGGATTTTCGGTGGCGACGGGTTCCTGTTGCAACGCTTGAGTGGGCAAGGCACCGCGTGGCTCGAACTCTCCGGTGAACTCGTGGTGCGCGATCTTCAGCCGGGAGAAACGCTGCGGGTTCATCCCGGCCACGTCGGCGCTTTTCAATCGAGCGTCTCATTCCAGATCACAACCGTCCCCGGCATCAAGAACATGATCTTCGGCGGCGACGGAATCTTTCTCGCATCGTTGACCGGCCCCGGAAGAATCTGGCTGCAGACGCTGCCCATTGCCAGACTCGCTCACGCCCTCGAAAGATACATGCCGCACGAAGCACGGAGGCAAACAGTAGAGGGTGGCGTGGTCGGAGGAATCGTGGGCTCGATTCTCGACAACATGAAGTGAGGGAGACCTGCATGAATGTTCTCATCAGAACTCTCGCTGTCACGCTGACTTTGGTTCCGCTCCTAGTTGTTGGGCAAGAATCCCAGAAGTACCCCGTGACTGAGGGCGACTTTGTAGCTCACAACTTCAAGTTTCGATCCGGCGAACAAATGGCTGACCTCCGCCTGCACTACATAACCTTGGGACAGCCG
>CAWJRY010000017.1:0-823376 GCA_963845405.1 uncultured Acidobacteriaceae bacterium | reverse complement strand
CGATTTCACTCAAGTCTCCTTAAGATCATGTATGGTCGAGAGCAGCTCTTATCGGCAGTTAGCGTTGCGTAGAGTTGCTGCTAGTCTGCACCCGCGCCGACGGCGAGGGGCTTGTGCAGCAACTTCCGGGCCTGAGCGATGAGTTCGGCCACTTCGAAGGGTTTTACCAGATAAGGAATGTCGTTCTCTTGCAGGAAGGCGCGGCTGTCTCCCTGTTCTACGCCGTTGGAGAACGTGAACAGCACGTGTCCAGTCATCCCCGGGCAATTCTCTTTCAGCCAGGTGTAGAACTCTTTGGCGTTCCAGTCGCCGGGCATCTTGCCGGACATGATCACGGCTTCGTAGGCCTCCGAGAGCAGGCGAATCTTCACGTCATGGCTGGTCTTCGCTGTGACCACGGTGGCTCCGGCGCCGGCGAGCACGTCGCGCTCGAATTCGAGCACAGCTTCTTCTTCTTCCACCAGCAGCACGCGGCCGTGTACGGCTCCCTCATGCAGTCGGAGCACGGCTTTAGCGGGTTCTGCTTCCACGTGGGCGGTGACCGCCGCGGGCAACTTCACCTCGATGACTGCGCCGCCGTCGGGACCGTTGTTGGCCGTGATATCGCCGCCATGTTCCTTGACGATGCCGTAGCAGATGCTGAGCCCCAGCCCGGTGCCTTTGCCCACGCCCTTGGTGGTGTAGAAGGGATCGAAGATGCGCTTTGGGTCCTTAAGGCCGGGGCCGTCGTCGCTGAACTGGGTGCAGACTTGTCCGCCCTGGCATTGCACTCGAATCTTCAGCTTGCCCTTGCGTCCGGTTTCAAGAATCGCATCGACTGAGTTGTTGATGATGTTAAGAAATACCTGCTCAAGCTGGTGAGGATCGGCGACCACCATCGCGGGCTCGCCGGGAGCTTCGCGCTCGACTTGAATATTGTTGATCTTGAGATCGTAGTCGCGCAGAGTGAGCGTTTCGTCGAGAACCTTGCGAACATCGACTTCATCGCGCTGCGGTGTACGCTGACGCGCGAACGAAAGCAGGTTCTGCACCACGCGATGGGTGCGCTGTGCCTGCTTAAAGAGTTTGCCAACGTAATCCTGCGCACGCGTGTTCAGGCCTTCACTTTCGAGCAGCTGGGCGTAACCGAGGATGGCCGTGAGCGGATTGTTCAGCTCGTGAGCCACGCCGGCAATCAGTTGTCCGACGGCCGACATTTTCTCGCTCTGCAGAAGTTGTTCCTGCGTCTTGCGCAGATCTTCGTAAGCGCGGCAAGTCTCTTCGTAGAGTCGGACTTTTTCAATCGTAGTAGCCAGTTGGCGGCTGATGGCGACCAGAAGATTTTCTTCGTTGCTCGACCACTCGTAGCCGAGATGCGTACACAATCCCATGATGCCGACAGGACTGTCCTTGCCCCAGAATAAAACCCAGATCCAGGAGCGGTCGGCGTCTGAGCGCAGGAACTCGGCCACATTGGCCGGAAGGTGCGGCAGATACTCTCCGGTGATGACCTCGGTACGAGAACGGCTGATCAGATCGCCGAAGCCGTCGACGAACGAGACTTCGGAAGCGCGCATCTGGTCGCGGCGCGGTCCCCAGGCGGCCCGGCGGCGATAGATGGGATTATCCGAATCGGAAAGATAAACGTTGCCGCTCTCGGCTCCAAACAGCGTGACTACCTGGCGCAGGGTGAGATTGAGGATTTCGTCCAGATCGAAAGATTGCGCGGCCACGACCGCCATGGCGTTGAGTGCGTTGAGCTCCCGATTGCGCCGCCGCATTTCGTCCTCGGCGCGCCGCTTCTCGGTCATATCGAGAACGAAGCCCTGATAGCGTTCGATGGTGCCGCTGGCGTCGCGCGCCGCAAAACTGCTCTCGACCGCGAGCAGTAGGGTTCCGTCCTTCCGGCGGAGAGTGACCTCGAAATTGCGCACGTAGTTGTGCGTTTCCATTTCGCGATGGAAGCTTTCCCGCTGCCTGGCGTCGACACAGATCTCGGAGTTAAGGTTCAGGACCAGCAGTTCCTCGCGGTCGGTGTAGCCCAGCATGTGCACCAGCGCGTCGTTGCAGTCGATCAGGCGGCCGGCTGGCGTGGCTACATAGACGCCTTCCTGAACCTGCTCGAACAGCAGCCGATACTTCTCTTCCGCGGAGCGCCGGTCGGAGATGTCGCGGATGACGTGAATGATTCCTTTGCGCGAGGTCTCCTGCTCTGAATAAGACGACGTCGAGACCACCGAGAAGCCGCCGAAACAGGGGTCCGCGCCCTCGGTAAATTCCTCGTCGCCCCGGGTGGCGCAGTAAGGGCAGCCGGTCCAGTCGCCGAAAGTGTGAGGCAGCGCCGATTCGCAGCTGCTGCCAATTACGTCCGCGGCGGCTTGGCCCAGATGCTCCAGCAAAACCTGGTTGGCTTTGATGATGCGGAACTCGGCGTCGTGCGCCAGTATCACGTCGTGCACGGAATCAAACGTGTTCATCCACTGCCGCTGCGAACGCAATACCTGCTCCAGCAGGCGGGAGTTTTCGATGGCGACGGCGAGTTGTTTGGCGCAGGTTTCGAGAAATTCCAGTTCTTCGGAGGTCCACCGGCGTCTGCCCGAATCGCCGAGCAGAAGCAATCCGACTGGAGCCTTGTTGCCCAGCACGGGAATGATCACCAACTGCCGAATCTTCTCGGCCTTGAGTGATTCCGGAGTTTCAACCCCGGCGGCGTTGCGGGCAGTAACGTGCGGTTCGGAGGTCTCGAATAATTTCGCGAGTTCCTCGCTCAACGGAGTGAAACTGGTGTTACGCAGGAAATCAGCGGACAGGCCTACCGCATGAGTCGCCACCAGATTGTTGGAATCTACCAGGCGGAACCAGGCGGCGCGTACGTGATTCAGATGCTGCAACTCCTCAAGGGCAGGTTGAACCATGCTTCCGTAGGACGAAGCACTGGCCGCGCTTCTCGTGAGGAATTGTAGAGCTTGCAATCGCCGGTTCCGCATGCGGGCCTGGCTCATTGCAACCATCAGCATACTCAATCCGAGCGCAACTTCGGCAGTTCCGGAGGCAGATGTCGGCACGCGGTCTGTAAACGGTCCCCAGGCCAGATGCAAGCTGACCAGAGACAGCGCGAGCAACCACGCGGCGGGCTCCCAGCGTCCGCGACGTGCGCGCAAAAGCACCAGCGCGGCGGTGAGCAACAGGATCCGGTAGCTCACTTCGACGGCCACACGGAGGGGCAGGGAATCAGGCCACAACAGGACTCGCGCCCCGGCGAAGCCGACCAGAATGGGCGTGATCACCGCCAGAGGCACTACCAGTTCACGGCTGCGCGCGTAGAGCAGAATCGCTCCGGCCAGCAGTCCGGCGGCGAGCACAAACGTCGCCTGCACCGTGACCAGGCCGAAGGGAGCAGGAATGCGGGACGCGAAAGCGTGCTCGGCGAGCCGCGACAGTACGAAAGCGGTCCAGCCCGCGATCCATATCTTGAGATAGAGTTCGCGTACCGCCAGGGCGGCCAGCAGCGACGCGCCCAGCAGGAGCAGCAGGGCCCAGTCGGTCGCTGTGAGCATGGGCATGCCCAGAGCTACAGCCGCATTCCAGATTGACGAAAGTGACGCGATCATCGAGGTCCGGACGTACTTCTTCCTCATTTTTGAATATCACGCGGCGGGGCTTTCTCGATGGAGTTTCGGGACCTGGTTGATTACTTTAGGTATCTAACGGCTGGGTTACAATCGCCGATAGACTTCCGTGTATCCCAATGCCAGATCGCATCTTAGTCGTTGACGACGAGGAAGCAATTCGCGAAATCGTCGCGTCCATGCTGACCACGGCCGGCTATGCCTGCAAACATGCGGGCTCCGGCATTGAGGCTCTGGCCGTGCTGACTTCCGGTGAAGAATTTGAGCTGATGCTCTCCGACCTAATGATGGCCGATCTGGACGGGATCGGCCTGCTCGAACGCGCCAAGGAAAAATATCCCGACATGCCGGTCGTGATGGTTACGGCGGTTCACGATATTTCCGTCGCGCTGGCGGCCATTCGCAACGGAGCCTACGACTACCTGCTGAAGCCGTTCGAGCGCGAACAACTCCTTAACACGGTCAGCCGCGCGCTGGAGAATCGCCGCCTCAAGATGGAAAACCGGACCTACCAGATCAACCTCGAGTCTCTGGTAGAGGCGCGCACCAATCAACTGCAGGCCGCGATGGCCAGCCTGGAGCGTTCCTATGACATCACGCTTGAGACTCTGGGTGACGCTCTCGATCTAAAGGATCGCGAGACCGAAGGTCACTCCAAACGTGTGACCGCTTATACCATTGCTATCGCCCGGGCCATGGGCCTGCCTCGCGAACAGATCAACACCATCGCGCGCGGCGCATTTCTGCACGACATCGGGAAGATCGCCATCCCTGACAAGATTCTGAACAAACCGGGAAAGCTTGAGCCCGAAGAAATGACGATCATGAAAGAGCACGCCTATCACGGCTACCAGATCGTCAAGAAAATCCCATTTCTTACTGAGGCCGCCGAAATTGTGTATTCGCACCAGGAACGCTTCGACGGCAGCGGTTATCCGCGCGGACTGAAGGGCGAGGAAATTCCACTGGGGGCGCGCATCTTCTCGGTCGCTGACACGCTGGACGCCATCACCTCTGACCGGGTATACCGTCCGGCGCAAACGCTGGACGCAGCGCGCATTGAAATCAATAAATGGTCGGAAAGGCAGTTCGATCCGGAAGTGGTCAAGGTCTTTCTGGAAATGCCGGACAAAATCTGGCAAGACCTGCGCAAAGACATCGACGCGCAGCTCTACCGGGTCGCGTATTCGGCTGGGGCCAAGGGCTAAAATCGGTCCGCAAGAGTGGAATAGTTGAACCTCCGTAATCCATTAAGAATTTCTTTTGCGACGGCCGCAGTGCTTACAACGGTACTGGCGGTCGCCTGCCTGTTCGTTCAACGGGGATTCGCCCTGACCGCGACCAGCGACATCATCTGTGCCCTGTTAATGCTGACCGCCCTGTTCTCATTCGCCAGCCACGCCTTGGCCAGCGAAGGCCGCATGCGCTGGTTCTGGATGCTCCAGGCGGCGGGCTGGGGACTCTGGTTCAGCGACCAGGTGGTTTGGATCGTCTTCGACCTCGTCCTCAAAAAGAAAGTTCCGGCGATGTATCCTGCCGACGCACTCTTATTTCTGGCCGGGGCCCCGATGTTTGCTGGCCTGCTGCTGCGGCCTCACCTGAAATCGAGCGAGCGCAGCGCGCGCCTCGGAATGTTGGATTTCCTGCTACTGATGTTGTGGTGGCTCTACCTCTACGTGTCATTTGTGGTGTGCTGGCAATACGTTTGGCCCAGCGAAGCAGCCTACAACCGTAATTTCGACGTACTGTCGGGGGCTGAAACCATTCTGTTCGCCGCCATGGTGGGACTTTTCTGGTGGCAGAGCAATGGGCGCTGGAAGACCTTTTACGGCGTGTTCTGCGGCGCAATTGTATTCAACGGCGTCGCATTCTATGCTCTGAACCACGCCATCGAGAAAGATGTTTATTTTACCGGCAGCTGGTACGACATTCCTTATTCGGCGTCGTTTGCCCTGTTCGCCTTGGTCGCCCTGGCGGGACAAGGCCTCTCGCCGGCACCCGACTTCGAAGGGGAGCATGTCTACGATTCCTGGATGGCAAACCTGGCCATGCTGGCTGTGCTTTCTCTCCCCGTCATTGCCCTCTATGCTCTGATCGATCCCAGCTTGCCCCCTGCTGCCTCGCACTTCCGGGTTCTGGTGACACTGGCCACGATGTTCTTAATGGCTCTGCTCTTGTTCATCCAGCACCGCCGCCTGAACCGCGAGTTGCAGGACACCAATCAGGTATTGCACGAGGCTTCGCTCACCGATCCATTGACCGGCTTGCGTAACCGCCGGTATTTCACGGCAACGATTGACGCAGACGTCAGCCAGACTCTGCGCGCTCATGCCGACAGCCGCGACGACCATATCAGCGACCTGGTTTTTTATTTGATCGATGCCGATAATTTCAAAGAGGTCAACGACCGCTACGGCCACGATGTTGGTGACAAGGTGCTGGTGGAAATGGCGCGCCGTCTTAGTTCTTCGATTCGACACTCGGATATTCTGGTGCGCTGGGGCGGAGAAGAGTTTCTGATCGTCTCGCGTTACACCGATCGCAGCGAGGCGGAACTGCTGGCGCACCGCGTGCTTTCGGCGGTCGCGGATACACCCTTCACGTTGAGCCGGCCGGAGGAGACGATCTATCGTACCTGCTCGGTGGGATGGGCTGCATATCCCTGGTTTCCCGCCGATCCCCGCGCGGTAAGTTATGAAGAAGTTCTGACCCTGGCCGACCGCGGGCTCAACCGAGCCAAACAATCGGGAAAAAATCTTGCTGTCGGCATGCTGCCCGCCGGCAAACTTCCGGCCGGCGAGGGCCAAGAGCAGCAGTCGAACGGCCTGCAGGTAAACGTGCTGGCCGTAGCGGGCCCCCAGGGAAATATGTAGGACAGCGGCCTCGGCTGTCCGGCAAGCGTAATGAGCCGAGGGCCGAGGTTTTCCGGCCATCGTTTGCGCTCATTTCGACCTTTCCAGCGTTCGCAAGATGTCGTTTGCCGACCGTTCTTCATGCGGAGTGGTTTTAAAGGAACGCAGGTGCGTGTCTGATAATCCCAACCAAATCGTCCGCCCGGAGGCCGTCATGAAATCCATGCGCTTTCTGCTCGTGTTCCTTCTGCTTAGCGTCACCTCTGCTTTCACTCAGGAGCATCCTGCCCTAACGGCCCAGCCAAATACAGTCTATGTTGGTGCGGACGGCAAGTTCCAAGCTGCCCCCGACACGGCGCAGATTCAGTTCAACGTGTCGGTGCAGGAAGACACCTCAAAAGCGGCCTATGATCATGCGTCCAAAGAGGTGGAGCAGGTCCGCGAAGTGCTGCGCGCGAATGCCATCGAACCCAAAGCCGCGACCATTGGATTCCTCTCGGTGCAGCCCGTTTATGATTGGAAAACTCAGAAGCAGAGACTTGTAGGATACCGCGTCACCGCCGACGTCGGGCTCAAGCTGAAGGATTTCTCGAAGGTGGGTCCGGTCACGCAGCAGTTGGCCGACGCCAACGTGAGCGAGAGCCAGAACACGGTCTACACCCTCGAGAACATGGACGACGCAAAAAACAAAGCCGTCGAAGATGCGTACCGCCGCGCTCGAAACGCCGCTGAAACCCTGGCCCACGCCAGCGGACGCACGCTGGGAGAGCTCTCTTACGCCTCGGTCGATACCTTCGAAAATGGACGAGTCATATTTCGCGGGGCGCTTGCCATGGGCGCCGCGGCGAAAGCTGCGCCGGCGCCAACGGAAGAATTCACGCCGCAAACCGTTACCGTGACGGCCCACGTGAATGCATTGTTCAATCTGAAGTAGCTCAACCTGAGAGGCTCGACATTCAAGTTTTTCTCTACGGGGAAAGGCGCTTCACCGCAAGCGCCCGAAAAGTCGACGCTATCCAACGACGACAGGACTGCCCCGCGGCGCCGTTGCCCCAAGCGCATCGACCTCGAGAATCAGCCCGTCGAGCCTGCGCACGACCACAAGCTGCCCAATCGGCAACGCGGACGTAGCCACCGCGTCCCAGAGTTCGCCGTGAACAAAAACCTTGCCCTGCGGAGATAGCGCAGTTTGCGCGACTCCGGTCTCTCCCACTAGTCCTTGCGCTCCGGTGACAATCTTGTTGCGCCGCGCCTTGAGCGCGATGGTCATCAGGAACGCTGTAATCAGCCCCAGTGGGACGCTGACCGCCAGCGCGGTCACCAGGTGCACGCGCATCTCCGGAATTGGCGAGTCGACCAGCAGCAGCCCTCCCAGTGTGAGCAGCACGATGCCACCCACCGTGAGGACGCCGTGACTTGCGAACTTAGCCTCCGCGGCGAATAACGCAAAGGCGCCCAGAATTAGCCCCAACGCGGCGAACCGCGTCGGCAGAAAGTTGAGCGCGAAAGCGGCGAGCAGAATAAACACCACACCGACAGTTCCTGGAATTACCGCTCCTGGGTGATTGAATTCGATGTAGAGCGCGAACGCGCCGATCGCGAGCAGAAGAAACGCCAGGTTTGGATCCATGAGCGCGTCGAGGATGCGTTCTTTCAGAGTCATGTCAAACGGGACGAAAGGCTGACCCGTTAGATTGAGAGAATCTGCGTCACCGTTAAAACGCTTGAAACTTTTACCCTGCATCTGCCGGAAGAGGTCTTCGGGGCTGGTTGCGATGTAGTCGATGAGATGCTGCGAGAGCGCTTCCTGCTCGGTAAAAGACTTCGATTCGCGCACCGCGCTTTCGGCGACCTCGACATTCCGTCCGCGCTTTGACGCAACCGAGCGGATGAGCGCCGCAGCGTCATTCTCGATCTTGCGGTTCATCTCATCGTCCGGTTTCACTTGCACTGGGCCGATGAATGTCACGGGATGAGCCGCTCCAGCTGCAGTTCCGGGAGCCATCGCGGCCACATCGGCGGACTCAAGAATAAAAATCCCCGCAGAGCCGGCGTGCCCGCCGGTAGGTGTAACGTAAATGATCACCGGTACCGAAGACTTCGAGATCTTGTCGATGATCTCCCGCGTTGAGCTGACGAGTCCGCCGGGCGTATTCATCTCAATCAATACAGCCTGCGCATGAGTGCTCGTGGCCTGGTCAATCGCGCGTGAAATATATTCCGCAGAAATAGGCTGGATCGTATCGTCGACGGTGATCTTCAGAACTTGAGCCGATACCGGGATCGACAAAAGAGCAACTGCGACGGAGAAAACTAAAAGCAACGCCGACCGCTTCACGCGTCCAGAAAGAAAATGCATAAGTCCTTCGCTCAGAATCAAAGTCACAGGAATCCGTGAAGCTTTACCCTGTATTCCCCTGTGCTCTCTGTGATAAACGAATTTAAGGGGCAAACGTTCCTGGAGTATTGTCGCTCTATTTCCCCGCGGCGGCGTGAATTTCTTGCGTGCCAACTTCGGCCGGTGTCGAAGGCGGAACGGCCGGTATCCATCCCGGTAAATCTGTGCTGCCCGTGATCAGCCGGGCCCCCCGTTCATAGGTGACATAGGACCAAGCCCACTGAATGAAGACCAGAAGCCGGTTGCGGAAGCCGATGAGAAACAGAATGTGTACGAACAACCAGGAGAGCCAGGCCACGAACCCGGAGATGTGAATCTTCCCAAAATCCGCGACGGCTGCGGCACGGCCGATGGTGGCCAGGCTGCCTTTGTCCCAGTAGTGAAATCGCGGCCTGGAATATGCATCCCCATTCTTTGCCCGATTCGATTCGACCTCTTTACGAATCAGCTTCGCAACAAAGCGGCCCTGTTGGATGGCGACCGGGGCCACGCCAGGCAGTAGTTTGCCGTGTTCGTCTTTCAGCGTCGCGAGGTCGCCGATGACGAATACTTCAGGATGTCCGGGCAGACTCAGATCCGGCTCGACCGGCACCCGCCCCGCCCGGTCGACCATAACTCCAAGCTTTTTGCCGAGCGGCGAAGCCGCGACTCCCGCGGCCCACAGGACAACCGCAGCAGGAAGCCGCGTCGCGCCTACATCAACAGCTCCGGCTTCGACTCGCGTAACGGTCGCCGAAGTGCGGACTTCCACTCCCAGGTTATGGAGCTGTTGTTCCGCACTGCGGGAAAGATCTTCTGGATACGCTGCCAGTACGCGTGGGCCGCCCTCAACCAGCAGAATGTGCGCCCGCGCCGGATCGATCGACCGAAATTCGTGCGTGAGCGCGTGATGGCAAATCTCGGCCAGTGTGCCCGCCAGTTCAACTCCAGTCGGCCCGCCGCCGACCACCACGAAGTTCACCGGTGTTGCCCCATCCCCAGCCGCGGCTTGACGCTCGGCCAGTTCAAACGCGAGCAGCACGCGGCGCCGGATTTCCAACGCATCCTCAATCGTCTTCAGGCCAGGTGCCAGCCTCTCCCATTCGTCGTGCCCGAAGTAAGAGTGGCGCGCGCCGGCGGCGACGATCAGATAGTCGTAGGGATAATCCTGCTCGGGAGTTTGAACCACCCGTCGATCAAGATCGAATCCCGTCACCTCGCCCAGCAGCACTTCGACGTTCTTCTTCGCCCGAAGAATGGACCGGATGGGTGCCGCGATCTCCCCCGGCGAAAGTCCCGCAGTCGCTACCTGGTAAAGCAGCGGCTGAAAAGTGTGATGATTCTTGCGGTCGATGACGGTGACCTGAACCGGAGCCTTCGCCAGCTTCTGCGCGGCGTTGAGGCCGCCGAAGCCGGAGCCAACGATTACCACCCGAGTTGTTTCCTTGCTGTTCATCGCCTTCCCTCTATAAGATTCACCGCGATGCCAGAGGGTTCCATAAGTTCTTCACAAGAAGTTACGCCGCCGTGGCTTCGTTGGCTGATGCCGTCCGCAGCCGATCTGATCTTTGTCGCGCTGCTGGCGGTACTGGTCTTCACGCCGCTCTCGGTGCGCTTGCTCGGAGATGCGGGTATCGGATGGCATGTCCGTACAGGCCAGCAGATTCTCGCAACCCACGCCATCCCGCGCGTCGATCCTTTTTCTTCGACGATGGCTGGTAAGCCCTGGTTTGCCTGGGAGTGGCTCTATGACGTGGTCGTCGGACAGTTGGAATCCACTCTAGGCCTGAACGGAGTCGTATGGTTCAACGCGATCGTGATCGCCGCGGCCTTTGCCGGGTGCTTTCGCGTGCTGCTGCGGCGAGGAACCGATCTCTTCGTCGCACTGATCCTTGTGCTGCTGGCGATCTCAGCGTCGATGATCCACTTTCTCGCACGCCCGCACGTGGTGAGCTGGTTGTTCACGCTGGCATGGTTTGCGACTCTCGACGCATGCGAGCGTGGGGATTCGAAGCGGCGAGCGTTGTGGGCTCTCCCGTTGCTGATGCTGTTATGGGTCAACCTCCACGGCGGATTTCTGATCGGCTTCGTGCTGCTTGCGATCTTTTGGCTGGGAGCAATGTGGAGCTGGCTCACCGCAAACCAGGGTCAACTCGAAGAGGCCTTGCAGAAGCTTGCTGCACGCCGCAGAGCGCTCGATCTGGCAGGTATCGGCCTGCTCTCGGCGGCGGCAAGCCTGATAAATCCATACGGCTGGAAGTTGCACGGCCATGTATATGCATATCTTTCGAACCGTTTCCTTATGGATCACATCGACGAATTTCGCTCGCCCGATTTTCACGGCGTGGCCCAGAAATGTTTTCTGGTGTTGCTGTTGATCACGCTGACGGCCGTGGCCGCGCGGGGCAGGGATTTGCGCCTGAGCGCCGTGTTGACCATCCTGTTCGCCACCTATGCAGGACTCTACGCGTCGCGGAATATCCCCGTGAGCTCGATTCTGCTGGTCATGGTGATTGGTCCGCTGTCGACCATTCCTTTGGCCCGAAGATTTTCCGCAAAGATGCAGGCCGTTGATTCCAATTTTCGCGGACATGCGTGGCCGATTGTGGCGATCGCGGTCACCTTCTTAATCGCCGTGAATGGAGGGAGTCTCGGATCGGCAAAGCTGATGGATGCTCACTTCGGTCCCCAGCGCATGCCGGTGGCAGCTGTGAATTACTTGGAGCACAACGCTGTGCCGGGTCCGGTGCTCGGTCCGGATTACTGGGGAGGCTATTTCATCTACCGCATGTATTCGAAGATGCAAGTGGTCGTAGATGATCGCCATGACCTCTATGGCGCGGGATTCTTCAAGTCTTACTTGAAGATGGTCCGGCTCGAACCTGGCTGGGAAGAATTCCTCCGCGAGCATCCAGCGGAGTATGTAGTTCTGCCGCGAGATGCCGCGCTGACCAGCATGCTGCTCGTGAGCGCCAGGTGGAAACAGCTCTACGGCGACGAGGTAGCTGTAGTTTTCGAGAGCCGGTAAATCGAAAACAGTGGCGTGGGCTCCCCTGTGTTCCCTGTGGTTGAACCTTTTTACCAACATTTTGCAACCGACCCGTCGCTAACCGTTACAGTAATGCATGATGAAAACCCTTTCCGGCGCGCCCGCATTCGGTACTCTTTGCGCCGCTTTAACCATCTGGAGTCTGGCCGGCTGCTCGGGATCCTCATCGACCCCAGTCACGCAGACCCCGCCAGGGAATCCAGTGGGTCCGAGCCTGACCCAAGTCAGTGCAGATCCCTACAGCGTCGCGCCTGGGCAGCACGCCACCGAGGTCGAGCCGCACTTGCTCTCGAATGGATCGACCATGGTGTCGGCGTTCCAGACCGGACGCATCGTCCCCGGAGGAGCGACCGACATCGGCTGGGCGACCTCAACCGACGGGGGCACAACCTGGAGCCACGGCTTTCTTCCCGGTCTCACCAAGGGCGAAGGAACCGGCCCTTATGACGCGGCCAGCGATCCGGCGGTCGCCTACGACGCGAAGCATGCCGTGTGGATGATCGCTTCACTTCCGATTTCCAACACCTCGCAAACTCCAGCGGTGGTGGTGAGCCGTTCGACCGACGGGGGAAATACATGGCAGAATCCCGTAAGCGTTGACCCCACGGCGGAAAGCTCCGACAAGAACTGGATCGCTTGCGATGCCTGGGCGGCAAGCCCCTTCTATGGCAATTGCTACGTGCAGTGGGATGATCCCGCCAACTCCGACGAGATTCTAATGAGCACGTCATCCGATGGCGGCCTGACGTGGAGTGCAGCGCTGACCACCCCGTCTTTTGGCGGAGGCCTCGGTGGCCAGCCTCTGGTGCAGCCGGACGGAACTGTGGTCGTGCCGATCTTGTCCAATGGCGACGCGATTGCCACATTCAGCTCGAACGACGGAGGCGCCAACTGGACTGATCTGCGCACAATCACGCAAGTGCAGGCGCACTTGGACGCTGGCGGAATTCGCAGCGGACCTCTGCCCTCGGCGGCCGTCGACGGCGCGGGCACGGTGTGGGTCGTCTGGGAAGATTGCCGCTTCCGCTCCGCCTGCTCGACCAACGATCTTGTGTATGTCACGTCCGCGGACGGCATGAACTGGAGCGCGGTCACCCGTGTCCCCATCGACGACATATCGAGCACGGTCGATCATTTCATCCCGGGCCTTGGAATCGATCCCGCGACTTCGGGCTCAGGCACGCACGTTGCAATCCACTATTACTCCTATTCGCAAACCGCATGTACCGTCTCGACCTGCCAGCTCAGCGTGGGCTTCATTTCATCGGGCAACGGCGGATCGTCGTGGAACGCTCCCGTAACGCTCGCCGGACCGATGCAGCTCGACTGGCTGCCGAATTCGCAGAATGGGCTGATGGTCGGAGACTATCTCGCGACTGCCTTCGTCAACGGCATCCCTCACGGAGTGTTCGCCGTGGCTCAGGCCAGCTCGGGAACAACGTACAACGAAGCCATGTACACGGCGAAAGGCCTCACGGTGAAGGCAGCGGGACGACAGTTGTCGTCCGCAGCAGATCGTCCGCTGCACAAACTGTCAGACAAGAGAGAGCAAGAGCAGCCCGAGAAAAAGCCGCCGTCCCGTCGCAGAGCCAGACGCAGTGCCAAGTAACGTGGTTGAGTAAAGACCCAGCAGCAGAAATGAAAAAGCCATTGTCATCCTGAGGACCGCGGTTCTTTGCGGGCCGAAGGATCTATGTAATTGCTGTCAGCGTCATCGACGATGGGAATGGAATGCGCGGCAGAGTGTAGTGGTCAGAAGCGATCGTTGGTGTCGATGTTGAATCCCAGAATCGCGGTGACCTCGACCGGCTGCTCCCCGCGCATGGCCGGCTGAAATTTCCATCCTCGCAGAGCAGCCGCGACCTTAGCGGTGGCGTCGGTGGGGCCTTCGCGGATGCGCACGTTTCTCAAGTTGCCGGACGCGTCGACCGTGCAACTGAAGACCATCCGCACGCGCGGCAAGCCGTCTGGAAGATCATTGCGTATGCCCTGGGGAGCGGTAACCCCGCCCGGCTGGTTTCCCGGCGCGGTCTCGCCGAATTCCATGACCACCTGGCCCAGCGAAGTATCGATGTAGGTCGTATAGGTCTGGCCGTGAAGAACATTCTTGTAAGCCTCGAATCCGCCGCCCGAAGTTGCAGTCGCAACCACGGTGACTCCGAGGGTCTGCCGTTGTTTGGCGGACGAATGTTCCACCTTGGTCGGATCACTGCTGGATGGGTCAGATCCGAAACTCGGCAGGGTAACGACGGTAGTGCCGCCGCTGACATCCACTCCACGAATCGGAGGGTTGCCCGAAGGCGCATTTCCTGCGCCGCCAGGACCAGCACTCGGCGAGATACCGCTGCGAGCCGCCGGATCGGCGCCCTTGGCCGCCCCAGTCTTTCCAGCGCCGTTTCCCGCACCGTTCATGCCGCTGCCCGAGCCATCCCCACGGCCAATGCCTGTGCCGCCCGCTGAACCGCCGATCCCGGGTTTGTCTCCACCTGTCGGAGAAAGCGCAAGCGAACCTGAGTTCGCGTTCGTGGGTAGCCCTACCTTCGGGCCCGGCTGGCTGGAAATCATCGCGCTGCCGGCATTACCGGCTCCGCCGCTAGTCGAAGGAGCTGCCGGCGAGCCCACATCGAGCGGCGCTCCCAGTCCTGCTCCGGTGCGGCCGAGCCCCGAGCCGCTCGCGCCCGAACCTCCGCCGATCGATGGAGGAGGCGGTACGACATTATTCGCCAGCTGCGTGCCTTTACTCGTCCCCACGCCCCCGCCGGTATTGCCCGTGCCGCCCCCTGCGCCCGAGAGCTGTGGCGGAGGTGGAACCACGCTGGGCGCTCCCATGCCGGGCGCGGCAGCCGCCGCCATCGAGCGCGCGCCGGTTGCGCTGGAGATTCCCGCCGAAGGCGGTGGAGCAATTACATTCGATCCCGGAGCTACGCCCGAACCGGTGCGCCTGCCGCGTGAAGTTCCTTCAGGGTTGCTTGCAACCGACGGCGGCGGGGGCACGACGTTCGCAGCCAGCGAACTTCCACTGCCGCGCGCGTCATTGGCGCTCGAGGAATTCACCGCCGGTGGCGGAGGCACAACTTCACTCGCTCCGAAAAGTTTTCCGATCACACTGCTCAACATTGATCCGCTGCCTGATTGCGTGGGCGGCGGAGGCACCACCGACTTCGACGGATCGGAAACACTGCCGCTGGCCAGACGCCGCATATCGCGTGACATGTCGGCAGAAGGCGGAGGAGCGATGACCGAAGGCGCCGGCATCGTCAGCTTCGAATTGCGCGCACTCGCGCGCTCCGGCGCAGAGGCCGGAGGTGGAACCACGCTGACGTTGGACATCTGCACCGGCGCGCTGGAAATCTCGCGGCTCACCCCTCCCGGTGCCGGCGGAATCACGCTGGCAGCAAGGGCGGGCGCGGAGCGGGACTTATCCCGCGAAGCATTCGGAGCCGGAGCGATCACCGTTGAGTCCAACGTGGGTGCGGTCGATGTATGTTCGCGGGAAACGCTCGGCGCAGGCGCAATCACCGTCGGCGCGAGAGCCGGAGCCACCAGCACACTCCGCTGCGACAAGTTGGGCGCGGGCGGAATCACGTCGGCATTAATCCTCGGCGCAACCAAGGGCTGGTCCCGCGAGAAATTCGGCGCAGGGGGCACCACTGTGTCAATCGCGATTCCATTACGCGTGTAATCTCGAATCGCATTCGGCGCCGGGGCGACAACGGATGCCGATAGATTAGGCGCGCTGCGCGCCGATCGTAATCCTTCCACCGGCGGCGGCCCGGGATTCGGCTGAATGGCCAGCAGGTTCGCTACCGCATCGCGCGTAGGCGGCAGATGTAAGTTAGGTGCGTCCACCACTCTGGGAGCCAGAGATCCGCCGCGCGCGATCTTAATCGTCTGCGTTCGGTGGTGCGCCTCCCGACCGCCGGCGCGCCCCGTAGTTCCAGATTGAGCGCCACCCAAATCCGAGGTGCGGGGAAGTTCGTCGCCGCTGTAGTAAATCACATCATGGCTCGATAACCGGGGCGCGACATAGGGCCGCATTTCCTGGATCTTCACATGGATCACAATCGCGGCAAAAATCAGAAACGCTTCCAGCAGGTACGACGGCGCCATAATGCGCAGCGGAATCAATCCGAATGGCGCTTCTCCTGCGAGCCGCCTATCCGAGCGGGAAAAAGCCGGGCGCAGAGATGTAACGAACTCGCGCCACGGCGACGTCCACTCCACCAACAGCTTGGGAGCGTCGCGCAGTTCGACCGTCTCTTCGACTTGGAGCGTTTCGATCACGACTGCTGTTTTGAGCCTCCTGTGGTTTGCGAGCTTCCGGTAGCTTGCCAGTTCCCGGTAGAAAGAACGCTCCGGCCGCCGCCGGTTGCGTCCAGACCTGCTGTGATCTCAATTCTATCGCCCACCAAAGTTCCAGTTTCCTCCGTAGTGCGGCAGGGAAGTTCGAGCACCGAAGCCGCCTGCATCGTAACCGGAGCCATGCGCCATGGCTTCATCCTGGCCTGGATGCGGATCACCGTCATTGCCCGATCCAGATAGAGCACGTCGATGGGAAATCCCATCCCTAAAGTATGAACGCCGTGGCAGGGGACAATCCAGAGGCCAAAGCCATTACGGAAGTCACTCGAATGCATGCCAAGCAAGCCGCGCAACCGCGTCCAGTGTGTGTCGGCGACGGCCAGAGCGGAGGCTAGCTGCGTCTGGCGGGTGCGATTGAAAGCCTGGCGCTCGGATGAAAACACAGCCATGAATTGCAACACTCCGCGCGATCCGGTTTGCCGCCTGCACCGATTCTCAACGGCCCGAAGCGGGTCCCAGTTGCCGAATCAGCGAAATCACGGCCGGTCCGATCGTGACAAACATGATTGAAGGCATAACGAACACCACCAGTGGGGGAATCATTTTGATGGTGGTCTTGGCGGCCTGTTCTTCGGCCCGCTGCCTGCGTTCCGTGCGGAGGGAGTCGGAATACACGCGGAGAGCCTGGGTAATGCTGGTGCCGAACCGATCCGTCTGAATCAGTGTACCAACCAGCGAGCGGATGTCGTCAACCCCGGTGCGGTCCACCAGATTGCGCAGAGCCTCGGCGCGGGGCTTGCCGGCGCGCATCTCAAGATTCACGAAATGGAATTCGTCGCTCAGATCCGGGTGGGCATGATGCAGATCCTGGCCCACGCGCATCAGGGCCTGATCGAGCGCCAGTCCGGCTTCCACGCAAATCACCGTGAGGTCGAGCGCATCCGGAAGGCCCAGAGTAATGCGCATCTGGCGGTCCCGGATCATGCGCTTCAGGATGAAGCGGGGCAGAAAGAAGCCGAAACCCGGAATGCCGGCAACCAGAAAAAGATTGTCGAAGCCGGCAAAAAGAGCAACGCCGGCCAGTCCAGCCGCAGCCAACAGAATGCGCGATCCGAAATAGTAATTCACGTGACGGGCGTCGCGAAGTCCCGCCTGAATCAGCCAGGCTCGGGTTCGGGAGACGTCGGACGGAGAAAGCGGAATCGCTTTCGTCAGCGGATCGAGCGCGCGTTCCACCCGCTCCTTCATCGCGGGCTTGGCCTCGACGGCCTGCTGCTGGCTCCCCAGGGCGCGCAAGCGGGCACCCAGAACCGAACTAGGGCTGACCACGGCCGCGCCGAAGGCGAAGACTACCAGCACGATGGTCACGAACACGATAATCGTTAAAGCTAAAATCGGCATGCTTATACCTGAACCCTCGTGCTCATACCTGAATCCTGATGATCTTCCGGATCACGAAATATCCCACCGTCTGCAATGTGATTCCCGCCACGATCAGCGTATGCCCGATCGGATCCCGAAATAGCGGCTGAATGAAGGTCGGGTTGAGCACCAGCATGACCACCACGATCACCGGAGGCATCCCCATCAGCAGAGCCATGGTGAGCCGCCCCTGGGCGGTGTAAACCCGCACCTGGCGCTGGATCTTGAAGCGCTCGCGGATTACATACGATAAGTTATCGAGAATCTCGGCGAGATTGCCGCCCGTTTCGCGCTGCAACATGACCGCAGTGACGAAGAATTTCACATCCACCAGGGGCACGCGGTCGGTGAGGTTCATCAGAGCGTCGCGGACCGGCATGCCAAACTTCTGTTCTTCGAAAAGTTGGCGAAACTCGCCCGCGATGGGCTCGCTGATTTCGTTCGTAATGAGTTCGAGAGCGGTCGTGAAAGCATGTCCTGCTCGAACTGCACGCGCCAGCGTGTCGATGGCCTCAGGAAAAAGCTCTTCAAATTTTTCGAAGCGCTTCGTCCGACGATAAGAAGCATAGGAATAAGGGAGCACCAGCCCCGCCAGCAGGGCGATCCAGGCGAATTCGATGCGCCTGCCCAGGTCATACGCTACGATTGCGGCTACGATCCCCGAGATCGCGCAGATTCCCAGAAAATTTCCCGCGCGCAAAGTGAGCCCGGCCTGCAACAACATTTTCTGAATGGCCGATACGCGCTCGGATCGTCGCAGGATCGCATCCAGCGCAGGAATGTTGCTGAGTTGCTCGTTGCGAACCAGCGCAGGCTGGTCGTCTTCAGGACCCCGCTCCGGAGCCTTGCGCTCGTCGGACAGGCGCTCTTTGATGAGGCGCGCCTGTGCCCGGCGCTGATCGAACAACGTAATCACCGCGAATACGGCGAGTGCGACCAGCACGAAAACCAGAAGCGCCATGAAGGCTGCAGTCATAAAAAGTCCAAAAGCTAAAAGCTAAAGACTAAACCTCGCTCTTCGATTCAAACAGAGCCGGCCGCAACCGGGCTCCTCCGGTCGCCAGCCGTTCGGCGAACTTCGGACGCGTCCCCGTTGCCCGGAACGAGCCGCGAACCTTGCCATTCTCATCAATTCCGGTGCGCTCAAAAGTGAAAATATCTTGCATGGAGATGTCGTTTTCGCTCATCCCGAGAATCTCTGAAACGGTCATCACTTTGCGCGTGCCGTCCGAAAGCCTGGCAATCTGGATCACGGCATGGATCGCCGACGTGATCTGATGCCGCACCGCCCGCTCCGGAATGCTCAGGTTCGCCATCGAAACCATGTTTTCGACGCGGGCCAGCGCGTCGCGCGGAGTATTAGCGTGTACTGTGGTCAGCGAACCCTCGTGGCCCGTGTTCATGGCCTGCAGCATGTCGAAGGCTTCTTCACCGCGCACCTCGCCCACCACGATGCGGTCAGGACGCATACGCAAGCTGTTGATCACCAGTTGACGTTGCCGCACTGCGCCCTTGCCTTCAATGTTCGGCGGCCGCGTTTCCAGGCGCACGACATGCTCCTGTTTCAACTGCAGTTCTGCCGCGTCTTCGATGGTCACGATACGGTCCGAGTTCGGAATGTACCCCGACAGCACATTCAACAGCGTCGTCTTGCCCGCGCCGGTTCCGCCAGAGACCAGAATGTTCAGCCGTCCCTTCACCATTGCCGAAAGCAATTCCAGCATCGGTTCGGTGAGTGTTTGGTTCTCGATCATCTGGCGAGCGGTGATGGGATCGCGCCCGAACCGGCGAATCGAGAGGCACGGCCCATCAATTGCCAGCGGAGGAATGATCGCGTTGACGCGCGATCCGTCTGCCAGGCGCGCATCGACCATCGGAGAAGATTCGTCGACCCGGCGACCTACGCGCGAGACGATGCGCTCGATGATCTGCATCAGGTGGGCGTTATCTTTGAAAGAAAAGCCCGTCAGTTCGAGTTTGCCTGCGCGCTCTATGTAGACGCGATCGAAGCGATTAACCAAAATGTCGGAAACCGTGGGGTCCTTGAGCAGGGGTTCCAGCGGACCAAGCCCAAAAATTTCGTCGAGAATCTCGCGCGAGAGGCGTTCGCGCTCGGCAAAGCTGAGAGGGACGGCCTCGCCGTTAACAGCGTTGCGGATCACGACCAGAACTTCGTCGCGCGCCGAATCGCCAGTCTTGCCCAGCCGTTCCAGATCGAGCCGGTCGAGAATTTTCCGGTGCAGGTCTGCTTTTACCTGCTGAAAATAATCGGCGCGCTCGAACGATTGCAGATTCGCCATAAGGGCCCTGTTTCAGTAGCACCAGCCGGGTGCCTCATGTCTCGCTTATCTTGCGAGACGTGGCAGTTTTCCCGTGGAACCATCCGACCGGCTTTTTATTCCAGCCGACCTTAAACTAAACCGACTTGAACATCGACCACGCCGACCGCTTCACGTCCACATCGTTGCGCGTCAACTCCGTTGCCAGTCCGGAGAAACAGCGCGCGATCTCGCTATTCCGTTGCTCCATTACCGGAGTGCCCCGATCGATGGCGCTCGACACCGCAAAATACTGGTTCGGCACCCGCCACAACAACTTCGCGCCCGCCGCCGCTTCGGCGTCAGCTTCGCTGAAGCCCGGAACTTTGCGGAAGCGGTTAAGCACCAAGCGAACTCGCTCCCGGCTGCCCGTCTCGCCCAGATACTGCTGCACTCGAGCCGCGCTCCACAGCGAAGCCACATCGGTGCAGGCGACCAGCAGAACAGTTTCCGAAAGATTCGCCACTAATCGGCTGGCCGCATCAAAGCGCGAAGACGAGTCGACCACCACATAACGGTAATGCGTCACCAGCATGTCGAACAGACGAACAAAGTCTGCCGTCGATGGGTCGACCGCCGCCGGCACGTTGCTTCCGGCCAGCAATTGCAATCCTCCGCTGTGCCTCGTCATAAAACTTTCCAGCAGGGAAGAGTCCATGCGGTGCAGGTTACGGATTGCATCGGCCACATTGAATACCGGCTTGAGATTCATGTGTAACGCCGCATGGCCCAGCGGAGCCAGATCCACCAGAGCCGTGTGCCCGTGCATGGATTGCAACGCCACCGCGAGATTCACCGCCACGGTCGTTGCCCCGTTTCCTCCCTTGGCATTGATCACCGTATATACTTTGCCGCGCGGCCCTTCCTGGTTGCCGCGGCGCTGCGCCGCTGTGAGCCGAACGAAAGCTTCCAGCAGATCGGTGGTATTCGTCGGCCGCTCGATGAACTCCCCGGCGCCGGCTCGCATCGCATTCACAATCACCTGCGGCTGGCTGAGGCTGCCCACGGCAAAAATGGCGGCTTCCGGCATTTCCTGATGAAGCAGTTCAATCGCCCGCAACGCCAGCGTAGGGTTCTCGGCCGGAATATCGACCAGGGTCACGTCGGGTTTCGCGCTGCGTACCCGCCGCGTTACCGGATCGGAGGCCGCCACCGGATAACTGGCGCAGGAATGCGCCGTCCGCGCCACACTGGTACCGTCCACCAGCACCTGCAGCACGGCCCTCTGTTCGTTGTCCGTTGCGACGATAACGACGGAAAGCTCTGCCATACCTGATCTTGCGGCATGTTCCTCACCGCAAACCCTACTCTCCACGCCGGGGGGCGGGATTCAATTCATCCTGCCAACCGCTTACTTGTGCGACTTATCAAACTTGCTCGGGTCCAGGAAAGGCTGCGGATACTTGGGCAGAGTCGGGGGCTCCGCGTTGGGAGAAATGCGCCGCACCGTGCACAGGACCATCAGCTCGGAGTTGCTCTTCTGTAAGCTCTTGCTGCGGAAAAGATTGCCCAGAATCGGGATGTCTCCCAGCCCGGGAATCTTGTTGTAGATATCGGTTACGCGGTTGTCCATCAGGCCCGCGATCACAAAGCTCTGCCCGTCCTGCAATTCAAACTCGGTCTCCGCTTTGCGCGTACTGAGCGCAGGAACCGTGAAGCCCGAGATGGTCAGCGCGTTCGTGAAATCGAGTGTGCTCACTTCCGGCGCAACCTTCAGATGAATGTTTCCATTGGGCATGATCACCGGAGTGAACTGCAGCTTCACCCCGAAATCTTTAAACGAAATCGTTACAGCCGTAAAGCCTGCGCCCGGCTGCACGATCGGAAAAGGGAACTGCCCGCCGGCCAGGAAGCTGGCCTCCTTGCCGTTTACTGCGATCAGGTTCGGCTCCGCCAGAATCTGCAGCAGGTTCCTGGTTTGCAGCGCCTCAATCACCGCCCCAAAATTAATGTCCGGACGGAAAAGAAAAAGGTTCAGGACGTTGTTGATCGTCTCGGCGGTGGTGCTGGTCGTCGTAGTCCCATCGGTTGTCGTGGAAGTCGTGCTCGACCCGCCTGGGGTCAGCGTCTGCGGCCCGAAGCCGCCATACTGCCCCGTGCCCACGGTTCCCAGGGTATTACCCGCGCCGGTAGAAACGAAGTTCACGCCCATCTGAGTGAGCGCGGTGCGATCCACTTCAGCGAACTTGACCTGCAGCAGAACTTCCTGGGAGCCCACCGGCCCAAAGGTCAGCACATTGACCACTTTCGGCGAATAGGCGCTGGCCAGTTCTCCGGCGCGCTTGGCCACGTCTTCGGTGGAAACATGTCCGGAAAGCACGATGGCGGCGCGCGATGGCGTCACCGTAATCTGTTCGTCGGGGAATACGCGATGTTCTTCATCGGCGCAGGCGCTCACATCGACGTCCACGCGCAGATCGAAGCTGCGCGAGCGCTCCAGTTCGTCCCAGATCAACAGCGAAACTTCGCCCGGAGATTTGCCGTGCACCAGAATCTGCGTCGGCGTGATGGGTTGCGCGTAAGCGATGGACGGATCCGTAACCGAAATGCGCCGCAGACGTTCCGTTGTGTTAATCAGCAGAGACTTGCCGACCATGACTCGCAGCGGCGCCGACCCTTGCGGCTGTTGCTGCGTCGGCAGAGTAGTGGTCTGAGTGGTATTGGGCGCGGAGCTCTGAGGCTGCGCCGCTGGATCCGCCGTTTGCTGGATATGAGCCAGCGCGGGTAGCGCAGTCATGGCGAGGAGCAAGGGTCCAAGCGACAGCGTGCGAACTTTCATTTTCCGATTCCACTCCCTGTAAGCCAACGGCTCAAACCCTGTCCTCTACGATTTCCAGACTGAAAATGAAACTGGCCCCGCTCACTTCGTGGTGCTGCAATTTTCGTCTCCGCACTCGATGGTTTGCTTCGGCTTGTCGCCCTGATAGACCTCGATGCTCACGCCCGTCGGTGGAGGCGGTGTGGTAGCTTTCGGGGCGACCGGTGCGCGATGCACCGGAGCCTTCACCGCGGCGGCGACCGGCAGGGCCGGCATGCCCTTATACAATCCTCGCGCGCCCGACGACGGCACGTCTTCCGCTTTCGTGTCCAAAGGGTTGCGCAGCGAAAGCTGTATATGTCCCTCGGAACTGGCAAGGGTCAGCCGCTGAGCGTCATCCGGTGTAACCAGCAGCGTGATCACCGCCGTATTCTGCGCCTCGCCCGTGGAACTCCGTTCCAGCGTATGGCCGGCAGCGAGCACGGCCACATTCTGCAAAACTGTGGTGGTTTGCTGCTCATTGCCCGATCCCGGAGTTCCGGTCAGCAGCACGTCGACCCGTGTCCCCGGAGTCACGAATCCGGCCACCGAAACGACTTCATTGACGCGCACCGAAACGGCGCGCATCCCGGGAGGAATCAGCGATGGCAGACCGGATCCGGCATTTTCGCCGGCCAGTTTGTTGGGCAGAATAAATTCGCCCTTCGAAATTGGAATGATAACGCCGTGCCCCAGCACGTCAGAACGCCGTCTGGGCGCGCCTGATGGCAGATCGCTGGCCGGAATCGTGATTACCTTGATGTCGTGCTCTTCCACCCTGGCCCCAACCTGCAGATCGTCCGCCGCCACAATTACCTGGACTCCGGCTTCTCCGCCGCCAGACTTGGACTGCAGGTTCCGGTAGACATACACGCTGGCGAACAAGCCCAGCGCGAGGGCCAGGACTGCGATCATCAGGAAACGCGTGCGATTCATGCCACTCCCCTGGAAATGTACTTCCCTGGAAACCGAACGGTCCTTACCCTCGGACCCGCACCCTCGAATTCATCACCCTCTGCCGTCCGGTGCTCGCTACTGGATCGAACTGGCAACGTTTGAGAACGTGGTATTCGCGTTGGAGCCGATCAACCGGACTGTTCCAACCACAATGACCAGGATTACGGCGAGCATAACCGCGTACTCGGCGATGTCCTGTCCTTCCTGCTCATTCCATAGTCTGCGTGCGAAGTCCATAAACATTTCTCCCCTTAGTTTTGCTCAAGTTGGCTTGATGTGGAGTCGATCCCCGATGACCCCGGGTAATCATACCTTGCGGCATGGGTAAAAGAGGCAATTTTCTGCATTCTCAGGAGCGGAGCGAGTTACGATCGTGTTACCTGCACAACTTCGCTTCAAAATTCTGCTCTTGCCGGGTTCGAGGGCGCCTTGGACTTGCGAAGCAAGACGATCGCCAGCATCGGGAGATAGGTAGACAGCACAATCCAGCGCCCAACCTGGGTGAAGCTCGTCGGCTGGTGATACCACCGCCAAATCCCTGCCGACCAGCTGAAACAAACCGTTACCAGGACTTCCCAGCGCGATTGCGGGATCAGCCAAAGGATGAAGCTGTCAAAAAACCAGCGCTGCGGCATGAGCGACGTGATGAATAGCAACCAGGCATCGCGATCGCGGTAGTGCCACAAAGCCAGCAGGATCAGCGGACCGGGCAACACCAGAATCGCAAAGAAGTGCTGATAATAACCAAGTTGGCCAAACCACAGCCAGGGCCAGCGAGGCATCAGAGCCAGGCTCAGCAGGCCTGCCACCAGACATGCCGCCACCCCCCGCCGGCCCAGACGGGTAAGGAATACCGGCAGTCCGACCTGGGGCTTTGCCATTGTGACCGGCATGAGGAGCGGAAAAAATGCCGCGGCGGTAATCACCGCAGACCACTGCACGGTTACAAGCCCCACCCAGTACGGATAGGCGAGAAGGACCAGAAGCCGGTGATAGCCACCACGGGTGAGCCCGAAGGCAAGCAGCGCGGAACTTAATCCGTAGAAGACGCCGGCCGCGACGTCGGGCCGCAGTCGGATAAACGGGAAAGCAATCAACGCTGCCGTAAAGGGATATTGTTCGAGCGGCGTGTCATAGGGATTCTGGTGGGCCAGAAATCGCTGCGCCAGATGAATGCTCCACCCAAAATCGCCAGCGCCCTGATGCAAAGTGTGATTCAGGTAATAGCAGAACCATCCAGTGATCAGCCCGATCATCCCCGAAACTGCGATTCGCCGATGCATGACTCTAATTTGAAAACGATCAGGTCTGAGACTGATCAATTTTGAAACGATCAGTTGTAACATGATCCGGCTCGCCGGTTAATAGCGATCGCCTGAGTCGTCCTGCCGGATGAGTGAGATGATTCGTATCAGGGCATGCCTTCGGGCGTGCCGCAAACATCCGCAACGAAAGGCCGCCGCTTAGCGGCCGCGATGCCGGGAACAGCGGCTAAAAAGCCGTTTGGTGTCTTAGCGACATGGCGGCATCGCTGAAGCGATGCCCTGATACGAATCGCATTTCGCAACCATATGTAGTCGATCAGGAGGACTTTAGGACTTTGATCTTCGATTCGCCGAAACAGTATTTGCCAGGATTGCTGCTCGCCCTGTTGGCTTCGGCGAGCACCTGGTTCTACATGAACCATATTCTGCGCGCCGATCAGATCGCCGACGCCGCGGCGCACCACCGGCCGCGCGGAAATCTGTCGGACCTCTATCCGCGCTGGCTGGGCGCGCGCGAATTGCTGCTGCACGGACGCAACCCCTACGGCGCAGACATTACCCGCGAAATTCAGCAGGGATACTATGGCCGCCCACTCGACCCCGCGCGAGCCGCAGTAGCGCAAGACGAACCGAAAGACGAGCAGGGATTTGCCTATCCCGTCTACGTGGCGTTCCTGCTGGCGCCGACGGTGCGCCTTTCGTTCGACGAAGTCGAGACTGGATTCCGCTGGCTGTTGATCATCCTCGCCGCGGCCAGTATTTTTCTCTGGCTGCGGACGCTGCGCTGGCAGGCCTCCTGCTGGACGATCGCGATTTTCGCCATACTCTCGGCTGGATGGCTGCCCATGGTGCAGGGAATCAAACTGCAGCAACTCAGCCTCCTGGTGGCCGCATTCCTCGCAGCCTGCGGAGCCTGCCTGACTGGTGGCTGGCTTTTTCTCGCCGGAGCATTGCTCGCCCTCGCCACCATCAAGCCGCAACTGACATGGCCGCTCGTTGGATGGCTTCTTGTATGGGCAGTGAGCGACTGGCGCGCCCGTCGCCGGTTCGTCTTTGGCTTCGCGCTCATCATGATTCTGCTGCTCGGCGGAGCGGAACTGATTCTTCCTGGCTGGCTGAGCTTGTTCGTTGCAGCCATCGGGCAATATCACCGCTACACGCAAAATCAATCCGTACTGGTGTGGATGTTCGGCACGATCGCCGGCCATTTCTTCGAGGTCATCAGCGTATTAGCCTGTGCCGCATGTGTCTGGAGAGCACGCCGGAAAGCTGCCAGCAGCGCCCACTTCGGACGCGCTTTCGCTCTTGTCCTCGCCCTGACCGTGGTGATCGTTCCCATGTTCGCTCCTTACAATCAAGTTCTGCTCGCGCCCGCAATCCTGGCGTTGGTCTGGAGCGAGCTTTCTGCAAGAAACGTTCTGCCTGCAGTGCGACTGGCGCGCAGAATCGGTGGTGTATTGCTTCTATGGCCCTGGCTAGCCACTCTTGGCTTGGCCGCCGCGAGCATCTGGCTGACGCCAGAGCTACGGCATCGGCTCTGGCCCGTGCCGTTCTATTCCAACTTTATGCTCCCGCTATTCGTCTTCGGTCTGATTCTGCTGGAAACATGGATGATGACGACGGGCGACCCGGAAGCGTCGTAACGCAAGAAGTTCTCTGCGACCTCAGTGGTCAAAGGCTGTTGATCTTCCTGAAGAACGGCAAAGCTCTTAACCACAAAGTTCGCGAAGAACCCCCGCAACTCGCAAAGATAAGCCAGGTTGCCGCAACCGTCAGCAGATCTCCCGATGAAATCGTTCCAGCTCAAGCGCCTCTTCCCGTCCTTCGCGGCCGTTCTTAGCGATCTTAGCGGTTAAAGGCTTTGTCCTCGCCGCCTCATTCAACGCCCCTGACCGAGCAGAATACCGAGATTGCATCCGTACTACGCTCTGCTTGCGGGACGCCGCCGCCACAGAGTACTCTGTTCCAGCGGGTTTGCCGCGGTTTTAGCGCGCCGCCCAGTGCGCGCCGTCTTACCATTCATGGCCCTGAACAGTATCAGTCATAGTTCCGGCTCCGGAGTTTTTCCTGCCCTCGTTTTCGTGCAGGGTAGCGAGCAGCGGAACATCACCCTCAATCGGACGCCTTTCAACGTGGGACGGAAGGTCGATAAAGATTTAGTAATCGCGGACCCGCGCGTCTCCCGCGATCATGCCCAGATCATGCAGGAAGGCCAGGACTTCTTTCTCGTCGACCTGGGCAGCAAGCACGGAACGTTCGTCAACGGAGAGCGCATCCAGCGCCAGAAGTTGGATCGCGGCGACCGCCTCGAATTTGGCGCGCGCGATTCCGCCTACGTCCTGTTCAACCCGGCGCACGCGACTTCGAACACGGCGCGTGAATTCCTCAGCCAGATTTCCGTCATCGGCATCAAGCCGGAGGCCACCGACCTCGAAAAACTCACGCTCTTCCTCGACGCGGCTCGCAAACTCAACACCGCCGGCGTGCTCGATGAAATCCTGATGACCATGCTCGACGTCACCCTGCAACTCACGCAGGCCGAGCGTGGATACGTGTTCCTGAAAGACGAAGAAGGCAAGCTCCGCCTGGCCGCCGGCCGCAACTCGAAAAAAGAGCCGCTGCTTGACGACAAGACGATTTCACATTCGATTCTCGAAGAGTCGATGCGGTCGAACTCCGAATTCCTGCTGACCGACACCAGCCAGTCCCTCGATCTTGCTGGACGGCAGAGCATCGTCGCTTACGATCTGCGGACGGTGGTCTGCATTCCGCTGCGCAAGATGCAGATCCAGTCTTCGCGCGACGCGCAAACGCCCGTGCCGCACGCGGGACTGGCCGAAGCCATGGGCGTGCTCTATGTCGACTCGCGCTTTGCCTCCCGCGACATGAGTGGAGTCGATCAGAAAATTCTGCACGTGATCGCGACTGAAGCCGCATCGCTGATCGAAAATGCGCGCCTGGTGCAGGCCGAAGAAGAGTCGCGGCGCTATCAGCAGGAGTTGTCTATCGCCGCCACCATTCAACAGCGGCTGATGCAGGTGAAGATTCCCGAAGTGCCCTTCGCGCGCCTGCGCGGGAAGAATCTTTCTTGTAAAGAAATTGGCGGAGACTTTTTCGACGCCGTCAACACCAAAGAAGGCTTGGCGGTGGTTCTGGCTGACGTCAGCGGCAAGGGAGTTTCCGCCGCGCTCCTTGCTTCCACCCTGCAAGGGATGATTTATTCGCATCTCAGCGCGGGCGCGCCGCTACTCGACGTAGTCACCGCGGTCAATCATTTCTTCACGGCGAAGCTGGTCGGAGAAAAATACGCAACCGTGCTGCTGGTCCGCCTGAAGCGCGATGGTGAACTCGAATACGTAAATTGCGGACACGTTCCTCCCCTTCTGGTGTGCGCCGGGGAAGTGATTCGTCCTTTGCATGGAAACGTCCCCGTCGGACTGCTCCCCGATGCGACCTTTGAAAGCTCGACCTGCCAGATGCAGTCCGGCGACCGCTTCATTCTGGTGACCGATGGCGTCACGGAAGCGGAAAACGCCATGGGAGATTTTTTCGAAGACTTCCGCCTGGAAGCTGCCGCGTGCAAGTCTCCAACACTGGAAGGTATCTTTTCCGCCGTCACCGAGTTCTGTGCCGGCAATCCCCTCAGCGACGATTGCACAGTGGTCGAGCTCTGTTACACCAACGTCGAAGCGGCCGAAGCCTGACCCGAATCCTGAAATGCCCCGTGCGGCGATTTGCAGGCTGCCGGTTGAGTTTGGACCGCCCCTGCGACCCCATGTTCCTACCCTCGAAGGCTGCCCTTAGACGGGAAGATCAATCGATTTAACTGCTATTCTTAAGTTGATTATTTTCAGTTAGTTAGAGCCTATTTTATCCACAGCCTCTTGAAGATGGAAGTCCTGCGGCAGCTATGAGTTGCGGACGACTGCACCAAGACTGGGATGATGCAAGGTTCGTCTCAGATGGTCGGCTACTGGGAAGTTGGCCCGAAACGTTGGGGGTGGGCCGGTCCAGTACGAAGACACAGCAAAAGCGGTGTGTGTAAGGCCTGCGCGAGAGTTTCGCCAAAATGTAGTTGCCAAGTCCATTCCAGTGTGTAAGAGTGCCAACCGTTGCCCGGGCCTCCACCAGCCACGTGGACGTGGAGGCTACTCCTGCGGAACAGGAGATCAATCGCTCCTTCGAGGTGGGTTCTCGTGGCCGCGCCCCCCTCTCGATGGCCAGCAGATGAAACGCCGCTACTGCAGCACCACTATCCGTCAATAAACCTTTTTGCGCTTCGAGGAGGAGTCTGAAAATGTCTGCTTTCCGCTTCTGCAGAAATGTATGCGTTCGTTTGCTCATTACCCTGGGTGTTTTTGTGTCGACTGTATACGGACAAAAGCCTCGAATCTACGAGCCAACGTCCCGCTCCGTGATCACTCTGGACGATCAGGCGCTCCCGGAAGCCGCCAGTATCGTCATCGGCCGTCCTGTCTCGAAGTTGCCAGAGAACCTCCGCCAGTTCGGATCGGCGCGCGCGGGCGAATCCAGCGAAATCCAGACGCTCACGTTGCGTTTTGCCGCCACCGATCAGCTGACCCGTATTACGTCCACCAAGGACTTCCAGATCGAGCCGAGCAGTTGCATTGGGGGCGGTGTGTATGAGGCGAAGAGCACCTGCACCCTGGCGGTACGGTTTACCCCGCAGGGGCCGGGTCACCGATTTGGCAAACTGACCGTCGCAGACACTGCCAGCGTGTCGCCGATGATGATCGGTTTGCTCGGCGAAGGCTCTGGGCCGGTGGTGAGTTTTACACCGGCGCAGATCACGACCGTGCCCGGGACATTTCCGTCCGGAGCCGGTCTGCTCAGCGGTGCTCTGAGCCTGGCGGTGGACGGCGGCGATGCGCTCTACATCGCCGACACTGGGAACAATGCTATTCGCTATGTGGATTCGAGCGGCGCGATACTTTCTCTTTCGAGCGCGTTTGGCATCGCCGCGCCTGTTGGAATCACAGTGGATACGGCAGGGAATGTGTATTTCACCCACCGCTCCGCCGACACTCTTCAAGTGCTCGGTTTTGGAGGAGTTGCGACAATATATGACGCCGGAACAACTTCCTGTGCATACGGGACGAGCTGCGTCCTCGGTGGTCAACCCTTCGATTCTCCCGGGGGGATGGCGACGGACCCGAGTGGAAATGTATTCCTGAACGACGATAATGGCGCTCTAAGGATCGTGCCTGTGGCCGACGACATCTTCGAGAACGGGATACCGCTCTATCTGCAGTACAACTTCCCTTTCACAGGGAGTCTGCCGCTAGCGGTCGACGCTGACGACAATCTTTACTCGTACTATAACAGCGCAGGTGACTGCGTAATATTCGCGCAGTCCTATTTCAACGCCGTGACCATCGGCACAATCAGCACGAAAGTGGCTGGTGGGCGGACGTGCGGTTTCAGTGGAGACGGCGGCGAGGCGGGTAATGCCGAGATCGGCGCATCGGTCGGTCAGTTCGCCTTCGATATCGCCGGCAATTTTTATTTCACCGACTCGAACAATAACCGGGTTCGTCGCATCGACGGGGCTACCGGAATCATTCACACGATCGCGGGAAACGGTACGGCAGGATATACGGGGGATGGGGGCAAGGCCACGGCAGCGAACTTGAATAATCCGACAGGCCTGGCGGTGAACTCGCAGGGAACCGTCTATGTCATCAGCTCCGCGAAATCGGGGCAGGTGATTCGGCAAGTCGGCCCCCAGGGCTATCTGACTTTTGGAAACCAGGGCAAGGGAGTCGCCAGCGCGGCCCAGATAGTCAGGGTGTCGAATACGGGCAACAGTGCGATGACGCTGACGAAGGCCGAGATTGTGGGCGCGAACAAGGGAGATTTCAAGATCGATGACACGACGACCACTTGCATCCTCACACAGGGGACCGAGTTGTCTAGCGGCCAGACATGCAGGATCGGGGTGATCTTCACACCAGGGGCGGTCGGCGCACGGGCGGCCACGCTGACTCTGCTGGACAATACGGCGAGTGGAGCGGACAACGTGACTCTCACCGGGAGCGGGGTTTTGTCTACTCCGACTTTTACAATCACCGCGCCGGCAAAGGGAGCATCGTTCACGTCAGGGACGGCGGTAAAGTTCAGCGTGAGCGTTACGTCCTCATCGGGAGTGCAACCGACGGGGACGGTGCAATTCAAAGTGGATGGCGCGAACCGCGGAAGTGCGATCACGCTTTCCACCACCGGAACGGCGTCAACCAGCCTGACCGGTCTGACGACGGCGAGCCACACGTTATCCGCCACTTACAGTGGGGATGGAAACTATGCCGCAGCGGGTCCCATCAGCGTCTCGATTACGGTAAAGGCGGCGGCGACGGTGAAGCTCACCGAGCCGCTGACGACACAGAAACTCACTTCGACAAGCGCCGTCAATTTCGTGGGCGACGTCAGCTCCAAGGCGACGCCAGTACCTACGGGGAAGGTGACGTTCTCGGTGGATGGCAAGAATGTGGCAACAGCGGCCATCGTTTCGGGAAAGGCATCCTCGACGGCCGGAAAGCTGGCTGCCGGTACGCACACCGTGACCGCCGTATACAGCGGGGACGCGCATCATTCCGCGGCTCAGACAAGTGAGGCAATTACCGTAGCGCCTTAGGTCTGATCGCCGAGGTTTGAACCGGGGACAATGTCGGCAGACGAGTTGGCCGATCCAGAGTGGGTCGTCAGTTATCGACGAGTTTAGAGTCCGCTGATGCGATACAGGACGACCCCATGCGATGGAACAACGGCACTGATGGTGCTGCTTGCTTTTTTGGTCTCGCCGGTCCACAGGTCGCTTAAGGAATAGCCGCTTTTGTTTTCAGAGAGGCCTGCGGTGGATGCGGGAACGGAGACTTCTTCCGACTTCCTGCCGGTGTTAAACAAACCGACGATCGTGTCTCCGTTCGTTTCCTTCTTGGCGAACACCTGCTGGTTGCCGTTATTGAGCACCCTTTTCGCGGCAATCGAATCCTGGTCGACGGCCAGGACTGCGGAGTTCTCCAGGCATTTCTGCAGATCGGCCGCGTCGAGGTGGGTAAGATCGACGCCGAGGATGAAGGGAGCCGCTCCAAGGGCCCACAGGCTGATCTGAGTCTGGCGCTCGACCGGAGTCAGGCCGTCGTTGCTGCCATTTCCTACCTCAATGGAGTCATAGTCGTTGAAAGCGCCTGCAGCCGCGTAAGGCTGCCACTCGGCCACGTAGTTGAAGCGTTTGGCAATGTCGGCCCAACTGGTCAGCGGGTAGCTGCTGCCGCCTTTTTCGCACCGGTAACATTCAACGTCCGGCGGGAATTCCCATTGATTGGCATACTTCATCAATGTCGGGGCAATAGCGGTTGTAAGGTTCCCCTGCGTGACGTCCAGGGCCATGGGCCGCCCGCTTTGCCGTATAGCATCCGACCATGCCTTAACGTCAGCGGCGTTGCTGTCTGTCATGCCGTCAATTTTGATGTAATCGACACCCCACGCCGCAAGCATGTCTACCCATGAATTCGTATACTCCTGCGCTCCAGGCTTGTCGTAGTTAATGCGGACCATGCCCTTGCAGTTGTAGTTGTTCTCTACGACAGACGGTTCGGCAATCTGGGCAGCGGTGTACGATGTGCCCTTAATCGGAGTGTTCCGGTTGACCGCCTGCCTGGAAATACCCGGCGTAACATAGATTCCGAACTTCATTCCGAGACTGTGGATGTAGTCAGCGAGTACCTTGATGCCATCGGTATCTCCCTGGGCCGGGAATCGCGATGAGTCTGTTATCCAACGGCCATTAGGGTCGACGTTCGGACCTTTCGGTCCCGGACACTGATACCAAAAGTCGTCGAGGTTTACGTATTCGTACCCGAGTTTCTGCAATCCGGAATCATGCAGGGCGAGCGCCTGAGCTTTCATTTTGGCGGCTGTGGGAAGCTTGCGGAGGAAACTCCAGCTACTCCAGCCGAGAACGGGCGTGCGCTCCAGGCCATTGTCTTCTGCGCCGGCGTTGTGCAGAATCCCGCCCGCCAACAACGCGATCAGCAGTGCTGCCCTTACAGTGTGTCTCGATTCTCTCAAGGAAAGCATCCCTCTCCTGTATCACAAGCGGGGCGACAAAAACAAATTGCGTAGATGCAAGCATTGGCGCGATTTCACTCAACGGCCGCCGCAGGGGTTTTGAGTGTAATGGCCTTCCTTGAGAAGGCCGGTCGGAGTCAAGTCGGTTCTTTTGTTTTTTCGTTGGACAAGGTTTTTCTCTTCCCGCCGAGTGGCCACTGTCGCCATGCTTCCATCCGCACTCTCGAGGAGCGATTTCATTTCGCTCGGTGCATGTTGGGCGTTCTCGTTTCAGCCGGTGCTGCCATCTGTTTACGACACTTAAGCCATTCACACCGGTGCCTAGACGGTCACTCCCGCAGCATCGAAAAACGGGAAGAACTAGCAGCGAATCGTAGTGTGAGCCTGACGCACTTCGATTGTTGAAATAGGGCCATTTCACTCATCGAGCCGCCCTGCTAGTGCAAACTCCTAGATTTGATCCTGATCTTTGGTGTTCCCGTGGAAGAGTGTTTGGATTTCCAGTTTGTTGATCCGGCCACTCAAGCAGCGCCCGAACTTTCGCTCAAACCAAAGGTCAAGGCGACCAAGTCCCCGTCCTAGGAGTTCTAGAAGCTTTTCGCCAGCCTTCACCAGAACGTGACCGACAATATCTGCCAGCATTCTCTAGCCCCCCAACGCCTGTCGCTCCCTAGGCATTTTAACCAGAAGTCAGTACTTCGTGAAAAATCGCCATATCGCTCACTGAAAGTTCTGTCAGCCCCGTCTGGGTCAATGAGTGTAATGGCCTGGTTTCGTCAGTCACTGCCACGAGATTCGCCAGACACTGCCACCAGAACGTCACGGGGAATATAATCCCGGCGTGACGTCGCCTATGAGGCTGCCCCCGTTGCCTTTTTCCTGTTCGTCGAGATCATGGTGAAAGAAAATGACAATTCAAACCGGCGGTAAACAGGTTCTGATTCACGGTCTGGCGCTCATATTGGCCGGGCTGATCTGGGGTTTTGCCCCACCGCTGACGCCGTATCCACGGCTGGCTCTGGGGGCGCACCTGCAGTTTGAAACGAACGGCCTGTTGTTCGTGGTGCTTGGCATTCTCCTGCTAAAGCTGCCCCACCGCGTCGGTGAGAAAGCGGTCGCGGTGATGGTGGCCTCGGCATGGTTGACGTGGCTCATGGCGCTCTCCGAGGTAGCCAATGCATGGTGGGGCGCAAGCCAAATGCTGCCCATCGCGGCCAAGCAGGCCGGCGCGGCTGGCGCCGCGCCCTGGCAGGAACTCGTCGTGAAACTGTGTCACATTCCAGCCGCACTGGGCTTGATTCTCTCGTGGGGACTTCTGATCATCGGCTTCGTAAAGCATCGCGAGCCTGCGGAATAGTTGGCCAGAAACCGCCGTTACAATCTAATGATGCGGTCAAAACGTGCTGTGGCCTGATAGCGACAGTCTAGGTTATTTCTTTTTTCGGACCACCTTGAAAACCCCGAAAGGCCCAACGCAATCCACATTCCTCCCAGCAGACACATGAGGATTCCAAACCTTAAATCCTTGGTGTATGGGAGGCCAGTCCGCTCGAATTTCGATTGCAAAACGAACTCGCCCGCGATGGCAGAAGTCCCAGGGGCAGGCTCCGCCCTATATCGCAAGTGAGGAAGACATGCACGTGTACATGTTGGATGACACCGGAATCGCCATGTACGTCAAGAAATATGTGGCACGGGATAACCCCGACCAAGTTGACGACGAGGCCTTGACGGATGTCTTCGTAAGAAGCGCCGGTACCTGGAAGCTGAAAATATCAAGATCAAGCCCGCTTCGGAAAACGGAAAGTTGAGTTCAGCACGTTTTCGGCGCGACTGAGACTTCGTCACAGTCAGTTATCTTCCACCGTCACCGTGAAGTTCTTGCCCTCCCAACGATCTTCGCTGGGCCAATAAAATGTAAACGCGATGACGGCTCCAGGGGACAGAGTGGCTGTCGGCAGGTAGAGGGTGTGGATCCCGAGGCCGCTGTCGCGAGTGTCGCTGTCGTGCACGGTCTTCCACCCGTCGATGCTCCAGCGCACCCGCCCCGGATCCAGCAGCGCAATGAGCAGGATCTTGTTGTGCGGAATGCTGCGCGTCTTGTTGTTGAACCTCCAGCCGAAAACCTGGCGCACCTGTTTTTCCTCGAGATAGCGTTTTACGGTTTGCGGAGGCTGGTCGAAAATCTTGCCGTCGCGAATCGAGCGCCGCAACTTCACATACTCCGAGTGCGCCCAGACCAGCGGGCAGGCGGAGCCGGAAGGCTTGCCGCGAAAGAGTTCAAGCGCCGGAATGTCGGCCTGATCCCAGACCTGCTCGGGAAGCAAGCGGCTTTCTCCGACGGTTGAATTTTCAATGACGCTGAGCAGAGCCTCGGCTTCGTCGCGATGTCCGGCGGCGAGAGCGTAGTGAGCGCGCTCGCCCGCCAGCAGAGGCCAGGGACGTCCGATGCCGGTTCCATCGAACGCCGAACCGTCGCTGTGTTCGCCGTAGCCGTCGCCGTTGTAGCGATACCAGCAAGGGCCCTGCGGCAACTCGACGCTGAGCAGGGCGTCGATAGCGCGCAGCGTGTTCAAAATGCGCGGATCGTCGGGCGCGCGCAGGCCGAAGCGCACCAGCGCCAGCGCGTCGGGACTGATGATGCGATAGGCGCGAGCGCCATCCTGCCCGCCATCCTGGTCCGGAGGACGATTCTTAATGGCGACAAAGCCTTGCGTGGGCGAAGCCGCGCCGTCAGTCGTGTCGGGTGGCGCGATGCGCACGTAGTATCCGCTGATTCCCAACTGTTTCGCCAGATCGCCGCCGTCAGCGTAGGTCCAGCGCTCGATGTTGGCGTTCCAGGCGTCGGCAGTGTCGCGCAGAATTTGCGCCTGCTCGGTGCGGCCGGTGAGATCAGCCATGTCGGCCGCGGCCAGCAGCGCCGAAACTTCGGCGGCCAGGGTGAATGGAGAATATCCGGCGTCTTCTTCCCAGCGATCCTGCATGGTGACGGGACCATTGCGCAGAATGAAACTCGCAGCTTTGCGCACCATCGGCCACCAGCGTTCGTGTGAGCCCAGGGCGTCCGGGGCCTCGCGGCGCAGCAGATCGAGCAGCAGGATGGGGAACGCGGTCTCATCCATCTGAATGCCGTTCCAGTAGGGGCGTCCATCGAGCCAGAGATTCTGGGCCCAGTTGCCGGCGGCTTCCTGCGTCGATTCGAGGTAGCGAAGGACGCGCGCGGCATCGGTGGTAGCTCCGGCAGCGAGCAGGGCGCCGGCGCTTTCCACCAGATCGCGCGGCCACACCAGATGGTATCCGCCGAGGTCTTCGTCCCCTTTGTTGAAGCCCCAGGGAATTGAAAGGCTGGCGATGATGCCTCCCAGAAAATCTTTCGACTCGTGTGTGCGCAGGACGGCGGTCGAGGAGCGATAGAGGTCGTGCTGGCGCTGCGGTTCATCGAGTTTCAGCAGCGTTTTTTGCCAGTTTCTCCACTGCGTCGAGTAGCGCTCGCAAATCTCGTCGTAATTCTCGAAGAGGCTGGAACGGGTCTGCTGCCCGGCCTCGCTCCAGAGCCCGCCAAAGCCGAGGGCGACGACGAATTCGCCCTTGCTCGCGGCAAGATCGATCTCTCCAGTGAGCGCGATGTTGCCGTTTTCCGCGCGCGTGTATTCCCATTGCATCTGAAAGTGCTGCGAAAGGTCCTGCCAGCCGTCGGAGGTGCCGACGAAACCCACCGACATTTTTTTCCACGGAACCGAGGACGCGAAACCGAGCGTGGCTCCGCCGTGCTCGGCGAAAAACATGGGGACGCCTTTATAGTCACCGATCCATCCCGTGTTGCCCGATCCGTAGTTGGCCAGATGAGGCGAGAGCAAGGCATAGAGGCGATAGTCGGAAAGCTGACCCTGCAAGGGCTCGAAGCGCACCTTTTGCAGCACGACGTTGCGGTAGGGATCGGTAAGAATTTCCTTATGAATGCGGTAACGTCCAGTGCGGCTGGTGTTGGTGAGGTGGAACGCCGGAATGCCGGGCTCGAAGGGACGGTTCTCGAAATCGCAATCGCGCTTCTCTTCGGAAAAAAAGCTGTTGCCGTCGGTGACGATGAATCCCATATCGCGAGTGCAGGCTTGATCAACGCGCGGGAAATAAACTTCGTTGAGGATGCCGTGGCTGACGGTAAACCAGACTCTGCTGTGCTGGTTCAGGGCTGTGCCGGCGCCGGTCTTGGCACTGGAGGTCCAACGTGGCGGGATGCCGGGCCAACCGGGAGCATAACTTGCAGGCGAATCACTCATGAATAATCTCTAACCTCGCTTCGTCTTTCTCTCCACTTTACGCCCGCTGCTGATGAACGTGTTAGGTGGGGGCCACCCAGACAGATTTGTGGGCGCCCTAAAATTCATTCATCGCTGAGTAGGGAGAGGAAAGCCGCCGAGTATGTTCAAATTCAGCCCTCGCCAGATTTTACAAAGGTTTGACAGACGAGAGAGCCGTTGCCAAAGTGGATTCCATCCAAAAGGTGCAGCGCTTCCGAGACCACGCATCCCTGGGCAGATCGACGATAATAGGGTTAGCGAGGTCGACCAGCGTGAACGCAGGCTCATGAAATATTCTCTCCGGCTATTCGATGCACGAGCGGTAGCGATCGTGACAATTCTGTGCGTCTGCCCGGTTCTGTGCTGCGCCGATGGAGGCGATGATATTTCCCATCCGGTTGTCGGGTCCTCCGCACTGGATCAAGGATTTACCGGCCTCTACAACCTCGACTTTATGGGTGCGCAGAAAGATTTTGCGGCGTGGCAGACGCAGCATCCCGACGATCCCCTAGGACCGGTCTGCGAAGCGGCCGGGTTTCTGTTTTCTGAATTCAACCGGCTGGGGGTGCTGGAAGGGCAGTTTTTCGAGAACGACCAGACGTTTGTGGAGCGCCAGAAGCTGACGCCCGATCCCGCGGTGCGAACGCACTTTCAGGCTGCAATCGGACGCGCCGAGAGTCTGGCCCGCACCCGGCTCGCGAAAGATCCGAAAGACCGCAACGCTCTGTTTGCGATGACTATGTCATCAGGTTTACAGGCGGACTATGCGGCGCTGATTGAAAAACGCAATATGGCTTCTCTTCAGTTCACCAAGGCGGCGAATGGGTGGGCGCAGCAGCTGCTCGAGCAGTGCCACGATTGCTATGACGCGCTGCTGGCGACTGGCTTCAGCAAGTACGTAATCGGAAGCCTGTTCGCCCCGTGGCGCTGGATGCTGCGCATGAGCGGTTTGCCGGGCGACAAAGCGGGCGGTCTCGCCGAACTGCAAACCACGGCGGACCACGGACATTACCTGGCGCCGTTTGCGCGAATCCTGCTGGCGGTTGCTTACGTGAGGGCCAAGGACAAGGGACGGGCGCTCCAACTGCTCACCGGATTGCAGCATGATTTTCCGGGCAACACTTTATTTCCGCGGGAGATCGCGCGCCTTCAGGCGAAATAATCCGCGAAACCAGGTGTGCCGCCCTGTCAGTCTATGTCGCAGCGCCTCTTACGCCCCTTCGGGCTGGTTCATTTTCCACTTCTACCCACGGCTTGCAACCCTTCGACAAGCTCAGGGCAAGCTGCGGGCTTGAATTCTGTCGCTGCTCCGAGGGGAACATCTTTGGCCTGACGGATTCATTTATCAGAAATTCACCGGTTTGTAACCGTCCTGTAACACTACGCCGATAAAACTCGGACGATACTCAGCCAAGGGAGGAACTTATCTGGTGATGCGCAAAATCGTGCTGCTGTTGGTGTGTGTGCTTCTGGCCCTGCCGGTGTTCGGGCAGACCACGCTGAACGGTGCAGGCGCTACGTTTCCTAATCCGATGTACTCCAAGTGGTTCAGCGATTACCACAAGATGCATCCGGAAGTGCAGATTAACTATCAGGCGATCGGCAGCGGAGGAGGAATCCGCCAGGTCACCGAGGGCACAGTCGATTTCGGCGCCAGCGATATGCCGATGACCGATGATCAGCTGAAAGAAGCCGAAGGCAAGCTGAAGACCAGGATTCTCAACATCCCCACGGTACTGGGTGCGGTTGTGCCCGCTTATCACATTCCGGGCGTGACCGGAGAACTGAAATTCACCCCCGAGATTCTCGCCGGGATTTACCTGGGCAAGATTTCCAACTGGAATGATCCTGTGATCAGCGTCGCCAACCCCGGCGTGAAATTCCCGAGCCAGGACATCATCGTCGTGCACCGATCCGATGGCAGTGGGACTACGTTCATCTGGACCGACTATCTCTCGAAGGTGAGCCCCGATTGGAAAGGCCAGGTCGGCAGCGGGACGTCGGTGAAGTGGCCCAAAGGCATGGGGGGCCAGCACAACGAGGGCGTGGCGGGGTTGATCCGCCAGTTGCCGGGATCGCTTGGTTACGTGGAACTGATCTATGCGGTGCAGAACAACATTCCGTACGGCAGCGTGCGGAATTCTTCCGGGACTTTTCTGAAAGCTTCACTGGAAGGCGTAACAGCGGCGGCAGCGTCGGCTCCCAAGATGCCGGCAGATTTCCGGGTCTCGATCACCAACGCTCCGGGCAAGGACGCATACCCGATTTCCAGCTTTACGTGGCTGCTGATTCCAGTGCAATCGAAAGATCCCGCGAAGGGGAAGATTCTGGCGGACTTTCTAAGCTGGATGGCAGGCGACGGCCAGAAGCTGGCTTCAGCTTTGACGTATGCGCCATTGCCTGACTCGGTGGCCGCAAAAGTGAAAGACGCAATCAAACAAGTCAAGTAGAACCCCGCAACTGATTTTCATTCGGATGACAAAACATTCATGCGGCAAAAAGGAGAGGACATGAAGTCTGTGTGGAAATTGTGTGTAGTTCCGATTCTGGCGGTGGCGCTGGCGGCTCAATCCAGCCCCGCGCCCAAACCGAAGAGGGCGATGAAGCCGGCGGCTCCGGTTCTGACCGCGGCAGACGTACAGGCGCTGAAGGATGCCATCGCCGCGCAGCAGGCAGCACTTGCGCAGCAGCAGCAGGAGATCCAGGAACTGCGCGACGAACTGCACCGCAAAGATCAGGTGGTGCAGCAGGTGCAGAGCACAGCTTCAGATGCCGCCACCAAGGCGGATGCGGCACAATCGACTGCCACGCAGGAAGACCAGAAGGTTGCGGCGCTGTCGAGCGACGTGACCGACCTGAAGACGAACATGGCGAGCACCGTGGTGACGCTGCAGGAGACGCAGAAGAGCATTTCAGATTCTCCGATCGCGTTGCACTACAAGGGCGTCACGATCACACCCGGCGGTTTTCTGGCGGCTGAATTTGTGCGCCGGTCGCGGGCGCTGGGATCGGACATCAACACTCCATTCAACAACATCACCATGCCGGGCGCTTCACAGAGCGCTACGTCGGAATTCTTCGGGTCGGGCCGGCAATCCCGCGTTGCGATGCTGGTTGAGGGCAAGCTGGCCAGCGCAAAACTGTCGGGCTATGTGGAAGCCGATTTCCTCTCCGCCGGTTCTACTTCGAACAACAATCAGAGCAACAGTTATACCCTCCGGCAGCGGCAGGCCTGGGGCCAGGCAGCGTTCGACAACGGCTGGAGCTTCACTGGCGGGCAGATGTGGAGCCTGGTCACCGAGACCAAGCACGGGGTCGACAACCGCAGCGAAGCATTGCCGATGACCATCGATCCACAGTACACGGTGGGTTTCAGCTGGGCGCGCCAGTACGGACTGCGCCTGGCCAAGAACTTCGATAACAAAGTATGGTTCGCGGTTGCGGTGGAAAACGCGCAGGCCACCATCGGCACGCATAACAATGCGGCGAACTTCGTGGTGGGCGAAGCGGGCACCAGCGGCGGGCTGTACAATCCCGCCATCAGCACTTGCAGCACCAGCGCGACCGGAGTCACGACCTGCTCCCCGATTGCGAACTACTCGTTTAACCCGTCCCCCGACGTCATTGCCAAGCTGGCGTTTGAGCCGGGCTTTGGACACTACGAAATTTTCGGAGTGTACAGCCGCTTCCGCGATCGCGTGTTTCCATGCGGAGAAGTGGCGGCCGCGGACACCTGCGAAGGACAGGCGGTTGGGGTAGCTTCTGCTCTGGGCGCCTACAACAGCTCGAAAAATGGCGGCGGCTTTGGCGCCAATGCGCGCTGGTCGTTCGATAACAAACACATTGACTTCGGATTGCACGGTTTCGGCGGAAGCGGAGTGGGCCGTTATGGCAGCGGTGGTCTCTCCGACGCGTCGATACACGCCATTGGAACGCTCGACCTGATTCGCAGCTATCAGGGTCTCGCCACTCTGGAGTGGCATGGTCCGAAGGTCGATGTCTACTTCAACGCCGGCGCGGAATACGCCAGCCGGGCATCGGACTTTGATCCGATCTCGGGCAAGTACGTCGGCTATGGCGATCCGACCTTCAAGAACAGCGGCTGCTTTACCGAGACGCTTCCGGCCAACGGTGGCGGATTCCTCCCGGGCGGGCTGGCCAATTGCACGGCCGACACACGCGTGCTGATCGAAGGGACTGCGGGTGCATGGTTCAAAATGTACGACGGCTCCAGAGAGAAAGTGAACCGGGGCCGAATCCAGTGGGGACCGCAGTTCTCCTACGTCAGCCGCAACACGTGGTCCGGCGTAGGTGGGGAGCCGCACGGACTCGACGCGATGATCTTTACGTCGTTCCGTTATTACCTGCCGTAACCGAACGCGCGCAGCGATAGTCCTGTGAAAATGATTGCGCCACAGCCGGCGCTCGGGCAGAAATATCCGGGCGCCGGTTTTTCAGTTTGTGGCAAGTGTGATGCGGTCAGCAATGACGCTTAAGAGGCTGGTCCGACTTCCGAACTGCGTTGCGGCTGGCGTAGTTCATAGGACACCTTATCTCGGGTATACTGATGTTCCCGTAAGCCTTCGTCGCAGCATCCGGACGGAGGGTTTTGGCCGGCAAGAACAAGTCACCGAAATCATGCCGTAAGCAAGCAAGTGTATGGCCCGAATTTCGCTGGAAAATCCCCAGTATTACCTCAACCGCGATACTTCCTGGCTCGCATTCAACCGGCGTGTGCTCGAAGAGGCCGAGGACGAGGGCAATCCGCTTCTGGAGCGGTTGAAGTTCCTGTCGATCTCCGCCAGCAACCTGGATGAATTCTTCGAGGTGCGCGTGGCGGCGATGATGCAGCAGATCGAAGACGGCTTCAACGAGGCTGGCCCCGATGGCGTGACCCTGACTGAGAAGCGCGATCTGCTCAGCAAGCTGACACATGAATTCGTCGACGATCAATATGACTGCTGGAATGCGCGCTTGCGGCCCGCGCTGGCGGAAAACGGGATTCGTGTTCTGGGCATGCATGAACTTGATTCGGAAGCCCTGCGCTTCGTCAATGAATATTGTGAGAAGGAACTCGATCCGCTGCTGACGCCGGTGACGGTGGACCCGGCGCATCCGTTTCCTCGAGTGATCAACAAGGCTCTCTGCCTGGGATTTTTGCTGCGGCGGCGGCGACGCTCTGCTCTTACTTATACCGGCGTGGTTTCGGTGCCGCGAGCTCTGCCGCGCCTGGTGCGCCTGCCGTCGGAAGGCACGGCCGATTTCATTTTTCTGGCTGACCTGGTCGCGCATCACGCGGTGCGCATGTATCACGGCTACGACATCGTGTCGTCTGCGCCATTTCGCGTCACCCGCAACAGCAATCTGTACTTGGCGGAAGAAGAGGCGCGCAGCCTCTTGGAATCGGTCCGCGCCGAATTGCACAACCGTCGCAAGGGCGATGCCGTGCGGTTGGAGATCGAAGCCGACGCCGATCCGGAAATTGTCGACCGGTTGAGTTCCGTGTTTGAGATCGATCCCTGGCAGGTGTTTCGCGTCACTGGACCGGTCAATCTGGTGCGTCTGTTTAATGTATATGAGCAGGTGCAGCGGCCGGACCTGAAGTATCGCGCGTTTACTCCGAGCGAGTTGCGCTTGACCTCGAAGTCCCGGGATCTATTCGAGGAACTGCGGCGGCATGACATTCTGCTGCATCATCCCTATGACTCTTACGATGCGGTGCTGCAGTTCATTGAGGCGGCGGCAGAGGACGAGAAGGTTCTCTCCATCAAGCAGACGCTTTACCGTACCAGTGAACATTCGCACATTGTGCCGGCTTTGATCGACGCCGCGTCCCGCAAGGAAGTTACCGCGGTTGTGGAATTAAAGGCGCGGTTTGACGAGGCGTCGAACATCCGCTGGGCGCGCGATCTCGAAGACGCCGGCGTACAGGTCTTTCACGGCCTGGTGGGATTGAAGACGCACTGCAAGCTGTCGTTGCTGGTGCGGCACGATCCTGACGGCGTGACGCGGAGTTATGCGCACATCGGCACGGGCAACTACAACGCGACCACGGCGCGCATCTATACCGACCTGAGCTTGTTCACTGCGGATCCGGAAGTCACTCGCGCCGTGCACGATGTTTTTAGTTTCCTGACCGCGTATGCGGAGAATCCAAGCTATGAGCCGCTTCTGGTAGCGCCGCTCGATCTGGCGGAGAAGTGCATCGCTCTGATCGACCGGGAGGCTGAGCACGCGCGCCAGGGCAAGGAAGCGCGCATTATCGCAAAAATGAATGCGCTGCTCGACAAGAACATTGTGCAGGCGCTGTATCGCGCTTCGCAGGCGGGAGTGGAAATTGATCTGATTGTGCGCGGCATCTGTGCGCTGCGTCCGGGGATCCGCGGAGTCAGCGACAACATCCGCGTGCGCAGCATTGTCGGGAGATTCCTGGAGCACAGCCGTATCTACTATTTCGCCAACGGCGGCGAAGAAGAAATCTATATGGGCAGCGCGGACTGGATGCCGCGTAATCTCTATGAACGCGTGGAAGTGCTGGTCCCGCTGCGCGATGAATTGCTGCGGGGGCGGGTGCGACACGAGATTCTCGATGCCTACCTCGCCGACAATCGCAAGGCAAGAATTCTGCTGAAGGATGCAACCTATATTCGGGCGTGGCAACCGGCACACCGGAAGCCGCCGATTGGCGCGGCAGCGTTCAGCGCTCAGGATTTTCTGATTGGCATTGCGGAAGGGAAGTCGCCTGCAGTGGTTCCAGTGCCGCTTCCCTCGCGCAAGCGTAGAGTAATCGTGGGCAAGGGACGATAGAGCGAGGGACAATAAACTTTCATGACTCTTTACTTTCTACGCCACGCCAGCGCCGGCGAGCACCTCTCGACTCCGAAGAAGGACGAAAAGCGCTCCCTAGATAAAGAGGGTATCGAGCAGTGCGGCTATATTGGCCGCGCGCTGGCTGGCCTCGACGTTCAAGTGGACGTGATCGTCTCCAGCCCCCTCAAACGCTGTGCCCAGACCGCGTCGCTGGTGGGCAACGAGGTTGGTTATGAAGGCAAACTGCAGCTGGATCCGCTGCTTCGGCCCGAGGCTGGGCTAGCTGAATTCCGCAAACTGCTAGAAAAATATGCGCGCCAGGAAGCGATCATGGTAGTGGGACATAATCCGAACCTGAGCCAGTTTCTGGGAGCGGTGATCAGCGACTCGGGTTGCGAGGCGTCGCTCGAACTGAAGAAAGGCGCGGTGGCGAAAGTGGAGATGCGGAGAACGTCCGGCACTCTGCAGTGGTGCGTCACTCCGAAGTTGCTGCGCACGCTCTACGAAACGGCAGTGGCAAGTTCCCGTCCAAATACTTCGCGGAAGTAGTCACACTCCTTCTCAATCGCCCACAGCTCCAGATCGATTCCCATGCGTCGCCGGGGCATCAGAGTCAGCTTGATCTCCGCGGAGCGCAATCCGACACGAACTTTCTGTACAGCGCGGCTGCGGCCGAGGTTCAAGGCGCGCGCGAGGCGGAGCAGCAGAATTGCCTTTTGCACGTTGACGCGGTCGGCGGGTTCAACGATCTTCATGGGGCCGTCGTCCGTTGTGGGGCGCGACTTGCCGAGATAGCGCGCCACGGCGGCGATCAGGCGGCGCTGCTGCGGGGTGTAACCGAGAATTTCCGAGTTCGAAATAATGTAGTGGGCGTGGCGATGGCGGCCGTTGCGGTTCACGTAGTCGCCGACTTCGTAGAGCATGGCGGCGGCGGAGATCCACTCGCGATACTCCGGAGGCAGGCGGTGGACGGCGCGCAGCGCGGTGAACAGAAGCATGGCCGACTCACGCACATCCATGGCGTGTTTGCGATCGACGCGATAGTGATCGACCGCCTTGAGAGTAGATTCCCAGCGCTCGGATTCGATCTGGCGGCCGGAACGAGTGCTGCGATCGTAATCGGCGGCCATCTGCGCCAGGATGCCGTCGCGCAGACCGAGCGGAGAGTAGCGAAATCCTTTGAGGCGCAGACGATCCAGCAATTCGTGATAGACCTCAGCGCCGGCCACGATGATCTCGGCGCGGCGCGGGCCGATGCCTTCAATCTTGCGGCGTTCGGCGACCGGCAAGCGTGCCAGTCGCTTTGCGATGCGAGTCATTTCCGCGCGCGACACCGTGGAACGGGATCGATTGGTGCCGCTGCGTAGATGTGTGGCGACCGCGGCGAGAGCTGCAGCCGTTCCAGAAGTTGCGATCACATTCTTAACTCTCGCGGCAGCGATACGGTCGGCGATGCGTCCGACTTCGCGGGCGACGAAACCGCGAAGGCGCTTCAGTTCGCCCTTACGGGTCGGATCATGGCGCAAAAATTCATCAGTGAGGCGCACAGCGCCCAAAGGCAAGCTGACGGCATCGCGGATGTGTCCGCCATGAGAAATCGTCAGCTCGCAACTGCCGCCCCCGAGGTCGATCATGAGGGTGGTGGCGCGGTCGGTACGGGGACTGGAAACCAGGCCGAGATGAATAAGACGGGCTTCTTCCACGCCGGAGATGATTTCGACGCGCCAGCCCGTGGCCGAGCGCACCCACTCGAGAAAGGCCTGCGAATTGCGAGCGTCGCGCAGGGCGCTGGTGGCAACTACGCGCACCGTGTCGGTGACAATTTGTTGCGTAGAACGATGGAAGCGCCGTAATACTTTTACCGTCTCGGCCATCGAGTCCGGAGTCAGGAATCCGGAGCGAAACGCGCCTTCCCCCAGGCGCGTGACTTCGCGGTCCTCGTGAACCGCGCGCAGCCGGCCGTTTTGCAGGCGCGCAATCTTCAGGCGTACGGAGTTCGATCCGATATCCACCGCGGCGAACGTGGGCATGGGGAAGGTGACAGTTTACATGCGCGAAGGGAGATCGTCACCGGGTGTTGTGGAGCGGTGGCGCCGTGCTCTCTGACGGCGGTCTATGCGGCCGAGTCGCTTCGGGCGGCGGGCTTGGTGGCGCCGGGCTTACGTGCGCGCGGTGCGGCTGCGGGGACCAGTGTCGGAGTGCCTGGGGCCAACGATGGCGCCGAGGATGCGACAGCTGCGACGGCCAGGCGAAACTTTCCTCTGGTTACGTTGTGAATGGCCGCGACCAGCGCCGACTCCCGCAGGTCTCCGAATTGATCGCTGGCGGAGTTGGTCAGGGTCAACCAATCGTGCCAGTTTCCGAGAGTGTCCTGCAGGCGTTTCAGCTGAGCAATTAACTGGCCCGCTTCGACTGAGGGCGGAGCGAATTCGGCGGCGTAGCGCGCATGTTTTACCGCGATGCGCAGCCGATGCAGCAGGTCTTCACTCAGAGCGGGATTATTCAGAGGCCCGTTTCCGATCGGCCCTGAGGGCAGCGGGACGCGCTGCAATATCTTGCGGGCGACGGCCAGAGGATCGTTGCCGGCTTCCAGATTCGTTCTCTTCGATGCCCTCTTCAATCGCTTGCGAATGTCTCGAACGTCTTCTGTTGTCAGTAGCCTGTGAAGCTTCTTCTCATGTTCTCCACGAACCTCAATCAGAGTTTGAATCAGCTCGGTTTTGCGGCGGGGGTCCTGGGCAAACTTCAGGCTGCGCAAGGCCGCCAGCTGCACGTCGAGATCACGAACTTTTCCGGCACGCTTGCGAATTCGCTCCAGGACTTTGAGCAGTTTCTTCTGACTGCGGCTGCGCTCAAGCGAGAGTTCCTCGAGCAACACGCGGAGCCGGCCTGTCGTCGTGCGAAAGCTGTGCACGTTCTCGGGGCGCGGTTTGGACGCAAGCTTGGCGAGGTTGCGGTCCAGTTGCTGAAAGATTCGCTGGCTGCGTTTGTTTGGAGTCGACATAAATGAAAACAGTTCTAGAGCTTTGGCCCCACCGCCAGAGCTTTTAACCGCCGGGGTCGCTGCCAACCGCCGCAGACGCCGCCGAGAAGTACATTGAACCTCTCGGCGGCCCCCGTGGCTTTCTGTATCTTCTCAGCGTGTTCCGCGCGGTTTTTTCGGCGCTCTCTGCGGTCAGAGGGTTTTGGATCTGCCGATGGCGCGGGCCAAAAACATTCCCGATTTTAACAGCTTTGTAACAACTCTCTGCTACGGTAACCACGAATGGCCAATCCAGCTTTACCTCGGCCTGATATGCCTGGTCCGCAAGCTGTTGAAGCGACGAAAGTTACGGGTGCGCCAACCAGCGTCCCGACGCCTTTGCTGCGGACCTCCAGCAGCGAGGTTCCCGACCGTGTCTTCAAGTCTGCCATGACATTGTGCGGCGTGGCCATTCTTGGTGTGCTGGTTCTCATCGTGTACGAACTGGTGACGCCATCGGCGCTCTCGTGGCATAAATTCGGGATCAGGTTCTTCGGCGGCAGCGAGTGGGATCCCGTCAATCAACACTTCGGCGCGTTGCCGTTCATTTACGGGACGCTGGTTTCGTCCCTGGTAGCGCTCATCATTGCGGTTCCGCTGGCCGTCGGCGTTGCGGTCTTCACCACGGAGATGTGTCCTAAGGTTCTACGCGCGCCGCTTTCATTTTTCGTCGAGTTGCTGGCTGCCATTCCGAGCGTGATCTACGGATTGTGGGCGATTTTTGTGCTGGTACCGATTTTGAGCGGGCACATCCAGCCATTTCTAGCGACGACCCTGGGCTGGACCGGGCTGTTTGAAGGACCGCCTTATGGGATCGGCATGCTGGCGGCGGGAATCATTCTGGCGATCATGATCGTGCCGATCATTTCGTCGATCACACGGGAAGTGCTGATGGTCGTTCCGCAGCATCAGCGCGAAGGTGTTCTGGCTCTGGGAGCGACGCGTTGGGAGATGATCCGGGTCGGAGTATTGCGCAATGCGCGCGCCGGAATTTTGGGTGGAATTATTCTTGGATTAGGGCGCGCCTTAGGAGAAACCATGGCCGTGACCATGGTGATCGGAAACAATCCCCAGATTGTTAAGTCCCTGTTCGCACCCGGGTACACGATGGCCAGCGTGCTGGCGAACGAATTCAGTGAAGCTACCGGCGATGTCTACGTTTCAGCACTGATTGAAATTGGCCTGGCGCTGTTCCTGGTTACGATTATCGTGAACGCCCTGGCACAATTATTGGTGTGGACTGTAACCCGCGGCCAGCCTGCGAGGGGACATGCCTGAGGCCGCTTCGGTTGGACCAGCTTCGGTTCGACAAACGATTGCGCCGGTCAGTTGGCGCCGCCGCATCACCGATCATGTGATGACGGCAGCGGCTGTGACTACGGTAGTGCTGGTACTGGCGCCGCTGATCGCGATCTTCGCCTACCTCGTTTACAAGGGTGTCGGATCTATCAACTGGGCGTTTCTGACGCAGGTTCCGCGGCCAGAGGGTGAAGCCGGCGGCGGAATGGCCAATGGAATTGTGGGCTCGATAATCATTCTTGGGTTCGCGAGCCTGATTGGCGTGCCGTTCGGCGTCGGGGCGGGCATCTACCTGGCTGAGTTCGGACGCAACCGGCTCGGCCGCGCTGTACGATTTACCGCCGATGTGTTGAATGGCGTTCCGTCGATTGTGACTGGGATTGTGGCCTATGCCATCCTGGTGCGTCATTCAGGTTTCTCCGCGATGGCTGGAGGCGTTGCCCTGGCGATCATGATGGTCCCGACCATCACGCGGACGACAGAAGAGATGCTGCTGCTGGTGCCGCAGGCGCTGCGGGAAGCGGCATATGGATTGGGGATTCCGCGCTGGCGTACTACGCTGTCGATCACGCTGCGCACGGCCACCTCGGGAGTGATTACCGGAATCATGCTGGCTTTCGCCCGGGTCGCGGGCGAGACAGCTCCGCTGCTGTTCACCGCGCTCGGCAATGAGTTCTGGAGCGGGCGACTGCCCTGGAATGCGCAGGGGCAACGTCAGGCATGGAGTCTGGGTCTGGACCAGCCGACGGCCGCTTTGCCGCTTCAGATTTATAAATACGCGACTTCGCCTTATGACGACTTGCACCGACAGGCCTGGGCGGGGGCCCTGGTCTTGATCATTCTTATTGTGAGCGCGGTGTCGGCAGTGCGCTACGCGGTGCGGCGCGGAAGTTTCGGAACGGCATAATTTTATGGGTGTTGGAATCCAGGTCGAGAACCTGAATGCCTGGTACGGCAAAGGTCAGGCCTTGTATGACATCAATCTGAAAGTCGCGGCCAATCATGCTACGGCCCTGATTGGTCCTTCGGGCTGTGGGAAGTCTACGTTTATCCGCTGCATCAACCGGATGCATGAGACGATTCCGGAAGCGCGCGTGACTGGCCGTGTTCGCATCGGCGAGATTGATGCCTACAACGGAACTTCTGCGACACAGCTCCGCCGCCGCGTCGGGATGGTGTTTCAGAAGGCGAATCCGTTTCCCACGATGTCGATCTACGACAACGTGGCGTCGGGGCTAAAGCTGAACGGTTTCCACGACCGGCGCAAACTGGATGAGATCGTCGAGCATTCGCTCGAGGTTTCTGCGTTGTGGGATGAGGTCAAAGATCACGTCCACAAGAAATCCGGTGCAAGCCTTTCGGGCGGCCAGCAACAACGCTTGTGCATTGCGCGCGCGCTGGCGGTTGAACCGGAAGTGCTGTTGATGGACGAGCCATGTTCGGCGCTGGATCCGATTTCGACTGGGAAAATTGAAGAGTTGATCTTCCAGCTCAAGGAGCGGTATACCATCGTAATCGTGACTCATAACATGCAGCAGGCGGCACGCGTGGCGGAGTTTACCGGGTTCTTTTTGTTGGGCAAGATGATCGAGTTCGACAAGACGGAGAAAATCTTCACCAAGCCTTCGGACAAGAAAACGGAAGATTACATTACGGGGAGATTCGGATAGAGCGGATTTCGGGCAGGTTTGGGTGGGACGGTTCTAGAGAAGGAAGGTTTGGATCATGCGTACGCGTTTTCAACAGGGGCTTGACGATTTGCGGCAGCGGTTGCTTCGCATGGGAGGGCTGGCGGAGCAGGCGGTCGACCGCGCGCGTCAGGCCTACGTGGAGCGCGATCTTACCCGCTGCCAGATGGTGCTCGAGGGCGAGAGCCTGATCAACACCGCCGAGCGCGAGATCGACGAGGCCGCATTCGACTTACTCGCCATGCAGCAGCCGATGGCCGTGGATCTGCGTTTTATTCTGGCTGTGACGAAGATCAATTCCGATCTGGAGCGTGTGGGCGATCAGGCTGTGAACATCGCCGAGCGGGTTATGGATATGGTGGAGCTCCCGACGGCACCTCTGCCGGTGGATATCGCGCGCATGGGTGCAGCGGTCAGCGCCATGGTGCGCCGCGCTCTCGAATCATTCATTGAAGGTAAAGTTGAACTTGCCCAGGCCGTGCTCGAAATGGACAACGTGATTGACCGCATGCGCGACGATGCGTTCATTCAACTGGTTAAGACCATGAACGAGCGGCCTGAAGTTGTTCGGCAGGCTCTGGATGCGCTGCTGGTGGCGCGTAACCTCGAGCGGGTCGCTGACCACGCTACCAACATTGCCGAGGACGTCATCTTCTGGGTGCAGGGTGCTGATGTGCGGCACAACGTGCCGCCTGAGCCCGATACGCACGGGACGGCTGAGCCTGTGCAGCCGACTTCGCGGGCTTCGGGAGTGTGAACCCCGCCAAGGGTCCCATTTGACACATTGTCATCCTGAGGCCCGCTGTCTTTGCGGGCCGAAGAACCTCTGTACCTTGCTGCCTCCGCCGCCCTGCCAGCAATTGCATAGCTCCTTCGCGCGAAGAACGCGCTCAGGATGACAAACCAACAGACGCGCAGCGTGACAAAGCCGGATGAGGTTTTGACCGTCGAGTCCACCTTGGATTACGCTCAACTCCTCATTCATTTCTGACTCCAAACTCCACGGAGGCACTGTGATTCGTTCTTTCATTCGCTGCTTGTGTGCTCTTTTGCTGGCCCCCGTTGCTTTTGCGCAATCGCCATCGGGGGAGCGAGCTCCGATCAACTTGTCGACGAGCAAAATGCTGACCGTGCCATCCCCGGGGCGCGTTGGGGATACGAATAGCTTCCCGGCAACCATCGCGCTTAGTCCTGACGGGCGCTACGCTGCGCTGTTGAACGATGGCTACGGGACGCAGGAGACGCTGGCGCACCAGTCGATTTCCGTGCTCGATCTGAAGAGCAACAAGATCGTGGAGTATCCCGACGAGCGGCTCAGCGACGAAGCACATCAGAGTTATTTTCTGGGACTGGTGTTCAGCACGGATGGGAAGCATCTCTATGCGTCAATTGGTTCTTTGACTGATCCCACAGGTACGAAGGCGGGCGACACCGGGAACGGGATCGCGGTTTATGGACTCGCCGAGGGAAAGGCCACTCCGGAGCGCTTCATCGCGATTGGGCTGCAGCCGCTGTCGACGGGGAAGAAGCTCGCGGAGGGATTGACGGCGCCTGCGCACATGGCGATTCCGTATCCTGCGGGGCTGGTGCTTATTTCTGATGGCGGGCGCGACAAGCTTCTTGTGGCGAACAATCTTTCGGACAATGCAGTTCTGATCGATCCCGCGACAGGCAAGGTTTTGCAGACTTTTGATCTGAGCACGAGCGATCTGGTGCCGTCATCGTTTCCATATACCTGCGTCGCCACGCGCGACGGGCGGCGCGGGTGGTGCAGCTTGTGGAATGGGTCGCAGGTGGCGGAGCTGGATCTGACGAGCGGGAAGGTTGTGCGGTGGATCAAACTCAAGCAACCGGACGATCCGCTGGCGCCGGGCTCGCATCCGACTGCCATGTTGCTGAGTCCCAATGAGAGAACACTGTATGTCGCACTTTCCAATATTGATCAGGTCGCCGCAGTGGGAACTGAGAGTGGATTGCCGTTTTCTTTTGCGCACACGGCATTGCCAGAGCAGAAAGCTGGTGGCACGTTCCCAAGTGCGCTGGCTCAATCGGCCGATGGCAAGCGCTTGTTCGTGGCCGATGCTTCGCTCGATGCCGTTGCAGTCCTCGACGTATCCAGCATTTCGGCCGGACCCCTTGCGGATGTCGTTTCGACAGGTCCCCTCGGTTTCATCCCCACCGACTGGTACCCCAGCGCGCTGGCTGTCCACGGCGACGATCTGCTCATCGCAACGGCCAAGGGCGAGGGAGCGCGTCCCAACAAAGCCATGGGGCAAACTTCCTATGAGAAGCGGCACCGGGATCATCCTTACATTCCCACGCTAATCAGGGGATCGATTGCGCGGCTGAATATTCCTTCGACGCTCGAAAAACTTCCACAGTTTACTCAGGTGGTCGAGCACGACAACCTTGTGCATAGCGATCCCGGGACCATCGCTTTTGCAGCCGGAAAGAATCCCATCAAGCACGTGATTTACATCATCAAGGAAAATCGCACCTACGATCAGATTCTCGGCGATTTGAAATCCGGCGACACGTCGGTTGGCGACGGTGATCCGTCGATCACCATGTACGGCGCTGACATTACTCCGAACGAGCACAAACTGGCGCTACAATTTGGCGTGCTGGATAACTTCTACGACAGCGGAGAAGTCTCGGGCAATGGGCATCTTTGGTCGACGGCGGCGATAACGTCCGACTACAACGAGAAGACGTGGCAGATCGCTTATCGCGGACACGAGCGGACCTACGATTTCCAGGGACAGAACGCGGACGAATATCCGCTGGATCACAATCAGGCGGACATTGACGATCCTGGCACGGGATATCTTTGGGACAATCTGGCGCGCAATCATATGACGTATCGCGACTACGGCGAATTTGTAAACGCGGAGTGGTGCAATGAGAAGCGCGCGGCGGCGAGCCCGAAGCAGGGAACTCCTTCAGGGCAAGAAGCGCTCTGTCCGCGGACCGAGTTGAATCAGGGGGATACACTGCCGCCGAATGTGGGCGACACACATGGCGGGCCGAGCCCGTTTCCGTGGGCGGTGCCGCTGTTCAGCGGAGTGAAGCCGAGCAAGGCGGTGCTGCAGGACCACTTTGATCCGCTGTACCCGGATTTCAATACGGAGTATCCCGACCAGCTGCGCGCTGACGAATTTCTGAATGAGTTTGGGGCGTACGTCCATGCTCGCGAAGCGAACGAAGGGCCGGCGTTTGAAATGCCGCAGTTCATCCTGCTCTATTTGCCGGACGATCATACGGGGGGCACGCGTCCAAATTTTCCGCGCCCGGCGGCGTCGGTGGCCGACAACGATCTCGCGCTCGGACGCGTGGTCGATGCGGTGTCGCACAGTCCGTACTGGGATGACACTGCGATTTTCATTCTCGAAGACGATGCGCAGGATGGCGCCGATCACGTGGACGCGCACCGCTCGACCGCGTTTGTAATCAGCAAATACTCGCCGGGTTCGGCTGCACAGCCCTACGTCGAGCATCGCTTCTATACCACGGTGAACATCATTCACACCATGGAGACGCTGCTCGGGCTTCCGCCTATGAATCAGAATGACGCGTACGCGCCCGTCATGTCAGGACTCTTTTCGGGCGCGGGGAATCATCCACCGTTCAAGGCCGACAAGCGCAATCTGAACAACGGCCTGATTTACGAAATCAACCGGAAGGAAGCGCCGGGTGCGAAGGTCTCGTCGAAGATGGATTTCTCACGTCCGGATGCGGCGGGCGCGGCGAAGCTTAACCGCGTCTTGTGGCAGGATCAGAAGGGTTCGACTCCGATGCCGGCGGCGAGGCACACAGTATTTCCCGCAGGCACCGATGGAGACTAGCCCTGCATGAACCCGCTGGAAATTTCTGCCGACGAGTTCCGCCGCCTGGCGACGAGTGTCACTGAACTTGCCGCGGACTATCTCGACAACATTGACTCACGGAAGATCACGCCTGCGACTACGGGCTCTGAAACCATTCGCCTTTTCCAGACCGAGCTGCCTGAGCAAGGACTCGGTGCCGATGCTTTGAACGCATTGCCGGAGGTGATGCTGCAATCGCGGGCGCAGAACGGACGGTTCTTCGGCTACGTACTCGGCTCCGGAGAGCCGGTCGCGGCTACGGCTGATCTGCTGGCCAGCGTTCTGAATCAGAATACGACTGCGTGGCGTTCAGGGCCGGCAGCTGCAGTCATCGAGCAAACCGTCGTGGGCTGGCTGGCGCAGGCGATCGGATGCCCCGATTTTCACGGGCATCTCACGGGTGGAGGCTCGTCCGCGAACCTGATGGGTTTGGCAATGGCGCGGGAAACGAAAGCGCCCGCGAACGAAGGTGGAGTCCGAGCCGGGGGCGTCGTTTATGCCTCCAGCGAGATTCATATGTCGATCCCCAAGAGTGTGGCGCTGTTGGGGATTGGACGCGACAATCTGCGGCTGATCGCGGCCGATGATTCTTTCCGCATGATTCCTGCGCAGCTCGAAGCGAGCATTCTTCAGGACAAACAAGCCGGCAAGGTTCCTGTCGCGGTTGTGGCTTCAGCGGGAACCGTGAGTACTGGAGCGGTTGATCCTTTGCGTGACATTGCAGGAATCGCCCGGCGCCACGGGCTCTGGTTTCACATTGACGGTGCCTATGGAGCGCTGGCGGCGATCGCGGATCGATCCAGGTTCGACGGAATGGAATTGGCCGATTCGATCTCTCTCGATCCACACAAATGGCTCTACCAGCCGCTCGATTGCGGCTGTCTGCTATACCGCTCGCGGGATGCCGCGCGACGGACGTTCTCACACACCGGAGACTATGCGCGTTCGCTCAACGCCGATCCGGTAGAAGGGTTCGCGTTTTTCGAGGAGTCGCTGGAGTTGTCGCGGAGGTTTCGGGCACTCAAATTGTGGCTGTCGCTGCGTTATCACGGATTCTCGGCATTTCGACGATCCATCGCGAATGATTTGGCTCACGCGCATCGTCTGGCCGACGCGATTGAGCGAGAGCCGCAGCTTGAAGTGATGGCGCCGGTGGGACTCAGCGCGGTGTGCTTCCGCTATCGGGGAAGTGGCGAGTTGAGTTCTGAGGAACGGAATGATTTGAACGCCGCACTGCTTAAACGCGTTGTCGAACGCGGAAGAGTATATCTCTCGAACGCTTCGTTGCGGGGCAAGTTCTGTTTGAGGGCCTGCGTTGTAAATCATCGGACAAAAGACGCGGACATCGACGGCGTCGTGCCTGAAGTATTGGCGGCGGCGAGGGAGATCGGGCCTCTCAGCGCCTAAAGCCGGGCGAATTGGGCGCATTTGCGGCACGACTGAAGTCGTGCCTTTCCCGAGTAGACATATGAGCGGGTTTGCCCAGTTCCCGATGCGACCTCGGTTCTTTACTCCTTAACATTCCATTACTTCAGGCTTACCGACTCTTTCAGCGGGAGGTCTTGTGACGAGCCGCCTACTCGGAACGTGTAGTCTCCCGGAATCAACTGCCAGCCGTGTTGTTCGACATTGAAGATGGAGAGGAATTTCGGGTCGACGTCGACCGTCACTTCTTTGCTCTCTCCACCGTTGAGTTTGACTTTACTGAATCCTACGAGACGCTTTGGTGGTTCGGCTGCAGCCGCGGGAAGGGAAGCGTAGACTTCCGCGATTTCGGCTCCGGCGCGGCTGCCGGTGTTGGTGACAGTAAAACTTACGCGTGGATTTTTTCCCGGCGCGACTTTCAGATTTGAATACGAATACGTCGTGTAGGACAGGCCGAAGCCGAAGGGAAACAGCACCGATTTGTTTTCAGCGTCGTACCACTTGTATCCAACTTTCACGCCTTCATCGTAGGTCACCTGGAATACTGGCAAGCCGCCGGCGATCCGTTTCCAGCCTTGCCGGTCGGCATCCACGGTAGCTTTAGGAGGTTTGACGACTGTGGGATGCGGTAGATCGGCTTCGCTCTTGGGGAACGTCATCGGCAGCTTGGCGCTGGGGTTGACGTCGCCGAAAATAATGTTCGCCACCGCGTCTGCGCCCTTGCTGCCGGCGTACCATGCTTCGAGGATTGCGCTCACCTGATCGGCCCAGGGCATGGTCACTGCGGTACCGGTTTCTAGCACAACCACCGTGCGCGGATTCGCTGCCGCGACTTTTCCGATCAGATCGTCCTGATGGTCGGGAAGAGAGAGATTGGGCAGATCCATGCCTTCGCTCTCCCATTGATGCGCGTAGATGATGGCCACTTCGGCAGACTTGGCTAGGGCTGCCGCTTTGTCGGGATCGGAGCCGGAATCGAACTGAACCTTCGCGCCAGGAGCCTTGGCTCGAATCGATCTCAACGGAGACGTCGGGAACCACACGTGATCCTGCCAGTGAGTTTGCCCGCGGCCCGGAGGCATAATCGCGTTTCCGCCCGGGGGATCGACTTGCGCCGAGCCGCCGCCGGAGATCATTCCTACGTCGGCGTGAGCGCCGATGATTGCGATGCTGCGCACTTTGGAGGCGTCCAGCGGAAGCTGCGCGTGATCGTTTTTGAGCAGAACGGCGCTCTGTTCTTCGATTTTCTGCGCGACCTCGAACCCTCCTACTACATCGACGACGCCTTTCTGCGCCGGATCGTCGACCACGCCGGTGGCGAACATCGAACGCAAAATTCTGTGGACGTGGTCATCGATCTCGGCCACCGGCACTTTGCCCGATTCAACCTCGCCCTTCAGTTCGTCGCTGTAGAAAATCCAGCCCGGCTCTTCGTGATCGAGGCCCGCGGCGGAGGCTTTCGCCGAGCTGTGGGTCCCTCCCCAGTCGGAGAGGACGAATCCTTTGAAGTTCCAATCTTTCTTGAGCAGGTCGGTGAGCAGATATTTGTTCTCACAGGCGTAGTCGCCGTTTACGCGGTTGTAGGAGCACATCACGGCGGCGACGTTCGATTCCTGCACTCCGATTTCAAATGCGAGCAAATCGCTTTCGCGAGCCGAGCGCTCGTCGATGTTGACGTTGACGGCGTTGCGTCCGCTCTCCTGATCGTTGAGGGCGTAGTGTTTGATATCGCCAATCACGTGCTGAGCCTGTAGGCCCTTCATGACAGAGCCGACCAGTTTCCCGGCGAGCACGGGGTCTTCGCCGAGGTATTCGAAAGTGCGGCCGTTACGCGGTTCGCGGGTGATGTTGACGCCTCCGCCGAGCGTCATGTTGAAGCCCTGGGCGCGGAGTTCGCGGCCGATCAGCGCTCCATATTCGAAGGCGGCATCGAGATCCCAGCTCGCCGCAGCACCTACGTCAGAGGGCAGGGCAGTCGAGTAGCGGCCGTTCTCTCCACTGCTGCGCACGCCATAGGCGGCGTCCGACATCTGAATGGCGGGAATGCCGAGGCGCGGAATGCCGGGAACATACCCGGCGCCGCCGTTCGACTGCACGATCAGCGGACTAAGCGGGCTCAGTCCGGCCATGCCCGTGCCGTGGAGTAGGGAAATCTTCTCGTCCAGCGTCATCTCCTTGACGACCATGGTGGCGCGATCATCCGGGGAGAGCTTGGGATCCGACCAGGGATGGCTTTGGGCGTTCGACTTCACAGCGGCCAAGGGAAGGAGACAACCGATAAGGCTGAACGTCAGGGTCAGCCGAGAAACAGAGCATCGGGGCTTCCGCGCTTGCGAGTGCATGAGTACCTCATTCCGAATCGTATGCAAAAACGATAATGTAGCAGGTTTTTGCCATTTCTGCCGTTGTCACGATTATGTCACGGCATTTGCGCTGCTGGTCCCGCGCCCTAGAACCTTAGAGCAAATGACATCTTGACCCCTACTACGGGCCATCGTAGCATGTTGCTCCTGCGGGTTTTGCTCGTTACCCCTTCCTGGCCAAGCGCCCTTCGTCCTGAGGAGATTCCCGTGAGAGCTTGCTTCCGTGTGATCGGTTTTGCCTTCCTGGCGCTTTATTTCTCGGCGTCTTGCAGCGCGCAGTTCTCGTTTCCCAATACGCCGGTGCAGCACATTATTGTCGTGATTCAAGAAAATCGGAGTCCCGATAATCTGTTCCTGGCGGACCAGAGCCTGGTACGGCGGGGCGCGCACCTGGTGGGCAGCGGCTCCTGTTTCGGCACCAAAGTTACGCTGACGCCGTGGCAGCTGGACGCTTGCTTCGACCCCTCGCACTCGCATCAGGGCGGTTGGGTGCCAAGCTACGACGCGGGCAAGATGGATGGGGCGTGCAGCATTCCGGCCGGGCTGAACGCGGGTTGTGGAGTTCCTGCCTGCCCCAACAGCAAGTACTCCAGCTGCCCGGAGTACACATACGTTCCCAATACGAAGTACGACGGCGTGCATGGGCTGCTTGACCCCTACTTCCAGTTGGCCGAGCAATATGGTTTCGCTAATTACATGTTCCAAACCAACCAGGGACCCAGTTTTCCGGCGCACCAATTTCCTTTTTCGGGAACTTCCGCACCGACAGCGTATCCAACCGCTTACTACGACTGGTTCGCGGCCGAGAACCTGGCGCTTGCCGGAGATGTCAATGGATGCATCGCCGAGAAAGGGAACTTCGTCCGGGAAGTGTCCCCGGCCGGAACCGAAGCCAAGGGATTCACACCGGCGACACCGGCGGGAGCAATTCAAGGCTATCCTTGCTACGAGCATCACACGATGTCCGACCTGCTGACAGAGCATGGCATTACCTGGAAGTACTACAGCAGCGGTTTTAGCTCACTGTGGACTGCTCCCAATGCGATCAGCCATATTTGCCAGTCGAGCGGGGTCGGAGGCGCGTGCGAGGGTCCGTCGTTCAAAAATGGCGAGGTGGTAAAAGACGACGCGCAGATTCTGGCTGATCTGGGCTTAAACGCATCCAGCACGGCCGATTGCCGACTGCCGCAGGTGAGCTGGGTGACTCCCGACGGCGCATGGTCGGATCATCCAGGAACGGCTGGTTCGGACGGTGGCCCGTCATGGGTAGCGGCAATCGTGAATGCGGTTGGCGGCTACGATAACTCCGGCAACAAGCTTCCGATCCAGTGTGGCTATTGGGGAAACACAGTCGTGCTGATTACATGGGACGACTGGGGCGGCTTCTACGACGATGTCAATCCGATCCAAACCATCGGCCAGGGCGCCGCGGGATACCCAAAGGGCGGCGGAAACGGGCAAGCCTACGTCTACGGCTTCCGGGTGCCTCTACTCGTAGTCTCGCCGTTCGCGAGGGAAGGTTATATTTCGGGTCCCCCGAACCGGCCTAGTTGCCCAAGTTACTACTGCCACGACTTTGGCAGTATTTTGAATTTCATCGAATACGCTTTCGGGACGAATGGAAACTCAATTGGCACGATTGGACCGCCGGAGTTCCCCTACGCCGACGCGTTTGTTCAGGACGCATCGTTCGGACCGCAGCACTATTCGCTGCATGATTTCTTTTCCTTCAATCAGAGGAGATCGTTCCAGCCGATATCGGGTGCGAAATATGCGACGCAGTGTTTCGTGAATCCGAAGACATGCTTCGCGAATTTTCCGGAGGCTGCGGATACCGACTGACCTGGTTTTTCTCCGCGTCCAGTTTCGGCGGACTGTCGAGTTTTGCTCGACTGGACAGCCGAGGGCGGCTGTCCCCACATAAGCCTACTGGGCGAGGTTGGCCGAATCTTCTGTCCCACCGTAAACTAGAGGGGTGAAGATTGCGCTGGGGCAAATCAATCCCACGGTCGGAGACTTCTCCGGCAATGCGGCCAAGATCATCGACTTTTCGCGGCGGGCGCAGGCTGCGGGAGCGGGACTTATCTTGTTTCCAGAGCTTTCGGTATGCGGTTATCCGCCACGCGACCTGGTGGAGCGGCCTTCTTTCGTTGCGCGCAACTCAGAAACAGTGGAACGTATCGCGCGCGAGACCGCCGGCATTGCCGTGATCTGCGGGCTGGTCACGCCGGCACACTCGGATACGGGTAAGTCGGCGATGAACTCCGCGGCACTGCTGATGGATGGCAAGGTCGCGTTCACCCAGTCGAAGATGCTACTGCCAACCTACGACGTCTTCGATGAAATGCGTAATTTCGCTCCGGCCAAGAGCCAGGATCTGTTTTCGTTCTGCGGCAAACGAATGGCGCTGACGATTTGTGAAGATGCGTGGAATGACAAGCACTTCTGGCAAAAGCGGCTGTACACGGTCGATCCCGTGGAAGCGCTGGTAAAGGCGGGCGGAAATTTTGTGCTCAACATCTCCGCGTCGCCGTTCTGGATCGGCAAGCGCGAGTTCCGGCGCGACCTGCTGGCCAGCATCGCCCGCCAGCAAAAAGTGCCGGTAGCACTGGTGAACCAGGTGGGGGGCAATGACAGCCTGGTCTTTGACGGATCAAGCGTCGTGCTGAACGCGGAAGGGAAAATCATCGCGCAGGGGCGATCGTTCGAGGAGGACCTGATTTACTTCGATTCCGGCAACCTGTCCGGCGAAATCCACCAGCAGATTGCGGGAGATGATGCGAGTGCATATGCTGCATTGGTTCTGGGCACCCGCGACTACATGCGGAAGTGCGGGTTTCGAAAGGCAATCATCGCATTGAGTGGCGGCATTGATTCTGCATTGACGGCAGCCATTGCCGCTGATGCGGTCGGCCCTGACAATGTGATCGGTGTCGGCATGCCGGGGCCGTATTCGTCACAGGGGTCGATCGACGACGCACGGGCGCTGGCGCAGAATCTTGACATTCGTTTTGAGTTGCTGACGATCAATCCAGTCTACGAAGCGTACCGGCAGACGCTGCAGGGGGTGTTCACAGGGCTGAAGCCAGACGTCACCGAAGAGAATATACAAGCACGAGCTCGGGGTACGATGCTGATGGCGCTCTCGAATAAGTTTGGCGCCATCGTGCTTTCGACCGGCAACAAGAGCGAACTGGGCGTGGGCTACTGCACACTTTACGGGGACATGGTGGGAGGACTTGCGGTGATTTCGGATGTCCCGAAGACGCTGGTTTATCGACTCAGCGAATATGTGAATTCGCGGCGGGCGGTGATTCCGCAGGCAACGCTGACCAAGCCTCCGTCGGCCGAGTTGCGACCCGATCAGAAAGACAGCGATTCGCTTCCGCCGTATGAAGTTCTAGACGCTGTGCTGGAGGACTATGTGGAAGATTCGCATCCCGCGGAGCGGATTGCGGCGGATCGTGGATTCGACATCGAGACCGTGCGCCGAGTCATTGGCATGGTGGATCGCGCCGAATACAAACGGCAGCAGGCTGCGCCGGGACTGAAGATTTCTCCCAAGGCCTTTGGCTACGGACGCCGTTTTCCCATTGCCGCCAAGGGCGAGGTTTGAAGTATTCTGTTGGAATTCCCAAAGTTTCTGAACCTGAGAGGAAACCATGCGTCGTTTTCTAAGCTGCATCTGTATCTATTTTATTGCGGCAGCCGTTAGCGTGGCCGCGGCCCAAAGCAGCCCGGTAAAATCCGGAGCTGCGAAACCCGCCGACAAGAGTGCCGAACAGAGCGCCCCCAAATCTTCGGCGGCGAGTATCAATCTGCCGTCTGAGGCCACAGTGGAAGGTTTCCTGCAACAATCCTTCGGCTACCAGACGGATCTTTCCTGGAAGATCGCCAGCATCCGGCCGGCTGGAACGACAGGGTTGGCGGAGGTCAACGTCGTGCTGGCCAGCCCACAAGGCCAGCAGTCGAGCCACTTTTACGTGACACCCGACGGGTTACACGCCATTCCCGGAGAACTGATTCCGTTTGGCGTCAGGCCTTTTGATCCAGCGAAGAAATTACTGGAGAAGGGAATTAATGGGCCGGATCGTGGTCCTAAGAATGCTGCGGTCACAATCGTGGAATTCGGCGACCTGCAATGTCCAGCGTGCAAAAGAGCGCAGCCCACGATCGAGGCGCTCGTCGCCGCCGAGCCGACCGCGCGCTTCGTGTTTCAGAATTTTCCTCTGGAGATGCACAACTGGGCAGCGAAAGGTGCCGCCTATAGTGATTGCGTGGGGCGCGCTTCGAGCGATGCTTTCTGGAAGTTTGTCGCAAAGACATACGACAGCCAGGCGGATATTACGGCAGAGAACGCTGACGAGAAACTCACCGCCCTGGCTGACGCGGCGGGCGTGAAGGGGACTGACATTGCCGCCTGCGCGGCCAAGCCCGAAACCAAATCGCGGGTGGACGCGTCCATTGCGCTCGGCAAATCGGTCGATGTTACCGGGACGCCGACACTTTTCATTAACGGACGCAAAGTTGGAAGCTTCGACGCGAATATGACGGAAGTCTACAAAAGCCTGGTCGAGTTCGCCGCCAAACCGGGAAACTGACGGGAAACAGTTCTCGATCCCGAAGGGCTAGGGGTACGCCTTCGAGTTATGAAATAACTTGTGGGGACTGCCCCTTTCGGCAGGCTCAGACAGGTATTCGGAGTATCCGGACCGAGGCAAGCGCGGTCTCGAATCTGGGCACCCGGGGCTGTCCCCAAGAGCACTAACTTAAGAATTACGGCTTTTTCCCGGCAACTATCAGCTAGCTTTCTTATGCCTCTCTGTCTCCTCCGGCGCCACTGCCGCGCCTGTGGGCTGATGCGCACCCGGAATCTGTGCAGCGGGCTGAGTCAGCCAGGTTTCGAAACGGGTCTCGCCGAGCTGTGCGTTCTTTCCAGGAACCAGCGTTTTTTCGCTGACTTTCGCTCCAGAGTAGCGCGCGTTTGGATCCGCGATGACTTCGCGGGGATCTTTGAGCGAGGCCAAGCGCCGCCGGACTAGTTCATCCAGGCGAAACTGCTCTGGGCCTCCGATTTCGACGGTGCCATTTACCGGTTGACCGACCGCAATCCTGCCCACGGCACTTGCGACATCGTCGGCAGCCATGGGCTGGAAAAGCACAGGTGGCAAATGCACCCTGTCGCCAACCATGGAAATGTCAGCAAGTCCCTTGAGGAACTCGAAGAATTGCGTTGCATGCACAATCGAGTAGGGAATTGAAGATTCTTTGATCAGTTTCTCCTGAGCAATCTTGGCCCGGAAATAACCACTTTCGGCGAGTTGCTGCGTTCCCACAACCGACAGCGCAACGTGATGTCCTACGCGTGCGGCCGCTTCATAGCTGAGGAGATTACGAGTGGACGTCTCAAAGAACTTCAGCACTTCTGCGTCCTCCCATGAGGGAGAGTTTGATACGTCAACGACTGCAGAGGCACCTTTCAGCGCTTCGGCCAGTCCCTCGCCGGTGAGAGTGTTGACCCCTGTGTTCGGTGCTGCCGCTACCGCTTCGTGTCCGTGCTCACGCAGCTTCTTGATAAGCTTCGATCCGATGAGTCCAGTACCACCGATCACTACGATTTTCATGATTGTCTCCTTACATTCTTGACCGGGACCTTCGAAGCCAGCGAACTCTTGCACTCGGGAAGACAGAACTTCCTGCTGGTTGGTGACATGATCTATGGCTCTGGAAGGCCGCAAATCAGTGGGTTGAAATGGGTATTTCCAGAGATAGACCAACCGCCCTGAGAAAATCAATACGGTATATACCGTATTCGCGGTTTCAGACTACAGAATCTGAGGGATGCGGTCTACTTTTCGGAGAGCCATATTTCCGGAGTTGCGGAATTGATCGTGGACAGGATGTGGGGCGTGATGACGATCATGAGTTCGTCGTTATCCTGTTCTTTGGTGTGGGAAGTTGCGATCTGATTCAGGCCCGGTATGACGGCAATTCCGGGGATGCCACTCATCGAGATCATATCGGTCCTCGAGACTTCGCCGGCCACGACCGCGGACTCGCCGTCCTTCAGGTTCATGCTGCCCTTGTACTCCCGGTTCGAGATGACGGGGACACCATTGTTCGACTGCCCGGTGAGCGAGCGTACCTGCAATTCCAGATCGAGGCCGATCATACCGTTGCCGTGAACCGTGGGCTTGGCCTTCACGTTCAATCCAATGTCTTCGTAACTGACCGAAGGAATGGGCGGGACAAACGTCTGATTGCCCAGGACCTGTGCGATCTGCGGCGAGTTGAAAACCGGAGCGTAGCTGGCATTCAAAATGGGATAGCGTGATCCCAGGTGAAAGGTTGCGTCGCTGCCCTGGCCGGCGCGCATGTTCAGGTTTTCCAGACTGCGGGACCAGGATTCGTTAAGCGAAAGTGCCGCGGCGAGTTGGTCGAGACTCAATCCGGAGAATGTGAGGCCGCCTCCGAAGGTTGCCAGCGGCTGGCTGAAGATGGAGTTCCCCTGGCCTTGCAGTTGCGCCAGCAATCCCGAGAGTGCCGTATTGCCGGCCTGATTGATGCCGCCGGAGGAGATCAGCTGATTGATGAGTTGCTGAATATTCTGTCCACCGAGCGCGGCCAGGGCCGCGACCGGAATATTGTACAGATTGAAGGTATCCGGAATGTGAAGGCCGATGTCGCGCGTGAACATGTGGCTGATCTGGAAGACGCGAACATCGAGCATGACTTGAGGCCGCTGATTATCGAGTTGCGCCAGCAACTGGCCGCAGGCCTGCGAGAATTTTCTGTGGGGCGCGCACTTCGAGGACGTTCGCCGTCTGCCCGGGCGCGATGAAACGCAAATCGAACATGGTGCGCAGCGTATTTACAAACTCTGTGGCTTCCGTGGGCGCCGAATGCGGCGGCATGGTGAACCGGGCCAGAGACATGTGATCGTAGGTCTTGTGATTTTCCGGCGTGTCGGGGGCGACCAGAATCTGATGAGCGCCGAGGGGCGACCACATTGTCTTGCTGACCTGGCTCGCCATCCTTAGCGCAGTAAAGAAGTCGACGTCGTCGATGGTGAACCGTACTTGACGGTTCTGGAGCGAATCGTCAAATTGGACGGAGATTCCGTAACTCGCGGCCAGCACAGTGAAAAGGCCGCGCACATCGCCGATGAAGTGGAAGGTCGCTTTGTCGGCTTTCGGGGCGAGCTCGATTTCGCCGACATCCTCCATGAGGCTGGGCAATATCGCGCTGCCTTGCAGAGGCGCAGCTTCTCGGGTGGCTTCGACCAGCCGCTCGCGGGCGAACTGGTTTTCGGGATCGAGATCAAGCGCAGCCCGGAATTCGATGGCGGCTGCGAGGCGTGCTTCTCGTGCCATTAATCCGTTGCCGCTCTCGATGTGATTGAAGACCAGCTGGCCTTTTACCAGCTCGCGAGCGGTTAGAAAGCGAATATCCTGCGGCACCAGGCGCGTCGCTTCATCGAATTGCGTAAAGGCGTCAAGGAGTTGATTGCGATCCTGTAGCTTCCGCCCGCGCAGGTAGGCGTTCCTGGCTTGCTTGAGGTCTGATTTCGAAACCAGACAGTTGACGCCTCCCGGAACTCCGTTGCCGCAGGAAATCGGCGGGGGGCAATGGGCTGGTCCGCGCCGGCCCATACCGGCAGGGTCGCGGCGGCCGCTAGAAGTCCCAGCGCGACGATGAATGCGGTGCGTATCATCTTTCCGATTCCAGCTTCCGATTCCAGCTTCCGATTCCAGCTTTCCGATTCTAGCCTGATTCTGGCCTGATTTTGGGACTTTCCGAACGCCACCCAGAGGACTTTAGTACCTTCCGGTACACGAGAAGAACGCCGGAACTTCAGGGACTTGCACGCTCCAATTCGCAGAGACGGCTGGCCGGTTCTCGCGGCCCGTGGCGGAGCGGCTACTTCACGACAGCATGAGGCGCTCGATATTGCGAGCCTTGCCGGTTTTTTCGTCGCACTCGATGATGACGGCGCATAACCGTGCGTCCCCGGTTGCGGCCTCGAAGCGCACCGGCATTCCGTTCAGAAACTTGCCGACCACCAGTTCTTTTTTTACTCCGATCACCCCATCGTAGGGGCCGGTCATACCGACATCGGTGATGTACGCGGTTCCGTTGGGGAGCACGCGCTCATCCGCCGTGGGAACGTGGGTGTGGGTGCCCACGACCGCGGTGACGCGCCCGTCAAGGTACCAGCCCAGCGAAATCTTTTCCGATGTCGCCTCGGCGTGGATGTCCACCAGAATCACTTTGGCGTCAATCTTTTTGCAGCAGTTGATCGGCGGTGCGAAACGGGTCGTCGTTCGACGCCATGAATACCCGCCCTTGCAGATTGATCACAGCGTAGGGAATTTTGCCTTTAAGCCCTTGATACATCCGCGTCCCGGCATGTCCTGACGGATAATTCGCCGGGCGCAGAACACGGCGCGCCGGGCCGTGGCCGTTGCCTTCGACCATCTGGAAGTAGTCGACGATCTCGCGCTTGTCCCAGACGTGGTTGCCGGTGGTGATGACGTCGATGTTCAGTTCGAAAAGCTCTTCCGCCAGTGCGGGCGTGATGCCGAAGCCGGCCGCCGAATTTTCACCGTTGGCAATGATCAGGTCGATCGCGTGATCGCGCACGATTCCCGGCAGGCGGTCTTTGACAATGTTGCGCCCTGGCCGTCCGAAAATGTCGCCAATGAAAAGAATTCGCATGGTGAGAGACTAACTTCGATGGTAACACGCGAGTTGGACGAGGACTTCGGACGACAGGGCGCATCAGTCGTTGCCCGCAGCGTTCCCTCACCACGGGCGCTGCGGTTCAGTGTTTACTGCCGAGACTAACTGTCCGGTCGAGTTCCGCGGTCCGCAGAAAATCGTAGTTTCCCGCGGGATTCAGCTGCAGATTTCGAACCCGTCGCGTATGCACGAGCACGTTGTCGAGATACCACAGATTGATGTAAGGCATATCCGTCCGCCAGAATGCTGCTGCACTTCGGCATAGAGCGGCTTGCGCACGCCTGGGATCGATCTCGCGGCGGGCTTTGTCGATCAGCGCGTCCAACTTTCGGATTTGAGTAGAAGCCACGGTTGGCGCCGTTCGGCGGAAATTTCGCCGAGTGAAACGCATATTCGAAAATGTCCGGGATCTTCGTTACCGCCGATCCAGCGCAGCCCGTACATTTGAAACGCTCCGTGCTGTCACATCGGAAAAAAAAGTGGCGAATTCGAAGCTGCGAATGTCGAGCGCGATTCCAACCTCGCGCAACTGCTGCTGCATGACCGCTACCATCAGGCGCGTGTTCTCGTCGGTCGAAGTCTTCATGGTGATGTGAAAGCGCACGCCGTTGACTGCGGGATATCCAGCGGCATCGAGCAGTTGATTCGCCTTCTCAGGATCGTGATCGATAAGACGCGACGTCGCCGTCGAAGGCCCAACTCTGCGGCGGCAGAACGCTGCGAGCCGGTTCCGCTTCGCCGCGCCATAGGTATTCGATCATCGGCTGCCGGTCGAGGGCATAGGCGATGGCCTGCCGCACGCGCACATCTTTCAGAATGGGATCGCGCAGATTGAATCCCAGATACGCCAGCCTCGGTGCCGGGGCCCGTTCGACCTGCGAGCTGGGGCTCGCGCGGAGAGTGACGCACGGTGTCGGGGGTCAGCGAATTGATGGCGATATCGCCGCTGCCTTTGCGCAATTCGAGAGCCTCGCGTGGTCGCGTCGGGCACCACCGCAAAACGCACGCGCGCGAGCTTCGGTTTCTCGCCCCAGTATTCGTCGTTGCGTTCGATGATTACTTCGCGGTCGGTCTCCGCGCTGACGAACTTGAACGGCCCGGAGCCGATGGGATGCCGCGTCATCTCATCGCCACTGCCGTAGGGCACGATGCCCATCGCGCCGTCGGATAGATTCCATAGCAGCGTTGCGTCCGGCTCCTTCATGTGAAATATTACTGTGTAATCATCGGGAGCATCGATGTGATCGACGAAACGATATGCCGCGGCTCTTGGTGCTGCGAATTTTGCCTTGCAGCAGCGAATCGAAGGTCCACTTCACGTCGCGGGAGGTGAGAGGACGCCCGTCATGAAACTTCACGCCGTGATGCAGATGAAAAATATAGGTGAGCGGATCGGGAATTTCCCAGCGGTCGGCCAGGCCGGGAGCCACATTCAGTTCGTCGCCGCGCGAGAGCAGATCGTCGAAGATCAGGTTGTCGATGCGTTCCGACTGCGCATCGATGCCCACCCGTGGATCGAGATTTGTCGGGCTCGATTCGATGATCATCACGAGTGTGTTGGGATCGGGTTTGGCGGAGCAGGAAAAAGCGGGAAGATTACAGCCAGCGAGAATAGAATTACCGCTGAGATGCCAGATGGGGCCTCGTAGAGCTAACGTCGGACGCTGCCGACTGACGTCTGCGGTCGACTCTCATGCATAGGAAATCTTTCCCAGCACTGCGGCCGTTTCGCACCAGTGGCGGACGGCACATTGGACGGCCTGCGATGCCAGGTTTCATAGGCCAGCACGGCGAACGCCACGGCTTCTTTGCCTCTGAGGGCAGTCCGAGTCATCAGAGAATCGCAACTCGAATGTCCATCGGCGCGAGCGCTTCGGCCAGCATGCGCACCAGCGTTGCATTCCTGGCTCCGCCACCGGAGACGATCATTTCGCGAAAGATGCTTTGCGCGGATCGCCGGGCGATTTCGGCATCACGAATCGCTGCACCGCATCGGCAATCGAACGCGCCGTAAGTGCCGTGGCTGTGGCGATCGACATCTTCGCTTTCGGGCGCGGCCGCACTTCGCAAGAACTCGCGCACGAACTCGCGGCCGAATTCCTCGCGGCCCGCGGTCTTTGGCGGCTTGGCGCCGAAAAAACTTGTGCCGCAGCATCCGCTGAAGCACGGACTCGATGCACTGTTCCCGACGCGGCAATTTTCCCGCCGCGATCAAACGTGCTTGCCAATAGAGTGTTCTGGTGACCGCGTCGATCACCATATTTCCCGGCCCGGTATCGAAGGCGATCACGCCGTCGGCACTTGCGCCGGCAGCAATCGCAGTGAGATTCGCGATGCCGCCAATATTCTGCACGATGCGGCCGATCCTCGAGTCGCGAAACAGCAAGATAATCGAGATAGGGAACCAGCGGCGCTCCCTTGCCGCCCGCCGCAATATCCGCTGGACGAAAATCGGAAACCACCGGCACACCGACGCGCGCCGTGATCACTGCGGCCTCGCCGGTCTGCCAGGTCGCGGCGATTCTGTCGTCCAAGAAAATGTTGCGGCTCTCCCTGATGATAAAGAGTCTGCCCATGGCAGCCGACCAGTTCGGCCTTCAGCCGAAACCGCTGCTGCGTCGTCAGCACCGCGTCGGCATAGAGTTCTCCGAGTAGAAAATTGAGCCGCGCTAGATCGGCAACCCGCGCCTGCTCCGCATTCATTGCCGCAAGAATTGCGTTCGCACGTTTCGCCGGATAGGAATATTCCGCGTGCCCGAGCAATTCGATCGTGTGAGGCGCATGGGCGCGCCGTTCGCCCGCGTACTGTCGGAGTTCTAAGCTGTAGCCGAGCGTGAGTTTGATGGCGTCGAATCCGCACCAACGCCACGTTAATCCCATCGGCCGAAGTTCCGCTCATCACTCCAGCCACGATCATGCTCGTCTTCAGGTCGGCATCGCCCGCCATCGTCCGCCTTCGGCTCAAGGTCCAGCGACCTGCTCGCCGAACTCCCACAACTTGCGCGTCGAGCTTCTTAACGGTTGCCGCGTGATGGCGACTCTCCGTCGTGTCGCAGAATCTCCGCATTTTCTTCTTGAACGCCAGGACGCGGCGCGCCGAATCTGACATGCGGCGCGCAAATTTCTTATCACACTCGGCGGTTTTTGCAAGCGCCTCATGCGCCTGCAGAGACGTAGTCCTCGCGATGGCACACGAGGCAAAGGTCTCCGCCAGCGCGAATGAACTGCACCGCCGCCTCTCCGACCGGAGCCGCCGACAGTACTCCGCCCATTTCCAAGATCGTCCGACACGATCAGATTGCGATAGCCGATTCGTTTGCGCAGAATGTCGGTGATCCAAACTCTTCGACAGCGACGCCGGAGTTCGATCGGGTGTTACGCGCGGATAGGCCGCGTGCGAAACCATCACCATCGGCAACTTGCCGCCGCAGCGTCGCGGTAGGGAGCCAGATCCTCAGCCCACAGTTTCTTCAGTGACTTCTCGATCACGGGTAACTCATGATGGCTGTCGAGTTTGCCTTCGCCGAGCCCAGGGAAATGTTTGCCGCATCCCAGCACTTTCGCGGCCCGCAGTCCGGCGAGAAATTCGCGAGCATATGAAACTCGTTTCGCGCGGATCGGCCGACACGGCGCGCGAACTCATCACTGGTGCGCGAAGCCTCGAACGCCAGGTCGAGCACGGGCGCGAAATCCACGTTGAATCCCAGCGCGCGGCAGTTCTCGCCGATGATTTGCCCATGCTTGCGAATAGAGCTTGCGGTCGCCCGTTGCGAAGACATCGGCAGCCGAAGGCGTCGCACCCAAGCGCATCGCGAAAACGATCTACTGTCCGCCTTCCAGATCGACGCAGGTAAACAGCGGCGTAGCGACGCACTTCTGGCATTCGCGCAGCAGGCGCCATGTTTGCGCCGCACTCTGATATTGCGCGCAAATAAAATCACGCCTGAGCCGGCTGCAGTCGCGTAAGCAGGGAAGCGAGGCGCGGCGTTATTTCCGTGCCGTCGAAGCCGACGATCATCAGTTGGCCGAGGCTCGCAGGTGACAGAATTTCCTCCCTGTGCTCCTTGTTAGTTAGATTTCTTTTTTCAGTTCCGCCAGCAAGATTCAGCGCATCGAGCGGGGTAAGCCGGTTTAAATCCACCGCGCGCAACTTATCCAACACTGGCTGCGAGAGTGGCGTAAAAATCGTCAACTGCGACGGCGGAGGACTCGCACCCGGCGACAGATGCGCGGTCGCCTGCTGCTCCGCGAATTCATGCTCGGCGAGTACCTCGCGAGCGCGCTTGACGACCTCATTCGGCAATCCCGCCAGTTTGGCGACTTCGATTCCGTAGCTGCGATCAGCTGCGCCGGGCTCAACCTTGCGCAGGAATACGATTCCTCCGCCGGTTTCTTTCACCGACACATGATAATTCTTCACTCCTGAAAGTTGCTCGGCCAGTTCGGTCAGTTCGAAGTAGTGAGTCGCAAATAAAGTCTTGGCCCGCACCCGCGCATGCAGATATTCAACCGCTGCCCATGCGATCGCCAGGCCGTCGTAGGTCGATGTGCCGCGGCCGACTTCATCGAGCAGAATCAGAGACCGCGCGGTCGCGGTGTGCAGGATCGCCGCTGTCTCGGTCATCTCGACCATGAAAGTCGAACGTCCGCGCGCCAGATTGTCGCTGGCTCCGATGCGAGTGAATACGCGGTCCACGATGCTCAACCGCGCCGAGCGCGCCGGAACGAACGATCCCATCTGCGCCAGAATCACGATCAGTGCCGCTCTGCCGCAGATATGTCGACTTCCCGCCCATGTTCGGCCCGGTCAGCAGCAGAATGTTATGCGTGGTGCCATTCAAATAACAGATCGTTGGGGACAAAGCGTTCGCTGCCTCCGGCCATTTCCTGCTGCTCAATCACCGGATGCCGGCCTTCGACAATTTCCAATCTCACTCGGTAGTCCGGCGTCGTAAGAACAGGACGGCAATAATTGCGCAACGCAGCGATGTGCGCCAGCGATGCGAGCACGTCCACCTCGGCCAGCGCCAGCGCGGTTTGCCGGATTCGCTTCGCCTCGGCCGCAATCGCCGTACGCAATTCGGTGAACAGGCGCCGCTCGATCTCGACAATCTTTTCCTGCGCGTCGAGAATCTTCGCTTCGTACTCTTTCAGTTCAGGAGTAGTAAAGCGCTCGGCGCCGACCAAAGTTTGCTTGCGCTCGTAATCCTGTGGAACAAGATGCAGATTCGGCTTTGATATCTCGATGTAGTATCCGAAGATCGAATTGAACTTGACCTTAAGCGACGAGATGCCGGTGCGGCCGCGCTCCCGCTGCTCGATCTGCGCCAGCACCTGCTTGCTGTTGCGCGAGAGTTCGCGCAATTCGTCCAGGTCGTGATCGACGCCCGCCGCGATGATGCCACCGTCGGCAAAGCTCAATGGCGGCTCGGCGACGATCGTCTTCTCGATGCGCTCCGCGCAGATCGCCGAGTTCATCGAGGGAGGCATGCAGAGCTCTTCAGGCGCTCCGCGGCGAGCCGCGCTGCTGCGATCCTGACTGCGGGAATCTTCGCCAGTGACGCCGCCAGCGCCAGCACATCGCGCGGATTCGCTGTCTCCAGCGTGACGCGGCTCAGCAGTCGTTCCAGATCGAAGCACGCCGTCGAGCGCGCGGCGCAACTCTTCTCGAGCAGACGAAGTCTTTCACGCCAGCTTCCACCGCATCCAGCCGCGCGTGTGATCTCGCTCAGGTCAAGCGACGGCCGCAGCAGCCAGGCGCGCAGAAACGTTTGCCCATTGGCGTGATCGCCGCATCGATCGAGCGAAACAGCGTCACGCCAGCATCCGTGCCCGCAAACAGCGGCTCGATCAGCTCCAGATTGCGCACCGTGACCGCGTCGAGCACCAGGCAATTCTGCCGCTCATACCAGCCGATGCGGTCCACGTGATCGAGCGAACCGCGCTGCGTCGAGCGCACGTAATACAGAATCGCCCCGGCGGCCGCAGCCGCGGCAGTTCGTCCCGGCCAGTCCAAATCCTTCGAGCGACAACACGCCGAAATGATTTTCCAGCAGCGGCATGCGCGTGATCCGGCGCAAAAATCCAATCGTCGAGCGGAGTTTCTGTACAAGTCGCGCCCGCGGCCCGTGGCTGGGGCTGCATGCGAGGCAGATGACGCCCACGCTTCGCCGGCCGAGCGAACTCGGCAGCTCTGCCTGCTCCGCTATGTCTCAAACAACGGCGCCGCCGAGCCATATAGCAATTCCTTCGGCCGCAACTGCTCCAACTCTTCCTGCACTCGCCGCAACGCGCCCTCGCCCGAAAATTCCGTAGCCCGAAACTCCCCAGTGGATAAATCCAGTGCGGCGAATCCCACACGAGTCGCCGACCTGCGCCAGCGGCAGCCAGAAAATTGTTCTCTTCCGATCCAAGCGACGAATCGGCCGCTGTTCCCGGCGTCACGACCCGCGTCACTTCGCGGCGCACCAATTTCTTCGCCAGTCGCGGGTCCTCCATCTGCTCGCAGATCGCGACCTTAAAGCCTTTGCGAATCAGCTTCCCGATGTATCCCTCGGCGGCGTGATAAGGCACGCCGCACATGGGCACGGCGATTCCTTTTTCTTTATTGCGTGAGGTCAGCGTGATTTGCAGTTCTTTCGCGGCGACCAGCGCGTCGTCAAAAAAAACTCGTAGAAGTCGCCCAGACGAAAAAACAAAAGTGCGGTGGGATGTTCTTTCTTAACGGCGGCATACTGCCGCATCAGCGGAGTGGACGGCTCTGTCATTGATTCGGTCATCAGGCGGGGCTTTGGCGGATTATAACAAAGCGCGGCCGCCCTCTTCTGCGGCATTTCGCATAGTCAACCAGAAAATTACGGCGGGAAATCACGGTTGACGCCGATTCTCTCGCAATGTTCTCCTTTCCGCATGGAACTCCGCAAAGATCCCATCACGCGCTCCTGGGTCATCGTCGGAGACGACCCTGCCGAGAGCGCACCGCGTCCGGAGGCTACCTGCCGTTTCTGCGCGAGCATCAGCGCGCAGGTCGATTGCCGTCGACTCCGAATGCGCCGGGCGTTCCGTGGTCAGCGCGCTCCGTCGTTCATCCCACGCCGCTCTACCACATCGAAGGCGAACCCGGCCGCCGCGGCGACGGCATCTACGACCGCATGCATTCCGTGGGCGCGCATGAAGTGCTGGTCGAAAATCCGCGCCACGACCGGCATCTGTGGAACGCCAGCGATGAAGAGATCGGCGCATTTCCTGCACCTGGCCGCCGAACGCATCCTCGATCTCAAGCGCGACCCGCGCATCAAATACGTCAGCCTGTTTAAGGATTACGGCAAGAACGCGGGACAGGAATTCAGCCATCCCACTTCGCAGATCACTGCGACCATGTTTGTTCCGCGGCGAGTGCTCTACGAGTTGCGCGCCGGGCGCGAATACTATGTCAGCAAAGAGCGCTGTGTGTTTCTGCGACATCCTGCAGCAGGAAGAACGCCAGGCCCAGCGCGTGATTGAAGGGCGTGGCGACTATCTCGCGCTCTGCCCCTACGCTCCTCGCGTCCCGTATGAAACCTGGATTCTGCCGCGCGTACCACGATGCGTCGTTCGAACGCACGGGCTTTGAGCAAACCGGACTTGCGTACGAATCTTGCGGCCCTGCTGCGCCGCACTCTGCAGCGCGTGCGCTCTATTACCGAGGAATTTCATCTTGTGCTGCATACTTCGCCCAGTTCAGCCTGCATCCCTCGAAAAATCTCGGTTACTGGAAGACCATCGACGAGGACTATCACTGGCACATCGAGATCATGCCAGTCGTGCCTTCTAAGGCTCGTTCCTACACGTTTAAAGAGGTCTACTACTCGCCGGTGAGTTCGGAGACCGCTGTCAAACAGTTGCGCGAGGCGAAGATCGAGGGCTGAAGCGCCACGTGCCAGCGCCGGACCGGCGGAAACCCCCGGCCACCGGGAAATCTCCCGCCCGTTCTTTTCATCCGTGCGGGTATAGAGGGTTGCCTAAGTCCGGCGACAAACGCGGCCTTCTCATTGGATAATGTCGGGATGACGATGAACAAGCCGGTCCGCCAAAAGACCTACACCGGCGCGCAGGGATACGTCTATCAGTACTACTTCGTGGGGAAACGGCCGGCCTTCCCGGATGATCCCGCGGCTCCAGCTCAGGAATTCATCTTCGACGTTACGTCTGACCGCAAGCTGACGTACGCCGTCAGCATTTTCTTGCCGGATGGCCCGGTCGTGGCCTGGAAGCAGGGTCATGGCCGGCCTTTGAATGAAGCCGAGCAGTATGCAGCGGTCAAGATGCGTCTGTTCCGGGCGTTCGATGAGACAGAAGACATGAAAACGGACGGACGGCGGCTGATCATTGACGCTGCGTTGCTCGAAGAAGCGCTATCGAGCCTGGGAGTCGAGTAGGAGGGACGATGTCCTCGAAAACGATGTCCCCGAAAGAAACCTCACACAAGAAGCCTCAGGACGGTCTCTTCGACTGATTTCCAGGCTGCAGTGCCGGGATCGATGAAATCGAGATGTCCCGCGCTGGGAATTTCCAGAAGATTGGCGTCTTCTTTTTCCTTGCCGGTCCGCTTCTGTTTTTCGGTCACGTAGCCGCGGCTGAAGTCGGGGGGAACGGTGTCGTCCTCAGAGCCGCAAATCAGCCACTGGCGGGCCTGCGGAATCGAGAGTTGCATGGGATCGGCCTCGCGGTAGTGGTCGGGGACCTCGGCCGGAGTGCCACGCAGGAACTCGACGACCGCATCGTTGCTCAGGTGAAGCCGCCAGGCGCGTTGCAGGTCCACGACGCCGGCAAGCGAGATGACGCGGGTCACACTGGATTCGTGCGCGGTCAGGCAGAGGGCCAGTTGCCCCCCGGCAGAGTGGCCCATCACAAGAATTTTCCGCGCGTCAATATTGTGTCGTTGGGCGTTCTGCACCAGGAAGCTATAGCTCGAACGAATGTCGGCGAAGGTTCCGGGCCAGGTTCCGCCTTCGTTGCCGACGCGGCGGTATTCGAGATTGGCTGTCGCGATGCCCTTGGCCGTGAGCGCTGCACAGAGATGCCCGGCATGTTCGAGGTTATATTTCGCGCGCCAGAAGCCGCCGTGGATATTGATGAGCAGCGGATACGGATTCGCTGGTTTTTCTTTCCCCAGAGTTGAGTTCTTCGCCGAGGGCAGCCGCAGGTCGAAGAACTGGTTCGGGTCGGAGCCGTAAGAAATGCGGGCGTCGGCGGGCGGAGGAGGAGCCGAGAGAATGTCGTCCGCGTTGAGTTGGTCAGGCATAGCTCCGCCCAGGATCGAGCATCTCTATTCTAATCGGTTGTGCCTGTGGAGTAAGTCTGGAAGTGGTCGCGAATCCCACTCCTCGCAAAAGAGGCGAGAAGTGGGGCACCCCACACTTTGCACTTAGTAAACACTATTCGTAGCGCAGTGCTTCGATAGGATCGAGATTGGCGGCGCGCATGGCGGGAACCATTCCGCTGATGACGCCCACGACCGCGAGGATCGACGTCGCCACCACCAAAATCATGGGTGAAACAATCAGGCGAATGTCCGCGGCCTCGGCATGTTTGGCCAGAGCGCTGTAGAAGGTGATGCGGCCGGCGAGAATCGAAACGGCGTACGAAAGAATAATTCCCAGCGCGCCTCCGGCAGCGGTGATAACCATAGCTTCCGCCAGAAACTGAAACAGAATGTCGTGCCGGCGTGCGCCAAGGGCTTTTTCCACGCCAATTTCACGGGTGCGTTGCGTGACCGCGACCAGCATGATGTTCATTAGTCCCACGCCGCCGATGCCCAGCGTCACCGTTCCGATAAAGGCGAGCAACACTTTCAGCGCCATGGAAATGATTCCGAACTGCGCGAGCTGCTTCTGCGCGTCGAAGACGAAGACCGCGCGCTGGTCGTCGGGCTTGAAGCTGTGCGCGGTGGCGAGCGTTTCGCGAATCGTTTTATCCAGCTTGTCGTGGTCGAGTCCGGCCGAATCCATCCAGATGCCGTCGAGGTAGTGATTGTCCTTGAGCACATCCATGGAGTTGAAGGGAATGTAGACGACGCGGTTGTTGTCGTTGTCACCCTCCTGCATACGCGGCGCGCCAACTCCGATGATCTCGAACGTCACTCCGTCGATACGGATGGTTTCTCCGACCGCAGGCATGCCGGAAAAAAGTTTGTCGCGGGCCTCCGAAGCGATCACCGCGTAGAGCCCATGCTGCATATTGTCGGCATCGTTCAGGAAGCGTCCCTCGGCGATGTCGAGATTCCAGATCGCCTGGATCGACGGGTCAAGACCCATCACCGTGAAGGTGAAGGATCGATTGTTGTTCTGCACCGTGGAATCTTTTTGCGCCATGCGGACGATATGGCGGCACAGCGGCACGTTATTGCGCAGCAGTTCGATGTCATCGTTGGTGAATCGGACGCTGACGCCGGCCTTGTTGCCTCCAGCTTGCTGCGAAGTGCGCCCAGGGAACACGCCCACGGCGGTAGCGCCGAAACTTTGAAAGATAGTTTCGATGGCTTTGCCGAAGCCGTTGCCATAAGAGAGCAGCAGCACGACGGTAGCGATCCCCCAGGCCATGCCCGCCATGGTAAGCAGGGTGCGGCGCAGGTCGTGGCGCATGGCGGAATAGGCTTGATGTAGAAGATCGCTTTTCATTTTTAATACTGCTTACTATCTACTGCTCTTAAATTCACGTGCTTATTCTTTGCGCAATGCCTCGACCGGTTCGAGCATCGCGGCGCGGCGAGCGGGGTAGAGTCCGGCTGCGATACCTGCGACGCCGAGCGAAATTACGGCCAGAGCCGCTGTCGAGGCGACCAGCTTCGGCGGATCGAATCCTCCGCCGAGGTCGACACCGGAGAGCAACGCCATCAGTCCCGCCGCACCTGCAATGCCGATCCCTCCACTGAGAAGGGTCAAGAATGCACCTTCCACAAAAAACTGGAACATGATGCTGGTATTCGTAGCGCCCACGGCTTTGCGCAAGCCGATCTCGCGGGTCCGGTCAGCGACCGCCACCAGCATGATGTTGACGATGCCGATCGCGCCCAGCGCAAGGGTGACCAGTCCCACGCTGCCGAGAAACAGATTCATCGCGTCGAAAATCTTGCCGATCTGGTCGATGGTTTTAACGGTGTCCCATTCGTCAAACGAGTCGGGATTCTTCGGGTCGAAACCGTGATTGCGGGCGATGACCTTGTGGACTTCCTGCTGCGCGGTCTCGTGAAGTTTTCGCGACTTCGGCTGGTAGTTGATGTAAGAGATCGTGTCGGTAGAGATCCCGGTGTTCAGCGGGCGGAAGTAGTCCTGCATGGTGTGAAATGGCACAAAGCTTCGCAAGTTCAGATTCATGTTGTCGCCGTGGCCTACTTTGGCGAGGGTGCCGATCACGGTGAAGCGAACGCCATTGAGCAGGATACTCGCGCCCACGGCCGGTCGTCCGAGAAACAGGGTGCGGCGGACTTCGTCGCCGATTACGATCACGGTGCGCTTCTGCGCATCGTCCATGTCGTTGATCCAGCGGCCTTCGTTGAGCGGCAGATTGCGAATCTGGTTGAATTTAGCCGGCACACCGACGATCTGGCCGCTGGCCTGGAAGAAATCGCTGACCGCCCGGATGTCGCCGCGCTGGATGGCAGGAGCAGCATCCGCTACGCTCGGACATTCACTCAGAATGTCTTCGTAATCGCGATACGTCAGATAGTACTGCCGCAGCGCCGTGAAACTGCCTTGCATCTCTGGTGCCCGGCCCGACCAGATGAACATGACGTTTTCGCCGAGCGAATCGAACTGCCGCCGGTTTCCGGCGCGGAAACCTTCGCCCAGTCCTACCAGCAACAACAGGGAACCGACGCCCCAGGCAATGCCGAACATGGTGAGAAACGAGCGCAACTTATGCGCCCAGAGGGCGCGGAAGGTCTGCCCGACGATGTCGAAGATGAGGCGCACGCTATTGATCCATTATACGGGCTGGAGGGATGGTTGTTCCCGCAGTGAGTGCCCATCTTGCGGTGCTGTTGCCAGAGGCGGAACGCTCCCAGTTCGTGTCTGCGGCGACTTAGACGTGGGAAAACGTTATTTGTTTGAATGGCTTCGCGGCGTTGGGACGGCTAGTATGCGGACGGGGCCGGACGCGCCGCCCGGGGGACCAGGGCATCCCCCCTACGTGCGCCGCGTGGTCGGTTGCCGCAGGGAATCATGCGTGATTCTTGTGGGGGTTCGCCTTTGCCCATAAGATGGCGGGATTGGGGGCGCGCGATGAGGAGAGTGCACGGAGTCTGGTTGGTTTGTGTCGGGCTGTTCCTATGCGCTGCCTATTTTCCCGCTGCACTGGGCCAGGGCACAAAGGGGGACGAGGGCCAGATTCTTGCTCTCGAGAATGCCTGGAATCAGGCCGAACTGCAGCATGATCCCGGTGCACTCGAATTGATTTTGACCGACGACTTCGTGATTACCGAACCCGACGGCACATTGCAAACCAAGCGTGAGCACCTGGCTTCGACTAAAGATACGTCGTATCACTATGACGCGCTGGTCTCGGAGGACTTCCGAATTAAGGTTTACAGCACGGTGGCAGTGGTCACCGGCACCTATCACGAGAAAGGCTCATCCAAAGGTACCCATTTCGACCGCCGCGGCCGCTTCACCGATACATGGATCAAACTCGGCGGGACGTGGCGCTGCGTGGCCAGCCACGACAGCCTGCCAGTGAAATGAGTCTTCAGTCGCCAGGCCTTGGCCCCAGAAGCTGGCCAACCATAATTGCTCATATCGGGCGGACGCCTCTTCGGCGAGTTCAGGGCAGGCTTTCGTCCGGCCAGCGCATTGGGACTCGCCCCGCCGACGTGGCGTCCGGGGCTCTACGAATCGTAGTGGCTACGGTCCGTGTGTGATGCATTTAACGCCGAGTCTTCGATTTTCGTTTCGCATTATCCACACCTTGGTTATTCTCTAGCGGGATGATCTCACTTGCTCTTAGCGAACTGCTGGGCGCCACCGTGTATGACCCGTCGGGCGCGGCGGGCGGACGGGTGCGCGAAGTCACGCTCACCCCGCAGGAGGACCGTTCGCGAATCAGTTCGCTGATCGTCAAGACGAAGCTGGGCAACCGCATGCTGCCTTTTACCGCCATCGCGACGATCAATGGCGGGGTTCGGGCTGCAACCCTGGTTGCCGACTGGCAGTCCGCCGAGGGCACGGAGGGATTATTTCTGCTGGAGCGCGACCTGCTCGACCAGCAAGTCATCGACATCAACGGACGAAAAGTGGTCCGGGTCAACGATGTCGACCTGCACATGGATCCCCCCAAGGAGATTGGCGAAACTCGTCCTGTCTTGCGCGTCCATTCCGTAGATGTTGGAGCGCGCGGCGCGGTGCGGCGACTACTGCGCGGTGTTGCGCCAAAACCGGCTCTGCGTGCGTTGCTCGGCAGAATTCCTCCACGGGCGATTCCGTGGAATTTCGTTGATGTCATCGAGACCGATCCGGCCCGGCGGGTGCGGCTCAAAATCTCGAATGAAGGCCTGGCCAAACTGCACCCCGCGGACATCGCCGACATTGTCGAAGATCTTGCGCCAGACGAGCGCCAGGCAGTTTTTCAGACGCTGGACGAAGAAACTGCGGCTGAGGCGCTGGAGGAAGTTGACCCCAAAGTTCAGAAGTCCATTGTGGAGTCGCTCGGTTCTGAGCGCGCGGCGGAAATTGTCGAAGAGATGGATCCCGACGCGGCCGCCGACCTGCTTGCCGACTTGTCCGAGGAGCGGACCGAGCAGATCCTGACCCAGATGGAGCCGGAAGCGCAGCAGGATGTCGTGGAACTGCTGGAGCACAAAGAAGAAACCGCCGCCGGCCGCATGACCACGGAGTTTCTGGCGCTGCCCGTGTCGGCGACGGTGCAGAACGCGATCGATTCGATGCGCGAGTTCGAAGGTGGAGTTGAAGCGGTCAGCACCATTTACCTGGTCGACTCCCACGGCACACTGGTGGGCGCAGTGCCCCTGGCGCGATTGGTACTGGCGCACAGTTCAGATCCGATGCTCTCGCTGACCCAGGAACCACTCGTCCTTGCTCACCAGGGCGTCGCGGAGAACGACGTGGCCGAATTGTTTGATAAATACAATCTGTTGACACTCCCCGTCGTGGACGAGCACAACCGGCTTACGGGAATCATTACGTCAGATGATGTGATCAGTATGCTGCGCGGGAAGTTATAGGCGGCGTGTTGGGTCTGCGTGGTCGGTCTTCGGTTCGGAGTGGTCGGCCGGGTCGATGCGATGCCCAGGACCGAACGCCCAAGACCGCACAACTCGCCTCTTCGACCCAAGACCGGTACCTGCCTGCGCACTTTTTCTTTGGCCAGATTCGCTGCGTACATTTATCCTGTTCCGTCGTTTGTCGCTGCAGTTTGCTCCATCCATATGTCCGTGAAAAGTGCGCATGAAGTTCCTGAAAAGCTGGAAGATCCGGATCCTGCTGTTCTTCGCCGTAGTCGGTCCGGGATTCATCACCGCGAACGTCGATAATGATGCCGGCGGCATCCTGACCTACTCGTCCGCCGGGGCGCAATTCGGACATCTCCTCCTCTGGACAATGATTCCAATCACGCTCGCCCTGATCGTGGTGCAGGAAATGTGCGCCCGCATGGGCGCAGTGACCGGCAAGGGATTGAGCGACCTGATCCGTGAGGAATTCGGCTTCCGCATCACATTCTTCATGATGATCGGCATTCTGGTCATCAACTTCGGCAACGTCGTCACCGAGTTCATCGGCATCGCCACAAGTCTCGAACTGTTTGGGCTTTCGCGATTCGCGACTGTGCCGGTGTGTGCAGTCATCGTGTGGCTTATTGTGGTGAAAGGGCAGTACAAGAGCGTGGAGAAAGTGTTCCTGGCCGCTTCATTTTTCTATATCACTTATATTTTTGCGGGAGTGCTGGCGCATCCGCTGTGGAAAGACGCGACCATCGCAACCTTCAAACCGCCCGCTCTGAGCGCTTTCCGCGATCAGGCGTATTTGTTCATGGTGGTTGGAGTAGTGGGAACTACAATCGCGCCCTGGATGCAGTTTTATCTGCAGGCTTCGATCGTGGAGAAAGGCGTGACTAAGCGTGGATTCAAGACTTCGCGGCTGGATGTGATCACGGGCTGTGTTTTTACCGACGTGGTCGCGTGGTTTATCATCGTGGCCTGCGCGGCGACATTGTATGTACACGGGGTCCGCGATATCAGATTCGCGGCTGACGCTGCACAAGCCTTGAAACCTCTGGCCGGCGACTATGCCTATATTTTGTTCGCCGTTGGATTATTCAACGCATCTTTGTTCGCTGCTTCGATTCTGCCACTCTCGACGGCATATACCGTGTGCGAAGGCCTGGGCTTTGAGTCGGGTGTAGGCAGGAAATTCAGCGAGGCGCCGGTATTTTACTGGCTGTATACGCTGCTGATCGTGGCCGGTGGCGCCTTCGTGCTTCTGATCCCGAGCCAGCAGCTAGTGAAAATCGTCCTCTGGTCGCAGGTCCTGAATGGCGTCGTTCTTCCGTTTGTGCTGGTCTTCATGCTCTTGCTCATCAACAAAAAAGAACTGATGGGCGGATACGTGAACACCAGGATGTTCAACGCGGTTGCCTGGACCACAACGATCCTGGTAACAGCGCTGTCACTGGCGCTGGCAGTGGCGATGATAAGCGGCAAAGCCGGTTAGAGCAGCCTGCCCGCCGCAAGATCTTTTACCAGCGTGAGATCGGCCTCGAGAAAATCAAACGTGGGAAGAGTCTTGGGCTCGGTCCACTTCATGTCGCGAAAGATTCGGTTCTCGATTTCCCCCTGATACTCGCGGACCAGAAAGAAACGCAGTTCGACTTTCCCGCCGTTGGGATACTCATGCTGGATGCGTTTGACTTCATCCCCGATGGTGGCGTTGATTCCTAGTTCTTCTTCCAGTTCACGGCGCAAAGCATCGCGGGGCTGCTCCCCTTCTTCGATCTTCCCTCCGGGAAATTCCCACTTGAGCGGCATGGTTTGGTGGCGGGTGCGCTGGCACACTAGTATTTTGTTGCCTTGCACGATCAGGCCCGCGACTACGCGCTTCATGACTGGAGCACGGCCGCCGCCTGTAGCGCGCTGGCTACAGGATCGACGCAACTCGTAAAGGTAAAGGCGAACGCAGCGACGCCCACCGAGCAGCGCAGTTCCAATTCGTGCTCACCGAATTGCTGGTTGTCCAGCAGAAAATACATGCGCGGGGAGTCGACCGCAATGTAGGTTTCTTCTTCTCCGCTCGAGTTCTTGCGGAAGCGTGTATCGCGCGCACCCTGTCGGCGGGCGAGAGGCTTGCCGTCCTGCAAGATCACAACTTCGGCGGACTCGGCATGAGGACGGGCCATAACCAAGTTTACGGCGGACGCCTCATATTTCAAACGCAAAGTATGAGTCCCGGATTCGACCGCCTCGAAATATTCTGCGGTCGAGGCCCAGCGTCCGTTGGCGTAGAAGAAATTCTCTCCTAGAGCCTCGTTGAAAACATAATCCGCAATCTGATCCTCCCGGAATCCGCCTTCATTGCCGATACGTCCGCGGCGATTCCCCAGATAAAGTTCTCCGGTGGCACGATAACAGACCGCGCCCGATTGATCTTCTTCACGCATCGGCTTCATCAGCGGCGGTAGATTCAAGTCTGGATCGATCTCATGAAGCAATTCCTGAATTACCTGCTCGCACTCAGCGTATCCGCCTTCGCCGAATTGGCCCCAGCGCAAATATCCTTCCTGATCGAGCAGGTATTTTGTGGGCCAGTAGCGATTTGCGAATCCTTTCCAGATTTCGCGATCGCTGTCGACGACGATGGGATAGGTCAGTCCAAACTCCCGAATACCGCGCTCCACATTCGATTCGTACTGCGCGAAAGTGAACTCAGGAGTGTGGACGCCGATCACCGTGAGGCCTTTATCTTTGTAGCGTTCGTGCCAGGCCTGCACGTAGGGCAGCGTGCGGATGCAGTTGACGCAGGTGTAGTCCCAGAAATCGACCAGAACGACGCGGCCGCGGAGCTGGCGGAAGCTCAGTGGAGTGGAGTTCAGCCAAACGCGGCCTATTTCTGGAGCGCGTACTTTTCCTTTTTCGACTCTCATGCTCGGGTCCAGGCTTCAGTTCTTCGTGGTATCTCACCGGACGAATCCGTCCGAGGCCAGATATTTCGCCGGGGCTACGTGATACGCGCTGGATTCAGCGTCGGCGCGATTTCAGCGTTCCAGCTTTTCGCCGACCAGCTTGGCGCAATGCTGGACCAACTCCTGATGCTCGCGTGTGAAGGCTGCGGGAAAGTGGCTGTCGATATCGAGTTCTCCGACTACTTTGCCGTGGACGAAGACGGGCACGACGATCTCAGACTTCGTTTCGAGAGAACAGGCGAGATACCGAGGATCTTTGCGCACATCGTCGACCACAACAGTAAGCCCGCTCGACGCGGCCGCCCCGCAGATGCCCTGGTTTAGAGGGATGCGCGTGTGCGGCGTCATCGCGCCTTCAAACGCGCCCAGAACCAGCATGGGAGGCTGCGCTCCGGGTTCGAGCATGTAAAAACCCACCCAGTTGTACTTCAGCACCCGCTCGTGCAGCAGCTTCACCATTTGGTGCATCAAGTCTTGCGCAGTTGGAGCGGCTTTGGCTAACTCGCTGACTTCCAATCGCACTTCTTCGATTTTGCTCATTACCGGCATGGGTGGAATATTAACTCACGGCAGCGCGTTCGACACTGTGGAAACCGGAACGTCAGTAATTCGCCGGATTCCTTTCGTGGCCGGGAAAAGTTCGGGATGAAGAGCGTGAGCGAGCGCGTGGAGGCCTTGCAGCAGCGTAGGTGCGGGTGTGTTGAGAAACTCGTCGCGAATGCAGTAAACCCGGCCATTGCGCCCGGCTGAGGTTTGTTGCCAGCCACGCTGGGCGATAATCTTTTCGAGGGGAACACGATCTCCTGCACCACACCACGCGGCGACAATGACTTCGGGATCTGCTCTGAGAATCTCTTCGGGATCAACCTGCCGGGCAGGTGCGCCCATGAATTCGCCTCCCGCCGCCGCGACCAATTCCGCGACCCAGGTTTGCGACGCGATCACGGGCTTGCCCCATTCTTCGCAAAAGACACGGGGGTGCCTGACGCTGCCGGTGCGAGCGCGGACGGTTTCGATATGGCTCTCCATTTCGGCGATGACTTCCTCGCCGCGGTCCGTCGCGCCTGCGACTCCAGCAATAGTCGCGATGTCGGTGTAAATGTCCGCCAGGGTCTTCGGAGCCAGGCCTAGAAATCTTGCGCGGGATTTCAGAATCTCGCTGACCGCCTTCTCCTGATACGGCACCGCCGCGATCACCAGGTCCGGATGCACGTTGACGATCTGCGCCGCATCTGCTGTCCACGAGTCCGCCAAAATCGTTCGCGAGCCGTCATTCACTTGGGGCACGACATCCGCGCAATACCGCGTGCAAGCTACCACACGGTCGAGCTCACCGATCGCCGCAAGAATGACCGTTGCGCTGGGTTGCAGGCACGCGATTCGACGGGGAGTGTGAGTTGACGTCATTGCTTATGCTTGAGCTGAATGAGAATCTCGACCAGCGCATCGATCGCCAACTGCGCCGCGTGCGTTGAAGCCTGAGGAACGCCGCCCACGGCAGCGATAACCTTTTCGCGATTTATGTCTCGTGCTTCGTTCACCGTTTTTCCAGACACAAGGTCGGTCAGAGCAGAAGCGCAGGCTATGGCGGCAACGCATCCCTTGGCCTTGAATCGAATTTCTGCAATCCGTCCGTCTTTCACTTCCGCCGTCAGGCGAAGAACGTCACCACAGGCCGGATTCTCAATCTCTGCCCGGGCGTCTGCGTTCGGAATGTCTCCTGCATTGCGCGGATTTTGAAAGTGATCGAGAAGTTGCGGCGAGTACATTGCCTCCAATTGTAATCGCGGGCTCAGATTTAACCCGCGAGACTAGGACGGGACAAGCCTTCGTCAAACTCAGGGCAGGCCCGCGCCAGCGGCAGCATGCCGGCACTACGCTGCTGAGGTATCTTGAAGGCGATTGCCTACCGGGGCCCTGTGCCGTTCGGGAAGTAGATCGTCCACCGCCGCTCCCGCGCCGTTGCCTGCAGGTCGGGATTGGGATTCACAGCGAAGGCATGCTGCGCGATGGCAAGCATGTCAGCGTCCCAGCGCGAGTTGCCGAAGGCTGCCGCAATCTCTTTACCCACAACAGCACGCAACGCTCGCGGCTTGCCCGCACCCGACGGAACGCGAATCAGGCGGTCAGTCACGATGCCATTGTCGATTGCGGCTTTCGCCGCCAGAATACGTTCTTCGTTGATGCCGAACTGCATCATGCCGGCCCGAATCAGCCATTCGTTCGACGACGAAACCGCCCAGACTTCGCAGCCATTTTCCATCAACCGCCGCACCAATTCCTGCATCTCGGGGAAGACGTGGCCAGGAAACGAGTGCGTCATGAATTCCGAGGCGGCCTGCATCATCACGGCTTCAGAAATTCCACTATGCATGGTGACCATCTCGCCGCACATGTCGTCTTCGCTGACTTTGCCTGCTTTGTAGTCGGCGTGACGCGCACGCATGGCCTGTCCCACCTCAGTGGAGACCAGACCCTCCCGAATTTCCCAGTTGAAGAATGTTTCACCCGCGTCGCCCGACCAGAGCGTGCCGTCGCAGTCAAAAGCCGCGACCTGCGGAGCAAGGCGCACCACCGATTCGAGGAATTCGTTGGCTTGTGCAGTCAGAGTGCGCGCCCCGAAAGTTTCCATTCTGTCGACGATAACGTGTCCGCTGCGAAGCGCGCAAATTGTGAATTCGCGGCCGGTGTCAGTTGCAGGCTGCGGGCCGACGCTGCCTTGGAATGGAGCAGAGGTCTTCTTCGTGCCCTTCGCGGCCTCTCTTAGCGAACTTTGCGGTTAGGAGCTTTGCATACCCAGCAAGAGCCTTTAACCGCGAAGTTCGCTAAGAACATCCGCGAAGGACGCTAAGAAAAGCCTATAGCCCTGCATAGTCTTCGGGCGTGTTGATGTTCATCGCGACGAACGGGTCGTTAACGGCAAGATACTGAATGTGGTCTTGATGAGCGCGCTGAAGATCGCGCGCGGAGGCCGTGGGCGGGGCTTGCAGAAAGATCTCGATGAGTTCACGACCCACTACGATGGGGTGGCCGTGTTTGCCGGTGAATTCCGGCACCAGCGCCCAGACATTCTGCGGCACGGCTTCAAATACTTCGCGCAGAGCCCGCACCGTTTCCGTGAGGGCGGGTGGACGATCGACCAGTGTGATCAAAGCGGCGTCCCGCCCGCGATTCAGCACCTCATGCAGTCCCACTTGCAGGGAACTGAACTGGCCGCGGCTGGGTTCGGGATTCGTCACCACCGATGCTCCATTGGAATATGCAACCGGCGCCAGGGCGCTTTCGTTCGCGCCCGTGACGACCACGATGAAATCAGTCGAGAGTGCCAGCGACCGGATGGCCGCTGACAAGAAAGTGTCCTTTGGCGTAATGTCTGCGGCCTGTGGAGGCCAGGGCAGCAGCGCTTTATCCCGGCCCATGCGCGAGGATTCACCCGCGGCCAAGATGACTCCGGCGAAACTTGCGGCCCGGGACATGTTGCGGAAGATAGCAGAAACGAGTGGGAAAGTCAGGAACGGAGGCTCTAGCCGGCGTCGTGTGGATCCTGGGACTCGACCGTCACTTCAGAGTCTTCCCGGGAGCTACCCTTGAACCAGCTCAAATGCGGCAAGGGGGCGTTGGCGTGGCGGCGAACCGCAATCAGTTCCGCCGTGACCGCAATCGCAATTTCCTCGGGCGTCACCGCTCCAATGTCAATCCCGATGGGAGCGTGCACGCGTTCGAACAAGTTCGCGGGTAGTCTTTCTTTCTGCAACGCCTTAAACATCTCGATCACTTTGCGCTTCGAGCCGATCATGCCGACATAGCAGGCGCGAGTTGCCACGGCCCAGCGCAGGATGCGCATATCATCGTGGTGCCCCCGCGTGACAATCACAATGTAAGAGGACTCGTTCGGGTCGAGCTTTCGCATGGCCTCGTCAAAATCGAGCCCGTGGACTTCACGCGCAGCCGGAAAGCGCTCTTTGGTCGCGTAGGACGTGCGGTCGTCGGCGACAATTACGTCGAAGCCCGCCTGAGCCGCTGCCTGACAAACATTTACTGCCACGTGACCTGCGCCAAATATGTAAAGTAATGCTGGAGGCAGGATGGGTTCGACAAATACTTCGAGGGTTCCGCCGCAAACCAGCCCTGTGTCGTACTTCGGATCCTGATTCAGATCGAAGGTCAGGGATCGCGGCTTCTCCGATTCCATCACTTCGCGAGCCGCCTGCCAGACGTCGGCCTCGACGCACCCGCCACCGATAGTGCCGACAATGGAGCCATCGTCGCGAACCAGCATCTTCGCCGTCTTGAACGACGGGATTGATCCGCGGACATTGACGATGGTGGCAACGGCTCCGCGCCGACCTTCACGGCGAAGTTGCACGATTTGTTCGTAGATGTCCATGAAGATCGGCCATGCGGACATGCTGATTATCAGTCGGTTAACAGGATAGAGTCAATCGAGCATAGTACGACCAGAAAATTGTGGTAGCGTGATGCCTCGGAGAAGATTTCACTCATGAAAGTCGTTCGCATTCATCAATTCGGTGGGCCCGAAGTTCTGCTGTACGAAGATGTTCCTGACCCGAAGCCGCGAAGAGACCAGGTTCTGATACGAGTCAAGGCCTGCGCTCTCAACCACCTCGACGTCTGGGTGCGCAAGGGACTTCCCGGGGTGAAGCTGCCGCACATTCTTGGGAGCGACATAGCCGGCGAAGTGGTCGAAACCGGCGAATACGTCACGGGATTCTCCGTGGGCCAGCGCGTGCTGGTCGCGCCCCTACACTTTTGTGGACGTTGCCCAAAATGCCTCGCCGGTATCCAAAACCAATGCCGCGAATTTACTGTCCTGGGGAATGCTGTCGATGGTGGGAACTGTGAATTGATTGCCGTACCGGCCGCGAATCTTATCCCGGTTCCTGACTCGCTGGATTTCAACCAGGCTGCCAGCGTGCCCCTGGTGTTTCTTACGGCGTGGCACATGCTGGTTGGGCTGGCGAGTGTGCGCCCCGGTCAGACCGTGCTGATTCTGGGAGCGAGTTCGGGAGTCGGCATTGCTGCCATCCAGATTGCGAGGCTGTTTCACTGCCGCGTCATCACGACCGCTGGAGACGAAACCAAGCTGGAGAAGGGGCGACTCCTTGGCGCTGATTTCGGAATCAATCACTACAAGCAGAAGATTTCCGAAGAAGTCCGCAAAATCACGAATAAAGAGGGCGTAGACATCGTGATCGAACACGTCGGCGCGGCCACCTGGGACGAGAGCCTGAAATCGCTGAAGGCCGGAGGAACGCTGGTGACCTGCGGCGCAACCACTGGCTCAAACGTGGGAATCGATCTGCGCCATCTTTTTGCACGGCAGCTGAGGCTCCTGGGCTCTTACATGGGCACAATGGCCGAACTGAACGAGGTCTTAGGGCACGTCTTCGCCGGACGTCTGAAGCCGGTCGTTGATCGGGTGTTTCCGTTGAAAGATCTGAAAGCCGCGCACGAGTACCTGGAGAAAAGCCAGATGTTCGGCAAGATCGTAGTGAACCCGTAGAGAACCTCCACTGATAACAAGCAACAAACAGGCAGCCGATTTATCCGCTGCCCATGAATTTTGCCTCACTGTCCGCCTATTGTACGCGTTCGGTTAGCTGAGTCGGTTTTTCCTTGTCGGTTCGGCTGCGATTTGCTGGGCGTTGTAGCTCTGCCGATTGAGCAGCGCCGCGCGCGCGTCCGCTGGCGTCCACGATGTCACGGACGCCACGTCTGCGCTCTGGGTTTCGGTTTCTTCGCACTCATGATCGAGGCCATGCGTCTTTCCCGTGGATTGATTCTCTTTCTGATAAACGCATCCGCTCGCTCAATACTTCCCGATCGCCTTTTCGCATCCCCAGAGAACTTCCCATCATCGCGGTAACGTTCAGGCCATTGGTAAGAGAATTACACGATTCAAATGCAGGGACAGTCCCATCTCTGGATCGCTTTCATCCACTCTCAGGTCCAGCCACTTCGATTTTTTCTTGGGGAGTCAGGTAGATGTACCGCGAGGCGCGGGACTCATCCCCATCTAGAGTTCGTTCGACTACCCCACCCTATCGGAGTAAAATTCTTGGCCTCATCCACTAGGCGCAGTAGATTTCCAGCCGTCGGCTCGATATTCATCTCCACAATCGTCATTCCCCGCCGCCCGCCTCCCATTTCTTGCGCAGGATTCACATGCGCTACCCCAGAACTTCGCGCTTGAACGCTTTTTTCTCATCGTCAGTCATAGAGTGAGTCAGCTTCGTAGTTCCCGATTGATGAGCGGTTCCAATTGTTCTCCTACGGCTTTTCTCCGCTTGTTGGGCTGGTGTCAAGGCTGGCGTCATGTTGTAGTTCTCCCTTCATTTTCGGGCACACTTCACCCGCGATTAGTGCGGTGCTGCAAAATGAATGAATATATGGGGGAAAAGTGGGTAGAGCCGATCGATCTGTATTGGATGCAGGTCGGTCGCAGCCCGATTCTTTTCCCCGATAGCAGCCCCCTCGATATCTTGGAGAGCCGTGCATATATACCGCTTTCGTGGCGAATTTCGGGCCAGGTATAAAAGAAGTTGGCCAAAGGATTGCTAGTCATTGCGGCCTTCACCACAAAGTTCCCCGCCGATTCCGATACCAACTCCCAGGTTGCCCGGCGCTATGAAGTCCTCCAGATCGAGCGCGGCTGCTGTGGTGATGTTCTCCGACTCCGAACGCACCACACCCCCACCCGATCCGTGTAGACCACCTGCGCCCCAACGCGATACGAATGCTGGGGAGCCGCACCACGCTCACGTCGCGAAGGCATGACCACTGGAAACGCCAGCCCTAGCTGGCAGCAGCTTACCCTCTCGGGTGTTCCCTGTGTCTGTTGCTACGAGGGGCGAGTCTCTGCTGGCTGAATTCTTGGGTGTACGATATACACTTTGACCGACTTAGGAGAGAATGGCATACATTGCGTCCGCTGCGGTAAAACCGACCACTTCGCAAGGGCCGGACGGTCACCCTGGTAGCGTTGGTGCATACGAGACGTTGGCAAAGGCAATCCGAAACTCATTCCTACAAACCTGCCCTAATCTTTGCAGCAACTGCCTCAGTGATCTCTTTCGCTTCGTCGATTCGCCAGCGCATCAGCGGGAGTTGATCTGCAGACACTCATTCGACTCTCCCGCGCAAGCTGAGAGCAGCCGTGCATTGGATACTTGAGCACATCTAGGCCCTATCCCTTGCCATCGGGTTCTCGTCGGTTACACCTTCAAGATCGTGGCGTGGGTGATCCGTGCTTATCGCGCTGTGAGTGAACGCCAAAAGGACGACCTAGTCACCAACTATTTGATAAGCGAGTACAGGCACAGCCTTCATATTACGGAGATATTGATTTCGATGCATACAGAGACGATTCAAATCGCAATAGCCGTTAACATGTCGGCGGTCGAGTACACGCCCGTTAATTCGGCTGGAAAAAGCGCAAAGGATCGAACGCCGAACCCACAATCCGAGACTCGGATCGTGAAGATTATGAACGGTACGATTGGATGCGCCGAACCCTTGGACGCTTTTGGCCTATGACGAGATGAGTAAACTGGAGGGCCGTGTTACGCGCTTTCTAAACCGCGCAAGGGGCTGCGCGGCTGTTGCTGCCCTACCGGATGCAAACCACTTTGGGGAGTACTGGTACTTCTCTGATTCCTTCGCGGTCATCTCCGTTCGCGTCTGAGAGAGCTTTCCGTTCAGCGTCGGAATGCGGGACATGCGAGAACGTTTCGCATCTGCACTTCGGTTGCTGCTTCCCAACGGATCATAGGACTGACAGCCGCTCCACGGCACAGGCGGGCGATGCAGCTAACAGGTTCAACAACTTACGCTGGCTGTCAGCTTCGCAGGCTGGATGTCGCCGGTTCGATCCCAGGTCAGCCAATCACGCCACCTTTCCTGAAGGGCGTCACGCGTTGACCCCGGAGGATCATGACGTACACGTTGGCCCCATCCCAGAGCCGCGGCGAGTTTTCAGATCAAGATCAGTCCAGCGGAGAGAGCCCTTTGGGCGAGGCTGGCCATAAGACAGGCATAGTCGTATTCCACTCCGGTGCTTCTTCGCTGCGGCGAGTCGCGGCAGTCCGCGATAGAAACGCCTCATAGATAAGCGAACCAGTTGCCGTCGTGCGAACTTCAGCGAGCCGTTGGGGAAGTATTTCCCTTCAAACAAGATGGTGCGGAAACGGATCGCGGAGGGAGAAGTCAGGCAGCTTTGTGTCATCTCTGAGTTGACCCAGCCCTGATAGATGTCACTCGTGCTGGAACCTAGAATCTTCTTAAACGGATGTCGCTCCCATCGGATGGGGTCATGAGACGCGATTCCGGCATCGTTCGATGGTACTCATTGAGCAATGCGCTCCGCGCTGCTCCGTGGACAGCCTCCAAACGTCTTAAGCAAGTCGAAAAGTACTGGAGGCCTGCCCATTAAGAAAGGCTGCTTCCGGACCCCGCAAATACTTTTGCTTATCGTCAATCTTCGCTGTCGCAACCGTTCGCCGAATCCAAGACTCCATCTCAGTCGGGCAGGCAGCTTTTTCTTTAGGGTTTGCTCCAATTCCTTGAGAAACTCCAGCGCTGATCCTTGCTCGCATGTCCTGCGAGGACCTCCATTGATGTTGTTTTTCAGAACCGTGCACCGCTGCGATACAGGCGCTCGATCCGCGCTTTCAGCTTTTCGAGCCGCTGCAACATCGCCTGCTTCGCTGTGGCATCCCAACCCTACGCCCATGCGCGATGGTCATTTTTTCCAGTGTTCACGCTGTACCATTGGGAGCGCACCTGCCCCATCGTCGTTAGTTCTTCAAAGGTCGCAGTGTCCTGCTTGTGCCGCCGTGGAGTTGTCATGGTTTCCCCGGCTCAATCGTACGCCTAGGCGAGCCGTCGATGCTGTACCGCCTTCTGTCCGTGTTCGCAGACAGAATCACACCCAAACGAGCGGTAATTCCTGCGAGTATTCTATTGTATTTTAAGCAGCTTACGGGCTGGCTTGGTACAGCGTGGATGCAGCCACGCGGAGAAAAGCCAGATGTTCGGCAAGATCGTAGTGAACCCGTAGAGACCGAGACCTCAGAACGCTGACACCCTGTCCTTGAATCTGACTTTGGAGGAAGTGATATTCATTGGAGGATGCATGCCTGTGACAGACTGGTTTGCGCGCCCCGTCCTACACGTCAAGAACGTTGACGCCTCGCTCAGCTTCTACATGAATCAGCTTGGATTCACGAGCCCTTGGCGCTACGACGAGGAGGGCAGAGCGTATGTCGCAGAGGTCGACCGGCAGGGCTGCGCGCTCATCCTGGCCCAAACGTGGCCGGAAAAGATTGGTAAGGGGCTGATGTTCATTTCCCTGAACGTCGAGCCGGCGACACGCGAGGCCGCAACCGCCGCAGTGGACGCGCTGCGATCGGAACTCGAGGGCAAGGGCGTGCCCGTTAAGGAGGGCTCGTGGGGCTACCGGCTCCTGGTGGTCGATGATCCCGACGGAAATCAGCTTTTCTTCAACTATCCGGCGGAGAATCCGTCCAAAGATGGCTAGAGGTGGAACAAGATCGTTCAACCGAGCCTCGCTGGGACACTGCGACAGCGGCGCCGTGACCGTGCAATTCCATAGCGTATTCGAACGGTTCATGAAAAGCCGGAGCCCCCTGTGTTTTCCCGTAGCCTATGTGGTTTAGAATAACTAAGACATGTCCCGTGAACTGAACTTCGGTCCGTACGTTGATTTCGAAGATGGCCACAAGGTCGTCAAAGACTTGACCTTCGGCAATCCCACACCTGAAGGCGTCGTCCTGACCACACTCGATTCGGCGGTCAACTGGATGCGTAAGAGCTCCATCTGGCCCATGACGTTTGGCCTGGCCTGCTGCGCCATTGAGATGATGTCGATGGGCGCGTCGCGTTTTGACATTGCCCGCTTCGGCGCCGAAGTATTTCGTCCGTCGCCGCGGCAAAGCGATTTGATGATCATTGCCGGCCGCGTGTCGAATAAGATGGCCCCGGTGATCCGCCAGCTCTGGGAGCAGATGCCCGAACCGAAGTGGGTCATTTCCATGGGCGCGTGCGCGACCTCGGGTGGAGTTTTCCAGAACTATGCGCTGGTGCAGAGCGTCAATCAGGTGATCCCCGTCGATATCTATGTGCCGGGCTGCCCGCCGCGACCCGAGCAACTGATCTACGCCATCACGCTGCTACAGGAAAAAATCCAGAAAGAGCGCGGTACCATCAAGAAAGCCCTCAATCTGGTGTAAGTGATCAAGCGTCAGCCGTCAGACCTCAGCCTACGGGCTCTGGTAAGAGTTCCCGAGTCTGCGTGGTACTTCCCTCAGTCCCAAATACTTCAGACCTAAGATCCGCCGGACCCTTGCTCCCGGCGCTATAATCATGGCAAGTCCGGCCCGGGGTGTTTTATGGAACGTCTTCGCCGTGCGTCCCTTCCTTCCGTTTTTCTTCTGCTGAGCCTGGTCGTCGTGCTTTGTACACAGAGCCTTCACGCGCAGACCAGTGAAACCCCCAAGTCTCAGGAGCCTTCCGCAGTCGCAGCGCCCAGTGCTCCTCCGCCGCAGGCAGAGGCTCCGGTCCCCCCCGTCGCTGATCCCATCCCGGCGAACGCCCCGCATATGTCGCGGCAGACGCGGCTTGAGATTATCCGCGACTTCGAAACCCAAATTGTTTATTCGCGCTCGGCATTTCCCATGGGCACCAAGGGTCTCATTCTGAAAGACGGGACGACCAGCCCGAACGGCCAGGAGTTACAACAGTTGCTGGCGCTCTGGGGACCTGCGGTGCGGCCCGGCGACCCCGCGCACATTTCCTACGTGCAGATCAAAGACGACCATATTCATTTCGACATCAACGGCGGCCCGGTTCACCGCCGGAAGTGGTACCAGCACATTCAGATTTCCGGCGCCAGCGGAGCCGAGGTGCCTCTTTCCCCCGACGAGTCTCAGCAGAATCCTCACGGCAGTTACCTCGATCTCTACTTTGACAAGTATGTGCCGGAGATGACGGCTCAGCAGTTGCGAGCACTGCTGTTTCCGGTGCTCGATTTCGCGGCCCGCAATAAAGAGGAGGCCTATCTCAACACCCTGCCTCCGAAGGTGAAGGAGTCCATCCAGGCTCACCATGTACTGGTCGGAATGGACACGGAAATGGTGGTGCACGCCATGGGCAAGGCGCCGAAAAAAGTGCGCGAGAAGGATGGCGACATCGACTACGAAGAATGGATCTATGGCAATCCGCCGCAGGACGTCGACTTTGTCCGCATCGTCGGTGATGAGGTAGTGCGCGTTGAAACCATGAAGGTTGGCGGGCAGAAGATCGTGCGCACTGAAAAAGAAGTCATCCTGGAAAAGCCAGACAAAGATACCGAAGCCAAGAAAGAGCAGGAAGACCGATCGCCCAACGCTCCCAGCCTCCGCCGCCCTGGCGAGGATCAGGACGAGGTGCCCAGACCGGCCGACGGAATCTCTCCTGTCCCTGTAAGCCAGCCGCCCAGCATTCCGCAGCCCTCAGGCAATCCCGGCCCGGGTGATCTGGTCGCGCGCGAAACCCAATGAAAACCGCGGAGGATGCGGACCACGCAAAGGGATAAAAACGAAGTTTCCTTACTCCGATTTCTCCGTTCCTCTGCAGGTATGGCTGGAGTCTAATTCTGCGCGAGGGCCGTCAGGTGAAGCCGCGCTTTGGGGACGCGCATGCGCACAATATGCCGCCGTGAGCCCAGCGCGGTATTTTATCAGGACCCGCTCGTAGGGAGAGAACATCATGTCAAGAAAAGATGCCGTTTCGCTCGCTAGCCGTACACTGGCCGTGCTGCTGACCGTCTGGGCCTTAAGCGATGTGTCCGCTTTACCCGAGAGCGTGTATTCCTTCGTTCACTACGTCAACCTGGAGCCGGCGTCATCAACTTCGATTCAATATTGGCGTCACTACGACTTGCTCAGGCTGGGGTTTCTTATCACGAGGATTGTTGGATTTTCTCTCATGGCGCTTTGGCTACGAAGGGGCGGCCCCGAAGTCGAAGAGTTGCTGTGGCCCGGCGCAGCCGAGGAAAGTAGCTCGTAAGCAATTTGCAAGAACGACGAATGCTGACTTCATCCGGTAGAATCACTCAATGCCCGCGACCATCCAATGCCGCGATCTGCGCAAGACCTACGATGGCAAGGTCGAAGCCGTGCGTGGACTGAATCTCGACATCCAGGCCGGCGAATGTTTCGGTTTGCTCGGTCCGAACGGAGCGGGGAAGACCACAACCATCGAAATTCTCGAAGGCCTGCTGGAGCCGACATCTGGAGAAGTCTGGATTCTGGGGAACGCTTGGAAAAAGCACGAGCACGAGATGCGCGAGTGGCTGGGCGTCTCGCTGCAGGAAACACGCCTCTCGGAAAAGCTGACGGTGCGCGAGACTATCGAACTGTTCGCCAGCTTCTACCGCCAGCCGCGATCGTCGAGTGAAGTGCTGGAGCAGTTGCAACTCACCGAGAAGGCCGACTCATGGGTGGGCAAACTATCGGGCGGCCAACGCCAGCGGCTTGCGGTTGCGACCGCACTGGTATGCAACCCGAAAATCCTTTTTCTGGACGAACCCACGACCGGGCTCGATCCGCAGAGTCGCCGCCAGCTATGGGACATCATCCGTGCCTTCCAGCGCGACGGCGGCACCGTGCTCCTTACCACGCACTACATGGACGAAGCCGAGCGTCTGTGCGACCGCCTCGCGGTGGTTGACCACGGACAGATCATCGCCGAGGGCTCGCCCGCGGATTTAATCGATCGGCTCGGCGGACATCATGTCGTGGAATTTTCCGTGAGCGCCGGTTCCGACGGCGCGTCCCGTGGTTCGCCAAACGAGGCATGGCGTGCACTGCCCAGCGTCGAGTCCGTCCGCGAAGATAACGGCCTGATTGCGTTGAACGTAAAGCAGCCGCATCTGACGATTCCTGCGCTGCTCGACGCGATACACAAACAAGGCCGCACACTGGAGCATTTGACCACCCGCCAAGCCAGCTTAGAGGATGTATTTGTAAATCTCACTGGCCGTCATTTACGGGAGGAGTAGTGGCAGTGGTAAGAAAAACGAGAGGCATGGGAATGAATCGCGCTTATCGGTTTGTTGTTACGGGAATTCTCGTAGTGTTTTCTATGGCCTGTGCTGCTTGGACTCAATCGACCCAGCCGCCTCCGAACCCGACATTTCCTCCCTTTGAACAGTGGAAGGCTGCAGTTCTTGCTGGCGATGCCGCCGCGCTGAAGTCGCTTTACAGCACTGATCCCCCGGCGCAGATCCACGTCAGCTCCGCTTCTGTGCGCGATGCTCACGATGCCGATGCCGACATCAGTTTCTGGCTCGGCCTGAGGGCGCGCAGCATGAAAGTGGAGGTCGTTCGCGACGAACCCCGCCACGGCCACATCAGCTATATTTTTCGGACTGAGGTTCAGACGGCCAACGGCTCACCTCTCAACATCACCGACGACCAGTCATGGCAGCAGCAAGGCGATCATTGGCGCCTGATCGATGTGGAGCGCACCGACGCGCCCCACCTGAAACAGCCGTCGGCTATGAGCAAGAATATTTATCCGGCCGATGTTGACGCCCACGTTGAGATCAAAGAGGCCGAAGACAAAGCCGCAGCGGGGCACAAACGCCTGCTGCTGGTTTTTGGGGCAAACTGGTGCTTCGACTGTCACGTCCTCGATCTCGCGTTTCATGGACCCGATTTTGCGCCGCTGCTCGCCGCGAACTATGAAGTAGTCCACGTCGACCTGGGACCGAACGAAGAGAAAAATCCAGACCTGGTGCGGCAGTACGAAATTCCGCTCAATAAGGGTATTCCAGCGCTGGCCGTGGTTGAGAGCGACGGCACGCTCGTGGTCAGCCAGAAGAATGGTGAATTCGAGGATGTCCGCGGACTTACTCCGGAAGTACTGCTCGAATTCCTGAATCGGTGGAAACCGCAGGCACGGTGATCTGCTTATGAGTGTTGCCCAGGAAACACCGGTCACGACACCCAATTCCCCGTCCACTTTGCCTCCGCGCAATGGGCGCTGGTCGGGCTATCGCCACTTGCTGGCGGCGCGCATGCTCGAATTAAAGCGGGAACCCGAAGTCGTTTTCTGGGTATTCGTCTTCCCTCTGCTGCTCGCCCTCGGCCTCGGCATCGCGTTTCGTAACAAGCCGGCGGACGCAGTTGCGGTCGCGATCGCCTCCGGTCCGGGCTCGCAGGATGCGCAGGCGCTGCTCGCGCGCTCCCCCCAGCACGATCTGTTCAAGGTTCACGTACTGGATTTCAATGAAGCCAGCCAGGGATTTCGCCTGGGCAAATACGACCTGGTCATCGAGCCCGACGGCAACGGAGCATTCCAATATCGCTACGATCCTGCGCGGCCCGAAAGCGTGCTCGCGAAGGCGGAAGTCAACGATGCGCTGCAATCGGCGGCGGGCCGGAAAGACACGCTCGCTACTACTGCGGTTACCTCTTCGGAACCGGGCTCGCGCTATATCGACTTCCTGATTCCTGGCCTGTTAGGCATGAACCTGATGAACTCTGGACTGTGGGGCATCGGTTTCGCTCTGGTCGACATGCGCCAGCGGAAATTACTGAAACGTTTCGTGGCCACGCCGATGCGCCGGGGAGATTTTCTGCTGGCGATCATGACCAGCCGCCTGCTTTTGATGGTGATCGAGATCGGCTTGCTGCTCGTGTTCGGGGTCCTTTTCTTTCACATGCGCGTCCTCGGGTCGATCTTTTCGATCGCGTTGCTCGGCGGGCTGGGATCGCTTACGTTCGGCGGCATCGGCCTGCTGACCGCGAGCCGGGCACGAAAGATCGAAAGCATCAGCGGGCTCATCAACCTGGTCATGATGCCGATGTGGATCTTTTCCGGCGTTTTCTTTTCTTACGAGCGGTTTCCGGCGGTCATCCATCCAGTGATCAAGCTGCTGCCTTTGACCGCGCTGAATGATGCGCTGCGCGCCTGTATTTTGGAGGGTACGCCGCTGTTGCATCAATGGTCACGCCTGCTGATTCTGGCCCTCTGGGGTGGAATTTCGTTTGTGCTGGCGTTGAAGTGGTTTCGCTGGACTTAGACGCCTTGTAAGTCTCCACTAATCTATTTGGCGCGCCAGCTCGCGAATTTGGTTCAAGTACCCCACATAAATTGGAATCGGGATGTCGGGCGAATCGCCATCATTCAGAAAGTGTTCCAGCCGTATCTCCATCGGAATCGTGGCGATCACCTCGCGGAACCGTGGCATCTTCAGATACTTCACTCTCCAGATATCCAGCATCAGCGAACGAAATTCCGGACTGATAAAGCCCATTTTGCGCTCGCCCAGGTAGATCGCGTCAAAGTGCCGCTGAGCCAGCGTGCCCCGTATGGGATCGTCCTCAACAGAGAATATGTAGACCAGATGGAATAGGTCAGCCAGGTCTCCCCAAATTACCTTTTCGTCAAAGCCAGTGAAGCGAAATACAGTATCGCCACGCTGCTGCACCCGGCGGGCATGATCGTCGGGACGCAATCCATGGCTGGTTAATTGATCGTGAAACCACTGCAGCCGTTCGGTTGTGAGGTTGTGACGCAGAAATTCGACGGCATAGGCGTTCGGCAAATATATTTTCGGATCGTCGTCGAGCCGCGCCAGCCATCGATGCCAGTCCTTGTGCTCGAAAGCGGCCAGCAGGTCTGTCAACTGCGCGACGGTCACTTCCGGGTGATACTTCAACGCTTGCCAGAAATGTTCGGTCGTGTCGTACATGGCGCCGTAGAGTTCGATGCCTTCCGCAATCGGATACCAGTTGGAAAGCACACGTCCGGCCATCGAAGGGGAAGCGCTCCAGCAGTTCAGTGAATGCTTCCACTTCTTCTGTACCTCGAGAAATGCTTCCGCATAGCCAGCCGGCACCGGCTCTTTCACGCGGGAGACCGCCTGTTTGAGTTCGTCAGCTGTATGGGTCAGCAAAACCTCGAGCGGCCGCTCATCGACCATTGAAACCACCCGGCTTTCGATACCGTGGCGAAGCAACTCGCGCGCCAGTTGTTTTCGTTCGGGACCGGTCAGCGTCCAGCGCTGGGTCTGGGATTCAACATAAGGGAAGAGTTCGCTCAGGGACTTGAACTCGATGAATCCATGGAGAGAGAACGTGACCGGATGACCATCTTTCGTCACAACCGTGGACGGCGTGACGATCGCCTGCAGGGAAACGTCTTCCGCTGGCAGCCACGGGCTCATGACAATGAGCAGGGCAATGAGCCCGCAGAGTGCCCAGCAGGATTGCCTGCACACTGGACAACTGATTTTTCTTGGAAACGTTTCCATTCGGGGAAGAGAAAATAGTAGAAGTCTCGCGTCCCGGGACCTCTAGTGCCCCGCTGGGCCTCGCCGGCAACAGAAATGTCGGACGAGGCCGTCGCGGTGCTTGCGAAAGTACAGCGACTGCTTTACTTGACTAGCTTGGCTGCTTCTTTCCGCACTTTAGCCCAGCGTAGCCGTTGCGCGTCGGCGATCCGTTGGCGGGCTTTCTTGCTCAAGACACGCTTTACTCTCTTGAGGTTCTTCCCGCCAGCTTCACCGAGCGCCTCCAGCGCTCTCCCTACCTGGCCCATCTCCTTTTCAAGTCTGGAGTATTCGGACCGAAGGGAAGTGACTACCTTGTTCAGGTTGGTCATTCACTACCCCCTATGTGGGACAAGGCTAACATGGAAAGATTAAAAACTTTAGAGATTGGAGACAAAAGAGCTCTAATAAAGTAAATAAGTCCTGTTATGACGCTCGGATCTCTCGGAGGAACCCACTTAGCTGGTACTTCTTGTCCCGATTTGGTGATCGACTGTGCCCAAGGGTCAGCCGAGGCTACCTTCAGGCTTGCCAACCTCCAATCGGCGGCGGAAGCACTATTCCCCTGTGCACTGTTTCGCTTAGCCGGTTGATTGTCCCGTGCGCTCTAGTTCCAATGCCAATTTCACAATTTTCCTGAACGACTTGGAATAAAAGCACAGCGAGGCTGTTATCTCCCATGAGTCCCTGTGAAAAAGGCTGGCAATGATGAATCCTTTCGATCTCAAGACCGTGCTCCTGGCGAAACACGCACAACACGTCGTGTTGATTCACTTTCCCATCGCGTTATTCGTGTCGGCTGTAATCTTCGACTTTCTCGCGCATTGGACGCAGCGACGCGGACTGGAAGATGCGGCCTATTACAACCTTCTCGCCGCGGCCATTTCAGTAGCTCCGGTCCTGGCTACGGGCTTGCTTGCGTGGCAATTCCAACTAGAGGGTCAGAAACTGAAGGGCATCCTGTTGCTGCACCTGGTGTTGGCATGTGTCTCGAGCGCACTGATCGCGCTGGTCTGGTTCGTACATTTTCGGGCCCGGCGGCGGTCAGGACTTCTGCCGCGCTACCGCCTCGCGGTGGAGTTTCTGGGAGTCTGCCTGATCGCCCTGACCGGCCACCTGGGCGGTTTTCTCAGCGGCGTAAATGTACAAGGCTAGAAGTCGCGGCGATGTTCTCACGCGGCACTCACAAAAATGATTCGCCGGTGGAATAAACACTCTCGTCGCCAGTTATCCCCTCAGAGCGTCACAAATCACGGAGGACGAACGTATGTCGGACAAGAAGCTGGATGTGATCGACCAGAATTTGCAGGATCTCAACAACGACGGCGTTGACCGTCGCGGATTCCTGAAGTGCATGGCGTGGGCAGGTACAGGCGTGGTCTGGACCTTGAGCGGCGGCCTTCCGGTATCTCGGGCATTTGGCAAGGAGGGCGATCGAAACGCCGGCAACGCGGGGGACTTCAGCTTCGTGCAGATCAGCGACAGCCATATCGGTTTCAACAAACCCGCCAACCCCGACGTCACGGCCACGCTGCAGACGGCGATTAACAAGATCAACGCCATGCCCAAACAGCCGGATTTCATCATACATACCGGCGATTTGAGCCAGCTTTCCAAGCCGACTGAGTTCGACACCCTCGATCAAGTATTGAAGGGCGCGTCTGCTAAACAAATCTACTTTGTCCCCGGTGAGCACGATATGCTGGTCGACAACGGCGAGCAATATCTTCAGCGCTTTGCAAAAGGCAGCAAAGGCACAGGCTGGTACAGCTTCGATCACAAGGGCGTGCATTTCGTCGGCCTGGTGAATGTTGCTAATTTGAAAGCCGGAGGCCTGGGATCACTTGGCCACGAGCAACTTGAATGGCTGGAGGGCGATCTAAAAAGACGCTCCGCCAGCACCCCGATCGTGCTCTTCGCACATATTCCTCTGTGGACGATCTATCGGGATTGGGGCTGGGGAACGGATGACAGCGAACAGGCGCTGTCGTACGTAAGGCGCTTCGGTTCTGTGACGGTGTTGAATGGACACATCCACCAGGTCATGCAGAAGGTGGAAGGCAAGGTTTCGTTCCACACCGCGATGTCGACGGCTTTTCCGCAACCTGCGCCGGGTACGGCTCCATCTGCCGGGCCCATGAAAGTGCCGGCTGACCAGTTACAGCGCGTGCTGGGCATCACCGATGTAAACTATCTGGTCCGCGGCCGCAGCCTGGCGATTGTCGATTCTCCGCTCGGCGGCTCGAGCCCGGCAGCGTCTGGGAGCGCAGGCGCATCTGCCACGGTGCAGGCCACGTCCGGCGCGCCAATTACTGCCGGTGCGGATGCAAAGTCTGAAATTAAGATCGATAATTTTGCATTCACTCCGGCAGCGATCACCGTGAAATCCGGAACGCAGGTGACCTGGACCAACCACGATGACATTCCCCACACCGTCGATAGTGCGCAGGGCAAATTCAAGTCTGCAGCGCTCGACACCGACCAGAAATTCCAGTTTCGTTTTACCGAGGCCGGAGAGTATCCGTATTTCTGCCGGATGCATCCGAAGATGACAGGAAGCGTAGTAGTGCAAGGGTAGTAGAAGTGGTAGCGGCGCGATCCCAGGTGGCTGTCCGGCGGGTGTCTCGCCTGCCACATCGGAGGCGACTACGGTCTTGAAGGCGATTCATGCGAGGAGAATTGAACCCTATGGCCCAGCTGCACTCACGCGCAGCATCCCCTGCACCTTGCTCCAGTCGTCGGTGGCGCGATTGAAAACGACTTCACGCCGCGAGTCCGAGTAGCGGGTATCCATCAACAGGAAAGTCAAAATCGTGTTCATCACCCATCCACTGCTGTCGTAATCCCTCCGGTAAGTCACTCCGTAACAGACATACGGGTGGGAATTCCATTCCATCAGGAGCGGCTGTTTGCTCTGCAGAGCGTTGATCAATGCGTCTGCGCCGATGGCGTCCGGCGCTACATACGTTGCCGATACCGTGATAGGCCGGCCATCGCTCAACAGATGACGGCCTTGCAGTTTCGCAGCGATGTCCTTTATCGATGCCGGATCAGCCCTTTGCAGGCTATCTTCCAGAGCCGAGTCTTTCCCGCAACAGATGTCGCGGTTCCCGATGATGGTGTCAAGCGAAGTCAGCAGTACGTCGGAGGGGTCTTTCGTCCGCGCTCTCAGCGCCGGCAGATCGCTGATGTGTACCTCAAGATTCGGGTAAGCCACCTGCCCGAAAGCACAACCGAGCGCCAGGCAGGAAAGCGCGACGTATTTGAGCGCAACCGAGAACGAAGCTGGAAAATCCAGGTTGGCCATCACTCGCCCCGCCTTCATGCTTCTTTGATTCTAGCTCAGCCGGATACTGGGCAGAAATCGCGGTGCTTGCCTCGCTTTGGTCGCCTGCTCAAACGAATACGCCAGTTTGATCAGCGTTGGCTCGCTCCACGCACGCCCGAAGAACGAGATTCCAACCGGCAGGCCGGAAAGAAAACCTGCCGTCACATTGATATTGGGATATCCCGCAACCGCTGCCGCGTTCGAGCTGCCGCCCGCAACATGGTCGCCGTTAACCAGATCGGTGAGCCATGCCGGGCCGCCCGTGGGGGCCACAATGGCATCAAGTTTGTATTTATCCATCAGGGCGTCGATGCCTTCAGCGCGCGCGAACTGATGATTCTTGGCCAGCGCGTCCAGGTATTCCTTGTCGGTAAGCGGCCCTTTGGCTTCGGCCTTTATGAATAGATCCTGTCCGAAATAGGGCATTTCTTTCTGCCGATTTCGCTCGTTGAAGTCGATGATGTCTTTCAGCGTGCGCACCGGAGCGCCCGGTCCTAGCCGCGCAAGGTATGCGTTCAAATCAGCCTTCAATTCATACATGAAGACCAGCAACTCGCTCTCGTCAAACTTTCCCAGCGTCTCGATGTCCGCGGGATCAACCAGCGTCGCTCCCTGCTTCTTCATCACATCCAGCGACTGAGCCATGAGAGCATCGACGGCATCATTGAAGCCGAAATATTTACGCGCCACGCCGATGCGCGCGCCCTTCAGTCCATTCGCATCGCAATATTGCGCGTAATCAGTCTGCGATTTGCCGGAGCTCGCCGCGGTCGCCGTGTCGTCTGGATCGACTCCGGCGAGAGCCCCCAGCAGAATCGCTGCATCGCGAACAGTACGGCACATCGGCCCGGCCGTATCCTGGCTGTGTGAAATCGGGATGATTCCGGCACGGCTCACCAGGCCCACGGTCGGCTTGATGCCAACCAAACCATTCGACGACGACGGACAGACGATCGACCCGTCGGTTTCCGTTCCTATCCCTACAGCGGCAAAATTCGCCGAGATGCCCGCTCCTGTGCCCGAACTCGATCCGCAGGGATTGCGATCGAGCGCATAAGGATTCTTGGTCAGCCCTCCGCGGCCGCTCCACCCGCTCGTCGAATGACTCGATCGGATATTCGCCCACTCGCTGAGATTTGTCTTGCCCAAAATAATCGCGCCTGCCGCTCGCAGCCTCTGTGCCACGGCCGAATCTTTCGGTGGCTTCGAACCTACCAGGGCCAGCGATCCTGCCGTTGTCATCATCGAGTCCGCAGTAGCGATGTTGTCTTTGATCAGCACCGGGATTCCATGCATCGGCCCGCGTGGGCCTTTAGCTTTACGCTCCTGATCGAGCGCGTCGGCGATCGATGCCGCATCCGGATTCACCTCGATCACGCTGTTGACCGCCGGACCCTGCTTGTCGACTTCGTTGATGCGCGCGGAATACTTCTCCACCAAGGATCGCGCCGTGAACTTGCCGGACTTTAATCCATCCTGCAAGTCGGAGGTTGTGATCTCGTCGAGCTCAAAGCTCGTCACTTCGGGCGGAGGCGTCCCTTGACTGGCCGTGGCAGCCGGAGCAGCCGCCCGCGCAGCAGCCAAAGCCGGAGTCAATAAAGGTGTAATGGCGGCGGTAGCGCTGCCAACTAGTGTGCCCTGTAAGAATCTTCGCCGGCTCGAGGGAAACAAAGTTTTGCCAACTCCGGAGTTTGATATCTCAGATTTCTGCATGGAGACGATTGTCCTTGTAATGCTTGAAACTGAAAGAACTTCGGATTCCGGGTCGAGTATACCAATCTCACTCGCTCCTCCTTCGCGCGTACACAGCCGCCGGCCACCGAAAGCCCGATCCACCCAGCCACTCCACAGAATCAGTCTTCCCGGCCGAAACGAATCTGCTGACGAAGACTCCGGTCGCGACCCCAACCGCCATCCGTATCAATGCCGCCGCCGCGCACAAATGTTCGCCCGTTCCCAACGCAAAGTGGCCGGTGGCACGCCGCGAGAGATCGAGTCGATCGGGATGGGCAAACTGTTCGGGATCATGATTCGCGATCTCCAGCATGAGATTCACGCGCTGGCCCCGCTCGACGAAGGTATCCCCGAGCTTGACGTCTGCGAGCGCCCGCCGGTGCAATACGCGCGCTAGCCCAGCTAGTCGCAGCAACTCGTCGACGGCCTTCGGCATCAGTTCGGGATTGGAGCGCATCCGCTCCATCTCTTCGGGCTGTTTCAGCAGGATGGTCCATGCGGTCGCCAGCAGGCAGGGAAGTGTCTGCGACAGAGCGATAAACGCGGGACCAGGCATCGGGAGGCGGGAGTCAACAAAGGTTCGATCCAGTTCAGCGCCAGCTGCCGCAGCTTCGGTTTTCAGAGCAGAATTATCCGGATCCGCGGTAGCTGCGGTTACCTTGGCGGCCAGCACAACCAGATTTTGAGCCGCGGCTGCATCAATGCCAACCACTTTCGCCGCCAACGTTAGGGACCAAGGTCGCGCAAACGAGCCCAACACATCGAGTGCGCGGTCTGTGGGCAGGGGCGCCGCGATGTTGTCAGCCATGGGCGCGAATTCCGACTTCCACTCTGCGATCTTTCGGGCATGCAACCCGGCCAGCACCTGAGCGCGGCGTTTTGCTTGCGAGTCTCGATCTCCCGGTTCGAGCTGCCCCTCACCGTTTGGCCCCACCGGCCATAATTCAGACTCATGCAGTGCGGTCGATACGTCGGTGAAGCGACTGAGCACCCACACTCCGAGAGCGGAATCGAAATACGGAGCTTGCGGCGCGCTCTTCATCCCATCACTCTGCCACAAGCGAGGTAAATAGTTGTAACCGACTTGCGGGCGTCGCAAACGATTGTGAACGCGTGACGCCAAAAAGCCGAGGCGCGAGCCAACAACCCGCGCCTCGCACCGGAATAACTACTGACATCGCCTAGCCTTCCGTCGGATGCAAGACACGGAACGTGCTTCCAGAGTTGGTCCAGACCAGCACCAGGGCGTTGCTATCCTTGGGGATGCTGGAGAGTGCCTTCTGCACATCTGCTGCGGAATGCACAGGCTGGCGATTCACCTCCGTGATGACTTCACCCTGCTGCAGGCCCGCATTGTCTGCCGGACTGCCGGGAGTGACTTGCTGGATCATGGCGCCGTGAACATCATCGCCAGCTTGCAATTGCTGCCGCACATCAGGCGTGAGATCCTGCAGGCCGAGGCCCCAGCGCGGTTTTCCGTGAGTGGTATCGGCGTTCTGGTTGTCCCGCTCGCTTTTTCCCATCGCTTCCAGCGTGACTGGCAGGTCGATCGACTTGCCATCGCGCAGAGCTTTGAGTTGCAGCGTAGTACCGGGTTGCTTTTCTCCAACTTCGGCTTGCAGTGCGCCGGCGTCGGCCACATTCTTTCCATTCAGTTCGGTGATGACATCGCCGACCTTCAGGCCAGCTTTCGCGCCCGGAGAGTTGGGCTCGACCTGGGTGACGACCGCTCCAGAAGCATTGGTCACATGAAAAAACTGCGCTTCATCCGGAGTAACGTCGCTAATGCCGATGCCGATATATCCGTGGCTGACTTTGCCGTACTTGATGAGACTGTCGACCGTGGGCTTCACGATCTGTGCAGGAATGGCGAATCCCATGCCGGAAAATCCGCCAGTCTCAGAGACCAGGAAAGTGTTGATCCCGATGACTTCTCCGTGAGCGTTGACCAGCGGGCCGCCGGAGTTGCCTGGGTTGATGGCCGCGTCGGTCTGGATAAATTGTCCGGGCGAACGGCGATCAGTGGCGTATGGATTTGGACGGTTCAACGCGCTGACAATGCCGCGCGTCACAGTGAAACGGAAGCCCAGCGGATTGCCGAATGCGAGCACGGTTTGTCCGGGATGCAGTTGCGTGGAATCTCCCAATGGCACGCTGGGCAGGTTGCTTCCGTCGATCTTGATCACGGCAAGATCGGTAAGCGGATCGGCGCCAATCAACTTCGCAGGCAGAATGCGCCGGTCGGTCAGGGTGACGCGAATATCGACCGCACCGTCGATTACATGGTTGTTGGTCACGATGTAGCCATCGGGCGAAATGATCACACCGCTGCCTAAACCATGCTCAATTTGTGGACGTGGCCGCATCTGGCCGAAGTTGAACTGGCGTCCAAACTGCTTGCCGAAGAACTGCTGTAGTCCATTGGAGTCGTCATCACCATTACCGTTGTTATCGCCGTTCTCCATCCAGGTAGCGGCCTCGCCGGACTTCTTGGCAACGACGGTTACGTTGACGATGGCAGGCGTAACGCGGGCGGCCAGTGCCTCCATGGCGTGATCGAGCGAAAGCAATGCACTTACACTGTTGTCGTCGAGCGCCGCGTCCGCCGCTGCCGGTTCCGCCGCCGCTTTAACGGGGCTCTCGAATTCATAGGCTGCTAGCGAGAAAACAATCGCTACTGCAGCCAACGCGATGAGGACCCGCCGGTTAAGCGTCGCCTCGAAATGTTTGATCCAGCTTTTCATGGTGCGTTTTCTCCTTCGTGAAACTAATTATTTAGTTAATAAGAGCAAAATTTTTTGATCCTCAAATCAGACTGAGGACGATTGCTTGTTCGAGCTGTTGTTCCTCACGTTGATCGGTGCGGGGTCCCGTCTGGTGTTCACCCCCGACCCTCCAAACACACAGAGTCCAAATCCTTGAACCGGCTCCGTCATACTGCGTGGTTTGCAGAATCATAAACGTTGCCCGGACGGGAAGTTCTCTCTGCGCGACTTCTACCTGAGCTGTCTCGCTGGGCAGAGACACCGTCCTGCGTGGTGCAATTGCCGGTAGTCGCTTCTGCACTGGCGCGGGGCGCGGGTTGAACGCAGCCAGGATCGCTCTGGGCTTCGGCGCAACATTCGCCGATCGCACCAAATTTGCGGATGCGCTCCGGCTCAGGTCCTGATCTTGGACTCGAGGCGATACTTCGCTGTTTCTCGCTTGTTGTATCGCGTGCGTGGGACTCAAGCCTGGTTGAGTCTGAAACGCCACGAACCGAGGCGCGTAAGGGGCAGCCGCAAAAACGAGAACTAGCATCCCCGCGCTCAGCCCAAGAACCGGACTCCACAGGCCGGTCCGCCCGGGCCGCTTCTCGTCGAGGATGTGCTTTACCCGCTGCGACATCTGGTGCATGCGGCTGACCAAGGCTTGCGCCAGCGCCAGGCCGCGGACGCTGTGCAGTTTTTCGGCGAACGAAATCAAAGACGACGCATAAGCTCGCGGGCTCTCAGTCTGCGCCAGGACGAGATCGTCACAGGCCATCTCGCGCTCCAGCGTCAGGCGGTTCTCGATCCACCAGACAGCGGGATGAAAGAAGAACACAGCCTTCACAATCTTCTGGGCAAGGTTGGTCCAATCATCCCAGCGGCGAAGATGCGCGAGTTCATGGAGAAGAATTACCTGGGTTTCCTCGACCGAGAGTTGGGGCAGCAGCCAGGCAGGGAAAACTATCGCAGGCTGAAAGAAACCGATGGCCGCCGGAGCGGCTGTCTCTCTCGAAATGCAAATCCGTACTCGACCGCGGGAGGCAAAGTCTCGAATCATTCCGGCAATCGTGGGATTGATGTCGGCCATATCCACATCGGAGCAATTCCGGCGGAAGGTGTGCACACGCCGAAGTCCGACACCCAGCCGAAGAAGCAGCAGTCCCGCGATGGCCGCCCAGGCCGCAAGCAAATAGATAGCCCATGGACCCGGAAGAGTAATTCCTTGATGGCGAGTCGAGGCTGAAATATCAAACAAACGGGGCGCCGCGAAACCTGATCCACCAAAGAAGGGAAGCACTACGATTGCTGTCAGAGCCGAAAACCAGATAGCAAACCGGGTTCCTGAGTCCGGCCGGCCAATAAGACGAAGCAACAGCCACGCCAACCCCGCGATCACCATGCCCTCAATAGCGGTGTTGAGCAGCCGTTCGGCGAAGACCTGTGCCAGCGATTGCAGATGAGGGGCGATCATTTCACGTCGCTCCTTTCCAGCATCTTGCGCAAGCGCTTCAGGTCCGCGGCGTCAATCGCCTCGTCCTGCAGAATGTTCAGCACCAGTGCTTCATGGGAATTGCGGAAAAACCGGCCGACTAGATGCCGAATCTCGGAGCGCGTAGCCGCCTCGCGTCCAACCACCGGTTCGTAAACATGCGCCCGGCCATCCTTCACGTGCTTGATCTGACCCTTTTTTTCCAGGGTGCGGATCGTGGTCAGCACCGAGTTATAAGCCAAGGGGGACGGCAGCCAGTCCACCACCTGCTGCACCGTGCCGGAACCCTCGCGCCACAACGCATCCATGATGCGCAACTCGGCTTCAGTCAAGGTCGCGGATTGCTTGGGAGGCACCGAATATCTCCTGTACCTGATATAGACGTGCGGGCTTTAGAAACGTAACTAATTATTTAGTTGCTTGACGACGGCGCGGAGATGCCTGAGACCGCAATCACAGGTGGCAGGGATCTTGCTGCGTAGAACCAAGTACTTACCACTCTTACGACTACCGAGGAAATATCAACGAGAAGATTGAAGCAGTCGGGCCGGCGCATTGTTTCCACCGTCGCCGAGTGCTAGACTTTGAGGGATTTACTGGCCACTAGCTCACCCGGGCGGGAGTAGTTCAGCGGTAGAACGCCAGCTTCCCAAGCTGGATGTCGCCGGTTCGATCCCGGTCTCCCGCTCCATCTTTTCAACCTCCCAGAATGTGTGCCTGCTGGACAGTCGTCCGAGAAGTCGACAAGCCCGAATTGATACGAATCGACAGACGTCGCCTACGAATGCCGTCGCCGGCCCGTCCTGACAACGACTTAGCCGCCGGCCCTCTCTGTTGGAGATTTGGCGGCCCGCGTGCACCCACTTCCCGAGCGGTAGACGACGCCATCATCCGCCATTAGATTTCCCTAAGACTGCTAGTTAAGACTCTCGAAAGGACGACTGCGTGGAAACTGCCGCCAAACCAACCCTTGCACCTGCCGCACCGGCCGCGGCCGAACCGAAGCCTATACCGACTCCGGCTTTGCTCCTCGCTATGCTGAAGGCGTCGGTCAAAGTGAGTGACCTGATCATGTCACCCGGCAGCTACCCGGTCGTGGAAGTATCGGGCAAGCTGGTTCTGGTCAAAGTGTCGGGGATGGCTCCCCTCACTCCCGAGGACACGCGCCGCATCGCCCTCGAACTGATCGCCGGCAACAAGCAGGCTCTCGATGCCTTGCAGAACCAGGGATCCTGCGACATCTCCTATCGCCTGCCCGGCCATTGCCGGTTTCGCGTCAACATTTTTCAACAGCGTGGTAGCCACGCCATTGTCATGCGCGTGATCCCGCAGGCGATTCCTACGCTTACCGACCTCAATCTGCCTCCGGAGATCGGCGAAATCGCGAACCTGCTGAACGGCATCGTTCTGGTAACCGGACCCACCGGCTCTGGCAAATCCTCTACCTTGGCGGCCGTGCTCGATCGAATCAACGAGACCCACGCCTACCACATCCTTACCATCGAAGATCCCATCGAGTTCATGCACCGGCACAAGAAATCGATCGTGCACCAGCGCGAGTTGCACAGCGATACTCCGAGCTTCGCGCTCGCCCTGCGCGCTGCGCTGCGGCAAGCTCCTAAAGTGATTCTGGTCGGCGAAATGCGGGACAAGGAAACCATCGAGATCGCCCTCGAAGCCGCCGAGACCGGACACCTGGTTCTGTCCACGCTGCACACCATTGATGCCTCGAAGACGGTCGAGCGCATCATCGGCGCGTTTCCCATGAACGAGCAGCACACGATTCGCAACCGGCTGGCCAAAAGCTTCCGCTACATCGTTTCGCAGCGCCTGATCCCGCGCAAAGACGGTAACGGACGCGTCGCCATCGTCGAAATCCTGAAATCAACGCTGCGCACTCGCGAATACGTGGAAAAAGGCGAACTCGAAGGCAAGACTCTTCTCGAAGCCATGATCGATGGAGACAACGATGGCATGCAGCACTTCGACGGCGAAATCGAAAAGTTGGTCCGCGTCGATCTCATTGATCGCGACACCGGATTCGCCTACGCCACCAATCCAGGGAACCTCCGGCTCGTGCTCTCGGATATGGGTTGTACCCCGTCGGGTGGGGACGTTTAGTGAGAAGGACCCCGTAAAGGGTGCGTTACCACTGTTTCGGTGTGTTGCATTCAAACCTTCTGCAGGTTCCTTTGCTTCATTGGTTTATCGCGTAGGGACAATTTTGCAACTGCTGCCGTCGTCGAGGTTCGCCTGAGGGACGATGGCTATCACAAGTAAGGACTGTCCCGGTACCACTCTTTCTGCACAGAAAAACCGCAGCCAACGTTTTTCTGAGGCGCAACGGCTTCTACATCGACGCGGCAGCCGACGACGGACATACGTTCATCTATGGTTCGATGGATCGTGGGGAATTCCGCTTCGCCCAGATCCTCGACTGGATTCGGCGACACACCAAGCGGTCGACTGACGCCAGCGGCTGAGTTTGAGACCAGCTCTGAACCCTGTCGCCTTCAGCGTATCCTTCAGCGGATGAGGTGAATTCGCAAACCTAAGGTATCGGTATGACATGAGAATGGGTTGGGAGGCAAAAATAGAAAGCCGGGCGGAATCCATCAAGAAAACCTCAACTCGATGTAAGTGTCGGTTCGTCGCCACACCAGCGGAATGCGGGCCATCCAATACTTTCGGTTAATGGCTTGCCGTGCCCGGGCGTGCTCCTCCGCGGGAAGAATTCGCGCAGTCGCGGCAAACTCCGGTCCGGTAACTTTTCCCCGTATCGTGCATGCAGCTACTTGCACCCGCGGATTGTTCCGAATCCGCTTGGTCTTGCCCAGGTCGCTGCGCGTCATCAGGTAAAGCTTGCCATCGTCTTCGCCAAACCACACCGGCGTTGCGACACCGACGCCGTTCTTGCGGAAGGTCTTGAGTGAAATATATTGCTGGCCTTCAAATCGGAGCGGGAATCGGGCTCGGCATGAGCCCATTGTAGTCCGACTCAGCAGACTGCATGGCCGACCCTGTCGTCGCTGGTTCGCAAAATGCTCGGCTCATTGCTCCTGTCCCCGCATCTGTGTTACAAGCCTGAATATGCGTAAATGGATGCGCGAGCGCCTAACGCGCCGCAAGAAGAAAGCTCCGGAGGGGTCTGCGCAGTCCGCGCCTCCGCCGCTGCAGCCGGCATATTTTGATGCGGAACCGGCTCCCGCCGAGGTTTCGGAACCGGTCGCCGAACAGGTCGATGTGCCAGTTCGCCGTGAGCCAGTGAGACGAGCCCCGACTGTCCGCGAGTCTGACTCCGAGGCGCAGGACTCTTCTGATCAATCCGTTGCGGCGGAGCCCGTCGCCCAGACGGCAGCGCCCTCCAGTGGCGGAGGCGCAGCCCGTCGCGGACGACGTCGACGCGGAGGCCGCGGTCGTGGCGGACGCGGTCGTGAGCAGGCAGTGGCCCAGGCATTTACTCCCGCAGTGGCGAAAGGGAGTGTCCCAGAACACCCTACCGGTGCGGGAGAAGAATCCCCAGAGAACGAACCCGAAATTGCAGCGTCGGCCGCGGAGTCCGCGAAAACACCCGCCATGCCTGCCGCAGCACCGCGTCCACCGAAAGGCATTGTGGTGTTGGCCATCGGGCTGCCCGGATCAGGCAAGAGTTCATGGTTCAAGCGTCACAACGCAGTGCCGCTCTCGAGCGACATGGTGCGTTCGCTCTTGTTTGACGATGTCAGGGAGCAGCGTTTTCAGGATCTCGTCTTCTCCAACCTGCGCGCCATGCTCAAAGCGCGTTTGATCGCCAAGCGTCCCATGAATTATGTGGATGCCACCAATCTCACCCCGCAGGAACGCCAGCACTGGATCAAGCTCGCCAAAGACTACAACTACGAGGTGCAGGCTGTTTTTTTCGACGTGCCGCTCGAAGTTTGCATCGAGCGTCACCAGCGACGCGATCGAGTCGTCCCCGAAGACGTCATGCGCCGCATGGCCGCCAAGCTTAAGGCTCCGTCGTTCCCCGAAGGTTTCGCGAAGATCACCGTCGTGCGCGTGAAGAAGAAAGAAGAATAGGCAAGGAGCGTGTCCGCACTGCTTAGCCCTTTAAGTGCGGAAGCAACTCCCTGAAGGCCGCCGACGAAGACGACCGCATCAACTCATAAATCATCATTTCGCTGGACGAAATAACCGCGCCCGCGGCGCGCATGCGCTCCAGCCCAATCTTCCAATTCCATTCCGTGCGAGCACTGACCGCGTCGGATGCGATGTGCACCAGATAGCCTTCGCGTAGCGCAGCCAGCGCCGTCTGCGTGACACAAATGTGGCTCTCCATTCCGCAGAGCAGCAGCGTGTTGCGCTGTCCGGGCAAACGCTTGAGAAGAGTGCAGAAAGCATCGCTGCCAAAGCAGGAGAAGATCGTCTTGTCGATCGCTTCATTTCCGGGCAGCAGGGAAGCGATCTCGGGAACAATCGCGCCCAGTCCCTTCGCATATTGCGTGCTCACGATTGCGGGAATTTTGAGAATTCCAGCGGCTCGAATCAGAAGCTGTGAATTCCGCACTAATTGCTCACGCTGAAAAATCGGTGGCAGCAATTTCTGCTGAATATCAATTACGACGAGAGCGCACTGCTCCGGTTCGAGAGAACGCCGCGCCATCTCGATACGGTCGGCGGGAGAATGAACGGAATCCATGACAGTAATCATCACTATTCCTCGCAAGAAAGTTTGACCGTCCGATTCTACTGCTTCGAACTGCGCTGCCAACGCCGACCGGTTTCGGTTGACCCCACATCGCTTTCAACCATAAAATCGAAGTGGCACAAGCAAGACTGCCCCCTCGTTCAACGGCTAGGACACCTGCCTCTGGAGCAGGTTATCGGGGTTCGAATCCCTGGGGGGCAGCCAAACTCTTCTCCTGGTACCAGATGTCCTCACTAATCGCGAATTAATTCCCTGAGAGCCGAGCACAAAAGAACTACGGGATGTAATAAAACGGGTTCGGCAGCTTCACGGAGCGCTCTGCTTGTGGGTTTCCATTTAGATCGCTGAGTTGGTCCCCCACGTTAAGGACGATGTCAAATCCTGCTTCGACAATTTTCTTCCGCTCGCCCGATTTATAGTCGGTAGTTGATTGTTCTTTTGGATGTGGCCCGCGCAGGGCTAACCCAGCCCAGTGATCGTAACCGGCAGATTTCAGGTTGTCTGCGGTCGCGACTCGTTGCGACTCACCGCGTCCAGTGATGAAAAATATGGAGACTCCGTGTGCGATGGCTTCTTTGTAAAGCCGTAAGGTCCCGGCTATCGCGGGTGCCTGCTTCTTGTCGACCCAATCGTTCCAGTCGTTCGCGATGTAGCCGAAGTCGTCTTGCATTTCCTCATCCCAGTTGGAAAGGGCTGTTTCATCAATGTCGAGCACCAAAGCCAGTTTTTCTCCCGCCCTGGCTCGTGCCACCCGGCGCTGTAAGAGCGAGATCGCTAGGTCGCACTGTCGATCCAGGTCAGCGGCATAGCAGCCATGCTTCGCGGTGCATGTGTGGTATGCGATGAGCCGCGTCTTAAGCTTGCCGAGATTAGGAGGTTCCTGTGGAACTAGCAGCCGATTGGTGGCAGCTGTCTGACTCTGCGAAGCCAGGGAAGCGAAGATCAGGGTCGGCAGAATAAGCAGCCGTCGAAATGGCGTCATGGGAGCCCTCATCTGAGATATGGAAGACGGTACATCATCAATCGAAGCCGAGTTGGGTGCGTGCTCATAGCCCGCTTGCCGCTTCCTCTATCTCTTTGAGGGTCTGCGCAGAATCGGAGCTAATACTTTCACATTCCCGTCCGTTGGATTTGTCTTGAGGCCAAGAATCTTTGCGATGAGCGGATAGATATTGACGTTTTCAAACGCGGGAACGGTCGTGTTTGGCCGTATATCGGGTCCTACAGCGTAGAAAATCGCGCGCATGGTCTTGAATTGTTGCGGATCGTAGCCGTGACCACCCCTGTTCTTCGGAAGCGTGTCCGCCGGATTTGCCGCATGAGCGCGAATTGCGTACGGCCCGCTCGCAACTACCACCGGATCGCCCTCGCGCTCGTTTTCGTCGTAGTGCAGACTTTTCGGAACATCTCGCCGCCGGTAGACAGCAAACTTGTTGCTCGAGCCTTTGAGATGTTCATAAGCATTTTCCGCGTCGCTTTCGCTGCGGGAGTAGAGGAGCATGCCTTCCGTCTGAAAAGCGGAGAGGTCGGTAAAGTGATCGAGGTCGATCCAATTGCCGACAATGTTTTCCATGCCGTGATCGGAAACCACGAACAAATCGATAGGCAAATTCAGCTCTTTCAGTTTCTCCGCCAGCATTCCGACAAGATCATCGACGTGACGCACGGCCTCTGCGGTTTGCGGACTATCGGGGCCAAACTCGTGGCCTGCATGATCCACGTTGGAGTAGTAAAGCGTGATGAAGTGCGGCCGTTTGTCCGAAGGCAGCCGCAGCCAGGCGACAACCTGCTGGATACGTGCATCGTCAGGAAAGTGATCGTCAAAGTGGAAATAGTATGACGGACGCTCCCCAGCGATTTCTGCCTCCGATCCCGGCCAAAACAAGCAGGCGCTTCGCATTCCTTGTTTTTCCGCCAGCGACCACAGGGGAACGCCGCCGTACCAACTGCCGTCGCTGTTGGCCGAAGGATCATTGAAGGCGTATTTCTGTTTGCGTTTCGGATCGTAAAAACTCATGGCGACGATTCCATGATGCTCAGGATAAAGGCCAGTTACGATCGAATAATGATTGGGAAATGTAATCGACGGATAGATCGGAATCATTCCCTCCGGAGCGTTGGCTCCCTGAGTTGCGAGAGCGTGCAGATTCTTTGCGCCATAACGTTCGGCATAGTCGTAGCGGAAACCATCGAGAGAAACGAGCACGACGTACGGTTTCTTTTCTTGTCCTGGCGCATTCGGTCCGTTTGCGGATTCGAGAACCGGCGCGAGGGTTTGCCCATGCAAATGTACGCACAGAATCGCAACCAACATCCAAGCAAGACCGTGTTTACGCCAGCTTTCAACCAGAGTCATTTCCCCTCCCATGACGGAACTGACCTTGTGCCGCTAAGACGAGGTATTGCAAGCGAACGCAGTGAACCGTGGAGCTTTGGGCACCTACCTCTGAACTCTAGCAAGGGTGTAACTTTCTTCTCATCTCTTCGTCGGAGCTCAGCGGAACCGCGCCGTGTCCCGGATTTGGCGGGCCGTGGTTTCGAGAAACTCATCCAGCGACTGACCTGGATCACGCTGCAGTCCTGTCTTGGCGATGATTCGCGTGACAATCTGATAGGCGACCTGATCGCGGAGTACCAGATCCATGCCGACTCTGCGGTGCAGATAGGTTTCGATCAGCACCAATTCCTCCGAGCCAACTAGCGAGAGTTGAGGATTCGTCGCGGTGGGTTCTGTTCCCGTATTCCACTCAGGCTTAACTTCTTCGGTGCGCTTGTCGTGCACCACGACGGTTCCTGCCACGAAGTCACCGAGGCGGCGATTCTGGTTATTCAACATCATGCAAACGATGCCGACGCCGTACATACCTGGCAATACGTCCACTGCGCGGAGCAAGTTGCGCGCGACCGCTTCGTAGGCATTGATAGGCCGGCCAGACTCTTTGATCACTCTGATTTTCGCCAATCGCTTGCCTGGCGTCTGCCCCTTCCAAATAATCTCGAAAAAGGCGAAGTATCCCCAATAGACGCAAAAGATGAAGAGTATGACTACTGCTGGGATCCAGTGTTTTGGAATCCAATTGAAGTAGCGGCTCATTCCGACGAGTCCTGCAAATGCAAAGGCAAGTCCGCCCGTGACGTACAACACAAATTGCAGTAAAGTGTCGATGGTCAGCCCGAGGAACCGGCTACCGATTCCGGCCAGCGGGAGCTCCAGAGAAATCTGTTCAGGAGTATCAATCTGCAATTGGTCGTCGGACGGCACTCGTGATCTCCAATCGTTGGCTGGAAAAACGCAAGCCCCACTGGAGCAGGTTGGATGCACTGCTCGACCGCACCGCGAAAGAGGGATTCAAGTCTCTATCGCGCTCCGAACTGCAGGAACTCAGCCTGCTGTACCGCCAGATTGCTGCTGATTTAGCCGCTCTTCGCGAGGATCCCGGTTCTGTTCACTTTGCCCGCTACCTGAACCAGTTGCTGGCGCGCGCCCACAATACCATTTATTCCGCTCGCCGGGCGAGTCCGTCCGCAATCTACGTGTACTTTCGCTACACTTACTCGCGGGTGTTCCGTCAGAATCTGGCTTACTGCTTCGCTGCGTTTTTCATCTTCCTTGGTTCAGGCATTGTAGGAGCGGCGTTGACCTACCACGACCCGGATTTTAAGGTAAAAATACTTGGGCCGCAGATGGTGGAAACCATCGACCGCCACGAGATGTGGACTCATTCCATCGTGGCGATCAAGCCGGTTGCCTCCAGCGCTATCATGACGAATAATCTGGGCGTCGCCTTCATGAGTTTCGCGCTGGGTATTACTGCCGGCATCGGCACGATTTACATGATGATCTTCAATGGACTCCTGATCGGAGTCATTGGAACTGCGTGCTGGCTCTCTGGAATGAGTCTGCAGTTGTGGAGTTTTGTCGCACCACACGGCGTTCTCGAATTGCCCGCCATCTTCATTTCGGGCGGGGCGGGACTGCGATTGGCCTGCGGCTTGCTCTTTCCCGGATTTCTGCCCAGAAGGGAATCAGTTGCTCGTGCGGGAACCGAAGGCAGTCCAACTATTGCTGGGCACCATCCCGATCCTTGTAATCGCAGGAGTCATCGAGGCATTCGTGTCGCCCACCGGCCTGGCGGTATCTTTGAAATTCTGTCTGGCCGCTTCGCTGTTCGTGTTGCTCCTGGCCTATCTGTTCTGGAAGCCGGCGACGCCAGTTAAAGCTGACTTCGCTGCTTAATTTCAAGGTAAGAATTCACCACAGCGGTCGAGAGTTTGCCCGAGCCGACTTCCATCGCGAGTGCGCCGCGCTCGCGCAGTCGCGCCAGCAAGAGTTCGCGCCGGTGGACGACCTCCTGTGCGGCCGCAGTCTGATACATCTGATCGACGTCTTTTGGTCTTCGCGCCGCAAGCTCATTCAGATCTGGCTGACCGATCACAATAAACAACACGAGGTGTCGGGGCATCAGGCGCGAAGCGGCTTCAATCACTTCCGGAGTCATTGCCGTTTCCGCCAGATCGGTGATCCAGACCACCAGACCCCGCCGCTTCTGATCGTTGAGCAACTGGCTCGCAGCTTGCAAATGGTCGCCTTCCCACTGCTCTTCCTGGACCAGGGCAAGTTGCCGATGATCTGCATGAGGTGCGCGCTGCCATGTGCGGCAGGAACCCGTTGACGGATTCCGCGGCCATAGGCCAAGCAGCCCAACCCGGTCTCCGGAATACATTGCGACCTGGGTCAAGGTCAGAGCGGCGTTCACCGCGTAGTCCAACTTGCTCAAGCCCGCGACCCGGGTTCGCATGAGTCGGCCAGAATCGAGGAGTATCCAGATACTTTGGCTCCGCTCAATTTCGTAGAGCCGAGTGACCAGCTTGCCGCGGCGTGCGCTCGCCGTCCAGCAGATGTCGCGGAATTCATCCCCCTCACGGTATTCACGCAGACTCTCGAAAGCTCGGCCGGCGCCGCGGACGCGTGTGTATCGCTTTTCCAATTCTATTTGGCGGCTGCGAATGAGATAAACCGAATGGCGCTTGGCCTCGTCGAGATTCGGATAGGTAGTGACAGTCTGCGCCATTGAGACTTTTGCCCAGCGTTCAGCAAGTCTCATCGGACTCTGGTAACGCAGGTAAACATCTCCCAGTTTGGCCTTCCCACGCGTCATGGGGAGGATCGAATATTGTGCTTCAGCCTCACTACTGGGCAGGGCGTTAATCTCCAGTTGTGACGGCTCAAAACGCAACTGACTCGGCAGGTCATCCACAACCTTGGCATGGACGGAAGAGCCCGACGAGTTGAACAACGTCAACTTAATCTGAGATTCCACCGACAAGGCCGAAGGAGCGAGCCAGGACCGCCGCACCTTCAATTGTGCAGGTCGAGGCAGGGTGCCTAGATCCAGTAGCCAGGCCAGTAGAATCAAGACGTCCCAAGCAAACATGGCAAAGACGAAACGAGTGTCGACAAATCCGGGAATCAACCAGATCACGCCAATCAGGAGAAGAAAGAAGAAGCGGTTCGCAAAAGCGAATCCAGCTCGCTTGAAAGGGCGGGCCTGGCCCTCGACTGAAGCTGGAATTAACTCGCCAGCTTTATCGCGATCCGGGCTGTCTACACCCGGCGCAGGCAGAGTCCTGCCGCCGGTATACTGGCCTCCCCCGCGGGCGGCGACAACGTTCACTTGGGTACCTCGACGGCTCGGAGCACGTCTTCGAGCACCTGGTCTGGAGTGATGCCTTCGAGATCGGCTTCCGGCTTCAAAACAATCCGATGACGGAGGACCGGCAGCATGGCTTGCTTTACATCGTCAGGAATGATGTACTCGCGGGCATCCATGGCCGCGATGGCTTTGGAGAACACCATCAGGCTCACGGCCGCGCGGGGGCTGGCTCCCAGAGAAAGTGCGGGCCATCGCGCGTGCGCCGTACCAGTTGCACCACGTAGTCGAACAGCGATTCCTGAACCTTGATCGTGCGGACTTCTTGCCGGGCTTGCTTCAGCAACTCCGGATCAATCGGATTCAGCCCGGTGCTCGCCAGGTCATGAGAATCAAATCCGTTCTGCACGTTCGAAAGCAGCTGAACTTCCTCGTTGGCCTCTGGATATTGGACTCGAATCTTCACCAGGAAACGATCCAGTTGAGCCTCCGGCAGCGGATATGTGCCCTCGAAGTCCACAGGGTTCTGGGTCGCGAATACTGTGAAGAAGTGGGGAGAGATCGTGGCGCGTGCCGTCAATGGTGACCTGGCGTTCCTCCATGCACTCCAGCAGCGCGGCCTGGGTGCGCGGAGGCATGCGGTTCACCTCATCCACCAGCAGCAGATGGGTGAACACTGGGCCTTGATGGAGCTGGAAAGTGCTGTCTCCCAGGTTCAACACATTGGTACCGATAATGTCGGCAGGCATGAGATCCGAAGTGCACTGCACGCGCTGGAAATTGAGCTGCAGAAGATGGGAGAGCGTCTTGACGGCGAGCGTCTTGGCGATCCCGGGTACGCCCTCCAATAGCGCATGGCCCTGGCAAAGCAACGCGATCAGACACTGCGTCTTGAGTTCTTCCTGTCCAACCACAACCTTGCCCATCTCACCTCGGAAGTGCTGCACCAGGCTGGGAACGGCTTCCATTAATTCTTCTCCTTGCCGGATTGAGAAAACAAGTTTAGCTTCGCCGCATAGTCGTCCAAAGACCTTACCAACTGCAAAGCGGCGGCTGGTTTCAAGGTGTAGTTGTAGACAACCGAGTCGCAGGTGCGGAGGGTTGCGCTGAAATTCGCATCCTGGAAATTCCAACGTTCGCGGACGGCGCGCTCCAGTTCGTCGACCGGAGTGTTGCCAGCCATTCCTAGACGTCGGGTAAGCCAGTAACGAAATCGGTGATAAGAAACATCGACCGCTACGGAGCCAGCATTCGCCTGCTTGTATAACGCACCCAGCGTGCGCACGAACTCCAACGGGGAAAGCCGATTCTCCGGGGCCGGGACGCTGATTGGTCTGCTGCGCCTCGAATACGTGAGAAGAATAGCGAGTGTGAACAGCGCAAACTGAAGGAATATCCATTTCACGGGCGAGTTTTGAATCGAACCTGGCAGCGACTGGCGATATCCGTGGAAGTATTCATCCCAAAGAATTCGTGTTTGCGCCTGGTTGCCGATGCAAGCCAGGAAGAACTCGAGGTTGCCGGGCTCTTTCAGCCCAGCGTTGGTAAGCGGGGTAGCCGAGGCCCACCAGAGAACCTCTCCCTTTCCAAACTTATATTTCACTACCATCTGCTTCTCTCCGTCTCCGTAGAGCGGCAAAGCAAAGGCGGCAGACTTCCAATGAGCCTGCGGAGCAAGCGTAATCTCCGGTGCGGCACGGGTAATCGATGATGGCGACTTTGCAGTGAGTTTTTTCCATGTCATCCCAAGCACCGGGTCAGGAACGACTCCGCTCTCCGGCAGGAATAATCCCGCGAAAGCGCCAGTAGCAATCACGTGTCCGCCGGCTTCCAGGAAGTGCCGTACACCGTTGCGTTCGTCGACAGTAGGTGCACCCATCGGCTCGGCGAGAATGAGCGTGGTGCCGGCAGCTTCCGGGAGATCTTTGGGCGCTTGCTCCCATCTTTCCACTTTGTAGTCGGAAGCTTTCAGCAGCAGGTAAGCGGCTTTCGCGCCCCCGGAACCGACTGAGTAGGTGGTGGGGACTTCGGCTTTGGAATCGGGTCCCTTTGCGGCAATAAGAGTGATTGTCACCATCAGCAGAAGCACTCCTCCTGCAATCAGGAACAGTTTTCGATCAGCCGCGCTCAATTGGACTGGCAACCCAGTTTCTCCAGTTGAGCTAGAGTTTCGGCAAAAGCATTTGCGTCGGCTTCCTGCGTGCCATACCAGACCAGTTCGAAGTTTCGCGTCAGGGTGCCAAGCGTCTCGCGATGTTTGCTGGCATCGGGCAGGAGTCGCAGGTACTCGCGCGGAGTGCGAGCCGCGTCCGCCCGCCATAACCCCTGCGCTTCGAGGAAGGACACTCCACACCAGTACCCCAAATGGATGGCATCGCGCCAGTTTCCATTATCTGCCGCCAGGCGAGCTTCCTTCATCCACACCTTCCATCCCTTATTGGAAACAGGCAGGGAACCGGGCACGATGGACTCTGGCCCCGCGCTGTTCCGAATCGTCCGGTACATCCAATAACCGACCGCAACGAGAGCCAATGCGATCAACCCATAAACAAACACATTACCGATGGTCGGAATTGCTGAGGACTTAAAAATTCGACCGATCCACCGGATTAGTAGTTCCACCACTCGCTGTTTAAGCCTGTCGAGCCATGTCGGTCCGTGGATGTTTTGGAATTCCCGGCCGGCAAGAATTCCGTTCAGCAGAACTCGCTTCTGGGAGCTGTCTGTTGCGAAGTCCTGATATTTCGCCGCTTCCGAACGCAGCATTTCGAGTCGTGTGACGATGCTTTCCTGAACCTCACGACCGGGTTTTCTCTGCCATTCGTTCAGATCAGATCGCAGCCATTCGGAGGACTCCACAAGAGTTCCTCCCGAGGTTTGGATATGCCATTCGGCAGGAACGCTTTTCAGCAGTTCAGACGCGTCTTCCGGCTGGGCTAATTGTTTGGCGGCGGATGCGAGACGGTCGAGGTCCGCGATGTACTCGGAAATGGTGAGCGGGCCAGCCGGTGTCGGTGCAGGTTCGAATTGCGCAATCGCAGCCGATGGCAGCAGGAGCAACAAGAAAGCGAGCTGCCGGCGGCAAAGACCCATTCATCCGCCTATATCACGGACGGCGCAGACGGCGCGGATGGCGACGGGGCGCCACTTTGCGCACCATCGATGGTGGACATCATGAGTTGCAGATCGAAAGCTTCTTTCCGCACTCTCTGATCGTAATAGACCAGCGAAAGTGCAATCGTGAGCAATGGGCCAACCAGGCATTGGCTGAGGAACGAGCCTACGGGGAATGCGATTTGAGTCCAAACCGGCAAGTGCGCCATGGTGTGCCGAGCCGGCGAGAACAGGCCGATCGCGGCAAGAATGGGCATTTCCCAGAGTATGTAGACGATGTACGTCAACACAATAAACAGGAAGTAGATCATGAAGATTCGCCCGCGGCTACCCTTAGTGAGCTCCGAACTGCGCGAGACCGAGTCACTTAGCCCCGTATCTTCCAGCACCGCCACCGGAATGGCGAGCGACCATATCAACGCCAGAATGATTCCCGGGACAATCAGCAGGATGAGTCCGATGCCGATGCCGATCCCTACCCCTATCATGATCAGCGCCAAGTACAGGATCCTGCCTTCGATGCCTGCAAAACTTTCCGAAACCGTAGTGTCGTTGCCCAGGTGAACCTTGGAAACAGCAATTACGGTCGCCCCTTGCGAAGCCGCAACTGCACCCAGGTAGATCACAATGCCGCCCAGCGACCAGAGCAGAGCCGTCGCCGTGAACCTAGCTTGTGTTCCAGGACTGACCGCAACTCCGATGAGTTGGAAGGCCAGCACTGCCAGGTGTGGCAGAGCAATGATTCCGACGAACAGTACAAAGTGCTTTCGGTATAGGAAGAAGCTGCGGTCCAGCAACTCGCCTAAGCTCATGGGGCGCAACGAAGTGGTCATAAGCCAAACCTACCCTTCACACAGAGGCGCAAATCGCGAGGAGGATAGCACAGACTCCGCCGCCCTTGACTGGAAATGTTCCGTCGGTGCCGAACACTTTGCGCCATCCCGCTCACCGGTTTAAGGCCAACGGCATAAAGGATTTACACCCTCTGTGTTCTCGGATGCCCTCTCAAACATACGAAATTCCCTTGATAATCAGTAAGTTAGACGTTTGGCAGGTCTGGTGCAGCTTTTTTCACGGTTCCCGCAACTAAGTAGTGCCGAGGTCGGCGAGCTACTTACCAGAGACGGCGAAGTGGCGAGCGATTAAGCCGCTGGTGCGGGAATTGCTGCGTTTCTTCTTCTATTGTTTGTGTACTCTGACGCGCAATTTTGACGCGCGCCTTTCGTCTGGTGCCACTCGCGGTCGCCTCTGCGTCTAGGACGCGGTATTGATCGCAATGAGGTCCACAGGCCCTTGTCTCGGCTGTAGTCCGAGCCGCTAGAGAGCAGCTCCGCTCGAAAAAGCGGGCGAGTTCCCGAATCGGCTCGGTGGCTTTCGAGGACAGACCACATGCGACTACTCAGCGCCCGGCTCATCGTCTCTCTCATCATCGGTGTCACCGTTGTGTCTCTCTGCTCGTCCTACTATCAGGTCCTCGTGACCAAGCGCGGACTGCGGGCGGACTTGCAGCGCCGCGCCGAAGTTCTGGGTGAGAGTCTGGGAAGAAATGTCGAACGTGATCTGGAACACGACGCCCAGACTTCTCTGAAGAGAACTGTTCAACACTTCGCAAACCGTGAAAATCTGGACGGACTCGCCGTCTATGACACGCAGGGCCATCCCATTGCGATCACCGCCAGCCTGCAATCGCTCATGGCTGTCGCGCCTGCAGTCGCGCAACAATCCCTGAACGAAGATAGGGGAACGGATGCCTTCCTCAAAATCGGGGGCCAGCCTGTCCATCTTTACGCCTTGCCCTTGCACCGTGCCGACAAGTTGATTGGGAGCCTGGTCATCGTCCACGACGCGGGGTACATCCACGCCGAAAGCCTGCGGATATGGCGGCAGACGTTTCTGAGCGCGCTGGCGTACGTGTTCCTTGTCGTGCTTACGACACTGCTGATCGTACGCTGGAGCATTGCGGGGCCGATTGCGCGAACCGCGCACTGGATGAAGGCTCTACGCACAGGGCGGGCCGCGGGTGCGCGTATCAAAGTACCGGACCTTGAAATGTTTCGTCCTCTAGCGCGCGAGGTCGCTACCTTTGCCGAGAACCTGAATACGGCGCGCACCGCCGCAGAGCTGGAAGCTCGCCTGCGCGACACTGGGCAATCTTTATGGACGGCCGACCGCCTGGCGGTGCATGTCCGATCCCGCCTTGAAGGGGGACGGCTCTTCGTCGTTTCAAACCGCGAGCCTTACACGCACGTGCGGAGTGGCAAATCCATCGTGGTGAATGTGCCGGCCAGCGGCGTAGTCACCGCGATCGAGCCCGTACTCTGTGCCTGTGACGGTACATGGGTGGCACATGGCTCCGGCGATGCGGACATGGAATCGGTCGATTCCCACGATCGTCTGCCGGTGCCGCCCGATGATCCGCGCTACACGCTGCGCCGCATCTGGTTGAGCAAGGAAGAAGAAGAGGGCTACTATTACGGATTCGCCAACGAGGGGCTATGGCCGCTCTGCCATATCGCCCATACGCGGCCGATTTTCCGCGCCAGCGACTGGCAGCATTATCAGGAAGTAAATCGCAAGTTTGCCGATGCCCTGCTTGAAGAGATGGAGAACATCAGCAGTCCTGTGGTACTGGTGCAAGACTACCACTTTGCACTCCTTCCTCGAATGATCAAACAGGTCCGGCCCGATGCTCGCGTTGCCATCTTCTGGCACATCCCCTGGCCAAATCCGGAGGCATTCGCCATTTGTCCCTGGCAGCGTGAGCTGGTCGATGGCCTGCTGGGCGCGGATCTCCTCGGATTTCACATCCAGGCGCACTGCACAAACTTTCTTCAGACCGTGGACCGCACCGTGGAATCGCGCATCGACTGGGAGCACTTTTCGGTGCAACGGCTGGATCATCAGAGCACCGTGCGCCCGTTCCCCATCAGCGTCGAGTTCAACGACGGGCCGGACGAACCGCGGCCCGAGTCGGCCTACGAGGAGCGCGCTTCGCTGCTTAAGTCCCTGGGAGTCGAAGCCGCCTACATGGGCGTTGGGGTCGACCGCCTGGACTATACGAAGGGCATTCTTGAGCGCTTTCTCGCTATCGAGCGATTTCTGGAAAAATATCCCGCGTACCAGGGCGTTTTCACCTTTGTGCAGATTGGCGCGCCCAGCCGTACCCACATCAAGCGCTACCATGATCTGCAGGCTGAGATCGAGGCCGAAGCCGACCGCATCAATTGGCGATTCCAGAGCGACCGTTGGAAACCAATTGTGCTGCTGAACCGGCAGCACAGCCATAAGGAAATCGCGCCCTACTACCGTTCCGCCGACTTATGTCTGGTGACAGCTCTGCACGACGGCATGAATCTGGTTGCGAAAGAATTTATCGCCACCCGTCGGGACGAACGCGGTGTCCTGATTCTGAGTTGCTTCACCGGCGCGGCTCGCGAACTGCGCGACGCGTTGCAAGTCAACCCTTATGACATCGACCAGACCGCGGAGGCGATTCGCGCCGCGCTCGAAATGCAGCCGGAGGAAAAGCAGATGCGCATGCAGCGCATGCGAAAACAGGTGCGCGAACATAACGTCTATCGCTGGGCCGGCAGCCTGATTGGCGATCTCTGCGAAGTGCGGTTGGAAAGCGCCGAAGTAGGAGATCAACGCTTTCGGGCTCGCGCATCGGCAGGATAGTCTTCATCGGGCGGGCAAGATTCTGGAGAGACGAGACGACGGGTTAGCGCGACAAGAATTCGCAGCAACGAACGCGATCAAATGGAACACGATTGAGACACGGAGACAACCTGATGCCAGGTCGAGACAAACTGATCGTCCGCAAACCGGCGAAACCTTTCTACTTTAATACGTCAGAGAATCTGCTCCGTATCGGAAGGCAACGCGCCGCGACCCTCGGGGAACTATTGGAGGCTCTGCGCACCTGTCCTGAAGACTCTATCTTTCAGCACACCTTCCGCACGCTGCAGGAGCATCACTTCATCCGGCAGGGTTTCTCCAATGACTTTGCCCAATGGAGCGTTTCGTCGTGCAACGAGCCCGCCTTGGCCGAACAGCTGGCCAGCGTCGACGTGCGGGAATATACAAGCATCTCGGGTCTACGACAGCGTATGGTCCAGATTCTCGACGAATTCCTGGCGCAGAATCCACGGACCGCCGCGCACGCCGGCCGCGAACCGTTTTATTTTTGCGCGTCAGACATCGTAGTCCTACCCACGGCCTTTGTTGCCGATTCGCTCCCGGCATTTCTGGAGGGTCTGAAACATGTAAGCGTACATTCCATCCACCATCACTTCATCGAGGCGCGGCTGCGGCTGCACTTGATGTCGAATGATTTTTCGCAATGGCTCGAGGAGGAACTGGATCTCGCGGGTACCGCGGATTCCATCGAACGTATCGACATCTATACCAACACGATGGAAGGCGTGCGCCAGCAGATTGAGCGCAGCGTGGAACAGGTTTTGAATTAGAACAGGCTCGAGAATAGGAAAGACGAATGAGTTCGAAAGACAATCACGATTCCAGCGCCGTTACGGCTGCAGATTCCCCAGCCGACAACTCAGCTCCTGCCCAGAAGCAAGATATCGCCGCGGAGCCGCGCCCCGAGCGGCGCAAGTCGACGAGTGGCGCAGTTCCGGGCAATGAAGATCGGCGAAAAGAGGGCCGGCCAAATCACAATAACGATCGGCCGCTTCCGGCCAGCGTGCTGACGCCTCCCGCACCGCCTCCCCCGCCTCATCTTGACGACTACCGCAGCATCATCGGGCAGGCACAGGTCGACGCCTTGCGCTTCCTGGCGCGCGATCTCAAGGGCAAGACCATGAAGATGGTGAACTCGACAGCCGTGGGCGGCGGCGTGGCCGAAATGCTGAATCGCCTCGTGCCACTCCTCTCCGAACTCGACGTGCCAGCGCACTGGGACGTCATTACTGGCGGGAACGATTTCTTTGAAATCACGAAAGCATTTCACAATGCGCTGCACGGAGCCAAGTATGACCTGACCAAGGCGGCCCAGGAAATCTTCCTGACATATAACGAACAAAACCGGCAACGGATGCACTTCGACGAGGAACTCGTCGTTATCCACGACCCGCAACCAGTCGGACTGATCCGCTCAAAAGAGAAAAGCTCCGCAAGCTGGGTTTGGCGCTGTCACATCGACTTGTCGAATCCGGACGCGCGCGTATGGGAGTTTCTGCGTCCGTTCGTCGAGCAGTTCGACGCCGCCATCTTCTCGTCGCAATCGTTCGCGCGACAGTTGCCTATACCGCAATATCTGTTTTACCCGTGCATTGACCCGCTGTCGGAAAAAAACAAAGAACTGCCTGAATCTGTAATCCAGAAGGTGTGTGACGAGTTCCGCATCGACCGCTCGCGTCCCATCGTGACCCAGGTATCGCGCTTCGACCGGCTCAAGGATCCTGTTGGCGTAGTGCAGGCCTACAAACTGGCCAAGAAGTATGTCGACTGCCAGCTCGTGCTGGCCGGCGGCGGCGCCAGTGACGACCCCGAAGGCGCAGCCGTGTTGCAGGAAGTCAAAGACGCCGCGGACGACGACCCGGACATTATCATTCTCGACCTGCCGCCATGGTGCGCACTCGAAATCAACGCCATCCAACGGGCCTCGACCATCGTCATCCAAAAATCGCTGAAAGAAGGTTTCGGCCTCACCGTTACGGAAGCGTTGTGGAAAGGGAAGCCTACAATCGGCGGCGCGGTCGGAGGCATTCCCAACCAGATCATCCACAAGCTCACTGGCGTGCTAGTGCATTCGGTAGAAGGATGCGCTTTCCAGATCCGTTATCTATTGACGCATCCGGAGTTCGCCCAGCGCATCGGCGCCAGCGGGCGCGAACACGTAAAAGAAAATTTCCTCATCACCACCAACGTGAAACGCTGGCTGCTGCTATTCCGTATCCTGGAAGAGGCGAAGGCGAGGAAGAAGTAATATCCTCGCCCTCCTGCGGTATTCATGAGCAGACAGCTGCTCTCGGCTGTCCCGCCGAGCAAAGCTCGACGGGATTTCCTGACCGCGAAACAAAATGTCGGAAGCTGAACAGACTTACGCCTGCCAGGACGATTCAGGTAGACTCCATCTTCAGCGGCCGCTTTCACCGAAAGTGGCAGCCGCCGCACCGCATTGTGCCGCAGTTTTTTCATTCCAGGAGAATCCAAGCTTTCCGCTGCTACCGCCCCATGGCAAATCCGATCTTGCTCTACGACGGTGTCTGCGGGCTCTGCAATCGGCTGATTCAGTTCATTCTGCGGCGCGACCGTGACGAGGTTTTTCGGTTCGCATCGCTCCAAAGCGCGCTCGCGACCGTCATTCTCTCCCGCCACGCAGTCAACGCCGCCGACCTGGATACGGTCTACATCGTTCTCAACTGCAACGAGCCTGATGAATCGCTTCTCGCACGTTCAGACGCCGTTATCTTCGTCCTTCAACACCTCGGACTAGTCTGGCGCGCCTGCGCATTCGTCTTCCAGTTACTGCCGCAGAGTGTCCGCGACTGGAAGTACCGCATCGTAGCCCGCCGGCGCTATCGCATATTTGGGCGCTACGATACCTGTCCGCTTCCGAGCACAGAGACGCGCGCCCGTTTCCTCGACCTTGAATGAAAGCGCATCGGAGCTTAAAGCTCCAGAGCAGCCTCTCCGCTTCCACCGCTCCCTGTGTAGAATGGAGTTCCGAATTTCGCGCGGCCAAGGCAGGCCGCCCAGGAAAAATCCTCCAAGCTGAGGTTCTCATGCCCGATAAATCGGTTGTCGATATGCAAGCCACCAATATCGATTCCATCCTGCAGGAGCAGCGCAAGTTTGAGCCGCCGCCGGAGTTCGCCCAGCAGGCGCAGATCAAGAGCCTCAAAGAATACGAGCGCCTTTATAAGGAGTCGATCGACGAACCCGACAAATTCTGGTCACGCATCGCGAGCGAACTGTACTGGTTCAAGAAGTGGGACAAAGTTCTTGAATGGAATTGCCCGTGGGCGAAGTGGTTTGTCGGAGGCGAGATCAACCTGTCCTACAACTGCCTCGACCGCCACGTCGCCACCTGGCGTAAAAATAAAGCTGCCATTATCTGGGAGAGCGAGCCGGGCGAGATTCGCACACTGACCTACCAGCAACTCCACGCTGAAGTGCAGAAGTTCGCCAACGTGCTGAAGGGCCTTGGAGTGAAGAAAAATGACCGTGTAGCCATCTACATGGGCATGACTCCCGAGTTGCCCATTGCGATGCTGGCGTGTGCCCGCATCGGCGCCCCGCACACAATCGTCTTCGGCGGATTTTCCTCGAACGCCCTCATCGACCGCATCCACGATTCACAAGCCTCCGCCGTCATCACCCAGGACGGCTCCTATCGCCGCGGCGCCGAAGTCAAACTTTTTCCCGCAGTCGAAGAAGCGCTGAAGTCCTGTCCGACCGTGAAGCAAGTCGTCGTCTACAAGCGCACCGGAACCTCGATCAACATGCAACAAGGCCGCGACCACTGGTGGCACGATCTGATGGAGAAAGCGTCCGACGTCTGCCCCGCAGAGCCACTGGACGCCGAGCACCCTCTCTACATCCTCTACACTTCTGGCACCACTGGCAAACCCAAAGGCGTCGTTCACACCACCGGCGGATATTCTGTCGGCACCTACCTCACCACCAAGTGGGTCTTCGATCTGAAAGACGAAGACACATACTGGTGCACCGCCGACATTGGATGGGTCACGGGCCACAGCTACATCGTCTACGGCCCGCTGCAAAACGGCGCAACCACTCTGATGTATGAAGGCGCTCCGAATTTTCCCGAGCCCGACCGCTTTTGGTCGATCATCGAGCGCCACAGAGTAAACATTTTCTATACCGCGCCCACCGCCATCCGCACCTTCAACAAGTGGGGTGATGAGTGGCCCAATAAACACGACATGAGCAGCCTTCGTCTGCTCGGCACCGTCGGCGAGCCCATCAATCCCGAGGCCTGGATGTGGTATCGCGCTACCATCGGCGGCAATCGCTGCCCCGTTGTTGACACCTGGTGGCAAACCGAAACCGGACACATCATGCTCACGCCGCTTCCCGGCGCAATCGCCGCGAAACCTGGCTCTGCCACACTCCCGTTTCCCGGCGTAGTTGCAGATGTCGTCACCATGGACGGAAAGTCCGTCCCCCAAGGTTCGGGAGGATTTCTCGTAATCAAGCGGCCCTGGCCCGGTATGCTGCGCACCGTTTACGGGGACCCGGATCGCTACGTGAAGAACTACTGGTCGCAGATTCCCGGCATGTATTTCACCGGTGACGGCGCGCGCAAAGACAAAGATGGATATTTCTGGATCATGGGCCGCGTCGACGACGTCCTCAACGTCAGCGGCCATCGCTTGAGCACTATGGAAGTCGAGTCCGCTCTGGTTGCGCACGAAGCCGTGGCGGAAGCCGCCGTGGTCGGCCGTCCCGACGATTTGAAAGGCCAGGCTATCTCGGCGTTCGTTACGCTGGAACAGGGACGAAAGCCCACGCCGGAACTGAAAGACGAACTCCGCAAGTGGGTCGCAAAAGAAATCGGAGCATTGGCCAAGCCCGACGACATCCGCTTCACCGATACGCTGCCAAAAACGCGCAGTGGAAAAATCATGCGCCGCCTGTTGCGCGAACTGGCCAGCAGCGGCGAGGTAAAAGGCGATACAACGACTCTGGAAGACTTCGGCGTAATCGCAAAGCTAAAAGAACAAGATGAAGCCTAGAGCGAATTTGTCACCGGTTGCGGGACGAAGACTCACCGGGTTGGGAAAAGCATCGCGTCAGTCCTGCGGTAAAGCTTCATAGAACGATCGAGGCTCCAGCCGTAGAGCCGGAACACCGATATCAAAAATCCATGAGACTCTTCGCTACACTGTTCACGCTCATTCTCTCCACGTCACTCCTGCGATCCCAATCCACACCCGCAACAATTCAACCGCCCGATGAGCGCTATAAAGCTGACATCCTGCTCGTGATCGCCCATCCTGACGATGACACTGCAGTTGGCGCTTACCTCGCCAAAGTGATCGAGCAGCAACACAAACGCGTCGCTGTGGTCTATGGTACGCGTGGCAATTCCGGCGGCAACGCCGTCGGTCAAGAGCAGGCCGCCGCCCTGGCCGACATCCGCGAAATGGAGGCTCGCCATTCGCTCGCCTCATTCGGCATCACCAATGTCTGGTTCCTGCGCGGGTACGACACACCCGACGAGGATGTGCTGCACTCGCTCGAAACCTGGGGACACGGCCAGACCCTGGAGAGCGTCGTCCGCCTCATCCGCCTGACACGCCCTGAGGTGATCTTCACTTGGCTTCCCGACTATGTCGTGGGCGAGAATCACGACGACCATCAGGCCTCCGCCGTGATAGCGACCGAGGCGTTTGACCTCGCGGCGAATCCGTTAGCCTTTCCCGAGCAAATTGAATTCGCGCGCAAGCCGCAAACCTACGGCAACTACGGCGAGGGACTTCGCCCCTGGCAGCCCAAAAAACTCTACTACTTCACTGACGCTACGCACTTCGAATTCCTGAAGGGATCGGGCCCCGAATTTCCGACCAGCGACATTTCGCCGTCCCGAAAAGTTTCGTATGCGCAAATCGAGGCCGATGCCTGGCGCATTTACAAAACGCAACTCGACCTCACCGACGCGCAGATCAAAGAATCTTCGGAAATGCCACTCACACTCATTCTGGGCAAGTCACTCGTCGGTGGCACCCGCACAGGAGACGTTTTCGAAGGGATCACATCGTCACTGATTCCATATGCACGCTCCCGAGGCTATGAACCGCCAATCCCGGGAATCACCATCGAACTCGGCGGTCCGTGGGCTTTCTACAAGCAATTCTGGCGTGCCCATAACATCGAGCACCTCGCTGACCTCTACGCACCAGAAGCGCAAGTCACGGTAGGTGACACCCTGTGGGTGCCGTTGCTGATCCGCAACGATACCGGCTCGCCGGCTCATATCACTCTCCATCCGGCGCTCCCCGACGGGTGGCGTCAGAAACCCGAGGCCACTTCTTTCGAAGTCGACCCGCACGATTCCTTTCCCATTCAACTCACGCTAACTCCCCCGAATCTCCAGAAAGGTGGATGGCAGACTCTGGTTTGGAAGGCTGACCATGAGGGGAAGTCGATCGGGTCGGTTCAACTGCGCGTGCAGATTTCCGGCAGCGGCCTGCCGCAATAAGCTTCACCGAGCGCGCGGGCTGTCTTGACGGCCCGTGGTATTATTTTGCCGTACCTCGCAGGCCCCGCGCGCTTTTCTGCAAAGCGCCACCGACAATGAGGAGGCCTTACTGACGACTCACTCGCAAGGGTCGCCGGGAGGCGTTGCGATCGCACAGTCTGCGTGTGCGTCGCGCCTCCGTAGTAATTCCGGGCGACGTACACCTCAACCCATACAGGAGAATCACCATGAAATTCAATAAGCTCACGCCCAATCTCGTGGTCCGCGACGTCGCCGCCAATGTCGACTTCTACCGCAGCACTCTCGGATTTCAAGTCCTTATGACTGTTCCGGATCAAGCCCCCTATGTGTTTGCCGGAATTACGAACGGTAGTGTTGAGATTTTCTTCAACGATCAGAAAGCCGTTGCCGAAGACTATCCACCGCTTGGCGCCAAGCCAATCGGCGGCGCGCTAACCCTGTTCATCGAAGTCGAGGGGATCGAAGAAATCCTGGCCGTAATTCAGAAGAGCAAAGCGAAAGTAGTGATGCCATTGAAGACCCAGTTCTACGGCATGCGCGAATTCGCCTTTGAAGATCCCGAAGGCTGGATCGTAACCATAGCGGAACGCGTAAAGCAGTAGCTCGCGCGGGTGCCCCACCCTTGTCGCGTCCTTCAGCGACAGGGTGGGGACTCTGACCGTCATTGTGAGTCACCGAAGGATAGGTTTTTGAGTCCTTCGACAATTATCTCAGTTCGCCGCGGGATATCTCGATTCCCCCGATGTTCTCCGCGAACTCCGCGCAATGTCTCAGCGTCCTCGGCGGTTCAGAGCTTTTGCCCGAGAGCTAAGATGGACAAGGTTTTCTTAACGCCCTTGGCCGTCCTTCTGGGCGACCTTAGCGGTCAGAAGCTCTTGATTTGGCGGACTGCGCCACGAGAAGTATTCGACGACTCCTTACTTTTTCTGCACCGCGTAGTCCGCCGCGCCCAGGAAGTGCAGCGAGACATAAGGCTCGTCTCCCACCACCCAGCTGTCGTGTCCCGGAGCAATATAGAAAACATCGCCAGCTTTCATCTCGATAACACGGCCGTCGTCCATAGCGGCGGTAGCCCGTCCCGACACGACCAGCCCGACGTGCTCCACCATGCAGCTCTTCAAGCCCGCAGCCTTGCCCACGTGCAGGGACCACTTCCATCCCGGCTGATAGGTCGCGCGTCCAACGGTCATCCCGCCGAGGTGCAATAGTTCAAACTTGCCCTTTTCAAACGTTCGTACCTCATCGGCATGCTCAAACTGCTTCAGGATCACATCATCCATAGGTCCTCCTATCGCAACAGTCGATCAGCACTTGCTTTGGTAGATGCAACCGAAGCCACACCAGATGTTAGAAAACAAAAACGCCGCGACGTAGGTCGCAGCGTTCTTTAGGTTAGGTTATAAGTTTATCCGTGAAAATCCGTGCAAAAGTTTTAGTGTCTTCCTCCTCCACCGCCACCGCCGTGCCGTCCTCCACCGCCACCACCAGGACGTCCACCGCGTCCGCGTCCACGCCCGCCTCCGCCACCTCCAGGCCGCCCGCCGCGTCCACGATCTCCCCCGCGGTCCGGACCGCGATCGCTGCTTGGCGGACGAGGATGACTTCCGCCTTCGCGATTAAAGTTTGGCTCGCCTTCCGCCTCGTCTGGAAAATCTCCGCCACCTTCGATGACAACGGTACCGGTCGGAGCCGGCGCGTGCTCGCCCTCAACAGCCTGCACTCCGCCTTCCCCGTCGACCGGTGGCGCGCCGCCCATCTTCGCGCGCTGCTCCTTCAGAATCGCCTTGCGCGACAGCCGGATGCGGTTGCCTTCGACCGCCAGTACTTTCACCAGCACCTGATCGCCTTCTTTTAACTCATCGCGCACATCGGCAATGCGATGCTCAGCGACTTCGCTGATATGTAGCAATCCATCCGTCCCCGGCAGAATCTCGACGAACGCGCCGAAATCCGCCAGCCGCGTGACTTTTCCGAGATAAGTTTTTCCCACCTCGGCCGTAGCGGTGATGTCGCCAATCATCTGCAGCGCTTTCGCCGCCGAAGTCTGATCGCTCGACGCCACCTTGACCAGCCCAGAGTCTTCTACATCGATCTTCACTCCAGTCTGCTCGACGATGGAACGAATCATCTTTCCGCCCGGCCCGATCAAGTCCCGAATCTTGTCGACCGGGATCTGCACCGTGTAAAACCGCGGCGCGTAATCCGAAATCTTCTCGCGTCCGCTGGTGATGATCTCGTCCATCTTGCCGAGGATGTGCATCCGTCCACGCTGTGCCTGCGCCAACGCTTCGCGCATGATCTGCGAAGTGATGCCCGCAACTTTAATATCCATCTGCAGTGCGGTGATGCCATCTTTCGTTCCGGCAACTTTGAAATCCATGTCGCCGTAGTGATCTTCCGCGCCCGCAATGTCGGTCAGGATGGCATACGCATCGCCTTCCTTGACCAACCCCATGGCAACTCCGGCCACCGGAGCCTTCAACGGAACGCCCGCATCCATCAGCGACAACGACGCGCCGCAAACGGTTGCCATCGACGATGATCCGTTCGACTCGAGAATGTCCGAAACCACGCGCATCGCGTAAGGCCACTTATCTTCCGCAGGCAACACAGCCGAAATGGCGCGCTCGGCTAAAGCCCCATGTCCAATCTCGCGTCGTCCGGCCCCGCGCATAAATCCAACCTCACCAACCGAAAACGGAGGAAAGTTGTAGTGGAGCATGAAGCGCTTTTTGTGTTCGCCTTCGAAACCTTCCAGGCGCTGCATGTCATCGCTGGTGCCTAGAGTCGTCGTGACCAGGGCTTGGGTTTCCCCGCGGGTGAAGACGGCGCTGCCGTGGGTTCTCGGCAGGATGCCGGCTTCGATCCAGATGTCGCGGACTTCGTCGAACGCCCGCGCATCCGGACGCCGCTTCTTCTCCAACACTTCCTCGCGGAAGATGCGCTCGCGCAGGGTCTCGTAATACTGCTTGAGTTTTTCCAGCGCTTTCTTGTCGTCTTCCGGAATCTCCGCCTGGAGTTTCTTCTTGATGTCCTTGACCAGCGCGTAGCTTTCCGCCTTGGGATGTTTCTTCGTGTCGAGAGCGTCACTCACCTGCGCTCCGACTTTCTTCTTCAGGTCGTTGTAGTACGCATCATCGAATACCGGGGGCTCGACTTTGCGCTTCGCCTTGCCCGCCTTCGATCGCAGCTCGTTAATGGCCGCACAAATCTTTTTTACTTCGGTATGTCCGAACTCGATTGCGTCGACAACGGTTTCTTCTTTCACTTCTTTCGCGCCGGACTCGATCATCACGATGGCTTCGGCGGTGCCGACAACCATGATGTTCAGCAGGCTCTCGCGCATCTCGTCGTACGTCGGATTCACGATGAACTGTCCGTTGACCAGGCCAACGCGAATCGCGCCGATCGGGCCAAGGAACGGAATATCGGAGAGCGTCAGCGCGCACGATGCAGCGTTAATGCCCGAAACGTCGGGATCATTGTCGCTGTCGGCCGAGAGCACAAACGCGATGACCTGAGTCTCGCACTTGAATCCCTCTTCAAACATCGGACGCACCGGGCGATCGATCTGGCGGCTGGTGAGCACTTCGCGCTCGCTCATGCGGCCTTCGCGTTTGATAAATCCGCCGGGGATGCGTCCGCCAGCGTACGTGTATTCGCGGTAGTCAACGGTGAGAGGGAAGAAATCGATGCCTTCACGCGGATCGGGGTTGGCGGTGGCAGTGGCGAGAACAACGTTGTCGCCGATGCGGACGACGGCTGCTCCACCCGCCTGCTTGGCGAGTTTTCCAGTTTCGAATGAAAGTGTTTTGCCGCCGGCGAGGTCTACGGTAATGCTGGTTGGTTCGGGTTTCATAATTCAGTCCTTTGGACAGACAAGCTTCTGGCTCCTAGCCTCTGGCTAAGAACGTTTCAGGATTTGTAGTAGGGGTAGAGAGACGGCTGATGCGGGATCGGTCGATTTTGCCGGGGGTTGGATGAACAAGCCCGGAATCGACAAGCCGTGGCCTTCCCACTCGCGGCGAGTGTCCGCGATGAGTAGGGGAGGGATGCTCTAAAAGATGCACGTGTGGAAGGTCCTCAATGCTGGCTCGTCTCCCACGGAGACGGACTCCAAGAAATTGCCTGAGATCAATCGGGTGCCCCACGCCTTGTCGTGTTCTGTGCGACAGGGCGGGGAATTTGACTTCCCGTCCTCCGTATACTGCCGCGCGGAAGAAGGGATTTGCCCCAGGCCAAGCAGTTACTTGCGGATACCGAGTTTCGAAATGACCGTCTTATAGCGCTCGGAATCGTATTTCTTGAGGTAGTCGAGCAAGCGACGCCGCTTGCTGACCAGCATGAGAAGGCCGCGGCGCGAGCCGTGGTCTTTCTGGTGCGTCTTGAAGTGCTCCGTCAATTGCCCAATGCGCTCGCTCAACAACGCAATCTGAACTTCCGGGCTTCCGGTATCCGTTGTATGCGTACCGTACTGGTCAATGAGGGATTTCTTTTGCTCTCTGGCTAGCACTAACCTGATGTGCTCCTGTCTTTATCGATTGTCGTTTGTGACGTTTACAGAGTACCACGCGGCATTGCGGAGCGTAAAGGATGCCGTCCCATTCCTGCGGCGTCATCCTGAGCGCCGCCGTTTTTCAGGCGGAGCGAAGAGCCTGCCCTGAGCGAAGTCGAAGGGATCTCGCACGGACAAGGACCACCCAGTGCAGGTGTACGAGCCACCAGCTTTCCCGTTCTGAAATTCGGGAAGTTTTCTTTGTCGTCGATCAGTGATGCCGGACCGCAATCGGCATACGATGGGTGCCGTTGGATTAATTCCACTATACACATATACGTCTTTATGTATAATGAAACGGTACGACCGCTTGTGTGGGTGGGATCGAGCCGCAACGATATCCGGGCCTTTCCACAGGCTGTACGCCGCGAAGTCGGAAAGGCACTGTTTGCCGCGCAGGCAGGCGAGACTGACCCGGCGGCCAAGCCGCTGAAGGGTTTTGGTGGAGGATCGGTCCTGGAAGTTGTGGCGCGGCACGACGGCGGCACCTGGCGGGCGGTGTACACGGTGCGTTTCAACGATGCCGTCTACGTGCTGCATGCCTTTCAGAAGAAGTCCAGGCGCGGACGAGCCACGCCGAAGCAGGAGATGGAACTTGTGCGGCAAAGATTGAGGGAAGCGGAGCGGATGCATCGGGAGAGCCAGAACTAGCGATGAAGAAATCAAACGGGACCATGAAGCGAGTTCGGATGGAGAACAGCAGCGGAAACGTATTTGCCGATTTGGGTTTGCCGCATCCGGAACAGGAGTTACTGAAAGCAAAGCTTACGCTGCAAATTTACCGGCTGATCAAAGAGCGCGGGATTACGCAGACCGAGGCCGGAAAGATTCTCGGCATCAAGCAGCCGCACGTGTCGGCACTTATGCGCAACCGGGCAGGAAGTTTTTCGGTGGAGCGGCTGATGGAGTTTCTTACGGCGCTGGGGCAGGATGTGGAGATCAGCGTGAGGCCAGCTAAGGGGCAGGGCGAGGTTTCGGTGGTGGTTTAGCGGTTACAGATGGACAAGCTCAAAGCCAAAGGGATCATCTGAGGTGGAATCCCACCCTTCGTTAACAACGCGCACTCGGCATTGACGCGCCCTAGCCCCGGAATCTACCCTAACTGCATGGGCGACTCCGTTCCGCCGATCAATGTCACGCCAGAGCTCATTGATTACGGACTGCAGAAATTTCTGAAGCTGTTTGGGCAAGACAGTGAAAGTAGAGAGCTAACTAGCTGGTTTAGGGGGCTGCAAGAAACCGCCGTTGCTCAAACCTCCAAAGTGCATTGTTTGGGCATGCTGGCGCCCTTGCCTTTCGATTCGATCTATCAGCCAACGCGCATCCTGGTCTGTCAAGATGAGAATGAAGCTATTGACTCCTCGTCTGGATTTTCCTTTCAAGACAGGGTCACGCGTTCCATTGTGCGCGGACTCAAGCAGCAGCCAATCACAATCGATGACCTCCTGAGGAGAGATGACGATGCTGTGATCCTTGGTGGCCCCGGGGAAAGACGACGTTTCTGCATCGGATCTTTCGGACAACTATTAAGAAGGACGACGTCTTGCCGGTGCTGATAACCTTGCGCAGACCAACGGCCGTTGATGACTTGGAGGCGGGTGGCCCGGGCTGTTGACCTTGCCGAAACCAAGGACACATAGGGTGCCCCATCCTTGCGTTCTTTGCAAGGGTGGATACCACAGCCGCGTGCGCTGGGGTGTTTCGCTTTCAGCTGTCCCACACTTCAACCGTGAGCTCATCTGCTGTCGCGACTGCTAGCGCGCGAGGGTGAGTCCGGCTGCGGCGCCGCGGGAGCGGGCTTTTCTGGTTTTGATTTCTGTGTGCAGGCCGAGCTTTTCGGCGTAGATCACCAACATCTCCAGACTGAACTTCGACATCTTGCCGCGCAGGAGATCGCTGACTCTCGGCTGCGATTCGTCCAGGATGGATTGCAGTTGCTTTTGTGAGTAGCGGGCCGCGCACTTCACGACCTTGGAGTGCAGATCGGTCTTGAGTTTGAGCGCCGCGGCTTCTTCCGGGGAGAAGCCCAGGTCCTCGAACAGATTTCTTGCCATACGAATGGTCCCTCTTTCAATACTAACGATTCGTTTACTTCTTCTGCTTTGCCAGCCTGCCCTTCAAATCGCTCAACCGCTTACGTCCAATCTCGATGTCGCCCCTCGCGGTCTGGTTTGTCTTCTTCGTGAAGCAATGCAGAACGTAGACGACACCGCCCAGCTTGACGTAGAGCACTCGATACCAAGTATCTCTGTCCTGATCGCGCAACTCGAATACGCTGGGCAGCGCCGGTGCCATGGAACCCGAATCAAGCGGCCGTTCGCCGTTTTGCAATCGCCGCAGATCGCCACCGAAGTTTTCTCGGACATCCTTAGGAAAGGCTCTAATGATATTTAAAGAATTGCCCTCGAAAACGACATCAGGCGGGGAGGCTTCGGCCACCAGGACACCGTAGCAGAGAATGGGAGGTATGTATATACAAACTTATATACGTAGAGGAGGCTTCAGGCGCGGCGGAGTTCATCCAGCATGCGCTGCCTCAGGATGCTGTTGGCGCGGGTCTGGTATCCCTTGCCTTGTTTCTTCAGCCAGCCAATCACATCGGAGTCGAGGCGCATAGAGACCGCCTGTTTAATGGGACGATAGAAGCGGCCCCGCACCGCGTCCTTCCACGCGCCGGGCGGCAGTTCGGGGATGTCGGAAGTATCGATCTCATCGTCCGACATGGCAGCCAAGACCTTCAGTTCTTTCTTTTGTTTCGCGGTCAGAGCCTGCCCGGTTCGTTTCTGCCGTCCCTTCGGGACTGGGGCTCGATAGCGGAGGCATTCGAGACACGGCTGCGGCCCGATGCTTCCGGGCCGCCCGGACAGCCGAGGGCGGCTGTCCCCACATAAGCATCTTGGGCGGACGAGGGCGTCCGCCCCTACGTTAGCATCGTGCTAGCTGCGGGCTGTGCGGGAATCAGCCAGGGCATGTAGTCGCTCCAACTCGGCGATGTCTACCTGTGTGCCCGTCTGCTCAATTTCCTCTTGAGTTATCAGTGCCTGATAAGCACGCACGTATTCCTGCATCTCCTCGCGTTCCTGTGGAGTCGGGAAGTGTCGATGAAGCGTACCCGCCTTCAGGCAGGCGGAGTGGTGACAATTACACCCCTCCCGGACAAGCACACGAACGCCGGGACACAGCGGCGCCCAAAACCATCCAGCTTCAACTTTAGCCGCCATCTCCGCAAGATTCGACAGGATCAATTGATCGACCATGATATATGCCTCAGCACCGCCTGACCCTCCGAACTCAACGACAAGCGTGCAGAACTTGGTTTCGCGGGTTACGTTGTTGGTTGCTTGCAAGCGGTGGGAAATCCCGCCCGTACAGGAAAGACCTGATTACCTCGTCAGGCAGGCCCGCTTCGCGCCTCCGAATTGTCCCCGAGTGGTTAAAACAGGACAGATTCGTAGAGATCGCTTCTGCCACACTCGCAGCCATGTCAACTCAAACGATTGCAGAATATCTAGAGGAAGAGCGCGAAAAGGCCAGCGACAATCAATTGCGAACTCAGGAAGAAGCTGCCCGCATCCAGCCACTGCAGCACGGCCATCATCGCACAGCGAAAAAGTCCAGGATGGAAGTGGTCGCTCCCATCAAAGCTGCAGCGAGAAAGAAACAAAAAAGAAAACCTGCCCCCGTAGCGCGGAAGAAGCCACGCGCTGCCAGAAAGACGGCCCCGAAGAAACGCAAGAAAGCGTAACCCGGATGTGAAAACGCGGCGGGAAGGCTGCGGCTTGCCCACGCCAAGGCGGGGAAGTTGTGTCAAGAGGCAAAACTTGAGCAACTCATCTTAACTAACTGAATCCACGACACAAATAAACTTTTAGAAATGTCCAGTTGACCCTGGCGGAATTGGTATACTGGATATAGAGAGTGAAAACAAAGGCGCAGGCTCCCGAGCCCGCGCCTTTTGTCTTTTCAGAAGGTCGGTGCGTCTAGGACTTTGAGTCGCAGCCGGGGCTTTCGGTGTAGTAGGCGTTGCCTTTGTAGTCGAGTTCTTCGAGGCCGGCGGCGCTGGTGTAGTAGCTGCGGATGGATTCGGCGCGGGTGAGTTCGAAGAACTTTCTGAGCGGATTGGCGGGTTGGTTGTCGGTGCTGTCTTTTCCAGCGGACGTTAGCAGGGCGATCTGTTGAGGTTCGGTTAGTTGCAGGAAATCCTGGCCATGAGTTTGGAGTGAGATCTCGTGAAGGGCTTTGAGTCCGGCGCGGGCTGTGGATTGCGGGTCGGCGGTTTCGAGGTCGCGCACGGATTGTTCTCCGTTGACCGCGACGGCGAGGATGCGGTGCAGCGGATCGAGATGCTGCGCGGCGGCGCGGACTCCGGCGGCAGAGTGCAGCCAGAGGTCGAACCACGGCGTGGCTTGCGACAGAGCTGCGGGATCTACTTTGCCCAGCAGGATTTCTACGAACCTCGTGACGACTCTGAATTCCTCCGGCGAAAAGAATTGCGGCTGAAAGGGAAGCGCGCTGGGTTGAACATAGTCGGTTTCGCTGCCAGGCGGTGGAGACCACTTCTTGCCGGCGCTGCTGAGCGCGTGGACTAGATGTTCTTGTGATGCGTCGTAGAGTCCGGGCGGAAGTGCGGCGGCCGCGTCTTGTGCAGCTTGCAGTAGGGCCGACGCGGATTCGGGGACTAGTCCGCTCACGCCGGCTAGAGCTACCAGTTCGCCCAGGCGGAGGATCCATTGGCGGCGGGTCAGGTCGTCGGCGGATTCTTGTTGTCGCGTCGGATTCTGATCGTCGCTCACAGTTCACCTCGGCGGAACGCTTGCGCGATATGCTCTCCGGCTCGCGCGGAGATTGCCATGATGGTTAGCGTGGGCTCGTAGCAACCTTGCGTGGTGAACACGGCGCCGTCGGTTACGAATACGTTGGGGGCATCGTGCACTTTGCAGTTGGCGTCAACCACGCTTTTTGCCGGGTCGGAGCCCATGCGGGCGGTGCCGCATTCGTGAATGTTCTTGCCGAAGACGCTGATGTCGGCACTCGGCGGAGTTGGGTCGGTGAGTTTCATCGCGTCGAGAATCGCGGCAATGTCGGCGCGCATGGCGGAGGCCATTGCTTTTTCGTTCTCTCCGTAAGCGGCGTTAATGTGCAGCACGGGGATTCCCCAGGCGTCTTTTTTCTTGGGGTCGAGGCGCACGAAGTTATCGCGGCTGGGCAGGCACTCGCCTTGGGCTTCGATCGCAAAGTAGTAGGGAATCTCTTCGCGTACGCGCTTACGCCATGAATCGCCGAACTCGGAGCTGAGGAAGGCGTGGCCGTAGAGTTCCTGGCTGCCGTCGCCGTCGAAGCGATATCCGCGGAGGAATCTTGAGTTGCGATCTTTCTGCGTGGCTCCGGCAGCGTTGACGTATTTCGGGATCAGGAATCCGCAGGGCCGACCGGTTGTCTCGCGCTTGGAAGACGTCAGCGCTGGCATTCCACCGCCGGCGCCTTCGACGGTGAAGTGGTCCATCAGGTAGCGGCCGAGCACACCGTTGGAGTTGCCGACTCCATGCGGATGCGCGGGTGATGGTGAATTCAGCAGAATGCGTGTGGATTCGAGCGCGCCCGCAGCGACGACGACAGCCTGCGCGTAGATTTCGCGATGGTGGCGCGTGGCACGGTCGATGTAGTGGACGCCCTTGGCGCGGCCGCTGGGATCGGTGATCAGGTCGCTGACGATGGCATCGCTCACCAGCGTGAATTTCCCAGTGCGAGCGGCGGCGGGCAGCGTGACGGATGGACTGTTGAAATACGATGCGGTGAAACAGCCGCGCTGGCATTGATCGCAGTAGTGGCAGGCGGGGCGTCCGCGATGCGGGACGGTCAGGTTGGCTACGCGATCGGCAATGAGGCGCCAGCCGAATTTCTGCTGGATGACTTCTTTGGCTTGCAGCGAGCCGCAGGAAAGATTCATCGGCGGCAGGAATTGTCCGTCGGGCAGTTGCGGCAGGCCTTCGCGCGATCCGCTCACGCCGATGTAGCTCTCTACGCGATCGTAGTACGGCTCGAGTTCTTTGTAGCTGATAGGCCAGTCTTCGCCGTATCCGTCGCGCGTGGCGGCTTTGAATTCGTTGTCGCTGTAGCGATAACTTTCGCGGGCCCAGCAGAACGTTTTGCCGCCGACCTGGCGGCCGCGAATCCACATGAAGGGTTTGTCTGCGGGGAACGTGTATGGATGTTCAAGATCGTTGACGAAGAATTGGTGGCTGTATTCGTCGCAGGCGTAGCAGAGGCGCTGGACCGGCTGATTTTGCAGCAGGCGCTGCTGATCTCCGAAGCCGCGAAATTTCAGTTGATAGGGCCAGATGTGTTCGGTGAAATCGCGAGTGGGGACTCGCGGCGGGCCAGCTTCGAGCATGACTACTGTGAGGCCGCGCTCGGTTAATTCTTTGGCGACCCATCCGCCGCTGGCGCCGGAGCCGATTACCAGGACTTGGGGGAGTTCTTTGCGCGGCATGCGGGAGCAGTTTAGCAAAATCGCGTGGGGTTGGACTCGAATGGATACTGAGCTTGTTTTTCCGGCACGGCTGCGGTCTGATACACCCGGACCGGTGGACATCCGACGGCGGCTGTTCCCACATGAGCATCTGGACCGCTGGACGGGCGAAGGCGCCGTCCCTACATGGTCGTCTTGCCTAAAGCTTAGTGGAAGTTTTCTACCAGCATGGCTTGGTCTTGTTCGCGGCCGGGCTGGTCGAAGGCTATGGTTTGGCCATCGGGTGTAGCTCCCAGCCAGAAGGGAACTCGATCCAGGACGACTATGGCTGCCGTACGGTCTTTGGCTGCATCCCAGAAGCTCAGGACTGCCTGGTGGCCTAGCGAAGGGCCTACGAAAAGAATTCCTCCGGTTACAACCTGCCAGCTTGCCCATGTGCCTGGACGCACCAGGGGCAGCGGAATTTCTTCTCCACCGTCGACCGGGACACGCCAGATTTCAGGCTCGGCCGCCGAATTCTTGGCGTAGAAGAGGAATTTACCATCGAGAGATTCCAAGGGAGCATGTCCACCATTGCGGGTGATCTGGATGGGTTGGCCGCCAGCGGCGGGGATCTTCCAGACCTGAAAATCGCCGCTGCGGGTCGACGCGAAGTAAATCCATTTGCCGTCATGCGACCAACTGGGGCAGACGCTGTGGTACGAGTCCTGGGTGAGTATCTGCGGGGCGCCACCGTGCAGGTTCATGGTGACGATCTTGCTGCCGTTGGTGGTCGTAGCATCGAAGGCAACCGACTGGCTGTCAGGCGACCAGCGCGGCGTTCCGGCTCCGCCGACTGCACTTAGCTGAAACGCGTCGCTACCGTCGCGGTTACTGACCCAGATTTCCATCGTACCGGAACGATCCGACATGTAGGCGAGCCGCCGGCCGTCAGGAGAGAACTGCGGGCCGGGACCCTGATCTGTGTCGCTGGTAGAGGACACGATCAGGTAAGGCCGCTTGTCGCTGGAGTCAGAGAGATCCATCTGCCAGATACTGAGGCTGCGCAGCAGGCGCTCGTAGGCCAGACGGTATCCGCGGCGCGAGACAGCAGGATCCCACGCCGGCGAACCGGCCTCGCTGATCTGTACCGGTGCATCCGGCGCGTCAAGCGAGACTCTCCAAAGCGCGGGATGACCTGTGCGGTTCGAGGAAAAGATGATAGAGCGTCCGTCGTAAGACCATTGTGGCGGGCTGGAGATTCTTCCGCGCTCGGAAAGAATGCGAGTGCCTACGCCGCCGGACGCAGGCGCAGACCAGATTTCGTCGGGCACTCCGATCTGGAGTGTGCGCACGAACATGACGCGCTGACCATCGGGCGAGAATGCTGGTCCCCAATCCTGGGCTGCGGGTGGTGGAGTCGTGAGCCGGAGTACGCTGCAGTTCTGGAGCGTGACCAAATAAATTCCAGATACGCCGGCGAAAGCGATGGAATTGCCGTCGGGCGACCAGGCGATCTCTCCGCGAGTGAGCGTCGCGCCGCCGGTATCGACCTTTCGCTCAGCGGAGGCGTTTGAAGCCAGAGTGAACGCGGCGGATTGAGCCGCGAAAGTCTTCCCCGCCTTGCGTTTCTCCTCCCCATCGGAGGGAATGACGTAAATCGAATAATCCTGGTTCACCGATCGGGTGAAGGCGATCGAGTGGCCGTCGGGTGACCACACTGGGCAACAATCACGGTCATCGTGGGTGAGCTGCACCAGTCGATTGCTGCCGACCGCGCTCACGAAAATGCCGGACTCTTGCGCTTTCGGGCCCCGGCGAAAAAATGCTACAGAGTTTCCATCGGGCGAAAACGCCGGAGTGGACGTGTCGGAAATCGAGATCAACGGACGCGTGTGTTCTGCCGACGAACGCATGGAGGATCCGGCTCCGTGGCTCGAAACCGTTCTCAAGATGAGCGCCGCACCGGCCAGCAATGTGAAAAGGACGGCTGCGCCCATCACGTGTCGAGGAAGGAAGCTTCGATGCGGGCGAATGTCTGCGGCCGCCAGCGCGGGCTGTGGAGTCTGCACTGCGACCGCTGCGGGAATCGGTAGATCGGGCGGAGCGAACAGGGCGCGGTCCCGACGCACTTACAGGGAGCCAATCAACGACAGCAATGAACCTATAGCCGCGGCGGGGGAGAGTCTCGATATACCGTGGCTCGTCGGCAGAATCGCTCAGGGCGTCGCGCAATTTGTTTACGGCGGCGTTGAGGCCGTGGTTAAAGTCGACGAATGTATCCGAGGGCCACAGGCGGTCGCGCAGTTCTTCGCGGGTGACGAGCTCTCCGGGACGGCTTAACAAAACAGTCAGTATTTCAAAAGGCTGGCCGACCAACTTCAGGCGCGTCCCGAACTTCCACAGTTCACGAGTGTGCAGGTCGATTTCGAAGGGACCGAAGCGCGCGCGATCGGAGGGACGTCCTGGAAAAGGATTGCTGATCATTTGTGTCCGGTGATACCCGTTTCAGTTTCACACTCCTGATGATTCATACGTTGCAACCGGGGCACTTGTTCCCTTGGACGGATGACTAAGTCTTTTGTCATCAGATTATTAGTGGATGATGTGCGGCGCAGGAGGAAATGAGGGAGTTTTCATCGATGAATGATTGAGGTTGCATTGCGGTATTCGGGATTCGGCGGCAAGTTGGGACCAGTTCGGGGCTAAACCAGCAACGTTCACAAGCCTTCGAGCGGGGAGAGATACCGTGAATAAGACGCGTCTTGGCAAGGGAATTGTATTCGGGATGGTTGTTGTACTGGCCGGAGTTGTGACTGCGGTCGATGTATGGGGACAAAGCAACGGACAGGAGCAGTGCAGCCTAGCTGTGGTTTCGCGGCTCGGAAGGCGGGATGCGAAAGTATGCGATGGCACCACCGTAAAGCAAATGGCGAAACGCGGGCACGCCTTCGAGCAGAACCAGATGGGACTGGCGTCGATTCTGGCGGTTGGGCCCGGTTACAGCGACAAGGAAGCGGTGGCATGGTTTGAGCGGGCGGCACATCGGGGATACGCTCCGGCGCAGGTGAACCTGGCGGTGATGTATACGAACGGCTGGGGAATGCCGGTCAATTATGGGGCGGCGCTGCAGTGGCTGCTGGCGGCGGCTGATCAGAAGTTTGCACGGGCTTACTACAACCTGGGGATCTTGTATCTCGAAGGCAAGGGGGTGCGGCAAGATAATGGCGAGGCATTCCGTTGGTTTGAAAAGGGTGCGGAGAGTGGCGACAGCAGTGCGCAGACGAATCTCGGTTACATGTACGACCAGGGGCTGGGCTGCGAGAGGAACGTAACGACGGCGGCTTTGTGGTACGGCAAGGCAGCCGAGGCGGGAAATGCTTTGGGGGAAAACAATCTTGCGGACTTGTACCTGCGCGGAGAGGGTGTTCGGCAGGATGATGCTGCGGCGTTTTCATGGTTTCAAAAAGCGGCGGGTCAGGGGCATACGGGTGCTCAGATTAAGCTGGGTTATTTGTATGCGGAAGGGCGGGGAACGGGGAAAGATCCCGAGGCGGCGTATTCGTGGTTAAGTGCGGCGACTGACGCAGGGGATCCGAGGGGGAAGGAGATTCTGTATTCACTGGAAAAAACTTTGAGTCCCGAGCAGATTGCCCAGGCTCGGGAGCGGGCTCGGGGATTGGGAGTCGGAGAACGGGAGTTGTCGGCTCGGAGTTTTGAGCAGTGAGCGCGACTACCTTCAGAGTCAAAATCTCCACCCCGTCCCGCTGAAAGACGCGGGACAAGGGTGGGGCAACCGGGTAAATACAGACAAGGATTGCGAATGCGTCTTGTCCCCACATGGGCCGCGCGGGGCTTAATTCCCGGAGAGAGTGAAGTTCACTTGCACTGTGGTGTCGACCTCCAGGGGCATGCCGTTTAGCAGGTAGGGTCGGTATTTCCGTTGCTTGACGGCATCGATCGCGGATGGCGCGAGGAGCGGGTGGCCACTGACCAGGTCGACTTTAGAGACATTGCCTTCTTTGTCGATGATCACGTGCAGAATGACCACGCCCTGGATGCGCTGGTCTCTTGCGTCTGCCGGATAGTCGGGGGTTACGCGAGTGAGTAGGAGTCTGGTCGCGACGCCCGCTGAGACCCGCACGCGTTGCGGGACTGCGAAATGCGGCGCGTTGGGGTCTGAGGCGTCGACGGTGCCAACAATCCCGCCGGTCCGGTTGTCGGGTGAATCCTGTGGAGCGGCGGCAGTGTCGGGTGCGTCGCCGACTAAACCGGCCGGCTTATCAGAGAGCGTGAAGTTGACCTGGATGGTTGTCTGTATGTCGGCGGGCTCTCCGTTGAGCAGATACGGCTCGTACTTCCACTGCTTCACCGCAGCGATGGCGGCAGGCGCGAGCATGGGGTGTCCACTGACGAGTTGTACGTCGGCGACTTCACCGGACTTATTGATGGACACGAGCATCACTACGGTTCCCTGAATGCGCGCCTGGCGGGCCAGTGGAGGGTAGATGGGCTGGACTTTCTTGACCAAAAGGGTCCGCATTTCGCTGGTGGGAACGCGGACTCGTTCTGGGTTGGAGTCTTGTGCGGCGGTTGGAGTGGGCAGACAGGCCAGCAGAAGAAAAAGAGCCGATAGACAAGTGGGCATGGGAACCTCCGGTGTCGCGCCGCGAACCGGGTGATTTTACATCGGAGGTACTTGCGTGGCATTTTTGTTTGGTTCGCTGGGTTAAGGATGTTTTGAACGCAAAATTCGCGGAGGCGCGCCGAGGACGCGGAGAAAATCTTCGTGCGCGGCTTTGCCTTTCGTTCTTGTCGATGGCATTTGGCACTGGCGGCACGCGAGCAGGAGTGCCTTCGCCTTCGCTCAGGACAGGTCCCGCGCAGGGTTATTCTTGCGGATACTTCGCGCTGCATCCGGGTTCCGAGATGTCGTAAGCTAGGAGTGGGTTGATACGACTTTGGAACAGGAGGATGCTTGCGCTGCGCTCGGTGCGGGAATGACAATCCGGAGAGTAACCGATTTTGTGGGATGTGTGGAGCGACTCTCTTGCAGCCAGGTGCGGCGCCGCCGGCCACACCGTTGGCCGTGAGTCCGCCTCCCGCGCCATCGACTCCGAAGCAGCATGCGGTTGCGGCACCGACCGTTGCGCCGGTTGTACTCCCCCCAACTAGCGGTGTTCCGTCCAGGAGTTCTCCAGGAATTAGTGGACCGTCGTTTCTGGGATTGAATGATCCTCCAGCTGCGAAGCCGCGGCGGGGAAGTTTGAGTATCGATCCGAGTGCGGCACCGAGTTCCCGCAGCCTGGATTATTTGCTGGAAGATGAGGAAGAGCCGAAGGGCGGCGGCGCGTGGAAAGTTCTCTTGATGGTGCTTGCGCTAGGCGTAGCCGGGGGGTTCGGATATTTGCGATGGAAGGATCAAGGATTGCCGTGGCTCGGATCGGGCGCGAGCAAGCCAACGGGTGCGGCTCCGAGTGCGGAAACCTCAGACTCGAAGCCGGGTGCGCCAGAGTCGCCGTCAACTGGGCCGGCGGCATCTCCGGTCACATCTCCGGTCACACCGGGTCCGGCCGGCGGCACTTCTCAGGCAAACCCCGCTGCGAGTTCGGCTCCGGTGAATCCGCAGGCGAGTGCAGCGGATGCTACTCCGGCGCCAGCCTCGGGAGATGGCGCAAACTCCGCGGCGCCGCCGTCCAATGATTCGACATCTCCGCCTGCTGCCACTAGTCCTGCGATGCCGAAGCCTGAGCTGCGGAAGCCGGCATACGTTCCTCCGGCTAAGCCGCATGCAGCGATTGTGGCGCCTAAAATGGTTCAGCCCAGAGTGGATCCGGTCGTTGAGGCGAAGCGATATCTTTACGGGCAGAACATGCCGCAGAACTGCGATCATGGGCTGCGGATCTTGAAGCCCCTCGCTGACCAGGCGAATACCAAGGCCATGATTGAGATGGGCGCGCTATACTCTGCCGGCTTGTGCACTCCGCGGGATTTGCCCACTGCGTATCGTTGGTTTGCGCTGGCGTTGCGGAAGGATCCGGAGAATGTGCCCCTGCAGGCGGATCTGCAGAAGCTGTGGGGAGAGATGACGCAACCAGAGCGGCAACTGGCGATTAAGCTGAGTCAATGAGTTAGTTCTGTTGACCCGAGCGGAGAAGGTTGTTCGTTTTGCGGCGCGATTTGTCCTGGATGGATGGGAAAGCACAGCAGGTGCCTCCACGCTCGATTCGATCGGCTGTCGCCGCTCGAATCGCTTGGTCGCGATGACAAGTGTTTGTGACGCGTCGCGATCGCGTTTGTACGCAATGAGTTGCGGGGCAATCTGAACGGGATGCGGAGTACGTACCCTTAGGAAGGAAAAGACAGGGCGTTTGTCGACTCCTGAACGACAAGGAACTGCGCCGGACCTGGTTACGGTTACGGCGATGAGATCAGGCGACCAGAGCGCCCTGGCGGAGCTCTATGACCGCTATTCGTCGGTGGTTTATGCAGTAGCTCTGCGCGTTCTGGGCGATACGGGAGCGGCTGAAGATGTGTTGCAGGAAGTGTTTTTGCAGCTATGGAGAAATCCGGGGGCGTTCGATGCGGCTCGGGGAAGCCTGGGATCGTGGCTGGCGGTGATCACGCGGAATCGGGCGATCGATTCGTTGCGCAAGCGGCGTCCGGAGAAAGATATTGAGGATGTGATTGTGTCGGTGGCTCCGGATCTGGCGGCGGAGGCGGATCGTTCGCGGGCGGCGCAGAAAGTTCGTGAAGTTTTAGGAACGATGCCCGCTCCGCAGCGCAGCGCGCTGGAGATGGCATATTTCGAAGGGATGAGTCACTCGGAAATTGCGGGGAAGACAGGCGAGCCGTTGGGGACGATCAAGACACGGATTCGCAGCGGGCTGATTTTGTTGAGGAAGGCGTTTCAAACTTGAGGGTGGATTAAAATCCCCGCTTCTCGCGCAGGGAACGCGCGAGAAAGGGGGCACCCAGAGACTAGATGAGTGCACACGAACAATTCGGCGAAGAGCTGGCGCTTTACGCGTTAGATGCGTTGGCGGGACCGGAGCGCGCTGACCTTGAGCGGCATCTGGCTACCTGTGCTGGGTGCCGCGCGGAGTTGGAAGAGCTGCGTGGAGACGGGGCTCTGCTCGCGATGTCTACTCTGGGGCCGAAGCCTCCGGCGCGGGCGCGGCAGCGGCTGCTGGATGCCGTGGCACGGGAAACCGTACGCCCTTCTCGCGCACGGGACGCGCGAGGCGCGGGGCGTGCGCGGTCGTGGTGGGGATGGCTGGGGTGGGCTGCTACTGCGGCGGTGATTGTGTTTGCAGTTTCTTTGTGGAAGGAAAACTCCGAGTTAAGAGACGCCGCGTTGACTTTGCGTTCCGTCGTGAGTCAGCAGACGCTGGAACTCGGACGACTACAGGGCGTTGCCGGAGCTCTGACTGATCCAGATGGACAACACTTCACACTCGTCGCGGTGAAGACTCCGGTGCAGCCGCAGGGGAAGGCATTTTATCTGCGCAATCGCAGCAGCCTGGTGTTTGTTGCGAACAATATGCCGGTGCTGCCACCGCAGAAGGCTTATGAGTTGTGGCTGATCCCGGCACACGGCGCGCCGATTCCGGCGGGAGTATTCAAACCCAATGCGCGAGGCAGCGCGACTGTGGTGAATCCTCCGCTGCCGGCGGGGGCTGAGGCCAAAGCGTTCGCCATTACCGTGGAGAATGAGGCGGGGGCATCCACGCCGACGATGCCGATCGTGATGATGGGGACTGGCGAGTAGAAGCTCCAAATTGTTCCGGTAAGATGAACCCAGTTGTTTTCCATGCCTACTTACCCTCCGAAGTTTTCCACTCGCGCCATCGCTCTTCTGATTGCTCTGATCGCGTGCACGAGCGGCTGTTTGCATCACAGCGATCACTCCTCGACCACCAATCCGCAACATCCGATAGGAACTCGATTGACGGCTGCGGGAATTCCGCGCTTTGCCCAGGTGACACCTAATCTTTATCGCGGTGGTCAGCCGGGGGCCGATGCGCTTGCGGGCCTGAGCAAAATGGGCGTGAACATTGTCGTCGATTTGCGGGGCCGCCACAGCAAGGTTGAAGAAGCGGCCGTGACGAAGTTGGGAATGCAGTATATTTCGATCCCGTCGCATTGCCCGTTTCCCAGCGACAAGCCGTGGGCGCGGTTTCTTGCTGTGATACGCGAGAATCCCGGAAAGAAAGTTTTCGTGCATTGCCGGCTGGGCGACGACCGGACCGGGATTGCAGTGGCAACTTATCGCATCTCGGAGCTGGGCTGGTCGGCCGACGAAGCGTTGAGTGAGATGAAGGAGTTTGGGTTCAGCAGCGTCCATCACATTATTTGCCCGGGCCTAACGGGGTACGTGGAGCACTTCCCAGAACGGCTTAAGAGTGATCCTGCGTTCCGCGACTTGCCACCGAAGAAATTCTCTGCAGATTGAGAAAGAAATTCCCCCGCCCATGCAGAGGGTGCAGGGGCGGGGCTTTCCGCGCTGGGTTGGTGAACCTGGAGGCTGGGGCCCGCTCGCGTTTCAGGCAGCGGTCGGCAAGTGGGCGAAGGCGGGACGATCGAGGCAGTAGAACACTCCCTTGAAATTGAAGTAGTAGTGATGAATGCTGAAGTCGTCGGGGTCGTAACACTGCAAGTCGCACTGGCGTTTGAGTTCGTCGTAGTCGGACTCGGCATCGGTTGCATCGGGATGATCTTCGCTGGACTCGACGGCGATCGAGAGAGCGCAGAGCGGCGACGGAGGCGGCTCGATTCCAAACGATCCTTCCCGCGCGGGCAGGAATTGCGAGAGGTTGGCGATGACGTCCGCCGCGATGTCTCCGGGCGCGGCATTTTCCCCGTGAAGTAGCCGCCACAGAGTCATGATCCAGGCGGCATTGTGGTCGAGCGTAGAGCTGATTTGGCGGGGCATTTCAGTTTCTCCTATCGCCATAGTGCGCGGTGGGAGGGAAACGTTTCATGGGTGGTGCGACAGGCTGAATTGCGGTTTTGCGTGGATGAGGCGGGACGGGGCGAAGATTAGGGTGAAGGATCAGAAATACCGGGACGCCCTGCGATGTCTGTTACCTTTTGTGTATGAAAACGGTGTTGCAGGGACGGATTCTCTTTGGCGCGGCGGCGGTGATGTTCGGCGTCATCGCATTGATGTGGCATGACGCAGATACCTGGCAAAACCTGCAACATATCTGGAGCCTGCCTTTCGGCGCCATATTTGGCGGGTGTCTGATGGCCGCTCAAATTGCGGGTGGGATTGGGATACAGTTCCCGCGCACCGCGCGCCTGGCTTCGGCCGTGCTTTGCAGTATCTATCTGTGCTTCTCGCTGGCTTGTATCCCTGACATCATTGCCGCATCGAACAGCTACGAGCGATATGGTGGGAGCTTCTTCTTGTTCTTTTCCTTGCTCTGCGGCGCAATTGCGCTTTACGCTGCGACCGAGGCAAATGGAGCAAGGGCGGTGGTGATTGGCCGACTGGCACGCCTTGGACTCGGCGTCTGTGCGATTTCCTTTACGCTGGGTCAGGCACTCTTACTTCGCGAAACTGCTCAGCTGGTTCCAAAGTGGATTCCGCCCAACCAGATGTTTTGGGCGGTTCTTACGACGGTCGCATTTGCACTCGCGGCAATTGCCATTCTTGTGAATCGCCAGGCGCGGCTTGCGATGCGTCTGATGACGCTCATGCTGGCACTGTTTGGCATTCTAGTTTGGGTTCCGCACCTGATCGCTCAGCCGAAAGCGCATTTCAACTGGTCCGAATGTGTTCTGACTTTCCTTGTTACGGGAGCTGCCTGGGTGGTGGCTGACCTGAAGGCTTTTTGATTCAGGCTGTATCTGCGCGCTGCTTCACCGGGCAAACGGGATGCCACTGTGTCCAGGAGAAGGTCAATGAGCGCAAAGGCGATGCTACCTCAAATGCGAGGGCAGCCTTCGACACTACTTCGTGGCGGCGGCTTTCTTGGGGAACATCTCGCCCATGCGTTTGATTTGGGCGCCTACTGCTTTCAGCTTTTCTTCGATGTGTTCGTAGCCGCGGTCGATGTGGTAGACGCGGTCGATGATGGTCTCTCCATCGGCCACTAGCGCGGCTAACACCAGTGATGCCGAGGCGCGCAGGTCGCTGGCGAGGACCGCGGCGGCGCTCAGAGGAGTCTTGCCGCGGACTACGGCGCGGCGGCCTTCGATCTTGATATTCGCGCCCATGCGGACCAGTTCCTGGGCGTGCATGAAGCGGTTCTCGAAGATGTTTTCAGTGATAACTGACGCTCCTTCGGCCTGCGTGGCCAACGCCATGAACTGTGCCTGACAGTCGGTGGGGAAGCCAGGATGCTCTTCGGTGCCCATGTCGGCGGCGGTGAAGGGATTGTCTCCCATGACGCGGACGGAGTTGGCGGTGGTTTTCGTTTTCACTCCGACTTCGTGAAGTTTTCCAAGAAGCGCGCCGAGATGCTGGGAATCGCATCCGGCGATGTTGAGGTCGCCGCCGGTCATGGCTCCGGCAATAATAAACGTTCCGGCTTCGATGCGATCGGGGATGATGCGATGTTTCGCGCCCTTGAGTTTGCTCACGCCTTTTACTCGGATGGTGGGCGTGCCCGCGCCTTCGATGTGTGCTCCCATTTTGTTGAGGAGGTCGGCGAGGTCGGCGACTTCGGGTTCGCGAGCGCAATTCTGCAGGATGGTTTCGCCTTCGGCGAGAGTGGCGGCCATGAGCAAGTCTTCGGTGCCGGTGACGGTGATTTTGTCGAAGACGATTTCTGCGCCTTTCAGGCGTTTGGCGGTGGCTTCGACGTAGCCGTGGTCGTGAGTAATCTTCGCGCCGAGTTGTTCGAGTCCCTTGATGTGCTGATCGATGGGGCGGGCTCCGATGGCGCAGCCGCCGGGGAGAGATACGCGGGCGCGCCCGCATCGGGCTACCAGCGGGCCGAGGACGAGGGTTGATGCTCGCATCGTTTTTACTAGTTCGTAGGACGCTTCAGGCGCGGCGAGATTCGCGCAGTGGATGGTAGTGCGGTGCTGGGCGCGTCCATACCCGAGTTCGACTTCGGCTCCCATGGCGGCGAGCAGGTTGCGCGTGGTCTGAATATCGCGCACTTGCGGAATGTTTTCCAGGATGACGGGCTGATCGGTGAGCAGCGCGGCGGCCATACAGGGGAGCGCGGCATTCTTTGCTCCACTGACGCGAATGGTGCCGAGCAGCGGTTCTCCGCCGCGGATTACGAACTTGTCCATGGAATGATCCTTGCAGAAGTATTGTAGCGGGGCTTGCGGTGAACGCTGTTGATTGGGAGGGCACGACGGGACAGGGACGGTTGGAATTGAAGTCAAAATCACGACGGAGTCAGCGTTCTCCCGAAGTCAAAATCCCCGCACCCGCCTGTGACCTAGTGAGTCAGGGGCTCGGGTTGAGGCCGTGCTAGGCTGGGTTTATCTGGCCTCGAATGTTGTTTCTTCCCGAGGTGTTTATCTTGCGACGAATTCAGTTTCTGGCTTCTCTTGTTGTGGTTTTCCTTGGTGGCTTTTCTTCTGCTTTTGGTCAGACTTGCAGCGGAATGAGTCTGGGCCGGGGTGCTACTCTCAACGGGTTTGTTCCGTTTCCTGCCGACAATGCGTGGAATCAGGATGTCTCCGGCGCTGCGGTGGATCCCAATTCGAGCGCGATTATTAATTTCATCGGCGACTCCACGCCGCTGCATCCGGACTTTGGCGCAGGATTGTATCAAGGCAGCAGCATTGGCATTCCTTACATCGTGGCGAGTGGCGCGCCGTTCGTGACGATCAACTTCACTGCGTACTATTCGGAGAGCGATCCGGGGCCAATGCCGGTTCCGAGGAATGCTCCGATTGAAGGCTATCCAGCGCCGGGAGATGGCGATCGTCACGTGCTGGTCCTCGACCGCGACAATTGCTGGCTTTACGAGCTGTATAACGCGCACCTGCAAAGCAACGGAAGCTGGAAAGCGGCTTCCACCGCGGTGTGGGATTTGTTGAACGACGAGCAGCGACCCTACACCTGGACCTCAGCGGATGCGGCAGGGCTCTCGGTCTTTGCGGGACTCGCCCGCTATGATGAAGTGGCCGGTGGTGCGATCAAACACGCGCTGCGATTCACTTTGCAAGATAGTCAGACGGCGTTCACGCCGCCGGCGTCACATTGGGCCGGGAACTCGAGTAGCCCGAATGCTGCGCCGATGGGGATGCGGATGCGACTGAAGGCTTCGTACGACATCAGTTCGTTTCCCCCGCAGGCGCAGGTCCTATTGGCGGCGCTAAAGAAATACGGCATGATCATGGCCGATAACGGCAGTTCGATGTTCATCAGCGGCGATCCAGACGATCGCTGGGACAATGACGAACTTGGAACGCTGAAGCAAGTACCGGCTTCGGCGTTTGAAGTATTACAAATCAGTCCGCTCTATACGCCAAGTAATGTGCCGACGGGAACGAAGCCGGTGATGGGCAGTTTCACCGCAACTCCTGCGACGGTTTCGGCGGGGCAGGCGGTGACTTTGAAATGGAAAGTTACGGGGGCGTCGTATTTTCTGGTGGCGCCGCAGGTGGGAGCTGTGCGGGGGAATTCGGTGGTGGTGAATCCAACGGTGACTACTACGTACACTCTTTCCGGGACCAACGCATTTGGGCGGAGCAAGAGGGCAGTCACTGTTACGGTAAAGTGATCTGATCTGACGTCAAAATCAAGATCCAAGCTAACTTCAAAGGCGGCGGACAGGAGTGTCCGCTCTGCACTACTTCGCTAGTCCGATGGCTTGGCGGACGTGGCCCTTCGACTTCTTCAACGCGGCAGCGGCTTGGGGACGGGTTACGTTCGCGGCCAGCATTACTACTGCTACCGGGGTCCGGTTGCCAGCCGCCTTCAAGGTTCGCGCGGCTGCGTCGTGGTCGGCTCCCGTGGCTTGTTCGACGATGCGGACGGCACGCTGAATCAGCTTTTCATTCTTCGTCCAGACATTAACCATCAGGTTGCCATAGACGTAGCCAAGGCGCGTCATGGCTCCAGTGGAAATCATATTCAAAACCATCTTGTGCGCAGTGCCTGCCTTCATGCGGGATGATCCGGCTAAAACTTCGGGACCGACTTCGGTGACGATGGCGTAATCGGCGGCGCGCTCGAGCGGCGAGTTGCGGTTGCAGGTGAGGGCGATGGTATGGGCTCCACGGCTGCGCGCGTACTCGACGGCCGCGATGGTGAAAGGAGTGCGTCCGCTTGAGGCGATGCCGACGACGATGTCGTGTTTTCCGGGTTTGCGTTTCTTTATTTCTGCGACTGCGAGAGCGGTGTCGTCTTCGCTGGCTTCGGTCGACGAGCCGAGCGCTTTACTACCGCCGGCCATGATGTATTGCACGGTGCGAAGGTCGGTGTTGAAGGTGGGTGGAATTTCGGACGCATCAAGTGCGCCTAACCGGCCGCTAGTTCCGGCCCCCACATAGATGAGGTGTCCGCCCTGGCGAAGGCCGGCTGCGACGACATCGATCGTGCGCGCGATTTGTGGCAACGCACGGCGCACGGAGGCGGCAACGGTGGCGTCTTCGTCGTTGATGAGGCGAACGATCTCGAGCGACGACATGCGGTCGAGATCGCGCGCGGCGGTATTGATTTGCTCGGTGAGCAGGATGCGGAGATCGGAATTGGGCTTGCGGGTCTGTTTCAAGGCTTCCTTTCGTGCGTGAATTTTATTCTAAATGGTGCGTGAAAAGGCGTGGAGCTGCAAATCGAGGGCCTCGATGATGGCGTCGTGGAATTTTGGGCGAACCTGTTTGATGGTTTGATTGGAGCCGTCGGGCCAGGTGCGGTTGGTTAGAAGCGCGATCGATAGTTGGCGGTCGCGATCGATCCACAGCGAGGTTCCGGTATAGCCGAGGTGTCCGTAGGAGTTGGGGGCGAAATATTTTCCGGATTGCGAGGGGGATGAGGGGGTATCCCAGCCGAGGGCGCGCGAGGTGCCTGCGGGCTCGGACTCGCGGGTCGTGAACATTGCTACGGTTTCGGGGCGGAGGATGGAGCCTCCGCCGTTTATCAGGACATGAGCGAATCTGGAAAGATCTTCCGCAGTTGAAAATAGGCCGGCATGGCCGGCTACTCCGCCTAAGACGCTGGCATTTTCATCCTGGACTTCGCCTTGGATGATTCTCTTGCGAAAGGCGGTGTCGTCCGCGGTGGGAGGGATCTTCGTTCGAAGCTCTGCCGGCGGATTGAATGTCGTGCTGGCCAACGCTAGCGGGCCGAAGATCTCACGCTGGCAGAAGATATTGAAAGGTTCTCTTGTGAGGCGTTCGATCGCGACGCCGAGGAGGATGAACCCGATGTCGCTGTATTCGGCGCGATTGCCGGGATCGGCGGCAAGCGGCGTGGTGAACGCTGCGCTGAGAAGATCCTCGCGCGAGTGCGCCTTAAGGAATAGCTTTTCGTAGGCGGGCAGCCCTGACGAGTGGGCGAGGAGCATGCGGAACGTCACATCGCGGCGGCGGGGATCGAAGTCTCCTCTGGAGTCTGCCCGGAATTCCGGAATGACGCCGAGGACGGGTGTTTCGAGTTCGAGGACTCCGCGTTCGTAAAGGATTGCGGCTGCGGTTGTGGTGGCTATTGCTTTGGTCAGGGACGCCAGATCGAAGAGCGCGGCGGGGGTGACTGCGGGGTTGGGTATGTTGGGAGCTAAGTCAAGACCCCCATCCTCTCCCGAAGTGAGCGAGAGGGGTAGGGCACCCTTGGGATCACTTTCGTAGGTGAAGTGGCCCAGCGCTTTCAGAGCCACAAGATTTCCTGCATGCGTGATTGCTACCGAGGCTGCGGGGAAAGCGCGCTGTGCGATCGCATCGTTGAGGATGGAAAAGGCAGAGGAAAAGATTCCGTCCTGATGTTCGAAGGCGGGGAGCAACGGATGCGGCGACGGGGACACGGGTGAAGATCGTAGCATGAGCGTAATGTTTTTTGATGTGGCTATTAGAAGCGGCGCCGACGTTACTTTCTTACTTTCGTTTCTTGAGTACTTCGGGCCGGCTTGTTACAGTCAAGGACATCCTCTTCTCCAGATCAAAATCGTCGGCACCGCACGCGGTTCATGTTTTCACTTTGATGGCCGCCCTAGTGGTTTGCAGTTCGCTCGTCGCTGAGGAGCGCCCTGCCTCTCGGCTTCGCCCGAGCGGGACAGCCGAGGCGGCTGTCGGTACGTCTTCCTCTCCTGCCGTGCGGCTGGGTTCGGTGGACTCGATCATTCAGTCGGCCGTTGCCGATGGGAATATTCCGGGAGCTGTGCTTATCGTCGGGCACAACGGAGCGGTAATTTATCGCAAGGCTTATGGCAGCCGCGCTCTCGAGCCACGGCGAGAGCCGATGACGCTCGATACCGTGTTCGATCTGGCTTCGCTGACTAAAGTGATTGCCACGACGACCGCGGTTATGCAACTGGTGGAGCAGGGCAAGGTGAGGATGACCGATCCGGTGGCGAAGTATCTACCGGAGTTTGCTCAGAACGGAAAAGAAGACATCACGGTGCGGCAGTTGCTGACGCACTACTCGGGGCTCGAGCCTGATCTCGATTTGAAAACGTCGTGGGAAGGGAAGGACACGGCGTATCGCATGGCGTTTGCCGAGACGCCCGCGCAGACGCCGGGGTCGGGGTTCACTTACAGCGACATTAATTTTATTACTCTGGGCGCTCTGGTGGAGCGCGTGTCGGGCGAGACCCTCGATGCCTATTGCACCCGACACATTTTTGCTCCGCTCAAGATGGTGCACACGCGGTTTGTGCCTCCGCTGGCGCGGCGGGCTGGGTGGATCGAAAAGATTGCACCGACGCAGTACGACGAAAACGAAAAGATGTTGCGCGGAGTGGTGCACGATCCGACTGCCCGGAGGATGGGTGGCGTGGCAGGGCATGCGGGGCTATTTTCGACAGCCGAGGATCTGGCGAAATTTGCGCAGGCGCTGCTGAATGGCGGCGGCGGGATACTGTCGGCTGTGATGGTCGAGAAGATGACTTCGCCGGAGCAGCCTCCGGCAGCGCCGGTGCTGCGCGGGTTTGGGTGGGACATTGATTCTCCGTTTTCATCGAACCGCGGCGAACTGCTGCCGGTGGGATCGTTCGGGCATACCGGTTTCACGGGAACGTCGGTGTGGATCGATCCCACGACGAATACCTACATCATTCTTCTGACCAATGCGGTGCATCCGCGTGGCAAGGGGAATGCGATTGCGCTGCGTTCCAAGGTGGCGACTGAAGTGGCGGCGGCGCTTTCATTGACGTCCAGCGAGAAAGACGCGCTGCGCTGGAAGAGCATCACCGGATACAACGAGGCGATGAGCGCGTCGCGCCGGATGAGCACGCGCAATGGGACCGTAAAGACTGGGATTGACGTGCTGGAAGAGCACGGGTTCGACGTGCTGAAAGCGGCAGAGGGGAAAAAGCGAATTGGGGTCGTCACCAATCAGACGGGGATCGACAGTCTGGGAGTGCGGACGATTGATGTGCTGGCCAAGGCACCGGGAGTTTCGCTGGTGGCGATCTTCAGTCCTGAGCATGGTGTGAACGGTACGCTGGATACGACTGGAATCAATAATTCAGTGGATGCGGCTACGGGTGTTCCCATCTACGGCGTGTATGGCGGGACAGATGCGGCGCGGCGTCCGCCGCCGGATGTGATGAAGACTCTGGAAGCAGTGGTCTTCGACATTCAGGACGCGGGAGTGCGGTATTACACGTACGAGACGACACTGGGATATTTTCTGGAGGGCGCGGCCAAGGCGGGGATTGAACTCATGGTACTGGACCGGCCTGATCCGGTGACGGGATCGTTCGTGCAGGGTCCGGTGTCGGATGCGGGGCACGAGAATTTTACGGATTATTGGACTGTGCCGGTGCGTCCCGGCATGACGATGGGCGAACTCGCAAAGATGTTCAACGCGGAGCGCAACATCAACGCCAAGCTGACTGTGGTGCCCATGGAAGGATGGCAGCGTGGGGACTGGTTCGATTCGACCGGGCTGCAGTGGGTGATTCCGTCGCCGAATTTGAGAACGTTGTATCAGGCCTCATTGTATCCAGGAGTGGCGATCATCGAGTTCACGAATGTTTCGGTGGGGCGGGGTACTGATACTCCGTTTGAGTTGTTGGGTGCTCCGTGGATCAAGAGTAAGGAATTGGCGGCGTATTTGAATGCGCGCGGGATCGCTGGCGTGCGGTTTGTTCCGGTGACGTTCACGCCGGCCGCGAGCAACTATGCGGGGAAGGTTTGTGAAGGGGTCAACTTTGTGGTGACCGACCGGAATGGATTTGATGCGCCGGAGTTGGGGATTGAACTGGCGTCGGCACTGCGGAAGTTGTATCCGGCGGACTACAAGATCGAACGGCTCCAGGAGTTGCTGATGAATCAGAGCGTCTACGACGCGCTGGTGGCGGGCCAAGATCCGCGGCGGATCGCGCAGGACTGGCAGGATGACCTGGAGAAGTTTCAGAAAGTGCGTGAAAAGTATTTGATTTATAAGTAAAGGTTTGTCGCGCGCGGCTGATGAGCGTCGACGACGGACGGCAGATTCCTCACGGCTGAAGCCGTTCGGAATGACAAAGTTTTTTTATCGTCTCCTTGTCTCGTTGTATAGATAACTCCTGGCGTGGCTGCCTGCATCCTAGCGCCTTAGGCGTGGTAATCTCTCGTGAATCAGGGCGCGGAATGCTCAGGAGGTACGCGATGCGCGGACTGCTTACTCTGCTTCTAGTTTCGGGGATGGCTTGGGGACAGGCCGCAGAGACACCGAAACCTGCTGACAACCCCAACGCTGCGGATACTCCGGCTTCGACGACGACCCCTGCTTCCGCGGCGACTCCGGCTGCAGCGCAAAGTCCTAACGCGGTTGTGATTCCGGCGGGGTCGAAGATTCCGCTTAGTCTTAAGCAGGCAATCTCTACCAAGAACGCCCGCGAGGGGGACGCTGTCTATGCGGAAACGGCGTTTCCGTTTGTGGTGAACGAGAGGGTTCTGGTGCCGGCGGGGACTTACATCCAAGGCAAAATCATGCACACCGAGCAGGCGGGACGGTCGAAAAAGCGCGCGGAAATCCTGATCCACTTCACTTCAATGATTTATCCCAGCGGGTATACCGTAATGCTCCCGGGCTCGGTTGATAACACGCCGGGTGCCGATACCAGCGGAATGAAAGATAAAGAAGGCACGATTCAGGCAGATAAGGACACCGGGAAGCGGGTCGAGGATGCAGCGAAAGGCGCCGCGGTTGGCGGCACCGTGGGGAGCATCGGCGGTCTGGCAGCAGGAGGTTTGAACGGAGCACGTTATGGTGGTCTTGCCGGGCTGGCGGGTGGGGTAGCATGGGCCCTGCTTAAGCATGGTCCGGATGTGAAGCTGGATGTGGGAACATCCATTGAGATGGAGATCCAGCGGGATGTACCGGTGGATGCAACGCGGATTCAGGTGGCGCGAGCGGGATCGTAGCGGAAAAAGTAAGTGGGGACAGCCGTCCCGGCTGTCCGCGCCGAGTGGCAGCTCGCTGCTCTTTTCTGAAATTTGTTCCAGTGCCAGCGGCGGGCGAGCTTCGCTCGCCTGGACAGCCGGGGGCGGCTGTCCCCACATGAATCAGAAAAATCTTCCGCTGTTAGACTGCCTTCATGCAGCGGGCTGACGTTTCCGCGATTCACGGGATTTTGTCCGGGCTTTGTCCTCGATGCCGCTCCGGGAAAATGTTTCGCCGGTCCCTATGGCTGTTCCCGGGGATGTATGAGCGCTGCGCAGTGTGCGGGCTGAAGTTTGAGCGCGAGGACGGCTACTTTCTAGGAGCGATGTACATCGGCTACGGTCTGGGCGTGGTCGCGATTGCCTTGCTCGCGGCGGCTGTGTGGGCAGTCTTGAGGTGGCCGTTGATGAAGAGCACAGTAGCAGGAATCATTTTGTTTGTGCCGCTGGCTCCGGTGTTGACCTGGATGGCGCGGGTGCTGTGGATTTATATGGATCAGGCGATTGATCCGGACGTTAGTTGATCCCGGCCTCCGTTGACCGGGACCGAAGCTGCGATGATGTTCCCTGCATAAGCTCGTCTACGCTCAACTTTTTTGCCTGTCGGGCGCATCAAGCCAAGCAACGTCGATCCGGCGAATTACGCGCTGGGCAGGGCTCGCTGCGATACAATCCGCGATAGGAGCGCCTTTAAACGCTCTGGTTGTGGAGGCATCCGTGGAATCTCTTGGTTTTGGCTTCGGCACCATCGTCATCGTCATTGTCGCCATTTACGTTCTCAGCTCCATCAAGATTCTGGCCGAGTATGAGCGCGGCGTCATCTTTCGCCTGGGCCGGCTGCTGGCTACGGCCAAGGGGCCGGGCGTGACGCTGGTGTTCGCGCCGATTGACCGAATCGTGCGCGTATCGCTGCGGCAGGAGGCGCTGGAAGTTCCTCCGCAGGACATCATTACCCGCGACAACGTCACGCTGAAAGTGAACGCCGTTATCTTCCTGCGCGTGATCGATCCGAATAAGGCCGTGGTGGAAGTTTCCAACTACGTTTACCAGACTTCGCAGTTTGCACAGACCACCCTGCGCTCGGTGCTGGGCGAGCAGGAGCTTGATGAACTGCTTTCGCACCGGGAAAAAATTAATCTCCGGTTGCAGAGCATTCTCGATACGCACACTTCGCCCTGGGGCGTGAAGGTGACCAACGTCGAAGTGAAGCAGGTTGACATGCCGGAATCGATGTTGCGCGCCATGGCCAAACAGGCCGAAGCCGAGCGCGAGAAGCGGTCCAAGATCATTCACGCGGAAGGTGAGTTCTCGGCGGCGCAGCGGCTGGTGGATGCGGCTCACCTGCTGGCCACAGAGCCGGTCAGCGTGCAGCTCCGATATTTGCAGACTCTGACCGAGATCGGGGTGGAGAAAAATACGACGGTGATCTTTCCAGTGCCGGTGGACTTTTTCTCGGGGCTGCAGAAGCTGTTGGGAAAAGGGGACAACGCTCCGGCAAAGAGCGCTTAAGAATCGTGTTGTAGGCTCGTTGCGCGCCAAGGAGTTGAACTTCGGGGTTTGGAGTTGAGGCATGACTTCGTCACAAGACACAGAAATTACGCTGGGCACGGGCAAACTGCTGTTTCTGTTTTTTGGGCTGGTGGGAATCTGTGCGCTGTTTTTTGCGCTTGGATATTCGCTGGGTCGCAAGTCGGAACCTGCGATCACAACTGCGAGCGCGGCGGTGACGCCACTCCCTTCGGGAAACACGAGCAAAGCCAGCGGCGCCGCGGCGCCTGCTCCAGCTCCGCCGATGACGTTTTACAAGTCGGTCGAGCAGAAGGATGCTAACCCTGAGCTGACTCCGCCCGCGGATGCAAAATCGACAACAACTGCTCCGGCTGCGGGGAGCGGCGGAACGCCTGCGCAATCGACCGACGGCACCGAGTCGACCACGACGCTGCCTACGGCGGGATATTTCGTGCAAGTCGCCGCAGTCAGCAAGCAGGAAGATGCGGACTCGCTGGTCGACGCGCTGAAGAAGAAAGATTATCCGGCGTTCGCGAACCAATCGCCGACCGACAAGCTGTTTCGCGTGCAGGTGGGGCCATTTGCCGACGTCAAGGATGCCGAAGCCATGCGCACAAAGTTGATCGGAGATGGGTATAGTCCGATTGTGAAGAAGTAGGCGGACGCCGGCACGGCAAACAACCTCAATTAGAAGTCATCTTCAATCGAACTCCATGTCATCTACTGATTCATCTTTCGACCGCGCGCTTCACGCCATTGCTGACCCTACGCGGCGGCGTATTCTGCAGGCGCTGAAAGAGGGTGCACTGGCAGCGAAGCGCGCGGGCAAAGGTAGTTTCGGTTTGAGTTTGTGTTTATGTGCCGGGGACATTGAGACGCGGGTTCAGCTTTCGCAGTCCACGATTTCTCATCACATGACCATTCTGACTAAGGCTGGGCTGGTCGAGGCCACGAAGCAGGGGCAATGGCGCTGGTACCGGCGCGATGAGAAGGCGATTCGGCGAGTGGTGAAGATCCTGCGGGGGAAGCTCTAGGGGTTTATGTACGCCGTTCCGACTTCTCGCGCAGAGAACGCGCGAAAAATGGGTACCCGCTTTACTGAGAACACTTTCGTCCAGACGCACCTTTCTGCTAGTTCGTGCCTAGCGCCCACTTTTCCAGGTCTCCTGTCGAACGCAACAGCCCTAACTGGCTGCGCTCCAGTTCAAAGGTCACATCCTGCAGGGCGATGAAGCGTTCGCTTACCTGCGTGCGTGCGTCGTCGAGCGCATGTAGCGTGGCGGTGCCGGCGTCGGTGCGGGTCTGGGTTGCGGTGAGAGTTTTTTGCGCGATTTCGTATTCGAGTTGAGCCACGTCGTGCGCGGCCTGCATCTGTGCGACCGACCGCTGAAGGCGCAGAGTTTCTTCTGAAACCTGGTTACGGGCGGCTTCGGCCTGCTTCGTGGCTTTCACGGCGTCGGCGTCGGCGGCCTGGGCGCGGGAACGCTGCGCGGCATTGAAGAGCGGAAATCGAATGCTGACGCCAACAGTGGCGTTGTTCTGCTGGAATCCGCTGGTCGGGCAAAGAAATGTGCCGATCGAAGTGACGCACGGTTTATCGGGAATGTAGTAGTTCTGAAAGTTGTTGAACTTCGACAGCAAGGCATATTGGGCGGCGAAGTCGAGCGAGGGCCACAGTGACTTGTGCTCGCCCTGGGCACGCAAATACTGGGCGCGAGCGTGGTCCACCGCGGCTTGCACACCGGGATTGGCGTCGGCGGCGTGTGCGAGACTTGCATCGTCCTGCGGCAGGGCTGGGAAGTCGGGAAGCGCATCGGGTTCGGTTTGGATTCCGACGGCGGCCAGGCCAGTCAACTTCGAGAGATGTTCACGGAGAACGTCGGCTGAGCCCTGAGCCTCGGCAATGCGAAGGCGAACGCGTGCAGCTGATAGTTTCGCCTTGGTTCCGTCGAGTTCGGTATCAACTCCTTCCTTGATGCGTTCGGCCACCACGGTCTGCATCTTTGCAGCTGCAGTCTCGGTCTCCTGCAGACGGACCAGGCGTTGCTCCCACTTTGCGAGTTCTGCATAGCTCAACACCGCGTCTTGAATGACCTGATTCCGCTCGTCTTTGTTCTTGAGCGATGCGACTGCGGAGTCAGCTTTCGCGGCGCGCGTGAAATCTCTTAAAGCGGGGTTGAGTACCGCGGATTGCGCGGTGAGGTTGAATAGCGACGGAGCCGATCCCTCAAGGGCAAGAGGGAATCCATAGGAATAGCCGAGCCCGGCACCAGTCGAGAGTTGCGGGAGGTAATTATTGCGCAACTCGCGAAAGTTAGCGGCAGCGTGCGCCTCGTCGGCTGCAGTAATCGCCGATCCGGTGGCGTGGGCTAGAGCAAGTTCGACGACGCGCTTGAGCGGGACAGGTTCCGCGAACACCGAAGCGGGAAGTAGAAGGACAGCCAGGGTACAACTTATGGCGCGCGTGCGACGGCACGGTTTTTTCATTGCGGCCTCTTGGAGTGGTCTGGGAATGATTTTATGAACAATTGGATGCCAGCGGAATTCTAAATTGTGGGCAGGATCAATATCGCCGCCGCAAGGCCAACATCCCACCCCTGTCCCGCTGAAGGCGCGACAAGGTTGGGGCCCCGGTGTCTTATCGGCAGCAATGGTCGACTCGTTTTAAGTCCTCTTGCGCGCGGGAATAGTTGTGGGCCAGGGACAATGCGGCGCGAAATTCCTGGGCGGCGGCTGGACGGTCTCCCTGCTTCTCGAGTAACTGGCCTAACAGGTCGTGCGCTTTGAAGGCGGGCGCTTCTTCGACCGGAGCCGCAAGATAGCGCCGCAGCAGACGTACCGCCAGAGGATAGTTACGCCCGGCGCGCAGCAAGACACTGGCGGCGTCCCTCAGAGATTCGGGACGGTCGACCGGACTGGACTCCAAAGTGTGCATGGCCTGATCCATTTCTTCGAGGCGGCCAGCATGAAAAAGGAAGTAAGAGAGGTCGAACCAGGCCCTTGATCCGGAATGGCTGGCGGCGATCTCGGCGCAATACTCGCGTTCGGCAGTACCAGCGTCTTTGTTTTTTTCAGCGATGCGCGCCGCCACCCAGTGAGCCATCGCGGGCTTGAGCGGCATGATTGAGTCGGCCTGGGCTTGAGCTTTGTCTTTGCCGCCGCCCACAACGCCGGGCGCTTCGAGATAGAACTCCGCTAGATCAGTGCGTGCTTCCCAATTGTTTGGATCAAGTTCGACCGCTCGCTCAAACGAGATGCGCAGTTTCTTTGCCAGTCCGATGGCTGAAAGCCATCCCACGCGAGCGGCCTTCTCCCCATAGGCGCGGCCGAGCCACAGGTGGTAGAGGCTCTTCTGCGGATCGAGGTTGCGGGCCCGCTCGCAGGCGGAGATCGCATGATCCCACTCTTCGAGCATGAAGTAGGCACGACAGAGCAGGTTGTAGGATTCCGCGTCGGCTGGCGAGTGGCCGATTTTCTGTTGAAGAGTTTGAATAGCTTCGTCGGCGTGACCGGACACGAGTAGTTCCTTGGGAGAAACCTCCGCAGGGGCTGCGGACAGCGGAATCAGGACAAATAAAGCGGAGATCGCAAATCTCCTGACCAGCGACACGGAACGAAACGGAGGCGGACTTGTGACCACTTACTGCACCACTTTGACGCGAGCGCCATCGAACAGGGGCTTGTTCTCTTCGGCGGGCAACGCGACGGCGGCGCCTTCCGCGAGTCCTGAGGTAATTTCCACGCGGGTCAGGTTCTGCAAAGAAATCTCGACCGGCTGGTGCAGCAGTTGATCGCCAGCGATGCGGTAGACGTAGAGTTTACCGTCGTCGGTGTGCAGGGCATCGCGCTGCAAGGTCAAGACGTTGTTCAGTTCTGCAACAACGATGGTCACGCCCACGTTGATGTTGGGTAAGAGGCGAAGATCATGGTTGTCGATCGTGCAGGTGGTCTCGCCGACGCTGCGGTTTGTGCGCACCTTGACCGTCGAGGGAATGGTGCTCAGCGTTCCAGTCCAAGTACGCCCGGGAATCGCGTCCCAAGTGACTTCGACTTTTTGCCCGGCCCGCAGGCGCCCAATATCCGGCTCGTCGACGAAGGCGCGGACCAGCACGTGCGAAAGATTAGCTTCCTGCAGGAGCAAGTCACCAGCCTGGACAAACGAACCCTGCTTTATGGGAAGGGAATAGACCACGCCATCGAAAGGCGCGCGGACGCTGGACTTACGCAGAGCGTCTTCGGCGGCGTCATAAGCCGCCTGCGCTTCGGCCGCGCGGGCTTCGACGCGCGCGACCTCCGGCTTCGAATAGCGATCATGCTGCTTCTGTTCGAGGAGGTTAACGTCGGCCTGGGCGGCTTTCAGAGTATCCTCAGCCTGACGCACCTCACCGGGTGAGGCCGCGCCTTCTTTCTGCAAGCGGCGCAGAGCGTCCAGATTGCGTTGAGCCGTACTGCGCGCGCTGCGGGCTTTTACCAGCTGCGAATTCAAGGTGAGAACTTCTTCCTGCGTGCCTCCTGTGCCAAGAGCGGCGTTATCGGCCTGTGCAGCCTTGACCTGCTCCTGCGCGCGGGCGGCCTGAGTACGGATATCGGCGTCGTCAAGTTGCAGCAGAAGCTGTCCCTTGCGAACGTGATCGCCTTCCTTGACCATCAGACGTTTCACGGTGGTCGAGATGGGGGCGTGGGCTTCGAGATTCTGAATGGGCTCAATCTTTCCGTTGGTCGAGACCAGGCTGCGGATTGGCCCACGCTGCACCATCACGGCATGAACTTTAAGGGGCGCAGTGTGAAGATAGGAATAGAGGATCGCTGCAACAACCAGGGTGAGCACAGCCCAGAGCCACCGCCGCGACGGCGTATTCGAATTGTTCGCCGATGCCAACCTATTGTCTTTCAGAGTGGGACAGGAATAAGTGCAAGCAGTAATTTACCATCCCTTGGGCCGCGGCACACCGAGAGCCTGCTACGGACGATGCCTGTTTAGATGCCTGCACGGTAACTTCGGCTGCAACATGTGCACGCTTTACAATAGCGTCATGGCTAAGTCGCCGTGTTACACCCCTGAGCACGCAACCTCCGGCCTGGATGCGAGGTTTCCCGAGATCGAGACGTGGCCGAACCAGTTTCCCGGATATGAGATCCTGGTGGATGATCCTGAGTTTACGTCTGTATGTCCAAAGACCGGGCTGCCGGACTTTGGCGCGTTGACGATTCGCTACGGGCCCAACCAGCACTGTCTTGAGTTGAAATCTCTGAAAGAGTACTTGCAGTCCTACCGGAATCTTGGGATCTTTCAGGAGAACATCGTCAATCAGGTGCTGGAAGATGTAGTGAAGTGGGCGAAGCCGGTATGGGCCGAGGTAAGAGGCGAGTTCCGTCCGCGGGGTGGGATTTCTACTACGATTGTGGCGAAGTGGCCGCGGGTCAAGGGACGCGCACCGAAATGAAAGGTCTTTTGTCCTCGGTAGTTAGGGCGTGGGTGAGGCAGGCCGGCTGCCGTGCTATATTCGCTCGACTGTGACCACGCGGAAGAGTTACCCCAAGATCGCCCTCGCGCTGCTCACCGCGCTGAATCTGTTGAACTACATAGATCGTTCGGTGCTCTTTGCGGTGCAGGAACTCCTCAAAGCGGAATTTCACCGCAGCGACGCTGCCTTTGGCGTATTGACCAGCATATTCTTCGTTTTCTACATGTGTGCCGCGCCCTTCATGGGCCCACTGTCGCTGCGTTACTCGAGAAAATCGGTAATCGTGGTCGGGGCGCTGGTCTGGAGCGCGGCGACTCTTCTGACGGCGGTGACACACACCTTCACTGGACTGCTGATTCGCCATACTTTGGTTGGAATTGGAGAAGCGAGTTTCGTCATCCTGTCCCCGACGTTTGTTGCTGACATGTTTCCGGAGCGCCAGCGCGGCCGGGTGATGGGCGTGTTTTATCTGGCAATCCCCGTGGGAACGGCTCTGGGATACATTCTTGGCGGGTTGATGGGCCCGGTCTACGGATGGCGTGCGCCGTTCTATGTGGGTGCTGCTCCCGGCTTTCTGCTCGCGCTGCTGTTGCTTTTTATTCCCGAACCTCCGCTGGGACAGTTTGATCCACTCGAAAAAACACCGGATCGCGCTACGTTGAAGGGGCTGGCGAGGAATCCTGCGTTTCTTACCGCGACCCTGGGCATGGCAATGATGACGTTCGCTCTGGGCGGCCTGCAAGTCTGGATGCCAACGTTCCTGCATCGCGCGCGCGGCTACACGCTCGGGCAAGCAGGGATATTTTTTGGTTTAAGCATCGGGGCGAATGGCCTGGTTGCGTCTCTGGCGGGAGGATGGCTGTCCGACTATCTGCTACGGCGGACTCGAACAGCGCACTATCTGGTTTCCGCAGTAAGCCTCGGGCTGGGGATCCCGGCTATGTGGGTGGCGCTCTACACCCAAGGGAAGTTCATGGTCGCCGGCATCCTGGTGGCAGAGTTCCTGCTGCTATTGAACACGGGGCCGCTGAATGCAGCCATCATTAACTCGGTGGGCCCACATATTCGGGCGATGGCGCTGGCCGTCAATATTTTCATCTTTCACCTGCTCGGGGATGTGCCTTCGTCTTCGTTGATAGGCTACATGTCGGATCGTTACTCGTTGCAGTCGGCGTTCCTGGGTCCAGTGATCGCGGTTGCATTGTCTTCTGCCATATTGTTTTATGGGATGCGTTTTGCGCCGCCGGTCGCGGTGGACCGCGCTTCGGCCCCGGCGGGGACGACTTAGCTTGATGTTTTATTTTTACTGGATTTCGGGAATCATTCTGGGGCTGGCATGGTTGTCTCGCATCGTAGATGCTGCTCTCGGCATGCCCAGTGTGGCAGATGTTTCGCGGCCGGAGTGGGATCGGAATCCGGTGTCTTCCGCGGGAAATCCGCGCGTTTCGATTATTGTTCCTGCTCGCAATGAGGAAGAGACTATCGAGCAGGCTCTGCAGACTCTCCTGGCCCTTGACTACGACAATTATGAAGTGATTGCCGTCGATGACCGGTCTACGGATCGGACGGGCGAGATCATGGACCGGAGCGCGGGAAGTTTCGTTTCGAATCAAAGCCAGGATCAAAGTCCCCGCTTCTTCGACAAGTTCAGGGCCGGCTCGGTCCCCGCAAAAGGCGCGAAGAGAGGGATGGGGGAGCGGCATTTACGAGTCCTTCATCACCGCGAGCTGCCTGCCGGCTGGTTGGGAAAGACCCATGCCATGTGGAGTGCGGCGAATCTTTCCAGCGGCGACTGGCTGCTTTTTACCGACGCCGACGTTTTGTTCAAACCGGATTCTTTGCGGCGGGCGCTGGCTTATGCCGAGGCCGAGCGGGCCGATCACGTGGTGTTGTTTCCGCGGATGATCATGAAGCGGCCGGGCGAATACATGATGATCGCGTTCTTCCAGACCATGTTCATGTTCGGGCACCGGCCCTGGAAGGTCGCCGATCCGAGCACGGACGATCACATGGGCGTGGGCGCCTTCAATCTCGTGCGGCGGAGCGTCTATGACGCGGTCGGAACGTATCGGGCTCTGCGCATGGAAGTGTTGGACGATATGAAGCTGGGCAAGGTCGTAAAGAAGGGAGGCTTTGCGCAGCGGAATGTTTTTGGTGGAGATTTAATTTCCATCCGGTGGGCCCATGGGGCGCTAGGCGTCGTCAATAATCTGACCAAGAATTTCTTTGCCGTGCTGTCGTTCCAGTGGTGGCGGGCTTTGCTGTCCGCTTGCGGGCTGGCGTTTCTGAACTTCGGTCCCTTCCTCGGGCTCTGGATGGCTCACGGGTGGGCGCGAATGCCTTACGCAGTGGCTCTGGGATCGATGTTTCTGATTTATCTTGGAATGTCGTGGCGCTCGGGGGTGCCGGCATATTATTTCCTGCTGCATCCGGTGAGCACGGCGCTGTTCATCTATACATTGATGCGGTCGATGTGCATGACTCTGTGGAACGACGGTATTGTTTGGCGGGGGACGAAGTATCCGCTGGAGGAATTGCGCAAGGGGATGGTGTGAGCGCGCGTTCAGCACCTGAAGACGCGGGACAAGCCTGGCACCTACGGCATGCCTGAAGGCATGCCCTGATACGAATCTAGCCTGAACCCAACGGCCTATTGCTGGGGTTCTTCGTCACTCGCATTGTTGCCGTAGGTGGCTGTTGTGTTGGGGATTGCTTTTGTCTTCGCCGGTTTTTTCGTAGGACGCAGGTGGCCGGCGCTGTAATGGCCGCGAGTTTCCACGTCGTAGTTTTTGGGCAACGGTGGGATCAAAGTTGATCCTCCGACGATCTGGCCGACCCGGTTCAGGACGATCTCGGCGCGCCCGTCGTAGAGCTTTACCGGGCCGCGAACTTCGATTAAGTGTCCGGCCAGGCGGCGGACGTCGCCCACGTCTTTCAGATCGTGCGGGAAAACGACTACGGTGAACGGGCAGGCCATTTGATCCTGGCAGAAGTCGAGGAAATGAACGCCTCTGGCCCCGACTTTCACGCGCAGAACTTTTCCAGTTACGCATTTTGTTTCGCCTACGTGGCGAGCGGCTTCGCTCAACGCCAGGCAGTCAGAGGCTGGCAAAAGTCCAGGTGCCCACAGCATTGCTAGGGCGCAGCAAAATATTAATTTTACGGTGCCGACGGGCTTTGCCCGGCCGGACAGCCGGGGACGGCTTTCCCCACATGAGCCGTTTGGGCGGATACTTCGGGACATGCTTCGATTTTATGAAGCAGGGCGACCGAGTGCATGATGATTCGAAAATAAACCGGCGGGATGTTCCGTTACGGAACAGGGCGACAGCCCCCACTTCTCGCAAAGAACGCGAGAAATGGGGTACCCGATGGGAATCGAAAGAAGATTCCTACTTGAACGACTTCACTGCGGAGGCTTCGTCGTCTTTCACGTCGAAGACGGTGTAGAGCTTGGTGATCTGAAGCAGGTCGTTGACCTTCTTGGTAAGGTTCAGCAGCTTGAGTTCGCCGCCCTGATTCTTGGTGGTGGTGAAGGCGCTGACCAATTCGCCGATGCCCGAGCTGTCGATGTAGTTGACGTCCTGGAGATTCAGGACAATCTTTTTGTTGCCCTTGGAGAGCAGGTCGCGAACCGTGTCGCGGAGAATGACGCTGCCTTCACCCAGGGTGATGCGGCCGCTGCAGTCCACGATCGTGACCCCGTCCACTTGCCGACTAGAAACCTTCATGCTCACTGGGAAGCCTCCTTGCCGCCCGCGGTTGGCCCGTGGACGCGCTTGATCAATTTGAGTTCGGTGCCCGTCTGGGTGGGGCGTATTTCCACCACATCCATGAACGAGCGCATGAGAAAAATTCCGCGCCCGGAAGTCTTGAGCAGGTTCTCCGGCGCCAAAGGGTTGGGAATCTTGGTCAAGTCCAGCCCTTTGCCCTGATCGCGAATGGTGATGACCAGGTCTTCGCCTGTGCGTTCAAAGGCGAGAGTAACTTTCTTGTCCGGGGCATAAGCATTGCCGTGCAGAACCGCGTTGACCGCGGCTTCGCGGACGGCCATGGAAATCTGCATGATCTCGTCCTCGGCGAAGCCCAGTTCGGTGGCGATGCGAGTCGCCTTTTCCTCGGCGCTGTCGATCGTCTCCAGCGAGGAGTCCAGCGTGTAAGAGACCTTCTGTTCGGTCATGGCCATGGACGAAACTACGACACTGAGTATAAGGCCGCGAGGGCAACTGTGCCTGCGGATCGCCTGCGATGCCCGCCAAAAGCGTTTCCCGGCGAAGCGGTAGTTTGCCTGTCAGACGCGGAATTGTCAACGATCACGATGCGATCAGGACGCGATTAACGCTGGCGCGGCCCTTTCCGCGCTGTGATCGCGTGACTTCCGCTGAGGCTTATAATGCACCTTCGCTGACGATAAAGGCGCTCCATGAATCTCAGAGACCGGCTGAGGAGGATACTTGTTGGAGGGATTCTCGCCGTCATCGCAACGGGAATACTGGCATTCGGCCTCGATTTCGCCGTTTTCCATATCCGGACGGCGACCAACCGGAATGCGTACGGTTCGGTGGTGGTGAACCACTACACGGCCGTGCTGCAGAAGAACGGGAAAACGACGCTAACGTTTGATCCGCCCCAGCCCTGGACCTGCGTGAACGCTCTGTTTCCGCATCAGGAATGGCTGCCATGCTGGTACTTGAGCCGGCATCCTGACCAGCGGACCGATATCTAACCGTCTTCTGAGCGTCTAGGGTCCAAAGGCAGGGCGCTAACATTCCTTGTCTTCCGTGCGCGACTAGGGCTATGATTTGCGGATGGCTGTCACGAGCATCGCGAGTCCCAGCGACCGGGCGAGCCAACTGCTGTCGCTGGTCGCAGGCTTTTTGATTGCGGGCGCAGGCTTCGCTCTCCTGCTAACTGCGACGGCTTATCTCCTCCCGCTGTTCTTTCGTTTTGAGGGGTCTCCGTGGTCTCGACTGCTTGCGCCTCTCGTCATTTTTGTCATTTCGCTCAGCGGCCTGATCCGTTACCTCAAGGTGCGTGCAAAGGCGCGTACAGACTCCGATTCCCGCTAAATATTCTGCTCGTTGACTCTAGCTCGTCGATTCCGCACGTTGACCCGCGCCGGTACTTGACCATGGGATAGAATGTCTCGGCACAAATACGCCGCCGAGGACTTCATGCCAAGGAACTTCTGTCGCTGTATCCGCGGAATTGGAATTTTGTTTACCCTGACCTGCGCCGCATTTGCCGCCAATCCATCCGATGCGCGGTTGCAGAATGCTTACCGCTTCCAAAAGGGCGGCTGGACGTATGTTCATCTGGAAGGCTCTCCCTCCGAAATCGGCTACCAGCACGGATACTTGCTGGCCCCGGAAATCGCCGACGCCTTTGCAGCCATCAAACTATTCGACACCCATCAGACGCAGCGGGATTGGGGTTTTTTTCGCGAGGCCGCGCAGAAGATGCTGTGGCCTCACATCGACGCCGAATATCAGCAGGAGTTGCAGGGCATCGCCGACGGTGTGAAAGCGCACGGCGTCGATCTCGATGTGTATGACATTGTTGCCCTGAACGCTTTTGAGGAAGTGCCGGACTACTACGTGCCATGGCTCAACAAACGGCAGAAAGTTGCCGAGGCTCCGAAGCTGAAAGCTCCGGGCAACTGCAGTGCATTCATCGCGACCGGAGCGATGACGAAAGATCATCAGATCGTGATCGCCCACAATAACTGGACAAGCTATCTCGCGGGCGAGCGTTGGGTGATCGTTTTCGATATCCAGCCCGAACATGGCAATCGCATTCTGATGGATGGCTTTCCCGGGGTGATTACCAGCGACGACGATTTCGGCGTGAACTCTGCCGGCGTCATGATTACAGAAACTACGATTACGGAGTTTGAAGGATGGGATCCGGAAGGGAAGCCGGAGTTCATGCGTTCGCGCAAAGCCTTGCAGTATGCCAACAATATTGACGACTACGTGCGCATTATCAAGGAAGGCAACAACGGTGGCTACGCCAACGACTGGCTGATCGGCGATCGCAAGACTGGGGAAATTGCATACTTAGAGTTAGGGTTGAAGAATACTCCGCTATGGCGCACGAAAGACGGATATTTCGTTAGCTCGAACTTCCCGCGCGATCCGAAGGTTATTCAGGACGAGACCAGCGGATTCGATCCGAATGACGCCTCTTCGTCCCCCAACGCACGCCACGTACGCTGGGAAGAGGTGATGAAGCAGGAGAAGGGAAAGATTGACGTTGCCGCGGCGCAACGGTTCTTGTCAGACCACGTCGACAGCTTCGAGAAGGGTGCTTCGAGCGAGCAGCCGCAGCCGAACGAGCGGGCGCTGTGCGGCCATGTCGATAACTCTCCGCGTGGTGTGAAGGAATGGGGCTGGGATGCGTACAATCCCGGCGGTGCTGTGCAGGGGAAGGCTACCGACAGCGCGATGGCCGCAAAAATGAGTTTCGTGGCGCGGGCAGGACATCCCTGCGGCGCAGATTTTGTGGCGGCGGATTTTCTGGAGCATCATCCCGAATATGCCTGGCAGAAACCTTTGTTGCGAGATATGAAGGCGGGACCGTGGACGGTATTTACGGCGGGTCAGAAGGAAGGGCAGTAATAGTTGCGTGCAAGATGCTCCGCCATCAGCGGAGCCAATTTGCTCATCACGCGGCCTTCGGCTTCTGAGTGATCGCCTCCGTTTTCTTTTCCTTTTCTTGGATCTCCACCTGCTCATGCTTGATATCCAGCCGAAGGTGGTTGTAGATGCTCATATACTGATTCGCCACCCAGACGATTGCGAAGAATGCCAGCAGATATCCGCGCCATCCCGGATAGAGAAGCTTGAAGCGAGCGAGGACCAGCATCAGAGCTGCAACGTAGTGGCTAAAGCAATATTCGCAGGTAAACAGATAGAAGAATTTTCGGCGGGGAATGCTTCCGGCAGATTTCGATTGACGCCGACAATAATCGCGAGGCTCGCGAAAGACCTCTTCATGAGTGACGGTCCAGGCGATACAGGCGACAGGTATCGACAGGATAAGAAGCCAGACAACTTGGAGTCCAACCGGCATGGCGTTACTTGGATGCGAATGCGGGCCATGCGGAAGGCCAAAGTCTGAGCCGGCGGCCGGCGGTCGTCCAGTCGAGATTTCCCAACTCAAAACCGTAAAATGCCGGCCCTTAGTCCGCCTTGCGCCAGCTTGCGTCGCGGCTGTACCGGGTCAGCATCTTTGCGATGTCGGTGGTCTTGGGGCCAAGATCTTTTTCATAGACAATTCCGTCCTGATTCACGACGAACGTCATCACCCCAGAGGATCGATACTCAGCGGGATAGGCCACGAACGCAAACCCCCGCGTCATCTTTCCATCGACGATATAGCTCTTCTCGTGCCTGGCGCCCTCACCTTTCAAAATCTGAAAGTAATATCCCTCGAACGGTTGACGCGCCTGACTAGCACCCTCTGCGGAGTTGTCGCTCGCGGCCTCGGCTACGAGAGGACCGATGGGACTTGCGGTTTCGCCAGAAGATGTTTGCCAATAGAGTCCATTATGCTTTCCGGGATCGCTGAGAAATTTCTGAGCGTATTGCGCGCTCTTATCGCCATCGTGCGGCTGCCCGTAATATTCTTTCTCCGCGTCAACTAGCTCACCGCAGACCTGGATCGCAGTCATCTCATTCTTTCCAACTCTGCGGTACAGAATTTCTTCCTTGCCAGCCGCGGTATCGAAATACCATGAGCTGCCCTTGTGGACCAGCGGGATAGGTGTGGGCCAGTTTTCCGCTCCAATGTAGAGCGTGGTGGTGCCATCGGGTTCGATCACAAGGCGATGCATTTGTTTGTATTTCTGCACGAACTGATCCCGGTCGACCTTGTCTTCGGCATCGTCTCCAGAGGAGACAATTTGCTTGGCATTTGATCCCAGAATCTTCAAAAGAGCCGGCTGATCGTCATTCTGAATCGCGGTGACCAGGGCGTGGCTGGCTTGCATCGCGGAGGAAAAGGTCTGCTGACCGGGTTGCAGATCAGCGGATTTCTGTGGTGACTGCTCTCCCGACACGCCAGATTGCGCCGCGGCCAGGCCTGAAAACAGGCCCAAAACGGCAAATGCGGCGATGGCAACACTACGACGAATTTCCTCTGTATGTCTCCGATAACTAAATCGTTCCAGCATCATGATTCACTATCCTTTCCGGCGCGCGCCAAATTCGAGATGGACCCCGTTCATGAGCTAACGGCTTAGTGTCTGGAACCATGTCCGCCGCCTCCGCCACGCGGAGCACCGCCGCCATGGAAGCTGCCACCGCCGAAGCTGGACCGACCTCGTGAGGAATAGCTGCGCGCAGCCGCGCCGGGTCTGTATCCGCTGAAGGCACCTGACCGTGTGCCGGCATAACCTCGAACTCCGGGTGCGCGACCGGCAGGGGCAAAGCCGCGTACGCCGCGATCGCCTCGACCGTAGGGAGCATATCCGCGGAGATTCCCATGGAAGTATGCGTTCCGGTCATAGAACGCACGGCTATGAAATCCATAAGGATGTCCACCGTACAACAATCCGCGGTGGTACCAATCAAAACCCCACCCATGCCAACCCCATCCGAATCCGAAAAAGGGTCCAATGCCATAACCGACACCGAAGGAAAGATACGGACCGCCTACACCCCACCACGGATAAAATCCGGGCCAGAGGCCAACCGGATAGCCGTAGACAAACTCAGGGTTGTACTCGGGAACGTAAACCACATCGGGATTTGCCGGTTGAATTTCGACGTCCGGCCCCTGATTCGTTACGGTTTGCTGGGGAGTAGTCTTCAGATTCCCGGCATCTTCCGCTTTCTTGCGCATGAACTGAACGGCCTGCATTACATCCGCTTGCTGGTTGTAGTTGGCGTCGCCCAGCTCTGAAGTCCAGGATAAATCCTTGTCGAGATTCGCCAGCACCGAGGGAAACTGCGTCAAAGCCTTCACGCTCGGATCCCAATCCTGCTTGTCGACGGCGTCCCCCAATTCCTTGCCCTTCAGATTTGGATTTTCCTGAAGAAAGCGTTGGGCTTCGACAATCTGCGTCGGGTAGGCAGACGCTGCGAGAATCTGCGCCACAAGTGCGTCGGGGTACAGCGCAATCGGCGCTACCAGCTTCTGTAATTGCTCCGGCGTTAGTTGTGCGGATTCAGGCGGGGCTTGGTTTGGTGGCTGATCCTGATCGGATTGTGGAGCTTGCTCGGGTGGCGCAGCCTGAGTTGGTGCAGCTTGATCTTGAGCCTGATCCTGGCTTTGGGGCGCAGAGGTAGCGGCATGCAACCAGCCCGTGTCTATCCCGAATGCAAGGACGCAAGTAACGGCACCGGTAAGAAATGCTTTGGATAATTTCGATCTCACAGAAGCCTCCAGTTCACGCCCCCGTGCCGAGAATGAAGCTTACTTTCCTAGTTAGATGTACTTCCTCGGGGAAGTGATGCAGTCTAAAACCCCGAACCGGCGGAGAAGTTCCTCGGTTAATCCGAGGCGGGCGAAATGCTGGGGTTTTGGAAGAATGCCGATTCCTGCAGGCGGGCGCTGGCAAGCCGGCGAAATTAGATGGCGGAGAGGGAGGGATTCGAATCCGCCTAAAAACGTAAATTCAACAACATGCAGGGCCACGGATGGCACCGAAGGTCATGAAAAGCATTGGAAAACAGCGAAACGGATCGCGAAACAGATCGCCGACCCTAAAACGGTGGGTATGGCAAGAACCCAACCAATGCCGTTACCTGGGGCATCCGGAGAACGCAGAGTGGTCCTCCCGTTCCCAAGGAAATCCTCAGCGAGCACTACTGTCCACTGGACCACACTGAAGTGTATCCAAGGAATTGAAAAGCCGGTCTCTATCCTCGCGATTGTTCGCGGAGATTATAAAATCCAAAATGTAGCCCTTAGCAAGTGTACACAAGTGGGTTTGGAAAGATGTTCCTTGCGGAGAGTAGTAGTCTTGACGGAACAAAGTCATGCCAAGGCAATAATCTTTTCTTTCGTGCTGTCGAGTACGGTCAACCCAACTTTCCTGGATTACAACTCAACCTTCGCAAGATACGCAGCTCCATCTTTAAGATCAGAGGCACTATAAGCCTGTATAGCAACATTCTTGTAAGGGCTTTACGGGGGTGGCGGCCAACAAGCGAACAAAAGTCTTGGTTGGAGGGGGCGCGAAGGATCGTTTGAGTGCTCCTTGAATTCTGTACTTTGAGGGATTAGGCTTTGCGGGATTTTATACGTGAAGCCGAAAAACTTACTTGCGTAGACACCATCCGAGATGTGACCCTCATTCGGATCCGACCCCGTTTTTGTCTGCGCTGGAAGGCTTTGCACCCAAAGTGCGAGCGGCAAGATAGCCGAAAGAAAAATTACGAAGCGGGTTGTCCTAAGCGGCGTCATGTAATCTCACTCTGCAAAACATATCGACAGGACATTGCATTCATATCTTGGCTTGTCGCCATGACCAGATGTTTAAGCTACTGCAGAGATCTACAACGGTTTGCGTATTTGCTGCTTGCCGGACACCGCATGAAAGATTGTTAGGCTTCGTTTTAGCTGTGTGTGTGCTCCTCGCAATACCGATACGGGTGGGTTAGCCAAGCATGCGACGCTACTCCGACGTGAACCGAAAACCGTGGCGGGGGATCATCGGTAAGCAGTAGAACGTGGACCGGCACTATCTCGGCCCGCAGCGCATTGCGTTTTGTCGTAGGTCGCGCCAGTCGCGATAGAATACTGTACCTAACGTTTACAATACAGCGGACCGTAGTCATGAACTTGCTCATCCATCGTCGAGGGTCGAGCGCGGAGCAATCGAGCGGCTTTACGCTTCTGGAGTTGATCGTCGCGGCGACGATCCTGTCGGTTCTCACCCTCCTGGCCCTACCCTTGGCGCGAGTCACGATTCAGCGGGAGCGAGAGAAGCAACTCCGGCGTGCGCTGTGGGAGATGCGCGATGCGATCGACAAATACAAAATGGCGGGAGAACGGGGAGCATTTCAGATCAAGGTTGACAGCCAGGACTATCCGCCGGATCTGGAGACATTGGTGAAGGGGGTCGAAGCCCAGGGTGGTAAGAAGATTCGCTTCTTGCGTTCTGTTCCTATCGATCCCATGACCAAGACTAGGGAATGGGGACTGCGGTCAATGCAGGACAATCCTGATTCGGACTCATGGGGTGGGCAGAACGTCTTCGATGTTTACACCAAGTCGCAGGGCGAGGGACTTGATGGGACGAAATATAAGGACTGGTAGGCGCTGCAATTCGGGAACGGGACGGAGATAGGTCTTTTTTTTTTGTTAATCCGCGACAACTTGCGACAGAACCGAACAAGTACGGATCGTGGGAATGTAACGATTATTGAGACTTTCGGAAGCGGGCAACAGACTAAACAAACGGACTGTGAAAAATGTCGCCCTCGTTCTCGGAAATCCTAAAACTTGCCGCCACGATGGGGAACCGTCGGCCTCCGGAAGCGATTATGCGGACGTGAGCACGCTCAAGCGCTTTGCCCAAGACTTGGCTGAGTATTTTGATTTCGTCCTGTGTCGGTTCCACGAGATCGAGCCCTACTATGTGCCGAGGAACTGCCATGTATTCGACACCAGCGCAGGTTAAGTCGATGTTGTTTCCTATTTCAGGACTCTTCGGACTGCGGATCAATAGGGAGCCGTGACTCACCTTGTATTCCCATAGTTGAAAAGCCCGGTTATTGAATGAGGTCTTCACGATCATTTGAACGGGTTCGGTACAACTTGGCCATTCTTCCAGAACGTCAGTGTATCCCAAAATTGTGGGGTTTTGGAAGAATGCCGATTCCTGCAGGCGGGCGCTGGCAAGCCGGCGAAATTAGATGGCGGAGAGGGAGGGATTCGAACCCCCGATACCCGTTAAGGTATGTCCGCTTTCGAGGCGGATCGTTTCAACCACTCACGCACCTCTCCGGAAAGCAGTTTTAGTTGCGGGTTGCTAGTCTCAGGCGAAAGCGAAATTCCTCAGTCGGCCTGGATTCCCAAGCGTTTGAACCTCGGAACGACGAGCAACTAACCACTACAGATCAAGGGCTAACGGCGGTTTCTAAAAAACGTTTGCAGCATTTCCGCGCTGCGGCCGGCGAGAACTCCGCTGCGAACCTCGATCTTGTGGTTCAGTCGCGGATGATTCAGAACCTGCATCACGGAAGTTGCCGCGCCCGCCTTCGGATCATCTGCGCCATATACGAGGCGCTTGATCCGCGCATGCACGAGTGCGCCGGCGCACATCGGGCACGGTTCAATTGTAGCAAACAGCTCGCAGTCACTCAGGCGATGGTTGCCAACGGTAGCACCAGCTTGGCGCAGGGCAATGATCTCGGCGTGAGCGGTTGGATCGGAATCGACAATGTTGCGGTTCCATCCACGGCCCACAATGCGGCCTTCACAGACGACGACCGCACCCACGGGGACTTCTCCGGTCTCGAGAGCGCGCTGGGCGCAGCGTAGGGCGTCCTCCATCCACAGTTCGTCAGGGGTGGTCTTGGGTGTTGCGTTTTTGGCCTTGGAACTTTTTTCGATGACTGATTTACGTGGGGACACTCGCTCACGCTCCGTGCAGCATTTTAGCGGGTTTCGCGGATAGCGGGCCGCGGCGAGGAATTCGTGGACAATTCTTCCGGCGGTACTAGCGAGCAAGAGCTAGATCAGGTTCAGCACAGTTCGCACCGCATCGGGCACAACTGCGTGGACCACGACCGGAACCACAATCCGAATCACCGGGTAGGCGACAACTACCGCTGACACCACGAGCAGGGCCCAAATGCTGCTGGGCAGGTTTGTGAAATAAGCCTTCATGACATCATCTCTGCTCGTAAATACGGATGACGAATGGAGAAAGTTCCCAGGACTGGTTGCGGTTGCGAGGTTAGCTGTAAACCATACATAGGAAAGGCCCACGGATATCGAGAGTTTTGAGGGGCTCTCCTGTGTTCTGCTTAAGCGACAGACAGCAGCCTTAGCCACTGCGCCATGGCAGGTAAGCGTCGGCGGCTAAAGCCGCTCAGAATTGCGGCGTCCGGCGGCATCGCTGAAGCGATGCCCTGATACGGATCTTTTCTCAGACCGTACCATCACCCCGATTGGCGGCCACTTTGGGATGTGCCTTGTTCGGTGATATGCTTACCGCGTTATGGGTATGCCGAGCTTGCTGCGCAAGGTTTTTCTGGTGGACCTGCTTCAAGGTCTCAAGGTCACATTCCGCTATCAGGATCCGAAGGAGATTTACACCGAGCAGTATCCGCTGGAGCGGCCGCAGGTGGCCGAGCGCTATCGCGGCGCGCCGCGCTTGAACGTGAACCCTGACACCGACGAGACTATGTGCATTGCTTGCGACCTGTGCGCGCTGGCGTGTCCGGAAAATCTGATTGTGGTTTCAAGTGCGCGCAACGAGCACACCCGCCGCAAAGAACTCACCGACTTCACCTACGATTTGAGCCGCTGCATGTTCTGCGGTCTCTGCGAAGACGCCTGCCCCGTTGATGCCCTCGAACTGACCCAGGACTTCGAACTCGCCAGCTACACTCGCGAGGGTTGGATCTGGGACCGCAAAACGCTAGAAAAAGGTCCGCAGCCGACACAGTACAAGAGATAGCCTCCGACCCAGGAAAGCAGATTCCCCGTTCGCCTCGCCGGACAAGCTTTGCTTCGGACGCGCATCGGAGAGAAGGCGAGTAAGCAAGGAAACGCGAGCGAGAAGGTGTTCTCGCTCGCCCGGACGATCGAAATTGTCAGCTTTCAGTTCTCAGCGGCAGTTCAGTGTTTGCGGCCGATGGCGTGGCCTCGCCCATCGCGCACTTCGTTTCCTTTGAAGTGGGAAACCTTGTCGACACGATTTCGGGGCTCGGGTCTCTCGCCACGGGCCGGACGGGCGCCGGTATAGCCGTGCTCCGGATGGAAGCGGTTGTTGACATGACCGCGGAAGCCTTCAGGACCATGAAACCAAGGACCAACGCCGATGAATGCGCCGCCAGCAAACCACTCCGAGCCATAGTAGCCGTAAGGAGCGCATTCATAGGGTGCGGCGTCATAATAGCCGTAGGGACATTCAGGTGCGACTCCGACTTCGACGCTGACCTGAGCCTCTGTTTTGGAAGCGGTTACCGCCAAGCACATTCCAGCAACCGCAGAAAGCGCAAACAATTTAAATCCATTCATTGAATTTGTCCCCATTCTCTTGAGCGTGAATGTCGTCAGGCAGTGATCTGCTGATGCTCCGCCCTGACTTCAGATTAACGATTCAGCCAGTCCTGGTCTGAGCAATACGATACAAATGAGCTCGATTTAACTCTCTCCCAGGAATTGAGTTCCCGCGGGAGAGCGGGTTCAGGCTACTCGGTCAATACCAGCTTTTCCGGTAGGAAATACATCGCGGGAATCAGCACGAAGATGAAGATTGAGGCATGGATCGAAAAATAGGCCAAAGGGATAGAGAGCAGGTAGAGCGCCGCGGCAAAAGCGCCTTTTTGATTGATGCGCCGGTGATGTTCGGCCATAGCGGAATCGTGTGCGCTCTGACAAATCAATTCGAGTCGCAGCAGGTAGAACGCCGAAGAGCAGAAAAGCAGATCGACACCGTAAAGCGCTACCGCGAAAGGTTCATGGTGGTTCTTTCCCATGTAGTCGGTGACGAAGGGGACGAGTGACATCCAGAACAGCAGGTAGAGATTCGACCACAGCAGCCGCGCGGTAACGGAGTGCACGGCATGAATCAGATGATGGTGATTGACCCACATGATGGCTGCCACCAGGAAGCTGAGCGTGTAACTAAGGAGCGCGGGCGACACTTTGACAAGCGCGGCCAGTGTGGGCTGCGGCGGGGGATGAAGATCGAGCACCATGATCGTGATGATGATGGCGATGACGCCGTCACTGAAGGCTTCGAGACGGCTTGTGGTCATTTCGTGCATACGCTATCAGCTCTCAGCTATCAGCAAAACCACGAACCTGGTGTACTCAGTCATCTTCCGCCTGTGAAACACACAACCTGCTCACTCCGGCTGCTGCTGCGTCATGCAGTGCATCGCCCCGAGGCCCCAGATGAAGTCTCCGGAATAAATCGGGACGATCTCGCGGGTCGGGAACAGCTCAGCCAATGTATTCAGCGCGATGCGATCGTTCGGACGATTGAATACCGGAGCCAGCACGATTCCGTTGGCGATGTAGAAGTTCGCGTAGCTCGCGGGCAGTCGTCGGCCTTCGAATATCACAGGCTGCGGCATCGGAAGTTCGACGACGGTCAACTGTTTACCGTTCTGATCGCGAGCCGCTTGCAAGCGGCGCAGGTTCGCGCGGAGAGGCGCGTGGTTGACGTCTCTGGAACTGGGCTCGACCATGGTGATGACCGTGTTTCGTGCCACGAAGCGAGTTAGGTCATCTACGTGGCCGTGTGTATCGTCGCCCGCGATGCCGCGTCCGAGCCAGATGGCGTGCGGTGCGCCCAGATAGTCGGCGAAGAGCTTTTCGTAGTGCACGCGCATCATGTGCGGGTTGCGCTGTTGCTTTTTGCTCAGCAGGCATTCCTCGGTAGTGAGGATCGTGCCTGCGCCGTTCACGTCGATCGATCCGCCTTCGAGGACGACGCGTTTGCCGGCGGACAACGGGCGAATTTCTTTGTTGTGCGCGGCTTTCGTCATGAGGCAACCGATTTGTTCGTCATAGCGCCAGTTCGAGTATTTGGCCCAGGCGTTGAAGCGAAACTTGAGTGCGAGCGGTCCCTCAGCAGCTAGAGCCCCGAGCTCTCTTGGTTGCTTGTCGGCACGACTGAGGTCGTGCCCTTCCCGCGTCACGAAAATGCAGCCAGAGTCGCGCAGCCATACCCGGTTGGTGGGCCAGTGATGAAACCGTACGTTCCCAGAGAGCGCATCGGCGCGCTCCAGCACCCTGCGCACCTTTCGCCCGGCCGCCGCTTCGTTGACGATCAATTCCACGCGCTCGTGCTTCGCTAGATTGCGAATGACTTCGGCGTAGACCCATGGAATCGGCTCGAACCTTCCCGGCCAATCGCCGTGGAAGTGAGGCCACGCGAGCCACGTGGCGGAGTGAGGCTCCCACTCCGCGGGCATGCGATAGCCAACTGCCGAGGGAGTTACGTCGCCAAAATTTAAAGTCATACTTGAGGTTATGCGAGAAATCTCGGCCACTATCAGGTCTCGTCCTAATCAATCAACCGGTTGGTGATGGGAGCGTAGGCGTCGATTCTGCGGTCGCGCAGGAAAGGCCAGTTGCGGCGAATGTCTTCGAGCGCCTTTAGGTCCACGTCACCGACCAGGATTTCTTCGCGGTCGTGTGACGCCTCGGCCAGCACGCGCCCGAAAGGATCGCAGAAGAACGACCCACCCCAGAATTCGAGCCCCTTGCCTGGGGCCGACTTGCCGCGAATGTTACCGGTTTCGAAGCCCACGCGATTTACCACCGCTACATAGACTCCATTCGCGATGGCATGGGCCCGCTGGATCGTCCGCCAGGCATCATGCTGGGCCACACCGAACTCAGTTTTCTCCGCAGGATGCCAGCCGATTGCCGTTGGGTAAAACAGAATTGTCGCACCCTGCAGCGCAGTCAGACGCGCGCCTTCGGGATACCACTGGTCCCAGCACACCAGCGTGCCGAGTTTCCCGGCGCTGGTGTCGAAAGCGCGGAATCCCAGATCACCAGGAGTGAAGTAGAACTTCTCGTAGTAGAGCGGATCGTCGGGAATATGCATCTTCCGATACAGGCCCTTCAGGGATCCGTCGCTGTCGAAGATGGCGGCCGTATTGTGGTAAACGCCGGCGGCGCGCTTTTCGAACAGGGAAGCGACAAGGACGACTCCGTAGTTGCGGGCCGCGGCAGCGAGTCTCTCGGAGGTGGGGCCAGGAATCGGCTCGGCTAAATCGAAGAGCGCGTGATCTTCGCGCTGGCAAAAATATTGGGTCTGAAAAAGTTCGGGCAAGCAGACGACCTGGGCTCCGCGTCCGGAGGCATCGGCAACCCGGCTAATGGCCTTTTCGAGATTCTGCTCCGGCTCTGGGCCGCATGACATCTGCATCAAAGCCACGCGGAATTTTTCAGGCGGCACGCGTTTGCATCCTCCGCGAACAAATATAGCAGGAGAACTGCTGTCAGCTATGAGCTCTCAGCTGTCAGTGAAATCGACGGCTCGGCTTGAATGGCTGCAGTTCGCTTCGCCGCTGACTTGCCGCGATGCTTTCTGACTGGCTTTGAATGCTCGATACAGGCGCGGGTTCGGAGCGACCAGCTTTTCGAGTCGCTTCACGACTTCCGACGACGGCATTGAGCGCAGGACTGCTTCCAAAGCCGGCTCGGCTTGTAACGAGTCCTTGTTGATCAGGTCAAGCAGGAATTCGATGGCGGCGTCCTGACGGGTCAGAGCGATTGCCGAGAGCAGAACCGACAGGAACCAGGGGTCTCTCACTCGACCGTTCGGGTGCTCGAAGCGCTTCCTCAGCACTTCGAAGCCGGACGCGGAATGCGTTCCGGCGATGGCAAGAGCCGCTTCGGGGGCTGCATCGTCGCCGGTCTCCAGGAATCGTTCGACCCAGGACAGGGCGCGTGTCCCTTCGATGCGGAGGACGCCGCTGTAGCACGCGCCCAGGACTTCCGGTTCGTCCGCACCGAGCGTGGCTCGCAGACGGAGCAGCAGTGACGCGGAGTTTGATCCAACTTGCTCGACGGCGCGAACCGCTTCCACTCGCACAGACTTGTCTTTGTCGGCGAACAGCTCCAGGAGATACGTCAGTAGGTCGACCTCCAGGAGGCCGCGGCATTGCACGAGCGCCAAGGCGCAGGTTGCCCGTAGCGTGCCGGCGGTGTCGGAACTTCCTCCCCACACCGGCTCCATTTGTATGTGGCGCATGCCGCGCAGAAATACTTCGACCTCCTGATAGTCGAATCCGGCCAGCGTACGGCTGAGAGCATTCTTGGCCCAGCATTGTGGATCGGACTTTACCGGATCATCGAAGAAGCGATCGAAGGCCGCCCGCAAGTCTGGAGTCAGGGAGGTCAGATGGAGGTCACGGGCCAGGTCGGCTGCCTTGGCCACGATGAAATTATTCTTGTGGGCAATCGCTTTGCGTAGCGGGACGATTCGGGCTTCGTCGGGCTGCTCTCGGAGTTGTTCCAAAGCGGCCAGTTGGTCCTCGAAAGCGCGCTTACCGGGCATCGTGAGAAGTTTATCCTAGGGCCTGAGGAAGGCTGGTCGAGCTTTGCTCGACGGACAGCCGAGGGCGGCTGTCCCCACAAATGCGCTCGCGCTTCCTGTAAAGTAGCTGATCGGGAATAATTGCAGTTTTGCTTGGAGGCTGGCGTTGAAACAGGGCAATCATGGCAGTTCGCAGCATTCGCAAGCGGGTCATGGCAGCGGCGGTGAAGGGAAGGACCGTGAGTTGCACAATCCCATCGCAGACAAGCTGATTCCGCTGGAACCGCTTGATCTAGGGAGAGTCACCTCCATCGACAGCCTAGTGCGGGCGATGGCCAAGACCGCTTTTACAGGCCGGCAACTGGGTGAGGCTGCGGACGTTCTTGAAGCCATGGCGCTCGACGAAGATGCCTTCATCGTGATGACCCTGGCGGGTGCGATGACTGTCGCGAAACAAGGGCTGATCATTACTGAGTTGATCGACCGCGGCATCGTGAATGCGATCGTTTCGACCGGCGCGCTGATGGCGCATGGACTGGTTGAAGCCACGGGTCGGGCGCATTTCCGTGCGAATCCTGAAGTGTCGGATGAAGAGCTCTACGAGCAGGGCTACAACCGCGTGTATGACACACTTGAGCCCGAACAGAATCTCGACGACGTTGAAGAAGTGATGTCGGCGGTGCTCGAAGCCTGGGATCACAACGATGTCATGTGTTCCTATAAGCTGAATCACGTCATCGGGGCCTATCTGGTGAAACATACGCAGGGAGAGCGTGGCATTCTGAAGTCGGCCTATGAAAAGGGAGTGCCAGTGTTTGTGCCGGCATTCACCGATTCTGAGATGGGGCTGGACACGGCGTTGAACAACAGACTGAGGGAATCCACCGGGCGACACAGAATTCGGTACGACCCGTTCGAAGATCTGGAACATTTCGCTGCGACGCTGCTGCGGCAGAAAAAGTTGGGAATTTTCACTATAGGCGGCGGGGTGCCACGGAACTGGTCGCAGCAGTTTGGTCCATTCATCGAGCTCCGGCACCGACGGTTGGGCGAGAACGTACCCTTGAAGCGTTATCACTATGGTTTGCGGATTTGTCCTGAGCCCGTGTACTGGGGTGGATTATCCGGCAGCCCCTACAGCGAGGCAATTTCGTGGGGCAAATTCGTGCCTCCGTCGGAAGGTGGGAAGTTTGGCGAGGTCTTCATCGACGCTACTGTTGGGCTGCCAATTATTGTGGCGGCAGTTCTGGAGCGCCTGGACAAGAAAAAAACGGGCGGGAACCGGAAAGGCGCGAAAGCAGCCACGAAGAAATAGCTCTTTCGCGTATTTTGCTATTCCCATGCCACCGTATGGGCGTCCCACCCGGACTAGGGACTAATAACGAGAGGAATCGGGCGTTTGGTCGGTAGGCGTCGCAGTCGCAACGTCGCTCCTCAATCGCCGATACATCGGAGCCAAGACGCGGTTGTTCAGGAGTTCGGCTTCAGCCTGAACCCAGTCCTGCAGGGCATGGCCTTCGATCTGACCGCGGGTCTCGTAGAGCTGCTGAGCGCGCTCCCGAACCTTGCGTTCAACCATCCGCAGCATGAGTGCCTGCTGCTTTTTTCTGCGTGTTTCGATGTCCACCGATACTCCTCGAACTTGGATCCTTCTTAAGAACGGATGCTGCCCAAGCAAGTTTTGGACTATTTGTCCACCTCTATGATAACCGAGAACTGTTAACGGACTATTACATATGGCACATCGGTGTGGTTACCAAAGGGATAATCCCGACGGCGATATTGGCTGGGAAACTGGTCTCCCTCTAACATCATTGTTATCAATGTCTTAGTTCGCGGTGAAGAGTGGACACGGTCGAATCGGCACCGGTGAAGTTGGAAGGCTTGAGTGCACAGGGCGAAAACTAAATGGGCGCAGCGCAGAGAGGCTGCGCTGAAACGCAGGATGTCGGGCGCGGGCAGTTCACCGTGGTCCGCCCATGGGCCAGTGCACATTGCTCGCAGAGCAGCTCGCCCTTAGTAATGCTTATTGCAAATCGGTTGTCTGCGTGTCACCAAAGTCAGTCGAAGATCAATACCGCTGAAGCGATAACCGTGGTCCAGAGCGCGCGCTTGTCGCCCACCGCGGATTGGGTCACGTTGGCAGTTCGCACGATCTTGTTTGACAGGCGATAGATCTGCTTCTTTTCGTCCCAGGAACGGTCTGGATCGAATTCGACATTGAGGGTGGTCGCCAGCATTTCAGCAGCTAGTTCCTCGGCGTACTCGCCGGCAGCGTCTTCGGTTTCGCCGAAGGAGTGGTGCTCGCTGAGATAGCCGTACGTGTTGCGGTCGGCCGGGATGGCGACGCCGATCGATGAAGCGAGCAGGCGGTGCGGCTCACGCGTGGAGTTTTCGGCGACCACGGCAAACACGACCTCGCCGGGATGCAGGTATTTGACGCCTTCTTTGCGGGCCAGCAATTTGCAATTGGGCGGAAAGATGGAAGAGACGCGCACCAGATTCTGGGCGGCAATACCCGCGTCACGCAACGCCAATTCGAAGGAAGTCAGCCGCTCGCGGTGCTTCCCGACTCCCTTGGTAAAGAAAATCCGCTTGGGAACCATGTCTTTGCCCAATTTCTTGTGATCCTCCCGCAGAGAAAAATTGTGGTTGAGAATGCACAATCTAACACATTGGTTTGTAAAGGAAATATGAATTTGCGGGCTTGAACAAAAAAAATTAAGGGAGGCGCGAGTGCGCCTCCCTCCGGCCAATTTCTGCGAGGACCCTACTTCGCTGCCTGAACTGAGCTCACGGTGATCGTGTTGTCTTTCTCGGTACCGCTCACGGTGACCTTCGCGCCCGCCTGTTTGTCGAGCGTAGCCAGAGCAGACTTGTCGCTGGTATCGAGTGTGTAGACTTTGTCGCCCACAACCAGGGCATACTTCGAACCCTTGGAGACACATTCGCGGGTACAGGAAGCGGCTGAGCCTTCCATTTCGTGCTTGGCTCCGCACATGGCATCACTGACCACACCGGTGTAGGTCTTGCCGGCGGCGAAGGCGAAAGTGGTAAGGGTAGAAGCCACGACCAGCGCCAGCAGCGCGGAGGCTAGTCGTTGCGAACAAGGTTTCTGCAAACGGGCTTTCATTAGTAATTTCTCCTGTGAATTCGGCTGTGGGAACAGGGCCCCCTGCTTCAAGATGCACATTCCCGGCAGGAAGTTTCATACTAAAAAAATGCGGGGATGCGCTAGCACGCATCCCCGCTCTGTGCCCGGAAACGACGGGGGGAGGGCCCGGGCAGAAAGTTAAAGTACAAGCGTCTCAAGAAAATCGTCCCCGCGCACAGAAGCCTGTGGATTGTTCCAAAAAACGGACAAGAGCGCAAATCAATTCGGCGCCTTCACCGAATAAATTAGATCGACGTCTACGGTCTTGTCGCCCAGGTTAGCGGTCACGTGAGGAGTGACGTCCCAGTCCAGGCGCGCGGGTAGCAGTTTGTGGGCTTCCGGCAGATATTCGTCGAGGTACGTGGCGTCGAAAACCTCGCCGTGGCGGACCTTCCAGGCGTCCCGCAGTTTGGCGGTCAGGCTGTTGTCAAGGCCACGAAATTCAAGCTCTCCCATGTGATAGACGAACCCTTCTGTTACCGCAAGCACCATGTCTACGGTGCCCCCAGCATCGTCAAACTGGGCCTCGGCTTTGATTGAGGCCGTAATGAATCCGCGAGAGCCGTAGAGTTTTTGGACCGATTTCAGGTCATCCGCCAGGCGAATCGTGTTCGCGGCCTGCCCGACTTCAAGGTGGACCAGTTTTGCCAGTTCCTCGGTCGGAAACTCATGATTCCCCGACCACGCCAGGCTCTTCGTTTTGTACTGCTGGCCGGGAGAAACTGCGAAAGTGACATCTACGATGGTTTGATGGCTCGGGCCCTCGTCCGTCTCCGGGTTCTCGGCCGAAGGCTGCCTCACGACCTTGGGCTGGGGCTCTCCGCAGATTGCCTTGAGGTATCCGCGCTCATAGAACACGGGCAAGAGTTGACGCTGGACGAACGTGTCGAGGCGGCCGCGGGAGTATTCGCGCTCGGCGAACTTCTGCGCGGCAGAGTCCAGTGCGGGACGTTCGGTATCGGATACGCCGGTGAATTCTATCTTGCGGACCCGGATGAGAACGTCAGAGGCGCTGTAGTCGATCGCTTCCACCGGACCGTCAGGTTTGCCGGCGCGCACATAATTGACATGCCCGGGGATCGCGTTCTCGACCATCATGGCTTGCAGAACGTCGGAAACCTCATCTGCCATGCGGCCGGACAGCGGGAGTTCTCCCGTATAGAGCGGGACATGCTCTTTGATTCGCTGCCGGATTTGGTCGTCGGAGAACCAGACGAAATCCTCGAAGCGGGCGGGGACGAACTTTGGGGCATCGGTTAATTGAAAGTCAACTTTGGTTCCGGCGGAGGAGTAGGAAAAGGTATATCCAACGTCGGTGAAGGCGCCGGTATCGCCGAGACGGCGTCCCGCTTTCTTGAAGTCGTCCTCTGAGACTGGGGAGCCGATCTGCAGTCCAGTGGCGGCGACAATCGCTGCCTCGGGGAACCGCTTGCTTCCCGTGGCCTTGATTGCAATCAGTTGGCGCTCGGCGGCGGACATCGGCTTCGGTGAGGACTGCCGCCAGGCTGCCGCGCAAGGTCCGCAGAGAGCGAGAAGAAGCAGAACCTTCGATGTGTTCTTCGTAATCGGCGAGATCATTTGTCTCGATCTTGGGTCATCGACCCGGGGTCTGCACTAATTCTTGCGTAGATTTGTGCTTTACCGCAATGTCGATGAAGGCCAGCGCGGCGCGGCTCAGAGCTTTGTCTTTGCGAAAGACCAGGGCGAGATCGCGGCGCACCTGGGCATCGGCGAGCCGAATGACGACCAGGACCTTGGCGCGCACGTCGTCCTCGACGTTCGAGCGGGCGATGAAGCCTATGCCGACGTCGGCGGCTACGAATCGTTTCAGAATCTCGCTAGAGTCAAGTTCCATGGTGAAATTTGGCTTCAATCGCCGCTCGTGGAACAGTTCTTCGATGCCGTCGCGGGTGTGTCCGGCTTTTGGAACGATCAGCGGAAACTTGGCTACGTCGGCAACTGTGGCTGACTTCATTCTGCCCAGCGGATGATGCGGCGGAGCGATAATAATCAGTTCGTCACGATGGATGAGCACCACTGTGAGCCGGGGGTCGGTAACAGGAAGGGAAACGACACCGAAGTCGACCGAGTTGTCGATCACCGATTCTAGAATTTTGCTGTAATCTGCGCGCTTGATGTTCACCGAAACATCGGGGTACTGCTTCTTGAAGTCAGCGAATACATAGGGCAGGATGTGCAAACATGTGCCCTCATTGGCGCCAACGATGATCTCGCCGCGAGGCACACGTTCCATCTCGGCGATTGAGACCATCATCGCTTTGCGGGCGTCGAGCATTTCCTCGACATACTTCTGGAACGCCTTGCCCGCGGCCGTGAGTGAAACTTTACCCCCTGAGCGGTCGAAGAGCTTGGCGCCGACTTCTTCCTCAATGCCGCGAATTTGCGACGAAATGGCGGGCTGGGTGCGGAAACGCTTCTCCGCCGCCCGCGAGAACGAGGCGTGCCGCGCCACTTCGAGAAAGGTTTCGAGCTGGTCGAAGTCCATAGGGGAAGCTATCAGCTGTGAGCTCTCAAGCCGTCAGCAAAACCGGCGTGGTTTTAGCAGAAAGCTGATAGCTGAGAGCTGACAGCTCTCAGTATAAAGTCCCGTTATCGGCGCTATAAAAACAATCGAATTGCAAGAGCTCGCGACGCGGCTTACACTCATGCGTTTTTCATCGCGCGACCGATTGTAGCAGGGGGCGCCGCGCGTTCCTCCCGAGACAATCCACTCGTAATCCGGTGACACAGGAGTCTGCATGGCCGACGCCAAGACTGTTCTCGACTTCGCGAGGAAGCACGACGTCAGGATTCTCGATCTGCGCTTCACCGATATTCCGGGGCTGTGGCATCACGTTTCGTATCCCATCGAACAACTGACGGGGGCGTTGTTTGAAAACGGCTTCGGCATTGACGGCTCGTCTATTCGAGGATGGGCGGCGATCCACGAAAGTGACATGCTACTGATGCCGGACGCGGGCACGCATCTGCTCGATCCTTTCACTGAGGTGCCCACGCTGGTGTTGGTCTGCGATGTGGTCGATCCCGTGACGAAACAGCGTTACGATCGCGATTCGCGTTACATAGCGCGCAAGGCTGAGATGTATCTGGCGTCGACGGGCATTGCCGATACCGCGCACTTCGGTGCCGAGGCGGAATTTTTCATCTTCGACAACGTGCGCTTCGATCAGCGCGAGCAGTACGGCTTCTACTACATCGACGCCGAAGAGGGACGCTGGAACTCAGGGCGTGCGGAGAACAATCTGGGATACCGCCCGCGCTACCGGGAAGGCTATTTTCCCCTGCCTCCGACGGATCACTATCAAGATTTGCGCTCGGAGATGGTCCTGACCATGCAGAGCTGCGGCATCGATGTGGAGTGCCATCACCACGAAGTCGCCAGCGGCGGGCAGACCGAGATCGACCTGAAATTCGATTCGCTGCTGCGCTCGGCCGACAAGATGCTGCTGTTCAAGTACGTCGTGAAAAACGTGGCCAACCACTACGGCAAGACGGTGACCTTCATGCCCAAGCCCATCTTCGGCGACAACGGCAGCGGGATGCACACGCACCAGTCGCTGTGGAAGGCGGGAGAGCCTCTGTTTGCCGGCGACGGATACGCTGGCATGTCGCAGCTCGCCCTGTGGTATGTCGGCGGATTGCTGAAGCACGGCCCTGCGCTTTCGGCGATCATCGCGCCGACTACGAACTCATATAAGCGGCTGGTGCCCGGCTTGGAGGCGCCGGTGAACCTGGCCTACTCGCGCCGCAATCGTTCGGCCGCCTGCAGGATTCCGATGTACTCGGCGTCTCCCGAGGCCAAGCGTATTGAGTTCCGGCCGCCCGACCCGAGCTGCAATCCGTACATGGCGTTCGCTGCGATGCTGATGGCCGGACTCGACGGCATCGAGAATAAGATGGACCCCGGCCAACCGCTCGACAAAGATATCTACGAACTCGATCCCGAAGAAGTGGCGGCCGTGCCTTCGATGCCCCGCTCGCTCGAAGACGCGCTCGACGCGCTGGAGCGCGACCACGCCTTTCTGCTGAAGGGCGACGTGTTTACCGAAGAGTTATTGCGGACCTACGTCGAGTACAAGCGCACGAAAGAAGTGGATGCTATTCGGCAGCGGCCGCATCCGTATGAGTTCGCGCTCTACTACGACATCTGAACAAGAGAGTACAAGCCGAATCCCTAAGAGCCTCGCAGAGCCCAGTCAATGATGTAAGGACTGATGACAACAGTTAAGGTGTTACTGACACCCGTTATATGATTGGAGGGAGGAAAACCGGATGCAGGTACTCAGCGCGGTGGATGTTCACAAGTGGTTCTTAGGTTTCCCGACCCGAGTATGGACTATGTCCAAAGCGATGAGCATGAATTGTTTTTCACGCATCGCGAGGCAAGTTGCATCGATCTCGAATATCCTCCGAAACTCGAACGACTCCCGTTTTTAGCGCGGTTCCTAGCAACGGCGGGCTACGATCCCCAACACTTCGAAGGGGCGATGCTTCTGGTTTACGGCGTGGCGTGTATGGAACTCGGCTGATGAGGCGGTCGGATACCATATCGTGGAAGCAATGAACAGGTCTTGCGGTCAGCCAAGATCGTTTGAAGCTGCTCCGGGGCATCTATTCCGATCTGATGAGTTGGGCGATGCTATCGCCATGCTTCTCCAACCGATGATTTTTGGTTGGGATGCCTACTATCTGCCTCGATGGTCTTATGGAACCGATGAATTCTTCCTGCACATCAGCCACGATTCATTCGTGAGCATAGTCACTCGGACCGCAGCCTTCCACGAAAAAGTCTTCGGGCTGTTGAAGGAACTCGACCTAAACCCACAAAACGGTCACGAAATGCGGAAAAGGCGATTCTGTCGCACTGCCTGGGGTGGCGACAAATCGCGGATGAGTACTTCCTCGACCTGAAAGCCGTTAGGCAGCAGCGCAGCCTGGCTGCGATTGTTCATGCAGAGTTTGGCCCTGCGGCCCGGACGGCTGTGGACGCGGTTATCTCTTGACACACCCACAAGTAGATGCCCGGAAGGAAGGCAGTGAAGTCCTGCCGCCCCGTCCCGCAGATTGGTCGTCGTATCTTGCCGAGGCTCTGATGGCCTCGCAGGACTTCATGGAGGGCATCAACGACCTGCGAGTGCAGGAGCGCAAGCCGTAATGCCGATCCTGTATGATGACATCTGAGCGCTTTTCGCTGACCGGGACCCTTCCTACCCGCATCGAAGAACGGGCAACTCATCAGCTTCGCCTGCTGTCTGTCATGGACCTGCCACCTAGGACAGTTCAGTTTTCAAGCAACCGGACTCTTCAGACTGGATTCAAAGGCCCATGTCCTCGTTTACCGTTGCCCGAGCATCGAAACCCTATCGCACGGCGCGATCGACGAGAATCGTTCTCGTATTGGCGGTGGGACTGGCCGCGATCTGCGTATTGGCGCTCCTGTGCATCCGATTTTGGCCATTTGGAGAACAATCGGTGATTCAGGATCTGCAGGAGGCGAGCGATAGGGGCGTCCGAGTGCGAACCTTTCACGAGACCTATTTTCCGTACCCAGGTTGCATCCTGGAAGGGGTCACATTCGCACGGGCACACTATAGTGGCAAGCCTCTGATCACAATCGACCGGTTGACGATTCGAGGCACATATTTCGGTATGCTCAGTCTCCACGTCGACGGCATTACGGCCGAGGGCATGCACATCGTGATTCCTCCCTTCGGAACGGCGGAGCCCATCCAGACCAAGCGTTCAAGGATTGCGATTGACGAGATCGACGCTAACGGTACCATCGTCGAATTCGAATCGCGCGACCCGGACAAACCACCTCTGCGCTTCGATATCCACGAGGCGACGTTGCGGGATGTGAGTTGGAACGGGCCGTTGAATTATCGGGTGACGCTGCGCAATCCAGAGCCTCCGGGAGAAGTCTCAGCGACGGGCAAGTTCGGTGTATGGAACGAGGACGATCCTGCGCAGACACCGGTTTCCGGAGAGTATAAATTTGATCACGCGGATCTGAGCGTGTTCCACGGGATCGCCGGGACGCTCTCATCATCCGGAAGATTCGATGGCAAACTGGGGCACATCGATATCGTCGGAACAACCAACACGCCGGACTTCGAAGTCACATCGGGAGGCCATCCCGTACCGCTCACAGCGGAGTTCACCGCGTGGGTCGACGCTACGCACGGGGATACCTTCGTAAAGCATGTGGACGCGCACCTCCGGAAGACACACATCGTGGCCTCAGGCGGCATCGCAAAGTCCGCCGATGGCAAGGGTAAGACCGCGTTGCTCGACCTTAGCGCGAGCGGCGGACGTATCGAAGATCTGGTAGGGCTGTTTGTGAAAAAAGAGCCGGCTCCGATGTCTGGCCCCGTCACGATGCGGGTCAAGGTGGAAATTCCCTCCGGCGATGAGCCGTTCCTCAAAAAGATAGGCATGCGCGGCGCCTTTGGCATCGGCGGCGGAGAATTTTCCGAGGCCACTCAGCAGGGCATCAATAAACTAAGCGCCGGAGCACGAGGAGAAAAAGATACTTCTGACCCGGCGACCGTCCTGACCGATCTTACAGGCCAGGTCATCGTCGAAAATGGCCGTGCGAAGTTTCCTGAGCTTACGTTCGGCGTTCCCGGAGCGACGGCCCGCTTGAGGGGAAGCTTCGGGCTGGTGAATTACAAGATCGATTTGCGCGGCCAGTTGTGGGTGGATACAAAGTTATCAAACACCACCAGCGGGACCAAAGCAGTTCTTTTGAAAATGATGGACCCACTCTTCAAGAAGCGAAAAAAGGGAGAAATACTGCCGGTGCGAATCTCGGGAACGTATCAGAAACCCACTTTCGGTCTCGATCTTGAGGACAAAAAAGCGGAGCGAGTGGCTTCGCCTCCGACAGCTGCCCACTCGCGCCCGCCGGCAGGGCTACCGCAATCACGCCACCAGTAGGGAGCTCGGGAGTTTTGACATCCTCCCGTCGACCCCGGGTGGAAGATTACGTCGCTGCGTTGGGTCTTCTGCGATCTACAAGTCGAGCCTCACCCACGGCGCTGGCGAGAGTCTATACATTTTTGATATCAACCTCTGTCACCTGCCAGGAGCACCTATGGAGACTTTGCGTCCGTTCATCCCGTTTTTCCTATTGACCGTGGCGGTTTGCACTGCCCAACATTCTGCTGCGCCCGTTCCGATGACTGCCGCGACCGAATCACGCCTAGCAAAAGACATTCCAGTTCTGATGGACAAGGCGGGTGTACCGGGTCTTTCGATCTCCGTCATCCGTGACGGCAAAGCGGTGTGGACCGAAAGCCTCGGCGTTCGAAGTGAACAGACGAAAAAGCCTGTCACGAACGACACGATGTTCAACGTCGCTTCGCTCAGCAAGCCGGTGTTTGCCTATGGCGTGCTTAAGCTGGTGGATGCGGGCAAACTGAAACTGGACGAGCCGCTGGCTCCGTATCTGCCTAAGGAGTCGACCGAAGAGGACCCGCGCTTCAGGCTGATCACGGCGCGGATCGTGCTCAGCCATCGCACTGGATTTCCCAATTGGCCCCCAGACGGTAAGACGCTCGCCTTCCACTTCACTCCGGGGGAAAGGTTCAGCTATTCCGGCGCGGGCATTGTGCTTCTGCAGAAAGCGGTGGAGAAAATCACGGGCAAGCCCCTGAATGACTACATGCAGGAATCGGTCTTCGGTCCTCTGGGCATGAAGCACAGCAGCTATGTGTGGAATCCGGCGTTCGAGAACGCGGTAGCCATAGGCCACGACGTAGGTGGATCTCCGACGGATCTGTTCAAGGCGGACCAGGCCAACGCGGCCTCGAGCCTTGAAACCACCGCGGAAGACTATGCGATTTTTCTGGACGCCGTGCTGCAGGGAACAGGGCTAAAACCCGCCACCATGCGGGAGATGGAAGCTCCTCAGATCGCCGTGGACCCGGCATGCGAAAACTGTGTCGACGGCACTCCGTCCGGAAAGCTGTCCACGTCGATTTTCTGGGGGCTCGGATTCGGCATTGAGAAGACGGCGGAGGGCGAGTCCCTGTGGCACTGGGGTGATAACGGAGTATTCAAAGCATTTTTCGTGGTGCGGCCTGCGACGAAGTCAGGCGTGGTTTACATGACCAATAGCGAAAACGGCCTTTCGATCGCTCGGGCGATCGTGGCGGAGACCCTCGGCGGTGAACAGCCCGCCTTTGACTGGCTCAAGTACGACAACTACGACGCTGCGGGGCTGTCCTTTACCAGGGCGGCTCTGCAGGAGGGCGCTGCCACGGCGCTTGAGGAATTCTCCAAAGAATTGACGAGCGGAGCCATCTCGGAAGGAACCTTGAATCAGACAGGCTACAGCCTGATGGGAGTCAAGAAGATCGGGGACGCGATTCTGTTACTCCGGAAAAATGTTCAGCTACATCCTGACTCATGGAACGCCTATGACAGCCTGGGAGAGGCCTACCTGAACAGCGGCGACAAAGAGTTGGCGATAAAGAACTACCGCAAATCGGTGGAGCTGAAGCCGACGAACGAAAATGGGGTTGAGGCACTGAAGAAACTCGGAGCGCAGTAGAGGGGCGAGCGCCGTAGGCTTCGTCTCCTGCGAAGGGAATCGGCGTACTCGCTTCGCTTGAAGACTTGCTCGGATTCAGCTAAATATTATTAGTCAACGTTCTTAGCGCCCGTACCGTCAAACCAGCCTTGCAGCGCAATCTCTGCCACAAAACATGGGCGCCATACGTTCTTGGTATGTGAACGCAAGAAGCACGGCCGAACCGAGCGAGATGGACGTCACCAACTCAGAAGGACTGGATGCGATTTTTCGCGCTCACTATGAGCGCGTAGCCCGCGCCATTGGCAGGGTAATTCATGACCAGGCCCGCGCGGAGGAACTCGCGGTAGAAGTTTTTCTGAAGTGGTGGCGGAATCCTCAGGCACAGGGAGAGCACGCAGAGGGATGGCTTTATCGGACCGCCGTACGCGAGGCGTTGGACGAATTAAGACGCCAGACCCGCCGGAGCCGAATCGAGCGCATTTTCAGTTTTGTCCGAGAGTCACCTCCCACTCCGGAGCACTTGTACGCCGCCAATGCCGAGCAGCACAAGGTGCTAACTGTGCTCGGAGCCTTGAATCGGCGTCAAGCGGAAATACTGCTCCTGTGGAGTCAGGGCCTGAGCTACCAGGAACTTGCCATCTCTCTGGCAGTGAATTCCAACTATGTCGGAAGTCTTGTCAGTCGTGCTCAAGAAGCGTTCCGGAAGGAGTACTTGAAACGATATGGAAACCAATCATGAAAAGCTCTGGATCGCCAACCGGCTTGCAACCATCGAACCGCGGTGGAGTCCGAACCTTGCGCGCGGGCGCGAATTGCTTGACGCCAAGCTGTCGGGGCGACGCTCGTGGACCCGGCCGGCATGGACCTGGATGGCTGTTACTGCCGGAACTGTTGCGGTTTTGGCCGCAGTAGTCGCATTCCCAGGAACCAGGGCGGTTGCCCAAGAGCTCTGGTACCGATTTGTTTTAAACCGCGTAGATGTGGTACGGCTCGATCTGTCGAAGTTGCCACTGCACATGCATGTGACCACGAACGGTCTGGAAGAGAGTGCTCGCGACATCGATGAGGCCAAAAGCAAAGCGGGTTTCAGGCCAAATCTACCATCGCCTGGTGTTCTCGATGAAAACCCAGGGATTACCGTAACCGGGCCGATTGTGATGGAGCAGACAATCGACGTTCCGGATATCGAATCTGCGCTTATCAAGGCAGGCGCGGGCGACGTAGTGGTGCCGGCTGAATGGGAAGGCGTGCAATTACGCACCGAGATTGGACCCACGGTAGAGGCGCATTATCCGGAAGAAGTAAAAATACTGCAGGCTCGGCCGATCGAACTCTCCGTCCCGTCAGGTTTTGCGTTGGAGCACTTTGCGGAGGTTGCATTTCGGAGCATCGGGGTTTCCGAGTGGGAAGCCCGTGCCATGGCCCGGAAGTTCGCGGCTCAACCATCCTGGTTGCTCGATATCCCACCGGATGCGGTGGTGAGCGTCCAGGAGGTGGCGCTCCAGGCGGGTCCGGCACTGCTCATTCAGGACTTCGACGAAAAGGGTGGGGTGAAACGGGCGACGGTCACTTGGAGTACGAGCGCGCGAATGTACTCAGTGGGCAGCAGAAGCCGGGAGCTAAGCTTGAAGATCGCCAACGCCATTCCTTAAGTGCGGGCTACGGTAAGGCCGCATTCACTCCGGCAGTTGTTGGGTAACAACTGCCGGGGAATTGGTCTTGCTACTTTAGCTGTTTCTCGATCGCGCCGGTCACTTCTTTCGAATCGGGTGTGACAGCGGGTTCGAATCGCTGCACTACTTTGCCGTCGCGATCCACCAGGAACTTGGTGAAGTTCCACTTGATGTCGCCGGTGATCCCCGAACCGGTCTCCTTGGTCAGGTAGGCATACAGAGGGGCTTGATCTCCGCCCTTGACGGAAATCTTGGCGTACATGGGGAAGGTTACGCTGTATTTGCGGGTGCAGAAGGTCTTGATCTCTTCGTTGGTGCCGGGTTCTTGCGCGCCAAAATTGTTGGCGGGGAAGCCGAGGATCACGAATCCCTGGTCTTTATATTTTTCGTAGATCGATTCCAGCGCGCTGTACTGCGGCGTGTAGCCGCATTGGCTGGCGACGTTGACGATCAGCACGACTTTACCTTTGTAGTCGGCCAGCGGAGTGGGTTTTCCGTCGATCGAGTTCAGTGTGAAATTGTAGACGCCTGAGGCTGCAAACAACGATGTGGCCATAATCAACAGGACTCCGAAGGCAAAAGGAAGGTACGCTCCCAGTTTACCGGGTTTCGCGACGCGCTGGCTCATAATGGCTCCTAGGCTGACGTTTTTCCCGCGATGCGATGACTGATCCGCGGAGGAATTTGGGGAACCCGCAAGAATACTGTCGCGGAGACCGCCAGGCAATGACAGAGATGTAAAAGTTTTGTCACGCCGGAGGCGCGGTTACCCTCTGCCAGCAAGACTCAGCTAGCTACACAGGGACTCGAGCGCCAGCTTCTTTAACCACGCGTTCGACCAGCCGCATGCGCTTAGCGTTAAGGTCCGAATGTACCTGCCGGAGCGCAGGCTCGGGCGGACTGACGGAAAGTAGCGCATCGCCCACAGCGTCTAACGCGGAAGAGGAACGCCCAAGGACCATGAGAAGGTATTTCTGTGCGATGGGCCGGTCCGCGGGATGAATCAGCGCCCACCAACGCCGAATCGATTCCTGAACCTCAGCTTCGTTTTTTTCTCCCACCACCAGAGCGTCAATCAACCGGTAAACCTTGCTCTTAATGGCTTGGTACGAGACGGAAATCTCTTGAGGCATAGTGGTTTGGGTTACCTATACCTTCGTATAGAGCAATCAAGAAACCAAACCCCTATCTCCCGTATTGCCGTGGTTTTATGCGCTTTCCAGCCCTGTTACCTAGTGTGAACGTACTATGAATGGAAGAAATCCCGTAGGAGATATGGATTCTGGAATGCCCGGCTAATCTGATCGTTACTTTTGGAACCATCAACGCCGACGTGGGTAATGTTTATGGATGCCCATGCAGTTTGCAATTCTGCAGTGCGCGAGGATCTAGAGTCTTAACCTTTGCACAAAGGAAAACCTGTCGTGCTCTAGCTTCGCCAATGCGCGATCCGTGCGCGATTCACGGGGTACAATGTTCCGCTCTTGCACTGCAGTTCTTGTTCGGCCGCGTTTCCCGCATTTCCGTGCCGGTAATCCGCGCTGCAGAAAGCCGTGGGGAACAACAATTCTTGGAGGATGAATGAAAAGGTGGGTGTGGATTCTGGCAGTTCTCAGTCTGGCAAATTTGGTATCGATCTCAGCTTCCGTCGCAGCACAAAGCACCTCGTCGCTGGTCACGGGAGACAATTCGCAGGCGGATAGTTCCGGGGTATGGCACGAGGCCGGTTCGGACGATCGGATGTTCTTCCCACGCGACATGTTCTGGGGTTGGGCTCAGCTCGATCTCGCGCCGCCGCACAACGAGGTAGATCCGAATCTCTGCGCCGGCAATGCCGGGCAGTACGGCGGCGCAAACGCCCCTTGCAGTCTGTTTGCCCGGTATATGCTGTCGGGAATTCTGGAAGTCCGTCCCTTTGGGCGGGGACCATTGCGCCGCTTCATGGTGTACGGAGCTCCTACGTTCCTGTTCGGCAAAACGGTGCCGCAGACTCTCTATACCTGGTCGCCGGACGCGATCGGCATTGAGCATTCCTGGGGAGCAGGAATCTACATTGCCAAGGGATTCGAATTCAGGGTGACGCAGCACTTTTTGTTTGACCGCTTGGGCGCGCGCAATAAGAACCTTGGACAAGCCGATCTCGGCAGCAACGGACCCTGGGGACGCTATATGACGGTGGGAGTGCGGAAGACCTTCGGAACGAGGCGGTGGTAAACACCGTCGAGGATTGGGGCCTAAGCCGCTGCGGGAAGCGAGCGGCGCATTATGCGGCGGATCAGCCACACGAACAGGGCGATCATCCCGCCTACGAACGCAAATGGAATCAGAATCATCGGAACAATCCAGGGACTGCTGAAATCGGTGACATCCCCGCCAATCGCTGCCGATGGATCGCGGCGAATCCGGCCACCAAGGACGGTCACATCTCCGTTGACCTTCGCGGATTGGCCGAGGCGGACGCCGGCACCGAGGGTCGTCGCGTCGCCATCGATCTGTCCCTGACCCTCGACCACAATACTGCCGCCGATAGTGGTCACGTCCCCCGAAACATGTCCGCGAACGTGCACACTGCAGCCGATGCAGGTCGCTTCGCCGATTTCTTCTCCCGGAGCGACACTGATATCGTGTCCAATTTGAGTGCGGTCACGACTATCGCCGGCAATCGCGGCCGTCGTAGTGGCGGCGCAGAACAGCACGCAGATCAAGGGGAGCCGACAACGCCACATTCGGTTCATCATAGACTCCTTCTGAGTCGACTGGTCAATTATGGCCCGAGACAGATGATACAAAACAGGTAGATCGAACAAATTATTACACCAAGTCCAGGAATACCGGCCATGCTTTCTGCCGATATCTTTTATAATGTTGGGTTTCCCTATTAGCAGCGGCGGCGAACGGTAATCACTCGAATGGCGGAGGTTGGCATGGCGGGATCGTACAACGGTGTCGCGGTACCGGCGGACGGAAGCAAAATTGAATATGCCGGGGGCAAATACCAGGTTCCCGACAACCCAATTGTTCCGTTCATCGAGGGGGACGGCACCGGGCGCGACATCTGGAAAGCTTCGCTGCGGGTCTTCAATGCGGCAGTCGAGAAAGCGTACAAGGGGAAGCGTCGCGTCATCTGGTACGAAGTCTTCGCCGGAGAAAAGGCCAAAGCAAAATTCGACACCTGGCTGCCCGACGATACCGTCGACGCCGTGCGCGAGTTTCGGGTCGCCATCAAGGGCCCGCTGACCACGCCCGTTGGTGGGGGGATTCGATCGCTCAATGTGGCGCTGCGCCAGATTCTCGACCTCTATTGTTGCATCCGTCCGGTGAAGTACTACTCGGGCGTACCGTCGCCGGTGAAGCATCCCGAGCGTATGGACGTAGTGATTTTCCGGGAGAACACCGAAGACGTCTATGCCGGCGTCGAGTGGGAGCAGGGAACTGCCGACTGCGCGCGACTGATTGAGTTTCTCAATAAAGACATGCTCAGGGGCGGAAAGAAGCAGATTCGTCTCGACTCCGGCGTCGGCATCAAGCCCATCTCGATTACCGGAACCAAACGGCTGGTGCGCATGGCGATTCGGCACGCCATTGAGAATGGCCTGAAGACGGTCACGCTGGTGCACAAGGGCAACATTCAGAAATTCACGGAAGGCGCATTTCGAAAGTGGGGATACGAAGTCGCCACCGACGAGTTCCGCGACCATGTCGTGACCGAGCGCGAGAGTTGGATTCTGGGCAACAAGGACTCGCAGCCGAACTTAAGCGTCGCCGAGAACGCCGATTTGATCGAGCCCGGAATGGAGTTTGCTCCGCCGGCTTTTCGCGAGTCCGTGGAAAAAGAGGTGAAAGGCATCCTCGATGCGATCTACGCTACCCACGGCCACGGTGCATGGAAGAAGAAGATCATGGTCAATGATCGCATCGCGGACTCGATCTTCCAGCAGGTCGTGACGCGCGCCGACGAATATTCGGTGCTGGCCTGTCCCAACCTGAACGGCGACTACATCTCCGACGCATGTGCGGCGCAGGTGGGCGGACTGGGCATTGCGCCCGGAGCGAACATCGGCGACGGTTACGCGATTTTTGAGGCGACGCACGGCACGGCCCCAAAATACGCCGACAAAGATGTGATCAACCCCGGCTCCGTGATTCTCTCGGGAGTGATGATGTTCCGCCACCTGGGTTGGACTGAAGCCGCCGACCTGATCGAGCAAAGTATGGAGCGGACCATCGAGCAGAAGAAAGTTACGTACGACTTCGAGAGGCTCATGCCAGGTGCAACCAAAGTCAAGACCAGCGAGTTCGCCGACGCCATGATTGAAAACATGGATGCGGGCGTGCTGGTGTAGAGGCAAAAACTTCGCCACGGATTGCACGGATTATCGCGGATTTGAAATTCCTTTCGTCCGATCCGTTTCGATCCGGGAAACTCCGTGGCCACAAGGGGTAACAATGCGAAAAAAAGTGACGATTGTAGGCTCGGGAAACGTCGGCGCGACCGCGGCTCACTGGATCGCGTCGAAGGAACTAGCCGATGTCGTGCTGATCGACATCATCGAAGGCGTGCCGCAAGGCAAGGGCCTCGATTTGCTCGAAGCCATGCCTATCGAGAAGCGCGATTCGGATATCACCGGCACCAACGACTATAAAGACACGGCCAATTCCGACATCGTCGTGATCACCGCGGGCATCCCGCGCAAGCCGGGTATGAGCCGCGACGACCTGCTCAACACGAATTACGGCATTATGAAGGCGGTGGTCGGCGAGGTCGTGAAGCATTCACCCAACTGCATTCTGATCATCGTTTCGAACCCGCTAGATGCCATGGCCCAAGCCGCCTACAAGCTCAGCGGATTCCCCCGCGAGCGCGTAATTGGCATGGCGGGTGTGCTCGACTCCGCCCGCTTCCGCACCTTCATCGCAGACGAGTTGAAAGTGAGTGTTGAAAACGTCACCGCATTTGTCCTCGGCGGCCACGGCGACACCATGGTGCCACTGCCGCGGTATTCAACGGTCGCCGGAATCCCGATCACCGAACTGATCGAGAAGACGAAGCTCGAAGCTATCGTGCAGCGCACCCGCGACGGCGGCGCAGAAATCGTGAAGTACCTGAAAACCGGCTCAGCCTACTACGCGCCGTCAGCGGCGGCAACAGAAATGGTCGAAGCTATTCTCAAAGATAAGAAGAAAATCCTCCCTTGCGCCGCATTTCTGCAAGGCGAATACGGCATCACCGGCCTCTACGTCGGTGTACCAGTAAAATTAGGCGCAAAGGGAATCGAACAGATCATCGAGATCAAGCTGACCGCTGAAGAGAAGGCAGGACTCGACAAGAGCGCCGCGGCAGTAAAGGAGTTGTGCGGCGTAATCGGGGTGTAGACTATCGCACAGAAAGGAGGCGCATTGCGAAGCCTGCTTTTAACTGCAACTTTAATTGTGGCCGCAACGGTTCTCTGGTTTGCCCTGAGGAATTCTTCAGTCCATCATTTGACACTGCGCGCGTACTATCAGCACGCGCAGAACGTAAAAAGGGGAATGCCGGTATGCGTCGACGGTGTAGAGCTTGGCTCGGTCAGCAGTGTAACAGTGCGGCCTGAGCTGGGAGATCGTCCCGTAGAAATCGTGCTTGAGTTGCGAACACCCTACGAGTTGAGAATTCCCAGCGGTTCGACTGCGCAGATTGCTGAGCAGGGAGTTCTTCGGCCGACGGTTGTAGACGTAGATGCTCGACCGGCGAATGGTCCGCCGGTTGAAGACAGGGGGACGATCATGGGCCTAGAGTCAACCGACGATCACGCCGCGCATGCCCTCGGGGTCGTGGTGAAGGCTCTAGTCGAACAGTCAAAGGATCGCCAAGAGGCATCGCCAGGGATTTCTTCCGGAACTCCGAAGAAATAATAGCATTCCTTCAGATCTAATAAATTGACCATGGTCATTGACCATGGTGTAAACGAGGCATGAAGGAAATCGCCATCTCCGTCTTCAAGGCCAGGTGCCTCGGCATCCTAGAAGAAGTCCGCAAGACACGCAAACCGATTCGCGTGACGCGTTTTGGCAAGCCTGTGGCTGAAGTGTGCCTTCGACGGCGGGAAAAAACAAAGGAAGGCGACTCGGTAGCATGGCGGGTATGAAAATCGTTGGCGATATTATCGGCCCCACCGGCAGCTGGGATGACTGGGACGCGTGGCGGGAATGAAACTGCTCTTAGACACTCACATCTGGCTTTGGAGTCTTGGAGAGCCTCAGCGCCTTTCCAGACGGGTGGCGAAGGAACTTGACAATCCCCAAAATGAACTTTGGCTTTCGCCGGTGAGCATGTGGGAAGCGTTCCTGCTTTTCAAGAAGAAGCGGTCCAGATCTCGACCGATTTTGCCACGTGGCTAGCCAATAGCCTGAACGCCCTTCCTGTGATTGAAGCTCCACTTACTTTTGAGGTCGCTCGTACGGTTCCAATCCTTGCCGTACCGCACCAAGATTCAGCTGACCTATTCCTGGCGGCTACTGCCAAAGCGTTCGAGTTAACGCTCATAACCGCCGATCGTATTCTCATTAAAACTGAGGGTATTTCTGTTCTCTCAAATTAATCCACGAGCAGCTACACCTTCTCGATCGTCACCTTCTTCAGCACCACATCCTTATTCGGTTTGTTCTGGCGATTCTGCGGAACTCGCGTGATCTTGTCTGCAATGTCCTGCCCCTCGACGACTTCACCAAAGATCGTGTGTTTGCCGGTCAGCCACGTAGTCGGAACAGTCGTGATGAAGAATTGCGATCCATTCGTATTGGGACCGGCGTTTGCCATAGCGAGCTTGCCGGGCTTGTCGAATTTGTGCGGCGTCCCCTTGGTTTCGTCTTCGAACTGGTAGCCCGGGCCACCGGTGCCGGTGCCTTGCGGATCGCCACCCTGCACCATAAAGTCGGGGATGACGCGATGGAAGATCGTTCCGTCGTAGAGGCGGTCGTTGGATTTCCTGCCCGTGCTGGGATGTTTCCACTCCTTCTTACCCTCAGCTAAGTCGACGAAGTTGGCGACGGTTTTGGGCGCGTCTTTCTCAAAGAGGCGGCAAACGATGGTTCCTTCGCTGGTTTCAAATGTGGCATAAAGTCCGGGTTGGCGAGTCATGGGATCCTTTCGAAAAATCCTTCGTTGGTGGTTGGTCGTTGGCGCGGCACTGCTTCATTTGGACACGGCCGCCTCGGCGTCCGGTTAGGGCGAAGCCGGGCGGCGCTAGTTCGGATTCGCCGGCTTCGGCGTTGCCGCGGCCGCTTTCTTCGCCGGTGTCACGGCGGGTTTGGCCGTAGTGGCCGGAGTACCGCGAACGATGCTGATGTGAATGATCTTTACCGGACGAAACGGCTTGTCGTTGCTCGGGTCGGTCGCCATGCGCGCGATCTGCTTCACCAGCACGACCGCGGAGTCGTCGCATTGCCCGAACAGCGTATAGCCGCCATTAAGATGCGGTGTTGCGACCTCGGTAATAAAGAATTGCGAACTATTAGTGTTTGGCCCGGCATTGGCGTACGCCAGCCGGCCCGGCCGGTCAAAGAGCAAGTCCCGGGAAACCTCGTTCTTGAACTTCGGGACGGGGTCGGCGCCTGATCCTGTGCCCGCCGGATCGCCGCCCTGAATCATGAAGTTCGGAATCACGCGGTGAAAGATCGTTCCGTCATACAGCGGGACACCATGCTTAGTTGCACCGCTGACAGGATTTCTCCAATCCTTCGTGCCGGTCGCAAGGCCGATAAAGTTCTGCACTCCAATCGGAGCCTTGTCTGGAAAGAGAGTGCACGTCATTTTTCCGACACTCGTGTCGATGATCGCGATGGTTTTGGCTGGCGCCGGATGGGCAGCGGCCGGTTTAGCAGTCGCACTGGTCTTTGTCTTTGTCGTTGGCGCGGCCTGTGTCCCACTACTTGTTTGCGCGATTGCTGCGACCGAGACGATCAGGATAGGAAAGAATATTCCGAGTGCCTTCCGCATAGCTCCTCAAGTGTTCACGAACAGTATTTGGGGACAACGTTGCATTGTACGACAGACATGCCGAGAATCGTCTACTTCGCTGGGGTCGCCTTAGCCTGCATCTCGTGGCTCACGCGCTCCACTTCACCGAAGACGCGCAACAGGTTTTCACCAAGGACCTTCTTAATGTCTACAGCACTGTAGCCGCGATCCAGCAGCGCCTGCGTGATTTTCGGTAGGTCGGCGGCTGAGTCGATACCTTGCGGCGTCGCCCCGCTGACTCCGTCGAAATCCGATCCGAGGCCGACGTGGTCAATCCCGGCAACTTTAGCGATGTGATCGATATGGTCGATCAGTGATTTCAACGGCGGGCGGGGAATCTTCGCCATCCACTCGCGCTCGATGCGGTCCTCTTCTACGTAGTTCACCTCCTTACCCTCAGCCTTCATTTGGTCGACATACTGTTTAATGGCAGCAGCCTGGTCTTTGGATTGCGATTCTTCAGCTTTGCGGAAGTCCGCGTCGTCGAAGGCACTGTAGAAATTCACTTGTACGACACCTCCGTTCTTGGCTACGGCGCGCAGCATATCGTCGGTCATATTGCGAGGGGCGTCGACCAGGGCCCGCGCCGATGAATGAGAAGCGATCACGGGAGCTTTCGTCGTGGCAATCGCATCCCAGAACGTCTTGTCGGCGACGTGGGAAATATCGACCATCATGCCCAGCCGGTTCATTTCCAGGACAACCTGCTTGCCAAAATCGGTCAATCCGTTGTGATGCTGCACCTTGGGATCGTCGATGTCACCGGAAGAGTCGGCCCACTCGTTCGTGTTGGACCACGACAACGTCATGTATCGCACGCCCAGCCGGTAGTAGTCGCGTAGCAGGTGGATGTCATTTTCAATCGAGTGCCCGCCTTCAATGCCCATCAGCGCTGCCAGTTTGTGTTCGCGGTGCGCGCGCTCGATGTCGGCGACGGAGAATGCCATCATCATACGATCAGGATGCCTCGCGGCCTGCTCGTAGACGGAATCGATCAGATCGAAAGTGTGTTTGGCGAAGTGTCCCTGATTTGTCTCAGGCTCGACCCAGATGGAAAAGAATTCAGCCCCCAGATTTCCGCGGCGCGCCTTATCGAGACTGATATGGCCGTTGTCGTGCGGATCGGTGGAACCGATGTCGAAGTTCTCGTCGAGGAACCGCTGTGGCGTGTCGGCATGGGTGTCGACAACGATGGCTGAATCGTGAATGGCTCGGGCTTTGGGCGAAACGGCGGCCTCTTGAGCAGCGAGTCCGATCGACAGCGGAGCAAGGAAAAGAAAAGCTGCGAACCTGAATTTATTCATAGCGTTTTGATGGCACCTGCTGCAAACGAAGGATTGTATACGGTAGGCGCGAAGATGCGAAGCGCGAGCGGACCATCGGGAGCGCGGAGGAACAGAGAACAACACTTCATCGTATTTAACCCTGTGAACCTCCTATCCTCGATAGGAAACAGCTTCTCCCGGTGGCGCCGGTCGGCGCAGGGAAGCGATGGCGAGCTCAACACAGTGCTGCAGGGGTTCATCGGTATCAATCACGATCTTAGGCAGGTTAATCGCTTCGAACCGAGACTTCACGTCGAGGTAGAGCTGGTAATCCCGATTTCCTGCGGGATGCGAACTGGCAACCGCATCGGCCTCTAGCCGCCGGCAGGCTGTTTCTTCAGAGCAGACGCACTCGATAATTATCGAGGACTGATGTAGCCTTTCGGCCGCAGCCAGCACATTCGCGATTTGAAAGCGCCGCGAAAACGTGCGCCCATCTAGAAAGACCATCTGAGATGGATCTCGCGAAAGAAGATATCCGGCCGTCTCAAGCATGAGGTCGAGACAGAAATCGTCCTGCCGGGAAGAATACTCGACTTCGCCAGGCAGAAAGAGAGCGTGGCGGAATTCGTCCTTGCTTAACACGCGGCCCGAAGTGTGCGCCGCAAGTTCGCGAGCCAACGTGGTCTTACCGGTGCCGGGCAGACCTGCCATCAGGACGAGCATATGCAATCGTAATGAATTTCTTGGGCGAGTGGAATTGCGGGTGGGGAACTACTTGGTGCCTTCGGCAATCTGCGTCACAGGTGTGGCGTTTTCCTGGTGTTCGTCGTCGGGGTGATCGACAGGAACGATATCCTGAGTTTCCCGCCACTCCGAGTAATGGCCGCTCACCATGATATGGAAGACCCACTGGTGCCGTTCTTCTTCCGGTTCTACCAGGCCGAGGGCCTTCATGTAGAACAGGTAATGCTCCATCCACGTAATTTGCTGCTTGGTCATACCTCGGCGCTGCAGGTCCACCGTGACGCCGGCCAGGTGCGAAGAAGCCGTGTCTCCGTCCACCGGAGCAGCGTTGCGGTTGTGCCGCCGAAGTTTCTTCTGTACAGTCACCGTTCGCACGGCGGAATTTACCTGAATCTGTTCATGAAAACGGTTGTAATACGCCTGGCTTAAATCTTCGACAAAATCTCGCGTCCACGGACGGCAGAAGCGGCGCGAGGGATCCAGGCGCGGATCGAAGCGCAGGGTCTCACCGATCCGGATCGGCAAAAGAGAGCCGTCGGCCTTGAGCGCTTCCAGTTCGGTGTCATTCTGAATACGGGGCAGGTCCAGACGATTGATCTCAGCATTCTGAATCAGCAGAGACTCGTGCGACGGCCGGAACATCGGATTCCAACGCAGCCAACGGAAATGCCGACGGTGATGCACGGCCACGCGACGGACGGCAAAAGCCGTACCCGACATAGCGCCGCACATCAGGGCCAGAACAAGAAAGAAAAGGCCCGCGGATTTCAGTCTAGCGATGCGTCTCACGAAGTGGTTTCCATAGGCGGCACTGTCGCCGCCGCCGACGCTCTCACCTACTCTGTTGCGAGTAGCGGTTATTGTAAGCCATGATGTCAAGCGGCCCAACCCTCTATCGACGGTCGGGCCGTTACCTGCGTACTCAGGGAAGCGTGACTCGCGGTGGTTACCATCGGTTACCGGCTTCCTCTATCCGCCTTGGTAGATGGCACCTGAGGGGCCATTCGCGCGCTTCGCGCTAGAAGTGGACTATGTATGCGTGTCGCTGGGACTTACGCGAAATTTAGACGAGCCTGAGGCGGGTCAAGTTGCCGCAATGGACAAAAATCAGCGCCGTAAAAGGTCACCAAGGGCCTGTTGCATGACCTGGCCGCCGACTTCGGAGATAGCCTTGGTCAGCGGAATGTCTTTCGGACAAACCTCCACGCAGTTCTGCGCGTAGCCGCATTCCTGTATGCCGCCGTCACCCATCAGCGCGTCGAGGCGGTCGCGCTTCAGCGCGTGGCCCGTGGGATGGGTATTGAATAGCCTCACCTGCGCGATCGTCGCCGCACCTACGAAGCCCGTGTCTTCGTTGAACTGCGGGCAAGCCTCCATGCAACAGCAACACGAAATGCAGCGCGAGAAAGGATACGCCGCTTCCTGCTCCTCGACCGACACACGCGGTCCGGGTCCAAGGGCGTAGGTGCCGTCGATTGGAACCCATGCCTTGACCGCTTTGAGATTCTCAAAGATCACATTGCGGTCGACCGCGAGGTCGCGCACGACGGGAAATTTCGAAAACGGCTCAAGTTTGATCGGCTGTTCAAGATTGTCGATCAGAGCCGAACAGGCCATGCGAGCGCGCCCGTTAATCAGCATGGCACAGGATCCGCAGACTTCTTCCAGGCAGTTCGAGTCGTAGGTGATGGGCGTAGTGGCCTTGCCGTCCCGGGTGACGGGGTCGGCGGCAATGTCCATCAGCGCCGAAATGACATTCATATTCGGCCGGTGGGGAATGGAGAACTCCTCCCAGTGCGACGCAGAAGTGGGAGTGGGTTGGCGCTTGATCCTGATTGTGACGGATTTATCAGCCATTGGTCAGTTAGCCTTTAGCTCCAAACTCTAGAGCACTTGTCAACGATGCGTAGGTTCCTTGCGCCAGGACGATAAATCAGTTCTCTGTCGCGTCTGCCAGTTCATCAATGTGTGCCGAACCGCGCCCTCGACTCGATCAGTACTTCCTCGGCCGCGGCGGAATCAGCGACGTGTCCACCGCCTCAAATTCGAACTTCGGTTCATCCGCATCCGGAGCAAAATATGCTTTCGTGGTCTTCATCCAGTTCTTGTCGTCGCGCTCGGGGAAATCCGGTTTGTAGTGCGCGCCGCGGGATTCGTCTCGCATGCGCGCGCCCTGCGCAATCACACGAGCCAACTGCAGCATGTTGTAAAGCTGCCGGGTAAACACCACTGTTGTGTTCGCCCACTGTGTCCGGTCGCTAAGATTAATCTTGCGATAGCGCTCCAGCATCTCGACGAGTTTCGCATCGGTCTGCTCCAGGCTCTTGTTGTATCGGATGACGGTGCAATCCCTGGTCATCAGCTCGCCGAGTTCGCGCCATAGCTTCACCGGATTTTCCGTACCGGAGTTGTTCATGAGCAACGTATTGTTCGCTTGCTGCTTTTTCGTTTCGGCATCGAAGCATCCGTTGCCGTCGGGCGGACTTTGCAATCCGCGGGCATAGTTCACTGCATTCGGTCCGGCGACGCTTCCGCCGTAGATGCATGACACCAGTGAGTTGGCGCCCAGGCGATTGGCGCCGTGATATTGAAACTCGCACTCGCCCGCCGCATAGACGCCAGGAAGATTCGTGGCCTGCTTGTAGTCAACCCAGAGTCCCCCCATGGTGTAGTGCATTCCGGGGAAAATCTTCATGGGCGTGTCGCGCGGATCGTCGCCCACAAACTTCTCGTAGATCTCGAGAATGCCTTCCAGTTTCTTGTCCAGAATCTTGCGATCAATGTGGGTCAGATCGAGGTAGACCATCGGCTTGCCGTCGATGCCGAGGTTGTGCTCGAAAACAACTTTGAAGATTGCCCGGGTCGCGATGTCGCGCGGCACCAAATTGCCGTACTTGGGATACCACTCTTCGAGAAAATACCAGCGGTCGGCTTGCGGAATCGATTTTGGATCGCGCTTGTCCCCTGGAGTCTTCGGAACCCAGACACGGCCGCCTTCGCCACGCGCCGACTCCGACATCAGCCGCAACTTGTCTTCGCCCGGTATGCAGGTCGGATGTACCTGAATAAACTCCCCGTTCGCGTAATACGCGCCCTGCTGATAGAGCGCTGACTGCGCCGAACCTGTACATACCACCGAATTGGTCGACTTACCGAAGATCGCGCCGATGCCGCCGGTCGCAATGATGAGGGCATCGGCAGGGAAGGTGCGCACTTCCATGGAACGCAGGTCCATGGCGCAGATGCCTCGACAGACGCGGTTTCCGTCGAGTACCGCCGAAAGAAATTCCCAGTGCTCGTACTTCTTGACCTTCCCCTCAGATTCGTAGCGCCGAACTTGTTCATCGAGAGCGTAAAGCAATTGCTGGCCAGTGGTCGCGCCGGCGAATGCAGTGCGGTTGTACAGCGTCCCGCCGAAGCGGCGGAAGTCGAGCAATCCCTCAGGAGTGCGGTTGAAGGGCACGCCCATGCGGTCGAGCAGATCGATAATGCCCGGCGCGGCTTCGCACATATCTTTGACCGGGGGCTGGTTGGCCAGAAAATCGCCACCGAAGACAGTGTCGTCAAAGTGCTTGTAAGTCGAGTCGCCTTCGCCCTTGAGGTTCTTGGCCGCGTTGATACCACCCTGCGCGCAAACCGAGTGCGAGCGCTTCACGGGCACAATCGAGAACAGGTCGACGTGGCCGCCCATCTCGGCGATCTTGATTACCGCGGAAAGCCCGGCCAGTCCGCCTCCGACGACAATGATTTTGGGAGCGGCCATGTTATTGCTCCCCCTTTTGGCCCGAGGCGATTCCGGGTGGTGCGCCGCGACTGGAGTCTACGATCGTGCCTTTGGCAGCATTGTCCTGCACGGGGCGCGACCTGAAGCTATACAAACTCGCAAACCCCGCTCCGCAGAGAATCAGAAAAAAAACGAGGCAGACGCGCAACAGTCTCTTCTGCGCCTTGTCTCCCGAGACAATCCCCCACTTCGCCGAGAACAGCCAGATGCCATACGCAAAGTGCCACGAGGCCGCCACTAGTCCCACGATGTAAAACAGGAACTGAGCCGTATGCATCACTTCCATCTGAACCTTGCCGAACGAAGCACTGGGGTCAGCGTGCAGATCCACGCCAGTGAAGCGCATCGTGTAGGTATGCCACACGATGTAGACGAAAGCGATGCCGCCCGTCCACCTCTGAGCGGTGTACATCCAGTTGCCGCTCCAGGGATAGGCGATGGAATTTCCGTCCCCGCGATACCAGATATAGAACCCGTAAAGCGCATGGAAGGCGATGGGCAGCCAGATGCCGAATAACTCAAGAAAAAATACCAGAGGAAGATTGGCCAGAAAGCTGACCTGGCGCGCGTACGCGTCGGGCCCGCTGATGGCGGTCGAGTTCGAGATCAGAATGTGTTCGAAAAGAAACGCGCCGACCGGAATAATTCCCGTGAGGGAATGCAGGCGGCGCAAAACAAACGACATGCCGTGTCCGGCGCGCAACGGGGCAACCCCGCGTGCCGCAGCCTTGCTTACCCCCGGAGCAGTAGAACTCACGGACGCCACGAAAGCTCCTTATGAATTCGAAGGTGACAAAAGAACCTTTTATTATCGGGTGCGGTGAGAAGTGAAGTCAAGGAAAGTAGCGTGGGGTGGCCATTCTTGTCCGCGGCTTTTGATCTGTGCCGTTTCAGAGAGCTGCTGAGGATCCTTCAAACCATTCTAGAAACTGCCGGAAGGCGGCACCTCGATGACTATATCTAGACTTTTCCTCGGAGCTGAGTTCGGCGAAGGTTTTCTGAATCAGCGGAAAATAAAATAGCGGATCGTACCCGAAGCCATTACTGCCGCGCGGCACATCGAGAAGCACTCCCTCGGCCGTACCGCGGAATGTTGCCAGAGTCTTTCCGTCCCGAGCTACAGCGAGCACGCAGACAAATCTTCCGGTGCGTTTCTCAGGCGGAACATTCCTCAGTTCTCGCAACACCCGAGCGTTGTTGGCCTCATTGTCAGTATTCTCCTCGGCTAGATGCGGTTGATCGGCGGCGTAGCGCGCAGAATGTACCCCGGGAGCTCCGTTCAGGGCATCAACCTCTAGTCCCGAGTCATCCGCGACCACCATTTCTCCGGAGACGGCCCGACTGTACTGTTCTGCTTTCTTTCGCGCATTTGCTTCGAAGGTCAAGCCATCTTCAACGACAGGTGGTAGAGAAGAGAAGTTCGGGATGCCTGCGATTTCGATTCCTCGCGCAACAGAGGCGCCGGCGAAATCGCGCAGCTTGCCAGGGTTTGAGGTGGCGATCAGGATCTTGCGCATAGTCTGGACAAAATCATAATCAGAGATGACATGGAATGCACAGGAGGTTCACTCGGAACTTGGGAGGGCCTTCAAGCAACTTGTCCTCGCGTGCGCAGCATCCGGAAAAGCACGAATAACATTGCGAATACGGAGATTAGCCCCCCAACCAAGCGATCCCAGGTGCGCACGAATGTAATCTGCACGCGATTCACTCCGGCATCAACTGCAACCAGCATCTGTCCAGAGCCTTCGGCCGATGCCGTCTGAACCAATCGGCCATTCACTTCGACCCGCCACGCCGGATAAGAAAATAGTCGCAGCGCAAGTTGCTCCGGAGCCGAAGTCTGCGCGGTAAATATTTTCGACTCCGCATCCCATCGGTAGACGTGAATATCCGTGCGTCCCGGACCGTATCCTGTCACCTTGCGCGGAAGCTTCTCTTTCGCCCCCTCGTGGATCGCGTCGTCGATGCCATTGCTGGCTGCGTCGACGCCCGCTTGCTCAACATCCGATGAATCAATTCCTACAGGCGTGTATTCCTCGGTGCCCGCATAGCCAATGCTGTCGTCCACGTCGTCGCGGATCTCTCGAATATCAGCGGCGTGGTCCCACCATGGAGGCTGAATACGATGCCACGCTCCGACAATCAGCAGGAACCCGACCGCGCATACCGCGGCGCGCGTCCACCAGCGCCGAACGCCTACGGTGACAAAGATTGTAAAGATCATGCTAAGGCAAAGCAGCCAGCGCCAGGGAAACTGCATGAAGGCCAGCTTCGGAAGAAATTTCCAGAGTAAAGCTGTCACAGGGAACATGAGCAGAGTGCAGATCGCGCCCCACCCCAGCAGGGCTTGCCATAACGCCGGCTTTTCTTTTCTCCACGATCTTGCCGACCATGCCGCAGCCAGCATTGCGACAATCTCCAGCGCGGCGATCCACGAGACGATTTGGTTGAAGGCATCGTGAGCGGCGTCTCCAGTGCGCAGAAAGAGAAAGTTATCCTGCGGGCGCGATCCGGCCGATATCGCCTCAGCGATATTGACCCACTTCTGTTCGTAGGTCGCAGGGAAAAGATAAAACGCCGCCAGACACGCGCCGAGAACAATCGCACCTACTCCTGCGAACAAAACGCGCAGCGACTTTTTCTGCCAGGCGAAAAACAGAAGCAGCAGAGCCACGGAATAGTGAATCATCACCGCCGCCGGAGCATTGGTGAGCCACGCTGCCGCTAGTACCAGTGCCAGAGGAACGACGGCGCGCCGCTCGCCATCTGCAACTTTCAACACCGCTAGCAACAGCAATGGCACCAGGCAACTGGCCAGCAATTCTGCGAAAGCGCTGCGCCAGTAGACGATCACCAAGTGATAAGGGTTCGCAGCATAGAACGCGGCTGCAAAGATCGCGTCGCGGCGGTCGAGCCACTTTCGCGCCAGCGTGAACATCGATCCGCCCGCCGCCACCAGCGCGAGCCAGATGTAACCAGCAGGAGCGATAGTCCACGGGACGATCGCGGCGAGCACGCCACCCAAGGTCCACGATGCCGGAGGATAAAAAATAAAGCGGGGCTCGCCGTATCCGAAATGTGCCTGTGCCGCCCAACGCGGGTAGATGATCCCAAGTTTCCACTGCGCCAGCACGTCAAGCCAGGAGTAGAGATGAAACTCGACATCATGGCCGGAGGGCGTGCCCAGGAAGAAAAACGGAATCTCGACCGCAAAGGCTGCAGTTGCGATCGCCAGCAGAGGAGCCCACAAGACTGGCCCGCCCCGCTCAGGACTTAACGGGGCCGCGCTCGACTGAAAGGCCTTGCCAATCTTTTCCAGATGGTTCCTCTCGCGCGAATTCACCGGGCCAACGTGCGGCAGCACAGCTGACATTTAGCGTGGCTCATCCGGCCCTGACAATTTAACCCAGATTTAATAATCCTGAAACCATTGTGCAGCGGAGATCCGCTACCGTATTCGCATTGGGGTAGGAACTGACACGAGGATTTGAAGAGCCCGCGCCAGAGACGGGGCGGGTTCTTCGATTCTTCGGCAGCTTTCCATCACCGAAGCCTCTCGCCTCCACATCTGACTCGCCTCAAGCACCTCCCATCGCATATTCTTCTCGGAATTCTGCCAGTGACCTGCCACGGGAGGCTTTTTTGGTGGAGATCAGACCGCAGCGGAGAGAAATACCTCGATCCGGAGTCATGCGGCACGAGTGCGTCTCGCGTTCTGATTCGGGACCTACCTACGGCGACTAGACCGAGGCGACGTCTTCGGGGTTCCGCTGGCGAGTCAATTCGGAGAGGAATTCTTCCTGTTGCAGCGAAATGCCCCGCCGCAGAAGCTCCAGTAGAGGGTCTTCCATCTCGTCGGTAGAGTCTGGACTTGACTGCTGAGGCTTGTCTGCAGATTCAAACTGAGTGAGGTCGGCGACTAAGGCTTTCGGAGAAATCGTCAACTCCGGCGTCGAATCCGGACTGCTTCGAAGAACTTCGATCAGGTTGCCCACCTGGGCTCGTTGTTCGGCGGTACGGGAAGGGAACTCGACTCCCATGCCGTGCCCGGGATGCGCCACGCGCACCATGCCCTCGGTATGCACTTCCATCTTGTCGGTTTTAAGGCACAAATCGACGAGAGCCTGTTCAGGAAATGGCGCGTCGGTCTCCACGTAGCAACCGCCCAGACTCAGGTCTGACAGCTTGCAGTGCGGTACGGTTTCATTGGAACTGCCGCCGCCGTTAGTTGCGGCGGCTTTCAACCAATTGCGCAGTCCGGTCTTAGCCTCTTCCGACAGGTCGAGGAAATGTACGCCAGTCTGTCCATTCGGGTTGGCCCAAGCGACCTGCCCATGAGCGTCGATTTCCAGGGCGCCGTCGGGCAATTGGAAATGAAAGCCGAGTAGTGCCCCGGGAGTTTGCGCTTCCGGGGTAAGCAAGTCCATCCCGGTTTCGCTCAGATCGAGAAGAATACCGTCTACCTTGCGTTCGTCGGGCAGGCGAATCTCGACTGGGGCCTGCACCGGTACGCGGAAGGCGCGTCGTCGCTCACGGCTGAGCAATGCGGCTGCGGCGCGGAGGCCAGCTCGCGCCGCCTCTTCAGAAATTGGCTTATAAAGAACGAAATGGGCGCCACTACTCAAGATGTCCCGTACCTGGGATGCATCTGCCACCAGGGCCACACTCACGCACCCAGAACCCAGCCGCCGCCCGAGATCGATCAACTGCTTTGCGAGATCGGCCTCGTCGAAGTCGACGATCAGGGCGTCAAATCGCTGCTGTTGAATGCGAGCCAGCGTGGTCTCTGGGTCGGTGGAGCGATCCATCGCGATGCCGAACGAGGGCAGAACTCTGCCCAGAACGTCGGCAGCGGAATCGTCGCTCGAAATCAGTAAGGACTGGAGCGTCATAAGCAAATCGATTGATTCGCGCCCGTTAGATTACGGCCAGCGAGGTGCAGCGGGCCGAGCTGTCCGCGATGAAGCCGAACCGCTGGTACTGGCGCCTGCTTTGGCCGCCATGGCGTCATCCTGGGTCGAGGCCTCGTCCACTTCTGACAGGACGGCGTTGTCTTCGTCGTCGTTTTCCGCAAGCAAGGGCGCTACTTCCCGTAACTTCTCCGCCGCTTGCTGCAGCATCTCGATCTGCTTGCCGAGTTGGGCATATTTCGCCTGCTTCTGCCGCAGGACCTCATGGATATCCTTCATGCGACCTCCTGTTGGCAATTTAAGAAGCATTCGCTGGCTGGGTCAACGCTAATCCCCCCCGCCTGATTACCGCGGTAACGGCATGACTTCCCGAGACACCTGGCGCCGGGTTCTGGATTCCTCGCAGAATCAAATTTTCGCGGAAGGATACGACCACGTGAGAGCGCCGCTGAACCCTTAGACCAAGCGGATGAATGCTTCCAAAGGCTTACTAGAATAGTCGTGGCTTGAGTCAGGTGGCGGGATATTGCAAGCACCCAGGTCGCACCGGGGAGCAACCTCAACCCATTCATCCCGTCAGCGACGGGAGCCGATCTGCGGCTCCGAGCAGGAATACTGTTCCCACGATGACGCTGTACGCCGAGGTCACCAGGGTCAGGGCCCGCAGCGCCACGGGACGAGCCAAAATAGAGGAAAACAATCCCGCGGCCGAGGCACACATGAGGGTATTCATGACCAGCAGGCCGACGATGAACATCAGCAGCCCGAGCAGTCCGGCCCAAGTCCCACCCAGATTGGCCGCCATCAGAAAAAGCAAGATCTGGGTGGGAGTTTCGGCGCCCAGACCGTGAATCACACCAACGACGAATGCGGAGCTGTTTCCGTATCCATCCTTGAACACCTGCGGCGCTTCCACGCGAGTTCCCCCAAAGACCCGGCTCAGCCGCCAGTAGATCCACAGCAGGCCATTCGCGAGCAGAGTGATGCGAGTGCGTGGACGGACGGAGTGTTGATGGGCCGGACGGAAGAATGTCCCTAGGACGTAGATCCCCAGCACGACTAGGGTAATACCCACCAGACGCTCCGCCCACCGATCGGTGGCCGCAGGCAGAGAAATCCGAAAGGCTATTGCAGCCGCTCCGAGTACGCCCACGGTCGTGGCATGTCCGGCGACGTAAAGCAATCCGTAGCGCATAGCGTCCCGCGGCTTGGCTTGGACGCTGCTGATGTCGGTGATCGCGGCGATATGATCATAGTCGAGTCCGTGGCGAAAACCAAGAACTGCGGCCGACAGTAATGCCAGTCGCAGATTGCCAACCTCAACCATAAGCGGCTTGCCCACCAGCGTCTCACAATTCTGCGCAGGCAGAAGGAAGCCGCTCTCCGGAAATTGGGTTCTAGCCTAGCACACGCTCATCCCGCAGGCAGACAGTGGCTATTCCTTTTTCGCTGGGTCTACGGCTCCGATTACCTCTCGCAGTCGGCGCGACACACTACAAGCCAGCGAACGATAGAATCTCGAACCAAGATGTGGAAATAACTCGAACAGCGATTGCAGTGTCGGACGATCCAGGTAATAGGCTTCGACCAGTTCCTTGGCCACTACGCTGGCAGTCGCTGGCAGGTCGTCGAGAAAGGAGATTTCTCCGCATACTTCCCCCGGACCAATTGCCGGCAAAGCCGCAGGACGCGGGATTCGAACTGTCGCCGTCCCCCTTACCAGCATGTAGATGCCTTGGGTGCGCTTGCCTTGTTGAACCACGCAGTCGCCGCTGTTGAACTGCATCCGCGTACCTTTGTCGACGATCAGCGCCCAATCGTTTGCGGTCAGATACACCAGTCCGCGCTTGGATGAGGAGAGTACAGCGACATCCTGTGGCTGTGTTGCCTTCGACATGGGCGCGCTAGCTCGTATCCGGAGAGATTTTCCGGTCGGTTGACAGATACAACAGGGCTGAAACGAGATTAGCAGAATCTGTCTCCCGCGGCGGGAGCTGGAACCGGGGAAGGCACGAGGACACGCGCGCGCGATCCGGCTCCTGGTTTTGGTGCAAGCAGCAACAGTCTCAGCTCAGTTTCTCGCAGCCCGCCACCAGCAAAGTCCCTGCCAGAGCGTCTTCGGCAGGACCCACAGGTGAAATTTCGCGCGCGTGAACAGATAGGCGACATACTGACGAATATCCCGCCAAGCCGACGCTTTTGACGCGGATAAAACCGCACTTGGCACTTCGGCAGCGATGACATTGACAGGGCGAACTCGCGGGAGAAAAAGCTTTTGCAGAACAAGCTTCCATTTCTCGGCGCTCGACGCCAGCAAACTACTGTGCAGCCAGATACTGGCCTTGCTGGGCCGCATCCATCCCATGGGTGAAGGAGAAGTGGCCGGAATCTCGAACCAGCGCTGCGTTGCAACGGGGAGCTGCTCGATTTCTGCCGTAACCGCCTCCGGCAGATCGCAATCAAACCAGGTTGCCGCCAGCAGGAAAGAAATCGATTCGAGGCGCCTCAGTTCGTCGCTGTGCTCGGATGACCAATGCATCCAGAATTCGGCATCGCGCGAATTCTTATGCAGGAACCACGCCAGTTCGTATACCTGCGACGTCACAATACCGGCCCGCAAAAGATCGCGGAGCAAGTTGAGCGCAAGATAGCCCAGATTGTCGATCGGGTTCAGCGCAGAAAACGAAAGATCTTCCAGGCGCCGTTCCACGCGTCTCTCCCAGAAAGCGCTTAAATCCGTTGGGCCATAACGCGCGGCTGCGTGATCCCAAAAAGTGTGGTGCAGCTCCACGCCCAGCGGCATTTCCGGATCGTAGGCGTTTCCCCGCCATTGCCATGACGATTTCCGCCGCAGCCCCGGCAGATGATCCCACGGCATGTCTTCGAACTGGTAGACCGGCTCATAGCCAATCGCGGTCAGAGCATCCCGAGCATGAAAAACCGTTTCCGGCGGGCAGAACAGATCGATGTCGCACTGAATCCGATGACGCGGCTCCGGCACATAGTCCGGAGACTTCGTGAAGCCTTTCAGAACCACATTCTCGACGTCTGCGTTTCGCAAAGTATCCGCGACTTCGGCATAAGCATTCTTGAGAGTCTGGAAGCGCTGCGTGTTGTCAGCGATATTGCTATCGACCCGGGCCCGCACCCAATCCGGAAGGTAGTCGCCCCACGCCTGCGCCAGCGGAAGCGTCAGGTGCATGTGATCGCCGAAAGCGAGAAGCTGTTGCCACGCTGGAGCGTCGAGGGCGGTGAGCAGCTCAGGCCGCGGGTCGCGAAAGCTCAGAGCGGAAAGCAGTGCAGTGACATGGCCCGGAAGACCGGGCAGGGCTCGCCGCCTCTGCGCGTGAAGAACGCGAGAACCGTAGCCAATCTGGTGGCCCGGCTCAGCCGCAGCGTTCGTCCCGGAGAGGTTCAGAACCCGATTCACGAGGATAAGATATTAAGATCTCCGGGCTTAAAACTTGTCACGGATTTGTCAAGAATCCGGATCTTCGCGCATCGGCAACTTTTCTCTGTAGGCAGGCGCGACTCGCCCGCGCAAACTCGACAGGAGGATAGCAAACATCGCGATGCAGCCTGCCAATACCTACCGCTCATTGCGCAGCTTGTCCCCACCCCAGCGCAGAGCGAGTGCTGTAACCAGACGCCCCCGCTTCAGGATCTGTTGAATCGGGCTGAGCCGCCGGCTGGCGTTCTCCGAATGACGGCGGTAGAGCAACAACGGCTCGTCGATGTAGAAGGTCTTGCCGCCTGTGACCGTATTTCTGAGCCCGATCCAGGCGTCGTGCAGGACGTGAAATCCCTCGGGAAACGGCACCACTGCAGGAATCAGCGCAGCTCGAAATGCCATGGTCGATCCCTGAAAGCGGTTTGCGACCAGGTTGGCGACTAGCGCGGAGCTGAACGGTCTCGGACGTGAATAGATTCTGTCGTCCACCTCGCGGCCATTTTTGTCGATGGTCTGAACTCCGGTCGCGACCACCATCACCTCGGGATCGGCCAGAAACACGCTCATCACCCGCGATACTTTTTGCGGAGCCCACAAGTCATCCTGATCGGACAAGAACACGATCTCGCCCCCGGCGCTGCGCACCCCATGCTCAAACGTCTTGACCACGCCTTGCCGGACCCGGTGTTCAATCAGGCGAATCCGCCGGTCTTGGAACGCCGCAATCAAAGTCTTGGTCGCATCTTCAGAAGCATCGTCGACCACGATAACTTCGTCCTGCGGTTCAAGTTGCGGCAAAACCGAGGCAAGCTGCTCGCGGATGTACGCCTCCCCGTCGCAAGTCGCCATACACACTGAGATTTTAGGCCGCACCAGATTTTCAAACTCCCGCTTAGATGCTTGAACGCAGGAACAGGTTAAGGACTATTGTGGTGTGGGCCTCTCAGGGTGACAAGCTTCCGCTCCTTAGAGTTGTGCAACGACCGCGATCTTCCACGCAATTCGTTGGAGACCTGGAATCTTGAGTATCGCTGAATCCAAAGGCGATACCCACTTGAACGCAGCCGCGGTAGCCCGGTGTACCAGCGGATTAGAATCGTTCCAGGCGCGGTCCAGGCCAAATAGGCCCACCGATAAAAGGTACATACCCTGCCACTCCACTTTGGCGAAGCGCTGTTGCAGAAAGCGCAGGTCGCGGACGCGCAATGGCGTCTCCCTCGATGTCGCTTCGCGCGAAAGAAACTTGCCAACACGCCGATATAGCCAAGCTGGCGGGTTAGTCGCAAGAGGATCAATCATGACCAGCCGACCTCCTGACCGCAGAACGCGCGCAAACTCGTCCGCGGCTCGCTGTTGGTCCATGTGATGATATGCGGACATGCTCAGGATTCCATCGAAGGATCCGCTTTCGAAACGCAAATCCTCTCCAGGCATTTGTTGAAGGTGCAGGTCGACGCCATGCCGTCGCGCCAACGCCTCGGCGCGTCCCAGCGCCGCCTCGGACACCTCGATCCCTGTTACTCGTGCTCCTGCCAAAGCCATCAGGACCGAAGAAAAACCGTCGCCAATACCGACATCGAGAATCCGCGCTCCTTTCAAACTGCCGAATTGCCTGGTCGCCCAATCCAGCATTTCCGCATGACCGTAGTGCATGCGTGATAAGTCGAGGCTCTCCGGAGAACGCCGCCGATAAATTGCATTGTTTTCTGCAGCTTCGGCGCGAATTCGCTCGGCCAGTTCATTCGGTAAGGCAGTAAAGTCATCCTTGTTCATGGTCGGAGCGGGTCCTCACAATATTTCTCCGGCAGTTTTCAGCCGCCAAGTATAAATCTGGTTTCGTGAATGATAGATAACGAAAAGTCTAGCTGTAAGCCATCTCCGAAGTTTCTGCCTCTATGTGTCGCATTCTGTAAAACATTGCCATGAACATCGCGAACGTGGCTCCGGCAAAGGACGACGTCAAGTAGGGATTCGTCCAACTGCTTAGCAACCAGAGACCAAACAGCAGCAACATCCAGGGCTTGGCACGATGCCGTGAAGCCAACAGATCACGAGCCGAAGCGTGTATCAAGACGAGGATTCCTGCGATCCCCACGATTCCAAACTGCATAAGAAAGGACATCCACTGCAATTCATAGGAGTATCGAGTTTGTTCGTTCCTTAGCATCGAATTGACATGGGTACCCAGCCCCTTCCCGAAGAAAGGCCGAATTTTTGCTTCTTCAAAAAGGGCCCGCGATTCTTCAACGCGTATAACATCTGAGTCACTCGTTTGCTCGGATAGAAATCTTGCCTCAATCACTGGCTGAAGGGTCTCGTAAGAAGTTAGTGCGATGACGATTGCAGCCGCCGCAATGATCGCCAGCGATTTGAATCTCCGTTCAATGACAAGGGCGGAGATGATAGCAAATCCCGCAAGGAACCAAAGATACCGTGAGTAAGCCAACAGTCCCGAGATCACTAACACCGGAACCAGCAGAAGAATGGAAATGCGTCGAAAGCGCAGTCCAGAAACACTAGGGCAAAGAATTGCGAATAGGGCAAAACTCCCGGTGATATCCGAGGGAAACTCTATTCTTGTTAGGTTGAATGCTATGCTGCCGCTTTCAAGCGATTCTTCACCGAATATCGACCCCAGAATCTGGACAGGATCGATGTGTGAGCTGAACATTCCCGCCACTAGAACAAGCTTCAAGATCGAAAGTGCCGCTATCCCGTAGACGACGGTGGCAACGATTTGGTCCGATCGCAGGAGACCGCGACGTACAAAGAAAATGGACAACCATGCAATCAAAATCGTGGAAGTGATGTCCTTCATTTGAAGAAATACTTGAGGCACATCTGATTGCCCATTCAGGATCGCAACAACACTCCACAAGCATTGAGCGGCGACGAGAAGAGCAAGACCGATAAGTTCTGAAGAGCTCAAGCGAATCGAAGAAGTGGCAAGGTTAGGCAGGAATGCCGCGATAAAGGCAAGGAAGACCAGAATCTTCACGTTCAACCCAAATATCGACCCAGCCGGAAGACTGACAGCGATGAATAATACGAGCAGAAGCAGATTGGCTGCAAACGGTCTCGCTCGATATGGAGTGCTGACGGTGATAGTCAATGAAGGTGTCCAGCTTCATCCCGTTATCGGTTCAAACTACGTCGTCTCGAGGAAGCGAATCCCGAGCCTCCCAGCCCTACCGTCCACAGTGCCCAGGTACATCATCTTCAGACATCTACCTTTGGATTTGCCGAAAAACAGGATGCCTAGAGCGTGCCTCGCTAAACGCCGGATGACGGAATACTTGGATACTACGCCAGGATAGTAGGTCCAGATGGTGAACACCTCATTCCGGGTCTTGTAATATTCCCGCCACGGAACGTGGTCGAGCCATGCCCACGAACCCAGAAAAAAAGGAACACGTCGTGGAGTCCCGATGGCATGATCCAGCACGCTATCCCGGATCATAGCGATCTTATAGCCGTGGCGTCGCAGACGAAGGCAGTGCTCGAAGTCAACGAAGTCCATGAAAAAGTCAGCCCGTGGTAGGCCAGCCATCTCAATAGCCTCCCGACGAATTAGTGATCCCGATGAGATAACGGCATCCACAAACGAAACTGGCTGTTGGGTAGGGTCGGGTGCCCGCCGCCAGCCATTCCGCCAGAGCAACCCGGAATACACTTTCTTCGTTTCGGGATGAACAGGCAAAGAGGCAAGGATCCCGATGCTTTCGTCTCGAATCGCAGCCAAGTCCAGCCCTTGCAACAACCGCTCCAGCGCGTCCTCCCGGGGAACGCTGTCCTGGTCGAGAAGCCAGATCCAGTCATATTTCTTCTGCAGTGCCGCGTACGACAGACCGTCCGCATAGCCACCGCCGACTCCGGTATTCTTTCCCAACCTCAGAACCGTAACCTGAGGGTAGAGATCGCGGAGCATTGATGCCGTTCCGTCTGCTGATGCATTGTCCACTACGACTATTTCACTAATCGTGTGAGTTTGCCGCCGCAAAGCATCGAGTTGTTTCGGAAGCAAGGATTCACCATTAAAGGCTATAGTCACACTCGCGATGGAACATGTTTTAGGCAATTGTTCAGGCTCGGCTGATCGACGGTCACCCTACGAACGGTTGGGCCAGAATCATCGAGATCTGCTGCGTTCAACAGGGTTGACGGCACGATTAAGCGATGCGGCTGATCCACCTTGCGTGCCGCGCCATTGGGATAAGACTCTCGATCTTGCCCCAGTCAAAATCGTCAAAAAATCCGCTCATCAAAATGGACAGGGAGTAGAGCACTCCAAAAATAGCTCCGGTCGCCACCAGTCCGAACCAGGAAAGATGCAACGTCGGGCGAATCATGAAAAGTATCGCCAGTATGACGATGGAGCACAATATCGGCTTCAGATAACTTTCTTTCAGCACACGAGCAACCGGGTATGCAGTTTTGCGGTGAAAGAGCGAAATGAAGAAGCCTGCGGCAATCAGCAGCGATACCGATGTGCCCAGCACTGCTCCTGCGAAGCCGAATTTGTAAATCAGCCCTAGGCTCAAGACTATGTCAAGCACGATCCCCAGACTCGCGGACTGGATACTGGGCTTCATGTATCCGATGCCGGCAAAGATCAGGAACCCCGGTCCAGTCACAAGATTGACGTAATTGATGACCAGCAGAATGCTCAAAGGCAGCGCGATCATGCGTAGGCTTGGACCAAGCCACAGTTCCACAAAGCGACTCGAAATTGTCGCGAGGTAACACACGACCGGCACTCCGAAAAGCGCCAGATATTTGTGGGTGCGGTAGTAAAGTTCTTTCATCCTCGCTTCGTCGCCGAGCGCGCTTAGCTCAGAAGCGGCGGGCAGCACTGGACCCAAAATCAATCCAATGGCGCCGCGTACCCTTAGCGCGATATCGCTCGCGATGTCGTACCACCCGACCGCAGCCACACCGACCAGGATTGCTAGGAAGAATTTCTCCACCTGGTTGTGGACCGCCACCGCCGCCTGGGTCACGTAAAGTTGAAGGCTGTATCCGAACATCTTCCTGGCTTCGGCGCGATCGAGTTGCAAGGGGTTCAGCGCGACCTGCGGCAACAGCCTGCGGACGAGAATCAGATAAACGGTGATGGTCAGGATTGCCGACCCGATGTATCCATACACCAGGCCACGCAGGCCCCATCCCCGAAGAAGCAGGAAAGCACTGAATAACGCACTCAGCAAGACGTTGCCCGCGCTGATCATGTGGGTTAGATCAAGACGCTGCAATCCGGTCGTCACCGACGCGAAGAGCATGGTCAAGACGTTCGCTGCAATGACAATCTGAAAATAACGCAGCAAGACGATCAGTTCCAGCGTCGGCGCGGCACTGCCGTGAAACAACATGCTAGCTAGGAACGGACTCGCGAACCACAGCGCCCCGCCAATTAGTAGATCGAGCATCAGGAACAGACTCAACCCCGAATTCATCAGCCGCGTGAGAGCGGGGAAGTCGCGTCGCGCGTAGTACTCGGCAACGAACTTGCTCAACGTTCCCACCAGTCCAAGGTCGGCGAGCGAAGTCAGTCCATTGATTGCAAGGAAGACCGCCCAGGTACCGTATCCGGCGACTCCAATCTTGTGCAGGATGAACGGAGTCATCACGAACGGAATCGGCGCGACCACGAAACGCAGGGCACCGAAGATCACGTTGCGAATCATCTTGGTGCCTAGGGGGTGATGTCCCGGTACCGGCGCAACGGAAACGGTATTCTCGTCCTTAATCTCTTCCGTCAACATGATCAAGTGATCTCAGGGGGCGTATCCGTGGTCGATTCGTAATTATTTGCGGTCAAAATCCGCCGGGCTCCGGACGTCGTAACCCTCTATTGCTCCGAGGAATGTTCTTCGCCAGTTTTGGACTTGCGTGAGAATCGGTTGGCAATTCCGGCCACCGTCGTTCGGATGCTCCGGTAGATCTCGACCGCCAACAGCTTCCCTGGGTCCTGCGGATCGATTTCATCCCAGCGTGCGCGTCCCAGCACCCATACGCTGCCGACGGCAGAGGCGAACAGGGTCCCGAATATCACCAGGAACGTTCTGGGCGGAAACGATTTTCTCTCCGGCACTTCTCCGGGATCGAGAACCTTTACGCTCGGAGTCTCTCGCGCCTCTTCGACTTTCGCGAGTTCGTATTGCTCGGTCAGTGTTTCCAGAACCGTCTCTTCGACCTTGGTGCGGCGGTAAAGATCGGCCCAGGTAACTCCTAAAAGTGGAAGCTCACGAATCGAAGGATACAAGTCCTGGCTCTGCCCGGCGGCAGTGGTAGTTCCGGATGTCACGGCACTGGCGACAGCCGGAGGCTTGCCGCCCATCTTCTGCAACTGCCGCCGGTATTCGTCGATGCGAGCCTGCACCGACCGCACCCGAACGTTCTCCGCGGTATAAATCTGCCGCAGTCCTTCGAGTTCCGTCTGGGCAGCGATCAGTTGTCCCTCCAGCTCCGCCGCCGCGCCGATCATGGCCTTGCCTTGCTCCTTGACGTCGATGGCCGTGTTCTGGCTGGCAAACTGGCTGAAGTCTTTCTCGGCGGATTCCAGATCCTGCTGCACTTCCTTCAGCCGTCCTTCCAGAAAGACGCGCTCTGTGTGGGCTGATGAGGTATTCAGAGTGGCAACGACGGTATTCAATGCTTCGACGTACTCCGCTGCCATTGCTGCGGCCCGCTGCGGGCTCTCGTCGTTGATCGCGATGGTGATGATCCCGCTCTTGCGGTCGGACGTGATCTCCGTGTTGTGTTCGAGATTCTTGCGCGTATCTTCATAACGCTTATGGCTGTACACCTTCCGCAAGTCGAACTTATTGATGAGGTCGTCCTGGACGGTGCGGCTTTGCAGCACGCCCACAAACAGGTCACCCGAGGTTTTCAGGCCCAGCAAGTCTCCGCCGAGGGCGCCGATTCCGCCTCCCGCCTTGCCTAACGCTGCCAGCATCGAAGCCATGCCCATTCCTTCCTGATCCGGGGGCATCAGTCGTGTGGTGGAGGTGTAGCGCACCGGGATCAGCAGAGCGATAACGGCCGAAACTACGAAACCAATCGCCGCGCTGCGAAACAGAGATCGCCGGCGTTCCCATAACAGCTCGGCTCTGGCGATCATGCCACTCTTCTCGCGAGGTTCTCCGACGGCTCCGGAAATCAACTCGGGATCGCGGTCGGACTCGGCGAATCGGGGCTCGCGCTTCGCGATTTCTTTGGTCGCCATATTTGTTATTCGGAGTCCTCTCGCCCTCTGGTCATTGGCCTGAATCCTTTCGCGAAGAGCCTTTGGGCCAGAACGACAACTGCACCGACGAGGTTACATTTGACTGCCGTGTTGCCGCCAGCACAGGGAATGTCCACGCTTCATACTGCACCGAGGCTGACAGGCTGAAACTGGAGTGCACCCAGACATCGGCGCGCACGCTGGCATCGGCCAATGTTCCGCCATTGGGGATAAATTCATGGCTCACTTTCAGATGCCTGAATTCAAATTGCAGCTTGTTCTTCGGCGTGAGCCAATACGTCATCCAGGTCTGAACCCCCTGGCCTTCGCGTCCCACCCAGTTGCCCATCAGGTGGCCTTCATTCGTATAGCCGGAAATCCACGTGGGGTTGTAATAAAAGAAGCCGGACCCGACATTCCCCCCAATCGGTGGATCTGTATAAACTCCCTCGGCGCGGAAGTCCATCTTCGGCAGCCCCGGCAGCCGCGGAATGTAGATTCCTCCCAGCCAGGCGGCGACGTCAGGACCTACGATCGGCGAAATCGTGTCGTGCTCGGTGAACGCATCTGCGTAAAACGTCAGATTGTCACGAAGGCCCGGAATCCGGTAGCTGAAGTCCAGCCCCGAGCGGCGTGATCCCGGCTTATCGGCGGCGCCCGGTATGGTTTGGTCCGTCGAAAATACGCTTCTCAGAAACGTGTGAATGGTCAACGGGTATCCCGGGCCGCCGTAGTCGGTCGTTCGTGACAGTCCGAACTCGATGTTCTGGGTCGGCTTGAAGCTGAATCTTTCTCCGTGAACGATGGGCTGTGGATGCAGCGATTGACCGAACTGGCCGACCAGGCCTTCCGGAGTGAACATGAATTCGTATCCCGAATACTGGCCGATGAAAAATTCGACCCGCATCGGTCCCAGAAATCCGAGAACGCTTGGCAACTTAAACGGCGTGACGCGATCGATGCGAAACATCCGCAGAGGGTCTGCATTGTCGCTGAGCATCATCGATCCGCCTTGGCCAGGTCCCCACCACAGGCTCTGCTTTCCGTAAGAAAGCTGCCAGTCGGAAAAATTCATGGCGACGTAGGTATCCAATAAATGCGCCTGGCTGATGGATGCAGTCGGAGTGTCTGGGGGCACCGGCCAGGGCGGGGGAACGATCGAGTGGCCGAAGTCCGCTACCGAGATCGCCTCACGAGCGGCTAGCGGCGGAGCAGGAGCGCTCGGCGAATGTTGATATTCCGCGCGAACATACACCGCGAACGGTCCGTCCGCCGCCCAGCCCGACATTCCCGAAACGTTGTTGAAGCCCTGTTCTTCCGGCCGGCCGTAGTCGTTGTAAACGGTCTGACCGAAGTGGTAGCCGTCGGTCAGTGGCTTGCCAACGGTTTCCGTGCTTCGCGAATAGGCTGATTCCAGCCGAGCCTCGGCATTGTCTCCGCCACCGAGCCAGCTGATTTCGCGGGCAAACTCCTGCTGCAAAGTCTCGTAGAGCTTGGCACCTTCGTCTTCTCCGGGCTCGTCTTCGGCAATTCGATCCGATGCCTCTTCGATTTGTCGGGCACATTCAATGCGCGTCCAAGGACGAGTGTCGGCGAAGCCACTGTGGATGTATCCCATCGCAGTCAACCGATCGAGTGCGGGATAGACCCAGCTGTCCAGCGGCACATACGGAGAGCCCATGTTCTTTGACTGCCAGTGGGAAGGCCCGTCAGGCCGGACCGCCGGCATTTCCCAGGTTCCACCGGGCAAAGATGTATTGTGATGCTGGCGGTAAACGTACTCACTGGTCAGATATCCGATGGCCGCACCGACGAGCACGTCGGAAGGGAAGTGCTGCTTCGAGGTTATCCGCGAGGCGCTGATCGCGGTCGCCGCGCCGTACGCCAAAAATTTCATAAACGGACTCGGGTACTCATGCGCGATGGTCCCGGCGATCGCCCAGGCCGTGGCAGCATGTTCAGACGGAAACGAAGTTCCTCCGTGCCAGAACTGGCCGCTGCCGTTGCCCTCGAACGGCCGCTGCCGCCGCGTGGCGTACTTCAGCGCCTCGACCGCGATCAGGCTATCGATCGCGGATTCCCCGCTCAGAAAGCCGCTTTCCCGCTGATGCTCATTGTGCGTCACAAGTCCCAGCAGATACAGTCCGCCGGCTCCTCCCGCCATCGAATACACGCCATAGTCTGAAATATGGCGGTAACGATTGAGGGTGTCCGGCGCGTTCGCAAGATGTCCGCTGACATCAGTATCCGTGGCAAATAACGCTGCCGTAAGTCCACCCAGGGGAACCAGCCATGTAGCATCCGACAATCTTGTTTTCGCCGGACGCGTCCACATGCCGATCTGATCGTGCCACAACTGCCCCGGCAGAGTAAGTACCTTATTGTCGGACGTCTCGGGCTCGGAGGAGACAGGCTGGGGATTTTCCGGAATCTCCGCACCCGAACTTTTCCCCTGGCCGGTCTGCTGTGTCACCGAAACCGCGGAACGAGGCTCCAAAACACGAAGCCCGCCGGTGGACTGACCAATCGCGACCGTCGTGAACGCCAAGAAACACATCGCTCTCTTCGACCCAAGGATTAGAAATCGAATCACGTACGATTCCTTAATATGCCGTCGACAAAATTACGTTAGTGGCGATGGAGCTCAACACCTGGGCATTCTGGAACAATATTTTCCAGATCGGGGGGCCGCCCAGGGCTCTTTCGGGTACGACTACCATATCGCCCGGCTGCAACGATGTACTTAGCGTGTCGCCCGTGAGCCACATCGCGCCGCGACTGCCTATGACAGTTCCATCCGCGCGAATGACGAATATGGCCCTCTTGTTGGCCATATTCGTGGCGCCGCCAGCCTGCATCAGATACCATCTGGCGCTCTTACCCGGTCGATATGCGACTGCCGTTGGTCCGTAGACCTGTCCCTGCACCAGCACATAGCTTGCTCGTTTTGGGACCACTAGAATGTCCCCAGCCCGAACAGTGATGTCCCGCGCCGTGTTCGCCCAACTGTGGATGTTGGAGGAGACTTGAATTGTGACGCGGCCGGTTGGCGGACTGCTGACCAGGCTATCGAGTGTACTTTGCCACTGCGTCAAAGCTGATTCCGCTGAGAGCTTTTGGTCAGGATCGGTCGCAGTCGTCGCCGTCAGCTTTAGGGTCGCCTGTTGATCCCGGACTCGCTGTACGAGTTCGCCATACGACCGCTGTTCAAGTTTTTGAACTTCACCCCGCATCAGCACGGCTCCATACGGGTACGCGCCCGGGCCAAACCCTCCCGCTCGCGTGAGCACCGAGCTCAGTTTTTCGCCCGGTCGAATTCCATAGGTGCCTGGATGCACGACTTCTCCCCGAACTGCAATCGATGCGCCCAAATCGTCCCAACCCGGTACTTGCCGGACCGTGAGCACATCGCCGTTGCTCAACTCCGGATTCGCGCCCGGAGTATCCACCAAAGCATCCGCCAACAGAATGGGTTCTTGCTGGCCCGTCACTTGTTTCTCGTCCTTCCAGACGAAATGTGTGAGGTCCGCCGATTTGGTATCCGCGCTCTGCTTGAGTCCGCCCGCCGCGCGAACCAGATCAGAGATTCGCATATCTCCCGCGAGCGGGTAGCGCCCGGGCCGCGCGACTTCTCCCTTCACATAAACGGTGGCCGGATCCGCCGCAGCTGCATTGCGGTGAATCAGGACGCGATCTCTCGAACTCAGCACGATATTATCCGCCGGGTTGCCGTCCAGCGCGCTGCTTAGTTTGACGTTCAGAATCTTCAGAGTGCTGTCCGGCAAATATCGAAAAACCTGGGCATCGCCCGTTGCCGCGTCCGGCAAAAGCCCGCCCGCCTTATGAATTGCGTCACTAAGATGAATATCTCCCGAAGTCCGGTAGGTTCCCGGCGCACGCACATCTCCCAACACCGACACGTCAGGAGGATTCTCGAAGTCATACCGGCCAAAAATCTGCACTGTATCGAGCGGCCGCAGAACTGGAGCCTTCGCCGGATCAGCCAGAGCCTCAGCCACACTGAAGCTTTGTACCTCTGGACGGTAGTCGGGTTGACTCAAGCGGATGATCTCGCCATACTGCGCTGCCGGTTCCGGCAACAGGTCCTTGTACGAATTGATCAGGTCGGTAACCTTCATGCCCTCGCGAAACGAATACTTTCCCGGACGAAGCACATGACCTTCGAGGTAAACCGCATCCTGGTTGTAGGGGGCAATGGGGAAGATGCGAATCTTGTCGCCATCCTGGATATGAAAGGCTTCCATCTGTTTCGTGGCAGCTTCAGTGCTGTCGTCCTGGGGAATGTCGAGGCTCAGCATCGTCTGTTTCTGATGCGCCACTACGCGCTGCACTTCGATGTGCCGGAGAGTCGCAGTGGGCAGAAGGCCGCCAGCAAGGGCTAGTGCATCCGCCAGCGACTTCTCGTCTTTTTGCTCGTAGATCGCAGGCCGGCGAACCATGCCTTCGACAGTAATCTCCGCGCCCAGCGGAGGTACCATCACCGTGTCCCCATTCTCCAGTCTCTGAATGTCGCCCTTCACGCCGTGCAGCAACAGATCGTAGACATCGACATCCTGCAGTAACTGGTCCCCGCGATAGTGCTTCAGGATGCGTAACGAACCGCGGCCTGTCGGGCCTCCGGCGGCGAATAACGCATTCAGAGGCGTAGACAGGGAACCGATGTCGTAGGCGCCCGGACGCAGGACATCGCCGACCACATAAACTCGAATCGTCCGCAACCGCGAAAGCGATACGTCTGCGGAGACATCGCGAAACTGAGTTCGCAAAGTTTTCTGGACCGATTCCTGAACCTCAGCCAGCGATTTCCCGGCAACCATCAACGGACCGACTTCGGGTAAATCGATGCGGCCTTCGCGGTCGACAACCCGGTAAAAGCGGCGCGCCACGCCTCCCCACAGATCTACGGTCAGAGCATCACCAGTTCCCAGGACATAATCCGGCCCCACCGGAAGGTCCGTCGGCAGCATCTGCAGATCGCGCGTGCCGTTCACGAATACCTGCATTCCAAAGCGTTCGACTGCAGCCGGTCGCGCCGCCGCCTGCAGATACATGTCATACAAGGAAGGAATATCGTCGTATGGATTGCGCCGTTGAACCATGCGCTGGTTCAGTGTGGTCGACTCCCGGGCGCGCGCGAAATTTTCATACGCGGCGGCGCTGTTGTTCGGGATGGTATATCGCGAAGATGTGGGATTGGTCCCGTACGGGTTTGCGTTTGAAGCTCCGTACGAACCCGACGCATATAAACCCTGGTCTGAACTCGACGACCCAGGGTAACCCTGCGCTTGCCCGTCGCTTCCAAGATCTGAACCCAATGACCAATCGCTGAAGTCGACTCCGGGCGTTGCCGACCCCTGGTTTTGGAGCGGACTCCGGTTGCCGTTTTGCGAGAGGCCGCCCTGCTGGCTCTCTTCGTCGTTGAGGGCAGATCTCAACGAACCAGCGCTTCGTCCCTGTTCCACCGGAATCTGGTCCTGCCCGCCGGTCCTCAATAGATCAGTTGGATTTGTCGGCGTTATCGGCTGCGGCGGTGAATATGGATTGGTCGACGGCGGGGAAGTCTGCGGAGTCTGCATTCCCGGCATTTGCGTGGGAAGTTGATTCATTCCTGGCTGTCCGGGTTGTTGCCCGGTCGGATAACCGCCGGTCTGAGCGGGGCAGTTGGAATTCAGACGCGGGTCACAGGCTTGCGTTTGTTGCAGAGCGTTCGTCTGTTCGCGGCGCGCGCTCGCACGTTCTTCCTCTTCTTCTTGCGCCAGCCACTTTACCCGCTCCTGGGTCAGCAGCTCCTGCTCTTTGGCCAGCGGCGATTCGGGATTGACCGCGGGGCGCAGGTAACCGTATTTCTGAACCAGCAACGTGGTCACAGCACGAAAATTTACATCGGTTTCGAGACGGTCAAAAATTGCCTCGTCGGTCAGGTCCGAGTCCGCGATGAGTTGTCCATGATCGGTCGCGTCCTTCGCAATCCAGCGCTTCAACTCCATCATGATGCCTGGATCGCGGTGCAGAATCACGATCAATTGCCCGCTCGAAGCTGCTACGTGCGCCTGATTCTGACGCGCCAATTCAGATTGGGGAACGGGTGCCTGCGGTCGCGTCTGGCCCGGAACACTGGTGCAGCAAAGAAAAAGAGCAAGCAGACAGGAGCACAAAACTGTGCTGCGGCGCCATGCGCGCACCGTGGCGACGCCATCCCACTTCGCAGAATTCATCGATTCTCCCGCACTCAGCCCCGAGTCGATGCCCAACGGGCTTTGCGACCTGCTCTGTTCACCAGTTCCATCGAACGGCCCGAGTGCAATGGTCTTAATTTAAATTTCAAAACGTATCCAAATAGGGAACCCGTGGTTTGGCCAATCCACTCAGCCCTGCCTCAAAAGTTGCATAGCCTCAAGTCCCCAACCACAAACTCGATGCCAGATCAGGGCCACTGACCCCTCGTCTAGGGAAAAGAGAACCTCACACCGTCGCATCTCTGGCCGCTAACGCCCCCGATTATAAATCAGCGTTGGTCGGCTCACAGCAACGTCCCCTCGTGTTGTTGGCCCCTCGAGGCTATGGATCGAAAGAGAGTGTGGGCTTGGAGGGCTGTCTTTCGCAAGGAGCCAGGATAGAGAGCTAAAGATTTCGGGCGGTTTTCGCGTTCAGTAACGGGTTTACTTATTAAAGTTGGGTACGAGTCGAGACGGAGTGTGATCACAGGAATGCTGGTGAGGAATGCGCGAGGTACAGGCAGTGGAGCAGCATTGATTCGTGGAAAGTAAATGGGAGTTAAGAATTGGGAGTTATACGGCATCTGGCGGTAGGAAACTCGTGCGCAACTTTGCGAAAACAGCAGGGTTTGATACCAGCAGTTAGCAAGCCGGGTGCGCGATACATTGCTCCGAACATTAATTAGTCGCAACGATAACATGACTCATCTGGAAACTATGTTTTCGGGCAGCGCAATGGTTCCTCGAAGTGTTTTGACTTCGATCAATTTTTCTTATGGGGGATGCCTAGAAAGGCAACCCTCTTAGCAGCTCGGACGCGTGTATCATTACTAGTATTCTCAGCTTATATTTTTTGTGCAAAGATTCTTTTAGGAATCGTTCCTCTCTGGGAATTTGAGGAGCTGTAAGCATGCAGATCAGCGTCGAGAGTCGGAGCCTCGGTGATATTGTTGTCATCATCCCTGCAATATTTCAGGATGCCAGAGGCTTTTTTTCGGAGACTTTCCGCGCGGATCAGTTTAAGGCTCTCGGATTACCCACGGAGTTTGTTCAAGACAATCATTCGCGATCCGCGAAAGGGGTTGTGCGCGGCCTGCATTTCCAGTGGGAACCGCCGATGGGCAAGTTGATGCGCGTAACCGCGGGATCGGCGTTCCTGGTTGCGGTCGACATCCGGAAGGGTTCTCCAACCTTGGGGCGCTGGTTTGGTATCGAAGCATCATCGGAAAATCGGCGTTGCGTCTGGGCGCCCGCGGGATTTGCTCGCGGATTCTGCTCGCTCTCCGAGGGTGCGGAAATCCAATACAAGTGCACTGGCATCTACAATGGACAAGCGGAGTCGGCGATTCTCTGGGACGATCCTGCGATCGGGATCAAGTGGCCTTTGAGCGATGTTTCCGTCTCCGACAAGGATCGCAACGCTCGCACCCTGGCTCATTGGCTCGCTGCGCCGGAGTCCGAGCGTTTTCAATACGCTGCGGAACCAGAATTGCAAGGAGTGCTCGGGAATTAAGGCGTGCTCGGGAGTGGATGCATGAAATTGCTTGTAGCTGGGGGCGCGGGGTACTTGGGCTCCGTGCTGATTCCAAGACTGTTGGATCGTGGCTATGACGTGGATGTCGTGGAACTGTTCTGGTTCGGCAATCACTTGCCCAATCAGGTCGGTGTTCTGAATAGAGATATCTTCCACCTCACGGTCGAAGATCTCAAGCCCTACGATCAGGTGATATTCCTCGCCGGTCTCTCGAATGACCCGATGGCGGAGTATTCGCCGAGCAAAAACTTCGTCCTGAACGCGGCCGCCCCGGCTTATCTGGGATACATCGCCAAAATCGCCAAAGTGAAGCGTTATCTCTACGCGTCCTCCTGTTCGGTCTACGGCTATACCGAAAACGAACTTTATGACGAGACGCGGCCGGTGGGATCAAGCTACCCCTACGGAATCTCCAAGCTGCAGGGCGAGCAGGCCGCCTTGCAACTTACCAACGACGAATTCTCCGTGATCTGTTTGCGCAAAGGAACAATCTCGGGATACAGCCCGAGAATGCGTCTGGACCTGATCGTAAATACGATGTTCAAGACTGCGTTGCGCGATGGCATCATCACTGTAAACAATCCATCGATTTGGCGGCCGATCCTCAGTATTGAAGACGCCGCCACCGCATACGTGCGGGCAGTCGAAGCGAACACCAAGATTTCCGGAGTATTCAATCTGGCCTCGGGCAATTACACCGTCGGCGAGGTGGCGGATGTCGTGCGAGCCAGAATCGAGGAACGGCTGGGTCTTCGCATCGACCTTTGCATCAAGCACACGCAGGATTTTCGAAACTACAAGGTGAGCATTGACAAAGCTGCGAACGTGCTGAGTTTCCACCCCACCGGAAGCGTGCAATCCATCGTAGACGACCTGATCGAAAACAGGAACAAGTTCCAGGATTGGGATAATCCTCTGTATTCCAACATTCAGACGTTCAAGGAACTCGAGACCAGGCTCGAAGTTCCTGCCATGGCGGGGGCGCAATGAATATTGCCGTCATCGGCGCGAACGGGCAGTTGGGCAGCGATGTGGTGAAAGCGTTCGCCGAACATCGGGACGACGTCCGTTCTCTGACCCATGCCGAAATTGAAATCAGCGATCTCGAAGCGGTGCGGGTTTGCCTGGGGAGATTTAGCCCGCAGGTTGTCGTAAACACTGCGGCAATGCATCACGTGGAAAACTGTGAGCGAGACCCCGAAGGTGCTTATGCCGTGAATGCGATCGGTGCGCGCAATCTCGCGATCGTCACGCGCGACCTGGGTGCAACGCTGATTCATCTGAGTACGGACTACGTCTTCGATGGCAAGAAGAACACGCCCTACGTCGAGGAGGACGGCCCGCTTCCTCTGAACGTATACGGAAATTCGAAACTGGCGGGCGAATGCTACGCGCGAACCCTCAATCCCAAGCATTTCGTGCTGCGCACCTCGGCGCTTTACGGCAAGAATCCCTGCCGAGCCAAGGGCGGGCGCAACTTTGTGGACCTCATGCTGGAGTTGGCGCGAACCAGAGGCCGGGTGCGAGTCGTGAACGATGAATTTGTGAGTCCCACACCAACGGCCGAATTGGCGCGTCAGATCGTGAGCCTGAGCCGATGTGACGATTACGGTCTTTACCATGCAACCGCAGAGGGCAGTTGCTCGTGGTACGAGTTTGCTCGGGAGATTTTCTCGTTGGCAGAAGTCGATGTGAAACTTGAAATGGCAGCGCCTGGCGAGTTTCCCGCCAAGACGCCGCGGCCGCCGTACTCAGTGCTGGAAAATGGCGGGTTGAAGCGCCTGGGCCTGAACCGGTTTTCATCCTGGCAAACAGGATTGCAGCAGTACCTTTTTGACCACGCACTCGCCGATCCTGCCACAGTCGGCGTTGGTGATATGGGAATGGCAGGCAAGGAGAATTAAAGGCATGGGGCAAGTCACTATCGATTTCGTGAGTAGACCTCTCGTTGAGTCTGGCGCGCGGTCCACGTTGGTAGAGCAGCACCCCACAATCGTTCAAAGTATGGTGAAGACCTCCATTCTCGTTCTGACCAAGAATGAAGAACATAATATCGATACCTGCCTCAATGCTGTCTATTCGCAAAAGGAAGCGGATTCCTTCGAGGTAATCGTTGTCGATTCGGGTTCGACCGATGCAACTCTCGAAATCGCGCGCCGTTTCCCGGTCCAGATCAAGGAGATTTCCGCCGACACTTTTCATCATGCACGGACCCGTAATCTCGCAGCCAGCCTGGCGACCGGGGAGATTCTGGTTTTTCTAGTGGCGGATGCCGCGCCAGTTTCCGATGCCTGGCTCCGCACCCTGCTGTCCAGCTTTGACGATCCCACAGTGGGCGCCGCGTATGGGCGGCAGTTGCCCAGACCGAACTCGTCTGTGGAACGCCAGGACGCTCTCGATGCGGTCTACGGCGAACAAAGAATCGTGAAGGATCCCCACCACCGCAACGGACTGGGCTACCGCTTCTATCATTTTTCGGACGTCAATGCCGCCATCCGGCGAAGCGTTTGGGAAGCCACGCCCTTTCCCGAAGACCTGAAAGTTTTCGAGGATTTGGGAATCGCCAAGCGGATGCTGGATGCAGGTTGGAAGATTGTCTACGAGCCCGAGGCTTGTGTCTTTCACTCTCATCATCACACCACCGTCGGCCTGTTCAAGCGCTATTTCGACATTGGGTACACCTTGAAGCGGCTGCAAATCTGGGACACGCCGGGTATCCGTTCCTCGTTATTGCGGGATGGCCGGAAATTGTTGACCAGGAAACTGCGTCGCCTCAAGGACAGCGGAGGCAAAACCAGTGTCGGCGCGGCGATCAGTCAGGAAATTGCGAAATCGGCGGGGCTGTTTCTGGGACTCAATCAGGATTACCTGCCTTCCGTCCTGAAGCGGCATTTTAGCGCGTTCGGAGTTCACAAATAAACGTTCACAAATAAACTGGACAAAGGGGATGCAAAAGGGCCAATAATTTGCCAGAGGTTCGGGGGTAGAAAGACTCTTTCGGTATGATACGCAGTCGTCTTAGCTACGTACGGTTCTACCTGCGCATTTTGACGCTACTGTTGCCTGCCTGCGCGTATTTCATCGCCGTACGGGTCCGCTTCGGTTTTAACGTCCTGTTTTCGCGAACTCCGCCTTCGGGGCTGCCTTCCTATTGGGGCATTCTGTTGCTCACTACCATCGTCTGGACGATCGCCGCCGAAGAGTCCGGGCTCTGGAACGTCGAGCAGTTATACGCTCCGGGCGGCAAGAGCCGCCGGCTGCTGGAAGCTCTGGCGTTTACCTACTCGGTCGTAATGGCGATCGGTTTTCTATATCGCCAGGCAAGTTATTCACGGCTTGTCATCGGTATCAGCGCCGTCGCCCTGTTCGTCCTGGCTACTATAGCCCGGATAGGGTTTCGCGTGTTTCTGGAATTTCTGCGCGAGCGCGGCCGCAACGAAGTCAAAATCCTGGTCGTGGGCACCGACCGCTTCGCGCGCCGGGTTGGGACATCTCTCCTGCATGGCGAAGTGTTGCCCTGCAAGGTTGTGGGATTCGTGCATCTTCCAGACCAGGAGATCGCGGTCGAGGGGCCCATTTATGAACTGGATCAGATTCCCAACTTCTCCAACGGGAACGCGATCAACGATGTCATCATCGCCCTGCCCGCGGCTCGACTCAGCGAGGTCGAAAAAATCGCCCCAGCGCTGGAGAAGCTGTGCGTCCCGACGCGAGTCGTAATCGATCTGGGAGAGGGAGTCGTGCTGCGCGACCGCCTGATTGACCTGGGCGGGTTCCATATGCTGGATCTCCGTCCGACTCTGTCGGAAACCGGCCCTTATCTCTTTCAGAAACGAATTTTTGACGTGGCGTTCTCCGTTTTCATCCTGTTGCTGACGCTGCCCTTCACCCTGCTCATCGCGCTGGCCATCAAACTCAGCAGCCGCGGCCCCATCCTGTTCGTTCAGGATCGTGTGGGTCTCAACGGGCGGGTCTTCCGCATGTTCAAATTCCGCACGATGAAAGTCGGGAGCCGCGAGGAAGGCGACACCCGCTGGACCAGCGATAACGATCCCCGCCGCACGCTGATCGGCACCCTTTTGCGCAAGACCAACCTCGACGAGCTACCCCAGTTCCTCAACGTGCTGAAAGGGGATATGAGCATCGTCGGGCCGCGCCCCGAACGGCCTTATTTCGTGGAACGCTTCCTGGAAGAAATCGACCGCTACAACTCCCGCCACATGTTCAAAGCCGGCATCACCGGATGGGCTCAGGTGAACGGCTGGCGCGGAGACACCTCAATCAAGAAACGTGTCGAATACGACCTCTACTACCTGCGCAACTGGAGCCTGACCTTCGATCTGCAAATCATCACCATGACCGTTCTCCGCATCTTCACCAGCAAGAACGCATACTAAACCGCAAAGCTATCGTGTCTGGAATACGGGACCTGAGGAAGATCCAAGAGCCGCCAGAGAAGATGGTGCGCCCTGAGAGATTCGAACTCCCGACCTTCTGGTTCGTAGCCAGACGCTCTATCCAGCTGAGCTAAGGGCGCGTGTTTTCAACTACAAGAAAAATAAGGGGATCGAACGAACTGGCGTGCGCTGATCCCCGTTCAATTTGGCCAAATGTCCGTGTTCTGTCCGGGAATTCACAAAAACTTGGAAAATCATTGTAACGTTTTGATCGGCAGAGCGGCAACTTCTTCCCCGTGTACGATCCGGAATCCGCACTCGCTGGGGTCAATGAGTGTAATCGCCTTCCATGAGAAGGCCGGTCGGAGTCAAGTCGGTTCTTTTGTTTTTTCGTTGGACAAGGTTTTTCTCTTCCCGCCGAGTGGCCACTGTCGCCATGCTTCCATCCGCACTCTCGAGGAGCGATTTCATTTCGCTCGGTGCATGTTGGGCGTTCTCGTTTCAGCCGGCGCTGCCATCTGATTATCGCCCCTGTGGCCCCATGCCCCAAGCGGACGCTCCACCAGCGCTACAACGTCATCAAAGACCGTCTCTGAGGTCATCCCTTGGCGTGGATGCTCGAAAATGGTTCGTAGCCAGACGCTATATCCAGATGAGCTAAGGGCGCGGACGATTGGCAGGAAGAACTTGTCGATCTAAGCGGAGGACTCGTTGGCCCTGAAATAACCTTGCATCCTCGCCCGCTGCGGAGAATGATTCTCCGCAGAAAACGCTCTCTCAGCGCGCCTTGAATCCGTTCCAAATCCCGCTCCTGGCGCGGCATGGTACGTAAAAAGCTGTAGGACTTTCGAGTACTTTTCAACAATGGTTCTGGTCGCGTTCTTGCCTCTAGCCAATCGGAGTAAATCTTTCCTACCGGCATGGCAATTCCTACCGTAAGGAGAAATTCCACAGCCCTTGTTTTCAAGTGTTTGCGGACGGCAAGACGCTTGCAATATAGAAAAGCAGACGAAGTGGCGCGCAACGGGGCGCTCCAGAGAATAACTTCGGCCAGAGGTTTTCTTGGGCGCCCCTTGCATTTTCTGCCCCGTCGCGAGCAGCCCTCCCCACTCCCTCGTTCTGTTCTTAGGTCGCAACCCCCACACCCTAAGCCAGCGCCACTGGCTCACGCACATCGATTCCAGCCTGCCGCAGCAGTTTCGCAACCGCATCCTGTTTCATGCGCGACGCGTCGTATTCCACGGTCACCGTGCGCTGTTTCGCGTTGAACTGCACGCGCCGGATGCCATAGACCTCCCGCATCCCGTCAATCGCCCGTAATTCATTTTCGCCCGGCAGGGCACCGTAGCTGAAAATTGCGTCAAGGTAGGTCATGTGTTGAAATCCTTTGGTTGAAATCCTTTGTATGATGAGATTGAAGATGAATCGGAACCCGTCCGGCAATCGCCAGCCCAAGCCGAACGATGAATCCAATATAAAGTATCGGCAATCCAACCGGAAATGGCTCTTACGACTACTCCTTCGCTTCCGGTGCCCGCCCCGGAGCGTGACCCAGTCTGCGGGATGAAGGTAGATCCCGCAACCGCGAAGCACTTCCATGAGCATCAGGGCCGGAGATATCATTTCTGCTCTGCAGGTTGCGGAGAAAGGTTCAAGTCAAACCCTCAGCAGTACTTGGCCCGGCCTGCCGCGGAATCAGCAACGCTGGGTGGATCGCTAAGTCCCGAGCCCTCGCACCGCACGCATGCGAACTCTGCCGCAATTACATTAGCTCGGGAGTCGCACCTTCAGGGCCCAGAAGTTGCCTACATCTGCCCTATGTGCCCCGAGGTCCATGAAACGAAGCCAGGAGCCTGTCCCTCGTGTGGCATGGCCCTTGAGCGGGACATCCCGCAATCGACCGCCCGGACTGAGTACACGTGCCCGATGCACCCAGAAATCGTCCGCCCCGGACCGGGATCATGCCCGATCTGCGGCATGGCACTCGAACCGCGCACGGCCGGTGCAATCGACGAAGAGAATCCGGAACTGCGCTCCATGACGCTCCGTTTTTGGGTCGGCGCTGCCCTGACCGCGCCTCTATTCGCGATCGCCATGGGCGGAATGCTGGTACACGGGTTCCTCGGCCGGTTGACGATCAATGGCGTGGTCTTCTCCAAGCCGTGGATCGAGTTTGTCCTGGCAACTCCGGTCGTACTGTGGTGTGGTCTGCCCTTTTTTCAGCGCTTCTGGACTTCGCTGGTCAACCGCAGCCCCAACATGTTCACGCTGATCGGACTCGGCACCGGCGTGGCCTATATCTACAGTGTCATCGCAACTATCACCCCACGAATTTTCCCAGAATCCATGCGCGGCATGGACGGATATCCCGACGTCTATTTCGAAGCCGCCGCCGCCATCACGACCCTAGTACTGCTCGGCCAGGTGATGGAACTGCGCGCCCGCAGCCGCACCAGCGCTGCGATTCGCGCGCTGCTCGACCTGAGTCCGAAGATGGCACGACGGCTCGGCGCAGATGGAAGCGAAGAAGACATTCCGTTGGATCACGTAAAGCCCGGCGACCGTTTGCGCGTGCGTCCCGGCGAAAAAATTCCCGTGGACGGCGTTGTGCTCGAAGGCCGCAGCGCCGTGGACGAGTCGATGATCACCGGGGAATCCATTCCTGTCGAGAAGTCGCCGGACAGCCGGGTGATCGGCGCGACCATCAACTCAACAGGTTCGTTCATCATGCGCGCCGAGAGGGTCGGTTCTGAGACTCTCCTGGCGCAGATCGTGCAATTGGTGGGCCGGGCGCAGCGCAGCCGCGCCCCGATTCAGCGGTTAGCCGATCGCGTCGCTGCTTGGTTCGTGCCTGCTGTGGTAGCCGTGGCCGCGGTCACGTTCGCAGCGTGGATATTCCTCGGCCCTCAGCCGCGTCTTGCGCATGCCCTGGTGAATGCCGTCGCGGTTCTGATCATCGCCTGCCCCTGTGCCCTCGGTCTGGCCACGCCCATGGCCATCATGGTCGGCACGGGCCGCGGCGCGCACGCGGGAGTGCTGATCAAGAATGCGGAAGCTCTCGAGACCCTGGAAAAAGTCGACACGCTGGTAGTCGACAAGACCGGCACGCTGACCGAGGGCAAACCGAAGCTCACCAGCGTCACGCCTCGCGGAGAATTTCTTGCCGACGAACTGCTGCGCCTCACGGCCAGTCTGGAACGCGCGAGCGAGCATCCTCTCGCGGGCTCCATTGTGGCTGGCGCAAGAGACCGAGGACTAAGGCTGACCGACGCGAATGAATTCCGGTCTTCTCCCGGCAAAGGCGTCAGCGGAATTGTGGAAGGTCGGCACATCGCCGCCGGCAATGAGCAATTTATGCAGGACGAGCGAATCGCCGTCCCTCAGCGGCCTGACAACTGGCCGGGCGCAGGAGAAACGGCGATCTACGTCGGCATCGACGGAAAATTCGCAGGCTGGTTGTGCGCAGGCGACCCGCTGAAGTACAACCTGGCGCGAATCGTCGGTGAACTGCTAGCACAGGGCCTGCGCGTCGTCATGCTCACTGGAGATAATCAAGCAACCGCCGCGGCCGTTGCGCGCAGCGCAAACATCTCCGAATTCGAAGCCGAAGTCCTGCCGGAAGGGAAGTTAGAAATTATCCGCAAGCTGCAAGGGCAGGGAAGAGTCGTTGCCATGGCGGGCGATGGAATCAACGACGCGCCGGCGCTGGCGCAAGCCGATGTCGGCATCGCGATGGGCACCGGCACAGACGTCGCCATGGAGAGCGGCGGGATCACGCTGCTGAAAGGCGACCTCACCGGGATCCTGCGCGCGCGCAAGTTGAGCCACGCAACGATGCGCAACATCCGGCAGAATCTTTTCTTCGCGTTCATCTACAACGCCGTCGGCGTGCCGATTGCAGCAGGCGTGCTCTATCCATTCTTCGGATTGCTCTTGAGTCCGGTCCTCGCCGCCGCCGCCATGAGCTTCAGCTCCGTGTCAGTGATCGCAAACGCACTTCGCTTGCGAAAAGTTCGGCTATAGCAAGTGCCGAGCGGACACTCCCGCCGCCTTTGATTTTGCTCTTGCCTGAGATAGTCCGCACGAGATCGCTCAAGTGAGATGACGATCAGATGGCCGGGCAACAACAGCCCGAGAAGGGCCCGACTTCAGTCGGCCATAAAGCTTCGCGTGAGATCGCGGCTTCAGCCGTTGAGCTCGCCATCCGCACTACAATTTGGTCAGAAAGTCCGTAATCTCCGGATCGGTCCAGTCCACTGCCCCGATGAACTTCCGCTTCATCACGCCGTTGCGGTCGATGATGTAGGTCTCCGGCCATCCGCGCGTGCCGTACAGAGCCGGAATCCTTTGCGCGGCATCGCGCACCGTCAGGAAATCGATGCTGTGCTGTTTCAGGAACTGACGATACGCACTCTCGTCCTGGTCTACGCTGATTGCCACCACGGTCACACCTTTCGATTTCATGCGCCGCTGCATCTCAACCAGCGAAGGCATTTCCTCGATGCACGGAGCGCAAAACGTTCCCCAGAAGTTAAGGACCACGATTTGGCCCCGAAACTGGCTCAACGTAACTGTATTTTGTGAATCTTGCAGCGTGAAATCGGGAGCGGCCGTGCCGATGTGAGGCGGCCTCGATCCGCTGTAACAGCCGGAAAGCCCGGTCAGCAGAAGGCTGGCAAGGAAAGCAAGGAGGAACTGTGAGCGTCGCACGTAGCTATAATAGTAGATTCGACGCATGAACGCGACGATAACAACTACGGACCACCCGATTGTGTCGGTAATTGTCCCGGCGCGCAACGAAGATGTCTGCCTCGGGGACTGTCTCCGATCGCTCGTCACGCAGGCCGGGATCGATTTTGAGATCATTGTAGTGGACGACCACTCGACCGACCGCACCCGCGAAATTGCAGAATCGTTTCCGAAGGTGCGAGTCATCGAGGCCGCTCCTCTGCCCGACGGCTGGACCGGCAAGAATAACGCCGTCTTTACCGGCGCCCGCGAAGCCCGCGGCGAATGGCTGTTGTTCACCGATGCCGACACCGTGCACTTGCCCGGATCGCTGGCTCGCGCATTGCTCGAAGCTCGCGACAACAGAACAGAATTGCTCTCCTACTCGCCGGAGCAAATCACAGTTACTTTCTGGGAGATGGCGACCTTCCCCGTAATTTTCGCCGAGCTGGCTCGGCAGTATTCGCCCTCGAAAGTAAGCGACCCAGCCTCCCCTATCGTCGCGGCGAACGGACAATACATACTCGTGCGGCGCGAAGCCTACGATGCGGGCGGCGGCCACGCAGCCGTCGCTGGAAATATTCTGGAGGACGTCGCGCTCGCCCGCGCTGTGAAGAATTCAGGCCGGAAGATTCGGTTTCGCTACGCCGCCGACGCTGTGCGCACGCGCATGTACCGCAACTACAGCCAACTGCGCGATGGTTGGACTAAGAATCTGGCTTTGCTGTTTCCAAACACGGGCTGGCTCGCTGCGGAAACATTGGCCCTCTGGTCGATCCCGTGGGTTGCACTCGCATTGTCGGAGGCTCATGTCGCGGGCCACACCTGGTGGAATAAACTTGCTCTGATCGCTTTTGTTTATCTTGTGATCCGGCTCATCCCGGCCAACTCCACGAGCAGCAAGAATCTTCTCGGCGCCATCTTTGGCATGCCGATGTTTGCTTACCTGTTGCTACGCTCAAAGAGGGCGCACGCCAACGGCAGCGTCGGCTGGAAAGGCCGGACATATTCCGGTAGTCGCCCCGGCACTCGCAACCTCGAACCCGCCAGAGAAGGTCATTCCATCAGCAAGATTCCTGATCCGACACCTACAAGCGCAGGACGACTCTCATGAAACTTGCGACGCTCCTGATTGTGCCCACACTTCTGATCGCGGCAGCAGGCAACCATTCCCCGATGGCCGGCACGCAACCAGGCAGCAAGCTGACGGCAGCGAACCCGCAGCAAGGCGGTTCGTTCACCAGCAGCCAGGTGCTGATCGAGCCCGGTTCGAGCATAGGCCCGCTAAAACTTGGTGACACTCGCGAACGCGCGCTCGAATTATTCCCCAAGAAATATGAAGACCAGGAGTGGGAAAATAAGTGCGGAACAACCTTCAACTGGGTAGACAGCGACAATAAAATTCGTGGCGGAAATTTGTACATTCGCTTTAAGAAGGGAACCGTCTTCCAGATCGAGTCGGCAACCACTCGCTTTCATACCGCCGAAGGCATCACGCCACTGGATCCTCCGGAGAAAGTCGCCAGCGCTTACAGGGACATGAGAGCATTTGCTCTCTTGACTCCTCCGGTTGCCGCCCTCGGCGACCGTCCGCTCATCTTCTGGATTGATAAAAAGAAGGGCATCGCTTTCGCCTTCGCCTACTATCCTGCTCAGCACAAACGGTACCTCTACGAGATCATCGTGTTCGTACCCAACAAAACTTTCTGTCCGCAGGAGGAAACCACTGGCTCGCCGGCATGGCAGGAGATTCAGCCTTATGCACTCGAACCTCCCGCCGCAATCGGTCTGAACGGAAATCCTGATTGACGCGGAAAGCAAGTTCACTGGCTACGGGCTACTGACAACTAGCGACTACTTCTTATGGTCTACCTGACGCGCAAAGCTGAATTCTCCGCATCGCACTACTACCACAACCCCGACTTCACGCCGGAGGAGAACCTTCGCGTCTTCGGTAAGTGTAATAACCCGAACGGCCACGGGCACAACTACACCCTCGAAGTGACCGTGAAAGGTGAAGTTGACGCGCGCTCCGGCTTCGTCGTCGATCTGAAGCAACTGAAAGAAGTCATGCATCGAGAAGTGCTTGATGCCATGGACCACCGCTTTCTCAACAAAGAGGTTCCTGAATTTCTGACCCGAATTCCGACAACAGAAAACCTGGCCATCGCCATCTGGCAGCGCCTGAAAACAAAGCTGGAAAAAGCGCAACTGCACCGAGTTCGGGTCTACGAGACAACAGACCTGTTCGTCGATGTCTACGGAGAAGAGTAGTACCTGAAAGCAAAAACTCATTTCATGAAAGCCCATCTCACGCGCCGCTATCGCTTCTCCGCCTCGCACCGGCTGCACAGTTCCCAGATGTCCGTCGAAGAAAACCGTGCCACCTACGGCAAGTGCAACAATCCTCACGGACACGGCCACAACTATGCGCTGGAAGTCACCGTGAGCGGCCCCGTCGACCAAGCCACCGGCATGGTCTGCAACCTGGTCGATCTGGACGGCTTTGTCGGCAGGGAAGTGATCTCGCGCTACGATCTCGAAAACTTGAATAAGGTCCAGGAATTTGCCGAAACCGTGCCGACCACCGAAAATCTATGTGTGGAGATCTTTGAAATATTGCAGCGCGGCTTTGCTCAAGCGCATCTTGAAAAGGTAAGACTCGAAGAGACCATGATGAATTCGTTCGAATACGCAGGCGGTTACGAAATACGACACTGACCTATGAAACCAGCCATTGAGCATACGGAACCAGCCACTTTAACCGGCGCCAGCTTTGAAGATTTAGTGCGGGAGATGATCGTGCGCCTCGGCGAAAATCCCACGCGTGAAGGTCTCGCCGCGACGCCGGAGCGCGTCCACAAAGCCATGCAGTTTCTCACCAAAGGCTACCACGAGGATCCCGAGGCTCTCCTGAAGGGCGCTCTGTTCTCCGTGAGTTACGACGAGATGGTCATCGTCAAAGACATCGAAATGTTCAGCCTGTGCGAGCATCACATGCTGCCGTTTTTCGGCAAAGTCCACGTGGCCTACATTCCGAACGGGCGGGTTCTTGGATTAAGCAAGATCCCGCGCCTGATCGAACTTTTTTCGCGTCGCTTGCAGATTCAGGAGCGCCTCACAACCCAGATTGCCGAAACCATTCAGAAAGTCATCGAGCCGCAGGGCGTGGGCGTAGTCATCGAAGCGCGCCACCTGTGCATGATGATGCGCGGAGTCGAAAAGCAACACTCCGCCGCAGTCACATCGTCGATGCTGGGATGCTTCCGCAATGAAGAAGAAACTAGATCTGAATTTCTCTCCCTGATCCGCCAGCGCCCGAACGGAATTTAATAAGCCGCAGTTGCCCCACCGTTTCGCGCATCGCGCGACAGGGTGGGATATGGACTTCCCGTTAAACGCTGCTGCTTGCCCGCCACCGAAACTGAACGAGCGCCCCCTTGAACCTCACCGCCGTTTGCGTCTAAGATGGCGACCGCTCGGAAACCCCAGCCGGAGGAAATTCAATGAAGAATCTGTTCCTAATCGCCGTTTTCGCCGCGGTCGCGGCCACTCTCCCTGTTCACGCGCAAGACGCGATGAAGAAAGACGTACCTATTAAGCCTGCCGATGGCCCGTCCAAAGTCGTTCTCGATACCTGGAACGATGTCGGCCGCAAGCTCATCGCCATGGCTGAAGATTTCCCGGAAGACAAGTACGATATGAAACCCACCCCGGCCCAGCGCAGTTTTGCCGAACAATTGCTGCACGCCGCGGGTGCAAACTACTACTTCACTAATCTGGTCAAGGGAGAGAAGCCTCCCGCCGGAGAAGATCCAAAACGCGATCAGTACAAAACCAAAGCCGATGTGGTGGCCTTCGTCAAAAAGTCGTATGGCGACGGCGCGGATGCCATCAAGGCCAAAGGCGACAAGGGAATGTCGGAGACTATCGTCGATCCCTTCGCTCATCAACAAATGAGGATCGGCGATTTCGCCTGGGGCTTCATCGAACATTCCGGCGAACACTATGGCCAACTCGTGGTCTACTACCGCATCGCCGGCCTGGTCCCACCCGAATCGCGCCCCAAGAAATGATCTGGATTTTGATCTTGAATAAAAGCCGGGTGCCCCATTTCTCGCGCTCTCTCTGCGCGAGAAGTGGGGCTTTCAATGCTCGAAACCGTTACTGATACGCATAGGGCGATCGCCGCCTGCGCTCTGGAAAAATCTTGATCATGATCGCTCCCGCAACAAATCCACCCACGTGCGCCCAGACTGCAACACCGCCCACGTTGCGGCTGGCGTTGGCCATCGAAAGCGTGGCCGCTCCCGCTAGAAATTGCAGCACAAACCATTCTCCCAGAACGACCCACGCAGGAAGATAGAGCACGAACACGACGAACCACGTCAATACCCGTGCCCGCGGATACAGAATGAAATAAGCGCCCAACACGCCGGCAATCGCCCCGCTCGCTCCCACCGTGGGAACACTCGAGTGCAAATAGATTGCCACCTGTGTGGTCATGGCGATCAGTCCGGCAAGCACATAAAACAGCAGGTACGTGAAATGGCCGAGATAGTCTTCCACGTTATCCCCAAAAATGTACAAGAACCACATGTTTCCCAGTACGTGCGTCCATGAGGCGTGCAAAAACATCGACGTGAAGAAGGGAATTACGACTGCAGGCAGCGTGTACCTCTGTGACCCTGCCAGAAACGCCGCCAGATGCGAAGGCACTTCGCCGAACTGCCGCGCAAACAATTCGGCGCTGCTCGGATCGAGGGATGTCTGGAACAGGTAAACCAGAAGATTCAGGGCGATCAAAAACCAGGTCACATACGGAGTACTGTAGCGCGGCTGGTCGTCTCGGATAGGAAACATGGGCTATCTGTTAGTTTGGTATCTGTGTGATTGAAGTAGTTGTGTCATCTCGCGGTGGCAGCAGGCGCGATTTCAAATTACCAAATCCTTCATTACTTGAATTCCGGAACCCTCTCATGAATGGTGTCCTCATTATAGATAAACCCGGCGGATTGACCTCTCACGATGTGGTCAACCGCGCCCGCCGCATCCTCCAGCAGCGTTCCGTCGGACACCTGGGGACTCTCGATCCCATGGCCACCGGCGTTCTGCCGCTGGTGACAGGTAGCCTCACCCGGCTGGCGCAGTTCTATACTCACGCTGAAAAAACATATGAAGGCACCGTACGCTTCGGATTCTCCACAGACACCTATGACGCGGAAGGCGAAGCCACTTCGACCCCACAAGAACTCAGCCTCAATCCTGCGGAAGTCGAAGTCCTCGCGGCGCAGTTTCGCGGTGTGATCGACCAGACTCCGCCACCGTTTTCGGCGAAGAAGATTCATGGCGTTCCGGCCTACAAGCTGGCGCGCAAACATAAAGACGTGATCCTTAAGCCGGTGCAGGTTGAAATAAAGGAATTCCAGATTCTAGCGGTCGAGCGCGATCGCCTTCGATTCCGTGCGCACGTGACTTCGGGGACCTACCTGCGCTCGGTGGCTCACGAGATGGGCCAGCGCCTCGGTTGCGGCGCGCATCTGGAAACGCTGCGCCGCACGGCGGTGGCGGAATTTGAAATCGAAGAAGCCTCAACGCTCGATCAACTCGCCGAAGCGGCAGGGAAGTCTTCCCTCGATGATTTGTTCGTCCATCCCCGCAAACTTCTGCCCGAACTTCCCGCTGTGATGGCGGACGAAGCGAATGCCGCCCGTATCCGCAGCGGACGCACTGTGAACCTTCCTGAGCTTTCGCGAGCGCGTCAGGTCAAAGTCTTCTGTGGGCAGAAAGATCTGATCGCGATCGCCACCCGCGTAGCAGGCACGTTATTTCACCCCAAAATCGTATTGGCAGCGTCCGAAGAAAACATGGCGCAGCAAGAGTAGAACCGCCGGACTACTTCCGAACCACCACCAACCCGGGAACCTGGCGAGTTTGTTTCGGCTGTTGCGTCCCGACAGCTCGTAATGATTTGCTCATTTGACTCGCCTTTCGGCCCAACCTACCATTGTGCGCATGATCGGCCAGACATTCTCCCACTACCGCGTCATCAGCAAGCTCGGCGGTGGCGGCATGGGAGTCGTCTATAAGGCGGAAGACACCGAACTCGGCCGTTTTGTGGCATTGAAGTTCCTGCCCGACAATGCTTCTCAGGACCCTCAATCCCTGGAGCGTTTCCGCCGCGAAGCCCGCGCAGCTTCAGCCCTGAACCATCCAAACATTTGCACGATTTACGAAATATCTCACCATGAGGGGCGTCTGTTCATCGCCATGGAGTTTCTGGAGGGAAACACTCTCAAGCACGTCATTGCCGGCCGCCCTCTGCCCCTCGAACGAATCCTGGAAATCGGCACCCAGATCGCCGACGCACTCGACGCCGCCCACGCCAAGAACATCATCCACCGCGACATCAAGCCCGCCAACATATTCGTGTCGGACCGTGGTCACACCAAGGTTTTGGATTTCGGTCTCGCGAAAATGGGCCCTTCCAACGACTCTCCTGGCGACGCCGAGGTCACAGTCACCAAAACTGAACCCGAATACCTGACCAGTCCCGGCGCTACCCTCGGCACCGTCGCCTACATGTCGCCCGAACAGATCCGCAACAAGGACGTCACTCCGCGCACCGATCTTTTTTCGCTTGGAGTCGTGCTCTACGAAATGGCTACTGGAAACTTGCCTTTTCGGGGTGACACTTCCGGCGTGATCTTCGATTCCATCCTGAATCGTTCTCCAGTTCTTCCGGTGCGCCTGAATCCCGAAGTTCCAGAAGGCCTCGAGCGCATCATCTTGAAAGCCCTTGAGAAGGATCAGGATGTCCGCTATCAGCATGCTTCAGACCTACGCGCGGACTTGAAACGGCTGAAGCGCGATACCGAGTCTGGAACAAAACCCAGCATCCCCTCTGTTGCGCCGGCAGCGAGATCTCGACGATTCATTGCGGCAGCCGCCGCCACGTGCCTTGCTCTGCTCGCAGCCGGCGCCGTATGGATGTGGCGGCGATCCATCCCTCCTTCCGCTCCCGATCCCTCCAGATGGGTACAGCTTACGAACTTTACGGATGAGGCTTTTGACCAGTCGATCTCTCCCGATGGACGCATGCTGGCTTTCTTGCGCGGAAACGGCTGGTCGGCGCAGCTTTATGTGAAGATTCTTCCCGACGGAACTCCAGCACAGCTGACTCACGACGAAACTCTAAAATCTCTTACGGCATTCTCGCCGGACGGCTCACGTATCGCCTACGGAACCTCTGGCCTGAACTGGCAGACTTGGGTGATCCCGGTTCTAGGAGGTCAGCCCCAGCTCCTGCTGTCGAACGCCACCGGCCTCCATTGGGTCGATCCCAGCCATGTCATGTTCAGCGAGGTGAAAAGCGGCATTCACCTGTCGGTTGTGACCTCCACCGAGAGCCGTTCCGAGCAACGAGATGTGTACCTTCCCCCAGATGAAACGCATATGGCGCACGAGTCCCATCTCTCGCCCGACCACAAATGGATACTCGTAGCCGAAATGGGAAAAGACCATGCCATGATTCCCTGTCAGCTCGTTCCATTTTCAGGAGGCGCGGTCCGATCAGTCGGACCTCAAAACGGAGGCTGCGAAACAGCTGCGTGGTCACCGGATGGCAAATGGATGTATCTGAACTCCGATGCGGGCTCGCACGGCTACCACATCTGGCGCCAGGCTTTTCCAGACGGAGTGCCGCAGCAACTCACCGCTGGTCTAACGGAAGAACAGGGAATTGCCGTGTCGCCGGATGGCCGCTCCCTGATCGTATCGGTGGGCACTTCTGGGAGCAGCGTCTGGGCTCATGATGCAAAAGGAGAGCGGCAGATTTCCTCTGAAGGCTATTCGTTTCGGCCCCAAATCTCTTCCGATGGCAAACGGCTCTTCTATCTCCAATCGGCGAATGCCTCTGGAACCGATCATGGTGGCGAGCTCTGGGTGTCAGACCTCGCCTCAGGAGAGAGGTCCAAGGTTCTGCCGGGCATCGGTGTACTCAGTTTCAGTCTGGCTCCCGATGATAAGCAGGTCGTATTCGATACTCTCGAAGCGAACGGACAGCATCGCGTCTGGCTGGCCTCCACGGAACATCGCTTTGCTCCACGCCAACTTAGTTCGACGGATGCTTCGTGGCCACTTTTTTCGCCCTCGGGCCGAATCTACTTTGGTGTTTTTGAAAATGGAAATCATTTCTTGCATCGCGTGAAGCAGGATGGCACTCAGCCCGAAAGAGTGTTTCCCGAGCCGATTGTCTATTACTCCTCGATTTCTCCCGACGAGCGGTTCGTTGCGGTGCGGCGACCGGGGAACAAAGAAGACAACTGGGCGTCCACGGAAGCAGTCCCGCTAGCTGGCGGTCCTCCCGTTCCTTTATGTTCGGGCTGGTGCGATGTTGATTGGACTCGCGACGGCAAGGCTATGTACTTCTACTGGGTCGCGACCAAAGGTAGTTCGGAATATCAAACCTACGTGGCCCCACTGGTTCGCGGAACCGATCTGCCGAAACTCCCTGCATCGGGATTTAAGTCCGGAGAGGAGTTGCGCAAAGCCGCCGTGCAAGTGCTTGACGGGGTTGTCCGTCCCGGCCCCGACAGCTTAACCTACAGCACTACCAAAACTACCTCGCAATCAAACCTTTACCTCATCCCGCTGCAGTGAACTTCAAGGGTGGTTGCTGGAAAGTTCACCCCGGGAGCGGCGAAGGACGGGCAGAGCCAGGAGAAACAGGCTCCAGCACTGCTGATTGAATCAATGTCCGATAACAGGTATTATGTAAAGTATCGCAGAGCTGAGGCCGGGTCGTCCTGGTCCCTCGCCTTCAACCCCACCTATCTGACTAATTCCACCGACTCTTCCACTCCCCACGCCTTGACTCCGTTGTCCAAAGTGGCAAGCTTCCCTCGATTATGGATCGCAAGGCCCAGGAGATAAGCATCGGTGATTTGACGATGCCCGGTAAGACGTTCCTCGACAATCTTCACCGCATCAGGAACCGGAATTGCGTCCGGCCAGAAATGGTGTCCAGGAAGACTCAAGTTGGACTCGAGCACGAGCAAAGCGTTTCGCGGCGTCAGAGCATCAGACGAAAATGCCGGATTGGACAGAATGCGAACAAACGCTGATTGCGTAAAAGGACAAGTGGCCCACCCTCCACGAGAATGACGGCTGAACCATCGCCCCACTCTTTCGTGGAATTGATGCTCAGGCCAAGCCAGGGCGATTAGTACATTGGCATCCAGCAGGAAAACTCCCACCTAGATTTCGTCCTCAAGCAGCTGTTTAACTTTCTCTGAGGTGACTTTGGGAGAGTTTGTTGGCAGAACTACGGTGTGGAAACCATTGACCATTCGCGTTTGTACAGGCGCCGCGAACCCTCTACGCACGAGCTCCGATGCCGCCTTGCCGAGGGCCACGGACCGGTTTCCCGCATAGTCCTTGAGAAGTTCAACAACATCGTCATCAAGATTGAGGGTAGTTCTCATAACACATTGATGATGTCATATCATCTGATTGATGTCAAGATAACGTATCAGCATCAATCACGGCAAACAACATCATCGAGAGTCCCCTACATCTTATACTTCCCCAGGTCTTCGTCGTTCAGTCCTTCCAGCCACTTCCGCAATTCCTCACCGGTAATCTTGTCTGGCATGTTGGTCGCTAACTTCGAAGTCTTCAGGACCAGATCGTCGACGAAAATCGGACAATCCACCCGCAGCGCCAGCGCCAAAGCATCCGAGGGCCTCGAATCGATGCTAATCACCTCGCCGCTCCGCTCCAGCCAGATCACCGCATAAAACGTGTCCTCGCGCAACTCCGTGACCACAACTTTATGAACCTGCGTCTCCAGTCCAGTCAGCACATTCTTAATTAGATCGTGTGTCATCGGACGCGGTGTCGTAACCTTTTCCATCTCCAACGCGATTGCCTGCGCCTCAAACGCACCCACCCAGATCGGAAGGACCGTGTCACCGCCCACATCCTTCAAAATGACAATCGGCGTGTTAGTAACGGGATCCATCAGCAAGCCACGGATTGTCATTTCTACTTCCATGCTACCTCCCGAACCATGCCGGTCGATCCCCTGCCGCCGATCCGTGCGCTTTCGCGCCGGATTTTCCCCTTATACCACCATTTCCCCTACCAACGAATTGGGAAAACTGGTTGTTATCCGCACCGAAACGTAGGCGCCAGCCTGCGGCGGGACGCTCGCCTGAATAAATTTAGCCGGCGCGGTGAAATTCAGTGTCTTATTCTGTGCAGTGCGGCCGATCCACTGTGCGCGTGCTTCGTTGTACCCTTCAACCATCACTTCGCAGGTTGTTCCTATGTATTTCTTATAACGGATCGTCTGAATCTCTCTCTGTTTTGCCATCAACACATCCAGACGTCGCGCTTTCTCTTCATCGGGGATGGCATCGTCAAGATGCAGCGACGGGGTGTTCGGCCTGGGAGAATATTTGAAAGAAAAGACAGCGTCGTATCCGACCTCATCGAGGAGATCGAGAGTCTCAGCGAAGTCCACCTCGGTTTCGCCGGGGAATCCCACGATCATGTCGCTGGTGATGCTGATCTCGCGCTTCGCGGCCTTGATCCAGGCAATGCGCTCCAGATACTGATCGCGGGTGTAGAGGCGTTGCATGGCATCGAGCACGCGGGTCGATCCGCTTTGCACCGGGAGGTGTACGTGATTGCAGAGCGTGGGCACGGAGTCGATGGCATCAACGATATCGCGTCCGAAGTCGCGCGGATGCGAAGTCGTGAAGCGCACCCGTTTGATGCCGGAAATCTCGCCGATGGCGGCCAGCAATTCCGCAAAAGTTTTCTTGCCGCCCGTCTTCCCTGCTTGATTTCCTGCCGGATCTTTGTACGAATTAACATTCTGGCCAAGCAGTTGAATTTCGGTGTAGCCGAGATCGGCCATCTGGCGAGCTTCGGCGAGCACGGAGTCCGAAGTTCGGCTGCGTTCTTTTCCACGCGTATACGGCACGACGCAGTAGGCGCAAAACTTGTCGCAGCCTTCGATGATCGTGATGTATCCGCGATGCGGATTGCTGCGGGCGGTAAATTCAGTTTCAAAACACTCGTCAGTTTGGCGATCGTCGAGTCCGGTGATGCGAACCAGTTTCGGGACCTCGCGCTTCCCTGCTTGCGAAATCTCGACCTCGAGGCTGTCGTCGTGCGCATTCTCGAAGCCCATTCGCTCGCCTTCGGTTTCGCCGCCCGCTGAAAGATCTGGCCTTCGGTGGCGCATCTCTTCAAGCGCTGCGATACCGCCCTGCTCGTCTGTAAAGGCTTTTGCCCCGGAGGCTCCTTCCAGTTGCGCGAGCATCGCCGGCAGATTGCGGTATGACGCCGATCCGCAGACCAGTGAAACGTACGGCGCACGCTCAAAGATCTTTTCGCCCTCCTGCTGAGCGACGCAGCCGAGCACTCCAAACTTCTTACCCTGCTTCTGATACTTCTTGTAATCGTTGAGGCGATTGAAGACCTTCTGCTCAGCTTTGTCGCGGATCGAACAGGTGTTGTAGAGGACCAGGTCGGCCTGCTCGACGGTCTCCACCTGGCGATATCCCTCATGTACCAGCGTGCCAATGACCTTTTCCGAGTCATGGACATTCATCTGGCACCCGAAAGTCTCGAGGTAGAACGTCTTCTGCGTATCGCCCATACAGTTCGAGTATAGCGCGGCAAGAGACGGGTCGCTCACGCCCCGACACCACTACTCGGTCATCTCCCGGTGAACGTCCGGCCTCTCTTCAGAGTTGCTAGCCAGCGCGGTTGTCAAATGTCACTGCTTGCCTGACGCCCCTCGCGAGGCCGCTACGAACCGGAAGTCGCGAATTACCACCGACTGATCTTTCGCAGGCGTCTTCTTGAAACACCAGAAATTGATGCCCACCGGAAAGGCTTCCTGTGGAATATTCGTCGCGTCTGACGAGTAGATTTCCGTCTTGATCACGTCAGCGACAGCTCCGATTGGGTGAACGCCGTTCATTAACGTGAATACGATGTGGTCGGGGCTCCAATCCATACGCGCGGTGGTGAGGTTTTCGCCGCTAACGCGGAAGTTATCTTCCCAGGCGGAGACGCCCTTTGGCTTGCGATTCCCGGTCGAGGGATACACGGTGAAGTCGGCATTGCATCCGTGGCAGGTGTTGTTCCACTGGGAAAATTCAATATCGACTTCGTTCTCCGCGTCGGCGCCAATGTGATGCGTAGGTCCGTAGGGGAACAGGCCGAGCACCGTAGTCGGATCCATCTCGTAGACATTGCCTTCGATTACCCACTGGTAGGTTCCGAACCCCATGCGATCGGTCGTGAAAACTTCGGCGGCCGTCCACTTGCCCTCGCGCTGGACGATCTGGAGATGCAGATATCCGTTGGTATCGACGCTGACATTGGCTGGGTCGCCGGGCGCGACGCCGGCCATGCCCCCGCTGGTAACCTTCCAGCTATGTCCAACCCAGGAAATCGTCTGGGCGTGGACGAGTTGGAACGTACATAGCAGCATCCCGCAGATTGTTGTTCGAACCAGTGTCATTGACGTTGCTCCCTAACGGACGCGGAAAGACGATGGTACCAAGGACCCGGAGGAGCGCGCAGCCCCGATTCCTACACAAAGCTCTCCAGAAACACGAAAAGCGCGGCCCGGAGGCTGCGCTTTCATTGTTTCTGCTTCTATATCCAGTATATCAAGTTGCGCTGGGTAAACTGGACATCAATCAGGATTTATTCTCTCCATCGAATGAGCAGGTTGAGGGGAATCGGGGGTGTTTGAGGGCTTGACAAGATTTCTGGCAGTTGACGTTCTGCGCTGTTTCAGGCGACTGCGGGAATAGCAAGAGGCAGGCGACCGATCATTCCCCGCACGGGGAAAAAATCCGGCCGCGGCAATCCGATTCGTGCTGCACGTCCGTATTGCATGGTGTAGGCGGGAATTAATCCTAAATGTGCAATGCGTGAGGCTGGAATGGCGCGGTTGCTACTCGTTCTTCTGATGTTTTGTGTCGCAGTTGCATGGACTCAGACCGCGTCTACCTCGGAGACGGACAAGCAGATTCAAACTCTCCAGGAACGCGCCAGGAAATCGCCGGGTGATTACGCGGCCTATGACGGGTTGGGGGCCGAATTGTTTCAGAAGGCGCGCGAGACCGGCGACATCGCCTATTACGATTTGGCGGAGCAGACCCTCAAGAAGGCGCTCGCTCTGGCCCCGCAGGATTTTCGGGCGGCGGATCCTCTGGTTCACATCGCGCTGGTTTATATGGGCGAGCATCGGTTCGCCGATGCCCTCGCCTCGGCGCAGAAGGCGATCGGAACGGGCTCGGGAAATCTGGCGGCATTTGCTATTGAAGGCGACGCCTGCACCGATATGGGCGAGTACGACGAGGCCGCCGCGGCCTACAACACTATGCAGTCTCTGGGGCGAGTGACCTCGTCTCCTCTGGCGCTGGCCTACATGAGCGACAGCCGGATGGCGTATCTGAGTTTTCTGCATGGAGATTCGGCCGAGGCCATCCGGTTGATGAAGAGTTCGATCGCAGCTGGGCTGCGGACAAATGTCCCGCGGGAAAATTTGGCATGGCTGTATTTCGAATTGGGCGAGCGCTACTTTCAGGCGGGCGATCTGGAGAACGCGGAGTTGTCGTATCAGTCGGGGGTGACGGCCGATCCGAATCACTATCGCTCGATCGCCGGGCTGGCCAAGGTTCGGGCTGGGCAGGGGAAGCTTGAGGAATCCATTGAGCTCTACCGGCGGTCGATTGCGATCATTCCGTTTCCTGTGTACGTGGCTGAGTTGGGCGACGTCTATAAAAAAGTCGGACGCGCGAGTGACGCGCAGCAGCAGTACGACTTGGTCGAATACATCGGACACCTCAGCAAATTAAATCAGGTGCTGGCCAATCGGGAGCTAGCCCTGTTCTATGCCGATCAGGGGATCAAGCTGCCGGAAGCTCTGGAGTTGGCGCGCCAAGAGCTTAAAATCCGGCACGATATCTACACATGGGACACACTGGCATGGGTTCTCTACAAGAATGGCAGATTCAATGAAGCGGGCGACACGATCGGGAAGGCTCTGGCTTTGCATACTAGCGATTCCCTATTGCTGTTTCATGCCGGGATGATCGATCACAGTTTGGGCAAGGATGCTCAGGCGGAAGAGTTTCTCAGTCGTGCGCTGAAAACGAATCCGCACTTCCAGATTTTTCAGGCTGAAGCCGCCAGCCGCGCTTTAGAAAACGTCTCGCGATCGCATGGTCAGGACTTGAGGTCGAGCAATGCGCAATAAAGGCAGTTGTTTCGCAGTCGCCTTCCTGCTGGTGCTATTGAGTTCGGCGGCCTTTGCGCACCCGATGGGCAATTTCAGCGTCAATCACTATTCGAAGATTACGGTCGGTCAAGGCTCGATTGAGATCCGGTACTTGATCGATATGGCAGAAATTCCTACGTTTCAGGAGATGCGGCAGTTCGACATGACCGCCAGGGCCGACGACCCGAGCGCGGCGCGCTACCTTGACGGGCAGGAACAAGCGCTGAAGGCCGGACTCGCATTGCAAAGCGATGGTCAATCGGTGCGGCTCGAAACGATATCTCGCCAGGTGGTGTTTGCGGACGGCGCCGGTGGACTGCCTACGATGAAACTTGGATTCGTGTTTCGCGGGAAGGTTGAGGTGCCCGCAGGCGCGCATCGAGTCTCGTATTACGACAACAACTTTCCCGGACGCGCTGGATGGAAAGAGATCGTTGTACTCGGCGACGGAGTTGCGATTCTTAACAGTTCCGCTCCCTCGACCGACCGCAGCCTGGAACTGACGAACTATTCGAGCGACGCGTTGAATAGTCCTCCGCAGCTTTTGTCGGCTGAGCTTGGATTTGAGACTTCGCGTCCGCGATCCGACGCAAGGGTTTCCGCAGCGGTTGTTCGGGCCGCACCAGCGCGAACAATCGCCCATGCGCCGGCCGCAGTATCGCCGGGACAGCACCGATCAGCGGAGTCCGTCACTCCCTCTGACACGAGCCCCGCGCGGTCTTCTACCGGCGTCGTTTCCTCGCCCGAGGTTTTTCCGCCGGCATCTGGGACTCGTGCGCAGAATACTCCCCGTAGCCGATTCACCGAGCTGATTTCGACGCAGGGTAAGTTGAGTTTCTGGATATTGCTCTCCGCGGCTCTGATCGCAGCGGGGCTGGGCGCATTACACGCATTGGAGCCTGGACATGGAAAGACCATCGTTGCTGCATATCTTGTCGGTTCGCGTGGTACGGCGCGACACGCCGTGTTGTTGGGAGTCGTGGTCACCGCTGCGCACACGTCTGGCGTCTATCTGTTGGGAGCTTTGACGTTGTATGCATCGCGATACATTGTTCCAGAGCAGCTGTATCCCTGGCTGGGAGCGATTTCTGGGCTGAGTGTTGCCGGGCTTGGCATCTTCATTTTTCTTCGACACTTGACTGGGGAGTCCGGAGAGCATTCGCATGCTCCGGGAGAACAGCACTCGCACTGGTTTGTTTCGATGTTCAAGAAATCGCCCGCGATTGCCGCTCCGCTCTCAGACGATGCAAAACCTGCCGAGCGCGCTCTGTCGCTGCGCGAACTTTGCATGCTGGGCATCACGGGTGGCATCGTACCCTGTCCGGCGGCGCTGGTCGTGCTGTTGAGCGCTTTCTCACTGCATCGCATCGGCTTCGGACTATTCCTGATTACGGCATTCAGTTTTGGACTGGCCGCAGTACTGGTCATCGTCGGCCTGACCATGGTTTACGCCAAACGCGTGATGTCTTCGCGAGTGTGCGCGGGCAATCCTGCCGTCCGATTTCTTCCCTTCCTGTCATCGGCGTTCATGATTGTGCTGGGCATGGGGATTACGGCTTCGGCTGTCGCATCCGTTCCCATCTGGCATGGCTTTGTCTCTACCGGCAAGCTACTCCCTTTCGTGACAGTCATTTTGCTCGGGCTCTTTCTGGGGATGCGTCACTCGACCGATCCCGATCACGTCGTCGCCGTGTCGACGATCGTGAGCCGGCAGGGATCGATCCGCAGCTCGGCGACGATCGGGTTGCTCTGGGGACTCGGGCACACGCTCACGATCTTTCTCGTCGGATCGGCGATTATTATTTTCGGCGTCGTGATTCCGCCCCGGCTTGGTCTGTCGATGGAGTTTTGCGTTGCATTGATGCTGGTTTTGCTGGGCGTGCTGAATCTCACTGGCGTGATGCGCTGGGTTACGGAGCGCCTCACTCCGAGGGAGAAATCCTTTGCAGCATCAGCGGTGGTATCTGGCTTCCCTGCTGACGCCGGTATGCCGACGCCAACTTTCTTTCGCCGAATTGAGATGTTTTTTGACAGGACGGTCGGAAAGCTCGGCCTGTATCAAACTCTTCGACCGCTGGTGATCGGCCTCGTACATGGCCTCGCGGGCTCGGCTGCGGTGGCACTGCTGGTTCTCTCGACGATCAAGAGCCCGCTGTGGTCTACGGCCTACCTGTTGGTGTTTGGTTTCGGCACGATGGTCGGGATGATGATCATGACTGTAGCGATTTCTATACCAATGGTTTACACGGGAAAGAAATTCTTCGCGATCAACCGCCATCTTACGGCGATTTCTGGTCTTGCCAGCATGGCCTTCGGAATGTTCCTCGTTTACCACATCGGATTTGTCGATGGGCTGTTCACTTCAAACGTGCATTGGATTCCGCAGTAAGTTTGCTCCCGTCCGTTCGCCCTACGCGTCCTCGCCGACGAATTGGTTCTGTTTGTCTGGCTGCGCGGACGGAGGCGTCCGCGCCTCCACGAGCATTGTTAGTTCCTCATCAGCGGTGCATGACGATAAGTATTTTGACTCGATGAAATCCGTTTGGTGTGGCGGCAACGTAACTCGGGTACGTAGACTCGCCAGCGAAGCTGCGATTCAGGCACTCACCAGCAGTTCGATACACGGCGATGTCGACGAATTCTGCAGAGAGGCATTTCCATGAAAAACCTGAAGTCAATCGTGGCTCTCGCTCTGTCGCTGTTCATGGTGGCTCCGGCCAGCATGTTCGCGTCGAGTCATCGCGAGGCGCCCATCACGGCCCTGGACCGTTCCGCGGACGTGACCGACTGGTACGCCTTTGTCAGTTACGACCATCCTGACAAAGTTACGTTCATCCTGAACGTTGACCCGCTGCTGGAGCCGGCCAACGGTCCGAACTATTTTCCCTTTGACGACAACGTGGTCTACCAGATGCTTGTCGACAACAACCAGGACGGAATTCCAGATGTTACCTTCCAGTTCCGCTTCACGACGCAGATTCGCGATCCGAAGTTGTTCACCGGATTTGTGGGCGGCATCGCCGGAATTCCTCCGATCACCTCGCTGCACAATGGCACCGGCTCGGAAGGTTTGAGCCTGCGCCAGACCTACACCGTGACCATGATCAAGAACGGCGTGTCGACTGTTCTGAACAACGGGCAAACGCTTTACGCAGTTCCGTCGAACGTCGGCCCGTTGACCATGCCGAACTATCAGGAACTGTTCAACGAAGGAGTTCGCAATCTCACCGGCGGATTCCGGGTGTGGGCTGGAACTGCGGATGATCCGTTCTTCATCGATCTCGGAGCTTTCTTTGACTCGGTGAACTTCCGCAGCGGAACCGGCCCGATTCTATCGTCGAAAATCGATGCCGACGATACTCACAACTACGCTCCGGACGCAGTCGGTGGCTACAACGTCAACTCGATTGTGCTGGAAGTTCCTATCCAGATGCTGACGGTGGACGGCAACACCCATCCGGCCAGCGACAAGCGAGCTGTGATCGGAAGCTACGGCAGCACCGCGCGCCACGCCATGACGGTCCGGAACTCGCCAAATCCGGACCAGAATACTGGATCACTGCAGCAAGTGAACCGTGAAGGCAATGCGCTGATCAACGAAGCGATCATCGGCACTGGCTTCAAGGATCGCTTCAGCATGGACTTTCCGATTCACGACTCGCAGTTCGCAAACTTCGTCCTGGAACCCGTGGCGGCTGGCGTGTTGGCCACCCTGGGAGTCCCAGTTCCGCCGAATCCGCGCACTGACTTGCTGATCCTGGCGCAGTACCAAGCTCCCATTTGTCCCGGATGCACTGCGAAGGATGCGGGACCGGTTGCAGATCTTCTGCGGCTCAACATGGGCATTCCTCCGACTCCGGTGGGCAGTCAGAAACGTCTCGGCTTCATCGCCGGCGATGTGGCGGGGTATCCCAACGGACGCAGGCCGATTGACGATGTGTTCGATATCTCTTTGCGGGCGATCGAAGGCATCCTCGTGGATTCGACGAAGTACGGTCTGGCTCTCGGGGATGGCGTCAACACCAAAACCGAAGGCTTCAACAATTCGTTTCCGTATGTCAAGCCGGCGAACAGCGGACGCGACAGCGTTCACACTGGTCCCGGACAGGCAGGCTGCACCGGACAACCGGGCGGCATCTGCCCGACAGAGTAGTTCGTAAATCCCCTTGTGGCCGCTGTTCGGCTGAGCGGCGGCCACGATTTCTCTTTCTCTTTGAGCACTTCTTTGGAGTGCGAGGCTTCCTATGAAAAAAATTATTTCGCTGTGCATGACCATGATGATGAGTGCCGCGTTCGCCGCTGCGCAAAGCGATGTGGCGAATGCGAATCTCTCACCGTTGGAGCAGAACATTGCGGAGGCTGGCAAGGCTGTCGCCGAAAAGCCTGAGGACAGCGCGGGATACAACCTGCTTGCGGCAGCACTGGTCCGGCGGGCGGAAGAGATTTCTGATATTGCCCTCTACACGCAGGCCGAAGAGGCGGTGAAGAAGTCGTTGGCGATCGCTCCCAATAATTTCGATGCCGAAAAGATTCAGTGTTCGATCCTGATTGGGAAACATGAATTTCCCGCGGCGCTGGATTTAGCCAAGGCGCTAAACAAAAGAATTCCCGACGATGTCATGGTCTACGGCCTGTTGACCGATGCGAACGTCGAACTGGGCAACTACGCCGACGCGGAGGACTCGGCGCAGTGGATGCTCAATCTTCGCCCCGGCAATCTGCCGGCGCTAATTCGGGCTGCTCGTTTGCGGGAAGTCTTCGGTGATAACGAGGGCGCGTATGAACTGTGGCAACTGGCTTATCAGTCGACACCGCAGACGGAAATGGCAGAGCGCGCAGGAATCCTCACGAAGATGGGACATCTGCGAGTTGCATCCGGTGCCACCGATGCCGCGGAAAAACTGTTCCAGCAGGCATTGACGTCCGTTCCAGGCTATCCCGCAGCGTTGGGGAATCTGGCGCAGGTTCGCGTCTCGCAGAAGCGATATGCGGAAGCAGTTGTATTGCTGCAGCAACGATATCGGAACATGCCGCGTACTCAGAATCTTTACGATCTTGCTGAAGCGTTACGGTTGGCAGGGCGTAATGGGGGATCCAAGAAGATATTTGCTGACTTTGAAACTAAGGCACTTGCCGAGTCTGCCGGCAAAGATAACTCTAACCGCGACCTCGTCTTTTTTTATGCCGACTATGCGCATCAACCGGCCAAGGCACTGAACCTGGCGAAGCAGGAGTATGCCTGGCGGCATGACGTCTACACGCTCGATGCTTACGCCTGGGCGCTGCACGTCAGTGGTCACGATGCGGATGCCCGAAAGCAGATCGAGATCGCGCTGGCGGTCGGAATTCGCGATTCGAAAATCTTCGAGCATGCCGGCGAGATTACTTTGAAGCTGGGTGATCGGGATTCTGCTCAGAAGTATCTGCAGGAAGCGGTGTCGCTGCATGCGGCCGGATCAGAGCAGGTCGAGCTTATGCTGGGTCGGGTTTCGGCGGCGAACGCTCGACAGTAAGGGTACAGCGCCCGGCTGAACTTTTCTCTTCAAGTCACAATCAACGACAGGATCAGGCGGACACAAGTGTCCCCCCCCACTTGCGGATTCTGTTATTTTGACGGAATGGGCTCGATGCGGAGGGCTGCGCCGGCGATCGCGTTGTTCTTTCTGGCTCCGCTGGTGGCGGAGTTCTTGCTGGGCGATCTGCCGATTACTCTGTTGCCGGTATTGATCGTGCTGGCACCGATGTATGGCGGTGGGGCGCTGCTGATCCGCGAAATTGTGCGGCGTACAGGGCGTGGATGGCCGGCGATGATTGTGCTCGCGGCGGCCTATGCCGTGGTGGAAGAAGCATTCACCACGCAAACGCTGTTCAATCCGGATTACCTGCACCTGCATTTGGGATTGCTGCAACCGGCCTACATTCCTACGCTTGGGATCGGCGCGTGGTGGACCGTCTTCGTGCTCACGCTGCATACGGTGTGGAGCGTTTCAGTTTCCGTGGCTCTGGTCGAGGCACTGGTTCCGGATCGCGCGACGACTCCATGGTTGGGAAATTTCGGCCTGGCGGTGACCGGCGTGCTATTCGTCCTGGGGGCTGTAGCCTCGACAGCGAACGAGATCAGGACGGAACACTTTATTGCGTCTGCCGGACAATTTGCGGGAGCAGCAGCGGTATGCGCCGCGCTGATCGTGCTGGCCGTTGCGCTACCTAAACGATCGGGCACACGGGATCGCGCTCCTGGACTTGCGCCCAGTCCGTGGCTGATTGGCGCCGCTGCTTTGGCGGCGGGATCAATTTTTATGGTGGTTCCGAAGGCTTGGGGATGGCGTGCGGTTGGAATCTATCTCGCGCTGGATCTGGCGATGATTGTTGCGGTCTCGATCTGGTCGCAGCGCGCGAACTGGGCGGGCATGCATCAACTGGCACTGGCCGGTGGCGCGGCGCTCGCTTATGCATGGCACGCTTTTACACAGACTCCGGTCGTGGGTAAGAACGGAGTCGTGAATCGGGTGGGGAATGGCGTGTTTGCCGCCGGACTGGTTTTGTTGCTTTGGATTGCGGCTGCGCGGATTCGGCGCTGGCGCGAGGTTGAAAATCAAGATGCCCCACCCTGTCGCATAAAGCGCAACTAGGGTGGGGCATCTTGCACTGATCCGACTGTTCACGTCAAGAGACAATTCAAAACCGGGCCGGCAGGAGTGTCAGCCCGGCAAGGGCTATTTCATCCCGCCGCTGCTCTTTAGCTCGATTACAAGGCCATCGACGGGAGTATCGCCTACATTCTCCGGCAGGTGAACCTCGGCGGGCGTGAACTGAGCCATACCAGCCTTGCCGCTGGCATCTTGCGTCTTTCCGTCAGGGAAGGTGAACTTGACCGTGCCGTCAGTTAGGAAAACGACCGTCGAATCAGGATGGCTGTGCATCACCGACTTCTCGTGAGGTCCATAGTGAAAGCGCAAAATGCGGACTTTAGCGTTCTCAAATTCGACTTTGTAGTGGGCCGGATCGACTTTCGCTGCATCCTGAGCAGAGGCGACGATCGCGAAACCGAAACATAACAGCGCGCAGCAGAGCATCAGACGTATCTTCATGGGGCTCCTTGGATTTGTTGGAAATGGAAATCGCCGCAGTCTAGGCTGCGCGAAGAGGATTGTCAAGAAATGTAAAGGCCTAAAAACCGCGGTGGGAAGTCTGCTCCGGCTCCCGGGTCAAAGTCTCCCACCCCTTCGGCTTCGCTGAGGGGAGGCTCTGTCGCATACCACGCAACACGGCTGAGTACCCGACCCCAATACAGACTCTTCAGGGCTATAGAGCCGAACGCAGACCGGACAGAACGTCTGCTTTGCACACTTACTTTCTGCTATCGACTGTCTCGCCGTTTTCCAGGAACGCCTGAAGCCAGCCGAAGACGCGCCTCCAGCCGTCTCCGTGATTGATGGCAGCTTGCGGCGCGGCTCCGAACCCTTCATGGCGAAGTTTGACCAGGGTTCCAGTGCCAGCTTTCTTGGGGCCGCTGGCATGCAGGCCGTGTACGGGCTGGGGTTGAAGATCCCAATAGACCGTCGTTCTCAGCGTGCCCATGTAACTGGAGGTCCAGGTATGGACGAGTCGGCGCGGCGGATCGATTTCGAGATATTCTCCGTCGACGCGAAAAGCCGTGCCGTCGGCAGAGACGCCTGTGCTCGACCACTTTCCTCCGGGACGGAGATCGTTTTTCCACTCCGTGATGCGGTAGAGACCTTCCTGTCCCCACCAATTTGGCATTTGGGCGGGATCGGTCAGCGCCTGGAAAACGCGTTCGGGAGGTGCGGCGATGAAAATCTCGGCCAGGACCGCGTCTTGGTTGGGAGTGAGTGTAGCCGTTGCCATTTGGTTCTCCTGATTGTCAACGCGCTCCCGCCTCTGGAGCGCGAGAGATCCACGGTTGAAATCGCACTTCTCGTGCACGAAACGCGCGAGAAATGAGGCACGCCCCGTCTTCAGCCTTCTACGAACTGCTTCAATGAGTTGACTACGCCCGGCCAGCCGCCGCTGTAATCTTTGCGCGCTATAGCTTCCTGTTTAAGACCGCTGTGCGTGACTTTTACTTGGGTTCCGCCCGACTTTGGGGTAAGTTCCCAGCGGACAACGGTGCGATGTGTGCTGTTGTCGTGCCAGTTCGCAAGCCAGGTGTAAGCCAGAATGCGCGGAGGATCATATTCGAGGATCTCCCCGTGACATTCGAATTCGTCGACGCTGTTGACCACGACGGAGCTTTTTTGCGTGGCGTATCTGTAGCGTCCACCGGGACGCGCGTCCATCACCCACTCCTTGATCGGGCAGTTCGGATTGTTGAACCAGCGTTTAAGCTCAGCAGCGTCCGTCAGAGCTTTGAAGACGCGCTCAGGCGGCACTGCTATGTGAATCTCGCTGACGACTGCATCTTGATCGGGCGTGATAACGGTAGACGACATATTGGCTCCAGTTGAGTCTTCGAGGCAGGCCAGCGTATATCATGCCCCCAATCTTACGAACGAAGCTAAAACTGGGTGGACAGAGCCTTCCCTGAGCTTGCCCAAGGGAGCGTCCACCCCGCAGAACTACAGTTTTCGGCGCAGGTCGAAGACTTCTTTCATCTCTTTTCCGTGATTCACGAAGGTCCACTCCTCGGTGTGGTGATTGTCATCGAGCAGCGTCAGCACCATGGTCTGCATGTGGCCGGCGTCGGGGCCATCGAGGTTAGTGGCGTCTACGTAGTGGAAGGTCAGGGTCTTGCCGTCCGGCGAGACGCTGGCCTGCATCCGCGGCTGATTGCCAGCAGAGCAGTAGTGAGTCAAGAGCAGTTTGTCGGGGCCATCGAGGTGAAACATGCTGATCATGTCTTCGTGGCCGATGATTTCACTCATCACGGCCGAACCACCAGCTGTCACTTTGAATGTGACCTGCAGGGCGTGGCCGTCGGGCGTCTTCCCTTCCTATGAGCCCGGCATGCTTTTGATGGTGTTGAAGGCTTTTTGCGCGTCACTCTGAGCGAAACCGGAGGTTGCGGCCAGCGCCAGAACGGCGAAGATTATAGATTGCAGGATGCGAGGGGATTGCGGAGTCTTGTTGGCCTTCTTCATCTTCGTGGTCATGATCATTGTCCTCGACATGGAATTTTTCCTTTCTGATCTATTTACGTTTGCGGGAAACGGCTTGACCTTCTCGCTCGTGCTCAGCTTCGACAAAGGCTTTCAGGTTATTAAGGCTGGTTGCCCAGAACATGCGGTATTGCTCGATCCAGGAATCAACGGCCTGCAGGGGTTGAGGATTGAGTTCGTAGACGCGGTTGCGGCCTTCGCGATGCTCGCGGACCAGATGGGCGCGCCGCAATAGACGCAGGTGCTTCGAGATGGCCGGGCGAGAAACCGAAAATGAGCTGGCAATCTGCCCGGCGGGCTGGCTGCCTCGCCGCAGCATATCGAGGACGGCACGGCGAGTAGGGTCGGCCAGAGCCTGGAATGTGGCCTCCTGGTTCCGGGCCGCTGAATATGTAACCGCTTGGTGACGCATAATGCGTAACCCTACAGTTACGCGACTAAGCTGTCAAGAAGTTTTTTAGGAACAAACAACAAGCGTGCCGACCAGCGGGCGGAAGCGCACGCTCTACACGTTCACCATTTGTCCCTCTGAAGTCAGTCTTGCGCGAGCCCGCCGGAGAGCGACGGCTCGCCTGAGAACATTCAGCGGGTCTTGTCTACGTTGGGCACCATCTCGAGGAAGGCCTGATGTACGCGCGGGTCGTCGGAGAGTTCCGGGTGGAAGGTGGCGGCCATGGTCCTGCCCTGCCGCACGACGACTGGGTCGGTGCCTTCGGTGGCGAGGACTTCGACGTCTTTCCCGACGTGAATGATCTTCGGGGCGCGGATGAACACCATCTCGATCGGTTCGCCTCGCTTGTCATTCGGGCCGCCGTTCAGAAACTTGCCTTCGCGGATGGAGCTGTCGATTTGGCGTCCGTAGGCGTTGCGCCGGATGCGGATGTCGAGCGCGCCGAGTCCGGCCTGCGCGGGATTTTCGACTTCGCTGGCGAGCAGGATGGCTCCGGCACAGGTGCCGAAGGTGGGCTTGTCGTGGACAAACTGTTTCAGCTTTGCAAATCCGGCTTCGCCCAGAAGTTTCAGGAACGTTCCTGATTCTCCTCCGGGGATGACGAGGCCATCAATTTCGTCAAACTGCTCGGGCTTCTTGACGAGCACAACCTCGGCGCCGAGCTCTTCGAGCCGGCGGCGGTGGGCATCGAAATCACCCTGCAAGGCTAAGACACCGATTTTCATGGCAACGATTCCCTGGTCTTCGGTCTTAGGCTGTAGGCTTGGGACTGAAGCTACTCCTGCATTGATATTAACGGATATTTCGGGTCATTCCGCGACCTGCGGTCGGACGCGCCGAGTTCACCGACAAAGAAGTTGCTTGAGCTCTGCATCAGGTCGGTTGGCATGAGACTTTCGTGGGCAGGATGATAACGGATGGGATACGAGATGTGCGGCCCCCCCGGGAAACCGGCGTACGAACCGGGAATAGGAGCCGCAATTTCTGAGTACGCAGGCCTCCGGAGTTCCGTCAGTCGACTACAGATCTAAGAGTTAAGTGGGCATTGAACTCCCATTTATACTTCGCCTTATGTCGTTTGCGAAACAGATACTACTCAGCGACGTTGTTTACTCTGCCTGGGCCAACCAGTGTCTGTTGGACGCCTGCTCCGGCCTGACTCTCGACGAACTGGAACGTGACCTGCGCATCTCTCACGCGAATATTCTGGCTACTATGCGTCACATTCACGACGGCGAACGGGTCTGGCTCGATTGTCTGCGGACGACTGGGGACTCGGGAACGTGGCGACTGCCGCAAGGGCCGGCGCCGCAACCATCGTTGCCAGAACTACGCGAGAGTTGGCCCGAACTCTGGAACGGCCATCGTCGCTGGCTCGAAGAGGCGTCCGAGACCAGTCTGGGGGGCGCGATCACGATCCAGATGCCGGGCGACGCGGAGCCGCGGGTTGCGCGTTGGAGGATTCTGCGGCACGTGCTCGAACATTCCACGCTGCACCGTGGCCAGATCGTTGGAATGATTCGCATCCTGGGGCACGCACCGCCGGCCATTCATCGCATGGATTTTTATCAGGCGGGGGAACCTGCGGCGCCGGCCGCCTTGTGGGGAAATCAACGAACTTAGCGTTTGGCGATAGCTCTGAGGATGGAGCATTTCGGGGGCGGAGCGAGTCTCTAAATTTCAGCCAACCCACGATCAAGAACCCCTTGCCAGCCCGGTTTGGCAAGGCTACACTTTGGTGGACGTTTCCCCTGCACGATCCCGAGAGGCGACCTCCAAATGTTCAGACGGCTGCTTCGACGCGTGTTGCTCCCTGGATTGCTTTCCTGTACGGCGGCGGCTCAGGTGTTGAATTTCCCCGTGTCGGGCGACCGGATGCAAACGTCCATGAGTATTGATGCGCTGCAAGCGGCGCAGCTGGACTTCAATATTTTCACGGTCAATTCCACAGATCAAAACGGCAGCCCGGTGCAGAGTCCCAGCGCTTCCATTTCCAAGCTGGACCTGAAGGCTCCAGGAAAGGCACGCCGGGAGTACGAAAAGGGTTTTCAGCTTCTGATGCGAAAGGACTTGCAGGGCGCGGTCGAGCACCTGGGATCTGCGACTGAGATTTATCCGAGTTTTGTGGCAGGACACAATGCGCTGGGCTCCGCCTACCTGTCCCTCAACCAAAACGAAAAGGCGCGGGAAGAGTTCGACAAAGCAATCACGCTCGACGATCACCTGCCGAATTCTTATTTGAACCTGGGGTGCGCAGAACTGGCCCTGAAGCAATATCCTGCGGCGGAGGAGTCGCTGCGAAAAGCCTCGTCCATTGCGCCTCTTGATCTTCAGTTACATACCGCATTGGCGTACGGAGAGTTTCTGAACCACGATTATCCGGCGGTAATCGAGACTGCGCACCAGGTGCATGAACGCAGACACAAGGGCGCCGCGCTGGTGCATTATTTCGCTGCTGCATCCTGGGCTGCGCAGGACAATCTAGCCGAAGCGCAACATCAGATGGAGACATTGCTGCGGGAGGATCCAAAATCCGCTTCAGCCGACCAATTTCGCCAGATTCTGCAGCAGATCAAGGTGGAACAGGTCACGCAGGCCGAGGCCAAGTTACACCCCGCAAAGACGGCGCTGGTCTCCTTTAGCGCGCCACGGACCCCAACTCCGGAAGAGATATCACGGCAGGCGGAACAGGTTTTACAAGACCTAAAAGAGAAGGGCCAAATCGCGGAGGCTGAAGCAGAACCGGATCCTACGTGTGCGGAGTGCGGCACGAAGGCTGTGGCCGATTCCGCGGCTGCGCCGGATTCGAGTTCAGGTGCGAAAAAATCAGGGCTCAATTTGCCGGGAGCGACTTTCCGCGCAGCCGTCGACGAAGTCGCGATCTTTTTCGCGGCCACCGATCACGGAACATCTGCGACGAACCTTACCCAGTCCGACATTGAAGTTCGCGATGACAATCGTCCGCCGCACGCTATTTTGGGATTCCGCAATGAGTCCCAATTGCCTTTGCGCCTGGGACTGATCGTCGACACCAGCAACTCAGTCACGGACCGCTTCTCTTTCGAGCAGGCCGCGGCCACCCGATTCCTGCAAACCGTGGTTACCGGCAAAGACGACCTTGCTTTTGTCATAGGCGTGAACAACTCGGTTTTGTTAGTGCAGGATTTCAGCGGAGACCAGGCCCGCATCGCTCGGGCGATCAATCAACTCGCACCGGGCGGTGGAACTTCTATGTGGGACGCAGTGGCCTTCGGAGCCCAGAAGCTTGCCGACCGTCCGGAAACCGAGCCTGTTGCGCGCGTCCTCGTCGTAATCAGCGATGGCGAAGACAACATGAGCAGCGGTACTCTGAAAGAGGCTATCGCCAGCGCTTTACGCAACGAAGTGGCGGTCTACACCGTGAGCACTCGCGATGAGATCAGGCAGGATCCAAGCGCCGAGGTCGGCGACCACGCGTTACGAACTCTATCGGACCTCACCGGCGGCGCCGCCTTTGTTCCGGGCTCAGTCCGTCGCCTCAAGGGAAGCCTCGCCGAGTTGCAGGAAGTCATCCGGGGACGGTATCTCGTTTCCTACCGGCCGGATTCCTTCCAGCGCGACGGCAGTTACCGGGCGATCGACATCAAGGCGGAAAAAAATGGGCACAAGCTCAAGGTATATGCGCGCAAAGGCTACTATGCGTCTGCGGCCCATCCTGGTTCCGACGGCCAGTGATCGTGCGATCACGCCGCGACTAGCCGGTAACCCCCGTCCAAGCGAGGCTCGGACGGGGCTTACTCGATGATGGACCGCAAAAGTCCGCCCAACCCTAGCTGATCGCGTTGACGGCAGTCACCTTAATCAATGTTCCGACGAGGGTGCCGGTAACGCGGACTCTGTGGCCGACGAATTGTGCGGCTTTGGCCTGGTCGTCCAACTGATAGACCGTTTTGGTCGACTCGTCCATCAAGACGTACTTGGCGCCGATTTCCGCACATTTTTTCGTACACGTCGCGGCGTCGCGGCCCATGGCCGGCATCTTCGCCATCATGGATGTATGCGACCCGCTGGGGGCGCACATCGTGTCTGTGACCTCACCCGTAAAACCTTTTGGAGACGCGTCGACGGACTGTCCGGATAGCGCCCAAAGAGGGAGTGCCAGGAGTGCGGATGCAAATGCCAATCGAGTGCGTGGAAAATAGCTGTTCATTGTCGTCCTCCTCATAAAGTAACGTTCTACTCGTCGAGGCTAGGACGATAGCGTGGCCACTTTGTCAGCTGGATGTCACCACGCTGTAAGTTCCCGGCAAAACGCACTAAGTCCCGCATGCGCAGTCTCTTGGGATCTACAGGAGAGACCTTAGTTTTGAGTGTTTTTTATAGATGCCGTGATCGGAAAGCACCTCGTGCGGTGAGTGTGCTTGCCAGTTGACGGCCAGAGGCCGTTGGCGGAAAACTTCGGGGCTATCGGGCCACGAGCTATTTTTCCTTGAGGCTCGCGAATTCCTTAGCCAGATCCGCTACCGTAATCATTAACATCAGGGATCGATGGGCGATCGCATCGCCTCAAAGCGTTTGAAATTCTCGGCTGACAGGGAGAAATAGCAGCGATCGAGCAGGACCGCTTCAGCCTCGCGACAAGCCGTCTCCAGCATAAAATCGGAACGATTGCGGCGCAGAGCGCCGGCTGCGCGATCGATCAGAGTTTTCTGTGTGTCGGTAACGCGCAGGTTGATGTTTTGACTTCGGGTCTTGTCGGACTAAAGTCAAAATGAAGTCACAGAAGTTGAGAGTTGGAGCGCGCCTTGCAAGAGCGCGAGGATGGAGGCCCGCAGGGAGTCAGCTGCCTATCTTTCGTACGGCAGCCCCCAGAAGTTTCCCTGGACCGGATTCCTGGATAAACGCAATAAGCCGGACGTTCTTTGGGTCCGTACCGGGCTTGAGTTTCAGCTGTACGTCCTGCGCGAAGTTCTTTTCCTTCGGCAGTTTCCCTACCTTCGTAATCTCCTGGACGACTGCAACGTGTACCAGGTGCTGGCCGCCATTTTCTCCGCGCAGGACTTGCGATTCTACGTGATTGAGAGCAACCGCTACGTAAACGTCCGCATTGTGTTTGCCAGAATTAGAGTCGGTCTCGATGTGCGCCCGCACCACAGTTGGATTTCCCGCATCCACCGTCACCTCGCCGATTCGTACCGGAACCTTGGGCGTGGCGGCAGCTTTCTGAAGGGTAAGCTCCATCTGTTGCGGTTCGTTTATGTGCACTTCGTGGGTTCCATCCACAATCAATTGGGGCGTGTACGGGGTCTTGAGGCCAAGCGCGCCTTCGTAGGCACTTTGACGATCAGTGAGCGAAGGCGAAGAGTTTGGATCTTTCCAGCCATCCTGGTCCCAATAAGTCACGTGCTCACTGAGCACGATCAACTGGGCGCCAGCAATCGGCTGGAATTCGTCCAACCTTTGCAGGGCGATATCCGCCGGAGGACAACTGGAACAGCCCTCGGAGGTGAACAACTCAATGAGCACGGGAGTGCCGTTTGTACTCGGGGCGGCAGGAGTGACGGCTTTGTTTTCTGCTTGCAGGCCGCGCCCGCCGGCGGCGGGCGCCACTTGCAGGAACAGGAGTGCACAAAATAATGCGCCAATTAAAGGTGCGCGCACAGGAAATCGCGTGGTTAGGGCTCGCGACATAAGCATATTTTACCACCCGCGCGAGTCTGTTCCTGCTTATCGCCTTATTTCGCTAGCCTTTGTCCTTCCGTTGCAGGGTAATGTTTGGCGACGTCGTCAGAATAATTTCGACGCCCTCCATTGCTAGCGACTCCAGCGTTACTGATACGGATTGGTTTTGACTGGGGATTTCTTGTGGCCGGCAGCGCCACGGTGCTTTTGCTTTCGGCCAATGCCAAGTGGATTTTCGCCAGTCAGGTGCAAGGCATTCGTGCCCTGGTCGTATTCAGCCTGCTCTACTTTTTCATCTATTTGTTACTGCGCCTGGAAGACAAACGCGCTTCTAGTTGGCGCGGTGACGAGCTTTCTCGCCGTGGCCGCGGTGATGTATTTCACTCGCAACCTCCATTGGTACAGTTCGATACCGGCAGGTGGCGGGCGGGCCTCCGAGGGTGTGGAATGAGAATGTGGAGCGGATTCGAGATTATGCACTTGACACAAGGTTGCCAATCCAGTACTATTCAAACATGCTTAATGCTTTTTCGATCGTTTCGGCTTGTCGGACGTTTGGTCCTTCAAATGCGTCTGCACGGCTTTTACGATCTTCGGATGAAACAGGTGTTTTAACGCCTCTTCGTCCGTCATCTCCATCGGGTGTTTCTTCTTCTTCGGCATTGGTGACCCTATGACAGAAGCAATCGACCTCTGTGAGCTAGTAGAGCGTTTCGGTAATGACCAGCAGTGCCGCAACTACCTAGAACACCTGCGCTGGCGCAACGGTGTGACGTGCCCGAAATGCAAGGGCACCAAGGTGTCGTCGATCCTGAAGCGCGACCAGTACAACTGCGATAACGAATCATGCCGCTACCAGTTTTCTGTGACGGCTGGTACCGTGTTTCACGATACACACCTGCCGCTCACCAAATGGTTTCTTGCTACGTTCCTTATCTGCCAATCGCGTAAGGGCATGAGCGCGAATCAACTCAAGCGCATGCTGCGAATCAACTATCGCACCGCTTGGTATCTCTGCCACAGAATCCGCTTCGCCATGAACGAGCAGCAACCGCTTGAGAAGCTCGACGGAACAGTCGAGATTGATGAAACCTATGTGGGCGGAAAGAAAATCGGTTGGGGCGTCATGGCTGGCAAGAAAGCAAAAGAAGTCGTCATAGGCATCCGGCAACGCTCTGGCGATCTGCGATTCTTCCACGCTGACGATGCGAAGTCGGGCACACTGGCGAAGTACATCAAAGAGAACGTGAGCGACGATGTAGACGTGATTATGACGGATGAATTCGTGGCCTACCCATTTGCCATGCAACGTGCCGGGGTGCCTGACTCGAAGCACAAGACAATTCAGCATCGGCGCAAGCACTACGTCAATGGCGACATTCACCCGAACACCGTCGAGTCGGCTTTCTCCCTGCTCAAGCGCGGGATCATGGGAACGTGGCATCGTGTTTCTGCAAAGCATCTGGCGGCCTACCTCGACGAAATGACTTGGCGATTCAACAACCGAAAGAACCCGTTCCTGTTCCGTGACACCATGCTCAAACTCATTCACTCTGACAACCTCGAATACAAGGAACTAACGAAGGCAGCGTGAATACCCTCAGTTTAGATCGAACCTGCATGCGCTCAGATTTTCGTCGTTTGAGTAAACTTGGATCAACATCGGAGCGTTGGGAGCCAAGGCAGGAGATGAAAGCACCGACAAATAGCTGTTTTCGCTGACCTTCCCCCCGCCCCCACCCATCGTGGTAGCGGTACCTAGAATTCCTCCCCCCGCAGATACGATTGCCTTGTCGCATGTTGCCAGTAAGCGGACGGGGGTTAGAATCTTATTGCTCAGAAGCAAGAATTCCTCAACGTAGGCTGCCGCGCTATTTTCGGTATTCTTCCTTGCTGGATGTAGTCGGAATGCCAGGGTTTTTAATGACTCTGGTTTTTCCAATTCGCCGATAGTCGTCATGCAACTATTCATTGTCGCTTGCTGGGCGCTGAGAGTAGTTTGCTGAGCATTGAACGTCTTCTGTTGTGAATTAAATGTGCCTTGTTGGGAATTGATGATCTGCTGCTGTGACTGCACCCTATCACTCAATAGAAACGTTTTTGCACTCTCAGTTTGCAGATCTGCTCGACAGGTTGTAAGGACTGCTCCTATGCCCACCATTTCCTGCATTACTGAGTCTCGCCTTGCTCTCATATCGTCCTGTAGATGAAACGGTTCGCTTACGAAATGTGCGCAGAACACAAGAATCCACGCAACTACAGCAATTAGCAAACCCTCTCCGGCTGTTCGATACCAATGCTTCACGGCATCTCTCCAGCCGTGTTTCATCCACAACAATAAAGCAGTGAGCAGCAGAACCAATCCGGCAAATACCATACCGTTCTTGGTCTGGCCAATAAAATCCATCGAGTCCCAAAATGTCTTAATAACAACCGACAGCCAGAAATGAAGCATTTGACGAACCTCCGCGCCAATCTCCGTTCATTTTCATAAACGGACGCGTTCAACGCGGAATGGTACTGTGATTGCTTAGCTTGCGTCAAATGCATAATCCCGAGTATTTATCCTGCTTTGTCATGGAGATGCCCATCCCTGCAAGTTCGCAAGGATGGGCATGCCGCGGTCGCCCGGGTCAGTTATGCGGCAGGACGCTCTCTTTGAAAGCCCGGCAGAAATTCCTGCGCTACGAAGGCTTCATAGGATGTTGGGGTCGTGTTGCGCGCTGATCGTTGCTCCAACGCCTTGAGGTATCCGGAGTTCATCGAGTCTGCCATTTCCGCCAATAGATCGGCGGAGTTCTCAGACATTCCCATCCGCATCAGGGCGCCGCGAAATTGCTCGTGAGTGAGCGTCGCATATTTAAGATCAGGCTTCCCGATGGCTTTTCCGATGATCGCAACCATTTCGCCATAGCTGAGATCGCGTTGTCCGTGCAACTCGTGAATCTGGTGGCCGGAGAAATCGAGCCGGGATAGAGCATCTCCCGCGAAAGCGCCAATATCGCGAGACGCAATCACTGGGAATTTGAGTTCAGGACGAAGTGGACCGGCGGCATATCCCATCTGTGCGATGGCGTCGGCCTGCCCCAGAGTGTTCTCCATAAAGTACGCGGCCCGCACGTGGAGAGTGTTCAGGCCGGAGATTCGGTTGAGGCGTTCTTCGAGGTGGTGCAGGCCAACGATCGGCCCGGTCTTCTCGGACTTGTCAGCTCCGATACTGCTGAGCGAGACGGCATACTTCACTCCGTTCTTCTCGATTCCGGCAGCAAAGGCATCACTGACCTGACTGGTATAAGCGTGGTAGTCCTCGGTTTTTGGATCAGGCGGAAGCATCACGTAAACGGCTTGCGCTCCGGCAAAGGCCTTGGCCATCGCGTTCCTGTCGGTGACATCGCCGACGAACGGCTCGGCTCCCTTCGATACGAGCGACGCGAGGTGATCGGCATTCCTGCCAACGACTCGTACTTTCTTGCCATGTGTCAGGAGTTTGTTTGCGGCTGCGCTGCCTGTGTGTCCGGTTGCGCCAATGATCACGTACATGGAACCTCCTTGTATTTTGTGGATATATATTTTTCGATGCGGGGGATCCCAGGCAGGTTTCGGTGAATATTGTGCCTAAATAGTCGGAAGTGCACGCGAACTCGGGACTGGATGAATGAGGGTGGAAAAGTTGTCGGGACAGGTTGCCGAAATCGAAATCCAGATATTAGAAGCTGAAGATTAGAATGCCACCCTTGCGAAGAACGCAAGGAGGCAATCGAGCGCGTCGAACGGAGCGTTCATCGGAATGTGATCGCCGTCCGTCGCCAGCCAGGTTGCCAAGAGAAGATCAGAGAACTACGCTATTCCCTTCAACCATCTCACCCTAAAGGAGCAGGCTTATGAAGCATGGACTCGTGGTTATGATTTCGGTTCTGGCTCTCGCATTTTCATCATCCGCTTACGCGCAAACTCAGCGGCCCGCCACTTTGCGCAGTGTTTTGCTGCAAGAATTGAAGAGCACTCACAACCAGGAAGAATGGTTTGCGCCCATCAGCGCGGCAGTTGACGGACTGACTGCGGAACAGGCGAGCTGGCAACCTCCGTCGGGCGCGCACTCGGCAGGACAACTCACGTATCACCTCCTGTTCTGGAATCGGCAGAATCTCGCAAAACTGAAGGGAGAAGCCCCCGAAAAGTTCAGCGGCGACAACAAGGAGACCTTTCTGAATTTCGACGCCAAGCGCTGGAGCGATACCGTCACCCAGCTGGATCAGGTGATGACAGAACTGGAAAAGCTCGTCGAAACCGCGGACGAGCAAAAGTTGGTGGCGATGGCGCCAACCATCGCGCGCATCTCCACCCACAACGCCTACCATGTCGGGCAGATTATCTATGCCCGTAAGCTGCAAGGATCCTGGAATCCGGACAAGGGCGTGAAGTAAGAGCGGAAAAGAAGAATGCTCTGACTCTTCGCTCTGCGTTCGATCTAATTGGGGGGAATCAAGCCTCCGACGGACGCAACGCATTTCCACGTGTGGTTGAGGTTGGCCCCGGTCTCAAGCAAGCGCTCGCGCTGGGTCAGCGGTTTGTCCTTGACGACACTCTTGGTGCCCAAGGCGCTACCGCCGTGTCTACCAGCCCCGGGTTTGCAGCATATGCGCTTCGTCCAGGCCCGAAACCGCTAAGCCCTTCATGGCTCCCTGCAGATCTTCGCTGACTTCAAGCAATACTTTAGGGTCTTGATAGTGCGTGGCGGCTTGCACGATGGCTTTGGCGCGCTTCTCGGCTTCGGCGGGATCGGCGAAGCTGGTGCTGTCTTTCATGAAGATGCCGCTGCCTACGAATACTGCCTCGGCGCCGAGCTGCATTACCAGGCTCGCGTCGGCGGGGGTGGCGATTCCTCCGGCGGAGAAATTTGGGACCGGGAGCTTTCCTGCTTTGGCTACCAGTTTGATTAGCTCGTAGGGCGCGCCGTGTTCTTTGGCCTTGGCGTAAAGCTCCTCTTCGCCTAACACGGTGAGGATTTTCATCTCCTGGACAATCTGGCGGATGTGCTTGACGGCGTGGACTACGTCCCCGGTGCCGGCTTCGCCCTTGGTGCGGATCATGCAGGCGCCTTCGGCGATGCGGCGCAGGGCTTCTCCGAGGTTGCGTGCACCGCAGACAAAGGGAACGGTGAACGCTTGCTTATCGACGTGGTGCGCTTCGTCGGCGGGGGTAAGCACTTCGGATTCGTCAATGTAATCGACGCCGAGTTCCTGGAGAATCTGGGCTTCGGCGAAGTGTCCGATGCGGCACTTGGCCATCACCGGGATCGACACGGCGGCCATGATTTCGCGAATGATCTTGGGGCTGGCCATGCGGGCAACGCCGCCTTCGGCGCGGATCTGCGCGGGGACGCGTTCGAGGGCCATGACGGCGACGGCTCCGGCTCGCTCGGCGATGGTGGCTTGCGCGGGCGTGGTGACGTCCATGATGACGCCGCCTTTGAGCATCTCGGCGAGGCCGGTCTTGAGGCGGAGGCTGGCGGTGTTGCCGTTGTTCGTTTTTCCGTTGTGCTGGGACATATTGTGGATACCGTGGGTACCTTTTCGCAATCGCGAAGGATAGGCTCGTCGGTGGAGTCCAGCGAACCGAATATCTATTTTACAGGTCGTTCATCATTCGCGGTACTCCGCGAGGAAGATCGAAGTCAAAATCCCCACCCTGGCCGCACAGAACGCGGCTACGATGGGGCGCCCTCTCTGTCCCAGGTGCCGCCAGTTAGTGTGACTTGGCTTGTGCCTCTTGAATTTGCGGCACGAGGATGTCGCGGACGTAGTGCCAGTACGGAATCAGCGCCAGGGCGGCGGTGGCGTCGGCCTGCGCGGCCTTAAGGTCAGGAGTAGCGCTGTGGAGATTGGACCAGGCGCGGTTCATGAGCAACTCGGGCTCTCCCCAGGAGGGCTGTAGAGGATCTGTCACGGCGGGGGCTTTCCGAATGATCTCGAGGCCGCGGTTGTAGAGGTCGAAGGCTTTGTCCTGACCGCCGCCGCGTTCGGGGGGCGAGGACCAGCGGATGGGGCCGAGTACCCATAGAAGACGCGGATTGTCGGGATCGGACGCCATGGCTTCTTTGAGCAATGGACTCGAGTGCTGGATCATTTCCTGCATACGGGCAGGGTCCTTCATGTTCAGGTACATGAGGTACCCGTAACACGATCCCTCGGCAATCTTGGACTCGACGAAGGTGGGGTCGTGCGTTAGGGACTCGTTGAAATCAGCGATTGCGCCGTTCAGGTCTTCTTCCAGGTCTTTCGGAGTTGGGGTCTCGTTGAAACCGTTAATCGCGCGGCGCCACAGGGCAAAGCCTCTCCAATACAGTTCGCGGGACGTCACGGTCTTGTTGTCGGCCGCAGGAGTGAGTTCGTCGTGAAGGCGTTTGAGCGCGGGACGGTCTCCTTCGTAGTCAGCGCGTTTAATCTGCTCGACGATGCGGAGGGCGGAATCGCGGGACGCAGCCGGGACTGGCTTAACTTCGGACGTAATCTGAGCGCCGGCGGCGACGGAAAGGAAGAGCAGGGCGAAAGCGGCGAGGCGGTGCATGCGGTCCTCCTGAGGATCGGCTAGCACGGTTGGACGACGGAACGTCTGGAAGGATAGCAGTGTCACCATGCGTTTGGGATGGGTCGTGCGTTATCAGGAACAAAATCAGGAATCAGGGTCGAGAATCAAAATCCCCACCTCTTTCGCAAAGCGCGCGAAAAATAGGATGGGGCACCGCGCCTTCTACGCTTCTTACTTGGCAACCAGGGGATGGCCGATCTCCCAGTGCAGGCCGAAGGGATCGGCGAGGCGTCCGAGGCGCCAGCCGTGGCCTTCGCCGATTGGGAAAATCTCGGAGGCGCCTGCGGCGAGAGCGCGGGCGAAGAGCGGGTCGGGATCGGCGACGGTGAGAATCATGCGCACGGTATCGCCCCCGACAGATTTCGAAGCCGATGCCGGAGGCGCAGCGACATCGTCGCTTACCCAAAACTCGGCGCCATCTACGGAGAGGCGCACGACGGCGCCGCCGGTCTGCGAATCGTAACGGTAGACTTCTAATGCTCCGAAGGCTGACTTGTAGAACTCGATGGCTTTTTGGCCGCCATAAATCGTGATCCAGGGGGCGAGCGAGGAAGGAATTTGTTCGGGGGCGGACGGATCAGGGTTCATCGAAAGTACCTCTGAGATGACTTCTAATCTACGGCAGCAACGCTAGCGATCTGCGAATTTCTTGAACATTTTTTCGGCGTCGACGGCGATGAACAGACCGCGGCTGCGGGCCAGGACTTCGTCCTTCTCGTTCAGAATCTCAGCGGCGTTGATGTGCTTGCGGCCCTCAACCGTCACTTCCCTGCCTTCGACTCGCAACGGCTGGTGCAGCGGAACGGGCTTCAGATATTCGATCGTCATTTCCTTGGTCAGGGCCACTACCTGGCGGAGTTTGTTCACCTTGCCCATGGCGTCGTCGAGGATGGTGGCGATAATGCCGCCGTGGCAGTGGCCGGGCGGTCCCGTGTAGCGTTTGCTCAGGCGGAATTTGCAGACGAAAGTCTGGCGGGCCTCGTCCAGAACGAATTTCAAGCGCATGCCGTCAGGATTGCTCATGCCGCAGGCGAAAACAGTAATTCTTCTGCATCTTGGCGTAGCGGGTGTCGTGGCCGTGGGCTTTGCTGGGCATGATGGATTTTAACTTGGATCCGAGTTGCGCGGTTCCGAAGTTCAAGAGCTCTTAACCGCTAAGGACGCTAAGAACATCCGTGAAGGTTGCTAAGGAGAATCGGGTCGCTGTCCTCCAGATCAGTCCTGGAAAACATCATCCCTAGAAAACGTAATACAAGACGAGATACGACGCGGCCACGAGGACCGCAAAGATCACGGCTGCAATGGTCCAGAACGTCGCGCTCCGCCGGCTATCGCTGGCAGCGGCCAGGTCAGAGATGTGGCCACGGTAGCGGAAATAGAGCACCGTCACCACAACCGCAAAGATCGCGAATTGCACCAGAAATTTGGAAATATTCATGCCTGTCTCCGCCGGGCATGAGCCATGATGCCACGGGAACGCCCCGTCACGCATTCAAAGCGGCTAAGGGCGCTCTGGATTCGGCGGCATTCTGGCACGGCCCGAAGCCGTCCTTATCAAAACAAGTTCAAGCTGACCCAGCAATAGAACGGGACGGTGCTTCTTTCTTGTCGCTCTTTGCTGTATACATATCGGTTTCGGACTGGAGCCTCCCGTGAAATCGCGCCTGCTCACCCTCTCTGCTGCCTTTCTGGTTTTCGCCATCAACCTGGATGCCGTCGCTCAAGACAAAAGCGCGGAGAACAATGTGCAGGCCACTCCTGCTGCTCCGGTGAGCAAGAAGGATGCCAGCAAGAATCAGAAGAAGGACGACAAGAAAAAAGAAGAACCGAAGAAGGAAGACGCCAAGGAAGAGAAAAAGGGCGGGATGACGGCCGACACTTTTTCTGGGCTGAAATTTCGCTTGATTGGGCCGGCTGTGGCTTCGGGTCGGGTGATGTCGATTGCGGTAAATCCGAAGAAGACGGCCGAGTACTACGTGGGCGTGGCTTCGGGCGGAGTCTGGAAGACGGTGAATGACGGGACGACCTGGACTCCGGTATTCGATGGCGAAGGATCCTATTCGATTGGCTGGGTGGAACTGGATCCGAACGATTCTTCGGTGGTGTGGGTGGGCACAGGCGAGAGCAACTCGCAGCGCAGCGTCGGATATGGCGATGGAATCTACCGCTCGGACGACGGCGGCAAGAATTGGCAGAACCTGGGGTTAAAGAAGTCGGAGCACATTGGAAGAGTCGTGATTGATCCGCGGGATTCGAAAGTTGTTTACGTTGCGGCTGAGGGGCCGTTGTGGGGACCGGGCGGCGATCGCGGGCTGTACAAATCGGTCGATGGCGGCAAGACCTGGAAGGCCGCGTTGACGATCAGCGAGAACACCGGCGTGGTGGATGTGGCGCTCGATCCTTCGAGCCCCGACATCGTTTATGCGGCGGCTTACCAGCGTCGGCGGCATGTATTTACGCTGATCGATGGCGGCCCAGAGAGCGCGATCTATAAGTCGACCGATGCTGGCGCTACCTGGAACAAGTTGAAATCAGGATTGCCGTCGGTGGATATGGGGAGGATCGGGGTGGCGGTTTCGCCGGTTGATCCGAATGTGGTTTACGCGATGATCGAGGCAGCCGACGGGAAGGGTGGGATTTTTCGGTCAACCGACAAGGGTGCGACTTGGGAGCGGCGGAACGAATTCGATGCGGGCGCGATGTACTACGCGCGCATCGTGGCTGATCCGAAAAACGTCGATCGAATCTTTGTGATGAACGTGCAGCTTCGCGAGTCACTGGACGGCGGCAAGACGCTGCACACCATCAACGAAGTGAATCACCATGGCGACAATCACGCCATGTGGATCGATCCGGAGAATACGAAGCACTGGTTATTTGGCTCCGATGGCGGCATGTACGAGACCTTCGACGACGCCAAGTCGTGGCAGTTCAAAGCAAATCTTCCGACGGTGCAGTTTTATGATGTGGCGATCGACAACGCGCTTCCCTTTTATAACGTGTGCGGCGGCACGCAGGATAATTTTTCGTGGTGTGGGCCTTCGCGAACGCGCAATTTGAATGGGATTTTGAATTCGGATTGGTATGTGACTACCGGCGGGGATGGATTCCGGTCGCAGGTCGATCCGGTAGATGCGAATACGGTGTATTCCGAATCGCAGTACGGCGTGCTCGTGCGTTATGACAAGCCCACCGGGCAGGAACTTGTTTTGCAACCGCTGGAGGGCAAGGGCGAGCCTCCGCTGCGCTGGAACTGGGACTCGCCGATCATTATCAGTCCGCACTCGCATACTCGGCTGTATTTCGCGGCGAACAAACTGTTTCGCAGCGACGATCGCGGGGATACGTGGAAGGCGATTTCGGGCGACCTGACACGGCAGATCGATCGCAACAAGCTGCCGGTGATGGGCAAGGTGTGGGGTCCGGATGCGGTGGCAAAGAATCAGTCGACTTCTTTTTATGGAAACATCGTTGCGCTGGCGGAGTCGCCGAAGAAGGAAGGCTTGATTTACGCCGGCACCGACGACGGCCTGATTCAGATCACGAACGATGGCGGCCAGAGTTGGACGAAGGATGAAAAGTTTCCAGGTGTGCCGGAGATGACTTACGTCAGCCGGCTGGCTGCGTCGAATCTCGACGCGAACACGGTCTATGCGGCGTTTGAAAATCACAAGAACGAAGACTTCAAGCCGTATCTGCTGAAGTCGACGGATGCGGGAAAAACATGGACTTCCATCGCAGGTGATCTACCGGAGAACAGTCCTGTGCTGGCGTTTGCGGAAGACACCGTGAATGCGAACCTGCTGTTCGCGGGGACGGAATCCGGCGCATTCTTTACCATCGACGGCGGACAGCATTGGGTGAAGCTCAAGGGCGGGTTGCCCACGATTGCGGTGCGGGACATGGTGATCCAGGCGCGCGAGGGCGATCTGGTCATCGCGACCTTCGGGCGTGGATTTTATGTTCTCGACGACATCACGCCTTTACGGCAGATCAAACCGGAATCGACCGAACAGACTGCGGCGCAGTTTCCGGTGAAGGACGCTCTTCTATATATCGAGCGGCATCCGCTGGGCGGGCCGAAAAAAGGAATGCAGGGCGACGCGTTTTATACGGCGGAGAATCCGCCCTATGGAGCAGTGTTTACGGCGTATTTGAAAGACAAGATCAAAACGAAAAAGGAAAAACGACAAGACGCTGAGAAAGATGCCGCGAAGAAGAATCAGACGCTGCCGTATCCGACCAATGATGAGTTGCGTGCTGAGGCACAGGAGGCTAAGCCGGAACTTTATTTCATGGTGTATGACGAGAGCGGTGCTGCGATCCGGCGAGTAGAAGGCAGCGCGGATTCTGGCTTTCAACGGGTGGCATGGGATCTGCGGTATCCGGCGTCGCGGGTTCACGAGCATGCTTCCGAGGAAGCGGACGACGACTTCCCAGATTCGGCGGACCTGGGGCCGCTGGTGCTGACTGGCAACTACTCCGTGCGCGTCTTTGAAAAAGTTGGCGGTGTAGAGACCGAAGTGGCGGGACCGCAATCGTTCAAAGTGGTGACCGAAGGGTTGTCCTCGATGAACGCCTCCGACCGCACGGCGCAAGAGCAATTTCTGCTCAAGGTGGCCCGGCTCTATCGCGCTGTTTATGGGTCGCTACAGACGGCTGAAAGCGTGGAATCGCGACTCAAGGCGATTCGCGAGGCGCTACGGGAGACTCCGGCGGTCGAGAAACAACTGGGCGCGGTGGCGGATGGGATGGAACAGCGTGACCGGGAAATCCTGCGGGCGCTTCGCGGCGATGTGGAAGTGGCCCGGCGGAGCGAACTGGTGTCTTCCTCGATCAATGATCGCGTGAATTCGATCATGGATGGCGAACGTTTCTCACTGGCCAAGCCGACACAGTCGCATATCGATTCTTACAACATTGCGGCGGCGGAGTTCGCCGATCAGCTTGCGAAGCTCCACGCGCTGGTCGACGTTGATCTGGCGAAATTGGAAAAAGATATGGAATCGGCGGGGGCACCCTGGACTCCGGGTCGAGTGCCGGAGTGGCAGGAGAAATGAGAACTATTGGCCACGGATTTGCGCGGATCGGGAATCGCCAGCTTTGGTGCGAACTGCAACGGCCTCTGCCAGCGCCGAGGGAAGCAGGTTCCTCGCTTCGCTCGGAATGACAAAGACTCTCGGAATGACAAAGATTCTCGGAACGGCAAGCATTCTTGCACTGACAATAATGTTTGAGGTTCACGACTTTTTCACGAGTGTTGGATTTATTCGTATCCGTGAGTATCCGTGTTGATCCATGGCCCACGTTTTCCTCAACAAGTTGCTTGCTTACTTCCCGCAGCGCTTGTTACACTCGCCGCCGACTGTTGCTCGCGCGGTTCGACGCGAACAATCGCCGTGGGGAAATCGTTTTTCGCGACGTCGTTAGTCCCTTGGAGGGCTGAGGAATGGGCCTCGCGTTACTGGTTCTGATCTGGCTGATCACGCTGGCCAGCACGTACTTCTTCGTGGCCAAAACCTGGTGGCTGCCTGCAGGTGCATCGGCGGCAGCAGGATGGATCGATCACCAATTCGCCATAACCTTCGTGATCATGGGGGTTGTGTTCCTCGCTGCCCAGCTTTCGCTGGGGTATATCGTCTGGAAATATCGCCAGCAGCCCTCGTCTCCCCCTGTGACTTATTCGCACGGCAATACGACCCTGGAAGTTATTTGGACTCTGCTCACGGCGATCCTGTTCATCGGATTAAATCTGATGGGCAGCAGCGTCTGGGCCAGCCAGCGCTTTGATCCGCCGGAAGAGGGTGCGGTCAAAGTGGAGGTAACAGGCATGCAGTTTGCCTTTTATTTCCGCTATCCCGGACCAGATGGAACCTACGGCAAGACCAGCGTTAAGTTGATGGACCCGTCTACTGGCGGCGAGGGGGCGGTCGGACTGGACACTTCCGACCCGGCGGCGAAGGATGATGTCGTAACCAGCACGATGTACCTGCCGGTGGACCGTGAAGTCGATTTGAGTTTGAGGTCAGTGGACGTGATCCACAACTTCTTTGTGCCGTCGCTGCGCTTCAAGCAGGATCTGGTACCCGGACTCAATATTCATATGCACGTCAAGCCGACTGAGATCGGCGAGTATGAGATCGCATGCGCCGAGCTTTGCGGTCTGGGACATTACAAAATGCATGGTGTAGTTCACGTCGTCAGCCAGGAAGACTTCGACAAGTGGATGGCGGCGCGGGAGGCGGAGAAACAATAAATGTCGACCCCTGCTACGGTTCATGCCCACGCTCCTCAGGGCTTCATTCGGAAATACATTTTCAGCCTCGACCACAAAGTTATCGGCATCCAGTATTTCTTTCTGGCGCTCACGGCCGTATTTGTCGGGATGTTTCTTTCCCTGCTGATGCGCATACACCTGGTCTGGCCAGGTGTAAGTCTGCCGCTGGTCGGAGAGATTAAACCCGAAACTTACCTCAGCCTGCTCACCATGCACGGCACCATCATGGTGTTTTTCGTGCTGACCACGGCGCCGCAGGGCGGGTTCGGAAATTACTTTCTGCCCATTCAGATCGGAGCGCCCGACATGGCGTTTCCGGTCCTGAACATGATGTCGTTCTGGACGACTTTCGTCGCTTTCGTCTGCATTATTGCCGCGTTCTTCGTGAGCGGCGGCGCACCGCTTCACGGCTGGACGGGCTATCCGCCCTTGAGCGCTGTGCAGTCGGCAGGGCCCGGGGAAGGGCTAGGCGCAGATCTCTGGATCACAAGCATCGCGATCTTCTGTATCGCGTCGCTGATGGGCGCACTCAACTTCATCACTACTACGCTTGATCTGCGCGCCAAGGGCATGACCATGATGCGCATGCCGCTGACAGTGTGGTCGTGGTTCATTACCGCGATCCTCGGCCTGCTGGCGTTTGGCGTGTTGCTCTCGGCTGGGATTCTGCTGCTGATGGACCGCAACCTCGGCACAAGCTTTTATGTTCCGCTCGTTGTCGTAAACGGGCAGATCATGGGACACAAGGGCGGTTCACCGCTGTTGTGGCAGCACCTGTTCTGGTTCTTCGGCCATCCTGAGGTTTACATCGCGATTCTGCCGGGCATGGGTGTGACGTCGCAGATTCTTTCGACCTTTTCGCGCAAGCCGATTTTCGGCTACAGGGCGATGGTCTACGCCATGCTGTCGATCGGGTTCCTCGGCTTCATGGTGTGGGGCCACCACATGTTCATGAGCGGGATGAGCCCTTATTCGGCCTTCGCGTTTTCGATCCTGACCATGTGCATTGGTGTTCCGTCGGCGATCAAGACGTTCAACTGGCTGGGCACGATGTACAAGGGACACATTCGATTTCAAACACCGATGCTTTATGCCATCGGCTTCGTCTCGCTGTTCGTTTCGGGTGGGTTGAGCGGACCGTTCCTGGCGCAGCCGGTACTCGACATCCAACTGCATGACACGTATTTCGTGGTCGGGCACTTCCACCTGATCATGGGCGTGGCTGCGATCTTCGGCATGTTTGCGGCGACCTATTACTGGTTCCCGAAAATGTTCGGGCGCATGATGAATGAACGTTGGGGAAGAATTCACTTCTTCATCACACTTGCCGGAACTTACGCCATCTTCATGCCGATGCACTATCTGGGTATGGCCGGGGGAACGCGGCGCTACTCGCAATACACGGAAATTGCGTACCTGGCGAAGTTGATGCCGCTGCACCGGTTCATGACCTTTGCCGCCATTATCACGATCGCGGCGCAATTCATTTTTGTGATCAACCTGTTCTGGAGCATGTTTAAGGGACCGAAGGCGAGCGACAATCCGTGGGAGTCGACGACGCTGGAGTGGACGACAGCGACTCCGCCGCCGCACGACAACTTTGGCGGCGTCACACCAGTTGTCCATAATGGGCCGTATGAGTATGGGGTTCCCGGGGCCAGCAGAGATTACGTGATGCAGACTGATCCGCCGGTGGGCGGCGGGCATTGAGCGCAGCGCCTAAAGGCGCGATGTTAACAATCTTGCGGAATGCCTAAAGGCATACCCTGATACGAACGACTATGGCGACTTACACACCAAGCTCTCCGATTGGCGGCGTTGACCGCGGCCACGAACCGCCGTCGCCACCCTTGGGCGGAGGAGATAGAGGACGCGGGGGCCGTGGTGGTCCGGATTACGGGGCACGGCTACGGCGGGCGCGGCTTGGACTGATTTGTGGGATTGGCACCGTTTGCATGGTGTTCATCTCACTGACCAGCGCCTACGTTGTGCGGCAGGGACTGCCGACATTCGACAACGCGTCGAACAGTTATGTCCACGATTGGGGATTTGTGCAGTTGCCCTGGCTGCTGCTGGGGATCAACACCGGTCTGCTGGTGCTCAGCAGTTTGACGATTGAGTTGGCTCGCCGGGCCGCGGCGCGACGCGCAGCCTTGGCGGCGGTCGGCTCGATCCCAGGAGTCTCGCTGGGAAACGAACGGTCATTTCCGTGGCTGGGACTGACCGTGCTGCTGGGTTTCGGATTTCTGGCTGGGCAGTGGCTGGCGTGGGGAGAGTTGCACAATCGTGGGTTTTACGTGAACACGAATCCCATCAGCTCGTTTACGTTTTTGCTGACGATTACTCACGCGGTTCATCTCACCGGCGGATTGATCGCATTGCTGTGGGCGGCAAGCAGTTCCCTGCGGCACAAGACCTTGGAGTCACGGCGTATTGTGGTCGACATTGCGGCATGGTATTGGCACTTCATGGCCGTGTTGTGGATTTATATCTTCGCTTTGCTGACGTTTGCGCGATAACTGAAAGGGGATCTGCAGAATGTCTGACGCCGCAATGCAGCATGGGCTTTCCGGCGAGTTCGAGGCCCCGCTGTTTGGAGCTTACTCGAAGAAAGTCGGGATGTGGCTGTTCCTGGCTTCCGACTCGCTGACGTTCGGAGCGCTGCTGTTCGCCTTCAGCTACAACCGCATCTACACCGTGCCTTGGCCGACGCCGTTTCACGTGGCCAGCATCATCAATGCCACGATCATGACGGCGTGCCTGCTTTCCAGTTCTTTGACCATGGTAATGGGTGTATTTGCCGCGCAGCGTCATGACCGGACGTGGACCCGGTACTGGTTGCTGGCGACCATGATTTTCGGGACGGCGTTCATCGTGCTCCACGGTATGGAGTGGAGCAAGCTGATCGACGAAGGACTGACGATTCCGTGGTTCAGAACGCTGACGGGAGGGTCCACCGGCGAGTTGGCGGATGTTTCCAAGGCGGTCCCTCAGTTCCCTGCAACATTTTTCGGCCTCACCGCCATGCACATGCTGCATGTGACGATTGGCGTGATTTATCTGGGCGTGATCGCATTTCGCAAGTGGTTTCTGCCCGTGGTGGGCGCTTTGTGGCTGGCGGGATTCCTGCTGATCCCGTCGAATAATGTCTTCCATTACGGCATTCACGCCCTGCTGATTGGGCTGATCGTCGCGGCGATTATTCTGTTCTTGAAACCGAAGGATTACGACGCACAGGATGTGGAAGTGGCCGGGCTGTACTGGCATTTTGTGGACCTGGTGTGGATGTTCATCTTCCCACTGGTCTATCTGATGTCGACGAAGATTCTCTAGGGAAGCGAGCCAAAGGCGCGGTGCTTCGCGCGGCTCGCACGGATCCTTCGGCGGACAAAAAGCGTCCGCCTCAGGATGACAGTGGACTGAGGAGATTGACACATGCACGATGCAGCGGCGCACACCGACAGCAAAGGGCAGTATTTCTGGGTATGGGGAGCTCTGTTGCTCTTGACCGCAATTGAGGTCGTCCTCGGCTACAAACAGATCTTCGAGCCGGTCCATATGCTCGAGGTCCTGCTCATTTTGTCGATCATCAAGTCGGCGCTGATTGTCGGCTACTTCATGCACTTGAAGTTTGAGAAAGCGCTCATGCGGTGGATGCTGGTGATTGCGGTGACCGGATGCTTCATCATCATGTATTTCTTTTTCTTCCCCGACGCAGACCGGATTCTGAGATTGGGAGTGAACTGATGTTGTCGAGACGCTGGCTTTCAAGTCTGATGCTCGCCTTGGTGCTTGGGTTCTGCGCGGCGCCAGCCTTCGCTCAGGGTTGCGCGATGTGTTACCAGACTGTCAAGGGCACTCCCAAGGAAGCGCAGCGCGCGATCAACCGCGCGATTCTCGTGATTCTTGTGCCACCGTTGGGCGCAATGACGATCGGGGTCGGATGCGCGTTTCGCTACGGCAAGCGGCGCGACGAGGAAAACGAGAAAGACTCAGACTGAGGAGCCACATCTGCCGGCCCCCCGTTTCTGTGTTCCTTTTACGCTTAGACTTTGCCCAATCCAATCTCAGATTAAGTTTTTCAGCAGAAGTCCATCGAAGATTTAAGTCTTCGATGGTCAGTTAGGGCGTGACCTTAAAGACCGTACCCGAGAAAAATTGACCACCTGCCCCGCTGGTGCCGTACAGGTTGCCAGTTGAATCTAAAGTCAATTCGCCCGGGGAGACTGCGTCGCCGGTAAAAGCTGGAAAATCGTGCAACTGGGTGTAGGTGCCATCTTTTCCGATGCTGAACAAAGTTCCGCAGCCATCATTGCCGCACAGGTTCCCGCCGAAGATGGTTGTGCCGTACAGCACCCCACCTGCATCCACAAGACTGCTGACCGGCAGTTCTCCGTCGGTAACTGTTTTTCCAAACTTGTGCAAAACCGACTCTACCCCCGTATTGCTTACCCGATACACAACCCCGCATCCGCGGTCAGAGTCGACGCACCGTAAATCCCCGCCTTCTTGCGTCATTCCGTGAATGTTGCCGTTGATGTCGAGGAGCGTCACCATCATTTGCGACGGCGCCGAAGCTGTAGATCACGCTGTAGGTCTGTGCCTGCGCGGCCTCTGCCACAACGAGCGCAAGCACGGTTGCGAAGGCTAGAACGAAAATCGGTCGTTTCTGTCGGACGGACACGGTGAACTCCTTAGGACGGCTGGCATGGACTTATGGGTTGAACACGCTGACTGAACACGCTTCAGGGGAGACAATGCACATCGATGCTCGCAGTCGGCTGGATGTTGCCGCTAATTTACATCGGAGGGAGATCCTTGGCAAAGGGGCGTCGCATAAGGGTTTCCGGCCGTTTCAGGCGGGAAGTTCGTTTAGGCCTACGGGAAGCACGTAGCAATGGGTACTGGGTCAAAACTGACCCAGCACCTAGCAGTGGCTGTCCGGTGGCGGTGCGCGGTCCCTGCTTTATAATGAAGGATTCGGCAAGTGCCTGCTTAGGCCGCTGGGGTGCTGCACCCGGCGGAACGGGGCTCTCCGAACCTTCGGTTCCCGATGTCCTCGTATTCGACAACTACGATCGCGAACCCGACCGCCCCTGGGCTCGTCGCGCCGGTGTCCGACAGCATTGTTGTGCGTGGGGCGCGAGTGCATAACCTCAAGAATATTGACTTTGAGATCCCACATAACACGCTGACGGTGGTGACTGGAGTCTCCGGTTCCGGCAAGTCGTCCCTGGCTTTCGACACGATTTATGCCGAGGGGCAGCGGCGGTATGTCGAATCGCTGTCGGCGTATGCGCGGCAGTTTCTGGAGCGAATTGAAAAGCCGGACGTCGATCTTATCGACGGGATCGCCCCGGCTGTGGCGATCCGGCAGAAGAACACGACGAGGAATCCGCGCTCGACGGTAGCGACGGCTACGGAGATCTTCGACTATCTGCGGCTGCTGTTTGCCCGAATCGGGCGGACGTTTTGCGCCAATTGTGGCCGCGAGGTGAAGAAAGATACGGTCGACGAGGTCGCCAGTACGATTCTGGCGCTTGAGGCCGGCACGCGGCTGCAAGTTGTGTTTCCGCTGCAGAGCGACGTGCCGGTGAGTCAGGAGGCGGCTGCCAACGCCATTCCTCGCACCGGGAGAAAAAAATCCTCACTTCTCGCAAAAGACGCGAGAAATGAGGCACCCAGTGATGTCCTGAAGACTCGGCTCTTTGATCTGCGCAAGGCGGGATTCAACCGGTTGTATCAGGCAGGACAAGTTTTTGAGTTTTCGACTCCGGAGTCGTTGCTGGATATAAATTTCGGCGAGCCTGTGTTTGTGCTGGTCGACCGGCTCGTAGTTTCGTCCGACGTTCGCACTCGTCTTGTCGATGCAATTGAGACTGCTTATCGCGAGGCGGGCGAGGTTATCTTTGAGGTTGCCCGTCCCAGCGAAGAAGAACCAACTGCGACAGACAAGAGTGCCCCTCCCACACTGCGCTTCGCTCAACGCTTCGAATGCAAGCATTGCAATCAGCGGTATGAGGAGCCCGAGCCCCGGCTTTTTTCTTTTAACAATCCTTATGGCGCGTGTCCGCGCTGCCAGGGATTTGGCAATACGATCGATTTCGATCTCGATCTCGTCATTCCTGACAAGTTGAAGACGCTGGCTGAGGGAGCAATCGAGCCCTGGACCAAGCCGAAATATCGTCCCCTATTTACCGATCTGAAGCGTTATGCCAAGGCGGCTGGGATTCCGCTCGACATGGCATGGGCTGATCTACGGGAAGAACACAGGAACCTGGTGCTCAACGGTGATGGCAAGTTTCTGGGAGTGCGTGGATTCTTCAACCATCTCGAACGCAAGAAATACAAGCTGCACGTACGCGTGTTTCTCAGCCGTTATCGCGGCTATTCGCTGTGCTCAGCGTGCAATGGGACACGGCTGCGCCTCGAAGCGCGGCAGGTAAAGATCGACGGCCGCAGTATTTGCGAGATCTGTGCCCTCACGGTGGAAGACGCGTTTCGTTTCTTTTCAGCGTTGGAACTTTCAGCGCAGGAATTCGGCATTGCCGACAGGTTGTTGCTGGAAATCCGCGAGCGACTGCGTTTTCTAAACGAAGTCGGACTGGAATATCTGACGCTCGACCGGCTGTCTTCGACGCTTTCCGGCGGTGAGGCGCAGCGCATTCAACTCGCGACTTCGCTCGGATCACGGTTGGTCGGAACGCTTTACGTCCTGGACGAGCCGTCGATTGGATTGCACCCGCGCGACACGCACCGGCTGATCAAGATCCTGCATGACTTGCGCGACTTGGGGAATACGATTCTGGTCGTCGAGCACGACCCGGACATCATGCGGGCAGCCGATCGAATTCTGGATCTTGGTCCGGGCGCGGGCGAAAATGGCGGCAAGCTGGTAGCGGAAGGAACGTATCACGAGATCCTGCAAAATCCCAGTTCGCTGACTGGGCGCTATCTTTCGGAGGACTTGCGCATCCAGGCTCCGGCAGCGCGGCGCAAGCCGGGAGCGCAACAGATCACAATCCGCGGCGTACGCGCCAACAATCTCAAGGGCGTGGACATCAGCATCCCGCTGGGCATGCTGGTCGCGATCACCGGTGTTTCCGGTTCAGGAAAGTCCACGCTCCTGCATCAGGTACTTTACCGGGCACTGGCGCAAGCGAAGCAACAGCCGGGCAACGTCGCGACCGGGCCCGCTGCGAGCTGGGAAAGCCTCGTGGGCGACCAATACATCGAGGAAGTTGTGCTAGTGGATCAGTCGCCGATTGGACGCACTCCACGGTCGAATCCGGTTACGTATATCAAGGCGTTCGATGCGATCCGCGAGTTGTTCGCTTCCCTGCCCGAATCCAAGAAGCGCGGCTTCGGTTCAGGACACTTCTCGTTCAACATTCCCGGCGGACGCTGCGAGGTGTGCCAGGGAGACGGAACGGTCACGGTCGAGATGCAGTTTCTGGCCGACGTTGAGCTGATTTGCGAGGAGTGCAAAGGTACCCGGTACAAGCCGCAGGTACTCGACGTCCGCTACCGCGGAAAGAATATTCACGAAGTTCTAAAGCTTACGGTGAAAGAGGCGCTGAAGTTTTTCGCGGAGGCACCCAAGATAACCGACAAGCTCCGAGCGCTCGAAGAAGTCGGTCTGGGATACCTGAGGTTGGGGCAGTCGGCGACGACACTCTCCGGCGGCGAAGCACAGCGCATGAAACTCGCTGCCCGGCTACAGCCCGCAACCAGGGAAGCCACGCGATCTGGCTCCCGGAGCGGCGAACGGCTCAAGCAGCGCCTGCTTTACATCTTCGATGAGCCTACAACCGGCCTGCATTTCGACGACGTCAGCAAACTCCTGGCCGCCTTTCGCCGTCTTATTGATGCAGGGGGATCGATCGTCGTGATCGAACACAATCTCGAAGTCATCAAGACCGCCGACTGGGTAATTGATCTTGGGCCGGAAGGCGGGAGTCGTGGCGGCAAAATTGTGGGTGCGGGGCCTCCAGAAGCGATCGCAAAATTGTCTGGTTCTTACACTGGGAAATATCTGGCGCGTATTCTGAACGGGAATGAGCAAGCGCCTTCCAATGGCCGCAAGTAAGATCGTAATTAAGATCGCCGTTCTCGGGATGCTGACCTCGGTCTTTGTGGCCGGGTGCACGCTGGCACGCGCTCAGAGTACGGGTACGCCTCCATCGCAAACGGATTCTCAGTCTTCCGGATCGACCGGCGCAGATCAGCAGTCCGGCGTCTCTTCTTCGAGCAAGACGGCGCACAGAAAAACAGGCGCTAATTCCAGCGAGACCATCCGCCATACACGAATCGCTGAAGAAGATGCCGGCGCGGTACAGATGGCGCAGGCCGAAGACCTCATTCAGAAAAAGAATTACTCGGGCGCAGAGTCCCTGCTGCGGCAAGCCCTTGAGAGCGATCCCGCGAACTATGTTGCATGGTTCGACCTGGGTTTTGTGGAGAATGGGCTCGGCAACACGGAAGACTCGATCGCGGCGTATCGCAAGTCAGTGACGGCGAAGCCGGATGTTTTTGAATCGAACTTGAATCTCGGCATTCAACTGGCCAAGGCAGGGCAAGCCGATGCCGAACAATTTCTGCGCGCCGCGACCCAGCTTAAACCGACCAGCCATGTCACTGAAGGCCAGGGGCGCGCGTGGATTTCGCTAGGACAGGTTCTCGAAAAATCCAGGCCTGAGGATGCAGTGGCGGCCTACCGTAAAGCGTCGCAGCTGCGGCCAAACGATCCTGAGCCACATCTTGAGGCCGGGCTTCTGCTGGAAAAAGAAGAGAAATTTGCCGACGCCGAGCAGGAATATAAGCAGGCATTGGCCCTCGATCCTGCCTCGGATGCGCTCACCGGGTTGGCCAACATTTACATGCGCGGCCGGCATCTGCCCGAGGCCGAAGAGTATCTGCGCAAACTGGTTGCGGTGCATCCCGGACAGGCTGACGCGCATGTGCAACTGGGGAGGGTGCTGGCGGCGGAAAGTAAGAATGACGCCGCTATTGCCGAATTGCAGACCGCAATCAAGCTGGCTCCGAACGATGCCGGAGTACAACGCGACCTGGCTGATCTGTACGCGACAGCCGGAAAGAACGAGGAGGCGGAAGGGGCTTACCGGGCGCTCATTGCGGCGCATCCCAACGATGCCGAACTGCACAGCGGCCTGGGGCAAAGCTTGTTGCGGCAGAAGAAATTTGCGGCGGCGCAGCCGGAATTTGCCGCCGCAGTGAAGCTGAAACCTGATTTCGGGGAAGCGTACGGCGATCTCGCTTTCGCCGCCAGCGAAAATAAAGATTATCCGCTGACCCTCAAGGCGCTGGATGCCCGGGTAAAATTGCTGCCGGAAGTCCCCATCACGTACTTCTTGCGGGCATCGGCACTGGATCATCTGAAGAATTTCAAGCAGGCCGCCGCCAACTATCGCCTCTTCCTCAAGACGGCGGGCGGGAAGTATCCTGATCAGGAGTGGCAGGCAAAACACCGGTTGATTGCCATCGAGCCGAAGAAATAGAGTCGAAGAGTACGGCCGAAGAGGTGGTACGGGATTTAGATATGCTTGGGGCGCATCAATATAAATATAAATATCGATTTCATGGGGCGGTCGCAATCGTGGCGCTGCTGGCGGCGCTGGCCGCAAAGGCAGCGCCGACCGCACCTTCTACCGTCGAGGAGTTGAAGACAAAACTTGCGTCGGCCAGCGTCGGTGACCGGCCTCGCCTGTGCGTGCAGATCGCGCAGTTACAGCTAACCGAGACGGACAAGTTGTACGCGGGTACTCAAGACGAAAAGGCGCGCGTGTCACTGGCCGATGTGGTGACATACTCCGAACTGGCGCGGGACTATGCGATTCAGTCTCATAAGTATCAAAAGCAGACCGAGATTGCGGTGCGGGGAATGGCGCGCAAGCTCACCCAGCTGATGCACTCCCTGGCTCACGACGACCAGGCGCCGGTGCAGGACGCGGTCAAGCAGTTGGAACGTGTACGCGACGATCTTCTTATGTCCATGTTTCCGAAGGGTCAAAAATGACGCGATGGCCTCGTAATTGTATCGCTGTCGGCCTGGTGCTTCTGGCCGCTCTGCCGCTGGCGGCTCAACGCCGGCGCGATCCGCTGACGCAATCGGAGATAGATCAGATTCGCGACGCCAGTTGGGAACCGCGGCAGCGGCTCACGCTTTATGTGCAGTTTGCGAGGGCGCGACTGGTGAAGCTTGAACAGATGCGAAGCGATCCGAAGAGCAATGATCGTCCCCAGCAAACCCACGATCTGCTCGATGATTTCCAGCGTTTGTACGATGAACTAAACGACAATATCGACACTTATGTGGACCGCAAGGACGATATTCGCAAGCCGCTGAAGGTGATCGTCGAAGCCGATGCTGAATTTCAGGCCAAACTGCGGGCGCTGAAAGATGCGGAGGACGTGAAGCCGGAAGAGGCCCGGCAATACGAATTTGTTCTGACCAACGTTCTGGATACGGTTGACACATCGTCGGAGGAGCATAAAAAGTTATTGACCGATCAGGAAGATGCAGCGAAACACAAGAAGCTGAATTCCAATTCGAGCGCGAAAAGCGCTGGCAAGCCGGAGTGAGGCAGGTCTTGGGTCTCAGATGTTTTGGCTTGGGATATACAAACCGATGATGCTTTTTCTGCTGTCCAAGGCCTACGCCCAAGATTCTCTCGTGCTAACCTACTTTTACCGTGCGTGAAGGCGTACTTGAAATCTTCCAGGAAACTTATCAGGAGTTGAAGCCCGGGACTTCACCGCCCGAACTGAAAATTGAATTTTTCGCATTCGCGAATGTGAACAATACGATCCGCCTGCGTCAGGGGCGGCTGCTGGTGAGGCTTTCGGACCTGCTGGAAGGCGCTCCGGACACGATTCTGCGGGCTATCGCACATATCCTGCTGGCCAAGATGTACCGGCGGCCGATTGATCGAGGCCAGGCAGCGCGATATCGAAAATATGTTGGCAGCCACGATATTGTGCGCAAAGCGCATCTGGTACGGCAGATGCGTGGCAGCAAGCGGCTTCGCTCGCCGCGCGGGCTTGTCTATGACCTGGACGACATCTTTGAGGAGTTGAACACACGCTTCTTTCACGGGCTGATGGCGCGACCGCGGATGAGCTGGAGCCAGACCAAGACTCGCCGTATTCTCGGCCACTACGATCCAGCGCATAATGCGATCATAATCAGCCGCATCTTCGACCACCCCGCCGTCCCGGTGTATGTTCTGGAATACATCGTGTACCACGAGATGCTCCATCTGAAACATCCAGTCAAGCTGCGGGGCAGCCGGAGGTGCGTGCACCCGGCGGAATTTCAGGCAGAAGAGAAATTGTTCCCGCACATGGAACAGGCGAATGCGTTTCTGAAGCGTCTATAGGCCGCTGCAGCCCCCTTCCCTGCAGTGAGATGCAGTTCAACGCCAGATTCCCGCAGTGTGGTCGTGATCACGCGCACTTGTGTCCTGGCGGATTGACTGGGTCGGCGGGGCGAGACTATCCTTAAAATTGAAATTGAAATTCATTTTCAAAATCATAATCGCTAAAATCACAGGTATTTACTGAATGCTTCAGGCTTTCATCATCACCCTGCGGGAGGGGGTTGAGGCAGCCCTCATCGTCGGCATCACGCTGGCTTACCTGAACAAAATCGGGCGGCCGGAGTTGCGCAAGACCGTTTATGCAGCGCTGGCCGCGGCGTTTCTCGGCAGCATCGGCGTGGCCATCGCCATCTCACGCACTCATTTAAACGAAGACGTCTTCGAAGGCTGGATCATGCTTGTCGCCGCGTTCTTCGTCGTCAGCATGGTTATTTTCATGATGCGGACGGGCCGCAAGCTTAAGGGAGAGATCGAGGGCAAAGTCGGCCTGCTGGCTGGCAAGGACGCGTGGTTCGGATTGTTCGCGTTTGTTTTCCTGATGGTGCTTCGCGAGGGTGCGGAGACTGTGCTGATCCTAGCCGCGATCTCGCTGAACTCAACCGAGCTGTTGAGTTTTCTGGGAACGCTTTTGGGTGTAATCGCGGCCATTGCGTTTGGCGTGATGTTCGTCAAGGGCAGCGTGCGCATCAACCTGCAGAAGTTTTTCCGAGTGACCACGGCGATCATGTTCCTGGTGGCGGCGCAATTGGTTATCTCCGGACTGCACGAACTGTCGGAGAGCGGAGTGATTCGGTCGTCCAAGCGAGAGATGGCCATCATTGGCCCGATTGTCAGCAACGACTGGTTCTTCTTTGTAACCATCTTTGCGCTGGCGGCGCTGATGGTGTTATTCGATGCCAAGCGGCGCGAACCGCTGCCCGAGTCGGCGTCTCCGGCGGCACGGCGCAAGGCGACCTGGAGCGCCCGCCGCGAGCGGCTTTGGATGGGATCGGTTTATACGTTTTCTTTTGTGTTCATCGCGATGGTGACCGCGCAGTTCATTTATTCAAAGAGCGTCAGTGCGTTATCGCCCGCGATAGAAGTCGCTTTTACCAACGGGCAGGTGACAATTCCGATTGCGCAGATCTCCGACGGCGATCTGCATCGCTTCGAGGCAAAGAAAAATGGCACCGAAATTCGCTTCTGGCTCTATCGGAAGCCTGACGGCAAAATCGCGACAGTATTCGACGCATGCGAGATTTGCGGTGCGGTCGGTTTTTACAAGAATGGCAACGGCGTGGTTTGCAAGAACTGCTCGGCGCCGATCAATCCGCAGTCGGTGGGCATGTCCGGGGGATGCAATCCGGTGCCGCTGAAGGCGACCCAAACGGCTGACTCGATCGTGATTCGGGAGGCGGACATTGCGGCCGGCGGCAGCATGTTCGAGCAACCGTAACTCATGTTCCTCCGTTTGGTCTACGAATCCTTCCGGCGGCAGAAGAGACGCAAGTTGCTGGCCGGGGCGGCGATTACGCTGGGCGTGACTGTGGCGACCGCGATGATCGGAGTCGCGACTGATATCGGCGACAAGATCAATCGCGAACTCCGCACGCTTGGCGCCAACCTGATCGTCACTCCCCAGGAAGATACGCTGGATCTTGAAATCGGTGGCGTAAGTCTCAAACCTCCGAGCGACGGCGCGTTTCTCAGCGAAGTCGATCTGCCAAAAATCAAGGGAACGTTCTGGCACAACAACATCACGGGCTTCGCGCCCATGCTGCCGGTAACCGTCGCGATCGAACGCGATGGCGCTCGCCAGGACGTTACCCTGCTGGGAACTTACTTCGCCAAACAGCTTGCTTTTGGCAAAGACCAGTTCACGACCGGCGTGCGTTCCACGAACCCCTGGTGGAAGGTTTCCGGCGCGTGGCCGGAGGACAATTCACGCGACGTTTTGCTCGGCGAACACCTCGCCGGACGGTTGCACAAGAAAGCTGGAGACGAAGTTGCATTTGCGGGGCGTCGAGTGCGAGTGAGTGGAATTATCTCCACCGGCGGCGCTGAAGATGAGGAGATCGTCGCCCCACTGGCTGTTGCGCAAGAAATCCTGGGCAAGCCAGACGCGGTTCGCCGCGTTTATGTGAGCGCGCTGACCAAACCCGAAGACGCATTTGCACGACGCGATCCCAAGACACTTTCTGGAGCACTTTACGATCGTTGGTATTGCTCGCCGTATCCGCAGTCGATTGCCTATCAGCTGATGGAGGCGATTCCGCATTCCCACGCGGAGCAGATTCGGCAGGTCGCGCAGAACGAGGGCGCAGTGTTGACGCGCATCGAGGGACTGATTTTCCTGATCACATTCGCCGCATTGTTTGCTTCGGCACTGGCTGTATCTGCCGCGATGGCGACCGCGATTTTTGAGCGGCGTGCAGAGGTTGGACTGATGAAGGCACTGGGCGCGGGAAAGGTCGCGGTCGCTGCGATATTCTTCGCCGAAGCCACGCTCTTGGCATTGCTCGGCGGACTTGCCGGATTTGCGGTGGGAGAGGTGCTGGCCCGGCAGATTGGGCGATCCATCTTTAATTCGCAGATTTCGATCCAGCCGGTGCTCCTGCCGGTCATCCTGGCGATTGCGGTGATCGTGACATTTGCCGGCAGTGCAGCCGCGATTCGGCGCGCTGTGAATCTTGATCCGGTATTCGCGCTGCGAGGGGAACTGTGAGCGCGCCAATGTTTCATTCCGCTCGGGAGTTGGGAGCCAGCCGGGCCCAGCGTCCGCACACTTCGATGTTTTTGCGCATGCTGGTGCGGGCTGCGATTCTGCGGCGGGGACGGGCGGCGTCGGCGTTGCTGGCGATGGTAGTCGCAGCGGCGGTAGCCACAGCCGTCATAAACCTGTACATCGACGTGCAGGCGAAGTTGCAGCGGGAGTTTCGCAACTATGGCGCGAACATTATTGTCGCCGGCAAAAACGGAGGTTCCCTTCCGGCCGACACTTTTTCGCAAGTAGAGTCAGCTCTGGCTGGTCGTGGCATTGCCGCGCCGTTTGCGCTGGTGGTTGCGCGCACCATTGACGGCCAGGCGATCGTCGTCGCTGGGACAGACTTCGATCGTGTTCGACAACTGGATCGGTGGTGGTCAGTGAGCAACTGGCCGACAGCCTCGCAACAAGCTCTTGTGGGCGTGCGCGCAGCTGGGGCAGTCGCTCCCAACGGCCAGCCCTTCGATCTCACCTTTCAAGGCCGCAGCCTTCACCTCGCGGCAGCCGGCACGGTGCAAACCGGCGCCGCGGAAGATAGTCGCATCTATATTTCTCTTCAGGATTTCGTGGCATGGACCCACCTGCAGCCGTCGACGGTCGAAGTTGCGGCGAACGGCTCTCCAGAAGAAGTGTCGGCGCTCATGGCACAACTGGCGCAAGCAATTCCGGCAGCGGATGTACGGCCGGTCCGGCAGATCATGGAAGGGGAAGCACGAGTCCTGGGCAAAACGCGCTCCACGTTGCTGGCAGCGGCCGTTCTGATTATTTTGACGGCGGCGCTATGCGTGCTCTCCACTTTGATGGGATGGGTTTTCGACCGGAGGCGCGATTTCGCGATTATGAAGGCACTGGGCGCTTCGGGACGCCTGCTCAACGGATTCTTTGCGGCCGAAGCTGCCCTGCTGGGCGCGGCCGGGGCCGTCATCGGTTTCCTGATCGGTATCGGCCTTGCGGCCTGGATCGGGCGCGTCAACTTCCATGCCTCCGTGGTCCCGCGTTTCAGCGTGCTCCCGGTGGTTCTGGCTGGTAGCATAGTAGTGACGCTGTTGGCAGCGATCCTTCCGATTTCACTGCTGCGGCAAGTGCAACCGGCCGCGATCCTGAGGGGCGAGTGAGATGATTCGGATCAACGATGTGTCGAAGCTCTACCCCTCCAAGGAAGCGGGGGGAACGGGATCGGCGTCGATCCACGCCCTCGATCACATCTCTCTGCACGTTCCTCCGGGAGAATGGCTCTCGATCATGGGGCCGTCCGGCTCAGGGAAATCAACACTGGTCAATCTGATTGGTTGTCTCGACCGTCTGAGTTCGGGGGAGATCTGGCTCGACGGCGAGAATATCGCCGGAATTCCTTCCGCGGATTTGAACCGCGTGCGTGCGGAAAAGATCGGATTCATCTTCCAGCAATTTCACTTGATTCCATTCCTCACCGCTGTCGAGAACGTGATGCTGGCGCAGTATTTTCACAGCATGACCGACGAAAAGGAAGCGGTTGAGGCTCTCACGCGAGTCGGATTGGGCGACCGCGCACATCACATTCCGTCGCAGCTTTCCGGCGGCGAGCAGCAACGGGTGTGTATCGCGCGGGCCTTGATTAATGATCCGCGTATCATTCTGGCCGATGAGCCGACCGGAAATCTCGACGCACAAAATGAAGAGATTGTACTTCGCCTGCTGCGCGAGTTCCACCACCAGGGGCGCACCATCGTGATGGTTACGCACGATCCGGTGGTGGCGCGGCTGGCCGACCGGCGCATCGAACTGCATCACGGAAAGATTGCGGCGCAGGAAGTATTCTCCATGGCCGACGAGGAACAGCTCGACGAGGTTCTTGAAGAATTGTGGGCGCTCGAGGAGCATGGCGAAATTGCGGAGGTCGAACACCTGGAGGTTCACGGGGCGTTGCCGGTCAGTCTGGCGATCGAGAAGATGGTCCAGATGGAGCTTGTAGTCTCCGCGCCGCACCCGCCGCTGACGCACGATCACAAACCATTCGTGAATCCGTGCCACGACGCTCTGAAGCCGGTCTTGGCGTCGGTGGGCGACGGCACCATGATCGTGGAGTTGACCGCGCGCGGGCGCGAGCGCGCCGGAAGCATCATTCGCAGGCACCGGCTCGCCGAGCGTCTATTTACCGACAGTCTGGCTATGGATAGCGAATCCGAAATCGAGCAGCAGGCCTGCAAGTTTGAACATATTCTTTCACCCGAAGCGACTGACAAAATATGTGCCTTCCTTGGCCATCCGCGAACCTGCCCGCACGGTGCGCCGATCCCACCGGGGCCATGCTGCGGGCGAACCTCTGAACTCTCCTCAGTCGAGTCCCGCGCGACCAGGGCATAAGGCGCTGCCCTCGGAACAATTCTGGTCACCGGATCGAGCCTTCTGCACTGCTATCATCTGAAAGCTTTCAATGCTTATGACCGCTCGACGTCCCATGATCGGTGTTTTCGACTCCGGCTTTGGCGGCTTGACCGTCCTTAAAGCATTAGTTGAACTGATTCCTGGGGCTGATTATGCCTACTTTGGAGATACGGCCCGCCTGCCCTACGGATCGAAGTCGGTCGAGACCGTTGCGCGTTATGCTGTCGAAGCCGCGCACTACTTGGAGTCTCATGGCGCTCAGATGCTCGTTATTGCCTGCAATACCGCTACCGCCCTGGCGCTCGAGCAGATTCGCGCCGCCGCGCACGTCCCGGTCGTCGGCGTGATTGAGCCGGGCGCGGAATCGGCGACGGCGGCAACGAAGAATCGCAAGATCGTTGTCGTCGGAACCGATGCGACGGTCAGCAGCCACGCTTATCGCAAAGCACTCGAAGCACGCGGCCTGCAGGCGAGAGAAAAAGCCTGCCCGCTACTGGTCCCGTTGGTCGAAGAAGGATGGGTTGAGCATCCGGTGACCGAGCAGGTCGCACGCATTTATCTAGGCGAGGCGTTCGCTGACGGGTTTGAGGACGCAGATGTGATGGTCCTCGGCTGCACGCACTATCCGCTGCTGAAGTCACTGCTGCGCCGGGTTGCGCCAGCGCATGTGAATATCGTGGACTCGGCGGAATCGACCGCGCGCGCCGTCGACGCGCACTTGCGACAACTAGTCCCGGCTCGTTCCGAGCGTGAAGAACGACGCAAGACTCCGCGCATGCATTTCTTCGCCACTGATTCGGTTGAGAAGTTTCGCCGACTGGGCGAGCGTTTCCTTGGACACCCCATCGAAGAAGTGAAGCACGTCGACCTCAAAGAATAATCACCCGAGGCAGTTTGAACGCAAGACTCGGATAGCGGGCTCTCCTCATGCAGAATTAGTGTGTCTCTAAGCTCGTCTTCGTAATCGAATCACCAGCGTTCCTTCCTTCATGCATGCACTCGACAACGTGATTTGGCAAGCATTGACCACCCGCCAGGCGGGATTTGCCGAGAGCTTCGGGCAGGCGAGGCGTTTTCCACGGGAGGTCACTTCGTTGACCGCCTTCGCGGAGCCGAACTCTGAAGGTTATCAATCTCTGGCAACTCTGGTAGGACCGGGCGGAACTGCCGCGTTGTTTCTGCAGCAGCCTTACGAACCACAAACTGGCTGGGATCGGATTGCGGGCGCTCCACTTCTGCAAATGATTTGCGACGGCGGCAGCCCTCCGGTAAGCAATCCTGCGTCGCGGCGTGCGATCACAGAACTCGGCCCGCAGGATTCGCGCGAAATGATCGAGCTGACAGCCCTCACCAAGCCTGGCCCTTTCGGAAGCCGCACCCACGAACTTGGCTACTATGTGGGGATTCACAGCGATGGAAAACTTGTGGCGATGGCGGGCGAGCGGCTGAAAGTGCCGGAGCATACGGAAGTCAGCGCGGTCTGCACCCATCCGGAGCATACGGGAAATGGCTACGCGGCTGCTCTGATGATGGAAGTTATACGGCGCATCCAAGAACGCGGAGAGATTCCGATTCTGCACGTCAGGCAAGATAACCTACGCGCGATCGATCTATATAAGAGACTGGGGTTTCGCGAGAGATGGCACGGGCACTTCGCAGTGCTGCGAAGAGGTTAGACTCTGGATGCAAGAAGTCTTTAACCGCAAAGGACCCTAAGAAGATCCGCCAAGTTCGCGAAGAAAGTCCTGGAGTAGCGTTTGGTTCTTAAGTTTTCTTTGCGACCCTGGCGGATTTTCTTAGCGAACTTGGCGGTTAAAGGCTTTTTCTGAAGAGTAAACAGAAAGATCAATACAAGTGGAATTCGACTTCGACAGCGATCTCAACGCGAACCGGGTGGCCATCTTTCATCGAAGGCTCAAATCGCCAATTTTTTACGGCTTCGATAGCCTTTTCATCCAAGCCCATGCCGAGCGAACTGGCGACGCGGATGTTCGTCGGATGTCCGCTAGCGTCGACGACCAGCATTAGCGTGCAGGTTCCCTGGTACTTGGCCTTGCGGGCCTCTTCGGAAAACTCCGGATCAACCTGATAAATGACGCGTGGCGGAGAGACGCCGCCGCCGACATGGAAAATTCCGCCGCCAGTGCCACCGCCTTCGCCGGGACCGAAACCAGGACCCTTTCCTGAACCTACTCCGCCGCCGCTGCCCGAACCAATGCCGCTGCCGGAGCCAGTGCCGTTGGAAGGGACGATTGCGTGCGCCATTGGGTCGCCCAGGTTCGGCATGTTGTTTGAAGCCAACTGCACCTGGGGAGGAATCACGATTGTTGCTTCGACAGGCAACTTCGGATGGTCATTGCGAAGAACTGCCACCGGAGGCGTGATCTGCTCCATCGAGCGCTTGGGCAACTTGCCGACGCTGGCTTTCAGTACATCGCGATCTCCGCCACCACCACCGCCACCGGATTGCGTTGCGGAAGGCTTGAGAGGCGGCAGATCTCCGGGATCGACCAGGGTGACTGTAACTTTTTGCGTCGGAGCCGCACTGACAATCCGATGTCCGATGAGAATTGCAATCGCCACCGCTCCGACCAACAGCGCATAGTATCCGGCGACACCCAAAGCGCCAGCTTTCCAGTTGGAATAGAAGCCCCACAGCTCCTTGACCGGCTCGGGTTTCGATTCGAGCACGAGCGGCGGCAGTTTCTTTGGAAAGAAGAATTCGTCTAATCCACGAAACAGGGACTTGTACAAGGGCTCTTCAAAGCCCTTGTCGGTGATGAGCAGGTGCAGTTCCGGCCCGTTGCCCGAAGCGTTCGGATTGCCTTGTTCGGATCCCATATTTCCGGTCTGGTAGGTCCTCGCTGTTTGCGGGGAGTTGCGTCTAACTTCCCTGTAATGCCTTCTTTACACAGATGACCAGTGACGGCTTCAAGTTGCATCCATCTGCTCGATTTTGTCATCGAGCAAGCAAGGCGCCGACTCCCAACCACAAGTCCGGACCCGCTGCTGTGCCTCTTGGAATTGTAACTCTACTCAACCCTTTCTGACAGTGCATTTCCTTGTGCGTATCGACTCTCGGAGAGACGTGTCCCGTGTCTGATCTGGCGGCGCGTGGACGTTCCACGCCCAGCTCCCTATAATGAAAAGATTCAATCATTTGGGAGAACCCACTGAGTGGCATCTGAACTAAAAGGGACCATTAATTTGCCCAAAACTGCCTTCTCCATGAAGGCCAACCTGCCCCAGAACGAGCCCAAAATGCTCGACCGGTGGGAGCACATGGGCATTTATGAACGCATCCGCCAGGAGCGGAAGGGCGCGCCGCGCTACATCCTGCATGACGGACCTCCCTACACCAGCGGACCCATTCATATGGGCACGGCGCTGAATAAGTGCTTGAAGGATTTCATCGTGAAATCCAAAACTATGGGCGGGTTTGACGCCCCTTACGTGCCCGGGTGGGACTGCCACGGCCTGCCGATCGAGATCAAAGTCGATAAGGAACTGGGTGGCAAAAAGTTGCAGATGCGGCCTTCGGACGTGCGGGCCGAGTGCCGCAAGTACGCGCAGAAATATCTCGATCTGCAGCGGACCCAATTCAAGCGAATCGGCGTCTTCGGACGCTTCGACCGGCCCTACGCGACGATGAATCCGCAATACGAGTCGGTAGTGCTTTCGACTTTCTTTTCGTTCTATGAGAACGGATTTGTCTACAAGGGCTTACGCGCGGTTTATTGGTGCATGCACGACGAAACTGCGCTCGCCGAAGCCGAAGTCGAATATGAGGATCACACCAGCCCTACAGTATGGGTGAAGTACGGGTTACTGGACGCCCCGTCGACGATTGACGCGATACTGGCGGGGAAAAAAGTGTCCACCATCATCTGGACCACGACTCCGTGGACATTGCCGGCTTCGATGGCGGTAGCCTTTCATCCCGACGAAGATTATGTTGCCCTGGAGTCGGGCGGCGAAGTCTATATTGTTGCTTCGAAACTGGCCGCAGACGTCGCCGTAAAATGCAATTTGGCGGACCTGCGAGAACTCGCGCACTTCCCGGGGCGCAAGATGGAGCGGCTCAACTTTCAACATCCGTTCCTCGATCGCAAGATTCTCGGCGTGCTCGCCGACTACGTCACCATGGATACGGGCACAGGCGTCGTTCACACCGCGCCGTCGCATGGCGCGGAGGACTTTGTTACCGGGATGAAGTACGGTCTCGACGCGACCAGCAACGTTGACGAGAAAGGCATCTTGCGCAACGGGCTGCCAGAATATGACGGCCAGTACGTTTTCAAAGCAAACCCGCTGATCATCGAGCTGTTGCGAAAGCGCGGAGCGTTGCTGCACTCAGACAAGGTCGTGCACTCGTATCCGCATTGCTGGCGCTGCCACAATCCTCTGATTTTCCGGGCCACCGAGCAGTGGTTCATCTCGATGGAAACGCCGATGCCGGGCGGAAGTGGCAAGGCCGATACGCTGCGCACGCGGACTCTCTCGGAAATCAAGAAGGTGAAATGGGATCCGGGATGGGGCGAAGAACGCCTGTCGAACATGATTGAGACGCGCCCGGATTGGTGCATCTCGCGTCAGCGCGTGTGGGGAGTGCCTATCGCTGTTTTCCTCTGCGAATCGTGCGGCAAGCCGCTCAACGATCCTGCGGTCAATCGCAAGGTGGTCGAGCTGTTTGCCAAGTCCGGAGCCGATGCATGGTTCACGCCGGAATCCGACGGAATGCTTCCGGGCGGAACGGAATGCCCGCATTGCGCCGGCACAAAGTTCGAAAAAGAAACCGACATCTTCGACGTGTGGCTCGAATCTGGTGCCAGCTATCTCGCGCTCAAGGCCGACGAACCGGATTATCCTTGGCCCTCTGATTTGTATCTGGAAGGCGGAGATCAGTACCGAGGTTGGTTTCAGTCTTCCCTGCTCTGCGCCATGGGAACTCATGCGACTCCGCCCTACAAGGGAGTGGTCACGCCGGGATGGACGCTCGACGAAAAAGGCCAGGCCATGTCGAAGTCGCGCGGCAACGATGTAGACCCGGTCGACATCGCAGGACGCCTCGGCGGCGAGATCGTGCGCATGTGGGTCGCCTCCGTCGACTTCCGCGAAGATGTGGTCGGATCCGAAGCACTGATGCAGCGCGTAGGCGAGAACTACAAAAAGATTCGCAACACGTTTCGCTACGTTCTGGGCAATCTGGACGGATTTGATCCCTCAAGAGACGCCGTGCCGTTCTTAGAAATGGAAGAGATCGACCGTTACATGCTTCGCCAGACCTGTGCTCTGGCGGTGGATGTTTGCAAGTGGTACGACGAGTTCGCATTCCACAAGATTTATCACCGCATCAATCATTTCTGCATCGTTGACTTGAGCGCGTTTTATTTTGACGTGCTCAAGGATCGGCTCTACATCCTGGCTCCCAAATCACAGGCTCGCCGCAGCGCGCAGACGGCGATCTGGCGGATTGGTGAAGCTCTGACTCTCCTGCTCGCCCCCGTCCTGAGCTTTACCTGTGAAGAAGTCTGGGGATATTTGCCAAAAATGCCGTCGCCGGCGGAGAGCGTTCACTTTGCCCGCTTTCCCGGAGCAGCGGACATTCTGGGAGGAGCGGACATCCCGGTCGCTGATGCCAAGCTGGACGAAGAGTGGACCTCCCTCCGCTCAGTGCGCGACGAAGTGCTCAAGGCGCTCGAAGAAGCGCGCAACAACAAGCTGATTGGGACAGGGCTCGAGGCTCAGGTCGCGATCACGGCGGCTGATCCGGTATATGGGTTGCTGCAACGTCATGCCGACCAACTCCGTTATTTGTTCATCGTGTCGGCGGTTACGCTGGTGCAAGGCTCAGGAAACGGGACCGGAGGGCTGCATGTGGAAATCAAGAAAGCCGACGGACTCAAATGCGAACGCTGCTGGAATTATTCCACACACGTTGGCGATGATAAGAAGTATCCGACAGTGTGCGAGCGCTGCAGCGCAGTGCTGAAAGAACTAGAAGGCAGGAGTTAGATTTTCTTCGCGAACTTTACGGATTTTCTTAGCGTCCTTTGCGGTTAAAATCTTTTTGCTCTCCGAGCGAAAGGCTTCTAACCGCAAAGTTCGCTAAGAAGGGCCACGAAGGACGCAAAGAAATCGTTAGGAAAGACTTGGGCCGACGTTTTCTGCGTTCTCCGCGAGCTCTGCGGTCAAAAAGCTTTTGGGCACCGGCAAGAAGACTTTAACCCCAGAGTTCGCCGAGGCTTCGCGAAGATTGCTGAGAAAAGCTAACCAGATACTTTCATAAAATTCTGAATGTCGCCTACTCGCGCACGCATTATTCATCTCATCCTTGCCTGCATCGTGATCTCCCTCGACCGCTGGACCAAGCGGCTCGTGGCGGCGCGTATCAGCATGTATGCGCACGTTCAGGTCATCCCGGGATTTTTCCGCCTGACGCATACGGAAAATACTGGCGCCGCTTTCAGTTTGTTTGCTGATTCGCCGGCGCACTGGAAGACAGCGTTGCTGATTGGCTTTTCGCTGGTCGCAATGATTATCGTTGCGGCGTTGCTGTGGAAACAGTCGCGCGCCCTCACAATCACGGGAATCGCGCTCTCGTTAATCCTGGGCGGCGCCGCGGGAAATCTCTGGGACCGCGTGATGAGCGGGCGCGTCGTCGACTTCCTTTTGTTCTACGTCAAGTCCTACCAATGGCCGGTTTTCAATCTCGCGGATAGCTCCATCGTCATCGGCGCCGCCCTGCTGATCATCGAAATCTTGTTTAGACACCCGGAAAGCAGTCAGCCACAATTCTAGCGAAGCTGCAGGTCTCCTGCTCCTACGTGCGCATGCACGCGATACTTGCCGGGGCCCGTCGTCTCGAACGAGCGAAAGAGTCCGCCTTTCGAAACACTAAAAGCCGACGCGACCAGTGAGCCGCTGGTGACGGACGCATTCACCCGTGCGCAGTCGCCAGGATCCCCGATCTCCATGATCAGTTCGCCCGCGTGGAGCTCCACGTCCTTATCACCAGCGACCCCCGAAATTTCCAAATCACCGGCAAACATGCGGACGTAGAGATCAGAGGACTTGGGCACTTCAATCCTCAAATCGAAGTGATTGTTGGGGCAACCGGTAACCCGGAGGCCGGCTTGATCCCCGAAAACCTGAAGACGGACTTTCACGTCGTTGTGATTCGGCGAGTAGGAAACGCGAACCATGTTGTCATCCTGGCCGACAAGGTGGACTCCGCTTGAACAAAGGTCCATCCGAACCCGCCCGCCGGGGTTGAACTTGGCTTCAACTGGATTCTTGCCCACCTCTTCGATCGTTACGTCGTCGATCTTTGCGCTCTGAAGTTTGGAACTCTGGGAAACCAGCAACGTGGCGCTAAGCACCAGCAAGGCAAGAAACGCGGCGCGCATGGATACACCTCTGGGAGCTACCCTCATATACGGAGGTCCGGGAAGCCCGGTTCCATCGAAGTACGGTAGGAGTCGGTTCTTAAGGCATTCCGTACAGTTGGCGGTAGACGCTGGCGTTGCGCATGATGGCCTGGACGTATTCCCGGGTCTCGGTGAACGGGATCGATTCGACGAACTCGTATTCGTCGCGATACTTTCCCTGCCCCAGCCAATCCACGACGCGGTCGGAGCCGGCGTTGTAGGCGGCCAGGGCATATTCGAAGGTTCCGCCAAACTGGTCGACCATGCCGCGAAAATAGCGTGTGCCGAGTTCGAGGTTTACTTCCGGCGTGTACAACTCGCTGGGACTATACCGCTTCAGTTTCTCCTGCTTAGCGACGAGCTTTCCGGTTCGCGCCAGTAACTGCATCAGCCCAACCGCGTTGGCGCGCGAAACCGCCGCCGGATTAAATTCTGACTCCTGGCGAACCAGCGACGCGACCAGATAGGGATCCAGTCCGTTCGCGATCGAGAAGCGTTTCAGGTCGTTCCAGTACGGCCGTGGAAACAACGCTTCCCAGTAGGGGCGGGGCAGGGTCGGAATTTCGACCGCGAAATAGCTGGGCACCGAGCGCTTCATGACCTCAATGGCGCGATCATAGTGTCCGGTATCGATAAAAAGTTGCGCGGTCTCGGCCGGACCCCAGTTCCCGCCATCGGCGCTGGACGCAGCTTGCAATTCGCGCACAGCAAAATCGACCAGGCCTCCGTTGCCCAGCAATTCGGCCTTTTGCCAGTGCAGATCATCCGCCGGCGGGTCGGACAGTACGACTTTCTGCGCGTGATCGAGCGGAGGAATGCGATCCAGCAGCGGAAACTGTCCCGCTGGCTCGACGATTTCGGGCAGCTTGGCCAGGCGCTGCCGTCCGAGTTCGGCGTAGTAGTAGTTGCGGTAGCGCTCCGATAATTTCTGGTAGTAAGCCCGCGCCATCGCAGGCTGATTGTCTTCTTCCGCAAGCCGGGCCCGCCAATAGAGCGCGGCCGAAGTTTCATTGGCTGTGGGGTATAGGAATATCTGCTCTTCGAACTGCTTCTTGGCCTCGTCGTTGTGACCCTGGCGCAGGGTCAGCCATGCGGCCTTCCAATGCGCGTAGGAGGCGCGCGATCCGTTCGGGAAACGCTGCTGCAGTTCCTGAAAAGCGTCGAGCGCCTGCTGGTATTCGTGATGCACCAGGTGCAATTTCGCGACCGAGAGCAGCGCGGCTTCCAGCCATGGGCTGTCAGGCGCGGCTTCGCGGAGCTGGTCGACAGACCGATAAAATTCCTCGTTCTGGTCGAGAGCCCACGCCACTTCGCCGAGAATGTACAGCCGCTGCGCGTTCTGTTCGCCAGTCGCGCCGGAAAGCGTGGTAAGTTCCGCCCTGGCTTCGCGGTTCCGTCCGCTACGGTGTAATGCATCGGCCAGCAGGAGTTCGGCTGCGGGACGGTCCGCCGGGGCGGAGTGAATCAACAGGTCACGATATTCATCCGCCGCATCGTTGTAGCGCCGGGCTTTGATCAGAAGATCGGCGCGGGTCTTTCGCTGCTCGGGCGTTGCCGGCGGCGTGGACGGAACTTTTTTCAGCTCGGCATAAGCCTGGTCGGCTTCCGCCGCCGTCGGCATGTTGTAGTAGACGTTGGCCAGGGCTTCGGCTGCCTTGGCGTTCTGGCCCAGGGCAGCGTACGCCCGGCCAAGAGTGAATTCCAGGTCGGAACGCGCGGGCAGACGGTCTTTTTCCAGCAATGCAGCGGCCTCGGCGGCGCGGCCCTCGTTGAGTAGCGCGCCCGCATAAGTGATGTCGGCATCGCGGACCAGCAGCGAATCGGGATATGTAGAGCTGAAGTTTGCCAGCACTGCCAGGGCTTCGGCCTGATGTCCGGTCTCCAGGTACGAAGTTCCCAGGTAATACGCCACGTAGTCCCCGAGGTCGCCGGCACGGGGTTTCGCGCGATTCAGCGGGTCGATCGCCTTGGCGTAGTCGTGATCGAGCACGTGCGCGTATCCCACGACCAGCCAGGCCAGCGCTCCGGGATCTTCTTTGGCATGAGCTCGCGCGTAAGACTCGACTCCGGCATAGGCGGCGGGGGAACGATCCTGAATCAATTGCTGGGCCATCGGACGCAAGCTTGTGGAAGCGACGAAAGCCTCGCGTATGCGGCGCACGCGCGGAGACATCGGACGCTTGCGCCGTGCGGCCGCCGCACGGCTGTGCGCAGTGGACGGCTTCCTGGCGGGCGCGGGATTGTGGGTGCTTGGTGATGATTTCGCCGCAGGCTTGCCGGCCGTCTTACTTCCGTTTGGCTTGGCCGGAGCCTGATCCTGCGAAGCCTTCGCGGCAGCCGCATCCTGAACCGCCGTTGGCGCAGGTGCAGACGGAGATTCGGGAGCCGGCGCAGTGGAAGCTTGCCGCGGGGCTGCCGAGGCAGGAGAATGTACCGACATCAGGAGCCCGCACAGGACTGCCAGGGCGAGCACCCCGCACCACTTGAGACTGAATCGAACCACTTTTATTTTTCTTTCGCGCGTATCGTTTTGCGCGGAGATGCAAAACGCCAGAATTCGTTTTGTGCGCCGAGCCTACCGGTGGAAATTCGCTCCCATCATGGAGGCATCGTCTTCGGCCAGGCTGCGCACTACTTCTTTCTGAAAATAATCGCCACTGGCCGCAATCGTCGCGCCGTAACGCTTGTGATACGTCGTACGGCTCTTGTCGATGTCTTCTTTCAGGCGATCGTACACATCCTTGTGCCGCCGGCCTTCGGCGACCTTGGCCTGATTGTAAAGCTTGATTTCATCCACCAGCAGGCGCGCGAAGCGCTGGGCCTTGCGGTGCGTGTCGGCATCTTCCGCGGACATCCCGGCAAACGGATCGGCGGCACTGCGGGCGCTGATGCAGCGCTGGCCGCTGCCGCATGCGTGGGCACTTCGACCACTTCAGCTGCGGGTTCCGGCTCCGGTTGCGGCGCGGGCGCAATATGTTTCGGGGTGTGCGAGGCGAAAGGATCGGAGAACGAACTCACAGCCTGGACTGGCGCCGGAGCAGGATGCTCCGCGACTGCCGCAGAGTCGGCCGTGTCTTTCTGTGTCTGCGCTTGCTTACGCAGCGAAACCACTTCGAGCCACGAACTGGTCGCCATCACCAGCAGTTCGAGCGAAGCCGCGTCCAGCAGATCGTTCGAGCCGCCATCGGCGTAGAGCAGGGCGGCAACTTTATCTTTCAAAACCAGCGGAAGCACTAGCAACTGCTCGTTCTGCGGACCACCCAGGCGCTCGACAAAACGGCGATCCATTTCCGCGATGTTGCCCGGAGTCACTACGCGATTCTGATACGCGTGCGCGGCCGGGCCGGCAGTCATTTCAAGCGGAAGGTCTTTGACGGCCTCGTCATTTTCAAAACCGCGGCCCTGCCATCCGTGAGCCGCGCCGGATTTTACGACGAATAATGCGACGCGCGACCCGTAGGCGCTGCCCGCGTCGAGCAAAGCGCGGAGAATTTCTTTTTGCGTGGAACCCGCATGAACACTGGCGACGGCCTGCACCAGATTTCCCGTGCCGCTCTCGGCTGCAGCGGGCGCGGTAGCCGGCGCGGGCAACTCCGCGAGCACGCGCTCAACCAGCTCCGCCTGCAATTTGGGTAATTGCCGCTCGAGAACCTGGGCGACTGCGTGTTCAACGATTTGCTGGAGTTGCTTGCTCTCTGCCATGCCTCAAGAACCGATTCCGCGATCAAGTTCCGAACTCAAGGACGATTCGCCGGCCGCTCGATACCGGCAACTGCCTTGCTTTAGCGCTGATTATACGGCACTTGTACGGACGCGGGAGGGTACTATAGTACCTGCTCAATTGGGGCGGGAATCAGCACAGTAAATCGATTTCATACTGAGGACGCCGCTGCCACGGACCATGGCTGCCCCACCCTTCGCGGTTTTCGAAGGGTGGGCACGATGCGGATGGTATTAGGCGATTTTCTCGATGTTTGGCGGGGACTGAAACCTTACGGTGTGTACTTAAAGATGGTCCCGCAGCCTTGGTTGTTTTCCGTGCAGCTTATTCCCCCAGAATAAGTAGCGCCGTAAATGCTGCCGTCGGATCCAAGCGTCAGAGCTCCACTTATGCTTCCAGCTCCATTGTTTCCCGCGAGGCCGCCGAAACGGTGCAGAACTGTGTATTTGCCTGTCTTGCTAATTTCGTACAACACGCCACAGCCGCCGGAGCATGCGACGTCTCCCCCGCCAGCGGTGGTTCCATAGAGCACACCGCCTACGTCCAATAGACCGACGAGTGGAACAGAGCCACCACCACCGCCAAAGAATTTGTGTACAACGGTTTCGTGACCGCTGCTATCTAGCCGAAATACGACACCGCAGTTGCAAGTAGGGTCTCCGCCTGACCTGGTTACTCCATGCAGATTTCCGTTTGCGTCGATTGTCAGGCGCCCAACGGGAGTTCCGCCATCGGCACCGCCTGTGAACGTGTAAAGGACCGTGAACACTCCAGCAGTGTCCAACGTGAACACCGTGCCTGCACCTTGAGCAGTAACGTTTGTCAAAGCTACACCGTACAGGTTACCTGCAGAGTCGCGAACCAAACCCTCCGGAATGGCCCCATCGGCCCCCCCGGTAAAGGCATAGAGTACCGTCTCTGTACCGCCCTTGGTCATCTTGAGGATTCTTCCGCAGTCGCCCAGGTCCGAGCAGACATCGCCGTCGGCACCGGGCGTGACGAAATAAAGGTCTCCCTTGTTTGTAACCATTCTTGAACGGGTTCCTCCGCCGTCGTTTCCAAGGCCGAACATGTGGAGCCTTTTGATCATGTCGTTTTCGGGGCTCAGCCTGAAAACGGCCTCTGGTGTCGTTCCGTAAAGGTTGTCTTGCTCATCGAGGAGCAACCCGGCCTCTGGATACAAGCCGTTCGAATCGTATTCAGCAAATGAATGCAGGATCGTGATCTCGCCGCTCGGATCCATCTTGAACACGGTGCCGAATCCGTTAGCTCCTCCCACGAGTGTGGTCCCGTAGAAATTGCCAGCCGAATCGTGGGTCAGCTCGCCGTTAGCGAATGCACCGTCCGTTGGCTTTCCGGCAAACTCGTGAAGCACGGTGTAAGTCTGCGCTTGAGCTGGCTGCGGGATAGCTAGAGTCATCGCCGCGATCACGGCCACAAAAGCAGCGATCGGGAAAGCCTTGAGAATCGAAAACCTCGAAACACGCCGAAAACAATTCATGGATTCAACCCTTCACGGACTGGAACCGAGCCTGATGCAAATAGAACACGGCGGAATAGAGCAGAAACGACCGGGGGTGGGCCGAAGGACAACATCATACCCCCCCCCCTCGGAAAACTTACAATCCAATTTACTTTGGGGTGTGGGCAGCGGTGCAGTTTGCCCTTCAAGTTGCACCACTGCTGCGAAGGGGGCCCCAAACATGAAGCAGCGACATCCCTCGCATGGTTGCGGCCTTTGGTGGTGCATCTGTTGAGCCGGCTCGTGTAAGGATTGGGCAAAACAGCCGGTTACCAAGTAGAATAACAACTCGGAAATTTCGACCTCGAAATCGATCGAAAAAAGGTTACGGTCTCACGCAAAATACTGCATCGATTAAACAATGGGAGCCATCCAAAACAAACTAGTAGGGCCTGTTACAGATGAGCTGGCGCTCGTCCAGGCCGCCAAGAAGGGCGACGACTCCGCCTTCGAGGAACTGGTTCGACGCTACGACCGGAATGTATTCCGGATCGCGAATCACATCACGCAGAACCGCGAAGATGCGGAAGACGTGGTGCAGGAAGCGTTCCTGAAGGCCTATAGCAACCTGGCGAAATTCCAGGAGCAGTCGAAGTTTTATACGTGGCTGGTGCGCATTGCCGTCAACGAAGCGTTGATGAAGTTGCGCCGCAGGAAGCCGGAACGCACGGTTTCGCTGGACGAAGACATCAAGACGGAAGACGATTCCCTGCCCCGCGAGATTGCGGACTGGAGTCCGAATCCGGAGCAGCAATATACGCAGGCTGAACTGCGTGAGATTTTAAGCAAGACCATCCAGGGGCTGCCCCCGGGCTTCCGGACGGTATTTGTACTGAGGGACGTGGAAGGACTTTCGACCGAAGAGACCGCGGCTGCGCTGGAATTAAGCGTACCTGCAGTAAAATCGCGGCTGTTGCGGGCCCGCCTGCAACTGCGCGAGCGGTTGGGACGCTACTTTCAGAAACGCGAGAAGAGTGGAGATGGCGACCAGTGAAATGCTCTGAATTCCTGCACGAGCTGACCAACTATCTGGATGGCGTGCTCGACGAAACCACGAAGACCGAGTTGGAGAACCATCTTTCCTGGTGCCACAACTGCTACGTTGTCTGCGACACAACCAAGAAGACCATCGAGATCTACCGCGACTCCCAGCTCTACGAACTGCCCGAAGACCTGCGCAGCCGGCTGCGTTCCGCCATCATGAGCAAGTGCCAGCAGCACAAACGCCGCGGCCCCCACAGCGTGTGAAACGTTTTTACACTTCCTGCAACCATAGATAGTTAACGCAACGAACTTTTGGAAAGCCAAGAGGGGGAAGTTGGACCGCCGTGTTGTAGGTTCGGGGACCGCCGAGTGCCCGTGGTGCAAGAGCTCTATCCCAACCGGGATAATGAGGCTCCGCGGATCCTTTGATTGTCCTTGCTGCGGAAGGGGTCTGAGGGTCCGTAAATCTCACGAACTTGCGATAAGGCTGATTGCCGTGGCCATCGGACTCATTGTTGCTCGCGCAATGGGTTTCGAAAGTGTCTTGATGTTGGCTTTGGGTTAGTGATTTCGCCGTTCTTAGTCATACCAATGTGGAAGTTGTCGACAGCTCTCCTACCGCCGGTACTCATACCAGTTTCGCCGACGGTCACCACACTCGGTCTGGGTGGCAAGTAGGGAGTCTGTGGGGTGCTGTGTAGAGCAGGATCTGCATCCGGTAGACGCAAATAACGGCACCCACTTTCCTCGAAGCGTGAACGTCGGGATGTGCGGACTACTTGCAAGGCTGCTGGCAGGTATTGACGATTTTATACGAGAGAGAGCCAGCTGGAAGAGGAAGAACAATCCAAGAGGTTCAAAACGGGCCTGGGGACGACCCTGCCCCCGTACAAAATACGAAACTCTTTGCTTCGTTCCTGAATCTAACAAATCGAGTGCCCCGACATTCAGGTCATCCTGATGCGGCGCCGCACCATTCCCAGGGGCTTCTGAACGCTTAGTATCAGGTATTGGTATCCACAGGGGCTCGCGCGAACCCGCTCGAGCGTGGGAGGTAGATGTGATCGCAAAATTGTATGAAGCGGTATTTGGCTGCAAGCATTCTCATTACAGTTTTCCGGTGACCATTCGCGGGGCCAGGTCGCGCCCTCAGGCCGCTGCCTTGACCGGGACCTATGTCGCCTGCCTCGATTGCGGCAGAGAGCTTCCCTACGACTGGCAGGAAATGAAGGTCGTCACCTCGATCGAGGATCATCGCGAGCATCTGGCCGCGCTCGCCAAGCACGCCGCATAATCGACCGGTAACGCCGGGCCGCAGATTCGCCGAGTCGGTCCGTCGTCCGCCTGGTTCTCATCACAACTGCCGTGGCGCTGCCTCCCCGGACGGGGCCTCCGGGCCCTCCTGGAAAAAGCGAAACCGGCGGTTGCGTCCGCCGGTTCGTTGTTCAGGAACCAAAAATCAACATCTGACAGCCGAGGCGGCTGTCTCTAAACCACCCTAGTTTGAGTCATCGCGGCGCTTCAGCGTCGGACGATCGTCATCAGGCTTGCTGTCGGTCGAGGTGTCGCTCGAATTCGACGTCCGGCGCAAGCTGGGCTTATTCGAATCTTTCTCGTCGAGGATCTTGTGCTTGTTCTCGATCGCCGCCAGTCGCGCCTTGACTTCATCGAATTCCGACGTGGTCACGACATATTGCTGCTTCGCGGGAAGAATCTTGCGAATTTCATCCTGCGATTTCTCAATGCGATCTGGAGTCTGCGGGTGCGTATCGAAGGCTTTTGATAGCGTTCCCGGCTTCTTCTTCTCCATGGCCTGAATCTTTTCGAAGAACGACACGAACGCCGACGGATCGTATCCGGCGCGATACATGTACTCGATACCGAGATAGTCGGCTTCGGCTTCGAAGCCGCGCGAGAAGTGGAGGAAGGTCAGCGGAATGCCAAGGCCCATGCCTTCGTAGATTCCGTAGCCCAGCGCGCCGCCCATGAAGATGGCGGGTAGCGAGGCCATTTGCAGCAAATTCATCCGCGTCATTTCACGGCCGTAGTGGCAGGCTGCGACGTGCGCAATCTCGTGCGCCATCACGCCGGCCATCTCCGCTTCTTCGTCCGCCGCGAGAATCAGACCGGAATTTACGTAGAAAAATCCGCCCGGCAGCGCCATGGCATTAACTACGTCGGAGTCGATGACTTTGATAGTGAACGGAACCTGCGCGTCGGAATTGCGCACCAGGTTCTGGCCGATTCGGTTCACGTATTCGGTGACCACAGGATCGTTGACCAGCTTGATTTGCGCCTCGATCTGCTGGGCGTAACCGCGGCCCCGCGCGACCTGGCCTTCCACGGTGTACCAGTTTCCTACACCGCGTCCGCACCCCACGTTTCTGTTCCCTACAGCATCAACGTCAGTCTTGCCGCCGTCATGCTTGATCTCGCTATCGTCCGCTGTCGGCAGAGCAGCAGGCTTTTGCGCGGGCGCATTCTGCACATCTCCGGATTTCGGCTGATCTTTATCTTGATCTGAAACCTGTGCCAGCATCGCGGGGCCTGCGCTGAACGCCGCCAATGCCAGCGCGCTTGCCAGCCATGTAAGTCTCGAATGGGGTTTCATCGGGTACTCCTTATGCGTGATTATACGCCCGGCTCGCGCGCAGGGTCGCCGAACTTTCGTCCTATCGGTTAGACGTGGGGAACCGGGGTTGGGGTTATCCCAAAGCCCTTGGCAACCAATCTTTAAATTCCCGACCTTCCCCCGTTCGGGGTCTGTCTGGCGAGACTTGTGGTAACAGCGGCCCTCGGGACGATAGGACTGCCGGGACACTGCTCCAAAAGCAGGGGTTAACCCCTTGTTACCAGTATCCAGACGGAGTCCGACGCCAGTCCGCAGTCTCCCCGGTGAGGTCAAAATCGAGCTACGGGCTGAAGCCCCTGTTGGGAACGTCCTGCCGTGGGATACAACGTTCGAGACATTGACCGATTTCTGGAAAAGTTTGATGCCTACAATGGGAGACGAAGATCGGGTAGTCATTCAGATGACCATGTTACAATGACCATGTACGTGGGGAGATAGACATGAAGACGATTCCGGCAGGAGAATTCAAGGCCCGTTGCCTCACGCTGATGAACGACGTGCATAACACCCGCGAGCCGGTCGTGATCACCAAACGCGGAAAGGCGGTCGCCAAGCTGGTACCTGCAGATGATGTCGGTCCTGATTTTATCGGCCGGCTCGAAGGTATCGTACGCATCGTCGGCGATATCGAGTCTCCCGTCGAACCGCTCGAAGCATGGAAGATTTTGCGATGATCGTGCTCGATACCCATGTCTTAGTGTGGGCGCTCGCCGATTCCAGGCGGCTATCCCGCGCCGCAATCAGGGAGATCGAAAAGTCGCGCCGCCACAGTGGGCTTGCGATCTCTGCAATCACGCTTTGGGAACTCGCTGGGTTGGTGACGCGGGGACGGATCCAGGCATACGGAACCGTTGAAGCATCAGTGACGCTGTTGACAGAGGGCGTGACCATTAAGCCCATCACCGCCGAGATTGCAACGTTAGCGAACCAGTTTCCTGACGACTACCCTGGCGATCCCGCCGACCGCCTGATCGGAGCCACGGCGCGTGCCGAAGGGCTGACGCTGATCACACGCGACGAGAATATCCGCAGGAGTCCACTTCTTAAGACGGTTTGGTGATTTGCTGGAAATGAGTTGAGGTCGTATAAGCTCAATCGGACAATGGCTCTCGTTGATCTACTTTCTCGGCTGCTGGTCAAGATCCTGAAAGGTATTTGGCACGCGGTGGATGTAAAGAGTAAAGCGCCGGATGAACCGCACACACCGACGGAATACGCCGACGCCTTTCTCTTCGGAGACGAAAATTCGAATACCTCGGATTCGACATCCGCTCCATCAATCTTAGATCCCCGCGGCCGCTAGCCAATGCACGTCGCAAAAAGTCCTGCTCAGTCGTAATACTCCAGCCCCAAATGCGTGATCAGGTCTTCCCCCTTCAAGTGCCGCAGCGTGTTTTTCAGCTTCATCGACTGGATGAACAGATCGTGCTCCGGATACAGCCCGGGCGCGGTCATCGGAGACTTAAAGTAAAAGCTTAACCATTCCTGAACTCCCAGGCCGCGCAACTGCGAACTGCGTTGCGCCAGGTCGAGGAAGAGCACAAGATCGAGCACGATCGGCGCCGCAAGGATTGAATCGCGGCACAGGAAATCGACTTTGATCTGCATGGGATAGCCCAGCCATCCGAAGATATCGATGTTGTCCCATCCCTCTTTATTATCACCGCGCGGTGGATAATAGTTAATGCGAACCTTGTGGTACATGTTGCCGTAAAGTTCGGGATACAAACCGGGCTGCAGAATGTGTTCCAGCACTCCGAGCTTCGATTCTTCTTTCGTCTTGAATGATCCGGGATCGTCGAGCACTTCCCCGTCGCGGTTGCCCAGAATGTTCGTGGAATACCATCCACTCAGACCCAGCAGCCGCGCCTTGAATGCGGGCGCGAGCACACTCTTGATCAGCGTCTGGCCCGTCTTGAAATCCTTGCCGCAAATGGGCGCTTCGTTCTTGCGCGAAAGTTCGAGCATGACCGGCAGATCGACGGTCAAATTCGGAGCGCCGTTCGCAAAGGGCACGCCCTCCATCAGCGATGCGTAGGCATAGATCATTGAGGGTGCGATCATTTCGTCATTCTCGCGCAGCGCTTTCTCAAACGACTTCACTGACTGGTGGGCTGCCGTGGGCTCGATGAAAGATTCCGTCGAACCGCACCACATGGTCACCAGGCGGCTGGCCCCGCTGGTCTTCCTGAACTCGCGAATGTCGTCGCGTACCTGCTCCGCCAGGGCCATTTTCGTCTTGCCCTTCTTCACGTTGGGCCCGTCGATCTTTTTCACGTAGTTGTGATCGAATACAGCCGGCCGCGGCTTAATAGACGACAGAAACGGCTTCAGTTGTTCGAGCAGGCGATAGTCGAGCACTCCGGCGTTGGTCGCCGCCTCGTACATGTTGTCTTCGAAGATGTCCCAGCCGGTGAAGACCAGGTCGTCGAGTCCGGCAAGCGGGACGAATTCCTTGACCTTGGGCGAACGGCCTTCGGTGCGCTTCCCGAGGCGAACTGTACCCATTTGGGTAAGTGATCCGATGGGCTTGGCCAGTCCTTTCCGGATGGCTTCGACCCCCGCGACGAACGTTGTTGCCACCGCGCCCATGCCAGGGATCATGATCCCCAGCTTGCCCTTGGCAGGCTCAATGGTGCCGCTATCAGACTTCGACCGCGGACGTTTCACGCTGCTGGTTCGAGCCGCCAGCTTCATCTCGCGGCTGGCGCGTTCCGCATGGGCCAGAGCAGTCTCGCGGTGCTCATGCTCGCGCGCTGCTGCGGCGTTTGCGAATTGCTTGCGATGACGGCGGCCGTCCGCATCCCACCAATCGGCCATGAACGCTCCCGGTTTCTTCTGATACATGATGTCCTTTCGTGGTGACGGTGGCCTGCCACCGCCACCAGCTAGATAATCTCACAAAGATTCAGGGTGCGGCAAATGGGCCCGCCTGAAGGGGGGCTTTTCGACCCAATGGTCTACAGCGAACGGTGAGTGGTCACCTTGGACCCTGCGGGTAACCTCACTGGAGTCGCGCCCTCGCACGAATCACCCCCATAAATTTTTTGCGTTGGACCGCTGCACCACTCTCGTTGCATAGTGAACTTACTTCGAAAACCAGCTCTGCAGCCGGATTTTTGAAGCAGCTGTTTGCGTGCCGTCCGTGTAGGCGTTCACCGCAAATCTCCGACCTCGTTGATCTCCACACAAATCTGAGCCCATGCCGCCTGCACCTTTGCGGGGAGCGTGCTCGTCAGACTTGCCCTGTTGTCGAGGGCAGAACAGGAGATTTCATGACTTCCATGCGCAAATACATCTACGCCGGTTTGCTGGCGTTCACCACCCTGAACCTGTTACCTAGCCTGGCTTCGGCACAGGCACCGGCGAAGGGAACGTTTACCCTCACTCACGACGTACTCTGGCAGAACTCCGTCGTGCCCGCGGGACACTACGGATTTAAGTACGAGTGGGATGGTGTGGCGACCGTCTTGACTCTGAGCAAGCTCAGCGGTGCGCCGACCGGGTTCTTGTTCCTGGTGCACGATGCCGAAGAGTCCAAGATGTCCGGCGCAAACCTGCTCGTGCTGGAGAGCATAGCTGGAGGCAGATACGTGAGCGCCATGAAGTTGCCCGAGTTCGGCATGACGCTGCACTTCACTGCACCGGCGTCAACCCTGGAGAAACTGGCCAAGGCTGCAAACACAGCAGGAACGTTAGTTTCACGGTAGTTATTTTGAAAAGCTTAGGGCGGATACCGAACCGGTATCCGCCCCCACGGGCCTTCACTCTGATTCACGCTATGACGGCCGTGGCGAGTCGTTCTTGACTTCATCGCTCAACACGATGGCCTCGGCGATCGCTTTCATCGGCTTCCGCTTTTGCCGGCTCTGGCGCTGCAGGGTCAGATAGGCTTGCTCTTCGTTCAGTCCCAGATCGCGCTGCAAAATGCCTTTCGCCCGCTCGACAACCTTGCGGGTCTGCAGTTGATCGGCCAGGCTTGAGTTGGCCACTTCGAGACGCGCCAGTTCGATTTCGGCACCCATCAGAAATCCGACGGCAGAGATCATGCGAATCTCGCGGCTGCGATATACGTGATGCTGCCGATGTTGCAGGTTGATGACGCCTACGACACGACCGCGACACATCAAAGGCACGGACAGAAACGCCTCGTAACTATCTTCCGGCAACTCGTGGAAGAACTGGAAGCGCGGATCGTGTCCCGCCTTTTCAGGGATCGCGACTGGCTCGCGGTGCTCAGCCACCCATCCCGTAATGCCCTGCCCTACGCGGATTTTCAAGCGATCGACGGCTTCCGGATGCGGGTTTTTCGAAGCGCGCAAGACCAGTTCATCGCCTTCGAGAATGTAGACCAGGCAGGAATCGCATTTCACCAAGGCAGAGGCAAATTCAACCACGCGGGTAAGCACGTCGTGAAATCCCTCGCCCGTTCCCATGCGGGCGCCAATCTCATGAAGTACATCGATGTGTGAGTCCTCGACAGCTATTAAGTGATCCATACGCCACCCTAGCGAATCACTTGGCTTGCTGTCTAATTCCAAATTTCGATGACGGCGATAGAGGATTTCCGTGGCGATTGTGACGAAGGTTTAACATCTTTTCGCAAAGTCGCGCATCGCCCTCGAATTACATTAGTTCCATGGAAGTTTGTCATTCCGAATCGGGCGAAGCCCGGTGAGGAACCTGCTTTTCGCCGACAGCTAGAGTGCTGCCGCCCTCGGCGTAGCCCGTCGTACACTAGCAAAAAGAAACGTCTCTACAAGGACGCATTGACGACCGACGAACAGGAAATTCTGAAACTGTTTGAAGACGGCGACCGGGCTCTGATCGCTGCGGATCCCGTCCTGCTCGATCGCATCTTTGCCGACGACTACGTGCAATATGACGATTTCGGCAAGGCGTCCACCAAGCAGGATGTAATCAGCAAGCTGGTCTCGGGAAAGATTCGCTACGTTTCTATGACTTCGACCGGACGCCAGATTCGACTGCTGATGGAGAATGTGGCCGTCGTTCACGGCTCTGAAGACGATGAAGTCGAGCAGGATGGCAAGCGCTTCCCTGTTCGCTACGTTTACGCAGATGTAGTTATGAAACGCGAAGGAAGATGGCAAATCGTAGCGTCGCAGCTCGCGAGGCCATCGTGACTCTGCCTTACTTGCTTATCGACGGCTGGCGAGCGATCCGGTTTTGCCAGTGACTCCAAACAAAGTAAACAACGCCGGCTGCGAGCACGACTCCGATCACCGCGTCGAACTTGTGGAAATATTTTCCCAGGTCGCGCCAGTGCTCACCCAGCTTCATGCCGAAATACGCCAGCGCGAGGCACCACGGCCAGGATCCGAGAAATGTGTAGATGTGGAACCGGCCGCGCGGCATGCGCGCGATACCTGCTGGCAGCGCGATGAAGGTGCGAATCACTGGCAGCAGGCGGGCGATGAATACGGCGAGATATCCCCAGCGCGCGAAGAAGCGGTCGGCCCAGTCGAGTTCGCGATGCGTCATTAGAATCCAGTGGCCGTAGCGCTCGACCAGCGGGCGGCCGCCGTAGCATCCGATCTCGTAGGCGACGAGCGAACCCAGGTTGCACCCGATTGCCCCGGCGGTCGCGACCCAGAGAAGTTTGAATGTGCCTTCGAAAACCAGGTAGCCGCCGAAGGGCATGATCAGTTCCGACGGCAAAGGAATGCACGCCGACTCGATCGCCATCAGCAGCGCGATCCCGCCGTAACCGGTCACGGCGATCACTGACTTGATGAAGAGAAAGATCAGGGTGAGCAGTTTTTCAGTCATTCAGTATGGTTCCCAGTTCTCGGTTTTCAGTTCTCAGTAAGCACGCATTCTCTTGAGTGGAGAACTTAGGAATTGGACTTGCGAATCAGTCTATCGGAAATTAACGGCGCGAGGTTCGCGTCGTCTCTGGGGGGCCGTGCCTTAGGGCGTGCTTAGAAAGAGCCGTCCTGGGTGAATGCGTAGCCCGGGAGCGTTGCGCCCTCGGGACTCTTGCTGACTTTCACTCGCACCGTAGGCGCGTCTGGGGCGGTAATGCCGGCCGGACGCAGCATGGCGAACTGGCTGAAAACTTCGCTGTAAACCTTGGTGACGAGGTAATCCTGGCCGTCGGAATCGCTGCGCCACACCTGCCCAAGCTGGATCAAATTGACTGCCACGGAGTTTTTCCTGATTGCAAGATTGATTTCAGACTACCGGGGGCACGAACCTGCGTCAATTGCCCCGGAGGTTACCAAGGGACAGGGCGTACCCGGGCGATTTTCGATTTGCGGATCGGGGGATTAGCAACCGGCAATCTGCAATTGCTATGATGACTTGCTGCCGGTGGCAGCGAAAAGGTAGCGATCGAGAAAGGATTTCTTCATGCCTCGGGGCTCCGTCCCGCGCCAGCCCGCCCGCACCGGACGTCAAGATAAGGTCCGTGTGGCGCAATCTGCGGGCAGCAAAAATACTCGTGTAAGGAAGGGCGCATTCGCCCGCCCGGCTCCCAAGGGGCGCCAGAATCCGAAGGCCCAGGCCGCGCCGGGTCCCCCTCCGAAGATCAAGGGCTACAATCCTGTCGCTCCCGAGCGCGTCGCCGAAATCCTGAAACGGCTAGACCGCCTCTATCCCGATGTGAAGTGTGCCCTCACGCACAAGAGCGCATGGGAGCTTCTGGTGGCCACAATACTTTCCGCGCAATCGACCGATGTGAACGTCAACCGCGTAACGCCGGAGCTTTTCCGCAAGTATCCAACCGTCGAAGCCTTCGCCGCTCTGACTCCCGAACAACTGCAGCCGGACGTGCGTTCAACGGGATTCTTTCGCAACAAATCAAAATCGGTCGTGGGCGCGGCAAAAAAGATAGTCGCCGATTTCGGCGGACAAGTGCCCGACGAGATGGATCAGTTGCTGACACTGCCCGGCGTGGCGCGCAAGACCGCAAACGTCGTGCTGGGTTCGTGGTTCAAGAAAGCTGTCGGAGTGGTCGTGGACACTCACGTACACCGAATCTCGCGGCGGCTCGAACTCACCACACAGAACGATCCGCAGAAGATCGAACAGGATTTGATGAAGGTCATTCCGCGCGAGAAATGGATTCTGTTTTCCCACCAGATCATCTGGCACGGCCGCAGTCTCTGTGTCGCCCGCAAACCCAAATGTGTCGCTTGTCCCCTGGAGAACCTGTGCCACGCCGCCGACAAGACCTGGAGCACCGTGGAAATGCATCCGGGCGCGAAAGCGTAAAAACATGGCAGTTTTGTCATCCTTCGCGAAGCGAAGGACCTATGCAATTTTCTAGCCCGCGAGCGCACCTACGCACTCTGATAGACTTTTCGTTCATTCCCTCGTGAGGCCCCGACTCCCATGCGTTCCCTTTTACTCTTTGCTATTGTCGTACTCATGAGCACAATTGTGGCTGAAACTGCGCCTGCCCAGACTCTCCCCGCTCCGCAAGCCATCACCGATCCCAAACAGATCGCCTCCAAGCCCAACGCGCAGGTCGAACCGCGAAGCCTGACTATCGAGAAGCTCTACATGACCCGCCAAGTGGGCCGCGCGACGTGGTCGCCCGACGGCAAGAGCATTGCGTTCATCTCGAACCTGAGCGGACGAAATAATCTGTGGCTCGTCCCCGCCGAAGGCGGATGGCCCGTACAACTCACGGTCAGCGACCAGCGCCAGACCGCGCCCGCCTGGTCGCCCGACGGCAAATGGATCGCCTACCAGTCCGACTTCGACGGCGACGAGCAGTGGGACATTTTTCTGGTCTCGCCGAAAACCGGCAAAGTCGTGAACCTGACGCAGACCCGCGAGATCGCCGAACTGAATCCCACGTGGTCGCCGGACGGACGCTATCTCGCCTATGAAGTGAAGCCCAAGACTTCCGCGGCGTACGAGATTGATGTCTACGACACCGTCATGCGCGAGTTGAAGCATGTTACGACGAACACGCCGCAGGACAAGAGCAACTCGGGGCCGATTTGGTCGAAGGACGGCAAATCCATTGTCTATACGCAGGAACACGCGAAAGGCACGGACTCGAATATTTTCATCGCCGACGTGTCCACAGGCCAAAGCGCACTGCTGACGCCGCATGACGGCGAGCAGCGCTTCACGGCAAATGACATTTCATCAGACGGCAAGCGGATTCTATTTACGTCGAACGCTGCCAACGGCTACGACAACGTCGGCCTGCTGGACATTGCGAGCAAGAAAATCACGTGGGTCACGAAGGACAAGTGGGAAATCCGCGCGCATGAATTTTCGCCAGATGGCAAGAACCTCATATTCGGCGCGGACGTTGACGGCAACGAAGACATTTACCTGCACGACCTCGCGACTGGAAAATCCACGGCGCTGGCTATTCCCAAAGGCGTGAACGAACCGGTGGGGGGGCAGTCGGCGTTCAGCAAAGACGGGTCGCGGCTGCTCTACATGCACAACGGTCCGACGGCCCCTGGCGACCTCTGGGTCTATCACCTGGCAACGGGCAAGGCGCAGCAGATTACGCATTCGCTGATCGGGGGAGTTCGGTCCGAAGACATGGTCGAGCCCTATCTGGTGCACTATCCCAGCCGCGATGGCAAGTGGACGATCTCCGCATTTCTCTACGTTCCATTCAACATGGCGCGCAATGAACAGAACGCGGCGATCGTTTACATCCATGGCGGGCCGACGTCGCAGACCATGAACTCGTTCAACCGCTTCATCCAGTACGCGGCGAATCAGGGATACATGGTGCTCGCGCCCAACTATCGCGGGTCAACCGGATACGGCAAAGAGTTTCAGCAGGCCAACCTGTTCGACATGGGCGGCGGCGATTTGCAGGACGTGCTGGCCGGAGTCGACTGGATCAAGCAGACCGGACATCTCGATCCCAAGAAGATCGCGGTCATGGGCGGAAGTTATGGCGGATACTTGAGCATGATGGCGGTGACGAAAGCTCCCGACGTTTGGGCAGCTGGGGTGCCGATTGTCCCGTTCGTGAACTGGTTCACCGAGATTGAAAACGAAGACCCCGTTCTGCAGCAGAGTGATCTTGCCACGATGGGCGATGTCGTCAAGAACAAGGCGCTCTATGAAGATCGTTCGCCGATCAACTTCATCGACAAGATTAAGGCTCCGCTCTTGCTGCTGGCGGGAGGGCATGATCCGCGATGCCCCAAGTCAGAGACGCAGCAAGTCGTCGATGCTATTAAGAAGCGCGGCGGCACGGTCGATTCCAAAGTCTACGAAAACGAAGGCCACGGATTCGCGCGAGTAGAAAATCAGATCGACGCCTACAAGCGCGTGGCGGATTTCCTGCTGGCCCACGTCGTCCCAGCAGATTGCAGTTGCACGCTAACCGAGTAGCGTTCCTCTGGGTTTTGTTTTTCTTCTTTAAGTTTCTCTCGCGACCTTCGCGGATTTGCTTCGCGTGCTTTGCGGTTGTGACCTTTTGAAAGAGCCTGTAACCGCGAAGAACGCCAAGAAAATCCGCAAAGATCGCGAAGAAGAGCAAAACCTGAAGGGCGCTCAATCCCTTCGAGATTTTCCTCTTCCAGCGTTCTCAACGGCTTGCGGCTAACCCGTTGATTTCACACGAAGCTCATTTCGTAGCAGCCGATTCTAGCTCCGCGCGTCGCACGAACGTCTTCCCGGTCCAGGGCTGACCCGATCGTCGATCCTGGGCCATGCCCGGATCGGGAAAGGGCACCTTGGTGAAGGATCACGACTGCGATTACATCGACCGCGCCTGACGTTGCGGTGCCTTAGATTCAACAACTTAGCTCTAACTCGTTGATTCTGTTATGCGGGCGCAAAGGCCTATAGCTGGTGCACAGAGAAATTCAGACAGAGCCGCAACCGAGCGAGGCTATTTTCCTTTGCCTCGAGGAAGCGCTGCGGCATCCGCAATCGCGCGGACCAGTCCTGGGATGGTGAACTTTTTAGCTTCTACGTGAATGGCCAATCCCTCCTCGCGAAGAGTCGCCGAGGTGACTGGCCCGATCGAAGCAAATTTTATTTCATCAGTTCGCTTTCCACGCCGAGCCGGCTTGCCTCCATCGAGCAATGTGACGAAATTGCGAACCATGGATGAACTGGTGAACGTGATCACATGCGGACGCCGCCGCGGATTCTTGAATGCCGCCCGCAGACGGGCACGGGATGAGCGCGGCACAACGGTTTCGTAGGCCTCGACCACGTCGACATGGGCCCCTGCGCGGCGCAGGTCGCGCGGAATCACATCGCGAGCAACTTTGGCGCGCACCACAAGCACACGCTTCCCTTTCACTTTATTCTTCAGGCTGCGCACAACGGACTCGGCGACGTATTCTTCCGGGACGATATCGACTTTTATCCCGTGTTGCTCGATAGCGGCTTTTGTGGCGGGACCGATGGCCGCGATTCTCAGGCGTGGGCCATCAGCGACTGAAGCTGTGATTCTTTTTTCGGCCGTGACGGCATCCTTCTGCGCGCTCCGCTTGCTCAGGCCAGGCTCAGAACCGAAGTCGTGCTCTTGCCGCGTCATGTCTCGAGCCGGTGCGGAGTTGCGGGGCGCGAACTTCCTGGAAATCTTTAGCTTCTCCAGTCGCTCCCACATGGCTTCGACGCCGTTGACGCTGGTGAGAATCAGCCAGTCGTAGCTTGCAAGATTTCTGAGAGCGGAATCCAGCGGGCGGAATGAACGCGGCTTACGGATTTCGATAAACGGGATCGCGAGAACCTCAGCACCCAGTTTGCTAAGTTCCGCGGAGAGCGCGCTGGCTTGATGGCGGGCGCGCCCGACCAGCACTCGCACTCCCTTTAGGACCCGCGATGAATTGGGTTTATGGCTCATGCTGGAGTTGGGCGGACAGGAACTCCTTCGTCTTCGCTCAGGGGGTCCGCCCTGCATAGCTGTTAGTCGTCTTTCTTTTTGTCTACACCCAAACCTTGATCGCGCATCATTTGAGCCACACCGGAAACTGTTGTGTCTTCGGCTTTGCCGAGCGCTGCGATCATGTTCGCCTGGTCTTCTCGGCTTCGGTTCTGGCCCAGCTTGAACTTGGCCTCCAGCCTGGTCGTAGTGATTTCGAATCCGACGATGTGGGTGAGCATGCGCTCCCTGTATTCCTGGTTAAGCGACGCCCACTGTCCCGCGTAAGAGGGTTCGAAGATGCCCATCAAGTCGTGGAGAACGCCAAGCATCGCGTCGGGCGTGGCGAAGACGCGCGCATTTCCGTAGACATGCACAGCTCCATAGTTCCATGTAGGGACGCTTTCGCGATTCGTATACAAAGTGGGCGAGATGTACGAGTGCGGGCCGTGAAAAATCGTCAGGCACTGGGGATTCTGCTCCAGGTAGCGCCAATGCGGGTTAGCTTTGGCAAAGTGTCCGCGCACGATGAGCTTGTCGTCGATTTCGTGAATGACCACAGGAATGTGACTCGCGAAAGGCTCGCCGTCATCCGCGGCGGAAACCAGCACGACAAAAGGATTCGCGCGCATGAAGGCGACGGCATCGGCATGATCGCGCACGCGGAAATGTTCAGGGACGTACATGGATTCGTTTCTTCCGCCTCATCGGGCTTGGCTGACACTTAGCTTACTGCACCCGCGCCCTACGGCGTGGGCTGTATTCGTTTGCCGCTCCGCGGCTGGGTACGACTACGGTTGCGGCGGAGCGACGAGGCCGCGACTGTAGACCGCTTGCAGAATCTTGTCGCCACCTTGTTTGAGGAGTGCTGCACCGGCATCATGGCCAAGCCTCTCGGGATCGTCTCCGTCGCGCGAGTCACGGAAAAATTGGGAGCCGTCGGGATCGGCGACGATGGACTCCAGATGAAATCCGCGGCCACAAACCTCTGCGTAGGCGCCGATGGGAACCTGGCAACCTCCGCCCATTCGATTCAAGAGCGCGCGCTCGCAGGTCGTGGCGGCGCGGGCATTTGGATCGTCGAGAAATTCCAGATGTTTCCGAACGGCGGAATCGCCGGCACGGATTTCGATGGCAAGCGCTCCCTGACCCGCGGCCGGGCACATGAGTTCGACCGGCATCATTTGCCGGATCAGTTCAGTCTTGCCCAGACGCTTCAGACCTGCCGCGGCGAGAATAATTGCGTCGTATTCGCCCTGCTCCAGTTTGCGTAAACGCGTATCGACGTTACCACGCAGAGCGTGCGTCTCGAGATCGGAGCGGATGGCTTTCAATTGCGCCTGCCGGCGCAGGCTGGAGGTACCCACGCGCGCGCCTGGCGGCAAGTCTTCGATTTTTGCGTAGTGACGGGAGCAGAACGCATCGCGTGCATCCTCTCGCGTCGGAATGGCGGCGATTTCGAATCCCGCGGGAAGTTCGGTGGGCAGGTCCTTCAGCGAATGCACCGCCAGGTCGATGCTTCCGGCGGCGAGCGCTTCTTCGATCTCCTTGGTGAACATCCCCTTGGTTCCGACCTTGGCCAGGGGGACATCGGTGATTTTGTCCCCGGTGGTATGGATAATCTCGATTTCAACCTCGTGGCCGCGGGCGTGCAAGATTGCAGCAATGTGATTGGCCTGCCAGAGCGCGAGTTGAGAGCCGCGGGAACCGATGCGAAGTCTGCTGACGGTCATGCAATTGAAAGGCTAGCGATAGATGAAAAGCCTGTCATCCTGAGGGCCGCGGTGTTTGCGGTCCGAAGGATCTATGCAATTTATCGGCGGTGAGGCACAGCCGGCAAGTTGCATAGATCCTTCGGCGCGCAAAAAGCGCACACCTCAGGATGACAGGTCGTCTGAGTTTGTCTTTTGATGAGATTTTTTCTCGACGGCTTGCAGGTTGAATAGACGTCTTACTACGTCAACGATCGTCGTCACTTCGGATTCTTTCGCTGCCGTCTTCAACGTGGTGATCGGGGTGTGCATGACTTTGTTGATGATGCCGCGGGTCAGGGCTTCGACCGCTACTTCCTGCTCGGGGCTCAGCTTCCCCAGGCGCCCGCGTACGCGATCGATCTCCGCCTGACGGATGGTTTCCAGATGATCCTGCAGGCTGACGATGGTTGGAACGACATCGAGCGTATGGAAGCGAGCTTCGAAGCGGTTCTTGAAGTTTTCTACTTCGCTGGCGATGATGGCTTCGGCGCGCTCAGCTTCTTTGCGGCGGTCGGCGACATGGCTCGAAACCGCTTGCTGCAGGTCGTCGATATCGTAGGTGAAGATGCCGTCGAGCTTCGCCATGTCGGGCGCCACGTCGCGGGGCACAGCGATGTCGATGAAAAACATGGGACGATTCTTGCGGCGTGAAAGGAACTGCTCCCCGTGTTCGCGGCGAAAAATCGCGTGCGGAGACCCGGTCGACGTGATAACGATGTCCGCGCGGTCGCAAGAGTCATACAAGTCGTCGAACTTGATGGCCTGTCCGTTGAACTTGTGCGCCAAGCCGACGGCGCGGTCGTAGGTACGGTTCGAAACGAAAATGGAAGCGCAGCCGTGGGCCATCAGGTGGCGTGCGGCCAGTTCGCTCATCTTTCCGGCGCCGACGACGAAGACAGTCTTGCCTTCCAACGTGCCGAAGATTTTCTTGGCCAGTTCGACCGCGACCGAAGCGATTGAGACGGAAGATGAACCCACTTCGGTTTCAGTACGCACGCGCTTGGCGACAGCGAAGGCGCGGCTAAAGAGCTGATCCAGTTGTCCGTGGACAGTGCCGACGGCGCGAGCGGTGGCATAGGCCTCTTTCACCTGGCCGAGAATCTGCGCCTCGCCCACGACCATCGAATCCAGGCTCGACGCCACACGAAAGATGTGGCGCACGGCATCGGTCTCGCGGAATTCATAGAGGTGCGGGTCGAGTTCCTCGGGCTTCAATTGAAATTGGCTGTGCAGAAATCCACGCAGATCTGCGTGGCCATTCACCGTATGGGTTACCAGTTCGACTCGGTTGCAGGTGGAGATCACCATGCCTTCTTCAATTCCGGGATGGGCGGTGAGATCGCGGCAGGTATCGGGCAGGCGCGATTCAGGGATCGCCAGGCGTTCGCGCACATCGAGCGGGGCGCTCTTGTGATTTACGCCGATGAGCTGGAATCTCATGAGGCGGCAAACCTATGAATGGTAGAGAAGTAGTTCGCCGCCCAGGCCACTACGGCTGCGACGAAAGCGCACGTAGCCAGCACTGCGGCGCGGCGGCCGCGCCATCCTGAGTTCCAGCGGGTGAACACCATAAGCATGTAAACCGCCCACATCAGGAGCGACAAGAGAAACACGGGATCAAGAAAATCGACGTGACCATAAGTAGTTGCCGCCAGGATCGTGCCGGTCAGCAAACCCAGCGTCATGAAAGGAAAGCCGAGCAGCAGAGAGCGATAGCCGATCTGGTCGATCACTTCGAGGGCGGGCAGAAAAGAAATCAGGTTAGCAGGCTTTTTCGACTTCAGGCGGCGCTCCTGCACCAGATAGAGCAGGCTGGCCCCGAAGCTGAGGACGAGGGCGGCGTATCCGGTAAAGATCAGGATAATGTGGGCGACCAGCCATCCTTTATGCGAAACGAATGAGGTCAGCAAGACGGGTTGCTGGTCCAAAGCTGCAACCAATGTGAGGAAAAACACAACAGGAAAAACCACCACGCCGGGCGACGTGGTGTGATAAATGGCGTAGATGACCATGAAGAACGTCATCGACAAGAAAGCCAGCAGCGATTCTCCGTTGTGCACCGAGCCCCAGACGACTTGCCCGGAGAGAAATAGTTCCACCAGCGAAACGAAGTGGAAGACCATGCCCAGGCTGGCGGCATGAAAAGCAATGCGGCTGAAAAGGTCACTGGTACGGCTAAGCGCCACGAAGGCGTAGATCAGCCCGATCAGGTAGCACGCCAACGCAAAGCGCAGCCAGAGGAGTGACATAAGTCTTCTAGAATGCGGGATCGTCCATCCGGCATTCAGCTTCCGGAAACCGTTTTCCCGAACCACCGAGTTTACTCCAACTCACCGCTTCGGACGGAAACGCGAGTACATCCGTGGGCATGTCTGTGGCGAGGTTCGAGGTGCGATCCCTTATAATCGTCCGTCATCTGAGAGAGGACACATTGCCCTTCGACGACCTACGCCAGTGGATCGCTGCGCTCGAACGCGCGGGTGAACTGAAGCGCATTCGGACTGAAGCCGATCCCATTCTCGAAATTGCCGAAATCACAGACCGCGTTTCGAAGAGCCGCGACGCGAAGGGCGCACGCGGCGGTCCGGCTCTGCTGTTTCAGAACGTCAAAGGCCATCCCGGGTCCCAGTTGCTCATTAATCAATTTGGCTCCGAAGCGCGCATGAAACTTGCTCTCGGAGTGAATTCATTCGACGAAATTGCGGATCGCATCCGTCTCTTCATGGATGTCAAAACCCCGCAGGGCTTCCTCGACAAAATCAAGATGCTGCCCATGCTCGCGGACATGGGCAAGTTCTTCCCCAAGACGGTTTCCACCGGACCATGTAAGGAAGTGGTCAAGCGGGATGATTTCTCGCTCCTCGACTTCCCTGTGCTGCAATGTTGGCCCAAAGATGCGGGACGCTTTATCACGCTGCCTTGCGTGACTACGCGCGATCCAAGATCCGGCAAGCGCAACCTTGGTATGTACCGCATGCAGGTATACGACGAGCGCACGACTGGAATGCATTGGCAGAGACAGAAGGTCGCGGCGGAACACGCTCGCGAACGGATGCGCGCAGCAGTCGATGGCAAGTCGGCCGCGGTTGACATCATGGCGCGGTCGTCCGGCGGTTCTGTTCTTGCCGAAGGAGACCGGCCCTCGGGAAAAATGGAAGTCGCGGTGGCCATCGGTACGGATCCCGCAGTAACGTTTTCTGCCATCGTCCCTGCGCCGCCCGATATTGAGGAATATCTCATTGCCGGATTTCTACGCGGAGCGCCGGTTGAACTGGTCAAATGCGAAACCGTAGACCTGGAAGTACCGGCATCGAGCGAGATCGTCATCGAGGGCCACGTACATCTGGACGAACTTCGCTCTGAAGGGCCGTTTGGCGATCACACTGGTTTCTATTCTCTCGAAGACCTTTATCCGGTTTTGCATGTTTCCTGCGTCACACATCGCAAAGATCCAATCTACGCGACGACGATTGTGGGCAAGCCACCGCAGGAAGACGCATATATGGGCAAAGCGGTCGAGCGCATTTTCCTGCCGCTGATGAAACTGACGATTCCAGAACTGGTCGATATCAACCTGCCGGTGGAAGGCGTGTTCCACAACCTGATGATCGTGTCGATCCGGAAGTCGTATCCCGGACAGGCTCGCAAAGTGATGAACGCGATCTGGTCGCTGGGCCAGGCCATGTTCACCAAGTGCATTGTGGTTGTCGACGAAGATGTGGACGTGCAGGATCTCGGCGACGTAACTCTGAAAGTCTTGAACCACATCGATCCCGAGCGCGACATTCAATTCATGTTGGGCCCGGTGGACTCACTCGACCACGCTTCGCGCCTCGCAAATTATGGATCGAGGATGGGAATTGACGCGACGCGAAAATGGGCGACCGAGGGTTTCACGCGCCCGTGGCCGGATGAAATCCTGATGGACGCAAGAACCAAAGCGCAGGTCGATGCGAAGTGGAAGGCACTGGCGAAAGAGTTGGGGATCGGCTAGAGCTCAGTCTTTATTTTTTTTGTTCGTAGCCGCGGCATTGCAGAACGGGCAGACGCGGATACTTGGGGAAACTGGTGTCGGTTGCGGAGCGTCGGCAGAGATAGAAAATCGATCCGCGATCGGATTCGATCCGTCGCATGAAGCGACAATCGGAACAGAGTCCCAGTCGCGCGATTTTGTCCTTACCAGTATTAGGTAGATTGTTGTCGTTTCCACTTTGCTCGGGCGGTTCGCTGCTCACATCTACAAGCATATCTCCAAAGTCAGGCGCGACATCGACACTGTCGTCGTCCGCCGTTCGCTCGAAATATTCCTTGCCCCAGGCCGCTGCCGCATTCATGCGGAGTACCGGGGAAAATGTATTCCTTGTCGCCGAACTTAACGACGATCTGCGTGAGCAGTATGTCGGACTCGCTGCGAGCCGCTTCTACGCTTTTCATTCGCTGCCCTCCATGGTCATTGCCGACAGGTTGATTTTCGGATATCTTGCCGCGCATGAAATTAACGGTCGTCATCTCGCTTTTCACGCTAGCCATGGGCTTTGTCTTTGGGGTTATCATGTATCCGCGATGGCAACATTCCGAGACTAACGAGTTGCGGCCCGTCCGGGTCGATGCGGTCGATGCGCAGACGGCAGTCAGGAATCTCAAGCGCGTCACCGATGAAGACGTGTTGACGTCCACTGCGGAACTGGCAGAACTTCGATTTGGAACGGGCGCGGGAAGTTTATATCTTCACTGCCATATGGTCACCCCGACTGATAAACGGCATCAAGCAAAGTGCAAGAATCTAGACGACAGAATGAAGCGCGCCGACGCCGAAAATGCCAAACACCCGTGGTAACAGGAGAAGAGGAGGCGCCGATGAGATTAACGTCGTCCATCTTGGTAATTATGGTTGTTCTATGCGCCTCCGCCTATGCCGGCGATGCCAAGAGCGTCGGCCTGGACTGCGAGAAGGCCATCGCCAAAGCCGAAATCATGGCCGCTCATCGCAAATGGTGGTCCGAACGCCCCGATCCGAAAAGCCCCGTGTTGAATATCCGTACCCACCCGAACTTTGCCAAGGACTTCCTGTTGCCATTGGGTCCGGTTTTCTCTCACGAGAAAGTCGGAGAACTGACCTTTGAAGATCAGAATGGCGAATGTCTGGTCGAATCGAATGGCCATCCCGCCGACGTTGTGCTGGACGATCTAGTCAAAAACGGCGCGACAAATCGGTCGGGCAAGACTGAGGCTGCTGCCGCCTGCGAAAACGACAACGATCGCTCCATACTAGACTGCCACGGACATATCAAGACTGCGATCGCCCACTGAAAAACCGCGAGCCCATGCCTCCACACACGGGCTCGCGAGTTGCCGGAAGGGGAGTTAGGCCGACGCGATGGACCGGTCGGTCTTGGCAACAATTTTGAACTGATCGCCGCTCGTACCGGCCGTGATCGAGAATACCGTCACGTCGGTACAGAGTTGCGTTGTGTCCGAGAGGTTGGTCGCGGCATTGATGGTGTGCGTCGAAAGCGTCGCCGTCAGGATCGCCGTCGTGCCATCGAGTTTTTTCGCCGTCACGCTCACCATTGCCGCACTGGTTAGAGCCGTCACGTTATGCACGACCAGCTTTGCCCCTGTCGTCAGCGTGCCGCGATCCGAATCAGGCGTGAGTGCGTGCGCGGTGCACGTGGCGCCTCCTTCACCCACGCCTCTCTTTACAAAACTTGAAGAAACGTTCACGAAAAAATCATGGGCGGAATCCTTGAAGATGCCTAATTCGGGGTGTTATAACGGGCGGTTCAATTCAGGAGGAACGCACTGTGACCGCTAGCCGCCACTCTTTCTCTTGCTCTTGCTTTTTGCTTTCTCCCCGCAGGCTACCTTTCGTCGGCCGCATTCTCACGCTTCTGGTGGTAGCCGCGGCGCTTGCTTGTCTGACGCAGATTGCATCCGCCCAGCAAACACTGGGCGCAATCACCGGCACGGTGGCTGATCCGTCGGGAGCTGTTGTGTCCGACGCCACTGTGAAAGCGGTCAATCTCGCGACCAACCTCCAGGTTGCTGCTCAGACCAAAACAAACGGCTCTTTCGTGATCCCGGATCTTCCCGCCGGAACCTATCGAGTGACCGTCACGAAGGACGGATTCAAAACGGAAACGCACACGAGAATCCTGGTGTTCGGCAACCGTACCACCACAGTGGACACGTCTCTGGTGGTGGGCTCGATCGGCGCCACAGTGGAAGTGACCGCTGTGCCCTTGATGAACCAGGTGGACACCACAATCGGCTATGTCGTCGATACGGGAACAATTGACACGACCCCGCTGGGCACCGGCAGCTTCACGCAACTGGCAATTCTCAGCCCTGGCGTGCATGCGGACTTCCTCGGCGGAGGTGGCGCCAACACGGGCCTGGGCAACCAGGCTATCTTCGCAAACGGAAACCGGGACACCAGCAATAGCTTTTCGTTGAACGGCATCAGCACCAACAACCTATTTAACGGTAATTCCACCAGCCAGGTTGGGGAGAACCGTTTCGTGCTCAACACCGGTGAGAGCTTCGGAGCCGGGGGAACCATCCAGACCAGCACATCGGTGTATGGGGCGATTGGCCAGGCTCTTCCCACTCCGCCGCCGGACGCCATTCAGGAGATCGCCGTCAACTCCTCGCAGTATGACGCCACCCAGGGCAACAACAGTGGCGCGCACATCAGCGTACTGACTAAGTCGGGCACGAACACCCTGCACGGCTCACTATGGGAACAGTGGCAGAACAGCGATATGAATGCCACGCCGTATTTCTATAACGCCGCCGGCATCAACCCTGTCACTAACGAGCCCTTTCTACCTCGTCCTTTCCTGAATCGGAATGCTTTTGGGGGGACGATCGGCGGGCCGATTATCAAGGACAAGCTGTTCTTCTTTGGGTCCTATCAGGGAGTGCGCATCGCCGATGCGCAGGCCTCCACCAAAAATGTGACTGTGCCTCTGGGTCTGACCGATGACCGTAGTACGCAGGGCATCATTAACATGATCCAGGCGACCTACGGCAGCACCATCACATCGAGCGACATCAATAATGCTGCCGCGCAACTGCTCAATGCCAAACTTCCCAACGGACAGTTTCTGATCCCCAGCGCGCAGTACAGTGCGACGAATGCCCAGACGCTGGGCTACGATGCCGTCGTGCAAGGTCCCAATACAAAGGCCACTGTAAGCCAAGGGATCGCCGGTATAGATTACGTTTTAAGCTCCATGGATCGGTTGTCCGCGAGATATTACGTTCAGAGCAATCCGACCAACAATCCTTTCGGTGCGGTCGGTTCTCTGCTCGGATTTGCCCAACAGCTCTCCGCAGGCAGCCAGGTGTTTTCCCTGGCGAACTCCGTTGTGCTCTCCCCTAATCTCACATGGGAACAGCATGCGGGATTCACTCGCCTGCGAGCTTATGCCAACACAACCAAAGGATTCAGCCCAAGTTCGGTGGGCATTACCTTGCCCGGCTCGGCGACTTTTCCGCAGTTCGACATCTCCACCGCCGATCCTACGATCAACGGTGGTTTGGAGTTCGGTCCCAGCACCAGCTTTGGCGATGGTGGCATGTTCCAGAATCAAGGGGAATTCGGAACCTCGATGAGTTGGGTGAAAGGTAAGCATATCCTCAGCGTCGGGACGACTTGGGACCACACCCAGCTCAATATCCTGAACAACAACACCAATACCGATACGGTGGACTTCAAGACCTTCCTTACCTTTGTAGAAGGCACCTTGCACGGCGGTGATGAGTTCGCCGGTTCGGCTCACCGTTATTACCGCTCCGATACCGTCGGCACCTACATTAACGACAACTTTAAGCTGATGAAAAACCTCACCGTAACCGCCGGGTTGCGTTGGGACATCGACGGGCCGCTCTCGGAGAAATACGGCCTGCTCACCTCCTTTGACCCTTCGAAATACGGGTACGTACAATGCACGGTGGCTGGAATTGCCGCAGACCCGGCCGTGAACACTTGCGACTCAGGCACTGACGTAATTACCGGCTCCGGTCTGGAGATCGCTGGGAATAACAAGACTGGAGCCACGCCTGGAGCCAGCAATTCTCTGATGAAAAATCACCAGTGGGGGTTCGCACCCCGCATCGGCATCGCGTGGGCTCCCACATCTACGCTCACCGTGCGCGCCGGGTACGGGATGTACTATGACCGCGGCGAGTTTTTCAGCTACTTATCGCCCAGCGCTGGTTCCGGATTTAACGGCCCATTCGGCGTCACGTTAGCGCCTCCGTTCGTCCAACCGATCTCCGTCTTTAACGGCGCGACTCTTTCCCAACCCTTCGGCACGACTCTGCCTCCGCCGCCGCCAGCCACTGCAGCTGCCTTCCAGGCCTACCTGCCGAACCTCGAGCAGACGGCTTGCGGTTTTCCGGGATGCTGGCCCACCGGCAATCTTTTTGGCCCCTTCCTGTATGGCGGTTACGATATCAATAACAAACTGCCGTATACGCAGAACTGGACACTCGACCTTCAATTTCAGCCCTCCAACAGCTGGATGATCGAGGTCGGTTATGTGGGCAATCACGGCACTCATTTGGTATTGCCCGTTCCCTTCAACCAGCCAATCATCGCCACGTCGACGAATGTGGTGAACGGGCAGACCACTTCCTACGGAGGCACCACTCCGCTGTTTCTGGATAACGAGCCGGTGTTTACGAACGAATTTTCCGGCAATGCGCCGATCCGTGTACCGTATCCCGGTTATGACATGAACTCGGTGTCGTACAAGACGGAGGGCACATCGAACTTCAATGCCTTGCAGCTCCAGGTCCACAAGCGCATGTCCAACGGTCTGCAGTTCACAACGTCGTACACCTGGTCACATTCGCTGGACGAGCAGAGCGGATTGGGATTGTTTTTCACGGGGAATAATCCGCTCACTCCGCGAGCAAACTACGCCTCTTCGGATTTCGATCAGACCCACGTTTTTCTGGTCAACTACAGCTATACGATTCCGAGGCTCGTGGAGAGCAGGGGGTTGGGCTATTTGGCCAATGGCTGGACCATCGGAGGCCAGACCGTGGCGCAGAGCGGGCAACCCTACAGCGTCTACGACTATACGGGCTCGGTGGCGAGTCTGTACTACGGCACCGATAACGAAATTGGGAACCCCATGGTGCCCCTGCTACCGGGTGTAACGGCGAAGCAGGCCGCAAAAGGAGCGAATTGCCCGGCGGGAGTTTCGGCGGCACTCTGTAAGCTCAACGTGGCTGATTTCGGACCCCAGTTCGTGTCTCCGGGGACCAACGGCGTTCCGGCTTGCGATGCTAGCGGGTGCGATTCCTATGAATCCTTGTTTGGAACTACGGGCCGGAACCTTTTTCGAGGCCCATTCCAGGTGCGCTTCGACACCAGCCTGACCAAGCAATTCCTATTCAAAGAGCGTTACCAGCTGAAGTTTGAAGCCGATGCGTTCAATATTTTCAACCATCCCGATTTCGACGCTCCGAACAATGATGTTTCCTTCTTTCCCGGTTTCGAAGGTCCACCACAGATTCCCCCCGCGGGTAGCCTGGGTGTGATCCAGCACACGATTGGCAGCCCACGCTTCCTGCAGTTGTCTTTGCATCTGACGTTCTAAACGCACGGTAGTTGGGTTTCGAGGCGCTCCGGGAAACTGGAGCGCCTTTTGTTTGGTTCGGAAGGACTGCGAAATCGGAGAGCGAGAGACTGTCGAGCCTCGCTCGACTGGACAGCCAAGGGCGCATGCGCCCAGCTGGGCCGGGAGTGCACCCGTTTCCGGTATACTAATTAGGCATGCCGGTTCTGAAAAATATCGCGGCTATCGCCAAGGGTATGAGCATCACCTTCATGGAGATGTTCCAGCCTACGACGGTGGAGAATTACCCCGACGGCAAAGGACCGCTGAAGGGCGCGCGTTTTGAAGCCCGCTTTCGCGGCGCGCACGTGCTGCAACGCGACGAAAACGGGCTGGAGAAGTGCGTGGCCTGTTTCCTGTGCGCGGCGGCGTGTCCTTCGAATTGCATTTATATCGAGGCCGCCGAGAATACTGCCGAGAACCGGATCAGCGGCGCCGAGCGTTACGCCAAGGTTTACAACATCGATTACAACCGCTGTATTTTCTGCGGCTACTGTGTGGAGGCCTGCCCGACCGACGCCATCACGCACGGACACGGCTTTGAGCTGGCAACGTTCAACGCCAGCAATCTGGTATACCGCAAGGAGCAAATGCTGGCCCCCCGGCCAGCACATATGGGAGCCAACGTCATCTTCAACCAGGCCGACGTGGACGGCGGGGCGCCGGCGCAGATGGTGCCGGGGAGCTAACTTCGAAACGAATTTCGAATCGAATGAAACGCCGGTCCATCGAGACCGGCGTTCGTGCATGAGAACAACCATCCTTAGCCACGGATTTGCACAGATTAACGCGGAGAGCTAAAGGCTAAGAGCCAAGAGCTAAGAGCGAATTTCATATGGCTGATTTCTTACAAACCGTGAAAGACCGCGTCGTCGTCTACGACGGCGCGATGGGGACGAACATCCAGAAGCGTAATCCTACCCTGGACGACTACTGGGGCAAGGAAAACTGCAGCGAAGTTCTGGTGTTGAGCCGTCCCGACATTATTCGCGACATTCATGCGGACTTCTTCGGCGTTGGCTGCGACATCGTCGAGACCAATACATTCGGCGGTAGTGGAATCGTGCTCGGCGAGTTCGACCTGCGCGACCGCGTACACGAGATCAACGTGAAGGCCGCGCAACTGGCCAGAGAAGTCGCACAGCAGTTCTCGACGAAAGACAGGCCGCGATTCGTGGCAGGATCGATGGGTCCGACCACAAAGCTTCCGTCGCTGGGGCATATCAGTTTCGATCTGATGGTTGAGTCTTACGAAGAACAGGCTGCCGCGCTGATCGAAGGTGGCGTAGATGTTCTTCTGATTGAAACCGCGCAGGACTTGCTGCAGGCAAAGATCGCGACGATCGGCGTACTGGAAGCCCTACGCAAGGCGGGCAAGCGGTTGCCGGTGCAGGTTCAAGTCACGCTGCAGGAATCCGGGACGATGTTGCTTGGAACCGAAATCGGCGCAGCCCTGACCACGCTGGAACCGCTGGACGTGGACGTGATCGGGTTGAACTGCGCTACCGGACCGAAAGAGATGAACGACGCGGTGCGTTATCTCGCGTTGAATTCGACCAAAGAGGTCTCCGTGCTGCCGAATGCCGGCTTGCCGCAGAACGTCGGCGGACATGCCGTGTACAAGCTCTCGCCCCAAGAACTGGCGGATTATCACAAGCGTTTCGTTCAGGAGTACGGCGTGCGGATTGTCGGCGGATGTTGCGGCACCACACCCGAACATCTGAAAGCTGTAGTGGACGCGGTCTCTGGTATCGAACCTGCGAAGCGCGACGTGAAGCGCGTGGGCGCGGCTTCGAGCGCCTACACGTCCGTTCCTCTCGATCTCGAACCGAAGCCGCTGATCGTCGCTGAGGAAATGAATACCACGACTCGCGTGGAGCATTTCCGCAAGCTGGTACAGGGGAAGAAATACGACGACATTCTGGCGCTCGCCAAGAAACTGGTGAATGAAGGCTCGCACATGCTGGATTTGTGCTGCGCCATCGTGGGAGAGGACGAAAAGGGATACATCACATCGATTCTGGAAAGGATCGCCACGCGCGTTCCGGCGCCGATTCTCGTCGACTCAACAGAGGCCGATGTCGTGGAAGAGGCCCTCAAGCGGATTCCGGGGCGAGCAATTATCAATTCGATCAATCTGGAAGATGGCGAGAAGCGGACTTCGAAGGTCCTTCCGATGGCGAAGCGATATGGCGCGGCGGTGATCGCGCTCACGATCGACGAGGACGGCATGGCGCTGACGGCGGATAAGAAGGTCGCGATCGCGCACCGTATTCACGATCTGGCAACCAGGAAGTACGGTCTTGACAGCACAGACCTGATTTTTGACGCGCTGACTCTGCCGATTTCGACGGGCCAGGAAGAGTACCGGACCGCCGGTATCGAAACAATTAATGCGGTGGAACGGATCAAAAAAGAATTGCCCGGCGTGAAGACGATTCTCGGCGTGAGCAATATTTCGTTCGGGCTGGATGCGTATCCGCGGCGCGTGCTGAACTCCGTGTTCATGCACGAGGCGGTCGACCATGGGCTCGACATGGCGATCGTCAACTACAGCAAGGTGTATCCGCTGTACAAGATTCCGCAGGAAGAAGTGGAACTGGCGCGGAAGTTGATTCATCGGAATGCAGATTCCGACGGCGATCCTTTGCAAAAATACATGGCGCACTTCGCCAGCATGAAAGGCAAGCCCGCCGCATCGACCACGGCGCATGTCGACACACTTTCGGTTGAGGACAAGCTGAAATTCGCGATTATCAATGGTGAGAAATCCGTGGGCGAAGGTCTGCACAAGAAGTCTTTGGAGACCCTTCTGGAAGACGCGCTAACAGAGTATTCGCCGCTGGAACTGATCAATACTGTTCTGCTTGATGGCATGAAGACAGTCGGCGACCTGTTCGGGGCACGCAAGATGCAGTTGCCGTCCGTGCTTGATTCCGCGGGCGTGATGAAGGCGGCAGTCGCTTATCTCGAGCCGAAGATGGAGAAGAAAGCCGGATCGCAGAAAGGCACGATTGTTCTTGCGACTGTGAAGGGCGATGTGCACGACATTGGCAAGAATCTCGTCGACATCATCCTGTCGAACAACGGCTACAAGGTCGTGAATCTCGGAATCAAACAGGCGGGCGACACGATCATCAAAGCTGCGCAGGAGCATCGCGCCGACGCCATCGGGCTCAGCGGTTTGCTGGTGAAGTCGACACTCGAGATGAAATATGTGATTCAGGATCTGGAGCGGCAGAAACTGGAGTTCCCTGTTATCTGTGGCGGGGCCGCGCTCACTCGCAAGTATGTCGAGGACGATTTGCGCCGCGAGTACGGGAATGCGGTTTTTTATGCCGATGACGCCTTTGCCGGTTTGCACATCATGGAAGACCTGGCGACCGAGGACGGCGCGCGCGACGCGCGGCTCACCGAGGGGCGCACGGTGAAGGAATATGCGAAGGCCGCGGCTGTGGATGAAGAAACCGGGCCGGTGTTTGCAGAGCGAAGTCCGGTGGTGGGAGATGCTCCGAACATTCCTACCCCTCCGTTCTGGGGAGTGCGGGTGCGCAAGGATTACGATCTGCGCGAACTGTTTCGCTATATCAACGAAACGGCACTGTTCAAGAATCAGTGGCAGTTGAAGACGGCTTCGCAGGCAGATTATATCCGGCTGGTGGGAGCGAAGTTTCGTCCGATTCTGCATAAGCTGGAGGATGAAGTCATAGCTTCTGACTTGTTTCACCCCGCGGTGGTCTACGGATATTTTCCGGCGCAGGGCGATGGGAATGATGTAGTCGTTTATGCGCCGGACGAGCAGCCGAGCCTGCTCTCGACCGGACAGCCGGGGGCGGCTGTCCCTACAAAGGAGTTGTTGCGGTTTACTTTTCCGCGACAGCGCGAGGGTAGGCGTCTGTGCATTTCGGATTTCTTCGCTCCGAAAGCTTCGGGCAAAATGGATGTGCTTGGTCTCTCGCTGGTGACGATCGGGCCGCAGGCTTCGATTGAGACTCAGAAATTATTCGAGGGTGGCGAGTACACTCGCTATCTTTACCTTCATGGACTGGGTGTCGAAACCGCGGAGGCGCTGGCGGAGTTTCATCACAAGAAGATGCGCGAAGAGTTGGGAATAGCGGGCGAGGACGCGCCGGAGATTCGCGATCTGTTTCATCAAAAGTATCGCGGCTCGCGGTATTCGTTCGGATATCCCGCGTGTCCGAATCTCGAGGACCAGACGAAACTGTTCGCTCTGTTGAAGCCGGAGGAGAACGTCGGCGTGCGGCTGACTTCTGGCTTTTTGCTCGAGCCGGAGCAGTCAACTTCTGCAATCGTGGTGCATCATCCCGCGGCTAAATATTTTGTGGTTTGAGCAAAGAGCGACGGAATTCTTTTTGCCAGGGATCTGCGCGGATTCACAGAGATAAACCCAGTAACACTCGATCTACCACCAACCCTGAAGGCTGCAATCAGCATCTTCTTTGCATGATTCGGAAAATGAAGTCAGGTGAATATCGGCTATATTCCCGGAAAAAAGATGTGAAGACCGGAAAGCGCAAGAACCTGGGAAGTTCTCTTCGCTGGCCGCGGCCAAGAAGCATGAGCGGGCTGTGCAGTACTTCAAGCGGGCGTAGCAGTCGGGTCGCGGCGGACAGCCGGACGGCTGTCCCGACAGAACTTTCTCGGCCACCCTCCACGCTAGAATGTGCCGGTCAGGCGCAGAGAGTAGCTGCGTGGCGGTCCGATCGCGTTGCCGGAGAATAATCCGCCGAAATCGATCACGTTCAGGCGATCGTTGAGATTCTCTCCGTCCGCCTGCAGGCGCAGGGTGCGGTTTTCTTTCGTGTAGAGGTCAACGCCTGCCGACGCGGTGATCGAAAGCAGCGGCTTGATGCGTCCGCGGTCAAAATTAATCCGGTTCACCACTGCCTGACCGTAAGTTGCTAAAGCCTGATCGACCGTTCCTCCAAAATCAAAAGGCAGACCGCTGCCGTATTCGGCTCCGGTAGCAAGCCAGAGCCGCGAAATCACGTTGTAGCGAACGCGTGCACGCAGGGTGTTGCGCTGGTCTTGGGAATCCGGAAAATGGCCCGTTAGTTGCGTCGTAGCACTGACTGCGTCGTCCCCGATGAACAGGCCTCCGGTAACCGGAAACCACGCATTACCCACGATGTAGGAGTAGCTGAGAAAGCCGGAGAAACGGTTCCAATGGGGAACCTCGATCTTGGCTTCAGCGCCGTAGAGGATCGCTTTACGGAAGGCGATAGGAAAGCTGACTGCCGTGCTTAGAATCTGATCATCGTCCGCATAGTTGTTGACGTAGCGGCGGAAATAGTTCGCATCCAGACGAAGCTGGCTGAAAAAGCTCTTGGTGGCGCCAAACTCGAAGTAGTTTCCGTGCGAAGGTTGGACGGGCAGGCGCAAGACATCCGGATTAAGCGACTGCACCTGTTGGGAACTGGCCAGCAGAATGTTTTCCGACGATGGTGTCTGAAATATCCGGTCATAGGAGGCGTGCACTATCAATCCCATCGACGGGAAGTTCCGCGCGATGGAAACTCTAGGGCTGAAGGCGTTCTGGTTCAGCAAGAGTTGATAGTGGTCCCAGCGAATCCCGGCGCTCACGACCCAGTTGCCCATATGGAGTAAATCCTGCACGAATGCAGATTGTTCGAGATCGGGGCGGTTGCCGACGAAGGCGAACGTAGTCGGAGTATCGGGATCAAAAGGATTGTTGGGGTCGTTGGGGTTGACGGTGATGATGTCGCTGAAATTCTCGTGCAGGAAGGTTGCGTCCGATTCCACGCCTGCCTTCCACTCCTGGTGGCCGTGATGCACGGAGATGGAAGCTTTGAAGTATCCCTCTTTAAAGTCGTTGTTGAGGTATGCCTCTACGGGCCAGGAAAACCCATTGGAATCAAGACTGTCGGCGTTGTCGCGAACCATGCCGCGGAAATCCGCCAGCACATTGGAAGAAAAAATATGCTGGTATGCAACCGTGCCTACAGTTTCAAAGTTGCCGGCAGTCTGGAGTTGCGGCGGTGTCCCCGGTGGGGGCGCGGGTTGCTGGAGTTGCGGGTCCTGCTGGATTTCTTCGTTGGGAATCTCATAGCGCGAGAGTTCGTGGCGGACGCTGAGTGTGATCCGGTCTTTGGGCGTCAGGTCGCGCTCGAAGCTCAGGGAGAAATCGCCGATGGTTCCCCGGTTGGTAAAGTTCTCAGGCACCACGGGATTCAGGTAGTGGGCGGTCATGCTGCCCGAGGCGCTGGCGCCGAGAACGTTGTGTCCCCAGGCGTACTGACCCTGGGCGAAGGCGCCGGCAGTGTCGAAGCTGCCGCCGGAGAGTACCACTTGCCCATGAAATCCTTTTTGGGCATCGCGCTGGGTATTGACCTCTACTACTCCGCCCATCTTGCGGCCATATTCGGCGGGAATTCCGGCAGTGTAAATGTTCAGCGAGTCGACATCGTCGGCCTCGATCTCGGGACCGAAGCTGGGCGAGCGGTTGTCGGTCAGAGGAAGGCCGTCAACGACGAACTGGGTCTGATACTCAGAGCCGCGGGGGTGGAGCACTGCATTGCCCTCGTAGAGCCAGCCGGGCTGCGAGTTAACCAGGTCCTGAAGAGAACGGCCGGGCAAAGAGGTGGTCCGGTTCTCGATCGTATCGGAGCCAATCTGATTGCTGGATCCTGCCTGGTCGGGGTCAATCAGCGTGTCGGAATCCTGGACTGTGACCGACGTGGCTACCTGCGCCAGCGTGAGGTGAAGGGAATAATCGATAGGGATGGCAGAGCGCACCTCAATTCGAGCAGACGCCTCCGCGAAGCCCGTTTGCTTCACCTCGATCCGGTACATACCAAACGGCAGCCGCCGCGCAGACAAGTTGCCGTCACCGTCAGTCGCCAAAGTTCGGCGATACTCATTGGCTTCACTGACCAGCTCGACAGTCGTCTTTACTCCCAGGCCTGAGGGATCCGTAATTTTCAGGCGAAGTTCGCCCGAATTGCTCTGCGCAAACAGGCTCGCTGAAAACAGTATAAGGACGACTGACCAGCTAATTCTTATCATTTGATTCGTCACCGGGGATCCAACATCCAGTCTGCTGCCTGAACACAAATTCGTTGAAATTACTTTCGTACGTAGCATCTTGGATCTAAGAGGAAAGGCTGAATGCTCTAGCGGTACCGCTGCTTGAATATTCCATTCACGATGATTTTGTTCAGACTTTTTTCCTGAAATCGTTCAATGCGGAATTGGGCGGACTCAAGGGCCATCGAAGGCTCACGGGCGTCCAGAAATCGCTCATGCTAGACTGACTTTTTCACAGCGATTGAGATTGATGAGGGTCCTGCTTTGCCGTTTCTTTCCGATGCCATTCTGAGCCTGCCTCTGCCGCAGGTGGACTCTGAGCACTCCGCAAGCCGGTCGGCGATTGAGGAGCAGGTTGTCGCTTTGTTCGACGAACTGCGCGACCGCCTGCTGCGTTATTTGCTGTGTCTGGGTTTGTCGGCGCACGACGGTGAGGATGTAATCCAGGAATCGTTTCTGCTCTTGTTTCAACACTTGCAGGCAGGAAAATCCCAGTCGAACATTCGCGGATGGGTTTTCCGCGTAAGCCGCAACCTCGCCTTGAAACGTCTTAATTCCAGCCAGCGCAGCAAGCACAGTGTGGTGCATTTCGATACGGAACTGGAGGAACGGTGCAGGGATCTCAGCGCCAATCCCGAAGAGCAATTTGGGACGCGGCAGCGGCAGAAACAGTTGCTTGCGGTTGTGAGTGCGCTTCCTGAACGGGATCGCAACTGTCTTAGCCTGCGGGCCGAGGGGCTTCGATATCGGGAGATCGCCGAGGTCCTGGACATTTCTCTGGGCTCAGTGGCGACTTCGATGGCGCGGGCTCTGGCGCGGTTAGGGTGCGTAGACGGAGGTTTAGAGCCGTGAACGACCAACAAGTTCACTTGACGGACGAGATTCTGTTGCTTTTTGCCGACGACGAACTGGCAGCGGAAATCAGGGGCGATGCCCGAACTCATCTGGCGAAATGCGATCGCTGCGCAACGCGATTGCAGGACATTGGTAATGTCCTGGCAGAGTTCGGAACAGCGCACCGTCAAGCGCTCGATTCGAGGTTGCCCTCGGAGTTCGGGGCACGAGATACCCTACGGTCGGAGCTGGCCAGATCGAATTCGGCTTCCAAATCAATCGGAAATTCGTGGTTTTCCTGGATTGGATCGGCCGTGAGGCCGGGGCATAACGCATACGTTCTGGCCAGCGTCGTGGCTGGACTGCTTTTGATCGTGACGATCTATCGTCACGAGATCGGCACGGGATCGAGGCAGGTTTCCGCTTCGCTGGGACTTTGGGCAGAGCCCCGGGCAAATCTGACGCCGGGGGCGACCATCCCGCGAACGCAGGCTCAAATCTGCGGGGCCCGAGCGGATAGCATCACTCCTGAAGTGCCGGTTTCGTTACAACGGAAGGTTCTGGCTCTATACGGGGTGAGCGCGACCTCCTCGGACGCCTACGAAGTGGACTACCTGATCACTCCGGAGTTGGGCGGGGCAACCGACCTTCGGAACCTGTGGCCGGAACCTTACTTCGATACGACCTGGAACGCCCATGTCAAAGATCAGTTAGAGGACCGCCTGCACCAGATGGTTTGCCATGGCGATATCGACTTGTCCACGGCTCAGCAGGACATCTCGAAAGATTGGATTGCAGCCTACAGGAAGTACTTCCACACCGATCAGCCTCTTGCCGCCATGAACCCCTCTCGCCGCCTTTAGTGGCTATTTCGTCTGCTTCTGTGCGCGTGCATTTTTTACAAAGTACAGACAAGCTCTTGACAATTTAACGGGGTGAATGGGGCACCTTTTACCGAGGTCCCAGTCTTGGCCGATTTTTTCGCGGGTCAAGCGGCAGAGGGGACCGAAGGCTTCATGCCCTCCGTCACCGGGAGGGTTTGGGGGAAAACAGGCGCTCGTACCGCAGGGGGTACGAGCGTCGTTTTATGTTTGCAGGCGGCAGCTGAGGTTGTAGGGGCAGCAGAAGCTTTTAACCGCAAAGATCGCGAAGAAAAGCCGCGAAGGACGCTAAGAAGATCTCCGAGTATTTGCTCTTCTTTGCGCTCTTCGCGGCTTTTCTTTGCGATCTTTGCGGTTAAAGGTTTTTCTTGGAGACCTTTCAATGAAGCGCGGCGCCTGCGGATGCTGCTGCAACTGTTACAATTTCTGTCATCAGCCAGGAAAGCAGATTCTTTCCTCGTCCCGACTGAGCCACCAGCGCCATGAAATGTCCTTTTTGCGGATTTGCCAACGACAAAGTCGTCGACTCGCGCGAGAGCAAGGAGGCGGACGCAATCCGTCGCCGCCGCGAGTGCCTGAAGTGCGGTAAGCGCTTCACGACGTACGAGCGTATCGATGAAATTCCATACATGGTGGTTAAGAAGGACGGCCGCCGGGAGAAGTTCGACCGGCAGAAAGTGCTTAACGGATTGCTGCGGGCGTGCGAAAAGCGTCCGGTGCCGATGGGCAAACTGGAGCAGATCGTAAATGAGGCGGAGTCGTTCGTGATCGAGTCCGCGGAGCGTGAGCGCAAGACCAGCGAACTGGGCGAGTTGATCATGAACCGCCTGCGACGGTACGACAAAGTTGCCTACGTGCGATTTGCGTCGGTGTATCTGGATTTCAAAGACGTCAAAGAGTTTATGAACGAGTTGAAGGACCTGGTGAAGGCGAAGGCGCAATAGTCGGTTTCTCGCACGGCAATTCTTTCAAGGAAATCTATGAGCCACAAAGTAACATTGATTCCCGGCGACGGGATTGGGCCGGAGGTCACTCAGGCGACGGTACGCATCCTGGAAGCGACCGGGGTGAAGTTTGAGTGGGAGACGTTTGCCGTCGGCGCCGAGGCCTATGAGAAATTTGGCGAATACATTCCCAAGGATGTAATCGAATCGATTGAGCGCACCCACGTCGGCCTCAAGGGTCCGGTGACGACGCCGGTTGGCGGCGGCTTCTCGAGCATCAACGTGGCGCTGCGGCAGAAATTTGAGCTGTACGCGAATTTCCGGCCAATTCGGAACCTGCCGCATATTCCGACGCGGTATCCCGACGTGGATTTGATTATTGTTCGGGAGAATACCGAGAGCCTTTACTCTGGACTGGAACATGAAGTCGTGCCCGGTGTGGTCGAGAGCCTGAAGATCATCACCGAAAAAGCTTCGACCAGGATTGCAAAGTTTGCGTTCGAATATGCGCGCAAGAACCAGCGCAAGAAGATTCACGCCATCCACAAAGCGAACATCATGAAGTTGTCCGATGGGCTTTTCCTGCGTTGTTGCCGTACTGTGGCCAAGGAGTATCCCGAAATTACCTACGGCGAGCACATCGTGGACAACACCTGCATGCAGTTGGTGATGAATCCGTACCAGTACGACATGCTGGTGATGGAGAACCTTTACGGCGATATTATTTCTGATCTCTGCGCCGCCTTCGTCGGTGGCCTGGGATTCGTGCCCAGCGCGAACCTGGGCGATCACTGCGCGATTTTTGAAGCGGTACACGGGTCGGCCCCGGACATTGCAGGAAAGAATATTGCGAATCCGACGGCTTTGTTGCGATCGGCGCTGCTGATGCTGCGGCATCTCGACGAGCATGCGGCCTCAACCCAGATTAGGAATGCTCTGGAGCGCGTATACCGTCATCGCCACAAGCTCACCCGCGACATCGGCGGCGAAGCGGGCACATCGCAGTTTGCCGACGCGGTGATTGAAGAGATGGAAAAGGGTGACGAGGCTTCAGACGGTCCAGCCTGAGCGACGCCTGTGTCCGTTTGCGCCTCCTACCGATGACATTTTGGGATTTCTCCGCGAACTTTCCGAGGGTAGTCCGCGCTTTCTGCGGTCACAGGCCGTTGCTGTTGCGGGTAGATGAAAAGACTATATCCGCGCCGTGCGCGGAGAGATTCAAGATAGGCCTGTGCCATTCTCATTCTTCCATTGACTCGCGCGCGGCAATGGGAGTACATTCGCCCGTTCTGGAGTTTCTGGGGAATGACGCGGACAACACGGCGTGTGGGGATAGTTCTATTTCAGCTCGGTGGACCCGACACGCTGGAAGCGATAGAACCTTTTCTTTACAACCTGTTTTGCGACCCTGACATTATTGACTTCCCTTTTGCCCGCATCGGGCGCAAACCGCTGGCTAAGCTAATCTCCACCACACGGGCGCGCAAAGTCCAACATCACTACGCAGTCATTGGCGGTGGCTCGCCCATCCGTCGGCATACCGAGCGGCAGGCGCAAGCGCTGGAAAGCGAGTTGCGGAATCAGGGCATCGATGCGCACTGTTTTGTCGCGATGCGGTACTGGCATCCTTTTACGCAGGAGGCGATCGAGCAGGTACGTGCTGCGAACTGTGCTGAAGTCGTGCTCTTGCCGCTGTATCCGCAGTTCTCATCCACTACGACCGGATCAAGCCTGAACGAGTGGCGGCGGCTGTTCTGCGACGATATGCGGGTCCATTCCGTAGAGACTTTTTATCGGAATACGACATATTTGGATGCTCTCAGCCAGAAGGTCAACGAGGCTCTGTCCCGATTCGCCGCACCAGCGCGGCCGGAAATTCTCTTCAGCGCGCATAGTGTGCCCGTGTCGGTGATCGAGAAGGGCGACCCTTACCAGCGGCAGATTGAGGAAACGGTGCAGTTGCTGATGGAACGCGGTGGGTGGAGCAATCCTCATCGCGTCTGCTATCAGAGTAAAGTGGGTGCAAGCAAGTGGCTGCAACCTTCGCTGAGACAGACGCTGCAGTCCCTGGCGAAAGAACAGGTACGCGAGGTCTGCATCGTACCGGTGGCCTTCGTTTCCGATCACGTGGAGACATTGGGCGAAATCGATCACGAAGCGCGGGAGCAGGCACAAAAGCTGGGGTTCACGCAGTTTGAGATGAGCGCAGGACTGAACGATTCTCCGCGCTTTATTCAGGCTTTGGCAGAAATCGTGCACGAGGTCTTGCGCCAATCGGTACATTCTTTTCCGATTCGCGCGGCAGGGACACAGTCGGAGGCACCCGAGTACGCGGCTGCTTCGGGTTTGGATTAGGCTACATGTTAACCAAGATTGCAGTACGTAGAGGAGGAATCTCATGACTGAGCCGGAGGCCGGCAAGGTCAATCCGAGTCCGGAGACGGCGAAACCCGCTGCACCTCCAGTTGCGCCCACCGCAACCAAGCCTGCGGCGGATGCGACGAAGTATGTCGGCACACCAGCGGTCGGAACATCGAAAGCCGCGGCGGCGGCGGGCGTGGCGGGAACAGCTCCGTCGACGGAGATCGACGGGCGGCGGCGGCGGTTTGTTTGGGTGATGGTGACCGGTTTTCTGGCAGCGTGGTCGCTCGCCTTCTTCCGGTTCTTTCTGCCTCGCACTCTGTTTGAACCGAATACTGTTTTCAAGATTGGGTATCCCTCGGAATTTGCTCTGGGGGTCGACACCAAGTTTCAGCAGAAGTTTCGCATCTGGGTGGACCGCACGCCGGACCGGCTGTTCGTGATTTATGCGCGCTGCACCCATCTGGGATGCACACCCGATTGGAAACCCAGCGAGAACAAGTTCAAGTGCCCCTGCCATGGCAGCGGTTATGACAGTGAAGGCATCAACTTTGAAGGTCCCGCTCCGCGCCCGATGGATCGAGCGCACCTCGAGCTGGCGCCCGACGGACAGATCATCGTGGATACTTCGCGGTTGTATCAGTGGCCGAAGGGGCAGCCTAGCAAGTTCAACGATCCCGGAGCGTTTTTGACGGGAGTGTAAGCGGAAAGAAATAGAAACAGTAGATTCCTCACCGAGCTTGCGCCCGGTTCGGAGTGACAAAGGGCTGTTCAGGCGTTGCGTTTTTCTAGACCAGGAATCCTATGGCTGACGAAAATAATCCGAACGGCGGCAGCGGTAACGACAAGAACGGGAAGGTTGGGCTCGTCGAGCGGGTCACGACTGGCGTTAAAGAAGATATTCACGCCCTCAAGACTGATATCCCGGCCAAGGCAAAGGAACAGATCGAGGGGCTGAAGGATCCGACCAAGACCCAGGTCTACACATCAATCTTTCGGCACAAGCACGACGACACGCCGCGGAACCGAGCGCTGGGCGTGCTTTCTAACGTTTTTCTGCATCTGCATCCGGCAAAGATTAACCGCGATGCGGTGCGCTACAGCTATACGTGGGGCATGGGCGGGATCACCTTTTACCTTTTCCTTATCCTGACTTATACCGGCGTGCTGCTGATGTTCTATTACCACCCGAGCAAGGTGCAGGCGTTTCGCGACGTGCTTTATCTGGAGCACGACGTGCCCTTCGGCAAGATCTTGCGCAACATGCACCGCTGGGCGGCTCACCTGATGGTGATCGGCGTGTGGCTGCACATGTTCCGCGTCTTTCTCACGGGTTCGTATAAAAAGCCGCGCGAGTTTAACTGGAACATCGGCGTCCTGCTGCTGGTGTTCACTCTGCTGCTTTCGTTCACCGGATATTTGCTGCCCGACGATCAACTTGGGTTCTGGGCGGTGACCGTAGGTACGAACATGGCGCGTGCGACTCCGCTGCTGGGGCATGAAGGTCCGTTCGGCTCGATGCTGGGCATGACGCCGTACAACGATGTGCGGTTTGGACTGCTCGGCGGGTCCATCGTCGATGCCAATGCTTTGCTGCGGTCGTATATCTGGCATTGCATCGGGATACCGATCGTGGCTTCGATCCTGATGATTGTGCACTTCTGGCGGGTAAGAAAAGATGGCGGAATTTCGGGCCCGGCTCCGGTAATGCTGGAAGCGGAGGCGGATAAGCCGCGCAGAGGGCCGAAGGCGGCGGGAGAGTAGCTGAGGGCGAGAAAAAGCAGGTTCCTCAGCGGGCTATCGCCCGGTTCGGAATGACAAGCTTTTGTTTTCGGAACGACAAGTCTTTGTTTTCGGAATGACAAGCTTTTTAGTGACAAGCTTTTTAGTCACGGGGTTTGTTAGGGAAGCATTATTAGGCCGTTGACGCGAGAAAACTTCTATGGATTGGCGACAACTTTGGGAGATTTGTTCCGCACCCGACAATGTTCCTATCGTCGGCCTGATTCCACTGCTGGCCTTCTACATTTATCTGGCGGTGAGGCAGGCGCGCGCCAACGATCAACTCATCGAGCAACTGGAAGGCGATCCCGCTCTGGCCAAGACGCATCATCGTAAGACCTGGCCGTTCAAGCCAGGCTGGGCCAAGGAAGTGCACGTCTGGCCCTTTTTGTTACGCGTTGAATTTCTCGCTGCCATTATTGTCACCATCATTCTGATGGTCTGGTCGATCACTCTGAATGCTCCGCTCGAAGAGCCGGCCAATCCGAACCTGACCATGAATCCGGCGAAAGCACCATGGTATTTCCTCGGACTACAGGAGATGCTCGTCTATTTCGATCCGTGGATCGCGGGCGTAGTGATGCCGACGATGATCATCATCGGGCTGATGGTGATTCCATATATTGATACGAACCCGCTGGGCAGCGGCTACTACACCTGGAAGCAGCGCAAATTTTCGATTTCCACTTTTCTTTTCGGCTTCGTGATTCTGTGGGTCGCGATGATCATCATCGGCACGTTCATTCGCGGCCCTGGTTGGCAATGGTTCTGGCCGGGGCAGACGTGGGACCACAATCGCCTGATCTACGAGGTGAACCGCGATCTGCCGGATCTCTTCGGCATCGTGTCGAATATGGGTAAGGCCGTCTTCGGCGCGATTGTGGTCGGCGGATATTACCTTGCCGGAGGTGCGCTGGTGTATTCGTTGTTCCGGCGGCGCATGGGCAAAGACTTCCAGCGCATGAGCCTGCTGCAATTTGGGATCATGCAGTTCCTGTTGCTGACCATGGTAGCTCTGCCCCTGAAGATGGGGCTGCGGCTGCTGTGGCATATCAAGTATGTATGGATTACGCCCTGGTTCAACGTGTGAGAAGGATGCGCGCTCATTGACCAGGGGAGTGGGCGAGGACCGCAGGTTCCTCGTTTCGCTGGGAATGACAAGAGAACTCGGAATAACAAGATACTCGGACTGAACAAAAGACTTCGGAGGAATTGGTGCCAGAGAAACCCATCCCCGAGCAAGACCCGATTACCGGCAAGTCGTACGCCATCCATTACTTGATCTTTACGGTGATTCTCATTGCCACGCTGTTCTGGGCATTGTGGGATGAAGCGTGGGGACAGCGGCCATGGAAGGCTTTCCAGGATCAATGGAAGGACCGTTATAGCCTCTTCCTCAATACCGCTCGGTCAAAGTCGGCTACGTCGGAGAAGGACGTCGAGCAGAACGCGGATTACGACGCGCTGAAGCAGGCTTATGACAAGACTGTTGAGGCCTCCAAAACACCGGCTGAAGAAGCGCGCAAAGCTGTCGATGAAGTAACGGCCCGGCTGCTCGCCGTGCAGAGCGTATTCACCGACCGGCGCGCATACGTGAACGCCCTCAGCTATGAGATTGAGACGAGTACTGGATCCTCAAAAGCCAGCAAGCAAAAGGAGCTGGCCGATTACAAGAAAGAGACAGCAACGGTAAAGTTTCCCGACGGGAGCAAGAAAGAATTCGACTTTCCGCATCTGGAGGAAACGTACAACGAAATCCGCGACGAACGTACGAAGAAAAGCCTTGAGCTGGGTGAAGTGCTGAAGCCCGTTACTGCCGCTAAGGCGAAGGTGGACGAATACATCTCCGACCACATGGTCGACCTGACGCCGCAGCAGATCGATGGCTTGAAAAAGAAAGCGGCCGACTGGGATCCGAAGATCGTCCAGATCAACGTCGCCGACGCCAACATTGTGGATCGGTGCGAATCGTGCCATCTGAACTCCCGGGAGCCGCTGAAAATCACCACGGCATCAATGATGACGAAAGGCGAGAAGAAACCGGATGAGTATGCCGATGCTCTCGTAAGCCATACTCAGCCCGAATTGTTGCAGATTCACGATCCAGACAAATTCGGATGCTCACCCTGCCATCAGGGAAATGGCCGCGCGACCACGAGCGTCGAAAAGGCCCATGGAAACTACGAGCACTGGCTGTGGCCGCTGTTTCCCAAAGAAAATGCGCAGGCGGGTTGCCAGAACTGCCACGCCGCAGACATGGTGCTGGCCAGCGGCGATGTGCAGTGGCAGACGATCAACGATGGCAAGGACCTGTACCGGCAACGTGGTTGCATGGGCTGCCATCGTTATGAGGGATACGACAAAGAGCCTGAAGACCTGAACTCGATCGGCCAGCAGATCAAGCAGATCGAGACTCAGAAGAAAGATAATGTAAAGCAGACTGCCTACCTGATGAAGCAGGCCGATGCGGCAGAATCCAATGAGGAAGCCAACCAGCTGAATACCAAGGCAACAGACTTGAAAGTGGCAAACAGCAAGCTGGACGGGCGTTTGCAGCAACTCGATTACCAGTCGCACAGCCTGATGCAGGATCAGAAGAAGGTCGGCCCGAACCTCAAGGACGTTCGGCTGAAACTGAACAGAAACTGGATTCCGGTGTGGCTGAAGAAGCCATCTGATTTTCGGCCGACAACGAAGATGCCGAATTTCCGCCTGACCGATCATCAGATTCAGGCGATCTCAGCGTACATCTGGCAGTCTGGATTCAAGGACGAACTGCCGAAGCACAAGCCTGGGAATGCCGCGCATGGAAAAGAATTGTTCGAGACGCGCGGATGTCTCGCCTGCCATTCCATCGGTGAAGGCGATCAGGTTCAAGGTGGAATTTTTGCCGCGAACCTGACCCGCGTCGGCGAAAAGGCCAACTACGATTATCTCGTGCGCTGGATTCACAACGCGCGCCAACGCACGCGACCCTACTGCCCGTACGAGAAAAAAGATATCGGTCCCGAGGATTATGCCAAGAAGGGACTTCCCTACCAGTTCGATCTCGACCACAGCAAATGTCCGAATGATGGCCACGAACTGCAAGTGCAGAACATGACGGTGATGCCGAGCCTGCGGCTGGCTCCGGAGGATGCGGAAGATATTGCAACGTATCTGATGACGCAGAAAAAGCAGGAGCCGTCGTCGTATGCGGATGCCTCGTACATGGACGACCCCTCGCTGAAGGCTGAGGGTGAGAAGTGGGTACGCCACTTTGGCTGCGCCGGTTGCCACGAGATTTCCGGCTTCGAAGACGAAGGCCGCATCGGAACTGAACTTACCTATGAGGGTAGCAAGCCGATCGAGCGTCTCGACTTCGCGCTATTTACCACTGTGGCGGAGCGAGGCGGCAAAGACGCCGAACCCATTACTGACAAGGAAGATCTGGCGCGCCTGCCGGATGGTCCGGCGAAAGATCCCTGGTACAACCAGAAGGGATTCTTCGAGCACAAGTTGGCCGAGCCCAACGTTTACGACAAGGGCAAGATTAAGGGCGAACTCGAAGCTTCACGCATGCCCAACCTGCACCTCACCAAGGAGCAGGTGCTCGATCTCACCACTTTTCTGATGGGAAGCGAAGAGACTTCCCTGCCCGCGAGTTATCAATACAAGCCGGGCGATGCGCGGCATGACATCCAGGAAGGCTGGTGGGTAGTCAAGAAATATAACTGCATGGGATGCCATCAGATCATCCCGGGCCAGCAAACCATTCTGATGGGGATGAAGCAGTATCAGGACATTCAGGAACAGTTGCCTCCGAAGTTACTGACTGAGGGTGCGCGCGTCGATCCCGAGTGGCTGCGGAAGTTCCTGTCGAATCCCTCGTTGACCACGACCGACACGAACCGGAACGGTGTCCGACCGTATTTGAAAGTTCGCATGCCGACTTTCTCTTTCTCCGATAACGAACTGAGAAAGCTGGTGCGCTTCTTCCAGGCATTGTCGCAGCAGCCGCTGCCGTATATTCCCGAGGAAGTGCCCACGCTAACCGCTAAAGAAACGGACATGGCACGCAGCCTGTTTTCGAGTACGGCAGCGCCTTGCCTCAAGTGCCACACTACGGGCGATCCCACGCATGACAAAATCGCAACTGCGCCCAACTTTTTGCTGGCAAAAGAGCGTCTAAAGCCGGACTGGGTCGAGCGTTGGATCACGGATCCGGCGGCAATCAGTCCGGGCACGTCGATGCCATCCGGCCTATTCAAACCGGAGGGTGGCCGATACGTATTTGCGGGGCCGACGCCACCGACGTTTAACGGATATGAGGGCGACCATCGCAAGCTGCTGACCGACTACATCTTCCAGTTGACACCGGAAGAGCAGCGGCGAGTGGCTTCGTCGATGCCGCGAGCCAAGGCGGCCGTACAGCGTTCCAGCCCGCACAAGCAGGCTGCGATCGAGTCCCACCCCGCGGCTAGCGGTGGTTCGCGGTAGAATGGCAAGTTTGGCAATCGGGTCTGCATTTTGTTCGCTATTCACGGCGCAGGCGAATACGCCCGCGCGACAGCCGGCGAGACGCCGGCGCTACAATTCAAAAGAAAGGGCGACATTATTCCCGGCCCGAGCAAGAGATATGTTCCATTCGCGCAGCCATTCACAAGCGTCTGAATTGCGGTATCGGAAGTTCCTGCCGCAACGGTCGAGCCGCACTGCGTCCGAGAGGGAGGCAGGCGCACGCCCGCTCCATCAACGCTCGTTGCTTCGCCATCGGGCAACGTCGCAGGCAAGCCCGCCCCAGTCCAGTTAATCGCGCGAGAGGTTGCAATCACGTTGGCCCAAGATTGCGCGTGCGCTGCGGAGGCGCAGAACAATATCAATAGAAGTAGCTTTCTCATTTTAAGGCAATCGCTCCAGTGGCGTTGTCGCTTGAACTGGCAAGCGTCCAGTTAATCGAAGCTCCCGAAGTCTGGTTTAATGCTCCGGCAAATCCTGCCGAAATCTCCATCGTCCGCGTCATCGGTGATGAAGGGATTGCTGTAGGCTCCGGCAATCGAAGTGATGCTCACGCCGCTCTCCACGATTTGTACGATGTAATCGCTTGATCCGGCAGAAGCGCTCAGTACGGGAGTGGGGGCGGTAGAAGCAGAGCTGTCAGGCTGTCCGCCTGGTATCATATGTCGCTGTCCCCGTGGAACGCCGCACCTCGATTACCACCAGGTCAATATATGAATCGTTTGGATTCGTGGGCGTGTTCCAGGTATAGGTAAAAGTCTCTCCACTGCCGCCCGTCGCGCTTAACCGATAGTAGCAATCGCCATAGATGTAAGCTCCCACAACCGTGCCGCTGTATGTGCTAGGAGCCTGCGTCCAGGTTCCGTCTCCGCTCATGGACGCCGAGGTTGGCGCACTGACGCCGTTCGCGTAAATCACCGAACATGCAATCAAGGCGTCGCCGGCTGTAGTCGTGGCCGTGAGGCTGCAGGCGGACGTTACAGCTGTAGGAACGTCGCAATCAAGGTTGTGCGGACTTTGAATGAGAGTCCAAGTGACTCCGCCCCCGCCGCTAGCCTTCTGCACATTCATAATGCCAGAGAGAATCTGCGCCTGTGCCGGGAGAGCAAAGAACAAAAAAACTATGGAAAGCGCATGATGTCGCAAGTTAGTTATTAGTCCACGTACCAAATCCCGCTCCTGTCACCATGTAGTGAGTCGTGTCCACACCTTCCATGCAGACGAAATCTCCCTTCGCGCCGCCAGATACCAGCGTACCGCTTGTCACCGTCCCGTTCGTGCCTTTGTACACGATGTACACTGAGGTGGTGCTGGTGATTGTGATGACACTTGAGCCACCCGGAATAATTCCCGAAGCAATATTGCTTCCCGTTACCGGAGCATCTAATTGGCAACTGTAGCCGCCGGCTGTGTTGTTCCAGTAGATTCCCGGAGTCCCGCCATGCTATATGGCGAGCCGCTTGTAAGTACCGGGATTGTAAACGATATTGGTGTAGGCCGTCGTCGCCACCTTCGTCGAATTGTCTCCGGCTGTTTGTGTGCTGAGCGGTCGAAGAGCCAAGCGCCGCAGTCGTCAGAGTCTTGTTCGTCAGCGTTTGCGTTCCCGTCAGATTGACGAGCGTATCCGAGCCGGAAGGTATCAGCACCGTTCCCGTGATGGACTCCTGCGGCAGGTTCAAGCGTCAGCGTGCCGCTGGTGGCATTGCCGAAGGTCATTGAGCCGAGCGTGCCGGACGCGCCGAGCGTTGGAGTAGCTGAGGCTACCAGCGCCTTGTTCGAGCCGGTGTAGGTCGCAATCTGTCCCGCCGCACCATTCGAGGCTTGCGTCACCACGTTCGCTGTGGCGATGCCGCTATCATGCGCAAGGGTGTTTCCGGAAGATACTGCGGAGTCAAACAAGTCTCCCGTCGTCGGAGCTGAAGGAATGTTCAGGAAGATGGAATCCGCGCCGTTCACATAGCCGTGATAGTTTGTGTTCGTGGAATCGAAGTCCAGCACACCGGCCGCTGCCGCCGTCTCGCTGGCCTTTACGGGTACTTTGAATCCAGAGGTGCTGGTGATTGCGTGCAGGTCGAACAATCCAGATGCCCCGCTTGCTAGTGTGTGAGTTGCATAGGTGAAATCACCATTGCCCGTAGCCGGAGAGCCGCCCGCACCGCCCCCAAGTACAAGGCATTGAGTGCAGAGCAGTCCCGAGGAAGTCAGTGTCACCGTGTCGCTGAAATATGGGATGCCGCCCGATGTCGTGATGCCCGTGACGGTCGCAGGGAATCCGACTCCAGCCGTTATGGAGCAAGTCCCGCCCAAGTCACATTCCTCTCCATTAACCGTGGTGGAATAGTTTTGCAGCATGGCGTTTGTCGCCACCCCCGGGAACGCAAACTTTGTTCGCTCCGGTATAGGTGCAGAGTTCATTGGCCGCTCCATTCGATGTCTGAGTGGTGACATTCGCTCCCACTACGCCGGAATCAGCGGGGACGTTTGCGGCTCCGAAGGAAACCAGATGGCCGCTCGTTCCAGCAAAGGCCGGGTCATTCATTTTCGTAACGGTCGTAGCATAGCTTCCCGCAGTCCCAGTCACATCGCCCGTCAGCGCACCCATCCCCGCTGCCTGCAATTGTCCATTCGCATCAGTCGGCAGAATCAGCGCGGCCCGATAGTTCGTGTTGTCGCTCCAGATAAAGGCGCATTCTGGATTGACTACGTTTCCCTGTTCTACGATTGTAAGGTTGCCGTTAATCGTGGAAGTGATGGGCGTGATGGTATTCACCACGCTGCCTGTGTTGCACGTCACGGTCGGGTAATTCGCGGTAAAGCCGGTGCTTCCAGCTTGCGGCAAAGACGTACCTGTGGAAGTAGTGCTGTTAGAAGTCACCATCAGGCTTGCCCGGTCTGCGGCGACAAAAGCCGGAGTCGAACTTGATTGCACATCGTTAGGAACGCCAGGGAGATTCCAGCTCGGCACTACAGCGGCGCTTGCAACGATATTTTCGGTATATCCGTACACGCCGTTAACTACCGGAGAAGCAACGCCTCCGAACGTCCCGCCACCAGCATTGTACTGCGTAGCATTCGTCGCACCTCCAGGTGAGCCTCCGCCGCCTCCGCTTCCGCTGATTGGAGTCCAGGTCCCTGCTTCGTTTACGAATATCTCCCGGATGCTGCCGCCGCCAGCCACGCAAGCGGATGTAGCGCAATCAATTACCATGACTTGAGAATTGTTCGGAAGACCGGTAGTGGAGGGAAGGCTTGCGAAGGCATATCGTGGAGGAGCATCAAAAGCCGCCGCGTGAACGACGTTGGAATTGTTCGCGCTCAAGTCATTTACGAGCTGCGTGTTTCCTCCGGCATCAATCACGGATACAAGGTTGAATGCGGCTCCAGACTCAAACTGCGTCAGACTCCTAGGTTCTGGCAGCTATAAAGTCCTCCGCCGCGCGTCTGAGAGGCCGCAAAATCAACGCCAATCCCAGTCGCCGATGTTCCTTCAATCTTCGGCTGGACGTTGGCTGCGCTTCCGGTAGTGACGATCTGTACGCCGATGGCGTTCAGTCCCACGATGATGTGCGTGCGATCGCTGATTCCTACCGTTGCACCGCGAACCGCTATCGGTGTCCCTACGAAATTCGCATTGGTGTTCTTGTCGTAGTATTCTCCTCCGTTAATCTGCGGCCCATCCGCTGTCGTTGCTCCCGTACCTGCATCCACGCAAATCGTGCAATCGTAGGCACGGGAATTGTTCATGGCCCATGTGGAAGACTGAGGCTACCGCCCCCGAAAGTGTAGCGGTAGCCCGCTGCCCCAGTTCCGTTGAATCCCCGCGCCATCGTTTTATCGAACGTCCCATTCGATGTCCCGTTCACTAGAAATCCGTTCGTAGCTTGCGAGAACAGATCGTTGAGGGACAAATTGGAAATTGTAGGGGATTGGAATTGCTGGCTGCTTCCGACGCCAATCCGCAAGCTGGTGGTCACATTGCCTGCCGGGAACCATGCCGCGCAATCCTGCCCCGCAGAACCTTCCCCGGCCATCCAAGCGCCCTAATGTTCACATTGGGATAGCTTTGAATCATGGTGTCCAAGTAGTAGGATCCGCAGGCGACTTGCAATTCCCCGCCACCGTTTGCCGATATGCTGCTGATGGCCGAATTGATGGCCGTAGAATCGGGAGTTCCCCACAGAACGTTCAGGCCAGTAAGATTTGATGTTCCGGCTGTCGCGGCGGTCGTTACAACGTGCGTGCTGACGAAAATGGCAATCGTGGTGACCAATACCCCACCACCAGAGGAAGGTCCGACTCCATTGATTACAGTGTGATAGCTTTTCCCACATCCCCTGAAAACTCAGAGGTACAGTTTACCGGCACGTCACCGTCTTGCCTGCGCTGAAGAAATCGAGGCACTGTTTGCGCTTTGTGCGTTGTTAGAAGTAGACGGAGCCACAGTACTAGGGGAGCGCGACGCTCGGGTCCAGTTCCAACCTCGTCCCCCGCCCGTTTCCTGCGCTGTATTGACCCCGAGATCAGGGAGGCCCGGGTGTCTGAGTGACGGTCCCCGTTCCTATGGTGCGACCGCTGTTCGCCATCCACCCCGCCAGAAAGGATGCAGGGAACGAAGGCCCAGACCAGTGGCATACCCTTGAGAATGTGGGTCTTCCGCCCCTCACCGTCTGATTCCGTCACGGATGCTGCTGCTGAGCACATGTGCGATCTGAGTCACCCAAAGCATAAACGTTCGTCCATGACGGAAGAATACGGCTACGAGGAAGAGCGCACCCGTTGCCCGCATCTCGTTCGAGAATTTCGCAGTCGAAGTGTTACCAGGGCCTGTGGCGCCTGTGTCAACGAACGTGGTGGCGGACTTGCCGGAAGATATATGGTCCCCGGCGGTCGCTTGCAAAGTGAATTTTCTTAACGGCAAAGATGCAATACACTGGATCGCAATAATCACCCGTGGCTGAGAGACCCACTCGCTACGTACAGTGAAATTGATGCAGCATTGTAACCTCCGCTGAGTACAACCAGACCGATAAGGACAAGAGGCAGACTGTGTCGCCGAGCTGCGATTTGTGTCGTCGGAGCGGCTGCGCGGATGACGTACCAGTCAAAGCCATTGGAAGAAGTCCCGCCAGTGGTTGGCGTCCCTCTCGTGTACATCGGCGGCGTCAGGTAGGCAAAATCCAGATCGGCGTCGCCTTCCAGCCCCGGTTCCAAGGCTGTAGATGATACCGTAGTTTTCCCATTGTCGTTGTTGCCCAGCGTCGGCCCGTAGGTCAGGTCAAGCATCACGCTGCGGAGCTTCTGCTTTCCGCCATCTCAGCATCTGCGGCAAAGGCTGAGGGCTTGAACGGATTCCTGAGAGAGGAGTCATTTGCAAGAGGTACCGTCACTGCGGTAACCGTTATAGACTGAGAGTCTTGGCACGTAGGCGTCAATGCCGGAAGTCTGTGAAATCAGAAACTGGCCTTGGATTCCGATTCTGTCACGCAGGCCAGAGAATAGCCCGAGGGTCCACTGATTGTGGCGCTACGGATTGTGCCTCCGTTTGAAAGACGAATCGCTACCCCACCTCCACCGTTTGCCGTCGTAGAGTTCTGAATCTTGATTCCGATTCAACCCGCAGCCCGTATAGTCCTGCATTACAGCTGTATTCGCCGCACCGTCCGCATAACGGATGTTCTTGAAGTCTATGTCTCGTTGAATCCGGCAGGCAGAGCAGAAGAGCAGGCGTTTCCTGTGGAGTTCTCCGTGCTGGAGGAAACTCCCTGTGACGTTCTCCGTGGCCACATTCTGCTTGAATGTCCTCAATACCGCCGCACAAACTCGCGAAGTTCTGCCGAACGTCGGCGATGAAAGGAATCCCTGTGAGATTCTGACTTCCAATAAGGCCGGGATTTCCAGCGTTCACCGTGACATCGCGCAGTGTCATGTCGTAAGCGCCTGCCCCGGAATTGTCCTCAGGTAGAGTATTCCCGCCAGCCAACACGCCTTTAATCCAGTTGAACCAGAAGCCCTTCTGCACGATTGCCACGTTGTCGGCATAGCTTCCGCCCATGTTGGCGATCGCAACTCCCACGTTCGTGAGCGTAACGTCTGTCCCTGTGTTGTTAATGCACTGGTTCTGCAGACCATTGAAATGTTCGTGAAAGAAAACAGCGTTTCCAGGTCCACTTCCGGGAAGTGATAAATAGCGGTCCTGGTGCTGCAACTCGCGATGTAGCATTTGCAATAATTTTCACCGAAGGTGTCCGCATGAATTGCGTGCTGTATCCGCTATCGCCCATGCCCATGAAGGAAAGCCCAAGAGCATGAGGTAAATGTAGCTGCGGTGCTCCCCGGGCCGCCCTGAGCTTGCGTCACCTTGAAAGAACTTGCCTCAACGCCTGTGGCCGAGATGATTGTCCTGCCCTCTCCGCTACTGCACACCGCTGCGATAGCCGCTGTGATGGCCGCGGTATCGTCGTTGCTGCCACCGCCCTTGGCGTTGTAGGGAGGAGCGGTTACATTCAATCCACGGGGCGGGGGCCTGCCATGGCAACGCTTGCGCGGCGGTTGCATTTCCCGTCAATGCGGTGCAGGCCAGCCACGTTTAAGTTTTGGCCCGTCGAGTTGGTGGACAAGCCGCTCGCGCCGGGCAGCTGGTCGCCGACGATCCAGGGTTCGGCTGATTGAAAAGCAGGTACTGATTCGTTGGCGATACGACACCAGACCCGCCGCTCGCCTCCGATGCCGCCCCGCCGTCAACCGCCGTGGGAGGCGCGGCACCTGCGCTCCCAGCTTGCAGACAATCTCCGTCGGTGAAGGCTCCCGAGAATCCAGCCACAGGCAGACCAAAAACGGTAGCCCCTAAGTTGAAGCTGTTGACTGCGCCCCAATGGTTAGGTAGCGGCAGAAGATTCGATCCCGCCGCGCAGCCTGCTACCGTACGCTATTAGGTCCGCACAGCACCATGATTGTGTACGTGCGTCCCGGCAGTCCTCGGCCGGTTACGCTGATAACGTAGGTTCCAGGCACGGCATAGAAGCTGTAATTTCCGCTGCCGTCTGCGGTGACCGGATTGTTCTGCGGCAGAGTCATGGCCGTGTTCTGCCAGATCGTCGCCTTGGGCGTACACGGGGTGACAAGCAAGCTGGCCGTGCTCGCGCAGATGGTGACGAGGGCTCCAGGGACTACCGGGCCGGGGAGTGGAGCGGACATCGGATTGATACAAGGTCGCCTGGCCGTAGCTCGCCGCTGCGCTGACGAGGGCCAGTACTATCACTGCTAGGATTTTCTTCATTTTCTATCCGGTGGGTTTCGCCTTCTCTTCGTCTTGCGCGAAGAGTTCTACTTGGTCCACAATCGCGGGAAATGACAATTCCCAACGCTTGCCAAGAAGCCATGGCGTTCATCTGGTACAGTGCGGTCATTGTGGTCGCCGTCGTCGTGGTTGCAGCTGTGATAAAGTGGGCCTTTCAGCTACTCTGAACCGTTCCCTGTTACCCTCTGGGAATTCGCACCGACGAGCGCGCGTGACGCCGCTGCTGGCGGAATTTTCGATTGATACTTCGATGTCGCAGGAAGCACCCTGCCCACCTGAAGATTCCACCCTTCGACAACATTCTGCCAATCGCTCCACCAGCTGCGCCCCGCGCCCAGCTCCAACCTCCTCTTGTCGCGCAAGGCGCTCAAGGTCTTTGGAGGCTGCGAGCAAATTCGTGCAGACGTTCATTCAGCTGCGAGGGATTCTGTAATCTGTCGCGCTGACCGCTCTTTTCAAGGAGCCATATAGCGAGCGGTATGCCGGCTTTACCTCATCCCCAACCGCAATAAACGCCGCCCCCAATCAAGCGGTTCCCGCCACCCGTCTTCTTGATTTCGTTCGCCTGCGGACGGGGATATTCGTTCTGACCAAGACCCCTTTCAGTTGCGCCAAGCTCAGAGAGCTGGTTCCAGCTGGGTGTCCCCTCTGCCTGTGTCATCGCGCGATTGACGATTATTTCCAGCTGACGCGTTGCGGCTGATCGGCCCATCGATTACTGTGCGCTACCGGGAATCTGGGTGCTGGACTTTGAGAGCAGTGCGTCCAGTTGCGGATAAGTATCGTCTATTTTTCCATAGACTGCAGCGAATACCACTGCCCGCCGCCCTGCTGGCCGCCTGTGGCGACAGTGCCACGCGGAAGGGCATATTTTGATTCCCCCCGCACCGCCGGTATTGACGTTCGCAATGCCTTCATCCAGAGTGTGCCTTTTCTTTCGCCGGGTTTCCGGTATGTAACGTCGCGCGCGTTTGCTCCCACGCAATTTGTCCACCAGGATGCCGCGCCCGACTTTCGACCCGGATCAGTCCCGTTACCGCTCTTTCTGCAAATGGGCGTAACGCTCCTGATTAAAGTGTTGACTCCGATGTCTCTGGCACTTGAACTTTTTCGGTTGTTCCTGCCTCGTGTATACCCGTGGAAGCGCCTGCTTTGAGTCCTCCGGCAATAACCTTGGCCCCTAGATACTTTCTTCCCCGGTCGGCAGGAAAAGTTCGGCAGCTTGCTCCATGCCAGCCCCAACTCGTTGCGGAGTTGTTTTGGGGGTTGCCAACTCTCGCTCTTGTGCGTTCAAACTAATCTGCGGGATAAGTTTCGGGCCGATACGTGGAATCTTTTGTATTAGCTGTCCCGTGGCTGCAGTATCTTGAAGCAGTCCTTCGCCAACGCCTTTCGCAATCCCCTTTCCCCACTGATTCTTCAGGCTGGCCGGAATCCTGATGCGGCTGTTCTTCTTGATACCCAAATCCGGGCGGCGAACCAAGCGGTGCCGCATTTTGAATGGGTCTTGCCGCTGGTTTTGGCGTCCCTGCCCGCGCGGGAGTTGCTTGCTGTCCTTCGGGGCGAAAATCAATCAGGGGCGCTGCTTGCGAGGTCTATTGCGGAGATACCACATAGCCAGCGTCTTCAGCTTTTAAAGTTGTGATCCGGGTATTGTTCCCGGCTTCCCATCTGGAGACAGGACCCGAATCCTGAATGTCGCCTGATCTGCACCTTGTCCTCTACGCCCGCCCGCCGTGTTGCACTCGATCGCCTGCGCCCGAAGCGTTTGACCGTTGCGATTCAGCAAGGCCCATCATCTGATCGATCTGCTGCCGGGGGCGAGGGTCACGCCAAGAGAGATAACCCTGCGAATCGAATTTGGCCTTTATGCTCCGGCAGCCACGGCGTAGACTTTTGCGCCTCATTCAAAATATCCTTGGTAGCGTGCGTGTGCCCTTCTGCATCCCGAGGAACCATTTCGATGTGGTTGGTTAAGAGGTTCAGCATGGCCTGCTGATCTCCGGCCTTCGCTTTGGGCATAGATCCAGCCATTGACCTGTAGCGGTAGTCCCGCCTCGCGCGGTCGTCACGTCTTCACTTGCCGCCTGAGCATTCGAGCGATCGAAAGGCGCGCTTTTGCTTCCCGCACGCTTGTCGGAGGTGGCGATTTCTTCCTGCGTGCGCCGCTCTCCTGAGGCAATCTCTTCGTGCGTTCGCTGTTGTACTCGCGATAGTTGATCGGGTCGCTCGCCAAGCGTCCTCGGAAGACGGAGCTTTACCTCGTCGCGGGGTTTCTCGCTGCGTTTCGAGGTTTTGCTGCTGATGCATATTCTTCCTGATGCTTCGGGAGTGTTAAACTCTTTCCAGTCGCTATGGCTTGGGCATTTGTGCGCTCGGCAGCCTAAGCCGCAGTGTCAGCCGATCCCGCTTCGTTCTTTATTTCAGCTCGCTTCTCAACCTCAGCCGCCTCGTCCGCGCTGTACTGACGTTCAAGTTCGCGTCTTGGTCCTCCACGATGGCTCCGCCTATCTCCGCGCCGGCTTTAGGATTCAATGCTCCAATCAGCGCTCCAGTTGCGATACCCCCAATCTTGCGTAGCATCGAGGCTTTCCCGCATCAGGCCATAGCCTTGCCGGGTCTGCACCGCTGCATAATCCGCTGCGTAGTCGTGCGGTGCTGCACCAATCATGGGCGACTTGGACGGATCGGAGTATCAACGGGTTGGGCCGCCGGCTGAGGGGCAATCAATCCCCCGGTCGTGGGTTGCGCGGGGGCGGTCGGTTGCGGGGCGCCAATCATGCGCGAGGCTGCGGGAGTAGCAAACGTCGCGGCGTAGCGCCGACCATCGGAGTATGAGTATTCGTCGGAACGGGCGAAGGCTGCTGTCCGCTCCGATCTGCGGAGGCTTGCCCTGCTTCTGCAGCCAGTCGTTAACGGCACCGATTAGGGCTTGCGGGACGCGCCAGCGATCATTTCTGTCCGGCGATAATCTTATCCAGCGGTCCGTTTGAGGAATCCGCGGCATTCCGCCTGCTGGCGAGTCAATCGGCGTAGGATGAGGCCCCGCCGGAGACGGCTGTGGAGCAGGCATGCTTGGTGTCTGCGGATTCATCCCCAGGATACGTGCGAGGTCCTTGCGAGTCTTGATTAATTCGATGATGGTCAGAGGTCCAGACATTTAAGAAGTCGTCTTTCCAGCACCAGCTTTATGTGCTCCGCCGCCCCGGTTAGTTGCCAGTGAGTCCCCCAGGACGGTTTTCATCACGCCGCCGCCTGATTATTCCGTTGATATAGGATTGTTTGCGTTCGTCGTCTCCCCGGTGCGTCAGTCGCATTGTTGGAGGCCTGCCGGAGAGCGTCGCGAGCAGCTTGTCCGCAGCCCCTGGTGCTGCATCACGTTGTTTGTCGTCGTCTTCGCGAGAGTCGAGCCTTCGTTCGAATGCCGTTTTGTCGAGCGCTGGGTTGGTGGATGCCGGGTTGTTGTACGCGCGGCAGTGTCCATGATTTCCTGCTCACCGTTTCCGAACGAACTTCCTTCGCTTCCGAGCGTGGCTGGAGTCACTGCCGGGTCGTTGCCAGGGAGAGCACTTGGAAATTTGGGGCATCAGAGTCGAGTAAGAGCTTCTTTGGCTTCGGAGTTTGTACCTTTTAGCCGGTATTGGCAGCTGGTTTGATAAGTTTGTCGGCCTGCCGGTTGGTTGTTTTCGTGGTGCCTCTAGCGATATGGCCACCCTTGAGGGACATCTTACGAATGTCGGCCAGGTGAACTTTACCCAGCCCAAGCGTGGCCAATTGATCACCGAATTTCTTCTCCACTTCGGGCGGCAACCATAGTGCGGAATCCACGCCCGCTTTCTTGCCTTCGGAAGCCGCTACTTCATGCAGCGCTAGGAATCTACGCATCCGCATCGGGGACTAGTGACCTTCGGATTGTCCAGTAGAACGCTTTGCTTGTGAGTCGCCCGAGAATCGCTCTTGCTGGACTCTCGCCGTCCTCCGTCATCACTTTTCTCGTGTATCGAAGCCCTGAGTCCGAAAGGTCGGGAAGTTGATATTCGAATCCTTCGCCTCGTGCATTGCCTGCAATGCCGGAAAGTCGGATCGCTGGTAGTCGCGGACGTTCATAGCGCGTTCAGAAACGTGACAACCTAACACCGTACTCATACACAGGCTGTTCAATCTCCTGCTATCGCCTGAATCTGCAGCCGACTTCCAAGGCCGGTGGCTTCACGCCGGGGTTCTGGCGATTCGATTCAATTGATTCCGTGATTCCACGGCGAATTCATAGAATTTCCCCGATATGCTCATGGCTAGCTTCCCGCCGAGCAGAGGGCGGAATCTTTTTCCTCGGATTCGTTGTACCATTCGGCGCGGTCGCGCATTTGTTTTCCGAACTCCCAGAGGCTCGGGTCAATCCGTTCCATCACGTGAAGCTGTTCGGACAAGACGAGACTCATGCTAGAATTCCATTGCGGACATCTTCGAGGAGCAGCAGAAAGAGAATGCCGGTTAGAAATAACGTACTGGCGCTTCTGCACGGCCTTCAGTCCGCATCATTGCATGTTGCTCCGCGCGTGAGCGGTTCGGTCTTGCTCCACAAAGCGCGTCACCCCTTCTACTTGCTGCCAGTGATTCAGCGCGTTGGTCTGCCAGCGAATCGCCCAGCGTTCGGCCTTGGAGTCATCGAAGGTCAATTCGGCATCTAATTGTTGCTGGGTTCTGCAGGTCAATGCTTCCAGCGTTCGGATTCGTATTTGAGATTGCTGCGAGCGTGTTTTCGTACACCGATAGGCCAGCTTTCCAATCCATGTACGTACTTCCGCAAAAAGCTGAAGTTGTGCATGTGCGAACGCAGCGGACCGCTTTGGCCCTGATGGATTGCTCTTCATCCTGCGTCGGGAAAAAGTGGGACGATAAACCTCAGACAGCCTGCCCGTTGTTGTTGCCGCGATTGGTCGGGTCAATGAAATAGCGTCGTTGTCCGCTCCTCTGCCCAGAACGAATTCCGCCGTTCCGTCCGACTTTTCGATGAACGCTCCGCACGGAAGGGGCAGTCTCCGCCCTCTGGCGCGTTGAACTGCCATTGCGTCCACTTCCTGCCTTGCTCCAGAATTACCCTTTGCCCGCTGTAAGGGCTCATTCGCAAGCCGAATCCTGCGCAATGATCTCGCGAGTGTCGAGCGTGTTGTAATCCATCACGAAAAGCGTGTTGCATTCCGTCGCACCATTAATCGGCGCGCCGATATAGATGCGCTTGTTCTGCAGGTCCACCGTGGCCCATATTTTATAGCCATAGGTCCAGTTGATTTGACTCGCACTTCCCGACTTGTTCCACAGCGTTTGAATTTCCTGCGAGAGCTTTTCCGGCTCGCGGCCGAGGTAGATGTACAGGCCGTAGCGGTTGACCTTCACTTCCCAGTCTTCGCCGGCCGCTACGCCGTTCGGGTTCGTAGTGCCAATCGGTGGAAGAGACCGGGTCCACGGTCCAAAAGGCAGGCTTGTTCCCGCAACATCCTTGGTTACGAAGGTCGAGCGGTCGCAGGCAATGTACATGCTATCCCGCAGCGTGTAGCAAGTGCGCACCGCTTCGCCATTCGAATAAATCGGAGGCACCAGTCCAGTGACGCCGTCAATGCTTTCAGGATCGGCGACGTAGGAAGCCCACAGCCCGGTATAGGTAATCGGCTGGTTGGTCGGATAGATTTCGACGCGGTCAAGGGCCACGCTCTCAGCGGCTGGCCCGAGAACGTACAGGCGAATCACCGCATCCGAAGGGATGACGGCGGGAGTCAGGAAGTTGAATGGCAGGATCGTGGTGGTGAACGTTGCTCAGCTGATGAATAGGAAGCGCTGCCAGTTGCCCGCCGCCGGATGCGCTGTAAATGTCCAAGGTCAGAAGCAAAGCTCTGTAATCCGTAGATGCCGCTTGGGGAGCGCACGGGAGTAAGAAGTTTCTCGGCGAAAGGATGGGGACCTTCAAAAAGTCTTGGAATGCGGACTGCGTAATCATGGCTGTAGAGCTGAACCATTGCCGACCATCTGATAGGCGTCCTGCCACACGCCCAAGCCTTAAGTTTGTGCCCTCCTGCACCATCCTCTGCTCCATCGTTGGTCCAACCCAGCGGCACATCGGAACCTCCCAGTCCCGTTCCGAGGCTCCAGCCTCCATTGAAATCGAGGTTGAGAAGTTGCTGATCGTTATTCAGTTCGCCGCCGTAGAACATCCGCCCAGCGTAAGGGAAGGTGAATAAGATTTCCCCAGCACGCGCAGGCCGAGAGGATTGCGCGCAGAACCGCTTAAGAGGTCAAGTTCGTAAAGTTCACGCTGAGTGAGGTGGTGGTGTTGTCGTTGATCTGCATCACCGTGGAGATGGCGGAGTCGGTCTGCCTTATCGAATAAAACGTCCCGGTGGTTGCAGGTGGCGTCAGATATGGTGTGAAAATCAGCAATCGCCCAATCACGGCGGAATTTCCTAGCGGGATGTTGGTGACGTTGCCGAGGAGGTATCCCGCCGTCTGCCACGGAACAGGCGGAGCCGGCCTCTGTGATGTAGCCGTTGCGATAGATGAAACACACGCTGATCTGCCCAAGCCAGCTACGATTTGGGAGGGAGGCTAATCGTACCACCCCCGGAAGCAGAGAGTCCTACAGTGACGGAGATAATGATTTGAATGTTGCCCGAGGTCGTCGGAGTGGGATTCTGCCCTCGCGGATCGGCCAGATGCCGTCCCAGGTGGCATTCGTAGCTCCGCTGATTTTGCAGTTCGTTCCTGCCACAAATTGCAGGGATTGCGCGGAGTCACCGGGCCAAGCTGCACGAGCGCGAAAGAGACCACGACCGTTCCGCCCGTTCCCGTCGCCGTCTCTGTGGTGGGAAACTCAATCGTTCCGTAGGTTCCCTGGGAGATGGGAACGTGCGTCCGATCATAGGCAGAGTGGCCGCTGCCGGAAATCGAGAAGCTGTCAAGCGGCGCAACGAGCGTATTCAGGAATTGCACGGCGGCAAGAGCGACGGTAGCGACACCATCCACAACCGTGATGTTGATAATGGCAACGGAAATCTGAATCAGTCCCGAGGGAGAGGCGACAATCGGATAGCCTGCAGGAAAGTCTCCATCTGCGATAGAAGGGGCTTTTCCCGGCCCGTACTTGCTCACACGGTCGTAATAGGTTCCATCCCACTGCCGCGAAGATCGTAGCCGTACCTGCCTTCGGAGATGGCGATGTACTCGCGCCCAAATTGCGTGCTGGATTTGGCGAACGGGCCAGCCCAGCCGGGATTGACAGCGTAAGGACTCCAAGGCTGTTTCCCGCCGTATCCGAACACGCTGCCCACAATCGTTCCCGGAGCGATGGCTACGATGCCTTGCGCATTGGTCGTGGGGTTCACCAGCAACACCAGTTGTGCTTGCGATTCGGGAACCTGCCCATAGCTTTTGGTGTAGCGCGCCTGGTACGGACCGTTTGCCACCGTGAAAGACTCTTCAACTTGCAATCCGCCGCGCGTGCGCAGCAATCCCGGAAGAAATTCCACGTTGAGGTTGGCGGGCGAGCCGCCCGAAGGCATATTGCTCGGGCCAACCTCGGTTAAGGTCCCCGAACACATCGTGCGGGATGTCAGCGCCGATCTGTACGGACATTGGTTAATTGTTACCTAGATGAACTTCTTGAAGTTCGCCGAGAAACCAATCATGTCGGCAAGAATCGCGGCGGAGTAAGCGCCGGCCGAGAATTCCGTGCCGAACGTCGAAGCCGCGCTAACCTTCAGCTTGCTGTTGTTTTGAGCAGTACCTAGGACTGTCGTATATTGATTCAGAAGGTTCCCGTTCATGCTCCAAGCGTCCAAGTCCTGCGGAGGACCGGAAGACGGAATTCCGGAGTCAACCCGGTGAAGTTCGGATCGGCGACGGCTTTGGTGAAGTCAATCGTGTCGCCGCCGGCCACGTAGTTTCCGGTGATAAGTAGCAAGCCGCTTACGGTCACGATGTTGTCGAACGCATTAACGGTTTGGATGCTGACTTGAATTGCCATTGACTCCTCCTAGAGAGTTAGAACCAGCGCCGACTTACACCGCGCCGCGATGAAAAAGCCCTTGACCGAGATACATGGAAGTTGCTGCCCGCGCGTAACTGCGTTGATTAGCTTTTCCTTGGCATCTCTGCCGCGACGTCCCACTCCTGGGTGTTCTTTCCGCCGCGGGACTTTGCGGCCATTGCAGCCACGGAATGAGAGTGGTACTCCTCGGAATTCATCACCATCAATTGCGCGGAACCGTCGGATACGGGCGGCAGGCCGATGTCGAATTCAATCTTGATGTCGTTGTCCTGCTGCGCGCCGATGAAGGCGATTTGATCGCCAATCCATTCCCAGTTGCTTAGAACGAATCCCTGCGGACGGCTTGGCAGCCCGCCAGTGTTGGTGAGGTCCACCATCGGGCAGAAGTCGTATGATGTTCCGGTCTGCCGCTCCCACAACTTGCGAGGCGTCAGAAGGCTGTTCGGAAGCTGGCCCGTTGGATTCGGAATGTCCGCCCAAGTCGGTGCGGGATCTGCGTCGGAGCTGATGGTCAATCCCGTAAATCCAAGCAAGACTTGCGTGCTCGGCTTAAGAAAACTAAGTCCGGGAATGGTGACGAACGCCTGCCCCACGCGGAATTCCGTTGAACCTGTCGCTTTGAGGCTCGCTGTCAACTTCGGTAAGCGCTGTTTACGAACGCCATCAGCAACGTATCGGTCCACTTCTTGCCCGTGCCGTATCCCTGAATCGTGCTGTTCTGCGCGATGGTGGCGTTACCCGCCGGAGGATTCGTGGCGTTCTGCCAGCTGATTTGCGTGCCTGCTCCTGCTGTCAACACGAATACGCCATTGTGGTTCGGAATGTTCGCTATCAAGATCGTGTCATCGGCAATGAATCCAGGAGGCAAGCCGAAAGTTGCAGAGCAATTCCCGGCCCCGTCCGAAGTCACCGTTAGCGGAAGGAACGGGAAGCCTGGCGCTATCGGCTCATCGGCCAGCAAGTTGCGGACTAAGTTTGTGACCGTCCGCACCTGCGGGAAATTGGAGGGCTGAACAGCCATTTAGAGGGTCGGAAGTTCCGCCAGTGTTTGAGCTGAAGACTTTCGTCGTCCCTTCCGTGGAGCGCCCTTACCCGTACCGCCGAATCATCGAGAATCGTTCCGCAGAAACGGCAGAGCGATGCACCTTCGATGATTGATTCTTTGCACGCAGGGCAAGTCATGTTGGGAACGTAGTCCATGAGCCACTTGCGGTCTTTGATCTTCAGGTAATTAGCGGCAATCTTGCAGCGGCCATCAATCATGTCTTGCCGCCCCGATCCCGCCCATACTGAGTCGGCAATCCTGACGATTCTCAGGAAATAGTTCTTCATCTTATTTTCGTGATAGACCAGCTCTTTCTCGGTTGGGGTACGGGCATCGCACATGAATTTGCCCCAAAACGGAGAGTTCTCGATTCGTCAGCACCGCCGTCGCTGGTGTTCATTTGCTTGCAAAGGTCAACGCGATTGCGCGTGCGCCTTGCACACCCTTGATGCGGTTATCAGAATTCGGATCGTTCTGACTTTCGGCCCCTTCAAGATGTTGAAAACGGAGTCGCCCTTGTCCATATACGTCGGTGCCCAATCCATCTGAGTCACGGCGTATCTTTCGGACGGTCCCGGTACAGCGATGTGAAAGATACCGAAAGACGAATGGTTGATGGGAAGTACGGGTTCCTTGGAAATGTTGCAGATGAATGCCACCTGCTGGAAAATCCTGCATCTCATCTGGCAGTGGCCGGATGGTTGCGCCAGTGCTGCTGTCATGCTGTTGCCTCCCATGCTTTTTGACCCTCGCTTCCATGTCTAAATAGCGAATCGCCTTGAGTTCCCGAGGTGTCCAGCCGTGGTTTTACCGTTGGGTTTGAATCTGTCACAAGACCAGCGGTTTTCCGTCAAACTCATTCGTGTCGTCTAACACTGCGTCCGTGATGTATTCCACTCACGGTCTTTCTTTTCTTCGTGGCGTTTAATCGCCAGCCAGTTCTCTGTTTTCGAGATGCATTCGCCGCGCTTAATCATCTGAATCAATTCCACGACGGCGGATTCCGCTCCGTCTAATAGATGCGTAGCTGCCATCTTCTTTCTGGAAGCGCATGGAGAGTTCGTATTCTCCGCGCGAGGGATACGGGCCGAGGTTGGGAATGCGGATGCCGTCCACTTTTTCAATCTGGTATTCAGCCCACGATTCTGGCGAGCCGTAGTGCTCGGGCGGCATCCACTTCTCAAGGTAATAGCGATCAGCGGGGAAAATACTCTCGGCACTTGACGCTCCTCTGTCACGTGCCCAGTTTCGTTTCCGTTAACATCTTGAATCGCCCGCTCCCCGCCGATCCACGTCAGACGGGTCTGGCCCCAAACAACCCGGTAATTGGGTTCTCCGAATCGGTTGAGGCCCCCGACCGCGATGAAGCGGGTGTTGAGGGTTTTGGGTATGTCGTACATGGACTAGATTCCAGCAGGAACGGCCAGATTATAAAGGTTCCTGACCTTGGCGGATCACTCCAGACCTTCGGTCCGAAGTTGAGATTACGCTGCGGCGATGCCTCCCGACTCACCGTAAATCGCATGATGTTCCCGTCCACGTCGTAATCGTCGATGTCTTGCATGACCGCGCGGCCCCAGTGCGAAAGGTCGAGGTAATCCACCTTCGTCTGGTCCGCGTGGATAGCCGCCTCAGCTTCACGCCGTCCATCGAGAGCTGGTCGAGATCAACGATCCGTCGATTTCCCGCGCCTTCCGCCCGCGCCTTCCTTGATGATGCTCAACAGGTGATGGCGAAGATTCGTAAGCCTGTTGCTGCCCGAGATAAGTATGGGCAACAGGTTTAGATTGGTCATCTTCGCGCCCAACGCTTTGCGAATCAGGTTAAAGGCGGTGCGGATTTGCGACATGGTCATGGTTGAAGACTGGCGTTAACCGAAGGAGTCTGAAGCTCTGTCGGTAGGTGACGCGGTTCAGGTTGAGCCAGATTCCGGTCGTCGCATTGTTCTGGTGATAACGCATACCGAAGACCTGCTCGCGGAGCGCCGGCAAGGCCGGAATGCACGATCGCATCGCCCAACGCAACGGTCCCCGGAAGCTGGTCCACGGTGAAGGTGTTCGTATTGGTGTTGGGGGTGTTGGTGATGTTGCTGTCGCCGACGCCCGCGATGACGTTGCGGTTGAAGGTCAGCGTCGGATCGTAGAACTGAATCTGCAAGTTGAAATACATCAGCGCCACGCCGAAAGGAATCGAGGCGGTGATGGTGGTTCCGTTGATTGCCGAAACGGTCCCGATAACGCCATTCCCCGCGGTCTGCAAAATCATGTCGAGGAAGGTGCGGAACTGTGCCATCTGATTCTTGACTTCACGCTTGGCAGCGTTTTCAATCGCCTTCTCACTGGCGTTGGTTGGTACTCCACCAGCTTGGTGATTCGCAAGCGTTGCGGAAGAAGCGGCGTCACTTGCGCCACGTCGTACGTGGTCGCAGAGCCGCGCCCCAAGTCTCCGCCGTCCATGTTCACGAGTCCTGCCTTGCCGCCCGGACGGATCTCCAGAGGCAAGCGCATGTTTCTGCTCGACACCTTCTCGACATCGCCGCGCTGCTGAATCATGGTGAGCAGGATGTCGTCGCGCTCGTACAACAGCGGGAGTTTGTCCCTCACCTTCTCCAGTTGCAGCGCAACTGTTTGTGCATTTTGTCCCTGCGCCATGTGTGTTGTCCTTATAAGTTGTGGCGCGGAAGGGTGCCGAGTCAGAAAGGAATGAGGCGGTGGAAAATAGGGGTGAAGGGCGAGTCTGAAAAGTCCAAAATTTGCTCGGGCGTCATGTTCTTCTCTTTGACGTCCTTGGCGGTCAGCTTGGGCTTCGTGCTGCCGCCGGACGTTGAGCCCGAACCTACATCCACTCTGCTTGCACCGTTCTTCGCGCGTTCTGCTGTTCCGTTCGCTGCTGAAACTACCGATTTCGTCCACTCGCCAACCACGGATTCGATCACGCCCGGAAGCATCAGCTTGGCGTGCCGCATCGTGATCTCGACGAGCTTCGAGACGTTGTAGCCTTTGGCCTTCTCGCTGTTCAGCTGCGCCACAAGCACGGGATTCTTTACGAGGGCTTGGTCTAAAGAGTCTTTGATTTGCCCTTCGATGGTTTCGCGTACCTTGGTGCTGTTCGGGCCGAATACCGAGCGGCCATTGATTTTCATTTCGCCGAGAGACTTGCTGATCTCCGAGCGAACCGTCGTACCGACCTGCGTATCCGCAGACTAATCGCTGCGGTGGTCTGCTTCTCGGTCCAAGACTGTTCGCGCTGGTTTAGTTCACGCTCTTTCGCGGAAATTCGTTCTGCATCCGGCGAAGGCTGCGTCTTGCCCTTGTCGAGCCCGATACGTTGGCCCCAGCCGAGAATGGCCTTGACCGCTTCCTCGATCCCTGTCCCGATGCGAGTGCTTGGGATAGTTGCCCGAGATAAGCGTCGAACCGCTCCGCGCCGAGAGCTTGCCTGGTGAGCTTGTCCTGCAAGGCATTGAATCGCGGCGTGTCACGCTCCGCCATCACGCCCAAGGTAGCGTCCATCTGGCTGCCACCGCCTTGGAAGTGATTGCGAATTCGTGCGGGCCTTCTCCGTCGTACCACTCACCGGCCAAATCTTGCGCTCTTCGGGCCGGCCGCCGAGGAAGACGGCGTCGGTCTGGTCTACGCTTGCGGCTTTGGTCGCGAGTGATTCGAGGTGCTGAACTCCACCGAGCATTTGCACGGTCTCAGCCGCTTTGCGGGCGTCTGCTACGGTGCCGAACTGTGTTACCAGCTTGTTGTGATTGTCGTAACGGTCCCAGAGGCTTTGCAGCTTGGGGTTTGCTCCAAAGAGCGGCTTGAAATCGTCAATCGTAAGCTGCGCTTCGGTTCCCGGTGTGACTGGGGCCGCTGTAACTGCTGCGGGTGTTTCGGTACTTGCCGGTGGCGCTTCCTCGGAAGTGATTCCAAGGATTGCGTCATCAGACAGCAACGCACCAGTGTCTTGGACCTGCTCACCACCGCCACCTCCCGATGGCGGAGCCGATGAGCCTGCTCCAATGACTGCCGATGCGGCGCCCGCGGTCTCTGCCGCGACTGCCGATGGACTACTGGACATTCAACTTGCTCCTGTAAAGCATCGCTCCCTTAGAAGTCGAATCTCGCCCCCCCCCCCCCCCCCCCCCCCCCCCCCCCCCCCCCCCCCCCCCCCCCCCCCCCCCCCCCCCCCCCCCCCCCCCCCCCCCCCCCCCCCCCCCATAGCTGCGGCTGATTCTCGCTGGTCTCTTTATCGTTCGGCGCGCTCGCGGCGCCCTTCGCGGCGGCCGCGGCAATCTGCGGACCAGCGGCTTGCATTGCCAGAACTTGCATGGCCTGCTGGTGCATCTGCGCGTGCAGTTCCACGGCCTGATAGCCCAGCGGATTCTGTTCTGCGGCAGTCTGCCCGTCGTCCGAAGAACTCCACCGCTGACATTCGCCGAACTCCACGGCGCGTTTGTCCAGCAAGCGAATCGGCAGCGGCATGGGCTGCGCCAGCATGGCCTCAATCTCGCGCAGCTGCTTCGTGCGTGAGTTTTCGCTGGGAATACTGAATTCATCGAGGCCGAGGATGCCCTTCACCAACCCCACGTTCGCCGGATCGCCTAGCATTTCCATAATCTCGGGGTCGTTGAGCGACATCAGGTACTGCAAGGCGTTCTGCTTCTGAGAGCGCAGCCGCGGGTACGTCTCATCCGGGTCGGGCCGCGCCTGTGTTTCACCGTCCAAGTCCGCGAGTTTAATGATTTGCGATTCGAATTCGGAGTTTTCACCCGGCAGGATTCTTTCAACGTCTCCCGGCTCGTTATCGCGGAAGCATTTGACGGCAAGCTGCATTACCTCGGCATAACACTGCTTGAAAGCGTTCCACGGCGCGCTTAGGCGCCCAAGAGACATATCGCGGGCTTGGGAGTAAGCCTTGGCCGTCTTGACGTCGTCCATGCTTCCACCGAATACCGCAGCGGTCACGCCAGTGACGAACTGGAGATCGGCCCCATCAGTTCCTGCAGATAGGTGAATAGCTGCGCGGGAACCTCGGCCGGGTTGGGCTGGAAGAACGCTTGGGCGAGTTGCTGGCCGCTGCGCGGGCGCGCGGGAACGTGAACGCCTGGCTCAATCGTGCGCTGCGTCAGCGCTTCGAAGTCCAGCACCTCGGTATCCGCGTAGACTGGCGGAATGCCGTATTCGAAGGCCTCGATTGCCATATTTCCGAGCGTGTTGACCTGGTCCTGAATCTCAAGGGAGGCTTCCCCGACCGCCGGACGGCTCTGGCCGTCTCCAGGCAGCGCGTGCATCACGCGCCAGTGGTCCGACATCTTCTCGTTGCGCGATTCGCAGTAAGTCTGCCCAGCGAAGGCGCAATAGCAGCCATCCGGGAACAGGTCTTTTAGTTGCTTGGAGATAGCCTTATCATCCAGCGAGTCAAAAGCCCACGGTCTGAGCCACGTCCGAAGATACGTCACGAGGTTGTACATCACGTCGCCCGGATGCAGGACCGGCAAGCCCTGCGCGACGGCAAGGCGCGTGGCGCGCCCGTACACGTCCTCTGCGTTCATCGGCACGTTCGCGCTGATCTTGTCCGCGACGTGCGGGTAAGCGGCTTTCAGTTTGCCTTTGTGGACTTCAAACTGCGATTGCAGCCAAGGAAATTCCCAGAACTCGTTGCACCATGGCGGCGTGGCGAGTTCCAGCGATCCGTAGTGATCTATGCAGACTTGGCCTTTGGCGAGTCCTTGAGTCGGGCCATTGATCGGCACTGGGACACGAGTTGCCGGCAGGAAATTATCTTCCCCGAGTGGGGTTCCGCAATTAAAGCAAGTAGGTTGCTGCTGCATTGTCGCTGGACTGCCAGGCGACCCTGCGCGAACATGCTAACAGGACTAGTCTCTCCGCACTGCGGACACTTGAATTGGTCTTCCCCGAGCGTTGAGAATCCTTCGTCAATCTGCGGGACTTGCATCTTCCCGTAGCGTTCCTCGTCACACACGTAACGCACGTAGAAGCCAACCTTGCCGTCCGTCCAAAGCAACCGGCCGATCGGTATCAGCTTCTGCTGCATGTTGTTCTGCTCTTCTATAAGTCCAGCGGCGTTCGATGAGGCTTTTGCGGCGGTGATGTCGGCAGAGCGGTTAAGGCTTTGAGGAAAGAAGCGCACAGTGGGGATTTGCGAGGCGAACACCGCGATAAAAGCGAGTCCAAAAGGCTGATAGACGTTGATTACGTAGTTGTAGCGCGGCTGCTCTTGCTGGTCCTTATCGTCTTCCGAAGCCCAGCCACCTTGGTAAGGCAACTTCCAATCGAAAGAGTCCCAGTCGAACCAGAGATATTGCTGTCCCTGCCAGTAGTACCGAGCGCGCCTGGTCTTAAGGATTTCATGTCGCCGAGAGACGAGTCCTTCAATGCGAAACTGGTCAATGAGACTACGCAGAGCAGATTGAAACTCTTCGGGTAGGTTTTCGTTGTTTGGGCCGTACGGCTGCGCCGGCGCGTTCGGACTTTCAATGCTTGCACCCTTCTGCCACCGCTGATGCCACCCGTTGAGGCAAGGGGCGACTGCCCCGCGGTGAGGCTGGTGGTTGCTTGGGGTGCTGTGCCCATTTATCGCTTGCGTTTCGGAGCGTGCGCCTTGCGTTCCGGCAAACCAGATTCAGGCGTTGAAGCGAAGTCGTGCAGCTGTGAATGGCTCATTTTCAGCAAGCCCTTGTTGTCATCGTTGAGCTGGTCGGGATGATGCTCGGCAATGGCCATCGCCTTCCGCTCCTTCTTGCTTACGCTAGGCATCAGCGGCTACAAACCCTGTGGATGGCAATCCCGAAACAGACAATAAGCAAAAAGGCCGCAGTAAGCAGGAGAATGCAACCGTTGAATCACTCGTCTCCCACCTGGAATTCCGCCACTGCCTCATTGCAGGCCGATTCAGAGTGCGGGTCGAAGGCAAAGAACCTCTTGCCTGTAGTCAAAGAAGACTCGAAGCCCACGCATCTGATGCCGGTAGCCACTTCGAACACTTTTTTGTCCGGCCAAGTCGTAGATCCTCACGCCTTCCGGGGCACGGAACTTGGAAAGTAACTGTTCACGTCGTCGCAATTCGTAATCGGACTGTTCAGGCTCGCGAGCGACAATCATTAGATTGGGTTCGATCTTATAAGTCTGAAAAAATCAAACACTTCGATGTCGTTGATGAGAAATTCCACGGTGTCGATCATGGCGTAGTAGGCTTCACGCCGAAGAGTGGCTTCCTGCCGAGTCTCCGCGAGGATTTCTTGTGTCGATTTGAAGACCGACGTTCCGAGCGGGACAAACTCGAAAGGATCTTGGCATACATATTCTTTTTCGAGCCCCCTCAAAGATTCCTGTATGAAAGAGTTAGCATCGAGTTCTTGCTTTCCCAAATGTTCCAAATTCAGATGGTCAATCCCCGACGGGTCAATCTTGTGTTTCTTGGGGAACGCCCACGCGATAAAAGATTTCCATAGTTTAATCATCGGCTCACCGCTCCCGCCATATCCACATCGCTCATCTTCCACTGGCCGCCGCGCTTTTCCAGCTTTACGACATGCCCAGGCTTCTCGCCGCCTTCACCGTAGAACTGCGGATCATCGCCGCGCACGATGGACTTGTTCGCCATCGCATTGCAGCTATGGCTCACCACCACACGCGCCTTATCGGGCTGCTGCTCGGCCTTCTTCATTTCGCTGACGAGACCGTCTTCATAGGTGTTATGCCAATCGCCGTAGGCTTGGCCTTCGGGAATTGGCTTGCCTGGATTCTTGATGTAATACTCGATTCTTCGTTGAGCATCTTCGCGCGTCTGACCAGAGAGAATCCCCACGTCCCAAGGATCAAGCCTCTTGTCTGCAACGCTTTTCTGGCCTGTCGCCTGTTCAATGTGCTGTGCCGTTGTGAGGCGCGCTGCATATCCGAGTGGCGGATGCTGCCCACCGGATACTGGCTGACGACTCCGGCCGCTTTCTTCGCTTCCTCGTGGCCCTCGTCGGTCAGAGGCAAATCGTACTTGGTGCCTTTCAGTCTGCTTTCGCTATCCGTGTCCTGATTGAAGGCTGTCTTGCCGTGACGGACAAACAGGACCGTGGGGCCGTTAAGTTCCCGTTGGGACATGCGCACCAGTCAATGGGAAGTCGGCCACCAACTTCTTCTTCGTCGGGTCTTTCGCTACAGCCCTGCGATATGAACGCTCCGACAAGTCTTTGCAGAGATCCCGGACCGTCCGGGGTGGTTGCGGCTTGGAGGGTGAGGAAGCCGCGGGCTGGTCCGGGATCAACTTGACAAGTTCGTTGCACAGGCTGACCGCTTCGGCAAGCAACTGCGCTTGCTCTGCGGATTCCTGCGTGTGACGCGCGAGATTATCGAAAGACGCCTGCTGCAATTCCTTGGCATACTCTCGCTCGCGCGTCAGTTGCGCTTGCAGGAAGTCAATCAGCCTGTCTTTCGAAGACTTCCACATGCTAGTTCAGAGACTCAAGCGTAGCCGACAAGCCCTGCGCGCCGGGGTTGCTGGTCGCGCCGACAGGGATGAAGTACACCACGATACGGGCGTTCGAAGTTAGGTTAATTGAAGCCGAGGCGGCCACGGCGTTATCAAGCGCCGTGCGTACCAAGGTTGTCTGGCCGGCGGCGATGCTGCCAGAAGAGATGCCGTTGACCTGCGCGGTACCGGTTGCTCCCGTGGTGGCGATTTGCACGTCGCAGGAATAGTTGACGTTATCCGCTCCGGACACGCTGGTGAAAGTGTCCAGGATGGAACAGAGCGCTGTCGGCACGGTAGTTGAGTCAGTGCCATTCGCATCCCAGGAAACTTTCAGCGTCGTGGAAGTGCCGCTGCCACCATCGGTGTACGTGAACTTGCCGGACACGCGGAAGTGAGCGCCTTGGTAGTTGAAGCATCCGGCTGGAATCGTGAATGTCGCAACCGCCATTGGAACGGTCGTTGCCGAGGAACCGGACGCAGCGTAGTTAGCTACGTTCGCTGGAGATATCTGGCACTGGCCGATGGGCTGCCCAGGAGCGTAAGCGTAGGTCGCGGACGAGTTGGTGATCGGTGTCTGCGAAGCCGCCGTCATAGCCGTTGAGCCAAGGGCCGGGAAGTGCATGGACGTGTTGACCGGATAGCCCGTGATCTGTGCTCCACCGTTGAACAGCGCGTCCGCTCCAAAAGTGGAAGCCGCTTGGTTGTAAGTCGTGTTCTTTACCGCACAAGCAGGCGTCACCAGTTCCAAAGTCGTCAGAGTGCAGATTGCCGCTGTCGGCGTGATTTGGTAAGCCTGAGCGTAAGTGCCGCCATTCAATGACAGATAGGGAACCCAGCCGACTGAACCTGACGGGCAGGTGGGACTGCCAAGATCAATCGCCTTGCTGGCTGCCGAAGTCCAGTTAGTCGTTGCCGAGGCTGGACTTTCATTCCCCATCAGGTCCACGCAAGTATCAGCGATGTAGATTGTGCTGGCCCACGTAGCCGAACCGACTACGGTCGCGTCTGAACAGGCTTGGTGTGTGGCATCGCAAGCGAGTTGGCCGGTTACTCCAATGCCGGTCGGAGCTGCGATTGCTGCTCCTGTGGGATGAGGCATCCAGTAGCGCGGCGATACTCCGCGGTCGTCCTCGATGATAACCGCGGGATTGCTGAGAGCTGCTCCCGAGAGCATGGCGTTGGTTGCGCCGGCCGTGTTGTCCACTACCACAACTCCGCTGCCAGGAACCGAGTTAATCGCCTCGTCTATTCCGGCGTCTCCCGACACAACGATGTCTCCTGGCCCGTGCGTGTTGGCGAAGGTCGCGGTGATGGAACACGTCGCCGTTCCCGACCCGCTGGAATTGCAGCCGCTTACTGCGGTAGGCGTGACTGTCTCCTGGTTGGCCGATCCAAGCCCGACGATTAGCGGCGTGTAGATGGACGCTACCGGAGCTTGGAATGCCGACAAGACCTGCGAGCCGTCCGGGTTCGTCGGAATGCCAGGAGTTACAACGATGGTGCCAGCACCGGAAGCAGACGGAGCCGACTGGATCGTTACGCGCCAGTGGGCGAAGGCGGAAGCGTAAGTCTTGCCGCCCACGTTTGCCAACGGCGACTGCGCATAGCAGTTCAAGGCTCCGAAAAGAATCAGAGCACAGACCGAAATTGCTTTTCGCATGTTAGATGTCCTCACAGGGGTGAATTTTGATTCTCTTGGAGCCGAAACTCATGCCTTTCGCGTGAATCGAGAACACCAATCCTCCGAATGGATTGGGGATTGGACGCCTTCACAACGAGGCGGTAAAGCGCGTATGAAGTGTCCGCAAGATTGACAGCTTTCGGAGGCGTGACGAGAAGGATGCTGGTAATTGACCTCCGCATGGCTGAACTTCTCGGATGCCGGTTTCTCATGCCGCATCTCACTGAACTGGCGTGCTCGGGTCGGGCTCGGGGGCCTTTGGCGCTTCTGGCTCTGGCTTCGCTGCTTTAGCGGCCAGCTTTGCCGCAACTTTCTCGGCCAACCTGTCCTGTCTTGCCTCTTCGAGCTCGAAGGCTTCCTTCTCGGCAGCGTCTGCGAATCCTTCCGCTTGCGCTGCCTCGTCCGCAGCGTCTCTCTTGGCCTGAGCATCAGCCTTCGCTTTCCTTGCCGCTTCTTCCTGCTCGACTGTAGGCCGCCCGTCGCGCACGCGGATTCTGTTCTCGCAGGAGCGCTGCGCTTTCGCGAAAGCACTGGGATCTTCAATCACGAAACGCGATTCAAGTGCATCGCCCTGATGGAATGGCGTAAGCGATACGCTGCGCGACTGGAAGAATTGCGCGAGTAGCTCATGCTCCATTTCGCTGGTACCTACCAGTTCCAAGGCTACCGTGGCCGTGCCTTTCGCTGCATCGAACGAGACATTTGCCTTAATCTGCGCCATTTGTGTTGCCTCCTGAAAGTTAGGGATGGATTCGATGCCGCTGCCAGCGGCCTCTGGTAATTAAACTCACGGGCTTTTCCTGCTTCTTTTCCTTGGAGAGTGCTACGCGCGCCATCATAGCGAGCGCAGTCGGATCAGTCTGCGGAGGGAGCCCCACATCTGTCCGGGACTTCTGAACAGCCGCAATCCGTTCGTCAACACGCACAGAAATAGGCTTCCCGCGAGGTGCCAGCTTAGTCTTGAGCCCATAACGCGCACAGTCTGGGGCGTCATCGCCAATCGTGTTCTCGCTATGGTCAATCTTGAGAACGTCTTCGGAGTTGTCGGGCGCATCTCTAATGAGCGTCGGCAAGGATTCCACGAGTTTAGGGCAGGCATCACGATTTATAAGCCAAAGGTCCGCATCAAGAAGCTGGTGAAGCAGCCGCCATCCAGCAACACGCCCGTTATCCGCATCCGAAGGCCGCGGAATGCTCGCGTCAAGGTGCTCGCCGATCTCCTCGCGGATCGTGTTAGCTGAGCTGCGCTTTGCGTCCGCATCGGGAGAGATGAAGAAATCGCGGATTTTCTCGCCGCGCGATAAGTCACTGATTTCCTCTCCCCACCTCTTTTCGCTGATTCCGGGACCGTACAACTCGCGGTACGTGTAAATGCGCTGATTCTCGTCAATCGCGTGCCAGTGAACACAGCCGGGATGATCATAGCCCCAATCCATGCTGATCCAGCGAACCCACCAAGGCTCGATCTTGATTTCGTTCGCGGCATAGGTGTGGCGGCTCTCAACGAAATTAGAGAAATACTGTCCTTGGAAAATGTTCCAGTCGCCCTCGGCAAAGGCCTTCGCCATCCAAGGCGTGAGCGTAAGAAGGTTCTGGTAATACTTTTTCGTGAGATGGGGATTGTCGGAAGCCTTGGCCTGAATGAACTTGAATTCGCCCTTTATCGGCTCCATCTCTTCCGGGAACACGCCTTCGATCCACAGCTTCTTTACCCACGCGTGCCCCATTCCTCCGGGGTTTGTTGCACCAGCAAACTTAGGGCGCTCAACACCCGGCCATCGCAATCTAAACCGAAGGAAGTCGAACGTTTCCTTGGGGTGCTTAGTGAGTTCATCAACTGCAATCGCAGCGAATTCGGCAGACTGGTATTTGGATGGATCGTCAAGGTTGCGTAGGGCAATTGTTCCTGCTCCAAATTGATCTGCAAGCGTAAAGTTCCTATTTCCAGTGCCTTCGCTGAGAGTCCCGAGCCAAGGAGGAAATTCAACGCGGATCTTGCTGATCTGCCGATCAAGGAGGCTTGGATAGTCCTCGCAAAGCAGCGCCACTTGGACGTTGCGGAGGCCAAAAGCCCTGAATAACCCGTAGAGAAATATGACGAGCCACCAGCGCAGGATATAAGACTTTCCGCCGCCGCCCGCTCCACCGTAGAGTACATAGTCGAATTCAAGAATCGCCTTGAGAAAGTCACGCTGGCGCTCAGTTGGGTCTATTAGTTCCGCTAAGCTCTGCTTTTTGCTGTGCGGTCGGTAAGTTGCCGAACTCAAGTTCCTCCACCGGATCAGTGGCTTGTATCTTGTCCGTCTGTCCCAATAGCTGCTTGCCTAGCCAAATCAGCATCGTCGGATTGCCGTTCATGGCTAGCCGGTACTGCTCGCGGCGCAATGTCGCCTTGCCGATCTCACGGCCTCTTTTTATAGGCTCCGCAAAACGGCGCTCCAAAGTGTCCACGCTGAGACCGGTTACCGCTGCTATTTCAGTCATTGTGCAGCAAATGGCGGCGAGCCTTTCCATCACGAGTGCGTCAACATCTGGTTCTTTAGGTGGACGCGCCATTTACCGATGCCACCACTGCTGTGTTCTCTGCCAGGAAGTAGTTGAGTCGTCGCGCGTTGCCATCTTCTCCACTTCGTACGGTCTCTGCTCTCTTGGCGGCATCACTTTCACAGTAACCTTCTGCCCTTCAATGACTTGCTCACGCTTCGCTATGGGCTTCACTCTCTTAGCCACTTGTCCCTGAGATCGGAAAGCTGCTGCGCGTCGAAAATCGCCGCAAGATTCGGAATCCAATACATTTGCCGCATCTCAGCCATGTTATGTGCCGACGCACACGTAAGAGACGACGTCGCTGCTGGTGGCCGGTCCGGTGACGGTGAAGCTGCTTCCGCTGACGTAGGTGAGTACAAGTCCTGTTGCGATTGCGGTTGTGTCATCGGACACCGCGCAACTGTAGGTGCTGCTGCTGGTAAAGGCTGGGCTGATTCCCGTGACTGTAACTGCGCTAGGGCTTCCTGAAACCAGCGGCGCACTGCCGTAAACGATTTGGCTGCCTGTCTCGGCCGTGTGCGAGCAGGTGCTGCTTGCCCCGCAGGACTGCACCTTTGCGTGATTCGAGACGGTGAGGTTTGCGACTGCCGTTGTGCTGGTGACTGCAAAGGGCGCCGTTCCGCCTGCAAGCGTGCTGGTAATCTGGCCGGTCGCGGAGAGCGTCGTAAACGCGCCGGCTGCGGGGGTTGTTCCGCCAATTGCTCCAGGTACCGCGGGATTGAATACTCCCTGCGCTGTCCCGCCTGCTGGGCTCGAGCATTTAGAAAGCAGCACAGCACCAGGATGGCAACAAAGATCAGGCCTCTTCATCGCTGGCGAATCGTCCCTGAAATTTTCACCGCATTCCCCAGCGTGCGCACCAGCATTTTCAGGAATTTAGCTCCCGCATAAGGCGCTTCAAAATCTGCTGTCTGGTTGGTCGAATCCACTGCGGTAATGTTGCCTCCCGCGACTGTCTGGAAAGAGCTGTCCGTGTTGTAGTCCGATTCTTGACAGTCCACTTCAAAAGTACCAGGCGCGCCGTTGAACTGGATTTTGAATACGTAACCGTTGCCCCCCACTCCCGGCCCGTTCGTCGGAGCTACAGCTTGGCTGGCACTGATTCCGCCACCGCCGGCAGCTGGATATTCATATGTTGGCGCCCAGACTGCATAGCCATCTCCCGGAGAAATTGCCGGGGCTGTTCCCGGGATATATTGCGGCATTAGATTTGCACCTCTCGGTAAGGCATTCGGGTGATTTCGCTTACTAAGAGCTGGCGTATGCTCTGCGGTATTTCGGGATCTTTCGACACCGCCCCGCTTCCGTTTGCACTGCTCGCGATGAAATAGCCGAATCCGGCGGTCCGCGTGAGCAAGCGATATACTTTCGAGGGTAAATCGAGGATTTCAATCACTCCCAAGCGCAGCAATTTATCGCGCTGGGAATTGCTGACGTGCTGGTAGCGGGAGGGAGCGAAGTTGCGGAGGGACAAATCCTGCCGATCTATGAAGATTGGTACTACGATGTTCTTCTTCTGCGCCAAAGGGCTGGGTTCTTTGGTGTTATCTGAAGCTGATTGGCACTCGGTAAATTCTTTTCGATCCTACCATGATGGGCTTCCCGAATTGAAATTCTCGCAAGAGAGCGTCTTCTGACGCCATGAAATGGCCCCATCGCTTCAAATTCGCGAAGTCAATGCGGTCGGGCGATGCATGGTACGCCACTCCCCACATCGAAGGAGGCTGTGTAGCTGATAGCTTCTTCGGTACCAGCCTCGCAATCAGTCCAGAGAAAGGTGCTATCAGCAAGCCGCGAATGAATCCCCTGCGTTCCATCTTAGAGACGCCTCTTTAACATCTGCGTGACCCCGGACCTAGGAGCTTCCCGAGGAAGGTTACGACGTTTACTTTAGCCGAGAACGGGAGGATTGCAAGAACTATTTTTGAGGGACGGATTATTTTGAGAAAATTGCTAATATTAGAAGCAGCAGTATGGCGCTAGAACTGCGCCTAGGAGAATCAGGCCAAGGGAATACGATCAAGCTCGACCCGCTTCATGCCATGAACGGCGACAGATTCCGGTTCCGTTGCAAGATTCGCAAGTTACGAGCCTTTCGGGACGTTCCGTTGCTGGCATCTATCCCTCCGCCATGCTGGAAACCCGTGAGCATTTGATTCCGTTCTGCACCACCGGACAGCGAAACGGACGACGAATTCCTTGCCCACGTCATCCGTTGTCGTGTCGCCGGCTACGTTGATGTGCACCTTGGCCACCAGGGCTTGCATTCTTGTCCCTACATGCACTGGGCACCTGGGAGCCGAGTTTGCGCCGCTCGTTCAGAACCTCTATGTGGCGCCTGTGCAGCTTGACGCGAGTTTGCCTAAATATGCTTCATGGCGATGGGACCAGCGGCTGAAGGCTTTCGCTCCCCCTTCAGTTCGGCAAGAAAATCTTGGGTTAAATTGCATTGTTCGGAAATTGTTATTTGCGTCCTTTTCTTCCGATCGAAAATGCATAGCTCAACATCAACACCCCTGTGCAGAATGCAGCAGTCAAGTCTATAACATAGTTACATAGTCCATTGCATCCCTCAGTTACCTGTCGAATGGAATGGCTTAAACAGAATCTTTCCGCCCCTTCAGTTCGGCTACGCGGGCCGCCACGATGTCCGCCAGCGTGTCTTTGCGCGCACGATGTAACCTTCCAGCCCGGTGCTCCAGTGCTCCGATCGCGATATCAGATTCAGTTCTGCCAGCCGCTCCTCCGCAAACAGCTTCGCCACAGATGCGCGTACCGCGTCGAAGCTTTCCAACCTCTTGACCCCTGCGTGGTCTTTAGCGAGCAGCCATACCCGTCATCGCTAATTAAGTTCGCCTCGTGCAGTTCGTCGCGTTGATACCGGACTAAATCCCACATTCGTTGCGAGTCATCGCGCAGCTTCGCCAAGGCGGAGGGATCGCATCCACAGTTAGGCCAGTCGGAATCCTGGGTCGTTCGCACCCGTATTCGCTGCACTGGCTTTACACTTCCAGTGCTCTCGTGCGGCGGAGTCGGAAGGGTACTGTGCCGCAGAATAGCCTGCCTGTAGGCGTTCAGCGCGAAGCAATCATTGCCCTCATCGCGGACACTCGCCATCACGCTCGTGCACAATATCGGCGGCTTCTCGCAGCGCCTGTGCTCGGGCGGCGGCGAGGCTCGCTTGGGCTTGGGTGAGCGCGTCAATCGCTTCCAAGGCTTCCTTGAAATATTCACCATCATCTATCCACCCATCGCGGTCAGTGCGGCTTTGCTTCAGCGCCGCGATGCGTAGGCAGTTCTTCATGCGTTCAACAATCCAGTCGCGGATAGGTATTTTTATCGGCTTGCGCGGACCTTCCTCGATAAGTTCTGAGTACGGATGACCCTCCGTGTTTCGCTCACTCATCACTCTCTCCCTTCCCGTCCCAGCGGGGCTGCGGACGGGGCTACCAATCGGCTCTTCTTGCTCATCCGCACTACTTCATTGCCTAGGTCCTCATGTGCTCGGTCCAGTCGCTCACAGGTGCGGCAGCGATACAAGCGTTGCATCGACCGTGCTCGCAGCAGACACCTTCTCCGCAGAACGGACACCTTTTTCCCGGCATTCCTTTCGCATCGTTCATCGTCTCCCTCGTGCTACTGTTTCCGCGCGGCACTCTGGCCCATCTGCTGCTGTGAATCATCCCACCACGCAGGTTTCAATCCGTCTCCCGTTGCTCCGAAGTCCGCACAGGCTGTAGGTCCCATGACCGTGCTGATTCTCGTTACTTCTCCATCCGGCAGCGTGCAGTACAGGTCCATCGCGGTCCTGTTTGCCACGCCCTCGGGCGGTCGCGCATCGGAGACTTGCGGCTTGTCCTTCGTACAGCCTGCCAGCAATAGGGCGGCCATCAGGAGCTTGGTCATTTGGTGGCTCCCTCGTTCCGCGCGGAACGCCGATGGTTGGGCCATCTAACGGTCCACGAATCGGCAGTCCCTTTATAGACTTTATAAAAGTGCATCTTGTGCCCTGAAAATCCCTCACAGTGCTCTGTGCCGCTATCACTTTGAGTCATGGCCTTGCATCTCTTGCGCTTCATTTTCGGCCTCCCTCGTTCCGCGCTGCCTACCTCCTAGCAGACGCTTCTGAATCAAGTACCACGCAAGTTCATAGAATGCGAGTCCCCAGCCGAGCCACCAGTAAAGACGTGTCGGTCCCATCTTCCCCGTGCCAGTTGTAGAAGCGCACACCAATCAAGAACCCTGCCAACATATGGGCGCTCGCGATGTAGGCGTCCGTCCAGGACAGCTTGATAATCGGGACGATAAAAATACGCCCCACTGCCGTTAACACACACAGAACGATTACCAGACGTTTCCCCTTCATTTGGTGCCTCCCTCGTTCTGCGCGGCCAGCACAGCACGCACGGATTCTTTAATTGCTCTTAAGCCGCAACTGCAATATATCTCGCGTTCACTGTGAAAAAAATCACCACTCGCTTTGTGCTCTGCATATTCCCGCAATTTCTCCTCCAGCTTCTCAACTAGCTCACTGTCACGCTCCTGGTCGCCGGTGCGGATAAAGGCGGCGAACTTTTCTACGCACTCGTTGTACGCTCATTGCTCATTGCGCTATCGGCCTCAGCTGCGCGGCCAGCACAGCAAGCAGACCTTCGGCGCATTCAGTGAATCCAGCGTTCCGCCCTCTTCTAAAATTCATGCCGCGTAAAGTCGTTCCGACCGACAAGCCTCGCCACTTCGTCGCCAGCCCCTCCAGCTTCTCGACTAGCTCACGGTTATGCTCTTCGGCTTTATGAATCGCAAATGATTGATTATGAGAAGCTGGCCCGGTCGCCGAACGCAGTGAGTCTGAAAATCTCAGCTTCATTCACGTGCTGCTGCTCGGCGTGGCGGGCGCGGACGAAGGTGGCAAGGATTGCGTACCATTTCATCCGCTGAATAGGGCTCCTCATGCGCCCGCAAAGAACCAAGTACTATCTCGCGCACTTCGCCTCCAGCCCATCTTCGACTGGGGGCGCGGCGGCAAATTGTTCGTAGTTTGCTCCGGTTGCGTCCTGACCAACACGAAAGGCGGGCTTCGCCGCTTCCTCGCCTGGGGGCGCGGCGAGGGCCGCATTGTGCTCATTAATGGCGCCCAGCCCTGTAATCACCTGCTCGGGAGTCCCGAAGTCATACTCTGACTTGCGCAGAGAGTCTACGTGGGCCTGCCACACCGGCAATGTGACAGAGCGGTCCTGAGTTCCGAATCGGCCGCAGCTGCAATAGCCCCAGCTAGGTCGTATGCCAAAAAAGTCCACTCATGCTCCCCCTGCTTCCCATTCGCCATCGGTGCCTCCGGAAAGAGATTGGTGCTTGAAACCATTCCATACGACAAGGGGCCTTGCTTGCTCAGTAAGACCCCTCCTCGGTTTACAGTTCCATTCGGTCGAGGATTTCGGCCAGGCCGCTGTCGATTTGCTCAAGCTGGTCGTTGTGGTTGGATAGGGAGTTCGCATGGCCTACTAGCGCCGGGCGCGCCATTGCGTCCTTGCCTTCTTGTTGCGGAACCGTGGCCCGAAGCACGGGTTGCAAGCGAGCAAACAGCGACTTCATTTTCTCCTGCATTCTCTCGATGGCTGCCTGGCCGCGCTCTACCTGTTGCTGGACCTCGGAAAGCCTCGCAGGTTGGTTTGAAGCTCCTGCGATTCCCCCATAGTTCGGTGCCGCTGATGGATTTCCGTAGCTCATCTTTTTCTCCTGTAAAGCGAAGATTAACTTCTACCACCGACTACAAGACACCTGTCGCACAGCGTGGCTTACGAAGCTGCCCTTCGGTTAGCTGGCATGGCCGGACTCCGCTTATCGGGCATCGTGATACCCCCAGATGTGCAGCACCAGTAGCAAGTCAGTGCAGGCCATCAGCCAGAGAATGGCTAGCGATTGCATGAGATGCGCTCCTCGGGCTTGCCGCGAAGCTTGATCAGCTCGTCCCGCTGCCGCAGAATGTCCTCGGCCTGCATGATGTTCTCGGCCTGAACTACAAATAGAGTTTCCAGCAAAATGCGCTTTTCTTGCTCCAGCGCTCCGCACTTTCTCTGCCATCCCTCTGCTATTTCGTTCCACAGGACAGAGGAAGCGTGCTCAACTCGGAATTGCTCAGAATCATTCGCTTCTAGCTTCTCGATCCGCTGGCATGTCCAGTCGCAGATAAGGCGGTAGCGGGAGAGTTCCTTGGCCGCTTTCCACCAGCCCTCATATGCGTCTTTCTCTTGGCGGTTGGCGTCCTCAACCAGAACGAATGCGGCCTTGTAACGAGCTTTCCAATCCACACGTGGCATCCGCTTACGCAGCTTCTTGGGCTTGCTCTTCATGGCTGCTTGTCCCAGATATTCCCTAGAATTTCCTTCTGCTTTTCGCTCAACCGGCGAGCACGCTGCCATTGCTCGGAGACGGACTCAAAGAAGCCTTTTTCCCACTCGCTGAGAAAGTCGGTATTCATGCCGTCTATAATGAAGTCAACCGCTTTGTCTGTAAGCTCTTCGCTTTTCATGGCTGCACTCGCTTGTCTGTCTCGGCGAAGAAGCCGTCATTCACGGTCAGTTGCGCTTGCTGCAGCTGGCAGTTGCACGGCAAAGTTCCCATGCCGATATTTGATTTGCATTCGAGGGTGTGCTGCGGCTGATGCGACGCAGCATGTAAGCCGTGTGCCTCTCGCGCCCCACCCGCTCATCGAAGAGAATGATTTCGTAGTTCTGGGGCCAAAGCTCTCGCCGCAATTCCGTCAGCCTGGCCCGGTAGTTGGCGATGCGCAGGTCCAGAATCCGCGGCAGAGTTACCTTCTGGCCTTCATGGGACTTGAGTAAGTTCAGTAAGCGTTCGCACTGCGTGGCTCGGCTCACTTCTTCGCTCCTTTTCCGCCATTGCTCGCCAGGATTTCCCGACGCAGGGCACGGCGAATGATATAGCTGATGCTGGCCTCTTCGCGTTCGGCGACCTGGGCCAGCTTCCCGTAAAGTTCCATCGTTACCTGGGCTTGAATCAGTCTGACTTGTGCCATAGGGGGATTATACAGATTTGCTAAACCTTGTCAATAACTAATTGGGATTATTTCGATGACGGTGCGCGGTGGGAATGGACTCGCTTGCTTGTAGGTCACGGTGATGTGCTGCGGTGAGTCGTCGCGCAGGAACCTGATATTTACCAGTGCGTCGAGCACGGGCTTGCAGCCGCCCACCAAGTTGTCGAAGTCCAACTCCCGTCGGCGATAGACACGAATCGTAACTCCCAGGTGCTTGCCGTTCGCTTGCTCGCGCCACTTCTTATTTTCGGTACCCGGACACGCAGAAGCTCAGTTCGCTCTCCCAAGCGAGACGCAATTCCCTGTAGGCAAAATGCCCCATCAGGCGCAGCTTGTTCAAGCTGGCGGTACCCTGGTCAGTTCCAGCTTCATCGGATACGCCCCAGTCGCACCTGAACGTGTTCTCGTAGCGCGTGATTTTTTCTTACCCACAGGCCGCCCTCTGGACAATCACATCGTCGCAGCCGATTATGTTCGTTGCGCAGATGATGCCATTCGCCCGACACCCAAGATATTCCATCCGGGTTTCGCTCGGAGTGTATTCGGCAGCGGCGAGTCGCTTGTCCTCGCCGAATAGCAAATCGTGACCATCAATTGATCGGAAGGACCGCCGGTCCTTGAAATGAGCAGCTTTCGTATCAGGAATGCTCTTCTTGAATCCGCGCAGGCTCACCGCGGCCCCTGCCCAGCCATAATTTCCCGCTGCAAGCTCATTTGCTTTTCAAAATAAAGTGAGATTCTTTTTGTCAGTCTCACGTTTTTCTCTTAGCTTTTTCTGCCGCACAGTTTCCTGGGGCTGCCCATGCTCCATGCAACGGCCGATTCTTCCGTCGCTCACCCGATGCTGCGTGAGGTTCTTGCAGTGGTTGCACCACTTTGTGTCCGACTCTGTGTTCCTCGTGTAATGATGGCTCACAGCTTCCCTTTGCAAAGTCTACGCTTTGCGGTGCTCCTTCTCGTAGCGTTTGCGCCTCGCTTCTCCGTATCTGGGGTGCTGAAAGTAGTTTTCACTAAAAGGAGACGCCGTTGGGTTATATGATGGTTCTAATACTGATGATTCCCGTATCACCAGAGTGCTACCCTTTATCGCTTCCGGTGCTACCCTTTCTGTTGCAGGATGCGACCCTTTAAGAAATAAGGGTTGCAAATTGCTACCCTTTTCCGTGCTGATTCGATATAGGGTTGTATGCCCGCGCCCTGTTCCCGGTCGGACTATCGTTACGATTCCCTTGAAAACGAGACGGGCGATCGCACGCCGAATGGTGTCTTTCGAGACACCGCACTTCCATGCAACGCGATGTAGTGACGGATAGCAATAGCCGGAATCATCGGAGTGGTCTGCGAAGGCGAGAAGGATGAATTTATCGCTAGAGAGTAGGTCTGATTCCCAAACGCGTGACATTACTTTGATTGACAAGTACCCCTCCACTAAGGGGTGAAGAGGCGGGATGTAGTGGCATCCCGCCCCCGATTTCATACCCGGCACAGCTTCAACGCAAATCATAAGCGAAGTCTACCAAATGTGCAAGCGCAAAACGAATGGCGAACGAAGTGGCTTAAAGCTGCCAAATCCTTTGCCCCACGTAGCGCACGGAGGCTTGTGCGGCCTCGCGGTCTACAGCTCGGATGGAATGACCGCGCGAGGCGGTGGCGAGCCCCGCACTCCAACAGGCTCCCGGTGGGCATGTGCCGCAGCTTCTCGCTCAGGGCATTCAGTTCCGCGATGAACTTCTCGACTTCCTTCTCCATCTCGCATATCAGTTCCTCATTGCGGGGCAGACGCACGATGAATAGGCCGAAGGCCGAAGGCAGGCGGGGATCGTAACTGACGAAATCGCACCACTCCCGGCCCGTGCAGGCCATCTGCCAGGTCATCTGCGGGATGTATTCAGCCGGCACAACCTCGCCAATCAGATATTCGAGGTGCGTTGTGGTGTTGGGCACCTTGAACTCGACCAGGCCATCATCGCCTACCAAGCCGTCCGGCGAGCATCCTGACCGCGGGATGCTGGGGTGCAGCACGTATCCAACGCGCTCGACCTCCATGCCCTTCTCAATCTCGTACAAGCTACCGGCCAGCGGCTCGTTCTCCCTGCCGAAGTCCATCGCCTGCGAGACGTAATGCTCCGTGGCACGCCCGGTAAGGACTTCAGCGAGCAACTCCATCTTATAGGATTCCCGTGATGCAGCCGACTTCCGCTCCTGATTTGCCGTTACATCCGCGATTCGGATGCCGTGACTTGGCCGAACCTTAGCGTCTAACCATTCCGGGGAGTTCTGGACAACGACTAGGTAATTGCACGGATATTTCTTCACAATCTCTCCAGTTCGGGCGTGTAAAGTATCTCTATTCCGCCGATTACCATCGCAATGAGATCGAACGCACCAGGCTTCACTGGGGACCGCATGATATTTCCGCTTATCTTGTTTCGGTACGCAGTTTTGACCTCGACTCGAATTGTTTTGCCGTCTTTCAGGACCATCAAATCGCAGGAGCAAGAAGGACTCAAGGCACGAAAGACCTCGTAGCCTCTTTTAAGCAAATCTGCGGAAATGAGCAATTCCGCCAAGGCTCCCGTAGTAGCCGGTGCGAGGCCTGTTGCCAATGATTCCAATCCTTTCCCCTAATGCTTTGACCTGCAATGTTTTCCTCAGTATTTCGCATGCTTTCTCTTATCTACATTATTGGCCGTTGGCACTGCAAGCATAAGCTCATAATAGACCTATTGTACGCTACCTGTAATGCCTCTGCAATACCTTCATGCAGGCTCGGTCTTGAACAATTCGGCCTTGCGGGCGTCCTTGGCCTGGGTCAGCATCATCATGGCCTGCGGTGTCCTGATCGTGATCGCTTCCTTGAACGCGGCCTTGAGGTCGTTTGCAGAACCTTCAGGTTAGGGCACATCGAGATGGAGTCTAGGTATTCCGGTAATTCCTCCCACTTGGACTCTGCGCGCCCTCCCGTCGTTGTCCGCATCCTCGGGCGCGAGGCCGGTCGCGGCCAGAAGGGTGTACCGCTCAAGGTAGGTGACGGTCGATCCGAGGGGCCCGAATCTAGTTCTTGCTACCGGTGTGGGGCGGCCCTTCCGCAAGGGTCGTCTCTTCGTGGTGGCCGAGTTCATGCGTCAAAACGCAAGTGACTCGCACGGGCCACCTTCCCCTTGGCTACGCTCCACCGGTGCGAGATGCCGTGCTTCGAGCCAGTCCTGCGCCGACCTTGTCGCATACTTGGTCGAGCGTGGCGTGATCGTAGGCCGTCATGGTCTTGTCTTTGTTCTCGTAGCTGCCCGTGCCGTCTTTGACGATTATCGGTGGCTCTGCTTTGAAGTCGTTGAGCGCCTTGACGAACGCTTTCTTGGCTTCATTTGCTTCCCAGCGCAGTTGGAGGTCGAACAGCTTCTCAAGCTGGCCTACGTCCGTGCCCTTGGTGACTGCCAGTTGAATCAAGCCCATCGGCGTGATTTCTTCGGGCTTGTCGTAAGGATTTGGAGGGCTGCTCCGCAACACAATCTCTGCCTTAGCTGCTTCGCTCATCTTTTACTCCTTGAACTGATCTTCTTCTCCGCGCAACTTGAAAAGTCTCTTCTCGCTGTTGCCGCTTGATTTTCAACCGAACTACTGCGTGGAATACTTCGGCCGGCATACCGAAGAGGCCAGCCACGTATTCCGCCAATTCGTCAACGGTTTCTATAAACGGGTGATCTTGGCATTCATGGTGATTCGTGTTGCAACTCAAGCATAATCCGTTCATTGGTGTCTCTCCTTCGGCGCCGTCTTGCGCCGCGAAAAAGTTACGGGAGAGAGCCGCGAAATGGGTTCCGCTTTCAACGGCACCGGCTGTGACTCCGCAATTCGTGGCCTGCGCACAAACCCCAGGGAGTCGCACCCTGCGCCCGTGATCACAGGCGGTCGCTTGACGGTTCAGCCACGAAACTGGAATCTTAAATGGAGCGGGTCGGCCGCTAGCGATGATAGGGCAATCCCGCTAAGTGGTAGCGCCCGCTCCATGCCTTGCCTCTGCCCAGCCTTTAATGGCCGGGAAGGTCAGTTCTGCTTCAAATCCGGGTTAGGACCGTTGCGCTTGCTCTTGCAGAAGGCACACAGGTGCTCGCTGTCCGTGTAGAACCCCATGCCCGTGTCAGTCAGCACGTCCGGCGGGTTCGTCAGCCGATGGCAGGTGATGCAGCGGGGAAGCGTGTGCGCCGGGTTCTTACGGAATTCTTTGCCTTCGCGCTCGAGATCCTCTAGCAGTTGCATTATCGGGCGTTCACTCATGGCTTCCTCCGTAGGTCGCGAAGTCGCTTGGTTAGCTCTTCGTGGGGCGGGAGCTTTGGCTCGCTGCCCACCACGACCGCGAGAAAAACGCACAGCATGAACGCCACAGCCAGTTCGTCGAAGCTCTGGAACAGCCAGCTACTTACCATTGTCGCCTCGCTCTTTGCCTAAAGTGATGTTGCACTGGATTAGGCTGAAGTCCTCTTCGAAGAGTTCGATGATGTAATCGGTTATTGGACTCGCGTTCCTTGGCTCGAGCTCGCGCCATCCTCTTGACCGCAGAGGGCACGCGCACAATGATGGTTTGGGTTGATTTGGCTGCCATGCGAAGATATAGCTACCTGCTATATACTTGTCAAACGGAATCGGAGAGGGATGTGAAATAGCGTGCGATTATCGTGCAGGCAAAGCCCTACGCGCCAGCGCAAGGCTTTGTGAGGCTACTCGGGGGAAGTGCTTGGAGGGAGGGTACAAGAAAAAGGGCGAAGCCGCAAGCGCCACAAGCGACCCCGCCCCTCAACCTCAGTGCTCAATCCAACAGCATGTAGACTGCTGACTCCTTCGCTGGGATTTACGACGTCGGGGCTGCGGGCGTGCCTGCTGCGGTCACTGCCGCATCCAGAGCTGCCTTGGAGGTGCCAAAGGCCGCTACGACCGCTTCAACGTCAGCGGGGGCAACTCCTGTGCCAGCTGCTTGCAGGGCAGCGATAGCCGCCTCAAGCGTCTGGAACTCCGCTACTGCCGCAGTAATGGAAGTCTTAATAGCGACCTGCGATGCCTGAAGGTCCGCAAGGGCTTGTGCTGCCGTGGTCTGACTCACTTTGATATCCTCCGTGTTTTTTAGAATGTTCCTGCAAAGCGTTTCCAGTGCTGCGAGCCGCATTTCGATGTTCTTGTTGCCCCACATTACTGTTTCAGTGCCGCCAAGTCCGCTTGGAGCGCGGCAAGATCAAGGCCCGCAATCGGCGAGGTCTGCGCTGCGGTGAGCCAGTCCTGCGTTATAATGCAATACGCCTCATCAAAGTATTGCGCAAAGAAGTCCCAAGCGAGCGGCTGGCGTTTAGCCCAGGTTATGCACGTAGCGCCGAGCGAGCCATAGCCGAGGATTGGCACGGAGTGGCCGCCTTCGTCATCCGAGCCAGGTACTACAGTCCAGGTCTGGCCAGCGTTGAATTGGTCCATCGCAGAGCCAGGCACGTTGAATCCGCAGTCTATCCCTCCGAACAGGAAGATGGCCTGCTTAATGGCCGCAAGGTTCTTCGTGTCAATCTCGGCCCACGCCAGAATCTTATGCCCCGCAATGCCGGGATTCTGCCAATAGGAGAGCACGTCCGTAATGGCCGCTCCGTTGTCGGTGGACTCATCGCCTGGAACGTAGCCGGTAATAGCCGAATACGCAGCGATAATCTCGTCATCGGTGGGAGTCGCCATTCCGTAGGTGTGTGCCGTCCAGTTCTGAATCATGTGGCCGGCGCAGGCGCAGGTGCAGTCCCCTACGGAATCATTGACCATCATAGGCCAATCGCCGACTTTGTACTCCCAGTAACTCTTCATGGGAGCCGCGCCAACCGTCAGGTACTTTCCGAGCTTGAGCGTGCCCGGATGCTCTTTGCGGGGAAGGCGTCCTAGCTTCACAGGTGTTCCAGCAGGGACAGCTTGAGATAGGCTTGCTGCGGCACAGTGACGCCCGCGGCCTTGGCCGTATCAAGCTGCGAGTTGAAATCCTTTTTGAATGCTCGACGGCTGCGCTCTTTCGGTACGACCGTGACACTGACGCCAGCCACGCGATACGCAGAGGCCAGCAAATGTGTCTTGGCCCCGGCCGGGGCAGCGGGGAGCTTGTTCTGGAAGGCCGCTATCGTCGAGAAGATAATCTCGGCAATCGCCACAATGGAAGCGAGTAGTCCGCCAGTCGGCAGACTGAGGCCCCAAAGGAACGCCTCGAACACCGGCAGCACCCGCAGCGAAGGCCGCCTGGAGTTCCTGCAAGGTCCCTACCGGGGCAGGACTCGTTGCGCCATACGCCTTAGCAGCCGTCAGGATCGCATCGAGTTTTACGGCATCTGTAAAACGGTCTGCACTCCTGGAATAATCGTGACGCCGTTCGCCTGCAACACTTCCATGATGCTGTTCAGGCTGGCGATGCCCACGGGCACCCAAGATTCGATATCGCCGACGAATGAGCACCCTTCCAGCTCAATCGTGGACATAAGCGCCAGGCCCATCGCGCCCTTGGCAAGCGTACCGCCGAACTCTCTTCGATTCATGTGCTCTCCTGTGCTAGCTTATAGAATCTTAAACGGCCGACCGCCAAGGTTAGCTGCATGGTTTGCGCCCAGATCGGTGTGGGGATGGATATGTCAAAATAATTCGTGGCCCCGTGCGTGATATCTTCGTCGCCATTATATAGAACATCGGTGCAAATTGTAACGCAATCTTGATAGGCCGGCTGATCGTCATCGGGCCAGTCCCGCTCGCGCGGATTTCCAGGATTAAAACTCGAAACCGGCATGGGTTTTAGGATTACGGATTTCAGCGATGGTCCGCCCCACCAGCCGGGCATGTCGGCACGATTTTTGGCGGAGTGAGCGACGCCCCGCTTTCCGAGAAGTCCTTCGCCTTCTGCCTCCCTCCAATCCATCAGGATGAGAAGCTGCAAATCGCTCATCAGGTCATATTCTTGTGGCTGCATGGATTCCTGTATTGCGTACTAACTCACTCGTGGTACTCTCAGAAATGATGGCCAAAGACTAGGGCGCGTCGGTGCCACGAGCACTCAGGCGCGCCCGTCGCATCACTTGTCATCCTCTCGGCTGTTCGGGTCCATTCCCTTCGGATAGAAAATGTGCGAGCCGAAATGACGGTGCGGGGGAAACTGCTCGAAAAGCGAAATGATTCTTCCGAGTCGTAGGAACAGGGGAATCATCGTACTTAGAAAAGCCACGACGCTGACAATCGTGCCGAGCGAAATGTCTCCGCTGAAGCGCATTAATTTGTCCCTTCAGAACTCCATTTTAGCAGCTTCGGCACCCATACGGCAGCTTCGCGTGAAAGAATCGTAACACCGGCCAACTTTGCAATGTTCCAGATTGCCTGATGGTTTGTGAAATTGAAATTGGCCGGGAGAATCAACCAGGCACCCGTGTTCACCAGAAGCGCATTCACGGCGTTCTTGAGAGCAATAATCAAAAAGTTCCGTGCGGTTAACTGCCACGACTGGGCTGGGTCAGTCATTGTGCGCTCCTATTGGGCGGTGATGTTCGGTGCCGTTCCTGCAATCGTGAAAGATGCCGGTAAATTCTTCGTCACGCCGTTGAGCGTGATGCTGGGCGTTGCCGCGACTCCCGGAGCCGTGAGTTGGAAATAAGCTGCTCCGCTGTTCGACACCCACACGCCGTCACTCGCCACGCAAAGGAAGTACGATCCTGCTACGGGCGTTAGGCATGTCGTGTGCGCGGCGGCGCCGACGAAGGTAGCGGCTTGGGCGTTCTGCGCTTCGACAGTTCGTAGATTTTTTGTCTGCAGGGCGAACCCCGCCGCGAAGTAGAGAACCGCTATCCAAAGGAATGTTATTTTGTCTCTCTGACTCATTGTGCCCTCTTTAGAGTTCCTGAAACCTTGAGATTCCCCGCAAAAGACGTGGCCGGGGCCGGAGTATTCGACACAATCACCAGCCCGCTCATCGGCACCGTGATAGGCGAGCCGCTGGCTCCAGTATAAGCCATCACGATGTTGGCAAGCTCGTTCGTTCCTATTCCTGCATTGGCCGAGAACGTTACCTGAATCCCGCATGTTGAACTGGCATTGAGCGTCGAGGTGCAGGTCGTCGAGTTGATTACAAAGTCCGGGGAATTCGTTCCTGTGATGCTATAGCTCACGCCGGTCAGGTTGCTTGCGGTCGTGTTGCTTACCGTGAAACCTGCGAATATGCTGGACTGCCCCTGTATGGTTGGGGAGAATACTTGCGAAGTGGGCGAAATGGAAACCGTACCGGCGGTCGTATCGGCCTCATAGACGCGCTCATCAAATTGCCTAACATCAGGGAAGAGCATCGTGCCAGTACAGGTGCCGGGATTCGACGCCAGCGCATATTTGACCGTGTAAGGGCCTGTCCCGCTCGCCGCCGTAATGGCTACTTCCGCCCCCGCCCCCGTCCCTGCTCCAGACGTTGCACAAGCCCCGCCGCTAATCTGGAAGCGTCCCATGACGTGATGCACGTTCGGGATCCCGGTAACAGTGAGCGATTCCACGCCGCCGGACCAGCTCGAGGTTGTAATGGGATAGCCGGTTTGGAAAGACGGGTCTGGAGGAAGATTGGCATAAGCAACTGCCGCAGGATTCGGATAAGAGTGCCCGTTCACGTTTGGTCCGCCAGTCACGTCATTGCCGTTCGTCGGGAAGGGAGTTGTGCTGGTAGTATTCGGCACGGTCGGAAACGTCGTCCACCCAGTCACTACCTTCCAAAAGCTGAATCCCGTGCCACCCGAAGGATGGGATGAGCAGCTTGTCGAGGAGTACCCGGAGGCAAATAAAGAGCAGGGCAGCGAGGTCGAGGGACTGGAAAGATTATTGTAGGGTGCCGCGTTGCCTGTTAGCGTCGTGGGATTCTCCGAACTGTTTGTCCGGCATGTTCCCGTCACCACGTCGCAGTTTCCCCAGAGCAAAGCACTTTGCTGCGTTAGCGTATCGCTCGGCGGGTCGTTCGAGTAGAAGCCTATCTCGTAGGTCTGCGCGAGAGGCGCTGCCACGGTAGAAAGATAAACAGTGCAAGTTCCATTGCCGCCATCGAGAGAGTTCCCTACCACATTGGCGAAGCGGGAAAATGAATCTTCCAGCAAATCGCGCGGGGAGCCAGTCGTGGTGAAGGGAGGATCCCAGCAGCGAATATGATTCCTGAATTGCGTGTTGAAATCGTGTGTGCCCCAGGTATCGTCGTCCTCCAGCACGCCGAGGTCGTTGCCTTCGTGCAGGATGAATGCGGAGCCTGCCTGATGCTGGAAACTGGAACTCTGAATGTAGCCTGTGTTTCCGTTGATCGAGTAATTGTAGGCGAGCACGTCGCCCTCTTGTCCGCCCGTTCCTTCGTCGAAGAAACCGAATTCTCCGATGTTATTAAGAAACAGATTGTCGGAAGTCTTGCCGAATCCGATGTTCCCGCCGTCCGCGCCGTCTATGTTGAGATCGGAGAAGATGTAGTTATTCATAAAGAGGCAGTTCTTGTCGAACTGCGCGTAGAATGTATCATTCGGACCTTGCCCCACAATCTTCACTCCCTTCATCCAAGAGGCATAGCCTTGCTGGACATAGACCGCTGAAGGATTGGCGGAAGTATTTGCGGCGGTGCATCCGGGCTGCGAGGAACTTTCGCACACGACGATTTGCATGTCCTCAAGGCCCACGCCCGTAGCAATGTAGGATTGGCTTTGCCATCCCAATGTAGGAGTGTTTCCGCTGGCCCAGTTGGGCATGTAGAGGCCCGGAGTGAAGTTCACGGTATAAGGCCCGCTTCCGGTGATGGAAGTAACCAAGAGCATTTGGCTCTGCGCTCCGGTGTTGTTTTCGTAGGTCTGTTGAGCGCAAGCGGCGCTAGGCGAGGCGCAGATGAACACTCCTCCGTTGTCGGTCTGCGTTCCTGTCGAGCAGCTTGCTCCGCTCAATCCTGTGTTGCACTGCGAAACTCGGATGAGATTTCCGGGAGTGAGCGATAGGCCGGAGGGCGTGGACATGGTGAGCGAAGTTCCTCCTTGCGTGTAGGTCGCTGTCCATAGACCCTGCCCTGCGCCGCTTGCACATCCCACGGCAATTTCCGAACCGCCGCTGAGATAAATGATCGTCGCACCGCTTCCGCCCGCTCCGCTCCCGCGAAATGTGATGCTATTTATGTTGCAGAGCACGACTCCGTTGGTGAAATGATATGAATAAGAAAATAAGATTGGTAAGTGCGATGGCCGGCACGCTGGCATTGTCTGGATTGATTCTGCTGGCGGCTTGCAACAAGAATACCGAGCAGTCCACGAATAAGGCGGAGGAACCGGCTCAGCCGGCCGCAGCGGTAACTCCCATTGATCCCGCGACCGTAGCCACGGTCAGCGGTAAAGTCACGCTCGAGGGCATGGCTCCCAAGGTTTCCAAAATCGACATGAGTCAGGATCCGGGCTGCAAGGGCACCAACGAGGCTGAGAACATCGTTGTTGCAAACGGCGATCTGGCGAACGTATTCGTGTACGTGAAAGACGGGTTAGGTAATCGCGCGTTTGATGTGCCCAGCACACCTGTTGTGCTCGATCAGAGCGGGTGCAAGTACCATCCGCATGTCTTGGGCGTGATGGCTGGACAGACGGTGCAGATCAAGAATGACGATCCTACGACGCACAATATTCATCCCACACCGAAGGACAACCGCGAGTGGAACGAGTCGCAGCCGCCGTCCTCGCCCGCGCTGGAAAAGACTTTCGCGCGCGAAGAGATCATGCTTCCGGTGAAGTGCAACCAGCATCCCTGGATGAAGATGTACATCAACGTGGTGAAGACTCCGTTCTTTGCTGTTACCGACAAAGATGGCAAGTACGAAATCAAAGGACTGCCGCCGGGCGATTACACTCTCGCCTTCGTGCAGGAAAAGCTGGGCGAGCAGGATCAGAAAATCACGGTCGCACCGAAAGATTCGAAGACCGTGGACCAGATGTTCAAGCCCGTTGCCAACTGATAGCTCCGGTTAAGCGTTGGATAAGCTAGTTGCGGGCAGGATGCTCAAGCGTTGCATCCTGCCCTCCTTTGACTTCGACGAGACAGATTTCTGCAATGTAGACTTCGGCGACGTGCGCTAATCGTCTCCAACCCTTCCTGCTTTTGGAGCGCTGACCTGAGAGCCATTGAAATACCGTACAACCGGGGCCTTCACAGGTTCGCTGTGGTCCTTACCTGCTGGACGTTCCTGTTGATAATTGCCGGAGCGTTGGTCACCAGCAACGATGCTGGACTTTCCGTTCCGGATTGGCCAACGTCGTTCGGATCCTGGTACAAGATTCCAAAGCTGGTTGGTGGGGTGAAGTTTGAACACACGCACCGCATGATCGCGCAGGTGGCGGGCGTGCTTACCATCATCCTCGCAGTATGGACCTGGCGGTCCGAAAAGCGGCGCTGGTTGCGGATTTTAGGATATGCCGCACTGGGAACGGTAATCGCCCAGGGAATTCTTGGCGGGATCACAGTCTTGTTCTATTTACCTCCGGCCGTTTCTTCGGCGCACGCCGCGCTGGCGCAGACATTCTTCTGCATCACGGTTGCGATGGCTGTACTCACGGGCCGCAGGTGGGTGGAAGAGCAGCCGCGAGCCGAGTTCGACGAGCGGCGTCCGACACTGTTTACTCTGACCCTGCTTTCAATCTTTGTCCTTTATGTTCAGCTGATTCTGGGTGCGATGTTTCGGCACCACGGATTGAGTTGGTGGCCGCACGTCGTGAATGCGGTTGTCGTGTCGTTTGTGCTGGCGTGGACGGCCGTGCGATCCCTGACTGTATATTCGCGAATTGACGCGGTTCGCCGTCCTGCGATCCTGATGCTTTCGCTGGTAATTGCACAGTTGTGCCTCGGCTTTACAGCGTTCCTGACCCGCGTGGCCTGGGGCCGTGATGCGGCTCAGCCAGAGCTTGCCATGGTGATCTCAACCGTGGCGCACGTCGCGGTGGGGGCTTTGCTGCTCGCGACCACTGTGATTCTTGCGATCCAGGTCTGGAGGCACGCTCCGATTGCGTTCGAGGAACGGGTAACGGCCTCCGGCCTGGTTCCGGGAAAGTCATGAGACGCTGGACGCAGTCGGCGGGCACGAGCGCACGCCCTACGCAAAAGACATGTTCGGATGGCGTAAACTGATTGTAGTTTCCGGGGAATCGTTTTGGTTTCGAGAGTCGCCGCCATCGCCGAGGTTATCCCTGACGTGGAGAGTCCTGCCGCTCCTGCGGTTATTTCTGTTCAAAATCTGGTTCACCGTTACGAGAATCGCACAGCGCTGAATGGAATTTCATTCGACGTGCGGCCGGCAGAACTGTTTGGTCTGCTCGGTCCGAATGGCAGCGGGAAGACGACACTCTTTCGAATTCTCTCGACGCTGATGATCCCAACAGCGGGACGCGCGATTGTGATGGGATGCGATGCGGCACAGAACCCAGCCAGTCTGCGGCGGCAGATTGGGGTTGTATTTCAGGCGCAGAGTCTCGATGCGAAGCTGACGGCCTACGAAAATTTGTGGCATCAGGGTCACCTGTATGGCCTTCGCGGACCAGCTCTGAAGAAACGAGTCGGAGAGATGCTGACGCGCGTCGGCCTGGCGGATCGGGCTCAGGAGCGGGTCGAAACGTTCTCCGGCGGGATGCAGCGTCGGATCGAACTCGCGAAGGGACTGCTGCATCATCCCGGTGTCCTGCTGCTGGATGAGCCCACCACGGGTCTCGACCCCGGGGCGCGGCGCGATCTGTGGCAATACCTGCAGATGTTGCGCGATGAAGAACACGTTTCCGTGCTGGTAACAACGCACCTCATGGAAGAAGCCGAGCGCTGCGACCGGCTGGCGATCATGAATGAAGGAAATCTTGTAGCGCTGGGCACGCCCACGGAATTGAAGAGTGAGATTGGCGGAGATGTAATCCTGCTGGATGCCACGCAGGACGCGGCGTTGCTGGCTGAGCGCATCGGTGAGCGCTTTGGGGTTGAAGCAGCTGTGCTCGGAACGCAGGTTCGAATCGAGCGGGAAAACGGTCACCGCTTTATCACCGACGTGGTCGAAGCTTTCCCGGGCGAGATTCAGGCGATATCGGTGAGCAAGCCAGCGCTCGAAGACGTATTCATCCGCCGCACCGGTCACAAGTTCTGGAGCGAGAGTAACGGTAACAACAACAATAACGAAGAGAGTTCCAACGAAAACCATACTGATGGAAAGAGGAGGTAGCTTGCGTCCAATGATCCTCGTACTTTCTCTGGTACTCGCAGTCCTGCCGCTGGCTGGTGTTGCATGGATTCTGGCGAGTGGCATGATCACGCTGTGGCCGCCGTCCGCCACTGTTGACGGCTTGTTCATGAGCCTGATTCTGCTCACTCTTTCGGCGTGTTTTCTGCTGAATGTCTACTGGGAGATGCGCGACCAGGGCTTGATCGGCAAGAAGAACGCTCCGCCCCAGAAGACTCCCGCCGCAAAGGCCAGCTAGAGAATGGCAACGGCGACTCAGACAGCCACGCTGGCACGGGCGACCTCCACTGCATCGGCGGGCATTATGCTGCCCGCGTTCACGTTGTGGTGGCGCGAGATTGTGCGCTTTTACCGGCAGAAGTCGCGCGTGGTAGGTGTGTTGGCCTCGCCGCTCGTATTCTGGCTGGTGATTGGCTCGGGATTCGGTACTTCGTTTCACTCCGGCGGAGAATCCAGCCCGCAAGGCTATTTGAATTATTTCTATCCCGGCGCGCTGATCATGATCGTCCTGTTCACCTCGATCTTCACGATGATGTCGGTGATCGAGGACCGTAAAGAGGGGTTTCTGCTCTCGGTACTAGTCGCGCCTGTGCCACGATCTGCAATCGTCCTCGGCAAAGTGCTGGGGGGAACGACGCTGTCGGCGATTCAGGGCATGATCTTTCTGGTTTTCGCGCCCTTTACGGGCGTGCACCTCAATGTCGTCCAGGTTCTGCTGGTTGCCGTCGTCGTGTTCCTGGTTTCTTTTGCGCTCACCGCGCTGGGTTTCGCGATCGCATGGCCGATGGATTCCACGCAGGCCTTTCATGGCATCATCAACCTGTTTCTGATTCCGCTGTGGCTGGTGTCGGGCGCGCTGTTTCCACTGTCCGGCGCTTCGGGATGGATTCGCGCAATCATGCGGTTGAACCCGTTGACCTATGGGGTCGAGGCCCTGCGCGCGTTGTTATATCCGGGAACGGAAACTACCGTCCCGCTGTCCTCGGCCATGGCAACTCTGCTTTTGTTTTCGCTCGTGATGTTTGGACTGGCATTTCTGATGGCAAACCGCCGTTCCAGATCCGCTACAACATGAGGCCGGCTACGTGATTGCCGAACAGTACGCCTACTTCCCTGCCCTGAACGCGACCCTGAACGGAACCAGCGGTGTGCTGCTGCTCACGGGACGCATCCTGATTGCGCGAGGCCGCATCGCCGCGCATCGGGCCTGCATGATTGCCGCCATGATCGCGTCGGCGCTGTTTCTGGCGTGCTATCTGTTCTTCCATTATGAGGTGGGCAACATTCGCTTTCTCGGGGAAGGATGGGCGCGTCCAGTTTACTTTGCGATTTTGATTCCCCATGTGATACTGGCGATCGTAATTGTTCCGATGGCGATTATTACGCTGAGCCGCGGGCTGAAGGGGCGTTACCCGCAGCATCGCGCAATTGCGCGTTGGACGTGGCCACTGTGGATGTATGTGTCAATCAGCGGAGTGATCGTGTATTTCATGTTGTACCGGTGGTTCCCGCATAGCTAGGTGCACACGATTTACTTTGTCATCCTGAGCGAAGCGAAGGATGACAAATTCCCTGAACATCATGTCAACATTGAGATTGAAAATCGATGTATCCGGAACGGTCGGCGACGCTGCCTGGCGCGAGATCAAGCAGTTTGACCAGATTCAGAGCGCGGAGTTTGGTCCGCAATTCGGCAGCAGCGGCCCCTGCACGCATGGACCGGACGCGCCGCACAAAAAGGGAGAGTGGATCGGCGCCGAGATCAAGCTGCAGACGCCTCTTCTGGCGCAGTACGCCATGTCGCACTATCTGGAACAGGAACGCGTGCTCGACGCGGACGTGGAGTAGCCGGCTTCTGCTATAGTTCGTTGCTTGGATTCCATGGCCGCCCAATCAGAAATTCCCGTTCCGACCCCGCAATCTGGCTCAAGCGGCGATCCCACGCTCCCAGCAAAGCGCAAGCACAGCATGTCGCGCACACAGAAAATACTTTTCTTTGCGGTCGGATGGCTGATCGTGTTGATGCCTTTTCTTTTCTGGTGGAACACCTGGTTCGGGCGGCACCTTTCCGACCAGCAGATGACCGAGTATCTGCACGACGACAAGAAGCCGCGCCACATTCAGCAGGCGCTGGTACAGATCAGCGATCGCATCTCGCATCACGACCTCGCGGTCTCGCAGTGGTATCCCGACCTGATACGCCTGGCGGGTGATCCGGTGGAAGAAGTCCGCAATACCGACGCCTGGGTCATGGGTCAGGACACATCGGGTGCCGGATTTCACGATGCTCTCCTAAAGATGCTCGCCGACTCTTCGCCGATGGTGCGTGGGAATGCAGCGCTGTCGCTGGTGCGGTTCGGGGATGCGTCGGGGCGTCCGCAGATTGTGGCTCTGCTGGAACCTGCACACCTCACCGCGCCGGCAAGTGGACGCATCGCCGATTCGGATCGTCCCGGCACAAACATTCATCAGGGAGGATTGATCGCGCAGTTGGCGCCGGCGGGCTCGTCTCATGTATTGGAAATTCGTTCGCCAATTCCGGGCCGGATTCGCTCGGTGGCGCAGACGGGAGCAAATGTGGCGTCCGGGGCGGAAATTGCGGTCGTGGATCCTGGAACGGAGCAGGTGTGGGAATTGCTGCGTGCGTTGTACCTGGTGGGGCAGATGGAAGATTTGCCCGCGATCCGTCCTTATGAACGTGAAGTGCCGGATATCCCCGTGGACCTGCGCCAGCAGGCGGTAGAGACCGAAAAGGCGATCCGCACCAGAGCAGGCGCCGGTTAGGACGGCTCTCGGTCGACTTACTGTCCAGTTCGGGGCGGTCTCATTCTTCCCATCGCAAAGGTGAAATTGACGGCGAAGATGGCTGGGGAAAACAGCAGGAGCAAGAACGACAGAACAAAGGCGGCTGCGGCCGCTGTTTCCAACCCGGGGGAAACCGGATGGCCCGCCGACCTCTCGGAGGCCAGAAGCATCCAGCCGTAAAACGAGATCCAGAAGCCTGCAATCCCACTCAAGGTAATCCAGAAGTGCCAACTGGCTGCACGCAGATTCATGGGAAATGCCGAATATGCGGCTGCGAACAGCGCAGAGAATGCGGCCATCACGAAGAAGAGTCGCTCCGGTGACAGCGCAAAGTAAGTATCGTGCAGAAAGAAATCAGGAAAGGAACGAGAAGCCAGAACTCGCGATGGAAAGGCCAATAGGACGAGTGCGATGGCCATGATCCCGAAGCGTTTTGCGGGGCTCATCATGCCGGGTCTGTGGGAGCGAGTGCTGTCAGCTGGCGGCTAGATCGCCATCGGGCCGACTTCTTTTTCCACTTCCACAATGTCCACCATTGCGATGGCATCCCAGGGGCAGCCGTCCAGGAAGCAGCCGTCAGGGCCTTTGCTGAGGCATTTCTTGCAGCCGATGCAGAGGATCGGATCAATGGCGATGCGGCCGAACGGCGGATGATCTTCGTCAGGCACCCAAAACATGCAGTCTTCCACTGGGCAGTACTCGACGCAGGCAGGCGAACCGGCGCATCCCGTGCAGCATTCGGTGATGACGGCCAGCTCTTTCGGCTTCTTCTTGCGTGGCGTGGCGAGGCCTTTGGATCGGGGTTCGAATTTCTGATCGTCGGGAACCATCCCGACGGCCTTGGTAGCTCCGGGTGCGGCAGGCATGATGGGGATTATACCTTAAGCGGCTCGTGGCTCTTAGCCTTAAGCTGTTGGCTCAGAGCTCGTTCTTCTGGCGCTTGAATACTGAGTTGGGATCGGGCTTAAAGGCTTCTTTATTGTCGGCGTACTTGCGACAGAAAGCCTTTAGAACCTTTGCTGGCGAGATTATCATGCTGGTGTCGTCGGGCAGGGTCGCAAGGTTTATCGTCTTTTTCTGCACCGCCTGCTTCAGCCAATCGAAGTCGAGGGGGGCCAGCGCGAACGAGTCCTTTTCGAACTGCACCAAATAGATAAGATGGATGGCAATGCACAACTCGCACACCTCGGCCGACGGAGTTGTCAGGTCGAGGAAATAGTGCTGATCCAGCTTGAACAACTGGGCCTCGTACGAAGTCTTCTTGTTGTCCACACAATCCAGAAATTGCAGAAGGTAGCCCTTATCGTGGGCAGTAATCGTCAGAGTTGAAGTGCAACTCTCGCGCACCGCAGGCCACGCTCCCAGGAGCCTTGCGTCATAAACCATATCTGGGTCGTTGCTCCCTTCGTCCAGTCCTTTGAGGGACTGTGCCGGGCAGGCTGACATCACCACGAGACAGGCGAACACACATCCGATCGTGACAATTCGCGCAACGACGGCAGATCGAACGAGTGCAGAGATTGACATTGCTTCTCCCCGTGGCTAGATTTCGGGCTCAGATGACCATGACAATGCCTGCCCAAAATGATACTCCGCGTCATAGTTTGTGACCTGCTTACCCTTTCCACCGGCCACATTCTGCTATAGTGAAGCCCTGCAAAGGAGCACCGCCATGGCTGGAAAGAGTCTGAACCGGGTTCAACTGATCGGAAATCTGGGGAAGGATCCCGAAGTTAAATTCACGCCGCAGGGCACGCCCGTGGCCAAGCTGACCATCGCGACCAACGAGCGCTTCAAGGATAAAGCTGGCGAGTGGCAGGACCGCACCGAGTGGCACAACGTCGTACTCTGGCAACGCCTCGCCGAGATTGCCGGCGAATATCTGAAGAAGGGTGGCAAGGTCTACATCGAAGGACGCCTGCAGACCCGCTCCTGGGACGACAAGACATCCGGCCAGAAGAAATACATGACTGAGGTCGTGGCCAGCGACCTGATCCTGCTGGGAGGACGCGGCGAGGGCGGCGGCGATTTCGCGGGAAGCTCGCGCGGAGCATCTTCGTCTGCTAGCGGCGGCAACAACAATTTCGACCAGCGTATGCCCGAGCCTGAACCGGCCGGCGCAGGGCCGATTACCGACGACGACATCCCGTTTTAGCATCTTCTTCTGTTTCGTTCTCCCAAGATTTATCTCCAGTATCTATTGCTAGTATCTGTGGGGCCGGATTCAAGACCCGGTCCCGCACAGAAAAAACACGCAAATCTTCGTTAGACTTCGCACCTCATACCGCGCGCGGTAACAGTTACTTAGGGACCGCCCGTAGGTGCTATTCCCTCACACGCTAAACCTGGCTACCAGCACGCCCTTTGGGCCATATCGGGACGCCTCCATTGGTGACCTGTGCTATCCGCTCCCCGCCTAGTACTTTGCCCTTACGGACTCGAACGTGTAGTCCCCCACTTCGTTTTCGAGGGCGCAAAACATGAGAAGCATGTCAGTAGTCACGACTCGCGGCTCGGCGTCACAGAGAACAAGTACCACGCTGTCTCTGGCCTGCGAGCTGTTTATAACTGCGTCTATTTTTCTGTTGGCCGTGATGTCGACGTCCTGCAATATGTTTCAGGCAGGCACACACACTCCGCCCACCAACGCGGTGACGATCTCAGTCGCGCCCGGAAACACGACCGTTGGGTCGGGCAACAGCCTGCAGTTCACGGCGACCGTGACCAACACCACAAATCAGGAGAGCACCTGGTGGGCGAGTGCGGGAAAGATTAGCGCGAGCGGCATGTTCACCGCGCCAACCGTGACCTCGAATAAGTCCATCACGATCATTGCAGTCAGTCAGGCTGACAACACCAAGCAGGCCACCGCCAAGATCATTGTGACTCCGGCGAATATGGCGTTGGCGGTCCAGACCTCGGCGCTGCCCAGCGTGACCCCCGGTGCGGCGTATCTCGAAGCCTTGATCGCGACTGGCGGAGAAGCACCTTATCACTGGAGTTTGGCTGCGGGCACACTTCCGCAAGGAATTCAGATTGGATCCACTAACGGAGCGATCGGCGGCACGACCAGCGCTCCTGGTTCTTTCTCGTTTACCGTAACGGCCACCGATGCTGCCTCGCACACTGCCAGCCGCGTGTTAACGCTGACTGTGGCGAGCCAGATTGCGCCGCTTTCGGTGCAGACTACTTCCCTGCCCAGCGCGACGGCGGGCACGAGTTATGTTGACGTCCTTTCCGCAAGTGGCGGAGAGGCTCCGTATCACTGGAGCGTCGGTGCAGGCGCACTGCCTGGAGGCATTCAGGTAAACGCGTCCAGCGGAGCGATCGCCGGCACGACCAGCGCCTCCGGCTCTTTTTCGTTTACCGTCGTGGCCACCGATGCCACTTCGCACACTGCCAGCCGCCAATTGACGCTGAGCGTGGCGAGCCAGATTGCGCCGCTTTCGGTGCAGACTAGTTCCCTTCCAGGTGCTACTGCGGGCGCGAGTTATGTTGACATCCTTTCCGCAAGCGGGGGAGAGACTCCGTATCACTGGAGTCTTAGTGCGGGCGCGCTGCCTGGAGGCATTCAATTGAACGCGTCCAGCGGAGCGATCGGCGGGACGACCAGCGCCTCCGGCTCTTTTTCATTTACAGTGACGGCCACGGACGCTGCCTCGCACACGGCCAGCCGCCAACTAACGCTGGCCGTGGCAAGCCAGATTGCGCCGCTCTCTGTGCAGACCTCTTCCCTGCCGGGCGCCACTGCCGGCACGTCTTATTTCACTAATCTGGCAGCCAGCGGCGGCCAAGCTCCGTATCACTGGAGCCTTAGTGCGGGCGCGCTACCTGGAGGCATCCAGCTGAACGCGTCCAGCGGAGCGATCAGCGGCACGACCAGCGCCTCCGGTTCATTCTCGTTCACGGTGCTGGCAACGGACGCGGCTTCGCGCACGGCGACTCGTCAACTGGCGCTGGGAGTTGCGAAACAGAGCGTTCCGCTCGCGGTGCAGACTTCAACACTGCCTGACGCAACCGCCGGCACGCCTTATCAGCAGACGCTGGCGGCCAGCGGCGGCCAGACGCCTTATCAATGGAACGTAACTGCGGGCACTTTACCGCAAGGCATTCAGCTTGACAGTTCCACGGGCGCCGTCAGCGGAACGACGAATCTTACCGGATCATTTAGCTTCACCGCGACCGCGACTGATGCGGCCTCACAATCTGCGAGTCGTCAGCTTACGCTGGTGGCATTGGCAGGCGAGGACATGCCTTTAGTCCCGAGCGCATTTTTTGGATTGCAGAGCAAGGCCACTGGAGGAACTTATCCCACGGTCAGTTTCGGGTCGTACCGCCTTTGGGATACTGACGTGGCCTGGGACGTACTGAACCCGGCGCCCGGGACTTACAATTTTGCTCCCATCGACGGTATTCTGACTCAGCTGAAGACGCATGGCATGAGTGACGGCATTGCCTACACGTTTGGACTCGTGCCGAACTGGGCGTCCAGCGCGCCAACCGATACGACCTGCGATCTGGTGACGCCGGGCGGCTGCGATCTGCCGACCGATCTCAACTCGGACGGCAGCGGCACCGATCAGACGTTCATCAACTTCGTACAGAATATTGCGCAGCACGCGAATAGCCCCACGTACCTCGAGACCCACGCGCATATCAAGTATTGGGAGCCGTGGAACGAGTGGTACCGCGACCCAGTGCTTTCGCCCTACGACCAGGGCTGCATCGCCGCACAGAATTGCAGCATTCGCGCGACTTACGCCCAGATGGTGCGCATGACCGAAGACCTGCGCTGCGTGATCACGGGCAATGGCAGCGTGAACGGTGTTCCGTGCGCACGTACCGCAATCGATCCGTCGGCGAAGATTCTGACTCCGGCCAGCCACGGAAGAACCAGCTTCGGCGCGTCGGTCATGGAGAATTTCCTGCACTGCGATAGCAAGCCGCCGACTACGTCCGGGTGCACCACCGGAGACCGAGGCCGCAACGCGATCGATGTTCTTAACTTCCACTTCTACGCCATGCTGAGCGAGACGGCGGAGGAGATACCGTTCCACGTCGCGAATATCAAGGCCGGCCTGCGCAGCGCCGACCTTGCGGCCATGCCGCTGTGGAGCGGAGAAGGCGGATGGGGCTTCGATACTTCGCTGCCCGATCCGGACCTGCAGGAGGCGTTCCTGGTTCGTTACTTCCTGCTGGGGTGGTCCAGCGGCATCTCGCAGATGTCTTGGTATGAATTTGAAAACAACGAGTGGGGCACGCTCTATGCGCCGCAGAGGAATGGATCGCTCACACAGGCAGGCCTCGCTTATCAGCAGGTCTACGGCTGGCTGACCGGCAACTCGATGCCGCAGGCTTGCACCGGTCCGACTTATCCGGCTCAAGGCGTATGGACGTGCGCCATCACAAAGCCCGACGGCACGCACATGCTGGCAGTGTGGGATTCCTCGCAGTCCTGTACGAACGGAGTCTGTTCGACTTCGTTGTACAGCCAGAACCCCATTTACTCCAGCTACATGAGCCTGAACGGAAGCAAGGCCGCGGTCACGCATGGAAGCGTGCCGATCGGGGTTAAGCCGATCCTGCTCATTCAATAACTTCACCCCCTCGTCGCAAAGAAAAACAGCCTGCCGCTCGCGAGAGCGGCAGGCTGTTGAATTTTGGCCGGCAGAACGCAGTACGTTCTCGCGTCCGCGGCCTGTCTCTACTACTGCACTTCGATCGAGCCATCCACAGCCTGGACGCCGGTGAGGGCCGAATTGGTCCCGAAGATGACCATCTCTGTCGGACTCACCAGATAGTAAGCGTAGGCCGTGTTTGGGTTGGGTATGTTCAGCGTCAGGGTGCCGCGGCCGAATGCGTCGGGAGTGACGACGCTCGCACCATCGACCTCCGTAGTGCCGGGGGTCTCGACCTTGTTTACCGCGACATTCGAGTCGGCAATGCCGGTCAGGGTAGTGGCAGTGCTAACGACGAGTTGCCCGCTGAAGCTTGAGTCATCTCCGTTGGTTGCGAGCTGGCCCAGATTGAAAATCAACGACGTTCCTGTCGCCGGCAGAGCGAGGCCCGCTGGCTGCAGCGTTCCTACACCTGCGTTCGACTTGGTCGCTGTTTCAAGAATGTACATCCTCGCACCAGCGGTTGAAGGATCTCCGATGAGGTAGAAAACGTACGAGCGGTTCGCCGAAATCGCCAGCGTCCCTCTTCCAGCCGCGTCGATGGTGTAAGGCGAAGCGGTGATTGGAGTAAGCGTCGTGGTTGCCAGGCACGAGGGCGGGGCCTGCAGACAGTTCGCGTCGTACTCTCCGGTCACGGTTGAGGCGCCAAATTTCCATTGTCCAGCGGAACCGAACAATCCCTGTGCCGCAGAGCGTTCTACGAGAAATACGAAATTGCTGCCCGAAAGGCTCGGGTTCGCAGCGAAGGTTTCTTTCTCTGCGGTGCCGGTCAAGGCTGCGAAAGTGGGGGTGGTGCTTGCCTGAACGTCAGTCTGGATCAGCACAATCTTGTTTGTGGAGACAACATAGTAGTCGAAGTTCCACGAACCAGAATTAAGTTGAGTACTGGCGATTCCCGAAGTTGGAGTAAGAACCAAAGTTCCCCGGCCGCTGCCGCTGGCCTGGGCATAGGTAGCGCTGAATTGCAAAGACGTCGTGGGCGGCGGGCAGCTTGTAGTGCACGCCGTAGAGGCGCCATCGATTGCCCCAGCATCGTTGATGTCCAAAGCTGTGGTAGCGGTCGCGATATTGCCGCCGGAGATTACAAATTGCCCGGCGAGAACCTCCGCGTTTTGAGTGGTGGAGCCTGTCGGCGCGCTGCCGTCAACTCCTCCGAGTAGGAATGAGTAAGAGCCATCGCCCAAGGTCGTCGCGCTCTGTTTTTCGAACGTGCCAACCTCAATGCCGGTCGTACCCGAAAAGATGAGCTGGCCGTGGCTTCCATCGCTGGAAATGACGATGTCGTAGGTATCGGTGCCTCTGGACGCGGTGGTCAAATGCAGAGTACCGCGGCCATCTGCACCAACGGTATAGCAGCTATCCACCGTGGGAGATGCAGTTCCGCAATTCGCGCCCGCACTGATCGCGACGCCCTTGCCCGTTGACGACGGGGCATTGAAGGATTCCAGGCCTGTCGTGATTGCACCTGTTGACCCATCAGCGGTGAAGACGCCGGCCGAAAATGCCTGTCCTCGAGTTCCAGCGTGAGTCACGGAGAAAACGTACGATCCACTAAGCGTGCTCAGACTCGATGTTCCTGCAGTGACATTGAGTACGGTCGATCCCTTGATAGTTCCACCCAAGGTATCGGTGGCGGTGATCGTGGTCACACCGAGTGTCGTGGTGGAGGTCGCAACTCCGGCAGACGAAATGGTCGCTACGGCCGTATTCGACGAGGTCCATGTCACATTGCTCGTCCAGTCAGCGGTGGTGGTGTTGGTGCCGTCGGTGAATGATCCGGTGGCCGTGAAATTCTCAGTGCTGCTGACAGCCAGCGATGCGCCTCTTGGCGATACGGTAATGCCGGTCAGCTGGACCAGCGTCGCCGTGGCCGCTCCGGTCTTTGTGCTGTCGGAAACCAACGTGGCAGTGGCATGGATCGTGGCTGGAGCGCTCACCGCTGTCGGAGCCGTGTACACGCCGGAGTTGGCATCGATGCTGCCGGGATCTGAGGACCCTAGTGACCAGGTCACCGTCGTCGAAGACGTGCCGGTTACGGCGGCGCTAAATGGATCCGTGCCGCCGGGAACGACGGTCGAGGTGCCAGCGGTCGCGGTAACGGTGACGGGCGGAGGCGGTGGTGGGGGTCCTCCGCCATTGTTCGAACCGCTGCAGGCTGTAATCGCAGCAAGGACAGCGACTACCAGAAAGCCGGAAAATAGTTTAGAGCGCATAGGGATTTTCACTCCTCAAATTTGGGTTCGCAGGGGATTTCCTTCAGGCTCCTCGGGAGGGTTGAAACCCAAACCAGAGAGCGCAGGGCACAGTGGCGACACTCGCTTCGTTGCAGCACGCGCCAGCTGACGGCGAATGGAATCAACGCAAAAGCACAAGCCTGGCGCATTCATCACACTTGCAGAAAGCCGAGGGCTCGATGAACGATGCGACCACACTGCTTTGAGGCTACGGCATGACGTTTGTGCCAGACAATGGCTAGCCAGTGCCATTACGTTGGTAACCCTGCTTGTTCGGCGCAGTTGCACACGCGGTTTGCTTAGAAGCAGGCCTGGGCAAATAGGTCGCCTACGATCTTTCGATTGCGATGCGAAACATTCGAGAACCGATAAAGATGCAAAGCAGAGGTTTAGATTCCTGTTCCATCGCTATGATTTAGAGTGGTTTTACTGCTAGAGACATTCTTCTCCATGCAGTTCAACCCCTTGCACGAGCTTGCGACCAGCCATATCCTCAACCCATTGATCGTGTGTGGCTGTCTCCGCGCCGAAGACAGCTCCCCCGCAACATTTAAGAAAGGCACGGGTTTCTTCGTCTGCCGAGCCCTGGGTTACGGCATTGGCTCCAGATGACGAAAAAAATGCTTGTCGCATCTCGCGGCTCCCCCAGGCCAGGCATGGGGAAGTTCGATTTGAAGGGCAAAATCGTGGGCAGTGTACAGCCAGTCGGTTACGAGCCGGAAGCCTTTCCTGCGCACGGCGACAGCCCGTGCTGGTATGCGGTTCGCACGCGCTCGCGCCACGAGAAAGTCGTAGCCAAGCAGCTCGATGGCTTGGAGATCGAAAACTTCCTGCCGCTCTGCAACGTGATCCATCGCTGGAGCGATCGCCGCAAGGAAGTGGAGCTGCCATTGTTCCCCGGATATGCGTTCGTGCGGCTGATCTACTCGCCGCAGGAGCGAGTGCGAGTGCTACGCATCTTCGGCGTTGCCGGCTTTGTGGGCACGCTGGGCAAAGGCGTTCCCATCCCCGAGCGTCAGATCAACGACATCAAGACGCTGCTGAAACTGAATGTGCCTTTTGAGAATCATCCTGCTCTCCACATTGGAGAGCGTGTTCGAATTCGAGGCGGGTTTCTCGACGGCGTGGAAGGAATTTTGCAGGCGCAAAAAAACGGACGCATTCTGGTGATTTCGATCGACCCGATTCAGAGGGCGATTTCAATCGATCTTGAGGGGTACGACGTAGAAGTAATTTCGTAACACGATCAACGCTCCCCGCGGTTGCTGTTTCACTAATTCTGTAAGGGGCCTTCGGGCCGCGAGGATATCTATGGATGAGATTCAAAGCAGTCTTTGTATGGAACCCGCCGGTGTTCGGTCCGATGTGAACCGGCAGGTTTCAAACCAGATCAGCCAGCAGCCGGGGCAGAACGGGTTTTCTTTCAGCTCCGACAGCCTCACGTTGCGCAGCCACCGGACGCAGGCGGAAATTCATGCTATCCGGCAGGCATTGGCGAGAACCGGTTGGATCCGGAAGCGGGCTGCCAGGCTGCTGGCGATCAGCTACCGCAGCCTTCTATACAAGATTGAGCGTTACAAAATCACGCCGCCGGTGACGATGAATACCGAGGCTCCGGAGATGATGGCGCAGCCTCAAAACCCAGGGCAAGCCTGGCGAGTGGGCTAAGCCAGAGGTTGAGCCAATTACGGTAGAATGATAGCTTGAGCCGACGAGAACCGCATACTGTTGATCGTCCGGCCGGCAGAACCAGGGAGATGTGGAAATGTTTCTGGATTTTTACGGATTCAAAGAGCAGCCATTCGGGGTTACACCCGACCCCCGCTTTTTATATTTGAGCCCGGCACACCGGGAGGCTCTGGCCTCGCTCTATTACGGTATTGAGGCTGGGCGCGGCTTCATGGCGTTGATCGCGAAGCCGGGGATGGGGAAGACAACCCTGCTGTTCCAGCTTCTGCAGCGCTTCCAGAGCAGCGCGCGCACCGCCTTCGTCTTCCAGACCCAGTGCACATCGCGCGAGTTCATGCGATTTTTGCTGGCGGAGATTGGCTGCGAGATCAGTCCGGATGCCGATCTGGTGAGCATTCACAAGGAATTTAACCAGTGTTTGCTGCAGGAAGCGCAGGCGGGACGCCGCTTCATCGTGGTCGTAGACGAGGCCCAGAACTGCGATCCCTCGGTGCTGGAAACGATTCGCCTACTGTCTGATTTCGAGACACCGCGGGCCAAGCTGCTGCAAATCGTGCTGGCCGGTCAACCGGAACTTGCGGATAAGCTGGCGCGGCCCTCGTTGGGCCAGCTTCGTCAGCGTATTTCGGTTCTAAGCCGTCTGGAACCGCTGCCGCTGGCCGAGGTCGACCAGTTCATCGCCTACCGGCTGCGCATTGCAGGATATGCTGCGGGGACTTTGTTCACTCCCGCTGCACGAAAGCTCATCACGGACTTGAGTTCCGGCATTCCACGCAATATCAATAACATTTGCTTCAACGCCCTTTCGATCGGATGTGCCCTCAAACACAAGACGATTGATATCGACGTGGTCCGTGAAGTGGCGACAGACTTTGATCTCTCGCGACTGGTCGCCGACCGCTCCCAGAGCCAGGCACAACCGGTTGTGGGCAAGACCAGCTCCGCAGCCTTCATGAGTGCCAAGGACGAAGCCCTGCTCACTCCGTCAGACGCGGTGGCTTATATGAAGGAAATCATCGACGTTCTCAACAAACGCAAGCAGCTCAACAACTAGGCCGCTCTGGAGAACCTGCCGCCGAGAAGGCCAGGCTCTGCGCGGACGTCCGCTGGTTTCCTTTCCGGAAGTGATCCCGTCGTCAGCCCCCTAACTCTTTTATATACAGTATATTGGGCGGCTTCTCCAGCTGATAGCTGCGATGTCTGGGGAGAGTGGGACGGGGTACATCCTCTGTTACGGGGTAGCACAAAAGTACCATGTACTTTTATGCTACCCAGAGACTAAAGTCCCTATTACAATCTAAATGCAAAGGGGAAGGTCCGCTCCCGGCCCCGCGCAGCGCCCTTTCCGGGACCTCCCTCAAACTTCGATTGGCTGTCTTTTCACGGGCTCCAGGAGGATTGTCGTCATGTCCCATTCATCCACAATCAATGACGCTCAGGATGCAGCGCGGGCCAATGCCTCACTCGCTCGCCGAAAACGAGGGCCAGCCGATCTTCCGGATCAAGGGTCCGCGCCGATTCGTGTGGTGGTCGCTGACGGCACACGTATGGGGAGCCAGTTAATCTCCGACGCTCTCAAGGAAGACGCCCGGTTCACCGTGGTTGGTGTGTGCTCCAGTTCGTCTGAACTCAGCGAGAGTGTGGCCTCCTGTTCGCCGGATGTGGTGGTGGTGAACGTGAGTCTGGACGAACAGGCGATGAAGGGGTTTGAAGTGGCACGGCAGATGCGGACATCCAACCCTGAGATCAAGGTGATCCTGTTGCTGGATAGTCCGAAGCGCGATCTGGTGATTCGCGCTTTTGGCAGCGGAGCCAAGGGCGTGTTCTGCCGGGCTCAATCGATCGATATGCTGCGCAAGTGCATTTGCATCGTGCAGGCAGGACAGGTGTGGGCCAGCAGCGAGGAACTGCACTTCGTTCTCGACACCTTTGCCGAGAACACTCCATCGCGATTGGTGGATTCGCGGGGCACTGTGCTGCTCTCGAAGCGGGAGCAGGACGTGGTGCGCTGCGTAACTGAGGGATTAACCAACAAAGAGATCGCAGTGCGGCTGAAGTTGAGCGAGCACACGGTCAAGAATTACATCTTCCGGATTTTCGACAAGCTGGGAGTCTCGACTCGGGTCGAGATGGTTCTCTACGCTTTCAGCCAGCGCGCGACCGCGCAAGGCAGTACGCAGGATCCACTGGGCAAGCAACTGCCAGAAATCGAACGCCACCGGAGACGCGCCGAAGACGGCGTGGGAGCATCGCAATACAGGCTGGGAGAGATGTATCGCGAGGGACGAAGCGTTGCGCGGAGCAAGGAGTCTGCCTACACGTGGTTTCTCATAGCAGAGAGCACAGGACGTGATCTCTGCCACCGGGCGCAGACCGCGCTGGATTCAATTGGCGTGGAACTCAGCTCGGAGGAAACCGAGGAAGCGCAGCGGAAAGCTGCGGAATGGCTGGAAAAGCACGGATACCGCGTTTCATTGCCGGCACGGGGCGCAAAAGCTGCCGATTAGAACGTCTTTTTCAGGCGAAGGCAGCCCAAACCGGACTTGTCTGGGACATTGTCCAGGACCAGGACAGAGATAGGCTCGATGCCAAGGATCGTCACTCTTGTGGATCCTGAGGCAGAGAAACGGTGCGGTTGCGTCCTCCCAACGGTTCGTCATACCCGATTGCGATGAGAAACTCCGCTGGGCCTTTTTCTTCGACACGGACGACTCGTCCTGTGCCATGCAGGCGGGTCGTCGTGGGCCAGGCTTCCTGCTGCAGAACCAAAGTCATCCCAACGCGAAAACCCACCGGGATGTAAACCTCGGTTCTGACCAGCGCGCCTCGCAACGAGGCATTTTCGCTCACAGCCCCGATCTGAACCGGTTCGCCGTCCCGGTAGCTGAGGATGACCGACTGCTGCAGAGCGAATCGCGGGCTTCGGCGCCGTTCGAGGTCGTTCACGCAACCCCCTTTCCATGCGGCAATCAGCAGGGTAGCTGATGGTGCTTTGTCATGTGTTTGCATTTAGATTATCCGAAAAGCGGGCATTAGGGTGTGAATGTAAGTTTCGCTCCGAGCACAGATTCGTATTAGGTTCGTTGATGCCCCAGAGGGGCTGAAATGGCTATTGGTGTCAGTCTTGCTAGGTTCTGGGCACTCGACTGGAAATCTTGGGACTCTGGTGCCATTCCCGGGGGTCCTGGCACCTGACGCATTTCCCGACCGAAGGCGTGTACCTTTCCCAAACGGGGTATGCACTTCTGTGATCTGTGAGTTCCCAGCGGGGAAAACTACATTACATGGGCGGACGGAAATTAGATTCCGCTAATTTGTTGCCCGAGGTAAACGATGTTCCCCCAAACCTCTGCCGCTACCCGACTTTTCGGAACGAAGTTTCTTCAGAAAGTCGTCCGTCGAACGATCTGGTCCATGGCATTCGGCCTTGCGGTTACGACCGCGATCGGTCAAACCGTGACAGCAGATTTCGCCTCGCGCTCGGGCACCACTCACTCCATTCCTCCCCGCGCGTTCGGCATCAATCAAGTAAGCAGTCTTGATCACACGACTATTGGCAACATTTTACAGGCTGGGATCACCGAATCGCGCGCCATGGCCAGCATTCCGGTCGTGTATTCGAGCAGTGAGCCAAACTGGAGCGATTTCGATTGGGACATGAATTTGATGCAAAGCGAGGGTCTGCATCCCCTGGTTACTATGCTGGGATCGCCCTCATGGTTGCAGCCTTCTCCGAACCCGTGTGATGGAGCCGGAAGTGCGGGTTATAACGCACCCCCCACCGACGTGAACGCATGGGCGAAAATCGCGGCCGCATACGTAGCTCACCTGGATGCCAACTTTCCGGGACTAGTACACGATTTCGAGATCTGGAACGAACCGGAACTTCAGCAGTCTTTCTGCGTCGCCAACAATACAGATGCGACCCGCCTTTCCAAGTATCTGGCGCTTTACGCTGCAGCCTCTTCGGCGATGCACGCGCAGGCCACCAAGGATGGAGTCAACATCCGACGTTGGCGGTCCGGTTGTTTCGAACTTCTCGCTGGCTGTGGAATGGATTCCAGCATTGTTGGCCCATCCTGGCGCTTATCCTTACGTTGATTTCATCAGCTATCACATGTACCTGACTGGCCAGCCTCAGATTAACGATCAGATGACCTGGAGCCAGCTCTACGCGTTCACCCAGTCCAGCACGCGAGGGGAATTGCTGTACTACCTCCGCGACCTGGCCCTCATTCGCAAGGGCCTGCAGCCGAACGCGAAATCAACGCCAATCTACATCACGGAGTTCAACGACAACTGGGTTTTCGCGCAAGATTGCTGCCGAAACAGTCCCACTTACGGACCGCTCTGGAATTCAGTCGCGATCGTGGACTTTCTCAATACCGTGTACTCCGGAGCCAACAGCGTACCGACTAAATTGTTCTACTTTGCCGGCAGCGCGCCACCGTATTTCTGCATTGCCGGAACCTGGAACTCGTCGATGAACTGTGCCGCCGGAAGCCTCGAGCTTTACCCGCAATACTATGCCTACAAGTTGCTGGCATCGTCCAGTTATCTGGGGCTATCCGCGGGCGGGCACATGGCGCTGAAAGTAACGCCGGTAAATACCCAGACAGGGCTACTGGCGACTGCTTTCTATACGACCAAGCAGGATTCGATCGTGATCATCAATCCGACGGGTACGGCGATTTCCGGGGTGACAGTTGCGGCCTCGAACATCGGCTACACTTCGGCCGCGGCGACGGAATTCACTCTGAACAAGGCCAACCCGAAGATTGCCAGTGCGTCGCTGCCTCTGAAAAAGATTACGGGCGGCTACCAGGCCACGATCACGGTTCCGGCATATTCAACTGTCGCCATCGCGATCGCACCAACCAAGTCCGCGCAGGATCCGCTGCCTTAACGACGGTCTGAGTCGCGGAGCAGATCAGCAATCTTACCCCGGTCGATTTTGCCGTTCGCGTTAAGAGGAACTTCTCTTAAACGGTGAACTCGGCCGGGGACCATGTACCTGGGCAGTTTGCGCTCACAGGCGGCAATGATCTTGGCATCGTCGGAAGGATTCGTGCCCCACAGCACAGCGACGATGCCAGCCGCCGATCCTCCTTCGACCGGCCAGGGAATCGCGACGGCCAGATCTGTGTCGGCAGCTTCCCGCAGCGCCAAGTCGATCTCCTGCAACTCCACGCGGTAGCCATTGATCTTCACTTGATGGTCGCGACGTCCCAGATAGTAAATGCAGGCCTGCTGATCCTGCTTGACCAGATCGCCGGTGCGGTACCACACCTGATCGGACCCGGGCAGATGGACAAACTGTTGCCGCGTCTTTTCGGGATTATCAAGATATCCAGGAGCGACCTGCGACCCGCCCAGACATAATTCGCCGGGTTCGCCCACGGCCATTGCGGTGAGGTCGTCGTTGACCACGCGGCATTGTTGTCCAGTAAAGGGCACGCCGATGGGCACGACGCCATTGAGCGATTGTTCGACGGAGTGCCGTCTGTCCCAGCGATAGTGAGTAATGGCGATCGTGGCCTCTGTGGGACCGTAGAGATTTTCGAGGATCGAGTTACTGGCCGTCTCCTGCCACGCCGAAGCCATCGCCGCGGTAAGAGCTTCGCCGCAGAATAAGCTCCAACGCAGACTCGGAAACGTTCCTGGCTCGAGCAGACCCAGCTTCGACGCGAATAAGACCACGGACGGAACCGAGAACCATACGGTCAACTGCAGTTCGTCCACATAGACAGCGGGACAAAGTGCGCCATCGCCGGGGAAAGGACACAGCGTTGCTCCCGCGTCCCAACATAGGAATAGATCGTGCACGCTGAGGTCGAAAGTTAAATCGAAGTTCTGCGAGCAGCGATCCTGCGGGGTCACCTGGTAGCGTTTCCCGGTGTATTCCAGATACGCGCTCACGTTGCCCTGCGTAACCGGCACGCCCTTGGGAACACCAGTGCTGCCTGACGTAAACAGAAGGTAGGCGGTGGCATCGGATGAGACTTCCGGATCGACAGCTTCCGCGGAGGCGCGCATATCCTCGGCCGTGAATACGGTCATCGAGTCTGGCGCATCGATGTTGAAATCTGCGTCTGGAGTCAGCACGATCATTGACCGGCCCAACCGTTCGAGCAAAGACTTCGCCATGGCGGCACATTCTGCTCCCACCACGACGGCGTCGCAACGGGAAGCGTTCAACATCGCCAGGTTGCGTTCGACGGGAAATTTAGGGTTCAGCGGAACATAACCGCGTCCCGACGCCAGAATTCCCAAGATGCCGGAATATGCGGTCACGCTGCGATACGCCAGGATCGCGACCACGGGCGAGGAAACGTCCAGAGCATCATTCAGCGCATGGGTGATCTTCGCAGCTTTCTCCCAGAGTTCGCGATAGGTCAGGCGTTGTTCGCCGAGTTCCAAAGCAACGTTCTGCGGATAAATGCGCAGCGAGCGGAGAAATCCGGTGATCAGGCTGCGGCGTGGCTTTGCTGCTGCTGACTGCCTGGCTTCTGCGGCGTTCTTCAAGGTTTCGTTGGATGACATGATTTCGACTGGCACGGTAGGTGACGTCGCCCTGTCTGTGGGGTTACGGAACCGATACGGTTTCTGTGCCGCTCGCAGTGCCACCGTTTGCGGCGGCAGAAATTTTCACCGAAGTTGCTGTTGTTACGGTGTTGGTGGTCAGGGTGAAGACAACCGTGTTGTGTCCGGGGCTCACATCGACCGTCGCTGGAATCGATTTCACCGCGCTGGCCCCGCTGGTTACGTCCAAAGTGACCGTCGTATTCGCCAGCACAGTTTGCTGCATGATGACGCGCACCTGCGTGGGGTTCCCACCGGCTACGGGACTGGTCAGGAAAGTCACAGTGACGGGCGCCGGAGCTTCGACAGTTAATATTTTCGACGCAGATCCAGTGCTCGTTGAAGCTGTGATTTGCACCGCGGTGCCAGTGCTCACGGACGCGGTCGTTATGGGGAATGTCGCGCTGGTCTGCCCCGCCGGAACCACTACGGTGGCAGGTATGCTCGCGATCGCGCTGGCGCCGCTGGCTACGGTCAGCGTAACGGTGGTGCTAACCGATACGGCACTCGCCACGGTCACTTTGCCGGTGAGCGAGCCACCGCCAAGCAGCGGATTCGCAGAATAGGTTACCGCACTCGGAGCAGCAGGACTAGTCGAACCCGGGGTCACGGTGAAGCTGGCTTGCTCCGTGTCACTACCAACGGTAGCGGACACGGTTACGGATGTGGAGGCCGAGACTGCCTTGGTGTCAATCTGGAAGGTGACGTACGTCCCTCCGGTCGCTACATGGACCAGGCTGGGCATGGAAGTGATCGCGCTGCCACCGCTGACAATGGCGAGCGTAACTGGCGTCGAACTCGTGGCAGCCGAGGTCAGCACAACTTTGCCCTGCGCAGTGTTCCCCCCGACCACAGGGTTGGGAGAAACAGCAAACGAATCGATGCTCCCCGGCACGACGTTCAACGGTGCCTCTATTTCCTGGCTGTTGTATGCGGCTGTGAGTGTCGCGGGTGTGGAAGTGGACACCGAAGAAGTCTCGACAGTAGTGGTCGCGCTGTGTTGACCCGCTGGAATGGTGATCGTGGCGTTGGTTGTGGCGGGACCGGTGCTTGAAAGATCGACCGTCAGGCCACCTGCAGGCGCAACTCCCATCAAGTAGACTTCGCCGGTTGCCGTACCCGTGACCGATGGAGTGACGCCCGCCAGCGGAGCCGTCGAAGTTGCGGCCGGCGGATTCACCAGATAGTTGAACAGAACCGGAGTTGAATTCACTCCGGTCGCGTCGAGGATGTACAGTCCGGTGTCCTGATCGCTGACCAGAATTTCATTCTGCCCCAGGTACGGATAAACACCCCAGTCACCGTCATACGAACCGATCGTGATGGCCCCCGGCCAAGTATCGTAACTCCCGACCAGCACCGGGTTCGCCACGTTCGTGATGTCGAAGACCATCAATCCGGCGTCGTACCACGAGTTGTAGAGCAGGTTGCCAACTACTGCAGGATTGTGCGGGCTGACCGATTCGATGCCGAACTCGGGCATCGTTATCAACGAAGTCAGCGTGACATTAGCGGGATTCGAAACGTTGTAGATGCGAACGTCGCCGCCGTTGGCAATAAGTTCGCGCGAGCCCACCAGATAGTTCCCATCGGGCGTAGGAGATGAACTGTGCGAGTCCACACCTGACAGGATGGTTCCAAGCAATTGCGGCGGTTCGGTCGCGATGTTCGTCACATCCCAGATATCGGTGTGCCCGCCCCAGCCTGAAGTGTAGAGCGTGTTGCCATGAATCGACGATGCGCGAACCGAGTTGGGATCGGTGGTGAGAAACGTCCACTTGAGAACCGGCGAGGCGGGATCGCTTATGTCCCAGACTTGCATTTTGGGATCGACGAAGTAGTGCGGAACATACAGATAGTTTCCATTCACCAGCACTGTATGAACGCCGTCCCAGCCGCCGATGGCGGAGGTAATGCGCGTGATCAGCTTCGGAGCGTATGGGTTCGACACGTCGACAATATGAATTCCGCCGACAGTGTTGCTGGCGAAGTATCCGATGCCATTCTGTACCTCGACGTCTTCGAGTTGGTTGTCACAATTCGTGCCGCAGATTGGATTGGAAACTTTGTAGGTATAGTTGGAGGCGAGAATGGGGGCATCCGGATTTGTGATATCGAAAATGAGCACGCCGTTGGCATCGTAAGAGCCCACATAGGCGAAGGTGCCCTTTGTGCCAACGTTGCCCCAGACATTTGCGTAACGATGGTGCGCGGGATGTGGATCAGCATTGGCGCGAAGCTTAATGTTGATGCCCTGTGCGGAGGCCAAACCAGCCAGTACTGCCAACAGCAGAAACATCGTCCACAACGCTCGAATTGAAAATCTCGACATCATCGGTATAAATCCTCTTCTAACAAATGGAGAGCGACTTCGTTTAGGAGCGGGAGAAAACATGCGGTGAACTGAGGCTGCGACTCGCTTACTCTAGGGCGCGAGCAGCGAGCTGTGCATAATGCGACGCTAAGTCTATTGACGGGGTTTGCCAATTCTCTCTGCAGTGGCGAACATCAGTGCGACCGAGTCCATATCTTTGGGCTGGATCTTGGCTGCGGGAATGCGGCGGTTGGTAAGCTTTTCCAGCTTCACGAAAATCTCGACCAGCGCGAATGAATCGACCAGGCCTGAGGAAACCAGCGGCGTCTCCGGAGTAATTTCGACGCCCGGGCGGCGCACCAGTTCCCGGGCGATATATTCTGTCATTTCTTTGATACCTTCAGCCTTGATTGCGTCATTCAGGATCGCTTCAGTCACACAGCCTCGCCTTCAAAATTGCAAATACACAAACACAGCTTTATGAATGCTCATGATTACAATCGCCAGCATGGCAGCGGAATACATTACCGGCGAGAGCGCCCAGCCCAGCCGCGCCAGTGTGGGAACCTGTTTACTATTTTCAGCCAGCTTCCGCAGCCCGGCAACCACAAAGTAAGACGCCGCAATCACGATAGTCATCCACACGAAATTCCTTGGTAACACAAAATGCCGGTAGCTTGAGAGGTTCACCAACGCGCGAAACATGGCCCCGGCCTGGCTCAAATCGTTGGCGCGAAAGACGATCCAGCTCAAGAGCATGCAACAAAATGTCACTGCCCAGCCTGCGTAAGTTGCGACCAGCGCAGGGAGTTGCAGGTTGGTACGGCGCTCGAGTTGCTGGAATTGCCGGTGCCCCACGAGAAGCATCCCTTGCAGTGCTCCCCAAACGATGTAGGTCCAATCCGCTCCGTGCCAGAACCCGAACAGCATCATCGCGATGACCAGAGAAGCATGGCGCCACCAAACCTGTGGCTTCCAGGTCGCCAGAGGCATGAAAACGTAGTCGCGAATCCAGAACGATAACGACATGTGCCACCGGGTCCAGAATTCGGCGGGCGACGTAGAAAGAAATGGATCGCGGAAATTTTCCCGCAGGCGGATCCCGAACAGCTGCGCCGTACCGATCACGATGTTGGAGTAGCCGGCGAAATCGAAATACATCTGGAAGGCGAATCCCACGGCCAGAATCCAGACGTCGAGTCCGGTCCAGCCGCGCGCAATCTGATTGAAGCCGAAGTCCACTCCTTCACCGGGACGTAGCCCAGCGCCCAGCATCTGCGAGAGCACGGTCTTCATGAACAACCCCAGAACAATGCGGCGAGAGCCCTCGGTTATGTCATCCCACACTGGCTTCGCATTGCGAAACTGCGGCAGCAACTCAGGCAACCGGCAGACGGGGCCGGAAAGCACCGTCGGCCAAAAGGCCAGATACAGACAGAATTCCGCAAGAGAAGGGTCCAGGTCTTCTTCCCGGTAGACGTCGAAGAGATAGCTGAGCGCTTCGAAGGTCCAGAAGGAGACTCCAACGGGAAGAATGATGTGTTCAAGAAACCCAGGAAAATGTCCGGGCCCCAGATGCGCCGACCACACCGGCAGATACTTGAAGACGGCCAGCAGGAAGATATTAAAGCCGATGCCAACCCAGAGCCTGCCCGCCGAAGGATTGCGCCGCAGGTAAATGCCAAGCGCGTAATTCACTAGCGAGCTGACCAACAGGACACAAAGGAATTTCAGGCTCCAGGTGGCATAGAAGAAATAACTGGCGGCCAGCCACAAAAGCTGTCGCCCTTTCATAGGACGGGTGAGCCGGGTCAGAACCCACACCACCGGAACGAACACTAAATAGCTGAGGCCGAGAAGATTCACTGCGCCGGACCCCCCTGATTCGACCATTGCAGGATCTGAGTGCCGGCATCGGACATGAGCCTCTCGGCCAGAGCCTTGTGGCCTTCTTCCTTGAAGTGAAAAAAATCATGCTGGCCGGCCATCATGGCGAAAGCGCCGCGTTGGTTGGCGGAGTAGTCAGCCCAGGAAGCTTCCGGGATTACTCGCGAATAATCGAGGCACGTCACCGCATACCGCTCGCAGAGATTGGTTATGTCGTGATGCATGCGGACAAGGTCGGCAGGAACATCCGGGTTCGGTTCCAAATCGCGGACAGGTCCGAAGAACAGGATCAGATGGATGTTGCGCGCCTGCGCAAAACGCATGAGAAGTTCCAGTAGTTGCAGGTTCGCGCGGTAAGGCGCAGCGTGAGTCGGAACGCGCGTGTCCGAAGTGATGTGGAGTATCCGGTGCTCCCACTGTGCATAGCGCAACAGCCCGAGCGCAACCAGGTTTTCACGCTCGGCAAAGAACGACCATGCGTCGGCTTTGCGCTGCAGCGCGTCTTCCATTCTGTCAGCCAACGACTTGTCCACGATCTTGTCACCCTGCGGATTCAGGACTGCGTCGAACGTCTTGCCGGCATCCGCGAGATCCGGGTTAGCCGAGAGTAGGGACTTGAGGGCTGAATTCACGGCCGGAATTGTAGCGAGTGAATTGATTTCGCCACGAATGCCCAACTCCCGCAGCTCCGCCAGCGAGATATCAGCGACGATCATGTCGTCCTGGCGAGGCTCGCGTTCGGATGCCGCCACGGTTCGCATCAGCATTTCTGGGACGTCCATGCCGGGGGTTGCCCCGATACGGACTCTGACGGCGCGATCATCCTGTCGGGAGAGCAGGATTTGCACCCACTGGGCTGTATTCAGCGCGCCGGGAGGTGCATCGGGCCTGGAAAAGACCTGTGAGTCTCCGAGGTAGAGCAATTGTTTCCGGGTTAGGGGCGCTTCTGCCGGAGTCAGAACCGCCTGCGCCTCGGCGAGATCGGCTGGCGACAGTCCCGGCGCGGGTGCTACAGCACCGCGCACCGTGCGCTCCTCGGCCTTTATATAGTTGTTCTGTCCAGAGATGGAAGCCAGCCAGTTACCGACCAGCACCGTAATCAGCAGAGACATGAACGCAACGTACCCGCGCTTTAACACCAGAAGCCAGGCTCGTGGCGTGCTCGGAGTCGGGATCGGGGCGACTGGAATCTCGCCAATTACCTTCGGAGTTTGAACTTCAGTCAAGACCATGGATAATGCGGTTCCGGCAACCTCGCCGGCAGAAACTAGCGCGGACTCTCCGCCTTTGCAGCTTCTCCACCAACTTCACGTGGCTTGGCAGTTAGATCCTTAACCCGGCCAGCCAATTCTTGCACTACTGGCATGTCGTCCGGGATTTTGGAAAGATTATTTAACTCGGGCTTATCCAATTGCCAGTCATAGAGTTGCGCGCCAAACTTCTCGTGGTAGATGTAATGCCATTTGTCGCTCACCATCGACTGCATCGAGCCCGATTGACTCGGCCATTCCTGATTCGAATGCACAAACTGCGCCAGCTCTGATAGAGGATACGGCCAATCCGGATGTGGTCCGGGATGCTTCCACAACTCCACCAGAGAAGGTCCGGGAAAAAGTGTCTGATCGCTCCAACCCAGAAGTTCCATGACAGTTGCGGGGAGTGCGGAAATTGTGACCGGTGTATCCACGCGAACCCCCGCGGGAATAACGCCGGGCTTGCGGACGATGAACGGAACCTGGATCAATTGCCGGTAAAGCGCATTGCGATGCCCGAGCATTCCGTGCTCCTGCAGCAGCTCTCCGTGGTCCGACGTGAAAATGACGTAAGTAGTGTCGGTGAGGCCGCGGTGATCCAGATCCTGCAGCAGATGTCCGACGAACGTATCCATGTCGGCAACGCCGTCATCGTAGTAATCCACGACCGTTCCGTTCCCGTGGGAAAATTTCTGCCCGGCCGAATGCCGGGGGCCGTATGGACCATGCACGTCGTAATAATTCAGGAAGGCAAAAAACGGACGGCTTCGGTCCTTATCGATCCAGTCCAGCACCGCCTCGTTAATTGCAGGACCACGTTTGCGAATGCCCTCTTCTCCGACCATCTGGAGGTGTTCGACCCTGCGAAAGCCGATATCCACTAACAACATTCTGAGGCGATCGTGATTGAGGACCAGCGTCGCAACCTTCCTGCCGAGGACCGTTCGCGGGAACATGTCCATGGTGGTGAAGTCTTCGAAATGGGTAAATCCGCGGCCCAATCCCATGTGGCGGGAAAAAAAGATGCGGTTGCCGGCGAAACCTGCCGTGCGATATCCGTGGTGCTCCATCGGTTCGCCGAGCATGGGATAGCGGTTGTCGAGCGTGGCGAGAGAATGTCCCAGCAACGACATAGGCTTGACACTATCGGCGCCATGCTCGTAGGTGTAACGGCCTGTCAGCATCGATGCGTGCGAGGGCAGAGTCCAGGAGGATGGCGCAATGGCGTTGGTAAACATGACGCCTTGCTTGGCGAAAGCGTCGATGTTGGGGGTCGTGGCACGAACGTAGCCGTATCCGGACATGTGATCGGCACGCAGCGTATCGATCACGATCACGAGAACATTGGGAGAACCGGGCGCAGCCGGAGGCAGTTTCGCTAAAGCACTGTGTTCGCGCCACCAGTCACGCCCTTCGCCCGCAACCAGAGCGAGAATCACAGCAGCCGCCAGCCATGGCAGAGTGGTTCGCCATATCCGGAAAGTCAGTTTCTGATGCTTCACGAACCAGCGACTGATCGCCACTCCAGCGCCGATCCCGAGCAGAATGTCCGAATGATAGGTAAGTCGCTCGGTGAGCGCCAGCCAGATGTAGACCATCCCCGAGGCGTAGACCAGGACCGCAGCCCGGGTCAGCTGCATCTTGGGAAACAATCGGGAAGCGACGGCCAGTGCGACCGCCAGCAGAAGACAGACGCCGAGATCCACGATCGGGGCGATCCAGATGATGGGAACTGAGACGTGCACCATGCTGCCCCAGTTGGCCCAGTTGATGCGCTGAAATACCAGGAGCCCAAAACCTTCGCAGATGCCGGTGACCAGCGCGAACCAGACAGCGATCAGTAATAGAGAGGGAGCGCGTTCTTCCTGCGATTCGATGACGTTTGGCATTGAGTTGAGTTCAGTTCCGCTCGACCGCGCGAGGGAGTGGCGGCCGCAAGATTCCCTGTGAAGCCCCAGGGCCCAGCACTTTCTCCGTCTTCGGCCTTGTGCTAGAAGGCCGCCAACTCCAGCCGCCTTACTTGGCGACGGGAGCAGTGTAGTCCAGGTGCCACACGGGGGGAGCTGACACCAACTGCCGCAAATAAGCTAACTCTCTGCGCGCCAGGGCAGCGAACCGTCTCCGTACCCAGGCGCGTCCGGCCGTGGCATACATAGCTGCCAAGGGGGACGAGGGAATCGTCTCCCGGCAGGACTCATGGTGTGCCATGGCCTGCAGGTAGGCGAAACGCATCACGATGTTGTCGGGAACGCCAAAAGTCTGTTCGCGATGCGCGAAGTAGGATTCTCGGAATATGTCTTTCTGTTGCGCCAGCGGAAGGCGCAGCGATCCAGCAACCGCCCGCCAGGGCAAGAGGATATCGAAGAATGTCGTGAACATTGCCACGTCTTCGTAGCCAAAACCCAGTCGGCTCGAGCCGAAGTCGATCACATAGATGGCGTCGTTTTTTACCAGAACGTGCAACGGGGTGAATTCGGAATGCAGCCGGCATAGGGGACGGCGAAAATCGGGATAGTCCCGCCGGAATTGCTGCAGCAGGTTGGCGAGCTTGGGATACAGTTCGGCCACGCCGCAATTTTGGAACACATCCTGAACTTTCTGCTTTGCGAACGACCCCTCCAGCCACTCGAACGGATTGGCCTGCTCGGAGGATTGAGTTAAGGCGTGGAAGCGGCCCAGCCACTCTCCGGTAAGGGCCAGCAAGTCGGGCAGATTATTGTGGCTTCTGCCCATATCGAAGAGCAGTTCCTTGAGGGATTTGCCTTCAACCATCTCGAGCAACAGCAGTTTGCGGTCGGGAAAGAAAGCCAGCACCTGCGGGCATCGCGTTCGGGCGTTTGCCTGCCAGATTTCCGGCGCAACATGTCGCAGAACGTATTCTTCGGTTTCCAGGCGCTGCGGTCCGCCATAGTCGGCCAGATCGCTTTTCGCGAAAAAACGCACCGCGTTTCCGTTCTGCCCGATTTCCACGCTGGCGACCTCATGCATGGTCTGTTGGGGCAAAAGAGAAACCTTAACTAACGAAGCTGGACTTCCAGCCGCGACCGGTGAGATTTTCTGCAGGATATCTTCCCGCAGTTCCTCCACGGTTTCACTTAGACGATTGTGGCGTTTGTCACTATTCACTTATCAATATCCAGTCTGAGCAGGCAAGCGGGGGCTCCGTTGGGGCTTGCTCGTGGTTTTCATATCCCGGGGTCAGAGCGCTCCCAGAGCGCTTCAATGATCGAACGCTTCATCAAGCGAAAAACGCCGACGAAGTCGTCGACCGAGTTAATTTCCTTCCATTTTCTATGGAACCTGCGTGCCAGCCAGATGCCAGAATCGACATGCAGTCCATCGAGCAGGATATTCCAGGCCGTCCAGAACAAACGGTTTCCCGGATACATTTTTTTGTCGTAACCAAGATTCTCCAGATACTCGCCGGCGATCCAATTGAAACGCTCATGCTTGGCCCGGTTCCAGTTCGCCCAGCGCTCCACGGGATTGAAGTTCGCCGGTTTCGCCACCGGATCCCAATGGATGCCCTGCGCGACCCAGGGAACCTCGTGCGCTGAGGGCTGCCCGCGCAGTGTTGAAGACCCACGCACAGGAAGATTGACGGCGCCGTCGTAGTCGTATGCTTCCGGATCCAGTTGCAAGTACTCAAAAATGCGGCGCAGCTCTTTCTCCACATTGCGGTAGAGGTCTTCGTAGCGCACCAGCAGGAATGGCTTCTCTGGATGGCTTTTACAGTAATCCTGGATGATCTGAGCGGACGAGGCCCATTCTTTGGCCGCATGCCCGTAGGGACGGTCAAAGGTGCGAGCCGCCGACTCAACCACGGAGCGGCCATCACGAATCAGCACCAGCAACCTCCCAGCCGGAAACAAAGGATAGAACAAAGCCAAATTCTTGACAGTCGGCGTCTTTGTCACCAGCCGCAGGGGCCGCCCATCGACATCATTCTTTCCCGAGATATGTTTCCGCCGTTCGAGTTGGTTCGACAGGAAGGCCAGCAACCCCTGGCCCATCTGCTGGGCCAACGCTTCTTTCTCCAGGCGTAGCTCGTCCGGACCCCAGTGATGTTTCCACCATCGGGAAACGCCGTCGACGTACCTGGTTAGAAGGTGCGCATTCGCAATCAGGTTGTCCTCTTCCAGAGTGGAACTCCCCGAATCGCAATCGGGGTGCATGCGTATGAGGTCATGCAGGTAATTCGTCCCACAGCGGGCAGCAATCCCGAGAATGAAAATCGGATCGCTGGATTGACCTTGCGAAGTATCAACCGGTTTGTAATTCACCTGCTCCAACAGCCCTTGGTCACCCATGGTCATTTTTCCTGTTCGGCCTTGTCCAATTCGTTGGTCGCCGGTTTCGGCGTGTAAAGATGCTTTTGTTCGTGGTTTAGTTGTCGTTTTGCTCAGGGTTCAGTTCGTCGTTCGGGTTCTCTGTTCACTTTCGGGGAAACAAAACTAGATGTAGCCCAAGCCAGCCAGCCGGTCGTGAATCAGCTGTTCGCTGTCGGCGTCGCCAAAACCCTGGTCCGGAGCCTTCTTTTCCATACCGGCCACGAGCGAGCGGCCCTGCATGGACTCTGGAATGTCATAACCCGCCAGATCAAGAAGCGTCGGCGCGATATCGAGCAATCTGGCGCCCGAGTGTTCTCCGGCGAGAGGACAGTTCGGCGCGGCCAGCAGAAACATTCCATACTGGGCGTGATTGCAGCCGTCTGGCCCGGTATCGTTCTCCTGAACATACAGGCCAGGATGCCCGACGCTGCCGATCGAACGCCAGAACAGGCCACCGAAATGGACAATCAGATCCGGCGCCACATTGCGCACGTTCTGGTAAATCTCTTTCGGCTTGAAGACCAGCGAATCCATCGGCTGGCCCTTGTCGTCGAGGATCGCCTCAAACTTCGCCTTCATCTCGTCTTGAAATGCGGCGTACTGCGCGCCCGGAACGGTGCCTTGCGGCTCGCGACCCTCCACATTGAAGAACACACGCGCGTAGTATCCGCCTTCGCTCCAGGCCTTCGTCTTCGACCAGTTGACGTTTAACTTGCTGAAAGGCGTAATTTCTTTCGGCGTCTCGTTCAGGACCAGCAAACCTTGCTCAATCAACCACTGGTTCACGGCGAAGCCGCCATCCAATCTCTGCGCGCCGTGGTCGGAGACAACCAGCAGGATGGTCTCGCCATCGAGCAATTCCATGACACTGCCGATCTGCTCGTCGAGCCAAAGATAATAATCGGGAATGACGTTTTCGTACGGATTCCCCGCTTCGTACTGCACGTGATTCTTGTCGAAGTAGTTCCAGAAACCGTGATGAACGCGATCGAGCCCGATATCGACGAAGTGGAAGTAGTCCCACTCATGATTCGTCATCAGGTGCCGCGCAACTTGCCACTGCTTGCGGCTCATGGCGAAGATCTCGTCGCGTAGCCAGTCCTTGCGATCGGTGCGGAAATCCTTCACATCGACCGGGTAGTCACCGACCAGTTGCTGAATCTCAGTCTTGATGCTGGCGGGATAAGTGAATTCGTCTTTGACGGAATCAGGAGTCAAAAAGCATCCCACGCTGATGCCGTTCACTTTCCGTGGAGGAAAGTTTGGCGGCACACCCATAATGATCGACTTCTTGCCTTCACGCGCCAACTGATCCCAGATCGCGAAGTTCTTGATCGACGCCGAGTTCACGATGCCGAGCTTGTCGTAGGAATAATCTGAGCGGTTGCGAAAGCCGTACGTCCCGAGAGAGCCGGGGTCCTGGCTGGTGCTCATGCACATCCAGGCGGGAACGGTGATGGGAGGAACGACGCTTTGCAATGTTCCATAGAGCCCGAGGTCCATGAGGCGGCGGATGTTGACTAGCCGCTCGTCGTTGAAGATCACTTCCGGGGCCGCACAATCGAGTCCGAGTACACAGATTTTCATAATTAAGAATTAGGACAGCAACGACTTCCCTTCCATGCCTTCACCGGACGGAGCGTCCAGGTAACGGAGAATTGTGGGGGCAAGATCGATGATGCTGGCGTGACTCTGCGTAGCCGGCCGGTTCATGAACAGAATACCGGGGACGGCATCGGGATCAATGATGTGATCGCCGCTCCAGCGCCGCGTGTTGTCCTCAAACAGCTGATGAGAGAAACCGCCAACCGTGGTTTCCCACGACACCCGGAATCCCGGATGAAAATTGATCAGCAGATCAGGAGACTCGCTGACGTACGCACCCGAGTAAAGATCTTCGCGGCGCGACACGCTTCGAATACCAGGAGCGCCAGAGTCGGCGTCAACCAGTCCGGCCATGCCGCCGGTAATCGCATTTCGTACGCGTTCGGCTTCGGCGCCTTCTTCCAGGATTCCGTCGCGCTCGCGTCCCTTTTTGTTTAGATAGATTCCGCCGAGGCCCAGGGCGTAGGCGTACGTCTTGGACCAATCAACACCCGCGAAATTCTCTTTGATATCCGTCGACGGCGTCTTGCCATCTTTCAGCGCCAGCAACCCATTCTGCCAAAGCCACGTGTTGGTGTGGAACGAACGCCGGAAGGAATTAAATCCATGATCGGAAAGCGCGATGAGCAGGGTGTCTTCATCCGCGCGTTGCATGACGCGGCCTACGGTTTCATCGCAGCGGCGGTAGAGCGCATCGACTTGCTTTCCAAGATCGGGAGGAAGATCGCGATTGAATCCCGGATGCTTCGGATCGCGGAAGCGCCAAAGCATGTGCTGCAAGCGATCCGGAGTATCGAACAGTACGAAAAAGAAGCCTTCGGTGAAACGACGAAGTTCGTGATCCATCATCTTCTCGCGCTCTTCATAAACCAGATTGCACTGCGCGAGATAGTCCATCTCATCGAAGCGCCCGTTGTTGTGGCCATTGTGATCTTCGGCCATGCCCAGGGTGGAGAAAGGACCAATTTCTTCCGCCAATTTCTTCGCGTAATCGGGCGGGGACGAGATCGGAAACACCGGCGCCGCTGGATCGAAATTTACCGGAGAAACGTAGAACTCAATCACGGGAGAAAGCTGGCGCACATAAAACCGCACCATTCCCGACACCGATTGCAGCATCGACATCTTGAACTTAACCTTGACCCAGGGGCTCCAGGATTTCTCTTTCAGTTCGAGAACGGCGGGGCTTCCGCCAGTCTCAATCCGCAGCGTGCTTCCATCACGACGCACGCGAATTTCGCTTTGGAAATCACCGGGCGGATTCGCGCGCGGGTTGCGCGGTCCGATGATCCAGCTTTTCAGGTCACCGCCGGATTCGAGATGAACCAGGCGTTCGTTCTCTTTGGCGACGGCAGTCTTGTCCTGCGTGTAAAACGTCCCAGTTCCCTGCCCACCGCGCAAGTCGGGCACGCCCACCCCAGCCAGCATGCTGCCCTTGAGTGTGTCGGGAGGAAACGTACACGGGCAGCGCAGAACGGTGCTGGGAATCCCCGCGTTTGTGAGTCGCTGCCAGATCGCAGTGCCATTACGGCGGCTCACCACTTTCGGCTGCGCCAGCATGCTCTTAGGGCGCTCAAACCGGCTCAAGGCAAGATCGGGAAGATAAGTGTCCGGGTCGCGGCGAATGAAGTCGAAGATACCATGGCCGCCAGGGTTCACACCGGTCGCAAACGAGGACCAGGCCACCGGCGTTTGCGCCGGATACGTAGTCTTCATGCGAGTGTAGGAGCCCATCGCACGCAATCGTGCGAGGTTCGGCAAGTCTCCCTGAGCCAGCATCGTTTCGACGATGCTCGGCTCCAGGCCGTCGAGCCCGATGACGATGACTTTCTTCTTCCCCACGTGCTCGGCTACTCCTTCGCTTTCGAGTCTTCCGTCGCGACGGGAGCCGGGACTGGCTCGGCCGGAGTGCCCTTGAAATACCGCACCATCTTGTCGAATGCAACCAGCAATTTCCCCCAGAACATCAGCACGAAAGCAAAGATTGCCGCCAGACTTGAAGTCAGTGGCATGATCTGATCAGGGCCACCGTACAGCGCGAGTAAACCGAAATGCATACCGCCTCCTAGGATTTGGATCGTAGATATATTCAAAGCTATTGTGAACGAAGTAAATAGGGGAAGAACCTACTAGAGAAACCAGGCTGATTGACTCAGGAAGCCGGCACTGGTTCGGCTTCGCGACCGGTGGACTTCTCCCTAACTCGTTGATACTGCAAGCCATTCTCGATATTTGCGGAAACGCACAGTTCCACGCTGGAAGGCCGGAAATATTCCCGGACAGTCTGCCAAGTGAACCGATACCCGGAATCGTCTCGGTCGAACCCGGAGCGCATCCAGAATTCGTGGCACGGCTTGTTTTTCGCGGTTGGAATGAACTCCGCCAGCAATTTCTCACTGCCTGCCCGACGGGCACATTCCACCGCAACTGCCAGCATCATCTCTTCCACCTGGCGGCCCATAACCCGGCAGCTCAGAATGAAATCTGTGATCTTGGCGTCTCGACCGTCAATGTCGAGGGTGAGAATTCCCGTCAGACCGGAATCGCCGAACCGGTCCGCTACGCGAAACGCCAATAGCTTCCGATTACTGTCCCGTGACCACTGCACGAGTTCGCTCTCCGACATACGGCGCGTGGTCAGGTTCATCTGATTCGTCTTGTTGAAAAGCTGCGCCACACGAGCTTGATTAGAAGCGTTCAATTCTTCAACCGTGACCTTGGTCTGCAACGATCGCAACCAGTGTTCGACGGTCGGCATTTCTGTCTTAAAACCGTCCCGCTTCTGTTCGGCGGCGTACATGCCGGCACGCGCCTGATCTTCATTCGTAATCTGTGCGGTGTCGAAGCAATCCATCTGCAACAGAGTCGAGGCTGCCAGCGTCTTGTCATTCGGCCAGTCCGGAACCAGGACTTCGGGAAGCGATTCGCGGACCCGCGCCCGCTCCACCGGATTGTCGTCGATAAACACCACCGACTGCAGACCAAGGCGAAGCTCGGCGGCAATTTCAACGATGTTGGCGGCCTTATCTTTCCAGTTAATCCGCCGGCTCGCGAAATCTTCCGGACGAACAATCATCTCCGGATGCTGAGCCAGCGCCTGCAGCGCAACGGACTCGTCGTTTTTGCTGGCGATTGCCAGCAGGATGCCGCGATTGCGTAAGGCCTTCAGCGCTCGTTGAAAATCCACGAACGCTTCGCCGATGTGATCGTGACCACCCAGCCGCAGATTTTCCCAGCCTACATCGCCTACCACTCCGCCCCACATCGTGTCGTCGAGATCGACGACGATCAATTTGCGGGCCTCTCCAGAGATGGTTCGCAGCGCAGCTTTGACTTCGGTCGCAGCCTGTTTCAATACTTCTGCGCCATACGGCGTCTTGGAGAGATACCAGGATTTGGGGCTGTGCGCGTTCTTGCCAGCCGCCTCGATCCAGTCCTGCGGATTTACCATGTAGACTCCAGCGACATCCTGCAGAGCCGAAATCAGTTCCAGATTCATCTTGAGCAGAAGATTTCTTAGTCCCGACGGCCTCTGCAAATCAAGCAAGCCGAGCCCACGCTGCCATCTCGGCAGGGTCCACGCGCAGACGAGAACGGATCGAAAGCGATCCTTCGCGGTGATGATGTGCTGGGCAAACTGCCGAACCTCCGCCAGAATGACCGCTTCGTTCACCGGTTGAGCCTGCAAAGCATCGGAAAAAGCTGGAACCACCGCAGATGGAGACGCCCAGATAAAGGCAAAAGCACTCTTCGCGGCTTCACGACCCTGGAGCAGCGTCGGAACAACTTGACCAAACGGGGCGACCTTCACCGAGACAGCCGGCGTCGACTCGCCGTTCTCCAGGTAGTTCGCCAGCGTCTGGAGATTGAAGTCCGAAATCAGTTCGATTTGAATTGGAGTGGGAATCACGCTTGTTCGCGCACCAGATTCGAGATATGCGCTGCCAGAGTTGCAGCCGTGCGCATGTGTCCGGTCTCTGGCGAGAACGGGTCGTTTTCGGTGAGATCGACTTCAGCTCCGAATTTTTCTTGTACCAACTGTTCCATGAACACGATAAAGTTGGACAATTCGAGCGAGTTCAAACTGCTTCTTTCGCCGAAGAGCACGCAGTCAGGCGATGCCTGCAGACGCTGATTGCGAGCGCGCTGCTGGTTCAGTTCGTCCAACGCTTTGTAGACCACCGGGAGCACGTCATCGTAGCTGGGAATCTGCGGAATCGAATTCATAGGCTGCTGTCACCGTCATAGGAAGTCGGCTGCCAGGCCCCAGGATTCGCCAACTGAGTCTTCAGTTCCTTACCCACAGCCTTGTAATAAAACAACTGCGACGGCAGCTTGCGGCGAAACGGCGCCAGGTTTTCCATGCGGCTTCTGACCGCGCCAGAGAATCCGAGGACTTCCAGCATCTGTATGCCTTCTGTTTTCGCCCGGCGTAACGCGGCAGCGATCATGGCATCAAGAATCCGTGGATTCGCGTCCAACGATTGGAAATCAACCAAACGCATCCGCGTCAAACCGACGTCTGCCTTGTCTTGCCGCTGAAAAATTGCGTAGCTGGTCAGACGTTCCTTAGTCTCGTGTATATAAATCCACAGCCCGTTTGATTTCAACGAGCGCCCAAAGTGCCAACTTAGAGTCTCGCGATCCCGCACTGAAAGCAGCGTCCCGGCTCGTGCCTTTATCTCGTGCCAGAGTCCGTCAAAACGTTCGTCGAACTTTTCCACAGCATTCACGGCAGGGAGATCTCGCCTGCTCGATATTCGACTCTCAATCGCGGCACTCACGAACAGCCCCGCTCCCACGGGATAGCTAATTATCTTCGCCAGCGGCACGCGCCTCAGGGCCAGCATGCTCGCGGCGAATCTCCGATGGTCGAGCACCCAGAACAGGGCGGTTTCCAATCCCTCGACGGGGATTGGCTTCGCGTGAAAGGCTCGAAAAATCTGCCCAGCTACGTGGATCGCCGTCGTATTCAACAGCAGGTCAACATTCTTCTGGGAGAAATATTTTGATGCCAGCAGCATCGAGTGGGTGCGATAGTCAGCTTCGACAACCCAAGCCGTAGTCACCGCGGCCGTCAACTCTCTTCCGCCGAGCCAGCATGCAGCCGGGATGTTCCCCGAAAATCCCACCACGCGTCCATCACCGGTCTCAAGCACCCAGCCAATGGGCCAATCACCCGCCCGCTGCTCGTAGACCGGATTTCCGCGCCACAAGTGTTCCCAATCCTCACGGGAATACACCTCCATGCCGTGTTGCTGCATGAGGGTGGCGATCGCGTTGTAGTCGGAAAATCTGGCTTCGCGGACAAAAACCGCAGGAGTCGCCACAGGCCGATCGATCTCAATCGTAGAAGTCTGCATAACGCGATACAAACTAACTTCAGTCACCAGTCAGCGGTTTACGTCCGTAACTTGTGCGGCCTCGGTAACCTGACTCGTCGGCCGCTCGGAACGGCGTGGCAAGGCTTTCCGCAGCACGCGGCCAGTACGATCCAGCGCAAAGCGCCAAACTGCGTGCGGATCGATTCCGTACTTCACCTGAAGAACGAAATTAATCCGGTTGGAATGCACAAACATGCGGCGAAGCCAGGCTCGATCCGTATGCCAGGCATTCAGTCCCGGCGTGCCGCTGAACGCCAGATCATAGATTTCTCCGGCGCGCTTTCGCACCTGCTCGTTCTGAAAACCGAAGCAATATGCCAGCGTGTTCACCGGCTGTCCCATAAGATCAGTCAGTTCGGCCCGGCAACCTTCCAGTTCAGTCTTAAGCGCAGCATCAGGCAACGTGCGCAGGTCGGGATGAGTCCGGCTGTGGGCTCCGATTTCGATTCCATGGGCTGGACATTCCCGCACCTGCTCCGCTGTCATCAGCAGGCGGCTCGGATGGCCCAGCGAAACATCCCAAGTGCTGGCTCCGCCCATATGCTGGGACACGATGAAGATTGTCGCCTTGAAACCGAAGCGCTCAAGCACCGGAATTGCCTGATCCACAAGGTCGGAGTAGCCGTCGTCGAAAGTAATCAGCACTGGTTTTTTTGGGAGCGCAGTTCCCTCCCGCGTCCATGCCAGCCAATCGGCAGCACGAATTCCTGTGTATCCCTGTTGCGCCAGCCATTCGATCTGCCGACGAAAAACCTCGGGGGAGACCGTCAGCAGCGGCCAACTGCGCGGCAACTTCTCACCGACGTGGTGATAGCACAACACAGGCAAGCGCATCGCGAACTCGCGGCGGAAAGCGTTCCAGCCGCCGGCTTCTTCAATTGCACCGCTCAGAAAAAGAAAAGACTCTTTGGCCTTATTGCGGCGAAGATTTGTCAACAGCGCCAGTGCGATCGTTGGAAACTTCACCGCAAGCAATCGCAACGCAACACGCCAGCCTGGTCCTGCCGTAAGGTCACCCAGAGCAGATGTCGCGCGCCGCATGGGATCTCTGCGGCACAGGCGAACTTCCTCCCGTCCCCGCTCACGTGGGCATTGGGCGCCGCTGGTCGGTATCCCGCCATCGATCGGCGGCTGCGATGGGACCGTATTCATTGTTTGGGAATGTAACAAACTAGCAGGTGGTTAGCAGTTATAGTTCCGGCACCACAGGTATTGCGCTCCGTGATGCCGGACGAAACTCACCGCGGGGGCGCCTTTTCGAAGGCCTGAGCGATCGCGTCGAACGCCGGCTTGGGTTGAAGCTTATCGTCGAACGGCAAAGGCCGAACGGCCTGTCCGTCACGACGCGGCGCTTCTTTCGTCAGCCAGGTATAGCGGTCGGTCAGGTTCCAAGTCTCGACGACAATCACATTTTTATTTTCCAGAACCGTGCCCAGATAATCGCCATAGTACTGGGCCACGCTTCTGTCGCGTGAACTTATATCGGTGTCATTGTCACGTTCTCGGGCGTCCATTTCGGAAACTCGAATCTTCAAACCGAGGTCGGAGACTTGATTGAGGAACTTGCGCAATTTACCAGGTTCAAAGCCGCCCATTTCGTAGCGCAGGTGAGACTGAATCCCCAGCGCTTGAACCGGAGCCTTCTTGGAAATAAGGTTGTTCAGGAGCCTCAGCGTGCCGTTCCTCTTGCCGTCCTGATTGGCCCACTCGACATTGGTCTCGTTGTAGCAGAGCATGGCGTTCGGATCGGCGTCAGCCGCAGTCTTGAAGGCAATCTCCACATAATCCGGGCCAACGGTGCGCGCCCAGAGGTTATCCTTCAAGTCCTGCCCCTGCAAGGCTTCGTTCACGACGTCCCACGAAACGACCTTACCTGCGTAGTGCCGGGCCACGGTTGTGATGTGCTTCACCATGATGTCTTTCGCATTGCCGCGATTGACCTCCCCATTGGCCCACGGAGGAAGCGCCCCACCCTCTCCGTACACCAGAGCGTGACCGTGAACTTTGATGCCGTGCGATTCCGCCCAATGAACGATCCAATCACCTTCATCGAACTTGAATGAGTTTGGCCCCGGTTGCAGGTATTTCATCTTCAGTTCATTCGCCGGAGTGATGATCGCATCCTGCGCTGCGATCAGATCAGCATATTCATGGTCTTCTTTAAGATGGTTGGCGTTGGTGGCGCTGCCGAAGAGGATGCCCTTCTGCGCCGCCAGATCTTTAAGGCTGACACCTGAGTTGCTGGGGTACGCCGCCATCGTCGGCAGCCATCCGGCAGCACCCGCACGCTTCAGCGGGAGGACCGCACCTATGGCTCCGGCTCCCATGTACTGGAGGAACCGGCGCCGGGGGAAAGACGCGAAGTGTCCCATAAATTTCTTACTCTCCTGTCCTGTCATTGAACTCTTACCGACAACTTTATCTTCAAACCCGTGTTGCCGGGAAAAGTTACTGGGTCGGCGACGCCTCGACGCTCAAATTGCAGACCCCGTTAGTAGGCTGCGTCACCAGACAAGCGTTGGTGAGGCTCGGGCTGCAAGTCGTTGAAGTTAGAGGCGGCGTCACCCATGGTTGAGTACCGGAGGAGAGATTGTTACCGAAAAACTCTGCCATGTTGTCGGCTGCAGCGTCACGCGCAGTGAGCGGCGGCAGACTAAAGCGCGTTTCAATAAACTTCAGGATCGACGTGTGGTCCCGAACTGTGTGCGAAACGAAGTGTGGCACCGTCCAGGGCGACACAACTACCAGGGGCACCCGCATGCCGAACTGGTTGAAGAGCCCGGGCTGGTCACTCCCGGGGTTGGTTTGCGGGGCATAGCCGTCTGGCATCGCCTGATTCAGCGGCGGAGTGACGTGGTCGTGCAGACCACCCGCTTCGTCGTAAGAGAAGATCATTACTGAGGACGTCCATGACGGGCTGGTCAACAGCGCGTTAATAATCTGCGCCGTGCGATTCGCCCCAAGCTGAATGGTGCCCGTGGAACCGCTTGCTCCCGGATTCGGCTTGGGATGTTCGTCAACGCTCCCCGCTTCCTCGATGAATACTACTTGCGGGAAGGTACTTTCATTGTCGACATCAGTGTAGTAATTCGCGATGGGCTGAATATTGTTGGGATCTTTGAAATACACCGACCAGATCGGTATCCAGGCAGGCGCGGAGTCCTGATAGTAATAGCGCCACGTGACGCCGGCCTGATCGAGCAGGTCGAAGATTGTCATGTTGGGGAAACCGCCGGTGGGTGGAGTCGGCGTGCCCACCGATCCCAGCGACGTTCCGGCGACGACATAAGCGCGATTGGCTCCCGTGTTCGCCATCGCCGCCGAGAACCAGCTATCGCTGGTCGCGAACTGGAAGGCAAGCGAGTAATAGAACGGCAGGTCAGTCTGATCGTAGTAGCCCACCGCTCTCGTGCCGTTGGGGTCAATCGTTGACGACGTGGAGAACATGTTGCCAGTCAACATGAAGTCGTCCATTTTCCCGCCATCGTAGTCGATGTGCTGCGCGTTCCAGCTGGGTTGAAGGTTCTCTTCACATTCAGTCTGCAGGTGATAGGGCAGAACCTGGTTACCTGCAATATCCCGCAGAGATGTGTTGAGGGGTAAGCCGTTCACCGGAGGGTTGTCGGTGATGCCCAGGGCGCTGCGGTACTGCGGCATCATTCCGAAATATTGATCGAACGAGCGGTTCTCCTGCAGGGTGTAGACGATGTGATGAATCGCCGACCAACCGGCAGGCGGAGCGGGCGGTACCTGATACGAATATGCTGACGCGAGCGTGTTGCTCGGTTGCAGGTCCGGACCCGTGACCACCACGTTCGCAGTCCCGGCACTGTGCGCAGGCACAAAGAAGGTAATGGCATTGGCGCTGTTTACGACCACGTTGGTGGCTGCGGCGCCGCCGACCGTCACCGTTGATCCGTTCTGAAATCCCGTGCCCCAAACCGTGCGCGTAGTCCCGCCGGCGGGCGCACCCGAGTTCGGAGAAACTGAATTCAGCCACGGTGTCGACATGTACGTATATCCGAACGTTCCTTCGGGAGAACGTTGCAGGACCGCATCGTCAAAGCGCGCCACCGTCGCCACTGTAGCGCCGGTGATTTCACAAAAGAGGCGCAGGAAGGCCTTGCCGCTGGGAACCGTATAAGTTCCCTGCTGCAGTTCCCACTGCGGGTCCTGAATATTAGCAGGCGGAGCCGCGATGTAACTGGCGTTGGCCTTGTTCGAATCCGTGACTTCGATCGTCCAGCGCGCGCTCCCGTTGCCCGACACTCGGTACGCCCATCCGCCAAATGTGATCATGTCGCCAGGGGTGACGGGGAAGTACAGAGTTTTGCCCGTGTTGTCGGCCACAGAGAAGCTGGGATGATTCCCTGCAACCGTCGAACTCAACTCGGCGTAATAGGTACCACTGTGCGCGTTGTTAATCGTCCCGCATCCCGAGGTCGAGCAGTTCACGATCGTCCCCGTGCCGCTTCCTGTATACGCCCATCGCATGTTTCCAGACTCAAAGCCCTGGTTGTACAGCGTCGACGATAAGGTGTTGGTCTGCATGTCGGCATTGGTTACCACAACATCGGCCCCGCCCGCTACGTGTGCGGACGTCGTTCCAACAATCAGCGTACTTCCCACGGGCTGGGTAATGGTCAGCGGAACGCCGCCGATCGTCACGGTTGCACCGTTTTGGAAATTAGTGCCGTGGATATTGATTGAAGTCCCACCGTTGACTGTTCCGAACGTAGGAGCAATATGGTCAATCAAAGGTGCTGCGCCCGCAAACGTGAACCCATTCGACAGCGTGGCCGATTGATGGTCGGGGTTGGTCACAACAACGTTAACCAGGCCCGGAGTACCCGCCGGAGTGGTCGCCGTAATCTGAGTTGAACTCGTCACGCTGATGCCGGTGGCTGCGACGCCGCCGAATGCAACCGTCGCACCGGATACGAAATTAGTGCCCGTTATGGTCGTGGGAGTTCCGCCGGTGGACGGACCCGAAGTAGGCGAGATCGAGAGAATCGAGGGCGCGGAAAGCGTGTATGTGAAACCGCCGCCCGGAACGGTCCGTGTGAGGAAAGCATCGTCGCAGTTCGCTTGCGCTGTCACGCTACCGCTGGCACCCGTGATCTGGCACCAGAAACGCACGTTGGCCTTCCCGGTCGGGATCGTGTAGGTATTCTGCTGCTGCACCCAGGAAGCGGTGGTCACGTTGTTCGGAGTGCTGGTCACATACGAGGCATTTTTCTGAGTGGAGTCCGTTACTTCGATCTGCCAGCGCGCCAGACCGTCGCCCGAGTTGGTATCGACCCGGTATGCCCATCCACCAAAGTTGATCACATCACCAGGGTTTACCGGTAAGTATTGTGACGTGCCATTGAGCGAGGCGGCGTAACTCACCTGGGTGTTGGGAGACGACACCGTCAGCTGCGCGTAGTTGTTGCCGCTGTGCGCCTGGCTCGAATTCGTGATAATGGATGCAGTACCGAATGAGAGAACTGTCCAGCCCGTACCTGAAGGACTTCCTTCAAAGCCGGGGTTGGTAAGTGGCTGTTGCACTCCCCACAGGGTTGCGCTCTGGCTGTCCGGGTTTGTAACCACGACATTGACTATGCCTCCGGCAGGGTTGGCGGGCGTGATCGCAGTCAGCGTGGTGCTACTGACAAAAGTCGTGGAGACCGGGGACGCGCTGCCAAACGTGACCGTGGCACCACTCAGGAAGTTGGTTCCCGTGATGGTAACTGACGTCCCACCGCCCGCAGGGCCGGAGGACGGCGACATGTTGCTCGCAGTCGGCGCCGGATCAGCATAGGTGAAGGCATTCGTGAGAGTTGAGTTCTGTCCGCCCGGATTTGTAACCGTTACATTAACGGCACCGGCGGATCCCGCCGGTGTAACTGCTGTGATCGTCGTGCTGTTAACGACGGTAACGCCGGTAGCGGCATTCGATCCGAACTTCACCGTCGCCCCAGTCTGAAAATTCGAACCGGTCAGGGTGACACTCGTGCCCCCGGTGATCAATCCGGTGTTCGGAGATACAGCTAAGAGAGAGGGCGCGCCGACATAGGTATAGCCGCCGCCGGGCACCGTGCGAGTCAGTGTCGCGTCGTCGAAGTTCGCCTGCGCCGTCACGCTTCCGCTTGCGCCCGTGATCTGGCACCAGAGACGCACGTAACTTTTCCCGGCCGGAACTGTATAGCTATTGGTTTGCTGCAGCCACGATGCCGCGGTCACGTTGTTCGGAATGGCGGTCGCGTACGTCGGGTTCTTCTGCGTGGAGTCAGTTACTTCAATCTGCCAGCGCGCCAGTCCATCGCCAGAGTTCGTGTCGACTCGGTAAGCCCAACCGCCGAACGTGATTACGTCGCCGGCATTCACCGGCAAATACTGCGATGCACCATTGAGGGTAGCGATGTAGCTGACCTGCGTGTTCGGGGAACCTACCATCAGCTGCGCATAGTTGCTGCCGCTGTGTGCCCCGGAACCGCTCAGGATGGAAGCTGTGCCGGATCCGCTCACGGTCCAGCCGGCGTTGCCTGACTCAAAGCCAGGATTGGCGAGCGGCTGCTGCACCGCCCAGAGAGTTCCGCTCTGGGAATTCGGATTTGTGACCGTAACATTCGTCGCACCGGGCGCATTGGCCGGTGTCTTTGCAGTGATCATGGTGCTGTTGACCACAGTGACGCTGGTGGCTGCCGCACTGCCGAACGCAACTGTCGCGCCGCTTACGAAATTGGTCCCGGTAAGAGTCACGGAAGTTCCGCCGGCGGTCGAACCGGACGAGGGCGAAATGCCGATAACGGTCGGGGTCTGGGCAAACACCGACACAGACAGCGTTGCAATCGAGGCAGCGATAAGGGCTGCGACCCTGAATACTCCATACTTGAAATGCATACTACCGGTCTCCTTCGGGGGACTCTTTCTAATGAGATTAATCAGATTGAACATCCATTGTTCATGGCCCGGACTATCAGACGCGTCGGGATTACAAGCTACTCCCTGCCCGACGCGGCGTGCAGTCGCAACGGCGCAGACTGCAGGCATCAAGATTCCGCCGCACGTCACTTCGGCAGGTCACTTGGGCGGGTGACTTCGCCAGCTCATTTGGGACATCAGTTCAGCACATCAGTTTGGCGCTTTCTCAAGATTCAAATCACAGGTGCCGGTGGTGGGCTGCACCGCCAGGCAACTCGTCGTGTTGCCCCCGCTGCAAACCGGGGGCGGTGTCACCCATTGAGGAGCATTGAAGTTAAAGAACTCGGTCATGTTGTCGGCCGCCGCGTCGCGGCCAGTCAACGGCGGCAGGCTGAATCGAGTTTCGATGAACTTCAAAATCGAGGTGTGATCCCGCACAGTGTGAGAAACAAAGTGAGCCTTCGTCCAGGGTGAGACCACCATTACCGGCACTCGCATCCCGAATTGATTGAAGAGCCCGGGTTGGTCCGTACCAGCTTTTGTAGCGGGCGGATATCCGTCTGGAACGGCCCGGTTGGCGACCGGAGCGACATGATCGTGCATCCCGCCCGCCTCGTCATAGGTCAGGATCAGCGCGGACGACGACCACGACGGACTCTGCAGCAGTGCCTCGACGATATTGGACATAAGATGAGCGCCGGATTGAATGTTCTCCGTCGATCCACTCTGACCCGGATCCGGCTTGGGATGCTCATCCATGCTTCCACTTTCTTCAATGAACACGACCTGCGGGAAGGTGCTCTCGTCATTGACGTCGGTGTAGTAGTTGGAAATGGGCACGACTTTGTCCGTGTCCTTGAAGTACACCGACCAGATCGGAAGCCAGGTTGGATTGGAATTCTGGTAGTAGTAGCGCCAGGTGACTCCCGCCTGATCGAGCAAGTCGAAGATCGTCATGTTGGGATTGCCGCTATTGGGAGCAAGCGGCGTTCCCACCGAGCCCAGCGACGTGGCCGCGACGATATAGGCGCGATTCGCTCCAGTGTTACCCATCACCGACGAAAACCAACTGTCGCTGGTCGCGAACTGGAATGCCAGCGAATAATAGAAGGGCAAGTCCGTCCAATCGAAATAACCCACGGCCCGGGTGCCGTCCGGATCGATCGTGGAGGAAGTGGAGAACATGTTTCCCGTCAACATGAAATCGTCCATCTTGCCGCCGTCATAATCGATGTGTTGCGCGTTCCAGCTGGGCTGCGTGTTCTCGGCGCAATCGGTGGGTGAATGGAACGGAAGAATCATTTGGCCGCCAATGTCGGGCAAAGCCGTGTTCAGCGGCAATCCGTTCACAGCATTGTCGTTGAGGCCGTGGTTGGCGCGGTACTGGTTCATCACTCCAAAATACTGATCGAACGAGCGATTCTCCTGCACGGTGTAGACAATGTGGTGAATCGCAGTCATTCCTGCCGGAGGAGCCGGTGCAGTCTTGTAGGTATAGGCCTGGGAGAGCGTGTTGCTGGGTTGCCCGTCCGGACCCGTCACAACGACATTTGCCGCGCCTGCACTGTGCGCCGGGACAAAGAAAGTAATCGCATTGGCGCTGTTCACGACCACATTGCTGGCCGCATCTCCGCCGATCGTCACCTTGGACCCACTCTGAAATCCTGTGCCGAAAACCGTGCGCGTTGTGCCGCCGGCCGGTGTTCCCCAGTTCGGAGAAATAGAATTCAGCCGCGGCGTGGAGATGTAGGTGTATCCGTTTGTTCCTCCAGAGATCTGCAGGATGGCATCGTCAAAACGCGCCACGGAGGCGACTGCAGCGCCGGTGATTTCACAGTAGAGGCGAACGAAGGCTTTACCGCTGGCAACGGTGTACGTTCCGTGCTGCAGTTCCCACTGCCCATTCCAGACATTTCCGGGGGCGGCACCGACATAGCTCGGGTGTGATTTAGCCGAGTCGGTGACCTCGATTGTCCAGCGCGCCGAGCCATTGCCCGACACCCGGTACGCCCAGCCTCCGAATGTAATCGCTTCGCCCGGCGAGACAGGGAAATACAACGCCTGCCCGTTAGTGCCGGCGACGAAGAACGAAGGCTGCTTCGCCGATCCGGGAGAACTTAACTCGGCATAGTAGGTTCCGCTGTGAGCATTGTTTACGTTGCCCGTACATCCGTTCGAGGAACAGTTCACGATGGTCGCTGCTCCTCCGCCCACAAATTGCCACTGCGTGTTCCCGGATTCAAAACCCTGATTGTTCAGCGTCGCGGAATAGGTCGCGCTCTGCTTGCTCGGATTGGTTACAACGACGTCGGCTCCACCCGCCACGTGTCCACTCGTTGTCCCTTTAATCAGCGTGCTGCCCAGAGAGGTCACGTTAAACTTCGCGCCTCCAATGGTCACAGTTGCGCCCGCCACAAAATTTGTTCCGTGGATGTTCATCGCGGTTCCACCATTGATGGTTCCGGAGACCGGCGCGATATACGAAATCGTTGGTTGCTGCGCAACGGCTGCTCCAATGTTGGCACTCATGAATACCGCGACAGAGAATACTTTCGAAATAATTCGGTACAGATTGCACTTCACCGCACCCCTCCTGCTAAGACTTGTAGACGAGCGGCGATGGAGCGAGATCCCAAGAGACTATTAGTCTGCCTGGGCGTGTTGCTGTTCTTTGAGGGACTTACCGGAGGCCGCGGCCACGCGCCTCGTCTCCCTCGGGACTTGCCAAAGATTCCGCAAAAACAAGCCCAGAATGTACCAGGGCTCAATCAAATACCGCTTCCACAAACGGCCGGGTTCGTTCACCAGGCGGCTCAAACCATACAGTCCTAGCGGCCCAGCCCAGCGCGGAGGAAGTGGCACTTCTCCAGCAAGAAAGTCCATCGTCGCGCCCGACGTAATCACCGCGTTTGCGGAGAGACAATCCAGATTTTCCGCCGTCCAGTATTCCTGCCTCGGCATTCCCATGCCCACCATTAACAGATGAGGGCGAAAAGCATTGATCGCCTCGACCACGCTGCGGTTCTCCGCACTGCCCGGGCGCGCATCGAAATATCCGTGCTGCGTAGCAATCTGCAGCCCAGGAAAGCGCTGGCGCAAAAGTTCCGCACCCCGATCCGCGACTCCCGGCTTCGATCCCAGGTAGAACAATCTCCAGTCGCGCCGCGCCACCTCGGCAACAAGATCTTCGAACGCGTCCAGGAATGTCGTCCGATGCTCCCGCTTCAACGGCAAGCCCAAGGCCTGCGCCAGGAAGATAATGGGCATACCATCAACGTAAATGCATTCGGCACGCTCGTACATCCCCCGAAAGTGCGGATCGTGGTGCAGGAGATAAATACTGTGCAGATTGTGATTGGCGATCAAAAGCCGCTGATTATTAGCGACAACCTGGGCCATCACATCATGCAAGTCGCCGTGGGTGACTGCATCCACGTGGACGCCCAGCAATTTATAGCGAGCAGTTTTCACGATTGAGGAGGCACCGAATTAAGAGTCGTCTTGCAATCCAAGGTTTCCGCTGGCAGCAGAGCAGTTGACGATGCACGGTGCGATCCGATCCGCTCCCCTCCAAACCAAGCCGGATTGCGCTCGGCAAGTTGCGACGCCAGGTATTGAAAAATGCGCCCAAGGGCTTCTGCCCGGCACTGCTCGATCGGATTCTGCGTTGACACGACGACTGAGGCCGGAGCTTGCTCGGCAAACTCGCGGTAGGCGCGGCGCTGCCGCCGAATCTCTTCCGGGGGTAATTGCTGCTTGCGGCTCAGGATGGTTTCTTCGTCCGCATCGAGTACGACGAAGAAAAGATTACGCGGGGGTACGATCCGGCTCACGGCGCGTACCAGCCAGATCGGCCCTCCGAAACGATATCTCCTCGGATCAATCAGCAGATCGTGATAGAAACGATCGAAAATTACCAGCGCATTGCGCGATAGTGCTGAGCGAATCGCCAGCGCATACCCGGAAGTAAAGTCCAGCCAGGTAAAGAAAAGGTAGGAAATCGAACCCCACCAACTGCGTGCCGGTCTCGAGTGCGGCATGCGAGCCAGTCGCGGCGCTCGCGCAAACACAGCGGGACGCCAGCGGTAAATGTTCTGCTCCGGGAATACAGCCTCCAGGCTCTTGCTGACCGCCCGCAGTAAGGTCGTCTTGCCTACTCCGTCGGGCCCAAGGAATACCAGGCATGCTCCGCCGGATGGCGACTCCTTCAAACGCGTTGCACGGGGTCGGGACGCTCCAGATTCTGGAGTCTTCTCGAAGATGAGATCGATGACGAACGTCTCCGGCTGCCCGTCAGCAATCCTCGCAAAAATAATTCGGTGCGCACCCGATTTCAACTCTACTGACTGGACGGCGAGAAAACCTGCGTCCTTCATATCACTAAAAACCGGGGCGAGTTTGCGATCATCGCTGTAGTCAATGGCAAGCTCGGTGCCGTAAAGCAAACCATTCTCGGAATGAAGCGCGCGAGAGCGAACACCGTGTCGTTCCATGGCTGGGAAAAACACCGAGAAGAACACGTCATGAGTCGGATCGAAGCCCTCCGCAAGAACGCTCTGCCGCTGGGTCAACTCGGGGCTCAAAATGGAATCAGTGAGAGGCATGTAGATATACGGTCGCTAGTCGGCACAGGTTACGGCCTGCACCGCCTCTTTGGATGCTCGAAGAGGCGCAGGCCACAGCAGATTTTTATTTTTCTGAAACCGTGCGGGATCATCGCCGTTAACCACAGCCGCTTCCGGACGAAATTCGTACAGCACGCGCTTCAATAAGTGCGATGGAGAAGCCCCCAGGGCTAAGAAAGCGTGCTTTGCCGCTTCGAGGTACTGTTCTTGACTCAGGGAGATATTCGCGAGCCGCGTGTTCTCCCGGAAACGTACGTGCCGCTGATTCACCAGGGTGCTCAAGCGGTTCGCCGCCTGCTCGTAGGGCAACGGCGAAAGATCCCAAAGATGCGATAGCAGCAGATACTGCACGAAAAGCGTATTGATGCACTGCTGCTCGAAGTTTCGCGCGGAAACGCTGGCCGCGTTATGGCGGACGGCAACCGTCGCGCTGGGAATCAGTTGAATGTCATACTTCAGCGCCATGCGCCACCAGAGATCGATATCTTCCACGTGCAGATTGAAGCGGTATCCGCCGAGATCCGTAGTCTTCGCGACGTTCAGCGTGACTGCGGGATGACAGATGGCCAGCAAATGCCCCGAACGCGTCAGATCACGCAGCTGGTCAGGAGTCGCGCTCGTCGTGCGAAAGGTGCCAAATATACGATGATCCTGGCAGTAGCGGGCAAACGAGTAAAACATCCCCGCTTCAGGATGACGCTGGATCGCTTCGGCGGTGAGCGCCAACCGCTCGGGAAACGCGATATCGTCGGCGTCATGCCGCACCAACCACGGCGTATTGACCTCGGCGAGCATTCGGTTGAGAGTGGCAACCAGCCCACGATTCTCCTGGGAAAGCAGCCGCAACCGGCGATCCTTCACCGATTTCAAATAATCGAGACTGCCATCAGTTGATCCGTCGTCAATGACGAGCAGATCAAAATTTTCATGTGTCTGCCGCAACAGGCTGTCGAGCGTCCGTGGCAGGAACGGCATCGCGTTGTAGACCGGCAATCCGACTGTGAGCAGCTTCATGATTAAGAATCAGATTTCGAAGCGACTAAAAGTCCCGGCTGCGCTGGCTTGGCGACGGGCACAATGGGCTCGATTCCATGGTTGCCGCGTTGCCGTGTCATCACCGAGCGCACGCTATGGCGAACCTTGCGAGGCACAAACCACATGGCAAAAAACAGAGCCAGGTCCATTGCCCGCGGCCTGCCTCCAAAAACTGTCTCGCGCAGCAGTGGTGCGAATGCGGCCCAGTCGCGCTGCCAGGCAGCCTGAGAACTCAGCGTCACCGCCATCAGTCCCGCATAGGCTCGAGGCGTCACGAGGTCACGATTGGCCTTGATCCACTCCAGCGAATAGCGCCAGTCGTACTGAGTTTTGATTGCGCTATTGGGATCATCCACGTACCAGATCGCCAGCGCTTCATCGATGAACTCAAGTCCGGTTCCGGAAGTCTTTGCCGCGCGCAGAATCCAGTCCCAATCCTGATGGCGGCGCAAGCCACGCGTGAATGGCACCCTCAGCAACAACTCGGTTTTCGTCAGCCAGGTCGACGTCTGCAACACGGCCTCGCCTTGAAACGGCGAATTGCGGACGAATAAATATTCAGACAGCGGATAGCTCGGCATTTTCCGCGGCCAGCGGAAATCGGCCACCGGACTGCGCGCAATCAAAGCGGTCGCAATGATCGGAAACTCATATGTGGAGGCCTGTGCCACCAGCATCTGCTTGGCCAGTTTGTCCGCCATCCATTCATCGTCGTCATCGAGCAGAGCCAGCCATTTAGCGCGAGCGGCGCGAATGCCTATGTTTCTCGCCTCCGATCCGCCAACCGCGTCGGCGACTGGAATCACCCGCAGCCGTGGATCGTTCACCTGCGCCAGAGCTGCCACGCTTGCCGGATCGGCGCCATCCACCACAACGATGACTTCGAGATCCGAAAATGTCTGCGCCAACACCGAAGCCACCGCACGCAGCGCGAGCGCAGGGCGTTTGTGGCTCGGGATCACGACCGAAACGCGAGGTTGGCTCATAGCACAGCCACGCCGGAAGGCGTACTCATCTCCATAGTTTGCTGCACCACAGGCGGGAAGATTTCTCCCGTGATCGAGGCGTAGATTTCTTCCAGAATGCCAGTTTGTTTCCGCAGGTTAAATTGCGACCGCACGCGGGCGACGCCTGCCGCACTGCAACGCTGCCAGACGTATTTGTCGGTAAATAACATCGTGATGTTTCGCGCCAGCCCCTCTTCATCGCGCTCGGGCACCAGAAATCCAGTCGAGCCGTTGGCTACTGCTTCGGGCACGCCCGCGCTGGCGAAGCTGACCACAGGGAGGCCCATCGCCTGCGCCTCGGCAAATACCAAGCCGAACCCCTCCTGGTCGCCGTTACTGGCCGTCGTGCTGGGAACGCAAAACACCGACGCGCGATTCATCCACTCGCGCACGTCCTTCGGTGACTTCGCACCCAAAAAGGTTGTATTCGGACAATTCTGTTGAGCGAGTCGCTCGAGTTTCGCTCGCAGCGGCCCTTCGCCGATGACTACCAGGCGAACGTCCGGACAAACAGATTGAACCCGTGCCATCGCACGAATCAGATATTCGCAGCCCTTCTTCTCCACCAGCCGGCCCACAAAAAGAACTACCGGCGCGCGAGCCACCGATGCGTCAGCCCGGAAATAGTCGGTGTCGACGCCGATGTAATGAACCACGACTTTTTCCTCGGGAAAACCTTGATTGACTAATCGGCACTTGATGTACTTCGAAACAGCGAGGAACTTGGCAGCGCGTTGCGCGAGAACACTCCGTTGCCGGATGAACAGGCGGTGCCGCCAGTCGGGGGCGAACTCCGGGGTGATCGTGGCATCGTAGCCGTGAAACGTGACCAGAAACGGCACGGCAAGTCTTTTTGCCAACCGCATCGCCCGTACTCCATCCGGCCCAAAGTGGCAGTGCATCAGTACCGGCTTCGTCTGCGTCAGCGCTTGCACCAGCTTCGGCGACCATCCCCGGCGATAGAACGCTTCCTGCCGAACGCGGCCCCACCAATTACCCTCATTGACCGCCGTCCAGCGTCCTTGGGGCAGCGACAAACCGTCAGGTAAGAACTGTGCTCCCGCATAGACGGGAACGTGATTCTGCAGAGCCTCGGCTTGCGCCAGGACAAACGTCTGCGACTTGGGCAGAAGTTTGTCCTTGTAAATCACAACCACAGGGCGGGAATCAGTCACATCTAAAGCCATAGATAGTTTCGCGGGTGGAAGGACGGGCGAAGAAAAACTGTCTCGGGGAAAGCGTTAATTTGAGCCGAACCGCCACGCCGAGACTGGGACGGGCCTGATTCTTTGCGGGACAGGGGCAACCCGTTCGACCTTTTGCGCGGCCGCTTGCTTCAAGTCGAGCCATCGCGTCGTCAGCGCCCACATCGTCGCGTAGAGCACCCAGAACAGGTTCTCTTCGCGAATGATCGAGCCTTCCGAGAAGTTGAACAGAATCATGAAACACAAGTACAGCATCGGAAACACGCCGAGGATAGTCGTGCTGGCGCGCGAACAACGGAGGGCCTTATGAAAGAACACTACGTACCCGACAAAGAAAATCAGTAAACCGATCACCCCAACCTGGACCAGCACATCGAGAAATCCGTTATGCGAGTGCGGGACCGACCAGTGCAGCGCTTCCCAGATTTCGGCGGATTGTTTGCCGTCCTTGCCCATCCAGAAGGCGCTGTATCCGTAACCCACCCACGGACGCTGCAGAAACTTATCCCAGACCATCGACCAGATATCGGTTCTGCCCGACAGGGTAGAGTTCTTGCCCATCAGTTGCAGAACTTTCTGTGGATCGATAATGATCGCGAACACGATTCCCACAACCGTCGCGCTCAGTGCGGAAAGGAATGCGGCCATTCGGAAAAACGAATGCTTCCGTGTGTATAGGAACAGTGGGAGCGATATCGCCAGAACGGGAGCCGTCAGATAAGCAGTGGAGTCTTGGGACATCACAAGCAGTGGCAGACAAAGCAGCACGCCGAGAACACAGAACCAGCGCCAGAAACCCTTCTCCGCTAGAACACCAATTCCGCAGGCCATAACCTCAAAGGCCATGAAACGTCCCAGCGTGTTCTTTTGGCCGAAAAGACCCTGCCAGTCCCCGGCCGTAGCTCCGGAGGCAATCCCCAACTCCGGTTTGCGCCAGATGACAATCAGGCTTCCGATCGCCGCGATCACCCCCACGATCCACAGCATGCGCAGGATCTCGCGCAGCGAGTAACGCGACGCCAAATACACTCCAAAGCATGTCGAGGCAACCAGCACGACACTTCGCCGGAGAGTAAACCCCGGACTGTCGGACCACACTGTCGAGAGAATCGCGAAAACGAGCAACAGCCAGAGCCATTGATGCCGCGCGAAAAGGCGGAGAAAATCGCGCAGATTGAACACAATCAGTGCCGCCGTAATGAAGTAGATGCCGACCTGCGTAGCGATCTTAATCTTGTTCTTCTGGGTCGGATCCTGATCGTTGCCCTTGTCCGCCTTTCGCATCATCTCCATTGACATGTTGGTCGCCGGTTCGTCGGACTGCGGCAGGTCATCCGGTTGCAGGATCACCAGCAACGCCCCTGCGAAGTACAACATTGCGAAAATCAGAAACGCTTTTTCTACTAGCTTCAACATAGAGTTTTGTATGGTTGCGGTACGAATGCAGACTAAGCGGAAACCTCGCTGGCTGCCAGTTCAGCCGGACTCTGCTGGCGCCCCAGCCAGAACACCGTAATCCACATGCAAGCTGCTAGCATTCCGTCCGAGGCCAGACTCGACCACGCCGCGCCCCGCCAAGAGTAGGCCGGAATCAACCACAGATTCAGCAGTACGTTGAATACGGCGACGCCCACCTGAATTGCGGTGCGCAAGCCCTGCATCCCGGCGCCGGTCAGCGAATCCGCCACAAAATAGTGCAGCGTTTTGAGCAGAGGCAATGGCGAAAGCCAGCGCAGTGCAATCGTCGTGCGGGCGTATTCTGCGCCCAGCAAGTGAGGAACGATCGGTGCCATCACGAATAGCGCAATGCAGGCCAGAAGGCTGTAGCCGAACGCACGCGGCAACAGGCGCCGTGCATATTTCTGGCTCGCTCCAATGCCGCCCTGACCGTGACGAAAGAAACTTGGATACATCGCCCATAACAACGACCGCACCGGCAGGAACGCAACATCAATCAGGCGGTAGGCCGCGGCGTAGATTCCGGCCGCCCCCAGCGTCGACAGCTGCACCAGCATGGTCTTATCGATGTCGTTATAAATACTCTGCGACGACATGCTGACCGAGAAGTAACAGCCTTCCAGCAGTTCCGGCTTGATGCGCCACAAGGCCAGAACTGGGTGATCGAGTTGCTGATTCACCCACCGCATGGCGATCACGGTGGTGATCACGCTCGCAGCCAGATAGATCCAGGACCACATCATCGCGTCCGCGCGGTGATAAACCAGCACAAGAGCGACAGCTCCGATGACGCGAGTCAAACTGGCAAAAACATTCAGCTGCGCCGTCTTCTTCATCAGGTCGAACGCTTGGAAGGCCTGCGAAGCGACATCCAGCACCTTGGCGAAGAGCAGATCGGAGACAGCTACGACAAAGACCATGAGCCAGGGAAACTTGCCGGGAATCAAAAGCCGCGAGATGGCCATCATCACGCCGATCAGGGCAGCCCCCGAGACGCCGCTCAAAATCAGCGAATTACCCCAGTACTCCGCGAACACCTTTCGATCCCGCGAAACATTCTTGATCAGCAGGTTGCCGATACCCAGAGTCGCGAAGGGCGCAAGAATCGCCGCCATCGCCGTCACTCCTACGAACAAACCGTACTGGTCAACACCCAGTGCGCGGGGAATGATCAGAAAATAAACTGCCCGCAACAACTGCCGCATGCCCTGGCCAAGAAACATCCAGACGGTATTGCGCAGGAGTACGCTCTGCTTCAGTTTCGTCCAGCGTCTCAAAAGAGGGCCCATGAATTTAAGTTGAATATGGTCCAGGAAGAACTTTCGCGCTTACCAGATTCCGCGCGGGCTACCCGTGAGCTTGTAGGCGAGCGTTGCCACGGAGGCCAGAGGCGGGAGCAGGCCGAGCCGAAACAGGCCCGGCATGTCGCCGCGCCATAACATGGAACCCATCTGCCGCCCGTAGAGCGACGCTACGCCGGGAAATACCGGAACCCGCAACCAGGATCCGCGCACGAACAACGACCTTCCGTCGAGCACGGCCTCGCTGGCGACAAAATCAGGAACCGCCAGTTTCCGACCGCGATAACGCTCGCTGTAATCCGCGACGATCTTCAGGTAGGTGATCACACCCGGCCAGATGCCGCCTTCTTCCGCCGCGCGCCGCAACTCGGCATAATCGATCCGGTCGGCGTCGACCAGTGCCGACGTATTGGCCACATCGCAGACCCTCACGTAAAGATGGCGATACATACGTTGCAGCGTAGCTGCAATGACACGCTCTTCCGGTGCGGGAACCAGAAACGTATAACCTGCGAGCTGCACGGGAACTCGGCGTGTAACGAAACGTCGGGCCAGGACACGGTGTTCACCGGTCTGCCCCAGCCTGCCGTGGTGAATCTCCACTGTCGCGCGCAAGCCCGGAACCCGGTAACCGCACTTCTGCGCCAGCCGGTCGCCCCAGGTGCGCGTCTGAGCCGCCGCCTGAAATTTCTGCTGCAGGATGCTTCGCGTAGCTGCAATCTCGGCTTCGGTATAGAGATCGAGATCGTTGCCAATGTCGGGCCAATGATCCAGAGACTTCATGATCGTGGTCCGGCATCCGGCCGCTTCGAGTTCGCGGCAGATCGCGTCGAGATATTCCAAAGCGTTCGCGATGCGCGCTTCTTCTGCGATGAGGCTCCGAGTGGCCCAGTCCGCAACTTCCGAGACGCCCGCGGCTGATGCTGCGCTCTGCAGCGGCCGCAGAGACCGGATCACCACATGGTGACCGTGAGCTAGCTTCACAAACGCCGCTCTCGAGGCTTCGGATGCCGTTGCCAGATCGCGAACCGCGGCTACACCATCGCCAGCCAGAGCCAACTGCGACAACAGTTCGATCTCACGCTGAAGTGGAGCAGGACTCATTTTCTTCTTCGCTTGCGTTACTTGTGCGCCTGAATTGATCATTCGCCCTGCGCTCTAAAAACTGCAGGAACCGTTTTCAGAAGAATCTTGAAATCCTGCAACGGAGACCAGTTGTCGATATATTCCAGATCGAGGGACAGATTCTTTTCAAATGACGGATCTTTGCGCGCGCTTACCTGCCACAGGCCCGTGATGCCAGGGAGCACATCCAGCCGGCGCAGATCTTCCAACTGATACTGGGCAAAGTCGTCCAGCGGATGCGGCCGCGGACCTACCATGCTCATGTCGCCCTTCAGAACATTCCAGAGCTGGGGCAATTCATCGAGGCTCACTTTTCGCAGCCAGTATCCGACGCGCGTGATGCGGGGATCGTTCTGGATCTTGAAAAATGGTCCGCTGCGCTGGTTGAGTGCACGCAACCGCTCTTTCTGCTGCTCGGCGTCCACTACCATGGTGCGGAACTTGTAGAACATGAACTTCCGCCCCTTCTTGCCCACGCGTGGAGCGCAATAAAGCGCCGGCCCGCGCGAATCCAGCTTGACTGCGATCGCGATGGCCAGCAGCACCGGAGATGCCAGCAGAAGAGCAATCGACGACAAAACCACGTCGACCACTCGCTTCACGAAAAGCTTGTTCTCAGGAATCGGTTCACGGTGCAACGACATCACCGGAATACCGCCCATGAAATCCGTCAGAGAGTGTAGTGCGATTTCCTGGTAAAGCTCGGGAACAATCTTTACGTCCAGATGATTGCGGTGCGCCTGTGCGAGGATTTGCCGCACCAGATCCTGCGAGACGGGTGGTGCAATGAGAATTTCGTCGACGAAATGTGCCCGCGTAATCCGGCTGAGTTCATCCAGACTCTCGAGGGTTAGGACGCTGCCCTTGACGTCCAGTCCGCCGTGACTATGCCCGTTGCCATTTCCGTTCCCATTTCCGTTAACTTTTACCAGTCCTGCGACCGCGTACCCCAGATGCGGATTGCGATGCAGTGCGTCCGCGACCCGGTTCGCCACGTGGTCGCCGCCGATAATCAACACATTGCGCGCCTGCTTATTATCCATCACGCGCCGGCTTGAGCTGTGCCGATGCCAGAGACGCCAGCCGGTGAATGAGATCAGGTTCAGCGCGCCGGCACCGGTGATGACCAGAGGGGACATCATGGCGAGGCGCGACACCCAGGCGAAGATCGCCAGCAGGCCGGTGCTGAGCGAGATTGCCATGAGCAGTGACCATCCGCGCTCAATCAGCGGACGCGGCTCGCGCGTGTCGTACAGACCGAAGGTACGGCAGGAAAGCACAGTCAGCGTTGAATACAACATCAGCAATGCGAGAAATTCACCCTTGGTTCCAATGTAGGGATGCCGTGCAACCAAGTTTCCCAATGAAGCAGGAAGCCAGGTGAAAGCTTCCCGGACATACGACACCAGAAACAGGTTCGCGATCGAAACCGCCAGGTCGGTTACCAGAAAGCTGAGCCGGATCGCTCCTGCTCGCGGCAATTCCGTCCGCTGGCCCGTCATCCGGGCAAAGCGGGGGTGCCCGAGGTGGTTCTCGTCGAGCGTGAAGCTGGAAGTGGAACCCTGGCGCACCGGCGTGGGAAGAACTTCAATCCCACCCCTCGCGCGAACGTCATCCCGTGACGACCTAGGGTCGGGATTAAACGGGTATTGCGGGCTGGTAGCCACGGCGATTGCCTCCACAGTTCCGAATCAGATGCAGATTGCAGTAGCAGTGAGAAAACATTCTGGTGCTGATGAGGAGCAAGCAGTTGTCCGTTCCCGTTGAATTTTGGCGAACCAGAGCCTCAACGGTAAACAAACGAGTGGCGGCGGGAGACGAAGCCTGAGCAGTTGACTGCGTTGAACAAACATGCGGTTCAGCCGATCGCCAGAGAACTATCCTGCCTGCAGCGGCCACCGCAACCACTTCCTGCGACAACCCTTTAGGGTGTGTTGTCACAGCCGGTCATAGAGTTTCTGTGGAATGGGGAAGGTGCGCTTGTTCAGCACCGCTCCGAGCACTCGCACATTGGCCTTGCCAAGTTCTTCGACGGCATGGCGTGCGCTTTCTTTCCGTGTGTTCTGCTCCGCGATGACCAGTGCCACGCCATCGGCAGCCTGACCAAGAATCACGGCATCTCCAAACTGGCTGAGCGCCGGAGCGTCGATCACCACGTACTCAAATCCAGCTCGCAATTCCTGTATCCGGGCTCGCAGAGCTTCGAGACTCAGCAAAGCGGCGGGACCGTCAGGCCCGATCTGCGAACCGCAGCTCAACAGCCAAAGATTGCGGGCGCCTTCCAGGCGTTTCACGTAGGTGCCGATCGATCCCCCTTGTCGCAGAAGATCGCTCAGCCCGTGATGGTTGGGGACGCCGAACTGATCGTGCAGGGCAGGAGTTCGAAGGTTTCCATCCACTACACACACCGGCCCGCGGGCTTGCGCGGCCAGCAGGCGGGCGCAGTTCACGGTCATCCATGTGCCGCCGTTGCCCGGTTCGACCGCAGCCATCACCACCGCGCGTCCACCGCCGGGCGACTGAAACAGTTGCCGCACCAGCTTCGACATCTCCTCGCGCGACCGTTCTTCCATCTGAGGCAGAGTGGCCGCAGCCACGTCCGCCGTCTCTGTCGGTGCTGTCCATACCGCAGGCTCCGGGGTTGGCGCGGCGACGCTGGCCGGCGCGCTCATCATCCCATCCGCCTGCTGCAACAATTCAAAATTCCTGCTCATGAATAGCTCCTCGATTGATGGTGCCTGTTCGTCAAACTGCTACCGTCTCCAGCCGCGTCACCCTCGATAATTCAAAATATCGTCGCTCTTGGGTTGCGGGGCGGGTACTTCGTGGACATGCCCGTGCCGGCCGTTGCCATTCCCATTTCCATTGCCGTGTCCGTTCCCGTTGCCGTGGCCGTTTCCATGGATCGCGAACGCGGTTTGCGTCGGAATCGCAGCGAAAACTGGAATCTTGAGGAACGACTCCACTTCGGTCCGGGTGCGCAGGGTCGGATCGAAGTACTCCAGAGTCCAGAACACTCCCACGCTCATAAATGTCATGGCCGAGAAAATCAGGATCGCGAACAAGAGCGGCGAGTGCGACGGCAGCGCCGGAACCGTCGGCGATTCCGCAATCGATACGTTCAGCATGCGTTGCTTATCGAGAGCATCATCCACGCGGGCTTCCTCGCGCTTGCGCTCATACATGAGGTATTTGCTCTCTTCGGAGCTGGCATCGCGCTGCAGATCGTGCTGAATCAGCGCCTTTTTGTCCAGATCGCGGGCCGACGCGTCGTACGTTGCGACTGCCCGGCTTAACGCGGTCTTGGTAGCTTCCAGGCCAGCCATATCAGCCCTGGCTTTCGCGAGTTCTGAAACGACCCACTGGTGTGTCGGGTCGACATCCGTGGTCGACGCCTGCACTGGAGCAGTCTCCTGCTCCTGAATTGCGGTCTTGGTATCAGAAAGCTGCTTGTCCACTTCCTGCACTGGACGGTAGTCAGGTTGGAATTTGGTCAACAGGTCGATGCGCTTGAGTTCCAGTGTCAGTAACGTGCTCTTCAACTGCTCCATCAATTGCGGATTGTCGCCCCGGGTCATCAGGGTCGTAATGCGATCGGGAGTCGAACCCAACTGCTTGGTCAGGTCGCGAATGCGGTCCTGCGTATTGGCGATCGATACCTGGGTCTGCTGGAGGGTCGACTTGAAGTCGTTCAATTTCTGCAACACGAGTGTGCGGTCAGCGGCAGGGTCAACGACCCCATAAGTCTTGGGGAACGCCGACAGCTTGGCTTCTGCTTCGTCGAGGTTCTTCTTGTACTGCTGGGTCTGAGTCTGGAAAAATTCGTACTGCCCCTGTGGACGGTGAACCGTCATGTTCCGTTGAACATAGAGCTCGACGAGTCGCTCCAGGACGCGCTTGGCTACGGCGCGGTCATGGTTCTTATACTCGACCAAGATCGTGTCGCTGCCCTTCACCGCGTCCACTTCCAGGTCCGAATCGAGCTTCTGGATCTGCGCCGCCTCGAGTTCGTCCTTGGTCATGAACAGCTTCTTCCAAGCAAACAGAAATGCGAAGGGGTGTTTTTCCGACGTCAATTCAGGGTGCGCAGTGCGCACGACGTCGCGCTCGATGTCGTAAGAAGTCAGCATATCGACTTCCGACTTGAGTTCTTCGTCGGTAACCACCGGCATCGCGGAAACGGCAAAGGTGGTCTCCGTTTGCGACGGAGTCAGAACGGGATCGACGCGCTCCCGCATCACGATCAGCCGCGCCTCACCCTTGTACCGCGGCAGCAGCCAGGCGCCTAGAACGGTTGCGAGCAGCGTGACGATGCCGCAGGCAATCAAGAGCCGGCGACGACGGAACGCGATCGTCAGGACGTCGCGGGGAGAATATTTGCTGAAGGTTACTTTCTTTTCTGTTCCAAAAATTTCGTCGTCCATGGCGTTTCTCCGTTCTGCGTCTCGATATTTCAGAAACTGCGCACTGCAGTTTCAGGATTTTTCTCGTAACCTGGCCCTGTTAATTCTTCCGGCTCGCTCTAGAACGTCGCCGGATTCATATAGGTATTCACGCCGGAGGTCGGCAGATAGCGTGAGATTTTCGAAATACGATTCTGCGGAACTACAAACATGTCTCCGGGTTTGAGCATCGGATCCTCACTCAGATTCTTCGCATTCAGCATTTTTTTGACATCGATCACTTTCGCTTCCGTCCACTTATCGTCGACTCGCCGGAACAGCAGGACTTGGGAATGCTTCGAGGCCGTGGTAAACCCGCCCGCCATAGTGACCGCTTCGGTCAGTGTGGTTTCCCCGCGCAGCGTGTACTTCCCAGGATGCAACACCTGGCCGCCCGCAACAAAATACGGCTTCTCAAAATCCTTCAACACCACCGCAATCGACGGTCCGGCCATAATCTTGCCGTAGGCGTCGCAGAGAGTACGCGTAAGCTCGGGAACGGTCTGCCCGCTGACATGAACGTCGCCGATCTCACGCAGCGTGATGAATCCGTCCGGTTGCACGGTTGTGGTCTGGTTGAACTCGGGCGCGAACTCGAAACTCACGTCGAATGTGTCGCCAGACTGAATCTGGTAGCGCGGGTTGCGCTGGTTGAAGGCCGGATCCGTGGCAGGCGCAGCAACGCCGCAGCCTACGGACGGCCCTCCCGATGTCGCTACCTGACCCACGGCCACAGCCGAGATCAACACTGCCACCGCAATCAACAATCTGCTACGCATAACGTCGCTCCCTATGTTTTCGAAAACTGAAGAATCTGCTGAAACCTGAAAGCTGATGAGCTAATTTCGTGATTTTTTCTTGCGTGACTGAAGCAGCCCGGACACAGCTTCGCCCTCTCAGTCACATCGGATAAGACCAATTCGTCGTCAGGTACCAACCTCTACCCCGCGCTTCGCGGCGACAACGCGCTTCTCTAGGGGAGAAAGTGAATTTTCAAAACCCAACTAGCGCTTCGGAAGGCAAACTGTGCAACGGATTCGGATGCCATTCCTCTGAAAATAGTTTGGTGATAAAAATAGTTGTGCCGCGCAATCTCCAGTCTCGTGAACCGGTTCGTGAGCAGTTCGCTTTGATAGGAAAATACGCGTCATGCGCTAGGGGGGAGACGGTGCATCTTGTGCACCTACTTACTGATTACTGAGAATAGGGACGGCCATTACAACTGACAAGGGGTGGAAAGTAGCGCCGAAATGGCACTTTGTTGCCTAGGGCTGTATGCCCCTAATTTCAACCCGAGTTTCCATCGATCAGCCGTGATCCTTTCATCTCATGGCCATAGAGACATTCTTCTCTATAGACAGCATCCGACAATGGGTGCCCTTTCAACGCCTTATCAGGCCGTCCCGAAAAAACGATGTTCTGGACCGCCCGAAAGTTGAACATTTTCCCCTTATCCTCCTGCTCCGACTTCGCCCGATCCCTGGTTCCCCTAAGGACAGGTACTAGGATTCAGCAATAGCGGTGCCAGAGGCTGCTGGGTGAAGTCAAAACTGTCCTCCATATCGTTGGCATTCGCATCCCTGAGCGTCAAAGCTTGCAATCCGAAACGCTTCTCGGCAAAGGCCAGGAACGACGAAAACTCGTATTGAGTCTTGCTGATGAATCCCGCTTTGGCGTAGGGAGAAATGATCAGCAAAGGGACACGGGCTCCCAGACCGAATTGATCGATGCCGGGAGGCGGTACATGATCAAAAAAACCACCGTAGTCGTCCCAGGTGAGAAAAATGGCGGTTGAACTCCAGTCCGGGCCGCTCATGACCGCGTTGAGCTGCTGCACGGTCCAATTCTCGCCTTTACAGGTGCTGAAGGGCGGGTGCTCACTAAGGTCGCCGGTGACCAGCCAACTGACGGCAGGAAGATTCCCGCTGGCCGCATCCGTCACGAATTGCGTATCGGGGGCCATGTAAGGAGGCGCCCACAGCGTTTTGTTGTTGCGAATGTGATTCACAGTGTTCAGCGCGTCCCACTGGTAGCCATTGGGCGCGTCTGCCGCATCATCGACATCACTTCCCCCAGGGGCGTAATAACGCCAGCTGATGTTTGCCGCCTGCAAGAGATCTACGATCGTATTCATGTCCAGGCAGGGGTATTGGGCCGCCGGACCTCCCGCCTGCCCGGTAATCTTGCCGCTGCTATCCATTACCGAAACAGTGGTAGTGCTGTCGGCGTCACAGCCCCAATCGTGGTTATCGGCGTTTGCGGAATCCGCAGGGATAGTAATCACCGACAGCGTCTGCATGGTTTTGGAGAACACGCCGGTGACCCCGGCAGCCACGGTATACAGGTGGTTGGGCAAACTAGGCCCTTCCAGCGACGAGAACATATGATCCGCCAAGGTAAAATACTTGGCGTATGACCAGTAGTTCGGAATGCCTGCCTGATTCATCTGCGTGTAAGGCATCAGGACTCCATTCACGTCGCCGTTCCTTTCTAAATCGAATCCGTCCATCTTGCCGTTGTCGACAGCAACGTGCGCATCCTCCCAGACATGGCCAATGTCGTAAGGCATCGTGTCCGGAGTCGTACCCAAAGTGACGACTTGCCCTGTAGAGGTCGTTCCCGAAGTTGCACCATCCGCCCCTGGAAACGTACCGAAATACTCGTCGAAACTGCGATTCTCCTTGATGATGAATACAATGTGATTGATCTTCTGAATGCCCTGCAAAGGGGGGATGATCGTCTTTGGACTGGAGCTGCCGCATCCCTGCAGGATGGCGGCGCAGGTCAGGAGAATTAGGAAACCTCCTACAACAACGAGGGTACGGGTTTTGATTTTCATTTTCTTGAGCGTCGTACCGAATCGCAAAATTCTAGCAGCACTGATTTCTGGCAATTCTGAGCGACGCCAGTCTCAAGCCGGGTCAAACATCATCAACCCGGCGAACGGGGGAAAGATGCGCTTTGAGGAAAAGTAGTTGTCTGGCGCTGAATGCAGACCACGCCGCTTACCATGGTGTGGAGGAGCAGCTTCGTCGGCACCGGTGCGTTATTCGCGTTTTTACTGGTTTTGCAGCAGCAGGGGCTTGGCCCCGATGGTCTCGACGGCCTGGGCGGGCTGGCAGACTCCAGCGACATCACATTTCGTGATGTACTGCGAAGGAACCGGATACGGTGTCGACCCGCAAACCTCGGCGCTGGTTTGTCCGGAACAGCTCGCCAATGTCGTGTTGACCCAAACCATTTCGGCCTGGAAGCCGCCGGCGCGGCTCAACGGACACGTCGTCACCGATCCGCTGACCGTGCAACTGCCCAGAGTCGCTCCCGCCATCCATGAGTTCGCCTGTTGGTAAGCAACACCAGTGCTGGTGAGGCAGCCGGAACTCTGCATGCAGCCGTTCTTGCCTAACGGAACCCACATCGTCCCCCATCCCGGGTTATCCCATGCGTACCACAGCGCAGTTGTGGCCTGCTGGCTAAGGATGTCTACGAACCAGCGGGCTACGAATCCCGCCTGCAGGTCAGGGTCAGGAGTGGTGCTGTTGGTTCCCCAGCCGCCTTCGTCACAAAAAAATGGTTTGCTCGCGTCAACCGGGCTGAGCAGGGCTTTCATGGACTGGATGTAGCCGACGACATCATCCGGATTTTGGCTCCAGACATAACAGTGCGTATTGATGACGTCCACGGCATCACTGCCCCTGGTTCCGGTCGTACACCCGGATCCAGCCAGCGGCTTGTTGGAGCAGTTCAAGAAGTTCGCCACGACCAGACGCCCCTCGACCTGAAAATAAGCATTGCCCGATGGAGTGAGGATCAGAGCCGTCGGGTCGATACTCTTGATCGTCGTGCGGAAATCCTCGGCTAAACGAACCAGTTGAGCGTAGCTCCCATTAAAGCTGCAAAGATGGGTTGGGCTGCACACAGTCCCGCTGATAGCAACACTCCGATAGGGCTCATTCCAGGGCTCCCAATACAGGATGTGCGCGTGGGTCAGTAGATAATTGGGATCGTTGACGTGAGAAGCAATGGCGGTAATCGCCGTGATTACCATCTGGTCGGTGCCGGTCCCGTCAAACGCCAGATCGGTCGGCGGCCAGCAACCACCGGGACCGTAGTCGCAGGTCGCGTCCGTCGGGTTCGAGGATGCCCACTGTGGTGTAGATCCCCAGGTAAATATGCAGCCGTCGTTGATGCCGGCTTGTTTGGCGGCTGCGAGCGCCGCATCCAGTGACGCGAAGTTGAATACTCCCGGAGAAGTCTCGATACTGCTCCAGTAGGTGCCTTTGACATCCCAGATGCGGCATCGTCCGTAGGGCACGGTCACGGTATTGGATGGTGTACCGAAATGAATTCCGAAGAAAGATTGTGGAATCTGCCCAAGAACCACAGCAACCGCAGCCGAACCGCCGACTCCGCCGGATGCGACACTCACTCCCGTGTTGCCGATGCCAACGCCGGTGGCCACGCCCTGAGCGTTCACGGTGACGACGGCACCATTGGCGACGGTCCATGCCGCCGAAGCGGTTAGATCCTGCGTGCTGTTGTCGGAATAAGTGCCAGTCGCTGTTAGTTGTTGCGTTCCGCTCAAGGGAATCGAAGAACTCACTGGCGAAATCGCGATCGACACCAGAACGGCTTGTCCGACACCGAGGCTGGCCGAGCCACTGATAGAACCTGACGTGGCGGTAACACCATCGGATCCGGCACTCGCTCCGGTCGCAACTCCCGTGGCGGAGATACTGGCTACACCCGGAGCGGACGAAATCCAGGTCACGACACTGGTCAGGTTCTGCATGCTCCCATCGCTGTAGTTGCCGGTCGCGTTGAACTGCTGCATTCCCCCAATTGAAATGGTCGCAGACGGCGGTGACACCATGATCGAGACCAAGACGGGCGCGCTCACCGTGACTCCGGTTGAGCCAACGACGGATCCCGACGTGGCGCTCACGGTGGTGCTTCCCGGAGCGACACCCGTAACCACGCCTTGAGCACTCACGCTGGCGGCCGCCGTATTGGTCGATGCCCAGGCTACTTTCGTCGTCAGATTCTGCGTGCTGCTGTCGCTGTAAGTGCCGGTGGCTGTCAGAGGCAGAGTCACAGCGGTGAGGATCGAATCATTACCCGGCGTAAGGCTGATCGATTGCAGCACGAGCTGCTGCTGAGGTTGGGGAAACAGGCCGTACACATCCAGCTCAATCTGTGTACCTACATACACGCTTCCATTCACCACCAGCGGAACGGAGAATCTGGTTGTTCCTCCGGGAACGTCGCGCGTTCCGGACTGATTCGTGTTGTAGTACTCGCGTGTGAGATCGTCGGTATCGAACGCGTGCAGAGCGTTACCGGCATCGTTCTGCAGAACCCACAGGATGCCGTTGGAGGTGCCGTTGGAGGAAACGACCGACGACATGAAGGTCATTGCAGTCTTCCCCTCTGAAACCGGTCCCACCAACTGGCCGTTCTGCAGGGTGAACAACTTGATCACGTCGCGGCGTCCGGTGAAATAGACGCGATTGTTCCAGTACGTGGGCGTGCTCCACAGGCCGGCATCGACAGTTTGCGTCGTCGCCGGCAAAGCGCCTTGCAGAGCCTGCACAATCTGCGTATCGCCGGAGGCGTTGAAGCCCCCCATGGCATCGCGATCCACAACGTAGAGAGTTCCCTGTTTGCCACCGCCAATCAGCTCGTGAGGGTGCGCTCCGGGCTGATCGGGAAGAAGCAGAACGCCCCCCGACGCCAGGTCCAGGTTCCCGGCTGATAGCGCTGCCTGGTTGTAGGGCGTGAAGGAATCCACCAAATTCAAACCGCCGCCGTTCGGTCCAGCGGAGGTCTGCTGTACTTTCACAATACTGTCGCTGTAATCCTGGCCACCCTGGGTTGCGTCGAAGCTCCCATTGCCGGTCTGCACGTAGAGATTGCCGAGACTGTCGGCTGCGATGCCGCTGCCCGATTGCCAGATTCCACCTCTGGTGCCGTTGGGAGTCGAATTGAAAACTCCGGCCAGAGCCAAAGTCTGCGAGTTATAGCCGACGATCCAACCGTGATAGGGATCGATATCTTCCAGAGAGGCGGCGGCGAAGTAAACAATCCCGTTGGACAACAGCATGCCGGGCCGAGCATTCTGGCGTAGCGGATCGTATGCCAGTTGCGAACCTATGGAGCCCAGACCGGTGCCGGTGACCGAAACCTGGATCGTGACCGGACTGCCGGAGCGCTCGAGTCCGCTCGTGATGTCCAGAGCATGCAGCCGCTGGAAGTACACTCCATTCTCTTTGGATCGCGCCAACACAAAAATAGTGCCTGCGACCGGATCGATCACCGGCGTGGCCATAATGCCGAACTCGGGCTGCCCAATCGCGCTATTTCCCACGTCGCTGGACGGCACTGTCGTGATTCCAGCACCGGGATTGATGAAGCTCGCCTGCCACAGCGGCGCGGTCACCCGGCCATCGGCATCAAAGGCATAGACGCTGTCGTGCTCAGTCGCGACGTACACCACATTGTGGGCGGCACCACCGACGGTTACATTGGCCACGTAGAGTGGTTGCGCGTGAATCCAGCCGTCTACCGGGAGAGCGAATTTCTTGCCGAACGTGGCCTTGTTCACGTTCGCTGGAGTAAGAATAGTTTCTGCCGTATTTTGTCCGGTACGCAGATTGTCATAGTGATGCGTGTAGATTCCCTGCACATTCGGCCCGCTGTAGGTATATCCGCCGCCTGCCGGGGAGCGCTGCAAGACCGCTGCGTCGAAGCGCGCCTGCGCCGTTACTGTGTTGCTGTCAATCTGCGCCGCGAACTGAACGAACGCAGTTCCAGGCGGAACGGTGTAGGTTCCGAAGAGACTGCCCCAAATCGGATTGGCGGCATTCGGCGGCGTGGTGAACACGGTTGTCTTGACGTTTTTCTTGGCGTCGGCGGTCACGATCTTGAAACGGGCCGAGCCATCGCCCATCAGCCGGTAAACGCTGCCACCGAATGTGATCACGTCTCCGGGCGCGACCGGGAAGTATTCGTTCGTGCCCGAAGCATCGGTGGCGAAATATCTCGCGGTGCTGCCTGCATTCGAAGTCAGAAGTAGATACTGGCTGCCATCCACGGCATTGGTTGGATCATTGACCACACTGCCGCTGCCGGTGCCGAGGAGCCAGTCAGTCGATCCCGATTCGAAGCTGGGATTGAGTAAAAGCGAAATGGACCCCGACAGTGAAGCTGACTGGCCATCGGGATTGGTCACGGTGACGTTGACCTCTCCCACAGAATGTGGAGGCGTCGAGGCGGTGATCGTGCCACTGTTCACCACTGACACGTTGGACGCCGCCATTCCCCCGAAGGTCACACCTGCGCCCGCGACAAAGTTCGTGCCGGTGAGTGTAATGGACGCTCCGCCCGCAGTGGACCCGCTCAAGGAACTGATCGAACTCAGCGTAGGAGCCGCCGTGGGTGAAACGTAATTGAATCCCGCACCGGCGTTGCCGGACTGTCCGTCAGAGTTAGTGACGCTCACAGTCGCCGCGCCCGGAGATTCCCCGGGTGTGAGCACCGTGATCGACGTGGAAGTCGACGCTGTCACCATCGCGGGAACACCTGCAAAGTTGACCACCGGACTGGGCAGAAAGTTCGCACCCGAGATCACCACGGTATTTCCGCCATTGCTCGAACCTGAAACCGGAGCGAACGCCGTAATCATGGGCGGAGGTTGCAGAAACGTATAAGCCCCTGGCGCAATGGAAGACTGCCCGTCGGGATTAGTGACGACGACGTCCGCCGCTCCGGCCGCATGCGACGCGGTAGTCGCTGTAATCGCGCTCCCGGTCACCACGATGTTGCTCCCGGGCAATCCACCTACAGTCACGTGTGCGCCCGGAAGAAAGTTCGCGCCCGTGATGCTGAGGCTCGTCCCACCGGATAGTGATCCAGTCGCGGGCGCGACGGCGGTGATCGATGGAGGAGGATTAAAAACATAAGTCAATACCGGCGTGCTGACCTGCCCGCTCAGGCTCGTCACCACGACCGCGGCCGGTCCGGGAGGCAGCGCCGGAGTCGTGGCCGTGATCGAAGTGGTGTTAACGACCGTCACATTTGTGGCCTGAACTCCGGCGAACGTCACGATCGATCCCGCTGTGAAGCTTGTTCCCGTGATGGAAACGGGGTTAGCCAGGTTAGCCGGACCTGAACTCGGACCAATCCAGTCCAGGTTCACGCCGTTCAGATAAGTAAATCCGCCGCCCAGCACCGTGCGCACGAGAATCGCATCATCAAAGTTGGCGACGGCCGGCACTGTGTTGCTGAAGATTTCGGTCTCGAAGCGTATGAACGCGCCGGTGCTTGGGATCGTGTAATTTTTCTGCGCCAGAGTCCATGTGCTGGTACTCACATTGGGAGTGGAGATGTAAACGGGATTCGCCTTGTTCGCGTCGACCACCACCAGAACCCAGTGTGCCGTGCCATCGCCGGAGACGCGCGAGGTCCAACCGCCGAATGTGATGACATCTCCTGGATTCACCGGCAGGTATTGGGAGTTGCCGCTTCCCAGAATCGCAACGAACATCGGGTGCTTTCCTGAAGCGGGTGAATTCAACTGTGCAAAGTCGTTGCCGGTATGCGCCTGAGCAGAGTTGTTAACTACTGCCGCTGAGCCGGTGCCGCTGAACGTCCAGCCGCTCCCGCCAGATTCGAATCCCGCATTAGCCAGAGGTAGCACCACGCCGTACAGCGTCGCGCTCTGTCCGTCTGGATTCGTGACCGTCACGTTCACAATGCCGGCCGCAGCGGCAGGACTAGTCGCCGTGATCGTGCTGCTATTCACGACTGCAACGAAAGTCGATGGAATGGTTCCGAAGGTAACGGTCGCTCCGGTCAGGAAATTGGAGCCCGAGAGCGTCACCGAAGTTCCGCCGGTGACGGGACCGGATGCAGGAGAGATGGAGGTGAGTGTTGGCGCAGGATTCTGCGCCGCCGAGCGCGAGCTCAAGCTAAGAACGCAGATCAATGCGATAAATAGAATTCGCCATCCGCGCAGCGAAGAACATCTCTGCAACTGAACCAAGGCCGCTCCTTACAGAAAACGGGGCCCGTAAAGATTTCAGGGGGGAACTCCGCTGGCATTTTAGGAACTCAACCGCCCAATGTCAAAGCCCAATTGTGCCAGATCAATCACTTGTCAATCCAAGACAGTCCGACGGGGGTCCGGGCGAATGCCTCTAAGAACAGTTTCTAGAACAATCCGTACACGTCCAGTTCGCCCTTGCACCCGACGTACACTTTCCCGTTCACCACTACGGGAGCCATCCATCGGCTAATTGCCAAAGGGACATCGCGCGTCCCCGCCTGGTTCGTGTTGTAGTACTCGTGTGTCAGGTCGAAGGGATCGAAGGCATGGAGTTCGTTGATATCGCCCTGCGATACCCAGAGAATCCCGTTGTTTGTCCCGTTGGAAGAAATTACCGTGTCGGTGACGAACAGTGTCGTATTGCCCTTAAAGATCGGGCCAACCAGAGTCCCATTTTGCAAGGCGAATGCCTTCATCACATCGTTGCGTCCGATGAGGTAGACGAGATTGTTCCAGTACATTGGAACATTCCATAGTCCTCCATTTGCCTTGCCGGCGGTCGGCGTGATAGCACCCGGAATCGCCTGCACAATCTGAGTATCGCCCGCGGCATTGAAGCCGCCCATGGCATCGCGGTCGATCACGTAAATGGTTCCCTGCTTTCCGCCGCCGATAAGTTCATGAACGTGCGGCCCAGGCTGATCAGGCAGCAACAGCGCAGCTCCAGAAGACATATCCAGATCCGCGGCCGATAGAGCAGCTTGATTGTAGGGGGTGAAGTAGTCCACTGGATTTAGTCCGGCGGAACTCAGTTGCAACTTCACAATGCTGTCGCCGTAGTCCTGGCCACCAAGGTTGGCATCGAAGGTCCCGTTGCCCGTCTCGAAATACAGATTGCCGGCGGCGTCTGCGCCTAATCCGGCTCCGCTCTGCCAGATGCCGCCCATAATGCCATCCGGCGTGGCGCAGAATGCCCCGACCAACTCCAGAGTCTGTGCGTCATAACCGAACACCCAGCCGTGATAGTTGTACAGATCTTCCAGCGAAGCGGCGGCGATAAAAACGGTTCCATTCACCAGCGTCAGGGCTGGACGAACATTCTGGGCATAGCCGTCGTACGACAAAACACCATTCATGCTTCCCGCACCGGTTCCGGGAACGGAAGCCTGCACCGGTACCGGGCTGTTAGCGCGCTCGGCCCCGGTCGTGATGTCCAAAGCGTGGAGGCGTTGCAGATACTGGCCATTTTCCAGAGTTCGAGCCAGCACATAGATGGTTCCGGCGACGGGGTCAATCACCGGAGTCGCCATAATCCCAAACTCTGGCTGCTTGAATCCACCCATGACCAGATCGCCGGTGGGAATTGTGGTCACACCCGCGCTCGGGTTGACGAAGCTGGTCTGCCACAATGGACTACTCACGAGGCCATCCGCGTCAAACGCGTACACGCTGTCGTGTTCTGTGGTCACATACACGACATTGTGGACACTGCCGCCGACGTTCACATTGGCGACGTAGAGCGGCTGGCCGTCAATCCAGCCATCCACAGGATAAGTAAACTTCTTGCCAAAAGTTTGCTGAGTCACGTTGGCGGGAGTCAACGCAGTTTCGCTCGAATTCACGCCACTGCGCAGGTTGTCGTAGTGGTAAGTGAAGACTCCAGGAGAGTCGGGGCCAACGTAGGTATATCCCCCGCCAGCGGGCACGCGCTCGAACGTGGTCTGATCAAAGCGAACCTGCGTCGTGACTGTGTTGCTGCGAATCTGCGCGCCCAACCGGATATAAGCTGCGCCCGAGGGGATAGTGTAGGTCCCCTGCATGTTTGTCCATGCCGAAGTAGTGGCGTTGTTCGGGATGGTCCGCCACGTGGTCAGAACATTCTTATTCGAGTCGGTGACGACCAGGGTGTAGTTGGCGGAGCCATCTCCGGACAAGCGATAGGCGCCACCGCCATAGGTGATGACATCGCCCGTTGTGACGGGGAAATACTCGTTGCTACCGGAACTGTCGGTCGCGTAGATGGTAGCCGGCCCTCCTGGGTTCGAAGTGACCAGGGCGTAGTTGCTTCCATCCTCTGCGTTGGCCGGATCGTTCATTAACGTGACACTGCCGCTGCCGACAAACTTCCAGGCGGGTGCGATTTCAAAGCTTGGATTCGGAAGGAGCGCGATTGCGCCCTGGAGCATTGCCGACTGTCCGTCAGGATTGGTGACCGTAACGTTCACTGGTCCAGACGCATGCGGAGGGGTAGTGGCAGTAATCGAAGTGCTGCTGGCAACTGTTACGTTCGTCGCCGGCGCGCCCCCGAACACCACGGTAGCGCCCATGACGAAGTTGGAGCCGCCGATGGTCACGACCGCACCACCTGAAGTCGAGCCGGATGCAGAATTGAGCGAACTCACACCTGGCTTCGGTCCGGCAGCAACATAGTCATAACCTTCGCTCAGCGAACCGGCTTGACCGTCCGAGTTAGTGACCGTGACGCTCACGGCTCCCTGCGTTGCGTTAGCTGGAGCCGAAACGGTGATCGAGGTGGTACTTGCAGCAGTGACCCTGGCTGCGACTCCACCGAACGTTACGCTTGGACCGGGCAGGAAATTCGTTCCGTTCAGCACAACTACAGTTCCACCCTTCACCGATCCCGAAGCCGGAGTAATGGCCGAAAGGGCCGGGGCAGCTTGCTGATATGAGTAGCCCCCGGACGCGGTTACAGATTGTCTATCTGGATTGGTCACAACGACATCCACAAAACCGGCGGAGTGCGGCGGCGGGTTCGCGGTGATTGATCCTGGCGTGGTGGAAATATTCGTCGCCGGCACACCGCCTAGCGTGAGTTTCGCACCGGGAAGAAAATTGGTTCCAGAGACAACGACGCTCGCTCCGCCCATCAGCGGACCCGACGACGGCGAAACGGAACTCAACGACGGTGGTGGATTGAATGTATACGCAATTGCGGGAGTGCTCGCTACTCCGCTCTTGCTGGTCACCACGACATTGGCGGAACCCGCGGCGCTCGCAGGGGTGTTTGCCGTGATGGTCGTGCTGTTGACCACGGTAATGCCGGTTGCTTTCACTCCGCCGAAGGTCACGGTGGCACCGACCGTGAAGTTTGATCCAGAGATGGTCACTGGCGTCGCGATCTTGGCGGGGCCGGAGTTCGGTCCAATCCAGCTGAGCACGGGCGAAGCCTGATAAGTAAACAACGTGCTCTTCGATGCATAAACACAGATCGCATCATCGAAGCGTGCGGTTGCCGAAATCGAGTTGCCAAATACTTCTGCGTAAAAACGCACGAAGCGGCCCGTGCTTGGGACGGTGTAGGTGTTCTGATAATAAGTCCACGCGCCAGACGTTACGTTGGCCGTGGTTGAGTACACTGGATTCAGTTTGTTGACATCGGTAACCTGAAGCACCCAATGCACGGTCCCATCGCCCGTGACGCGAGCTGCCCAGCCGCCAAATGAGATCACGTCTCCAGGACTTACCGGCAGGTACGTGGAATTGCCGGTCGAAAGAATGCCGCTCAGGTAAGGATGATCGCCACCCACGGGAGAAACGAGTTGAACAAGATTCTGCCCGCTATGTGCTTGCGCCGCATTGCTCACGACGGTGGAACTGCCGGTCCCTGCAGGTTGCCAGCCCGTGATACCGGACTCGAATCCTGGATTGGCCAACGGCATCACCGCAGAGGTTTGACTATCGGGATTCACCACGGTAACGGCCACTGAGGCGGCGGTCGTGTTAGCCGGAGTAGTCACCGTGATCGTCGTGCTGCTGGTGACGGCAACGTTGGTCGCGGCCGTGCCGCCAAACATCACTACCGCTCCGATCTGGAAATTCGCTCCCGTCAGGGTGACCGTCGTGCCACCAGCGGTGGAACCGATCGCGGGAGAAACTGCAGTAAGCGTAGGCGGCGGGTTCACGCCAAACGCCAGCAAACTAAGAAACGAAAGGCAAGCGAACAGAACAGGGATACGACGCAGCATAGACAGAGAAGTCCTCTTCATGAAACTCATGAAAAATTAGAACGACTGGGAACCACCGCACGGCAGTTAATGATTTGGGGGAAGAGCTGGGGGCTACCGAATACTCGCTGTATCGTATGGGTAGGTCACCGGGATGTCAAACGAATTTTCGGCCGGATTCCCACTCAGCAGGGTATCCGGGGACTGTGATAGCGTTGCCAGGCCGTTGTTTGGCAAAGCGTTGAAAACACTATTGGAGGCAGTAACGTAATGAGCAGACTAGTGAAGATTCTTGCAATGTCCGCCGCTATGGCTATGGCTATGCCGATGTCGACTTTCGCCGGGACACCGCCGAAAGTAACCGCACCCGCGGCCTCACCCGCGCCCCAGGAAAAGCATCCGGAGATTCATGCCGCGATGGACAAACTGCGCGAGGCTCGAGAGATTTTGCAGCAAAAAGCTGCAAACGACTTCGGCGGCCACAAGAAGGCAGCGGTTGATTCCATCGACAAGGCTCTGGAGCATCTTAACCAGGCTCTGCAATACGATAAATAAAGAATTGTGTAAACCCGTGTTGCCCAGCGGCAAGCAGGTCGGGGACTGTTGAGATTCGCGTCAGCTGGATGCGCGAAAGCGGAGTAGTATGCGCAAACTCGTACGCTACACAAGTCGCGGCTCAACAGTCTTTTTTTCTGTGGTAACCCTTAATTTCTCCGCCGAAATTCTCGCGCAGGTCCGTAGCGCGTTCGCAACTTAGCCGGGCAGGCGGAAGCTCAATGCGACTCTGGTTTGCATGCGAACTGCTTGTCCGTCCCGCATTCGCGGCTTGAACCGCCACTGTTTCACGGCATCAGCGGAAGCCTGAACCAGTTCACGGGGCCCGCTTAGGACTTCGACTCCCTCGACTGTGCCATCAGTTCCGATACGGACCTCGAGCACCACTTCACCCTGGATATTTTTCTGGCGTGCCGCCTCGGGATAGTCCGGCTCTACGCGATTGAGCAGGCTTTCCTCCGCATCCGGGGGACTCAGTTCCATAACATTTTCGGGAACGATGACGGCCGGTTCGATGGCTGCGGCACGCTGAACCGGCGGAACTTGCTTCGCGGTCGATTCGTCAGCAGGAATTTGCGCAACGGGAAGATGCACAACCTGAGTATGTTCCGTTTGACCATGCCGAGCCTGAGACGCCGCAGTGTGAAGTTGCCTGGGCTGAGGTTTCCCCGGCGGCAAGTGAAATATCTCTTTGCCGTTTTCGTAGACCTGCAATCCTCCGGGCGCAGGCGCGTCCTGCGCAGTTTTTGCGAGCCCATCGGTCTGCTGAGCTTCGGCTGGACCTTGTTTACCGGAAATAATCACAGAATCAGACAAACTGCCCGCCGGCGAGATATTCGATGCGGCCATTGCAGCCGGCGTGTTCGTGTTATTGACGGATGCCGACGCGGGATTGGAGCGCACGCGCTCGACCGTTCGGTGGAACCCAAAGTGCCGTCCCACCAGTACTCCCAGCGTCACTGCGCAAACTACAACCGCCGCTCCCAACATCAATGTCAGGAAATCAGTTCCGCCTCGCGGCAGCGTGGCCGCATCTTTCGTCATATCATCCTCGCTCCCCGCACGAATCTCGGCGGTCTGAATAGCAGCAGTATCAGAAGCAGGGGGAGCCGGCTCAACCATTCTTATCAGAGGTTGAGAAATCAGAGGTTGAGAAGCGCGGTTAAGGTTGGCCAGCGTGCGCGTGACCAGCGCCTCGAGCGTGCGTTCATCGCGCTCTCCGAATGCGGAGGGCCGCGAAGAAAAGAGTTCAAAAACTCCCAGCAGCTTGTCCCCGCGCAGCAGAGGCATTACCAGGACCGAACGTATTCCGAGCCGGTACGAAGCTTCCAAGTCGGCGTGCGGATCGGTGAGCACATCATTGCAGCGCTTCGTGAGAAACGTCTTGATGCACTGCCCGGAAATTCCCGACGATGGATCGAGTCGAGAGCCCAGGTCGGGGGCGGTCGCGCCGCTGCTCGCTCGACACACCATTTCATCCCCGCGCCGCAGGACAATGGCTGCACCCGTCGCGCCCGTAGCCAGGCAGGCTTGCTCCACGATTTCGTTCAGCACAACTTCCAGAGCCAAATCGGTGGAGAGTTCGGGTGAAAGATTTCCCCCGCCGTGGGCGGAAAAGCGGGCAGCGAGGGTGGCTAAGTCGGTTTCGGAACCGACTTCGTCCGGCTGCGTCCGGAGCACCTCCGTGGGGGAAAAAAGAGGATTCGAAGGATCTGGTTCGGACCTCAAATGCTGCCGCATAAAGGACAACACAAGGCGCAAGAGCTTGAGCGCCTCTAGCGGAGTTTCCCCCTAAAACCTTGCATTGTCAATACGACTTTCCGGCCATATTGCGGAATCGATCGAGATCATGGAGACTGATCCGCCGCAACTGGTGGCTGTTCCCGAAACGGGTAGAAAAAACTTGCAACCCGGCCCACGAGTGGTAGAGAATTTCATCTCCTCCCGCCGATAATTTTCTCCTGTTAGAATTTTGAAAGATTGGGGTAAGATCGGTTTCAGACGTTAATTTTCTGGTTCTCCCCTGGAGTTCCCCCTCACATAAACGTTTCAAACTAAAGCCGTTTCGCCGTACTCTATCTCTGGCGCGAAATCACGGGAGTGAGAACATGCAGATCGCGGTTGTAGGTTCCGGATACGTTGGGCTGGTGGCAGGAGCATGCTTTGCCGATCTCGGTCATAACGTGATTCTGGTCGATAATGACCAGCGCAAATTGTCCGCGTTGAAGAACGGGCAAGTTCCGATTCACGAGAATTTTCTGCCGGAACTGCTCAGCAAGCACCGCGGGCAGCGGCTGACTTTTTCTGACGACCTGCAGGAAGCCGTTCGCCTGAGTTCGATTATCTTTGTGGCAGTCGGCACGCCGCCGACCGAGAGCGGCGAAGCCGATTTGTCTTACGTGGAAACTGTGGCGCGCGAGATTTCCGGGGGCATCAACGGTTACAAAGTTATCGTCGAGAAAAGCACAGTCCCCGTCTACACCAGCGACTGGGTGCGCAAGATCATTCTGCGCAATGGCACAGACCCGGAGATGTTCGACATCGCGTCGAATCCGGAGTTCCTGCGCGAAGGCACGGCGGTCACCGATTTTCTCTTTCCCGACCGCATCGTGATCGGCTGCGATACGGAACGCTCGGCTCAGGTATTGCGCGAGGTCTATGCGCCTATGACCGACGGAAGCTACTACGAACGCAGTGACGCAATTCCGCAGCCCGATCGAGTTTCGATTCCGGCGCCGATTATCGTGACCAGCACCAAGAGCGCGGAACTGATCAAGCACGCCTCGAATGCTTTCCTCGCCATGAAGATCTCTTTCATTAATGCGGTGGCTTCGGTTTGCGAGTCCGTGGGTGCGGATGTCAATCAGGTGGTTCACGGCGTAGGCACGGATTCGCGGATCGGCCCGCGCTTCCTGAACCCTGGCATCGGTTACGGTGGATCGTGCTTCCCGAAGGACGTTATGGCTTTTCGTGCCGTGGCCCGCGAATCTGGATACGACTTCCGATTGCTCGATGAAGTGATGAGTATCAACGAAGATCAGCGCCAGCGCTTCCTGCGAAAAATTCGCAGCGCACTGTGGACGTTGCGCGGCAAAAATCTCGGCGTCCTCGGACTTGCCTTTAAGGGAGGCACCGACGACATCCGCGAGTCGCCCGCGATCTTTCTGGTACAGGCTCTGCTGCAGGAAGGCTGCAGGATCACAGCCTACGATCCGGCTGCCATGGATCGCACCAAGGAATTGATGACCTCACCGCTTAAGTTCGCCAACTCGGCTTATGAAGCCGCTCATGGCGCCGATGCGCTGCTGATCCTGACGGAGTGGGAAGAATTCGCGAACCTCGATCTGCGTCGTTTGCGCGAGGAACTTAAGTATCCGATTGTGATCGACGGCCGCAATCTGTATGACCCTGAAACCATGGCGGCACAGGGGTTCACGTATTACAGCGTAGGGCGCGCAGCCTGTCTTCCCGACGGCGTCCCCGCCGCGATGTTGCGGAACGGCAAGAAAGCATGAGCCAGAAGCGTGCGGTTGTCACTGGAGGCGCCGGTTTTCTGGGATCGCATCTTTGCGATGCTCTGCTGTCCGAAGGCTGGAGCGTGGTTGTCGTCGACAACCTGCTCACCGGCCGTCGCGCCAACCTCGCGCATCTGAAAAACGAATCACGCTTCGAGTTTGTTGAGCGGGACATCTGCGATCCATTTGACGTCGGCAAGGTGGACTATGTATTTCACTTTGCCAGCCCGGCAAGTCCGGTCGACTACACTATTCACGGCATTCCTACGCTGAAGGTTGGTTCACTGGGAACATTTCACGCCCTCGACGTCGCGCACAAATACGGCGCGAAGTATCTGGTGTCATCGACGTCGGAGTGCTACGGCGATCCGCTCGAGCATCCGCAAAAAGAGACGTACTGGGGACACGTAAACCCCATCGGGCCGCGTTCGGTTTACGACGAGGCCAAACGCTTCACCGAAGCCGTAACCATGGCTTATCACCGCTATCACAAGGTCGACACCCGCATCGTGCGCATCTTTAACACCTACGGCCCGCGCTTGCAGTTGAATGACGGCCGTGTGGTTTCGAACTTCATGAAGCAAGCCCTCCTCGGCGAAGCGCTCGCCGTATATGGAGAGGGTAATCAGACGCGCAGCTTCTGCTACGTGAGCGACGAAATCGACGGATTCCTGCGTCTTTCTAAATCGGACGAGCACCTGCCGGTGAACATCGGCAATCCGAATGAGTTCACCATTCTCGAATGCGCCCAGATGGTATTGAAAGTCACTGGATCGAAGAGCCAGATCATTCATCAACCACTGCCCCAGGATGACCCAAAGCAGCGTCAGCCCGACATCACAAAGGCGCGGCAGTTGCTCGGATGGGAACCGAAGATCGGCCTGGAAAAAGGCCTGCGCCAGTCGCTCGATTACTTCAAGCAGGCGGTCGCGGGAGAAACTGCTGTCCGCTAAAGCCGCCCCTGCACTGAGTGTTTCACTTCCACGTTACCGTCTCTAATTACCACCGGGCACACGTTCGTGCGGGATCTACCGCCTCGGTGCCATTCCGTTGCAAGTCCCCCCACGCAATAATTGATTGTTCATTGTGGGAGGAAGTTTATGTATGTAGCTGGAATTCCTATGAAGCCGGTAGCGTCGCCGCGACCAAAAACGCCGTCGCACGTGCCTGATTCGGGTAGCGGATTCATCGTGATGTCTGTCGTTATTCTGTTACTGGCGGTCATCGGAAAGAAACTCGGATTCTTGAAAGGCCGCCCGGACTGGTAGTCTGCCATTTTGTCCATCGATTTCATTTTCGTTCATACCCCCCTGTTGTCCGCACAAGTGAAAGAATGATGTTATTTTCCTGACTGGCGCGAGCACGCCGCTGGGGCAATCCCACGGCGTGTCGCTCATTTTGAAGCGTTCTTTGCGGCAGGATCGGGCTTAGTTGGAGGGTTCTGTCGTTGAGGCGACAAAATCGGTCAACTGCTTCACGTTCGCAAGTTCTTCTTTAGTTTTCAGTTCGAAGGCTATGCCCATACCAAAGCCGGGATGAGAGGCCTGCACCGTCCCACGCAAGCGCAATTTCATTTCGTGAGTCCGAACCAGGATCTCGACCGTTGAGCCGGTCGGGAATGGCAATGGTACCTCAAGGTAGCATCCGCCAGAACTCAAGTCAGTCAGGCAGCAGCGATTGGGAACGGAGTTTCCGGTGTGGTATACCTCGGCACCGAGGCGGCAGGAGTACCGGGTTTGGCCGCGCCGGTTGTCAGGATCGGACCGGTTTTCGGGCGCGGGGTTTGCCACAGCCTCGCGGGCTGCATGCGTGCGCTGTTCATTCCTTCGCTTTTCACCCCCGCGATTTTCGGCGGCCTCAGTCTCCGTGCCCCGATCTTCCCTGCCGCGGTCGCCGTGGGTCTGTTCGGAGACAGACACGGTTGCCAGTTGCTGCATCGACTCTTCCACGTCCACCGTCACGTCGGGAAGTTGCTCGGGTTGCGCTTCGCGGGGCAATGTGGCGTCGAGAAATTCGGTCAGCAACCGGCGCGACGACTTCGGCACGTCAACAAAGCTGACGCCAGCGCGGCCGTTCCAGTCCTGCCAGATGACCTGTCCGGAGAGCCGCACAGCGGACACTTGCCCCGGCAAGCGGAATTGAAAATAGACTTTACTGGTCGGTGGCAGTTTCTTGCCGAACAATACCGACATGCCATCTTCCGCCAGGTTAATCAGCGTGGCTTTCTCCTGTTGGACATTAGCGTAGTCAACGGTGGCGTGAGTATGAACGGAAGCGCGCCCACGCTTTCGTTTTTCTTTGCGCATCACCGCGCGCGCGGCGCGCAAGCTGCTCAACGCCCGGTCATAGGCTACCGGCTTGTATAGCGCGAAATTAACTCCCAGCGAGAACATTTCGCGAATACTTTCCTGGCCGGCAACGACCGCGACTGCCAGGGTCGCGTCATTCATGCGCGACATGCGGGTGTCGCGCAGCAGGGCGATCACATCGGAATTGGACTCACCGTCGACGATTACCACGTCGAAGCGGTCTTGCGCGAGACGGATGGAAGCGCGAGAGAAGTCCGGACAGGATTCGACCTTGATGCCGAGTTCTTCGCAGACCCGGCGCAAGACTTGGGCCGCCCCCTCATCCATGCACACCAGCAGAGCAGATAGAGTCATACTTACCGACATCGTAGGTTCCGCCAGTTCCGGGGACAAGTTACCGGGGTCATAGGGCGTTGGATGAAGCGCTTCTAAGTGAAGCGCTTTCAATCCAGTGACACCCGTAACCACCTCAAGAACAAAAGGCCAATGCCAAAGCATTGGACTGTCGTGCTTTGACGCCCCCTTAACCCCTTCCTAGGATGAACATTGACGCGATTCACGGATCGCGCGGCCTCTCCGTTATCTGCGGGAGGAATGTAGAACGGTCCTCCCCCGTGCTCGAATTGCGAGTGTTGATGGAGCCAGGGCGCGTTCCACAGGTTAGCCCTGCCTCCAACGAAAAGAGATTTCTAGACTTATGACAACGAGAATTATGACGTCGACACTTGTCACAGCGAGACTTGCCAGATCGGGGAAACACCGTGGGTTCTCGTTGCTGGAGTTGATGATCGTCATCGCCATCGGTCTGACCATGGCGGCCGTGACCTTCATGGCTCTGATGCCTTTGTTCAAAGAGAACCATGTGGATGCCGCGTACGACACGGCCCTGTCGGTGATTCGCAACTACAGAAATCAGTCCATCACGCAGAGCAAGCGCTACATCATCACTTTCACGGCACCCGGGACGATCACAGTGCAGTATTGGGGAGTCGGTGTGCCGGTTTCGCCGGCTCCGGTAACGGTGGCTACGTATACCCTGCCTCCCGATATTCAGTTCGCGGTGCAAGCGGGATTCCCCGCGTCCGGGCCGGATACCTTCGGCACCGGCGGTACCGCCATCGACTTTGATCAAGGCATGGGGCTGGGCAGCCAGAACTACGTCATGTTCATGCCTGATGGTTCGTCACAGGACACGCTCGGAAATTACAACAGCGGAGTTCTCTACCTCACTCGTCCCGGCGACATGTACAGTTCGCGGGCCATCGATGTGTTCGGTACGACCGGCAGAGTGCGGGGTTGGCGGCTTTACAAACAGGGTGGAATCAACACGTGGGTGCAACAATGACGCAACGCGGATCTCAGATATCGGCAAGACGCTCCTCACAACAGCGGGGCTTTACGATTATCGAAACCATGATCGCAGTTGCGATCATGAGTATCGGCATTCTCACGCTGATTGCCGCTTTCGCGACGGCAGTGGGAGCGACCCAGAACGCGCAGGAGAATCTGATCGCTCGCCAGAAGGCGCTGGAAGCGACGGAGAGCATCTACACCGCCCGCAACGCGCAGCAGATTGCGTTTGCGCAGATCGGCAACATCGCCAGCGGCGGCATCTTCACCAGCGGACCAACCCAATTGCTGTCGGCCGGTCCTGACGGACTCGTGAACACTGCCGATGATCTCAACTTCCCCGCCAACGGACCATGCCCGGCGGGGCCTGAGTGCCTGAAGCTGCCAGGTCCCGATGGAATCCTGGGCACTGCCGACGACGTAGCCATGAGTCTCGGTAATTTCACACGCCAGATTCAGATCAATACGGTCCTGGAAGCAGACGGGGTCACGATCGATCCCAATCTGAAGCAGATTGTCGTAACGGTGAGTTACTCGACAGGCACTTCCACGGTTCCGCGGACCTACTCGGTCAATGCACTGATTTCGGCCTTCCACTGAGGCAATGGGATTAAGACAAACGGGATTGAGGCAAGCGATGGGAAACATGATGGGGAACATGAAGATGCGAAAGCACAATACGGGAAACGGCTTCACCTTGCTGGAACTGATGGTCTCTATGGCAGTGGGCCTCATCGTGATGGCGGCAATGGCCAGCCTGTTCAAGATGGGTTTGAACTCCACCATGTTGGTGACGCAACGGGCCGAAACCCAGCAAAACATGCGAGCGGCGATCGATCTGATGGTGAAAGACATCAGCATGGCCGGCGCGGGATTGCCTTCGGGCGGAATCCAGTTGCCCACGGGCGGCGGAGCTACAGTCGCGAAGTTTGGCTGTGACCAGGGCGGAATCTGCCACGTACCGACGTCCACTTATCCGGCGGGCAACTATATGTATGGCATCGTTCCGGGTTACAGCAACGGCGTGGAAGGAAGCGCGGTTATCCCGGCCGCACCGGCACCCGCGATCAATGACAGCATCACCGTGATTTACTGCGACTACAACTTCCCCCTGTGGGAGTACAACGTCACTTTCCCGGTGGGTCCGAACGGCACACAGATCAACCTGACGCCGAACAGTTCCTATACACCCGCTCCTCCGGCTCCAAACGCTTCCGGCGGCATCCAGCAGGGAGACTTGATCCTAATCAACGGCACCAACGGTGTGACCGCAGTCGGCGAAGCGACAGGAGTAAGCGCGACTTCGATCACTTTTGCCAACCTCGATCCCCTGAACATGAACTGGAGCGGGGCGACCCATACCAACAACGTCTATTCGGTGAGCGGCGGGGCCGGTTATGCTTTCCCGCTGCCGGCCCCTGGAAATCAGACCCAGGGCACCGCCTACCGGCTCTACGCTGTCACGTATTACCTAACAGTTCCGGCCGCAGGCCAGACACCACGCCTGATGCGTCAGGTGAACGGACTGAGCCCGGTGCCGGTGGCGGACAACATCATCAACTTGCAGTTTGCGTTCGACACTTATAACTCCACCACGTCGGCTCTCGATGCCAACCAGGCGAACCCGCTGGGTGTCGGAGAATCGCCGAACCTTATTCAGAAGGTCAACATGGTGGTGATGGGGCAAAGCATGTTCAACAACGGTAATAAGGCCCAGAACATGTATCTGGCGACTTCGGTAAGTGCGCGCAATATGGCATTTCGCAATAGTTATCAATAGCGCGTTCATTCATCGGTATTGCTTTCTTAGAGCAGGGAGACGAACCAATGGGACACGGAAAAAACAATTCGCGAGGATTCACGCTGATCGCAGCGCTGTTGATTCTTGTGCTGCTGTCGGGAGTGGCCGCTGGCCTTTTGTTTATGGTCACCAACGAATCCAAGATGGGTGGGAATGACCTGGAGGCCAATCTGGCCTTCTATGGCGCAGAGTCCGGCATGGAAAAACTCACAGCCGACCTCTCGGCGCTGTACACACAGTACATGGTCCCCACCAATGCGCAGATTCAGGCCATCGTGACTCATCCTCCGACGTCGGCCATGGTAAGCGGGATGAATTACACCGAGACCATCTCCTATGCCACCGATGGCAGCGGGAATCCGGTCAGCAGCTGGAACACGGTGAGTTCCGGCTCCAACCAGGGGCTGTACGCTGAAATCATTCCCATGACGATGCAGGTTATCGCCAACCGCCCGGCCGGAGCTTCGGCCAACATCACCCGCCGGGTGGAAGTCGCTCTTATTCCAGTGTTTCAGTTCGGAGTGTTTTGCGGTTATGACTGCAGCTACTTTCCTGGCCCGGATTTCAGCTTTGGCGGACGCGTTCATACCAATCAGAATCTGTTTCTTGCCGCCGGGGGTGACCTGGTATTCGATGACAAGATCGCAGCCTTCCAACAGATCGTGATGGACCAACTGGAAAATGGTCACGCGACCACCACCGGATACGGTGGAACGGTCTACGTTTCGAAAGCCAGCCTGGGTTGCCCGCTGAACACTTTCCCGCCGACCGGCACGAATTGCGTAGCACTCCCGGGGGCTGGAACAGTGCCGGGCGATGCCAGCTGGAGCGGTGGTTACCCGGGAAAAGCAGGAGCGGTAAATACGAATTTTCCGAGTCTTTCGTCGGGAACTCTGAACGGATATTTTGCCAACTCGCTCACCGGAGCGACGAACATGCAGTTGCCGTTCGTGCAGCACAGCTGCACCAGCAACCCACCACCCTGTACCGATCCGATTGCCATTATCCGTAAGCCGCAGCCGGGCGAATCGGCAACCGGCACACTGGGAAGCTCGCGCCTCTATAACAAGGCGCAGATTCGTATTCTGCTCGCCGACACCGTAGCCGACCTACATCCGGAGCGCGGCCTCGGCGCGCTCGATGCTGACGATGTGCAATTCATCCCAAATACCGGCTATCCGATAGCCGCGAGCGCAGGCGCCCTGAACCTGGGCGGCGGTCCCGTCGTGGGCACGGAATACTACGGCATGGCGGCCGTAGGCACCAACAACTGGGTCGCGCCGACCGGCTTTGCCACGTGGACTACCTATCCGTTGTTGGGAGAACTCACCACCGCTGCCATCCCTAACGGTGGTCAGGGCGCATGGATGCGTGTCGAGTATGAAGATACGGCCGGAGCCTGGCACGGCATCACGCGCGACTGGCTGAGTTACAGCTTCACCCGTCAGTACAACCTGCCCCCGACCGGTCCTTCGGGAACTGCGGGCAAGGATCCGTATAATCCGAACGCGATCATCATGCTCCAGCAAATGGCTCCGGGCTCGTTTGCCCAGGCCGGCGCTGGAACGCAGAATGCCGCGTATCCGATCAACTTCTACGACACGCGCGAAGGTGAGATGCGTGACAATGCCAACGGTTGCGCCGTCAACGGCATCATGAACGCCGTTGAACTCAACGTCGGCAACCTGGGATTGTGGCTGGCTGGCAAAGCACCGTATGCCGGAGACGTGGGCAAGACGGTCAATTACGCCAATGAAAATGGCTACATCCTGTACTTCTCCGATCATCGCGGGATGCTGACTGATCCCAATCCTTCCAATGGCGGCCAGACTCCGGCCGGCGTGATCAGCGGCGAACCCGGATTGGAAGACGTCGTTAACTCCACGCAGGGTCTGACTTCGAGTACACCCGATGGCGTCAAGGAAGCATCGAACTACTACACCTACTCTCCTGAAGACGTCGACCAGAATGGTTTTCTCGATAACTGGGGCGGCAAGAACGTCGGCTATGGCTTTGGCGTCAACACCAACACAGCTCCGCCGAATCCGTACCTCACGACCAACTGCGCGACGACTGGTTTGACGAATATGGTCTCGGGAGCGCGTCACTCTTTGAAACTGGTGGGCGGTGGCATGAGCGCCGGCACAAGTTATCTGCCCGTACGCTGGGACAACAATCAGGGGGGATTCACAGTGGCCTCTGAAAATCCGGTGTACGTGCAGGGCAACTACAACAGCGGCCCCTCCGATCCTTTCTGGGGCGGCGGCGCCAGCACCACTCCGCACGCGGCGGCGGCAATTATTGCTGATGCGGTCACGTTGCTCTCCAACAGCTGGACTGACGCAAACAGTCTCAACAATCCGACTAGCCCCGGCAACCGCGCCGGTACCACCACCTACTACCGTATGGCGGTCGCCGGCGGCAAGAACGTTCCGTTCCCCAGCCCGGGATGGGCGAACACCGCAGCAATTAACGACTTCGGAACCGACGGTGGATTACACAACTTCCTCCGCTATCTGGAGAGCTGGGGCGGCACACTCTACTACAACGGATCGCTGGTCAGCATGTACTACTCGGAATACGCGACCGGCACATTCAAATGCTGCACTACGGTGTACAGTCCGCCGACTCGTAGTTATGCATTTGATATTCAATTCCTGAACCCGGCGAACCTGCCTCCTGGCACACCGATGTTCCAGGACGTCGTGAACCTGAGTTATCACCAGAACTTCGCACCGCAATAAACGCACCAAGTTGATTCACTGCCCCGGCCTCGCTCTTACGGGCCGGGGCATTTCTTTGCAGCTGAGTTCGTTACAATGGCAATGCGGGCGCGATGCAAGCGTCCACGACAGCGTTATGCAATACGTTCGTCCCCAGAATCGTCTACTTTGGCTGGCTTGGCTGTTCACCGCGGTTGTGGCCATCGCGTGGTTCTTCATTCCTGCTTACATCATCCAGCCGTTCAAGCACCAGACTGCGACGGGGCTGACTCTGGCGATGGCGCTGCGCCAGCGCGCGCCTTGGGGAACTCTGGCAGCCGCGTTCCTTTGCCTCCTCATGGCGCTCATTCTGTGGCAGGCCGCCAACCTGTGGCGCAAGATCGTTCTCGCTTTGGTGATGGTGCTGGTGATCTTCTCCACCGTGATGGCGCGCCTCAACTACTTTGAGTGGATGTTTCATCCGGTGCCCAGCGCTCAGTTCGTGACTGAAGCCGAGAGCAAACTCGACAAGGGCGAGATGATTATGGCGGTGCGCTTGGGCGCCGATGCGCGAGCCTATCCCATCGATGAAATGGCCTATCATCACGTGCTCAACGACGTGGTCGAAGGCGTGCCGATCGTGGTCACGTATTGAACGCTATGCCACACCGGTCTGGTGTGGACGCGGACGGTTAACGGCAGAGTACTGCACTTTTATCTGGCCGGAATCAATAATCAGAATTTCCTCATGCGCGACAAGGAAACCGGCACGTGGTGGCAGCAGATCACTGGACAGGCCATCTACGGTCCGATGAAAGGCGCATCCCTTGAATTGGTCTTGAGTGATGAACTGACTTTCGGCGAGTGGAAGTCGGAGGTGGGCGACGGCAAAGTTCTCGCCCCAGTTGCGAAGTACGTCAAGGAATACGAGAGCGACTGGGAGCCCAAAACAGCCAAGTATCCGGTGCCGATCAGTTTTCCTGGTACCGAACTGAAATCGCGCGACGTGGTCGTGGGGCTGATGCTCGACGGCACGAGCCGCGCTTACCCGTGGGATACATTGGTCAAGCAGTCACCGATCGTCGATCGCGTACACGGAACACCGCTGCTCGTGGCCGTCGGTCCTGACGGCAAGTCTTTCCGCGCATTCGTCAGCCGCATTGATGGGAAAGATGCGGAGTTCTTCCTGAAGGCCGATGCCGAACCGGAGATTCCAGCTGGGGCAGCGAAGACCGACGCGCCCGCTGCGACGAAATCTTCAGTCCAAGCGGATGCTAAGACGGGCGATACTAAGCCCGTTGAGTCTAAGCCAGCCGACGTGAAAGCGGACGGTACCAAGCCGGATGCCGCGGTCAAGGCTACGCCTCCGCCCGCGCCGAAGCCCTGGATTCTTCTCGACACGGCTACCGCAAGCGAGTGGAACTTTCAAGGCTGCGCCATCTCAGGATCAGCCCAGGGAAAGTGCCTCGACCGTGTTCCCGCCCTGAAGGACTACTGGTTCGACTGGCGCAACTATCATCACGATACGACCGTATACAAACACTAGCGCTCGCGTTCGCATCTGCCCCGTAGGGGCGGCGGACACCTCGTCCGCCCAGCTACAGCATTGGAACTGGCTCGAACGACAGCCTGCCCTGAGCTTTCCGAAGAGGCGTTCGAGACTAAGTAAGCGGCAATGCTTATGGGCGGTCATACTTTTTTTCGGAAGCGCCGCAACAGTTCGTCCACTTCGTCGTAGCCGCACGGAATATCGATTCCGTCCACCGTTGCGCCCGCCTGCAGGAGCGCTTCGACTGACTCGGGAGTGCGGCGATAACTCCAGTAGGAGTCCACACAGGCGCGCACAGCTAGCGCAAGTGCGGAGCGTCCCTTGCCCTCAAGCACGTTTAGCGGAGCACCATGCTCGATAAGCAGTTTCACCGTCGTCGGCCACGCTCGCCACGCCGCCACGTGCAGCGCCGTACTGTTTTTCGCGATATCAAAATAAGGGTCCCCTTCATAAAGCGCGCTTACGCTTACGCCGAGATCGAGAAGCTGTCGAACGCCATCGGTATTCCCGGTCCCGGCAAATTCGGCGAGCATCGTGCCACCCTCGGTCAGAAGTTGGCGGACCAGATCCGGCTCTCCGTGAATCAGCGAACGAACCATTTCAGTGTCGTCTTTCGCGCAAGCAGCAATCAGTTGCTCGACGCCGTGAAGTTCGGGCGCAATGCCACGCCGTTCAATCGCCTTCAACACGTCCCCGCGGCCTCTGCGCGCGGCCATCGCGATCGCGGATTTTCCGTCACGCCCATTTGCCAGCGTCGGGTCAGCACCATGGTCAAGCAACATCTCGATGATGGGCGGGCCGTTGTCACGCCGCACCGCCCAATGCATCGCCGTGTGCTGCCAGCGCGTCATGCGGTTAGGATCGGCGCCGTGCTCTAGCAGAAGCCGGATGCCCTCGTCATCGTGCCAGTCAACCTTGCGCAGCAGCATCGTGGTCAGACTTTCGGCATTCAGCTTCCCGCTTTCCACAAGCACTTTGAGCGTGGCGTTGTCATAGCCTTCCGGCACATGATAAGGAGTCTCGCCGTCATTCGGATCGGCTCCGTATTCGAGCAGCAGTCGGGTCATCTCAGGATGCTGCGCGATGCCCGCCGCGCCGTAGATGACGCTCTCCCACTCGGGTTGCGGTTCGTGGTTCTTCTCGAACCATCCAGTGTTGGCGCTTGCCCCGGCATCCAGCAAAGCTCTTGCTGAGCGCACGAACGCTTCTGAGCGGCTCGTATCGATCCTGAGATAGCGCGAGAAGCAGAGATAGGTGAGAGCATCCCACTCGTACGGGCCGCGTTGCGCTGTGGCACTTTTCGGGTCACTGGAAAGAAAACCGCGCACGCCCGATTCGTCCGCGAGAACTGCAGCGGTGTAAAGGTTGCTGGCGGCAACTTGTGGGTAGCGCGACAGGATCATTTCAGCGTGCTCCAGCGTGCCGGAGACGTGAGACGCGTGCCGGGGCACGCAGGCCACTTCGATGAAAGCGGTGACCGGATCGGTCAGCTCAGCGACGGAACCAATCAGATTCAGCGTCTCGATGTGGTGCGCAAACTTCGGCCAGCTCTCAAAACCATGCTCGCGCGCAATAACCAGTTGCGCATCGGAAAGGGCGAACCGCGCCTTCTGGATGTCGGCGTCTGACAGGTTTCGAAAGCGGGGATGGTGCATTTTCACCGCAGCAAAAGCGTGCGGGGCGGCGAGGTCGAAGATCCTTAACAGGTCCTTGGCTTGTTTTTTGTATTGTTCGAGATTGGGGCGTGCGGGTAGCTCTCGGTCAGGCATACGAAGCTCCTTTCAGCATTGGCCTGGAGTCCGCACGAGTCAGGCGAGAAAGAAGATTCGTAGTCGAATTAAATTGAAGGTGGGCACGGCCCTTTCCGCGGACTGGATGCGCCCTTCGCGCTGAGGACAAAAATAATGGGTTTCGGGGATGAAGTCAATCGCGCGAATCCTGAGAGCGTTTCGTCTACACTCTTTCTCAGAACTCGCACCCGAGGAGAAAACTTTGCCTTCCATTCGCGCTATTTTTTGGGACGTTGGCGGCGTGCTGCTCAACAATGCGTGGGACCATTCCGAGCGTGCCTCAACTCTCAAACACTTTGGACTCGATGAGACACAGTTCAATGAACGCCACGAGCCGCTGGTTCCGCCGTTCGAAGAAGGAAAGATCACGCTCGACGAATATCTGGACGGGACCGTGTTCTATTGCCCACGTGGGTTCACGCGCGATGCGTTTCGCGCGTTCATGTTCTCGCTGTCGTACTCACTCCCAGAAGTGATTCCGTTCGCGCAGGCACTGACCGCTAGCGACAAATATTTGATGAGCACCATCAACAACGAATCACGCGAGCTGAACAACTACCGCATCGATACGTTCGGACTGCGCCAAATCTTTCGCTTCTTTGTCAGCTCCTGCTATGTCGGTTTGCGCAAACCAGAGAGCAACATTTATCGCCTGGCGCTGGAGACGACACAAATGGCGGCCGAACAATGCTGCTTCATTGACGATCGCGCGGAAAATCTGGAAAGCCCGCTCAAGCTCGGAATGCATGGCATTCAGATGAAAACGCTTGATCAGTTACGGGAGGATTTGGCGAAGCTGGGTGTGAGTCCGTAAGGAGAACGGCTATTTCTCCGCAATCTGTTTTTAGGAGCCTTTACGCGGATGGCTGGTGCGCACTCCCGCGCCCGCTGGAACGTCGGACTCCATCATGGTCAGCGTGAGGTCGCTCGACCAGCAATCGACGGCTAGTTTCCATTCGCCATTGGCCTGGCGGGCAAATACCCACAGATATTTTCCGCGCTCTTCGCGACGTTTGCCCGCCGCGCTGGGCACCAGGGCTTTGCATCGTCCCGCTTCATAAGCCATATCGCCGACAACTTCGAGGCGGAGCGGGTCGACTTCCACTTCCCCAAGCCCGGCATTGAGCACGCCAAAGAAAAATTCGCGGACTGCCGGCGCTCCGCGCACGGGAGGATAATTCGAGCGCAGCACCAGCGCATCGGCAACGTAGAGATCGAGCAGGTCATCGAGATGTTTCGTGTTGCAGGCCAGCACCCACTCTTGTGTCATATGCCGGACGTTCGCCTCGGCGCGGCTCATGTCGCCGCGCATTCCCGGGTTCGGTCCTCGCGAGAGATCCCGCGCGGAATCCGCCCTCGCAGAATCGACACTTCGCGGAGATGCGCCGTCGTAACCTCCGGGAAAATAATGGTGGTGATAGTGATGGTGGTAGTGATGAGATTCCAACGCGCCAGGGCGCGCCGCCGGAGGCCTGGCCTCGGGCTCATCCAGAAAAGCATTCGGAGGACGCGTAAGAGCTTGCGACGGGACTCGGACTGGATCTAACCCGCCCAATGCTTCCAGGGCAGTGCCGCACGCTCCACAGAAGCGGTTGCCGGCGCGATTGCGGTGTCCGCAGGCGCGGCAGCCGACGGCAGCAGAGTCGCCAACAATTTCCTGCGCCGAATCACCCGCAGCCTCTTCGAGATCTGCTTCGGCGGCCAGCCGCTGGGCGGCCTCCATGGCGGCTGCAACGGCGTCCGGACTGGGCTTCGGATGCCGCATCTCGGGGCCCAGCCCGCGAAAAAACTCGTCGATATCCGTACTCGGTTGCGCGTCGGAAGCCATCGGTGTGCGTCTTGGAAGTTTCTTGTCTTTGTTATCCACGAAACGAATCACCCCAACGTCTGGGGCCATTTTAGCCCAGCCAATGGTGTCACCGGCTGGAAAACTCGATCTTGCCTTCGGTCTCGGTCGGAACACCGTTGCAGGTTGCGGGGCGGTATCTCCACGAACGCACCGTGGCAAGCACGTGGCGATCTCCGGCCAGTCCCGCACTCTCGAGGATCAGAGGGCTGTGCACTCGTCCATCGGTACCGACGATGAAACTCACTTTGATGTGCCGCCCCTGGCTTGAAGAAGTGAACAGAGGATCCGGCGTGGCCAGCGGCTCCGGCGGTTGAACAGCTTCACAGGACGGACGGGAACTGACGTGCGGCACTCCTGCAAACTGCGACGCGCGCCTGAGCGTTGTCGCAACCTGACGTTCGCGTAGTTCTAACCTTGCGGACGGCGATTGCGATAGGGGCGTGTTGACCGCCAGCGTTCCGACGGGAGCTACCAGAAGCAGTATCGCGGGCCAGATTCGACCAAGCATGAGTCTTATGACTCTCCTCGCATGGGGGACTGGTACTATGACCGCAAGTTGGCGACCAGTGCGATGACACGTTATCTCATTTGTATGCAATGACTTGCCAATATCACCTGCAGCTCTTCCTGCACTTCTGTGAAAGCTCTTGCATATGATCGGTACCCGGGGTCAATGCCTGACGCCCCACGACGACCGCCGGAACGGCAGCAGTACAGTTCGAAGATGTCTTCACATCAGAAGTTGAATGTGGCTTGCAGATCCAAGCGGCGGTTGGCAGCGCTGCTGGGCGAGAACGGACCCCCTTGAAGAGCGTTGGATACGTCAAACAGGCGCGAGCCCAGGACCGAATTCGGGTTCTGCACGTTGACGTTGTTAAAAACATTCCGCACGCTCACTCCCATCATCAGGTTGTAACGGCGGTCGGAATTCGATGAAGTGAACGAAGGTCCTCCGCCGAACAACGGACCCCGGCCGCCCCGTGAACCACCCGACCCTCCCCCAGCCTGTCCCGCGCCAGCCTTGGCCTTCGGTCCGAAGCCGAATGTCTTGGTAAGACGCAAGTTCAAAACAAAATGCGCCGGGCCGGTGCCGTAGTTGATGGGCAGAGGTTTCCCAGTGGCTCCCGACGCGTCGAAGGTTCCCAGCGGCGTGCAGAAGACATTGTCTTGCGGTCCCGACGTTGTAGTAGTCGCGCAGGTCGCGGTCGAGACCAGGCCGGGCCGATCGTTGTAAATCTGGTCTCCATTCAGATCGAGCGGAGACACGATATTGAACGGTGAACCGGAACTGGCCACCATGAAAGGACTCAGCCGGATCAGATAAGGCAATGAGATACTGCCGCCGAGAAACAATCGGTTTCGGACGTCGAACGAGGCGCGGCCGTAATCCTGGCTGATGTCGTAGGAGTTCGAGGGGAAGCTGGATACACCGGATGCGTCACTGTTCGCAGAACCCATCGTGTAATAGCCGAACAACTGCACCTTCGATCCAATGCGAACGTTCGAGTTCAGGATGAGCTGATTCTGAGTGAAATTCCCCTCGGAGACGTACTCGTAGCGGTTACCTCCAGTAATTTGTGGACAATTTGGAGCGCACACAGTGCCGGGAAAAGGTGCATTGGCGTTGATGGTCAGGAACTGGTCGAAGCCGCGCGAACTCAAATATGTAACTGACAGAGTCGCGGCCTTGGTTACCTGGCGTTCCAGACTGACTGCGCCTTGCAGCGTATAGGGGGCGTGCAACCTGGGACTGATCTCATAGGTAGTCGAATTACCCGCGGTTGCGGGACCACAGTTCGCGAAGTCTCCTACCGATACATCGACTCCCGGAAAGCAGGTTGGGTTGCTGACGATGAACTGTTGCTGCGTCACGCCGTTCAACCGCTCCGCCTGCAGAATCTGCCCGGACTGAAAGCGATCGTAGAACATCCCGTAGCCGCCACGAATCACGAACTTCGGCGGCCCGCTGCGGCCGCCAACTCCCCAGGCAATTCCGAAGCGCGGCGCCCAGTCGCCATGATCGTGAATGTCATTCTGGGTCTCGAAGCGAAGTCCGGCACTGAGCGTGATGTTCGGCCGCACCCGCCAGTCATCTTGAAAGTAGAGCCCCATGTCGTAGTACTTGACTTCAGCGGAAGGAAGACCCGTGGTGTAAGTCAGCTGCGTCGCGTATGCAATGCCGCCTCCGCCGTTCAATTGCTGCTGGGCATAGAACAGGGACATGGGGCAAGGTGGATTCGGGTTTGGGTTGGTCGTGAGGTCGATAGAGCAACCGGCTGGATTATCCGAGTCTCCGTTGAGAGAGGAGAATGTGAACGAACCGTTAAACCCCGAAGTGGAAACGTTGGTGTCTTCGGTAGCGCGTACCCGCCCGCCGAACTTGAACACATGATTGCCGTAAATCAGCGAAGTGTAATTCTGAATTTCGTAATTGTTTTCCCGGTCGTTGACATTGCCTGCTCCACTGCCCCCACCCGTGAAAGTGCCGAGCACATTGACGGCTGGGTTGGTATCGATCGGGTTCTGGAGCGAGTTATCGCGGTTGTACTGGAAACGGGTCTCGTTAACGATCTTTGATCCGATGACCTGGGTGTCGCTGATCTGCACCGTGTGTTCGGTGTACTGCGAGTTGTCGGCCTGGGACGGAAGACTCAACTGGCTGCCCAGGTCGCCGCTCTCTGTGTTGCGATAGTACTGGTAACGGGCCGTCAGGGTATTGTTTTTGCTGAGCGCCCAGTCGAGGCGTGGGCCGATATTGGTCCGGTGGCGCGGGTTGGAAATTGACTCCTCCAGCGCGACTGGATTAAGCGAGTCATCCAGGATAACCGTATTGATCGGGGAGACCTCATTAATGTTCCGCCGCTCGGCATTGAAGAAGAAAGACGCCTTCTTGCCGAGCGGACCGCCGATGTTTCCGTTGAATTGTGTCGAATAGTACGGAGGCTCCGTACCGGCAAACGGATTCTGCGCATTGAAGGTGGAATCGTTGCCGTCGGTGAAAAACTGTCCGTGGAATTTGTCAGTTCCTGGTTTCGTGAAAATTTCGATCCGGCCGTAACCGAGCTTGTCGTATTCGGAGGAAAACGGGTTCTGGTTGATGCGAATTTCGCGAATCGACGACTTGGGAGGAAGCTGCCCTGCCGTGAAACCGTCGATGTACATCTGCCCGCCGTTCGGGCCAGCCGAAGGTCCGGCCAGAGCCTCAAGATCCGATTGCAGTTCGTCGGGATCATCAGGTAGGGCCTCCAGTTCTTTTCCGGAGATCGAGATTGCACCGGCATTGTTGGAAGGATTCACGTCGACCGTGGGTGCGGTATCGGATACCTGGACTTTCTGCTGTTCGACTTCAATTGCCATGGTGACGTTGAGACGTAGCGGTTGGCTGGCGATCAGGACGTTGTCATTTTCGTAGAGCGTAAAGCCCTGAGCGACCACGGTGAGCGCGTATTTCCCTGCCGGCAGAGTTTTGAATTCGTACTGACCCTGTGCGTTGGTCTGCACCGCAATCGGAGATCCGGCGGCGGGGGTCATTACGACAGTGGCGCCGGTAATGGCTGCTGCTGTCGGGTCGGTCACTTGTCCACGAAGAACTCCGGAACCGGCCGGCGCAGCCTGCATTGGCGGTGCATTTTGCGCCGGTGGTGCGCTCGGAACTGGAGTCGCCACGGTCTGGGCTGTAGCCATGCACAGAGACAGAGAGAACAAAAACATTACGAAAGAACGTAAAGACAAATTCACCTTCATGATTTCAATGATTCCATTTCTAAAGGATTCTCGAATTAGGACTCTCCGCGAAAACGTAGGAACGGAGCGTCGGGACCCACTTGCGTTCAAAGCAGCAGAAACACTTCTATTGACTACCGGCGTCGCCGCCAGGCGCGCCTCCTAGGCTCCAGGGTGCGAGCATCATGGCTTGACTGCCATTGGGAGCAGCCTGAAGGATCGGCTCAACTCCACTGAACAACTTGAGGACGGTGCTTCCGGTGGAAGGAGTTCCTTCGGTGGCAAGAACGGCCACGGCGTCTCCCTTGTGCAAATCAGCCAGCTTAACCGTGGGCGTTTGGTCCAACAATCGCTGGAGGTCGAATCCTCCGCCAGAGCGCCCGCCTCCGGCCGTTCCTCCTCCACCCATTCCGGTAGCACCCTGGCCGGTACCTCCGGCTGACGTACTACCGGGCGCTGCCTGTGAGCTTGCTTCGGAAGGCGGTTTTGCAGCGGAATTCGTGGCCGCGCCTGGCGCTCCTGGGGGCATCGCGGCCTTGAGGCGCATGGCAAATCCCTGCGCCTTGTCAGGGGGGATCTGATGAAGCTGTGAGTCAGCGGTGATTTTCAGCTGTACGGTCTTCTTGCTTACTACATCTTGCAGGCTAATCGTGCCAGCAGTTGCGTCGACCGATTTGATGAAACCCGCGAAACTTGGGAAGTTGCCGGTAACGATCTCCTCCGCAGACAATTCGCTGCCGTCAGCGCTGCGGTCACCGCGGGCGCGCAACTGGTCGCCCACGTGAATTTCCTGAAGCGTACTCGGCTTGGCATCTTCAAACTTGGCGGAGTCAGGTGCATAACGACGGACTACAGTGTTCTTGGACGCGTGGATCGTGACTGTTCTTTTCCAACCGAAACTCGACAGTGAGACAGTGACCGTTCCCGCGGCCGGGTCCACGGCCGTGACCGGGCCAGCGAATCCGCGTTTCTGCCAGTCCTGCTGTATTTGTTGACTGACAGCCTGAATGGTCGAGCTCGTGATCACTACGATTTCCAAAGCGGCGATGGATTTTCCATCGTCAGAGGCGGTGCCGCGCGCCCTAATCGTGTCGCCCACTTGCAAATCCTGCAATTGGACAGGTGTCGCGTTCTTCAGATCTTTTTCGCCGGGCGCAATGCGTACTATGCGGGCATTCGGCTGCACCGTCACTGCGACTTCGGGACCAGAAGTCGGCACGAGCGTAATGGAATTTCCGTTAATGGCCTTGATCGCCCCGATTCGTCGCGCGATCGCGGTCGGAGCGGCTGCATCTTGTGTTTGTGCGCTGCCAACCGCAAAGGCCGAGCACAAAGGCAGCAGTCCCTCACCGCCCACAGAAAGAGCCACGACTAGAATGAATGCGAGTTTTGAGGTCATGTTCCCCACCTTTACTTTACATCGAAGCATTATGCAGAACTGTGTGATTTACAAAGTTTTACCTGCTCCATCCTATTTTAGACTTGGCCCATCGCGACCTTGGTCAGTCTGGACCTAGGCACGCAGCAGGCACCTAGACTGCTAATAGACGACCGCATTCTCCCCCGCTACGATTTCCCCAGGAGGCGTGCACGCGCCTTCCCCAGGGATGAGTGTCTCCGTCATACGTTGCATTATTTGCGTGGTGCTGGCTGCAGTCCTGCCGACGTCGTTGATGGGCCAGACCACGCTGGGCCAGACACCCGCCGCTATTCTTCACACCCAGGGCGGAGTGTGGGTGAACGGTTATGAGGCTCGCGACTCGACCGCCGTATTCACCGGCGACCTGTTGGAAACCAAGCCCGGGTTTTCGGCGACGCTCACGCTTGAGGGCTCTACCGTGTTGATTCAGGCGCAGTCGGTTGCGAAGCTTGACGCGAACCTGCTTGCGCTCGATCACGGCGCCGTCTCGGTTACGACTTCAACGAGCTTCAAAGTACGAGTGAACTGTCTCTCCGTCGTACCCGTGTCCAACGAGTGGAACCAGTATGACGTGACCGACTTGAATGGAAGCATTCAAGTCGCGGCGCGAAAGAGCGATGTGAAAGTAGAGCACGAGACGAGCCACACCAAGCCGTCGCCGGAGACTCCCGCATCGCAGGGTGGCTCGGTTCACGAAGGAGAGCAGCACAGCTACGATGAATCTACTTTGTGTGGAGCGCCCGCCCGGACAACAGGGGGCTACGCGCTGAATCCGAAGTGGGTCGCCGCAGGAGCAGTGGGAACCGGCATTCTGATCTGGGTGCTGCTGCACGGCAGCGGGAACAATCCGCTCAGCGCATCGCAGCCGTAATTACAGGATTCTCTGGTGCGTGTAGCCAGCGGATTCCAGCGCCGCCAACAATTCCGAGATATGCTCAGGGCCTCTGGTTTCCAGCGTTACATCAATGGCCGTATCCCCTAGATTCACTCCGTGATACGCGCGGTCGTACGCGGTTTCGACAATATTGGCGCGCTTGTCGGCGAGAATTCCCGTGAGCCGGTGCAAAGCCCCCGGATAGTCGGGGAGATGAACGCGCAACCGGACCAAGCGTCCATCTTTCACCAGGCCGCGCTCAATGATTCGCGCCAGTAGGGTTACATCGATATTGCCGCCGGAGACCAGCACGGCCACCCGTTTTCCTTCGAGAGGAAATTTGCGATTGAGCACGGCAGCCAGCGCGGCCGCGCCAGCGCCCTCGGCCAGAGTCTTTTCGCGCTCCAGCAGCAGCAGGATTGCGTTCGCGATTTCTTCTTCCTCGACGGTCGCGATGTCGTCAACATATTTCTGCACCATTGGAAGCGTGCGATCGCCTGCGCGTCGCACCGCAATACCGTCGGCAATCGTTGTGGCGGATTTCAAAACCACAGGCTTGCCTTCGGTCACCGCGGCCTTCATGGAAGGCAACCGTGCGGGTTGAACTCCGAAAATCTGCACCGCGGGATTCGTCTCCTTGATGGCACAGGCAATTCCGCCGATCAGACCGCCGCCACCGATCGGAACCACGACGGCCTCGATGTCAGGATGCTGCTGCACAATTTCTAATCCCAGAGTTCCCTGCCCTGCAATAACGGCGTCGTCGTCAAAGGCATGAATCAGCGTCAGATGATTTTCGCGGCCGTTTTCGACCGCTTTGCCGAAGGCTTCGTCGTAGTTTGCGCCATCGAGCACCACCTCAGCGCCGTAAGCGCGAGTCGCTGAAACCTTTGTGAGCGGCGTGGGCAAGGGCATGAAGATGCGGGCTTTAATGCCATGACGTCCGGCGTGGTAGGCGACGCCCTGCGCGTGATTTCCTGCTGAAGCCGCGATCACACCGTGAGCGCGCTCGTCGGCGTTGAGTGTGAGCAGTTTGTTCAACGCTCCCCGCTCCTTGAAAGCGCCGGTTCGCTGCTGGTTGTCGAGCTTGAGCACGACAGAACTCTGGGTTAAGGCGGAGAAAGTTTCCGATCGCGGGCAGAGGGACAAGCGAATGTCGGCACGGATTCTCGCCAGGGCCGCGTGGATATCGGGAAGTTTGACCATCGAGTATTTATGCAGTCATCTTACCTTGCAGAGGCGGCCCGTGGGGAATCCTGGCCGTTTTCATTTGTGATTTCGATGCAGGTTATGCAAACTTCCGCACCATCGCAGCCCCGTTTACACTGACTTCGTATCCCGTGGGCAACCAGGACTCCGATATAATCGGGGTTCGACTATCAAATGGATTTCGATCAACTCATCACATTTCTTGAAGTTGCGAAGCAGGGGAGTTTTTCGCGCGCCGGCGAGAAAGTCTTTCGCTCGCAGTCCGCAGTCAGTGCCCAGATCCGCCAACTGGAGCAAGAATACGGAGACCGGCTGCTCGATCGTTCTGGTAAGACCGTCAAACTGACTCCGGCCGGACAGGTTTTCTTCGAATACGCCGAACGCCTCCGCACTCTGCGGGACGAGTCGCTGATGGCGGTCGCCGACCATAGCCGAACTCCGCGAGGCACGCTCCGCGTGGGCGCCAACGAGGCCACGTGCCTTTATGTTTTGCCCGAGGTCTTCGCCGAGTACTGCCGCCGGTATCCGCCGGTCCAGATCAGCATCTACCGAAATTTCAGTTACAAGATCGTAGAAAAGCTCGAGAATGGCGCCGTCGATGTAGGCATTCTCACGCTGCCGATTCAATCTCCGAGCCTGAAAGTTCAATCCATCTTTCGCGACAAGCTGATGCTGATGGTCAGCGCCAAGAATCCACTGGCAAAGCATAAGACGGTCGCGGTGAAAGATATCGTGAAGCAACCGATTCTGCTTCCTAAGACCGGCCACACGCGGCGCATGCTCGACAAGTTGTTTCGGCCCCATGGCGCGGAGTTGCAGGTGCGCATGGAACTACCCAGCATCGGCATGATCAAGAGCTTTGTGGCCGCGGACCTGGGAGTGTCGCTGATCAGCGAGTCGTTTGCTCGCGACGAAGTGGATGCCGGCCGCGTTAAGCTCATTGACATTGAAGATGCCGAACTATTTCGCGAACTAGGCCTCGCCTACCGGCGCGACCGGACGCTGTCTGTCGCCACGACTGCCTTTATTGCGCTCTTGCGGCAACAGGCGGCTGGCGGAAAGAAAGCCGAAGCCTAGGTCTTGACAGAAATGCCCCCGAACTTTCGATGCCTCCTATCGGAATTTTGAATTTCCACGAGGAACCGGAGGCAGATAGACTTATCAAGAGTTCCGAATCGGTTTTCTTCATGAACATCCCGACCATCAAAGCCACGCGAATTACATCGACAGGCACAATTATGTCGACACGAATTACGTGTCTTCTGGAGGACGGGATCGGATGAAGTAACGCAGTCTTAAGCAAGTTCACCGAACCCACCGCCAGAAGCAATCTGGCGGTGGGTTTTTCTTTGCCCGAAACATTCGATCGAACGGAGTAGATCAAAATGAACCGGCTACAGCGGACCAGCAGATTCGATAGAAGCGACGATGTGCTAGTGATGAAGTTCGGCGGCACTTCGGTGGAAGATGCAGTAGCCCTGAGGCGGGTGATCGGCATTGTCAAGAGCAGACTGGACGCGCAACCGGTGGTTGTGGTCAGCGCTCTCGCAGGCGTAACGGATCAACTGCAGGGAGCGGGCCACGCCGCCGCCGGCGGCCATCTCGGCGCGGCGCTGGATATCGTGCGGACGATTTATATCCGTCACGAGCAATTGGCGGACGAGTTCGTGGAGGGCCCGGCGCATCGCGTACTTGAGAGCGAACTGCGCCTCCAATTCCGGTCTCTCGAATCCTTGCTTTACGATCTTGATGGATTGTGCAAGCTTGATCTCAAATCGCAAGATCACTTGCTGGGCTTCGGCGAGTGTTTATCGAGCCGACTTATATCAGCCGCGCTCGGGGAATCAGGAATCAGAACCTCGCATCTTGACGGGCGCACTCTCATCGTGACCGACGCGCGTCACGGCCGGGCCAACCCACTCTGGGATGCAACGAACGAACGGATTCAAGACACTCTGTGCCCGCTTCTCGAAGCGGGCCGGGTCCCCGTGCTGGGCGGATTCATCGCGGCCACCGAGGAAGGAGTTCCAACTACGCTGGGGCGCGGCGGTTCTGATTTCAGTGCCGCGATTATCGGCGCGGCGCTGGATGCGGCTCGCATTGAGATTTGGACTGATGTGGATGGCGTGATGACGGCCGATCCGAAGCTATGTCCAGAAGCACGGGTCATTCGCAAGATGAATTTCGACGAGGCCGCGGAATTGGCTCGGTTCGGCGCAAAGGTGCTGCATCCGGCAACGCTGGCCCCCGCAATGCGCGGGGACATCCCTGTTTTCGTTTTGAATTCCCGCCGGCCAGAAGGAGCGGGCACCGAGATCCTTGCCCGTGCGCGAATTGCGGATGCTGTGAGCGCGATTACCGCCAAGCGGGGCATCGTTGTGGTGGAAATTGAACCGCAACAGGGTCTCAATTCAGAATTGCTGCGCGCCGTGTATGCGGTATTTGAAAGCCACGGCTGTGTGTTTGACCTGGTGTCTACGTCTCTCGACTGCTTGTCTCTGCTGGTTGGCGAAACGGCATCATTCTCTGAGATCGTCGAATGTTTGCAAGGCGTGGCTAAGGGGGTAAGAGTGCGTTGGGAGAACCACAAGGCGCTAGTCCGTGTGGTCGGAGAAAATGTTGGACTGCAGTCCGATGCCACCAGTCGTGCCTTCGCGGCAATTTCTGATCTCGATGCGCACTTCATCTCTCAGGGCACTTTCGATCGGTCAATTTCCTTACTGGTAGAGGAATCGAGAGTTGAGGAGGTGGTGCAGCGGTTGCATGGATTGTTCGTTCTCCAGAGAGACGTCTGCCGCGACTGGGGAGGAATCTCCGCCGCATATTGCGAAACCGGGCAGGCAAGCTAGTCCGCCAGCTCAGTTTCCGATCTTTGCCGCGAGAGACACGGCTTTCGAGGCGCCTGCGGCAATAGAGTTCGGTGCGGGCTCGATGAGGTGGAGTCCGCATTCGGTCTTGGCGAATCCGGGCCAGCGGCCGGCTCGCGGATCTTCTCCGGGTCGAACCGCGCGCGTGCAATGCGTGCAGCCAATGCTGGGATAATTCTGATTGTGCAGATCGTTGTAGGGCACGTCGTGATCGTGGATGTAGCGCCAGACCTGCTTTGATGTCCAGTCGACCATTGGATTGATCTTCACCAGGCCGAACTTTTCATCCCATTCCACTCGATGCGCTGCGGCGCGCACGGAAGTCTGCTCGCGCCGAATACTCGCAATCCAGGCGCTCAGCTCGCCGAGTTTGCGGCGCAGTGGCTCAACTTTCCGCAAATTGCAGCAACGGTCGGGATCGGTCTTCCACAATGCAGTTCCGTGGCTGCTATCCTGCTCCTCCGGCGAGAGCACTGAGTACACCTTCTCGATGCTGATGCCGTACTTTTCCTCAATTCGGTCCATCAGATTGTAAGTTTCGGGAAAGAGAAATTCCGTATCAACGGTGAACAGGCGGAAATCTTTGCGGACGCGCGACGCCATGTCGATGAGCACCATGCCTTCCGCACCGAATGCCGAAGAAATCGCTACGCTATCCCCAAACGTGTCGAACGCCCAGGAAAGGGTTCGCTGCGGAGTCCAACTCTCGGCGGCGTGCTGCACGTCTGCAATTCGTTCTCGAGTCATTTCTGCGATCTGGGTCTTCACGCGAGCGGTTCCTCGTCTTTCTGGGATTCGTAGGTCTGCGTTGAAAAGTCTGGCAACAGGGCCAGGCCGGCATTGTCGATGTTCGCCGGGATTGTCGGCATCACGAAGTCCCGAGCCAGAGCGGCGGGATCGGCAAAGCGCACCACATCTCCCACAATCAACAGCGCGGGAGCGGCGAATTGCGGTGACCGGCTCAAGGCGCCGATCGTTGTTAGGTGAGTCCGCTCGTATTGTGTAGTGGCGCGTGAAACGACAGCACACGGCGTGTCAGTCGCAATCCCCGCGGCCCTCAGGCGCGCCGCAATGTCAGCATAGTTCTGGCCGGGCATGTAGATGACCAGGGTTGCCCCGCTTGCGGCCAACTTGTTCCAGGTCGCCGTCTCGTTATCGGAGGCATAATGCGCGGTCAGCAGAACGAGAGCCGACGAAGCCCGGCGATGAGTTAGAGGAATGTGTGCGACAGCCGCCGCGCCCATCGCCGACGTCACTCCTGGAACGATTTCGTACGAAATGTTGGCTGCGCGCAGAGCTTCGATCTCTTCGCCGGCTCGGCCGAAAATCAGAGGGTCGCCACCCTTCAATCGCACGACGCGCAAACCAGATGCGGCGAGCGCGACCATCAGGTGATTGATTTCGCTCTGTAGGATTTTCTTCTTGCCACAGCGTTTACCAACGTTGTGAACCTGCGCTGCCGGGGAAATCAGATTCAGGATCTCGGGCGCGACGAGATCGTCGTGCAACACGGCTTCGGCGGTACGGAGCAGACGCAGCGCTTTCAGCGTCAACAACTCCGGATCACCCGGTCCTGCACCAACCAGATAAACCCTCCCCTTCATGCGCCTTCTCCCTTGGCGGCAAGTTCTGGTTCTTCGGTCAGCGCGGCTTCCAGCGCCTCCCTGCTTGCCAGTGAGTGGAGAAGGTCGAGCTTTCGTTCCTTGTCGAGATCGCTGGCCAGGATGAGCCTTCTCGTCTCGCCCAGTTCGGCCACCCATGCCGCGTATCCCGGACCGAACTGCTTTTCAAGTTGCTGGCGAATTTTCTGTGCCAGCGACGGGCTTTGTCCGGCTGTGGATACAGCAATCTGCAAATCCCCGCGGCGTACGACCGACGGATAAAAGAAATCGCAAAGCTCGGGCACGTCGACCACGTTGCAGAGCACTCCCCGGAGCTGCGCCTCGGAGTACACACGTTCATTCACGATGCGCGCCGAAGTAGCCACAACTGCAAGAAACGCGCCGTCGAAATCGTGTGGAGAGATGGCGCGCAACTCCAGTTCAATCTTTCCCGCTCGCGCCCATTCGCGCACCGTATTCGTTGCAGTAAGGGCAACGACGCGAATTCGTGCTCCAGTTTCGAGCAGACCGCCGATCTTCTCTTCGCCTACCTTGCCGGCGCCGATGACGAGGATCTGCCGGCCTTCGAGCTTCATGAATATTGGGAACAAGTTAGTCACCGATTCCTCCTGCCGACTGCGCCAAGCTGTGAGCCAGAGGCAAGTCTCGGTGCACGGCGTCCACGATTTCGCCTGCCAGAAATCCACGAAGCTCCGTGTCGCTGTGGCGGGCAAAGAAGCGGCGCAGATTCTCTCCCGGCTCACGCTGCACCAGATACTGGCCCAGTAGACGTTCAAGCGCATCCGGAACATCAGTCGCCGCACAGCGATATCCCACTGGCCGCGCCGTCCCTTGATGGAGTCCGAGCGCTCCGCCCACGCAGAAGTAGTAGGCGTCGACAAAGCCGTCGTGAACCTTGATCTTCTTACCTTCGAGGCCTACGTCGGCAATCCAGTGCTGGCCGCAGCTGTTGGGGCATCCGGTGACGTGCAGCTTCAGGTGCTGATCGAATCCCGGAAGACGCTCTTCCAGTTCTTCGACCAGCCAGCGTGAGAAGCTTTTCGTTTCGGTGATCGCGATCTTGCAGAATTCGGTCCCACTGCAAGCGATGGTGCCGCGGGCGAAAGCTGAACCACCCACTGGCAGGCCAATGTCGTCGAGTTCCTTCGCAAGCAACTCGGCATTGATCGTGGGAACATTTACGACGAGCAGGTTCTGCATGTTGGTGGCACGAAGTTCCCCAGAAGCAAATCTCTCGGCGAGATCAGCCGCGGAGTTCATCTGGTCAGCAGTAATCCGGCCGCGCAGTGCAACGGCCCCGACGGTAGATAGGCCGGACTGCTTTTGTGCGTGAATGCCGACATGGTCCCGGTAAACGTCGTCGGGTGCTTGCTCTTCGACCGCGGGGTCCAGACGGAATCCGATGCGATCTTCCAGTTCGCCGAGAAAGCGGTCAACGGTCCATCCATGGCGCAGGAAGAGGAACTTCAAGCGGGCGCGCTCGCGGTGCTCACGCAAAATGTCGGAATCGCGAAACAGCTCGGTAATTCCCTTGATGACTGGAATAACCTGGTTCCAGCGGACAAACGCATTCAGCCGCGCACCGAGATACGGATCGGCCGACAGGCCGCCCGCGACTCGCAGAGAGAATCCAATTTCTGGCTTGCCACCGACGTTGCGAGTAATCGCGGTCAGGCCGATATCATTGATTTCCGGATATGAGCACCACTGCCGGCATCCCGCGATCGAAATTTTGAACTTGCGCGGCAGGTTGTAGAACTCGGCATTCCCCGTCAGCAGTCGCGAGGCTTCCAGCACCAGCGGCGAAGCATCTACGATTTCATCGGCATCGACCCCGGCAACCGCGCATCCTGTGATGTTACGCGCGACGTCGCCGCAAGCACCGGTCGTATTCACTCCAACTTGCCAGAGACCGTCGAGCACCTCCGGTAGCGACTCGATGGTGACCCAATGCAATTGAATGTTCTGGCGTACGGTAAGATCGGCAATTCCGTTGGCGTGTTGGCGAGTGAGATCAGCTATGGCTCGCAATTGGCGGGAGGTCATAATACCGTTAGGGATTTTGATTCGCACCATGAAGCGTTGCAGGGCACGGCCCACGCCGCCCTTACCACCGGTTACTCCGGCGCCATCTCCCTGGGTATAAACGCCCCACCAGCGGAAGTACGTTCCGATCCATTCGGCAGGGATGGAACTGAACCCCTCTCGAGCGAAGCGGCGGATTTCTTCCAGGCCATCCCACGGATTCTTGGCTCGCTTGAGCCGCTCTACTCGCTGTGCTGTCGTTTCCTTCGCCATCGTTGTCATAGTTGGTCCGAGAATTTGTCCGGAAAATAAAAAACCCACCGCCAGTGCGTCTGGCGATGGGTTGATGATTGCTGGTACTACGAAATTCTTAGGTCAGCAGCCTCCCCGCGCCAGTGCACACGCATGCACAACAACAACAAGTGCAGCAGCACATCACGCGGAAATTGCGGCGATCTGACATTGCAGACTCGATTTTAGGGTACTAGCCTTCAACCGTCAATAAACTTGCGTAACAAATTCGAATGGTATGGATGAATATTTTGGATGGGAGGAATCATAAATTTCGCAGTCGGAGTGTAGTCATCGCAACTCGCCTGTAGAATCAGCAACTTAGGATTACATACAAATGTTGAACGTATTCTGCGAGTTGTTTGGCGCACGCTATTATCTCGGTGTGGGCTCACTTCGAAAGGGTGACTTCTCGATGAGGCGATCTGCTCTCTGTTTGTTTCTTGCAATCCTCAGCTGTACAAGTCTCGGATTCTCTCAGGCAACGACAACCTCCGACCCTTACAAACAGACTCTCGACCGGTTGCAATCCCTCTCCAGTCAAGCCGAGGCCGAATGGCGCTTCCACGCGGACATTCCCCATCCGGAAGATCCGGGTTTAAGTGACTCGGATTGGAAATCCCTCACGGTGAAGAACCTATCGCAACCGGGCGGTATTAACGGTGACGAAGAGCATTGGACCGGCACACGCGTGTTCCGCCGCTGGGTACAGATTCCCGAGAGAATCAACGGTTATCCGACGCAGGGATCGCGAGTCCTGCTGGATCTGCGCTTTGGCAGTCCCAGCGGACTCGTGATCACGGTCTTCTCGAACGGAGGAATTCTCTATCGCGGCAGCGACGACGACATTTTGCCCGTCGTGCTGACATCCAATGCGCAACCTGGCCAGAAATTTCTGATCGCAGCCCGAGTGGTGGCTGGCGATGGAGTACAGTGCGAGTTCTTTCACAGCGAACTAACGATCGACGCCCCGCGCACGCGGCCTGATCCCGCGCTTCTGCGCTTGGAGATTCTCTCCGCTCGTCCCATCATTGCTGCCTATGAAGAAGGAAAGGCGGAGCGCCAGCAACAACTCGATGCTGCCGTGAAAGAGATCGACTTCTCGCGGTTCGATCGTGGGGATCAGGATGGCTTCGACGCTTCGCTCAAAGCGGCCCATGCCAAGCTTGAAGTTCTCAAGCCATGGCTGCAACAGTTCAACGTCCGCATCGTGGGGAATTCGCACATCGACATGGCATGGCTCTGGCCCTGGACCGAGACCGTCGAAGTCGTGCGCAACACGTTTCAAAGCGTGCTCGACTTGATGCGCGAGTATCCCGACTTCAAGTTCACCATGTCGTCGGCGCGCACGTATGAATGGATGCAGGAGAAATATCCTGACATCTTCAGGCAGATCGAGCAGCGCGTGAAAGAAGGTCGGTGGGAAATCATCGGCGGCATGTGGGTCGAACCGGATCTGAATATGCCCGACGGCGAATCTCTGGTGCGGCAGATTCTAGTGGGCAAGCACTATTTCCAGAAGAATTTCGGGGTTGACGTGAAGATCGGATGGAATCCGGATTCGTTCGGCTACAACTACCAGCTACCGCAGATCTATAAGAAATCCGGCATGGACTATTTCGTGACCCAGAAGCTGCTCTGGGCTCACGAATTCACAACATTTCCCTACAAACTTTTTTATTGGCAGGCGCCCGACGGCAGCAGACTCCTGACGTATTTCCCGCATGACTACGCGGGCGGCATCGATGCGGAACCGCTTGCAACCGACGTGTCGATCTGGATGCCTTCAATCTATGGCAAGAAACTTCCTGAGACTCCGGAGATGATGCATCTCTACGGCGTGGGCGATCACGGCGGTGGGCCGACTCGCGTCATGCTCGATCACGCCGAGCAACTCAGGGCCTCAGACGCCGTCTATCCAAAACTTGAGTTCAGTTTCGCCCGCGACTTCTTCAACGATTTACAGAAGAAGCTGCCGACTATGCAAGTCCCCACCTGGGATGGGGAACTCTATTTCCAATATCACCGCGGCGTATTCACTACGCAGGCTGAGACGAAACGTAGAATTCGCCGCGCCGAAGAAAATATACTCAATGCGGAAAAGTTTGCTTCGCTGGCGTCACTGTACGGTCGCCTTTACCCGCGGGATAGCATGGAAGAGAATTGGAAGAATCTGCTGTTCGATCACTTCCACGACATCATGCCGGGCTCCGGCATCGCAGTGAATTATCTCGATGCAAAACGCAATCTGGAGAATGTTGACCGGGCCTCCAACGACATCACCCTTGGTTCGCTGCGCGAGATCGCTGCTCACGTGAATATTGAAGGTGATGGCGCGCCGGTGATGCTCTTCAATTCTCTTTCCTGGCCCCGAACCGAGGTGACTGAGGTCGAGGCACAACTACCCGCGCCTGCGCGTCAAATCGAAGTTGTCGACTCCACTGGAAAGCCCGCTGAAACTCAACTGCTTTCGATTGATGCCGACACTCACCGTGCAAAGTTCCTCTTGCGCTCGAGCACACCATCTCTCGGATACCAGACGTATTTTGTACGTGCAACGACTACTGTGCCGGCGGTTCAATCCCCACTGAAGGCCTCCGCCGACACGCTGGAAAACGAATTCATTCGTGTGAGGATCGATTCGCGGACTGGCTGCATGACCAGCTTGTTCGACAAACGGAGCGGTACAGAGGCGCTTGCACCCGCGGAAACCGACACGGGCGGTCCCAGGAACTCGACTTGCGGAAATCTTCTGCAGACATTCGTCGACAAGCCCAAGCAGTGGGATGCATGGAATATCGACGCTGACTTCGAGAAACAGCACTGGGATCTCGATAAACCAGACGAAGTACAACTCGTAGAGGGCGGCCCGCTGCGAGCCGTCATTCGGGTGAAGAATCACTTTCAGAATTCGACGTTTGTGCGCGACATAACTTTGTATGCAGGTGTGCCTCGCGTCGACGTGAAGATGCAGGTGGAATGGCACGAAAAACATATTCTGCTCAAAGTCGCGTTCCCTGTCCGCGCGCACAGCGGCAAAGCGACATACGAGATTCCTTACGGCTCGGTCGAGCGACCAACAACTCGGAACACTCCCGCTGAGAAGGCGCAGTTTGAGGTTCCGGCACAGCGCTGGGCGGATATCTCGGACGCCAAACATGGCTTCAGCCTGCTCAACGATTCGAAGTACGGATACGACGCCAAGGGCAATGTGCTTCGGCTATCGTTGCTGCGTTCGCCGGACTGGCCCGATCCTCACGCCGACGAAGGCCATCACGAGTTCACGTATTCACTCTATCCCCACGGTGGAAATTGGAAGGACGCGCTGACGATTCGCCAAGGCTATGAGCTGAACTATAAATTGATCACAATTCCGAGCGAGAAACACCAGGGATCGCTGCCGCCCGAGCACTCATTTCTGCGGCCGCAGGCCGAGAACATTATCGTGACTGCAATCAAGAGAGCTGAAGATGAGAACGCGCTGGTTCTGCGATTCTACGAATGGGCAGGCAAAGAGAGCGATGTCAAGCTGCAGCTTCCTCCGGGAGCGGAGTCGGCCGCAGAAACTGATTTGATGGAGAATCCAATCGCGAGCATTCCAGTGCAAGACGGTATGGTAAACGTACACACGAAGCCGTATGAAATTAAGACCCTCAAGGTGCGATTCACTTCCCTCATCCAAGCAGCGGGCGCGCAATGACCGACAAATCCGACAACGACTTGATTCTCGGCGTGGACATCGGGGGCACCAAAGTTGCCGTCGGTCTTGTGAATTCTGACGGTAACATCGTCAAGCAGGGTCGCCAGCCGATGGTAGCGAACGACACGGCAGAAGCCGCGCTTCGGGCAGTTACGAGTGCGATCGACTCAATGATTTCTGCCTCGGAAGGCAGAGTTCGGAGTATCGGTATCTGCGCGCCCGGACCTCTCGACCCCAAGACAGGCGTGGTGCTCAATCCTCCGAATCTTCCCTGCTGGCGAAGCTTCCCGCTGGCCGAGAAAGTCACAAGCAAATATCATTTGCCCGTAAGAGTGGACAACGACGCGAACGCCGCGGCGTTGGCGGAAACGCGCTGGGGAGCGGCGCGCGGTTATCGCTACGTTTTTTATGCAACTATCGGAACCGGAATCGGAACGGGGATCGTATTCGATGGCCGCATCTATCATGGCAAGACCGGATCCGCCGGCGAAGGCGGACATGTGAGCATTGACTATCGCGGCCCGCTTTGCACCTGCGGTAAACGTGGATGCATTGAGATATTGGCCGCTGGGCCGGCAATCGGGGCACGGGCAAGAGCCAAGGTCGCTGCAAACGAAGCGCCGCGTTCTAAAATTCTCGACCTGGCTAATGGCGATAGCGCCAAAGTCACCAGCGAGATGGTGGGCCAAGCCTTTTCGACCGGCGATCTGTTAGCACGCGAGATTCTCCAAGAAACGGTCGAAGTGTTAACCCCGTGGCTCGGCAACATTGTCGATCTGCTGGATCCCGACATCATCGTGATGGGGGGCGGGGTGGCGGCGATGCTCAAGCCATTCTTCGACGAAATCAAGCAGCGCCTGCCCGCCTGGTGCGTAAATCCGCGAGCTTCCGAGATTCCCCTCGTTATGGCCCACTATGGAGCAGACGCCGGAATTGCAGGCGGGGCGGCTCTGTGCTCTGAAGACATCACTCCTGGTCAAATCATTTAATCTCGAAATTGAAGGTTCCCGATCCGATCTGGACTACATAGGATCCCCTCTCTTGTTGCGCCTCCGGCGAACTTCCGTCCTCAGTGAGGTGTGCACCCGCGATCGCAGGCAAGAAAACTTTTGCCGAAGTGTTCGGAGGGATTGTCACTCTGAGAGAAAAAGGACCGGCGGCTGTTCCCTTCCAGTCGCTGACGATCTTGCCATAGACCGATTCATATTCCGCCCTTGCCGCAGTCATGCGCGCATCCAGATGCGGGTGAATGATGATCTCTTTGAAACCCGGCGAATCTGGTGTCGTATCAATGCCGGCGGCGTATCGGTAGACCCATGCAACGACCGATCCGAATGCATAGTGATTGTATGAATTCATCGCAGGATCGCCGGTATCTCCGTTCCATCTCTCCCACCACGTGGTCGCGCCTTTTGAGAGCATGTAACCCCAGGACGGGTAGGTATCGTTCAGCAGCAAGCGATAAGCGACGTCCGACCGCCCGTGATCGGCGAGCGAGAAAAGCAGGAACGGCGTCCCAAGGAATCCAGTCGAAAGATGCCAGTTGCGCGCTTCGATGTCTTTCACCAGTCTCTCGATCAAAAGAGGTTCTAGAGCTTCGGGCGCCATCTTGGTGTAGAGCGCGACCACGTAAGAAGTTTGCGTTCCGGTTCCAACCTCTCCGTCGTCTTTGATGTAAGCCTTCTGAAATGCCGCGCGAATGCTCTGCACAAGATCTTCATAGCGTTTCGCTTCCGTCTGCTTGTCGAGAGCGTGCGCCATCTCTGACATCATCTTGGCAATGAGTGCCCAGTATGCGGTCGCAAGCAACTCTTTGTTTGTATGTTCGTCGGGAGCGAGCCAATCTGCGTAGTCGGGACCAAGTGCTTTCGTGCGCAGGAAGTCAGAATTCCGGCTCTGAATAAAGTCCATCCAGCGCTGCATCGCATCCCAGTTTTTTTCAACCACGGCCTTGTCGCCGTACTGCAACCAGGTCGTCCACGGAACGATGACGCCCGCGTCACCCCATCCGGGTGCGCCGATTCTGTCGCTGTCGGGGGAAGGATCGCCGGTTTCGTCAGCACTGGAAGGAAGAGTATTTGGAGACACATTGGTAAATGCTCCCTGCCGATTTTGTGCATCCACAATGTCCTGGATGAATTTCTGCGAGAAGGCCGCGACGTCGAAGTTGTACGTTCCAGTTCGCCAAAAGACTCCGGCGTCTCCCATCCAGCCCAGTCGCTCATCGCGCTGCGGACAGTCGGTGGGAATGCTCAGGAAATTTCCGCGCTGGCCCCAGATCCCGATCGCCCACATCCGGTTGACAAGATCGCTCGACGTAACAAGCTTGGCCACGGGGTCGCCGCTGACGCTGCTGACTACAGCTCCCTTAATCGCGTCCAGCAGCGGGGTTCCGGGATAGCCCGTAACCTCGACATAGCGAAAACCATGAAAGGTAAAATGCGGCGCAAAGGTCTCTTCATCCCCGCCCCGCAGAATAAATACATCAGTGGCGTCCGCATTCCGCAGATTAGCCGTATAGATGCTTCCGTCGGGATTCAGAATTTCAGCGAATCGCAGACGAATCTTGGTACCCGCCGCACCTTTTACCTTCAGAGTGGCCCATCCCACCATGTTCTGGCCCATGTCGAAGATATAGGCTCCATTGCCAGGAGTGACGCTCTTCGGGTTCAGGGTAGCGATCACTCGAGCCGGCGCGTCGATCTGGCTGGACATTGCGATGGGCGGCGCTTCGACGACCACCGCCGACTTCCATCTGGAATCATTGAAGCCAGACTCCTCCCATCCGGTCTGTTCCAGGCGCGCGTCATAAACTTCGCCGGCATAAATTTCCGATCGAACGATGGGTGACGCTGCTGCCTTCCATGACTCGTCCGTGACAACGGTGTCATGACTTCCGTCGGTGTAATCGATGACGAGTTGCGCCACAAAACGATCGGGAGGAGGAAAAAAATGCATCCCGATCCAGGTCAACCCGCTGCCATACCAGCCATCGCCGAGAAGAGCGCCGATGACGTTGTTCCCGCTGACCAATAATCCGGTCACATCGTAAGCCTGATACAACACGCGCTTGCGATAGTCGGTGAAATCCGGTGTCAGAACATCGTCTCCAACTCGATGACCGTTTAGGAAGACGCGATAGCTGCCGAGTGCGGAGGCATAGAGTCTCGCGCTTTTTATGCCCTTCGATAGCAAGAAAGGACGACGAAGGTATGCGGCTGGCTGCGGGAGTGGCCCAGGATCTCCGAGTCGTTTGTCGGTCAATTCTCCAACGACCTGGGCTGATTCCCAGCTTGATGTCTTTTCAAGACTTCCCTGCCATCGCTCGTTTGTTGGGAAGCGGAGCGTAGTTCCGTTCGACTGCGTGATCTTCACTAAAGCCGCGAGCGCGGCCGTTGTGCCTTTGCCTCCAGTATTGGGCGCGTACTCTGGCGACTCGGGTGCAGTTACGGTCACCTCTATCGAATTCTCTCCCACCACCAGCTGATCAGAAATGTCCCGGCGATCGAACGTGGTCCATCTAGTCTTCGTGCCTACTTCATGGCCGTTTACCTTCGCGACAAAATCGCCTCGCGTCGCGAGCAGTAGAACCGCCTCTCTGGCTTTCTGAGAAAGGTTGACCGTCGTGCGAAACGTTGCGACTGTTCTTGACGGGACCGCGAGCGCATCCTGTCCCCGCACCCAAATCCAGCGAATTTTCTTTCGATCGGCATCATCCTCGGGATTCCTCCAGCGAATCCATTTTGCCTTCCAGTCTGCTGCATGAAGCAAACCCGTCTCCCACCAGGCAATGTCGGTCGACTCTGAGGTTTGGCCGGCAGCATCCCATACACGAACTTTCCAGTAGTATCGCTTTCGCGATTCCAGCGCCGGACCTCGATATGCAATTCCAACGGACTTGTCAGAACTAACCTTGCCGCTGTCCCAGATGTCTGCATTACCGGGGCGCAGATTGTCGTTGCTGCTGGCCACTAAAATCTCGAAGGCGGACTGTCTCCAGTTGCGCTCCGTACTGTCACTCTGCCACGACAAATGCGGCGCAGCCACATCCATGCCCATGGGATTTTCGAGGTACTCGCAGCGCAAGTGAACCGGGCTGGCAAAAGCAGCAGACGCCAGTAACGCAATCACGATGGTCAGGTTCTGTAATTTGCAGTGTTTCAACCAATCCTCCACAAGGGGATTCGATGAACCGAGTTAGAGTTTCCAATCAACGGAATGGGCCGAGAAAGAAGTTGGACGCAACACGTCAATCTGCACATGTAGTGGCGCTTCAACTTGTGTGAACGCCAGTTCCAACCTGATCTCACTGCCAGGTGCTGACGCGGGTAAGTCTGCTTCCTGTCGTTCAACCGGAATGTCTCCATCGCCGAAAAACAAACCTCGGAGCTTGTAGCCTCCAAGCGAGTACATGGGGAGATCACGCCGCACCTTGATAAGCACGTCAAACCTACTCCCTTGACTCTTTACCGTGATCGATTCAATTGGGCTCGATTCGCGGCGGAGAAGATCGTAAGATGCCTTGCGCGCACCGAAAAGATCCACGACTCCGTGGACGCGCTGCTGCAAAGATCCCACACCGCGATCGCCGACATGCGTACGGTAGTCGTTGTAGCAGAAGAAAATAGCTCCGCCGACGAAATCTCTGGAACGGATAGCTGCGTCGTGCGACCGCAGAATCTCCATCCTTTGCTCATCGCCCTCGGGGCGTTCGGGCGTGCAGGCGCAATATCCGTATTCGGAAACGACAACCGGTTTGCCGGGAAACGCAGCGTGAATTTCATCCAGATAACGACCAGCATCCGCCGCAGTTCCTGGGATCCATGTTCCGTAGTATTCGTTGGCCTCTATAAAGTCCATGAGTCCAGCGACGTCGCGTTGTGGTGTGGTGCCGAGCGAATTCGAAGCGTAGGAACATAGCCGGCCCGGATCGAGACGCTTGGCTTCCTCCAACAATCGCTTGCCGAATTGATAGGCAGGAGGGTTCTGTCCATTAATCTCGTTGCACAACCCCCAGGCAACAATGGACGGGTGATTGAAGTCACGAGCAATCATCTCGCGCAATTGCTCTAGTCCATTTTCCAGGACGTCCGCGTCGGGCTGAACTCCCATACCAGCGAACGTGTCGGCGCCCCACGCTGGAACTTCGGTTTGCATCAAGATGCCATGGCGGTCGCAATAATCCAGAACCCGCTTGTCCTGGGGCCAATGGACGCGACTGAATATGCAGTTCAGATGTTTCATGTCCGCGTGGTCGTGGGTAATCCACTCGGTTGGCTCTGCCATGCCGAACTCTGGATTGCTCCCCGCCATGCGTTCTACACCCATAAGCCGCACGGGCTCACCGTTAAGGTGAAAGTCGCCGTCTCTGATGTCGAACTTCCGTACACCAAAATTGGTAGTGAAGCAGTGACGGATGCGTCCGTTCAAGATAGTGAATTCGAGGCGGTACAAATGAGGGTGATCAAAGTGCCACAGCTTGGCCTCAGGCAAAATCGCCTGGAAAGTGAGCGTTTGGAGATCGCCCGCCTTCACCGAAAAACCCTCGCCAGGGGTGTTGGTCAAATCGGCGGTGAACTCTTCTTCTTCCGCGATCCGGAAGGAAGCCTTGCCTCTGCACGGGTCCGCACCCGTGTTTCGGATGTATGCAGTAATCGTCACCTTGCCTGCCCCGCTGGTGAAGTCTGGGACTGCATCAACGTCGACTCGCTCTATGAAGGTTTTCGGCGTTACGAGAAGTTGCACCGGTCGGAAAATGCCTCCGTCATTCGCCCAGTCGCTTGATGGCCCTCGGGGCAACATGTGCTGGTTGAAGGCACTGTCCACGCGGACGGCAATTGTGTTGGGTCCATCCCATTGAAGGAGGTTGGTGATGTCGAGTGTGAAAGCGGTATAGCCTTTGCGCAAATGTTCTCCGGCCAAGTTACCATTGACCCAAACCGTTGCGCTATGAAAGACCGCATCGAACTGCACTCGCACGGTGCACTCGCGCCAGGTACTAGCAACATCCCGCGCCGGCGGTTCGAAGAGCCGCCGGTACCACGCGACTCCGCGATATCCGGTGAGCGGCGTCTCTACTTGCCAGGTGTGAGGGACTTCGACCCGTCGCCAGCCTTCCGCAGGAACAGCCGTCCCGTACCAATTGCTCTTCGTTCCTTGATTGTCGGGGTCGCTACGAAAAAGCCATTCCCCACAGAGGCTGGAGACCTCCGTAATTGCCGGCTGCAGGCCTGTTTCACTTGCCAGTGGCCCGGACGCCGCAACCACTCCGGCGACTGCTCCGAGGGTATTCGTAATAAATTTTCGACGCGACGACATTGGAAGAGTTTCGTGTGGATCGACGCCGCATGAAGTTAATCAGCCCGCCGTTTCCGGTGTCAAACGGAAAGACTGGGCAAAGAAATTGCTCTGTGTTGCGCCCAGAGGGAATGCAGATTCATTTCCAGCTGAAGGTGGCCACAGCCCCGGCGGGCAGCGTGTAGTTGAACGACTGGCCTTTAAAAGTTACAGCGAACGATCCGTCACTGCCGGCGGAGTTCAACACCAATAGAACGATCGATCCATCGGGGTTCTGAAAAGCAACGTCCTCAATGCCGCCGGCACCGAACGTGTTCGAATCGATCCGGTGCGCGCCAGGGACGACGAACCTCCCCAGGTGTCCCAGAATGTAGTACTCCACGTTAAACGTGACATTGGAAGGCGACACACTGTCATCGATCGTCACTACCCCGCGACAGTTGGCGCAAGTGCCGTTCTTCGGGCCGGAATTCTGATCGAGGGCCAGATTCCAAAGAGAAACGCTGCGTGCCCAATTCCTCGTGGCCCCGATCAGCAAATGCTCAGCGTTCCACACCAGGTCCCTGGCAAACGTCGACGGAGTAATCCCCGAGCATTCTGTGAACCAAATATCCTTGGCCGGAAAAGCTGTTTCCACAGTCGATTGCGCGCTGGCATCACCCGCGTAACAGTGAAACGAACTCCCCGCAATATATTGCGCGGCGGAACTGCTCAGGACTGTCTCGGGATAAGCGGTGTTGTCCCAATTGTGCTCATACCCAAATATTTTCACGCTCCCGAGTCCGGCAGTGCTCAGCGCAGGGCCAAGATTACTTGCGATGAACGTCGATTCGTCGGATGCGGCGAGAGATTCGGAAGGGTATCCCGTGGTTGAGTAGAGAGGTTCGTTCTGCACAGACAGGGCGTAAATAGGAATCCCCTGCAGCTGATAGGCCTGAGTAAAATCGACGAAATACTGCGCCAGACTTGGGAAGTATGCCATGTTCATGTTCCCGCCGTTCATCGTTCCGGTTGTCTTCATCCAGGCGGGCGGACTCCACGGAAGCGCGACAACCCTGATGTTCGGATTGATAGAAATAGCCTGCTTGATCAAAGGAATAGTGTAAGTGGCATCATGTGCGATCGAGAATTTGGTGAGATTCGGATCCGTCTGGCCGGCGGGCATGTCGTCGTAGCTGTAGTTGCCACTCGCCGAGAAGTCACTGGCGCCCATCGGCTGGCGCAAAAAACTGATACCGATACCGCTGCTCGGACTGAAGAATTGTTGCATCAGCATCGTCTGTTGCGAAGCGCTGAGCTTGTTCCATATCAGCCACGCGGAAGAATCGGTTAGAGAACCGCCTACTCCATCCATTTGCTGATACTGGGTTGATGAATCCACGGCGATGGTCAGACTGTTGGATGTGCCGCCCGTTGTGAATGCCACACTGGGCTGTGACTGCAGCAGCATCGCTTGATCACCGGTGGTCTCGACGATCTGCACACTGGGGCCAGTCGTCGTTTGCGTGGGCGCCCTAGAGTCCGGGCATCCACTCATGACGAGAGCAGTGATGCACGCAAACAATAACTGGAAGAGTCTGGCGCTTCGGCTCGAACGGTCTCGAATGCCTGTTCGAACACCACAAAAGACCATAAATCCGTACTCCTACATTCTTGACGCTCGCACGTCAGGCTCCGAAGTAGTCGTCGCGGTCAAGAATCTCATGCGTGTCAAATCAGGTTGCACTGAGTCCGAACTTCCCCCCACCGCGGGATTGGGCTAACCTAAGCGAGCATGGCACCACGCACACGGTATTCACTCTGGTGCCAAACGACCTTTCCATGAAAGAAATCATGCGAGCGCGTTGTGTCGGCGGACCATTTGTGCACGTTGTCAGACTAATCGCCCTCTCGGTCTTAGTCTTGGGAACCGTCGGCGCCGAAGCACATGCGCAGCTCCCGCCTGCAAAGCAGCTCCCCACTCTCACCCGCGCGGATCAAATACGCGGATTGAGTCCTGAACAGGCCGCACTGGGTTATCCGGTAGTCATTCGGGGAGTGATCACGATGGATGCTCCGGCACCCGATTTCTTCGTTCAGGACGCGACGGCTGGAATCTACGTAGAGGGCAGCGTCTCTCCCAGGTATCTGCATCTGCTCAGCCAGTTCGTCGAGGTCGACGGCGTGACGGGACCGGGAAAGTTCGCTCCCGTCATACGGGAGCGAAAGTTTCGCGTACTGGGCAAAGCGGCACTCCCCAAGCCACTCCTTTTTCCCTTCTCCGAACTCGCGAACGGACAACATGACAGCCAGTGGGCAAAAGTGCGAGGTATCGTGCGGTCTGCGGCCGTTGACAGAACCTCCTGGCGGGAATCCGCGCTGGCCATGCGTGTCGCATCCGAAGGAGGCGAGTTCAATGTGCGGGTACCGGTTCCGCACGAACAGGATTTTTCGTCCTGGGTGGACAGTGAGGTTCTGATTGAAGGCGTGTGTGGCAGTCTATATAACTCCAACCGTCAACTTACGGGCATCCTGTTCTACGTTCCCCGGTTAAGCTTCATTCGAGTAGAAGCGCCCGCAACCGAGGTACCCCTGTCGGAACTGCTCCGGTTTGCGCCGGCGGAGGGAACGCGGCACCGTGTGCGAGTACGAGGTGTCGTCGGATATCAGCAGCCGGGCAATGCGCTCTTTCTTCAGAGTCAGGGCAAGGGACTGCGCGTACATACGCAGCAAGGCACGCCTCTTGAGATCGGGGACGTAGTGGACGTGTTGGGTTTTCCCGCCATGGGCGACTCGGCACCCATCTTGGAGGACGCCGTTTTTCATCGCATCGGCCACGAGAAAGACCCGAAACCAGTGGAGCTCAACCTCGACGTACCCTGGGAGCAGTATGACGGTGCTGTCGTGATCACCGATGCGAAACTGCTGAATCGACAGGTGCAGCCAGATGGCCTCCGGCTCATGCTACAGCGCGGCGATATGTTTTTCGACGCGACGGTACCGCAAGGAGCGGTGGCGGAGCGCCTGCTGTCGGTCCCGCTGAATAGCGCGCTGCGGGTCACGGGTATTTGTCTCGTCCGCAGTGGCGGTCTCTGGCACACTCCGGAGTCTTTTCGCATGCTGCTGCGCTTGCCGGGGGATGTCGTCGTACGAGCAACTCCGTCATGGTGGAATTCTCGTCACACGCTTTGGCTCCTGGGCATCACAGGCGGAGTTTTGCTGGTTGTAATAGTGTGGGTCGTGGTGCTGGGACGCCGACTGAAAGAGCAAATGGCCATTATGCGACAGAAGCTCAGAAGCAGCGCGGTGCTGGAGGAGCGCAACCGGATCGCGCGCGAGCTTCATGACACATTGGAACAGGAACTGGCCGGGATCACCATGCAACTGGATCTTGCGGTCGACTGTTTTCGTCAAGCACCGAATGTGGCCCAGCATGCGCTGGAAACGGCCCGCGATATGAGCCGTCACAGCATGGTGGAAGCCCGCCGCTCGGTCTGGGATCTGCGGTGCCAGTTGCTGGAAGACGGAGATCTGGTCTCCGCCTTGGCGCAGATTGTCGAGCCGCTGGTGCCGAGCGAACAGACGAAGGTTGAATTCAAGATACAGGGCAATCCGACGCGCCTACCTGGACCGGTTGAGATAAACCTGCTGCGCATCGCGCAGGAGGCCGTCGCGAATGCCGTCAAACATGGTCGCGCCCGGCAGGTGTCGATCGAATTGCGGTACGAACCCGCCGCGGTTTTCCTAACCGTGAGTGATGATGGTCAAGGCTTTGCTGCTGGCCAACCGTCCCCCACGGGGCACTTCGGACTCCTCGACATGCGGGAGCGCGCGCAATCGATGGGCAGCCATTTGCAGGTCGAGAGCCTGCCCGGAGGCGGAACGCAAATCGCCGTCGAGGTCTCGGTGACTCCACAAGTCGTGAACGATGAAGAATTCAAAGCCAATACGTATTCTGGTCGTTGACGATCACTTCATGGTCCGTATGGGTCTCTCTGCGTCCTTGAACGTCGAGCCCGACATGGAAGTGGTAGCGGAGGCAGGCAGCGGCAATGCCGCTCTCGAGGCTTATCGCAAACATCGCCCCAACCTGGTGATGATGGATCTAAGGCTGCCAGGTATGAGCGGCACGGAGTGCACGGCCGCGATCCTTCACGAATTCCCGGACGCGTGCATCCTAATGCTTTCCACGCACTCCGGCGAAGAAGAAATCTACCGAGCCATGCAGGCTGGCGCGAAGGGATACATCGTCAAAAGCATCATCCGGGAAGAATTACTGCGCGCCGTGCGGGAAGTTCATCAAGGACGGCAGTATGTGGATCCAATCGTTGCGTCACATCTGGCCGAACGCCGCTCGCATCGCTCATTGAGCACCCGTGAGGTGGAGGTGCTCCGAATGGTTGCCAAGGGACTGGGGAACAAAGAGATTGCAACAGCTTTGAATATCGCGGAAGTGACGGTGAAACTGCACGTGAGCCATGTCCTCGAGAAGCTCAATGTCAAAGATCGCACCCAGGCGGCGACCGTTGCATTGCAGCGCGGGATCATCTCACTCGATTGAAAGCTGATACGAACCAGTTGCGAAGGACCAATCTTACGGCTCCCTGATCGTAAAGAGCTGGCGGTGACCTCCGAACGAAGCTTACGACCGGATTAATCTTGCGTGCGGTTGTGATTGCAACTCTTGAGGCTGTACGAAAGTATAGTTGACAGTCCTGCGCGGTTGTTTTCTATTGGGAAGGTTTGGAACTTCCCGAAACGAGTGCGAAGACACTCTCGGATGGAATCAGCACTGAGCTGTTTCAGTGTAATTAGGTTTTGCGAAGGAAAAGGGGATACACTGAAGACTCCTGAGGGGCGCGGGTTCGATGCCGCGCCGTCGCACCAAATTCCTGCACAGGGATTTCGTTGGAAGTCATGCTTGGTTTGTCTCCTTGGACTGCCATTGAGCTCACCATCGAACCGCATGATCTTGTTGCAAAATCGGCCGACTCTCCGACGAGTCGCGGTAGTTTTCCCAAGAAGGAGTATCCATGTCCCGCTCTGAAACAATCAGCCTCCGAATCGCTGCTGTTACGGTGTTTGCCATCATCCTGTCAGTGTTATGTCTCCCGATGGGGGCGCAGGTAACCTCTGGCACGATCCTGGGGACGGTTAAGGATTCCAGCGGAGCGGTGATAAACGACGCCAGCGTCACTGTTGCCAACCCGTCGAACGGACTTTCGCGCACGGTTACGAGTTCCGACAGCGGCGAGTTTGTCGCTCCCAACCTGCTGCCCGGCACGTACACCATCACGGTTGAGGCCAAGGGCTTCAAGAAGCTGGAGTCTTCTGGATTTGTGCTCAGCGCAGCCGACAAGCTTAACGCCGGGGATCTGGTCTTGACTGTCGGAGCTGCCGCCGACCAGGTGACCGTAACCGCTGATGCCGGCCAGGTACAACTGCAAGGCAGTTCGGGCGAACGCAGCGACCTGATCACCAACAAGCAACTGAACGACGTCGCTCTCAATGGCCGCAACGTGCTCGATTACCTGAAGCTGGTTCCCGGCATAGCGGGTACGCTCGACGCCCATGCCTCAGGAACTGGCGGCCTCGATGTTTACAACATCAATGGCACGCGCGCCAACACGCATGAGTTCACTATCGACGGTGCGTCGAATGTCGATACGGGCAACAACGGCGGAACGCACGTCACGATCAATACCGACGCAATCGAAGAAGTGAAGGTTCTGACTTCAAACTATCAAGCCGAGTTCGGCAAGGCTTCCGGAGGACAAATCGCCCTCACTACCAAAGGCGGGACCAACAACTGGCATGGCGATGCACGGTTCTTTCACCGGAACGACGGCCTGAATGCCAACGAGTGGTTCAACAAGCAGAGTCAGATTTCCAACGGCACCAAGAATACTCCTGAGATTTATCGCTATAACTACTTCGGCTACCAGATCGGCGGGCCGATCAAGAAAGACAAACTCTTCGTTTTCTGGAGCGAGGAGTTCTACCGGCAGTTGGTTCCTCTGACGATCGCGCAGTTCTATACTCCGACTGCCCTGGAGCGCCAGGGCGACTTCTCACAGTCTGTCGACGGCAATGGGAATCCCATCGTGATTTCCGGACCCGGCATCACGAACAACAAGATCGATTCCACGCAGCTTTCCGCGTCGCAAGCGGCAGTATTCTCCCAAATCCAGACCATGCTCAACCTTTTCCCGTTGCCCAATGTTCCCGGCTTCGGCACAAATGGCCTGAGCTACAACTTTTCGCAGTCGCTTTCCGGCGAGGCGCCTCGTCGTGAAGACATTCTTCGAGTCGACTTCCAGCTCAACAGCAAGAATCGCCTCTTCGGCCGGTGGATTTACAACGCCGAAAACGATCAATCCCCGTTCACGCCCTTTCCGGGGCCGTTTGGCACTTTTTCCTGTTCTTCAGTTGTGACATTCACCGGCGGCTGCATTCAGAAGCATCCGGGATGGAATGTCTCGGTCAACCTGGTCAGCACGATCACCAACTCCGTGCTCAACGAGTTCTCGATCGGACCGAGCCACACGTACTCTCTGACCGAAGGAACGAACGGCAACATCTCCCGCGCAACTAATGGCGTCACCTTGCCTTTGCTGTTCCCCGATCACCCAGGATCAGGCCATCCCAGATCTGAATTTTGGTAGTGACCTGCACGAACGTGATTTCCAGGGTCCGTACCTGGGCGCGACCCCGTGGCACCAGGCCAACACCACAATCAACGTCAATGACAACCTGACTTGGGTGCGGGGCGCTCACACTTTCAAGACGGGCATGTTCTACCAGCGCAATCGAAAGGATCAGATTGCATGGGGCAACATCAACGGCCAGTTCAGCTTTGGAGTCGGTCCAACCAGTGGAGGCACGTGTCCGGTAGCCAGCCCGTCGTGCCAACTCGGCGATCCGCTAGCCAGTGCGCTATTGGGCGACTTCCAGAACTTTGACCAGTCCACCGCGCGTCCGCTCGGCAAGTTCCGCTACAACCAGCTTGAGTTTTACGTACAGGACACATGGCGGGCCACACCCCGGCTCACGCTGGACTACGGTATGCGCTTCGCCTGGATTCCGCCGCAATATGACGCTAACAACCAGGTTGCGCTGTTCGATCCGTCCTCATACAACCCGGCCAATGCCGTCACCATCGACCCCGGCAGCGGCAACATCATCGTCGCTGATGGAGGCGATCCCCTGAACGGCATGCGATACACCACCGCGGGTCAGATCCCGATGGGTGGATGGAATGATCGCGGCATCATGCCGGAACCGCGCTTTGGGTTTGCCTACGATCTGATTGGCGATCACAAGACAATTCTTCGCGGGGGCTTCGGTATGACCCACGACCGCACTCAGGGAAATCTGATCTTCAATACCGTATTCAACAACCCCGCGCTGGTTCAAACGCCGTCAGTAGCAGCCGGCAATATCTCCGACTTGCCGACTCTCTCAACGTCGGCAACTGAGATTCCGGTTCAGGGAAACAATATTCTCGGAGCATCGAGAGACGGCAAGGTGCCGACGGTGTACAGCTACAGTCTCGGCATCCAGCATGAAATTGGTGGGGGAACAACGCTCGATGTCGCCTATGTGGGAACAATGGCGCGCCACCTCGTTACTTCCCGTGACCTCAACGCCATGCCCTATGGTGAGGCCTTCACCGCTGCGGCCCAGGATCCAAACTGCTCCCTGTTCAGCGGTTCGGTGCCTGCCCAACAACCGGGTCTTCAGCAGCAATACATCGACGCGGGATACAACTTCAACGGCTGGTGCGCATTGGGCTGGTCGAACTATACCAATGCTGCGCTTGTGCCTTTCAAGGGATACGGACAGATTGCGTACCTGGAATTTGGCGGAACTTCGAACTACAACTCGCTGCAGGTTTCATTGCAGCGGCGCTTCAGTAAAGGCCTGACTTTCGGCGCGGTCTACACCTGGTCGAAGTCATTGACCACGGCGGGCTCCGATCAGGATACGCAGGATCCCTTCAACGCCCTGCTCGACTATCGCGCCGCACCCTGGGATCGAACCCAAGTTTTTGCCGCGAACTACGTCTACGATCTGCCCAGCCCGACGAAACATTTCGGTGGACCGAAGTGGTTGGGATATGTCACCGACAACTTCGAGTTGAGCGGTGTGACGCAATTCATGACCGGTACGCCCGTCGACCTGAACAACGCTTATTCCTTCCCGCCAGGAAGCATGACCGGTTCCGATCAATACGGAGCTCAGCCTTTCTATTACTCATTGGACGCCAGTGGAAATCCCGTTCTGCCGGCCGTAGGTGTTCCGTCCGCGGATCGCGCGATACACTGCGTTACGGTGGAATTCAGAACTGGGATATGTCTCTGTTCAAGAATATTCCGCTTGGCAAGAACGAAGCACGGTATATCCAACTACGGCTGGAAACCTTCAACGCTTTCAACCATCCCAATTTTGTCTCCCAAAATTATGGATTCTCGGTAAACGGACCGTGGGAGTACTCGGACCCCACTACCCCGTTCTCCATTACCCGGAATTCCAACTGGGCTACCAATGCCGCAACGCCTAACACCGGACCTGGAGGGTTTAGAGTGGTGCAGCTCGCAGCCAAAATTTACTTCTAAAGCACTCAGTTACTTCGGCAAAGGCGCAGTCCTGTCGCTATAGAAGAACCGGCGAGAGTTAACCGGAATCACTCTTCTCCATCGACGGTACGCGCCTTTTCCCTTTTTGCGTCATACTCTCTCTGTCATCCCAGCCTCAACCCAAAGATACCCTACCGACGAGCCGCATGAAAAAGACTAACACCGGGAGCGATACCCCCGAACGAAATCCCGCTGAACCGAGGATGTGGCGGCATGTATTTATGCGATCGTTCATAGTGTTTTTCGTTTTCTGCGCGGGCACGGCAGCGATGGCACAAATGGGCACGCCAACTCCCCTGCCTCCCGCAGAGCGTCGAAAGGCGGAGGCTGAGAGCAAGGCAACGGGCTCTCTCGCCGACTATCCACGTCTCGTAGACATAACAGATTCCACGGGCATTCATTTTGAGCACATGTCGAGTCCTGAGGCGAAATTCATTGTGGAGTCGATGAGTGGAGGGGTCGCACTGATCGATTACGACGCTGATGGCTGGCCTGACATTTACTTTACGAACGCGCAAAGCGTGGAGATGGCGCAGCACGGCGTCAAAGCGCGGAGCGCGCTATTTCATAACAACCACGACGGAACCTTCACTAATGTTACCGATAAGGCCGGGGTGGGCTATCCCTGCTGGGCAATGGGCGCGGCTGTCGGCGACTACAACAACGACGGCTGGCCTGATCTGCTGGTGACCTGTCTGGGTGGTGTCGTTCTCTATCGCAACAATGGCGACGGAACATTCACCGATGTAACCAAGGCGAGCGGACTCGCGACCGATTCCGGATGGGCGACGGGCGCGGCTTTTGGAGATTATGACGGCGACGGCTGGTCCGATCTGTTTATCTCGCACTACGTGGATTTTCACCTGAACGACCTTCCCGCCTTCGGCTCGAGCAAGACGTGCAAGTACCTGGGACTAGACGTGCAGTGCGGGCCGCGCGGGCTCAAGGGTTCTCCTGACAATCTTTACCACAACAACGGGGATGGGACCTTCACTGATGTGTCGAAGAAATCTGGGGTTGACGATCCCGAGCGCCGCTACGGCCTAACGGCCATTTGGTCGGATTTCGACAATGACGGGAAGCTCGACCTATTTGTGACGAACGACGGCCAGGCAAACTATCTATATCGGGGCGATGGCACGGGAAGATTCACGGATATCGCCCTTGTCTCCGGCGTGGCCGCGAACGAAGACGGCCTGGAACAAGCCAATATGGGAATTGCTTTCGGCGACTATCTGCACACCGGCCGCATGTCTCTGCTCCTCTCGCATTTTGACAATGAATATGCGGCACTCTATCGCAATGATACCGGCACAAATCGAGCGATGAACTTCACCGACACGTCGATCGTTTCGGGTATTGCCCGAGGAACTCAAGGATACGTGGGCTGGGGAGACGCTTTCGTCGACTTCGCCAACAATGGCTGGCAGGATTTCTTCCTGGTCAACGGTCACGTATATCCCCAGGTGGACCGGGCACACACGGCCGCTAGATATCTCGAACCGAAGTGCCTGTTCATCAATCAACACAACGGAACTTTCCGGAATGTCAGCAGGCTGGCTGGAGAGGCGATCCAGGTCCCGCAGGTGAGCCGAGGACTAGCTGTGGGAGATCTTTTCAACGACGGCAAAATGGAGGCCGTGATCGAAAATCTGGTGGGTCAGCCTATGATCCTGCGTCCAGAAGGCGGTTCCCAAAATCATTGGGTCAGTTTTCAACTGGCGGGCGTGAAGACGAATCGCCTGGGTCTGAATGTGCGCGTGCGCGCCACCGCGGGAGACCTGGTGCAACTGGGCGAAGTTCTCAGCGGAGGAAGCTATCTTTCGCAGCACGATCTGCGTATACATTTCGGGTTGGGCAGCCATGGGCGTGTCGATCGAGCAGAAATCCTGTGGCCGGACGGAAAAAAGGAGACCCTCACTAATCTCTCTGCTGACCGATTTTATGTGGTACGCAAAGGGATGGGAGTGATCTCCAGCAAATCACCCGCGCATAACGTTAACCTTCGCTAGAGTACAGAAGTATAAGTGCGCAAATATACGTTTCGTACGATAGGCATACAACTGTACATCTAACATCAGCTATCCTCATCCAATTCTGATCTTGTCAGGATTGTTCGGAGTGATCTCCGTTCCGGCGCAGAACCCGAGCCATCCCGCGGAATCTGCCCTTACGCAGCACTTCCAACCAGGCGTTCACCTAACCAAGTAGCGTGATCGGCAGGGGGCGAGGAATTTCGTTCTGTGTGAAACGGCCTTTACGCACTCGACTCCGAGCCAGACCAGGACGACCTTCTATCTTTCGGGGCAAGACGATGCCAAATGATGCAAAGGTATCGATCAATACTATCGTCCAATAGACCAGTCTCTGGTCATCTGGCTTAATGGTAACTGTCTACCGCATCTTCAGTAGTCGCCATTAAATAGATCTTTTCCAGGGAGAGCACATCATGAATCTCGTCGAAGAACAAAACGCCGAAACTCAAATTGAAAAAGTGCTGTACACCGCCAAAACCCACACCACGGGTGGCCGCGACGGAGGCTCATCACGCACCTCCGATGGCCGACTGGAGGTGAAACTTTCAGTTCCCGGCACTTCTGGCACAGGCACAAACCCTGAGCAACTGTTCGCCGTCGGTTGGTCGTCGTGCTACCTTTCGGCACTCAAGATCGTCGCTGCCAGAATGAAGGTCAGGATGCCGGCTGAACTCGCGGTTGATGCTGAAGTGGATTTGGGCACAACCGGGGGCGGTTACTTCATCCAAGCTCGCCTCAACGTCAGCCTCCCGGGTATAGAGCGCGAAGTCGCGCAGTCTCTGGTGGACGGCGCGCACCTGGAATGTCCATATTCCAAGGCCACACACGGCAACATCAAGGTTGTCACCAGTTTCGAAACCAGCCCTGTCGCACATGTTGCGTGATCGCCTCTGTGGGAAGATGACTACCCTGTTGTAAAGGACGGACTGCTCCCCTCAGCATAACGCCAGAAAGAGGTCGACAACGTGAACACAGAGAGATCGCTCAGCAATTCGACGTACGCCGACCAGACGCGCATTGCGGAACGCGAGCTAGCCGCGTTTTTCGGCGCGGTGACGGAATTGTTTGGTCCACAGCAGGCCAAGGTCGCGGCCGAGGACTGGCTCGATGAGGCGGAGGTAATCGATAGTCCGCCTCGTTCGACAACTCGAGATTGGCGGGCGGTTACTATCGCGGCCTCCACAAGGCTGGCAAGTCGGCTGATGATTGCACGGCATCATCGAACGCCAGTCGTCGCGCCCACTGACACGAACTTGGACCGAGAAAGCTTATGCCAAACTGACTTACTACAGACGGCTCCCGAAGGATAGCCACTTCGCAGCGTGGGAACAGCCGAAACTGTTTAGTCAAGAGCTGCGCGCAGCATTCCGGTCACGGTGAAAACGCGCGGGGTGGCAGCTCCCACAAAGTGGACGCCGTCTTCCCGCACTATGTAACACGGCGACATAGATTTCCGGAGAAAGACCTAAGACGGGAGCATTGCAGCAGACGGATGGATCGCCAGCCCACGCCAAAGACCGACGAAAGGAACATTCCATGAAGTATCCGACTCTTTATCGAACGACGCAGGTCGATGGCCTTTCTATCTTCTATAGAGAAGCTGGCCCGAAGAACGCGCCGACCATTCTCCTGCTCCACGGACTTCCCTCTTCGTCCCGAATGTTTGAGCCACTCTTTGCGCGAATTTCTGATCGCTATCACCTGATCGCGCCTGACTATCCGGGTTTCGGGCACAGCTCCTGGCCGGATTCGAATACGTTCGCGTACACGTTCGATCACTACGCCGAGATCATGAATCATTTCACCGAAGCCCTGGGGCTTGAGCGCTATACGCTTTACATGCAGGATTATGGTGGCCCCGTCGGATTCCGCATGGCGATTGTGCACCCCGAGCGTATCGAGGGCCTCATTATCCAGGACGCCGTAGCCCACAACGAAGGCCTGGGGGAAAACTGGAAGACGCGGCGGGCCTTTTGGGCGGATCGCGCTCCGAACGAAAGCGCGCTGCGCACAAATCTTCTCTCCCTGGCCACGACGCGGACTCGGCATATTGGAAGCGATCCGAACGTGGAACGCTACGACCCTGATCTCTGGGTCGATGAATTCTATTTTCTCAGTCAGCCCAGTCAGGCCCAAATTCAAAGCGACCTCTTCTACGACTACCGAACCAATGTGGACGCCTACCCGAAATGGCAAGCATGGCTGCGGGAGAACCAGCCTCGCCTGTTGGTGATCTGGGGTAGGTTTGAACTCTCGTTCGACTCTGGCGAGCCGGAACGCTACCGTAAGGATGTGCCGAAGGCAGAAATCCACATTGTCGACGGTGGCCATTTCGCGTTGGACACGGCTGCCGATGAGATCGCCGGGGCCGTCGACGACTTTTGTCGGGCCGCGTCGAGGTATTGAGTCTCGGCGCGCCAGCTGAGGCCGCGATCAGACCACGATCACTTACATTGAGACCTTGCCAGGCGACGCGCATCCAACATTTGAGGATTTCTTATGCGAGCTGACATTGTTCCCGGAGCGATCTTCCCCGACTACGAACTCTCCGACCAAACTGCAAAACGCCACAGGCTCTCCGAACTCCAGGGACAACATCCCATGGTTCTCGTGCTCAGCCGTGGAGGCTTTTGCCCCAAGGACCGCCGCCAAGCGGAAGGCCTCGTTCAGCTCCATCGTGAGCTTGAGGTGTCCTATTGCCGTCTGGTCACGATCAGCACCGACAATATCTCTCAGACGAATGAATATCGCACCGGAGTGGGCGCGCACTGGCCGTTCCTTTCCGACGCTGGGCGCATTGTGCAGAAAGATCTCGACATCGCTGAATACACTGACCCTGTTAACAATCCCATGATCCCCCACGTTATCGTGCTCGAGCCCGGTCTTGTCATTTACAAGATCTACAACGGTTACTGGTTCCTCGGCCGGCCCACGGTGGAAGATCTGCGCCAGGATCTGCGTTCAGTTACAAAGAAATGCCGCCCGGACTGGGACATCACCACGCCGGAACTTAGAGCGGCATGGCAACAAGACCGCAAAGAACTTTTTTACCCCTACGGAAAAACGTACGTCCAGACTCTCGGCGAACAGGACTAGGAAGACATTCGGATGTGACAGACGGGACGTTTCGCGCTGGCAAGATGTCCCGTCTGCTTCCGAACTTCCTCCAAGCAGCCACGGTTTGCGACTTGCCGGCGTTCTCTCCCAGGAAGCTCAGCAATTCAGCATTGACTTCTTCCGCGTGCAGAGGATGCAGTGCGGACCGTCCTTCACAATCAGGTTGGCCCGATCCATGGTCTTCATAGCAAAGCTCAATGTTGCCCGAATTTTCTTCCCGACAGTAACGTACGGCTTTGCTTTTCTCCTTTTCCCTGTCGATGGATACATTTCCGCCTAATGCATAATCGCTACACGAGACTGCTCAGTTTCATGCAAGTCCGCAATTAGACGATCGTATCGGTTCACCGAAGACCTGCGCGTCTCTCGCCGCCTCATATCCTTCCAGTGAGAACGCGCCCATACTACCGCCTGATGCGAAGGTATCGATCGATACCTTCGTCCAATAGATTTCACGGTGCGCTTTTGGCTTAATCATCACTATGCAATCGAATCCACACTCTGAACAATGAGTGCTGCATGTGCCAGACAGGAAAACAGCAATCGTTGTGGGAGCATCGGGCGGTATTGGTCAACTAGTCTGCTGTGCAAATCGAAACAAGAGGAGAGATTTAAGACATGAGTATGATCAACAATTCAGAAAAAGTCGATCTTAGTCGCCGTCGCCTTCTGGGCACTATGGCCATGACTGCAGCAGCCGCCGAGTTAGTTATGATCGGCCCTGCGTTCGCGCAATCCAGCAAAATGAACCCGAAACAACTGCCGGGGATTAAGCCGGGGACGAATACTTCGTTCGCCCCACTGAAGCAGATCGATGCTGGTCTTCTAAATGTCGGCTACGCCGAAGCAGGCCCTGCCAATGGTTCTCCTGTCATTCTTCTGCACGGCTGGCCCTATGACATTTACAGCTTTGTCGATGTCGCCCCGGTGCTGGCAGCAGCCGGCTACAGGGTGATCGTGCCCTATCTCCGCGGGTACGGTACGACGCGCTTTCTCTCCAGCGAAACGATGCGGAACGCCCAGCAGTCGGCCGTCGCCCTCGACATCATCGCTCTAATGGATGCGCTCAAGATCCACACAGCGATCGTGGCCGGCTTTGACTGGGGCGCGCGCACGGCCGACGTCATCGCAACACTCTGGCCGGAACGCTGCAAGGGGATCGTTTCGGTCAGCGGCTATCTGATCAGCACGCCGGCGGGCAATCAAGTGCCGTGGCCACCCGAGCCTGCATTCCTGTTTTGGTACCAGTACTATTTCGCCACCCCAGTTGGCAAGGCCGGCTATGCGAAATACCTCGACCAGTTCAATAGGTTCATCTGGCACCAGGCTTCGCCGAAGTGGAATTTCGACGATGCAACGTACGCCCGCACAGCAGCGTCCTTCAATAATCCCGACCATGTCGACATCGTGATGCATGACTATCGCTGGCGGCTTGGCTTGGCCGACGGTGAACCGAAATATGACGACCTGGAAAAGCGGCTGGCCGCACTTCCTCCCATCACTGTGCCCACGATCACCATGGAGGGCGACGCCAACGGCGCAATCCACGCGCCCGGGGCGGCGTATCGGAATAGGTTCTCGGGCAAATATGAGTATCGCCTCATCACAGGCGGCATTGGGCACAATCTGCCGCAAGAAGCCCCAGAGGCGTTTGCCAAAGCCGTCGTCGATGTTGACGGGTTTTGAACCACGTTTTCAGGAATCAAACTCGATCAAAACGAGAAGTCCAAAACTAGTGAGAAGGAGGGGCTATGGCCCAACTCATTGCTACACAACAAGACAGCAAGCAGGCAGATGACAAGAATGCAATTCGTCCGTTTCGTGCGAATGTTTCAGAAACTGAACTCACCGAACTGCGTAGACGCATCAACTCCACCAAGTGGCCGGAACGAGAAACAGTCACAGATGCATCGCAAGGGGTGCAACTCGCGACGACTCAAGCGCTCGCGCACTATTGGGCGACAGAGTATGACTGGCGCAAGATCGAAGCGGAAATGAACGTTCTGCCGCAGTTCATTACGGAGATCGACGGGCTCGACATTCACTTCATTCATGTCCGTTCAAAACACGAAAATGCGTTGCCGCTGATCGTTACGCATGGATGGCCCGGCTCGATCATCGAACAAATGAAGATCATCGATCCACTGACCAATCCCACGGCCCATGGCGGCAGCGCGTCCGATGCGTTCCATCTGGTGATTCCGTCCATGCCGGGCTACGGATACTCAGGAAAACCGACCACCACCGGGTGGGATGTTGCCCACATCGCCCGTGCCTGGGTCGTGCTGATGAAGCGCCTCGGGTACACGAAATTCGTGGCACAGGGCGGCGATTGGGGCGCGGTCATCACCGAGCAAATGGGGGTGGATGCAGCTCCGGAGTTGCTCGGCATTCACACCAACATGCCTGGCATCTTTCCAGCCGACATTGACAAAGCAGCTGCTTCCGGGGCGCCGGCGCCATCAGGTCTCTCTGCCGATGAGAAGCTGGCTTACGACCGTTTGCAGTTCGTATATCAAAAGGGAATTGCATACGGGTACCAGATGGGACTGCGACCCCAGACACTATACGGAATCGCAGATTCACCCGTCGGCTTGGCGGCTTATTTCCTTGATCATGACGCGCGCAGCTACGAGCTGATCACACGCGTTTTTGAGGGAAAATCCGAAGGCCTCACTCGCGACGACATCCTCGACAACGTCACGATCACCTGGTTGACGAACACAGCGCTTTCTGGCGCCCGTCTTTATTGGGAAAATTGGGGAAAGCTCGGGTATTTCAACGTCAAAGGCGTCTCCATCCCGGTAGCCGTCAGCGTATTCCCCGACGAACTCTATCCCGCCCCCCGGAGCTGGACAGAACGGGCGTTTCCTAAACTCATCCACTACAACAAGGTCGATAGAGGTGGACATTTTGCCGCTTGGGAACAGCCGCAACTCTTTTCCGAAGAGGTTCGCGCGGGCTTCCGATCGCTGCGCTCAGACGTGGCGAAATCGAACGCGACCTTTGCCAAAGCAAGCTAGCGGTTCGCGAGTCAGCAGGAGAGCCTCAATGGTAGAGGCTCTCCTTTTTTCGACTTCAGAACGATATCCCTCAGTCCGGCTGAGATCATTGGAGTCTCCGCCATCGCGATCCTGTAGCGTTATCATTCCTGCCGGCAACACTTCGCATTTTCACTGAGCCAAGTCCTGAGATTGCGCCACCCCAGTGACGGCGACTGGTCCGGTTAGACTTGAACACATCGGCTCGAATGACGATTCGCGTAACTGCAACTCGTAGGACGCATCTCCCACGAAGGCGAAAAAGGCCTTAACGCGAGGCTTGGGTTCTTCTCGCACTATTTGTGGTTCGGTATGATGTGGATACGGGTCGGTTCTGGATCGCCGAATGAGGAATAGCTTCCCGAATCTCTGGCGAACGGCCGCGCATTTATCGGCCGTACCTGCCTACAGGGGGAAAGAGGAAGTGCTTCCGCGAATGCCGATTGCCGCTCGAGACGCATACCAATCAGGCATCGCGCGCATACTTGCGCTGGTAGCACTTTTCTTCGTCTTTTCCGCGCGTCAGATCCTTGCGCTCGATCCCACAAGTCAGATCTCGCAGTACGGTCACAGCGTTTGGAGGGGCCAGGATGGAGCGTTCAGGGGCGCGCCAAATACCATGGCGCAGACCAAAGATGGGTATCTCTGGATCGGAACAGACGGCGGACTCGTGCGCTTTGATGGTGTGCGATTCGTTCCCTGGAGTCCTCCGTCCGGCCAACGACTATTAGACCCCAGAGTCTTCTCTCTCCTGGGAGCGGAAGATGGCAGTTTGTGGATCGGAACTGGGTACAGCATTTCCCAATGGCGCCGGGGCGAACTGATCAACTATCCACAACTGAGTGGCCGAATTGAGGCCATCGCCGAGGACAAGGATGGTGCGGTTTGGTTCGCTCGTACACAGATCATCGACAGCATGGGTCCCGTATGTCGGATAAAGAACGGACAATTGACGTGCTACGGAAAAGCTGAAGGAATTCCATTTCCCATTGCTCTGCATTTGAGTATGGCGGGTTCTGGGGAACTATGGATTGGCGGTTATTCCGAACTTTGTCTCTGGAAACCAGGCTCAACGTGCAGCAGCCACCTTGCGGATCGGTCTCATCGCCCTGAAACATTTGCCTCGCTCAAGGCGATCGCCAACGGACAAGACGGAACCGTCTGGGCTGCACTTGAGCGATCCGGACCATTCCTGCAACTTGAGCATTTTGAACAGCAGAAGCGAACGACTCGCATGTTCCCCACGATCGCCGTCAATAGCTCGGATATCACGACACTGTTTGTGGACCGCGATAATTCCCTTTGGATCGGAACGGCAAATCACGGCGTATTTCGCGTCGCCGGCAGCGCCGTCGATAACTACCGCCATGCAGACGGCCTGTCGAGCGATGCTGTCGGGCGCTTTTACCAGGATACGGAGGGGACCTTGTGGGTCGTGACCTCCGCTGGAATAGACAGCTTCCGCGACGTGAAAGTCATTAGCTATTCCATGCGCGAAGGCTTATCGGCGGCCGGCGCGGGGTCGGTGCTGGCGACGCGAGACCGCACCCTATGGATTGGCAACTTCCACGCCCTGGATCTTTTGCGAGGAAATAAACTGTCGGCGATCCAGACTGGGCATGGCCTACCCGGGCAATACGTCACGACCTTCTTCGAAGATCACGAGGGGAAGCTGTGGGTAGGTATTGACAACGGATTGTGGGTATATCACGACGGAGTATTTCGCCCCATCCGCCATGTTGATGGAACGGCTCTGGGAATAGTTTTCGGGATTACCGAGGACACTCATCACAACATCTGGGTGCTGGCCGGACACAATCTCGACCGAATTTACGATTCGCGGCTACAAGAGGAGGTCTCGTCCCCGCAGATCTCCACTGCATACATACTGGCTGCCAATCCACAGGGCGGCATATTTCTGGGGCTGGTCGATGGGGACCTTGTCCAATATGAGAACGGAGAGACGAAAACCTACTCGTCTAACGAAGTTGGGAACACTCGCCAAATCCGCGACCTTCTAGTGGAATCGAACGGATCAGTGTGGGGAGCAACCCTGGATGAGGTAGCGCGCTGGAAAAACGGCGTGAGAAAAAACCTGACTACACGGAACGGCCTTCCGTGCGATGGAATCTTTGCGTTGGTCGAAGATGACCGAGGCTCGTTGTGGCTCGATTCGAAATGCGGGTTCATCGGGATCGAAAAATCACAGCTTGATGCTTGGTGGGAACACCCCGAGAGTTTGGTAAAATTCAGGTTGCTTGATGCTCTCGACGGGGCACAACCGGGCCTGACTCCCTTGAAACCTCAAGCGACAAAGTCCTTCGACGGACGTTTGTGGTTTGTAAATGGCCGAATTCTGCAAAGGATGGATCCCGCTCATCTGCGCAAAAACTCAGTTCCGCCGCCGGTACAGATTGAAGAGGTCCTTGCAGACCGTAAGAGTTACTCGCCTAACGCAGGCTTACGTCTTCCACCGCTGACCGGTGACCTTGAAATTGACTACACGGCTCTCAGCTACGTCGCGCCACCAAAGATTCTATTTCGTTACATGCTTGAGGGTCACGATGCTGCCTGGCAGGAACCGGGGACCAGGCGCCAAGCCTTTTATACCGACCTCTCGCCAGGCCGTTACCACTTTCGGGTCATTGCCTGTAATAACGACGGTGTCTGGAACGAGTCCGGAGCCTTCCTGGATTTCTCTATTCTTCCGGCATACTACCAAACGGTTTGGTTCCGAGTCTGCTGTGCTGCCGCATTTCTGCTTTTGCTGTGGACGATTTATTGGACTCGAGTTAGGCATTTGCAGCGGCAGTTTGTGATCGGACTGGAAGCGCGCGTGAATGAGCGAACCCGCATTGCTCGCGAACTGCACGATACTTTGCTGCAGACACTACACGGACTTCTGTTTCAATTTCAGGCAGTTCGCAACCTCCTGCCTCGACGGCCGGAAGACGCGATGCGTTCCCTGGACGACGTAATTAATGAGACAGAAAAAGCACTCGGGGAGAGTCGCGACGCAATCCAGGGCCTACGTTCCGAGCCAATCGCCAGGGGCAACCTCTCAGAGCTACTCATGGCTGCAAGCAAAGAGTTAGCGAACGCAGGAACTGCCCGCCATGAATCACCAGCTTTTGAATTGATCGAAGAGGGAGAGCGACGCACTCTGTCCGCCACTGCCAATAATGAGGTTTGCCGGATTGCCCTTGAACTCCTGAGAAACGCCTTTCGCCACGCAGATGCCACTCGGATTGAAGCAGAGATCCGATACGACGAGCAGGTGCTGCGTGTTCGAATTCGCGACAACGGCAGAGGTATCGATCCCAAGGTGCTGAAGGAAGGTGGGACCGCCGGACACTGGGGATTGCGCGGGGTCCGAGAACGAGCCGAGCGGATTGGTGCCCAATTGGACTTTTGGAGCGAGGAAGGCGCCGGAACTGAGGTTCAGCTGACGGTCCCCGCTTCGGTCACCTACGAGACTTCGGGCGATGGCGTCGGGTCACGATTGTTTCGTAAGATAAGAAATCGTGCACACCGCTCATAACCTAATTCGAATCCTTACCGTCGATGATCACCCTCTCTTGCGGAAGGGCATTGCAGCGTTGGTGAACGCTGAACCTGACCTGAAATTGGTTGCTGAGGCATCGAATGGGAAAGAGGCCATCGATGCGTTCCGATCTCACCAGCCGGATGTAACCTTGATGGACCTTCAGATGCCAGAAGTCGATGGGCTCGAAGCCATCCACCGTATTCGGGGTGAGTTTCCTGAGGCGAGAATCATCGTCCTGACAACTTACACGGGCGACGTTCAGGTGTTGCGCGCACTAAAAGCAGGCGCTAGAGCCTATATCCTCAAAGGACATGTGCATAAGGAGCTTTTGGATACGATCCGAGCCGTCCATGCAGGACAAAAGAGAATTCCACCAGAAATTGCCGCAGAGCTGGCAGACCACGCCACGGATGATGCCTTGACCGAGCGCGAGATTGACGTCGTGAGATTAATTGCGACCGGCAACTCAAATAAACAAATCGCCGATCAGCTCTCGATTGGTGAGGCAACCGTGAAAAGCCACGTTACAAACATACTTTCAAAACTAGGTGCTAACGACCGTGCTCACGCCGTGACGATCGGCTTGAAGCGTGGCATCATCGAACTGGACCTCCCCCAAAAGTAGGATTGCCGCCCCCAACTTCTAGGCGTTCCCATCCCGTCGCAATTTCCTTACGATCGTATCGGAGGGATTTTTTGCAACGACTTTTTTCGACTTTTGCCAATGGCTGGCCGGGGATTGGCCTTCTACTTCAGCGCACTCTAACGGCCATCTTGCTGGTTCGCTTCGGAATCATCGATCTTACGGGGACGTCCCATTCCCCATTGGTGATTCCTCAGCTTATTGGTGCCTTCGCCGGAATACTTCTCCTTGTTGGTCTCTGGACTCCAGTCATAGGGACGTTGATTGCCGTGATCGAGCTTTGGATTGCCATGAGCCAGGTCGGGAACCCGTGGATTCCGATCATCCTGGCGACGTTGGGTGCCACTGCCGCAATGATCGGACCGGGGGCCTGGTCTATTGATGCCCGACTTTTTGGCCGAAAACATATCGGAACCTAAGACAAAAACACTATCGTTGCCCGCCGAAAGTCTTACTGTCCTTCCAGACAAGAGTTTGAGTCCACGATTGAACTATTTGGGGTTGTGCACTCACCTGAACCTGTCGCACACTGGCCCTACATCAACAAAGGAGTGGAATATGAGTTTAGCGCACGCATTTGGTCACCAGCTGGGCTTACCCGCGGTTCCGACCGTCACACCAATTGTCTTCGTCGTCGATGGCGACATCTCTCTTCGAGAATCGCTGGAACTGCTGATTCGTTGCGAAGGCTGGCAATCTGAGGGGTTCGGATCCGCTCAAGAATTTCTCGGTCGAACTCGACCCCTCGTTCCAAGCTGCGTGATCCTCGATCTTTCTCTTCCGGATCTGAATGGTCTCGAAGTACAAAAGCAGATCGCGCGCGAGCGCGCAGAGATGCCGATCGTCTTCATTTCCGGTTGTGGAGATATTCCGACAACGGTACAAGCGATGAAAGCAGGGGCCGTTGATTTCCTGGTGAAGCCGTTTGGCGATGATGTTTTGCTGAGTGCAATCCGCGAAAGCCTCGAACGCAGCCGCGTGGCTCTGGTTCGCGAAATGGAGATGCGCGATCTTAGGAACTGTCATGCATCACTCACCCCTCGAGAACGGCAAGTCATGGCTCTGGTGGTCTCCGGCTTGCTGAATAAACAGGTCGGCGGAGAACTGGGAATTAGCGAAATTACAGTGAAGGCACATCGTGGGCAGGTTATGCAAAAGATGAAAGCGAACTCTCTGGCCGACCTGGTGAGGATGGCTGCCAAGCTCCGGCCCGCTCGTCAGACAATCCACTTGGCGTGATCGCAGCGTCAGCCTGTAAAGTCAACCCTACGACTGGCCCATTTCTTCCGAGCAGGGACAGCTTATGAGAGCCGTGTTCTTGCTACTGAACAGACTCGTACAATTGTTGTACCATTTGGCACGGCTCTGCGCCTTCTTTCAACGACTTGCCTGGGCCACGGCCGAGGGCTGAGATCACTTGGCACCGTTTACCTGATATAACTGCCGACGTATCAAGGTGGATTGTCCCAGAGTCAGCTCGTAAAATGCAGAGCAGCGTCTACGAGGACTTGACGAAGATTAAGAAGGAAGCTTAGCCCGGTTCTGTGTGCCATGTGATAAACGGATCTCGTAGGGTTTTATTCCTTGAAATGCATCGTTCCAGAGCGCCGTTTTCTTTCAAGGCTCCGCACCAGCCTCTTCGTAGGCATTTGCCAGTTCGTTGCGGCTTCCGCGCTCGCTTCCACTCCTTCTGCTGGAATTCGGGTTCAGGGACCGGGCATGGCCCCGCAGCTCATGTTTGCCTGTTGTGATCACGGTATGAGCCAGATGCAGTCCCTGTTGACCAACGCCAATGTGATTGCGAACCTGAAGAGCCTGCACGCCGGGCTCGGCGTCGCCATTGTCGACTTCACTCCAGAGCGTGCTGAACTCGTTCGTCGGCTGAATGAGGAAGGAATTCCGGTAATCGCCGGGCTCGGAATGCCGCCAGAGCAGGGCTTCTACTTCAATGCGGAGAACGCGCCAGAGGCTGCTGCACGAGTTGCAGCATTCGACGCATGGAGCCGCGAGCAGGGCCTGCGATGGGACGCAGTGGGGTTAGACATCGAGCCCAACTTCGCTGAGCTGGCGTCTTTGAATGGCCATTGGTGGCGGTTGTTTACCACGTTCTTGTGGCGCGCCGTCGACGTTCAGAGCATGAACCGCGCACAGCGAGTGTATTCCGCGCTCATCGCCAACATCCGATCCCGGGGCTACTTCGTCCAAACCTATCAATTGCCGTATGTGCCGGTCGAACGCAAGACCCACTCGTCTTTACTAGACCGGATGTTGGGCACAGTCGACGTTCGCGGTGATCAGGAAGTCCTGATGCTCTACACCAGTTATGCGGGCCCTGTCGGAGCGGCGATCATCTGGAAGCTCGGCCCGGATGCGCAGTCAATCGCCATTTGCTGCACCGATGGCGATCCCGCCGCAAACCCCGCCGTGCTCGATTGGAGCAGGTTTTCCCGCGATTTGATTGTCGCAGGCCATTTCTCGCACCTCATCGGCGTATACAACCTCGAAGGTTGCGTGCGCCAGGGCTTCCTGCCTCGTTTGAAAACCATGAATTGGAGCCAGTCTGTCACTATCCCGGCGGTTGCAATACTGGCGGCCAATCACCACCTGCGCCTGCTAGGGTTGGTCCTGAGGATCAGCTCGCGCCTTCTGTATTTCGTGTTCGTTCTTCTAGTGGCCATCGCTTTCATCGGATGGCGCAGGCGCATCGGCAAAATAAAAGGGATCGCGTCGACCTAAAGTGTTGTCCCACTGATATTATTCCGCAAGAAAAGCTCCATGCAGGAATGGCTCAACCGGCACTGGGTAGCTGCGGCACTGTGCACAGCGATCTTGCTGACTGTGCTGATGCCAATTCTCGCCCAGCGCTGGCCACCAGCATGGCTGCTTATCTTTGCTATGCTCCCAATCTACATGTTCCATCAGGTGGAGGAACATACTGGCGACCGCTTCAGGGTGTTTGTCAACCAGCACCTATTTCACGGCTTGGAAGCGCTGACACCTCTGGCAGTGTTATGGATCAACTTGCCGGGAGTATGGGGCGTAGGTTTGCTCTCAATTTATGCAGCGACGTTCTTGAATATTGGCTGGGGGCTGAGCATGGTTTATCTCGTGCTGCTGAACGCCGTGGCCCACATTGTGGCCGCCGTTCTGTGGCGGGAATACAATCCCGGTCTCTGGACAGCGCTGGCTTTGTTCGGGCCTGGCGGGACATTGGCTTTGTTTGAAATTGCAAAAGTGCCAGGCGTGGGGACGATCCATCATGTGGTGGGACTCGCAGTCGGAATCGCGATTCATGCCTCGATCGTGGTCCATACGCGCGGCAGAGCCGCGAAATTCGTGACGCAGCCAATTCCGTAGCTATCCTGCGGAGCTCTGGGATCGCGCTCGGCAATCTGAAATCGTCACTCGGCAACATTGTTGTAACGTTTACACTCAAGACCCGGTGGGACGGCTGTCGGCTCTTGAGAAAACGCCACCGGAACGAATAGCATCGCCGGGGTAGTCGCAGCCTCTCATCCTTTCCGGCTGGCTCCGCTCACGCTCCGCTGTTCCTGTCGCCTCATACGATCTCTTCATAGTTCATCGGTCGAGCCTGCCCAATATTGGCCCCAACACATACGCGACAAAGAAGCCCACAGCGTAGATTGCTGACGCCACCCACAGCACAATCTTCGACGCCTTGCTTGCGTCTTCACATGCACTGTCGCCGGGATCACATGTCTTTGCTTTGAGCCGGGGAGCGATGACGTACATGTTGACGAAGCCGAGAGCAATCAACAGTCCAGAAACAGCAAACGTCCATTGCTTGTGCCGTGACAGTGTGACAGCCACGGCAAGAACGAGAGCATGGACACAACGGATGCTCCGAGGCCGAATAAGACGAGCAGAGACGGCAGCGCACAGCAAAGCAATGTTCCGAAAGATGTGAACAGTGAGAAGTAGCTCAACAGTGCCGAGCGTTTCGTCCCGTTCTGAATCAGCGTTGTCATCATGGTTGTTCTGTCACCGAGTGATAGTGGATTGCAAATGCTTGGCCTTTTGTTGTTTCAGGGATGAACCCGTCCACGAGAACCGACTTGCCGTTCAGAGAGTTCGCGCTGGGTGTCGCCTGTCCTTCGGGAACAAGATCGACCATCTCATTGGAGCCGGATACCTTCAGTTGAACCTTTCCTGAGTCAACAACAGCGATCCCGACGACTACGACCGCAGACTCCTTCATCGTGAACCCATTCTTCGTGATCGCGGTCTGCAACTGTTTCAGAGTCGCCACGTTCCCCGGCTTCAGCTTGACCGTCGCAAGCCCTTTCGCAAGACTCACATTGACGGCTTCAACACCTGATACGGATTTCAAGGACACGCTCACGGCGTGGGCACAGACCTCTCAATCCATGCCGAAAATCGTGATGTCGATTGATTTGATCTCCGCCGATCCAGATGTGACGACGAGCAACAAGGCTGTCTACATCGAGACAATCAAGTTTCGCAAGCAGTTAAGAAGGAGAATTTGCCGCGCCTAAGTTTGGAGCAGAAGAAGGGCCTGGCTTGGGCCATTGCAGATGTTTTCACGTCTGCGAATCTTACGATCGCCGCGCGGTAGCTGTGCTTGTCGGCTGCATTGTCTTCGAATTCGTTCGAAAGCGATTTTAGAGCAAAAGGAACAGCAACAGTGCTCCGGCGATGACGACGCTAATTCAGCAATGAAACTTATCTTTGCCGCGTGTTCAGCTTATCAAGTGCTCGCTTTAACTCTTCCAGCTTCTGTCCGGCCTCACCGAGCTTGCCCTCCGATGTCAGGCGCTGGTAATCGGCCAGGTCTTTGGCGGCTTGCGCGATGAGCGCGTCACGATCCTCTGTGGGCTGGGGCGACGCGGCGGATGCCGCTGTGCCTCGCTGCTCGGTGGTGACTGCCGTGGCGCTCAGGGATGAAACTCCCGTGCCAAAAAGAGCCGACATCGCCGATTCGAAGGTCGGTCCGTAGGCCAGTCGATCCTGCAAAGCGAGCACGACGAGGCGCAACTCCGGCATCGGACTTCGCTCGGCTTGCAGGTAAATCGGCTCCGCATACAACAGCGCGCGCCCGGTTGGGATGACCAAAAGAGCCCCCCGCCGCACATGCGAGCCTTGCTGATTCCATAATGTCAATTGCCCGGAAAGCTGCGCATTCTGATCAATCCGCGCCTCGATTTGTAGCGGTCCATCGACGAGCTTTGTCTTAGGAAAGTTGTAAACCACTGACGTACCATAATGTGTGCCGTCGCTACGCCCGGCAATCCAGCCAATCAGGTTATTTCGGTTGGCCGGCGTGAATGGCAGAATCTCCACAAATTCCACACCAGTTTCGCCCGGCAGTTTCATCAGCACGAAGTTCGGCTGTATCGCCTGAGTTACTTGCTGACCTCCTTCGCTCAGGCCAACTTCGGTGGCGACGGTCCACAAATCCTCCCGGTTATAAAACGCTTCTGGGTCTGTCATGTGGTACAGACCGTAGACCTCCGCCTGCAGTTTGAGCAACAACTCTGGGTAGCGCACGTGTTTGCGCAGGTCGGGCGGCATCATGGCCGCATCCTTGAACAGGCTCGGAAAAATCCGGCGATAGGCTGTGATGATCGGATCATCTGGATCGAACACGTAAAACGTGGTCGTACCATCGTAGGCGTCGACAACCACCTTCACGCTGTTGCGCATGTAGTTGATAGAATTGCCGTCGAGCTGGTAGTGGGTTGAGTATGGGTAACTGTCGGAAACCGTGTACGCATCCATCATCCACGACAGACGACCGTCGTCGCCGAGCACAATGTACGCATCTGGATCGTAGGTCAGAAACGGCGCTAACGCCGAGACGCGATCGCGTATGTTGCGGCGCATCAGCAGCCGGCTATTCTTGTTTACGTCATCGCTGAAAGGTAGTTTCGTGAGATCGCTTTGATCGAATGCGATGATCGTTCGGCGCAGGAAGCCGCCGAGGGCGATGCCACCGGTGCCCTCATAGGACGTGAGGTTGTTAGTCGCTCCCTGCGGGTAGTTGAATTCCTGTTGACGTGTCTTGACGTAGACATCAGTATTGGTCAACTCGCCGAAATAGACCTCCGGACGTGTCACGGCCAAACTACGCACCGTGCTCTGCACGGGCATATTGCTCAAAATCAGCGTGGGCAACCCTTCCGGCGTGAACCCATTGACCGGATTCATCGTGATGCCGTAGCCGTGGGTGTAGATCAGCTTCTCGTTAATCCAATTCCGGCTGCTCTCTGGCAGTTTATCGACATTCAACTCGCGCGCGGCCAGCATTACCTCGCGAGTCGCACCGTCGATTTCGTAGCGATCGATGTCGATGTCGGGAAAGTCATAGTAGGTACGGATTTCCTGAATCTGGCGCAGCGTGTCCTGCAATGCGTGCCAGTCCCACAGCCGGATGTTTTGAAGTGTTGCCTGATTGTTAGTCGGGTCGGCAGCGTCAACGGTAGTCTCTGCCGGAAACTCACGCTGCGCGACTTGGTTCAATCCGTACGCCTGCCGCGTCAGGTCGGTGTTGTAGACGATGTAGGGCTTCTCCCGAACCAGTTCATTTGGTTTGACGATAAAGTTGCTGACGTACCATCCGATCACTTGAACTGCAAAATAGCAGACTGCGGCCGGAAGAACCGAGGCGATCAGCCAGCGACCCCGCGGCACCCGCATTGCGTTCACCGCTGCGATGATCGCCCCGAGAACAAGAGCTGCGCAGACGACGAGCATCCCGGTGAGCGTGATGTGCGCGTCCGTGTACGTAACACCACCAAAGATCGTGTGATCGTCAAACAGTCGCTCGAACCGCCCGAAATAGACTTGCATTGCGAGGAGCAGCAACAGAAACACAAACGTGATCGAGAGTCCTCGCCAAGGAAGTGTGACGGAGCGGCTGAGACGCCCGGCGAGCATGCGGCTTCCGCCCGTAATGAGGACGAAGAACACGGCAAGGAGACAGGTAATCACGGCTAGGGTAAGCAGCCAGCCCACGATGAGTTGCCACGCGGGAAGAGCAAAAAGAAAAAAGTTCACCGGCTTTCCAAAAATCGGATCCACGACACCACCCGTTGCACGAGGCGCGGACCAGAAAAGCGCGAGCGTCGGCCACTCCGCCATCATGCCGACGCCGGTCGCAGCGGCAACGGCGAGCGAAATGCCCAGCGCGATCAGGCGCAGGACAGGCTCAACTGGCAACTTTACCGGTCGCCCGCCGATGAGAATCGTTTGGCCACTTGGCAAATCGGCGCGATGCACCCGCTTGAGTGCCAGGAACGAACCGTACAGAATGAGAAATGTGGTTGCTGCAAAAGCCGCGAAGACTCCCCACTGAAGACTCAGTGTTTTCCAGAATACTTCTCTGTAGCCGAGCGACCCGAACCAAAGTACGTCCACGTAGTACGACAACACGGCCCGGCCGCCGAAGAAGATGACCGCCAAAACGGCGAGAATGAAAAAGAAACGGCGGCGACTTCGCGGTCGAAGCGTCGGCGGCTGATGCGTCGGCGAATGGTTCGGCGGCCAGTCAATGGACTCGGGCATTGCCCTCCATTATTAGCAGCATTCTTAGGAGCAGAGTTGTAACAGACCGTATTGTAGCGTGGTATCCGGTTTCGCCGCTTCGCTGGCTGATAGTACCGCTTTCTCGCGCTAGCTTGCGATCCCGTCAACGCTCAAAAGGCCCTAAGACACTTGCTCGCGCAAAACCCGGAATTCGACACGCACGGCAAATTGATTGGTGCGGTTACCAGCGTTTTCTGCCGTCTGCGAGCGCTCAATACGCCAAACGGCAGTGGTCAGTCTGTGACGGCGATGTTACGCCACCTACTCAGTGAGAGAGAAGGGTAGAATCAGTTTCCTCATGGCATTCCGATTCGAGTTCGATCCGAACAACAGAATCCTGCTGGCCCGGTTCGAGGGGCAACTAACGAATGAATCTGCCGAGCAGTATCACGACGCCTTGGGTAAGAACTGGAGAGCGACTAATGCCCGTGCGGGCATCTGGGATCTTTCAGGCGTTACGGACTTTGCCGTGGAATCTGATTTCTTGCGCAGTTTGGCGGCGCGCAAGCCAATCACGCCGGGTTTGACAGACCATCCCCGCTTTATCGTGGTTTCGGTGCTGGCCGGATTCGGCCTGATGCGCATGTTCCAGATCGCGGGAGAGTCTGCACGACCCCTGTTGCATGTCGTGCACACCGTAGATGAAGCGCTCACGACACTCGGCGCCCAATCCTCCCATTTCGAACCTTTAGGGTGACCGTCTTCCGGGTTTTCGCGGGTTTCTTTCCTGCAACGCGCAGCTCTTGGCGACCGACTACGGCGATCTTCCTCGGTTTCTTCTTTTTTTGGTTGAGCTCTTGACCGGAACTACCAGTTCCAGTTTTGACTGTTTTGCCGGGCGGTGGTGGCGATGCCGAAGGGGTTCGATGCGCGCGGCTTCTTGCTCAATTCGTAGCTCAGTTTCTGCAGCTTTCTGGCGCTCTTCCTCAAGGTATTCCGCAATCGTTTTAGTTGTCATTGTCCCCTCTCCTTGATCTCTTCCTCGACGACGTGTGCACGCTCCAATTGCTTTCCCGTTGCGTCGCTCTTTTCCGTCGCGCCACTGCTCTCTTTCTCATTCGCTCCAGGATCCCGTTGTACCGGCGTTCCAGGCGCCGGGAAGATTTTCTTTTACCCATGCATTGGGCGAGAACTGCTGCCGTCCACGCATATGAAGATGTCAAATGTGGGAAAGCAGTTGCCGTGCGATTGAATAGAGATGCAGGGTGGACCATCTTGTTGTGGCGACGTGGGCTAGGAAATACCAGTGCGGGCGTCGTGCCAGTTTCAGCCTCGCAACTTCGAGTCCGCTAATTACCGCAGTCATCTGTAATCAGCGGGGGCCCAATGGCAAAGATGTCCGGAGTGATTCGGCAGCTAAGTAAGGAACGCGCGCGTCTCGACGGCCATCTTTGCTGGTGCACTAGGTGATGTTGAAGTCTCTGCCAGTAGCCAAGCCGGAGCGCTCTGGCGGATCGGAGACAAAGTTCAAGCCATGGGATCCAATGATGCTCGGCTGGCGGCACTGATGCTGGGTTCGGCTGCATTGCCGGTGTCGGCGATCCAGGCGCGGCATGCTGCTGGCGTTGAGCCCATGGTTTGGGCTCAATGCCTTCGTGACAGTAAATACAGCATGTTCCTGATAGTTGAGTCTCGAAACGAACCGTAAGCTGACTGTGGTAAAACGCGATATTTCGCAATGAGATCGGGAGGCGTGCTGATGGCGGACGTTGAGCACTTTAGAGCAGAAATTACGATCCACGAGCCAGATTCTCAGTTCAGAGGACTTCGATGAAAATCGCACAGGTTGCGCCGCTGTACGAAAGTGTGCCCCCCAGCCTCTATGGAGGGACGGAACGTGTCGTATCGTGGCTCACCGAGGAATTGGTTCGCCTCGGTCACGAGGTCACGCTGTTTGCGAGTGGCGATTCCCTGACGACCGCGCGCCTGGTGCCGGCCTGCAAGAAGGCTTTGCGGCTCGATTCGACCTGCGTGGATCAGTTGGCACATCATGTCATAATGCTCGACGAGGTCTTCAGCGAAAAAGAGAACTTTGACATCATTCATTTTCACGTTGATTACCTTCATTTCCCCTACAGTCGCCGTCAGCAAACGGCGCACGTTACAACGCTTCACGGCAGGCTCGACCTTCCGGATTTGCAGCCCCTCTATCGGCACTTCAGAGATATACCGGTAATCTCAATTTCGGATGCCCAGCGTAAGCCTCTCCCTTGGGCGAATTGGCAAGGCACGATCCATCACGGGTTGCCACAGGGCTCCTTCTCTCTGGGCGCCGGAAAGGGCGGTTATCTTGCTTTTCTGGGGCGCACCTCGCCGGAGAAGGGTTTGGATCATGCAATCGAGATTGCGAAGCGAGCTGAAATGCCGCTGAAGATCGCAGCCAAGATCGATCGCGTTGACGTGGGGTACTTTGAGACGATCATTAAGCCGCTGCTCGATCATCCTCTGATTGAATTCATTGGGGAAATCGGCTATCCAGAGAAAAACACTTTCTTAGGCAATGCGGCAGGGCTTCTCTTTCCTATCAATTGGCGCGAACCATTCGGCCTGGTGATGATTGAGGCCATGGCCTGCGGCACTCCCGTGATTGCTTACCCACTGGGTTCCGTCCCCGAGGTCATGGACGAGGGGGTTACCGGATTTATGGTGCCTGGGCTGGAGAGTGCAGTAAACGCAGTTAAGAACCTTGGAAAAATCGACAGAAGAAAATGCCGCAGACACTTTGAACAATATTTCAATGCCGAGCGCATGGCCAGCGATTACTTAAACATCTACCAACGGCTGATCCTAGGGGAATCCCCATCGATCAGTGTTTCTGATGGAGTTCTCAGTTGCACGAAAATGGCGGCACACAACAGTACTACATAGCGACGAAGTCATCCCCCGTGGATGACCGCGCCCGAGTTCTAAAATACGGCAGACTCTTCTCCGTCTTTGACCATCTGGGGGATATCCAAACGTCGGGGATGGGCGAACAGGGACTTTTCTTCGAAGGCACCCGTCACCTTTCCGAATTCGCTCTTCGCCTATGGGGCGCTCGCCCATTGCCTCTCAGTTCTACCATCGAGACAAACAACTTTCTTTTTAGCGCCCATCTCACCAATCTTGATGTCTCTCATCTCGACCGAGTCGCCATTCCTCGAGGGACCTTCCACCTGCAGCGCTCCAAGTTTCTTTGGCACGACGTCTGTTACGAGGAGTTTGTCTTTGTCAACTACGGGCCCTCGCCTCTGCGAGTGCCATTCAGCATCACATTGGGCGCCGATTTCGCAGACATTTTCGAGGTCCGTGGTATGCATCGGCAAAAGAAAGGTCGGCGACTGGAGGACCGGGTTGAGAGAGACCTGGTGTTGCTCTCGTATGAGGGTCTCGATCAGGAAATTCGTCAGACCCGCATTCAATCTGATCCCGCCCCCACATCGATTTCGGCGTCCGAACTCCAGTTTGAGGTACATCTGCAGCCGGCAGCGAGGTCAGTCTTCCATTTGGCAATCTCTTGTGACTCGCGTGCCCCACTCGATTCGGTTGGCTATTGCAGCGCGATTATTTCCGCCAGGGCCGAGCATAAGACGGCTTCCGAAACTTTCCCGCAGATTGGCAGTTCAAACTCTCGTTTCAGTGATTGGATGAGACGTTCAGTTGCCGACATGCAGATGATGCTGATCGGCAACCCCGAAGTGAACTATCCCTACGCCGGAGTGCCGTGGTTCAGCACGGTCTTTGGCCGGGACGGGATCATCACGGCACTCCAAATGCTTTGGCTGTGTCCCTGGATTGCAAGGGGCGTTCTACAGTATTTGGCGGACACGCAGGCTAAAGATTTCAATCCCGCGATTGAAGCGGAGCCGGGCAAGATCCTGCACGAAATGCGCTATGGCGAGATGGCTGCTGTGGGTGAAATCCCTTTCGGCCGCTATTACGGGAGCGTGGACTCGACGCCTCTCTTCATTGTGCTGGCCGGCGCGTATTACGAGCGGACCGGTGACCAAGAGTTTCTGCATCAGTTGTGGCCGCACATCAAGCTCGCGCTCGAATGGATCGACAAGTTCGGAGATGTGGATGGCGATGGGTTCGTAGAATACGCCCAGCGTTCCACAAAGGGTTTGGTTCAGCAGGGTTGGAAAGACTCGAATGACTCCATTTTCCACGCGGATGGAACTTCGGCAGAGGCGCCGATCGCTTTATGCGAAGTGCAGGGTTACGTTTATGCGGCTAAATTGGCAGCGGCCCGATTAAGCGACATGTCGGGGGACGAGCACAAAAGAAGCGCCTATGAGTCTGAAGCTGAGAGACTTCGAATAAAGTTTGAGGAAGCCTTTTGGTGCGATGACCTCTCCACCTACGCTTTGGCGCTCGATGGACACAAAAAGCCCTGCCGAGTGCGGACATCGAATGCCGGACATTGCCTGTACGCTGGCATCGCCGCTTCTGACAGAGGCCGCTTGGTCGCGGAAACGCTGTTGGGCGCGGATTCCTTCAGTGGCTGGGGCGTTCGCACTGTCGCTGCGGGCCAAGCTCGTTACAACCCACTCTCTTACCACAATGGATCCATCTGGCCGCATGACAATTCCATTGTTGCGAGTGGCCTTGCGAAATACGGACGCAAAGACATGGCGGGCCGCATCCTGCTGGGGATGCTCGACGCCAGCAGGTGGGCGGAATTAGGCCGTCTTCCTGAATTGTTCTGCGGACTGGATCGTCATCGGGGAGAAGGCCCCACGCTTTATCCCGTTGCCTGCTCACCACAAGCGTGGGCGGCGGGGGCCGGGTTGCTATTGGTGCAAGCGTGTCTGGGAGTCTCGATTCAAGGCATCCACAGCCGGGTATTGTTTGACCGCCCTTACCTGCCCCAGGGCATCCCGGAGCTGTCGATTAAAGGTCTTCGCTGCGGCAGGGGATCCGTGGACATCTTGGTTCAAGGTCGAAATGATGCCGTGCGAGTTGAGGTTACGAACCAACAAGGCGAAGTCGAAGTTGTTACGGCGCCGTGTTCTTAGGCACTCAAACCCGTATAGCACCGGTCAAGGAAAGGAAGGACACGAATGGTGGATCTGTCTATGACTGGGTATTCGCCACAGCAAGATTGGAGATTACGGTGACTTCAGACATTTGTAAGATTCAAGAGATGTCCGTTGCGCTAGACCGTACCGACCGATTATGCCGAATCCGATGGCACGCTCACATGGGACAAGACAACCCTGGTTTTGGTGAATGCGAGTGCCGCTGGCGAAGTTAGGATTGGCTATACCTACGCTGACACAGCAACCGCTCAGCTGATTCAAGTCACTCTGCTTCCTCTCATTCAGGGCAACGACGCCATGAGCATTCCGGCTTGCTGGTCTGCGATGCGGCACGCCATTCGCAATCTGGGACGGCCAGGGATTTGCTCAATGGCCATTGCCGCCGTTGATTCTGCACTGTGGGATCTAAAGGCGAAGCTGTTGAATCTTCCATTGGTCTCACGCTTGTGCATTTGATTCGTATTCGCCCAACCCGGAATTTCCTTCGAGGGCCTTAGTAGCTACCAGCTTTCATTCGATGGACTTCCGGGATTGCGGGGGTCGGGCCAACGCGATCTTTTCGCGAAAGCCGAATTTAGGATTGAGCGTTCCTATGATTGCTCCTTCTTAGGGACTTTGGCACCCTTTTTTCGGGCTTCGGAAAGACCAATGGCAATTGCTTGCTTACGGCTTTTTACAGCGCCGCCTTTGCCCCCTTTTCCAGAACGAAGGGTACCTTTCTTTTCGCGCCGAACCGCATTTTCAACTGACTTGCCGGCCGCTTTGCCGTACTTGTGCGAACCGGCTTTCTTTCGTGCTGCCATCTCATCCTCCCAGAAGCATCTTTATTCGAGCGAATCCATTGCCTCGCAACGCGAAGCTACGATGCGGTATAACAGATTCCCGTTGCCGGCGACAATCTGCCTAGGCTATGAAAATCATCCGTGATTGACTCGCGGCAGAACTTCTTTGCCATAAAACTCAATCACGCGCTTTTGATTTTCCTGGCCAGAATGAACATTCACGATAGTTGAGATCCTGGCAATCAGGGTAGCAATCAATTTCAATGGCCTTGTCGAGGCGGGCCGCGAGGGCAAAGACTCTGGACCAATTGGCAGTCAAGCCAGGACGAAAATTGTAAATACGGCCCCGCGGATGACCCAGAATGTGCACCGAAGGGTTGCGCAGGGCGTTGAGATAGCGCTCTGTTTGATCCTCCTTCCTCCTCAGCGCAGAATGGAAACAACCAAGTACAATGTCAAGTTTCGCTAACGCAGGCGGGTCCATATCTCCTGCGCCCGAGGGCGACAGGTTCAACTCGATGGAGCGACCGACGCGAACGTTTGGCATGCAGTCATTGACCGTGGCGATTTCCTCCGCTTGGTCCGCTAGCTCCTCCTCATTGATGCCGCCAGTGATCTTCAACCCCTTGGAATGGTAGTGATTGCGAGGAAGGAATACCCGAGCGCGACAGCCGCCTCAGCCATATCCTGAATCGAGCTTGAGCCGTCACTCCAGGCGGTATGCATCTGGAGATCGCCGTGAATTACAGCAAAGAGATCAGGCTGCCTTGACGGCATTGTCTTCGCTTCGGCAAGCGTCAGGAAATTTCGCCGAGCCTCAGGAATTGGCCCGTCAGAGTCCGGTGGATTTTCCAACCAATTGAGTATGCGCTCGTTCAAATAAGGTCCGACCCCGAGAGCTCGGTAAGGCTCCGGCCATCTTTGACAATGTCTTCTGCTTCTTCCGGCCACAATAAAGCACGCCTCGCGGCGCGCCGTAGTGCCCGCACAAGCGGCTCCTTCGCGCGCTCGGCTGCCAGCGCCAGAAGTTCGCCAATATCGGTATTTTTTACGGCGTTCTAGAGATGCCAAAGACTTGCAAGAGCATCTGCTTTTTTGTGAGTCTTCTCCATCAGCAGTATGCATTCAACAATTCTCCGGCCGTCGTGAAACCTACGCTGCACTTAGTGCAACTAAGGTACGACGTAGCGTGATTGACGCGCTGCCTCAAAACGGAGCTACTATGGCGAGTCCGGGAAGTATCAAGAAACACCCGGTTTGCGACGGAGTGTGCGCGGCAGGCGGAGACACCGTGTGGCAGACCGTTGCCAGCTACTGTATAGCTGGTGGAATTGGAGGCGCTCTAATCGCTGCCGTGCCGGGCCTGATCGACTATTTCTCAATAGACGAAGCCGCAATGAAGAGAATTGCGAATCTGCACTTGGCGATCAATCTGGCTGCCGTGGTTATCTTTGCAACGAATCTGTGGCTCAGATTTTGTCTGCCGGACGATAGGCATTTGCCGCTGGGAATGTCGATCGTAGGAGTTCTCGCGGTTGGCATCGGGGGCTGGCTCGGCGGCGAGACGGTCTACGTTAAAGGGATGGCGGTGGAGGCAATCGAGAAGCTGGCAAAGAAAGTTGAAAAATCATCGGGACGTCGAGCTGCTTGACGTTAACTAGCTGGCAAGTACGAGTTAATGGCAAAATCTGCTTCAACTCGTGACCTTGCCCGATCGACGGCGCTCTCTTCACCTTCAGGCCGCGTGCGGAGCCCTTCCGGCAGCGGTTTTCTGGCGAAGCTCGGTCCCGGTCTGATCACGAGTGCTTCTGATGATGATCCAAGCGGTATAGCAACCTACTCCCAAGTGGGTGCGCAGTTCGGTATGGGACTACTGTGGACCATGCTGATCTCTTACCCGCTCATGGCTGCGATTCAGGAGATCTGCGCCCGCATTGGGCGCGTAACCGGTTGCGGCTTGGCAGCCAACCTCCGAAAAAGCTATCCTCGCCCGCTCCTCTATTTCGTCCTCATCGCCATGTCGTCGGCGAATGTTTTTAACCTCGGCGCCGATATTGGGGCTATGGGCGCGTCCCTCGCGTTGATCGTTCCGGCGAACGTCAACGTCTTGGCAGTGACTTTTGGAATCATCTCGCTCATTGCAGTTCTGTTCATTCCCTACTCGACTTACGCCAAATATCTGAAATGGCTGACGCTTTCGCTTTTCTCTTACGTTGGTGTCGTTTTTATGGTGCATGTTTCATGGCCAGCGGTACTCCGTGCGACGCTGATCCCGCATGTGGCGCGGAACAAGGAATTTCTGATGGCGATTGTCGCGGTGCTCGGTACCACGATCAGTCCCTATCTGTTTTTTTGGCAGGCTTCGCAGGAAGTCGAAGAGGTTAGGGCCAAGTGGGGAGAAAAAGCTCTGAAACAGGCTCCGGCCCGAGCGAGCGCGCAGTTTGATCGGATTCGAACGGATACGTATGTTGGGATGGCATTTTCGAATGTGGTCGCCTTTTTCATCATCCTGACCGCGGCATCTACATTGAACACCCACGGAATTATGGACGTGGCGACATGCGCGCAGGCAGCGGCTGCCCTGAAGCCCCTCGCGGGTCGTTTCGCAACGGCGCTGTTCGTATGCGGGATCGTAGGCACGGGAATGCTAGCGGTGCCGGTATTGGCAGCATCGGCAGCTTATGGGATCGGAGAAGGATGTCAGTGGCGCGTGAGCCTCGAACGGCGGCCGCTCCAAGCAGTTGGCTTTTATAGCGTGATCGGTATTGCCATCGCGACAGGGTTGTCGCTCAACTTTCTACACATTGATCCCGTCAAGGCCCTGTACTGGTCGGCCATTCTCAACGGCTTGGTGGCGGCACCGCTGATGGCGGTGATCATGATGATGGCGTCCAATCGTAAAGTGATGGGGAAGTTTGTTATTCCGGCTCATCTGAGATGGGTGGGGTGGTCTGCTACGGCCGTTATGCTCTGCGTTTGTTTCGGCGTTGTGCTCAGTTGGAAGGGCTGATGAAATTCATTGGATCGCGCTCGACTCCCTGCAGTTTTCCTCATAACAAATAAGGTGAAACCGGTTCGGAAAGCCAAGTGTGGCGGGTCTACGCGAGGATCAGCTCATTTCTGGGCCAGTAGCGAGCGCGCATCTAGAAGTTCGGGCCGGTCTCCATCGGCGTGCGGGCAGATGGCCAGGAGCTTGGCATAGTATGTTTTTGCCTTCTCTTGATCGCCCGAAAGCTTGGCCGCCCGCGCGGCGCCCGCCAGCGCGTTGAAACGATTTGGCGCCGTGCGCAGCGTGGCTTCGAACTCAATCATTGCTTGTGCAGGCTGCTTCAATTCCAGCAACATCTCCCCAAGCAGTTCGCGAGCTGGCAGAATGACTCCTGGGGTGACGTTGTTCTTGTCGGTCCGGTCCTCATGATCAGCGGCAAAACGCATCTCGGTGAGAGCGTTTTCGGGATTGCCCTTCGTCAGCGTGATCCATGCGGCGGCGATCTGGCCTTGGATATCCACTTGGTCAGCCCAATAGCTGTCGTTCACTTGCGTAAGTGTGTCACGCAGGGATGCGAGCTGCCGCGCCTCTTTTTCGGCAACATCGATTTGCCCGGTATGTGAGGCGCCGAGGGCTCGCGCGAAATGCAGGTTCGCTTCGGTCCACGCTGCCCTTCCGCCGGGAAAAATATTCGGCGGTATAAGGAGCGCGGCGGCTTCTGCCCAGCGATGCCGCTCCACAGCGTATCGAGCAGGCGAAGCGCCCATGGCGTAAAGCCAGTTCATGTATTGCGGATCGTCAGGACGGCCCGGTGGTGGCGCATCCAGCGCTTTTTTCGCCTCGCGATCCTGGCCCCCTTGCAGGTAGGCGTAGATCAGGTAATCCTTCGCGTGCAGCTCGTTGCCGGGTGCATTATTTTTCTGGGCCGAGGCTGCCGAAACGAGATTGGAGTCAATGGACTCCTGCCATAAGCCGAGCCGAGTGAAGATATGGGACGGCATGTGGAGCGCGTGCGGTGAGTCTTGCGCAATCTGGGAGTAACGTCGCGCTGCGTCCAAAGCCCTGTCTGCCAGCGGTGGATAATCGTAGGCGTGGATGATGTAGTGAGCTATGCCGGGGTGTTCTGGTTGTTCTGCAAATAGTGGTTCGAGGATCGCGCCAGCCTTTTTCTGATTCACGTATGTTTTGTCGGTTGGCGGTGCAGTGGCAAGCAGTGCCAGCGCATAAAAAATCGCGGCCTCATGGTCGTCAAGGTAGCGCCCTTGCAGTTGGTCCATGGCCTTTTCGTAAGCTAAAGCGCGAGTGCGGTAGTCGAGGTCGGCACCCTTGTAGAACGAGTCGATCGCCGCAATATAGTCGCGTTCTCGCTGTGTCTTGGCACCGGCTAACTTTGCTTTTTCTACCGCGTCATTGCCCGCTGCCAGATCAGTTGGACCGGGCGCTTGCCAGACCTGATGGTAGTGCGTCATGGCGATTCCCCAGTAGGCCATGCCGCATGCGGGATCTTTCTGTGCAATAGCAGCGAAAGTGTCGCTGGCCTTCTCGTACCAAAAAGAATGGAGCATCGCCACCGCGCTGCTGAATTGCGGCTGAACCGATGGTTGGCACGAAACGGGGAAACTCACCTTGCCAAGTTTGCTCGAGTCGCCTGCAGGATGCTCATGTTGGGCAACCGCTCTTGGCACGAATGCGGCGCACACGTCCACAAGCAGCACCACGCAAATGAATGTGACTCGGTTCATGCTGGTCTCCTTGGTTGTGAAATAGGCCCTTTGGCATGGATGCGCCGAATAGTTAAAAATCGGTGCGACCTATTTTGGGTCGCGACCCCAATGAAGTCAATACGGCATCAAAATAGTTGCTCAGTTGCCGTTCGCAGTGTGCATCGGATGGTCATTCGCCTATCCGCAGAATTGACCAGTTCGTACCGGATCAGAGCGTGTACTCGGGATTCGGCGCGAGTCACGGGCAATCCGGAAGTTATTAGCTCGTCCCTGGGTTAGTACCGGGAAACGCGCTTCTCGTCATTTGTGCGATTGATGAGTGGCGTCTGTGGAACCCGCTCACCGGTGGAATGAACAAGGGTAAGCTGAAACACTACCCGAACTATTGGTGTCGCAACTCCAACTGCAGAGCCGTGAGAGTGTCAAAGTCCGTATTGGAATCGCAGTTCGTAGAGCATCTCGGAACCTTGCGACCCGACCCAGCAACCGTTGCCCAGTTCCCTGCCATTGCAGCCGAGGTCTGGGCACGAAGGCGGGGCGATTCAGGCGTGGCGAACAAAGAACTCGACGTTCGCCTAAACGAACAGAAGAAGCTCAAAGCCGAACTTCTGCGGGCCAAGCTCCGGGGCGAAGTCAGCCAACAGGACTACGTACAAGCCAATGCGGAGTTCGATGAGGAGATCGAGGGTATCGCCCAACAAATATCCGGTCTGCGCTGGCAGCGTGGAACGCTGGATGCTTTCCTGGGCTTCTCGAAGCTGATGCTGATGGATATATCAGCCGCGTGGCAACGAGCCGACGCTGAACAAAGATTACGTGTTCAAAAGTTTCTCTTCCGAGACGGTGTCGCCTACCGCCCAGACCAGAAGTTTTTGAACACCAATAACCCGACGCTGTTTCAACACCTAAGAGCGCTGACGCATCCTGAAAGAGCGGTTGGCGTCCCCGACGGGATTTGAACCCGTGTTACCGCCGTGAAAGGGCGATGTCCTAGGCCAGGCTAGACGACGGGGACGAGTGAGGCAGGAACGGTCGCAAAATTTGATACTAACAGTGGCATCTGGAGCTGTCAAAAGTCCTCGCGGCGCCGGTGACGAAAACATCCGTCGCCACTTGCCCGCCGCTACTTGTCGGCGATTAGAATGTAGCTAAGAGCTGCGATCCAGCACTTCATTCATGCCAGATTCCTTATATCTCAGTCTTTGGTTTCCTGACTTCACGGGCCCGGCCATGCTGCCGCACGTGATGGCCGCTCTACAGCAGTTCGAGTTTTCGGCGGAACGGCCCGGCATCACTTATCTGTCGGTGCAGCCGGTATCGTGGAATGAGGCCAGCATCCTGGAACGACGTTTCTCGCCAGGCATCGAGCCCGCGGAAGCCATCGTCGTGGCCGCGGATCTCATTCACGACGACTACGCTTATGTCTTCGATGCCTATTGGGATCTCTGGATGCCTGAGGATGCAGGCCGCGAGTGGCGCCTTCAACCGAGCTTGGTGAAATTCATTGTCCAGGGAGAAGAATTTGACGATGCGGCACAGGAGCAGACCGGTCATATCCAGATCGACTTCGGTCCAGACACTCCTTTCTTGCAAGAAAACATCGAACTCACTGACGAGGCCCAGATCAAGGTTCGAGCTAATGTAGCAAAATTGGTCGAGTTCACGGTGAAGGCCGAGAAGAACACGCGGGCGCGGGCACGGTTACTGTGGTCGGAATCGGGCGAGAGCCTGGCGCAGAAACTGATTTCCCGTCTGCAGAAAGTGCAATGATCAGTCCGCGGCACACCTAAAACCTGCGGCTCAATCGAGAACCTAATTCGACGGACCGCCGGTTTTCAGATTTGCAATGCAACCTCGCGCACTCCTATTTCGTTCTGCCGCCTTCGCCTTTTAGCTTATCGCTGGCGCCGGCCTGGGCCGCGGCGAGCCGTGCCGTCAGCACACGGAACGGAGAGCACGACACGTAGTTGAGCCCGACCCGATGGCAGAACTCGACTGACGACGGTTCTCCGCCGTGTTCTCCGCAGATTCCCACCTTCAGTGTCGGGCGTGTCTTCCGCCCACGCTCCGTCGCCATCTTAACCAGCTGGCCAACGCCCTCCTGATCGAGCGCGGCAAACGGGTCCTGCTTCAGAATGCCCTCCGCCAGATACGTCGGCAGCACTTTGTTCACATCGTCGCGAGAGAAACCAAACGTAGTCTGCGTGAGATCGTTCGTGCCGAACGAGAAAAACTCGGCTTCTTTCGCGATCTCATCGGCCACCAGCGCCGCGCGCGGTAACTCAATCATGGTACCGACCAGGTAGTTGATTTTCATTCCCTTCTCTTTGAAAACCTCGTCCGCCATACGCCGTACAATCGCGCCCTGGTTCGCCATTTCCTTCACCGTGGCCACCAGCGGAATCATCACTTCAGGAAATACCTTCACACCTTTCTTCGATACTTCAACAGCAGCCTCGAAGATTGCTCGCGCCTGCATTTCGGTTATTTCCGGATACGTGATGCCAAGCCGGCATCCACGATGCCCGAGCATGGGATTGAATTCATGCAGTTGTTCCACGCGACTCAGCAACCCGGGCAATATTTTTTTCAGATCGCCGGCCGACTTCACGCCGTAGTCGCGATATGCTCTCACCAACTCCTTCTTGCGCTTGGTGTTTGAGGAAGAGAGCAGAGCGATATCAACCATCAAATCCTCGCGCCGCGGGAGGAACTCATGGAGTGGCGGATCAAGCGTGCGGATCGTTACCGGCAAACCATCCATCGCCTTGAAAACTCCGGCGAAATCCTTCCGCTGCATGGGCAGTAATTTCTTCAGCGCAGCGCGGCGGTCTTTTTCGTTGTCCGCCAGAATCATGGCGCGCATGTGCGGAATTTTTTTTTCGCCGAAGAACATGTGCTCCGTACGGCATAGTCCAATGCCTTCCGCCCCGAACGCCCGCGCCTGAATCGCATCGCGCGGAATATCGGCATTCGCTCGCACTCCCAGTTTGCGGAACGGCTCCGCCCAGGCCATGATCGTCATCAAATCCGGGTCGTCCTTTTTTGGATCAACCGTGTTGAGTTTGCCCTTGATCACGCGCCCGGTAGAGCCATCGAGCGAAATCCAGTCGCCCGCCTTGAATATTTGTCCCTTCACGCGCATCTGGCCAGCCTTGTCATCTACTTCAATTTCCCCAGCTCCGGCGACGCAACACTTACCCATACCGCGCGTCACCACGGCGGCGTGGCTGGTCATACCACCGCGCGAAGTCAGAATTCCGACTGCGACTTCCATGCCGTGAATATCCTCCGGTGTGGTTTCAGCTCGCACCAGGATTACCGGATTCTTCTGCGCACCGTGGCCGGCCTTCGCGACCGCTTCGTCGGCAGTGAAGACAATTTGTCCAACCGCTGCGCCCGGCGACGCTGGCAGGCCCTTGCTTGTTAGAACATCGGCGACCTTCAGTCCTCGCTCATCGAGTCGAGGAAGCAGAAACTCATAAACCTGATTCGGCTCCACGCGAAAGATTGCCTCTTCCTTTGTAATCAGTCCTTCATTCACCATCTGGATCGCTACCCGAACCGCGGCCGGCCCCGTGCGCTTGCCGTTCCGCGTCTGTAGCATGTAGAGCTTGCCGTCTTGAATCGTGAACTCAAAATCTTGCATGTCTTTGTAATGTTTCTCCAGCCGCGTCGTGATGTCGCGCAGCTGTTCATACACTTCGGGCATGATCTTGTGCAGTTCGAGGATATGCACAGGGGTCCGCACACCTGACACCACATCTTCACCCTGCGCATTCAGTAGAAATTCACCGTAAAACTCTTTCGCTCCACTGGCCGGGTTGCGCGTAAATCCAACACCCGTGCCGCTGGTCTCTCCTAAGTTGCCAAATACCATGGCCTGCACGTTGACGGCGGTACCGAGCATGTCATCGATATTGTTGATGCGGCGATAGGTCTTGGCACGGTCGTTCTGCCATGAACGGAATACCGCGTCGCGAGCCATCACAAGCTGCTCGTGGGGATCCTGCGGAAAATCGCGCTTGGCGTGTTTCCTGACGACCTTCTTGTAATCTGCAATCACTTCCTGCAACGCTTTCGCATCGAGGTCGGTGTCGAGCTTCGCCTTTTTCTGCTTTTTCTTGGCATCGAAGACCTCGTCAAATGCCGACTTCTCGATGTCGAGCACGACGTTGCCGAACATCTGGATCAGTCGGCGGTAGGAATCGGCAGCAAAGCGCGGATTGTTGCTCAGTTTGGCAAGCGACTCCACACTCTTGTCGTTCAGGCCTAGATTGAGAATCGTATCCATCATGCCGGGCATGGAAAACTTTGCGCCGGAGCGTACGCTCACCAGCAGAGGATTTTCGCCCGTGCCAAGCTTCTGCCCCTGTAGTGCTTCGAGGTTGGCCAGCGCCTCATCCATCTGCCGATCGACGTCTTTCGACACACCGCCGCTGCGCATGTATTCGCGACAAGCCTCTGTCTGAATCGTGAATCCCGGAGGAACTGGGAGCCCGGCATTGGTCATCTCTGCCAGTCCTGCTCCCTTTCCGCCGAGCACATCTTTCATCTTGCCGTCACCGTCGGCCTTGCCGCCGCCGAAAGAATAAACGTACTTCGTTCCAGCCTGTTTACCTGGAGCGTTCTTCACTTCCTGCTTCTTGGTTTCCTGAACTTCAGTTGGGGGGAGAGTAATCGTTGCCATGGCTATGAGTCCTTTGTCTGGATTTTCGTAGCGCCGGCATCTCGCCGGCAATCTGTCCTTCTAAACTGCGTAGCGGCGCCAGGGAAAGCCCGGCGCGGTAGTGCTGAGAAGCAGTGAACCGAAAAGCACACAATCCCTATGAATGGCATGAGCTTTTTGTCCGTCAACTCTTGCCGATCACTCTTGTGCCTTCCCTTCCGTCACGATCTCCGAAAAGTCTGCGATCGTAGAAAACTCCTTCAACAATGTTCGCAACAGAGCCAATCGATTCGCCCGGACGACCTCATCGTCAACCATCACCATCACTTTGTCGAAAAAAACGTCGAGCGGCGCGCGGGCGGTTGACAGTAGCCTTAGAGCGTCCACATACTCCCGCTTGCTGCGATACTCCTCCACTTTGGGATCAGTCCGCTCGAGGTAAGCGATCAGACTCTTTTCTTCCTCTGCCGACTCCGGCAAAGTCTCTACGTTTTCAGCGACTCGAATTCCCTTCTCCGCGGCCTGCTTCAGAATATTCCGCATGCGCTTGCATGCCGCGCCAATCGCCTGAAACTCAGGCATATGTAAGACTTGTTTCACTGCCTCCGCTCGCGCCAGAGCATCGACCACGTCATCGGCATCCGCGCCCAGCACGGACTTCACCACGTCATACGGATACCCATGCACGTCGCGCAGGTAAAACTCCATGCGCTCGTAAAAAAACGTCCCAACCGAATCAGAGAATGTCTCATCATCGACAAACCCTTTCTCTGCCTCCGACTTCTGATATCCCGCCCGTGCATCGCGAATCAACTCGTTCAGCCGCAATGGCAGTTTCTTTTCAGCGATGACTTTCACAATTGCATTTGCCTGCCGTCTCAGCGCAAACGGATCCTTCGATCCGCTCGGCACGAGTCCCAGCGCAAACATCCCCGCGATCGTGTCCGCCTTGTCGGCAATCGAAAGCACCGCGCCTTCGTTCGATCGTGGAACACTATCTTCAGTCGACTCCGGCTTGTAATGGTCGTAGATCGTGTCAGCAATCGCGAGGCGCGTCGCCTCGGGCAGGGTCGGATCCAGTTGCTGAACCCTAGCGTAGAGTCCGCCAACAATTCCCTGGAGTTCGGTGAACTCCTTCACCAGTTCCGTCGTCAAATCGGTCTTCGCCAGGCACGTTGCTTTGTGGATTACGCCCGGACGCACTACAACTCCACGCTGCTTGAGAACCTCGTTCAGCCAACTGCACAGCCGCTGCACGCGCTGCGTCTTGTCATAATAACTTCCAAGATCTTTCTGGAAGGTGACGTTCTTCAGCAGATCGAGCCGCTCCAGTAGCGACTTCTTTTGATCCGTCTCCCAGAAAAAACGGGCGTCATTGAAGCGCGCCCGCAGCACCCGCTCGTTGCCATGCCGAATCAATCCTTGAGGATCACTGTCCGTATTCAACACGGCCAGAAAATGCGGCAGCAGTTTTCCCCCCGCATCTTCAAGCGCGAAATACTTCTGATGATCGCGCATCACGGTGACCAGCACTTCTTCGGGCAGCGCGAGAAACTGGAAATCGAATCCGCCGAGAATCACCGATGGAAATTCGGTCAGGTTCACGACCGAATCGAGCAGAGCTTTGTCTTCGCGCCAGCGCGCGCCTGGAATGGTCCGCGTCGCGGCGTCGAGCGCCTTGCGAATTGTGTACTCACGTTCGCCACGTCCCAGAACCTTAGCCGCGCGCAGAGATTCGATATACGACGGACCACCCGCAATCGTGACCGCACCATCAGAAAGAATGCGGTGTCCGCGCGAAATCTTCCCCGCGATGATTCCGTCGAACTCCAGCGGAATCGTTTCGCCGTCAAGCATCGCCACCAGCCAGCGCACCGGACGCACAAAGCGTTCGTTGACTTTGCGCCAGTACATATTTTTCGGCCAATAGATAGTCGCGAGTTCTTTGGGCAGCGCCTGTGCCAGAATCTCGGAAGCGCTCCGCCCTCTCTTGGTGACACGGGAGGCGATGTACTCGCCCTTGGGTGTCGTGATTCTTTCCAGGCTCGCAACATCAATGCCGGATTTCTTTGCGAAAGCGTAAGCAGCGGGAGTCGGCTGTCCCTCTTTATAAGCGACGTTGACCGACGGGCCCGTCACCTGTTCGGTGAGATCAGTCTGCGATGCAGCGATTCCGGAAGCCATCACCGCAATCCGCCGCGGAGTATCGAAGATCCCAATCTCGCCGCCGGCGATCCGTTCGCGAGTGAGCAGCGCACGCACACGCTCGCGCAGCTCCTGAGATGCGGCATCAATCATCCGCGCCGGAATCTCTTCGCACCCAATCTCAAGTAAGAAATCTGGCATGTCTTCCTAATGTTCTCTTACGCTTTGTCATCCTGAGCGGCGCAAAATGACTCGCGGAGCGAACCTCCGACCCCGATCAGCTTGACAGAGATTCGAACCTCAAATCGCAGCCGGCACTAAATCCTTGGCCTTCAACGGCGCAGCCGCAGCTTCAGGTCCGTCGGACTTCTCGGCCGCTTCACTCTTCTGCTGATCTACCCAGGCTTTCGCTATACCCACAGCCAGGGCGCGCACTCGTGCGATCACTCCCACGCGCTCGGTCACCGAAATCGCTCCGCGCGCATCCAGGATGTTGAACAGATGCGAGCACTTCAGGCAAAGATCGTAAGCACCTAGCAGAGGGAACCGTCGCAACAACGACCGATCCATCGCAGGGACACCCGAATGGTGCCTCGCATTTAATCGGGCCTGCTCATTGAAAAACTCGTCTTCGTCTTTCTTAGTCTGTTGGAAAGCATCCAGCAAACCCTTGCACTCCGCTTCATACAGATCGAAATGCTTCCAGGCGTTCTCCACATCCCCAAGTTCAAAGTTATAAACCGAAAACTGCAACTCGTCGGCCAGCCGCACGTCTCCATATTTCACGACGGCACCCGTCTCCGGATCGCGCGCCCACACGATGTCGTAAATCGAATCTACATCCTGCAGGAACGCGGCGATGCGCTCCAACCCGTATGTAAGCTCAGCAGAAATCGGAAACAGATCCACACCACCGCACTGCTGAAAATAAGTGAACTGCGTGATCTCGAGGCCGTCGAGCATGACCTGCCAGCCCACGCCCCACGCGCTCAACGTCGGTGCTTCCCAGTTGTCTTCTTCAAATTTGATGTCATGCTGCCGCAGATCGATGCCGATCGCGGCCAACGACTCCAGATACAACTCCTGCACGTTTTCCGGCGGAGGCTTCAGGATCACCTGCAACTGCATGTGCTTGAACAGCCGGTTGGGATTCTCCCCGTATCGCCCGTCCGCGGGCCGCCGCGACGGCTGCACATACGCGACCTTGTAAGGCTTTGGCCCCAGCACGCGCAGAAATGTCTCCGGAGCCATCGTCCCCGCGCCGACTTCCACGTCGTAAGGCTGCTGCAGCACGCATCCGCGCTCAGCCCAGAAAGTCTGCAGCCGCAGGATGAGTTGCTGGAACGTCAGCGCATTGGGAGTCGAGGGATTCATACACTAATCTGCTAGCTGAAGGTTCACACCTTCGCTTGATGCCAAAGGGCTTGAGCGAGGCGCTGCCCATACAGTACTGTTGGAGCGCAGCAGGTTAATCTACGATTGTAATGGAAGCGGGCGGCAGCCGTCAGCTAGCCGACGCGGGAAGTTTCAGCCAGGCCAACACAAAGATCAGCAAAGCGACTCCCAGAAACGAAATAGGTATCGCAAAGAAATAGCGCAAAGACACAGCGGTCATCGCGGCGAGCCAGAGGATGTTTACCAGCGCTACGCGTTTGAGCAACCCCGCGCGCTCGCGAACCAAAACCAAATCGAGTGCGCCCATACCAAGCGCGGCGAGCATGAACGCAATGCTGAACCCGCGCAGCAGATTGTCCATGCTGCGCATCGATCCCATGAGATTGAACTTGTAGTTGACCATCAAGTCCAGCAATTGCCGTTCGGTTTCGTTCGACGCACTTTGCTTCACGAAAAAAGACAGCGAATGCACTAACCCCATCAGCACGAGCCACACCGCACCCGCCGTGAACAGCCGCCTGCCCCACTTGTCTGTCATATGACCATCCGGTTTTCTTAAACTTAGAATCCGCCTTTTTCCAGCACTCCAGCCGTCACTAACTTCTTCTCAATGTGCCTTTGCAAAATCTGAATCAGAAATTTCCGCAGGTCGGCTCCCTGAGCCTTGGGCCAGGGCATCCCAACAAAACCTTCCACGGGACTGCGAAACATTTGCGCAGCCAGCATCCGTGACTCGCTCGAAATCTCGGACGACGCCAAGCGCTTGTCGTCGGCACACATCAGTCCGTCGGCTAGCGCATGAAAATATGCCCTGCTGCCGTTCAGGCTGCGTCCGCAGACCACGCACTCTGTCAATTCAGGCAGGAAGCCGACCAGTCGCGTCAGCCACAATTCGAAATACGTCACCGGCATCCAGATCTCCACGCCGGTCAGGACGTGCAGAACGGACAGCGTCAGACGAAAGACAGCATCGTTCGCTTCGCGGTCAGGGAGCAGTTCGTCGAGCAGTTCGGCGATGTGTCCCAGCGCTACCGCGCGCGCGTAGCTGACTTCCAAGGCCATCGGAGACTCGAGTACCTCGCAGGCATCGAGTCGTACCAGTTCGTTGCGCTCGCGAACGTCATAAAATGCGCGAACGTAGGTTAGCGGCTCGAGCGCGCCGCCAAAACGTCGCTTCGATTTCTTCGCCGAACGCGCTACCCCGCGAACTTTACCCTCCACGCGAGTCAAGAACGTCACCAGCAGATCGGCCTCGCGCAGCGGGTAAGTTCGCAGCACGATCGCCTCTGATTCTCGCAGTGCCATATCGGGCCTGATTCTAGTGGAAGATTCTCTCAGGTGTCAGGGCGCTGCTCTTGGCTGTCGGATTTCAGACCGGTTGCCCCACTTCTCGCGCACTTTGCGAGAGGTGCGGATTTTGCAGGAAATGATGGCACCACTTTGTCGCACAAAGTCGCGAGCAATCGAAACCCGGCCCTCACGGACCTGCCATGGGATTGACTCAGGAAGCGCAGCAGACCCCAGAACAGGTAATCTTTTCAAGCACTTGTGGAAGCTTTCCCGAGAACTGTACGCTGCTGTGAGAAATTAGGCCATTGCGAACTCGAGGGCTTCATGGTAACTCTGGTAACCATTTTGGGAATACTTTGGGACCCTTTCTTTAGTGTCCGGCAGCTGCGAAAGTACACGTACTACAGGACGTTGTTGGACTAATACCAAAGTCATCATGTCTAAATACTCATATCGGAAAACATTACGGCTCTCACTCGCAGGCTTGGTAGTTCTGCTGCTGGTGTCCAGTTCTCTTTTGGCACAGGAGTCGTCAACATCCGCCGCTCCAGGTCTCGCATCCCTCGCGCAGTCGCAGCCGCTGGAGTTGGCTTCGGTTGCGGCATTGCCGTCCGCTCCCAGTGCGGTTGCACTTGGCAATGAATCAGCAGCCGCACCCATGCCGTTCATCGCCGTGACCGAACCGGTGAAGCGTTCTGAGACGCATGTGTTCTGGGACCGTCAGAATAAGGTTTTGTTTGTCGCTGTCGCCGCCGCGGCTACCGCGGATTTTTTCACCACACGCGCCAACCTCGCCAATGGTGGCAGAGAGCTGAATCCCGTAGCTCGCATCATGAGCGGCAGCACTCCGGGACTGGCCGCGAACTTCGCGCTTGAAACCAGCGCCAGCATCGGCATCAGCTATCTGTTCCACAAAACTGGCCATCACGCCCTGGAGCGTTTGACCTCCGTCGCCAACATCAGCGCCTCGGCCGGGGCCGTTGCGTACGGGCAGACGCACCGCTGAGGGCGGAAGCTGTCTAGGACCGCCCGCGCCTGAGGTCTGACGCCTGGAATCTCGCCTTCCGCTATACTTTCATTGCGTGAGAAAAACTGCCGCGATTCTTCTGATTGTTATCTTCTCTTTTGGCGCAAGCCTCTGCTTCGCCGATGACGTGTCATTCCGCCACGTCAAAGTTCCGAACCTGAAGGGACAACAGATCCCGGCGATGCTCACGTTCAGTGATAGTGATAAGGCGGTGGAAGTCCGCCCAGTTAAGGGCGACGCGGTGAACATTCCCTACGGCGTGATCGACAAAGCCTCATACGAATTCACCAAGAAACATCGCATCAACGAGGGCACGATTGCAATGGCGCCCACGGGAGTGGGCGCGGTCCTTATGTTCACCAAGGCCAAGAGTCACTGGCTCGAAATCGATTACCACGACCAGGACGCGGCCAAGGCCTTCGTCCTGCGCATGGACAAACATGAGTACCTGAAGATTCTTGACGCCCTGAAAGCTCACGCCGGAATCGATGCCGAAGTTCTGGGAAACGCAAATAAGCGATAAATTGTTACGCGGGCGAATTTCCAGAATTTTCTTGGCTTCTTCGTCTCATCAAAAACAAATAAAAAGCGCGCACCCATACAGGACGCGCGCCCATGACCAGTCAAAAGCTAAAGGCAAAGAGCCAAAAGGCGCCCTACCTCCCGTAATACGCTGCGTTCTTCGCGGTGAATTCGTTCCATTTCTCCGGCAGATCGTCGAGTGCGAAAATGGCCGACACTGGACAGACCGGCACACACGCGCCGCAATCGATACACTCCACTGGATCGATATAAAGAAGTTCCGCGGTCTCGTAGGCGGGTTCGTCCTTCTTGGGATGAATGCAGTCCACCGGGCACGCATCGACGCACGCGGTGTCTTTGGTATTGATGCAAGGCTCGGCAATCACATAAGTCATAACGGGTTCAGTCTCCTGAGGTGTTCAGCTTTGATTTTACTACCGCGCCGATTTTGTGACCGGACATTCTAGCAAGAAACTCAGCGGAATGGTACAGCCCGCGCGCCGGGTCGTGCTGTCTCAAATAATGGCTCGATATATGAGGCGGGGAAAAGAAAACGGCCAGCAGCCCCAGGCCGCCAGCCGTCTTCAACACGCAGTCACTTGGACTGTTCGTTCAACCCTGCGCGCGGCAGTTCAGCTTACCGGTGTCCACCACCGTGACCGCCGCCGTGGAACCCGCCACCGCCGTGAACGCCGCCGCCACCATGAAAAGCATTACCTCCGCGGAATGGCGCTCCGCCGTGTCCTGCAAAACCACGGTTCGCGATCGGACCACGTCCGTAGTAGCGGCCGCCGCCATAGTATCCACGGCCATAGTACCCGCGACCGTAGCCCCAGCCCGGGCGTCCGTAGAATCCGTGTCCCCAGCCGTGGAACCAGGGGCCGGCGCCGATAAACAGCCCGCCTGAGAAGTAGCTCGGCCCGTAATAGCCGTACGGCGCACATGCGTACGGATAGTAGCCGTAATAACCGTAGGCACAAACCGGCGGTCCCGCCACGTAGCCAGGCCCAACTCCTACTCCGATGCCAACCCTGACCTGCGCCTGCGAATACGCCAGCGGCAGCATTACCATTACAGCCAGCACCGCTAAATATCTGAGGTATTTCATTGTGAACCCCCTTCGTTCCCTGAACCGATACCCACCGGAACCGGAGCCCTTCGCCTTTTTCTTCTTTCCGAAGTGGCTACTCATTTGAACGCGCCGGCGCCAAAAAAGTTGCTGGTTTCCGAGTGGCTGATTTCAGCCACCCTGCTTGATTTCAACCACTTACAAGACTTCGGGATACGCGTCTCCAGACGCGGCGGTCCCTTCATGGGCGGGTATGCAGCGTGACGTTCGCAGGTTCAGGCAGCCCATGCAACTGCTTCCAAACCGAATCGTGAGATGACCTGGTGCCTCCAGCCAGAACACACTTTCTCAACATCCTTTACGAAAGTAACTTGGCGGAAACGTAGTTGAGTATGCATTAATGATGGCAGAAGTGCGGTGTGCCGTACCACAGCCCCATGTCGGGCTCGGCCCATGAACAAGCTCAACCTTCTGGTTTCCCTGATCACAGACGACAACGATTATCAGCTCGAACAGGCGGCCTCGGCACAGGCGGCGGCTGCCCAGCTGGGTTCCAGCGTCGAGATTATCTTCTCCGGAAACGATGCGGTGCAACAAACGCAACAGATTCTAAGTTTCATTCAGGATCCCGCGAAGCGCCCGGATGCCATTCTGGTCGAACCCGTTGGAACCGGCATGCAGCAGATCGCCAAGGCCGCAGTCGCTTCCGGCATCGCCTGGTGCCTGATCAATTGCGATGACGGCTACATTCCCCAACTTCGCCAACACGCGCTCGTACCGGTTTTCAGTGTTCTGTCTGACCATGAGCAAATCGGCAAGATTCAAGGGCAGCAGATCGGTGCCATCCTGGGTGACCAGGGATGCGTCCTCTATGTCGAAGGCCCGTCAGTGCGGGATGTAGCCAAGATTCGAACCAGAGGGATGATCGCGGCCAAACCGCCCACGATCGATGTAAAGACTATCAGGGGGGACTGGACCCAGCGCAGCGGTCATCAGGCCGTCAAATCCTGGCTGGCGTTAAGCACGTCGCGCCAACTCAACGTCGGTATGGTCGCCTGCCAGAATGATGACATGGCAATCGGAGCCCGGCGGGCATTCGAAGAGATTGGCGATCTGCGCGATCGCGAGGCCTGGTTGCGGCGGCCAATTACCGGATGCGACGGTGTTCTGCGGTCGGGCCAGACATGGGTTCGACAGGGCCGGCTCGCGGCGACCGTAGTTTGTCCGGTCCTGGTCGCAGACGCGATCCAGTTGCTGAGCACAGCATTAAATACCGGCGCACAGCCCCCCGAGCGCACGCTCATCGCGCCCAGCTCTTTCCCTGCAATCAAGGAACTGGGCAAGATGCGCGGACGAGGTGCGCACGGGACTTCGTAGGGCCCGGCAGATCATCGGATTCGAAGATCACTGCCGGCCTTACGGTCGATAAATCCAGGTCTGCGCCGTGGCCTGATCACTATTGGGATATCCGCCCGCCAGCAGAACGCTACCATCCTTAAGTCTCGTCGCGCTCATGTAGTGTCGCGCATCCGTCATTTTGCCGGCTGCAACCGAGAATTTGCCATTCGCAGGATCGTAGACCTCTACTTCCTTGCTTCCGCCCGCCACCAGCAACTTTCCGGACGCCAACTGCACCGCTTCGTCGGGAAGTTTAAAGCGACTGTCATTCAGTGGAGAAGCAGCCGTGAACTTCCCGGCAAGCGGATCATAGATCTCAGCGCTGTTCAGATTTCCGTTCCAGCCGCGGGAGTCGGACCCGCCAGCAATCAGCACCCTCCCGTCCGGCAGAAGCCCGGCCGTGTGCTTGCATCGCGCGGTAGCGAGCGCGCCAGTTTCGGTGAAGGTAGCCGTCTTCGGGTCGTAGAGTTCCGCGCTCGACGAAACACCCCCTGCATAGCCACCCGCAATCAGAATCCGTCCATCCCTGAGCAGCGTTGCGGTGTGGGAGACGCGTGCATGGTGCATGGAACCAACAGCCTGAAATGACGATGTCTTGACGCGGAAAATCTCGGCCGAAGACAGAGACTCGTTCTCCTTCTGCTCTCCGCCTGCGATGAGAACGTCGCCGTCGGCGAGCAGCGTGGCACTGGGTCTGCCGCGTCGAGTGGTCATCCTTGCGATCACCGCGAACTTACCCGTGGCGGGGTCATATAACTCCGCGGAATCCGTACCGCCCTGGCCGACCCACCCTCCGGCGACCAACACCTTTCCCGAGCGGAGCAACACGGCGATGTGCCCGACACGCGGCTGGCTCATCTCTCCCGTGGACTCAAACTTGCCGGTCGCGGGATCATAGAGTTCTGCTGAGGTATAGAAATCCTGATTACGCCGCATGCCGCCGGCGATCAGAACTTTGCCGTCAGGCAGCAGCGTGGCCGAATGTCCGGAACGCGGCTCAAGCATCGGCCCGGCCGCAGCCAGCGATCCTGCTTGGGGATGTGAAGGTAGCGATGCACGGAGCGCGGTAACGGCTCCGGCAACGCTGAGTGTGATGCAGAGGATAAGAAGCAGGCGGGGTCTAGTCATGACTTCCTCCTGGAAGATGAGACGGGGCACAACAGCGCCGGTGAGCAAGTGAGTTGTGTCGACGAGGAACTTTCCAGCGACTAGATTAAGTCTTAAGTTCTTGTTCTGATCGCAAACAATTCGCTGAATTCCGAGGTTTCAATGGCAACCATCCAAATTGATCGATCCGAGCAAGTCGCCCCGGCCAAAAAGGAACTCATCAGCTTCAACGAGGCAATGGAGAGGCTCTCGCGTGACGATCGATTCCGGGCGACGGTCTATTCCATAAACACTTTGCTGGTGCAAAAGGGGATTTATTCACCCGAGGAATTCGAGCTTCAGTTCCGACAGTTCGCGCGGAAACATTTGCGCTAGTGTCTCCGCACCGATGGTCTTCATTTGACGTCGTTCCACTTTGGCATGTGGCACTTCGACGAGTCGCAGCGTTCGTGACCACCTATGTCGTAGTTGGCGCACGCGCACTCACACGACAATAATTCCTTCTTGGGGTCTGGTTTCTTACCTGACTTGGTCACTGGCTGCACTCCTTCTCTACGTCAGATATATAACGGCGGGCATTGGCCGTTCTGGCGAGAAAAAGAGAGGCTCAAGCCCCCGGATTCTCTGAAACTCCTAGAGACGGCTGAACCGGAAAGACTCTTCGAGGTATTTCCAAATCCTTACGCTCCGACCAACTCCTTCGCTTCGCTCGGCTCGTACTCGACGATGTAGCCCGCCACGGCACTCGCCGCGACGGTGAGCGGCGAAGCCAGGTACATCTGCCCCGGACCGCTGCGGCCAGGGAAGTTGCGGTTCTGCGCGCTGATTACAACCTGGTCGGGACGCGTGGAAACGCCGGGGCCAGCATTGATACAAGCTCCGCAGCTGGGCTCAATTACGTGCGCACCTGCTTTCTGAAAAACCTCCAGATATCCGCGACGCAGGCAGTACTCGCGCGTCTCCTGCGAACCGAACTGGATGTAAAACTTCACCGAATCTGCGATGCGCTTGCCGTGTTTCAGCGCGCCAGCGAGCACGGCGGCGTACATATCCATGTCTTCATTCTTGCCGGCCGTGCAGGTGCCGCCATAGGCGATCTCGACCGGCACGGGAGTGCTCAATTCACGAACGTATCTTCCGTTGCCCGGATCACCCGGTGTCGCGACCATCGGCGTGATCTCGGCGGCGTCGAGGTCAATAACATGCGCATATTGCGCGCCAATGTCGCTGTATAAACCCTCGATCATGTCCTCAGCCTTCTTGCGGTTCATGCCCCGCCGTTCGACCAGGAAATCGACGGCTTTTTTGTCAGGCGCGACGATGCCGGTGAATCCACCAATCTCGGCAGCCATGTTCGTCATGGTGGCACGCTCGTCGACGCTGAGTTCTTCGATCGCCTCCCCGGCATATTCCATCACCTTCGCGAGCGCCTTGCCGCTGCGTACGTAGTCGAGGCTCAGAATCTTCAGGATAAAATCCTTCGCCGTAACATTGGCATGTTTCTTGCCGCGGATCACAATCTTCACCGACTCCGGCACTTTCACGCGTACATCTTTCGTGATCCAGGAGTTGAAGACGTCAGTCGTCCCTATGCCAAACGCCACACAGCCAATCGCGCCCACGTGTGGGGTGTGCGAGTCAGAACCGATATTCAACTGCCCCGGCAGGGCATAGCTTTCGAGCACGATCGAGTGGCAAATGCCCTCCGATCCTTTGCGGTCAGTGAGCTCGCCGTGCAGCTTGATCCCCTGCTTGGCGGCGAAATCCTGCTGCTTGAGTTTGAGTTGCGTAGCGAGATCGAGCAAGCCGAGTTTCTTCTTTTCTTCCGAGATCACTTCATCGAGAAATGTCAGATGATCGCGAAAGAAAAGAATGCTTGCAGGATCGTTGACCTTCGCATCTTTTCCAACGTACCGCTCGAAGAAGATCGCCGCCATGGGCGTGACGTATTCGTGGCTGAATCGCAGATCGGCGCGAGCGAAGCCAGTATCGCCGGGCTTGACAGATGCGACGCCGACCTCACTGCGCTCGTTCAGCATGTGCCGCGCAAAGATTTTCTCCGCCAGAGTCATCGCCCGTGGGGATCCGGCTTGCGAGGGAGCGCGTGACTCGCCAGAGGCATCGATGGGCGGGAGAAACACTTTCCCTTGCATCCGAGCCACGTTGAATGGAAAGAGCCCGCCATACTCAATCACCTGGCGCGTAATTTCATCTTCACCGGAGGTAAATTCGCTAAGCGCAATGTCTTCCCCGTCCCGAATGCGATCGATCAGCGAAAAGTTAGTCGAAGTAAGCACTCCGAGATTCTGACAATTCTGTTTGTAGATCCGTTCGATGTTTTCCGCGATGACGACCCGGATCCCGGCGCACATCTCGGCATAAGGAGACTGCTCGCGACTTGACCCCTTGCCGCGCCGCTTGCCGCTCACAGCGCACACGAAACCGCCGCGCTTCACATCGCCGCGCCCGATGGGTGTCACGTCACCGCATTTCAGTCCGAGATACGGGATCTCGCCCAGCGTCTCGTCAAAATAAAAGCAGTAATGCGCCGGAGTGATCTCGTCTGTCGAAATGTCGTCCCGCAATTTAGGATTGTTCGCTGGATTTTTCGCGTCCCAGGGCAGGTCTTCCCCGGCAAGTTGCCGCTGGATCAGTTCGGGATCTTCGGTGAGAAAAAGAATGCGGCCCTGCAGCCGGACTCTGTCGGGTCGCTTTTCGATTTTGCGTTCCAGAAGTGAGTCGATCACGCTGAACCTGCACGAGTTAGAAACACACGAGTTAAAAATGGAGGAACAGCCGATTGGGCGGGTCCCTCGCTATTGTAACGCCGCAAGGGACGTTAACTGCCTACACCGAGTAACACAGCGTTTTACCTCTCGTAGTTACGCGGATCGGGCAGCGGCCCCAGACCGCGGCCGGCAAAGATTTCTTCAAACTCCCGCACGAGCACGTCGTGAAGTAATCCGTTAGACGCCAGCGTCTCGCGGCTGTCCAGCAGAAACGGAGAGCCGTCGAAACGCGTAACTTTCCCCCCGGCCTCTTCCACGATCAGTACGCCGGCCGCCGTGTCCCATGGATTGAGATTGAACTCCCAGAATCCGTCAAAGCGTCCGCTGGCGACGTTACACAGGTCGAGCGCCGCCGATCCCGCACGCCGCACGCCGTGAGTGCGCAACGTAATCTCATGATAGAAGTGGATGTTCGGATTCTTGTGCCGCTTGTGGCTGGGAAATCCGGTCGCTAGCAGCGACTCCTTCATCTGCGCAATCTTCGAAACGTAAATCTTCTGCCCGTTGAGATGCGCTCCGCTTCCCTGCTCCGCACTGAAAAGCTCGTCGCGCGTCGGATCGTAAACAACCGCTGCGATGCGCTTTGCCCCGTCAGGAAAGCGCTGCTCCAAAGCCAGCGACACGCAAAACACGGGATATCCGTGCGCGAAGTTCGTCGTGCCGTCGAGCGGGTCGACATACCAGCGATATTCGGCGCCACGATCTTTCAAACCCTGCTCTTCGCCCATCACGTCGTGGGCAGGAAATTGTTTCGCGACGCGTTCGCGGATCAGGGTTTCAGAGGCGCGATCTGCCGCCGTCACCAGATCGGCGTCGCCCTTGTACTCAATCTTGACCTTCTGGTGGAAATATCCGAGGATCAGCGCGCCCGCCTCGCGGGCGATGGCCGACATGGCGGGCAGAAAGCTGGGTTGGGGAGTATTCCGCACTGGATTTAGGTCTTCGATCGCAGGTCTTCGCTCTTGGGATTACTCACAGGACATATCATTCAAGGCCAATACCCAAAACCAATCGCCGAAGACCTACTTGCGCTTGCCGCCATCCTCTGCGATGTACATGATTTCGTGTTTGAAGATAAACAGATTGGGCGCGCCTTCGCGAGTGAGCCGCACCATGTTCTTGTCGTAATACTCGATCCAGCCCCGCACGGTCTCGCCGTCCATGAGCTTGACGGACACAGGTTTCTGCTTCTCCCCCAGCGCCTTGAGGAAGGCTGTTTCCTCGAAGGTATCTTCCGGAGGCGGGGTGCGGCTGCGTTTTGCGGCGTTGGGATTCCCTGGGGGCGGGCGGAAAGGCATGGACATATTGTACACAAACGACAAGGAGCATCTGGCACAACGAAGTCAGAGTGCATCCTAAGAATTCTTCAAGAAAAGAAATCGAGTTGCGCAGAGACCAGAAGCGACGTCTTAAAATCTGAACTTTCCGGTCTACGTGACCCGTACCGAAATCGTCTCCTGACAGTGCAAGTCCGATCCGAAGTACAATGCGGGAATTCGCCTTTCCGCCAGGAGGCGCACCGTGAAGAAACTGGTTCTTCTCTCAACCGCAGTATTGTGGTGCGGGCTTTCCACCGGAGCGCAGCAAACGCGCGTAGGGATGCCCACGCCACCACAATCTATGGACCCCAGCGAAAACAGTGCTGCTCAGGACGACACGAATCTGAAGCGGCGCCTCGATCTGGCCGAACTGCAGAAAGAAGCTGACGATCTGGCCCGAACGGCGCAGAGCATTCCGTCAGACGTAGCCAACGTGCGCAAAGGAATGTTGCCGAAGGATGTGATTCAGAAACTGAAGCAGATCGAGAAACTCTCCAAGCATCTGCGCACAGAATTGAATCCGTAACGAAGCATTCTCCGCAACCCATCGAAGCAATTTCCCCAGATCATCGAAGTCCAAAAAGAAAGCCACCAACCTTCCGGTTGGTGGCTCCAGGGGTATCGAAGCTAGTTTGGCTAGAACGTCACGCGCATCCCCCACTCCATCGCCCGAGGTGAGCCCAGACCGAACACCCCAGTGCCGTTTCCTACGCGAAACGTATTTTCCTCAGGGCCGGTCTGCCCGGGCTGAACATCCTTGTGCACGCTGTTGATCGAACTCACACCCTCGCCCAGCCATCCGCTCATGGCGCCCGGCGGCAGGTTGAAGTTGGAAAAGTTAAACAGGTTGAAGATGCTGACACTGGGCTCGATCTTAATGCGATCGTGAAAGGTGTGACTCCAGCTCAACCGGAAATCAAAGGTCCGCACCCAGGGGAACAGAAGCTGGTCCTCCGGAGCCGGCTGTAACGTCGGTGGCGTTGCACCGATGGTCTGCAACTGTGCCTGGGTGAATACCCCGCTGCTAAGCAGGGCTGCACCCGCCGGAGTTGTCTGGCCCGCAATCGTAGTGTTGTAGCGGCTGATGGCTGTATTGAGACCGTTTACAGCAAAGTCGCGCATAAATGACCCGTTGGTCGTGCCCGGCAGCGGCTGGCTGCCCACACCACTTCCCGTGAAATCGGTCTGGAATATCTGTCCCCCGTCTCCCGTGCTACCCACAATAGCTGGGCTCGAAAGCGGGCTGTAAAAGTGGCCAATGACGCCGAAACGGAAGCTGTGGGGCAGTTCGAAACTTCCGCCGAACGAGATCTGGTGTGTACGGTCCAGCAGCGACGGGCCCATAAACTTCAGCGGGTTGTCATTGTCAGCGGCCTGTAGCACGAAGTCCTGATCGTTTGCTGCCACGGGATTCGACGGCGGTGTGTTGCCGGCGAACGCTACCGGGTTGATGAAGCGCGAAAGCGAGTATGAAACCTGGAAGTTTGCCGTTTTGATTCCCCGCATTGGGTTGACGACGTTCTGCACCAGCTTCATTTGCACACCGTTGTACACGGACCGGCTGACAGGCTCGAGGAAAAGCATCTGGCCGTAGTTGGGGTTGATGCCGGGAAACGCGCATTGGAAACCCAGCGGATTTCCAGTACTCGGGTCGGTAGCATCAAGGCAAGATGATCCCGTATCGAGCGGGCTGCCGAGTCCACGGGCGGTGAAATCGCTGATGTTCGCCGATCCCACACCGGATGTGCCCGTCGCGGGGTGGATGCCGGGACATCCTCCCGGAGCGATCGCCTGCGATAGCGAACCGGCACCGCAATCGGCAATCGTCAAGTTCACCGCCGAATGCGCCGCGGCTGAATTAAAGGTTCGGGCCGATCCGACATGGTTGATATCAACTCCGAGCAAACCGTGCGTCTCGATATTGCGCACGAAGTCTGCAGTCAAGACCATGCCACGGCGAATCTCATGCTGGAAACCGAGATTCATTTGCACAGACCGCGGCGACCGGTAGTTCGGAGCAAACAGCCCGATCGCTGGATTCAATCCCGCCGCCAACTGCGAACCGATGTATGACGGATTCGCGTTGGTTAGGCTGAAGGGACTGTCAGCCTGATACGTGGTCTGAAACGCAGCCAACGCCGCCGCAGAATTGCCGATAGTATCGTCGCAATAAGTGCCGGTGGGGCTGGTCGGGTCGGCCCCTTCAATGGAATCGATCGAAATGGTCGTCGCGACCCCACCCAAGGTTACTGGAACTGGCTTCGCATGAGGACCGAGGCAGGCCGGCGGTGTAGCCAGAAACGCCCCATTGGGTTCCCGCAGAGGGCGGTCGAACAGAACGTTGTTGTAGATGACATTCTCATAGTAGAGACCAATGCCGGCGCGAATCACGGTCTTGCCGCTGTTCCTCGGATCCCAGGCAACGCCCAGTTGCGGAGCGAAGTTCGTATTCGCCTGGCGCACCCGGTTGCCGAATCCCGGAAAAGCGCTGTTCAGCGCCGGAATCGCCGGCAGGTCACTGTCTGTCCGGCCTGTGTCCCGTTCCCATCGCAATCCGGGCGAAATCGTGATGTTGGGCCGGAACTTCCACGTATCGCCGATATAGAGCGAGAGTCGATTGTCCGGTCCAAGGCCGCCGGCGGGATAGCCGAGTGCAGCAGCAGTCGTGGAAAATCCTTGACCATTCCCGACGATCACTTCTCCGTTACCCACGTCCGCATCCAGTGGATTGTTATCGGGGCCTGGGCTTGTGAAAACCTGCGGCGCGATCTTGTAGAAGCTGGCAAAACCTCCACCCTGAATGTGGTTGTATCCGATGCCGAAACGCAGGACATGCGTACCGAAGGCTTTGCTGCCGTCGTACTTGATCTGGTGATCGCTCTGCGGCGTCGCCTGCGGAGCCAGCAGGTTCGGCCCCACGGTGAAAGTTCCGATGTTGATGGCGACAGGATAATCCGCGAAGGGCAAGCTGCTGCCCCGGACGGCATCGAGAATCCGATTCTGAAACTTCAAATACGAAAAGCGAATCGAGTGCGTGATGTTGCCTCTACTGAAATCCAGACCGGCAACATCATTCCGCGTGTAGTCGAGATTGTTGTACACCTGAAAGCTGGAAGGGAAAAATGTCGCATCCAGCGAGTTCTTGAAATAATTGAATCGGCCAAACAGCCGGGCCGTCTTAGTCAGGGAGTAGTCCAGGCGAGCCTGCAATTCATCTTCGTGAAAGGGCGCCGGATATGTGCCTGAGAATGAGTCGTAGGGTGACGACTCGGGCACCGGTGCAGCCAGATGCTGCAACGTGCGTTCACCATCGGCAAAGAAGAACAGTTTATCCTTGATAAGCGGACCGCTTACGCTGCCTCCTTCCTGATTGCGCTGATAAGGAGCTGCGATGAACGATTGGGTCGCAGTGTCGTAAGGATTCAGCAGCTTGGCCGCTCCCACGGAACTGTCGCGAAACAATCCGAAGGCCTCGCCGTGAATGATGTTTGTTCCGGACTTCGTGGTTACATTCACGGCGCCGGAAGAAGTCAGGTCGTTGGAAAGGTCGAGCGTGGACTGCGCCAGCGAGAATTCCTGAATGCCGCTGGCCGGAATATCTTCGGTGGTCGTGCCCACAGTCTCGTCACTCACGTCGATGCCATCGACGGTGATGCGGGCCGTGCGGCCGAATCGGCCCCCGAAGGAAATCGACGAGTAGCCAACTTTCGTGGGATCGAAATTCTCGCCGTCCTGAATCTGCACACCCGGCTCCAGTTGGGCGAGATCGAGGAAGTTCCGGCCGTTGACCGGCAGGTTCTCAATCTGTGAGGCCGTCAACACTCCCTGCACGGTAGCCTGCTGGGTGTTGACCTGGACATCGCTGGCCTGTACGTCGACAACCGTGCTCTCCTGTCCTACTTCAAGCTTCACGCTACCGTTCGCGGTGTTGTTGACCTCGACATTCACCGCCAACTGCGCAGTCTTGAACCCTTTGGATTCGATCCGTACCGTGTAGTTGCCCGGGACCAGGCTGCCCGAAGCGTACATCCCTTGGCTGCTGCTGGTCGTCTTGACGGTCTGACCGGTGGGGCCGGTAATCGTAATCCTCGCCCCAGAAACAACTGCGCTCGTGGAGTCCACTACCGTGCCCACGATGCTGCCGGTCGCGACCGTAGTCTGGGCAAAACCCAGAGGAGAACAAAACAGTGCTAATGAGATGAGCAGCACGAGAAAGCCAAATCGAGAGCTCGTGCGGCGGGAGTTGAAGCTTGACATCGTCGACCTTCCTTTGGTGATCATGACAACAATTCCTTCGTCCACTGGCTTCAACGGCACGTTTTTCGAAAACAAATCTTGCACAACTGGACAGCCGAAACAGGCTTCACGCGCCCGATTCGAAGATCTAATGACATTTCTTGAAACACTTCCTAACGCCGGGCCAAGCTCAAATGCTGACTGATGGTAATGCAATGATCGAGCCAGCATGAGTTGTTGCCGCTTCAGAAAAACACACTCCGCTGATCCAGGCAGTTACAGAAGCCGCACGGATGTGAGAAGCGCGAGCCGCGCTCCTCTCGATACCGCATTTCGTATTCGCATTCTTCTCAAACCGATGCCGCGTTTTAGATAAATGGGTTCATATAACATTACATGTTCCGCTGCGATCGCGCGCACTCAGTACTCCGATTTCACTGTGTAATAGCCCGCGCGATGACGCACGCGGTACGTGTCCGCCTGCGGTACGCCGCTAACTTTCACATCAATGCGGCGGAACTCGGCAAACGAAGTGCTGTGCGCAGGATAATAGGCCAGCAAATATTGGGTTCGCAGTTCGTCGCTGATTTTCTGAAAGGCATCGTCGAGTTGGGAGGCAGACGTAGCATAGTAATATTTACCGCCAGTGTCGTCAGAAAGCTGAATCAGGGCGTGCTCGCCGCCAATCTCGCGTCCTGCGCTGGCCTCAATGGGAACAATAATAATCGAATAGACCAATGCTTCAGCTTCTTCAGCGGCCCGCACAGCTTGTTTGTAATCCACTCTGCTGATGGTGTCTCCACCATCGGTGATGAGCACGATGATCTTGCGTCCCTTGCGCTGATCGAGTGCGTGGGACGTGACATAGATCGCGTCGAAGAGCGCTGTGGCCGCGCCGACACGAATGTGTTCGATGCCTTCGTCGATGCGTTTGATGTCTGAGGTGAATCCCGGCGTCGACGGGTGCACCACTTCGCTGAAGCCGTAAACGGCAAGTGCGTCGACCGGACGCAGAATCGCGTGCACGAAACGTTTGGCCGAAGCCAGTTCGAGGGGCAGGTCATGGCGCGTGCTGAGACTGGTGTCGATGGCAAGGGCGATTGAAAGGGGCAGGGCCGATTCCTTGTCGAAGACGGCGATCTTTTGTTCGTGTCCGTCCTCGCTCACAACGAAGTTGTCTTTCGTCAGGCCAGCGATCGGAGCCCCGTGCGCATCGGTCACGGTTACAAACACATTGACCAGCTTGACATCGACCTTCAGGGTCTCCGCCGGTTCGGATTGAGACTCCTGCTTGCTGGAGTGATCCTTGCCAGAGTCAGGTTGGGCCGGGTTTGCCGGTGCAGAAGCCTGCTGTGCCCAAACGCCTCCCGAGATCAGCAGGCCCAGGGTGAGCAGACTCGCAGCGAGTTTTCTCATCGATTGATTGGATTATACCTGCACGAAGTTGGCCGAATCCCCGTCAAGCCGCACTGCGCTCCGGGCGGCAGAGAGAAAATCCTGAGTCTCCGCCTTCTCTTTGCGTCCTTTGCGGCTTTTCTCTGCGATCTTCGCGGTTAAAAGGTTTTGCACGCTCCGCGCGCGGCGCAAATCCGGCCGTTCCGTTAGATGCGGCTTGCGTTGTCGGGCTGCCTCAGGTTCAGGAATTTGATCGCGTAATTTCCGCGGGGAAAGGCTCGCCATCCGCCCATGCCGCGCCACCTTCAAAATATTCTTTTTTCCAGATGGGTACTGTGCGTTTGAGGGTATCGATAAGCCATCTGCAGGCTTCGAAAGCGGCGGCGCGATGAGCCGAAACCACGGCGATCAGAACGCTGATCTCCCCAATTTCAAGCCGCCCCAGCCGGTGCACGATGGCAAGATCGCGAATCTGAAACTGCCGCAACGCCTGCATAGCCAGAGACTCTATCTGGGGAAGCGCCATCTCTTCGTAGGCCTCATATTCAAGATAAAGCGTCTTGCGCCCCCGGGTCTGGTTGCGAACCACACCCTCAAAGATAACGACAGCGCCGTCCTCCCCTCGCCTTAGCGCGGTTACAGTACCCGACGAATCGATACGATCGCGAACGATCGAAGAATAGCTCCGGCGTCCCGCCGGCTGCCCGGCAGGCATCTCGCCCGCGCTTTCCGGCGCGCCACCGCTCACCGGTGGCAGCAGCGCGACTTCATTGTCAGGATTTAACTTCGTATCGGGGCCGGCGTATTGGTGATTTACAACCAACGCCAACGAAGGAAGGTGTTCTTTCAGGCGCGGAGCCTTCGCTGCGTAGTGCGCGATGACATCCCGGACCAAAGCGCCATCGGGCAGATCGACCGAATCCGCCGGCCCGCCTAACACGTCTTTTAAGACACCGAAAAACAGGACGCGCACTCGCATGGAAATAGCTGCCAGTCTACAGCCGGCGAAGAATTCAAAGTGGCAGACCTGCCACGGCGACTTTCGGGACTTTTAAGCATCTCGATGCCACACGTCAAAAGCCCCATTCCTCGCGCCGGAAGCAAGTGAGAAATGGGGCATCAACCTTACAAATCACTTCCAATTACGCTTGCGTGGTCAGCACCCGGTCGCGCTGCTCCGATGGCGGGGTCGCCAGCAGCTTCGCTGCAGGCCCTTCGACCACTGCCGGCAGCGAAACCGCCAGAGCCTCCTCGATCGTCTTCACGTAGTGAATGCCAAGGCTGCCCAGTTGCTCGGCCGTTAGATCTTCCTCGACATTCATTTTGTTCTCCGCCGGCAAAATTACGTCAGTCACGCCCGCGCGTATGGCGGCAAGAACCTTTTCCTTGATGCCGCCCACGGGAAGCACATTCCCGCTCAGCGTAATCTCGCCGGTCATCGCCAGAAGCGGCCGGATGCGACGTCCCGAAAGTAGAGAAACCAGCGCGGTCGCGATCGTGACTCCCGCTGACGGACCATCCTTCGGGATGGCGCCCGCGGGCACGTGGATGTGAATGTCATGGTTGGAGAAGAAGTCCTCATCGATCCCCAACGCTTGCGCATTGGAACGCACCCAGCTATGCGCGGCCTGCATCGATTCGCGCATCACGTCCTGAATCTGTCCGGTGATGGTGAATCCGCCCTTGCCCCGCATTCGGCTGGCTTCGACAAAGAGCACGTCGCCGCCTGACGGAGTCCAGGCCAGGCCCACGGCTACGCCGGGGCGCTCCGTGCGTTCGGCGATTTCGCCTTCCACGCGAATTTTGATGCCTCCCAGAAATTCCTGAATAATGTCCTTGCTCACGACCAGCTTCTCGGTCTTGCCTTCGGCCAGCCGCCGCGCCTGCTTGCGGCAGATGGTGCCGATCGTGCGTTCGAGGTTGCGAACGCCCGCCTCCCGCGTGTAATGGCGGATCGTATAGCGAACCGCTTCTTCTGGAAATTCGATTTGCTCGGCCGTAATGCCGTTCTCCTCGACCTGCCGCGGAATCAGATAGCGGAAGGCGATGTGAACTTTCTCCTCTTCGCTATACCCCTGCAGTTCGATGATCTCCATACGATCGCGCAATGGCTCGGCGATGGGGTCGAGCATATTCGCCGTCGTAATAAACAGTACCTTCGAGAGATCGAAGGTCACGTCGAGATAATTGTCGCGGAAAGTCGCATTTTGTTCGGGATCGAGAGCTTCGAGCAGCGCCGAGCCCGGATCTCCGCGGAAATCCCGCCCGACCTTATCGATTTCATCGAGCATGAATACCGGATCTTTGGTCTCCGCTCGCCGTATGCCCTGAATGATCTGGCCCGGCAACGCGCCAATGTACGTGCGCCGATGGCCGCGGATCTCGGCTTCATCGTGTACGCCGCCCAGAGACAAACGCACGAACTTGCGGCCGAGAGCGCGGGCGATCGATTTCCCGAGCGAAGTCTTGCCTACTCCCGGAGGTCCGACGAAGCACAGAATCGGTCCCTTCATATTGGGCTTCAACCGGCGCACGGAAAGATAGTCGAGAATGCGGTCTTTGACCTTTTCCAGATCGTAGTGGTCGGCGTCGAGAATCTCTTTCGCCTTGGGAATCTCGATCTCCTGCCCGGAGGTCTTGTTCCAGGGCAGCACGGCCAGCCACTCGACATAATTCCGCGTGAGCGAATAGTCGGCGGCCATCGGAGACATGCGCGACAGGCGTCCCAGTTCCTTGAGAGCCTCTTTCTTCACTTCGTCGGGCATTCCTGCGTCATCGATCTTCTTTTTCAGATCTTCAACATCGCGCTGGCCTTCGTCCTGCTCACCCAGTTCCTTCTGGATTGCCTTCATCTGCTCGCGTAGATAGTACTCACGCTGCGTTTGCTGGACGCGATCCTGCACTTCGCTCTGGATCTTATTGCGCAATTGCTGAACTTCGAGTTCCTTGGCAAGATGCTGATTGATTTTCTGCAGTCGCACCAGCACATCAGTGGTTTCGAGAGTGTCCTGCTTATCGGGTGTCGAGAGCGACGGCAGAGATGAAGCGATGAAATCCACCAGCCGGCCGGGCTCGTCAATATTCATGGCCACAGTCGAAAGTTCGTCGGACAGCGTGGGCGAACCTGCCACAATCTGCTGAAACAACGTCAGCACGTTGCGCTGCAGCGCTTCGATCTCAGACGTAGCGACCGGCGCGCTTCCCTCCGGCATCGGAACGTAATGCGCGCGCATGTACGGCGTCAGCTGCGTGAATTCGTCCAGGCGGACGCGCTCCAGGCCTTCCGCAAACACAAACAGGCTCTGGTTGGGCATCTTCACGACTTTGTGGACCACGGCGGACGTTCCGATCATGTACAGGTCGGCCGGTTGGGGAGAATCGACCCGCGCTTCGCGCTGCGCCACAACGATAATGGTCTTGTCTTCGCCGAGCGAATTGATGAGTTGGACCGAGCTTTCCCGCCCCACAGTCAGCGGCAGTACGGCATGAGGAAACAGCACGGTGTCCCTGACTGGGAGAACCGGCAGGCCCCTCGGATCCACTATCTGTTTTATTTCGCTACTCTTAGGAGCGTGCTCGACGGGCATTTGCTGGCTCATAGGTCTCCTTGAGTGTAACTCGCTCAAGTTTAGATGATGCTGCCTTGGAGAAGGTTTCAAGCCCGACCAAGGATTCCCGCAAGATCTTGAATTCTATCCCTGTTATCGGCTGTATAGCAGCATACCTAAGGTGCAGAGGCTAACGCGGAGGGTACGGCGTTGCCAAGTACTAAATTGGGACAGGAACCGGTTCGGGCTCTTGGAGGGGCCAACGTCCCTCGTCCGCTTAGGAAATAGAAGGGATGCCTGCGGATAGCGTGGTGATCTGCTCTCGGGCAAAAACACCCGAGGCTCCATTCTCACGAACGTCAAGCGGCCCGGTAAATCCCCAGCACTTTGACGAAGTCGGCCACTTCACCGAGATGGTGGAGCGCATTGCGCGCAGGTTCGTCATCGCCACGCAGAAAATCGACGTAGAAGACATACTCCCAAGGGCGTCCGCGCATGGGCCGCGACTCGATCTTGCTTAAGCTGATGTCGCGCAGCGCGAAGACGCTAAGGGATTTGAACAGAGCGCCCGGAAGGTTCTTTACCTTGAACGCGATGGAAGTCTTATTCGCGCCGCGCGGCATGACGCCGCGATAATCGCCGCTTGCCTGCTGGCCGCGCCGAGACGGCCGCAGCTTGCGAATCAAAAAAAAACGCGTGAAGTTGCGCTTGTCGTCTTCGATCCCGGCCTGAAGAATCTTGCCGCCATATTCCGGTGCCGCCTGACGCCCGGCGATACCCGCCGCATCTTTCAATTTGTCGGCGATCACATGCTTCACGCTTCCGGCCGTATCGTAGAACGGCACCGCTTCGATCTCGGAATGACGCTGAAAGAAATCGCGGCACTGATCGAGCGCTACCGGATGCGAAAGCACGCGCCGCAACGCCTTCATTTTCACATCGGGTGCGGCGATCACGTTGTGCACAATCCGCAGCAGGTATTCGGCCTGAATGTATACCTCGCGCGAGACCAGAAGGTCGGCGTGCTCGGCCACGGTACCGGCCAGCGTGTTCTCGATTGGAATGACCGCGGCCTCCACGGATCCGCTCTGAACGCGGTCGAACACTTCCGCGGATCGCGCGCACGGCACGACTTTGCAGCGCGGCAACAGCTGCTCCGCCGCTTCATGGCTGAACGACCCGCGTTCTCCCTGGATAGCCACTTTCATGATTTCTTGCCCGAGAGCAAGGTATCTGGAGAGAGCGCGGGAATGCAAATAATCTCGGGGAAATTTGAGTCAGCGGGTGAACTGGAGTTTCGCTTTGTTTTTCCTAGCGCCCTTCGCGGCCAGTTCTTTGCGAACTTCGCGGTTTAAGGCTCTTCTGAAAAGCTCTACAAAAAGCCTTTGACCGCAAAGGCCGCAAAGAACGGGCCGCGAAGGACGCTAAGAAAGCGGAGGGACTAAGGAGACGACGCTAGCTCCTTCGACATCACCAGCGCATCCACGCCATTCGAGTAATACCGCGGCCACGTCCTGACCACGCTATAGCCGTGCCGTTTATAAAATGCGAGAGCCGCGAGATTGTCGACCGCGGTCTCAAGGCCCACGACCTGCGATCCGGCACTCAGCAGGCGTTCCTCTACGGCCCGCAAAAGCAGTGATCCAACTCCCGACCGGCGCGCCGTCGCGACCACATCGATCGTAATGACGTGCCCCCTGGGCCCCGCATGTGCAACGATAAATCCCCCGATCGCAGCTCCGGAGCTGTCCTCAGCCACCAGCGTTACCGCCCCACGCCGCCGCATATAGAGTTTGAGTTCCTGCCGCGAGTACGCGATCCCGATCGGAAAACATTCCTGATCGATGAGCCACAGGGTCTCAAAGTCTTCCAGCTTGAAATCTCGGATCACGAGGGGCACGGCATATTGTAGCTGGCTAAGTCGGACTGCAGGACTAACCGAAGCGGTGAGCCCTGCAACGTCGCTATTCGTTGTCCTTCTCTCGGATCCGGGTCCCGATCTAAAGGCGGGTTCGGTTCCGCCCGGGTTTTCCACAGTGGATTCACGGCTTCCAGGAAAAAATGTAGCCCCACGTCCCTTTGCCCACTTGCCTCGACCGCAACCTCGGACGTACCATCGGCATCAGAGGAACCGTTGTGGGTAGCTTTCTGCTCATTGACGTAGCCGGGGCCGTGGTTGCGCTAGGGGCGTGGTATTTCCTGTTTGCTTCCTATAACCGTCGCCGTGGCGCCGAGGCGCTGCGCTGGGTTCAGTCAGCTTGTGCCGGCAAGGTTCGCCTGCTCGACTCGCGTTGGTTGAATAGTTCCTGGCTGCACGCCCGCCTGCAGTTCCCTTCCCGCAGCTTTGAAAATGCGCGCGTTACGATGCGATTTCGGCCACGTCCACTCCCCGTCCACTGGCTCCTGAGCTGCTGGCGTAAGCAGAAGGAAACACTGACCTTTGAAGCTGATCTGGGTGGTTCGCCGAGCTTCCATCTCGAAGTGGTGCGTCATCGCTGGAGTGCGCATAGCCCCGGCGTCAATTCCCGCTCCCGCAATGCTCAGAAGGGCAAAAAAAATGACCGTCAGTGGGAGGTCTACGAGCCCGGCCCAGTCGTCCTTACCACGAGGACGCACTGGAAGCAGGACCCTGCCGCCGAGATCCACGCCCTGATGACCGTCCGCCGGCAAGACGTGCTGCAAGTGCAATTCCGCCCGGACTCGCCCCAGTTCTCAGCCACCATCGCTCTCGACGCCCTGCACGACCCCTGCGCCGCCGAAGGTTTCCTCACTACTCTGCGCGAACTAGCCGCAGGCGCGTCAGCGCACCGGCAGTAGGCCAGCTTCCTTCCCTCAAAACCGTCTCACCCCAGCCCAACGACGCGCTGTTTGCTTTTGGGGCGGCATATGTGGGGACAGCCGCCCTCGGCTATCCATGCCGATCGTTAGCTCGGCTGCTTCTCGAGATGTGCGGTGGATGGCGACAAGGCGCGCTTCGCTCACCGGACAGCCGCGGGCGGCTGTCCCCACGTAGACCATCATCTGAATGTCGGCGACCGATTCCAGCAAATTGGCCTTTTGCAGTAAACTGCGCACATGCCGAGCGCGCGCCAGGGATCAATCCACCTAATTCGCATCGCAGGAATCGATCTGTTCCTGCACTGGTCCTGGTTTTTGGTTGCGGTCTATGAAATTCAGACCCGCAAGGGGGATTACTCCTCGATGACCTGGAACGTGCTGGAATATCTGGCACTGTTCCTGATCGTCACTCTTCATGAGTTCGGCCACGCCCTCGCTTGCCGGCAAGTGGGCGGAACGGCGAATCAGATCGTCCTCTGGCCTCTCGGTGGAGTGGCCTATGTCGATCCGCCGCAGCGTCCCGGCGCCACGCTCTGGAGCATCGCCGCCGGCCCTCTGGTAAATGTTGCGCTCGCCCCGATTCTCTACGGTGTCGTCCTGATCGGCCAATCGCAGGGCTGGGCGGAGTCCGCCCCCGACGTCTATGCGCTGCTGCGCAACATTTTGGGAATAAACCTGCTGCTGCTGATTTTCAACATCCTGCCCATCTACCCGCTGGATGGCGGACAGATATTTCGTTCGCTGCTCTGGTTCATGCTGGGCCGCGCCCGCAGCCTGATGGTGGCCACGGTCGTCGGCATAATCGGCGCAGTCGGGTTTGTAGGCCTCGCGCTGTGGATGCAATCCATCTGGTATGGAGCCATCGCGGTCTTCATGCTGATGAACTCCTGGGCAGGACTCCAACAGGCGCGCGCGCTATTAAGCGTCGCAAAACTACCGCGCAGGTTCGGCGTTGCCTGTCCGTCCTGCAAGACATCGCCGCCTATCGGCGAACTCTGGAAGTGCAGTCACTGCGGCCAGCCATTCGACATTTTCCAGGCACATGGCGTCTGCCCTCACTGTGGAACCCAATTTCCGGTCACGAGGTGCATGGACTGCGGCAAGGAACATCCCCTGAGCGAATGGAGCGCTGCATCGTTAGATCAGGATTTCAGCGTGAATCGCTGAGTCGGAAGTTCGAGTCGGAAGTTCGAGTCGGATTTTCGAGTCGGACTTCTCCAGTTCTCGAATAAATCTCTTTTATGCCTCGCATCAGCTTTTTCGATTGGCGAGGGCCGGACGATCACGCTATTCTTTCCCGTTCCAATCAGAAGCGTTGAAACCAGCCATTTCAACTCCCATGTTTCCGAGCTATGGAGCTACCGAAATCTTAACGCCTATCTCGAAGGAGACTGAACTACATCCATGTCCACTGACCTGCGCAATTTCCTGGCACTCTCATATGACGAACTGGAAGAACTGAACCTGAAGGCAAAGGAGCAGCGCAGGAACCGCGTCGCCACCCACAAGATTCAGGAAGAGCGGCTCAAGTATTTAACCGACGAGAAGCGAATTAAGGCCATCACCGTGCTTTTCAGCGACCTCGAAGGCCGCCTGCACATGCTCGATTACGACAAGAAGTTCCTGCTCAAGAGCTGGGACAACCTGACCTTCGACGGCTCCTCGATTCGCGGCTTCACCGCGCAGCGTGAAAGCGATCTCCGGCTCGGCATTGATTGGGGAGCGTTTTATTGGGCACCCGCCGATGTCTTCGGTTCGGGCAAAGTCCTCGTGTTCGGTGAGGTCATCGACAAAGGCGGCGCACCCTACTCCGGCGACATTCGCGGAGTGCTGAAGAGCTACGCCGAGGCGATGTACAAGAAAAAGGGCTATACCCTCAACGCGGCCAACGAAATTGAAGGATTCCTCTTCAAAGGCCCCGACGCGGAGCGGCACTATCACGAAGTCGGCGGCAAGTTCGAATACGTCAATACCGGCGGATACTATCATTCGTTACCCGGCGATCCGCTGCGCTCGTTCATCGATACCACTGCGGAAGTGCAGCGCTCGATGGGCTTCCAGAACGAGAAAGACCATCCGGAAGTTGCGCCTTCGCAGTTTGAAATCAATTATGGTTACGGAGAAGTCGTCGCCGCCGCCGACCAGATTCAGCTCTACAAGCTGATCTGCCGCCAGGTCGCCACTCACATGGGGTTCACCGCGTCATTCCTGCCGAAGCCAGTGGTCGGTGTGAATGGCAGCGGCATGCACACCAACGTCTCCATCAGCGAAGACGGCAAGAATCTTTTCTGGGATGCGAAGGGCGAAGAAAAGCTCAGCAAACTCGGCTGGGCCTTCCTCGATCGCATCCTCACTCACGGCAACGATATTTGCCTGTTGCTCAATGCCAGCGTGAACGCGTATCGACGTCTCGATCCGCATTTCGAAGCGCCGAACCAGATCAAGGCGTCGCCGGTCGATCGCGGCTCCATGATCCGCATTCCCATCGGCAACGAAAAAAGCATGCGCGTGGAAGTGCGCTCGGTGTCACCGGACGCCAATCCCTACCTGGTGCTGTACTCGATTTTCAAGACCGGCCTCGACGGCGACACGTCCAAGATCAAGAATCTTCGCCAGGCCGAGCGCTACCTGCCCGACAACATCTACGACGCCCTCGCGGATTTCCGCAAAGCGGAGTGGACCACAACCCTGCTCGGCGAAGACGTAAAAGGCCGCTATGCGGACCTGAAGCAAGCCTCTGCCGACCGCTGTCCCCGCGCGCTAGGGACGTTCGTCAAAGCCCAGGAGGTCCAGTTCCACCACGAGGTCTACAACCAGTTCCTGTGGAACTTGTTTTAGACCACTGTTTAGTTTCGCAGCGACGCCCCGGCCCCGGCTCCGGACCGGGGCTTTTTTTAGTTTCATGTGGGGGCAGCCCCCTTCGGCTGTCCGGTCGAGCGCAGCTCGACAGGCCTTATCCATGCACCCCGCGCCGAACTCTCCCGCCTGACTCTGCCACTCTCTTTTCAATCACTTAGCTGCACATTCGTCGCTCACCCCCGAGTCACTTCACCCCCTTTCACGATCCACTCGCGAATCATGTCGCGTGCATTGTAGGTCTTCGGGACCTGCGGCAGAGTCGGCTCAGCAAGCAAATTTCATGGAGAGCAGCATTTCGAGGATTTGGATTGGCGGGCCCTGCAGCCGCAAGCGCATGCCGTTCTTGCGCAGTTCTCCGCACTGACTGTCAAGTTCGAAAGGGCCGAAACCAACGGTATGATTCTGACCTACAGGCATGGCACCTACCAAAACAGGGCCAGTATGGCCGAGGCCTTTCGCCAGCGACAGTCTCCCCGTAAGCTCGTAGCGCCCGCGTCTCGCCGGCTGTCGCGCGGGCGTCCCCGCCCGCGCTTCACTTCAGGAGCAAGCTTCACTCCCGCGCGGAAATTCAGTGGGTGTGCTAGATTTTGAAGCTCGATGGCTAGCGCACCCACCATCACCACCCAAGGCCTGACCCGACGTTTCGGCGACTTGCTCGCCGTCGACGGCGTCAACCTGCAAGTCGCTCCCGGACAATTTTTCGGATTCCTCGGACCCAACGGCGCGGGAAAATCGACGACCATCAAGATGCTCACCGGATTGCTCGCGCCCAGTTCCGGGCGAGTCGAAATCCTCGGCATCGATCTCAACGCCCATCCGGTCGAAGTCAAGCGCCAGATCGGCGTCGTGCCGGAAGGCATGGCCCTATTCGGACGTCTAACCGGCTCCGAGTTTCTGAGCTTTGCTGGACGCATGTACGGCCTGGACCGCGTGACCGCTGCAAAACGCGCCGCCGAATTGCTCGACTTCATGCAACTCGCCGATCAGCCGAAGAAACTGGTCACCGATTATTCGCACGGCATGCAGAAAAAGCTGGCGATGGCCGCCGCCGTGATTCATGGCCCGAAAGTCCTCTTCCTCGACGAACCATTCGAGGGCGTCGACGCGATCGCCGCGGGCACCCTGAAAACCATGCTCCAAGGCATGATCGCGCGTGGCGCCACAATCTTTCTGACCTCGCACGTGCTGGAAATTGTCGAGCGCCTGTGCAGCCACGTCGCCATCATTCATCAGGGACGCTTGGTAGCACAAGGTTCGCTCGAAGAGCTGCGCATGGGAGTCGAGGCGCAAGCGCCCGCAGCGGGCGACGACGCAGGAGTCTCAGGCGAGAAGCTGACGCTGGAGCAGATTTTCCTGCGTGTCGTTGGCGGCGAACGCCGCACCGAGGAACTTTCGTGGCTGGGATAGAAGCGCCGCGTCAATAGATGTATGCAGCAGATCCAAGCAGGTGACTACATAATCGGGCACGACAGGGACCTGACTCGAAATGCCTATGCGTCGATGAAGAGTGGAGACGCCGAGAGGTGCGGGTGCTCCTACTGTCGAAATTTCGCCGCTCAGCGAGGCACGGTTTACCCCGGAACCTTTCGACTGATTCTCGATCAACTTGGCATCGATCCAGCGAAGGAAGGGGAAGTCTATGAATCTGGCCCCGATGGCAGGCTAAGAGTCTACGGCGGATGGTTCTACTTCGCTGGAGAGCTCTGCGCGAAGGGTACACGCGCGACCGATGCTCATTCTGGTTTTCAACACGGGTTTGCAGACGCCAAGACCCTGCCAAAGCCGACAGTTGATTTTGGCGACAAAGTCCTGGCGATCGAATTCATCGCAAGACTGCCTTGGGTTATGCCGGAGCAGCCGTAGCCGTGTCCGATGGACGCAGCCATTGAACTGTGGGGTTAAAAGGCGACGCTCATGAATGATCTCAATCACACCCTCCATCGCCGCTCGCAGTTGACCGCCATCGCCGAGCTCCGCTGGCGCCTTTTCGTCAACGGACTCCGCAGCAAGCGCGGCAGGCTGGAGCTGTTTTCGCGCATCATCATCACCGGCGCGTTCACGCTCGGCGGCGCGGGCGGCTTCGTTGCCGCAACCGGATTCGCATGGTACTTCGTTTCACAAGGCAAAACCGAGTTCCTGGCGGTACTCCTGTGGCCCATCTTTTTTTTCTGGCAAGTGTTTCCGGTGATGGCTACCGCCTTCACCAACAACCCTGATTCGTCGGACCTGCTGCGATTCCCGCTTGACTACCGCTCCTACTTTGCCATCCGTCTCGCCTATGGCTTCTTCGATCCCGCGAGCGCGCTGGGCAGCGTTGGCCTCATCGGAATTCTCCTGGGCATCACCGCCGCGCGCCCATTGCTGTTTCCCTGGGCACTCGTAGTGCTGCTGGCCTTTGCACTTTTCAATCTAGTGTTGATGCAGACCATCTTCGCATGGGTTGAGCGCTGGCTGGCCCAACGACGTACGCGCGAAATCATGGGCGTGCTGTTCATTTTGTTCATGCTGAGTTTTCAATTGATTGGGCCTGCGATACAGAGCCTCGACCGGCACCAGCGCCCCCAGTTCCAACGTGCGGCGCAGATTGTCGTCCAGGTCCAGGCCGTGCTGCCGCCCGGCCTCGCCTCCGACGCTATCGCGCAGATTTCGCACGCCGAGTACATCGTCGGATTCACCTCGCTGCTATTTCTCGGAGCCCTGACCGGCGCCGTCGGATATCTTCTGCACTTGCGGCTAAGCAAACAGTTTCGCGGCGAAAACCTCAGCGAGGCAGGCGCGCGTCCAGCCGCTATACAGCAACCGCAGGGCTTACGGCTGGGATGGGAATTGCCAGGCTTTTCTCAGGCGGTCGCAGCCGTGTTCGAGAAAGAAATCCGCTACCTGAGCCGCAGTGGACCCATGCTGCTCACGCTTTTCATGCCGCTCCTCATGCTGGTGATCTTCCGGCTGGGACCGATGAACCCCATGCGGCATCAGTCAAACTTTCTCAGCCGCGCTCCAGATATGGCGTTCCCCGGAGCTGCCGCGTATGCCCTGCTGGTCCTGACCAATCTGGTTTACAACAGCTTCGGTGGCGATGGCGGCGGTGTTCAGTTCTTTTACGCTTCGCCAGTTTCCTTTCGCCAGATCATCCTGGGAAAAAATCTTACGCATGCCGCCATCCTTACAGTGAACACACTCCTGGCCTGGATGACGGTGGCCTACTTCTACGGCGCTCCCGCGCGGGCTGTTGCCGTTGCAACCGTAGCTGGACTTCTGTTCGCGGCTCCGCTGAACTTCACGGTTGGAAATCTGTTATCTATCTACGCACCGAAGAAACGAGACTTCGCGACCATCGGAAGACAGAACGCCTCACAGACCACCGTATTGGTTAGCCTGGGCGTACAGATTGTGATTGTGGGCGTCGGAGTCACCGCTTTCGTCGTTGCCCGGTTCTACAAGAATCTTTGGATCGCCGTTCTTGTGTTCCTCGTGCTCGCAGCAGTCTCCCTGCCGCTCTACCTCGTGGTTCTGCGCCGGCTCGATCGAATCGCACTCGAGCGCAGAGAGACTCTGATGGCCGAACTGTGCCGCGCGTAACCCTTCCGTTCGCTATAATCGTCGCGTTATGGCGAACCCTCTCTGCGTTGCGGGATCAAATTCCAAATATAAACAACCTGGCGCCGAGCCTGCGGGATTCTGGGCCGGACTCTGGCATGGCATCATCGCCCCGATTACTTTTATTGTCAGCCTCTTCGCTGACGGCGTTCGCATCTACGAAACCAGCAACCGCGGCTGTTGGTACGATTTTGGATTCATGCTGGGCATCGGAGCCTATGTCTCCCATCACGAGGTGCGCCACGTGACGGGTGTCTAGAGGCCCTGGACCAGCTCACTTGTCCTCAGGCTTGGCCAGGAAGCGGTATCCCACGCCGCGCACGGTGAGCAGGTGTCGCGGCTCGGCGGGATCATCTTCGATATAACGGCGCAGCCGCACCACAAAATTATCGATTGCGCGCGTGTCGGTATCCTCGTGCAGTCCCCAGACTTCTTCGAGAATTTGCTTGCGCGAGACGATGCGCCCGTCGTTGCGAACCAGATACCGAAGAAGCTCAGACTCCATGAGGGTGAGATGAATCGTATTTTCGCCGGAGCGCAATTCGAGCGTGCCGAAGTCGATCGTCTTCCCGGCAAATGAGAAGGTGCCGAAATCGCCGACGCCGCCACCGTCAGCCTGGGCCGGAGGCGACTCCGCGACTCCTGCAGCCTGAGCGTGTATCCACTGGCTGCGCCGTAATAAGCCCTGCAATCGCGCCAGCAAAATCGAGAGATCGAAGGGTTTGGCCAGATAGTCATCGGCCCCCGATGCGAAACCCTTCAGCACATCTTCCGGACGCCCACGCGCGGTCAGCATGAGCACAGGCACATAATTTTTCGCGGCGCGAAGCTCGGCGACCACACTGAAGCCGTCCTTGCCTGGAAGCATGATGTCGAGCACGATGACATCGAACGCTTCTTTCTTTTCCAGCAAGCGTTCCGTGGCAGCTTCGCCGTCTCCCACAACTTCCGCAGCGTAGCCCTCGGCTTCCAGATTGAAGCGTAGTCCCTGCGCCAGATGAGCCTCATCCTCCACCACGAGCACGCGGCTCACGCTGCCCACCGCGGCAACTCGAGGATGATCGTCGTTCCTTGGCCTTCGCCTGGGCTCTCGGCAGACACTTTGCCTCCGTGTTTCTGTGCGACCGCCTTCACAATAAATAGGCCGAGCCCGGTGCCCTTCACATGGGCCAGTGAACGGTGGGGCACACGATAAAAGCGTTTGAAGATGCGCTTAACGTCGTCGGGAGGAATGCCGACACCCTGATCCTGCACGCGCAGCACGATTCGCTTTTCGTCCGGGGTCTCCAGGCGCACGCGCACATTCACATTGTCCCCGGAATACTTGATGGCGTTGTCGAGCACATTGAAGACAGCGGTGCGAAGATCTTCGGCACTGCCCCGCACGCGCAGGCCGCTGCCGCTGCTGGAGGCTTCTTCGTACTGAAAGATTTCTGGCGGCAGGTGATGCCGGTTGCGGGCCGCATCCATGCAATCGTGCACCAGCTGCCGAAAATCGACTTCCGATTTCTCCCGGCCCGCTCGCTTATCCCGCGCCCGGCCCGCGCGCAGAACCTGCTCGACAGTCTGTGTGAGCCGGTCAGTATCGCTCAGCATCAGCTGATAGAACTCAAACCTCTGGGCCTCCGGCAGCTCGCGCCGCAGAAGAGTCTCCAGGTGCAGGCGAATGGATGCCACCGGCGTCTTCAATTCATGAGTTACCGCATTGATAAAGCTGTCGTGCTGTTCACTGCGCCTCAACTCACGCACCAGAAAAATCGTATTCACCACCATGCCTGCAATGATCAGTGCAAAAAAGATGATTCCGAAAAACAGCAGCACTCCCTCGCGCCAGTTGAGAATGATCCACCCAACATTAAGCGCAACAGCCAGCGCCACCAGGACAATCCCCAGCGACAGGAAAAACGCGATAGTTCCGCGGCGGCTAGCAATGCGCATGGCGAATGGACGAACAGACGGCCAGCCCGATTTTACCCCGTTCGTGGCCGGACCCACTCAACGTCATACGCGATTGCTGGTGCCGTTTGAGAAACGACCCGTATCGGAGCAGCGCCTCAGCCATGCCGTTAGGGTATATAAACCCGAACGGCTTCTGCCGCTGGAAGTAAGCAGCCGTCTAAATCGTGCGCAGTTTGCTATGAAAATTGACACGATACTTCTGCCGTCGTATCGTTTTGCGCGACCGTGAAGCCAGAATCGGGCAGTCCCTGTGGCTTGCTGTCGTGAAAGGCAGGAGTGATGCGCAATGATTCGAACGACGCGAAGAATGAAACGTTTTCGCGGCGGGGATTTCTGGGAGTTGGTTCGGCCGCGCTCGTGGCGGGCGTGCTATCGGCCGCCTCTGCAGAGGATCAAAAGCAAGGAGCACCGAAACCGTACCCCACCAGGAACGATAAAAGCGCCAGTGCTCCCGGCCCCGGCAATGTCGCCATCGATGCCCAGAATCCAGACTCTTTCCTGCCACCGTCCACCGATGCTGGTGGCGTCCAGACCTTCAAGTATCCTTTCGGACTCTCGCACAAACGCATGCAGGAAGGCGGATGGTCGCGTGAAGTAACAGTCCGGGAGTTGGCGGTTTCCAAATCGATGGCCGGCGTCGACATGAGATTGACCGCCGGAGGCATTCGGGAATTGCATTGGCATGCCGCTGCCGAATGGGCCTTCATGCTCTATGGAAACGCGCGCATCACAGGGCTCGATGCCGACGGCAAGAGTTTCGTGAGCGACGTGACAGAAGGCGACCTCTGGTACTTCCCTACCGGAATTCCACATTCCATTCAGGGCCTCAATCCGGATGGCTGTGAGTTTCTGCTGGTATTCGACGATGGCAACTTCTCCGAATATGAAACCGTCCTTCTCACCGACTGGATGGCACATACGCCTCACGATGTGCTCGCGAAAAACTTCGGCGTAAGCGAACACGCCATGGCGAAAATGCCGCGGCGGGAGAAGTTTATCTTCCAGGCCGAGGTTCCCGGACTCTTGGCCGATGACCAGAAAGCCGCCGCCGGATCAACAGGCGATTCCCAGCAGGATTTCGCTTTCCGAGTGGCACAGCAGCCCATTCCCAAACAGACCAAGGGAGGCGAAGTACGGATCGTCGATTCCAGCAAGTTCAAGGTCGCGAACACGATCGCCGCCGCCATCGTCACAGTGCATCCAGGCGGGATCCGCGAACTGCACTGGCATCCTAATTCCGACGAATGGCAGTACTACATGGCCGGTACAGGAAGAATGACCGTCTTCGCTACCGGAGGTCGCGCCCGCACAATGGATTTTCAGGCGGGAGACGTTGGCTATGTTGTGAAGACCTTGCCCCACTATGTTGAGAATACGGGCGACACCGACTTGAAATTTCTGGAGATGTTCAAGAGCAGCTTCTATCAGGATCTCGCGCTCTCAGAGTGGCTCACTCATACGCCACCGGAGCTAGTGTTGGCTCACCTGGGCATCGACAAGTCCGCCCTCGACGCCATGCCCAAGGACGAAGTTGTCATAATGCCGAAATAGTCCGAAGTCTTCACCAATAAAAGAAACCCGCCCAGAAGGCGGGTTCTATACAAACATTCTGACACCTTTCGGTTCTGCTCAGTCGCCTGCTACCAAACCTTCTGGCATGTCCGCAGTGATCAATCGCCCGTTCGGCGTCGGCACCAGACCGCGTTCGACTTCGTCGAGTTTCACGCGTTTGACGTCCCACGCCAAGCCCAGCGTTTTCAGCGCCCAGATGCCGTACCAGTTCATGTCGACTTCATACCACCGGAAGCCGTGCTGCGCAGCCGTCGGATGCGCGTGGTGATTGTTGTGCCAGCCTTCGCCAAAAGTCAGAATCGCCACCCACCAGCTGTTCGTGGAAAGATCGCGGGTCGCAAATCGCCGTGTTCCCCAGGAGTGCGTCGCTGAATTTACCAGCCAGGTGGCGTGCAATCCCACAACGGTGCGCATGAAGATGCCCCACATCAGGAACGGCAGTCCGCCGATCGCCAGCAGAATCGCGCCCAACACGATCATGGGAACGTAGTGATACTTGGTAATCCAGACGTGAAATTTATCTTTAGCCAGATCGGGGACATATCGGGCCAGCGTAGTCGTGTCGTGGTGCATGGACTTGCCCATCAGAATCCAGCCCATGTGTGACCACCATTTGCCATCGATCGGCGAATGTGGATCGCCTTCCTGATCGGAATGCTGATGATGAATGCGGTGTGTCGCCACCCAGAAAATCGGTCCGCCTTCGAGAGCGAGCGTGGCGCAAACGGTGAGGAAATACTCAACCCACTTCGGAGTCTTATAGCCGCGGTGCGTGAGCAGCCGGTGATAAGCCATGCCGATCCCGAGGCTGCCGGAAACCCACCACAGGAACATCGCGACGAACAACGCCTTCCACGTGAAGAAAAAAAGCGCAGCCACGGCGCCAATGTGAAACGCCGCCATGAATCCCGCCGTCACCCAGTTCACTTCATCTCTTGCCGCTTGCGGTCTTTCCAGATCTTCCAGCTCCATATCCAAGGATGGCCTCGTTCCCGAATTGTTCGACTGTGGTTAAGTCCTTTTTCAAACTATCAGGGACCTAGCACGAGTGACTGTAATACTTGTGTAATAGCCGCTTTACCGCCGTTACCGGGGTAACGAATTCGTAACCTGGCTCCTCCGTGAAATGCTCTCTCTGATGAAAGTGAAAAAATGTGGGGAAAATATTGGCGTCTTTCCTGAGCGCACCAAGAGATTCAACGACCAGCGTAAAATGACCAATTATGCCCATTCCGACCCTCGCCACATCTCTCCCCACGATTGAAGAAATCAGGGCTGCCCAGCAACTCGTCTACTCCGTGATGCCGCCCACTCCGCAATTCGCATGGCCGCTGCTCTGCGAACGGCTGGGGACCGAGGTCTGGGTCAAGCACGAGAACCACACGCCGATCGGCGCATTTAAAGCCAGGACCGCGGTTGTGTACGTGGCCGAACTTTTCCGCGCAACCGGCGGCGTCTCAGGTCTGGTCACCGCGACTCGCGGCAATCACGGGCAATCGGTCACGCTGGCGGCGCGCCGGTTCGGGGTGACGGCACACATCGTAGTTCCCCGAGGCAACAGCACCGAGAAAAATGCGGCCATGAGGGCCCAGGGAGCCGATCTGATCGAGTTCGGCAGCGAGTTCCAGGAGTCTAAAGAACACGCGCAGAAACTTGCAGCCGAACATGGCTGGCACTTCGTGCCTTCCTATCATCCCAACATCGTCAAAGGAGTCGCCACCTACTGGCTCGAATTCTTCTCAGCCATCGCCGATCTGGACGTGGTGTACGTTCCCATCGGCCAAGGTTCAGGCATATGCTCCTGCAGCGCGGTCCGCAACGGCCTGAATCTGAAAACAAGAATTGTGGGAGTGGTCCCCGAAGGCGCAGCCGCCTACGCGCTCTCGTTCGAAGCGCGGCGCAAGATCTCGTCCCCCGTCACTACGCTGCTCGGAGATGGTATGGCGTGCCGCGTCCCCGACGACGCGTCACTCGAAGTCGTCCTTGAAAACGTCGACCGCGTGCTGCAAGTAAGCGAAGAAGAAATGGCCCAAGCCATGAAGATTTACTTCACCGACACGCATAACGTAGTGGAAGGAGCCGGAGCCGCGGGATTAGCCGCAGCCCTAAACGAAAAAGAGGTTCTAAGAGGAAAGCGTATAGGCCTTGTCATCACCGGAGGCAACGTAGATCACGATGTTTTCGCGCGAGTGTTGCAGGATTGACTTGTGACTCGCCACGCCCCTGCAACATTACCACCTGATAATCTCCAGGCACGGCGATGAAGACACGTAACTTGCTTCGGCAGCAGAGGCCCTCGCCTCTCGCGACACCGGCGAGGGCCGAAACATCTCTTTCTTCCCTGACCACCCTCATCGTTGCCGTCGTTTTGATTGGAGGTGTCTTTGCCGTTTACAGCCCCGCATTAAATTTCCAATTCATCCTCGATGATCACCGCTTTGTTGCTGACCCGCGTTTGCAGTCACCCGGTCACGTATGGGAGTACTTCACGACTTATGTGTGGGCCCAAGTCCGCGGCGGTCCGTTGTGCTTCTATCGGCCTCTGTTCGTGTTGTGGCTGCGGCTGAATTTCATCCTCGGGGGATCATCCCCGTGGGCATGGCACTTGCTCAGCATCGCGAAGCACTCCTTGGTAGCCATTTTGCTTGGAATGCTGGTGTGGAAGCTGCTGAGGGATCGGGTTGCCGCACTGCTTGCCGGCGGGTTGTTTGCACTGCATCCCGCACAGACAGAATCTGTAGCCTGGGTCACAGTGCCCGATCCGCTGATGTCCGCCGCGGTATTAGGCACCGTGCTCCTCTATCTCAGGTATCAGGGGGGCTTGTCCTCCCAGGACCAGAGCCGGGGCGCGAAGTCCAAACGAAAAACCCGCCAACCCCTCCACGGCAAGTCTTCAGGCAACTCCGCGGCATGGATGATCGCCGCTCTGGCAGTTTGCCTTTCTGCACTGATGGCAAAAGAAACCGCCATCGTGTTGCCTGGCGTGCTTTTTGGGATGGCTTTGCTCTTGGATAGCAGCAAAGTGGAGCGGGAAGACTTAACCGGAAGGGAAAACAGGAGGTTTCGAGACCGGCTGACCTCCGCGTTCCGACGGACTATGCCGTTCCTGGGCGTGACCGTCATTTACCTCTTGTTGCGCTACAACGCTCTGAAAGGCCATCTCAGCCCTCCTACGCAGCATCTGCCCTGGAGAACTATGCTGCTGTCTTGTCCGGCAATCCTCTGGTTCTATGTGAAAGTCCTGCTTTGGCCGGTGAGGTCACGGGCCTTCGCAGATCCTATCCTGGCTGATGCGTTCTCTCTGCGCGGCGTAGTTCTGCCGGCGTTGGGGGTATGTTGCGCCGCAACAGCTCTTGCGGCGGGCTACGCATGGGCTTGGCGAACGGCGCGACGCGATCTGCCGGATCGCGAGGCAAGCGGGGTCGAGCAGGCATTGGTGCTGGGAACCTTGATCCTCGTGCTTCCGATTCTGTTGGCGCTGAACCTGAACGCACTGAATCCGGGTGATTTCTTGCATGGCCGGTACACTTACCTGCCTTTGACCGGACTGCTGCTCCTTCTGGCAACCGGATGGCATCTGGCCAAGAAGGGACGCATCGTTCTGCTATCAGCTGCGGGTTTAGTGGCTCTGGCCTTCAGCGTGTTGACGGTGCAGCAGGAAGGCGAATGGAAGGATGATTTGACGGTATTCACGCTGGCTCATCAAAGCGCGCCCAACAACGGCCCGGTGGCCCAGAATCTTGCAGATACGCGCGTGCAGGCTGCCCTCGCCCTCGATGACGCGGACCGGTGCGACGAAGCGATGCCGATATTTGAACAAGTGATCCAGCAGTACCCGCAGGATTGGTTTGCCTGGGCGGGTCGCGGGGAATGTCTCTTCAAACTCAACGATCTGCCGGGAGCCGAGCAGTCGCTCCATCATGCTGCCGAACTCTCCCACGAACCCCGTGTGACCGAGGAGTGGCAGCAATTGCGTGCAAAGATGGGATTGCCTTCCGCGCCATTGCAGTGAGTGTGATGTCTGCGAACCGTTTCTGCGCCAAAGGCTTCTATCGCGCGTCACAATGCATCGTCCGAACTACGCAGCCTTCCCCTTCACCTGCACTCCCGCCCATTTCTCCAGCAGCGTCAATGTAGCCGCGTAGTCCAGATCCTGGTTGCCCTCTTCCGTCGCAAGTTCGTATATCTCTTCCACGGCTTCAAGTCCGGGAAGCTTCACCCGCGACTCTTTCGCCGCCTCAAGCGTCAGCCGGATGTCTTTGTGCATGAGACGCAACGGAAAATTCGGCGTGAAATCGCGATTCAAGATGAACGGACCTTTGTAATCGACAACTCCCGATCGCACCATCGTGGCCTCAATCAATGACAACATTTGTTGCGTATCCACGCCGAGCTTGGTGGCTAGGGTCAGCGCTTCCGCGAAGCCTTCGAAAATCATCGCGATCTGCAGATTCATGGCAAGCTTCGTGGCTTGCCCTTTGCCAATCTCGCCCATGCGGAAGATCTTCTTTCCCATCGCTGCAAACAGCGGTTTGAGCCGCTCCACCTGCGCCTCAGCTCCGCCAACGATGAACACCAGCGTCCCGTCGCGCGCGCCGACCTTCGACCCGGTCATGGGCGCATCCACCCAGGCAACGCCCTTGGCCGCAACTCGCGCCGCAAACTTTGCCGTAGCCGATGGAGAAATCGTGCTCGAGTCCGCAATGATTGCGCCTTCGGCCAGCGACGACTCCGCGCCGTTTGAACCAAAGATAACTTCCTCCACGGCGTCGGTGTCAGAAACGCAAAGCCATACGACCTCCGCGCCCTGCGCCGCCGCTGCCGGAGTGGGCGCAATCCCCGCTCCCTCCACCAGTTTGCCGGGTGTGCGATTCCACACCGTAACTTCGTGCCCCGCCTTGACCAGATTCGTCGCCATCGCCTGGCCCATGATGCCCAATCCCAAAAAAGCAACTCGCATGCGCAACTTCTCCTTAGTCAATCTGGCTGAAAATAATTATTGCTACCGAAGGAACGTTTCCGGATTAGATATGACCAGGCGATTGCGGTCAAGCGCCATCGCCTTTGCCATATCTCAATCCTTCGGATACTTAGTCCCTTCGTGGTTTATTTCCTTTGAATCGTCGCGTTTTAGAAGTTACCGCCGTACCACCGGCAGATGAAAAGTGCGGCGCAGCAAGCCGCACATCATCTAACATGGAAAGCCAGTTAAACAAACGCGGTCGTTTTGATTACCCGGGCGCCCGCAATCGGTTTAGTATGATCGGGTTGGCACCGGCTCTGGTTCCTCCATTGGTTTCGCAGCAGGATGATTAGACAGACGATTCGCAATCCGGCCCTTCGTAAGCGCGCCAGCCAGTTTGGACGCCTGGTGCGGCGCTCGGCCGTCACCCCCCGCTTCGGCCAGAGTCATATCCCTCGCCTGGTGAGCAATGGAGAACTCGGTGTAACCTTCATCGGCCACTCCAGCTTCTTCCTGCAAATCGGCGGCAAGAGCGTGTTGATCGATCCCAACTTTGCCCGCTGGCTGTTTGTCTTGAAACGATTGCGCCGTCCTGGCGTGCGCGTCGCCGACCTTCCCGCGATTGATCTCGTTCTGGTATCACACGCTCACTTCGACCACTTGCATCGCCCTTCGCTCCGTGCGCTGGTACAAAATAATCTAAGGGCCCGCGGAGTTGCTCCTGCGATCATCGTTCCGACTCATGTCTCCGACCTGATTTCCGATCTCGGGTTTTCTGAAATCATCGAACTCGACTGGTGGAAGAGTTCGCGTCACGGAAATCTGTCGGTCACCCACGTTCCGTCGCGGCACTGGGGTGCGCGTATCCTCAAAGATTCGCACCGGGGTTACGGCGGCTTTGTTCTGAAGGCCGGCGAGCATTCGGTCTACCATGCCGGAGACACGGCGTACTTCGCCGGCTTCAGCGAAATCGGACGCCGCCTCGCTCCCGAACTCGCGCTGTTGCCCATCGGCGCTTACAATCCGCCGCAATTTCGCAACGTGCATGCTAGTCCCAGCGACGCCACTCAGGCCTTCCTCGATCTCAAGTCCCGCTGGATGGTCCCCATGCACTACGGCACGTTCCGCCTCTCGCACGAACCGGTCGACGAACCCCTGCAGTTGCTGGATCGGGAAGCTCGCGCCGCCGGCATCGAAGACCGCGTGGTCGTGATGGAAGAAGGCGTGACCAGATTCTTTTGAGCTGATTGTTTTGGATAAAATCTGTGAGTGCGTTCTTCGGAGTCGCTGCTGCGGAACCCAACAAAACATTCCCCTCGTGTCAAACAAAGCGCTCCGGCAAAGCTCTCCACAGCACTTCTTTCGTCTCCCGGCCCGCCTTTTTGTTGTAAACTTTCCACGCGAAATTCCAGCCCTGGAGGTCACGATGTCTGTAAAACCCGTTCCCGATGGTTATCACACACTCACCCCGTTTCTCACCGTCCGCGATGCTGCCGCCGCCATCGAGTTTTATAAGCAAGCTTTTGGCGCGACGGAGCGCGGCGCCATGAAAGGCCCCGATGGCAAAATCATGCATGCTGAACTGATGATCGGAGACTCTATCATCATGTTGAGCGACGAATTCCCGCAATACGGAGCGCTCTCGCCGCAGTCGATTGGCGGTTCAGGCATGGGACTTCACATCTACCTCGACGGCGTCGACGCTGCCTTCGCTCGGGCCGTAAAAGCCGGAGCGGAGATTGAGATGCCCGTCATGGATCAGTTCTGGGGAGACCGCTACGGCAAGCTGAAGGATCCGTTTGGCCACAAGTGGTCCATCGCCACGCATACGAAAGATTTGTCCATGGATGAAATGAAGAAAAGCATGGATGAAGCCATGTCCAAGATGCCGAAGAGCGCCTAGAAGTTACTTCGGTAGAGAGTGCTCATGTGGGGACGGCCACCTCGGCTGTCCCCGCCAGCGCGAAGCGTGGCGGCATTCGTCCCCGAACCGGCCACCTAATATGCCAGCAGTAACCTCAGATCCCGCAGATTATTCCCTGTTGGCCCGATCTCAACCGCATCGCCAAGCGTACTGAAAAACGGGTAAGCATCAAACTTCTCAAGAGCAACGCGAGGATCCAGTCCCAGAACTCGAGCGCGTTCAACAGTGCTTCCATCCGCGACGGCCCCTGCGGCCGGACTATTCCCATCGACTCCGTCGGTCCCCGCGCTAAGCACGGTAATATTTTCGCTCTCGATTTTCGTGGCGCATGCCAGCGCGAACTGCTGATTCCGCCCCCCAACCCCGCCATCGCTGACCTTAACCGTGACTTCCCCGCCCGAAATCAAGCAGACCGGCGAAAACTGTTTTCTCAACTCACGTACCCGCGTCAGCAGATACTCCGCCGTCCGCTCGTAATCCCAGTCATCACACGAATTGTCAATTTGGACGATGAAGCCAGCGCGCTCGGCCGCGCTGCTGGCCTCGTCGATCGCGGTCTGATTCGAAAGTACAGTCCACCAGCGTGCACGGTGAAACGCAGGATCATCCGACTTCGGAGTCTCTTCCAACGCATGCCGCTCAAACAATTCCTCCGTCGATTGCGGAAACTGTTTTAGAAGGTCGTATTTCTCCGCGATGCGGTAACAATCCTCCACGCTGGTAGAGTCGGGCATGGTCGGGCCGGAAGCCAGTGCATCCGGCGTGCTGTTAGGAACGTCCGACACAAGAATTGAAACCTGGTGTGCGGGCGACGCAGCCAGCGCCAGTCGTCCGCCTTTCACGGCGGAAAGATGCTTGCGCACGGCATTGATCTCAGCGATCGGCGCCCCGGAATGTACGAGTACCCGATAGGTTGCGACGAGATCATCGAGCGAAACTTCCTCGTCGAGAGGCTTCTCGACAATCGACGATCCGCCACCACTGAGCAGAAAAATCACCAGCGCCGAGGCAGGCAGCCCGTGCAGCGCCTTCAGTATCGCGCTCGCTGCCTGGATCGATTCTGCCGTCGGCGTGGGATGTCCGCCGTGAAAGTAACGGAAGCCATGAACTTGCGCCGAAGGCTGAACCGAACTGGCGACGATTCCTTCGAGCGATCCTCCGACTTGCTCCGCCAGCGCTTCCGCCATCGTGTGCGCTGCTTTGCCCAGCGAAACAACCAGCACGCGTGAGTACGAATGCAGATCGTAGAGATCCTCACTGACGCGAAGCACCCCGCGTTCACAATGCACGTGCCGCGCGAACGCCCGCCTGATCGACGCTCCGGCCAGCGCCTGCTGGAAAATGTTGCGCGCACTCTGGCGCATTTCGCTGCCATTCATGCCGAGTGCAGGACCTCAGCTTTAACCCACGTTTCGATGGCCTCGCGCAATTCCCGCAGCCGGCCTTCAAAAAAATGATCGCCGCCTTCGATCAGCACCAGTTTCTTGGGCTCGGGAACCGTTGCAGCCAACGCTTCCAGCTTCGCCCGCGGGCCGAACTGGTCCCGCGCCCCGCTGACAAACAGCTTGGGCTTGGTGCAATCCTGAAGGAAGTCGAATCTGTAAACCCTGGGTTGCTCATCTGCCGAAGCAACCGGAACCACTGGCGTTCCGACAGAGATCAGCGCCTTCACGCGTAAGTCCGAATACGCCGCGCGCATTCCAACGGCTGCGCCGAAAGAAAATCCCGCGAAGAGCAGCGGCAGGTGATATTCCGCGTCGAGCCAGTCCAGAGCTTTGCGCACGTCCTCGACTTCGCCATCGCCGTGATCGTGTTCACCCTGGCTCAATCCGGTACCGCGAAAGTTAAATCTCAGCACAGGAAAACCAAAGCTGTTCAGCGCTTTCATGGTATGGAACACCACTTTGTTGTGCAACGTCCCGCCAAACAGCGGGTGAGGATGGCAAACAATTGCGGCGTGCGTCGCGCTTTCGGCGCCGGCATTGAGCAGCGCCTCCAGCCGTCCAGCCGTCCCGTCGAGGAACAGCGAACGAATGGTTGAGCTCGAAGAAATCACAGCGTCCAGATTACATGATTTCGCACTCTCCACTTCCGTCTGTCATCCCGAGCAAAGCGAGGGATCTGGGTGTTTAGCCGGTAGCATCGCCATCGCAGCCACTTCCTCAGCCCCTCGCTTCGCTCGGGATAACGAATCGCTTGCAGTGCAGTTCGTGGGTTATCCTTTCCTCCATGGACGCCGTTACACTCACGCGCCAACTTATCGACATCGAATCCATCACGGGCAACGAAGCAGCTGTCGGCCACTATCTCGACGGAGAACTTTGCCGGCTCGGCTATCAGACGATGAAAATGCCCGTCGAGGGCGAGCGCTTCAACGTGTACGCAACTGCGCCCGAGCATCACGAACCGAAAGTTTTCTTTTCCACGCACATGGACACCGTTCCGCCTTTCATCGCCTCATCCGAAGACGCGGGCCGCATCTACGGCCGTGGGTCCTGTGATGCAAAAGGCATTATCGCTGCGCAGATCGCGGCCGCCGAACGGCTGCGCAAAGAAAACATTCATGTCGGACTTCTCTTCGTTGTGGGTGAGGAGCGCGATAGCCTGGGCGCGCAGGTGGCGAACGAATATGCCGCGAAAGGTTACAAGCGCGGCTTTCTGGTCAACGGAGAGCCGACTGAGAATCGCCTCGCTCTGGCGTCAAAGGGAACGCTGCGAGTCGAGGTCACAGCCTCTGGACGCATGGCGCATTCCGCATACCCTGAACTGGGCGACTCGGCGATCGACAAACTAATTCCCGCACTCATGCGGCTTCGCTCCATGCCGTTGCCATCCGATCCCGAAGTTGGGCCCTGTACGCTGAATATTGGCCTGATTGAAGGCGGGCGCGCTCCCAACGTAATTCCTGATTACGCGCACGCGGATTTGCTATACCGTCTCGTCGGCCCGTCGGAGGAATTGCGCGGGCAAATCGTCGCAACCGCCGGCGATCAGGTACAGATCACATTTCCTCTGGAGCTTCCCTTTCTTCGCTTTCGCAAGCTCGACGGATTGCCCCCGATGATCGCGGCATTTACCACCGACATTCCTAAATTGGCGAATTGGGGCGAACCTCTCCTCATCGGCCCCGGATCGATTCATGTGGCGCATACTGACGGCGAATGCATCGAGAAACAGCAACTGGCCGATGCGATCGATTTATATTGCCGGATTGCGAAGCAGCTCGCGAGTTGAATGCGGGCTTTTCTTTAGCCAGCATTGAGGTACAAGTTCTCCGGCGCGCCTGGTATGCGATTTCCGTACAGCAATCTTTCACTGCTTCTACCCAGTGAACCTGATAGTTCCTGGTCAGCTCCTGACTAAAGTGAAGACTGTTAGTTATCGCTTCCAGAAGGCAGGACTCCATGGCTCAAGTGACATTGCCCACACCAGTTCTGAAGAATCCCACCGTTACTCCTTACCCTCTGAAGAATGAAGCCTCCACCTCAGGCGTTTCGTGGGGTGCTGTTGTAGCGGGCGCATTCGTTGCCGCGGCCCTGTCATTGTGCCTGTTGACCCTGGGCGCGGGTGCGGGATTGTCGTCGCTTTCTCCGTGGCTGAATTCCGGGGCATCCTCTTCCGCTGTCGGGATCGGAGCAATCCTTTGGTTTGTGGTCATTGAGATTGTTGCTTCCGCACTCGGCGGTTATCTAACCGGACGTTTGCGCACAAAATGGGTGGACGTGCATTCCGATGAAGTCTACTTCCGCGATACCGCGCACGGATTTCTGGCATGGGCGGTAGCCTTCGTGATAACCGCTGCCCTCCTGATGTCCGCCGCAACGTCGCTGGTGGCCAATCGAAGCGGAAGCGAATCGCGTTCCGAGACTGTCTCCGTCGACTCCAATCGTTATTTCATCGATAGCTTGTTCCGCACGGCACAGCCTTCGAATACGGCCGACGAAGCATTGCGTTCTGAGATTGCAGTGATCTTTGTCCGCTCTCTACGCCATCGCGAACTGACGGCGGCGGATAAGAGCTACATCACCGACGTCATCGTTGCCAAGACCGGAGTTAACCGTCCCGAAGGGGAAAAACGTGTGACCGATGCCTTTGAGCAGGATCAGCAAGCCGCGGACAACGCCCGTAAAGCGGTCGCGCACTCGCTGTACTGGCTATTTGTCGCTCTGCTGCTGGGAGCCTTCAGCGCCAGCCTGTCAGCAACTTTTGGCGGCGCGCAGCGGGATCACGTGCGCGTCTAGTGTCCATAGTTCGGAAAAATTTACAAGGAGGATGCCATGCGTTCCATACTGCTATTAGTGCTGGGTGTTCCGATTCCACTCATTATTCTGATAGGCTTGTTCAGTCACTTCTAGGTTCATTTCTCAAATCCGGAGCAGACACATGAAGAATAGTGCCGCGTCGACCGATGCCAAACCGATATCCCGAGAGGCATTAATCGACCTGTTGAACGAAGATTTATCGCGCGAATATCAGGCGATCATCTCTTACGTCGTATACTCGCAAGTCCTCAAGGGGGCGGAGTACATGAACATCGCCGACGAACTGGCGGTTCATGCGGGCGAGGAACTGGCGCACGCGCTGATTATTTCCAATCAGATTGATTACCTCGGCGGCATGCCGGCCGTGACGCCAAAGCCTGTCCGCACGTCCGAAAAAGCGAAGGACATGCTCCGCTTCGATCTGGAAAACGAGACCGAAACGATTCGCAGCTACCGGGAACGCGTGCATCAGTGTGAAGAACTCGGCGAGTATGCCATGGCCGAATTCATCCGCGAAATTCTCAAGGACGAACAGGACCATCTGATCGCCCTGGCGACAGCATTAGGTGAGGATGCGCCCGTGATCAAGCCTCGCGGTGGGAAATGACCCACTGATCAGGTTCGACGAACAGAACCATTTAGGGCAGGTTCTTCAAGGCAGTGGGAATATCTAAGCGAACTCCAGGCGCTTGAGCTTAATCCGATCGATCCGGACCTGAGATAGATCATAATGCGCCTGCTGCGTGAGCCAGGTTGCCGCACTGCCGCCGAACACCTTGGAGAGTCGCACTGCCATTTCTGGAGATATTCCACGTTTTTCGTTGACCAACTCTGACAGCGTGGTGCGCGTCACCCCGAGCGCTGCGGCTGCATCGGTAATGCTCAACCCCAGAGGCTCGATGCACTGGCGCAACACAAAACCGCCCGGGTGCGGTGGATTCTTCATCGGCATGATTCGTCTCCTTCAAGGATAGTCCAAATAATCGACATCAATCGCATCGCCGTCTTCATAAAGGCGTTTCAGTCCCTTGTGACGGATCGACCGGATCATGTTTCATCGAATGCGCTACTTAACGCAGGTCGACGCTCCTGACTCTTATGAGGAAATCAAGATAAACTTGGAGTTCATGACCACCACCACCCTAAACTCCCTCGCCCGCGCCTCGTCCGCCTACCTGCGCTCCGCCATGCATCAGCCCGTCCAATGGCAGGAGTGGGGCGAGGAAGCGTTTGCGGCAGCAGCCCGCGAGAACAAGCCCATGCTGCTCGACATCGGAGCCGTCTGGTGCCACTGGTGTCATGTGATGGACCGCGAGTCTTACGACGATCCCGCCGTCGCAGCCATCGTGAATGAGCATTTCATCGCAGTGAAGGTGGATCGGGACGAGCGTCCTGACATCGACAGCCGCTATCAGGCGGCGGTGCAGGCGGTCAGCGGGCAAGGCGGATGGCCTCTGACAGCGTTTCTCACCCCGGATGGCAAGCCGTTTTATGGCGGGACGTACTTCCCTCCTCAGGACGGATACGGGCGCCCAAGTTTTCGCCGCGTGTTGCTGAGCATCGCGAACGCCTTCAAAGAAAAGCATGGCGACGTGGTCGAGCAGGCGGCAATGGTCGAGAGCGCGATTGCGCACTCGGAATCCTTCGCTGGAAAAGACGGGAGAATTTCCTCTTCGGTGATTGACGCAATTCAGACGTCGGCGTTGCGGATGTACGATCCGCAGCACGGCGGTTTCGGACAGGCGCCGAAGTTTCCCCATCCGTCAGCGCTGGATTTGTTGATTGAGTTATATGCACGGGCCGAAAAGCAGCAAGCGGAGCCTCCTTCCACCGGGCACCCTCGGACGGCCGTCGCCACAAATACTGTCCCTACAAACGAAGAGACGCTCAGAACCATGATCGTCACCACCCTCGAGCACATGGCCAACGGCGGAGTTTATGACCAGCTGGCGGGCGGCTTTCATCGCTATTCGGTAGACGAGCGCTGGGTGGTGCCGCACTTCGAGAAGATGTGCTACGACAATTCCGAACTGCTGAACAATTACGTCCACGCTTATCAGGCTACGGGCTCGGAGTTCTTTGCGGACGTGGCACGCGACATCATTCGCTGGATGGATGAGTGGCTCAGTGATCGCGAGCGTGGCGGGTTCTATGCGTCGCAGGACGCCGACATCAATATGGACGACGATGGCGACTACTTCACCTGGACCCTCGACGAAGCCCGCGCCGTCCTGACTGAAGACGAAGCGCAGGCGGCGGCGCTGCGCTATGACATCAACGAAGTCGGGGAGATGCATCACAATCCGGCGAAAAATGTTCTCTATCTACGGGCGTCAGTGGAAGAAATCGCTGCTCGGATGAAGCTTTCGCCAGTGCGGGTTGAGGAACTTCTCGCTTCGGCTAAGAAGAAAATGTATGCGGCGCGGCTCAATCGTCCAACTCCGTATCTCGACAAGACCGTTTATGTGGGCTGGAACAGCTTGTGCATCTCGGCGTATCTGGACGCGGCGAAGGTTCTGGGGCTGGACGATGCGCGGCGGTTTGCTTTGCGCTCGCTGGATCGAGTGTTGGCGGATGGGTGGAAACCGCAGGCCGAAGATCAAAAGCTTGCCGCCGAGTCGCCCGCCACCAAACGACCGGTGCTGCTGCACGTTGTCTCGTATTCCGATCCAGCGGCTTCGCATCGCGAAGTTTCAGGACTACTGGAGGACTATGCCTTCACCGCGCTTGCTTGCCTGGATGCTTACGAGGCAACTTCCGATCTCAGCTACTTCAAGTTTGGGCGAGCGATTGCCGACGCCATGATCGCGAAGTTTTTCGACGCCACGTCCGGCGGATTTTTTGACAGCGAGCCTGCAGCCGACGGCAAAAGCCTGGGCGTGCTGGCGACACGGCGGAAGCCCTTGCAGGATTCGCCGACGCCGGCGGGCAATCCCATGGCTGCGCTTGCGCTGCTTCGGCTGCATCATTACACGGGCGAAGCTCAGTATCGCGCTCAGGCCGAACAAACGCTGGAGACATTCGGCGGAGTCGCTGAGCAGTTCGGAATTTTTGCAGCCACCTATGGAATCGCCGTCGCGCATTTTCTGGAAAGTCCTGTACAGGTAGTCGTGATCGCAGAGTCCGCGAAAGACGATGCCGTCGCCAACGAGCTTTATGCTGCGGCAGTTGCGCCGTTCGCCTTCAACAAGACCGTGCTGCGCCTGACGGCCGATCGGGCGGTTCCAGAAAATCTACCGCCTGTGCTGGCGGCTACGATTCCCGGTCTTCCCCAGTTGGGTAAGGGCAAGTCGTTTGCCGTGCTGTGTTCAGGCACAGCTTGCCAGCCGCCGGTTTCCACGACCGGCGAATTGCGTAAAGCGCTGAAAGAAGCGCTGCAAAAGCAGATCTAGCAAGCGAGCGGCGAAGGTTACTCCGCTCTCCCAACGCAACTCGCCCCCAAAAAAAGAGGGCTGAAGCGACAATATTCGCTTCAGCCCAGAAGATTGCGAGCCCTGAGTTCGGCCCCAGTTACTACAGGTTACTTTGGTGACCTTGCGGTCACCGCTGCTTCCGATTAACTATTTCATCGGTGGCAGGTTGACTTGGCAGTGTTTGTCGCCTGGTGGGCACAAAAGAATCGGACCTCCGTCCGCGGCGGGAACCTGTTGGACAGTGGCTCCGAGGAAAGTGCCCATCACGCCCATCATCAGGATCGAAATCCTGATTGCACGTTTCATGGTTGTTCTCCTTGGCCTCCGCGCTATGTGCCTCAAAACAGAGGCACTCAGCGCGGACCGGAATTATAAGGCACGAGTCAAGGCTGTTGCGCAACATTTTTCACACCCGCGTCAAACCCCTCCAACCGGCGACTCAGCGCTCACCTAACACCCAGATGCAATCCATCCAATAATCAATGCGTTAGAACAGAATCATTAATCATGTACTTGATGGAGCGAACGACTGCCCCGGAGAGGCCGCGACGAGCGCGAAAACGTTTACGGGATCCGAACAAGGGTGCCAAAACGGAATGAGACGAGGTCGAAACGTGATTGAGGCGGGAAGGAAAGACTCACCGCGATCAGGAAAAAACTCTTAGGTCTTTGATGTAACCCGCACATCCGCGAAGCGAAGATTTCCGCCCACTGCGGCGCCTCGCGCGTTCCCAGCCGGTTCCGTTCCAGTCGGCATGTGCGAGTCCGTGCTGGAAAGAGCTCGGTCGACCATGCCTTCGAACATCGGAATCAGCGAGTCCGCCGGTAATGGATGGTGAATATCGGACAAGCTCTGCTCCCAGCGCTTCGACTGAAACAGTGAAACCGAAACGTCGCGTGCCGGGCTCTTCACCGCTACATAGCCCAGCCACACAATTAGAGTTAAGTTGTAGGCGGCCATGTTGACCATGCTCAACCAGGGATTACCCAGATGGCTTCCCACCGCCGAAGAGATCAGCGCCAGTTCGACTACCGCAAACGACCCGAAACCCAGAGCGATACCGAAGCTGCGCTGGCGCCGGCTGAGGCCGAGGTATTCGGCGAATACGAGCAGCAGGAGCACCATTCCCACCTGGACAAAGCGCACACACCGTTCCGCAGTGATGATCGCTTGCATCCAGGGCGCAACGGAGTCGACCGAGTTCGTGGAAACCGAGACCACGCCCGCCACCAGCAGCATCACCAGGCCGGCCCATTTGAACAACACGGTACCCAGATCGCGCAGTGTGTGAAACGAGCGAAAGACATCGACGAAGACTTCGTGAATCACGCCAAAGCCGAAAGCCACTCCGACAGCGTTACAGGCCCAATAGAGGTAGAACGCCGCGGCATAACTGTGCCAATAGCCTGCGAATACAACTACGAAGCTGATGATCTGAGTGAGGATGTAGCAGAAGAAGAATTTGAACTTGCCGTGGATGCCGCGCCAAAGCATGAGCGCCGCGATCCCCACTAGGAACACGGGGTGCGCGAGCCAGAGAACATAATAAAGAACTCTAATCTTCTCGCTCATGGAAGGGCTGTTCTTGGATCCGGGCTCCGGTCGCCACCAAAGCCAATTTCTACTCTATTCGGTGATTCGCCTCGTAGATCTAAGTTAGCTTGGCGAAACCCGATGTTCAATGTACTGCAGTAATCCTGCGTAACGTTACCTTTGGACGTATCTAGGACGCAACGTTACTTTCGTGCTAGAGGGTGGGGGTAGCCCAAAGCATGGAAAACACAACGTACCCCGGTCCGGGTCCAACGCCGGGATTCAGGTCCACGATAGGGTTGTGGCTGAGAAACACCCTATTCGAGACCCCGGCGACGATGTGGTCTCTACGCGTCCGGGGTCGAGTGAATGTAGGCGCGCATCATGCGCACTTCATCGTCTTTCTCGTCCAGATCGTGCAGCAGGACGTCCCGCAACGAAACCATTCCGACCAGGTGTCCCTCGTGACAAACCGGCAGGTGGCGAAAATTATGGCGCCGCATCATCGCCATGCAGCTTTCCAGATCTTCATTCATGCTGATGCTGAGAGGATCGTCGGTCATCACCTCGGCCATGCAGGTCGAACGGGGATCGCGCCCTTCGGCCACTACGCGTTTCATCAGGTCGCGTTCGGAAAAAATTCCCACCAGCTTGCCGTTATGCAGCACAGGCACAGCGCCGATGTTGCGGTCGACCATGGCTTCCACGGTCTCCAGGACCGTGTGTCCTAATTCTGCCTGGTACGTGTCCTGGTCCTTGATCAGGTCGCAGAGACGCATTAGCCACCTCCTGCATACGGGAAATCCGCGTCAGCGAAACATCTACAGGGGCGCGAGTATATGTCGGAAAGCTCGCGAAAGAAAAGAATAAACGGCAAAAATTGCAAGAACCAACATTCAAATCGGGACGATTCGCGACGCACGACCGGCCCGAGCATGCATGCCGGGCATGGAGCTGAGCGCAAAATCGTTTCTGCAGACGGTCAGCCAGACGCTGCCGACGCATCATCCCCAGCGAACACCGTGTAGGAATTGTTCCGCAGAGCTGCAGGCAGGCTGGCGCGGGAGCGCGCGGTAACGATGATGTGGAAGTCTTCAGAAATACCCAGGCCGATATCGCGCGCCAAATCTCCAGTGGATGGCAGCCTTTCCTGGGTGGTCCTGCCCGGAAGCATCGAACCTGCTTGGATCACGGCCAGCCACGCCAGAAATTCGTGCAGGTCCCGGGTTCGAGCGTGGCCAGGAACTAGGAACGATACTTCGGCCTCCTGCGTCGAAAAGTGCCACGCCAGCGACGCCGTGAGATCGACCGCCTTCTCATAGGCTCGTTCGGAGATCAGCGCCGGCTCAGGGTTATCGAAGACAATACACAGCTTGCGCTCGTCCTCGCGGGCGAATTCACGCACCTTCAGCGAACCCGATTTCGCGGTCGCCTTCCAGTCCACGTGGCGCGCCGAATCCTCGGGCCGGTATTCGCGAATGTGGTAGAGATCAGCGCCGTTGCCGCGGACAAAGCTTTCCCACTCACCGCGCACCTGCGGCAGGATCTCAACGACCTCTTCCGTAGGCTCGATGCGTGGATAGACCAGAACTTCGCGCGGCAGCGACACATGGCGCGTCTTGGTGAGAAATGCGAAAGGAAACCGCGTGGCCAGGCCGAAGCTGTCTTCGCGATAGCGGCCGCGCTGCTCGAATCGCAATTCCAGATCGGCCGACGACTCTGTCTGCGGCGGGACGAAGGCAAAGTAAGCCATCCCCTGAAAAATTCCGGGTGGCGGCGGAATGATAGTCACGCGGCGCAACCGGCGGTCGGGCAGACGCAGCCATTGTTGATCGGGCGGGCGGTTGAAGGGAAACGTGAATGTCGTCGCCTCCCATTGCCACTGCCACTGTTTGCCCGGCTTCTTTTTCTTGCGCGTCGAAACCACGCGAACGGAAAATGACGGCAGGAACCGTCGCGGGTTACGCAGCACGATGCGCCCTGCAACCGCGCGTCCGGCGAACACGTGTTCGGGCAGCCGGATATCGAGTTCGAGCCAACGTAGCACCCAGGCTGAGACAACTCCGGACACTAGAATCGCTGCCAGCATCGCCGCGACAATGACATAGAGCAGGTTGTTCCCAGTATTGAGCGCGGCGATCCCGATCACCAGCGTCACCAGCACATAGATGACACCCGCGCGGGTCACGTCGAAATCAAAAGATTCCCGCAGCCTCTCGACCGCCACTCGGCGTGCAAGATACGGCACGGTTACAAGGCCGACTAGTGTTGCCAGCACGAGCGAGGCCGAGGCCAGAATTACCGTCGCCCAAAGATTTCCAGCATCACGCGAGACCGTCGAGAAAAGCGCCGCCGCGAAGGCCAGCCCCAAGCCAACCAGCGCTAGAAGAAATTTCAGCCAGACCTCAGCCGTCGCGGATTGCAGCCACTCCGCCACACTTCGGCGAGCGGACGGACTTTCTTTCAACGGATTGGCGTATACGGAACTCACTGCTTCGCAGCCTAGCATCCCCCGATGGAACGGACAATCGCGATCGCCTTGCATGGAAAGCGTTCGTAACCGATTGCCGCCCTCGACCCGAGATGCGCGCCCGGCGCAGGGACTCAAGCGTCGTCGCGATGAGTGAAATACAGAACGAGAAGAAAGATCACGGCCAGTCCTAGAAAGACGCATGATCCAGTTAGCGACACGCCCGAAGTATAGTCAGCGTCACTCGCTTGAGTGGCCACGAGATAGACCACCTCATCGAGAATCAGTCCCGCACCCACACCCAAAGCCACCCGCACCAACACGCGGTGCCGGGTACCGAAGGCGAGCAGGAATGCAGCCGGAATCTGGATCAGCAGTCCAATGAAAAGGTGATGCACCAGATATCCGCCAGGGTAGAGATGGCGTACATGCACCAAATGCAGATACAAACGCAGGCAGATTACGGTGGCCAGCATCGGCGCGAGAATTAGAAGCAGCGTTTTCCCTGCCGGCAGAGGTTGGCGTGGATCGTCCATGAAAGCACCGCGCCGCGGTTTGTTGATCCGCAGCTCGTTGATCCGCAATTCTACACACCCGTTGTCCACTTCTGATTCTGCCGCGCATATGCTAACCTTCCTCGCTTTAAATTTACTGGGCCCCGCCGTTCGGAAAAGATTCCAAATTCAATGCGAGGAGATGCACCCATGCCTATCGGTAAACGTGCAGCGGCAGAATTCTTCGGAACCTTTTGGCTGGTTTTTGGCGGATGCGGCGCAGCCGTGCTGGCCGCCGGCGTTCCCAACGTCGGCATCGGATACGCCGGCGTCGCCCTGGCCTTCGGCCTCACGGTGCTGACCATGGCCTTCGCCATCGGACACATTTCGGGCTGCCATCTAAATCCTGCGATCAGCCTGGGCCTTGTGGTCGGAAAGCGTTTCCCTGCCTCCGACCTCCTGCCTTATGTCGTGGCTCAAGTCGTCGGCGCAATTGCAGCCGCAGGCGTGCTTTACATCATCGCCAGCGGATTGGCTAGCTTCGACGTGCACGCCGGCTTCGCGCTGAATGGTTACGGCGAGCATTCTCCCCAGGGATATTCTCTGCTGGCAGGTTTCGTCGCCGAAGTCGTGCTGACCGCGTTCTTCCTGATGGTAATCATGGGCGCAACCGACAACCGCGCTCCAAAAGGATTCGCGCCCATCGCGATCGGTCTCTGCCTGACTCTCATTCATCTCGTCGGCATTCCGGTCACGAACACGTCGGTGAATCCGGCACGCAGCACCGGTCCCGCAATTTTCGCCGGAGGCTGGGCCCTGCAGCAGTTATGGATGTTCTGGGTCGCTCCGCTCATAGGCGGAGCGCTAGGCGGCGGAATTTACAGCATGCTATTCGGAGAGTAATAAAAAACGCGCCACGGATTTACACGGATTACACGGATAAGCCAGGATTTTTCTGATCCGTGAAGATCCGTGCCAATCCGTGGCGAAAGATTTTCACTGGAAACTATTCTTCAGTACTCCGCCAGCTCTTTCATCGCCAAATACAGATCATTGGGCTGAGGCAAAATCGCGTCCTCAAGAATCGGCTGGTAGGCGACGAATACATCTTTCGCGGCCACGCGCCGGATGGGCGCGTCGAGTTTATCGAAGAGCTGGTCGGCGATGCGTGCCGCGATCTCCGCTCCGTAGCCCCAGCTCAGAGAATCTTCGTAGGCGACCAACACGCGATTGGTCTTCGAGACCGATGCGGCGATTGCGTCCCAGTCAAACGGATTCAGGCAGCGCAAATCAATCAACTCGACTTTTACGCCCTGCTCCCGCTCCAGCTTCTGAGCGGCCTGCAACGCGCGTGGCACGACTGCGCCATAGGTAATGACGGTCACGTCGGTGCCGGGTTGCACGATGCTCGCCTCTCCGAACGGAATCATGTAATCCGGGCCCGGATATGCACCGCGTCCGAAGGGTTCGCGATAGAGGCGCTTGTGCTCGAGAAAAAGCACAGGGTCATCGCAGCGGATCGACGTGCGCAGCAGCCCCGCGGCATCGAGCGCATTGGAAGGAAATACGACGCGCAATCCGGGGATATGCGTAAAGATGCTCTCACCGCACTGCGAGTGATAGATTGCGCCGCCGGTAAGATATCCGCCGATCGCCACGCGGATCACGACCGGACACGAGAATCCATTGTTCGACCGCCACCGGATCACACTGAGTTCGTCACGGATCTGCATCATCGCAGGCCAGATGTAATCGAAAAACTGAATCTCGACGACCGGCTTCAGGCCGCGAGTCGCCATGCCCGTAGCGCGGCCGACGATGGCCGCCTCGGCCAGCGGAGAGTTGAAGACTCGGTCGCCCCCGAATTCGTTCTGCAGGCCGAAAGTGAGCTTGAAGACTCCGCCCTTGCCTTTGACCAGCTTGCGTTTCAGATATTCTTCTCGGCTGGCGTCGGCCACATCTTCTCCGAAGATCACGATGCGCTCGTCGCGCTTCATCTCATCCCGAAGAGTCGCGGTAATCAGGTCGGCCATGGTCTTCGTGGCTGGCTTCTTGCCGTCGGCTGCTGCTTCCGCCGCTACCGGGCGCGTATCGAATGCCGCCGAAGTCGGATCGACATCTGGCGAATACACAAATTTCATGATCGACTCAGGCGCCGGCGGCAACGCCTCCAGCGCGCGGTCAATCGCAGTGGTCAACTCGGCTTCAACTTCTTTCTCCAACTGGTTGATGCCCTTTTCGTCGAGGATGCCCTCGCGCAGAAGAAACATCTGCGTACGGGTCACCGGATCGCGGGCCGCATCGCGCTCGCGTTCGCTGTCAGGGCGGTAAAGCCGCTCGTCATCCGAGAGCGAGTGCGAATACGGACGGATCACATGCGCATGCACAAACGCAGGACCGTGGCCCTCGCGGCAGTATTGTGCCGCGCGCTGAAATGCCGAGAAGCTCGCCAGGGGATCGGTGCCGTCAACTTCTTCGAAATGGAAATTGGGGAATCCGGAAACCAGGCGCGAGATGCTGCCCCCGGCAGTCTGCACTTCAACGGGTACCGAGATGGCGTATCCGTTATCTTCGACACAGAAAATTACGGGCAGCTTGCCCAGCGCGGAGGCATTCATCGCCTCCCAGAATTCGCCCTCGCTGGTCGTTCCGTCGCCCAGTGAAACGTAGGTGACTTCATCGCCCTGAAAGCTGACGTTCTTGAAGTTGCGGTAATCCGCACTCTTGGATTCTTCCGGGCTGAGAGCAGGAATCTCGGCGGACTTGGGACGGCGGCTGAAGTACCGTCCAGCCTCAGCGCACCCGACGGCCTGCAGAATCTGCGATCCGGTAGGCGACGACTGCGTCACGATGTGCAGCTCGGGACTACTCCAGTGGGAAGGCATCTGGCGTCCGCCGGAGCTGGGGTCATCGGCCGCGCCTACGCCCTGCAGAAACATGTCGTAGGGCTTCATGCCGATCGCAAGGCACAGAGCGCGGTCGCGGTAGTAAGGGTAGAACCAGTCGTATCGCGGCTTCAGGGCCAGTCCGGCGGCCACACCGATGGCCTCATGCCCCGCGCCCGACATCTGGAAGTAGATTTTTTGCTGGCGTTTGAGCAGGATCTCCCGGTCGTCGATGCGCCGGGAGGTGTACATGTAGCGGTAGGCCTGGACTAGCAACTCGCGCGTGAGTCCGTCGTAGAGCTTGCCCTTTTTTCCGCCGCTGGCAGTCAGTCCCAGCTTAGGGTCGGTTTTTGTCGTCGCCATCCGTTGTCCTGGGCTTTCGGAATTCGCTCTGCCGAATTCGTTCTGCTGGATTCGTCCCTGCGTTCATTGGATTCTGGCGGCCATGCTCGCGATTCTACACACCTTGTGCGCTCGCTGTTCTTTGGTTGCTCAGATGTGCGGAACCTGTTGCATTGTAAATGCTGAATTGGGGTTGGCAAAGCGAAGAAGTCGAGTTTTTGTTACCGACGACAGCCCCGAGCCGAAAGGCTCATTGCCTACCGATTTCGTCCAGCTCTTTCTTGAGTGCAAGCCGATCAAGCGCGGTTATCGGGAGGTTAAGAAACAAACCGATCCTTCGATTAAGTAAGAAGAATGCGTCGCGGAAAGCTCTCTCTACATGCTCCGTGGACCCTTGCACTGCCGCCGGATCGGGAACGCCCCAGTGAGCTGTCATCGGCTGGCCGGGCCATACGGGGCAGACTTCGTTGGCAGCGTTATCGCAAACGGTGAAGACAAAGTCGAGCCGGGGCGCTCCGGGTTGGGCAAACTCGTCCCAACTCTTACTGCGAAGGCCGACAGTCGGCAGGTGCGCGGCTTCCAGTTGCCGCAGCGCCTCCGGCCGAACCTTTCCCGCCGGATGACTCCCCGCGCTGTAAGCAACAAAGTTCGGCCGCCCTTTTTGATTCATGATGGCCTCAGCCATGATGGATCGAGCCGAGTTCCCCGTGCACAGGAACAAGACGTTGTAGGGTACGGGCATTCTTTCTTCGTCCTCCCTTTCTCTGCTTCATCCCATTCCTAATCAGACGGCGGTGACCTGGGCCTCAGTTGCAACAAGCCGGAGCGCAACACGGCTTCGGCTTCACGGCACGAATGAAGGCGCTGAGAAATTTCCCGTCCACTTGCGGGGCGATGGTGTCGACATCAATTCCCTGCCCGGACAGGAATTCGCGAGCATCTTCGGCGCGATACACCCGCGTCGGCTCGAGCGTGATCTGCTCGAAGCCGGTTGCCGCGAGTTTGCTCCGATAGTCGCTCTCATCCAATGCTCCGGCGACGCAGCCCACCCACGCGAGCACGCTCTGACGAATCTCGGGCAAAATCTCGCCACGCGTAACCACATCGGATACAGCGAAGCGTCCGCCTGGCTTCAGCACGCGGAACGCTTCCCGCAGGACTTTGTTCTTGTCGGCAGATAAATTGATGACGCAGTTGGAGATGATCACGTCGACAGAATTGTCAGGCAGCGGAATGCTCTCGATTTCGCCCTTCAGGAATTCAACATTTTCAAACCCAGCACGACGCTTGTTTTCATTTGCCAGGGCCAGCATCTCGTCGGTCATGTCGAGTCCATAAGCCCTGCCCGTGGGGCCGACGCGGCGCGCGGAAAGCAGAACGTCGATACCTCCTCCGGAGCCGAGATCAAGCACAATCTCGCCCGGCTTCAGTTCGGCGAGCGCCGTGGGATTGCCGCAGCCCAGCGAGGCGAGCAGGGCTTCTTCCGGAATCTGTCCCGCCTGCGACGCGTCGTAAAGATTCGTGGTGATGGGATCGCAGCAACTCGTGGCCGCTGCCGCTCCACAGCAAGAACTTCCCTCGCGGGTCACGCGCAGGGCGGCTTCGCCGTATTTCTGCTTGACGATATTCTTGATGCCAGCCTCGCCGGAAGAGTCAGCGTGCAAGGAGCCAGGGAGCGAGGAATCCGGGAAGGGCACGGCTTCAGCCCTGCCGCCAATCGTGTACGAAGATGCGGGTTTCAGCCCCTGAGGGATTTCGTCAAGACGAGTTCCTGCGCTCATAATCTAATCTCCTATTTGCAGATCTGAATGATGTCCCGAGGCTTGAGAGCCTGATTGCGAGTACAGCACTCCGCGTAGAGAAACTGGAGCAACTCTTGCAAGGCGTAAGTGTTTGCCGTGTAGCGCAGAAACGTCCCCTCGCGCCGCACCTCGACCAATCCCTCGGTCTTTAATTTTTCCAAATGGTGAGAGAGCGTCGAGTTGGGAATTTCCAGCTCTTCCTGGATGTCCCCGACCACCAGTCCTTCCGGATGCGCCGTAAGCAGCAACTGCATGATGCGCAGGCGCGGCTCCGTGCCCATGGCAGAAAACATGTCGGCATACTTGGCGACCCGTTCGCTGGCCTTGATGGCTGAATGGGTCCTGAGGGACGGCGTCATATTTCGATATTACCGGAAATATGGGTTCATGGCAAGTTCCGTGCACTTGAACACGGCCAGCTACACCAGCAGATCCCAAGACTTGCACACAACCTCTCTACAGCTCACCTCTGCGACTGAGCCATGAATCGTTTATCCTGAACGTGCATGATTCGGACGCTCCGCTCGTTTGATCCCTCTTCCATCAAGCTGGTGATCTTTGACCTCGACGGCACGCTGATCGACTCGCGCCTCGACCTGGTGCATTCGGTTAACGCGGCCCTGCGCCATATTGGACGGCCCGAGTTGCCGGAGGACGTCATTGCCAGTTACGTAGGCGATGGCGCGCCCATCCTGATTAAGCGGGCTCTGGGCGGCGACGTTGTCGACGAGGCTGTCATACGCGAGGGACTGGAGTTTTTTCTCAAGTACTATCGCGAACACAAACTCGACCACACGACGGTCTATGACGGAATCGCGGAGACCTTGCAGGCGATTCAGAATTCAGCCAACGGGACGCCGCGCAAGCTGGCCGTGCTGACGAACAAGCCGGTCAGTCCCTCGCGGACGATTGTTGAAGCGCTGGGCCTGGGGCGATTTTTCTCGCAGGTGTATGGCGGCAATAGCTTTGCGACAAAAAAGCCCGTTCCCGAAGGTGCGCGCAAGCTGCTCGAAGAATATGTCATCGCGCCCGAGCAAGCCGTAATCGTCGGCGATTCACACACCGACATTGAAACCGGACACAACGCCGGTATGTACACGGTAGGAGTGACATACGGCTTCGCGCCACACTCTCTCGTCGACGCCTCGCCGGACGTTGTCGTGGATCATCCCGCAGAGATAGCGGCGGTGTTCGCGCAGAAAAATTGAAACGATGAATTTGACGATGGAACAAGACCTGGTCTTCCGAGGGACTGGCTTGTCAAGGGGGAATAAATATGGCATGCACATAGAATGGTGCAGACGACACGCAAAGCCATGAGAAGGCTGGATTTATTAACTCCAAGCCCTGTGATAAATATTCAGCGTAAGCTGATGTAAACAAACAACTTAAAAGCGTGGTTTAAATCGATTTAGGTTGCCGGCTGAGCTTCCTGAAATACCCCCAAGGGCAATCTACACCCTCGCGCTTTTCTCCTTATAGCGGCCTCCAGAATGCTCGCGCAAAGCACTTCTCGAAGAATCCAGCTCGGAACCTTTGTGTTCTTGAGCAATGCGTCCGAAGCCACTGGCTACTCTTCCGAGCGGAGCATCCTTCGTCCGCAAGCGCGCTCCTTCGATCCCGGAGTGGGCCGCTCTCCAAAGTAACTTTCCCGCTCTTCGTTTCGGGAGTAGAAAGTGACAAAGTTAAGGCAGAGATTGCCATGCGCATCAACACAAGATTCCATCCATCGACCCCGGCAAGCTACGTCCAGATCGTTGTGCTTGCCGGCATGATGTCGTTGTGTGCGTCCGCGCAGACGCCCCAGTCCATGACCGTATCGCCGGATCAAGCCACCATGCTGGCCGGCGAGACGCGCATTTTTCATGCGGTCGGCAAGGACGGTCGCGTTCGCCACAACGTGCGCTGGGGAATTTCTCCGCAGAACGCGGCGGCAATCACTGTGAATGGTGACGAAGTGATGGTTCAGGCGCGAGAAGAGTCGCCTAACGTTCTGCTCACGGCGTCGGCGGAGAGCGACTCGGCCGAAGCCTCGATTGAGATTCGTCGCGCCGGCGACATGCCGGTGGGCACTCGGATATGGTCAGTTTCTCCGACCCCAGGCTGCAAGGCCACAAAGATGACTCAAGCCGTGCCCAGCGCGAACGGACCGGATCTCTACGTTGAAGAAGCCTGCCCGGAAGGAAGCATGATACGAGCCCTTACATCCGACGGCCGCGAGTTGTGGCGGCGGCCGTTCCGCTCCTCTGGAGCGCCAAGCAACGTGGCCGGTCCCATTGCACAGGGGCCTTACGTCGGGATGCTGCCAAACGGCGTGAATTCAAAAGCACCTGGCAAGGTCGATGAGGCAACCCCCGAGCATGTCAGCCCACACGCCGCGCCAGTGTGCGACGCAATTCGGGTAGGCATGACCCGCGACGATGTGTTCAAGACAATTGCCGATCACAAGGACACGCTCGATGCCAGACAGCGCCAGAGCAACAACTGGTCGATCGAGGAAAAAAGCTCTCTCTGCGCGATTTCGTTTGACGCCAACACCGGAACCGTGGTCAAAAAGAAGAAGACCATCGTTATCGAATAGCGAGGACACCGAAGCGTTGCGCGCCCCAAAAAACGGACTCCCTGACTCCGTCTTCTCTCCTGCTGAGTTGCGCAAGTTGCGCAGCATGAAAACTCCCTTTCGCATCCAGAAATTTCTGGATGCCATGCCGTATCACCTGGAAGACACGGCATGGTCGCCGCGGCTGGTGCTGGCGAATGAATCGTCGCACTGTCTGGAGGGAGCGATTTTCGCGGCTGCCGCCTTGCGCGCGAATGGATATCCGCCCCTACTGCTCGACCTCGAGGCCGACCATGACACCGATCACGTGCTCGCCATCTATCGCGAAAACGGCTGCTGGGGCGCGGTGGCCAAATCAAACTACACGGGATGCCGTTGGCGCGAGCCCGTCTATCGCACGCCACGCGAGCTGGCCCTGAGCTATTTCAACGGATACTTCAACCTGCGCCGCGAGCGCACGCTGAGGCGGTATTCAGGCCCGGTCAGTCTGAAGCGTTTCGACCGCCAGCACTGGATGACCACGGACAAACCGGTTTGGTTCATCGTCGATCACCTGTTCGATATCAAACATTACCCGTTATTCACGAAGGCACAGGAAAAGCAGCTGCATCGCGTGGATGAGCGGCTATTTCAAGGCGAAATCCTGGGCAAGGCCTATAAGAAGCAGCGCTAAAGAAACTGCTGTGGCTTCTCATGTTCTTCCCTCCACTTGCCGATGTCTCTGGTAAGCATTTCCTTTTCCGGCGGCTGCTCTCAGCCGGATCGAGAATCGAACGTGGACGTGAGCGATCAATTCGGCACTGGGAAGACGTACGATCCGGCCGATCGGCGTCACCGCCCCAGGTTCGCACTGGATGTGCCCATCCGCATCTATGCCCGCAACCGCGCCGTCATTCGCGGCCACACCGTCGACATCAGCGAGTCCGGCATTGCGGTTCTGCTGCGGGATGAGGTCCTGATCGGCGAACTGGTGCGCCTTGAGTTCGCGCTGCCCGACGGGGCTGTCGAGGCGCTTGCCGTGGTACGTCAACGAAGCGCCTTTCGTTACGGTTTCCAATTTGTAGAAGCCAGTTCCGCACAGGACGTCATCGGACGCACCTGCCGCCAACTCTCAGTGGTTCAGAACCTGCGCAGTTCACAACCGGTATAGCCTGCAACATTCCTGCGGACCTGTCTTGCCGTCCAAGTAAGATGTGTAGATGAATGTCTGCAGGTTGGCGGTCATCGTTGTAGCGCTGAGCCTGCCTGCGCTCGCGCAGCAAGAGCAGACCCCGCCTCAACCTTCCCAGGAAAGCACGCCCATCCCGAAGGCGGCCGATCTGCCCACGCCGGACTTGACTCCGGACTCGAACGGCAAGCTTTCGCAGGAACAGATGCAGCAGTTGTTTCGCATCGTTGCCGAAAGAGATCTCGAGAACGACAAGCGTCTGCACGATTACACCTACATCGAACGCGAAGTGGAACACAAACTTGACGGCAAAGGCGAGACCAAGTCCACGGAAGTACGGACCTCAGAGATTCTGGAAGTCTACGGCGAGCAGGTGCAACGGCTGATTGAAAAGGACGACAAGCCGCTGGACGCCAAGGAAGCTGCCAAAGAAGAAGAAAAGATTCAGAAGATCATCGACAGGCGCAAGAACGAATCAGAAGACGACCGCCGGAAGCGTGAAGAGAAAGAAGAGAAAGATCGCGAGGATGGCCGCAAATTCGTTCGCGAGGTGGCTGACGCCTACGACTTCAAGCTGGTAGGAACTGAAGTGGTGGGCGGACGCGAGGCCTGGGTCATTGATGGCGAGCCCCGTCCTGGGTTCGAGCCGCACATGAAGGAATCGAAGTTCCTCTCCAAATTTCACGGCCGGGTGTGGATCGACAAGAGCGACTTGCAGCTGTCGAAGATGGACGTCGAAGCGATTGACACTGTTTCTGTGGGATGGGTGCTGGCGCGTGTTCACAAAGGTACCCGCGTAGTGCTGGAGCAGACGCGGGTGAACGACGAGGTTTGGCTGCCGCTGCACGTGAGTTTCAAGATCGACGCGCGCGTCGCGTTGGTCAAGGGCTTCAAAGTCGACGGCGAGCAGAGTTATCGCGACTACAAGAAATTTCGCACGTCGGCGAAGATTGTGGGCTTTGGCGAAGTGAAAGACGAGAAGAAGTAGAGCGAGCAAAAACCGGCATCCCGCAGGCGGGCCTGGTGACGCCGGATCCGCTTCCAGCCTTTACAGACGGGCTATAATGCTGCGTCGAATGAGGTCGTTGTGAGACGCATTCTGCCGCCGCTTCTTCTTTTGTTTGCTGCCGTTTGTCCGGTTGCGGCCCCAGCCCGCGATAACCCGGAAGATTGGATCGAGGTGCGCAGCCAGCACTTCGTCGTAGCTACCAACTCCAACGAAAAGCAAGGCCGCCGCATTGCCGATCAGTTCGAACGCATGCGCTCGGTGTTTCACACTGAACTTCCCAAACTGCAGGTCGACCCGGACACCCCCATCGTCGTGTTGGCCATCAAGGATGAGAAGGGCTTCCGCGCTCTCGAACCCGAAGCCTATCTTGCCAAAGGACAGCTCAAGCTGGGCGGCCTTTTTCTGCGGGCTCCGGACAAGAACTACGTTCTGATGCGTCTCGACGTTACAGAAGAACATCCTTACGCGGTCATATATCACGAATACACCCACCTGCTGTTGAGCAAGTACGCCGAGTGGCTGCCTCTATGGCTCAACGAGGGATTGGCGGAGTTTTACGAAAACACCGACATTCGTGAAAAAGACGTCTTGCAGGGCGAGCCCAGCCCGGGAAATATCCAGCTTCTGCGTGAGAGCCGGCTGCTCCCGCTGGCGACGCTCTTCGCCGTCGACGAGAAGTCGCCCTACTACCATGAGGAAAATAAGGGTTCGATTTTCTACGCCGAATCGTGGGTTCTGACGCACTACCTTGAAATCAAGGATTTCAAAGAGAAAGCGCACCGCCTGGGCGACTATACGGACCTTCTGGCAAAGCATGTCGACCCCGTGATCGCCGCTGACCGGGCTTTTGGAGATCTGAAGCACCTGCAGTCCGAACTGGAAGGCTATGTGCGTGAGGGCAGCTTCAGTTATTTCAAAATGGGGGTTGCCACCGAGGTTGATGAGTCTGCATTCAAGATACGATCATTGAGCCTGGGTCAGTCCGACGCACTTCGCGCGGATTTTCTGGCCTACAACCAACGCTTTACGGATGCGCGCGCGCTTCTTGATCGCGTCCTGCAGGAAGATCCGAACAACGCTTCTGCTTACGAAACCCAGGGCTTTCTGGAATTTCGCCAAGGCCATCTGGAGGAAGCGAAAAAGTCGTATACACGGGCGGTGCAGCTGGATTCGCAAAGCTATCTTGCACACTACTATTTTGCCGCTATCTCGATGAATGGATTGATGGCCTCGCTCGACGAAGCGCAGGTAGAAAAGAGTTTGCGAACCGCCATCCAACTGAACCCGTCGTTTGCTCCGCCTTACGACAGGCTGGCGGTTTTTCTAGCGATGCATCATCGCAATCTCGACGAAGCGCACATGATGGGCCTGACGGCAGTAACGCTCGATCCGGCGAACGTAGGTTATCGCGTCAATGTCGCCTTCGCACTGATGACCGCGGAGAAGGGAAACAGTGCGGTCGACGTGCTTCGAGCCGCCGCCAAGGTAGCGAAAACTCCTGAGGATGAACAAACAGTAGAAAATACGCTGATGCACGCCGAGGAGTATGTCGCGGCACAGGATGAAGCCAGCCGGCACAGTGTAAGCACCGTGGAGACAACCGTGACACAGGTGGCTCCGCAAGGAAGTGGCGAAACCGTAGACGCTCCAAGACTGGCTCACCGCGACGAGTTCGTGCCGCACGGGCCGCACCGTTTTCTGACAGGTGTGCTGAAAGACATTCACTGCGACGCGCCGCAGATGGATCTGACTGTGGATTCCGGCGGCAAGAATCTTGTGCTGCACGCCGAGAATTACTACAAGATTCAGTTCAGTGCGCTCAACTTCAAGCCCTCGGCGCAATTGAATCCGTGCAAAGATCTCCAGGGACGATCTGCCAAAGTGGAATACGTCGAATCGGCCAGCCCATCTGCAGCCGCGCGTGTATTCTCCATCGAATTGCACAAGTAAGTATTTCTTTTGCTGGTCGTAGCCTTGTCCCGGTGAAAACTTTCGGAAGGTCGGTAGTGGCTCAGCTTGAAATTTCTGATGTCACACCTCGAAGGCGTTATCCCGAAAGCCGGCGCATTTCAGCCGGCGGAGGGATCTTGCGTGCATTATGCCGGCCTTACTCCCCGCGAGATCCTTACTTCGCCTGAAAAACGGCTCCGTTCGGGATGACGCCACGCATAGACGACGGCGCGAATTTTAAGACCGAGCCACTACGCGGGCTTCCGTTCCATGCGAAGTTTTTTAGAATTTGAAATAAGCGCCGATCATCGGCTCCGCTGTGTGTGTGAAGGCGCTGTTGGAGCCGAAGGCCGTGCTGATGTGGGGAGCCTTGTAAAGATTGCCGCGGTACTGGAGACGCAAGCCGAAATGCGGAACGAATCTCCAGTCGAGCCCGGCGCCGTAGACGAAGACCGGCTCGCTTGAATTTGTGGTTTGGCTCTGCCCACTCACGGGTTCGGTGAGCAGGAGACCGACTCCTGCCAGCGCGAATGGCCTGAGCCTTCCCGCTTGGGCCGAGAACAGCCAGTCGCCGGTGATTTCGTGTGCATTGGCAGAGATGGTGGGAATAACCTGCGGCCCGGAACCGATCGGAGTCGGGCCAGTGTAGCTGTACGCCTGGTTGGCGCGATTGAAGGAGTAGGTGACTTCGTATCCGACGAACGGATTGCTGATGTGCCGAAGCTCGAACAGCCCTCCCACAGCGTCAGCCGGGATCTGGTGTTCGCTGCCGTTGTAGTTGGTTGTCCTACTGAATGCGCCATAAAAGCTAAGAGCAATGTCAGTCTGCGCGTGCGCCTCGACGCTGACCAGAGCGGCGAGGAAGAACGATAAAGCCAGGCCCAGTCTTGAACAATTGAGTCGCATTGCAGTCTCCTTTGTTCCACCCCGGGATCTTTTTGACTACGTTTCCAGTATGATTTTTTGAACCCCGAAAGGTGTAACCCCGCTTTCGCAAGATAGTTCTGGAAACGGGATCGTGACGGATACAACTAAAGACTAGGTGGGCCACTACCCGGCGCCTGATAAGATTCCAACTTCAATCTCAACCGTGAGGCACGAATGGAATGACTTCCCTTACCCGCCGTGATTTGCTCCGCTCCGGATTGGCTGTCTCGGCTTCCACCCTGGTGTCAGGCTCTGTAGGACGCGCGCATGCGCTCCTCGCGGGCTATCCCGGCACGGCGTCGGCTGAAGCTTTGGCGGCGGTGGCTCCGCGCGAGCGCCTTTTGTTTGACTTTGGCTGGAAGTTTTTTCAGGGACACGGCAGCGATCCGCGCCGCGATCTCGGCTTCGGGATGGGCCAGGGAGATTTCGCCAAGACGGGAGAGTTTGCATTCTCGACCCAGAAATTCGATGACTCCAAGTGGCGCCAGTTGAACCTGCCGCACGACTGGGCGGTTGAGTTGCCATTCGTACGCGACGACGAACTTCAGGGGCACGGTTACAAACCGCTGGGCCGGCGTTATCCGGAGACCAGCATCGGATGGTATCGACGAACTTTCGATATTCCGAAAGAAGATTCCGGCCGGCGCATTGCGATTGAATTTGACGGGGCATTTCGCAGCGCGCTGGTTTTTCTCAACGGCTACTTCATCGGACGAAATGACAACGGCTATGCACCCTTTCGCTTTGATGTCACGGATTTTCTGGAATACGGCGCGAAGAATTTTCTGGTGGTGCGCATGGACGCCAGTTTCGGCGATGGCTGGTTCTACGAAGGCGCAGGCATCTACCGGCATGTGTGGCTGACCAAGACCGACGCGCTGCACCTCGGGCATTGGGAGAGCTACGTTCGGCCGGGCGTCAAGGGCAACGCAGCGACACTTGGCCTCGGGACGATCGTTCAGAACGAGGGCAGACAACCTGAAAGCTGCCGTGTACGCTGGCAGATTCTCGATCAGGCGGGAAAGGTGGTTGCGACCGCGGACGCTGCGCCGCAGTCCGTTCCAGCGGATGGGTCAGCCACGTTTACGGCGAGCGCCAATCTTGCGAGTGTCGCGCTGTGGTCTCCGGAGACGCCGAGTCTTTATTCAGCTGTCGTGACCGTCGAATCAGCGGGGAGGGCGCGCGACGGCGAGCGCATCAGCTTTGGCGTGCGCGACATCCGGTGGGACGCCGACAAAGGATTTTTTCTGAACGGCAAGTCGGTCAAGATTAAAGGCACATGCAACCATCAGGATCACGCGGGAGTGGGGGCCGCGCTGCCCGACCGATTGCAGTGGTACCGCATCGGAGTGTTGAAAGATATGGGCGGCAATGCCGTGCGCACTTCGCACAATATGCCGACGCCGGAGTGGGTCGAGGCCTGCGACCGGCTGGGCATGATGATGATGTGCGAAACGCGCTTGATGAGTTCCAATGACGAGGGTATGGCGCAGCTGGAGTTGATGATCAAGCGTTACCGCAATTCGCCGGCGGTGATCTTGTGGTCGATGGGCAACGAAGAGTGGGTGCTACAGAGTCGAGAACAGGGCCCGCTGGTGATCGCGGACATGGTGATGCGCACGCACGAACTCGATCCCACGCGCCTTTGCACGTCGGCGGTGAATGGCAGCTTCGACACGCATTTTCCCGACGCGCTCGATGTCATGGGATTTAACTACAACCTGAAGGTACCTGACGAATGGCATAAGGCGCATCCGAAAAAACCGTCCGTCGGTTCGGAAACGGCGAGCACGGTGGCGACGCGCGGGATTTATTCCACCGACAAACTGCGCAACTGGTTAAGCGCGTATGACGCGAATCATCCGGAGTGGGCGGAGCTGGCGGAGGAATGGTGGAAGTTCTATGCTGCGCGCGAATGGCTCTCCGGCGGCTTTGCCTGGACTGGATTCGACTACCGCGGCGAACCGACGCCTTACGGCTGGCCGTCGATCAATTCTCAGTTCGGCATCGTCGACATGTGTGGATTTCCGAAAGACAATTTTTATTACTACAAAGCGTGGTGGGGCGCGGAGCCGATGCTGCATCTGTTTCCGCACTGGAACTGGGACGAGCGGCTGGGCGAACCGATCTCCGTCTGGGTGCATTCGAACGTCGACTCGGTCGAAGTTTTTCTGAACGGCAAGAGTCAGGGCTCACAGAAAGTGCAACCGCTTACACACCTCGAGTGGAAAGTGAAATACGAACCCGGGGTGCTCGAAGCGCGCGGCACGAAGAATGGCAAGGTCGTGCTGGTCGAAAAGCGCGAGACCACAGGCAAACCGGAGTCGATCAAACTGACTCCCGATCGCACCGAAATCAACGCCGATGGCGAGGATGTTTTCATCCTGCGGGTCGAGGTACTCGACAAAGAGGGCCGCGCCATTCCGACAGCGGATAACATGATCGCGTTCAAAGTCACGGGCGAAGGCGCGGTGATCGGCGTGGGCAACGGCGATCCCAACTGCCAGGAGTCGGACAAAGAACTCCGGCGCAGCGTCTTCAGCGGTCTGGCACAGGTGATTGTGCAATCCACACGCACGCCGGGCACGATTACGATCGAGGCCTACACGGAAGACTGGCCACCGCCGAAGCTGCCCGCAACCAAACTCGTTATCACGACGAAGAAAGCGGATCTGCGTCCGGCAGTGGGCTAACCGGGCGGCATCGCCTTCTAAGGGGCGATGATTTTCTTGGCGAACTTCGCGGCTGTTCTTGGCGAGCTTCGCGGTCAAGAGCTTTTATCGCAAAGTTCGCTAAGAACAGCCGCCGAGGACGCTAAGAAGAATGTTCCTCCGTCTGGGCGTTGTATTCGCAGGCAGAAGATGAAGCCAATATGACGTTTGCTTCATCTACTACTTACTCGTCCAGTGACGCTTGAGAGTGAATCCATGTCTACGACGCCTGTCTCTCCGTATCCCGCCGTTGATCTCGAACATGCCTTCCCGCACCTCACTTCTGCTCAGATCGATCGTATGCGGCCATTCGGCAAGGTGCGAAAGGTCGAAGTGGGCGAAATCCTGTTCGAACCGGGCGACGGTAACGTTCCGTTCTTTGTCCTGTTAAGCGGAGCCATGGAGATCATCCAGCTCGACGTCAATAGTGAGCGCCTGATCGTAACCCACGCGCCGGGGGAGTTCACGGGCGAGATGAGCATGATTTCGGGCCGGGGCGCGCTGGTTCGCGGGCGGGTCACGGCCGAGGGAGATTTCCTGGAACTCAATTCCCCGGACTTCCTCGCGCTGGTGGGGCGCGACGCGGAACTCAACGAGATATTGATGCGGGCATTCATCCTGCGGCGTGTATTGCTGCTTTCAAGCGGGCGCGGCAATGTCATTCTCATGGGCTCGCGGCACTCGGCAAATACGCTGCGCCTGCGCGAGTTTCTAACGCGTAACGGGCATCCGCATACCTACGTCGACCTGGACACGGAGAAAAGCGCCCAAAAGCTGCTCGATCAGTTTGCTGTGACGCCGGATCAGATTCCGGTCGTGATCTGTAACGGGCAAACGGTGTTGCGGAATCCGTCTCCGCAGGAACTCGCGAAGTGCCTGGGACTTAATCTCAGCATCGAAGCGTCGCAAGTGCGCGATCTGGTGATTGTGGGCGCTGGTCCCGCCGGGCTGGCGGCCGCTGTCTACGCGGCTTCCGAAGGACTCGACGCGCTAGTCATCGAGACCGAGGCTCCGGGCGGACAGGCAGGCTCCAGTTCGAGGATTGAAAACTATCTCGGTTTCCCGATGGGCGTCTCTGGACTCGAACTCACGGCGCGAGCGATGACGCAGGCGCAGAAGTTCGGCGCCAAGATGATGGTTGCATCCAGCGTGACGCGGCTGAAATGCGATCAGCGTCCGTATGAAGTCGTACTCGATGACGGACGATCCATCCCTGCGCGGGCGATCGTGTTGGCCAGCGGCGCGCGCTACAACAAACCGCACATCGCCAATCTGAAGCAGTTCGAGGGGCTAGGGGTTTATTACGGAGCTACGTTTATCGAGTCGCAGATGTGCACCGAGGAAGACGTCATCGTAATAGGCGGCGGGAACTCCGCGGGACAGGCTGCCGTGTTTCTCTCGCGAACCGCTCGCAAGGTATACATGCTGGTGCGCGCAAGTCAGTTGGCGGAAGCTATGTCCCGGTATCTGATTCAGAGGATCGAAGAAAACCCTTCGATCGAGATGCACTACTGCACCGAGATCACCGGATTGGAAGGAAGTACACAACTCGAGCGCGTCACCTGGAAAGATAAAAACACGGGCGCGGAGTCGACACACGACATTCGCCATTTGTTCATCATGACCGGGGCGTCACCGCGAACGAAGTGGCTGCAGGGCTGTCTTGCCCTCGACGACAAGGGATTCATTCTTACGGGACGCGATCTCGATCATGTTTCATCTGGACCGACGTGGTCGCTGCCCCGTGTTCCCCTGATGCTCGAGACCAGCCTGCCGGGAGTCTTCGCCGTGGGCGACATTCGCTCCGGCAGCGTGAAGCGGGTGGCGTCGGCGGTGGGCGAAGGCGCGATCTCGGTGTCGCTGGTGCACCGGGTGCTGGCGGAGTTGTAGAACTCTTTGCAGCGGACCCGCATGAGACTTCCTCGTTTTCTCCAGCGTTATAATAGAAAGATTCTCTGTCGGCGAAATTGGCTTCTGTAGCCCTGCTGGCGAAATCCCGCCGGGCTTACCCGGCCAGACAGCCGAGGGCCGGCCCTGAGCGAAATCGAAGGGGCGGCGTCCCCATATAGACCGATTTCATTGAGGACAGGAATTGCCCTCAATTCGATTTAATGTTCAAGCCAAGAGCTAGCAGCTCAAAGCTAGAAGCTGTTTTCAATGGACTTCAAACTCGTATCCAGTTACAAACCGCAAGGCGATCAGGCGTCGGCGATTCAGGCGCTTACCCGTGGTGTGTTCGATCGCGAGCAGCATCAGGTTTTGCTGGGTGTTACGGGATCGGGCAAGACATTCACCATGGCCAAGGTGATTGAGGCTACGAACCGGCCGACGCTGGTGATGGCTCATAACAAGACTTTAGCGGCACAGCTTTATCACGAATTCAAGAATTTCTTTCCGCACAATGCGGTCGAATATTTTGTGTCTTACTACGACTACTACCAGCCCGAGGCTTATGTTCCGGCGGCCGATCTCTACATTGAGAAAGAGTCGACCATCAATGACGAACTCGACAAGCTGCGGCTTTCGGCGACTCGGTCGTTATTTGAGCGGCGCGATGTACTGATTGTTTCTTCGGTGAGCTGCATTTACGGCCTGGGCTCCCCGGAGGCCTATTACGGAATGATGCTGTTTCTGGAAAAGGGCCAGAAGATCAAGCGCGAAGACATCACGCGCAAGCTCGTCGACATTCTCTACGAGCGCACCAACGGTGACTTTCGCCGAGGGACATTTCGCGTGCGCGGCGACGTCATTGAAGTCTTCCCCACTTACGACGACATGGCGTACCGCATCGAGTTGTGGGGAGACCAGATCGAATCGCTGACGCAGATTGACCCGCTGTTTGGGACCGTGAAGCAGAAATATATGCGGTTGCCGATTTATCCCAAGACCCATTATGTGATGAAAGAAGAAACGCGCGCATCGGCCGTCGATTCGATCAAAAAAGAGCTGGCGTGGTGGGAAGTGGAACTCGAGAAGCAGGGGCGGCTGGTCGAGTCGCAGCGCATTCATCAGCGGACGATGTTCGATCTGGAGATGATCAAGGCCATGGGCTACTGCCATGGCATCGAGAATTATTCGCGGCATTTTACGGGGCGGCTGCCGGGCGAGCCTCCACCGACGCTGCTGGATTATTTTCCGCGTGATTACCTGTTGTTCATCGACGAGTCGCACCAGACGGTGCCGCAGGTGCGTGGCATGTACGCCGGTGACCGCTCGCGCAAAGAGGTACTGGTCGAATACGGATTTCGCATGCCGTCGGCGCTGGATAACCGGCCGCTGACGTTCGACGAGTTCGATCATCGCACCAACCAGCTGGTTTACGTTTCTGCGACGCCGGGGCCGTATGAACTTACAAAATCAGCGGGCGTGGTAGTCGAACAGATTATTCGCCCGACGGGATTGATCGACCCTGAGGTTGAGGTGCGTCCGGTCAAAGGACAGATTGACGATCTGCTGCACGAGATTCGCAGGCGCGTCGAGATCGGTCAGCGCGTGCTGGTGACCACTCTGACCAAGCGCATGTCGGAGGATCTGGCCGAGTATTACGCCGAGGTCGGCGTGAAGTGCCGCTACATGCACTCGGAGATCGAGACGCTCGAACGCGTAAAAATTCTGCGCGATCTGCGCAAGGGCGAGTTCGATGTATTGATTGGAATCAATCTGCTGCGCGAGGGATTGGATCTGCCGGAGGTTTCTCTGGTCGCGATTCTCGACGCCGACAAAGAAGGATTCCTGCGGTCCGCTGGGTCGCTGATTCAGACCATCGGGCGCTGCGCGCGGCATCTGAACGGACGCGCGATTCTGTATGCCGATCGCATGACCGACTCGATGAAGCGCGCCATGGACGAGACTCTGCGCCGCCGCGCGATTCAGACCGCTTACAACGAAGAAAACGGGATCACACCGGAGTCGATCATCCGTCCTCTGGACATGACGCTGGCCGGGATTGTGGCCGCCGATTACGCGGATTTAACCGCCGGGGAATCGGAAGGGTTGCCGGAGTTCAAGTCGCAGCACGACGTGAATGAATACATCGGGAAACTGGAAAGCGATATGCGCGAGGCCGCGAAGCAGTTTGAGTTCGAGAAGGCGGCGAAACTGAGGGACGTTATCAAGGAGCTGAGGACTAAGGAGTTTCTGTTCGCGTAACCGGGTCATCGACTCTGCGCATGAGATCCTCCCGCAACTAAACCCCGCATATTTTTAAGCCTTATCGAGTGAGCCACACCGCAGAAAGTTCGCCGGCGATTGAATGCCAATCCCGCGCCACGGATGCAGCACCAACAAATCCGGATCGCCGGTAATGATGAAATCTGCCCTGCCGTTCAGAGCAGCTTCCAGGAATTTGTCATCCTTCGGGTCGCGGCATTCGCGCACAACTTGAATGCTGGAGACGGGTTCGGCCCTAACGCTCAACTGCGCAAGAAAGAGAGCTCGATCCTCCCGGCTCACGTACCGATCAAACTTTGAGCGGAATAGAACGTTCTTCAGTTCATCCATCGTGAAATCAGAAAAAAGCAGGACACCGTGGCGCAGTACTTTCTCCACAGCCTGACGTGGGACGGAGAGTGCGAGCACGGAGGCGCTGACGATCACGTTGGTGTCGACGACGCAGCGCATCAGTCTTTCGTCCTTAGTCTTTCAGGATGTCAGCGAGAATTTCCTCAGTCATTCCGTTGGCAGCGGCCTGTGCACTGATGCGGTCCATGGTTCGCAGGAGCTCAGCGACGTTGACTTGACGAATACGGTCATATTCTTCGGCTGACATGATTACCGCGACGTCGCGGTTCTGGCGGCGGATCCGAACTGGCTCACGCTGGGCAGCATCGATGACGGCAGCAAAGCGCTGCTTTGCGTCGGTGGCCGATACGACCTTCATCTGTCCAGTATAGACGTAATAGACAATTTAGACAATGTCGTAGTCAATTGCTTCAGGAGAGGTCAAGGGTTCAAGACTGGACGCGCAGTGCCACGGCTGCCGGGCTTTGCCCGGGTGGACGGGCGATGCGTCCGTCCCCACATGGCTCGGGGCGCTACCTTCCGTACGCTGCGCTGGCCGCTAGCGGCTTGCGGTGAACGGTATAGCCGTCGAAGGTTTCCTGGCGGAAGTTGAGAGTCTGGATGCTTAGCTTTTCGGTCTGGCTGAGGAAGAGATATCCACCAGGCTCGAGATAGAGGTGCAGGCGCTCGAGCAGAGCCATGCGCTGGGCTCGCGAGAGGTGAGGCATCACGTCCATGCAGAAGATGCAGTCGAAGCGGCCAATGTAGACCGGCTTGGTCAGGTTCATGGTGTTGAACGTGATCAGGCTGCGCAACCGCGGTTTGACCAGCAGGTGCGCGCCTGCGTTCGGACCACCGCCATTTAAACCCACGCTTGGCCCTCCGTTTGAACCGCCGTTCCCTGCCCCGTTCTGCGATTCCCCGGAACCGCCATTCTGCGCTGTGTTTGCATTTCCAATCTTGGAGAAACAGGCGCGGATGCTGGCTGGAGGCAAGCCCATCAGCGCGGACTGCGGATACAATCCGCGCTCGGCAACTTCAATCGCGGAGGGCAGCAAGTCGGTTCCGACAATGTGAATCGACCAGTCCTTCGTTCCCACTGCGCCTGTCAACGGACCGGCGCTCTCAATGCCGCCGTTCCGGCTCGCCGCGTTTTTCTCTTTTGCGTCTTTACCACTGCCATTCCCGTTACTCGAGCCGTTATTTGAGCCGTTGCCCGTGCCGTTACCGTTCGCGTTGGGCAGGGCGTCGCACAGCGCCATTGCGATCGAATATGCTTCTTCTCCCGTGGCGCAGCCGGCGCTCCAGATGCGCAGCGCGCAGGGGCCATCGTCACTTTTGCGCGCGTAAAGCTGTGGAACCACGTGCCGCGCCAGCGCCGCCATCGCGCCCGGGTGCCGGAAGAATCCGGTGTTGACGTTGAGTATGCCGTCCAGAAACTGGGGCAGCAGCACAGGGTCCAGATCCGAGGCGCGCAAACGATTCAGCAGCGCGGCAGCGGAATCCAGTTCCTCGGTTTCGAGATATTCCGCAACATGTGCGGCCAGTGCGCTGTTCGGACAGTCGAGCAGAATTCCCGACTGGCGCTCGACCAGCAGGCGCAGCTCCGAGAGTTCGTGCTCGAGAATGGTGACGCCTGCCATTAATTTATGCATAGATCCTTCGCCCGCGAGGGGATGCTGCAACGGTCGTGCATCCGGCCACGAACACCGGTTGGTGCGGGGGGAGGATCAGTTTTGAAACTGCTAATCGCCGGCGGCCACGGCCGCATACGATTTGCCTGAATCTCTTTCAGCCTGCTGTGCCACCACGTTCATTTCTTTTTCCAGTGACGAGAAGCGTTGCATGATCTCGTGGATACGAAGCGTCATACTGCGAATGGTCTCGATCTGGCCCCGGGTCTGGGCGGAATGGCTGCCCGGCTCCAGCAGCAACAGGTCCGAGTTTCCCAGCACTGTGGTCAACGCGTTGTTGAGGTTGTGCCGCATCTCGACCATGTAGCGGCCCAAGGTCGCCTGCCGCTCTAGGCTGGCGCATGCAATCTCTGCGGCGCGGGCACGAGTCTCGGATCGCGAACGGTGTACGGCCTCATTAGCCGACAGAACCAGCGTTTCAAGCCAATGCTCGCTCGGGCGCAACAGAGCGATCCGCGGCCAGCGTTCCCGCATCAGTTGCGCGGTCGCGGCGTCACGGCAGACGCAAAAAATGGGCTGTCCGGTGGAATGCAGGGGCTCAAGAACGACCGAAAGCAGGTCGCGGCGCAGGTCGCCGACAATGGCCACATCGAAGGAGTCGACCGCAAACCGGGGCCACAGCTCTCCGCTCAGGAGCGTGAACGTGGGAACGTTGCGCTCCATCTGCCAGCGGGCCGTGACGCTGCGCGAAAAATCGGCGTCGTCCGAGATGATCAGTACGGTTGGAGTATCCACTCGTAAACTTTCTTTCCTAGCAGCTTCTCGTTCTTCAGTTGTTAGCTCTTGCTAGTTGTTAGCTCTTGCTGCCAGGGTGCGGGTCCGGGTCCGCATCCCAACCTGGCGTACCGGAGACCTCAAATTCAGGAGCATCCTCGGCGGCAGCAGCAGCCGCTTTGACTTTTGGTTTTTCAGCCGGCTTAACCGCGACCTTCGCAACGGCGGCTGGAGGACCAGCAGCCTTGACGGCTGGTTTTGAGGTAGCGGGAGGCTTCGCCATTCCTGCCACTGCAGGTGCCTTTGCCGTGGCAGCCGGCCTGATGGCTGCTGCGGGCTTAGTCCCGATCGCTGCACCGGTCGGAGCGGCTGCCGGCTTGGCTTTGACTTCGGGCTCGCCCTTGCCTTTGCCCAGCGCATATTCGACCGAGGCGCGCAGATCGACCAGCATGCGCAAGGGCTGACCCGAGGAATATTCGGCTTGGAACATCACCTTCCATGACTGGCAAATCATGCGCAGGCGGATGATGGGTTCCTGCGCGGAAAACTGAGCGCGCCGGCAATCGATGGTCTGCACTCCCTTGTCTTCGAGTTCAGTCAGGCCGTCGAGAATGGTGTTCAGATCGCCCAGCATCAGCCGAAAGAACACCCGGCGCATGAGATATCCAAAGCGGGTGAACGCAACCAGGGCAACCGGCAGAAAGAATAAGTCTCCAGCTTGGGTCTTGGCCTTGCGCCCCTGCTCGAGAATTCCACCGTGGAGAAGCTCATCGAGGGTGCGGCAGCGGCGTGCCGATTCCAGCACGCGGTCGAGAGCGTTCAGCCATACCGGAGCCTTGAGTTCGACCTGGCCGAGCAGAGGCTGCAGCGACTGCGCCGCATAGCCGAGATCGACTTCGGCATCTACCAGGCCGGTGGGTGCGAGCTGGCTGAAGTACTGCACCAACAGAAAATCAATCTTGTCGCGGATCGCCTCAGACTTGGCCGTTTTCGCCAGGAAATGCTGCAGCAAATCGAGAAGCCCTTCCGGACTCACCAGCGAACTGGTTTGCAGAAACTGGCGCAGCTGATGCACCTGCACACGGTCGTCAAGTTGGTCGATCCAGTGGTTGGCCTGATCCAGGGCCTCTTTGCCCGGAGTCTCGACCCCGGCTTCGAGGTCGGCGCAAGGCTGGACGTCGATGACGAACTCGCGGGCGAGTTCGAAGTAAATGGGATACAGCCGGCGGGCCGTATTCCACTGGGCGGCAGGATCTTTCTCTGGAATTGGAGTAGGTTCTGTTGGCGGCGTCATGATTTCACGATCCAGTTGGGCACGTCTTTTGAAAAACGCGCGGCTACGATGGTCTGGCTGGGGTGATACTGCACGGCGACCACTGAGGCTTCAATGTCGAGCGAACCGTCGGCGGTGCGCAGGCGAACTTTGTCGGCAAATTCCAGGGCCACTCCGCAGGCAAAAAGAACTTCGCGGGGAGTTCCGAATTCAATGACCGTGCTTTCGCTGAAGCGTGCGGCGGCGGGATCTTCGGGGTCGTGAATGCGCGCCAGCTGAACCGGAATCCGCACGGGCGAAGCCTCCGGGAAAAAACGGGCCAACCCCGCCACCCGGCTGGTGTTCTGCGCGCTGCGACCCGTGGCTGTGGCTTGATGCGCCAAGCGATGAATAGTCTCCCAGTACCCTGACTTGAGTGGTCGATCTTTTCTGGTCGATCTTGTCCGTCGATCTCTTCCGTAGATCTCGTCGGTCTGTTAACTGGCCGGCCGAAATGCGGTCAGGGCTCCCCCTCTTCCCGGTTAGGAAAAGCAATTGGGGAGCCGGTTCCGCGGTTCCACCAGTAAATTGCAACGCGGCAGCCAAAGCATTGCACGGAAGGACTAGCACCTAGGGGATTGCATTTTCAACGAGTTAGCGCAGTTTCACGCGGTATCGAACGAATACCTCTGGCTTTCGTGTCTCAGGATGAGATGCCAGTCTCAAATCAGTGGCCTGCCATCGGCGGCAAGGAGAAAGTGTGAGCCTGACGTTTCGCCCCCAAGACTGGCGTAGACTTTTGCCGTTGTGCATTTTGAGTCGGAAGGGATTAGCAGAGATGTCGACCATTACACGCCGCGCTTTTCTTGGAATGGCAGCTGCCATGGGCGCCACGGCGGCCTGGGGCAGTCCGTTTGGCGAAAAATCACGGATTGCGTGGCGTGAACGCCGCGATCTTTTCCCGGAGGGAGTTGCCTCGGGAGATCCCGACAGCAATAGCGTGCTGCTGTGGACACGCCGGGCGCCGTCCGGTGAAGGTCCAACTCTGAAGTCGGATGCCTTAAAGCTGACCGTCGAGGTCGCCGAGGATGAGTCGTTCGCTCACGTGGTGGCGACGGCTGCGACTCCAGTTTCGGCGGCATCCGACTGGACATGCCGTGTGCTGGTGGGCGGCTTGAAGCCGAGCCGCGTGTATTGGTACCGATTCACGGATCCGGACGGCTACGGCAGCCGCATGGGCCGAACCATCACCGCGCCAGCGGTGGACGATCCAAGGCCCGTTCGTTTTGTTTTTGTGAGTTGCCAGAACGCGAACGACGGGGCACAGAATTCCTACCGCAAGATGATCTTCGAAGATGAACAGGCACCGGAAGCGGACCGCATCGGCTTCGTCCTGCACCTCGGCGACTTCATCTATGAAATCGTCTGGTATCCGGAAGACCGGCCTCAGGGCATGTATGACCGCCGCATACGGGATCTCGTGCGCTATCCGCATGGTGAGAAGATTCGCGACTTTCACATTCCAACCACGGTCGAAGATTATCGCGCGGTGTATCGCGCGTATCTGAGTGATCCTGACCTGCAGGACGCGCGCGCCCGCTGGCCCTTCGTCAACATGTGGGATAACCACGAGTTCAGCTGGCTGGGTTGGCAATCCCTGCAAAGGTTTGGCGGGAAGAATCTGCCGGCGCAGACGCGCAAAGTGGCGGCGAATCAGGCGTTCTTCGAATACCAGCCGGCGAGGATCACGAAACCAAGCGGACCTTCACTCGATCGCTTCGATCCTCCGCAGGTGGTGGATGCTCCCGTAACTCGTTTTGACGAGCATGGCCTCGGGCAGGAGCCCAACAATCTTGCCGCGATCGGCAGCCTGAAGGGCTACCGCGCATTGCGCTGGGGACGGAATGTCGAGTTGATTGTTACCGACCAGCGCACCTATCGATCCGAAGAACCTACCGATCAGCCCGAGGCAGGACCGCTTTCGAGCGATAACTTCCCTGAGTTCATGCCGGAAGAGGCGATGGAAATTCTGGACGCAGGCCGGACTTACAACGGTGGCCAGCCTCCGGCGACAATCCGATTCGGAAGTGTCGAGATAGCGAACTTCTGCAAAGACAGGCCCGCGCAGACGATTCTTGGCGCTGAACAGAAGACCTGGTTTCTGGAGAGGCTGCGTAGTTCACAAGCGACCTGGAAGATTTGGGGCAACACCACCGCCACGCTTGATATGCGTACCGATCTGCAAAACCTGCCTCAGGGAACGGCGAAGCCATGGCCTGTGAGCGGTTACGCCATCTCACCGCAAGGGGATCACGGCAGTGCGTATGCAGAGCGCGGCGAGATTTATGACTTCGTCCATGCCCACGGCATCACCGGCTTCGCCACGATCGCAGGGGACCGCCACAGCTTCTGGGCGGGACTGGCAGCGAAAACCCTGCCACCTAAACCTTTTGTGCCCGTGGGCATCGCGTTTGTGACCGGTTCGATCTCGGCCCCGGGGGTGGTCGAAGCGCTGGAACATGCCTTGCCGAAAGACCATCCGCTGCGATCTCTTTATGTCGGACAGGGGCCGAATGATCACACTCCGCAACCGATGCTGAACCTGCTGCTGCATCGCGGAGTGCGGTCGTGCTTCGAATATCTAACGAGCGGAGACGTGACGAAGGCGCGGGCGCTGTCGAATCCTGAACTCTCGCCGCATCTGTCGTTTGTCGACATGGGAGGCCACGGCTATTCGGTGGTTCACGCTACCAGCGAATTCCTCGAGACGGAGTTCGTGTGCATTCCCCGGCCGATCGAGCGCAGCGACCGTCCGGACGGAGGCGCTCTCCGTTATCGCGTCAGATTTCGAACCGCCCTTTGGAAAAGCGGCGAAGCGCCAAAGCTTGACATGCAGATTCTGGAAGGCGATCCGAAATTTTCCGTGTAATTAGGGGCGGACAGCAAATCGATTCTCGTCGTCACTGCAACGTGTGGCTCGACTCTCCCGCGGCGCCACTGATGTTGTAGCGTTTCAGCTTGCGGTAGAGCGTCGCGCGGCTGATGCCGAGCATACGTCCGGCCAGAGCTTTATCGCCTTTTACCTGCTCGAATACGCGCTGGATGGTTGCCCGCTCGATGTCCTCGAGATCCGTGGTTGGTGTGGAAGACTGCGGCGAATCCGGAACACCCATGGCGGCGGCGAGATCGGGATCAAACGCTGTCGCCCGTCCTGAGGCGGGGACCGGCACGCCTGCATTTCCCGAACCGGTGGCAATCGCGGGAGGAAGATCGCCGAGATCGATGATGCGTCCGTTGCCCAGCGCGACGGCGCGCTCGATGCAGTTTTCCAATTCGCGCACGTTTCCTGGCCAGTCGTATTGCATCAGGGCTTTCATGGCCGAGCCAGAGACCTGCATTCCCGAGCCCGGAGCGTAACGCTCCAGAAACCAGTGCACCAGCATGGCGCTGTCACTGCGGCGCTCGCGCAGGGCCGGCACATGCAGCGTGACAACGTTGAGCCGAAAATAAAGATCTTTGCGGAAGCCTCCGGTTTTGTACGCGGCCTCCAGATCGCGGTTAGTGGCGGCGATCACCCGGACGTCGACCTTGATGCGCTGGTTGCTGCCGACCGGGCGCACTTCTTTCTCCTGCAACACGCGCAGCAGTTTGGCCTGCAGTTCGAGCGGCAATTCGCCGACTTCATCGAGGAAGATCGTTCCTCCGTCGGCGGCCTGGAATAGTCCCTGCTTCGATTTCAATGCGCCGGTGAAGGCGCCCTTTTCGTAGCCGAACAGTTCGCTTTCGATCAGCGTCGGGACCAGCGATCCGCAGTCGACGGCGACAAAAGGGCGGTTGCCGAAGGCTCCGCGGAAGTGCATGGCGCGCGCCACCAACTCCTTCCCTGTTCCACTTTCGCCGTAGATCAGAACCGGGGTGCGCGTGTCTTTCAGGCGCGAAACCATGCGCAGAACCTCCTGAATGCGCGCTGACGATCCCACGATCCCGTGAACCGCAGTCTCGGAGTCCATGCGCTGGCGCAGAAATTCGTTCTCTTCCACCAAGCGGATCTTCTCCGCCATGCGGCGCAGGAACAAACGCAACTCCTCGAGCGGAGAAAATGGCTTGGTGATGTAGTCGTACGCGCCCAGCTTCATTGCCTGCACGGCGGTTTCGATGGAACCGTGTCCGGTCATGAGCGCGACTTCGCTGCGCGGCAGGAGCTTCTTGACCTTCTCCAGAAACTCCAAGCCTGACATGTGAGGCATTACCAGATCGGTGAGGACCATGTGAGCGGGCTGCTCTTCGAGCAGAGCCAGGGCGGAGTCTCCGCTTTCGGCTTCGAGGCAGTCAAAGCCCAGCGCCTCGCCGACCGTCACGCAGAGTTTACGGATGCTCTGTTCGTCGTCGACGACCAGCAGGCGGATGCGGAAATTCTCTTTATTTACAACCGTGGTCACTGGGCCTTCCCCATGGTTTGCGAGATGACATCGATAAATTGCTGCACGCGGAAAGGTTTCTCCACGCATGGAGCGCCGGTCTCGCGAAGAGTAGCGACGGTTTCTTCGTTGGCGATGTCGCCGGTAATGAAGACCAGACGCGAAGCCATTTCCGGGCGATGGCTGACCAGCCAGGCATAGACCTGGCCACCGTCGACGCCACCGGGCGTACGCATGTCGGAAACAACTCCGAGAAAAGTTTCGCTTTCGAGCAGGCGGAGAGCATCCGCGCCAGATTCGCAACAGACCACGGGATATCCGCTGCGCTCCAGGGCGGCGCGAACATACGCCATGACGGCGGGTTCGTCCTCGATCAGCAGCACGGGAAGCAGAGAGGGTGTCATAGCGGGAAGGCTCATTGTGGTATCACTCCAGCGGCTACGCTTAAGGAAGCGTTATGCGACGACGCGGGCAAGCGGACAATAAAGGTCGCGCCCTGCCCGCCAAAATTGTTGTGGCAGAGAATCTCGCCTCCGTGCTCTTTCACGATGCCGTAACAGATGCTCAGACCGAGGCCGGTACCTTTGCCGATCTCTTTCGTGGTAAAGAACGGGTCGAAAATCTTGCCGGGATCGACGATGCCGTCTCCGTTGTCGCGGAATGAAACTTCGACGGCGTCCCCGGCTTTGGTGGACATGATTTCGATGCGCGCTGGACGACCGATTTCGTGCACAGCGTCATACGCGTTGTTCAGAATGTTGAGAAATACCTGCTGCAACTGATGGGCATCACCCATGACGTCGGGTAAGTCCTCGTCGAGGTGCTCGCGAATGTCTACGCCGTGGCTGGCGAAGTCGTAGGAGCGCAGTTGCACGGTGCGGCGCAGAATCGAATTCAATTGCACGGCATTCCGCTCCGGTGGCATCTGGCGGGCGAAGCTGAGAAGGTTCTGCACGATCTGCTTGGTGCGCTGGGCTTCCTGCAGAATGACGCGCAAATCCTTGCGGGCAGTCTCGGGCAAATCGGGATTCCCCATCAGCAGGTCGGCAAATCCGAGAATCGCGGTCAGCGGATTGTTGACCTCATGCGCCACTCCGGCGACCAATTGCCCGACTGCGGCCATCTTTTCCGCATGCACCAACTTGTCGCGCAAAATTGCGGAGTCGGTAATGTCGGTCAAGACCACGACGATGCTGGTGATGTTTCCCTGCTCATCGCGCATGGGACTCAGATTGGCCGAGAATTTTCCCGCCGCGCCGGTACTGCGCATGACCTCCAACTCAAGATTGTCGACCTGCTGGCCGTCCAGCGTATTCTGCAGCGCGCCGGCCAGGGAGCGGACGAATCCCGGCGCTGCTAACTCCAGCAGAGGACGTCCCACCAGTTCGCGTTGCTCGAATCCCGCGTCATACCAGCGGCGGTTGGCATAGCTGACCAGTCCGGCTGTGTCGGCGACCAGGATCAGGCTCTGCGTGTTGCTGAGAATCTTGCCGGAGAAATCACGCTCGCGATGCAGTTCTGACTGGTAAGTGCGCAGCCCGGTGACATCAAGCATCAGGCCGCGAATCTGCTGCAAATTTCCCTGACTGTCATACAGGCCGAAGGCGTTGATGAGAACGTGAATAGGCGTTCCATCTTTGCAGCGCAGTGTGGTCTCGAAGTTTCGCAGGTGGCCTTCGCGCATCATCTCTTCAGACTGGCGCGTACCCTGCAGAGGCGAAGAATAAAGCTGCGTCGGAATGTCGATTTGCAGCAATTCTTCGCGGCTGGCGTATCCCAACATACGGACCATAGCGTCATTTACTTCTACAAAGCGCCCGCCGGGAGTGCTGAAGAAGAGGCCTTCCTGAATGTTGTCGAATAGTTCGCGGTAACGCCGTTCGGCCTCGCGCCGGTCCGAAATATCTTTCAAGACATGAATGGTTTGCAGGCCTTCGTCGGATGGACCCTGGGTCCGAGAGGTCGAGACCAGATAAGTCCGATCGAAGACGGGATGCACGAACTCATCCGAATCGTCGGCCATGGCCCGGCAGAACGGGCAGGAGTATGGTGCAACGTCGCTGGTCAGGGCCAGCAAGGCTCGCATGTCGACGCCGACCAACTCCGCCGGCGGCAGGCCGATCATCGCGGCCAGCGACCGATTTACCCGTAGAACTTTGTCGGACTGATCGTGCACTACGATGAAATCGGTGATGGCATCGAAGATCGCGATCCAGTGCCGGTTGGCCTGCTCGATGCGGGTGAAAAGACGCGCGTTCTCGAGAGCCATCGCTCCGTGGTTGGCCAGCGTTTCCAGAAAGATGCGGTCTTCGCGGTCGAGAGAACGGCCGCGCCCGGTGAGGCATAGCAGCGCCGATAATTCTCCGCTGGCGCTGGCCAGGCGCACCACAGTGCAATCGGTCCAGCCCAGAGCAGTTGCACTGTCTTTGCCCAGCAGGTCTTCGGCTGCGCCGGAAACGACAGCCTCCGCGTGGTGCGCTGCGAAATCCACGAGCGCCGGCGCGAGAACTCGATCCAGCGCACGATCGATGACGTGGTCTCTGCTTTGATCTCTGTTGCGCTCAGCGTTGGGCTCCGAGCTGCGCTCCTCCGCGGCATCGTTCAGCGACGAAGCCGGTTCAGTCAGCACCAGATTTTCGGGATCCGAAGATGCGGGCTTTTCGATCTTGCCGTCGGATATTTCTGGCGAAGGATTCAGGGCCGCCAGTTGAAAACGTCCCTCCTGCAGTACGGCGAGCAAGCCGGCGCTGGAGCCGCTAAGACCGGCGGCCCGGCTGACGAACTTGCGGGCAAACTCGGGCAGGCGCAAAGCGCCGTCAATTTCCCTTGCCAGTTCAATCAACGCTTCGGCACGCCGCCGGTGCTGCTCCGACAGGTGCAGATTGCGCGCAACTTCGAGCACCACCGCGGCCTGATTCGAAAGCGCGCGGGCGCGGCGAATATCTTCCTGAGAAATACCGGTGCCGTCCAGGCGGTCGAGTACACCGAACATTCCCAGGACTTGCCCGGTACCTCCCAGCAACGGCACGGCGAGAAACTGGTGCACCTGATACTGATTCACCACATCAAGGTTGACGCCGGGGATGTGTTTGGCCTCGTCGGTCCAGAAAACTTCTTTGGCGCGCAGCGCTCGAGTCGCCACGCCTTCGGGGAAGAGCGCTTCGGTGTTCCGTGCCTTGCCTCTTTCGACCGAATAACGGACCTGAAACCGGTCATCTTCCAGCAGTGCGATGACGCAACGCCCGTAGCCCAGAAAATCCGCGGCGTGAACCACGAAGGCTTGAAGAAAAGCTTCCAGCCCGGCGCTGGAACTTAATGCAGAAGAGATTTCGAGCAACTGATGTAGTTCGTGCGCCTGGGCATGAGCGGTAGCGTAGAGTTCGGCATGCGCCACCGCGACGGCGCCGAATCCGGCGATGGCAGAGACTAACGCCTTTTCTTCCGCGGTGAAAACCCCATCCTGCCGCGGGTAGACAAGGATCGCGCCCTGGGTGCGCGAGGTGCGGAGCGGAGCGGCAATCAGCATTCCAGGAGAAACCAGATTGCCCAGCGAATGCACATCCCCGCCGACGGATAGAGTAATGGACTCTCCCGCCGTGACTGCCCGCTGTGCCAGATCGGCAGCAAACCGCAGAGTCTGCCGGTCATGTCGAGCCCGCGCTGCTGTCGCCAGTTGCGGCGTCTCGGCCGATACTGCGCGCAATTCAAAAGGGCCCTCGCGCTTGAGCAAAACACAAACCAGCCGGCTGCGCAGCAGAAGACGCAGACGATCTGCCAGCGCTTCGATTACGGCCGCAACATCCGGCGTGCCGTGAAGAGCGTGGGCGACGTCAGCCAGTATCTCGGCGCGGCGATATTCTTCGCGCGACGCCTCGCTCAAACGCGCTGATTCCAGCAGACTGCCCAGCTGGCCGGCCAGGATCGTGGCCTTCGCCGCCAGATCTTCGTTGAAAAAACTGGCGTCGGAATCGTGCAGAAAGGTTGCCGCGCCGACCACTTCGTTGGAGACCACCAGCGGCGCGGCTAAGAGGGAGAGCGCGCCGAACTCCTTGGCTAGCGGGAAGCGCTCCGGTTGCACATAATTGGTGAAGATCGTCCGTCGCTGCCGCACAGCTTCGGCGGTCACTGTGCTCTGACCCGGATCCAATCGCAGTCCGGCAAAACGCTCGGCCATCTTGCCGTCCGCCTGGTCTCCGACCAGTTCGTCGCCGGAATGGCTACGCCAAAAGTAGACACCCGAAACCTGAAAAAACTCGCGCGTGGCGCGGCAGAAGAATTGGATTAACGTCGGCGCGTCTGAGCGCTCGGCGGCCTTAGCGGCGAGACGCAGCAATAGCTTTTGAAACGCTTCGTCGGAACCGGGAGCCATTCCGGTCCTCGGCGGAAGCATGGCTTCGCCACTGGGCATTCTCAGCGGCGCACTGATCGTCGATGGAAGTGGCTCACGATTCACAAGTGCTTGAAACTAATTGGGAAACTATCTTTCATCTCAATTTGAGTCAAGGGAAATGGGCCGGGGGGTGCCTTGGTGTGAAATCCCGAGACTGTGGCTGAGAAATCGTCTCAGCTTGAGAACAATCTATCTCACACGATAATGAGACAAAACTGATATTTCACCGAGGAGACAAAAGTGGCTTCAAGAATCTAAATAACACTCTCCTTTTCTGATAGATACCGCTTGTTACTTCGGTTTTTTCTCTAGGTCACAGGTGGCCCGCCTGTTGCACGGTCTCGGACACCAGCTTCTTCTGCTGACAGGAGGAATTGTGTCTCGACGATCTGCCGCGGCGTTGTTTGCGCTGTTAACCCTTAGCCCAATCATTAGACCGATGTGCGCAGTCGCCCAAGGAGCCCAGAACGAAGATCTAATCCGGCGCGCCAAGACCAAGGTGCAGCCCCTGTATCCCGATCTGGCGCGCAAGATGAACATTTCAGGCACGGTGAAGATCGAAGTAGTGGTCTCACCCAACGGTGTTGTGAAAGAGGCCCGCATTGTGGGCGGACATCCGGTTCTGGCCAACGCAGCGCTCGACGCCGCCAAGAAGTGGCGTTTTGAGCCGGCCTCGGGAGAAAACACCGGGATCATCGATTTCAAGTTTGAACCGCGGTAGAGGCGGAGAGACCGCGAGGAGACCAGGCATGACGATCGCGAAAAAGCTGTATGTGAATTTCGGAATCATTCTCACCATGGTGGTATTGCTGTTCCTGGTGAATTGGTCCGCCGTACAACGGGAGCACGCCGCCAAGGCAGCGGCAACCGCCTCGCTGGAACTGGCCGACACGACCAACATGGTCCGCTTCCAGATGATGCAGAACCGGTTATTCCTGAGCAACTACCTGCTCAGCGGCGACACCCGCGAGGTCGACCGCATGAACGACGGCCTGCGCACGCTCAACGAAAAGCTCGAGCAAAGCAAGACGCTGGCCAACTCCGACCAGGTCAAGAGCTCGCTGGTCCGGGTGCAGCAGCTGGAAGCGGCCTGGGGCAAGGAGTTCGCGCAGCCACTGATCGACAAGCGGAAAGATGTTGACTCGGGCAACGCCACTGTCGCCGAGCTGCAGATTTATTATCTTCAGAAAGACGCCTCCTCCTGGGTGAAAAATTCCACCGACGCGCTGGATGGCGCCGATGTCGAGAACCGCAAGCTGGTGGATGAGCGCCGCACCTCCGACGAAAAGGCGGCGACCTGGACGATTACGGTTTCCCTGTTGAGCACCCTTCTGGCGCTCGTTCTCGGCGTAGCGATCGCTTTCCGTACTGCCAAGTCCATTACTACGCCGCTTACCAATCTGATGAATGTAGCCCGCGGCATCGGCAACACTGGAGATCTGGAACACAACATCGATCTGACGCGCGACGATGAGATCGGAGAACTGGCGCGGACCTTCGCCAAGATGGTCACCTACCTCAAGGAGATGGCGGGCGTTTCCGAGTCCATCGCCGGCGGCGATCTGCGAGTCGAAGTGAAACCGCGGTCTTCGCACGACACCCTGGGCAACGCCTTCACCCGCATGGTCGAAGGACTGGCCAGCCTGGTGCGCAGCGTGCGCGATGCCTCTTCACAAGTCGCAAGTGCTTCTGGCCAGGTGGCGGGAGCTTCCGACGACTCCGCCAAGATCGGCCTGCAGGCTTCCTCCGCGATCGACGAAGTCACCAGCACCATGCACGAGATGAGCGTCAACGTGCAGAACATGGTGAAGAGCACGCAGGTGCAGGCGTCGAGCGTAAGCGAGACTTCAGCCTCCATCGACCAGATGGTGGCGTCGATCCAGCGCGTGGCCGATACCGCCAAAGTGCTGCTCGATATTTCCAACCGCTCCCGCGAAGAAGTACATGCTGGCATCGGGACGATGGAGAAAGCTACCGACGGCCTGAACCGCATCAACACCACGATCACATCTTCGGGCGAGATTATCGGCGCCCTGGGACAACGCGCCGACGATATCGGCAAGATCATCGAGGTCATCGACGACCTGGCCGAGCAGACCAACCTGCTCGCACTGAACGCGGCCATCGAAGCGGCACGAGCCGGGGAACATGGCCTGGGATTTGCTGTGGTCGCCGACGAAGTCCGCAAGCTGGCGGAAAAATCGGCGCAATCGACCAAGGAAATTTCCGAGCTGATCCAGAGCATCCAGAAAGAAGCCCGCAAGGCGGTCGAGAACATGGATCGCTCGACTGGAATCGTCAACGAGGGCCTGGAACTGGGCGGAGAGCTGAATGCCGCTCTGCGGAAGATCTCGAATGTGGTGACCGAGGTCTACAAATTCGCGCAGGAGATCGGCGCGGCCACCAACGAACAGTCACACGGTTCATCGCAGATCGCGCGCGCCACTACACGGCTTAACGAAATCACCCACGAAATCAATTCGGCGGTCGAAGAACAAGCCTCCGGAGCGCAGGCCGTGGTGAAAGCCATGGAGCGCATGCGCGAACTGGTGCAGCAATCGACCTCCGGGTCGACGGAACTGGCGGCGTCATCGGAGCAGATGTCGAAGATGTCGCGCGGCCTGCTGGACTCGCTCGACCGCTTCTCGCTCGACGACGCTTCGGCGCACAACGCTCTGAGTTCGGAACACTCCAGCCGCAGCGCACGCCGGGCCGCCGCAGGATCGCAGTTCTAGAGTTGGCAGTTCGAGACGGCCGGCCGAGCCGGAGTATGGAGCCTGAAGCATGAGTCGTGAACTTCATATCGTGGGCTTTCAGGTGGGGCGCGAGACCTACGGCGTTCCCATCACTTCCCTGCACGAAATCGTGCGGGTGCCCGAGATCACTGTCGTGCCCGATGCTCCCGACTATCTGGAGGGTGTCATCAACCTGCGGGGAAAAATCGTCTCGGTCATGGATCTGCGCAAGCGTTTCGGCCAGAAGGAAGCCCTGCTGAAGAAGCAGAACCGGATTCTGGTGGTCGAGCACTCGGGCAGGCTGGCTGGACTGATCGTCGATTCGGCGTCGGAAGTATTGAAGATTCCTGCCGATGCGGTGGAAGCTCCCCCCGCGGTTTTTCAGGAAGGCGGGTTGAATTGCGTGACCGGCCTCGGCAAAGTCAATGGACGCCTGGTCGTTCTGCTCGATATGAGCAAATTGCTGGCTCCAGGCAGCCTGCAGATCAAGAGTGAACCTGGAGAAAAGAAGCCGGCGTCCGAAGCGCGCGGCGCCGCCGCTCGATAACAGAAGCTCGAAACGAAACTCGAAATCATAAAACGGTTCGGCTGCACAGGGTTGGCGAATTTTGAGAATCAGGTAAGAACGGAAACCAGAATGAGTTCATCCGGAGCGGCACCGGCTCCCATATTGACGGAAGCGGAACTGAAGCTGCTGCAAGCCCTCGTCTACCAGGAGTGCGGCATGCACTTCGACGAGCGCCGCACACATTTTCTTCAGGACCGCCTACTGCGCCGCCTAAAAGAAGTCAAAGCTGATTCGTTCTATGCCTATTACCGCCTGCTGATCAGCCACGAGGGCAAGAACGAACTGGCTAAGCTGCTGGAAAATCTTACCGTCAACGAAACCAGCTTCTTCCGCCACAAGGCGCAACTGGATCTGTTTCAGAAGTTCGTGCTGGAAGAGTTGTTCAAGCAGAAGAGCGCGCGGCGGGAATATTCGATCCGCATATGGAGCGCGGGCTGTTCCACCGGGCAGGAAGCCTACACGCTGGGCATGCTGGTGACCGACGCGCTGGCGTATTACTACCTGCGCAATCCGCTGCCCATCGAACTGCCGCTGCCCAAGCCTCTGGTGCCGCCGCCGTGGCGGGTGGAGATCCTGGCCAGTGACATCAGTTATTCGGTGCTGCGGGCCGGGCAGGACGCCACTTACAGCGAGAACCAGATGTCGATGGTCGACTATGGCTACCGTCTCCGCTATTTCGACAAAGTGGCAGACCGCTATGCCGTCAAGAAGGCGCTGAAAGAGATGGTGCACTTCGACTTTCACAACCTGAAGACGGAATATCTGCCGCAGCGCAATGACGTGATCTTCTGCCGCAACGTGATGATGTACTTCGACGAAGCCGAGCAGAAGCGGCTGATCGAAAAATTTTATCGCTGCTTGAACCCCAACGGCTACCTCTTTGTGGGGCACGCCGAAAGCCTGCTGGGCCTGACCAAGAAATTTCAGATGGTGCACAAGGACAGCGGCACGGCGTACCAGAGGCTTGAGGTGAGAGAGTAACCCGATGACGCAATCCCCCGATGAACGCGGCCTGGAACTGCGGGAACTCTTCTTTGAGACCTCGCAGGAACTGCTGCAGGCGCTGAATGAAGAAGCGCTGAAGCTGGAGAAACATCCCGGCGACGAGGAAATCGTGCGCGCCATCCGGCGCACGGTTCACACCTTGAAGGGCGACTCGGCGGCCTGCGGCCTGCGCGAGTTGAGCGAACTGGCGCACCAGTTCGAAGACGCGCTGTCGCTCGAAAGCGCGGCGACGCACACTGCCGTGGCTGAGATTGCGTTCGCCGCCGCCGACATTTTTACGGAAATGATTTCCGCCTATCACGGCGGCAAGAAGCTGCCTTCGACCAGGGCGCTGAGCAAGAAAATACAGGATCTGACCGCCGCACCGGCCGCGGGAAAAGCTCGCCGTGCGCGGAAAGCCGCGGGCAAGACTATGCCTGCCACGGCGGCGAACGTGGCAGAAATCTGGACTGAATACGAAAAACTAGCCATGACTAAGGCCCAGGCAGCCGGGCTTTTCGTCTACCACGTAATCGCGAAAATTGATCCGCACTGTTCGATGCCGATCGCCGGCCGTCAGTTGATCCAGAACGCGCTGGTGCAATTGGGCCAGGTAGTAGCCATGCGCCCGGATGCGAAGTCGCCGGCCGCATCCAAGCACGTCGAATTTGTGCTGGCCACAACTCATACGGCCGAGCAGATTGCCAGCAAGGGACGCATTCCGACCATCGTGGAAGAGGTCACCGTCGAATTGCTGCTGGCGCCTGCCGCGGTGGTGGAGAGCACAGCCGACGGGGCTGACGCCGCTCGCGCGTCCGCCCAGGAGGAAGGCTCCGAAGAAGACGCCGCGAATGCGGGGCATCCGGTAAACGCTGCCCCGACCGCCGGCCCCGGAAACGACGCCACCGGAGTTCCGTCGATGCAGGAAAACATTCTGCGCGTCGAGGCCGGACGGATCGACAGTGTGCTCAATCTTGTCGGCGAACTGATTATCGGCAAGTCAATGTTGCAGCAGGCTCTACACGAGTTCTCGCGCCGCTATCCGAAAGAGTTGCTGCGCGGCAAGTTTGCCGATGCCATGGCGTTTCAGGCCCGCGTGCTCAACGATTTGCAACGCTCGGTGATGAAGATTCGCATGGTTCCAGTCGAACAGTTGTTCCGGCGCTTCCCCCGGATGGTGCGCGACGTATCGCGGCAATGCGGTCGCGAAGTGGAGTTGCAGGTCAGTGGTCTGGATACCGACCTCGATAAAGGCATTCTCGATGCCATCGCCGAACCGCTCACTCATCTAGTGCGCAACGCCGTCGGCCACGGCATTGAAGCGCCGGAGGAGCGCGTAAAGCTGGGCAAAGCCCCGAACGGTGTAGTCCGACTCAATGCGTATCACCAGGGCAATCAGGTTGTTGTAGAAGTTTCCGACGACGGCCGTGGCATCGATGCGCAGAAAATTCGCGCCAAAGCGATCGACCTCGGACTAACCACGAAAGAAGAATCTGCGCTCCTCACAGAGAACGAGATTCTCGATTACATCTTCCGCCCCGGCTTCAGCACGGCCGAACAAGTCACCGAAGTTTCCGGACGCGGCGTCGGCATGGATGTGGTGCAAAGCGTCCTCTATCGCCTCAAGGGCTCGATCAGCGTGGAAACGCGCTCCGGCAAGGGCACAACGTTCCGGCTGAAGCTGCCGTTGACGCTGGCCATCATCAAGGCTCTGCTGTTCTGGGTGGAGCAGCGCTTGTATGCGATTCCGCTGAACGCGGTCATGGAAATCGCGCGCACCCTGGAGTCGGAGGTTCATCAAGTCGACAATTACGAAGTCCTGCAGTTGCGCCAGCAGGTACTGCCGGTGTTGCGCATGGGGCGGGGCGCGCCGCTCGACGGCGATCGTAAGGGCAAGCTTTTTGTGCTCGTCATCTCAGTCGGAGAGAGGAAGTACGGTTTGATTGTTGACGCGCTCGAAGGTGAGGAAGAATTGGTGATCAAGGCGTTGGATGACCAGACCTTTGAGACCGATCTGGTGTCCGGTGCCTCGATCCTCGGCGATGGACGGGTGGTGCTGATTCTGAACCTGCCCGCGGTGGTGGAACACGTTGCTCGGTCGCGTACAGAGCAAACTGGACGCGCGAACTCGGGTCTGCTGCTGTCGCACACCGATCGCGTGCGGCTGGCGATGGGTAGCGGCGCGGGAGGTCAGGCATGAAAAAAAATCCCGTGCGCGTGCTGGTGGTCGACGACTCCGCGCTGATGCGCAAACTGATTCCGCAGATGCTGGCCTCCGATGAATCCATCGAAGTCGTGGGCACTGCGATGGACGGCAGCTTCTGCCTGAAGAAGATCGACGAGTTGAAGCCCAACGTCGTGACCCTCGACCTCGAAATGCCGGGTATGAACGGCATCGATACACTGAAAGAAATCATGCGGCGGCAGCCCGTGCCGGTGATCGTATTCAGTTCGCACAGCACCGAGGGAGCCACTGTCACCATGAAGGCCCTGGGGCTGGGCGCGTTCGATTTCGTCACCAAGCCGAAAGACGCGTCGGCGCACATGACCGAGACCGCTCGGGAATTGATTGCGAAGGTAAAGGCTGCGGCGGAGTGCAAGCTCAAACCCCGGATGCGGGCGGGCCTTCCGGCGAAGCCGGAGAAAATTCAGCTCGCCAATAGTAATCCCAGCCGGATTGTGGCCATCGGCGTCTCCACTGGAGGCCCGCAGGCGATGGAGTATCTTCTGTCGCAACTGCCTGGAGATTTCCCTGGGACGATCGTCGTGGTGCAGCACATGCCCGACGGCTTCACGGAAATGTTCGCCAAGCGGCTTGACGAACTCAGTGCATTGCGGGTGAAGGAAGCGCAATCGGGAGATGTGCTGCAGCCGGGCCGGGTACTGATTTGCCCGGGCAACCGCCATTTGAAAGTGAAGCGACTGCCTCTGGGAGATATCGCCGTGCTCAGCGACGAGGCGAGAATGAACGGCCATCGTCCCAGCGTGGACATCCTGCTGCGCAGTGTGGCGGAAGAGTTCAAGAACCACGCCGTCGGAGTGCTGATGACCGGCATGGGTGACGACGGCGCCGAAGGTTTGGGCGCGATCAAGAAGGAAGGCGGCATGACCATTGCGCAGAGTGAAGACTCCTGCGTCGTGTACGGCATGCCCAAGGCCGCGATTGAACGCGGTTATGCGATCCGGGTGATCTCGTTGGAAGTGATGGCGGCGGCGCTGCAATCGATCTGCCGGACCAACGGAGGCGACATCGGTTCCACCGGCCGGGCGGTACGCGCCGGTCAGTAAACTTCGGGCCCGGTAATCCGTGACCAGCGTGATCTGGTTTGCGGGCGCCGGACATGATATGCAGTGGAATGGGGAGGGGTTATGGAGCAGTTTGCACCAGTAAAACGCAGCAAGGACGGGCAGGCGGTTCGCTACTTAATCGTGGACGATTCCGTGTTCGCCCGTAAGAACCTGGCCCGCATGATCGAGACGTTCGGCGGGCAGGTGGCGGCCGAGGCCGGTGACGGCTTGACCGCCATCAGCGAGTACGACCGCACGCATCCCGACATCGTGCTCATGGATATCACCATGCCGCAGATGGAGGGCATCGAGGCAGCCGAACGGATCGTGCAACAGCATCCCGAAGCACGGATTGTGATGGTGTCCTCGGTCGGCTACCAGGAAAACATTGTGGCTGCATTGCAGCGCGGCGCCCGCCACTTCGTGCAGAAGCCGGTCAAACCGGAAGTGCTGTACGAAGTCATCAAGTACGTTCTGGGAGAAGACGGCTCTGTAGCCACCGCGGCCGGGGCGGGAGTTTAACGCAATGAAGATGGAATTGATCCAGCCTTTCATCAATGCGGCCGACGCCGTGTTGTCGCAAGGCCTGCAGGGCGTCACCAAGGTGGGCAACCTCACCATGGAAGAGGAAGCCTATCGCCGCAAGGGTGTGGCCGGCATGATCGGGCTGACCGGCGACATCGAAGGCCGGATCATTCTCGATATGGAGCCGCAGACCGCGGTCAAAGTTGCCAGCCATTACGCCGGCGCCGACCTGCCGGAGTCCGACGCGCTGATCAAGGAAACCATCTTCGAACTCGCCAACCAGGTCGTGGGCAATGCCGTCTCCGCTCTCAACGACCAGGGCTTCCATTTCCGCGTCCATCCTCCGCTTCTGCTCACCGCCCACGAAGGCGACAAGACCAGTGAAGATGTCGAAGCGCTGATGATCTGCTTCGAAACTTCACTCGGCAATGTCTACATGAACGTCGCGCTGCGCTACAACAAGCGGCGCATGGCGGATCACGCGGCCGTCGGCGCCTGAGAGTCGTCACCGGCGCGATCGCACAAACCATTTGCGTTGGCAGCATCGTAGCCGCCCTTGCCAAAAACGCAAGGACGCGGCACCCTTAGTTTGAATGGTTCAATCAAAATTCAAAGGCGGGCCACCCGCCAGCGGAGCTGAAGTTCGCGCCGCAAGCAACCCAGTTTGTAGTCCAGTTTTTCCATGCAGTTCAGTAACACGAGGGATTTTATGAAATGGTGCTGTAAGGTGTTCCAAGGTTGGTTCGAGGAGGCTGGGAAAAGAGGACTGGGCGTCTTTGTCTCGACGAGGAGCCATTCTGATCCTGCGTTCATCTTGCAGTATCGCGCATTGGATCCGAGTGTGCCCCTGCCGCACACAGATTCTCCGTTGTCCTCCATATCTGACGTACACATTCACTTCTGTCCCTGGTGCGGCGCTAATTTAGGAAGGGTTTACCGGGATAACTTTCGGGAACTGGACCGGTCTGAGTTGCAGCTTTCTTGAGCCGCCGATCCGCGGCGGGGGGCCCAGGCTTTTGACTTTGCTGGAATCAAAAACACACTGGGTGCCCCATCCTTCGCGCACTTTGCGAAGGGTGGGTACCACGGACGCTTGCAGCACCGCATTCACGCCGCGTGATTTCGAAACGAAATCTTCGTCGAACCCATGGTGAGCCGCCATGTCGGCAGCATCGTAGCCGCCCTTGCCAAAAACGCAAGGACGGGCACCCAGCGTTCCGGAACCGGACGGAAGGAGCACACTGAAATGCCTGGGCCACCCGCCCGAATCAATTCAAAGACCAGGTAAAGGCGGAGAAGAAACAATGGGAGAAGCAACATTGTCACGGTTTCATACACAAGACCTGCGACCAGTAGCGAGGGCTTCCTCCGCTAGGTGGTTTGTTCCATGCATCCTGTTGTTTTGCGTAGGATCGACTGTTGCACAGAGCTGCCCATCTGAAAAATTGCAGGCCAAAGCGGCGGCGATTGAACGCGAACTGCTACCGCGTTTGGGTGCGGTCCGCCTCCACCGTCTCGAAGAGTTGGAGGATGACGTATTCATCCGAAGATCTGGTAGCAACAGCGTTGAGAGTCCGTTTCTTCTCTATCAAGTGGAGCAGAGGCGTTTCTATCTGAAGGATGGCGAAGTCGTGGAAAACGTTACTGCTCGGGCATTCTCTCAGTATGTCGGTATATCCCAGGACGGGGAAAGCGTCTATCGCCTCGCTGGATTCCCTGACTCTGAGGATAACTTCAAACGCTTGGTAGCAGACTACCATCTCCTACCCCCTCATAGCGCTAGCGACGCACAGTCACGCTCGCTCTTTTGTGCGCGGGTTGTTTTCGGTCAAGAGCCGCAGCGATGGATTCTAGATGAAGACCAGGCTCAGATGCGTGTTTCGAACAGCATGTCCGAACACGGAAAAGACGCATCCGCTCAGAGCGCAAGGTGGTGGCGCGATTTTCGGCGCAACCACCCCAAGAGCAACCTGACTTTAACAACCACGAACGCAGCAGATGGCGCTTTTCTCACGAGATTGCATCTATTCTGGGCACCCGTTGAATCTGATATCCAGCCCGAGATCCAAGAACTCCAAATCCGGGTGAACCGGGACGGCTCATGTCATCAGGTTGTTGATTCGCCCTCGCCCTCCGACACCGTGGGCGCGACGAGCCACCCTTTAACTACGACACATTGACCCGTATGTATGATTGCCCAGTCCAGTACGCGTTCTTGATCCACAAGTTCACGGGCAAAGAACGGGACAGCGAATCCGGTCTGGATGATTTTCCTGCAAGGTATTTCACATCAAGCATGGGGCGCTTCATGTCCCCGGATCCTATGGGCGGACATCTCGAAGACCCGCAAACTCTGAATCGCTATGCCTACGCGAGGAACAACCCGACCAGTCTGACCGATCCTACGGGGCTGGATTCCTATCTGTCGTGCACGCAGACGAAGGACAACGCATCCACGTGCCAGTCACAGACGGTTGGCTATGACAAAAACGGCAATGCTCAAACGGCTACGGTACAGGGAGTCACCAATGCCGATAAGAGCTTCACGGCTACCCAGATCGGCAACGACGCGAATGGCAACTTGGTTGACAAGACTACAGGCACCGGAAGCTACACGGCCAGCGTGAACGGCAGCGGGGTGCAGTTCTCGAACAATGGAGGACAGTCCTCTTCGAGCGGGGTGTTTGTTAACGGTACTCCGCAGACAACGTTCCAAGACGCGGGCTTTGCCAATGGCGGCGCACTCTCGGGCTTCAGCTTTACCCTTACCAATAGCAAAATGGAAGCGAACCAGACCGAGGCCGGGACGTTCACGTTCGCCGGAAACCAATTCCAAGCTGGATTGGCATTGGAGAAGGCAGGTATCAACTGGATGGGTCCCGTTGGTGCGAACTGGGGTTCCGATGAGTTTCGGAGTTGGAACAGCGGGTTATCGGGAACGAACTCTGCGCACTTCAATGTTGACCGGGCAAAGTCAAATCCTTGGAGTACTGTACCCGCCAGCGGCAACATGCATTTTGGCGAGCACAACCCGGTGCAAAATCCGTTCTACCACGCATACGAGGCAGCGCAATGAACTCGTTTCAACACCGAATCAACATTCCGGGATGGATCGGCGTTGCATGCTTGCTCTTCGTGTGGAGTGCGATTCTGCTTCCGAAATCGGTGAAGCCTTTGCTTCCGGTGTTTGACAAAATAGGTCCCTTCTCTTGGCTGTTGCCATTGGCCATGATCGCGCTGCCGATAGTTGCAGCGAGACGGGGGTCCAAGTGGTGGTGGGCCGTAACAGCGGCGGCGATAATCACTCTCTTTGCTTTTCTTCGCGTCGTATTAACTTGAGCACGCTTGGGCTGGGAGGCACATGCGAAATAGTCACCTGATGTCCGGCTGGGTTCTTGTTGTGGGCGCTCTTTCCGTTCTCGCTGCGATAGCGTCGGCACAAGATACTTCGACGCAAGAGGAGCGAATGCAGTGGGTCGAGGTCACGCACAAGCTGGAGAGTGCGCCGCTGGACGACAGCGTGAACAAGCAAGGGGAAGCTGCATTCAAACGGCTCAGTGATGTGCACGATGTCCACGTTCTGCTGTGTCCGGCTCTGCTAAGCGAGTTCAACGGAATGAAGTACGCCTACGCGCACACGATCACGCGGGCGGGTGGCCCAGGCATTTGACCTTGCCGGAACCGGATAACACAGCGGGTGCCCCATCCTTCGCGCACTTTGCGAAGGGTGGGTACCAGGGACGCTTGCAGCACCGCATTCACGCCGTGTGATTTCGAAACTAAATCTTCGTTGAACCCATGGTGAGCCGCCATGTCGGCAGCATCGTACCCGCTTTTGCCAAAAACGCAAGGACGGATTGGATAAGAGCGAAGGCTCGATCAACCGGGGTAGTCTTGGTTTGAGGACTAAGGCTTCTCGGAAAGGAAGGAGCCTTCGCATGATGATTATAGGATGTGATTTTCATCCCAGCTGGCAACAAGTGAGTTGGGTGGACACCGAGACTGGAGATTGCGGGGAACGGAAGCTGGTGCATGCCAGCGGTGACGCCAAGTTTTTCTACCAGCAACTGGCGGCACCCGTGCTGATTGGCATGGAGGCCACGGGCAACAGTCAGTGGTTTGTGGAGTTGGTCGAAGACTTGGGGCATGAGATCTGGATCGGAGATGCGGCGCAGATCCGGGCCAGCTACGTGCGCAAGCAGAAGACGGACAAGCGGGACGCGGCCCATATTCTGAAACTGGTGGTGGAAGGGCGGTTTCCAAAGCTGTGGACTCCGGACCGGGAACAACGCGATCTGCGGCAACTGGTGTTGCACCGGCACAAGCTGGTGGAGATTCGCAGCCGGGTGAAAAACGAACTGCAACACCTTTCCATGAATAAGGGAATGCAGCGCAAAGCCAAGCTGTGGAGCCAGGCGGGACAGAAGATGCTGCGCGAGCTTCCGTTGAAACCGTGGGCGTCGTGCCGGCGAGAAGATTTGCTGGGACTGCTTTCGAGGTTGAACCAGCAGATCGGAAAACTCGACGATGCGGTGCAAACCGCGGCGGAAGAAAACCCGCAGGCCCGGTTGCTGATGACGCAACCGGGAGTGGGCCCGAACACGGCGCTGGCCTATGTGCTGACCATCGGCGACGTAAGCCGGTTTCCACGAGGCAAGCAGGTGGCAAGCTACCTGGGGTTGATTCCACGCGAGCACTCTTCGGGAGGGCGTCAGAAGCTGGGAGTCATCACCAAGCAAGGCAACCGCAGGTTGCGCTCGCTGCTGGTGGAGGCGGCGCAGATCGCAGTACGTTTTGATCCAGAGATGAAGAAGCAATACCTGCATCGTTGCCATCAGAAGCCGAAGGGAGTGGCCAAGGTGGCAGCGGCGCGCAAGTTAGCCGTACGACTCTACTGGATGCTGCGCACGAATGTGGCTTATCCAGAGATCGTTCGCATCGAGAGCAGCCCGCGGGTGCCCCTGGTCGGCGCAAGCTAGACCGCAGGACTGATTGGGCGCTCTCGCATCCCGCAGCAGGCGGGATGTTCGCATAAAAGAATCATGGTCGATGTTTAGGCCGAATCGATGGTTGGTGGAACGATCTTCCACCGTAGGTGATTCAGCGTGAGATTTCCAGAGCCTTGGTCCTCAAACCTCTCTGGCGAACCAGGCGGTGCTTGCGCACCGCCCAGGACAATTATGCCTTGACAGAAACTTCGCTCTTATCGAGGGGCACCCTTAGTTTGAATGGTTCAATCAAAATTCAAAGGCGGGCCACCCGCCAATGGCCCTCCGGGAGCAGCAAACCGCACGCACACCGGGCCGGAATCGCCACACCGCCGGGTACGGATCGGCCCCGGAATCGGATCGGAAAGCACCGCTAATCAGACCCGGATCACGGCGCGGATCGGCGGCTAAAAGAAAACCTCATCCCGGCCTATTCAGAAGCCAAGTGCCTGCCCCAGCCATCTCCATGCGGCGGTCAGTATCAGCCCCAAAAGGAAGTAAAGTACAAAATTTGCGAGAACAGCCATCGCCACGATCTCAATCGTGCTCACACGGCCCGCTCCTTCAGTGGCCATAAGCCAGAACGAAGCTGGCCATACAAACAGCACGATATCTTGACCGAAACCACGTAGACCGGCCAAGAATGGCGACGGCGAAGGTCGATTTACTAACATGAAAAAAAGAAAAAAGAGCACTGCAACCCCAACACCTACGAGACCCCAGACCGAAGCAGTTTTCCAAATTGAGCGCATTGGACCTCCTATCACCATCAAATCACTCCGCTCAAAAGATCGGGAACGGCACCATGCGGATGTAGTCAACGAAGCTCGGTGAGCTATTGAGGTCATGAACCAGACCGCGTGGTGTTACGTCGTTCGGGACATTCTTCACCCCACCGGCCTTGAGGGCAGACTCGCAGAACTGAGCGCAGTTCGAATGGTACAAGTTGTAGTTTGGCGGAGAGGTTTTTGCGTTATCGAGGAACTTCTGTATCTTTGCCGCCTGTTCCGGGGAAACCGGAATCACAGCCTTGTCTTTTACTGTTCGATTCGGATCAACTGGCTTCACAGTACCAGGAGTCGTTTTATCCTCTACCGCTGCTGTTGCCGAATCCTTTTTTTGTTCAAGCCCGACAGCCTGTTGTCCGTTGACGCTGATCGCCGCGTGGTCAGCGATATTGGCTCCCTGACCCTGGACCTGTTCGACCGTACCGTATTTTGCGCCGAACCTTACGGAAGACCTCCCTCACAAACCCAACCGACGCACGCTTGCCTCAGACTTGGATTCCCTTGCGACGAGATATACCTCCTGTTCTTAGCCCTAAGCTGCATACCCGAACAACGATGGCCACCCATGTGGGGCCAACAACAACGAACGCCACCGTAAGCATAACTGTTCCGACGATCCTGTTTCCGGCAACGTGTGGGAATAGGTACAGGAGGGGAATCACACCGTAGAACAATGCGGAGACAGCGATAGCAAGTGCGAGTAGTTTTGATCTCATTGAGGAACTCCGGCCGAGGCGGACCTGCGATAAACCACGAAATAGTAGGCGATTGCGCCGACCCAGTTTAGTAGCAGCAACATGATGAACCAAAACTTTTTCGCGGAGGACGATGAGTGATCCAAGCGGAGCCAATACCAGCCCATGCCAATCCAGAGATAGAGCGCAGCCGATGCCCCGGTGACCCCAACCACTGTGCCCAAGACTTCAAACACTGTGCCTTCCTGCGCGAAGAGGCCACCCCGGTATGACAGCACGACATTGGCGATCACGCCGAGCACTAGGAGCAAAGCGCTGATCCCCGCAGAGAACGCAAATAGAGCCTTAGATCGCGGCTGTTGCAACCAATGTCTCTCACTCAAACTGGTAATGTCCATATACGCATTCCTCCGCTCGGGGTTTTCTGTGCTAGTGGGGATTGAATAGGTCCTTCACCTTGTCAAAATCCACACCTACCTCGATCCCAACAACTAGGACTCCCGCGTCGATTTCCGCACCTACACCGAAATCCCCCTTGGACAATGTACCTTCGGCTCTTTCAGTGCCGAACATTGCCGACGAGGATTTCTCAACTCCGGGATTGGCCAAAGCCTCTCCGTTCTTCACAGTCACGTTCTCGGTCGAAGTTTGCGGCCCCAGGATCACCTTGCCGACGTTCACGCCAGCCTGTGCCTCTTTAGTCGCTGACACAGAAGTTCCTTCCGTTGTCACGGTCATTGTCGATTTCACGTCGGCCCCAACCTTCGCGCCGACTTTTAGAGGACTCTTTGCTTTCCCAATATGCGCCTCGGCTCCGACCTCCAATGCAACTCCAACCGATCCCTTAGCATAGAAAATTCCTCCGAGTTTCTGCCACCAAGATTTATTTTGCGCCCCTTGCTGTTGTTCTTGCGCGAGTTTAGCCTTGCACTGGTCGCCGCCGCTGTCTTTGCAGTCAGCGGTACCGTCAGCGTGGCCGTCAGCATCCGCATTTGTGACGGGATCATTGCGAACGTAGCTGTAGAGATTAAGCGATTGCGGATCTCCAAATGCGGCGTAAGGAACCGCCGTTGGCCGTGCTGCCCAGTCCGGACTCATAAACCTGCCAACCGGCGATGCGAAATACCTGGCGTCAAAATTGTCCAGACCACTCTCGGGGTCGCGCTCTTTGCCGGTGAACTTGTAATTCTGGGGAATGGAGTTGGTAATAACCTTCTCTTGCCCAAACGGAGCGAAATCCGACTCTTCTTCAATCCCTGCCGTTTGATTGGTCACCACGGTAGCCGAACCCAGCCGGTCGGACAAGTAAAAGTGGGCACTCCACGTTGGCTGGTTGTCGGTCCGAGAGACGCGTTGCCCGGCAAAATACACATGCCGGTGGAGAATCGCGTTCGACGCGTCGGTCTCGTTGGCAGTTTCCCCATCGATCCCTCTCCAATAAAGGGTCCCGGTCGCACCGGTCATCTTCATGACACGATTGCCATCTCCATCGTAGGTATAGGTAGCGCCTTGAGTCGAGACCAGCCGGTTTTCGGCATCATACGTGTACGCGATTCCGTTATAGCTCGTCATGTTGCCAGCCGCATCGTAGCAGGAAGTGCAGATGCGGTTGTGGGTGTCGGCCGTAACCGCACCCATGGTCGCTTCGGTGCATGCGTTGTAGGTAGGCGTCCAGGCGGGTGGCCCAGGCTTTTGATCTTGCCGGAACAGATAACACAGCGGGTGCCCCATCCTTCGCGGCACTCTGCGAAGAGCCTGCCCTGAGCGCAGCCGAAGGGGTGGGTACTACGGACGCTTGCCGCACCGCATTTACGCCGCGTGATTTCGAAACGAAATCTTCGTCCAGCCTACGTTAACTCGCACCGGCCCAGGTTCGTCCAGAAGGTAGAAACGGAAACTGCTCCAGGGCCATTGTTCTGGCGACTCGACCAGTCCACGTTCCACCGGATTGCGGTGCATGTATCTCAACTTCTCGACGCGCTTTCTGGTCGTCCACACGTTGAAGTCGTAGAAGCGACGGACGCCTGCTGCAACAGAGGTTTAGGTAGAAGAGATCGAAACTGTGTCGGCAGCATCGTACCAGCCCCTTCTGCAGGCTGAGGGCAAGCTCTTGCCAAAAACGCAAGGAGGGGGCACCCTATTCATGTTTAAGCGGCCAACGAGATCAAACGCTGGGCCACCCGCCGCGCAAGACGTGAAAGGAGATTCCGATGAAAGTCGTTTCCATTTTCATTGCGTTGTTTCTTGCAGTACCCGCATTTGCCCAGTCGGTGCCCGCTGTTTCAACCGCCGCCTGCGGCCCGGCAAATGCCAGTTTCAAGGTGAAGCTGGAAGAATCCCAACACACGCCGCCGGAACCAGGGAAGGCGCAGGTGTACTTCTTTCAGGATGCCGGAACGGGCCAGACTGTGGGATATCCGACGGTGAAGATGGCGGTGGACGGAGCATGGGTAGGCGCAAACCACGGTAATTCCTATTTTTCCGTCTCCGTCGAGCCGGGCGAGCATCATGTGTGCGTTACTTTGCAGTCCTCTCTGGTCGCGCAGCGTGTGGAGCTGGCGCATTTTACGGCGGAGGCGGACAAGGCTTACTACTATCGCACGCGGCTCATTATGTCCCGAAGTGTGGAATTGCTGGAGCTTGAGCCGATCGACAGCGATCAAGCCAAATATCTGATGGCTCCCTTTCCGCTGAGCGTTTCAACTCCCAAAAAGTGAGGCGCCGGAGATATGCGCAGAAGGACTGTGGGCTCCTACGAAGCGAGTAAGGCGCGGGTAAGTCATCTGACTATGCTCTTACTCTCTGAGTACTCGGACTCATCTCCGGATGGCGACCTGCGAGCCGATCCCAGATTGGGTCGCCGAGCGCGAATTTATCCGAGTGAGCAATATTGAACAGCACTCGAAGAGCATGTCATATAACTTTCATTTACAGAACCCAAAGAATTTTTTCTGTGCGCGACCCCCAAAGAGCGGGCACCGGGCCGGACCCGATGCCCCTTTTTTCTTGGTTTGCGCAGCAATCGCGTGTCTGCCTCCAGTACTCTCGGGACCAGTAGTCTCAAAAGCGACCGAACTTTTGCCCAGCCCCTCAATCTGACGATCACTTTATTTCTTGGTGTATTCCATGTCTGCGCCGTGGTTGCCTTGTTCGTATTTAGTTGGAAGGCGCTGGCCCTCGCGCTGTTTCTGTGGTGGGTCGCGGAGAGCCTTGGTATCGGGATGGGCTATCACCGTTTGCTCACGCATCGCGGCTACAAGACGCCCAAGTGGGTGGAGTATTTGCTGACGATCTGCGGAACCCTTGCGTTGCAGGGCGGACCGATCAGCTGGGTGGCGACGCACCGCATCCATCATCAGAACGCGGACCAGGCCGGCGATCCGCATTCTCCGCGCGACGGCGGATTCTGGTCGCACATCGGGTGGATCATTACAGGCGAGGCTCTGCACAACAATCCGAGCGTCCTCTTACCATATGTTCCAGAACTCCGCAAAGACCGGTTCATGCTCTGGATCAGCAAGTGGCACTGGGTCCCCCTGGCCACGCTTGCGGTGGTCATCTTTGCCGGAGGCGGATGGAGATACGTCATGTGGGGGATTTTTCTGCGGACCGTGGTCGGTCTGCATGCGACTTATCTGGTGAACTCCGCGACGCACATCTGGGGATCGCGGCGCTTTTTGACGCACGACCGGTCCACAAACAACGTGTGGGTCGCGATCCTGAGCTTCGGCGAAGGCTGGCACAACAATCATCACGCATGCCCGCGCTCAGCCCGGCATGGCCTGGCCTGGTATGAGATCGACCTGAACTGGTTTGGGATATGGGTACTGCACCTGATCGGCCTCGCCTGGGACGTCAAACTGCATCCGGGGTTGAAGGCCGTCTAGTGGCCCGGTCCTGACGCTAAGTGATCGTGCCTCAGGCCAGCAGCGGGAGCTGCGGGTCGGAAGTCTCGCCGGAATCTTCGGCCGGGTCGGCGAATCTTCTTAGCTCGGGATATTTCTGAATCAGCGTGGGCGGAGCTGGGACGCGTTTGCCGCTGACCATCGCCTTCAATTCCAGCGCGCTCACTCCCGCCTTGCTCTCGAAGTGATTGTTGGTGATGACATAGGTCGTCTGCGCTTTTTCGGCGACGCTGAGGATTTTTCCCTTCCAGTCTTCGAGTTCTTTTTCTTTGTAGAGATAGTTGTAACGATCGTTGCGGTTATCGGAGTCGAACCAGTTCTCATAGTTGCGCCCGTGCAGACGTACATAGGCAATCGGGGCGGTCACATGTTCGGTGGGCGCGAGCGAACGGCCGAGAACGGGCTGGTCGATATTGCAGAAGGTGACGCTCTTTTCCGTGAACGCTGCAAGGGTTTCGGCGTTGTTCCAACTGGAGTCGCGGACTTCAACCACGCGCGGATATTCGATGAACTGCCGCAAAAGGCGGTCCAGGTATTCGCGATTCAGCGACGTGTTCTTGAAGGACACAGGAAACTGGATGAGCAGCGCGCCCAGGCGTCCTTCGCTGGCAAGGGCGTCGAGGCCTTCGCGGGTGCGAACTTCGTCTTCGTCAGTAGGACGAATGGTCGCCGCCGAAGTCGGCTCCATGACGGCGATAGGCGAGTGCGTAAACGCACGATAGAGTTTTGCCGTGAACAGAAAATTCGGATTCACAGCCGAGACCTTGCGGCACCACAACTTGGCCCACTCTGCTTTTAGTGGTCCATAGAACGAAGTATTGATTTCGGTGGTGTCGAAGAAGCGGGCCACATATTCCAGCGGATGCACTCTGCGCTGGCGCATTCCCGGGGGATAAAAAACTCCCTCCCAATCCTTGTACGACCAGCCGGCGGTACCCACGCGGATCTGGTGCGGCGCAGTCTGGCGAGACTCAGTCGCGCGTGCGTCAGACTGCTTAAACCCAGCCTGGGTAGACCCGGCTTGTCCTGTGGATTCCATAGGTGGAACCGCAGACGGAGGGCAGCGCAAGCGTAGCACAACAGAACCGGGCGGGCACAAACCGGGTAGTAGGAACGAACAACTTATTGTGTCGGGGTCTGTTGCGCCGACAGCGCCTGGTTCAATTGGCTGGCCAGTAGGTTAGCCTGCTCGTCGGAGATTTGAATCTGGCCGTCGAGTACGACGGTCAGGTTGCCGACACCGGTGTCCTGAAACCTCACGCCCTGAAGGACAGCGTAGTTCCGCACGGCCGGTGGAAGAGTGGTTTTGAAATCAGCCCCGGCTTGCAGCGCCGCAAGCAGTGCTTCGCTGGCCTTGTCGCGCACGTCGTCGCCCAGAACTCCTGTGCGCAGCGAATCACCCATCATTCCGGTGGCGTCGATGCGCTGGAACTCGGCGGCCAGTTTCAACGTGCCCGTTTTATCTTTATCCAGCGACGGGGTGAGCTTGATCTCGACTCTTCCGTCGCTTTCGGCCAGTTCGGTCGACATCCCTTGACCGCCTGCGCCGCCGCAGGTCCAGCGCTCATAATGCAACTGCAAAACCAGCAGGCTCGCCGGACTCGCCGGCGTCAGCCCGGCCTGGCGGACTGCCAGCCGCTCGCCGCATCGCCCTGAGCTGTCGATCTGAGCGCGCATGATCGCGGTAATATTCTGCTGCAGTTCCGGCAGATCGGCGGTCAGTTCCATCTTGAAGATGCGCTGGCTGCCTTGCGCCGAGACTTGAGTCAGATCACCTGAAACTGTAACCGCGAGGGGCTGATTCGCAATCTGGACCGGACTTTTCACCGCAGGAAGCGTGAAGCTGAGATCCTGACCGCTAGCGAGTGTGATACCCATTTCCCTACCCAGCGCGAGTTGCTGGTTCGAGAAATCTTCCAGCGCCTTGCCGAGACTATCACCCTGAACTGCTACCTCGGCGCCGGACACCTGCGAAACTTGGTCCAGTTTTTTGGCTTCCTGATCGAGATCTGAATCCGCCTTCTCCAACCTCTTGGTGAAGTCCTTCAGTCCCGATTTCTGGGCTGCGGAAAATCCGTCGACGAATTTCTTGTTCGCGCTGCGCGCAGTCTCCAACGAGTGATCGAGACTGGCATTTGCGGGTATAGATTCCGTCGTGGGAGCAGCTTTGCTCGAGTTCGCAAGAAGGGCTCGCAGCTCGGCTTTCGCCGCGTCGGTATTTTTCACCAGCGCCTGAAATTCCGCAATCTGCTGGCTACTGGCCTGCACGGCCATGGCCTGATGAAAGTCCTTCAGACTGTCCTTCTCGTTGACTCCGGTCGGCCGGCTCATGGTGCCGAGGCCGCCGCCCGGCGCTCCTCCTCCACCGTGACGCTGGGCAGCTCCTGCGGCGGGATACGCCAGCAGTGCCGCTCCCAGAATCAGAGCGTTGATCGCAGAGAAGGAAGTCCCGCCTCGATACATTACGCAAATCTCCGAACCACCAAATGTAGGATTGTAACGGCCAGTATGGAAGGAACACCAGGACCGCGCGTCAATCGGGCCAAAACTCGCGACCTGACCAAACTGGCGACGCCCCTTTAGCTTCGCGCATGCCAGGGAAAAAAGCCACAAGATTTACAGTTCTTTGCAAATTTTGTACTCCTTTTCAGAGAAGGTAGAGGCATCGCACTGCGGTCTTACTCAATCCAGCGAGAGCACGATCCAATACACTCCCGTCGGATAAGTCGTCGTGCGTGCGTAGCAGGTTCCAATGGAAAAATTCTGCAGGTTGCGCCCGGCGATCGCGCGGTCGGCTCCGTCAGGCAACGCCTCCGGATGCATGCTGGTGTACGACAGAATGGTGCCGCGCTCCGCCAGTTTGCGTACTGCTTCGGTTGAGAGCTTATCGGCCTGAGCCATGGAGCAGGCGGCATCATTGTCCACAATCTGATCGTCCCGCTTCAACTCCGGCAGGCGGGCCTGCCGGCGCGACTGATTCACGGCCGCGGCAATCTGTTCCTTCACCTCATCGATGGAGTAGCTGGGGAGGGCGTGGCCGAAGTCTTCGACAATGTAGAGCCGCTCTCCGCTGTGCAACACTCCGATCCCGACCGCGTTAAAAGCGGGGTTCAGTAAATTGGCGCGGTGTGGCGGCGAAAGCATCAGATGTTCGTGGCCGCGTTCGGCGTCGGAATCAAGAGCGACGTTTTCGCCTTCCTGTTCGAGGTGCAAGCTTGTCGTGGCCGCCAGGCGCTGCGGCAGAGGCAGCTCGCCGTCGAATTGATGCGAGAGTTGTTGCGCATCCAGCATGGCTCGGGCATGAATGCGGGCTGCTTGCGAGAGTCCGGAATCGAGCGTGAGTGTGGGGACTCCCACCTTCTGGCGCGACTGATTGGCTAAGACGAACAGCGTCTGTTCCGCAGCTGTGTCCGCTGTTTGCAAAGAAATATCGGGCGCGGTCATCGGCTTCAGCGTGGTTTTCTGCGGGCTTTGTCTAGAAGATGGCTGGCCGGCGCTCTGATGGCCGGCGCACGAGAACGCATGCAGCCATGTTGCAGGATGCATGCCTGCTCCAAGGGCGATGGTCAACAACATTTTGGGAATTCTATCCATCGACTCCAGATCGGAGTATATCGCCCGAGAGTGGCAACTCGATCGCTTTCGAACCATTGATTGGGTGGATACGCGTCGCTCTCGAACTTGCCGCTGGTGCTAGGCTAGAGGCGGAACGGGAACGAGAGAAGTTACCGGCGTCTATGGGACCAGAGACGAGTGCGGCCATTGGCCTGTTGTGCGGAATCGTGGGGGGCGTCGCGGGCGGAATCCTGCTGACGTGGCTGGTGATGCGTCCGCGCAGCGGAGCGCTGCAGGCCCGTTTGTCAGCACTGGAACAGGAATTAGCGGCCGCAAAGAGCGATCTGGCACACCTTCTGGCCGAGCAGCGCGACCTGGTCGAGAGCCGCGCCCGCCTTGAGTCCGCCCTCGAATTGGAACGGAACGGGAGCACTGACAAGGCTGAATTGCTCACCCGCGCCGGGCAGGATTTGCAGAACGCTTTCAAAGCTTTGGCCGCTGACGCGCTTAAAAGCAATAATGCGTCATTCGCAGAATATGCCCAAGAAATCCTGAAACGGTTTCAAGGCGAAGCGAAAAACGATCTGGATGCGCGTCAGAAGGCGGTCGCCGATCTGGTGGCTCCTGTGCGCGATTCCCTCACTAAGGTCGACGCACAAATTCAGCAGATGGAAATTGCGCGCGGCGAAGCCTATGGAGACATAAGAGCGCAGGTTCAGTCCCTGATCACGACGCAAAAGGAGCTGCAATCGGAGACGAACAATCTGGTTCGCGCCCTACGCACTCCCAACGTCCGCGGGCGCTGGGGCGAGATTCAGTTACGTCGCGTGGTCGAGATCGCCGGGATGCTTCCCTACTGCGACTTCGCCGAACAAGAAACCGTGACCGGCGATAATGGACGTCTGCGCCCCGATCTGGTGGTCAAGTTACCCGGTGGAAAACAGGTTGTCGTGGATGCCAAAACTCCGCTGCAGGCTTTCCTTGACGCCTTTGAAACCACCGATGAAGATGCGCGGCGAGCCTGTCTCGCGCAGCACGCCCGGCAAGTGCGTGATCACATCGAAACTCTCAGCGACAAAAAGTACTGGGCGCAGTTTGAAGCCACGCCGGAGTTCGTGGTGATGTTCCTTCCCGGCGAAACATTTTTCAGTGCGGCGCTGGAGCAAGATCCAGGCCTGATTGAGCATGGAGTTCTGAACAAAGTGATTCCGGCGTCGCCGACGACGCTGATCGCCTTGCTCAAGGCCGTCGCCTACGGCTGGAACCAGGAAAAGCTGGCGCGCAACGCGCACGAAATCAGCCTGCTGGGAAAAGAATTGCACGAGCGCCTGCGGCTTCTGGCCGGGCACATTACATCGGTCGGGGCCAACTTGGACCGCGCCGTCGAATCCTACAATAAAGCCGTCGGATCACTAGAAAGCCGCGTGCTGGTTTCAGCGCGCAAGTTCGCTGAACTCGGCGCGTCGGTGGCTGAGGACATCCCTGAGATCGAGCCCATCGAAACCACCGCTCGCGCCCTGTCGTTTGACTGGGACGAAGCGGCGGAAACTCCGCACGACGAACGCAAAGCCGGGTAAAGCAAACCAAGTCACGGAAGGACGGACGCCCAAATCCGTCCCAGCGGCGAATTAGCTCTGTCCGACCGGACAGGTGGACCCAAGGCTCGATCGGTCGCAGTGACGTTGATTCTCCGCTTCCACACATGAGCCAAAACTAACCCGCAATTCGGACTCGGAAATGCTACCGCAGTACAGCGGCAGCACGAACTTTTTCTCGCGGCAGCCGACTAAAGCTGCCGCGCGTGCCGCCGATAGAGGGAGTACATGCAAGGAAGCGCAGCCGTGTTCGAAGGCGGTCCTCATCACCCGTCAACAACCCATCAAAGCACCCAGAACACAGGGGAAACTATGGCCACCGTGGCAACCTGCAAACCGGAAAACAAGCTTCGCCTACTGCTCCTCGAAGAAAAGGGTGTGGGCCTGGATCCGATGGTCTGGGAGATGGAATATGACGGGCAAACCTTGCCCGGCGACCCCAGACACAGCCCGGAGAAACTGCACGAGTGGCTCGCCGCCAAGAAGATTGGCCCCTGTGAGCCGCGGCACCATGCCGAGGCGGAACTGGCTCGCAAGCTGGAAGAGTTAGCGCGTTCCAATCGCGAGCTGGAGCAATTTGCCTACGTTGCCTCGCATGATTTGCGGGAGCCGCTGCGCATGGTGGCGGCCTACACCCAACTTCTGGCCGAGCGTTATCGCGGCAAGCTGGATAAAAACGCCGACCTGTACATCACCTACGCCACCGACGGAGCCTTGCGCATGCAGGCCCTGATTCAAGATTTGCTGTCTTTGTCGCGCGTGCACGCGGAAACCATTCCCAATCAGAGTGTGGACGGCAATGTGGTGATGGCAGAAGTTCTCCGCGATCTGGGACCTGCCATCCGCGAAAGCAACGCGGTTGTGCAATGCGACAAGCTGCCCGTTATCCGAATCAACCGGTCGCATGCGCTGCAGCTGTTTCTGAACCTGACCGAAAACGCAATTAAGTTTCACGGTGCAGGATCGCCGACGGTGTCGATTGCCGCAGTGCGCGCCGGCCAATTGTGGCAGTTCAGCATAACTGATAATGGCATCGGCATTGCCGCCGAGTCCCAGGAGAACATCTTCGCTGTCTTTCACCGTCTGCACACCCGCACGGAGTATCCGGGCAATGGCGTGGGCCTTGCCATCTGCAGAAGAGTGGTCGAGAACTATGGTGGAAAAATCTGGGTTGAATCCAAGCCCGGAGGCGGTTCCACCTTCAACTTCACGCTGCCGGCCAAGGAGGTGCAGGAGTTATGAGCCAGCCGCCTGAAATTCTGGTGGTGGACGATAACCCGGCGGATATCGACCTGGTCCGCGAGTCTTTGTCCGAGACTGTGTATCAGAGCCATGTGCACTGCGTCTCCGACGCACATCGTGCTCTGGAGTATCTGCGGCGTGTCGGCAGGTATCGGGCGATGCTACGGCCGGACCTGCTGCTTCTCGACCTTCATCTGACCGAGCGCAACGGTCACAAAGTGCTAGCGCTGTTGAAGGCCGACACTGAGTTGCGGCAGATTCCGGTTGTCGCCTTCAGCAGTTCGCCTTCTCCCGCCGACATTGCCCGCAGTTATGCGGCGGGCGCCAACTGTTTTGTAAGCAAGCCCTCCGATCTCAAGCGATTTTTCTCGGCGGTGCGTGCCATTGAAGAATTCTGGTTCGGCTATGCGGTCCTGCCGCGAAGGGAGAATGATGAGCGACCCGGTAACGCGCATTTTGCTGATTGAGGACAACCCTGGAGACCAGGATCTGGTGCGCTTGCGCCTCTGTGAGAGCCAGCCCGACTTGAAGGTCGATTGCGTGCCGCGGCTTGCCGACGCCCTGGCCTCGCTCGAAAGGGAAACCCCATCTCTCGTGCTGCTCGACCTGAATCTTCCCGACAGCCGGGGGGCTGACACATTCCGCAAGATCCGGGAAAAAGCTCCCAATGTTCCTGTGGTGGTGCTGTCGTCTCAGGACGACGAAGCGCTGGCCATCAAGGCCGTCAATCACGGAGTGCAGGATTATCTGATCAAGGGCGATATCACCAGCAAGCGCCTTGAGCAGGCCATGCGCTATGCCGTGGAACGGCAATCACTGGTGCGCTCGCAGGAAATGGCCCGCAAGAAGCAAATCGACTTCAAGAATCAGTTCCTGTCCCACGTTTCCCACGAATTGCGAACGCCCCTGACCTGCATTCACCAGTACGTCACGCTGATGCTCGATGGGCTGGCCGGACCGCTGCAGCCCGACCAAACTGATCATTTGAAAACCGTACTGCGCAGCGTGAACCAGCTGCACGCCATGATCCGCGACCTGCTCGAAGCCACCCGGGCGGAGAGCGGGAAACTGCGCGTCGAACCGCGATGCATTGCTCTGGGCGCTCTGATTGAGCAGGCCGTTGCCATGATGAATCCCACGGCACAAGCCAAACAAGTCGGACTTGAAGTCGGGGTTGACCAGAGAATTCCGCTGGTCTATGCCGATCCTGACCGGATTCTTGAAGTTCTGATCAACCTGATGGACAACGCCGTAAAGTTCACCCCGGCAGACGGCGCCGTCACTGTGAAAGCGTGTCTGCAGGAAACGGATACTACTGTCGTCTACGTTTCGGTATGCGATACGGGCCGCGGGATTTCGCCGGAAGCCAAGGCGTTGATCTTTGAACGTCTCTATCAGGATCCTGACTCGATCGACGACAACCGCGCCGGGCTGGGCTTGGGGTTGTTCATCTGCCGTGAGTTGATTCGGCTGCATCAGGGGCACATCACGGTCGTTAGCGAACCGGGGCTGGGGAGCACTTTCACCTTCACCGTGCCGGTCTATTCCCTGGCCCGGCTGCTGGCTCCGGTTATCACTCATAGCGGCGCAGTGCGGCCTGCCCTGGTGTTGATGGAGGTCAACCTCAAGCCCATTTACAACCCACCGCGTGGAAACTGGAAGGAAACCTGGCAGCAGTGCCTGGAGACAGTGCAGCGATGCGTTTATCTGGACAAGGATCTGGTCCTGCCTCCGATCGGGTCGACCAGCCCTACGGAAACTTTTTTCGTGGTTGCTTCCACTGACATCGAGCACTCCGGCGCGATGATCACACGCGTTCGCGAGCAGTTGAGCCGGGTCCGGGAACTTGCCGCCAAGGCCACGGTCACCATCACCACATCCGCGGTCGAGATCTCGCCGCCGGTTCCAGGGGAAGATCTGAAGCAACAAGTCGAGCGAATTGCCGAACGCGTCAACGCCATGGTGCTACGCGCCATGGGAAGGGACGCCAAGTCCAATGGCAAAGGCCATCCCAGGCCCTCGTAGCGGAAACGGACACTAAGCCGAAACTCAAGTTTTTCAGGAGGAGAAAAACATGGCACGACGCAAGATTCTCGTTGTCGACGACGATCCAGACCTGTTGCGGGCCCTGCGCCTGCGATTGAAGGCGAATGACTATGACATCGCTACCGCCGGAGACGGCTACTCCGCCATCGCCACCGCCCAAAAAGAGCGGCCCGACCTGGTCGTTCTCGACCTTGGCCTGCCCGTTGGAGATGGCTTTGTGGTGCTGGAGCGGCTACAAAAAAGCAACGCGCTGGCCGGGGTTCCAGTCATCGTTCTCAGCGCTCGTGATCCGCAAGGCAATGAGGAGCGGGCTCTGAAAGCAGGGGCCACCGCTTATTTTCAAAAGCCCGCCGACAACGAGGAACTGCTGAATGTAATCCGCGTCAGCCTGAGCGCGTCGAATCCGGGGGGAGAGGCGCGACAGGCTTAGCTATCTAGTATCGTTCCCAGCCAAGAACACAGAAATCCGCCAAGCTCGGGAGGCATCGGGAGCGATTGCTGCCGCTGCCTTCCCTTCCAGTCCCGCCCGCGTGGACTCCCGCGCCTTCATGATCATCCTACGAAAGCTGGAATCAGCGCCATTCCGGGCGCAGAAGTGAATTACTTAATTCCCGTAACTCACAGACAAGAAAGGGAAACGAGCTACACAATTCCACAGGAATCTCCCGAAAGGCATAGCTTCCGTTCGAAAACGCATCTATAATCCTGGAAGTCGCTTTATCTACGTGACTTAGGCTGGTCCGCCGGCAATCCCATCATGGCAGCGAAGTTGCTCAGTGGAGATCGGCGAGCAGTCGGCGCCTCATCCCAGCCCAGCACGGGTTCGGGGCCATTGTGGAAGCCCATGAATCGGGAAAGTCAAGCTCGCTTTGTCGCGGTCCTTCTTTTCCTTCTGACCGTGACTGCGGTCGTGTTTGCCGGCTTCAACTTCCAGAAAGAACGCGAGTACGCAGGTCCTGATGATGGAGTCTGGTGGGTCGAACAAAATGGCCATCTGGTGGCTGACCGGGTTGATCCCAACGGTCCCGGAGCCAGGGCTGGGATTAAGCCAAATGATCAACTGATCTCGGTCAATGGTGAGGAAATTCGCGGCACTCCAGGTCTGGAGCGCGCGCTTTATCGTACCGGAGCGTGGTCGAAGGCAGCCTACTCGCTGAGCCGCCAATCGGTGACGCTGGATTCCAACGTCATCCTGGTTCCGGCTGACCGCTCCCTGAACGGCTCGCTGCGTTTCATTGCGCTGATCTATCTGGGCATCGGCATTTACGTTCTGTTGCGCCGTTGGACGGCGCCGAGCTCCACGCACTTTTACATTTTCTGCCTGGTTTCTTTCATCGCATATTCGTTCAAGTACACCGGCAAGCTGAATGATTTCGACTGGATCATCTACTGGAGCAACATCGTCGCATGGATGTTGCAACCGGCGCTGTTTCTGCATTTCGTTTCCATCTTTCCCGAAAAGCGGGAGGCCGTTCGCCGTAACCCCTGGCTGTTGGTTTTGGCTTATGTGCCGGGAGCAGTGTTGCTCGGACGCCACATTCTCGCTCTACGATTGGCGCAAGCCACCGGCGCCCTGCGCTGGGATATGGACCGGCAGGAAATGGCCTACGGCGCGATCTTATTCATCGCTGCGGCTGCCGTTCTCTGGTACAGCTATCGCCTGGCCAGCACAACGATCCTGCGCCAGCAGTTGAAGTGGGTTACGCGCGGCACGGTTCTCGCTATCGTGCCCTACACGTTGTTCTATGTGGTGCCTTACCTGATGGGCTCTCTGCCAGGCACCTGGATGAAGCTGTCCGTGCTTTCTCTGGGGTTGCTGCCGCTGACGTTTGGTTATGCCATCTTCCGCTATCGGTTGATGGACGTGGACCTGATCTTTAAGCGCGGCGTGGTCTACACTCTTGCCGCCGCGACGGTGGGCGGATTGTATTTCGCGCTGGTGGCAGGCGTGGCCGAGTTCGTGCACACGCAGAAGCCGGCCAGCGGCGCAATCGGTCTAATCCTGGCCATGGTCGTTACGGCTCTATTGTTCGACCCGGTACGCAAGTGGATTCAGGATCGCGTTGACCAGTTTTTCTATCGCACACGGTACGACTACCGCCGCACGCTGATCGAATTCGGACGAGAGTTGAGTTCGGAAACCGATCTGGACGCGCTGCTTTCATCGGTAATCGACCGTCTGGCGCGCACGCTGGCCGTCGACCGCATCGCGATTTTTCTGCGCACTGGCGATGACGGCGCGGCAGAGCAGTTCGCACTCTCGAAGTCCGTCGGGATGAGCCCCATGGGAACTCTCGATCTGGCTTTCCTGAGCGCGCCACGGCCCCAGCCCGCCGGCCACATGTTTTTTGAGAACACCCACCAGGTTCCGCGCGAAACGCTAGGGTCGCAGGAGTCGATTGCGCGTCTGGATTTGAACTATTACATTCCCTGCCGGGCACAGCACAATGTGATCGCCGTATTGGGATTGGGCAAAACTACTCCCGGCGATTTCCTATCCAGCGAAGACGTGGAGTTGCTGGAGACGCTGGGCGGCTATCTCGGTATCGCCATCCAGAACGGACGGCTCTACGCCTCGCTGCAACAGAAAGCTGCCGAATACGAACGCCTGAAAGATTTCAACGAAAACATCGTCGAATCCATCAATATTGGTGTCATGGCGCTCGACATGGAAGACCGCGTCGAGAGTTGGAATGCGCAGATGGAAGTCATGTATGCCTTGCCGCGGTGGCAAACGCTCACCCAGCCGCTGGGCTCGATCTTCCCGCAGGAATTCATGGAGGAATTTTTCCGCGTCCGGCAGAATCCGGGGATCAACAATCTATATAAGTTCCGCCTGAAGACTCCCGCGGGCGAAACCCGCACCGTTAACGTGGCGATCGCGCCGCTGGTGACGCGGACGTTCCAAGTCGTGGGGCGGCTCATCATCATGGATGACATTACCGAGCGTGTCGAACTCGAGGGCCAGCTTTCTCAGGCCGATAAACTGTCATCCATCGGCTTGCTCGCGGCAGGGGTCGCGCACGAAGTGAATACACCGCTCGCGGTGATCTCTTCCTACACGCAGATGCTGGCCAAGCAACTGCAAGGTGATCCGCAAAAGTCCGGATTGCTGGAAAAAATCACTCGCCAGACTTTTCGCGCCTCCGAGATTGTCAACAACCTGCTGAATTTTTCGCGCACCAGTGGGACTGAGTTCACTGACGTCGACATCAACAAAGTTATCGGCGACACACTCGCGTTGCTTGAACACCAGTTCAAGACTGCGAAGATTCAGGTTCATTCCGACCTCACCACGTCGCTATCTCCGGTTCAAGGAAACCCCGGCCGGTTGCAGCAGGTTTTTCTCAACCTGTTTCTCAATGCACGCGACGCGATGCCCGGCGGCGGACGGCTAAATATAGCCACCAGCAACGGAGACACAGTGAGAGTGCGAGTTTCCGACACTGGATCGGGAATCGCTCCCGAGCATATTCAGCGCATCTACGATCCATTTTTCACCACCAAGACCGCACCAAGAGAAGGCCAGAACCGCGGCACCGGACTCGGTCTCTCCGTCACATACGGGATTATCCAGGAGCACGCCGGCAAGATTCGCGTGGAGAGTAATCCTGGCGCTGGAACAACATTCGCACTTGATTTTCCCCTGAGCAGGAAGGCAGTGCATGTCTGAAGCGGCGGTAATTTCGCGCAATGCGGTGAACACCCATACGCCAACGGCCGGTTCCGTCCTCATCGTCGACGATGAATCCGAGATTCGCGAATCGCTTGAGACCTTGCTCACCATGGAAGGCTTCGCGGTCCAGACTGCGGCCAGCGGCGAAGACGGCCTGGTTCAAATCGGGGATCGGCCTTTCGATCTGGTCCTGCTCGACCTCGCGCTTCCCGGCCGGGATGGAATGGATATCCTTTCGGAGATTCGCTCCCATGATCCGCGCCTGCCGGTCATCATGATCACCGCCTACGGCACGGTCGAGAATGCCGTGCGAGCTATGCAGTCGGGCGCGGCCAATTTTGTCCAAAAGCCGTGGGATAACGAGAAGTTACTCGCCGACGTTCGCGCCGCGGTCGGCTGGCGACGCGCCGAAGAAGAAAACATTCAGCTCAAACGCGCACTGAAGCAACGCTACAACTTTGAAAACATCATGGGCAAGAGCGAGCCCATGTTGAAGATCTTCGACCTGGTCGCGCAGGTCGCAAATAGCCGCTCGACTGTGCTCTTGCAGGGTGAAAGCGGTACCGGCAAAGAAGTTATTGCGAAGGCGATTCACTTGAACTCGCCGCGCCGCGACCGGCCGTTTGTTCCCGTGAATACCGGCTCCATGCCTGCCGACCTGCTCGAGTCCACGCTCTTCGGACACGTCAAGGGAGCGTTTACCAGCGCCATCGCATCGAAAAAAGGTCTCTTCGAAGTCGCTGACAAGGGCACGCTATTTCTCGACGAAATCGCGACCATGGGCCTCGAGACCCAGGCCAAAATCCTGCGCGTATTGCAGGACCGCCGGTTCATGCATCTCGGCGGCATCCAGGAAATTCAGGTTGATGTGCGCATCATTGCCGCCACCAACATCGACTTGCGGCAGATGGTGCGCGAAGGGCGATTCCGCGAAGACTTGTTCTACCGGCTCAACGTCATCACCATCGAACTGCCTCCGCTGCGGCAGCGGAAGGAAGACATCCCGCTGCTGGTTGAATTCTTCCTGAAAAAATATGCCGAAGAGAACAGCCGCTCCGTGCCCCGGGTCACGCCTGAGGCCTTGCGTCCGCTGATGACCTACTCGTGGCCGGGCAATGTGCGCGAACTCGAGAATGTAATCGAGCGTGCGGTTGTACTCTCGTCAGGCCCCGACATCAGCGTGGACCTGCTGCCCGATTCCATGCTGGGACGAAGCTCAGCGTTCGGGATGCACGATCCGACGTCGGACGCTTCACTGTTTGAAATCGTCGGAGACTTCGAAGGCCGCGTCATCACCGACATGCTGGAACGCTGTAACTGGAACCAGACCGAGGCCGCCGAACGCTTCCGCGTACCGCTTTCCACCCTGAATCAGAAAATCCGCAGATTGAATATTGAGATTAAGAAGAAGGGCCGGGGGTAGGCAGTTCTCTGTTCTCCGCGTTGCAGGACACGAGGCGCCCTGGGTTCGGCCGAACGTTCTTGTAAAATACGAAACTTGTCCCACAAAGTTCCTCGCTTCTTGAACAAAGTTGGCAGACGGGCGACGGTTGAGACTGGCCGCCGCCTGGCGTTCATGAAACACCAAACTAACAATGTGTTCGGCGGCTTTCTCACAATCTATATGGTGGCAACGGCATGGGCGACGGCCCGGCGCAGAGATGGAGAGACCGAAATTCTGGATTGGCTTGGGTTCTTGTTCGCGGTGTCGATCGGACTTCTTGGCGTCATCCACGGCGTCCAAAAGATCACAGGACGGGCATCATCAGAGGGAAGCCCCGGCTTCATGGATATCTTCATGGGTTCGGTGATTCTGCTCGCGGGTCTGGGAGACCTGCGCATGCTGGTGCAGGGCATTTCCGGCAAACGACGCATCGCGCGGCACCTTTGGCGCATGTGTTTTGGTTGGCTTATCGCCACAGGTTCCTTCTTTCTGGGGCAGCAACAGGTTTTTCCCGCGTGGTTGCGCGGATCACCTCTGCTGCTGGTACCGGCCCTGTTACCGCTGGTACTGCTGATTTTCTGGATGATTCGAGTTCGATTTACCGGCGTTTACAAGAAAGTGTCGATGCCACGCGCAGGGCAGGCTGACTTCCTGGGAACTTAACCGTGCCGCCTTGTAACAGGCTATCTCACTCATTGGCGCGAAAGTCCGTATGACGCAACGCCAAGCTGGCAACTGATGGCTGATAGCTAACAGCCTTCTCTGCTATAGTTCGATCAAGCGACGCCTCGCACCCTCGAAGCGTCCTTCGAAGCGCATGGCACTGACCTCGCCCACCGAGTTCGCCAAGGAGAAAGTCCAGGCAGTCCAGGAATACACGCTGCTCGCCGCACAGTCGGTCGCCAACATCTTTCGCAAGCCTTTTTATTTCGCTGACATGGTGCAGCAGGCTGACCTGATCGGCGTAGGCTCGCTCCCTATCGTCGTGCTGACGGGATTTTTCACCGGAGGCGTACTCGCGCTGCAAACGGCCAATACGCTGCAGCGTTTTGGCTCGATCACGTTGATCGGGCAACTGGTTTCGACTTCCATGGTGCGCGAACTGGGACCGGTGCTCACCGGACTCATGGTCGCCGGGCGGAATTCGTCGGGCATGGCCAGCGAACTCGGGTCCATGGTAGTGACAGAGCAGATCGATGCCATGCGCGCACTCGGCACCGATCCCATGAAGAAGCTGGTCACGCCGCGAGTCACCGCAACCGTCTTCATGTTATTTTTCCTGAGCATCATTTCCGATCTGGTTGGACTGGCCGGCGGACTGATGGTGGCGAAACTTTTCCTCAGCCTCGACGCCCGCCAATACTGGAGCAACGCCTGGCAGGTGCTGGTGCTGCAGGACGTTTTCATGGGACTGCTGAAGCCAACCCTGTTCGGTTTCATCATCGCCACGGTCGGATGCTATTACGGCATGACCGCGCGCGGAGGCACGCAGGGTGTCGGACGTGCCACCACGCAAGCGGTAGTGGCCGCTTCCGTGATGATTCTGGTGATGGATTTCTTCGTCACTAAGCTGCTGATTTCCGTGCTGTCTTATAAGTGATTTTGCATGGCCACTCCTACTTTGCCCGTCGACAGCTCCGCGGACGTCATCAGGCCGCCGGCGGGATCTGCCATTGTCTTCGAGGACGTGCATCTTTCGTTCGAGGAGAATCAGGTTTTGCGCGGCATCTCTTTCGATCTTCCGTTGGGAGAGACCAAGGCTTTATTCGGCGTGGCCGGCTCCGGCAAGAGCACAATCCTCAAGCTGATCATGGGACTCTTAAAACCGGATTCCGGGCGAATCACCGTGCTGGGCAATGAAGTCAGTCGTATGGACGAACAGGAGATGTTTCCGCTGCGCAGCCATCTGGGAATGGTTTTTCAGGAGAGCGCGCTGTTCGACTCGCTTACCGTGCGCGAGAATGTCGCCTTCCGCCTCATCGAAGAACATGGCGTCTACGATGACGACACCGACCGCCGGGTGCGCGAGGCTTTGCGCTTCGTCGAACTCGAACATACGCTCGAAATGTTTCCCTCGGAACTTTCAGGAGGCATGCGGCGCAGAGTGGCCATTGCGCGGGCCATCATCACGCATCCGGGATTGCTGCTCTATGATTCGCCGACCGGAGGCCTCGATCCCGTAACGTCGAATACGATCATCGAATTGATCATGAAGCAGCGCGACGTTTACAAGACCAGCGCGCTGCTGGTAACGCACCGCCTGCAGGACGCCTTCACCATGGCCACCCATCAATTCGATAAAACCACCAATCAGTTACGAACTCTGCCGCGTGGCCAGTACTGCGACCTGCCCATGAGTTTCCTGATCCTGCGCGACGGCAAGGTCATCTTCGACGGCGACGTGCACCAACTGGCGCGCACGCAGGATGAATATATCAAGGAATATATTTCTTAGTGGCTCTTGTTACTTCCCTGCCATCACCTTTTCTACTTCCTCGCTCTTCGACGGGAGCGCGGCGCTCAGCTTGACCAGCTTTCCGCCGGCATCGACGAAGTAGTCGTCTTCGATCCGCACTCCGATATTTTCTTCGGGGATATAAATTCCTGGCTCAATCGTGAACGCCATGCCCGGCCCGAGCGGGACTTTGTAATCCCCGGTATCGTGCACACCCAAGCCGAGATAGTGGCCCAGCCCGTGAATGAAATACTGATCCAGCGGCTGACCATGCAGATCTTTGCCATGAGTCTTGATGTAATCTCGCGCGACTTTGTCGAGCGAATCGGTTCCGCCCGTCAGAGTTGATTTGCCGGACTGAAAGGCCGCCATTGCTGCCTCTTGCGCGCCCAGCACGATGTCGTAGATTTCGCGCTGACGCGGGGTGAAGTGTCCGCCGATTGGAAGCGTGCGCGTGATGTCGGCCGCGTACATGGAATATTCCGCCGCCGCGTCAATCACAACGACATCGCCCGCATTCATGACGTTCGTATTTGCCGAGTAGTGGAGCACGGTCGAATTGTGGCCTGACCCGACAATGGGCGAATACGACGGGCGCTCGCACCCGCGCCTGCCCCATTCATAGTCCATCAGCGCCGCGATTTCATATTCGTGCACGGTCGGCTTTACCGCTTTCATCGCAGCAAAGTGCGCGGCTACCGAAGCATCGACGGCCTTCCGCAAGAGAGCTGCTTCGCCCGCGTCCTTCACGGTGCGCAGTGATGCCAGCAACGGCTTCACGTCCTGAAAGATAACCAGCGTGCTCGTGCGCTTCAGAAATGCAAGCGCTTCCATGCTGCTCGAGGTTTCTCCCGCGGAGTCGTCGGTGTAGATCACGCGACGCCCGCCAGAAATCGCCTGAGCTGCCTCCTCCGGCAGCTTGGCCATTTCTTCCACATGATCAAAACCTGTGACGGCCACTGCGTCTGGACTATCCGCCCCCAACTGGGGCCCGGTAAACTTTTCTCGCCGAAGATTTCTCGGAGGCAGGAAAAGAATCTCGGTGTACACCCGAGCCGGAGAGTCGCCCTGGGCCTCCGCCGCGGGCGCAATCATCAACGCCGCGCCTGGAATGCTCAAGCCCGACAGATAGTAGAAGTTATCTTCCTGACGAAACGTATACACTTCGTCGCGGCCTTCCATGGGTGCAAAGAGCACCACAACTGCTCCGGCTTTCTGGGCCAGCATCGTACGCCGGGCATGGTAGTCGGCGTTGGGCTGGCGCTCGAGCGCGTTTCCGAGTGAAGCCATTAGAACAATTGCAACGCTCAAACATGAAACAAAGCGATGACTCCGCATTGAATCTCCTGTTGGCTCAGTTTCGATTGCAGATCACGACAATGGCTGCCTACCTTTCGCGATTTCCGAAAGGTGGGATTCCGGACGATGGTATCAGGCGTACCGCCTGGGTAGGCGACTGTCAGAACGTGCCGGTTTACTTTGGAGCGCTCGCGAGATTCTTTCCTGCCTGCACGAACGCATCCACATTGGCCTTATCAATCAGGCCCGATCCAGTATCGACGAAGCTTGGGATCGGCGCAAAACTATCCTTCGACCAGTCCGTATCGAGCGACGGCGGCTTGTGGTGGTAAAGATTGTCGAGCATCTGCAAGCCGACGAAGGCCATGGTGTACGGTTTCTGGGCGATCGTAGCCGCGATCACGCCTTTCTGGATCCACTCCAGCGTCTCCTGGTCGGTATCCATCGCCATCACAACCTTCCCGGTCACGTGATAACTGTTGAGGACGCCCGCGACCTCCTTACCTGATTGCGCCTCCAGGCAAACGAAGGCATCGACCTTATCGCGCTCTTTGCCGACAATCTCTGCCGTCGTATCGAATGCGATACGCGGGTCGCCCTGAATATCGACAACGCGGGTGACTTTGATCTCCGGAGTGCGGGCCAGGGCATCTTTGTAGCCGCGCAAACGATCCTGCAAGTTCGGCTGATCGGGCATGGTGAAGACCACGACGTTGCCTTTGCCTTTGAGTTCCTGCGCCAGACGCTGGCCTCCGGTGAATCCGGCCTGGTAGTTATTGGTTCCGATGAAGAACAGCCTCTTGCTGGCCGGCGCATCGGAATCAATCGTGATCACCGGGATCCCTGCCGCTACGGCTTTGTCGATACTGTCTTTCAGCAATGTTGGGTCCGTTACCGCGAGAAGAATCCCAGAAGCTTTTTTTTGCACTGCCTGGTCCACGGCATCGCGCTCAGCCTTCGCATTGTAGTTTTGCGGCCCATCGAAGTCGGAGCGCACTTTCACTTCTGCCGCGGCCTTCGAGAAGCCGGCTCCAGCCGTCTTCCAGTACGGGACCTGAAGATTGGCGGAGACGAACACATAGTACTCATCGGAATCGTGCAAAGCACCACAACTCAGAATCGACATCAGCAAAATAGTGAGGGCGGAATACTGCAGAGCCTTGTGCGAGAGGAGCACGGCATCCTCCTTGAGAACACTTACCCTAGAAGTGGTAAGCCGAACCAGAACGTCCAGCGGCAGGATTGTAAACGAGCCGTCAAGCGAAGGCCAGAGTCTGGCAAGGTCTCGCACGTAGCGACTGCCAGAAGGCACAATGGGCCCATTCTGCCCATTGTTTTTGCATGGCCCACGATGTACATTGTTCGCGCTTGGGTCGCCCCCTCGGTTTCCGGTTTTAACGCTTCCTTGTGGCTCAGGATGCGCATTCTCGCCAGGAGAATCTTCGTGCCTCTTTGCCGATGGTTCCAGGTCCACCATGTCGCGCCTCGCGTACTGCTCATTGTGACGTTGGCTTTCGCTTGTTCGGTCGGGGCTCACGGCGACGATGTCCACTGCCATGTCGTTCCAGCCCACGAGCCTTCCCCGGCCGAAAAGGCCTATCTTGCCGGCAATGCGGGCCAAGCCGAAATACTCTATCGGGAGGCACTGGCGAAAACTCCGCATGATGCCGCGCTGACGGCTGCCCTGGTCCGCTCCCTGCTCAGTGAACAGAAAGTCGGCGACGCAAGCTCTATGATCAGCTCCGAGCTCGTTGCCACCCCGAACTCGGTTCCGCTACTGACTGCGTTTGCCGAGGTCGAATACCGCCAGGGCAAGATTGCCGAAGCCGCCGGCACCGCCGATCAGGCCTTTCGCATCGACCCTTGCAATCCACGTCTTTATCTCCTTCGTGCGCGGATCTTCCGACTGAACTCCATGTACGCTTCGGAACTTCGAGCCATCGGAAATGCCCACGCCCTTGATCCCTCCGACATCGATATCCGTCAAACCTGGCTCAGGACTCTTCCGCTCACGAAGCGCGTCGACGAGCAAAAGCAATTCCTCGCCACCGCCAACGGCATGGACTCTGATGAGCGCGCCCGCGTTGCACACGGACTCACTAATCTGGAGAGCCGGGCCAGCAACCCGGATAAAACTTGTCACATGGTTTCGTCGATCGGCTCGACTGAACTTCCCTTCGTTCCGATCATGTCAAACGGCAACAGCCATTACATTCAGAGCTGGGGCCTGCACGTTGCTTTCAACAACAACGACACCATTCTCGGAGTGGACACGGGTGCTTCAGGGCTTCTGATCAATCGTGCCATTGCAGAACGAGCTGGACTCAAATCCGTTGCCCGAACCCAGTTCAGTGGCGTCGGAGATCAGGGCCCCCAGGGTGGATACCTCGCTCACGCCGATTCCATCCGTGTGGGGTCGCTTGAGTTTCGCGACTGTCTCGTTCAAGTTACGGATCGCACCGACATCCTTAGCATGGACGGCCTGATTGGCACGGACGTTTTCAGCAACTATCTGGTGACGCTCGACTATCCCATGCGGAAGTTCCTGCTCTCTCCACTTCCGCCCCGCCCGACTGATACGACCGGTGCGGTCGCGACGCTCGACACGGAAGGCGGCGAGCAGGCATCTGGCGGTAGCCAAAGCAGTGCTCCACAGGACCGTTATGTCAGTCCCACCATGAAAGATTATTCGCCGGTCCTTCGCTCCTGGCATTACCTGATCGTTCCTACGCGTCTGAATGGCAAGACTGAGCGGCTTTTCATGGTGGACACGGGCGCGTTCAGCACATCAATCTCGCCCGAAGCTGCCCGTACGGTCACAAAGGTTCACGGCGGCGATTCAGAAACTGTCAGAGGATTGAGCGGGAACGTTGCCAAGGTCTCATTTACCGATCCGATTCTTTTCGAGTTCGGCGGCATCCGGCAGCAGAACAACGACCTGTATTCGTTCGACACTACCGGCCTGAGCAAAAGCGCGGGTATGGAGATTTCCGGCTTCATTGGGAGCACCGTTCTCCGGCAGCTCACCATCTCCATCGACTACCGTGACGGCCTCGTCAAGTTCAACTACGACCCCAAACACGGCAACCACAGCTTCTAGGGAAGTAAACGCATTGTGACGTCGCAGCAAGGCCCCGTCTAACTTATCCGTCTGTCAGGACCCGGAGTTATACGCCGACCGGGAACGGTTTGGTGTGAGTGGTAGTGCGGAGCGACGCGCCGCCAAACCGTCCCTGCAGCAGCGACATGAGGCCGGTATACCAATAACCGACAACGAATAACAGGAGAAATGGAACGGTGATGTAGTTCTCGTTGTCGATGGCGTAGTAGACCGTCAGGGCGAAATACGAGCCAATCAGTAGCTCGATCCACGGAATCCAGCCCAATCGTTTGCGATATTTGGTCGCGCCCACTCTGTCCTGTTTCGAAACGACGCTATATTTCGGAGTGCGCGCAAACGCGCTCTCTTTGCCGATAAGCGCTTCAACCACCGCTTTCGTATTCGTGATCGTCAGGCCGATTCCGAGTGCCATCAGAAACGGCAGGTATAAGAGTGCCCGCGGCCACTTCCGTGGGAACAGTTCGCGCTGCGAAACCAGATAGAAGCTCGAAATCGAAAATGTCGACGCCATGAACAAAGGCAGATCGATGTAGAGCATCTGGAACCATCCCTGATAAAAGCGAATGATCATGGCCGGTAGTAGCAGTACCGACAGCATGATCATCAGCGGATAACTGAGATTCGCGGTCAGGTGATACCAGGCCTCGATCTTGGTGTGCAGTGGGGCGTCGCTGCGCATCACGCGCGGCAGAATCTTTTTTCCCGTTTGAATCAACCCCTTGGCCCACCGTGCCTGCTGCGTCTTGAACGCCGTCATCTCGACCGGCAACTCCGCTGGACATTCCACGTCCTGCAGATAAATGAATTTCCATCCCTTGAGCTGCGCGCGATAGGAAAGGTCGGTGTCTTCGGTGAGCGTGTCGTGCTGCCAGCCTCCAGCTTCTTCGATCGCAGTGCGGCGCCAAATCCCGGCCGTACCGTTGAAGTTGAAAAATAACCCGGTCCTCGCTCGTCCCGAGTGCTCGAGAACGAAATGGCCGTCTAGCAGGATTGCCTCCACCTCGGTCAGGAACGAATAATTACGATTAATGTGCGTCCACCGCGTCTGCACCATGCCGATCTTGGGATCGGTAAAGTGATGAACCGTCCGCAAGAGAAAATCTTCCGGCGGAGTAAAGTCGGCGTCAAAGATGGCGATGAATTGTCCTTTCGCTGTCTTCAGTCCCTCGGCCAGAGCCCCGGCCTTGAACCCTTCGCGATTCGTGCGATGAAGATAGCTCACCGGCTGGCCGAGAGCCGCATAGCGTTCCACCAGGGCTCGCGCGACTTCGACTGTCTCGTCCGTCGAGTCGTCCAGTACCTGAATGTCGAGTTTTTCCCGCGGATAGTCCAGCTTGCAGATCGACTCCAGCAGCCGCTCTACAACATACTGCTCGTTGAAAATTGGTAACTGCACGGTGATCCGCGGCAATTCGGTAAAGTGTCCTGCGGGCTCGGTCGTGCGGTTCTTGCGGTGTTTGTAATAAAGATAGACCAGGACGTAGCGGTGCATTCCATAACCCGCCAGCAGGATGAGCACGACAAAATATGGGATCAGTAGCGCTACGTCGAAGGCGTTCGCGTGGTAAAGCCCGCGAAAAGTAGTGTCCAGAAAATGCTTGCGGATGTAGGGCAGGGCACCCCTGGGCGCGGCCCAGACAGCCAATTTTGTAGACAATCCAGCGAAGGACATGGATTCAGAAGTCAATACTGAGTCAGGAATCCTTCCATTTTACCGGATCGAGCGAAAAAACCCGCGGAGCCATGAACTAGCTCGATTTCTTTTGCGCTTTGATCTTTGCCCATCTCAGTTTTTGAGCGGCGGCAATCTTCTTGCGACCGGCGGCCGACATCGTTCGTCTCTTCGGCGTGCCTTTCGGCGGGCTCGCTCCGGCCTTCGCCCGGCTCGTTTTTTGGGCTGATCCAGCCTTTGCCTTCCCTGCGGCGGACACCTTCCTGCCGGTTCCCTGTCGTTTTCCATAGACTGCACTGAACGCTGAGATTGCGGCCGCAATTCCGTGAATCTGCCGGCTCAACCGCTCATGTTCCTTCTTTAACTGCCGCACGATACTGCTACCATCGAATTCCGTCATGAGTTCCCTCGCGCGCGGATTGTATCAAACAACCTTTCGCTTTCCACCGAGCCTACAAGAGCAAAGCCAATCAAATACAGGTTGAAAGGTATGCCGCCTGGCCTACCGCCCGAATATGATTCAACTTGCAAGCCACTAGGAGGCCAACATGCTTTACTGGGCGATTGTATTCTTCGTTGTCGCACTGATTGCAGCAGTGCTGGGGTTTACAGGCGTAGCGCTAGCAGCCGCAGGCATTGCGAAGATCATCTTCTTCATCTTCCTTGTTCTGTTCTTGCTTTCGCTGGTGACACATCTGTCGGGCAGAGGCGCAGCAAGTCGCTGACTTTGTAAGAGTTGAATGCCAGATTCCCCATCCCTTGCATTGTTTTGCAGCGGATGGGGATTTTGTTTCGCTGTCGCCGATGAAACGGTCGCTTCTGTATTTCCATGTCCTCAATCACCGAAAAATGCCTCACACAGACCTGCCTCCGGGCTGAATAGGCGAGGGCCCCCCCTGGCGGTGCCCTACCCTTCTTGCGTTCTTGGCGAGAGAGTGCCGATTTTGACTTCGGATTTTGATCCTTCCTCTGGTTATACTTTTCCTGTCTCGTTGCTCGAAGAAATCAAAACTTTGAGGCAGACCAGAGGTTCCGAATCATGTGCAGAAATATCAAAACTCTATTCAACTTCGATCCCCCAGTGACGCCGGATGAAGTCCGGGCGGCGTCGCTCCAGTTCGTGAGAAAGATCAGCGGCTTCAACAAGCCGTCAAAAGCGAACGAACAACCGTTTCTGGATGCGATCGATGAGATCGCGGAAGCTTCAAACCGCCTGTTGCACGCGCTCGCAACCACCGCACCGGCGAAGAATCGCGAAGAGGAAGCGGCCAGAGCGAAAGCGCGCGCGGCCGAGCGCTTCGGAGCAGCTTAGGACCATGGATTAACGATTGCCTTCAAGGTGGGGAAATCAGAAACATTGCGAGTCACCAGCGTCAGGCGGTAAATTTCAGCGATGGCCGACAAGAAGGCGTCCATTGCTCCGATGGGACGCCCGAGCGCCTCGCAGCGAGATACCGTTCGTCCCCAACCCTCGGCCACACGGTTGTCCACGAACAGAATGCGGCCTTCAAAGCGCATCGGCAATTCGTCGCGTAGCCATAGTTCAAGACGGTGGCGCCGTGCCCCAACGGGCATTTGCTCGACGCCGTAACGCAACTCCGCCAACGAAATCACGCTGAGAAAGACTCGATCCTCATCGGCGGATTCCATCCAACGGATCAGGCCTGCATTGGGCCTCGGCTTCACCCATTCCGTAACCGCATTGGTATCCAACAGAAAATTCACAACCTGATTTTCCTGTGCTTAACATTGAGGCGCGGTACCATCAGTTGCGATCCGCGCAGCGGAGATCCGGCGAAGAATTCCGCCAGGCTGCCCGAGCGCTCAGTCTTCCTTTGCCATTCCTCGGCGCCTACTACAACCGCGGCTGTGCGCCCCCTCCGCGTGATGGTTTGCGGTCCCTCCGACATGGCGCGCTCGATGATTTCGCTGAATTTCGCCTTCGCCTCGGCCACAGTCCAGTTCGGCGCACTCATGAAAGCTCCTCCTCGTCTCAATAGTCACGATGGTCATCATAGTCATCCAGAAGGAATTAAGACAAGAGGGCGAGGATGTTCACATGCCCACCAGTGGGTACTTTGACTTTGCCTCGAGTCAGCCCGATGGCCGGCTCGTTTTTCGCGTACTTTGCGAGAACTGGGGTCGTCCTCGCCGCCACGCAGCTAAATCGCGGAGCAGCTACAGGAAGCTACCTGGAAGTTGCCGTAAGGTTCGTAGCCGCTTGCTAGCCCGTTTTTGAGGTAGAAAATTTGTCTCGCAGGCGCTTCCACTCTTCGGTTGAGAACAGGCGCGGGCCCACCTCGATGAGGCGCGGCGTCATATTGAAGAGTGCCACCCGGCTCCAGGGGCGGCCGTCGCGCATCCGAAGTCCCTTTTCATTCAGGTCGCTGACGATGCTGGAGTACGAGAAGTCCTGCACCAGCAATTCCATCATCATCATGAGCGTCATATTCTCGATAGGATCGACCTCCAGGCGCTGGCAATCCTCCGAGATGCGGAGTCCATAGGGGATATCTTCGCTAAATGCGCCTTCCGTCGGAGCCTCCATATCGGGTAACTCGCGCCGCCACTCAATCGATACCATTTGCCATCCCGCTGACGTGCGCTGCTGGATAACCTCAGGACTAAACGGCCCAGAAAGCAGATCGCGAATCCGTTCAAAATGCGCCATGAGAAGCCTCCGAGAAGTGGTTCATCATCCGAGAAGCATAAGCATTTCGCCTGCCAAAAAGCCAGCCTCTTTCAAATCCTGCAAGTAGCGCCTCCGCATTGAAATAGCCGCAGACCCGACCTAAACGCTCAGATTGCTGGCTGTCCACCAGCGCAAATCACTGTTCGCTTCTGGACGCTTGCACTCTCGAGTGCTCCACCCTTCTCACGTCTCGCGAGAGGATGGAGACTTTGATTCCGGGAGTTGATCTCAACATTCGAGCAAGTTGCCCAGGAAGCCTCCCTCAGCTACAACTAGAACCACGCATGGAATCCAGATCAGAGGCTGACCGCCCCGGCTCGTCCGAGAAGCTTTCAATCACGTGGGCACACCTCCGCAGTTCGCTATTCTGGATCGTCGGAATCGCGCTCGCCCTGCGCGTCAGCTGGATTATCCTCGGCCACACCTACAGATTCAAAAGCACCGGTGACAACTTCGGCTTCGGGTGGGAGATGGGACGGATCGGCGCAGCGATCGCCTCTGGCCGTGGTTTCAGTGATCCCTTCGGCCCGCCCACCGGACCGACAGCCTGGGAGGCTCCGCTCTATCCGCATCTCGTAGCGGGCGTATTTCTCCTCTTCGGGATCTATTCGCAAGCATCGGCATTCGTCCTGCTGACCCTGAACAGCGTCTTCTCCGCGCTGACATGCATTCCGATTTTTCTGATTGCACGCAGGATTTTCTCGGAGAAAGTTGCCGTCGGCTCGGCATGGGCCTGGGCTCTGTTACCAAACGTTATGTTCTGGAGTACGCGCTGGGTTTGGGAAACCAGCCTCTCGGCGCTGCTGCTGACCACGATTTTCTGGCTGGCCTTGACGCTTGAAGACCGCGAGGGCTGGCTACCGTGGCTCGAGTTCGGACTCCTCTGGGGCATCGCCGCGCTCGTCAGCACGTCGTTACTATCATTCCTTCCGGCGGCCGGATTATGGATCTGGTGGCGTCGCGCGAAGAGGGGGAAACAATCTCTTGCCGGAATCGCGCTGGCATCCTTCATTTTCCTGGCCTGCATCGCTCCGTGGCTGGTGCGCAATCAGCAGACCTTCGGCACGTTTATTTTCATCCGCGATAACTTCGGCGCAGAACTACGTCTGGGAAACGGCAACGGTGCCGACGGCACCTGGATGGAATATTTGCATCCTACGCAAGACGTTTATGCCATGCGGCAGTATCAGTCCATGGGCGAACTGGCATACGTCGAGTTGCGTAAGCGGGAGGCACTTGACTACATTCGTGCCAACTACGCGCGCTTCGCCGGCCTGTGCGTAAAGCGGTTCATTTATTTCTGGGCTGGACCACCAAAGGCGACGCAACCGCCGTGGCTTAATGAGGCCAAGAACTCGCTGTTTCTGGCCTCATCGGTACTGATGTTTTGGGGACTGGGCCGAGCGCTGCTGCGGTGCAAGTCAGGTTCGTGGCTTCTATTCTGGCTGATCCTGCTCGTTCCTGCTGTTTACTACGTGGTCTTTCCCGCTCCACGCTATCGTGTTCCCATTGAACCGGAAATAGCAATTCTGGTGGTCTTCCTGTTAACCGAGGCGGGAAAGAAGCAGATACGACCGTAAATGTCCATGTCGGGACGGGCGACTAACTCGTTCCGCTCGACAACAGTTGAAGTATCTCGGCTGAACCGTCGCTACCGGGTTTACTGCTTCTCGTCGAGTTCGATCTTCTTCACGTGAATCTGGTTGGCCTTGCTGTCGAGCGTTCCAGTTACTTTCACCTTCTGCCCTTCAAAACCGTGTACCAGATCTGCCCGATCAAGGCGGAATACGTCATTACCTGCCGATAAGACCAGGTAGCCGCCCAGGTGCTCGATGCAATACACCGTACAGGTGTTCGCCGTGCCGCCCATGGACTTCGACTTCAGCATTTCCTGGTGCGAGCGTGTCAGCGAATGAACGTTCAATGCGCACTGGCTGTCGGAGACTTCGCCACGAAAGACTCGCGTGCTCTGCCCCCACGCACACGCCGCGAGCGCCAGCAAGCTCGCAGCGCACGAAAGAATCGTACGTTTCATAACAACTCCTGATTCCGACGCACTCAGGGCAGCACCGTAAATTTCATATGCATGCCTTCATGGTCCTCGCTGCAGATCACCGTGCAAACCACTTCATACTCGCCCGGTTCTTTGGGAGCGGTGAGAACAAATTCCTGCTGTCCAGGTTTGAAAAGCAGATCCCAACCCTCCACCCGGGTTCGATCCTTGGCTCGCAGCAGGGTGAAGCCATGAATGGATCCGTCCCGATTCCACGTCTTGCCGCGGCGCGCCGTCACTCGCAGAAGCACTTGCTCGCCAGCCTTGACCGTGATTTCCGGCACGCGTTGCCCGGCGATCTTAAAGCGGCTATCGCTGCCGGCTGTAATCTCAATCACGTGCGCTTGAGCACCGGCCCGCGGCAATCCGGTCAGCAGAGCGCACGCAATTACAATCCAGGCCATGGTCCGACAGAGGCCGCGCTGATACAACGCACTCTGATACAGAACGATACGATGAACCACGGATCTGTTTGTCATCACTTGTGGACAAGTTACCTTTATGGTCAACGCTTAGGTTTATTGGTTCAGTTAGTTGCTATTGGGTCATGTAGAACAGGACTAAGTGCATGTCCTCGTCAGTAATGGTGGCCCGCACCCGCATGTGTCGCAGAACAGTCTTCATCATTCGCGGCGGAAACTTCTCGGGCGCGGCATGACAGCGGCCGCAGTTAGCTCGGAAGCGTTGTTCTCCCTGAACCCGCATGCTGTCGTCACTCAGGTGGACGACCGGCGCCGTTCCTTCGTCTTTCTTTGCAGATGGCTTGGCCGCAGTCTCTTTTGCGAACAGGAAGGACGCGAGGGCAAGCGCGCCAGCCATCACCGCAATTGCCGTCCAGCGATTCGTCATTATTTTGCCCCCACTCGCCCCAGCGGAATCAGCCAGCGGTAAGCCACGCCGAATGTCCACTGATTGAAATCTCCCTCGGAACTCAAAATGCGGCCGTAGCTGAAGCATCCCTTCAGCCCGTCGCGCAGAAAATAATTGACGCCGAAATCGGCCTCACGCGTATTCACGTCAGGAAGTCCAAGGTCCGCCGCCGCATCCGAACTAATCTCGCCGGTGAAAAACTGCTGCATGCGGGCGACAAGTTCGGTGCGGCGCATGGCCTTTTGCCAGCGACGTGCCTGGCTGAGCCGGTAGACACCTTCGATCCAATAGCCGCTGCCTTCGAATGAATGCGCGAATTCGGCGCGCAGGTTCAATGGAGCCGCTACCGGCTGCCATCCCATATGAAAACCGAAGGCGTTCTTGCGCTCATCTTGCAAGGTCTTCTGCCAGGATCCGCCGACTTCCAGCCGTGGCCCGGGAAAGAAGACACCGACGCGGCCTCCGGTCTGCCGCTCCGAATCCACACTGTCGATCCCGATGCTGGTCGCCGAAAAGTAAACGGCATAGTTGATGTTAGCCTGCGCGTTGACCGCGAACCCGCCCCGCAGCATCGCGCCATCACTATCTGCTGTGTTGATGGGAAGAATGAGGGGATCAGGCTGAAGCGCACGAATCCAAACGGGATAGAGTCGTTCGTTGAAGATTCCGAATGGCGTCAAAAACCGGCCTGCCGTAATGGTCAGGTAGGGATTCGCGATGTAATCGATCTGCGCGTAGTCGACATGCTTGGTGACCGGGCCGGCATAGGGACCGCCATCCGGCGGACGTTGAAATTCGCCCTCGAACTCAGCACGCGATTCGATCAGCCAGCGATCTCCCAAGGGAACCAGCAGAACGGGACTGATCTGTGTGTCGATCAGATTCTGCCCCGCAGTGACGAAACTGAACGCACCGGCGCTGCCGCTGAGGATGGGAACTGCCTTTTCGTTATCGGTAGAAGGAGCGGAATCGGAATAGGCCGATCCCGGGGTCTGTGCAAGAGATAATGCCGACAGGCAGAGGAAAACAGTCAAGGCGAGGTTAGGCAGGGCGATTCCCTGCCGGCGCAGGGACGCGGCTTTTCTGCACTGATGCAACACAGATAAACTCCGTTTAAGTACCTGATAGGATTGTGCTTCAGCGCCATCATCGAGGGAACATCACGGAGGTAACGTACGTATGTCTAATTGTGGCAATCGACCACCGGGGGAATCGAGCCCATTTCGGTTTCGTTCCTCACCAATTCTGGCTGGCCGCGTCTAACTTGTTGAAACGGAGGAAGTCATGAACCATCGCCGGTCCCGCACTTCAATCGGAGTCGTCCTGGGAACTGCCTGCGCCCTATGTGTTTTCGCCGCGGGGGCATACGCGTCCGATCACAGCGGCTCGGTGACCGAGGAATTCCATCAGACCTACCCACTGACAACCGGGGGCCGCGTTGAACTCGACAACATCAACGGCGCGGTCCACATTTCCACTTGGGACCGCAACGAAGTCAAAGTCGATGCCATCAAGTACGCCAATAGCAAAGAACGCCTGGACGACGCGAAAATCGAAATCGATGCGAGCAGCGATCACGTTTCCATTCGCACAAAGTACAAAGATCATGACCTGACCTTCAATTGGGGATCGCACAATAATCCCCCTGGCGTGGAGTACACCCTGACGGTTCCGCGCGGTGCGCGCCTCGACGAAGTGAAGCTGATCAATGGTTCTCTCGACGTAACCGGAGTCAGCGGCGAAGTACATGCCTCTTGTATCAATGGACGCCTGGAGGCTCACGATCTTTCCGGACCGGCGCAGCTTTCAACCATCAACGGACGGCTGGAGGCGCAGTTCGTCCAACTCTCCCGATCGCACATGGAACTGAATTCGGTGAATGGATCGGTAGATCTGACGATTCCTTCCGACTCAAAGGCTGAGATCGAAGCGGAGACAGTTTCCGGCGGCATCAGCAATGATTTCGGACTGCATGTGAATCATCACCAGTTCGTGGGCCATGACTTGCGCGGAGAACTGGGCACGGGCGGTCCGCACATCAAACTGGAGAATGTAAACGGAAAAATCGAGATTCATCACGCCCAGGATGGCCGTGCTCTGAGCCCGGTGAAGGACCTGAATCACGGCGACAAAGACAAGGACGATGACGACGACTCGATCTAAGAAAATGTAGCGCGGGTGCTCCCGCACCCGCGCCCGCTAATAGATCGTGTACCCCGGCGCTGGAGTCCGCAGATCGGGCTTCGTAGCCATGATCAACAATGCGCCCTCGCGTTTGAACGCGCGCAGGTCCTCAAGACTGTGGAACGACTTGGTCTTGTAATCATCTGGGGTGGGAGTGTCATCGGGGATCCGGCGCGCCTCTACATCTTCGAACGCATGCTTCTTCAGAAGGTCAACATACTCCGCCGCCGACCGTACATGTACCGGAACCTTCAGCTTGTCGACCCATTGCAGCGAATACTGATTATCCGTGTAGAGGTTGATTAAGATGAACAGCCGGCCCCGCGGCGCCATCACACGAAACAATTCCATCAGTGCGCGATCCTGATCGGGATAGTAATAGAACGACTCCACCGACAAAACTTTGTCAAAGAAGTTTTCTTCCCACGGAATCTGCAGCGCCGATCCCCAAACATAGAGAATGTTCTCGAAGTCTCGCGAAGCTTCGCGAGCCTGCCGCACCATCTCGTCCGAAACGTCGAGCCCTACAACCTGCCCGAACCCTTCTGGACCTTCGCCCACAAGCCGCGCCAATAACCGCGTAGCCCATCCTGATCCGCAGCCGAGATCGAGCACGCGCTCGCCCGGACGAAGATTCATCAGCCGCAGCGTCTTTTCGGTGATGTCCAGATGGTGGTTCTCCATCTTCGGCCCCTCACCGGCCGCTGCCCATCGGTTGAACTCCAGCTGCAGTTTCTCGTCGGGAGTGGGTGCTCTGTCAGGCATAAGTTTCAATTGTAGCGCCGGAGTCTCGCCCTCGCCTGCAGCGAGAGGAACTGCCCTGACCGTAGTCGAAAAGGGACGGCACCGCAGCGTCTATGCTACAGTTTCCCTCCTCATGTCGAGTAGCCCTCAGAATCCCGAGCCCGATCCTGGCCCTTTTTACTGCCCTTATTGTGCGGAAGAAGTAAACGATCCGCTGACCTGCGGGGATTGTTCCGCCGTGATATGCCGGCGTTGCGGCACCGCGCTCGAATCTCCCGACGACCTCGGAATCGGATAATGGAACCCGCCCCGGCTCCCAGCGAAACTCCAGTGTCCGGGTCAACACCGCAACCGTCGCTTGTCCGCGGCCTCAGCCTGCTCGATTCGGTTCTGCTGCTGGTCAGCGGCATTATTGGCTCGTCGATTTTTCTCACCGCGAAAGATATCGCAGGACCACTGCCGCAGCCGGTGCTGTTCCTTCTGGTGTGGGTACTGGGCGCCGTAATTTCCCTGTTCGGATGCGTTGCCTTCGCCGAACTGGGATCGATGTTCCCTGACTCCGGCGGACAATATATCTACCTGCGCGAAGCTTACGGCGATCTGATCGCCTTTCTCTACGGATGGATGCTGTTCGCCGTGGCCAACGGCGGCAGCATTGCTGCGCTCACGGTGGCATCCGCCGTGTACACCGGGCAAGTCTTCCCCATCGTTTCGCAGGAGAAAGTATTCTTCGCCATCGGCAGCATCGTGGTAAGCCGCGCCAATGTGCTCGGTCTGGTGCTGATCGCTGTCCTTACGTTGGTGAACGTTGTTGGATTGCGCTGGGGGGCGCTGCTGCAGAATCTTTCCACCTGGACCAAGTTCACGGCAATGTCGGCCTTCGTGATTCTGGGCCTTGCGTTTGGTAAAGGCAGCTGGTCGAACTTTGAGTCGCACGGCGTCGGACTCACCATGGGTCTGGGGCCGGCTCAACTCATCTCGGCGTTCGGAGTGGGATTGATCGCCGTCTTCTGGGCCTACGACGGGTGGGTATACATCACGTGGGTGGCGGGTGAAGTGAAGAATCCACGACGCAACGTGCCGCTCGCGATGGTGTTGGGCGTGCTCGCCGTGGGCGCGATCTATGTGGCGATGAACGTGACTTATATATACGCGCTGCCGTTGAAGGAAATCGCCACGCACGAAACCATCGCGCATGCGGCCGCCGTGGCCCTGTTTTCTCCCCGCGCAGCCGTGTGGTTGTCGCTCATGATCGCAGTCTCCTGCTTTAGCGCCGCGGCAACCTGCACGCTGTCGGGCGCGCGCGTTTACCTGGCCATGGCGCAGGATGGCGTCTTCTTCAGGCGCATGGCAGTGATCCATCCCAAGTGGCGGACACCGGTATTTAGTCTGATTGGGCAGGGCGTTTGGGCAGGTGTGCTTACCCTCAGCGGGCGCTACGACCAGCTCTACACCTACGTTATCTTCGGTATGGTGTTGTCGTACACGCTAACGGTGATCGGCATGTTCTGGTTGCGTTGGAAGCGGCCTGAGATTCCGCGTCCTTATCGCTGTACGGGATATCCCTGGCTACCGGGGATTTATGTGCTGATCGGGATGGCTTGGACGCTAAACACAATCATCACGCGACCGACGGAAGCATTCTGGGGAGCGGCCATCGTTTTGCTCGGCGTGCCCGGATATTTATATTGGAAGCGCGCCAGCCGGAACGCGGTGGCAGTCCGGTGATGAATATCCTCGCGCGGTACACGGAGTAGACATCATTGTCTGAATCCGATCCGCATCGGCAACGCGACAATGTCAATCCCACCCCGCACGGCCCTTCCGCCAGCGACGCAGACAATCCCAACCGCCCGCGCCGTGTCCTGGGTTTCCGCGATCTGGTGCTGTTTTATGTAATCACCGGCATCAGCCTGCGCTGGATCGCTACGGCTGCCTCTGCCGGGCCAAGCTCCATCGTCATCTGGATCGGCGCCTGGCTCGTCTTTTACGTGCCGCTTGCCTTGTGTGTCCTCGAAATGTCGTCGCGCTACCCGGATGAAGGCGGCATTTACGTATGGACCAAGCGCGCCTTCGGCGACTTCTCCGGATTCATGACCGCGTGGACCTACTGGACCTGCAACCTCCCGTACTTTCCAGCCGTACTGTATTTCGCGGCCAGCAACGCTCTCTACATGCGACAGAGTTGGTCGCATCTCTCTCACAACACAACTTTCTACGTTGTCTTCTCGCTGGTGGCGCTAACCCTGGCAGCATTGCTCAACATCTTCGGTCTCGACGTCGGCACCTGGCTGCACAACATCGGCGCGGTAGCCATGTGGATTCCCGTCGGCATGATCATCGTGATGGGCGCGATTGCATATCATCACTTCGGGTCTGCGACCGCATTTACTGCACACAGCATGATCCCGAGCACGCGGCTCACCGATCTCATCTTCTGGTCTGTCCTGATCTATGCCTTCGCTGGATGCGAAACCGCGTCGCTGATGGGCGGCGAAATAAAGGACGCGCGCCGCAAGATTCCGCGCGCTCTCTTGATCGGCGGGGCGACCGTGGCATTCTGTTACATCGTCGGGACCATCGCCGTCCTGGTCGCGCTCCCATCGTCCGAGACCGGAAATCTGGAAGGCCTGATGCAAGCCATTTCCCGGACCGCCGGTCGCATCGGCTTCGAAGGCGTTATTCCCTTCGCCGCATTTCTGATCGCGCTGAGCAACGTAGGCGCAGCCAGCGCTTATCTGGCGTCCGGCGCGCGATTACCTTTCGTCGCCGGCATCGACCGTTTTCTTCCCGCTGCGTTCGGATCGTTGCATCCTCGCTGGAAAACTCCGTGGGTCGCGTTACTGGTCCAATATGTTCTCGGCGCCGTCTTCGTATTTCTTGGCCAGGCCGGAACCAGCATCAAAGGCGCCTACGATGTGCTGGTGAGCATGGGCGTGCTCACTTATTTCATTCCGTATCTGTACCTCTTCGCCGCGATGATCAAGCTGCAGGGCGAGCCTGCGGGGCCGGAAGTAATCCGCGTGCCCGGTGGGAAAGTTGTGGCGAAGGCAGTCGCGGTGGTCGGATTCCTGACAACGACGCTGACGATTGTGCTGTCGCTTGTCCCGCAGCCTGACGAGCCGAACAAACTGCTCGCGGTCTTCAAAATCGTCGGAGGGACGGCGGCCCTGATCCTGATCGGCGTATGGATTTACATGCGAGGCAAACGGCAGGCTGTACGGGCGAGAACACGGTAATCCAGACCAATTTTCAGGGCGTTTTCGCCTGCAGGAGAGCGACTTCCCGTTCGGCGTTAACAATGGAAATCTCCTTAGCGAGAACCCAGCCGGACAAGCCGAATGACGAAGACAATCTGAAACCTTTTATCCCCTGCTTAACCAGACACTCTGGCGCTGAACTGAGGTTCGCGGCCCATGTCCCAGGCGATCCAGCCATGCGGTATGACTCTGCTATTTCCGCGCCAAACTCAGTCAGCAGTTGCTCTACCGAAACTGTGTCCACTCCGAAAATGATGTTTCCAAAAGCGTCATTCTCGAAGTGATAGCCTTGGACTCCCTCAAAAACAACATCGATCGACTCCGCGGGCTTGTCTGACCCACGATACTCAGTGCGAAGCGTAATGATCCGAGCTTCGCACTGAACTTCATACGAAACGAGCAGGTTGTCGTGAACGGACAGCGCCATACCTATTGCCCCTAACAGAGCCAGCGAAACCGTAAACACGGTTTCCTTACTCCAGCACGAAGCGCTAAACCGGCGTCGCGGTCTTTCGCGGCGGATTAAAGAACGGCAAATTCGCCACCTTCACGTTCGTCTTCAACCGGATCGCTTCAATCGTGACTTCCATCTGCAACGGAGTCCCCGGCTTCGAATACTCCGTCCCGACGCTAGCCAGCGCAATCATCTTCTTCAGCGTCGGAGACCACGTAGTGGTCGTAGCCTTCCCGACCTGCTTCTCGCCGGAATAAACAGGCACAGCCACCCGCGAAGCCTGCGACGGCGCTGCCGGAGTCAGACCGTACCGCTCATAAAGCTGTTCAACGCCGGTCCAGTCCACTTCAAGCCCAACGAGTTGCCGCGGCACGCCATTCTTGGCGTCCTGCTCAAGAGCGCGCTTGCCGATGAAATTCTCTTTGTCGAGGTGCACTATCTTGGCGAAGCCCAACTCGTACGGAGAAAACTTCTGCGACGAAATCAGAGCCTTCTTCGAACTCGAATAGTCCACTTCAATCAGCAGTAGCCCGGCTTCGACGCGGGCCACGTCGAGCGCCAGCATTCCGGCCGCATGCAGATCGAATTGCTTCCCGGTTTCAGCCAGCGCGTCCCAGACTTTGACCGCATCATTCCATGGAATCCAAATCTCGTATCCGAGATCGCCGGTATAGCCGGTGCGTGAAATATCGACTGGCACGCCCGCAATCTCCCCGCGCGTGACGCGAAAGTATTTCAAATTCGCAATATCGGCTTCAGCCACGGCCTTCAGCAACTTGGCCGAAGTCGGCCCCTGCAACGCGAGAGCGGCAGTTTTTTCGGAGATGTCCTCGATCTCCACGTCCATGTTGAGACCGTTTTGCCGAAACCAGCGCAGGCTCGGATCAGCGGCCGTCCAGCGATAAACATTCTCCTCGAGCCGCGAAATCGTGCCGTCGTCGATAACCTTTCCTTCTTCGTCGCACCAGCAACAGTAAATCACCTGCCCGACTTTGACCTTGCTGACGTCGCGCGTGATGATGCGATTCACGAGCTTGGTCGCGTCTTTGCCTGTAATCAGATATTTGTATAGCGGAGAAATATCGATCAGCGCGGTCGCGTTGCGAATCGCGTTGTACTCGTGCTCATGGTGCACTTCGTAAACGCTGACCGTGTAGTATCCCGACCACTCGCGGTAATTCAGGCTCTGGCAAAGGGGAAACGTTCTGTCGTGAAATGCAGTTCCGATAGGCAAGTTGGCTTCCTCAACGTCGATTCAAACAACCGAAGTCGGATTATATGCAGTCAGGCGCAAACGGGGCAAGACAGAGCTGGGCGTGGTAGTGACGCTTCAAGGCGGATTCGTATCAGGGCATGCCTTCAGGCGTGCTGCCAAGAGCAGATAGACTGCCGACGCTTAGCCGCTGCGCTGCGACGGGTAAGCGTCAGCGGCTAAAGCTGTGCGGATTTATCCGAGGTGACGGCATCGCTTCAGCGATGCCCTGATACGGATCATTTATCGAACTACACCACCACTCGTTCCCGCTCGAATCTCAAGATTCTAGAAAGCTGCACGCCTGGATTGCTACGCGCCTCACTGCAATGCTTCAGCAAATTGATCGCGCCAGGCACTGATCCGCTCGACCGCCTGCGCCAGCGAGGCCACAACGGTGTCGGGATGCGCGCCCCCGAAGCGTGCCTTGGCCTTTTCCAGATCGCCGGAGACTCCCCAGATGCCAGCCAGAATTTTGACCTCCGGCAACTGCAGCCTTACGCGCTGGCATAACGACGCAGCCTGCGTAAAGGCGAAGGGCGGCAACGCAGAGATGCAGATGACATCCTGCGGTTCAAGAGGAAGGTTCTTCACGATCTCCTCAAAGGGAGACCCGACCGGCAGTGAAAGCACGCCGTGGCCGCCGCGCTCGAGCAATTGTGCGAGCATCGAGGAAGTAATCTCGTCCGCCTGATCGTTGGCCGCCAGACAGAAAATGCGTGTGGTGGAAGGAACCGGCTCGGCTTGGGTCGCCGCAGGCATTGCAGGTTGCCGGTTCGGCATCCAGCGCGACATCAGCGTACGTGGTTTCGTCGGTGCGCCTTCGGGCTGGTAGACCGCCAACTCCGAAACGATCTCGCTGATGCTGAGAAACAGGAATGATTCGCGGGTTTCGTTGAGAGCTCCTTTATGGCGATCCTGCTCGGCCAAAGCCAAAGCCGGAATCAACACGTCGTCATACAGGCTGATCAGCGAGTGGGACTTCAAAAAACTGTGCGCGATGTTGCGGGCATCGTCCTGGTCGAGGGCAAGAAGGCGCTGATAAAACTGCGCCTCAACCGAAAGCGCCGTTTCGTCACCCAGCAGCACATGCAGAAACGACATGCGCGGCACGTAGCGTCCCAGCACAATGGCGCACACAGTGAGGGGAACGGCAAGCACCAAGCCTGCCCATCCCCACAGCATGGTCCAGAAGACGGTTGTAACCAGCAAGGCAAGAGAGGAGATGCCGGTGTGCGCGCCATACAGCAATGGCTCGATGACATTGGAGGCCATCAAATCGAGAAAAGCGAATAGCAAAACCACCAATACCGGCGGTCCCCATCCGTGAAAAATGGCCAGCGCCAGAACAAAGGGAAAAGTCGTTGCCGCCATGGCGCCCACGTAGGGGACTGTGCGGAAAAGCCCCGCGATGACGCCCCAGAGCAGAGCGTTCGGAATTCCGATCAGGAATACGCCGACGCCGAAACAAACGCCATAGCAGGCGTTGACCAAAAATTGCATCGTAAGATAACGGCTGATGCGTTGCGCCGCATCGTCAAGCGCGAGAGTCATCGCGTGCAACTGGGCTACCCCCGCGAGCCGGAGAAAGCGGTCACGCAGATCTTCCTGCTTGATCAGAATGAATACGGTGAAAATCACTACCATGCCGGCGGTTCCCAGTGGTTTGAGCAGCGGGCTCACGACCTGGCCGAGATACTGCAACCCGTTCGCTGGAGGCGTGACCACCTGCACCGGAACAGCAACCTGGGCCTGGGGCGGCGCTGTTCTCGGAAGCGCAGTGCTCGTGGAAGCCTCTTGCGAGTTGTGAGCCACCTGCGACTCAAGAAAGTCCGAATCAATTTCCTTGACGCTCGCTGCGGCGCGGCCCAGGGTGCTTTCCGGCGACAAATGCAATGCGTCGATCTTCTCGTGAATATTCAGGCGATACTTAGGCAAATCGCTCGCCACTTGCAACACCTGGTCGGCGACGATCCACCCCATTCCTGCCACGATCGCCGTGGAGAAGAGCATGACGACAGCTACGGCCAGCACTCGGCGCATGGGCAAGCGCTGCAGCCACATCACCATGGGCGCTAGCAGGAAGTTGAGCGTCAGGGCAAGCGCGAGAGGGATCAGAACAGCGCGCGCGAAATAGAGAATCAGAATGACGCCGGCCAGCCAAATCAGCGGGCTAAGGGGCGACGATTCCTGACGGGGACGGCTCATAAGCACAGCAACAATACCTTAATCGTCGCCATTTGGTCAGCTACGAAGGCAAGTAGGTAGTAGAGCAGTGTGGATCGCAGAAAGGCTCCCTTTGCGCCCTGCGCGGAGTCGAAAGTTGACTGCCTTCACCATCACCAGCATGCACGAGGAAGGGGACAAAATCGCCATCCTCAATTAGAATGTCTCTTCATTCGGTATCGACTATGCCCGTGATCCTGCCAGATTTGTCGAACGCGCTGCGCAACTGGACGGGGCTTCCCTCCGGACTCTGACCGCGGCAGACCTTGCCGCTATAACCCTGCGCTCCGCATTCTTCCATCTCTAACTGATTCCATCAATGCCAGGAGTCGCACCTGCTACAATCCGGGCGATTCCGACCTGAGAATTGAAGGCGAATATGGCTGGCTCCAACGGATCGAAATATGACGTAATCGTGATCGGCGGCGGCCACAACGGCCTGGTCAACTCCGCCTACCTGGCGAAGGCTGGCAAGAAGGTTCTCGTCCTCGAACGCCGCCACGTGCTCGGCGGCGCAGCCTGCACCGAAGAGATTGTGCCGGGATTCAAGTTCTCGGTCTGCTCTTACGTTGTTTCGCTGCTGCGTCCCGAAATTATTCGCGACCTCGACCTGCCCCGTCACGGACTCGAAATCCTCCCCCTCGACGGCACATTCACTCCGATGCCCAGCGGCGATTATCTCTGGCGTGTGAACGATCACGGTAAGACGCACCGCGAGATCGCCCGCCACTCGCGGGTCGACGCTGAAGCTTACGACGAATTCGGCAAAGCGATGCAGGCTATGTGCCGTTTCGTGAAGCCGATTCTCAGCATGGTCCCGCCCGACCCGACCACTCTGAATCCGCGCGAACTGATGAAACTACTCTTCATTGGACGCCGCTTTCAGGGCATGAACAGCTACGACAAATATAATCAGGTCCAGCTCATGACCATGAGCGCGATCGATTTTCTCGATCAATGGTTCGAGACCGATGTGCTCAAAGCCACCATGTCGGCCTCAGGAATTATCGGAACATTCCTCGGCGTCCGCTCTCCCGGAACAGCCTACGTTCTGCTGCATCACTACATGGGAGAAATCGATGGCGCATTCCGCGCCTGGGGATTCGCCCGCGGCGGCACGGGAGCAATCTCGAACGCGATCGCCGACGCTGCTCGCGAAGCAGGCGTCGAAATCCGTACCCAGTCCGGCATTTCGCAGATCATCGTCAAGAACGGCAAAGCAAAGGGTGTAGTTCTCTCCAACGGCGACGAACTTTACGCCGATGTGATTTCCTCGAGCGTCGATCCGCGCCTGACGTTCACCAAGTTCATCGAAGCGCAGCATCTGCCCACCGATTTCCTGGAAGATGTGAACCGCTACAAGTATCGCGGATCGTCCGGCAAAGTAAACATGGCGCTCGACGCGCTCCCAAACTTCAAGTGCATGCCCGGACCAGGTGCGCATCTGCGCGGCGCGATCTCGATCTCTCCGTCCGTCGAATACATGGAGCGCGCCTACGACGACGCCAAATACGGGAATTTCTCCAAACATCCGTACATCGACATGGTGATTCCGTCGCTCACCGATCCCTCGGTCGCGCCGCCGGGCAAGCACGTAATGTCCTGCTTCGTGCAGTACGCCCCCTACAAACTACGTCCTGGCCTCAACTGGGACGACCAGAAAGAAGCCTTCGGCGACACCGTCGTGAACACGATCGCCGAATACGCACCGAATATCAAAGACATCATCATCCAGAAGCAGATCGTCACACCTCTCGATCTGGAGCGTGAGTGGGGACTGAGTGAGGGCAACATTTTTCAGGGAGAACTTTCGCTCGAGCAACTTTTCTTCCTTCGCCCCGTGCCCGGCTGGGCACAATACCGCACGCCTATCAAGAATCTCTATATGTGCGGATCCGCTACGCATCCCGGCGGCGGCATCATGGGCGCGAACGGACGACTGGCCGCACTCGAAATGCTCAAAGACAGCAAGGGAGCAGCCTAGCCATGGCGACGAATACGAACGGCTCACGCGATGTCGTCATCATCGGCGGAGGCCACAACGGCCTAGTCACAGCCTTCTATCTCGCCAAAGCCGGATTCAAGCCGCTCGTTCTTGAGCGCGCTGCACAAGTCGGCGGCGCGGCCATTACGAATGAATTTCATCCGGGATTCCGCTGCTCGACCTTGTCGCACTCTGCCGGCCCCCTGCGACCTGACATCGTGCGCGACATGGACCTCGAGAAGCACGACCTGCGTTTGATCACGCCCGATGTTTGCGTGACGGCGTTTTCGCCGGACGGCCGCGCCCTCTCGCTTTATCAGGATGTCGCCAAGTCGGCAGCCGAGATCGCGGCGTTCTCCGAGAAAGACGCGGCGAAATATCCAGAGTTCGAGAAATCGCTGGGAAAGATAAGCAAAGTCATCGCCGAAGCCCTGGCCACCACGCCTCCAGACATCGACCACCCCAGCAGCGGCGATCTGTGGAGCATGTTGAAGACCGGCCGCGCCGTTCGCAATCTCGGCAAGAGAGACATGTTTCGCCTGTTGCGCTGGGGACCGATGGCCGTGGCTGACCTTGTCTCGGAATATTTTGAGACAGAATTGTTGCGCGCCGTCATTGCGTCCCGCGGAATCTTCGGAACGTTTCTCGGGCCGTGGTCTGCGGGAAGCGCACTAATGCTATTGATCCGCGCGGCCGGAGACCCCCATCCCGCTGGTTCAGGCTTTTTCGCCGCTGGCGGCATGGGCGCTGTCACTCAGGCGATGGCGGCAGCTGCTACGGCCGCGGGCGCCGAGATCCGCACCGGAGCGGAGGTCATTGAGATTCGTGTGCACGACGGTGCAGCCGCCGGCGTGCTGCTCTCGACTGGCGAGCAGATTCACGCTCGATCAGTCATCTCCAATGCCGATCCGAAGCACACGCTGCTCAAGCTCACCGACTCCACGCATCTCTCGCCTGACTTCGTGCAGAAACTGCAACACTACCGCGGCAACGGCACGGTTGCGAAGGTGAATCTCGCGCTTTCCGGACTGCCGAAGTTCACTGCGCTGAAGGATGGCGACGTAACAGCGCTCAAAGGACGGATTCACATCGGCCCCGAGATCGATTATCTGGAGCGCGCTTTCGACGAATCGAAATACGGAAACTTCTCGCGCCAGCCCTATCTCGAAGCCACGATTCCCTCACTGACCGATTCCACACTCGCCCCGGACGGCCAGCATGTGATGTCCATCTACATGCAGTACGCGCCCTACAAGCTGAAAGGCGACTGGGACGCCCAGCGCAACGCGCTTGGCCAGACCGTCGTGCAGACGCTCGCAAAGTATGCTCCGAACCTGCCGGAACTGATTCTGCGCCACCAGATCATCACGCCGAAGGATCTGGAAGATGTTTATGGAATGACGGGCGGCCAGATATTCCACGGCGATCTCGCACTGGACCAGTTCTTCACCATGCGTCCTCTGCTGGATTGGGCGCGCTACCGCACACCGATCAAGAATCTGTATTTATGTGGCAGCGGAACGCACCCGGGGGTTGGATTAACCGGCGGATCAGGTGCCAACGCCGCCCGCGAGATATTGAAAGACCTGAAAAAGTAGCGCCGGCGTCTCGCCGGCAAATCGCCGCCGCTGAGGCGGCCCAACCATGAAAAACTCCGCAGTCCTCCTCATCTCGTGCCCCGACCGCAAAGGCGAAGTCGCGACCATCGCCGACTTCGTCTACCGCCATAACGGCAACATCCTGCACGCCGACGAGCACGGAGACGCGGAATCCGGCCTGTTCCTGATGCGCGTCGAGTTCGATGCCACAGATTTCGACATCGATCTTTCTCAGGACGACCTCACCGACTTCGGCAAACATTTCTCGCCGATCGCCGAAACCTTCGCCATGAAGTGGCGGCTAGCGCGCTCATCGCAGCGGTCGCGCATGATCATTTTTGTTTCGAAATACGATCACTGCTTGGTCGATCTGCTTTATCGCCAGCAGAGCGGAGAGCTCGCCTGTGATATCCCGCTCATCATCTCGAATCATCCCGACAACCAGGCCATCGCCGACTTCTACAAGATTCCCTACGCCGTCGTGCCGTTCACCAAAGACAATAAGAGCCAGGCGGAATCCAGAATTCAATCACTCCTCGACCAGCATCAGCCAGATTTTCTCGTGCTGGCGCGCTACATGCAGATTCTCTCCAACGATTTCGTTCACCGGTATCCGCAGCGCATCATTAATATCCACCACTCGTTTCTGCCGGCGTTCGTCGGCGCTCGCCCCTATCATCAGGCTTTCGAGCGCGGAGTGAAAATCATCGGCGCCACTAGCCACTACGTCACCGAAGTCCTCGATGACGGCCCGATCATCGAGCAGGACGTAGTCCGCGTCTCCCATCGCGACACAGTTGAAGACTTAATCCGCAAAGGCCGCGACCTGGAAAAGATCGTGCTCTCCCGCGCCGTGCGTTGGCATGTGGAGAACCGTGTGCTGGTCTACGGCAACAAAACCGTAGTCTTCTGAGTCCCGGCTCCGTGAACCAACCCTGCTCATGCTCAAAGTTCAAGAGCCTTTAACTGCAAAGATCGCAAAGAACATCCGCGAAGGCCGCAAAGAAAAAGCGAGTTCTGCTTGGGTCCTCTTAGCGTTCTTTGCGGATCTTCTTGGCGACCTTTGCGGTTAAGAGCTTTTTGGAGTGCGCCAACTTCGAGGCAGCGCCGCGCAGAAGGCCCTGTACCTTCGGAAACTCCAATCTCCCGACCTCAAAATGAAGTTCCACTGGTAACTTGCACCGAAAGTAACCTATCGGTTTTACTTTCACATTAGTAAAGTTTTACAGGGAACTTTCTCTCTCGGGGGATTCGCTTGGCCGAAGATCTTGGCTTTGAGCTTGCCATTCTGGCGACCGTCCAGGGCTTTTACCAGAAGCTCCTGGGCGACACGCTGGGCGGGGATATTCCCATCCCGAGCGGGCTCGACGAAGATGCGCTCCGCCACTCCGAGCACGAGTTACCCAACACATTGTCCCGAATGTACCGCTGGCTGCACGTACTTGATATGGCTATCACGCCTGCCATGCTGCGCCAGGCGCTAACTCCCGAGACCGATTCTGAAGTGGCCGAAGCGTTGCTCCGCTATTTTGTGAAACGGCGGGAGGCTAGCGACGTAAACCGTGACAAGACAGATTTGATTGCGACTTTTCTCTATCGGCATCCGCGAGTGAAGGGTCAATGGCAGCAGAGCGGCTATGGCCTGGACGGAGCGCTTCCTCTGTCTCCATTCGAGATCGCGCTGATCGAGATTTTGGCCGACGCCGACGTGCCTTCCCTTCCCGAAGAGCACGTACAGTTGCTGCGCCGTTTTGATCCTCTGCGCGAAGAGGCGAGCCGCTTTCGCGATTTCAATGCGCTAATGGATTCCGGCATCGTCGGCCGCGTCCGCGAACTGAAGCAGTGGCTGGATTCCTCCTTCTGTCATCCCGGTGTGCTGGCGACGGTGGCTGCGTACAACGAAGCATTTGGCAGGAAGTTCGACGAACTTTTTGTTAAGGCTCTGACGGAAATCAAGACCTTCGGACTTGCGCTCGAAGATATGGGCGGCACAATTCTCAGTACCGTCGATGGAGTCGAAGTCACAGTCGAGCACGTGGCTGCGATTCAGGAAACGCAGATGCTGCAGGCGGATTACAGCAATACGCAGGAAAAATTCCGCCGCGTTTCGAAATTGAAGAAGGAACTGGACCGGCGTCCGCCGATCCGGCGTTCGTTGCTCACACCGTTTCCACGCGCGACGCAAGGTGCGGCCGGCGCGGCTGCAGCGGCGAAGACAGCCAAAGCGGCTGCGGCCAAGGCTCCTGCAGCGGCTCCCGTCTTTCAGCCGCCGGCCATCACGGCGCAACAGATTTCAGCGGAAGAAAACAAACTGCGGCGCGTCGAGGAATCAATTCGCGTCTTCGTACGAGTCGCGGATCCAAAGTACCGCCAGGTTGTTCCCATGCGATTCTTCAACCTGACCCTCACCATTGCGGAAGCCGACGCCTACAACGCCTCATTCCTGGAAGAAAAAAGCCTTCGCGCCGACATCGCCCGTACGTTGATCCGCATGGTCTCGATCTGCGCGCGCATCAGCACCGAGCTGGAAGAACTGAAACGTAGCCAGAAGATGTCATCGCTGTGGAAGCTGCACGCCGACGCCGTCGTCGTGCTGCTCGACCTGGCCAGCAGCTCCACGGAAGACGCAGGCAGCGTAGCCGGCACGGCAGAGAAAAGCGGCGCCGGCGCGGCCGGCAGGGCGATCCACGAATCAGTCCAGAAACTGCGCAATCAGGCCGATGTCGCAGTGAAGACCCTCGCCCACGTAAGCTAGCTTCACGGTGTGCGGACTTTTTGAGCCACTTCCTCGCCCAACATCCTGAAGTGCGTAATATTCCATGTGTACAGGATGTCAGCCCCCGCCTTTAGGGCGCAGGCCGCTATCAACCCGTCATAGATCGTGCCCCCAATAATTCCACTGCCTGCAAACTTGCGAACCGCGGCAAAATACTCCTGAACGTCGAGCGCTACGATCGTCATGCGCTCCTCAATATTCTCCAAACAAATCAGCGCTTGTTCAATGCTCAAACGGTCTCTTCCTGGGTAGCGGGTCAGGGTCGCGTATACTTCGGCCAGATTATGAGCGGCGCAGAATGCAGAGGAACGCTTGGCTGAAGAGAACACCGGGAAGCTTCGCTCATAATGTTCGTGGTCTTCGATAACGGCGGCCACTAGAACGGTCGTGTCTAAAAATACCTTCACCGGGATTTCCCGCGTTCCACGTGCTTCTCCCTCCGGGGATGGAGGGCCAACTCCGCACGCTCATCGCGCATTTGGCGAATCGTTTCGTTTACCGACGATGCAGAAACCGGCTGTCCCGTACGGAAGACCCAAATGCCATCTCTCTTGCGCATCTGTGGGGTTCTTCGGACCGGACGCAGCACAATCTGATCCTCAGAAATCTCCAGTTCGAGCGAGTCTCCCGCTCCCAGATGAAGTTCCTCTCTCACAGGTTTAGGGAGGACAACACGGCCCGCTTTATCCATGGTTAAAGTGGCATTCATGAATGGCATTTTACCATACCATTTGCCATTTTCGTTCACAACGCTGACGGTGTGGTCCAATGAGACGCAATGGCGAACGAAATTTCATTTCCTCTGTATGCCCACGAAAAGAGCGACTGGTCGATGTTTCTGGTCATTGACAGGGAGGGCACTTCTCGCATCGAGCCATTCGACTTCGAGAACAATGGATACCTATTTTGGGACGCGCAGGAGCGTGGTGTGCGCCTGAGAATTGAACGTGGGAAGCTAACCAACAGGGAAGAAGTCGAAAATGAGATCAGTCTCCGTGAGGCCTTTGCACGATATTCGCAGGCGTTGGGCGTAATGGTGGACACGACGGGAGCCCTGCCAGAGGTATGGGCGAGACTTCAGGCTAATGTAAAGCCACCGTCCCTTTTGACTCGAATGGTGGGGCATACTTTCGGGGTCGGATGTCTACTGATTATTCTTACGGGTGTAGTTGTTGTCCTCATCGGGTTGGGCAGAGCGATATTTGCACACTGATACTGTCGTACTTGTCGAAAAATCGCGGCAGCGCTCAATGACGCCGGATCGCATTCGCGAGCAAGAAAAGACGGGCGGTATCCGCCCGTCCAGGGTCTTAGCTGAAAGCTGACAGCCGATAGCTGACAGCTAATTAATATCAAACTGCTGCTGGTGCACCGCCGGATCGCTCTTCACGATAATGGTCCTCTTAGTCAGTTCTTCCATCTCGTTCAGCAGCCGGCCGTTGTTGGTCTTCAACTCCTTGGCCACATCCGGATGCACGCGCAGCATCACGTCTTCGTGCTCCAGGTGCTTCGCAATCTTCCGCATCTCAACGTAAATCTCGTTGCAAACCGTGGTCACGGACTTTACGTACCCCGTCGATTCGCAATACGGACAAGGCGCACCAATCGTACGTTCGAGCGACTGCTTAACACGCTTGCGGGTAATCGCGACCAGACCGAAATCGTTGAACTGCAGCGTCTTTGACGGAGCACGGTCGTGACGAAGTTCCTCTTCCAGGGCCTGCATCACACGCTGGCGGTTGCGGCGCTCATCCATATCGATGAAGTCGATGATGATGATGCCGCCCAGATCGCGCAGGCGTATCTGCCGCACAATCTCTTTGATGGCATCGATGTTGGTCTTGACGATCGTATCCTCGAGCCGCGCCGTCTTGCCCACATATTTGCCGGTGTTGATATCGATCGCGACCAGTGCCTCGGTCTGATTGATGACAATGTATCCGCCGCTCTTCAGCCACACCTTCGACTTGAGCGCCTTGTTCATTTCTTCGGACAAGCCGAATTGTTCGAACAGCGGAGTTTCCTTGGTATAGAGCTTCACCCGCTTCACCATCCCCGGCTGAAAGCGGTTGAAGAAGCGCAGAATGCGCTCATATTCCGGTTCAGTATCGACCCAGATGACGTTGAAGTCCGACGTGACCTGATCGCGCAGCACGCGCTCGACAACATTGAGATCGTGATAGATCAGCGCCGGCGGCTTCGAACTTTCCCCGCGAGTCTTGATCTCGTTCCACAGGCCTTTAAGGAAGCGTATATCGGCGCGGAGTTCTTCTTCACTCGCGTTCTGCGCAGCTGTGCGCACGATGAATCCTCCGTGCCCGTTTTCGCGCTCGCTCATAATGATCCGCTTCAATCGCTGCCGCTCTTCGTCGGAAGCGATCTTGCGCGATACCCCGGTGTGATTGACCGTCGGCATGTAAACCAGGAAGCGCCCGGGCAGCGCGATGTGGCTGGTAATGCGGGCACCCTTCTTGCCGATCGGTTCCTTGGCAATCTGGACCAGAATTTCCTGTCCTTCTTTAAGCAGGTCGCTGATGAGTGGAACAGGCGCCGACTCGCGACGGCGGAAACCCCGTCGTGGACCACCTCCGCCACCGCTACCGCCGCGACGTCCGCGCTGGCCGCGGCGCTCGTATGCCGGCCGGGGCGCACGTTGCGTTAGTCCGGCTGTAGCCGCCGGAGCTCGCACTTCAACCCGCGCATCGACCGTTCCATTCCCACGGGCTTCCGCGTCGAGCATGGCCTCCGCCTCAGCCTGAGCCTCTTCCAGTTCCAGTTCCTCGCTGTCTTCCTCACCTTCAGGAGCGGCGGCGTGAGCCTCGCTTCCCTCCGGTAGTGCCGCCCTGTGGATTTCCGAAACCGCCTCGCGGGCCTCACTGTTCAACTGACCGGGACCGGCCTGTGTCTCTTCTTCAAACTCCTCATAGCCCTCGTCGGAAGAAGACTCGTAATGAATCGTGCCCGCTTCCTCCTCATCGATGGTCTCTTCCTCCAGCGTGCCCGGAGCCGCGAATACCGGCGCCGCCTCGTCGTGCTGATCGGAATGAAGTTCGAGCGGCCGTTCGGAATGATGTGCAGAATGATGCTCGGAGTGGTCTTCAGAATGAAGATCCTCGTGCTGCCGGTCGGAAAGACGGTCGGCCTGCTCGGCGAGTTCCGCAGCCGAAAACCGGTTACCGCTGGCCTCTTCTTCCAGAACTTCTTCTTCGACGACTTCTTCTGCGTTGCCCTCTTCCAGCGTTTCTTCTTCCGTGGTTCCTTCATCGATCGCCGCCGCGTCTATGCTCTCCGGTGCAAGCGATTCCGGACGCCGAAATTCCTGATTCCAATCCGTCGACGTCGAAGCCGACTCCGCCGGCTCTTCATGCATCGAGCGTATGTCTTCATGCTGCTCATGCAAAGGCTCGGCGACGGCTTCCGCAAAAATCGGTTCATCGTCGGGAAAGGCAGCGGCTGCTGGCTCCGTAAATGACTCGGATGAGTGAGTCCGTAATTCGTCTTCTTGCACCGCGGCCAAAGCTGGCGGCGCCACTGGCTGCGCGATGTTCCGATACTTCGAGATCGACTCTCCAGGCAATAGGATCGGCTGATATCCAGGAGGCGGTCCCGCATAAGGAGCCCGGCCCTCGCGGGAGCGGGAAGGTTCAGACGGCCGCGCATAGCGCGACTCCGAACCCCGCCCCGAACCGCGCTCCGAACTCCGGTCCTGCCCTCGATCCGAAGGTCGTTCAAAACTTCGCTGTTCCGAGCCGCGTTCCGAACTTCGTTCCGAACCTCGCGGTTCTGAGACCCGGTCTTCCGATGACGAGGCTGGTTCCGAAGAACGGGTTTCGGAGCTTCTTTCTGGACTCCGTTCCGTTCCCCGATCACGCCCTTCAGAACGCCCATCCCGGCGCCCGCCGCGACGGCGGCGGCGTCCGCGAAATCCGCGGTCACGATTCGAATCGCCTCCATTGCCGGACTCAGGCGCCGAACCCGCCGCGGCAGACTGTAGATCGCCGTGCGGCGCACCTTCGGCAGAACCTTGTCCGATATCAGGATCGAAGCCTTCGGCCTCGCCCCCGGCCTCAGACGCCTCCATCGCATCCGGCGCAGCTTGCGCATGGGAATGTATCTCCGCCACCGGGCGATTCGCCGGCACGGCGTCGGTTAGATCCTCGTCGTGCTCTTCCAACTCCATGAAATCAGAAACGTAGAGGAAAGCATCGCGTTCCAGGCCAATGTCGACGAAAGCCGACTGCATGCCGGGAAGGACGCGCGTAACACGGCCCTTGTAGATAGAGCCAGCTAGTGTGTATTCATTTTCGCGCTCGAGGTAGATTTCCGCGAGCAGATCGTCTTCCACCAGCCCCACCTTGGTTTCGTGAGGCGTGGAAGAGACAAATAGTTCCTTGTTCATTGAACACTCCGGGCCCGCCTCGGCTTCGTTAAAGCCGTCGGTCGGGCTTCATCCGGGCGGTTCAGGAGGGATACGGGAGGATCAAGCGTCGCGATGCTGCCCCGAACAGGGGACGGCCTTGACCTTGGGGTTGTTCCCCGGGCCGAGTCCGTTGCACAAGCGTGGGAATCTTTTGCACTTATCGCTATTTGCCGGGGTTTGTGACCGCACTCTCAGACCGATTTTCGATCGGGGGGCCGTTCCCTGCCCGGCTACCTTCCAGCTTCAATCCTGCCCAGCCTTCCATTTTTGCCGGCCGGTGAAATGCCCCCTTAACGCGAGGGCGATCGATATTTTTGGGGCTGCGCCCTGGATTTTCACTCTGGGTTTCCACCCAGAATTTTCATACAACGAAGCGCAGCAAAACTACTTTCCTGCCGTTCTTCCCTGCTCAACATCCCTCGTAACTGGCTCTATTTCAGCTAGTTTACGAAGCGGCGCATGCGAACATTCATCACCATTCCAAGCGCCAGAAACATGAACAACACGGAAGACCCTCCGTAACTCATCAATGGCAGGGGTATTCCGGTGACCGGCATAAAGCCAACCACCATGCCGACATTGACCAGGATATGGAAGCTAAGCACAGCTGCCACACCCATCACCACAAACGCGCCAGCGCGGTCGGGCGCTGTCTGCGCGTTCTGGGTCAAACGCATCAGCACAATGAAGTATAACAGCAGAACTCCGAGAGCGCCCACGAATCCATGTTCCTCGGCGAATGCCGCGAAAATGAAATCCGTTTGCGGAACCGGCAGGAAAGCGCCGTGTGTTTGCGACCCTTTCCCGCCCCAGAGACCTCCAGAACCTACCGCAATCTTGGATTGCTCAACTTGGTACCCCGACCCCTGCGGATCCAGTTCGGGATCGATAAAGCTGGTCAACCGTTGCTTCTGATACGACTTCAGCACATGCACGCGGGGGACGAGAAAGACCGCGCCGACGGCAAACCCCGCCAGCAGGCCCACGATCAGCCCCTGCTTCCACTGCAATCCACCCAGGAAAATCCCCATCACCGCAATCGGAACATAAGTCAGGGCCGTTCCGAGGTCGGGCTGGGCTAAAACCATCAGCATCGGGATGCCGACAATCGCTCCTGCCTTCATGAAGTCCGGCCAGGAAAGCTCGCGCTGCCGCATATCCGCGAAATACTTGGCCACGGCTAGAATCAGGATCAGCTTGACCCACTCCGAAGGCTGAAAGTGATTGCCGCCCGGCATCTTGATCCAGCGCCGCGCCCCCAGATACCGCTGTCCGAAGACGAGCACGGCCATCAGCGATCCAACCGCCGCAATATAAAACCAATGGATCTGCTCGAGCAACGCCTGATAGCTGATCCGGCTGACCAGAAACATCACGCCCACGCCTGCCAGCACCCAATAAACCTGGCGCACATGCGATCCTGCGAACTTGGTGTGCTCAGTCGCGCTGTGGATCTCCATCACCCCCAGCCCGCAAATCATGAGCACAAAGCCCAGCAGCACCCAGTCAAAATCGCGAAATGATACGTAACGTGCCATAAAGACAGCTTCTAGCTTTCAGTTCCTAGCTTCTAGCTCCTTTTAACTTCTTAGCTCTCAGCTCCTAGCCATTTCGGCATTGTCATCCTGAGCGGAGCATCGGCTTCGCGAAGCGAAGCTGATGCGCAGTCGAAGGACCCGTGCCCGCCTGCACGCGCCACTGGCCCCTCAAGGAATTTTCACGGCAGGCACGGCAGCACCGCAGATCCACTCCCGTCATCGAATCCCCGGTGCCGCCACTGCCGCCGGCATCCGCCCCTTCGACAACTCCACCTCAAAGCGCCCGCCCTCAAGCTTGTCATTGCGCCCGTCGTCGTCCGGAGCACTCCACAATCCCCCGACATCCACCTTGCCGTCGCCCTTTTTCTTCTCCGCAACTTTCGTCGGGACCCGCCGCTGCTTCTCGACGTAAGCCTTGATCACCTGCGTCGCCAGCCGTGCCGCCAGTTTGCCATGCTCGCCGCCCTGAAACAGCACACAGACCACGATGTCCGGATTGCGCCGCGGCGTGAATCCAACGAACCAGCCGTTCTGCGCCAGATCTTCGCTGTTCTTGAATTTCGCGCGCGTCGCCAGCGACACAATTTGCGCCGATCCCGTTTTCCCGGCGATATCGATTCCAGGAATCCCCGCCGAAGGAGCCGATCCTCCCGGCATCAGAACCCTCGTCATCGCGTCCGTAATGAGAGTCCATCCGTTGGGATCAATCGTGACGTTTTTCACATCTTCAACATCGTTGGAGTGGCTGGCCTGAACAAACGCCGGCGGAAGTCCCTCAGGGTTGACCACGTGTGGCACGACCATGCGCCCGCCCATAGAGATCGCGGAAATGGCGCGCAGCAATTGCACCGGAGTAATCGCGATTGCTCCCTGGCCAATGCCTACTGAAATCGTCTCCCCGGCAAACCATTTCTGCTTGAAAGTCTTGATCTTCCATTCCTCCGAGGGCATCACGCCGGCCACTTCATTGGGCAGATCGATTCCAGTCTTCTGTCCCAACCCCAGTTCCGTTGCGTATTTTGCGATGCGCTCGATCCCCAGCTTTTCCGCCAGCGTATAGAAGAACACGTCGCAGGAAGCATAAATCGCCTTTTCCAGATCAACCGCGCCGTGGCCGCTCTTCACCCAGCATCCGAAACGCCGCCCATAAAACTCCGCGCTCCCCGTGCAGTTGACATGCAGTGTCTGCGCAATATTTTCCTGCCAGCCCGCCACCGACATAATGATTTTGAACGTGGACCCGGGTGCAAGTTGCGCCTGAATCGCCTTGTTCAGCAGCGGCTTATCGGGGTCATTCACCAGCTTGTTCCATTCGTCTCGCGACACGTGAACCGCAAAATCATTGGGATCGAACGTCGGCCCGCTCACCATGGCAAGGATCTCGCCGGTGTGCGGATCCATGGCCACGATCGCGCCGTTCTTCCCTTCCAGAGCCTGTTCGGCGGCGATTTGCAAGTCGATGTCCACGGTCAGCTTGAGCGGCTTGCCGGGAATGGCTTCAGTCTCGCCGAGCCGTCCCACTTCGCGCCCATGGCTGTCGACTAGAGCCTGCCGCGATCCGTTCTGCCCCATCAGCACGGAGTTGTATTGCCGCTCCACACCCGACACTCCCACCACATCGCCCGGACTGTACAACTCAAACTGCGGCTGGTTCAGCATGTCTTCGCTGACTTCGCCGACATAGCCGATCAGGTGCGCCATGAATCCGTTTAACGGATACAGCCGCCGGTGTGACACGATGGTGTCGAGTTCGGGCAGTTCATTGCGATGCGCCTCGATGAAAGCCAGCTCGTCGCGCGTAATGTCTTCCTTCAGAAAAATCGGCTGGTACTGCGGCAGCGATGCAAAATGCCGGATGCGCGTCCGGACTTCGTTCGCGTCGAGATGCAAACCCTGGGAAATCAGATCGACGTCAGCATTCAGATCGCGCGAGGAATCGCGCAGCAACAGCGCCGTAAACGACGGATAGTTTTCGACGATGGGGCGGCCTTCGCGATCGAGAATCTTGCCGCGAGGCGCGAGCACCGGGACATTGCGGATGCGATTCTTCTCCGCCGCCAGTGCGTAGAAATCGCTCTTCATCACCTGCAACCGCCAGAGTCCGTAAGCCAGGACCAGGAAAATTGCAACGATGACGTATTGCGCCGACGTCAGGCGAATCTCGGATACTTTTTCGTCACGGCCAAACATCAGAATTCAGTCCTTGGTCGTTGGGGTCGTTGGTCTTTGGCTGAGTAGGCTACGTCCATTGTAAGCCGGAATGAATTCACGGCGATGCTGTAGAGGTGACTGAAGTTATGCCCTGATCGTAAGCCCGACGGCCAAAGACCTAACGACCAACGACCGATTTCAGGTTCTCTGCTTAAACTTGTCCAGCACGAAGTACAGCACCGTGCCCACAGAGCCGTTCGCCAAGGCCGCCAGCGATCCGTAGAGCCAACTCCAATGCTGCGTCATGTTGACCATGTCGCGGGCGACGGTGAAGTAGACGGCGGAGTGCAGCAGATAAAACCCGATCGTCACCAGAAAGCGGGCGCCGGCGTTCTCCACGTCAAGTTTCACGCCCAGCGATGACGCTCCGTATCCGACGACGGTCTTGGCGATGCCATAGATTCCAATAGGATTGTGCCCCAGCATGTCCTGCGCCAGGCCGATCACGGCGCCGGTCAGCAGTCCTGAAATGGCATTGCGCCGGGCCATGGCAAAAAAGATGGTGATCAGAAGCGGCAGATCCAGATAAACCGCAAAGCGCGGAAACCGCAGCGGAATGAACGCCTGCAAAAACAACGCCAACAACGGAACGCCAATCGTGACCGGGATACTGAACCGGTAAACCTCGACCTGCTCTCCTGATGTGTAAGTAATGGGCACGCTAGTGGGGTTGGCTGTCGTCAGCCGGAGCCGCGGCGTCGGGCTGTGCCGGCGGCACGCTCTCGGGCTTGCTCGGGGAAGCCACGGGCTTCGCCTTAGTGGTCGTACCCGAGGTTGGGCCGGACAATGTGCCGCCTGAAGCGCTGGCCGGAACGATCGCAGGCTTCGTCACCGAGGGCTTGGCCACCGCTCCGGTTGCCGCCCCAGTCTGCGGCTTTCCTTCTGAGGATCCACTCGCCTTCGGCGGTACCGCGCCTGCGGCCGCTTCTGGCGGTTTCGGGGGAACTTGCGGCAACCGCTGTGCCAGAATGTCGGCCGCACGTACCCGTGTGTTGTCTTCCGCAGCGGCCTGCCGCTCCTGCTTGTCAACCAGGACCAGCACTTCTTCCAGTTTGCTCAAATCCGCCGTGGGCTTGACGTTGATGTTCAGAAACAACTCTTTGCCGATGCTGACACTTGTGACGGTTCCCACCGGCAATCCCTTGGGAAATATCTGATCCCCGCCGCTGGTGAGAACTCGTTCGCCCTGCGCGACCTGTTCGTCGCTCATCACGCCTTCCAGCATGACTTGACCATTCGCCTTGCCTTTGAGAAAGCCTTGCAGCCGGGATTTTTCCAGGATGGTTCCTACGCCGCTGGTCTGATCGTTAATCAACAGTACCTGCGACACCGAAGGAAAAACCTGCAAAACCTTGCCTACAATACCGTCGGTGGTAATCACTGCCATGTCTCGCTTCAGGCCGGCATCGTCGCCCTTGTCGATGTAGACGATGCGGGACAGGTCGCTTCCGCTGGTGCCAATCACCTGCGCCGCCACCGTCTTCGCGATGAATTGTTCTTTAAAAGCGAGCAGAGTTTGCAGTCGGCGCGCCTGCCCGGCGTCTTCCCTGAGCCGGACCTGGTCCAACCGCATCTGCTCGATCTGATCTTTGAGTTGGCGGTTCTCGGCGCGCACACCACGCAGATAAAAATAGTTGTGCCAGATATTGCCGCCGCCGTTTTGCATCCAGACCAGGCCGCGCTCGAAGGGAGTAACCGCGTCCACCGCCCACACCCGAATCAGCCGCGTGTCGGACGCATCCGTGTTGCCGCGCTTGACCTGCACCGCCAATCCCAGCACCTGCAGAAACAGCACGCCCATCAGGATGACCAGGTTGCGGTAACGGCCAAGTACGGATTCCATAATCGGTGGTCAGTTGCCAGTACCCAGTTGCCAGTACCCGGCAACCTTCGGTGGCAAGTGAGGCGTCGCCGAGCGGTCAGATGGGTTTAACTGGCAACTGGCCACTGGCAACTGTTTCATTACTCGATCGAGATCTTCCGCAGCAGCTTGAAGTCCGAGAGCATCTTGCCCGTGCCCAGCACCACGCTGCATAGCGGATCATCCGCAATCGAAACCGGCAGTCCGGTTTCCTCGCGGATGCGCTTATCCAGGTTCTTCAACAACGCCCCGCCACCGGTCAGAACAATACCGCGGTCGGAAATATCCGCCGAAAGCTCGGGAGGCGTCCGCTCCAGCGCGACGCGAATCGCATTCATGATTGTCGATACACACTCGCTCAAGGCTTCGCGAATCTCGCCGTCGTCGACGGTGATGGTTTTCGGCACCCCTTCAATCAGGTTGCGGCCTTTGATCTCCATCGTCATCGGTTTATCGAGCTGGTGCGCGGAGCCGATCTCCATCTTGATCTGTTCCGCCGTACGTTCGCCGATCAGCAGGTTATATTTTCGCTTCAGATAATTCATGATGGCTTCGTCCATCTGATTGCCGGCCATCCGTACGGAACGCGAGTAGACGATGCCGCTCAGAGAAATCACCGCGATATCGGTAGTGCCGCCGCCGATGTCAACCACCATATTGCCGCTGGGCTCGGTGATGGGCAGTCCCGCGCCGATCGCCGCCACCATGGCCTGCTCGACCAGATGGACTTCGCTGGCCTTGGCCCGATACGCCGAATCCATGACGGCGCGCTTTTCTACTTGGGTAATTTCCGAAGGCACCCCGATCACGATGCGCGGATGCACCAGCATCTTGCGGTTGTGTGCCTTCTGGATGAAATAGTTCAACATCTTCTCGGTAACTTTGAAGTCGGCGATCACGCCGTCTTTCATGGGCTTGATGGCGACGATGTTTCCGGGCGTGCGCCCCAGCATCTCTTTCGCTTCTTTGCCTACTGCCTCCACTTCACCCGTATTTTTGTTGATGGCGACAATCGAAGGCTCGTTGACCACGATGCCCTTGCCGCGCGCGTAGACGAGTGTGTTAGCAGTGCCCAGATCGATGGCCAGATCGCTGGAAAAAATACTGAACAGCGAGCGGAGATTGTGATTGCGGGTTGAACCGTTATTTGACATGACGAAATATTCTCGCGTTTTTTCCAGACTGGTGCTGCGCCGGAACTCCCGGTAATTTTTATTTTTGGTTAGGATTGCGGGCTGCCCCTATTTTACGGGATGCCCCGCTTTCCTGCCCAAATTGGAACTATTCATCTGAGGAAATCAACCTTGCCGCCACCATCTCCTCGCACCTGCTCCTCGCTACCCCCAAACCGCTCCTACTGGATAATGATCTTCTTCTGCTGCGTATTCACTCCACCCTGCGCTGTCTGCGCTGTCACCGTAATCACTGCTTCCCCGGCTGGCAGCGGCGGTGTGAAGTAGTGGAACGATCCGTCACTGCCTAACATCGGCACTTCGCTGCCATTCACCATCACTCGAGCCCCGGTCTGTGTCTTGCCGGTTACTTCTATGACATGCCCATGCTGTATGAAAGGATCCAGATCCAGCGCAATGGCCTCAGTCTGCTTGTCCTTGGAAATAATAGTGAAGCGGTTCTTTTCGCTTTCCACCGATTCTTTCGCCGCGGCGTCGTAGGACTGTACCATCCAGTAATACGCGCCTTCCCCCAGCCCGCTGACCGTAACTGCCGCGGTATTAACCTTCTTATCGACCAGTGTAGAGGAGAAATACGGGTTGCGGGAGATGCGCAGGCGGTAACCACTTGCATTCGCCATCGGCGTCCAGGAGAACTCCACATCTTTCGTCGCATCGCCCGACGCGAACAGCGGCGCCATATTGGCGGGCGCGATCGGAGTGGGCGGTCCGATTTCCTTGGCCTTCTCTAAATGCGCTTCCTGCCCATGGAAGCTAACTTTTTCCCAGTTCGCCAGTTGCACGGTCTCGCCATTGCGCGTGACCTCGCCCGCACCCTTTTTCATCAAGATCTCGTGCTGGTCGCTCTTGGGATCGTTGTGCACCTGCGCCGCCGACTCCGGAGCCAGAGAAGCTGTCGCGCCGTCGACTATCACCTGTGACTTCGATCCCTGGCTGTATGTTGCCGTCGAAAGATCCACCGTTCCGGTGCTAACGGCTACAGCAACGTTGGTCTGTTGCTGGTCGTTGGCGGAGTTCTCTTCGATCACAATCAAGGAATCCTGCTTCACCGTGTAGGCGGTGCCGTCGTTGAATACGACCTTTGCCATGCCCTCGGACCCGGTCTGTACGATGTCGCCTTTTTCCAGAAGCACGTTGTAATCCGCCGCGACCCAACTGTTGCCGGTCCCCTTCTTCACCCGGACGGTGCCGTCGAGAGCGGTGAAGCGAGCCTGCTGCGCCGTCACCACGCCCGTGCCCGTCGCCGGAGCCATCCCGGCTACACGCCCCAGCACTCTGCCGGCAAAATCATTCGCCTTCCTCACGCCGTTCTCGGTGAATTGCGGAAACGCCATCCGCGCCCCTACAAACAGCAGCGCGGCCGCGACCACAACGATTAGAGCCACACTGCGGTAGGTGACCGTCGTCCACGCAATGTGCATCCCCGGTTTGCGATTGTCGGAAGACACGTTTCCTGTGAAATCCCAGCGAATAACGCAGTAATAGAAAACGGTAGCACAGCCAAAACAAGGGAAAGAATACGTAATCGGTTTCCGGCATTACCTTGGTGCGGGGCCAGCGCCCAGGAGGCTGTCCAGGTTCCGGAACGGGAAGCCGGACCACAAAGAAACGTTTTGGCACGTCCCCTGTGATTGCGGGTTTGACCGCCACCTGACCGTTCCAAGACTTCCCGCCCCTCGTTCGGGTATCCTCGCTTTCCATGGACAGCACGTCCACTGCACGCCCCTCTCCCAGTCGCGACCAGCAATCGTTTCTGAGCACCGGCATGGCCATCATCTGGGCCATCGCGCTGGCGAAGTTGCTGTTTCACATCTACTTCAACAACCGTTACGGATACTTCCGCGACGAGTTCGATTACATTTCCTGCGGCGACCACCTCGCCTGGGGATACGTTGACCAGCCTCCGCTTATCCCATTCTTGATTCATATTTCCCGCGCGATCCTGGGAGACTCCCTGCGCAGCATCCGGTTCATCCCGGCGCTGGCATCGTCGCTACTGGTGGTTCAGACTGCCATTCTCGCCCGCGAACTCGGCGGACGGCGCTTTGCCCTGCTGCTGAGCGCGGTCGCGATCGTCATTGCTCCGCAATATCTCTCGAACGGGAGCCTGCTCGGCACCAACTGCCTCGAACCCAATCTCTGGATGGGCTGTGCTTACTTCGCAATTCTGGCGATCAGGAGGAACGATCCCCGCTACTGGCTCTGGTTCGGAGTCGTCGCCGGCATTGGCATGCAGGAAAAATACACCATCGCCCTATTCGGCTTTGGCATCGTCATCGGCCTGTTGCTGACGGAACAGCGCCGCGTCTTTCTTAACAAATGGATCTGGCTGGGCGGAGTGGCTGCGTTCTTGATTTTTCTTCCCAACCTGCTCTGGAACATTCACTACGACTGGCCTTTTCTTCAGTTAATGCACAACATTCGCGCTTCAGGACGCGACGTGGTCCTCTCTCTTCCTGAATACACCTTCCAGCAACTGGGCCTGGTGCATTTCTTGACCGCGCCCATCTGGATCAGGGGACTAGTCGCCTTGCTCTTCTCCGCAAGACTGCGGCCCTACCGTTTCCTGGGATGGTGCTATCTCATCTGCTTCGCCGTCCTGTTTGCTCTACACGGCAAGAATTATTATTTGGCCCCGATCTATCCCATGCTGTTCGCGGCAGGATCGGTGGGAATCGACTCGGCCCTTACATCTCCGCGGCGAATCTGGCTGAAGCCGGTCATCGTCGTTGTAATGCTGGTGGGCGGCGCTCCTCTGGCGCCCATCGTCATCCCGGTCCTGTCGCCCGATCACTTCATCGAGTACGCCAGGCATCTTCCCGTCAAGCTGCCCGTGACGGAACACAGTCACGCTCGCGCCACTTTGCCGCAGTGGTATGCCGACCAGTTCGGCTGGGAGGAAATCGTCTCGGAAACAGCGCAAGCGTGGAACCAGCTCACGCCCGAAGAGCGCTCCGACAAAAACTGTGGCATCTTCGCCCAGGACTACGGCCAGGCCGGCGCCATCGATTTTCTGGGCCGCCGCTACGGCCTGCCTCCGTCTCTCAGCGGACACCAGACTTGGTTCTTATGGGGTCCCCGGGGCTACTCCGGTAACTGCATGATCGTCCTCGACGATTCCCGAGAAAATCTCGAAGCTCTCTGGGACCACGTCGATTACGTAGGCCAGTCGGCTCCGAATCCCTACGCGCTGGAGCAGCAGATCGACGTCTACATCTGCCGCGGCCCAAAGTTCGGCACGCTGGCGCAGATCTGGCCAAAGATAAAGCGCTGGCGCTAGCGGCGAGTCTGGAATATGGCTCGTGTGGACACGGTTCGTGTGGAGCGGGCATGTGTGGAGCGGCACTCCTGCCCGCTGCCCTGGACCTTCCCCGCAACCATAACGGCTCTCGAACCCGCCCCCAAATCTGTCATTCCGACCGAAGGCGGAGCGCCAGCGACGACGCAGTGGAGGAACCTGCTGTTCGCCGCCAGCCAACTTACGGCCCGTAGTCCGTCCAAACCCTTGCCGCACCTTCCATCCCGGCTGTAGCATCAATATCCGGGCATTCATATAGGAGGCATTCATGGCAACCGACACGCTGGCATCCCCGGCCACGCTCAACTACGGCAAGACAAAGGTTTTCAAGAACTTCATCGACGGCGAATGGGTCGACTCCTCGACCGGAGAGACTTTCGAGAACCGCAATCCAGCCGACACCCGCGATCTGGTCGGCATCTTCCAGAAATCCGCCAAAGCCGATGTGGATGCCGCTGTCGACGCCGCCAAGCGCGCCTTCACTAAATGGCGCCTGGTCCCGGCACCGCGTCGTGCCGAAATCGTTTTCCGCGCCGCTGAAATCCTCATCGGGCGCAAGGACGACTATGCGGTCGAAATGACCCGCGAGATGGGTAAAGTCCTCAAGGAAACTCGCGGCGACGTTCAGGAGGCCATCGACGCCGCCTACTACAACGCCGGCGAAGGGCGCCGCCTGTTTGGCCCTACCGTTCCGTCGGAGCTGCCCAACAAGTTTGCCATGGCCGTGCGCCAGCCCATCGGCGTCTGCGGCATGATCACGCCCTGGAATTTCCCCATGGCGATTTCGTCATGGAAGCTGCTGCCCGCCATCGTCTGCGGCAACACCTGCGTCATCAAGCCCGCACAGGATACTCCGCTCTCGACATTCAATCTCGTACGCGCCCTCGTCGACGCCGGCCTGCCCAAAGGCGTGATCAACATCGTCGCCGGCTTCGGACCGGAAGTCGGAACTCCGCTGGCCGAGCACGCCGACGTGCGCGCCGTTTCGCTCACCGGATCATCCGCCGTCGGCCGCATCATCGGCGGCATCGCCGCCAAAAGCTTCAAACATTGCTCGCTCGAACTCGGCGGCAAGAATCCCATGATCGTCCTCGACGACGCCAATCTCGAACTCGCCATCGAAGGCGGACTCTGGGGAGGCTTTGGCACCACCGGCCAGCGTTGCACCGCGACCAGCCGCATCATCGTGCAGAAAGGCGTCTACCGCGAATTCGTTGAGCGATATGTCGAGCGCGCCAAGAAGCTCAAGGTCGGCAACGGCCTGGACGAATCCGTCGAGATGGGTCCAGCCATCAACGAAAAGCAACTTCAGACCGACCTCAGCTACGTCGAGATCGGCAAGAACGAAGGTGCGAAGCTGCTGACCGGGGGAAATCGCCTCGACCAGGGCGCATATCACCATGGCTTTTTCATGCAACCCACGGTCTTCAGCGACGTCGATCCCAAGATGCGCATCGCGCAGGAAGAAATCTTCGGCCCCGTGGTCTCGATCATTCCCTGCGACGGCCTCGAAAACGCAATCGAAATCGCTAACGGAATCGAGTACGGCCTGTCGTCCGCGCTCTACACCAAAGATGTGAACAAGGCGTTCTCGGCCATTCGTGACCTCTACGCCGGGATCACTTACATCAATGCGCCTACGATCGGCGCCGAAGTTCATCTTCCCTTCGGAGGCACCAAGGCCACCGGCAACGGCCATCGCGAAGGCGGCATCGGCGCGATTGATTTCTATACCGAATGGAAGGCAGTCTATGTCGACTACTCGGATACGCTGCAGAAAGCCCAGATCGACCGAGGAGAATAAGCGCCGTTTAACGGCAACTGCCTTTGCGGAAAACCAGTGGCCTCGGGAAACTCTTCCCGGGGCCATCGTGTATTTAAGGTTGTCCGGGCTATTCGTCCACGACGAGTTCGGCTTTCATTTTCCTGTGCCCGAATCCGCAGAAGACCGAACAGGTAATGGGGAACGTGCCCACTTTATCTGCCGTGAACTCAATCTTTACCTGTTCGCCTTTTGGGAGCTTCTGGTCGATGTTGAACGCAGCCAGCTTCAATCCGTGCTCATGATCCGTGGATGTAACCAGCAGCCTCACATGTTCGCCCTGTTTTACGTGAATTGGACTGGGGCTGAATTCGTAGTTCTTCGCCGTCACGGTAATCTCGTGTACACCCGCCGCCGCACTATTCGCATCCTGCCCTTTCGCCAGCTGCAAACAGAATGCAAGTAATCCGGCAACGAAAACCGGGACCGCAATATTCGACCTTTCCATGAAATGAACCTCGTGTTGCCTTCCGCGGCAACTTTTCTCAACTTCCGCCAGATACTAATGCGCGAGCCAGACAACTTTGTCACTCGCGTGTCAAAGTTCGAGCCACGCCACTGGGCACTTGATTTTTTTGCATTGCGAAAGGCGTTACCTTGATCGCCGCGACGCGCCGCAAAAGAGCGAATACATTCGGAACCGGCGGATCCCCAAACTTTCAGGCGGGTACGTCGGTAATCTTGCCCGGTGACTGCGGAGAGCCTAGCTTGCTGAGAGTGCCCGATCCCCCGGCCGGGCGCTCCTGTTATGACTATTCCTACATGGACTCATCGTGGTTGCCGGGGACTTCGGCTAGGAGCCGCATTCGCACTCCTGCTGAGTGTGCTGGGTTTGCTGCCCGGTTTCGTTTCTCATCTGATCGCACAAGACGCGGACAAGCCACACCGCAAAATTCTGGTTTCGCACCAACCGGTGTATCCCGACCTCCTAGAAAAAGGGCATTTTGAAGGCACCGTGCGGCTCGCGGTCTCGGTGCAGCCCAATGGCAACGTCTCCAAGGTAGATATCAAAGGCGGCAACCCCATGCTGGCGCGATATGCGATGGAGGCCGTCCTGAAGTGGAAATATGCCCCCGCTCCCGCGCCGACAGTTGAAGAAGTCGCCATCCACTTCAATACGGGCTCAAGGTAGAGGGTCCCTAGTTCTGGGCCACTCGCCCCCGGGTGATTTTCTCTGCTTCCTGAGTGTCCTCTGCATTTAGAATTTGAAGCATGCCAGTAGCGCACGCTCGCGAAATCGCCGCAGCTTCCCGACTCGACAACGTTCGCTACGCCATCCGCGATCTCGCTTGCGTCGCCGACGAAGTCATCGCCCAGGGACACAAAGTGCTCCCCCTCAACGTCGGCGACCCGCTCAACTTCGATTTCCAGACTCCACCCCACATCATCGAAGCCGTCGCCAAGGCCATGCGCGACGGCAAGAACGGATACGCACCTTCTCCCGGCATTCCCGAAGCCCTGGACGCGATCCGCGGGGAAGCCGTGCGCAAAGGCATTACGACGGTCCGGGACGCTTTCGTAACTTCCGGAGTCAGCGAGACGGTCGACCTCTGCATCTCGGCGCTGGTCAATCCCGGCGAAGATATCCTCACACCGAAGCCCGACTATCCGCTCTACTCGGCCGTTCTGTGCAAGTTGGGAATCGCGGTCAACGCCTATGACCTGAACGAAGATGACGCCTGGCAACCGGAACTTGCCGACATCGAACGCAAGATCACGCCACGAACCCGCGGCATCGTATTGATCAATCCAAACAACCCTACGGGATCGCTGTGCACGCAGAAGATGCTGGAGCAGATTGCCGATCTCGCCCGCCGCCACAATCTGATCGTGTTCTCCGACGAAATCTACGACAAACTCATCCTCGAAGACACCGCGCACATCGCCTTTGCCTCGATCGCACCCGACGTACCCTGCGTAACCTTCGGCGGCATGTCGAAGAATTATCTGGTGCCGGGATGGCGCATCGGCTGGGGCATCGTCTCCGGCGACGCCGCAGAGGTAAAGAGTTATACCGAAGGAATCCATCGCCTGCTGCGAGCACGCCTCTGCGCCAATCATCCCGAGCAATACGCGATCAAGCCAGCCCTCGAAGGCCCGCAGGATCATCTCAGCGAAGTACGAAACAAACTGCGCTCGCGCCGCGACCTGACGCAGAAGTGGTGCGAAGCGACTCCGCGCGTAAGTTGCGTGGCGCCTCGCGGAGCGTTCTATGCTTTCCCGCGCATCGACATCCCGGAGAGCGACGAAGTTTTCGTGAAAGAGTTGATCCGCCAGAAGCACGTCATGGTGGTCCACGGCTCGGGCTTCGGGCAGAAGCCAGGCACGCAGCACTTCCGCATTGTGTTCCTTCCGGATGAAAAGACGTTAACGAAGGCCTACGCAGGAATCGCGGACTTCATTCGCGAGAGATATGGGAACCCGTGAAAGAAACACGTCCCTCGCCGGCACCGATGTTTCTTTTGGCTCTCGCGCTCGCCAACCTCGTTTGCCCTTACCGCGTGAATGCGTCGGACGATGATTGCGCGCGCACTTCGAGAATGCGTATCTATTCCAGCGCCTTCGTCCACGAAGAAACCGGAGACCTGCTGGGATACGACCTGGCGTTAGGTCCGACAACCGAGCCGAACACTGATGCCTTGCTGTTCATTTACGAGGGGTCTCCCGGGGAAGGCATTCCTCTTAGGGTAAAGCAATCTGGCGGCAAAGTGGCAGTCGAAGGGGACTGGGTTGAACACTTGGTGAAATACCCTTCGAGAAAAGAAACGGTGCAAACACATTCGGTCAAGATCACGGGAACAGCCGATAAGTACCGATTCACGGGCACGATCGCGATCGAGGGAAGTACAACACCCGAGAAGTTGTCGCTGAAACGGGTTCAAAGGATTTGGATGTGCAGAACGAAATAGCTACCTCGCTTGGTCAACGGCGACCTTATGACCATGGTATAATGACCATGATCGAAAGGAAAAAGTGGCCATGAAGACCATGCCCGCCGGTACTTTCAAAACCCACTGCCTGAAAGTCATGGACGAGGTTGCGTCGAAGCGCGAGCCCGTGATCATCACCAAGCGTGGCAAGCCCGTCGCGAAGCTGGTCCCTGTCGAAAAAGAAAAAGACGACATCTTCGGCTTCATGAAGGGGAAGGGCAAAATCGAAATCAAGGGCGATATCGTCTCTCCCGTACTCACCCCCGAGGAATGGGGCGATCTTTATTGATCCTGCTCGATACGCACGTCGTCGTTTGGCTTGCCCAGGACTATCGGCGGATCTCCCCGAGAGCGCATTCGGCGATTGCGGAAGCGCGCCAGAACGACGGTCGGGTCGCAGTCTCCGACATTACACTCTTGGAAATCGCCTTGCTTACGAGTCGCGGGCGGCTTCACTTGACTCCCAATGTTGAAACCGTTCTAAACGAAGTCGAACGCCGTTTCGTGATTCTGCCCATTACCAGCAACATTGCGCAGCAGGCCTTCAAATTTCCCGCTGGCTATCCCAACGACCCGGCCGATCGCGTCATCGGAGCGACCGCGGTGGTCGAAGACATTCCTCTGGTAACCGCCGACCGCGCAATCCGCAAGTCGCGGGCAGTGCCGACCATCTGGTGACAAACTCGAATCCTCAGTAAATCCCTGGCAGTACGGCCGACACCCGCGCGGCATACTCGTCGAATTCCTTCCCGAATGCCGAACGCAGCAGCTTTTCTTCGGTGCGCACTCGAATCACCAGCCCCGCCATAAACAAAACGATGCCAACGCCCAGCCCGATCCAATGTTCCATGGCGAGGCCGGTCGCGATCAGCATCCCGAACATGCCGGTATAAATCGGGTTGCGAACATAAGCATATGGCCCAGCCGTAATCAGCTTGTGACCCTCGACCAGACGCGCCGCGACAGCCCACTGCTTGCCCAGCATTTTTACCGCCGCAGCGACCAGACACACGGCTCCCACAGCGAGACCAATCGTCAATACCGAGAATGCGATCGCTGCTCCTCCTGAGAACACTGGCGGCAAAAACGGCCGATGCGGCGGCTGGATCCAGACCAGAGCATATCCGCACATCTGCAAAACAATTCCCAGATACGCGGACCGGTCACGCTTCGCCTCGGTCGTCTCCGCCTGCGGCGGCTTTCGCCGAAAAATGAACACAGCGGCAAAGATCAGCCAGCACGCGATTACCCCGCCCAACGTAATCAGCGAAATCAGACTTGGATTCGACATGTCCCTGCATCGCCCTCAAAGGCACCGACTCAATCTAGAGACTCACCCGCAATTTCGCAAATGCTCCCCGAAGCAAAGGCGAGAGCCTTGAACCGCAAAGGTCGCGAAGAAAATCCGCAAAGAACGCAGAGCTACTTGTATCTTCGAATAGACTTTGATCTTCTTAGCGACCTTCGCGGATTTTCTTAGCGATCTTTGCGGTTACAAGCTTTCGACCCTCTCTTTCTCTTTCCCCGCGAATCTGCTTAAATCAATTGAGGCGCGGTTTTGCCCCGAACGCGCGTTTTGATTTGTGGTCGACATTCATTCGCACATTCTTCCTGAAGTAGACGACGGACCCAAGACCTGGGACATCTGTGCCGCCATGTGCGGCATGGCCGCGGCCGACGGCATCACTCACATGGTCGCCACGCCTCATGCCAACGACCGCTATCGCTATGACCGCGACAACCTCCGCGGGCTCGTTTCCAACCTGCAGTCGCTGATCGGCCCGTCTCCGCAACTGATCCTGGGCTGCGACTTTCACCTCTCCTACGACAACCTGCAGGACGCCTTCACCAACCCGGCGCGCTACGTCATCGGCAACACGCGCTACCTGCTGGTCGAATTCAGCAACTACGGCATTCCGCGGCAAATCATGGATTCCCTTCTCAAGCTGGGAGACGCCGGCCTTACCGCGATCATCACCCACCCCGAGCGTAATCCGATTCTGCGCGAGAGCCCGCAACAGGTTGTCGAGTGGGCCGAGCAAGGCTGCGTGGTTCAGGTAACCGGCGCGGCTCTCACCGGACTCTGGGGAGAACGCACCCGCCGCGCCGCCCAGTGGCTCCTCGAACGCCAGGCGGTGCATGTGCTCGCCACGGACGCGCACGATTTGGAGAGACGCCCGCCAGTACTCTCCACTGCCCGCGACGCCGCCGCCGAAATCTGCGGAGAAGAAGTCGCCGACGCCCTTGTCGAGGCCAACCCGCGGGCCATAATCAACAACGAGCCGCTGCCCTACTTCCCGCGTCCAGAGCTGACCAGTTATCGCAAGAACGGCAAGTAGTTTTTGGTTGCAGGTCTCTACCAGCGCGAATAAATGCCTCTGGCAGTAGGAACCAAAGAACCCCCGGCTGATACCGCAGTTCCCTTAGGGAGCGCTTACCAGCAGCACACGTGGCTGCTCGGCTTGCCCCGAGACTTTCACTCCGACCCATCGGGCCTGTTCGTAAGTGAACAGGTCGGCAGGCAGACCCTCGGGCTTAGTCGATCCCAGCAGAACCGCGTAGTGGCCGGTGCCGTCGGCCGTTGCGTTCTGCGTCTCCAGCCAGAGTGGAGCGCCGCCGGTCTTTTCAGAGTAGAAGGCGAAGGTGATGCCCACTACGCCGCTCACCGGATTGCCGTTCAGATCTTTGACAGGTCCCCCGAAGCGGACCAGACGAGGAAGGGCATATCCGGTTTGCGTAGATGTCTGGGGTGTCTGAGAGATGGAGGTCTGCGCAACGGCTACCGGAGCCAGGGAAAAACTAGCGACAAGTATCCAACTGCCACGCAAGCGATGGAGAGTTTCATGGGAATGTCTCCTTCGAGGAAATCGATCTTACTTCCAGATGGGAGCCGACTCCCTGGTTAGAGGGCCGGGCACAACAATTAGCTTCCGGCGAAGCACAGTCAAAGGAACGCGCCGTAACCCGCCGAAAGGTGACGTCGAGGGATCGCCATTTCAACGGTTCGCTATCGGGCTGCCAGAGCCCCCCGCATCGACGCGATCCGCTCTTCCATACTCCGTGTGAGATGCGGTGTGATGCCGAGCATGCGCTCGATCACCATCAACTGCCCGCGGTGATGCATCTCATGTTCCTTGGGAGCGATCAGCATTTCGAACCGCGACTTCACCCGCGGTTCCATCCCTTCCGGATACTCGACCTGCTCAGCCAGAAAAGCTTCCGACGCACCTTCCAGAACCTTGGCGTACTTCTCACCCTCGGCGTGCAGCAGTTCCAGTATCTGCGCCTTGGTACGCGGCACCTTCACTTCTGCCTGCAGTTTGCCCATCAGCCCGAAGAAATCGAAGCCCACCAGGCTGCTGCGGTGCTCGATCACGTGGATCTGCTCCGGCACCCGCGACATCACGGCAATGTGAGCTAGCGTTTCTGCTACCGAGCGGCTTCCCTCCGCCGGACGAAAGCCGTACTTCTCTTCCGGAATTTCCTCGGCGATTTTGATCGTATTATTGCGGACCGTGCGGAACGATCGCGCGAGCTCTTTTGCTCCGTAATAAGTCATGACTGATTTCCCTCCAGATTGATCTGGAGGCTAGTCTATCGCGCATTGCACCCGACCGGGAAATCCAGAGGTGAGACGCATCGGCGAAGCAGTCAGGGGCCTGGTGATCATTCCCGCTGGACGCGTTACTCATACCGCAAAGCCACCATGGGGTCGACCAGGGACGCCCTTCGCGCCGGCAAGTAGCCGGCGATCGCCGCCACGATCAGGAACATAACGGTTCCGCCGGCAAGCGTGAGCGGGTCGGTCGGCTTGAGTCCAAACAGCATGTTCGAGACCAGGCGATCGCCGGCCAACGTGACGGGTATGCCGATAACAACACCGGTCGAGACCAGTATCAGTATCTCGCGTAGCACGATCCAGAGCATATTCCCGCGCCCCGCTCCTAGCGCCATGCGGATGCCGATTTCATTCGTCCGTCTGGTAACGACATACGACATCACGCCATAGATCCCGATACAGGAGAGAAAAACTGCGAGCATTCCGAAGAAAGCGGATAACTGGGCGACCAGGCGCTGGTTGGTGATTGAGCGTGCTACCTGCTCGTCGAGCGTGGTTACGCGTGTGATGGGCAGGTTGCGGTCAATCGAATGGATGGTCTGTTCAACGGCAGCGGCAACGGGAGCGAAGGCTCCAGTGTAGCGGACTTCGAAGTCACCGAAATCCCAAGGGCGCTGAGTGTAAGGCATGTAATCGAGATTCACAGGTTCTTCCGCAAGGTCACTAAACTTAACATCCCTTACCACACCGATGACGGTAACATCGTCTTCGGGCCTGTTGTCGCCCCCCAAGTTGTAGTGGCGTCCGATCGGGTTACCGCCAGGAAACAGGGCCTTAGCTGTATGCTCGCTGATGACTGCAACAGGTTGTGAGGTGCTCGTGTCCGAGGGTGAGAAGTTACGCCCCACCAGGATAGGAATTTGCATGGTGGCGAGATAGCCGGTGCCGACGACATTGTGCTTGACGTCGATCTTTTGGGCGATATTCATCCCGGGCACGGCTATATCTGAGCTCCAGCTGCCTTCGTTGAAGGTGAATGCCGAGAAGCTGGCGGCCTCCACGTTTGGCAGTGCGCTGACCCGCTCTTCAATCTGCTGGTCGAGTGCAACTTCTCGCGGCTCGCCAGCCTTGTAGCCGGCGGAGCTGGAGTCGATGTCGAGGCGTAAGACGTTTTCCTTGTTGAAGCCCGTGTCGACATTGTTGAGATTGACGAGACTGCGAAGAAAGAGTCCGGCTCCCACCATCAGGACGAGTGAGAGCGCAACCTGTGAAATGACAAGTGCCTTGCCAAGCGGATTTTTTCCGCTTGCGACTTGGGGACCGCGGCCGGCCTTCAGCGTGTCCGTGAGTTGTAGGCGCGTAGCGCGGAAGGCGGGGACGGTCCCAAAGATCGACGCGGTAGCGATCGTCACTGCCAGTGTGAACAGCAGTAGCCGAGTATCAATGGATACATCGAGAGGTATCGTGTCGAGTCCGCCTGACACCATGCGCAACAGAATCCGATTGGCGACTGAGGCCAACACGACGCCGAGTGCGCCTCCAGCGAGAGCGAGGACCAGGCTCTCAGTAATGAGCTGACGGATGATGCGTATTCGCCGGGCTCCGAGAGCCTGGCGGACAGCTAGTTCACGAGCTCGCGCGGTCGATCGGGCAAGAAGCAGATTGGCGATGTTGGCGCATGCGATGAGCAGAACCAGGGCTACGACTCCCATCAGGATCTGAAGTGGTTCCGAAAACTGGCGGCGAAGCGATGAAAGGCCTGTCGCCATTGGCGTCAACGGGACTTTCGTCTTGTCGAGCTTTTGCACATTTTCCTGAGTGAGCTTGGCGTCGGGAAATCCGAGCAGGATTTGCCGGAAGAGCAAATTTATATTGGAAGCAGCCTCGACGATCGAGACGCCAGGTTTAAGACGGCCCATGATCAGGAGCGATTCAGAGAAGTTGTCCTCGTATCCCCCGAAATTTGGAGGGACCGCCTTAATCATAGAGAGCGGAACCCACATATCTGGAGCTTCGCCGACCTTGGTGCCGAAGAATTCGGGTGGGGCAACTCCAACGATGTTGTACGTCGCAGCGCCGAGTTTGAGTGTGCGGTTCAGAACGTTGGGATCGCGCGCAAGACTGCGCTTCCACCACGCATAGCTGATCACCGCGACAGGGTGGTCGCCTTCTGAGTTATCGTCTGCATCATTCAACGTGCGGCCCACGGATGCTTTTACTCCGAGAGTGTTGAAGTACGTACCGGAGACGAGCTGGACATTCATCGGCTCCGATTCGGTTCTTCCGTCGACAAAGCCGTGGACGCCGTTGGTCATGCTGAATATGGCGGCTGTATCGGAAAAGACCTGGTTCTCTGCCCGCATTCGACGGTAGAAGGGATATGAGTAGAGTTGCGTCCTGGCGAAGTCGTCAGTGATGCCGGAAACAGTTCCTTTCCCCAGCAAAACGAGTTGAGCGGGATCCTTTACCGGTAATGACCGCAGCATGACTGCGTCAAGCAGACTGAAGATGGCGGTATTCGCGCCAATACCTAAAGCGAGCGACAGCAGTGCGATGATGGTGAGTGCGGGGCTGCGCAACATCGCGCGGCTGCCGTAAGCGATGTCCTGAACAAAACTTTCAAACCACTCCCATCCCCAAGCCATATGACTTTTCTCCTTCAACAAGGTAGTGTTTCCAAATCGACGTAGCGCTGCATAACGAGCATCCTCTGGCATTAGACCTCGCCGCACCTGTTCCTGCTCTCTGAGTTCCAGGTGTAGACGCATCTCTTCTTCGAGGTCTGCGTCAAATTTCTGGCGACGCATCAGCATCCAAAGTCGCCTCAAGATTTCGCTCAGCCAATCCATAGAGATCGCTTTTTCATGCCGTCTGAATCACTCTTGTGATGGCCCCGATCACCCGCTCAAACTGGGACAATTCCGTTTCCAATTGTTTGCGGCCCGCTGCGGTAAGCTGGTAATAGCGAGCCCGGCGGTTCCCAGCCGTAGTCCCCCACTTGGCCTTTACCCAGCCTTTGATCAGCATCCGCTGAAGAGCCGGGTACAGCGATCCTTCTTCCACTTGGAGAACGTCATCGGAGATCTTCTGAATAGAGTCCGCGATTTCATAGCCGTGCATCTCACCGGCACGTGCAAGCGTCTTCAAAATCAGAAGGTAAAGAGTCCCGGGCGGAATCTCGTCTCGATGCAAAACATGCTCCTGTCCGAAAAGCTTGCTGCCATAGTTAGACTATGTCAGAATCGGACGGTTAGCCCTTCATGTCAAGAAGAATAGGAAATTTTGTCGCTTGGAAGATGCGAATCGCAGAGCCACCGTCATCAGGAAGGTTTGACCGTCATACCTTTTTCGTGAAAGCCGCGCGAATTCGCTGGCCTACGATTGCATCTTCACCAGGCTGCAACATCCAGACTCCAACCACGAGCGTGTTTGCATCCGCCGGGATACCCTGGTTTGGCTTTTGACCAGTGTTCGGATTCAGCTCAATCGAAGGCGTCCCCGTGCGCAAAGCTTCGACGATCTGGGCAGTCGTAATGCCGGCAACTGCAGGATCGAAGCGTATGAGCAGGTGCGGAACATGATTCGCGATTCTTGGAACCACCGTCTCCGTCCGGACCGAAGGAATGCCCTTCACGGCACCGGCAATCAGATCGACTCGCTTCTGGTAGTCACCTTGCATCGACTCTTCTGTGTGCGACAGAACCCAGTCGACCGCCGCGACCATGCCCACAATCTGTTCCTTCGCCACCTTCATGCCGCGACCGACTCCGTCTCCCGGATTGTTGTTCTCGTGCGCCAGGTCCGTCAGGACCTTCCGGCCAAGCAGCAGACCCGCGTTTTGTGGACCGCGAATTCCCTTGCCTCCCGAAAACGCGACCAGATCGAAGCCCATGCCCGTGTACTTCCATAGATTCGAGATCGGAGGCATGTCCGCGGCTGCATCCAAATGGCATGGAATCTTGTATTCGTGCGCCACCTTTAGCCAGTCTTCCCTATCGATCTGCGCCGTCCCAGCGATCCCATCCTCTTCTTCCGCGGCGTTGAAAAAATTCGTCATCACCGCATTGCCTGCGCCACACGCGTGCTTATAGTCGTCGAGCGTGACCACTTCGGTCACTCGTGCCCCGCAGAGATACATGGCGCGGTCATACTCATAGCGGTGCGCACGCTGCACGATGACCTGGTTCTTCATTCCGTCAAGCGCTTGCGGCATGTCCAAAATACTGATGTTGTTTGCATGCTGCAGGCAAGCGGCGGTCGCCAGAGTGATGGCTCCCGATGCTCCCGAAGTCACGACCGCTCCTTCGCACTTGAGGCGGCGTGCGATGTACTCGCCCGCCTTCTGCTGCAAGTCGTGCAACCGCACAGGATGAAGCGCTGACTTCTGCACCGCTGCCAGAACTTCGGGGGGCATGCAGGCCGCCGTTAGCGTCGTATAAGTGCCTGCGGCATTGATAATTGGTGAGACCCCAAGCTTCGCATAGTAATCCTCACCATCCGGCGAGGCCGTCGGGGATGTCATCGAAGATGAAATGGCCGTGGCGGAGGAAACCAAAGGCGCCGCACCCAGTGCCGCGGCCAGCGAACTGGCCCAGTGAAAGAAGCCCCGACGGGAGAGAAAACCTCGGTACGATTCAGTCGATCCTGACATGTTGGTCGCTCCCCATGTCTAGAAACTTGCGGATACAACCAAAAGTATATCGCGCCTGACGCCTTCTACTCAGCTCGAATGAAAGCTGGCCGCCGCGGCCGGAGTTCAGAAACAATGCCCCCTTGTGCGCGCGATTGAATCCTGCGGGGATGGCATGGAACAGATCAAAAACCGCAGCCATCGACTGTCCTGAAGGCAGACAGACATCGGCAGGAGATGGGCCAGACGCAAATACGACAGAGTGATTCCAGTGCGACAAAATTCGCAACGCCCCACTGATCCCAAGTCTATGGCTTCGAGTGTACTCGCCCGTTGCAACAAATTAACCCACGCAATCCTCGCTGGCGCATAATAGCCGGCACCGATTCGTCGCGCCTGAACAGCCACTAGCATGTTTACAAAAGTAGACTTTCCCCAAACTGCGCAGTCGGTACAGAATACTTTCGAGCGAATATTATTCCAACTTAGCGGGCTTGAGATTCTTACCCGCAACCTCAATTCGTGACAAGCAACCGATGCACCGACTGACGACTCTGTTAGCTCTCCTCGTTCTCGCTCCTGCCGCTCCGCAAGCGGGACAGTTACATTCGCCGTGGGACGATCACATCATCACTGCAACCGACTCGACATATAAATGCCCCGCTCCTCCGGAGTTTGCCAAAATTCTCGATGCCGACCCCTACTACACCGATTCGCATGCCTCCGTCATCGATCCCGCGAAGAAAGCAGCCTACGAAAAAGCCAGCGAAGGCCCCACGCACCTGGGACAGTTCGCCGGCCTCGCTGCCGACGCCTACCTCTCCACTGGAAGCAGGACGGCCGCCGCTTGCGTCTACTCGCTGCTCGATGCGGCCGCAAAAGCCGATGCATGCGCCGGGGAGATGCCACATTTCCAGGATGTCTACGTTCAGAACTGGATGCTCAGCGGCACCGCCATTCCCTATCTCAAGGTGCGCAACAGCGGGGCCGGCACTCTCCGGCAGGACGCTGAAATTCAGCGATGGTTTCACCACCTCGCCCAACGCGTGCAAACTTACTTCGACAAGGGCAAGGGACATCCCAAGAGTGACGCCTACAACAACCACCTCTACTGGGCCGGACTTGCGCTCGCAGCCGAAGGCATCGCCGATAACGATCAGAACGCATTCCTGTGGGGTATCGCTACCTACTATCAGGGCGTCGGATTGATCCGGTCCGACGGATCGCTCGTGGCCGAGATGAACCGCGCCGGCATGGCACTGCATTATCAGTTGTATGCTCTGGCCCCGCTGATCATGCTGGCCGAACTCGGCGAGGCCAACGGAGTCGACATGTACAACGTGAATCATGGCGCCATTCACCGTCTCGTGAAGTTCGATCTCGCGGCAATGCAGGATCCTGCAGTCATCGCAAAGCGCACCGGAGTGCAGCAGAACACATCCGCGCCATATTCCGGCAACGAAATTGGATGGGCCGTCCCTTACGTGAAGCGCTTCTCCGATGCCCAACTCTCCGCTCTGATCGCCAACGCTCCCTGGGTGCGCTTCTGGCAGTGGGGCGGCGCGCCTCCTGAGCCCGAAATTCCACGCCCGTCCGGCTCCCCCGAACGCACCGCGTTCGAAGCCAACCTGCAGCGCAGCGTAAATTCCGCGATGGCCAAGCAGTTCCCTTCCAACTCGTCGCAATCGGCTGCCTTTCTCGGCGAGTGGTGTGGGCAAGGAATTTACGGCATGCGCGCCTCGATCGCCGACAGCGGACCTTACCTCACGCTGACCAACGAGAACGGCGACGCCTCCACCGGAAGAGTTGAAGAGAAAGAAAAGATTGTCGCCCCGGGCTGGCAAAATGTGACGGGAACGCTCAATCCCAGCGGAATCCAGATCGATTGGTCCAACGGAACCTATTGGGAGCGTTGCGACGCGGCTCGCAGCAACGCCAATCCCGGCCCTCTGGATCTTTCTGGCAAATGGTTCGTGCAAGGCGACCGCTCCGAGCCCTGCACGATCCGCCAGCATAGTAACGATCTGCAGATCGACTGCGCACAACTGGCGGCGACAACCGGACGCATCGATGCCGATGTCAATGTCGACGTCAATGCCGATGCCACTGCCGCGACTCACTTGACCATCAAGTGGCGTGGCCAATCGGTCGGCGCAACTGTAACCGCAGACCGCAACCACATCCGTTGGGACGATCAGACCTACTGGACTCGATCAACCCTCTACGAGCCCGCGAGCAAATAGGCGCGGATGGTCCAGGTCCCTGACCTCGCACCACCCGCCATACCGACGATATGGGAAACTCAGATTGCATGAAGAAGATCGGCTTTCTCTCTTTCGGTCATTGGACACCTTCACCACAATCACAAACGCCGTCGGCGTCCGACGTACTCCTGCAGTCGATTGACCTCGCCGTGGAGGCCGAGCGCATTGGATTGGACGGAGCTTACTTCCGGGTTCACCACTTCGCGCAGCAACTGGCATCGCCGTTTCCACTACTCGCCGCAGTTGGCGCGAAAACGCGAAAGATCGAAATTGGCACGGCAGTAATCGACATGCGGTATGAGAATCCTCATTACATGGCGGAGGACTCTGGCGCTGCGGATCTAATCTCCGGTGGCCGACTGCAATTAGGAATCAGCCGAGGTTCCCCGGAACAGGTCATCGACGGTTGGCGCTATTTTGGCTACGCCCCGAATAAAGGCGAGGACGACGCAGAGATGGGCCGGCGACATGCCGAAGAATTTCTTGAGTTGCTGCGCGGCAACGGTTTCGCCACGCCTAACCCGCGTCCAATGTTTCCCAATCCTCCGGGGCTGCTGCGCCTTGAGCCATATTCTGCGGGATTGCGTGATCGAATCTGGTGGGGCTCCGCTTCGAACGCGACAGCAGAATGGGCCGCGAAATTGGGAATGAACCTGCAGAGTTCAAGTCTTAAATTCGACGAGAGCGGCGAGCCGCTCCACATCCAACAAGCCGTCCAGATTCGCGCTTTTCGCGCAGCCTGGAAGGAAGCTGGTCACACGCGCACTCCACGCATTTCGGTAAGCCGCAGTATTTTCCCATTGCTCGATGACCGTGATCGTATGTATTTCGGACGGAGCTCTGAGGAAGGGGACAAGATCGGATTCCTCGACGAAAACACCCGGGCGGTCTTCGGCCGCAGCTACGCTGCCGAGCCAGATATTCTCATCAGGCAGCTTGGGAAAGACGAGGCGATCGCGGAGGCCGACACGCTGTTGCTAACCATTCCAAACCAACTAGGCGTTGCCTACAATTTGCATGTCATGGAAGCAATTCTGACTACGGTCGCCCCAGCCCTCGGTTGGCGCTAAGTCGCCGGCACATTTACCTAGAATATTATTTCGGGAATCCACATCTCGGAACCGCTTGCGACTCTTTCTAGTTTGCTTGTAAGCCTTCAGGACGACAGCCTTCGACGGGATCTTGACAGCATACTAAGATGTCTATATAAAGACATCTAAATATGGCGAAGACCGATGCTCTCCAAGGTTCGCTCGATTTGCTCGTGCTCAAGATCTTGTCGCGGCGGCCGCGACTTCACGGATACGCCATCATGGCCGCCATCGCGAACACATCCGGCGAAGTGCTGCGCGCAGAAGAAGGCTCGCTTTACCCAGCGTTATATCGGATGGAGGAGGCGGGCTTGATTCGCGCGGAGTGGATCAAGAAGGATTCTGGCCGCCGTGCCCGCGTCTACGAATTGACCGCCGCAGGCAAGAAGCAACTCGGCGCAGAAGAATCGCGCTGGCAATCAGTCAGCCTGGCAATCAACCGGGTTCTTCGGGAGGCCTGACATGTCCTGGTGGTCGCGCATCTCGAATGCCGTGTTTGGCGAGCGTTTGAACCGCGAGATCGAGGAAGAGTTGCAGTCCCACATTGAAGAAGCCATTGCCTTAGGTCGGGACCCCCAGGAAGCGCACCGTGCATTCGGCTCCGCGCTGCGTGCACGCGAGGCAAGCTACAGCATTCGTGCTGCCGGATGGCTTGGGTCGCTTCTCGCTGATGTAAGGTTCGGCTGGCGGCAGCTCTGCCGCAACAGGATCACCTCCGTGGCGGCGGTACTTTCCCTTGCTCTCGGCATCGGCTCCTGTATCGCCGCCTTCCGTCTGATCGACGCCCTGCTCTGGCGCCCGCTGCCCATCTCCGGCTCCAGTAGGCTTTATGTCCTCTCTCACAAGTTGACCGGCTTCGATGGCAAGCCTCTTGAGGACGGCCACTGGGGCACGCCGGAGTTCAACCTCATGCGCGATGCTGCGAATCCTCAGGCCGACCTCATCGCCATCAGCGACTCCGACCGCACCGACGTCACCTGGTCCACCGACGACGACATGGAGAAGGCCCACGTCGTTTATGTCTCCGGCAACATGTTCCCGCTCTTCTTTTCGCATTCGGGCCTTGAGCCCGCACTCGGTCGCCTGCTTACTCCCGCCGATGACCGCGGCCCCGGCCTCAATCCCTATGCGGTCCTCTCATGGGACTATTGGAACCACCGCTTCGGCCGCGATCCGCACGTCCTCGGCAGATCGCTCCACATCGGCAACCAGACCTTCGAAATCATCGGCGTCACCCCCCGCGATTTCACTGGAACGGAAAAGGGAACGGTCTCCGACATCTTTCTGCCCCTCAACACGAACAGCTTGGCCACCCAGGACGACTTCAATTGGCACCGCACGTTCCTGATGTTGAGGCCCAACGCCAACCCGGCCACGGACCTTGAGCCGCTCCGCCAGCATCTCTCCGCCGTCAGCCGCGCCTTCCAGATCGAGTGCTCCACGTGCTTCCGCGGCATGGCCCAGACGGATATCGACCGCTTGCTCAATCAGAATCTTCTCGTCTATCCCGCCGGTGCTGGCATCTCCGATCTCCAGAACGACTATCGCCGATTACTTGGCATCCTCGGTCTCCTGGTAGCTCTCGTGCTGCTCATTGCCTGCGTCAATGTCACGAACTTGATGACCGCTCAGGCCTCCGCCCGCGGCCAGGAGATGGCACTCCGCGTCTCCATCGGCGCCGGCCGTCGTCGCCTCGTCCAACTCATCCTGTGCCAGAGCGCGCTGCTTGCGTTCTTGGCTTCCGTCCTTGGCGCAATCTTTGCGGCGTGGTCGGCGCCCTTTGTGCTCAGCCTCATCAATCCGCCTGACGACCCTGCGCGCCTCGCCCTTCCCGCTGACTGGCGTGTGCTTCTCTTCGGCCTCGGGCTCATTGTTTTCGTCGTTCTACTGCTTGGTTTGCTTCCTGCTTTCCGTGCCTCCGCCGTCCGGCCCGTCACCGCCCTCAAGGGTGGTGAAGATCCGCACTCGCCACGCCGCCTCATGCGTGGAGCCATTGCTCTTCAGGTTGCTTTCTGTTTCCTGGTCCTTTTTCTGTCTTCGCTCTTCATGACATCCTTCCAGCGCCTCGAGAACCGCCCCCTCGGTTTCTCCACCGAGCGTCTGCTCCTGCTTGAAACCGTTGCCGGCAATGGCCAGCTTCCCGTCGTCTGGAATCAAACTGCCGAAGCGCTCCGTGCCGTCTCTGGCGTCGACTCGGTTGCCATCTCGGGCTGGCCCCTTCTCGGGCGCATACGCATCAACAGCGACATCTCCATCAACGGCGCGCCTCCCGGTCCGACCCCTGCCTGGTTCCTGAACATCTCCCCGGGCTGGCTCTCGACGATGAAAATCCCCCTCGTTTCTGGCCGCGATCTTCGCCCGGAAGACACCTCGCCGGGAGCCGCCATCGTTAACGAAACCTTCGTCAAAACCTTCTTCCCCGGCTTGAATCCCGGCCAGGATCCCATCGGCCGCACCTTTGAACGCGGTGCCAATCAACCACACAACAAGGTCGTTGCCGTCATTCACGACGTCCCCTACAGCGACCTCCGCGAGCCCAGCCGTGCCGTCTTCTACATCCCCTTCAACGAAATCGACGACAAATCCGCCCCCAAGGCTGTTGACTTCGCTACTTTCGCCATTCACACCAACGCCCAGAACCCGGTCGCCCTCGCCAACTCTCTACGCCAGCTCATCGCGCAGCGCCACAACGGCCTTCGCGTCTCGAACGTCACCACCCAACTCGATCTGTTCCGCGACCAGACGATTCGCGAGCGGCTGCTCGCCATGCTCGCCGCATTCTTTGCCGCCATCGCGCTGCTCCTCGCCGGCATCGGACTCTACGCAGTCCTCAACTACTCCGTCCTCCAGCGCCGCCGCGAGATCGGCATCCGCATGGCGATTGGCTCGACTCGTGCCGGCATCGTGCGCCTTGTGACTCTCAATATTTTCCTGATGATCGCACTTGGAGGCTGCGCGGGCATCGCACTCGGATTCGGCGCGGCCCGCTATGTCGAGTCGCTCTTCTACCAGGTCAAAGCAACCGACGCGGATATGATCGCTTTGCCGGCGTGTGCCATTCTGCTCACCGCGCTCGTTGCCACGCTCCCTGCCGTGCTGCGCGCGCTGCGCACAGACCCTACCGAGATCCTGCGCGCCGAGTGAGGAGCAGAGTCCAACTTGTTGCGAAATTGCGGATGGCGAATCGATTCTCCATGCATCATGATCGTTGGCTGCAAAAATCGCCAGTTCACTCATTGACCTAACCCAGATTAGCCTCGCAGATCGACGACGGCCGATCACCGCACCGCATGAAACTTCACCCCGGGCCCCACTCCGGCGATGAACACCGCGGCCAGCACAACTGCCGCGATCATCCATCCCCAACTGCGTTCGATTTCGGGCATCTGCAATTCGCTGCTCGGGATGCGCGGGCCATGAAGCAGGGTCCACATCCAGGCCAGCGCGGAGTGCCCGCCAAATGACGCAGCCGCCGCGGAGACCAGAATCAACAGCGGCCCCACAGGATTCAGCGCGCCCGCCGCGCAGGAGAGAATCCCGCCGGCGAAATACGGCACGAGTGTGAGTTGTCGCGCGCGGCGCACACGAAGCTTTTCATCTTTCCCCACAAACGGACGCAACTCGCGCAGCGAGAAAGGCACAACCAAAAAGAAATAAGTAATGGTCCCCAGCGCAACCAGGCCCACGCGCCACGCCCACGCCGGCTGCCATCCTGCCACAACCGCAGCCCAGTCGCCGAAGTTGCCGATGCCGGAGAATAGAAAATATCCTCCCGCCTCAAGCAGATTGAAAGTCATCAGCAACCAGAAGAAGTAGCGCCAGGACGCGGACTGCTTGACCGCGCGCGCAGCTCCCCAGAACAGCGCGCCGAAGAGCAGATTGGCAAGCGTCCCACCCGCCCCCACCAGACGCGTGTCCGCGCTGCACTCGAAGTGCACCGTGGAGATCGCCAGCGGTTGCCCACCCGTGGCGATACACATGCCTCCGTGACCAACGCCTTCGTGGATCAACGTCGATATCGCCGTCGCCACGATGGCGATGGCAGCGACGGTCCATAAGTCGGGATGGGTTAGTTCACGCGAAAACGGCGGGCGGGATCCTGTGGTTGCGTCCTTCGCGGCATCGGGGGACATGCGCTGCATTCTAGCAGTGGGTTCCGAAAAGCAAACTGCTGTTTGGGTGTAGCCATTGTCACATTGCGCTCTTCGCTCACTGACCAAGCCGCGAAAAGCCGTTGCAGGCAAAGAAAAAGGCCAGCTTTCGGCTGGCCCGTAGAGATCGCTTGTTGAGAATCTAGTTGGGTGAGCTGCTGTCTTTCTTCATCGAGTCACCCGCCATTTTGAGGGATACGACATCAACCGAGGTCTTGTCCGCAGAGACGTGCGCTTTGAGAGTAACGTGGTGTCCTTCGTGGCCTTTGACCGCGTCGGGATTGCTGATCGTCAAGCTCTTGCCGTCTTTGTCGCTTACGAAGGTCTTGCCGTCGTCGCTGATTTTGCCTGTGATGCTGGCAGCTTTCGTGGATGTGTCGGATTTCATCGAATCCTGCTGCGTCGTGTCCTGAGCCGCCAGGCCAAGCGAGGTCAGCAGGGTAAGGGCGAACAGAATTGCCATCATTACCGTCAATTTTTTCATTCGATCTCCTTTTGCGAAACTAACTGGGGTCCGGCTCCGCTCCCGCAAGGGGGCGGTAGTCGTGAGGGTCCGAATGTCGACTCAATCCTGGCGACGCTAACCCATGACTACCGAGCGCGCTTTCGTGTACTCGGCCAACATAAAGGACTCGCTGCGTCCCAGCAATACAGCGAACGCCGTAGGTGCTGATGTGATCGTTATGGGCAATGACCCAAGGTTCCTGACTTCGTTGGAGCCATTCACACGGCGGCACGGTCCTTCGCTGGATCGTGCAGGAGCCTGCCCTGAGGCCTCCGGCGATTCCCTGAGCTAGCCGTGTTCGACGCGTGCCTTGATGTCCGCGTATGCCGCTTCGATGAGCCTGCTTAGCGCTGCGTCGTTTGTGGCTGTTCCAGGTCTCAGCTTCACATGACGCATGAACTTGCCAGTGCCTTGCAACAGGCGTGCCGGATCCGCCAGCCCTGCTCCTTGAAAGAACCCGACGTTTACGTGCCAAGTGAATGCATTGACGTAACCGAAGGGCACATCTCCCAGGCATGCAACCGGACAGCCGTCATGCAAGAGCTCCCGGACTTCGTCCCCACATTTTCGCATCATCTCAAACCACCGCTGCGCGATGGCTCCCAGTTCTCCGGCATGCTCTTTCATCCAGGAATCGATGGCGGGATCGCGCTCGACCGCGCCATTGAATCGCAGTAGTTCCGTTTTCATCGCCGCTCCATTTTCCGTTTCCGATATCTACGTAGCACTCGTACCTGCCCTCTTTGACAATGCGCTCCTCTGGCACAGTTCATTCTGGACCGAACGTTGATCCGTCGGATTTTGCTCGCGCCCAGCGACACGGTACAAGGGAACTTCGATTTCGGCGGGTTCTCGATGAGTGTAAACGCTGTTCTCGACAGTTACGCTCCTCTACTCGCCGAAGATTGCAAAATCTTGCCTATTGCATTGAGTTCTTGAATCGAATAACCTGCCGTGCGTTGTCGGGAACCCGCCTTCCCCGCCGGTTTCCGCTTCTTGAATTGTCTACGCGTCTTTCCGCGAAAGGGCCGGACTCGCTGGCAGGCGCTGCAGAAGATCAAATCCAATTTCTTTCGGGAGGAGCTTATGCATATGACTCGCCTGCTCGCCGTCGTCCTCGTTCTCACTGGGATTTCAACGTTGGGCCACGGACAGTCTTCTGCGACGGGAGCACCTGTTCCCAACCTCGTCAACTTCACTGGCACACTCAAGGGCTCAGGAGGACATCCGATCCAGTCCGTCACGGGCGTAACGTTCTCGCTGTACGCCCAAGAAGAAGGCGGAGTGCCGCTGTGGCTGGAAACCCAGACTGTGCAGGCCGACGGTAAAGGCAACTACACGGTACAACTGGGCGCGACGAAAGCCGAAGGGCTGCCGCTCGAGCTATTTACTTCGAGCACGGCCCGTTGGCTGGGCGTGCGGATCAATGGCGGCGAAGAACAACCCCGGGTGCTTCTGCTCAGCGTACCCTATGCCTTGAAAGCAGCCGATGCGGAAACCATCGGCGGATTACCGCCATCCGCTTTTATGCGGGCGGTTCCGGTGATCACCAGCGGCGTTTCGGCCGCGAGTACAACTGCTTCGTCGTCCGATGCGCTACCGCCCTTCACTGGATCAGGCACCACCAGCTTCCTGCCCCTCTGGACCAGTTCCAATTCTCTCGGCACTTCCGCGTTGTTTCAGACCGGCACGGGCAGCAGTGTAAAGATCGGAGTCAACACGATCACTCCGCAAGCCATGCTCGACGTGAAGGGTTCGGCCACCATCCGGGCCACGCTCAACTTGCCGGCAACGGCAACGGCGAACTCTACGGGAGGATTTAAATCTGCTCCGCTGGGTTTAGTGGCCTCCGCATTTAACAGCGGCACCAGCGCTGCGACAAACGAAGTCTTCCACTGGATGGCCGAGCCCACTGGAAATAACACGAAATCTCCCTCGGCGACGTTGAACCTTCTGTTCGCCAGCGCTCCGAACACTCCGGCGGAGACCGGCCTGAAGATCAACAGCAAAGGGCAAATTACATTTGCCGCGGGACAAACGTTCCCGGGAACGGGGACGATCACCGGAGTCACTGCTGGAAGCGGTCTCGCCGGCGGAGGCACAACAGGGACGGTTGCGCTCAGCGTGGACTCAACCCAGGTTCCGTTTCTGAACACTTCGAATACCTTCTCGGGCACTCAAATGGCTATTTCGAACGGTGGAGAGGGCTTGGTGGGCCAGTCCAGCAGTAGTTTTGGCGTGTATGGATTGTCGAACAGTAGCGATGGCGTAGTGGCCGTTTCCACCAGCGGTAATGGGGTGTATGGATCGTCGAGCAGTAACGACGCCATAGTGGGCAGTTCGGACACCGGAACAGGCTTACGAGGCGTGTCCAGCGGCGGTTATGGCGTGTATGGAACGTCGCCCAATAACTACGGCGTAGTGGGCGTTACTACCTCGGGCAACGGCGTATACGGACAGGTCAGCGTCGCCCCCCAGGCTGGCGTCGTAGGACGTCAGCTGGATTCCAGTGGCAACTGGGCAATGTATGCCTTTGGAAATCTTGGCGCCACTGGAACCAAGTCCTCCGTCGTCCCCGTCGACAATGGCACGCGCCAGGTGGCCCTCTACGCGGTCGAATCTCCGGGCGTCTGGTTCGAGGACTACGGCTCGGGAAGCCTCGTTTCCGGCGTCGCGAAGGTAAACATCGATCCGATATATGCCCAAACCGTAAACACCGGCGTGGAGTATCACGTCTTCCTGACCCCTGACGGCGACTGCGAAGGCCTCTACGTGGCCACCAGGACCGCAACTGGCTTCGAAGTGCGCGAACTGCATCAGGGTAAATCGAACGTGGCCTTCGATTACCGGATCATCGCCCTCCGGCGCGGCTATGAAACCAAACGACTGGCAGATGTGACCAGTGCGACTCCGAGGTCCGCCATCGAGACCGCGCGCCCGGGGCGCGCCGGGCTGGCTGCCGGAACTGCCCCCACAAAGTAACGGACGCTCTCAAAACGCCGCACCAGGTCGTGATGCCGCGACCGGCTTGCCGGGAAACACACACCCTGCGCCGGTTGTGACGCCGTTGTTGCCGCGATGGTGGCCCCGATGCTGTCCTGTGCGGCTCGGGATTGTGCGGCAATCGGTTTGGAGATGCTGCGGAACTTGGAAGTGCTCCGGCCGCGCAACCTCGAAGGTGCTCTTTCTCTTGTCTGATGTCAGTTGGCGAAACATCGCCATAGCATTCATTGCCATGGCACTCATTGCGGTTAGAAAAATAAGTTAGGCGGTGTCGAATCAGGCGTGGCTCTGCTCTCTCTCTCATCAGGAGCAAGCTTCGTCAGGCCGACGAGTTCATCCGCCACAAAACAAAACGTCCCAGACTCAAAGAGTCATGGGACGTCAGTCGAGCAGCCCTCCCCCGAAGCCTACTCAAGTAGGAGATTAACCTCTAACTGAAAACTTGGGAATGGCACTGACGTGCGACTCCCACAGAGTGTGGCAATGGTTACCAACGATTCGGCATCACCTCTGGTTTATCCGACTGTGACGGCCACCACCTGCTTTCGGCCGGTGTGCTTCAGTCTCCGGGAGCTCGGGTCGCAGAATGCCTCTTGCGGCGATTGTGGAGCGGGCCTTGAGAGGTGGATGATCACGCCAAGGGGCGGCTACGGCCCTCGATCATCGTCGCTCTATCGGGCAGTTCAATCGATTTACCTTGCATGGCGAAGTGGCTTGTTATCAGCTAGTTACGGCCATCGTTTTGCACAGCACGTTAAGCCAATAAGCACCCTGCTTGCCGTGGCTTACAAAGGATTGCACAACTCCTGTGGCAACAGAAAGTCTTCTCGGCGGACTCGCGGCTATTTCTCCGCGAACTCGGCGGTTAAAGGCTCTGAGGAGATAATTCAGAATTGAAACGGGATCACTGCGGACGGGGATCGCCCTGGGCTGAACTGGAAGCGGGAGTAGAGTCGGTCGCTGCGCTATGCGAGCTTGTCGGCATCGACGACGCTCGCGGCGCGTCCGGTCCGGTCGTCATAGCGCTCTCCGGATTCAGCAAGTGATCTTTACTTGGCCCCAAGCCCAGTTTGATAAGCGCACGCGAGTCTGGAACTTCTTTGGTCTGCCATCCATGGTCGGCTTGATAACGCCGCATGGCGTCTTCGCTGGCCTGGTTCCAGGTGCCGCTGGCAGTTCCAGTCAGATAATGTTCCCGGATCAGGGCTTCCTGGATCGACGTAGCTCTTTCGGACTCGATCTTCTGCTGGCCGCGGGCTTTTACGGGCTTCTTCTTTCGTGAGGAATGTTTCCGGGTCGCGTGTGTCGTTCCGGACTTGCTCGCCGTCTTGGTTGTGGCGGGCTTTTTTGCAGTCGCGTCGCTGGAGTCCTGCCGGGCGCTGGCGGGGAGCGCGGCACAGGTCAGGATCAGCGCGCAAACCGCGCCGGCGCGAGCTTTCCGAATTCCGGTTAGAGGCGGCATCATAAAATGTTAAACATTCCGCAGCGCACGCTTTTCAAAATTCGCGGCGGTCTCGAGCGCTTACCTCAGCGGCTAAAGCCGTCACACCACTGGCGATCTCTATCGCAGCGCGAAAGCGCTGCGCCACCCAAAAGCCTTTTTGCAATATCCCGACACCCTATCCCCAAGAAACAGAAAAGCCCAACGGGGATCCGGGCATTGTAATCATCCGCTATCGCGGGGTACAGTGCCAGTTCCCGTTGGGCCAATCTCAGGTTACGGAAGTGTGCCCGCCAAAAAGACCGTCCCATCCTGCCGGGTCGAACCTCGCTGCCGCACCAGGAACACAACATCCTGGCCGCTCTTCAGGCCCGACTCGATTCTGGTGAAGTCGTCTTCGTTGTTGACTGCCTGCTTGTTGATCTCCAGGATGATGTCGCCGCGGCCGAGGTTGATGTCCTCGGCGAACGAACCCGGCTTCACGTCCTGCACGATCACGCCCTTGCCCGCAGGCATGTCGAGGCGATCGGCCATCTCCGGAGTCACCTTGCGCACGGTCACACCGAACTTGCTTTGCTTGGGAGTGCTCTCGTCACCATTATCCTGATCGTCTCCCAGACGCGCGGCAAACAGCTTGGCCCGATCCGCGATGGTTACGGTCGCATCCTGTAATTTGCCGTTGCGCAGGAAGCCCAGCGTCGCCTTCGATCCGGGCTTGCGTGAAGCGATGTCCGATACCAGGTCGGCGCCCTTGGTGACTTTCTTGTTGTCGATGGCTGTGATGGTGTCGCCAACCTTCAGCCCAGCCTCGTCGGCCGGGCTTCCCGGGACAACGCTCGATACTGTAACGCCGGATCCCGCGCCATAGACGCGCATGATGGCTGGGTTCTCCACGGCATCAAATGTGATGCCGATCGAGCCCCGAGTCACCTTGTGCTCCGGTCCGGTCAACTGGTTGTAGACCTCGACCACGGTTTTCGAGGGCAGAGCAAAACCCACGCCGGCGTAGGCGTTGGTCTCGCTCAGGATTGCCGTGTTGATGCCAATCACTTCTCCACTCATGTTGACCAGCGGTCCGCCGGAGTTGCCCGGATTGATCGCGGCATCAGTTTGAATGAAGGTCTGGAACTGGCGGTTGGGCACGATGTCGCGCCCTTTGGCGGAAACGATTCCCGCCGTCACTGTTTCGGTCAGGCCAAACGGACTGCCCACGGCCAGAACCCAGTCTCCCACCTGCATGCTGTCGGAGTTCCCCATCTTCGCTGCGGGCAACGCGCGATCCATATCCACTTTGATCACGGCCAGATCGGTTTCCTGATCGGTGCCGATCACTTTGGCATCATGCTGCACGCCCGGAGGATCGTCTTCGAAGCGGACGCGAATGCGGTCGGCCTTTTCGACCACGTGCCGGTTGGTGACGATGAACCCTTTGGGGTCGACGATCACACCGGAGCCGAGAGAACGCTCGCGGATCGAGCCGTCGCCCGGGCCGACGCCTTGACCACCCTGGCCGCCGGGGCCACCGAAGAAGTGGTTGAAGAAGTCGTCCATGCCGCCGCTGTCGTCATCATCCCCTTGCCCGCTTCCGCCGCGGCGACGGCGAACATTCTTGATGGTCGATTCCGTGTTGATGTTGACGACGCTCGGTTCCAGCTGCTTCGAAATCTGCGAAAAAGTATTCGACATCTGCTGCGGCGAAGGCATGGTCAGAGGCGTGGCATCGCTTTTTGATTGCCCCTCTTTGCCTTTGACGCCGTAGGAGATGACCGTCCCGATCAGAATGCCGACCGACAACGTTGCCAGAATACTCAGCGTATAGGCCCAGCGATGAGCCTTCATGCGCATCCACATCGCGCCCGAATCCATAGGTCTACTTCCCTCCGAAACTCTCCGCTCCATTATACCCACTCGTAGTAAGACCCGAGATGCCCGTTTGCAAACCAAACTCACTGCGAAAGGACGGTTATTAGACGCGCGAACCGGCGAAAGCGTTTTAAGGCAGCCACAAAAGCCTCTGACCGCAAAGGTCGCTAAGCAAGGCCGCGAAGGACGCCAAGAAAAACGAAGAATTGGATTGTGGTGCTCAAGCAAGAGCTCGTAACCACGGAGATCGCCGAGAAGAGCGCTCGAATTTCTACTTTGCGTCCTTTGCGGCTTTTCTTCGCGGACTTTGCGGTAAAGAGCTTTTGCAGTCAGAACAGTAAAGGCCTCTGTAACCGCAAAGTTCACTAAGAAATGCCGCGAAGGACGCATCGGCTACTTGGCTTCATAGACTGTTTTCGCGCCTACCACGGTCCGCAGAACTTTTGTGCCCAGCAGCTTTTCCGGGGACGACGCGGTGGGGTCGCGGTCCAGCACGACAAAATCCGCCAGCATTCCAGGGACAATCTTGCCTTTTTCTTTTTCATCGAACTCGGCATAGGCGGAGCCCGTGGTATAGGCTGCGATCGCCTGATCGATGGTAAGGCGCTGCTCAGGGAAGTATTGCTGCTTGCCGTTTTCGCTCTCGCGAGTGATGGCTGCATATAGCCCGCGAAATGGCGTCACAGGCTCAACCGGATAGTCAGTTCCAAAGGCCAGGGGTACACCTTTGTTCAGAAAAGCCAGCCACGCATAAGAAGTCGCCGCGCGCTTCGGACCGAGGCGATCCTGCGCCCAGCGCATGTCGGTGATCAGATGGCTGGGCTGCATGGACGCAATCACTTTCAGCTCTTTGAATCTTGCGATTTCCTGCGGAGTCGTCACCTGCGCGTGTTCGACGCGCAGCCGAAATTCGTCACCGCCGGTTGGGCCTTTCACGTGCGCCTCGCGGACGGCCTTCTCGCCCTCCGCGAAAGCGTCGAGCGCCATCTGCACGCCCTTGTCCCCGATAGCATGAAAGCCGATCTGGAATCCGGCCAGCATGCGCTCTTTGGTCATGTCGTTGAGCTTGGCTGCGTCGTACCGGGGCAGGCCCGAGTTCTGCGGATCGTCGGAGTAGGGTTCGAGCATGGCCGCGGTGTGCGATCCCAGCGAGCCGTCCATGAATCCCTTGAGCATGCCTGTGTGCAGCATCAGGTCGCTCTGAGGATGAGCGTTGCGCTTGCGGCTTAACTCTTCGATGGGGTCGTCGAACGGCAGCCACTCGCTGATACGCGCCGTCAGCTTGCTCTCTTTTTCCAGTTCTTCGTAGATTTCAAAATTTTCCCAGTTGGGCGAGTAATCCTGCGCGGAGGTCACTCCGTGTTCGGCAAGATCGGCAAGAGCCAGTTCGAGCGCCTGCCGGCGCTGGTCATGGTTGGGCTTGGGGACCACATTGGTCACAGCGCCCTGCGCAGTCTCGCGCAGAATTCCGGTAGGCTCGCCGTTTTCGTTGCGGTCAATGTGTCCACCTTGCGGATCACGGCTGGCCAGCGTGATGCTGCCTAACTGCAACGCTCGCGTGTTCGCGACAGCAATGTGGCCATCGATGCGCACCAGAAATACGGGATGGCCGTTGGAGACTTCATCCAGATCCCAGCGCGTGGGGACCACCTTCACCGGCCACAGCGTCTCGTCCCAACCGGCGCCGAGGATCCACTCGCCAGCCTTCGCGTCCTCTACTTTTTTCGCTACGCGCTGGCGAAGTTCGTCCAGCGACTTCACGCCAGTAACGTCAACGCTGAGTTTGGTGGAACCAGCATCATCGAGATGCAGGTGCGCGTCGTTGAATCCGGCCATCACGAAATGCCCGCCGAGGTCGACCATTTGCGTCTGCGGGCCTTTCAGCTTCTGGATGTCGAGTGTCTTGCCTACGGCTTCGATGCGGTCGCCGCGAACTGCAATCGCTTCTTCGCGAAGAATCGAACTGAATTGACTATTGCCGGGCACGCCGGTGTAAACATTGGCGTGCATGAAGATGATGTCGGCCTTGGGCCGAGTGTCTGGCGGTGTTGGAACGGCTGGAGTTTGCGCGAAGCAGGGCATGCACAGCGCCGCGAACGCGATCGACAAGAGAGCGAATCTCGAAGCCCCTTCGGGCGAGGCAGTCGATCTTTGACCCTCAGGGGCTGAAGCACCTAGCAAGAATGGAGGCGCTATCGCAGCGCTGGAAGCGCTGCGCCACCCAAAAGCCGGTTTCTCAAGAAACTGTCTCGTCCTAGAAATCGCCAGACTCAATTCGCACCGCTTCATTCGGACACCCCCGCCAGCGCCAGCATGGTCAGCAGAATTCGCTTCAATCCCAGCTCGCGCCCGTTGGAATCAAACCACTCCTGCAAGGTGTGCGCCCCGCCACCTGATCCGCCGCCGCCGATGGCGATGGCTTCCTGTCCCAGCGAGAGCGGAATATTCGCATCGGTCGATGCCCGCTGCACCTGCGCGGCGTTGCCGAGCTGCGCGTCGACCGCGCGCACAACCTGGAGAATTCTCGCGCCGGGCGGCAACTCACCCGCGGGACGGTTGCCGATCACGACCACTTCGCAACTCACCCCCGAGGGACGCTTCTGCGCGGACGATCGCATCTCCGCTGCCAACGTCTCGTCCTCGACCGCGCGATTGAGAGCGAGGCGCAGCGACTGCTCGAGGCGCTCCATCTCCGACATCGAAGTCGAGCGGATATCAACCTTCATGCTCGCCGATTCGGGAATCGAGTTGACCGAGGTGCCGCCGCGAATCACTCCAATGTTGAATGTGGTCTTGGGCGCAGTCGGTACAGGCGTCGCGGTGAAAGTTTGAATCGCCTCGGCCAGAATTACGATTGGATTGGGAGCGCCGAAATCGCTCCAGGAGTGGCCGCCGGGGCCGCGCACGATGACTTCAAAACGCCGGCTGCCCAGGGCCTCAGCGACAATCGTATCTGCGCCCGCACCGTCGAGAACGAGGCTGTAGGCAATCGAATCCTTCCAGCGCGGCGTGGAAAAAATGTGCCGCATGCCGCGTAGATCCCCTTCGCCCTCCTCTCCGACGTTGCCGACGAACACAAACGGCAGCGCATGGCGGATGCGCACCGCGCGCAGCAGCGCAGCGATCGCCAGCATAGCGACCACGCCAGCGCCATTGTCGGAAACTCCGGGGCCGTAGATGCGGCTTCCCTGCTGGCGAACATTCAGCGGCGTATTCGGGGGAAAAACTGTGTCGATGTGGGCGCTCAGGGCGACGTAGCGGCGGCCAAAACCGGGATGCGTCCCGAAGACATTGCCTACATCGTCGATGCGTACGTCGTCGAGTCCGACTTCGCGGAAGCGCTCTACCAGCCAGGCCGCGCGCGCCGACTCGCCGAACGGGGGAGCGGGAATCCGGGCCATCTCCTGCTGCCAGTGGGCTAGTTGCGGCTCCTGCATGCGAAACCAGTTGAATGCCGACCGCACTTCGGGCGCAGCGGCGAGTTTTGCCACTTCCTGCTGGATGGCAGGCGTGAGCGCCGGCATGTCCGCATGCGGGGGAGTTGGGCTCATGGAGGTTACCTCAGTTTACAACGCAGGGGAAGGGATTGGGATTGGCTAATGCGGGGACAGGAGTTACGGAAGATGGGCCAGATTCCAGCAGGTTTACTGCACTTAGGCTAGAAAAGCAAAGGCTAGAAAAGCAAAAAGCCCTTAACCGCAAAGAACGCAAAGAAATCCGCAAAGGTCGCGGAGAAAATCTTCAGGACGTAAAGACACTAGACGTAGAGACACTAGACGCAAAGACACTAGTCGATAGCGAATGTTTGCATCAACCGGGATACGCCTCAGTGCTCGCGGCCTTTGTACATACTGTCGCGGCTAACAAGCCTTGTCGGACAGAGGAGGGGTGGCACGAAGGAACGAAGGTCTAAATTTCTGCCAGTTCCCTTACGCTTCTCCCAGACTCTTCGTAATTCCCGCCTGCCGCTCGACCTCTGCTACCAGTTTCTTTGTGGCCGGCACTTCGATGCCGTGGCGCTTGGCGCCGCGGAGGATCGGACCGGCGATGGCGTCGATTTCCGGCGTCTTGCCTTGCTCGACGTCCTTCTGCATTGAGCTACGCATGTTGCCGCGCATTTTGAGTACGCCTGCGATCACGGCGTCGGCGTCGATTTTTGCGCCTTCGGCGACGGCTACGGCACTGGCTTCGCGGATGACGGACAGTCCCAGCTGCCGCCAGGTTGGGTCGCCTAAGACTTCACCCGTCGTCTTCTTGGCGGCGGTTGTGGTGAGCGCGAAGGCAGATAGAAAGACCAGCTTGCTCCACATAAGCGTCGGTTCGTCGTCGATGAAGCGGCATTCGAAGCCGAGTTGCTGAAACTGCGTGACAGTATCGGCCAGCAGCGGGCGTCCGGCCGAGGAAACATTCAAGCGAGCGAACGACGAGCGATGGACGATGTGCGCGGGCGCGACGCGCTCGGACTCAACCGCGATAGTCGCGCCGATCACACGGTCGTCACCGTACTTCGCGCGCAGCAGTGCTAGATGATCGATCCCGTTTAGCAACGGAACAATCGTCCGCACAGCAGCAGGGTTGGTGATTGCCTTCAGCGCCGGTTCGAGCTGAGTCGCCTTCACGGTGAGCCAGAGCACGTCAACGGGAGGAACTTCTGTTGCGACGGAAACATCCGCGTCGAAGTTGCCGAACGGACCTTCAAGATGCAATTGCCGCGGATAATTTGCCAGAGATTCGCGCTTTACGATCAGCGTGACCGGAGCGCCGGAGCGCGCCAGGCACGCACCCATCAGGCCGCCAATTCCGCCGACGCCGAGGATCGCGTGTTTCAATCTGTCAGCCATGCGTTCTCAGCCGGAGTTGTCAGTTTTTCTTCAATTCTGTATTCGCCCATCCCTCGGGCAGGCACTCGATAATCTCCGCTTCGCTGAGCGTGTGATCGCTTCGCTTGGCGAGTTGGTAGATACGATCGACGATATCGTCAATGGCGGGAATGCCGCGCAGTTCGAGCCAGAACAGCACATTCGATTTGCCGCTCATCGGGCCGATGTCAATGATCTGATCCATTCCGAAGACATGGGACGGGACACCGGAGTACACAGTATTGGCCAGCATCACATCGTTCTTGCGGTACGCCTTGATGATTGCGGCCGCATGTACGCCGGTTGCGGTGCGGAAGGCGTCGGAGCCGACGGTCGGATAATTCTTCGGAATGGGCACGCCCGTGGACCGCGACACTGCCTCACAATAGTCTTTAAGCTTCGTCAGGTCTTGATGGTCCCACGGGGCGATGCCCATGAGCTTCAAGTTGACCAGCATCTGATCGATCTGCGTGTTGCCGACGCGTTCGCCGAGACCGATGGCGCATCCGTGGACGGAATTGGCTCCGCCGATGATGGCAGCGATTGAATTCGCGATGGCGAGTCCACGATCGTTGTGACCGTGCCAGTCCACACGAATTTTTTCGCCGGAAGGTTTCACCACTTCTTCTACGACGAATTGCACCAGCGCCAGCGCGCCCGGCGGCGTGGCGTGGCCGGACGTGTCACAGATGCAGATCGCGCGCGCCCCGCAACTGATCGCCGTTGAATACAGGCGCTTTACTGTTTCCGGATCACAGCGGCTGGTGTCTTCGGTGACGTACATCACTTCAAGACCCAGCGAGACCGCGTATTTGATGGCATTCTCGGTGGTCTCGAGCAGAAAGTCGTCGGTCCATCCTTCGGTGAACCGGCGAATGGGACTGGAGCCGATGAAGGTCGCGGCCTCAATTTGTAGACCGGTTTTCGAGACGATCTCGGCGATGGGGCGAATGTCGTTTTCGTGCGTCCGTGCGGCGCAGTTGGCGCGAATCTTCATCTTGCCGGACACCATCTCACGGGCCAGCGCCGTGACTGCTTCGACCGCGCGAGAGCCGGCGCCGGGAAGTCCGAGATCAGCCGAGTTGATTCCGAGAGCTTCCATCAAATGGAGAATTTTGATTTTCTCGGCGATCGAGGGATCGCGGACCGAAGGCGATTGCAGTCCGTCGCGCAGAGTTTCGTCGTTGAGCAGGATCGGGCCGGGAGGATTGGGGCCTTTCTGGTTCCAGTCGTAGATGAGGTTGGGGATCGGCTTCATGCGAAAACGCTTTTGGCTTTTGGCTCTTGGCTTTTGGCCTGAAGCCAAACCTATCCACTGTTGCGAACTGACGCGCGGGGACCTACCCGATCGGGCTCAAGCCAAAAGCCAAGAGCCAAAAGCTAAGAGCCTATTTGTCTTTCGGCGGCAGCGTCAGGCCGAACACTGAGATCATTCCCTGGCCGGCTACGTTGACTTTTTCTTCCGCGGGAGCCGGCAGGTAGAGCGTCCTGCAGTGTTCGCAGCGGTAGACTTCGGCTTTTGGTCCCCAGGCTTTCTCGACGTCGCCACACTCTTGCTCGACCACGTCGGTCATGTAGGACCAGAGCTTCAAGTGGCCGCCGCAGAACTTTCCCTTTTCATTTTTCTCATTGCAGGCGCGCTGTCCGGTCTTCTTGATCTTGACCTTATGATGAGGTAACTGCGGGACGTTGTGGGTTGGCGTTACTTCGGTCGTGGCCAAGGGACGTATCCTCGTTCGGAGCGGTTCGATTGCCGCTGGATTCAACGTTACGCGGGTATTGTAACTGAAAGGCAGGCGGGGGTTGTGGCGATGGCAGCTTAAGCCCTGTCGAGCTTTGCTCGGCTCGGACAACCGAGGACGGCTATCCCCGCATTCGCGTTCTGCTACACCCTCGTCTGGTAGTCTGTAGCGTTCAATTTCAACGCTTCGAAGGGACTCATGATCACTATTGTTTCGGGGCTGCCGCGGTCGGGCACGTCGTTGATGATGCAGATGCTGGTTGCGGGGGGGATACCGGCACTGTCGGATGGCGAGCGCGCGGCGGACGTCGACAATCCGCGCGGATACCTGGAGTGGGAGCGCATTAAGACTTTGCCCAAAGATCCGGGGTGCATTGCCGAAGGCGAAGGCAAAGTGGTGAAAGTAATTTCTCAACTGCTGCTTTCGCTGCCCGCCGGTCATGAGTATCGCGTCGTGTTCATGCAGCGGCCGCTGCCGGAGGTGCTGACCTCGCAGGATCAGATGCTGAAGCGGCGTGGAACATTCAAAGAAGGCGCGAACCAATCTGTGATCTCCTCTGCGTTCGAGAAGCATCTGCGGGACGTTTACGCCTGGCTTGATGGCAAGCCTTACGTGAAGGCGCTGCGCGTGCCTTATCACGAAGCTCTGAACCAACCGGGGGATGTCGCGGGGCGGTTGGCGAAGTTTCTGGAACTCCCACTCAATGTCGAGGCGATGACGCAGCAGGTGGATGCGTCTCTGTACCGCAACCGGGCGAAGAAATAGGTCAGAATTGGAATTTTGGGTCGGCTTGATCGGCGCCGACGCGACCGATCTCGATGTCGGCGATGTAATAGTTTTCGGCCTTGAGCACCTCGCCAGCCATATGCCTCAGCATCGCAATCTGGCCGACGTGGGTTAGGGCATCCGCGATCGGTCCTTGAAACAACCTGTCCAGGGGAGCCTGCACCGGCTCACTCGATGCCAGGAAGTCGTCAAATTTCTTCAGAGCGGCGAAAAATCTCTCCATCTCCTGATTCCAGGGCTTGGGCTCAGAGTTGATCCATGTCTGATTGCCCCTGGAACAGGACAATGCCCAATCCAGCAGGTCGCCCATGTGCGCCAGAATCTGCAGTGGAGTGCGCAGACCGTTCGCGGCGCTAAAGTTGGCGAGTCCAGCCGGGGCATTTTGGATCGCCTTCTCGCCGCGATATGCCAGCGTCGCCAAGGTGTGGCGCAATAATTCGCGCTTGGGATCAGACGGATGGGATGCGGAATGTGCCGGAGTGCTCATAGGATTGCTCATGACGGACAGATTACACTGGTCCGGTAGCAGACCTAAAGTGGAGACACAAAGCATGGCGAAAGCTACCGGCGCAGGCGATTCACCGCATGAGTCAGCACGGTCCAGAGCGCAATCCGAATCTCATGCATCATCTCGTGCCCCATCCCACGGCGCTCCGCACCCGGTTGCAGTGAACCGTGAGAATGCCGAACATTATCGCTGGGGCGACCATTGCGATGCCTGGTATCTCGTGCGGGACCAGAAGCTTAATGTGATCGAGGAGTACATGCCTCCAGGAGCGGCCGAGGTTCGCCATCATCACGTACATGCACAGCAATTCTTCTACATTCTTTCAGGCGAAGTGCTGATGGAGGTCGAGGGAGAAACCGTGCTGGTGCGCGCGGGAAGCGGCATCCGGATTCTGCCGGGAGCGCGCCATCAGATACGGAATCCGTCATCCAGCCCGGTGCGGCTTCTGGTGATCTCGCAGCCGCCGAGTCACGGGGATCGGGTGGATGGATGATATTCGCCCTTGCGATCCGATCTGAAAAGTCTTAACTTCTCGCAAAGAACGCGAGAAATCGGGCACCCACCTAAGTTCGCTTCCTCATGACTGCTCCCGCGCCGCGGATTGCGCCTCGCAGGCGCGTCCCGAGGCTGTGCGCAAACTGCAGGTCGAGAAACGCTTCCATCTGGTGGGTAAAAGTTTCGCCGTAGCCATACCACCAGACTTTTTTCATTCCGGGGACGCGGTCAACGTCCAAATATTTCAAGCGGACCATTTCTTCCAGTCCGAAACGGCCATGGGCGCGGCCTATGCCGCTTGACTTCCATCCGCCATGCGGAGCCTCGCTGATGCCGAAGCAGGAAATCACGTCGTTCACCATGACTGTGCCGGCGTGAATGCGACGGGCGAGGCGCTCGCCACGGGTGCGATCGCGAGTCCAGACGCTGGCGGCTAATCCGTATTCGGAATCGTTGGCCAGACGCACGGCTGTGTCGTCATCATCGAAGGGCATGACAGGCAGAACGGGGCCGAAGGTTTCTTCGCGCATAACGAGCATGTCGCGGGTTACATCGGCAAGAACCGTGGGTGCGTAAAAATTCGCGCCCAGCTTTTCGAGACGCACACCTCCGGCCCAGAGCCGTGCACCGCGGGCCTTCGCATCTTCTATGTGAGCTTCGACGACGTGCACCTGGCGCTCGCTGATCAGCGGACCGATATCGGTTCTGAGATCTTCTCCGCTGCCGATGTGAAGCTTTTTCGTTTTCTCCGCGCATGCGGTCAGGAACTTTTCGTAGATGCTGCGATGCACGTAGCAACGCTCGACTGACAGGCAAGCCTGCCCAGCGTTGACGAACGCTCCCCATACGGCGGCGCTCGAAGCCACGTCAACGCCGGCATCGTCGAGCACCAGCATGGGATCTTTTCCTCCTAACTCGAGAAGGACTGGCAACAAGCGCTCAGCAGCGGCTGCGGCGATGCGCTTGCCGGTTGCAATACTTCCGGTGAAGACCAGTTTGTCGATCGGCGATTGCAGCAGGGCTGCGCCGGTTGCGCCGTCGCCTGCGATGACTTGAAAAACGTCTCTGGGGACTCCAGCCGCGTGCAGCAGAGAGCGCAAGTCCAGAGCGATGAGAGATGTCAGCTCCGACGGCTTCAGGACCACGGCGTTTCCTGCCACCAAGGCCGCCAGAGTCTCGGTCGCGGGAATCGAGAACGGATAATTCCAGGGAGAGATGATTCCAATCACGCCGTAGGGTTCGCGCAGCAGCCGTCCGGTCTTCAACTTGGTCGCAAGATTGCCGTGGGGCACGGATTCGTCATGCAGGAGGCGGTGGGCGTTTGCGATGAGGAATCGCGCGGCGTCCAGAACAACCAGGACTTCAGTAGTCAAAGCTTCGGCGATTGGCTTGCCCGCTTCGCGGGTGATGGCGGTGGCGATTTCGGATTTCTTTTCCAGCAGGCGTCGTTGAAAGTCACGGACGATTTCGACGCGGTGGCGGACACCGAGTTCAACCCATGCGTTTTGCGCAGCGCGGGCGCGCTCCACTGCGGCGAGAACGTCGGGGACATCGGCACAAGAGAATTCGCGCAGGAGTTCGCCCGTGGCAGGATTTATCGACGAGATTTGCCGCGGCACGGATTGGAGATCGGTTGCCATTTAGCACGCGGAGAAATATCGCAGCCGCGAATGCCGCCCTTCCCGGCTCGATACTCAATACTCAATACTCAATACTCAATACTCCACGTTTACCAGATACAGGCCGCAGGCGGGGGCGGTTGCGCCGGCGGCGGATCGGGTGCGGGCCTCGAGGATTCTCGCTACCTCTTGCGCTTGCAGAGTTCCCTTGCCGACCAGGATGAAGGTCCCGATCAGGTTTCTGACCATGTGGTGGAGGAATCCTGATCCGCGCACGGTGTAGACCACTTCCTCTCCCTGGCGAATCCACATTGAGGAAAAAATTTTGCGCACGTTGGAGGCCGGTACATCTTCACGGCCGCGATCGGGGTCGACGGCGGCAAAGGACGTGAAGTCGTGCTCGCCCACAACCAGCCCGGCTGCACGGGCCATGGCTTCTTCGTCGAGCGGATAGGGATAGTGCCACACATAGCGCGCCAGAAATGGCGGGCAGATCGATTCGCGATAGATCCGGTAGCGGTACGTTTTGGCCTGCGCAGAGTGGCGCGCGTGGAAGTCGGCGGGCGATTCCTTCACTTCGAACACTCGCACCGACGCCGGGAGAATGTCGTTCAACGCCTTCAGAAAATTTTCTGCCGGGACCGATGATTCCGTGGCGAAGGTCGCGACCTGTGCAAGTGCGTGCACCCCTGCATCAGTTCGGCCGGAACCCTGGGGCAATACCTTTTCTCCGGTAATGCGTCCAATGGCTGAGGCTAGTGTGCCCTGCACCGTGGCTGCATCGGGCTGGACCTGCCAGCCGGAGAAGTCGGCTCCGTCGTAGGCAAGGGTTACTTTGAGGTTCCGCATCGTACGATCTTTCGAGTCCGGCGGCGTGGTTGCAACATCCAAGCGATTTCAAGCTTCGCCAGCAATGTATCAGGTTCGCGGGAACGGGGTTGTGACGGCGTAGATTTCGGTCGAGGTCGCTTCAGGCATGACTTTGCAACTTTTGCGGGAAAGCATTTAACCGCGAAGATCGCGAAGAAAAGCCGCAAAGAACGCTAAGAAAATCTCCTGTACCCGAGGTAAACGCGACCCAGTTCGTTATACTTACTGGATTCCTCAGAATTCCGGCTTAACGGACCTGTTTAGGATTAGGGGTCTGGAGGCTGGGAAGGTCCGCTGGGTCTCGGGACGCCGAGGGCAGGATCGCGTAAGTGCAAGCAGCGGCGGGCGCCACGGCCGGGAAGAGAGTTTTTTCTCCCAGCTTTCAGGAACCTTCGTCCCAGGTATTGCGTACTAATGTCTGAGCACGATTGTGTGAGCACCGGATTGATTGGACAGGTGTGTCGTCTCAGACCGAAATCTGGTTTAGAAATCCGAAGGTTAGATATTCGAATTTTGGAAAACCCAGTTTGTAGCTACAAAGTCTTAATCAAATTTGGTCCGAACCAATTTGGCCTGAACCAACGGAGATGAGTAGATGCCATTCGCACGTTTATCCCTGAGTTTACGGATTGTCGCCGCCGCCAGCCTAATTGCAGCACTGACCAGCGCTGGCTGGGCCCAGGAACCGCCTGCGGCTCCTGCCCCTCAGTCTTCGACGACGCCGCTGCCGGTCCTGAATTATGGCAAGCCGGTCTCACACTTTCCTAATCCGATTGGGCCGTACACCCCACGGCATGTGGCTGCGCCGAATTTGAGCAATACGCCGCGCATTGACCAGCTCATGCGCGAGGGCAAGCTCTACCTGTCGCTCAATGATGCAGTCGCACTGGCGCTGGAGAACAATCTCGATATCGCCATTGCACGTTACAACCTGAGCATTGCCGACACGGACGTGCTGCGGGCCAAGGCCGGGGCGACGACACTAGGCGTGAATACCGGCATCGTGCAGAACACCCCAGGTGGCGGCGTCGGCGGATTGGGAGCGCAGGTCGGCTCCGGTACAGGTGGCACGACTCTGGGTGCGGGCGGTGCGGGCGCCGGCGCGGGCGGCTTGGTCGGATCCACGCTGGGTCTGGGACCGCTCATCACCAGCTTTGATCCGGTGGTTACGGGAACATTTCAGGAGGACCACTTCAGCCAACAGGCCACCAGCATCTTCCAAGGCGTGCTTCCCGGCACCTCGTTGGCTCAAAACACTGGGACGGTCGACTTTGCCTACACGCAGGGCTTTAACTGGGGCACCAACCTGTCCGTGGGCTTTAACAACACGCGGAGCACCACCAATAGCTTCTTCTCGAGCCTGAGCCCGGCGCTGAACTCCGGATTTAAGGCGACCGTTACACAGCATCTTCTGCAGGGCTTCGGGTTTGCGCCGAATACGCGGTTCATCCATATCGCCAAGAACAACCGCGAACTCTCTGATGTGGCTTTCCGCCTGCAGATCATTACCACGGTCGACCAGATCGAGAACATGTATTGGGATCTGGTTTATGCCTACGAAAATCTGCGGGTGAAGGAGGAATCGCTTTCATTCTCAGAGAAGACACTCTCGGACACCAAGAAGCAGGTTGAAATCGGCAGCCTTGCACCCATTGAGTCGGTGCGTGCGCAGAGCACCGTGGCTGCCGACCAGCAATCTCTGACTGTGGCCAAAACCAACCTTCAGCTGGAACAGTTGCTCATGAAGAACGCGCTGAGCCGGACGCTGCATGATCCAGGCCTCGCGGGAGCGGAAGTGATTCCGACTTCCACCATGGAAATTCCGGAGAACGAACAGATTCGTCCCACTGACGATCTGGTGAATGACGCGCTTCGCCACCGAGCAGAGCTGGTAGAGTCACGCATCCAGCTGACCAGCCAGGAGCTTAGCAACAAGGCCGTGCGCAGCGCTCTATTGCCCACACTCGACGCGTTCGCTTACTACGGAGGCACCGGCGTCGGCGGCGCGCAGAATCCGGCAAACCTTTGCTCGAATCTCGATCCAGAGTTACAGGGCTTTGGCTGCGCCACGAGCCCCACCTCACCCGTCGGTTACGGCAGCACTGTCAACCAACTGGTAAACTCGACCGCTCCGGACAAAGGGGTTGGGTTGCAGCTGAACATTCCGCTGCGCAACCGTGCGGCGCAGGCGTTGCAGGTTCGCTCGGAGCTGGAATACCGCCAGCTGCAGATGGCGTTGCAGCAAACCGAGAACAGAATCAGCATCGAAGTGCGCAACGCGCAGTTTGGAGTCGAACAGAACCGGGCCAGCGTGGCTTCGGCACAAGCCGCTGTGGATTACGCCAAGCAGTCCCTCGACGCCGAGCAGAAGAAGTATCAGTTCGGCACTTCTACAACGACGGCGGTCCTGCAGAACCGGAGCGCACTGGCTACGGCGGAGTCGACGTTGCTGTCGGCGACGGCGGCCTATGAGAAGTCACGCATCGAACTGGACCGCGCGACCGGTACGCTGCTGGATAATGAAAACATCAGCATCGACGATGCGGCCAAGGGTCAGGTCACGCACTTGCCGAATATTCCGTACGTTGCGCCTCGCAAGGATCTGCCTTCTACGCAACCCGCTCCTCAGTAACATCGAACGGAAACACACTGCGCTGCTGTCATTTACTGACAGCAGCGTTTTTTGTGCCCGTCATTCGTCAGCACGGCGGTTCACTTGTTCCTAACAATTCTTTACAATCTGCGACCCATTCGCGGAAGTTTCTGCCGCTAAGATGAAGTGACGCTTTATCTTGTTCTCGTCCAAGACTGTCGTGATTTATCCCGGACGGTGAAAGAATACATGCCTGCTCGTATGCAAGGAGAAGACTCGATGCCCGTACTCCGTTTGAATTCTTTGGTTCGGCGGTTGCCATTTTTCTTGGCGGCTGCCTTGCTGGGCACCACTTTGCTGGCAATGCTGACTTCGGCGCTCTGGGCCCAGCAGTCCGCGCCCAGTGCTTCTTCTATTTCTACGCCGCCTTCCGCGCCGCAACCGGCGCAGCCGCAGGCGATCCATTTACAGGATTATTCGAAACCGCGCCCGGCGTTTCCCAATCTGCTGCAACCGTACGAGGCGCCGAACCTGGCGCAGCCGAGCCTGGGAAACTCGGCGCGGATCGACTCCCTGATGCGTGACGGCAAGATCTACTTGTCGATCGATGATGCGGTCGCCCTGGCGCTGGAGAATAATCTCGATCTCGAAATCGCGCGCTATAACCTGAACATCGCGGACGCCGACCTCCTTCGCGCAAAGTCGGGAGCCAGCATTCTCGGAGTCAATACCGGCATCGTGCAGAATACCCCTGGCGGAGGCGTCGGCGGACTCGGCGGCACCGTGGGCTCGGGCACCGGTGGCACAACCGTGGCGGCGGGCGGCGCCGGCACTGGAACGAACGGCCTGGTCAGCTCGACGCTCGGCATCGGAGCGCCGATCACCAGCTTCGATCCGCAGCTAACCAGCACAGTGCAGTTGGACAAGAACGATACCGAGTCGGTCAGCGTTTTCAGTCCCGTCCCCGTTGTGGCGCAAAATACCTACACTGCGAATTTTGCCTACACCCAGGGACTTCAGTGGGGAACGACCCTCACTGCGGGATTCAACAACACACACCTTACGACCAACAATCCGACCAGCCTGCTCACGCCGCAACTTGGTTCCACGTTCCAGTTCAGAGTCACGCAGAATTTGCTGCAGGGCTTCGGTTCTTTACCTAACACACGGTTTATTCGGATTGCTAAAAACAATCGCGAGATTTCCGATGTCGCCTTCCGCCTGCAAATCATCACGACGGTAGATCAAGTCGAAAACATGTATTGGGATCTGGTCTTCGCTTCGGAGAATGTTCGCGTGCAGCAGGAAGCATTGACCTACGGCCAGAAGGCACTGGATGACTCCAAACGCCAGGCGCAGGTTGGCACTGTGCCGCCGATTCAAGTGGTGAGCGCGCAGAGTACGGTCGCGACCGATCAGCAGAATCTGATCGTCGCGCAGAACAACCTGCAGCTTCAGGAACTGCTGATGAAGAACGCGCTGAGCCGCAGCATTGAGGATCCGGTGCTGGCCGAGGCCGACGTTGTCCCGACTTCGACGATGCAGGTGCCGCAGGAGGAGACTGTTGTTCCCATACAAGATTTGATCAACGACGCGCTGCATCATCGAGCTGAACTGGTGGAGTCGCGCATTGACCTCACTTCGCGCGACATTAACAACAAAGCGGTGCGGAACGCGTTACTTCCCACGCTCGACGCTTTCGCGTACTACGGCGGCTCGGGCGTTGGGGGTGACGTGAATTCGCTGGTTCCGAACTGCTCCACAACAACCAGCAGCCTGTGCTTCAACCCGACCAATGCGCCGCCTCCGTTCCAGAACAGCACCAGCGTAGGCTACGGCTCGACTTTGAACCAGTTGGTAAATTCGACTGCGCCCGACAAAGGCGTGGGCCTGTCACTGACGATTCCTCTGCGTAACCGGCTGGCGCAATCGAACCAGGTGCGCGCGGAACTCGAATACCGCCAGGCGCTGGTGCGCGAACATCAACTGGAGAATCAAGTGCGCATCGAGGTTCGCAATGCGGATTTCGATGTCCGGCAGAATCGCGTCGCGGTGCAGGCGGCGCAATCCGCGGTCGACCTGGCCCGCCAGACGCTAGACGCGGATCAACAGAAATTGAAAGTGGGACTCACCACGCAGACCGCGATTCTGCAGGACGCCGCTACGTTGACGACCGCCGAGTCCAATATGGTTTCGGCCAAGGCAGCTTACGAAAAGTCGCGCATCGAACTGGATCGCTCCACTGGATTGCTGCTCGACCACGCCGCGATCGACGTCGCCGATGCCACGCGCGGCCAGGTCACGCACTTGCCGACGGTACCGTATGTGGCGCCACGGCAAGGTGCAGCGCCGGCGGCGAATTAGAGTTGGAGTTTCGTTTGTGTGGCGGCGCTCCGCAGCCTGATACACTATCGCGCGATGGTCAGATCCTGCCGTCCGGCACTGCCTCGAAGTTTTCTGTGGCTCCTGCCTCTGTCATTCGTGCTGCAACTGGCGTCGATCGGAGCACTACGCGAGTATCGGACGCGGCCCGGCGAAGACAATTTCGGCTTCGGATGGGAGATGGGACGCATCGGCCGCTCGGTCGCGCAGGGACATGGCTTCAGCAGTCCATACGAAGGCAACACCGGCCCCTCGGCTTGGGAACCGCCGCTTTATCCCTTCTTGATCGGCGGAGTCTTCAAAATCTTTGGCATTTATACGTTCGCGTCCGCGTGGGTGCTGCTCGGCATTAACAGCATATTTGCGACGCTGACTACCCTTCCGATTTTTTGGATTGCTCATCGAACTTTCGGCGAGCGGCTGGCTGTGTGGTCGGCGTGGAGTTGGGCGCTCTGTCCGTATGTCTGGTACTGGTCGATCCATTGGATCTGGGATACGACATTCACGCCGTTTGTTCTGGCGTGTATTTTTCTAGTCGCGCTCGAATTGGAAGAATGGGCGGGATGGCGCGGGTGGACTATCTTTGGCGCGCTGTACGGTGTGGGCGCGCTGGCGAATCCAACGATGCTGTCGTTTCTACCATTCTGCGGGCTTTGGATCTGGCGCCGTCGCTATCTGCGGGGCTTGCCGTCTGTATTTGGCGTGGCGCTGGCTTCGCTCACTTTTTTCCTGGTGCTGTCGCCGTGGCTGGTGCGGAATTATTATGCTTTCGGGCATTTTGTATTTATCCGCAACGATTTCGGATTGCAGGTTCGCCTGGGCAACGGTCCTTCGGCTGACGGAATGCTGATGCCATATTTCCAGCCGAATCTGAATAAACTGGAGCTGGAGAAATTTCAAGCCCTGGGCGAACTGGGATACGCGGCGGAGTGCAAGCGATTCGCCTTTGACTGGATCCAGTCGCATCCCGCGCGCTTTGCCGTGATCAGCCTGAAGCGCTTTTTTTATTACTGGAATGGCGTGCCGCGGCCCACCAGCAGCCTTTCGCCAGTGGACTTTCGCAGTTCGGCATTTCTGGCAACCTCGGTGATTGCGCTATGGGGACTGGGACGCGCGTTGCGGCAGAAGCGGCCGGGGGCGTGGCTTTTCGCGGGGCTGGTGCTGACTTATCCGACGGTGTACTACTTCGTGTTTCCCCATGCGCGGTACCGGCATCCGATTGAACCGGAGTTGATCATTCTGATTGTGTTTCTACTGTCGGAAGTGAAGTGGGGCGGCGCTACTTCCAGGCAGGCCGCCGGGTAATGTCTTGGGGACGGGTTTTGGTCTTCAGGGATGAGCCGCTTTACCGAGCGTCCACGACCTAAGACCTACGGCCCAATATCTTCTTGCGCTTATGACACTTTCCGTGGCGATTGTCGCGATGAATGAAGAGGCCAACATCGGCCGCACGCTGGCCAGCGTGCGATGGGCCGATGAAATCGTGCTGGTCGATTCCGGATCGAAAGACCGCACCTGCGAAATTGCGCGGGAGTTTGGCGCGCGCGTGATCGTCGAGCCCTGGCGCGGCTATGTTGCGCAGAAACAATATACGGTCGATCTGTGTAGCAAGGACTGGGTGCTGCTGCTCGATGCCGATGAAGAGATCAGCCCCAGCCTTGCGGAAGAAATTCGGGCGGCGATCAACGATCCCAACGCGGTGAATGGCTACTGGCTGCCGCGCAAGAACTTATTTCTCGGGCGTTGGATTCGGCATGGCGGCTTTTATCCCGACCCCAAGCTGCGGATGTTTCGCCGCGGGGAAGGATTCGTGACCGGACACGATCCGCATGACCGCTGCGAGTTGAAGCCAGAGGTGCCGCAGCGCACGCGCCAGTTTAAGAATGCGATGGTGCACTACACCTATCCCAACCTCACGCTCTACATCGCACACATGAATCGCTATTCGTCGCTGGGCGCACAACTGGCTGTGGCCAAGGGACACCGCAGCTTCAGCTTCGTCAATATTGTGCTGCGTCCTCTGGCCACTTTCGCTTACAACTATTTTGTTCGTCTCGGTTTTCTGGACGGGCGAGAGGGTCTGTTGCTGCACCTTTATCACGCGGTTTACGTTTCGTGGAAGTATTCCAAGGCCTGGGAACTGTCACGCACGCAATCGCGATGACTTCAAGACATTGCGAGCAACGTTTCTACGGACGCTTTCTTGTGTGACTTACCGACCGGTCGTTTCGATCCTGCTTCGTAACCTTGCTCGCGGGCGCGCGCTTCCCTATCATCACAAGAGCACACTGGGGACATCATGCCGCCGAAGAAGCCGTTGAAGCCGCAGGTTGCCGAGAATCCGGCCGCCGACGTTTTCGAGAAACGTCATCCGTCCGACGCAGAAACAAAGTGGGCGGAGAAAACACTGACTCCTACGCTCGAGAAATCTCCGGAGCGGCCGATCGGCGCGCCCACCGGGGTGAATGTCGACGAGCACGGGCAGGCGCGGTTCACGACGATTTCCGGCCTGCCCATTCGCCGCCTCTACACGCAGGCGGATCTACCCGCCGACTGGAGCGAAGCACAATATTTGAGTTATCCGGGCCAAGCACCTTATACGCGCGGCATCCACGCCACCGGCTATCGCGGGAAGATGTTCACCATGCGGCAGTTCTCCGGCTTTGCATCGCCGGAGGAAACCAACCAGCGCTACAAATATTTGCTGGAGCACGGCGGCAGCGGGCTTTCTGTAGCTTTCGATCTGCCCACGCTGATGGGCTATGACTCGGATCATCCCGCGAGCGAAGGCGAGGTCGGGAAGTGCGGAGTCGCCATCGACTCGCTGGAAGACATGGAGATTCTGTTCGGAGGCATCGATCTCGAGAAAACCACGGCTTCGATGACCATCAATTCGCCGGCGTCGGTTTTGTGGGCGATGTATCTGGTCGTCGCCGAAAAACAGGGCGCGGACTGGAAGAAGATTTCCGGCACGATTCAGAACGACATTCTCAAGGAATATATTGCGCAGAAGGAATACATCTATCCTCCGGCGCCGTCGATGCGATTGGTGGTTGACACGTTCGAGTTCGGATCGGTGTTTACGCCGCGCTTCAACACGATTTCGATCAGCGGATACCACATCCGCGAGGCCGGTTCGACTGCGCTGCAGGAGCTGGCCTTCACACTCTATGACGGGGTCGAGTACGTCGAATGGGCGCGGCGACGTGGGCTTGATGTGGACGAATTCGGCCCGCGATTGAGTTTCTTTTTCAATGCGCACAACGACTTTTTCGAAGAGATCGCAAAATACCGCGCCGCCCGAAAAATCTGGGGCAAAGTGATGACGGAGCGCTTTGGAGCCAAGAATCCGCGTACCCGGCTGATGCGCTTCCACACGCAGACTGCGGGAGTATCGTTGCCGGCGCAGCAACCCATGAACAACATTGCCCGCGTGGCGCTGCAGGCGCTGGCGGCGGTGCTCGGGGGAACGCAGTCGCTGCACACTGACTCCTACGACGAAGCCTTCGCTCTGCCTACCGAAGAAGCGGCCGGCATTGCGCTTCGCACACAACAGATCATCGCCTACGAATCCGGAGTGGCGCAGACGGTCGATCCGCTGGGCGGGTCCTACTTCTTAGAGACCTTAACCCTGCAAATGGAAAAGGGCGCCTTCGACTATTTCTCGAAAATGGATGCGATGGGCGGCATGGTCAAAGCCATCGAGCGCGGCTATCCGCAGAAAGAGATTGCCGAGGCTTCGTATCAGTACCAGCGCGCGGTCGAGGCGAAAGAGAAAATCATCGTCGGGGTGAACGAATTTGTCATTGAGGAAGAGCCGCCGCACACGCTCTACATCGATGAGAGTGTGGGACGCCAACAAACAGCAAAATTGAAAGCTCTGCGCGCCCGCCGGTCGAACGACGAAGTGCGGCGCGCTCTGGATGCCCTCAAGAAAGCGGCGGCAATCGAGCCGAAGGCCGGAACCAACGGCAACGTTTCCTCCGCCAACACGATGCCGTATATCGTGGATGCAGTTCGCGCCTACGCGACGGTAGGCGAGATCTGCGAAGCTTTGCGGCAGGTGTACGGGACCTACACGGAAGTCAGCTTCACCTGAAACTTTTCAGAAGTTCGTGTACTCCAAGCGTTCGTGAGGGGCAGCGGTGTGCGGCCACCCGAGCCGATCGCAACTCGGCTGCTCTCCTGCAAATCTGTATTGATGTCGGCAATCGGCGAACACCACTCGCCCCGACAGCCGGGGGCGGCTGTCCCCACATGCAGATCGGCCCCTCGCAAAGCGCCCGCAGTAACGAATCCGGCGAGGCTCGCCGCCCCGCTGGTCAGGAATAGAGTTTGATGGGCGAGACCACGCGTGTGATCGTCCCATTGGGGCTGGGCTGGTCGGGCTTCAGACCGCTGCGCATGGAGGCAAACAGTCCGATCAACTGGCCGAGCATCACATCGAGGACAGGGCGGTACTGGTCGGGAAAATCCGGCGGACATTCGAGCGATAAAGGGTAATCTGCCAGAGACGACACGTCGTTGAATCCCTGCGTAGTGACTACGGCTCGTACACGGCCCAAGCGCTTGCGATCGATTTCCTGGAGAAGGTCGATTTCGTAGCCTCGACGCCGCGGTTCACTTGAAAGAAAAGCCACGAACAAACTATTGGAATCGACGCTGGAGAGCGGGCCGTGCCTCAGGCCCAGCGGAGTTTCGGCCAGGGTTGTAACTTTCCCGGCGCTGAGTTCGACTACTTTCAATGACGACTCGTCGGCCACTGCGCGCAAAGCCCCGGAACCGACAAAACAAGCGCGCGTGCATCCCAGCAGTGTGATGGCGGCGGCGGCTTCGGCTGCGACTCTGAGAAATTTCCCGCCCGCTTCCGACATTTGCCGGACGCGGTCGCCGAATGCAGTGAAGTCCGCCAGGTTTGCGAGGCACTGCCCGGCCAGAACCATATTGCTGAAAGAGCTGGTCATGGCCAATCCGCGATCGTTTACGGACTCGTCGAGAATTACTGCCAGCGCGCGGCCAGCGTGACGAGCGCAGATCTGCGCCATCTGTCCCTGCTCATTGCAGGTAATCACAATATGCCGGATGCCGCGTTTCTGATCGAGCGCACGTTGCAGGAGCGCTACACCTTCAGGACTATCGCCGGAGCGAGAGAACGAAATCCAAAGATATTCGCGGCCAGCAAGATGGAAATCCTCGAAGTCGGTGAGCAGTGTGGTGCTGGGCACAGCCCACACGTCGCATCCCCATTGGCGGCGGAGCGATGGCGCCAGGGCGCGCCCGGTGTAGTCGGATGTGCCCGCCCCCACCAGATAGACCGTGGGCGAAGCGGTCGACCCGCGGCCGATGCCGGCGTCGCGGAGAACTTCATTCAGCCCGGGCTTCAGTTCGCTGCAGCGTTCGTAGGTCTTGCTCCAGGTGGCGGGCTGCTGTGAAATTTCAAGGGGAGTGTGCTGTAACCCACGCTCGACTTTTTCGGCGTGCGGTAGATCCAGCAGCATGCGCAATGGGTCGTCCAGCGGCAACTTGGGATTCTCCTTCGGCAAAAGACAGATTAGTCTATTACAGGGCGAAGGCAGTTGAAAAGCATTCGTAACAAAATGAAATATGGGTCGCAAGGAAACGTCAACAAGAGTCGATCGTGTTTCCGCACCACCGGATCACCGTAGTAGACTCCCAGCAACCGTTCATCCGTGTACCAGCAACTAATCCTGCTAAGCCGTGTTTGTTGATGAGGAAGTGCAAGGAGAGAAAACATGAGCGTTGTATCGCGTCCCCTGAGTTCGCTGCTTCTGGCGGCGGCTATCGCTTCGTCGGTCGCTGGAATCGCTTGCGGAGAACATCACGCCTACCGCGTTTACGATCCTTATTACACCGATTATCACGTGTGGAATAACGATGAGGTCGTGTACTACAACCGCTGGGCCTCTGAAACCCATCGCGACCCGCACCGGGACTTCCGCCATATTTCCAAGGACGAGCAAAAAGAGTACTGGACGTGGCGCCACAACCACGGCGACAACGATCACCACTAGACTGCCCGCGCCGGGCTCTCAGTTGCACGCTTTCAATTGATTAGTGCGCTGAGAGCCTGGTCGGTGGTTGTCAGTCTCACACCGAGTTGCTGCAGTTCCGCAATGGTTTTCTCGCCGTCTTCCTGTTTCAGGGTTTCGATCGCATCTTGCACTACGGCCACTCTCCGTTTGCGTTGAAGCAGGCCTTTCACGGCGAAGCTCACGCAATATTCAGTCACTACCCCGAAGACTACCAACTCAGCCTGATCTCCCAACTTCTGGACCAGCGCGTCGGCGTGCCGGCTTTCGAAAATGTCCAGCGTCTGTTTTTCCAGCAGTATCTGTTGATAGTTCGACAAATCATCGGGAAGTTTGGCATCGGCTACGTTGGGGATGCGGACGACCTTCTGGGTCAGAGCTTCCGGCACGAGATCGGCTCCGGGCGAGCCTTTCACGCAGTGCGGCGGGAAGATCTTGAACTCCGGATCGTCGGGCGTGTGAAAGCATCCATGCGATACCAGAAACACAAGCCCCTGCCGCGCGGCGTCGGTGAGGCGGCGGATGTTGGGCAGCAACTTCTCGCCTCCCGGGACATAGAGGTTTCCTCCCGGCAACATAAAATCGGCCTGCACATCCACTTCCCAGAATATGAAGTCTCGTGAAACCATGGTTCGTCTCCCGCTGCGAACGCCGAGCGTAACACCATTGATTCGGCACTGACAATGCCGCCGGCCCGCGTGGGCTCAGGTATGATTTGCGGTTCGCTGGTTCTATTCGAGAAATAATTTCATGAGCAACGAAGCGTTTTCAAAGTCCGTCGCTCCGAATAATCTGGTGACGCAGTGTCGGAGCGCTTCTCAGCGGAACTCGATCTCGCCATTCAACGGAAACCGGAGATGGTTCGGGCATCGGTTTATGCCGCTGACAGTGGCTTGTCTCGTGCTTGCGACGCCGTTGCTCGCTCAAGTTGCTAACCCAAACTGGTGCCGGGCCTTGCCGCGTCCGGAATACAAGACTCTGGAACGTGTTCCGGTCAGCGATGCCTGGTTCGAAGTTTACAAACCTGCGCGGGACGTTTTCGCCATCTACGAACCGCACCAGGCTGAAGAAACTATCGGCTATCTGATCGTTGGCCAGAAGCGCGCGTTGCTGTTCGACACCGGCATGGGCATCAGCAACGTGAAGAAACTGACGGCCGAACTTACGAAGCTTCCTATCATCGTTCTCAACTCGCATACGCATGACGATCATGTGGGCGGCAACTGGGAATTCGACACCGTGTACGGCATGGATACAGACTTTACGCGCCAGAACGCGCGCGGGTCGCGCGAAGACGCGCAGGCGGAAATCACGCCGGACCAGATTTGCGGATCGTTGCCCAGAGGGTTTGACGCGAAGGCCTATGCCACGCGTCCGTGGAAGATCGCAGCCTATCTGCACGACGGTGAGCGGTTCGATCTAGGGGGCCGAACTGTGGAAGTGATCGCAACACCGGGCCACACGCCCGATGCGATTTCGCTAGTCGATCGCGCCAACGGCCTGCTCTTTACCGGGGACACTTACTATCCCGCACCGATCTGGCTCTATCGTCCCGAGACTGATGTCGACGCGTATGCGACTTCGATCCGTCGCCTCGCAGCCCTTGCCCCGCAGATCAAGCTCGTTCTGGGCGCGCACAACGTTCCGGTTGCGTCTCCCACCGTGTTAGCGCGGCTGGTAGTGGCATTCGACGCAGTGCGGGCCGGGAGGATCGTCGCGACGGCAGATTCGCCCGGCAAAGTGCTCTACAAGGTTGAAGATATCTCGTTTCTGATGCGCGCACCGGCTGCGCACTAACGCAGGGCGTCTTCCCCTCTTGATCTGAGCTTTGATCTGAGCTTTGACCTGAGCTCTGGATCGGATCTTTGGTCGGCCCGTCCACGCGAGCGGCTTCGGTGGCGCTTTCGGGGGATTGACTTCCGGCCCGAACTCTGTCAAAAAAGAGAGCAGATATGTCGCGGTGGAACGTCAAAGCGTCGACCCTGTTCATCCTCAGCTTCGTGGCCCTGGTCATGTTGCTGATCGTGGTGTTGCCGGATGTCGACCTGCCCGACACGGCCTTTCACCGGGGCACGGCCCCGATCGTCGTCCACGCGCAGGCAAACGCGGCGCCATCGGTGATTGCAGTTGCTTCAATCTTTCAACTACCGCGCGCCGTAGAAGCCCGCCGGCCTTCTCACGAGCCGATGGGATTGCGCACCAATTCAGATCCCAATTTCCGTCCTATCCTGCTCCGATCCATTCGCTGCTAAACGGTCGCCGTATTGCGTCCAGTTTGCTTCGCATTGCGAAGCAATCGGGGGCAGGTGAGGCGGCCAGTCAGGATTCCGGGGGGGACCCTGGCGGGTTTCGTGCCCTGCCCCATTTTTTTCCACCTATCAATTCAGGAAAAAATCGAGGAGCAAGCCATGATGACTACCGAACAAATACCGAATTATCCCGAGTGGGAACTCGAGCAGGCCGCGGCCAGACTGGGTTTGACGCCTGCGGAAGTGGAAACCATGCTGGATTCCGAACTCGATCTGGACTATCTGCTGGACTATGTCACGGCAGTAGTTTCCGACCGGATGAACTGACATACTCCAATGCGCTGGGAGTCGGCAGCACTTTGCTCGACTCCCAGTATCTTGATTCTTGCCCGGCCCCAGCATTCCGAGTCCTTGCTCTCGGAGAATTCTCGCTTCTGTGTTCTAATCTCCGCGTCCTAATTCCGCCATCGGCGCACGTTCCGGAGATCCCATGCAAACTGCCTGTTCGAAACACTCCATTAAACAGCTTATCCTCTGCCTCGCTGCAATGATGCTGATCGGCCAGGCGTCGGCGCAAGAGCCTGCTGCGAAGGCTGGCCCGCCCGCGGATCTGGATGCCTACGTCGCCGCGTCGATGAAAACGTTTGACGTGCCAGGGATGGCGGTCGCGATCGTCAAAGACGGCAAGATCGTGATGGCGAAGGGTTACGGCGTGCGCAAACTGGGAGATCCTACACCGGTCGACGAATTCACTATGTTCGGTATCGGGTCGAACACAAAAGCTTTCACCACCGCCGCGCTGGCCACGCTGGTCGACGAAGGAAAACTCTCATTTGATGATCCCGTCTACCAGCGCCTTCCCGGCTTCGTGATGTATGACCCCTATGTTTCGCACGAGATGACCATCCGCGACCTGCTCACCCACCGCAGCGGCATGGGGCTTGGCGAAGGCGACTTGCTGTTCTGGCCGCACTCCACCTATACGCGCGAACAAGTCATCTACCAATTGCGCTTCATGAAGCCGGCCTCAAGCTTTCGCAGTCATTACGCATACGACAATCTGCTGTATATGACGGCAGGACAGATCATTCCGGCGGTGACCGGCACGTCGTGGGACGACTACATCCGGCAGCGTATTTTCGCTCCGTTGGGAATGAATCACTCCAACGTGAGTAATGCCGAGTTCAAAGTGGGCGACGATTATGCGTTCCCACATTCGCAGGTTGATCGCAAGTTGCAAGTCATTTCCTTCGGAGTGCTGGACAATGCAGGCCCAGCGGGATCGATTAACTCTTGCGCGGCCGATATGGCGAAGTGGGTGCAATTGCAGTTGAATCGCGGCAAATTCACCGACCACGATGGACGCTTGTTTACCGAGCAGCGGTCGAATGAAATGTGGTCGCCGCAAACCATTCTTCCGATCGGCAAATACGCGCCTCCGTTGGCGGGACTGAAGCCCAACTTCGCCGACTATGCCCTGGGATGGGCATTGCGCGATTATCACGGCCGCAAACTGGTCGGGCACACGGGTGGCGTGGGGGGATTCGTTTCGCGCGTAATGCTGGTTCCGGAAGACCATCTCGGCGTCGTCGTGCTCACCAATGCCGAAGAAGACGGAGCCTTCGATTCCATTCTGTACCACATACTGGATCACTATTTCGGCCTGCCGCCCACCGATTGGATCGCCGCATTCAAATCCGTAAAAGACAGCGATGAAAAAGAAGCCGCGGAGACCATGAGGAAAGCGGAAGGCGCGCGCGCGGTCGACTCCAAACCTTCGCTCCCGCTCGAGAAATATGCGGGAACATATGCCGACGCCTGGTACGGTCCGATCACCATTCGCATGGAGAACGGCGGCCTGGTCATGAGCTTCGAGCACTCTCCGTCGATGATTGGCGACCTGCAACACTGGCAGCACGACACGTTCAAAGCTCACTGGCGGATCCGGACCATCGAAGACGCATTCGTGACGTTTTCGCTGAATCCCGACGGTTCGATCGACAGCGCAAGAATGGCCGCAGTCTCTCCGCTAGCCGATTTCAGCTTCGACTATCAAGACCTGCTGCTCAAGCCCCAGGAGAAAAAGTAGGAAGATCCTGATCGCACACCGTCTGAACGCCGTCACGGCCGATGACATCAGCCCCGAGCACCGCGTCATCCAACGCAGAGGCCCTTCAACCTCAGAGCAAAACCCTGCGTCGAGAACTCGGGATCGCCGACCTGGCGCTGGCGCAGATCCTGATCGTCATCGTCCCTGAATTCTTCGGAACGGCTGTCAAGGCGGGTCGCGCGCACGTCGTGCTCTGGTTGCTGGCCATTCTTTTATTCTTTGTTCCACAGGCCTTGGTGGTCGCGCATCTGAACCGACTGATGCCACTCGAGGGAGGTCTTTACGAGTGGGCCCGCCTCGCCTTCGGGGACCGCATAGGGTTCTTAGTGGCCTGGAACATGTGGCTGAATACCACGGTACAGGTATCGCAGATTGCGCTAGTGACGACCACTTATATCGCGTACGCCTTCGGGCCCAGCGCTGAATGGATCGCGTCAAACCAACTTCTGCTGGTGGCCGCTGCCATGGCATTGATCGCGGGCATGATGTTGATCGCGCGCCTCGGCCTGCACGTGGGTAAGTGGGTCAGCAATGTCGGAAGCATTTCGACTGTCGCCATTCTGGTGGCCCTTATTGCGCTGCCGTTCTTTCATGCGCACGCGCGGCACGGAATGCTGACCCACTACGAAGCCCTGCCCCTGGCGCTGCCGGCCTTCACTCTTTTCAGCCTTAGCGTCTTCAGCAAGATGACGTTTGGCGCCCTGTCCGGCTTCGAAATCGTCGCCGTCTTTGCCGGTGAGTCTCGCAATCCGGGACGCAACCTCGCCCGCTCCATCCTGTTCACGGCGCCGCTCATCGCTCTGCTCTACATCCTTGGGACCAGCGCGATTCTGGCTTTCGTTTCACCCGATGCGGTTGACGTCATCGGACCCGTCCCCCAGGCGCTGAGCGCCGGCTTTGGCATCTTCAGTTTCGCCGGACCGCTGGTTACGATCGCCATCCTCCTGCTGCTGCTCAACTACATTTGCACCTACACACTATATTTTTCCAGCAACACGCGCCTGCCACTGGTCGCGGGCTGGGATCATCTGTTGCCCGGCTGGTTTTCGGTTCTTCACGCGAAATATCGCACGCCGGTGAATTCCATTCTCTTCATGGGCGGCGTGGCGCTGGTGGCGAGCACCGCCGTGTTAGTCGGCGCTAAGAACCAGGAGGCGTTTGCACTACTGCAAATCTGGGCGTGGACCTTCTACGGCTTCGCTTATCTCGCGATGTTTGCCATCCCATTGTTCTCTGCCAAACAAAAAGGGATGCGGCCCGGCCTGTTGTTGCGTATGGGAGCAGCAGCGGCTTTCGCGGTGACGCTGCTGTTTGTCTTGCTCTCGGTGCTCCCGGTCGTTCCCGTCAGCAGTGTCTGGAACTATTCTTTGAAGATCGCGTTGGTAGTGATTGCAGCAAATGTAGTTGGCTGGACGATCTACTACCTCGGCCAGAGCAAGCCTGCAAGCCAGTCTCAAGTGTAAGCACTTCAATAAACATGTGGGGAACTCTACCGCAGAAAAACGCGCGCCGCATCCTCCACTTTCACCGTCGATTTCCGCCTCGCCCCCGTCGCCATGTTGTAGACCACGAGCACATGGTTCTCGACGATCAGGATTTCCTTCTCGTTGATCCATCCTGCGAGCGCGGCGTGCGGCACAAAAGCGACGCGGCGCGGCGAATCTTCCAGACTCTTCACCTCCACGGCGGGTAAGTCGGCCAGAGCTTTGCGAATCTCCTTCGCTTCTTCCGGAGTCGCTTCGCCACCTTCGGCCAACTGAATCGGCCCGTTGGCCTGGGTAGTCGAGGCGAGGGTCATTGCGACGAATCCGAGCGCGGGCGAAAGTTGCGCCTTCGATGTGTAGAAACTTACGTCGTAGTCAGAATTCTTAAAAGTCGCAACCTCGTCAAAGACGGTTCGTGGCTTCCCGCTGATTAGCACCAGCGTCTGGTCATTGCTTTGGTTCGACCAGCCGCAACAGGCTGTATCCGGGATTGCCTCGACGATCACGTTGCCGTCAAAAGAGGCGTCCAGCAGGCGTTGCAGAGGCCCGGGCACAGTCACGCAGGTCCATTTCCCGGTTTCCTCCTGGCAGCGCGAGCCCTCTTTATAAACAGTACCCATCTTCGCGGTGACCGACTGCGTCGTCAAGACCAGCTTGTCGACCCCAGTGTCCGGCGTCCATACTTCGCTGTACGGGCAACTCTCCTCGCATGCACCCGTCGGACAACGGCAATCGGGATATTTTATTGTGGCCAACTCTTCGCGCGCGCCACCCGTTAGGTCGGTGCGCCAGGCCTGCCACGTCGTATCGGTCGAAAGATCCACATCTTCGCGCTCCAACCGTCTGGCCTGATTGGCAAACCAGAACAAATGGGTGGCATCGGCAGCAAGATAGGCTGCGGGCGCGGATTCGGCGACCACCTGATTCGATCCCCTTGCGGTGATTTCACGTTTCACCCCCAGATCGATCGTGGTCGCAGCATGCCCGTTCCAGAACCAGACCTTGTGCGGCGAGTTGACATCGCTATCCGCCAGCGGCAGCGAAACGGCCGGAGCAAACAGCACCTGCCCTAGATGACTGACCGCAACGTTTTGCGGGGACTTCAGGGCTTCGGCCGGAACCTTGATCGGCGGCTTCGCCGCAAATGTTGCCAGATCATATTCCACCAGTTCATCCGGCGGGCGCAGGACCCATAGCCGCTTTTCCTGCGCTGCCAGGGGCAGAATTAATAGGAAAAGAAGACCGATCCTCGGAAGGATTCTTGTCATGCCACCAAGCATATCGCAGAGAGGTTGCTTGCAACGTCTCCAGGTAGTGGCTTAATTTCAAGTTCTCTCCGAACTCTGCGAGGTGTACTCCGCGTTTTCCACGTTTAGGTGCGGTTGCTTTTGCGGGTAAATGGAGTAAATAAAAAAACCTTAACCGCTGAGTACGCAGAGAAAAACCGCCGAGCGCGCGAAGAAATTCCCACAGCCCTACGGCGCAGACTGCGCCACTGGCCCTTCGCGCCGTGCGGCGGCCCGCGTACAATAGGTTTTTGTTTTGGGAAGAGACCAGATGACCACCGCTGACCACGTTCGACCGGAAGTCGCCGCGGCAATGCCCGAAGTACCCCTCACCATCGAAGGTTATAGCGTGCTGCATCAGATGATGCGGCTGCGCTGGCCTGCCTGGCGCGCTTTGCCGCAAGCTGAGAGATCAGCGATCGCCACCGAGGCATCTTCCGCTCTCTCCGCCATGGAGCAGCGTTCTGATGGCCAGTCCGCTCTGTTTTCGCTGATCGGGCACAAGGGCGACCTGATGCTGATTCACTTCCGCGAATCCTTCGCTGACTTGAATCAGGCCGAACTCAAACTCTCCGGCCTGCGCTTCAGCGATTTCCTCGAGCCCACAACCTCGTATCTCTCGATCATCGAACTTGGGCTCTACGATTCGACCGTCAAGATTTACAAAGAGCTTATCGACCAGGGCATCGTCCCGCACACTGACCAGTGGAAGGCTGAAATCATCAGCAAGCTCGATCGTCATAAAGAGGCCATGCGACCGCGCCTGTATCCTGAGATTCCTTCGCATCGTTACGCGTGCTTCTATCCCATGGACCGGCGTCGCGGCGAAGACAAGAACTGGTACACGCTTCCCATCGAAGAGCGCGCCCGGCAGATGAGCGACCACGGCCTGGTCGGACGCCGTTACGCGGGCGAGGTGCGGCAGATCATCACGGGATCGATCGGGTTCGACGACTGGGAATGGGGAGTCGATCTCTTTGCAAACGATCCACTGGTCTTCAAGAAGCTGATCTACGAAATGCGCTTCGATCCGGTCAGCGCGGTCTACGCACTATTCGGGCAGTTCTATGTAGGCGTGAGAGTCCCCGCAACCTCGTTAGAAAAATTATTGAACGGAGAGCTCCCGCAATAATTCGCCACGGAGGCGCGGAGCCACGGAGAAGTCTTTTGATTTGTTCTTTTCCGCGATTTCGTATCTCCGTGGTAATTCAGTTTTCGGAAAGCCAAGAACATGTCTACGCCAGGCCTGATCGAATACAAAGATGCCAGCCCCGAAGTCCGCGCCGTCTACGACGACATCATGGCGACGCGCAAAACCGACTGGATCAACAATTTCTGGAAGGCGATCGCGCACGATCCTGCCACGCTGAAGCGCACTTGGGAAGATATCAAGCAGATCATGGCGCCGGGCGCACTCGATCCGCTGACCAAAGAGATGATTTATGTCGCCGTCAGCGTGACCAACCAGTGCGGATACTGCATCGCCTCGCACACGGTTTCAGCGCAGAAAAAGGGCATGACCGATAACATGTTCCAAGAGTTGATGGCGGTGGTCGGCATGGCCAACGAAACCAACCGCCTGGTTGCCGGATATCAGGTTGAGATCGACCCACAATTCAAGAAGTGACTGAGCAGCGTCGGACAGCTTGAAGGGATTTCGGCTATTCGCCAAGCTTTGCGGGTTTCGCGATTTCCTCAGCGACTCCAGGCGGCAAGCTCTTGATCCGGTAAATGTATGCCGCCAACGTCCAGAGCTTCTGGTCAGGCTCCCAGACGCCGTTGGCGAACATGCCGGTTCTGCGGATCCCATGCTTCGCTACCCAGAAAATCTGTGCTTCGGAATATTCTGTTCCCACCTCGGGCAGTTGAGGCGCAGGAGGATTCAACGGGTCCGCCCACTTGCGCGCTTTTTCCGGCGTGCCATGGCATCCTGCGCACTCGTTCAGATACATCTTCCCTCCCGCGATAAGATTCTCGTGGGTTGGAGCTACTGGATTTGTTATCTCAGGCGCATGCCGGCGCACCGAAGCATGCACGGCCATTCTCATCAGCGACGACCCGAGCGCCGAAGACGGAATATCGCCCCGCACCTCGGCTAGACCCATTCTCATGTAGACAAGAGCAGCCAACGCGAAAACAGCAACGGTGAAGAACGATCCGAGAAAGAAGTTTTTCATCGGCCTTTTCTTGACGATCTCTTCTTTGGACGAGGAGTCGCCCTTTTGGAAAGCGTGCTCTTGAATTCGTGAGCCTTCATGTCGACCCGGCGGCCGCGAAAGCGGACACCTTCAGCCTCCAGCCTAAAGCGCTGCTCCATAGCCGAGTCGCCCCGTAGCTTGATCTCTCCGCCTGCCCCCAGCACGCGCTGCCACGGCAACCCGAACCCGCGATTTAATACACGGGCCACCAACCGCGCCGCGCCGGGAAACCCCGCAGCTCGTGCGACGCCGCCATAGGTTGAAACTTTTCCACGAGGAATCGCGCGGATCGCAACCTCGATGCGCAGGCGCATCTTTCCCGATTCTTCCTCACGCTTTTTCCTTCGAGATTTTCCCGTCGTCTTCTTCATTCCCTGCGAGACTCTCTACAACGCGATCCACCCCACGCGGATCAGCCACAAGGATCCCACGGAAACCAGCAGCCACAGCACGACCCCGAGAACCAGGGGCCGATGCCCGACAGTCTTGAGCGTTCCCACCGAAATGCCGCTGCCAATTAAGAACAGGGTCGCCGTCAGCCCGATCTTCGCCAGCTTAACGACGATTCCGTACTCGTAGGCTCCGCCTGGTAAATACGTGTTGCACACGGCCGCCAGGCAGAAGAATGCAATGAACCATGGCCACGGAATCTTAGCCTTGGCATGCCGAGCCACGGCGGTCACCAGTGCCAGAGGGACGATCCACAAAGCCCGTGCCAGCTTCACTGTGGTCGCGACCGCCAGCGCCTCAACTCCGTACTTCGCAGCCGCGCCCACTACCGAACTCGTATCGTGAATCGCGAGCGCCGCCCACAGGCCAAACTGCGACTGGGTCAGTTTCAGAGCGGACCCAATGGCGGGAAAAATCAACAACGCCACGGAATTCAACACAAAGACGGTGCCTAGCGACACCGCCATTTCCTCGTCGCTGGCGTGCGTGATTGGGCCCACAGCGGCGATGGCGCTGCCGCCGCAAATGGCCGTTCCGGTTGAGATGAGGAAGGCAGGAATTCTCCGCACGCCGAGCAGTGCACCCAGGCCCATGCCCACCAGCATGGCGAAACTGATCCCCATCACGGTGTAGACAAAACCGCTGCGCCCGGCCCGAAGCACCTGGTGCAGGTTCATACCGAAACCCAGGCCGACAACCGAAGCTTGCAATAGCCACTTGGAGACGCGCTTCGCCTGCTCGCCATAGGGATGAGGGAAAAGCAATCCGAAGGCAAGTCCCGCCGCCAGAGCTACGGGCGGGGAGACAAAGCCGCTTGCGCTGATCAGCAGACAGACAAGGAAAACTGCTTTCGAGGCCATTCGCAGGGAACCAGCCGGATGCCCATCTTTGCCGTTGTTGTCCGCGGTTCATCTTCATGATGATCACGGCAAAGATGGGAAAGTCGATAAGAGAGTTCGCGCTATGCCGCCTGGCGGAAAGCCTCCAAGGCTTCGTGCTCCGAGTTGTAGACTTCGAACACGGTCAGCAGTTTGGTGACCTGCATCAGATCGCCCACACGCTTGGTGAGGTTCGCCAGTTTGATCGCGCCCCCGGCGTTGTGCGCCGTGGTGTGCAGCGCCACCAGTGTCCCCAGTCCGCCCGAATCAATGTAGTTCACATCGCTCAGGTTGAGCACAATGCGCTTGATGCCGTTCTGCACCGCCTGCTTGACTTCATCGCGCAGCAGTCCCGACTCTTCGCCAAACACAATCCGTCCGCTGCATTCGATGGCCAGAATTCCATCCACAGTTCGCTTCGTGAGTTTCAATTGCATAATCTCCCTGCCTCTCGATCCGCCGTTAAGAACATTCACCCCGGATCGCATCCGCACAATTGCGATGCACCAGCCTATCGCTTGAACGGCGCGTTAGCAAGCCCGCGCATGCTGTTACTCGCGTCCTTTGCGGCATTTTCTGGGGATATTCGCGGTTTAAGGCTTTTGAAGTTGTGCGCGGCAGGGCTCCGCTGCATCCCGTATAATCGTCTCTTCTGCTCATGAGTTATACCGTCCTGGCCCGCAAATACCGTCCCCAGAAATTCTCCGAGGTCATCGGACAAGAGCACGTCACGCGCACGCTGCAAAACGCTCTCGAGCAGGGACGCACCGCTCACGGCTACATCTTCAGCGGCCACCGCGGCATCGGGAAAACCACGGTAGCGCGCATTCTGGCCATGGCGCTGAATTGCCGGTCGGGACTTCCGAAAGAAGATCATCCCGTGCCGGAGCCTTGCGGAATCTGCGACTCCTGCACCGAGATTCGCGCCGGCAACGCCGTAGACGTAATCGAAATCGATGCCGCCACGAATCGCGGAATTGATGAAATCCGCGAACTGCGCGAGGCCGCCCGCTACAAACCAGCGCGAGACCGTTTCAAAATCTATATTCTCGACGAAGCGCACCAGATCACCGACGCCGCCTTCAATGCTCTGCTGAAGACTTTGGAAGAGCCACCCGACCACATCGTCTTCATGCTGGCGACCACGCAACCCGAGGACATTCCGCAGACGATCCGCTCGCGCTGCCAGCACTTCAGTTTTCGCGCGGTCAAGTTCGACGACATCGTCGGGCAGCTGCGGGATCTGGTTACGCGCGAAAAAATCGAGGCGGATGACGACGCGCTCGCGCTTCTCGCCGAGGCCGGAGACGGCTCCATGCGTGATGCTCTCTCGATTCTCGATCAGGCCATTGCCTCTTCGAATGCCAGGCTGACCGCGGATTCTGTCCGTAGTCTTGTGGGCGCGGCCCCGGCACACACTCTCGAAGCGGTCATGCAGGCTGTATCGAACGGGTCCAGCGAAGAAATTCTGCAACTGGTTGGAAACCTGATCAACGAAGGCCAGAGCCCGACGCACTTTGCCCGGCAGATGGTCCGCTTTTTGCGCAATGCGACTGTAGCGAAAGTTGCGGGGAAGGATTCTTCCCTGCTGCAGATTTCCAGTGAAGAGCGAACCCGGGTCGGACGCGTCGCCGAGCTTTTCAGCGAAGAAGATCTCACGCGCCACCTTCAGATCATGCTGCGCACTCACGGCGAGTTGGGATACAAGCAGGAGCAGCGCTTCCATCTCGAACTCGGCCTGCTGAAAATGGCGCACGCACAGAAGCTGCTGCCGATTGAGCAGCTATTGAGTGATGCGGCTGCGCAGTTGCCAAGTGCGCCACGGCCTGCGGCGAGGCCCGCAATCGTTTCTCCGGTAGACCGCGGAAACGCAGGGGCAGCTGAAACGCGGCGCCTGGAGTCGCCTGCCGCGCGTCCCAATTACGTTTCGCCGTTCGCCGCCGACTCCGCGCGTAAGGGAACGCCGCGGCAGGAAGCCCAAGTCAACACAGCTCCCGCATCGGGCCCGCGCATCGTTGCGGCAACCAGCGCGCCGGAGCCAGTCATCATGGGCTCCGCCGCACCGGCAACCGTGCGTGAGCCGGCGGAACTTGAGGCAACGATCGAACCCATTCCTGGTCCAGATCGTAGAGACGTAGCTGCCTACTCCTCTGCCGACAGCACCCAAAAGTCGTCCGCGGATGCAAAGACGGAAAGCACCGTGCAGGCACCCGGCATGCAGCCGACCGAGATTTCTGCCTCGCAACCGCAGCTCGAAAAACTGCAAGCGGCAGTCCTGCAAGCCCTGACCGACGGTAATCAGCGAATCCTGGTCTCGATGCTGCAAGCCGGCGAGTGGAGCGTCCAGGGCAACGAATTAGTCATCAAGGTTTCCGAATCGCAAACAGTAGTCGATATGTCACTGGGGCCTGAGGGCAAGCGGTTGGCAATCGCCTCGGCCAGCGGAATGCTGGGCCGCGCGGTGAAATTGAAGATCGTCCCGGGCGCGACGGTCGCACCACAGGAAAATAAGCGCAACGGCGCAGCACCAGTCGTGGGAGGTCCCGGCGGCCGCGGGCGCGCCGAGCAGGATCCTGTGGTGCAGCGCATGCGCGAAAAATTCGGTGCCCAAATTCGCACGGTGATTGACTACAGGGAGAAACGGTGAGGAGCCTCTTCGTGTGATCCTGAGCCAATCGAAGGACCTGTGCAACATCTCGCTGCGGGCAAATTGCATGGGTTCTCACTTCGCTCAGAATAACAACCGGAGGGTACGACCGACCCCGAAACGTGAGGTTCCATGGGTGGATTCAACCTGCAAGAGCTGATGTCCAAAGCCAAATCGCAGTACGAAAACCTGCAGAAGAAAATGCAGGAAACGGTCGTCGATGCGACCTCCGGCGGCGGCACGGTCACGGCCAAAATGGATGGCCGCAAGCAGTTGCTCAGCCTGCGCATCGATCCCGAAGCGGTGAAGGCCGGTGATGTCGAGATGCTGCAAGACTTGATTCTCGCGGCCGTCAACGAAGCCGCGCGCAAAGTCGACGCACAGATGCAATCCACCGTCGGCGGCATGCTGGGCGGGATGGGCATCCCTGGGCTATGACACTGCTTCGGACCGCCTACGTTTCTCCTGCTACCACCTCATGTCGAGGCATGAATTGAAGCATCGCTTTGGAGGCATAGCTACAAGCTTGACGTTGCTATGTCTGGGCTTCCCCATGTCGGCACAAACCACTCCCCCGGTGGCCCAGTCGGCGAATCCGAAGGAGATAACCATGAGAGCCGTCGGACCTTTTGAAGTGAAGATGGTTCCACAGGACGACAAGAATGGCGATGGCCTGAGCCGCATGCTGCTCGACAAGCAGTATCACGGCGATCTTGAAGGCACGGCCAAAGGTCAAATGCTGACCGGTGGCGTCAGTGCGAACAAATCGGGCATCTACATCGCCATGGAAAAGTTCGCGGGAACTCTGCAGGGCCGCAGTGGCAGCTTTGTGCTGCACCACACCGGAATCATGACTCGCGGCACGCCGGACCTGACCATCTCGGTCGTGCCCGACTCCGGAACCGGTGAGTTGGCAGGAATCGCTGGAAAGATGACAATCAACATTGCCGACGGGAAACACTCGTACGACTTCGAGTACACGCTTCCGGCGGCGCAATGAATTCTGTACACGACAAAGACTTGTCATCCTGAGCGAAGCGAAGGATCCAGTGCACTTTGCCGGCAGCAAGAGAGTGCATTAGGTTCTTCGCTCCGCTCAGAATGACAAGGCCCATTGAGAGTGGAATAGGGAATGTCTAAATTTGCCGAGCCGATGTCGCGCCTGATTGACGAACTGAAGAAGCTGCCGGGCGTCGGCGCAAAGAGCGCGCAGCGGCTGGCGTTTCACATCCTGCGATCGAGCGACGACGATGCCGAGGCGCTCGCAGCCGCCGTGCGCGACGTCAAGGCCAACCTCCGGCTCTGCTCGGTGTGCAACAACATCACCGACGTCGATCCCTGCGTCTACTGCACCAGCGCCACGCGCAACCAGCGCCTGGTGTGCGTGGTCGAGGAACCCACAAACATCGCCGCCATCGAGAAGACCAAGCACTTCAACGGAGTCTTCCACGTGCTGCACGGTGCCATCTCCCCACTGCAAGGCATCGGCCCGGACCAGTTACGCATTTCAAATCTGATCGCACGAGTCGACGCCGGAAATGTCGACGAGGTGATCATCGCCACCAATCCAACAGTGGAAGGTGAAGCCACTTCTGCGTACCTCTCGCAGCAACTCAAGCGTGTGGGAGTGAAAGTCACGCGCATCGCCATGGGCATCCCGGTCGGCAGCGACATCGAGTACACCGACGAGATCACGATGCTGAAGGCGATGGAAGGCAGGCGGGAGTTATAGGACCGGTGGTAGGCCATGGGTGGTTGGCCTTGGCTGGTTGAGGATTCTGAGCTTTTCCCCCAGTGCTTGCACGGTCCGTGGTGCAGGAGTGTGCAATACTTTTCCGATTGTGTCGAGGCTACGTTGCCTGGCCCTCGGCGAACACGACAGACGACTTGATAAGCATTGCATAATGAGCCACATACCTAATTCTCTGCGCGTCCTTCTTGAAGTTAAGAGTGGCTAACCGTTTGCACCTTCACCGATGTCTGTTTCCTCGCTCCAGCGGATCTCCGACCTCGTGATCGGGGATCTGGAGATTGGCATTGAGGCGGCGTTCCGGGCGACCGGACTGGTCCTAACCCAACCAGAAAAGCAGCCTCAGAACCAGTCGCGCCGGGCTGCGATGTAACCGCATCCAACTTGACGCAATCAGAAACCGGGCGAACCAGCCCGGTTTTCTTTTTCACTCAGCCATCTCAATGGTCGACTATCGGCCATATCTGACCTCGCGCACAAACCCTTGTCATTCCGACCGAAGGGAGGAACCTGCTGTCCGCCGGCACCTGTTCCGCTGCTTGGGACAGCAGGTTTCTCACGGCTAAAGCCGTTCGAAATGACAAAATTCAAAAAGAGGATCAACAGAAGTTCAACTGGTTAGATCAGGCTGCAGAAAAACATTCATCTCTTCCTCGGCAGTCGCCAACCCTTCGGGCAGAGTTCCGCGATTGTATTCCGCCATGCGATTTTTCCACTTCAGGAAGTCGGTGATGCTTTGCGGTTCGATCCGGACCTCGACTCGCCGCAGGCTGGCCAGCAGCAGATTCATCTCGTAGCGGAGTCCGGTAGCGGTGCGAAGGTTTTTCACAGAAGGCCGCAGCATCTCGATCCGCCCCCGACCGAGTTCGAGCAGTCCCCACCCCACGGGCAATTCCTCTGCTTTCACCAGGGCGGGAGGCGTCAGGTAGAAGCGCTCGCTCCCGACTCCCTGCTCCGCTTTCAGACGAAAGGGCTTGGCGCGGTCGGCCAGAAAATCGCCGCGGGTGACCTTGCACTCGACCAGCACGGAGTGGTTGGCCCGCTTCCATCCGATGGCGTCAGGCATCTCTCCGCTGACGCAGGCCTGCTCGGAGAGCACTACTCCACAGCGGTAGGAACGGAGCCAGCGCACGGCTTTTTCGACTAGTTGGGCGTGAGTCATGGATTTGCGCTCCGGGCTTTCGAAGATAGCACGGGAGGTACGAACCTTTGTAGCGTTAGGCCGGGAATCAAGGAAGTGACTGTGTGGCTTACCAGCCATCGATGCCACGCGTGCCTCCCGGTGCAGCGGTCGCGAACGGGGGCCAAATCGCGAGTCGTGAGAGCGTTCCACGAACTGAGGTGACCCTTGAAGGCCTGGACCGCGTGCTCAAAGCTGCCGACACAGCGATAGACGCGCTGCCGAACAGAAAGGTGGAACCTCCGATTCGCCGAATCCGGCGGATCCGAAGAGCCCTTCGCAGAAGCCACGTCCCTAACTAGCTGTGCTGCCCCGCGGAACAAAACCTCTGCGAAGCTGGTTCCTACAACCAAGAATGCAAGCCTCCCCGGACTCCAACCGGTCAATGGGGGCCTGTACTTTTGTTCCATACTCCCGGGCTGCAAGTAAAATAGAATAAAGCGATCTACTAACTACAGGGTTTGAACGTGCATCCAACCACAGGAGAGGCACCCAACCCCTAGTTTCTGTGACTTTCGAGGGATTATGAAATTGTTCAGGATTGGTTTGATTTCCGCGTTGCTGGTGAGCATGGCCTATGCCATGCCGCTGAACTCGTCCGGCCGCTCGTGCATTCCTGCCGACCTGCTGCAACTGATCTCGGTGGATTACCGCGCCATTAAAGATTCGCCCACGGCCATGGCGATGAAACAGCAACTGCTGCCCGATAACATCAAGGAGTTTGAGGCTGCCCTGAAGAAAATCGGTCTCGATCCGGACAAGGATGTCGACACGCTCACCTTCGCCTCGTTCCGAACCGGAAAGCAAGGCGTCAAGACGGCTGGCGTGGCCAGCGGTCCCTTCGACATGAAGGCTGTGCTTAAGAAGATGAAGCTGGAAAAATTCACGCCCAAGAAATATGGCACCGCCGATGTGTATCCCATGGATGGCGGCTTCATCATGACTTTCCTGGATGCCAGCACGCTGCTATTCGGCGATGCCACCGCTCTCCACGCCGCGCTCGACACTCGCGACGGAAAAACTCTGAGTCTCGACACCAACGGCGAAATGGCAGACATGATGACCAGTGTCGATTCCGCGCCCGTCTGGAGCATTCTCGACCAGCAGGGCACGCAGAATGCGATGCACTCCGCCATGGGCGATGCTTCGAAGGTCGCCGACTATGAAAACCTCAAGAAACGGCTGCTGGGCTCACGCTATACGTTGAGTTTCAACAACGGCGTCAACTTCGACATGACCGTCGTCACGTCCGACTCGACAACCGCAGCCACGGTTTCATCGCTGCTCAAAGGCTACATGCTTTTTAAGAAAATGAGCGCCACGCCCGCAGAGAAGGTTGCTGTGGAGAATACCTCAGTCGACTCCGACGGCTCCAAGGTCGGCGTACACTTCAAGGCCAACGACCAGCAATTCCAGTCGCTGATGCATTCAGAGTTGTTCGCTGCCGTAACCCACTAACCTTCAAGCCCTGTAATCCTGAGTGCAGTGGGATGCTTCGCGAGAGTGACGCATCCCACGAAGTCGAAGGATTCCCCATAAGACCGCCTGTCTATTTCTTCGACCGCTTCTCCCGCGCCCAACCTTCCTTCACGATCTGCCGCGAACGCCCCACAGCCAGCGCATCCTCGGGAACATCGTCAGTAATACACGATGCCGCTCCCACGTACGAACCCTTGCCTAGACGGACCGGCGCCACCAGCGTGCTGTCGCTGCCCACGAAGACTCCGTCTTCGATCACGGTCTTGTGCTTGTGGACGCCATCGTAGTTGCAGGTAATCGTGCCCGCGCCGACGTTTACTCCCGCGCCGATCTCGGCATCGCCGAGATAGGTGAGGTGATTCGCTTTCGATCCCTTTCCCAGCTTCATTTTCTTCGTCTCGACGAAGTTTCCGACGTGCGCGCCCTCGCCGATCTCGCTTCCCGGACGCAGCCGCGAATAGGGGCCGGCAGTCGCTCCGTTCGAGATGCGGGAATCGTCCATCACGCATCCCGGCAGGATCATGACGCCATCCCCGATTTCGGTATCGCGAATTACACAATAAGATCGCACGCGGCAACCCGTGCCCACACGAGTCTTACCCAGCAGTTGTACATAAGGCTCAATCACGGTATCGGCAGCGACCGTCACGTCGGCGTCAATTACACAAGTCGCCGGATAAAAGATGGTTACGCCCTCGGACATCAACTGCTGGCACTTCGCCAGACGCATTTTCTGGTCGAGATCGGCCAATTCTGCGCGAGTGTTTCCACCCAGCACCTCACTCGGGGTTGGCGTCTTCCACGCCATCACGCGCTTCTTTGCCTTGCGAAACACTTCAGCCATGTCCGTCAGGTAGTACTCGCCGTGCGCGTTGGCGGTCGAGAGTTTTCCGATGTGCGCGTAGAGCTCCTTGACGTCAAACACATAAAAACCGGAGTTGATTTCGCGAATCTTCTTCTGCGCCGCACTCGCTGCCTTTTCTTCGGCGACGGCTTGCACCTCTGCGCTGCCTTTGCTCTTGCGCAGAACGCGCCCATAGCCGGTGGGATCGTCAAGTTCGGCGGCGAGCAAGGTCATCGCTGCCCCATTGTCTAAATGAAAGTTAAGCAGTCTTCCGATGGTCTGCGGCGTTATCAGCGGAGCATCGCCCGAGAGCACGATGACCTGGTCGTATCCCTTCAGAGCATCCTGTACGGCCATGAGCGCGTGGCCGGTGCCGCGTTGCTCGGCCTGCAGGACGTAACCGACGCCGGTATGCGCCATTGCCGTACGCACCCGATCGGCCTCGTGCCCCACGATCGCATACACATCGTTAGCCGGAACCACCCGCAGCGCCGCTCGGATCACGTGCTCCAGCAGCGCCTTCCCCCCAGCTTCATGTAACACTTTAGGTAATTGCGATTTAAGCCTGGTGCCCTTGCCGGCTGCCATGATGGCTATGGCAACTCTTGGAGCAGGTTTGGTCGCCGTCAAAGCGGCGCGACTCTTCTTCGATATGGAGGTCGAACCAGAGGTCGAACGAATAGAGCTGCCTTTCGAATTCTTCTTCATTCGCCTCAATATACCGCGCCCATGAAGCAATGGCTATTTCCTGCTTCATCGCCTCGGATCCTCCGGCGCACGTCCTGGCTGAATAGCGCACGCCCTTCGCCACCGCCGGACCTGGTCACAGCCCGATTCCACCGTCCACGGCCAAAATCTGGCCGGTAATAAACTGCGGCGCGGTGGCGAAGAATAAAACCGCCGCTGCAATTTCGTCCCCGGTACCGTTGCGCCGCATCGGAGTCTGTTTGGCCATGCGCCGCATAAACGCGGCAGCAGCCTTCTCCCCCAAATCGATCATCCCCGGAGCCACCGCGTTGACCGCAATCTCCGGCGCGAGCGCCTTCGCCATCACTTTGGTTAGCATGTGCACGGCTGCTTTCGAGGAACAATAGTGCGCGTGCGTCGCCCACGGCCTCAGGCCGCCGAGCGAGCCCATGTTGATGATCTTCGCTTCAATCGGTCCTGCGCCTTTCCCGCGCTTCCGGCGCATCCAGGGCAAAGCCTCGCGAGATACGAGGAATGGCCCGCGGGTGTTGGAGGCGAAGATGGCATCCCACTGCTGCACGGTCAACTTCTCGAACTCCGCCGTCTCGTAATTCGCCGCATTGTTCACCAGGATGTCGATCCTTCCCAGTTCACGCCCGGCTTCCTTCATCGCGGCGCGCACACTGGCCTCGTCGGTCACGTCGCACTTTAATGCAAACGCTCGAACGCCGAGCGCCGACAAGTCGACGACGGTGTCGCGGGCTTCGCGCGCCGATTTGCGAAAAGTGATGGCCACGTCCGCTCCGGCGCCGGCCAGCGCGAGGGCCGAGGCCCGGCCCAACCGCCGGGCTGCACCGGTGACGAGGGCAGTCTTTCCATGAAGAGGTTTTGTCTGGGGGGCTGGCATGAGGGGATTCTAACCCTTTTCCATAAGCCAATTCTTGCTGGAAAACGCGCCAACCCCGCGCTAGAATCCCCGGCATGGGCGAGTCGCGCAACGTCGTAGTCTATTCGCGCAAGGGCTGCCATTTGTGCGAAGTTGTAAAAGAGAGCTTGAACAAGCTCTCCCGCCGCGGGGGGTTTACCTGGCGCGAAATTGATGTCGACGCCGATACTGAACTCCGCCGCCAATACAACGACGAAGTCCCCGTCGTTTTCATCGATGGCCGAAAAGCCTTCAAATACCGCATGGACGAGCAAGAATTCCTGCGCAAGCTCGCCAGCTGAGGCCTGGTCCGCTGGTCAGCTCCCCGCAACCCCCACCCCTTCCAGTACAATCGCTCCCGCCATGCAGCGCACTGAACTCTACGCCGACCCACAGAATCTGTTTCTGCACGATCTTGTGCTTGAGTCCTGCCGCCGTAACGCCAACAAGATCGCGGTGGTCGACGCCTCGTGCGGCCGCCGCATGACCTATGCTGAGTACGGCGAAACTGTCGAATCCCTCGCCTGCGGCCTGATTTCGGCCGGGCTTCAGCCTGGCGACGTTCTCGCGATCTTTCTTTCCAACTCCTGGGAATTCTGCGTAACGTTCCATGCGGCTCAACTTGCTGGAGCCATTCCGACGCTGCTCAATCCCGCGTACCGAGAGCGGGAAGTCCGTTATCAGCTGGAAAACTCCGGCGCGACGGTCTTGGTCACCGATGGCTGCGCTCTGGAAAACCTCAACCTCGCTGGACTGCCGGCGCTGCGCCGGGTCTACACCACACGCCAACACTCCACAGGAGCCGAGGCATTCAGCAACCTGTTCCACGCCGCGCCTTCAGCCTTCCCCACTCCAACTCAATCCTCAAGCGAGACCCTGGCCGCACTTCCCTACTCCAGCGGCACCACAGGATTGCCCAAAGGCGTGATGCTCTCGCACAAGAATCTGGTAGCCAACATCTACCAGCTCATCGCACCGAATGCTGCGTGCCTTAGCTCCGCCGACAACCTGTTGTGCTGCCTGCCGCTGTATCACATTTACGGCCTGAATGTGGTGCTGAACCCTGCGCTGCTTCTGGGCGCCACGATGACGATTGTGCCGCGCTTTCAAGTGCAACAGGTCACGCGGCTAATGTGCGAAGAGGCGATCACGACGATGCCGCTGGTTCCACCCGCGATCAACGCGCTCTGCCAGGCGGCGGAGGCCGGGCAATTCCCGAGCGAGCACAACGTCCATTGGGTTAAATCGGGTGCAGCGCCACTCGCTCCTGAACTCGCGCGCCGCTTTACAAACTTGACGAACATCCTCATCTGCCAGGGATACGGGATGACCGAAGCCTCGCCCGTAACTCATGTAGGATTTTTGCAGCCTGAACTCTATCATCCCGATTCGATCGGACATCCCCTGGCAAAAACGGATTGCCGCGTCCTCGCGCAGAGTGAACTCGATCCCAACGAATGTCCGGACGAGATCACTGAAGCGCCTTCTGGACTTCCGGGCGAGCTCGTGATGCGCGGACCACAATTCATGCTCGGTTATTGGAAGGAACCCCAAGCCACCGCCGCCGTTCTCCACGATGGATGGTATTGGTCCGGCGACATTGTCACCCGCGACCGCGAAGGTTTTTATCGCGTAGTCGATCGCCGCAAGGAAATGATCAAGTACAAAGGTTTTCCCGTGGCTCCGGCAGAAGTCGAAGCCGTATTGCTCGAACATCCCGCCGTGAGGGAGTGCGGAGTGGTTGGGCGCGCGGATGCCGCAGCTGGAGAAATTCCCGTCGCCTTCGTTTCGTTGCGTGACGGATTCGCCGAGAGTGCCAGGCTCGGGGAAGAGCTTTGTGCATTCGTCGCCGACCGCCTCACCAAGTACAAGCAGCCGCGTGACGTGCGTTTTGTTGAAAGCGTCCCCAAGACCGCGTCGGGCAAGATTCTGCGCCGCGAGTTGAGAAAATCCTTCACCTGATTCCTCTATTAACCTCGTCCGGCCTTGGTCTGATCCACACCAAAATGTGACACGTTCTTGACAACGTAATGACAGAGCCGACACTGCCGCCGCGCACACTTGTGTACGGCGCGGTGGTGGTGTAGCTACTGCACCCACGCCGCGCCCCGCAAGATGCCGCTACCTTCCTGCGATGGGGCGAGATTTGCAACGCCCAAAGGCCCATTCCAGACGCAGTAGACATCTCAGCATCGGAGGATTGTCATGACTTTGTCTCAACTGAAAGCGTGGGTTTGCGCCGGCTTCTTCGCCGCTACCTGCGGTCTTTCCGCACACGCCCAGGCAAATCATTCCAGCAACCAGGCCAGCATCGAGGTAGTCGGCTCGACGGTTCCGGCCAATGGCGACGTGAACCCGTATGGCATTGTTCGCATTGCGCGCAGCTCAGGCTCGCTGATCGAAGGAAACATCCTGATCAGTAATTTCAACAACAGCGATAACCTGCAGGGCACCGGAACCACCATTGTCCAGATTGGTCCGGGCGGTACAACAACGGTATTCGCTCATATCGAAGCCTCCAATCTACCCGGTCCCTGCCCGGGCGGCATTGGTCTGACCACCGCCCTGGTCGCATTGCGCGCGGGATGGGTAATCGTGGGTAGCCTGCCAACCAGCGACGGAACTGCAGCTACGGCGCGCGCCGGATGCCTGCTCGTACTCGACAACCACGGCAGAGTTGCGGAGACATTCTACGGGTCGCTCATCAATGGCCCCTGGGATATGACCGCGTTCGATGCGGGCAATAGCGCAGACCTGTTCGTCACCAATGTTCTCAACGGAACCGTCGCCGCTGGAGGCAAGGTCGTGCATAACGGGACTGTGATACGGCTGGCGCTAAATGTCTCTCGCGAATCCGCGCCCTCCCTGCAGTCAATCACGGTAATCGGATCCGGCTTCGCCCAGCGCACCGATCCCGCAGCGCTGGTTATCGGACCAACTGGATTAGGTCTCGACGCCCGCGCCGGCATACTGTACGTGGCTGACAGTCTCAGCAATCGTGTAACTGCAATTCCAGATCCGGTGTTCCGTGAAACCTCCGCCGGAATCGGGGCGATTGTCTCGCAGGGCGGTAGCCTCAATGACCCTCTCGGCCTGACGGTGACGCCCGCAGGCAATATCCTGACCGTCAACGGAAACAACGGCTTCCTCGTGGAGACCACACCCAACGGCGAGCAAATCCGTCGGAGATTGCTGGACAATACCGGAAACCCGCCGGGAGCTGGAGCCTTGTTCGGCTTGATCGATGTACCGGATGTTGGCATCTACTTTGTCGACGATGCCAGCAACACATTGAATCTTTTCCACTGATCCCGGCAACACTCGCGAATGGGAGCCCCATTTCTCGCGCGTCTTTTGCGTAAGAAGTGGGGTTTTTCTTGCCTTAGGGGGAGAAGTGCTCCCGAGAATTGCGAGTCTTAACAGTTGCATTCAATGATCAATGCCATGCTGCAGGATGAAAATGTCCAACTGGACAACCCGATGTACTATCGGGCCCTTGACCAGTTTCCGCAGCCAGCCTACATTCACGCCAATGCTTGATCAGTCTCCCCTCACCTGAGGAGAGATCCCCTGAGTGGGCTCCCGCACCCACAGAGCTGTTCGTTCGCGGTGGGGCACGGGACCGGCAATCGGCACGCTGGCCCGCAGCTTGAACCGAACAGCAGACCACCCAACCTCGCGCCCACTTCGCACTCAGCACAACCTGTAGCACAAGTGTGTCTATCCCTGTCTGGAGGTGCATCAATGAGGCATCTACAACGCTCCCCCCTGGTTCTTTGTCTTGCTTTAGTCTTTCTTGGAAGCGCAGAACTTCAGTCGCAGAACGATCCCGGTCCGCGTTCCGGTCCGGCAGCAGCAGGCAGCTATTTCACGACCCTGAGCCCCGCCGAACAAGCATTGTTCAATCAGGCGCAAGTGCGTTTTCAGGAAATCGATTCCGTCTCGGGTCGCATCGCGGGCGAAGCCGGAAGCGGCCTCGGCCCAACTTTCAACGGAAACAGTTGCGCGCAATGTCACGCACAACCGTCAGTCGGAGGAAGCAGCCCGGGCCTTGGCAGCCCGCAGAATCCGATTCCGAATCCGCAGGTCGCGCTCGCGATGCTCGATAACGCGGAGAACACGGTCCCCAGTTTCATCACTGCCACAGGTCCGGTGCGCGAAGCTCGCTTCATCAAGGCTGCAAACGGCGGCCTGGATGGCGGGGTCCACGACCTCTACACCATCAGCGGCCGCTTCGATGCGTCAGGCTGCACACTCGCGCAGCCCGACTTTGGCACAGCCCTTGCCGATAACAACATCATCTTCCGCATCCCCACACCGCTCTACGGCTTGGGCTTGGTGGAAGCCACTCCCGACGCTACACTGCAGGCGAATCTCGCATCCACGGCGTCGGCGCGAGCATTGTTCAGGATTGGAGGTGTGTTCAACACCAGCGGAAACGATGGCACCATCACGCGTTTCGGCTGGAAGGCCCAGAACAAGTCTCTGCTGATGTTCGTAGGCGAGGCGTACAACGTGGAACAGGGAGTCTCGAACGAACTGTTTCCCAACGAACGCAGCGCCGTGCCAGGTTGCGTATTCAACGGTTCACCTGAAGACACCACGCTTATGGTGAACAATAATCCGAACAGCCCAAACTACGGCACCAGTATCGGGACGGCGTCCGAAATGGCATCAGACACCGTGAACTTTGCTGTGTTCAGTCGACTTTCCGCGCCCCCAGTTCCGGCGGCATCGACTTCATCGATTCAGAATGGAGCCAAGTTATTCGCCTCGATCGGCTGCGCCCTGTGTCATTCACCCTCCCTTACCACGGGCTCATCGCCATACACCGGGATGTCGAATGTGACCTACAATCCGTATTCCGACTTTGCCCTGCATAACATGGGCACGGGTCTTTCCGATGGCGTCCACCAGGGTGCCGCCGGACCGAACCAATTCCGCACCGCTCCATTGTGGGGATTGGGACAGCGCCTGTTCTTCCTGCACGACGGACGAACCAGCGACCTGATCCAGGCGATTCATGCCCACAACAGCAGCGGCTCGGAAGCCACGCTGGTGGTTCGTCAGTACAACAAACTGAAAGCGTCGCAGGTCCAGGATCTCCTGAATTTCCTGCGCTCGCTGTGATGTCTGTCTGGAGCTGTAAAAGCAGATAGAACGAATCGCGGAGAGCCGCCGGGCTCTCCGCATTTTCGCATCTGCACAGAGATGCGAAACAAGAGGTTTTCCCCGCGTCCTCGGCGGATTCTCTCCGCGATCTCAGCGGTCAAGGAGCTTTGTCCGCAAACACTACTGAGTTTGCGCCGCGCTCTTCTCCGGAAGCTTCTTGCTGACCAGAAAATTCCAAAGGATTTCGTCAGCGTTGAAGTCGCCGCTGGTCTTGCCGACCTGCTTCTCGACCTCATATTGCATTCCACCCGGCCAAGTGTTGCCGGCGCCCTTCAAGCTATAAGACACCACCGCCGAGTCCTGCTGGCAACCGGTGTAAGTGTCGACTTTCGTTTCCGTTCCACCTTTGCCGCTCCCAGACAGCTTGCTATGCTCCGGCTTTTCGCCGCAGCGGTCGATCTTCGCCCAGGCCTTGGCGCTGTCTTCCACGGAAATAGTTGCAAGGTCAAGATTGTGCTCCGTGCCGCCGCCGTAAGGAACCACAGGGTCCGACGTGCCGTTGATCATCACCACTGGCACCGGACGCGACGGCAGGCAGATCATTGTCTTCGGCATCGCCGCTCCCACTGCGGCCACGCCCGCAATTCGATCGCTCAGAGCGCAGCCAAGCCGCAGACTCATGAAACCGCCCTCCGACAGTCCAGCAGCATAGATTCGCGAAGAGTCCACTGAAAACTTGGTCCCCAGCTGATCGAGCATCTGGCCGATGAAACCGACATCGTCCGCCGGCACCGGCCGGGTATCCTGGCTGGGCTGCTGCTGACCGCGTCCACCGCCTCCGGGATAGCCTCCGCCTCCGCCGGGATATCCGCCCCCTCCACCGCCGTAGCGCCCGCGCCTGCCGCCGGGACCCATCCCCATCGGCCTGCGCTCTTGTGGCTGTACGCCGACGTTCCACCGCCCATGCAGCGCGATGGGATAGACCGCGATAACGCTGTCCTTGTCCGCCAACTCATCGAAGCGGGTGAGTCGCTCCATGTCGTCGGCATCCTGATTCATGCCATGCAGCAGGATCACCACCGGATAATGCTGCTTCGCGTCATAACCTCTCGGCAACCGGACCATAAAGGTCCGATCCACATCGTCAACAGTGACTTTTTCTGTTGTTTCCTGTGCATACGCCGTCACAGGGGCAAGCACTGCGGCGAGACAGAGGACGGCAGCCGATGCGGGGAGCATCGTGTAAAGTTTCTTCAATGTCATGCAATCTCCAGAACGACGACCCGGATGCCCCCAAGCAGCCCACCTCTTGCTTGGAAGCCTAAGGTGCCGCAGAAGTTGGCCGAAGAGAAACTTTCAACAAGACGTGCCGTTCAAGAAGCGCGGAGGAGTCCCCACCCCTTGTCGCGTTCTAGGGGACAGGTTGGACTTTGACTCTGAGGAGAATGCAGGCTCAGTCTCCGGTTAGAAACTTGAACTGCGCTTCATTCAGGGGCACCACGCTCAACCGTCCCTGACGCGCCAGAGGAGACTCCGCGAACAGCTTATTCGCCTTGGCTTCCGCCAGCGTCACCGCCTTCGCATTGGCCGCGCCCACCTTAATCTTTACCTGCGGATTCCGCACGTCCGACACATCCACCGACACCACACTGGCGGTTCCCACTGCGCTCTTCTCATCCCCGGTGTGATAAATGACCAACCGGTCCCCGGGCTTCATTGCCCGCATATTTTTCAACGCCACGGGATTCGACACTCCATCCCAGATCGTCGTTTTTTCTTTTTGTAAATCGGCGAATGAATAGGTAGACGGTTCGGTTTTCAGAAGGTAGTCCATGGGTCACTCCAACGAACTCTCCACAGAGTGGTTGAGCGCGTAACGATACGGGTCCTAATTCGGCTTTTTGTCGTTTGCATCCGGCGGGGGAGCATCCTGTTTTGGCGGAGGGCTCGACTCGTTCGGGTGATCTTCATACACCGAGTACTGACCTTGCGGACGTTTCAACTTGATCGTGACGTCAATCTTGGGCTTGTGGATTTCGAAATCTTGCCCGTACGTCTGAAATCCATGAGCCAATACTTGTATTCGCACAGTGCCATAGGGGAGACCGTCGAAATTCGTCTTACCATCCGGATCCGTCTTCAGCTCCAGGTCGCCTCGACCCTGCTTTCCCTGCTCATTCACGGCGTGCATGATCACGGCGGCATTGCGCACAGGCTTGCCGTTGTCGTCCTTTACCACAAGGAAAGTGATGAGCGCCGTAGGCTCATTATCCGCGTCTTTCTGAGCCAGCGCACTTCCCGCCATCGCCAGCACAACGAGGGCAGTTCCCACAAAAATAGCCCTAAGCTTCATGCCAGTCATTGTAGCAGCCGGAGTGCGCCAACTCAGCGTCAAAGGTGACTCGCTCTTTGTACAATGCTCTGGTGAAGACTTGGGACGTAATCATCGTCGGTGGCGGCATCATTGGACTCTCGCTCTCTATCGCTCTGCGCAAACGCGGCGCGTCAGTTTTAGTCATCGAGCGCGGCGAGCCGGGACGCGAAGCTTCCCACGCCGCCGGCGGCATGCTGGTCGACTGCCCGCTCGAAATCCCCGCGATTTTACAGCCGCTCGCCACGGCCAGCGCGAAAATGTATCCCGAACTCGCCCATGAATTGCACCTCGAGTCCGGCGTCAATGTCGACTTGCGCGATTACGGAACGATCGTATTCCCGTCTCCGGAGCATCCAGGCTTGCCGCCCGCAAATATGCCCGCGCCTCTGGCCGAACTCGAGCCTGCGCTCGCGATTCGAGAAGGACCGGCGTTCTACCTGAAAGAACGCAGCGTCGATCCTCGAGCACTTACGGCGGCGGCATGGAAGACCGCCAAGATCCGCGGCGTCGATTTTTCGTCCGGCGATCTAGTCACCGCGGTAAATCTGTCAGACGACCGCGTCAGCGGAGTGACCACAAACAAGACTTCCTTCCTCTCCCCCAAAGTCGTCAATTGCGCCGGCGCGTGGTCCAGCCAGATCGGCCCATACCCAGTTCCCACGCGTCCAGTAAAAGGACAGATGCTCTGCCTCGCAATGCACCCGCGCAACTTGCTTCAGCACGTCATCCGCACTCCCGAGGTTTATCTGATTCCACGCAGCGACGGACGCCTCCTTGTCGGCGCCACCGTTGAAGAAGCCGGCTTCGACAAACGAACTGATGCAGAGACAATGCAGCGCTTTCATCGCGCCGCGATCGACCTGGTCCCGCAGTTGCGTGAAGCAAAGATTCTCGAAGACTGGGCCGGCCTGCGCCCCGGAACTCCTGACGCCTTGCCTATTCTCGGCGCGACCCCAACCCCCGGCTATTACGTAGCCACCGGGCATTTCCGCGACGGGATTCTCCTCGCCCCAATCACCGCACAAATCATGGCCGACGTGATAACAGGCGTGAATCCCACTCACGACCTGAGTCCGTTCTCCCCAGCAAGATTCGAATAACCTTCGAATGAAGTGGAGCCCCCACATCTCGCTTCTGAGACGTGGGCTTTAGGGGGCAGCCCTTCGCGCTATACTGTGATGTTTTCCACTCCTTCGTTGTCTCGCATTTGGCGTATGAACAGAAAGGGACGCACTCATGGCTTCCTCCTCGATCGACTTTGCTCGTAGCAATCAGCCCCGCTTCCTGAATGAACTCAAAGATCTTCTCCGCATCCCCAGTGTCAGCACTCTCGACGAACACAAGCCCGACATTCAAAAAGCTGCAAACTACGTCGCCAGCGAACTGCGCCGCATCGGCATGGAGAACGTGGAAGTCATCCCCACCAAGGGACATCCGCTGATCTACGCCGACTGGCTGCACGCCTCCGGCAAGCCGACCGTTCTCTGCTACGCGCACTATGATGTGCAGCCCGCCGAACCGCTGAATGAATGGATATCCCCGCCTTTCGAGCCCACCGAACGCAACAACAACCTCTATGCCCGCGGCGCAGTCGACGACAAAGGTCAGCTCTGGATGGAGGTAAAGGCTCTCGAATCCTTAATGCACGCTGGCGGCGGCAAGCTGCCCATCAACGTGAAGATCATCTTTGAAGGCGAAGAAGAAGTAGGTGGCGAGGCGATTTCAGAATATCTCCCCAAACAGAAAGCCAAGCTCAAAGCTGATTTCGCCCTGGTCTGCGATACGGAATTATTCGCCCCGAATCTCCCCACGCTCTGCGTTGGCCTGCGCGGCCTGGTCTACACAGAAATCGAAGCAATCGGCGCCAAGACCGACCTGCACTCCGGTATGTATGGCGGCGCGGCCCCAAATCCTTTCTTCGCGCTGATCGAAATCATCGGCAAGATGAAAGACGCGAAGGGCAAGATTCTGATCCCTGGCTTTTACAAAGGCGTGAAAGCGCCGACCGCAGCCGAACTCAAAGCCTGGAAGCGCCTCCCCTTCAACGAAGAGCACTACCGCAAGACCGAAGTCGGATCAAAAGTTCTCACCGGAGAGCCCGGCTACTCCGTCCTCTACCGCACCTGGGCGCGTCCTACGCTTGAAGTCCATGGCATGCCCGGAGGCTTCACCGCCGCCGGGGCGAAAACCGTGATTCCCGCGAAGGCGCAAGCAAAAGTTTCGATGCGCCTCGTCCCCAATCAGGACGCCGACGACGTCTTCAAGAAATATTCCGCCTTCGTGAAGAAGCACACGCCCAAGGGCATCGAGACAAAGATCACCGTCCACAGCAAAGGACCAGCCTGCGTAGTCGGCACCGACAATCCCTACATCAAAGCCGCCACCGAAGCGCTGCACGATACATTTAAGAAAGAAACAGTTTTCATCCGCAGCGGCGGTTCGATTCCCATCGTCACCGACTTTCAGGACGTCCTGAAAATTCCCAGCGTGATGATGGGCTTCGGTTTGCCCGACGACAACCTGCACGCCCCCAACGAGAAGTTCCACATCCCAAATTTCCACAAAGGAATCGAAACCATCTGCCGCTTCTTCGAGAAGCTGGGGGAATAGTCGGCATCGCCACGCTATGTCGATGCCAAGCTAACACCCGAACATATTCGGAGCGAAATGAAAGATTTCAAGTAGTAGACGCTCACGAGTCGCTGCACTCAAACCTCTGCCCATGAGTACGGTGAGCGTAATTGATTCCATAACAATGTCGGCTCCCGCACCCGGATAGACTTTGGTGGTGCCAACCAACCAAGGCCCGGGAGAAAGGAGCCGAACATGAGGATTATAGGTTGTGACTACCACCCGGGTTTCCAACAAATTGCATTTGTGGATACCGAAACTGGAGAACTGCAGGAACGACGACTGCAGCACCCGGAAGAAGCGGAGAAGTTCTACCGCGAACTAGCGGCCCAGGGAATGAAAGCGCGCGTGGGGATGGAAGCCAGTGGACATGCGCGCTGGTTTGAGCGGCTGCTGGCAGAGCTGCAGTTTGAGTTGTGGATCGGGGACGCTGCTGAGATCCGTACGAAGCGGGTACGCAAGCAGAAGACGGATCGCCAGGATGCACAGCTGATTCTGCGACTCATGTTGAAAGATGACTTTCCGCAGATCTGGGTGCCGGACTGGGAGAATCGGGATTTGCGGCAACTGCTGTGGCACCGGCACCGCATGGTGCAGGCGCGCACGCGAGTCATGAATCAACTGCAAGCGGTGGCGCTGAACGAAGGACTGCGCTGCAAGAAGCGGCTGTGGCGGGAGGCGGGACGAGAGCAACTGGAGGCGTTCCCGTTAGCTCCGTGGGCGAGCCGGCGGCGGCGCGATCTGCTGGAGTTGCTGGACCGACTGACCCCGACGATCGCGGAGCTGACGCAAACCATCGAGCAGGAAGCGGAGAAGTGTCCGGCAGCGCGACGCTTGCGGACGCATCCTGGAGTCGGTTCGCTGACGGCGCTGGCCTTCGTGCTGATCATTGGGAGAGCGGAACGGTTTCAGTGTGGCAAGCAGATCGCGAGCTATCTGGGACTGGTACCGTCGGAGGAGTCGAGCGGGGATCGGCGACGGCTGGGACACATCAGCAAGCAAGGCAACACGCTGCTGCGTTTCCTGCTGGTGGAAGCGGCGCAAGTGACGGTGCGCAGCCTTCCGGAATGGCGGAGCAAGTATTTTCACCTGGCCATGCGACGTGGGCGGAAGATCGCCAAGGTCGCGATGGCCCGCAAGCTAGCCATTCAGCTGTACTGGATGATGCGCAAGGAATGGGATTACGAGCAGGTAAAAAGATTCGGTCCGCACGCGGGACAGCCCGAACATCGCCGTGGTGTGCAGTAGAACACCGAGTAATTGACTGGGGCGTCCCGCTCCTCTTAAAGAGGAGTTCGAACTAGGAATCATGGTCGAGGTTGCGATCGAACAGATGCATGGGTCGGACTGAGTTCCAGACCTGAATACTGATTGCGAGCGGGCTTTGGTTGGATGGGCACATCTTCAACGAGAGCGAAATGGCACTCTTCTTCGAGTGCATGCTGTGGTGTGCTCAAAAAGTGCTTGACACCGCCGACATTGTTAGAGAGGCGATGTTACGACAACCATCCGTCATCCTTGCTCCAAAGTAACTTTGCGAACAGCGATAGGAAACCTAGCATGGCAGTATGCAGGTCAGATCTTGGCCTCGGCTTCTCGTGCGTCTTGCAGGGTTCCTGCTGGCGACAGTCCTTTTCCTAGGAACGCTCGCCTGGTTCTTTGCGGTGCCCTTGGAAGCCCGATACTGGGCTCGGCAAGTTCCAGTATTGAGGCTGACCCCTGCCCCGATTCGGGATTCATCGGTCACAGAATCGACGGGCCAGAAGATTACTTTTTGCGGAAGTACGTTCGAGATTCCCTGGAGCGATCTGAACGATGCAAAAACGAAGACGGGAGTAAACTCAACGATCTTTTATTTCGACTCGGGGTTGGTCACCCTCTTGAAGTGTCAACCACCCCGTGAATTTGTCGAAGGTGTTCTGTCCTCCACTAAGATGAAGTCCGAAAGTTTCAGGCGAGCGTTCGGCGATAGTGTAGTGGCATCCGATTACGAACTGACACGCCAGATGTTGGAGACCACGCCAGATGCGATCAATGCCCGCGCTCATGACCGACAAGGACCACTCATGGTGATGTTGGTTCTAAAAGCGATGTCGACACCGCCGGCTGATTCCGGGATCTTTGTGATCCATACCGACGAGTTCGATGGCTTCCAGTACGAAGATCCGCGAGCAAGGCCATACAGAATATTGATGACTCTGTTTGCGGCGGACCGGGGATTGGAGTTTCAGTTCTTTCTCAAGTACCAGGGCGCCTCAGTGAATGTGTCGCAAGCTGACATCAATCGAATAGTTCGAACAGTACACAAAGTCGCGCCCTACACTCCACCGGCCAGCCTCACGCAGTCCCGCAACTGACGCAAACACCATTACACTCATTGACCAGAACCGGGGCGCCAAAACCGCTTTGCTGTTACTTTTTCCACAGCCTTCCACAAAAATATTCCCCACTTTGTGACGAACAACCTTTACCGAGAATTCTGGAACGCGCAAGCTGAAGGGATGCGCGAAAGCTCCCTCAACCCATTCTCCGACAGTGCCCCGGCGCAGCACAGAGCCTTTGCCCGTTGCCTGGCGCTAAGTCCTTATTCCACCATATTTTACCCGCAAGTCCTTTCGGTTCAATATTTTGGCGAGGTTCGTGCGACCTCGCGCCAGCAAACCCTTAGCCCTTAGTATTTTACAAAGAACGACGAAAAAAAATGGAGGTATGTCTACCATGCACAAGCTCTCTAGGGATGCGCGATGAAAGAAATCAATCGAAAGAACTCATTCCAATAAACGCAACTAATCAGAACTATTGACAATGATTCATAACCGGCCTAAGCTTTGCCCCATTGGGCTCACAAGACTCCGAAACAGCGCCTCCGCCGCTCGTCTTTATCAGACTACTAACTCTCGAACAAACTCGTTCCGAACAAATTCGTTTCAAACAAGCCGGTCAACGGGGAAAAGGAGATTGGTTATGACATCCATTGGGAAGCTGTGTTTTGCCGTTGTCGCTATCGCTTCGATTGCTTCGATCTCTTCGATTTCGCGCGCGCAGGCCGGATCCTCGTTTTATGTGTCGAAGAGTGGGAATGACACGAACTCCGGCAGTTTTACCGCCCCCTGGTTGACGATTCAGCACGCCGCCAACTCGGTAACTGCAGGAGCAACCGTGTATGTGGAATCCGGCACGTATAACGAATCGGTAACGTTCCCCGCGTCGGGGACGGCATCGAATTACATCACCTTCCAAAATTATCCCGGCGAGGCGCCAGTGATCGACGGTACGGGACTGAGCGTCACCGGCACCCAGGGTCTCATCAACATTGTGAACCAGAGCTACCTCACGGTCAGCGGATTTGAGATTCGCAATTACACCACCAGCAAAGCAGCTCTAACGCCCGCCGGAATCTGGGTCACCGGATCGGGCAGCGGATTGAATCTGCTCAACAACATCGTCCATAACATCACCACGACGTCCGAGAAGAATGGCAACGCCTTTGGCATCGCTGTGTACGGCACGTCGGCCACGCCGATTTCCAACATCACAATCAGCGGCAATCAGATTTACAACCTGAAGACCGGCGAGAGCGAAACCATGAACGTGGATGGAAACGTGACCAATTTTTCCATCACCAACAACATTTTGCATGACAACGACAACATCGGAATCGACGCGATCGGTTTCGAAGGCGTGGGACCCACGGGTTCCGATCAGGCGAATCACGGCGTGGTCAGTGGCAACACCGTTTACAACATCAGCGGAATTACCAACGCGGGCGAGGGCAAGTCCTATGACGCCGACGGTCTCTATTGCGACGGATGCGCGTACGTCATTTTCGAGCGCAACACCGTCTACAACTGCGACCTGAACATGGAGGCGGCCAGTGAACATAAGGGTCACAACGCCAGCTACGTGACCATCCGAAACAACCTCTTTTATGACGCGAACACGGTTGGAGTCTCCATCGGCGGCTATTCTGCAACCGTCGGCGGCAGCGACCACATCGTGGTGGTGAACAACACGCTCTACAACAACAACACTAAGAATGGCGGCGCAGAATTTCAGATCCAGCACAACGCTCCGCCTACTGCAGGAAACATTTTTGAAAATAACATCGTCTACGCCGGCAGCCAGAATGTCTGGATCTATAGCTATGTGAGCGGCTCGACAGCGACAGCGAATTGGAACATCTACTATTCCACCGCCGGATATGTACAAGGAACGTCGATCCGATGGGGCAACAAGGCGAATTTCAAGACTTATGCCGCCTATCAAACCAGCAGTGGAGAAGACACAGATTCACCGAATGCCAATCCGCTTTTCGTCAATCTGACCTCCACGCCTCCAAACCTCGACGTGGCCTCCGGTTCGCCGGCAATCAACGCCGGGAGCACGAGCCTCACTTGTAGCGTGGGGTATTGCAATGGCGCCTCCATCTACGGAACGACGGACTATGCCGGCAATCCACGGATCAACTCGGGCGGACAGATCAATATCGGTGCGTACGAAAAGTAAAACGCACTCTTCGGGGCGCTTCAACTGCCTCTTGGAAACCGATCAGTCCGGAAACGGCACGCTGTCCTCACGAACTAAATCGTGAGAACAGAATCGCTGCGTCAAAACCTTCGGCTTGTCGTAAGATTAAGCCACAACCACTCGCGCCCTTAAATACCTCTAATCCACGATGTCATCACCCACAACTCAACTCCTCGCGAGCAAACCGACTCGACTGGATGACCTCCTGGCGCTCGATCCCGGCGCATCGCGCGAAAGAGCGATCTGGGTTTATAGCGCCCTGCGGGATTTTCTCGATCTGCCCATATCCTGGCGAACTGACCGTCTGCTCCAATTCACTACCGAGATCGATTCCCATCCACGTTGCCAGGAGATTCGCACTGTCCTCTACGAATTCTGGTCGCACCATTCCTACATTCGCGTGATAGCAGAGGCTGGTCTTCCCGACGAAGTCTTTTTTGTCCGCGAACTTCTTGCCCGCACCCTCCGTTACCTCACTCCTGTCGACGAAGTCCAGGGCGATCTCTACATCCTGTTGGACTCCCTGAACCTGCGCGAAGAAGACGCACAGTGGATTGCGTCCCTTCCGGATTCAGTCATGTCGTGGTGGGGCGAAATCTTTCGCCCGTCTCCATCGTCGATTCTGGTTTCGTGCAAGCTGCTGGCAATGCGCGCAACCAGCGTCGCGCTCTCTCGAGACTTCCTCGCCCTCGCCAACGACGAAGACGTAGCCAATTCCAGCTTCTTCACTCTGCCTCCGTTGGTTGAACATCTGGTCCGGAACCCCAACGACTTTCCACAATGGGAGGCCCGGCGAGAGGCCTGCGAAGCCCGCCTGCGAGAAGTCACCAACCTGCTCGAGCAGACAGGCTCTTCCGCCAGCCTGGTATTTCGAGTGCGTCTGCTGCGGTCTCTTCTTTGGCGAATTCAACAGGTGCTCAACCTGCAGCGCAACAGTTCTGATTCCAGGAAATTCGCGGTCACCATTGTTCACGGATTCGCCTCGCAACGAAAACTTGGCGGCGTTCTGAGCGCCAGCTCCCGCAGAATGGCGCGCAGCGTGGTCGAGAAAACAGGACGTGTCGGGAAGCACTACATTGCGAAAAACTCCGCCCAGTGGAAGACCATGGGCTGGGGAGCGATTGTTGCCGGTATCATTACCTGCTTCACGGCCTTTTTCAAGTACTCGATTTCATCCCATATTCAGGCGCCGCTTCTGGTGGCCATTGGCCATTCCTTGGATTACGTGGTGAGTTTTCTGTTAATGCAGGCCGGCGGCTTCCTGCTGGCATCAAAAATGCCCGCTGCCACTGCCTCGACTCTGGTGGACGCAATGGAGGATCCTGAGAAGGATAATCTAGCCAGTCTGCAGGCCATCTCTCAAACCCAAACCCTGGTCACGATCGGAAACCTCTTCGGAGCGATCTTGAGTTCCATCGCCGTCGACCGTGTCTGGAACGCCGTCACGGGCCATCCTTTTCTCACGCCCGCGCAGGCGGGGCACGGCGTGCACATGCTCTTCCCTCTGACTTCGCTGACTATCCCGTTCGCGATCGTCACAGGCATTTTCCTGTGGCTGTCCTCCCTCGCCACCGGTTGGACCGCCAACTATCTCGCGCTCACACGAATGGAAACGGCGATCGTCAACAGCCTCCGCATTCGGCGCCGGATCGGACCGGCGCGCGCCAATGCCATCGCGCATTGGGTCAAGCATCACGCGGCCGGATCGATCGGATACATCGTCCTGGGGTTTCTGCTGGGCTCGGTGCCCATCGTTGTCGGGCTCTTCGGAATCCCGCTCGAGGTTCGCCACATTACGCTCGCCTCGGCCGGCTTGGGCTACGCTCTGGACGCACTTTGGCTGCAACGCGGACTCACCGGAGCCGATATCCTCTATTCGTTCACGGGAATTCTTTGTGTGGGAGTGATGAACATCGGAACTTCATTCGCTCTAAGCTTCCTCCTGGCCGTGCGCGCCCGTGACATCGGCGAAGCCAAAGCGCGACTCTTCCTCAGAGAAGTCCTGCAAAAGCTCGCCTCTCACCCAGTCACGTTCTTGCTGCCCGCATTCGAGAAATAGGCAACGCAAGAACCGCATGGCGATACTCGCCTTGGTTTTCCGGCTGACGCAAGGCGGGGGACGATGGATCAGTAAGTGCCCAGGTAGAAGACTTTCAGCCCACCAGCGACTCAATCGCGCAAACATCTTCTTCGGACAGCGTGATTTCGCGACTCGCCAGATCCTGCTTCATGTGCGCGGGGTTCGACGTGCCAGTGAGCGGCAGCATTCCCACGGCGTGCGCAAAACGAAAAATGATTTGCGCCGGACTGCCGTTGGCGCGCGCCGCAATTCCCGCGGTCAGTGGATGGTGCATAACTTCCGGATTCGCCGTAAGCAGCGAGAATCCTTGGTATCGGATATTCCGCTCCCTGCAGTACGCGCGCACCTCGCGATCCCAGCCCATACGCGCGAAACAGCGGTTCTGCACAAACGCCGGCGGGTCTCCGCTCACGGCTTCCATCTGCTCGAGATTCTCTAACGAGACGTTGCTCACACCGAGAAGCCGCGTTCGGCCGGCCTCTCGCTCCTTGACCATCGCTTCCCAAACCTCTGCGTCGGCCGGCGCCCAGTCATATCCAGAAGGCCCGTGCAGCACAAAGCTGTCAACGGAGTCGTACCCAGATGCTCAAGCGAACTAGCCAACGACTGCGCCACCTGAATCGCCTGGCTGGCCTCAGGATCGTACGGCAGCCGGTGGTCCTGACCGCGCCGGTAAGTGAACTTGGTCTGCAGAAAAAGATCGGCGCGCGTAACCACTCCTGCCCGGTACGCAGCAGCCAAACCCTGGCCAACTCCAGCTTCGAAGTAGTGCCTGCGCTGGTTGGCGGTGTCGATTCCGCGAAATCCCATGCGCAGCGCAAGTTCGGTCAGCGCCGGAGTTCGCTCCTCCTTCCACGCAGTGCCGTAAAGAAAATCCGGAACTAATGCCAGCTCGTCTCCCATCGCTCCATTCTTACATGCAACTAAATAACGCTGGCGTGCCGCCGGAAATAAGCGCCCAGTTCGGCCCTGGTCCCGCAAGCGAACTCACCCTACTTCAGTTACCCCGCAAAGAGGCATGGGGCCCGCCAGTCTCTGATGCATAGTGAGGGCTGCCGCAACTTTTCATGCGGACATTTCTGAATTTGGAGGACCACAACATGCACCGTCGACATCTTCACTTCGCCTCGCTAATTCTGGCCGCTGCCCTCGCAGCGCCACTTTCCCTGATGGCTGCCGCCCCACCCCAAGCCGTCGGAGTACAGGTCCGCGTCTATGATCGCGACCACAAGGATTATCACAACTGGGATGACAACGAGAATCGCACCTGGGGCCAATTCCTGGTGGAAAACCACAAGACTTCTCACGAATACAAGAAGGCGAATCGGAAGGAGCAGTCGCAATACTGGACCTGGCGTCACTCTCATCCTGACAGCCACTAACAGACAGTGCGAGGCGGGCGTCCCGTCCGCCACTTTCATCGGACGGGACGCCCGCCTGTCATAGGACCGAAATTTCCTCCAGACCAAGCCTGGAGCTTTCCTCATGGAGTCTTTCCGGTTGCCCCTCGCCCGCAACCGAAGTAGCATGGAGAGGCTCTCGCGGTTCTCCCACCTCGCTCCTTCCCTCACCCGTAGTCCGGGCGTATGCTGCAATGTATGTGCAACCCAGGGCGGTCGCTCGTAAGGCCACACCATATATGGTGTTATATTGCTTGACCCCGCCCCGATTTGACCGTTACAGTAGCTTAAATTTAGCCCGCCCTCCCAGCCTGGGGTGATCAGAAGCGGCATCAACTTCGCCGGTGCATCGTTTTCGGCGGAAGAGGAATCCCTCTGGTAAACAGAGGTTTCTGGTTCGCAGTCGGTACAACGTACCTGCTAGCCGGTACTGGTTTTTCAAGGAGTCGACGTTGCTCAAACTGAAGAGGCTTCAGATTCTCGGGTTCAAGTCGTTCTGTGACCGCACCGAACTCAAGTTTCACGGGGACGGGGTCGCGGCCATCATCGGCCCCAACGGTTGTGGTAAGTCGAACATTTCCGACGCCATCTCGTGGGTACTGGGCGAGCAGTCGGCCAAGACTCTACGCGGCGCGCGCATGGAAGATGTGATCTTCGCCGGCACCCGCGATCGCAAACCCACTGGCATGGCGGAAGTGTCTCTCACGCTGATCGACCCAGAAGCGTATAACGGGGCCGACGCCGCCGCCCCGACAGAAATCGATATCCAGGATGATCTCCCCGAAGCCAACATCTCTGACGATTGGGACGAAGCCTCGATCCGCGCCCGCGCCGCCACAGCAACCGAACAAGCAGTGGAAGAAGCCCAGCCAGGCAGAACCGAAGAAGTCGAAGTCCAGCGATCTAAGGTCAAACCATTGCAATAGCCTTCCCTGAAAACAAACCAATCTTTTCTCTGCCCGTCCACAACCTCATGCCGCAATGGCTGGGCCTCGGTCGGGTCCGCCTCTCCGCACGTCGTGCTCAAGATTCGCCGCCGCAAGTTTAACCAGCAGCAGTTCCGCGCCGGAGAAATCGTAGTCACTCGCCGCCTGTTCCGCTCCGGTGACAGCGAATATCTGCTCAACGGAAAACTCTGTCGCCTGCGCGATATTCAGGAATTATTTATGGGCACCGGCCTCGGGCAGAGTGCTAGCTCTGATCGAGCAGGGACGAATGGCCAGACCTGAGCAGCCGTCCCACGGATCGCCGCGCGATTCTCGAAGAAGCAGCCGATCGCGAATTCAAAACCAAGAAGCGTCTGGCCGAGGCGCGCCTCGAAGACGCTAAACTCAACCTCGCCCGCGTCAACGACATCTCCGAAACGTGGCGCGCCAGATGAATTCCTTGAAGCGTCAGGCCTCAAAAGCCGAACGCTATGCGCGCCTGCGCGATGAAATGCGACGAAGTTACTCGTGCTGGCCAGCAAATTCGCGGCGCTCGAACAGGAAACCATTGGACTCGACTCCCAGTCCAATGCCCTGGCCGAGGAAAATCAACATCGCACCGATGCTGTGCAACAACTCGAAGCCGAACACAACGAGCGACGCCGCGTGGATACCCATCGAAACCGAAGCCACGCCAGAACCGCGAGCGCATCAGCCAGATCGCCCTCGAAATCGACCG
>CAWJRY010000016.1:0-301467 GCA_963845405.1 uncultured Acidobacteriaceae bacterium | reverse complement strand
AGAGCGTGTCCAGGACGCTGTCCTTCGAGCCGAAGTAGTGGTAGACGAGGCCGTAGGCGACACCCGCCTCGTCTGCGATATCCGAGACCCGGCAGGCATGAAAGCCGCGCGAGGCGAACACCCTCACCGCTGCATCGAGGATCGCCTGACGGCGGTCCTGGGGCGCGCTGCGAGCCCTCACCGCGCTCATCCGGCCACTGCTCCCGCGACGCTCGAATGCTCCGGCCAGCGATACGCCGGCGGGCGCCTGTTGGAAAGCGAGGGCAGCTTGCTCCGCACCTGCGCCTGGGCCTGAGATCGATCTCGGTCACGACATGCCCCTCCTCTTGCGCGCCAAGGCTGGCGAGCACCGTGCCCCACGGGTTGACGATCATCGAGCGCCCTCCCGACTCGTATCCGTCCGGATGCCTGCCGGCCTGGTTGGCCGCCACCACAAACGCCTGGTTCTCGATCGCGCGCGCCCGCACCAGGATCTCCCAGTGGTCGCGGGTGGTGGGCAGCGTGAACGCCGAGGGCAGGCTCATCACCAGCGCGCCGCGGAGCGCGAGAATCCGGAAGAGCTCCGGAAAGCGCAGGTCGTAACAGATCGCCAGGCCGAGCGGAATGCCGGCAGCCGTCTCGCTGAGGACGATCTCGCAGCCCGGCTGCTCCAGCTCGGACTCCCGATAGACCTTGCCCTCGATCTCCACATCGAACATGTGAATCTTGCGGTAGATCGCATGGATCGCCCCGCCCGGATCGACATGGACACAAGTGTTGGCGAGCTTGCCGCCCTGCGCCGGCCGCTCGGCAATCGAGCCTGCGATCAGGTCCACCGAAAGCTCGGCCGCGACCGCCCGCGCCCAGGAGATCGCCGGCCCATCGAGCGGCTCGGCGCCCGCGAGCAGCTTCTCGGCGCCACCGATCACCGACCACTTCTCCGGCAGCACGATCAGGCTTGCGCCGTCCGCGGCCGCGGCGCGAACGTGGCGATCGGCAGATGCCAGGGTCTCGGCCTTCTCACCGGTGGAGTTGAGCTGAACTGCCGCGACCCTCATATGAACCCGCCCTCTCAGCGATCTCTCTCGCCGAGGCTCGATTGACAAGTCAATCAATCATTGTGAAGCATAGCGCCGCCCCTCGTTCTGCCGGCGAAGCTCCGCCAGCAGCAGCTTTGAGTGCACTGCGCCGACAAGCTCCCGCAGCGGCTCCACGCCGGCCTCGATGACCTGCAGCGCCCGCTCCACCTCGACCTCGCCGACGAGCCGGTCGAGCAGCGCGCGGACCTCTTCGCGCACGAGTGGCTCCAGCGCCTCGCGGTAGCGCAGCGTGTCATAGACCGTGAAGCCGAGCTCCTCCTCATACCCGCCCGCCCGGAAGCGCGATATCGCCTCGATGATCTTCACGTTGTCCTCGTCGTAGCCGCCCCGAGCCGGCGTCAGCACCCCCAGCTCCGCGAGCCGCTTGAGCACGTTGGCCGGCAGCTGGTAGCGCTCTCTCACCTCGGCGGCCGAAATCCGCTTGCGCTCCTGGCTCGCCAGCGCGCGCTCGACGATCCTGTCCTCGAGGTCGATCAGCGCCTGCAGGCGCTCCGGTTCGGAGCGCAGCAGATCCTTGATCACCCTCAGCGGCATGAAGCGCTCCTCCTGGAGGCGCTTGATCAGCTCGATCCGCTGCACGAAGTGCGACGGGTAGTAGGCCATGTTGCGGCTCGTGCGCCTGATCTCGGAGCTCTCGCCAAGCAGCCCCTCACGCAGGTAGTGCCTGATCGTGCCGGCGCTCACCCCGCTGCGCTGGGCGAGCTCACTCATCTTCAGCACGGGAGCCTCGCTCATGCGGTGGAGCCCGCGCCCCTCTCAGCGAGCGGCCCCGGCGTCGCGCCCGCGACCGCCCCGGACTCGATCAGCAACGCGATCTCCGCGTCTGAGAGCCCCGCATCGCGCAGCACCGACTCGCGTGTGCTCGCCAAGCGCCGGTGCCGGCATCCGGTCGGGAGCGCCGGGAGTCCGCGAGAGCTTCACCGGCACGCCGAGCTGCCGCACAGGCTTCTGCACCCCAGGCTGGCTGACCTCCACGACCATCTCGCGGGCCTTGACGAGCTCGCTGCCCAGCGCCTCGTCGAGATCGAGAATCGGCTCCAGGCAGCACTCGTGCTCGCTCGCAAACGCCTCCCACTCTGCGCGTGTCCTCTGCTTGAACACCGCCTGCACGTCGGCGTAGGCGCTGCTGCCCGGGCGCTCGAACTGACGCTCGATCAGGTCCTCCCGGCCGACGCCCCTGCACCACGCCTGCCAGAACTTGGGCTCGAGCGCGCCCAGGCTGACCCAGCCGTCGGCGCACTCGTAGGGCCGGTAGCAGATCAGCGACCCGGCGAGCTCGAGATCGCCCCTGTGCGGAGTGGAGCCATCGGCGAAGTAGCGTCCGGCGACGAGCGCCAGCCAGGAGAGCGCGCCGTCGGACATCGAGATGTCAACCATCTGGCCCTCGCCCGAGCCGGGCCTGGCCGGCGAGCCGTCGCGCTCGTGCAGCGCGGCAAGGATGCCGAGCGCGGCCATCATCGCGCCCCCACCGATGTCGGCGATCTGGCCCGCCGCCTGGACCGGCTCTCCCCCGCGCTGCCCCGTGAGCCCCAGCATCCCCACGAACCCGAGATAGTTCATGTCGTGGCCCGGCGCGCTGCGCTTGGGGCCATCCTGGCCATAGCCGCTGATCGCGCAGTAGACGACGCGCGGGTTCACCTGCTTCATCTGCTCATAGCCGACCCCCAGGCGATCGAGCACGCCAGGGCGAAACGACTCCAGCACCACATCGCAATCGCCCACCAGCTTCAGCAGCAGCTCGCAGCCATGCTCGCTCTTGAGATCCAGGCGGATCGAGCGCTTGTTGCGGTTCAACGCGAGGTAGAGCGCGGAGCGGGCGCTCGTCATGCGCCCCCTCGTAGTAGGGAGGAGACCAGCGGATGTAGTCGCCTGCGCCCGTATCCTCGACCTTCAGAACGTCTGCTCCGAGATCTGCGAGCAGCAGCGAGCAGAAGCCGCCCGGCAGCAGCCGGGACAGGTCGAGCACCTTCACATCCTGGAGCGGCAGGCTCATCTGTTTTCTCCTCCTTGGAGAGATTCATCCAGTTGTGGTGACGCCAAGCAACGCTCGCGCCTCCTGCACGGTCGCCGGCCGGCGACCGACGTCTTGCACCATCTGACGCGCCTTGGCGATCAGGTCGCCGTTGCTGCGCGCCATCTGCCCGTCGGGCAGGTACAGGTTGTCCTCCAGGCCGACCCTGACCGAGCCGCCGAGGCTAAGGGCCGCGCCGAGCAGGCTCCACTGCCGGCGGGAGATCCCGATCACACCCCAGTGGGAGCGCTGTGCGCCGTCGGGCCAGCCCTGCAGCCCCGGAATGTTCTCCACCATCGCGGCGAGGTTGCGTGCCCCCGGCGGAATGCCGCCGACCACGCCCATGATGCAGTCCACGTGCAGCGGCGCTTCGAGCACGCCCATGTCGATCAGCGGATCGAGGCTGCCGACGTGACCGAGATCGAAGCACTCGTGCTCAGGCCGAATGCCGAGATCGTTCATCGCGATCAGCAGCTCGACGATCTCGCTGAACGGGTTGGAGAAGACCATCTCGAACACGAATCCTTTGCGCAAGCGCGAGTACTTCGCGTAGTTCATCGAACCCATGTTCAGGGCGGCCACTTCGGGCATCCCCGCCTTCAGGTAGGCCACGCGCTTCTCAACGGACACCCCGATCGTGCCGGTCGAATAGTTGACGATCACATCGCCGGCGGCCTGCCGGATCGCCTCGGTGATCGCGACGAAGTCCTCCACCTCGTAGCTGGGCGTCCCATCGGGCTTGCGCGCGTGGATGTGAATCATCGCCGCGCCCTCCTCGACGGCCCGACGAGCCTCCTCCCCATACTCCTCCGCGTGTAGGGAATCGCGGGGCACTGCTCGCGATTGGCGATCACACCGGAGATCGCGCAGGTGATCACAGCCGGGTCGTCAAGGCTCATACCGGTACCACTCCTTGTCTCTTCCAGGGCCGCTCGATCTTCTTGTCCTCTGCCATCTCCAGGCCGCGGCAGATCGTCTCGCGTGTCTCGCGCGGATCGATCACATCGTCGATCAGGTCGTTGCCGGCGGCGATGTAGACGTCGAACATCTTCTTGAAGTTCTCGATCAGCTCTGCGCGCTTGGCGTCCGGGTCCTCGGCGGCCTCCACGGCCTTGCGGAAGGCGATCTCGACCACGCCCTCGGCGCCCATCACGCTGATCTCGGCGCTCGGCCAGGCGACGATCAGGTCCGGCTCGTACGCACGCCCGCACATCACGTAGTAGCCGGCGCCATAGGCCTTGCGTGTGATCACCGTGATCTTCGGCACGGTCGCGTTGGCGACCGCATAGAGCATCTTCGCGCCGTGCCTGATGATGCCCTCCGCCTCGACCTTCGTGCCGACCATGAAGCCGGGCACGTCCTGGATGAAGATCAGCGGAATGCCGAATGCGTTGCAGAGGTTGATGAAGCGCGCGGCCTTGTCGGCAGAGTCGTTGTCGAGGATGCCGCCGAGCTGCTTGGGCTGGTTGGCAACGATGCCGGCGGGCCGGCCGCCGAAGCGCGCCAAGCAGGTGATGATCGTCTTGGCCCACTGCTTCTTGATGTCGAGGTAGTCGCCATCGTCGACGATCGCCTCGATCACCTCATACATGTCATACGGCTTGCGATTTGACTCGGGCAGCACGTCGAGCAGCGACTCCTCGCGCCGGCCGATCGGATCGGTCGACTCGATCCGCGGCGGCGCCTGCTCGCAGTTCTGCGGCATGTAGGAGAGGTACTCCTTGATGCGCTCGATGCACTCCTCGTCGCTTGCCACCTCCATGTCGCCCACGCCCGACTTGCGGCAGTGAACGCGGGAGCCGCCCAACTCCTCTTGGGTGACGTCCTCGCCGACCGCGGCTCTGACCAGGTGCGGTCCGGCGAGCGCCATCGAGCCGCGGCCCTTGACCATCGGCACGAAGTCGGCCAGGCCCGGGATGTAGGCGGTGCCGGCCGCGCAGGGCCCCATCAGCGCCGCTACCTGCGGGATCACGCCGCTCATGATCACCTCCTCGCGGAAGAGGTGCCCGGAGCCCGCGAACATCGCGCCCGCCGCCTCCTGCACCCGCGCGCCCGCGGAGTCGAGCAGCCACACGAACGGGATTCGCTTGGTCAGAGCAAGCTCGCGCAGGCGCGTGACCTTGAACTCGCCGGTCATGCCCATCGAGCCGGCCATCACCGTGAAGTCGTAGGCGCAGACCGCGGTCAGGCGCCCGTTCACCTTGCCGTAGCCGGTGATCACGCCGTCGGCCGGCGCGTTGACGCCGTCCATCGCGCGCTGCGTGGTGTGGGGCCTGCCGAGGATGCCGAGCTCGACGAAGGCGCCCTCGTCCACCAGCAGCGCAATCCGCTCCCGAGCGGTCAGCTTGCCCCGCTCGTGCTGCGTCTCGATCTTCTCCTGGCCGCCGCCGAGCTTGATCTGCTCCCGCCGCGCCGCCAGCTCCTGCACGAGCGGGCGCAGCAGCGAGTCCGCGGGGGCGCTCATCGTCCCTTCCACTGCGGCTCGCGCTTCTGGAAGAAGGCGGTCACGCCCTCGACCACGTCCTCGGTGGAGACGGCGAGGCTGAGCTGCGCGCGCAGGTAGTCCAGCGCGTCGTCGAGGGGCATGTCGAGCTGGCGTCGCATCGCTTCCTTGCCGAGCCGCATGATCGCCGGCGACTTTCCGGCGAGCTTGGCCGCCCACTCGCCGACCGCGGCGTCCAGCTCCCCGGCGGGCACGACCCTGTTGACGATGCCCGCCTCCAGAGCCTGCGCTGCGCTCATCCGCTCGCCGAGCAGCAGCATCTCACTGGCCTTCTTGCGCGGCACGTTGCGGTAGATCAGCGCCATGATCATGAACGGGAACACCCCGACGTTGATCTCGGGGGTGCCGAACGTCGCGTGCTCGGAGGCGACAATCAGGTCACAGCAGAGCGCCAGGCCCAGCGCGCCGGCGAGCACGTGCCCCCCGGCGGCGCAGATCGTGGGCTTGGAAAGCGAGGCGATTCCTCGAAGAGATCGACGAACGTCTCGCTGCCGAAGTGCTTGTGCACGAGCGCGACGTCCTGCCCGAAGCCCCGTCAGGTTCGCCCCCGAGGAGAAGACTTTCTCGTGCGAGGAGGCGAGCACCACGCAGCGCACGTCGGCCTGCTCCGCTGCCCTTCCGAACGCCTCGTGCAGACCGGCGAGCATCTGCGCCGAGAGCGAGTTGCGCGTGTCGGGGTCGTTGAGCGTGATCCGCGCGACACCGTCCGAGACCTCGTATAGAACGTGTTCGCCGGCCACTGGCGACATCCTAACCGTACGGCGAGCACGGCGTAAAGTGTGCAGCGCTACTGCTTACTTCGGTTCCTTCGGTTCCTTCGGTTCCTTCGGCGGCGGGCACTCGCGCAAGATCTTCTTGAACTCGCGCCTGGTCGGCGACCGGCGGCCCCTGGGGCGATGCCGCTTCAGGCAGGACGTGAAGCGCTTGATTTCCTTGCGCTCGCGCTTGGTCAGGTGCACTTCAGAGGATTTTTCCTCCTGCTTCTTCAGTTCCGCCTGGGTGGCCGTTTCGCTCGCGGGCGGCGGCTGCACCGAAACCGGGACTTCGGTCGCGAGAATGTCCTCCACGACGGAGATTTCGGCCTTGCCGATCTGCGTCCGCTCGCGCGTGCGGACGGCCAGGCCGTTGTCCGCAAGGAACAGGTCGAGCGTCAGCTTGGAGCGCATCAGCTTCTGCCTGGCGGCCTTGGAGGACTTGGATGTCGAGGAAGCGGCGAGCAGCTGCTCGCCATCGAGCTTGGCCTCGAACTCGATCGTCTGCTGCCCGTCCACGAACTTTGGGCCGATCTCGACGACCGACCCTGCGTGGGCAAGCAGCTTGATCAGCTTGCCTGCGGGTTCGGTGACCGACGAAGCGCCTTCTTCGCCGCCCTGTTCGTGTTCTTGCGCCCGTTCGGCGGAATCCGTCGAGATCCACGGCTTTCCACCGTCGATCGCTGTGAGCAGGGATAAGCGCGTGTAGACCTCTTCGCCGATCACCCGCTCCTGAAGGGAGAACGCCCCCAGGACGTTCGCGCGAATCACGGCGAGCTTCGGCGAGACGCTCGCTTCGAAGTCGGCGGTGAAGAACGGGACGTTCTGATTGGGGTGAGTGGTGAGGTGGCACGACCGTCTCTTTGCGATGGCCTCTGGGGCGCGAGCGCTTGCCCGACACCGATACAAGCAGCGCTTCCCCAAGCGACCCGCCGCTGACGACCTCCACGAGCGTGCCCCGCTCGCTGTTGATGTGCAGCGCCTGCATCTTCTGCTCGAGCGCGATCAGGTCGGCAGGCAGCCTGGCCGCGGAAGCGCCGGCGGCCCCGACTCCGATGACCAGTGACGCGAACAGGACAATGGACCAGACCGGACCCCCGCAAGATTGCCTCCCCCGAACAGTGCGACCGGCGGCCGCGATTCCGGGGAATGCCACTACCAGCGCTCCAGCGGTCCACAGCGCAAAGTAAGCAGTCCTACTGTTTACTTTCTGCGCCGGCTGCGCTAGCTTCCGCGAACCACCCCCGAGAGGAGCCCCGTCCAATGGCCACCGCCCAGAGCAACGTGCTCAAGCCCGACTTCGCCGCCAAGCGCAAGCACTTCATCTTCACCGACGAGCACGAAGCGCTGCGCGAGTCGATCAGAAGCTTTGCGATCAAGGAGCTGGCGCCCCACGCCGCCGAATGGGAGGAGACGACCTTCCCCGACTCGGTCTTCACGCGGATGGGCGAGCTGGGCTTCCTCGGCCTCGACAAGCCTGAGCAGTACGGCGGCCAGGGCGGCGACTACTACACGAGCCTCGTGCTGGCCGAGGAGATCACCAACGCCAACTCCGGCGGCCTCGCGATGGGCCTCGCGGTCCACACCGACATGGCGATGCCGCCGATCCTCGCGTTCGGCACCGAGGAGCAGAAGCAGGAGTGGGTCGTGCCCGCGATCAAGGGCCAGAAGATCCTGTGTCTCGGCATCACCGAGCCCGACGCCGGCTCAGATGTCTCCGGGATCAAGACCAGAGCGGTCAAGGACGGCGAGGAATACATGATCAACGGCTCCAAGACCTACATCACCAACGGCCACCGCGCCGACGTGATCCGTGCTGGTCACCAAGACCGACGGTGATCGAACCACCCACCCATGACGGCTTCACGCTGTTCCTGGTGCCGATGGACGCCCCCGGCGTGATCCGGGAGAAGCGCCTGGAGAAGCTGGGGATGCACGCATCCGACACCGCGCTGCTCGCCTTCCAGGACGTGCGCGTCCCGGCTTCCGCGGTGCTCGGCCAGGTCGGCAAGGGCTTCTATCACATCATGTGGGAGCTGCAGGGAGAGCGCCTGATCGGCGCCGCCGGCTGCGTTGCCGGCGCCCAGAAGTGCTTCGAGCGCACGCTCGAATACGCCAACGAGCGCAAGGCGTTCGGCCGCTCGATCGGCCACTTCCAGGTGATTCGCCACAAGTTCGCCGAGATGGCGACCAAGATCGAGTCGGCTCGCCAGATGGTCTACGTGACCGCCTGGCGCTTCAACAACGGCGAGTACCCGGTGCGCGAGATCTCGATGGCCAAGCTGCACGCCGCCCGGATCGCCGTCGAAGTCGCAGACGAGTGCATCCAGATCCACGGCGGCGCCGGCTACATGCGCGAGTACGGCGTCGAGCGCGTCTGGCGAGACATGCGCCTGAACCGGATCGGCGCCGGCACCGACGAGATCATGCTCGACGTGATCGGCCGCTCCTACGGGCTTTGATCGCTCAATCGACGGAGCCGCGTGGCACCACCCATTCGGTCGGCTGGCCCGTCACGCTTGCGATCAGGTCGAAGTCAGAGTGTTGTCTATGAGGTGGGAGGCCACGGAGGAGCTATTGGCGTCGGCCGGCGCGCATGCTTCATGATCTCCGGGTTGGCAAGGTCCTCGTTTTCCTTGAACCAGGGAATCAGGCGCTTGCCGGCCTCGCGCTTGGCCACCTCGCGCAGAGCCTCGTTCACCGTGTCCTTCACGCCCGTCGTGCCGAGTGCTTCTCTTGCCTTTGCGAGCATATCCTCGTCGATGTCCAATGTGGTCCTCCGCATGGGAAAAATATAGCCTCATGTGCCGCATATATGCATAACTCTCGATCTCGATGATTGCCTGCCCACCCTTCTCCGACGAGCACGAAGATCTGCGGACGTCGATCCGCGGATTCATCGAGCGTGAGCTGACGCCGCACGCCCAGGACTGGGAGCGCGCGGAATGGTTCCCGGACAAGGTCTTTCCCAAGCTGGCCGCCCAGGGCCTGCTGGGTCTGAAGTACCCGACCGCGCTCGGCGGCCAGGGCGGCGACTACCTGCACGAGGCGGTACTGGTCGAGGAGCTGGCGCGGATCGGCTCGGGCGGGACCGCCGCCGGCATCGGCGCGCACGTGAACATCGCCACGCCGCCGATCTGGAAGTTCGGCACCGAGGAGCAGAAGCAGCGCTACCTGGTGCCCGCAATCAAAGGAGAGCTGATCGGGGCGCTGGGGATCACCGAGCCCGAGGCCGGCTCTGACGTGGCCTCGCTGCGCACGCGGGCGCAGCGCGTGAACGGGGGCTGGCTGATCAACGGCGAGAAGACCTACATCACAAACGGCGTGCGCGCCCACTTCATCGTCACGGCCGCCAAGACGACCGCGGAGGGAGGCCACCATGGGATCTCCTTCTTCATCGTGGAGCGCGGGCAGGGCGTCAGCTCCAGCAAGCTGAAGAAGCTCGGCTGGGCCGCATCGGACACCGCCACGATCGCCTTCGAGGAAGCCTTCGTGGCAGACGAGGCCCTGCTCGGCAACGAGAATGAGGGCTTCAAGCTGATCATGGCCAACTTCCAATGGGAGCGGCTGGCAATGTCGCTCGGCGCGGTCGGCGCGATGCAGCTCGCCTACGAGCGCACCGCGGAGTACGCGCGGCAGCGGACCGCCTTCGGCCGCCCGCTCGCAAAGCACCAGGCGATCCGCCACAAGCTCGCCGACCTGGCCACGAGCGTGTACACCGCCCGCACCGTCACCTACGACGCGCTGAGCCGCTTCCACGAGGGCCAGGAGCCGATCGCGCAGGTGAGCATGGCCAAGCTGCTGACCCAGCGCGCCTGCTTCGATCTGATGGACGCCTGCCTGCAGATCCACGGCGGCCTCGGCTACATGGCCGAGCACTGGACAGAGCGCGCCGTGCGCGACGCGCGCCTTGGCCCGATCGGCGGCGGCACCGACGAGATCATGCGCGAGATTCTCAGCCGGGTGCTCGGGCTCTAGGACGAGAGCCGGACGGCGGCCGCGCGCCGCTCAGCGCGAACGCCCGGCGAAATGCTTGCTGAGCATCGTGACCTGGCCCTGGTAGTTGGAGCCGAGCTCCTCACCGTAGAGCACGTCGGGCTCGGCCGCCATCGCCTCGAAGGCCAGCTTGCACACCGGCTGACGGTGCTCGATCATGAACGGCACGTCCCGCGCGCGAACCTCCAGCGCCGCCCTGCTGCCGTGGGCATCTCCGCTGCGCGAGTAGCCGAACCCGGGGTCGAAGAAGCCGGCGTAATGCGTTCGAAGCTCGCCCGCGGTGGGGTCGTAGGCCATCATCTCGGCTGCATACGGCGGCGGAATGCTCACGCCCTCGGCGGAGAGCAGCAGATAGAAGACCTCGGGCTCGAGCACGATCTTGCCACCGGGCTCGGGGTGCACCGGATCCCAGTAGTCCTGCCATTTCAGGGCGCCCACGCGCGTGAGGTTGACGGGCAGGCTGTTGCGCTTGGCCCTGTAGCCGACGATGCTCTCGCTGTGCCCGGTGATGTCGAGGCTCAAGAACAGGCCACCCGCGAGCGAAAGCTCGAGGCCGCGCAGAGGGTGGGAGTCGAGGTAGAGCAGCGGGAACTCCTCGTGCACGCGCAGCAGCTCCTCGTCGCTCAGGCGTGCCTCGCCTGAGAGCAGTCGCACCTGGTTGAGCGCCAGCCCGGTCTTGACCCGGATCGCGAACGAGCGGGGCACGACCTCCAGATAGAGCTTGCCCTCGTAGCCGGGGTTGATCTCGTCGAAGCGGTGGTGGCGATCGGTGATCACGCGGGTGAAGACGTCCAGGCGCCCGGTCGAGCTCTTCGGGTTGGCCTTGGCTCGCAGGCTCGACGGCAGGTGCAGCTCCTCGATCAGCGGCACGAGGTAGGGCGGTCCCGCTCGAGCGTGGCCCCGTCGCGCAGGTCGATCGTGTCGAAGGCGAGATCCTCGATCTTCTCCTCCACGCTGGAGCGGCTGTCCGGCAGGAAGCTGCAGCGCAGTGCCCACGCACGCTCTCCGAGCCGCAGGTCGATGCTCGCCGGCTGAATCGACTGAGAGGGGATCCGCCAGTCGCCCGCGGTGACCCATTCCCGCTCGACGGCTTCGCGCAGCCTCTGCGCCGGCAGCACGCCCAGCCTCGCGTCCTTCAGACCCTCACGTGCGCCCGGCGCAGTCGCCGGCCCGGAACCAGTTGTCACATCGTCCATCTGGACGGGAGTTTACGCCCCGCCTGAGACGGCGGCAGCGTCTGAAAACGTCCAAGTCGCCGCGCAAGGCTAAATCAAAGCCGCCGAGCGCCGATGCGAGTGGTATGAGGTGCATCTTCAGACCACTTCTGGCGCTTCTTGCTGCGATGTCCTTGGCACTCGCACTCGGTCCGGCGCTCTCGGTGGCCGGCCCGCTCGGCGCCCACAGCCCCCAAGTCGCGCTCACGGCGCAACGCCACGGCGACCACGGCAAGCGACACAGGCGTCACCACCGCAAGCACCATCGGAGCAAGCATCGCCACCACCGCAAGCACCACCACCGCCGCGCCCACAGGCGCGCAAGCGTCTCGCGCCGCGGCGCCACGCGCGCCTCCTTCACCTGCGCAAACGCCAATCTGATTCCGGACAGCGAAGACCTGGCAGCCGTCCGCGGCGCGACGCTCTGCCTTGTGAACCGCGAACGAGTCCTCGACGGCGAGCGCCCGCTGCAGGACAACGGCAAGCTGATGCGCGCCGCCCAGGGCCACAGCCGAAGACATGGTCTCCCAGGACTACTTCAGCCACTACGGCCCTTCCGGAGACACTCCGGGAAGCAGGATGCGCGCCGCCGGATACATATCCAGCCCAAATGTCGGCTACGAAATCGGCGAGAACATCGCATGGGGCACGCTCAGGCTCGCAACGCCGAAGGCGATCGTCGAGCCTGGATGCGCTCGCAGGGACACCGCGAAAACATCCTCGACGCCCACTACCGCGACACCGGGATGGGCATCGTGGCGGCAGTGCCCCGCTCCTTCGGCAGCGGGCAGCCGGGCGCGATCTACACGCAGGACTTCGGCGTCATCATCGGCGGCTGAGCGCGCCTGCCCGCGCGCAGGCACCCCAGGGCTGCCTGCCCGAGAACCTCCCGGCTCACCCACGAACGAGGAGAACAAGACCATGGGAGTACTCGACGGCAAGTCGGCGATCGTCACCGGCTCGGCACGGGAATCGGGCGCGCAACGGCTGAGATGCTCGTCGCGCAAGGCGCGCAGGTGCTGATCAACGATCTGGACGCCGACGTCGCCAAGCAGGCCTCGGATGAGATCAACGGCGAGACGGCGGTCTTCGCCGGCGACCTGACCGCAGGCGACACGCCGGACAAGCTCGTCGCCGCGGCGATCGACGCCTTCGGCAAGATCGACATCATCGTCAACAACGCCGGCTACACGCTCGACGCGCCGATCCACAAGATGACCGACGAGCAGTTCCAGGCGATGCTCGACATCCACCCGATCGTGCCCTTCAAGATCATCCGCGCGGCGGCGCCGCACCTGCGCGAGCCGGCCAAGAAGGAGCGCGAGGAAGGCAGGGAGGTCTTCCGCAAGATCGTCAACGTCTCATCGACCTCCGGCACGCTCGGCAACGCCGGCCAGGCCAACTATTCGACCGCCAAGGCGGGCGTCGTGGGCCTGACCAAGACGCTGGCCAAGGAGTGGGGCCAGTTCAAGATCAACGTCAACGCCGTCGCCTTCGGCTTCATCGACACCCGCCTGACCCAGGCCAAGGTTGAGGGCAACGACATGGAGATCCACGGCGAGAAGGTGCAGCTCGGCATCCCCGAGCAGCTGCGCCAGATGGCCTCGATGCTGATCCCGCTCGGCCGCCCCGCAAGCCCGGAGGAGGCCGCCGGCGGCGTATTCTTCCTCTGCTCGCCGTGGAGCAACTATGTCCACGGCCAGACGCTGCACATCACCGGCGGGCTCTTCGGCGGGATGACCGGCTGAGAATCAGAGAAGGGCGAGGTCGAGCGGTCCAGCCCGGGCTGCTCAGCCCTCGTGCCGCGCTTCGGCGTCCACGCCAGCGGAGCCCGGCACGGCGTCGGAGCCGGGTGCGCCCGGCGCCTGATCGGCAGGCTCGTCAAGCGGCGGCCGAGCCCCCTCCGCCGGCGCTCCCCGCACTTCCATCGGCGCGTAGGCGACATCCTCCTCCTCGCGTCGCGGGCCGCCCCGCAGCTCGAAGTAGAGGACGGAGGCGGCGAGCGCCAGATCGGCGCCGCGAGCACGCCTCGATCACCACTCTCACCACGAGGCCGACACCGTTGCCCGCGTGTTCGGCAGCGCTGTCCAGCAGCCCGCTCACGACCACGACCGCCAGCACGAGCACGATGATCACGCTGAACACCTCGCCAGCCGTCGCCGCGTACGAGCGCGCGGCTGCGGCCGAGGGCGCGCAGGCCACCGGGATGCTTCGATCACCACGACCGGAGCGACGACCGACCAGATCGTCATCAGGATCAGACCCGGGATCAGGATCAGCAGGAAGCCGATCGCCTCGAGCACCCCCGTGACGATCCCGACGAGGATCAGTTCGCCGAGCACGGGAGTCACCGCTCGCAGCAGCTGCGTCGGGCTCGCGTCGCGGCGCCCGTCCTGGATGTCGGCGACCAGCTCCACGACCATGCCGGTGAACAGCGTGGTGGCGATCAGATCGACGACCAGCACGAGCAGCGCGAGGCCGGCCGACTTCGAGGAGATGAGCAGCTCGGAGAGCACCCCGGTGATCACGAAGACGACTGCCGCCGCAGGCATCAGCACCGACGCCTGATCGACATAGATGCGGAACACCTTGCGGATCACCGCGCCCAATTCGATGGAACTGCTCACCGTCTTCCCCCTCCGAGTCGCTGGGTCAAGTCTTCGCCGGCCATCGTTGCGGACGCCACGATACGGCTCGGTGCAGACGTGCGCGTCGCTCAGGCTGCCGCGGCGCCGCTTGGCGCACCCGGCCTTTGCGCGTCGCTGCGCCCGCACACGCTGCAGCACGCCCTTGCGCCCGTGCGTTTGCAGCCCGTCGTAGAGCGCCCTGATCTCGGTGAGAACCGCGTCGGCGACAGCCCGCTGCTGCTCCCTGGTCGGGTCCTCCACGCGATCCCACTGAAGCGCGCGCCCGTACTGGATCGTGATCTTCGGGAAGCGCACACGCTTCCAGTTGCGGATGTGGAGGAGCCGTAGATCGCGATCGGCACGACCGGCGCCCCGGTCTCCAGCGCCAGCCGGCCGATGCCCGGCTTGGCCTGCTCGGCGAGCTTGCCAGTCCGCGAACGGCCGCCCTCGCAGTACATCGTGATCGCCCCGCCCCGGCCGAGGATCGTCTCCGCAGCGATGAAGGTCTCCTCGTCGCGCGCGCCGCGGCGGACCGGGAAGACGCCGCCGTGGGTGTAGATGAACTGCATCGGCGCTTTGAAGAGCTGCGACTTGGCCATGAAGCGCACCTTGCGACGGATGTAGCAGCCCATCGAAAGTGGTCCATGAGGAGAAGTGGTTGGGCGCGAGGAGACCGCGCCCTGCCCGGGCACGTTCCGCAGGAGATCGAGCGTGCCCGCAGGACGCGTAGGCGTAGAGGGAGGTGATCAGGCGCGTGAGCTCGTAGGCCCAGTCCGGTTCGCGCGTGCGCGCACGCTCGTGAAAGCGGTCGAAGTGCTCCTTGGGGCGCTGGTCGGTGTAGACCTGCGCCTTCATCGGCGCCAGGTCAGACATCCTGCCTGCCATGCGCCGCGCGGCCGCCGCGAAACGGCGGTGCCTGTTGGGGTCGGAAATCAGAGCTCACGCGATGCTGTACCTCCCTACGCCGACTAGGTTACGCTCCGGCGCGCTCAAGCTTGGGCGTGCAGGCCAATTGCGCTTGCGCGAGCGCCTGCTCCCAGCCTGCAAGCAGGCTCAGGCGCTGATCGCGTCCCAGCGAGGGCTCGTACCGCGCACGCTCCCTCCAGCCGGCCGCGACGTCCTGCACACGCCAGGCACCGATCCCCACGCCCGCCAGCAGGGCGGCGCCCAGCGCCGTGGTCTCGGCGATCTCGGGCACGACCACGGGCACCCCGAGAATGTCGGCTTGGAACTGCATCAGCCAGCGGTTGGCGGTCGCACCGCCGTCTGCACGCAGCTCCTGCAGCGGCGCTCCGCCGGCCCGCTCCATCGCGCGCACGGCGTCGTGGGTCTGGTAGGCGATCGCCTCCAGCGTGGCCCGCGCGAGGTGTGCTCTGCCCGTGCCCCTGGTCAACCCCACGATCGTCCCGCGCGCCTGCGCATCCCAGTGCGGAGATCCAAGGCCGGTCAGCGCCGGCACGAAGTAGACGCCGTCGTTGCCGGGCAGGCTCGCGGCGAGCGCCTCGGTGTCCTGTGCAGCGGCGATGATGCCAAGGCCGTCGCGCAGCCACTGCACCGCCGCGCCAGTGGCGAATATCGACGCCTCCACCGCAAAGGAGCGCGCCCCGCCGATCGTCCAGGCCACGGTGCTCAGCAGCCCATCGGCGGGCGGCGGCGCGTGCAGCCGGCGTTCAGCAGCACGAAGGAGCCGGTGCCGTAGGTGCTCTTGCCCATTCCGGGGTCCACACAGGCCTGGCCGAAGAGCGCAGACTGCTGGTCGCCCGCGAGCCCGGCAAGCGGCGCTGACCCCCCCAACGCGCCCGACCGCACAGCCGCGATCGGACCGGCGCTGTCGTGGATCTCCGGCAGCGCCCGCCTCGGCACACCGAAGATCTCCAGCAGCTCGGGTCCCAGTCTCCCGCGGAGATGTCATAGAGCAGCGTCCGCGCAGCGTTGGATGCGTCGGTCACGTGCTCGCCGGTGAGCTTGAATGCCAGCCACGAGTCGACCGTCCCGAGCAGCGCGCGCCCCTCCGCGGCCATCTGCGCCAGCCCGGCGACGTTCCGAAGCAGCCATTGCATCTTGGTCGCCGAGAAGTAGGGGTCGAGCACCAGGCCCGTGCGCTGCCGGATCAGCGGCTGCAGACCCCGCTCGCGCAGCTCCGCGCAGCGATCGGCGGTGCGCCTGTCCTGCCAGACGATCGCGCTGTGCAGCGGCTCCCCCGTGTCTGCGTCCCAAGCGCACACGGTCTCACGCTGGTTGGTGATCCCGACGGCGAGCACCTCCTCCGGCCGCACGCCCGCATCCAGCAGCGCCTGCCCCGCAAGCCTTTGCACCAGCCCCCAGATCTCGCGAGGTCGTGCTCCACCCAGCCCGGGCGCGGAAAGCTCTGCGAGAGCTCTGCCGATGCACGCCCGATCGGCCCGGCGCGCCGTCGAAGAATGCACGTGCTCGCCGTCGCGCCCTGGTCGATCGCGAGGATCATTGCGCGCCCAACACTAGACCGCGGCATAACCGACGCTGGACCCGTCGCATAAGCTTCGCGCGCTCGGGAACCGCCGCGCACACCAAGACGCAGGAGGCTGTCGATGGCTCATGTGGAGGCCCACATCACGGGCACGATATGGGAGATCGAATGCGCCGTCGGCGACACGATCGAAGAGGGCGACACCGTCGCGATCCTCGAGTCGATGAAGATGGAGATGCCGGTCGAGGCGCAAGACGGCGGCACGGTCGTGAAGATCCTCTGCGAGGAGGGTCAGGCCGTCAGCGAGGGGGCCCGCTCGTCGAGCTGGAGTAGGAGCACCTGCCAAATTCGTGCACCGGCTTGCATGAGAGCGCGCCGACGAGTACGATCTAGCAGAATCCACGCCGGACTTGCGATTCTGCCATTTTCAAATGCCGCCCACGTCGCGTCACGCAGCAGACCCATGCCCGGTCAACGTCACGCACAACGTCCAAGAGGGGGACCGACGATGGTGAGCAGACGCCGCGCGGCTGCTGAGAAGGGCAAGCGCAAGGTCACGGGCCGCAGACCCGCGAGCGCCCGGGAGGAGCACGTGGTGCTCACGCTCTCGCCCGCGCAAGTCGAACAGATCCTGCGTTCGGCCACGTCCGACGAGCGGGCGGGCGCCGGCGGCATGCTGACCGCAGATCAGCTCTCACTCGCTCGCGAGCGACGCTACCGAGGTCTGCTCGACGACCGCCGGCTGTCGCGATCGCTGCTCGCGGGCCTGCTGGTGCTCGCCTGCTTCCCTCCGACGGTGGCGATGGGGATTGCCGACCTCGCGCGTCGCCTGGACATGCGCACGAGCACGATTCACCGTTACGTGAGCACGCTGCTCGCGGCCGGCCTGCTGGAGCGAGACCCGATCTCTCGGCAGTACAGCCTCGCGCAGTAGCCAACGCCTCCCGCCTGGCACACCGGCCCCGCGCCGCTAGGCAGGACCTCTGGATCTCGCTGCATCGCCGCGGCCGCCCGGCGCCGTTGACGCTCCAGATGATCTCCGAGCTCGGCGCGCGTGCGCCGCACCCAGTCCAGCTGCGCGCCGAGCATGCTGCGCCGCTCGTCATCGATCATCCGCTCGAGCAGCTCGGGCATCAGCTCCGCGTCGGCGGCCGGCCCGGCGCCTGCTCGTGCAGCCTACTCGCTCCTGCACGCATTCGGCTTCGTAGCGCTCGAGCACCTCGTCGAGCGCCGGCACACCCCTCAGACAGACCGAGAGCAGCCGCAGCAGCAGCTCCGAGCGCTGGTCGCTCTCGCGCAGCCTGCGGGCAAGCCAGACCCGATACGCGCGTGCGCCCTCGCGGGTGGCGCGGTAGTGAAGCTTGTGCTGGCGGCCGCTGGCCGTAGTGGCCTGAACGTGGGTGGGCTCGAGCAGACCATGCGAACGAGCCGGTCGAGCGTCGTGTAGATGTTCGACAGGCTCGCGGGGATGAAGCCGCCGAACCTCGCGATGAAGCGCCGCCCGATCTCGTATCCGTAGCTCGGCTTCTCGATCACGAGCCCCAGCACGGCCCAGTTCACGCTTGCCTCCCGCAGCGTGCGCTCCGGACCCCAGCTCCTGCCGCTTGTGCCCCTCTGCGCGGTGTCTGCTTTGACCCTGGTGGCATCCCTGCATCTCCATTTCCACTCGCCCTGAATGCCCGAATGGTCTGAAGTACACCAAACGGTCTCCGCGAATGTCGTGCGGTCGCTTCGAGCAGTGCCGGCGACCGGCGCTCAGCTAGCCTTCGAGACCGATGGCATCCAGCACCCAGAGCGTCGAGCTCGCCGACGGCAAGCTGCTTCTCGACCGGCCCGCCGAGACGTCGTCCGCCTCACGATCGCCAATCCAGCCAAGCGCAACGCACTGGATCACCCGATCCTCGACGCGATCTCGACCACGCTGTCCTCTTCTCGCCGCCGGCGATGAGGCGCGCTGCCTGCTGCTCACCGGCGCGGGCGGCATGTTCTCAGCCGGCTACGACATCGCCGAAATCCCCGATGAGGAGTTCGAGGAGCGCGCCGAGCGGCTGGTCGCGCACCCGTTCACCGAAGCGATCGACGCCCTGGAGGCATTCCCGAATCCCACGCTTGCGGTGCTGCCGGAACACACGATCGGCGGCGGCCTGGAGCTCGCGCTGGCCTGCGACCTGCGCATCGCCAAGCAGGACATCAAGCTGGGGATGCCGCCCGCAAAGCTCGGCCTCGTCTACTCTCACACCGGCCTGCGCCGCTTCATCGATGCGATCGGCGTGCCTCGCACTAGAGAGCTCTTCCTGCTCGGCAGCCACATCGATGCGACCACGGCGCTCTCCTGGGGACTGGTCAACCGAGTCGCTCCGGCAGAGCATCTGGAGGCACTCGGTCTGCAATTGAGCGGAGCTCGCGGGAAACGCGCCGCTCTCCCAGCGCGGCAACAAGCGTGTGATCGCCGCGCTGCTGGCCGCGGAGGGCCGGCTGGATCCAGACCGCCGACGAGCTGATCGAGCTGCGCAAGGACTCCTTCGCCTCGCAGGACATGCGCGAGGGGATCCCGCGCCTTCGCCGAGAAGCGCAAGCCGCGCTGGCGCGGCCTCTGATTGAGTGCCGGCGCGGCCAGGGCTCGCTCCCGAGCTCTCTCAGTCGCCTTCGGAGGCGATCGGAATCATCCGAGTCCAGCTTTCACCCGTTGGGCGTCGCTGTCATCCGCAGCGATCCGCCGATCAGCTCCACCCGCGCCCGCGTGGCAACCAGATCGACCTGCGCCTGCCCGGTCTCCCGCCCGCCGACCGCCTGCGCGGCAAGCACCGCCTGCGCGCGCACCACGATCTGCACCGCGTCCTCGGTTGCGCTGAGCGAGACCGAAACCAATCCTGCGTCCGCCAGCGCGTCGAGCATCTCCTCGATCGCGCGATAGGTCGCGGTCTCGACCTCAGCCGGGAGCCGCTCCGGAAGCGCGCCGAGCGAGATGCCGACAGGGCGCACCCCGTGCTCATCCACATGCGCGAAGCGCTCGAGCGCCATCGCGAGGCCCAGCTCATCGAGCGCGGGGGGGCGCAGCGAGCCGGCGATGTGTCGCAGGTTGACGATGCACGCCTTCACCTGCGCGCGCACCTCTTCGAGCTGAGGACGGCTCATCTCCTGATCGACCCCGCGTTCCAAGCTCTGCCATTATAGATGCAGGCGAGAGAGAAATGCGGCGCGCGTGCGGAATTACGAAAGCGTGGGTCGGGGGATGCACAACAGCACGCAGCCGTTTCCAAAGTTGATCCGCGCGCGGTGGTTTGACTCGGCTGGCTTCACGAAAACTGCCTGCAATTTAATTTCATCCGAACTTTTCCGTTGACTTTCTCTCGCGAAGTTTCGTCGCGTGACTTTGGTACCACGACTTCGCGCGATTTGATCGTCATTTTTCTCTTGACTTCATTTTTCATTAACTCTATGTTTCAAATAGTTGCAACAAAACAACGTTGCGAATTTTCCATGAAAAATGGAAGGGAGAATAGAAACAATGGCAACCAAGAAAAAGGCAAAGAAGAAAAAGAAGCACTAAGAAAGTTCAGGACCAAGTCAAAAAGGGGGACGCGTAAAGCGTCCCCTTGTTTTTACAGCAGATGTTTCATTGATCTGATCGATCAGATTCGTTTCGATTCGCTCGGTGTCGCTCGTGGAATGCGTTTTTCCTTTTCTGGACAAAGACTCCGGTACGAGCAGACGGCGCAATTCATACCGGGCTTGGCGTCAAATTTCCCGCTCGCGATTCCAATGGCTGCGTTTTCCACGCGGTTGCGCGCTGCCAGCAGATCGGCTTCGGTGCGCGTCGTGACGACGGGAAGATTAGTTTCCAGATTGTAGAAGCTGAGCCCGCCTACTTCGAAGCCCCACTTTTCTTTGACGGCGATCGCGTAAAGTGACAGCTGCAAACTCTTGTCGGCATTTTCCTGATCACGAGCCTTGCCTGTTTTGTAGTCGACGACGGTCACGCTGCCGTTCGCTCGGCGGTCAATACGGTCGATACGGCCACGCACCGTGACTTCGCCGACGCGAATCTCAAACGGCTCTTCCGTATGCAAGACTTCCGGGGGTTGTAGCGACCGGAATGAAGCAAGGAAGTCGCGCAACTGGACGATTCCCTGCTCTTCGTAGAGTTCATGCTGATATCTTTCCTGAACTCCGGCCGCGGCCAGGTCAGCGCGAAACTGGTCGATGAGTTCTTCGTCCGTCCTGGGGTGTCCGGCGCGAACGGAGTCGAAATAGTCTTTGAGCACCCGGTGCATCGAAGCCCCGTATTGCATAGCAGCCGCAGGCTTGCCGGCGATCCGCCAGTCGCGTTCCAGTCGAAACTGCAGCCCGCAGCGTTCATAGGTGTCGACAGCCGATGCGCTTAGTTTGGCGCTCAGCCCCTCGATCACCGGCAGTTCGAACCAGGCAGCGGTTTGCGACTCTGCCGGATACGTCAGAGCCGTTTCGGCGAAAATGTCGAATCTGGTCTGCGCGCCACTAGCCGGGATCGCTTTGAACCATTTGCCCAGACTTGGATTCTCGATCAGTTCGCGCATGTACCCGTCAGGATTCTTGTTGACCTTTCCCGGCCTTGCGCGAGTAGATGCGTAGCGAGTCGCGGGCGCGAGTCATGGCCACATAGAACAGCCGGCGTTCTTCCTCGTTGTGCAGGGTCTTGTCGTCGCCGTGGCCTACAGAGTCTGTATCGCGTAGTTCGTTGGGGAAGGCCACGAGCGTTTCTTTGTAGGAACTGGGAAATGACTGAGCATTGGCGCGCAGAATGAAGACGTGCGGAAACTCCAGCCCTTTGGCTCCATGCACGGTCATCAGACGCACGGCGTTTTCGTTTTCGCGGGCTTCGAGCGGAATCACCCCGTTGGCTTCGCGAAAATACCCGAGATAGTCGACCAGTTCTTCCAGTTCGGTGGTCTTGTTGATCTTCTTTTGTTCCCAGGTTGCCACGAAATTCAGGGCGGCCTGAAGGACGGGTGAAGTTGCATCAAGGGCAAACTGCTTCACGATGATGTCGAGGGCTACGCGTGCCTTGGCGTTCCGGCGCCGAATCTCTTCGCGGGCGAGCTGCACGGCTGCAAGAACTTCAGCGCCACCTTGCACGCCATGCAGCGACGAGGAAAGCGGAACGACCTTGCCGTCCCGTGAATCACGGGCGATTGTTCTCAGGACTGTGCGCAAGTGCTCCGGGTTGACCCGGAAGCAAGGCAGGGCCGCAACTCGAAACAGGCTGATGTCATCCCCCGAGTTGACTACCGCTTGCAGGCAGGCGAACAAGTCGCGCGCCTCGGGCGTGTCCGAAATGTCCATGCGTTCGATTACGAACGGGATGCCAGCCTCGGCCAACTCCTGGACAACGTCATCGCGTTGATAATGAGAGCGATAGAGGATGCCGAAGTCGGACCACTTGCACTTCGATTTCCTCTGCGCGTCGCGAATGTAGCTGACCAGTTCCGGACCCTCTGCGTCCCGCTCTGTGAGCACCACAACATAGACCGGCAGTCCCGTGGACTGGACTTCATTTTTTCCCGCTTCTTCGTCGCGGGCCGACTGCAGCGGAGCGCGCCGGTAAGCCAGCGCACCGTCGCTGTGCTTGGCGAATACCGGAGGATTCCTGTCGATCAAAGCAAAAGCGGTACGCAGGATCGGCGTGGTCGAGCGCCGGTTCTTTTCGAGCGCCACGAGTTTGAATTCCGGAAAGCAGCGATGAAACAATTCGAAGGCGGCGCTCGACGCCCCGCGAAACCGGTAGATGGCCTGGTCGGGGTCGCCGACTGCGAAAATATTTCCTTCACCTCCGGCGAGGCGGGCGAGAATCTGGATCTGGGCGAAGTTGGCGTCCTGGAATTCATCGGCCAGAATGAAATGGGCTCGAGATCGGGCGTCGGCCAGAAATTGCTCGTCGCTGTGCAACAAGGCGTGGGCGCGGACGATCATGTGGCTGAAGGTGCCAAGATTTTCTTCCTGCAGCCAGCCCTCGACCCTGGCAAACACTCGGGCAATTTCGCGGCAGCGTCCAAGAACTTCGGCGTCATCGATCTCTGCTTTGGATTTCGCAACCCGCGGGATAGAAACCTCTCCGCGCTCCAGGCGGTCCACGTAGGCTGAATACTTTTCAGGCGTGACCAGTTCGTCGTGACAGCGATCAATGAACTTCAAAAGATCGCTGAGGAACTGCCCGACGTTGGCGGCCCGCACAAAGTGGTCGAGATGCAAGTCGCGGATGCGGCGGCGCAGGTAGATCCACATATCCTGCTCGTCGAGGACGCCGAAATCTTTGTGGACGAGTTTGAGCAGCCCGAGGCAGTAATCATGGAATGTGGCGGCGTTGACGGTCTTCCCCGGAACGAGTTTACGCAGGCGTTGTCGCATCTCCGCCGCGGAGTTGAGGGTGTAAGTGAGCGCCAAAATCTCGTCGGGATGCGCATGACCCTCTCGGACCAGTCGCTCAATGCGATGGGTGAGGACCGAAGTCTTGCCCGTGCCAGCCCCCGCCACGACAAGCATCGGGCCATGCACATGTTCGATGGCCTCCCGCTGGCGATCGTCTGGAATGAACGACGCGGGACGGAAACTCGACTTCGACGGCGGCATTGGAAGTCAGAATATCACCTGTGGCGTTGAGGAAATCACGCCCGCCTGAGCTCTGAGATCGCGATCGCGGTAGCCGCAATAGCTGCAGTCTCGGCTCGGAGGATCGTGGAACCAAGCGAAGCCGAGATCCATCGGGAATTACGAAAGAGCTGTAATTCTTCATCGGCCCAACCACCCTCGGGTCCGACCGCGAGGGCCATCCCGCCTTCCGAACGCAGAGCGAGGACATCGCGCAACTGAACCTCTTTCTCTGATTCGGAGAGTACAAGACGCAAAGAGCCCGGGACTGAAATAGCATCCCGCAACCTGATCGGGTCTGCAATTTCCGGCGGTTCCGTCCGGCGCGACTGTTCGGCTGCCTGGAGGGCAATCTTCTTCCAGCGCTCGGAACGTTTCGCGGAGGCGCCGGCCAGATGCGCGTCCGTCCGGCGAGCGATCACCGGAACAATGCGAGCGACACCGAGCTCCGTGCACTTCTCAATGGCCCACTCCATGCGGTCGAACTTGAAGACCGCCAGCAGCAGGCTGATTTGGGCAGAGGCCGTCGTGGGGACTTCTTCACCGAGCTCGAACTCAACTCGATCCGGGATTACATTCACAATGCGTCCGGTGCGTACCACCCCGCCGGTAGCAATGTCGAATTCCTGGCCAACCTGCGCACGCAGCACACGGATCAGGTGTTCGGCGTGTTCTCCGGTGAGGGCAGCCCGGTTGTTGGAAATTTCGTCGGCGATCCAGCGGCGGCGGGTCATAGAACTTTTGAGTGGCTCGGCGTTTCAGCGCTGCGATGCGGCGTTTTCTCTGAAGAAGGCTCTAGCTCCCAGGCCGACAGACTTGTCACCGCTTAGCCGAACATATCTTTCATTCTGCCCAAGAGCGAGCGCAGCAGTGGTTGATTATCGATTTTCGAGAGCGCATCCAATTCCTGCAGTAGTTCGCGCTGGCGCTTGTTCAGTTTGCCGGGTATCTGCACGCGGACCTCGACGTACAGATCGCCTTTGCCGTGCCCATTCAACACGGGCACGCCCTTATTACGGACGCGAAATGTCGTAGCCGGCTGCGTGCCCTCGGGAATCTTCAACGTATGCTCGCCGTCCATGGTGGGGACGCGAATCTCCGCGCCCATCGCGGCCTGTGCAACAGAGACTGGAACGACACAGTGTAGATCGTTGCCTTCCCGCGCAAAGAACGGATGTTCCTTCACATGCAGCACAACATACAAATCGCCCGCCGGACCGCCGAACTGTCCAACCTCGCCTCCGCCCGCAAAGCGAATGCGGGTTCCATCTTCCACACCCGCCGGAATCTTGGCATCAACGGTGCGCTGCCGCAGGATGCGGCCCTCGCCTTTGCACTTCAGGCACGGATCAGTGATCACGCTTCCCGCCCCCTGGCACGTGGGGCAAGTACGAGCGATGCTGAAGAATCCCTGCTGGTAGCGAACTTGCCCGCGCCCGTTGCACGAACGGCACGAGGTGGGGCCTTTCCCTGGAGCGGCGCCGGAGCCCCGGCACTCTTCGCAGGCTTCATGACGGCGGACAGTGACGCGAGTCTCTTTGCCGAAAAAAGCTTCCTCGAACTCGAGGGTTAGATCTTCGCGGAGATCGGCGCCGCGTTGCACCCGGCTACGACGTTGTCCTCCTGAGCCCCCAAAGAGATCGCCAAAACCGAAGAATTCTCCGAAGATGTCGCTGAAATCCTGGAAAACCGTAGGATCGATTCCGCCACCGGAAGCAGGTCCACCGCCCAGCCCCGCATGGCCATAGCGGTCATAGACGGCGCGCTTGTCCGAATCGGCCAGCACGGCATAAGCCTCGCTGACTTCTTTGAACTTGTCTTCCGCGTCGGGATTATTCGGATTGCGGTCGGGATGAAACTGAAGAGCCAGCTTGCGATAGGCGCTCTTGAGTTCAATCTCGGTGCAGGTACGGGTCACGCCCAGCACTTCGTAGTAGTCGCGTTTCGTGTTCGTCGTCAGAACTAGCCTTCCTTCAAGGGATCAATAATCAGAGTTGCGTACGTGCCGGAATGAATCCAGCGGCCGCACGGTTCTATTTTCCTAGGTTCTTCGCGACCTTTACCATCGCGGGACGCAGCAGGCGGTCTTTGAATTTGTACCCGCGCTGTAGTTCTTCAAGCACCTCATGGTCCGCCGCGTCTGAGGTTTCTACCATTTCAATCGCTTCGTGAACATGCGGATCGAACGGCTCTCCCTTGGCGGGGATCGCCCGCACGCCCATTTTCGCCAGTGCGTCCTGCAATTGCTTGTAGATCAGTTCGACTCCGCTGCGAAAGTCTCCCGGCGCAGATTTAACCGTCAGCGCCCGCTCGAAGCTGTCGATTACCGGCAGTAGTGCCTTGACGGCATCGGCCGCGGCGTAGTCGCGAAAATCCTGTTGCTCTTTGCTGGCGCGGCGGCGCGCGTTCTCAAATTCAGCCTGGGCACGGGCCAGACGGTCCACCAAGGTGTCGCGTTCAGCCTTCAACTTCTGCAATTCGGCCGCGAGACCCGGCGATTCCATCCCCGCAGCCCCGGACACTCCTTGCGCTTCCGTTGAGTCGTCCCCGTCCCCGGCCGAAAGTTCGTGTTCCAGGTCGAGCGCTGAAGTCTCGCCCTCCGATTTAATGTTTATTTTCGCCATGACTGCTGTAGTTCACTCCGATTCATTCAGTATCTTGTCGAACAAACGTGCGATATACGAGACTGCAGTAATGGTGTGCTGATAGTCCATGCGTGTTGGGCCGATCACCGCGAGCGAGCCCATAACTTCGTTGCCCGCGTGCGCAGGCGCTCCAATCAAAACAAAGTTCTGCATCGATGGCAACGCGGCATCGAGACCAATAACTACGCGCACCGCTTCCTGCTTGACGTCAAGATAGGCGCCAAGCAGTTGCACAACTTTCTCTTTTTCCTCCAGCGTCTTCAGCATCTCCTGCAGTCGTTCGCGGTCCTGCTCGCCGGCGACCAGGTTAGCCGCGCCTTCGACGAAGACCACTTGCGATCCCTGCTCGGCTGCGAGCGCACCCTGCTTGTAAAGCTGTTCGATGGAGTGCATGAGCCGGTCGTATTCGCTCCGCTCCTGCTCCAGGCGGCGGCCCAGCTCCACGCGCATGGACTCCATGGTCCACCCGCGGAAATTCTCGTTGATATATCGAGCCGCCAGATCGAGATCGGACTGCGAAAGATCGAGACGCAACACGCGGTCGCGCACCAATCCGGATCGCGTCACCAGCACAGCTAGGACTTTGAGGTCCCCGAGGCGGGAGAAATACACATGCTCCAGGGCATTCTTCGGACCGCTGGTCGCTACCGTGACTCCGACGTTGCGCGAGATCAGCGACAAGACATGCGAAGTCCGTTCCATGAACTCCTGCACATCCGTGATGCCCGCCAGCGAGTCCGAGATCATGCTCTCTTCCTGCGGAGCCAGGCGCGCACTACCAGAAATCTGCTCGACGTAGTAGCGATAGGCCTCGGTGGTTGGCACGCGGCCCGCAGATGTATGTGGTTGCTCGAGAAAGCCGGCATCGGATAAATCAGCCATCACGTTTCGAATCGACGCAGGGCTCAGCCCCTCGCGATTCGAGCGCGAAAGCGTGCGCGATCCAACCGGCTCGCCCGTCGAGATAAAAGTCTCAACGATGGCAGTCAGAATTTCGCGTTCGCGATTCCCGATATTGGGGTCAACGGGCATGAAATGTTTCTGTCAGTATCCCGAACTGAACGGCGGCGATCTGAGGGAGAACCTGCGTCCGATCCATTCTACCTAACTATCTTAGATGCAGAAGCTTAGCTTTTGGACCAAAGTTGCGATTCTGTTTGGATTCTAGGAACGGGTTGGGGGAGTGTCAAGGGCGCCCCCGCCTCTCTCCGCAGAAAGCCCCTAACTGCAAAGTTCGCTGCAACAGGAGGGTGGCTGTCGGGCTTTTCTTTGCGTCCTTTGCGGATTTTCTTCGCGAACTTCGCGGTTAAAGGCTTTTGGTCTTCGCGAGCATCGTACGGCTATCATGTACGAGCGACCATGAGATCAAAACCTCACATTGCCGTCATCGGCGCCGGAGCCTTCGGCGGCTGGACCGCCCTTCATCTTCGTGAGCGCGGAGCTCGCGTCACACTGCTCGACGCCTGGGGTCCGGGCAATTCGCGCGCATCCTCTGGCGGCGAGACCCGGATCATGCGCGCCGCTTACGGCCCCGATCAGCCCTACACCACATTGGCGGCCCGAGCACTGCAGCTGTGGGCAAAATACGAGCGGAGCTGGAAACGGCGATTTCTGCATCGCACCGGCGTTCTGTGGATGGCCGAGGAACGCGGCGACGGCTTCGAACGCGGCTCCGTCAAAATGTTGCGCGCTGCAAAAATCAAGTTTCAGGAACTATCGGCCGTCCAGATGAAGAAGCGGTGGCCGCAGATTAATTTCGAAGGCATCGAGTGGGGGATCTTCGAACCCGAATGCGGATATCTGGACGCGCGTTCGAGCTGTCAGGCCGTGGTCGACGCGTTCATCGCGGCCGGAGGTAAATACAGGAAAGGCGCAATCATCGAGCCGGAAAGTGCGCCCTGGCCTGGCTGGCTCATTTTCTCGGATGGTTCTAAGCTTAAAGCCGACGCCTACGTCTTCGCTTGCGGCCCCTGGCTCGGCCAATTATTCCCGCAAACCATCGGCGATCTCATCCAACCCACCAAGCAGGACATTTTCTTCTTCGGCGCGCCGCCGGGCGACGATCGTTTCAACGACAAGCATCTTCCCGTGTGGGCCGATCATCACGGCAGCTTTCGCTATGGCATCCCCGGCAATGGACGCCGCGGATTCAAGATCGCCGACGATACCCGCGGGCCGGCCTTCGATCCCACCAACGGCGAGCGTGTGGTCAGTCAAGAAACTTTAAAAGATATTCGCGAATACGTTGCGTTCCGCTTCCCTGCCCTGAAGAATGCACCGCTGATTGAAACGCGCGTCTGTCAGTACGAGCAAACTCCCGACAGCAATTTCATCATCGACCGTCATCCAGTACTGGAAAATGTGTGGCTCCTGGGCGGCGGCTCCGGCCACGGATTTAAACACGGCCCGGCACTCGGCGAGATGATGGCGAGGTTGGTCTTAAAGGACGATGAGCCGGATAAAGTCTTTCGCCTGGCGCGCTTCAGAGCCTAACAATTCAAGGTTTGTCATCCTGAGCGGCAGCTTTTGCCGCGAAGGAACTGTGCAACTTGCCGGGGAGTGCAAGGTCCTAGGCGGCAAAAGCGCCGTTCAGGATGGCAACTCTTGCGCTGGGTCGTGCCTACTGAATAGAAATCACGCTGGCCGGAGCATTGGCTTTGATCTCGTCCACGCGCGCCACCACGTTCCGAGCAAATGCATAGATCGACTTGGCGTGCGGTGAATTTTCGCCTTCGAGCACGATCGGCTTGCCGCCATCGCCAGCCTTGCGGATGTCGGGGTCGAGCTCAATGCCGCCGAGGAACGGTGCGCTGAACTGTGCGGCCATCTTCTCCGCTCCGCCGCGCGAGAAAATATCCACTTCATGCTGGCAGTGCGGGCAGACAAAATAACTCATGTTCTCGACCACGCCGACGACGTCGACCTTCATCTGGCGGAACATTTCAATGGCCTTGCGCGCGTCCTGCAGCGCGACGTCCGATGGAGTCGAAACCACGACCGCTCCCGTAAGCGGCACGGTCTGCACCAGCGACAGCGCGATATCGCCCGTTCCCGGCGGCAGATCGACCACGAGGTAATCGAGCTGTCCCCATTCCACCAGTCCCAGAAACTGCCGGATGATCTGGTGCAGCATCGGCCCGCGCCAGATAATCGGCTTGTCGCCGGGATTGAGAAATCCCACGGAAATCACCTTCAGGCCAAAAGCTTCCAGCGGTTCGATGCGATTCTCGCCCAACATGCGCGGTTGTCCGGTCACACCCAGCATCAGCGGAACGTTCGGCCCGTAGACATCGGCGTCGAGCAGTCCGACCTTGTGCCCCATTTTCGCCAGAGCGACGGCCAGATTCACCGACAGCGTAGTCTTGCCCACGCCTCCCTTGCCCGACCCAACGGCGATGATGGCGTTCACTCCCGGCAAAGGCTGCGGCCCCTGCGGCGCCGGACCTCCGTGCTGATGCGGCACATTTGCGTTCAAAGAATCACACTCCAGATAAGAATTGCGAAATGGGGCGAAACCTAAATTAAAGTATACAGCCACGACTGGCCCAGACTACCTACGCGGGTGCCCCATTTCTCGCGCGCTCTTTGCGCGAGAAATCGGGATTTTCGCGGGACTGCTAGGGCGCACTCGCCTGTAGAATCTCCTTAGCACAACCGAAAATACTCAGCACACCCGTTCAGCAACACGAGAAGCAGAGGTGAGGATGGATAGCAAAATCGTCAGCCGGGAGGAAAGCGCCAGCAGATTGGCGTCCTTGGGAGGCACCATGCCGCAATTGAAGAGTATTCCCCGCCGGAGAGTCGAAATAAGAAGGGGTTGATTCTCGGTCGCTAGGTGAATTGGCTGGCGCGACCCTCAGGATAGAATCAACCGACAGTTCGTGCACTCAAACCGGCGTGCTTCAGGCTCAATCGAACCTGGGGAGAGGGTAGTGAGCAATGGCGGCAGGAACGGCAGCAATAGCGGCGGCAGCGGCGGCGAGAAGAAGGCGTATTGCCGCAACCACAGCGTTTGGAGTCATCGAGCTTGAGCCGGATCAATTCCTGCTCGCTCTAGCCTTGGAGGCCGAACCTTTGGTTGTCCGGAGTTCGGTCACTTCGTTCTGGGCAAACCGCCACCTGCACTATCGCTACCTGGCAAGCGTGAAGGGAGCCGAAATATTCTGCGAGTCGCCTGACGAACTGGCGCTCCATGAAGGATCAATTGTGATTGAGGCAAAGAAAATCAAGATTCCATCTGACGTCTAGCAGGCGGTGCTGGGTCCGCTTAGCCCAGGACGCATTCGCCCGCCCGGCGAGTGCATCGGACTCCTGGGCCAGCCCGAACGTCCCCGTACTGGGACGGATCGGTTCGGAAGCTGCCCGGTTCAGAGTCCTCATTTTTTCCACAGCCTTAATTCTATCCTTGTGACGTACAACCTTTGCCGAGGAAAAAGCCGAGCGGAGAATTGGGAAATGCGCCCAATGCCCTTCGCCGAGAAACACGCAGACGGATCCCGTTTTTCGCACCCGAAATCAGCGAAATCAGGAGTTAACCCCTTATTCCGCAATATTTTGCGATTAAGTCCTTGCATCTCAATATTTTACGTAGATCTCGGCAGGATCTCAGGACTCGCAACTCCATAGAAACAAAGGATTTTAGCGTCACGGAGCCAAAAATTAATGATAGATACTAACTGGTTAACAGGCGCGCCAGTTCAACCCGCATGATTCGCCAGATCGGAAGGAGCGCAATAAATGAAGTCAGTGAAGTGAAAGGAGCGAATTCACCGTACCGCCTTGCGCCGCCGCTCCAGCTCCGAACGACGGCTTTCCCGCCGTCTGCCGGCATCGTCATAGCGGCGCCGCTGCTCTTCGGTCTCAGGAACAATCGGAGCAACCCGCAGATGCTTTCCCTCGCCGTCCACGGCGACAAAGGTCAGGTAAGCGGACGCGACGTGCTTCGCAGTATCGGCAATGTAGTTTTCGACAAATACCTTGACCCCCACTTCCATCGAACTATGAAAGACCCGGTTCACCGACGAGCGCAGGATCACAAGATCACCAACCCGCACCGGGACAAGAAAGTCGATGTGATCGACCGAAGCTGTCACGACATAACTACGGGCGTGGCGATGTGCGGCCATGGCTCCGGCGAGATCGATCCAATGCATCAGGCGGCCTCCGAGCAGCGCGCTCAGAGGATTCGCGTCATTGGGCAATACGATCTCGGCCATTTCCGATTGCGAATCGCGAACTGCGCGGGATTCAAGGGCTTGGTCTGTCATCGGCATTTTCCTCTGCAAATGGAATGTTCGGATTCCAGCGGCTTTTCAAATTCTCTTCTGTCGGTACGTTTCCAGAAAACATTCGGCCATCTTTTGAACACGCGGATCATCATGCCGATTCAGCCAGGTCGCTGTGAACAGGGCGTATTCCAGTTCCCCGTGTTCGACGGGCAGATGATTTCGCTCGCAAACATAGCGCAGCAGAATTGTGTGCGGAGCCGATTCGCCACTTTGCTTGCGATTCTCTTGAGCCACGGCCGAAGCAACAACGGCAAACCGCACTGCGTCCCAGGCACGTTCGCTCGGAGCCCAGTTGCATCCCCCGGCATAACCGAGATTGCAGAAACCTTCGAGAACATCTTGTGCCGGAATAGCGCCGTCGTGCCCTGGCGCTGTGCAGTGGCCATTCCAGCCGCCGCCCAGAGGAAGTCGCGTAGGATGTGGCCAGCCGCCATTTTCTATTTTCGTAAGCGGCATGAAGTACGGGCAGGCCAGGATTATTTCTCTCAGTCTTCAAAGTTGTGGGAACGGCTTATTGTAATCAGTCACGATCGACCTGACCAGTTACTCGGCAGCACGTTTGTAGTAGTCTTGATCCTCGACGTGTCATTCCGAGGAATCTTGGCTTGTCATTCTGATCTCCTTGGATTGTCATTCCGATCGCCTTGGCTTGTCATTCCGAGGAGCGCAGTGACGAGGAACCTGCTGTTTGCATGCGCTGCCAAGAGGGGTTTCTCGCTTCGCTCGAAACGAACAAGCGGTCGGGCCACTGCTCGGCTTCACTTGCATACACTATGGACCGCATCGCCACACTCAACGAGATCCTGACGGAGAATCCGAAGGACGCTTTCGCCCGCTACGGCCTCGCCATGGAGTATTCCAAGCAAGGCGATTTCGATCGCGCCCTGGCCGAATTCTCAATTTTGATCGAGAACCATGCCGACTACACGGCGGGATATTTCATGGCGGCCCAAACCCTGGTGCGGGCCGAGCGCGCCGAAGACGCAAAGAAGATGCTGCACGACGGCATCGCCTCCGCCCGCCGCACGGGTAACCTCCACGCGCAATCGGAAATGGAAGCTCTGCTCTCCGAACTGGGCGGGGGCTGATCGAAACTCACTTCGCCATCCTGCTCATTGCCAGTTCCACGACCGATGGAAAGAGTTGATAAATCTTCACCGGGACGTGCATCGTCCACGGCACGATGACTTCCGTCTTGTGCTTCAGGTATCCACGCAAAGTGGCGCGGGCGACTCGTTCGGCTGTGATCCCGCGCACCCGCTCCGGCCGTACACGCTTCACATCTTTCCCGCGCTCGGCATTGTCGCTGAATGCGGTCTGCACATATCCCGGGCACACCGTGAGCACATGGATGTTGTCTTTTTTCAGTTCGACTCCTGCTGCTTTGCCCATCGCATTGAGTGCGAACTTGGTCGCGCTGTAAGCAGCATGGAACGGGAGTGGAATGTGTCCGGCGACACTCGATATGTTGATGATCGAACCGCCGCCCTGCTGGCGCATGACCGGGATCACTGCCTGCATGGCTGAAATCGCGCCGAAGAAGTTAGTTTCGAACAAGTCGTGGCAGGCCGGCATCTCCAGTTCCGCGACTGCATACATTAAGCCGCGACCCGCATTGTTGACCCACACGTCAACGCGCTTAAAGTGATGCAGTGTCAGCGCAAGCACCCGATCGATGTCTTCCGGATGACGGACATCGCAGGCTAGTGCCGCAGTGCGCTCCATACAACCGATGCGTGTGCGCGCGGCTTCGGCGCGGGCGGCATCGCGCGACAGCAGCACTACGCTGGCGCCTTCATCGGCAAATGCTTTCGCGATGGCCTCGCCAATGCCCATCGAAGCGCCTGTAACCACGACCACTCGACCTTCAAGTTCCATGCAGGGGTTTTATTCTCCGAGCGGCAGCAAGTCAAGGTGCCACGCGGGCCCGATGTCGTACAATCGTGGGACTGTTTCGGCCGACCACCCCGACTCCGGAGAACCGTTACGCTCCTTCCCTTGTTCCCGCTTGATGTCGTCTTGTTTCCTGGCAATCCTCTGCCGCTGCACGTTTTCGAGCCGCGCTATAAAGAGATGATTGGGGAGTGTGTGGCCAACAGTATGCCGTTTGGCGTGGTCCAGGCATTGGAGCAAGGCATCGCCGAGATCGGCTGCACGGCCGAAATCGTGACCATCACAAAGCAGTATCCCGACGGACGGCTCGACCTGGTTGCTCTGGGTCGTAAGCGGTTTGAAGTGCTGCAACTCAATCAAGAACGTTCGTTCCTTCGCGCCGAAGTAGCATTGATTCCGGATGACTCTGCGACTTTGCGGTCAGACGACAGCGCGCGAGCAACCGAGTTACACCGCGAGATTCTGACGCTGGCTGGAGCGGTGCAGGATCTTTCTGGCGCCGATCCCGCCGAGATTTCCTTTCATCTCGCCGGCTCGCTCCCGCTCGATCTCGATTTCAAGCAGAAGCTGCTGGGAATGCGCACAGAGAACGAACGCCTTGAGGCGCTGGCGGCGTACTTCGAAGGCATTCTGCCTGGCCTGCGACGCGCAGCCCGTGCCCGATCGAAGACCGGCGGCAACGGCCACATCCACTAATCGGCGCGAAACGCACGCTCTCCGGCACGGGTATAATCAGGGGAAGTTGTTTTTGCTTTTTGGGAGTTCCTTTCATGAGTCTTCCCCGCACTCTTGGTGATCTGCGCCACAGCGAATTTTCCGAAGAGCGTTTACGCGAGCGCCACGTAAAAGATGAGATCCGCGATAACCTCATCGGTCGCCTGCGCCAGCATGCCGACATGCCAATATTTCCAGGCATCGTGGGTTATGACGACACAGTCGTGCCGCAGATCGTAAACGCCATCCTCTCGCGGCACAATTTTATTTTACTGGGACTTCGCGGCCAGGCCAAAAGCCGCATCCTGCGGGCGCTTACGACACTGCTCGATCCGCATATGCCGTATGTTGCCGGTTGCGAGATTCACGATAATCCCTACACGCCCATCTGCCGGAGCTGCCGCGAACAAGTCGCGCGCCTGGGCGATGCGACGCCCGTGGCCTATCTCTCGCCGGACGACCGTTACGTGGAGAAGCTTGCGACTCCTGACGTCACAATAGCTGACTTAATTGGCGACATCGATCCGATCAAAGCGGCGCGTGGCGGTCACGAACTGTCGAGCGAACTGACGGTTCACTACGGACTTCTGCCTCGCGCGAATCGTTGCATCTTTGCCATCAACGAACTGCCTGATCTCGCAGGCAAAATTCAAGTCGGCCTGTTCAACATCATGCAGGAAGGCGACGTGCAAATTAAGGGATACCCCATCCGTCTGCCGCTGGACGTGGCCCTGGTGTTCAGCGCAAATCCCGAAGACTACACGGCGCGCGGCAAGATCATCACTCCACTGAAAGACCGCATCGGATCGGAGATCCGAACCCACTATCCCGCTACAGTCGAAGAGGGGATAACGATCACGGCGCAGGAATCATGGACGAAGCGCAATGGACATCCACTCCACCTGCCGAACTATGTCCAGGAAGTGATCGAGCGCATTGCCTTCGCCGCGCGCGAAGACAAAAAAATCGACAAGCGATCCGGTGTGAGCCAGCGCCTGCCCATCAGCGCGATGGAAAACGTAGTTTCTAATGCTGAACGCCGAGGCTTTCGCAACAACGAGAAGCTGGTCGTACCCCGCATTAGCGACGTCTACGCAGCGCTCCCGGCGATCACCGGCAAACTCGAACTCGAGTACGAGGGCGAGATGAAAGGTGCCGACTATGTGGGGCGCGAACTGATCCGCGCGGCGATTGCGAAAACTTACGATGAATATTTCACCGGCGCCAACGTGCAGCATATCGTGCAGTGGTTTGATCTGGGAGGCGAGATTCAGCTGTCAGATTCGGTCCCTGCGGTCGAGGCGCTGGAGAATCTGAAAGAAATTCAGGGACTGATCGACAAACTTGGCCCGCTCGGAATTTCGCAGAAAGACAGTCCGGAGCAGCAGGTGTCGGCGGCGGAGTTTATCCTGGAAGGCCTGCACGCGCACAAACGCATCGGCCGCAGCGAAGAACGAATATTCAAAGCCGGCGAGAAAAAGCAAGAACCGGCACGCGAGAAGAATTTTGAACCGGACGAAAAGCCTTACCGGCAGAGAAGGCAGTTTAATTAAGGCGGTCGTTGGTCACTAGTCGTTGGTTGTTTGCCATTAGCCTCGGCCAGAGTCCCAACTACGAACGAATAACGATCAGCGACGGTTTCATGAAACGCATCCGCTACTCCAAATACGTACCCGATCCCGCAGGCGAAATGAGCCTTGAGGACCTGCTCGGCGCTCTCTCCGACTACCTGCTGCAGAGCGGCTTTCAGAGCGACATGTGGCACGAGATGCTCGAGGGAGAGCGCACACTCGATGAACTTCGAGCCGCGATCGAGCAGGCGTTGATGGATAGCGATCAGTTTGATGAAGAGATGCGCGAGCGCATGCTCGAGATGGCGATGAACGGCCAACTCGACGAACTGATCGAAAAGCTCATCGAGCGGATGCAACAGGAAGACTACATCTCGATCGACGAGCCACCCGACCCGGCGCGACAATCGAGCGTTGGCGGACAAGGGGGGGAGGCCCAGCAGGCGAAATTCGAAATAACAGACAAGAGTCTCGACTTCCTCGGCTTCAAGTCTCTGCGCAATCTGCTCGGTTCGCTCGGCAAGTCGAGCTTCGGACGCCACGACACACGCGACCTCGCGACCGGCATCGAGGCCAGCGGATCTTCCAAAACCTATGAGTTTGGCGACACGCTGAATCTTGACATCACGGCGACGCTCTCGAGCGCGATCCAGCGTGAAGGGCTTACAGTTCCGCTGAACATCGAATATTCGGACCTGCAGGTTCATCAGTGCGAATACCAGTCATTGTGCGCCACGGTCCTCATGCTCGATTGCTCGCACTCGATGATTCTCTATGGCGAAGACCGCTTCACGCCGGCAAAGAAAGTTGCCATGGCACTGTCTCATCTGATTCGCACTCAGTATCCCGGCGACTCGTTGTCGCTGGTTCTGTTTCACGACTCGGCGGAAGAGGTTCCGCTCTCGCAGTTGGCTCGCGTGAAAGTCGGCCCGTACTACACCAACACACGCGAAGGCCTGCGCCTGGCGCAAAGAATTCTGCAGCGGCAAAGAAAAGACATGAAGCAGATCGTAATGATCACCGACGGCAAGCCCTCCGCGCTCACGCTAGACGATGGACGAATCTACAAGAACGCCTTCGGCCTCGATCCGCTGGTGGTAAGCCAGACGCTGGAAGAGGTTTCGAAGTGCAAGCGCGCAGGCGTGCTGATCAACACTTTCATGCTTGCCTCCGACTACGGCCTTGTGCAGTTCGTGCAAAAAGTCACGGAGATGTGCCGCGGCAAAGCCTACTTCACTACGCCCTACACACTAGGCCAATACTTGCTGATGGACTACATGTCGCGCAAGACTAAGACGATTCACTGAACGGCTCGTATCCCTCTGGGGCTGGATCTCCTTATTCCTAGCGACTTTATGCGGTACGGCTAAGGCCGTGCCCTTCCCGGTCTTTCCTCGAAATTCCGGCCCTTTTCTCCGCAGCCCTGTGCTCCCAAAAGTTATCCCGGTACTGATACTCTTTTAAGAACCCATGGCAAATTGCGTTAAATGCGGACGCCAACTTCCTCCGCTTACCTTCGGCAAAAAGATCTGCCAATGGTGCGTGCAGCATGAAGCTGCGCAGCGCGGCGAAGAGGGTGACGATGCGAAACAGATCGTGCTGCCAGCTCCGTGGGTGCGCCGCAGCGAGTCCAGTATCACTCTCACCCATGTTTTGTTTGGAGCAAATGTTGCGGTCTTCCTCGCCATGGCCCTCGCAAGTGGCACAGTCTTAGACTTTCCTGGGCAGATCCTCATACCCTTTGGCGCTAACTACGGCCCTCTGACCTTGTCGGGTGATTATTGGCGGTTATTCACCTACATGTTTCTTCATGGCGGCATCATGCATATCGCCTTCAACATGTGGTGTCTGTGGGATCTGGGCCAACTCTGCGAGTCGCTTTATGGACGGTGGACCTTCGCCGCGGTTTACTTCATCACCGGCGTCGGCGCGGGTGTAGCCAGCCTGGGATGGAATCCGAACGTCTTCAGCGTCGGCGCATCGGGGGCCATCTTTGGCCTCGCGGGCGCACTCATCGCTTCGTTTTACCTAGGTGAGTTTTCGCTTCCGCGCGCTGCGATTGGCGGGACGCTCAGAAGTCTCATCTTTTTTGTCGGGTTCAACGTCCTGTTCGGAAGCATGTTTTCCGGTGTCGACAATGCCGCACACGCCGGCGGACTCGTGACCGGATTGATTCTCGGGGCACTGATTGCGCGCGCCGCCCCGGAGCCCGATGCTCCACTGCGCCGGGCTGGTGTTGTTGCTGTCGGAGCTTTATTGGTGCTGGGAGCCACGTGCGGGGTAGCGCAGTGGCGCGGCGGGCCGATGCGCATGGCGCGATCCTTCCAATCGCTCTCCGAGAGTGGCGAAGATCGCATCACGCAATTGCAGGCGCTCGTCCGGAAGCAACCAAAGTCCGTGGAAGCACATGAGGAACTGGCGCGGGCATATTTTGGGCAGGGCCTGCTCTCTGAAGCCGAAACAGAGTTCAAGCGAGTCCTCGAACTGCAGCCGCAAAACACCGACGCCGGTCTCAACCTCGGCATGGTTTATCTAACCGATAAACAACCCGAAGAAGCGAAAGCGGCGTTCGCGCAGATTCTGACGCAGGATACAAAAAACGCTGATGCGCATTTCGGCGTAGGCCTCGCACTGGCGGAAGAGGCGAAACACCAGGAAGCCATTCAGGAATTCAAGACCGCGGCCGATCTTGGTCCGCAATCTGCTGGTGTCTACTACGAAATGGGCCGCTCCTACGCTCAACTCAAAATGTATGACGAAGCCATTGCCGCCTATCTGAAGGAAAAAGAAAAGAATGGCGACGATTCGAATCTGGAGGCCGCTCTGGCCGATTCCTACCAAGCCAAAGGCATGACGCAGCAGGCACAGGACGCCGCGAAGCGCGCTGCCGAACTCAAGAACTCACGTCAACGATAAATCCGTAGTAATGCGATGGAAGAATCGCTTCAACCGGCTTTCGTGAGTTCCCCCACAGCGCGATAAGCCTGGTTGATGGCTTCGTCGGTGTAGGCGTAAGCGCCAGCGTCGGCATTCGCGATCGCGATTCGGCCGTAAGGAGCTTGCGCGCGATCTCGCACGGCGTGACTCCGCCTTCAAGCCAGAACGAGTCGAACAGCGAGTTGTATTCGTAGGCATAGCCGTGTGGCCAGCGATTGACGGTGATGGCTTCGATATCGCGCGCCGGATCGAACCCTCCTGCACCCAATGTCCGCACCAATTGATCGCGAATCTGCCGCTCCATATCTTCGAATGTCGTGCTGAAGAGTTCCATGCGCCCCATGCGATGCTGATCGCGCGCCGGGAATCCAGGATGGCACGCGGCCTTCATCATGTGCACCACGATCGGCTCTTCCGGCTTGCGCGCGCATTCATACCCGCCAATGCTGACGGGCAAGTCGAGGTTCATACCACTGTGGTACATCCCGGGAGCGTAGACGGAATTGACGCCCAGCCTCTGGAACGACGTCCAGTTGCGTAGTGCCACATTGGTGTAGAGCAGTGGAACTTTCTGCGCCGACGCTAGCGCTTCCTTCTGCTTCGCAGGAAGCTCCTCACAGATGTACGGAATCACAACGTGCCAGCACGCCAGAATCGTGTTCTTCGCTTTGGCCGTGTACACTTTGCCGCCGCGAGCGTAGCTGACCTCGACTTCCTTTGCGCTCGCCGCATCCCCAAGATGCCTGACCCGGACGGCCGTACTGTTCAAGCGAATACGCACCGCCGAACCAGCTTCGTCAAGCTTCGCATAGTTCGCTTTGGCCAGAATGACGTCTGGCATTGAATTCCCCGGAATAGCGTCCGGAATCAACCTGCGGACCAGCAGGCGTGCAATGGACGCGTTGCCGTCGGGAAAGTGAAAGAAGTATTTCTCCGCTTCTTCGTTGGGAATCGCGTCGCGGTTCATGCCCTTACCGGGCGTCGGATCAAGCTTCAAGCCGTCGAAGCCGGGCAGGTCAAATCCCCAGGCATCCTGCGCGGAAACGGCATCGATGCCGACGCCAAATAATCCATGCGGCAGGGCCTGATATATCTTCACAATATCTTCATGAACGCCGGCAACATCCTTCAGGTAGTTGGCATAGCTGATGCGCGCAAGCTTCACTTTTTTCTGATCTGAAGTCAGGCCGGGAAAATAGTCTTTCGGTTCCTCGGAGAGCCGCTACGAAGTCGCGCTTGGCCTGGTCGGCGATGCGGAGCCTCGGCCAGGAATTTCTTCAACAAGTCCTTCGAGGATTGTGCTGGGTCCTCGCTCTCGCCGCCGTCGCGCGAGATTGGATTGATAACAAGTTTGTCCGCTCCAAATGTTTCCTTGTCGAAGAAAATTTTGGGATGCAGTCCGAGAGAGCGATAGAGGCGCTTGTCGACGTATTTCGAGTATGCCGGAACATCGATTCCCAGCTCTTCAATCACGCCCCTGGCGATGGCACTGTAGGGAGCCGGACTCTCGATCGAGAACGTCCCGCCGAAACCCAGGCGGAAAGAGTTGTTCACACGAAACTCGTTGCGCTTGGCGTGTCCGCCAAAGTCGTCATGGTTGTCGAGGATCAGGATGCGCGAGTTTGCACCCGCGACCTTGCGGTAAAAATGAGCGGCCGCCAGACCGCTGATGCCACCGCCAACGACGATCAGGTCGTAGGTCTCACCGGTATCTTCGGGCTTGCCCGCCGAATCCCAGAAAGTTCCGTCGCGCAGGCTATGGGCGGCATCGAACGAGCCTGGATGGCTGCCTCTCATCCCGGTCAGCGCGGGTGGATAAGATGCTGGCGATTTCTCCGGAGCCGCGGATTCATCACCAGCGAGCAGTTGCCAGGGCATCACTGCCGCGCCCGCAGTCATCGCCACGCCGTTGATGAAATCGCGGCGGGTGATGCCGCGATGCATTCCGAGTTCGCGGTCGCGTGAGTCGTACACAATGTCCTCCGCCGTAAGACTACGATCCACCTTCAGTTTTCTTTACCGCCAGTTCCGCACCCTGAAAGCCGATCTTGCTGTGCGTTCCATCGCAGAATGGCTTATTGACAGACCCTCCACAGCGACACAGCGAAAATGCAGGTTTACCTGTGAGATCGAACTGATTGCCGTTGACGTCCACTAACTCGATAGTGCCTTCCGGAGCCTCGACGCGATATGGGCCGTTCGGCCGCACCGTAATTTTGACCTGTGCCATGAACACTCCTTTTGAATTCCACAAGTAAACCTTACCAGTTTCTAGTAAGCCTAAGAAGATATCACCACGCAGAGGCGTGTGTCTCGCACGACGGCCCGTCGGTGCTGGATCGTCTTGTTGTACGATCGAATGGTCTCAGGGCATTGAGGCTTCCGTAGAAAACTCAGTGGCTGCGTCTTGCCGCCAGCACAGAAGATGTTGCAGGCGATTTCTCCGCGTGCTTCGTTACATTCCTTGGGTTCTGTAGGTCTTCAGGTCGCTATGCGGCAAGCGTCTTAGCCGAAACCAGACTGCGGAACAGCTGCAGGTAATCGTCAATCATGCGCTTGGTGGTAAAACGTTCTCGCGCGCGCGCGTAGGCCAGTTCGGCGTAGGCATGGCGCATAGCGCGGTCATCGCTCAGCAGCCTGAATGCACGTGGCGAGGCTGGCGGCATCGTTGGTGCGGAAATACAGCGCCGCATCTCCCCAAATCTCGCGGAAACTCGGGATATCGTTGGCCACGATCGCGCAGCGCGAGAATGCGGCTTCGAGTGCCGGCATGCCCAGTGGCTCGTACCGCGCAGTGGCTGCATAGATCGATGCCCTGCTATAGAGCGCGCGCAGTTGCGCTTCGGTCTGCGCGCCGCGAATCGCGACCGATGTTTCTTCCGTCGCAACCTTCACGTCGGCGCGAATCGGAATGCGCGGCATGGGCACAGTTTGCTCCGCGCCCACAATGCACACCGGAATGGGATGTGGATGCTGGGTCAGGAGTGTGACTTGCTTGCCGGCATCGACCAACCGGCCAACGGTCAGCACGCAATCGTCTTTGCTGACGTAGGGATTGAAGAAAATTGGATTGCGCCCGGGATATATCACTTCCGCCCGCCGCGGGCGCCCGTAGCAAACAGAAATACGTTCGAGCATCCATGCCGACGGGGCGACCACCGCATCGGCCGCGGCGATGCCGCGCTGCACCCGGTCGCGATACCAGCGTCATTGAGCCCGCCGACCGAGACGTCCGATCCGGCACCGCTTCCCGCCAGGTGATCAGATCGCCATGAGCCATGACCACCCGCGGCACGTCAACCGCAAGATCGCCGTAGCAGAACTGGTTGAAGTGCAAAACGTCCGGTTGTAATTCGCGGACCAGCGCCGCCAGAAAAGCGGACGACTCCGGCAGATCTTCCTCCGCCTCCTGCATCCACTCCAGGCGAAACGCCGTTGGCCGATAGTCGAGGCCGTGCAGGTGATCCATCCACGATGTTTGATCGGGAAGCGGAATCTCGCCGAGGGAGACCAGCGTGACCTGTACGCCGCGCGTGACTAGTCCTGTGACCAGTTCGCGGGTATAGGTCCATGATCCCGACAGCGTGTCGGCTGCAACCAAGACGTGCACAGAACCTCCGGAAAACACCGAGACGCCGCTATGGGCCGGGCATCCCACCTGCCAACCGGTACATTCTAGTGGGAAAGAAGACAGCCGGGAAAGGAATTTCGAGAATCTCCAACAAATGGTCCGGGCGGATGCCCTCGTCCGCCTAGGTGGCGCCACAGCGTTAGGCTGCGCCCCTCAATCAGCTCACTTGCAAATGAATCCTAAGTTCTCGCAGCAAATTATTGATATCGCGAATCTTTTCGATCGCGGGATCAGGAAGGTCGGGCACCGACATGGCTAGCTCGCAGGAAAGAAGCAGGGCCGTAAGCGTCTCACTCATCCCGCTACGCATTTGCGCCACCACCGCGCGACGAGCGACCGATTCTTCGCGCGCGCGGCGATGCAGGGCCGAACGCACCTCCCGCACCAGACGGTCAATGCCCGTCACCGCAAAATTGATGTAGACGGGAAATGCCATGCCCAAATGCTCGATCATCTGATCGCCCTCTTCGGGTTCGGTTTCGAGCAGAAACTGGTCGATTACCGCGGCGGTATAGGTTTGTTCGCGCAGGCGGGTAGCCGCCTCCTGTGGATTTTGCGCCCAGTGAGTTTCCTCACCAGTCGCGATTTGCAAGGATTCGGCACACTGTTGGCCGCGCGCTGAAGGTGTCGTTAGTAGAATCATGCATTTCAATAAGCACGTCTCGCACCACGCCATTGGGCGCTGAATACAAAGCGCTTAATAGAATCGCGTCCCAAGACATTTCCCGCTGCGGAACTCGATCCCTTCCCGCAGGTTCAAAACAGAAGATCAACATCCAAACCTCAAGGCGGGCACGCTCCCAATGCGTAGTCCTTCAGCTTGCGATAGAGCGTAGTCTTGCCGATGCCCAAAAGGCGCGCCGCCTGCAGTTTGTCCCCGTTCAGTTCCGCAATCGCATTCAAGATTGTCTGTCTCTCCAATTCCGCCATCGGGATGATTTTCGCGCGGTTCCCGTTCTCCCCAGGCAAGGATTCTGGTCCCTGCAGCTTAGCGATCTCCCGTGGCAGATCGGTGGTATGGATGAGTGGGCCGCTGGTAAAGGCGAAGGTTCGCTCCAGACAGTTCTCCAGTTCGCGCACGTTACCCGGCCAGTCATAGGCCAGCATCGCTTTCAGAGCTTCGTCGCTCAGCAGTTTCTCGTGCCCCGAGGTTCGCGACGTCCGGTCCAGGAAGTGCGCGATTAACAGTGGGATGTCCTGGCGGCGCTCCCGCAGGGCGGGAATACGCAGGCTGAGCACATTGAGCCGAAAGTATAGATCGCGCCGGAATGTGCCCTGCATGACGGCCTGCTCCAAATCGCGGTTGGTGGCAGCCAGAATGCGTACATTGATCGGAATGCGGCGCGTGCTGCCCACCGGGCGGATCTCTTTTTCCTGAATTGCCCGCAGCATCTTCGCCTGCAGATCAACCGGAAGTTCTCCGACCTCGTCGAGGAAAATTGTCCCCCCCTCGGCGATGGCCATGAGCCCGTCCTTGGCCTGATTGGCTCCCGTGAACGCCCCTTTGACGTACCCGAACAGTTCGCTTTCGATCAGCGTCGGCACCAGCGAACCACAATCCACCGGGATGAAGGGCTTGTCGCGAAACGGGCCGGTGTAGTGAATGGAGCGCGCCACGATTTCTTTGCCCGTGCCGCTTTCGCCGAGAATCAGTACGGGATGCGCGCTATTCGCCGCCTTGGCGATGATGCGGTAAAGCTTCTCCATCTCCGGAGCACGGCCAACAATGCCGCCGAATCCCTGTTTGGATTTCACTTTCTCGCGGAGCATGCGATTCTCCGACTTCAGCTTTAAGTGGCTGGCGACGCGCTCCAGCAACAATTTCAGCTCGTCGAGGCTGAAAGGCTTCGTCACATAGTCATAAGCGCCGTGCTTCATGGCCTGGACGGCGGACTGCACCGTTCCGTAGCCGGTCACCACGACGACGATGGCCTCGGGCCGCCGCTCCTTGATGCGGCGCAGCGCGTCCAACCCACCCGCACCGGGCAGACGCAGGTCGAGCAGGGCGACGTCCACATTCTGCGTTTCGAGAAGCCGGTAGGCGTGTTCTGCCGAATCCGCCACGATGGCGCTGAATCCAAGCGACTGCGCAATTTCGCGGCAGGCTTCGCGAATTTGTCTCTCGTCATCCACAATCAGAAGGTTGAGAAAATTCGCAGGTTGAAGTTGGGGTGCGGTGAACATCGGAGTCATCGTGGCAGACGTCATGGCGTTTTAGTCCTCTTCAAATCGGGAATTGCCCCCTCGTTCGTTTCTGGCTGCGTATCAATAACAGGCTGGGATTTTGAAAGGCCGTTGGGAACCAGTGGCAGAAGCACGCTGACCCGCGCGCCGCAACCGGGCGCGCTGGCCACGTGAATCAAACCTCCGTTTCTGGTCACGATCTCGTAGACGGTCGCCAATCCGAGCCCCGTGCCCCGGCCGTCTGACTTGGTCGTGTAGAAAGCTTCAAAAAGATGAGCGCGGGTCTCGGGCTGCATTCCGCTTCCGTTGTCTCCGACGACGAACAGCGCGCACGGTAGCGATACCGGGATCACGATTCCAGGCTGCTCTTCGATCTGCCGCTCTGCGAGAATCTGCATCCGGCAGTTGCTGGTTTCGACCCTGATCTCGCCGCCGCCAGGCATGGCATCGCGCGCGTTGAGCACCAGATTAAGCAGAACCTGCTGGGCCTGCGTCGGATCCATTTTGACCAAACCCAGCTCTGGGTCCAGATCAAACTTCAGCCCGATGTTTTCTCCGATCAGCCGCGCCAGCAGGTTGCTCATGCCTCCGATGATTTCGTTAAGTGAGAGCAGGCCTGGGTCTAAAGTTCTCGGACGCGCGACCGCCAGCAACTGCTGGACCAGCCCCGCAGCCTGAATTCCGGCGCTTCGGATTTCCTCGGCATACTTGCGGATTCCCTGCCCCGCGTCGAAGCTGGCCAGCAGCAGGTCGCAGTACAGCAAAATGCCGGTCAGAACATTGTTGAAGTCGTGGGCCACTCCTCCAGCCAGACGGCCGACGGCCTCCAGCTTCTCGGCTTGACGCAGCCGCTGCTCAATCTCAAGCGAGTGCCGCGATTCGTCCTTCGCCTCTGCCCCGGTGTCGGGCGGTATCCACGGATATGCTGCGGCAGCGCTCATACAGATACTCTGAACGGAATCGTTCCCACAAGGAACCTGGCAACGGGGCTGGCGAGCCTTTAGTTTTCCCGAATCGGGAAAAGCTGCTCTTCCGCCCTCGGTCTTCATGCCCCCAAACGAACTATAGAGAACCGCCCCTGTTTTCACTTAGGACGCTCGTCACTGAAACGGGAAAATTTTCTGTGGAAAACTCCGGTAGAATTATCGGAGTCAGCGGCTTGGCAGGGGGACGCTGGCGATCGAAACCGGCTCGGTCAGCCGGAAGGTAAGCCGTCTACCACTCTCCAAATGAATGACTTGCGAGGAGTTCTCGCCATTGGAAGCAGTCGTTTGAGGGGCATTTCCATGCACGAAGAGGCTGGAGGTCTGAACTGGAAGCTGGCGGCCGTCGAAATCGATGGCATCGAGTGTCAACCGGATATAGCTCCGGTCATGTTTCAACTCGGACGTATGCGCGGACTCCACACGGCCGACTACGCCGATACCTCGCGGCAGCAGAGTCGTACCCTCCACCCGTATGGGCTCGTCGACCACCGCCCCGAAAGTCTGGCTTTCCGCGGAATAATCTGAGGATATGGCATCTTTCAGCCGAACCGTAAGCAACGTTCCGGCGGGAAGATCCTGCGCGTCGCGAAATGGGAGAGCGTCCGCCTTCGGGCCCTTACTTTGCCCGGCCTGCGACACCTCGCGAGCAGAGTTGCCCGATGCACTCGCAGGATTCTGGAAAGGGGCCTGACCTTGATCAGCTTGCGCAGAATCCTCTGGGCGTGAAATGGAGGGGCGGGAACAGGAAACGGCAAGCATGGCCAACAGGAGCAGCCACGCTGCTCGACGCCTGGGCCAGGTGAAAACCCTCATTAGAGACATCGTCGCCTTTAGCCACCCGGCCAGGAAGTGGCAACCCGAATACCAGACATGGTGGCATGGAATCAATCGCTTGGGAACGGCACTTTCGTGGCGTACGTGTAGATTCTTCCGGAACCGGGATGGAACTGCGGGTCGGCCCGAATGAACCTTCAGGAGAACGAAGGGTTTGAAAATCGTCGGAACGATTTCTTTCGAGACTGCCGGAACAATTCAAAGCAGAAAAAAGCGGAGAGCGGTAAAACCGCTCTCCGCGTGACTTACGGCTGTCGGCGTTACTGCTTCTTCTTCATGGGTTTCTTTGCCGCAGGCTTCGCGGTCTTCCGCTCGCCCTCCCGGCCGCCGATCAGCGTCAAAGCATCTTCTGCGTTGAACGGAAACTGGCGAACCGAAGTCTGGCCCGTCGTGCTCAACGTAACATCCACCCGGCGATTGCTCGCCATCCTGATGGTCGCGATGTGGCTGAGTACCCTCGCCTTCTCTTCTGAAGTCAGCTCGGTGTTAGTCGCCACCTCACCTTTCACATCGTCATCGGTCAGGTTTTGTTCCTTGCCAAACGCCTTAACTTCGATGTTGGCCTCGGGAACGCCCTGTTCGACCAGAAAGGTCTTAGTTCGGTCCACGCGGCGTTCGGAGAGTGCCTGGTTATATTCGACGGAACCACGGTGATCGGCGTGGCCTCCGAGGATCAAGTGCGCATCCGGTTTGCTTTGGAGGTACGTCTTAAAGTCAGCAGCCAGAGCGATCAACGTCTTCTGTTGGCTCGGGAGCAGACCACCTTTGGGATTCGCCACCTTCGGGTAGTCGGTGACGAAGTAAACGCTGTGTAACGAGAGCCGCGCTTCCAGGCGCACGATCTCGGGATTGACCGGCGGTGGCGGCGGGTTTTCGACCATAACCTGAGTCGAGGCTTGTCCCGTCAGGCCGCGCGAGTCCGTGCAGGACGCGCCTACAGTGAGGGAGCCGGCTGGAACTCCAGCAGTGGTCAGGGTCGCGGAGGATCCGCTGCCGGAAACTGAGCCGGCGGTGGAAGTCCAGTTGGCAACCGAAACCGGAACGCTGTCAGGGCTGGTGCACGATGCTGATAGATTTACAGTCCCGCCCGCAACGACATTGCTCGGGCTCGCAGACAATGACATGGTCGGCGGATTTTTCGGCGGCAGCGGCTTGATGGTGTAGTTCGCCGAGCAACTGGCTTCGTTATTCTTGTTCGCCTTCGGATCCGTTACATGTGCCGTAACCGCATAGCTCCCGGGAGGCGCGTTCGCGGTGTCAATGCTGGCGGTCGTATCTTTTCCGGTCACAGTGCCGCCGTTGCCGGCCCAGCTGTATGTAACGGTGTGCTTAGGATTGAAATTGCTCGCGCTGACCGTGGCGGTAATCGGCTCTCCGACCAGGACCTCGCTCGGCTGTACTGAGCAACTCGCGGCCGGCAGCACCGCCGGAGCGCCTCCCCAGCTGTACACAATGCCAGTGCGCAGCCGGATACCCTCGAACGTCGGGCGTCTCAAATTGGGCAGGTCGAGGGCCGCGATATCCGCGTAATTGTGCCGCGTCCAAACATAATCAACCTGAAACAGCCGCCACGCGATCTGCTTGGTTAGCGGAAGATCCATCCCGCCGCCGAGGACCGCTCCGATGCCGTTGTTGCTAATGATCCCGGTAGAGCCTCCTCCGTCAAAGCCGACGCGATTGAAGCCGCCCAACGCATGCAGGAAAAAATTTGCGGTATCGGTGCGCCACATAAAACGGGGACCGAACGAAGCCGTCCACTCCGAAGAGGAGGACGGCGTATCACGGCTGTATCCGAAATCAGTTTCCAAACCCCAGTGCTGATCAAAGTTATATGTGAAGGCACCGCCGATTCCCTTGGACATGTCGGGAAGCTGGAACGGCGTGGGATTTTCGGGATCACCGGTGCTGAGCGGAACCGTGGCCCCGGGATGCATCCATTGATATCCCGCGAACACATCAAATTTTGGGGTGGAATCGCTCTGCGCCCACACAGGAGTGGACATAACAACCAATACAAACATCGCGAAAAGCGCTGAGATCGGCAGGCGGTTTCCGCGTGCGTTGCAACAAAGTGACATAGGAATCCTCCAATAGCGTGTTTGGTCCCCGGCGCTTGCGTGAACGAAAGCCCGGCGGTGAAATATGTACAGACAAAAAAATGACACGAACCCAGGGAACTAAAAATTCTACCCCAATGCCGCTTAAAGCGAAAGTAAGCGTGTCGCAGAAACTACTGCTCCAGGCAATACTTAGTAGCCTTTCGTCTCAAATTGAAACGTCCGGCTAAGCGGGCGCGGACCTTGCCGGTTACGAAGTCCGCCGCGTATCGTGGAGACTGCGATACTGTCCCGGTAGCCCGCCAGTCTTCCGGACTGCACGAGGGACCAGGCGCGCCAGAGCAAACCACGAATGAGTCATGAAAAAGTGTTGATCGTCGAGGATGAGGAGAACGAGCGTTCCGGATTAGCGGAAATCGTGACCTCTTGGGGTTACCGCGTAGAAACGGGCTGCGATGGGGCCGAGGGGCTGCAGAAGGCGACGCAATGGTCGCCTTCCATCGTGATCACCGATCTGAAAATGCCCCGCATGGGCGGGCTCGAGCTGCTGGGACAGCTTGCCGAGCAGGCCCAAACCATCGCCGTGATCCTGGTCACGGCACAGGGCACCATCGACAGCGCGGTGCAGGCCATGCGGATGGGAGCCTACGACTACATCACCAAGCCCATCGACACCAACCGCTTGCGCACAATTCTGTCAAACGCCTCGGCTCTGCTGGGCACTCGTGCCGAACTGGAAGCCACGCGTCGACGACTGCGCGACACCGGTTCGCTGGGAAGACTCAGCGGCGCATCCAAGAAGATGCAGGAGATTTTCCGGCTGATCGAGATGGTTGCACCCAGCACAGCATCGGTGCTTATCACGGGAGCCAGCGGCACGGGAAAAGAACTGGTGGCGCGCACCATCCACGAACTCAGTCCGCGGAAAGATCGCGCCTTCGTCGCCATCAACTGCGCTGCGATTCCTGAAACCCTGATGGAAAGCGAAATCTTCGGCCACGAAAAAGGATCGTTTACCGGCGCGTTGGAACGCCGTACCGGTTGCTTCGAACTCGCCGAAGGCGGCACGCTGCTACTTGATGAGATTGGAGAGATGCCGATTGGCACGCAGGCCAAACTGCTACGCGTCCTGGAAGACCGAAAACTTCGCCGACTGGGAAGCAAGGTCGAAACTGCCGTGGATGTGCGAGTGCTGGCGGCCACTAATAAAGTTCCCGACGAAGCTGTCGCGCGCGGAGAGTTGCGCAGCGATCTCTACTACCGGCTCAACGTATTTAACATTCACATGCCGCCGTTGCGCGAACACAAGGAAGACATCGCCGCCCTGGTGCAACTGCTCCTGATCGAGATGAGTAACAAGCACGGTCGCAAGGTCAACGCGCTCAGTGAGGCCGTGCTGAACCAGTTCAACAACTATTCGTGGCCGGGCAATGTACGCGAGTTGCGCAACACCATCGAGCGCGCCGTCATCGTCTGCGATACGGGGATGATCGAGACCAAGCACCTGCCGCCGGGATTTGGCCAGGTTTCGCTTCGCACCGCCGCCAACGATCCCGATGCAGTGCGCCTTGGCGTCGGTACGACAGTGGAAGAAGCCGAAAAGATGTTGATCCTCAAAACGCTCGAGGCCACCAGCAACAACAAAACGCGAGCCGCGGAGATTCTCGGCATCAGTCTCAAGACCCTGCACAACAAATTGAAAGAATACGGCAGCGCCGCCGCGGAAGCAGCCAACGGCAAGGAGGAAGTGTCCAGTACCTGAGGCTTCGACGGACCCGCCTGAGACGCCGGCATTCATTTCTGCAACATGCGACGAAAAACCATCATCGTCCTCGTCATCACCTTCATGGTGACGGCGATGATGACTGCCTTCTCTTACCTGTACATCTCCCAGATTCTTCGCCTGCGCATCACCAACATTTATGAGAGCGCGACGAATCTAACTCACCAGTTGGCGTATGCCGCATCCAACGCAGTGCCCGACTTCACCAGCACGCGGCTTAATACCAGCGATGACGCTGCCCTGCGCCGCGCTCTGTCGGATTATGTACAAACCGACGTCGACCTCAACAACCTGCTGCAATCGGATCCCGGTGACTGGAGCTTCATCTACGACGTCACCATCGTCGACACAAACGGCAAGGCGTTGCTGCACACCAATGCCGGCATGGTCGGAAAAGCCGTTCCCCGGCGGCCAGAATTTCAGCAGATCGTAGCTGCCCGTCCCCGCGATCAACTCCGCTTGATCTACAGCCCGGCAACGGTGTACGACGTGACTTATCCCCTGCAGTTAAGCGGCTCCCCCTTTGGAACAATCCGCATCGGGGTGCAAACAGCTTTTCTGCAGAAGGAACTCGAAGAGCGGGTCACGAAGGCGGTTTATTTTTCCGTAGCTTCGATATTTGCAGCCTTACTTCTGGCCGCAGGGATTTCCAACCTAGCGCTGGGCCCGCTGCGCCAAATCAACCGCAATCTCGACAGCGTGACGGCTGGCGACGCGGATGCGCTTTCCGGTCACGAATCCGATCATGACGAGTTCGGTTTAGTCACTCTTAAGATCGCCAACCTGGGACGTCAGATTCGCGACAGCAAGGAAATCTTTTCGGCCCTCAAAGACAACGTGGACCAGCTCATGTCGAAGTTGCAGGACGGCCTGATGCTCTTTGCCCGCGATTCGCGCGTCGTGCTGGTAAGTGCTCCCGTCGAGGCTTTTCTCGGACGCCCTCGCGCCGATCTGCTGGGCCACACCGTCCAGGAGGTTTTTGACCGGCACTCCCGCCTGGGTGCGGCTTTGCTCGACGCTTTCGAGCGGCGCCGTCCAATGTCACAGCGCGAGTTTGGAGCCGCCGCGGGAAAGCGCGTGCAGGTCTCCCTCGATTTTGTGCAGGAGAAAACTTCACAGATCGGCGCCCTGTTGATCATGCGCGATTCGGAGTCCGTACGCCGCATTGGCGATGAAATTGAAATGTCGCGCCGCCTGTCGGCCAGCGGACGTCTCACCCGCGGTGTCGCTCATGAAGTGAAGAATCCGATCAACGCCATCGTGCTGCACCTGCAACTGCTGCGCAACAAACTGATTCAACAGGAACACACCCAGCAGGAACCGGACACTGTGCGGCACATGGACATCATCGACAGCGAAATTCGCCGACTCGACCGCGTTGTACAAACACTCGTCGATTTCACCCGCCCTCGCGATCTTCATCTCGAAGAAGCCGACATGCGTTCGCTTCTGGAAGACGTCGCCCAACTGGCTGCTCCGGAGGCTGAGCAGCACGGCGTCACCATCGAACGGCACTTGCCCGCGCAACCGCTGCCGGTGAAGGCTGACACCGACCTGATGAAGCAGGCCATCCTCAACGTCGTAATCAACGGAGTGCAAGCGATGCCCGGCGGAGGCACACTGACCATTTCAGCGCGCCGCGAAGACGACGTCATCCTCGCAGAGGTAAGCGATCAGGGCGGCGGAATTCCGCAGGACGCTCAGGACAAAGTTTTCGAGCTTTACTTCACCACCAAGAAAGATGGCAGCGGCATCGGCCTGGCGCAGACCTATCAGATTCTGCAGTGGCATTACGGTTCGGTGGAATTTGAATCGGCGCCGCCGGTCGGAACCACATTCCGCTTCCACATTCCGGCCGCGGGGCCTGCTGGCGAATCCAGCCCTGAATATGTGGGAGGAACGGCGAGCCACAGCGACTGAACCTGGGCTTCTGGAATTCCCTGCAGCGGAAAGCCACACAGAGACACCTGAAATCCTTGAGATTTGCCCTGTGTTCTCTGTGGTTGAGGCTTTTGGAAGAGTAACCTGGTCGCAGAAGGCGTAAAATCAGAGTGTTTAGACGCTGCGCCGCATGCGAAATTTGTGTATGACTCTGGCCCCACTTCTTTGCACCGGCATCCTCTGGGTTGCGACGGCAATGCCACCTGCGATCACGCCCTTGCGCGCACATCCGCGTCAGGATGCGTCTCAACCTGCGCCCGATAAGACGGCAACTCCCGCTCAGCCGGCACAGGATCAAACGACCCAGTCGAAACCGGCCACCGCCGCTCCTGACACAGCGAAACCCCCAACGACCCAGAATGGACAGAGCACTCCGCCGGTTCGGCGACGCCGGCATAAGAAGAAATCGGTTCAGGCAACCTGCGACCCTGCCACTTCCGCTCCGGCAGACCCAGCCACAGGAAACCTTGCGGCTCCGAATGCGGCGAATGCTCCGACGAATTGCCCGCCCACGAAGATCGTCGTGCGCCACGGCGGAACCTCTGAGCCGAGCATTCAATTGGGCGGCGCCACGGGTGGAGTCCAGACGTCGCACGAACGAGACAATACCAACCAAATGCTCGCGTCGACCGAACAGAACCTGAAGAAAATTGCGGAACTGAAGCTCACCACCGGCCAGCAGGATATGGTCAATCACATCCACCAGTTCATGGATCAATCCAAAAGCGCCGCGGCAGCGGGCGATCCCGACCGCGCCCGCACCCTGGCGTGGAAGGCTCAACTGCTCTCGGAAGACCTCTTGAAACCTCAGCAGTAATTGCCTGTTCCTCGCGACTTCTACTTCCCTTTAGCCCGCGCCGTGTTGACCTTAGTGAGCAGATCCTGGGACATCGGCTGCCATGGACTCTGAATCTTTACCGCTTCGGTGAGCACATCCCGCGCTTCGGTCAGCCTGTTTAATTTGCCGTAAGCGAAACCCAGACCGTAGAGAGCCCGGGCATACTGCTGATCCTCTTGCCCTTTCAGCAGGGTGGCAGCGCTTTTGAGTTCAGGAATGGCCGCGGCAGTCTTCTCTTGCTTCAAATAGGCGAATCCCATCGTGTTGTGCGCCACTCCGGCGGAAAGCTTTCGCGACTTGTCAGCGTCGGGAGCATCTGCCTTCGCCACCTCGATTACCTTCTGCGAATATGTAATCGATTTGGCGGCGCTGCCGGGCTTCGAATCGTCGCCGTAGAAATTCGCCAGCAAAATCAAGGCCGACAGCGAGTTGGGATTCGCAGCCAAAGTTTTCTCCGCATAGGCCACGAGCCGCGCATTGTCCTTCAACTGGCTCAAGGCGTCGAGCGCATAGTTCGACAGCGGATCCTGAAACGTCGAGTCAGGAAACGCCGCGCTGAATCTTTCGATATCGCCCATGCGCACCTTGGCATCGGTGTCGGTCTGGATCGCGTTGAAGCCGCTGGTCTCCAGAAAATCGCAACTGCTCTGCGAGGCAGTTTTTTCGTCGCCCACCTGTCTGGCAAAGTCTTCGTCACTGACGCCATCCGGCTTCGGCTGCTTGCCGATAGAATGGCAAACCTCGCCGCCTTTTGCGGCGTAGTCCATCAGTTTGGGATTATTCTTGGCCTGCTGCGCCACTCCGGCCAGCGACACAAGGATGTCGAGATTGTGAGGCGACCCAGACAGCGCCTTATCGCCATAGTCGAGCGATTTGTCCAAGTCGCCCGTCGCTTGATACGCCTGCGAAATCTGCCAGTTTCCGTACGCCACGGCCGTGGCATTGGACGAAAATTTCTGCACGAACGCCTGATACATAGCCAGTTTTTTTTGCGGATCCTGCTCGCTGGTGATGTCCTGTAGCGCGTGGTCTTCGTCGGAACCTGCCGCAATTGTGATGCGATCGACCTGTGCGCTCGCCTCGAGGGTGGAAAATCCCAACGAGAAGAGAACTACAACCAGTAGCAAACCGCTGCAGCGTCGCATAGCCTGCCTCCGGTATACGCGAAAGTGGGACCGCAATTTCGAGCACGCGCATCCTAGCGCCGAACGCATCCGCATGCAAGCACCTGCTGCCCCCGGCTCGCTTGGCCCCCCGGAACGACCAGCGCCATTAGGTTCGGATCGATAGTCGGGCAACGCTACCCGCTTCGTTCGGGGGCGGACGAGGCGTTCGCCCCTACATGGTTTATGCTCATCCCTCGCTCCGTGCAGGATTCCCAGGGCCTCGGCTAAAGTAGAAAGATGCGCGCCATCTTCAGCCAGCGTCCGCTGCGTTTCGTCTTCGCCGCCAACATGATTTCCATGTTAGGCAGCGGGATGAACTCCGCCGCCGTCGCCTGGTACATCCTCGAAGCCACGCATTCGGAGATGGCGCTGGGCACGTTCGCAGTTCTGCAGACCTTGCCGGCCATGCTGATGCTTCCCTTCACCGGCGTGATCATCGACCGCGAAGATCGCCGCCGCCTGGTGATGATGCTCGACGCCGTGCGCGCTGTCATCATCGTGGTCGTCGCTATCCTCGCCTTCCAGCATCGCGTGAAGATTTGGGAACTCTACCTGATGAATACACTGGTCGCCGCGGGCTTCTGGATGTTCTGGCCGACCATCACGGCCCTGATCCAGGAACTCACGCCCGAAGGCCAGTTCGTCCAGTCGAACACGTTTCTTATGGCTGGAGTGCAGAGCGGATGGCTCATCGCAGGCGCCGTCGTCGGATTCATGTACAACCACATCGGCCTCGGTGGTGTGCTGCTGATCGACGTATCGACCTACGTAGTTTCTTTCCTCTGCTACTTCGCGGTACGCAAAGGCCGGCATGTGGTGCTGCGTCCTGAGGAATTGCGCGCGGACCTGCTTGCGGCAGAAAGCCAACTCGCACGGTTCTGGCGGGAGATGCGCGAAGGTCTTCACTTTCTCCGCGATCATCGCCCGGTCGTGCTGCTCGGAATCAGCTGGGCGCTGTTTCTCGGAGCCATGATCACAGGAGTGGTCGTCACGCCGTCACTCAGCGAGCGCGTTTTTCACGCTGGAGCCGTCGGCTATGGCTGGCTCAATGCCGGATGGGGCACTGGCGCGTTCCTCAGCGTGTTCTACACGCCGCAGGCCATCGCTTACCTGGGCGGACGGCGCGCCGTTGCGTTCTCCATGGCGCTGTTATCTGCCTGTATCGTGTGCGCTCCTATCTCGGGATTTCTTGCTGTGGCCATTTCGATCTATTTCATCATGGGCTCTGCCCGCGGCCTTGGGGGCGTTGCCATGAATACCAGTCTGATGGAAATGGTCCCCAACCGTCTGATGGGCCGCGTGCAAAATGCGTTCTACTTCGCCGGCACATTCCTGCAGCTAGTCTTGGCGCTTAGTGTAGGAATGGTCGCGCACAAAGTAAGCCTGGTCCTGGCTTTCGCCATCTTGTCGTGCGTGTATGCTCTAGCGTTCGTGGCGTCGAGCTGGCCGGTCAAGAGCACCGTAACCGCAAAAATTGCGGTGCGGTGAGCGATCCGGTCACATTGTCAACATTGTCATTCCGACTAGCGCAGCGGTTTTGTCATTCCGAGGAGCGCAGCGACGAGGAACCTGCTGTTCCCGACCACCAGAAACAGTCGTCTGCGTCTTCTCAACCCGTGGTCAACTCCCGCCCCCGGCTGTTATTCTTTCCCCTTCGCAAGGAGCACCCATGTTCCCCGACCTACAGGGCCGTAACGCCGTAGTCTTCGGAGTCGCCAACAAGCGTTCGATCGCCTGGTCCATCGCCCAGGGACTGCACGCCGCCGGCATGAAACTCGCCATCACCTACCAGAACGAACGCCTGGAGCAGGAAGCCAGAGACCTGATCCTCTCGCTGCCCGGCGCCGAAGGTTACATGTGCGACGTCAGCAAAGACGAAGAAATCACCCGCCTCTTTGCCACCTTGAAAGAACGTCACGGAAAGCTGCATACGCTGGTGCACTCCGTCGCCTTCGCTCCGGCAGACGAACTCAAGGGAGACTTCATCAACACGACGCGCGAAGGCTTTCGCGTTGCGCTGGATGTAAGCGTCTATTCGCTGATAGCGGTCGCCCGCGCCGCGGCCCCTCTCATGGAAGATGGCGGCTCGATCCTCACCATGACGTACTACGCCTCGGAAAAAGTTGTGCCTCGCTATAACGTCATGGCCGTTGCGAAGGCAGGTCTGGAATGCTCCGTGCGTTACCTGGCATATGAGCTGGGAAAAAAGAAGATTCGGGTCAATGCCATCTCCGCCGGACCGATCAAGACTCTGGCGGCTCGCGGCATCGCAGGCTTTGGAGATATGCACAAAGCTCACGCCGAGCGCGCCCCGCTAGGGAGGAACGTGGAGGTGTCCGAGGTCGGGAGTACAGGAGTGTTCCTGGCCTCCGACGCCAGCAGCGGCATCACTGGCGAAGTCATCTACGTAGATTGCGGCTACAACATCATGGGCTTCTAGATTACCGTCCGAACCAAGTTACCGGCGCCGAAAAGGGCACAAAACTCGGACGAAGGAAATGAATGTCGGGCGACGACACGGAATGAAGATATGAAATTCAGCCCGGAGGGCGGCACTCATTGGTCCGAGCGTGCCCGCAGCGAAGCCGAAGGGTAAGTCCGGGGACGCGTGTAAGAAAATGGAACTAGTCTCGCACAGGACGGCACCGGTTCGGTGCGCCCACTGATCGATGCGTCGCGAACAACTTATTTTGATCCTAAATTTTCTATGAAACCAAATTACAAATTCGCCTCGACGCTTTTCCTGATCGTGATCTCACTGGCTAGCGCTTCCCTTCCGGTGCGGGCGCAATCGCCCGCTCCCTCCCGCGGGGCTGCCATTCTCGATTCCATGCCGCGGGCGAAACGAATCGACCAGGCGACAATCTCGCCCGACGGAACTCAAGTCGCCTACATCATCGCCGGCGAACTCGCCACAATTCCGGTGGCAGGCGGAACGCCTCATCCGATCACGGTGGACGGCAAACTCTCCCTTCGCGACGTCTCCTGGTCGGCTGACTCCAAACAGATCACGTTCATCGCCGACCAGGACAGCGCAATTCCAGCCGCCCAAGTCTGGACATCATCCCTCGACGGCACCCAGCCAGTGAAACGAGCCGACGTAAAAGGCTACGCCGCATCGCCAACCTTTTCTCCGGATGGCTCAAAGCTCGCTCTTCTTTTCATTGAAGGAATTCCGCGCTTTGCGGGCCCTCTGCAACCCATGACGCCACTCTCAGGAGTGATCGGCAACCAGATTTACGAACAGCACCTCACGACCATCGATCTCTCAACGAACACGCTGGCCCAGGTCACACCCGCCGATATATACGTCTACGAATACGATTGGACGCCCAACGGTCAGGGCTGGGTTGCAACCGCGGCCCATGGCTCCGGCGACGCGAATTGGTACATCGCGAAGCTCTATGCCATCAACGCGCGCTCCGGCGAGATGCGGGAGGTCTACACGCCGAAGTGGCAGATCGCCGAGCCTCGCATTTCGCCCGACGGAAAGTATGTAGCCTTCATCGAAGGATTGATGAGTGACGAGGGCGTCACCGGTGGCGAGATTTATATCGTTCCCACGGTCGGTGGTATGACGCGCGATCTGACTCCCCAGATCAAAAGCTCTCCGTCATCCCTCGCATGGACGGGCCCCGACCTGATTACCTTTGCCCAGAATGTCGATGGACTTTCGGGCCTCGCGTCTGTGAGCGCCTCCGGAGGCGCAGTCCGAACAATCTGGACCGGCGAAGAATCCATGGGCACGACGCCGTCGCCAAGCGCTTCATTCTCCCGTGACGGCAACGCCACTGCCGCAGTGCGACAATCGGCCAACACGCCGCCCGAAGTCTGGGCTGGACCGATCGGCAAATGGAGGCAGCTGACGACAGTAAACGCTGGGCTCAAGCCCGCATGGGGCGAGATGCGCAATTTTCACTGGACGAATGCAGGCACCCAAATCGAAGGCTGGCTAATGTTGCCCAAAGACTACGCGCCGGGCAAAACGTACCCGCTGATTGTCAATGTGCACGGCGGACCATCGTCGGCGTGCGCTTCGCGCTGGGATTCGCGAACCATGGGCTCCGAATCGGCGATGGGCTACTTCGCATTCTGCCCCAACCCGCGCGGCAGTTACGGAGAAGGCGAGGCATTCACGCGCGGCAACGTGAAGGATTTTGGTGGCGGCGATTTTCAAGACATCATGACGGGCGTCGATGCAATCGCGAAGCAATATCCGATCGACCCCAAGCGCCTCGGCCTTCGGGGACACAGCTATGGCGGCTACATGACCATGTGGGGGGAAACGCAGACCAATCGCTTCGCCGCAGCCGTCGCGGGCGCGGGACTCTCAGATTGGCTCAGCTATTACGGTGTCAACGACATCGACGAGTGGATGATTCCATTCTTCGGCGCATCGGTCTATGACGATCCTGCGGTCTATGCCAAGAGCGATCCCATGCATTTTGTGAAGGCAGTGAAGACGCCCACGCTGATTCTTGTCGGAGATCGCGACGGCGAAGTTCCCATGGAGCAGTCCGTAGAATGGTGGCACGCCCTCACCGCGATCAAAGTACCGACACAATTTGTCGTCTACGCCGACGAGGGCCACATGTTCATCAAACCCGCCGACGCTCGCGACTACGTCGTCCGCACCTTGGACTGGTTCGACGATTGGTTCGGGAAGGCTGCACAGCAGAAGTAACGGCCACGCGCAAGAATCGCTGCGGAGATCGTTCTTCCCGTGAAACTTGCTGTTGAGCGTGTCGAGCGCATCAACAGTGAGTTATAGGAAAGCGATATGATCCGAAAGCGCGTCTCCTTAGCACTTTCTATTTCGATTCTCCGGCTGGCCGCCTCCGGAATCATGCCCGGCCAAGCATCTCCCAAGGTTGATCCAATGTCTGTTCCGGACATTGCGATTCAAAATGAGGATTATGCGGAGGCGCGTACGCGTTTCCACACGACGCTGCTCACCAAGGGACCGGCCCCCGAACAGGTCTGTACGCCGAGAAAACCGCCCTTTGGGGTTTCAGAAGTCGAGTTTCCTTCCGGCGCCTTGCGTCTCAAGGCGTGGGTGAATCGCCCGACAGCAATCAATCCGCATAGGGCGCCTGCCGTGCTGTTTTTGCACGGCGGCTTCTGTTTTGATTTTTCGGATTGGGAAGTGACTCAAGCATTTCGAGACGCTGGCTTCATCGTGATGATTCCAATGTTGCGCGGGGAAGACGGAGAACCAGGAAACTTCACAATGTTTTATGACGAGGTGGACGACGCGGTCAGTGCCGCCGTGTATCTTCGCAATCAATCCTATGTCGACGCTGATCAGTTATACGTAGCAGGACATAGTACGGGGGGAACTCTGACAATGTTGGCGGCAATGACCTATGCCCATTTCCGGGCCGCGGCTTCCTTCTCTGGTTCTCCCGACGCCGTCGGCTACACCCGACACGCCGTGGCCATTGGCGCGGATGTGCCATTCAACTACAAAGACCCAGTCGAACTTCAGCTTAGGTCGGCTCGGGTGTACGCGGCGAGTTTCAAATGTCCCGTCCGAATCTACTATGGGGCGGACGAAACTCACTTCGCTCTGTCGAGTCAACCGACAGCAAAGCTAGCCAGAGAACATGGACTGGACGTTCAGGCCATTTCCGTTGATGGTGGTCACAACAGCGCAGTGGAAGCTGAAATTCAGCTCGCGATCGAGTTCTTTCGTCAAAGCAGTCACAAATAACCAAACACAGACTATTCGCTGCTTACTCTTATCCGCCGCGCGTTCTCGTCCACGCGTTCGAGCGCAATTTCCACATCGCGCTCGTGGATCAGTCGCGGAAACTTCTCTCCCCACTCGATCAGCAGAATGCTGTCGTCGCCCCGCAGATCGTCCAACCCGAGCGTCTCCAGTTCACGCTGCGTGTCCACGCGGTAGAGATCGATGTGATAGAGGCTGGCGCGAGGCCCCCGATATTCGTGCACCAGAGTGAAGGTAGGACTGGTGACGTCTTCTTCCGCAGCCGCATCGAATGCGGCCGCAATTCCCTTGACCAGCGTGGTTTTCCCGGCGCCAAGATCGCCGCGCAACAACACCAACTTGGGAGGGACGAGCAGATCTTTGAGAATGCGGCCAAAGGCGATGGTCTCGTCCGCCGATTGCGTAACGATTTCCCGCAGAATATTTCTCGTCCCGTTCACATGTCCAGTATATCGGCAACATGCGGCGAGAGCCGCCCCTTCGACTTCGCTCAGGGCAGGCTCTGAGCAGAGCCGGGTTGTCCGGGCAAGCGTAGGCCGCCGACTGAGCGTAAGAGGATTGCGCCCGGGCTAGTACGTGGAAAACCCGCTCGCTTTTACGCCCAGCGAACTCCGATCCGTCACATGATCGAGCGAAGTGCGCAGGCGCCGATGGTCGTCGTCTTCAATGGCGACGAAGCGGAACGGCTGCAGTACGCCATCACTCATCTTCCGCGTCGGACTGAGCACTTCGGCCATGCCGTGCACTGGGCCCGACTGCGTCTGAAATGCGACTTCAACAAAGTCGCCCCGCCCCAGCGATTGGGGCAGCCGAAGGAGGCCTCCGGTCACGGAAATGGTTTGCAGTTTAGCTTTGGTGCGGCGGCCGTCCTCTAAACGAATCGCAGCCAGGACTGAATCTCCTAGCTGGACCCGGGCAGCGCGCCGCGAGGGATGCGGTTGGGGGAATTGGGTCATAAGCTCATTTAACTTTCGCACAATGCCCTGTTGCGTAATAGATTACCGAAGCCCGTCGTCCGAATTCCGCACTGCAAGCCTGAACTGACGGCATCGAGGTCCTGCAATATGAATAATTTAGAGCGCTGTTTACTGATTGAATAATGTCCGGTAGGACAGTCGTGATCGGGCAAGAGCGACCTAGCCACAGAGGAAACATCAAACGCCTGTCGAACCCTGGGCTCCTGTCGTCAAGGGTTGACCACGCTGGTTTACTATGTGTCGCTGGACTGTTCGGAGGATATTAATGTTCCGCTTAGTGCCGTCTTTTCTGTTCTTGCTGGCGTCGGTGGCTGTCTCATTCGGTCAGTCAGCGCAGGCCCCGCTCCGCGTCGCCATCGTCGGCCTGGTTCACGGTCACGTCCACGGATTTCTCGGCCAATCGCTGCACAGCTCGGAGATCGAAATCGTTGGCGTCGCTGAACCGGACGCGAAATTGTTATCGCAAGCCGGCGCAAGATACGGCTTTGACCACGCGATACTGTTCACGGATCTGGAAGACATGCTCGCCAAGACACATCCGCAAGCTGTCCTGGCGTACACGAACACGTACGATCACCGCCGTGTGGTCGAGATATGTGCGCGTCATGGCGTCCATGTGATGATGGAAAAACCGCTGGCCGTCAGCCTCGACGACGCGCTCGCGATCCAGAAGGCGGCGCACGCCGGCAAGATTCATGTGCTCGTCAACTACGAAACTTCGTGGTATCCGAGCAACCACGCGGCTTACGACCTTGTCCACGAAGGCGCCCTCGGCGAGATTCGCAAAGTCGTGATCCACGACGGCCACAACGGTCCCAAGGAAATTAATGTCGAGCCCGAGTTTCTAGCGTGGCTCACCGACCCGAAACTCAACGGCGGCGGCGCGCTGTTCGACTTCGGATGCTACGGCGCCGACCTCATGACCTGGTTAATGGACGGCCAGCGCCCCGAAACCGTTACCGCTGTGACGCAGCACATCAAGCCGCAAATCTATCCGCGGGTGGACGACGAGGCCACGATCATCCTGACCTATCCGCATGCGCAGGCAATCTTGCAGGCCTCGTGGAACTGGCCCTTTGGCCGCAAAGACATGGAAGTCTACGGCCAGACCGGATACGTCATCACGGTGGCTGGCAATAATATTCGGTTGCGCCGTAACGGAAAAGAGAACGAAGAACAAATCGGGGCCAAGCCGGTGCCCGCTCCCTACGACAATTCGCTGTCGTACCTGAGAGCGGTGGTCCATAACGGAGCTAAAGAAGACGCGCTATCGTCGCTCGAAACCAACGTAACGGTAACCGAGATTCTCGACGCGGCGCGACGCTCGGCAGTCTCAGGAAAGACAATTGACCTTCCGGCATCGAGATGATCTTAGCCCTCGACCTGAGTCCGGCGCTCACCCATTCCACCGCACAATCTTTTTCCGAGCCGCCTCCTGGGTGCGTCTGAAAGCCTCTGGCAAACCCCGCAACAAATCGGTGGCCACCATCGAATACTCCCCGACGCTCTCGCGCATCACGTCGCCCGCCAGCCCATGCAGATGAACCGCGGCACAGACTGCCAAAAGCACATCCTTCGGATTCTGCGCAATCATCGCCGCGACCATGCCCGTGAGAACGTCGCCCGTCCCGCCGGTCGACATTCCGGGATTGCCTGTCGTATTGACCCAAGCCTCGCCGTCCGACTGCACCACCAGCGTCCGATGTCCTTTGAGTACGACGATCAATTCCCGCGAACCCGCAAACCGACGGGCCACGCCGAGCCGATCTTTCTGCACCTCAGCAATCGAACAACCCACCAGCCGAGCCATTTCACCGGGATGCGGAGTGATCACTAGCACCCGCCCCTTACCATTCAGATCGTCGACCTGGCCCTCGAACGCATTCAGGCCGTCGGCATCCAGCACTACCGGAATAGAAGCGTTCGCCACCAGTTCGCGGACGAGTTCCGCCGTTTCCGGCACCCGCGAAATTCCAGGCCCAATCGCGAGCACACTCTTCCCTTTCGCAAGAGTATTGAGCCGATGAACCGCACTCGCGGAGATCGAGCCGTCCCGCGTCTCGGGCAGCGCTTCGGTCATTACCTCTGGATGAAATCCGGCCACCGTCGACAGGGCCGACTTCGCAGTCGCCACGGTCGCCAATCCAGCCCCGGCCCGCAGTGCGGACATGCCGGCCATCGCGACGGAGCCAGCTTTTCCGCGCGCTCCCCCAACTACCAGAACGTGCCCGTAGTTGCCCTTGTTCGAGTCGGCCTGTCGCGGAGCAATCAGCGGCGCAATGTCCTGCGCGGTGATCACATTCAGTTGTAGCGAAGAAATAATCGCTTCCTCGGGTGACCCGATTTCGGTGACACAAGTCATCCCCTCCGTGAGCGAACTGAAAACATGAGCCGGACGCGGAGCCGTGAATGTAACGATCGAATCCGCGCGCACAATGATTCCCTGCTGCCGACTCATGGCGTCCGCGTCCGCGCCGGAAGGAATATCAACTGCGACCACCGCCCCCTGCGCGGCATTCAGAATCGCAATAGCATCTGCATAAAGCCCGCTCACCGGAGGCTTGAATCCCGTCCCCAGAATCGCATCGACATATAAATCGGCGGGCAGCATGACCTGTACCCGATCGCTCTTGAACTCTTCACTGGACTGAACGACAATCGGTGCGGCCGGCAGCTTGCCGTACATGACAGCAGCATCGCCCCGCAACTCCGCGGGATCGGCCAACAGCACGACCTGCACCATCTTCCCCGCCTGATGCAACCGCCGCGCGACCACAAAGCCGTCGCCGCCGTTGTTGCCCTTCCCGCAGAAAACCACAATCTTCTGTGCCTCTCTGTGCTGGGCCAGCACATGCTCCGCTACCGCAGCCCCGGCATCTTCCATCAAAGTGAGTGAAGGTACGCCGAAGCGCTCGCTGGTAGCACGATCAATAGCCCGCATTTCTTCGGCAGAAACGATTTTCATAAGGGTATGGGCGGTCGTTTCGATCTTAAAACAAAAAGCCCTCCGCGCGTCGCGAAGGGCCCGTCAAACTTTACTTGCCACCGATCAATAGCCACAGATCATTGTTTCGATCCCGACTGCAGCGCCCTGCACTTTACTGTGCTTCACGCCGTAATTGAAGTACACGATGAGTCCAATCGCCAGCCAGACTATCAGCCGAATCCAATTCCACATTCCCAGCTTGGCCATCATGTATCCATTCGCGATCAATCGACAGAATCGGAACCAACGGCACCCATCGGCGTGCGGAACGGCCGCGGCTGGTTCGGATTCGTCCAGCGCATTACCCATCTCCGCGATCGACACGATCACAAAGGCAAGCAGCGTGCCCATGTTCACCATCTCTCCGATCTCTCGATTGGAGTCAGGCTGCCACAATCGCGCCAACAATACCCACCAGATCGTATTCTTCCACGGCGTACGGAACTTGGGATGGATATCGGCAAAAAACTCCTGGGCAAAAGGCCGTCATTGGCCATGGAGTAAAGCACTCGCGTCTGTCCCAGCAACATCACCAGCATCACGCTGGTCAATCCGCCAAAGCGCCGATTTCAGCGTAATGATGTTCGCTGCCGTGGTCAGGCCGGCGATCGCGGAACGCAACTACGACCGGCGCTTCAATGTTGATCTGTTGCCAGGGCACGATTCCGGTAAGCACTCCAGCAACCGGATGTACAAAACCGTGCAGATGGCCAATGAGGCGATCATGCCAATCGGCATATCGCGCTGCGGATTCTTCGCTTCCTGCGCCGTGTCGAGACCGCATCGAATCCGATGTACGCGAAGAATACGTAGGCCGGCGCCCGCAAATCCTGACCAGCCAAAGTGTCCCACTCACCCGTTTGGGGGAATAACGTGTGCCAGCTGATCTAGTTGGCCACGATTGATGAATAAATGCGCTCCGGCCCGAACGATAAACATGACGACCGACCGCTACCTTTAATCACGATGGCGGTAGCGTTAACTTCGCGGACTCTTTGATGCCGATGACCAGGACCGCTGTGATCACCATGGCTATGAGGAAGGCAGAGTTGAATCCGACTTCCATCCCAACAGATGCGGTGCTCCCAGAAGATCGTGCGCCCGCTGCAGCAATTCAGGAGACTGCGCGCTTACGATCTCGCTGACTTTATTGAGAAACCCCTGCGTCCCCGGAACCAGCGAAGAGTCGGAGGCCTGGACAATCTGTCGCGCCACCACAGTCTCGGCTGTCTTCAGCGCGGTCCAGTATCGTAGGCCAGCCACAGCGGCATCTTGACATGGAAAATGTTCAGCAGTTCGATGAAGTGGTCCGACCAGCCCGAAGAAACCGTGCTGCGCCCATGGCATATTCCAGCGTCAGATCCCAGCCGATAATCCACGCGAGCAATTCGCCCAGAGTGGCATAGGCAGTAGGTGTATGCGCTGCCCGCCAGGGAATCATGGACGCGAACTCGGCATAGCAAAGTCCGGCAAACGCGCACCCCATGCCCGACAAAATGAACGACAACGAGAATCCGGGACCGGCATAATGCGCACCCCTAGCCCCACCATGACAAAAATCCCGGCGCCAATAATCGCGCCCATGCCCAGAGTCAGCGATTCAACTGGAAAACCCCAAGGTTCGCCTGCAGGCTTTGTTCGCCTGTCACATCGACGCTTCCTTCATCAACAGGTTAACGATCTTTTCTCGCGAACAGTTTCGCCATGCGTTTGGTTTCTCCTTGGGCAGCTAGGCGGTAAGCCCAGTTCGAATTCCTGGCGCCCGACTCCGCGACCACGCGTAATACACCGGGATTCCCAGCAGGACCACAATCAATCCCGGCCACGTGAACTGCGGTTTGTAGCGCAATAGTACGACATCGATGAATAAAGCCATCACAATATAAATGATCGGCAGAACCGGATATCCCACTGCCCGGTACGGACGCGGAACGTCAGGCCGCGTCCGCCGCAGCACGAACAATCCGATAATCGTCAAAATATAAAACACCAGCACCGCAAAAATAATGTAGTCGAGAAGCTGCCCGTAGCTGCCCGAAACGCAGAGCAGGCACGCCCACACCATCTGGACCATCAGCGAAACCGCCGGCGTCTTGTATTTGGGATGCAGCTTGGCGACGCTGCGAAAGAACAGCCGGTCCTTCGCCATGGCGTAATAAACGCGCGCGCCTGACAGGATCAGCCCATTGTTACACCCGATGCTGGAAATAATGATAGCCGTCGCCATCATCAGACCGCCCTTGCTTCCGAATATCTGTGTCAGGACCGCCGTAGCCACGCGGTCTTCGGTCGCGTACTGTATGCCGCGATCCAGAATCGTCACGCCGGTCGGACTCCCGTGCAGCGGCAGCACCATCAGATAGACAAAATTGCACGCAATGTAGAAAGTGATCACGACGCCCGTACCGAGCGCCAGTGATAGCGGCAAGTTCCGGCTTGGGTTCTTGACCTCGCCGGCAGTAAAAGTAACGTTATTCCAGGCGTCGGCCGAAAACAGCGAGCCCACTTGCGCCACCGCGAGGATGGTCAGAGTCCCCACCAGCGCAATCGGTCCACCCACTCCCACTTGGACAGAGTGCAGCGCTCCCAATCCTGCGTTCTCCCAGAAGTGTCCGCTGAAGTTCGCCATGATCGCGTGAGCGTTACGCCCAACCGCGAAGCCCAACAGCATCAATCCAAACAGTGCCGCCACTTTGGCGAAGGTGAAAATGTTCTGGATCAGCGCTCCTGTCTTGACTCCGAAGATATTGATCACAGACAGGGCCACGACCAGCAGGATGGCCATCAGATTCTGGGTATTCAGTCCGACTTCCATATTGCCCAGAACCATCGGTCCCAAGTGGATGGGCGGCACTGTCCAGAAGTGGAGGATCCAGTTGGTGGAAGAAATCGATGGGAAAAACAGACCGAGGAAGCGGCCAAAAGCCACGCCCACGGCAGCGATGGTTCCGGTCTGAATTACCAGAAACAACGTCCAGCCGTAAAGAAATCCCCACAGCGGACCCAGCGCTTCACGCAGATAAACGTATTGTCCGCCTGCCCGAGGCATCATCGCCGCCAACTCGCCATAACTGAGCGCGGCAATGATCGTCATCACACCCGTGACCACCCAGGCTCCGATCAACAGCGCAGGTGATCCCTCTTCGCGTCCAATCTCCGCCGATACCAGGAAGATGCCGGAGCCGATCATCGACCCCATCACCAGCATCGTGGCGCTGGTGAGCCCCAACCCCTGCACCAGTTCCTTATCCTGATGACTGTGAATGTCCCAGTCGCTGCCCATAGACGGCTGCGTAGAAGTTGTACTCAGGAAGCCTCCGAAGTCGGTCGTCGGTCGTTGGCCGTCAGCTACTCGGTTTGTCCTCCTGAGGAGGGCGGTTTTTGCCCGACGAAGGACCTATGCAACTTGCAGGAGATGATGGGTGCCGGCAAGTTACATAGGTCCTTCGCTTCGCTCAGGATGACACTCGAAAAACGGATATTCGCGCTGCCCGAGAACTTTACCTCAAGACGCGAAAAAATTCTTCTGCTGATTTCCGCGGCTCCCGCAGCAGATCCGAAATCACCGCCACCGAATCCGCGCCTGCCTCAATCACAGAAGCGGCATTCGCCCGCGTAATCCCGCCAATGGCGACCAAAGGCTTGCGCGTAAGCGCCCGCGCCCGGCGCACACCGTCGAGTCCGACCACAGGATCGGGCTTTTCCTTACTGGAGGTCGAAAACACCGGCCCGATGGCAAGATAATCAGCGGAAGTCAGATCGGCCTCGCCTAGTTGGTCGGGATTATGCGTGGACACTCCCAGCCACCGATCCAGCCCGATCATCTTCCGAACAGCCTCAGGAGATAGATCCTCTTGCCCGACATGCACTCCATCGAACTCCGCCGCCAGCGCCAAGTCTGCCCGGTCATTCATGATCAACTTCACGGAATACTCGAAAGCGGGATGCCCTAAAAGGGGGTGCCCCACCCTTGTTGCGCTTTCTGCGACAGGGCGGGGATTTTGACTTTGATCAGCCAGTCTTCGCCGCAATTCCCGCGCCTGCTCCAACATCACCCGCGCATTGCCGGACTTATTTCTGTATTGCAGGAGAGTGCATCCGCCCGCGGCCAGATTCTCAGCGTAGGAGACGAGATCCTGAGTCGACTCGTGAGCCGAGGATTGCACAATGGCGTAAAGGCGCGGGAGGGAAATCATCACATGCCAAACTTGCCGGTCCGTCCACGGATGACGTAGCCCCGGACGCAGCCTGCCCTGAGCCAAGTCGAAGGCCCCGGGCGCTCTTGTGAAGAATGATCGCGCACCGGGGATAATCGCACCGCGTCCGCCCCTACTTCTTCCCGTTCTTCTTCAAAAATCGCTCAATAAATCCCGTATCAATCTTCCCTGCCCTGAAATCCGGATCCGCCAGAATCTTCCTGTGCAGCGGAATTGTCGTATAGACGCCTTCGACAATAAACATCTCCAGAGCCCGCGACATGCGCGAAACAGCTTCGTTCCGATCTTTGCCGCGCACGATGAGCTTCGCAATCAGCGAATCGTAGTACGGAGGAATCACGCCCTCGGCGTACGCCGCCGTATCCACGCGCACGCCCGTTCCGCCCGGAGGATGAAAGGTCGTAATCTTCCCCGCCGAGGGCACAAACGTATCTGGATTCTCGGCGTTAATGCGGCACTCGATCGAATGCCCCCGATGCACGATCGGTCCCTGCAAAACTTCATCCATGTGCGCGCCTGCGGCAATCATGATCTGGCTCTTCACCAGGTCAACATCGGTCACCATCTCGGTCACCGGGTGTTCGACCTGAATGCGTGTGTTCATCTCGATGAAATGCAGCTTACGGTCCTGATCCATCAAGAACTCAATCGTGCCGGCGTTCGTGTAGCCAATCGCCGTTAGCGACTTGCACAAAACCGCGCCAATCTGATCGCGCAATTCCCGCGTCACCTGCGTTGAGGGAGACTCCTCAAGCAACTTCTGGTGACGCCGCTGGATCGAACACTCGCGCTCGCCCAGGCTGACGACATTTCCGTGCTCGTCCGCCAGCACCTGAAACTCGATGTGCCGGGGATGCTCCACATATTTCTCCATGTAGAGATCGCCGTTGCCGAACGCGCCCGCGGCTTCAGCTTGCGCCGCCTTAAAAAGCTTGGGCAGTTCGTCTTCGTCCCGGACAATGCGCATGCCGCGTCCACCGCCGCCCGCGGAGGCTTTCACGATCACTGGAAATCCGACCTGCTTGGCCCACTCGATGGCTTCGCCGTCGGACGCGATGATTCCATCCGAACCCGGAAGAATCGGCACACCCGCTCTCTTCATTGCGGCGCGGGCTTTTTCCTTCTCGCCCATTAGCCGCGTCACTTCCGGCCGCGGGCCGATAAACTTGATGGCGCTGGTCTCGCAGACTTCAGCGAAGTTGGCATTTTCCGCCAGCAGCCCGTAGCCGGGATGCACCGCGTCCACGTTGGCAATCTCCGCCGCACTGATCACCGCGGGAATATTCAGATAACTCTGCGCCAGTTGCGGCGGCCCGATGCAAATTGCCTCGTCGGCAAAACGCACATGCAGTGAGTGCCGGTCGGCCTCGCTGTAAATCGCGACCGTGCGGATGCCCAGCTCCTTGCACGCGCAAATCACGCGCAGCGCAATCTCTCCCCGGTTGGCGATAAGAATTTTATTGAACATTCAATCTATGGAGGGGCGGACGCCTCGTCCGCTCCCGGCGAAGCCCGCGGGGCCTCGCATGCCATGTCGCATGAAATACAAAACGGCGCGCTCGAGCGCGCCGCAAGTACTGCTATCTGATCACTTCTTCGGCCGGATCACGAACAACTCCTGCCCATATTCGATCGGCTGCCCGTTCACCGCCAGCTTCTTGACGATCTCCCCCGCCACATCGGACTCGATCTCATTCAGCAGCTTCATGGCCTCGACAATGCACAAGACCTGTCCGATTTCCACGGAGTCCCCAGCCTTGACGAACGGAGGCGCTCCTGGCGACGGCGCTTCGTAGAACGTGCCGACGATCGGCGACTTCACTGTTTGCAGACCTTCTTCGACGGCAGGCGCAGCAGCCTGGGCAGCGGGAACAATCGCCGGAGCCGTACCCAACTCCGGCGCGGGCACAGGCGCCGCGGGCACCGCGAAGAAACGCGGATCTCCGTGCGCATGCACGGTGGTCTGCTCCCCGGCCCGCTTGATGCGCACCTTGACATCGCCGCGTTCCAGTTCGAACTCGGCAATATCCTTTTCGATTAGGAACTCGATCAGTTCTTTCAGCTCTTTTTGATTCATTCTGATCTTCGATATCTGATCTTGGATGTAAATTCCGGTGGGACCGTCTGCCACTCCCGCCTGCACCCAACCCTAGGGCGCGCAAAGAAGCCGGGCGCAAACCCGGCTCTGAACGTTTACATGAACTCCGAACCAGACCCCGAACACTATTAGGAAGACTAAACCGCCAGAAAATCCTTGCTCGTCGGCGTCAGAACTTCACAGCCGGAAGCCGTGACCGCCAACATATCCTCGATCCTCACGCCCCATTTGCCGGGGAAGTATACTCCCGGCTCGATCGTGATGACCATCCCCGGCTTTAGAATCTCTTCATAGCTGGCCGCCACCCGGGGCGCCTCGTGGATTTCGATTCCCACTCCATGGCCTGTGGAGTGGGTAAAATACCTCCCCAGACCTGCCTTTTGCAACACTTTTCGGGCTGCTGAGTCCACTTCGCCAGTGGTGACTCCCGGCTTCACGGCGTCGACCGCCGCCTGCTGCGCCTCCCGGACCGCCTCATACGCCCGCCTGGCGTCCTCCGGCACGGAGCCGACCCATACAGTGCGGGTCTGGTCCGAACAATAACCTTCTAGTATAACACCGAAATCGCAGACCACGAATCCGCCAGGCCGGATGGCCTGCTCCGAAGCCCGCCCGTGCGGCAGCGCCGACCGCGCTCCTGAAGCAATAATCGTCGGAAACGACATTTCCTCGGCACCTGCCCGGCGAGCCGCATATTCCATTTCGGCAGCTACTTCGGATTCCTTGACGCCAGGCCGGATCACTTCGATCGCCCGGTTAAACAGCTTGGCCCCCAGGTTGACGGCGGCGCGGATTCGAACTAATTCGTCGGCGTCCTTAACCATGCGGAGCCGTTCCACGATGGCCGGTGACTCCTTCAGCCGTGTCGCAGACGGCATCAGATCGTTCAGGCGTTTCTTGTCGGCCAGCGTGAAGTGCTCGGATTCGACCCCGATCGTCCACGCTTGCGCCCGTTTTCGCCTTGCCGTCAAGAATTTGCCCACAGCCTGAAGAACCGCCTGGGGAGCGATCACTACCTTAGCCGCCTTAACTTCGGTGTGCGCCTGCGTGTCATAGCGGACGTCGGTAAAAAAAACGCTCCCGGTAGCTTCAACGAGTAGCAACCCGGAGCTTCCGGTAAAGCCGCAAAGATATCGGAGGTTGGGCAGATGACTGATCAGCAGAGCATCGAATCGCGTGGAAGCAAGATGCTCCCGAAGCTTCGCTTGGCGCGCGGGGAAGTTCATTGCGCTGAGTTTATCAGGCCGCGAGCGGAGGTGCCCTGGTTGCTATGCACGTCTGTCCGCGCACAAACTTCGGTTTCTGATGTGAGGCAGGTAGAGAGGTTGGTCTAAGTGCCCATCCTTCTTACTGGTGCGGCAGCCCTACCTTTTGCGCCAACTCACCAAATCGGGGATCCGACACCAGGGGGTCAAGTAAGAAGTCCGCTCGCATTTGTGTGAGCACCAAGTCGTGCTCTTTGTAGGCGGTGTCGAGCCATGCGAATGCCTGGTTCTTGTCCCCCAGATCAGCATAGAGTTCCGCAATCGCGTAAGGGGACGAGTAGCCGGTCTTGCGCTGAGCCAGGCGGACCTCAATACCTTTCGCGAGAGCGCCTTTCCATCCGGCGGCGCGAAAACCCTTTTCCAGGGCCGAAGCGAAGTCTGACTCGTTCCGGTCGCCGGAGAGCTGGCCGTTGATTTTCCATTCTTCAATGACCTGCGGGTACATCCTTTTCCCCCAATAAGCGATAGCTAAGCTTTCGTGCGCACCGGCAAACGAGGAATCGTCCTTTGACAGCTGCTGACAGATCGCGATGGCGTCGTCGAAGCGCCGGCCCCAGATGAAAACTCCCGCAAGGTTCCGGGTAATGATGGGTGTCATGGGCTCGAGTTGATGGGCGCGGGTAATCTCGGCGAGGGCTTCCTTCTCTCTGCCGCCGGTCATTCCCAGTTCCTCGGCATACCACTGGCGAGCGCTCGCGTCGTTGGGATCCAGTCGCAAAGCCTTCTTGTACTCGGCTTCTCCTCCCGCGAAGTCCCACTCGTATTCCGACTCATTGTTGCCCAGTATGGCGTGGGGTCGCGAGAGGGTGGGATCGAGTTCGAGGGCCTTGCGGGCAGCTGCGCTCGACTTCGGAAAGTCTTCGCTGGGAGTTCCGCCATAAGCTTCCAAAACGCCCCATGCTTCCGCCAGCCCGGAGTAGGCCAAAGCGTATCCGGGATCTTTTTCAATGGCCTGATTGAAGTACGAGATTGCAGTTTGCAGGTCGGCACCAGTCCGCTTGTTCCAGTAGTAGCGGCCTTTCAAATACAGCTCATAGGCTTCTGGATTCTGCGTGCCCTGCTGAGCGACCTGCCGCTTTTCGGAGCTATTGAGTGTGGGACGCAGCCTGGCGGCAATGTCGCCCGTAATTTGCTGCTGCAATGAAATGATGTCGACCGTCTTTCCGCTGTAATGTTGCCCCCAAAGTTCGGTGTCGTCGCGAACGTCGGTAAGCTCGGCGCTGACTTCGATGTTGTCGCCGTGAACTGTTACGCGGCCACTGACCAGGGCGGACACTCCTAATTCGGTCGCGGCCTTCTGCAAATCCTCGTCCTTCCCTTTGTAGCGGAAGACCGCGTTGCGCGATTTCACTTTCAAATCGGGGAGATGAGTGAGGCTCGCAATGACGGATTCAGTGACCCCGTCGCCGAGGTAGTCGGTACTGCCGTCTGCAGCCGTGTTGGCGAAGGGGAGGACGGCGATGGAATCGATCTGACGGGGCTTTCGGGATCGGAAATATGCCACGGCCAGTATCGCAACCACTACGGCGGCGAGTACGACTGCAGCCGCGGCGTAGCCGCCGAACTTCGCTCGGGCTGGACGAACGAATGCGTCCGTCCCTACGCGAGCCGTGCTGGTGCTTGGCGTCGTTGCGCGGCCAGTCTCATCGCGCTTCAGGCGTTGCAAGTCGGAGCGGATGTCGGCGGCGTGCTGGTAGCGCAGGTCGCGATCTTTTTCCAGCGCCTTGTCGATGATGGCCTCGACCTGCGGCGGAAGCTGCGGGTTGAACTGTATTGCTGGCCGCGGCTTCTCGTGGAGGATCGCGCCGCAGATTTCTCCCGAGCTTTCGCCCTCGAACGCCAGCTTGCCGGTAGCCATCTCATACAGCACAGCGCCGAAGGAGAACAGATCGCTGCGCGGGTCTAATTCTTTCGCGCGCACTTGTTCGGGCGACATGTAGGCGACCGTGCCCAGCATCGTTCCTGGGCTGGTGAGATGTTGCTCCTCGACCGCTTCCGTCAACGTGTTGGCTGCGGCAAGCTGGCTCGACGAGCTGGCCGGGGACACGACTTTGGCGAGTCCGAAGTCCAGTATCTTGGCGTGCCCGCGCTTAGTCACGAAAATATTCGCGGGCTTGATGTCGCGGTGCACGATGCCTTGGGCGTGAGCGGCATCGAGCGCGTCAGCGATTTCGGTTGCTAGGCCGATCAGCACATCGGTCTCGATCGGACGGCCGGCAATGCGATGCTTCAGCGTTACCCCATCCAAAAACTCCATGACGATGAAGGCTTCGCCATGCTGGTCGTCAATTTCGTGGATCGTGCAAATGTTGGGATGATTCAGGGCAGAGGCAGCCTTGGCCTCGCGTTCGAAGCGGTTCAGGGCCTGCGGGTCTTTGACTACGTCGTTTGGCAGGAACTTGAGAGCGACAAAGCGTCCGAGCTTCAGGTCCTCGGCCTTGTAGACCACACCCATCCCGCCTCCGCCGAGCTTCTCGATGATGCGGTAGTGCGAGATCGTCTGGCCGATCATTGGCAGGCGATCTTACGTCGGTAAAAACGGGAGGTCAAATGAGAGCCTTGGCGTCTTTCCGGACGCCTCCACTGACGGCACGATTTGAATCATGCGGTTTTCCCAACAGACAAAACCGCCGTCCTGACAGGTTCTTCAGGACGGCGGCTTCAATCTTCGAACTCGCTTTAGGGTCTGACGCTGTTACGTCTGAATGATCCGAGGCGTGATGAAGAAGATCAATTCCTGGTTCGAGGTCTGCACCGAAGTGTGCTTGAACACGTTGCCCAGGATCGGAATGTTGCCCAGCAACGGCACCTGCGAGATGTTGATCGAGTTCTGCGTTTGGATGACGCCGCCGATCACCACCGTGCCGCCGTCGGTCACCAACACCTGCGTGGTGGCCTGCTGAGTAATCAGTTCCGGGTTGCCTTGTACTTCCTGACCGAAGTTCGGCGTGGTGTTTTCGACGTCCACGTTCAGGAAGATGGTGTTTTCCGATGTGATCTGCGGAGTCACAGTGAGCCGCAGGAAAGCGTCGACGTAAGTTACGGTCGGAGGTCCACCCAACTGCGCCTGAGTCACGATGGGAACTCGCACGCCCTGTTTCACGAGCGCTTGAATATTGTTCTGCGTGACCACTCGCGGACGGGATAGAACTTTGAGCAAGCCGCGCGATTCAGCCAGCGAGAGGACGGCATCGATACGCACGGTGTTGCTGGCATTCACGAAGCTGAAGCCGCTGGTGGGTGAAGTTGCACCCAGATTCGAGAACAGCGGAATCGATGAGCCTGAGGTGCTGGTGCCGGTTCCAGGTACAGTGATGTAGCCTGGATTCAGTCCGTTGACGGTCGTCGGCGATGAGCCGGCGGCCTGGTTGCCACCGATGGCGCTGTGGCCGTTGCCCCAGCCAAAACCCAGCTGCGTGCCGATGTCGCGGGCAAACTGCCGCGTCGCCGCCACTACCCGGGCTTCGATTTCGACTTCCTGAGTCTTGCGATCCAGCTGCGTCAGCAGGCGGTCGATGACCGGAAGCACTTTCGGAATATCGTTGACGATCACGGCGTTGGTGCGGTCATCTGCTACAACGTCGCCGCGCTGCGAGAGAAACTTCTTGACGGTGATGATGACGTCTTTCGCCTTGGCATAGCTCAGGAAGCGGGTGACCGAAACCTTTTCCACGGCCAGCGCTTCGGATTCGATCTGCGCCCGGCGGGCGTCCGCTTCGTGCTTCAGAGTGTCCACGGTGGCGATGCGCAGGACGTTGCCCTCCAGTTCGCGTGCTAGTTCGTTGTTCTTGAGCACGATGTCGAGCGCCTGATCCCACGGCACGTCATCGAGCACCACAGTCAGCGTGCCGTGCACATTCGGATCGAGCACGACGTTCAGGCCGCTGATTTCGTGTATGAGGCGGAAGAAATCCTTCAGGTCGACGTCTTTCAGGTTGACCGAGATCGGCTCACCTGTGTACTTCGGGCCCGTCGCGACCGGCGACTGTCCGGCTTGAGCTTTTTGCTCGGCGGCCAGATTGACGGCGGGAGTATTGACCGGCGCTGCCTGACCCTGAGCCTGAGCTGCGTTGGCGCTCACCGGAATCAGCTCGGCCGCGGTCTTGTCGGAGAATCGCTCGGCAGCTTCCTGAGCACGAACTGTCGGCTCATCCGCAACCGGACTCTTGGTGTCGCCATTGGAATCTTTGCTCGCGTCAGCCTTGGCCTGATATGACGGCTCGACGAACACAAAGTCCGTCGGCGCGGCCGAAGCTGAATCCTTGGTGGCAGGCTTCGCGGAGGCCGCACCTGCCTTCGGCGCCGGTTGAGTTTCGATGACGCGCGGCGCAAACGGTGACATGGGTTTCGGCGCCGGCGACTTCATCGCTACCGGCTTTACCACCGCGGTTGTCGCGGCGCTGGCTGGAGCAGCCTTCGCCACCGCGCTTCCGTGGAGCGTCAGCACCAGCTTGCCCGCCGCACTCGGCGTCAGCTCGTAGGTGCAGGCCTGGTTGAGGTCGACGACGATGCGCGTGGTCGGAGGCTTCTGGCCATCCGTGCCGATGCGCACATCATTGACCGCAGCCGTGCCCACTGCGATGCGGCGCTGCCCGGTCATCATGACCGTCTCGGGCAGATCCACCACCACGCGGTTGGGCGAGTCCAGACTGCTGAGCTTCGGCGTCAGCGCGCCGTGGGAGCTGATCTCGACCCGGATTTCGTCCTTACCCCGGACTACGTTAACTCGATCGAGCTGGCTCGGTGTCTGGGCAGCCGCAGCCACCGTCACCACCATCCCCAGCAACGATACGAACATTGCCCCTTGTTGCTTTCGCATTTCTTCTCCCCCACCCGCGGGCCTGGCCCGCGTGTCCTTCTTCCGACCTGATTTCGGCGACTCCGTTGTCGGCTCCCGCCGTCTTACCTGAATTGCCCGGCGTCTAGACTGCCGGAGTAAAGATCCGCTTCACCACTTCGCGCGTGAATGGCTTGCCCAGTTTGTCTTCCACTGTTTCCTGGAACACCACCGAATCACCCGTGATCTTCACCACATAACCGTTGAATACGGGATCGTTCTCCCGCAGGAAATATGCTTTGTTGAGGCTGTTGGTCACGACCGCAATAAAGCCTGCGTCGGACTTGACCACGCCGCGAAGATTGATGTTCCCGATCTCCAGGCATTTCTTTCCGGTTGAGCAGCCCGACCCTGTCGGCTGCTGCACCACCGGACTGAAGAAGGGATCGCGCTTGCCGTTCATCGCCCACTTCTTGTCTTCCGCCTTGGCCCCTGTCTTGGCAGCGTCGGCCTTCTCGACAACGGGGCTGGGGGCCGGAGCGAGTGGCGCCGGCGTCGCGGCGGCGACCGTCGCGGGCTTGCTGGCAACCGCCGGCTTCGCAGTCGCTGATGTCGATGCTGACGTTGTTGCGCTCGACGCCTTGACCGAACTCAGTTTCGCCGTCGATGAGCTTTTCGTGACCAGCTTTGGCGCTGAAGTCTCAGTCGCCGCCGCAGTCTGCGCTTGTGCGGTGGCTTTGGAAGCCACGGCGGTCTTGGCCGGAGCCGTTGCGGGCTTCGCCGAAGCTACAGCCGATCCGTCGGTGTGCAAGGTCAGGACCAGCTTGCCGGCAGCGCCCGGAGTCAGGTCATAAGTGATGGCTTTGTCCAGGTCGACCACCACGCTCGTCGTCGGAGGCGTCTTGCCATCGGTGCCGATGCGCACACCCTTGACTCCGCCGCTGGCGATGGAAATGTGATTCTGGGGCGCCGCCGAAACCGTTCCCGGCAGTTCCACCAGGATACGGGCAGGCGAACTCAGTTTGCTCACGCGCGGCGTCACCGCCTCGCTCGAGCTGAGTTCGATCTGAATGCCGTCCGCGCCGGGCGCCACATTCACGCGCTGCAGTTGGTTGTGCTCGCTTGACGCCGAGGCGGATTTCCCCGCGGGCGCCTTCGCGGGCTTCGAGGCCGCCTGCGATCCGGATTGCGACCCTGGAATCACAGCCGGCTTCACCGCCGGTGCCGGAGCGCCGGGCGCGGGTTTGGCAGGCTGTCCTACTCCCGCCGCGTCCAGTGCCGCGTTGCTGTCGTTGGCCTGCTTCTGCTGCAGCGATTTTGCAATGCTGCGCGCGTTGTCGATGGCATCCGGGTTCTGGGCTGCTGCTTTCGGAGCCAGCGCCCCACCCGCCGTCATCGTGATTGTGATTGCCAGAATGCCTGTCGTCAGCTTCATAGCCATCCCTACTTCGCCGCCGGCGCGCCGGGAGTTCCGGGGCCTGCCGCGGAAGGTATCGAATCGTGACTGAAATACGTGGTCGCGGTAAACGTCGCCACGACACTCTCGTTGGGCGCGTACTGGTACGTGTGCTTGGCCTTCGCTCCGCCCGGGTTCCGCGTGGTCGACACCAGCAGTCCGCTGATGTTGACAATGCGTTCCAGCTTGCTCACGCGGTCAAAGAAATTCAGCACCGAGTAGTACGGTCCGTCCATTTCCATGTCGAAAGGCACTTCGGAGTAGTACTGCTGCGACTTCACGTCCTTCGCCTTATAGCGCCGCAGTTCCACGCCCGCCTTCTGGGACTCGGCATCGAGCATTTCGATGAATCCATCGACCTGTTTTTCATCCGGCACGATGCGCTGCTCGACTTCGAGCTGCTGTTTCAACTCGGCCAGCTGCTGTTCGATCTGTTTCAGCTTGGGCCGGTAGGATTCCAGCTCATTGTTCTCCCGAATCTTGTCTTCGAGAGCGTGCTGCGCCGCGCTGTTCTTTTCGTTCTGGCTTTTGAATACGGTGAAGTAGAGCGCCGCCGTTACGATTGCTCCTCCGGCCAGCACCGCTCCCCACTGCTTCAAGCCTGACAGTTCGCTAAAGTTCGCCATAGGTTCCCTCTACGACTTTCCCTTCTCGCAGTTCAAAGTGAATTGGAACGCCTGCATGTCCTTGACCTGCTCGTCCTGGTAGGTCTCGTCGATTTCCACCGTCTTGAAGAAGCCCGTCTTCTGCAGATTGGCAATCAGGTTCGCCACCGCGTCGGTGCTGAGCGCCGTACCTTCCAGCTTTACGCTGGGACCGGTATCGTCCATCTTGCTCAACCACACCGCTTCGGTGTTGTTCACCGTCTGGCCCAGCATGGCCAGCAGGTTCACCGGTCCAGTCTGGCTCTGGTGTAACCCGTCGATAACATCCACGCGGCGTTTGTAGTTGTTGGCCTGGGTTTGGCGCTCAAGATAGCGCGCCTTCACGTCGGCCAGTGCGCGATTGTTCTCTTCGGCGACCTTCATGTGCGCGGCAATCGCCTTGGATTGATGATCCAGGCGATACCAGTAGCCCAGGTTGAACAGTCCGGCGATGACCACCACCACCAGGACTTTCAGCTTGGGAGACCCCATATCCCCCAGTTCCATCGAAGGCATCGATGGACCGCCGCCGCTGCCTCGTTTATTTTTGCCCTTGGAATTTTCCAGCAGGTTGATTTTGATCATAGCGATTCAAAGCTCCTCAGGGCCAAGCCCACCGCGACTGCCATCTGGGCCGGATTCTGCTCCACCAGCTCCGCTCCCAGACCTTCCGCCGGCGGTATCACCCGCTGGAACGGATTGAACAACTCGACTGGCATGGAGAACTCTTGCCGCAAACCTTCCACCAGGCCGGGCACTTTAGACGACCCGCCAGCCAGGTAGATTTTCTCGATATGCTCGCCCGCCGCGCTGGCCCGGAAGAAGTCGAACGTCTTCTGAATTTCCAGCACGATAATCTCGGTCACCTGCTGCAGGATCGGCTGCTTCGCGTCTTCGCTGACCGTGCCCACCTTGTGCCCCAGCTTCAGGGCCTCGGCATTGTCGAAGCTCAGATCGAGCTCCTTCTGCAGCGAGTCGGTGTACTGATGTCCGCCTACGCTGACGTCGCGCGGAAACAGCGGCGTCGTGCCTTTGACAATGTTGATGTTCATCACGCTGGCGCCCAGGTTCAGAAGAGCAACAACTTGTCCCGGCGCCGGCTGGTAGTTGTACTCGTAGCAGTTCTGCAGAGCCAGCGCGTCGATATCGACAATAGCCGGGGTGCGTCCCGCCATCGAGAGTACGTTGGTGTAGTTCAGAATCTTGTCCTTCTTCACCGCCACCAGCAACACATCCATCTGCGTGTTGCCCACTTCGTCAGAGAGGATCTGGTAGTCCAGGCTCACATCGGCCAGATCGAAGGGGATGTGCTGGGCCGCTTCCTTCTCGATGGTCTCAGCCAGTTCTTGATCGCTCATCGAGGGCAGCGAGATCTTCTTTACAATTACCGAGTGCCCGCTCACCGCCGTGGCCACCGCTTTGGTCTTGATCTGGTTGTCGAGGAAGAGTTTTGAAATCGCGCTCGAAACTGTGCCCGAGTCCACGATCATCGAATCGACTACGATGTCGGAAGACAGCGGCTCCAGCCCCAGGTGCGCGACTTCGATCTGTCCGCCCTTTTTCTTAAGCTCCACCGCCTTGATGCTCGAGGAGCCCACATCCAGGCCAACAATCGACTTCGATCCCAATCCAAACATGTGCCCACCTTTTTAAGTGCCGGCGTTCTGCCAGCCCTTGGTTTCGCTACACCCCGGCAGCTTTTCCCGCTGCCTTCGGTTTCCGCTTCGCCTGCGGTTCCATTTCGCTCGACTTCTCTTCCATCCACTGATCCAGCTTCGACTTCTTGAAGCGCCAGCGGTTGCCCAGCTTAAAGGCGGGAATCCGCTGCTCGCCGACGTACTTGTAAAGCGTGTCCGGACTCACGCCCAGATACTGCGACGCTTGCCGAATGTTCATCACTTCCCGTGAGTCGGCCATATTTCCTTTGCTCCTTCCGCAGTCCAGATCCAAATCCCGCCCGGCTTCTCCGGCGCAGCACTGGCTTCGGAAGACGTTCCGCCCTCTGTCACCACTTCCGAGGGCTTTCGGTGTCCTGAGCATATATCAGCCCCGAAAAGCCCCGGCTCAAAGCGAATATGCCGTTTTTATTGGGTTTTTGGCCGATTTCTTGGAATGAAGGGAAATGCGGGCAAAGAGGATTCACTACAGGTTGTGGTTAAAACAAAGGACAATACAATTAGAAGTGGTCAACCCTAAACCCACGACTGGTCACCCGGAGGACGGTAACTGAAGTACTAGAGACGGTACGGAGGTACTATGTCGCTGGGTTAATGCCGAGCTTTCGCAATGATTTGCAGGTTGTGCAATGCACAACGACGCGCCATCAAGCCTGTTGAACCGGCCACACGACAAGTCAGTGAACGCTCGCTCCCGCCGCCGGCACGACCGAAAGTGGAGCAGAAACTGTGGTGCCCTTGTAGGTTGCGGTCAGTGTGGCAGCAGTGGAGGCTGAGACAGCCGTCGTGCTTACAGATACCGATGCGCTCTGCTGTCCCTCTGGGACGGTAATGGTCGCATCGGTCGACGCCGGACCCGTACTCGATAGATTGATCGTCAGCCCTCCGGCCGGAGCGACTCCAAGCAGATACACTTCTGCAGTCGCGGCCTGCGTTCCCGTGACCGTCGGAGCAGCCCCAGTAAGCGGCACGGAAGAAGTGGGATCGGGCGGATTCACGAGATAGTTGAACAGTACCGGGTTCGAATTCACTCCGGTTGTGTCCAGAATATACAGTCCAGTGTCTTGATCGCTGACCAGGACACGATCCTGTCCCAGATACGGATAGATACCCCAGTCTCCCTCATACACTCCCACGACGACATCACCCGGCCACGTGTCGAAGCTGCCAAGAAATAGCGGATTGGTTCTGTCGGTGATGTCGAAAACCTGCATGCCGGCGTTGTACCAGGAGTGAAATAGCAGATTTCCCATGACCGCCGGGTTGTGCGGGCTCACCGATTCGATCCCAAACTCGGGCATTGTGATGAGCGCCGTCTGCGCTACATTTGTCGGGTCGGAGACGCTAAAGATGCGAACGTCACCTCCGTTGCCGTTCAGCTCGCGCGACGAAACCAGGTAGTTGCCATCCTCCGTCGGAGAAGAACTGTGTGAGAGGGTTCCGGACATGATGGTCCCCAGCAGTTGTGGAGCTTGAGTCGCAACGTTCGTGATGTCCCAGATATCGGTGTGGCCGCCGCGGCCCGAAGTGTAAAGCCGGTTGCCTGAAATCGAAGACTGACGGATCGAATCAGGATCGGTCGTAAGAAATGTCCACTTCAAAACCGGGCTCGCCGGATTTGTCACATCCCACACCTGCATGTAGGGGTCGACCAGAAAGTGCGGCACGTATAAGTAATTTCCATTCAGCAGAATCGTGTGGACGCTGTCCCAACCGCCATTGGCCGAGGTGATTCGTGTGATCAGGCTCGGAGCATATGGATTGGACACATCCACAATATGAATTCCACCCAGGTAATTGCTGGCGAAATATCCGATGCCGTTCTTAACCTCAACATCTTCGAGCTGGTCGTCGCAATTTGTGCCACACACCGGATTCGAGGCCGTGTAGGTATAGTTGGCGGCGAGTACCGGAGAATCCGGATTGGTGATATCGAAGATTAAAACGCCGTTGGCCTCATACGAACCGACATAAGCGAAGTTTCCATCTCCCCAGACATTCGCATAGCGGTAGTGTGCAGGAAAAGGATTTGCATTGGCCCGCAGTTTAATGGTCGTCGGTTGCGGCGGAGGAGGCGGCGGCGGGGTCGTGTTGACCGGCGAACTGTTTGAACTGGAGCAGGATGACGTGATGAAGCACAGGCCCAGGAGCGCACATGGTCCCACTTGTCTCAAAACCCTGAGTGTCACTCGGTCTCCCTGATTCTTAGCGCTGGTGCCTCTTACGACTGGGAAGTCGTGCAGGCTTACTGAAAACAGATCAGTATGTCGATGTCTATTTTCTCATTCCGGTTGTCTATTTTGTAGGCCGGGTAGTCCCCATAGACTGTTAATACGATCCTGGGTGGCCCATCCTTTGCGTTTTGTACAAAGCGTGGGCCTTACCAAATACGAATGGGTTAGATTCTTGGTTTTAGTTGATTGCGGGTGCCCCAACCCAGCCGCGTTCTTTGCGGATGGGTTGGGAACCACGGAAGCTGACACTGAGGTCTTTCAAACTGGAGCGACTCTACTGCACGTCCGCGACGCGCCCGTTAAGGAACGTCACTTTCAGATCCTTGTAGACATAAATCTGCTTCGGACCGAGATTCACGATCTTCTCCGGTTTCCCCAGCGACGACTGCACCTGATCGACGGTCATCCCCATCTGAATGGTCTGCGGTTCGGCCTGTGGCTGCTGAGCTTGTTGGCCCTGACCCTGGCCTTGGGCTTGTCCTTGTCCTTGCCCTTGTCCCTGATCCTGCCCTTGCTGTTGATCGCCCTGGCCCTGATCTGAATCTTCGCTGATCGCAAGCAACTGCCCGATGGTATCTTCTACCTCGCCGGCAGCGGCTTTGCCTAAAGATCCCTTGGGAAACTGGAAGACAACTTGAGCCTTGTTGTAGGTCGGTGGATCGGTTTTGTTGCAGGTATCGCAGGCCACGATGCCCATCGTGACCGTGTCTTTCTCGACGTTGACGTCAATCTTCGTTGGATAGACTTTGTCCCCGGAGGCGAACAAATGCGTCGTCTGCCCCTGCGACTGAGTCTGGGAAAAATGTCCGAGCAGCGCCTTGCGTCCCGCCACCAACCCACTATTGGGGCCGTGCACCGCTCCACCCTCATACTTTGTAGTGAGAACTGTCTTGTCGGAGTAGGGCACGCCTAGAATTCCGCCTTTTTGGATAGCCAGCAGCGTCCCCGCTTCGACCACGGAATATCCACCGGTATCCGACCCCATTTTCGCCACTTTGTATTGCGCGGCCAGCTGCTCCTGCAGCGTGGGCGCCTGGGCCTGGGCCGGCGACCACGATACGAACACGGTCAGAAAAAACGCCGTAAGGGTGAGGACCGCTCCTGGGATAACAGTCTTCAATCTCTGCGACATCTTGAAAGCCTCCTGCTGAATCGGTTCAGAATGACACAAATGCGGATCACCACGAAGTTCTGGGACTAGGAGCGTCCGCTAGCCGCGGACGCTCCCTTCCCGATTGCTCTTATATACGTTTACCGGCCGCCACCGCCGCCCGAGCCGGCTTCTTGCTTGACCTCGGTCTCGGTCTTGTCGGCGTCAGCTGCCTGATCTGACAGGGTTTTCTCCGCCGTCTTGTCCGGTGGAGGCGGAGGAACATCTCCCGTCACCGTGGTGGTGTCGGGCGCCTTCGGCAGGCCGCCGGTGCCCTGCTTCTTGGCGAGTTCTCCCATGCCGTTGTTTAACTGCTCGCGCAGGTGGTTGTACATCTCCTGCAGGTCGTCGACAGCCAGCGGACCTTCCTTGCCGATCGCGCAATCCGACTTGGTACTGGCCACGACTTTCACATTCACGTTCTGGTCGTCATCCGGAGTGTCGCTGGTTCGCTGCACGACGTCTCCATCGGACAGCGCGCACTCGTCGCCGTCGACCACCAGGCTTAGGTCGTCCGACACCATGAAGGTGCGGAAGTTCGGATCAAGGGCCGGTGGCGCTTCGTCTTTGCTGGCCGGTTGCGTTCCGCCGGAACTTGCGCCGCTGCTGCCCGCTTTCCCGGCATCGGCCTGTTCGGCCGCCAGAAGCGCTTTCACTTCATCGGCTAGCGCTTTCTTGACCTCGGGACTGAGCTTCGCGGTTTCCGCAGCATCGGCAGCCATGGGATACAAACTGGCTACCAGCGTTCCGTCACCAGCATCGTAATGGAGGAATCCCTGGGCGTTTTGCGCTTCATAAGCCGCCTGCAGACTGGCGGCGATCACGAAGTCCGTGAGCCAGAAAGCCGCGGAGGGATATACCGGATACGGCTGGTAGTAGGCGCCATAGTATCCGTACCAGGGCGCTCCGCCCCAGCCCCAGCCATAGGCAACCGGAGCAGGCCACGGGTTATATGCCCACCCGTAATACGCGGGATGGTAATAGTAGGGCGGATAGTAGCCGTAATAGGGATGTCCTCCGTAGTAATAACCGCGGTAGACGCCCGAACGGTAGCCACCGTGATAGTAGTACGTGCGCGAATAATACGAGTGTCCTCCGCGCACGACATAAGCCCGCTGCACGTAGCCGCCGCGATGTCCGACGCTGACCACTCGTACGCCATTGCGTGTGCTGACGACGCGGCGGTCGCCGCGCACGCCGTGCTCAATGTGCATCCCGTTGCGATTGACGGACCGGATCTGCCCGTTAGGCCGGATGTGCGCCGACCCGCCGCCCCGCAGCGATACCTGTCTCCCGGGAGGTGTGTGCCCGCCCCGGCTGGCGTTCATCCCGCCCGCGCCGCCGTGTTGTCCGCCCGGCGTTCCACCATGCTGGCCGCCAGGAGCCATTCCGTGCTGGCCGCCAGCTGTCGCACCATGCTGGCCAGGAGTCGTGCCGTGTTGTCCGCCCGGCGCCATCCCGTGCTGGCCGCCGGCCGTGGTTCCATGTTGTCCACCCGGCGTCATGCCGTGCTGTCCCCCTGCGGTTGCGCCGTGCTGGCCGCCGGACATCGTGTTGCTGTGCTGGCCGCTGGGGGCTGCGCTGTGTTGTGCACTGGGCGCGGCATGCGCGGCCGGTTTCGGCGCGGCTGCCGGCTTCGGTGCAGATGCCTTCGGCTTGCTCTGGCCCCAGGCAAATGCCGAAACCGCCATTACGATTGAAATGAAAGTTAATTTACGCAGGAAATTCTTGTGCATCGGACCAAACTTCATCACGGCCTCCTGATTTTGTCCGGTGATTTTTTCGCCGGACGGAAACGCAGCACTTCGAAACCGACTAAGTCCATGCCCTCGGGCTCACCTGAACCCAGCGAACGGGACCTTCATCGCGCACACGATCGAACTCAAATTTCAGGCTGGGGGAAAGACCTGCACGATACGGTTTTCGGGCGCTTTGGTGCAGCCGGAAATCCGTACGGTGGGCGCCAAAACGGTATCAGACTTTGGCGCGTCGCGCAACGATTTCCATGGGTTAGGCAAAAGGCACCTCTGCAGAAGTAAAGTTGCATCGCCGTAGGACCGTTCAGAATCGACTCGGACTTCACAATTTGTTGCAGAGTAAGAAGACTTTGGGTGGCGCACTCTTCATCCAGAAACGCAGCCAGGCGGAGAACGAGGACTCGCGATCATTCCCTCTTTAACTCCTCCTTCGTCCTCGTTTCCGCTTTCCTCTTTCCGTGACCTGACTCAGTGCGATATTCTCTTTTTTCTCGCGGAGGACTGTTTGCGCTACCTCGATCGTCTACAGCCGTTCGCTCTTTTCGTAATGCGCCTCGCCCTCGGTGTGATCATGGTTGCGGCCGGGTCTCACAAGGTTTTCGGAGGGCTGCATCACCATGCGCAGGTCGTCGCCGGACTGGGCTTGCCCTCCTGGCTCGGCTACGTCTCCGCCTTCACTGAATTCATCGGCGGCCTGCTGATTCTGGTCGGACTCTTCACCCGCGCCGCCGCTTTCGCCATTTGCATCGACCTGGCCGTCGCCATCTGGAAGGTCCACCTGCATAACGGCATCATCGGATCGCCCGATCACCCTGGATACAACTTCCCGCTGGCCGTGGCGGCCTTGGCCTTCGCCCTGATTTTCTTCGGGGCGGGTCCGATTGCGATTGACCACATCCTTCGAGGCGGGGGCAGTAGCGCATCGAAGCGTGCGTAATTCGTACCCCTTTTCTGCGAACTTTTGCGTCTCTTCCCCTGCCTAAGCGCCAAACACCGCAACTTTCAACCGCTGGAAGGGTTTGAACGTGACGGATTGCGCGCGAACCAAACCATCGTCAGGCCGTCCGAACCAAGCCGGTTTGAATCCGGCAGTTCCAGCAGTTATCATGGCTGTTGCGCACATCCCTGCATCCAAAAGAGTTGGCGGTCGCATCCAAACTGCCAGCCCACCACATGACAGGAGGTTTCTCTTGAGAAAGTTCGCTCTCTTTGCAGTCGTTCTCTCATTCTTTTCATTCGCCAACCTGGCCTCGGCCCAGCAGGCCGACGCCATGCTGGGTTTTGGCACGATCCTGTCATCCGGCTCGTCCTCGGCCTGCCCCGTATTTAGCGTTACGTGCGTGGGACCTGAAAAGGGTGGGTTGTTCACCACCATCAGCGGCGACGTCGTTTTCCATCGCCGCATCGGCTTTAACTTTGAGGCGAACTGGAGAACCAAGCAGGGACTCGACACAGCCAATGGAGGACAGCTCTATCGTCCCCTCATATTTGACTTCAACGGCTTGTACCAGCCCCGCATCGGCAAGAAGGTTGGCGCTGACCTCATGGCGGGCATCGGCTGGCAGACCACTCGCTTCTACGCCTTCCAGGCGACTACCAGTTGCCTGGAATTCAATGCCTGCTACACCAGCAACAATCACTTCCTGGTGCATTTTGGCGGCGGCCTCCGCTACTACGTTTGGGGACATGTGTTTGTGCGCCCCGAAGCGCACTTCTACCACATCCTGAACAATACCGATGTGTTCACCAATAACAACGTGGTTCGGGTGGGTGCTTCCATCGGCTACACCATCGGTCCCGACTAAGTTTTCCGACCTCGCGGGAGATCTTGGCGTTACTGGGCGGCCATTGGAAGCCAGAATGATTTATTCTGGCTGCGCCACTTCATGGCTGCTTTGCCATGGTGCCGCCCAGCCTGCAGAATGACTTCCAAGGGCCTGGACGAAACGAAAAGGGGGCTGTATTTGAGAAAGTTCGGGCTCATCGCATCCGCGTGCGCTGTTTTTCTATTCACCGCTCTCGTCCACGCCCAGGAAACCGACTTTGCGGTTGGCGCCGGCACTCTGTTTTCCACCAAGGCCGAAACCGCGTCGCGGGTGTATGCGCCTCCCGCGGAAAAGGCCGGACTCTATCCCAGTTTCAGCTTCGACCACCTTTTCGAGAACCGCTTCGGGTACAAAGACCGTGTCGGGTTCGCCGCGGAAATTACGAGCCAGTTCCGGCGCGGTCTGTATAACGGCGTCCAGGAATATCGCCCGATCAGTTATGACTTCGACGGAGTATTCGCCACCCACGTGAATAAGAAGACCGTCGCCGACATCACGGCCGGCTTTGGCGGCGAGCGCGTGCTGTTCTACCGGCAGGTTGGCAACTGCCTTTCCCCGACCGGATGCACGCCGCTATTTAATTCCAATCACCTCCTGGTGCAGGCCGGCTTCGATGTCCGCTACACCGTTTGGAAGCGCTTCTTTGTCCGGCCCGAGGCTCACTATTACCGCATCTTTAACAACAGCGAATTCCACTCCGGTAACCTGCTCCGCGTCGCCGTATCGGTTGGATACACCTTCGAATAGCATCGGCTAAAACGTGGCACGCACCCAGCGGGCGTATTTCATTCCCCTAGACTGGACTCAATCCTCTCCAGAATAAGAAAGGCAGCGCCCGACTCGGCGCTGCCCTGAATTTCCTACCACGTAAAGCTCTACGGTTCTTGCTCGCAAAGCTCGGCTTCGTGGATGGCCATATCGAGGTGCTTAATGGACTCCAGGCGATGGCCGTGGAAATCGTGTGCCGCTGTCTCAAGGTGATGTTTGGCTGCGCGCATAGATTCCAGGGCTTCGGTAATGTGGGGATGCGGCTCTGGTGCCGGTAGCGCCGCCGCGGCCGGTGCCGCGGCCGCTGCCATGACCGCGGGCGCAGCTGGCGCTTTCGGTCCGGAAGCTGCCGCCGGAAAAGCCAGGGTAAACAGAAGAGTTGCCATCATGAGCAGAGTCAGAAATCCAATTTTTTTCACGCGTTCCTCCTCGTCCGAATTCGGCTCGGACGCAACCGGTGTAATTCCTGGCCGCGGACTTTGCTTCGACCCGTTGTTTCGCCTCGAAGAGACCCTCCGCGACTTCCGCTGAGTATAAGCCGCACGGGCGCGGGCGGATGAGATCACAAGTTAACTCTCCGGATGCTCCCGTCCACTGTCTTGACGGCTTTTCCACCAATACCACGCGGCTCCGAGCAGCACGAGAAACACAACTAAATAGTCGAAGCGTTTGATGCCCTCCACCAGCCGTTGCCAGTGCTGGCCGAAAAGATAGCCCGCGCAGGAAATCACCGTCACCCACAGCGCAGCGCCCAGAAAGTTGAATACCAGAAACCTTCGCCACGGCATTCGAAGAACGCCTGCCATGGGACCCGTAATAATCCGCATGCCGAACACGAAGCGTGCAAAAAACACGGTGACGGCTCCGAAGCGCGCAAACAGGTTTTCGGCGCGCGACAGGTTTTTCGGGTGAATGCGAAACAGAGACTGGTAGCGCTCGAGCAGCGGACGTCCACCGTAGTAGCCCAGAGCAAATCCGAGATTGTCGCCCACGGTGGCGGCGATCGTCGCTACGACAATGATCCAGCCCAGTTTCAGGTCGTGTTCGGAGTAGGCGAGGAAACTCGCCACCAGAAGAACGGTCTCTCCCGGAGCGGGCACGCCGGCATTCTCCAGCAACAGGATACCGGCCACAGCCCAATATCCGTAGTGCACCACCGCGCTCCGCAGTAGTTCAAAAATGGAGTGGGTCATGCGTTCGGGCCGGGCCCAGCGCTCAGAAACTCGATCAACGCCTGGTTGAACTCCGGCGCACACTCTTCGTAGGGCAGGTGGCCAACGCCCGGAAAAACCACGGTCTGGACATTCTTGAAGTGCCGCGCCAGCGGCTCCATCGACGAAACATAGACAGCCGGATCTTTGCCGCCCCACATCAGCAGCGTGGGAATCGCGGCCAGCCGCGGCAGCAATGATTCCACCTCGAGCATATCGGGCGTCCACGTCCGGACGATGCTAAGAGCGTGTTCGAACAATCCGGGAATGGCCAGCGGCGCTTTATAACCTTCCACGGTTCCCGGGGGAATCCGGTTGCGGTTTCCGTACATTCTTGAAAAAAGGTACGAAAAAGAAAACATCATGCCGCCGACCGCCGAACGAAACAGTGCAGATCCGAAACGGCTGCCGAGAAAGGGCGCCAGCCAGCGTCCATGCCGTGAATACGGATTCGCCGGAGCCACCAGTACCAGGCGCCGCACGCGTGGCGCGCCGCCACGCGTATTGAGGATCGATTCCGCGGCAGCCGCCATCGCTACCGCCCCGCCCCGCGACGTACCCAGCAAGTCGAACGCCCCCAGCCCCAGGTTGTCGGCAAAGCGCAGGACGCGACGCGCCGTCGCCCGCAAGGAATGATCCAGATCGCGCGGCCGGTCGGAAAATCCGGCGCCCAGCATGTCAGGCGCGTAAACCGTTGCATACGGGGCCAGCGCCGGCATGGCATATCGCCAGGAGAACGAATAGCCCATCAGACCGTGCAACAAGATCAGAGGAGGTCCCGAGCCCGCGCGCAGGTAGCGCATGCGGGCGCCGTCGAAGTCCATCCAGCATTCTTCAATGGGAGAGCCGGTTTGAGAACTGACGCTCTCTGCGGGGGTTGACGTCGCGCCCGAGCGCATCTCCTGCACATCATTCATGAAAAAAGTCCCCGCCCCGAGGACAACTCTTTCCCGCCCGCCGCATTCTATCTAAGCGTAACAACGCCTCTGTACTTCACTTTGGGGAGCTCCGGCTCCCCGTTTTTTTTAGAGCGGATCGTGGGTGTTGGGTCTTAGGCCTCGAATCCCGGGGACCGAGAACTGAATCCCAAACCGACGACCGATCTTAAGCCGCTACCTTCCGCCGTTTCCCCAGCAATTTCTTCAGCACGCGAATTCCACGATCGACCTGCTTCTCTTCCAGCAGGAACGGAGGCAGGAAGCGCACCACAGTGTCCTGCGTGGCGTTAAACAGCACGCCCTCGGCCAATCCCTCATCCACAATCGGACGGGCCGGAATATCCAGCTGAATCCCCTGGATGAATCCACGCCCGCGCACTTCCTTGGCCGCGCCGCGCTTCTCGGTGAGCGCCTTCAACTGATCGTGCAAATACGCTCCAACTTTGTTGACGTTCTCCAGCAGCTTCTCTTCTTCGACAATCGCCAGAAATTCCAAAGCCACGCGGCATGCCAGTGGACCGCCGCCAAAAGTTGTCCCATGCTGCCCTGGAGAAATTGCATTTGCGAATGCTTCTTTCGCAATGAATGCCCCGAGTGGCAGCCCCGCGGCGATCGGCTTGGCGATGGCGACGATATCCGGGGTAACGCCGAAACTCTGAAACGCAAAGATTGTCCCTGTCCGTCCCAGCCCGCACTGGATCTCGTCGAAGATCAGCGCCGCCTTATGGCGATCGGCGAGAGCGCGGCATTCCGTTAGGAATTCAACCGAGCACTCGTAAATCCCACCTTCGCCGAAGATCGGCTCGAGCACGATGGCGCAGGTGTTGTCGGTGATCGCCGCGCGCAAGCCTTCGATGTCGTTTTGCTTCACGAACGTCACATCGTCGAGCAGGGGCTCGAATCCCTTGCGATGCTTGGCCTGCCCGGTGAGCGATAGCGCTCCAAATGTGCGCCCGTGATAGGACCCATCGAGCGCCACCAGCCGCGACTTCGCCTCGCCGCCGGCGCGATGTCCGGCCAACCGGGCCAGCTTGATCGAGCCTTCGATCGCCTCGGTCCCGCTGTTGGAAAAGAAAGCCCGGTCCAATCCGGAGAGCTTGCACAGCTTTTCCGCGAGCGGCCCCTGATATTCGTGATAGTAGAGATTCGAAACATGCACCAGCTTCGCCGCCTGCTCGCGAATCGTCTTCACGATCCGCGGATGCGCGTGGCCAAGCGCGTTGACGCCCAGTCCCGAAACCAGATCGAGATAGCGCTTGCCGTCGATGTCATAAAGAAACACGCCCTTGCCTCGGCTGAACACGACGGGATAACGGTTATAAGTCGGAATCAGATATTTCCGCTCAAGTTCTGCGATTTGCTCAAGTGTATTCATAGGAAGGTTTAATTTTACCGGAAGGTGGAGCTGGAGACAGACCCAGGCTGTGGATTCTTGAGCATCCAAGGTGCGAGAGGTTGAAGCTAGGAGATCGACAGCTTGGTCAAGATCTACCGTGCAGGCGCGTTACTCATTTCTGATTCGCTCGTAGCATGTTCGAGCGGAAGCCCAGTTTTGGCCGTGAGGAACTTCTCCAAATCAGGATCAACGCTTCGGCTGAAGTTCCCCCAATCGGCGGATGACCAGCGTCGTCCATCCGAGAAATCGATCACAATGCCCGCTCTCCTCGTCAACTTCCCATTGCGATCACGAAAGCCCTCTACTTGCGTCATTCGACGTGCGTCAACATAGCGGTAGTCTCTGCATGGTGAGAAACCATAGCCGCAATTAAGAATCTCGTCTCGCCCGAGTGTCGCGTGCATCGGTAAGGCAAGAATGGTTAGGAGCCCAATTGGAACCGCGATGATCAAACCCATCCAGCGGAGCATCTTCCTGCCGTCGAAACCCGCCTTGTAACTGGTCCAAGAATCGTAAAGAGCAGGCTCGCGGCGGCCGACCAGGATTGACCACAACTGTAGGATCAATTCGTAAGAAAATGCGAGTGCTACAAATCCTGGGAAAAACCACCAGATTGCGGTTTGCGGCAATAGCCGCGGGCCTGGCCCACCCTGTGACACAGAGTAATAGCGGTTCAGTGAGACCCGGAGTGCATGGGTTGACCATGCCAACGCGAGAGCAAGCGAGACCATGCTCACTCCGATGATCCACTGCGCGGTTTTGAAACGATCCGATAAGTCCCCCGATGAGAACTTGGACGCCGGGGACTCTGCGATCGGTATGAAACGACGAGCTACTGCAAAGACAGCGAATACGACAATCGGAACTAACGCGCTGCCGAGTAATTTGAGCAGTTGTTCGGACATGATTCGACTCGAGATCGGAGCAATAATAGCGCTAGCGTAGGCGGCGTACACCGGCCATGATGGCTTTCCGACAACCGAGGTTGCGCGGAAAGGGTCGGAATGCTAGAACGAGGCGGCATTCTATAATTACGTCCGCTACCGTTTTGCTCCTCTTTCACTTATGCCTTCACCCACGCGTCCCTCGACCACCTCCAGTGAGGCGCAATCTCTGACTGGACACAAGTTTTGCCTGCTCTTCGTCTTCCTGCTGGCCGTTCTTGTTCTCTATCCGTATCTGCAAACCAGCGGATTTCGCTATTTCGCATTCCGCATCGTCGGCGGCGCAGGAATCCTGGTCGCGGTTTACGCAATCCGCTTACGCAAGACGCTCTTGCCGGTTGCATTCTTGCTGGCCGTTCCGGCTGTCTTGGAACGGGTGCTGCTTCGCAAACCCGACGCAGGAGTTCTTTCCACTCTTAACATCGTTCTCAGCTTTTTGTTCGATGTATTTATTGTGGTGGTCATCTTCCGCCGTGTATTTAGCAGCGAACGGCCCACTTCGGAAACAATTTTTGGAGCGCTTTGCATTTACCTGCTGGCCGGCTTCAGCTTCGCCAGTCTCTACAACATGGTGGCTGCGATTCAACCCAGAGCTTTCTATCTCGATCCTGTATCGAATCTCCACACGATTCCGGACCGGTTTGATTTCATTTATTACAGCTTCGCAACCATGACTTCCCTGGGCGCGGCCGGAATCACGGCAGTCTCCGCGGCTGCCCGCTCGATAACGGTCATCGAGGCCATTCTCGGGGTACTTTACCTTGCTGTCCTGATCGCAAGGTTGATGTCGGCTTACCGCTACCCGTCGGGTCCCGGGACTGCGTGATTGTCGAATACAGATTCGCCTGAGACCTGGGGTTAAATTCCGAATCGAACGCCGACTGCCAGTTCGTGGGAAGATGGCAAATCAGTTTCCCAGCCCCGATAAGGACAATCACGATGAGAACGCAAAACAATGTTCTGCTGTTTCTAACTATTCTCGTTGCCACCTTGTGCGTTCCCGGCGTGATTTTCGCGCAGAAGATTCCCGACGGCGCCGCCATCGACGTCGAGGTCTCCAAGATCATGGCCCGCACCCACTCCAACGCCATGGCCGTTGGAGTCATCGATCATGGCAAGGTCGGCTATGTCCACGCCTACGGCATCCGCAACGCCAAGGGAGATCCGCTGGCCACCGACACTGTCATGTACGGCGCGTCCCTCACCAAGACTGTATTTGCCTACACCGTGATGCAACTGGTCGATCAGGGCAAACTGAAACTCGATACTCCTCTCAAGGACGATCTCGATAACCCGCTGCCGAGCTATGGCCCGGATCCGGTCTTCCCGGACAAGTACGGGCCGTATAAGGATCTGGCTAACGATCCGCGTTGGGAAAAGATCACACCGCGTATGTGCCTGAACCATTCCACCGGCTTCAGCAATTTCTGGTTCATTGAACCCGACCAGAAACTGCACATCCATTTCGAGCCGGGAACACACTTCAGCTATTCGGGCGAAGGTTTCATCCTGCTGCAATTCGTCGTCGAGCATGGCCGCAAGGCGCAAGGGCTAGGACTCGACGTCGGAGATCTAGCCAAGGCCAACTTCGACCGCCTGGGGATGACCCGGACCAGTCTGGTGTGGGCTAACGGTGTCGACCCCTATGTCGCCGATGGATGGAACGATCAGGGCCAGCCGCAGCCTCACGAGAAGCGCAGCAAGGTACGCGTGGCGGGATCGATGAATACAACGATCTCTGATCTGTCGAAATTTGCCGCCGCGCTGGTGAGTGGCGATGGACTCAGCCCAGCCTCGCAAGCTGAAATCACGACGACAAAGCCCGCCCTGCATATCACGACTGCTTCGCTGTTTCCGCTTTTCCTTCCCGATCTGCCGGTCAGTGAGCAGCGCAAAGATTTGTACTCGGGCCTTGGCGTTACGATCTTCGACGGGGCGCAGGGCCACGGCTTTTACAAGGGGGGCCACGACGGCCAGACCGCCAACACGCTGGTCTGCATTGAAGCCAGCCAGCGCTGCGTCCTCGTTCTGTCAAACGATGTCCGGTCCGAAGCAGGATTCGCCGAGCTGGTCCGGTTCATCCTCGGCGACACCGGCGTGCCCTACGACTGGGAGAATGGCGACCACGCCGGGAAATCGTGAAAATTGTCCAGGCCGCGCAACGCGAAAGGCATGCTCCGCGCCTGGCCAAACTCCCGTAAGTCGTTGAGTCTTGGTGTAAGTCGTTGAAAAGTGGTTAAACCGCTCTGGCGACTCGCTAGAACGATGATCTTGCCGCCGAGGATATCTCCCCTACATCGACCAACGATCGTCGCTCTAAGGGCCTTTACCGCTCCGGAAATGGCATCCCACGAACCTGCCAGCCACGATGCGTCAGGATTGCAAAACTTTTAAAAATTCCCAGGATTCCGAGTCCCCGACTCCTAAAAGACGCCATAAACATCCCATGCGTATAATCATGTACGTACAATTGGCAACACTTGAAAACGATACGCAATCTAGGGGCCCAGGGCCTCGCGATAGAGTCCCGCGTCTCATATCACGATTTCGTCACACTATACTCGCGGCTCTTCTTCTCGCCGTTTGTGATTCAGGGCTTTTAGGAACCGCAAAGTTCGCGAAGAGAAGCCGCGAAGGACGCTAAGAAAAAACATAGGAGAAGGGACCCTTTCTCTCTAAGTCCGTCCGAGGGCACTTGCGGGCGAAAGTGACAGGAACTGTCGTTCGGGGACACAAAAGTGTCAGAACTTCAGATTATAAATTTCTAACTATCTTGAAATTTCATTAACGCTTGTGCAAACAGTACCCTTACGGGGATTTTGACGGGATTCGCGCTTTCGCGCAGAGCGGCCACACGAGTGCAAGACCAGATGCGTAATCAAACAAGACTGGGCGAAGGGGAGAATAGAAATGCGTAATAAACAGAAGGGTTTTTCACTGATCGAGCTTTTGATTGTGGTTGCGATTATTTTGATCATCGCCGCCATCGCGATTCCTAACTTGCTGCGCGCCCGCATGGCGGCCAACGAAGCCTCCGCGGTCGCATCCATCCGTACTATCAACACTGGTGAAGTGACGTACAACTCCACCTACCCGACAGTCGGCTTTGCGGCCACGCTGACGGTTCTCGGTGGCGTCGCTCCTTGCACTCCGAGCTCGACCACGGCTTGCCTCATCGATAGCGTTCTAGCTGCCGGCACCAAGAGCGGCTACACGTTCGCTTCGACCGGCGCTGGTGGTCCTCCGGCAGCGCAGTATTACGCGACCGGCACTCCGGTCACACTGAACCAGACTGGTATTCGCGCCTTCTGCGCCTTCGAAGACGCAGTGGTTCGCGTACAGCCCACGGGCGTTTTGCCGGCCAGCGAAGCGGCCTGCCAGGCACTCCTGCCGCTTAACCAGTAATCAAAGTTTGATGTGGCGAAGTACCTGGGGAGGGTACAAGCCGCAATTCGGAGAGCAGCGAACGAAAGTTCGCTGCTCTTTTTTTGTTTCTTGTAAGGATCGCCGCCGATCTACTCTTGCGCATCCATCCGGCGCTTGCGGACTTTCCTCTGTACATGCGCCAGATACTGCTGGGCTTGCGAACGCGTCTTGATTGACCGTACTCGCTGCAGAATCATAGTGCGCTGATCGGGAGACATTTCCAGATCCTGACGCAGAGCGGAGTGAACGATGGCGGGCAGAGTGCCCTGGTTCACGGTCGCATCCGGCCTGCTGGCAACTACCGTACTCAAATCCGGGGCAGTCGTTCTCATCGCCGCCATTGCCGCTGGAGGGGCTGCAGACGGGATCAGAGTTGTGGGAGCGTCCGATCTCGGCGCATCCAGGGAAAAGAGCGGCTTCAGGTGGTTGGCCTTGGCATCACGCTGGGTCAGCGAACCGATTCCAAACAAAGCCTCGATCGTGGCCGGGATCGATGCATGGTCGTACAAGCGATGGTCAATCACATTTCTTGGAATCAGGGGTGAAATCACAAGCGCCGGCACGCGAGGGCCATACTGCTCGAAGGTAAAACCGTACTGATTGTATTTGGCTTGCGGCGTCGTATCCCCGGGCGCAACCGCTGCCGGCGGAATCGCATGATCGTAGAATCCACCATGCTCATCCCATGCGATGATTAGAACGCTGCTATTCCAATGCGCAGAATTGCGGATTGCTTCGTATGTTTCCTTGATGAGCCCCTCGCCGAGCGTAATGTCGGTGAGCGGGTGCTGCGAAGTGCTGTTCTTGTATTCGTTCAGTACGTCGTAGCTCGGTTCGATGAACACGTAACTATAGGGAAAAGTAGGCTGGCCGAGATCGCCGGCGAAATTGCTGTAGGGCTGGATGTCAGACAGGCCGATGCCTTTCAGGGCAGCCACCATGGGAAAGTCGTCGCCGGCATATATACGGGCCCTGCCCTTCAGGGCGTCAAACATGCTGCCGGCCTTAAACTGAAAGCCTGAAATCGCTTCCCACTCGACAATCTCCTCGATACTCGGACTGTGATCGAGCCCGCCGGAGGAAGCGGCATGAACAAACATGCGATTCGGCCACGTCGGACCCGGCATCGATGCATGCCAGTTATCGCAGAGGGCAAATTCCTGAGCCAAAGCGATCATGACTGGAAGCTGCTCGGGTGCAAAGCACTTCATTGCTTCACTTGGATCCGATGCGCCGCGACTTGCCATGTAGGACGCGACGAACCCGGTGTTGTTGATGGCTGGGTAAGCGCCTCCCGACGGGTAGATGGCTCCGGCTCCACAGAGTTGTTCGAGGACATTGCTGAACTCGTGGCCCGGATCGGCCGGCATCACGTTATCGGCGCCCTTGGTGACGCGATATTCCTGGGCGTTGAACATATTCGATTCGTTTCCGGTTAGTCCGTTGATCCGGGTTGAACCGCCGTTCGCAGCATCGCGGCCGGTAATGCCTGAGAATCCGAGCATGTGATCGAAGGCGCGGTTCTCCAGCATGAGAACGAAAACGTGTTCTATTAAGTTGGACATTTCACTCCCACCCAGGTGCTCCGCAGCATTGTAACCGCGCGCTTCTCGCTCCCAGGGCCGGGCCCGACACCTGCGCCTTGAAAAAAAATAGCCCAGCCATATCGGCTGGGCTGGTGAAGGCTCAAGATTCGCGTAAGTTAGTGCGCTGCGCCCGCACTCTGACAAGTCTTCGAGATATGTTTCACGGAGCTGACCTGCAGCGTCTGTTGCGATGCGCTGCTGGCGGGCGTGGCGGGAGTCGATCCGTCGGCGCTTGCAGGAGCAGCCGACGAAGAAGCCGGCGCTGCCGCTGCGCTGGTGCCGGTGACCTTTATTTCGTGGCCGACGTGCTCGGCCAGTTTCGAAGTGTCTCCGGTGAGCTGATAGGCGGTACCGTTGTCGTCAGTAAGCGTATAGCTGCCGCTAGCGCCGCTCAGGCAGCCTTTCACGCTGGTTTCGCCGCTCGCTACCGGGGTGGCCTGGCCTGATGCAGCTTGACTCGGCATGGCTTGGCTTGGTGTGGTTTGGGTCGGGCTCGAAGGAGTCGGGTTCGTCTGCGTCGAGGTATCTTGTGCTGCAGCCCAGGACACGCCGAGCAGCAGGATCGAAAGAGCTAATAGTTGTCGCATTGTAGCCTCCGGAAATGAACTTTGTGGTCGCAGAACTCGCAAATTGGATACACACCAATCGATGCACACCGATCATTGAGGGCGACAGGTAGAGTCTCGCGCCTCCGCCTTCGCTGGCCTATACCGTGGTTCCCGCATATTGCGGAATGTTTAACCGCAGTTCGGGGAATTCGATTTGATCGGCTGTCCAAATTGCCCGTCCACAGCCGGAAACAACCCGCCCTTGTGCTAGACTGTCCGGCAAACCCTGGGAACATCACGCCCCCCCCGTTATCCCTTCCCTGAGTTAGACGACCAAACGGGTATCCACTCGTTTACAAAATCGAGAAGGAGACGAAAATGAAAATCACCAAGCTGCTGTTGATTTGCATGTCCTGCATCCTGATTGTGCCGGCACTGTGGGGCCAAACCGAAGCGAAGCAGGCCGCCAAGCCTGGCATCCTGGGGTATCTGGATCCCAAAACCGGTGCCTTCCGGCCTGTTCCGATGGCGACGGATGAGGAATTGGATCCGGCTACTTTCACGACCTTTACGGGAACCATCACCACCACGATCACGATTACGGTGAAGTCCACCGGCCTCACCACCTTCGGATGCACCATCGAGGCCGACGTAGAGGACAACATCACCTCAGCCTTCCGTAACTATGACGAAAGCGTCTCTGCCGTGGCCACCGGAAGTGGAAGCACAAGGACTTGCAAATTGACCATACCCTATTCCTGGTCTCTCGCAACCCAATCGGCCGACAGCATCAACCTGAGCTATGTCGTCTTTGGAGGCACCTCGACCAATTTGACCGCCCGCACGACCGGACTCTCTCCGCTGGCGACCAAGAAGGTCCCTTCGAGCGGCACGACCACTACGCTGACAGCTGCCGTCACGCTTTAGCCTTCGCTCTGTAGTTTTGGGCGGGCTTGCAATCGGGCCCGCCTTTTTTTCCTATCCCGGGAGGGGTGCCTCATCTACATGTACTGAGGCTCCGACACCAAGGTCAGAACCTACCGATTGTCGTACAGTCCCGGTTGCCCTTCGGGCCGCGTCTTCCAGCGGCGATGCACCCATAGCCACTGCTCGGGATATTTCCGCACATAGTCTTCAATCACTTTCGTGAACATCTGGGTGTTAGCAACGGTGTCGGCTTCCAGATCGCCAGTGCGGATCAATTCGAGCGCGGAGTCAAAGCGAAGGCGATACTTTCCTAACTCGGCATCCCAGATCGTGAACCCCGGAACGACGGCCGCATCCGTGCGCAAGGCGATGCGTGCCAGGCCGCTGGCCGTGCAGGCTGGGATACCGAAGAAATTCACGAAGACACCCTGCGGCGGTGTCATATTCGTGTCCATCAATATGCCGACGGTTTCTCCCGCCTTCATGGCCGCCAGCAGGCCGCGCACGAAATCGTCTTTGTCGACGGTCTTGTTCCCGTGCATGGTGCGATAACTTTGGAGCAGGCGGTCGAGATATTCATTGTCCATGGGACGCATGACTACGCGCAGCCAGTGACCGTGCAGGGAATGCGCGAACGCGGAAAGTTCCCATCCGCCGAAGTGCGCGGTTAGAAACAGCACACCTTTGCCGCGGGCGTAGGCGCGTTCATAATTCTCGAGGCCGTCGTAGACCACGACCTGTTCGATGTTTTCCAGCGTGTAGCGGGGAAACTGGCAGAGTTCGGCGAGTTGGCGGCCCAGGGAGGTGAATTCTCCGCGCAGAATACGGGCGCGTTCACGCTCTGTTTTGTCAGGAAACGCCAGCGCGAGATTACGCAGGCCGACGCGACGCAGCCGAACATGTAGCAGATAAACCGCCTGGCCGATTCCAATCGCGAAGGCGCGCGCCAGAGGCCGCGGCAAAATCCCCAGAATCTTGATGAACGGCCACGCCGCCGCGTATTCGAGTTCTCGCCGCATCAGGGAAGCGTGACGGTATCACCGCGAAAAAATGTTTGTCAAACGCGGAAAGAAATGAGTGGCAGTACAGTTTGAGAAAAAGCGATTCGTATCAAGGCATGCCTTTGAGGCATGCCGCAACCATCCGCAACGGATGCCGGCTCTAGCGGCCGCTACACTGCCGTCGAGGCCCAGCGGCTGAAGCCGTTTGGTATATCGCGAACATCTGTGGCATCGCTGAAGCGAAGCCCTGATACAAATCGTTTCCTTAAACTGCACACATCCAGGAATTGAAACAACATCGGCGTTAGAAGCTGTCGAGCTGAGCTCGACCGGACGGCTGTCCCTACATTTTGCATCTCAACTACTTAGCCGCTTCCTGGGCCCACTTCGCCAGCGTGCTCAAGAACGGATTCGCTCCTGCCGGTGGATCGACCTCGCCTGTCAACGCAGCCTTCGACGTCACCATGTGACCGTAGAAGTCGCGCGTCGTGTCTTTATCTTGCTTCATCACCGCGCCGTTCAGGCTCACGCCGGCGAAGACGCCCCGTGCTCGCGAATAGGTCAGTACCTGCGCGCGCATCTTCCAGTCGGTATTGCCTTCGGCGTGACGTCCCACCGGTCCCGCCGCGACCGAGGCATCGGCACCGAGGGCGAACTTGCTCGACAGAAGATGCTGCATGCCGTCTTTGTTCATGATCAGCATGACCAGATCGACGGCCTGCCCGCCGATTTGAAATCCGAAGCTGCCGCCCGTCACCAGGAAAAAGGCCGGGGCGCTCCATCCCTTCGCGGTGCGGCAACTCGCCAGTCCGCGGCCATATTTTGCGCCAACGATGAATCCGCCCTTCAACATGGAGGGCACGACGGCAACGCACTCCGCAGAACCGAGGATTTCCTGGGGAATGCCGGAGTCGGGTGCGGACTGGATCTCATTCAACACATCGCCCGCCGCCTGTACCCGGTCGGTGGCCTTCGATTGGCTCTCCTGGGCGCCAGCGAATAGGGTCAGGGAGCACAGCGAGACAATCAGGGTCAGCAGAACAAGCTTTTTCATGAGGTCCTCAACGCGATTCTTCTGGGAATTTAATGATTGGATTGTAAATGATGTCAGGGCGTTGTACGGAGGTTAGGTACTGGAGGAGGTCCCACATATCTCTGGGATCAAAACCGCGTGGGCGAATGCGACCGCGGCCCAAATGGTCTCGTGGGACTTGCCGATTTTAGCGGGACGAAGCGGGACAAAAAAATGCGGGGCTGAAAGTAGTGACCCTAATCGCCACTCTCAACCCCGTCTCCCAGGTTCTGTGGTAGGTGAGGCGAGTATGCGGTGCAGACTCCAAACCGACAAGATTACGAAGGTAAGTGTCCCAATGTAACGATCGATCGCGGCCCCTGAAAAGGGCCGGAAGCATTCAAAAGCTAGTAGCTAGAAGCTAGTAGCTGGTTCACTTCGCCGTAGCCACCAGCGAATGCGTAATCGCATGCACCGACAGCGCGATGCGGTTTTGCACTCCCACTTTGCGCATCAGTTTTGCGACGTGCGCTTTAACGGTGCGCTCTTCGATGCCTAACTGGCTGCCAATCTCTTTGTTGGAGCGGCCAGCCACCAGCATTTCCAGCACTTCTTTTTCGCGGTCGGTGAAGGTGACGCGACCCGCCGGGAAGATTCGTCCCGGAGACTGCGACACGCGTTCGATGAAAAGGGAAAGCACACGGCGCGGCGCCCAGACCGATCCTTGGTGCACGATCCGGATGGCCTGCGCGAATTCGGCAGGCGTAGCGGCCTCATCCACGTATCCCTTGGCGCCGGAGGCGATCGCCTTCAGAATGGTTTCTTCGTCAATGCCAGAACCGGTCACGATAATGCGCAGGTCTGGACGCGTGGCCTTAAGGCTGGCCATCACGTCAAACAGGTTTTGTCCGGAACGGTTGCCGAGCAGGATGAGATCGACATTTTGCAGCGTGCTGATCTCGGGCAACGCGGCGGAAATCAGTTCGAACTCCGGCTCGGAGTCGAACAATGCGCGGAACCCTACAAAACGCAAAGGATCGCTTTCCACAACCGCAATGCGAATAACGGGTTTTCTGGCGACTGCTGCTTTCATAGTTTCCCCTGTGGGGTCTGGTTTGTCTTACCAGCATAGTAATAATTCGTTACAAAGCAAAGAGAAGGTGACCGAAGGGAAATTACGGGAGTAACATGGATTGAAAGGCGAAATCCCGCATTGGCCGTGCATTTTCAGATCCGCGGCGAGAAGTCGCGAGTCTCGTTCCGCCTGACGGATTCGAGGAGCCCCTGCTTCATGAAAAAGTTGACCCCGCTATTAACGTGCGTTGTTTGGATGTGCATTGCTCCACTTCTGCTCGCCACATGCATTTTCGCGGGCACAGCGACGTTCGCTCAGGACAGCGCCCCCGCCACCGCAGTTCCCGCGCAAGAACCGGCTGCTCAGGCTTCGACCTACACACCCAAGTTTCGCGGTGATCCGGCTCATTCCGATTCCGAAGCGGCGGCGCTCGGCTACATCCGCGTCGTGATGCGCGCCGAAGTCGGCTTCAACAAACATTACGGCCATTATGCCGTGACGCTCACCCAGCTCGTACACTCCGGAACCTTCACCCAGCGCATGCTCAATCCCGACCGTGGCGACTACACCGTCGGATATAAGGGCAAAACAAGCAATTTCATGCTCACCATGACGCCGAAAAATCTTGACCCGCAGCATCGCTCGTTCTACGTGGAGAACGACGGCAAAATTCACGCCGATGAAACCAAAGCCGCCGACGGAGACTCGCCCGTAGTCGAGACGCACCACTTTTAGGTCGCGCCCCGGTTTGAATTTGGCTGGTGCGCGTACCCACCCTCACGCGAGTTTGCGGGCGAATTCCATGTCCTGGCGCATGTCTTCGTTTACGTCGCCTTCTTTTTCGTATTCCACTGCGATGAATCCGGCGAAGTTCTGGCGATGCAGTTCCTTCATCACTTCTGGAATCCTAGCGATTCCCTTTCCCAGCAGCACATTCACTTCTCCGTCTGCAGCTTGAATGTCTTTGAGGTGAACCAGCTTGAGGCGTGGACGCAATTTGCGAAGTGCGTCCACGGGGTCGTGGCCGCAGGATGCGAAATGTCCTACGTCGGCCGTTGCGCCGACCGTGTTGGAAAGTCCGCGGAGGGCGTTCAGCACGTCTTCTGGACTCTCGTAGGCGAACTTCTGGCCTTTGAAATAGTGATTGTGAATTCCGAAAGTCAGTTTTTCCTGCGTGAGGCGCTGGTCGATTCTATTCAGGATGGGGCCCGTGGCGTCGCCGGTTATGTTCCGCGCACCGAGAATTTCGGCGAAGCGCACGGCGTTGTCGAGGTCGGCATCTTCTTTGATGGTCGCGGTGTAATACGACACACAACGGATTCCGGCTCGATCGAATTTGGTTCGAGCCTCGCGGCACAGATCTTCCGTAGGATGGTTCATCAGCATGAACTCCCCGCGGGACATTTCAATTTCGCGCACTCCGAGGGCGTTCAGTTGCACAATCATCTGGTCCAGCGAGAGGTTGTGATAGCTGTAGGTGCCGATGCCGACGTTGAGTTTGGTCGCGGCGCGCAATGGGAGGGCTGTCGCGGCGAAGGCGGCGGCGAGGGCTTTTGCGAAAGTTCTTCTGTTTGTTGGAGTCATGAATGTCTTGCCAGCTTACGCCGGTCGGCGGCTAAAACCCGAAATGCGCACGCATAAACGTGCGAGTTAATTCCTGGGCAGTGAGCGGGACGTTACATCTGCATTCTCCAGGCCCATCGACCATTTGATGGCTTCTGTCATCATCTGCTGAAATTCCGGTTTGTCCCAATTCGCTTCGACATGGCCCAGAGTCGTGTAGTAGACGCGGCCTTTGCCGTACATCTTTGCCCAGGTGACAGCAAAGTCGCCGTCGGTGCGATGGACGTTTTTGTTCTTCATGTCGAGCTTGGTTACGTCCAGGCGCATCAGCACGCGCAGCTTGTCGCGGGAATAATTTCGCATCTGATAAATCTCGTCCTTGAGCACAAACGAGTGCGGCCATGGCTGCATGCCGGGAAAGGCCGGGTCTTCGACGATGATGGGGGCGTCGAAGGTCAGCCACGGATGCTCGTCGTAGTATCCGCCGATCATGTCTCCATATTCTGGCCAATCGACGAAGGTGATGGCGGCGCTATGAACGCCGATGAATCCCTTGCCGTCGTCGCGGACAAACGAGATGAAATCGGCCTTCTGCTGGGCGTCCATTTCAAGATCGCCGCCGGTGTAGAAGAGGACGGCGTCGAAATCGTTCAAGTTTTTAGCGTTGTATTCGAGTTTTTTCTTGGTGAGAACTTCGGTGTCGGTGCGGAGCGTGGTGTCCCAGAGGCCGGTTTCTTTCCCCAAGCGCTCGATCGTCGCCATGGCGTGCGAAACCGCTTCGTGGCGGTAGCCTTTTTCTTCACCGATGACGAGGAGATGTTTTTTCGGAGGGACGGACGCTTGCGCGGTGCAGAGATGGCAGAGGGTGGCAGCGCAGAGTGCGAGTGTGATCCGGATACTCTTTTTCATGTTTCGTGCCGGCAGAGTAGACAGTTGTACACCGCGGCTAGCTCGATCGTCCAGATTCGCTGGTGAAAACGCATGACGGGGAGCAATTGGCGTCAAGTATATTGCCGAAACTACGGTTGGTCTTCGGGGTCGGGAATTACTTCTACTTGCAAGGTCTTGTGATCGCCCTCGGCGGCGTGTAGCTGGATTCCCTGGCCTTGATAGCGGCTTAGAAATTCGGGATCATAGTACCCTTCGCCTTCCACACTCTCCCAAGCAAACAACGTGTAGTCTCCCGGCGGAATGCCGCGGAGAAAAAAGTGTCCGCTCTGATCGCTGACGGTTTTGCGATAACGGTCAACTCGCCCGCGCAGGCGCGCCTCTGGGACGGCTACTGCGACTGCGTTGGCGACCGCTTCGCCTTTGTGGTCGGCGACAACGCCGTCAATCACGGCTCCGTTGGCGCTCGCAACCAGGTCGAGGGATACAGCGCCGCCGCTGACGTTGATGCCGGAGTCGGTTACCTCGCGGCCGTCGGACGCGGCGGATTTCAGGAACCATCCGGTATCGACGTTTGTGAACTCTGCAATCGTGGCGCCGACGCCGGCGTCACCGGCGAGTTGCACGTAGTAGGTGCCGGCGGGAACATTCTTCCATTCGAAGCTGCCATCCGGCGACACGCGGGTAAGTGCGCTGAATCCGGCGCCACCGAGAAATATGTTCAGTGCGTCTTCGTCGCCGTCAGCCGGACGCAGCGTGAGAAAAAACTGGGTTAGATCGAGTCTTGCGCTGCTCTTGCTTTCGGCCCGCAGGCGGCCGCGAATCACTCCGCCAGTTTGCGGCGCAAGACGCAATCCCTCGACGCTGCTCGATACGACTTGCAGTGCTTGCCGCGCCATCATGGGCACGGGCGCGTTGTCGACCGACGCCAGAATTGTGTAGCTGCCGGGCGCGACATCGCGGATCACGAAGCTGCCGTCCTTGTGCATCTCCGCGCCATTGAGCACCGTGTTGAAATCGCGCGACTGAAGCATGATGGTGGCCGACATACGCGGCGGCAAATTCATTACCGATCCACGAATGCTCAGACTTGGACCAGGGGTTAGAGAGAAGTTCAGCGGGAAGTCGTCGCCGGCGTGCAACTGCAGCGGGGTGGCCTGACTGCGATCGCCGGTGCCCGGATAATATACGGGCTGGTACGAAAGCGGCGCCGGCTTATCAGGCGCGGCCGCGCCATTCTTGCCGGCAGACCCGCCGTCAGTCGAACTTTTACTCATCGCATCGATCAGACTTCTGAAATCAGGTGGCGGATTTACCGAGACGTAGTAGTTGCCGGCGTCCAGGCTGGCAATACGATATTCGCCGAGATCATTGGTGCGCTCCGAGCCGGCCTGCTCCCACCGGCTGCGGCCCGTGGAAAATGTCTGGCGCAGAACCGTGACTTGCGCGTTGGCCATCGGATCGCCGTCTTCGTCGGTGACGCGGCCGCGAACAACGGCGGCGGCTTGCAGACGAATCTGCAGATCCTTGAGCTCCTGGCCCGCGGTTAGTGTGAGCAGGCGGCCTGTGGTTTCGGCGCCGTGCTTTTGTTTTTCGAGAAGGCCAGTGCGCTCGGCGAACAGATGGTAGCGCCCAGGGACGATGCCTTCGATGCGGAAGGATCCATCAGCGACAGTGATGGCGGTATAGTCTCCGCCGGAAGACTGGTTCTCGGCGATCAGTTCGATCAGAGCCTTTTTTACCGGCTCACCAGTTGGATCTTTGGTGACGATGCCCTCGATCGCAGCGCGCGATTTTGTGGTATTGGTAGCCGTCTGGGCGCTTGCGGTCGCGGCCAGCAGAAGCATCAGCAGAGATGTGAAAAACAGCTTCATCGGCTCAGGTAGGGGCTGGGAACTTGCACGCCGGCGGCGGAGGAATGGCCGACGGGTTCATTCTATCTCGGAACGGCTTCGCGCAAAAGGACTCTGTTGAGGCTTTGCTTTGTGTGAGTTAGCAGCCATCTGGGCCAAGACAGCTTTGAGATTCGAAAACGAGAATGTCAGGCGATGGAAGAGCGGAGGCTTGACACACGTTTAGCGCGCGATAGGCTAACTTTGACGCGCCTGGGGAGGGCGAAGGGGATGAAACGCATTTTGATTCTTGCAATGATGTTGATCTCGTTGTTGATCGGCGCCGGGTTAGCGCAGGCGCAGGACATTGCCGGCGACTGGCAAGGAAGTCTCAATACCGGTCAGGGAGAGCTGCGCCTGGTGCTGCACATCATCAAGGGCACGGACGGCGCGCTCAAAGCCACGCTCGACAGCGTGGACCAAGGCGCTAACGGGATTCCAGTGAGTTCGATTTCTTTCAAGAATTCCAAACTGAGCCTGGGAATCGACGCCGTCCACGGGACGTACGAAGGCACCCTCGGCGCGGATGGAAAGACGATTTCCGGGACATGGTCGCAGGGCTCGGCATTGGCACTCGACTTTAAACGCGCGACTGCACCGATTAAGACCGAGCATAAACCGGCCAAGCCTTCCGACATCGATGGCACATGGTCGGGCACGCTCGACACGGGCACGGTCAAACTGCGGATCGTCTTTCACATCAGCAACACGGAGGACGGCCTTATCGCCACCATGGACAGCCCGGACCAGAACCTCAAGGGCATGCCCATGACCGGGGTTACGCGCGATGGAACGTCCCTGAAGATCGAGGCCAAACAGATTGGCGGGAGTTTTTCAGGCACGATCGCCGCGGATCTTTCTACGATGAACGGCAAGTGGTCGCAAGGCGGAGTGGAAGTCCCGCTCGTGCTCAAGCGTGCAAAGGATCAAGCCGAAGTCGAGCACAAGCCCGCCGCGCCCTCTGACATTGACGGTGCCTGGATGGGATCACTCGATACTGGGACGATCAAGTTGCGGGTCGTGTTTCGCATCACCAACACACAGGATGGATTGACCGCCACTCTGGATAGTCCCGACCAGGGTATGCGCGGGCTCCCCGGGACTGCGGTCAGCCGCGATGGTTCGCTACTGAAGATCGAGACGAATCAGATCGACGGAAGTTTTACAGGCAAGATCGCCGCCGATCTCACCTCGATCGATGGAACGTGGAGTCAACACGGGAGCAGCAACCCTCTCGTATTAAAGCGACTGAAAGATGAATCGGAGGTCGAGGTAAAGCGGCCGCAGAATCCGGTGAGGCCGTATCCGTATCGCGAAGAAGAAGTCTCTTACGATAACAAAGTGGAGAACGTCACGCTGGCCGCGACGTTCACAATTCCGCAGGGTAAGGGACCGTTTCCGGCGGTACTGCTGATCACGGGCTCGGGTCCGCAGGATCGCGACGAGAGTTTACTCGGTCACAAGCCGTTCCTGGTTCTCTCGGACTATCTGACGCGGCACGGCATTGCGGTGCTGCGCGCGGATGATCGCGGCACGGGGAAATCTACAGGCGTGTTTGCAAACGCGACGACCGCCGACTTCGCGACCGATGCCGAGGCCGGTGTTGCCTATCTGAAAACGAGGGCAGAAGTCGATCCGCACAAGATCGGATTGATCGGGCACAGCGAAGGCGGAATGATCGCGCCGATGATTGCGGCGCGCAACAAAGATGTCGCCTTCATCGTGATGATGGCGGGCACGGGAGTACCAGGAGATCAAGTCATCGTCGCTCAGGGAGAAGCTATCGAGATCGCGATGGGAAAGTCGAAGGAAGTGGCCGCGAAGAATGCCGCGAAAGAGCGAGACATCCTGACGCTCGTGGAAACCGAAAAGGACGAGACGAAACTGGAGAGCGAACTGAAAGAAAAGATGGCCGGCCACGTGCCCGAGGCGCAGATCGGGATGCAGATCAAGCAGGTTACTTCTCCATGGTTTCGATACTTTCTGACTTATGATCCGGCGATCGCGTTGCGCAAAGTGACGTGCCCGGTGCTGGTGCTCAACGGAGAGAAAGATAAGCAGGTGTTGCCGGATCAGAATCTGCCGGCGATCCGCAAGGCGCTCGAAGATGGCGGCAACAAGCATTTCGAAATCGACGAACTGCCGGGGCTGAATCACTTATTCCAGACGGCAAAAACGGGCGCACCCGCCGAGTATGCGCAGATCGAGGAGACGATGTCACCGGTGGCGCTGGAGAAAATGGCCACGTGGATCGTTAAACAGTAGGCGAGATGCGGTGCTGGTGAGCTCAATCGCTTGTGGCTGGAAATACAATGAATGGGTGAGGTGGTCATGGCACAAATAACGCCGCAAGTTTCCGAAGTGCTGGAAAAAGCGCTCTCGCTTTCCATACAAGAGCGCGGTCTGCTGATCGACCGCCTGATCAAGAGTCTGGACGACGAACCCGCCGAAGAGGGAGTCGAAGAGGCCTGGGCCGCTGAAATCAAGAGCCGTGTCGATGACATTCGAGCGGGCAGAGCCGAGATGATTTCCGGTGAAGAGGTAAGACTCCGCCTCGCGAATCGACTGAATGGCACGAAGTAAGCCTTACCGCGTCCACGCACTTGCCTGGCAGGAAATCGAAGGTGCTGACGATTGGTACCGGCAGCGCAGCGAGGACGCCAGCATCGGATTCATTGCTGCCATGTCTGATGCTCTTGACAGTATCGGTCGTGCGCCCCGGCGCTGGCCAGCCTATCTCTACGGAACCCGCCGCTTCGTGCTTCAGCGCTTCCCTTTTTCCGTCGTCTATCTGGACGATTCCGACACGGTGAACATCGTTGCAGTGGCGCACAGCAAGCGAAAGCCCGGATGCTGGAAGCAGCGGCTGTGAGTCAGAACCCACACCTCGCGGGCTCGAGAAATGGGCCCCGACATTAGCCGGACGATCTTGCCTTCGGGCTTCAGCGAACCGTATTGTGCATTGTCGCGGTCGTGCTGATCGCGTTATCCGACGAGGCGGTAGCGCCTTCCGCAAGGACCGTGCCCGCCGGCGCTGTAATCTTCACCGTCAGACGTATCGTCCAGGTGCTGCCCGGCCGCATGACGCTGTTCTCCTTGCAGACAACGGCGCCCGCCGATCCCACTGGCGGAGCAGTACAAGAACCCAGACCGGCAGTTCCCGACAGCGCGATACTGGAGAATGTCGTGCCCGCTGGCACTTGCGTGACCAGAACTTCGTGCACCGCATCGACAGAACTCTGATTCCAGACTTTGAAAGCATAGGTAACCAGTCCTCCTTGCATCGGCGGCGTCGGATATGCCACTGAACTCAGATTCAGGCTTGCAGCGGCAGTAGAAATCAGAAAGCTGCGGTTGCTGGTGAGCACACCGGCGGGCGTCGACACGGTAACCGGGCCGCTGGTCGCTCCCGCGGGTACGGTCGCCGTTAGGAAAGTGTCGGATGATACTTTGAAGGCCGCAGGTGTTCCATTGAAGGAAACCCCCGTTGTACCGGTGAAGCCCTGCCCGAGAATGCCTGCCGTGCTCCCGTAGGCGGCCGCCTGGGGCACGAGACGTACGAACGGAGCCAATCCCAAATCAAAACTGTAAAACACTCCGTGGTTCTTGCTGCCACCCGAACTGGTATCGCCGTAGAGCTTGCCGTCCGTATGTTGCAATGGCGTTACCATCGGAAGACAGCCTGTGGCGCAGGTAAAAGTGTAGAGGACTGTATATTCTCCGCTGGGGGTGAGGCGGAAAATGCCTCCGCCGACGGTTCCGTCATAGGTCGTGCCGTAAAAATTTCCGTCGGTTGCCAGCACCATGCCGCCGAAAGCCCCGCCCTGGCAACATCCAAAATTGAGAATCTGAGTAAAGGAACCGGTGGGGGTGATTTTGAAAATCACTCCATCGGGGTCGGCTCCGCCTGCGGCGGTATCGCCATAAAAGTTGCCGTCGCTGTTCTCGACCAGGGGAGCGATCGGCGCCTCGCCGTCGTCGAAGTTAAAATCAAAAAGGTCGGTAAAGTCCCCTGAAAAAGTCGTTTTGAAAATCATCCCGCGGGTGACATTGACGCCACCGTAGGTCGACGTCCCGTAAAGGAATCCATCGCTCCCCTGTACCAGAGGGCCGTTGGAGAAGCCGAAAAAAGAGCCGCCTAAGCTGAACAGCGTGCTAAATACTCCGGCGGGCGTGATCTTATAAACAGTGCCGTTGGCTCCGACGCTTCCACCCGTTCCCGTGGTCCCATAAAAATTGCCATCGATACCCTCGATGGGAGGCGCTACGGGATCGCCGCCGTCGTCCAAGCCGGTAAAGCTGTAGAGCGTGGTGCGTTTGCCGGTGGGCGAAATCGTGAAAATTGTCCCGCTGGAGAAGGCTCCGCCTCCGGCGGTCGTGCCATAGAAGTTCCCATCGGTTCCGAGAGTGAGGCCGCTCGCGGAACCCTCGCCGTCAGTGCCCGTGAAGCGATGCAGCACAGTCAACGCACCGGCCGGTGTGATCTTGAATACGGTGCCCATTTTTGTACCCGGGGCGGTGCTATACATGTTGCCGTCCCGGCCCTGAGCGACGATGCCCGAATCCGACGCACCCGATGGCTCTCCATTCTTGGTACCGAAGTCGTAAAGAACTGTGTAAGTTTGCGCATACGCGCAGGAACCCGCCACGAACAGGACGAGCGCAATCGATCCAATCGTTAACATCGCTCTTGATATTTTTGTCGAGATAGCGTGCTTCATGGAAGGAACCTCCGCGGATTTTCAGACTTGGCGAGCCGTACGGGGCCGGGGAACGACGGGCGAGGCGCCTTGAAAGGTATGGGAAAAAAGCGCAATGCGGGACTGCGTTCCGAAACTACACGCCTTCAAACGCCGCTTCTGGCGGGCTTGCAGACGCACCGCCGAGTGTATCACCGGTTAGAATAGCCCGCACCAGGAAAAGAGCGAAGCTAATTCAGGAAATACTGCCGATACAGCGTATCGCGCTGCGCGGGGCGGAAGCCGGCGTCGCGAATGATCCGGCGGAGCTCTTCTTCGGTGGTGCAATTGGTCACGCCAGCGGCTCTCACTACGTTTTCTTCTAACATCACTGAGCCGACGTCGTTGCCTCCGAAGCGCAGTCCCATCTGGCAGACTTTCAGGCCTTGCGTCACCCAACTCGATTGCACGTTGAGAAAGTTCGAAAGATACAGGCGGGAAATCGCCAGCACTTTCAGATATTCAACCGCGGTAGCTTCGTCCCAGTTACGGCCACCGAGGGCGGTATGTTGCGGCTGAAAGCTCCACGGGATGAACGCGGTGAATCCGCCGGTCTCTTCCTGCAAGTCGTAGAGGGCTTGCAGATGGTTGATGCGGTGTTCGTAGTTTTCGCCGACGCCAAACATCATGGTGGCGGTAGTGCGCATGCCGATCTGGTGCGCGGTACGGTGCACGTTGATCCAGTCATTCGTGAGGCACTTCAACCGCGCGATCTTGTAGCGGACTTCGTCGTCGAGAATTTCGGCTCCGCCGCCAGGGATGGAATCGAGTCCGGCATCGCGCAGGCGCAGAATCGTGTCGCGAATACTCAGGGCGCTATATTCCCCGATCGCGATGATCTCCGATGCGGAATAACAGTGCAGATGCACCTGCGGAAAACGTTCCTTGATTCCGCGCAGCATTTTCTCGTGCCAGTCAATCTTGAGATCGGGATGCAGACCGCCCTGCATCAGCACTCCAGTGCCTCCAAGTTCGACGGTCTCGCGAATCTTGTCGTAGATGGTGTCGAAGTCGAGGATGTAACCTTCCTTCGCGGCTGGGCCTTTCAGTGGACGGTAAAAGGCGCAGAAGGTGCAATATTCTGTGCAGAAGTTCGTGTAATTGATGTTGCGGTCGATGATGTAGGTGACCGTTCCTTCGGGATGCATCTTGCGGCGCACCGCGTCGGCCTCCATCCCGATGCCGATCAGGTCATCGGAGTTGAACATCTCGAGGGCTTGGGCTTTGGTCAGGGACATGGCCGTCTCAGGGAACTGTCTTGATTGTAACGAAAGCGGCGGAAAAAATTCCTGGCGAGCCAGGCAGGCGGCGGAATCGCGTCCCCGCCCTTTCCGCAAAGGACGCGAAAGGATGGCGCACCCGGCGACTGCTGCGTCCGCGGCGGCATGAATGATTTAAGGAGTTATTCTCTTCTTCAGTTTGAATTTCCTTACGAATTACTCATCCGCGACGGGCGTCTGCCTGACATCTCTGCCTGCGTTCACGGCGTGATGGCGAACATTGTCCCGCATTCGTCACAACCGCCACCGCCAAAGGTAGTCGTGCCATAGATGTTGCCGTTGTTGCCAAGCATCAGTTCTCCTGTCGGGAACATGCCATCGCCGCCGTTGAACGCATATAGTACGGAGTACTTGCCGTGACTATCGATCTCGTACACGACTCCACAACCCCACCCGAAGTAGCAGCCCGACCCACCGTAGTAGGTTGTGCCATATAACGCTCCGTCGACGTCGAGAAGACCGCCTGCGGGAGACTGGCCTCCTGCCAACGTCGTAAACCGGTGCAATACTTTGTAATTACCGGTCGCGCTTAGACGGAATACGACTCCGCAGCCAGGGCCCACACTAATCGTAGTGCACCCCAGGTCACCACCAGCATACGCGGTGCCATGAATGTTCCCGTTTACATCGCGGATCAAACGTCCCTGCGGATTACCGCCATCAGCGCCGCCCGTGAAGGCATAGAGCACAGTAAACTTACCAGTCGGGTCCAGTTTGAAGATCGTACCTGCATTGACCGTCCCTTGCCACGTAACCCCATAAAGATTCCCCGCCGAGTCGCGAATCATAGAGAGAGGGTTCGACCCATCGCTCATACCCGTGAAGCGGTACAGTACCGTTTCCTTGCCGCTCTTGGTTACTTTGAAAATCACCCCACATCCGATATTGGTATTGGTAGTACATCCGGTACCGCCTGACCAGGTCGTACCGTAAAGCACACCATTGATGGAGACCAGCTTGCTCACTGGAAATGCCCCGTCAGAACCCCCGGTGAAGGCATGCAATACGGTGAGGTGGCTCTTGCTATCGAGCTTGAATACGGTTCCACATCCGCAGTTCGGATCGCCGCCTCCGTTGGCCGTGCCGTAAAGGTCGCCGTCCGCATCGCGAAACAAACCCGCCTGCGGATCACCTCCGTCGACGCCTCCCGTGAAGCCGTAAAACCCTCCGACTCCACCGCCTGATTCATCCGTCTTGTAGACCATCCCGGACACGCCCTGCACGGCATTGCCCCACTGCGTGGTCAGATACAAATTGCCATCCGGATCTTCAATAATCCCGCCATTAGGGTTGAAGGCTCCGCCCTGCACAAAGTCAATTAGTTTGGTAAAAGTCTGCGCCTGCGCAGATCTGGGAGCAAACGCGAAAGACAACAGCACAACCGCCAAGATTTGAATGGCGCTTCGCAAATTTTCCGATCGCATGCGACCTCCTTGAAAGCAAGAATGGGGGGCCCGGTAGCAAAGCCTAGCACTGCCCTAGCGTCCTTGCCAGAACCATATTGACTGGATTCCGTGGGGCAAACGCCGTTCCCATTTCCCTTGGTGAAGGCTGACTGATCAAGCTTCGCCATCCACTCATTGAACGTGTAGACGGGCGGCGGGAATCCTCTGTTATCATGCCGCCTCAACGATGATTTTTTCTGGAGGACTCCCATGTCGACCACTCGACGAGAAATATTTTTTCTGCTCTCCGGATTGGTTGCGAGCGCGGTTGATCTAGAAGGGTTGCCGAGCCAGAGTTTATCGAAGCAGGGTTTGCCGAGCCGAGACGACTCCCTTCCCTCGGCTACCTACCCGTTCAGCGAACTACCCATGACGAGCGAAAACGGCGCGGAGTTCCGCCCGGTTCTGAAAGGCAAACTGGCCACATCCGAGTCTCTGGAAGTGCACGAAACCACGTTGCCGCCGGGCGCGATGCCGCATGCCGCGCACCATCACGTGCACAGCGAAATGTGGCTCATCCGGGAAGGTACGGTGCAGCTCACGATCAATGGCACGAGTCATGTGATGGGGCCGGGGTCCGTGGGATTTGTTCATTCCAAGGACGAGCACGGGATCAAGAACGTCGGCACGACGCCGGCCACTTATTTTGTCGTGGCTATAGGACCGGGGGCGGATGCCTAAGTGTGCCGCGTTACTCCTCGCCAAACGCCGCCATTCAACGCGCCGAACGCAGAGACGTCGCAAGCAGCGTCACTTATGATTTCTTTGTGCGCAGGTATTGAATCAGCGACAGCACGCCGCCGATGACTGCCAGGCCGATCAGGATGGCCAACGATTGTTCGTAATATTTCGAGAAGAAGCGCAGGATGTGGCGGCCGTACACGAATCCCAATGCGGCAAGGATTGTGTAGCGAATTCCGCGGCCGACGGTCAGCGCGGCCAGAAATTTCTTTTGTGAATACTGCATCGCTCCCGCCGCCAGCAAGAAGGGGACAAAAGGAAATGGCGGCGGCATGATCGCCGGAATAGCGACCGCACTGAATCCCCATCGCTCAAACGCTTTGGAAACCTTCGCAGCTCTTCGTTTCGAGAGCTTGCGCTCCATGGCTGCTTTGCCGCCCTTGCGGGCCAGACGGTAAGTAATATAACCGCCGATGACCGCGCCGACGGTCGCCATGAATGCATAGTAAGGCCACGGTTCGCGATGCCGGGCTGCCAGCCAGATGGTGAGAACGTCCATGCTGCCGGTAAGCGGGACGACGGAGTTGTCCGCGATTCCTAACAGGACCAATCCGACTCCGCCGAGACGGCGAAATCGTTGCCAGACCGTAACAGCCAGTAGAATCGCGTGCGGCAGAAACCTATTCTAGTGGAGTGCGCGCGATCCTTCCACAAAGCTAAAGCACCTTCCGGAAAATCTAACCCTTGGTCGCCGTAATCATGCAGTAAGTCACAGGGCCAAGTGGGGCGCTGACCAGCGGCAGCAATACCGGCGCCAGCACGTTGTTCCAACGGGCGCGGGTCATCTTGCCTTTGCCGAATACCACGTCGGTCAACAGGAACTTCAGCGTTACCCAGGGAATGTGCGCGACGGAGGGCGCGACACGCATCTGCAAGTGCTCAACGGTGATGTCGGTAAAACCTAGCTGTTCCAGCTGTGCCCTGAACAGGTCAAGCTGCGCCAACTGTTCGATGACCCAGCACTCGCACAGCTTGCGGTAGATGCGCTGTTGTAAAGAATTGGCGAACCGATCTCTCTCGAGAAAGCCGTCGGCAACAATAAGGCGGCCACCTGGCCGTAGAAGGCGGTACGCCTCAGCCAGAAGGGGACCCTTGTCCGCACCGTGGGCGTGGCAACTGCTCTCGAGGGCATGGACTCCGTCGTAGCCGGCACTGGGCAGTCCAGTCTCTTCGTAATCAGCTTCGACGACGCGCACGCGCTCACCGCAACCGGCTACGTGGTTCAAGGCGCGTGCGTGCTCCACCTGCCACGGTACGCGTGTAATTCCGAGCAGCCACGCCTGCGGCAAGCGCCGCGCAAAGCTACGCAACGTCGCACCCAGGCCGCAGCCCAGGTCCAGGAGTTGCGGTTCGGCGATGCCTTCCAACTTCAGCCGCTCCAAAACTTCTGCATTCATCTGCTCCAGCATCGTTTCCCGTTGCAAGGGATTTACTCCGGCCCGGTAGTAGCCGAAGTGCATATTGAACTCCCGGCTCCATGCTGCGTAGTCCGGGCCGGCCTCGCTGTAGTACTGTTCCAGGCCAATTTGAGGCGCAACGTGTGCTGCGAAGGCTGGCTTTGCTATGGAGTCTTCGGTCAACGTGAATTGTGAAGAAATCATTTCTCACCTCTCTCCCTTCACTTCTCGTGCGCGTCGTTTTTGATAAAGCCAGTTCATTCGTTCACTACTGTTCTTTCAGTATATACGAAACGTAAAGAATTTGGAAGTGTAATGCGAGGTTCTTGTGATGCGGAGATTGTGGGCGCTGGGCGAAACATGGGGAAGCCGGGAACACACCAAAACTTCCCGAGTTCCCACCCACCTCAGTCCGGCGGGCTATACGCGCTTAATGATGAACACCGTCTTGTCGTCGATCACGTCGGCCTGGCCGATTTGCTGAAGATGCGTATCGCGTTTTACCGCATAGTCAAGTAGCGCATTGCAGATCTCTCGCGCGGACTGGTCTTTGTGCTCGCGCATCACGCGCTCGAGTTGTGATCGCTCCTCGTCGTCGGTGCCGTCATAGACACCGTCGGTGTACAGGAACAGAATGTCTCCCGGACTCATCAGGGTGATTTCGGCCACGTCAGACAGGTTCACCTGGCGCTTTCTAAGGCTGATGGAGAAATATTTATTGCGGTCCGGATGATCTTCAGGAATTTCGAGTCCCAAGGGAGGAAATTGGACCATGCGAGCCTGATCGATCTCCACGAACCTGCGAAATTCGTAGGAGAAGACGAGAGGTGGGGGATGACCGAAATTCACAAAGCGAAAAAGTCCTTCGGGCCGCATTTCCCCATACAGCATCGTTGCAATTTCGCGCGAGCTGTCATCCGGATTGCGCCCCAGTGCATTGCGCGCCGTGACCGACTGCGCCAACCTCAGGTTGATTCTTTCAAAAAAACCGGGCGTGGTCTTTCCGTTACGGTCAAGTTCGACCAACATGAAGGCATGAAAGGTGTCATGCACGGTCGAGGCAATCTTGGCTGAAATAACTCCGTGCCCCTGCGCGTCGACCAGCAGCACCCCGGCCGTTGTCTTTAATTCGCGAAGATCCTCGGAAATCCTCAACTGCTCTGAGCTCCGCGCTTTTCGGTATTCGGTGGGCGTCGAAAGCTCGGGGGTCGCTCTGCTTTCCAGCCACTGCACATGATCATCGACGAGGTTGCGCGGCGCCTGCCCAGGCGCCAGGGGCTCAAGGTAAATCCTGGAAAGCTTGAGCGCCCGCGCGATGCGCGCGTCGATGTTGTAGCGTTGCTGAAAATTAATGTACTCGAACAGGTCTCCGCCGACCGTGCCCGCGGGGATTGAGTTCCCGTACATTTCGATTCCGGCCAGTTGCGGAATCGCGCCCTCTACGGGCATCAGGCGCTTGCGTAAGTATTCATCGATGGACGAGCTGGTAGGAGACGTATTCATAGAGGACGAGTGGCACGCGTTTCGGTGCGATCAGCGAAGCGCGCCACCACTGAGGTTGCCCGACCCATGCAATTTTTGCAAGGGCGGGCGGGGGACACACGGCCAAAGATTGGCTGACGGGAGGTGTCAGGTTCTCGCACCGCAAGGGCGGAAGCTAGAGTTCGAGCATGCCGTGAAGGTACAAGCGGGCCCTGCCGACGATCTTCACGCGATCGCCATCCAATGTGCACTGCAGCGATCCACCGCGGGAGCTGAGTTGTTGCACGCGAAACGTGTCCTTACCAAAGCGCCCCGCCCAATACGGAGCCAGCATGCAGTGTATCGAACCGGTGGCGGGATCCTCATCGATGCCGGCCGACGGCAGAAACATTCGGCACACATAATCCACGTCACCCTCGCCGGGAGCAGTCACAATCGTTCCGTTTCCGGCGTCCAGCTTGGCAAGAGCGGCAAGATCGGGCGAGAGCGCTCGCACCTGTTCAGCCTGATCCACTACTACGAGGTAATCGCGCGATTTCATGACCAGCGCTGCTTTCAAACCCAGGTCTCGTAAGCCCAAGGCGGCCAAGAGGCCGGCTGGCATCTCACATGGTTGGGGTGGCATGGCGGGAAAGTCCATTTCAAAGCTGCGTTTGTTTTTGCTCTGAGCGACCGTCAAAACGCCGCCGCGAGTGTGAAAACGAACCGGCCACGCGTTGTGCTTCCGTAGTGCGAGCACATAGGCGGATGCCAGGGTCGCGTGTCCGCATAGGTCGTCTTCGACTTTAGGTGTAAACCAGCGCAAGTCGAAGTCGCCATCGGAGCGAGGAACGACAAAAGCGGTCTCGCTGTGCTTGTTCTCAGCCGCAATCTTCTGCATTACGCTCTCCGTGAGAGCAGAGGAAAGGATGCAGACTCCGGCCGGATTGCCGGCAAAGAGCTCGCTCGTAAAAGAATCAACCTGGTAATAAGGAATTGCCATGTCCTGATCAGTCCGCGCCGTTTACAGACCGGTCATTCGCTGCAGATGTTCCGGATAGCGATCTCCCTCCACTGTAATTTTCGAAGCTGCGCTGTCGATTTCGCGCAGGTCATCGGAGGTGAGTTTGATTGCGACCGAACCAATATTCTCGTCGAGGCGAGACAACCTGGTCGTGCCCGGGATCGGAACAATCCAGGGCTTCTGCGCGAGCAGCCAGGCGAGCGCGATTTGAGCAGGAGTCGCCGTCTTTTGCTTGGCAATCCTGCCGAGCAGATCAATAACCGCCTGATTCGCCTTCAGAGCCTCCGGCGTAAAGCGTGGGAGGGTGCTGCGGAAATCGGAACTCCCAAATTTTGTGTTTTCGTCCATCTTTCCGGTAAGAAAACCTTTTCCCAGAGGGCTATACGGAACCAAACCAATTCCAAGTTCCTCCAGAGCCGGCAGGACTTCTGCTTCCGGCTTCCTCCACCACAGCGAGTATTCGCTTTGCAGCGCGGTCACGGGCTGAACGGCGTGCGCGCGACGGATGGTTTGAACTCCGGCTTCAGAAAGTCCGAAGTGCTTTACCTTGCCTTGCTGAATGAGTTCCTTCACCGCACCTGCCACGTCTTCGATGGGGACGTTCGGGTCAACCCGGTGCTGGTACAGAAGGTCGATGGAATCAACCTGCAACCGCTTGAGCGAACCTTCGACGGCCTGCCTGATGCGCTCGGGCCGACTATTCACTCCCGGCCGTCCCGGCCGATTGTCACTGCCACCGAGGTCGAACCCGAATTTAGTGGCAATCACTACCCGGTCGCGGAAGGGCGATAGCGCTTCGCCCACGAGTTCTTCGTTTGTGAATGGGCCATAGACCTCAGCCGTATCGAAGAATGTGATCCCTCGATCCACCGCTGTGCGCAGGAGAGAGATCATCTCCTGCTTGTCTTTGGGCGGGCCATACGAAAAGCTCATTCCCATGCAGCCCAAACCAAGAGCAGAGACTTCCAGGTTGCTTTTTCCAAGCTTGCGGTTTGTCATTATTTCTCCTTCCGAACCGTTTGCAGGACGTTCCGGCACTACGCCTACCCGGGCGCCTCGATCCTGGAGCCAGTCAGCGGCCGACGAAGCACCATCGGATCGTGATGCAAGAATTTTGAGTGTATCAATATCGGAGGTAGGCACAGAACAGTGCCGTTTGACACCGGATAACACCTTACCTAGACTGCCTGTGTAGCGCTTCGCGAGGGCAAAAAGAGGTCAATCCATGGGCTGGCTGCAAAACAAGTTCGAAAAAAATTTCATGATCAGCACGGTTGATTACGTTTTCAACTGGGCGCGCAAGTCGGCCGTGTGGCCGATGACGTTTGGACTGGCCTGCTGCGCGATCGAGATGATTGCGTCTTCGACCGCGCGTTTTGATATTGCGCGCTTCGGGTCGGAAGTGTTTCGTCCCAGCCCGCGGCAGAGCGATTTGATGATCGTGGCCGGCACCGTCACTTTGAAGATGGCGCCCGTAGTGAAGCGCATCTACGATCAGATGCCCGACCCGAAGTGGGTGATTTCGATGGGCGCGTGCTCGTCGGTGGGCGGTCCGTTTAATACGTATGCGGTGTTGCAAGGCGTCGACAAGATCGTCCCGACGGATGTTTATGTGACCGGGTGCCCGCCGCGTCCGGAGAATCTATTCTATGCGCTGCTCAAACTGCAGGACAAGATCGACACCATGACGCTGGCACGGAAGCCTACGGAAGTGCGGCTTGATCCGAATATGGTGGAGAACTTCAAGCGGCAGGTCATGATCGCACAGACGATGCAGCCGAAGTAGAACGCTGTTTGGCTTCTGGCTGTTTGGCTTTTGACCAAAACAGCCCATGTGGGGACAGCCGCCCCCGGCTGTCCGGCCGAGGGTAGCTCGGCGGTCGCACCACAAAGACGAATCCGATGCCTTTCATCAAACTAACCACTCAGTCCGAACTCCCTGCTGCGGACGAAGCGAAAGAACTTCCCTGCGGCGACAAGACCATCTGCGTTGCCAATGTCAGCGGCGTCTACAGTGCGATGGATAACATCTGCCTGCATCGCGGCGGACCGCTCGGTCAAGGGATGATCGAGAACGGAAAGGTCGTCTGTCCGTGGCACGGTTGGACCTATGACCCAAAGACGGGAGTGCCCGATCAGAATCCGAGCGCGAAGATTGCGGTGTATCCGATCAAGATTGAGGGCGGCGACGTTCTGATCGAGATGCAATGAAGCTAGCTCGGCTGCTTGCATATCCGGTGATGGCATTGGCTTCGCTGGGCGTGCTTGCCTCCTTCTGCCTTGCCTTCGCGGCCCTTAACGGGAGCCCTTCCATGGCGAAGGCCTTTAGCTTTCTTTTCCCGGGCGTTTTCGCTGTTTGGCTGCCGACGATCCTGTTCGCGAATCTCCTTATCGCCGACTTCAAACAACGCGATTTTTGGAAGGCTGCGCTTCGCGGCTGTCCTCCGTGGATGAGGGCTGGGCTGTGGGTCGTTACGGGGTTAGCATTCGCCGCATTCTTTGCCCCATTCCTCTGGGGCAGCAGGCCAGAAAGGTCTCCGGCGGGATTCTTGTTCGTTTTTGCGGTTTTTTATTCGGTAGCATTCTGTGTTGCGTACTCCGTCATCCATGTGGAGACGTTCGACGCAGGACGCCGATGCCTAAACGGGCATCGAATTTCGCCGCTTGCAAAGTTCTGCGAAGAATGTGGCGCGCCTGCCGCAGAAGGAACGCAGTCGTAGCCGACGTAAACTCGCGCGCGGGTGAGAGCGTGGATTCTTAGCCGCGTGCTGTGGGCACGATTGAACGATCTGGTCTAATGGCGTGGGTTCAGGCGTCCCTAACGGGACGCGTTTCTTTTCTTGCGCGCGCCTTCCCGGCGCTGAAGCGCCGGGCTATTTCCGGATGTCCCTACGGGACATGTCGCCATCGACGGGACGTTCGCCGGTGAGATGGCGCGGGACGAGGCTAGCCGAGATAGTGCAGGAATCTCCCCGGCTGATTGTCGTATCCCGGAAAAACGTTGGCGAGGTTCTTGTTCCCAATATGCCGAGCTACGGCTTCTCCGATTACCTGGCGGAAGTCCGTGGTCAGGGCGAGGTCGCGGCCTTCGTAGAGGTGGGATTGGTCTAGGCCGGGCCAGCGTCCATAGACTTTGCCGCCTTTCACCGGGCCTCCCAGAACGAACATGACGTTGGCGTGGCCGTGGTCGGTGCCGCGGTTGCCGTTTTCGCGGGCGGTGCGGCCGAATTCCGACATGGTGACGACGACAGTATCTTCACCGAGATCGCCGAGGTCGGTCCAGAAGGCGGCGAGCGACTGAGAGAAATCGGTGAGCACATTTGCGAGCTGGCCTTCGGTTGCGCCTTCGTTGACGTGATGGTCCCATCCGCCGATGTCGGCGAAAGCAACCTGCACGCCCAGGTTTGCTTTGATCAGTTGCGCGAGTTGACGCAGGCTGTCGCCGAAGCGTCCCTTGGGATAGTTCGCACCAGGGGCGGCCGTGTATTTGCCGGGGTCGGCGGCTTTCAGCATTTTCACCGCATCGAAAGTTTCCTCGCCGGTACCATGCAGGACGCTGTCGGACGAGTGGTCGTACATGGCTTCGAATGCGCTGGCGGCGGGCGAAGGCTTTGCGCTCTTGCCTCCGACTGAGAAGTCGTTGATGTTGTTCATCGCGACGGCTGGCTCTGCTCCACTCAGGATCCGCGGCAGCGACGGCCCCAACGCAATAGCGCGGAAGGCCGACTGCTGCGCTGTCGGCGGCAGGTTATGCAGGGAGCGGTTGAGCCATCCGTCTTCGGTGTTCTTCACGCCGGGCGTGCCAGTTTCCATGAAATCCTGGGCGTCGAAGTGAGAACGCGTGATGTCGGGCGATCCGGCGGCGTGCACAATGGCAAGGTGGCGTTGTTGCCAGAGTGGCTGAAACGCCGCGAGCGAAGGATGCAGTCCGAAGAAGCCGTCGAGATCGAGCACGGACTTTCGTGGAATATTAATGCTCGGACGCATTGCGTAGTATTGCGGCTCGGCGTGCGGGACAACGATGTTAAGGCCGTCGGCAGCTCCGCGCTGGAAGATAACGACGAGGCGTTTGTTGGCAGCTCCGGATTCGACGGCGCCGAATGCGGCACGGGTCAGAAAGCTGGGCACGGCAGCCGTGCCGACGACGGCGAGAGCGCTGTTGCGAAGGAAAACGCGACGGGTTAAGGACATAAGAACAGCTCCTGGCTCCTGGCTTGGCTCTTGGTTCTTGGTTCTTGGTTCCTAGCGCGTCCGTGGGACTCAAGCCAAAGGCCAAGAGCCAAAAGCCAAGAGCTTATCTTTTCTGAAACTCAGGCGACCCCAGCAGCAGACCTGCGATCGTGCTTGCGTCCGGCGGACGCGCCGCTGCGGGCTTGCGCTGGGCTTTCTTGTCGCTAATCGGTGAATCATTGTTCCGCGATTCGCTGTTCTGCGATTCTGGTACAGCAACCTTCGGCGCTTCGATCTGCGCGACTATCGAGTCGTGCGTCTGTTTTGACACGTCGTCTGCCAGCAGCTTTGCTTCCAGGGTCGAAAGAGCCAGCGCTGGATCAACGGGCACAGGCAGACTTCCTGCCAGCTGCGCGGTGTCGACTTTGACGCCGCGAACTTTTCCCGACGTCAGCGCCAGTGCGAAATTCATGCGGTTCAGCAGTGCGGACGAACTGACCCAAGTCTCGGCCTTCATCGAATATCCCGTCGGCGGTTGCGCTCCGTAGAGCGGCATGCCCATGTTGTTGAGCTGACGGGCGAGCGGCATGGCGTCGTCGACATCCGCTCCAGTCGCGCGCACCGCAGACGCCACAAATTCCAGCGGAGTTTTCACCTTGGCGCGGTAACTATCGGCCACCCAGAACTCAGGTGAGTGGAATAGCGTGCTGAGAACTTCGCGGATGTCACCTTTTTTCTTCTGAAAAGTCTTCGCCATGCGATCGACCAGCGCCGGCGGCGGGTCGTCGGAGACGAAGCGCTGCGCCAGTTTCAACGAAATAAAATGCGCGGTCTGGGAGCTGGTCGCCAAAAGGTGCAGCACTTCCCTACCTTCGTCTTCGCCTTTGGGCTTGATGCGATGTCCAAGAACAAACTTCGGCCCGGGCTCGTGAGTGCGCGGTTCGAACTTGAAGCCGCCGCCCTCGTTCGGTCTGTCGATCGTCCAGCCGGTGAATACTTTTGCGACTTCGGTGACATCGTGCTGCGAGTAGCCACCATTCACGCTTAATGTATGGAGTTCTAGTAATTCGCGTCCGTAGTTTTCGTTCAGGCCGCTGTTCTGTTTACGCTTGGCATTCGGATTCGCGTTCGGTCTTTGGCGCGGATAGCGGTATGGCCCGTACTGACCGGGACGCGACGGGATGCCCAAAGCCTGCATCGAGTTCGGACCCACGCTCAACCAGTTGTCGAGGTAGAAAAGCATTGCGGGACTTTTCGCCGTCGCCACGAGCAGATCTTCGAACTTACCCAGAGCGTGTGGGCGGATCACGTCTTGTTCGTAGCTGGTGAGTAACACGCGGTCGGCGCCTTTGTTGATGAACACGTTGAAGTGGTTGAACCAGAAATCGGACATTACTTCGTCGAGTTGGCGCTCGCTGTAGATCGCACGCAACAGCTTGGCTTGAACCAGTTCGTCGGTGACCACACTTTCCGGATTGTTCATGGCCAGCAGAGTTTCCCTTTGCCTGGGATCGAGACCGGCAAGAAATTCCTGTCCCTTGCCACCGCGCAATTCTTCCGCGAATGCGAACTGGTCGTCAGCCGACATCGACATAATTTTCTTGTAGCGCTGGTCAGGAGGCAGATCGGGAAGTTTCTGAATTTCCAGGTCGGCATAGAGACGCGCTTCACGACGGCGCGCTTCCGGATCGTTCACCGCCGCTTTCGAATCCGCGGGCGCTGGCGTCGACATTTCGCGCAGAGGAGAAGCTGTCGATGTGCTGTCGAAAGGAATATTCGCGGGCGTATCGGGGCCGGCAGCGGCGGCGAGTTCTTCAGCGGTTTTCGCAGTCTCGGACGCAGGCAGATCGGGCTCAGACTTAGCTGCGACCATGGCCGGAGGAGCAGCGGCTTCTGCCTTGCGCTCTTTCTTCTCTTCCATGCGGGCGGTCTGCACTTGAAACACGGCGCGCCTGGCGGGATCGGAAGGCATGGGCTTCTTGCCGTCCATGACCTGGCGGATCATCTGGTTGTCGGGAAATTCCTCGACCATCTGATGGGAACTCATGCGCAGCGTACGAAAAGGCACGAGTCGGGATTCGACTGCGGCATCGGAGATTTTTTCCGGATGCAGTTGCAGATCGATCCAGGCATCAACGCCCATCGCAGTGACCTGCTGAATATCGCCAGGGCGCGGACCGAAAGTGAGGCGATTCAAGGCGTGGGCTGCGCGTCGTTGCTCGTTTGATCCAGAATCAGAGGGCGACGGCTTCTTCCTGGCGAGGATTTGCGGAGCCGCACAGGCAAGGGTCAGGGTAAGAAGAAACATCGCAGGCTTGCCAAGGTAGAACCTCATCAGGACTCCCCGGAAGGAACCAATCCCTCCTGATTATGAACCCTAACCGGGAAAAAAGTTGCTGGTAAACAAGGCTCTGAAAAATCCTCAAAGTCCTTATCTGGCAGGGGCTTTAGGGGCCTGCCGCGGTTGCCAGCGGATCGGCGCCAAGGCGCGATGCCGCTAGATCACGCTTATCGCCTGAAAAACTATCCCATCAAGAACGGTGATAGTGGAGCCTAGGTGAGGTACAGCTTGCCGCGCGAGACTTTGTGTTGCAGCGTCGCGGCGAGATGATCGATATCGCTGGCCGCAATGTTAACGGCTGGGCCTTCGATGAGAGGACTTCGGCTGCTGCCGACGGCGTCGCGACGGACTTGAATGAGGAGTGCCTGCACGACGTTGGGATCGAACTTCAGTGGGGCCATACGCACCAGATCGCTCAAGGCACTTCCTACTGAGAGTGGCGCGCGATAGGGACGAGCGCTGGTCATGGCGTCGAAAGAGTCGGCAATACCGACAATGCGTACAGCCATCGGCAGGTCGTCCTGACCGAGTTTGTCGGGGTAGCCCGAGCCGTCGCTGCGCTCGTGATGCCAGCGCACGGTCTCGGGGATCTTGGGCCAGGGAAATTGGACGCTGCTCACGATCTGGTGGCCGACGGTGGTATGGTCGGCCATCTCACGAAATTCTTCGGCATCGAGCGCACCTGCTTTGCCGAACAGCCGACGGTCGACGGCGACCTTGCCAATGTCGTGCAGATATCCGGCACTGCGCAGCGCGGCGACTTCGCCGGGCTCCATGCCCATGGCTTCTCCGATGGCGGAGGCATAACGACCCACGCGGAGGGAGTGTCCGTGAATGTTGACGTGCTTGACGTCGATGGCAGTGGCGAAGGCTTCGAGTGCGTTATCGTAGAAGCCGTGCAGCGAAGCCATGAGCCGCAGGTTTTCCGAAACGCGCTGGGCGATGGTCTGACTGAGCGAATGATTCTGTACAGCGAGCGCAACGTAGCTGCACAGCAATTCCAAAGCGTCGAGTTCGCTATCTTCATAGAGCGCGTCGCCGGGGCGACGGCCAAGCGCGATGACGCCAGCGAGGCGTCCGCCGGCACGGAGAGGTGCGACGCACTTGAACAATTCAGGAGCAACGTTGCCGTTCGAACTCAGGAAGACGGAATAAGTGGACGAGTTGAGCACGATGGGACCACGCGCGGCGGTCAGCGCATGCACGTGTTTGGGAAGAAGAGGGATGAAGGCGGGATCGGGCATCAGGGCGAATCCCTGAGCCGCCGCGGATGTCAGCATGGCTGGTTTGTCATTGAAGAGGAAGAGCGCGCCTTCGCGGGCGCCAGCGGCGTCCATGACCGAAGTCAGCATGCGGCGCGAAGTGTCGGAAAAATCGCGCTCCACGGCGAGCGCCGGGCCCAGTTCCGACAGGGCTTCGACCGTGTGCAGCAGACGCCGAAAATTGTTGGTCTGAATCGCCACGGACGAAGTGGGAGACAGATCGCAGAGCAAGATGAGCGTAACATGCGGGAAATCGCGGGCGCGATAGCGCTTGTTGGTTAGTTTGATGCGGTGTTGATGAGAGTGGAAACAGGGTGGCGAGGATGATCCCGCCACCATCGGGTGATGGACAAGGACAACAACAGTTCGGTGTTGGTAACGGGCGGGCGCGGATTCATTGGGCGCGCCGTGGTGAAACTTTTACGGCGTACAGGTTATCGGGTTAGTTCTTTGGATCAGTCGCCGCCGGGACCGGACGCGTCGAAGGCGGCGCACGAAGTGTTGTGCGACATCAGCGACGGAGCGCAGTTGCGGCGAGTATTCGAGGCAGAGAGGTTCAGCGGGATCATCCACCTGGCCGCGATTTTGCCGACCGTGGCACAGCGCGAGCCTTTGCGGGCAACCAGGGTCAACGTTCTAGGGAGCCTGCAGTTGATTGAAATGGCGCGAGAGTTCGGGGTGGGGCGCGTGGTATTTGGCAGTTCCGTGAGCGTCTACGGCACTTGTTCTGAGGAACAGGTTGTATCGGAGTTAGACCGGGCGGCGCCGGAAGATGTTTATGGCGTGGCAAAACTTTATATCGAGCACGTTGGTGAGGCTTGCCGAGACGGTTTGGATTTTGCCACTCTGCGCATTGCGCGCGTCGTGGGGCCCGGAGCGCAATCGGCCACGTCGGCTTGGCGGAGTGAAATATTCGAACTTCTCGCTGTCGAACAAGCGACCGAAATTGTTTTGCCATATGAGGGGTCGGAGAGAATCTTGATCATTCACGTGGATGACGTGGCTCAGATGATGGCGCTGCTGCTGCAGACACCGCGGTTGGGACATTCGGTGTATAACGCGCTGTGCGAATCAGTTGTGGTGGATGATTTAAAACGTGCGGTGGAGGGTTTGAATCCGAATGTTTGCGTCACCCTGGGCGGGTCGCGTGTGGTCGGTAATCCGCGGGTGTTGGATTGCGGGCGGTTCGCCGAGGAGTTTGGTTTTCGAGCGATTCCAATATTTGAGCGGTTGAGTCTTGGGCGGTTGCGTCACTGAACTCGGCGAGAAGCTATGCCTTCCCTGGCGCGACTTGGTACCTTTCCACTCAGCCTACCCAGCACTTGACTCGCTGAGCTAATGAATTCTGTCGCTTCACGGCTTGCCGACCGGCCCGTTTTTCCAGCACCGTTTCAAGCCATCCGCCGCTAGAAATGTTCGCGCAGTTCGGCGAAGCGGCCGACGATCATCAGCTTCTGTTTTGGAGGAGATGGCTTGATCTCTTCGTGTTCCAGGATCCACGTGTCGCCGTGAGGGACGAAGACGGCGTGCAGGCCCGCGGCCAGCGCTGGGTTGATGTCGGACTTTGGGCTGTTGCCGACCATCCACGTGGAAGCACGTGTGAGATTGTGTTTCTCGACGACGGTCGCGTAGGTAGCGGCATCTTTCTCGGCGACAACTTCCGTGGCGGTGAAATATTTCTTCAGTCCGGAGCGCTCGACTTTTCCGGTCTGCTCGGTGAGCGCTCCCTTGGTCATCAGGATCAGGCGGTGTTTTGTGGATAGATATTCCAGCGTTTCGGGCACTTCGGGAAGGATCTCGATGGGATGGTCCGCGATTGTATCGGCGAAGCTCTGTATCTGGGCGTGCGATTCAGGAGTGACAGGATTCACGCTTAGCTTCTCAAAAGTGTTGCCGAGCGCATGGGCGAAGCTGTGGAGGCCGTATCCATGCTCCACGATGCACTCGCGTTCGACTTCGTTGAGAACCGCCCGCACCTGTTCGGGAGAAAATTCGTGATGATTCAGAAACGGGATGAAGCGCGCGATGGCGCGCTCAAAGTAGATGTTGTTTTCCCAGAGCGTGTCGTCGGCGTCGATGAGGAGGGTTTGAGAGAGCAAGCTTTTGGCTTTTGGCTTTTGGCTTTTGGCTTTTGGCTTTTGGCTTTTGGCTTTTGGCTTTTGGCTGAAGCCGCGCGTCCGCTAGGTATTGGCCAAGAGCCAACGGCCAAGAGCGTTTCTACCCCACCCAGTCCACGCGCGCTTCTGGACCGATGATTCCCGCTTTGTGGCCCATGTCGAGCAGTCTGCGGACCGCTTCGCGGCCGTCGGGGCCGTAGTCCAGCGTGCGCTCGTTCACGTACATGCCGACGAACTTGTCGGCGGATTGCGCGTCAAGATCGCGAGCGAACTGCATGGCGTACGACAACGCTTCTTCTCGGTGGTCGAGTGCGTACTGGATGCTTTCACGCAGGGCGGCTGTTACCGCCGCCATAAGATCGGGGCCGAGTTCGCGGCGAATGGCGTTGCCTCCAAGCGGCAGAGGCAAACCGGTCACCTTTTGCCACCAGCGGCCGAGATCGACTACACGGTGCAGGCCAGATTTGTCGTAGGTCAACTGGCCTTCGTGAATGATGAGTCCAGCTTCGTATTTGCCTTCGAGCACTTGCGGAATAATTTTGTCGAAGGGCACGACTTCGGTTTCCACTCCCGGAGCGAAAAGCTGCAGTGCGAGATACGCTGTGGTCAACGTTCCCGGGACTGCTATGCGTTTAGTTTTCACTTCACTCTGCGAGAACGGGCGCGGCGAAACGATCATGGGGCCGTAGCCCTCGCCCACACTGCCGCCGCAGGCCATCAGTGCATATTGGTCCTGCAGGTACGGGTAGGCGTGAAACGAAATCGCGCTGACATCGTAGACGCCTTCGCGCGCCTTCTGATTCAGCGTCTCGATGTCGCACAGGGTGTGCGTGAAGCGCAGACCGGCGGCCCGTACTTTATGCGTGGCAAGTCCGTAAAACATAAAGGCGTCGTCGGAGTCCGGGCTGTGGGCGACGGTGATTTCCCGTACATGGCCGACAGAACTACCACCGGACGATCTTGTTTCCTGTTCGGACACTGCTGTCATCAGAACTCCTAGTGTTTTTCAGCACCGCGGCGCCAGCGGCTGGCAATCGCTGCGGCGAACATTACTTTTATGACTTCGGCGGCGAGGAACCAGTACAGGCCGAGATAGGCGGCTTTGGCCAGCGAGTGCGTGAAAACGTAAAGCCAGGCCAAGCCGCCGGCGAAAAGCAGAATCTCAGCCAGCAATCCAGCTGTCAGGGCACGCAGGAACGTTTTGCCTCCGCGCTCAAAGACATATCCGGCAACAAACGCGACGAACGGATACGCGATCAGGAACCCACCCGTGATTCCGAATAGCTGTCCGATCCCGCCATGCCCGATTGGACTGAACACCGGCATCCCTAATGCACCTTCGATCAAATAAAGAGCAAGGGCTGCGAAGCCGCGCCGGGAGCCGAGCAGCAGGCCAACCAGAAGCACGCCGAGATTCTGCACCGTCAGAGGAACCGGCGTGAGCGGCATCAGTGGGATCGTGATGTGCGCGCACAACGCCACGAACAAGCTTGCCCCTACTATGAGCGCCACTTGACGCGCGGCTTCAAACACGCGGTCTTGCGGGGTGCTCAGAACTTGAAGTGCCGGCTTTGTCATAGCTCGATCTCCGAACATTATTTCCGAATTCTTGTGCGACCAATCTTCATCCGCGATCCCTGGGCCGTCCATCTGGCTGGCGCGAGGGTTCGTCGTGCGATGCCTGCGATTTTTGCAGACTTTGCCGCAGATGGATATACAACACAATCGCGACGCACACTACCACCAGCGTACTGACACCCAGGATCAGAAACCACCAGATCATCCGCACAGCCGTTTAGGATAACAGATGACGCCGGAGCGAGGTCCGCGAACTATTCAAGCTCTGCCCTGAGCTCGGCGCGCTTTTGGCGCATTGTTTCCACACGTTTGAGCATGAGTTGCAGGCGGTCGCGCCCGACTTTTGTGCGCGTGGCGACCTTTTCGATACCGAGGAAAACGTTCGGGTCGTTCAACTTCTTGCGGAGTTCGTTAAGGAAAGGGTAGATTTTGGCGAAGATGAGAAACATCTCGCCACTGAAAGCCGGCTGCAAAAATAAATTCTCGTTCAACACGCCCTGCAGGACGAAGGCCGCGGCCATGCCCCAATAGCTCGGCACTTGCCTCAACCAGGCATTCTGCGGGGAGTCCATCGCCCAGAGAATCTTTAGATAATCGTCCGCGCTCTGTGGGAAGAATTCTCCTCCCCACCAGTTGCGCGCCTTGCGCATCTCAGGCTCACGGCGGAGATCGTAAAGCTGAAGGAGCAGTTGGGCATCGGCAGCAGTCGGTTTTTTGGACATGAGAACTCCTCTGCGGAATTGAGTAATTGGGAAATTTAGTAATTGAGTCTTGCAAATCCAGTATGGGTTTCAAATTTCCCAATTGCCAGATTACACAATTACTCAACTCCTAAGCGGTCGTCGATGCGGTGGTAGCCGCGGCTTCCGGTGGCGGCGGCGCTGCGCGCTCGTAATCACATTCCTTGTTCGGGCAGGCAATGACTGGGCCCGATTTCAGATTCTTTTCGAGCAAATATTCGCTGCCGCAACTCGGGCATTTTTCCGCGATCGGCTTGTGCGCCGCGGTGAACTTGCACGCCGGATACGTCCCGCATCCATAGAACGTGTTGCCTTTACGCGCGCGCTTCTCGACAAGATCGCCTTCCTTGCAGTCGGGGCACTTCACGCCAATGAAGTTCTGCTTGACGTATTTGCACTCCGGATATCCGCTGCACGCCGTAAACTCACCGAAGCGTCCGTGGCGGATCATCATGGTGCGCCCGCATTTGGGGCACAGCTCGTCGAGCGGGATGTCGGGAACTCGCTTGCCCTGATCGAGGCGCCGCGTCGTCTTACAGTCCGGATAACCCGTACACGCCATGAACTGGCCGAAACGTCCGCGCTTGAGAACCATCACGCGGCCGCAATTTTCGCAGTACTCCTCCTGCGTGGTTTCCTGCACATCGGCCGAGTCGAGATCCGGTAGGTTGATGGGATTTTCTTTGGTGAACTTGCAGGTGTTGGGATCGTCTTTATCGTAGGTGCTGCAAGCATAGAAAGAACCGTGCTTACCCCATTTGATCACTAGCGGAGAGCCGCAGACTTCGCACTTCTCGTCCGTGGGCTTTTCCATCCGCTTAATGTTCTCCATATGCTTTTCGGCATATTTGAGATCTTTCTGGAACTTCTTGTAGAAGTCGGCGAGGGCGTCGGTCCACTTCTCTTTGCCTTCTTCGATCTCGTCGAGTTCTTCTTCCAGGCGCGCGGTGTATTGCAAATCGAATATGTCGCGAAAGTTTTCCACCAGCAGATCGGTGACGACCAAACCGATCTCCGTCGGAGTAAATTTCCCGCCGAGCTTCTGCACGTACTGGCGCTCCTGAATCGTGGTCAGAATCGCAGCGTAGGTTGACGGGCGGCCGATGCCACGTTCTTCCAGCTCTTTCACCAGCGACGCTTCGTTGAAGCGCGGCGGAGGCTCGGTGAAGTGCTGTTCTGGCTTCAGTTCCTTAAGCGTAAGCTTTTGGCCAGCATCGAGAGCCGGTAACTTGTGCTTGAGTTCTTCGTCTTCTTCGTCCCTGCCTTCTTTCGACTCTTCGTACACTTTGAGGAAGCCGTCGAACTTGAGCACCGATCCGGTCACTCGGAACCAGTACACATCGCTTCCACTCTTCGCATCGATATCGACCGTCGTCTGATCGAACACAGCGGGTGTAATCTGTGAAGCCACGAAGCGCTGCCAAATCAGCTTGTAAACCTTGAACTCGTCTTCCTTTAAATATTGTTTGATCAGGTCGGGATGGCGCGCCGCCGAACTGGGACGAATCGCTTCGTGCGCCCCCTGTGCTTCCTTCTTCTCTTTATATGTGTTGGGCTGCTCAGGAAGATATTGCGGACCATATTCCCTGCCCACGTATTCGCGGACTTCCTGGATCGCCTCAGGCGCGACGCGGGTTGAATCGGTACGCATGTAGGTAATGAGGCCGACCGATCCTTCTTCGCCCAGTTCGACGCCTTCGTACAAGCGCTGCGCGATCATCATAGTGCGCTTTACGCTAAAGCGCAGCTTGCGGGAGGAATCCTGTTGCAACTTGCTGGTCGTAAACGGAGGCGCGGCATTGCGGCGGCGCTCTTTCTTGTCGACAGACCGGACAACCCAGACAGCCTTTTCGAGAGCGGCGCGAATTTTTTCCGCGTCTTCGCCGTTGTTGACTTCAATCTTTTCTTCGCCCTTGCCGAGAAAACGCGCGTCGAATGCCGGCGGCTTGTCGGCGGAAAGATTCGCATCAATGGTCCAGTATTCAACTTTCTGGAATGCCTTGATCTCGCGTTCGCGCTCGACAATCAGCCGTAGCGCGACGGTTTGCACGCGCCCGGCGGACAAGCCGCGGCGTACTTTGTCCCAGAGCAGCGGAGAGACCTGATAGCCCACGAGGCGGTCGAGGACGCGGCGGGCCTGTTGTGCGTCGACAAGATTCTGATCGATGGCCCGGGGATGCTCGAACGCGGCCTGCACGGCACGTTTTGTGATTTCGTTGAAGGTGACGCGTTGAATGCGCGGAGGAGGCTCCTGCTCGCCCTTCTTCAATTTGGCTTTCTTAGCTTTCTTCCCCTTACCGCCGTTGTCCTCGAGTTCGCTCGCCAGATGAGCGGCGATGGCTTCGCCTTCGCGGTCCGGGTCAGGCGCCAGGAAAATGAAGTCGGCAGAGGCGGCCAGCTTCTTCAGCTTGGCGACAACCTTTTCTTTGCCGGGGATGACCACGTAATCCGTCTCAAAATCGTTCGACGTATCGACACCCAGCGTGCTCTTGGGAAGATCTTTCACGTGGCCCAGCGACGCTTCGACAGTAAATCCCTTACCCAGATATTTCTGGATGGTCTTCGCCTTAGCAGGCGATTCGACGATGACTAAACCCTTTGACAATGGATCCTCAATTTTGTTGAATTCGTTTTGAAGCTAGCACGAATGGGCGGAAAGCAACAAGTTACTGGACGACCGCTCTTGGCTCTCAGCTGTCAGCTCTCAGCTTTTGCATTGGTGATGCCAGCATTCGTTTCACCTCTACTACTTCATCCGAAAGACGGCGACAATCGGCTTCCTTTAGGAGCTCCAAATCTTTCGCCAGGAGCAGGTGATAGTCCACTCCACTTCGCTTGCCGATCCTGCGGCCATTTGCAGGAACCGCGCGAAGTCGGCATCGCCGTTCCGACATGATCCCTCAGCGATGTTAGTGGCGATCGATACCGACGCTCTACGTATTTGGCTTGTCAGGCCGTACATTTCCTCCCTAGGGAATGATTTGCTGGCCCTGTGTACATCGAGAGTCAGACCATGCGCCTTCTCCCAGACCCGAAGATTCCTGAAGTCCTGCATAAAGTCTCCGTATTCACTGCCCGACTGAAAGCTGATAGCTAATAGCTGACAGCGGTCCTAAAAGCTTTTTACAAAATTCTTCCCTGGCATCTGTTTTACCTTGCCGGTCAGTTCCAGCTCGAACAGGGCGGCAAAGATTTCCGAGGATGACATTTCTGTCTCCAGGCGCTCGACCAGTTCATCGATGTGCGTGGTCTCGTCGGCTTTCAGCAGGGCCAGGATTCGCTTTTCGTGAGGAGGAAGCCTTTGGTCTGGGAATAGAGATGCGGAAGAGGCTCCCGGGGATTCAGGCACTGCAGGCGGAGTCAGCGTAAGTCGTACTTCTGCCGGAAGATCCTCCCACACATCTTCCCAGGTTGCCACCAGCTTTGCGCCCTGTTTGATGAGTGTGTTTGGTCCCCAGGAATTCTTATTAGTAACGTTTCCGGGGACGGCAAAAACGTCGCGATTCTGCTCGAGGGCGCAGCGGGAGGTGATGCGCGTACCGGAATATTCGGCGGCCTCAACGACCAACACGCCGACCGACATTCCGCTGATAATTCGGTTGCGGATAGGAAAGTTCTGAGGAAAAGCAGAAGTCCCGAGGGGAAATTCTGAGATCAGAGCACCGCCAAGGGCCAGTATCTGTTCCGAGAGCCGCGAATTTTCTTTTGGATAAATGACGTCGACGCCGGTGCCAAATACGGCGAGAGTCTTGCCTTTGGCAGAAATCGCGCCGCGGTGGCTGGCCGTATCGACGCCACGGGCCATGCCGCTGATAATCACCAGTCCCTGCGCAGCCAGATCGCAGGCGAGGCGCTCGGCCATACCCAGGCCATAAGGCGTCGGATGTCGCGTTCCCACCATGGCGATGCCAGGTTTGGTCAGGATTTCTGGATCCCCACGAACATAGAGGACGAGCGGGGGGTCGTAGATTTCCCGTAGGCGCGGCGGGTACGACGGATCGTCCTTTGAGACCAGCTTCACTCCGGCTGCGGCGGCACGCGCGATTTCTTCTCGCGCCAGCTCCGCAGACTTTCCCGTGGACAGTGATTGCGCGGAGATGGATTGAAGGCCCGCGCCCTCAAGCTCGGTCAGTGAGGTGCGAAAAACGGCTTCGGCGCTGCCAAAATGGTCGACCAGCTTTCGCGATTTTGTTGGCCCCATCCCCGGAGTCAGGGAAAGAGACAGCCACTCCAACAGATGCGTGGTTGAGGGAGATGCGACTGCAATAGGCACTCGGACTCCAATCTAGACAGCATTCCTGCGAAATCAGAACTGCACCACTCCGGAAAGGCGGAGTCAAGGTCATCCGTCACACAGAATTTGTTAAACTTGAGGAAAACATGCGACGTTTGCGCATTTCCGCCATTTCCTACCTCAACACCGCTCCCCTGATGTGGGATTTTGAACACAGTGAACTTGGCCGCCAGTTCGATATCTCCTACACTTTGCCGTCGGCTTGCGCCCGGTCGCTGGCAGAGGGCACTGCCGATATAGGAATCATCCCCGCTGCGGCTTATGTCGAGATCCCTGGGCTGCAGATTTTGCCCGACGTCGCGATCGCTTCGCGGCGAGCCGTGCGGTCGATTCTGCTGGTGAGCCGGAAGCCGGTCGAGAAGGTTCGCAGCGTTGCGCTGGATACGTCTTCGATGACTTCGGTTGCATTGACGAAGGTCCTGTTCGAGAAATGGCTGGGCGGCGGAAGGACTTTCACGCCGATGGATCCGGATCTGGAAAAGATGCTGGCCAGCCATGACGCGGGCTTGCTGATCGGAGATCCGGCGCTGAAGGTTGATCGTTCGCACTATCGCACGCTCGATCTCGCCGAGGAGTGGATTCGGCATACCGGCAAGCCATTCGTCTTTGCGTTCTGGGCGGTACGAAGCGAAGCGTTGCGCGAACTGGATCCGGCGCTGGATTTGGCCGCGGTTTTTCGAAATTCTCGCGACCACGGATTGGAACCGGCAAACCTGGACCAAATCGCTCACGAATGGGCGCCGCGGCTGGGCCTCGGCGAAAAAGAGGTTCTTGCCTATCTGACTCAAAGCATTTACTACAAACTCGGCGCCGATTGTCTAGAAGGAATGCGGCTGTTTTACCGTTACGCGGCTGAGATCGGCGCTTTGCTTGTCGCACCGGAATTGCAATTTGTGGACGCTGTTAAGGAAGTCGCGCTATAAACATGCGTAGCGACGCACGCGTCCGATGCCAGCCAAACGAGCAGGTCCTTCCACTCGCCAGTTGACTGCTTCGCGGATGAAGCGACTCTGTCGGCATGACAGATATTTTTCAAGACCATGAGTTTATTTCAACCCATTCCGAATACAGGCGCCGCGGCAGACGCGGCGCGGCCGCTCGCGGATCGCATGCGTCCCAGAACGCTGGATGAATATGCCGGGCAGGAACACCTGATAGGCCCGGGCAAGCCTCTGCGGGTCCAGATCGAGCGTGATGACGCCGGTTCGCTTATCTTCTGGGGGCCTCCGGGCACCGGCAAGACCACGCTGGCCAAGATCATCGCGAATCTGACCAAGGCAGAGTTTATCGAATTTTCCGCGGTTCTGGCGGGAATCAAGGAAATCAAGCAGGTCATGGCCGACGCCGAGCGCGCGCGGCAGTACGGCACGCGGACCATCGTCTTCGTCGACGAGATTCACCGCTTTAACAAAGCTCAGCAGGACGCTTTCTTGCCTCATGTCGAGAAGGGAAACATACGGCTGATCGGCGCGACGACGGAAAATCCATCCTTCGAGATCAATGCAGCGCTGCTCTCGCGCTGCCGCGTCTATGTGTTGAAGCCGCTCACCGAGGATCAGATCGTGCAACTGCTGCGGCGCGCCGTAGGTGATCGCGAACGCGGCCTCGGCGAAACGAACCTGGTTGTTTCCGACGACGCATTGAAGAAAATTGCCAGTTACACCAGCGGCGATGCACGCAGCGCTTATAACGTTCTGGAAGTGGCGGCGGGGCTGGCAAAACCCCCTCTTCTCGCAAAGGACGCGAGAAATGGGGCACCCGAGTTCGCGGACATCACCGACGACATTGTGCGCGACGCGCTGCAGAAGCGGATTCTGCTCTACGACAAAACCGGCGAAGAGCACTACAACCTGATTTCCGCGCTGCACAAATCGGTGCGCAACAGCGATCCGGATGCCGCACTGTACTGGCTGGGGCGCATGCTTGAGGCTGGGGAAGATCCGCTTTACGTTGCCCGCCGCGTCGTGCGAATGGCAGTGGAAGACATCGGCCTCGCCGATCCTAATGCACTTGCGCTATGCATGGCCGCACGCGATGCAGTCGATTTTATCGGTATGCCGGAAGGAAATCTGGCGCTCGCGCAAGCCGTCGTTTATCTTTCAGTCGCTCCCAAGTCAAATGCGCTCTACACGGCTTACGGCGCGGTTCAGCAGGACGTCGAGCAGACTGCGGCCGATTCGGTTCCGCTGCACTTGCGCAATGCTTCCACGTCGCTGATGAAGGGCCTCGGGTACGGCCAGGGATACCAGTACGCGCACGACCTGGAAGACAAAGTCGCCGACATGGAATGCCTGCCCGACAATCTGCGCGGCCGGGTCTATTATCAGCCGACAAATGAGGGCATCGAAAAGCGTATTCGGGAGCGACTGGAAGAGACGAAGAAACTGAGATCCCGGGGACGATAGTGCGCTCTTGAACTATCCGATTCGGCTGCGATGCTCTTTTAGAATGCAGCGATCCATCACTACGAAGATTCCTGCCCTGCGCGCTGCTTCGGCCGCCCGCTCATGGATCACCTCTTCCTGCATCCAGATGGCTGGGACTTTGAGCTGAATCGCCCGATCGACGATCTCTTCCACAAACTCCGGGCGGCGAAAAATGTTCACGATGTCGATCTGATCCGGCACATCGAGCAGGGATGGGTAAGCTTTTTCGCCGAGAGATTCTTTGACCTTCGGATTTACGGGGATAATTCTGTAGCCGTGGCTCTGCATGTAGGCTGAGACACCGTGGCTTGGACGCAACGGATTGTTGGATAGGCCGACTACGGCGATCGTCTTCGCACGCTTCAGCAGGTCCGCGATGGCATCCGATTGCGGCAACGAAGCCAATAAGTTCTCCACTTCTATTTCTTGTTCGAAGCTTCCATCTTCTGCTTATACATCTTCAGAGCGAGGTTACGAATCGTCTCTGAGACGTCCTTGTTGCCGGCGATGTTTTTCAAATCCACGGGTAGAATGTTTTTCATCAAGGTCAGCCCGAGATCGAGCGGCGTCCTCGGATTTGCCACGAGATTGCGCACCACTTTGTAATTCTTCATGAATTTGCGCTTCAGCGGGATCTGCCGCAGCACCGCCTCCAGCACATTCTTCTGGCTGGCGAATTTTTCTACTTCTCCATCCGAGAGTTTGGGGGCTTCGAGCACGGCGAAGGCTACGATCTTGGTGCCGTCACGAATCAGAAGCGAGCGCTCTTCCTTGTTGCCTTTCAAAGCGAGTTGGATTCGGCCCTGCACGTTGAGATGGCTGATTTTCTGCAGTGCGTTTTCGCGCTTTGCTTCGACGGGCTTTTGGGGGGCGGCGAGCGTGGTCGGGCTAGTGGCTGAGGTCGGTTCTGCCGGTGTAGCGGGCGCGTCTTGGGACTGCGTCACGGGAAAATAATCCGGCCCCAACAGTTCGACGACTCCGCCAATCGCCTGGAACGGCTTGTCACCACTGGCGGCAATGTCGTCGGCGTGTTCCTTGAGGAACGCGGAAACGGCCTCGTCATCAGTACCGTCGGCGGCAGGCACCGAACTTGCTGCAGCCGACACGTCGTCCTTGGCCTCACCCAACGGCTCGACAGCAGGCGCATCGTCTTCCACTGCAACGATGGCTGCGGCGGGCTTCGCGAGTCCGCGCAATTCTTCAGCTTCTTCTTTTTTCAAGTATGGGTTCGACTTGAGCGCTTCAAGGACGCTGCTCAGCGACCGCACTCGCGCGCTCCTGAACATCACTTCAATCGTTTCCCTCATTGCGGAAGTTGCGAGCTTGACCAGTTCGCGCTCCGGAACGGAAGGGTTTTCCAGCAACGCGCGCAACAACGCGGGACGAAGATTGTCTGGCGAGATGAAATAGCTGAGGACTTCGGCCGCAGTTTGTGGGTTCGCGGCAGCCGCCAGGCAGGACTTTTCGTCCCATCCCGCAAGGGTCATGCGCGCCAGGTCGCCAAAGACTTTATTGTGACTGGCAAGGTAAACGAGGATCTCGATATTCTCCGCGGCCGGAACCTGCAGAGCGCCCCGTGCGGCAAACTGCATCATGTTCGAAGGGAGTTTCGAGGCGCGGATCTGATCGATCAGGCGCGGAGTAGCATCGTGCCTCGATGAGTGCTGACCATCTACTGTGTGATCATCGGCCATCGGAATCCGATTTTGCTGCGGCGAGCAACTCCAGTTCATTGACCGCCAGATCTAGCTCCCGCGTGATGCGATTCGGTTTGTGGCGGAGAAATTCGTCCCGCAAAGTTCGATAGTACCAGAGAGTTCCTTCGCGTCCACCGTTGAAGCGTGACCAGACGGACTCGCCGATGGCGCGGTAATCGCTCACGATGGAGCGGACATTATTCAGCTTGTCTGCCGCCGAAACCAGGCGTGTATCAGCGTCGGCTTTTTTCAGATGTGCGATGTATTTCTCCTTGCGTGCGCGCCACGGCGGTTTAGGGTACGTATCGGCGTCGGTGCAGCCCTCGACCACCCTCGCAACTCGTTTACCGAAACGCCGCCGTACTTCTTTTAACATCGGCAGCCCGCCGCAATCCTCCACTACGTCGTGCAGAAGCGCGGCGATGGCAAGATCTTCATCACCACCGGCTTCTAGGGCGAGCGAGGCCACGCCCATCAGGTGCGCGATGTAAGGAATGGTCGAGGCCTTGCGCGTTTGCCCCGCGTGCTTGTCGGCGGCGAAAAGAAATGCGCGCCGGAAGCGGGGACCGAGTCTCACCGCCACGCGCGGCGCTGAGGATTTTCGAGGTCCTTCGCGTCCTTTTTGGCCTAACGATTTGTAAGTCGCCTTCACTACTTCTCTCCGCGCCGCGCCAGCAGATACCCTCGAATAAACGGCTGCAAGCCTCCGTCAAGGACGCGATCCACGTCTCCGACTTCCAGTTTGGTGCGATGATCCTTGATCATGCGGTACGGCTGCAACACGTAGGAACGAATCTGCGATCCGAATTCGATATCGAGCTTTGAGTCCTCAATTTTCTTCGTAGCCGCCCGCTTCTTCTCCATCTCGAACTCATAGAGCTTTGAACGCAGCATGCTCATGGCGCGCTCTTTATTTTTGTGCTGAGAGCGCTCATTCTGGCAATTGGCGACGAGGTTTGTTGCAATGTGCGTGATGCGCACGGCAGAATCTGTCGTGTTTACGTGCTGTCCACCCTTGCCGCTCGAGCGGTAAGTATCGATGCGGATGTCTTCCGGCTTGATGACAATTTCAATGTTGTCATCGATCTCGGGGGAGACATAAACGCTGGCAAACGAAGTGTGCCGCCGCTTGGCCTGATCGAAGGGAGAAATGCGCACCAGGCGATGCACGCCAATCTCGCTCTGCAGAAGTCCAAAGGCGTACTCGCCGTTCACGGCGAATGTTGCGGACTTGAGCCCAGCCTCTTCGCCGGGTTGGTAGTCATAAAGCACAGTTTCAAAATGCTGTTGCTCGGCCCACCGAAGATACATGCGCAGAAGCATGTCAGCCCAATCCTGCGATTCGGTGCCGCCTGCGCCGGGGTGGATGGTCACGATGGCGTTACGCGCGTCGTTCTCGCCCGACAGCAGAGTTTCGGTCTCAAGTTTGTCGAGCAACTCGCGTAGCGCATCGATTTCACGGCGTAGATCGGCGTCAACGTTCTCGCCCTCTTTGGAAAGATCGAAATAGGCGGCAATGTCGTCGCCGCGGCGCGCCAGATCGGCATCGACGGAGAGGACATGCTCCAGGCGCTTTTTCTCGCGCATCACCTGTTGCGAGCGTTGCGGGTTCGACCACAGATTGGGATCGGCAGACTGCTTCTCGACTTCAGCTAATTGCGGACGGACTTTTTCCGCGTCAAAGATACTCCCGGAGTTCGTGGACTTTCTTGCTCAGCTTTTCGTATTCCTGTACCAGTTCTTGATTCATGAGGACGGGTCAGCTTTCTTACGCTCTCTGGAAAATGTGAAGCGCATGAGCAGCGCCCCAAGAGAAATTATCGCACACGCGTATCCGAACCAGTCGCCGTGTCGGCTGTAGAAGGTAGTAACGAAAGTGAGTGCATACGGGGCTGTCAGCGTGGCGCGCTGCTTGCGGGGGATCTGTGCCGCCACTCGCCCCAGTGCATCGATCGAAGCTGTGACTCCAGTGTCGGTCGCGCTCAACAGCCAGCGGTCGCTCTCGATAGCGCGCATGCGCGTTTGATTCAGATGTTGCGCGTATGCTCCGCTGTCGCCATACCACCCGTCATTGGAAATATTTACCAGAACCTGCCCGCCCTGACCGGCGAACTCACGGACTTCGCCGGGGAAAACGGATTCGTAGCAGATGAAAACCCCGATTCGTGTGCCGCCAGCGTCGAGCGGCTTGCGCGAGACGCCGTGTTCGAATTCGCCGACTGCTTTGGTCAAACCTCCAGCGAAAGCGAAGAGTCCGGGGAAGGGCAGATACTCGCCGAACGGCACCAGATGGATCTTGTCGTATCGCGCCGTCCAGTCGCCGCTCGGGGCCACTAACTCGGCAGAGTTGAACATCTGCGAGGCAGTTGTACCTTCCGGCGCAGGCGTAGTTCCGATCGCCCCGGTGATGACCCAAGCGTTGGTTTCGCGCGCCATCTGGCTGACTGCACTCCGAAACTGTGCGTCGTTTGTGAAGAATGGCGCCGGCGACTCGGGCCACACGATCAGGTCAATCTTTACTGCGGCTGGCGTCGGTACGGCTGGCGTCGAGGCGAACTTCACACTGAGTTCGGTGAGATCGCTCAATGTCTGCTGAAGAACTGCGGGCGTCCAGTTGATCGAGACCGGGATATTCTGTTGCACCAGCAGTGCGGCGCGATCGGCATGGGAGGGTGCAGCGTCGATCAGTTGTCCCGCCTGCAGGACAGCAGCGGCGGCCAGTGCCGCCGTCAGCATCGCACCGCGCTTCCCGCGAGGAATGAGAAATGCCGCCGCCACCGCCACATTTACCAGCGCAATCTCGAAAGAGATTCCGTAGACTCCGGTCCAGGTGGCGATACGACACAGCGCGGTGTTATCGACTTGAGCCGTGCCCAGGAGATTCCAGGGAAATCCGGTGACGAGCGTGCGGGCCAGTTCCACCGCGACCCAGAGAAAGGGCGCAGCCACCAACGCAGGCCGGTAGTCGCGCGAACCGCGTGCCATCAGGCTTAAGAGCAACCCAAAAAATCCGTGGTAGAGCCCGAGATAGCAGCAAAACAGAAACAGGACTAGGACGGCAGCAGGTGCACTCAGGCCGCCATACTGGTGCATGGTGTCGTAGATCCAATAGCACGTCCCCGCATACCACAGGATTCCGCATACGTACGAAAGCAGGAAGGCCTGCGCAGGAGAAGCAGGCTGCAGCCGCCGCACCGAACCGTCAACTTGCAGTTCTCCCGCGGGCCGCGCATGCAGCAGTGCCAGAATCAGCGGGGCCAGTGCGAACCAGGAAAGAAAGTAATAGCCGGGCAGGGGAAAGATCAGGACCTGAAGAACCGCCGACAATACGATCAACAGCCAGGCGCTGGGATGAATTTGCCGCACGGGCAAGGATAGCAAACCGCGCAGTACTCAGTTCTCAGTTGTCAGTCTTGTCTGGACGGGACGGTTGAGCAAGTAGGATCGGACAAACTCAACTATCTCAGAAGTCACATATTCCGGCTGCTTGATTCGGAATATCGGACGATTCCCTACAGGTTTTAAAGAAACCGCTTGCCACGCCGATTCGGCGACGTCGTGCAAAATCACCGCGTCGGCGCGGTCCAGGAATTCGCGCGCGGAAGTCTTGAAGTCTGCCGTTGCCGGATCGAGCACGGTCAGATACAAATCCGGGCGCAGGAATTTCAGAACGCTATTCGACTCCATGAGGACGTTGCCCGCGCCTCGAATCTTCGCGCGCAGCGCCGGCATAGCTTCCGCCAGCCTTCCCTGCTCGGTCCGAACCCACAATGAGCGAGCCGCACCGGCCATGAGAAACCGCGATGTATCATACCCGCCGGAACGATCGCGCTCCTCGGAAATCGCCCAGGCATGATCGGGGGTCGCGCAGTCGCAGGCTTCCCCGTTAGCCGAACAAACACCGTGACCGTACTGCGTAATCTTGATCGCGGTCCAGTTGAATTCGGGCAGTGCGGAAATCAGTCCAGCCACGACGCTGGTCTTGCCTACGCTGCGAGAGTGTCCGCCGATAGTAACGATGGCCATGCGATTCGCGCTCGGGCTTTCTATTTTTTCGCCAGCCGCGCCAACGTTGCCAATTGCTTCAGGTATTCGCGCAAGGGCTGCGCTGGAGTTCCCCAGAAGGGTTCGCCTTTGCCGCGCAGGATTTTGTTGGGCAAGACGCCGCCCTGTCCGCCCAGCATGACACCTTCTCCAATCCGCGCATGTTCGCCAATGCCGACCTGTCCGCCCAGAACCACGCCATTCTCCACGGTGATGCTTCCTGACAAGCCGGCCTGCGCCGCGATCACGACGTCCTCGCCGATCTGACAGTTGTGGCCAATGTGGACCAGATTGTCGATTTTCGTTCCGCGGCGGATTCGGGTCTCGTCGAGGGCGCCGCGATCAATGGTCGTATTGGCGCCGATTTCGACATCATCTTCAATGACCAGGAGCCCAACTTGCGGAAACTTCTCATAACGCTGCGATCGGCGGTCGCGAACGTAGCCGAAGCCATCACTGCCGAGCACAGCTCCCGCGTGTACGATCACGCGATCGCCAAGCGTGGTTGCCGGATACATCGTGACATTGGGATAGACCTCGCAGTCGCGGCCAATCTTCACGTTTGCGCCAATCACGCAGCCGGCTCCAATCTGCGTATTGTCGCCGATGTGAGCCTGCCCGCCGATGACGGCGCGTTCTGCGACGCAAACCCCGTCACCCAGCACGGCTGACGGATGAACTACAGCAGTCTGGTCCACGCTTCGCTTGCCAGTCGCGGGATCCGGTGATGAACTTTCGCGAAGTAGTTGTGCGGCGCGCGCAAACGCAAGTTTCGGATGATCGCTGATCAGCAGCGCGCGTCCATGCGAAGTCTGAGCCGCGAATTCGCCCGCAATCACCGCACCGGCACGAGACTGCAATGCGGCCGCCAGGTGTTTCTCGTCCTCGACAAATACCAGATCATGCGGACCTGCCGATTGGATGCTGGCCACACCACTCACTTCGCCACCGCCATCGCCAACCAAACGCGCCTTCACGGCCACGGCAATCTGTGCGAGAGACTGCGTCATGCATCCCAATGTATCGCAGGGAACAAGAAGTAAGGAAGAGCAGGGCGCACCCAGAAAAAAGAAAAGACTGAGAGAAACACTTGGGCTGTCCGGAACGGGGTGTCAGACCTCTACGGAGGAGTGCAGGTCGAAGCACCCTGGCACATGAGAAAGTTCCCGCCGCCCGTGCAACTGGAATCGCCTGCGCCACCCGCCAAGGTCCAAGTTCCCTGCACAACTCCGTTGCTCAGCGTGCCGAGGGTGGTCGTCGTTCCGTTGGATGTGCCGGTCAAATTTCCGGTCAGCGTGAGGGAATTGCCCGCCGGGATCAGCGAATTTATCGTAAAGGTCAGCGTGCCCGTGACCTGATTCGTTCCTGTATTCGTCTGAATCGTTGCCGTGCCATTCTCGGTCTCGGTGCTTACTCCGCTCTCATCGGTGGCGAAACAAGCCCCATTATTAAAGAAGCCGAAACCAGTAATGTCGAGAGGTTCCGCCGTCCCGGCAGTATTAGGAGTCACGTTGAACGAGGTCGTGAAACCCAGCTTGCTGGCGTCGCCGACACCCCCGGTAAGCACCGCCTCCCAGTTGCCCGTGGCCTTGGTCGTGGTCACGGTCGAGGGCGTGTTGGCGCCGCAACCGGAAACCGCGAACTCGAGCGCCAGCACCAGCACCAGAATTGCGACCTTCTTCATGGACCGTCCTTGGGATTGGAATCACTATGAGAATAAAGAGATGCGGGCAGTCCCGTCAATGGATGCACCCTCGGAAATTGCATCTTACGGGCCCGGGTTGTAAGTATCCTGGTGAGGGATGCCGGAGGCATGCCTGGCGTGGCATGCCGCCCCGGATTCCGGACGAACTACATCTTCGTCATCGTGAACAGGCCTGAGCCGGTGCAGCCGGTGCCTCCGGTCAAAGTCCACGTTCCCGCGATCGTATTTCCGTTCGCCGTCCCTGCGAGGGTCAGCGTATTGCCAGCCGGAGAACCGGACTGTACAGCAAAATTAAATTTGCCGGTCACGGTCCCATTGAAGGTGCCGCTCAGAATAAATGAACCGCTCTCGCTTCCGCCGGAGACGAAGCACGGTGAGTTGGTTGTGAAGGTGAAATTGCTGACTCCCAGCGTCCCGTCGCCATTCACAATCAGCGACATCCCAAAACTGAACGCGGTTGCGTTGCCGTTATCGGTCAATGTGGCGTTCCAACCGCCGTTAATCGTGGCAGGATTCACGCGGTTCGCGCCGCAAGCCGCCAGAATCAGGCACACTCCGACTACCACTGCTGCAATAGACTGCTTCATAAATAATCCCTCAATATGAAATTTCGGAAGGGCGCGCTTCCTGGGTTCTCAAGACCGGGTCTTGGACCTAGTCCTCAAAAGGGGCGGGCCGATGGCCACCGGCATCGCCGCGACAGCTTATTTTCTCGGTTCGCTTGCTTGATGAATACGAACCCTGCGGACTGAAAATTGTTGCGCGGAACCATCGGTTGTTTCGGTGAGGAATCCTCTGGAAGGAGTTCTGGCTAAGCCAGAATTTTGCAGGGCTTGCGCGAAGAAAGGAACGGGAGAAATTTTCAACGCATTGATATATACCAAAATAGATACCATGTGATAGACTATGGTATCTATCATTGAGGAACCGGCCATGCCTCACACTGCCAAACTGTTCCGCAACGGACGTAGCCAGGCGGTCCGCCTGCCCGTTGACTTCCGCTTCGAAGGCTCGGAAGTGTACGTCCGGCGCGATCCCGTCAGCGGAGACGTAATCCTTTCACGCCGGCCCGAGAGCTGGGAAGATCTCTTCGATTTGACCAGCGCCCTCGATATTCCTGACGATTTCATGGCCGACCGCCGCGACGCTCCCCCACAAAAACGGAAGCTTTTCTAATGCCTGTCCGCTACCTGCTCGACACGAACATGGTCAGCTACGTGATCAAGGGCAACTTTCCCCACGTGCGAGAGGCACTCGTAAAGGTGCCGATGGCTGAAGTTGGCATCTCCGTAATCACTGAGGCCGAGGTGAGATTTGGAGTTGCGAGAAAGCCGGGAGCATCGCGGCTTGAGTTGGCCGTCGAAGAATTTCTGTTACGCGTTGAGATCCTGCCCTGGGATTCGGCAGCCGCGAAGTCCTGCGCGGGTCTCCGAGCCGTCCTCGATCGAGCAGGCGAACCTATGGGCAACCTCGACATGATGATTGCCGCCCATGCTCTGGCCATGCCCGCGATTCTGGTCACGCATGATCGGGTCTTCCATCGCGTGAAGCGGCTGAAGATCGAAGACTGGACCAAGGCATAGTGCCCCCTTGGGTGTTCGGTTTCTGCGAGACCGGCCTCGGCTACGACGAATCAGACTCACCCAGAAATGCCTTTCGATCGCCCTAACGCACCGGAGATCAGAAAGACGATGGAGATACCGATCAGAAATCCGGCGATGAAATGAGAAGTGCGGCCGTGCGCCCACAATTGAACAATAAGGCCTGCGGCTAAGGCCAAGGATCCGACACGGATTAAGAAACTCAACTTTTTACGAATCATCCTGCCTCCAGGAAATTCACTTCAATCTAAACGCACTTCTAGCGAAGCCGCTTCATCAGCAGTGCGCCGATGAGGAGGACAATGCCAATTACGATGGCGATAAGGCGTGCCCTATTTGCCTGCTCGGTCATGCTCACGCGCCGCGTTTGGTCTTCAACTCCACCAGCAACTGCTCAATGCGGTCTTCTTTTTCGAGCGCGGCCAAACGGTCGTCGATGTTGTCGCCGGCGATTTCCGACTTGGCCTGACTCAGTGCCTCGGAGTGCGCCACCTTGTGCTTCATGCGGTCAAAAGCCGCGGCCTTGGAGCCATCGCCCGACGCCAGGCGCGCATCACTGGCCTTGCCCACGGCGCGAGCACGGCGATGCTGTGCAATCAGCACGTCGGCTTTGGCTTGCGCTTCAGTCAGCTTCTGCTCCAGTTGCCGCAGGGCAGTTTTCAGGTTTTCCACCTGCGCCTTCTGGTCGGCCACCTGTTGTGTAAAGTTTTCGCTCAGTTCGCGATAACTCTCCACCCGCTGCAGTGACGCGCGCGCCAGGTCGTCGGCTTTTTTGTCGACGGCCAGCTCGGCTTTGCGCATCCATTCGGTGACTTTGTCTTCATTCTCTTTCTGCTTTTTTTCGAGCAAGTGCTGGTCGGCGATCGCAATCGCGACCTGCGTCTTGACCTGCAGAAGCTGGTTCTGCATATCGAGAATTACCTGCTTGATCATTTTTTCCGGATCTTCGGCCTTATCGATCAGGTCGTTGAGATTGGCTCGAACCAGTGTTGAAACGCGCTCCAGTAATGCCATGATGGACTCCTTTTTTGTTAGCTCAGCTATCTGCTGTCAGCTCTTAGCTTGTTGCCTCATATCTCTCGCTTCGTGCGTTTGATGAATCTCCGCACAGGCCGGACAGTCGAGTCCCCTGCGTCGGAAGGTCGAACCCAGCGCCATGCCGATCGCGACTCCAATGGCTAGCCACACAGCGACGTGTCCCGCCATCACGCCGAACACCGCGCCCAGCACCGCGCCCAGCGCAATCCCCAATCCCGTATGTTTCGATTTGTTCATCACTCCGCTCCAGGTTCAGTGACTGCCAGGTTCAAGTGCTCCTATCGCCTCAGGTCGCTCGCGGAACGGGCGTATTCGCCCGTCCCACACGAGCCGTACTCACTTACCGTCGACTGCCGGCGGTTTCGCCCCTTTGTCCCCGATCAGCCGCACCTTGCCCAGTAGTTCCGATAGCGGCATGCCGGAGAGCGTTTCGAACAACGCCGGCATCTGCGCCGCCATCTTGGTGATGTCTCCGGTGATCTTATTCATCCCCGATGTATCGCCGTTACCGGTCGAGACGATGGTGATCTTGTCGACATTGGCCAGCGGAGCCGCCAATGCCCTCACCACTTCGGGCATGGTGGTGAACAATCGGTCGAGAACCGCGGCCTGGTTGTATTCCTGATATGCCTCGGCTTTTACGTTCATGGCCTTGGCCTCCGATTCGCCTTTCTTGAAGATGATTTCGGCTTCGGCTTCGCCCTGTGCGCGGATCGCCGACGCGTGGCCTTCGGCTTCCGCGATCAGACGCTGCTTTTCGGCTGCGGCCAGCGTTTCAATCCGCTGACGCTCGATCTCTGCCCCTTTCAACACAGTTGCGATCAGTTCTTTTTCTCGGCGATTGATTTCCGCTTCCTGCACTTTGACCTGCTGTTCTTTCTCGACTTGCTGCACCTTCACCTGCTCGGCGATGACCTGTTGCTGCATGATGTTGGTCTGGATGTCATACGCTTTGTCGGCTTGCGCCTGCTGGCGCTTGGTGACTTCCAGGAATTGCGCCTTCTTCACTTCCAGATCGCGCTGCGCTTCGGCCTGTTTCGCCATCGACAAGGTTTCGGCCAATACGCGTTCCTGATCGGCCTGCGCTTTCGCGACAGCCGATTCGCGGGTCGCGACGGCTCGCCGGATCGCTGTATCGCGATCAGCTTCCGCCGTTGCCACGTCAGCATCGCGCTTGATGCGGGCAACGTCTGGCCGGCCCATGTTGGTGATGTATTCGTTCTTGTCGCGCACTTCCTTGATGGTGAATGAGATCACCTCAAGCCCCATCTTGTTCATATCGTCGGCGCAGGTGCCGCGCATGCGGTCGGAAACCATCTCCGGTTGTTTGACGATTTCTTCCACCGTGAGCTGCCCGATGATGCCGCGCAGATGGCCTTCCATCACCAGCCGGATCAGGCCTTGCCGCTCATCGTCACTCTTGGTGAGGAACTGTTCCGACGCCGTGAGGATCGACTCCGTATCAGATTTCACCTTGATCTGCGCCACGGCCTCGACGGTCACGGCCACGCCTTGCTTGGTGTAGAGATCCTGCTGCGGTGCCACGTCGAACGACATGAGCTCGAGCGAAAGCTCGCGACAAACCTGCACCATGGGAAACACCAGCGTGCCGTGGCCTTTGACGACCCGCGTTCCACCGAAGCCGTACACGATGAGCGCTTCGTGTGGACCCGCTTTGCGATAGAGCCTGGCCAGCATGCTCGTCAGGAACAGCACGGCCATGATTGCAAGCCCGACAATGATCCAGATCTCCACCATTCTTGACATTTCTGGCATAACGCCTCCCCAATCAGAATTCAGTTTTTTAAACTTGTCTCGTTTTTTCGTCCCTATTCCTGCTCTCCCGACATCTCGGTCCACAAACGGACATAAGCCAATCCCTTTTCGTACCGCGTGACCACGACTTCAAGTCCCTTAGCAAGCGCCGTTCCGTCATCGCTGCGCGCCCCACAAACGCGCCGCGTTCCCATCTGCGAGTAGATCAACTCGCCTGTGCCGCCCTCGCGGATCGGACTGCTGATACGCCCCAGCACTCCCACCATTTCGTAATCCGCGGGATCCATGGTCTCTTCCTCCGACATCAGAATTCTGGTCAGGAAGAGAAAAATGATTCCGCCACCGACCAGCCCGCTGAAGATCGAAAGGATCAGCCCCAAACCGACCCAGACTTCCGAAAATCGCGTCAACAGATAGCCCGTGCCGCCGAACCAAGCCAGGAACGCCGTCAAAGTGACGAAGTTGAACGGCGATACGCCACTGTGTAAAGGGTGATTCGCGTCCCCCGCCTGCGTAGTCGCGACCGGGTGCGCGCCGGAGCCATGTGCGGCGGGAGCATGTGCCGCTGGCAAGTGCGGCGCGGCGTGCCCGTGAAAGTGCGGCAGATGCATGCGGCCAAAGCGCGAGCCTCCAAAAACAAACGAGAAGAAGCTGAAGCAGAAGCCGACCGCAAAACAGATCAAATAGAAGTCTGCCCAGGTAAACCCTGTCGATGACGTCATCGGATTCGCCTCCCTTCCGGATTCGCGGCACTGTGATTGCCGCCCGCAGCCAGTTCCGGTCGCAGCGCTTCGAGCAAACGGTCAGCCAGTCCCGGCGTGTCTAAAATCGCGCCCAGCAATAGCAGACAGCGGCGCGTATCTTTTTCGCGTGCAGCCTTGATCAGCACGCGGCTCACTTCCGGATCGTTCGCAAACCGCTCCGATCCCTGCAGGAGCCACACATCCAACTGGCCCTCGGTAGTGCGCAAATCCGAAGTCAACTCAGCGTGATAACCCTCCGGATCGTCCACCAGAAATCCTGGATGCACCTTGAAAAACTTCGCCAGCAACGCGCGCGACGACTGCGTCATATGTGGCCGCGCTCCGCTTTCGATCTGCGACAGGTACGATTGGCTGATCGTGCTCTGCTTTTTCGCGCCTTTTCTCGAGCCCTTGCCGAGTTCTTCGCGCAGGCCGCGCACTAGCTCTAATTGGGTCATCGGGCGTCCTAAACCGCGCAACGATCCTTCCACTTCGCGCAGGTAACGGATTTTCTCTCCCAGCTTCATATTTCAGATCGCAATCAATATATTGCAATTTGTAATTCATGTCAAGAAAGGGATTTGGCCTGATTTCATAGGGTTGCGCCCCCCCCCCGGATCCGGCGCGAGCCAGGGAACGACGGGGGAAGCTGCGGACTTCAACCCATCCAGGCTGTGTCCACGCGCGGACAACCGATTTCGAATCCGGACGAATCATCCCTACCGATCTACCCGTGCCCCGTTCCTAGACCTTGTGGGCCCAATCACTTAGCTCGATTCGCATTTTGGAAGAGAAGCTGCACTGAGCTTTCTCACTCATCCCAGGGAAACCGACGAGGAACCACGCGATGACCTTCCAGGAGCTACGGATCGCAATCCGCCATTTGTTGAAATCTCCCGCCTTCGCGGCGACCGCCGTTCTGATGCTGGCGCTCGGAATCGGCGCCACTACGGCCATCTTCTCGATCGTCGAGGGAGTTCTGTTACGGCCGCTGCCCTTCCCGCATTCCGAGCAAGTGGTGCAGATCGCCGATATTCTGCAGGGCGCAGACCTCGGAGGTAACGGTGAGGTGGGCGTGACCGCACCTGACATTCAGGCGTACACGCGTGATACCCACAGCTTCGAAAGTCTGGGCGGGTATACACAAAACGGCTACGAACTCTCCGGAATCGGTGACCCCGCGCAGGTGACCGGAGCGCGCCTTTCGGGCGGAGTTTTTCCCGCTCTGAAGGTCGAGCCTCTCCTGGGCCGTATCTTTACGCAACAGGAAGATGATCAGAAAGAACAAGTAACAGTGATCAGCTATTCGCTCTGGCAAAACCGCCTGCACGGCGATCCGCACGTGCTGGGAACCAAGATCCTGCTGGACCGCAAGCCCTATGTGGTGATTGCCGTGATGCCACGAAACTTTGAGTTCCCTCTGGTGCCGGGCCACCTGAACAGCAGCGAGCTATGGGTTCCGATGAGCTTCACGCAGCAGGAACTGAGCCCGAGCGCAGCAGCGAATTGGAACTTCTACATGGTCGGAAGGCTCAAGCCGGGCATGACCGCGGCTCAGGCAGAAAGCGATGCCCAACGCGTGGCCAAGGAGACCATGCGCAACTATCCCGCCTTTATGACGAGTATGCACATACGAGCGGTGGTGCGCTCGCTTCATGAGGAAACTGTTGAGCAGGCTCGACAACTAGTGCGCACTCTATTTCTTGCGATCGTGGTTGTGCTGCTCATCGCCTGCGCTAATCTTGCGGGGTTGCTGCTGGTCCGCGCCATTCGGCGCCGCCGCGAAATCGCGGTGCGTCTAGCCCTGGGAGCGCGCGCCGGGGCGCTACTCCGGCAGGCGATTCTGGAGAGTCTCGTCTTGAGCGTAAGCGGCGGCCTGTTCGGACTGGCTCTGGCCGCCATTGCGTTGCGGGTGGGCATAAGCTGGTTGCCCGAGACGCTGCCTCGCCTCGATGAGATCAGCCTCGACTGGCAGGTGGTGGCGTTCGCCATCATCCTCGCCGTGCTCACGGGCGTAGTTTGCGGGTTGGCTCCGGCCTTCGCAGCCCTAAAAACCAGCGTGAATGAGACTCTCAAGGAAAGTGGGCGCACCGGCAGCGCCGGCAGCGGCCACGCACGGCTGCGCTCTGCATTGGTGGTCGGTGAGATTGCCGTCGCGCTGGTGCTGCTCATCGCCTCCGGTTTGCTGCTGCGGAGTTTTGAGAAGATGCGTGCCGTCGATCTCGGCTACCGTCCGGACCACGTTCTTGTGGCTTCTTACTCGCTGCCACAGAAGCAGTACATAACCCAACCGGCGGTAAATGAGTTCAATGATGAATTGATTCACCGTTTGCAGCAGCTTCCCGGCGTGAAGTCGGTAGGCCTTACCTCGTTTCTCCCAGCTTCGGGCGGCAACAGCAACACGACCTTTGTCGCAGAAGGCTACGTCCCTCCTCCGGGCGCCGGCATGAACCTCGCCACGTGGGTGACGGTGCAGGGCGATTATCTGCAGGCGATGGAGATTCCGTTGCTCGGCGGCCGTCTTTTGACCGCAGCGGACACCGAGAACACGCAATTGGTAGCTATCGTCAACCACAAACTCGCCGAGCACTACTGGCCCGGCGTAGACCCTGTTGGGAAACGAATCCGCATCGGCACACCTGAAACATCGACACCGTGGATGACCATTGTCGGGGAAGTCGCCGACGTGAAGGAGAATTCGCCCGACGCTCCCAACAAGGAACAGTGGTATCAACCGATCGAACAGGTTGAGAAATCCGTTGGCTCCATGGGCTTACCCACAGATCTCAACGGCAACGGAGGCTTTGTCACTCTGCGCACAACGATGGAACCGGAGCAGATGGAAAATGTTCTCCGCGCCACAGTTCGCGCCATTGATCCCCAGCTGCCGCTTACGCAGATCCAAAGCATGGAGCACGCGGTCTCCGATAGCGAGGCTCCTCGCCGCTTCAACACCGCAATCATTACGGCCTTTGCCCTCGCGGCGGTGCTGCTATCCCTGCTCGGTATCTACAGCGTCATCGCGTTCTCGGCTGCTCTCCGCGAACAGGAAATGGCAATCCGGATCGCTCTAGGCTCGCAGAGGGCGGGAATTCTGGGCCTTGTGTTTACATCGGCGGCCAAGCTTGCCGCCGCAGGTTGCGCTCTGGGATTGCTGGGCGCCGCGGCAGCTTCGAAATTGCTGCGGTCGCTTCTGTTTGGTGTGAGTCCGTTCGATCCGTTCGTATTAATACTGGCCGCGGTCTGCGTGCTGATGCTGGCGTTGGCGGCCTCTTTGCTGCCCGCGCGCCGTGCGGCTTCCATCGACCCAATCAAGGCCCTGCGCGCGGATTGAGGCCGATCTTACAGTCCGGCTTCGATCCGTGAGCGCGGATCAAGATAATCCCGCAGTGCGTCGCCGATGAAGTTGAAGCTCAGTACGGCCAGCATTACCGCGAGCGATGGAAAAAGCACGAGATGCGGCGCATCGAAAAGATGAGCGCGCCCGTCGTTGAGCATAGCTCCCCAACTTGCCGTCGGCGGCGGAACGCCGAGTCCGAGGAAGCTCATTGTCGCTTCGGCGAGGATCGCGCCAGCCATGCCGATCGCGGCCTGCACGATGACGGGCTGAATAATGTTGGGCAAAATGTGGCGAACGATGATACGTGCGTCGCTTGCGCCGAGCGCGCGAGCGGCTTCGACGAATTCGCGTTCGCGAGCGGCCAGGACCTGTCCTCGAACCAGGCGAGCGTAACCAACCCATCCGCCCAGAGAAAGCGCGACGACGAGGTTAAAAATGCCGGGACCGCGGAATGCGACGAAGGCGATGGCAATCAGAATCCCGGGGAACGAAAGGAACGCATTCATCAGCACGACATTGACAAAGCGGTCGATGGCTCCGCCGTAGTATCCGGCGATCGAACCGATGAAAAGCCCAAGGGTCAGCGAGGCCAGCACGACGCAACTGCCCACGAGCATCGAGATGCGCGCGCCGTAGATGGTGCGCGACAGAATATCGCGTCCAAGTTCGTCGGTACCGAACCAGTGCGCATGCGAAGCGGAGTCCAGCCGCGCAGGCAGATCGATCGCGGCGGGATCCTGGGGAGCAATCCAGGGCGCGAACAGCGCAAGTATTATGAATACCGCGATCAACACAACGCCAAGAGCAGCCAGCGGATTGTGCCGGGCATTTCCAGCGACTTGGCGGCGGAACGTGATGGCGGCGGTGGACATGGAGTGTCTGCTACGAGCGTGCCTTCTTTTTCGTCGCGAGCCGCTTCCACGACACGATCTCGCGAAGCGCCACGCGCGCCGCTTCTGTCCGAGATTTAGCTCCCAGAACTTTCATCGCCTCGTCAGCCAGCCGGGCGTCTAACCGGATCGATGTAGTGGTTGCCATGGGCCTGCCTTAATTCTTGCACACAGAATCTAACTCATCCGTCGGCACGAATAAAATGCGTCTTTATTGCCCCTACAATTGGAACACGACGGATGCCGCGGGGGTCAGGCGTGGATGAGATCCGACTGGGAAATCCGGCGTACCCGGATTTGGCCTTCGCGAAGGCGGGTGCGAGCGATGTCGTAGGACGATTGCATTCGCATGAGCGTGTCCATTTTCACTCCAAACGCTTTTTCGATGCGGAGTGCCATGTCGCCGGAGAGATCGGCCTTTCCGTTCAGTAGACTGGACAGCGCTGGGCGCGAAACCCGCAGCGCGGCCGCTGCGGCAGTCACCGACAGGCCCGCAGGCTGGATAATCTCCGTCCGAATGAAATCTCCAGGATGAGGCGGGTTCTTCATGGGCATAGAGTGCTCCTGTGTCCTAATGGTAATCCTCAAGATTCACATCGCAAATCGCGAGTTCAGCACCCTCGATGCGGAATGTCAGGCGGAGGTTGCGGGTGACGCTGAGGCTCCAAGCACCTTTGCGATCACCCGCAAGCGCCTGACAATCGTTCCTTAGGCGAGACGCCGGCCGCACACACGGGCCGAGCTTTCCCAGATTGTTGTATCGAGATCGCGCAAGACGATGCCCGCCTCCGGTGCGGCAATTTCGAGAAGCTGCAAAGCCTGCAGATCGGAAACGGTGTGTCCGACGCATGATTCGACGTACCTGCGGATGTGAATGTCAGGCTTCGTCGTATTCGCGCCAAAGAGCATTCTTAGATACTGGAAGCCCGACAAACCAAAACCACGAATGCCCAGAAAAGCAAACTGTGAAGGGTGGGCCGCAGCGGCCCATCGCTCGATGTTCGACAACTGCGCATTATAATCCCCTCCGCCGCTAATTCCAGCGAACCAATCGACAACCGCACTGAGCGTAACCCCGCGTGCGTCGTCCCGATAACTAAGAGCACTCTCAACAAACCGACGAGTGGAACCATAGTTCGCCATCAGAGCTCGTAAATCGGTTACGGTTCGAACTTCCGCGTGCGCCCTCTCAAAAGCGTCAAGTCTCGGGACGACGAAGGCGTCGTACCGCCGGTTGAGCGACAGCACGCAGTCAATGACGCGAACGGCGACCGCACGTCGCCAAGCGCGATCTGACGACTTTCGGACGGAGGGAGCCTTGGCACGAAGATCGGCAACGAGTCTCGCACGATCCGCTGCCACTTCTGTCGTTCCAGTCGCGAATTCTCTGGGCAGCGCTGAAATCACAGCTGCGGCGAAAGGACCGGCGCCTGACCATCGCCCGCGAGATCTACTGGGACCGAATTTGCGCTGTATCTCTCTGTCTGCTAGCACTCTGTAGCCTGTCGCGGTACCCTCGAAGAGACCATCCGCATAGGTAGCACTTTGAGTCGCCTTGCGTACAAGCTTTCCATTGGAGTCTCGAACGCGAGAGTGGTCCGAAACTAGCAGTGAGCCGTCCGGAGTTCCGGGATACATCTGCTGGGTGACCACGCGAATGATTCTTGCCGACAGGGTTTGCCCTACCAGAGCGCGTGTTGCGTTGTACATCTTCTGGGTGTTAGTCATAATCTCGCCCTCGGTGTCCATCCTACTGCCCGATCCTCGGGTTCGCCACTGAATACAACACGTCCGTCAGGAAGTTCACCGCGACGTATGTCAGCCCGATCGCCAGGATGCAGCCTTGCACCAGGTAGTAGTCGCGGGCGGAGATGGCGTCAATCGTCAGGCGGCCGATACCGGGCCAGGAGAAGATTTTTTCAGTGACGATGGCGCCGGCCAGCAGCGCCCCGAATTGCAGGCCCAGCACGGTGATGATCGGGATCATGGCGTTGCGCAGGGCGTGGCGGTAGACGACTGTGCGCTCGGGCAAGCCTTTGGCGCGGGCGGTGCGGATGTAGTCCTGGCTGAGTTCTTCGAGCATCGACGTGCGCACCATCCGGGTCAGGATAGCGGCCAGTGCTCCGCCCATCGTGATGGCCGGGAGGACCAGGTTAGCGAACGATCCCGCACCGGATACGGGGAGCCATCCCAGCTTGATTGCGAAGAGCAGAATCAGAATCGGGCCCAGCGCGAAATTGGGGAACGACAGGCCGAAGAGGCTGACTACGCTGAGCAGGCGGTCATCCCAACGATTACGGCGGCGGGCGGAGCGGACTCCGGCGGGAATCGAGAGCAGGATCGCCACGAAAAGCGACGCCAGCGTCAGCCGCAGCGTGTACGGATAGCGCTGCGCGATCAGGCGGGTCACGCTTTGGTTGTAGCGGAACGACGGGCCGAGGTCTCCATGGAGGACGCCCTTCCAGTAACGGACGTATTGCTCGCTGAGCGTTTCGTCGAGGTGATAGGCGTGGCGGGCTGCGGCAACGTCAGCGGCCGGAGCGCCTTCGCCGAGCATCTGTGCGATGGGGTCTCCGGGAACGAGATGAATGAGCAGGAAGACGAGGCTGACTACCAGCCAGATTACGGGCAGGGTGTAGAGGACGCGTTGGAGGACGGTTCTCAGTTCTCAGTTCTCAGTTCTCGGTTCTCAGCTTTGTCTGCGTCAATCTCCGCCCTGTTTTGCCGCCTCGGCTTCGCCTTCTATTCTTGCTGTCTTTTCTATGCGCACTTTCGCGATGCGGTGGCCGTCCAGTTCTTCTACGGTGTAGCGGCGGTCTTCGAACTCGAATGATTCGCTCAGGGTCGGGATTCTCTGCAGGCGGGCCAGGATAAATCCGGCTAAAGTTTCGAATCCGGCGTCGCGGGGTAAGGTCAAACCGTACTCGGCTTCGAGATCGCGAATGTTGACCGAGCCCTCCAACACCAGAACGGACTCATCTTCCAACGCAGGTTCTTTGGGCGAAACGTCGAATTCATCTTCGATATTGCCGACCAGTTGTTCGAGGATGTCTTCCACCGTGATGACTCCGGCGGTCGAGCCGAATTCGTCGACTACCACTGCCAGGTGCCGCCGGCGCTCTTTGAATTCTGACAGCAGCTCCGCCAGGACTTTTGTCTCCGGCACTACGAGCACATCGTGCATGATCTGGCTGATCTGCATGCGCGAGATACGAACCGCGGTCGATTGCCCAAGGCTGCTCAGGCGAAGGCGCATCCAGCGCATTAGATCTTTGTAGTAGAGCACTCCGACAATGTGCTCAGGGCCGCGCTGCGGATCGTAGACCGGAATGCGCGAGTGCTGGCCTTCGACCACACGGGCCAGGGCGTCGTCGAGCATGAGGTCCGAAGCCAGTGAAAAAATGTCGGGACGGGCGACCATGACCTCGCGCACCGTGATGCTGTCGAGTTCGATGGCGCTGTGAATCATCTCTTCCTGAAACTCAGGAATCTGGCCGAACTGGCGGCTGGCGGTAACGATGAGCTTGAGTTCGTCGGGCGAGTGGATGGCGCCACGGCGGCGCGTGTCCTGTGCGCCGAACAGCCGCAAGACCAGACCACCGGAGCGGCGCATGAAGAAAAGCACAGGCCGGGTGATGGTAAGGAAGGCTTCCATGGGCGCGCCGACGGCGAGGGCGATCTGCTCCGCCCGCTGCAGGGCCAGAGTCTTCGGCACGAGCTCACCCAGAATCACGTGCATGTACGTAATCAGGCTGAAAGCGATCACGATTGCGATGGTGTGGGCGTAGACGGCAGCGTGCGGAAAGCGCTGAACGAATTGCGAACTTTCGACCAGCCGGGCGACCATGGGTTCGCCGATCCAGCCCAGCGTAAGGCTGACCATGGTGATGCCGAGTTGAACGCCGTTAACGACTTCGTCCAGATGGGAGTGGAGGCGCTGCACCGTGCGCGCGCCGATGCGTCCAGCCTCAATGAGCTGCTGGATGCGGGTGTCGCGAACGCTCACCAGTGCGAATTCGGCGGCTGCGAAGAATGCGTTGGCTGCTACCAGGAGAAGGATCAGAAAGACCCGGAGCAGCACGAAAGCAATCATGGAACCGCAATTCTAACATTTTAAAGGGAGTGGGCCGGAGCGAAGGGTTCACGTGGGGACAGTCGTCCCCGGCTGTCCGGTCGAGCACAGCTCGACTGCTTTTGCTGCAGGCGGATGACCGCAGCGGGCGTTCGCCCGCCGGACAGCCGAGGGCGGCAGTCCCCACATAGCCGCTGCCGGGCGTCAGTACCGTGCTTGTCGTCACGAAAATTCAACCCGCGATGCGCTATCCTTTTAGCAGGTGAGATGTCTAACTGGCAGGCGGCATGGGACTTCGGTCTCCCGCTGGCTGTTCTGTCCTTTCACGCCGGAAATCATAAGTTTGCAAAAGTTAAGGAACAAATGCGGCTGCGGCCGCGTACCAGAGGGTGAGGGCGCTTCGTGGCTCCCAATCTCTACCTGGCAAACCCCCGAGGAGGCGTTGTGAACGGTAACGGAAATCCCAAGAAGAAGCGTCGAAAACTGATTATCTGGGGCACGGTCGTGGCAGTGATCGTTCTTGTCATTGCGGTGGGAGTCTTCGCCGCAACCCGTGGCGGCACCAAGATTGATCCCTCAAAGCTGGCGAAGGTAGAGAAGGGTGACCTGGCCAAGAGCGTGGTCGCTACCGGCAAAGTGACGCCCATCACCAAGGTTGAAGTGAAGTCCAAGGCCAGCGGCATCGTGAAGAAGCTGCTGGTGGACTACGGCGACCGCGTGAAGAAGGGACAGCTTCTGGCGCAGCTCGACAAGATCGAGATCGAAGCGCAGGTGGCACAGTCACGGGCGGCGCTCGAGGCGGCCGAAGCCAGCCTGAAAGGTTCTCAGGCTGACTATGAGCGAGCCAAGGTGGATGCCGAGGGACCGGATGTGCCGTTGTTGAAGCGTGCCTATGATCGCGCTACCGGTATGGCCAAAGATGGCGTCGTTTCAGCTTCAGCCCTGGATGATGCCGAGAAGAATTACGAGATGGCGCTGAACAAGCAGAACGTCTCGAAGGCGCAGGTCACTGTGCTGAAGGCGAAAATCGCACAGTCGCAGGCGCAAGTCGTGCAGGATCAGGCCAATCTTACGCAGTTGGAAGAGCAGTTGAGCTATACGGATATTATTTCGCCGATCGACGGCATCGTGCTCTCGCGCGATGTAGAGATGGGGGACGCGGTCAGCTCGATCCTAGTGCTGGGTTCGTCCGCCACGCTGGTCATGACGCTGGGCGACACCAGCGAAGTGTACGTCAAGGGCAAGGTCGACGAGAGCGATATCGGCAAGGTGTATTTAGGACAGCGCGCCCGAATCAAAGTCGAGTCGTTCAAGGACAAGACTTTTGACGGGAAGGTGACGAAGATTTCTCCGATGGGCGTGGAGAAAGACAACGTCACAACGTTTGAAGTGCGCGTATCGATCCAGAACCCTGGCGGCGAACTTAAGGCTGAGATGACCGCCAACGCGGAAATCGTTCTGGAAGAGCACAAGAACGTGCTGCAGATCCCCGAAGGCGCAATCCTTTATGACAAGGATAAGAAAGCCTCGGTTGAGATTCCCGATCCGAAGGGCAAAGACGGCAAGGACAAAGTTGCCGTCAACATCGGGATTTCGAATGGCGCCAAGACCGAAGTGCTGAGCGGGTTGAAAGAAGGCGATCAGGTAGTTCTGCAATAACGCAAGGCGGGGGTTGGGTCTTAGGTTCCGGGTGTTAGGTATTCCGCCTAAGACCTATCGTCCCAGACCCAACACCGCTTTCGGTGGCCGCGATGACTCTCTCCGAAATCCTGCGCCAGGCATTTGCTACATTTCGGGCTCACAAGATGCGGACTTTCCTCACGATGTTTGGCATCGTGTGGGGCATCGCTTCGGTGATCTTGCTGGTGGGCTTGGGCTTGGGTTTCGGAGCCGATCAGAAGAAACACATGGAGACTTTAGGCAAAGATCTGGTCATCATGTGGGGTGGACGGACCAGTTCGCAGGTTGGCGGACGCGCTGCCGGGCGCGAGATTCAATTGAACGTCGAGGACGCCTACCTGATTCGCGACGAATGTTATCTGGTCAAGAACGTCAGCCCGGAGCTGAGGCGGACCGTGCCTGAAGTCAGCCAATACAATTTGGCCAATCGAGGCGTGGTGGGAATGTGGCCTTCGTATCAGGAATTTCGATCGCTGCTGATTTCCGAGGGTCGGCTCATCACCGCTGACGACGAGCGCGAGGGACGGCGGGTTCTCGTACTCGGTTCGAAGGCTTACCGGCAACTGTTCCCAGGCCAGCCAGCGCTCGGAGCTACCGTTCTGGTGCAGAGCGTTCCCTATCTCGTGGTTGGAATTCTGAAAGAGAAGAACCAAAACTCGAACTACAACGGCCCTGACAACGATTATCTGTTCGCGCCCTACTCCGCGATCTCACGGGATTTTCCGCCACCGACCAAGCGCGGAGCCGGCATCACGCGCGGCTATCTGGATGACATTGTTTTTGAAGTCGGCGACGCCGAAGAGCACGAAGCGGCAGTCTTGCAAGTAAGGCGAACCCTGGGCCGAGTGCGCCATTTCGATCCGCTCGACGAAGACGCCCTGTTTATCTGGGACACGATGGAAGGCGCTAAATTGGTGGAAAAGATTTTCGGCGTGATCACGCTCTTTTTTGGCTGCGTCGCGATCGTGACGCTGTGCCTGGGCGGCATCGGCGTGATGAACATCATGCTGGTTTCGGTCACCGAGCGCACGCGTGAAATTGGAACGCGCAAGGCGATAGGTGCGACCAAACGCGACATCCTGCGGCAGTTCTTTGCCGAATCCGCGATGCTCACGGTAGTCAGCGGAATTCTCGGGCTCGCATTCGGCATGGGTACTTGCATCGCAATCCAGGCTTTGCCTCTGCCGGACTTTGTGCCGCATCCGGTGATTTCGCCGATTTCGGTTATTGCTTCGATTCTGACGCTTTCCCTGATTACCGTGACCGCAGGCATGTATCCCGCCCAGCGCGCCGCGGATATGACACCTGTGGAGTCACTACGCTATGAATAACTCTCGCACTCTCCGCTCAGATGTTATCCGTCCAACAACAGTGTCCAGGCGGTCGTGGCCGGGAGCTTCTGTCTTCGCTTCCGTGACGATCGCGCTTGTCGTGCTTTTTTCCACCGCCGCTTTCGCTTCAACGCCGCAAGGCTCCTTCGACAAAACGTTGACAGTCAGCGGCCCGGTCGATATCGAGGTGCTCACCCATTCCGGGGACGTCACCATTCGGACTGGCGCTTCGGCGGCGGTCATCATTCACGGCAAGATCTTTGTCGGTGACCGCTGGCTGCGCGGCAACCGGCAGGCCGACGTGGACCAGATCGCACAGAATCCTCCCATCCGCCAGGAAGGCAACAGCGTTCACATCGACTACCTGAATAACGTGCGCGACATCTCGGTGGATTACGAGATTACCGTGCCCGTCGACACGGTCGTCCGCACGCACACCGGATCGGGCGATCAGACCATCGAAGGCACGCGCGGCAACGTGGACGTGCAGACTGGCTCGGGTGACGTGAAGCTGGCGCGGCTGACCGGAGAGATTCGCCTGCAAACGGGATCTGGCAACATCCGAGGGCGCGAGCTTTCCGGCTCAGTCAAGGGTGGCACCGGAAGCGGCGATGTCGAAATCGAAGAGGCTTCGACCGGTGACATCGACATGCACACTGGCTCGGGGAACATCACTGTGCGCGGCATTCAGGGAGGTTTCCACGGCGAAGCGGGCAGCGGAGACATCACCGCCGAGGGCACGCAGACTGGACCATGGGAGATCCGAACCGGGTCAGGCAACGTCCACGTGCGTCTGCCCGCGAATGCTGCTTTTGACGCGGACATTAACACCAGCTCCGGCACGATCGACGTGCAATCGCCGATTGAGATGACGGTTCAGGGGCGCGTGCAGGAAGCGCGGAAACAAATTCGAGGAAAAGTGCACGGCGGCGGGCCGCTGCTCTCGGTCCGGACTGGATCGGGCGACGTGCAGATTCAGTAAATCCCGGCGGCTCAGCACTGCAGGCGAACAGCAGGTTCCTCTCGGGCTTTGCCCGACTCGGAATGACAGGCTTGTTTTAGATTTCGGTATTTAACTTCGATGTTCATCAAAGAACTCATCTCGCAAGGCTGGCAGTCGCTACTGCGCGACCGCATGCGCTCGGCGCTCACCATGCTGGGTATCGTGTGGGGCCTGGCGTCGGTGGTGCTGCTGCTGGCTTACGGCCAGGGACTAGGCGGCTGCGTGCTGCATGCCTTCCTGAACATGGGAAACAACGTAATCGTGCTGTGGCCGGGGCAAACCAGCATGCAGGCCGGCGGACAGCGCGCAGGAAAAGCTGTCCGCTATGAACTTGAAGATATAGAAGCGATTCGTGACGAAGCTCGGATCGTGCGCGCAGTGAGCGGCGAGATCGATCGCGACTTCGGATTCAAGCTGGGGACGCGCGTAGTTTCGCTGCAAGTACGCGGCGTCGACATGCCTTACGGGCAGATGCGCAAACTTGATCTAGCCGACGGACGCTACTTCAACGAGACCGATTTTGCCGACAATCGTCGCGTCGTGATCCTGGGCTATAACGCTGCCAAGAAAGTGTTTCAAGGCGCGCCCGGTCCGGGGCAGCACATCGAAATCGGCGGATTGGACTTTGAATGCATTGGCACATTGCGGAACAAGATTCAGGATTCGATGTATCAGGGTCCGGATAACGAGAACGGATTCATTCCGTTCGCTCTGATGCGCGATCTGAAAAACATTCGCGACCCCGATGAAATCATCATCCAGCCCACCGCGCCCGAACTGAACAAGAAGGCAATCGCGGCGGTGCGCGAGGTGGTAGCGCGGCGGCATCATTTCGACCCCAAGGACGATAAAGCCACGCCGGTCTGGGACACGATTGAAGATCGGTCGATGATCAACGGATTCTCCTTGGGCCTGCAGGCGGTGCTGGGAGTGATCGGCATGGTCACGCTGGCCGTCGGTGGCATCGGCGTGATGAACATCATGCTGGTGTCGGTGACCGAGCGAACCCGTGAAATCGGACTGCGCAAGGCCATTGGCGCGCGCCCGCGGCATATTCTGGTGCAGTTTCTGCTGGAAGCGCTGGTGCTGACTTTTGTCGGCGGCCTGATCGGAATGGCGTTCGCGGTAATTCTCACCTGGGCGATCCCGCCTATGCCGCTCTACGACGAGTTTTATAAAACCGCCGACCACGAGGGTGCGATCTTCCTGCATGCCTCGATGAGCGTGATGATTATTTCATTCGTGATTCTTTCACTGGTGGGAATCATCTCCGGCTTCTTCCCTGCCCTCAAGGCCTCGCGGCTGAATCCGATCGAAGCCCTGCGCTACGAGTAAGCCGGTGCGGTTCGACTCCATGATGCGTTGTCCATGCCTGCTTTGTTCTGTTTTTGTAAATAACTAACATCTGTCTAGTGTTTCCTCAGACTTTCCTCGTATATTTACCCGGACTCGTACTCAGTGGGCAAGACTTTCCGTCGTGGACGGAGAGCGGAATCTCTCGACCCACAAAATCAATGCCAGGAGGAATTGTGAATCAGAGAATTTGTTTACTGATGTTCTCGATCGCAGCGTTGGTCTCCGCCGGAGTCGTGCCCGGCCGCGCGGAAACCCTGAAAACACGCCACGTGCGCCCGGCAACGCTCAATGGCCAGGCAAGGCTCGTGGGAAGGCTTCCCGTCACTCAGATCATGCAACTGGATATCGTTCTGCCGCTTCGCGATCCGGCCGGTTTGGACGCTTTTTTGGCCGACTTATACAGCCAGACCGTTCCCAACTATCGCCATTTCCTCACCCCGGCCGAATTCACCGCAAGATTTGGTCCCACCCAGGAAGACTACGACGCGGTGGTCCGATACGTTCAGCAGCACGGCCTGGCCGTCATTGGCGGCTCGCGCGATGGCATGGAAGTTCAGGTTCGAGGGCGAGTATCGGAAATCGAGTCGGCCTTCCACGTGAACCTGCTGACCTACCAGCACCCGACCGAGAATCGCATCTATTACGGGCCAGACCGCGAGCCCAGCGTGGATCTGCCGTTCGCGCTGTGGCACATCTCCGGCCTGGATAACTATTCCATTCCTCATCCGCTCTATGTAAGAAAGAGCGACTACGCCAGGGAGCACGGCATTAGCCCTGATGCCGTTGTCCGGCACGCCACGACCGGCTCCGGTCCGTCGGCATCGTTCCTGGGCAGCGACATGCGCGCGGCCTATTACGGCGGCACAGCATTGACCGGCGCCGGCCAGAATCTCGGATTGTTTGAGTTCCTGGGCACCGACCTCGCTGACTTGACCACCTATTACAAGAACGCAAAACAAACCAACTCCGTGCCGGTTTCGGTCATCTCCACCGATGGCACCAGCACCAGTTGCGTTGATTCGAGAGCCGGCGGACGCTGCGACGATACCGAGCAGACACTGGACATGACTCAGGCGCTAGGGATGGCGCCGGGGCTGGCGAGTCTAGTGATGTATGTCGGCTCGACCGACACCGCCATCATCAGCGCCATGACCACTCACAGCCCGCTTCCCACCACCATCGGCTGCTCGTGGGGCTGGACTCCGGCCGATCCAACGACACTGGATCCGTATTTCAAAAAGATGGCGGCACAAGGCCAGAATTTCTTCGCCGCTTCGGGCGACAGCTCGACTTGGTCGAAAAGAAATGAGGCTTGGCCCGCGGACGACGCCAATATTGTCTCTGTCGGCGGCACGGACCTCACGACGGCCAGCGCCGGCGGCGCCTGGAAGTCGGAGACGGCCTGGGTCGACAGCGGTGGCGGCATCTCCCCGGACAAGATCGCGATCCCAGCGTGGCAGCAACTGGCGGGCGTGATCAACTCCAGCAACAAGGGATCAACCACACTGCGCAATGGGCCCGATGTTTCGGCCAATGCCAACTTCACGTTCTACGTCTGCGCCGATCAGACCACCTGCACGGCCAACGAGTACGGTGGAACCAGCTTCGCCGCGCCCATGTGGGCGGGATACATAGCGCTGGTCAACCAGCAGTTGAAGGCCAACGGCTTCTCGGACATCGGTTTCATCAACCCCTATCTGTACTCGTTCGGTGTGAGTTCGAGCTACGGCACGGACTTCCACGACATCACCAGTGGCAAATCCGGCAGTTTTTCGGCTGTGACCGGCTACGATCTGGTGACGGGATGGGGCAGCCCGAATGGACAGGGACTGATCAATGCTCTGGTCGGCGAGGACTAACGACGCTGGCGTTTCTCTGATCTGCACAACAGGGAAGGCCCGGACTTTCGAGTCCGGGCCCTTTTTTCTGTGGTTTCGCAGGTCGCAAACCTCTTGCTCTGCCGCAACGCTATTACCTACGTGCCTTGACGCACGCTTTCGCAGCCGATAAATTGCGCTGTACGTAGTTTTTCGTCTTCCAGCGAGGACCCGGTGCCGCATCGTCCGATTATTACTCTCACCACTGATTTTGGGACTAACGACCATTTTGTGGGCGCGATGAAGGGCGTGATCCTCGAAATCGTGCCCGAAGCTGCGATCGTCGATATCTCGCACGCGGTCCAGGCTTTCGACGTCCTCGACGGCGCGCTGGCTATTTCCCAGGCCTACTCGTACTTTCCTACCGGGACGATTCACGTGGTTGTGGTCGACCCCGGCGTGGGCACACCGCGGCGGCCGATTCTGGCATCCAGCGATGGCTACCACTTCGTCGCTCCCGACAATGGCGTGCTCTCCATGGTTTATGCGCGAGAAGAGCGCATCCACGTGCGGCATATCACGTCCGAGCATTATTTCCGGCAGCCTATCAGCAACACCTTTCACGCGCGCGACGTGTTCGGTCCCGTGGCGGGGTATCTCGGCAAGTATGTGGACTCACACAAGTTCGGCGACGAGATCGAAGACTACGTGAAGTTCGCCGCGCCCAAGCCGAAAGCCGCGGGCGAGAATCGTATGCGCGCCGTGGTGCTGAAAGTCGACCGCTTCGGAAATCTGATCACCAACATTACTCCACAGGATATTCCCAGCCTGTTTACCACTCCGCCCGCTGAGTTCAAGATCGTTGTTGGCAATCGCGAGATCACCGAGATTCATTCTTCCTACGCCGAAGGCGGTCCAGGAGAGGTTTTCGGCATTCTCGGCAGCATGGGATATCTCGAAATTGTGGCCAACCGGGCAGCCGCGGCGCAGATTACTGGTGCGGCCAAAGGAAGCGAAGTCAGCATCGTTCTGGGTGGCGGCGCCGCAGCGGGCAAAGGTGCTTAAGTAAGTTCTCAGCCACAACGAAGTCATTAACAACACTTCTACACACTCTTAGGTTTGGGATGGACATAGCGTTCCATGTCGCCCGTCCACTTTAGGAAGCGCCATAACTCTCGGCGCTCGCGCCAGGCGAACTCCCAGAACTCCAGAAATCCAATCTGCTTCATCTTCACGCCGGTATAGGTTTCGATCCGCCAAAGCAGGTACGGACTGCGCCAGGGCGCCAGGCGATGGCCGCGCGTGGCTTTCCACAGGAAGCGGAGCGAAGAGCGCATGCGGTCATCATACCGGGTCGAGACGGTTGGTCAAGCGTATATCCCTTGTCATCCTGAGCTCCGCGGTTTTTGCGGACCGAAGGATCTATGCAACTTGCCGGGGATGCCAGCGCCGCCGACAACTCCACAGGTCCTTTGCTTCGCTGAAGATGCACGATACGAATTAGGCTTCCGGCGGAACGAATGCCTGAGACCTGAGACCCGAGACCTAACTCGCGGAAGAAATCCCCCATGTTAAAATTCATTCTCCACGCAGGATTTCCGCTCATGTCCGATCCCAACGCCCGCCAGAAGGCCGAAGACCACTACTACGCCGCACTCGACCTGATGGCTGAAGGCCATCTAGAAAAGGCGGTTGCCGCCTATCAGGAATCTCTGGGTGCCGATCCGGCTTTCACCGAAGCGATGCACGGACTGGCTCGCGCTCTGCAAGATTTGCAACGCTATGATGAGGCGATTGCGGTGGCGCAGCAGATTACGGAGATCGATCCCGACGACGTGCTTGCCCACACCAGCCTGTCGGTACTCTTTCAGAAAAAAGGCATGATTCCGGAGGCGGAAGCGGAAGGCGCCAAAGCGCGGGTGCTGGGGTGGAAACAACAGTTAAAGAAGAGCTAGTTCAGACTGTCAGTTACCAAATAACATCTTATGTACTCAATCGAGAGTTGATCGTGGGCAGAAATCGTGGCGTTCTACCGTTCGTTTGAAGAAACGCACCCGGCATATCGCGCAACGAGAGAAATGGTTGAACAGATCGCGTCTTCAAAATACGCAAACGGCCTCTATCCAGCGACCTCCATGACCAGGTTGCTGATCGCGCAAACCGCAGAGTTTGACTGGGATAGGGAGCTCATACGGATTCATCTCGACACCCAACATCACGTTCTGATTTTTGACTTTCAGGAGACAAGCTCAGATCTGCCAAAATACAAACATTGGATTCGACATCTTCCCCCAGAAGAGGGATTTTCCTACCTCGAGAAATTTCTGCGGCTCAAGAAATGGGTTGTTGAATACGGGCCATCGTAGACTCTAATCAGGCCCTTCTCGCAAATCGAACTGACGGCTGATAGCTGAGAGTTACAATCCGTACTTCTTCATCAAATGCCGGAACGACCGGTAGGAAATTCCGAGCAGGTCGGCGGCTTTGGTTTGGACTCCGCCGCTCTGGTTCAGGGAATTCTGCAGGAGCGAGCGCTCAATACCGGCTACGTAGCTTTCCATGCCCATGCCTTCAGGAAGACAAACGGCGCCACCGATTTCGGGAAGCGTCGCGCCGCCCGCCGAAGCCGCGGCCGCGCGAGCCTTGGCGCGCTCGACCGGCAATTCGACGTGGAGTTCTTCCGTAGTCTCTAGAGCGACGGCGCGTTCGACCGTGTTTTCAAGCTGGCGAACGTTGCCCGGCCATTCGTATCCGCAGAGCGCGTCGAACGAACCGGCATGCACTCGCAAAATGCTGCGCCCGGCGGCGGTCGCGTATTTTTTTAGGAAATGGTTGACCAGCAGCGGAATGTCCTCCGGACGCTCGCGCAGAGGCGGTACGCGGATGGGAATCACATTGAGCCGGTAGTAAAGATCCTCGCGAAACGTGTTGGCCTGCACCGCCTTGTCGAGTTCGCGGTTGGTAGCGGCGATCACACGTACATCGATGGAAATTTCGCTAGTGCTTCCCACCGGGCGCACTGTGCGCTCCTGCAACACGCGCAGCAGCTTGACCTGCATGGCCAGGGTCATTTCGCTGATTTCGTCGAGAAAAATCGTGCCGCCGTCGGCGACTTCAAACAATCCACGCTTGTTCTGATTCGCTCCCGTGAAAGCACCCTTGAGATAGCCGAACAGCTCGCTCTCGAGAAGGGTTTCGGGAAACGCTCCGCAGTTTACAGACACGAACGCTTCGGTGGCGCGAGGCGAGCAGACGTGCACCGCGCGCGCGACCAGTTCCTTACCGGTGCCGCTCTCGCCGTGCACCAGAACCGTGCTCGCGGTCGAAGCCACAGTGCGAACGGTAGCCTTGAGCTTGTCCATAGCCGGACTGGATCCGATGATGTTGTCGAGCGAATTGCGCGTGGCGGCATCGCGGCGCAGAGCAAAATTCTGTCGGCTGAGAACGAGCTTCTCGAGTGCGCGCTTAATCGCCAGCCGGATTTCATCGACCAGGCCGGGGCTCTTGCGGATGTAGTCAGTTGCGCCTCCGGCTTTCACGGCTTCGACCGCAGCCTCGTAATCGTCAACCGCGGTAATCAGGATTACCGCTGAGTCGGGCGAAACCTTGTGGGCGTGGCGCAGCACTTCGATGCCGTCGATGTTCGGCATCTTGATGTCGGTGATGATGACGTCGTAGAGCGCGCCGTCGATCTTGTTCTTGGCTGCCTGCCCCGCCTGCACGGTCTCGACGCGGTGGCCGTCGCGGCGCAGCGAAATGTCGAGCATCTCGCAAATGGAGCGTTCGTCATCGCAAACCAGGATGTTACCCATGCAACCTCCCGGCGGCAGCAGTGCTGTATGAAGACGAAGATGACGAAGACATCGCAGATTCCGCCGGCGCTGCACCGGCGGCGACGGCGCTCGCCGTCATCGCCGCAGAGCGCTCGGCATCGAGGCGGCGCAATCGCAGAACAAATGTGGTGCCTTGTTGAGGCTTCGAGCGCGCCCACACCTTGCCCTCGTGCGCCTGCACAATCTGGTACACGATGGCGAGCCCCAGCCCGGTGCCGCCGTCAAAGTTCGATTGGAAAGGTTCAAAGATTTTTTCCACCTGTTGCGGCGTCATGCCCATGCCTGTGTCGGTGAAGGAAACCTGCCAGTCGGTACCCGATGGATCGACAGCCACCGTCAGTGTTCCGCCATTTTTCATGGCCCGGACTGCGTTCTCGCAAATGTTCCAGAACACCTGCTTGATTTTGTCGCCGTCGGCGATCACCGAAGCTCCGCGGGACGGAAAGCGGCGCTGGATTGTGATTCCGGTCTTCTCTGCGGTCATGCGGTGGTCCATCAACGTCAACGTGTCTTCGACCAACTGGATCAGATCGACTTTGCCGAAGTGATATTGCTTGGGCCGGGAATACGCCAGGAAATCGGTGATGATGCCATTCAGCCGCTGCGACTCCCGGGTAACGATGTCGAGCAGGCGGCGGTGATCGTCGTTGAGTTCCGGGACGCCCGAAAGCATGCTGACCGAGCCGGCAATCGAAGTCAGCGGGTTGCGGATTTCATGGGCGATGGCCGCGGCCAGGCGTCCCACGGCCGCCAGACGGTCCTGCATACGGACCTCGCGCTCCAGGCGGCGAATTTCGGTCAAATCGTCGAAAGCATAAACAAAGCCCGATTCCTCGCGCTCAGGCACGGTGAGCGCCGCTACGCGGACGCGGAAGGTCTTGCGGAATTTCCCCGGCGCGTCGAACCGAACCTCCGCGTAGGTGCGCTGCGATTCGCCGCTGGGCAGCGTGTCGAGAAACAATTCCTGCACGGGCGAGCCCAAGAGATCAGCCGCGGTGTGCTCGAGCAATTTCTGCGCGGCGGCGTTGACCAGCGTGATCCGGCCATCGAGGCCTGTCGTGATCAGACCGCTGCTGATGGAGTGAATAATGTTTTCATGCAGGGCTTGCAGGTTTTCCAGCGCCCCGCTCGCGTCTTTCAGCTGCACCCGCACCTGGCGGAGCTTAGTGGTCAGCAGTCCCGCAAGATACGCAACGGCAAGGAAAGCGAACAAATTTACGAAGATGATCGCCTGCAAAGCCTTGAGTCCGGGATGCGTGGTGCAGTAGGAAGGAACGACGCCGTAGTAATTCAGCTCCAGCACAGTTCCGTAAAGAATGAAGGCGAGGGCCGCGACCAGTTGCGCCCACACCCTCGGCAGCAGCACGCTGGCCACAATGATTACCAACGGATAAAGAAAGTTCAGAGAACTGTCCCAGCCGCCGGTTTCGTGAACGACGAGGCTCACCAGAATCAGGTCGCTCAGAACCTGCAGAGCGGCTTGCAGGCGATGCTCTTGCCAAAAAGTGAGCAGAAGCACATAAAACAGCGAAAGGCTGTACCAGAAGAGAATCGTGCTGAGAAACAGGCGTAGAGGCAGCGGCCCCGGGCTAAAGCGAGCGACCGCCAGCTCAATGGCCAGGAGCAGAGTCAGAATAAAAATGCGGACCCGGACCAGCCATGCCAGCCAATTGCGTTCGTCAAATGTCGAATGCATGCGATCCGGTCTCAGGTTCAGGTCTTAGGCTCTGGGTCTTGGGTGTTGGGCAGGATCCAAGGTGTCAGGCACTTTGAACAGAACGCCTGACACCCAAGACCCAAGACCAGTTCTTTTTCTAGCCAGCCAGTTTGGCGATCATGGCGAACAGCGGCATGTAGAGCGAAATCACGATGCCGCCGACGCTGACGCCCAGCAGAGCGATAATCATCGGTTCCAACATGGCCAACATGTCTTTCGTCGCTGCGTCGACTTCCTCTTCGTAGAAGTCGGCGATTTTCTGCAACATGGAATCCATGGCGCCGGTAGCTTCGCCGACTCCGATCATCTGCGTCACCATGTTCGGAAACACGCCGCATTCGCGCAATGGATCGACGATGGTGCGGCCCTCTTCGATCGCCTTGCGCACCTTCATCAGTGCTTCTTCCAGCACCGCATTGCCCGAGGTCTTGGCGGTGATGGTCAGACCTTCAAGAATCGGCACGCCCGAAGTGATCAGCGTTCCCAGCGTACGTGTGAAACGTCCGACTGCGATTTTGCGCAGCAACGAGCCGAGCACGGGCAAGTAGAGCAGTCCCTTATCAAAGTAGTAGCGGCCACGAGGATGCTTGCGCATCTGCTTGACGCCGAAGAACAGGCCGATGCCGCCGACGAATACGACCCACCAGAAGCTCTGCACGAACGAGCTCATCCCCATGACGATGCGGGTGGGCAGCGGCAGGGCGACTCCCAGGCCAGCGAACAGGTTGGCAAAAATCGGCACGACCCACTTGAGCAGCGCGCCGACAATGATGAGCGCGATGCTGACGACGGCGATGGGATAAATCAAGGCCGACTTGACCGCAGACCTGAGGCGCACCGCCTTTTCGACGTAGGTGGCCAGGCGCTGCAGGATGATGTCGAGAATACCGCCGGTTTCTCCGGCCTCGATCATGTTAGTCGTGAGGTCGTCGAAGACCACCGGGTACTGGCGCATGGCGTTGGCAAGCGTCGCGCCGCCTTCCACCGTGGTGCGCACTCCGGTCAGCGTCTTTTGGAAAGACACGCTTTCCTGGTTTGCTGCCAGGATTTCCAGACATTGCACCAGCGGCAAGCCGGCGTCGATCATGACCGAGAACTGGCGGAAGAAAACCGCGATTTCCTTGACCTTGACCTTGCCCGAGCCGAAAGTAGGCAACGAAAACTCTTTGCCTTTTTCGCGGATCGCCCCCGGAGTGATGCGCTCGCGCCGCAGTGCCTGCGCCAGCGACTGCTTGTTTGCCGCCATCCGCTCACCGGAGATTTTCTGTCCGCTGGCGTCTTTGCCGGAAAATGTAAAGACTGGCATGGTGTTAGTTTCTCCTCACTGACGTGCCTGATTCGTGCCAGGCGTGTTGGTCCACTTGCTTGTGGTAGCGGCTCTAGTGCTTGGACGACGCCGCTCCCTTGGCCTGCGTTGCCGCGGCTCCTCGATTCTGCAATCCAGCGCCGCGGTTAATCATTTCCTGCAACTCATCCACATTGCTGGAGCGCTGCAGTGCCGTTTCCAGCGAGATTTGTTTCTGGAAGTAAGCTGTCGCCAGCGCCTGGTTAAAGGTCTGCATCCCAAATTTTTCCTGGCCCGATTGCATCGAAGAATAGATCTGGTGGATCTTGTCTTCGCGGATCAGGTTGCGAACGGCTGGATTCGGCACCAGAATTTCCATGATCATCGACCGGCCCTTGCCGTCGATCCGCGGCAGCAACGATTGGCACATGATGCCTTCGAGCACCAGTGAAAGCTGGGCGCGAATCTGAGGCTGCTGATGAGCTGGGAAAACGTCGATGATACGGTTGATGGTCGAAGTCGCCGAGTTGGTGTGCAGCGTGCCGAAAGTTAAGTGTCCGGTTTCGGCGATACGCAGAGCCGACTCGATGGTTTCCAGATCGCGCATTTCGCCGATCAGCACGACGTCTGGGTCTTCACGAAGCGCGGCGCGCAGCGCGTCAGTGAAACTCTTGGTGTCGGCGTGCAGTTCGCGCTGGTTGACCACGCAGTTCTTGTTCATGTGCACGAATTCAATCGGGTCTTCGATGGTGAGAATATGGTCGTGACGCTCACTGTTGATTTTGTCGATCATGGAAGCAAGCGTCGTCGATTTTCCCGAACCCGTCGGTCCCGTGACCAGAATCAAGCCACGCGGCTTGTCGCAAAACTTGCTGACCACAGGCGCAAGGCCGAGTTGGTTGAAGGACTTAATCTCGAATGGAATCACACGGAAGACTGCCGCCGTCGCGCCGCGCTGGTTGAAAACGTTGGCGCGGAAGCGAGCCAGGCCCTTCAAGCCGAATGAGAAGTCAAGTTCGAGGCTTTCCTCGAAGCGGTGCTTCTGCGAATCGGTCATGACGCTGTAGGCCAGTTGCTTGGTCTCGGCCGGAGTCATCTGCGGCAGATCGAGCGGCACCAGGTGCCCGTGCACGCGAATCTGCGGCGGCGAGTTCGTGGTGATGTGCAAGTCGCTGCCGTTCATCTCCAGCATTCGTTTGAGCAGATCGCTTAACGACAAACCCATGGCAAGTATCCTTCCGTTGAACTTCTAGTTTTTCTCGGTCCGTTAGTCGTTAGCCGTTGGCGAACAACTGGCGACTAACGACCAACGACGGTTTAGTGAATCGTCTCGCGCGCCACTTCTTCCAGAGTGGTCATACCCGCGGCTACCTTGATCAGTCCGCTGCGCCGCAAGGTGATCATGCCGCGTTCGATAGCTTTCTTTTTCAATTCCACGGCCGAAGCTCCGACCAGAACTAACTCACGGATCTCGTCGTCGACTTCCATGACTTCGTACAGACCGCAGCGGCCCTTGTATCCCGTGTTGTTGCAAACGCCGCATCCCTTACCCTTCTGGATCTTGACCGTCTTGGCTTCTTCCGGAGAAAAGCCGGCATCGATCAGCGCCTGCACCGGCACTTCCACGGGCTCAGTGCAGTCCTTGCAGACTCGCCGCACCAGGCGCTGGGCGCAGATGAGATGGACAGATGTGGCGACCAGGAACGGCTCAATGCCCATGTTCATCAGACGGGTAATCGTCTCGGGAGCGCCGTTGGTGTGCAGCGTCGAGAGCACAAGATGGCCGGTGAGCGCGGCCTTGATGGCAATTTCAGCAGTTTCGAAGTCGCGGATTTCGCCGACCAGAATGATGTTCGGATCCTGCCGCAGGAACGATCGCAGAGCAGCAGCAAAATTTAGTCCGATCTGCTCCTTCATCTGGACCTGGTTGACACCACCCAATTGAAATTCGACCGGATCTTCGGCCGTCATGATGTTGGTGTCAGGCTGGTTGAGGCGCGAAATCGCAGAATAAAGCGTGTTGGTCTTGCCGGATCCCGTCGGTCCCGTGACCAGCACCATTCCGTACGGCTTCAGAATCGCCTTTTCGAATTTCACCAGCGACTCAGACTCGAAACCAAGTTTGGTCATGTCGAGGCGCAGGTTTTCTTTGTCCAGCAACCGCAACACGATCTTCTCTCCCCACAATGTGGGCAGAGTGCTGACGCGGAAGTCGAGTTGCTTCTTGCGGCCTCCGATGCTCATCTTCAGCATGATGCGGCCGTCCTGCGGCAGGCGCTTCTCGCTGATGTCGAGCTTGGCCATGATCTTCAGGCGTGAAGTGATCGCATCCTTCAACTTCAAAGGCGGCGACATGATCGCCTGCAGCACGCCGTCAATGCGGAACCGGACCCGAAATTCTTTTTCGTAGGGCTCGATGTGAATGTCGCTGGCCCCTCGCTTAACCGCGTCACCGAGAACAACGTTGACCAGCTTGACCACCGGAGCTTCGTCGGCGGCCCGTTCCAGGTCCGCCAGCTCCATCTGCTGCTCTTCCGACTGCAGTTCGACGTCGCTTTCGTTCAGCTCCGTCATCGACTGCATCACGGTCTCAAGATCCTCGCCCGTGTTCGAGCCGTAAGCCTTGTCGATCCCCACCAAAATCGAGCTTTCCGACGCAACTACCGGCTCGATATTGAAGCCGGTCATGAACTTGATATCGTCCATGGCGAAGACGTTGGTCGGATCGACCATGGCGATGGTCAGCGATGCACCTACGCGGCTGAGCGGAAGGATCTGATAGCGTTTAGCGGTTTCGAACGGAATCAGCTTGACGACGGCAGGATCAATTTCGAAGTAGGAGAGGTTAATCGCAGGCACGCCATATTGCCGGGAGAGAAAGTTGGTGACGTCCTCGTCCGTGAGGAAGCCGAGCTTCACCAGCGCAGACCCCAGCCGGCAGCTCTGCTCCTTCTGAACCTTATTCGCTTGTTCCAACTGCTCTGGGGTAATGATCTTCTCTTTGACGAGAAGGTCGCCCAGCCGTTGAGACATACGTCGATCTCCTATCCACGTGGGTGGAACGTCGCCTGCATTCTTGCAGGCATGGCGCGAACCGCTGCCCAGCTTTAGGAGAGAAATCGCAGCGCAATCGCGTTGACACAAATTGTCAACGCAATCGCATTACCGCACCAGTAACTTAAGTGTCGGACCCAAGGGTGAAAAGTACAGGATGGGTTTGAAAATCAGAGAGTTACACCTGTTCTCGTAGGGAAGTTACCGAGGTTTGTTTTTTCGCAGCGAAATGGAATTCCTGGATGCCGAACCTTTGCGGGCGGGTGGCCCAGGCTTTCGATTTCGCTGCCGTCACCCACACAGTGGGTGCCCCGTTCCTTCGCGTTATTTGCGAAGGGGCGGGAGTCGGAAACTTCGCTCTTATCGAGGGGCACCAACGGTCCTGGAACGGGAAACGGCAAAAGGGAGGGCGGGCCACCCGCCCGATGCAGGCCGCTGGGCATAACAGCTCATGTTAGCGACAGCATTGTACCCGCCCTTGCCAAAAACGCAAGGACGGGTCACCCACCGTATCGAAACCGGAAACGGCAAAGAATCAGAAGGGTGGGCCACCCGTCCTGACTGAGAGGCAAGTTTTCCCTCGGAGACACGGGATAGCACCGACCCTGGGCATAGACAAGTATTTCCGCGAAAATCACAGCCCACCTGTGACGGATGTCCTTGCCTTCCACAGGCCCGCCTTCCTACTATCGCAACATGCACGGGCATTGAAAGGGTGCGGCTAACCCCTTATTGCACAATATTTTACCCGTAACTGATTGAGCCCCATAGATTATTTGGCGTTTTCCCGCTAACTCGAACATTCCAGGAATGCGAGGGGGGGAGGGGGGTACACGAAAACCGGAAATTCTAATGCGATCACCGCACTTCGCTTCACGACATCCTTCACACTATCTCTGGTCGCAGCGCTCTTGGTTTCCTCCGCGATCGCGCCAGCGCAGTCTCTGCGGCAGGCCGCGGAATCCTCGAACGTACTCGTGGGCACGGCCGTGCGCCCGTATCTTTTCTCCGAGACGGCCTATACCACCACGCTCGCCAGCGAATTCAACATGGTCGAACCGGAAGATGCCATGAAATGGCCGACGCTCAGGCCAAGTGCGGACGCCTTTGATTTTCGTGACGGCGACGTGGTCGTCCGTTTCGCGCAGGCGCATGACATGAAAGTTCGCGGGCACTGCCTGGCTTGGGATCACAATAATCCCGACTGGCTCACGCAAGGCCACTTCACTCCCGCCCAGATGTCAAAGCTGCTGCAGGAACATATCTCGACCGTGATGAAGCATTACGCCGGTCAGGTTTTCGCCTGGGACATAATCAACGAAGCCCTGGACGAGAACGGCCATCTTCGCGATTCTCCCTGGTACAACCAGCCCGGAATCGGATTCGCCGACAAAGGCGCAGCCTACATCGAGCAGGTTTTTCGCTGGGCGCGCGAAGCCGATCCTCATGCGCTGCTTTTCTATAACGAAGCCGAGGGAGAAGGACTCAACCAAAAGTCGGATGCAATTTACGCCATGGTCAAAGAGTTCAAGCAGCGCGGCGTGCCCATTGACGGCGTTGGACTGCAGATGCACATTTCCACTCTCGATCTCGACACTGCCGCGATCGCCGCCAACATCGCGCGCCTCACCGCACTGGGCCTGCAGGTGCATATTACGGAGCTTGACGTTTCACTGCCGTTGACTGGGGGCGAAGTTCAGGAAAAAGATCTGGCTCGTCAGGCCGAAGTGTATCGAGGTGTCGTCCGGGCCTGCCTGCAGAGTGCGGGCTGCACGGCCATCCAAACCTGGGGATTTACAGACAAATATTCGTGGATCGGCTCTCACTCCCACGGCACACGCGGCGCGGCATTGCCCTTCGACCGTGACTACAAACCCAAGCCGGCATACGACGCCTGGCTCGCCGAACTCACGGCTGGGCGCAAAATGCAGCATTGATCGATCCTGACCCGATCCTTTTGTCATCCTGAGCGAGGATTGATCTTTGCGCCCAAGCGCAAAGACCAACCACAGTCGAAGGACCCCTTACCCGCCGGCACTGTATGAACCCTGGCAAGGCGTTCCAACAACACTGTCCAAGGGAGATAAGAAAACTCCCTGACGAGCCATTGCGAGGACCGCCAGCTAAGAGGGTCCTTCGACTCCGGGAGCGCTTCGCTAACGCGAAGCGCTCCCGCTCAGAATGACAAAAGGAGTTGCAGTAGCGTGTTCACCACCTGCATCTGCGTCCAGCCGCCCTTTCTTACATCTATAATGGCCGCAGCGCAAGGCGCACCCCTACTCAAACCGCGTGGCCCCGTCTGCTCCAAGTCGCGAGGTAAAGCGGCCCAGCCGCAAGCAGGTCATCATTCTGCTCACGGTTGCGGTGTTTCTTCTCTTCGCGGTTCTGGTTTCACAAACCGCGTTCAATACCACCATCCTGCAGGCGGAGACCAATCAGCAAGCCGTCGTTTTTTATGCGCTGTCCCTGCTGATCTCCCTTCTCTTCGTCGCGTTGACGTTCGTGCTGGCGCGCAACCTGCTCAAGCTCTTTGCCGAGCGCCGCATGGGCGTGCTGGGGTCGAAGTTCCGCACACGCATGGTTGCAGGTGCGCTGCTGTTGTCGTTTGTGCCCGTGATGGTGATGTACTGGTTCTCCTACGGCCTGATGAATCGTTCGATCGACAAATGGTTCTCGACACCGGTAGAAGAAGTTCGCTCCGACACACAGGCCATGGCGTCGTTGCTGGCCAATTACGCGCAGCAGAACGCACGCGCCGAGGCGGTTGCAATCGCCGCTTCTCCGGAGATCGAGCGCGCCTTTTCCGGCCGCGGCTTCTCCGGAGTGGTCAGTGAATTTCAGCATCACGAACTCACGCTGCAAGGCGGATTCGCTCTCGCTATCCGCGACGGCAACGCCGAAGCCAGTTTTAACGCGCCCGCGCCGTGGGCGGTGCTGAAACCGAGGCTGCCGCTGGCCGACGCGGCCACCGGGCGTCCCGCGCAATTCACCTGGCAGAACACCGACTACACGCTGGGCAGCGCTCCTGTGCAGGGCGGAGGCATGATTCTGGCGGCGATCCCTCTTCCCCGTGAGTTTGCCCAAACCGTGCGCCAGGTCGAGGCCAGCCAGCAGCGCTATTTTCAGCTAAGCCGCGAACGCCGCCGCGTGCGCCAGACCTACATGGGGCTGCTTCTGCTGCTGACCATGATGGTCCTGTTTGTCACCACGTGGCTTGCCCTGTTTCTCGCGAAGCTGGTCACGCGCCCGCTCTCCGCTCTCGCCGAGGCCACGCAGGAGATCTCCCGCGGACGCCTCGACTATCGCATCGATGTACGTGCGGCCGACGAAATGGGAGACCTGGTACGCTCCTTCAACCGTATGGCCGAGGAATTGGAGACCAGCCATCTGCAGATTGAATCCTCGACGCGCGACCTCGGCGTAGCGAATACCGAACTCGATCAGCGCCGCCGCCAAACTGAAACCATCCTTGAGAGCATTCCAACCGGCGTGCTCTCGCTCGATGCGGCCCGCCGCGTGACTCACATCAACCACGCCCTGCTCCGCATGTTTCATCCTGAACCAGGACGCGATGGCGCGAATCTGATTCTCCCCGGAGCGTCTTTGGCGGACGTGTTCCCAGCCGAGGTTCTTGAGGAACTCGAGCCTTTGCTCCGCCGCTCCGATCGCATGGGCATGACGACGAGCCAGATGGAAATGCAGTTGCCCCACGGTCCGTTGAACGTCGCCGTCACCGTGACGACACTAAGGCATCAAGGCGAGCGGTCGGGATATGTTGTTGTCTGTGAAGATCTCTCCGACTTGCTCAAAGCTCAGAAGCAAGCCGCGTGGCGCGAGGTCGCACGCCGCGTCGCTCACGAGATCAAGAATCCGCTGACGCCCATCGCGCTCTCGGCGGAACGCATCCAGCGCCATCTCGATCGCGCCACGCCGCAAGATCCAGCCTCTCTCAGCATCGTGCGCGCCTGCGCCGAAACCATTGCCGGAGCCGTCGAGACCGTGCGCCGCCTGGTCGACGAATTCTCCACGCTGGCACGCTTCCCTGTCGCCAAGCCGCGGCCCGCCGACTTGAACGAGATCGTGGAAACTGCGCTTTCCATGTTCAACGGCCGGCTGGACGGAATTGGCGTACACAAATCTTTATCACCCGATCTACCCAAGGTGCTAGCCGACAGCGAAGCGATCAAACGTGCGGTTGCCAATCTGGTTGACAATGCCGCCGAGGCACTTCAGGATTCGATGGTCCGCGAGATCGAGATTACGACCGCTCTCGTGGCCAGCCGCGACGCCGTCGAGATCGCCGTCGCCGACACGGGCCACGGTGTGACTCGTGAGCTGAAGGAAAAGCTTTTCCTGCCGTACTTCTCAACCAAGAAGCGCGGTACTGGACTCGGACTTGCGATTGTGAGCCGCATTGTCCAGGACCATCACGGGTCGATCCGTGTCGAAGAGAATCATCCCGTCGGAACGCGCTTCATCGTCGAGCTTCCGGTGGTGCCCGAACCTACGCCCGCCACAGCGACTCCCCAACATGCATAACATCCTAATCGTTGACGATGAAGCTGGAATTCGCGATTCGCTTGCCGGCATTCTCGGGGATGAGGGCTACTCCGCTTCCTCTGCCGAAAGCGGCGAAGCGTGTCTCGACTTGCTGCGCAAATCTGCCTTCGACGTCGTACTGCTCGATATCTGGCTACCGGGCGCCGACGGCCTCGACACTCTCGAACAGATTCGCGAACTCGACAACCCTCCCGAAGTCATCATGATCTCCGGCCATGGAACCATCGAAACCGCAGTACGCGCCACCAAGCTTGGGGCTTACGACTTTCTGGAGAAACCGCTCTCGCTCGAGAAGACGCTGATTTTGGTCAAGAACGCGATCGAATCGAAGAAACTGCGCCGCGAAAACGTCGAACTGAAGAAGCAGCTTCAATCCAAAAGCGTAATTGTCGGGGATAGCATCCCGATGAAGGCCCTGCGCCAGCAGATCGGCCTCATGGCGCCAACCAACGGTCGCGTGCTGATCTACGGCGAGTCAGGATCAGGTAAGGAACTCGTGGCTCATGCCATCCATGCGCAGAGCTTGCGCAAAGACGAAACCTTCGTCGAAGTAAACTGCGCGGCGATCCCCGAAGACCTGATCGAGAGCGAGCTGTTCGGTCACTACAAGGGATCGTTTCCCGGCGCGGCGGCCGACAAGGAAGGCAAATTTCAGAAGGCTCACGGCGGCACGCTATTTCTCGACGAAGTCGGCGACATGAGCCTGAAGACGCAATCGAAAGTTCTGCGCACGCTCGAAGAGCAGCGCTTCACTCCAGTGGGCAGTGAGGGAACGATCACAGTGGATGTTCGTGTGATCGCTTCGACCAATAAAGATCTCGAAGAAGAAATTTCGCGCGGTAACTTCCGCGAAGACCTTTTCTACCGCCTCAATGTAATTCCATTCTTCGTTCCGCCGCTACGCGAGCGCAAAGAAGACGTCCCATTGCTGGCGCGGCATTTTCTGAAGGAACTGGCATCGCAATACGGACGCCGCCCACGCGAAATTACCGACGATGCCATCGACGCGCTCATGCGCTATTCGTGGCCGGGCAACGTGCGCGAATTGCGCAATCTGATCGAGCGCATTGTCATCATGAATCCCACGACGACTCGTTTCGACAGCAAGCATCTCCCGCCGCTGGTCTACCGAGACGGCGGACGCCACGCCCCCAGAAGCGAATTCTCCACGCTGCACCAGGCCCGCGACGCCTACGAGCGTGATTACATCCTCAAGACCCTCGATCACAACCACGGCAACGTCAGCCGCACTGCCGAGGTGCTGGGCCTGGAGCGCAGCCATCTTTACCGGAAGATGAAAACGTTGGGGATTGCGGCGAAGGAATAGAAGGACAAACGAGAGCAGCGATCGCTTGTGGCGACACGTCAACAGCCAACGTCGATTTGGTGCTTCCTTCGGCAATTGGGCCTCAATCAACCCACCTACGGCTTCACTCCAGCCTTGATCAACGCCTCCGCCCAGATCTGATAGCCGGCATCGCTCGGGTGCGTGCCGTCGGGCATCATCGTAAGCGGAAGCGATCCATCGGGCGCCAGGAATGCAGCACCGATGTCGAGGTAAGTGACAGTTGCATCGCTGCTGAAGCGCCGCGCCAACAGCCGGTTCGTATTCCGAATCGGTTCCCGCAGTGGGTCGTTCGTTTGCGCGCCGCGCGGCAGGATCGCCATCAGCACGATGCGGCTCTCAGGAGAGTGTTTGCGAATCTCGTGGCAGATGGCGTCAATGCCCTCCACAATTTCCTCGGGTGTGTTCGCGCGAGCATTCTCGGTGCCGGTCAGATTGTTGGTGCCGATCATAAGGACAACCCATTGTGGACTCAATCCTTCGAATTCTCCCTGCCGCAACCGCCAGAGCACGTTCTGCGTGCGGTCCCAACCAAAGCCCAGGTTAAGCACGGGCATGGCGCCGAAGACTTTTTGCCAAGCCGTCGGGCCGTTTGCTTCCGAAGATATCGGCGGACCATCCCAGAAATGCGTGATCGAGTCGCCCAACAGGACGACACGGGGCTTCAACCGTTTTTGCAGGTCCAACTCAGCGTGGTGTCTGGCGTACCAATCGTAAATATCTGATTCGATCCGTTCCACGGGAATCGTCGCCGAGTTAAGGTCAGTCATGGATGTCAGAGGCGCCCGCGGGGTATCGCCCATTAACTTTGCCAGCGTCGGTTCAATTGCTTCTGCCATCATGCGCTGGCCGTGGGTGTCCGGATGCAGCGCCTTTCCATGCTGCGGAAGCCGCGGATCGTAGAACAGCGCCGTGTTCAGCGCTCCATCCTTGTAGTAGATGGAATTAATGTCGAGATACGTGACCTGCGGATTTTCCCCGTAGCAGGTTGCAAGATATTGGTTGATCGTTTGATCGCGCTCCGTTTTGTCGGCAGAAATATCACTGGGCAGGATACCCAGCAACAAAATCTTGGTCTCCGGTAAGCGCTGTTCCAGATCGGCGATGACAGCGTCGATGCCGGCCTCAATCTGTTCCGCGGTCTGATTGTTGTGCTGCGACGTGTTATTGGTTCCAATCAGCAGGACTGCGGCTTTGGGATGCAGCCCCTCGATTTCCCCGTGATCGATTCGCCAGAGTACATTCGCCGTCGTGTCGCCGCTGAAGCCGAGGTTCAGCGCTCTGCGCGGTTCATAGAATTCCTTCCAGGTCGGTAGGAAGTTTTCATCCGGCGGCTGCGCCTTTTCGTAGTTGTTGGTGATGGAATCGCCGATTAGTAAAAGTTGCGTATCCGGATGGGCCTTGACTGCATCAAGCACAGCTTTGTGCCGGTCCGCCCACCAGGGAATACGCAGCAAGTCAGTGGGCGCCGTTGCTGGATTTGCTGTGCTGGCCGATGAGGATTGCGCATTGGCGAGGACACCCAGGCTCAGGGCGAACCAGCAGACGAATACGGCTCTGCCAACATGGCGGTGGAATAGTGAAATGCGAGGAATTGGTTTCACCGCGCTATTCTAGCGAACCCAACCGGGTCAACAAGAATATTCGGCTAAATCACTCAGGAGACACTCTACCGCTTGACCATATGGATCTCAGTTCCGTTCTTATTGAACTTCACTTCGTCCATCAATTGGTTGATCAGAAAAATTCCGCGGCCGTGATTGGAATAGAGATTCTCACCCATTGTGCACGCAGGAATCGCCTGTGGATCAAACCCCTTACCCGGATCGCGCACAATGATGAGCACGCCACGCTGTTCGTCGCAAGCCACCAGGCACTCGACAATCTTCGTGGGATCTTCCTTGGCCCCATGAATGATCGCATTGGCCAGCGCCTCTTGCAGCGCCAGTTCGATCGCGTCTTCTTTGCCGTCCACGCATTTGACTTCGTGGACCGCCGCCATGACCTGTTGCACCACTGGATCGACGGACTTGCGGTCGGCTGCCAGCGTGACCCGCACGCGCAGGATCAGATTATTCGGGTCAAAGTCGTGCTCGGGAAGGTGTTCCTCAGGAGAAACCGCGGAATCCATGATGGGTTCGTTTGTCCTTGTCCGCGGTTGACCAATCGAAAAGCGCGGCCTGTGTCGATTCTAGCGATAAAACGCCACTTCGGGCAATGGACCGTCCGAGCATGACCCGTGTGTTCTAAAGTTGAGACAGTCGAGCGTCGCTAGACTGGACAGTTGGGGTGGCCGTTTCCACATAAATCTCCCCACACAACGTCAGTCTTCTGTCTGGTTCGCCGACGCGAGTTGCTCCTTGTTCTTCTGTCCCCACATTCTTTGCTCGAGCTGCCGGCGCCAGTCGAGTTCCTCGACGAAGGCTCGGGAATCGCGCCATCCCGGCTGGACCTTGACATAGAGTTCGAGGAAAACCTTGGTCCCCATCATGCGCTCAATCTGCAGTCGCGCCGATGTGCCGATCTTCTTCAGCATCGAGCCGCCCTTGCCGATCAGGATTCTCTTCTGGCCCTCGCGCTCGCAATAGACAGTCGCCGCAATCCGCGTCAGCCGCGCGCCTTCCTCAAAATTGTCGACGATTACCGTAGCTGCGTAGGGAATCTCCTCCATCGTATTCATCAAGATCTGTTCGCGGATAATCTCCGCCGCCATGAACCGCGCGGGCTGATCGGTAACCTGGTCCTCGGGAAAATATGCGGGACCCGCAGGCAGTTCGGCAATTACCAGATTAAGAAGCTCGTCGAGCCCCGTTCGCTTCAAGGCAGAAATTGGGAGCACTTCTTTGAAGTCATGCAACTTGCGGTAGTTCTCGATCAACGGCAGAAGTTTCACCTTCTCGCGGATCAGATCGACCTTATTCAGAATAAGAAACGCCTTCGCCCCGCACTTCTTCAGCATGTCGACCGCAAACTGGTCGCGCGGATCCAGTTTGTGCGTGACATCCATGATGATGAGCACGAGATCGCAGGCTTCCAACGCCTCACGCACCTCGACGAGCATCTTGCGGCCGAGCGAACTGTCAGGCTTGTGTACGCCGGGAGTGTCGATGAGCACGATTTGGCCGCCGTCGCGTTCCTTGCCGCCGCGGCCCTTACGCTTCGGCACATGAACGATGCCCTGGATGCGATTGCGCGTAGTCTGCGGCCGTGGCGAGATGATGGCTAATTTTTCGCCAACGAGCGCATTCAACAACGTAGACTTGCCGGCGTTGGGCCGGCCGAGGATGCAAACGAAACCAGAGCGGAATGGCATATTGAGGTCTTGGGCCTTGGGTGTCAGGTGTCGGGCCATTGAATCGAAGGCCTTCGACCGCAATCCGAAGACTCACGACCCGACTCCCAAGACCCTCTAGATCAACTTCAACTGCTGCGGCTGCACTGCAGTCACGCGCACGCGTTCCACTTTGCGGTCGGTGGAGTCCAGAACTTCGAAGCGCAGGCCGTCTTCTTCGACGACTTCGCCGTTGCGTGGAATTCTTCCCGCCAGTTCACTAACGAGCCCGGCGATCGTCGCCGACTCTTTTCCTTCCGGCTTGGCGCCGAACAGCTCGCTGAGACGGTCGACATCCATTCCGCCGGAAACAATAAATGAGCGGTCGCCCTCGCGGACAATCTCCGGCTTGTCGCGTTCGTCGCGGATTTCCCCTACGATCTCTTCCACCAGGTCTTCGATCGTGACCAACCCCGCAACGCCGCCGTATTCATCGACCACAATGGCCATACGGATATTCTGCTTCTGCATCTCCCGCAGCAAATCACTCCCCAGCTTGCTTTCGGGAACGAAGTAAACCTGACGCCGCATGATCGAATCGAGCGTGCGGACTCGGGCCTCGGTGTCGGGGACTTGCAACACATCCTGAGCGTAGACAATCCCTTCAATAGTGTGGATGCTGCCTTCATAGACCGGCACGCGCGAGTAGTGCTTCGCGCGCAGCATTTCGATGAAACGTTCGACCGTCGTGTCCTTGGGAACGGCAAACATCGCAGGCCGCGGCTTCATGGCTTCGCGTACAGTTTTTCCGCTGAATTCGACTACCGACTGAATCAAGTCGCGGTCGCCCTCCTGAATAATTCCTTCTTCCTGACCTGCCTCGATGAGCGCGTCGACAGCTTCGGCCGGACTTTCCGGCTGTTCGCTGGTGTTCTTGTTGGTCAGCGAAGCGACCGACTGGAGAAATCCCAGCGCGATCGTCACTGGCATCGCCAAGTAAATCAGAATCTTCAACACCAGAGTCCAGCGCACGAGCCATTCGCCTTTCGTACGCGAAAAGAAAAGGTAGGGAAGGAAACGATTGCACACGATGACAATCAGGATCAGGCTGATCGTCGCCTGCAGGATCTCATAGATGCTCCACAGGTTTTCGCTGAAGACGACGAAGCCCACGACCAGTGCGATAGCCGCCATGGTTAATTGTGCGAGCACCGCCATGGTGAGAGACGCGCGCGCGCGACTCACCTTCAGTTCTGGCTCAACCTTCTGCTCAAACACGTCGATGTTGTCCTGGAACTCTCGGGACAGAAATTTCCCAATCTCCTGATAGACATGGTCGACGTAGGAGATCAGGGTCAACAGACCCAGCAGAAGGAACAGCGTCAGGACGATGCCGAGACTCATGACTTGCTCCGTGCGGATGCGCTTCGCATCGCGCCGCGTCCCGGTTTCGTGGATTTTCGCATGGGTCGTTGTGCGCGCTCGATCAAAGCCGCGGGCAGTCTGAGCGCCCGGCGCAATTTCAGTTCCTGTCGCGCCATCTCACCATTATCGCGCTCATGGTCAAAGCCCGCCAGATGAAGCATGCCATGCAAAATGAGGATCTTGATCTCGTCGGCCCTGGAATGCTTCAGTGTCGCCGCGTTCTGGGCCGCGATTTCGGCGGAAATCGCTATGTCGCCCGCCAGCGCCAGCCTCTTCCCTTGTTTCCTCGGTGCAAGTGGCGGAAACGAGAGAACATCTGTCGCTTTGTCTTGGGCCCGGAATCTGCGATTCAACGACCGTACCACGGCGCTGCTGGTGATGAGAACGTTCACTGCTCCGGGTAAACCAGCAGCACGGCGCGCCCGCAGCACGAAGCGGTCGAGCGTTTCCTGGCTCAGTCCCGCAACTCTTCTTTGCAGAATGACCAAGTGTCGCCCTTCATTCCTTCGTCGAACCTGTCTCGGAAGCCGTCTGCTCCGCGCTTCTGCCTTCGGTCAGCTGGAGCGTCTGCTGCTCGGCGGCTCGCGCGGAGTGTTCATCGTAGGCTCGAACAATGCGCTGCACCAGATGATGCCGGACGACGTCGCTCTCATCGAAGTGCGCAAACGCCAGGCCTTCGACGTTCTTCAGGACTTCGATCGCCACCACCAGTCCGCTGCGGCGTGCATTCGGGAGATCGATCTGCGTGATGTCCCCGGTGATCACCGCTTTCGAATTGAATCCGAGGCGAGTGACGAACATCTTCATCTGTTCTGAGGTGGTGTTCTGCGCCTCATCGAGGATCACAAAGGAATCGTTCAACGTGCGTCCGCGCATAAAAGCGATGGGCGCGATCTCGATGACATTCTTCTCCAGGTAACGATCGACTTTCTCCGGCTCAAGCATGTCGTAGAGCGCGTCATACAGCGGACGCAGATACGGATCGATCTTGTCCTGCAACGTACCCGGCAGAAAGCCCAGGCGTTCACCGGCCTCGACCGCCGGACGCGCAAGAATAATGCGGTTCACCCGCTTGGCCAGCAGTGCCGAGATCGCCATGGCCACGGCCAAGTACGTCTTGCCCGTTCCCGCCGGACCGATCCCGAAGACCATGTCGTGCTTCTCGATGGCTTCAATGTACCGGCGCTGGTTGCCGCTCTTGGGTTGAACCGTACGCCGTCCAAACGAGCGTTGCTTGCCGGCGTCAGCCAGTCCGCGCAACGTCGTGTTGGGATCGGAAGTCAGCACACGCAGCATGCTGTTCAGGTCGCCGTTGTTGAAGCTATGGCCGGATCGTTGCAGGCTCTCAAAGTCGGTGAATATCTGCTCGGCTCGGGCCACGTCGCGGGCCGCGCCTTCCAGTTCGACACCGTTCGACCGCAGGTCGATGGTGATGTTGAGTCCGTCTTCGAGCATGCGGACGTTTTCGTCTCGCGTGCCGAACAGAGTCTCGATGTTGGGACTAATCCCGATGCTCTTCTTCATGCAGTCTCTATGTTCACGTCGCCTCTATGAAACATGCGGCGACAGCCACCGCCGGCTGTCCAGCCGCGCAAAGTGGGGCGGATTGTGGAGTTCGAGCACAGTTACGCCCGTTGTTTATCGCAGACAAAACAGGATTATGCTCAGAGACGGGAATAGCCGGAATGTTCGTGCCCCGGGAGCGAGCCACTACCATTACGTAGAGCGTACCCGCTGGCGAACTCGCAGTCAATCCCGCCCCACCCCGAACACGCCAAAGGAATTAGACCTTCGCAGGCTTGGCGTCCGGAGCCGATGCTGCCACGGCGCGGGTCTTCGCCCACTCGCGCAGTTCTTCGATCTCTTCGGAGCGAGTCGTCGAAAGCGGGACGGTCTGTGCCAGTGCGTCGATGAGCGACTGCGTGGTCAACTGCTTCTTTTCGGAATACGCAGCGTAGAGGCCGCCCTGCACCGCCGCGTCGATTTCAGCGCCCGAATATCCCTTCGCGGCAGCGGCAACCTCTTCAAGATCGAATTCGGCCGGATTGCGCTTTCGCTTGGCCAGTTGAATCGAGAAGATCTGTTTACGCTCGGCCTGGTTGGGCAGATCGACGAAGAACAGTTCGTCAAACCTTCCTTTGCGGATCAACTCCGGGGGCAGCGCGCTCACGTTGTTGCATGTAGCGGCGACGAAGACGGCCGCCTTGCGATCCTGCATCCACGACAGAAACGAGGCCAGCAGTCGCGACGAGACTCCGGCATCGGCCGACGCCGAATCAGGGCCGCTGCCGGCAAAAACCTTTTCCAGCTCATCGATCCAGAGCACGCACGGAGCAAGTCCTTCCGCAACCTGAAACACTTTGCGGATGCGCTTCTCGGTCTCGCCAATGTATTTGTCGTAAACCGCCGACGTGTCGAACTTGACTAGCGGAAGCTTCCACTCTCCGGCGACGGCACAGGCGCAAAGCGACTTGCCACATCCCTGCACGCCGAGAATGATCACTCCACGCGGGGGCTCAAGTCCAAACTCGCGGGCCGCATCTTCCCATGCGCCACGGCGCTGCCCCAGCCAGTGCTTCAGATTGTCGAGGCCGCCCACACTGGCCATGTCGTCGGAAGTTTCGATGAACTCGAGCATCCCGGAATGCCGCAAAAGCTGCTTCTTGGCATCGAGCACATCCGTGACAGTTTCCGCGCACAGCGCGTATCGCCTCACCAGGGCCTGCGAGATCGCACGCTCAGCCTCTTCTTCGGTCAAGCCGCGCAAGTTTGCCGACATCGCGTCCACGCCGGCGTCGTCCAGTTGCAACTTCAGCGTGTAAGTCTTCGCCAGACGAGCGTAAGTTTCGTGCACAATTTCATGCAGACGGTCCCGATCGGGCAGCGGGAGATCGAAATACTCCACCAACGTGGCCAGTTCCGGAGGTACAGCAATCTCAGGTGCGGTGATGATGACCGTCTTCCGGTTGGCGGAGAATTTCTGGCCTACATCGCGCAGCCGCCGGATCACGACAGGATCATCCATGTGGCGATGAAAATCCTTCAGGATGAAAACGGCCTCGACCGTCATCGACTCCATATTGGCCAGTGCCTGCACCGGCTCGCGGGTGTTGTAGATGGAGCCAGCGGTCGCCGCCGCGCTGTTTGACGAAGAGCTACCCGAGCCGATCGATGACATCACCGCCCGGGCCAGTCGTTCAGCCTCGGAGGCGCCCGGGCTGAGGGCTGTTCGAGTCTGGGAAGGGTTCCGTGTAGCCTGAGCCCAGGCTGCGGATTGACCTCCCCGCGACGTTGTCTCACCTCGCGTCGTATTCGTGGCGGTTCGAAGCAGCCCGTCGGCAATGCTCCACTCGAACACAGCCATGTTCAGCTCCGAACATGCAGCGCGGACTACACTGATGGCGCGCATCTCTTCCGACGTCTCCATCACAACGATGGGAGTCGAGGAGTTGATCAGAACTTTGAGGCGATCGAGTCCGTCAGTCATGTCTGTGTCGGGGCGGACACTCTTGTCCGCCGCGTTGAACGCACCGCGACCTCCGTTTTTAGATGGGTTTGACCGGTCGAGATTGAGTCTCCTATAATAGGTGTTTCGGACCCACCCCGAATATCTTGCTGTACACACGAAGGTAACGAACTCAACATGGCAAATCACTTTTCAGCGCTGAAGCGCGCCCGTCAGACTGTAAGCCGCACCGCGCGCAACCGCGCCAACACTTCCCGCCTGCGTGGACAGCTGCGCGAACTGCGCGAGACCATCGAAAAGGGCGACAAGGCCGCCGCTCAGCAGGTGTACCGCACGACCGTGTCCGTGCTCGACAAAGCCATTCAGAAAGGCACGCTGCACGAGAACACAGCCTCGCGCTATAAGTCCCGCCTGGGCAAGCGCGTTACGGCAATGAAATAGGCTCTCAGCTTTCGGAAGGATCAGGGACAGGCGTGTTATGGCGTCTGACTTTATTGTTTTGTCCATCCGTACGGTCCACATATTTTTTCTCTGCGATACGCATAAGATACTCATTCTTATGGAGTTGCGCATTCGAGATATGGGTGCAATCCGGGCAAAATATTGACATGCAAAGACTTGCCTGCAAAATATTACGGAATAAGGAGTTAGCTCCCGGATCCCGGATCCTGCGAATGCGGAATTATGCTCGGTCCAGTTTCGGTTGGGGAGGGGTGATGCACGTTCCCAGTTTGGACTTTCTAAAATCCTCGGTAAAGGTTGTCCGTCACAGGATTCGCATTTTCGGCCGTGGAAAAGAGCCACGGGGCCAGAGGCTGATGTCGCGAAAGAGGGAAAAGATCGAGTTCGGGTTCGGAAGAGGGCGGCGAGCTGGCTTGAGTTTCAGAGGCCGGCGTTGTTCCTCGTTGGTTCTCACCGGGGACTACTGTTGCAGCAGGATCGACACCGTTCCATCATTCAGGTTCGCCACCGCGAGATCGAGCTTTCCATCGCCATTGAAATCCGCCGCTACGATCTGGAACGGGCCGCTTCCTGCGGCATAGGGCGAATTCGCTGTCTGCGTGAATGTCCCGTCTCCGTTTCCTAGTAAAAGCGTAATTGTGGCGTCTCCAAAGTTTGCGACCGCGAGATCCAGTTTGCCGTCATTATTGAAATCTCCCGCTACAATCGCGTCCGGCTGACTTCCTACTGGGATCGTCGTTGGAGTTCCAAACGTCCCATCGCCATTTCCCAGCAGGATCAACACCACGTTGCCACCGGAATCCGTCGTCGCTATATCCAGCTTCCCGTCCCCGTCAAAGTCGCTGGTAACGATCGCAGAGAGACTGTTTCCGAGGGGGATCGGCGAACCACTCGCCAGCGTGAACGTCCCGTCACCATTCCCAAGAGATACGGTCACTCCCGAACCCTGAGAAGGGTTCGCTTGAACGCCGCTGCTTACCATAATCAGATCCAGCTTTCCGTCGGCATTGAAATCCCCAACGGCGGTACCCACTGAGAAGCCCCCGCTGTAGAAGAACCCAGGTTCGTTGAACGCCCCGTTGCCGTATCCGAGCGCCACAGGCGATTGCCCCGAGACCTCGTTGGCGATGGCGAGATCGAGATTCCCATCCGCGTTGAAATCCGCCGTGTTGATGGCGGTTGTCGGCATCCCAAACGCATTAGCGAACGACGCCGATGATGGGACGAAGCTTCCATCTCCGTTTCCCAAGAGGATCACTGCCGCTTCATTGTCGACCTCTGCGAGCGCCAATCCCTGATGACCGCTGTGGTTGAAATCGCCAACGGTTACAGGGCCGACATAAGGCGAGGCGAAGTCGTCATAGGGCGGGCTCGGCACCCGGACCGGAGAAGCCGCCGTGAGCGCGAATGTGCCGTCGCCGTGCCCGAGGAAGACGTCCAGGAGGACGCTCGCGGCGACAGCGAGGTCAGGTTTGCCATCTTCGTTGAAATCGGCAGCCACCATGCCAAACGGCTCGGAAATCCGCAGCGGTGAATTGGGCGCATTCGCAAAATTGACAGTGGCTTCTGGCGCTGCGACCTGGAAATAGACCATGTTGGACGGGCCACCGCCCGACGAGGGATTCACCACTGTTACTGCAGCCGTCCCTGCGGTCGCAACGTCCGCAGCCGGAACCATCGCGGTCAGATGACCGCTGTCCACGAATGTTGTCGGCAGCGGCGCGCGATTGAAATCAATGGTCGCGCCGGACACGAATCCCGTCCCGCTCACGCTGAGAGTAAACCCCGAAGTCCCCGGTGAAACCGCGGCCGGTGCAAGCGGCTGATTCAGGTAAGGAAGCGGATTCCCGGGTGCGCCGGTCGGGTTGATTTGGATACTCAGAAAGCCGTTTTCTGCAGTCACCCCTGCCGCATCGGTCACCACCCCATCGAAGTACCACGTTCCGCCGCCGGCCGGGGCGCCGCTGATCGTCCCGCTGGCCGGATCGAGTTTCAGTCCGTCCGGTACCGCTCCGCCCACATAGTATCCTGTAAGGATAGGCCCGTTATACACACTCCATTGAAATGGAGGAGTACCGCCGATACGGGCGATGACTTGGCTATACGCCGTGCCGGCTGATCCGTTGACAAGCATCTGAAATGGAATCTGCAGGTACGGGTTCACCGTGATTTGCAGCGAAGAGCTCTTTGTCTGGTCGGCTGCGGACGTGGCCGTGACGGTCACCTGTTGCGCAGTGGTAAGACTGGTGGTTAGCGAGGTATAGGTAACCGATGGCCCCGCTGAGTGGCTGAGAGAGCCCGGCCCGGTCAGCGTCCACGAGACTCCTTTAGAAGAAGTGTCATTCGTCACGGTGGCTGTGATCCCGACCGTCTGGCCCTGATCAATTGCTTGTTGCGAGGAAGGAGACAGGCTGACGGAAATCGGTGGCGACGAGTTCGAACAACCATCCGTTACCGCCGCTATCGCCAGGATGAGCAGCCCTACACCGCAAGTGCAGACCCGTGACATTGCCTCGATGAATATTCTTAGGGCGAGAAGTATCGCACACATTCGCCCACTCTGCCCGGCAGCGATCCGAACCGTCATCCGTTATCATCCGTTATCATCACGTTCTCAGAGAATGGTCTTGTAGCGGCCGGCTGGGAATCCAGGCCAGAGGAGAAGGTGATGGATTTAGATCTTCGTGGGAAGTGTGCCGTGGTCACCGGCGGCAGCAAGGGGATCGGTCGCGCCATTGCGCTTGGCCTTGCACGGGAGGGGGCGAATGTTGCCATCTGTGCGCGCGGAGCTGAGGCTTTGCACGATACGGAGCGGGAATTGATCGAGCGCGGCAGCAAGGTCTGGGCTGGAGTGTGCGATGTGGGTGATGCGGCGGCCCTTGATGGATTCCTTGAATCAGCGCGGCATGAACTGGGGCGTATCGACATTCTCGTCAACAACGCCTCGGGGCTGGTCTTCGCCGACGACGAAGCAGGATGGCGCAGTAATTTCAATGTCGACGTAATGGCTGCCGTGCGGGCTTGCTGGAAGGTTGTGCCGTGGATGTCCGCGGGCCGCGGCGGATGCATTCTGCACATCGCGTCGGGATCTGGTCTGGAGGCTGGCTCTCCTCCGGCCTATGCAGCGGCGAAGGCCGCGCTGATCAGCCATTCAAAGACGCTGGCGATTGCTCTCGCGGCTCAGAAGGTCCGCGTCAACGTGTTGGCGCCGGGATCGATCGAGTTCGCCGGGGGATTGTGGGAGACACAGCGGCAGAGCAATCCGGATTTTTATGCCAAGGTGCTTGGAACGATTCCGTGGGCGCGGATGGGTACGGCCGAAGAAGTTGCGAACGCCGCTCTGTTTCTGGTGTCTGAACGCGCGAGCTGGATCACGGGCGTCTGCCTCGGAGTGGATGGCGGGCAGCGGAAGGCGAATATTTAGTCGCATTGGCGCGGGTCAGGCGTCCCCCCGGGACGCGGTTCGCCGCCGCGCATGCTAACTAACCCGGCGTTGGACGCGGGCTATTTTCAAAGATCCCTCCGGGATCAAGGCTTCAGTTGTTGGCGTTCTTGAGTGCAACGGCGGATCACTTTCTGACAGTCGTTCGTTTCTATTTCTGGGCCGCCGGCGATCCGTAGTCCCGCCAGAGGTATTGCAGTGCCTCGGGAAGCGTTTGTTGTTTCACGGCGTGGTCGACGTGTCCTGCATTGCGAGCGAAGACGAATTGGTAGTGGTAGCCCTTGGCGGCGAGTACCTTCGCCATTTGCTCGTTGGCCAGAACCCAGTCGTGCATGTTGTCGCGCATCACGTTCGGATTGAACAGATCACGGTCACCCACTTCCATCCAAATGCGGATCGGCTTGACCGGGCTTTCCGGGATGAGATGCTCGTGAAACTCCCAGGCACCGTGCGGCGTTTGCGGACTATAGGGCCACTGCTGATTGATGAACGTCCCTGAATAGGTGAGCACGCGGTGATAAAGCTCGGGGTGATACCAGGCCATGATCAAAGCGCAGGAGCCGCCTGAACTGCCTCCCATGGTGGCCCGGGCGTCGGGATCTTTCGTGAGTTTCACATGGGCCTGGGCTTCCACGAGCGGCAACACTTCTTTCTCCACGAAGTCGGCATAGACTCCGGACATGGTGTCGTACTCAAGACCGCGCTCACTTCCCTGCGCGTCGCCGCTTCCGTTGCCGATGGAAATGGCAATCATCGGCGGGAGTTTGTATTGGGCGATCAACCTGTCGAGCGTGGAAAAGAGCAACGGATCAGGCCCGTCCGCCCCGACAATAAAAGGCGCGACGCTCCCCGCAGCGTATTGCTTCGGCACATAGACGGCCACCTTCCGTGTGTATGGAGCGGGATGGCTTGTCGTCACTACGAGCTTTGCGGGATTCGCAGGATCGACGGTTCCGAAGGTACCCGCGTCGCGCGCGATGCCGGGATAAATCTTGCTGTCTGACGAGTTCATAGTGAACTCGATCACCGTACCCTTGGGAATATCTTGTGGAGTGGGCGACTCAGGCATTGAGTACGTTGGGCCGATGATGAAATTGCCGTCGACATTCGCCGGAGGGATTGCGCCGTCGGGCAATTCTTTGGCCGCGACGTAGCCGGGCGTGTGCGGGTCGCGCGTGGGCTGCGCCGGACGCTCCGTGTGTTGCGCCGGCGGAACAGCCTGGCTGAATGCTGGATTGAAGAGCGCGGTCAGGACAATCAAAGTGCGCAGGATTGGAGTCATGTCGTCATTGTGCAGCCTTCGGAGCAGGTCCCTGCCGCACCGGGACGACGGGGAACTTGCGCTGGGCAACCTGCGATACATAGCAATTTCTGCAGAGTTGAAGAGTTTGGCGAATCGGCTCACCTCGTGGCCAATTGCTCCCTAACTTCGTGCTCGATGAACGCGTTCCAGGCCGCAGTCGAACGACTCCATTTTCCGGCGTAGGTGCCGTCCCAGACCGTCCGGACATTCTCCGGGCCAAATTTGTCGTTGCGCCCAGCGAGATGCACGGAACCCGGGCCACCCTCTTCGTCGAGACAATAGCGGAGGCCGTAGATCATGGTCAAGCCGTCGCGGTCATAACGCGTCGATGGTTGGACGCCGCGCTTAAAGTACCGAATTTCGTACTCCCATCCCAATCGACCTCCCGAGAGCGGATGCTCCCAATCCACAAAGGAAGCGGTCCAGGGATCAAGATTCCTGAGTATTTCCGGATCTGTTATTTCAATGGGATGCGTGAGCTTGCCGCCGCTGATACGAATCATGTCCGGCACCGATTGCTCATCTCTCACTGCCACCGCGTTACTCATCAGGGCGTCCCAAGCAGCGGTTGCCGGATGCCACTTTCCGGCCGCATTGCCACGGATAATCGTGCCGTTGTTCACGCCATGATCCGGCTCGCCCGGGCCAGGCAAGTATACGTAGCCCGTCGCGCCGGTATAGCAATAACGGGTCGCGTAGGTCATCTTCAGATCGCCGCGATCCAGCGGAGAAATCCTACCCGGCCATTTCATGTAAAACAGGACTTCGAAGGAGCGCCGAAAGCAGGGAGCATCCGCGAGCGGCGTCTCTTTCCAATCGGCGAACTGCCCCAACCAGGGGTCGAAGGCTTTTAACGAATTCGGGTCAGTGATCTCGATCGACTGGCTCAAGCCGCCGCCAGAGATCACGATCAGATCCGGAGATCCCTTGCTGTAAGCGAGGGGCGCAACCGTGAGAAGAACGAGGAAAGCAACCAGGCAGCGAGTCGTCATACGTCAACTCCTACACACTAAAGAAGGGACGCAGTTGGCGTTCAACCGTTAACCAGAATAGCAAAAATATTCCCGTTGGAGGATGGCTGCAATGCTTAAGAACTGCTAAACCGGCAACTGTTCCTGCAGCCACCCCGGCGCTTCGAGCTTTGGTTCGGTGGTCAAATCCATGACCAGGCGTTCCAGAACCATGCGCTTGCTTACGGGATTCGAGCGCAAGGCCAGATCGGCCTTCGCCACCAGGCGGATCGCGCGGGTCAATTCGCGGCGGTTCTTGTAGCGGCGGGCCTGCTTGATGATGTCGTCGGCGGCGAACGGTGGCACGCGGAAGCCCTGCCACAGCGCGGCCCACAGCATGCGCTGGTCGCGGACGTTGCGTTCGAGAATCACCAGCATCTGGCGGAAAGTTTTCGCCAGCATGTAGATGTGTCCGATGGCGGCTTCCTCGCCCTCGCCCGACATCAGGATTGCATCCAGAATTTCGAGGGCGCGCACGCGATCTTTGCTTGATATCGCATCGGTCAACTCATACAGCGACCGCTGCTTGGCGGCTAGCACCATGGTCTCGACATCGCCCAGTGTGATGCGCTTTTTCTCGCCGACATAAAGAATCAGCTTCTCCAGTTCATTGGAGATCATCATCATGTCGCCACCTAATGCGTCGACCAGTTCGCGGGCGCCGTCGGGATCCATCTTTACTTCGCGACTGGAGCAGTAATCGGCGATCCAGCGGACTGCTTCGCCTTCTTCCACGCGCGCCAGTTCGACGATGCCGCAGTACTGGCCCATGGTTTCGCGAATCTTCTGGTAGCGATCTTTATCCTGCATTTCCATCTTGCGGACGTCGGCGGGAATGCTGATGTGATCGGCGACGAAAACGATCAGCGCGTCAGGATTCGGATTCTTGCAGTACTCCTCGATCGCAGCCAGCTTTTCTTCATTCGAGTTCGATCCGCGGCCGAAAAGATTCTTGACGCCGCGAACGAAGAAGACCTGAAACGGAGCCATCAGCGAAGGAGTGCGGGCGCGGTCCAGAACTTCGGCGAGATCGGTTTCCGAGAGATCGAAATCGAATAGGCTGAAGTCGCGCAGATCAGCGGGAACCATGTGCTGCAGGATCGCGTCGCGAAATCGTTTGCGGAAGAAAGCTTCGTCCCCAACGAAGACGTAAGCTGCACGCAGCTTGCGCGATTCCAGTTCGTTGACGAAACGGTCGGCTTGGGCGAAGGCTCTCATGGTCAAAAGCGTCGTTAGTCGTTGGTCGTTCGTTTGACGGTCGTTCGTCGTTCGTTTTGCCCTGTCATCCTGAGCGAAGCGAAGAGCCTGCCCTGAGCTTGCCGAAGGGACCTATGCACTTTGCCGGCGCCGGTAACGCTGCCAGCAACTCCATAGGTCCTTCGCTTCGCTCAGGATGACAAAGCCCCAACGAATGACCCACGACCATCAACCGGCAACTGTAGCATCTAGAACCCCTCCAGGATGTTGGACACCAGGGTGCGGGCGAAATCCTGCGAGAGACGGCGGAAGGCTGGCGAGTCCTCTTCGAAAAAGCTTTGTAGATCCTGCGAAACTTCATACTGCTCGCGAAATAGGTAGGCCGGATTCTGATAGAGCACTTTGCCCTGCCGGTCCGAGAGCGTGACTTTCATGCTGACCACCACCAGCACGCTGGCGGCACGTCCGGTCGCGGTGTCATAGGCCAGCGGCGAGGCTGAGGTGGAAAGCACCGTGCCGCGCAGCGTGGCATCGGCGTCGCCGCTCGCGTCATTGAGAATGCTGTAGTGCGTGCGCGTGATGAACTCACGCACTACCGATGCGGTCAACATTTGCTCGATGCGGTAGGTCGTGGTCTCGTTCTTGAAGGCAGGAACGGCGATTGTCTTCACATTCCGCGGAAGTTGAACGTTGTGGCCTGCAGTGTGATAGCCGCATCCCGAACTGAAAAGCAACAGCAGCGCGGCCAGACAGCGCCTGATCATTGAATCTTTCCCGTGGGGCGCGTGGCCGCCATGCTCTCGGCACAATCGACTGCCGTCAAGCCGGAGATGCGAAGGTTGTCGGCCGACACCCACAGCCATGCACCGTTCGGCTGCGCGGGATCACTCTTCACAGACAGCAAAATATTCCCCTGTCCCGCTGAACTCACGTTACTGGGCGGATCTTCCTCTCCGGCAGGAATCGTCACGTGATCCCCGGCCAGCGCCTGTGACAACGACTGCACATCAGAAGAGTTTTCCATTTCGAGGAAAATGGCGAGTGCGTAGCCGTGAAAAATCGGCGCCTGCAACAAAAGCAACGAAGGCTCGGGAGCACTATCCCCGGCGATCTTCCGGTAATGGCGAAGCACGCGCGCTTCCACCGAATCCAGCGCCGGCTGTGACTTCTGCCCATAGCGCTCCACCATGTTGAAGGCGACCTGGGCATCGAAAACATCTTTGGGCAGAGGCTGAAACGAGAGCAGGTTCACGGTCTGCTGATGCAGTTCATCCATACCGCGCTGCCCGTGCTCGGATGCGGGCTCGAAAACGGTTGCAACCGCCCGCCGGATCGCGCCGGTCTTCTGCGCACGTAACAAGAGCAGGGCCAGCACAACCGCCGCAGGATGCGCCGTGATGCATGGTCCCGGCTGCAATTCTGGAGGCGCAATCTGCCCACGCTCACGTTCGATCCACAAAGAACGAACGGTCGCTCCCGGTTCGTCCTCCAAACTCGCAGACAAGTCGATGATCGCGCTCCCGGCATCCCGGGCGCGCTTCCAGTTCTGGCGCGTACAGTCTCCATCGGAGGCGAAGAAAGTGAAGTCCACGTGTTCGAACTGCTCGGCGCGCACGCTCTGAATGAAACTGATTTCGTCGCCCATGGCCTCGAGCTGGCCCAGGGATTCGTCGTCATCGAGCAGGCGAATATCCACCGCCGGAAAATTGCGCTCGTTCAGCATTTCCGCGACTTCCTTGCCCCGGAGCGAGGCTGCACCCACAATCGCAGCGCGGTAGAAATTTCCTCGCGCTGCGGCCGGATGCACAGGAACCGGAGATTTCGTGGACTCGCTCATGAGGTCTGCGACGCCTCCTTGAATGGCGGAGGCGGCGGGTCGCTGCGCCGGCGGAACATCCACTGCAGCCGCCAGAAAACTCCGGAGAGGGTGTAGAGCAGGGCGACTCCGAAAAGCACCGGCCGCGAGAAGAACCAGATTCCGGCAAAGAGCGCAGCGAGAAACAAGATCAGCCGGAAAGGATGCCGCGAACGGAAATCAATGTCCTTGAAGCTGTAAAACCGCCACGTGCTCACCATCAGGTAGCTGATGGTCATGACCATGCCAAACCAGGTGAGAGCCGTATACCACGAGACGATTGGATCTCCGGCCACGAAATGGACGATCGCTGCAACGACGCCGGCGCCGGCGGGAATCGGCATGCCTACGAAATATTTCTTTCCCGGACGCCCCGGATTCGAGGGCTCCGGATTGTTCGTAATGTTGAAGCGCGCCAGACGGCTGGCTCCGGCCATCAGAAAAAGAAAACTGGCAATCGCTCCCAGCTGGGTCAGCTTGATATGCCATTCGGTGAGCAGGAGCGTCGGCATCAGGTTGAATCCCCAACTCCAGGCCAGCATGCCTGGAGCCACGCCGAACGTGATGACATCCGCCAACGAATCCAGTTCGCGGCCAAAATCGCTGCTGGTGCCGGTCATGCGCGCGATGCGACCATCGAGTCCGTCAAACAGCACCGCGAATCCGATCGCCTTGGCTGCATTGTCGAGGTGCCAGTATTCGCTCGCGGTCGCATGCATCACCTGCAGAATGGCGTAGTAGCCCAGCGCCATGTTCGCGGTCGTAAACAACGACGGCAGGATATACATGCCCTTGCTGAGTCTCTGCCGCGGCTTGGGAGAAGCTTGCGCCATCAATGCGCCCTCTCGGCGTCGGAGGCGGCGCCTGTGCCCGCCATTTCCGCGGACTGCAGGTACGCCAGCACGCTGGCTCCGCCTTTCACGCGGTCGCCGACTTTCACGCTGACCCGGGCCGAATCGTCGACCAAAACATCGACGCGGGATCCGAACTTGATCAGCCCTACGCGCTGGCCGCGCTCGAGCCTGTCCCCCAGTTTCGGATAGAAGACGATCCGACGTGCCAGCAATCCCGCGATCTGCTTGAAGACGACTTTCTGGCCATCGCTGTCACTTTCCACGGTGACAATATTTTGCTCATTCAGCTCGGCGGAAGTCTGGTTCATTGCGTTCAGATATTTCCCGCGCTGGTAGCGAATATCGCGAATCGTCCCAGTGATGGGCGAGCGGTTGACATGTACGTTGAATACGCTGAGGAAGATGCTGATGCGCGTGAGCTTGTCGCCGCTGGATACCACGGCCACGACATCGGTAACCTTACCATCGCCCGGAGAGACTACTGCCCCGGCTTGGTCAGGAATCACACGCTCGGGGTCGCGAAAGAACCACAAAAAGAACAAAGCGAGCAACCCGGGAATGAACGCCCAGGCAGGCTGAGTCAGCCAGCCGATCAAGATGCCGGCGGCGATCAAGGGAACCGCATAGAAATATCCATCACGAACCATGGGAGCTACCAATTATAGAGCAGGCCGCCCGGGAACGATTGACGTAGGGGCGTTTCAGTTTGTCGCGGCTCCAAACTTCTGCCGGTATGAGCTGGGCGAGGCCCCGTATGCCGCTGGAAGAGCTGGCCGAAGGTCCATTCCTACACGAGGGAGATGGGCCCCCAAGCGGGAAAATCCAGTGGATGTTCCCACGCAGCCGTCTTGTCTCAAAGCCCCCGAGGCAGGTAGTCTCGGAACGTCATACGCAGTTTGTTCAACAAAATACTGGGGCACAGGAGGATCAATGAGCGAACACTACCATGATGTCGGCGATCTGCGGTTTCTGAAGGAAATGGGCAAACTCGCGCCCACGGAATTCAACGCGTGGCTCGCCTTGGACAAGATCGTTGGCCGCGATGACGGAGCGATTCCAAGAAAGTATCGCGAACTCATCGCACTCGGGGTTGCATTCACGACCCAATGTCCATACTGCATCGAGGTGCACGTAAAAACGGCGAAAGCCGCAGGCGCGTCTCGTCAGGAGATCACCGAAAGCGCGCTGATCGCCGCCGCCTTGCGCGCCGGAGGAGCCGCAACCCACGGTGCCATGGCATTGAAATTCTACGATCAGTTATGAATGGCAGAGTGACGAACAGGCAGTCGCGTGGTTCGAACAAGTTCGCCAAGTAGATGGCCCCGGCGATCGCGAGCAGAAGCGGGCTTTGCGTCAGTCGGCTGGATACGGCACAATCATTAAGGGACAACCAGTACGACACAGCCAGTACGGTACGGCACGACAGGACTAGCCTGTTGGTAATGTCGCCCCCGCATCGCGGACGTTGCACAATGCTGCGATGGACATGGGCTTCCTTTTCCTGGGTTTTCTGCAACGAATCGCAACCGGAGCGGGCGCGGTTTTTCTTTTGTTCCTGATCGTTTGGCTGGGGTTGCCCCGTCGTTCGACTGTCGCCAGCCGGCGAACACCGTCTTAGCTGCCAAGACCCGGGCTGAACGTTCTCTTCGGAAATCCTTTCCTGAGGGCCGACTTACTGGCAATGCCAGGCCGCACTCTGCCGAGTCACGCCTTCCTTCACGCCTGCACTGAGAATCCAACCGGACCATGATCCTGCGATGCGGCGTTTGACTGGATTCGCGGCGGCGTGAGATAGTGGCTCGCTTCAATCGCCGCAACTGACTGTAAACGCCAGCACACTGGAGCTTGTCGCCCTCCCGATGTTCAGCCTCATTCCAAAAGACACCAGCTTCTTCCGGATGTTTTCCGCGATGTCCGACAACCTCATCGCAGGGGCGAACGCACTGGTGGATCTTTTCGCCGATTATCGGGATGTCGAGAAAAAGATCGAAGGGATACGTCGGATTGAACGCGAGGGCGACGAACTGACCCATGCCATCCTGACCAAACTGAACCAGACATTTATCACGCCTTTCGACCGCGAAGATATCCACCAGTTGGCGTCAAAGCTGGACGACGTTCTCGATTACATCAATGCTTCCAGCGCTCGCATTGTCATGTATCGCATCACGAATCCGCCGCCGGCCGCCGGAGAGCTGGCGCGGATCATTCTGATGCAGAGTCAGGAACTGCAGAAAGCCGTTTCGCTGATGCAGAAGAATGGAAATATCCTGGCCCATTGCGTGGAGATCAACCGGCTGGAAAACGAAGCGGACCTGGTCTCGCAGCACGCCATCGCGAGGCTGTTTGAGAATGAGAAGGACCCAATCAATCTCATCAAAGTCAAAGAGTTGCTGGAATTCCTCGAGCGAGCCACGGACAAAGCAGAAGACGTCGCCAACGTACTGGAAACCGTTGTATTGAAGAACACCTGAAGCTTCAATAATCTGGGCTCCAATCATTTAGGGAACAGGAAAACTGGTGAAGCCTGACCTGCTGCTGCTAATCGTCACAATACTGGTCGCCCTGACCTTTGATTTCCTCAACGGATTTCACGACGCCGCGAACAGCATCGCGACCGTGGTTTCGACGCGAGTCTTGTCTCCCAAGCTGGCCGTAGTGTGGGCCGCATTCTTTAATTTTGTGGCTGCGTTTCTTCTCGGGACCGCCGTCGCCAAGACCATTGGCGGAGGGATGATTCGCATCGACAACGTGACCCAGTATGTCGTGATTACGGGACTGTTCGGCGCCATTGTATGGGATCTACTGACCTGGTGGTGGGGACTGCCCACTTCATCCTCACACGCCCTGATTGGCGGCTATGCCGGAGCCGCGGTCATGCGATCGGGATGGCACGTGATCATTACCGCCGGGTGGTACAAGACTCTTATCTTCATCGTCGTGGCGCCGATCATGGGCCTCATTCTGGGCTGGTCGTTCATGGTGGCCGTCTATTGGCTTCTGCGAAACAAAGCTCCACAAAAGATTGATGTGTGGTTTCGCAAGTTGCAACTGCTCTCGGCGGCGGCTTACAGCCTCGGGCACGGTGGCAATGACGCCCAGAAGACCATGGGCATCGTGGCCAGCGCGTTGTATGGAGCGCACTACCTGAATGGGAAGGAATTGGCCGGCAACTGGGGAAAATTTCACTGGCCCATCATTCTGGCCGCACATACCGCGATCGCGCTGGGAACCTATTTTGGCGGATGGCGAATCGTTCACACCATGGGCTCGCGCATCACCAAGCTCAAGCCCGTGGGAGGATTCTGTGCTGAAGCAGCGGGAGCGATCACGCTGTTCTCCACCGCTCTGGCTGGAATTCCCGTGAGCACCACGCACACCATCACCGGTGCGATCGTCGGAGTTGGCGCGACCCATCGCCTGTCGGCAGTGCGATGGGGAGTGGCGCGGCGCATCGTCTGGGCCTGGGTCGTGACCATTCCCGCGTCGGCTCTGGTTGCCGCATTTGCATTCTGGCTGGTGCGATTGATTCATCCGGGCGCGTAGCGATCGCCACGCGGTTAAGTACGCCGGTGAATTGTTATGTGCAAATAAGAAAAGGCGCTTCATCGCGCCCTCTTATGGATAAATTACTCCCTTTGCGGTCGTGCCGCAGGGATCATGGCCAGAATCTTTCTTACGCTACGTGCACGCCGTACTGCAGCCGGAACTCGCGCTCAATGGATTCCATCTGGTCTTTGAGACGGAGTTTCAGCTTCTTTAGCCGGACTTCTTCCAGCTTTTCATCTTCACTGAGATAACGTTTTTGGGTGAGTGTTTCGAGGCGTTCTGAGTATTGTGTATGCTCCTGAGCCAATCTCCGGAACTCTTCGTGATTGGTCAGAAGCTGGTCTTTCGAAGTCAGCATTCAGCAGACCTCCAAACCGGGATTATTGGCTCACGGTAGCACAGCCTCAGAATGGGTTCAATGCCCAAAAGTGGTGCATGTCTCACTATGAGAATGACTTAGCCTCAACCCTCCGGCGGTAAACAACTGCGTCCTCCAAAGGATTTGTATAGTAGGACTTCCGGAGACCCGCCTGCTGGAACCCCCCCCGTTCGTATAGGGTCCGAGCCGCAGCATTTGATTCGCGAACCTCGAGAAACACCGACTGACTGTTTGTTTCTTGAGCGCGCGCCAGCAGGGCGTCGAGAAGTCGCTTCGCAAGCCCTTTCCGGCGGGCCCCAGCTGCAACCGCGATGTTCTCTAACTCCCATTCGGGGTCGATCGAGCGGGCGACGAGGAATCCATATATCGACGAATCGTCGCGCACTTCCTCGGCCACCAATACAAGCCTCGATCGGCTGACACGCTCAAACAATTGCCGGTACTGGTACTCGGTCCAGTGCGCGGCGGCCGGACAGGCACGTTCCAGTTCCATGATGGCCGGAATGTCATCGGAAGTTGCGGGACGAATTTTCACTTGGCAGATTTCGCGAGAATCTCGGCGTCAGTGCGACGGATATAGTTCGCTTCTATTTGCTCAGGCAAGACAGTTGCGCCAGCTCGAAGTTTGCACCAACCCAGGCGAGCAATCGCCGCAGCATCCGGAGGCGCAACCAGAGCGACTGACACACCAGCTTCTCGCGACGCCATGGCCAGAGCTTCGTCGGGCGTAACCGCAGCCGATTGCCGCGCTGCCGCGAAGAACTGTTCTTTCGACAACAATTGCTCGCACACCAGGGCGGCATGATCGCTGTCGATGTCGTACTCACCAACGTAGAGTTCGCCGCGGCCGGCATCGAGCGCGGCCAGCACTTTTCTACGAGTAGGGCTGGCGAGAGCGACGATTTCCAGCAGCGAGACGGCAACGACGGGCTTCTGCAAAATTTCCGCCAGCGCCTTGATCACCGCCAATCCCACGCGCAGGCCAGTGAATGATCCTGGCCCTGCAACCACGATGAAAGCTTCAATATCCTGCTTGCGGAAGCAGTGGTTGGCCAGCAATGCAGCGATCTGGGGTACCAACTGCGCGGAAAAAGTTCCTCCCGAGAGCGGGGCAGTCTCGATGACTTTAACCTCGTCGGACCCGGAGGTAGCGTGCGCCAGCGCCACGCTACCCTGCCTGCCCGAAGTATCAGTAACGAGTAGAAGCATTTTCTTTTTGTCTAGGTTGATCTTCCCGTTTTATCGGTGGCAATCCGTGAAAATCCGTGGTCAATGCAGCTCTAGCCCTGCACCAACTCCAACAGAACGCCGCCCGCACTCGACGGATGAACGAACACGTATTTGTGCCCGCCGGCGCCAGTCTTGATTTCTTCCGAGACCAGGCGCACGCCGCCTTTTCTCAAGCGCGCAACTGCGGCGGGCAAGTCCGGCACTTTGAGGCATACATGATGCAGCCCTTCGCCGCGCTTCGCGATAAATTTCGCGATCGCCGAATCTTCTGACGTCGCTTCCAGGAGTTCCAGTCGGCTCTCGCCCACTGGAACCATGACCAGCCGGACTTCCTCCTGCTCAACGGTCTCTTCGGGAGAAACGGTCAAGCCGAGCCGTTCGTAGATCGCCTTGGCCGCCGCCAGCGACTTTACAGCGATGCCGAGATGGTCGATGCTGAAGTCCATTTCGCCCTTGTGTGAGGGAATAATTTCAGATTGCAGATCTTAGAGTCCAGATCTCACTTTGAAGGAAAGGTGAATGCGCTGTTAAAATCTGCAATCTGCGATCTGAAATCTCCTTCTAAAATCGTCCCTCGGCAACCTGTTCCACCAGCGTATACGGATCGCGCTTGTGTTCGGCGACTTCTGCCGCCAGAAGTTTCAGGTTTCCGCCGGTAAATTGCGCGCGGGCTTTCTCCAGCATGGTATCGCGCAGCATCTCCACCAGCCGCTCCTGCCAGTTCTCAACACTCTTTTTCAGCGCCCGGTTGTCCTTCTGGAGATAAGCCTCATAACCGGCAATCGCAGCCGCCAGTTCCGGAACTCCAGTTCCCTCGCTGGCCACGGTCTTAACGATGGGAGGCGTCCAGCCGTCATGCCGCTCGGCCAAAGATTGCAATGCATGAATTTCTCGCTCGACGTGGTCGGCGCCTTCGCGGTCGCTTTTATTGATCACAAAAATATCGGCAATCTCCATGATGCCAGCCTTGATCGTTTGCACATCATCGCCCATGCCGGGCACCAGCATCACAACTGTGATCTCCGCCAGGCGCACAATGTCGACCTCGTCCTGCCCGACGCCGACAGTTTCGATCAGCACTACATCGCGCCCCGAGGCATCGAGCACAGTCGCGACATCGGCCGTAGTTCGCGCCAGCCCGCCCAGCGAGCCTCGAGTCGCCATGCTGCGAATGTAGATGCCCGGATCGGAAAAATGTTCCTGCATGCGGATGCGGTCTCCGAGAATTGCGCCGCCCGTATAAGGACTAGTTGGATCGACGGCAATAATGCCAACCGTGCGCTTTTCTTCGTCCTTACCTGCGCGATAGAGTCGTGCCAGTTGATCGACCAGCGTGCTCTTCCCCGCCCCCGGCGCTCCTGTCAGTCCAAGCACGCGCGCGTGCCCGCTGTGGGGAAACAAAGCCTTGAGCAAATCAGACCATCCGGGCGCACGGTTCTCGACCGTGGAAATGGCCCGGGCCAACGCGCGGACGTTGCCGGACCGAAGTTGTCTAATCCATGTTTGGAGATCGAGTTCCAATCTGCCAGTGTAAAGCACTGGCTGGCAAACCGAAACTTCCGGCGCGGTCACAATTTTCGACGCGAATGAAGTGCAGCGGCCAATTGTTCGCCTTCATCTTCCGATGTAGATTGAAATCCGTCGTAAAGGACTTCGGTCCCGACCAGTTGGCGACCAGCCTACAAAGCGCGCCCGACGCCACCCGCAGCACGTCCTGGCCGGGCTGGATTCCGTTGGTTGCGCTCCCTGCGACCACCGTTATCTTCCACGATCGCATGCCAGCATGGCTCTTCATGTGGACGCTGTCGTTCGCGTTTTTTTTCGGGCTTAAATGGATTACGTGGTGGAAGGCGCGCGGTCTTGTGCCGCATACCGCGATCCGCTCGCTGGCCTATCTGGCAGCATGGCCCGGAATGGATGCGGAAACCTTCCTCGATTCGCAGCAGAGACCTCCCACGCCCGATCTCCGTGAATGGCTGTGGGCAGCTTTAAAGACTGCCTGGGGAATTCTGCTGCTGTGGGTGATTGCGCGGAGAGTCCCAGAGCAGCAGCCCTTGCTTCAGGGATGGACCGGCCTTTTCGGTCTGATCTTTCTCCTGCACTTTGGCAGCTTTCACTTGATTGCACTGTTCTGGCAGGCGTGCGGCGTTATGGCGCTGCCGATCATGTCGAAGCCGATCCAGTCGAAGACTCTCAGCGAATTCTGGGGCAAACGCTGGAACCTTGGGTTCCGGCAGTTGGCGTACGAATTGATCTTCAGGCCTCTGCATAAGAGAATGGGTGCAGCCGCCGCGAGTCTATTGGTATTTCTGGTGTCCGGATTGATCCATGATCTGGTGATCTCTCTGCCGGCTCGCGGCGGATACGGCCTGCCCACGGCTTACTTTGTCCTGCAAGGACTCGGCGTCACTCTGGAACGTTCAAGCTTGGGGAGACAACTTGGCCTGCAGAAGGGACTCTCCGCGTGGATCGTCCTGGTCGTCGTGGCCGCCGCGCCAGCCTTCTGGCTGTTTCATCCGCCGTTCGTTCTGCGGGTAATGATTCCTTTCATGCACGAGATCCATGCGCTGTAATGGACTGAAATTATGACGAACACGCAGATAGAGAAACTCTTCAATCTTGCACTATGGCTGGCCGGCGCCGGCCACTTCGTGATTCTGATCGCGAGTTCTCAAGTTCCCTCGCGACTGCGCTGGAAGGAAGACCTTGCACACTTGATGCCTTTCAACAGGAAGCTGTTGTGGGTTCAAAGCGGGTTCACAGTCCTGACCATCATCGCATTCGGCACATTAACTCTCGCACTCCATCAAGAATTGCTTCTCGGCGACCGCGCTGCCCTCGGACTGATCTGCTTTATCGCCACCTACTGGACGGGCCGCATCCTCGTCGACGCGTTCTACTTCTCCGGCGACGACTGGCCCAAGGGCTGGCAATTCGTGGCGGGCCATTTTCTGCTGACCAGCCTGTTTGTCGCCTTGGCCTCGACCTACTGGGCGTTGTTTGTGTGGCAAGTGTGGCTACGAACGGGAAGGTGAGAGGCTTGAGTGGCCCCCATAGACGATTTCGAACATGCGTCCGCGGAGAGTCGTGTGGAGCGATCCAAAGCGGGCAAACACTTCATCGCGAGTATCGAAGAATCCCTCATCCGCGAGAATGAAGTTGGATAAATCGAATTTCGAGGGAGCACAACCGGCCTTGCAAGTCTTCGCCAGGAAATCGACCGGAATGTGATCAACTGCATCAAAGATCGATTCGCCGTCGTTGCTGAACACATGCTCGGCTCGCTCGGCGAGTTCCGTCGCAGTTCCGTAAAGCTCGTCGAAATCGACCCACTTCCCCTCGAAGGAAAACTGCGGCCACACCAGCAGAATTCTTCTGGGTAGGAACGCCCGAAAGAGACGAAATCGTGGGTGCCAGAATTTGCCGCTGACCCAGAGGACCCTCGATCTGGTCCTGACTTCGCAAGCGCGGGCCACAGCCTCGAGACAAGCCATTCTCTGGCTGCAAGAACCACTGCGCAAACGAAGAGTGCGAGACGACGGTTGCAATTCATCAAGGCTATAAACAGGCTTGATGAATTCGGCGAGGTAGCGGTGTGCCGCTTGAAGGAGTTGCCGATCTTGGGGTTGCTCGCGCCTGAGACGCACCGCAAGATCGCGGATAGCGCTGTCACGGTGATCGAGAATCGGTGTAGCCTTTAGATTCTCTTTCATTGCGCCATCTAATCCCGCAGCAACTGCCGCGCGATCACCATTCTCTGAATCTCGCTGGTACCTTCGCCGATGGTGCACAACTTCACGTCGCGGTAGAACTTTTCTGCGGGATAGTCCTTGATGAAGCCGTAGCCACCGTGAATCTGCACACCTTCGTTGGCGCACCTTACGGCCACCTCGCTGGCGAACAACTTGGCCATGGACGATTCCTGCGTCGTCTTCATGCCGGCGTCTTTCATGGACGCAGCGCGCATGGTAAGCAGCAGGGCAGCGTCGATCTCGGTGGCCATGTCGGCCAACTTCCACTGGATCGCCTGAAAATCACTGATGGCTTTGCCGAACTGCTTGCGCTGTTTGGAATATTTCAACGCCGTGTCATACGCACCCTCGGCCATGCCCAGCGATAGTGCGGCGATCGAGATGCGTCCGCCGTCGAGGACGCGCATCGCATCGGGAAATCCCCGGCCTTCGCCGCCGAGAAGATTTTCCGCCGGAAGCACACAGTCTTCGAAGATCAGTTCGGCGGTGTCGCTGGCCCGCAGTCCGAGCTTGTTTTCTTTCTTGCCGGGACGAAATCCTTTTGTATCTTTCTCCACCAGGAAGGCGGAAAGTCCGTGCGTATGGGCGCTGCGATCGGTCACGGCCAGCACGACGAGAACGTCGGCATAGTGGCCGTTGGTGCAGAAGGTCTTGGTCCCATTCAGCACCCAGTTGCTGCCGCGGCGCACCGCCGTCATGCGCGCGCTGCCTGCATCTGAGCCGGACGACGGCTCGGTCAGGCCCCACGCACCGATGAACTCCCCGGTGGCCAGCTTGCTGACGTATTTCTTCTTCTGCGCTTCATTGCCTGCGAGAAAAATGTGATTTGAACACAGCGAAGTGTGGGCGGCCACGATAATTCCAACTGAACCGTCGACGCGCGAGAGCTCTTCGATCGCGGTGACGTACTCGACGTATCCCATGCCCGCCCCGCCGTACTCGGGTGGGAAAATTATTCCCAGGAATCCCAGCTTGCCCAATTCCTTGACAGTTGCGAGGGGAAACTCACCGGCCTCATCCCACTTCATGACGTTGGGCTTGATCTCGCGCTCGGCAAACTCGCGTACAGTTTTCTTCAACTGCAGTTGTTCGTCGTTCAGTTGGAAATCCAAAGTTCCTCCGGCGGGTCGGGAGCAACGTTGCTGTCGCTGACACAAGGCAGCCCGAGATTTTGATTAGAACACAGCGCTGGAGTGCGACAAAGTTACCTCGGGAGGAAATGTTTGCGAATGCGCTAAGCAGCATGAATGCTGAGGCAAACGCAGATCCGGATCGCCTGCCCAACCGACCGGATGGTTTGGGAAACAACGACCAGCTCCGATCGTGGAGCCCCGGACGCCCTCGTCCGCGGTTGCGCGAAGCGCAATGGTGGGTGCTGTCGCCGCAAAATCCTCAGCGGCATCGACGCTGGACGCCGTCACACTCGGAGCTTCGCTCCTCGGAGCGAACGAGTCGTCCGCACCTCCGTGTTTCGATGCGCGGTCCGTAGCCTAGCTTTTGTCTGAGACCTCGACTGGAGCGAGAAATTGCTGAAACACTTCGTTCGAAAACAGCCGTCCGCGCGGTGTAAGGCGAATGCAATCGCCGTCTTGCAGAATCAAGTCATCAGCAACGAGTTGGACAATGGCAGGCCGCACGTCATTTAATGCTTGAGCGCCGAACTCCGCCGCGACTTCTCGCAGATTCACGCCACGGTTCAACCGCAGTCCAAGAAAGAAGCCTTCTTCGATAGCCGCTGCACGCGACACGTCAGTCTTTTGCGGCGGCGAAGCGGCGACGTATCTCTCCATCGCATCGGCGTTGGCGAAGCGGACAGCTTCCACTCCGGGCGCAGCGGAGGCCAACATGGAATGCGCGTCCACGCCAAAGCCGAGATAGGGTTGCCGAGTCCAATATTTCAAGTTGTGCCGAGACTCGAATCCAGGGCGGCTGAAATTGGAAATCTCGTATTGCATCACGCCTGCCGCCTCCAGCTTTTCGCAGGCGGCCACGTAGAAGTCCGCAGTAGCTTCGTCGTCGGGAACAAAGTGCGCGTGATAGCGGGTTCCGCCTGCGATCAACTCGCGCCCCAGGCGCGAATCTTCGTCCACTTCGAGCATGTAGACGCTGGCGTGCGGTGCGCCCGTCGCGATCACCTGATCAACCGACTCTTGCCAACTCTCCGCAGTCTGGTGCGGCAGACCTGCAATCAGGTCAACATTGATATTTGTAATCCCAGCCGCGCGCAAGCGAGCGATGTCGTCCAGCACGGTCGCGCGTTTGTGCAATCGCCCAACTGCGGCGGCCTCGATATCGATGAACGACTGCACGCCCAGGCTGACGCGATTCACACCACAGTCGCGCAGGCTATCCAGAACTTCCGGCGTCAGCGTGCCCGGCGCGCACTCGACTGTGATTTCCGCAGCGGCGAGCACGGAGAACTGCGTTCGCACCGCGTCGAACATGCGCCGCAACTGGCCGGCATCGAGCACGGTCGGCGTCCCTCCGCCGAGATAGATCGAGTCCACTTCGCGCTCGATTCGGCCGCCCATTTTCCCAACGGTTTGCGGAGCGCGGGCAATGTCGGCGCACACGCGATTCACATAGCGATCGAATACGGCGCGCGAAAAAACATCCGACGCGAAGTTACAGTAACTGCACTTAGTGCGGCAGAACGGAACGGAAATGTAGATGCCCAGGGGCACGCTGCGATTATCCCACCTCAAAACCTTTTCCATCCTGCCGGCTGATTCGGCAATCTATTTGAGATACCCTGTTTAGGGCGCTCGGGGCCTCTAAGGGGCCCGCTCCACCGGACTCACCCGAACCAGCATGGCGCAGGAAGAAGAAGTACTCGGCAAGGCTTACGACAGCCGCCTGATGCGGCGGCTGTTGACCTATCTGCGTCCGTATCGTTGGCAGGTCACGATCGCGATTGTCTCGATTATTTTTAAATCTTTCTGCGACGTGCTCGGACCCTACCTGGTCAAAGTCGCCATTGACCGTTATCTCGCGCCGGTCAAAGGCGTGAGTTCAGGGATGTGGAACTGGCTTAGTGCCCGTCCGCTGACCGGCATCGCACAGATTTCTGGGATTTATTTCACACTGCTCGCGTTCACCTTCGTGTTCGAATTCCTGCAAACTTACTTCATGCAGTGGACCGGCCAGAAAGTGATGTTCGACCTGCGCAGCCAGATCTTCCGCCATCTTCAGCGTATGCATGTCGCTTTTTACGATCGAAATCCGGTCGGCCGCCTGGTCACTCGTGTCACAACCGACGTTGACGCGTTGAACGAGATGTTCACGTCCGGAGTCGTGTCGATCTTCGAGGACCTCTTCGTCCTCACCGGCATTGTGGGGATCATGCTGTGCATGAACTGGAAGCTGGCGCTGATTACGTTCGCCGTGCTTCCGCTGATCGTGGTCGCGACCAAGATTTTCCGCGACAAGGTGCGCGATTCTTATCGCCGCATTCGCACCGCGATCGCCCGCATCAATTCCTACCTGCAGGAGCACGTCAGCGGCATGGTCGTGCTGCAATTGTTCAACCGCGAGCACAAGGCTTACCAGCAATTTTCAGACATCAACCGCAGCCACATGGACGCGTATAAAGACGCGATCATGGCCTATTCCGTTTACTACCCGGTCGTCGACTTCTTTTCTGCGATCGCGATTGCATCTGTCTTCTGGTACGGCGGCCAGGATGTCATGCGCGGCATCATTTCGCGCAGCGTGATGCTCGAATTCAATCGCCAGACCTATGTATCGTTTCATCTGGTGGCGACCGCGGCTTCGCTCGGAGTACTGATCGCCTTCACGCAATACGCGCAGCGCTTCTTCCGACCCATCATGGACTTCAGCGAGAAGTATAACATCCTGCAGTCGGCGATGGCCGCCAGCGAACGCATTTTCAAATTGCTCGACGCACCGGTGAAAATCGTCTCGCCCGCGCTAACGAAGAAGCCCGTAGGTCCGGGCCGAATTGAATTCGACCACGTATGGTTTGCATATCGAGATGTTCCGGAAGAGGATAGCGCTGCTGCTCAGGTAGGAACGGACGCATTCGTCCGTCTAGCCGAGCAAAGCTCAGCAACGCACTTGGCCGAAAGCGCCACAAATCCCGACTGGGTGCTCCGCGACGTAACCTTCACCATCGAGCCAGGGGAAACGGTCGCCGTGGTCGGGCACACCGGCGCGGGTAAGACCACGCTGATCTCGCTGCTGCTGCGCTTCTACGACGTGCAGAAGGGCGCCGTCAGAATCGACGGCGTCGACGTTAGAGAGATGGACCTCGCCGATCTGCGCAGCCGCTTCGGCGTCGTGCTGCAGGATCCGTTCCTGTTCAGCGGCACAATCGGAGGCAACATCCGGTTGGGAACCGAGCGCATTCAGGACGAGCATATCTCCCAAGCCGCCGAAGACGTGAATCTCGGAGACTTCATCCGCGCCCTGCCCAAGGGATTCGACGAAGAAGTCCGCGAGCGCGGCTCGACGCTCTCCACCGGGCAGAAGCAGCTCATCTCGTTCGCCCGCGCCCTGGCGCACGAGCCGAAAATTCTGATCCTCGACGAAGCCACCTCAAGCGTTGACACCGAAACCGAATTCAAAGTGCGCGATGCCCTCGCCCGCATGGTCGAAGGCCGCACGTCGCTGATCATTGCCCACCGGCTCTCGACAATCCAGCGCGCCGACAAGATCATCGTCATGCACAAAGGTCAAGTGCGTGAAATGGGTACGCACCAGGAACTGCTGGCCAACCGCGGGATCTATTTCAAGCTTTATCAGCTGCAATACAAAGATCAGGAAGTTAATGTGGCGCAGGCGCATTCGCCCGTAAACGCCGAAGTCACCACTAGCGGAGATGATTAAGGCCCGCGTGGCGCCGCACTCCTGCGCGCTCCCCACCGGTTAGGAACCTTCCTCCAAGTACAATGCTCCCTTGCGAATCCTGATCTCAGCCGGCGAGGCTTCTGGGGAAATGTATGGGGCGCAGCTCATCGAAGCCCTGCGGAGAGCCCATGCTCATGTGGGGACAGCCGCCTCCGGCTGTCCGGCGGAGCGAAGCTCCGCGGGGTTCGTGCCGCTGCCAGCAACCGCAGGGCTTCCCCCTGCTGGACAGCCGGGGGCGGCTGTCCCCACAATATCTGATCAGCTTGAGTTTTTCGGCGTCGGCGGGGAGCGCATGCGGGCCGCGGGATGCGACACCATTGTCGACGCCAAGGATCTTTCCGTCGTCGGCATCACTGAGATTCTCAGCCACCTGCCGAAAATCTGGAGTCTGTACAAACACCTGATCCGCGAAGCAGACGTTCGCAAGCCCGACCTCGCCATCGTTATCGATTCACCGGCGTTCAACTGGCGAGTGGCACGGGAAATGAAGAAGCGCGGCATCCCCACGGTGTATTACGTCGCGCCGCAATTCTGGGCGTGGCGGCAGGGACGTGTAAGGCTGATCCGCGACTACATCGACAAGGCGCTGGTCATCTTTCCGTTCGAAGAAAAGTTCTATCGCGATCGCGGCGTGGACGCGACTTTCGTCGGACATCCTCTAGCAGAGTTGCCGCACCCAGCCATCGAGCGCGCCGACTACGCCGCGCAGTTCCACCTCGATCCCGCGAAACGCTGGATCACACTCATGCCCGGCAGTCGCGTGAAAGAAGTACGGATGAATCTGCCGACGATTCTGGAATCCGCAGCCCTGCTCGGCCCAACCTATGAATTTGTTCTCCCTGTTGCGCCTACGCTCGATCGCAAGTTCTTGCACACACTGACGGGTCGGCAAGAAATCACGCTAGTCCCTGAATCCCTGCCCGCGCTCTGGCATTCGCGCGCCGGAATCGTAGCCAGCGGAACCGCGACGGTTGAAGCCGCCATGATGAACACCCCGTTCGTGATGGTCTACCGCGTCTCGCCGCTGACCTATTTACTCGGCAAGCCGCGCGTGAAAGTACCGCGATTTGCGATGGTGAATCTGATCGCCCAAGAAGAAGTCGTCCCGGAACTGGTTCAGCAGGATTTCTCTGCCGCTAACATAGTCGCGCAGGTGAATGAAATCCTGCCTGATGGTCCGGCGCGCGACCGCATGCTGGAAGGCATGGCGCGCGTGAAATCGCGGCTGCGCGCTCCGTCGACAGACGCCGGAACCGCGCAGCATCCCGCGGACCGGGCGGCAGAGATCATCCTGTCGCTGCACGCGAAGCGCCCAGGATAGCGATGCCGATTCGCTTCTCATTCCGAGGAGCGAAGCGACGTCGTGCCCCTTCTTACTTGTCATTCCGAGAAGCGAAGAGGAACCTGCTTTTTGCCGGCGCCGGCAAAAAGCAGGTTCCTCACCGCTAAAGCGGTTCGGAATGACAAGGGTCACAGGGTTGGCTGGAAGCTGCAAGCCAAAAGCTAAGAGCCAAAAGCGCCTTATCCTTGTGCTCGCACATCTTTTGCGCCAGAATCTTCATCATAGGAAATGGGTTATCATTTCCTGGAGAGATTCTCCTGCATGTCGACTGACCTGCGACGCTTTCTGAGCGTCCATAAGAGTTCCCTGACCCTGTTGCTGGTGATTGTGGTCGCGATGCCGTCATGGGCCGCGGAAAAGGCCCGCCTCCGCGTCGACGACTACCAGATTCAGGCCGAACTCGACCCCCATTCGCACTTGATCACCGCTCATGCCAAGGTCAAATTCACCGCCCTACAGGATATGAGCGTCGCTGTTTTCGAGTTGCACAATGACCTGAGGGTCACCAGGGTTCTCGACGAAAAGAATCAGCCCCTATCAGCCGAGCGCGTAACCCAGGATTCGACCGTCCGGGTACCGCTTCCTGCTGGGCTTTCGAAAGACGCTTCTACCACCCTGACCTTCGATTACGAAGGGCAGCTCGAAAACGCTGACAACAGTCCTGTCCCGGGGCTCAAACTCGCCTATATCGGAGATGACACCACGTACCTGCTCTACGCAGGACGCTGGTTTCCGGTCAGCGGGTTTGGCCTGAACCGCTTCACCTCGACCATCAGCGTGACGTTACCCGCGCACATGATCGTGGTCGGCAGTGGTACCAGTACCGTGACTGAGGCTCCTGCATCGAAGAAGCCGAACGCCAGCGTCTTGCCGACGAAGACATATACGTTCGTCTCAAGCAAGCCGAGTTTCCCTGGCACGATCATCGCCGGAATTTTTCAGGAATATAAAAGCGACGACGCGGGCCTGGACCTGCACGTATATTTCAAGCCCACGCATCAGAGTCTGGCTCCGGCCTATACCACGACGGCGGTGCAGGAGTTCACTTACTTCATCACGCTCTACGGACTGCCCCCTTCACAGAAGCTGAACGTGGTCGAGATGCCGGGGGACACCGTTCCCTACGTCTGGGCGCCGGAGATCGCGGGCCTGGCCGGTCCGTCAATCACGGAAAAAACGAATTACCGCTTGTTAGCGGATGCGATCGCGCATCAGTGGTGGGGCGTCTCCGTGAGTCCTGAGACCAAGGACGACTGGTGGCTGAGCGATGGCTTCTCGCGCTACTCCGAGGCCATGTACGTGGAGAGCGCCGCCGGAGCCGCCGGCCTCGAAGAGGCTGTGAAAGATATGTCAGTGGGTGCACTGGCCTATGACACGGTGCCGTTGTCGAGCGCCAGCAAGCTGGACCTTTTTTCGACTGAGTTCCAGTCGCTCGCGACCGACAAGGGCGCGATGATCCTGCACATGCTGCGCTGGGTGCTGGGCGAGGACAAGTACAACAAGACTATGCGCGATTTCGCCTCGGAGTTCGCGGGCAAATCGGCCAACATGGACGATTTCAAGACTATCGCGGAGAAGAATTACGGCGACCAGCTCACGTGGTTTTTCTCGCAGTGGCTGGACTCGACCGGCGCTCCAGAATTCAAAGTAAAGTACACGACCTACCGCCTGGGCGGGACCGTGGCAGCGGACAAAGAGAAAGAGACAAAAGATCAGGCGAAGGAAGACCGGACGCCGGGATTCCGTGTCACCGGCGAGATTTCGCAGGATCTCGATTTGTTCCGCATGCCCGTGGACTTGAGAATCGACACCGACGGGAAAACGGAAAATAAGCGGATCGAAGTTGTCGGCACCAGCTCCCCGTTCACCATCGAAACTTTTGGCAGGCCGCGCCGGATTTCAATCGATCCCGACCATCGCGTACTGACCAACTCCAGCGATGTGAAGCTGCGCGCCGCCATTCTGCGCGGGCAGGCGATGCAGCAGCAGGGAGATCTGTCGTCGGCGCTCACGGAGTTCAACAAGGCGCTCGATCTCAACAAGAACAGCTCGCTGGCGCATTATCGCATCGCCGAAGTGTTTTTCCTGCAGCGCAACTATCAATCATCCGCCAATGCCTACCGCGAATCGATCAACGGGGACGGCGATCCGCGCTGGACCGAAGTCTGGAGCCGCCTGCAACTGGGCAAGATTTTCGATATCACCGGACAGCGCGAGCGCGCCGTCAACGAATATCGCCAGGCCCTGCAAACCAACGACAACACCTTCGGCGCACTCGAAGAAGCCAGAAAGTATCTGCAGAAAGCCTACGAGCGGCCCAGAGAAAAGTCTTCGAACTAGGTTCCCGAACGGCCGCTGACTTCAGCCCTTATCGGACCCGTTATAATCACGCCGATGGGCAGCGACATCTTTCTCTCGTGGGCGAACCGGACCGTGCTTCGCCCGGGCCGCGAAGAACCTTACCTATCGATCCAGGACATCGTCGTTTTCGTGCGCGATCTGGACGTGAGTAAGCAGTTCTACCTGCAACAATTGGGCTTCGAACTCCTCGCAGAACAACGCCTTCCCACCGGAGAACGCTGGATCGAGGTGGCGCCTCCCGACGGCAGCGCGAATCTTGCGCTGGTTGAGCCAAAGCCCGAAAGCCCCGAGTACCAGCTGATTGGCGGCTACCGCTGGGTCCTGTTCATGACCGAAGATGTCCACGCCAAGTACAAGGAATGGAGCGAACGCGGTGTTCGTTTCTTAACTGCTCCGGAGACGCCGGGGTGGGGCGGCACCTATGCGCGTTTCGAGGATCCGGACGGGAATGCGTTTGGCCTGGAAGGCTTCGATGAAGTGAGGCAAAGCCTGGAGTCACGCCGGCAGGCGCACGCCGAGAAACTCGAATCCGAACGCCGCACGGCGCAGGAGATGGAAATCGCTCGACAGGTGCAGGCACGGTTGTTTCCGCAGATTCAGCCGGAGTTGAAAACAGTCGAGTACGCGGGAATCTGCGTCCAGGCGCGCCAGGTCGGCGGAGATTATTTCGATTTCCTGAATCTTGGACCGCAGCGCCTGGGCTTCATCATCGGCGATGTTTCCGGCAAGGGAATCGCCGCTGCCCTGCTGATGGCGAATTTGCAGGCCAGCTTCCGGAGCCAGTCGGCGCTGGCCTTCGATCAGCCCGAGGCGTTGCTACAGTCCGTGAATCGCCTGTTCTATGACAATACCGGTGACAGTGCCTATGCCTCCCTTTTCTTTGCCGATTACGACGGTGAAGCGGGACGGTTACGCTACGTCAATTGTGGCCATTTGTGCGGTCTCCTGGTAAGAGGCGATGGCACGGTGGATCGGCTCGAATCCACCAGCACGCTGCTCGGATTGTTCCGAGAGTGGAATTGCTCGATGCACGAGGAGGAGCTTTCTCCCGGGGACGTGCTTGCGCTTTACACCGATGGGATCACTGAAGCCAGTAATGAGCAGGGAGAGGAATACGGCGAGCGCTACCTGATTGAATCACTGCAGCAACATCGAGACCTGCCGTGCGATGCATTGTTGACGGCAATCGTGGATGGCGTTCGGCGATTCAGTTTTCAGGAACAACACGACGACATCACGGCAATCGTCGCGAAATTCAAGGCTAGGATCTGACGCGTTTCGTCGTGAGGATTGGAAGTCTTCTGACCCTTTCTCACTTTGTCGTCGTGACCGCCCGCAGCACAAGCCCGCTCGAATCACGGCGAACTGCTTGGGTCACGCCCTGCACAGCTGCGGCAGAGTTCGCCTGCGGTGTTACGGTCACTCCATCGTTCACTTGCCCGCAATCCATCCGAAGCGTGCCGTTATCGTTCAACACCAGCCCATAGAAGCGCAGCGTGCTGCCCGCCGTAGGCGCCTGCGTGTTCAGCATCTGTGTGCTGCTGTCGACGTAGACCTCGATTTGGCTTGGGTTGTTCAGCAGTGTGGTCTGCCCCTGCTGCACCGCCAGCGTCGGGAATAGATCGTAAGATGGCAGCGACACTGTGTAATCCGTAAAGCTACCGATCTGTTGCGAACCCACGACGGTCCCATCGATGGTCTGCGGAACGAGCGTGATCGTGTTCGCGGAAGTATAGCTTGGCCCGACGATTGAAAGATCCGCCGAAGCAATGTCGACATTCTGGCCCGCCACCAGGCTTGAGACGTTGAAGTCGGGAACGAATGGCAGATTCTGAAGGTTGTTAAACTGCCCCGAGATCTGAAACACGGCATTGCTGAAGTCGATGTAGGGTGAGTCCCAGTAGAGTCCAGTTTGGCCATTGACGGTCTGCAGAGGGCCCAGTTCGGTACGGCCATAGAGCGTAAGAAGCGGGACTTCATTGTCGACCGTCATCACAGGACCACTGAACTCGTTTACCGCTGTGGGATCTTCCACAGCAATTCGAGACGCCAGCAAAGATCCGTCAGACTGGATCGCACCGTCGAGATTTAAGAACATTCCGGCGGAAAGAGCAGACGTGCCGCCGATGCCCTGAAGCACCGTTTGGCTATTGAAACTCACAGAAACGGTTCTCGTCCCAAATGGCCCGCCCGCGATCGTGAGCGCCAAACTCGATCCTGTCGTTCCCACGGAAGCGACCTCCGCGACAAGCCCGCTGATCTTGCCGTTTCCAGAGTTCGTTGGAGAAGTGGACAAGGCAAAGGGAGCGAGGTCGAAGGTCGGTGACATAGAGAAGCCTTCGAATGCAGGGGTCGTCCAGCAAGAGGGAAAAACTGCCGAACTGGAAACCTGCATGTTCAGTAGTAATGCCATGGTGCTGCCCGTGACCGTGATTGGAGACGCTAAATTCACCGTCGGGCCTTGATTGACAATCGAATAATTCGCGATCCCGAGGCCGCCGCCGGGAACTTGTCCAACGCAGACGAATACCGCCCCGAGCGTGGCAGTGGCGGAAGTGTAGATGTCCTGAGGAACGGTGACAGTCGTCAATGGCTCGATCCCTCCGTTCAAGTGCATGAACTCGGAGGATTGCTGCGACGCTAACAACGTAACCGTCTTCCCCGCCTGGCTGGTCAGCGTCAATGTCTCCAATCCCACGGCAAACCTTGTAACCTGGTCATTCGCCGTGCTCCCGAGCAATACCGTCACCGAAGTATCTCCGCTGAGCTTCGGTGGTGGCGCGCTTCCGGAACCGCAACTGGTGGATATACCGATGCTGAATAGCATTGCAAGGGTAAGAGTGACCAGGGAAAAAGCAGATGATGCCGAGCGAGCGGAAAAACACGCTGCTTTCATGGAACCTCCAACTAACCTAACTCAACATCGTCAATGCAAGTAGGGGGCCTTGTTTCGAACGGAACTCAATGATAAGCGAAAATCTGTAAAACGATTTCTTAATTGGGTAGAGAATTGTAAAAGCAGGTGGCCAGTCCCCTGATAAAGACCGTGACAAGGGATTCGGGATCAGGCTTAGCAATCAATGTCGGCGAGGAAACGTACTAGGGGGCCGGCCCACCTTTTCACCGCCTTGAGATTGGCAGCCGAGTTCGTGGTAGTACAATGCCGGGCCAGGTCCCGCCAGGTTAATGATTCGACGATGAAACTTGGCAATAACCGATTTGCCTCATCAACGTCAAAACTCCAAGCGAGGAACAATGCTCTCCGATTTGCGTGACGCTGTGCGGCAGTTGAGGAAGGCGCCTAGCTTTACAGCAACAGGTTTGATCACCCTGGCACTGGGAATCGGCGCAACGACGGCAATTTTTACCCTGGTTCACCAGGTGATGCTGAAGTCGCTCCCGGTGGCCAAGCCCGCTGAGCTGTGGCGGATCGGAGACAAAGTTCGCTGCTGCAACTGGGGTGGGTATACACAGGGCGACGACGGCGATTTTGCGCTCTTCTCGTGGGAGGCCTACAAGAATTTTCGCGCCCAGACATCCGAGTTCGAAGACCTTGCTGCATTGCAGGCCGGCAACGCGCCTCTTGGCGTGCGCAGAGTGGGATCGCAAGCGCCGGTCGACACCCGCAATGGGGAATATGTGTCCGGAAACTTTTTCAGGACCTTTGGCGTGCAGCCGTGGATCGGCCGCCTCTTGACCGACGAGGACGATCAGGAAGGTTCGCAGCCGGTTGCGGTGATGAGCTACCGCATCTGGCATGACAAGTACGGATCTGACGATTCTGTCGTCGGAGCCGGCTATCAGATCAATGGACATCCATTCACCGTAATCGGCGTAGCTGCACCGGGATTTTTCGGAGCGAAGCTGTCGGGCTCTGGCATGCCCGACTTTTGGCTGCCACTGACCACCGAACCGTTGATCGATGGAGCAACGGCACGGCTGAAACGACCCAATACTAACTTCCTGGATCTGATCGGAAGAGTGCGTCCGGGAGTGAGTCCCAAAGCGCTCGAGGCAAAGCTGAAAGTGGAGCTGTATGACTGGCTGGCGAGTCACGTTGCTGACATGGAACCAGGTGAGAAGCAGCTCTGGCAACAGCAAACGCTGCACATCGTTCCAGGAGGCGCTGGGGTGGCAGCCTTGCGGGAACAGTACCAGGACGGACTGAAACTGCTTCTGGTGGCCGCGGGATGCGTACTGCTGGTGGCGTGCGGGAACGTGGCGAATCTGATGCTGGCGCGCGGGTTGAAGGATCGCGCCCAAACCTCGATACGAATGGCGCTCGGCGCTCCGCGAAGACGGCTGGTTCGCAAGTCCCTAGTCGAGTCCATCATGCTGGCATCGATCGGAGGGGCTCTAGGCATAGGTGTCGCTTACGCCGGAACCAGGGTAATTATGCACCTGGCTTTCCAGATCGGCGGGCCGAACAACTATGTGCCAATCAGCGCGACTCCATCGTTACCTGTGCTGCTCTTCACACTGGGTATGTCCGTGTTGACGGGAATACTGTTCGGGATCGCGCCTGCGTGGATGACTTCGCATGCCGACCCCATCGAGGCCCTTCGGGGATCAAACCGCTCGGTGGCGGGCGGGCGCTCGTGGGCGCAGAGATCGCTGGTAATCGCGCAGGCAGCGATGTCTCTCGTACTGCTCTCCGCAGCGGCCCTGCTCGGCCAGAGCCTGCGGAACCTGCAGCACCAGAACTTTGGATTCGAGACCCAGGGGCGATATATCGCATGGATCAATCCTCTGCTGGGAAATTACAAGCCGGAGCAAATGGAACCCCTGTTCCGGCAAATCGACGATCGCCTGCAGCAGATCCCCGGCGTCCGGATGGTGTCTCCCGCGCTCTACGCCCCAATGACTGGCGATAGCTGGAATAACGGCATTCGCGTGGAAGGTCAGCCCGAACCCGGAGCCAAAGACGATACAAGCGCAGGATTCGTTCGCGTGATGCCGCGATTCTTTGAGGCTCTGGGTGCCAAAATCGTGTCGGGCCGACCCATCACGGAAGAGGATACGGCGACCACGAGGAAGGTAGCCGTAATCAATGAAGCCTTTGCCCGGCGGTTCTTCAAGAACCAGAACCCGATCGGGCAGCATTTTGGGCCCGGGAAGATGAAATATTCCTCCACGTGCGAAATAGTCGGAGTCGTGCGAGACATGCGCTACATGACCTACGACTACAAAGATCCGGTGCGGCCGATGTATTGGGTGCCAGAGGCGCAGACGGTGGAGTGGGACGATCCGGCATACGCGAGCGGCGAAATCTGGTCTCACTACTTGTACAACATTGTGATCTGGGCTCCGGGCAACCCGCCGGGAATGGAAGAGCGCGTGCGCAAAACGCTAGCCAGCGTCGATCCCAATCTGGTTCTGTATGGCGTAGATCCGTATACCGAAGTCGTGAGCGCTGACTTCCAGCAGGAACAAATGATTGCAACTCTCACCACGCTCTTCGGCGTGCTTGGGCTGGTCCTCGCTGCGGTCGGGCTGTACGGAGTCATGGCGTACACCGTGCAACAACAGACCGGTGAGATTGGGGTTCGAATGGCACTGGGAGCGGATCGCATGCGGGTTTTAAAAATGGTGCTGCGGGGCGCTTTTTCCCAGATAGGTATCGGGATAGCGATTGGCGTTCCCGCAGCGATTGGTGCCGGCAAGTTAATGGCGGATCAACTGTTCGGGGTCTCGCCATGGAATCCAATCATGCTCGCCCTCGCGGTGCTGACGCTCGCCTTCGCTGCACTGCTGGCATCCCTGGTGCCGGCGCGGCGTGCTGCGGGTGTTGAGCCCATGGTGGCTCTCCGGAACGAATGATCAGAAAGACATCCGTGCGTGCGCTCCGTCAGTAGCGCTCCCTTGCGAGCAGCAAATGAGCCAGCTCCCGGTTTGTCACTCAGAGGTTGGAAACGCAGGCCCGCACTTGGTGAAAAATCTCCTTTTCACGCATTGACTTCCTGTCAGCCGAGTTTAACTATCTGACAACATCTCTCGACGGCGATACCTACGCTGCCGGCCCCGCTTGCCACATTTCTGCGATATTCTCATTCCCGAACTACCATGAAGAAATCTGCGCTGAGCTTTTGCCTGGCCATCGTCCTCATCGTCACCTCTTCCGGGCAGCAGAAATTCCCCGTCACTTCCGTCGTCGACGCTCCCACCATCGCCGGCCGCCCAGTCGCCCTCGACGCCCAGGGGAAACTGCTGCCCTGGCCTTTCTCCGACAACATCGGCTACTCCTATTCGTCACACGTTCTCTCGCAGTGGACGATTCTCTGGGACCAGTACAATCGCCAGCGCCTGTATTACTTCCACTGCTGCTTCGACATCGACCGCACGACGTACGAACTCATCCCCGACCAGAAGTGGGCGAATTCCACGGGATATCTTCGCGCCATGATGCAGGGATTTATCGAGCGCCTCTATCCCTACACCGGCGACGCTCGCATGATCACGTTTCTCGAAGATTTCGTGGACTACGAACTCGAACACGGCACCACTCCCGCGGATTATGCCTGGGCGGGCGTGCCCTATGCCTCTGCCGAGCCCGGCGTCGCCGATTACCGGGGCTGGAGCCAGCACGGAAAGGACTACATCGAGCCGCACGTCGTCGGAGAAGATGGTTACGCGTATTTGCGCTTGTATGAGATGACCGGCAACACGAAATATCTACAAGCGGCGATCCGCTGCGCCGACGCTCTGGTCAGGAATTACAAGAAAGGCGACGCCGCGCATTCTCCTTGGCCGGTGCGCTGCTATGCGAAAGACGGCACGACGCGCGGCGAAAAGCCCATGGGCCCGTACTCAGCGAATGTGATCGAGCCCATCATGCTGTTCGATGAACTCATCCGGCTGCGGCAAGGTCATGTCGCGGCCTATACGCGCACTCGCCAGAACGCGTGGCTTTGGTTTCAAACTTATCCCCTGGTCAACAACGTCTGGGTCGGATACTTCGAAGACGTCTCACCCAGCATGGAGAACATGAATCAAGTGATCCCGCTGGAGTTCGCGCGCTACGTCCTCCTCCACCCGGAGAAGGACCCGCAATGGCGGGAGCACACGCGCAAACTGATCGAATGGGTCAAGACCACGCCGAGGTGGCCGAAATACATAGTCCACGGCGCGACGGTCACGACGGAACAGGGGAATGGCATCGAGTTTTGCTGCAACCTACCCAATCAGTGCTGCGACAGCCATACATCTCGCCTGGCCGCCGTCGAAGCTCTCTATTTCGCGAAGACCGGGGACACCGACTACCGTGAAGCCGCATTCCGGTCTTACAACTGGGTCACGTATTTTCAGGGGCTCCCTGGTAAGGCGCATGCGCCCTGGGGCGAGAACCAGTGGTGGTTTACCGACGAGTTTGCCGATGGCCCGCGCCGTCTTATGGACGCCTTCTGGGCCGTCCCGGAGTGGGCTCCCGCGGACGAATCTCACCTGCTCGGGTCTTCCTCAGTTGTGACGAAGATCAGTTACGGAAAAGGCTCGGTGACGTACTCGACCTTCGATCCGCAGTCAACAGATGTGTTGCGCCTCGCTTTCGTGCCGGATTCGGTGATGGCGAACGGGCGGCCCCTCCCGCGGGAAAAAAGCCTGCCCGCGACGGGATCGGGATTCATTTTTGATGAGTCGACGCATGTGCTCCGCATCCGCCACGATGCCGCACGCGACATCGATATTCAGGGCACAGGTGGAAGCGCTCATCCTCTGTATTTGACGTTTGACAATCCGCATCTCCCTGCTGGAACCGCCCTGGACGGTGCGTACCCATCCGGCGTAATCGACTGGCCTGGAGATCAATGGAAAATCGGAATTCCGGACGGAAAGTTTGGAACCTTCAACCTGATTCCTGCAGACCCCAAGCTGGCGACACTCGCTTTCAACTTCCATTCGCCTCGCATCTTCGCCGGAATCGACGTGTACAACGGCGGCTCGGCGGAAGCGACCGTCACCATTCGATCCGAAAATGCGCCGGACGTCGCCACGTCTCTGCGTCCGGGAGAACTGCGCCGCATTCGCACCTCGTGGAAAGAACCGACTTCGCGGGTTGCCTTCGAACTAAAGAATGGCGACGGCGTGCGCTTCGATAACCTGGCCTATTTCCACCCGTAGAGTCCAGCCGGCAGATCGCCCCAACCAGCGAAATGTCCCCGAAATGACAATTCCAGAACATTCTCGTGACATTTCCCATCTCGGATCGCTCTAGGGTTTGAGCACCGCCGCATTGTCGGGATGCTCGGGCATCCGGCATCACTGCGACACAATTCCCCATAGGAGACAGGTATGAACAGTGTTTTGATTCGCAGAGTGGTAACCCGCTCGTTCGCAATCGCGGGACTGGCGTTCTCCCTCGTAGGCGCCTCTTTCGCCCAGCACTACACACGAACCGATCTCACGGCCAACTCCGCAAGCGTGTCTTCAGCCCCCGTTCTGGATCCAAATCTGGTCAACCCATGGGGATTATCCCGAGCCAGTTCTTCGCCCTGGTGGACCTCGGACGAAGGCACAGGCCTATCGACGCTGTATAACGCAACCGGCGCGATCCAGGGCCTGGTCGTAACCATTCCTCGCGCGGCGGGTGGCAAGGGACCGTCATCCCCGACCGGCACCGTCTTCAACTACACGACCAACTTTTGGATTGGCCCAAAACAGCCGGCCGTCTTCTTGTTCTCTTCGCTCGACGGCACGATTTCCGGCTGGAATCCTGGCGCCAACGGCACAGTGGCCATTCAAAGAATCAGCCGTCCGCTGCAGGCCGTTTACACAGGCCTGGCCATCGCGACTGCTTCAGATGGCCCGCGGCTCTACGCGGCCAACTTTTTAACCGGCAAGGTCGATGTTTTCGACGCACAGTTCAAGCAGATCACAAAGGGAGGTTTTCAGGATTCCACTTTGCCTGAGCACTATGTTCCGTTTGGAATTCAGACGGTCGGAGGCAACATCGTCGTAACGTTCGCGCAGCACGAGCCCGGCTCGAAATTCGAAACCCATGGGGCCGGACTGGGATATGTACGCGTATTCGATACCGACGGCAACCTGCTGTTGCGCGTGCAGCATGGCGACTACCTGAATGCACCATGGGGTTTGCCCTGGCTCCTGGAGATTTCGGACCGTTCAGCCATAGATTGCTGATCGGCAACTTTGGCGATGGCACCATCCACGCCTTCAACGCGCTGACCGGAAAGTTTGAAGGCACGCTGCTCAATCCCGACGGCACTCCGACCACGATCGATGGATTGTGGGCACTTAGCTTCGCAGGCGACAGCGCCAATAACGGCAACGCAACTGATTTGTATTTCACTGCGGGTCCGAACTTTGGAGGCGACGGCATTCTAGGCAAGCTGACGGCGACGGCGGCAGAACAACGCGGCAACTCCGAATAGCATTCAAGCCTCGAATATCCAAATAGCCCGGTAGCGTTTTTGCAATAAGCTGCCGGGCATTTTTCTGCCTGCTGGACCCATCTGTCCTCTCCACAAGCGCCGTTGAGTAGGCAGATACATTCCTGTTCTGCTGCATTCAATCCTTGATCTCCGGCTAACCTTTTGCCCTCTTTCGTGGTCTAAGTACGCATGCCAGCAGGGAACTTTCCATAGCCCGGCTGCGTATCTCTGATCAGATGGTTAGGCGGGATTGAGACCCCTCGCCTGAACGTTACCCGGGTGCCCCCACGCTCCTCCCCGGAGGCGTGGGGGCATGATTTATCACTCAAAATGCGCCTATTTCTCGACATTATCCGGCAGTCGCTGTCTACGCTCTGGGCGCACAAGCTGCGTTCGTTCCTGACGATGTTCGGGATCGCGTGGGGCGTTGGTTCGTTGCTGCTGCTGGTTGGTTTGGGAGAAGGATTCCGCAGCGGCCAGGAACGCGAACTGGCCACTCTCGGACAGAACATAATGTTCATGTTTCCCGGCCGCATTCCAGCGGTCGAGGGCAGCACGCTATCCGGCCAGACCTATTACTTCACTTACAAAGACTATCTCGCGGTGCGCAGCGAAGCGCGCTTCGTGGGCGCCATGTCGCCCGTGCTGAACCGCGAGGATATTCGCGCGGTCAGCGACTACGGATCGACCAGTGGCCAGGTTTTCGGCGTTGCGACGGACTACAACCAGATTCGCAACGTTCCGATTGAACCCGGCCGCTGGTTCAACAATCAGGACGATAGCGAGCGCCGCCGCGTTGCGGTCGTGGGCTGGGAACTGTTGAAGAACATGTTTCCCGGGCGGCCGGCGGTCGGCTCGTCAATTTTGTTAAATGGGATCAACTTCGAGATTGTCGGCGTGGTCGCGAAAGTGGGACGCGACGGCAATAATGGCACGAATTCCCGCATCTTTATCCCGGTCGAAACGATGCGGGATCTTTTCCCGCTGACCAAGGCGAATTCGGAAGACGCGATCTCGTTCCTCAACTATCAGCCCATTTCGAAAAACCTGCATACCGAGGCGAAGGAAGAAATTCATCGCATCATCGCGCGGCGTCACGCCTTCGATCCGAAGCTGCAGGATGCCTTCGAAGACTGGGACACAATCGAAAACATGAAACGCGTCGGGCGGATTTTCGATGCCATGGACTGGTTTCTGGGAGTCGTCGGCGTGGTCACGCTCGGCCTCGGCGCAATCGGCATCATCAACATCATGCTGGTGTCGGTGACCGAGCGCACGAAGGAGATTGGCCTGCGCAAAGCACTCGGAGCAACCTATCGCGCCATCCTGACCCAGTTTTTTGTTGAGGGAGCCTTCCTCACGGCGCTCAGTGGAAGCATTGGATTGGCTATCGCGACAGGCTTCGTAACCCTGCTGGCAATGCTTCCGTCGCCGGAGGGCTTCGATACCCCGCGCATCATCCCGGCCTCGGCGCTGGCTGCAATCGGGTCGCTGGCGATAGCAGGAATAGCGGCAGGCTTGTATCCGGCAAGGAAAGCGGCACTGTTGCCGCCAGTAGAAGCTCTACGGCAGGAGTAGTCACATAACGACAGACGCTTCGTCCGTCCGGCCAGCGCAAAGAGCGGCGGCGAGTGTATAAGCGTAGGAGATGGAAGGTTTGCAGGTTGAAGTTTGGGGAATAGCTAAAGGCCAAAAGCCAACTTTATGATTCTCGATCTCGCAACCCAGGCCTACAACGCGCTCCGCCATAACCGCCGGCGCAGCGTACTTACTATGCTGGGCATGGCCTGGGGCATCGCGACCGTCGTGCTCCTGCTGGCCTATGGCACCGGCTTCGAGCGCGGACTATGGTCCGCCTTCCGCTCCTTTGGCACGAATCTCGTTTTTATTTTTCCCGGTCGCACCGAACTGCAGGCCGGCGGCACCAAGGCTGGAACCCAAGTGCGCCTAACCGTTAACGATCTCGACTACATTCGCGCAGAAGTGCCTCTCTTGAAACGCGTTTCCCCAGAAGCATTCAAGAGCTGCGCAGTCGCCTACGGGACGCGCAGCGCGAATTACGGGGTGAGCGGCGTGTATGCCGACTACGGCCGCATGCGCAAAATGGACGTTGCCGACGGCAGTTTCTTCAGCGAGGCCGATGACTTTACGCACACCCGCGTCGCAGTAATAGGATCGGACGCGAAGAAGAAGTTATTTTCGGGACAGACCGCGCTCGGCGAAAATATCCGCCTCGACGGCATTTCGTACCAGATCGTTGGCGTACTCAAACATCAAGTGCAGAACGGGGACGACAACATCAACGAACACATCTATATCCCCTACAGCGCCATGAGCGACCTGACCAACACCTATTACCTTAGTTCAGTCGTTATGGAATACGAAGGCGACCATGCCAAGGTAGTGAAGGCCGTGCGTGATTCCATGGCGTTTCATCACGACTTTAATCCCAAAGATCAGCGTGCAATCTTCGTCTTCGACGTCTTCGCCGATCTTGCTGATCTAAACGTAATTTCGACGGGAATCAAGATTCTGCTCGGATTCATCGGCCTGCTCACTTTGGGCATCGGGGGCGTCGGCCTGATGAATATCATGCTGGTCTCAGTGACGCAGCGCACACGCGAGATTGGCGTGGAGAAGGCGCTCGGCGCACACCGCTGGCATATTTTGTTTCAGTTCCTCGCCGAGGCCCTCGTGATTACCGCACTGGGCGGCCTGCTCGGCGTGATCCTCGCATATCTGGTTTCATGGTCAGTGGGATCGCTTACGCTATGGAGCGCATTTGAAGAAAACGCCAGCGAAGGCGACATCCATCTTTACATCGACTCCGCCACGCTGATCTGGTCGACCGCGATCCTGAGCATCGTGGGAATCGTGAGCGGCATGCTGCCCGCAATCAAAGCGGCCAGACTCAATCCGATCGAAGCCCTGAGATACGAATAGTTCCCGCCCGTTGTACTGAGCCGAGTTGATGGGTCGCGAAGCGAAGGGTCAACGAAGTCGAAGGACCCCCTGCGACCACGGTACCGCCTGTGCGGCTCAGCGAGGAGTTGCGACCACGAGTTCCTACTCGCGCTCCGCACGCAGTCTTAGCGACCTGCCTTACAATCGTTCCGTGCCCGAAGCGAACCATCCTCGTCTCGATCGCGTGCTTGCCCAACTCCGCCTGTACGAACATCCTCTGCTGAACTTTTCCGCACGCGCCAAGGGCGAAGGGGTTGAGATTCTGATTCGGTTCAAGGACGAAAGCATTCCCGTGCACACGTATTTGTTCGATTTGCATCCGCGTGACCTCGACGACCCACAATTTGAATGGAGCTTCCAGCGGCAACTCTATGACGCGCTGCACGACTACTTCGTCGAAATGTTCATCCGTACGCCGCAGGACCGCGCCGACCGGCAGCAGAGGGGACTGTGAACGCTCTCCGGCAAACAATCGAGCACGAAATTAGCGAGCGCGGGCCGATTCCTTTCTCGCGCTATATGGAGTTGTGCCTTTACGATCCCAAACTCGGTTACTATTCACGCAGCGCCGCGCAGTTTGGTAAAGCGGGGGATTTTTACACGTCGAGCGATGTACATGCAGTCTTCGGCCGCCTGTTGGCGCGCCAGTTCGAAGAAATGTGGCGTGTGCTCGATTCGCCAGAGAAGATCACTCTGCTTGAGCTCGGCCCCGGACGCGGCCTCTTCGCTCAGGATGTGCTGGACTGGTCAGAAAAGAAGTTTCCAGATTTCTTCCGGGCACTGCGCTACGTTTTAGTCGAACGTTCACCCGCGTTGCAAAAGAGAATCGAGCAAACTCTGGCGCGGCATTTGAATTCAGGAAAGGCGGAACTGACTCTTGCACCAATCCCGTTGCATGTCGGAGAAGTTCCAGCCGCGGACCGGTGGCAGAGTACAGCCCACGGCGCAGGCCGTGGGTCAGATCACAGCTACGATGAAGCTCCTGAAGGGCGAAAGGGTTCAACGCCAGAAGCTGACACAATTGTCTTTGCCAACGAATTCTTCGATGCTTTTCCGGTCGAGATCCTAAGCTCGCGGGGCTCGCTGCGTATCGACACCAGCGACGGTCACTTCATCGAAACCTGGGCGCCTCCCTCACCTGAGGAACTGGAATTCCTCGACCGCTACTCCGTCCATCCCGAGGAAAACGAACGCCTCGAAGTTCCTCTCACATCGCAGCGCCGCATGGACGATATCGCTTCCACGATCAATCGTGGATTCATCGCCGTCATCGACTACGGTTACACCCGCGAAGAGCAACTCGCGGGACGCCATCGCGGAACGCTGAAAGCAATTCGCCAGCACTCGATCAGCGCAAATCCATACGAAGCTCCAGGCGAGCAGGACATCACCGCAGACGTGAATTTCAGTGCGCTGGCGGCGGCCGCAGAACGACATGCTATGCAAACGCAGAAGATCGTCACACAATCGCAAGTCCTGATGGGAATCGGTGAGGCCAACCAGTTTGCCGACGCCTTCGAAGAATGCAGCCTGCCTCAGGAGCGGGTAAAGGTGGCGCTGCAGCTCAAACACCTGGTCACGCCCGCAGGCATGGGCGAAAACTTTCACGTGCTCATTGCCAGTAAGGGGATCAGTGCGGAAAGGATTTCGACGCTCGCGGGCCTGAGTTTTGGCCGCAAACAGCCGCGACTCACGTAGCAGACAGCCGCCTCGGCTGCCTCGCCACGGCGAAGCGCGGCGGACTTTTTGGTCCCGAACTCAGCGACTGACGGGCAAATCCGATTTCGCCGCTTCCGGATACTCATAAACCCCCCGTCCCGACTTGCGCCCCAGACGTCCGGCTTTCACATACTGCACCAGCAGCGGCGCCGGACGATATTTCTCTCCCAGCGATTTATGCAGATACTCAAGAATGCTGAGTCGCGTGTCGAGACCCACCAGATCGACCAGCTCAAACGGCCCCATGGGATGATTGAGCCCCAACTTCAGCGCCTTGTCAATATCCGCCGCCGATGCGATTCCTTCCTGCAGCATGTAGAACGCCTCGTTGCCGATCATCGCGTTGATGCGGCTGGTGATGAAGCCGGGCGACTCCTTGATCACGACAACCTCTTTGCCCATACGCTTGCCGACTTCGACAACGGTGTCCAGCGTGTCGTCGTCGGTCTCCAGCGCACGCACAACTTCGAGCAGCTTCATTTTGTGCACTGGATTAAAAAAATGCATGCCAACGCATTTTTTCGCGCGGTAAGTGACGCTCGCAATTTCCGTCACGCTGAGCGATGAGGTATTCGACGCAAGGATCGTCGTGGGGCGGCAGATCTTGTCGAGCAGAGTGAAGATTTCGATCTTCGACTCCATTTCTTCGGGAACTGCCTCAATCACCAGATCGGCTTCCCGCGCGGCCTCGTCCACCGAGCCCGCGTATTCAACCCGGCGAAATGCGGAGTCAGCTTCGGGCGCACTGACTTTGCCGAGTTCGACGGCCTTATCGAGGTTGGCGCGAATCTCCGTCTCTGCTTTGCGCAGAGCGGCTGGCACAAGATCTTCTAGGATGGTACGGTAGCCACCGATCGCAGCCGCATGCGCGATGCCGCGTCCCATGATGCCGGCGCCGATGACGGCAATGGTCTTCAGCTGGGTCACGCGCTAGCCCGCCTTTTCCAGATCCGTGAGCGCAGCGTTAAGCGCGCCTCCGGCTGCCCGCAGATATTCCGCGAGACGCTTCCGCTCCTCGGCATTCATGCTCGGAATGTAAAGGCAAAGGCGGCGCAACGTGGCCGTAATGTCGTCCACGTAGTTCATGGAACGGATCAGTTCACCTGTCGCTGGCATGATTGCTCCTGTGTTTTTCTCGAGAGACTGGGCACGGTCTCAGGTCGGCGGTAGCGTGCGCTAAATACTTACGCCGAACTTCTTATTGTGGACGCGACGGTCCATTTAGTAAAGCAATGGTAGGATCTGGTGCCTTTCTTAGCGACCTTTGCGGCATTTTCTTCGCGAACTTTGCGGTCAAAGGCTTTTCGCGACGTCAGCAAAAGCCTCTAACCGCAAAGGACGCGAAGAAGTGCCGCAAAGTTCGCAAAGAAATCGGGTACTGAACTGGGAATGCACATCACGCTACCGATTCATGCGCCTCTTTAATTCCCAACAACTTAACTCGAGCGGCATATAATGCCAATCAATTCTTTTGATGGTGCGAGGCTCGCGGGTTGCGAATCGAATGGTCATATGGCAGACATTGCTCTAAAACGCTATATCTTCGCCAGCGATTTCGACCAGACACTCACTTTCAACGACTCTGGATATGTGCTCGCAGAGTTGGTCGGCATTCCGACCGAAGAGTTTGAACGCAAAGCCAAAGGCATGGCCAAGATCAACCTGGTGCAGCAAGGCGCGGAACTTGCTTACTTATTGCTGCACGATCCCGAATTCAAAGCCAAGGTGCGCAAAGAACATCTGCACGAGGTCGGAAAACGCATTCGGCTGAAGGGCGAGATTAAACTGCTTTACCAGATTCTGAAGAGTGGCATCGACGGACACCAGTTTGATTTCTATGTGCTCTCAGCCGCGCCGGTGGAGGTGATTCTCTCCGCGCTCGAAGACATTGTTCCGCCTGATCACATCTTCGGCACCGAATTCAAATACAAGCCGTCGGGCGAGATCGATACGATCGTGCGCGCCACCGCGGGATACGGCAAAGTCGCGGTCCTCGATCGTCTGCTCGAACAGCAGGTCACCGGTCCCGATCACGTCATTTACACCGGCGACGGCAGTTCGGACATTCACGTCATGTTGCATATCAACGCGCGTGACGGCCTGACCATTGCGGTTTCCAAGTCGCCCGGGGTATCGCAGATCGCCAAGCGGACTGTGCTCAGCAGCAGCGCGCTGGCCGTGCTGGCACCGATTCTCGAAGAAATCGCAGGTTGGGAACGTTACCGCATTCGCAGCTTTTTCGAAGCCAACGGCATGCTGATTCAGGAGTGGGAGCGCGTCCGCACCGACTGGCTCACCTTGCGGCCGTCGGTTGAGGCCGTTCCTGCGGCGGTCGCAATCTAGGGGCCTAGTCTTTAGCTGGGCAAAACTGCTGAGGCAGTATTCATGCTGCGCGATAAGAACCTGATTCCGCTTTCGCATCAGCACCAGCATGCACTGGCGCTCTGCGTGAGGATCGATCGCGCCTCGCCGATCGCGGAAACTGATCTCGAAGCCTGGCAGGCCGAAATCGCGCAGCACTTCCGGAGCGAGATCACAATCCACTTCGGCGCCGAGGAAAGGTTGCTGTTCCCTGCCGCGCGCGGATTTAAGGAACTCATTCCGCTGGTCGATGACTTGCTGGCCGATCACGCGTGGCTGCGAAATCACCTCGCGCAGGCGGATGATCGCCATATGTCCGCCGGCGATCTGTTGGCGTTTGCCCACCGCCTGTCCGCTCATATTCGCAAGGAGGAACGCCAGCTTTTTGAGCGTATGCAGCAGTTGCTGAGCAAAGACGAACTCGCCCTCTTGGGCATGCAACTGGACGATGCGCTGAAAAATGCAGAACAAACCTGCATTGTGCCAACTACCGCGACCAGATTGCGTCCGGCGAAGTAAATAGCGCGGTCCAGCCTACGTCTCAAGCCGGAAGCGCGTCTCGGCCAGCGCGTATAGTCTGCGCCACACCAGGCGATTGATGGTCACCACCGTCGCTGCCATCATCATGGTCGCTGCCAGCAGCAGGTCGAAATTGCCCGCATCGGTGGCCTGAGAAATCGTCGCACCCAACCCGGTCGTGGTGTAGATGTGTCCCTTGAAGTGAAAATATTCGGCTACGATGCTGGCGTTCCATGCGCCGCCCGAGGCCGTTACCAATCCGGTAATGAGGTAGGGGAAGATTCCCGGCAGAATCAACTTTTTCCAGCGCTGCAAACCTTCGACCCGGAAAACCGAACAGCATTCCTTCAAATCGGTGGGAATCGCGATCGCCCCCGCGATTACGTTGAACAGGATGTACCATTGCGTACCCAGCAATAGCAATACGATAGATCCGATGCCGAGGCCGCCGCCCACGCGAATCAGCAACAACAGCACGACAGGAAAGAGGGCGGTCGCAGGGACCGAGGCTGCAATTTGCGCCAGAGGCTGCGCGATCCGTGCCAGGCGCTGGCTGAAGCCGATCGCAACGCCGGCTGGGATGGTCCATGCAGCTCCGATCACCAGAGCTAAATTGACGCGGAGGAACGTCGCCGCCAGTCCCAGGCCGGCCTCTTGCAGTTCAGCCTTCTGCAATCCCGCCAGGATTATCGCGACCCGCACGACACCGTAGCCCATCGCGATCAGCAGAATCAGTGCGAATAGCCACAAGATCCAGCTCTTCCACGGACTTCGCGGTTCCGTTTCGTCGGTGACGCTCGCATGAGAGAAATACAACATGAGCCGCTCGCCCAACGGGCGCACCGTCTTATCGCGAAGACGCGCGAGGCTGCGCGAGTGCCGTATCAAGTCGAGCACCCACGACCGCGGCGCATCTGTGCTCTCGACTTGTTCGACTTTGAATTTTTCCGCCCACGCGATTACCGGACGCCAGATGAATTGATCGAGCAGCACGATCACCGCGACCATGGTTCCGACGCCCCAAAGAATCGATCGTGTGTCCCCCACGCTGGCCGCGGTCTGCAGGTAGGAACCGAGGCCCGGCAGCCGGAAATCGCGCGAACCCAACACGAACATCTCGCACGCCATCAGAAAAAACCACCCGCCGGCCACCGACATCATGGAATTCCACACCAGACCAATGGCCGAGAACGGCAATTCCATCCTGATGAAACGCTGCCACCAGTTGAACCGGTAAACTCTCGCCGCCTCACGCATTTCTTTCGGAATGCTTTTCAGCGACGCGTAAAAGCTGAATGCCATGTTCCACACTTGCCCCGTAAAGATCAACAGGATCGCTCCCGCCTCAACGCCAAGCTGCCGTCCGGGAAACAGCGCGACCATAGCCAGCATCACGCCGGGAAGAAAGCTGAGCACGGGAATCGACTGTAGAACATCGAGCAGAGGGATCATGAAGCGCTCAGCTCGTGGGTTGTAGGCGGCCACGTAGCCATACACCAGCGTGAAGCCGAGACTAAGCACATATGCAATTGTGATGCGCAGCAGCGAATATCCCGCATAGGCGGGCAGCGCCAGCACGCTGCGCGAGATCTCCACTTCCGGCGTGAACGGACCCAGCCACGTGCGCCCGACGACCATCACGCCATAGAACAAGGCGATCGCTGCCCCGAACATCAGCACGTCGGGCAGATACGAGATCTCGATGTGGGGCAGCTGGGCCCAGATTCGATAGGCCGAAAATCCCCGCAGGCTGGCTGATTTCTTCATGGATCAATTTGAAGCGTCGGAACTCTGTTCAGGATTTCGGCGCCGCACCAGCACCCTGATCTTCGGTGCGCGCTGCATCGCCCACCGGAGGCTCAGTTTGCACCAGGCGCGCGTGCTCACGGTCATAGTCGAAGATCTCTGCGTAGCGTCCCCAGTTCATCGCAGTATCGAATTGGCGCAGCACTTCGTCCTCGGCGAAGTGCTCATCCAGAATGTCATGGAAGAATTCCTCGGCAATCATGTGATCCGACTTCCGCTTCAAGATGCTGTCAATCTGCTTCAGGATGGTCACATGCTCCAATGCGGCCTGCCGGAACAACACCTTGCGCTGCTGAATGTCGGCGTCGGCAAAGGCCGCCCCTTCCGGCGTGAGCTGCACATCTCCTTCTTTCAACCAGGCAAAACCGAGCAGCACGCAGGCTTCGAGAATCGGCAATAGATCCTCCACATTCATCACCAATTCCTCGGCCAGGCGGAACAAATCCTCGCGTCCGCCTCGGTCGTGCAGCAGTTCGATTAAGCCGGCGATTCCTCCCACGCGCGCGTGCGGCAGCATCTGATATTTCGCGGTGCGAAGCGGAGCCTGTTGCTTCTTCAGCGCGTCCCTGGTGAGCCCACCTTTCGGCAAAATGATCTCCGCCGTGGTTTCAGCGTCGGGCAAGTCGTGCTCAACCTCCGGCTCGGTCATCACTTTGTAGATGTAGTCCACCAGTTCGACAAAACGCGCAGACTTTCGGTCCCGCGGATGCTTCAGCCGGATATTGAAGTCCGAACGCACCCGCGCTGGATTTCTTCCCAGCACCATGACGCGATCCGCCAGCATGACCGCCTCTTCAATGTTGTGGGTCACGATGAAGATCGCGCTGGTCGGCATCTTCTTGTTCAGCCAGAGCTCCAGCAGTTCGCCACGCAGGTTTTCGGCGGTCAGCACATCCAGCGCAGAGAACGGTTCATCCATAAACAGGACTTCAGGTTCCACGACCAGCGCGCGCGCGAATCCCACACGCTGTTTCATTCCGCCAGAAAGCTCTTTGGGATACGCGGTCTCAAAACCGTCGAGGCCGACAGTGTCGAGAGTACGCAGGGCGCGCTTTCGACGCTCGACTGCGGGCACGCCGCGGGCTTCCAACGGCGCCTCTACGTTCTCCAGGACAGTGAGCCAGGGGAAGAGAGCGAAACTCTGAAACACGATCGCTACATTCGGCATCTGCCCATCGAGTGGCTTGCCGTGCCAGGCCAGCATTCCCGATGTAGGCTCTGAGAGGCCGGTCAACATGCGCAGGAGCGTCGACTTGCCGCAGCCTGACGGCCCCAGCAAAGCGACGATCTTCCCTGCCTCGATCACCAGATTCGTCGCGCCGACCACTTGAATCCGCGTGCCATCCGGCTGCGGATAGGATTTTTCAATCGCCACAGCCTCAATGATCGGCTTGTTGTCGTTTGACTCCACATCACACTCCCGTACTTTCTATACACGATCGAAGCAGAAGCGCAAAGCAAGCAGTTTGTAACGGTATATTCACAAAACAATCTGCGGAGACACCTTGTTCCTTCGCCGTCGGCAGTACAGAGCCTGCCCTGAGCGAAGTCGAAGAGTCGGGATCTTAATGTTAGCGACGATGCGAGCGGTTCAGGCGGCGAAGCTTTCGTCGGCGAGTGCAGCGAATGGCTGGGGCAGGCGGTCACAAACATCTGCAAGCTGCGCCAACTTCACGGCGAGTTCGTTCTTGAGCTGGCCCTGGTCGAAACGCCAGCGCCAGTTCCCACCATGCAGGCTGGGAGTATTCATGCGCGCCTCGCTGCCCAGGCCCAGCGCGTCTTGCAGAGGAATCATGCAAAGGCTCGCCGGCGAGCATTGCGCGGCGCGAACGAAGCTCCAATGCACTCCGTCGTCGCAGCGCCCGAGATAGGCTTCCGCGTTGCGGCGTTCGTGTTCGGCAGCGCCGGAGTTCCACCAGCCCACAACCGTGTCGTTATCATGCGTGCCGGTGTAGATCACCTTGCCGGCGGCCCGGTGTGGCAGATAAATGTGCGCACCTTCGTCGCCAAAGCCGAACTGGAGAACCGACATGCCCGGGATCTCCAAACGCTCGCGCAGCGCATGCACTTCCGGAGTGATGTAGCCGAGGTCCTCGGCGAAGAAGGGCAAGCCTCCCAGCGCCTCGCGCACCTTCAGAAACAAGTCGTCGCGCGGACCATCCACCCAGCGCCCGTTCACCGCAGTCGGATCAGTGGCGGGAATCTCCCAGAACTGATCGAAGCCGCGAAAGTGATCGAGCCGGATGTAGTCGCAATTTTGTGTGGCCCAGCGCAGCCGCTGAATCCACCACACATAGCCACGCGCCTTCATCACATCCCAGCGATACAAAGGATTCCCCCACCGTTGCCCGGTCTTGCTGAAGAAATCGGGAGGAACTCCGGCCACCACTTCCGGATCGAGCTTCTCATCGAGGCGAAACAGTTCGCGGTGCGTCCATACGTCGGCGCTGTCGTGATTCATAAAAATCGCTACATCCCCCACGATGCGAATAGCGCGCTCCGCGCAATAACGCCGGAGGGCACGCCACTGTTCGTAGAAAGCAAATTGCAGCGCGGCTCGAATCTGGATATCGTCAGCCAACTCTTCGCGAGCCGTCTGCAAGGCCCCGGGTTCGCGATGCGCAAGATCTGCCGGCCACTGGTTCCAGCTCTGGAGCTTGTACCGTGCACGCAAAGCGTCGAAGAGGACGAAATCATCGAGCCACCAAGCGTTGGCCTCGCGAAACTCCGCACAGCGCCGCAGAGCTTCGCTCGGGCCAGAGCGCAGAAAACTCCGTCCCGCCTCGAATAGCAGCGGCATTTTTTGCCCGAAGACGCGGTCGTATTCCACAGCACTCGATCCGGACGGCAGCGCATCGAGTTTTGCTTGATCAAGCTTTACAGTGTCAATCCAGCCGTGCTCAATCAGCCGTTCCAGATTGATCAGCAGGGGATTGCCGGCGAATGCCGAGGTGGACGAGTAAGGAGAATTGCCGTAGCCGAGCGGGCCCAGTGGTAAAACTTGCCATGCGCCCTGGCGCGCCGAAGCGAGAAAATCAGCGAACTGGTAAGCAGTGGGGCCAAAATCGCCGATGCCGCCGCGCGAAGGCAACGACGTGGGATGCAACAAAATGCCTGCGGCGCGCGCGAAGGACATGTCGCCGCCGTTACATCCCTGGCTCGCCGCCCTGGCGCGTCAGCAACTTCATTTCGTCCTGATTGATCTTGATCTTGCCCGACTTTTCCATCTGATCGCGCAAGCTTGAAATGAAAAGTCCGAACAATTCCTGCTGCTTGCTCTGCACCAGCGAGTCACGAATCTGATCGCGTTTCGCGGCGTAATCGGCCTCATCGGGCTTCTGACTTTCCAGCAACGCAATCACTACCGCGTTCGATCCGCTGCTGATCGGACCGCTGATGTCGCCAGGCTTCATGGTGAAAGCTACGGCCGCCTGTCCCGTCATCGAACCCAGATCGGGGACCTGCCCGTCAGGAAGAACAAGGTCGCTGGTCTTCATGGTCGCGCCCAACTCTTTTGCCGCGCGCTTAAGATCATGCTCCGCCTTGGCGCGGTCTGACAGTTCCTGAATCTTTTGTGAGAGCAGGACCGAGGAGCGTTCGTTCTTGAACTCGTCTTCCACCTTGCTGCGAATCTCTTCAAACGTCGGCGTGGACGCGGGTTTCACTGCCAGCAATTGGTAGACTACGATTCCCTGCGAAGCCGAAGCGACATCCGGTGGAGACTTTTCCGTCGCACTGAACACCGCATCCATGAACTGCGACGCCGGACCCAATCCGGGCAGCAAATCCTTGCGTGAGAAGAAGTCCGAAGTGATCACGGGAATCTTCTGCGCCGCGGCAGCCGCGTCCAAACCCACAGCCCGCGCTTGCTTCAGCAAATCTTCGGCTTCCTTCTGTGCGGCCTGCTGTCCCTTCTGATGCTTGATTACCGGCTCAATCTCAGCCTGCACTTCGTCGAGCGTTTTCACGTGAGCATCCTGCCTGTCGTCCACCCGGATGATGTGAAATCCGTCGCTGCTCTTCACCACATCGCTGATCTGTCCCTTGGGCAGCGTGAAAGCAACTTTCTCAAATTCAGGCGTCGCCTGCCCACGGCCAATCCAGCCCAAGGATCCGCCGACATTTGCGCTGCCGGGGTCTTCGGAATATTTCTTGGCCAGATCGTCAAACTTTGCGCCGCCCCTGATCTGCTTCAGCAAATCGTCGGCGCGGTGCTGCGCCTCAGCGACTTTCTTGTCATCGACCTTACCGTCGGCTCCCGGAACCGGCATCTTGATCCAGATATGGCTCACCTTGGCCTGCTCCGGCACGCGGTATTGCTCGCGATGCTGGTCGTAATAAGCGCGCAGGTCGTCGCGTGTCACCTGAATGCCGGTCTCCGCTTTGCCAGTCTCGACTACGGCATATTTAACTTTGCGTTTTTCAGGAACTGAATTGGCGTACGCGGCCTTATGCGCGTTGTAGTACGCCTGCAATTCTTCGTCGGTGGGATGCAGCCCTTTGCGCAGATCGTCCTGCTTCAACACGGCGTAATCGAATTTGACTTTGGAATTCTGCTTGATGAACTGGTCGCGAATCGCCGATTCGCTTACGTTGGCGCCGCCCGAAATAAAGGCCTGCAGCTTGGTCAACAAAATATCGTTGCCCACAGCCTCTTCGAACTTGGCCGGTGTGAGGTTCGCCTGAGACAACATGTTCTCGTATTCTTGCTCGCCGATGAAGTTGCCTCCGGGAAAGAACGTGGCGCTATAGCGGCCATGCTGGAGTTCGTCTTTCACTTCCTGGGGAGACACGCGCAATCCCATGCGGCCGGCTTCGGCCAGCAACGCCTGCCGGGTGATCAACTGGTCAGCGGCACGCTGGGCAAAGAATGGCAGAAGCATTCCCATGTTGGCGCCGCCCTGCGGCATCTGTTGTTGCAGCATCTGCCGGGCGGTATCGCGAACCGCATCAGCAGTAATGTCGGAGCCTTCTACTTTGGCGACGACGCCGGTGCCGGGCGTGCTTCCCGAATCACTGCCAATCCCCGGGACGAATGCGATCACCATGGCCGCGCAAATCACGAGCAGGATGCCGCTGAGAATGATCTTCTTGGTCGGCCCCTGAGTCTGCAAAAATCGAATCATTTTCTTGTCACTCCAGAGTAGAAAGGCGAATTGGTAATTATAAACCTAAAGAGGCTGGCGAACCCCGCAAGACCGTGAGGCCGCAATGACCATACACGTGAGATCCCTTCGACTTCGCTCAAGGCGGGCTCTTCGCCTCGCCTGAAAGATGGCTCCTGCCAGAATGTCGCCCAGTAGAAAATCCCGCCTCAGCGCAGGTTCCAAAATTCCGCTATTGAAACGAATTAATAGAAGTGATATCCATTCTCCGGGGCATTTGTGCGAACATGTCCCTTTCATCCCAACAGACACGAACAGCAATCAACAGGAGCGCCATGAACTCAGGCAAGCGGCTGGCAGTTTTCTTCGTAGTGGCTCAACTTCTAACGGCGTCATCCCTTCTCTCCCAGGACAAGCTGCCTGCCAGGCAGTCAACGGAACCCAAGCTGCCGCTGCGCGAAGGCTGGTCGCTGCAAACGTCTGCCAAGGTCGAGGCGCAGGGAGAAGTCATCTCCACGCCTGCATTCGAGACCAAAGGATGGCACACCGCAACCGTGCCCACTACCGTGGTCGCGGCGCTGGTGAAGGATAAAACCTTGCCCGACCCTTTGTTCGGTATGAACCTGCGCAGTTTCGCAGGCATGGACTATCCCATTGGCGGCAACTTCTCGGACATTCCCATGGCGCCCGGGAATCCGTATGCGGTTTCGTGGTGGTATCGCAAACCGTTCACGATTCCGCCCGATTACAAGGGCAGGACGATCTGGCTGAATTTCAAGGGCATCAACTATCGCGCCAACGTATGGCTTAACGGAAAACAGATCGCCAAAGACAGCGACATCGCCGGAGCCTGGCGGACCTACGAACTTAACATCACTGACGCGGCTAAGCCTGGTGCGGAAAACGTTCTTGCGGTTCAGATTTTTGCTCCCACCGACCACGATCTCGCAATCACTTTCGTCGACTGGAACCCTGCTCCGCCCGATAAAAACATGGGCCTGTGGCGGGAGGTCTACCTGACCACCAGCGGCCCAGTGGCGCTACGTTATCCCACGGTTGTGTCGAAACTGAATCTTCCAGCAAATGACAGTGCGAGGTTAACGGTGACTGCGCAAGTGAAGAACGGCAGCAGTCAAGCCGTAAAGGGCAAGCTCAAGGGAGAGATCGGGAGCGTCAAGTTCGAACAGGATGTGGAACTCGGGCCTAACGAGTCGAAAGACGTTACCTTCACTCCGGATACTTTTTCCCAACTCGTCTTCACAAGCCCCCGGCTCTGGTGGCCGGCACAAATGGGCAAGCCAAATCTTTATCCGCTGAAGATGGAATTCGAAGTCAACGGCGCGGTCAGCGACCACACCAGCTCCGAGTTCGGCATCCGCGAAATTACTTCTGACTTCAACTCCGTCGGTGGCCGTGCATTTCATGTGAACGGCAAGAACATTCTGATCCGTGGAGGCGGCTGGACGCCGGACCTGATGCTGCGCGAAAACTCACAGCGCCTGCATGATGAATTCCGCTATGTACGCGATATGGGACTCAACACCGTCCGCCTGGAAGGCAAGCTCGAGACTCCGGAATTTTTCGATCTCGCCGACCACCAGGGAATTCTGGTGATGGCCGGATGGTGCTGCTGTGACTTCTGGGAGCGCTGGCCACGCTGGAAGCCGCAGGATTTTGAAATCGCCAAGCAATCCCTGCGTGATCAGATTTACCGCCTGCGCAGCCATCCGAGCCTGGTGATGTGGCTCAACGGCAGCGACAACGCTCCGCCCCCCGATGTCGAGCAGATGTATCTCGATGTCGAAAAGGAATTGTTCTGGCCGAATCCCGTGCTCTCATCGGCCACAGGAAAGAAGACTAGTGTCACTGGGGACAGCGGCGTGAAGATGAGCGGCCCGTATGAATACGTCGCACCGGGTTATTGGACGATCGATACGCCAGAAGGCCAACCCGGCCGCAAGGAATGCAATCCCGGTGGTTGCGGCGGCGCCTATCGCTTCAATACTGAAACCAGCATGGGACCCGCAGTTCCGCCGATTGAAAGCATTCGGGCCATGGTTGGCAAAGACCACATGTGGCCGATCGACGATTTCTGGAACTATCACACCGGTGGCGGCGAGTTCAAAACCATCGGTGTATTCACAGATGCGCTCACCAACCGCTATGGCAAGTCCGACAACGTGGAAGACTTCGCCACGAAATCGCAGATGCAGACCTACGAAGGCGTACGCGCCATGTACGAGGCCTACAGCCGCAACAAATACGAGGCGACGGGCGTAATTCAATGGATGCTAAACAACGCCTGGCCTTCCATGATCTGGCATCTTTACGACTACTACCTGCGCCCCGGCGGCGGATACTTCGGCGCCAAGCGCGCCATGGAAGCTTTGCATCCGATCTACGGCTATGACGATCACTCGATTTGGCTGGTTAGCAGCCAGTATGAAGATGCGAAAGCACTGAAGCTGACAACGAAAATCTACAATCTCGATGCGACCGAGAAATTTTCACAAACGAACACAGTCGACGCCGGGCCCGACAGCACTACGAAAATCTTCACTCTGCCCGACGTTTCCGGCTTGAGCAATACGTACTTCGTTGTGCTACGCCTCGATGATTCCACCGGCAAGCAGGTCGGCTCGAACTTCTACTGGCTCTCGACCAAGCCCGAGACTCTCGACTGGGCCAAGAGCAACTGGTGGATGACTCCCACCGCTTCCTATGCGGACTACACCGCGCTCTCACAATTGCCCAAAGTTAAGCTGAAGGAGATTGACCGCACCGAGCGCAAGGGCGAAGACTCGGTCACGCACGTCACGCTTGAGAATCCGAGCAAGAGCCTTGCATTCTTTGTCCGCTTGAAAGTCGACAAAGGTGTGAAGGGTGAAGAGATTCTTCCCGTCGTCTGGGAAGACAACTACATCTCTCTGCTGCCCGGTGAAAAGCGCGAAGTTACCGCAACTTATCGCGCCAGCGAGCTAGGCACGGCGAAACCCGCCGTAGAGGTCAGTGGCTGGAACGTGGAGTAGCCAACTCCGCTCATGTGGGGACAGCCGTCCTCGGCCGTCCCACCACAGACACCGCCCGCGGACAGGTCCCGGAGGGACCACCGACAATAGCCCGCCAGTTCGCTGGCGGGATGCGGCGGCGGACTATGTAATCTCGTGCCGGAGGCACGGCTGAACCGGCGGCGAAATTCCGCGCAGGTTTCAACTGTCTCTAATTCTTCCCATCCAAAGCCAGCTCGATCACGCTGACGCCGAATGGTCCCAGCGAAACCTGATCAGTCTCCATGCGATGGCTCGCCACCGGACTAGCGCCAGTCAGTGTGTCCACGTGTTCCTCGACGGCACCGGTGCAGCCGGCAAGCGTGATCGTGGCGGGACGATTCCGTTTATTGATCAAAAGGATTTTCTTCTCGCCACCCGCGGAGACGTACGCGGCCGCGTACACATCACTGGACTTGATAGAGACTTTCGCGGGCCGGTCGCCCGGTCCAAGGTGGTGGTGTAGAAGCTCGAGCACGCGGTAGCGGGGATTGGGAGCACCATTCGTCCAGTCCAGCAGGCTGACCGATGGAAATTGCGTGGGATAGCCGACCAGTTGCGACGCGCCAAGAACATCAATTCCCTGCCCGGCGAGTCCGGCATAAACGTAGGCAAACACCGCACCGCAAAGATTCCAGTATTGCGCTGACGGAGGATGCGTCATGCTGTCCGGAGCTTGTCCTAGATCGTCGCTGTCGATGCATCCCGCTTCGTTGATGTGCGTTTCGGTCTGCGGCGAAAGCCGTTTGCGAATCGATTCGATGTAGCGCACGGAGTCGAGAAAAGCGTCGGCACGCGTAAAGAACGAATATGGCTGAGCATCGTCCGATTCGCCGGGCTCTGCAACTGCATAGAAGTGATAAGAGATGGCGTCGAGCGTTGTCCCCGGCGCATGATTGGCCGGATTGAGAAACTGCTCGAATATCTGCGGACGGTGCGTCGGTTCCGCCAGTGACAGTCCCACAAATTTCGTCCCCGGCGATACCTCCCGGACCGCGGCAGAAATCTTGTCGTAGAGCCGAATGTAGGCTTCGATTGACAAAGCATGCTCGTACTCAGGCTCGTTCAGAATTTCCCAGTAGGCGATGTTGAAGTGATGCGGCGACCTCATCTCCTTGCCCAGCTCGTCTCTGAATCCGCCTTGCGTATACCATTTCGCTACTCGCGCAAAATAGTCAGCGGCTTCCTGGCCCGTGGGATCGCGTAGCTCGTCGCCGGTTTCGTAACTCCACATGGCATCGGCAGGTGACACCGGTATTGGCCCGGGATCCGCGTTTTTGAACATCCATGTCGGAATCGTGCTCATGGTAAAGACCGAGGTTCGATCACGCGTGGCCGCAAAGAAATCTTCAACGATGCGATCGATCTGGGTGAAGTCCCAAAACGTCGCGTGGTCGGTCGGCGGTAAAAGTTCGGCCACCGCAAGCCGCGGATACGGATACCAGAGAGCCAGCCGCGTTTTCTCGGTTGCGAGCTCGCGAAGCGCCTTCCACGCGGCATTGTGAATCGGAGATCCGCGCATAAGTGGAGGATTTTCTACAACCTGGAGCGTGATGACGGTTTTCGTCGGCGGGGAGAGCTGGGACCAATCCACCCGCACTTCGATCTGCGCCAGCGCTGCAGAATTCACTCCCAGGCTTACGACCAACAACGCCACAGATCGACGCAGATTCCGCCGCGAGACAAGGTGACAAGCGCCACGAGCGAGTTCGCGATAAGTGGCCATGTAGAACCCGGCGGAGGTGGTTGCGGCCTAGACGTGCTGCGAAACCGACAGAATATTCCCGTCCGGATCCTTGAACCACGCCACTTTGTCCCCGGTAGGCGCGGTCCAGATTCCGAGATCGTCCTGCTTGAAGAATCCGAAGCACTCGAATATCACTCCCTTGCCCTGAAGTTCCGCCGCGACTTTTTCGATTTCCTTCACCTGCCATCCGAGAATTGTGAACGGCGCTGGCGTGAACTGTGGCACCTTGGCCATCCGCACCATGGTTCCATTGGCGTCGAACACCAACGCGAAGCCGTCGTCTTTGAGAAAACGCAGACCGATCAGACCTTCATAGAACGAGCGCGCCTTATCTGCGTCTTTGATAGGAACAAAGGCAACAATGCTGGTTGATCCGAGCATATGACCTCACTATTGTTTCAGTTTAAGAGTCGCTGAAGTCAATCATGACCGGCGCGGAGCGGAACCAATTCGTCTTGTAGCCCACGTAGAGAATCCCGACGGCAAACCAGATCCCGCCAACGGTCTTTGCTAGCGAATTCAGATTCCACCAGAAGTAGCTGCAGACCAGGAACCCAATGAGCGGTACCAAAGCGTCGGCCAGAAGCCGTCTTCGATACCCTGCCCGCACTTTGATCGAGAACTGCCAGAAACACGCGAAGTTCACTCCCATGAAGGCAAGGAACGCGCCGAAGTTTAGGAGCTCTGCCGCATGCTCATAGGCATTGCCGATGTGATACAGAAGAATGGCTCCAGTAAGCGACAGCCCTCCAATCAGAAGAATGTTGTTGGTCGGAGTGCTCGTTCCGGGCTTGAGTTGTCCGAAAAACCTCTTCGGCAGCACATTGTCGCGTCCCATTCCAAACAGCAATCGCGCCGCGCCCAGCGTGCCGGTCAGTCCGCTGCCAAACGCCGCGACAATCAGGATTGTGGCCATCGAGTTGAACAATACCTTCCCGCCGACGCGGTTGCAGATATCCATGAAGGCGGTTTCAAAATTCGTAAAGGTATGCCAGTCCGGCCAGACGCGGGCTCCAAGGTAAGCCTCAATCCCGCTGCAAACACCGGCAAAAATGCAGGTCAACACCACCGCCAGCAGGACGTTCCGCTTCGGATTTTCCACATCTTCGGCCAGTGTGGTTACGCCATCGAAGCCGATGTAAGTCAAGGCTGCGAACGAACTCGCCTTCAGGATCTTGTGTACATCGAACGTCTTCGGATCGTAGATCGGCTGCAAGGAAAATATTCCAGCCCACCCCTGCCCGCCATACAAATATTTCAGTGCCAGCACAATAAAAGCGACTACTACCACAGACATCACCGCCAGCAGTACTTTATTTGCCCTGGCCGAAGCCTTCACCCCAATCAGGTTCAGCACCGTCATGACACCCGCGATCAGCAAAGCCCACACCATAAAAGGAACTTGCTGCACATAACGCTCGTGCAGTGCTGTCGCAATCCAGACCGTGTTGATGAGGGGTTGCAGCAGGTAATCGAGAATCATTGCCCAGCCGGCGAGGAAACCGAGATGCGGGTTGAGCCCCTTGCCGACATAGGTATAGGCCGATCCCGCTTGCGGATACAAGGCGCCCATGCGTCCGTAGCTGACCGCTGTGATGAGCATGCCAACGAGCACAATCAGGATGATGGTCACGAAGTGACCGTCGGAAAGCTTCTGCGCGATGCCATACAGGGGCACCGGTGCAATGGGCTGAATCAGAACGATGCCGTAAAAAATCAGATCCCAAAGAGTAAGCGTGCGGCGAAGGCGCGGAACACCAGAGGTGAGAGTGGAGGCAGTTTCCATGGGTCCGGCTATTGAATTATGGAAGGGGCAGAAGTGTCAATATTAAAACGTTTCCGTAATGCCTATCATTGGTCTCCATAGTCGAACCAATACCCGCGCTGCTCGTTACCGGACATGTGGCGGGTGTTGTATTCGAGAAGATAGTTCACATGCGAGTCGTCCAGTGGAAACGATTTCTTCGGCGTGTAGGGATAATCGCCCATACTGAGGAATGGCAGCGGCGCCACGAAGTTGCCCTCGGCGGCGTAGAAGTCCATGTCTTTTTCGTAGCCGTTAGCCGCGAAGAAATAATCGCGCATCCAGCCTTCGGGAAGCGCCGGCAACTTCGACGGGTCGAAATCGAGACGCACTTCATCCCCCGAGCCGAAGACGGCCGATTTGTCATCGGTCGCGGTGAGCAGCGGCGTCACGTCGCCGTAACGCGTATACGTTCCCATCGGGCGCGTGTAGGGGCCGGTTGCACTGACCTTTTCGTAGACGTACTGCACGTTCCCCGGTGGCGTGCCCTCGATCTTATACGGATACCCGTGGAATTCGAGATCAGCGTGCGCGAGTGGAATGGGAGTCAGTCGAAATGTTTCTCGCGCCTGCGAAAATGCTTTGTCATTCCGAGCAAGCGCGTTTTTTGCGCGAGTCGAGAGCCTGCCCTGAGCCTGTCGAAGGGAACCTGCTTTTCCCGGGCTGCTTTCCTGCTCCGTTCGGTCGACAAGAATGCTGTCCCAATAAACCTGCAGGTTCGTCGTGATGCGAATCTTGCGCGTCCCCCGCGGCAGCTTCCCCGAAAGATTGGCAGTCATGGTGCGCGGGCCGCCGGCGGGAAATCCCATGTCATCGACCACGCGACGCCACTTCCCGTCTCCACCGCTTCCATTCGGAATCAGCGCTTCCACGTACGGAGAAATCGCCTGAATACCCGCTTGCGACGCGGCATACATGCTGTTGGCTGAGAAGTATTCGACCTCGCCATGCATCAGCAACCACAGCGGGCCGCCGGCGTAGTCTTCGCCGAGATCTAGAGTCAGGCTGTGCGGCTTGGCGAATCCCTGAAACTGTGTCAGGGCAAAATCGCCAACATACCGATGTGCCAGCAAATCAGGCAGCAGGTCGCGGCCGTGATCATCCCACGCACCCGCCGGCGGACGCGCGTCTTTGATTTTGCTCATCACAACTTTGAATTCCGGATAAGGCGGATTCGAAGCGAAATATTCGTTGGGATAAACGTCGACGTCAGCGGGATGATCGACGGCCAGCAGCCGCACCTGATCGAGATAGACCGCTTCTTCCAACGGCTCCATAAAACGGAAGCTGAGAGTCTTCGTTGGTCGCTGGTCGTTGGTCGCCGGCAAAGCGCTGTCATCCTGAGCCGCGGTTTTTCGCGGCGAAGGATCTGTGCAACTGGCCGGGGAGTGCATAGGTCCCTTCGACAAGCTCAGGGCAGGCTTTTCGCTTCGCTCGGGATGACAAAGGGCTCGATGAACTTCTTTCGCCCGAATCATCCCGCGATCAATCTTGATCCACTCGACCGGACGCGGAATGTCACGCTGGTTCGGTCCGATCCAGTGTCCGACGACGCCCGCGCCGAGCATGTCCGCGACGAATTCGTAGCGCTCGCCATTCCACACGAACAGCGTAGGACACGAACTGCCGCGCCGGTCGATTTCCATAATGTCCTGCTGCTTGTCACCCGCGACATTGATCTCGTCCTGCAACACGCCAGTCGGCCAGAGCATGCGGACCACGTCAGCTTCTTTCGCATCGCCGAGACCGACGGTCAGATACGGCGAATTCTGCCCGAGGTAGCCGTTCGAGCCGTAGATTTCAAATTTCTGCCGGTTGCCGCCGGAGAAAACTTCAACCTTCGTCCCGATAGCGGACTTATTGTCGGCGAGTCCCTTGAGCGCGAGCCTCATCCAGTGATTCTGATTTCCGCCCTCGTTCTTCAGCAACACGGCAGGCCCATGACTCTGCGTGATGAGGAGATCGGTGGCGCCGTCGTTGTCGTAGTCGCCCGTGATAATGGCGCGCGGCTCTTTCAGTTGAATCTTGTCGAGTCCAACGTCGGCAGTGACGTCTTTGAATCCGTCCGGCCCGAGGTTGCGAAACAACCGCACTTCGCCCTTGCCTTCTTTAGTTTCGCCGACGGCGACGAGGTCGACCCAGCCGTCGTTGTCGTAGTCGAAGGCGGCTACGCCAAAGGCGTGGACCCAGTTGGTCTCTGGTAGCTCTACCTGGTCGAAGGTCTTGCCGTGGTTATTGCGCCAAAGTGTGACGCCAGGCTCTCCCGTGTGCGTGAAAGACAATATCCATCCAGCCATCGTGATCGAAGTCGAGGACGGAAACGCCGAGTGGTTGGCGTGCAAGTCTATCCTCGTGCCAAAATGTTCGGACTGGAATCGCCCTTCCCGTGGATTTTCGATAGATCGTCACCAGCTTTCCGCACCGGTCAGACCACCAAATCTACGGCGCGGTCGTTGTTGTAGTCAGTGCCAACCGCCTTGTCGTTGGGCCGCATAGATGAAGCCCTTTCGCGCCGTCACATTCGTAAATTTGCCGTCTCCATTATTTCGCCACAGCATATCTTCGCGCCATCTCAGGCTGTGAATGTGCGCTTCGATTTTCGAGTTGGTCGACCGGCACTCCGAAACGCAAAGGCCGGAAATATAAAGGTCCAGATCTCCGTCGTGGTCGTAATCCATCGAATGTTAATCCCGTCGCATCAAACCATCCATTTGAAATGCCAGCCTGTTCCGTAACGTTCTTTGAATGTTCCGTCCTTCTCGTTATGGAGTAGGAAAACTGCGGCCCGCGACTCAGTACCAGGTCGACAAGATCCGTCATTGTCGTAATCGCCCGCGAGTGCAACCAGTCGCATGAAGTGTAGGTCGAATCCCGCTTTTTGGTCACGTCTTCAAACTTGCCGTTCCCAGGTTCTGGTAAAGGCCAATCCGCTTCAGGCCCATCATCCGCCGACCAGCAAAATGTCGAGCATACCATCGCCGTCATAGTCGAGGAAGCACGCGCCAGATCCGATGAAACTTAGCCCAGAGGACGCTTCGACGCAGGAGTGCTTGCCGCTACAATCCCCGCCGTCCTTCGTCACATCCACAAACTCCACCTTGATCTGCGCCGGGGCCTTCATCACTGCCTGCGGCGACTCCACGGCTCGCGAGTACTGTCCCTGTTCGCCATAGGCCAGGCTCATGGGAGCGCCGATTTTATTTTGCGTGATGTACTGGAAGCGTTTCAGGTGCTCGCGGGCGTGGTCGACGTCGGCGGATTGCTGGTAGGCGCGCGACAATCCAAACTCAGCCGAGGCATGCAACGGATTGATCTTCAGCGCCTGCTGTAACGCTTCGATGGCCTGGGGAAATTGCTTGGCCTGAACGTACGCAGTGCCGAGAAAATACCAGGTATCGGCGTCGTTGGGATCAATCTCGGTCACGCGCTTGAACGCGTCGATGGCCGCCTGCGTGTCGCCGGAATTCTTGGCCAGCAGTCCGAGGCTATACCAAGCATTCGGATTTTTCGGGTCCTGCTTGAGCGCGTCTTGCAGCGCGGCCTTGGCCTCGTCGACCTTCTGCAGGTTCAGATAGGCGACGCCTTCGTTCAAACGCGCGATCGCGAGCTTAGGATCGGCTTCGGCAGCCTGCTGGAAGGCTTTCAATCCTTTTTCAAAGAGCTGCTGGTTCATGTAAGCGCAGCCCAGATTGTTCAGGCGCGCGGCCTCGATGGGATTCGGCTGCGCGCCGGGAGCGAGCAGGCCAACGGCAGCCGCTAGCACGGCGAATAAAACAGCAGAAATTCGCAGATTCATTTCATTAAAGATTTAACCACAGAGGGCACAGGGGAACACAGGGTAAAGCTTCAGCTAATTGGCGGAATTTTCAAGGCTCCGCACTCTTTTTCGAGTGCTGCGGCGACGGCCAGTACCTGCTCTTCTTCCCACGGACGCCCGACGATCTGCACGCCGATGGGCAGCCCCTCGGATTCACGAGCGACAGAGTGACCTGCCGGAACCACCGCAGCAGGATTGCCCAGCAGATTGAACCATTCGGTATAGCTCCAGGCATCAAGATATTCGACGGTCTTGCCCTCGATCTGCCAACTGCGTTCTCCATGCCGAAACGCCGGGATCGCGGCGGCCGGACACAGCAGGATTGGATACTTCCGCATCCGTGCCAGAAATTTGCCGCGCAGTGCGTCGCGGCGGATCCAGGCATCGAGAAGAGACTCGCCCGTCAGTGCCGGCTCCGCCTCCGACCACTCCAGAAACTGACGAAGCATTGGGCTTAGATCATTCTCGCGGCCTGCGAACATCGGCCGGATGAGCATGCCTCCGGCGGTGACGAAAAACTTCTTCCACAGTTCCCGCGCTTCTTCGAGACCTTCGGGACGGAATGGCTCCACTCGAAGCCCGGCTTCCCGCAGGGCCTGTGCGGCTTTTTTTACTGCTGCACGAATCTCAGGCGCCACGGGCGTGTGGTCGTCGTCTTCAAAATATCCAATACGAAGTTTTCTGACTTCGTCATCGCTTGGCCAGCGCAACGAGACGGGCGCAGAGCAGGCATCGCCGTCGTCAGCACCTTGCATCACTTCGAACAACGCTCGCAGATCGGCAACCGTACGCGCCATCGGACCGACCACACCGATCAACGAAAATGGTCCGCCGGACGGTGGAAAGTGACCCGTCGAAGGAATGCGTCCCGGAGTCGGTTTGAGCCCGCAGATACCGCTGAAGTGTGCGGGCACGCGAATCGAGCCGCCACCGTCGCTGCCGACACCTCCGGCAGACATACCCGTCGCGATCGCAGCCGCTTCTCCGCCACTCGATCCGCCAGGAGTGCGTTCGAGGTCCCACGGACTGTTGGTGCGGCCATAGAGAAGATTGTCGGTCTCCCAGGCCATGAGGATCTCGGGAGCATTAGTGACGCCGAGGACAATCGCGCCCGCATGGCGAAGACGCGCAACCAGCGGCGCATCTTGCGTCGCGACAAATCCGGCGCGCAGGCGCGTGCCTGCTTCGCAGCGCAAGCCTGCGACTTCAATGCAGCTTTTAATGCTGATGGGAACTCCATGCAATAGGCCGACAGGCCTGTGCTGCGCCAAAGCGCGGTCGGCGGCCTCGGCCTGCTCGCGGGCGCGTTCAGCGTCAACCTGCACATAAGCGTTCAGCACGGGATTCAGTTTTTCAATTTTGTGGAGATGCGCTTCGACCAGGTCGGCAACAGAAATTTTGTGTGCTCGAATCTGCTCCGCCATCTGCATTGCGGAAAGAAAAGTCGGATCACTCATTAGCTTCTGTGCTTCTGTCTGGGACTGGCTGGTGTCGCGCTGACACCGACAGTGACAGATTGTCCTTCGGCGACTACGATCTCTTCCGGAAACTGGATTTGCAGTCCAGCCCCTCCGTTCGTCGCAGTGCACGCGATCTTGCGCCCGCCGGGAACGGTCACGGAGACATCCACTTCGGGGCCGAGTTTCGCGTGCTCAGCCAGATTCAGGTGGCGAAGCTTCAACTCGCCATGCTGGCATTCCAGTTTCGCCGTGAGCGCTGCGGCCGGTCGCTGTTGCCGGAATAATCCCCACGCAGTACCCGCGGCGAAAAAGCAGGCGAAGTTTTCTTCGTGCACGCGCGGTTGGAACGTCGCGGTCTGCGTCACGGCAGAATAACGAAATCCAGAGAGCGCCAGCAGCACCGAATAACTCGCCAGAGCGCGCGAATAATGATTGCCCCACTCGATCTGATTCCAGGGATTGCGCCGGACGCCGTCGTAGCGATCGCCGGTAGCCTTGACGAGCGCCAGCCCTTCGTCAATCAGGCCGCGATAGATGAGATGCGCCGCGACCTGATATTCGATTCCTGTCCACACCTCGTCGGAGTAAACGAACGGCAGCGCCGGACGGCCGCCCGTCGGCCACGAACACAGCACCAGGCCCTTTTCGTCATTGATCGCGTAAATGCGCTGCGGGTTGGGATGGGTCCAGAAGTCGTGCTTAAAGTTGTAGTGATAGATGGCGTGCAGCGCGCCGCGCACGTGATCCTGATTGAGTCCGAGATCGAGGCCGAGCACATCGGCGAACCATTGACCCAGCATCTGATCCGACAGGCACCCTGGCCCGAACTGATATTTGAGCTGTCCATCGCTCACGACTCGTTCGCGCCAGTTCTTGTCGTCGTAAGGCTCCATCGGCTGAATGTCGGTCACGGGCGTCACCTTCTGGAAGTAGTATTCGCCGTTCCAGAGTTGCTCGATATTTTTCGCGCCGGCCTCGCGGACCTCGCGGTACGCCGCAGCAGCGGCCGTGTCTCCCACGGCGAGCGCCATCAGCTCACCGGCTTTCAATGCGCCGAGATAGAGCGTGGTCATCATCGGATTCGCGCCGAAGAATTCGATGTCGTAGGTGTTGTGCTGCTCGCCTTCCATCAGGCCGTCGCGGTCGGCGTCCCAGTGCTTCCAGGCAAATTCAAGCGCGCGCTTCGCGTTCGGCCACATCTTCTTCACAAACTCATCATCGCCGGAGATCTGCCACTCGCGGTACAACTTAAGGATGCAGCCCATCTGTCCATCGGCCGCGGGACGGAAATCCCACTGCTTGATGCCAAGCGGCACCATCGAGCGAAACGCCATGCTGTCGTCGCTGCGCATTTCATACTGGAAGTCGGTGTTGCGCATCGATCGCTCCAACTCCGGAAACAAGAACGCCAGTGCCTGCTCGTAGTTCCAGACGTGCGAGCAATTCATCCAGCCGTTGTGCTGGTCATCACCGCAGCCTTCGAAAGCGAAGAATTGCCTGCCTTCGAGCAGCATGCAGGTATTCGAACGCAGGATCGAAGCCTGGCTGGTAACGGCTTCGATCACATAGGGAGGAAACGTGCTCGCCAACATTGTGTCGGTGAACAGCCGCGACTTACGTTCGAGTTCCGGCAAACGCTCCACGGTATGGCGCGCGGCTTCCCAAGCGCTCTTGAATCGCGTGCCGTAATAGTTGGTGAGGCGTTTGCCTTTCAGTTTGTCGTCGTCATCGTGCCAGTAGTTCTCGCGGACAGGAAAATACCAGGCCAGCACAAACGTGATCGCGGTCGCTTCGCCCGGAGCGAGATGCGCACGCGGGGCGAGCGTGCAGTAATCCGACTGGCCCTCAGGGGACGGGGCAGGCGGACGCGAGTCCTGCATCCTGCCGTCGGCGGAGAATTCATCGAACCATTTCTGGTAGAAATCCCACCATGCGCCGTTTTCCCAACTGGTGCGCGCGGTGAAGTCGGGCGCGGTCGTCAGCAGCGCCATCGAACCGCCACGCGGATCGCCCGTGGGATATTTCTCTGAGGTCAGGTCGAGTCCGGCGAGGGTTCCTTCTTTGCGCAGGCGGTTCAGATTTTTGCCGAATCCCGGGTGCTCAAGGCCGTCAAGATATCCCTTACCGTCGTAGCCGACCGGATTCAGCAACGAAAACGCGAGCGCGAGGTCTACTGGCTTCGCTGAGTGATTCTTGATTCGATAGGTCAGCACCGCGACCGGAAGGCTTGAGTCGTCAACAGCGAGCGGGACAAATGGATTGAACGCCTCCAGGGAAACCGTGACTGGCAGGGCGGCGTCTTCGAAATCAACTTTCGCGATGGGATACGTCGCGCTAAAGTGCGTCTTCCGGAAGTGCGGCAGACCCTGAGCCGAATGCCGCGCGAAGCCTTCCCACCCGCGAAACGGAGGATCCGGCGGCCCTTCGACAACGCGCACCGCCGTTTGGCCATCGTCTGATTTAACCCACAGCGCAGCAAAACTGTAAGGCAGGATTCTGCGCTTGGCTGGGCGATTGAAAATTTCCCAGTCACGCAAATCGCCGCGGCCGCCCAGAGAAACGGTTCCGGTGCCAAGCCCGCCAAGAGGAAACGCTACTTCGCCGCAAGCTCCGAACGCGCGCTCCGCTTTTTTCTCGCCGTACAGTTCTTCGCGCGAATACGGAATCGTCGAACCCGCAGTCGACTGGAAACTTTGCGGACCAGTTACCGCGGCGAGTTCCTTGCCGCTGAGGGCCGCCGCTCCCAATGCGGCGGCGGAAGTGGACGCAAGAAATTGCCTGCGGTTGACGGTGAATTTCCTGTTCATGAGGCCCTGCCCGACGCGGATTCAGGCGTGCCATCGTCTCATGGATGGCGCCGCTTTGTCGCGGGATCGAAACTGCGCATCGCGCGGTCGAGAGATGACTTTTCTTCGGCAGTGAGCGGACGACTGGCTCCCTTTGCGAGATCGCCCAGCACGAGCGGGCCGATCGCGACCCGAATGAGTCGGAGCACATCTACCCCCAGCGATTCCATCATCCGGCGAATCTGGCGATTCTTCCCTTCGCCGAGCCCGATCTCCAACCAGCAGTTCTTTGTCCCGGAGCGCAGCAGCACGGCACTTCCCGCGCGCAACGTCTCACCGTCATGCGTTACTCCATGGAGTAACTCCCGAACGAATCTTTCATCGGCTTGCGTATTGATCTGCACGTGGTAGGTCTTTTCCAGATGCGCCTCAGGATCTGCAACACGAGCGCCCCACTCCGAATCGTTGGTCAGAAGCAGCAATCCCTCACTGGCCTTATCCAGCCGCCCAACCGGAGCGAGCCACGGTAGCGATTCACCTTGCTGGTTCAGAAGTGCGTAGACCGTCTCGCGGCCTTTTTCATCGGAGGCCGTCGTCACCAGGCCACGGGGCTTGTTGATCACAAGATAGATTTTCGCCTGCGCTTTGGCACCGTGACCATCGACGACTATACGGTCATGCTCGAGGCAAACCGGGGCTTCGGGATCACGGCGTGTGTTTCCATTTATCCGCACGCGACCGGCGCGAATCAACTCTGCCGCCTGCGAGCGTGAGCAGTACCCCAGCTTCGAGAGCGCCCGGGCCAGGCCGATGCGACGCACGGGTTGTTGCGTCTGCTCCATGCATTGATGCTAACTGAACTGAGATCGACGAGTGCACGAGTCCTGGCAAAGCACGATCTACGTACTTCCCGCCACCTTCATCGCGGGACGCGCCGGCACGGCCCCCTAGGGTTCCGCACCGCCTGCCACACAAGGACGTCTCTGCGCGAGCGTTTATGTCGTCCTACCCTGGGTCTGAACTGGGCTGATGCAGAATCCAGCGGCACTTGTTACGATGTTCAACGTCAACCACGGCAAAGGAGATGTCATGGCCCACCAGCATCCTCCCCGCTTTCTGAAGATCGTCGATGACGCCAAGACGCGGGTGCGCGAAACCACAGTCGACGAAGTAAAAAAGAAGATCGATCATGGCGAGAAATTCACGTTGGTCGATGTGCGCGAAGAGAGCGAATACGCCAAGGATCATCTTCCCGGTGCGATTCATCTGGGCAAAGGCATCATCGAGCGCGACATCGAGGCGCGCGTCCCCGAACTCAACACCGAACTGATCCTTTATTGCGGCGGGGGATTCCGTTCCGCTCTGGCCGCCGACAATTTGCAAAAGATGGGATACACCAACGTGATTTCGATGGACGGTGGAATTCGCGACTGGCGACAAAAAGCTTATCCACTGGTTAAGGAATAAGAAAGCGGGTCTTTGGCCTTTAGGTGTTTGACGTCATTGAAGCCTGAGAACAACCACCGAACCTGACACCACCGAGTATGAATCGCCGCATCTTTTTCTGGTCGCTCACGTCGGCACTGGCCGGATTTCTTTTCGGATTCGACACCGTCGTTATTTCCGGCGCGGAAAAAACAATTCAGGCGCTCTGGGCTCTGAGTCCCAGCCTCCACGGCTTTGCCATGGCCTCGGCGCTTTACGGCACCGTCGTGGGGTCGCTGGTCGGCGGCTGGCCCGCCGACAAGTTCGGGCGCAAAGCCACGCTGCTTTGGATCGGCGTTCTTTACTTCGTCGGCGCGGTGGGTTCGGGCCTGGCGCCAAATGTTACCGTCTTCATCGTTGCCCGTGTTATTGGCGGATTAGGCATCGGCATCTCAACCGTGGTCGCTCCGATGTATATTTCGGAAATCGCGCCGCCGAAGTATCGCGGACGGCTTGCCGGCATGTTCCAGTTCAACATTGTTTTCGGAATTTTGGTCGCCTACATCTCAAACGCTCTGCTCGCCGGCATCGGTGAAAACGCCTGGCGCTGGATGCTCGGCGTGGCCGCGTTTCCGTCTTTGCTCTATGCTGCTTTGTCCCTTGGCCTGCCCGAAAGCCCACGCTGGCTGCTGAGCCGCAAGGGCAACCGCGAGGCCGCGTTGCAGGTACTCCAACGAACGCAGCCTGACGTTTCGAAGGCCGAAATTGCCGCCGAGGCCGATTCGATTATCGCCGCATCTACAGAGCAAGTTTCGTCGGGCCATTTCTGGACTCGACGTCTTCAAAAGCCGATCCTGCTTGCGATTTTGATTGCGTTCTTTAACCAGCTTTCCGGCATCAACGCCATTTTATATTTCGCTCCACGCATCTTTGAACTTACCGGGCTCGGAGCGAAAGCCGCACTGTTGCAGTCCGTCGGGATCGGCGTCACGAATCTTGTTTTCACGTTTGTCGGCCTGTGGCTGATTGACCGGCTGGGACGACGCACGCTGCTCTACATAGGCTCGTTCGGCTATATCGCTTCGCTGGGTCTCGTGGCCTGGTCATTCTTTACGCAGCATCTTGCGCTCGTGCCGATTTGCATCTTCGCCTTCATCGCGGCGCACTCGATCGGGCAGGGTGCGGTCATCTGGGTTTTTATCTCCGAAATATTTCCCAACCGTCATCGCGCCGAAGGTCAGACCCTGGGCAGCTTCACACACTGGATTTTCGCTGCATTGCTCACAACGTTTTTTCCCAGGATGGTCGCTTCTTTCCCGCCCGGTTACGTTTTCTCATTCTTCGCCGGCATGATGGTTCTACAGCTCATCTGGGTGAAGACGATGGTTCCGGAAACGAAGGGTGTGCCTCTGGAGCAAATTCAGAAACAACTGGGCATCGAATAGGGTAGGATTTTCACTCCTTCTCCGGCGCAGAACGGCAGAACGATGGAGGCGCCGGTCCGGCAGAACTGGAGCACGCGCCATATGGTTGGCATTCGCACCGAGAACCTGCGCAAGGTCTACAATTCGGCGCCGCCTTTCGGCGCGAGCGGCGGCTTCGGCTCTCCGGCCATGCGTAACAAGGCCGACAAGAAGACGAAGACCGAAATCGTCGCGCTCGACGGCCTTTCGCTCGACGTCAAGGCGGGCGAAGTTTTTGGCCTGCTCGGTCCCAACGGCGCCGGCAAATCCACGACGGTAGGAATTCTCACCACGCGCGTGAAGCCCACCGGTGGCAAGGCCTGGATCGGTGAGCATGAAGTCTGGCAGCAGCAGGTTCCCGTCAAGCGGCTGATCGGTGTCGTGGCGCAGCGTCCGAATCTGGATTTTTCCCTGACCGCGCGCGAGATTCTGATGTTTCACGGCGCATACTTCGGCCTGGACTCGGCAGAGCGCGTCAAACGCGCGGACTCCCTGCTTGATCGCTTCAAGCTGACGGATCGCGGCGATCAAATGGTGCGAGGATTTTCCGGCGGCATGATGCAGCGTCTTTCCATCGCGCGCGCCATGATGCACGATCCCCAAGTGCTTTTTCTGGACGAACCCAGCGCCGGGCTCGATCCACAAACCAAACTGCTGTTGTGGGAAATCATCCGCGAGTACAACCAGACCGGCAAGACAATTCTGCTGACAACGCACAATATGGAGGAAGCTGACGCGCTTTCGCACCGGCTCGCGATCGTCGACCACGGGAAAAATATCGCGCTCGGCACCCCGCAGGAGTTGAAAGATTCGGTGCCCGGCGGATATCTTCTGCGTCTGCGCTTCGGCCAGCTTTCTCCGCAACTGCTGGAACGTCTTAAATCGTTGGCCGGAGTGCGCGAGGTGCGCTCCGCCGACGAGAGCGGCGCGGCCGATCTCTACGCCGATCGCGGCGGATCGTTGATTGGCGAAATTGCCACGCTTGCGTCCTCTGCCGGCGTCGAATTACGCGACGTGAATATTTCAGAGCCCAGCCTCGAAAACCTTTTTCTGCATCACACCGGAAGGAGCCTGCGGGAATGAACTGGAAGGCATTTTTCGCGATGCTGGCCCGCGATGCGCACGTGGCGCGCCGCAACTTCATGGTCGTGCTGATGCAGACATTTCTGCAGCCGTTGATGTTCGTATTCATCTTCGGCCGCGTGATGGTGCGCAGCGGCTATATGCCGGCCGCCTACAAAAGCCTGCTGCTTCCAGGCATCATGGCCATCAGCATGGTGTTTACCGGAGTGTGGTCGGTCGCCATGCCACTGATCGCGGAATTTCAATTTACCCGTGAGATTGAAGATCGCCTGCTCGCTCCCATGGACATCTCGTGGGTGGCCTTCGAAAAAGTTCTGGCCGGAACGATCCAGGCTTTGCTCGCCGGGCTTATCGTAATTCCGGCGGCGTGGCTGATACTGCGTCCGGTGGAGTTCAATCTCAACTCGCCGCTGACGTTTGTGTGTGTAACCGTACTGGTGGCGCTTTTCTCGGCCTGCGGCGGCCTCGCCCTAGGATGCAGCATTAATCAGCAGCATATCGGCCTGATGTTCAGCATGGTCCTGACGCCGATGATTTTCTTCGGATGCACTTACTATCCGTGGAGCGCGTTGAATAGTTTTCCCATCCTGCAAAAGGTTGTGCTGATCAATCCTCTCGTCTACGCGAGCGAGGGGCTACGCGGGACGCTCGTGCCGCAGTTCCCGCATCTTTCCCTGGTCGCGGTGTTGATCGCGCTAACTGCGTTCGACGCGGCCTTGTTGGTCGCAGGGCTGCGGCAGTTCCACAATAAAGCAGTCAGTTAAAAGCAAGCCCCGGCAATGTCATCCTGAGCAAAGCGAAGGACCGATGGAATTGACAGCGGCGCCGATGCTGCCGTCAAACTGCACAGGTCCTTCGCTTCGCTCAGGATGGCAAAGTGATGAACGGCTTGCCGCACTTATGAGGTGAAGATGTTCTTCGTCGCCGGATACACTCTTCGATACGCAATATAGCTCGTATTCATCACACCAATGTCCGCGGGCTGAGGCTTAACTGTCTTGGCTACGCGAACAACCGCAGCGCAGGCCTCATCCACCGACTTCCACATACCCGCACCCACGCCCGCCAGGATTGCAGCACCGTAGGCCGCGCCCTCTTCGGCTTCGACGATTTCGACTTCGTGTGCGTAAACATCGGCCTGAATTTGACGCCACAACGACGAACGCGCGCCACCCCCGCCGAGACGGATCCGGTTTACCGAGACTTTCATTTCGTCGAACAGCGTGAACGTATCGCGCAGGCTGAAAGCCACGCCCTCGAGAATCGCGCGAATCACATGGGCACGAGTATGCGAGGCGGTTAAGCCGACCAGCGCGGCACGCGCGTTGGGATCCAGATGCGGCGTGCGTTCGCCCATCAGATACGGAGTCCAGAGAAGTCCCTGGCATCCAGCGGGAATTCTTGCGGCTTCCTCTGAGAGACGTTCGTACGGATCGCGCCCGTCATCTGTTCCCGCGCCGAACTGATCCCGAAACCAGCGCAGTGAAAGTCCTGCCGACTGGGTCACGCCCATCACGTGCCAGCGCCCCGGGATCGCGTGGCAAAAGGTGTGCAGTCGTCCTCCCGCTTCCAGCGCGGGACGATCGGTTGCGGCAAACACCACGCCGGATGTTCCGATGGTCGCACTCACCGTCCCCGGAGCAACGATGCCCATGCCAACCGCGCCGGCGGCCTGATCGCCTGCGCCGGCGACCACCGGAGTTCCCTGCTTCAAACCAAGGGCCTTCGCGCCTTCTGAACTTATTTTGCCGCAAATGTCCGGCGATTCGAACAAGGCCGGCAACATGCGCTCGTCGATCGCCGTGGCCTCGAGCATCAGCTTCGACCAGCGGCGATGCCCAACGTCAAGCAGCAGAGTTCCCGATGCGTCGGCCATATCGATGGCGCGGTCACCGGTCATGCGAAATCGCACGTAATCTTTGGGCAGCATGATCGAGCGCACGCGCTGCCAGTTTTCCGGTTCATGCTCGCGCACCCACATCAACTTGGTCAGCGTGAAATTCGCCAGGGCAGGATTGCATGTGGCCTGAATTATTTGTGCCGCGCCAATCTTTTTCGTAAGTTCTTCGCATTGCGGATTCGTTCTCACGTCGCACCAGATCAGCGCCGGACGGACGACCTTCCCACGTTCGTCCAGCATGACCGCGCCATGCATCTGGCCGGAGAAGCCGACGCAGGCAATATCCTCGGCGCGCAAGCGGGCATGCTCGATGGCCTTGGGCACCGCGACACAGCAGGCACGCCACCAATCTTCCGGACGCTGCTCGGCCCAACCGATTTCCGGCGAGGCAAATGGTTCGTGCTCCTCCGTGGCAGACCCCACGACGCGGCCCTTTTCATCGAGGATCAGCGCCCGCGTCCCGCCCGTTCCAACGTCGATGCCGAGTGTGTAAATGTTCGCCTCCCTGTGGCGTATTGCGTACAATTCGCCCACGGCGGCCTCTATAGTAAATGGAGTTGGCCGGTCGTGGAAGGCGGCCAGGTTCACCTAGCTCGCCAAAAGCAGGGTCCTCGCCGGCCTCGCTGGTTCGGAATGACAATGCTCCAGAGGATGCCATCTTGACTTCCAGGCGACAAGTTGTCGTTGAGGTCTGCGTCGACTCGGTCGCCTCTGCGATCGCGGCGGAACGTGGCGGAGCCTCGCGCCTGGAACTGTGTGCCAGTCTGACCGAAGGCGGCATCACGCCCAGCGCGGGATTGATCGAGACCACGCGCTCTGCCGTGTCGCTGCCTCTGCACGTCATGATCCGTCCCCGCAGCGGCGACTTCCTTTATGACATGCACGAACTTGAGGTTATGCGACGGGATATCGCGCTCGCCAAGCAGTTGGGAGCCGACGGCCTCGTCTTCGGCCTGCTTGATGTCGACGGGAACGTGGACGTGGCGCGCACGCGCGAACTCGTCGATCTGGCGCGTCCGCTGTCTGTCACTTTCCATCGTGCCTTCGATATGACGAACAATCTGTTGCGTGCGCTGGAGGATGTTTGCGCCACCGGGGCCGATCGCCTGCTCACTTCCGGAGGTGAACAAATGTCGCTGCAGGCAGCAGAAACGATCACGCAATTGATCGATCGCGCTCGCAACCGAATCATCGTCATGCCCGGCAGCGGAATCAAGCCGGAAAACGTGCGCGCCTTCCTCCAACAGACGGGCGCGAAGGAAATTCATGTCGGATTACGTAGCGCAGTTGAAAGTCCTATGCAGCACCGCAACCTGCGACTGGCGATGGGAGCCACACCAAGTCATGAGTACCAGCGCTTCGCCGTGCATGAAGAGGACGTCAGAAGATTGTGCGAGATCGTCGCGCCGCCGCCGCGAGAATAACAATCAGTACGAGGAGGATCGCCCAAATTTGTACGTCAGGCTGATGCTGGCATAAGAAGGAATGCGAACTCCAACGACCTCCTGAATTGCGGATGGCTGGAAGTTCTCCGTCGTCTGGCCAGTATAGCCGCGCGCGGCGAGGAAGTTGACGCCAACATCGAGCCGATTATTGAGGAAAGGCCGCACCAGTGCTCCGCGAAATTCCTTCACCGCAACGCCGGTGCATTCCGCATTCAAATTGCCGGGATCGCATCCCGTGCCCAACGGCTTCGCCGCCACGTACTCAAATTCGCCACGCGCTTGCAGGCGAAATGGAAGCTTCTGAATCACTCCCAGCGCGTCGAAAATCATGCGCGGGGCCTCCGGTGTGGGTTGCCCCGAATCCAGGTCGCGAGCGTCGGCCTTGGAGATGCTGGATTGAAACGATCCAAAAGAAAAGTTCCGCCGCACGGCCAACGTCAGGAATCGCAGGCGGCTCGGCCCTTCGTTGAATTGTAATCCGGTGTCAGGATCGATCTTCGCCAACTCCGCGCTGCTGGTGACGTGGCCCAGAGTAAGTCTCAAATCAGTTTTGTGAACTGTCTTGCTGGCGACAAGTTGATAAGAATGCGACGTGGCCACCGGACTACCGATCGTCGTTCCAGTTCCGATGCGCGGGTCTTCGGTAAAGAAAGCCTGCCCAAAGCTCAGCGAGACCAGTGGAAGATACCACGAGTCTTTCGGAAGAAAAGAAATCGTGGCCTTCGGCGAGTCCACACCTACCAGCCTGTGGAAGGAATTCTGGGCATCGAGCAGATCGTCGTTATCCACGCTGATCTGGTCGCGCCGCCAGCCTACGTAATAACGAAAATAGTGACTCAGAGCGCCATCCGCGGCGATGTAGGGAGTGATCGACCCGATGGTGACGTTATTTCCATCGACGGGAGTGAAAACTCCGTAGTAGCCGGGGTTAGTGGGATCGAAGTTCGGATAGTGATCTAGATCGTCACGGCGCGGCGCTTCCCAGTTGTATTCGAGTCCCCCGAGCAGTGAGAAATATTCGGAAAGCTTGTTCACATAGTTCGCGCTTCCGCCGGTCACGGTGCGGAATTCGCTTTGCCGAATGAGTCCTTGCCCGAAATTCGAGAACAGCGACAAGTTGTAAGTTCGGAAGAAGCTGGAGAGTTGTAGCTGCTGGCTTCCGCTGAGTTGCCAGACATCGTTCACCGCGATCAGCGCAGTATGCGTCTGATCATGCTGCCTCGGATCGATCGTGTCGCCGAGGTTGGGAAAATCGGCGTCGTAACTATTCGCCGCAAAGATCGGCACCAGTCCTGGAATATACGAGACTCCGTAATAACCAATACCCACCACAGTAAACGTGTGCGTATCTGTGTGAAAGATTCGCTGGCCATTGAATTTGTACTGTTGCCGGTGTTCCAGGCGATCAAGAAAACCATTGCCGTAGGCAGCACTCAGAGCTACGAAGGAATCGGGCGACGGACTGAATCCGGTGACGACGCTGATGTCTCTGTAATCACCAGCCACCGTAAGAAACGGATCGAGACTCGAGCGCAGGCCATAGGTAGCTGCCAGGTTCACCGCGTGATTCCCTTCCCTTACGTTGAATGCCCCGCCATCGATTTGCACACTGTCCAGAACGTCGGGAATGAATATGTTGGGATCGGAGTATCCATTGCCATGCGCGTTCGCAGACAGATTGTTGGGAACAAGGTAGCTGCCCACAGCGATGTATTGCGCAATGGGCTCGCCGTGATCTCCGGCGACGCCGGGAGCGAAGTACTGTGGAGCTTTGATTCCGCTGGACGCGGTTTCTATCGGATATCCAGGAATGGAAACCGGTGCGCCGGGACGGCCGGGATTCGCATCCAGTAGCTCTTGCCGCACAAAAACTTTTTCTCCGGGATCAGGAGAGACGATATCGGTCTGATTAACGTCGGCGGTGACCGTGACATTCTCAACCCGGGTTGAGAGCTGGCTCATGCCGATGGCAATCTCCGGATTGTCCTCAGAGCTGATCGTCACTTCGCGAGTGACCGGCTGGAATCCTTCAGCCTCAACCTTGATCTCGAATCGCCCGGCTGTGGCCAGTTTCAGCTCGAACCGCCCATCCGAACCCGAACTCGTTTGCGCAGAAACGTGCTCTTTCCCGGAGGCATCGCGGCTCACCATTTGCACGGACGCGTTGGGCAGAACATTTCCCCCGGGATCGATGATTCTGCCTTTTAGAAAACCTGCCTGGGCAGACAACTGAAGCGGCAGGAAGCCACAGAGGACCAGCGACCAGACTAACGTTGTGATCCGGGCTGTTTTACGTCGTTTCATCTCGAGCTATGGCATCATGCTACCTAATGAATACGGATGGACCGACAAAATGGATTCATCTCCAGCTCAACTCCCAAGCATAAACGCGCGTAAACGCGATACTTAGCTTCAGAGTCGTATTACGAGATGAAGGGAGTTTGCATCTTCCCCGCTGCTCCTGGACCGCCGTCTAGTGCCCGCCGAGTGCGTTCAGTGCTGGAAGAGGCGTGGAATAATTCGGATCATTCACGTTGGTCGTGCCCGACGTATCAGCGTTGTCGAAGATGGTCAGGCCATTCCAGACGTAAATCGCGTCCGGCAGATTAGTGCCGCCGTTGAACGAACCGCCGCCGAGCCTGGGAATGTTGACGCCCGCGGGGTTCCAGTATTCGAGGCCCAGGCCTAAGTTGTTAGGCAGTCCCTGCTGCACGCTCTGAAGATCGCTCAGGAACTGCGCCTGCAGAGTCTGGGTGGGCGGGCTATACCAGGGGTCGTTGGAGTCGAATCCATTCTCGTAATGCTCTCCCGACTCGATGATGAAGATGGGCTTGCCAAGCGTGTTGGCAGCGGTGACGAGCACGTCCTGCTCTACGGGCTGGTTATCGGGATTAGCTGCGGCAGCCTGCGCCTCGGTCAACGGACCGTGAAAGATGGGATAGTAGCTCTGGCAAATCGCGTCGTAAGGAATGCTGTTTTGATTGGCCAGGGTAAAGAACTGACTGAGATCCCAAGCCGGCGTGATGTGAATGCAAGTCAGCGGCGCGGGAATCGCGGGACCACTGGACGTGTCAGAAGCGGAGTCACTGACGGCCTGCATGGCCTGAATCTGCAGGGCCGCGAAGCCGGTGAAGTCAGTTCCTGTGGGACTACCGGCGGTACCGAGGAATCCCGTGTCGACTTCGTTGCCGATCGATACCAGATCAGGCATGGTGCCGGCCTGTCGGTACGACATGATCTCAGCTTTGACGTAGTTGTAGACGTCAGTTTGCAACTGAGATAGCGAGTGGCCAGTCCATGCGGGCGGAACGCTGGCGGAGCTGCCACCATCGAAAAGTAGCGTCAGTTCGAGGCTCATGCCGAGATTCTTCGTTCGCTTCGCCAGATCGAGATCCTGTGCTTCGGTTTCGGCGAAGCAGGCATTGCCGGAGCATCCCGGCTGCGAAGGATCGGAATAGGGAGGCGTCGAACTGGGCCTCACGCGCACCATATTGACGCCGTGATTCTTCAAAATCCGCAGAACATCCGTCTGCACACCGGAGGTATCTTTCCACCACGTCAGGCCGGTAGTGGCCCGCGCAGCTTCCTGCTTCTCTAAGAGCGCATTGTCCACTCCGCGAAAAAAAGCAGGACGCAGCAGCCACTGCTGGCTTTGCGTTGCACTCGCCCCTTGCGCGGTCTGGTCGAGAAACGCGCCGCTCGAGGCCGACGGCACATCCATCAGCAGGCCGGTGCGGTGGTTTGAAACCGTATAGTACCCGTTGCTCGTAGCCGTCAGTATCCACTGCTGCGTGGCACCGTTGCCACATGGATTCTGCACTACATAAATCACGCCGGAAATGCTTGCGCTGTCGAAGCACAGATTGTTTTGAACGTTGGTGATTTGCCAGAGGCCTGCGGAAACTTCGCTGAACGTCCATCTCTGACTGGTATTCGTAAAACTGCGCGGCTCCTGCAGTAAATGATCGCCGGCCATCGTCGAGTCGTTGTTGAGGTCAACCTGCGAGCCGCTGAGTTGATTTAGAACGTAGTAGGCTTGGCCCCCAATCGGACTGATGTCGGTGGGTTGCGGCGGTTGCTGGCTGGCTCCGGCAACGATGAGGCTGGCCGAGGCGGCTGCGCCGTTTCCAGCTTCGTTTGAGGTTACCGCGCTCGTCGTGTTGTTTTGTGTCCCGGAGGCGGTCCCGGTTACGTTCACCGCGAACGTGCAGGACGCTCCGGCCGCCAGGGTCGCGCCTGAAAGGCTGACACTGCTCGATTCGGCTGCGGCAGTGACCGTTCCGCCACCACAGCTACCGGTCAGGCCATTCGGCGTACTGACGGCCTGTCCAGCCGGCAGATTGTCGGTGAAGCCGATCCCGCTCAGAGACTGGCTGGTGTTGGGGTTCGACAGGTTGAAGGTCAGGGTTGTGCTGCCGTTCAGTGCCACGCTGGCCGCTCCGTACGCCTTCGCAATCGTGGGCGGTAGTTTTTCCGGAGGCGGGGGCGGAGGACCGCTGGATGAGCCTCCGCCACAGCTTGTGCCGCAGAAAACTATCGCGGCCGCGAACAAGACCGTTGCGGGTATCCCCGCAGAGAGGTCGCCTACGTGTCTAGCGCTGCGGAGAGTCATGACCCGGCTCCGGCGGTCCATCCTGCTGCTGCGGTTTCGTCGGCAGGTTCATCTGGTGGTAAAGATCTTCGACCTGATCCTTTGCCTTCTTGATCTCCTGCGACAGGTGCAGCTCTTTCTGCGCCAGATCCATCATTTGAAGACGCCGGTACGCGGTGCCCAGCTGGTAGTGCGCCGCGCCGTTCAACGGATCAGCTTGCACCGCCATCCGCAGATACTTGGCGGCCTCTTGCGGCTTTTCCTGCATCATCAGGAGCTTCGCCAGGCCCATCTGTGCCTGCACCTCGCCCGGATTGAGCTGGAAGGCGCGCCGGTAATGCGCCAAGGCTTGATCCGTCTGAGATTGCGACAGCGCGATGCTGCCGAATTCACATTCAATCTTGGCCGAGTCGCCATCGACCGTTACGGCGGTTTCCAGCTCTTTTTGCGCTTCGCCCTGGGCTCCAGGATCGACTGGAGACGACTCCAGAATCGCTTCTCCTAACTCATAGTGCACGCCGGGCAGGCGGGGATCGAACTGCAACGCCTTTCGATAGTGCTCGATTGCGCCCCTGAGATCTCCGCCGTTTACCAGACGCTCGGCGATCACCTGCTGCATGCGGGCCGAGCCCGGTCCAACGATGGCTAATTTATTCAGCGTGTCGTCGGCTAGCTCGGAGTAGACGCGTTGCGCCATGAACAGAACATCTACGTTATCGGGATCGAGATCCACCAGCGAATGCATCACAGACGCCATCGCGCCGGAGTCGCCTTGCTGGTCGTAGAGAGCCGCCAGTTCCAGACCAACCTGTAGCCGCAACTCCTTGTCTTTCAGCTTCGGAAACGACGTTTCCAACAGCGCGCGAGCGGATGGATCGCCCAACTTCCGTTCGCAAATTCCCAGTAGCGCCTGCGTCTTCAACAGAGACGGATCACTTGCCAGAGCCTTGCGAAAGTTTTGCGACGCGTTCTGATAGTCGTGCTGAAAGAACGCGATTACACCCAGGTTCGCATAGGCCTCGGCGTTCTTAGGGTCAAGCGCAAGAACCGCGTTGAACTCCTTCACCGCCGAGTTCGGATCTTTCTCTTTGAGATATGCCTCCGCCTTCTGAAGATGATCGTGAATCTGCGCCGCGTGCGAAGCTCTGGTCTGTGCAGACATTACGGCTAGCATGTTCACAATCAGGATGAGAAGCAAAGCCAGGGTCCTGCCGCATACTCGCCGGCGGTTCAGATGCTCAGCCGAAGGGGTCGCAAATTGGAACGTGGAGTCATGCCGCTGACTAGGGTGAAACTCTTTCATGCAGGAACGATACCGCGAAATCCGCTGCTTCGGCGAGACGCTAACAACTGCGGGACGCGGAAAACGAACCTCTTCCGCACCCTGCGAAGATTTGCCAGTCAGACTTCTGCTCCGTGCTCAGAACCTCAAGTGAGCGCCCAATTGGAAGATGCGCGTGCCTCCGACAGGACTCGTAAGTTGGCCGGCGGCCGGATCGTCCGCTCCGCCATCGGCGACGTTCGCATCCGGATTGCCCCAGTTAATGTGATTGAATATGTTGTAGGCGTCGGCCCTGATTTCGAGTGTGATCGACTCGTGCAGAGGAAATTCCTTCGCGATACTAAGATTCACGTTCGCGAAACCCGGCCCAATCAAAGTGTTCCGCCTGGCGTCGCCAAACGTGCCTGGCGCGGGGTTGGCGAAGGCTGCCGGATTGAACCACATCGCGTGAGACGGACTCGACACTTTCGGATCACCAATCAGATCGGGATACAACGTGGAGCCGGCGCCGAAAGAGGGAGTCAGTCCCGGATCGATCCCTCCCGCTACCGAGCTCTGGATCACCGGGGTGAACGGAACCCCTCCGTGCCACTGGAAAAGACTGGAGACGCGCCAGCCGCCGGCAATCTGGTCGAGAGGCCCGTGAAGGGCAAACTGGCGCCCGTGGCCGAATGGTAGCTCGTAAACGATCTGGCCGACTACCGTATTCGTCGAGTTGAAGTCGGAAAGACCATAGTTAGCGGCTGGGTTGTACGCGTTCTGATAGATATCGATGCCCGATCCGTGACCGTTTCCGGTGCCGGTATCCAGCGATTTCGACCATGCGTAGTTCAGTTGGAAGCTCAAGCCATACGACATACGTTTCTGCAGCCGGAACTGCAGCGCGTTGTAGTTCGAATATCCATCGTAGATCTGGGCCGCGATGCTGTTGAAAACGGGATTCGGGTTACCGCAGTGATAGAAACTGGTGCACTCGAAACCGCCCACCGCAGTTGACCCTGGAGTAGTGGCTTGATTGATATCGGTTGCGAAGTTCAGATTCTTGCCGCGAGTGTAGACGTAGCTTGTATCCAATAACAGGCCACGCGCAAATTCGCGCTGCACACTGAGCAGGAACTGTTCCACGTAGACGGTCGGCATGCTCCGTGGGTAATACTCCGCGCTGCTGTAATTGGCGAAGGTTGACGAAAGAGTTTGTACTGTCGGAAAGATTACCGTGCCGGCAGGCGGTCCAACCGAGAGCGGGAAAGCTGAACTACCGAAGGAGTAGCCTCCGTTGCCGTTGTTGTGAGGATTGAAGCCCAGGCCGAGCGCGCCGTCGGTGTAATTTTCAGCATCGCGAGGCGCGTCAAAGATTCCGTAACTCGCCCGGACAGCCCACTTGTCGCGCGGCGACCAGGCCACGCCAATGCGCGGCGCGAACTCCTTGTAATTCGCGTTCTGAATGGTCGCCAGGTTGCCAATCGTCCCGCCAAAGGCTTTGTCGCTCTGTCCGCCAAACAGAATGCCCCCGGGATATGCTCCGCCATACTGTGAGGGGTCAGGAATAATGGGGTCATAGTTGCCGAACAAGTTGTTGCTCACACCCCAGCCGGACTGCATCTGCCAGCGCAGACCGAGATTCAGAGTCAGGTGTGACGAAACCTTGAAGTCGTCGTTGGCGAATAATGCGGCTTGATGCATGTGAGCGCTGGTCGGGTCGGCCTCGAAGACATACCAGCCATAAACATCTCCGGCCAGAAAGTCTGCGTAAGGAATTCCGGTGACGCTTCCGTTGAATTCGAAGTGGCCCGAGTCGATATCCCCCCAGCTCGTATAGTTCTGATAAAGCTTGTCGAACTCGCCGCCAACCTTGATGGTGTGTTTGCCGTGAATGAGGGTCAGGACGTCAGACGCGGTGTAAATTCCTTCGCCCAGTGTGGCATCGATGTTGCCGTTACCGCCGCCGGCGCCCAGAACTGATCCGCCGAATCCCGCACCCTGATCGATAGAGATGTGGGGAAACACATTGGCTGGAGCATTGGTTCCATAGCCTGGTTCCAGGCCAATCGTCGTGGGATCGTTCTTGCCGAGGGAGGGCGGTTTGTACTTGTCGAGTTCGCGGCTCGCCCCTACACGAAACTCGTTCACCATCGTCGAGCTGATCGAAAAAAGATGCGAGACTTGGCCGGTCAGGTTGTCGGTATCCCCTTGTTCAAACGCAGTCGCGTCGCCGGGGAACAGCGGATCCGCAGGGACATAGGACGTCACGGTGGGGAAATAGTTGAAACTGAACGAAAGTCTTTGCTTGGTGGAGATGACATAATCGGCTTTGCCGGTGTACCACGTGTCCTTGTTCGGGCTGCTGCCGTTGAAAATATAGTCGTTGGTTCCCCCGTTGGGGCAGGTCTGCGGCGTGCCGGCCGATACCGCGACTGGGCCGGGACATCCCGCAACCCATCCCGGCGCGGTTGCGCCAGGAAAATATCCTTGCAGCTTCAAGGCTACCGGATCATAAGTTCCGAGTAAGTTGCCATTCGCGTCAAAAGAAGGGCCCGTGGAACCGGCGATACCAAAAAAATTCCCCGCTGCCATGGCGGCAGTCGGGTAGCTATAGAGTCCCGAAGTTGGAGTCGACGAAGGGTTGCGCTGGTAGAGGAAAAAGAAAAACAGCTTATTCTTTATGATCGGCCCGCCGATGCTGCCTCCGTATGTATTCCAGTGCTCGACCGACTTCGTCTCGGGCGCGGGATTGAAATAGCCTCTGGAGTTAAACGCAGTGTTCTGAATGTATTCATACGCGCTGCCGTGCCACTGGTTGGTTCCACTCTTGGTGATGACATTGATCGAGGTCAGACCGCTGCCATACTGCGGAGCGGCGTTAGCTGAATTGACGCTCACCTCGCCGATGGCGTCGACCGGCATGTAGTAATTGCTGCCGTTGAAATCCCTGGGAGCGGTGGCCGGTCCTCCGTCGGACAGAAACATTACGTTGTAGGACTGCGTGCCGTTAACTCCGACGGCCTGGCCGTTGGCTTCTCCGGCTCCTCCACCGGTATTCACCCCCGGAATGAGCTGCGTCATCTCGGCGCGCCAGTCCGTCCCGACGATCGGCGCGTTGCGAATCGCCGCCGTGCCCAGGTCAACGTGCTGGTCCGAGGTCTCGGTTTCCACCAGCGGGGTTTCTTCCGTCACCACGATCTGTTCGCTGACGTTACCTACTTGCAGCGTGCCGTCCACCGCGATGGTCTGAATCTCGAGCGTGACGCCTTTTCGGACGTAGTCTTTGAACCCGGCCTTTGAGAATGTGACAGTGTAGGAACCCATCGGAACCGAGGGAGCATCATAGATGCCCGCTGAACTGGTCAATGAGACGATATTGACGCCGGTGTCGACGTTTGTGATCGTGACTTTGACGCCCGCCAGGACTGCACCCGTAGCATCCTGGGCCGTCCCTCTGATTTCTCCAGTGTTCGCGTTCTGTCCAAAAGCAATACTGGCGGTGAAGCTTGCGGCCAGTACAAGACAAATACGGCCAAAGTGGCGAACCATTCCCAATCTCATCGTGGAGCCTCCGAAGATCGCTTCCTGCTCGGAATCAACGCCCAGATCATCTGGGATCTTTCGGCGCGAAAATCTTCCGGCCAGGAGTGTTCCAAAAGACACGTCACACGTTGCCGGGGGCAATCCTAAGCTGAAGCGGCGAATCTGCGAATCCGCCAAAAGTCTGACTGGGGAAAAAGTATTCGTCTTGACAACAGGATAGGGCCTATGGCTGGAGGGCCCTAGAGGTGGACCAAACCGCGCTGCAGGGCTGTAACCACGGCCTCCGTGCGGTCACTGACATTCAGGCGCAGCAAGATTGCACTGACGTGGCACTTCACCGTGGCCTCGGTGATGCCAAGAACGGATGCAATGTCTTTATTGCTTTTCCCGCTGGCCAGCAGAGACAGCACTTCCCGCTCCCGGGCGCTGAGGTCTGAATCCGGCATGCGCGAGGCCAGCGCCCGCGCAACCGGCGGAGGCAGGAAACGCTCGCCGCGATGTACGCGATGGACAGCATCCACCAAGGTCTGGTAAGGCATGCCCTTGATGATGTAACCCTGCGCCCCGGCTTCGAGGGCTTGATGAATATCCGCGTCGCCTTCGTAAGTGGTGAGCACGACGAACCGCGCGCGGGAATTCAGTTGGCGAATTGCGCGAATGGCATCGACTCCGCTGATCCCCGGCAGGCGCAAGTCCATCAGCGTCACATCCGGCTTGTGTTTTTGAAAGAGTGTGACCGCTTCTTCCCCGGTGCCCGTCTGAGCAACAACGGACATGTCGGAACTCGCATTCACGATGGATGAAACACCGACGCGCATCAGCGGATGATCATCCACGACCATAACTTTGATTTTCTCGGTATTCGTCGTCATATGCGCGGCGCCTCGCTGACCGCGCCCTTGCGCGGAATGTACAGTGTCAGCTCCGTTCCGGCGCCCGGCCTGCTGTTCAGGATGAGCCTTCCGGCAACCCGCTTTACTCGCTCCTGAATTCCGACCAGTCCATAATGTCCATTCGACGAAGACAATGCCTTCGCCGGCTCAAATCCGCAACCGTTGTCGCGCACCTGCACGCTGAACTCGTGATTCGCAAAGGTGATCAGGACATCGACTTCGCTGGGCTGCCCGTGGCGGAGGGCGTTGTGCAATGCCTCCCGCACCACCATGAGCAACTCGTGCGTCGTCGACTGATCGAAATCAAAGGGCCGCCCGGAAACCTGATAACCCACGGGCACGCCAAATTCGCCGCTGATCTGCTGCGTCATATTGCGCAGCATGGGACCAATCTCCGTCGCCGAGCCGTTGGAATGCCGCAAGTCCCAGACCGCTTCCCTGGCTTCGTTGATGGTGGTGCGCAACTGCGTGCGCGCGCAGCTCAGCAGGCTGTCATTGGCCGAGGCCTGCGTCTGGTCGAGGCTGCATTGCGCTTCGAGCAATGCCGAAACTCCCGCGCAGCCCTGAATCAGCGTGTCGTGCATCTCTCGCGCCAGCCGGTTCCGTTCGTTCAGCACCGCCTCGTAACGAACGTGCACCTGGCGGATGCGGAACTTGTGGCCTCCCCATATCGTGGCGGCCAGCAGCAGCACGCAGCATCCCAGAAACCAGGCGGTGCGATAGAAGTGCGGTCGCTGAACGATTTCCACGGATGTTTCTGAAATCTGCTGCGGATTATTCATCTCAAAAGCTGCGACGCGGAATCGATAAGTTCGCGGCGGAAGATTGGTGTAGTACGCCACACGCCGCGACGAGGCTTCCGTCCAGCCCTTGTCGAATCCCTCCAGCATATAGCGAAAGCGCACGCGCTCCTGCGATCGCAATTGAATCACGCTGTAATGCATTTCGATTTTGGCATTGTCGGGTGCGAGAGAGATGCGCGACCGATTCGGAGCTTCGAGCCCATCGGCCAGCACTTGATCGATCACGACCGGCACCGATCCGAACGGCTGCGTCTGATCGAGAGAGACGCGAACCAGGCCTTTGTTGCTGGCGAACCAAATCTGGTCCTGCGAGGTCACAATCCCGCCCGGCTTTTCCGCACCATAGAGCTGGGTCGTTTCCAGTCCATCGGAAATGCCGTAAAGAGTCAGAGACAACGGGTGCGACGGGTTTTCGGCGATGACGTCCAACTCTCGGCGGTCGATTACCGAAATGCCATTCGGGCCGCTGATCCAGAAATTTCCCCGTCCGTCCTCCAGCAACTCGTAGATGCTGTTGCTGGCGAGTCCCTGTGCGGTGGTGAAGTGAGTGAGCTTTCCAGAACGCCAGCGATAGAGGCCACCGGTGCGGGTTCCAAACCACAGACCGCCGTCGGAATCTTCCCGAATCGCCCAGATTTTTTCATTTTTCAGCGCGTCAGTGACTGTGTCTTGAACAAAGCCATCTCGATGGAAATGACTGACCCCACGGTCGGTGCCAATCCATACGTCGGAATTGCGATCTTCCCACAACGAGCGCGTGCTGAAGTAGCACAGTCCGTCGCGCATTTGATAGTTCGTAAAGCCCCGGGGACGCCAGCGGCTCACGCCTTCATCGGTGGCGATCCACACGCTGCCGTCGCGGCCTTGCAGAAACACGCGAACAAAATTGTTTACCAGCCCATCCTTTGTCATGTAATGCGTGAGAGTGTTCCCATTCTGCCGAAAGACGCCCCGGCCTTCGGTTCCGATCCAGAGAGCGCCTTGGTTGTCGCGAAAGACGTTGCGCACTCGCACTCCTGTGATTCCAGGAAAATGCACCTGCGCAACCTTGCCGTGATGGAAACGAAAAAGATTCGCCGCCGCAGCCCAAAGATCACCGTTGTGATCCTGATAAACAGTCTCGGCGTCGTAGTCTCCGGTGTCGGGCAAGGCGACAGTCTGGACGCGGGTCTTGCTCAGCCTGAGCATACCTGCCTGCGTCCCGATCCAGATGTTGTTCTCAACGTCTTCGAAAAGATTCAGCGCAGTGTTGCTGGGAAGATTGTCGGGGCCGGTCATTTGCGAAAATTTGTGGTCGCGGTATTTGTAGATGCCATGGCCGATGGTCCCAATCCACAGAGTGCCGTCTGATGTCTCGCGAAGGAAGCGGACGGTTCCGCTGGTATCGCTCATTCGCTGGAAGGAATCCGACGCTGAAAGTTTGCGGTACAAACCGCCGATCGCGCCGACCCACAGAGTTCCGTCAGCCGTCTGAGTGATGGATTTGACGCGGTTCTGGCTGCCTTCGCCCTGCAGGCGATATTCCTGGGCAGTATTGCCGCTAAGACACAGAAGCTTCGATCCGCCCACCCAGAGCCTTCCCTGGTTATCTTCATGGATGGCGTGAACCGCGACGAAAGGAATGCTGTCGCCATTATCGACGCGCTCAAGTTTTTCTCCGGAGAGTCGAAGCAGCCCGTTATCGGTGCCGATCCAGATCGTTCCCTTGCTGTCCTGATAAACCACGCGTACGAAATCGTTGATCAGTCCGTCCTGCGCGGAAAAAGAATGGAAGATGCCATCTTTATAGCGAATCAGGCCTCCACCTTCGGAGGCAATCCAGAGAGCGTCGTCGCGATCCACCATTAAATTGAAAACATTGTTTTCGCGAAAGGCAGGAGTGTTGTCGCGATCATACAAAACAAGGCGCGCTCCGTCGAAGCGCAGCAGCCCGCCTGTGGTCCCGATCCAGAGATATCGGTCTTTCGTTTGCGCGAAGGCCTGAACCGTCTCTTCGGGAAGACCGTCCTGCACCTGCCAGGTTCGCTCGACGTAAGTTGCAGGAACCGCGTCAGCGGCACGCGCAATCGCGCAAGGCAGCGAGCAACTCAGCAACAGACCCGTGACCACCGCACGAAGCATGGAGTTCCCTTGGCCTTCGAGGGTTTTATTGTACTGCCGGAGTACTTGGAAGCTTGGAGCAAACTTCCCTTCCGGGGCCGCGCCTGCAAATCTGCGCTACTTCCGCGTGAAACGATCGAATACCGTCATCGCAGGCAATGCCCGGCTTTGATCGTCGAAGAGCCCGCGTATGGTCAGCGGACCTTGCACCGCCGGCTCCCACCAGAAGACGCCCTTTCCGCGCCCGTCCGGAGTTTCCATCACAACCCGATTCAGTTCGTCGAGAAATTCCCGTTGCCCTTCCGGTGACTCGGGAAACGGCGCCGGTTTGTTGACGTAGTTGCCCGGCTTCCAGTTGTACGCGGTTTCAACCACGATGATGTCCTTCTTGTATTCGGTCGCCATGAATTGCAGATTTTTTCTCAGGTCATTCAAACTGCCATGCCACCACGGATAGTAGGACTGGCCAATAATGTCGTAGGGAATTTCATAGGTATTGAGTCTGTCGAGAAACCATTTGGTTCCTTTGGCGTCAGCGCCGCGATCGATGTGGATCATGATCTTCGGGCGGGGCCCGTTTCCGCGGCCTGCATCCACGCCATTGATGCCCGCATAGACCAGTTCCGCAAACTGGTCCCAGTTGGCTGGAAGTTTTCCGTCCGGCCACAGCATGCCATTCGTGATTTCGTTCCCCACCTGAACCATGTCCGGAAGCACGCCGGCATCGCGAAATGCGGCGACCGTGTCGCGCGTGTATTCGAAAACCGCCTTTACGAGATCTGCATGCGATTTGCCTTGCCAGGCTTTTGGGATCGGCTGTTTGCCCGGATCGGCCCAGTCATCGGCATAGTGGTAGTCCAACAGGAATTTGAAACCAAGACCCTTGGCTTGTTTGGCCAGCGCGATCGTGTATTGGAGATTGTTTGGCAGGGTTGTCGGACTGTGGAACAGACGCAGACGAATCCAGTTGTAGCCGTGGTCTTTTAAAATTTGCAGACCGGGCTTGGCTTGAGATCCCTCTTTGAAAGCCACGCCTTGCTGTTCCGCTTGTCCGAGAAAGGAAACATCGGCGCCGATGGCATAGTCCTGACCGTAGCTTTTGGGCGATAGCAGCAGCGCGGCGGCGAGTAATAAGACATATCGACTGCGCATCGTGTTCATCTCCTTCTCACAATCACTTCGTCTTGATAATTACTTCGCCGGAGGAGCGGTGTCATCCGATCGGCCGGCTTGTTGCCCGACCGCATTCCAATTCAAAATCTTCTCCGCCGCAATTTCTCCTGTCGGACGAACCAGCGTGAGATGCAATTGCAACTTGTGCGCATTGGCGCCGGCTTCGACCTGGCCTGATACCGATTGCGTACTGCTCAAGTCGGCAAGTTTGTGGTCGCCTCGGGACACCAGTTTCGTGTCATCGTAAATTTCCCACCGCAGCTGGTAATTGTGCAGCGGGTAGGCCGGAAGACTCTCGATCGAGTTGGGCTTCACCGTCGCCGTGAACGACGCCGGCACCGTCTTTTCGTCGTTCCAGCGAAGTGTAACCGTAGCCGGAGCGTTGATGTCTTTCCAGACATAGTAGGACGGCCGACGCTGGCGATATTCGTCTACTAATCCGTGATCGACGTATCCCTCTTCGAGGCCGTAGCGCAAGTTGCGGCGTGACTTGTAATCCTGGTAGCACCACAGGATCGCACCCGCAATCCAATCGCGGCGCGCCAATTCCGGCATCTGATCCTGAATAATCTTCACTCGCTTGCGGTCAGCATCCTCTCCGTCGCGCCCGAATATCCCGGGCAGGCCGAATTCAGAAACGATCGCCATCTTGTGCGGAAACATACGATCCACTTTGTCGAGCGCCGCGGGGAGTTCGGCATCGGTCCCGTGCCAACTGCCGAAATACTGATTCATCATAAGAAAGTCGGCGTCGTTCGCGGCCGAGTCTTCGGCCCGCTTGAGCTTTGGCAGGTTGTCGTCGGCGTAGCTGACGAACCGTTCGGGATCGAGTTTGCGAATGAAATCCCGCATGGCGCGGAAGTAAGCTATCCCGCCGGGCGTCCCTGTGGCGCTCTCGTTGCAAACACTCCAGGCAAAAATGCTGGGATGATTGCCGGCCTGCTCGATCATCTCCTTGATTTGCCGTTGCGCAAGCGCAATGACGTGAGGATCGCTCAACTGGCTCTCATTGAATTGCCACAAAGGGATTTCTGGAATCAGCAGGATCCCATGGCGGTCAGCGTAATCGAGGATGAACGGATTTTGCAGGTAATGCGCCGGGCGGGTCAGGGTCAGTTGCAGGGATCTCATGTCATCGTAGTCATAACGCATCGTTCCGGGAGTTTCCGCCAAACCCTCCCATGGCGAATCCTCATGTCGAGTCAGTCCCGTAAGGCGTACCCGCTCGCCGTTCAGCAACAGATGGCGATCGCGAATTTCGATTGTGCGCAGGCCAAAGGTATCGCTTTGCTGGTCGAGGAGTTTTCCGCTCGCATCCGAGATTTCCACGGACATGCGGTAGACATTTGGATGATCAATTCCCCACAGCTTTGGCGCAGCAATCCTGAGTGATAAATCAATTTCATTGTCCGCCGGAGTCACGGCGAGCGAAGCTGTTTGGGTCGCTGCGATCCGGTTCTCCGGATCAAATGCCGTCAGGCGCACCGAGACCTGTTCGCTCTGTTTCGAACTGCTCGTCAGGTATACGCGATCGTGCACGCCGGCGCTGTCCGGCTTGATCTGGCTCCGGATCTCTTGTCTCTGAATTTCAAGCGGCCCCGCAACCGTGAGCCAGACGCCGCGCACAATGCCGCCGTAATCCCACCAGTCGTACCAGGCATCGCGCGGAGTTTTCTGGCGCATGGCCATGCCGGGGATGGTCTGTTCGGTGGCGCGATTGTCGATCTCGACAGCGAGGTAATTTGTGGATTCGGGATGAAGGTGACGAGTAATGTCCAGCGAATACGCTGTGAAGCCACCCTCGTGTCCGCCAATTTCTACGCCGTTCAACCACACGCGGGACGAATAGAACGTCGCCCCAAAGTGTAAGGCGACGTGCTCATCCGGCGATTGCATCGGTATGGCAAAGGTCCGGAAGTACCAGGCCTTCCCGAGATAGTCATCGTGCTTCCCCAGATTCCAGGTATGCGGCACGTTGACCGTTTCGGTGCCGTCCGGCATTTGTTTCGGCCATCCCGAAGCCTCTCCCGTTTCGTGGGGATCGGTGCGGAACTGCCAATCGCGGTCTAAATCAATTCGTGTGGAAGCAAGAGCAGAGGCCGAGAAAGTTAAGAGAATGATTGCGAGCCGAGACTTCCAATTCATGAATCCTCTGGACGATGAATGACCAACCACTGACAGGCAACGGCCGATTCAAGAGATACAAGGGATTAAGGTGGCGCAAACTCCACGTCCCGAGGCGCGGCAGGCAAATCTTACCTGCGAAGGCAACCGCCGGAATCCTACGAAAGTAGGATCAAGCGAAATTTGCTGAAGAGTTTGTGCACTATACTGCGGGCATAATGCGCCTGATGTGCGAACCATAAGAAGCGCGAACCATAGTATGAAGGCACTATCGCTTTCGAGTTATCGTCATCTGGAGATCACGGAACTTCCATCGCCCACTCCGGGGCCGGGAGAAATCCTCGTCCGCGTCGCGGCCTGCGGCATTTGCGGCAGCGATGTGCATGGCTATGACGGATCTTCAGGCCGCCGCATTCCGCCGATTGTGATGGGACACGAAGCAGCAGGAACCGTAGCCGCGCTCGGCGCGGGGGTCCAACAATTCTCGGCCGGCGATCGCGTAACTTTCGATTCAACCGTCTCTTGTGGTGCTTGCGACTATTGCCAGCGTGGAGAAATCAATCTCTGCGACCACCGCGAGGTACTCGGCGTTTCCTGCGGAGACTACCGTCGCGCCGGGGCTTTTGCGGAGTACATCGCAGTGCCGGAGCGCATATGCTACCGCCTACCGGAAAATTTGTCGTTCTCCGAGGCGGCGATGCTTGAGGCTGTCTCTGTGGCTCTGCACGCTGTTTCGCTCTCACTGATCGTTCCTGGGCAGACGGCTCTTGTGCTTGGCGCGGGCATGATCGGCCTGCTAACGTTGCAGGCGCTTCGCGCAGCCGGTTGCGCGCGTGTGTTCGTGGCTGATATCGATGCGTCCCGGCTCAAGTTCGCCACTCATCTCGGGGCGAGCGAAGTTCTGCTGGCGAGCGGAACGGAGTTGCGCTCGCAAATTTCGGAAATCACCGGCGGCCGTGGCGTGGATCTCGCGATCGAAGCCGTAGGAATCAATGAGACCGTATCCGGCGCCGTCGATTGCGTTCGCAAGGGAGGCGTCGTCACACTGGTGGGCAACATTTCCCCGGATGTCACCTTGCCTTTGCAGAAAGTAGTGACGCGTCAGATACGGCTGCAGGGTTCCTGCGCTTCCGCGGGCGAGTATCCGCAAGCGATCGATCTTGTCGCGAGTGGGCAAATTCAGGTCAAGCCGCTGATTACTGCTATCGCTCCACTCGAAGATGGACCGCGCTGGTTTGAGCGCCTTCACTCCCGCGAGCCGAATCTGATGAAGGTGGTGCTTACACCGGGCGCGCCGGAGTGAATCAGGAATCCGTGAATCAGGAGTCTATGACGAACGAACTCTTCGATCTCAGCGGGCGAGTTTCGATTATCACCGGCGCAAGCCGCGGCCTGGGACAACACATGGCCCGCGCTCTGGCAAGAGCGGGAGCAGACGTCGTGATCACCAGTCGCGATCTCCGCAGTCTCTCCGCCTTCGAAGCTGAGATCAAGGCGTCTGGCCGCCGCGTGCTGTCGACGGAACTCGACGTCCGCAATCTGGAGAGCATTCGGCGTATGGCGGCCGCGGCTGAAGAATTTTACGGACATCTCGATATTCTGGTGAACAATGCCGGGTGCAACGTCCGCAAACCTGCGCTGGATGTCACCTGGGACGACTGGAACCTCATTCTCGAAACCAATCTGCGTGGCAGTTTCTTCGTGGCTCAGGAAGTTGCGCGCCGCATGATTCCGCGAAGTTACGGCCGGATCATTAATATCGGCTCGGTCACGAGCGTCGCGGGTTATGCCGGCCTGGCGCCCTACGGCGCAAGCCGTGGAGGCATCAAGCAGTTAACCATGAGCCTCGCCGATGACTGGGGCAAATACGGCATCACTGTTAATTGCCTTGCCCCAGGCTGGTTCCGCACCGATCAAAACAAGGCGCTGTATGAGAATAAAGAATGGGTTGAATATCTCCGCGATCGAATTCCGATCAAACGGCCGGGCGAGTTTCGCGATCTCGATGCGGCAGTTGTTTTTCTGGCGGCAGAATCCAGCCGCTACGTAACCGGACAAACCTTGTTAGTGGATGGCGGAATCTCCACCGGAGCCGTACGGGCGCTGGCTGAACCATCAACAGGTGACCGATGAACCGAAGAAAATTCGCTCAGACACTCGCGGGAACGGTGGTAGGCGCTTGCGGCCTCGCCCAGACATCCGATCTGTTTGCCGCAAAGCTACCCTCCACCGAAAAAAAAGACTTATCCAGTGCGCCCTTCAAGCTGTCAGTCATGCTTTGGACGGTCTTCAACGACCTGCCATTTGAACAGCGCCTGGAAAAAGTCGCTGAAGCCGGATATCGCAATGTGGAGTTAGTTGGTGAATACGATAAGTGGACCGAGGCCGATTTCAAGCGCGCCAATGCCAAGCGCAAGGAACTCGGTATCACGTTCGATTGCACCGCTGGATTGAAGCATGGGGTCAGCGTTCCCGATCAGCGCGGGGAGTTACTGGCTGACCTGCGCCGAACGCTCCCGATCATGGAGCAGATCGCATGTCCGGCGATAATCCTGCTCTCGGGCAATCGGGTTCCGGGAATGCCGCGTGAGGTGCAGCATCAGAGTTGTATCGACAGTTTGAAAGCGGCCGCTGCGGTGGTGGAAGGCAAATCCATCAACGGCCAGCCGGTACGACTCTTGCTTGAGACCATCGATCCCGAGGAAAACCCGCAATATTATCTGACCCAGATCGTTGAAGCGCTCGAAGTTGTCGAGGCCGTCGATCATCCACAGGTGAAATTACTCTACGACTTTTATCATGAACAAATTGCCGCGGGAAATCTGATCGCGAAGTTGGAGAAGTGCATCCCGCATCTGGCCCTCGTGCACATTGCCGACGTTCCCGGACGTCATGAGCCGGGCACGGGCGAGATTAATTACGAAAATATCTTCCGCAAACTTGCCGAGTTGAATTACACCGGAATGGTTGCCATGGAGTTTCATCCCAGCGGCGATCCGGTCACACAACTGCGGGCCGCGCGGGACATGGCACTGCGTGCCGGCAGCAACGCTTTCCCCAAGAAAAGAACCTAAGCCTGTTCGGCCTCCGAACCCACGTGTCGCGCCTCATCGCCCAGGTCAATTTTCCAGACTGTGCAACTTGGACTGGGTGAACCAGAAATCGTTGATGCTCTTGAGCAGCCCGTCTAGTTCCTCGAGCCGCAGTGGCTTCTGGATGAAAGAGTTGGCATGGAGCTTATAGCTGCTCTCAATGTCCTCCCCCATTTCGGAAGTGGTCAAGACCAGGGTCGGGATCGATTTCAAGTCGTGATCTTTCTTTATCTCGGCGAGAACTTCGCGGCCATCCATTTTTGGCATTCCCAAGTCGAGCAGTATGAGATCAGGCCGGGGAGCGTGGAGGTTGACCTCTCCTTCGCGTCTCAAGAACGCCATCGCCTCTAAGCCATCGCTTGCCACGTGGAAACGAACGTGTGCATTGACCTCGCGGAAGGTCTCCTGGAGCAGACGGATATAGTGCGGGCTGTCATCGACCAGGAGAACGTCGATGCGCGGATCTGTGATTGGGGAGATCATTCTTCAGTTCCTCGTCTTGGGCTTCTCGATGTCGCGACATTGTCAGTATGTCTGAGCACACTTCAGAACGGGCGTAGATTCTGATCGCATTGGCCATCCGTTTTCCGGTAGTGGGCCGTGTGCCGATTCGAGATTCCCAGACATAACAAAGGCGCTTCGTGGTTTCGCCAAAAAACGGTCCCGTGAGCACGCTTTTCTGCATGATTGCTTTCGCGCTCTTCAGGTATAATCCGCGGCATTCGTGCGGGAAGTGTTGAGTCTTATCCAGAAATCAGTACAGAAACTGAAAGGCGCAAACAGCGCAGCAAGGGCATACGTGTCTTTTCTCACGTAGGTGCGGCGAGCGTTGCTTCCGCGGAGGCTATATCGATGATGCGAATCCAGGAGCCAGAGAGCAGCAGAGGACACGAACTGTGGTACCGGTTTGGCATTCGATGCGAGCAGGGAGCAACGCGCGCAATTTGTGTGTTCGCACTGCTGGCATTGCTGGCCTCGTTGGCAGCGGCGCAATCCACCAGCCTGCTGAATGGCAGCGTCTCTGACCCATCCGGCGCGAAAGTTGCCGACGCAAAGATTACTTTGACCTCTCCGGCGACCGGGTTCCAGCGGACGACCACAAGCAATGGCGCCGGCCTCTATCAGTTTCTGGATGTGCCTCCGGGCGATTACCGGTTAGAGGCAGCGGGTAGCGGCTTTGCACCATATGTGATTGCGAAAGTCACGCTGGTTGTCAGCACTCCCTCCACCATACACATTCAGTTGCAGGTTGCGGGCGTGGCGCAAACAGTAACGGTCGAAGGCGAAGCACCCCTCATCAATCGAACGGACGCGTCGCTCGGCAACACCGTCGAGCAAGACCAAATCGCGGAATTGCCTATCGCCGCCCGCAACGTGGTTGAGCTGCTGAGCCTGCAACCGGGTGTGTCGTACATGGGCGATCAGGTGGATTCCACGACCGACACGCGAAGCGGCGCGGTAAACGGTGTGCGCAGCGACCAGTCCAACGTTACGCTCGACGGAATCGGGGTCAATGACCAGAACAATGGGTACGCTTTTACGAGCGTGCTGAATGTGCCTCCCGACTCGGTCGAAGAATTCAGGGTCACTACCGCCAACGCCAATGCAGACTCTGGTTATTCCAGCGGCGCTCAGGTCGCTCTGGTGACCAAGAGCGGCACCAACGCCTTTCACGGTTCGGCCTACGAGTACAACCGGAATACTATTTTCAGCGCCAACGACCCGTTCTTGAAAGGATCCCAGCTAGACAATGGCGAGGCCAACGTCGCGCCTAAGCTCCTCTACAACGTGTTTGGTGTTGCTGTCGGCGGTCCGATCGTTAAGAACCGGCTCTTCTTCTTCGCCAATTACGAAGGGTTCCGGCAAGCGAAGGGCACGAGCGTCTTGCGTGACGTACCCAGCGCGTCCTTGCGGGCGGGCGATCTGGTGTACTTATGTCAGCGGAATTCAGACGGCAGTCTGGACACAGCGGATTGTCCCGGCGGCACGGTCAATGGCGTCAGCGGCGTGCAACCGGGCTATTATGCGCTTGGGCCGAGCCAAATCACCGGAATGGATCCGCTCGGGATCGGTCCCAGTCCGGGGATTGAGGCCGTCCTCAATCAGTACGAAACTCCCAACGAAAATGCCGGAGATGGTTCGAACATCCTCGGCTACCGTTTTTCCTCGAACGCGGACTCGACCTGGAATACGTACCTGACCCGACTGGACTGGCACATCACGAGTAGCGGCTCGCAAAGCCTTTTTTTCCGCGGACAAACGGAAAATATCAAAACGCCAGGAGATCAGCAATTCCCAGGCCAGCCCGCGGCGACACTTCATCTGGACGACAGCAAGGGTGTAACCGTCGGACTCACTTCGCTGCTCTCGCCCCAACTCATCAATAATTTTCACTGGGGCTATGTTCGCCAGGGACTGCAGGACGGGGGCACATCTCCGTATCCGGGAGTGTTTTTGAACGGCCTCACCGACCTTGTTCCTTTCAATCGCTCAACGACGCGTTTTGTGCCTGTCAATCAGTTCACGGATACTTTGAACTGGACTCGAAAAAATCACACTTTTGAATTTGGCACCGATTTGTTTCTGATTCGCAACAACAGCATCAGCTTCCAGAATTCCTTCTCTGACGTGCAGACGAACGCGGTCTACCTCAACACGGGGGGAATCGCCAACACGCCCAGCCCTCTCGATCCAGCTGGCAACGGCTATCCGGCAGTGGACGGCAACTTCGGCCCGAACTATGACAGCGCAGCTACTATTCTGCTGGGCATCTTCCCCGAGGGCGACGGCATTTATAACTTCACGCGCAGTGGCAGTGCTCTGCAGCAGGGTGCGCCGATCGACCGGCGCTATGCGGTCAATGACTATGAGTTCTACGGACAAGATACGTGGCGGATGACGCCGCGCATGACAGTCACGTACGGCTTGCGCTGGGTACTTGAAGCTCCTCCCTACGAAACCAACGGATTGCAGGTTGCTCCTTGCGTCGAGGCCACCGGCGGTGGATGCACCAACCAAAATGTCACCGATTGGTTCAACCACACCGCCCAACTCATGAGTCAGGGCCAGCCGGCCAACAACGCCGGAGAGATTTCGTTCGTTCTGGGTGGACCCAAGAATCACGGTCCTGGCCTCTGGAACTGGGACCACAAAGATTTTTCACCGCGCATCTCCATCGCCTGGGCGCCGGACACGGGCGACGGTTGGGTCTCGAAGATTCTTGGAAAGAAGGACCAGTTCTCGGTCCGCGGTGGCTATAGCATCACGTACGACCACTTTGGCATTCCGATCGTGAACAGCTTCGACCAGCACGGCTCCTTCGGTCTGTCCACCGATCTCGGAAATCCCGCTGGCGTGGTAACGGTCGCAGGAGCTCCGCGCTTCACGTGCCTTACCGGCTCCTCGTGCTTGCCTACGCCGTGCGCGTCTTTGAACGGTCCGAGTTGCTTGTTCGGCCCAACCCCCTCGGGCGCTTTCCCGGTAACCCCCAGCAATACCGCGTTTGCCATCAACTGGGGGTTGGACCAGACTCTAAAGACGCCTTACACGCACGTCTTCAATTTCTCGGTATCGCGCCAGATCACCGCCAGATCGTCGCTACAGATTGCCTATGTGGGCAGCATCGGCCGCCGTCTGCCGATGCAGGTCGATCTAGCCATGCCGGCGAATCCTACGGATCCTGCCAGCAAAACGACGTACTTCCAGGCCGGCACGATACTCTCGAAGGCCGCGGCTCCCACAGCGGCGCTGCCCAACGGCACAGACGTCAACCAGATCAAGCCCGTACCATTTTTCGAAAATATGTTTCCCGCCTGGGCCGGCGCTACGACGCAGAGCAACCTCGGTACCGGCTGTGCAGCCGGCACTCCTCCCGCGAATCCGACGGCAACCCAGAATATTTATGAACTCTGGACCTGTTACCCGCATAACGAAACTTTCTCTCTGTTCCTCCTGGACGTACCCGGCTCCATCACCGGAATGACCACGCCGAACGGCGTGAACGGCCCGTACAGCTTCTTCCACGACCAGTTCGCTTCGCTTTACGCGTGGCGCAACATCGGGACCTCGGACTATAACGCATTGCAGGTGACCTACAACGCCCACCTGGGAGCAAACCTGCAGGGACAATTTAACTACACGTTCTCGAAATCGTTGGACGAGGCGTCGGCGGCCGAGCGCATCGGTCCTTACGAAGGAACTGGAGGAACCGGCAACGATTTGAATGGCGGTGGGATTGTTATCAATTCCTGGGATCCGCTGTCTCTTCGCGGGCTCTCCGATTTCAACGCCTTCAACCAAATCAACGCGAACCTGGTCTATCGCCTACCCTTCGGCAAGGGGCAGAGGTTGGCCGCAACCGCCAGCCCACTGCTCAACGCCGTGATTGGCGGCTGGCATGTCTCGGGCGTCTTCCGCTGGGCGAGCGGTTTCCCCATCACAGTCGACAACGGCTTCACCTGGGCTACCAACTGGAATATCGAGGGCGATGCCGAGCCGGACGGACCGGCCCCGGTGGCGTCCAATCCCAAGCACGCCATGGTCAATGGCGTGGACATTGGGCCGGACATCTTCGCCGATCCGGCAGCGGCGGAAGCGGCTTTCCGCCCCGAGTGGCCGGGCGAATCGGGGGTCCGCAACAGCGTCATTGGCGACGGCATGTTCAACATCGATACCGGCGTGAGCAAGGATTTCTCTCTTGGCGAGAAGAGACGTCTGGAGTTCAGTTGGCAGGCGTTCAACGCCACCAACTCGGTGCGCTATGACGTGCGCGGGCCGGTGGGCAACTCGGCTCAGCCTTCGCTCTCAGAAGACCCGACGCAGTTCGGCAAGTACCTGAATACTCTGACCACACCTCGCTTCATGCAGTTCGCTTTGCGATTGGAGTTTTGAGATCGAGGGCGGGTAGTAGCAGGAAGCAGCTCGTCGCCGGCCATTGTTCATGATGCCGCGCTTCGGGCGGCGTCGCGACTGTTGTCCTTCGACGCACCGATGATGCGCTACTCGAAGCTCGCCTTCGGCGGCGTGCAGATGGACTCGAACCAGCGGCTGATATAGTGCCGTCATGTTTTTCGCTTCCTGTACAGGGATCGTTTGCTTTTCTTCGTAACCTCGCGCCCAGTGTCAGCGCTGCCAATTTGCCGACTTTTTCCTCTTGACGGTATCACGAAGGCCGGCTGATCCATTCACATGAGACGCCAGTCCTGAGACAGCGCGGTTGGCCGCAGATCTCAGGAAAGCCCCAGTAGAATCAGGCAGTTGAAACTCACCCGGAGGTCCTGTTCCGGCTCCGAATGTCTTCGTCGTCTCCACGACGGAGTGTCCAGGCATCGGGGCCAACTTTTTTCGGGCTGGCTGTAATAATCCGTCCTATCTGGCGTCTTTACTTGTGAAAGAGAAGCACAGGAGGCGTACCCTGCTAAGCGTGTTAGAGGAACCGGCGATCGGGATTCCGGACGAACTCGCGCAAGTCTTTGAACTGCACCACCGCCTCGTATTCCGCACAGCCTATCGCATCACGGGCAACGCGGGGGACGCGGAAGACGTGCTGCAGACGGTTTTCTTGCGGATGTTGCGGCGAAGCCGGAATGCCGATCCGCTTGAAAAAGCTGAAAGCTATCTGCGGCGCGCAGCGATCAATGCCGCGCTCGATGTGGTGAGGTCGCGTCAAGCCGATCAGACAGTGCCGCTGCCGGAAGATTCTTCAGACCTGGCGCCGAGCGTGCCCGCGCAGGCCGACGCATCGGGACTGCGGCAGGCATTGAGTCGCGCCATGGTCGAGTTAAAACCCATGCAGGCGGAAATTTTTGCCCTGCGTTTTCTTGAGGGACTCGACAATCGAGAGATTGCGAAAACGCTCGGTATTTCACAGGTGCGCGTAGCGGTGATCGTACACCGCACCCGGCTACAGCTGCGGCACGCACTTCGTCCGTATCTTCGGTCGTAAACGGATTCGCAGACTAGTTCGTAATCGGTTTTTCGTAAAGAGGAGACAGGTCATGAGCGATCATAAATTCGAACGGCTATTGTCTGAGATTCGAACCGAACAAGTGGACGACCGCGTGGTGGCCCAAGCCAGCGAGCGCGTGTGGAAGTCGCTCTCCGCGACGCCATCGTCCGAACTCAGCTTGCAGAAACTGCGGAGCTGCGAGGATTTTCAGACGCTCGTTCCAGCCTATCTGGACAAGAATCTGGCGGAGGCTCGCAGGCTGCTATTTGAAGATCATCTACACGAGTGCGTCGCCTGCCGGCACGCCGTGCAGCAGGCTCGCGACGGCGAGATGCAGCCGGTATGGCAGCTCGCGTCGCAACGGAAGACCACGCCTCTCAAGTTTCCAGTGTGGCGATGGGCAATGAGTGCAACTGCGGCGGTCGCAGTGGTAGCGGCAGCGACATTCGGCCTGCTCAACGGGATGTTTCCCGGACAACATGCAGTGCGGGGTTCCGTCCAGAATGTGGATGGGTCTCTGTATTCGGTTGTCGATGATCAGGTGCGCGTGATTCCGGCGGGATACCAGATCAGAAATGGCGACGAGATCCGCACGGCGAAGGGATCGAACGCAGTAGTTCGCCTGCTGGATGGATCGCTGGTCGAGATGAGCGAGCGCTCGGATCTTTCCGTAGCTCGCGAGTGGCGCGGAACGACGATTCATCTGGATGGTGGACATATCATCGTGCAGGCCGCCAAGCAGCGCACGGGACGGCTTTATGTCGCGACTGACGATTGCCTGGTATCGGTGAAAGGGACAATTTTTTCGGTCAATCATGGGACTAAGGGTTCACGCGTGGCAGTGATCGAAGGCGTAGTTCGTGTAGCAGCGGGCGATCAGACGACCGATCTGCATGCCGGCGACGAGGAGACATCCAACAGCAACCTGGCAAAAGTTCCAATCCAGAACGAGATTGCATGGAGCCGCAATTCTGCAAAATACCTCGCCCTGCTCGGTGACTTCGCTGTTCTGCAAAAACAGATTGAGGCGATTCCGGGGCCGGGGTTGCGCTACAGTTCCGACCTGCTGGCCTATGTCCCGGACAATACGGCCGTGTATGCCGCGATTCCCAACCTTGGTGAGACTCTCGGAGAAGCCAGCCAACTCTTTCAGGAGCGTTTACAGCAAAGCCCGGCGCTGCGGAGCTGGTGGAAAGAACAGCAACGAGGGAAAGGTCCGAAGATCGGCGACGTAATCGAGCAGTTGAAGACCTTCAGCGGTTATCTCGGCGACGAGATCGTGTTCGCGGTAGCGAAGAACGGAACGACGTATAGTTCGCCGGTCGTACTGGCCCGGGTCCGGCGGGCCGGACTGGAGAGCTTCCTGCAGAGTGAGATGAAGCAGTTCAATCGTGATGGAAACCAGGCGGCGATGCAGGTTGTTCATGATCTGTCGTCGGTATCGCCGTCGCCGAACCGGGCTTTCTTGATTTACATCAACAATGGGATGCTAGTCGCGACTCCGGACGTGGCGGAACTGCAACGCACCGTGGCCCGAATGGAGCAATCCACTCCGAGTCATTTCGCTGAAACGCCCTTCTACCAGCAACTGGTTCACTCCTACCAGCAGGGCGCGGGCTGGCTCTTCTGCGCGGACATGGAACAAATTGTCGCGGATCACGTACATGATGGAAGCAAGTTGCCCACGGGCATAGGGGACGTGCGATACCTGATGATGGAACGCCGCGAAGTCGGAGGTAAGACGGAAAACCAGGCGGCGTTGACGTTCTCGTCTGAGCGGCGAGGCGTGGCTTCATGGCTGGCTGCGCCAGCGTCCATGGGCGGGCTGGAGTTTATCTCACCCAATGCGAGCATGGTGAATTCTCTGGTCATCAAGAATCCCCGGAGCATTGTGGAAGAGCTGTTTGAGATCGCCGGCAGCAGCGACTCGGACTTCACGCAGAAACTGTCGGAGTTCGAAGCCAAGACCGGGGTGAGCGTGCTCAATGACATCACCGCGCCGCTGGGCGGCGAGGTAACATTCGCATTCGATGGCCCGATGCTGCCAACACCGCGCTGGAAGGTAATCGTGGAAGTGTATGATCCGTCGACCTTGCAGGCGACGATCGGCAAACTGGTGGACAGTTTCAACCGGGAGGCGAGCCAGAATGAAGGCACGCTGCGATTGGCACAGCAGCAAGTGGGATCGCAAACCTACTACACGATTCACAATTCGAAGCTGCCGAATTTTGAAATGGACTACACCTACGTGGACAGTTATCTGATCGCGGGGCCGGACATCAACACGCTGTCGCGAGCGATTCGCGACCATCAGTCGGGGAATACTCTGCCTCATTCGCAGACTTTTCAGGCTCTTCTGCCGACCGACGGGTACACGAATTTCTCGGCGATCTTCTACCACAACATTGGCCCCGTAGTCGGACCGCTGGTGGACCAGATCAAAGCAGTTGGAACGCTCACACCGCAGCAGCAACAGTCGATCACGACGCTGCAGGCGAATACCGCGCCCGGCCTGATCTATGCCTATGGCGAGCCGGAACGAATCGTAGTCGCAAGTAACACTGGCTTCATGGGCTTCGATCTCGGTACTCTTCTGACGATGGGCCAGGGCGGGCCCTTTCCGGCGGAGATGTTTCTCGGAGCCGGCATACCGCATCCCGGGCCGACGCAGTAATCCAGCTAGCTTTGCATGAGCACGACCATCCAACCCGGAGCGGCAGTGGGCACGAGCCAGAAGGCTGCTGCTGCTCCGCAGACCCCGGCGATTGAACTGCAGGGGCTTTCCGTCCGTTTCGGCAATCGCGACATTCTCAAGGACCTGACCTGCTCCCTGCGCGGGCGCGCGATTGGATTGCTTGGACCCAACGGCGCGGGCAAGTCTACGCTGATCAATACCCTTCTCGGTTTCTACAAGCCATCCTCCGGATCTGCCCGCGTGCTGGGAGCCGACATTCGGACGGAGACGCGGCAAATCCGGAGCCTGGTCGGCTACATGCCCGAGAATGACGCGTTCATTTCGAAGATGAGCGCGGTTTCGTTTGTGCAGATGATGGCCGAGCTCTGCGGCTTGCCTCCGGCAGCGGCTCTGGAGCGAGCGCACGAGGCGTTATTTCAGGTGGGGCTGGCGGAGGCGCGCTATCGCGAGTTGGGCACGTATTCGCTGGGCATGAAGCAACTGGCGAAACTGGCTCAGGCGATCGCGCATGGACCGAAGTTGCTCATTCTCGACGAGCCGACGAATGGCCTCGATCCTTCGGCGCGGCAGCGGATGATCCGGATGATCCGCGACATTCGCGACAGCAAGCAACTGCAGATCGTGCTGTGCTCGCATCTGCTGCGCGACGTGGAAGACACTTGCGAAGAAGTGCTGATCCTGAATAAGGGGCGGATTGCGCATTATTCGAATCTGGAAGAAGAGCGCAAGGCCAACCAGAGATTCCTGGAGCTGGAGACATACGGGGCCAACGGCGATTTTACGGAGGCGATTGAAAAGCTGGGGTGCGAGTGCGCGGTGACGGCGAACCGGCTGAAGATGATTCTTGCCGATGGAGTCGAGGTTCGCGATATCTATCGCCTCGCCGCGGAACGAGAAGTGCGCATCCGGCGGCTCAACTTCCGGCGTGACACTCTGGAAGACATTTTCCTGAAAGCGATGGGGAGCTGAAATGGCTGTCTACCGGCGCACTTACACATCGTACTCAGGGGCACTCACTCCGGCGTGGTCGCGAAGCCTGGTTTTGTTTCGCTATTCCCGGCAAAAGCTTTTTCGATCGAAGCTACAGACGGCGCTCTTTGTGTTGTGCTTTTTCTATCCGCTGGGCTGCCTGTTGATGATCTACGTAGCGCACAATCTAAGCTTTCTGGAGAGATTCGGCGGGATCAACGGATCGTTCATCAATATCGACAGCAAGTTTTTTCTTGCGTTCATGACGGTGCAGGGTGTGCTGGCGTTTGTGCTTACCGCATTCATTGGGCCTGGACTGATTTCGCCAGACCTGGCGAATGGCGCGTTGCCACTCTACCTTTGCCGGCCATTCTCACGGGCGGAATACATTCTCGGCAAGGCCTCCGTGCTGGCCATTGTGCTTTCGCAGATCACATGGATACCCGGACTCGTTCTGTTCACCGTGCAGTCGAGCCTGGCCGGCGCCGATTGGACGTGGAATCATCTCTGGATCGCCGGGAGCATGGTGCTCTCATCATTGATCTGGATCGCCGTTCTGTCGCTGCTCGCCATGGCGCTGTCGGCATGGGTGAAATGGAGAATCGTTGCAGGCGCGCTATTGCTGGCGGTGCTGTTTTTCGGCGCCGGCTTCGGGCAGGCCGTGAATGCAGTGTTACACACCGGGTCTGGCCGCTTCTTCGACATCAGCTTCCTGATGGGAGTGGTGTGGACTTCGTTGTTCCGGGTGCAGAATGAAGCCTTGATCACACCTTCCGAGGCATGGATCGCGCTGTTGATCTATTGCGCGCTTTGTCTGGCGCTGCTCGTGCGCAAGGTCCGAGCCTATGAGGTGGTCAAGTGAGCGCGTTGACCACGAACGACCGCATTGTGTTCGAAGACGTTTCGAAGTTCTACAACGAGATCCTCGGAGTCAACCGCGTCAATCTTTCGATTCCTCCCGGGGTGACCAGCCTGGTTGGTCCCAACGGTTCGGGGAAAACTACACTGATGAATTTGATGACCGGGCTGGTGCGGCCAACACGCGGACGGATCAGCGTGCTCGGTCTCGATCCCGGGGAGCCAGAGAAGCTTTTTAGGGTCCTGGGATACAGCACGCAGTTCGATTCGTTCCCGAAAGGCCTGACCGGATTTCAGTTCGTTTCTTCCTACCTGCGTCTTGCGGGGAACGATTCGCAGACCGCGGACCAACTGGCCTGGCTCGCGATTGAACGCGTGAATCTTACTGAAGCTGCCGGCCGCAACGTCGGAGGCTACAGCAAAGGAATGCGGCAGCGCATTCGGCTGGCGCAGGCGTTGTGCCACAACCCGCGCGTTTTGGTGCTGGACGAACCCATGAACGGACTCGATCCGCTGGCTCGCGCCGAAATGATTGCACTGTTTCGGGCGGCGGCGGCAGAGGGTTGCTACGTGATTATTTCCAGCCATATTCTTCACGAAGTGGATGCTCTTTCGGATCAGGTGATTTTGTTGAGTAACGGATATGTAGTGGCGGAGGGTCCGATCCATAGTGTGCGCGACGAAATCCGGGAGCATCCTGCGCAGATTCTTATTCGATGCGACAGGCCAAGGGATCTGGCTGCGAAGATGATGGAGTCGGAGCACACCATCGAAGTTCGCATTCACAACGACGAGCATGGCCTGCTGATCAAGACCAAGGATGCCGACCGCTTTTATCTGGCGCTGAATCACATTGCATTGAACGGAATTCAAATCGAATCGGTGGCGCCCGCGGACGACGATGTGAATTCGGTCTATGAATATCTGATCGGCAGCGATGAGGTGACGCGATGACCGAGCTGGGGATGACCAGGCTCTGGTGGGCACAGATCAAGGCTGTCATCCGTTTAGAAATGAAGAAGACATTCTTCGCACGGCGCGGTCTTTGGATCTACGTTCTCGCGCTGCTGCCTCTTCTGCTCTTCACGGCTCAAGCCATCAATGTTTCGCACGAGCGTGGGCGAAGCAGCCGCCTGGCGACCCAGAGTCAGAAAAAGTTGACGGAACAGGACTTACACTCCGTCAAGCCTGGCATGACGAGCGAAGAAGTGATTGCGTTGCTGGGCAGGCCTCCAGTCCGATTTCATTCGACCGACCGACGGCCAATACCAGTTTCGAACGCCGTCACCGGAACTGGCGGCGCAGGCACCCCGGTGAACCTGGCTTCGGCATACAACCTCAACGGCATCTACACGGACAGTACAATCTTCGAGACCGACGGTGTGGACGGTGCAGGCTACGTGTATTCCTCGAACCTGCTGACGCAAAACCGTATCCTGAATGGCATCCAGTTCAACTTTGGCCCGCCGAATCAACCTGATGCGGTCTATGGTGCGGGCCAACTGATTCACCTGCCAGCTGGCCGGTTCGGTAAATTGCAGATGCTGGCTGGCGCCGCTTACGGGCCGGTGCTCGATCAGACTTTCACCGTAAGCTATACCGACGGCTCGACTAATACGTTCACGCAGAGCTTCAACGACTGGTGCAATTGCGGTGCGACACATGAGGAACTTAATGGCGAAACTCTAGCGGTAGCAATGCCATATCGCGACTCACGCGATGGCCGGCAGGATCGGCAGGAGTCGTACTTGCACGGCTACTCCTTTGCTCTCGACTCTGCCAAGACCGTGGAAAGCCTTACACTGCCTGACAATCGCAACGTGGTCGTTCTTGCCGCGAATTTAGCGACGCAGAGCCAGGGCACGAAGGCCGGTCCTTCTCGACAGATCTCGTTTGAGGATTTCCTTCACGAAAATTACCGGTACTCCGACGGATCAAACGTTCTGGCGCTCGATCTCGAGAATGGAAAAGTCGTCAGCGTCACGATCAGCCAAAGTAATAACCTGCCCGAGGATTCCGTGGTTTACGCCGGAGTGTTTCAGTTTTTCTATCTACGCCTTGCAATTTTTTTTGGTTGCCTGGGAATTTTCATGAATCTGTTCCGGGGAGAGATTCTGGATAAGAGTCTGCACTTTTATTTTCTTGCACCGATTCGCCGCGATGTACTGATGGCAGGGAAATTTTTGGCGGGCTTGCTGGCAACCTGCGTCATCTTTGTGACCAGTGAACTGCTTCAGTTCATCGTCTTCACTTCGCAGTTCAGTCCAAGCCAGCGAGATCTTTTTCTCTACCAGAACCACGGCCTGGCGCAAGGAGCTGCATATCTGGGAGTTACCGCGCTGGCCTGTCTGGGGTATGGAGCTTTCTTCCTGGCGGCGGGAATGTTGTTCCGGAATCCGATTCTGCCAGCGGCAGGGATTTTGATTTGGGAGGCTGCGAATCCGTTTCTGCCTGCACTGCTCAAGAAGTTCAGCGTCATCTACTACTTGAAATCGCTGTGTCCCGTGGATATCCCGACGCCCCCTGGGACGCCGCCGCTGCTTTCGTTGTTGGTCTCGAATCCCGATCCGGTATCTGCGCCAGTCGCAATCCTGGGGATCGCTGCCGTGGCGTTGCTGGTCTTGTATGTTTCCAGTTACCAAGTCCGGCGGATGGAAATCAATTACACGAGCGAGTAAGAGGACGGAACGTCGGACTATTGCTTCGAGTTTCCAGTGGATCAGGTAGCCCGTGTTGGGTCGCGCGGACGATTTCTCTCTTGTTTACGAGGGTTTTTAAAGGATGGCGGAGAGAGTGGGATTCGAACCCAGACACCTCCATCTATTGTCCTATCAAGTGGATCGCTTGTAACACATTGAATAAAGATATGGTTAATCATCGTTGCTCCTTTTAGTCATCGTTGCATGCGTTGCTGCTGGGTGCTTGTTTTTCGGCATTTTAGGTATCACTGGTATCACCCCTGAACGCCCGATCCCATCCAAACTTCGCTGGAATATTCGAACTATTTCAGATGCGTCACTCTCATAAGGTTGGATATATCTATGCACTCACTGACATGGTGCCCTACCCGGAAGTCCTAGTGCTGTATCTGGAGCGCCCCCGAGCGAAGAACTGGGAGTTGAGACGCTGTGTAGGGCAGCTTCAGATACAGCACTAAGGCTTGCAGGTACCTTTACCGGGTGACCGCATCTCAAGTTTGCGGAAGGATGAGCGCGCAAATTCTCAGCAAACGCTCAGGCGCAAGGTTTGATGTTCTCGGATTGCCCACGCAAGTACTGTTGAACAACTCCCTTTGCCAGAGTTGGGCAGAAACCGCGTCGCGTCTGGATGCCTATAAAAAAATCATCTTCTCGGCTTTTTGGATACATTTCGGCTCACAGATTCTTGGCCGGTTTTCGTTCGATTGCAATCGTACTCACCAAGATCCAACTCGTCTAGATGTTCACAATTGACCACTCACCGCGATGATTCTAGACGGGGGCAGACCAACACTTCGCCGGGAACGTGAGCCTAAGCCCGGACAGCTCTTCGGTTTTTTACATGGTTGTTCAACGAAATGGAGACGCAAAGACCGCTGTCAAGGTCATGGAGTACCGATAACCGCCGGCCTCCTCATTTGATTGGACGGCCAGCATTTACGAAAAACGACTGCATTGCGCGCATCTGAGCTGCGAACGAGATAACCGTCAAGAACTCGTGGTGGGAGGTCGGCCAACTTCGCAGCAGGGTTACGCCCGTGCTCGTCCGCCTCGCACGGCGTGATAGACGACCAATACCAGTACAGCTCCAATCACAGCAACAATAAGGCTATACACGTTTACGCCCGTGACTCCGTGTGCTCCGAACATGCTGAACAGCCAGCCTCCGACTACCGCACCCACGATTCCCAGTACGATGTCCAGGAATACCCCTTCGCCAGTTTTGTTGACGAGCTTGCTGCCCACGAAGCCAGCGATCAAACCCAACACAATCCAGGCCAAAATCGACATAATCCGTCTCCTTAATTATTGGTTATCAACTGCTCGTTCGTTTGTATCGATACGATTTTAGAATTCGGTGTGGCCCGATGCGCGCCCCCAGCTGGGGAGGCACGCTCGGTTCAACCGGGCTCTCAAGCAGCCTGGCTGTATGCGTCTGAGCCGTGCTGTTTTACCATTTTGTTGTAAACCCCCATCAGAAGAAATGCCGCCGGCCACTGGCCCACGAACAACGCCCAGTCATCCTTGCCCACCACCTTGAGAATGGCTGAAGCAGTAATGGCACCGAACGCTGCAGCTAGGTAGCCGGAGCTCGGAATCTTGGACGTTTGGGATTCTATGGCACCCGTCACGCGATCCTCTGAAACACTGTTGCGATTTTTGTCTTGCATGATCATTCCTCTTTTCATTTATTCGTTTTTGATTCTTATGCCGACTTCTTTACTCTGGTTTGATCGCCTTCTTCGCCGACGTGTTTGCTGCCTTTGACAACCGACTTTCCCTGATGTGCCTCGACCCCCTGTTCTAATTGGGGGGCTCAACAATCTCCACTTGCCGCCCTCGTTCCATGGACCGCGAGCGTCGGTTTCGCCTTGATCGCCCACGCCCGTTGAGTCGTTGAAGTCTCGTCCACCAACCCCGGCGTCGGGGGGATTTTGCCAATGGAAAACCGATCTTTTCCCGAGCTCTCAAGCGCAGCGGTGAAGGCCTTCATGTGGGTGATCTCGCGCGTCATCAGGAATTGAAGGGCGTCTTTGGTTCCGGCGTCATCGGAAAAGTTGATCAGTCGTTCATAAACGATTTTCGCCCGCCCTTCGGCGGCTATATTGCTGCGAAGATCAACATCCAGTTCCCCGGTGATCTTTAGATAGTCGGCGGTCCAGGCGTCGCCCATCGAGTTGAACAGGCCCCGCCTCCTCCGCCGGCGATCGCGATAAGGGGATCCGCCTCGGCGGCGTCCCGGCTTTTTTTCATAGGCTTAAGGTGCATGCGTGCCAGCGTGCCCACCATTTCGAGATGGCTCAATTCTTCTGTTCCAATGTCCATGAGCATGTCTTTGCGATCAGGATCATCACAATTGAGGCCTTGAATTGGGTACTCATGGCATCGCCAGCTCGCCGTTCGCACCGCCGAATTGCTCTAGCAGCATCTTGCCAAAGCGGGGGTCGGGACTTCCGACATTCACTGTGTACATTAATTTTTTTATGTGATGGTTCGTTTCGATTTTCTCCTCCTTGTTTCATTCGTTTTTGAATCAATTGCTGGACGCTTTGACTAAGCGGCGAGCTTGGTTTTCTTTCCCGCCGCGGGTTCTCCAGAACTTTCTTCGTTGGCTTGAGTGTTGATGTCGTTCGCGAGCCCGGCAAGTTTTTGGTCGGTTTGCGTTTCCTCCGTCAGAGTCTTTTCGAGCAGCGACGCATGCTTTGCGTATCCCAGGACCTTAGCGAGCTCGCTCACTACTCCGTACGCTGCCATCTCATAGTGCTCCACGCGGCGAGCCGCGCCGATCAGTCCCGCGTCCAATACGGCATCGTCAAAATCTTCTTCCATCACCTCGGCGCCTTCTTTGACAAGACCCTCCATGCCGACGCACTTTTTGCCTTTAGGGCTCTCATCCAGCGATTGGAAGATCTCTTCCAGGCGTTGAACGTGGCCTCTGGTCTGTTCCAGATGCTTTTCGAAGCCGGCCCGGAGTTCTTCCGCGGACGCAGCCTTGGCCATTTTCGGGAGCGCTTTCAGCATCTGACTTTCTGCGCTAAACAGATCCTTTAACTCGGCCACATACAGTTTTTTCAGATTCTCGGTTGACATGTTTCCTCCAGAAACGGCTAATGTTCGATGAGTTCGAATGAAATTGAGGCCCCGGTCAATCGAGGCCGGTGCGCTATTCAGACTTTCAGGATCTAGGAGACGCGGCGCTGGCCGCCCTGATCCTGTTGCCCCTGCTTGTTGCCCTGCTCCTTATTGCTATCCTGAGAAGGATTTTTCTTTGAAATGTCCTGCGGATGTTTCTCCTGCTGTTGTCCGGATTGTTCTTGGTTGTGGCCCTGATTCTTTTCTGCGTTATCTGTCATTGTGAGTTCTCCTTTTTTATTTTGTTGTTCCGCGATGGTGCGGAGTGACGATTGATAAGAAGTGCAGACTTAAGGTCGCGCACAAGGTCTGCGGGGTTGGGTCAAGCCACTTCGCCGATACGCGCGTTATCACGCTTCTCGGGGGTGGCCCCACCGGTCGAGGAAACATCTTGAGCACCGGTGTGCTCCGGAATTTCCTTGGCTTTCTTCGTCCAGGTTGAATCGTCGGAGTGAACGGACAGAAGAATTCCGCATCTTTAATGTGGCCTTCGTAGCGCTTGGCTTGGTACTCCGGGATGCCCATGCCGATCAAGGCACCCGTGAACCCGCCGACGGCTCCGCCGACTCCCGCGCCTGCAAGGGCCGCCATAATAGGCCCGGCGGCTATGAACGGCCCCAGTCCCGGAATGGCGAGGGCGCCGATACCGAGCAGCCAGCCCAAACCGCCGCCGAGCAGCGCGCCGGTTCCAGCACCTGTTGTGGCGCCTTCAGGCGCCTTGGTGCTTTTCTCGTGAGCAAAATCCTTCGTACCGGCGCCCTCGGGAAGGAGCACGGAAATGTCTGAATTCCGAAAATTGGCGGCTTTCAATGCGTCCACCGCGTTCTCGGACTCGTTCCATTCGATAGATGTCAAATGCTGTATTCTTTCCTCCATGTTGTTGCTTCTTGTTTTTTTCTTCGAAGGCTCATTCTGCGGTTTGATGTTCATTCGTGGTACCTTGCTTTCGCCGGCGATTTCATTAGCCTTAGCCTCGACCTCACTTTTCGTCTTTGATCGCACCGGTCCCTTGAGGTGACCTGACCATGCTGCGTAATAATATTGACTGTGTGTGCGTAGGTGGAGAGCGATTTGTCTTTCACGATGGACTGTCGAATATTCCTCGTGATGTCGCGGATGGAACGGTTATCTTTTTGCTGGTCCTCGGTCGGCTCATTTTGGCTCCGATCCTGTTGGTTGACTTTGGTGTTGCCATCTCCAGGCGGGGCCGGCAGACCGGTTGGTTCCTGCGCGTACGTCAGTACTCCAGCACCAAGCAGCAAACCGGTGCAGAGGAAAGTCGAAGTACGTTTCATAAACAGCTTTCATCGTGATTTCCTCCTAACGATTAAAGATATGGAAAAGTCCGGGCGTTCGAACGATGCCGAACGCCCGGATAGCTGAAACGGTTAAGGAGTCTGAATCGTCAAATGGTCCTGGACTTCCCGATCACCGGCATAAGACCTGGCGATCCGAACCGCCTTGTCACGCTCATCTGCGCTCACGACAGAGCCGGACAGTTTCACCGGATCCGCCGTGAGAGTCACCTGGATGTCCTTGCTTGCCAGGCCGGGTTCGCTTTTGAGCTTTTCTTCAATCGCGCCCTTTGCTTCTCTCGAACTCAGCGCCTCATTCTGTGGGCCGGTTTTTTCCCTGCAGTCCGGCGGGCCAAGCTTCGGTAACGCCTGCCTCAGCACCATACTTTTTAGCGGCCGCCAGGAATGTGTGTGAACCTTCGGGTGCTTTCACTGCCCCTTCAGGATTTGAGATCAGGGGATCAGGTGCCCGTACAGGATGCGGGTCCCGTCTTTGTCCTGTGTGATCGACGCGCCGTTCACCTGACGCCGGCAAAAATGCCGCGAGCCCTGGAATAGGTGAGCACCTCGGCGCGCATCTTCCAATCGGTCTCGCCTTCCACATGCCGCCCAACGGGCCCTGCGGCAGCGGAAGCGTCTGCGCCGATTTTGAATTTGCTGGAGAGCATTCTCCCCATGCCATGGTCATTTATCACACGCATGACCACGTCAATCGCTTATCCGCCGATTGCAAACCCCAACTACCTCCGGTGACAGAGAAGGGCGCAGGCGCGTCCATCCCGACTTGGTGCGGCAGACGGCGATTCCTCTCCCGTGCCGACCTCCGAAGACAAAACCGATTTTGATCATCGAGGGTATGACCGCGACGCACTTCGCGGAGTCAAGAAGTTCCTCAAACCCTTGTCCGGGTCCCCATGATTTCGTCCAGAACTGTTGCAGCGGCATCCATCCGTTTCACTTGCTCCGACGGTTCTTCCGCCGCGATCGCCATAGTGCTTGCCAAGCAAGTAGCTGCCAGCACGGCTAATATTCCTGCTTTCAATCTCATTGCAAAATCCTTCTGCGCGAATTCGCGCCATTCAAAGTCGCAATGAGGTGAACTCACGCGACTGGTAGCTTGTAGTGATTGGAGAGTCGCGGATCGCCAACCGACGTCGATTCCAACCGAGAAGAAGCAGGTCAGGAATGATAAGGACGCCCGAATTCAACAATATTGCCAAGGGCGGGCGAATACTATCCACAACACGCTGTACGAACCGCCAACGATTCACTGTAGGTCGCTGTTTATCTGTTTATCGAACGAAGCGGCGGAACGGGATGGACTTGCTGATATCGAAAACGATTGTGCGAATGGGTGGACGTTGAACGTCGAAATCGGACGTAAATGGCACGCTAATCCGCGCTGTGATCCCTGTATCGACAGCCTCGAAGCAAGGAGTCGGGCAGCGCGGCCTAAAGCTGTCGATGTCGGACAGAGAATGACGCTCCTGAAGAGGAGACTGACCATGTGCGAAAACGTCTCATCACCCCGACTCCCAGTATCCGAACCCACGGACCAGGGTGGCTAGACACAGAGCGTGCGGCCGTAGCGGAAGTCACGTCGAAGACAAGGACTTTCCGGTCGAGGCATCCTTGGTCTCAGGGGATTCGCGAGGCTGGCGTGCGGCAATTCCGGGAAGTCAGACGATTCGTCTGGTCTTTGATCAACCGCAAGGGCTCAGGTGCATATCTGTTGTTTTTGAAGAAACGGAAGCTGAGCGGACCCAAGAATTCGTCTTGCGCTGGTCTCACGGATGGCGGAGCTCACCAAAAGAGACTGTGCGCCAAGAGTGGAATTTTCAGTTCTCCCTTGATTCGATACGAAGCGGAAGACTATAAAGTCGATCTTTCAAACGTTACTCTCCTTGAATTGCTCATCAACCCGAGTATCGCTGACGGAGTCGCTCGCGCTTCATTAAAAACCTCCGGCTGTCTTGAGACTCGCGCACGTCCTAGATTTTCCGCATGAAAACCATGACAATGAAAATCCTGAATGCCACATATTGTGGCGAACTCGCGTCCTCCAAAGTAACAGTCGCTTTAACCAACTGAACT
>CAWJRY010000015.1:0-11219 GCA_963845405.1 uncultured Acidobacteriaceae bacterium | reverse complement strand
TAAGGCTAGTGTGTCTGCCAATTCCACCATCCCGGCACACCAATATTCTACACATAGCAACAGGCGAAACAATGAGCCCGCATTCTACGGAGCGCGATAAACCGTAGCTCCTCCCATCATCGTCCACAGAACTTTCGTATCCCGTAATTCCTCGGGTGAAACTGTGAGCACATCCCGGTCCACGAGCACCATATCGGCCTGCATTCCCGGAGCGATCGATCCAATCGTAGTCTGCTGGTTCAACGCGCGCGCCGAGTTTCGCGTATAAGCAAACAACATCGCCGCGCGCGGCATGCACTGCGCAGCATCCAGAACACCCTCCGGCCCCTTGCGGGTCTCGGCTTGATACATGGCGAGAAACACGTTGGGACTGGAGACCGGCCAGTCGCTCGCCCCCGAGATCGTTGCGCCCGCATCGAGCAACGAACGGGCCGGATACTGCCATCGATACAGCTCAGGATCAATGTACGGTTTCACAATCTCAATCGTATCCACTTCCGCACTGGCCCACAGCAGTTGCAGTGCCGCGATTACGCCCAATTGCCTGAAGCGCGGAAAATCCTCAGGGTCGGCCAACTGGATATGCGTCAGCGTATCGGGAAGCCCGCTATCTCCATTTGCCTTGCGCGCCGCTGCAATACCATTCAATGCCTCTTTCACTGCCCGATCCCCGAGCGCGTGTACATGCACGATCAACCCCTGCTTGTCCGCCATTGTTGCCAGTTCTGCAAAGCGAACCGGCTCGAACAATAAATCTCCTGGCCTGCCGGAGTTCCGGTAAGGTTTGGTGAGCGACGCGGTCTGCGACGGATACTCCAGCACGCCGTCGGCGAAGACCTTGATGCCGGGGATCGTCAGATTCGGTGTGCCCTCATACTCCTCCCGAAGTTTCTGCACTGCCTCCAGTTCTTTTGCTGGGTCGTTGCGCGGGTTGACCACCGGAAACGCCGCAACGTGCGCGCTTAGCTCCCCTCGATCAGCGAGTGTCTTGTAGGTTGCCAGAATCGAATTGCTGGCAGCTGCATCCACCCACGCCGTGATGCCAAGGCTGTTCAGATAGTGAACCGCTGCCCGTCCCCCATCCAGCAACGTTTCTTTCGAGGGGCCGGGAATGATGGCTTGCACTTTTTCCAAGCCGGTATCGACGGCGAATCCGGTTGGCTCTCCATCTTTGTCGACTCCGTAATACGCGCGTTCCGCCGCGGGGAGATGCGCGAGAAAATCCTTCGTAATCCCGGCACGCTTGAGCAGTACGCGATTTGCCCAACCCGTGTGTCCGTCCATCCCTTCAAGAAAAACCGGCACGCTGGCATACTCGCCGCTGCTGAAGTGCACGTTCAGTTCGTCTGGCTTGGACCAGAATCTCAAAGGCAGGCCGCTGACGCAGAGTAAATCATTACGCATACCCTTCCCGGATTTCCTGGCTTCTGCTGCAAACTGCACGAGCGCGTCCACGGATTCGATTCCCTGATCACTCACATCTGCCGAAACCAGCGTCACGCCTCCATCAATGGGATGCGCATGACTATCAATGAGTCCCGGAAGCAGGGACTTCCCATGTAGATCGATTCTTTCCGCGTTTTTTCCCGCGGCTTGACTCACATCGGCAATATTTCCCACCGCCACAATTTTGTCGCCGCGCACCGCGACCGCCTCGGCATAAGGATGCTCCGGTACTCCCGTAAAGACTTTGGTATTAAACAGGACGCGTTCGGCCTTGTCTTCGCCCTGAGCGCGCGACAGCGTCGGCAGGCAGAATATGACCGCAGCGAGGCAGGCGAGAATAACTCGGCAGCGAGACTTCATCTCTTCCTCCGAGAAATAACTGTGAGGTGGATGCAGGACTGAGCAGTGTATTGCAGTTGAGGACAGCAAGTAAACGCGTACCGCGGTAAAAGATCTAGGCCCATGTGGGGACGGCCGCCTTCGGCTGTCCGGTAGAGGCGAAGCTTGACGGCTTCCGCGTACCAGTCTCGCGCCCTACCGTGTCAAATCCGCAATCTGCACGTTGTAAGGTTCCAGCAATTGCCCGGTGGCATGGTCCACGCCGGCCACAGCAAGCTGGTAGCCTACTTCGGCTTGCAACAGGCTCTGTTGCGCGGCCGCAAGTTCGGTCTGGGCCTCGAGGACCAGGAAAATCGTCCCTGGCCCAAGTTCGTACTTGCGTTGTTCGGCCGCGGTATTTTTCATAGCCAGGTCCACGGCTTCCTTGCCCGCGGCAATGCTCAACTTGGCCTGCTCCAGTTGATGCACGGCGTTGCTCACGTCGAGCATGACCTGTTCCCGCAGTTGTCGTTCGCTGTACAAATCACTGCGCCGCGAAACCAGCGCGCCGCCCATCTCTGCTTTGGCCGCGCGATTCTTCAGCGGCAGACTGACCGACAATTGCGCCCCATAAGTCGGATATCCAAACCCAAAGAGCTGGTTCACGGACGAGGTCGTAACCTTCTGGGCCAGGCTGTTGAATTGCGTTCCACCGACGCCGTTACTGGCATACAGTCCGGTCAAGTCAAGCTCGGGCAGCAGATGATTGTGCGCCAGGCGAATTCGTGTATCGTCAATGGCCAGCGCCGCCCGCGCCACTTCAAACTCCGGACGCTTGGTCAACGCCTGCTGCAATGCTGTCGCGGTATCAATCGTGCGCAATTCGCCCGCAGGCTCCGGAGCCTCGGTGAGTTCAAGATCGAGCGCTTGAAAATTCGGATCCTGGTCCGCGCCAATGATCATGCGCAGCGTATCTTCCGCTTGCTTGAGCGCATATTCGGCCTGAATCACGGCGACCCGCCGCGACGCGACTTCCGATTCCGAACGGTAGATGTCGAGCGGCGGCAGTGCTCCCAGTTCGAGAGCGCGCTTGTCACGTTTGTACGAAGCCTCCGCGGCATCCTGTGATTGCTTCGCAACGTCCAGACTTCCCCGCGCCTCCACCACAGCCCAATAAGTTCCCGCGGCTTGCAATATGTTGTTGCTCACTTCCGCGTCAAAGCTTGCCCGAGACTGCTCCAGGCTGCGCCGCGCAATAATCAGTGGAGCCCGGTTCGCAAAAAACCACCCGTTTCTGAGGAGAGGCTGGGTAAACTGAAAATTCAGAGACGACGCGATCGCGGGATTCAAAAACAAGAACGAGTTGTTAGTGAAGTTATTGTTGCTGCTGAAGCCTGCTTGCACATTCGTTCCGGTCTCAAAAGTCTGCGAATAGTTGAACTGCGCAGTCTGGCTCGTGTTGTTGACAGGCGCAGTTCCAACTCCCTGGAGAGCGCTCGAAGGCGGAAACGTCGAACTGTTGATGTTGTAAGAACTAGTCAGCAGCGGATCGAACGGCGCGTGTGCGCCAAGCAGCGAAAACTTCGACGACTCGACTGCTGTCTCCTGAATCCGTACCAGGCTGTTATTCTCCAGCGTCAGCACCACTGCGTCCCGGAGGCTGAGCCGCAGCTTTCCCTCTACGACATAATTCCGCAAGTGCTCCGGTGCTGCCAGTTTGTCCGATTGCACCTGCGCCGTCAGCAGGTCGTGATAGCTTTCGCCCCTCTGGGCTGAGGCTGTCGCCGCGAAAAGCATACAGAGCAGGGAAGACAGCGACACAAGGCAAAGAAATATTCCTGAGCGAAATTCTTGCATTTCTTCCTCCAGCAATGATGGTGGCTTGTATTGCGAAACCTGCGCTGCGAAAGCTCTCCTGCAAAAAGAGAGTCTTGGTATCTCTGTCTTGACCGTGAAAAATCCGCGGCCCGTGCCTACTCCCAGCGAATCGCTTCCACTGGATCCAGTCGCGCGGCCTTGACAGCTGGATAAATCCCGAATACCAGTCCCACAGAAATCGAAACGATAAACGCGAGCAGAATCGAACTCACGGTCACGATGGTTGACCACCCTGCCAGCAATGCGATCAGCCGCGACATCACCATGCCAAACACAATGCCGAAGGTCCCGCCGACAAACGAGATCAGCATTGCCTCCACCACAAACTGCCGGATAATGTCGCTCTGCCGCGCTCCCACCGCCCGCCTTACACCGATCTCCCGCGTCCGCTCCAGGATGCTGGCCAGCATGATGTTCATGATTCCAATCCCGCCCACCAGCAGCGAAATGGACGCAATCGCCACCATCACTGCGTTGAACAGCCGCTCCGTGCGTTTCTGTTCGGCAAGTAGTTCCGCCGGCACGATCACGCTGAAATCTCCCGCCGAGTGATGCGACGAATCCAAAATCGCCCGCACTACCTGCGCCACCGCACCCATGTCCGCCCCATCGCGGATATTCAGATAAATTCCGTCAATCTCATCGCGCACGTCGCTGTATGAATCCTCCATGCGCAATATCGCGGAATTCAGCGGCACATACATGGTGTTGTTGAGGTCGGCCGTCGGTACTCCTGCGACTTCGGTTTGCGAACTCAGTTGCGGCGAAGCCACGCCGATCACGCGGAACCACTGCTCGTTAGCCTTCACAAACTGCCCAATGGAATTCGACGATCCGAACATGCTCGACTGCGCCGCCGCGCCCAGAACACACACTGCCGCGCCGCGGGTCTCTTCGTCTTCGTTGAAGAATCTCCCTTGCAGCACGTGCAGCCCGGCAATATTCAGGTAGCTCGGATTCACTCCGTACACAATCGGCGGTTCCTGTTGCGACTTCGGAATGGTCTTCGACAGCGTCAGCCGCTTTCTCGGCGTCGACGCCACAATCTCAGGGACATCATCACGAATCACGCGGTAGTCCTGGAATGTCAGTCCCGGTGAAATCTTCCGCATCTTCGAATGTGCCTGCCACTCCAGCGTTTCCTTTGCTTCCACAATCAGGTTATGGACCCCCATCTGCTCAATCAGCGCCATCACCTTTTGTCGCGCGCCCGCACCGATCGACAGCATCGAAACCACCGCAGCCACGCCAAAAATCATCCCCAGCATCGTGAGCAGGCTGCGCAAGCGGTGCAGCAGCAGGTTCTGCAAGCCGAGTTGCATATCCGGCAGCCACTGCTGGTAGCCGTGCCGCACGCGCACCGGAACCGTCGAGACCACTGTCGACATTACGGTGTCCCTCCGCCGGCGCTAGCGGCTCCGCTCCCGGAATTCGTACGCTTTCTCGGCGCGGTCGGATCGATCAAAGCAATCTCTGTTCCTGCGCTGAGCCCCTCGATCGCGGCCCGGCTTTCGTTCTCCGCGAGAATCTTCACTTCCCGCGGATCAAAACTGTTCCCGTTCTTCACGTACGCCAGCCGTTTGTTATCCTTGAGAAACAGCGCCTGACGCGATACATACAGCACATTCGTTCGCGGATCGCCGTTGATCAAAACTTGGGCCGTCATTCCCGGGCGCAGTCGGACGTCTGATCCGGAAAGGGCGATCGTAATCTCGAACTTTGTGCTCGTGTCATCATCCCAAAACATACGGGAGCTGTTGCCGCCGACCGTCTTCACCGTGCCGTGGAACGTAACTCCGGGAAGCGCATCGAGCGCGATGTCGACCGATTGTCCTTGTTTCACATTGTTGCGATCGAGTTCTCCGACTTTGACGGCCAGTTCCATCTCCTTGGAATCCAGTACCTGGCCCACGGCGCGTCCCGGTTCAACCTGATCCCCTTCGCGATATTCCGGCAGCGTCATGCCGGGGAAGCAGCAAAATCCGCCCATAGCCTCTTCGTTCTTGTTCAGCGAGACCAAACCATCGATGGGAGCGGTTACCCGCATTTTGTCGATGTTGCTCTGAGCCTGATCCATCGCCAGCTTCGCCTTGTTGCGCTTCTCTTCCGCCAGCACAATGGTGGCTTGGCCCGACGCGCTGCGCGACTTGATGTCCTGTTCCAGTTCCGCCAAAACGCGTTTGGCCTGCTCCAGCGCGAGATCGTTTTTGTGCGCGTCGATCGTGCTCATCAACTCGTTTTTCTGCACGTCCAGTTCGGCGCGCCTCACGTCAAAGCGCGCCTTCAGCAGCGCAACCTTATCCTGCGCGGCTACAACCGCGGCATCGGCCTTCGCTTTGGTAATTTCCTGCTCCGCCTGCAACAGCTCGGAGCGGTTTTGCTCGACTTTGTAGCGCTGTTCCGCGGGATCGAATTCGATCACCAGATCGCCCTTCTTCACCGCCGAGCCCGTATGCAGCACGTGAGTAATCTGCAGTGCGCCTCCACCGACCGGGGGCGCCGTGAGAGTCTTCGATTGCACCGCGCGGAGCTCGCCGTTAGCATGCACTTTCATGTCGAGATCGCCGCGCTTCACCTTGCTGGTTGGGAGTTCGTCCCCGGACGTTGTGGGCGCGGCCCGGCGCACCGCGGCGACAACCCCCACCACGGCGAAGAGCACCACCGCCACAACCGACCACGTAATTGCCCGCTTGCTTCTCATCTAAAAATCTCGCAGTCTAGAACTCTCAGCCTGGAACGCTCTCAGCCAACCGAGATCCCTGTCATTCCACGAAACTCTTGTCAGTCAAAAAAAACTTTGTTATTCCTCGCAAAGCGAGGAACCTGCTTTCCCCGCCAGCTTCTCTACTCCTTCACCGTCGGATCAGTCAGCGCAATTTGTTCCCCAGCCCGCAGTCCCTTGGCAACCATGATTTGGTCTCCGCTTCGCCGGCCCACTTCAATCTCGCGCTCCTCAAATTGATTCCCCTTCCATACATACGCCACAGTCTGCCCTGACTTCTGAAACAGAGCCTGGGCCGGGATCGTCAATGCGTCCTTAGCCCGGTCCACGACTACGGTCACCTGTCCCGTAATACCCGGTTTAAAACGCGCGTCCGTCTGGTCGAGAACGATTTCGAGGATGAAGTTTCGTGCGAAGGGCCAGCCGCCGGTAAAGTCCGGACTTGCAATCGCACCGATCTGTTCGATGTGACCGGTGAATTGGCGGTCGGGAATCGCATTCAACTGCACCGTCACCGGCTGTTTGAGAGCCAATCTCCCCCGCTCCGTTTCGTCGACACGCGCGGTGATCCGCAGTGTCGTGGCGTCCGGTAATTCAGCAATCGCTGCGCCCGGCCATGCCCGGTCTCCTGCCCGGTACGGCACCTCGCCCGATCCGCCCCAGTGCTGCAACAGGCTGATCGTTCCCGCCGACGGAGCTCGCAAACTCATTCGCGCCAAAGCGTGTTCCGCACGCTCCACATCGAACCTGGTCTTGGTGCTGGCCTGCACCGTGCTCTCAATCGTTGCATTGTTCAGGGTCTTGTCCGATTTCTGCTTTGTCTCCGCTTCGCGCAGCTTCTGTTCTGTGTCCGCTTGCACCAGCCTCTTTTCTTCGCCTTCAATCTTTGAAAGAATCTCCTGCTTGCTGGCGTCGAGCTTCGCCACCTCCACGTCGTAGCGCGCCTTCAAAACGGCGGTCTTGTCTTCTTCCTCGGTGAGCCGCGCCTGCGCTTTGGCCTGATCGATCGTGGCTTGCGCTGACTTCAAGCTCGAACGGAACACCGCGAGATCCTGATCCGTTTTTGTTTTGTCGAATTCCACCACCACATCGCCCGGCTTCACCGTTGTGCCTTCGGCCGCGACAGTCACAATCTGCAGGTCGCCCGCATCCGCCGGAGCGCTGATGGTTACCGACTTCAGCGCCTTTATTTCACCGCGGAACTGCAACGAATCCAGAAACTCTCCACGCTTCACCTCCAGCGTAGGAACCGTCGGCGACCGCCGTCCAAGGCGCACCGCGCCCAGAACAACTCCGCTTCCCGCCAGCACAACGATCGTGATGATCAGCAGCTTGCGCCGGATCCAAAGTCTGTGGAAGCGTTCCCTCATTGCGATCCGCCTTGCACTCCCCCCGGAACCTGAGCCGCTCTCTCGTTCGCCACTTCAACGTCCACGGCTGCCGAAAGATCCGGCATCAGCTTCGGATCGTTTCCTTCGATCGATACGATGATGGCAAACTGCCGCAGCCGGTTGGAGAAATCTCCGCCCGCGCCAATCGGTGCAAGTTGATCCACCTTCGCCGGAAATACCAGCTCCGGATACGCATCGAGCCTCACGCTTGCCTTCTCGCCAATGCGCAGGCTCGGGAAATCCTGCTGGTTCGCCAGCACTCTTACCTGCATCGCCGCCGGATTTACCACCTGCATGAACGGAACACCCGCCCGCACCTGGTCGCCCTCCTGCACCTCGCCCATCGTGCCTTGCTTCCAGATCGTGTTCAACACCACCACTCCATCGATCGGCGCGTGAATCTGCATCAGGTCGGAATTTGCCTGCGCATGCAGCATGGTCTGCTGCGTACGGTCGCGCTGAATCTCCAGAATGCGAATCGCCGCCAGCGCCGCCTTGCGCTTCAGGTCAAATGTTTCCTTCAGTTGACTGAACGTCGCCTTGGCTTCATCCAGATTTTCCTGATTCTTTTCCGCGTCGATACGCGACACAATCTCCGCCTTGGTAATCTCCAGCTCTGTCTTGCGCAGATTGTCTTCCGCCGCCTTCAGTTCGGTCTCATCTTTGGCCCGCGCGGCGCTTTCCTTGGCCTGTTCTTCCGCGACCTGGTCCACCAGTTTTCTGTATTCTGCCTGCTTGTCAAAGAAGTCTCGCAACTGAGCCTGCCGGTCGAATTCCACCAGCAGATCGCCCTGCTTCACTCGCGTTCCCGGCGGCGTGAGGTGGACGATCGTCAGCGTCCCCACCTGCTGCCCCTCTAACAAAGGAGCCAGCATCGCCCGCGCCTGCACCGCCTCAGTCGTGCCCCTAAGCCGCAGAACTTGTCCAGGATTGATAGAGGAAGACTGCGCTCGATTCGCAGTCGCAGGGGATTTACTCCGGCTAACAATCAACGCGATCACAGCCACCAGCAGGACCGCGAGCGCAAGCACCATCCAGCGCCACGGCCGCCGTGGACGTTCTCTCTCATCCGTGGGTGGATCGGGCGCCGGCCCTGGTTGGGCAGGAGCCTCGAGTTCGGTTGTCTCTTCCGCGGAAGCAGAATGCATGACAGGAATACTCACGTCCTAGGAATCTGCCTTACCCACAAACGTTGCCCGGTTGTCATTTTCAGATGTTGTTTTAGGCTCTCAACAGATTTAGACGCCGCAAAAGGTAGATCGTGAGAAGGCGGCAGCTCTTGCAAACATCCTTTCAAATTTACAGCCTGAATCGAGTTTCTCAACTTTGGCCCAGGGGCAGATTCGCGATCCTTGAGCGATCTCTGCAGTCAAAGGCCCTTACCCGCAGGTACCCAAGCCGGCCTCATGCCGGCCTCAAGTAGGGATATTCCCACGGCTGAGCTCCTGCGAAGGCCTGAATCAGACGCACAAAGGGCCAGGATAATCCCGCACGCTCAAGTTCCGAGGATGCCGCACCGTCAGACACCAACCCGCTCGGCACACCCGCGCCTGACCTGGCGCTATTGCACTTCGTTCAGCTTCTGGTAGATCAACATCGCCACCAGCACCAGCGCAAACACTCCGGATCCAATGCTGAACACGCGCACCGGTAGGGTGAGGCGGTTGACCTTGACCAGGAGTTCGGTCTGCTCGTCCTGCATGTGTGAATTGTGGTCATCCAGAAACAGCTGGTCATCCTCATGCATCGTGAGCGTGCTTTTGTAAATCAAGAGGACGATCAGACCAACGGCGAAAACTCCGAACACCACTGCCACCACCGTTAGCGCCATAAGCCACCTCGCTTGTCCTAAGCCGGTGCACTAGCCAACTTCCGCCTGCCCTGGTTCGCGATGAAGCCGCCGACCGTTCGAGGGAGAAGGCCTTTATGCGAGATGATTATAGCCCCCTTTGGCAAGCCCCCTGTAGGAAGAGCGATTCCATGCAGTTTGCCGAAACGCAGTTTACGAAGACCGCGCACCCGGTGCACCTGCTCAATGCGACCGCCCTGCCCCGGGAAGCATCTACACCTGTAGCGGTTTTTCTTTGCGCTCTTTGCGCGTGTCCTTTGGGCGCTTTGCGCCGAAAGGCTCTTCGCCAATGAACCCGGGTTGGCGAAAGCATTCGGTCCAGCGAAAGAATCTGCTATAATCAGTCAGCTTTAGTGCTAAGGAGATACGAATGGCCACGACAACCGTGAACACGACCGTCCCCCAAGCTATTCCCGAAGGTGCCAAGAAGGTCGCTCCCATTACTCTGACTGCGAACGCAGTCGCCAAGGTCAGGGAGATTATGGGCCAGCAGAGCCCGGTGCCCGCCGGCTTGCGCGTCGGCGTCGTTGGTGGTGGCTGCTCCGGCTTTTCCTATTCATGCAGTTCGAAAATGGCGCTGGAATGATGGATAAAACCTTTGACATGGACGGCCTCAAAGTCTTCGTCGATGCGACTTCCGTGATGTATCTCAACGGCTGCATCGTCGATTATGTTGAGACTCTCGAAGGCGCTGGCTTCAAGTTCGAAAATCCGAACGTGAAGAGCACCTGCGGATGCGGCTCTTCCTTCAGCGTATAAATCTCCTGCAGACTTTTGCAAGAAAAACGGCCTCATCGAAAGATGAGGCCGTATCTATTTGCGGCATCAAGGCGTAGTGCCCACCTTTGTCGCGCCCTATGCGACAGGGATCCAATGCGTCGCGAACTTCCGTCGTGAGCTCGCGCGGATGGTTCGAATGGACGCTTATGAACAAACAACGGGTGAAACTGTTTGAGCATCGCGCACAGTTCCGGCGTGATGCGCTGTGGCAGAAAAACCGAGATGCGCGTGCCGATGCGCAAGAATTGACGTGCAGAATCGCGCGCAGCCGGCTTTAAAGATTTTCCAGCTTCTCGTCGCTCAGCAACAGCGGGTCGCCGCCGCTCAACAGCACGTCGCGGATTTCCGGGTGCGCGGCGATGTAGGCAATCTGCTTGTCGAATTCAGGATGGAAATCGTAGCCGGTCGCATTGCTCACCAGGCGCGAGCGTGTGCAATAACGGCAATAACTCGCGCAACGATCCGTGACCAAAAACAAAACGCGGTCGGGATAACGGTGCACCAGTCCGGGCACGGGCGAATGCGCGTCTTCACCGCAGGGATCGCTCATTTCCCACGGCGCGGTTTGGGTCTCGGCCACCCTTGGGAATGACCTGAAGCCGGATCGGGCAGTTTTCATCCGCCGGGTCGATCAGGTTGAAAAAATACGGCGTGATGGCCGAGCGCGAGCTTGGTGGTTCGCGAGCTTCGCGCCGGCGAATTCCTCCGGCGTGAGCGTGGGCATCAAACGCTGGGAGCTGGTCCGCGCTGGTGATGCGATGCTTGAGCTGCCAGCGCCAGTCGTTCCAGTCGGCATCGGAAATATCATGCCAGAAACCGCGGCCCAGGGGATTTG
>CAWJRY010000014.1:0-152236 GCA_963845405.1 uncultured Acidobacteriaceae bacterium | reverse complement strand
TCCGGCGACCGATCGGGCAGCCATGGGACGACCGCGCCCGTGCCCGCCGCCGCCATAACGAAGAACGCTGCGCCGAGTTGGTAGTGCGAACCGCGTCGCAGGAAGCGGAACTGGCACAGGCTCGCCACCGTCTCTCCTCGCTCGAAGCCGAACGGGAATCCAATCGGCAGGTCCTCGAAAATGCAGCCGCTGAGCTCGCCGCCGCCCAGAGCGATCTCGTTATTTGCCAGCAGGAAGCCGCATCCGCGGCCGCAAGTCTCGCTGAGATCGAGCGCCAGCAGGAAGAATCGCGCGTCGCCATCTTCGATACGGTGTCTTCCGCGTCGCGACTTCGTAACCAACTGGCCCAAGCCGAAGAACGCCTGGCCGGAGCTGATCGCGAGGCCCGCCGTCTCGAAGCCGAAATCACCAATGCCAATGTCCAGGTCGAAGCCTTCGGCGGACAGCGTGGTCAACTCGCTCTCGAATTCGAGACCGTAACTCAGCGTGTGACCGGGATCACTGAGGAGATCAGCCAACTCCGCCGCCTGATTGAATCCAAGAAGCTGGACGAAACCCACGCCAAGAGCAATCTCGACGTACTCCGCGCCGAATACGCAACCGCTCTCGGCAAAAAGGGATCGCTCGAAGCTGTAATCGCTGAACACGGATACTCCACCGAATCCGTGCGCCGCCTCTTTCAGTCGGGTGTGATGCACGGAGGCCTCGCTCCTGTGGGCGTTCTAGCCGACTTCCTCGAAGTCGAGCCGCGCTACGAGCGCGTTGTCGAAGATTTCCTGCGCGACGAATTGAACTACATCGTCGTCAAGTCCTGGGACGCCGCCGATGAAGGCCTGCGCATGCTGCGCACCGACGTGGACGGTCGCGCCACATTCCTCGTTCATCCCGAAGATTCGCAAGCCAAGTTTTCCTTCGTAGTCGATGAAGCTGCGCACTGCGCACCGCCCACAGCGCAAATCGTGCCGCTGAAAAATACGATCCGGGTCCTCGACGGCTTCGGCAAGTCTCTGGAAGTCATCCTGCCGAAGTTGCGCGACGGATATATCGTCCCTGGGTCCGACGTGGCCCGCGGCTTGGCTCTGGAAAACCCCGACGCTTTCTTCCTCTCGCAGTCCGGCGAGTGCTTCCACAACGTGACCGTCACTGGCGGCAAGCAGCGCTCCGAAGGCCCGCTCTCGATGAAGCGTGAGCTGCGCGAAGTCATGCGCCAACTCGATGATCTCGAACGCGCCTTACGCGATGAAGAGATGCGCGTGCTCACCCTCGGCCGCGAAATCAAGGATTTCTCTTCCCTGCTGGATCGCCTCGAAAACGAGAAGCGTGAAGCCGAGCATCAGGCCATGACGTCGGGCCACATGCTGCAGCAACTCGATTCCGAAATGACTCGCGTCGGTGATCGGCTCAATGTTTCCCGGCAAGAACTTCAGCGGCTCGCCGCAGAACGCACCGAACAAGAAAACATAATCGTCGCCCGTCACTCAGAAATCGCGACGATCGAAGAGCGCCGCCTCCAGCTCGAACAGCTGATCGCGTACGCTCAGGAATCGCTCACTGCCCTCCGCCAGCGACGCGAAGAATCGACTCAAACCACCTCCCAGCACGCCAGCCGCGTGGCCACTCTCGAAGAACGCCACCGTTCTGCCGCGGCCGTTTTGCAGCGCATCGAGTCCCTTTTCGCGGAAATGGGAGAGCGCGTCCACACGCTCGCTTCACAAATCGAGGCCGCAGCCGCCGAAAAGTTGCAGCGCGAATCCGAAAACGAACAGTTGGAGCAGCACGCCGCGGACTTCGAAGCCGAGCGCAATGCAGCCCAACTGCGCGAAGGGCTACTGCAGTTCGAAACCGAACAACTCCGCGCCCGCCTCACCGAGATCGACGAACTGCTCCGCAACAGCCGACTGCTGCTTGACCAAGCCCGCGACCGCCGCGGAGAATTGCAGGCTGCAGCCGCCAAACTCCAATCCGACGCGCAGCACATGTGCGAAACCTGTCTCAATGAACTGGGCATCGAGCGCGCCGAGTTGCTCGCAGACACTACCCTGACCGCCGTCGCTGGCGACGAACTTGCCTCCGAGGATCAACTCTACCGCGACATGCGCGCCAAGCTCGAAGCCATGGGCCCGGTCAACATGATGGCGTTGGAAGAATACAAAGAGACTGCCGAGCGCCACGCTTTCCTTGAAGAGCAGCGGAAGGATCTGATCTCCTCGATTGAAAACACCACCGCAACCATTAAAGAGATCGACCAACTCTCGCGCCAGAAGTTCGAAGAAGCTTTCGCGCGGATCAACGAAAACTTCCAGGCCACGTTCAAGAAACTATTCGGTGGCGGCCACGCCTTCATGAAGCTGACCGACGAACTCAACAGCTCCGAGAGCGGGATTGACGTAGTCGCGTCTCCTCCCGGAAAGCGCCTGCAAAGCGTGCTCCTGCTCTCCGGCGGAGAGAAAGCGCTCACCGCGCTGGCCTTGCTGGTCGGCATCTTCCAATACGCACCCAGCCCATTCTGCATCCTCGACGAAGTCGACGCTCCGCTGGATGAAGCCAACATCGGCCGTTTCACCGAATTGGTAAAAGAAATGAGCGTGCAAACCCAGTTCGTGCTCATCACGCACAGCAAGAGAACCATGAGCATCGCCCCGGTCCTCTACGGGGTCACCATGCAAGAGCCGGGAGTCTCAAAATTGGTCTCAGTACGCTTTGGCGGAACAGCGTAGCCGACCCACGATATTTCCAGGGCTCTACGGAGCGGTGCGTATGACTGCAATGTATACAGGAGATTATGGCAGGATCTTCTGTACTCACGCTGCGCCTCGACCCCAAACTTAAGAAGCAACTTGACGCGCTATCTGAGGCCGTCAATCGGACCCGTTCATTCGTGGCCGCCGAAGCCATTCGCGAATATGTGTCCTTGAATACCTGGCAGATCGAAGAAACCATGAAAGCTTCGGCTGAGGCAGATCGAGGCGACTTCGCCTCCGACAAAGAAGTACGACGGGCGCTTACGAAGTGGACGTAGCGTGCGCGTTAGGTGGCTGCGCACCGCCGTCGCCAATCTGAAGGCGGAAACGGAATATATAGCCCGCGACAATCCTGCGGCGGCGGCGGCCCGGGTCGAAATATCCATTGATCTCGCGGTGGAAAAGCTCAGCCGCTTTCCTTTCCTGGGCCGACCGGGAAGGATCGTCGGAACCCGAGAACTGGTGATCGACGGCACTCCGTACATCGTCCCCTATCGTGTACGGCACGAGACAGTGGAAATACTGCGTTTCTTTCATACCGCCAGAAGCTGGGCAGCTAGGTTCTGAGCACTGAATCACCACAAGCAAACCGGACGGGCTACTCCGATCGAACGAAGCACACGACTGACAGCTGCAGGCTTCCTGCCACTTATCCACGTTCCGTCCTCAGCTTTTCCACAACGTCGTCTCGTTGGGAAGCCCCGCCCATCGCGCTGTTCCCGTATCCGCTTTGCTGTCAACATCCTTCCCGCGAGCGGTATTCGCTTCGCCGTCCAGATCTCGATCAGAACCGTTGACAAATTTTTTTGACCAGCTAGAATACGCCTCGCTCCTTCACTGTAAAATTTCATCCATGAGCCCAGAACTCCTCGACCCCGTTCTCCTACAAACTGATTTCCCCGACCTTCACCTTCATGCCAGCGGCAAGGTTCGCGACGTCTACACCGTCAGCGACCAGCAACTGCTTTTCGTGGCGACCGACCGTATATCGGCATTCGACTACATTCTCGCGACGGGCATTCCACACAAGGGACAAGTCCTCACCCAGCTTTCCCTTTTCTGGTTCGATTTTCTGGCCGATATCGTTCCCAACCACCTGATCACCGCGAATGTCGATCAGTATCCTTCCACCGTCGTCAAATACGCCGACCAACTCCGCGGCCGCTCCATGCTGGTTCAGCGCGCAGAGATGTTCCCGGTAGAGTGCGTCGTGCGCGGATACATTTCCGGTTCAGCCTGGAAGGAGTATCAGGCGAGCGGCAAGGTCTGCGGCATCACGCTTCCCACTGGTCTGAAGGAATCGGACGCCCTGCCAGAACCCATTTTCACCCCCGCCACCAAGGCAGTCACCGGACATGATGAGAACATCTCCTTCGACGCCATGTGCAAGATCGTGGGCGTCGAGACCGCGAGCCACCTGCGGGATCTCACACTGCGGGTGTATCGAAAGGCTGCTGCCTATGCTCGCAGCCGCGGCATCATCATTGCCGATACCAAATTTGAATTTGGACGCACCGCCAAGGGCATCACACTGGCGGACGAAGTCCTTACGCCCGATTCTTCCCGCTTCTGGCCGGCAGACAAGTACGCCCCGGGACGGTCGCAGGAATCGTACGATAAGCAGTATGTTCGCGATTACCTCGAGCAGATTCACTGGAATAAGCAACCGCCCGCGCCGGCCCTTCCGCCGGAGGTCGCGCGCCACACCAGCGAAAAGTATCTCGAGGCCTACGTCCAGCTGACAGGGCACAAGCTGGATGTGTGACCCAGTGTCTGGTACCATCCTCACCCCCGGGAGCAGCGTATGACCCCCGCGGACTGGATGATTTGTGCGCTCGTGCTCCTCAACGTCGTCGCGGCGGCGGCGCAGGGTTTCTTTTCCGAAGCCCTGACTCTTGCCGGGCTGGTGATCGGCTACATCGTGGCGGCGTGGAAGTACCGGAGCCTGGCGGAGTGGATGGAATCGTTTTTGAAGAACCCGTGGTTGGCTGAGATTCTGGGCTTTCTTATCATCTTTTTTGCCATCGTGATCCTGTTCGGCATCGCCGCCAGGCTCGCGCGTTGGATGATGAAAGAAGCCGGACTCAGCGGTTTAGACCGTTTCCTCGGCGGAGTCTTGGGACTGCTGAAGGGCGGACTGATGGTGGCAGTGATTCTGATGGGAATGACGGCATTCGCGCCTACTTCGAAGCTGCTGGCCAACTCGCAACTCGCGCCCTACTTTCTGGTGGTAGGCCGGGCGGCCATCTGGCTGGCGCCTTCCGAACTGCGCGCTCGCTTCTATCAGGGACTCGACCTGCTCCATCGTGCTCCGCAGAAATTATCCGGCGCTCCTGGTGCTCCTTCGAAATAGATGCGGTGCAGTGAAGCATTTCCTGACACGATTTGCTGACACGATTTCCTGACAAAGAGAGACGCATCGTGAAAGATCAACTCGAAGCACTCGTCCTGCAGATGTACAAAAGCAATATCCTCTATTCCGAAGGCGTGCGCGAATTCAAAAAGCGCTTCATCCTCACCGTCCTTCAGGAAAATAAAGGCAACCAGTGCAGCGCGGCACGCGAACTGGGCATGCACCGCAACACCCTGAGCCGCACCATCAACGAATTGAAAATTGACGTCCGCCAACTGCGCGACGGCGTCAAGCGTCCCCCGCGCAGCGCGCGTCCGGTCTCCATGGAGAAGAAAGTAGTGCGCTAGAGTTCCATCGACCGGTCATTTCGAGCAAACTTGGGGTATGCACCGAGGGGATTTCCCAACTGAGTCGAAGTGCCTGCCCCGTGCCGAGTCGAAGGATCCCTATCAGTGCGCCGGAACCCTCGCACCCCCACATCCAGAACACGAAGGCGGCAAAACTTCCCGCCAAAAAAATTAGGCAGCCCCGACGGGCTGCCTAGTTTCAAGTAACCGTCCGAACATCACTGTGCCGCTGGCTTCTTATGCACCGGAGGCTTCTTCGCCGCCGGCGGTGCCGCTGCCTTCAGCAATTTGCCCTTCTCCATGGTCATCGTGAACGGGCTCGGTGTGTACGACGCCGGTTCGCCCTGGAAGTCGAAGCTTGCCCCATCCTTGGGAATCATCCTGGCGGGAAGTGCTTCTTCAAACTTCAGAGTAATGTCCGCCTTCTTGGCGTCGATGTCGTCGGAACTGCCCGCAATCTGGAATTCCGTCGGCGTTGTGCTGATGATCGTCCCATTCATCTGTACCGGCTTGTCCTTGATGACATTCCACACCGCATCCTGATCCACCTGAGCGCCATTGCTCAAAACAAACTCCCAAGTGGCAAAGTCCATCTTATCGGGCGGCGTGGCAACGACCATGTTGTGCGCCTGCTCCGCCGGAGTCGGCGCGGGCTTGATGGGAACCTGCGCGCCATTGGCCTTGGCTGCAGCCAGCACATCCGCCCAGCCGTCATCCGCGGAATGGAACTTCACATATTGCGATCGTGCATATTTCTCGATCTGCGGTTCAGCCGCTGCCGGAGCCACCGCCGCCGCTCGCGCCGCGAACCAGATGCCATTCTGATAATCGGGCGGCGTCTGCCCCAGGTACGCCAGCGCCAGCGGATACACCACGCTGAAGTCCGTCGGATTAGCGTCCACGGCAGCTCGCAGGGGAGCGACGGCGGCTGCGTAATCCTTTTCCTTCTCAGCCTCCGTGCTAGCCGTCTGCGCGTCATCTTTATTCTTCACCGCTAAATCATGCTGCTGCTGCGCGGTTCCAGCATCTTGCAGCGTCGCAATGCCGATCGCCGCTTTGAAAATTCCGTCCATCTGCTTGGTATTCTTGATCAGATCCGGATCCGTCACCTTCGGCAGACAATCCTCACCCTGCTGTCCATATTTCTTTCCGTCCGCCAGTAACTGCTTCGCGTTGGGATCACCACTCTGTGCCATTACCCGGTCAAAGTAAGCCAGCAATGCGAGGGCGCGCTCATTGCACGGATCCGCCGTCACCAGCTTGGTGGCGGTTTCCATGGTCTTCTTCGAGTTGTTGGCCTGCTGATACGTCGACATCAGAATTTCCAGGGCCTGATTCTTCATAACGCTGCTGGGATACTGGGTCAGAAAGGCTTCCAGCCCGCTGATTTTCGCGTTGGCATCCTTCGCCGGGTCGACTGCAGCCACATAGGCGTTGTATTCCGCAGGATCCTTGATTACCGGCGCCGCTGTCTGCGGCGCGGCCGGTTGTCCCTGTGCGGGCTGCGCTGCACTCTGTGCGGGCTGCGCAGCATCCTGTGCCCCCGCCGCAACTGCAACCCCAAGCACAACCGTCAATAGAATCTTCTTCATCAGAATGGCTCCTTGGTCATTCGGGAAATGGCTTTTCTGGAAATCGCTATCTACAAAAACTGAGCAGCAACTGCATTCCGCATGGACCGCTGCGTCGGATCCTGCTTTGGAATGCCGGGCTTCCTGGCAGGGCCCCGAAAATAGGGATCGCCCTCTTTCAAATCGGCGGCTAACCCTTTTCCCGGTTGGCGGGATTATAAGTACCTCTCCCTCCGAAGGCAAGCGACTTCAAAATCGTCGATCGCTTCAATGTGCTCTTTGACACCTGATGGACAACTTCGAAAACTATGCAATATGTCCGCGTTCTCTGCGGTCAAATGCTCTCTCTCACATCACCCATCACAGCCGCTCTTGGAAACCGCAGGTCTTCCGAAAATCATCCCCCACTTATTGTTAAGATGCGTCTAGCGGGCGCCACGGACACTTCCAATATCGGTCCGCCGGAAAAAGTCCCGACAGGAGCAGCTACTCTATGGACACCGCACGGCCCCTAACCGGGCAAGTCGCAGTCGTGACCGGCGCCGGCCGCGGCATCGGAGCAGCCATCGCCCGGACTCTTTCCCTCCTGGGCGCAACCACCGTGCTTTGCGGACGCACTCAAGCCACGCTCGATGCCACCGCCGCCCAGATTGTCGAAGCGGGAGGAAAGGCCGACGTCATTCCCTGCGATATCACTCTCCTGCATCAACTCGAATATGCGGCAGCCCGGGTCGAGAGCTCGTTCGGACGCCTCGACATTCTGGTCAACAACGCCGGAGTTGGCGGCTTCAACGACCCTTTGCACATGCTCGCGCCTGACGACTGGGACCGCATCCTCAACACCAACCTGCGTGGCGTCTATTACTCCATACACGCTTTTGTGCCCCTCATGATTCGCTCCTTCGCCGGACACGTCATCAACATCTCGTCCCTCGCTGGCAAAAATCCTCTGCCCAACGGAGCAGCCTATGCGGCCTCAAAATGGGGCTTAAACGGTTTGACCTACTCAGTAGCGGAAGAGCTCCGCCCTCACAATATTCGCGTCTCAGTAATATGCCCCGGCTCGACCGACACCGAACTGAGCCCGCACGCCGGAAAAGACCCCAACAAAATGCTGCAACCCGCCGACGTAGCTCATGCCGTAGCCATGCTGGTAACGCAGGCGCCGCAATCCTTCATAAGCGAGGTCCTGCTAAGGCCAACCCAAAAACCATAACCAAGCATGTGGGGACAGCCGCCTCCGGCCGTCCAGCGGAGCGAGGCTCCGCCGGCCTTACTTCTTAAACAAATTATCAAACGCCGCTCGCGCATCCCTGGGCCGCAAACTAGCCGGAGTCGAAGTTTCCTTCTCCCGTGTGACTCGCAATTCATAGGACGGACACTCGTTCCGCTCATCTTTCTTCGCGACCCGCACCGCAACTGGCTGCATGCATTCAAACCGGCTCCCCGGATCGAAATACGTACACTGCTTGCAGGAATGCAATTCAAATCCGCACTTCGGACACTTCTCCCCGGAAGGCATCCCCTGCAGCACAGTTCCGCATTGCGCACAGCGTGACACGGCACGCGTTCCAGGCAGATTCACGGGTCGCGGCCCCAACGCGTGATCCCATTTCGGCGGACCGCTTGTCCGCTCCGGCGGAGCCTTCCGCGGCTCTTCTCTTCGTGAATCCCTACTCTGCGACTCGCGGTCTCGATCCTGATACCCATGCTGCCGATATTTCGCCACAAACCCTCCCCAAGCACGCGGCCCGTATTGTCTCCCCACCGTACCCGCGGAGCAAGTCCCAGCGTCCTAGAGTCCTCAGCGTCCTTGCGAGACGTGGATCCCTTTGCGCATCCGTCGCGACGACTTACGGCGCAGGTGAGAATTCTCCTCTCAAGACCGCCCGCATCAGACAGCTACAATATCCCTATGATCCACGAAATCATCCCCGTAGGCCCACTGCAGTGCAACTGTTCAATCCTTGGCGACGAGACCACTCACGAAGCCATGGTCATCGACCCCGGGGACGATATCGAAGACATCCAGGCCGTAATCAGCGAGCACAACCTGCAGGTCAAGCAGATCGTAATCACCCACGCCCACATCGATCACGTCGGCGGAGCGATGAAACTCCGCGCCGCCACCGGCGCCCCAATCCTGCTAAACGAGAACGACTACGCGCTTCTGAAGATGCTGGACGTCCAAGCCGCATGGATCGGAGTTCCCACGCCCGGCAAAGTCGAAATCGATCGCAGCCTCACCGCCGGCGACACCGTCGCGGCCGGCTCGCACACCGCACAAATCCTGCACACCCCCGGCCACACTGAAGGCAGCATCTGCCTCTATTTCACCGCAGAGAAAAAGCTAATCTCCGGCGACACGCTCTTCGCCGGCACCATCGGCCGCACCGACCTTCCCGGCGGCTCGATGGAGAAGATCCTGCGCTCCGTGCACGATCTTGCCAGTTCCCTGCCCGATGAGACGGTGGTAATCCCCGGCCACGGCCCCCTCACCACGATCGGCGAAGAGAAAGAGACCAATCCGTTCCTCGCGAAACGCTAATTCACGAGCTTAGAATCCGAGCCCATGACCGCATGGATTCGGAAGAACCCGTTTACCACCGATCCGAAGACAGAGATGATTGAATTCGTATCGAAATACGCACCAGCATCGGATCGCCTCTGAGCGATTCCAAACGTGAGGTTCTCTCGGCAGAAAATCCTGTCGTAGATGAGGCAACCGAGAGACGTTTAAGAACTCAAGTTGCAAGTGTTATTACCAATCAGAAGGCAACTGGTGAGTATGCAGATCCAAAATCGTTCGCCAACGCAGTCGAGTGGGCGACTGACGGCGAATGGCCATACGTGGCCGCATTAGCGCTGGCAGAGATCACTGGAAATCAAACCGTCGAGCAAGTAGTGCGCCGTTCATATTCGGGGGTGTGGCTGATAGCCGGGTGCCTAACAATTGCCGTGGTCATAGGTCTGCTGATTCTACTGGCACGTCGGTTCCTTTGAAGCTTCCGGCGGCGTCTAGAGATTCTCCTGCTCCAACACTCTCCTCATTCCCTCCGCAAACTCCCGCTCCGCACCGTAATCAAGCTCAACACCAAATACCCATCGCTGGGAAAATCATAAAAATGCCCCGGATGCACCACCACCCCTTTCTCCCGCACCAACTCGATCGCCAACTCCTCATCCGACCGCGTCACCGGAACCCGCAGCACCGCATACCATCCGCCGTCCACGCTCAGCCGCTCACAAGCCTTCTGCCCTGCAAGCTGCCGGTCCAGCTCAGCCAGATTCGCGTGCACCCGCTCCATCAACTGCCGCTGAATATCTTTCCTCTGCTCCAGCAGCACCGGCACCGCCCACTGCACCGGCGCATTCATCGACAGATAAGTATCGGCAATCACCTCCAGCCGCCCCATCGCCGCCTCGCAACTTCCGCGTCCGGCCCGCTGGTCACCACCCACGCGACTTTCATCTGCGGCAGCGCCGAAATCTTCGACACCCCGCTCAGCGTAAACGTCAGCACATCGCGATTCCTTGCAAAACTCGCATACTCTGCATTGTCATCCCGACCAAGCCTTCGGATCGGCGAATGCCGTTCCATAGGCGCGTGGAGGGACCTGCTGTTCGCCTGCGGCGGCATGCTCGGCGACCCATCCAGCCCGTAATCCAAAAACACCTCATCCGCAATCACCGCCAACCCATGCTCGCGGCAAAACTCATTCAACAACTCCACTCTCACCCGCCGACACAAACGATCCCGTCGGATTGTTCGGATGCACCACCACCACGCCCCGAGTCCGCGCCGTCACCGCCTTCTCCAGCGACGGAAAATCCATCTGCCATCCGTGGTCATAAATCAGCGGATACGGCACCAGCTTCACATCCTGCAAATCCGCCAGAAACTCAAACAGCGGATAACTCGGCTTCGGCACCAGCAACTCATCCCCAGCATTGCAAAGCAACCGAAACACGAACGAATACCCCTCGCTGGTGCTGGTAGTCAAAACAATCCGCTCTGGATCGAGATCGATCCCCGCCGTGGAGAAGTTGCTCGCAACGTCTCTCTCATCACGAGCACGACGATCGCGGTAGTAAGTCGCCCACGGCCTCGCGAGCCGCAAGCAACCCCTTGGCCTGCGGATCGTAATCCAGCGCCCGAGGCGAGGCCAGCGCCCCCAGAATCGCACGCTGGTCATACTGCAGCCCCGCCCGCGTAGGATTCGAAACCGTCAGATCGAGCAAGCGCGCCCCGCTCGCGCGCACCTCTTCCACCGCCCGCGTAAACCGGTTCTGAGCCAGCGTCCAGTGAGTTCGTTCAGAAAACATTCAGTGGGATTCTAATCGGGATACACCAAGATTGTGAGGAGCGAGGTTTTCTTCGCGGACTTCGCAGGCACTTCTTAGCGCCCTTCGCGGTTAAAAGCTCTTATCGGAAGCAACGACGCTCACAATGAGAGAAGCGCCAATTCGGGGGACAGCCGCCCTTCGGCTGTCCGGCGGAGCAAGGCTCCCTTAGCGCATCCACTGCAACGCTGGCGGCGCCATATCCCGGCTCAAATCTCCCGCTTCTCGAGACTCCGCCAATCCATACTGGGCCAGTCGCGAATCCTAACCGCCGGGCAAATCAAGTCCTTCCCCGACGGCCGCAGCAACTGCCGCAAAGTCTGCACGCCGTAAAACAACCCTTCGCCCGTGTTGGCCGCGACAATCAGATGCGACTTGTCCGAGAACAGCAGATATCCTTCCTCGCCCACCGACTTCATCGGCGCGTCAACCCCTTGGCGCGCCAGGAACCGCCGCACCCGCCGGTCCTGCAACCGGGCCAGCACAATCGCGCCGCCTCCGCCTTGCAGCAGTCTTCATTCCCACGATATCGAGCTTCAGCCCTGACTGATCGGCAATCTCCTCCGCCAGTGTCTCCGCCGCAATCCGGTCCTCCGACTGATGCCCGAACTGCACCAAAATCCGGGTTCCGGCGTCACCCGGAACCCGCCCTCGCGCAGTGTGCACTTCCTTCGGCGTAGGGTCCAGCGTTCACCGCCGCGAACATCGGAACTCCGCTCGCCGAACGCCGCAGCAGACAACAGCCACAAGCACAAAACAGCAAGCAGACAAATATCCAGCCGATTCATTCCTCATCTGGCTCCTTGAAACATTGACCGAACCGATTCCATCATTGTAACTTCCGTGCACTTGCGGTTTGCCACCAACGCACAGAACGGTCGTCACGGAACGCGCCAAGAACAACGTTTCCCGGGACCAAATCCGGACTTCGTGGTTCCTCAGCATTCTTCATACTTCGCGAAACGCTTCCTTATTCACGACATAAGGCATCTTCGTGATGTCGCCGCCATAGTTCCCCTCCAGCACGTCGATCAATCCCTGCACACACCGCCCCGCCATCCCTTTCTCCGGATCGGTCGACAACCGCGTAATCCGCGCCGCGCTGGCAAAGTGCGGCATCAGCCGGCACCGGTCCGCAATCGCCGGATCCCGCAGCGGAGAATCCGCCGGCAGCGGCTCCTTCTCATAAACATCCAGCGCCGCCCCGGCAATCCAGTTCTCCCGCAGCGCCAGCGCCAGAGCCGCCTCGTCCACCACCGGCCCCCGCGAAGTATTCACCAGGTACGCCGTGGATTTCATCAGCCGCAAGTTCTTCTCGTTGAAAAGATGATAGGTCGGCGTCGCGCTCTCCCCCGCTCGCAGCAACGGCACATGCACGCTGACAAAATCCGCCCCGCGCAGCGCCTCTTCAAACGGAACATACTTGATCCATGCCTTCTCTTTTGTAAACCCGTGCGCCTGACGAAAGTCGTTCATTTCCTGAATCGTCTTCACGAACGCATGATTCTCATACGCCGGGTCGTAACACAAAACATTCATATCGAACCCAACGCACTTCTTGATGAATGCCAGCCCGATGCGCCCCGTCCCAATCACGGCAACCGTCTTGCCGGTGACCTCATCCCCCAGAAACGGCAGATACGGATGCCAGTATCCCCACTCAGTTCTCGCGCGTCAGATGCTCGGCAGACCACATCTTCCGCGCCAGAGCTCCCATCATGAAAAATGCAAACTCCGCGGTCGCCTCGGTCAGCACGTCGGCCGTATTCGTGAACGGAATCTTGTACCGGTTCGCGTCGGCTCGATTGATATTGTCGAAATCCCACGGCAAACTGCGCCACGACTTTCAGGTCCCTTTACCCGCCTCGAATATCTCCGCGTCAATCGGAGTCGCGCAGCGTGCGTGATCAGCCCGTCGATCCCCGACTTCACTTTCTCGAGGATCAAACTCTTGGGTGGCGCTTCCGGCCGCGGATAAACCTCAACCTCATATCCCCGCGAGCGCAGCAGCCCGATCGCTTCCCCGATATCGCAAGTGGCAAATACGCGAAATTTCTTATCCATGGTTATTGTACTATACGCCGCTTCGCGCATCGCGGTGGATGACCGCCTCTCGCGTTTTTCGCTTAGCGCACTCAAACGAAATACCGACTTCTGAGCGTGGCTCCATTCACCCGGCTCCTGATAAATCCCAATCACGTTCCCACCCGGATCGCGAAACCTCGCGGTAATCTCGCCCGGATCCCCGCCGATCGCCTGCACAATCTCACACCCGTTGGCGACGATCGCCTCACCGTCGCCACCGCGCTCTCCACCCAGATGTAAACCATAATCCCGGCGCGCCGCAGGAGGACGCCCCATGACAAACGCGCCGCTCACTTCGCCGACGCCATCGTCAAATGCCGTCGCCCCATCCCCGCGACTGCCGAATCTTCCAGTCAAACACTTTTCTGTAGAACTCTGCCGAGCGCGCAACGTCCGTCGCAGGAATTTCGAGATAACAAACCTTGCCGTTGGCGAGTGTAGGAGCCATAATCGCCTGCCATTCTACCCCGCCCGACGATATTTCGCCTCGACCCGCGTCCGATTCTATCCCCTGCCCCCAGCAATGCCACCACGCCACGCAGATTATCCCACGCCGCCAAATTCAAAGACGGCTCCGAACTCACCAGGTCGCGGATCATGTCCCAGGCCGCCATGTTCAACGCACCCTCGGGCGGCATGCCCATCGCCAGCGAGACCGCACACTGCGGACAAAAACAAATCCGCTGCGCCGCCGACTTCTGCCGCGGCTTCACTCCCACCGTCTGGGCAAACATGTAAACCGCGACCGACTTGTGTCCAGCTTCAATCTCGCGCCGGCACCGCAAACAAAATATAGGTTGCACGCGTCCCTTCCTGACTACGAAGAGTGAAAACGTGCATTCACTCTCAGCCAGTGCACCGCTCACCCGCAAGTGTGAAGAAAGATTCCCAGAATGTCCGCGAAGTAAACAAGACCCTCCGAAAGTTTGCAGAAAGCCCGATGAACGGGGCTTCAGCCCCGGCATTCCGTGAAGCTGAGAAGCTTCACCCAACCTTCAGACCCTCCGGGACCAGCGGCAAAGACCGCAACCGCACCCCGGCAGCATCAAAAATCGCGTTAGCAATCGCCGGAGCCAGCCCGATCAGCGGGCATTCCCCCGCCCCCACCGACGGTAGATCCTTGCGGTCGAGCAAAACGGTTTCGAGCACCGGAACATCGCTGAACCGCGGCACCCGATACCGCGACAACTTCCCATTCAGAATCTTGCCATTCTCAAACACGATCGCCTCGAACAGCGCCCCACCCAGTCCTTGCACGTTCGATCCTTCAATCTGATTCTTCAGGTTGTCGGGATTCACCACGGCTCCACAATCGAAGGCAGAAACCACGCGCACGACCTTCACCTCGCCCGATTTGCGATCGACGCTGACCTCGGCAAAGGTCGCGATGTAGCCGAGTTTTTCATAGCCTCCACCCATGCCGAACCCTTGACCGGGCGCGGTCTTGCTCTTGCCCCATCCGAACTGCTTCGCCGCCGCCTGGAACACCGCTCGCAGCCGCTCGTCCTTCAGATTCTTCAGCCGGAATTCTAGCGGGTCCATCTTCACCGTATACGCCAGTTCGTCCATGTGCGACTCGCGGGCAAAGTGGTTCGCGGTGGCGGCCAGCGCCCGGTATGAGCCCTGCCGCAACGGCATTTTCGTCGGATGAAAGACAATCCGCTGATTCGGAATTTCGTAATAAGTCCGTATCCCCGCCGAGCCCGAGTTGTAGTTGTGAAACTCCCACGCTGTGATTGTGCCGTCGCCGTGCACTCTGCTGGACACATCAATCACTCCGGCGGGACGAAAGTACGCCCAAGTAAATTCCTCTTCGCGCGTCCACACCAGTCTTACCGGACGCTTCGCCGCCCGCGCCAGCCGCGCCGCCTCGACCGCCGTTTCGCCCGTATGCTTCCCGCCATAGGCCGATCCGGTGTCGGGCATCAGCACCCGCACACTCTCTTCAGGGATGCGAAACGCTTCGGCCAGTTCCCCGCGCACTCCAAACGGACGCTGCGTGCCCGTCCACACCGTCAGGGCGCTGCCATCCCACTTGGCCAGCGCAGCGCGGGGTTCGAGCGGAACATGCGCGATGTAAGAAACCGTGTATGTCTGCTGCAGGCGGTGATCGGCAGAGGCTTGATCCACGTTGCCCACAACATAGCGATCTCCGTCACCCGTCGGATCGCTGCCCTCAGCCGGATTCTTTTTCAAATACTCAAACAGCTCTTTACTCGACGGCTGCGGCTCCGATTTCCACTCCGCGTGAATTGCCGCAACCGCGGCAGCCGCCGCGTCTACACTCGCGGCCGCAACCCCAATAAAGTTTCCGTCGCGGACGACCGTCGCGCCCATCTGCTCGGCTTTCCGGGAATCCACCGAAACCAGCGTCGCGCCAAACGCCGGCGGACGCAGCACTTTCCCGTACCACATATCCGGTAACTTCTGGTCCGACGGATATTTGTGCTTCCCCGTGACGAAATCGCGCCCGTCGACCTTGCTCGCCGATTGCCCGGCCACCTTCCAATCCACCGCCGGAATCAGCGGATCTTCCGCCGGAAGATCTTGTGTGAGCTGCTGTCCCTTGGTCAGTGCGGCATACTCCACGGATCGTTTCGTCTGCGGATCCGTCACCTTCCCGTCGACCGCCACGAGCCGCTGTGCATCCGTATTCCATTGCGCCGCCGCCAATGCGATCAGCGTATCTCGCGCCGCCGCAGCAACTTTGCGAAGCTGCGGGTTCATAGTGGGTGTCGTCCGGCTGCCGAACGTTCCCATATCGAACGGCGTGAGCTGCGTGTCGCCCATCACCAGCTCAATCTTTTCCATCGGGACGTGCAGTTCCTCGGCCACCGCCTGCGTCAGCGAGGTGCGGATGTTCTGTCCCACTTCGACCTTGCCTGTGTAGACCGTAACTCTTCCGCTCTCGCCAAGGTGCAGCCAGGCATCGATGTCTCTCGGCAGCGACTCGCCACGTCTCTGCCGCCCTCCGCCCGACTCCTGCGCGCTAGAGTGTTTCAGCACCGAAACCACGAGAACGCCGGCTCCGAGAAATTTGAAAAACTCCCGCCGGTCCAAGTCAAACCGGTAGGTCGGAGCGGCCGTCAGTTCGTAGCGTTCCGGCTCCAGCACCACAACCTGCGCGCTAGTGATTTCGTCCATCTTTCCGCGAATCCCGCTCATCGCCCGGCTCCTTTCCCGGCAGCTGTCTTCCCTCCAGGCTCGGCCAGGACTCTCGCCGCGTTCTGAATGGCAATGACGATGCGCGCATAGGTCCCGCAGCGGCAAACGTTACCGTCCATGAAGTCGATGATCTCGCTTTCCTTCGGCGCCGGGTTTCTTTGCAGCAGCGCTGTGGCTGACATAATCATCCCCGAGGTGCAATAGCCGCACTGCAACGCGCCCGCATCAAGAAACGCCCTCTGTAACGGGTGCAGTCCGTCTCCGGAGGTCGGCGGGGTCGCGCCAAGGCCTTCAATCGTGGTGATCGCCTTCGCCTCCACTGTGCCAACCTTCGTGACACACGATCGCTGCGCCCTCCCGTCAATCAGGACCGTGCAAGCGCCGCATTGCCCCTCGCCGCAACCGTACTTGCTGCCCGTCAGGTCAAGATAATCGCGTAGCACGGTGAGAAGGCTGGTTTGTGGGTCCACTTCAAGGGTGTAGGAATGTCCGTTTACCGCAAGTCGAATCGTAGCCATTCGCGACTCCAAATCAAGGAATTCGTCGGAGAACCGCGTAGAGTCTCTTTGTGGGGAGCGTCTCTTTCCGAAATGATAAACCTGTCAGCGAGCTGATACTCGCGTTTCTTGTGCAAGAGTTCCATCGTCCGCGGCGGGGCTCCAAGGTACGATCGAAGGCTTTGTGCTCTTGACTGTATCTAGGCAACACCGGATAGGCGTCCGCCTCCCTGACTCATCATCGAAGGCCTTTGGAAACGCCGACCTTTTCCGAAGCCTCGGCCATACTGTAATGACGTGTTATGTTATATCTCCTGATCATTTTGTGCGCCACGTACCCGCAAAACATACCTGGCCTACAAACAATGGTTGACAGTTGTGATTGAAAACAATCAAGATTAGCAAATTGTATTGTCGTGCGATTCGTCACTTAGTTGCGCCCAGGAGGGGAGTATGTTGGTTCGACGCTCTGTCTTTGGAATCTTTGTCCTTGTTATTGCATTGATTCTTTCGTTTTCCGCTGTTCTCGTGGCTCAGGACGTCGCTACCATCACCGGTGTCGTTACCGACCAGACCGGCGCCGTCGTCCCTGACGTCGAAGTCAACCTCCAGAATCCCCAGACTGGCAACTCTTATAAGGCCGTCACCAACCACTCGGGCTCGTACACGCTGAATCAAATCAAACCTGGCCCCGGCTACAAAATCGAGTTCACGCACGCCGGCTTCAAGACCGTCGACTTCTTCGGTCTTTATCTGAACGTTGATGCCACTCGCGTACAGAACGCTCAATTGACTCTTGGTGAGACTCGCGAAACGCTGGAAGTATCCGCTGCCAGCCAGAATGTGACGCTCGACACGACCGATGCGACGATCGGCAACAATTTTCAAGTCCAGCTTCTGAATGACCTGCCGATTGAAGACCGAAGCAGTCCTTCAGCTCTCTTCGTCGAGCAACCCGGTGTCACGCTGGACGGTGCTGTAACGGGCGCCCGGGTTGATCAGAGTCGCGTCACAGTGGATGGCCTCGACGTTAACGACCTCGCCACAGGCCAGTTTGGGGCCATTGTCGGAAACGCTCCCGTTGATTCGATACAGGAGTTCCGCGGAGTTTCCGCCGGCGAACTTTCCAGTGCCGGTGGGGGTGGTGGCGGCCAATTTGAACTCGTCACCCGCAGTGGCACCAACACTTTCCACGGCGCCCTGGTTGAGTTCCACCGTGACACCGACACTGAAGCCAACGACTGGTTCAACAACAACGCGGGCATACCCCGGCCTCCGCTTATCCGAAACCAGTTTGGCGGCAACATCGGTGGTCCCATCCTGAAGGACAGGCTGTTTTTCTTTTTCGACCTCAACTCGCGGCGAGATACCCTCTCGAGTCTGGTAGAGCGGACCGTTCCCCTGGATTCGTTCCGCAACGGCACCCTCAACTACCTTGACGGTTCAGGCAACGTTCAGACGCTGAGTTCCGCGCAGGTAGCGACGCTGGATCCCCAGGGCGTGGGCTTTAATTCCGCATTGCTCAGCCTGTTCAACAGCCGCTATCCCCATGCCAATGACCTCTCCGGCGCGGCGGGCGATCTTCTTAACACCGGCGGCTACCGTTTCAACGCGCCCTTCCCTTACAAAGAAGACGACTACGTCCAGCGGGTCGATTTCATTCTCAACAGCAAGATGAAACTGTTCGGGCGCGGTAGCTTTACCAGAACGAACGGCACCGAGGCCGCAATCAGGTTCCCGGGGGATCCCGAAACTGATCCGTTCCTCGACCAAAGCTACTCCTGGGTTGTCTCCCACACTTGGACTCTCAGTAACAACAAGATCAACCAGGCTTCTTACGGCGAAGTATTCGAGAATTACAACTTCCCGAATTCCTACAACCCGACCGGCATCACGCAATACGGGGCGATGGGTGGAAACGGCACCGGAGGAGCGATCCTTTCGTCTCCTTACGACAGCGCCATTAATGCCCAGGGCCGCACCTATCCGATCCCGGTGTTTCGTGACGACTTCAGTTGGGACAAGGGCACGCATAGCTACCGATTTGGCGGCACGTTCAAGAACATCAGTCCAAAGGGATATACCATCCTCGACTACAACAGCCCGACGATCGGCCTGGGGGGATTTACACCCAATCTGGATGCGAGCTTGCGTCCGGCCGACATTGGCGGCGGGAACGCGACTTCGTTGTACGACAGCGCTTTTGCCCTCGCACTCGCTCCTTATTCAGCGGTCAGCAGCACGTTCAACTACGATAACAACGGGAACGCTTTGGCTCAGGGTACGGGCTCGCGAGCGGATTATCGCTATTACGAAACCGAGCTTTATTTTGGCGATACCTGGAAGATGACTCCGAAACTCACGATGTCCTACGGGGTTCGCTGGATCAATTACTCCGTGCCCTACGAGATCCATGGTCTGGAATCGATTCAAGATTTCACTTTCGACAACTATTTCAACGATCGGGTTGCACAGAGCAATGCGGGCCAGTCCGGTAACACGGCGGTCCCATTTATTGCCTACAATCTGGGTGGAAAAGCGAACCACGCTCCGGGATATTTCAAGCCCCAGTATAAGAACTTTGGACCGAGGCTTGGCTTCGCCTACGCCTACGACCCGAAATCCGTGATCAGCGCTGGAATCGGCATCGTGTACGATCAAACCGTAATCAATGCCGTCCAGTACCAGCAGTCACAGTTCTCCTATCTGTTCCAGGCGAGTGCCACTTCGCCGTTCGGAATCCCCAACGATCCCTACGATTCACTTCTCGGCGACTCGAGATTCACCGGCGTAAATGCCCCACCTCCGCCACCCACTCCGCCGACGATTACGAAGCCTTTCTTGCCCTTTGTCGATAGCACGGGAGCGCCATTTGGCTTGGCCAATGGTCAGGCATTCAACGAAATCATTGACCCCACGCTTAAGACCCCGTACTCACTTCAGTACAACCTCGGTGTCCAGAAGGAGTTGCCGAAAGGCTTCATCTTGAGGCTTAACTACGCCGGCCGGCAGGGACGGCGATTGCTGGCACAAGCCGATGCCAACCAGTTGGTCGATTTCAAGGATAATGTGTCCGGCCAGCAGATGTCGGCCGCATTCTCGAGTATTACGCAGCAAATGCGGACCCCGGGAGCTGATCCTCTCAACCCCGTTCCGCAGCCGTGGTTTGAAAATGTGCTTCCGGCCGGAGCTGGCCCAGCTTTCGGTGTGCCCAGCAACACGGCGATTCTCACCTACTACCTCACCACATTAGTTCAACGAGGCGATTTTGCGGATAGCATGCAAGCCCTTTCGGGCGCTGGGCTGCTACCTCCCAATGTCGCCATGGGAGCCCAATTCTCCGAAAATACGTTCTACACCAACAAGGGATCGTCGAGTTACAACGGATTGCTGGCCACGCTGCAAAAAAATCTCGGAAATGGTTTGCAGTTCGCCCTCAACTACACATGGTCGCACTCCATCGATAACGTCTCTCTGATCGCCAACGCCGCCGCCTTTGGCGGGTACGGCTTCCTTTGCGACGTGCAGCGTCCGCGCGAGTGCCGCGCCAACTCCGACTTCGATGCAACCCAATACTTCAATGGCAACTTCGTGTACGAGCTGCCGGTCGGCCGCGGCAAGATGTTCGCCGGATCATCGTCGCGCCTACTCAACGAGATCATCGGCGGCTGGAGCGTCAGTGGCCTTCCCAACTGGCATAGCGGCGTGGCCTACTTTGCCGCATCAAGCGCTTTTGTCGCTGGATACGCCAATGACGCGCCCGCCATTCTGACTGGTCCGATTTCGGACCTACACATTCACTTGAATGGCGGTAAGGGTCAAACCCTGTTCGCCTACGCCAACCCAAACCAGGCCAACGCAGACTTTGTGGGCCCCATCGGCTTCAACATCGGCGCCCGCAACAACCTGCGCGGTCCCGGCTATTTCGATATGGATATGGGAGTCGGCAAGTCCTTCCCGCTCCGTGGAGATCGGCTGGCCCTCAAGTTCCGGGCAGACGCTTTTAACGTATTCAACCACCCCAACTTCAACACCCCGAGCAACGACATTACCGATAGCTCGGTTCAGTTCGGAGTTATTTCCAGCACGGTTGGCACCGGCATCAACAACGCCTTCGAGTCGCAACGCGTGCTGCAAGGCTCGCTGCGCTTGGAGTTCTAGCGAGTCCGATCGAGTCGAAGTTTCGCAAAATCAGGCTGTCCCGCTCGTCAGTGGGGCAGCCTGATTTTGTTTGGCCCCCCAGGACCCATGCTTTCGAAGTTTCATCCTGAGCGGAGCCGTTTCTCCGGCGATGCAAAGAATCCCCGCTTAAGGGGCCTAACGCGCAAGCTAAACGCCCCCACCCCGACCCCCGCTTGACAAGACCCTCGCCGTCTCCTACAATTAGCACTCAGTGGGCGTAACTGCTAACAGCATTCGCCTAACCCATTCAAATCATTGGTTTACGCAGGCTAATCTCCTGCCAATCAACCTTCTAACTAGCACTTGCGAAAGGAGTTCCAAACCATGGCGAAATTTTCACCCCTCCATGACCGTATTCTGGTCCGCCGCGTGGAAGAAGCTTCCACCACTCGAGGCGGCATCATCATCCCTGACAGCGCCAAAGACAAACCGCAGGAAGGCGAAGTCATTTCCACCGGCAAAGGCCGCACCAACGATGAGGGCAAAACCTTCCCTCTGGCCGTCAAAGAAGGCGACCGCATCCTGTTCGGCAAGTATTCCGGCACCGAGATCAAGATTGATGGCGAAGACTTCATCATCATGAAAGAAGAAGAAGTCCTCGGCATCCTGACGGGCGCTGCAACTCCGGCCAAGAAGGAATTGGCTGGCTCGCGCAAGTAGTTATTGCCGGGGGCGAGAGACAGCAGGTCCCTCGAATCGCGCGAAGAACGCGCTCCCTCGGGATGACAAGGCTTTGATGACAAGGCTTTGAGGTGTAGCTAGAAGCTAGCGGCTAGAAGCTAACAGCCGAGAGCTGACAGCTCCCAACTAACATTGAGCAGGCTTGAGCCTGCAACAGAGTTCAACAAGGAGATAAAAGCAATGGCAAAACACATCGTTCACGGAGAAGAATCCCGTCAGGCGATCCTGCGCGGCGTCAATATTTTGGCCGACGCTGTGAAGGTCACTCTCGGTCCCAAGGGCCGCAACGTGGTCATCGAAAAGAAATTCGGTTCGCCGACCATCACCAAAGACGGCGTCACCGTAGCCAAGGAAATTGATCTGCGCGATCCGCTCGAGAACATGGGCGCACAGATGGTTCGCGAAGTCGCCAGCAAGACTTCCGACGTCGCGGGAGACGGCACCACCACCGCCACCGTTCTCGCCCAGGCAATTTTCCGCGAGGGCGTCAAGACCGTCGCTGCCGGAGCCAATCCAATGGCCCTGAAGCGCGGCATCGAGAAGGCCGTCACCGTCATCGCCGGCAAGCTCGACAAAGAAGGCAACCGCGTTAACGGTGAACTCGACAAACTGTCGAAGCCGGTTAACAACGACAGCATGATCGCCCAGGTCGGCACGATCTCGGCCAACAACGACGAAACCATCGGCAAGATCATCGCGGAAGCGATGAAGAAGGTCGGCAAGGACGGCGTCATCACCGTGGAAGAGTCGAAGACGCTCGAGACCCAGCTGGAAGTCGTCGAAGGCATGCAGTTCGATCGCGGATACCTCTCGCCCTACTTCGTCACCGATCCCGAGCGCATGGAAGTCGCACTCGAGAACGCCTACATCCTGATCAACGAAAAGAAGATCAGCTCGATGAAGGACCTGCTCCCGCTGCTCGAGCAAATTGCCAAGTCCGGCAAGCCGCTGCTCATCATCGCCGAAGATGTCGAAGGTGAAGCGCTGGCTACGCTGGTCGTCAACAAACTGCGTGGCACGCTGCAAGTCGCGGCCGTCAAGGCTCCCGGCTTCGGCGATCGTCGCAAGGCTATGTTGCAGGACATCGCAACCCTGACCGGCGGCAAGGCCATCACCGAAGATCTCGGCATCAAGCTGGAGAACGTGCAGATCGCCGATCTCGGCCAGGCCAAGAAAATCACCGTCGACAAGGACAACACCACCCTGGTCGAAGGCAAAGGCAAGCACTCGGAGATCGAAGGCCGCGTGAAGGAAATTCGTGGCCAGATCGACAAGACCACGAGCGACTACGACCGCGAGAAGTTGCAGGAGCGGTTGGCCAAGCTGGTCGGTGGCGTTGCCGTAATCAAAGTCGGCGCCGCAACCGAAACGGAAATGAAAGAGAAGAAAGCCCGCGTGGAAGACGCAATGCACGCAACCCGCGCAGCCGTGGAAGAAGGAATTGTCCCGGGCGGCGGAGTGGCTCTGGCCCGTTGCGCCGCAGCGCTCGACAAGGTGAAGGCCGAAGGCGATGAGCAGATTGGTATCAACATCGTCAAGCGCGCCATCACCGAACCCCTGCGCATGATCGCCGAGAACGCCGGCGAAGAAGGCGCAGTAGTTCTGGGCAAGGTGCTGGACTCGAAGGAAACAAACTTCGGCTACAACGCCTTCTCGAACGAGTACGAAGACCTGGTCAAGGCCGGTGTCCTCGATCCCACCAAAGTAGTGCGCACCGCGCTGCAGAACGCCGGTTCCATCGCGTCGTTGATGCTGACGACCGAAGCCCTGGTAGCAGAGATTCCTGAGAAGAAGGAAGCTCCAGCCCCAGGCGGACACGGCGGCGGCGGCATGGGCGACATGTACTAAGAGGCAGCTTCTAGCTACTAGCTCTTAGCCTCTAGCGAGAAACAAAAGAAAAACGGTGCCCCACTCAAGCCCGGTTTTGGCTTGAGTGGGGCTTTTCTTGCTTATGCTCTCTTCAAGTGCTTGTCATTCCGAGCCGCTCGCAGCCGCGAAGCGACGAGAGCGCGTCGAGGAACCTGCCTTCGCCGCATGGCTCGGTATGGTTGCGCAAGCAATTCCAAGGCTGTGCCACCCGCCTGATCCGCGTCAGCAGCGCTACGCCGGAATCATCCCAACCTTCACCAGTTCGTGGCGAAGCGCAACAGGATCGGTAAACAGGATGCCATGCATGCCGAGGGCAACAGCAGCCTCGACGTTTGGTTTCAGGTCGTCGATGTAAACCGTGTGACCGGGATCGACAGCGTGAGTGTCAAGCAGCAACTGGAAAATGCGCGGATCGGGTTTGAGCAGGCGCACTTCGCCGGAAAGCAAGATTCCTTGAAACCAGCGCAAGAATTCGAATCGCCGCAGGGATAGGGGAAAAGTTTCTGCGGACCAGTTACTCAGGGCATAGAGAGGCACTCCGCCAGCCCGCAATTCCCTGAGGATTTCAACAGTGCCGTGGATTGGGCCCAGCACCATCTCTTCCTGACGCTCGATCCAGGCGTCGATCAGTGCCGCGCGGGAGGGGTGGTCCAGCTTCAGAGAAGCGCAGGCCTCGGCGAAACTTCGCCCGGCATCTTGCTGCGAGTTCCATGATTGAGTGCAGACAGTGGTCAGGAAATGCTCCATGGCGGCCTCGTCTCCATGAAAAAGCTTGCGGTAGAGATAACGCGGATTCCAGTCGATGAGTACGCCGCCGAGATCGAAGATGGCGACGGAGCGATGGGAGCGATGGGTTGCCATGGTAGCAATTCTAGCTGGTCTCTTTGCGCCGACTCTCCCGCCCCTTGCTAAACCGCAAGATGGGGCCCCAGGGTCGATGGCCGCGTCCCTCGACCCGGCGTTAGAAACGCCGGGCTATTGTCAGAGGTCCCCATTCGACTCCTCGCTTCGCTCGAGCGCTCAGGGCAGGCTCTCTGGGACCGAGACCCGTTGCAACGGCGCCAACCCATCGCCGGTCCCGGAGGGACCGCTGACAATAGCCCGCCAGTTCCACTCGCGGGATCACGCGCCGCGAGAAGCAACCGTGCTCCGTAGGGGCACCTGAACCTCCGCGACGAATCACCAGCCTCAGGGCGATGAGCATTGGCAGATGAGAGAACGTCCCATTCGTCCCGGATCCCCCCAGGACAAACTCTAAATCCTCATCCATTGATCCAGAGCCCACGCTGCGGCGTAAGCAGCGTCCCGCAGGATTGACCCTTTTCCACAGCTCCCCACCGAAATATTCCCCGTTGATGTGACGAACAAGCTTTACCGAGGATATGGACAGCCCATACTCGGAAGCGTGCGCAGAGCATCTATGCAATCGAGCGGCAGCGCCTCAGCGCCGCGCTAACCCCTTATTCTCCAATATTTTACCGGCAACTCGTTTCCTCCCAATATTTTGCGGACGGGTGTGCCTATCAATTTCCCGCAACTCAAAGAAGATGAAGATAAGGATTTTATCCAGCCAGCAAGAAAAAATCGCAAACGAGACCGGACTGCGCCACCGGATGTTGCGCGGCGTTCCTTCAGGTGCCTGAGAGACACGATGATGCTGTCGACACGCGAATCGACGCGCCCCTCAAGGCGTGATTCGGGTGGCGTAAGGACAGCGCTTCCCATTGTGGCCCGTTGCATCGTGGTCCTTCAGCAGACCCATGGCAAAGCGCTCGGCCCGCGCGGCCGCTTCTGTTTGCTCGGGTGTAAGGCCGGGACCTACCGCAAGTCTGCGAATGTCCGACAGATGTTGCTCAAGTTCATCTTTGGTTTGGCATTCCATTAATGATTCCTTTCATACAATGAACCCAACTGTGTCCCTTGGAATGGCCGGAGGCCGCTTCGCTCTACAATTATTGCGATTCTCCGAAATTCGGAATGGCACAAACGTGCTGATGGATTTAGGGTATTGAACTGTCCCAACGGCTGGAGTGAGATACCACTCCCCGGCAGGCCGCAAAACGCACGGAACCTTCTGCTCGCGATCCCCGTACCTCCATCAGCACCACCATCCCCTTCGAAGCGAGATCCCATGACTGCTCGGTCCACTCTCTCGATTGTTGCGTCGACTCTGCTTACGACGTTCCTGTTTCTAATACCCTGCAGCGCGCAGAATGTCATGCCTCTCGACAAAATCCAGAATCAGGAGGAACTCGACCGGGTCGGCTCGGCTTTGGACACGGCTCTGTTCGATTCCTACAACAAATGTGATCTCGACAAGTTCGCGTCATTCTTCGTGGACGACGTTGAGTTCTATCACGATCAGGGCGGAGTCACGCTCGGCAAAGCGGCCCTGACCGACAGCATCAAGAAGAACATCTGCGGCAAAGTCACGCGCGAACTCGTTCCCGGATCACTGAAGATCTTTCACATGAAGGGTTATGGCCTTCTCGAGACCGGAGTTCACCGCTTCCACCATCCCGGACACGAAGATACCGAAGGGGTGGGCGAGGGCCAGTTCATTCATTTATGGCAGTACAAAGACGGAGCATGGAAAGTCACCCGCGTAATCAGCTACGACCATCACTCCGCGGGGAAATGAAGAACAAGGCTCAAGCTTTCCTGCTGGGACACGGAGCGGACGGGCCATTGTATACTCGCTAATCGAACGCATTGGGCCAGCCCCGACCGCATTCACACCCTTGTCCCGGAGCGCATATGCAGTCAGCGAGATGCAAGCTGGCAGTCCTGTTTTTTCTCGTCGTCTTCACTACCTGTTTCGCCGCCGCACAAACTCGGACGCTCAATGTATGGCTGGGCGTAGCTCCGGGCTCGGAAGGCTGGACGCAAAAAGAACAGACCTTCGAGAACACCCCGGCAGGAACGATCGTGATCGATGTCGTGACGCCAACGCTCACGGTCTTTCTTCCGGAAAAGAACAAGGCCACTGGCACCGGCATCATCGTTGCTCCCGGTGGAGGATGTTTCGCCCTGGCAATTTCTCATGAGGGATACGACGCGGCGCGCTGGCTGCAGGAAAAGGGCATCGCGGCATTCGTCCTGAAATACCGCCTCATCGAGAAAAAGGGTGAAGGCATTCCGAAGGACCTCGACGAGGACCAGGCCTGCAAGTATGGGATCGCCGATGGAATTCAGGCCATCAAAGTGGTGAGGCAGCACGCCTCGGAGTGGGGCATCTCTCCCGATAAAGTAGGCTTCCTCGGATTCTCGGCCGGGGCTATGGTCACCAGCGGAGCCCTGCTCCAGCCAGATGCCGCGGCGCGCCCCAACTTCGCTGCACCCATCTATGGAGGCCCGTTCGGCGTGATGCCCGCGATCCCGGCGAATCTTCCTCCCATTTTTATGGCCTGGGCGCAGGACGATGAACTTGTACTCGATGCGATCGTCAAGTTCTACGAAGCGCTGAAAGCATCTGGCAACAACCCTGAAGCCCACATCTTCAGCCGCGGACACCACGGCTTCGGCATGAAGAAACAGGGCACCACCAGCGACCACTGGATCGATGAGTTCTATTACTGGCTGGAAGCCCAGGGACTTACTCATCGAACCTGAGCATCGCCCACCTCCGGCCTTGCCGATGCTTTACCGAAAGGCGCGCGCCGCAACACTGGCTTCCCCCACTTTTTCGCCCCTTCGAAAAGCCTTCCCTGCGCGAAGTCGAAGGAGTGGGAATCGATGCTGCGCGCAGCCAGGGTCGACATACCTTTTTCTACACCCTCCATGTTCATCCAACCTTGACTGAGGATACAAACCCGCTAAGATCGCGTCGGAACGCAAAATAGAAACTGCGATCCGCGGCGAGGAAGACCCATTTGCGCCAGCATCTCCGACTCCCGCCCTTCGCAAAGTGACCTGCTCCCCGTTTTCCGCACAAGTCCGAGTATGATTTCGGACGAAGGAAAGGGGAAGAGGGTATGTCGAAGAGCAGGCACACGGAGGCGCAGATGATCGGGGCGCTGAAACAACTGGAGGCGGGTCGCAAGGCGGAGGACGTGGCGCGGGAAGTGGGGGTGTCGAAGCACACGATCTACGCCTGGAAGGCGAAGTACGGCGGGCATGGATGTGAGCCAGGCGCAGGAAGCCAAGCAGTTGCGGGATGAGAACACGAAGCTGAAGAAAGCTGGTGGCGGATCTGAGTCTGGACAAAGAGATGCGTGCAGTGCGGTGATCGCAAAAAACGGCTGGAGCTCGTAGACCTGAAGGCGGACTGTCGAGCTGGTGCGAGGAAGTACGCGTTCAGTGAGCGGCGGGCGTGCGGGCTGATGACGATGGCGGTGTCGAGCTATCGCTATCAGAGACAGGCGCAGCGATGAGCCGCTGCGCACGCAGCTGGTGGAGTTGGCGCGGGAGAAGCCGCGCTTTGGGTATCGGCGGCTGCATGTGTTGCTGGGCCGCTCGGGAGAGCATGTGAACCACAAGCGAGTGCATCGGGTGTATCGCGAGGCCGGACTGATGATTCGGCGGAAGAAACGGAAACACTGCGTGCGCGAGGGAAAGCCGCTGGTGGCGCGGACTGCGGCGAACCAGGAGTGGGCGTTGGATTTTGTGCACGATGCGGTGGAGTGTGGACGAACGATCCGGGTACTGAGTGTGGTGGATGCCTATACGCGGGAGTGTTTGGCCTTGGAAGTGGATACGAGCTTTGCCAGCCGGAGAGTGACGCGGGTGCTGGATGCGATCGTGGCCGAGCGCGGATGCCGCTGGCGATCCGCTGCGACAACGGGCCGGAGTTGACGAGCCGGCATTTTCTGGCGTGGTGCGTGGAGCGAAAGATCGAGTTGATGCACATTCAGCCGGGCAAGCCGACGCAGAATGCGCGGGTGGAAAGTTTTCACGGACGGCTGCGAGATGAGTGCTTGACGGTGAGCTGGTTTCAGAACTTGTTCGACGCGCGGCGGAAGATCGCGGCGTGGCGAATCGAGTACAACGAAGAGCGTCCGCACAGCAGCTTGGGATACAAAACCCCGAAAGAGTTTGCCGGGCGCAAGCAGCAGGCTTCTACACAGCTGAGCGAGAGGCAAGGGACTCAAACGCCGTCCCTTGCCCCTCGCGCTCCCCCATCCCGGCTCAAACCCGAGATGGACTAGCTGAAAGTTGTCGTATTCTTACGTGAACGAAAATAGGGGGCAGGTCAGTTGCAAGCGTCGGATTGAAAGTGCAGGTCTGGGTTTCCCCGGCATTGAATCCGTCCGTTTGGGGGGAGTGGTACCTGCGATCGCAGTCTTCCCAAATCGAAAAGCTGGCTAGCACATGAGGAAAACTTCTCCTTCGAGTTACAGGCGGCTGGCAACTTCTGCAAGCGCGGATGCGATTCCGTCGGCCTTCGAAACGCCACCCTGGGCTAGATCTTTGCTGCCACCGCCGCGCCCGCCGAGCTTGGTCATTGTTTCTTTCAGCAGTGCGCCCATGTCGAAGGGCTGGCCGGCGGATTGGGCGAACACAATCGCCGGTTGCGGCGAAGTGGTTGCGAGAAGCGCGACGCTGTTCGAAGAAAGACGAGTCAGTTTCTGGGCCAGTAATTTGACAAAGCTCAACTCGCGATCGGAAAACGTGCGGACGACGAGTTTCCTTCCACCACTCTCCGGAACCTCTGCCAACAACGTCGCGGCCTGCGCCGCGGCAAGCTCCTCCAAGGATTGTTCAGCCTGCTTGCGCAGCGCACGGATTTCTTCGAGTGACTTGCGCGCCTGCTGCGGGACATCGTAAATGTTTGCCGAGAAAAGCGCAGCGGCTTCCGTCAGCGTTGTGAAGTCACGGCGCGCGGTCGAAACGGCGCGTTGTCCGGTCACGAATTCGACACGCCATCCCTGGCGAACTTTTTCCACCTTGCGGAGTGCAATGCATCCGATTTGTCCGGTCTGCCGCACATGCGTCCCGCCGCAGGCAGTGAGATCAAAATCGCGAATATCGATGAGCCGCAACTCATCGCGATCCGCCGGAGGAAGCTTGCGCAGCCCGAGTTTCTCGGCTTCGTCACGCGTGACGAAGCTGATATCAACCGCACGGTTCTCCAGAATGATCTCGTTGGCGAGTTGCTCGGCGGATTCAATTTGCTCCTTGGTCAGCGTCGGTGTGTCGAGATCGATCGAGCAATAATCGTCGGCCATATGAAAAGAAACCGTCGGGATGTCATAGATGCGGATGAACGCCGCCGAAAGCACATGCTGCCCGGAATGCTGCTGCATGTGATCGCGCCGCCGCGCGACATCAACTTTCCCGCGCACACGTGTTCCAGCCTTAACATCTTTCACCGGAGCGTCGAGGTAGTGGACAACTTTGCCGTCGTCGGCGTCAGCAACTTCGGTGACGCGCAGCTTGGTGTCGGCGTCGAGTGCGATGAATCCAGTATCGAAGACCTGTCCGCCGCTGGTGGGATAGAACGCCGTCCGATCAAGAACCAGCGCCGGACGCGGGCTGTCAACCACCTCGCGAATTTCGGCGTCGAAGTCGTAGAGAAAAGAGTCGTGATAGTAAAGTCGCTCGGTCATGGGGAGAGATTATTTAACCACAGGGAAGCGCGGGGTGGGGCGGAAGGCTCGCAACTTCACAATCGCGCCCAATGGATTCCTTTACACGGTAAACAATCCTGGAAGCATCACTGCGTTTTGGATCGACGAGTCCACCGGGCAGGTGGCGAATGCCGGGACCTCCAGACCGGCACTGACGGGGACGGCGCTCCGTCTTCGATCGCCTTCGACCCGACAGGAGCTTACGCCTACGTCGCTAACTCGAACGATAATTCAGTGACGCAGTTCACTGTGAACGCGAGCACAGGCGCCCTCACCATGAATGGCCCGGATGTCCCGACAGGGCATACACCCTGGCAGGTTGTGGTGGACCCGACGGGAAAATTCGCTTTCGTGACAAACTACGTCGACAATACGGTTTCGCAATACGTGGTTGGTAGCACGGGACGACTCGCCCCGAATGGAACCTTTTTGCTGGGAACGAATTCGTACGCAACGGAAATGGCCTTTGCTCAGCGTTAGAGACGGCTCGGGAGTTTTTTCAGTACGGCCCGATGATGCCGCCGATTTGGCGAGGGGCTGGCTTTTGCGACAATCTCCCCCGGACGAGGGCTTCCGGGGCTCCATGAGTCGCGGTGGCATCCAGGACGTCCAGGTACTTTAACCCTGAGCCGGTGTTGAACAAGACTACTGTATCTTCGGGCTTGAAGAATCCGCTGGCGCGGAGTTTGCGGTACGCTACCAGACAGGCTGCTCCTTCGGGAGCCGCAAAGATGGCTTCGACTTTCGCCCAATGGCGCGTGGCTTCCAGAATCTCTTCGTCGGTCGCCGCAACGGCTGTGCCTTTGCTCTTCTTTAGAATGTCCAGGATCAAATAGTCTCCGTAGGGTTTGGGCACACGCAGACCTGCCGCAAGGGTCTCGGCGTTGCTCCACATTTCGGACTCCTGCTTGCCCTCATCCCATGCTTTAACTATTGGGGCACAACCTGCTGATTGAACTGCAATCATCCTGGGACGCTCCGAGCCAATCCAGCCCAGAGTTTCCATCTCTTCGAAAGCCTTCCACATGCCCAGCATCCCGACTCCGCCTCCAGTCGGATAAATAATTCCCTGCGGCAATTTCCAGCCGAGTTGTTCGGCGACTTCGTAGCCCATTGTCTTTTTGCCTTCGACGCGATAAGGCTCTTTCGTCGTCGAAATGTCGAACCATCCGTCCTTTTCCCAGAAGCTTTCTTTCTTCAACTCGGCGACTTTGCGAGCACAGTCGCTGATGAGGCCATCGACGAGTGTGACGTTTGCGCCGTAGTAGTCGCACTCGATGCGATTTGCGGCGGGAACATCTTTGGGCATGAAGATGTGGGCTTCGAGCCTGGCAGCTGCAGCATAGGCAGCGAGCGCGCTCGCGGCATTTCCAGCGGATGGAATTGCCAGCTTCTTCAGTCCGAAGTGGCGGGCCATCGTGACCGCGGCTGACAGTCCACGAGCTTTGAAGGAGCCGGTCGGATTGAGGCCTTCGTCTTTGATGAACACGCTGGAAAATTCGCGGCTGGCAAGCATCGGCGTGAAGCCCTCACCGAGAGAAATGGGATCGGCCTCGGGAAGTATGGCGTCGTAACGCCACATGGTCGGCGCGCGTCCAGCAAGGCGTGCCGGCGAAAAGCTGCGCTTGATCGCGGCAAGATCGTAGCGCGCGTAGAGGATTCCGGCATCTTTGGGGCAAACAGATTGCGGCCGGTCCGCGGGATAATGTTCACCACAGCGAGTGCATTCCAGATGTGTGAGCATGCGAATGCTGAGTTTAACAGTTCCCGGTTTCTGAATTCTCGGTTTCAGTCATCCGCTTATGTTCGGCGATATGGCGAGACCCCATTTCTCGCGGAGAACGCGAGAAATGGGGCGCTTGGCGGGAATGACGACAGTGGTCAGTAATCAGTGGTCAGTAATCAGTGTTTGGGCATCGGCGGTTTGAAATCGGCTTTCGGGCCTACGAATCGCGCTTTGCTTCGTCTGCGGCTTCGGCCAGGGACTTCAAAGTGTCAAAGAACTTCTCGGACTGACCAATGAAGAGTCCCATGTCGGTTAAGAACTGGACCACACCGGCAGCGATTCCGTCGGGATCGGTGGGCCGAATCACGGCGCAGCGCGGCAGAGATGGATCGATAAACTCGCAGGGAACCGGGAAAATCAGGTTGGTCTGGAAAAAGGGATTGTTCTTGGCGTTGAAGTCGGGGAACTTCAACCCATTGGTCGGATCGGTGAACGGCGCGATCGGAGCGGAGACTCCGTTGCCGGCGAAGTCAACCCACTCGAGGAAGTGAGCGACTTCGTCTCCACCGATGCTGATCACAATGCGCAGAACCTCGAGATCGCTGGCCTTTTGCGCCATGGCTGAATACAGAGTGCTGCCGCCCTGTTCGATGGTGCCGAAGTGAAATGCGGCGGTGTTGGCAATCGCCTGGATGTGGTTCTTGGGACCGAAATCGGCGTTTGTTCGTGGGATCGCGGGGACTCCGCTGAGGACAATCGCCTGCGGAAATGTGGCTCCGGCATCCGGATTCTTTCGGCTTCGATAACGGATGTACCAGCTGGTATCGACAGTCAATTCCATGAGATTGGTAAGACGGCCGATCTGTTGCGCTCCCGTTGCTGTGCTGCTGGGCAACGTGCGGAATTCGTGGAGGATCACCGGGCTTGCGCCCTTCGATTTCAGATAAGCATTCAAAAACTGCGCGTGACTGCGTTCGTCAAGGGTATTGCTGGTGATGTATTGCGAGCCATCGCCGTCGAGCTGCTGGAGAGCAAGCTGGTAGGCATTCTGTTTTCCTGAGGTTACTCCTCCAAGCTCGGTGTATTGCTGCCAGAGATCGGTTTCGATCACTTCGGCAGCGGCGAGAAATCGAAGGATGGCGATGTCGCCTTTGGAAAGCGGCCCGCCACGGCTTTTGTCGGCGAATGCAGGGAGGCTGCCGGCGAGGACTCCGGCACCCATAGCCGCAGCGCCGGCGATCACGCCGCCCCTAAGGAAGGAACGGCGATTGGAACCGGTCCGAGTTGACGAGGTGGGATTCTGTTGAAGTTGAAGACTGAGTCGCTTCGGACATCAGATCTGTAGAGGAGATTTTTTCGTTACTCATAGAAATCTGCGCTCCAGGGTTTTAGTGATTGGCGTTGGGGATCGAGGCAGGGACTTCGAAATCAACGTAAACGCAGAATACGGAGGCAGGTTTTGGGACGTGTCACCCTGGGGTTAGAGGATTGTCAAGGGTTTATCTCGGACGTTACGGGAGTGTGAACCGAAAAACATGAGGACGAAGTCGCGAATTCTTCAGGTCACATCCGCAGGCGGAGAAGTAGCGCGTGCGCTTTGGAAACCAGTGCCGTTGCGCCGGCGAAGGTATCGCGGCATGGATAATCTCTGATCGAGGAGTTTCTGTGCCCACTGACGGGCTTGCTCGTTACGACCCTGCGAATGGAGAAAAAGCGCGTAGTTGTAATACGTCTCTGAAATCGTTGAGATCTGGGTTGCCTGCAGAACATAGCGTCAGCTTTATCAGCCTGGCCAGTCTGCGCATAGGCGTGCGCGAGCAGGCCCTTGGCGCGATGAAAGTCATAATCTGGATCGGAGAAGACGGCGCGTTCAAGATCGGGGACTGCGGCGGCGAAGTCTCCGAGTTCCACCTCGGCGATTCCGCGACGGTAAAACGGATCTGGATGATCAGTACGCGAAGAGATCGCTTTGTCGTAGCAGGCGCGGGCGCGAGAGAAGTTGCCGTTATCGAGGTAGAGCAGGCCGAGTTCTTCGTAGTTTCCAGCGGAAGGATTGTCATGAATGGCGATTTCGAGTTCGTGGATGCGGCGGCGGCGAGGGAAGGCCTGGAATGACGTGCGCAGCAGATCGGCATCGGGAATCACTTCCACTCCGATGTAAACGAGCGCGCCGAGCCATCCCCCAATCAGAATGATGAAGAGCCAGTAAGTGTCGGGACGGCGGCGGATAAAATGCACGATGGCAACCGCCTGAAGAATGAATCCCCACCAGGTTGCGAAGAAGAACGGAAGTCCCATGAAGAGGGCAAATATAACATGGGCTTCGGACTTCGGCCTGGCAGAGAGAAGGTGTGCAAGCAGCCTTGAATCACAACCCGGGGGCTAAAGCGGGGTACCTGCGCCGAATGCTAGAATCAGGAGCAGTGAAGCTCTCAAGCCTGCCATCCGGCTGCTGGCGACTGACATCGACGGCACGCTGCTTAATCCACAATTTCAGATTTCTGACGGGGACCTGGCGGCATTGCGTCGGGCAAACGCGTCGGGCGTTGAGGTTGTTCTGGTGACTGGGCGGCGGCACACGTTTGCTATGCCCATCGCGAAGCAGTTGGGATTTGATTTGTGGCTGATCAGCTCAAACGGAGCGGTGACGCGGTCGCTCGCGGGGGAGACGTTTCATCGTGACCTGATGCCTGCAGAGACTTGCCGGCAGCTTTGTCTAGCGATGCAAGAGTTTCGCGGCAATACCGTTCTGACATTTGATAAAGAAGTGAAGGGCGCCATCGTGCTCGAACATCTGGATGAGCTCGGTCCCAGCATCCGGCGCTGGCTGGAAAAGAATATGGAGTACATCGAGTTTGTCGTCCCGATCGAGCGTGCTTTGGTCAACGATCCGGTGCAGGCGATGTTCTGCGGGACGATGACGCGAATGATCGAAGCACTAGGAACGATCCAGAGGGCCGGAATGGAGAAGCAAATCACCGTGCTGCGAACGGAATATTCGGCGCGGGATTTATCGATGATTGACGTGCTGCGCGCGGACTGTTCGAAGGGGCACGCGCTGGAGCGATGGGCCGCCCACCGTGGATATCGACGCGAAGAGGTCATGGCCGTCGGTGACAATCACAACGACGTTGAGATGCTTGAGTTTGCGGGGTATCCGGTTATCATGGGGAATGCCTGCGAGGAACTGCGCGGGCGCGGGTGGACGGTGACTCTAGGGAACGACCAGTGCGGAGTTGCAGCGGCGGTTGAAGCAGTGTTGGGGCAACAGCCGGCAGCCGCCAGTCGTGAGTAGCGGGAAGATGCGACGTTTGACTTCATTTCGTTTGCTGTTTGGAGCCACCTTCATGCTGGCGACATTGGCGCTTCCCTGCTTTGCCGGCGAAGTCGCAGTGCTGAAGAATGGCTTCTCCATTCGGCACGAGCGGCGAGAGGTCGTGGGGGACATTACGCGCCTCTATGTAAATGCCGACGGGTCGAGTTATGTCGACGTGCCCACCGCGAACATCGAACATTTTGAAGCAGCACCGAACTTGCCCTCCCCCCACTTCTCATAAAGAGCGCGAAGGCTGGCACACCCCAGTTATCTTCGCCTTTCTTTCCTTCCGGTCGCGGGGGACGGGACTTAATGGCGACACAGGCGTCGGTGGATTTGGATCAGGTGGTCAGCGCGGCCAGCGCGCGGTACCGGCTCGATCCTGAGTTTGTGAACAGCGTCATTAAAGCCGAGAGCGGATTTAATGTCCGGGCCGTGTCGCCGAAGGGTGCACAGGGGCTGATGCAACTGATGCCGGGGACGGCATCGCAACTGGGTGTACGCAACGCGTTCGATCCGCAAGCGAATGTCGAGGGTGGGACAAAATATCTGCGAGAACTTCTGGAGCGCTACAACTTCGATCTGGTGAAGGCATTAGCTGCTTACAACGCGGGGCCGCAGAGAGTAGAGCAGTTTGGTGGTGTGCCGCCGTATTACGAAACGCGGGCGTACGTAGCGCGCGTGGTGAGGGACTTCAACAAAAGGAAAATTGCACAGGGGAAATTCGCGGCACAGCCTCACAAAGTGGCTTCTGCAGTGAAGACCGCCGGCAGGCCGGCGAACATCCATGCGCCGACTTCTTCTGCGAGGCCGGTTACGCAGGCAAAAGCGAACACGCCCAGCCAATAGGCTCGCGCTGCCGGCGTTATTTGGTTTTCATCCGAGCTGGAGTGTGGTTCCCTCCTGTTCAATTGACCCTTTAGGCGCGGTCGGTTACCTTGTAACTGCCGTTTCCTGCTTCGCGTTGCGAGGGCGGCGCGGAGCGTCCCTGTTTCATGGATAAAAAACGCATTCTGGCCAGTGTCGTCGTGTTCCTCATTCTGGCCGTTCTGCTTTACCTGCAATACCGCCACTGGCGCACGTTTGACTGGGGCACGTTCTGGAGCCAGACACACCGCATTAAGAAAATTCATGTACTGCACGGGATCGCGCTGATCTACCTTTCGTACGCCATGCGAGCGGTGCGGTGGAAGCTCTTTCTGCGGCCGGTACGCCGCAAGACCAGTGTGGCGGAATTGCTCTCGCCAACAGTGATTGGATTCACCGGCTTGGCGCTGCTGGGGCGGGCCGGAGAATTCATTCGTCCATACCTCATCGCGCGGCGGACGGAACTTCCCTTCTCGTCACAACTGGCGGTGTGGGCCGTTGAACGAATCTTCGATATCGGCGCTTTCGCGCTCCTGATTCTATGCGCGATTTTCCTCCCCAGCGCGTTGCCGTCGATTCCGCATCCTGAGTACTACCAGCGCTTTCGCGAAGCGGGGTTCCTGCTGATCGCATTGGTTGCGGGCACGGCGATCGGCGCGATTGTGATCGGGCGCAACGGCGAGGCGGCCGCGCGCTGGGTGGAACAGCGATTCGCGCATCTGTCGTCCAACTTCGGGCACAAGCTGGGGCAGAAGGTCCGCGAGTTCGGCATGGGATTGAATACGATTCATGGACCGTGGTCGATGCTGTGGATCACGCTCGTATCGGTGGGCTTGTGGTACGTGATCGCGCTGGCGTATCAGGAAGTAACGCACTCGTACGGAGTGGACGCCCTCGAAATTCCGGTGTCGCAGTTGCTGATCGTGATGGGATCAAGCATGGTGGGATCAATGCTGCAGTTGCCGGCGGTGGGCGGCGGATCGCAAATTGCGACCATTGGGACGCTATCGAGCGTATTCGACGTGCCTCCGGAAATGGCCGCCAGTTGCGGGATTCTTCTGTGGCTGGTGACGTTTGCCGCGATCGTGCCAGTGGGACTGGTGTTAGCGCACCACGAACGCTTATCGTTGCGCAAGTTGTCGGAGGAAAGTCATCACGCGGAAGAAGAAGCATTGCCGGGCGGGTAGAACCATACGCCGGAACTAACACCCGCATCAATTCTCAACGGGTTACGCGGCGCTAAGGCCGTCGCCTTTACCCTGCGCCGGCTTCATTTCGACAGGACTGTCAATCGGTTCTGCCCGCCCCACTTCGAGAGGAAGCCTGTAGTTTTACTCGACGACGACCGCTTTCACCAGGTTGCGCGGGTGGTCCACGTCGATTCCCTTGTTAACAGCTACGTGATAGGCGAAGAGTTGCAGAGGAATTACTTCGACGATGGGAAGCAGCAGCTCGGGGGCGGCGGGTACGTAGAAAACATGATCGGCAATCGTTGCCACTTCCGTATCACCCTCGGTTGCTACCGTAACCAACGGGCCACGGCGGGACTTCACTTCTCTCATGACATCGAGCGTGCGCCGGTAGCGCAGGAGAGAATCAGGATCGCTGTGGTCGCAGGTGGCGAGCACAACGACCGGCAAGGTCTCATCCACCAGCGCGTTAGGGCCATGCTTTAACTCTCCAGCGGGATACCCTTCGGCGTGAGCGTACGATATTTCTTTCAGCTTGAGGGCTCCTTCGCGCGCGATGGCGTAGTGCACGCCGCGGCCAAGATAAAGAAACTTCTCCGCTTTGAAGTGTGCTTTGCCGAATTCTTCGGCGAGATCATCCCAAACGCGCAGGTTCTGCTCGATGGCGTCGGGAAGGCGCAACAGGCGCTGCAAATACGAGCGCGTTACTTCGGAAGTCATGCGTCCACGTTTGCGGGCGAGGAATAGCGCCATCAGGTACAGGATGGTGAGTTGCGTAGTGAAACTTTTCGTGGCTGGAATCGCCAACTCGGGCCCTGCGCCCGTGATTAGTGCCGCCCCGGCCTCGCGCACGATGGTTGCCGGCGAGACATTCGAGATGGCAATGGTCTTGACACCCCGCGTGAGCGCTTCGCGCTGGGCTGCGATCGTGTCGGCGGTTTCACCGGATTGCGTGATCACCATCACGATAGGCTCGACGGCGGCGTGTGTGGAGCGGTAGCAATACTCACTGGCGTACTCGACGTCGACCGCGACTCCGGAGAGATCTTCGATCATGATTTCGCCCGCCAGCCCGGCGTGCCGGCTCGATCCGCTGGCGGCGATGATCAGCTTTTCAAAGGTCACTAGCGCGCTTCCGATCGGATCCAGCGCGCCGGGAAAGATAATGTCGTCTTTCAGGTGATTCGCGACCGTCTTCGCGATGGCCGCGGGCTGCTCGTAAATTTCCCGCCGCATGGCGTGGGAGTGCTGGCTAGCAGTGTCTTTTTTTGTCGTCAGAGTCATGAGGACTGGGGTGAGATTAAATCATTTTCCCCGATACGAGCAAACCGCGCCCGCGCATGCGTAAAATAAGGCGAGTCGAAAGGTGGCAGAACAAATGGCCTCAGAAACGAAAAATGAGCACGGTCCCGGTCAGCGTTCCATGGAAGCAACGGCGCACATTACGAGTGCTCACGAGATTCTGAAGGAACTGCAAGAGAAGATCGGACAGCATCCGGAAATTGGCGAGGCCATCACGAAGCTGGAGATGGCATTGAATGTCCTGGCCGTTAACACCGGAGGGCTGCTCTAGCTGGAATTCGATCATTCCTATCCAGCCACGCCCTCGAAGTGGGCCTCGATTTCTTCCAGGGTCTTGCCTTTGGTTTCCGGCAGGAACCACACGGCGGTGATGAAGTAGATGAGCGTGCACGCGGCGAATCCGAAAAACATGGTCGAGTAGCCGTACTTGCCGACCGTGGGCAGGAAAATCGCGGCGATCGTCGTTGACACGGCCTGGTTTAGCACGAGCGCAATGCTCATGCCGTTGGAGCGGATGCGAGTCGGCATCAATTCTGACAGAGCGAGCCAAACACAGACACCGGGGCCGATCGCGAAAAATGCCATGAACACGAACAGCGTGATGGCCACCAGCCAGCCATTGCCCGGGCTGGGTATTGGACTGATGAGGGCATTTTCGATTTTTAAAGGAGCGACGCGCGCGGCGTCAAGATTTCCGAATGGGTTCGAGAAGAACGCAACGACTTTATTCGCGGGCACACAGCTCTGGCGCGTAATCTCGATTGGTTTGGCGGCCGGATCGTCGGAACGCACGGCCTGGGTCGCGGCGCGGAAGTCTCCGTAGGAGTAGATCACGACAAGGGATGTAGGCTGGCCAGTTTCCGCGTTTCCGCTGCTTCCCTTCAGCAGCTTGTCTGCCAGCTCTTCGTTGTAGACCAGAGTGAGTTTCTGGTCGGTATCGACCATTGACTGCATTGCACTCTTCGAATCGATCCGGAGGCGTTCAGTCCCGAGAAAGAGCACTCCGGTGCAAATCAAAGACACAATGATGCCGGCGGTGCCGATCCCGAGCAGAAACTTGCGGCCCTTGCGGTCGACGAGTAGGACTCCGCCGAAGGTAACGGCGAAGTTAATAATTGTGAATAAAACATATCCCCAATGCGCGGCGACGTCCGAAAGTCCACTCTGCAACAGAATGTTTGTATTGTAGGCAATAATCGAATTGATACCAGTCGCCTGGTTGCAGGCCAGGATAATACAGGCCAACACAAAAGGGATCACATACTTCCGCCGCAGCAGCGACTCCCGGGCTTGCGTTCCGGCCGAAGTCTTGCTTGTCTCGGCAGCTGTAACCTCGAGCATTTCCTTGAGTTCAAGGTCAGCCTGCTGGGTAGTGCGCGAGCGGAGGAGAGCCGCGTACGCAGCGTCCTTCTTTCCGCGTCGCAGCAGCCATCGCGGGGACTCCGCGACCATGAAGCTGCCGATCACAAATAACAATCCGGGTGGTAGAGAAACCCAGAAAATACCACGCCAGGCGGTGTCTTTAAAGACAAGCAGACGAGCCGCATCACCGAGCTTTGCTACTTGATCTACGCGAAAACTGAAATAAACGCCGACGAGCGCGGCGGTCACGATGCCCAACGTGAGCAGCCATTGGAAAATTCCGGTCCCCTTGCCGCGGTTCGAGGCCTCAAGGCACTCTGCGAGATAGAGTGGGACAACGACGCCGATCAGTCCGGCGCTTACACCTTGCAGCAGGCGGCCAAAAACCAGCGGCCCATATCCGTGGGCCAAGGCGATCATGGGAATGCTGATAACGAACATCAGTCCACTGAGGGTCATCAGGTTCTTGCGGCCCATCCAGTCGGCCAGCAACCCCGCGAACAAAGTCGAGATCACACTGCCGAGGAGGACTGCGGCGACGACGATGGACAACTGACCGGCATTTAGCCCCGATGTCGCTTCGAGATAGGGCAGTGCGCCAGCGATGATGCCGACGTCGACTCCGTAGAGCAGGCCACCGAGGCCGGCTACGATCAGAAGGAACCGGTTATAGAATATCTTCTTGTTATCGAGCGCTGTTGCGATCTCAGCCGTCATAGTTTGTGTTCACCGGGAGGCGTGCCGGACCTCAGATGCTAGCCCTGACATAAAGCCAAAGCATTATCGCAGCGCTGAAACCCCTGCGCCAGCCAAAAGCACAGCGCGGAGTTGCGAGATTCAAAAAGAGGCCGAGAGCGAATGAAGATCACGCGCTCTTGTTGAGTGGCAGGGTGAAAGAAAAGACCGAACCGTTTCCTAGCTGGCTGACTACGTTGATCGCGCCGCCGTGCGCTTCGACCATGACTTTTGCGATGGAAAGACCCATGCCAGTCCCGGGGGCGGAGTAGCGCTGGTGGCGGCCGCGGTAGAACTTTTCGAAGATCAGCGATTGCTCGAACGAATCGATTCCTGGACCGCGGTCCGCGACGCTGGTCACCAGCCAGTCGCCGTTCACTTCGCAGGTGACTTTAATCGGTACATTCGCGTCAGAATATTTGCCCGCGTTTTCCAGCAGGTGCATGAATACTTCACGAATACGTTGGACGTCCATGCGTACTTTTGGCAACGCGTCGCGAGGGGCAGGCAGTGCGACAGAATGACTCTCGATTGATGGTTTGGCATCCTCCAGCGCAGGCTCTAGTGCGTCCCAGATGGAATGCGACTGCAAATCGAGCTTGAACATACCAGCGTCGAGTTGCGCCATCTCGGCAGCCTCACCCACAAGGCGGTTGAGGCGATCCGTTTCTTCGTCGATAACAGTGAGCAGCTCCTTTCTGGCCTGCTCGTCAAGGGTTGCGCTGGAAAGTAAGGTGCTCACGCTGGCTTTGATGGAAGTCAGGGGAGTGCGGAATTCGTGGGTTACTGAATCCAGCAAGGCCGACCGTAACCGCTCGTGCTCCTGCTCAGCGCGGTTTTTGCTGAGAGCTTCGAGGGCGCGGGCACGCTCGATAGCCAGGCCGGCGAGACTGCCGAGAGCATCCAGCGTCTCGCGGGAAAGCTCATCTCCCGTGACGCCAAGAGCTCCTACAGTCCGCATTCCCAACCGCAGCGGCACGTAGGACACGCCACCTTGCGTTACGGGCTCGCCGCGCAGAAGAGTGGAGCGCAGCACACTTTCTTCAAACCTGGCGTCGAGCGACGAGCGGTACACCATGGGATGATCGGCCGCCATGACCACGACGCTTCCGACGGAAAACGTTTCTTTCACATAGAGTGGTAACGCGTTCAGCAGCTCGAGTACATTTTCCGAAGCCAGCAGCCGTTGACTCAACGCATAGAGCCGCTCCACTTCACGGCGGCGCTGCTTGGCTCCCTCGGCCTCACGACGCGCGCGTTCCGCCAGATTGCTGGCCACAACCGCGGTCACTAGAAAGGCGAATAGCGCGATCCAGTTTTGTGGATCGGCGATGGTGAAAGTCCCGACCGGAGGCAGAAAGAAGAAATTAAAAGCTGCCGTGGCGCCGACCGCGAGAACCAGCGCATAACGCAATCCCCAATAGGCCGAGGCCAGCAGCACTGCGACCAGAAACATCAGTGCAACCGTTGTGGGATTGACGTGGAGGCGCGAGCCAAAAACCGTAATGGCTGCGATGGCTGCGACTACTACCGTATAGCGCAGCGCCTGAGTACGAGCACTGGTTTTCACTTCCGCATTGTACGATGGAGGTGACAAATCCGAATTCGCGAAAGACAATAGCTGCGATGACCAAGACTCCAGAAGAGTGGCTGAATGAGGTTTCCCCGGAAAGAACCCGGGGCATCTTCAAGCTTTTTCTGGGCTACGCTCCCGGCGTGGGCAAGACCTACAGCATGCTGAGCGAGGCGATCCGCCGGGCCAGCCGCGGAGAAGATGTTGCCGTCGGCGTTGTGGAGAGCCACGGACGGAAGGCCACCGCAGAACTCGCGAGCAAGCTCGACCGCATTCCGCCGCGCAAACTCGAATACAAGGGTACGGTTTTTGACGAGATGGATGTGGATGCGATCCTTGCGCGGAAACCAGCGGTAGTACTGATCGACGAACTCGCACATACGAATATCGAAGGCAGCAAGCACGCGAAGAGATATGAAGACGTTGTGGAAGTGCTGGCGGCGAAGATCGACGTACTCTCCACCATGAACGTGCAGCACGTCGAAAGCGTCGGCCCCACTGTGCAGCAGATCACCGGGGTGCAGATTCGCGAAACTGTGCCCGATTGGTTGATGCAGCGGGTGGATGAAATCGTACTCGCCGATCTGACACCGCAGGCGTTGCAGAAGCGCATGTTGCGCGGCGACATCTATCCGGTGGATCGAGCTCAGCGCGCGCTCTCCCACTTCTTTCGGCCGGGCAATCTGATCGCATTGCGTGAACTGGCGCTCCGGCAAGTTACTGGCGTCGTGGATCGGAGCCTCGATGCGTATCTGGAAAATGATGGGACGCAACCTGCGCACACAGTCCGCGAGCGCATTGGCGTTTGCGTGAGTTCGAATCCGGCGGCGCAGTATCTGATCGCTCGCGGTTCGCGGATGGCACAGGCCATCGGCGGCGATTTGTATGTGCTTTACATTGATGTTGGGCGCGACGCGCGTCCTGAAGATCAGCGGACCCTGGCTGAGAATATTCGCTTCGCCGAGAATCTCGGCGCGCATGTCGTGCGCGCGACGGAGCGAAGCGTCGCCGATGGAGTGGCGCAACTCGTACGAGAGCATCACATCACGCAGGTTATTTTCGGCCGGTCGGCACGCACCGGCTGGCAGCGATATCTATACCTGTCGGCGATTCAGCGCTTTCTGCGCGACTCGCCCTCGGTGGATGTTCATATCGTGACGCAGGAAGCGCGTTGATGGCTGATCCGCCGCACATACTCGTGGTCGATGACGAGCCGCAAATCACGCGGGTGCTGCGTACTAGTCTGTCTGCGCAAGGCTATGACATTCGTGTCGCCAACAGCGGCGAAATGGCGCTGGAGATCATGAAAGACTGGCAGCCAAACATTATCATCACCGACTTGTCGATGCCGTCGATCGATGGCGTGGAGTTGTGCCGCAGAGTACGAGCGGTGTCGCAGGTTCCAATTCTTGTGCTGTCGGTTCGCGATAAAGAGCAGCAAAAAGTCGAGGCGCTTGACGCCGGCGCTGACGACTACGTGACCAAGCCATTCGGCATGAACGAACTGCTGGCGCGTGTACGGGCCAATCTTCGCCGCGTCCCTGCCGAGAGTGAAGCTGAACCCATTATCGAGATCGGCGACTTTCGCATCGACACGGGCGCGCACAAGGTTACGGTACGAGGAAGCGAGGTACGCCTTACGCCGAAAGAATTTGATCTGCTTGTCTTTCTGGCCCGGCGTTCCGGCAAGGTCGTGAATCATCGCACTCTGCTGGGAGCAATCTGGGGTGGGCAGAGCACCGAACAAGTGGAATATCTACGCGTTTTCGTGGGCCAACTGCGCAAGAAACTGGAGCCGGACGCTTCCTCGCCGCGCTACATCGTCACGGAACCATGGGTTGGATACCGCTTTGAGCCCGGCGAGTAGGCGGCGTCTTCTGTAGCTTTCTCCTTTTTGCCGGTTTTTCTCCCTTACAAACATTCTACGAAGTCTTTATTCGTTCCTTACGCCTTCCATCATCCAATCGACTGCGAGCGGGAAAGGAATCAAGTCCATGTCGATTCAGGATATTTCGGCAGAACAGCTGGCAAGACTCTTTCATCACTATCGGGAAGCATTATCGCGTGACTTCGATTGCGGTAGCGATAACGCACCTTCCTGGGATAGTGCACCGCAGCAAGAACGCAAATTGATGGTTGCTGCCGCCCGTCTGGCGCTTCTGGAATTAGCCACCGAACCGGCACAACCTCAATCTCGTCCGTATTTTGCCAACCCGGGCGAGGCGGAATGGGGATGCTAGTGATTGGGAATGCGCCGTTTGACGGCGAGCCTGCGGTCCGAAAGCTGGAATGGGAGCCGCGTCGATCCTTACGAATTCCTTATGAACTCTTAACTCAACTTTTACGCGCGGCGTAGTTGAATCGTTTGTTGGGCTTCGCGACAAGTGAGCCGGGAACGTGATGAGAATCGCTCTGGCAGTCCTGTGTATCGTCGCAATGGCGTTTTTCTTGCGTGTTCTATTGGCTCTGGTGAAGGAGTGTACGCATTTGCCGCCGCGGGAACTGAAGGCTTATCTGGCGACATTTTATCCATCAAAGACCCATGAATCGACAAGACCGGGAGAACTCATTGTGATGAACCCTGAAGTACGAGTACGGAGATTACCGACAAAGACTGGCGAGCGGATAGCCCTGGTCGCACTATTGGCGGCTGGGTTTGTGCCCCCGGTGCGCGGACAACAGGTTCAGCGGGAAGCCAGAGGCCCGGCGGCGATTGACACTGCGAGTTCATCCGATCCAGCCAAGGCAAGCACTCAGCCCGTGTCACGAGACATTCTCGACGAACTGGATGCGATGAAGAAACGCATCGAGGAACTTGAAGCACAACTCAAGCAGCAGCGGGCCGATGCAGATCAGCTAAAACAGGCAGCGGAGGCAACCATGGAGACTGCACCAGTAGCCAAAGCGGAGGCTGTTGCAGTTGTACCCACTCCTCCCACAGCAGCGGCACTGCTGGATCAGTCAGCGCCAGCGCAAGAGAAGGCCGCTCCCGCCGAGCCCTTCGCCTTCGCCGACTGGACGTGGCTAAACGGAAATCCGCGGACGAAAGAGGCGGCATTTGATTCGAAGTTCTTCACGCCAGAGATCCGCGCGGACGTGGAATACACCTACGATTTCAATCATCCCGCCGACGATACAATCGGTGGTTCGAGCGAAGTCTTTCGCTCGAACGAAGTGGGCATCACACAACTTGGCGTCGGAGGTGACTTTCACTATGACCATGTCCACGCCCGGTTGATGACGCAGTTCGGCATGTATTCAGAGACCACGCCTCGCAACGACGCCAGCTATTCCCGCGGTCAGTGGAATCTGGCGGACGCCTACCGTTACTTGTCCGAGGCCTACGGGGGGTATCACTGGGACGTGCTGCATGGCGTCAACATTGACGCTGGAATTTTTATGTCCTATGTCGGGCTATTCAGCTATTACAACTTCGATAACTGGGCCTACCAGCCATCTTATGTTTCTTCAAATACGCCGTGGTTCTTCACTGGCATGCGTGTCCAGGTGTTCCCGACAGCGAAACTGAAGATCGAGCCCTGGATCATCAACGGATGGCAGTCTTATGCGCGATTCAACGGCCGACTCGGGCTCGGCGGTCAGATTCTGTACCGGCCCACGGGTTGGCTCTCCATAACTTCGAACAACTACGGACTTGGCGCTGACGCATTGGGGATTCCGAATCGCACCCGTATGCACACCGACAACAGCATTGAGGTGAAGTATTACGACCATCCGGAGGGCTTTCTCGACAAAATGGCTTTCACTCTCACCGGCGACGCCGGCTGCGAAAGTGGTGGCGGCGTGAATTGCACCACCAATAAAAAGAACTCCGAGGGACAGATCGTCGACTACAAGCAGAGCTTTCTTGGATACATGATTTACAACCGCTGGTGGTTCGATAAGGACCGGCACGCCTTTACGCTGGGCGGGGGCAAGATCAATAATCCCGGACGTTATCTCGTATTACTGCCGCCGATCGATGGAGCGACGGCCACGACGGGCACACCTTATTTCACGGAGAGTCCGGGCGACCCGTTCAAGGCGTGGGATATTTCCGGGACCTACGACTACATGCCCAGCCAGTACATTACCTTTCGCTGGGAGATCAATCATCGTCACGCCAACGTACCGTATTGGACCGGCCCGGGAGGGATTACGCCTCCGGGAGGAAATAACGGCGACCCAGGGGTAACGATACCGGACTGGGCGCCCGATCTGCGCAAGACCGAGGATCGCGCCACCATGGCGATCCTGGTGAAGTTCTAGATCGGAGAAAGTATGCAGGATCTTCTTTGGGTCGGTGTCACAATCGCATTTTTTGCGGCGTCGATTGCATATGTGCACTTCTGCGATCGGCTGAAATAGGAAATCTTATGGATGCACAGTCTCTCATCATGCTCATCATCAGCGCGCTGACCGTAGCGTATTTGTTCTACGCCTTGCTGCGTCCGGAGAACTTCTAAGGTGACCATCAACGGCTGGCTGCAGATAGTCGTTTTCCTCGGCTTGATTTTTGCGGTCACCAAGCCACTGGGCGTTTTCATGGCGCGCGTATTCGCCCACGAGCGCACCTTTCTTGACCCTGTGCTGCGACCCGTCGAACGGCTGCTTTACCGCGTCACCGGCGTTGACGAAGCGCATGAGATGCGCTGGACCGAATATGCCACCGCTATGCTCCTGTTCAGCGGCGTCTCGATGTTAGTCCTGTACCTGATGGAGCGAGTCCAGGGAATACTGCCCTTTAATCCGCAGCACTTCGGGGCAGTAATGCCGGAACATCTGGCGTTCAACACCGCAGCCTCGTTCACTACGAATACGAACTGGCAGGCCTATTCCGGCGAGACCACCATGAGTTATTTCATGCAGATGGCCGGACTGGCATATCACAACTTCACTTCGGCGGCCGTGGGAATCGCGCTGGCCATCGCGTTTATCCGCGGCATCACGCGCCGCCAGATGCAGACCATTGGAAACTTCTGGGTCGACATGGTGCGAGCCGCACTGTGGGTGCTGCTCCCGTTTTGCGTGGTTGGCGCCTTGGCGCTGGTGTCGCAGGGCGTGGTGCAGAATCTGAAGCCTTATGACACGGTGAAACTGGTCGAGCCGCAGCAAGTCCAACGTGTGGGAGCCGACGGCAAACCGGTCATGGACGCAATTGGCAAGCCTGTGATGGACACCGTCACGACACAGACAATCGCCCAAGGCCCTGTAGCTTCGCAGGAAATCATCAAGGAATGGGGCACGAACGGAGGCGGCTTTTTCAATGCGAACAGCGCCCATCCGTTCGAGAATCCTACGCCGCTTTCCAATTTGATCGAAATGTTTTCCATTTTCGCGGTGTCGGCGGGACTCACCTACACCCTGGGGCGCATGACTGGATCGCCCGGACATGGCTGGGCGGTGTGGTCGGCGATGGCGATTCTCTTTCTCGCAGGCGTGACGGTCGCGTATTGGGCGGAGTCGCAAGGGAACCCACTTTACCCGGCAACGGTCGCGCAGCGCGTTACAAATTCGCAGCCGGGCGGAAACATGGAGGGTAAAGAGACTCGTTTCGGCATTGCGAACTCAGCGCTCTTCGCCACCGTCACGACCGACGCGAGTTGCGGTGCCATCAACGGCTGGCATGACTCGTTTACACCGCTGGGCGGCTTGGTCCCACTGGTGAACATCATGCTCAGCGAGGTCATTTTCGGTGGAGTTGGCGCGGGCATGTACGGCATGTTGATCTACATCGTCCTGGCGGTGTTCATCGCCGGCCTTATGGTTGGCCGCACGCCGGAATATTTAGGCAAGAAAATCGAGGCATATGACGTAAAGATGGCGATGCTGGTATCGCTTATCTTTCCGCTCGTGATTCTCTCGCTCACAGGCATCTCCGTGGTCAAAGCCTTCGGGACCGCAGGCATCTCGAACGCTGGGCCTCACGGCCTCAGTCAAATTCTCTATGCTTTCACGTCGGCGGGAGGAAACAACGGCTCTGCTTTCGGAGGACTCACCGTCAACACGCCCTGGTACGACTCGGCCATCGGCATCACCATGCTGGTAGGTCGTTTCTTAATGATCATTCCGATGCTGGCGATTGCGGGCAATCTCGCTCAGAAGAAGTACGTGCCGCCTTCGCTGGGGACATTTCCGGTCACAACGCCGCTGTTCACGATGCTGCTCATTAGCGTCATTCTCATTCTGGGGGCGCTGACGTTTTTTCCAGCCTTGAGTCTGGGACCGATTCTCGAGCACCTGCTTCTGCATGTGGGAAAGACCTTTTAGAAATATATGGCTAGCCATCGCAAGTCTGTCTGGGATCTAGATCTGGTCCGCGACGCGGCGTGGAGTTCGCTGCTTAAATTGAATCCTCGGAACATGATGGGGAACCCAGTCATGTTCGTGGTGGAAATCGGCAGCGTGATCACGACCGCACTTTTGCTTCTGCATCCACATGAAGCCATTCGCTTCAACCTGCAGATCACGCTCTGGCTGTGGTTCACGGTCTTGTTTGCCAACTTTGCTGAAGCCATGGCGGAGGGCCGCGGTAAGGCGCAGGCGGAAACGCTGCGTCGCGCGCGATCGGAAACGATGGCGAATCGGATCGCCTCAGACGGGACGATTGAACAGGTGGCAAGCGCAAAGTTGCGCACAGGAGATCTCGTTTCCGTAGTAGCGGGAGAACTTGTTCCCGGTGACGGAGAGATTGTCGAGGGCGTCGCTTCGGTCGACGAATCCGCGATTACAGGCGAGTCAGCGCCGGTGATTCGTGAGGCCGGAGGCGACCGCTCAGCTGTCACTGGCGGTACGCGGGTTCTGAGCGATCACATCAAAGTGAAGATCACTTCGAATCCGGGCGAAACTTTTCTTGACCGGATGATCGCGCTGGTCGAAGGGGCAGCTCGGCAGAAAACGCCGAACGAAATCGCGTTGAACATTCTGCTCGCGGGATTAACCATTATTTTCCTGTTGGCCGTGGTGACTCTGCAGCCGTTCGCGATTTATTCAGGATCGCCGCAAACCGTGTTCGTTCTGGTATCGCTGCTGGTCTGTCTCATTCCCACGACGATCGGCGGATTGCTGTCGGCGATCGGAATCGCCGGCATGGACCGACTGGTGCAGCACAACGTGTTGGCGATGTCAGGGCGGGCAGTTGAGGCAGCGGGTGATGTGAATACGCTTCTGCTCGACAAGACGGGGACGATCACATTTGGGAACCGGCAGGCTACGGAATTTCTAGCCGCTCCTGGCGTCAGTGAAGCCGAAATGGCCGACGCGGCTCAACTTTCTTCGCTCGCCGACGAAACTCCCGAGGGCCGATCGATCGTTGTGCTGGCCAAGGAAAAGTACAACCTGCGCGGCCGTGAATTCGCGACCCACGAAGCAGAATTTATCCCATTCACCGCGCAGACCCGCATGTCCGGTGTCAATCTAGACGGACGCGAGATTCGAAAGGGCGCTGCCGAGTCCATCGCCCGCTACATCGAGCAGAATTGCGGCGAAATGGATTCGGGGGTCCGTGTCATCGTCGAACAGATTGCGTCTTCCGGGGGAACGCCTCTTGTGGTTTCGGACAATCGACGCGCCATGGGTGTGATTCATCTCAAGGACGTCGTCAAGGGTGGAATCCGCGACCGTTTCGCGCAATTGCGCGCTATGGGCATTCGGACCGTCATGATCACGGGCGACAATCCGCTGACCGCCGCTGCCATTGCACGGGAGGCCGGAGTGGATGACTTTCTTGCGCAAGCTACTCCCGAGGACAAACTAAAGCTCATCCGCAGCGAGCAGGCAGGCGGCAAACTGGTCGCGATGACGGGTGACGGCACCAATGACGCGCCGGCCCTGGCGCAGGCAGATGTCGGCGTTGCCATGAACACCGGCACGCAAGCAGCCAAAGAAGCGGGCAACATGGTCGATCTCGATTCGAACCCAACAAAGCTCATCGAGGTGGTCGAAATCGGCAAGCAGTTGCTGATGACGCGGGGTGCGCTTACGACGTTTTCGATCGCGAATGACGTTGCCAAGTACTTTGCCATCATTCCTGCGATGTTCGCGGGGACTTTTCCTGTGCTTAACGCGTTGAACATCATGAACCTGAAGACACCGCAGTCGGCGGTGCTTTCGGCGGTGATCTTCAATGCGCTGATCATCATCGCGCTGATTCCACTCGCTCTCCGCGGTGTGAAATATCGTCCGATGAACGCCGAGGCGTTACTGCGCCGCAATTTATTCATCTATGGGGTTGGCGGGTTGATCGCGCCATTCGTCGGCATCAAGCTCATCGATATGCTGATTACGTCCGTGCATCTAGCCTGAGGATTTTATGAAGAAGCATCTGATCACTTCGTTGCTGATGACGGTCGCCACCACGATCTTGCTGGGATTGATCTACCCGCTAGTGGTGTATGGCCTGGCCCAGGCTTTTTTTCGTGATAAGGCCAACGGGCAAATTATTTCTCGCAATGGAGAAGCGATCGGGTCGCGCCTCATAGCCCAGCCCTTCACTTCCGCGAAGTATTTTCATCCCCGCCCTTCAGCCGCGGGTAACGGTTACGATGCAGCCAACTCCGGAGGCACCAATCTGGCCCCTACAAATCAGAAGCTCATCGATCGCGTTCAGGCAGACGCTAAAAGCCTGCATGAGGAAAATCCGGCGCAGGCGATTCCGGTGGACATGATCACGACCTCGGCATCCGGTCTGGATCCGGAGATTTCTCCGGCGGCGGCGGAGTTTCAAGTTCCGAGGGTGGCGCGAGAACGAGGCTTTTCCGAATCGGCGGTACGCAATCTTGTGCGGCAGCACACTCGCCAGCGTGATCTTGGTCTGCTGGGTGAGCCGCGGGTGAATGTGCTGGAACTCAATCTTGCATTAGACGACCTGGCCGCGAAGCGGTGACGGCCAAGGCGCTGATAGTCTTACCAGCTTAGGCAGCGCTGAAAGCACGCCTCTTTCAGGATGCCGCACCGCCGGGATCTGTCAGACGACTACTTCCCTACTCGACCCTTCTCATCCGGAATCCCTGATAGATGGAATATCCAGTCGCAGATGGTGTCACGCCACACGACGGCCTGCTGCCATTGATACTCCAGTCGCTGGAGAATATCTACCAAACGGTCGTCGTCGACGCGACCCTGAAGCGTTTTCCACTGCTCAATGAAATCTCTGACATGCTCCGCGCCCCTGTAGTGCGAATCGTAAATGTACTGAATCACGGTCTTACCGGAATGTAGAACGTGGGTGTAGGGCACATGGTGAAAAAACAAAAGCAGATCGTCGGGGCAGTCGGCGAGGGACTCATACAGCTGCCGTATTTCGGGGGAATATTGACCGGTGAAACCAGTCCCAGTCGCTACGGTGCGATCCATGCCGATTCCATAGTGGTCGGCGCGATGCCATTGTCCCCAGCCATTTCGTTCCGAAGATTCCGGCGCTGGATCGTAGTGATTCCCGGTGATGTCGGTCAGAGTTCCCGCGCCCAACGGTCCGGTATAGCTCTCATACACTTGCCAGGATTCCATTTGAATCGCAACCACGGTCTTGACGACCTGTGGACCGTTGCCGAAGGTGAGCCGGGTCCATTCGTCGGCGATCGCATCGGCGGTTAAATTTGGATTCCATGCGAGGCGTCCAAAACCGTAGAGATTGGCCATCGCCAGCGGACTGCCTAGCCAGTTGGCGTCCATGCCCACGTTGACGACGCCAACGAAGCCTCCAGTAGGACGACGGAGCACTCTGCCCGCCACGAGATCCTTGACTCGTGTGGCGTTGCCGTCGACACGCATATCGAAGTCAAGCACCTCTTTCCACATCGGAACGAGGTAGCACAGATGGCGCTGCTGGCCTGTGTATTCCTGCGTGACCTGCAGTTCGATGGCCCGGTTCGTCTCGCGCAGGCCGCCGAACAGCGGAGACACCGGTTCACGTACCTGAAAATCAATGGGGCCGTTCTTGATCTGAACGATGGCGTTGTCGTCGAACGTGCCGTCGAGCGGATGAAAGTTGTCGTAGGCAGCTTTGGCGCGATCATTTTTCAAGTCATGCCAATCGAGATGGTGGTTGTAGACGAACGCGCGATAAAACACTACTCCCCCATGCGGCTTGAGAGCGCGGGCAATGACGTTTGCGGCGTCAGCATGAGTGCGTCCGTAGGTGGAGGGACCAAGTCGCCCCTCGGAATCCGCCTTGACGACGAAGCCGCCGAAGTCTGGAATTAGCTCATAGATACCGTTAACTTTCTTTTTCCACCACTCCGCGACCCGCGGGTCGAGCGGATCGAATGTATCCAGATCGCCGAGCACTTTGGGACTGCTGAGATCAACGGAGAGAGCGACGCGCACTCCCCAGGGGCGGAAGACATCGGCGATGCGCTTGACTTGCGCGATGAAGGCGCCGTCGAGAACGTGCGGATCGGCATTCACATTGTTGATGGCGCAGCCGTCGATGCCGATTGAAGCCAGCAGGCGAGCGTACTGGCCGGCGCGGGTCAAGTCTTCGCGGACTTTGCCATCGGCAAAGAATATGGAGGACCCGCCATATCCGCGCTCGATGCGGCCATCGAGATTGTCCCACTGATTCACCCAGCGGATCGGTGCGGAAGGCTGTTGTTCCTCGTCGAGAGTTGTAATGCTTTCTTCGCGTGCAATTTTGCTCAACAGAGCGAACACACCGTACAGAACGCCGCGATCTGAGCCGCCGGCGACGATGAGGCACTTCCGTTTATCAATCTCAGAATGAGCCAGCCAATAACCGTCCGCCTTAAGTTCATGGGGCGGGTGTAAAGACGGGTCCCAAGCCTGCAACTGGGCGAGCGTCCCCAGAATGATTGCATTGTGCGATGGCGATCCGGTTTCGGATCGCAGCGTTCGGCCGAGCATTTGCGAAATTCCGCGCGTTAACTCCTCCTGCGCGGTTTTGAGTACCGGAGAATCGCCGAGTCGCACAGTTTCGGCCGGGATTGACCCATAGCGTTTCGCAATGGGTCGATCAAGTGCGGAATATCGTAGCCAAGCGTCGGTGTCGGTCGCCGCGCCGGCGAATAGCGGCAGCGCGGCGCAGATCAGAACCGTCGACAGAAGAAGAAACCGCAAGCGCGGCTTCGATGCGCGGGTTCCGGTCAGCAGGAGAGTCATGCAGACTTTCTACGGTGGCGGGAGCCCTCTCGTCAATGCGCGATCGATTCGGACGTTTAACCGCCGGGCGCGGAGCGCTCGAAATCTCTGGAGGGACCGGGCGGAATTGAACCGCCAACCTAGAGTTTAGGAAACTCTCGCTCTATCCAATTGAGCTACGGCCCCGTTCCTTCCCTACTATAACCCAAGAAAAAACCGCCGGGTCGAAACCCGGCGGCTGAGTGGAACCGATCTGCAACAGAGCCTATTGCCCAGTACCCTTCAACGGCAGCGTTTGCGGACTTCCGACGCTGTTGTCGAAGAGTTTGTAGGTGGCGCTCTCCGAACCGGTCTTGCTGGGATCAAAATAAACTGTGATCGCGCAAGTCTTGCCGGGCTGAAGAGGACTGGTTGAGGTGTTACCGCAGGGCGCAGCGTCGTTAGCAGAGGTTACAAAGTCTGCACTGTTTGCGCCGGCAATTTCGCCACCGGTAAACGCGACCGGTGTGGTGCCCACGTTGGTGATAGTCACCGCCGTGGATACCTGGGTCCCGCGGTTCGTCGCGCCGAAGGTAACGGAGCCGGGTGTGAACTTGATGCCCGTACCGTAGCCTTGGAGCGCTACGCTCTGCGATCCGGTTACGTCGTTGTCAGCGACGCTGATCGAGCCTGATGCGAAGCCAACCTTGGTGGGCTTGAATTCGGCATTGATCACGCAGGTTCCCGTGCTGGCGATGACCAGATCAGGTGTGCAGGTTGTGGTGCTTGCATTCACGAAGGGCCCGGTCACAGTAACTGCTGGATTGCCGAGCGTGATGGAGGCACCCGTGTTGTTGGTCAAAGTGATCTTCGTAGCGGCGCTCGTCCCGGTAACTGGAGTGGTAGAGAACGTCACTGCGTTGGGACTCAGCGAAACGTTGCTGGTTCCGGTTCCGCTCATGCCAACGAGTTGCGGTGAAGACGGATCGCTGTTCTTGATTACGACCGTACCCCTCAGCGCCCCGGTCGACTTGGGTGCAAACTTCAGCGTGAGAGTGCAACTGGCAGCTCCGGCCAGAGTGGCACCCGAGGCTGGACAAGTGCTGGCCAAGGTGTAATCAGTCGTGTCGGTCAAGGTGATCGTACCCATCGTGATCGCACCCGTCCCGGTGTTCTTGATGGTTACAGTCTTGGCCGCGCTGGTGGTTTTTACCAGCTGATTTCCGAAGTTTGCCGGAGATCCCGCCAGCGAGATGGCGCTTCCCGATCCAGTCAGACTTACGGTGTTCACTTGACTGAAGAATCCGTTGGTATTGAGGGTGACGTTGCCGTTCGCCGTACCCGAAGCCGTCGGCGAGAAGTACACGTACATGGCGCAGTTAGTGCCGTTGGCCATGCTCGCGGGACAATCGTCCGCCTCACTGAAGGCGCCGGTGGTGGAAATGTTGCTAATAGTAACGGGCCCGTAAGCGCTGACAGTGAGCGTCTGCGGCGAACTCGAAGAACCAGCGGCCGTCAAGCCATAGGAGAGGCTGCCGGTGCTGGTGCTGAGTGCGGGAAACACGGAGATTTTCCGCACGCGGCCATTATTGTAGTCGGAGAACAGAATATCGCCGGCGGTATCGAGTGCGACTCCCGTGGGCTCGCTGAGTAACGCAGCGGTAGCTGGGCCTCCGTCGCCGTTATACCCACCTGAGCCGGCAACTGTGCCAGCGATCGTAGTCATGATCCCGTTCGGGGCTACCCAACGCACTTTGTTGTAATAGTCGGCGATGAACAGATTGTCGTTGGCATCGACGGCGATTCCTTGCGGATATCCAATCGGGTTGGAGGTAGCGAGTCCGTCGCCACCCACGCCGCAAGCGCCATTGCCGGCCACGGTAGCGATAATACCGGTGGAAGCATAGACCTCACGGATGCGGCAGTTGTTGTAGTCGGCAATAAAGACATTGCCAGCCGGATCGATCGCTACGGCTCTTGGATAATAGAGGAGGGCGTTGGTAGCTGGGCCACCGTCGCCGGAAAAGCCGAGGACTCCGCCGATGCCGGCAATGGTGGAAATGACGCCGCCACTCACTTTGCGAATCGCGTGATTGCTGTAGTCCGCAATGTAAATATTGTTTTTGCTATCGACCGCTACCCCTATCGGATTGCTAAGTTTCGCGCTCAAAGCCGCCTCACCGTCGCCGGCAAAACCACAGCTGACGCTGGTTCCACCGGTGTTTACAAAACCGGCGTAAGCAGTGATCGTGCCGCTTGCTACCTTACGGATTAGGCAGTTGTTGTAATCGGCGATGTAGACGTTGCCCGAGGTATCTTTAGCCACGCCGTATGGGTAGGTCAGTTCCGCGCTAATTGCGGTTGAGCCGTCGCCGGAAAAGCCATAGACTCCGTCTCCCGCGAAGAAATTTACCAGGCCGGTGGAATTCACCAGTTCGCGCACCCTGTAGTTGTTGCTGTCGCCAATGTAGACGTTGTTGGAGGAATCGTTGAAGATGCCAAAGGGGTTGTTCAGCTGTACTCCGGTCGCCGGAGCGCCGTTGTACTCAGTTTCGACGGTCGCGGAATGGTTGCCGGCGACCAGAATCAGGTTTCCGCCGACGGTGAATTTGTCGACTACCATGTTGTTGTTATTGCCGATGAAGAAGGTGCCACTGCTGGTTTCGGCCACGCCGATCGGATTGTACAGTTCGGCGCTGGTGGCAGCCCCGCCTTCGCCGCAACTTGCGTTTCCACAGGCGGTGCCGTTGCCGGCGATAGTATTGATGTTGCCGCCGACGGTGAACTGCCGGATGCGATTGTTGTTATAGTCGGCGAATGCGACCTTGGTTCCCGCACTGTTGACCGCGATTCCCTGCACCTGGCTTATCTCAGCGGAGGTAGCCGGGTTGCCGTCGCCGGTGTAGCCATCGGTGTGATCTCCGGCGATGGTGTTGATTTTTCCATTCGACTTCGTCACCTCGCGAATCACATAGTTGTTGGTGTCGCTGATGAAGAGATCGTCCGCGCTGTCGACGGCTATTCCCTGCGGATAAGACAAAGTGGCCGCGGTCGCTGGGCCGGTATCCCCAGTGTAGCCGGCGGAATCGAGGGTTCCTGCCACGATGCTGACCGCCTTGGTAGACAGAACGAACTTCCGAATGACCTGATTGTATGTGTCGGCAATGAACAGGTTGCCGGAAGCGTCAACCGCGATTGACATGGGATATTCCAGATCGCCTGGCGAGCCGTTACACGCCCCGGCGACGCCCGCAATCGTGGTAATCGTCTTGGTCGTATCGACCTTGCGGATAACGCAATTATAGGTATCGGCAATGTACACGTTGCCGGCGCTATCGACTGCAACCGACTGGGGACGGTTAAGGTCGGCGTTGCCCGCTCCTCCCACCACTCCGTCACCGCTGTAACCCGAAGCGCCACTGCCGGCAACCACTGTGATGACGCCGGCGGTGGTCACCTTGAATACGCGATATTGATTGTAAGCGGCAAAATAGACGTTGCCGGAAGCGTCTACAGCAACTTGATACGGGTTGTATAAGAAGGCATCGAGCGCTGGAATGCCATTGGGTCCGCCGCCGATGGCGGTGGTGATTACATCCTGCGCCGGGGCGGAAATGCTCACCAGCAGCGCGGCCAGAAGTAGTGCCGTGAAAATCGTTACGCGACGCATGAAATTTTCTCCTAAGGAAGTAGGGTTCGTGGCTCGCACTTTGAGCTATCGGGCTACGGGGCCATGGCTGACTTGAGGACTCTTCTGCCAACTCTTCCCGTTGCTGTCCTGGAACAGGATGATCAGGTTGGGCTGGCCGCCTGCGGCCGTCCACTCGGCATATTCGCGCTTGGTCACCGTGAACTCCTGGCTGACTTCAGTGAACGTCTGGGCCTTCCAGAGCTTCACCGGCTGGAAGTTGCCGCGCAAGATCATGGTGGGATGAGCGTCCATCAAAGTAACAATCACACCCTTCAGATTCTCGTCGCCGTGGTTGAATAACTTCAGGTGCAGTGTGAGCTGCACCATTTCGCCTTGCTCCTGCATACCAGTGACATCGAAATATCCGGTGAACGGCCGTCCGAGAGTTGCAGTGCTGGCTCCTACAGTGATCAGCAGCAGGGCGGCGAGCAGCATGCAAGCCAGCCAGGCTGGGGTTGAGCGCACAGACTTCATAAATCCTCCTTGGAAATCGCCTTGGTTTCGCTGTTTTTCAACCGAGGCGTGCCGCGCAATGGGCGGCGCTTCCTCAGCGAGGAACAGGCCTTTCAATCGTCTTGCTCAGCTGAAAAACGTAAGAGTCTTAAGACTGAGTGCAGAAACAGCGACTGCTACCGGCTGCTCATTGGACTTTTCAGAACCGGTAGTTGTCTTGGGGGGAGACTAACCCTGGAGGAGTAGATAAAACGCACTCCTCCAAAGCGGGGGCAATTCTCTGCTAAAGAAGAAACCTTGTCAAGATGAAGTATTTTTCACACAACCGCGTGTGAGCCAAGCGGGACGCGGGTTTTGGTGAGTCTCAGACTGTGGAATACCGGGCTGTGGAAAACGAGGCTGACGGTTGCACACTCACGGGTGCCAAGGACTCATCGGCTCGCTACCCCGGCAGAGGGCAAAACATCCGATGCCCCCGGCGATACCAATTCCGACTCCCTTGGCCCACGCCGAGTTCAGAATTGCATCGATCGCCGGCACTCTGCTTGAGTCCTTGATGTACCCGCCGCCGCATTTCTCGTCACGGGATTTCTGCTCGCCTTCACGAACCGTCACACGATCAGACTCGCCACGCTGTTTCGCCGGACGTGCGTTCGCGGAGCGGGAATCGATATAAACATCGTCCTTAAGCGCCGACACGGTGACTTTGCCATCCACGTCGGTGACGTCGTAGTGGGTCCAGTCGGTGTTGACCGGTGTCACGATCAGGCATCCCACTCGCACCTTCATAGCGCGAGAAGTATTGACAGACAGAGTGCCGTGATCAAGAACAAGTTCGTCGGCTTCAAACTGGACCACGGTTTCTGAATTGATGTCGGCCGTAGAACCTGCCGCTTCGATCCGGGCCATTGCATTTTTTTGAGTCTCGACGAGGTCGTCGGGAAACAGAGCCGAGGTCGCCGGCACCGCAGTTTTGTTCAGAAGGACACCAGTACTATTGCTGCGCAGGACGGCCGCTCCAGTATCGTCAGCCAATAGCGACACGGGCAGAATGACGAGCATTAGAAGGCCAACGAGACTCCGCCATTTAGACAAGTTTGTGCCCTGACCGCATACAGCTGTCCCAGATAAGGTTAGCGTGGGCTGCGAGTCGCGGCTATTAGCTGCGGTGGTGCCCCAATGCTGAGAGGACGGCAGTCGCTAGTGGTGGGAGTGTCCGCGAGTTCGCTTAAGCGCGAGCGAAGTCGATATAACCCTTTTGCACGTCGGTACGAATGAGCTTGACGCGCAGCCGGTCGCCAACGTCGAGCCCTTGCTGTCCCTGCGCAAGAAGTCCTTCGATGCGCGGCTGCATGACTCGAACGAAAGTTCCACCGGTGGTCACGCCGCTGACGATCGCATTGAAAACTTCACCGACGCGGTGCTGCATAGCGATAGCGGCAAGCCGTTTTGACATTTCGCGCTCGACTTTTTTCGCAGCATCCTCTTTTTGGGTGCAGTTGGCGGCAATTGCGGTCAGCTCGGCGTCAGAATAGGGATTTGGCTTTCCGGCCAGCATTGCCTTCAACAGCCGTTGCGTGACGACGTCGGGGAACCGCCGGTTGGGCGCAGTGGAGTGTGTATAGTCTTGGACCGCCAGACCGAAGTGTCCGGGTGCGGGTTCGCCGGCCTTTTCCACCACGTACTCGCCTGGACCGATGAGTTTAATCACGGCCAGTGAAACTTCGGCGAAGTGATCTGGATCGGCGGCCTTTCGTTTCAGCAAAAAATCGTTTAAAGCCTTCGAGTCTGGTGTGGCAGGCAGGTTCCCACCTTTGGTTGCGGCCAGTTGCACGATGCGGTCCCAGCGTTCGGGCGTGCGCACGATCCGGCGCAGTGACGAAACGCTTTCCAGCTTGCGAGCGACTACGCCGTTGGCCCCGACCATGAAGTCTTCAATCAAATCCGTGGCATGGTTCTTCTGCTGCTTCACCACGTCGATGACTTCGTTGTTCACCACTAAGGGAAGGAGTTCGTCGGTCTGAAGGGTGAGCGCTCCGTGTTCGACGCGCTGCTGCTTGAGCTTCTGCGCGACTTCGTCTTGAAGTTTCAGTTGCGTCTGCAGATCGCCGGAGGCGGCGACCTTTGGTGGAGGCGCGGACGTTCCTTCGAGCCACGCTCCCAGCGAGTTGTATTGCAGCTGCGCTTTGTTCCGGACCACAGCGCGGTAGACATCGGATGTCTGAATTACACCCGAAGGGTCGACGACAAATTCGACGACGACGCAGATACGATCCTGATTTTCCAGCAGAGATGTCTCGCCGGTCGAAAGTTCCTCCGGAAGCATGGGGAAATTACGAACACCGGTATATACGGTCGTGGTCTCGCGGGCGGCGTGCTGATCGATCGGGGTCAGTTTCGGAACGTAGGCATCGACGTCTGCGACACCGATCATGACCTTGGCTCCGCCATCTGGCAACTTCTCCGCGACCTCGATCTGATCCAGATCGCGCGACGTATCGTTGTCGATCGAGGACCAGAGCAGGTTGCGAAGGTCCCGGATATCTCCCCCCGGCGCAACTTGCGGCGGATGAGCTTTCAGCTCGGCTACCTGTTGCGTAACCTCCGGAGGAAAATCCGGTTGAAAGCCGCGCTGCGACATGACTTGTTTGGCGATGGCTTGCAGATCGAGGTGAGACGGATTGGCGTCGGGCATGATTCTCCGTTGGTAGGGCGAGGTTCAGGCTACCACGCTCGACGTGGCGGTGCCGGTGACGTCGCAAGAAAGTTGATCTTTGACTAGCCGCCGTGCAGCCGAGCAACGTCCGCGTTGGTATAAACGCGGGATGCATGTGGGGTATGCGTCTTCCAGAAAGCCGCGGATTCCGCGAGATCCATTCCGTATCTCCGCTCGCGCAGAGAGTGAGAGTCGAGTATCTCCTCCACGCCGACGTTGGCGATGCTTGACGGTAACGTGGAAGGAATTTTCGCCGAGCTCAGTTCGATCTCGCCGGCTACGGTTTCATTCGGTTCCGTACTCGCTTCGGCTGCTCCCTCCACGGACCCTCCGTAGTAAACGCGGAAAAGATCGGGAGACGGCGGAGAAGCGGGCGCAGGCTCAGCCTCCGCTACGGTTGCCGGCTGGGCTGAATTTTCAGGCGCGGCAGGAGTCGCTGCTCCCAGGGAGAACGACGGCGTCGAGATAGGCCGTAGGAACATCGGCGAACCAAAGTTCGCGAGGTACTGCGGACCCGTGTTGAAGTTTGTGTCCTTATTCTGATCCTGATCCTGAGCGACACTGATGCCGCCGAGAACAGCGAGTAGTGGCAGCAGAAGACGAATACGCATGAGGCCTCCCCGGGAGCGGGTAATTACAGAACTGATTATGGCGCTACCGCAGATTAATTACCAGAGTCTTTCGGCCCCAATTCCGGCTCCCGGCGCGGGGTTTGGGCGGCAGCAGCCGGGCGCATCGAATTTGTCCTGTGGTAACGATTGCTAATAATGATATGGAGCATATAAAGAACGACCACGACGTTTCCGATCAGCAACCCACAGCGCCACAGAGTCAGTCCGCGGAAAAGCTCGCGCACTTCGAAAGGCAGCAACAAGGCTCCGGCGATTAAAGCAACCCACTCGGCCCAGGTGCGACCCCTCCACAATCCATAGGCTTCGGTGAAGCGCAGGAGAGCATACGCAAGGGCGATTCGCGCCGCCGCCCACAACCGCGCGTCGGTCACGCTATCGGCAAAGTCTAGGAACAACTGCGCGGAGCGGCGATCGGTGTTGATGTGCAGTAGAGCGAGAAGACTCTCGGCCAGCAGCCACAAATCCTTATGCACGAGGATGAGGGCGCAAAGACCCATGATGGCGACCGAGACGCCCTTGACTAACTCAAACAGCGCTACCGCCCGCAGCATGCGCCTCTGGGCGAGATAAGGATCAGACGTGATTCCGGGTAAACGCATGAGGAGGCGGATGCCCGCAGAGTATCACGCTCACCGGCGATTCTTACCTCGGTAACTGGAGTCCTCTTGCCAATAGTGGCACTCTCTGGGGAGGAGCCAATCGTGCGCAGAATTTTGATATCGCTGGCATTGGTGGCCTCGTGCGCTGCCGCATCGGGGGGCCAACAGACCCCCGCGTCAGCACCCCAGACGGCGCGCCAGGCACTGCTCGAAATGCTTTTCAGCAAAACGCCAGGGACGTTTTCCAAGCATTTGCCAGCGATCACTCGGGCAGCGCTTGAAAAATCCGGAGCGGCGGCGAATCTGCAGCAATATTCCCTGCTCATGACTCAGATGCAGACTCAAGGACAGGACTTCCAGACATTTGAAAGCGGGTCCATGTTGCTGTCCGTCGAAAATCTGAAGACTGGACAGAAGATTGAAATCAACGTCGAGAACGACGCACTGCGCGGCGACCAGGACGACATTGAGGTGTCGTTCCATATCTATAAGGACGGCCAGGCGCAACACACTCCTTACATGCCGCAACTGACGTTTTCGATGAAGAAGGAGTCGCAGGTGTGGACGTTGAATGAGATTTCCATGACCCTTCATGTGCCTCTGGCGGACCCGGAGTTGCTCAAGGCTTTCGCCGCCAACATGGCGGCGCAGCCGCACGGTCAAAACACGTTCACTCCGCACAGTGAGACTCCGGCACAGACGACGGGAAGTGATGCGCAGGTTGTGGCGGCGATACGGACGATTCTTACGGCTGAGGCAACATACGCGGCCAGTTACGCGACGGTCGGCTACACGTGCACGCTTTCGAACCTGGACGGCTTTGGCGGCGGCGAACCCAACGAACACCAGGCTATGTTGATCAGCAGTGGATTGGCCAGCGGAAAGAAATACGGCTTCGTTCTCACTCTCTCCGAATGTACAGGCACGCCAGCAACCACCTTTCGCCTGATCGCCGCTCCGAATGCGAATACATTTGGACGGAAAACGTTCTGCTCGGATCAAAACGGCGTGATTCGATCCTCGGAAGACAAGAACCCGGCGGCTTGTTTAACGGGCCCGCCGATTCAATAGTTGCCTCGCGCACTTCTTAGCTTTGTTTGCGGACGGCGGCACGTAATTCGGACACAATTTCCTCGGACGCTTTGATGGCGGCGGCGTGCTGGTCGACGTTGAATGAGATCGCGCCGACACGGGCATGACCGCCCCCGCCGTAGCGCTCGCAGATTCGCGCTAGATTGACTTCGGGTTCCTGTGGCGCCCAGGGATTTGATCCTACGGAAACCTTCACGCGGAAGCTGCTCTTGCTCAGACCTACGCTGTAGATCGATTCCGGGTGGAGATAGTAAGGAACGAATTTGTTGTAGCCCTCGAGGTCGTGGTCGGTGACGTCGAAGAAAATTGTTCCGTCTTTACATTCCGTACGCTCACGCAAGATCCCGATGGAGAGTTCATGACGCTTGAGGAGCGGCGGCAGTAACGGCGCAACGAACGGCGATTCCAGGACTTCCGCCAGTGGCTTGGTGGCGAGAAGCGGAATCAGATTGGGAACAAACCCGTGGTCAGGTGCGGATTCGATCACCATGGTCAGCTTCATGGCTGGAGCCTTCATTTCAACAGCTGTCTTGGCGTCCGCGTACAGGGCGCCGTCGATCGTGTCGGACCAACGCACCAGTTCGGCCACCGGCGCGGGATCAAATCCAAAGTGCTGCTGCGCAATCATGGCGATGAAGCCGGTGCAGGATTTGAAATCGGGATCGTAGAATTTGCGATTGCTCTCATTCTGCTCGAAGTGCTCGGCGTCGGCCGGCGAGAGAAACGCGCTCATGTGGTGGTCGAACCACCACGTGATCTTTGGCGAACTGGAGTACTTGAAGTCGACGATCGCATTCTCGTCTCCATCAAACTGTTTTTCATCAAACAGCGCTCCAGCGCGGTGTACCAGACCGGTGAACTCGAATTCTGCGTCGGCTCGAATGCGCTCGCGATAGAAACGCGAAAACAGGGCGGCGGAAGATGCCCCGTCAAAACACTTGTCGTGATAGAAGACGCGAACTCGCAAGGAAATCCCCAGGTCGTACGAATCGATTCCCACGAAAGCCAGCCACACATTTGCCGTGGACTCCTATCGCGGGGAAAGTCTAATAGGATGGACGGCTTCGAGGAAGAAAGTCAAGCGCAGGAATTCGATCTCAAGGTTCTGAATTCGTCGATTACAGGCTCAGGTGGGGCTACAGATGCATTTGTTTGTTTCTTTCTCTAAGCCTGGCTCGCGTGTCGCTCCGCAAAATCGCCGAGGACAGGCAGTTTGAACATCACTCCCTGTAGAGCTTTCACTACCAGCACAAACCACATCACAACAACGGCTAGACCCGCAACGGCGAGAATCAGCCAAACCAGAAGCTGTCCGGCCACCGGAATAGCGAACAGAAATATCGCAGCCAGCCAGATCAATGCCGCCGCCACCGCCGCGCCCGCCCATAGCAGAAGACATTGCCCGGCGTGAAAGCGCACGAACCGATTTCGCTTGTAAGGCTCCAGTGACAGAAATAAGAAGGCCGGGATAAACGTAACGTAGGCCAGGGCGCCGGCGATGTTTTCCGGAAAGAAGCCAACGTTCCTCCGCACCCCTGGAGACGACTGCGTGGTTTGTCCGCAGGCAGGACAGAAAGCGGCGATCGCCGGCATTTGAGCCGCGCAATGCGGACATAGGACCAACGGAAAATCCACAGGAGCGAGACTCTCGCGATCCAGGTTCCCGGTCGTGCTGTCGTTTTGTGAAGGGTTCTCGGAGGTGCTTTCCTGCATGAGTTTCACCACGGCCGCGCTTTTTGGATCAGCTGGTTCTGTTCGCGACAAGCCTCTTGCGGGGGTTGTCTGTGCCGCCGTCTTGTTTGCGGCAATCTTCGCAAAGTCCATAGATCTGGAATGTGTGCCGGGTCGTCAGGTAGTGGTACGTGCGGCCGATTTCCTGCTCGAGTTGGCTGACTTCCTGGGAAAAAAATTCGACGGAACCACCGCACCCGGTGCAGACCATGTGATGGTGGCTGCGGCGATTGTACTGGTGTTCGTAGCGCGCGATGCCGTCATGGAAGGCGACCTCGCTGGCGAGTCCGCATTCAGCCAGAAGTTTCAGCGTGCGGTAGACGGTGGTGTAGCCAATGCGGGCATCTTTTTTCTGCACCAGGCGGTGCAGTTCGTCGGTGGAAAGATGATCGCGAGTTTCGAGAAAAGTCCGAAGGATCGTGTCGCGCTGGCCGGTCTGCTTCAGGCCGACACGCTTCAAATGACTGTGCAGAATGTCCTGCGCTTCGCGCACCATCTGCCGCGAAATGGTGGGCTGGTCATCGATGCGCTTCTGCAACATGGCGAGCGAAACGTGCGAGGGGATCGATCTCAGAATACCATCCGCGATGTTGAAAATGAAATTCATTTTCAACGCCGATCGGGGGCGCGCGGAGGTATGACGACGGCGGCTGGCATACAATCAGGATTCACATGAGTACGCTCGCAGAGATCGGGACACCGGCCCGTCGCCGTTCGCGTGTTTTCCCTTTTCTTCTCGGACTACTGCTGGCGATCGCGCTGATTGTTGTGGCTGCGATCGGATACGCGTGGTTCGTCGCCAGCTCTGCCCTTCCGCAGCTTGATGGACGATTGTCAATCAGCGGCCTTGCGTCCCCGGTTACGGTCACTCGCGACAACCACGGCGTTCCAACCATCGAGGCAACCACTCTCAACGACCTTTTCTTTGCCCAGGGCTATGTCACGGCGCAAGACCGACTGTGGCAGATGGATGTGATGCGCCGTTTCGGCAGCGGAGAGCTGTCAGAAATTCTTGGCCAAGATACGCTGAAGCTCGACCGGCAGCAGAGAATTCTGGGTCTGCGCGATGCTGCCAGAAAATCGCTGGCGATGGCTAGTTCGCGGGATCGTAATTACTTCGAAGCTTACGCCCGCGGGGTCAATGCATACATCGGCCAGCATCGCAGCCGTCTGCCGATTGAGTTTCGCATCCTGGGCTATGCTCCGAAGCCGTGGCTGGCGGAGGACTCTCTTGTCATCGCCTGCCAGATGGTCAAAGACCTGAACTATGAGTACTTTTATGACGCGCTCGCCCGGGAGAAAATTCTGGCCAAGCTGGGACCAGAACTCACCGCCGATCTGTATGTCAACCGCTCGTGGCACGACCGCCCGCCGACGGTAATGCGCGAGGATCTGGCTGAGCCGGATACGAACGCCGGAGACTCAGACGACGAAGACGACAGCGACGACGACTCTGGACCTGACAGTTCGGTCACACGTAACGTGATTCCCGCGGCTGTGCCCGAAGGCCTTCCCGTGAACGGATCGAACGACTGGGTGATCTCCGGTGCGCATACCGTGACAGGAAAACCACTGTTGTCAAACGACATGCACCTCGGCCATCAGATGCCGAACCTGTGGTACGAAGCGCACCTGCGGGCGGGTGGTCTCGATGTCGCTGGTGTGACGCTGCCCGGAATGCCCTACGTGATCGTCGGACATAACCAACGCATTGCCTGGGGATTCACCAACGTCGGGCCGACGGTCACTGACGTTTATATCGAGAACTTCAATGCGCAAGGCGCATATCAGACTCCGAGTGGGTGGCTGCAACCTGAACATCGCTCTGAGGTGATTCACGTTAAAGGCAAGCCCGATGTGACAGTTGATGTGAAGATCACTCGTCACGGGCCGGTTATCACGGAACTGGTTCCGGGCGAGAGCCGCCCGCTCGCCCTCCGCTGGACGCTCTACGACGGCTTGCGCATTCCATTTTTCGACGTGAACGTGGCGCATAACTGGGAGGACTTCCAGCATGCATTCTCGCAGCTAGATGCTCCCGGGCAGAACGTGGTCTACGCCGACGTCGATGGAAACATTGGATATCACACCACCGGGAAGGTCCCGATCCGTGTGGCGGGAGACGGCAGCCTTCCGGCGAGCGGAGCCGATAACGCGCACGAGTGGACTGGATTTATTCCATTTGAAAAACTGCCCAGCATCTACAACCCGTCATCTGGAATCATTGCCACGGCGAACGGAAGGATCACGCCGGACAAGTATCCAAACTCGATCAGCATGGAGTGGGAAGCTCCGTGGCGCACGGCGCGCATTTACCACGTGCTGGAATCCGGGAGGCAGTTCACCGCCGCGGACATGCTGGCACTGCAGACCGACATTCACTCTGAGGCCGACCTATTCGCGGCCGAACGGTTTGTCTATGCAGTCGACCACGCCACCAAGCCTTCGGCGCGCGCCAAGCAGGCGGCGGATCTGATGCGCAACTGGGATGGACGAATGCTGGCATCCTCACCGGCGCCGACGATCACAGAAAATTCGATCCATGAGTTGAGGCGATTGCTGCTTGAGCCCAAACTGGGCGCCGCACCCACCGATCCTGCGAAAGCAGATGAGGTTCTCAGCTGGCAGACTTACGCATGGGAGATGCGTTCGGTGTGGCTGGAGAATGTCTTGCTGCACCACCCGAAGCGTTGGCTACCGGAGAAATATCCGAACTATGAGGAATTGCTGACGGCTGCGGTAGAAGCTGCGGTAAACGGTCCGGCAGCGCCGAAAGATCTGGCGGCATGGCGCTGGGGAGCGTTCAATGCGGTCGAAATCGAACATCCGATCCTGGGAAAGATTCCTGTGATCAAGCACTGGTCCGCTCCGGGAGTGCAGGAGCAATCGGGCAGCGGATACACGGTCAAAGCGGTGAGCCGGCATCATGGGCCGTCGGAGCGCTTCACCGCTGACATGGCGAATCTGGACGAGTCGACTCTGAACATCGTCACCGGACAAGGCGGGAATTTTCTCAGCCCGTACTACATCGATCAGTGGAAAGCGTGGTACGAGGGAACGACGTACGCGCTGCCCTTCAGCGAGAAAGCGGTGGACGCGGCCAAGGCTCATCGCCTGGTGCTGGAGCCGTCGAACTAGAAAGCGTTGTACCCAGACGCCGTCGTCCGCCCGATGTAATTCGCTTTCCCCGCCTCTAGAAGAGATCGATTGCTTTCACGTCGCCCACGTAGCCGACAATATTGATTGTGCCGGTCTCAATGTAATCATTGATCAGCAAGATGTCTTTGGTGGTGTCATAGACGCGCAGGAAGCCGCCTTCCGCGACGTACTCGATCTCGCGGCTGGTAAAACTCTGAAAGCCTCCTACGTCGCCGTTGTCGGGCGGGAAGATCACTTTGTTGTTGGTCGTGTTGTAAATCGCCAGACATCCGCGAACCTCGCCGCTCGGATTGTTGACGTTGCCGACGTTGGTGCAGTCGTACGACCCGACGAAGAGTTGGCCATTGACGCTCATATCCATGCGATCGTGATAGCCATCGGGTATTGCGATCTCGCTGGCGGGGTTGTTGAAATAGGGGTCCGTCATGGTGGAGATATTGAGAATGTCCAGGGTTCCGCAATAGGTCGCTGCGGTCGGGGCTGCAAGGGGAAGCGACGCACAGGGTTGACCCGTTGGTGTGCCATTGCCGGCGACGTAGAGAGTAGTTCCATTCAGCAGTCCCCATGTGGCGCCGTTGACTGGGACTGGCGTCCCCACCGCGAATGTGCCGAGGTCCAAGGTCTGAATACTCGCTTGCGTGCCTCCACACTCCGCACCGCAATTAAAAATGTAAGCCGTTGTGCCGCTGACAATGGCATAAACGGGTCTGTCGAATCCAGGGACAATGGTACACACCGCATTCGGCGGATTGGTGATGCAACTCGTATCCACCGGCGGCACTGCGAGGGTCGGCGAAAGCACGGTGACCGAATTGGCGACCGCGGGATTGCTATCGTTGCTGAAAACCAGAAGCTGGGTGCCGTCGGAGTTCGATACCACGGTTTGAGCGCCGGTAACGGCGATCGTAGTGATAATGCCTCCTGCCGAAAGATTCATAGACTCGATCGCGCCTTGAAACGAATAGCCGATCACTGTGGCTGAGGGGACCGCCGCGTAGCCGAGTGGACTTGCTGTGGGCACGACCATGCTCGATGTGGGCCCTGGCAGCTGCACGCGTCCCAGGCCGCTTTCGGTGGAGGTCTGAACACCCACAACGGAATTGCTGCCCGCGTCAAAAGCCGCCAGAACTCCCCGGGTCGGCGAAATCGCCATCAAGCCGGGACTGCTCCCCGCACTGATTTCCTGGATGCGCGCCAGCGTGTCGTTTTCGCCGTCGATGAACACGAGTCCGCCGAAGTCTGTGGCCGAGCTTATGCCCTGTGATGCCAGCACGCGCGTGGCAAGACCGCTGGGGGGCTTGTAGCCTTTCCCGTAACTACCGCAGGAGACCAAGGTTGTAACGGCCCACAAACTCATGACAGGAAGCAGGATGCGTCTGTTCAAACGGCAGACTCCTAACGGCATGAAAAAAGAAGATTTAAGCGCGAAATGGTGGATTATAGCAGACTCGGAATCGGTCCTCATGCCCCAACTCGACACGATGGAGGTGAAATCATCCCACGTACTTCGGGATTTCCCTCGACCTTGACGTCCGGGAGCGTGCTCCGCAGCAGATGCGCGAACCGGCGTCTATCCTGTATTCTCATCAAAACGTATGCCCGCTGATTTTCTAACCCGAATTAAGCAAACCCCGGTGCTGTGTGACGGCGCCATGGGCACGCTGCTCTATGCCAAGGGCATTTTCATCAACCGGTCGTACGACGAATTGAATCTTTCCCAACCCGACCTGATCCGGAGCGTTCACCACGACTACCTGCATGCCGGGGCCGAAATTATTGAAACTAATACTTTCGGAGCCAACTCTTTCCGGCTGGCACGTCACAGCTTGGCCGACAAGACCCGCGACGTCAATCGAGCAGGTGTCAAACTGGCACGCGAGGCCGCCAAAAGCTTCGATGTGTGGGTCGCGGGATCGGTTGGCCCGCTGGGAACCAGAATTGAACCCTTGGGCAAGACCTCGTTCCAGGAAGCGCGCGACGCCTTTCGGGAGCAGATCGAAGCGCTGGTCGAAGGTGGAATCGACCTGCTGATTCTTGAGACCTTCGGGACTCTGGAGGAAATCCATCAGGCCATGCTGGCGGCGAAGGATGTCAAGCCTTCCTTGCCCATCGTGGCCCAGGTCACGATCGATGAGGATGGCAACTGTCTCGACGGCTCCGATCCCGAGACTTTCGCTCCTAAACTGGCCGAGTGGGGAGCAGACGTGATCGGTTGCAACTGCAGTGTCGGACCGGTGGCGATGCTGGAGGCGATCGAACGTGTGCGGGCGGTTTCGTCTCTCCCGCTGGCGGCGCAGCCGAATGCAGGAATTCCGCGCTCGGTTGAAGGCAGGAACATTTATTTGTGCTCACCTGAGTACATGGCTAGCTATGCGCGAAAATTTGTGGCAGCAGGGGTGCGGGTTATTGGCGGATGCTGCGGAACCACACCGGAGCACATCCGCGTGATGAAATCGGCATTGCGCGTCGGCGAGGCCAAAGGACGAACGGCTTCGGCTCAAGTATTAGGCAGCCACGCTGCGCCCGCGACGGTCGCAGCCGTGCCTCTTGAAAATCGGTCGCCACTGGGTGCGAAATTGGCGCGAGGCGAGTTCGTCACCATGGTCGAGATCGTGCCCCCGAAAGGCATCGACGTTCGAAAAGAGGTCGAGGGCGCGCGCTTTCTAAAGTCGGTCGGTGTGGATGCGGTGAATATTCCGGATAGCCCGAGAGCCTCGGCGCGTATGAGCAATCAAGCCTTGTCGTTGTTGATTCAGCGCGAGGTTGGGATTGACGCGATCCTGCACTATACCTGCCGTGATCGAAATGTGTTGTGCATTCAGAGCGATCTGCTGGGAGCCGCCGCTGTCGGGATTCGGAATCTGATCTGCATCACGGGTGATCCGCCGAAGATGGGAAACTATCCTGACGCGACAGCGGTGTTTGATGTGGATGCCATCGGCCTGGTCAACATCGTGCACAACCTGAATCGCGGACTCGACATTGGTGGAAATCCCATTGGTACGGGAACGGGCTTTGTAGTCGGCGTCGGCGCGAACCCGGGACTGACCGACCTGGACGAAGAGATTCGTCGCTTCGAATACAAGGTGCAGGCGGGTGCAGAGTACGCAGTCACGCAGCCTGTATTCGATCTGCGGTTGCTGGAGAATTTTCTGCGGCGTATCGAGCATTGCCGCATTCCAGTGGTGGCAGGAATCTGGCCGCTGGTGAGCGTGCGCAACGCGGAGTTCATGAAGAACGAGTTGCGGGTCTCGGTCCCGGACGCGATTCTCGAACGCATGGCGCGAGCGCAGAGTCCAGAAGCCGCCCGGGAGGAAGGAATCGCCATTGCGCGCGAGATGTTGACGTCCGCCAGGCAACTGGTGCAGGGAGCGCAGGTCAGCGCGCCGCTGGGACGGTACAGTTCGGCTGTTGATGTGCTGGAAGCGCTGGGAAGCGACCAGAAGAGCCAGGCAACCGCCTAGGCTTCTCTACTCCATCCGAATCGCGATCAGGGGTTCAATGGCCGCAGCGCGCCAGGCGGGCACGAGGCTGGCCGCCAACGCAACTACAACGAACAGCACGGACACGGCGGCGAACGTCGCGACATCTGTCGGGCTGACCTGAAACAAGAGATCCCGCAGCAAACGCGTCAGTGCCCATCCTCCGGCAACGCCAAACAACACTCCAGCCGACGAGAGAATCAATGCTTGTCGCAACAGCAGGCCAAGAATGCTCCGTCGCCGCGCGCCCAACGCGAGCCGAATTCCCATTTCGCGAGTGCGCTGTGCGACCGAGTAAGAGATGACCGCATAGAGTCCGAGTACAGAGAGGAATGTCGCGACGCCAGCGAATCCTCCCAGCAAATCCATCATCAGTCGCAGCTGGCCTTCCGAATTGTCGATCACCATGTCCATGGTGGAGACTTGCGACACTGCCTGGTCGTGGTCAACCATCTGCACCTGCCGTCGCACCGCCTCTGTAAACGATAAGGGATCGCCGCTGGTTCGCACTGCAAGCATCGCGGATGAAGGTGCCTTCTGCAAACAGGGCACGTACAGCCCCGCTCCAGTATCCGTGTCTTTGCCTCTCTCGTGCACGTCCGCCGTGATCCCGACGATCTGCGCCGGCTTAGGATCGGAACCAAACAAAACAAACTGACCGACCGGATCGAGCCCACGGGGATACTCGGGCCAGAAGATGCGAGCTGCACTCTCATTGAGAATGGCGACCGGCGCCGTATCGGCATTATCGTGAGTCGTGAAGTCACGGCCGCGCTTCAGCGCGATTTTCATGGTGCGAAGAAATCCTGGAGTAATGTTTTGGAAGATCGCCGTCGGCCGCTCATTGAGATTTCGCGGCGGGCTTCCGGGCAACTCGAGCGTGGTTCCAAGCCACCCGTCGATGGGAAGAGTCAGAGTCACTCCGGCGCCGCGTACTCCGGGCAAGGACTCGATGTGCTCGACGAGTTCCTCGTAAAATTGCGCACGCTTCCGATCCGTGTCGTAGCGCGCTGGCGAAGGGGCGATCTTCATCGTAAGCAGATCCGCGGATTGAAATCCGGGATCAACGCGGTACACACGGGCCAGGCTCTCGATGAGCAGAGTTGCGCCAATCAACAAAATGATCGAAATCGCGACTTGGCCCACCACGAGGATGCCGCGAGAACCAACCCGGGCGGTTGGCTTGGAGCCGCCGGCACCGAGGCCCTCGCCGTTTCCCCGCAAAACTCCAGCGAGATTCGGATTCGAGGCAACGATCGACGGAAGTAGCCCGAACACAACACCGGTCATCAACGTCAAAGCCGCACCGAACGCCAAAACTATAGCGTCGACCTGGATTTCACCCGAGCGCGGGAGGTCGACGAAAGCCATGGCGCGGATCCCCCGCAGAATGCCTGCCGCTAATGCCATGCCCAACAGGCCGCCCAGGCTCGCCAGCAATAAGCTCTCGACCAGCAACTGTCCGATGACTCGCCCACGCCCTGCACCGATTGCAGCTCGCACTGCGAACTCGCGCTCCCGCGTCGTTGCACGCGCCAGCAGCAGGCTGGCGACATTGGCGCACACAATCAGCAGCACGAAGCCAACGGCACCGAACAAAATCCACAGCTTTGGACGCACGTCCGAAACCAAATCCTCCCGCAATGGAATCACAACGCGCGGCGAATCCGGCTTGGCATCGAGCATCTCCGGATGGGCTGCGGCGTATTGATCCTGCAAGACCGAAAGCTCGGCGTTCGCTTGTGTAAGGCTGACTTCGTTTTTCAATCGTCCGAAAACAACCAGAGTGGGACTCAGTACCCTGGACTCCGGTGAAATCGCCGACCATTCCTCGGGCCTTGGAATCCACACATCGCCGCCAGGTATGGGAAACTGAAAACCCGGCGGAAGGACTCCGACGATCGTGTGCGGAATGCCCGCCAGCGTTATGGACTTGCCCGCGATCGAGCCGTCGCTGTCGAATCGCCGCTGCCACAGTGCTGCGCTGATCATCGCCACTGCCGGCGCGCCAGGCTTATCTTCTTCCGCAAGAAAGCTGCGTCCGCGTAGAGGAGCCATTTCAAGAATGTCAAGAAAATTGGCCGAGACGCGCGCGGCCTTCAGAACTTCCGGCTGGCCTCGGCCGGAGAGCGACATGTCCTCAAATCCACCGGCGGAGTCGCCGACTGCGGTGTAGGAGCGGCTGGCCGACTTGATCTCTTCGAAGCGTACGGGCGTCGCGCCTTCTGTGATAAGCACAACGCGGTCGGCATCCGGATAGGGCAGCGGCTTCAACAGCACAGCGCGGATCACCGAGAACATCGCTGTATTCGCGCCGATGCCCAGCGCCACAGTCAGGATCACCCCAACCGAAAAGGCCGGATTCTTGCACATCGTTCTGAGGCCATACTTCAGGTCTTGCCGAATATTCTCGAGAAATGTCGCCTTGCTCATTGATCACCCATGCCAAGCAACAGAAATTAGTTTCCGCGACCGAAGTTTGCCAGTGCTTTCGCCACTCTACGACGCCCGAGTCGTTCGATTCAAGAAGAGTCTCCCGCTCTGGGACGGGCTAAAGTGTTTTTTCGATGCATTCCACAAAAAAGACTGGACACTTCCTTGAAATAGTTGCATTAGAATAGAGACACGGAGCAAAACCGTTGGCCAAATTTGAAGACTGCCTCCAGCGACTGGAGAAAATTGTTCAGGAACTGGAAAAGGGAGAGGTCCCTTTGGAGAAGTCTCTGACACTTTTCGAAGAAGGTATGCAGCTTTCCACGGCTTGCCGCAAGGAACTGGAGCAAGCGGAAGGAAAGGTGGAGATCCTGCTGAAGAAGAACGGAAAGCTCCAGGCTGAACCGTTCGAACCGCTGGCAGAGAAAGCACGCTGAGTCGTTCTGCCGGGTTCGCAATTGAAGTTGCCTGTGGAGTTGTGGTTTCCCAGCCCGCGCCCTGCAGCCCTAGTCCGGCGTTGAAAGGTTCAAGTCGACGCCGCCGCTAACCACGGTCGAATAGGGGTATTTATGGGTCAGAGTGTAGTCGTTCTGGAGAAAGATCCTAAAGTGGCGCAGGACCTGGCCTGCGAATTGCGCCCTCATTTCCACTCCGTCGATGTAATGCACTCCCGCGATGAATTGCGGGAAAGAGTCACGACCAACCAACCCGAGGCCTTGGTATTGGATATCGAGTACTGGCGCCTAACTGATGTGGAGACCCTGCACCGGGACTTTCCCCAACTGCCGATCGTTTGCACCCACCGCGTTCCCGACGAAGAAATGTGGATGGCCGCGCTCCAGGCCGGCGCCAGCGATGTTTGCGCATCCAACGACGTGAGGAGCGTGCTGAGTTCGGTGCGTCGGGGAGTTGGATCGCGCGAGGGACGCTAGCGCGTAGATTGTGTTTTGACCTTTAGCGTGCCTTCGCACCCTTGGTGTTTTGTGTGCCTTCGTTCCTGTCTGGCACAACAGTCGCGGGCAGAAACTGGCCCTGAATTCGTGGAGCGCCCGTTCCACACGGGCCTTGTTATACTCACTGCTCCATGCTCGAACAAACACTTGAACAAGGGCAGCGTATGACTGATGCCGCGCTCGATCGGCTCATTCCGCTGGAGACGCAACCTCCGGTTTCGATTCACAAAGCCATGCGCCACAGCGTGTTTGCTGGGGGTAAGCGACTGCGTCCGGTGCTGTGTGTCGAGGCGGGACGCATGATCGCCAAATCGCTTCCTTCCGGGATAGACGAACTCGGGGCGGCGATCGAGATGCTGCACACCTACTCGCTGATTCATGACGATCTGCCCGCGCTCGATAACGACGATCTACGCCGGGGGCGTCCGACCTGCCACAAAGTATTCGGCGAGGCCCTCGCTATCCTGGCTGGAGATGCGCTCCAGACACAGGCCTACGAAGTGCTGGCCCGGCTGAAGTGTCCGGCCGAGGCGCGGGTTCGGATCATCGAAGAAATTGCCCGCGGTACTGGAACTGTTGACGGCATGATCGGCGGCCAGGTCGTCGATCTCGAAGCGGAACACACGCGTCCTACTGCCGAAATGCTGGAATACATCCATCGCTCGAAAACAGCCGCACTGATCACGGCTAGCCTGGTCAGCGGGGGATTTTATGCTGGCGCGAAAGACATCGAAATCGCGCATTTACGGGCCTTCGGACGGGCCATCGGGCTGGCGTTTCAGATTGTCGACGATGTTCTCGATGTCACTCAAACATCTGAGCAGTTGGGAAAGACCGCAGGCAAAGACACGGCGTCGGAAAAAGCGACTTATCCGGCGTTGTTCGGCATCGAAGGCTCCGAACGCAGGGCAGACGATCTCATGAGGCAGGCCTTCGCCGAACTGGAAGGCTTCGGCGATCGAGCCGACACCCTGAAAGAAGTCGCCCGTTACCTGGTGGAGCGGAAGAAGTGAAAGCAGCAATTGCCGGTTGGACCATTAACCGGCTATGGGTGACCAACGGCTAACGCTCACTTGCCAATTGCTGTAGCTTCCCTTACGGCCCTGTGGTAAAAACAGAATACGGCGATGGAGTTCGCCATAACCGCCCGCACTTTACGCTAAGCAGGCTGATAACTCCTACAGAAGTTCAATCTTCGGTAGGAGAACTCCGTGAAAGACTTCCTCGCTGTATCCGTGGCAGCCATCGTTGGCGCTAATCTTCGATTTATCGTGAGCCGGTTGGCCACACAGTTCCAACATCACGGCTTTCCTTTTGGCACGCTCTTCATCAACATAGTCGGAAGCTTCATCGCAGGATTCTTTCTGATCTGGACGTCGGAACGCGTGATTGTCGACTCGCGCTGGCGGCTGTTCGTGGTGGTCGGCTTCTGCGGATCGTTCACGACATTTTCCGGTTACGCCTTCGAAACTATGTCTTATTTCGAGCAAGGACGGTGGGCACTTGCTGGGGCCAACATCCTTGGCAATAACCTGCTGTGCCTGGTCGCAGTGCTGGCCGGCATGGGACTGGCGCGGGTGGTATAGCTGGCATGCGCTAGAATGTCGAGACCATCCACATGACTTCGTCCCTCGACATTCTGGCCATAGCCGCGCACCGTGATGACGTGGAGCAGACCTGCGGCGGCACGCTATTAAAAGCGGCGCAACGCGGTCAAAGCACAGGTGTTCTCGATCTCACAAAGGGCGAACTGGGTACGCGCGGCACAGCGGAAGACCGGGCCCGCGAAGCCGACGACGCGGCGAAGATTCTCGGCGTGAGCTGGCGGCGAGCGCTCGACATTCCCGACGGCCGGGTCGAAAACACGTGGGAAAACCGATTGAAGGTCGCGGCCGTAATTCGTGAGACGCGGCCACGGGTGGTCATTCTGCCCTATTGGAAGGGGCGGCATCCCGATCACTACACGGCGTCCATCCTGGGATACGAAGCTTGCTTTCTGGCCGGACTGGGGAAGATAGCTCTCAGCCCTCCGGATAGCCGGCGAGAAGCCGGCGCCACTTCGCTTGCTCCACATCGGCCATTTAAGATTATTTACGCCACGCTTTATTACGACATTCGTCCTACATTTGTCGTGGATATTGGGGCGCAGTTTGAGGGGAAGTTCGCATCCATTCTGGCTTACAAGTCGCAGTTCAGCGATCAGGATGCGGGCAAAGATATCTTCCCTGCTCAAGACGAAATTCGTGCGCGCGTGGATGCCATGGCACGCTTCTACGGCATGCTCGGCGGCGTGACCCATGCCGAGCCCTTCCTGCAAAAAGAAGTCGGGCTGGTCGAGGACCTGTTGGCGATTCCGGTCAAGTCCATTTAGCATGTTGAGGCTCAATCTCTCGAAGGAGTCTGACGTTATGTCCCGTTTTGCCCTCGCCCTTATCACCGCCCTTGCGATGATCGCAACGGCCGCAGCCCAGGCCGGTACCTGGAAGATTGATCCGAACCACACGGCTGCGCAATTCTCCGTGCGGCATCTTGGCGTCTCGACCGTGCGCGGCGCGTTTACGAAGGTGAGCGGATCCGCCACCTACGACCCAGCCGATCCGACAAAGCTTTCTCTGGAGGCAACCATCGACGCGAATTCTGTCGATACGCGAGTGGAAATGCGGGACAATGATCTACGCAGTCCAAATTTTCTCGACGTGCAGAAACATCCTACGATTACGTTTCATTCCAAGCAGGCAAAAGCCGCAGGACCGGGAAAATTACAAATTACCGGTGATCTTACGATTCACGGCGTGACGAAAGAAGTTGTGCTCGATGTAGATGGACCCACGGCGCCAATCAAGGATCAAAAAGGTCAGCGCATCGGCGCATCCGCAACCACAAAGATCAGCCGCAAGGATTTCGGTGTGAATGGCCTTCCCACAGTCGTGGGCGATGAGATTACGATCACGATCGACGCGGAGTTGACTCAACAGGCAGCAAAGTAATTCACTTCGCTCCCGCTGAGCGCCTGGATGGCCTACCCGATTTCGTCGTTTTGTGATCTACCGCGAGGATTCGTGATGACAAGAAGCCTTAGAGTTTCTTGCAGTCTTCTGGCAGGGGCCGCAGTGCTGTTTCTGACCGGATGCGGAGGCGGAGGCAGCACGAACACGCCACCGCCGCCGCCCAGTTTCGTTCTCTCTGCGACGCCTGCCAACCCCAGCGTCGGGCAAGGCGGCAGCGCGACCAGCACGATTACGGTGACGCCGCAGAATGGTTTCAGTGGCAGCGTGAGTCTGTCGGCGTCCGGTTTGCCATCAGCCGTGACCGCATCGTTCAATCCTTCCAGCACAAGCAGCACGAGCATTCTGACGCTGACTGCGACCAGTACGGCCGCTACCGGGACCAGCACCGTAACCGTCACAGGCACATCCGGCAGCCTTGCGCCCGCGACCCCGGTCAGCGTCACCATTGCCGTACCCAGCGTTTCTGTTGCATTGTCGCCCACCCTCGCAGCGGTCGTGACCTCGACACAAACGCAAACCTTCACTGCCACGGTGACGGGGAATGTTAGCGATCTGAGCCTTAACTGGAGTGTCGATGGCGTGGCCGGGGGCAACGCCACAACCGGAACGATCAGCCCGAGCGGCGTCTACACTCCGCCTGCCGCTGCGGAGACTCACACCGTGACGGCGAGCAGCGTCGTCGAGCCGTCCTCGTCGGCATCCGCGAGCATAGCGGTGACAGATCTTGCTGGGGTGCTCACTTATCACAACGACCTCGCGCGTGACGGCGCGAATACCCAGGAGTACGCGCTGTCGTCCTCAACCGTCACTCCGGCTACATTCGGCAAACTGTTTGCCTGCGCCGTGGATGGCGCGGTCTACACACAACCGCTGTGGGTGCCCAGCCTGAGCATTGCAGGTGGAACTCACAACGTAATCTTCGTAGCCACGCAGCACGACAGCCTTTACGCTTTCGACGCCGATGCCACTCCGTGTGTGACCTATTGGCAGGCCAAACTTCTCGATTCGCTTCATGGCGGTACTGCGGGAGAAGCGCCGGTTGTCTGGGATGATGTCGGCTACTGCTATGGCGACGTCTATCCGGAGGTTGGGGTCACTGGGACTCCGGTGATTGATCCCACGACGGACACGATTTATCTGGTTGCCGCGTCGGAGATTCCTGGCGCGCAGTCGGGTAACTGCCAACTGCCTGCTGGTGCCTACTATCACCGCTTGCATGCTTTGGACCTCGCAACGGGAAACGAGAAGTTCCGGGCGCCTGTGACGATTGCCGCTCAAGTGATGGGAACTGGCGACGGATCCTCCGGCGGCTTTGTAAACTTCGACTCGCAGTTGGAGCATCAACGGGCGGCGCTGGCTTTGTCTGGCGACGGAACCGTTTATGTGGCGTTTGCCGCGCATGAGGACGCTACGCCTTATCATGGCTGGCTGCTCGGATATCAGGCCTCTGATGTTCAACAACAGGTGAGTTATTTCAATACCACTCCGAACGGGATCGGTGGCGCCGATGGCGGAATCTGGGCCGGCGGCGGCGCTCCGGCGATCGACAGTGGGAACTCAATTTATGTCGCCACCGGAAACGGAGTATTTGACGAAGGTTCGGGAATGGCACTGGAGAATGATTACGGCGACAGCGTGCTACGCCTAAGTCCGGTTCCCGGAAGCACCCCGAATGGCACCAACCTGCAGTTGGCCGGCTGGTTTACTCCGTTCGACGAATTGACCCTGGAGAACAACGATACCGATCTTGGCTCGGGCGAACCAATCCTGCTGCCGGATCAAGCCAACTCGCCGACACATCTGCTGGTTGAACTGGGCAAAGACGGCGTCGTCTATCTGATCGATCGCGACAATATGGGGCAGTTTTCTCCGAGCAACAACAACCAGATTGTGCAGAATTTTTCCGCGACCAGCGGCTTCTGGGGAACACCGGCGTTCTGGCAGAGCAGCCTGTACTTCGCGGGTTCCTATGCTGGCGCGAGCGATGTGCTGAAACAGTTCTCCTTCAATGATGGCACTGGGCTGTTTAACACGACATTGTCTTCGCACTCGAGCCAAAGCTACGGCTTCCCGGACATTTCGCCGTCAATTTCGTCGCAGGGATCTTCGAATGGCATCGTCTGGGCCGTCGACGCCGGATTGTATGGCTACGCCAGCCCGAATGCTGCTGGCGGTGTGAATTGCTATCAGGTTCCGGTTCCGGCGGCCTGCACCGGCCCGGCCGTGCTGCACGCGTACAACGCCGCCAATCTGGGACAGGAATACTGGAACAGCACCCAGGCGGCCGCGAATCGCGACCGGGCGGGCAACGCCGTGAAGTTCGTCCCTCCGACGATCGCCAACGGAAAGGTGTACGTCAGCACGCGCACTGAAATCGACGTATACGGCTTCCTGCCAAACTAGCGGGGCATTGTTACGATCCGCACAAAAGCCGCTCCAGGCGCGGCAAGCGATGACCTGCCGACTAACGATTGCCATTGACGCGGGTTGATCCAACCATCAGAATAGACCGCTAGTTCGAGCGCTTCTACCCAGGCTTCTGGTCGACAAAACCGGTTTTAGGAGCATTCATGAGGAACGGAGCAAGGACCGTCGGGATTCTTGTCGGTTTCGGATGCGCGGTGGCTCTGTGCGCATGGGGCCTGCGGGCAGGCAGGGTATCGCACATTAATTCACAAACAACGAGCCGTGATAGCGCAACGTCCACAGCTACACCCACCAGCATCACCGTAACCGTGTCTCCGAAGCGTTCTGCCGTCGTCGCAACGACTCAAACGCAACAGTTCACGGCGACGGTCAAAGGCAGCACCAACACGAGCGTCACCTGGAGTGTGAACAAGATCCTCGGAGGTAACTCCACGGTTGGGACGATCAGCGCAACGGGCCTCTATTCACCACCGGGAACGGAAGGAAACCATACGATCACCGCGACCACCGTCGCTGTGCCATCTGCCTCCGCCTCGGCCACGATCTCCGTTACCACGCTGGCGGGTGTATTTACTTATCACAATGACCTGGCGCGCGATGGGAGCAACCCGCAGGAGTATGCCTTGACGCCCGCGAGCGTGACCACCGCGACGTTCGGCAAATTGTTTTCCTGCACGGTGGATGGAGCGATCTACGGGCAACCGCTGTGGATGCCAGGACTGACCATCGCCGGCGGGGTTCACAACGTTATCTTCGTTGCCACGCAACACGACAGCGTCTTCGCCTTCGACGCGGACGCCAACCCGTGCGTGACCTATTGGCGGGTGAACTTGCTGGACATGTTGCATGGCGGCACCGGAACGGAGACGCCTGCCACCTGGAATGACGTCGGCTACTGCTTCGGAGATGTCTATCCCGAGGTCGGAGTCACGGGCACGCCCGTGATCAATCCCAAGACAAATACGATTTATCTGGTCAGCGCGTCCGAAAGCAGTCCGACGAGTCCGGGAAATTGCTCGAGTTCCTCAGCGAATTTCTATCACCGGCTTCATGCCCTCGATCTCGCGACAGGAAACGAAAAGTTCAAAGCGCCGGTCACGATTGCCGCGTCCGTTCCCGGAACTGGCGACGGATCAGTCAACGGAATAGTGTCGTTCAACTCACAGTTGCATCACCAGCGCTCAGGGCTGGCTTTCGCGTATGGAAAAGTGTATGTGGGCTTCGCCGCGCACGAGGATGCGACGCCATACCACGGCTGGCTGCTCGGTTACGAAGTGTCGAACGTACAGAAGCTGGTACAGATCTTCAACACCACGCCAAATGGATTGAACGGAGCTGACGGCGGCATCTGGGGCGGGGGCGGCGCGCCCGCGATCGATAGTGGCGGCGACGTTTACATCACAACGGGGAATGGAGTGTTCGATGAGGCTCCTCCGCCGCCCGATAACGACTACGGCGACAGTATTCTCAGATTGCACGAGGTTACCGGGAGCACGCCCAATGGTGTTGCCTTAAGCGTTGCCGGTTGGTTCACACCGTACGACCAGTTTTCGCTCGCGCAAAATGACACTGATCTGGGGGCGGGCGCGGCGGTCCTGCTGCCGACCCAGACTTCGGGCGCCGGTCCCAAGAACCTCCTGACGCAGGTGGGCAAAGAAGGAGTCATCTATCTCATAAACCGCGACGGCATGGGCGGGTACAACCCGGTAAATAACAGCCAGATTCGGCAAAGCTTTGCCGGCCCTGCGAACGGCATTTGGGGCACACCTGCTCTGTGGCAAAACAATTTATATACGGGCGGACAAGGCGATTCCTTGAAGCAGTTCACCTTCGATCCAAGCACGGAATTTTTCGTGGAGACAGCCGCGTCGCAATCCGGACAAGTTTTCAACTATCCAGGCACGACGCCGTCTGTTTCTTCCCAGTGGAAGTCGAATGGGATTGTGTGGGCGATTGATGCCAGCCTCTATGGCTTTGCCAGCCCGAATGCCGGCGTTAACTGCTCTACCGTGCCCGTACCCTCAGCCTGCAGTGGACCGGCGGTTTTGCACGCGTACGACGCAGCCAATCTCGCCATCGAGTATTGGAACAGTGCGCAGGCCGCGAATAATAGAGACCAGGCAGGAAACGCAGTGAAGTTTGTGCCGCCGACGATTGCCAACGGGAAAGTTTACGTCGGCACTCGCACCGAGGTCGACGTGTATGGGTTGCTGCCAAAATAACCACCCGGCCCCTTTGTGCGTGTGAGGGTTCGGGGCCGGCCTTCGTGCACACAAGATTAGAACGTCTTGCTGAACAGCCAGAACAGCGATCCCGACAGGAGCATCGCGACCGGCAGAGTCAACACCCAGGCCAGAGCCAGATTGCGGATTGTGCTGATCTGAATGCCGGAATGATTGGCAGCCATTGTTCCCGCGATGCCGGACGAAAGCACGTGCGTCGTGCTGACCGGAAGGCCGAAACCGTCGGCTGCGCCGATCGTCGCCATGGCTGTGATCTCAGCGGCGGCACCTTGCGCGTAGGTCAAATGCTCCTTGCCGATCTTTTCGCCGACCGTCACCACGATCCGCTTCCAGCCCACCATCGTCCCCAATCCCAGCGCCATTGCTACCGCAACCTTCACCCACGTTGGAATGAACCGCGTGGAGCGGTCGACATGCTTCTTGTAGTTCGCCAGCACAGCGGCATCGGCGGTTGAGAATTTCGGCTGGCCGGATTTTGCCGTGATCCGGAGCGCTTCACTTACCAGATAGAGATCGTTGCGGAAGTTGCGGACCCGTGCGTTCGGCACATTCTTCAACTCTTTGTAGATGCTGGTCTCGTTGCCGATGTCATTGACCAGCGTACGCATCGCGAGCATGGTGTTGGCATTGAATTGTTTACTGCGAATGAAAGCGGTGACGTCGTCGCGGGCATCACCGATCACTGCGTTGGGCTCGACGTAATGATCAAGTGTGTTTGCGGCTTGCTCGGAGACGGCGATGAAATCCTGCGATTCCTTGAATGTGACTGCGTGGTTCAGGGCGTAGGCCGTTGGCACAGTTCCGATCAGGATCAGCATGATTAGGCCCATGCCCTTCTGGCCGTCGTTCGAGCCGTGAAAAAAGCTCACGCCGGTGCAGGTCAGGATGAGCAGGCAGCGAATGTAGAGCGGCGGCGGTTCGTTGCCTACCGGAGCCTTATACAGTTTCTCGTCTTTGATGAGCGCCTTCGCCAGGAATAGAAGCAGTGCGGCTACAGCAAATCCCACCAGAGGGGACAGCAGAAGCGATTTGCCGATGTTGGCGGCCTGACCCCAATCCACGCCCGAGGTCCCGGTCTTACCCGACATCATCTGATTCGCGATGCCGACGCCGATCACCGATCCGATGAGTGTATGTGAGCTCGATGCAGGCAGTCCGAAATACCAGGTGCCAAGATTCCATATAATCGCCGCCACCAGCAAAGCAAAGACCATGGCGAAGCCGGCCTTGCTGCCCACCTGCAGAATTAATTCGACCGGCAGCAGCGAGATGATGGCGAACGCCACCAGGCCTGACGAAACCATGACTCCAAGGAAGTTCCAGAAGCCTGACCAGACCACGGCTACATGAGGCTCCAGCGAGTGTGTGTAAATAACCGTGGGTGTTGAAAAAGTCCCTCAACAGAACGCTTTTTTATCTGCGAGCATTCCGTCGCCGGTTTTCTTGTCTCCGTTCGACTAAGTGGTGGCCGGCAGAACTGGTATTGTCGGCTGACTGAGGAAGCGCACCAGTCGTTTTATGTTCTGAGCTACCGCTGCCAAGAAGAACTGCTCGCGCACGAACCTGAGTCTGCGCAGACGCAAGCGCCGCAATCCGATCTGATTCTTCAGTTCCGCGAACAAGGCTTCCACTTTCTTTCGCTGCCGTTGTGCTTTGGCGAACTCTGGGGTGTTGACCAACTCCCGCGTACGTTGTCGGGCTGGTTCGTTCTGGTGGATGATAAGACCCCGGAAGGCAGCACTGGTGCATTGTGGCCGGAGCGAGCACGGGCCACACTTTTTTCGTGTCCCGATGTAGTTGAAGGCTCGATTGCGGTAAACTCGGCCACCGTAGTTGAGGAACTGGCCAGCAGGACAGATATAGCGATTGTTTTCCGGTTCGTACGTGAAACGCTCGGGGCCAAAGAATGGGCTCCTCTTGCGGTGGATACTGTCACGGGTCCGCATGTAGGGAGTGATGCTCCGATCGGCCAGCCATTGCAAGAACTCGCCGTTCCCGTAGGTCGTGTCGGCCGCCACCGATTCCGGCTCTCGTCCTTGCCATTGAGTGAAACGGGCGAGCATGTCTTGCGCAGCCACAGTCTCCTGACTCATGCGAGCGGCTGTAGCCTGCACGCCCACGATCACACAACTGTGATTGTCCACCAGATAGTTGTCGTAGTAGCCCAGCCGCGCCGGTGTGCCGCCCTTGGTGGCATAGGTAGAATCGGGATCGGTGGTCGAAACCTGGTCCTGTTCATGCACCGGCTCTTCCATCGGATTCCGCTCTTCCACTTCCCGCAGATACTGCCTCACGGTGTGGTTCACTCGCGCCGCTTCTGCTAATTGTTGGCGCGGAATTCGGCTCTCCTTCGCTGCATTCGCCTCCACAAAACTGCCATCGACCGACAGGTGCTTGCCCTGCACCAATCCCACTTCCACACACTGCCGCACGATCTGCTCAAACAGTTCCTCGAACAGCTTCGATTCCTGAAACCGTCCGTGCCGGTTTTTCGAGAACGTGGAGTGGTGCGGAATCTCCTGATCGAAGCCCAGACCGGTGAACCAGCGCCACGCCAGGTGCATGCGCAGTTCCTCCACCAGCTTGCGCTCGCTCGTGATGCCGTACAGGTACCCGATCAGCAGAATGCGCAGCAAAAGCTCGGGATCAATCGAGGGACGGCCACCCTCGCTGTAACTCTCCTTCAGCTTTTCCCGCACGAAGGCAAAGCTGATGTGCTTGTCGATGAGCCGCAGCAGGTGGGTCTCAGGAACTTGATCTTCTAGGCGGAAGTAATAGAACAGCGCTTCGGAGCGGTCGTGTTGCCCCATCATGATCAGCAGGCCTCCAAAAATGAAAATCCAGCAAAGCATGTTGAGGTCTTAACATGCTTTCGCTAAATCGCACCCACTAATCTTGGTGACTTTTTCAACACCCACAACCGTTGCAACCGCGTTCGCGGTGTCATGAAATCCGTTCACGAACTCAAATCCCAACGCCACCAGTAAAGCGATCCCGAGCAGAAGGTACGGTAGTACGGAACTGCTGGGAGAAAATTGCAGGTCATGAAGCAACTGGTAGCCGACGTAAACCAGGCCGACGGCGAGAACCGCGCCGAAGACACCCATGCCGATTTTGCCCGGCGACTTGGAGATTTTCGCATCGAGAACAGAAGATGCAGTAGCCATATTCTTGTTTTCCCCGAGGAAGCCCTGGCCTTCGTGAGCCCGGCTTCGAACTTGAATTCGGGGACTATATGGGAGGAATGTTACGGGAGTGTTACGGACGTGTTAAAGCAATGCGAATACGTGCGAGCGCTTTGACGATCGGCTTCCACGGTCCCTGGTAGCGTGCGGGATCGCACTCACTTCTTAATCGCTACCGCCAAACCATCGCGGAGCGGCAGGATCGTCGTATAGAAATCTTTGGAGTCGTAGAGGTTGCGGTTGAACTCGATAATGGCTTGGGTGGTCGAGTCGGGATTCTTCGCGGCGACGCGACCGCTCCATAACACGTTGTCGGTGATAAACAATCCGCCTTTCTTCAGGCGAGGAGGGACAAGCCGTAACACACGCGGGTAGTCCTCTTTGTCGACATCGTTGAAGATGATGTCGAACTCCTGCTTTTGTTCGGAGAGAAACTCCAGCGCGTCGCCGGTGTGAATGGCGATACGATTCGAGACTCCAGCCTGTCCGAAGTAGCCGCGCGCGCGCTCGGCGTTCTTGCGATCTCCGTCGGTGTAAATCACACGGCCCTTCTCGCCCACAGCCTGCGCCCACCAGATCGTGGAGTATCCAATGGCTGAGCCCAGCTCGAACACCGTCTTGGCGCCGATCATCGTCGCGAGTTGCTGTAACACGCGGCCCACAGCGGGCCCCACGATCGGAATGCTGTGGACGCCAGCGTAGTCCTCCATCTCCGCCAGCACGGGATCTCGCTTTGGAAGCATGGAATACAAATAATCATCGACCGGAGCAGCGGTGAATCCGTTGGAGTGCCGCCAACTAGGCTGGCTCGACTTGTTCGACATTAGCACCTCGCGAGATTTCGCATGAATGTCAGTGAATTTATTGCGGTCCGAGGCATCGCTACGACAACGTCACGCCCGGCTTCATCTCCAAGACTTCGACGCCTGTTACCAGTTTCTGCAAGGCGACTGGAGTTCCGGTAAGCATTGGGAAGGTCCCAAAATGCATAGGAATGATCGTTTTCGCCTTAAGCAGGTTGCACGCGTAAGCCGCCTCGCGCGGGCCCATGGTGTAGTGGTCGCCAATGGGCAGCATCGCAATATCGGGAGCGTAGAGTTCGCGGATAATCGCCATATCGCCAAAGACGTTCGTATCTCCCGCGTGGTAAATCCTGACGCCATTAGAAAACTCAACCACATAGCCGCAGGCTTCGCCGCCATAAACCAGTTGATCCCCATCCTGAATGCCGCAGGAGTGGTCGGCATGCACCATGGTGACTTTGATGTCGTCTACCGCCTGTGTGCCACCCTTGTTCATCCCAGAAGTATTCTTTACTCCTTTTTTCTCCAGCCAGCCGACCAACTCCGGAATGCCCACCACTTTGGGGCCGTGCTTCTTCGCAACTTCCACAGCATCGCCGATATGGTCACCGTGCCCGTGCGTGACCAGCATGATGTCGACCTTTTTGACGCTCCTATCCTGCGGCGGACAAGCAGGATTGCCCATGATCCAGGGATCGATGATGATCGTTTTGCCAGCAGGCGTCTCGATGCGGAAGGTCGCGTGGCCCAACCAGGTGAGTTTGATGCCTTTCAGATTCAGCACAAAGATTTTAGCTCCTAGCTGACAGCTTCCAGCAAACCGTCGCCGCCGACTTCTCGCGAATGTCCTGTTGGCGACTTTCTAGTTTAATATGAAACCCCATGGCTGAGCTCAAGGTGCTGATCACACGGGAGCAAATCACGAAGAGAGTGGCGGAACTGGGCGCCGACATCACTCGCGACTTCAAGGGTGAACCGGTGATGCTGGTGGGCGTGCTCAAGGGGGCTGCGATTTTCCTGGCGGACCTTTCGCGGCAGCTCGATCTGGATGCTACATTCGATTTTATCGGCGTCTCGAGCTACGGAAATCGTCCTAGTGCTGCGCAGGAACTTAAAAGCGGGTGGGACTCAACCGGCGAAGTGAAGCTGACCAAAGATGTAGACCAGACCTTAAAAGACAAGAACATCATCGTCGTGGAAGACATCCTCGATACCGGATTGACTCTGACCTATTTGAAGAAGATGTTGCTGGCGCGCCAACCAAAAACCCTTAAGATTGCAGCCTTGCTGGATAAACCCTCCCGGAGGAAGCTTCCACTGGAAGGCGACTATGTCGGCTTCAAGATTCCTGATGAGTTCGTCGTCGGTTACGGCCTCGACTACGCGGAAAAATACCGCAACCTGGCTGACATCTGTGTCGTGCCGCGTCAATAACGTAGGCAGCGAACGCGGCTGCTATCATACAAACCGTGGGTTCTGTGCTTTCCAAACCGGATCGTCTGCCGGTCGAGTCTTTGCTGCTCGACGTTGCCGACGTGTTGGCTACATCTCTCGACCTGGATACGACCGTACGCCGGGTCTCGGAGGTCGTGCGCCGGGTCATTGACTACGAAATTTTCGCCATCCTGCTGCTCAACGAGAAGACTCAGGAATTGCGTTTCCGCTTCCAGGTCGGATATCCAGCGGAATTTGCCGAACGCAGCAGAATCAAAATCGGCGAGGGGGTTACCGGACAAGCGGCGCAAACGCGACAAGCAGTTTTGATTGACGACGTAACCAAAGACCCGCGATATATCGCGGCCATTCCCAACGTTCGTTCGGAACTGGCCGTGCCCCTGATCACGAAGAACCGTGTCATCGGCGTGATCGATATCGAAGCCCGGGAACCGGGCTACTTCACGGAAGAACACAAACGCCTATTGACCCTGGTGGCATCGCGCATGGCGGCCGGCATCGAAAATGCTCAACTTTACGCCCGGACCACCAAGCAGGCGAAAATCTTACTGCTGCTGAACGAGATCGCCCGTGAACTGACTTCGATTCTCAATCTTGACGAACTTCTCGGCCGCATCGCCGAACTGGTGCGGCGTCTGATCGATTACCAGATGTTCAGCATCCTGCTCCTCGATTCCTCAGGCGAGAATCTGCAACATCGTTTTTCTCTCCGCTTCAATGAGAATATTCATCTCAAGCGCGTGATCCCGCTGGGTCGCGGGCTGGTGGGAGCTGCGGCAGCGAGCCAGGAAGCAGTGCTCGTGCCCGATGTCAGCAAAGATCCGCGTTACGTGGAAGCGAATCCCGAAACGCGCTCGGAGCTGGCCGTGCCTTTGATCTACAAAGGCAAAGTAATCGGAGTGCTTGACCTGGAGCACACGCGGCGGGGATTCTTTACCGACGAACACCGGCTCACCATGACCACGCTGGCGGCGCAGATCGCAATTGCCGTCGAGAATGCGCGGCTCTACGAACAGATCGAACGGCAGGAGCGGCGGCTGGAGCGTGATCTGTCGTTGGCCCGGGAATTACAAATGCGCCTGCTACCCCAGGCGCGGCCGAAAGTCGCACACCTTGACGTAGCGGCGAAGTTCGTCCCAGCACGTACGATCGGCGGCGACTTATATGATTTTATTCCCTATTCGATGTCGCGGCTAGGCATCGTGATCGGCGATGTGAGCGGCAAGGGGGCACCAGCAGCGATTTACGCGGCCCTGGTCAGCGGGATTCTGCGATCGCATGCTCCCATCGAACCCGGCCCGGCCGAAATGCTCTCGGCTGTGAATCTGTCGCTGGCGGAACGACGCATCGAAGCGCAGTTCGTCTCCATCATCTACGCCGTCTGGGACGACGAGCATCGCACTCTAACTGTCGCGAATTCCGGACTTCCGCGCCCAGTTTATGTTCACGGCGGAAAGAACGAAGTCATCGAGGCGACTGGCCTGCCGCTCGGCCTGTTTGACGAGGCGGATTACGATGAGTTCAAGTTTCGCATGAAACCGGGCGACATGTTCGTGTTCTTCAGCGATGGCATTCTCGACGCGCGCAATCACAGGGGCGAAATGTTTGGACGAGGCCGCGTTGAGAAAATCATCTCTGAGTGCTCTGGTTCCTCAGCGGACTGTGTGGTGGATTTACTTTTCAACGCAGTGGCCGAGCATGCCGCAGGTGAAGAGACTTTCGACGATCAGACTGTGGTCGCGATCCGCGTAAAAAGCACCGCACCGGCCCAGCCCATAGCACATCCCAAGAAAAAATGACTTTGCGCAGCGATAGCCCTGCCGTGGCGCGTCCTCCGGGATTCAATTATCGCGGGATCAAACGCGCCAGTGGACACGCCGGACCGCTTGTTTTGCACGCCGAGGACGTAGCACTCCCTCCGCTGGCCGCGAAATACGGCACTCCGCTCTACATCTATTCTTCGGCAACAATTCGAGAGCGATATCAGACTTTTGACCGCGCGTTCCGCGGCATTGTTCACTCCGTTTGTTATTCCGTCAAAGCAAATTCAAATCTGAGCATTCTCCGTCTGCTCGCGAAGTTGGGATGCGCCTTTGACGTTGTTTCCGGCGGAGAACTGGAGCGAGTACTGGCCGCGGATCGCAAGGCGGCCAAGCGGGTCGTGTTTTCCGGCGTGGGGAAGACTCGCGAAGAACTCAAGGCTGCATTGAAGGCTGGGATTCTGCTTTTCAATGTCGAAAGCGAATCGGAATTATGGTCTCTCGCGGAATGCGCTGACGAACTGCGCGTGACGGCGCCATTGGCGCTGCGCGTGAATCCCGATGTCGCTGCCGAGACTCATCCCTATATTTCTACCGGCTTGCGCAAGCACAAATTTGGTGTTGCCATTCGGGAAGCGCGAGCCCTCTATCGCAAAGCGTCTGGTTCACGAGGCCTTAAAGTGCGCGGCGTGAGCGTGCACATCGGCTCGCAGATTACCGATGTAGCGCCGTTTGGCGAGGCGATGACGCGAGTTGCCGAGTTGGTCCGCGAACTTCGCGCGGACGGCCACGAAATCGAGTACGTCGACGCAGGTGGAGGACTAGGAATCGCTTACGATCAGGCCAAGGCGCCCGACTTTTCTGAGTCTGCAGCAGCGTATGCGCGGGCGCTGGTTGCGCCGTTGCGGGGCCTGGACGTGCGCCTACTGCTCGAGCCGGGGCGGTCAATCGTCGGGCCTGCCGGAGTTTTGCTGACCACTGCGATCTACAAAAAAGAAAATGACGGCAAACGCTTCGTGATCGTCGATGCGGCCATGAACGATCTGATCCGACCCGCTCTGTACGGCGCTCACCACGAGATTGTTCCGGTTGCGCGAGACACCGGCGACAAGCACGAAATTGTGGACGTTGTCGGTCCAGTCTGCGAGACAGGAGACTTCTTCGCGCGCGATCGCGAGATGCCCGCGGTCACCGAGGGAGATCTGCTGGCAATTCTCGATGCGGGAGCTTACGGGATGGTGCTGTCTTCGAATTACAACACGCGCCCCCGACCCGCTGAAGTGCTCGTCTCGGGCAAGTCCACCAAGGTAATCCGCAAGCGCGAGAGCGTGAAAGACGTACTGCACGGGGAACTCTGAGAACCTCTAGCGCTCTCCCCACTTCAGCTTAGTGCGCAGAACCTGAAAGAAGTCGGCACCGGTGCGAAACAGATTCACCTGATGTTCGGAGCGTCGGCAGCGGACGCGGTCGCCATCCCGCAAATCCATGCCGGGCTGACCGTCCAGACTCAAGTAGGCGACTTCTTTTTCACTGCGAAGGAGTATCTCGATCTCGGCAGAGTCCGGTACGACCAGAGGACGATGCGTCAGTGAATGCGGCGCGACCGGCGTAATGACGAAGGCATTGACGGTCGGCATCAACACGGGGCCGCCGGCAGAGAGCGAGTACGCGGTCGATCCGGTAGGAGTGGCCACAATCATTCCATCGGCTCGATAGCTGGAAACATAGACCTTGTCGAGATAGAGGTCGTAGGTGTTCAGTTTGGCTAGCGCGGTCTTGTTCACCACCGCGTCGTTGAACACGAGATAACTGCCACGAATGGTTTCTCCGCGCAATAACTGGCACTGCATCAAAGAACGATGCTCGATCGCTGCTCCACCCTGCACAATGGCCTCCAACATAGGGTAGAGAGAAGGCGACGGAACGTCCGTCAGAAATCCAAGCGAGCCCAGGTTGACACCGAGCAGCGGAACGTCGATGGTCGCGGTCGCTCTGGCAGCCGATAGAAGAGTACCGTCGCCACCCAGCACGACGACTAGATCCAGCGTCCTGGTCGCCATCTGCGCGCGTGGCACAACTTCGTGCCCGGGAACATACTTGTCGGTCTCCGCATCGACAACGATCTGATAACCATGTTCCAAGAGCCAGGTGAGAAGCCCCGGAATGATCTGCGCGACTTCCTTGCGATCAGGCCGCGATACGATGGCTGCGGTTTTTTGGGTGGGAACTTTCGGACTGGACATGGGGTTGACGAAAGAAAGATTGTACAGAATTCCGGAGGTTTCAACCCGCTTTAGAAAGTCTCGACGACTGAGGACACAGCCGGTAACTCCAGGATTCAGAGTCTCTCTGACTGTGCAAGCTCCTTGGTAGAGCCGTTAACTAGAACACGGCGTACAGCAGAAATTCGCGATTGCCTTCCGCGCCGAGAATTGGCGAGTCAATCGTATCTGTCCGCGTCACGCCGAGTTGCAAGAGTGTTCGCCTGACCCGATCCACCGCTGCGATCTGCGCGGCTTCGTCGCGCACGATGCCGCCCTTGCCGACATGCTCCCTGCCGGCTTCGAATTGCGGCTTGACCAGGACCACAATTTGCCCTCCGCGGCGTTCTTCGGGCAATTCGGGAAACGCAGCCAGGATCACCGCGGGCAGCACCAGCGTCGCGGAGATGAACGAAACGTCCATAACGATGAGATCCGCACCCTGGCCTAGCGCTTCGCGCGTCAGATAACGCGCGTTGGTCTTTTCCAGGAGGTGAACGTGCGGGTTCTGGCGGAGTTTGAAATCCATTTGGCCGTAGCCAGTATCGACCGCAAGCACCTGTACGGCGCCGCGCTGCAGCAAGCAATCCGTAAATCCGCCGGTGGACGCGCCCACGTCGAGACAGACCTTGCCCTTCACATCAATCTTCCAGTGATCGAGTGCACGCTCCAGCTTCACTCCGCCGCGGCTGACATACTTGAGATCTTCCCCAAGGAGTCGAATGGATGCATCGTCGGCGACCTGGGCACCCGCTTTCTCGAATTTTTGATCGTCCACCAGCACTTTACCGGCAAGGATCAGCGCCTGCGCGCGTTCACGCGACGCGGCGAGCCCACGATCAACGAGGAGTTTGTCGAGTCGGGTTTTCAAGCAACGAATTCCGCCAAAGGTTCTACCACGAAAGTGCCAGCACCCGCATCAGTGCAATGTGCTACAGCGTCCCTCGGATAAACCACTTACGAAGATCTTGAGGCCCTTTTCCACAGCATTTTCTACAAACGTGTTGAAAACTTCGGTACGCAGGATGCGAAGAAACGACTCAAGAGAGCTGGGCCAAGAAAAGAGCCGCCCGAAAGGGCGGCTCTGGTATCTGGATCGAACGGAATCTATCCCGCAACTTCTTCCAGCAACTTCTGGTCGATGTCGAAGTTGGAGTGCACGTTCTGCACGTCGTCGTGCTCTTCGAAAGCCTCCATGAGACGGATCATAGTGTTGGCGGCCGCGCCTTCCAGTTTGATGTAGGTCTGCGGAATCATGGCGACGCTCGACGAGACGGGCTCAATGCCGGCCTTCTTCACCGCCTCGAGCACGGTTTCATACGCCGAGGGCGCCGTCAGGATCTCCCAGTTTTCTCCGTCGTCGTTCAAGTCCTCGCCGCCGGTTTCGAGGACGATGTTCATCAGGTCGTCCTCTTTCGCAGCGCTCTTGGGAATGATAATGTCGCCCTTTTTGTGGAACATCCAGGAAACCGCGCCCGCTTCCGCCATGTTGCCGCCGTTTTTCCCGAAGGCATGGCGAATTTCGCTGACGGTGCGGTTGCGGTTGTCGGTGTTGATGTCGAGCAATACCGCGACGCCGCCTGGTCCGTAGCCTTCCAGCGAAAATTCTTCGTAAGTTGCTCCGGGAAGTTCTCCCGTGCCACGCTGGATCGCCCGTTTGATGTTATCGGCAGGCATGTTTTCGCTCTTGGCAGCGAGGATGGCACCTCGTAGGCGCGGATTGGTATCCGGATCGCCACCGCCGTTCTTTGCGGCAATGCTGATTTCCTTAATGAGACGGGTGAAAATCTTGCCGCGCTTGGCGTCGAGCGCGCCCTTCTTATGCTTGATTGTCGCCCATTTTGAGTGGCCGGACATGGCGAGACCTCGTATCTAAAGATCGTTCCTAGAATCTTGGATGGCGCAGGATTCGCCTTCAGAGGAGATCACTGGATTACCTCGATATAGATGCAGGCGAAGAGCCATTATAGCACGGGGATGCCGCCAAACAGAGTGTCGTCGAGGGCCAGAGCCACGCCTTGCCAAGCTGCGCCACCGGCGAGTGGGGTGGACGCTCGCCCCTTCTGGCGCTATTGACTGGCGCAGTCATCACCCCTAACATGCGAAGGCACGGGGCGCAACGTGTATTCCTTATGACTGGCCAGCTCGTCGGGCATTATCGGATTCTCGAAAAAATAGGCGCCGGTGGCATGGGCGAAGTCTTTCGGGCTCGCGACGAAAGGCTGGGACGTGACGTCGCCCTAAAGCTGATCCGCCCGTCTTCGAGCGACAATCCTGATCACCTCCGCCGCTTCGAACAGGAGGCCCGGGCCGCGGCGTCGCTCAATCACCCTAACGTCCTCGCCATCTATGATGTCGGCTTCGCGGGGACTTCTCCCTACATCGTTACTGAGTTACTGGAGGGCAAGACTCTGCGCCAGCGCCTGTTAGAAGGACCGATGGCGGTGCGGGAGGCTGCGGATTGCGCCCTGCAAATCGCCAACGGTTTGAACGCGGCGCATAAACGTCACATCGTGCACCGCGACTTGAAGCCCGAGAACCTGTTTCTGACCAATGAGGGGCGCGTCAAGATTCTCGACTTTGGAGTGGCCAAGCTTCAGCCCTCGCCGGAAGAAAACCGCACGGTCGAAAATCTGACCACGGTGACCAAGAATGGAGCTGTGGTCGGCACGGTAGCCTACATGGCACCCGAACAACTGCGTGGCAAGGCCGTCGACCACCGCTGCGACATTTTCAGCTTCGGCGCGATTCTCTACGAAATGCTTTCCGGCCACCGCGCCTTTCGGGGCGAAACGGAAGTGGACACTATGACCGCAGTGTTGCGCGAAGAGCCGGCCGAAGCGCCGCTGGCTGAGGCGGCAATTCCGCCGCCTTATCGGGATGTGGTCCGGTACTGCCTGGAGAAGGAACCGGAGAACCGGTTTCAATCGGTGAAAGACCTGGCCTTCGCACTGCAGACGCTTTCGGGGTCATCCTCCGGCAGTGCAGTTCTCTTCTCTCCACCAAAACGAACAACCAGGTGGGCGCTCCCTTGGGCGGTCGCTGGGATTCTCGCGGTTGCGACTCTGCTGCTGATCGCCCTTCAATTCCGTGCTTCAGCGCCGCCTCCCACGTATCGCCGCCTGACGTTTGAAGAAGGAACAGTTTACTCGGCCCGCTTCTCGGCCGATGAGCGAGCCATCGTGTATGGCGCGGCGTGGAACGGCAAGCCTATCCAGCTTTTTTCCACCGTCGGAAATTCGCTGCTTGCCCAACCGCTGAACCTGAATGATGCCGATCTGCTGGCCATTTCCCATACCAATGATTTGGCGATTCTGACCCATGGCCGTCACAACGGACAGCTTGAGACGATCGGCGGGATGCTGGCAACCTCGCCGCTTGCCGGAAGTTCGCCGCGAGAAGTGCTATTCGATGTGCGCTGGGCGGACTGGGGCCCTGACGGCAAACTGGCAGTGGTTCATCCTTCAGGCACGCAAAGCCGTCTCGAATACCCGATCGGAAACGTGATCTATCAAACGGGGGGATGGATCAGCCATATTCGCTTTTCGCCAGACGGCAGCAAGATTGCATTCCTGAATCATCCCGTATTGTGGGACGACAGCGGATCGGTTTGCGTAGTCGATTCGACCGGGCACGGCAAGATTCAGGTTCTCACTCCACAATGGGAATTGACTGACGGCCTCGCATGGAGACCCACCGGCAAGGAAGTTTGGTTTACGGCGGCCGCGCAAGGCAACACCGCAAACCTGATGGCCGTGACGCTCTCCGGCAAAACTCGCGTGTTGTTGGACCTGCCTGACGGTATTGCGATCGAGGACATAGCCTCCGATGGAAGAGTCCTCGTGTCCTTGCGCTCGAAACGGCTGGGAATGGCGGCCGGCACGCTCGGAAGCAAAGACGATGTGGAGCTCTCCTGGCACGATTGGAACATAGCCAAAGATATCTCATCAGACGGCCAGTTCGTGTTGTTCGAGGATGCCAGCGAAGCCGCAGGATCGAAATACGCCGTCGCTCTGCGCCGGCTGGACGGAACTCTACCCGAGCGTCTCGGGGACGGGAGCGGAGGGGGATTGTCACCGGATGGAAAGTGGGCGATCTCTTTCTCCTCGAAAACGCCGGCGGAGGTGAGCCTGCTTCCCATCGGGCCGGGAGAGCCTCGGTCTCTCAATCAGACCGGCTTGGAACATGTTCAGAGCGGGTGGGCGCGCTTCCTGCCCGACGGGCAGCAGGTCATGGTAAGCGGCAACCAACACGGGGAAGCGCTTCGCTGCTACCTCCTGGACTTGGGGGGTGCTAACCCCAGAGCGATTACTCCACCCGGAACGCGTTGCGGTCCGTCCTCGCCCGATGGTCGATTCGTGGCCGGCGCGGGCCTAGGTGGGACCAGGACGCTATACCCCGTTGCGGGAGGTGGGGAGCGGGCTATCCCGGGACTTGAATCGAACTTCGTCGCCGTTCAGTGGTCACAGGACGGCTCCGTACTCTACGGATATATCGAGGGCGAACTCCCTGCACGAATCTTCAAAGTTGAGATTGCCACAGGAAAACGCAGTGTGCTTCAGGAGCTTCGGCCGGCCGAACCGGCTGGCGTCGTGATGATTGCACCGATCGTCGTCAGCCGCGACGGAACACGCTTCGCTTACAGTTACAATCAGACATTATCTGTTCTCTATCTCGTTTCGGGATTGCACTGAGCCTTAGAGCCATTCTCCGCGTCACTAATCCAAGGATCCGGCAAAATCAGCAGACACATAGTGAAAGAAAATTGAAGTCGATGTCTGCCCGCGCCCGAGAGCATCGCGGTAATGCGGCAGTCGAGTTCCGCGATAGGCGAGTCCGTCTCCCAGAGCCTGATAAACAGCCACCCTGCCCCCGTCAGTATCCAGCCGAATCGGCCACGGAGTCGCCAGCGCAGGCTCTGGAGAAAAATCGAGGCAGAAAGTGATGCTGAATTCGCACTGTTCCCTGTCGGTGTGTTTCTTGAGCTCCGCACCGCTCAGATATGAAGCGAGGTATACGTACGATGGCTTGAGGAGCTCACCCGCGAGAGTGCTCAGCAGGGGTGCGAGAGAATGATGAAAGAAACGCGCTACCGGTTCGTTGTAGGCCACATATCGCCGCGAACTCTGGCCGTCACCGAGGCAGATCGCGCCAGTGCGAATGAGAAAACGGTAGTAGCGGCGCAATGCGGCAACATGGAACGGATGAATCAGACTCGGTAGCGGTGCGTAGCTCCTCTCGCGAAATAGAGGCCCAGACTTTCGCGCGAGGTCCTCCCACTCCTCGCTCCGCCGATTAGCATGTTCGGCAGCTGTCAGGATTCCAGCCGCCACCAGCACGGCGCGGTCAGCGGCATCCAGCGATGCAGCGGCGGGTTCACCTGTTCTCAGGTTTCGTAACGCGGACTCCAGTCTCGGACCCAGCCAGAAAGGAAGCACAGTTCCGGCGGCCGCGTCGCGGACCCAGGCGATCGTTCCCTGCTGGGCGAACCCGGCGAGCAAGTCTCTGCGACACTGAAATTGCTGTGGAGTCTCTCCACCAGAAAGCAAGACACATTCGGGATTCAGGAACAATATCTGCTGCTGGAAGTCCTGATGGCTGGTCTGAACGTGGTCACCAGCAACCAGCGCGCGCCGACCCCGCTGCGGAATGAGGTGCAGCGGCAATTCGTCAAGTAGACAATAAAAACGGTCGGGAGGAAACGTCGCGCCATAGGTATGGCGTGACGCTCCTCCCATCAGAGTTGCCATCCACTCCAACCACGCCGGATTGTTTAGCGAAGAAGCCATCCGTTTAGAGTGAAGCGGCTATCGGCAAAGAACCGCGAGGCGCACTTTACCGGAGTGACTTCGTGCATCAATTCGCAGGGGAAAAAGACAATCTGATTCTGCTGCGGTGCGATCGTCTGGTAGCTTCCGTCACTGACGTAGTCATCTCCTGCCAGGCGCGCGTCGTGAATGCGGAGTTCTCCACCATCGAACTGTCGCGGCTCGCGCTGGAAAAAATAGACGAATGTGAGATAGCGGTGAGCAACTTTGTCGCTGCCGTTATCGCTGTGGAAGTGGAAAAAGTCACCGTCGTTGCTAGCTGTGATCTGGGCCTCGATTCCGGCGATCGGAATTTGTTCCATCCCCAGCTTCTGCAGGACCTGCGGTAACACCGTCCTGATTCGATCCAGCATCGCGTCCTGATGTTGCGCTAGATCCATCAACACGCAAGAGCGACGATGTTCGTAGTTGATCACGCCTCCCTCAGCTGTCGGAGAAACCACTTCGCTCGCGCGAAAATCGGTTTCGTGTTCGACCGTAAAGCGCATGAGTTCATCGAGTTCCTGGGGGGCCAGGAATTCATCCAGGACCACGCACTTCGCAGGCAAGACAACGGGCCGATCAGCGACTCCGGTGCCGGTTTGAGAAACCACCGGTGTACGAACCGTCCCACCGGGTGGTTGCGGCTGACTGGATGGCTGTGGTTGACCGGGAGTCTTCAGCGGGGCGCCCGGGGGCTGGGGTTGTCGCCCAGGCGGTTGCGGCTGACCAGGAATCGATGCGGGAGTCGGCTTGCGAACGCCCGGGGGCTGAGGTTGACCGGGCGGCTGGGGTTGACCCGGGTTCGGACCCAGTTTCGGATCGAATGAAGGTCGGGTCGAGCGGGAGTCTGTATGTACAGCGTGAGTCTCCGCAACCCGACCGCTGTCGGATTCGGTCGACGGGGGAATGTGATCCAGTATCTGCTCGACGAGGTTTTCGCCGAGTACCGAGAATGCGCGGTGGGCGACGGTTTCGCCTACCGCTCCGGCAATCACTGCCCGGACGGCGTCTTGCGTTTCGCGGTTGCGCCCAGCGGCTGTTTTGGCATGCTGCAAGAGTGTGGTCAGCAGCGCGCGTTCCTGCGCACTGAGAATCCGCTCATCTTGCATCAACGTAGCTGAAAACGAATCGAGAATCTCCTTCGGTGTCATCGAGACACACGCCTCCCTGCGTGGCCAACACAACAGTTAGGAGCCTATGCGACAGGGGAATCGTCGATGAAGATATACCGAGAGGCTGTTGATATCAAAGAGAATTTTGTAACAGCGGACGGAATTAACGATGGACGGAATTAACGATCAGCGGGCAGCCATGGCTCCAACCATGGACTGAAACACTTTGTATCCATCTGTGCAGCCCAGTTCAGGCTCGGCGGCGCGCTCCGGATGCGGCATCATGCCTAAAACATTGCGCCCTGGGCTGCAAATTCCTGCGATATTGTCTAATGACCCATTTGGGTTAGCCGAGGTGGTTACTTCACCAGCAGGAGAGGAGTATCGAAACACAATTCGGTCGTCGCGTTGCAACTCGTTGAGGGTCGCTGCGTCGCAAAAATAATTGCCTTCCATGTGACCGATGGGGATGGTCAAGGCTTCACCCCTGGTGCAAGCGTTAGTGAAAGGAGTGTCGACAGTCTCCACTCTTACCTGCACCGGCTTGCAGACATATTTGAGGCCAATATTGCGCATGAGAGCGCCGGGAAGTAGCCCCGACTCACACAAAATCTGGAAGCCGTTGCAGATTCCGATCACCAATCCGCCCCCTGCGGCAAACTTGCGCACCGACTCCATCACCGGAGAAAACTTCGCGATCGCACCGGTCCGCAGATAATCTCCGAAAGCGAATCCTCCAGGGACGATCACCGCATCACAGTTTTCCAGGTCGTGCGATTCGTGCCAGAGGAAGGTCACCGGCTGTTGCGCGACATGCTTCACCGTCCAGAAAGCATCGTGATCGCAGTTGGAGCCGGGAAAGATAATGACGCCAAATTTCATGGTGCCTCTCGCGGTCGCCCTGATTGCGGGGATTTGTGGCTAGTCTAGCACGCTCGCGCGGCGGCTTTCCTACCGCGGGCTTTGCGCAGGCTCAGCAGGTGAACTTTGAGGCACCCACAACGCCGGAGCCTCTGGCATCCGTGCAGTCGCTGGCTGACCGGCTTGAGCAGTCGCCTGCTGAACAGGTGAGGCGTAACCTTGCGGCGGATATCCGCGTGCCTGCACGACGGCCCAGTGCCACTCTTCTCCCGGTGCAAGCTCAAGATTCAACGGCGCGCTGAATGTCGCAGTCGACGACGGAGGCGATGCGGCCCGCATGCGGTAGAGGACAGTCTGATCGGGCCTTTTCTCGGGGCGAACCTCAGATTCGACTTGTTCTCGGAAATTGCCCGGGATTACCGCCTTGGCCCCGTTGCCGGACGACAAAGCATCGCTCGGTTCATTCTTGTTCACAATGGTAAGGGCGACCGTGATCTCGCTGACATGCCAGTTAGTCCCGTTAAAAACCGAAACCGCGAGCGCGTCTCCTTCGATCGTGGCTGGTCCTGCGAGTTTCCGCATCTCGCTCGGGGGTAACTCCATCTGAGCGTACTGGCTTGAAAGCAGCGACTTCGCACTCGCGTTGAATGCGAGACTGCAGGTCACGTCGGGTGCGGAAACCTGAAAGCCCTTCATTTCTTCCGCCATCAGGAACTTGAAAGCCGAACCTGAAGCGCGCCTGCTTTCTGCCTCGTCCATGACCTTTGAAAAATTGTCGTCATCAATGACTGCTCGCGAATCGTTGGCCTTCTTCCTAGCGAGCGAGCAACATCCCCCAGGGGAGTGTCGTTCGGGTCATCCTGCGCGGTGGTTCGTGACGCAAAGAACCCCGTCAACAAGGCGGCCGATAGCGCCCAGAACGCGACCCTCTTCAATATTCTGAAGCGGAGCATAGATCAAATTGTAGTGAGAGATGGCGGTTACCGAGAGATGACCAAGGTACCCTAGGGTTCCTTGGTCGAAAACGAGAAGAGAAAGCTATGGGCGCGCGGTGACGAAATGGAGGCGCAACGGGTGCGCGCGCCCAAGCCCTGAAACAACTTGTCTACAAAAGGCCCTGCGAACGGAACCGGGTTACTGGATCTACGAGTGGCGTCGCTTCCCGGCGGAAAATCCACCGGGCCACCGCAAAGCCAATTGCCGCGTAACAGAGATGCACCATTCGCATATACACCCCCCAATCCAGCCGGTTTGATCCGATCTTTCAGGGGAGGAACATCAAACCTATCCGCACAATATCAACGCGCGGAGATGTGAACAAGGCACATCCGTGCCATCGAAGTGGCACTGAAGTAATAGCTGGTTAGCCGGTAGAGAGTAGTAACGAGACCAGGAAGGTTATGTTCTCGGAACCTTTTTCGCTGCGCAGCGTCCGAATCAATGCGCCGGGACGTCTTCATCGACAGGCCGACCCACCGGTGGGACAACGACGGTCGACAAACTGCCCTCGGCCGCGAGCTTCTCGAATGCGGCCAGATCGCGGCGCTGTAAATCCTCCCAACGCCCGACCAGTTCCCCGCTCTGCCGCTTCAGTTTCTCGAATTGCCGCTGCTCAGCCTCGGTAGGCGCAGAATCGGCGGTGCCAAGGTCCATGGCCAGATAGGCGAGTTTGGCGTCCAGTTGTGGAGGATACGCGAGCGAGTCTTCGTTCGCGGAAATCGTGAGGTTGATAAGGCCGTCGCGGACTGCAATGACTTTCTTTTCGAGATCGTCGGTCGCGGCGGCGATCGTTTTTGCGCCCGCATTTTCCGGCAACCTTCTCTTCAGCCCTGACAGTTGCGAGCGTACGTCCTGAATCTGATTTACCGTATCGTAGACCCGATTGAGCTCGTCACGCGTTTGCAGCAGCAAGGTCAATTGCTGCTCCAGATCCGCCTGGCTGACGTTCACTCTCGGATCGAGTTTCAAATCGAACGGAGCGGTCAGCGACTTCCCAGCAACAGTGAGTTTGACCTGGTACGGACCCGGAACAGCCACGGGCCCGCGCGCGCCGCCGCCGTATTCCCACAAGTAGTACCCAGGAACGCGATGAGCCTCCTCATAACGCAAATCCCAGACGAACCGATTCAGGCCAGCCTCCGGCTTGAGTTCTTTCTCCTGAGGCTTGGCGTCCGGATCGAGCGGTTCCTCCAGCGATTCATATTCTTGACTGGAATAGGAACGAATGGTTTTTCCGGACGCGTCCAGAATTTCAATCTTGGTTTCAGCGTCAGGTTTCGGCGCATCCTTGAGGAAGTAATAAACCACGGCTCCCGCCGGCGGATTCTCTCCGGTTCGCTTCGATGGATGGTGCTGTTCCCCGCCCGCACCCGCCTGAATCCGATACGCAGTTGCAGGAGCGTAAAGAAACGCGTCTTTCTGTGTGAGGTCGTCGTTGTACTGGCGCAAAGGCGTGATGTCGTCGAGGATCCAGAAGGCGCGGCCGTGTGTGGCGACGATCAGATCGTTGTCTTTGACGGCCAGGTCGTGCACTGGCGTGGTCGGGAGGTTCAATTGCAGCGAGCGCCAGTTCGCGCCGTCGTCGAATGAGACATAGATTCCCTGCTCGGTTCCGGCATAGAGCAGGCCACGCTTCCTGGGATCTTCGCGGACGACGCGCACGAATGTCGTCTCCGGAATCCCATGCGTGAGTTTGGTCCACGTCTTTCCGTAATCGCTGGTTTTGTAAATGTACGGACGGAGATCGTCGAATTGATGGCGATCGACAGCCACATAGGCGGTGCCAGGATCGTATGACGACGCGTCAATCTGGCTGATGCGGCTCCACTCCGGCATGTCTTTCGGGGTGATGTTCGTCCAGGTCTTACCTTCGTCTTGCGTGAGCTGAATCAGACCGTCATCGGTGCCGATCCAGAGTAGCCCCTTGGTGAGGGGCGATTCCGTCACCACGAAAATCGTGTCGTAGTATTCCGTGCCGGAATCGTCAAGCGTGATGTCGCCGCCAGAAACCCTCTGCTTGCTCTTGTCATTGCGCGTGAGATCGGGACTGATGGCTTGCCAGTGTACTCCGCCATCCGTTGTCTTAAAGAGGCGTTCGCCACCGTGGTAGAGCGTATTCGGATCGTGCCGGGAGATCAGGACTGGCGCGGTCCACTGAAAGCGATGTTCCAGATTGGCGGCGCCATAGGCATCCGAAAGGTCCGGTTGCTCGGTGATTGCCTTGATCTGGCCGATGTGCCTGTCGTAGCGCGTAATGTTGCCCTGATAATCCGCCGCGTACACAATGTTCGGATCGCGTGGGTCAGGCGCAATGTAACCGGCCTCTCCGCCACCAACGTCGTACCAGTCGCTGCGATCGATCGAACCGTCATCGCTGCGGCTGACGATCGCGACGGTGCCGCTATCCTGCTGAGCGCCGTAGACGCGATAGGGCGTCGCTGTATCGGAAATGACGTGGTAGAACTGCGCCGTCGGCTGGTTATCTTCGCGCGACCAGTTCTTGCCGCCGTCGAGCGTCACCGTAACCCCGCCGTCATTCGAGGCGATCATGCGCCGTGTGTTGAGCGGATCGATCCACAGACCGTGGTTGTCTCCGTGCGGCACCGCCACCTTGTTGAACAGATGTCCGCCGTCAGTGGTTTTGTATACATCGACGTCCATGATGTAGAGGACGTTCTCGTCGTGCGGGTCCGCGATCACGTGCATGTAGTACCAGGGGCGCTGCCACAGACTATGGCTGGGATTCACGAACCTCCACGATTCGCCGCCGTCGTCGGAGCGATAGAGGCCGCCATCCGGATTGTGGGCTTCAATGAGCGCATAGACGCGCTCTGAGTTCGCGGCCACGGCAATGCCGATTCGTCCGTACGGACCTTTCGGAAGACCATGCTCTTCGAGGTGCTTCCAGGTCGTGCCTCCGTCGGCTGAGCGATAGAGGCCACTGCCCGGGCCGCCGCTCGTCATACTCCACGATGTACGCCGCGCCTGCCATAGCGCCGCGAAAAGAATATTCGGATTGTGCGGATCGAAGGCTATGTCGATGCCGCCCGTGTTTTCGTCCTTGTAGAGAACTTTCTCCCATGTCTTACCGCCGTCGATGGTGCGGAAAATACCACGCTCCGTGTTCGGACCGTAAGGATGTCCCAGGGCCGCAACGAATGCGATCTCAGGATTTGAAGGATTGATGATGACTTTGCCGATGGCGCGCGAATCGCGCAGGCCAATGTTTTTCCACGTCTTGCCGCCATCCAGTGACTTGTACACTCCGTCGCCGTGTGAAATGTCGCCGCGAATGCAGGCCTCGCCGGTTCCGACATACAGAATATTGGGATTGGACTTGGCAACCGCCAGGCTGCCGATCGCTCCACTCCCCTCTTTGTCGAATATGGGGGACCAGGTCTCGGCTCCATCTGTCGACTTCCACACCCCTCCGCCAGTCGCTCCGAAATAGTAAGTCGTGGGATCGCCCGGAATGCCGGCCGCAGTCAGCGAGCGCCCGCCGCGGAACGGCCCTATCAGACGATACTTCATACCCTTGAATGCTTTTTCTTCCGGCTTTGCCGATTCCGACTTGTCAGAGGTGTCAGAACCCTTCCCGGTCGAGGCCCCAGACTGTGGATTTTGCGGGGCTTGCGTGGGCTCGGCTGCCTTCGATTGCCGCTCTGGTTTGGCTTGCGCCAGCGCGCCAGCGGTGCAGCAGAGCGCGACGCTGAGTGTAAAGAGAAAGCGCGCAGCTAGAAATGCTTGCGTGCGAAAGGTGTCTGGACCCATGTGCAAGTTAACTCCGGGAAGGATATGGACAATCAGCTATGGTAGTCCTGCTTTGGTTCGCTGGAAAGTCCCCTCACCGGGGGGCAGGTTTGCGAAATCTCCGAAGGGGACGACCACTCCAACCATGCACTATTTCTTCGATGTCAATTCCTTTTTCGCCGCTTCGAGTTCCTTAAGTTTTGCTCCGCCTACTTTGGGGTATGCAAGATTTAGCGCTTTCAGTGTCTCGATCACAACCGCGGAAACCACCACCCGCGTGAACCATTTATTATCCGCGGGCACGACATACCATGGCGCATGCTCGGTAGCGGTGTTACGGATCATGTCCTCATAGGCTTTCTGGTAGTCGTCCCAGTATTGGCGCTCGTGAATGTCGGCCGCCGAGAACTTCCAATTCTTTTCAGGCTGGTCCAACCGGGCCAGAAAACGTGCCTTCTGTTCCTTCTTCGAGAGGTTGAGAAAAAACTTCCGAATAACCGTTCCGCTGCGGGCCATGTGCCGTTCAAAGCAGCGGATATCTTCGAAACGCTCATCCCAAATGTTCTTGCCGACCAACGATGGCGGTGTTTTCTGATTTTTGAGAATTTCGGGATGAACCCGAACCACCAGCACCTCTTCGTAATATGACCGGTTGAAGATACCGATGTGTCCGCGCTCCGGCAGGTCTCTCGTGGTACGCCACAGGAAATCGTGCTGCAGTTCTACCTCCGAAGGCGCTTTAAAGGAGTAAACCTGACAACCCTGCGGATTGACTCCCGACATCACGTGTTTGATGATGCCGTCTTTACCAGCCGCATCCATGGCCTGAACGATCAGCAGCAAAGACCAGCGATCCTGCGCATAGAGCTTGTCCTGCAGTTCCGCCATGCGAAGGATGCCCTGCTGCAAGCCTTCTTCGGCCTCTTCCTTGGATCGGCAATGGTCCGTGGCACCGGGGTCGAAGTGCTTCAGACGAAAATGTTTGCCGCTGTCAACCCGATAAGCGTGAGCCAGTTTGTCCATCTTCATTTCGCAGCCACTCCCTCCGGCTTCGCGCCTGCCGTGGGCAACTTTGCCTCCTGCCACGCATCGAAGCCGCCGGCCAGATTGCTGACGTGTTTGAACCCGGCGCGCTGCAGCAGGCTGCAGGCAATAATGCTGCGGTATCCGCTTTTGCAGTGAACCACAATCGGTGCGTCCTGATCGATCTCAGGCGGAGAAACGCGGAAATTATCCAGAGGCCACCATGTCGCGTTCTCGATGTGCGCGGCCTCCCACTCGGGCGCGCGCCGGACGTCCAGCACCTGCACATCCTCAGCCGACAGCAGCTGCGCATCGAGTTCGGCGGCTGTAATTTGGGAAAGCTTTGCGATTGGAAATCCGGCCTGACCCCAAGCGGGAACTCCACCCTCCAGATAGCCGTTCAACACTTCGAGGCCGACGCGCGCCATCCGAAGACGCGCCTCTTCGACTTGTTCATCCGAAGCCCCAATCAGCACAGGATGCGCCGTCAATCCCAACACCGTGCCAGCCCACGACGCAAACTGTCCCGACAACGCTATGTTTACCGATCCCGGCACGTGCCCAGCGGAGAATTCATCGCCCGGGCACACGTCAAGCGCGATTTCTCCAGCGTCCAGCATGGCCTTCAACTCCGCAGGCTGAATCGCTCGCATCGGCGGAAGCTCGGATAATGCTGGAGCGCCGGTGCGATTGATCTCCGCATCTTTAAGGAAATAATCCGGCCGAGCGGGTAGATTGCTCGTCAGCTGCGCAATGAACTCTTCCCTGCTCTTGATTTGCAGCGCATAGTTGGTCAACCGCTCGGTGCCGATCGTGGACGAGCGCTCGGCCCGCATATTCTTTCCGCAGAGCGATCCCGCGCCGTGCGCAGGATAGACCAGAACATTGTCAGGCAGCTTTAACAACTTCTGGTGCAGGCTGTCGTAGAGCATGCCGGCCAGCTCCGCCGAGGTGTGTCCCGGCGAAAGGTCAGGCCTGCCCACATCTCCAATAAATAATGTGTCCCCGGTCAGAACCGCCCAGGGCGCGGACGACTTCTCACTGTCTGTTGCAACGAGACAGATGCTCTCAGCAGTGTGTCCCGGAGTTTCCAGCACGCGGATGGATGCGCTGCCAAATCTCAACTCGAAGCCGTCTGTGACAGGGATGTGCGGAAATGTCGCTCCCGCCTGTGCGCCCATGTAAATCTTGGCTCCAGTGCGGGCTGCCAATTCTCTATGTCCGGAGACGAAGTCCGCATGCAAGTGAGTCTCGAAGATGTGCTGAACCGCAACGCCATGCTGCTCCGCCGCCTTCAAGTACAACTCCACATCCCGTTGCGGATCTACCACGATAGCTTCACCTTCCGAAGCGAGCATGTAGGAAGCGTGCGCCAGACATCCCAGATAAAACTGCTCGAAATGCATATCGGGAACCCCAGCTGATTCTACAGAAAGTGGGGTTTGATGGCGGGCCAAATAAATGCCACTTGATGCAGCGTGCGTGACAAAAACGTGGCGATTACGACGGCAGTGGAGCGATGAATTCGAGGCCGAAGCAAAATCCGTTACGCGATCGCACTACGGCGGGAACGCGCGATTGGAATGGCATATCGAATTCAAGCTCCAGCAAGTCGCCGGGATTCAACAGGATGCCGGCGTAGAGGACCATGCCGCCTTCGCTCAGTTCAGTGCCGCGGCCTGGCACCACGGTTGTGGAGAAACCCTTTGAAGTGACCACACGGACCGTCAAATCGACGGGAAGACGGCTCCATCGGCGAGTATTTTCAGGTTTCAGCATCGCTCCCCATCATCGTTCTGGGGGAGGATTCCTTCAAATTACCAAGGGGAAATCAGTGCACGGTGCAGGTACAAGCCAGGAATAGGCGATTCGGCGGTCCGAAGCGATAACCAGAGTAATGCGGCGCCTACTAGGCCAGCGCCTCTTTATACAAAGCGACCAGCTTGGCCCAGGCACGCTCGGCCTCGGGCTTGTTATAAATCGGCACACCGTCTCGGATGGGCATGTCCGGGACGCACCAGCCATGCTGGGCCGGGTAGACTTCGATCTCAGCGGGAACCTTGGCAGCTGCAAAGGCTTCTTTGAGCTTATCTTTGGCGTCGGGCTGACGCTGGTCGTCGCTGGAGGCGATCCCGAAATACATTCGAGCCTTGATCTTCGGCGCAAGCAGATGCGGACTGTCGGGTTTGTCAGTCACCAGACCTCCGCCGTGAAAGGACGCGCCTGCACCGATGCGATCAGGCAAAGTTGCCGCGGTCCTCACCACCAGCGCCCCGCCCATACAGTAGCCTTGCGTTCCGATCTTCCTTTTTGTATTCACCTGTTTTTTTTGAGCATCGAGGAAGGCGACGTAGGCGCCAGCATCCTTCTCGGCATTGCCTGGTGCATTCACCGACGCCATCAGCGGCCGGAGCTTCGCCATGTCGTCTGCATTCTGGAAATTGAAGTTAGAGGCATCTGTAAACGGAGCTTTGGATACTCGGTAAAAAGGATTCGGCACAAGAACGGAATATCCTTCAGCAGCGATCCGCCGGCCAATCGCGCGCATTGACGGCCGCAGGCCAAATGCATCGGGCCAAACGAGCACGCCCGGATGCGAACCTGACTTCGGATGAAGAAATGCGGCGTCGCAGGTTCCGTCCGGCGTCTTGATCTCGACGTCGGCTTCGACCATTTCAAGATCTGCTGCCGCTGCCGACTGTACCGTTGCGGCTAAGCCCGCGCCCACCAGGATAGTTGTAAAGTCGCGCCGCGTGATATCGCCGGAAAGCATATCTTTTGTCGATTGGCTGCCTGTCATATTTTTTTCCTTCGTGCTGAATCTCGTTCATCCGCAACGTTATTAGCTCAGCCTTCACTCATTCTTCGTCAAGATATTCACCAGGAACGTCGTCCTCCGGAACTTCGTGCGTATGAACTTCCTCCTCGTCAGCGTCTCCCGCGTGCTCTACTCCAGAAACAGCGTCGGCCTCGAACGCATTTCCTTCCTCAATCAACTCATCCACACTTTCGGAATCGGCGCCTTCGACGTCCGATAGACCCTGCAAATCTCCCGATTGCCCTGCTGACCGCGATCGACCTCCCTCTCGTGCGAATACTGCGGGATCCAAGCCCTGATTTTTCTCCTGAGCCCCTTTCCCGGGGGCGCGTGCCGTCTTCGCTTTGGATTTCTTTTTGCCGGGAGCTTTCGTTTTCACCACTTTCCTCAAAACGGGCTTTTTGGCCAACTTCTTCTTCGGGGATGCCTTCTTCGAACGCTTCTTTTGAACCATCTTCTTGACCGGCTTCCGGCTTCTCGAGGTAGCTCGTTTCACAGCGGGGCGTTTCTTCTTGGTTTTCTTTTTCGCAGGCATAAGCGCAGTCTACCACCAGCACATTCGCGATCCAAAAGCGACCCGAGGGTACGACTCCTGCTGACTCACGGCATTCACGAACAATAAGAACAAGAAACGAGGAAAATAAATACTTACTCCACGACCCTTTGAACCAGTGCCCCGACGCCAGCGATGTTCTTGATGAGGTCATCCGGGACCCCGTGCCGTTTCTTCAGATATTCGGGGCTGTTATAGGAGACCCACACTTTTCTCTGGCTGTCCTCCCGGACGAGAATCTTGAGCGGGAGATCGAGGGCGATGCTGGGAGCGGCAAGCATTACAGGCGTCCCGCCCCTGGGGTTGCCGAAAATCAGGAGTTTGGTGGGAGGCATTTTCATCCCAGCTTTTTCGGCCTCCCCGCTGTGATCGACCAGGGCGAAGAGATTGATCCCATTTTCGCGCAGAATGCTCTTGAGCAGTTCGACCGTTTCGTCGACCGAGTGGCTGCTGGGTGTGTCGATAATCCCGTTGTCAGTAGTTGGCGTCATAGAGATCTCCTCGATGTGTACGGAATCGCCCCATCCATCGCTGGTTCCCCGTTATGGACGGCTCGCAACCCCGGCCGCTGCGCCACTTTCAAGGCAGCGTGCATCTCCGTGCTTTCTGCAATTCTCGAATCAGTAAGGACTCGCGCCGGCATCGTCGCACTGGACGTGGGAGGCTTCGGGTTCGAAGCGCATCGCGAGCGTCGAAATTCGCAGCATGAAAAGTTGCAGATCGCCACGAACCTTTCATAGGTTCCGTCCGCCGTCTGGAACTCAAATTTTGTCACGCCCTGGCCCTATGTGAAAAGCGTACTCGCTCCGGATACACTTGAACAAATGGTCCGCTAGCCACCCAAGAAAGGAAAGCTAAGAAAAGCTATGATGGTAAGTGGAAATGTGCCCCGAACCTTGATCCATCGCGTGCAAGCAGATGGAGTAACCGTTTTCTACCGGGGGGCTGGTGAGCCCGGCGCGCCGGTTGTACTTCTACTGCATGGCTTCCCGGCCTCTTCGTTTCAGTACCGCGAACTGATTCCGCGCCTCGCTGACCGCTACCGGGTGATCGCACCGGATCTGCCCGGATTCGGGTTTACTGAGGTTCCAGAAAAACGTAAATACAAGTACTCCTTCGACGCACTGGCGAAGACTGTACTGGCCTTTACCGACGCGATCCATCTGACGAGATACGCGCTCTATGTCTTCGACTACGGCGCTCCCACGGGTTTTCGTTTAGCGATGGCGCATCCGGAGCGCGTCACCGCAATCGTTTCGCAGAATGGCAATGCCTATGAAGATGGCTTGGGCGACGCGTGGGCTCCAATTCGGCGTTATTGGAGCGAGCCAACTCCCGAAAATCGGGAAACCGTCCGTAAGGCACTAAGTCCTGAAGGACTTCGCTGGCAATATACGGTCGGAGTACCGGACCCGGACGTGATCGCGCCGGAGGGCTACACTTTTGACGCCGCGATGATTGCACGGCCCGGCAATATGGATATTCAACTGGATCTGTTTCTCGACTATGCCAACAACGTGAAACTTTACCCTGCCTTTCAGGAATATTTTCGCAGCGCAAAGCCGCCGCTGCTCGCGATTTGGGGAAAAAACGATCCGTTTTTCATTCCGCCGGGGGCTGAGGCCTTTCGCCGGGATAACCCAAACGCCACCGTCCAATTCCTGGACACCGGACATTTTGCTTTGGAAACGCATATCGACGAGATCGCCCTCGCGATGAGGCATTTTCTGGCTCAGACCGCCGCCTGAGCATCACATAACTCGTCTTGACAATAGTCGTTATAACGACTATATTAGTGGCTGATGACGAAGCCTATACAGTCAGGGAAAAAGCGGCGCCCGCCTTGTCATGAGGAAGACACATTCCTGGACCTGCTGCGGACCACCGATATGTTGTCCCGGGGATTGGTTCAGGTCCTCAAGACCGAGGATCTCTCCCCCACGCAATACAACGTGCTTCGAATCCTGCGGGGTTCCCCCGGGGGTCTGCCCTGCGGCGAAATCGCCAGCCGCATGATTACCCGGGACCCGGACATCACCCGGCTGCTCGACCGTCTGGAAAAACGCGAACTGATTTCCCGCTGCCGGGAAACGAAGGACCGGCGCATGGTAATGGTGCGGATCACGCCGGGGGGGCTCAAACTGCTCTCTCAGCTCGACGATCCCGTACACAACGCCCACCATAAGCAACTGGGACACCTGGGACGCGAGCGGCTTCGCGCACTCACTGAACTCCTGGAGGCCGCCCGGGCCGAGGTGACTTGATATTTTTGGCTGTTTTATACGTTGCAACGATTATCGTCTTAACGCATCTAATACTCAGCACCAAGGAGGACAGACAATCATGAGCGCACAGGCTGCACCGCAAATTTCCACCAGCACCTGGAACATTGACCCATCCCATACGATGGCCGAGTTCAAGGTCAAGCACTTGATGATTTCCAACGTTAAAGGACAATTCGGCAAGATTTCGGGAAAGCTCACTCTGGACGAATCGGATCTGACCAAATCCCAGGTCGAGGCTGTTATCGACGCCAGTTCCATCGAGACGCGCGACGCCCAGCGGGATGCGCACCTGAAGAGCGAGGACTTCCTCCATGTGGAAAAGTTCCCCACACTGTCCTTCAAGTCTACGGGGGTCCGCATTGTCGGGAATGGAGAACTTGCTGTGGATGGCGACCTGACCATTCGAGGTGTCACGCGCAAGGCGACTCTCTCCGTTGAGGGACCGACTCCTCCGATGAAGGATCCCTGGGGCAATACTCGAGTTGGGATATCCGCAACCACAAAGATCAACCGGAAAGATTTTGGACTGACGTGGAATGCCGCTCTCGAGGCCGGGGGTATCGTCGTCGGTGAAGAGGTATTCATCACTCTGGAAGCTGAATTTGTGAAGGCTTAGTCAATTCGCTGCCCGGCACGCATATTGGCAGCTGCGCGGCGCAGGAAAGGAAAAGTTATATGTCGCTCCGACCAGTAAAACAGATCATTCAGCCGAAGCCGACCGTTGAGGGAGCCGGGGTAAAGCTGCAACGCGCTTTCGGCTTCGGTAAGACGAAGGAGTTCGATCCGTTCCTGCTGCTCGACGATTTTCGCAACGAGCATCCAGAGGACTACGTCGCGGGATTTCCATGGCATCCGCATCGCGGGATCGAGACCATCACGTACGTGCTCGCGGGCTCGGTCGAGCACGGCGACAGCCTCGGCAACCAGGGCAAGATGACAGCCGGCGACGTGCAGTGGATGACTGCCGGCAGCGGCATCCTCCACCAAGAGATGCCGAAAGGTGATCTGCAGGGCCGCATGCACGGTTTTCAGCTATGGGCGAACCTGCCCGCATCGTTGAAAATGACGGATCCGCGCTATCAGGATATTCCGGCAAACGCGATCCCGGAGGTCACCGATGATGACGGAACCCGCGCCCGAATTATTTGCGGCGAGTTCTGGGGTAAGCGGGGACCGGTGGAAGGTGTGGCTGCCGATCCGCATTACATCGACATCTCAGTCCCGCCCGGGCAGCGTAAACGGCTGAAGGTCGAGACTACTCGCAACGCCTTCGCTTACGTGTTCGCGGGTTCAGGAACTTTCCGCGACTCGTCGGAACCGCGAGCGGTACTCACCGAGCAGGTTGAGCAGCCCGATGCGCCGCCGGTGTACGACGCCGGCAATCACTCGCTGGTGCTATTCGATCGCGGCGACGAAATCAGCGTGCAAGCCGGCAACGAGGGCATCCGCTTCCTGCTGGTCTCGGGAAAGCCGATCGAAGAGCCTGTCGCATGGTACGGGCCGATCGTGATGAACACGCAGGACCAGTTGCGGCAAGCGGTTGCCGAACTGCAGAACGGCAGCTTCATCAAGCACCGCTAGATCAACGCCAGAGGACCAGTGCTGCTGCCAGGTGGCTGCACTGGTCTTCTTTGATCAACAAATCCTCTACAATTCCCGAATATCATTTACCCGCAGCGTTGTCGCGCGCGCTCTCATCAGGCGAAGAAGAGCGACTTGGAGGAGCGTCGCGTACTTATTTAGCATTCCGCGCATGCCCTCGTGGGCACTATTTTTCTTCCGAGTTCGCGTAGATCAGATGATGTACCTGGGCGGCGCGGGCAAGGTAGCTCAATAGGCGTTGCTCAACTTCGCGGTCCGCCTGTGTCTGGCGCTCGTGTTGACGGAGATGCTCCGCCCACGAATACACGAGAAATATCTCGACATAGCGATTGCTGACTTCGGTATCGCGAAAGATCCCCCACCGATATGCTCCATCGCGACGTCGGATGCGCCCGGATTCGTGGATCGCCTCCACAAACTCCGGCTCGCGTTCCGGAATGACAATGTATTCGACCATAACCAAGACGGGCCCCCGCTGCAAGTGGCCTGCAACCTCCGTGACCACTACTGGCGTGCGCCAGTGATGCCAAGGGCTCAGGTCCTTGGGCGATTCAGGGAGTTTCGCCAGGAGCGCAAAGATCACAGTCCCAACCGTTCCAACTCCAGCACAGACAAGAGCGACTCCAATGCCTCCTCGTTGAGCAACCGCGCCCCATGCAGCAGTCCCCAGAGCAAAGCTCCCTTGGTATACGAGGATGAAGATTGCGAGCACTCGGGCTCGTACCCAGTCCGGAGCAAGATTCTGCACCATCGCGTTGATCAGCGAAATGAAAGTTACCCAGGCCGCGCCACCGAGCAGCATAACGGGGGCGAGCGTGCTCAGTCTGTGCAGCCCGCCCATTGCGATAATGACCAACCCCAGAATCACGACACCAGTCGAGACAACAGCCTCGGTGGACCATCTGGCACGAGCCGACTGCATGATCAGTGCACCCGCAATTGCCCCAGCTCCAAAACATCCGAGCAGGAGCCCGTATCCGATTGCGGTTTTATTCACGCTCCGGGCAACATTCGGCAGCAATGCGAAGAGTGCGCTGGAGAAGAACATGACTACGCCCGTCCGCACCATTACGGCCAGGATGCCGGGGGAGTGTCGGACATAGCGGATGGCCGCGACCGTGGCTCCGGTTAGCGTTTCGGGCGGAGCTGTCCGCTGGGGGACAGGCCTCTTCCACTTTGCAACCACAAGAATGACGCCGAGAAACGACAATACGTTCGTGAAAAATGCCGTGGCGACGCCCGCGACGGCGATGACGACGCCTGCGAGTGCAGGGCCAACCGCGCGGGCGAGGTTGAATTCGATCCCGTTCAGAGCCGATGCGGCCGCAAGGTCTTCCTTGGACACTAACTCAGGCAGAATCGCACGCCATGTCGGCGTTTCGAACGCATCCCCGGCGGAGAGGGCAAAGGTCAACACCAGCAGCAGCCACGGCGACATAAAACCGCCGATGGTCAGGACCGCGAGAAGCAGAGCCACGCCCATCATCCAGGACTCGGTGGCCAGAACCAGTTTGCGGCGGTCGAAAATATCGCCGGCGGAGCCCGCCGGAAGCGCCAACAGAAAGTACGGCAGCGAAGCAGCCGTCTGGGTGAGCGCCACATAGATCGGTCCAGCGCCGAGTGACACCATCAACCATGCAGCCCCAACGTTCTGCATGAATGTGCCGACATCGGAAACCACATCTGCGATTAGCAGATTGCGGAATGTCGGCGCACGCAGAGGCTTCCACAAACTGGATGAGCCCAGCGCTTTCAAGTTCTTTTCAGTTGTATCTGCCAATCGGAAGTGCCCTAAGTCTTGCTGCTAGCGTTGCAGATCGAAGTTTGAACAACGACTCATATTCGTGATCTTCACCCTCGTCGGGATGCCCCATCCTTAAGGCGCTTTTCGCGCGACCCTAGATTGTTCACTTCGCCATTTCGAGTGCAGGAACGTCGACCCAACCTCGCGTCCGATTGCTTTGCATCTCAGCGTTCAGGATGATCAGTTGGCGCAATCCATCGACGAATTGAGGGTATTCAGGTACCGCGCTGGGCTTTCCAATCGAAGCATAGAACCGTCGGAAGACTTGCTTGAACGTGTCGTCGTAGCCCTCACTGTGGCCGCCGGGCAGATCGGCGAAGGCGCGCGCCGCAGGCTTCAGCAAAGATGGGTCCTTGATGAATATTTGATTGGCGTCATCACGATGACCGGCCCAAAGTTCGTCGGGACGCTCCTGCCGCCACGCCACGGAAGACTTGGTGCCATAGATCTCGATACTGAGTCCATTTTTTCGTCCAGCCGAAACCTGGCTTGCGGTCATGCTGCCGCGGGTTCGCGTTCCCATGCGAAACACGACCGCTCCGAAGTCTTCGGTGTCCACCGGCGTTTCGATATAGTCCTCCGGCCCCAGCAGTTTATTGGCAAAGGTCTCAACCGAATGCTTTGGCTGCTTCCGCGTTGGGTGAAACGTTTGCAGATCGGCGCAGAGCGAGTTCACCCGCAAGCCGGTGATGTGCTCCGCCATATCAAACCAATGGGAGCCGATATCGGCCATGCAACGCGACGGGCCTCCAGCTTTCGTCTCGACGCGCCAATTCCAATCCGTATCGTAAAGAAGCCAGTCCTGGGAATACGTACCCTGCACAACGAGAATCTCGCCCAGATCTCCAGCTTCGCGCATGGCGCGCATCTGCTGCACCATGGGGTAGTAACGCAAGTTGTGGCAGACGCAGTTCCGCAATCCTTTCTGCGCTGCCAACGCGACAAGCTCCTCGCCTTGTTCCACGCTTGTGGCCAGTGGTTTCTCGCAGAGCACGTGCTTGCCTGCATTGAGCGCATCTTTTGCCATCGAGAAGTGCTGCGCGTTGGGAGTGCAAATGTGCACGGCATCGATGGCTGGGTCGCGCAGAATCTCCCGGTAATCGGTTGTAATCGTGGGAACGGAAAAACCCGTCCCCAGTCGTCGAGCTGCCTCGGCGTTTCTGCCCGCGATTGCCGTCGCTGCCACATACTCAACTCGCCGCACGCCTTCAAGATGCACGCGCCCCATAAAGCCAGTGCCGAAGATTGCCGTTCTGATCTCGTTCATCGGTTCCGTCCTTACAAAATTAGGTCCACCACGCGGCGGTAGGTTGCTCACGAATAACGATGCCATTGAGAAAGTTGGCCGCCTTGGTCAGACCTTCCTCCGGCGAGAGCAAACTGTCCTCGTGCTCGATGGAAAGAACGTAATCATACCCAAACATGCGCAAAGTCGAAATCAATTCGCTCCACCACTCAGCGCCATGACCGTAGCCGCAAGTACGGAAGATCCAGCTTCGTTCACGCTCCTGCGTGTACGGTTTGGTGTCGAGCACACCGGTACGCGGCAGGTTCGCCGGATAGATCTGCGTGTCTTTGGCATGGACGTGGAAGATGGCGTCCTGAAGAACGCGTACTGCAGCGATAGGATCGATGCCCTGCCAGAAGAGGTGGCTGGGATCGTAGTTGCATCCCACGTTTGGTCCGGCGATGGAGCGCAGCCGCAGCATGGTCTCCGGGTTATAGACGACAAACCCGGGGTGCATCTCGACCGCAATCTTCACGCCGTGGTCGGCGGCAAACTTCGCATGCTCGATCCAATAAGGAGCAACCGCTTCGTTCCACTGCCACTCGATCACCTTGAGGAAATCGGGCGGCCATGGACACGTGACCCAGTTGGGCGCCGTAGCATTCGGCGAATCCCCGGGACATCCTGAAAAGTCCACCATCGTCCGGACGCCGAGCTTTTCAGCCAGCAGAATAGTCTTGCGGCTGACTTCACGATCATGCTTCGCGCGGTCTTTATCCGGATGCAACGGGTTGCCGTGACAACTCAAAGCGCTGATGGTCACGCCCTGATCGGCCAGCACCTTCTTGAACTCGTCGAGCGCAGCTGCATCTTCCAGCATCGAGAGTTTGCAGTGCGCATCGCCAGGATAGTTTCCCGTCGCCAGTTCAACGGTATTGATTTGCAATGCTGCGAGCTTCTTGAGTACCGCTGCCAACGGAAGTTGCGACAGCAGTGGAGTAAAGACACCAACACGCATAACGCTATCTCTCCTTGAGTCGAGTCCACTCAAATCGAACCAGTCGGAATCGAAGCGGCCATTCTATCGCAGGTGCCTTATGTTACCTTTTATGCTTCGACGAGATCCGGAACTGCTGCTCCAACGCTTTTCATGTCGGCAGTGTCGTGAAACAAGTTGGTGTGAAGGAGGTCGCTTGCGTTCAGTTCGAATCGCTTCATTCTTCTTTCTGTTCCTACCGATTTTAACGGCCGCGCAGAATCAGCCGGGCGTGGATCCATCGCTCCCGCCGCCTCCGCGTGAAAAGCAAATTCATCTCAAGCACGTTCTGGTGATCGCTCAAACCAAGGGGTTCGAGCACGATTCGATCTCCGGGGCCATGGCTGCGATTTACAAAATGGGCCGCGAGAGCGGCCTCTGGGATGCCACGCTGCGCACCGACACCGAACTCATCACGAAAAAAGTTCTGGAAAGGAACGCCAAGAATCTGGACTACTTCGATGCCCTGGTTTTCGTGAGCACTACCGGCGAGCTCGACCTTGACGACAGCCAGAAGGCAGACATGATGTCGTTCATCAAGGAAGATGGGAAGGGCTTCGTCGGCGTTCATGCGGCCCTTGACACGAATTACAAATGGCCGGAATACGGCGAGATGATTGGTGGATGGTTCGACCAGCATCCATGGTTCACTTTCAACGCTCCGATCGTGAATGAAGATCCGAGCTTTCCCGCGGTCCGCCACTTTCCCAAAGCCTTCATCAAGTATGACGAAATCTATCAGCCCAAGGAATGGTCACGCGACAAGGTCAACGTCCTGCTCAGTCTCGATGCTTCGAAACTGAACTATGCCAACAATCCGCGCATCCACAGAACGGACCATGATTTCGCCGTGGCCTGGGACAAGATGTATGGCAAGGGGCGGGTCTTTTATTCCACCCTCGGCCACACTGAGGAAGCCTGGAGCGACCCCGACATTCTCAAAATGTATTTTGAGGCCATCAAGTGGTCGTTGGGGATGACCGAGGGCAGCACGGCAAGCCATCCACGGCCGTCGATTCCCGGTGATGGCCATTGAGATTCCTACTATGAATTTCTCTCGTGCAATTCTGCTTTGGAGTGCGTTATTCGCGGCAACATGGTTCGTAGAGCCTGCGGTTTCCGTGGCCCAGGCACCAGCAGCTCCGGCCGCACCCTCTCAAACGCCGGTGAAGCAAAGTGCGATAACGCGCAAACCTTATCCGCTGGCCTTAGTCCAGAGCGGAAGAGACCTCTTCCGGCAGGATTGCTCTTTTTGCCATGGCCGCGACGCTGGCGGCGGTGAGAGCGGGCCTGATCTTACACGATCGAAACTGGTGACTGAAGATGTTGACGGAGACAAGATTGGCGTTGTTGTGCGCAACGGCCGCCCCGACAAAGGCATGCCGCGCTTTGACCGTTCTGATCAGCAGATTGCGAGCCTGGTAGCCTTTATCCACACGCAACAGTACTTGGCCCTGACCAGAAAGGGCGGACGCAAGGGCGTGGACGTCGCCGATCTTCAAACTGGAAATGCCGATGCCGGAAAGCATTACTTCGAAGGAGCGGGAGGATGCTCAACGTGCCACTCACCGACCGGGGATCTCGCTGGAATCGCGTCGCGTTTCCGCGGCCTCGAACTTGAGGAGCAGATGCTGTATCCCAAGCATTCGAAATCCAAGATCACGGTAAGTCTCGCATCGGGCGAAACGATAGCCGGCACGCTGGCGTATCTTGATGAATTTACGGTTGGCCTCACTGATTCCATGGGAGCCTACCGGTCCTGGCGGGCGCGCGATGTGCAGTTCAAGATCGACGCGCCGGTGAATGCCCACGTTGAACTGTTTTCCAAGTACACGGACGACGACATCCACAACCTGATGGCGTACTTGCAGACTTTGCGCTAGGCGCGCAGTTCTGCCACGAAGTTGAGAGGGCCCTGATCGATATGAATTTCTCCAGGACTTCGTTTCTTGCTGCTGCGAGCACATTGATTGCAATTGCGCTTCCCGCCGTCGCGCTGGCGCAGGGCGCGACTGAGCAAAGGCTGCTTCATCCCTCGGCTGACAGTTGGCCGGGATATCACGGCGACTACTCCGGCAGACGTCACAGTGTTCTGACCCAGATCACTCCGCAGAACGTTAAGAATCTCAGTCTGGCATGGGCCTTTCAGACAGAGCAGGGCGCCGCCATCAAATCCTCGCCGCTGTTGGTGGATGGCATTCTGTACTTCACGGTTCCGGACCACATCTGGGCCCTCGATGCGCGTTCGGGCCACCAGATCTGGCACTACAACCAGCCAACGAAGGAAGGCGAGCACATCGGAAACCGTGGCGTAGCCATGTACAAAGGCTTTCTCTTTTTTCGACTCCAGATGCCTACCTGGTGTCGCTCAATGCAAATAATGGAACTGTGCGCTGGAAGATCCAGGTCGCGGATGTCAGCAAAGGTTATTGGACAAGTATGGCGCCCCTTGTCGTCGGGAACCACGTGCTCGTCGGTGTCTCCGGAGATTTTGATAACTTGAGCGGATATATCCGGTCGATCGATCCGGAAACTGGAGCGACTCAGTGGCAATGGGATTCGACACCGCCGGCCGGAACCCCGAATCAAACCACAGGCGGCATGACATGGATGACGGGAACGTATGATCCCGATCTCAATCTGGTGTACTGGGGAACGGGAAACCCCACCCCAGTGCTGAACGGTTCCACACGGCCGGGGGACAATCTTTACACCTGTTCCATCGTGGCGCTCAATCCGGACACGGGCAAGCTCGCTTGGGCTTTTCAGGTGTCGCCGCACGACACTCACGACTGGGATGCGGTTGAGACGCCCGTGCTCGTCGACGCAGATTTCCACGGCGAGCCGAAGAAGATGCTGATGCAGACGTCGCGCAACGGCTACTTCTTTGTGCTCGACCGCACGAACGGAAAAAATCTATTGACCGTCCCGTACGGGCCTGTGAATTGGGCGCTTGGAATCGATAAGGAGGGCCGTCCGATTCCGAATCCCGCCAAGGAACCGGCGCCTGACGGACGCCTGATCGCACCCGACGAAGGCGGCATGACCAACTTCCGCTCTCCCAGTTTCGACACAAAGAATGGCCTATTCGTCGTCGACGCCCACCCCAGCTGGAGCATCTATTTCGCCAAGCCGGCTGACGGAGTCTACGGATGGGCGGGCGCGGACTACGACGTCTGGGGCAAGGGCGTGATTGATGCCATCGACTACCAAACTGGCAAGATCCGTTGGACCCATGAAGTCGGCCCAGGAGGATCGGGAGCGGGAGTGCTCACCACGGATTCAGGCCTCACCTTCACGGGAGACGCGATGGGGAATTTCCTGGCGTTGGATTCAAGCGATGGCAAAACACTTTGGCACGCCGGATCGGGATCGGAGATCGTCAGTTCGCCGATTACGTACGAACTCGACGGCCGTCAATACGTCCTCACCAGCAGCGGCGGCGTGATGTTCGCATGGGCTCTCCCGCAAGCTGATTGAACAATCGATCTCAGACCACTAATTCCCCCGCCCTGCGGGTAAATCAGCGCTGAAACCCTGCGTCAGCGTGTTCAGCGGATTCACTGCAAGCCAGCTGATTGCACCGACCAGACATAAACCAGCAGCCACCAGAAAAGATGCCGTCCAGCCGTAGCGTGCTGCGATCCAGGGCGTGAGCGAGCCAGTCACGGCTCCGCCAATTTGGCCACCCATATTCATGAATCCCGAAACCGACCCAGCAGATCCTCCGGCGATGTCAGCGGTGAGCGACCAAAAAGAACTTTGAGCCAAATACAACGCTCCAGCCCCGCCGGCCAGAACCACACTGGCCAGTTCGGCACTATGAACTTGCGAGCCAAAGGCAATGAAGACGCCTGCCCCTGCCATTGCAAACGCTGCGAGGAAGCAGCGGCCCAGGCGCGGCCCGCGCCACTTCGTTAGCCGGTCGTTGATCGTCCCTCCCACCAAGCAGCACACCAGCATGGCGAGAAATGGGAGCATCGAATAGAATGCACTGGCTTTCAGGTCAAGTCCGCGGAATTTCGCTAGATAGCGATAGAACCAGCTGAAAAAAATCCAGGCGACGTAGCCGTAGCAAAAGTAACTGACCGTAACGGCCCAGACTTCGCGGCTGCCAACGACTCGCCGCCATGGAACTAGCACCTTGTTGCTGTCCGCATTGGCTGTCGATACCGTCAGCCCCGATTGAATCGAGGCAAGCTCGGCCACAGAAACTCGCGGGTGCTCTCCCGGCACGTCGCGAGCTGCGATGAACCAGACTCCCCCGGCGAGTACGCCGATGGCCGCACACACCCAAAACGACGAACGCCAACCGTAGTGAACCATGAGATACGTGATGAGCGGAGGGGTAAGACCCGCGCCCGCTCCTACGCCAGCAAAGATCCAGCCATTGGCTATGCCGCGCTCGCGCACGGGAATCCAATTGGCAACGAACTTATTAGCGGCTGGATAGATCACTGCTTCGCCGGCTCCGAGCAGAAAACGGACGGCCACAAACAGCCAAATAGCGCCCGCAATGTTGGCCGGGACCAACGCCGTCAAAGCGGTAAAGATTCCCCACCACACAACGCCCCCGGTGAGAACTCGGCGTGGACCGTACCGGTCAGCAAGATGGCCGCCGAGAGTTTGAAACAGCGCGTAACCGGCTACCATCGCGCTGAAAACTTTTCCCAGCTGGACATCGGTCAGATGATAGGCATCGACGATCGCCCCGCCTGCGATAGAAATGTTAACCCGGTCGAGATAAGACACGGCGCTTAGAACAAACAGCCAGAACACCAGAAACCAGCGCACGTGCGTGGTCTTTTCAAAGGTCACGGCCGCTGCTCCGATTTACACGCGACCGCTGGTCTGTGGTCCCGTAAGCGATTGTTCCGCTGATTGCCGTGTGATAACTTCGCCTGCGGTCCACAATAGATCTTGCACTGTCGCAACCTGGATCGAATCTCATGACGAAAACCACATCGCGTTTTGCGGCAATACTTCTGCTGATCATCCTCGCCCCGGTCATTCCTGCGTATGCCCAACTCGATCTTTTTTCCAAGGATCAGCGAATCGAGTTCACGCCGGAGTGGCACGGCGACCGATTCCCCGATGGGCGCCCGAACGTGCCCGACTCCGTGCTGGCGCGGCTGAAAGACGTTACTGCCGATGAAGCCTGGGATGTTCTGCAGGACGCTCACTATGGCAATCAGTTCGAAGGTGGATGGAAGGTGATCAATCCCGGCCAGCGACTGGTGGGACGCGTAGTGACGGCCGTCTTCATGCCGAGTCGCCCCGATGTAGATTCCGTGATTCGAGCCAATGGCACAAAAGAGAATCGCATCGGCGATGAAAACTCCTGGATCATCGACATTCTTAAGCCCGGCGACGTTCTGGTCGTCGACCTCTTCGGAAAAATCCGCTACGGCACCATCATCGGAGACAATCTGGCGACTGCGATCTACTCCAAGAGCCACAACGGCCTCATCGTGAACGGTGCGATCCGCGACGTAACCGGAATTCAGGAAATGCCGGGATTCCAGGTCTACACCCGCGGCTTCGATCCCTCGGCTCTGGAGCATGTCATGCTCACCGGAATCAACGTCCCGATTCGAATCGGAGATGTGACCGTCATGCCCGGTGACATAGCGATCGGTGATCCTGAGGGAGTTACGTTCGTCCCGCCACAACTGGCCGAGAAACTCGCCGACGAAACCGAGATGGACCATATGATCGACGAGTGGGGCCACACGATGTTGCGCCAGGGGAAATACACTCCGGGACAAATCGACGAAAAGTGGACGCCGAAGATGGTCGAGGAATTCAATGCGTGGCTGGAAAAGAAAGGATCGAAGCTGCGAATTCCGGCGCGATAAATACATCGAAGGCCGCACTCCCACGTTTATTGGATGGCACCCTGTCATCGCCGGTTACGCTGCATGTTCCCGCAAGAACGCGACAGTTGCTCGGCCACAATCTTGTCTTCGCCGTCTGGAGTGAAGAACGACGTGGTCACGCGCGGGAGTGAGCCCCCGGGTATCGTCATCGTCCCTTCACAATTGACAACCGTGGGCACGCCAGCTCGTCGTAAGGGTTGCCGGTCTGCCCGAAGCCGCTGAACTCGGCCTCTCCAACGGAATCACCGCCGGCAGTCGCGAAAAGCTTGTGTGGCGCGAAAGTTGACGCTGCGATCGCGCCTGCCTTGCCGGAAAATCGCCGCCGATTCCACGTCAAAGTGATCCCCCATTCGTGCACCTCCCTGGAACTACTTCCGAGTAACGGCAGCGATGCAATTGATCTCGACTAGAGAATCTCCGGGCAGTGCGGCTACCGCGACGGTTGTCCGCGCCGGGCCACCGTGAGGAAAATATGTGGAGAACACTTTATGCATTCCGTCCCAGTGTTCAATCTTCACCAGAAAAACATTGGCCTGAAGAACGGTGTCCATCGATCCACCGCCGACTTCGACCAGCTTCTTCACTTTATCCATCACCATGGTTGTGTGAGATTCAATCGTCCATTCCTTTGCATCCCGCGTATCGTGCGCCCCTTGTCCCGACACATAGAGCACACCATTGTGGACAATCACCGGCATGATGATGTCCTTTTCGCTGCCCGGCTTGCCGTCGCCGTTCAGTTTGCGGACTCCACTCCCTTCCTGCGGGGACGAACTCTGCGCGATTCCGCGCGCCGGTAAGACCGCGGCACCAACTCCCAATGCTGAAAGCAAGGAACCGAACCGAAGCGCAAACGTCCTCCGAGTAGAAGTAACTTTCATCGATCTGCTCCTTTCAATTTAGAATTCGACTTCCCCATCAGGGCAATGCAAAGCTGAAAATGTTGCCCCCCGCGGCAATCGCTACATACTGTTTGCCGTCCACGGCGTAGCTCATTGGCGATGCGGTCATATCCTGACCGGTATTGAAGTGCCATAAAGACTTGCCCGATTGACCATCGACTGCTTCAAAGGATCCGGCATCGTCCCCGAAGAAAGCTAATCCTGCGGCCGTCGTCATCGTTCCTCCCGAGGAATGGCCACGTCCAGTCTGGGGATACTTCCACGCAATGGAACCGGTCTCGAGGCTGTATGCAACCAGAACTTTCTGAGAAGTCTCCCCCGGAATCCGCTTCACTCCGGTGGAATAGTATTCCTTGCCCTCCAGAAAACGGTGTGTCGGCTCAGAAAAAAAAGTTTCACACTCTTCGAGCGCCATGAAATAGACCGTGCGAGTAGATTCGTTGTAGGAGGGCGCGTACCAGTTGGTGGCGCCGGCATAACCCGGACAGACACGGGCTCCGGCGGTGGTAGGCCTGAGACCGGTACGAATCGGCCTCCCCTGCTCATCAATTCCCTTCGCCCAATTCATTTTGTCTACGAAGCGCGTAGCTGAAAGAAAACTCCCGTCGGTGCGGTCAAGCACGTAGAGAAAACCGTTGCGGTTTGCCTGCACCAGAAGCTTGCGCGGCGCGCCTTTGTAAACGGCGTCGATGAGCATGGGAGTTTCCACAGCGTCGAAGTCGAACAAATCGTGAGGCGTAAATTGGAAATGCCATTTCAGCTTGCCTGTGTCGGCATCTAATGCGAGCACGCAATCTGTATAAAGATTGTCTCCAGGACGAACATCGTCATTGAAATCGGGGGCCGGATTGCTGGTACCCCAATAGATGAGATTCAACGCGGGATCGTAAGTACCCGGCATCCACGTCGTGCCTCCACCTCGCAGATATGCCAAGCCCGGCCAGCTCTTCGAACCGAATTCCCCCGGGCCAGGAATGGTCCAAAAGCGCCAGAGCAGCTTGCCGGTCATTGCATCGTAGGCAGCGACAAAGCCGCGTACGCCGTCGTCCCCACCGGAGGTGCCCACAAGAACTTTGTCTTTCACCACGAGCGGAGCGCCGGTTGCACCGTAGTTCTTGTTCCAGTCGGCGTAAGCCACGTCCCAGATCTGGTTGCCAGAGCGCGCATCGAGGCAGACCAAATGTGCGTTGTCCGTTTGCATGAAGACCCGATCGCGCCATACGGCGACGCCGCGATTAATGTGCCCCGAGGCGTCATCGATCAGCCCTTCCGAAACCGGCCTCGAATGATGCCAGACAACCCGCCCCGTGCGCGCGTCCAGCGCAAAAGCGTCGTTCGCCGCGGTAACAAACATCATTCCATTTACAACGACCGGAGTATTTTCCAGGCGGTTTGAATTTGGCGCATGAAACACCCACTCGGCGCGCAGTCTCGGAAGGGTCGTTGCTGTGATCTGCGAAAGGCGGCTGTATCTTCGTCCTGTGTAGTCGCCGTTGTAGGAAATCCAATTAGCCTCGGGCGGCGAAACCAGCAAATCCCCCGAACTGACGTCAATCTTCGCCGGCGAATCGCCGGGGTTCTCGGCAGCGACAAGACCAGCGAGTAACACCAGAATGGGGATGGCGATTCGCGCACTCACGACGGCTTCCGACCTGGGATGGGAGTCTGCACGCGCGAAAGATTGTGAGTGCGAATTATCGGACGAAAGTCGATTTCCTGCAACGTAGCCTGGCTAGAGCCGGCCGAATTTCTTTACCGCTTCCACGATCGACTTCAATTGCTCGATGGTGGCATACATGGAGTGCTCCTTGAAATCCATCTGCTGCGCCAGGGCGAGCACGGCTTGCGCCTGAGCTTTCGGCACCACCGCAACTCCATCGCTGTCGGCCACCACGATATCACCAGGACTGACCGGCACACCGTTGCACAGCAGCGGAATTTGCGCCCCGGCAAACCGGTAGTGATGAACCGAAGTCGACGGGACGATTCCCGTTGCAAAGACTGGAAAGCCAATCTTGCGCAGATAGGCCACGTCTCGAACTCCGCCGTCGATCACGGCTCCAGCGTAGCCGCGTGCCGCCATCGCAGTACCCATCAATCCCCCCATTCCCGCGATATCTTCCCCATCCTCGAGCGCCATCACATAGACAGAATCGGTCGACCCCTGGTCAATCGCTTGCAGCATTCCGGTGAGGGCCTCTGGATCTTTGTTGCCCTCGTCCTTTTTGAGCTGCACTGTCCGCGCAAAGCCTGCAAACTTGGAGATGAAAATCGGTTGCATGTGATGGCTCATGTACATCCGCTTACCCGTAATCTGCTCGATCGCATCCGAGACCGAAGCCACTTCTACCCGCCGAAATTGGGCGATCAGCTCGCTGTCCGTGGATGGAACCGCGGACTTGGATTGCGCCCGTACCATCCGGACTTCGGTTCCAAAGGCCGCGATCAAGCCCAGCACCGCGCAAATTATTGCGAGTTTCCGACCCTTCGAGTGCGCGTAAGATTTGTCCATTCCATCCTCCTGGTTGTATACATGTTCGCGGACTCTAACACTGTTGGTGTCCCGGTTGGAAGAGTGAAGCATCCATATCATAAGGAGACGACAATGCAATTGAAAACCACGCGACTGCTAACGGCGGTTCTTGGACTAGCTCTGATCACAGCTTCGGCATGGCAACTCAGCCAGGCTCAGGAACACAAGGCGATCAATCTGTCCAACGCGAAAGGCCTTCCTTTCAGCGACGGAATCATTGCCGGAAATACTCTTTACGTCGCAGGCCAAGAAGGATCAGATGAAACGGGCAAGCTGGCCGCGGGCGGAATTGCGGCAGAGACCAAAGCGGCGCTCGACAACGTCGAGAAAGTTCTGAAGGCGGCGGGATACGAACTGAAAGACGTAGTTTCCGTCACCGTGTACCTGGCCGATATTAAAGATTTTCCGGAAATGAACAAGGTTTACAAGACCGTCCTTCCGGATCCAAAACCAGCCCGAGCAACGATTCAGGCCGCCGCTCTGGTCAACGATGCGAGGATTGAGATTGCGGCTATCGCGGTCAAACAAAAATAAGCATGCCCGCTGCTTCCGGGCCAATTGACTATGCTCTCAAATCACAAATCTCCGCATCTGTTAGTGGGGCTCTCACTCCTTTTGTGTTTGGCAGTCTTTCACGTTCCTGCGCTGGCACAACAACAGGATGACTCCTGGGACGACGACTTCAAGAAAGCGGATACGCCCGGGGGGCGGACCTTCAATTCCACCTGCGCTGGATGTCATGGTCTCGACGGTCGTGGGAGCGACAAAGGCGTCAACATCGCCGGCAACGCCAAAGTGCGTCATTTCACCGACACTCAGCTGTCCGAAATTATTTCGAACGGAGTGCCCGGAACCGGCATGCCAGCATTTCACAATCTCAATGCTCAGCAGATTAGCTCGTTGGTAGGTCACTTGCGCATCCTGCAGGGCAAGGTCGCCTCCCGGACCCCGCCCGGCAACGCAGCGCGGGGCAAAGAAATCTTTGTCGGCAAGGGTGAATGCTCCAGCTGCCACACGATCTCGGGTGAGGGCGGATTCCTGGGGCCTGATCTTTCTGTTTATGGATTGGCCGCATCTGCAAAGAGGATTCGGGATGAGATACTTCGCACCGAAAGGATTCCTCCCGCCGGTTACCGGGCGGCCGTTCTTACCACTCACGACGGTGATCGGCTGGAGGGTATCGTCCGCAATGAAGACAACTTCTCGGTGCAGCTTCAGACGAAAGACGGCAGCTTCCATTTTTTTCAGAAATCTGACTTGCAAACTGTGGCGCCGCTGGATCAGTCGATGATGCCGACAAATTATCGCCAGCGGCTCACTCCTGACGAACTCAACGATCTGGTTAGCTATCTCATGAACGCCGGTCCAGCCGCAGGCGAACCCCAAATATCCCGCAAGCCCGAGGAACCCACCCAATGAACTTCGGTCGCACGATTCTGTTTCACCTGATAACGGTGTTCTGTTTGCTGCTCGCGGCATCTGCTCAGCAGACGCGGGTGTTCGAGCTGCAGGCGCTCTCTCCGAAGTTTTGGGATCTCGTGGACCAGAAAGCGAAACTCGAAACGGTTGCGACAGGCTTTGGTTTCACCGAAGGTCCCATGTGGGATGCGGCCGGATTCCTCTACGTGAGCGACGAGACGATCAACAAGATTTTCCGTGTCTATCCCAACGGGAAGAAAGAGGAAGTCATCGCATTGGGCGACCCTGACGGCAATACCTTCGACCGCCAGCACCGCTTGATCGATTGCGCAAGTGTAATGCGGGCGATCATCGCCGTGACTCCAGACGGCAAGTACAAAATTCTCGCTGATCACTATGACGGAAAGAAACTCAATAGCCCGAACGACGTCATTGTCGGACCAGACGGCGCGCTCTATTTCACTGATCCGACGTTAGACCTGGTCGAAGGTGAGAAGCAGGAGATCCCCTTCCAGGGCGTCTATCGTCTCGACGACAAAGGCAACCTGCGGTTACTGACGAAAGACCTGACCCAACCGAATGGATTGGCCTTTTCTCCGGATGGCACGCGCTTCTACATCGACGACAGCGAACAGAGGAACATTCGCGTGTACGACGTCGCCTCAGACGGCGCACTCAGCAATGGCCGCATTTTCGGGGAAGAACCGGGAGCGAAGCACGACGGCGTTCCCGACGGCATCAAGGTGGATAAGAGTGGGAACCTGTTTGTCACTGGGCCCAAGGGTATCTGGGTCTGGGATGCAAACGGCAACCACCTCGGAACCATCGCCATGCCAGAGCAGCCCGCAAACTTGACGTGGGGCGACAAGGATTACCGCACTCTTTACATCACAGCAACAACTTCGGTGTATCGCCTCGAACTGAAGGCACAAGGCTTCGTACCCTACCTCGTACCTTGAATGCCTTCGGTCAATGGGGGAGGGCGAAACTGAAAACATCGCTTCCCGCGCAGATGGCTACATACTGCACTCCATCGACCTCATAGGTCATCGGCGACGCACTGATTCTCTGGCCAGTATTGAAATGCCAGAGAGCATGGCCAGTCGTGGCTTCGACCACCTCCAGAGAATCGGCATCGTCGGCAAAGAACACTAGTCCGCCGGCGGTTGTGAGCGTCCCGCCCCACGAATTTCCATCGCCTGCCTGCGGATAACGCCACTCTGTCTTTCCATTTGCCAGGGAGAGCGCCAACAGAATCTTCTGCGAGTGTTCGTCACGCGGTAGCTTCGTGCCGCTGTTGTAATAAGTCTCACCTCGCACAAACTCCTTGGGACCCGCAAAGAAAAGATTGCAGTTCTCGAGAGCCATCACGTAGAAGAGCCCGGTGCTGGGACTATAGGAAGGCGAAAACCAATTAGTGGCGCCGTTGATGCCGGGACAGATGAGTGTGCCTTCTTTGCTCGGTATTCGACCTGATAAGACGGGCCGGCCTGAAGCGTCCACAGCCGTTGCCCAGGTCAGCTTATCCACGAAAGAAGTCGCGCGCAGGAACTTCCCATCGGTCCGGTCGAGAACATAGAAAAAACCGTTGCGATTCGCCTGGACTAAAAGCTTGCGGACCGTGCCCTTCTCCTCCACGTCCACGATCACCGGAGTTTCATTCGCGTCGAAGTCGTACAAATCGTGAGGCGTGAATTGGAAATGCCATTCCAATCTTCCAGTATTGGGATCGATCGCCAGGACGCAAGCAGTGTAGAGGTCGTCGCCAGGCCGGGAGTCTCCAACAAAATCGGGCGCAGGATTACTGGTCGTCCAGTACAAAGTGTCGAGTTCCGGGTCATATGTGCCCGGCATCCAGGTCGTACCGCCTCCGTGCAAGTACGAGTCTCCCGGCCAACTGTAAGAACCAGGTTCTCCCGGCGCAGGGATCGTCCACAGGCGCCACTTCAGATTTCCGGTCACTGCATCGTAGGCGGCGACGAATCCCCGCACACCGGAGTCCCCCCCGGAGGTCCCGACTATCACTGCGCCTTTTACCACGAGCGGAGCACTGGTTGCGCCGTAGTGCTTTGCCTTGTCGGCGTATTGCACGTCCCATAACAAGTTGCCCGAGCGAGCGTCGAGGCAGAGCAGGTGTGCATCGTCTGTTTCGGCATAGACGAAGTGATCCCACACTGCCACGCCGCGGTTCTTGTGAGCCGCGGCGTCGTCCAGCAAGCCTGCGCTCACGGGACGCTGGTGGTGCCATAGAGCCCGCCCGGTGCGCGCGTCCAGTGCGAACACGTCGTTAGCGGACGTCACATACATCACGCCCCGAATGACTACTGGCGTCGCTTCGAGCCTCTGCGAATTACCCGGATGGAACACCCATGCCGCGCGCAGTTTCGCGGCGTTGGCAACATTGACTTCCTGCAAACTGCTGAAACGGCGCCCGGTGTAGTCGCCGTTATACGACGTCCAGTTCGCACCCACCGGTTGTGTCAGCAGGTCCGCAGCGCCGACTCTGGGGTCGACCGCGACCGGAGCCTGCGCATGCGCTCCCGTACAGACGGCTAGCAGGAAAACAAGGAACGCTTCGCCACTTCTCTTCATGTCAGCGATTGTCCCCGGTGCCGATGAGCACTTCCTGAAGAGCACCTCGGTCGACCCCATGGTCGTCTTCCAGGTGAAGAGAGACTCGCGCAGGTTTTCCCGGAGGGACAACTTGCGCTTCGAGCGATACCGGTTCCTCCGGATTCACGTCCGCGACCGGCATTGTTCCCAGGTTCTTCCCATGTTCGTCGTAAAAGCGCGCGACCAGGCGTCCAGAGAAAAAAACTCCAAACGAACCGGAGAGTTTGATCTTTCCATTCTCCAAAGCATTCGCTCGAAGCGCGCGTATAAGAATACCCGCGTCTGTCACACCGTGAAATTCGTTTCCGGATCGGGTGGGGAACCATTCCGTATCGAAGTCGCAACTCTCCCCAGGACGCAACTGGCACATCGGACTGTTAAGTTCCGCCTCGAGGTAGTAAGGGCTAGCATCCGCATCGGCGCTCATCGAAGGTATGCCGGCGCTGCTCAACCGCAACTCAGGGCCGTTGGTCCAGAAGATGACGGAGGCTTTTCCTGGGTAGGGTTTGTTGTGATCGTACTGGAACCGTTCGACCATGGCGTAACGACTGCCTCCATCCACGACTGCCAGCCAGCCTTCGGTCGAGTCCAGCCACAATTCGGCAGCCATGTGCACGTAATGCACCGCAAAAAGGCCGTCATCCCTCACCGATACCGCAGAATTTTCCGCTGGACCGAAGCGAACATGATAGCGGTTGAGATAACTGCTCGCTGGATTCGCGGGAGTGAACGTCCAGAAATCGTGGTTGAAAGCCGGGACGGAGCTCGATGAGTTTCCCCCTCCCGTATCGTATTGCGAGACCGACTGCATCGACCATTCCAGCATGTGCCCGGTCACATTCTTCATCGAGACATGAAAATGGATCCGGGGCGTGTCTGGATCCAAACCAATCGTGCGCACAAACTGGATCCCAGTCTGCGGATCAGCCGGGCCCGTAAGTTCGATCTCACAGCGTTCTCCTTCCGAAAGCTTTCGAAAGGAGAACGGCCCATCATCCAACACATCAGAATCGCCCACCCAGTGCTGTTCGTCGTTGTTTCCCTCGGGCAAGAGCCAGATTTTGTCGCCACCATAATTGAACCATTTGCCTTGTGTCGGCGGCAGATACTTGCCCGCAAACTGGGGATTGACAAACAGGTAGGGATGCCCGGCGAAGCTCACCTGCATAAGTCGTCCGCCGTTCTGTGGAACCACGATCAGTTGTACCAACCGATTCGAGAGTTGTTCCGCGTGCCAGCCCTTATAGTCCACGGTCTCGACATGGCATTCTGCACTCTTTGGGGGCGTCTGCTGAGCGCGCACCTGAACTGCTGCCAGCACCAGTCCCATCGAGCCGAGGAGAAGAGCTGCGCCAGTGCCCCGTCTGCGCATCGCAGGTTGAAGATTTGGTTGCATGATTGAGCCTTTCAAAACCCCGGTGATCGAGAACAGAATGCCACCATCCTCACCGAAAGCGGCATTGCCTCACCTCGCAAAACGGAATGAAACTCAATAAAACGAAAGAATTCGATTTGCGTCAAGCATAATCTGTGCTATACCGATTTTGCGATGAAGCGCAGCCGTTAGCGATCATCCAGGAGAGTGTCGTAATGCGTATCCGGAATTCCAGCCGGCGATCGTTCGTAAAACTCTTGGTTGCCGCCCCGCTGTTGAGCCAGATTCGAGCACGCGAACTCTACGCACAAGCGGCCTCCGCCATCGGCAAAGATCCGCGTCAGAATGTATACACCCGTCTCGGAGTGAAGACGGTGATCAATTGCCGCGGCACCTGGACTTATTTGAGCGGATCACTCGAGTTTCCGGAAGTTCGCCAGGCCCAACTCGAGGCGTCGGACTATTTCGTTAACATGCTCGATCTGCAGCGTGCCGTCGGCCGGCGCTTGTCGGAACTGACTGGCGCGGAATCCGGCATCGTCACCTCCGGTTCAGCCGGCGCGATGGCGGCCGCCACAGCGGGGTGCATGGCTGGAACCGATGATAAATACATCTGGCAACTTCCCGATACTACCGGCTTGAAACATGAAGTAATCATGGTCGGCGGGCGCAGCGCCTTCGATAGTGCGATCCGGCTCACTGGCGCCAAACTGGTTCTCACTTACTCGCCGGAAGAACTCGCCAATGCCATCAACGAAAACACCGCGATGATCTACACCACCGATCTCGGTGAAAAGCTGCAGCGAGTGTTGTCAATCGCGAAAGACCACAAGATACCGATGCTGCTCGACGACGCCGCTGGCATTCCTCCCGCCGATAACGCAAAACTGTACGCTCGCATGGGGATCGATCTCTACTGTTTCTCCGGTGGCAAGGGGCTCTGCGGTCCGCAGTGCAGTGGCTTGCTGCTTGGCCGCAAAGACCTGGTCGAAGCAGCCCTGCTGAACTCGAATCCGCGCGAGGGAGCCGTCTGCCGTCCCATGAAAGTCGGGAAAGAAGAAGTCATCGGCTGCCTGACCGCGCTCGAAACCTGGCTGACCCTGGACGAAAAGAAGCTCTACGATGAGTGGAATGGCCGCGTCGATCGTATTCGAAAGCTGGTGGAGACGGTGCCCGGCGTGAAGACTGACACCTACATTCCGGACGATGGCAACCGCTATCCGACCCTGAAGATTTCATGGGACCAGCAAGCCTGGCAATACAGCATCAACGATTGCGTCGCGGAGTTGCGCGCGGGTGATCCTGTCATCGAAGTGCTTGGCGCAGATAATCCGAGCCTGGTGACGGCGGTTCGCGAGGGCAAGCCGAATCGAAAGGAACGCAAAGGACCCGACCATATCGAATTGGTTTCCATGACCATCAAACCCGGAGAAGAAATGATTGTCGGGCAAAGGTTGCGCGCAATTCTCGGCGTCGCACAGAAGAAAGCTGCGGCGTAAGGAGCCTGCCGTCTTGAGAAAAATCCATCCGAAGATTTCTGTGCGCTTGCTGCTGGCCGGATTCTTGCTTTCGTCAACTCTCTTTGCACAGGAACAGCTGCGCGCTGTAGTTCCCACCGCGACAGCCGCTCACGCGAATCTTTTCTACTCGCCCGGTGTCGATGCTGGAGATTACGTCTACATCTCGGCGCAGGGACCGCTGCGCCCGGACGGCACCTCACCGGCAACGTTTGACGCTCAGGTTCGTCAGACCCTCGATAACCTCAAGGCGATCGTCGAATCCGCGGGCCTTACCATGGAACACATCGTCTATACGCAGGTCTATCTCGAAGACATCGGCAAGTATGGCGAGATGAATAAAGTCTTCGCGGAATATTTCGCGAAGACTCCCCCGGCTCGAGCCGTGCTGGGCGTTGCGCGGATTTCCGAGCCCATTCAGATCAACGCAGTCGCAGTACGCAACTTAAAAGATAAGCATGCCGTTTATCCGCCGAACTATAAGTCAGACGATCCCGCGCCGCCCGGAATGCTCACCCAGGACCGGCTTTTCGTCTCCAGCATGCCCGGCAGCGATCCGGTCAGCGGCAAAGTTCCAGATGATCCAGCGGCACAAATCGATCTCGCCCTCGACCGCGTGGCGTCGGTGGTGAAGGCTGCGGGTCTGGAACTGAGCAACATGGTTTTCGTCAATCCCTATCTGACGAGCGCGATTCCGATGCGGATCATGAATGAGCATTACGCGCGGCGTTTTGAATTCGGGAACACCCCAGCGCGGGCCACCATCGAGGTGACAAGCCTGCCCGGGGGTGCGCACATCGAGTACACCGGTGTGGCCGTGCGCGATCTCATGCAACGGAAAGCCGTGCGTCCGAAAAATATGCCGCCGAGTCCCACCGCCAGCCCGTGTGTTTTTGCCGGAGACACTTTGTACTGCTCCGCCAAGAGCGGTTTTATTCCAGGACCGCACGGTGGGGTTTATGCCGACACCACGCAACATCAACTACGCCAAACCATGCGCAATCTCCTCGACAATCTCGAAGAGGCTGACATGAATTTTGCCCAGGTCGTCTCCACAACGGTCTACCTTGATGATCTGTCCGACTTGGCGCCGTTTGACGAGGTCTACCGCCAGTATTTTGGCGCCGTTCTGCCGGTACGAACGACGATTCAGCAAATTGCGCCTACCGACCGCAAGGCGAATAAAGAAGACCAATACCCGGATTTAGAACAGGTATCGCTTATCGCCGTCCGAAGCCGTTCTAGCCACTGAAGAAGGCTCTGCGTCGCAAACCTCGGAACAATTGCGCTTAATGTTCGTGCCGATTTTCGCGCTTCAGACTCCTGCGTGGTGACCAATTGTCCCTCACGCGCAATACCTTTTGCTTTCGTTGACTTGCCCGGCGCCGCCCCCATAAGATACGGGCGTTTCTATGACGCGACGCGCCCTCACTCTGAATGGTTACTGCCACACCGCAAAGTAGGTTTTGTTGATCGATCCTTCGAATGAAGTGATGTGGAGAGAACTTATGCCACTCCGGAACGCCTTAAAGTGTCTTTGGGTCTGTACCCTGATCGCCTGCTGGATATCCGCGCCGGCCACGGCTCAATCGACCTCATCTTCGTCGAACGCCACCTCGCCGCCGGCGGCGCCCGTCGAAGCTGCGTCAGGATACAACCAGCCGCCCAGAAACATTCTGGATATAATGCTCGCGCCCTCAGTCCCAATTCCGCGGGTGAGCCCGACCCACGACTTCATTCTTCTGGTGTCCTGGCAGGACTACCCATCCATCTCCCGAGTAGCGACGCCTTACTTGCGTCTTGCAGGCGTGCGCGTTGAGCCGAAGAATCACAGCAAGCACGACACTCCGGGGGGCTACGGCATCACTCGCTGTGCCGCTAAGCTTGAGCTGGTTCATATCGCCGATGGCGCGCTAGCTCACATCGCGCTACCCTCAGACGCATGCCCGGGCGAGCCCATATGGGCCGCGGATGGAAAGCGATTCGCCTTTGCGAATATCGCTTCCGAATCGGTCGAACTCTGGATCGGCATCGCCAAGACTGGCGAAGTACATCGCGTACCCGGAGCCCGTCTCAATCCCATGTTCGAAGACGAGATGAAGTGGATGCCGGACCAGAAAACGCTCTTGGTCAAGTTGGTGCCCAAGGGGATGGGCGCGCCGCCGCCCGAACCAATCGTGCCTCCCGGACCCAGCATTCAGGAGACCGCCGGCGAAAAAGGACAGAGCAGTACCTACGAAAACCGCGACACCCTCAACAGCAAGCACGACGAAGATCTCTTCGACTACTATGCAGCCTCGCAACTTGCCCTTATCGATGCTGCCAGTGCCACGATCACTGCCATCGGCAAACCGGAAAATTACGAAGCAATCGATCCCGCCCCAGATGGTCAGCACATCCTCGTCACCGCGATCCACAAGCCCTACTCGTACGTCACTACGTACGATCGCTTTCCGAAAGAAGTCGAAGTCTGGGACGTATCCCAGCACTCCCACGTTCTGACTCATACTATCGCCTCTCTTCCGCTCGCGGATCGCGTTCCCATCCATGGCGTCCCGGTAGGTCCGCGCGATTTTTCCTGGCGCGCCACCGAACCGGCAACACTTGTTTGGGCGGAGGCGTTGGATGGCGGCGATTGGAATGTGAATGTTGCGGCTCGCGACAAGATCCTGCTTCAGAAGTCGCCGTTCACCTCACCGGCTGCCGAAATCTCGCGCACGCAGCAGCGTTACGCCGGCTTCGACTGGAGCGAAAAATCGAGCATCGCCCTCCTCTCCGAGTACGATAACAACCGGCACTGGATCAAAACCTTCATCATTAACGTCGATGATCTGCAACAGAAGCCTCGTTTGCTTTGGGATCTCTCTACCGATGAGAACTATGCGAACCCCGGCCGTCCGGTGACGCGCCAGCTCGCGAATGGGCACTCGGCGATTCTCCAGGATGGCGATTCAATCTATCTTGCAGGCGTCGGCTCTTCGCCCGACGGGGACCGGCCATTCCTCGATCGGCTCAATCTCAACACCCTAAAGTCCGAGCGACTGTTCCGCAGCGACAAGGCTTCCTACGAACGATTTCTTTCCTTCTCAGGGTCGGACACGCAGACGTTCCTCACCTGGCATCAATCGCCAACCGACCCGCCGAATGCGTTTATCCGAACGCTTGGAGGGTCCGTCATCAATGATGCGCCCGCTGGAGAATCCACTCTCGCTTCCACCAGCGCCGCCGTGACCCACATTCCCGATCCTGCGCCCGCGGTTCGCGCGATCAAGAAGCGGTTGGTCAAATATAAGCGCGCCGACGGGTTGGACCTATCGTTCACGCTCTACACACCGCCCGGCTATCAGGAGGGCACTCGCGTTCCCACCATTCTTTATGCGTATCCTCTCGACTACGCCGATCCCTCGACAGCCGGCCAGGTCACAGGATCTCAGGAAACCTTCACGCAATTGCGGAACTATCGGCTGCTGCTTCTCGCGGGCTATGCCATTGTCGATGACGCTGCGTTCCCCATCATCGGCGATCCCAAGAAAGCCTACGACACCTATCTGGAACAACTCGTTGCTGACGCCAAGGCAGCTGTCGATGAGGCGGTTCGCCTGGGGGTAGCCGATCCTGACCGCATCGGGGTCACCGGACACAGCCACGGCGCGCTAATGACCGCGAATCTGGTAGCCCATTCCGATTTGTTCCGCGCCGGTGTTGCTACCAGTGGCTCCTACAACAAAACGCTCACGCCCTTCGGCTTCCAGAACGAGCGGCGATCGGTTTGGGAGGCCTCGGACGTCTATCTGAAAGTCTCTCCCTTTTTCTTCGCTGACAAAATCAAGACGCCGCTCCTCATCATGCACGGCGCGGAAGACGCGAATCCCGGCACTACGCCGCTGCAAGGTATCAAGCTCTTCGAAGCCATTCGAGGCAATGGCGGCACCACGCGCCTGGTGATGCTCCCCCACGAGCCGCACTGGTATACCGCATTGGAGTCGAACGAACAGCTTATCTACGAGATGCTTCGCTGGTTTGACCAATATGTGAAGAACGCGCCTCCGCGTTCTGCGGTCGGAACCCGTTAGCAGGGTTCAGTCCTCGGACGGCGACGGGTCGATCACAGCCCACGGGTATCTTCTGCAATCACGCGGAGGTCGAAGTGGGTATTTTGGTGGCATTACAATGGCGGCCGTATGGGGATGCAGTTTGAATTCGATCCGGTTCACAAGATTCTGCTCGTACGAGTTGAGGGCCGGCTGACGGACGAATTGCTGGCAGAGTGTTACAAAGCAATTCGTGAGCGTTCCGTTGCAACCGACGCCAGCGCTGGGATTTTTGATTTTAGTTTTGTGACTGAATGGGCCTTGTCCACGGCCCTCATACAGACGCTTGCCAGGGAGGAACCGGCGATGCCCGACGCCGCCGTTCGCAGGCGCATTCTTGTGGCCCCCGCCACGGTAGGATTCGGTCTGGCGCGTATGTTTCAAATGATGGGTGAGTCGACGAGACCATTGCTGAGTGTCGTGCGAACGCTGAGCGAAGCCTTGACCGCACTCGGAGCTCAGTCTCCCCACTTCGAACCGCTGGAGTGAAAATCGTACCTCACGGTTCTCGTCCAGAAGGAGTTTCCCCGGGCATCAGCGCCTGCTCGACCGCTTTCTCGACCGGCAAAGTCCTGCCTTCTAACCATGCCGTCATTCCTGCAGCATTCGTCAGAGCTCGTCGTGCCTGATGAAGACTCGCCTCCAGCTTCGCTTGTTCCACTTCGGTTAGCGGAGCGCCGATATGCTGACGCAGGGCGGACGCAGCACCTGCCAGTTGCAACGAACGTACTGCTTCCAGTTGAGCGGCGGCGGAGCAAGCGAAATACTCCAGCAGACGGGCGACTCCGCGTTTGTGATTCAGTTCCTGAAAAAGCCTGAGGCTCTCCCCGTACATCGACTGGGCGAGAGCATAGTTTTTCTGTTCTCGCGCCAGGGTTCCCAAGTCGGCGAGCGTGCTGGCAATTCCCCAACGGTCATCCAGTTCCCGGAAAATCTCCAGCCCCTGTTCGTACAATGTCTGCGCGGCTCCGGAGTCACCCTGGTCGCGAGCAACGTCGCCCAGGGAATTCATCGACCAGGCGACGCCCATCCGATCTCCCAGCCCTCGAAAGATTGAGAGACCCTCCGCATACAGAGACCGCGCAGAGGCGTTGTCACCCAGCAATCGAACGATGTTTGCGAGGTTGCTGAGAGAACGAGCGACAGCTTTCTGATCGCTCAAGTCTCTCCACAGCACCAGACTCTCTTCGAACAACGAGCGCGCCACCGGAACTTCACCCCGGTCGCGAGCAATCACCGCCAGCGCATTCAGGGAGACAGCGGCTCCATGCTTGTCACCCAACTGACGCGCAATGGCCAGGCTCTCGCGGATCAGCCCATCCGCCGAAACGTGATCGCCCTGTTCGGTTGTAAGTACACCAGCGGCGAAGAGAGCGCGGGATCGCGTCTTTGTGGGAGCGTCCGCTCCGGGGAGCTGCAGCAGCTTGCTTAAACGGTCCCGGCCTTCGGTGAGGTACTCGCTCATCTCCCAAAATCGAAACAGTGCCGTGCCCAGACGCAGACCCCAATCCACGTCTGCCGTCTCTGTCAGCCACTCGAGTGCCGCCCGGAAATTGTCATGTTCCAGAGCCAGGCGTTCAAGATATTCCAGGTCTTCGGCGCTCTCCGCACCACTCTGTTCCGTGGCCTGCTCTTCGGCCATCACGAGGCAGTAGGCGGCATGGGCCCGCTTCGTCATCGCTTTTTCTGCGCTTGCCTCGAGTTTTTCCAGTGCATACTCGCGAATCGTTTCCAGCATCACGAAACGTGATTCACCTTTCGCCGGCTCGACTTGTTGCGCCAGACTCTTGTCCACCATGGAGGTCATTCCATCGAGCAGATCTAAATCAAGATCGCCCTTCGTGTCGCACACTGCTTCCACGCCTTCCAGAGTGCATCCACCCACGAATACCGAAAGTCGTCGGAAGAGCTTTTGTTCAGGAACGCTCAACAGCGCGTAGCTCCAGTCCATGGCAGCGCGCAGCGTTTGATGCCGGCGCGGCAGATCACATGCGCCACCCGTCAGCAACTGCAAGCGGCTCGTGAGGCGTGTCCGCATGGACGACGGGGAAAGGACCTTGACGCGCGCAGCAGCCAGCTCGATGGCGAGAGGCAGGCCATCCAACCGGGTACAAATTTCGGTCACATCGGTCGCGTTTTCTTTATTGAGCTCAAAATCTGGCTTGGCAGCAACAGCGCGCTGCATGAACAGAGCCACCGCGGGACACTGCGACAGCACCTCAACCGGAATATTGGAGCGCGAATCCGGCAGCGCAAGCGGCAGCACGGGAAATTCATGTTCACCATATACGTGCAGTGCGGCTCGACTCGTTACCAGCATCTTAAGATTCGAGTCCACGGCCAAGAGCTCCGCTACCACGGGAATTGCTTGAACCAGATGTTCAAAATTGTCCAGCAGGAGAAGTATTGGTGCTTGCGATGAATCCCGCAGATTCGTCTTCAGTGCTTCGAGCGGCGACTGCCCGCTTCCCTGCCGGATTCCCAACGTCTGAACGATCACGGAAGCGATCAAGCTGGGATCCCTCAGCGAAGAGAGCGAAGCAAAATAAATGCCGCCAGGAAAACTCTCGACCAGGCCACCGGCCACCTGCACCGCAAGGCGCGTTTTTCCGATCCCACCCGGACCCGTAACCGTAACGAGGCGTACATCTTGGCGCAGCAGGAGTGCTTTGACCGCAGTTACTTCTTTCTCTCGTCCAACGAAGCCCGTACGCTGGACGGGAAGATTCGCCGGGCGCTTCACCTGCTTCTTGGCAGGTTTTTCGGCGAAGCGGCCGCGTATGGCCACAATCTCTGGTGTTTCCCGACTCGGAACCCCACTCTTACCCTCCACCCGCGCAATGAATCGGTATCCGCGGCCAGTAACCGTCTGCACGAAGCGCGAGTGTTCGGGATCGTCCTTCAATACCTGGCGAATCTTGCGGATGGCCGCGTTGATGCTGGCGTCGGTATCGAGAAAGACGTCCTTGCCCCAAATTTGCTCGATGATCTGGTCGCGGCTTACAAGCTCGCCCCCTGCCTCGATCAGGAGGAGAAGCAGGTCCATCGGAATCCGCTCTAGCTTCAGAACTCGTCCGGCACGTCGCAGTTCATAGGCGCGCAAGTCCAGATCGAAATCGTCGCCGAATCGAATAACGTCCGAAGGTTTTACCAGGTTGGATACCACAGCCAACACTCCCCGCAAGTGGGTGTAATTTTAACATCGGCTACGCTCGGCACCGACAACTACCGCATTTTCTGCAATTTACAAATTCATGAAGCTTCAGCAAATCTTAGGACGTTCGCCATGTTCAACCGTCGTCGGATTCCGGCACTATGCATCTCGTGAAACACGCCCCAAAACAAGATGGCGCAACCGGCAGCCGTCTCTCAAGAGAACAAAACAGCACGAGCCCGAATCGTACGAAGGAGAAAAACTCATGACGACACGAATCCTGACTCCAATCCACAAATCAACCCTGAACATCCTGCGGTGCGCATTACTGAGTAGTCTTACCCTTGCCGCGCCGCTTCTCGCAGTTGGGCAGGCCGACCACGAGCACGTGTCCCCCGCCAAGCTGGTTCGACTTGTTCGCGAAGCCACGTGGAAGTTCATCGATGTTAACGCTGCCGGTCCGGCCGGCTACGCACCGGCATTTGGCTGCGTCACCGGTCCCGACCACGGCGCTATGGGCATTCACTACGTTAACGGCGCCCTGGTAGGAGACGGGGAGATCGATGTCTCGCACCCGGAAGCGCTGATCTACGAGCCTGTCGGAAATAAACGGCGGCTGGTCGGCGTCGAGTACATCGTGGATTCCGCCACCTGGCTGGCAGCGCATGATGCTCCGCCGGAGCTCGAGGGCCAGGACTTCCAGTTCGTCGCCAGCCCAAATCGCTTCGGCCTGAATTCGTTTTTTGAGTTGCACGTCTGGGCCTGGAGGGACAATCCCAACGGCGCATTCGTGGACTGGAACAATCACGTGACGTGCGAAGGTCAGTAGATCGATAGCATCTGTTGTCACAAGCACTGTGCCGCAAGTAGGAAGACCGGATGCCCCATTCTAAATTTCGCGCTCTTCGCGAAACTTAGAGTGGGGATTTTCTCTTGGGTGTCGATTTCTTCTTGCTCTTAAGATTGAGCGCTACCGCGGCGCGGATGAGATCCTTCAAGGCAGCCTCATTGACCCTGTCGCCTTCGTGGATGTCGATGGCGCGCCTGACATTCCCCTCGAGGCTGGAGTTGAATAGACCTTTGGGATCCTTCAACGCAGCTCCCGGGGCAAAGGTTAGCTTGACGACGCTCTTGTGCGTCTCTCCAGTGCAGACGATGCCATCGTGGGAAAAGACGGGAGTCCCCGGCGATGTCGCCTTGACCCACTTCCGCTCTTCGACGATCTCAGGATCTGCCTCATGTATGATCCCTCGCACCTTCGCGAGCGTTTTCCCGCGCCAGTCTCCAAGTTGCTTGATCTTCTCATCGATGAACGCAGAAGCAGAGGTGAATGCAGCGCTAGATTCCACCGGGACGGGCTTTTTCATAGACAGCTCCAACTCTCGCACCTAATTTAGCTGCGTCCCGCATAACCTGCAACTCCCCGTGAGGATAGAATAGGCAGCATCGTCGAGGTCATTATGATGAGAGAAATGCTGAGCAGAGCCGCTTCAGCCGCAGTTGTCCTGCTGGCTTTGAGCGGAGTGCTTACTAGTGCCGCAAGGGAGCCGTCACGCGAATCCCCCATTCTCGAGCCCATCTCGGGTGTGTTGCTCGGGCAATTCTACGGTGCAGGCAGCATCGACCAGACGACGCGAAAGCTCGGGCGCACACCTGTCATTCATCTCACCTACTACGGGTGGGCCGACGATTGGACCGGAACGGTCACCCAGACGGACCTGGCGGCAGGTCGCATTCCTCTCGTCAATTGGGAACCCAACAAGATCGACTTCTCCAGGATCATCGATGGGAGTCTCGATGCGACGATCATTGCGCGCGCAAAAGGTTCCAAAGCGCTGGGCAAGAAGTTTTTTCTCGACTTTGCCGCCGAGATGAACGGCGACGAGGCCTGGAGCGGCAACAACGCTCCTCTGTACGTTTCCGCTTATCGACACATTCACGACCTCTTCGTTGCCGCGGGCGCGAAGAATGTGATTTGGGCGTGGTGTCCGAATGTCACCGATACCAACGGAGGCAACCGCACTACGATGGACTACTACCCCGGAGATGCCTACGTCGATTGGACCGGCGTCGATGGATACAACTGGGGTACGAAGAACGGCGGCTGGCAGAGCTTCCAGCAGGTGTTCCAAGACATTTATCCCCTGCTTGCAGCGAAGAAGAAACCGATCCTGATCGGGGAGATGGCCTCCGCCGAAGCTGGCGGAGACAAAGGAAAATGGATCGATGAAATCGTCCCCACGCTGCGCACCCGCTTCCCGCTTATCAAGGGTCTCGTATGGTTCGACATTAACAAGGAGGCGGATTGGCGCATCAGTTCATCTCCTGCGTCGGAAGCGTCGTACGTCCGCATGGCGAATAATCCGTATTTCAACCCGTAGAGGCATACCGTCGGAACGTTCGCCTATTTTGGCTGCTGAGAAATTGGTGTCAGTTCCGTCTGTCCCCAATCGCCGACGTGGACGCGCGCTCAATGAGCGTATAGTCAAAAACGATATCTTGTGGCACCGACATCGTAGGCGTTCGCACTGAGTCCAATAGCAAAGAGACACCGTGCTCGACCATCCTGTCGATGGGCTGTCGGATCACTGTCAGTGGTGGCCAGGACTTCAGCGCCGTTGGCGTGTCATCAAATCCGGCCACGGAGAGATCGCCGGGAAGCTCTAGCCTCCGCTGTTGCGCCACCCACACTACGCCTGACGCCATATCGTCGTTGCTGGCCACGATCGCCGTCGGTCTATTCTGGAGATCGAGAATTTGTTTGGCAGCAACGCGCCCGGACTCAAAGGTGAAGTCCCCCTCTCTGGTGAGTTCGATCTGCACTGGAATCCCGGCTTTTCTCAACGCGTCCTGATAGCCGGCGCGCCGCTCCAGGCTGTCGGCATGAGTGGGCGGACCGCTGATGAACCCGATTCGCCGATGCCCAAGGCGAATCAGGAATGTGGTCAGCTTTCGAGCCGCAGACCGATTATCAATTCGCACAGTGTTCATACTCGGCAATGGACCTGCGGCCGCAATTGCTGTTGCTTTCATTTCGGAAAGCACCGCACTTCCGACGAGTAGCTCGGCGTAAGGCGGAACGAGCAACAGACCTTGAACACCACTGCGAGCAGCGTTCAGCACCAGCTTCTCGGTCGATTTCTTGGTTGGACTATTGCTCGAACGGACGAGCAACTGAGCCCCGCAGGCTGTGCTGGCATTGATCGCAGCCAGAAGGACCTGCGCCAGGAAAGGAGTCTGCTGATCTGAACAGAGCAGAGCGATACGGCTGCAGCCGCCGCTCGCCAGCCTGCGTGCCTCATAGTTTGGAACATATCCAGTGTTGCGAATCGCTTGACGCACCCTAGCGCGAGTCTGGTCACTGACCTTGCCGGTGCCATTGATGACGTTCGATACCGTCATCATGGATACACCCGCCTGCTCAGCAACCGTCCGAATCGTTACGGTCGTGCTGCTACGACGTCGCCCTGTCCTCTTGAGCATCACCATCGATGATCCCGGCGGATGGGGTAAAGAGATCGGGCCCTAAGGCAGAGCATAGGCAATGATGCCACCGCCGACCTTCACCTTGGGATTCTTACCACCACCGGAGGACACCGCAAAATACTGCTTGCCGTTAATGGCATACGTCGAGGGCGTGGCAACGCTCGACGTCGGCATCGTGTCTTCCCACAGGAGCTTCCCCGTCAGCTTGTCGAACGCGCGGACCTTGTTGTCGTAGACAGTTGCGGCGATAAAAAAGATGCCGCCTTTCGTGACGATTCCCCCACCATAGTTCTCGCTGCCGGTGGTGGGGTCATTCAACTCCGGATAATCACCGAACGGAATCTGCCAGACATATCGACCCGTGTTGAGATTCAAAGCATTCAGCGTGCCCCATGGCGTGCTGACCGCAGGGTAGCCATCCGGGTCCAGGAACTTTGTATAGCCTTGGAACACGTAGTCGACGTCGTTCGCGCTCGCGTTGTCAGGTGTAGTCGCCGGCTTCGAGTTGTCATCACTGATGTAAGTTATCAGGTCGTCGATCTGAGTCTTGCTCAGGCTGCCTTCAAATCCGGGCATCCGGCCCGATCCATGGGCAATCATTTGTGCGATCTGCTGGCTCGCCATCCGCTTGGTCAGTCCAAGCAATGCGGGGAACGACGGCGGGTTGCCCTTGCGGTCGACACCATGGCAACCGGAGCAGGAGGCGCTGTAGATCTCGGCAGCAGATGCCTCGCCGCTGGCCTTCTTGACCTGCGCTCGCAACTGTAGGATATAGGCTTGTTCGTTGGAGTTGATGTAGAGAAGGCCGGTCTCGGGGTCCCAGGCAGCGCCGCCATATTCGCCGCCACCATCCAGTCCCGGGAAGATGACTGTGCCCTCGAGCGAGGGTGGATCAAAGCGGCCACGGTTGCTCATCGTCGCCAGGTGCGCCCGCACCGCCGCGTTGGCGGCGGGCGTGCGTTGGGTCAACGTCTCCTCCGTAAGTCGCTGACGAGCGAACGGTTCAGGCGCCGCAGGCAAGGTCTGGTGTGTCGCGAGCTTCTCGCCCGGAATGGTGCTTGGAAAGAAGGACACCTCCTGCACTGGAAATAGGTTTTCGCCCGTGACCCTGTCGAACACCCAGACGAAACCGTACTTCGTAATCTGGGCTACAGCAGGAATGTCCCGGCCGTCACGGCGAACGGTGACGAGCGTCGGTGGCGTCGGTGGATCGCGATCCCACACGTCGTGCTGCACGAGCTGGTGGTGCCACAGACGCTTGCCGGTATTGGCGTCAAGCGCCACCAGCGAGGTCCCAAAGAGCGTATCTCCCTCGCGATCGGCGCCGTAGAAATCCTTAAATCCCATGCCGGTCGACGCCACCGGAAGGTACACAATGCCGCGCTCAGGATCGAGGCTCAGACCGGACCATACGTTGGCACCGTTCGCAGTTTTCCATGCATCCTTGGGCCACGTGTCATAACCAAATTCGCCGGGATACGGGATCGTGTGAAATATCCACCTCAGCTTTCCGGTGCGCACGTCATAGGCGCGAATATGACCGGGCGTCGCTCCGGTGCTACCGAGGATAATGAGGTCTTTGTAGACCACACCGGGCGAATTGACGTTCACCGACACCGAACGTGGATCTCGCCCGAGATCCTGACTCAGGTCGACCTTGCCGGTGTCACCGAAACTCTCGATCAGTTTTCCGGTGTTGGCATCTACCGCTATCAGTCGATCCCGCCAAGTGAACAAAATCCGCTCATGAGTTCCGTCGGTCCAATAGCAAACGCCGCGCAGTCGCCCATTGCCGCTGACCGGTGCACCCTCAGCCGGATCGTAGACCCAGTTCTGCGCGCCGGTGGCCGCATTGAGACTGAAAATGCGCCCCTTCGGAGAGGCGAAATACATGCGTCCTTTGACGACGATGGTGTCACCTTCCATGTCGTTGGTCGGAGCGCCATCACCGGTTTCAAACGTCCACGCGACCTTCAGGCGTTTGACGTTCCTTGTATTGATTTGATCGAGGGTCGAATAGTGCGTTCCCTGCGGATTGCCGTGATAAACGGCCCAGTCCGCACTAGAAGCCTGCGAGGAAGGCTCGCCGCCTGTGGCGGAGGAATGGGCCTGAGCGTTAGGCCCTTGCACCTGGCTGGAGGCGAGTAATGCACACGCCACCGCAATTGCGATTCGTTTCATTGGCTCATCCTTTGTGGCGGGCGTATTCGCGTTCGCGTCACCCGCTCTTATCCATGTTCTTGGTTCTTGCGCCGCTTACTTGCCAGCTGCGGAATGGGTTTCTTCGCTTATTCATGACACAGCGTCGATGCAAGAAAGTACAGAGGTTTAGCGTTAAATGCAACGCGGACTTTGCGAGCCCCAGTTGGACGAAAACCCAGGACAAAACCCGGGGACGACAAAACCCGGCGACAGACGGGACGTTCACCCGTTTTTCACACCAGATTATCGGCTTGCCTTCGTCCGGATCCGCTCGTAGCGTAGCCCGACCGATCCATTCGCGTAGGACTTGCACTCGGTCAACTTGAAGTTACGCTGCGGGAACTTTGGTGGGAAGGCGGGGATACCGTCGCCTAGAAGAACGGGGCCAAGGCCGAGATAAAGTTCATCCACCAAATCTTCTTGCAGGAAACTGCGGCACAACTCGCCCCCGCCGCCCAGGTAGATGTCTTTCCCTTGGCGGCGTTTTAGTTTTCTTACGAAGGCGGTCAGAGATCCGTTCACCACTTCGAATCCGTCGCGCTTGCCCGGCTTCCAACGTCGCGAGAATACATAAGTGGACATGCCCGGCATGTCCGGGATCTCGCCACTCTTGCGCATCTCCGCGGTCGCAGCGGCGGTCTTACGGCCCATGATGGTGGTATCGATCTTGGCGAAGAAGTCGGCCATCAACGCTTCGCCTTCTTTGTCGATCACCAGATAATCGATGGCGCCATTCCGTCGTGCAATATAGCCGTCGATGCTCAGTCCGAATCCCAGGATGACTTTGCGTGGCATGCCGAGATTGTAATTTGGACCGTTTGTTCTCGCTAGACCCTGAGCGAACCGCGGAACGCCCTCGCGGCATAGTAAGATTCCGCGCCGTTGTGATACACGAAAACGGTGTTGAAGCGGCGATCGCAAAAGAACGCGCCGCCGAGTTTTCTGACATCAGAAGGCGTCTTCACCCAACTGGACGTCTTCGTATCGAACTCCCCAAGTTTCTGCAGCCCTCGATATTCCTCCTCCGTCAAAAGCTCAACGCCCATGGCAGTTGCCATTTCAACGGCATTACCTTTTGGTTTGTTTTCTTTCCTTGAGTCCAGCGCTTCACGGTCGTAGCAAAGACTTCTGCGGCTTTTCGGGCTTTCCGCCGAACAATCATAAAAAATGTATTCGCCCGTTTTCTTGTCCTGACCAACAACGTCCGGTTCACCGCCAGTTTGTTCCATTTCATTCAGTGACAACAGTTTTGAGGCATTTGCACCTAGCCTGGCTTGTACTTTGTCCCACTCCACACCTTGATGGCGGCTCACGTTTTCTTCAAATCGGACTTTCAATGTCTTGAGTAATTGTTCACGTTGTTCTCGTGACAACTCCTTGTTATTGCTCTTCAATGGTTTTGGCATGGTTTTCTGATTCCTTTTCTCACCGAAGGGATCCGCTTTTGATTCACGACTTTTGTGCCGTCTGCGGCGGCCACTTAGGCGCTTTCACGCCGAACTGCTCGGCGTATTCTGCGTTCAGCCGCTGCCAGCCGGCAAACTTCATGGCATCGCTACCAGCGATGCGGCCGATGGGAGTTCCTCTGAGCAGGTGATCCAGAACATCGAAAGAAATGTGCCACCCCGCAGCACCCATGGAGACGTAGCCGCGATGGATCTTGGTCCACAGTGTCAGGCGCGTGCCACTTCCAGAGGGCTCGAGTTCCCATCGCATATCGCCGTACTCAAGCGCCTTGGGAGATTCGACTCGGGTCACTTTGGTTTCGATCGGCGTGGGTGCACCGACCCAGGTAAGCTTCACGGTTCCAACCGCGCCCAGGCTACTATCGGTCACAAAGGGAGCCCACTCGCGCAGTTGCGCTGGGTCGATCAGCGCCTTCCAGACTTTTTCCGGCGAGTGGCGCAGTTCCCGGACGAGAATGAGCGTCCACTTCTCACCGTCTTTCACTACTCGCGCCAAGTTAGCGGGGCCCGGTTCGTATACCTGAGGTTCGGTCATATTCTTCTCCTGTCTTGACAACGTGCCAGCGGGTGAGATGAACTCACGACCTTCACGAGCAATGAACCATTATGAGTGGCCGCGACGTAAATACGATTCCGGCCATAAAGGCCAAGTCAAACTCACATCAAGTTGAGCACCGTCCGAACTACATCCGGCACAATGCCCTGCAGTATGGCGGGAATCACGATCCGGGCAATCGGATACGCGATCAGCACCGCAGTGGCAGCCCCGAGCGCCCAGGTGTTGGCCGAGAGGTGGCGTTCGAGAGCATCGGCGCGAGCGGACCAGAGCTGGCAGAATAGCTCGGCACTGACTGGACCTGTTGTGTACTGCACGCTAGCGCTCATCTTTCTCCTCCTTACTCATCAAACTGAACGTACCCTGAACACCCTGAATATCTGCCCTACCAGCGCTTCAACTGGGTGAGCTGAATCAGGTTGCCGCAGGTATCGTTCAGCATGGCAATCGTCGATCCGGTAACGTCGGTCGGCGGCATTGTGAATACAGCGCCGCTGGCCTTGATCCGCTCGTAGTCGCCCTTAACATTGTCGCTGAAGAAATTGGCTGCAGGTTGGCTCTGTTGAAAGACAGCCTGCTGGTACGTTTTGGCTGCGGGGCTGTTGTTCAGCGCAAGCTGAAGTTCAGTACCCTCCGGCTCCTCGGGCGATGCTACGGTCAGCCAACGATACGGGCCATTGCTGAAATCGGCTTTCTTGGTAAAGCCCAGTACGTCCGTATAGAAGCGCAGAGCCTTGTTCTGGTCGTCGACAAATACGCTGGTCAGTTTGATTTTCATTTCGTTTCTCCTTTATCACGTTCGCGGTTGGGCCGCGCCGTTTTCTCTTTAGTAGCTTTTCTTTTCGTTGGCGTTGGTGGATCCTTGCAGTCGCGATCCATACGGTCAAGGTGGCGTTCCAGAGCATCGATGTGGGCAGACCAGAATCGGCGGAACTGAGCCAGCCAGGCATCCACTTGCTGGAACGGTTCCGGTTTCAGCCGGTATAGACGACGCTGTGCGTCCACCGTGGATTCCACGAAACCGGCGTCCCGCAGGACTCTCAGGTGTTTGGACACGGTTGGTTGCGACATTCGGAGCTGGCGCTCGATCTCTCCCACCGACTGTTGGGACGAAACCAGAAGGGTCAGTATCGCGCGGCGATTCGGCTCCGCAATGATTTCGAAAACGGATTCCATGACTTGTATATACTCTTGTCGGTATATACGTGTCAAGGAATATCTAAATTATTTTTGGGCCGGAGAGTTTGCCAAGTCTGGCCCCACGCCCGGCAAGAATCCTTGCACTCCTTTTCTCTCCTTGACACTCTAGGAGAGCGTTGCTATTGTGGTTCCCTAGACAGCCGAGGAGAGCATGGTGGGAAAACAGATTGATCTGCTGCAAGGCACTCTGGATATGCTTATCCTCAAAGCCGTGTCACTGGGCCCACTGCACGGCTACGGAGTTCTACTTCGCATCCAGCAGATTTCCGGACAGCAACTGGAGATTCAGCAAGGATCGTTGTATCCCGCCCTGTACCGGCTGGAACACCAGGGCTTGATCGCCAGCGAGTGGGGAGAATCCGACAACAAGCGCAAAGCGAAGTTCTACAACTTGACCGCGGCTGGCCGGCGCCAACTCCATTCCGAGACTGAGAAGTGGAACCGTATGGCCTCGCTGATCGCCAGCATTCTGCATACGACACCGGAGGAAATATGAGACTCTTCGCGCGCGTCCGGTCATGGTTCCGGTGGATGGTGATGCCACGGCGTTTGGAAAACGAAATGGATGCGGAGGTGCGCTTTCATCTTGAGAGCTACGCCGCGGACCTGGTCCGGAACGGCGTTCCCGAAGCGGAAGCGATGCGCCGGGCACGCATCGAGTTTGGCGGGATCGAGTCGCACAAGGATGCGATGCGAGCGTCGCTGGGCCTGCGCCTGTGGGCAGATCTGTGCGTGGACCTACGGTATGGGACCCGGATGCTCGGGAGATCGCCCGGATTCACGCTGACCGCGGTGCTGGTACTAGCGATCGGGATCGGCGTGAATGTGACAGCATTCAGCTTTTTCGACATGACGTTGCTGAAGCTTCTACCGGTGCGCAATCCAGATTCTTTGGTGCGCCTGCAGCGGCGCTCTCCCGAGAACATCACGCCGGTGATGCCGTATCCGACGAGTGTTTTCTACCGCGAGCATGCGAGAACCCTGTCCGCGGTGATGGCGATGATGGGCGCCCGCATAGAACTCGAAAGTGATGTGCAACTTGTAAAGGCGGACTTCGTGACCGCGAATTATTTCGCGGAATTGGGATCGTCGGCTGCTTGTGGAAGGCTGTTCGATCAGGTTCGCGAGGACGCCGCTGAGGCAACGCCAACTGTGGTGCTGAGTTTTGGATTCTGGCAGCGGCGCTTCGGAGGAGACCCGTCCGTCGTCGGCCGCGTCATCCATGTGAACAAGAAACCGGCAACGGTCATCGGCGTAACGTCGAATACTTTTTCGAGTCTCGGCGGTCAGTATCCAGAGGTCTGGCTGCCGATAACGGAACAACCCTACTTCGTCGAAGGCAGCAAGGTATTGACCGATACTTCAGGCGGGAACGTCGAGATGTGGGGACGGCTCGCACCAGGTGTGACGGCCAAGATGGCAGAGCAGGAGTTACTCGCCCTGACAAATGAATTGCGCGCGCAGTACCCGAAAGACATTTGGAATCACGAGTTCATCCGAAGTGATCCCGCCGGCCACATCCAGGTCATACAGCCGGAGATGTACCAGGTGATGGCGATGGTCAGTCTGCTGACGCTGCTGATTCTGGCAGTCGCGTGCGCAAACCTTGGTGGACTCTTGCTCGCCCGTGGCGTCAAGCGGGAACATGAGGTCGGAATTCGTTTCGCCATCGGAGCCAGCAAGCCGCGTATCTTTCGGCAGCTCTTTACAGAGAGCCTTCTGTTGGCGCTGCTGGGATCGGCGGGAGGACTCGTCGTGGGCTTCGTTGTGATGCGGATAATGCTAGTAGTGTTCGACGCCCCGCCTTGGACGAGTGCCGCGCCCGATTGGCGGGTGTTTCTGTTTGCGATGGCCATCGCGCTCGTGGCAGCCATCTTCTTCGGACTGGCACCGGCGTGGCAGATAGCCTGGCGTCGACACAGAAAAACGACGGCGCGGCAGGTGCTGGTGGGTGCGCAGGTCGCCGCCAGTTGTGTGCTGTTGATCGTAGCCGGACTGCTGGTAAGGGCGGTCCATCACGTGATGTTCGCCGATCCTGGTTTCGGCTATGAACAAGTACTCTCGATTGATCCTGAAACGAGGACACACGGTTACACACCTGCGGCAGCGCAACCCTTGTTGAATGACTTGCAGAGCCGATTGCGTGCGCTACCGGGCGTGACTTCAGTATCACTGGTGAAGCTGGCTCTACTGGGGCACAGCATTTCGCGCACGGGAACCGACATCGCGGGACATTCAGTGGACGTCTATCCGAATTGGGTGACTCCGGAATTCTTTCAGACGATGGACATTCCAATACTGCGCGGGCGAAATTTCCTTCCGGGTGAGAAGAATGCAGTTATCGTGAGTGAATCCCTGGCACGACAGCAGTGGCCGGGAGAGGATCCCCTCGGGAAGCTATTCTGGCAGAAGGACACAGTCGTTGGCATCGCAGGCAATGCGCACGTGAATGCCCTGAATGACGGTGACACGGTCGAGGTGTACTGGGCCGCGCAACCAGAGGATATGGCGGCAATGACGCTGCTGGTGAAGACCGCGGGCGCTCCGGAAGATTTCCCGCCGAAGATCAAGTCAATCATTGAAAGCATCGATCCGAAACTCTTTCCGGAGATCTGGCTGCTGAAGTCTGCAGTTCATCAGAACGTGCTGAATTTCGAGTTGGCTGCAGCGGCGGTAAGCCTGCTTGGCATGGCAGCTGTGCTGTTGGCCGCGATTGGCCTCCTTGGGCTGGTGGCGTACTCCGTTTCGGAACGAACGAAAGAAATCGCGATCCGCATCGCGTTGGGTGCGAAGGGAACTCAAGTGTTGTATGCGGTCATGCGGCAGTTTGCGTGGCCCGTTGTCATCGGCCTGGTGGCCGGAGCCGCAGGCACAGCCGCACTATCGCAGGTCCTCCGCAAAGTGCTGTTTGGTGTCAGCAATCTCGATCCACTTAGTTACGTTGCTGCCATCGCTGTCTTGCTCGGGATCGCTACGCTTGCAGCTCTATTACCGGCCAAACAGGCGTTGCACGTGAACCCAGTGCGGGCTCTTCACAATGAATAGAAGCCTCGCACCTCTGATCAGGTGAACCGTCGCGAGTGCAGGATAATCGGAGGTTACGGGCGAGGGCTCAGCGAATTAGGGGGTCACACGGACGAAGATTTCGCCAAGACGACTGCAGCGCGAGAGAGATTTCTTGATGCCGCGGGATTCGACTCGGGAAGAGTTCAATAGAAGCTGTGGGTGGGATTGAGGGTATGAGTCTTCGGTGTCACGTCCGATAACTCCCTAAGAACGAATTGGCGGGGACGACGGGACTCGAACCCGCGGCCTCTGCCGTGACAGG
>CAWJRY010000013.1:0-708071 GCA_963845405.1 uncultured Acidobacteriaceae bacterium | reverse complement strand
ACACAGAGATACCTTCCCAATCTATCCAACCTATAACTACCACGGCGTCTGCGGCGACGTACCTCCCCAGCAAACTCCGTGGGGAAATTCCTCCAGCCAAATTCCAGGAACCCCACCCCGTCTTTTTGCAAAGGGTGGTCACCCCAGGAAAGTTTCCCCCACAATCGAGTTTGAGTTGTGATTCAATGGTTTCGTTGGATGCGCTGGAGGGGCGAATAATGGAGCAACATTGCACTTGCATAAACGGCCATTCGTTCAAAGAAATGGGCGATGGAGATGAGCCAACTGACATGCAGGAAACCTGGGTCACACGGCCGTGCCCACTGTGCGACATACCCACCGAAATCAGATGGCTCTTGGGGCGTGAGCTCAACGTGGTGCCAGAGTGATTTTGAGGTAGCACCCACCTCGCGTGCTGGTGCTACAATTTGCCGCGCACCACAATACACTTGAGGGGGCTCCACTACATGGAAGGTTTACGAGAAGCAGTTGCAGCAGAAATAGCTAGACTACAGAAGGTTCTTCAGTTGCTGGATGGTACCAGCATCGCAGTACCCACGGCAACTAAGGGGACTGCAACCGCGCAGGAAGCGCAAAGGAGTATGAGCGCAGAGGCTAGGAAGAAGATCAGCCTTGCGCAGAAGGCACGCTGGGCGAAGAGCACCACCATGGGTGCAGCAAAACCCAAGCGTACGCTCTCAGCATCTGCCCGTAGGAAGATCGCGGCAGCCCAACGCGCACGCTGGGCGAAGCTCAAGGCAGGCCAAAAGAAGTCTGCCTGACGAGAGCTTGGTTGGGGGATAGTTACGCAGCGCCGTGCTTTTCGTCCGGTGGCTGATTTTGTTTTTTCTTAGAGCGGAACCGAGCAAGGGCCTTCTTTATACGTGAACCTCGTTCGAGATGCTCTCGGATCGGCGAAACAATCGACCGGAGGCGGTCGATCTCATTTTTACTCTTGTCCTCGGGCATGTTTAGCCCGCCTTTTTGGTGAAAGCGCTTTCGCAGGCGCGTTGGAGGATCATCTCTTTCGCTCGCTCATGGTGCTCCCGGAGGGCGGCTCTCAGTTGGCCCAGGATGAATTCCAATTCATCTCCATCTGCCTCAAGCGCTTTGGCACAGAGACTCACTACTCTCGAATCCAAATCTTTCTGAGGTAACAGCACACAACCATGGTGCACAATAGCGACCGCCCTAATCCATAGGGCGAATGCCGTAGCGCCAGCCAGCACTCGAAATGGATGAAGGGCAGGCAGGACAGGCGGACAGTCTTGTTTGTGGGTAGGTGGAAGAGAAATAATGCTTTGATGAGGGGACCGGGCAAGAAACGACCTTGCATCTGCAAGCGCTAGACAGAGATCGAACAATTTTGGACATACTCGCAATATCCGTTCAGTGCTTCTTGCTCTCAATCCAAGAATTCAGAGTCCGCAAATGTGTGCAAAAGTGAGCAGACCCGTAGACCGCGCTGCGGTATATCTTTACTTTACTCATAGGGACTTCGGTCATGGGTTAGCGGGCGTCCAAGTCGCCGTTCGACCCTCACGACCGCCCAATCAAGGCCGGACTCGCCAACGGGTTCGGCCTATTTTCTTTGAGCTTTTGGGTAGGGATGGCAGGATGGTATAGAGCCAAGGCCGGAGCATGATCCAGTCTGCGGACTAAATCTTCTTGAGCCAAGGCTTTTCAACTATCACGCGACCGTCCCCATCCACTTGACCACCGCCGCATTTTCGTTCGCTCGCTCAACGGTGCCGACTTCCCCGGTCGGGTTTCCGAAGTTTCCCAATCCCTCCACGCGATCCCCGGAAGTTAGTTCCTCACCTGTGGCGGATGGTTTAGCGAGCGGGGGTCTTTTGGCGCGGTCTGAATCAGGCGTTGCTCCGGCGTGTTCGAGGGGCGGCTGTGGCGCTTTGCGCAGTGCGCGTGTGCCAACCTTGGCTACTGGACTGTTGTTTCTCAACTTGGTTTTCATTAGGTGCGTAGTCGCCATGTAGGCCAGATACTCGTTTCATCTTCAATGCCGGTTAGAGCGGCCAATGCCGATTGCATCTCGTCCCGTTCCGCGTGATGATCGCTACTGCCTTCCAAGTCCCCTAATCTTCCGGCGATTGCCGACGGGCGTTGGCAATTCGCTCTGGCATTCTCAGACCATCCGCCTCCAGCGCTGCGCGGAGGTATGCTTTCACCCAATCGTTAATGACCACTGAGGACACGATGTTTTCAGTAGAGCAGCGAGTGACACTGCCAATCTGTCCCCGATTGCTCACTTACACACATTGACGCCCGAAGCCGTGCGGGGGAGGGTCCGACCGCTCACAGCGCAGCCAGCGTTTCGCTCAGCTCCTCCACGGCTTCCCCGGCTTCGTCCAGGATGTACGCTTGTTCCCCGAAGCCAGCTTCCTCTATGAGATTGGCGGCGCGTTCTTGGCTGGCAAGCGCACGGACTAAGTGCTGCTTTGAGTTTTTGCATGTTCTGGGTTGCTTTGATGTTTTTCATATTCAGTGCCCTCCTAGGCTGAGCACAATCTAGCTAATAGCCGGGACCGCGCAGGTCCCTCCGTGTGGTTACCTATGGTTACTTACTGGCCATAAATAGCTGATTCTAAAACTAGTTAAGTTGACTTCTAAAGTGGACGTGGTAAAGTGCCAAGCGAATACAAGGCGAAACGTGATACTATGTCCCGCGGAATGGTTAGCAAGCCGAAAATCAACCGCGAGCGGGTCCAGGCCGCGCTCAACACGCATTGTCCGAAGTGCGGACACGCGATTTCACCGGACAAGATCCGGCACATTGACTTTGAGCGGATGGAATGCACGGCCTGTGGCGAGCGATTCAGGCGCGAGCAGCTACCACGTAGCCGCCTAACTAATCAGTTTCGGGACTCGACCACGCGGCGCGGCTCAGCCCTTCCGATCTTTTGCGATCAATCGACGGTCACGGTGCGGGTCCGTGCGCGGTTGGCCGCTGCTAAGCTCGCACTTTTCCCCTCGCACAGCGCCGCACGTTGGGCAACGGACGGATAGCGCCTCTTTGATGCTGAGTTTTTTCGTCATTCCGGGCCGATGATGCCTTGAAACCCAATAGCCGTGCAGCTCAATTTTGAACAGTTCCTTACAAAATGCTGCTTAGTTATTTCGGGCGGGCGGAAACGTCGCGGTCTTTACCTGGAGCGCAATTTTCGCCACGTAGCAGTCCTCATGGACGGGGAGTCCACTGTCATCGGTCTTGCAATGTTCGAGCGGTACCGCTTGCCCGCAGATCCGGCAGAATTTCGTTTCAGGGGCGGCCACAATTGACCCTCAGGGACTTGACCCTCGGACAGATAAATTATTTTCACTTGAGAGTCAAGACCAAAATTGAGCGGTATTGCTCAGATTTTATTTTTACCGAAGCACAGAATTGAGCAGTGGCTCTGAGCGCCGATTATGCCTTCTGCCAATCCTAATTGCTGGAAATGCGGCAAGCCGGTTTCCGCGGAAGATGCCGGGATAGAGGAATTTGGCGTCCCTGTCCACAATGAATGCCAGCGTCCTTGGGTGGGAGCAAACGCAACGCCGATCCCCCCGAATCCAACCGAATAAACTACAATTTTGCTCAGCTATGGTGAAAGCCACTTCTGAAACGTCTGACGAACTGCGGAAGCGGATTGCGGACCTTCACAAAGACGCTGCCCGTTTGCGCGGCGAATCCGACAGGCTTCTTAAGCTCTCAGTGCGCCTTGCGGAACAAATTGAGCGCATGGAGAAGGCCAAGTCTAAACGTTAGCGCTTCTTAGCCCAATCCGCCACAACAAGACTGTTCTAGCCGGTCCTCCTCGTCCTTTCATCCATTAAATATCCCGCGTGGCCTGCCTTCGTGCAGCCCTCAGTCGGATTACGCACAACTGCGGATGCGTATCTACAGGATAGACCCTAGTTACGCGGCCCATGAATGAGCATAACTTCCCGAAGTGACCGCGGCCGATTGATCGAACATCGCATATCAGTGCCGCTGTTGGGACACGATGGTGGACCTGGGACAGATCTGGATAATTGCACTGGCGGCATTAGTGTTCGCTGTGGCAGGATTCGCGTTTGCAGCGTTGGGGCGCAGATGACCTCCCGCCGTGTCGGCCGGGTGGGTCCGAGAAATCAGGGCAGGCGGTGCGTGGTATCTCTCTCTAGGGAGTCAGTCCATGACTAACCAATTTTGGCTTCCCCGGTGCATTATCTGCAAAGAGCCTGTGAGCCTTGCGGTGAGTAACACCGATGAATACGGTCGGCCCGTCCACGTAGAATGCTACGCTTCCACGCTCACAACAAAGAAGCTGCCCACAACAGCAAGAATTGAACCTGAACGCGAGCGGTTGTCGCTGATGACGATGCTGATGAGCGCCGGTTGGAACTAGAGCGAAGGACCTTTAGCGCTTCTTAGCCCACGCCGCCACAACAAGACTATCCAGCCGGTCCTGCCGCCCTTTCATCCATTTCGAGTAATGGCGCTCCGTCGTCTTGATGCTTTCATGCCCTAACAGCTTGGATCGCCAAGGATCTCCCGGACCATCAGCCAGCGCTAAGCTTCTTTTTTAACCCTCGTCAAATCCTCGTAGACGCTGCTCTGCATCTTCCGTGCTGATTCTGGGATGGCCTGCATGTACTCGTTTGCGCTGGTATCTGCCTCACGATGCCTGAGCAAACTTTGCACGTCTTTCACCGAGCCTTTGTGTTGTGCGAGAGTCGCAGATGTGCGTCTGAGAACTTGGAAGTTGAGCTTCAGGCCGAGCTTCTTTTCAATCGGCGTGAATACGCGAAACAGGATGTTCTCTTTTCCGAGAAAATTTCCGTTCTCAAGATTGTGAAAAATGAAGTCGTCATCGTTCATGTACCAATCGAGGACAACCTTGGGCTCGATGCTCAGGACTTTGTAGCGGTGCCCCTCCTGTGATTTCATGGTCCCTCGATACTCAAGAAGGTCATGCAGCAAAGCGGCGGGGACCGGAACTGTGAGTAAAGTTTTGTCGGTTTCGTCAGCCTCCGTTGTTTTTGTGTACGGCCGAAGTTCGCCCTGATAAACAGTTTCCTTGATCGTGAATGTTTTTGCATCCACATCCAGATCTCTCCAGCGTAAAGCCAATAATTCACTGGGACGGAAAGCGCACGCAACGGCAACCTTCACAATGAGATCGTATGGCGATTTCAGCTCAGCCAAAACAGCTTTGAGCTGTTCAATCGTGAGCACTTCCTTGGAGACACGCTTCGTGAGCGGCATTTCCAGATTCTTGGCTGGGCTCTTCGCCAGATAGCTCTGCTCGACCGCTTCTTCCAGAATGGACTTCAGGTAGAAACGGGTGTGCGTTACCATCCCCTTGCTGTACTTCTGGGCCAATTCGTTGAGCCAATTTTGGAGGGCGATTTTGTCGATCCGCTCAAGAGGCACGGAGCCAAATTTCTTGTAGATGTGTGCGAGACGAAAGATCAGAGATTTCTTGCTGCCTGGACGTAGTCCACCTTCCCGGAGAGGAAGCCAGCGCGTTTTTGTGAAGACTTCGAGGGTGATCTTTGGATCGGGAACAGCTTCGCCATTAGCACCGAGTGTCTTCTCAATCTCAACTCGGAGCTTATCCTGGGCATCCCATTTGGTGAGCTTTCCACGCCCCTCAGCAGGCCCGAGTTTTACGGTTTTCTGTTTGCGCTTTTTTTTGTCTGTTTTTTCGTCCAGGATGTACGTGTTAAAATATCCGTACCAGCTTCCACTTTCTATGCGTAATGAGCCTCTTTGTCGCGCCATTGTTCTCCTCGTGCAGCCGGGGAGCTGTGGAAATTATTATAGCAAAAGCTGGGAAAAAGCTGGGAGCACGAAAGTGCTACGTCGTAAGTTGTTGATTATAAACGTAGGCGCGTAGCTCAGTTGGTTAGAGCGCTACCTTGACACGGTAGAGGTCAGGAGTTCGAGTCTCCTCGTGCCTACCATTTCTCTCATACAGTTTCGCCCGCGGCTACGCGGCTGATCGATCGGTGATCGTCTCGCTGGCCGCATCCCAGTAGAGCTTCTTGCCGGACCAGTATGCTTGCGCTGCCATGATGCAGGCTGCGGAATGCGCGAAGCCTTCATGTACCGAGGCGTTGGGCTGCTTGCGCGACCGCATACAGTCGAACCAATTTGCCATGTGTTCGAGACTCAGGTCATCGATGCCCATCGGGGGCAGACCCGTTTCTCCCGGCAACTGAACGAAGGTTGACTTCCTTTTTTCGTCGATGTCGGCGTCGTCTTCGTGAGTTCCTTTCTCTTCGACCACCTGGTAACGCGGGCTGCCCTCGCCTCCGATGTTGATTAGCGTCGCTTTCTTGCCCATGTAGCGGGTGAAGCTGGGAGCGTCATTTCCGAAGCTGGTTGAATAGCTCACCAGGAAGCCCTTGGGATATTCGAGTAGAGTCTGGAACGTGTCGGGAGTTTCGCGGCCGTCATGCCAGGCCAGAACCCCTCCGTGCGAGACGACCGATTTCGGGTAGTTGTCCCCTGTGAACCAGTGCACCAGATCGATCGCGTGACTCATCCATTGATCCGGAATGCCGCTGGAGAAATCTTTGTAGAGGCGGAATTCGAAATACACTTGCGGATCGAACGGGCGCTTCGGCTTGGCCAGCAGCCACTTGTTCCAATCGGTATCCTGCTCGCGGATCTCCTTTACTTCCTTGCGGCCGCGCCAGCGTGGGCCATGGTAGTTCCAGACGATTTCGACTTTGCTGATATCCCCGAGAGCGCCGCTGCTCGCGACCTTCTGGGCCGCGACCTGGTACGGTTCGCTGCGATGCTGTGTGCCTACCTGCACCACGGTCTTGGCCTGGAGGACTGCGTCGCGAGCAGCCTTTGCTTCGCTTAAGACGTTTCCCATCGGCTTCTCGATATAGGTGTCCTTGCCCGCTTCTGCTGCCAGTTTCAGCAGGGGCGAGTGGGCAAAGTCGGGCGTGGAGATCAGCACGCCGTCGATATCTTTCATCGCGAGAACATCTTCGATGTACTGAACGCCTTTCGGGGCGCGGCCGTAGTAGCCGGTGTTTGTGGCGACTGCTCTTTCGCGATTTCCCTTCCAGAGATCGCAGACGACGACCATCTCGACATTGTGGCTCGACTTGAGTTTCGATGCGATCAGGTCAAGATCGCCGCCGCGGCTGCCATTGCCCACGTGTGCCAGCGAAATACGGTCATTCGCGCCGACAATATTTTCGTACGACAAGGCCGTGCGCGGCAGCACCATGCTGCCCGCGATTACAGCAGCGGACTGATTCAAGAATTTGCGGCGATTGATTCCGTCAGATGACTCAGACATGTGTTAGCTCCTCTCCCTGTTCGTGCCTATAGCTTGGAAAATCGCAGAGACGTAACTCGTTTTGTCCTTTTCCCATCTCCCACCTGCTGCCGGGCATCGAGCGGCCAAGAGACAGGCAGTTGCGTTTCTAGGACTGCCCTCTCTGCGCAATTGTTCAGCGACTAGGGCGAGTTGGCGCCGCTAGATCTTGTGCCGCGAGGCAAGAGGCAATCACGGGAAAGCCGAGTCGAACCGGAATAAGTCCCCGGCTCTTCTCGGCTGACGCATGTGCTGGCCGCATCGGTTCTCCCGTTTAGTAATCCGACTTGATGGTCTTCGACGCCTCGTCCCAGGTGACCGGACGCTTGCGGAAATACGACTCGTTCGCCATGTGGCAAGCGATCGCAGCGTGGTTGCCGAATACAGCGTCTTCCGTGAGCGGCTTGCGCGACTTGACCGACTCGAAAAACACGTTCAAGTGCGGGCGCATGTCGTCCCAGTCGTGGCCGTGATAGACAACGTCTTCGTGGACGGGCTCTTTGCCCAGTTTCGGATCGTGCTCCGCATGCCATTGCTTGACATATTCTTCCCTAAGTTTCGCGGGGAAGCTGAAGCTGTAGTAGCTGGGATCCATGTCAATTCCGGCCTGCGGAGAAAGCCGCAGATCGAACTCGGTCGCGTCGAGCAGTCCCTTGGGGCCCATGAAGCGTGCCAGTTCGGGCGTTTCGCAGCCCAGGTCCAAGCGCACATAAACCGGAATGCCGTGGTAATCGAAAAGCACCGTGTGAAAGTCTGGCATATCACGGCCGTCGGGGAATCGGAAGATGCCGCCCATCGCCGTCGCGGAGCGCGGAATCTCATTCCATCCCAGAGTGACCAGCATACCGCTGATCAGGTGCACCATGAGATCGCCGGCCACGCCGGTGCCATAGTTTCTCCAGCAGCGCCAGCGTGCGAAGTGCAGTTTGTTGAACGGAATCTTGGGAGCATCGTTCAGCCATGTATCCCAATCCAGAGTTTCAGGAGAAAGATCGGGCGGCGGCGGATACTCCCACGCACCGGTCGGATCGTTGCGGCCCAGCGTGAGTTCCACCATCTCGACGTTGCCGATAGCGCCGCCTTTGTAGAGTTCGTTTGCCTTCGCACACAAAACCGAACTGACCCGCTGCGAGCCGATCTGCACGATTCGATTGTTTTTGTGTGCCGCCTCGACCATTGCGAGACCGTCGGCCACATTGTGCGACATCGGTTTTTCGCAGTAGATATCCTTACCGGCGTTGCAGGCGTCGACTACGACGCGCCGGTGCCAGTGGTCGGGCACCGCCGCCACTATGCAGTCAATGTCTTTGCGGTCAAGCAGTTCCTGATAGTGGCGCGAAGTTGGCAGGCTGGAGTTAGCCGTAATTTCTTTGGCCAGCGTGTGGCGGCCGTCGTACAAGTCGGCGGCGCCGACACACTCGATTCCTGGAATTGTGATCGCTCCGGCCAAAAGTCCGGAACCCTGCATTCCGATTCCGACCATGCCGAACCGGACGCGGTCGCTGGGAGCTACCGGGAAACGGGGCATCGGGCTCGCCTCGAGGAAGATCGTTTTCGAGGCCAGCAGGCCAGCCGCGGCGGCGGCGGTGCCCCCCTGCAAGAATGCGCGTCGCGAAAGAATACGTTTCATGAAAAATCCCTCCGAGTGGATTCACAGCGACAGCTCTCGCAAACTCCGCTATTTCTTAAGCGGCTTAATTGCTACTTCCTTGAAGAAAACGATGTCGTTGTCGCTGTGATTCTGCAGGCCGATGTAGCCGAAGTCAGGCCGCGGGCCGCGCTGCGGCTCGAAATCGAACTTGCGAGCGGGTACGGGGTCGCCGTCTTTGTAGTCCGTGATCTTGACTCCGTTGAGCACGACGATGGTCCGTGAGCCGTCCAAAGTGATGTCCATCGTGTTCCATTCGGGGCCGGGCTTCCATGCTTTGGCCAGCGGCTTGGTCAGCGAATAGAGCATGCCGGTGGAGTGGTACTCGTCCTCGTTAGAAGTCTCGGGATGGTTGTCGATCTGGACTTCAAAGCCGTAATGCACCGGCATCCACTCTTCACGAGGTTCGAGGGGAATGCGAATGAATACTCCAGAATTGTCGTTCTCGTCGCGCATTCGATAAACAACATGAATGATGCAGTTGCCGATCTTTCCGCCGGTCCAGTAAAGCAAGCCCATGCCGCCGTGAGTGTGGATCAGGCCGTCTTCAACCGTGTCGCCGCCCGGGCCAACGTGCTTCCAGCCAGTCAAATCCTTGCCGTTGAAAAGTTGCTGCCACGTATTGGGATCGCCCTTGCATGCATTTTCGTCGGATGCGAACGCAAATGCCGCGAGTCCAGCAAACAGAAAAATGCAGATAGTGAAACGTTTCAGCATGGGAAATCTCCTGAACATTTTCCGGTACTACGTTGGGACACACCAATCTACTCGCACCCACGACGGGAATCAATGGAGGGAAGATTTTTTCATTGGGAGCGGGTTGCTCTACGGCGAGTTAGTTGCTTCGCAAACAGCCCTTTCTGCCTCCGCTCGCAGAAAAGTCTTGAAAACTGCCAAGTCCCTAAGCGTAGAGTTTGCCCACATCGAGCTGAATTCGAGGAGCGGAGCGCACTCAGTCGGTGTCGGCTTGCTCCGCGAAGAAGCGCATGCCGGCGGCCGCACCTGAGCTGCCTTCGGCTTCCAGTTTTTTCTTCCAGTCGGCCTCAGCCAGCACTGAAATGGCTTCCGCCTTTTTCTTCTTCAATCCCGCGTTGATGGCGGGAAGTTCCTTCTGAGCGAGCTTCTGGAAGTCGCCGATGACGTCTTCCAATTCATGCGCCAGGGAATCGGAGCGCGCCGCCTGATAGTCGCCCGGACGTCCCTCGTATCCGTTGACGTCGCCGTAAAGCTGGCCGAGCAGTTCGCGGATACGCTCTTCGCCAGTGATCATGCCACCTTCTTTGGTGGCCACGATTTTCCCACGCAGTTCGTCGCACTTTACTGCCAGATCCTGCAATTGTTTCCGCAGCGGATCCTTCTCGGTAAGCTTAGCCGCTCTCGCGTTGGCTGCATTGCGAACGCCTTCGATCGCGTCGACTGCGTAGGTCATGTGTTCGATGGTGTGGTACACCTTCATGGTCAAGTCGAACTGCGCTTTGCGGTCCTCGAGTGAAAATTTTGCCCGAGGATCGAGAGTCACGTTCAACTCTTCGGTGTAGACGTTGTCACCTTTGGTCATCTTTACCGTGTATTTGCCGGGGAGCACGCGCGGACCTTGCGCCGCTTCAAACAGAGCGGTCGCAGCCGGAGGCACTGCCGGAGCTTTCACGTGCATAGACCAACTGGCACGATTTAAGCCACGATGCTTGCTGCCAGCGACAGTGTCGACCACTTTGCCGTTCTGATCGAGGATCTCGATTTTGAGGTCGCCGAAAATGTGGCGGCTCCTCTGGTAATAAGTGATCTGTGCTTCCCCGGGCCTGTTGCGGCCGGTGAAGGACTCGTCGCCTTCGGCCCATCCACCCGACACTTCGAAGTATTGCGTGGCGTGCCCTGGAATCAGGGCCGCTTCCTTGGACATCAACTCCGGCGTCAGAGCGCGCCATGCGGAAATGTCGTCGATAATCCAGATACCACGGCCGTGAGTGGCCAGGACGAGGTCGCTCTCGCGCGCTTGTACCACGATGTCACGAACCGCAACGGCGGGGAAATCACTTCCTTTGTATTGCGCCCAGTGCTGCCCGCCGTCGACCGAAATCCAGAGACCGAATTCCGTGCCCAGAAATAGCAGGTTCTGATCCACAGTATCCTCGGCGATTACGTGCGCGTATCCCCGAGCGCCACTTTCCTGGGCGGGTAAGGCTGTCCAGGTCTTGCCATAGTCGGTGGTCTTGTAGATATATGGCTTCATGTCGCCGAAAGTGTGGCGATCGAAGGTGGCATAGGCGGTTGCCTCGTCGAAACGGCTTGCCGCGACGGTCGAGACCCACGAATTTTTCCCGAGACCAGGGACGTTGTCCACGACGTTCGTCCACGTCTTGCCCGCGTCTCGCGTTACCTGGACGTTGCCGTCGTCGGTGCCGACCCAGATGATCTGGCCGTTCTTCGGTGATTCAGAAATCGAATAGATCGTAGTGTGCGTTTCCGCGGAGGAATTGTCGATGGTGACGCCGCCTGATTCTTCCTGCTTTTGCTTTTCGGGATCGTTGGTAGTCAGGTCGGGGGAAATGCGATCCCATGTCTGGCCGTGATCGCGCGAACGAAAGAGGAACTGCGCCCCGATGTAGAGCGTGCCCTTCTCATTCGGGCTCATGTGAATTGGAGTGTTCCAGTTGAAGCGCAGCTTCTTTTCGCCATAGTTGGGCAGCGGCTTGATGCTGCGGGTCTCGTGCGTAAAGCGGTTCACGCGGCCGATTTCGCCGCCCTGCGCTTCCGCATAAATGTAATTCGGGTCGGAGGTGTCTTCGAACATCCAGAAGCCATCACCGCCGAACATATTTTCCCAGCGTGAGTTCGTGATGCCGCCAGGGTACGAAGAATCGCCCACCCATGCGCTGTTGTCCTGCAATCCGCCGTAGACGTGGTAGGGGTCCGAGTTATCCGTGCTGACGTGGTAGAACTGCGACACGGGCAGGTTAAGTTGGTGCTTCCAGCGACTGCCGCCGTCTTCGCTGCGCCATAGGCCGCCGTCGTCGCCGACAATTACGACACTCGGGTTCTTGGGATCGATCCAAACATCGTGGAAATCGCCGTGCGCGCCTCCTGAAACCACGTTGAAGGTTTTGCCACCGTCAGTGCTGTACATCAGAATGAGATCGGGCTTGAAAATCTTGTTTTCATCCGTCGGATCAACGATCAGGTTGCCGAAGTAAAACGGGCGCCACACCATAAAGTTGCTGGAATCAAGCTTGGTCCAGGATCCACCGCCGTCGTCGGAACGATATAGGCCCCGGTCTTTTTCCGCCTCGATGTTGGCGTAGACGACCTGCGGCTTCGAGGGTGCGACCGCAATCGCAGTTCGTCCCCAGGGCTTGGGTGGAAGGCCTTTGCCGTTGCCGTCATTGATCTCGCTCCAGTGATCGCCGTCGTCGGTCGATTTGAACATTCCGCTGCCTGGACCGCCGGAACGAAACGTCCAGCCTTGCCGCCTGAAATCCCACATCGATGCATAGATCGTCTTGGGTTCTTGCCGGCTCATGGCCAGCAGAGCGCAACCACTGGAACCATTCGCGCCCGCCAGAACCTTCTTCCAGGTCTTGCCGCCGTCGCTGGTTTTGTAAACTCCGCGTTCGTCGCTGTCATCCCACAGATGGCCCATGGCGCAGACCAGAACATTGTTTCCATCCTTGGGATCGACCAGAATTTTGGCGATGTGCTCGCTGTCTTTCAGTCCGACATTGGTCCAGTTCTCGCCGCTGTCGGTCGATTTATAAACTCCGTCGCCAATGGACACGCTGTTGCGCGTCCAGGCCTCGCCGGTGCCGACCCAAACTGTCTTCGGGTTCGAGGGGTCAATGGCTACCGCTCCGATGGACTGCGCACTCTCGCGGTCGAAAACCGACTTGTAAGTAGTACCGCCGTTCACTGACTTCCACACACCGCCGCTGGCGGAGCCGACAAAGACCGTAATGCGCCCATCCTGATCGATCGCGTCCACCGCTGCAATGCGGCCGCTCATCATGGCCGAGCCGATGTTGCGGGCCGGCAGCCCCGACACCGTGGCGGCATCGAATTTGTAAGCGCTCTGTGCGGACGAAACGAGCGCGCTGCTGAACAGCACCGTGACGCTTGCTTTCATCAGGAAACTGCCGGAGATTGTGCGTGCTTTCATATTCTGGAAATCCTCGTTTGCTTGACACTGGCCAGTGATCTTCAATGAGTGCGCTGGGAATAAGATCGCTTACTTCTTGTCGGTGTCCGGTTTGGCACCCATCAATGAGGCCGGCAAAGCGAAATCAGCTTTGTCAATGGGCACGTTCACTTCGATCTTTTCCACTGTGACTGTCTGCGCCGCGGGATTTGCCTTCGACCCCTGCGAAATTGAATAGGGATACATCACTCCAGCCACTGGCTTGTACGACCCCATTTCGATCGCGCTTTCGTTGACCGAACCGCGAATGAACTTCTGCGACTCTCTCCGAATTTCAAGAAATGTGTCGGGATCGAGAAAGTAGTAGAGGATGTCGCCATTCTTCAGCGTCACCTTTAGACGCAGGGCGTCGTCTCCGTCGACCACATCGTGGCCGAGGTACTCCACTGTGTTTCCCTTTTCCTTGTAATCCACTAGTGGCCCGTCAAAGTCAGCGTCGAGAACCAAGTCGCGCAGGCTGTCTTCCCCCATCAGTTGCGGATCCTTGCGGCCGCCGAAGGGCTGAATCTGCCAGCCGGCTTCACCGTCATAGGCCGTAATTGCAGTCATCCCCTGCAGAGAAAAAGTCTCGCGCACCAGGTTGGGGCGCTGGTTTTCCTGAGTGGTTGCGGCGGTGAATCCGCCTCCTCCGTTCAGTTTGCCTGTGATTCGGATGGACTTGATGGCTTTGATCTTCTCCATTCCGCCGTGCGCTTGAATGTTCTTGTTGACGATTTCTTCGGCACTTTGCGCCTGGCCGAAAACGCTCAGACACGAGAGGACCGCGAGGACCATCACTACGCGACTCATCCCTGAATCACTCATGGGAGGAAAACTCCTGATGGATGGGACTTTGAAGAAAAAGTACGAGACGACGACAGTACTGTACTCGGTAGTAGACCGTCTTAACAAGTGTTGGATGGCTGCCTCAGCGTATATCGGATCGCCCCTCCGCTAGGGAGTTATTACATTTTGCGGTATGCGCATCCTCGTTGCGTGCCTCGTGTTGCTCGCTCTAACCCAGAATCACGCGTGATCCTTCGTGTCCTGATGTGGTTGATGCTTTTTCCGCGCCCAGCCAGGCTTCTTGCCATCTACGAAGATTTTCGTTGACACTACGAATGCCTTCGTAGTAACTTCCCGCACATGAAATCAACACCGCAAAAACCGACTGCTTCAGAACTGGAAATCCTGCGCGTTCTTTGGACCCGCGGGCCATCCACCGTTCGCGAAGTTCACGAGGCCCTGAGCGAGACCAAGTCAATGGGATACACCACAGTCCTGAAACTGCTGCAGATCATGACCACAAAAGGGACCGTCCGTCGAAACGAAACCCAGCGCGCGCACGTCTATGAGGTATGCCTGCCGGCGGAGCAAACCAAGCGGCAGATTGCAGGAGATATGCTCCAGCGCGTTTTCGAGGGATCCGCCAGCCAACTCATGATGCACGCCTTGGCTGGGGGTAAAGCTTCCCCGGAAGAGATCAACGAACTGCGCCGTATGCTCGACAACTATGAAAGGACCCGGCGATGACCTGCCTAGTGGTTCCCAGCGCAATGATGACGAGTCCGATGACGATGATGACCAGCGCGATGGATTGGATTTCTCCGGGCGTGATGCGCGCGCTGGGTTGGACTCTGCTGAACTTTGTATGGCAGGGAGCCGCTCTCGCGGCCATAGCTGCCGCCGCGATGGCGTTAGCGCGCCGGGCGTCTGTGCGCTACGCGTTGGGCGTGGGTGCGCTGGCCCTGATGTTTATAGCGCCTCTGGTCACGCTTTTCTTTTATTCGGGACATTCCGGTGCGGCAGACACCGCGAAGTCGTCGCCGCTCGCCGCGGCAGCCTGGCCAACAGCGCGGGACAAGGCCGCGGCGGGTGGCTCGATCCAGGTTTCTCAAACAGCATCCCCTTCGGACGCCTTCCCCTGGCTCGTCGAAGCATGGCTGCTGGGCGTTGCGATATTCGGTCTTCGCTCGGTGGGAGGGTTTTTTCTGCTCGAGCGCAAGCGCCGCCTGCAATCCATCGTGGTAAGTGAGCACGTGCTCGAAATCTGCCAGATGCTGCAAGAGCGTCTCGGCGTGGATCGCGCCATTCAGTATTGCGAGTGCAAGTGGCTGCAAGCGCCAGCCGTAATCGGATGGTTTCGCCCCATCGTATTTCTGCCCGTCTCCGCGCTTACAGGTCTCAGCGAAGAGCAACTGCAATCTGTGATCGCGCACGAACTGGCGCATATTTACCGCTTCGATGCTTTTGTGAATGTCTTTCAGGTTTTCGTAGAAACTTTGCTTTTCTACCATCCTGCGGTCTGGTGGCTGAATAAACGGATCCGAGCCGAGCGCGAACATTGCTGCGATGATATTGCGGTTTCCCTTTGCGGCAATGCGGTGGAGTATGCCCGCGCCCTTACTCTGATGGAAGAGTGGCGCAGCGCGCCGGCTCTCGCCATGGCGGCGAATCGCGGCCCGCTGACCGAGCGCGTCTTCCGCGTGCTTGGTCTAAAACCTTTGCGCGCGGGAGTGCGCGGGATCGGGCTGATTGGCAGTGTTCTGTGTTTCACCGTCGCTCTTATGGCGGGCAATGCCTTGGTTGAGATCACGCGTCCTCGGCTGGTTCATGCGGTGTTGAATGCGCAATTCCTGCCTCCGGTTGCGTCGGCCGCAACTCCGGCGCAACAGTCCACACCTCGAACAACTGCGCCTTCGGCTGCTAAGCCTTCGGCAGCCCAGTCGCCGAGCAGCAGCCAACAGATCAGATCAGATTCGTCGACCGGGTCCTCGTATATCGACGGCATGAAATCCGTTGGGCTCATCGATCTGAGTTTCGATACTTTGGTCGCGCTTAAAGTTCAGGACGTGACCCCAGAATATGTCCGCGGACTTCAGGAACAGGGATTGCATCCCGACGCGCAAGCTCTGATCGCAATGCGGGTCCAGGGAATCACTCCCGAATATATTAAGGACCTGCACGCCGCGGGGCTCACGCCCGACCAGAACGAGATCATCGGGCTGAAAGTCCAGGGCGCTGACGCGGAATACTATCGCCAGCTGGTCGCGGCGGGAATCCAACCCAACGTCGACAAACTTATCGGGCTCAAGGTCCAGGGCGTGACCCCGGAGTATGTTCGTGAACTGCGCGCTGCAGGCCTCGCGGTGACCGCAGATCAGGTGATCGCATTGAAAGTACAGGATGTATCTCCGGCTTACCTGAAGGCGATGCACGACCAGGGAATTGACCCGCGCACTGACGACGCCATCGCCATGAGGGTGCAAGATGTGACGCCCGAGTACGTGCACGCCATCCGTGCTCTCGGCCTCAATCCATCGACGCACGAGTTGATCGCCATGCGCGTGCAGGATGTGACTCCGGAATACATCAAAGCGCTGCAGACGGCAGGATTCAAGCTCGGTATTCACGACATCATCAGCGCCAAGGTGCAGGATGTGACCCCGGAGTTCATCGACGAAGCCCTGAAGCACGGCTTCAAAGATCTGACCCTGCACAAACTGATTGAGCTGCGCAGGCTGGGAATTCTGGACTCTAAGGCAGATCTGTAGGCCGAGCCCTCAAGAACTTATGGCGAGACAGCCGCCTCGCCTGTCTCGCCAGCGCGAAGCGCAGTTGAACTGGCATAGATGCCCCAAGGAGAAAATTTATGAGAATGCGTCGAACCCTCGCCTATCTGGTCTTTGCATGTTGTGTCATTTTCCTCGTGGTCAAGAATCATGCCGCCGAAGTGCGCAGCGGCGATTGGACCATCAGCAAATCCGACAAGCCGGGCAAGGTCGAATTTTCGCTGATCGAGCACCACAAGGGCGGGAACTCGAATCATCAGTCGGACTGGCCGATGGCTTCGTTCCAGGGCGTGGACTTCTCCAAGACCGGACGCCAGGATGTTCACTTCACCCTCACGCGCGACGCGGGCAAGTTCGACTGCGAGGGATTTCTCAATGACGGCGAGGGCGCTGGCTTATTCCATTTCCAGCCGGATGCGAACTATTCGCGCGAAATGAATTCGATCGGATTCTCCATCGATGAAGAGAAGCAGTTCAGCATGGCAGTCATGGACGTCAGTCTGGACTTCGCAAAACAGATGAAAAGCGAACATCTGAGCGACCTCGATGCCGACAAGCTGATCGCCTTCCGCATTTTCGGCGTCGACTCAGCCTTCATTCACGACTTGCGCGCCGAGGGCCTGAATATTTCCGACAGCGATAAGCTCGTTGCCTTCCGTATTCACGGCGTATCGCCCGAGATGGTCCGTGCCTTGCATCAGGCGGGCTATTCACCGGACGAGGACAACTTGATCGCCATGCGCATTCACGGCGCGACTCCGGAATGGATCACAGAACTCAAGCAGCGTGGTTACGATCACATTGATCTCGAGAAGCTGATCGCGTTTCGCATCCACGGCGTGTCGCCGGAGTTCATCGGTAAGGTGCAGGGTCTCGGCTACGCCCATCCCGCTCCGGACGAGTTGATCGCGATGCGAATCCACAACGTGACCCCCGAATACATCGCCGACATGAAGGCGCGCGGGATCCACGACCTCAGCATCGATCAACTGGTCAGCATGCGCATTCACGGCATTGACTAGCGGCACGCGAAGCCCTGGACGAAGGGGGCCTCCGGGGCTAGAATGTCGTCCCTGCGAGACTGTATCGGTCGGAAGCTACTCCTGCTTGCGGCCGGCGTAGTATCCCGCGCGCGCCTGGATTTTGTAGCTTTGTTTGCTCTTAATCTCCAGCTTGCGGTAGCTGCCGTCGAGCGTGGTATTGGTCGAAGTGAATCCGATGTTGTACTGGCTGCGGAGTTCGGCAGCGATCTGATCAAAAGCTTCGCGGAGCTTGTCGAACTTGTTGCCGACGTTGATCACGCGGCCACCGGTCGCTTCCGTGAGTTTGCGCATCTCGCCTTCCCCGCCGTAGCCGACGCCCATGCTTCCGTAGAATCCGCGATCGGCACAAAGCAGCACGTAAACGATCGCATCCGCCTTCTGCGCCGCCTCAATGGCATCGTGAATCTTCAACCGGCTGCCTTCATCCTCGCCGTCCGTGAGCAGGATCATGGCCTTTCGCCCTACTTCTTTCGCCAGCATGTCGTGAGCTGAAAGATAAACAGCATCGTACAAAACAGTGCCCGGAGAGCTTGCGGTAGGAACGGGACCGCCGCCCGCACCGGGCAGTGTCGGCATGGTAACGCCGGAATTGATCCTTACCTTGTTGAGGGCGTTCTGCAGGCGATGTACGTCGCGGGTGAAGTCCTGTGCCAATTCGGCATCGATATTGAAGTCGATGACGAACGCTTCGTCCTTGTCGGTTAGGATCTGCTTCAGAAAGGCTCCGCCGACTTCCTTCTCCATATCGAGGACCCGCAACTGGCTGCCACTGGAGTCAATCAGGATGCCAAGCGTGAGCGGCAGGTTCGACTCCGCCGTGAAATATTTGATGGTCTGTGGCTTGCCGTCCTCTGCGATTTCAAAATCGTCCTTGGTGAGGTTGGGGATAAGCGCGCCATGCTTGTCTTTGACGTTAAAGAAAAGCGAGACGACGTTGACATTGACCTTCAGGGTCTCAGTCGGCTGCTGTTGGGCATCATCGGGCTTCTGGTCGCCGGCACTGGGCTGGGCTGGGGCGGATTGGCCAGAAGGAGATTGGCTGGGCGCGGATTGCTGGCCGCGAGCGAATGCCGTGGTCGCCAGCATGGCCACCACGATCAGAAGCATAATTCGGGAAGGGAATCTACGAAGTTTCAGCATGCGGGGGAATCTCTCCCGGTTCTTTGTTAGTCTAATCCTGTAGCTTAGATGCACCAAACGGTCTGGATTAGCATCCCAGATGTTGGGCGGCGCTAGGAATTTTCCGCGGATTAGACAGCACTGCGGGATGAGGTCTCGGATGAAACAGTTTGACGACTGCTATCGCAGAGCGGGAAAGACGCCGGTGTTGGTATTAGGACTGATATTCGGGCTCATGATACCAGCACTGCAGGCGCAGTCCGGCCAGACGCAGAATCCGCCGGCCGCGAGTTCCCAGCCTGCCCAGGATATCCCCGACGCACCCTCCACGGTACAACCACCTGTACCCAAGCCAGCACTTCCGCCTGCATTACCGGATTCAGACAAAATCGGTTACGAAGGCGCTGTCCCGTCTTCGACTAACGATTCGTCGACCAACGATTCGTCGCAGCCCGAACCGGCAAAGGAAACTCCGTCCTCCGTGCCACCAGCCCAGACACGTTCGGCACGGCCGGCTCCCCGGAATCAAATCAATCCTGCCGACGATCTTTATAAGATCTCAGTACCGGTCAACTTTGTGCGGCTTCCTGTCATGGTCAGGGACTCTGAAGGACGGCGCGTGGATGGCTTACTGCCGAAAGATTTCACTGTTCTGGAAAATGGTAAGAAACAGACCCTGACGTACTTCACCAGCGATCCGTATGAGCTTTCGGTGGCGATCCTGCTCGACACTGGGATGCCCGACGTCGTGCTGCAGAAAGTGAACCACACTTATTCGGCCCTGGTCGGAGCCTTTAGTCCGTATGACGAGGTTGCGCTTTATACCTACAGCAGCACGGTCAGCCAAGTTTCAGATTTTACTGGAAGAAGCGACAGGCTCACCGCCGTCCTCAACCAGATGAAGCTGGTCCGCGGACGTAATAACGGCCCTGCGGTCCTGAGCGGACCACTAGCCCAGGGGCCTCCGATCGTCAATGGCGCTCCAGTGGGCGGCCCGATTATCGCACCGGTGAATACTCCTCCGAGGGAAGCGCATGTGCTGAATGACGCCATTCTGCGGGCCGCGCTCGACTTGAGCAAGCGCGACCGCGACCGCCGCAAGGTCATCATGGTGATCAGCGATGGACGCGACTTAGGAAGCCAGGCCAGTTATAGAGACGTCTTGAAAGTGCTGGAAACCCATGGCATCCAGGTTAAGGCCGTGGTGCTCGACAGTGGAGCGCTGCCCGTGTTCCGGCAGGCCGAAAAGCTCCACCTGCCGGGGCAGGGACACAACGACATCCTACCCAGGTATTGTTCGGCTACCGGAGGGGGGCAGGTTTTTGACGAACTCTCCCGCAATACGATGGAAGAGGCGTATGCGCAGATCACCTCCGAAGCCCGCAACCAGTACACCTTGGGATATGCCCCCAAGGCCACAACCGGCTCCTCGGCATACCGCAGCATAGAGGTCCTAGTGGCTCGTCGAGGCCTGAAAGTGTTCTCCAGAGACGGCTACTACCCCACCCCGTCGGCTCGTTGAAGCCCTCGGTTAAAGCCGGATTTTGTGTGACAGGACTCACCCGTGCCTTGGGGGTCACCTGAGTAACCTGCTTAGCGTAGGCCCCGTGTGATATAAAAGCCGCGAGCCCCCATAAGGACATTTGTGTGCGCGGACAGCCTTGGGGCGGTCCCGCACTTTGAGGAAAGCCTTGAGTTTCATCAACTTCGCAGCCCGCGAGATCAACTGCAAGATCGTCTACTATGGCGCCGGACTGGGCGGCAAGACCACGAATTTGCAGGTGATTTACCAGAAGACCGCGGACCAGCAGAAGGGCAAAATGATCTCTCTGGCGACCGAAACCGAGCGTACGTTGTTCTTCGACTTTCTTCCGCTCGATCTCGGCTCGGTACGCGGTTTCAAGACCCGCATCCACCTCTATACCGTCCCCGGCCAGGTGTTTTATGACGCCAGCCGGAAGCTGATTCTGCGAGGCGTGGATGGCATTGTGTTCGTCGCCGACTCTCAGGAGCAGCGCCAGGACGCCAACGTCGAGGCCCTCGACAACCTGATGTCGAATCTGAAAGAGCATGGCTACGACTTCAACAAGATTCCCTACGTGCTCCAACTCAACAAGCGTGACCTGCCCAATATTCTTCCGGTCGATCTGCTCGCCACCGAACTGCGCAAGAAAAACGAACCCATCGTAGAGGCGGTTGCGTTCCAGGGAGTCGGCGTTTTCGAGACGCTGAAGGAAATCGCCAAGCAGGTTCTTACCGAGTTGAAGGCGGGCGGTTAGGGAAATCAGTTCTTGGCTTCTAGTTGCGGTTTTCCCATTCTCGTGTTTTTCATTTACCTCCATGCAGCCCCGACTGCTGCGGTTCCACTCGGCGTTTCAAACCCCTGGCGCATAGTCGCAAATCAGAACAGTCAGATCGTCATCCTGCGAGGCCGACCATCGCTGAATGGCGGAGACGATTTGATCTGATGCTGCGGCCGGGGGAAGTTCAGCCGTTTGCCGCAGCACAGCGACAAGAGCCTCCTGCCCAAAGAAATCTCCATTCGCATTAGTGGCTTCGATGAGGCCATCGGTGTAGAGCAGGAAGCGATCCCCCGGTTCCAGCGGTTGCGCCTGGTTGGCATATGTGGAAAATTCGAACGCTGCCAGCATCAACCCATTCTCGGTGATTTCGAGCACTTTCCCTTTGCGCAACAGAAGCATCGGCGGATGCCCTGCCGCCGAGTAGCGAAACTCCCGCGATCGCGCGTCGAGATGAATGTAGGCGGCGGTGACAAACTGGTTTTGAGTATTGCCGCAGAGAATGGCATTCATTCCTGCAAGCAGACCCGCGGGATTGGACCCGTTTGCGATCTGCGACGTAGCCGCTACTTTCACCATCGAAGCGATGAGCGCCGCCGGAACGCCATGGCCAGAGACATCCGCGATAAGTAGTCCGGCCTGCCGGTCGTCGGCCACGATAAAGTCGTAGAAATCTCCAGCAACGGAGGTCATGGGCACGTACCGGGAGGCAACGCGGAAGGTGGAGGAGTTGGGAAACGCGACGGGCAGAATCGATAACTGGATCTGTTTGGCTACTTCAAGTTCTTTTTGTATCTCGCTAAGTTGCTGGTCCCGTTGTAAGGTCTGGCGCGCCGCGACGTATCCCAGAGATCCCAGAAACACCACAAAACCAATCGGTTCGACATTGGGCAACGAAATTCCCAGCAGGTTCCGGAAGTTCTCCCAGAAAATGAAAGCGGCAAAAATTAACAAGCCACGGCGGATTACAATGACGTCCCGATTGAGCGATTTCCTGCTCATGGATATCAGGATCAGCGTAGTCAGCGCGGCGATCATCAGGACGGAATTGATCTGGTAAAAGATGTTTCGTCGCCCCACCGCGAGTGTGGCCACCGCTAGCACGGCCAGCACGGCTCCCACCCCATAAAGCGCGTTTCTGGTCCGCCGGTGCAGGAACCCCGCTGCGTTGAGGAAAAGGAATGCAGGGATGGGGACGACATAGTCGATTGCGGAACTGACTCTCGGGTAGAACGACCAGTCTTGCATCATGAGGAACATGCCGGACTGGATCCACATGCGCAGGCCATACAGGCCGGCCAGGAAGGCAAGGTAGATCAGGATTGGATCATGCTTGCGGCGGATTTCGGAAAATGCCGCCGAGACCAGCCCCACCGCCATGATCATGGCGCCGAAAAGAAGACTGGGAGTGTCGCGGCGAAACGCCTGCAAGACCTGGTCCGCCGTCAACCCGGGAGCGGGAGCATACATGAGACCGGATGCTAAATCATTTTCGCTTTGTTAGAGCGCACATCGATACTTCAGAAGAAGAAAATTAGATCTCCCGCCGCCGTGAGTTGGCTCTTCTTCGTCCCGTTCTGATAGGCCGCAGCCTCGTAGGAGTGTTCGTACCGGACTTCGGGACGGAAAAGAATCGTCGTTCCAATCCAGTGTCCCCAGCCCAGCAGGTGCTCGCTGTAACGCGTCTTGGTCCCGGTGCGCTGGCCAACGATGTCATCGAAATATTCATTCCGAATCGAGATGTAGTTGTGCGCTCCGACCTGGCGCTCGAGATAGTTCATCATTGCCCACTCGGGCGCATAGCATGTGAACGCCGTCGTGCTGCTGCAGACCGCGCCATTCGCGCCCGTTTCGGGCTGGATAGGATCGACGGGAGGCAGATTTGAACCGGGCTGAGGACTGTACGCGACATTGGGCACCTGTTTCATCCACTGATACCAGGTCTCAGTCGCAGAATGCCAGTTGGCGTTGATCTTGTGATACCAGGTGAGGTAGTAAGCCTGCAGGTTGTTGTAGGCGTACCGGCCGCTGTCTTTGCCGAGATTGGTTTCGTTGTCGCAGAGGTACACGGAATCCTGTGTGGTCCGCCACGAATACTGGATGCACCCATTGAGGGTGAGCCTCGCGTCAGTCAAGTTCCATGGTGCGGTTTCGCAGCCCGGCGAAAGGCCAACTTGAGTCGTCCAGTGCGAGTTCACCCGGGTGGTCGCGGTAATTCCGGTCTGGGTGTAGCAGTCAAAGGTGTAGAGCAAGGAATGGCTATAAGTGTAATTGTTTGGCGCGAGTTGCGCTTCGATGTCAGGAAGCGAAATGTAGCGTCCGATGCGAACGTCGGTTCCTTCGCCGATGTGGGGAAAATAAAGGTCCAGATACATCATGACCGGGTCGGCACCATACTCCTTGCCCGGAGCATGCCCGAGCAACTGCTGGCTGAAATAGCCTTTGGCAGTGGTGAAGCGGTAGTCCATGCCCCAGAGGCCGGCGAGACGGAATCCCCAGTCGAAGTGGTCGGTCTGGACGGTGTCAGGCTGGCGCTCGATGTAGAGCACCTCCTGGTCCGGCTCGATCGCATTGGGTACCTCGTCATACGCTGTGGGAAAATTGTCGTATTTCCCGTCGGATGAATTCGCTCGTCCTTTCGATGTACTGAAGTTCCCGCCGACATTGAGCCAGCCGTAGATCTGAATTTTGCTTTTCTTCCAGGCCTCTCCGTGGGGGCCGGACCAGAGCGCAGTCATCAGAGGCCCGGCTTGGGCCCAGGGTTGCCCGATCGAGACTGTCCCGCCGACGGGCCAAGTTGAAAAGGGAAACGGCGGCCCATTGACTGGAGCGGGATCTCCGCGAAATGCGGGGACGGGCACGCCAGCGGACGGGCCAGAAGGCTTCCAGTCATCAGCGTAGGCCTTGGATAACCGGTGGAAAAAGCTGGATTGATCCGCAGTGGGTTTGGGGGCAGGCATGGTCGGGCTCCCTCCAGGCGCTCCCACAGGCGTTACGGTCGGAGCTGATTCCGACGTCATCTGCCCATAAGCCGCTGGGGGACACAACACAGCGATCATCGGGATCAGAGAGAGAGTTGTGACCAAGCGGAGTGTGTTGGAAGCACCCATCCGATTTGTACCCTCCTGGCTGAATTGGAAGAGGTTGCCGATAAAATTTAACGAGTCCGGCATAAGGAATTCGTAAAAGCAATCTGCTGAAATTCTGATCGCTGTCACGGGTTTTTTGAGTTGGAGCATTTTTCGGATCCTCGGAAATCGATTCGCGCGCCGCTTTCGCTTAGAATGGCAGCCGCGCGTCGGATGCAGGTCACCCAGTTTTTCGTCGAAAGAGGTCAAAATGAGCAGACTGGTCTCACTCCTGATACTTGTATTCTCTTCGTTCCTGCTTTTTTGGCAGCCAGCTTTTTCCCAGGCTGTTTCGCTGCATGGCATTGACGTCGACGATCTCGACCGCAAAGCGGCACCTTGCGACGACTTTTATGAATTTGCCAATGGCACGTGGCGGGCGAACAATCCCATTCCCGCGTCGATGACCCGGTGGAGCAGGCGCTGGCAGGCTGGAGAGACGGCGAAGGACGGGCTCCACGACATTCTCGAAGCGGCTGCCGCCGACAAGAATGCGACGAAAGGCAGCACTGATCAGATCATCGGCGACTACTACGGCGCCTGCATGGACGAATCTCGCGCGAACGCTAGCGGTATGGACCCCATCAAACCGTGGTTTGCCAAGATCGATGCCGCCCGCGACATCGCGACTTTGCAATCAGTTATAGCTGATCTGCACGATATTCTCGTGCAGGTTCCGTTCGGGTTTGGCAGCCAGCCGGACCCGCACAAACCCTCGTGGGTGTTGGCAGATATTGGAGCCAGCGGCCTGACCCTTCCGGATCGCGATTACTATCTGAAGCCTGAAGCGCGGTTCAAGGAAGCTCGCGAGAAATACGTCGAACACATCACGACGATGTTCAAGCTCGCGGGATGGGATCAGAAATCCGTGGCGGCTGCCTCGCAAACCATCCTTGCGATGGAGACGAAGTTTGCCGAGGCATCGCTCGACAACGTTGCGTTGCGCGACCCGGCCTCGGTTGATCACAATACGACTTTTGCCCAACTGCAGGTGATGACTCCGCATTTCGATTGGGCCGCATACTTTCAGCACAAGCAAATTCCTCAAGATGTCGATCTGAACGTCGACCAGCCCAAGTTCATGCAGGAGTTCGATCGCCAGTTGCAGGAGACTTCGCTCGCCGACTGGAAGATTTATCTGAAGTGGCAGCTGTTGAGTTCGGTCGCGAATTCTCTTTCCGCGCCTTTCGTCGAGGAAAATTTCGCCTTCAACGGTAAGTACCTGAGCGGCGCCACCGAGATGAAGCCGCGCTGGAAGCGGTGTGCGGAATCAGCCGACCGGCTATTCGGCGACGCTCTCGGGCAAAAATATGTCGAAAAGTATTTTCCGCCTGCGGCCAAGGCTCGGATGCAGGAGATGGTTCGCAATCTGCTTCTGGCGATGCGTGACGACATCCTGAGCCGTCCCTGGATGAGCGACGACACAAAGGAAAAGGCGATGGCGAAGATCGCCACGTTCAAGCCCAAGATCGGCTATCCCGACCAGTGGAAAGATTACCGACACGTCGATATCCGCCGCGACGCTTTTTTCGAAGACACAGTCGCCGGCAGGAAATTCGTCGAGCAGGACGACCGCAATCAAATCGGAAAGCTCGTCGACCGTGGCCGCTGGGGCATGACGCCGCCTACCTCCGACGCAGAGTACAACCCGCTGCTCAATGACATTGAGTTCCCGGCCGGAATTCTGCAGCCTCCAGCTTTCGACATGAACGCAGTCGACGCGGTAAACTACGGCGCCATTGGCGTCGTGATCGGGCACGAGATTTCTCACGGCTTCGATGATGAAGGCGCGCAGTTTGATTTTCTCGGACGGTTACGCAACTGGTGGACGCCTACCGACCTGAAAGATTTTCAAGCTCGTGCGGCATGTGTGGCCGATCAGTTCGACCATTATTTCATCGAGAAAGACATCCATCACAATGGCAAGTTGGTGCTCGGCGAGAGCATCGGGGATCTGGGCGGAGCGAAGATCGCTTATCTTGCCTACATGAAATCGCTCGAAGGTAAGCCGCGTCCCGCCGATATCGACGGCTTCACCCCCGAACAGCAATTCTTCATCGCCTGGGGACAGTTCCGCGGCGACGCCATGCGGCCAGAATTCCAGCGACTCATGGTGCAGAGCGATCCGCATCCAGTATCAAAGTATCGGGTGATCGGCCCACTCTCGAATCTGCCGGAATTCCAAAAAGCGTGGAGTTGCAAGGCGGACGCGCCCATGGTGCGGTCTGCGAGCAAGAGGTGCGACGTCTGGTAGGAGTGCGCTTCGCAGAACGATAACCGTAGCAAACACTCATTACCAACGTAAGGCAAACGCGCCGTTTCCTGCTGCGGGCGCGCTCTGAGGTTCGCTAGCCTGAGCATGGGACGCGCGTGTTAGGTCCGTCCCTGCGGGCTGCGCGGTGATTGCGACTTTCCTTATCTACACGTATCGCTTGTCCTCTGCGTCCGGATTGACCATCTGGGGCGTACTTGGCATTTGCGTCGGCATTTATTTGTTTATCCGAGGGTTTCGCCTCCTGCAGCAGCGCCGGTTGATTCTTGACACGCCGTTCTCCAAGATTCGCAGCGCCTCGATGGGCATGGTCGAAGTCAGCGGTCTGGCAGCCGGTCCCTACACGGTCGTCGCTCCTATCACGGAGCGCCCCTGCTACTACTACCGCACATTGGTTTGGGAATGGAAGCAGAGCGGCAAGAACAAGCAGTGGGTCAAAGTCGCGGGCGAATGCGCGCACGTGCCTTTTTTCGTCGATGATAATTCCGGTTGCGTGCTGGTCGACCCGCGAGGAGCCGATTTCGATCTGCACTGCGATTTCGAGGGAACGTTCTGCGACTCGTTCTTCACGAGACAAGAGCCGGCGCCTCCCAATGTGCTGAAGTTTCTTGCGAACCATGGCGTCGTAACCAGCGACAAGATCAAGGTTGAAGAATGCTGCATCAAGCCCAAGAACTCGCTTTTCATCTTGGGCACGCTGACGGACAATCCGGGGATTGAGGTCGCGCCGCAGGCCGTGCGGGATGATGAAGCTCTTTCTCCTTCGAGTGTCGGGCTGTTGCTCGGAACTGGCCGGCTCACATTTGCTGCGGCTGTAGGAGGAGCTGATTTCGGGTCGGTTTCTTTCTCCAGTCAACGTGCGTTACAACCAGCCGATGCCGCGCTCGTGGAGACGACCGTGGTCAAGAGCACAGACATGTCACAGCAGCAAAAAATTGCCGCAGCTCTGGTGCGGGCAGGCATCTCAAAGCCAGGGGCGTGGGGCGCCGCCGGGCTGGTTAATTCCCAAATACCTGTGAGCACGGATCCATCCCTGACGATTGGGGGAAATGGAGGCGGCCCTGACGGGGATGCGCTGGCGAAGGTCGGTTTCGATCCGCATCCTCCGGTGGTGCTCGCCAAGGGCACCCACGACAAGACTTTCATGATCTCGTGGAGAAGCCAGCAGGCGGTCGCGCGTTCTCTCGGCTGGAAATGCACTCTGATGATCTGGGGCGGGCCAATCCTGGCACTCCTCAGTCTCTATGTTCTCATCGCCATTGTGAACAATCTTTAGTCGAAGCAGTTTGAGAGAAACCTAGCAGCCCCATTCGATTTTGCTGATCCAGTTCAAAACGGTTTCAAGACGGTCGCTCCAGCGGTGCACCACGTTGCTAACCCGCCATCCTGATCGCATCCACTAGTCAGCACGTTCGCTCTAGTACAATCAACGCGTGAGCGACGCTGTCCGCATCGGAATTCTGGGTGATTTTAACGCCGAATTCCGCTCGCACCACGCCACTAACGACGCGCTGCAGCATGCCGCCCGCAAACTCAGCATCAGAGTCGAATCGGAGTGGCTGCCCACGCCGTCACTTACCGGTGCGGACTCTGAAAAAAAGCTTGAGAGCTTTGATGGCCTGTGGGCCTCTCCTGGTAGTCCCTACAAGAGTTTCGACGGCATGCTCAAAGGAATTGAGTTCGCGCGCCGCCGAGACTGGCCGTTCCTCGGTACCTGCGGCGGATTTCAATACGCGTTCATCGAGTTCATCCGTAATGTTCTTCACATCGCCGACGCCGACAGCGCCGAGAATAATTCCGGCTCGAAGAACGTCGTCATCTATCCCGTGGCCTGCGCTGTGCCCGATCGCAAAGGGCATGCGCCTAAGCTTTCCGGCTCCGTGCCGGAGATTCGCCTGCGTCCCGGTTCGTACCTGCAATCGTTCTACGGCAAAAATAAAGACGCAGTAACCGAGGAATTCTTCTGTAATTTCGAAGTCAATCCAGATTTCGAATGGGCAGCCATGGAAGCTGGATTCCCTGTCGTGGCACGGGGCCCGGGTGGCGAAATTCGCGCGATTGAATCGCCCACACACCGGTTCTTCGTAGCCACGTTGTTCCAGCCACAGTTGTCGTCAACGGAGAAGAAGCCGCACCCACTGGTGCTGGCCTTCGTCCAGGCTGCCGACGACTGGGGCAGAAGAAGCTCGACGACAGCGTGCTGGAGTAAGCCTGCAAGTCTAAGGTGAACGCTCCTATCCGCCAGCCCTGTTCCAAGACATGCGCGCCAATCCCATGGCTCGTCCCGGTTACTAAAGTAGCTGACCCCGGCACATTACCGTCCTCTCACTATGCGTATCTGGAGGCGCCTCTGTTCGCTGGCTAGACTTCTGAATCGGGATCGGTCCCGAAACTGAGTACACAGGAGCCGTGCGCGCCTATGCACATGCAGTTGATCAACTCGTTCCGCATTCCCTTCACTACGCTGATCAGCTACGTTCCCGTCATCGCCACGGTTGTGACCTGCCTTTTCAGCGTGGTTCTGGCTCGCGCTACCCTGCGTTATGTGGAGGCCACGGATAAGGGACTCGCTCTGGCACGCGAAGAATTCGAGCGCGAATGGTCGCCCGATCTGCATATCAAGATGGAGCGAGTCTCGGCGACAGAAGCGCGGGTGATCGTTACCAACCTGGCCAAGGCCTCGGTATTACTGCAGCTTTTGCAGTTGCGCAAGCTTTCGCATGCCACGCCATTTGAACGATGCCGGCTAAACGATCCGCTGGTCGGTGGGATGACCTGGACGCAGGAGATGGGCCGCAGGATTCTGGGCTGCACAGGGACGGAATTCGAAGGCCCCATCGCTGCCTCGATGACCTTCTACGCTTCCGGGCGCATGTTCCGCACCGACTGGTTTCGTTCGCAGATACAGGTGCGCGATGGTCGAATCATCAGTCTTGAGCCGAGCAACATGCCCGCGCGCCGCGTGCGCGTAGTGGAGCGCAAAGGCCCCGAACGGCGGCGCGAATTCGTCCAGGATGTCACTTCGGATTCGGTGCCGGTCAAGGTCGATACCAAACCAGATGAGAGCTTCTTTGTAACGGGAGCGTGAGGCCTCGCGATTGGTGATCACATTATCCGCTGCTCCATTGCCCCTACGCCCGCCCGGCGTATCCCATTCATTTGCAAAGGAATTTCGACTTCGCGCTGTCTGAACGTGCGTTTTCCCATGTTGGAATTTGTGTCCCAAGCAGCCGCTTTATCGATTCACTTGTAGCCCGCAGCTTGCTATGCTACTTCCGTTGTTGAGGTCACAAATTGTGACCTCAAGTTTGAACGATGAGCAAAGCTGCAATCATTCTCGCGAGGAAGGTTGATTCGAAGATCCTTGTTCTTCGGGGCCAAAGAGTCATGTTGGACGTTGAGCTCGCGGAACTCTACGGTGTTCCAGTCAAGCGCTTAAACCAGCAGATCAAACGTAACGCTCGCCGATTCCCGTCTGACTTTGTTTTTCGCCTGTCCAAAGCGGAGCACGAAAACTTGAGGTTGCAATTTGCAACCTCAAGTTCCAACTACGGGGGGCGACGCTATTTGCCGAACGCCTTCACGGAACACGGCGCCATCATGGCCGCGACGGTATTGAATTCTAAACGAGCGATCGAGATGAGCATCTTTGTCGTTCGCGCTTTCGCGCGAATGCGCGAAATGCTAACTGCAAACCAACAGATTCGGTTCAAGCTGGCCGAACTTGAACAGCGCCTCGAGAACCACGACGCCGACATTCAGAGTCTGGTTGAAGCCATTCACGAACTCATGGCGCCGCTACCCGCCAGCAGCCGACGAATCGGATTTCAAGCTCCTTCTAGTTCTGCCAGAGGTAAAAGCAACATAGTCAAGATTCGTACAACGCAGCAGGGCAACCGCAAGTAGTGACGGCGCGAAGATGTTCTAAGAGAATTCGCATCGGCCACGTCACACGTCACCTGTCGCGATCGTTATCCGCCTGACGACAGAAGTTCAAATGCGGGATAGCTCGGCACTATTTCGAAGAAGGCCTCGACTGGCGAACCTGCCGCGATCGGAAAATATCTCTGTACTTCGCTCTTGAAGCTGTCGAGATAAGCTTTGAGGATCGCAGGCTTCTCAGAATCGGTAAGTGGACGAAGGCTGAACTTCTGGCGTGTGCGGCCTTTTCTTAGAGTGATTTCTCCCGCGGCTTCGGCGTTGCGCACCCACTGCGTTCTTCCTCGGGGTGCGACCAGATAGCGCTTGCCGTTTCGGTCCAGCAGATCGACGGGCGTGGAGAAAAGTTTGCCGCTCTTGCGTCCGCGAACTTCAAGCAGATAGTTGTGGCCGAATCCTAGACCGAGACCGACCAGAAATCCGAAGGCGCGATTGAATATCCTTTCAACAGCCGTGGGTTCTCGGAAAACAGGAATCGTTTCAGCCATATATAGGTCGTTGGATTCCGTCGGGAAGCCTCCGGCTTCAAAATCGGTCCACGATGACAAGGAAGTCCCTTGACTATGCCTTCTTCACGAAGCGCAACGACGAGGAATTCAGGCAGTAACGCAGGCCACTGGGCTCAGGGCCGTCGTCAAAAACGTGTCCGAGGTGGGCGTCGCACTCGGTACAGGAGACTGCAGTGCGGACCATGCCGAGAGTCGTGTCTCGAATCTCGGTGACATTCTCTCCAGCGATCGGGGCCCAGAAGCTGGGCCAACCCGTACCCGACTCGAACTTCGTAGCCGAATCGAACAAAGCGTTGTCGCAGCAAATGCAGCGGTAGATGCCTTTCTCGTGTAGGTTCCAGTACCGTCCGGAAAAAGCGATTTCTGTATCGGCGTTCCGAGTGATGTCGAAAACTCCTGCGGGCAACTGTTTGCGCCACTCGTCTTCAGTTTTGACGACTCTAGCTATACGCGCAGACTGCTGGCGCTGGCCCGAGTCGGAGAACAAAATCACAGTGACTTCGCCCGGTTGCGAACTTGCGGCACGAACCGCCGCCGGACGGCGAATCTTCCAGGACCAAAGTGCCAAACCACCAACCGCGGCCGCTACGCTCGTCAGAAATGTGCGGCGATTCAGGTTCTTGCGGCCTGCGTGATCGAGATCGGAATCGAACATGGTTCTCTCCTGCTGACCTCTGCTATTTGCCGGTATAGAGATCCGGGAACTCCTGGCGCAAGTGCTCGACTTTGGGCGCATCGTTGTAGAAAATGTACGGCTGATTCGGATGCAGCGCCGCGTAATTCTGGTGATAGGCCTCCGCCGGATAAAAGGCTTTCAGCGGCACTACTTGAGTCACGATACGGTGCGGGAAAACTCCGGCTTTATCGAGTTGAGCAATATAGGCCTCGGCGATGTGCTTTTGCTCGTCGTTGCTAAAGAAAATCGAGGAGCGGTATTGCGTGCCTGTATCAGGGCCCTGGCGATTGAGTTGAGTCGGGTCGTGGGCCACGGAGAAAAAAACGCGCAGCAGTTCTCCATAGGTGATCTGCGACGGATCGTAAACGATCTGCACCGATTCGGCGTGGCCGGTCTCGCCGGTGCTCACAATTTCGTACTCGGCAGTCCTCGAGGAGCCTCCGGAATAACCGGAGGTCGCGCTGATCACGCCCTTCACGTGCTGGAAGACCGCTTGTATTCCCCAGAAACATCCCCCGCTGACGACCGCTGTCTGTTGCGCTGGAGCGGCGGCGCGCTTGGCGTCGAACTCCGGTGCGGGAACCGGGGCGCCTGCTCCGGCCTTGGCACTGCAGGCTGTGGCGGCGAGTAAAGACGCCAATAGAATCAGCGCGATACGGGCAGAAGATCCGGTCATGGTCATTTCCCCTTTACGTTCAGTACGAAATTCGTGCGCAGTCAGATTGGAGTCGTGCCAGGGCAAAAAGTTTCATCTTTGCAGTCTGCCGGTCTAGCCAGGTCGATTCAGTCAGCGTGGTGGTTACGCCGGTGATCTTGGCCCTTGCATTTTTCCTCAAACTACAGATAATTGCGCTTCCTCTTCCCCCGGGGAGGTCCAATTGCCATTTCCCGCTCGCGCCTTGTGCTCGAAGATATTCGTGTGTCTGGACGGATGCCTCTTTTCTCTGTCCAGCCTGCTGGTGATCGCGGCCGTCTTCTCCGGCAATGCCCCGGCCCAGAACCCAGCTCCCGGACCGAACTCCGATCCTGCGTACCAAGCTTTGCGCAACGGAACCTTAAGTGGCGAGGCGGTCACCGTCAGCAACTTCGAGTTGAAGCGCGATGCCGGGACGTTTCACTTGCAGTCTGGCACAGTGTGCTTCGTCACACCCGTCAATGGCAGAGTCACGGGTGCCGTTTTCGTGGGGGATGGCACTTTCGTTCTCGATCCGCCTTCCGATGCGGAACGCAAGAGCCTAAAGCTCCTGACGAAAGAGAATGAATTCAGCGAGAAGTTCGAGCACCTCGTTCTGCGCTTTACCGACTCGACCTACGAAGATATTAAGAGAGGGTCCACCCCGGGGCGGTGGCGGCTGCGATGCCGGCCTGCTGAAGGACAGCCAGAATATCAACCGCCACAAACGCAAAGAGAATATCGAGGCGCGCATCCTGGAAGATGTGTTGAGTCCTGAACCTGGCGGGTTGTTCGTGGCGTTTATTCATGGCAAACATTACGACGGCCAGGAACTCTACACGATTGATCCGCGCTACGGGCGAGATCAGGTCCGGTTCGTCACATTCGACGAGAATAAGTTTGGCGAGTGGGCTTCTTTCCCCATGTCGCAAGAAAGTAGGCTTGCACGCGGGCACTCGGTTCGGATTGAACATCAACAACTGGATACCACGCTGGAGAAGAGCGGTAATTTGATCGGTAAGGCGAATACTGAATTCACCGCGCGGATTAACGGAGTGCGAGTTGTACCTCTCCAGTTGTTCCCGACACTGCGGGTGAAGAGCGTTCATGCTGAGGACGGGCAAGCGCTGTCATTCATTCAGGAGAATAAGAACGACGATGCCGGCTTCGCTGTAATTCTGCCCAAGCCATTGAACGCCGGCGCGAAATCCGCCATCACCACCGAATACGAAGGTAAGGAGGCGGTCATGAATGAAGGCGGCGGGAATTATTTTCCAGTGGCGCGGGAGGACTGGTATCCGAACGAGCCCGCCGCAAGTTTTGGAGAATACGCGTCGTACGACATGACGTTCCGCATACCCAAGGGCATGAAAATGGCCGCTACGGGTGTGCTGGTAAGCGAGAGCAATGACGGCGGGCAGAACGCAACAGTATGGAAGAGCGAAGCTCCGCAAACGGTTGCTGGATTTAGCTTCGGCCGGTTCAAGGAAGAGGAAGCAAAACTCACCAAACCCGAGTACGCCATCGAGTCGTACGCCAACTCTGAGCAGCCGGACTGGGTGATAGGGTTACAGCGCCAGGCGGAGGGTCTGGGGCTTCCTACTCAGGGTTCGAACATGAGCGGAGGGTCCCTGGGCACGATGGACACCACTGGGCTGAACAAGAAAGCGTTGGCCGAGGGCGAACTTGCGGTGCAACTGTATTCAGATTACTTCGGGCCGTCGTTGTTCAAACACATGCAACTCACGCAGCAAAGTGCGTGCAATTTTGGGCAGTCCTGGCCGGAACTGGTATGGATCCCGATCTGCTACTACTTCGACACGACCGTGCGACATCAGCTGGGGTTGGACTGGGGCGATCGCGGTTACTGGAAAGTGGTCACGCCCCACGAAGTGGCGCATCAGTGGTGGGGTAACACGGTTGGATTCGCTTCGGGCCGGGACCAGTGGATGAGCGAGGGATTTGCCGACATGTCAGCCTCGCTCTACCTCACGCTGATCGAGAAAAATCCGCAGAAGTTCATCAGCTTCTGGAACGATGAGCGGGAACTTCTGCTGGAGCGCAACGCCGAGGGTTTCCGCGCCATTGATGCTGGGCCGCTTACCATGGGATACCGCAGCAGCAACTCGCGTACCGGGTTCGACACGACACGTCGCCTGATTTATCCCAAGGGCGCCTATGTTCTGCACATGATTCGCATGATGATGCACGACAACCGCACGGGCGACCAGCAGTTCAAGGCGACGATGCAGGACTTTGTCAAAACCTACGCAGGCAAAGCAGCAACGACCGAGGACTTCAAGGCCATGATCGAGAAGCACATGACAGCGGAGATGGACCTCGACAGAAATCACAAGCTGGATTGGTACTTCAACGAGTACGTGTACGGCACACAGTTGCCGTCCTACAAGGCGGACTCTTCCTTTGATATTGGGCCGGACGGAGACGTCATCCTTAATCTGAAACTTACGCAATCGAACGTGGACGACAAATTTCGCATGCTTATACCGATTTACCTGGAGATGGCAGATGGGAATATGTTTCCTCTTGGGAGAGCGCGCCTAAGCGGAAACACCTCCATTGATCAGAAGATTCCACTAAAGGGGCTGAAAACAAAACCGCGCCGCGCTGTCATCAACTATTACGACGACGTGTTGGCCTCGCCGAACTAGGCTGAGCTAGCGCGGCTGGCATTGATTCCGGCCGTGGGACAAACAAACCTAGGAAAACAAAAAAAAGGGGAGCACTTGTGTGCTCCCCTTCATTCTGTTTGAAGCGTGTGACTTGTTGCTTGGTGGAACTTACTTCGCAGAACCGGCCTGCGCGCCGTCGCCGCCCTCTCCCAGTTCCAGCGAGTACTTCTTGCCTTCGAAACGCAAGCCGGAAAGCGTGCTCGTGCCGTCATCGTTTCTTTGCACAACGGCAGCGGTGTTCTGCGCCGGCGTGCTCAGCTCAACCACCTTCGCAGGCACTTTGGCGATTACGTTCTTGCCTTGCATGATGCTGACTTCCACGTTGGGACCGGTTCCATCCCACTCGAACTTGTATTCGCCAGCCTTCAGTTTGGTTCCATTCACAATGGTCGGGTTCCTCAACTCTACACTGCCTTTCGATGCCGCAAATGCGCTGGACACCAGCAGTAGAGCCAACCCCATAACAAGAGTCTTGGAAACTGTCGCGAACTTCATAGCTGCTCCTTTTTCTTTCCCGAAATCACGTCGGGAAACGGCTGGGGGCGGCCCGGTTCGCGAGCACGCGAGAAAACACTTGTGTTTCCCCGCGAATCGCCTACAATTCTGCCGCTGGGGTTGAGCACGCAAGTCACAAGCTTGCACTGCCACCAATGGGGGTTTTCTCACCTGGGCCGCCAAACCGAGTGTGAGGAAATCCCCAGACCCCGCAAAGATACCTTTTGTTTGCAGGGCCAGTTCACCTCTTTCCCTGGCCCCGATCACTGCAATCATCTACGTAAGGACTGCGTTCGAAGTTCCCTTCGTCGCAGTTTTGCATGACATTTCCTTGGACGCGGATTCGCCCCTTCCGGTAGCAAGAAATACACTTTAATGCGTTCACAGAAAAGAACATGATTGGTGTGTCTTGTGGTGCCAGGGATCGAGAATCCTTCAAGGTCGGGGCCATTGGGCGACCCTTGGGCTTCATCCGGTGTCAGTAGATGTGCAGATGTGTATTTCTGCGTGTGGGCTGGTTTTCGGGAGGCGCTCAATGCGTTCAGATCAGTGATTGAACTTTTGAACCTGCGCAAAGAATATGACAACGTGCTGGCTGTTGATGATTTGACGCTCCGCATTCCGCAGGGCGATATTTTCGGATTGATCGGCCCCAATGGCGCGGGTAAGACGACGACCATCCGCATGGCATGCGGTCTGCTGGCGCCTACACTGGGCCGTGCCATGGTTGCGGGCGTCGATGTAGCGCTGGAACCGGAGTGCGCGCAAGAAAATATCGGGTATCTCTCCGACTTTTTCGCGGTTTACGAAGACCTGAAGGTCTGGGAGTATCTCGACTACTTCGCGCACGCTTATCGAATGCGTGCGGCTGATATTCCCGCGCGGATCACGGAAGTGATCGCGCAGGTGAATCTGGAAGTAAAACGCGACGCGATGATTCGCGGCTTATCGCGCGGCATGAAGCAGCGGTTAGGAATAGCGCGCGCGATCATCCATCGCCCGAGAGTCATGCTGCTGGATGAGCCGGCTTCGGGGCTGGATCCCAAGGCACGCCTGGAACTACGACATCTATTGCTCGCGCTGCGCGAGCAGGGAGCGACCATCCTGATTTCCTCGCATATCTTGACCGAACTGGAAGGCTTCTGCACCTCGATCGGCATCATGGAAAAAGGCCGCATGGTGCGCAGCGGCAGCATCGAGCAGGTGACCGCAGCCGCAGCGTCTGTGCGGGTGGTACGCCTCGGCTGGGTGGGAGATTCTCAGGTCGCCATACAGGAAACGCTGAGAAGCGATCCGCGCGTTTCCGAGATAAGTCTGTCAGCCGGTACAGGGACGTTTCATTTCAGCGGCGGTGAAGGAGAGCTCGCGCCGATTCTCGCGGGACTCGTCGCCGCGAACGTGCAAGTGACTTCGTTCGGAGAAGTAAAGCAGACGGTCGAAGATCTCTACATGAAGCTCTCAACTCACGAGGTGATGTGATGCCCCGATTCTGGAGTAACCCTGAATTTGTGCGGCATCGCCGGGCGGAGTTGCGTCCCGTGCGCGCCATCACTGTGGCTGTCGTGGTAGTAGTGGTGTGCGCCCTACTGGGGATGGCTTGCTGGAGCTATGAACAGAGCCTTCTGGATAGCGCCCGGCGTGGTGCGGAAACGTTCGCGACCGATGCATGGAAGCAGCGCCTGGAGGATATGCAACAGGGTTTCGCGCAAAAGACCTGGCTGCTTTACTACCGCTGCTTGATTGGATTGCAGGGCGTGGCGCTGACATTCTGGTCATTGTTTTCCTGTGCGCAATCCATCTCGGGCGAGCGCGATCGCAAGACGTGGGACTTCCAACGAACTACCCGCCTTACCTCCACTGACTTAATGATCGGAAAGCTGCTGGGCGAGCCGGTGCTCGTGTATTTCGCCGTGCTGTGCGCCACACCCATAACGTTGATCGCAGGGTTAGCCGGCGGATTCTCGTTCGCTACCGTCATCTCGCTTCTTGTCTTTTTCATCGTGACGTCTGTGTTCCTTGGTCTGGGCGGGATGTGGCTTTCGACACTGCTGGAGAGCCGTACGCGCGGAGTCGGGCTGATCGGTGCGCTGGCGCTGTATGGTCTCACCATGCTCGCCTACCTCATGCTCGAAAGCGGATTACCGGGGCTTGCGGCGATGAGTCCGCTGACCGGAATCGTGGAGTTGCTGGGTCACAGCCCCGACCCCGAGTTGCAACGGGTTCCGCCCGTCCTGTTCGGCCATGGAATTCCCTGGCTGTTCATGAGCGTGCTCCTCTGTGGTTCGTTCAGTGCGTGGCTGGCGCTGATGCTGATTCGCAACTTGAAGCGCGACTATGCGGAGATTCGTCCCCTGTCGCGCTGGCAGGCGGTCGGATGCGGTGCGTTCTTGAATTTCCTGATCTATGCGCTGTTGAGTCCCTCAACGGGCGGCGATTTTCTTGGGAGAACGCCGCGGGATGGCTGGTTCATGGACTCCAAGAGCGTCGCGGTGTTCGTGGTCGCGATCAATGGCCTGATTCTATTCCTCATGGGACTGGCGACGCTCACTCCCCAGGAAAGGCTGAAAGTGTGGCGGCGTAGGCGTGCAACAGGAGAGTCGAAGGTGTTTGCGGACGATGGCCTGTCATGGCCGTGGTTGAGCGTTTCTGCCCTGGTTGCGTACGCGTTGATGATCTGGGGTTTGCTGGCGTGGGACCGAGCCCTTCCGCTGGATTCGGGCACGCTGCAGACGGCTGCGATCCGAATGTTGCTCGTGCTGGTATTCGTGACGCGTGACGTTCTTTTCCTGCAGTGGTGCATGCTGACGCGCCTGCGGCAGCCGGTGGTCAAGGGAGCGCTGTTTCTTTGTCTTTACTACGCCGCCGCGGCTGTGCTGATTACGCTTGCCGGAGTTTCGTCAGACGGCGCAGGTCGCTGGATGATGGCTCTGCTCACGCCTGTCCAGGTCTTCGACCCTACCGTGCAGGGCATGGCGTTTCCCGTGGCGACATATGTTGGACTGGTGGTGCAGATGGTTGCAATTTCCGCAGTGCTGGTCGCAATTGATAGCCGCCTGCAACGGCCATTGCAAGCGGGGGTGGCAGCGTAGTGGTGGTTTGTGTGGTGGGGGTTTGTGCAGCGCCGGCACTCATGCCCCCGAAATCCAACCACGAGCGAAAGAACGAATCCTCAGGGCGTGCTGCCCGTTCTGTTGCCAGAGAGCATACTCCTGTGCAAGCATTTCGCGTGAAAATCTGGCCTGAGCGTGAGGTAGGGAGTGTCCGCGCCACACGTTGCTAGTCAGCGTCCCCATGCTGGCGCTCAACGGACCAGATCTTCGCCTGATCTTTTTCAAGCGGATACAGGTGCACCATCCAGTTGAAGACCACGGGATGAAACGTGCCACCCGCTGCATCGCAGGCTTCCTGGGTGGTGATTGATCCGCGCAAGCCGAACTGGGCATTATGCCCCAAGTATGCTTCTTTTTTTTCCGCCCGCGTCATGCTGGCCGGCGCAGTGCAGAAATTTATGTGCTCGTGCCACTGCGCTACGCTCAAGGGGATGCGCTCGTCGAGCTGATCTTCTCCGAAACGCTTGGGCGCGGTATACATAACGCCGACAAGTTTGTAGTCGTCCCCCTGCTTTTCGTAGAGCAGCGATGTGGGATGTTCCGGGTTGAAGCGGAACGCCGCTTCCATCGCATATCCAACGTTGGTGAAGTGGTACATCTTTTGCGGCACGTCTGGAAGAAAGATTTTGAAGCCATCGGCCAGCGCGGTGTGATAGTCCGTGTACTTTTCGGATGCCTTGCGGGCCTCATCGGCTACCTTCTGGGCCCTTGCGGCGTCACCGGGGTTAGGCGGGCGCAACGCTGTCATCTTCATGTGCGGCCCCATGTCCATGTGACCTTCCATGGAGTTCATGACGTGGGCGCTGGCATCGCGGTCGGCGTCTTTGTCACTGTCTGCCATCGGCATGTCTTTCGACATATCGTGATGCGCTGTTCCGCCCGACATGTCCATCCCCGGCATCGACTGCTGGCCGCCCGACGGAGCGCCGGTCGATTGACCGCTGCTCGAAGGAGCATTCTGTGTCTGGCCCCAGGCAATGCTGGTAAGCACGATAGTGACGAAAATCACGAGCCGGTTCCGCATAAGAAAGTCCCCCAAATCTCACTTTATTCTAACCCTGACTTATGAGGGATGTTGCGTGCAAAAGCAGTGGGTTACTGCGCAGTTACAGGAGTAATCTCGTGCTGGTTATCGCGGGCGAATCAGCTCTTGCGCTTGTAATGGATCGCCCAGTTGACCTGCCAGGTCTTGCCGCCATCGGTGGATGCCTCCCAGCTCCAGTCCAATTCGTTTGCGGTGATATTTTTCCAGACCATGCGCTGAAGAGTCTTCACGCCGTTCTTGCCGACCGCCTCGCGCTGCAAAATCATCTGACCATCTTTAAACTCCCCGACGAAGTCCAGATATGCGCCTCCGTTATCGACCCAGGTTTGTTTCCATTTGCCGGCGGTAGCGTCGAACGTGGAGACGCTGGTCCCGCGGTAGCGCGGGCCCTGCGATGTAGAGAAATTCTCCTGCACGACGCAACCGTCCATGATGCGGCTGATGCTGTTGGTGCCGTGGAGCGTCTCGCCCGCTTTCTGCCCCGGCCAGGTCAAGTCCCACTCGCCGACCCAGAACTCGAGCTGTTTCTGTTCAGCGGTAGCACACGGATCCGGAAGCGGCGCGGAGCCGGACTGTGCCGCTGCGGTCGAAACAGCGGCCGTTAATACCAGAACCGCGCACCAGATCTTTGTCATGGTTTTCATGACAGTCTGACGTATGGGCGCAAAAAAGGTTGGTGAATTGGCGGCCCGCGGCGGTTTCTGTTACACCTAACGGCTTGACACTGCAAGTGATCACTCTTCTGTTTTTTGCCGGCGTGTTGGGCGGAGCCCTGAATTCGGTGGCTGGCGGAGGTAGCTTCATCGCCTTTCCGGCGCTGCTATTTACAGGCGTGCCACCGATCCCTGCCAATGCCACCAATACGATCGCACTGTGGACCGCGGCTGCTGCGAGTGGGGGCGCGTATCGCAAGCGCCTGGATGTTCCACGGCGGGTGATGACTCCGCTGCTGGTGGCGAGCCTGATCGGAGGCCTGGTGGGGGCGTTTCTGTTGCTTAAGACGCCCGCTCACACGTTCATGCGCGTCTTGCCCTGGTTGACGCTGGGAGCGACGTTGCTGTTCGCCTTTGGAAAAAAATTGGCTGGGAGGCGGCCTTCGGTGCTTGAGCATTCGGCTTCTCCCGAAGCACTGGCGGCAGCCACACTAGTTCAATTGATGGTAGCCGTGTACGGAGGCTACTTCGGCGGCGGGATGGGGATTGTCATGCTCGCCATGCTGGCGGCGCTGGGTATGACCGACATTCACGCCATGAATGCGCTGAAAAGCGTGATGGGGTCTGTGATCAACGGCGTTGCAGTGGTGGTTTTCGTTGTAGAACGCGCGGTGTATTGGAGGCATGGGCTGGTCATGATCGCGGGTGGGATTCTGGGCGGATATCTGGGTGCGCATTACGCGCAGAAAGTACCGCAGGCGAGGATCCGATTGTTCGTGGTGGTCGTGGGGGCGGCGATGACCGTCTATTTCTTCTGGAAGTCGTACTAGAAACAAAAAACTTCGGCCACGGATTTCACGAACCAAGAGCGAAAACTGCAAGCGAAATCCCACGAATAAATCCGTGTAATCCGTGGCCCGGTTTCTTACTGAATCGGTTCTGAGACGTGTTCGTGGACGTTCAGCCATTTCCCGTCCTGATTTTCGAAGATGGCAGTCCAGCGGAAGTTTCCCATCTCGACTTTTCCGCCGGTTGTGGTCATCTCATCTTTAAGGGTGGCCGTGACCCAGACCAGGTCGCCGTGCGGATGGATTTCGAGGTCGTCATTGAGGACGAACTTTGCGCTCTTGTAACCCGAGACAACCGCCCTGACGCCCTTCTGATACTCGTCCCAACTGCCGTACTTCAAGGGGGCGATATCGAAAAACGTGTGCGGGCCCGTGGCATAGTACTGTGCGACGTTGTCGGGATTGAGGGTGGCCCATCCGTCCCAGATTTTTTGCAGATAGGCTTTGTCCGGGGCAGGGCCGGCAGATTTCTTCGTCTCCGACTTCTTCGTTTGCGCGAAACTGGATAGAGTCAGGGTGAGCAGGCACAGCGAAACGGTGAGAAAGCGCTTCATCATTAGAGTTTTCCTCTCGAATTTCCTTACGAAGGATTCCGGCGGAATTCTCGCATAAAGAGGCCGCAAATCACAAAGAGAGAAGCAATGGAACCTCAACACGGGATGTTGCCTCGGCTTTCGATTGACCGATTTCCACAGCGCACGATAGACTAGTTGAGTTTGCCTGTACTGGCCGACCCGTTCTGGGAACGCCTGCCCTGGTTGCTGAAGCGCCTGGGCGGAAAACACAGCAAGCACAGGATTGACCGCACGTCCCTTGACTGCGCCCGTGTGCGCCCTTGGGTCTATTGGCGTCTTGATTTCGCCGAGTGCGTAGATAACAGACATTTGATGGAGGCATGCATATGTACGCGGTTATCCGCGCCGGTGGCAAGCAGTACCGGGTGGCGCCCGGCGATGTAGTTCGAGTAGAGAAACTGGAGACTGGCAGCGACGGTCTGGTGGAGTTCCCGGTGCTCGCGGTTTCGAGCGAGGCCGGCCAGGTAGGTCAGCAGTCGGATGCGCGCGTTGTCGGCGAGGTCGTGGAACAGGGCCGCAGCGCCAAAATTCTGGTTTTCCATTACAAGCGCAAGAAGCAATACAAGAAATTGCGCGGGCACCGGCAGTCGTACACCGCGGTCCGCATCACCGAGATCGCGGCCGGCGGGCAGAGTTTCAAGGCGCCGGAATTGCCTAAGAAAGAAGCCAAGCCGAAGAAGGTGAAGGCGGCTGAAACGGAAGCGCACGAGCACGCGGCGAAAGAGAAGCACCCTAAAGCATCGGCCAAGAAAAAGGCCGCTCCAAAGAAGAAGGCTGCAAAGAAGTCAGCAGCCAAAAAGAAATAACTTCAACCCGCGAGGGCCGGAGGCTCTCGCGACAGCCGGCGAGCCTACCCTGAGCAAAGCCGAAGGGCTGGCGCTACTTTTCGAGGACATCGTATGGCACATAAAAAAGGGCAAGGCACTTCACGAAATGGTCGCGATTCCAACGCACAGAGGCTGGGCTTCAAGGCTTTCGGCGGGCAGGTCGTGCCGGGAGGCACGATCATTGTGCGGCAGCGCGGCACGCGCGTGAAACCAGGTCTCAACGTCGGCCGCGGCAAGGACGACACTCTTTTCGCCAAGATCACCGGACGCATCAAGTTCCTGAATAAGGGACAGATGGGCAAGTTCGTGATGGTCGAGCCGCTGGAAGCGAAGTAGTCCCGGGTTCTCGGCGGATCACACGTCCATCCCAGTGCCGCGACGATTTGCTGAAGCGGCTTCAGCCTCGCCTCAGGACGAGGCTTTTTGTTTTGGAGTATGGCCTAGAGGCGACGACTGACACCTGATTCCATGTTTATCGATGAAGCCAAAATTCGAGTGAAGGCCGGGGACGGCGGCAACGGCTGCATGGCCTTCCGACGCGAGAAGTTCGTTCCGCGCGGGGGACCGTCTGGAGGCGATGGCGGCAAGGGCGGCGACGTCATCATGGAGTCGAGCGAACGCCATAATACGCTGGTGCACTTCCGCTTCAATCCAGAGTACAAAGGCGGGCGCGGACGCCACGGTGAAGGCTCGAACAAGACCGGGCGCGAGGGCGCTGACGTTCTTTTAAAGGTTCCGGTTGGCACGATCCTTTACGACGATGAAACCGGAGAGAAAGTTTTCGATTTCTCTCAGCCCGACCAGCGCATCGTGATTGCCGCCGGTGGCCGCGGCGGACGCGGCAACGCACGCTTTGCAACGTCGGTGCACCAGGCACCGCGCGAGCATGAAGCGGGACGTGAGGGCGAGGAGCGCCATTACCGTCTCGAGTTGAAGTTGCTCGCCGATGTCGGGCTGGTAGGATTCCCGAATGTCGGCAAATCAACACTGATTTCGCGCATCTCCGCGGCGCGGCCGAAGATCGCCGATTATCCTTTCACAACATTGCAGCCTAATCTGGGTGTAGTGGCTGTCGGCGATGCTCGAAACGAAGTCAGCTTTGTCGTGGCTGATATTCCTGGGCTGATTGAAGGAGCTCACACCGGCGCTGGGCTGGGTACGCAATTTTTACGGCACATCGAACGCACCCGGCTGCTGGTCCACATGGTCGATGTCTCGGACGCTAGCGGACGCAAAGATGTGACCAAGGACGTTGAAGTGATTCTCGGCGAACTGGAGAGCTTTGGCGCGCATCTGGACGAGAAGCCCATGATCATGGTGGCGTCGAAGATCGACGTAGCCAACAAAGATAAGGTCGCTGCGCTGAAGCGCTACTGCAAGAAGCACAAGCTCAAGCTGTATGAGATTTCAGCCGTCACCGGCAAAGGCATAAAAGAACTCATTCACGCCATGGCTGATGCAATCACCCGCCTGCGTGGCCAAGCTGAATCTAGCCGCGCGGTTTCCGCAGAATAAACTTTGCTATTAGTGCGAACCGGATAGCTTTTAAGAACCTTTTCTCTTATTAAAGGTAAACGCATTATCCTTTAATAAGAAGATTCCTTATTAAAGGTTCTACACAAAGCGTTTCGATCAAGCGGACGCGCTCCAGGCTGGGATCGTACGTCACTCGAGTGTGACGGGCGAGACGGTGAAAACCTACATTCCTGTCCCGCTCCCGCCCCGTCCTTCCGTGAATCTTGGCCGCCGCTCCACTCGAAGTCCGATTAGTCTGTGCGGAAGCTCAGGTCGGGACGACAATTTGCAGCGGGTTATTGCAGAAGCCCGTGGTCTATGCTCTGGGCAGCGGGCCATGCTGGAAGTGATACTGCAGAATGCGCGCCGCCAGCGCGGGGCTCAACATAGTTCCCGCGGGCTCGACGGTTCTCACTACTTCACCTCTGCATACCACTTCTGTCGCTGAAAGTCCGGCGATTTCAGCCGGGAGCACCAGGTTGATCTCCAGTTGCGAGTGCGGCTGCAGCGCTTCATCGGCCTGAAAGAGCATTCCCGAGCGGCTGATGTTTTCTGTTTTCCCGTCGTGCCAGTTGCTTTCGCCAAGGCGGCGATAGCGCAGAGGCAAATGCAGTTGGAAGCGTTGCGCGCGCGTCGAAGGAATCGTGAACTGCGGAGCGATTTGACGTGGTTCGGCGGACTGCGTAGACATGGCGACCTCCGGGGGAGTTGGAGTTGCGTCGAGCACTTCGCGCACTTTGCTTTTCAGGTCGCGAAGGTTGAAGGGCTTCTGGAGCAGGCGCACGCCGGCATCGAGCATGCCATTGTGCCCAACCACGTTTTCGGTGTACCCCGACATGTAAAGAATCTTCACATTCGGACGAATTTCAGAAATGCGCTGCGCCAGTTCGCGGCCGTTCATTCCGGGCATGATGACGTCTGTGAGCAACAAGTGAATGACGCCTTCGTGGGCCACGGCAATCTGCATTGCGACCGCACCGTCGGCGGCTTCGATTACTTTGTAACCTTGTTTTTCGAGATATTGCCGCGCCAGATAGCGCAAGTTGGCTTCGTCCTCGACCAAGAGGACGGTTTCTGTCCCGGGTTCGACGTTATGATACTGCACTGTACTCGCGACCGGCGCGGTGAGCGCCTGGCCCGTCGAGGGGACGCGCGGAAGATAAATCTTGAACGTCGTGCCCCGGCCCACCTCGCTGTAGACCCAGATATATCCGCCGCTTTGTTTGATGATGCCGTATACCGTCGACAGGCCGAGGCCGGTTCCCTTTGGCCCCTTGGTTGTAAAGAAGGGCTCAAAAATGTGCGATTGCGTTTCCGTGTCCATGCCGGCTCCGGTATCGCTGATAGCGACCATGACGTACTCCCCGGGCTGCAGCGGCGCGTGAACACGCGCGTAGTTGTCGTCGAGCGTGACGTTGGAGATCTCGATGGTGAGCTTTCCGCCAGAAGGCATGGCGTCGCGGGCATTGACGGCCAGGTTCATGATCACTTGCTCGATCTGGCCTGAGTCGGCGCGAACTGCCCAGAGATTCGTGCCGGGGACCATGACCAGATCGATATCCTCACCGATCATGCGCGTCAGCATCTTGATGTTCTCGGTCACAACGTCGTTCAGATTCACGATTTTGGGCGCGAGCATCTGCTTGCGGCTGAAGGCGAGCAACTGGCGTGTGAGCGATGAGGCGCGCTCGGCAGCACTGGCAATCTCCTGCGCAGGCGCGCGCAAGTCCGGCACACTGCCCACACGTTCCAAAAGAAATTCCGTGTAGCCCGAGATGACCATTAGAAGATTGTTGAAATCATGAGCGATGCCGCCAGCCAGACGGCCTACGGCTTCCATTTTTTGCGCCTGTCTTAACTGTTGTTCAAGAGCGCGGCGCTCGGTGACGTCTTCGGCAAAGAGCTCGAACACAACTCCTCCTTCACGGCCGTTGCTGACCGACCGGCCCGACACCCTCACGACCGTGGTGGTGCCGTCTTTCCGTTTCCACTCGGCAGCTACGCCTTTGAAAGGCGATGAAGCGCGCAGGGAGTCGGCCAGATTGAACCACTGTTCGGTGTCGGCATAGAGGCCATGAATGGGCTGGCCATTCAGTTCCTCCGGGGACGGGTAGCCCAGCATCGCAACGAAAGCCGGATTCACATCGAGCATCTTGCCGGTTGAATCGCAACGGCAGATGCCGTAGGGCGCGTTGGTCACCAGCGAACGGAAATTCAACTCCGACTGGCGCAGATTCTCCTGCACCGCGCGCAGGGCGGCGTTGAGCCAGCAGATCAGCATGGCGATGAAGAAAAACAGCGACAATCGGATGATGGCAGTGCGCGACTGGTCCGGTGTGTGCTGACCCGCGAGCGTGAAATATGCGCTTACCGTCAGGGCGAAGGAAGTCGCTACCAGGCCCGGTTTCCAGCCGCCATACCAGGCGCTCACCATGACGGCCACGCCAAACAATGCGAGACGGCTCTCAGAGACATCCGCAAGCAGAACGGTGGGGATTAGCGCTAAAGCCGTACTCAGCACGGCTACGCCATAGCGCAGGACAGGAGCCCGCGCGGCCGGAATGCGGAGTAGGGGGAGGGTTACTCGCATGTCAATATGCTAGTTCCAAAATAGGAAACACGATAGTTACAGGGGTTCATTCCAACTTGAGATTAGGGCGTCTTCAGACGCGAATCTGCCCCATGTCTGCAAGGACAACGGCCAGAAGGACAACGACCCGGTAGGCGCGCTACTTAGGATGGCGAATGAAAGTCGGTGTTACTCTTGCATCCGCGACGACAAATCTGGAAACTAGCAGAACTCACTTCGTGCCACGAAAGCTCGCATGAACATCGGTCTCTTCGGCGGAACCTTTGATCCCGTCCATCGTGGACACATGGCGCTGGCAAGGGCAGCGCTCGAACAGCACAAATTACGGTGCATCCATTTTGTACCTGCAAATGTGCCTCCGCACAAGCAGAAACAGCCGCTGACACCTTTTGTGCAACGGTTCGCGATGCTGGCCCTGGCTACGGCCGAGGAAAAAGCCTTTGTGCCCTCCCTCCTCGAAGCACCCGAAGAAAACGCGCCGGGCGGAAAAAGCCGCGAACCGAAGCCCAATTACACGATCGACACGGTGCGGCGGCTGAAGCAGTCGTTCAAGAACGCTGACAGATTGTTTCTGTTGATTGGCATGGATGCCTTCGCCGACATAGCGAAGTGGCATCAGGCCGAGGCCCTGTTTCGCGAATGCGAATTCATCGTGGCCAGCCGTCCAGGATATTCGCTCGCTGATGTCGCGAACGCCCTGCCGGAGAAATTGCGCCCGCGGCCCGAAGTGACGAAGCCGTTTCACAAGCAGGCCGCCACGGGAGATCTGGTGCTGCCCGGAGTAGTCCTGCATCTGATAGCCGACCTGCATCAGGCCGCGTCGGCAACAGCGATCCGCCAGGCCGCTGCCACTGGCAAGCCGCTGGGGCGTTTTGTGGACGCACCAGTGGCGGAGTACATCCGGAAGATGGGGCTGTATAAATAGTCGGTTGGTATTCTTCTTTGGTCGTTAGCACGGAGCGGCTGCAGCGGCTGCACAAAATAGACTGCGCTCCTTGTCCGCAACGCTCCTTCTTCCAGCTATGATAGATGACCATTACTTTAAGGCAGGCGACCTCAGACCGCCCCGGTAAAGAGGAGACTCGATGGCTCAGAACCACTACGTTACGAAGACCAAGCGACGGCAGAAGAGTGGCAAGCGTAAAGACCCCGGTGCAGCGACGATGGCAACCTTGCGGAAACTCGCAGCCGCGGATCCAAAGAAAGCGGGCAAGTAATAGTCCCTGCTCCCGGTAATGGTTTACGGATGCTCGGTTACAATGAGACTCGAACCCCACCACTGAATCCTGAATGACAAAGAAGAACGAACTCAAGAAGCAAGTTGCAGCCGCCATTCAAGCCTGCCTCGACAAAAAAGCCGAAGAACTCAGCATCCTGGAGATGGAAAAAGGCTCCGGAGCGTTCACCGACTACTTCGTGCTGTGCAGCGGCACCAACCCGCGACAGGTGCAGGCCATCGCCGACGAAGTGGAACTGCGCCTGAAGGGCGCGGGCCTGCGTCCCACTCACGTCGAAGGCTACAAGCAGGCGGAGTGGGTGCTGGTGGACTACGTCGACTTCGTGGTGCACGTGTTCTCGGACAAGGCGCGGAAATATTACGATCTGGAGCGGCTGTGGAAGTCGGCGACGCGGCTAGAACCTTCGCAGCTGAAGGCGGCTTCGGTGCGTCCGAAGAAGCGAAAGGCCGTGGAAGCAGCCGCCGCGCCGAAAAAGAAGAAGAAAAGGAAAGCCTAGATTTTCCTCGAAGTCCAAGAAATGGGTTGGAAACGATCCAGCCGTGAAGCGGCGCAAGAATGCAGCCCGCGGCGCAAGCCGTGGGTAGCGAGCGAGGGACGGCAAAGCCCCGAAGGGGCGAAAGAAAGCCACCGCACGGACTCCTCAAAGAGTTCCTCACCTGTGAAGATCAAAATCGCATGGATCGGCAAGACGAAAGAGCCGGCGATTCAGGCGCTGAGCGACGAATATCTCAAGCGCATCTCGCGCTACGCTCAAGTCGAAGGCGTCGTCCTACGGGATGAACCTGCTTTGTTGGAATTGTGCGGGCGCTCCACCCCAGGCAAGAGTTCGACCAAGTCGGCGCTGATGCTGATGGATTCGCGGGGCAAGGAATTTTCGTCCGAGGGCTTTGCAAGGTTTCTAGGCGATTATCAGGACCGCAATCCTCTGCCGCTGATTTTCGCGATAGGCGGAGCCGATGGCTTCAGCGCTGAAACAAGAGCCGCGGCGCAACACACAATCTCGCTGGGGAAGATGACTCTGGCCCACGAATTGGCGCGAGTGGTGTTACTGGAGCAGGTATATCGGGCGTTCACGATTCTGAAGGGACATCCGTATCACTCAGGACATTGAGTCGCACTCCTGACGGACAGCCGATTCTGGATGCCTGAGGCCTACTTCGCGTCGAAGAGTGGCCTCGCGTGCTCCTCTGGTGGTTTCGCATTCTTAAGAATGGTTAGCTGGCGCGGTAGACAATCTTCCCGCCCACGATCGTCGCCACTACTTTCCCCGTGAATTGCCAGCCGTCGAAGGGGGTGTTGTACGACATGGAGCGCGATTTCGCGGCTTCGAAGGTCCAGCGCTTCTTAGGATCGAAGATGGCCACGTCGGCGAAGTTGCCTTTGGTCAGCGATCCCCGGGCGCGGAGGTCGAAGACTCGTGCGGGTCCGGCGGTGAACAACTCAACGATGCGCGTGAGGGGAATCTTGTGCTCGCGGTTCAGTTTCGTGATCGCCAGGGCCAGCGCAGTTTCGAGTCCGGTGATGCCGAACGACGCGCGCTCGAACTCGATTTGCTTTTCGTGTGTGGCGTGAGGGGCGTGGTCCGTGGCGATGGCGTCGACTGTGCCGTCAGCGAGCGCGACCATGATCGCTTCGCGGTCAGTGGCCGAGCGCAGCGGCGGATTCATCTTGCACAGCGTGTTGTATTCTCCGACATTTTCGTCGAGCAGCGTGAAGTGGTGCGGCGTGACTTCGCAAGTCACACGGGCTTTCGCGCGCTTGCCGCGGCGGACCACCTTGAGCGCGTCAGAGGTGGAAAGATGTGCAACGTGCAGGCGCGACTCGCGAATCTGCTGCGCCAGATTCACGTCGCGATCGACTATGCCCGCTTCGGCGGCGGCGGACATGCCGCGCAGTCCGAGACGAAAGCTGGTGGGGCCTTCGTGCATCGAGCAATTTTCGGTGAGGCGTGTGTCTTCGGCGTGTTGCACTACGGGAAAATTCAGCTCCGCGCCAAGGCGAAGTGCGGCGCGCATAATTTCGTCGTCGAGAATGGGCTTGCCGTCATCGGTGACAGCAACCGCCCCTGCGCGCTGCAAGGCCGCGAAATCGGTGAGGGTCGCGCCCCGAGAGTTACGCGTTGCGGCGGCGATTGGAAAGACGTTGACGACTGCGGCGCGCTCCGGACTGCGCAGCCACGTCACCCAATCAGGCGTGTCGACCACGGGCGCGGTGTTGGGCATGGTGCAGACTGAGGTGAAGCCTCCAGCAGCGGCGGCGGCAGTGCCGGTTGCGACCGTCTCTTTGTAGGACTGGCCGGGTTCGCGCAGGTGAACATGCAAATCGATAAAGCCGGGAGCGACAATCAGTCCCTGAGCATCGAATTTTTCGTCGGCGCTGCCACGGATTTTATTCGGCAGGGCAATCTCGGCAACGCGTCCATCGCGCAGAAGAATGTCCATGGGCGCGTTGATCTTCGCGGCGGGGTCGATCAGGTGGCCGCGTTTGATTAGCAGGGAGCCGGGTTGGGATTTGATGTTCCGCATTCCTTCGACTTTTTGTTTTGCGCTACGTGACGTGGGTCAAGTGCCCGTTCCTGCGGGATTGTTTCCCTCTTCCGTTGCTTCCCGGCGCTCTTGTGCCCGGGCTTTCACATTTCGCCGCTACGCCGCTACAAACTACAGCCAGGCATCTCACTTTATTTCACAAAATCCGTGCTGATCCGTGGAAATCCGTGACTCATTTGGCCTTTCCCATCGCCCGCGCGAGAATTGCCATGCGCACCGGGACGCCGTTGTGAACTTCGTCGCGGACGACCGACTGCGGCCCGTCGGCCACTTCGGAGGTCAGTTCCAACCCGCGCATGATCGGTCCGGGATGCATCACGATTGCGTCGCGTCGTGCCAGCTTGAGGCGCGTGGGGTTGACCTGGTAGCGCGTGATGTAGTCCTGCATGCTCACTTTTTCTCCAGCGAGCCGCTCTTTCTGCACACGCAGCAGAAGGACGACGTCGGCGCGGCGCAGTGCGTCTTCAAGATAGCGCGTGACGCGCGCACCGGGGGCGAGCGTCGCGGCCACGTCGGGGACAAACTCCGGTGGGCCGCACAGCGTGATCTTCACTCCGAAACGGCTCAGCAGATGGCAGGCACTTCGCGCGACGCGGCTGTGAACGATATCGCCGATGATCGCGATCTGCAATCCCTTGAACGATTTCTTGTGCTTCAGGATGGTGAAGGCGTCGAGCAGAGCCTGCGACGGGTGCTCGTGCATCCCATCACCGGCGTTGATGACTGGAATGTCGAGATGCTGCGCCATCAGGTAGGCCGCACCGGCCGCAGGGTGCCGCATCACGATGCAGTCAGCGCCGATGCCTTGCAGGGTGTATCCGGTGTCGAGAATCGATTCGCCTTTCTCGATGCTCGATCCCGAAGACTGTACCAGCGTCGTCATCGCGCCCAGCGACTTCGCCGCAAATTCGAAGGATGACCGGGTACGCGTGGAAGGCTCGTAAAATAGAAGCACGACGCGCTTGCCGCGGAGCAGCGGACGGGCCTTCTGCGGATTCATACGGCGGGCCAGCTTGAGCAGGCCCAGGATATCCTTCGCGTCGAGGTGTTCGATCCCGAGCAGCGAACCGCGTGCGGGCTTATTCATCGCGTGGAAGTCAGCAAGTAGCGAACGGGGCATGATACGCGGGGGCGACGACGCCTGCAACCTCGGCGTAGCGTCGAGGCGTCCACACCAGCCAGCAACCAAATGCCCCTTCCCTTTGAAATGTATGTTGAACCTACGGTTTGTCCTTGCGCCCCAAGATGGCTCCGCCGAGGGCTCCGCCGATTCCGCCCAGGACGATGGCGGCAAAGAAGGCGAAGAACAATCCAAAGATCATGAGGAACGCTAACCCGTCGGAAGTCTTGAGGCGATCGAAAACGGCGAGCGCCTGCGGATCGCTGGTCTGCGCGGCAGTCTGCTGGATTCTTTCGATCAACTGGGTGCGGAGTTCTGCTCCCTTATGAAAGAAAATTTCGACCAATGCCTCAAGAATGGATGCCATCCCGAACCAGAGCAGGCCACTCAGGGCGCCAAGTTTGACCCCCGCCTTGGCCTGAACGACGGTCCCGGGCCGGCGCTGGCGATAGAAAACCACGGCTAGGAAACCAACGCTGATCATCGCCACGAACGGATTCAGGCCCAGAGCCATCAGACCGGTGGCAACCATTGCCGCCAGAACGCAGGGCTGAATCGTTTGCGACCAGCGCAAGGGGAGGGCCGCTCCGGGGAGTGGCTGCGCGGCCGGGAGAGCCAGTCCGTCCTGTGACATTGCGACCGCCTTTTCCGCGGCAGGCGTCGGCTCGGCGACCAGGACGCGAATCTGCGGGGCAGAACAGTGCAGGCAGAACGGAACGCCTTCTTCCACGGGTTGCCCGCACTTATAGCAAGGATTCTCCATTTTGTTTAGAACACAAGGGATCAGAGATCCACAAATCAAGATCGACAACCAAGGATCGACGCGAGGCTTGCCTTTGAAAAGTACCTCAGGGCGCAGGCAAGAGGCAAGAGTAGGCCCTGATACGAAACCCTTCCTGCAAGTTCCGCCGTCCGCGAAGACAGAACTTAGGATTCCCCGCCTCCGCAAGCGGGGGTGTGACGGAAGTAACCTCCCGATCCCCAAACGGACCTCGTTATCCCGAATCGAACCTCATAGAATTGAGCCCGATGCCCCTGCTCCAACGCCACCGCTGGTTTGTCGCAGCGGCCGGGATTACTGTCGCTTTCGCCGCCGTGTCCCTGACTGCGCGCCAGGGCCCTGTTTTGACTGCGGTCGCCGACATTGTAGGCCTGGCCGGCATGCTGGCAGCGGCTGCGATTACGCTGGTCAATGCGGTTTCCAAGCCCCGCGAGGAGCGCAGTTTCTGGGCGCTGACCACTCTGGGATTCGCCTTGTGGGCCTGCAACCAGGCCGCATGGACGTTTCATGAAATCCTGTTACACCAGAGCCCGCCCGAGCCCTATTTCTTCGACATTATTCTCTTTTTTCATGTCGTGCCCCTGATCGCCGCTGTAGCTTGGCGTCCGGATCTGCAAAAGAAAGAGGCGCGAATCGCCTTCGGCGCGGTCAATTTCCTGATGCTGCTGGGCTGGTGGATCTTCCTCTATGCCTTCCTCGTCTTCCCGTACCAGTATGTCGTCCCCAATCTCGATCTCTACAACATCGATTACGACCGTCTCTACTTGCTGGAAAATGCCGCGCTGCTGGCTGTGCTCGTCCTCGCTTCGTTCACCAGCTCCGGCGGCTGGCGGCGGATCTATCTCAACTTCCTCGGCGGCGGAATTGTCTACGGCATCGGATCTCAGTTCCTCGACCGGAGCGTCGCCAATAACACCTACTATTCGGGAAGCCTGTACGACGTGCCCCTGATCGGCACCGTCATGTGGCTGGCGGCGGTGGTCCTATCGGCGCGGGAGTGGGACCTGACAGTGGTCGAGTTCCATTTGCACTCGCGCTGGAAGAAGCTGGTCCCGCGGCTCGCCATGCTGGCCATGCTGTCCCTGCCGGCATTGGGATTGTGGGAAGTCTTGCTCGACAACTCTCCCCCTCAGTCGCATGTATTCCGCGTCTTCGCCGTCCTGGCAGCCATGTTCGTCCTGGGAGCGTTCGTGTTCCTGCGGCAATACCTGCAGGACCAGGCACTGATGGGCCTTCTGCAGGATTCGCGCCAGTCATTTGCCAGTGAGCAGCGGCTGCAAGCGCATCTGGTGCAGAAAGAAAAGCTCTCGTCGCTGGGCACACTCGTCGCCGGCGCCGGACACGAGATCAATCATCCGCTAACCGCGGTCATGAGTTATTCGGAACAGCTCTGGGCGCAGGGGGGCCTGAGCGACGAACAGAACTCGCTGCTGCGCAAGATCGTTCATCAGGCCCAGCGAACCCGCGACCTGGTTGCAAATCTGCTGAGCTTCGCCCAACAGACTCCCGGAGAAAAAATTCTGGTCGACGTAGGCATGCTGCTCAACCGCGCTGCGCAAATGCTGGAGTCCCGCCATCCCGGCGGCAAGATACGGATCACCGTGTCCATCGACTCTAATTTTCCCAAAGTGTGGGGCAGTGCCAACCAGTTGTTTCAGGTCTTCGTCGAGATCGTCGAAAATGCCACGGACGCCCTGCAGGAATCCGGAGGCGGTCTACTCGAAGTCAGCGCTCGCGCCCAGGGCAGTGAGGGCGTGCTGCAATTTTCCGACTCAGGCCCAGGGCTGCGCGAGCCAGAGCGCGTATTCGATCCCTTCTATACCACCAAGCCGGTCGGAAAAGGCACAGGCCTCGGACTGAGCGTCGTCTACGGCGTGATCCAGGATCATGGCGGTCAAATCACCTGCCAGAACAAGCCGGAGGGCGGCGCCTTGTTCGTCGTGAAGCTACCCGCAGCGGCGCAGCCGGCAGCGAACGCAGGCGCGGCCGGCGCCTAAGGCGAGCAAAGATCGCACGCTGCCCGGCACTATCAAAGCTTTCCCCGGAGAGCAGCCGCCCTGCGATCGGCCGGACAGCTGGGAGCCTGTCCCCACACCCTCTCCTGTAACATAAATTGCGATGGCCGATGCGCTCGCCCCCGACATTCTCGAGAACAGCTCCGCGCCTGTACTCGAGTTCAACGCCCTCCGCGATCTTCTCCGCGGATACGCTGCTTCTCCGCTCGGCCAACGCCGGGTCGCAGCTTTGGCGCCTTCGACCGATCGCGAATGGATCGCGAGCCAACAGGAACTCGCCAGCGAGATGCGCGAGTTTCGCCGCGTCGGCGGACGCTTCGACTTCGCCGGGCTGATCGAGATCGACGATTTGGTCAAGAAAGCCCGCATTGCGGGAGCCGTCCTCGAAACCACCGACATCCGCGACGTGGTGCTGGTCGTCGATCGCGCCGCGGAATGGCGCCAGATCGCGCTACATCCTCCGGCAAACATGCGCTCCGACTGGCACGGAGTGCGCGAGCTTTCAGACCAGATCGTCGACTTCACGGAATTTCTGCGCGCCTTCCGCAACAAGATCCAGCCCGATGGGACGCTGGAGGATAAAGCATCTCCCGAACTCGCGCGCATTCGCCGCGAGATCGAGAAGCAACGCCGCTCGATTCAGGAATCACTGCGTGGATACTTGCGCCGATTGTCCGAGGGCGGCATGGCGCAGGAAGAACTGATCACCATCCGCGGTGAGCGCTTCGTCATCCCCGTAAAGATCGAGCAGAAGCGCCGCGTGCAGGGCGTAGTCCACGGCGCAAGTTCCAGCGGCCAGACGGTTTTTGTCGAACCCCTGGAAACGATCGAGCAGAACAACGAACTGGTGCGCCTGCTGGACGAAGAGTTGGCCGAGATTCACCGCATTCTGCTGGAGATGACCGCAAGAATCGGAGCGCAGGCGGAGTCCATTTTGGCCGCGACAGAAGTTCTAGGGGAACTCGAACTGCAGCAAGCCAAAGCACGATTCGCAGAAGACTACAACTGTGTAGCAGTGAAGTTGACTGTAGACCAGCAAGATTCATGTGGGGACAGCCGCTCTCGGCTGTCCGGGGTGAGCGAAGCTCGCCTACTGCTGCATAATGCGCGCCACCCTCTTCTCGAACGCAATCTAAAAACCAAGGGATTTTCCGTAGTCCCGATCACCGTAGAACTAGAAGGCCCCCGCCGACAGCTAATCATCACCGGCCCCAACACTGGAGGCAAGACCGTAACCCTGAAAACCGTAGGCCTCCTGGCCCTGATGGCGCAATCCGGCCTTCCCGTCCCCGCCGACCGCGCCGAAATGCCAGTCTTCGACGCCGTCCTCGCCGACATCGGCGACTACCAGTCGATCGAACAGAATCTCTCCACATTCTCGGCGCACGTAACCAACATCGATTTCATCTCGCGCACAGCGACCGCGCACTCGCTAGTGCTGCTCGATGAACTCGGCTCGGCCACTGATCCCGAAGAAGGAGCGGCGCTAGCCGTGGCGATCGCCGCCCACTTCGGCCGCATCGGCTGCATGACAGTGATCTCCACGCACCACACGAGTCTGAAAGTCTACGGCGCAAATACCGCAGGCGTGCTCAACGCGTCGGTCGGATTCAACGAGATCACGCTGCAGCCAACGTATGAACTGAAGATCGGCGTCCCGGGAGCGTCAGCGGGTATCAACATCGCGCAGCGCCTGGGATTGAATCCCGCGATCATCGATAGCGCACGAGCAAGTCTGGGCACGCAGGCCCGCGACGTAGGCCAGTTCCTTGACAAGCTGCACGCCGAATTACGCGAGGCCGAGGCCGAACGCCTGCGTCTGAAAACAGGCCAAAAGGATCTCGAAGACGAAAAACAACGTCTAGCGGTCTTCGGAAAAAATGAACAGCAGGCCAAGGTGCGGGAGATGGAAAAGAAGCTGGAGAGCATCCTCCGCGACTTCGAATATCACGCGCGCGAAGCGGTCAGTGCCGTACAGGACCGCGCCGCTGCCCAGAAACTTTCAAGAGACGCCGAGCGCCGGGTCGCCAAGTTGCGGCGCGAATTCCGCGAGCAGTTCGATTCGACCGTGGTGGCGCACTCGACCGGCGCCGATAAGAACGATCCGCACGCGCAGCCGCAGGTCGTGAAGCATGTCTCCGAAGGCGACAGCGTGAAGCTCAAATCCACAGGACGCGCGGCGCGAGTCGTCCGCAAAATCGACGAAACCCATTTCGAAGTCGAAATGGGGGCGATGAAGATGAAGATCGCGCGCGATGACATCGCCGAGGTCGTCACGCGAGCAGCAGAGTCTCCCGTTCAGGCAGCACGCTCGCGCGGAGTTTCCGTGTCGCTGGAGAACGAAGGCCAGACCGCGCCGTCAGAAATCAACGTAATCGGCTACAATGTCGACGACGCCACCCGTGAAGTCCAGAAATTCGTCGACCGCGCCTTCCTCGCCGGACTCCCCCGCGTCCGCGTAGTCCACGGCAGCGGCATGGGCATCCTCCGCAAAGCCCTCAGGCAGGCGCTGAAGGAGCATCCCCACGTAGAGTCAGTAGCCGAAGCCCCGCAAAACGAAGGCGGCGGCGGCGCCACGCTGGTGGAATTGAATATCTAGAAGTTCACTTTGGCAGTAAGTGGCCTAGACGCGGCATCCCTTACTTTCCAGCCAGAATATCCGCTTGAACAATATCGTCGTGTTCCGCTAACTTAGCTCTGCATCATCGCCAATTGAGCCGGTTGCCATGGTGTATGTGATTGGAGCGGTAAAACTCTTTGTCATTCCGAGCGCCTTTTTTTTGGCGCGAGGAACCTGCTTTTCCATTGCTCGGCCACTACTGTCGCCATGAAAGTAGTCCACCACCGGTCGGAGGTCTTATGCGAAGTAGCAAAATCGTCGTCTTAACAGCCCTGGTCCAGCTTTCTATTTCTTTCGCAACAACGGCCGCTCGCGCCCAGGCGGCCGCGCCCTACCCAACGATGGCCCCTCTAGATCAATACCTGATCTCAGACGTAAAAGCGGAAATCGCGCTGGCTCGCAGTGCAGCGCCCGCATCCATATCCGACGACGCCGACATCATGGCTCTCGGACCTAAGGGATACACAACCGTTGCCAAAGGCTCCAATGGTTTCGTCTGCATCGTGGAACGATCCTGGGGAGCCACGACCGATTTTCCCCAGTTCTGGAATCCAAAAATGCGCGCCCCGCACTGTTTCAACCCTTCCGCCGTCGAATCTTTCCTGCCGATCTACCTCATGAAAACCCAGCTTGTGCTCGCAGGCAAATCCCCAGCCGAAATCCTTGCCGCGACTACATCCGCCTTCGACAAAAAGGAACTTCCGGCGCTCTCTCCCGGAGCCATGGTCTATATGTTGTCCAAGCAGCAATACTTGAACGATCAGGCCCAGAGTTGGCACCCGCATCTGATGTTTCTGGTGCCGGGTGACGCGGAGAGAAGCTGGGGCGCCAATTTGGCAGGTTCGCCAGTAATCGCATCGAATGATCTTGAAGAACGCGTGACGATCTTCATGGTCTGTGTAAGCCAATGGTCCGACGGTACTCCAGCCAACCCGTAGTTTCGATCTCCGCCAGGTTTGCCATTCCGGCCAAACGGAGGATATGCCCATTCAAAGCCCGCCCCCATAGGAATGGGGTGCTTTAGCCCTCCGTTTTCCTCTCTCCTCAACCACTTCGTTCAATCTTCCACAGTTTCTCCACAACATTCCGCATCCGCTATATTCAACTCAGCCCCTTTTTAGCCCACAATTCCTACGGAGAACTCTGCCCTCAGATGTCGAATCCTGGCGATTTCGCGTACACCGTCAAGCAGCAGGCGGACATCGTCCGCATCATTGGCGACTATGTCAAGTTGCGCAAGGCCGGGGCTCAGAACTTTGCCGGGCTGTGTCCGTTTCACGGCGAGAAGACGCCATCGTTTTCGGTGCACGCCACGCGGCAGTTCTTTCACTGCTTCGGCTGTGGCGTCTCCGGGGACGTCTTCAGCTTCGTCCAGAAAATCGAGAACATTACGTTTCCTGAATCCGTCCGGCTGGTCGCGCAGAAGCTCGGCATTCCTCTCCCCAAGGCTGCATATTCGACTCCTGGCGAAGCCAAGGAAGCGCGCCTCCGCGGACGCCTGCTCGACGTGCACGAGCGCGCCGTCGCGTTTTTTCAGGAGTGCCTGCGCCGTCCCGAGGGAGCGCGGGCGCGAGAATATCTTGCCGGACGCGGGCTCAACGACGAGATGATCGCGCGCTTCCGCATCGGCTACGCGCCGGATTCCGGCTTCCTGCTGCGCGACCGCCTGCGCGGAGAGTTCGATGAAGAGTTGTTGCGCGAAAGTGGCCTGTTTTCGTGGAAGGAAAGCTCCCCGGCGCCAGGTGGCAGCGCACAGGAAAGCAGGTCCCTCGACTCCGCCGAACGACCCGCGAGCGGGTCGTCCCGCTCCTCTCGGGATGACAATGCGAATGATGACCATGCGGATGAAGGGGAAGCAACTGGCCGGGTCGACTCAACGGATGCGGCGCCAACGACCAAAGACCAACGACCAAAGACCGCAGCAATGTACTCCAAATTCCGCAACCGCGTAATATTTCCCATCGCGAACGAAGTTGGAAAAGTAATCGCATTCACCGGACGCACTCTCGCTACCGATGAAAAATCCGGACCCAAATATCTCAACTCGCCCGAGACCGCGATCTACTCCAAAGGACGCGTGCTCTTCAATCTCGATCTCGCGAAAGAATGGGTGCGTAAGTTCGATTACGCCATCCTGGTCGAGGGCCAGATGGATTGCATCTCCGTCTACGCCGCCGGATTTCACAACGTCCTTGCCAGCTCGGGCACGGCCTTCACCGAGCTGCAGACCAAGCTGCTAGGCCGTTTCAGCAAGAACGTAGTCGTGAACTTCGATCCTGACACGGCCGGAGCGAAAGCCACCGAGCGCACCCTCGGACTATTGATCGAAGAAGAATTTCAGATCAAAGTTCTGACCCTCGAGCAGGGATTCGATCCCGACCTCTACATCCGCCGCAAAGGCAAAGAAGCCTACGGAGAAGCGCTCCGCCATTCGCAAAAATATTTCGACTACTTGATCGATCGCGCCCGCGGACAATTCCCTGTACGCAGCGCCGAAGGCAAAGTGAAAGCGGTGAATTATCTGCTGCCGCACATTCAAAGAATCCCAAGCCGAATCGTCCGCGACGAAGTCGCGCACGAAGCCGCGCAGAAGCTGGCCATCGACTCGGCAGTGCTCCGGCAGGAGTTGCGTCACGCCGCCGGCACGCGCTCGGCGGCAGCGGTGAAAGCTCCCGTGGAAGCGCAGGTGACCGACGCCGAGAAGATTCTGATCCGCGCCCTGGGTTCGGCCCGTCAGATGCAACCTGACGCCGAACGCATCTCTATGCGCGATGGCGCAGAAGAAGAATTCGATCCCGCCCGCCAGGCCCAATTCGTCCTCCAGAACGAAGCCCTGCACCGCGGGCTAGCGACCGAATCGCTCGCCGAATCCTTACTCAACGCCGGACCCGAAGTTGCCGATGTACTGGAAATACCAGCGACCGAGAGCGATCGACGAATGCTGGCGTGGATCCTGCTGAAAGAAGATGAGGAACTGACGGCGGAAGTCCTCGAGGCAGCGGTCCGCGCGCTGCGCCGCATTCACCACCGGCGTCGACAGGAGGCATTACAACACGAACTCAAACAGCCCGGCGTCGCCACCGACAGAGATCGCCTGCGCGAGCTTCTGGCTGAACTCGAACACATCAGCCGGGCGCTGCGCGATCCCAGCCTGGCTGAGGACAGCTTCAAGAATGCCTCAGAAAAGAAGAAAAGTGCTTGAAACAAATAGCTTTGCAGAACCATCTAAGTATTTAGGCAAGTTGAAGATAGCGGCGGAACCAGGGACTCCGAACCGGGACATGGCGGGCAAACGATAGACGTGACAGCACTTATGTGCTAAGCTCTGTAAGTTTGTGCTAGATGCACAATACCCGCACCACCCCAGATTCCCACCCTTTTCCGGAACTTTATCACACGCTCCTGTGGAGCGGAAACATTGCAGTTTGAGGATACTCCTTGGCTCTTGAAGATAAATACGACGACATAAAAAAGCTGATCGACACAGGTAAAGAAAAGGGATATCTCACCTACGACCAAGTAAACGATCTTATCCCTCAGGACGTGCATAGTCCCGAAGACCTGGACGATCTGCTCACCACCATTGGTACGCAGGGCATCGACGTGCTCGAAGGCCCGAAAATGCCTTCGTCCGCGCTCGACAAGAAATTTGAAGAAGGCGAAGAGTCGGAGGATGTCGAACTCGACCTCACTCCGGGTGCGCTGGAAAAAACCAACGATCCCGTCCGCATGTATCTGCGCGAGATGGGAACCGTCCCGTTGCTGACGCGTGAAGGCGAAGTCGAAATCGCCAAGCGCATTGAACGCGGGCAACTACGCGTGCTCAAGGCGCTGTCGCGGTCGCCGATCGTGATCCATGAGCTCCTGACTCTGGGCGAAGACCTCAAGAAGAACGTGCGCTCCATCAAGGAAGTGGTCACGTTCGACGAAGAGGAGATCACCGACGAGATCCTGCAGAATCGCCTGAACGAATTCACGGGCAAGATCGACGACATGGCCAAGCTCTACAAAAAGGCCACGGTGCTCGAGGAGAAATACAGGGAAGTCTCGCAGAAAAAGAAACCGAAGGATCATCGGCGGGCGCGCCGCAAGCTGGCTCGCGCCATCGTTGCCACTTCCAAAGCGGTGCGCAAGCTGGGCTTCACCAACGCCGAACGCAAGCGGCTGATTGAACGCCTGAACAAGACCGTCGACGGCATGCGGTCGCTCGACCGCCAGGTGCAGAACCTGGAGCGCAAAGCCGATGCCACCCGCAGCGAAGAACAGAAAAAAGAGTATCGCAAGCAGGCCCGCGCCATTCGTGGCGAGGTCGAAAAACTCGAACTTGAAACCGGAGTGTCCTTCGCCGAACTCAAGCGCACGCAGCGCGAGATCATCTCGGGCGACATGGACGCCGAGCACGCCAAGCGCGAGCTGATCGAGGCGAATCTCCGCCTGGTGGTTTCAATTGCCAAGAAATACACCAACCGCGGATTGCAATTCCTCGACCTGATTCAGGAAGGCAACATTGGACTGATGAAGGCCGTCGACAAATTCGAATACCGCCGCGGATATAAGTTCTCGACGTATGCCACGTGGTGGATTCGGCAGGCGATCACTCGTGCAATTGCTGATCAGGCGCGTACGATTCGTATCCCGGTGCACATGATCGAGACGATCAACAAGCTGATCCGTACCTCGCGGCAACTGGTGCAGGAACTGGGACGCGAACCTACGTCGGAAGAAATCGCCAAGCGCATGGATATTCCGGTAGCGAAAGTACGGAAAGTGTTGAAGATCGCGCAGGAACCGATCTCCCTCGAAACGCCGATCGGCGAAGAGGAAGATTCGCATCTGGGCGACTTCATCGAAGACCGCGCCGTAGTCTCGCCCGCCGAAGCGGTGATCAACGTGAACCTCAAGGACCAGACAGGACAGGTCCTGCGCACGTTGACTCCGCGCGAAGAAAAGGTAATCAAAATGCGCTTCGGCCTTGAAGACGGCAGCGAGCACACTCTGGAAGAAGTCGGCCAGAGCTTCGCCGTCACCCGCGAACGCATCCGCCAGATCGAAGCCAAAGCGCTGCGGAAACTGCGGCATCCGTCGCGGTCGCGCAAGCTGCGGGCGTTTATGGATGGGGTAAGGGACTGAGTTAGCAGTGACAAGTTAGGGATGAATTAGGGCGCGAGTAATCGCGCCCTTTTGTTTGCCTCAAATTGTATCTGTCCGAAATCTCCTCGGATCGGCTGTTGAACTGCCCCACTCAAGCCAACACCGGGCTTGGATGGGGCACCCGGCGTATAGAGGGTATTGCCAGTGGGTAGTGTACGGCGTCTGCGAACGTCAAGTGTTCGGTGGGATAAGGCCAACCACGTTCAAGGTCTGACTGCAAAGGCTGCGTCTACGGCGTAAATTTGAAGATTACTCCGCAACCGCTCGGGGTGCCGGTGCAAGAGCCGGTTCCACCCGCAGAGGTTGTTCCATAGAGGCTCCCGTCGGGTCCCTTTAGCAGCTCGCCACCATTGGCGCCGTCGGCACCGGAGAAAGAAAACAGCGCCGAGTACTGGCTCTTCCCGTCAAGTCTGTAGATGACACCACAACCTCCGTCGCAGTTGGAGGAACTGCCGCCTAACTGAGTCGTCCCATAGAGATTGCCACCGATATCGACGAGACCGGCCCGCGGGTTTCCGCCACCTCCTTGTGGGAATCTGCTGATCCTAGTAATGGCTCCATCTGGGGATACGTGGTATATGCTTCCGCAGCCATCGCCACCGCCACATTCCTTATTGCCGGAATATTCCAAAACCCCGTGGATGTTGCCATTGGAATCGACGAGGATATGGCCAATCGGGTCGATGCCATTCTGATATCCAAAATCAGTGATCAACGTGAAATTGCCGACGGTGTCAATCTTGAATACGGCTCCGCAGCCCGACAAGCCTCCGATTGAGGTGCCGTAAATATTGCCGGCGGCATCGCGCACGAGACCAACCGGCCGGAATCCGTCGGCAAAACACCCGAACTCATACACCACGGACTCCTTGCCGCTCTTAGTTATTTTGAAAACCACGCCGCCACTCGGATAGGGATAGCAAACAGCATTGTTCCCGCCGAGGTTGGTGACGCCGTAGAGTACTCCTCCGACTGAAATCAGCCGGCTTGACGGGCCGGGAGTTGATCCATCCGGTGCATCTGTGAATCGGTGCAATGTTGTAAGCGTCAGGGCAGGACTCAGCTTGAAGACGGTGCCGCATTTACAGGTGGCATCGCCGCCCACGCTGGTTGTGCCGTAGAGAGTGCCGTCGGTGTCGTGAAACAATCCGGCCAGGGGAGTGCCACCATCGCTGCCGCCCGTGAATGAATACAGCACGGATTCCGCGCCTGCGGCAGCGAGTTCAAAGATTGTTCCGGCGTTGGAAGTGCCGCCGCTGGCGGTTACTCCGTAGAAGTTGCCGGCGCTGTCCTGGACCAGCATTCCAGAGGGAGAAGTCCCGTCGCTGGTTCCTCCGGCAAAATTGTGTAGAACGGTATAGGTCTGTGCCGGCGACGGCGTAACCAGCGAAATCATCATCACAATGCAAAGAACCGGAAATACTGATACAAAGTGCGCGGATCTGCCCGCACGCATGCCTGCGCGGCGTCCTAAATCAGTCGTTGTCATTGTGTGCTCCCAGATGCACGAAACCGCAAGCGAGTCCGACTTCGGGCATGAGTTCTAAGGCCGAGGTGCCAAAGCGGCCCGACTTTTCAGCTGGAGCGCCATCCTCGGGCAGGATGAGCGCTCAGACGATATCGAAGGGGCCCGACCGCAGCCAACATCATCTCTCCAATCACGGTAACGGGTCAATACAGAGACTAGCGCTGGCTCGCTATCAGACCCTAGTCCGCCTTTTTCGATTCGGGACTCTGGCCGGGTGCCCCATTCAATCCCGGTTTTGGCTTGAGTGGGGCAGTTCGACCGCTGGGCAGAGTCTTTCTGATGCGCGTTCTCGTTTCCTCGCAGTCCACTCCCGATTCGATTCCTACTTGTCCTTCGCATCCGGCGGCGTAATCACGAACGCTGCTCCATGGGGGCTTGCCCACCCTCTGTTTTCTTGCCTGCGCTACACGAGATTGGCTGCCCCAGCCTTCGCGATTTTCGAAGGCTGGGAATTCGTGCTGACGTTCGCGGGAGGTTTTGCAGCTCCCACCTTTCCCGTGTCCCAGAGGCTAAAAGCCGGAGCGGTCAAAGATGCTTAACAGCACGACTGAAGTCGTACCGTTCCCGTTCGTGCCGCTTCCAGTTTTGCGAAAGTTCCGTCTCAGGTCCGGCCTTCGGAGCGGTACGCAGAAACTTCATCAAGCCTGCTCCGGTAGCGTTTCCCGCCCGCTTCTTGAAGAAATCAGCTGGAGTTTCGACGACTCCGACCTTTTGTGCGACCGCCGAAGCGATCCATTGGTTCAAGGAGACCCCGTCTTCTTTCGCCAGGTGCATACCACGGGCAAAAAACCCACAAGCACCCAAGAATACAATACTCTTGAGTTATCACAAGTACAGTGCTCTCTGTAATCGCAATGGCCCCTACATCATCAGGGCGATTGGTACTCGGCTCACAGAAGTCTTCGAAAACCTAGGGTTAGCGTTGCCGGTTTTTGATTGTCGCCATTTATCGTGATTCGGTACAAAGTGGGTGCAGCGCCGCCGGCTCGTCAGTGTAGCGCTGTATCGGCAGTCTTTGCAGTAGCGGCGAGATTGCCCTGCAAAACATGCTTGAGGTCATCTGCAAAGATGAAGATCTGGCTGGCCGCTATATGATTATCGTCCTTGTAAATGGACACCCCATCCGACTCGAATACGCAACCTCGTGGGTTGCAAAGGGTTTCTCTCGGATCAAAGATGTCAGCCCCTGCGTTTCTGGCGACTACTGTTAATCGTTCGCGGAGACTGGGAAGAGTGATGTCAGTAGCAGTTTCAGAAAATCCATACCTCGTAAAGATCGCATTGTGCATCTCAACATCTGGGATCGACTTGTCACACATAGGAAAAGGCAGGGAAAGGATTACGCGTTTTCCATGCGATCGCAACCTGATGATGCAATCACTCAATTCCTGCAGAAAACGATTCGCCGCTTCTTCCGGAGAAATTCTTGAGACGCATCTTCCGTTCACCGATGGACAGACGTCCTCGTGAACAGACCACCAGGTGTTGAACCCGATGAATACGGTCTCAATATCTGCTTCTTCGGCACGGATCATGGCGAAATGAGCGAATGAGTCGCAATGAAAGCCCTTCCCTAGCGTATTCATATCTTCAGCCGGCAAGCATGCATTTGCGATCGCAAGCACAGCCCCGTGGGGACGTAACTCGCCATTGTCATACATTCGTTTTATTCGAGGGTACAGTTGCTGAACGTGAGAATCTCCCCAGAACATAATCTTTGCGACGGATGGTTCGCCCAATTTGCAGAAAGTGATGTCATTCACGCTGCGAACCTCTGTTCTCCAATTTGAGCAGACCTCCTCAAAGTCATCCTGTCGGGCCGTGTTTTCTGATATCAATCGCGCGGTTGCGGTTTCGTAACGTTGCGGCAAACCGTGAAATGCGTAAATTGCAAGTCCAAGCCCGAGTGCGAGCGTGGTCGCCCCAAGTCCGCAAACAAACACGGTTCGTCTGGTAATCCGGCTCGCTCGTCCTCGGAAGGGCGCTTCAATGAATTCAAAAGAAAAGAACGCCACCGCAAGCGAAGCAACAATCGCCGCCGCGGTTGCAACGCGTGTCAAATCTGCCGTGAAGAAGTATCTGCTGAATACGATGACCGGCCAATGCCACAGATAGAAAGAATAGGAAATCACTCCGATGAAAACGAGTGGCGGGAAGCTAAGTAGGGATGTCACGAATGAGGAACCGCGTTCCCCAGAGTAAATGATCAACCACGCGCCAGCGCAAGGGAGTAGTGCGCTTAGTCCGGGGAACGTTGTATCCTTTGTAAAAGTAAAAACCGCCAATAGCACGAGACAGAATCCAGCGAATGATGAAAGCTCCCGCAGCCAGCGGTGTCTGATTGGAGGAAGGGCTTTCATTGCCAGGAGAGCGCCCATCAGCAACTCCCATGCCCGTGGAATCAGGGAGTAAAACGCGGTATGCGGTTTATATCGCGTCATCCAGATACTGAGAACGAGGGAAAAGATCGCGATGACCAACAGGCGCCGGGCTATTCGTTCCTTTTTCCACTTCGCGAGCAAAATAAGCGTTGTCGGAAAGAAAAGATAAAACTGTTCTTCCACCGATAATGACCAGGTGTGCAACAACGCCTGAGAGTCTGCCGCTCGATCGAAATACCCATTGCTGCGTGCTTCGCGCTTAAAAAATATGTTGCTCGCGAAAAGTGCAACCGCGATCATGCTTTTGCCGAACGCCAGAAGGTCTCTGGGGACCAAAAGAACCGACGCAACCAGAACGCAAGAAAACAGCACGGCGAAGAGGGCGGGGAAAATTCGACGAATTCTGCGCTCGTAGAACGAGACGAAGGAGAACTTTCCGCGAGCAACATCCTCGGCGACGATCGAGGTGATCAAATAGCCAGAGATTACGTAGAAAATGTCGACGCCAACAAATCCGCCTGAGAATCCTCTGACTTTTGCATGGAAAAATACCACCGGCAAAACGGCCACGGCTCGGAGGCCGTCGATGTCCGGACGGTATTTATCTGAACGGGCGGCGTTCGGTTGAAATGTAAGTCGCAGAAAAGGCTCCCAAACAGGGAAGGGTGATTCGCCGTCCGAATCGGGGTACGAAGGCGGTTGGAGGAAACCGGATATTATGATCACCCATCGGCGGAAATGATGCAAGTAAAAGCGTTTCTGCCGAATCCAAGGAATTTTGCAGATTCGACAAGGACCTGCTCTTCCAAGAAATGCTTAACAATTTTACTATGTCACACACAGTGTGTATTGTATACTGTATGGAAACTAGTACTGTCGGTCCGGAAGTCTTTGAAAAACTACCTAGCCCAGCTTCGGACTGAGCAACACGACTACACGTTACCGGATGGCCCTGGCTGACGATGGGCTGGATATGGACGAAGGCACGCTCCCGCCAGCGCCCGCGAAATACAAGACGCGCCGCCGTGACTCATGGTCCCGTTGCTTCGATCGCAAGCTGATCGAGGCTGGGAACTCGCGCCACTCGCAACGCAAGCTTGTCGAGATAGAACGCCGGCGATGCAAACTCGAGCGGTTGCACTGACTTGGGCAGCGGATAGAACAGGCCGCCCAGATGCGTGAATGGCAAGTACGCGAGATTGGCGAAGGCCGGAGCGCTAAGATTACTCACTTCGATCTCCCCAACGGTTCAGGGAGGCAGGCTGCCCACTCAAGCGCTGGGCTCTTGCTGCCGGCCACAGAATGACGCGGGCTCACCTGCATGACGGCCTGACATAGTTGCACGTACGTCCAAGTCTTCGTGCAACATCAGGTACAACCGCGTGGCCAACTTTCTGGCCACCGCCTCAGTCAGAAGAAAACGCTTGACAATTGATACTGTGTCATACACAGTGTGTATTGCATACTATATGGCGACTGGTACAGCTAGCCCGGAAGTCTTTGAAAACTTGAAGTTAGAGCTGCGGCGTGGATGCCTGATCGTCGCCGTTTTGGCCCAGCTCCGGGTCGAGCAGTACGGCTACACCCTTAGAAAGGCGCTGGCCGACGATGGGTTGGAGATCGATGAAGGCACGCTTTATCCCCTGCTGCGGCGGCTGGAGACCCAAGGGCTGCTGGCCAGCCAGTGGCGCGAAGAAGAAAAGCGCAATAAGCGCTTTTACCGGCTATCGCCGGCTGGCGAGCAGATTCTAGGTCAGTTGTTGGACGAATGGCAACGCATCAACACGTCGCTCGGCAAAATTCTTCAAGGGGTCCAGGCATAGGTTATGGAACTTCTCGACAGCTATCTAAAAGCCGTGAAGCGCTATCTGCCGCGAGCGCCCAGGAACGACATCATCGCTGAGCTGTCGGTCGAACTGCGGTCGCAGATCGAGGACAAGCAGGCTGAGCTGGGGCGCGCACTCACCGAAGTTGAGCAGATGGCGATCTTCAAGAAGCAGGGCGACCCGATGTCGGTTGCGATGCGGTATCGGCGGACTGGGCGGAGTTTGAGTATTGGGTGGGAGCTGATCGGTCCGGAACTGTTTCCCGCGTATCTGATTTTGCTGAGCGTCAATCTGGCGATTGCGGCCGTCGTCATCGCGGCCGTTTTGATCCTCAGCCATATGCCCTTCACGGTTCAAGCCTTTCTGATACCGATGCTGATGGAAGTCGTGATCGTGACGCTGGTGTTCATTCTGTTGAATTTTCTGCGCGGATTTTTAGGGCGCAAATTGTCGCATTCGTGGATGTGGCCTCCGGCGGAGCTAGCGCATCTGCTGCCGTTGCCGCGATGGTACTCCGCGACTGGATTCGTCGCATGCGGTCTGCTGACTTTGTGGTGGCTACTGATTCCGCACTTCCCGCGGATGGTGCTGGGATCTGCGACACCGGAGTTAAAACTCACCCCGGCGTGGCACCAATACTACGTCCCCGTGTTGATCGCACTACTGATCGGCACCGGGCAGAGAGCCGTAAATGTGATTCGTCCTGACTGGAGCTGGCTGCTGCCCATGGCGCGCCTCGTGGCTGATTGTGGGGGCGCAGTCGTCATGTTCTTTTTCAGAACTCACGCGCTGGTCCTGCCCGCCGACCCGAGTCGAGCGCAGAGCCAGCAACTCGCCCAAGCCGTGAACGGGCGGCTGGTTTGGGGATTGTTCGGACCATGGCTATGGCTTTACCTGGGGATCACGGGCCTGGTCTACGGCTGGTATTGCCTGCCCTATCTGCGGCGCTCAATTCGTCGTCACCGCAGCACGGTTCACGACGCACGCGAGATCAACGGAGTGGTATGGAAACGGGAATCCTGAGAGCAAAGCTATGGAACTTCTAGATCGCTACCTACAAGCCGTAAGGTTCTGGCTGCCGAAGGCGCAGCAGCAGGACATCATCGCCGAACTGTCGTCAGACCTGCATTCGCAGATCGATGATCGCGAAACGGACTTGGGCCGCCCGCTGAACGATGCGGAACTCGAAGTGATTCTTCGGAAGTGCGGCAGCCCGATTCTGGTGGCCAGCCGCTACCGGCCGCAGACCCAACTGATTGGCCCGGCGCTGTTTCCCATTTATCAGTTTGTGCTGAAGTTGGTGCTTCTTTGGAGTCTAGTGCCGGTATTTGTTGTGATCGTAGGGCCGGCAATGATCTTATCGGCGACGAATCGTTGGGGAGCGTTCGCCCAAACGATCTCGACGCTCTGGACTGCCGAGTTCATCTCTGCCGGGATCATCACGCTCATATTCGCCATACTGGAGCGCACCGAGGCCCACCTGCAGATGTTCGATAAGTGGAGTCTGCATTCGCTGCCCCCGGCACCGAAACAAGAGCAATTGCCGTCGCGGACGCAGACTGTTTTTGAACTGATTTGCGGGGTGGTGGGATTGCTCTGGCTTTTGGCGCTTCCGCAATATCCTTTCCTGATTTTCGGTCCCGCTGCAGCTTTTCTGAAGCCAGCGCCGATGTGGCATAGCTTTTACCTGGCGATAATCCTGCTTTCACTGGCAGGCCTGGTCCGTCAGTGCGTCAGCCTGATACGTCCGCAATGGACATGGCTGCCGCCTGCAGCGCGGTTGGCCACGACCGCAGTCACCCTGATTGTTTTGAACTTCATGATCAATGCCGCGGGCTCAACGCCGAGCGGAGAGTGGCATCCCTTTGTTGTAGTCGCCAGGTCGGTCGCAATTTCGGCCCAGAAGGCGGCGCAACTGGATCACGTAGCGACCTGGGTGAATGTATCGGTCCTGCTGGCTCTCGCGGCTACCTGGCTTGGCCTATGCATCGCGGGAGTCTTTCAGGCCTGGCAGTTGATGCGGCATTTTCGCAAGCGGGCATCGCACGCCTGCGGTCCGGCGTTATTGCGCATGTTCTAGGTAAACATCCTGCGATCAAGTCGAAGAAATGCTGACGATCTGTGCCTGCCGCAGATTCGGACAGGGGAATGTGTGCTTTGAAAGACCTTGCGAGGAATTCATATGAATGAGAACTATCTTGCTGAACTGCGAGGAGTAAGCAAACGCTTTGGCAGCGTCGTCGCCCTTGATGCGATTGACTTCCAGGTGAAGCCCGGAGAGTTGTTGGCCGTCCTCGGCCCCAACGGCGCTGGAAAGTCGACTGCGATTTCACTGTTGCTTGGCTTGCAGCAACCGGACGCAGGCTCGGTCCATCTCTTCGGACATTCTCCACTGATGCTTGATGCCCGACGCAATATTGGCGTGATGATGCAGGAGGTTGCTCTGGCCTCGGAACTGCGCGTCCGCGAACATATTGAACTCGTGGCCAGCTACTATCCCGACCCGGTCTTGCCCGAGACAGCCATGGAGATGACGCACACCACGGTGTTCGCTTCGAAGCCTTACGGCAAACTCTCCGGCGGACAAAAGCGCCAGGTGCAGTTTGCCATGGCAGTTTGCGGACGTCCGCGCTTGCTGTTTCTCGATGAGCCCACCGTGGGACTCGACATTCAATCGCGAACGCTGATGTGGGCCATGCTGCGGCAATTGGTTCACGACGGAGTTTCGATCGTCCTGACCACGCACTATCTGGAAGAAGCCGAATCTCTAGCGGATCGTGTACTCGTGCTGGCGAAGGGGCGCGTCATCTCATCCGGCACAGTACGCGAGATGCGCGCCATCGTCGGCCACAAACGCATTACATGCTCGACCACGCTTACCGCGGAGTTGATTGCCTCGTGGCCGGGCGTCCAGAGCGTCAGCCACGAGCGCGGACGGTTGCGGATCACAACCAGCAATGCCGAAGACGTGGTCAAGCGGCTGGCCGCAGCCGACGCCGATTTTCAGGATCTGGAGGTCCACAGCGCTGGTTTGGCCGAAGCCTTCACTGAACTCACTCAGGAAACCCAGGAGGTTGCATCATGAGTGCCATTACCTTTGCCGTCGAAAATAATGTAGCCCGTAGCACGACCATGTCGAGACGGCGCCTGCGGCTTGCTTACTTCACGGAAATAAAGTTTGAATGTTTGCGCGCGCTGCGGGCGCCGGCGTTCGCGATTCCATTTCTACTGCTGCCGATTGTCCTCTACGTGCTGTTTGGAGTTTTCCTCGCCGGCAGCATGAGCAAAGGAGACCTGACCGTGGCCAAAATTATGTTCGCAAACTGGGCCGTGTTTGGCGTGATGGGCCCGGGCATGTTCGGCTTCGGGATGTTTGTCGCCGCCGAACGCGAACAGGGATTGCTCACCCTCAAACGCGCGCTCCCCATGCCGCCGGCTGCCTATCTTCTATCGAAAATGGTGATGGCCATGCTGTTTGCGGGAATCGTGATGGTTACCTTGATGATCGCGGCTGTTGTCATCGGGCATCCCGGTCTCAGTGCTGGCCAGTATGCCGGGATTTCTTTGCTCGACATGCTGGGCTCGCTGCCGTTCTGTGCTGTGGGACTGTTCATCGGCACACGCGCGTCGGCCAAGAGCGCTCCGGCCTTTGCGAATCTCGCGTATCTGCCATTCATGCACCTGGGCGGCCTGTTCTATCCACTGCCCATGTCGGTGCAGCCGCTCGAGTTTGCATCGCCGGCGTTCTATCTCGACAAGCTGGCGTTACGAATGGCGCGAGTTCCCAGCCTCGATCAGCTTGCGATCGGAGCGACGGGACCATCGAGTCACGGCGGCGTGGTCTTGTATTTCGCGGCGCTGGCGGGAGTAACGATTCTTTTTACGGCACTGGCGATCCGCCGACTGCGGCGCGTGGGCTAGAAAGATTCAACCTGATTTACGGTGTCATCCTGAGCAAAGCGAAGGACCCATGCAACCGCTGCGAATTGCGTAGAACCTTCAGACCGCAAAGAACGCGGCCCTCAGGATGACAAAGGAATCTGACTGACGAGGGCAGAGCGCCGGCAATCGTTTCGTTGCGGTAAGATCAAAGCATGAATCCGTCAACCGCCGAGGCGAAAACGGGCGAAAACGCTGCGCCCGAGCCTCGTCCTTCCAACTTTATCCGCGACATTATTCTTGACGACCTTAAAACCAACAAGTTCAACGGCCGCGTCCAGACTCGCTTTCCTCCCGAGCCCAACGGATATCTCCACATCGGTCACGCCAAGGCGATTTGCCTCGACTTCGGACTCGCGGCCGAATTTGGTGGCAAGACCAACCTGCGCTTCGACGACACCAATCCCGAGAAGGAAGATACGGAATACGTCGACTCCATCATGGCCGACGTGAAGTGGCTCGGCTTCCAGTGGGACGGCCTCTACTACGCCTCCGATTATTTCGAGCAGCTCTACGAATGGGCGATCAAGCTGATCAAAGATGGGAAGGCGTATGTTGACGATCTTTCAGTTGACGAGATTCGCAAGCATCGCGGCACGCTGACCGAGCCAGGGAAAGACAGTCCATTCCGCAACCGTCCAGTCGAAGAGAGCCTGAACCTGTTCGAGCGCATGAAGGCCGGAGAATTTCCCGACGGTTCGCGGGTTCTGCGGGCGAAGATCGACATGAGTTCGCCGAACCTCAACATGCGCGATCCCGTCATGTATCGCATTCTGCATGCCGAGCATCACCGCACGGGCAACAAGTGGTGCATCTATCCCATGTACGACTACGCGCACGGGCAGTCGGATTCGCTCGAAAAGGTTACGCACTCGATGTGCTCGCTCGAATTTGCCGACCATCAGCCGATTTACCGCTGGTTCATCGAGCAGCTGGGAATCTTTCCGTCGCAGCAGATTGAATTCGACCGCCTCAGCCTGACCTACACGCTGATGTCGAAGCGCCTGCTTCGGCAGATGGTCGAGCAGGGCCGCGTCAACGGCTGGGACGATCCGCGCATGCCGACGCTGCGTGGCCTGCGCCGCCGTGGATACACACCCGAAGCGATTCGCCACTTCGTGGCCGCAGCCGGTGTCTCGCGCACCAACGGCAGCGTCGAACTGGCGATGCTCGAACACTTCGTGCGCGAAGATTTGAATAAGCGCTCGCCGCGCGTGATGGCCGTGCTGCGGCCGCTGAAGGTGGTGATCGATAACTATCCTGAGAATCAGGTCGAGGAGATGGACGCGACCAATAATCCGGAGGACGAGAGCGCCGGGTCGCGCAAAGTGCCGTTCTCACGTGTGCTCTATATCGAGCAGGACGACTTCCGCGAAGTGCCTCCGCCGAAATATTTTCGGCTCACGCCGGGTCGCGAAGTTCGGCTGCGCTACGGATACTTCATCACCTGCACCAGCGTGGTGAAAAACGACAAGGGCGAAGTTGTTGAAGTGCACTGCACTTACGATCCAGCCTCGCACGGCGGCAACTCGCCCGACGGACGTAAGGTGAAGTCAACGATCCACTGGGTGTCGGCCGCACATGCGGTCGACGCCGAAGTACGGATGTACGAACACCTGTTCACGAAAGAAAACCCCGGCGACGTGGAAGATGATCACGACGTGCTGGACAATCTGAATCCACACTCGCTCGAGGTAATCGCCGACGCCAAAGTCGAGCCGTCGCTAGCGAATGCCGCAGCCGGCAGCCGCTATCAGTTCGAGCGCCTGGGATATTTCTGCGCGGATCCCGACTCGAAACCGGGAAAGCCGGTTTTCAACCGAACAGTGGCGCTGAAAGATACCTGGGCGAGGGTCGAGAAGAAACAGAAAGGCTAGTCGGCCAAAGTTAGGAAGCGGCAATGACACAACAAAGAGGTAAATCCTCACGATCAATTTTGCGGGCAGCCGCCGTTGTAGTCGTGCTGCCGATTGTCCTGCCGTTAGCTCTGATCGCACTAACTCTGGGCCTTGCACATCGAGCAGCTTTGTACGCGCTCGTGTGGGCGCTATGGGTGCCAAGAGGTACGGACATTCTACTTGTTTACTCGGACAGCCCGATATGGCATGAATACATGACTACGCAAGTTTTGCCACTTGTGGAACCGAGAGCCTTCGTCTTGAACTGGTCAGAGCGAAAACGATGGTCGCGGCTGTCATTGCCGGTCTCTGTCTTCCACTCGTTCGGAGGCGGTCGTGAGTTTAATCCTCTGGTGATTGTCTTTCGACCGTTCGCACGTGCGAGATTCTTCCGTTTCTGGCAGCCCTTTCAGGCTTGGAAGAGAGGCTACAGGGAGCCTGTGGAACGGCTACGGCAGGAACTGTTTACGATTCTGTGAGATCCTCCAAAAATGAAACCCGAGCGTAAATCCCAATCGGGGTTGGCACGTCTGCCTGTCCAGCTCTGACGTGTCTATCGGCATCCGAGTCGCTGAGCTTTATCCCCCGCCCCTGTCATGCTTCGCGCCGCCTTGCGTCGCTAAATCAGCCGGTAGAGGATCACACTTTGGAATACGCAACCCGAAATGGTTTATAGGGATGCTTCGACTCCGCTCAGCATGGCAGGTCTTGGGGCAACTCGTCGTAGTACAATCTTTTCCCAATCGGCGTTGGAAAGCATGCTCTTATTTTGAGCACGAGCCCTGACGCGTGAACATCCCCATGCACTCAACCATTCTCCTCGCCTTTCTTGAGTTTTCCCGCACTGCGTTTTCGATGACCAGCGCCGGCATCGCCTTTTTGCTGATTGCGCTGTGGGCTGCGAAGACCAATGTCGCAGAAGCCCGCGGCCTCGACAAGTTCGTAGCCTTGAGCAATTTGTGTTTCGCTATCTCGTTGGCAGCCTTCGGCGCGGAGCATCTCTCGGCCGCCCAATTCATCCAGCAAGGCGTACCTTCGTTTGTGCCGTGGCATTTGTTCTGGACTTACCTCGTTGGCTTCGCGCATGTGGCCGCGGCTTTGAGCATTGCTACAAGAATTCAAGTGCGCTGGTCCGGGCTGCTGTTCGGGATCATGATGTTTCTTTTTGTGGCGATGATGGATATCCCGGGAGCTCTCGCCACTCCCGGAAACAGGTTTGGATGGACGCTCCTTCTCCGCGAATTGGCGTTCGGGGGCGGAGGCTGGCTGCTTGCTGCAGGCGCACTCCGCGCAGATGGCCATGAGCAAAGCGCAAGCAGGCTCATACTCGTGGGCCGCGTGTTAATCGGGATCGCCGCTGTCTTTTACGGCGTAGAGACTTTTCTGCACCCGTTGGGAATGCCCGGAGTGCCGCTCGAAAAACTGATGCCCGAATGGATTCCGGGCCGCCTGATCATCGGCTATCTGACGGCCGCAATTCTCGTGGTCGCCGGCCTCTTCATCCTGCTGGCGAAGAAGACGCGGATGGCGGCAGGTTATCTCGGGGCCTGGATTCTGCTCTTGGTGTTGTTCGTGTATGGGCCAGTTCTGATCGCGTCGCTAGCCGACCCAAGCACCGCGGTCAAAGTTGAGGGGCTCAACTACTTTTTCGACACGCTGCTGTTTGGCGGAGCGATCCTCGCACTCGCCAGCGCAACGCCACGCACCGACTGAGATGCTGGCATCCGATGACTCACTCTTAAGAGCCTTTAACCGCAAATGACGCTAAGAAAAGCCGCGAAGCACGCCAAGAAGAACCCGATTGCTGCTTTTCGTGGACGTTTCCTCTGTACGAACTTGTTTTCTTCGCGATCTTGCGGCTCTTCTTAGCGGCCTTCGCGGTTAAAGGCTCCTGATCTCGCTCAGTAGTAACTGGCAGTCGCCGCGCATTTTACTTCCTGCTGGCCGCCTCCTCCACTCTTGCCAGCATCGTGTCCAAATCCTTTCGTGACAGGTAGCGGCCGTTGACGACTACGGCGGCAATCTGCTGCGTATTGCGAATGTCTTCCAGCGGATTCGCGTCGAGCAGGACTAAATCGGCCAACTTGCCTTTCTCAATCGTGCCCAATCGATCCTCCATCCCCAGAAACTTTGCCGGATTCAGTGTCGCGGTCTGCAGTGCTTCGAGCGGAGTGAAGTCGGCGGCGACGAAGCGTTGCAACTCTTCATGCAGGCTGAAACCGGGAAAGACGTAAACGCCGGGAGGCGTATCGGTTCCGGCCAGAAATGGAATCCCGGCACGGTGCATGGCGTTCACCACTTCGAGTTCTTTAGCAACGAACTTTTTCCGGGTGGCCAGATCGTCGCTGTTGAAGTCGTGCTCGATTTCTTCCGTAAACTTCTTCCAGGTGACATCCTTCCAATATGCTGGCACATACTTTGCCCGCGCATCGTGCGCGAAGTCGGTTAGCTCGATAAGATTTCCGCCGCGCTCCCACACCAGAGTCGGGCACTGCCAGGTGTGATTCATTGCCAGCAGGGTAAAGAGCGCAGCCGCCCGCGTTGGGTCGTAAGTCGAGAGAAACTTGCTCTCGCTTTTTGCGCCTTTGATGAATTCATCTTCGAGCGGTGAGCTGCCCTCGAATATCCCGATCAGATGCTCGAAACTTTTTTGCCCAGCATTCGACATCTCGGAGGCGCGCACCGAATCGGGCACGTGGCCAACGAATGAGATGCCTTGTTTCTTCGCTTCGTCGGCAATCGCGAAAACAGCCTCGCGCGGAATGAGCGATTGCAGCTTGATGAAATCGCCGCCACGAGCCTTGAGATCATCGACGGCGCGGCGTCCGTCTTCAGGCGTTTTGATCGCAATGGAACTTGGGAAGCGCGGCTGCGGCCCATCGAGCATGGGGCCGGAGATCACCATACGCGGCCCGATCAGCGTTCCTGCGGAAATTTCCTTGCGCCACTGTTGCAGCACATCCAGTTCGCCACCCATGTCGCGTACGCCGGTGATCCCATTGGCCACGAACAAGGGCGGCGTGATTTCCTTCCCTCGCGGGAACCAATCGCCAAACGCCATGTGGACGTGCATATCCCAAAGGCCAGGAATCAGAAACTTGGCGGTGCCGTTCACGTGGGTGCCCTTCAATTTGGTTCCGAATCCCAGGCTGGAATCGCCGATGTCTTCAATCTTTCCGTCGCGGACCAGGACTGTGCGATGCGACAGAAGCGCACCGCCTGTTACATCAACGACGGTGACGTTGTGAATGATCACAGCCGGTGACGAAGAAGGTTGCGCCGCCAGGCAGACGCATAGATATAGCAATAGAACAAAGCAGCAAAGAAGGCGTCTCATCGAAGAGAATCTTAGGTGCGCAGCGGACTGCTAGTCAAAACGACGCGACATCAACAGCTTTTAACCGCGACGACCGCAAAGAAAAGCCGCATAGATCGCAAAGAAGAAAATCGTAATTAGAAGCAGCGCGCACGAATTTTCTTTGCGTGCTTTGCGGTTAAGGGCTCTCAGGAAGGCCTAGTTGTGCACGTGCGGGCTTTGCGCGGGATTGTGGTGGGGACCTGCCGGTTCTTTCACTACCTTCACTTCAAAACTCACCGGCAGAGTTTTCGGCGGAAAGCACTGCGCGTTGTCGCAGGCTTGAAAGCGGAGCACGCCATGCATGATGTATTTTCCCGGGACCACCGAGTGCAGCGGATGCACGGCAACGGTAACCGTGAAATCTCCGTTGTAGACGTTTAGCGCCTCATCGGGTGAGAACGGAAAGCTCATGTCCGTGCCCGCGGGATAATCGATCTTGCCCAGAATAATGTCGGTAGGCAAATCCATCTTCAGATTGGTGGGGATCAGGAACTCCGATTTCGGCGTGTTGGAATTGATGTGAAATCCGCGGGCGACTCGGAAATTCAGATCCACCATGGTCTGCGTCGCGCGAGGAGCCGTGACCAGCGGCACGGGTTCGACCGTGACCGACGGGGCCCTTCCGCCTTGCGCCGCGGCCGTGCACGCTGACAGGACCAGATAGAGCACCAGCCCCGACTTTTGCCCGCGCGAAATCATCATGATTCGATCACTAAAGAACAAAGGAATAGTAGAGCGATAGCCATGTGCTTTTCTATTGTCACTTCTGAGGCTCCGCCATCGCCGCTGCTGTCGAGGCAGCCGGATTCGTAGCCGGTTCCGTGTTCAGCGCTTTCTTGATCGCATCCTCAATCTCGGCTTTGCCTCTCAGGCCGAGAATCTTATCTACAATCTTGCCGTCGCGACCGATGAAAAAAGTCTCGGGCATAGCGGGAATGCCTCCGTAAGCGTCACTCACAGCTTCCTTGCCGATCAGGAGGGGATAGTTGATTCCCATCTCTTTTGCGAACTTGGCGATGTCTTCCTTGTCATCATCACCTGCCTCGACCCCGACGACCTGCAGCCCCTCGGGTCCATACTGGTTCTGCAATTCCACGAGCCAGGGAGTCTCGATCTTGCACGGGCCGCACCACGTCGCCCAGAAGTTCAGCAGCACGGCCTTGCCGCGCAGGTCGGAGAGCCGCATGCTCTTGCCTTCGAGGGAAACCAGAGTGAAATCAGGCGCAATCGAAGATTTGGCTCCGTAGCTTCCGGAGTTCGCGCCGACCGCATGGAGAGAGGCCGAGGATGAACGTCGAGCCTGGTGATAACCGAAATAAAGCATCCCCGAAATAACTACTGCTAGGACGACCAGCGCCAGCGGACTGCGATTCCCTGCCTGGCCGCCAGGCGGGACCGAGAGCTTACCAGCGTCGACATTCGATTGCGGAATCCCGGCGCCTTCAGATTTCTCACCCGGTATCCCGTCAGATTTTTCCGGCACGGACATAATCACGTCCTCCTCGACATTAGAGCGCAAAGCGGTTCAGAAATGATAGCCAATTCGAAATCAACGTGAAGCGCCCTATCACCAGCAGAATCCCGAGCGCGATGAGCAAGCCGCCCGAGGCCACTTCGAGAGCATGCATGTGCGAACGGAAGCGGCTGTAAAACTTCAGAAAGCGCTCCATCAACAGCGAAGTCAGCAGAAACGGCACAGCCAGGCCCAAGGAATAAACTCCCAGCAGGATAACTCCCTTGACCAGAGTGTCCTGCTCGCTGGCCAGAGCCAGGATCGCGCTGAGAATCGGTCCCAGACAGGGCGTCCAGCCGAAAGCAAAGGCAAATCCGATGACGAACGCGCCGACCGGCGTGGTACCGGCCTTCACGCCGTGCAGGCGCGTATCCGCGTAGAGCGCCTTGATCTTGAAGATTCCGGTGAGGTGCAAGCCGAAGATGATGATGACCACGCCGGCCACGACCGAGAGTGTGTGCTTGTAACGCGCCGCCACTTGCCCAATCTCCGACGAGATCGCGCCCAGAGTCACGAACACCACGCTGAAACCGAGGATGAATCCGATCGAGTTGATCATGACCCGGCGCATGAGCTGCGCCTGCGGCGATTTCAGTTCTTCGAGCCCCGCGCCCGAGATCATGGAAATGTATCCCGGAACCAAGGGCAGCACGCACGGCGACAAGAACGAAATCAGGCCGGCGAAGAACGCGGCTAGCGGAAGTGGAAGGCTCGACATCAGCGCTTATTGTACCTGTTGGGACTGTTCGTCAGAGTTAAGACGTGCCAGGGCGGATTAAGTTGCAGGATGTAACGGGCCGATTGGAGCGATTTGATTCAGTGCGATTTAGCGGGTTGCGTCGATACCGCAGGCGCTCCCGCGGCGGGTCCGGACGCGGGCGATTCCAGGAGCTTGCGGAAAACGCTGGTGGGTACGGTGGCATAGAGCACCGCCCGGCTGTCTTCCTGGCGGACCTGGAAGCTGTCGAAAAGAGCTTTTACGTCGGCGTCGGCACCTTGCGATCCTACTGATATCTCGGCGCTGTGAAACATCGACAGGTAGGCCGTTACCTTATCGGTGATATTGCGGGCATCCTCATTGTTCCCGGCCCACGCCTCGGCGCGCAGGTGCAGTGCACCCGTGCGGAGCGGCAGATGCAGCGGATTGTAACTGGCGGAGATCACCATGTCCGTCGGGCTGGAGAAAATGTTCTTCCACCCGTCAAACTCGGGCGAACGAGGATCGATGTGCGCCACCATCCAAATTGGACTGGCCAGTTGCACGCGCTTGTAATAGCGGCGCAGCAGAGCGGGGCCGCCAAACGGCGACGCCAGACGCCGCGAGCGATCAACCATGCCGCGGATAACCGCCGGATCGTCATGGTTCGAAGCCGCGACTATGTCCACGCCCAGGATCGCGACGCGGAAGGACCGTCCGTACATCGAAATCGTGAAGATATCGACCGAGTTGTAATTTTCGACCGACTGCGCCGTGCGCTTCAGGTAGGCAGCCAGCCGTGCGCCATCGAACTTGCCAGCCAAAACCTCGGAAAAACGCGGCTCTGGCGCGGTCCCGCCCGTACCTCCACCGGGCCAGCTGGCCGGATAGTGCACGGCGAAGGCGACGGAATCGAGGTCGCGCTCGAAGTCGAAGCCGGTCTCCTGAATGAACCGCTCGTATTCGGCATCATGCGACGCGGCGGGAAACGGCGCGCTGCTCAGCTTCCGTACCCAACCAAAGTTAGCGTATAGAAAAGCGTCCGCCCCGGGCAGAAGTCGAGCCGGTTCGGGTGGGGCGTGCTTTCGGAGTTGGACCGTCAGAGTAATCGCTGCGGCAATACTTACAACCGCCAGCGCGATGGGGAGAATGGGTCTAATTCGCATGAATTGCGGCTAGACCACAGATCATAGCACCGTCACGCGCTCCTTACTCATGCCGCAGTGCCGTCATGGGATCGACGTGAGCTGCGCGGCGCGCCGGCAGGCCACCAGCCAGAAGCGCCGCCAGTAGCAGGATCATTACCGCCGCGGCTAGAGCCAGCGGATCATTGGGCTTCATCCCGAACAGGAAAGATTCCACAAACTTCGAAGTTCCGAGTGCAATCGGAAGGCTGACTGCCAAGCCAACTGCTGCCAGCACGATCACTTGGCGCAGCACCATCCAGAGCACCGGGCCGCGTTGCGCCCCCAGGGCCATACGAATCCCGATTTCGCCGGTGCGCCGCGCCACGGTGTAGGAGATTGTTCCGTAAAGTCCCACACAGGCAATGGTTAGCGCCAGGATCGCGAAGGCTGTGCAGAGTTCGGCGAGTATGGTTTCAGGACGCACTTGATCGTTGATCTCAGCCTGTTGCGTTCGCACATGCGAGACCGGCAAACGGGAGTCGGCTTGATGAACGATCTCGCGAACTGTATTCACGAAGACCAGGGGGTCGCCCGTGGTGCGCAGCGCAAACATCATCTCGTTGGGCAGCGGAATTCCTTGATTGAACGGGAGGTAGATGACCGGCGGGATGTCTCGCTTCAGGTTGCCGTAACTCGCATTCTTAGCCACGCCGACGATTTCCATGTCTCGCCCCACATCCCCGTTGATTCCCTTCCACAAAATAACGTGGTGCCCGAGCGGATTTTCGCCGTGAAAATTAGTCTTCGCGAACTGCTCATTGACGACAGCAACCGCCTGCGAAGTGGTCCGATCGCGCTCGTCGATGTCGCGGCCGATGAGAATGGGAACCTGCATGGTGGTCAGGAATCGCGGGCCTACGGTGAGGTAGCGGTTGTTGATGTCTGGCTGTCCGCCTGGCAGACCGATCGGCATCTGGTCTTCACCGCCGATCATCGAGCCTCTGGCAAGACCGGCGCTCACGATTCCTGGGATCGTGGCGAACCGCTCCCGTAGGTCGTTGTAAAAGTCATTGATCTCCCCATCGTGATGCCCGGACTGCCGGGCATTCAACTCGAAGAGAAGTAAGTTCTGGCGGTTGAACCCCACGTTGACCGATTCGAGATTGGAGAGCGTGCGCAGGAAAAGTCCGGCGGCGACCAGGATTAGAAGCGATAAGCCGATTTGCCCGGCTACCAGCACCTGACTCAAGCTGATGGAACTCAAGCTCGCCCAAAGACCGGAAAGGCCGAGTCCCAGACCGGAGCCATGCCGAGGCCGCGGCTGTTGCCAGCGCGTCTCTTTCAGCGCCGTAACCAGGTCCAGTTTCGTGGATTGCAGCGCGGGCACAAGACCAAACAACACGCCCGTGAGCAGCGACAGCGCCGCGGTAAAGCCGGCAACGTGCCAGTTCAGTTCGGCGCGAAACGCGCCCAGATCCGAGCTATCGCCGAGCAGCATTGTTAGAAAACGAATTCCCCAAATCGCAACCAGCAGTCCGAGCGCTCCTCCGAGAGACGAAAGAAGAATGCTCTCGGTCAGCAGTTGCCGAATCACGCGCATTCTGCTGGCGCCTTCGGTCAGGCGCAGCGCAATCTCGCGCCTGCGCGACGAGGCGCGAACCAACTGCAGATTGGCCACGTTGGAGCACGCAATCGCCAAGATCAGCCCGACCAGCGTCATCAACACATAGAGCGGCTTGGAGAACCGGCGGCGCAGCGTATCGAGGCCGCCTGCGCCTTCCCTCAGATAAAGCACCGGCAGATTGGAGCGCTGCACATCATTCTGCGCGGACGTCGCGACCCACTGTTGAAATTGCGGCGCCAGCTGCGCCTCGGCTTGCGCCATGGTCACGCCCGGCCGCAGGCGGGCCATCATTTGCAGCCAGTAGTAGTTCTGGTCGAAATAGTCCGCGGAGGAGAATGCGTACGGATCGCCCGCCCCGAGCATCAAATTGGTATGTAACGGGACGTAGAAATCGGCAACCATCTCCGGATCAACGCCGAAGAATTCCGGTGGCGCAACTCCGGCGATGGTAAATGCCACGTTGTTGATCAGAATCGATTGTCCGACCGCGTTCGCCACGTTGCCGAAATGCTTCTCGGCGAAGGCATGGCTGGGCACAACCACCGGAGCCGCTCCCACGCGATCATCGTCAGGCAGAATCAGCCTTCCGGCGGCGGGAGGGACCCGCAGCCCGTGAAAGTAGTCTCCGGACACCAGTTCTCCTCTTGCGCTCTCGGCCTGGCCTTTGATGTTGACACTCGCGTTGCGGACCTCCCGCGTATGGCAGTAGGAAAACACATCGGAAAAGACGACGTTCTTCGTGGGCGAGGCGTTTTTCTCAAAGATTTCGAAGGCCGGGTAGGGAAAGATATCGCTCACCGATCCGAGGCGCGCATCATCGTCAACATTCCCGCTCATGCTCTGCATTACGAAATCCTGCTGTGTCCGCTTCGCGTGCCAGCTCAGAATGACCAGTGAAGATGGGTCAGAAACTGGAAGCGATCGCAACAGAAGCGAATCGAGAAAACTATAGATCGCAGTATTCGCGCCGATACCGAGCGCCATCACTAACAGGGCGACACACGTGAAACTCGGAGACTTCGCCAGCGTGCGCGCGGCATAGCGCAGATCTCGCCAGGTGTCTTCCAGCCACGCGATGCGATTAGTCTCCCATACCCGGTCGCGAATGCGCAGTGGATTACCCAACTTGACGTAAGCCTGACGCCTGGCTTCGTCGGGGCTCATGCCGCGCGCCAGATTGTCGTCGATCTCATGGCCCAAATGAGCCTCGAGTTCTTCCGACAGGTCGAAGTCTTCTGCGGATCGTTTGAAAAATCGTTCGAGATTCATCGCGGTTCCCTTTTCGCCCACATCTGAAATTGAACCATCAGGCCCGGCTCAGTCCCGAAAGATGCTTACAGGCTCTCCCCCAAAATCCGCCCAATCGCTGCGACCATCGTCCGCCAGCGATCGGTTTCGGCCATGAGTTGCTTCCGGCCCAGAGCTGTCAGTTTGTAAAACTTCGCCTTGCGATTGTTCTCGCTCGTCCCCCAGTAGGAAGTTACCCATCCACGATGCTCGAGGCGGTGCAGCGCGGGATAGAGCGACCCTTGCTCGACCTCAAGTACGTTTTCCGACGTATGCTCGATCACGTGCGCGATGGTGTGACCGTGTGCCGGGCCGGTAACCAGTGTCCGCAGGATCAGCATGTCGAGCGTGCCCTGCACCATCTCGGAATTTGTGCGATCGCCCATGCTGTCTCCCATCGAGTGTCTAGGTAAGCAATCTACACCACTCGACCGTCTATGGGAAGCGAAAAATAACGGGCGGGAGACCGCCGACGCGAGTTGATATCATTTCGACTTTCCATCCGTCCAAACAGCCATGTTCCGGAACATCTTCAGCACCGGGTTCAACAACAATATGTTCAGCACCCTCTGGGGAGACATTCGCTACGCCGTCCGAATTATGTTGCGGACGCCCCTGTTCACAGCCACGGTCATACTCACCGTCGCCATTGCCATCGCCGCCAACGCCACCATCTTCACGGTAGTAAATGCGGTGATGATCCGGTCGCTGCCCTTTGCCGAGCCCAGCCGAATCATGCAGGTGGCGGAAAAGAACGACCGGCTCAACTTGCCGACATTCGGAGCTTCCGTGCTGAATTTTCTTTCCTGGCGGGAGCAGACGCGAACGTTTGAGCAACTCGCCGCGGTGGGCTTCGCCACATTCACGCTGAGCGGAAATGGCGAACCGGAGCAACTGACCGGAAATCCCATCAGCCCGGCTCTGACCCATGTGCTCGGTACAAAGATGCTTGCAGGTCGAGAGTTCAGAGCGGACGAAGAAAAGCCCGGTGGTGCGGCAGTCGCCATGATCGGCGAAGGTTTGTGGAAGCGCCGTTTCGCCTCAGATCCAACTCTCGTCGGCCGAACGATCTCACTGGACGGATTACCTACGACGATTGTCGGCATCGCGCCGGCCAGCCTGAAGCTGATCGGCGGTGGCGATGTGTATACGCCGTTGATCATCGATCCCAGCAAGGAAATCCGCCTGAATCACGTGATCATCGTCTTCGGTAAGCTCAGACCTGGGGTCACGCCGCAACAGGCGCAGGCGGAGATGGATACGATCTCGGCCCGGGTCGGGAAACAGTTTCCGGAGGTGCGTTACTGGGGCATTCATCTTGTCAGCTTGTTCGATACCTTCGTCGCATCCGACCTGAAAACCGGACTTCTCGTGCTGCTGGTAGCGGTTGGCTTCGTGCTCTTGATTGCGTGCGCGAATATCGCGAATCTGCTGCTGGCGCGCGCCGCCAGTCGGCAGAAGGAAATGGCAGTACGCACCGCTTTGGGCGCAACCCGCAGCCGCTTGATTCGCCAGCTTCTGGTGGAAAGCGTCGCGCTTGCAGCCCTCGGGGGCGGCGCTGGCCTGCTCGGAGCCGTGGGTGCCGTGCGCCTGCTGACGCGTTCTTTGCCGGCGGGCACATTGCCTTTCCCGGATATTGCAGTTGACTCTAGCGTGCTGTGGTTCGGTTTCACGCTGACGATTGCCACCGGCCTGCTGTTTGGTCTTGCGCCGGCGTGGCGCGTCGCGACAGTCAAGACTGACGAGATGCTCAAAGAAGCTGGGCGCGGCTCGACTGGCGGCATCCGCAGTTGGCTGCGGGACACTCTGGCCGCGGGCGAAGTGGCACTGGCCGCGATTCTGCTGATTGGTGCGGGGCTTCTGTTGCAGAGCCTTGCCAATCTGCAACGCGTGCGTCTGGGATTCGATTCCGAGAACCTGATCACCTTCCAACTCGCTCCGCCGGTGTCTCAATATCCCCTCGCCGACAAAGGACCACAGTTCTATCGCACCCTCATAACGAATCTGCAATCGATTCCGGGTACCCGCGCAGTCGCGGTTTCCAGCGGGATGCCTTTCGGCGCCGGAAACTACACCACTCATCCCATGCTCACTACGGATGTGTCCGTCTTGCCGCCAGGGACAGCCGTGCCGATCGATTGGCGCAGCGTCAGTCCCGGATATTTCGACACGATGCGCATTCCGCTGCTGCGCGGACGCAGCTTCACCGATGCCGACGTCGCAACCTCTCAGTTAGTGATGGTCGTGAGCCAGTCCACTGCCAAGAAATTCTTTGGCGACGCTGACCCGATCGGCCGAGCCCTCCGCCCCAGCGCCAAACCGGACATCGCCTTCACTATTGTCGGAGTTGTCGGCGACGTCCGCGATCAGGCTCTCAATCAGCAGACCCCGTCGCTTTATTATTCCATCCCGGAGCGCGGTTCGTGGCCCCTGATGGATATTGTCGTAAGAACCGACAGCTCTCCGGAAGCGTTGCTTCCGGCAATTCGCCAGAGAATCCACGAAATGGACGCCGGGCTCGCTCTGGCGAATGTCAACACGATGGATCAATGGCTGTCGAACAGCGCGGCCCCGCCGCGGCTCAACACGGTCCTGCTGACAGCGTTCGCCGCCGTCGCGCTGCTGATCGCCGCGATCGGCATCTACGGCGTGCTGGCCTATTCCGTAAACCAGCGCACCCGCGAGATCGGCCTGCGCATGGCCCTGGGCGCCACGCCGAGAAGCGTGCTGCAACTCATCGTCAGTCAAGGGATGAAGGTAGTGCTGATCGGCGTCGCCGTCGGCCTGGCCGGCGGACTTGCGCTCGGGCGCGCGGTGTCGAGCCTCGTCTTCGGCGTACAGGTTCGGGACCCAGCAACCTTCAGTCTCGTCGCAGTGGTGCTGACCGCGGTGGCGCTCGCCGCTTGCATCATTCCTGCGCGGCGGGCTGCGCGGGTGGATCCGATGGTGGCGCTGCGGGAGGAATAGAAAGAATTACAACTGAGGTGGCGGCCCAGTCCCGGAGGGACGTTTGAGAGTGGCACGGCTTTTCAAACGCCGGGTTCGATTCGAGCTCCCTGCCGCATCCCGTAGGGATGCTTGAACCGTTTCCAATCGACGTGGGCTGAGAGCTGTCTCAATTCAGGCGTCCCTATCGGACGCGGTTCACAGTCCTCGGTAGCACCCGCCATTTAACTGGCGGGCTATTGTCAAAGGTCCCTCCGGGACCGTTGGAAATTATGGAGAGTGTCTCTCCGGCGTCGGTTGCGCCCCAACTTGCCCTTGTGATAACTTAACTAATTGTCCCGGACATCTGGTAGGGATCAGAGGGATAAGTTTGCGCGAAGGCGCATTCGTCCCCCCGAGTTTGCTGGCGTAGCTCAGTCGGTAGAGCACCTGATTTGTAATCAGGGGGTCGGGGGTTCAAATCCCTTCGCCAGCTCCAGGAAACGAAAAAGACACGATTTCAGCAGGCGGCGGTAGGGCGCAACAGGTTTTTCCAACGCACTCCATTCGAAGTTTTTCCGGCGTGTAGTGGTCTTCGCGGCGCGGTTTTGCGCGAGCCTTGGTTTCCCTGTGTTGCGAAAGTCATTTTGGCGGAGCGTGTTTGCAGAATAAGTGTGGCTTGGTCTGCGGCTTTGCCGTAAACGCTTTCCGGCCCGCATTGCAGTCTGCTGGACCGAGCGCGACGGCCGCATCGCCCGAAGAGTTTGCACAGGTGGGTGAGTGGTTAAAGCCAACAGACTGTAAATCTGTCCCTCCTAGCGAGGTACGAAGGTTCGAATCCTTCCCTGTGCACCATAGTTGAGCAATGTAGCGGGCGTCAGTCTGAGTGATAGCGAAGATGGGAACCCGCTTGCGATCCCGAGCCTTTTGCGAGGGAACTCTGAAACTGTGAATCGCCTGTCCATTGCGCTGATCTGCTACGTCGCGCTGGGAGCGCTGACTTGGGCCACGATTACGGAGCCGAAGTTCAGGTTGGGCACGTTGCTGATCTTAGGATTGTTTGCTGTGAAGTCGATTGTGCGGCGCGGTGAAGTCATGCATCCGGACAAGGAAAGTGAACCGGAGGAGGCAGGTCGCGGGCTGAAGGCTGATAGCTGACAGCAGGGTTCGGGCCGATGTAGCTCAGTTGGTAGAGCACTCCCTTGGTAAGGGAGAGGTCACCAGTTCAATCCTGGTCATCGGCTCCAGAGTTTGCACGTTGAGTTGAGAGCTGACGGCTGAGAGCTGAGAGCTTGGTTTTAAGCGGGAGTAACTCAGTGGTAGAGTCACAGCCTTCCAAGCTGTTGGTCGCGGGTTCGATTCCCGTCTCCCGCTCCAGAGATTGATTGGGCAGATTGAATGGGTGTGACAGTGACGTTCCAGCGGGCTCCGATCAAGGTTGAGAAGGAGCAGGAGTTCGGCAGGCTGCAAGCAGCGGTGGAACAGGCGTTCCTACCCGACAGGGCTGGCAAGTTCCTGAAGCAGATGGATCGCAAGGGAATTCGCATCCGGGATTTCGACTCGGTGCTGGCGCAGCGGGTGCTGGAAGGTTTCGCGGAGGCGGGATTGAACGCGAAGCAGTTGTACGAGTCGCTCCCGGTTTCCGATCAGGGTCAGATGCGGGAGTTTTACCTGTCGAAGTTGGAAACGGTCGAGCAGTCACTGCGGCACAAGTTCAAGCAGTTGTACTCGTATTACTGAAGTGGTGGCGCGAGCAGTTGCATAGGTCCTTCGCGGCAAAGAGCGCCGCTCAGGATGACAAAGATTTAACTGAAAGCTGACGGCTGAGAGCTGACAGCTGCAAGCAAGGAGCTAGAGGCTGGAATATGGCGAAAGAGAAATTTGATCGCACAAAGCCGCACGTAAACGTAGGGACGATCGGACACATCGATCACGGCAAGACGACGTTGACGGCGGCGATCACCAAAGTTTTGTCGAAGCACAATCCGAAGAACACGTTCCGGTCGTTTGATTCGATCGACAACGCTCCGGAAGAAAAGGCTCGCGGCATCACCATCGCGACGGCGCACGTCGAGTATGAGACGGCGAACCGGCACTACGCGCACGTGGATTGCCCAGGCCACGCCGACTACATCAAGAACATGATCACGGGCGCAGCGCAGATGGATGGCGGCATTCTGGTGGTGGCTGCGACCGATGGTCCGATGCCGCAGACGCGGGAACACGTACTGCTGGCTCGCCAGGTCGGTGTGCCGTATCTGGTGGTGGCGTTGAACAAGGTTGACGCGGTGGACGATCCTGAACTGCTTGAACTGGTGGAACTGGAAGTGCGCGAGTTGCTGAAGTCGTACAAGTTCCCCGGCGACGATGTACCGGTAGTGCGGGTTTCGGCACTGGGCGCGCTGAATGGGGAAGCGAAAGCGGAGGCACAGGTCGACGAGTTGATGGCGGCGGTGGACAAATACATTCCGCAGCCGGCGCGCGAACTGGACAAGCCGTTCCTGATGCCGATTGAAGACATTTTTTCGATTCAGGGACGCGGCACGGTGGTCACCGGACGTATCGAGCGCGGCAAGGTGAAGGTGGGCGAGGAAGTTGAGATTGTCGGCTTCCGCGACACGCGCAAGACGGTTGTGACCGGCGTCGAAATGTTCAAGAAGCAACTGGACGAGGGCATGGCGGGCGACAACGCGGGACTTCTTCTGCGTGGCATTGCGAAAGAAGATGTCGAGCGCGGCATGGTGCTGGCGAAGACGGGATCGATCACTCCGCACACCAAGTTCAAGGCGGAAGTTTACATCCTGACCAAAGAAGAAGGTGGACGACATACGCCATTCTTCAAGGGATACCGTCCGCAGTTTTATCTGCGCACGACGGACGTGACGGGCGTGGCAGAACTGCCAGCAGGAACCGAGATGGTGATGCCTGGAGACAACGTCAGCCTGGTAATTGAGTTGATCACGCCGGTGGCGATGGAAAAGGGCTTGCGGTTTGCGATTCGTGAAGGCGGGCATACGGTGGGCGCCGGAACGATCTCGGAGATTGTGACGTAGTTTTATCGGTGAGGCAGTATGCCTACAAAGCTAGAATGGCAGGCTGCGGGCGCGGTTTTGTTGTGTCTGTTAGCCGCGCTGCCATTGAACTCGCTATTCGATCTTTTTTGCAAGGTGCGACGAACTTGGAGCGGGAAGAGGGAGAAGCTAGAGCCCCCAGATCGTTCAGTGACCATATAGCGTAGGGACGACAGAAAGTGCATAGGTCCTTCGCGAGACAAAAAACGTCTCGCTCAGGATGACAAGGGTTTAACTGAGAGCTGACAGCTGAGAGCTGACAGCTAGAATCCAGGAGCTGTTGAAATGCCCCGAGAAATAGTGACATTACAGTGCGGTGATTGCAAAGAGCGGAACTATTCGACGACCAAGAACCGCAAGACGACCACAGAACGGCTGGAGTTCAAGAAGTTTTGTGGCCGCTGCCGTAAGCACACGCCGCATAAAGAAGTGAAATAATTGAGTAATTGGGAAATTTGGTAATTGGGAAATTGAAAATCCAACACGGGACTCGAAGGTTTTCAACTTACCCAATTACTCATTCGCACAATTACTCACTGCATTCAGGGGCGTAAGCTCAACGGTTAAACTGTCGGTCTCCAAAACCGAACTTGGGGGTTCGAATCCCTCCGCCCCTGCCAGAATTTACGGTCCGGGATGGACAGAGCAAGCGCAGCGGGTCAAGCGAGAAGGAAGTTAGAAGGATGGCGAGTATCGCAGAGCAAAATGCAATCGTGACGACGGTGAAGGCCTGGCCGGAGCGGGTCAAGTCTTTCTACAACGACGTGCGCACCGAAATGCGCAAGGTCACCGCGCCTTCGTGGAAGGAAGTTCAGGGCACGACCGTCGTCGTAGTGATCACTGTGTTCCTGTTTGGACTGTACTTCGCCGTGATCGACTACGTCATTCAGCACAGCGTTTCCTACATGTTCAACTATTTCAAGACACTCTGATTGAAAGTCGCCGGCGAAGTCCGGCGGCGGTCAGCTAGAAACGAAGCACCCATATGCAGGACGAAGAAAAAAACGAAGCAACCGCAGGCGGAGAAAGTGCAGAACACTCTCCTGCTACCGACGGAGCAGCCACCGCGACCGCTGAAGCGCCGCGCAATCCGAACATGAAGTGGTACATCATCCACTCCTATTCGGGTTTTGAGCGCAAGGTGAAGGAGTCGCTCGAATCGCGGGTCATCGCCTTCGGGCTGCAGGACAAGATCGGCAAGGTGCTGATCCCGACCGAGTCGGTCACCGAAGTCCGCGGCGGCAAGAAGTACACCTCCGAGCGCATGTTCTATCCCGGCTACGTGCTGGTCGAAATGGACATGGACGACCACGTCTGGCACGTGGTGAAAGCCACGCCGCGGGTCACCGGATTTGTCGGCACCGGCCAGCAGCCCACGCCGCTCTCCGAAGAGGAAGTCCAGCACATCGTCTACAAAGTCGCCGACAGCCGCGAGAAGCCGAAGCTCAAGGTCAAGTTCGAGAAGAACGAATCGGTGCGCATCACGGAAGGGCCCTTCGCCAGTTTCACCGGCATTGTCGACGAGGTGAATGAAGACCGCGAGACTTTGAAAGTCATGGTAACGATTTTTGGCCGCTCGACTCCAGTGGAGTTGGAGTTCAACCAGGTGGAGAAAGTGGCTTGACGGCAGTTTCGAGTTTCTGATTTCTAGTTTCAGGAAGGCGAGCTTCAAGGTCTCTGGGCCGAAAATCCTAGACTCAGTCTTGAGGCGGAAAAAGGATTATGGCAAAGAAAGTTACAGGTTTCGTAAAGCTCCAGATCGCCGCTGGCAAGGCGACTCCGGCGCCCCCCGTGGGCCCGGCGCTGGGCCAGGCGCAGATCAACATCATGGAGTTCTGCAAACAGTTTAATGCCCGCACCAATCAGAAAGAGATGGAAGGGCTGATCATCCCGGTCGTGGTCTCGGTGTACAGCGACCGCTCGTTCACCTTCATCACCAAGACGCCTCCGGCATCAATTCTGCTGAAGCGCGCCGCGGGCATAGCCAAGGGATCAGGCACTCCGAACAAAGACAAAGTCGGCAAGGTGACCGCGAAGCAAGTCGAGGAGATCGCCAAGCAGAAGATGCCGGATCTAAACGCCGCCTCGGTCGATACTGCGATCAAAAGTATTCGCGGGACGGCGCGGTCGATGGGGATTGAAGTCGTCGGGTAAAGAATTTGGTAATTGGGAGATTGAGTAATTGAAAATCGTGTGGCCGCTTCAAATTTCACAATTACTCAATCTCCCAATTACTCAATCGTCACAACCACCACGGCTGACGGAACATCGATCAGCGGTGGGAGACAAGGAAAAGCAATGAACAAGAATAAAAAAGAAGGAAAGAATATCGCCAAGGCCCACGCTGCAGTCGAGAAGCGTCCCTATGTTCTGCAAGATGCGGTTCCGCTCCTGCAGAAAGTAAAGTTCGCTAAGTTCGACGAGACCGTCGAGGTCACGATGCGTTTGGGAGTCGATCCCAAGCATGCCGACCAGATGGTCCGGGGCACTGTAGTTCTGCCGCATGGGTTGGGTAGATCGAAAAAGGTTCTGGTCATCGCCACCGGGGACAAGATCAAGGAAGCTGAAGCGGCCGGCGCCGACTTTTTCGGCGGCGAAGAGATGGTTGAGAAGATTACCAAAGAGAATTGGACCGACTTCGACGCCCTTATCGCCACGCCTGACGTCATGAAATCCGTTGGACGTCTGGGAAAGGTCCTCGGGCCGAAGGGGCTGATGCCGAATCCCAAGACGGGGACGGTGACCTTTGACGTAGGCAAGGCGGTGCAGGAAGTGAAGGCCGGCAAAGTTGAATTTCGCACCGACAAGACTGCTCTGGTGCACTGTCCGGTGGGCAAGATTTCGTTCACAGCCGACAAGTTGATCGACAACGCTACGGTGTTAATCACGAGCGTGATCAAGGCCAAGCCGTCGGTTGCCAAGGGCAAATACATCAAGGGCTGCACGCTGAGTTCGACGATGGGGCCAGGAATTCAGCTGGATGTGGCTCCTATCGAGGCAGCTGCTAAGGCTTAAAACGAGTTTTGATCGGCTGGACAGCCGAGGGCGGCTGTCCCCACATAAGACCAAGACTTACGAAGGATTGGACAATGCCAGTTACCAAAGCGAGAAAGACGGAGCAGGTCGAGAAGCTGAGCAAAGACCTGAAGAATGTTTCGAATATCGTGGTGGCGACTTACACCAAGATGACTGTGCCCCAGGACTTCGAGCTGCGCAAGGCTTTGCGCGGCGCGGGCGCGAAATATCAGGTGGTCAAGAACACGCTGGCGGAGCGCGCCGCCAAGGGCACGAAAGTCGAAGGGGCATTGAAGGACCTGGCCGGGGTCACTTCGATCGCCTATACGACGGGCGATCCGGTCGCGATGGCCAAGGCGCTGACCAAGTACGCCAAGGACGCGCCCGAGTTCACCTTCAAGGTCGGCGTCGTTGAAGGCCGTGTGGTCACGATCAAAGAGATCGAGGCTCTGGCCACGATGCCGTCGAAAGAAGAGCTTTATTCGAAGCTCCTGTTCCTGATCAGCTCACCGGCTCAAAGGTTGGTGACTGTCATGAACGCAGTGGGACGAAACCTGGCAGTAGTAGTCGACCAGGGCGTGCAACAAAAGAAGTTCAAAGAAGCTTAGGTTTAGGTTGTGTGGAGCAGGAGTGCCCGCTCCACACGAACAAGGGATTTGGTTATTTGCGGGTCAGGGGTTGCGCGGTCTGATTCAGGCGTTGTCTGGCGCCGGGAAATCGGACCTGCCGCACTGGAAACCGTGGCTTGCGGATAGCGAAAAGCGAGACGTCGCAAGGCTTTATTTCGGCAAGCTACGTCTCTACGAAGAGACTAAATAACTGGAGAAATAACATGGCAGATCTGGCGCAGTTGGAAGAGTCGATCGTAGGCTTGTCGCTTCTTGAAGCGGCGGACCTGGTCAAGAAACTGGAATCGCGTCTTGGCGTCTCAGCAGCGGCAGCAGCCCCGGTGATGGTCGCCGGCGGCGGAGCGGCGGCAGGGGGTGCGGCTCCGGCGGAAGAGAAGACCGAGTTCACCGTCGTCCTGAAAGAAGTTGGGGCGAACAAGATCAACGTCATCAAGGCCGTCCGCGAAGTCACCAGCCTGGGCCTAAAAGAAGCCAAGGAACTGGTCGATGGAGCGCCCAAGAACGTAAAAGAAGGCGTTTCCAAGGACGAAGCCGAGACCATCAAGAAGAAATTTACCGAAGCGGGCGCCGTTGTTGAGGTGAAGTAACGGCCGTTGGTGGGTTGGTAGTGGGGGGGGGCGAGACCCGTCCCGCATGCCAATCTCCGACAACGCACCGGAAGCGGTGCAAAATCGTTTTGGTAGCACGTTCTTACTTGTGAAGCGTTGGCGCCGGTGTTAGCATCTATATAACACCGCTTCCTCTGGCTTCACTCAGACGCGGGCGAAGCTCGCGGGGGAAGTTTGGCACTGTTCCGCAGGCAGGCGGAACGGAAACGGCCGAATAACTGGCGCGAAAGAGTTCAAATCAAGAAGGGCGAAACGCCTTGAGTGGCGTCTGCGGGAACCACTGTGCCCGCGGGCGCCCCGTCGTCTTTTCGCTTAAACGTAGTCCCAGGTTGTCCCGGTTCTGCATACGGTAAGTCCCGCGGCGCGGCAACAAAGACGCGCCCCACATTCCGCGGTTTGCGCGCGTGGCCTTCGGCTGCGCCTGAGATTGGGAGTTTCTAGACGATGAAGAATAACGCCTTCCGTACACGCTTTGATTTTTCAAAAATTCCAGCAACCATCCAGATCCCGAACCTGATCGAGGTTCAGAAGCGCTCCTACGACCGCTTCCTTCAGATGGACAAACTGCCCAGTGAACGCGAAGATGGCGGCCTGCAGGCGGTGTTTCAGTCTGTCTTTCCGATCACCGACTTCCGCAACGTATCACAACTTGAGTTTGTGGATTACGCCATTGGTAACTGGGAGTGCAAATGTGGTCACCTCAAGGGACTGCACCACCTGCGCACTACTTGTAAAAATTGCGGCAATACGGTCATTACCGACCCATTTCACCCCGGCGAAGTACTCTGCGGCAAGTGCGGAACCTACAACGCCAATACCCCTGACTTTTGTAACAAGTGCGGCGACCCGGTAGGCCTGCAACTGAAGTACGACGTGGCTGAGTGTGAAGAGCGCGGCATGACCTACTCCGCGCCGCTCAAAGTCACCATGCGCCTGACGATTTTCGATAAGGACGCTGAGACCGGCAACCGTTCGATTCGCGACATAAAAGAACAAGAAGTTTTCTTTGGCGACGTTCCGCTGATGACGCAGAACGGCACCTTCATCATCAATGGCACCGAGCGTGTGATCGTCAGCCAGTTGCACCGTTCGCCTGGCGTGTTCTTCGAGACGGCCAACAACCGCACCTACTTCTTGGGAAAGATTATTCCTTACCGCGGCTCGTGGGTGGAATTCGAGTACGACCAGAAGAACGTGCTCTATGTCCGCATCGACCGTAAGCGTAAATTCCTGGGCACGATCTTTCTGCGCGCGCTCGGTCTCCGCTCCGGCGAAGACATTCTGAAATCGTTCTACACCACCGACCGCATCGCTATCCGCGACAAGAAGCTTTACTGGACGCTCGACCCAACCAGCGAGAAGCCGACCAGCCTGCTGGGCATGAAGCTCGCCCACAGCGTCAAGAACAAGGCGGGGGAGGAAATCGCACACTCCGGCCGCAAGATCAACGCTCTGACGCTGAAGGAGATTCAGAAGGCAAAGATCACCGAAATCGAAGTCGACACCACTGATCTCGAAGGCGCATGGACTGCCGGCGACGTGGTCGATACGACCACTGGCGAGGTCATGCTCGAAGCCAACTCCGAGGTCACGGCCGACAAAGTTTCTAAGATTCTCGATTCCGGCGTAGTAGAGATGAGCCTGTTTTTCCCCGAGCGTGATGATGTGGGCACGGTCATCAGCCAGACGCTGAAACGCGATTCGATCAAGACTCCACAGGAAGCGCTCATCGAGATCTACCGCAAGTTGCGGCCCGGCGATCCGCCGACGCTCGACACCGCGACAGCGCTCTTCCACGGGATGTTCTTCGACCCGCGGAAGTATGACTTCTCGAAGGTCGGTCGTCTGAAGTTCAACATTAAGCTGCACGAGAACCAGGACGCAACCAGCCTCGACAAGCGCACGCTTGATCCGGAGGATTTCTACGCCACGATTGCGTACCTGCTCAAACTGCGCAAGAGCATTGGCGCGGTCGATGACATCGATCACCTGGGCAACCGCCGCGTGCGCGCGGTCGGCGAATTGATGGAGAACCAGTTCCGCATCGGCCTGGTCCGCATGGAACGCGCCATCAAAGAAAAAATGTCCGTGTACCAGGAAATGTCGACGGCGATGCCGCACGACCTGGTCAACGCCAAGCCGGTCATGGCTGCGATCCGCGAATTTTTCGGATCGTCGCAGCTCTCGCAGTTCATGGATCAGACCAACCCGCTCTCGGAGATCACGCACAAGCGGCGTCTCTCCGCCCTTGGGCCGGGTGGTCTCTCCCGCGAACGCGCTGGATTCGAAGTGCGCGACGTTCACCCTACGCACTACGGCCGCATCTGCCCGATTGAGACGCCGGAAGGTCCGAACATTGGACTGATTTCGTCGCTTAGTTGCTATGCGCGCATCAACGACTACGGTTTCATCGAGTCGCCGTATCGCAAGGTGAAAAACGGACGCATCGTCGATTTCGTCAGCATCACCAATGTCGGCGACAGCGACTTCAAAGTAGGCGATCACATCGAGAAGCACGAGATCGAGAAGATCAACGCCGACCTGAAAGAGAAGCGCAAGAAGCCGGCGCAGATCGAACCATTCTCGTTCTATCTCTCAGCCTGGGAAGAAGACCGGCACACCATCGCGCAGGCCAACGTTGAACTCGACGACAAGGGCCGCATTGTGGCGGAGTTGGTTAACGCAAGAAAAACCGGCAACTTTGTCTTTGTCAGCCGCGAAGAAGTTGACTACGTCGACGTCAGCCCCAAGCAGCTCGTCTCGGTGGCCGCTTCGCTCGTGCCGTTCCTGGAGCACGACGACGCGAACCGCGCGCTGATGGGCGCGAACATGCAGCGGCAGTCCGTTCCGCTGCTGCGAGCACAGGCCCCGATCGTCGGTACCGGAATGGAAGGGGTTACGGCCCGCGATTCCGGAGCCGTGATCCTTGCGAAGCGCAATGGAATCATCGACTCGGTCGACTCCGAACGGATCATCGTCCGCGTGGAGGGTGAACATCATCCCACGCAGCTGTCGCGCGAAGTGGGCAGCGATATTTACCAGTTGACGAAGTTCAAGCGTTCGAACCAGAACACTTGCATCAACCAGAAGCCGATTGTCACCAAGGGACAGCGCGTGCTGAAAGGACAGGTGATCGCCGACGGTCCCTGCACCGATCACGGCGAGCTGGCTCTGGGACGCAACGTCCTGGTCGCCTTCATGCCGTGGCGCGGTTACAACTTCGAGGACGCGATTCTGGTCTCCGAAAAGATGGTGAAGGAGGATTACTACACCTCGCTTCACATCGAGGAGTACGAGATCGAAGCGCGCGACACCAAGCTGGGACCGGAGGAAGTGACGCGCGACATTCCCAACGTCAGCGAGTCGATGTTGCGCAATCTGGACGAAGCGGGCGTGATCCGCATCGGCGCCAGCATCAAGCAGGGGGACATTCTGGTCGGCAAAGTCACGCCCAAGGGCGAGACCCAGCTCACTCCGGAAGAGAAGCTGCTGCGCGCCATCTTCGGCGAAAAGGCCGGCGATGTGCGCGATGCTTCGCTCTACTGCCCTCCCGGTATCGAAGGAGTCATCGTGGATGTGAAGATCTTCTCGCGCAAAGGCCAGGAAAAGGACGAGCGCGCGAAGTCGATCGAAGCCACGCAGGTCGCGAAACTCGAGAAGAACCTTTCGGACGAAATCCGGATTCTGACCGACGAGCGCCTGAAGCGTCTCGAAAACATCCTCGGCAGCAAGGAAGTGCAGGCCGACCTGCACGACGAGCGCACCAACAAGCGCCTGCTGACCAAGGGTGCGATCCTGACCCGCGACGAGATCGAACGCATCTCGACCCGCAACCTGAAGCGCATCAAGTACGCGGATAAAGATCCCCGCGTCAACGAGCAGATCGACGAGATCGAGGAAATGACCTCGCGCCAGATCGATGTGCTGAAAAAGATCGTCAACGAGAAGAAAGACAAACTCACCAAGGGCGACGAACTGCCGCCGGGCGTGATCAAGCTGGTCAAGGTCTATATCGCCATGAAGCGCAAGCTGAGTGTCGGGGACAAGATGGCCGGCCGTCACGGAAACAAGGGCGTCATCGCCCGCATTCTGCCGGAAGAAGACATGCCGTACCTCGAAGACGGGACGCCGGTCGAAATCGTCCTTAACCCGCTCGGTGTTCCATCCCGTATGAATGTGGGACAGATTCTGGAAACCCACCTGGGATGGGCGGGCTTTGTTCTCGGCGAGAAGATCACCGACCTGCTCAAGGAGAACACGCGGACCGAAGCGATCCGGCGCGAGTTGAAGGCGCTGTTCAAGGATTCGCAGCTGGCCGACATCATCTCCGACATGAGCGACGAAGAACTCGAAGCCGTGGCACCGACCCTGACCCGTGGCGTGTTCATGGGTTCGCCGGTGTTCGACGGTTCGAGAGAGGGCGAGATCAAGGCGCTCCTCGAACACGCTGGCCTGCCGACCTCGGGTAAGACGACTCTGCATGACGGCATGACCGGAGACAAGTTCGAACAGCCGGTCACCGTGGGCTACATCTACATGCTGAAGCTGTCGCATCTGGTGGACGACAAGATTCACGCGCGCTCCATCGGACCGTACTCACTGATTACGCAACAGCCTTTGGGCGGAAAAGCCCAGTTCGGCGGGCAGCGCTTCGGAGAAATGGAAGTGTGGGCGCTCGAAGCCTACGGCGCAGCTTTCATCCTGCAGGAGTTGCTGACGGCGAAGTCCGACGACGTATACGGCCGCACCAAGATCTACGAGGCCATCGTCAAGGGCGAAGCCGCCATGGAACCCGGCGTACCGGAATCGTTCAACGTGCTGATCCGCGAGCTGCAGTCGCTCTGTCTTGACGTGGAACTGGTCAAGACCGGCGAGAAGAAGCCCACGGCGAGCGCGGCAGCAGATTAAGAAATCATTGGCCGCTGGTCATTAGTCGTTAGTGACCAGCGCGCCGATCGCAGTTTTGGAAGACAAGACCCGTGATCTCGCTCTTGGATAAACGGGTCCAGAGATTTCGCTAGCGACTGTCGTTACATATTAGCGACCAACGACTAGCGACGGTTCAAGAGCCGCAAGCGGCGGCGCAACTGCCGAGGAAAGCGGAGGAACACCTTGTTTCGTTCGAGCCCTTTTGAAATGGCAAATGTGATCGCGGACTTCGACGCCATCCGTATCAGCCTGGCGTCTCCAGAGAAAATCCGGAGCTGGTCGCACGGCGAAGTCACCAAGCCCGAGACCATCAACTACCGCACCTTTAAGCCCGAGCGCGATGGCTTGTTCTGCGCCCGTATTTTCGGACCGGTCACCGACTGGGAGTGTCTCTGCGGCAAGTACAAGCGCATGAAGCACCGCGGCGTGATCTGCGACAAGTGCGGTGTGGAAGTCACGCTCTCGAAAGTGCGCCGTGAACGCCTGGGCCACATCGAGCTGGCGTCTCCCTGCTCGCACGTGTGGTTCTTCAAGGGACTGCCCAGCCGTATCGGGCACCTGCTCGACATTTCTCTGCGTGATCTCGAATCAGTTCTCTACTTCGAGGCCTATGTAGTGGTCGAGCCCGGCGATGCTCCGGTAAAAGACCGCGAGGTCATCAAGGACGAAGCCAAGTTCCGCGAACTCGATCAGCAATACCGTCCGGCCGGTTTCAAGGCAATGATGGGCGCTGAGGCGATCAAAGAACTGCTCAAGCGCGTCGACACCGACGGGCTTTCCGTCGAACTGCGCGAGAAGATGAAGAACGAGAGCTCGCTGCAGAAGCGGCTCAAGTACGCCAAGCGTCTGAAAGTCGTCGAGGCCTTCCGCAAGAGCGGCAACAAGCCGCACTGGATGATCCTCGACGTGATCCCGGTCATTCCGCCAGAGCTCCGCCCCCTCGTTCCACTGGACGGCGGCCGCTTCGCCACTTCTGATCTGAACGATCTTTACCGCCGCGTCATCAACCGCAACAACCGGTTGAAGAAGCTGATGGACCTGCACGCTCCTGAAGTCATCGTGCGCAACGAGAAGCGCATGCTCCAGGAAGCGGTCGACGCTCTGTTCGACAACGGACGCCGGGGCCGCGTGCTGCGTGGCGCCAACAACCGCCCGCTGAAGTCTTTGTCCGATACGCTGAAAGGCAAGCAGGGACGCTTCCGGCAGAACCTGCTCGGCAAGCGCGTCGACTACTCCGGACGCTCCGTCATCGTGGTCGGTCCCGAACTGAAGCTGCACCAGTGCGGTCTGCCGAAGAAGATGGCTCTCGAACTGTTCAAACCATTCATCTACCACCGTCTCGAGCAGACCGGCAATGTCACCACCATCAAGCAAGCAAAGGAAATGGTCGAACAGCAGGAGCCCATTGTTTGGGACATCCTGGAAGAAGTCATCAAAGACCATCCCGTGCTCTTGAACCGCGCTCCTACGCTTCACCGCCTCGGCATTCAGGCGTTCGAGCCGGTGCTGGTGGAAGGCAAAGCCATCAAGATTCACCCCTTGGTCTGCACGGCGTTCAACGCCGACTTCGACGGCGACCAGATGGCGGTACACATCCCGCTGTCTCCGGAAGCGCAGGTCGAGGCCAGTGTTCTGATGCTGTCTTCGCACAACATTCTGTCGCCCGCCTCAGGCCAGCCGATTACCGTGCCTACACAGGACATGGTACTCGGGCTCTACTACCTGACCAAAGGCAAGCCGGGCGCGAAGGGCGAGGGCCGTGCGTTCGCCAACATCGAAGAAGTCCTGATGGCGCTGGACGCGGGCGCAGTGGAAACGCTGAGCCCCATTCGCCTGCGCTACACAGGCCAACTGCTGGACCTGACCACGGCTTATGACGATCAGGACATCATCCACACCGAACCGGTTCAAGTGGAGCGAGCGTTCGTCAACACGACCGTCGGCCGCGCCATTCTGAACGACCACCTGCCCGAGGGCATGCCCTACATCAACGGCCTGCTCAAGAAAAAGGGCATTGGGGCGCTGGTCAACTATTGCTATCTGACGTTCGGCCTCGAAGTTACGGTCAAGATGCTGGACGAAGTCAAGACCCTAGGCTTCCAGTTCGCGACCAAGTCGGGCTTGTCCATCGGCATCGACGACATGGTGATCCCTGACAGCAAGAAGACGCTCGTCAAGGACGCCGAAAAACAGGTCGTCGCCGTGCAGCAGCAGTATCTCGACGGCGCCATCACGAACGGTGAGCGTTACAACAAGGTCATTGAAATCTGGTCCGCGATCACCGAAAAAGTTGCCGACGAGATGTTCGGACAGATGCAGCGTCGCGACAAAGAAGGCGACCTCAATCCGATTTACGTCATGGCCGACTCCGGCGCCCGCGGATCGAAACAGCAGATTCGCCAGCTCTCCGGCATGCGCGGATTGATGGCCAAGCCATCGGGCGAAATCATCGAGTCGCCGATCACGGCGAATTTCCGTGAAGGCCTCACGGTGCTCGAATACTTCGTCTCGACTCACGGCGCTCGTAAGGGCCTGGCCGATACGGCGCTCAAGACGGCCGATTCGGGCTACCTCACCCGTCGCCTGGTGGACGTGGCGCAAGACGTCATCATTAGCGAATACGATTGCGGCACCGTCGACGGCATCTACGTGCAAGGTATCGTGGAAGCCGGAGAGATCATCGAGCCGCTGCGCGACCGCATCGTCGGTCGCGTCTCGCTCGAGAAGATCAAAGACTACGACGGCAACGTGATCGTGGACATCAACAACGAGATCACCGAAGACCTCGCGGTCGCGATTCAGGCGGCCGGCATTGAGCGGGTAAAAATCCGTTCCGTGCTGACCTGCGAATCGAAGCGCGGTGTCTGCGTGATGTGCTACGGCCGCAACCTGGCTTCCGGGCGCCTCGTCGAACTCGGCGAAGCTACCGGCGTCATCGCGGCGCAGTCCATCGGCGAACCTGGAACGCAGCTCACCATGCGTACCTTCCACATCGGCGGTACGGCATCGCGAGTTTCCGAACAGTCGCGCCTCGAAGCCAAAAATATCGGCGCGGTCCGCTTCATCGGATTGCAGACCGTCAAGGCCAAGTCCGGCGATCTTGTTGTAATGAACCGGCAGGGCTCCATCGCGGTGGTCGACGACAAGAACCGCGAGCGCGAGCGCTACTCGGTCGTGTACGGCGCCAAGCTGAAAGTCAATGACGGCGACACGGTCACCCAGGGCCAGGTCATGGTCGAGTGGGATCCTTACACTTTCGCCATCCTGACCGAAATCGGCGGCACGGTCCAGTTCAAAGACTTGCAGGAAGGCGTCACCCTGCACGAAGAAGTGGACGAAGTCACCGGCCTGTCGCGTCACGTGGTCGGCGATTCGCCGGACGAGAAGCGCCAGCCTGCAATCGTGATCAAGGGCAAGACCAGCAAGCGTTACCTGATGCCTTCACGCTCCCACTTGATGATTCAGGATGGGGACGCGGTTTCACCTGGCGACGTGTTGGCCAAGATCCCGCGCGAAACCACGAAGACCAAGGACATCACCGGTGGTCTGCCGCGTGTGGTCGAACTGTTCGAAGCCCGCAAGCCGCATGAGACGGCGGTCATCAGCGAAATCGATGGCACGGTCAAGTTCGGTGAGGTCTCGAAGGGCCAGCGCAAGATCTACGTGGTCGCCGACAACGGCACCGAAAAAGAGTACTCGGTGCCCAAGGGCGTTCACATCAACGTGCAGGAAGGCGAGCGCGTGAAAGCCGGCGAACCTTTAATGGATGGCCCGCTCAACCCGCATGACATTCTTGCTGTCCTGGGAGAAAAAGAGCTGCAGGCTTACCTGGTGAACGAAATCCAGGAAGTCTACCGCTTGCAGGGCGTCAACATCTCGGACAAGCACATCGAAGTCATTGTCCGCCAGATGATGCGCTGGGTGAAGGTCGAAGACGTGGGCGATACGCGATTCCTGCTCGAAGAACAGCTCGACAAGTTCGCGTTCCGCGAAGAGAACGAGCGCGTGATCAAGGAAGGCGGCAAGCCAGCAACGGGGCGCCCGCTACTCCTCGGTATCACGAAAGCATCGCTCTCGACCGACTCGTTCATTTCGGCGGCGTCGTTCCAGGAGACCACGCGCGTGCTCACCGAAGCCAGCATCAACGGCAAGGTCGATCACCTGCGCGGCCTGAAAGAGAACGTCATCGTCGGACGCCTCATCCCGGCCGGTACCGGCATGGAGTACTACCGCAACGTGCGTCTCTCGCCAGAAATGGAAGAGGCCGCGGCCAAAGTACAAGCTGAAGTTTCGGCTGCCTACGAGGAAGCGGAGCGTGCTCTCGAGATGATGCGCCACGAAGGCGAGACCGACGACCTGCCGGCGGAAGTTCCCGCCGCAGAGTAATCAATCATCCTGCAGGACCTCGGGGGCGAACCATTCGCCCCCGAACCTGTTTGGGTCTAACGCAACAGCGCAGAAAGGATGTCGTTGAGACGTAGCCTGCTACGTCTCCCTGGCCACGGAGACGCAGCGTGAACGCCTCTAAGCCCCCAACAATGCACGCAAACCCCCAGCGATTGCAGATTAAGGAACCTTTAGAACTTCCTTCTTTGCGCCCGGTGCCTCCCGGCCCTACTCTAGATCAACGCATGTTGCGCTTTCTTCGCCTTTTGCGGCTGGCCTTCTGGCGTGCCTTCACGCACGACGCCTTCGCCATTGCCAAGGCTTCTGCTTATTCCTCAATTCTTACGTTCTTTCCTGTCCTGCTGATCGTGGGGTCGGTTCTGGCGAACTGGCGCAAAGGCAAGCCCTACTTGCTGCAAGTTGGTTACGCTCTGGGCAGCATTCTTCCCGCGGGCGGCACAACCGCGCTCAACTATCTGAAGGGAGCGGCGCAGCATCCTGCCGGCCTGTTGACGACAACCGCTGTGATTACTCTCTGGACTGCTTCCGGCGTGATGGTGTCGTGGATGGAAGGCTTCCGCCGTTGCTACGAACTGCCCAAAACCTGGGGGCTCGTACAGGAACGCATGATCGCTTTTCTGCTTGTGATCTTCGCGCTGATCCCGATGACATTCGCCACGCTCCTGGTCGCGCTAGGCAGCAAGATCGAGACTCGGATCCTGACCTACATCGATCCCGACTTCAGCCTCTACATTTTGTTGCTGTATGGCGGAATGCGCTGGCTGATCGCGACGCTCACCAGCATCTCGGTCATCGCGTTGATCTACCATCACGGCGTTCCGCGCACGCAACCGTGGCACAGCGTAATTCCCGGCGCGACGCTGGCAACGGTCCTTTGGTTTTCGGTGACCATCGGATTCCGCGCCTACCTGCAGCATTTCGGCGACTTCACGACGATCTACGGATCGCTGGGCGTCGCCATGGCTCTGCTGGTGTGGATGTACCTGATTTCCCTGGTCGTACTGGTGGGAGCCGAATTCAGCGCCTTGCTCTTCCCAAGGGCCATGCTGGGAAAAGAGTTGACTGCGCTGAATAGTCCCAAGCAGTAGAGACACTGCTTGCAGCGTCTGTTGCCCCTCAGAGGCAGGACTTCACAAGGCGAGAAAGACGTGGCTAGAAAGACGTAACAAGCTATGTCTCTACGATTTCCGTTAGACGGTAGTCGCGACAGACTCATAGAGGAGAATTTGAAAGCAAGCAAGAAAGAGTTCGCTGCCCGAGAGCCTCGCCTAAAGCTCACATCCCGTCGCGCAAAAATCATTGCCACCATCGGTCCCGCCTGCCACTCCGAGGCCGCCATGCGCGATCTGCTGCGCCTGGGCATGGACGTAGCCCGCCTGAACTTCTCCCATGGCTCGCACGAAGATCACGCCCTCAACCTCGAACGTCTGCGTCGCGCCGCCGATCGCGAAGGCCGCACCGTCTGCATCCTGCAGGATCTGCAAGGCCCCAAGATCCGTACTGGACGCCTGGAGCGCCACGAACCCGTCGAAATCAAAACCGGCTCGACTGTGATCATCACGCCCCGCGACATCGCGGGTACTGCGACCCGCATTTCGACCACGTTTCCTGATCTCGCCCGAGAAGTCGAGTCGGGCGCGCGCATCCTGCTCACCGATGGCCTCATCGAACTGCGGGTTCGCGGCACGCGCGGCAAAGACGTAATCTGCGACGTCGTGAACGGCGGAACCCTCGGCGAACATCAGGGGATCAATCTGCCCGGCGTCGCTCTCTCGATTCCAGCGCTGACTCCGAAGGACCGCGAAGACCTGGAATTCGGGCTCAAACACGGAGTCGATGCCGTCGCGCTTTCATTCGTGCGCCGCGCCGCCGACGTGCTCACCGTCAAGCAGATCATCGCAGCGAATAACCGTGATATCCCTGTGATTGCCAAGCTGGAGAAGCCGCAAGCCATAGACAGTCTGGAAGAGATTCTCGAAGTGGCGGACGGTGTCATGGTGGCGCGCGGCGACCTGGGAGTGGAGGTCGCTCCGGAAAAAGTTCCCGTGATCCAGAAGCAGGTGATCCGCCGTGCCGCGGCCTGGCGCAAGCCCGTAATCACAGCAACCCAGATGCTGGAGTCGATGATCGAGAACCCGCGTCCCACACGCGCCGAGGCCAGCGACGTGGCCAACGCCATTTTCGACGGCAGCGACGCAGTCATGCTTTCCGCGGAAACTGCGACCGGCAGCTATCCCCGCGAGGCGGTCGCGATGATGGCGCGCATTATTGTCGAAGCTGAAGGCAACATGGGCGATTTCACCTACCCGCGCCGCCGCCGCGAGCACCGCGGACTTTCCGTCGCCGAAACCATCTGCGAATCGATCGCTCACGCCGCCGAGGATTTGCCCATGGGCGCTATCGCTGTCTTCACCGAAACCGGTAACACCGCTCGCATGCTTTCCAAGCACCGCCCCCAGGTGCCGATCTACGCATTTACCCACTCCGTGCCGGTCGTGCAGCGCGTGAATCTGTATTGGGGAGTTCGGCCCATGCGCTGCCGCCAGTCGAAGTCGATCGAACAGATGGTTGCCACGGCGGAACAGGAACTGCTGCGCCGCAGCCTGCTGAAGCCAGGGGACGTGCTGGGTGTCGTGGCCGGCACCCGCCAGTCATCCGGCTCCACGAATTTCATGCGGCTGCATGTGGTCACCCACGAAGAGACTCAGGAGACTGTCCGCAAAAAGAAACCGGCCACCTCGAAACGCCGCAGCTGATTTCTTGCCGAGCGGAATATAATCGCGGCGTACCGATGTAGTGTGAGAAACGCAGTGCGGGAAACCGTATGCCGCAAGAGATACTCTCCGTCGCAGTCTGGGACCCGCTTCCAGGAATGGAAGCTGCGTCGCTGGCGACCATCCGCGAACTGATCGCCATCCTCGCGGCCAAAGGCTACAGCCGCGACCTGCTCTATCGCGATCGCGAATCGCACTATGTTCTGCTGCGTTACTGGAAATCGGAGGATGCGCGCCGCAGCGCACAGGAAGATCCCGACATGTTGCGTTGCTGGTCCCGCCTGGGCAACGAAATTCAAATCGTGAAAGTTTATGAAACGCTAACCGAAGTCCCGCTCGCCGAAGTGATCTAGCCCGCGCTGATCAACCCGATCATCCGCAAACGACCCGCTCCTCGCACCATTTCACTTCGAACGTCCCTTTCAGGATTTCGCCGTCCTTGAATTGCAGTTCGTAGTGTCCGGCCGCACTGGCCCCTTCCTGATACTTGTCGAAAACGATCGTTGCGGATTGCGTGAGTTTGCAGTCGCCCTCCCGGGTGCAGCGCGCCGCCGAACCTGCGTCGGATCCCGTATTGAGCTTGACGACCTGGCCGGCATGAATTGGGAGGCCTCGCCAGATTGCTATGGAAATGTAGGGTTCGGTGACTCGCTTGCACTGCGCCGGCTCCGTTGTCAGCCTCATCTCGATCGCAGGTCCGTCCCACGGTGCACAGGAGCTCTGCATGGTCCCGTGAGAGAAAGATGAACCGGCTGCCGTGGCGACTGCGGCAATCGCTGTCAGGGCAAAGGCCGCGACCGTAACCACCTGCATTCTAGCGAGCATCCAGGGTTTCTCCTTGAACTGTTTCCTGGATGGAACGATAGCACGCACATATCTTGCGTAGAATTCCCTGAATCCAAGTCGCCATTGACCACGCAAGCATCGGCATGACCGTTAACTAAGGTTAGAATATCCCGGTGCCTGGCGCCGTCATCCGCACCTTGACTGACTCTGCAGTGGAGCCCGCTGTCCGCGGCCACCTGCACACGCCCGAATCACCGAACGGCAACGGCTTAGTCCTCACCCACGGAGCCGGCTCCAACGCGCAAGCCCCGCTGCTGATCGCGTTAGCCGACGCTTTCGCCGCCGCCGGATTCACCGTCCTGCGCTGCGACCTGCCCTACCGCCAGGTGCGTCCCTACGGCCCGCCCGGCCCCGGAGACGCTGCCCGCGATCGCGCCGGCCTGAAGAACGCCGTCGCCGCCATAAAGAAGCTGGCCACAGGACGCATCTTCCTCGGCGGCCACTCCTACGGCGGACGCCAGTGCAGCATGGTCTGCGCCGAAGTCCAGGGGTTAGCGGCAGGGCTGATCCTGCTTTCGTACCCGCTTCATCCGCCGCGTAAGCCCGAGCAGCAGCGCACCCAGCATCTACCCGATTTGCGAACGCCGACGCTGTTTGTACAAGGCACGCGTGATCCCTTCGGCTCGATCGCCGAGCTACGACAGGCCATGAAGATGATTCCAGCGAAAACGAACTTGCTGGAAGTAGACGGCGCAGGTCACGACTTGGGATTTAAAGGAAAAGCAAAGCAGGAAGAATTACCCAAGCAGATACTGTCAGACTTCAATAAAGTTTTCGCGCCCTAACAAACCCTTGTCATCCTGAGCGGAGCGACTGGTTCGCGAAGCGAAGCCGTCGCGCAGTCGAAGGACCCCTATCAGAGCGCGTTACCACCGGCATGTCGAGGAATTACCGCCACACAGCCGTGGAAGAAACTCAATCTGAGTTCGTGGAGGATCAAAGAGGAATGGGGTCCTTCGACTCCGCAGAACGATTTGCATTTTCGAATCGCTCTGCTTCGCTCAGGATGACATCGCTTACCGCCCGCGCTAGTTCACCCAGCCCGACTTCGAGCCGCCGTTCCCGCCCTTCCCCGACGTATCGTCATCCGGAGGAATGTAGTTCCCGTGTTCGTCGAAATGCACGTCGCGGTCATGCTTGCGCATGTAGACTTCAAATTTCTTTGCCGCCTTGCGCCGCTTCCAACGGTAATAGGAGTTGCGCAGCCCGTAGAACCACTCCCCGATCCCCAGCGAAGCACGGCGATTGAGAACCAGCGCATACCAGATGTAACCCGCGCCCAGCCCGAGCAGCAGGACGCAATAGAAAAGTGCGAAGTGGCTCAGCAGAAGATATGCAGTTTCGATCCCGGCAATGCCCAGCACGATCCACTTCACGGGAATCTGGATCGGAAGCGGAAACAGCATGATCGGCGCGCCCCGATTGAACAGGTAGAACACCATCAGAATCGCATTGGCGGCCGCGCCTGAACCGAAGGCCGGCCCCTGGGCGATCACGCCGCTGAAGGAAAGAATAAAACCGGCCACGCCGGAAAGAACCAGACATCCGAAGAACAATCCATAAAACCGGCCAAGGCCGATGCGCTCTTCGACTGCCGCTCCGAGAAAGTAGATGCCCACCAGAGACAGGACAAAATCCAGCGGGTCTACGTACATGAAGGCGTAGGTGACGAATTGCCAAAGCCAGCCTGCGCGGACCGTCCGCGGATCCAATCTGCCGAGCACCAAAAGCGATTGGCCTGCCGGCTGGTCGAATGACATGAGCAGCAGGATGACGACGTAGATCGCGACACTGGCGAGGATGATCTGGCGCACCGCCCCGCGAAACGGCGGAAAACCCATGTCGAACGATCCACTTCTGGCCATAACTTACAAGCCTCTCATGTCCCTTCAGCCCGTTCGATTATAGGCTCTAGCGTTCCGGCACGGGTACTACCGGCAGGCTGCGATGCCCAGCCCGGTCAACCGCCCGCACTGCGAAGATGACATTGTCTTTCGAGAGCTTCAGCGTCGTGCGAGTTGTGCCGCCAACTTTCTGCACATGTTCCCAGTCCGGACTTGATGTGGCACGCCACAACACTTCGTATTCCACTGACGGATTGCCCGGTGACGCATCCCATGTGAGCGTGGAATCGTTTTCCAGATCTTTCGTCAGCAGATGGACGTTTGCCGGCGGCGCTGGAGCCGATGCCAATGAGGCCAGGGTCGCGGCATTCAGCCGCGCCACGTGCGCAACATAATCGAAGTCCACAAACTTCAGCGTGTCGCCGTATTCGATGCCGTTTTCCGTACGCACGTTCTGATGCTGATGATGGAAGTCCTCGCGATACTCAGTAAATCGCACGGCGGCGAAACCCTGCTGCAGAAATGAAAGATGGTCTCCGCCGCGCAGGTAGCGATCCAGCCGGAAGACCAGCATCGGCTTCACGCCCGCCTCATAGGTCCGCCCTACATCGGCGATATAGCGCGCCAGTTGCCGCGACCCGGAATCACTCTCGCCGCCCAGGCCTCGAATTCGCCGGATATCCTGCTCGCTGGCGGCCGCCGGGATGCCCTCGGAAAACACGCGGACTACGGAATGATCCTGTTCGGCGCTCTTGTCGCCACCTACAATGTCGTTGTTGAGCGCAGCTTCCACGTCCCAGCCCTCATCCTTTGCCATCTTCGCAAAATGATGGCTGCCGTTCAGCCCTTGCTCTTCGCCGGCAACCGTCAGAAAAATAATCGTCGCGGGAAACTTCAGTTTGCTCAACACCCGCGCACATTCCAGGCTGACGGCAGTTCCGCTTCCGTCGTCGTTGGCGCCGGGCGCGTCGGCAGTGATGTCAAACGTATCGCTGTTGCGCGAATCGTAGTGTCCGGTGACCAGCACGATGCGCTTGGCGTTTGCCGCGTCCGTGCCCTTCAAAACCGCATAAACATTGGTGATTTGCGTCGGTTTCGGAATCCTTTCGACAGGCTGCTCGGTGAAGCTGTCGGTCTTTACCTCAAGACATCCACCGCAGTCTTTCGAATAGCGTTCAAACTCCGACTTGATCCACTCCCGTGCCGCGCCCACGCCGCGGCCGCTGGCAATGGCCGCATCATCCTGCGCCGAGATAGTTGAGCGTGTCCCGAAGCTGACCAGCTTTTCAATATTCGCCTGAATGCGCCGCGCGGAAACCTGCTGCAACGCGGCGGAAATTTGAGGGTCTACCGCCGCCGGCGTAACCTCTTTTTCGCCGGTCTGCGCCGGGCAAGGCAACGGCGCAAGTGCCAGCGTCATCAGAGTCACGAGCATTAACTCTATCGATCTCGAAACGTGTACCATGGCTAAAATCCCCTTCGGAGCCTGAAACCCTTATCCCCGGCCTATACCACTTGACCAACCTGCCGGGAAGAATCTAAATATTATCAGCAGACTCTAATCAGGACGGCTCTAATAGGCGAGGGAGGCTTTATGGTTCTCTGTCCCGAATGCGAAACCAATCTCGATGTGGACGAAGAAGGAGTCGACGAGGGCGAGGTCATTTCCTGCCCGGAGTGCGGCACCGACTTTGAGGTGGTCACCACCATTCCGCTGGAATTGAAGGCAGTCGAAGCGGGCTATGAAGAGGAGGAAGAAGAAGTCGAGGAGAGCGAAGACGGTGACTACTCATAGATTTCTCTTGGGCCACGTCCGCGTCATGCTCCCGCGTGTTCTCCTGATCGCCCTTGTCGTCTTCCAGGTTTTTTCTTTCAGCCTCACCACGCGCCTTGAGGCCGCGCCTGCGCCGCCGGACAGGAAAAGCAAAGACAACGAGAAGCCTTACGCTCTGATCTTCGGAACCGTGTGGGGACCGGACGATCATCCGGTATACGGGGTTACGGTGAAAATTCGGCGCGCCAAGGACAAACACGCGAAGTGGGAACTCTACTCCGACCATCACGGCGAATTCGCCCAGCGCGTCCCGGCGGGCGAACAGGACTATGTAATCTGGGCCGACCTGAAAGGCGTCAAGACCGCCGATGGCAAGCCTCTTCACCTCGCCAAAGAAGTCACCGTTCATGTTTACGACGACGAACGCGAAGACACTGGATTGCATCTAATCGAGTAGTAATGTCGGCGTTGCCTCCCCCATGAGACAATGAGGCAGCATGAATCGCCAAAAAACCGTGGTCACCGCTCTGACCGTGGCTTGCGTGCTACTCCTTGCACTTGCAACTGCCGCGGCATCACCCGATAAGAAAGATAAATCCGCAGGCCGCTTGCTCCTGGGCAAAGTGCTCGACACGCAGGATAACCCTCTTCCTGATTCCGTCGTCTACCTGACCAACACCCGGACCCGCGCCGTAAAGAGCTACATCGTCAGCACCGACGGAACATATCGCTTTCCGGCGCTCTCCTCCGCCATCGATTACGAGGTCTATGCTCAGTACAAAGGCCATAAGAGCGATACCAAGTCGGTCAGCCAGTTCGACGACCGGTCGCAGGTTTATCTCGATCTGAAGATCGACACGCGCTGACCGGCTGGCGGTCTGGAGCTTAATCCCAACCTGGAACTTCACCCTGAACTCGAAGTCATGAACCAGTACCTTTTTATGCAACTTTTCTGTGCCCTTTGGGGTTCAATATACATAGCAGTCCACGTGGGAGGGTACCGTGAAGGGTTTGCAATTCTTTACTAAACCGGGTGGCCTAAGCCGCTCTGCGAGCGCGTTCCTGGCTTGTCTTGTCGTGGCGGGTGCAGCCGTTGCCTCCGCACAGCAGGGCGCAATGAGCCCTTATCAGGACGAAAAAGACGGCGTCAGCGCCGGCGGCAAGTGGATGCAGTTCCAGTCGGACGACAAGATGACCGGCGCCAAGAATGTCCGCTTCGAGCTTCAGGCCGACAATTACTTGAGCGAAGATCCGGAGTACAAGCCGCGAGTCGAATTGTTTTGCTCGAACGGCAAGCTGAAAACCGCCGACTTCAATCCCGGCGTCCGGCTGCCTCCACCCAACCGTCCAGGCTTCTGGGGCCAGCCTCAACTCGAAGTCATGGTTCGCATCGACGACACGCACGGCTACCACGGGTGGAACTGGGAAGGCTGGAATCGCGGCCAATACCTTTCGATGGACAAGGGCACGACGCGCGGCCTGATTGGCTCGCAGGTATTCAACGTCGAACTTCCCAGCAGAAATGGGCGGGAGATCGCGCAGTTTTCACCCGCAGGCCTGAATCTGGACCAAGTCCGCCAAGCCTGCGACATCACCCCCAAGAAGCCCAGCAAAGACTAGGGGTACACAAGAGCACTTCACGCAGGGACAGCCGGTTCGGCTGTCCCGCGTCCTGCGAAGCCCGCCCTGAAGCCTCCCGATGGGAAGCGCCACGAACCGCCCTGGAAAAAAATGGCTTTCGCCGAAACGAAAGCCATTTAGCGTCAAAGCGTCCCCTCTCGCTCAGCCGCGACCTAGACCTTCCTTTAGAGCAATTCCTGGATCGTCGTTCCCATGGTGACGCGAGTCCCCGTGATCGTGCCGAAGATGGTGGCCGTCGGCTTCCCCGTGGTATCTGTAGCTCTCAGCCGAAACGTCCCGCTGAAAGAGTTTCCGTCCGCGGACAAAGTAACCCTTTCGATGAACCGGGTCGGCCCGGCTGGATTCCCAATCCCGGTTGGCGCATTGGTGGTGTCGTTACCGCCCCAGGCGAAGTGATTTACCTTGTATTTGTTCGGTCCGACTTTCTCCCAAACGCCCATGCAGAAATCCCCATCCTGCGGCGGCCGCCCCGAGTTCATGATCTCCGTGCCATCCGCATGCCAGACGATTAGCGCATTGTCGATCGGAGTGCCGTCCGGTGGTCCATCGGGGTTGCCCTTGGCAGTGAACGTCACATGCCACATCCCCACGATTGGCTCTGCCCGGTCAGCAACTTGAACCAGTAACTCCGCCGGATCGCCCCCCTGCCAGGCCTGCTTATGAAGCGTTGCCGTCGAAGTGCCACACTGGGCGGCAGCCATCGCGGTCAAGAAGGCTCCCATCAAAACGAGCCCAAGGCCCGCACGGAACATCTTGGAAATTGTTTTCATAAATTATCTCCTTGTAATTTTTGTTCAAAGAATTCGCTGGAAGAGAGCTTCTTCGAACTCCGGGCTGCATCCTGTCGCGGATGCCAAAGAATCACAAGGAAAGAAAGATAAAGTTCAGATGAAGAAAACTGAACCCCTAACCATTTGATGCCAAAAGCCTTTACCCTCGCGGCCCCGGCAATGCTATAGTTTTGTGCCTCAGTTTTAAGGCGGTATGTCTGAGTCGCAGTACAAATTCGCTGAATTTCAGCTTGATTGCGCCACCTTCGAGTTGCGCCGCCAGGGACGCGCCCAGAAAAGCGAGCGCATTTCGCTCGAGCGCATCCCCATGGAACTGCTGATCCTTCTCCTGGAGCGGCGAGGTAGCGTCGTCACCCGCCAGGAGATCGTCGACCGGCTCTGGGGCAAGGATGTCTTCGTCGACACCGATCACGGCATCAACACCGCCATCCGCAAAGTCCGCCAGGCACTGAAAGACGACCCGGACAACCCCCGCTTCGTTCACACGGTGTCGGGCAAAGGCTACCGCTTCGTAACCGAAAAAAACGGCCAGATGCCCCAAGCGGCAGCACTGGCGGCCGTGCCGCCCGCAGCGCCACAGCCCGTGTGGGGACAGCTGCCCCGTAAGCCTCCGCTGAGCGAAGTCGAAGAGTCCGGCGGCGCAGAACTATCGCGCCGCAGCTCCGACGCCATCGCGCCTGCCGCGCTGAAGCCAGCCACCGCCAGGACCAAAATCATGCTGGTCGCGGTCGCGCTGGGACTCGCCATAACGGCCGGGCTCGCGTTCCGGTTCCGCGATCGTATCTTCCCCACCCAGGCCGTCCGGATCCATTCCCTCGCGGTAATCCCGCTGGCCAACCTTTCCGGCGACCCCGGCCAGGACTACTTCGCCGACGGCATGACCGACGAACTCATCACCGCCCTCGCCAAGAACCGCACTCTCCGCGTCGTTTCCCGCACCTCGGCCATGCAATACAAAGGCGTGAGCCGTTCCCTGCCTGAGATTGCCCGTGAACTTGGAGTCGACGGCATCCTGGAAGGATCGATCGAGCGCTCTGCAAACCGCGTCCACATGACGGTGCAGTTGATCTACGCCCCCACCGACACTCATGTCTGGGCCGAGAGCTACGACCGCGACGAGACTCAGGCCTATTCGCTCCCCGAAGAACTATCCCAGACTATCGCCAAAGAGGTAAAAGCCGCGACCTCGCCCGTCCCGGCGCGGCGCTATATCAGCCCCGAAGCCCACGACGCCTATCTGCGCGGACGCTATGTCTGGTTCCAATTCGATGCTATCCACAGCCTCGAATATTTCCAGAAAGCGATCCAGCTTCAGCCTGACTACGCCGCCGCATGGTCGGGCATGGCCGATGCTTACGGAATCCGCGCCGTCGACAGCGAATGTCCGGCGAGCGAAGTGGCGGCCAAAGATGAAGCGGCTGCCCGCAAAGCCGTCGAACTCGATGATTCCCTGCCCGAAGCCCACCTTTCGCTGGGCGCCTGGTACTTTTTTTACGCCTGGGATTTAACCCTCGCCGAAGCAGAATTCAAACGTGCTATCGAACTCGATGGCGGCCTCTCCGATGCTCACCACCTTTACTCCTACTTACTCTTTGCGACCAACCGCCGCGAAGAATCATTACAGGAGCAGAAACGCGCCACCGAACTCGATCCCCTTCTTCGCAACTGGGGATTGGGATTCGAATACCTCCAATTGCGGCAGTTCGACGCCGCCATTAACGATCTACAGCTTCGTGCGCAGGTTTTGCCAGGCGATTTCTGGACCCACATCATGCTGTCCGGAGCCTATCGCGAAAGGGGCTTGTGGCCGCAAACGGAGCAGGAGCTCGAAAAGGCGCTTACAGTTGCCGGCTCGACGGTGCGCACGCCATCCACCTCGCCTTCGAGCGCGGCGGCCCAAAGGCGGTCGACCACTGGAGCCTGGACGATCTCAAGGCCCGCACGGGATACGTTTCTCCCATCGACTACGCCAGAGCCTACGCCGTATTGGGCGACAAGGACGAAACCATGAAGTATCTCGAGGAGTGCTACCGCACGCGCGCACCCTGGCTCATCATGGTGCAGAATGAGCCATTCTTCGACTTTCTTCACTCCGACCCGCGCTTCAAGGCTCTCGCTAAAAAGGTCGGCCTGCCGCCCGCGCAGTAAGACTTGACGAGTTGGGAGGAGCCGCGATGACACTTGCCTGCGCGGCCCGTCTGCTGCTTCACTTTGGACTGTTCGATTGAGATCGCTTTGAGTTGGGATTTATTCTGACTAGAATTTGTCCGGAGAGTTGACGCATGGACAGCAGCATGATTTCCGGGTTGGCGCTGTTTCTGTTCGTGGCGGGTGTGTTGATCTATGCGGTAATTTTGTATAACTCTTTGATCCGGCTGCGCAATGAGAACGACCGCGCCTTCGCCAACATCGATGTGCTGCTGAAGCAGCGCCACGACGAAATCCCCAACCTGGTCGAAACCGTCAAGGGATACATGCAGCACGAGCAGCAGACGCTCCTGGCCGTAACGCAAGCGCGCGCCGCATCAATGAATGCCGCCAGCATCGGCCAGAAAGCCGTAGCCGACCTGAAGATGGAAAGCGCGCTGCGCGGCCTGTTTGCCGTGGCCGAGAATTATCCGCAACTCAAGGCCAACGAAAATTTTCTCAAGCTGCAGAACCGCATCACCGAACTCGAAGAGCGCATCGCCGATCGCCGCGAATTTTTCAACGACGACGTCAACACCTACAACACGCGCATCGGCCAGATCCCCGACGTATTCGTAGCCAGCTTCATGAGCCTGAAGCCGCGCCAGATGTTCAAAGTCTCCGACGAAGACCGCAAGCTTGTGGAAGTGAGTTTCCAGCGCCAAGGCGCCACCGGGGCGTAATTGTGGTCGAGTGTTCCTGCAGGAACACTGTGCAAAAGCACAGAATCGCGCGGCGCAAGTTGTTGATTCTTAATGAAGGCTTTTGGGCGGTCTATAAGAATCAGACGGTTAGCCTGTGGAAGAAACGTCTACTTTCGAGGACGTAAAAGTACCCCGGAAGTAGACTTGACGGAACCGTCGGACATGCCGGCCCGGGAAAGGTTCCCCGGGTGCTTTCGTGTGTCGGTGAACGTCTCTGTGCCTGGAATTCCTACCAGATCACCTTAGCGCCTAGCTGGATGTGACGCGATCCGCCGGAGCCGATTACTGGATTTGCGGCGGCGACGTCCGGCGTGTAAACCACGGTGCCGACGGTATCAGGGACGCCCAGATCTGTGTTCATGGTGAACACGTCAAAGTTCGCGTGATTCAGGATGTTGAAGACCTCTCCACGAATCTGAAGTTGGAAACGGCCGTTCAGCTTCCAGATTTTCGACAGGGAAAAGTCGAGGTTCTTGAATGTGGGACCGCGGAAAATATTACGCCCCATGGTTCCCTGCGTCGTGTCGGCGGGCGGCGTGATCACCGCGCTACCAGCCTGGTAACAGCCGTAGTAGTAAAGGTTGTCGAGCGTCCCCAGCGCGGTGGCCTGGTTTACACAGGCCGAACTGCTGTGCGCATCATCGGAAAAGTCGAAGAATGGCAGTGGCGTTTTGGCTGACCAATGAATGTCCTTCGGGTTGCCAGTCATGTTCCAGCGGTCGTTGAACTCGCCGGTGTAGCTGATGTCGTCGGTGAAGTCGCCGAGCGTATAGGGTTCGCCGCTCTGCAAATTCAGGATGCTGGTCGCCTGCCAGCCTTCCAGCATCTGCCATTTTGTTTTCACCGACGGCAGATCGTACGTGGCCGAGAAAGTAAAGCGGTGCCGGATATCGTAGTCGCCATTGCCACGTTCGGCGTTGTAGTTGTTGCTATCGGGTGGAACGCCGGCGAGATTGCTGGTCGCGGTATCGATCGCGTGGCCATAGGTATATCCCGCCAACAGATAGAGGCCGTGCGTATACCGCTTGGTCAGTGTGACCTGCAGTGAGTTGTAGTTTGAGTTTGAGCGATTGCCAAGCTGATCAAGAAATCCGATCTGAGGATGGCAGGGACCGCCGAAGCCTTGACCGCCCTGCGACACCGGACAGTTCGTCACCAGCGGACGGCCGATCTCTTCACCGCCGTCGTCGTAGAGCGGGTTCACCTGATTGATATCGAGGACGCTATAAAGCTTCACGCCATGATTGGCGACGTACGCGACCTGCAGGAGCATGCTCGGACTCAGTTCCTGCTGCAGGTTGAGGTTCCAATTCATGACGTATGGCGTTCTGAGTTTCGGGTCGACGCCGAATACATCGCACTGGACATCGACGCTGCACAGCGCGCCCGACGATCCGACGGGGAAAATTGTTGGTGATTGGTTGGGTTCAAGCCAGTTGATCTGGGTTCCGTCGCTGGAGACCTGGAGGAACGACGTAATCGTCCCGGTGGGCTGCTGGGTCACGCCGTTGCCATCCACGTAAGGGATGCCGCTTGGATTCAGATTCAGGCCGCCGCCATTGAACATGAAGGTGCGGATGGAGGGCTGCTCGAAGATTACGCCGAATCCCGCGCGCAAGACCGTTTTACCGGTACCGAAAGCATCAAACGCCATTCCCACTCGAGGCGAGAGATTGTTGTGGGTCATCGGATAAGGCGAACTGATGCCTTGTCCAACCTGCACCAAGCCACTGGTTGAATCCGGTTCGTAGTTGGCGAGCAGGTCGTGGGAATCCTTGATGGGGCTGGTCAGGTCATAGCGCAGACCCAGATTCAGCGTGAGGCGTTGCGTAGCCTTTACGTCGTCTTCGATAAAGAATCCGGATCCCTTTTGGCTGACCTGGCGACCCGGATCTCCGTAGAGGAAGCGCCAGCGGCGAACGTCTCCGGAGAGAAATTGGTAGAGCTCCCTGAAGTCAATGCGGCCCCGGCCATAGCCGGCGCGGTAGTAGTTCACGTCGCCGTAACGGAAGGTTCCGCCAAACCGGATGGTCTGCTTGCCGCGCGTGTAGGATGCGGTATCGGAAAAGCTGAAGGTCTTACTGGGAGTCGTGTACAAGGGCCAACTCGAGTTGCCACCCATGTAATTAAATTCGCCTCCGGGACTGATGCGCGGAAAACCAAAGAGCCGCGGATCAGTTACGCCTGTATTCAGCCCGTACGTTGCTGGATTGACGTGTTGATCGACGGGGCCGATGGCCTCGTTAAAACTGTTGAAGCTGAAACGAACCTCGTTGGACCAGGCCGAACTCGGAGTCGATGCCAGGCTCACGCCGAATACTTTCGTGATCGGACTGGTGGTCGAGAGCCATTCTGGCCGGAGTGGGATCGCATCCTCCTCGGTTTGATTCGTGTTGGCGTAGATCATGCGCGCACTGAGGACCTGATGCTGGTTCAAGACATAATCGGTCTTCGCAACCAGATTGTCGCCGCGGTTCTTATTCGTGAAGTCAAAATCGATGGCGGCGGGGTCGGATTGCGACATGGTGAACCCCGGGTTGGGCAGGAACAAGTCTTTCAGTTGCACGCTGAGCGGGTTCAGGGCGCAGGCATCCGAAGAATCAAATTCATCCTGGCAGTAGGCTTGACTCAAGGCATAGTTGGGGTTCTTGGTGGGGTCGAAGAAATCGATCGCGTCGGGAACGCTGTAGGTTGCCGAATTCGGACTGCCATCGGCATTCGAAATCCCGCCCATCTGACTGGCGAGCGAAACGGTTACTGGACTGTCGGTAACGCCTGGGTTTCCAACCTTATCGCGGATTCCTTCGTAGTTGAAAAAGTAAAACCATTTGTCCTTTTTGATAGGACCGCCGAGCGAAAAACCGAACTCGTGCATGTTCAACGCCGAGAACGGCTGCGGCGCTGGATTGAAGTAGTTGCGCGCGTCATAGGCGGCATTGCGGTTGAAGTAATACGCGGTCCCGTGGAGGTCGTTCGTGCCCGACTTGATGCCGATGTTCATCACCACGCCCGGCTTGACGCCGTAGTCCGCGGACGGACTCTCTTGTGTGTTGAACTCCTGAATGGAATCAAGGGGCAGGAAGCTGGCAGGCGTTCCCTGAATACCGGCATCGTTGACTACGGTTTCGCCGTAGTAGGCGTCATTGTCATCGGCGCCATCGATAAAGAAATTATTGTCATCCGGGCGATTTCCATTCGAAGTGACGGAGTGGAAGCCGCCGCCGGGGGTGCGTTGAACGCCCGGGTGCAACTCCAACAAGTTCTGAAAGTCGCGGCCCTGAACCGGAAGCTCATTGATCGCTTTATTCGAAAGCACTCCATTCAGCGTTGCATCTGTCGTGTCGGCGAGGGCTCCCTCCGCGCTCACCTGCACGGTTTCTGTAATGGCTCCAGGCTGAAGCTTTAAGTCGATGCGGACATCCCGCGACACTTCGAGAACGAACGGAGTGCTCACCGCTTTCTTGAATCCCACAGCTTCGGCTTCAACCGTATAGCGGCCTGGTTCGAGGTTGGGAGCGACATATTCACCTGCGGCAGTGGTAACTAACTGCCGGTTCGCGTTCGTGGCCGGGTTGGTGATCGTGACCTTTGCTCCGGCAATCACCGCGCCAGTCTGGTCAAACACTGTGCCTAAAATGCGGCCTTCTGACGTTTGGGAATACAGGGAAGGGAGCGCAGCGGCGATGATCATGAATACAAGAGCGGGTAGACGAAAGGCCTTCATAGGTCTCCTTGATTTCCAGTGCCTAAAGTTGTGTCTGAAACGCATGCGACGAACAGATCGTCGAGAAAGGAAATCAGAGGCCCGATTCGAACTTGCCGATATCAATCAGGAAGGATTGCCGCTCCCATTCGTGCAATGCAGAAGGCCCCAATAGTCGAGGCAAGACAATAGGAATCCGCAAACCCGTCATCGCCCACTGCGCCCCCAGCATGGGGCCATTCTACATCCGCGCACGGCCTGATTGGCATAAATCTGCGCCGCGAACGCGAGATCTTCGTCCGCGCTTCCTGACGTCACGAAAAAAATCTTCCGCACACAACCCTCGTGTGGTGTTTCGTGCAACTAATCCACATACATCTTGATTTGTAATCTGGAGGCTAACCATGAAAAACGTGAACAATCTAGTGAAGTCCGTCCTTAAAACCGCAGTCTACTTTCTCGATCAGACTGACCGAGTCGCTGGAGACGTGCGCGATCGAGTCTCAGACACTGTGGACCGCGCCGCCGACCGGGTGTCAGAACTCAACGATCAGGCACGCGATCTTTATCGTGGCCCGGACCACACCGTTCGACACGTTCTCATGTTTGCCGCAGGAGTGGGAGTGGGCATAGGCGCCGGGATGCTGTTGGCCCCCGCCAGCGGGGAGGAGATTCGGGGCACAATCGGTGACAAGGTGCAGGATATCGGCGACCGCGTGCGCGGGCGCTTTTCGTCAGAAATCAAGAGAGCTGCCACGGGGACCGAGAGTCTTTAGCTCAACAACCGGGCGGCGTCCTTCGCGTAATAGGTCAGGATGATGCTGGCTCCCGCACGGCGGATCGAAAGCAGCGACTCCATCATTACGCGGTCGCGGTCGATCCAGCCGTTTTGGGCAGCGGCTTCAATCATGGCGTACTCGCCGGAAACCTGATAGGCGGCCAGCGGGAGATCGAAGCGGTCGCGGGCGGCGGCGATTACGTCGAGATAGGGCATGGCCGGTTTGACCATAATCATGTCCGCGCCTTCTTCGATATCGGCCTCGATCTCGCGCATGGCCTCGCGGATGTTGGCTCCATCCATTTGATAGGACCGGCGGTCGCCGAATTGCGGAGCGGAGTCGGCCGCTTCGCGGAACGGGCCATAGAATCCGGAGGCAAATTTTGCGGCGTAGGACAGGATCGGAGTATTGATGAAGGCTGCTGCATCGAGCGCCTTGCGGATGGCGGCGACGCGCCCGTCCATCATGTCGGAAGGCGCGATGATGTCGATGCCAGCCTTTGCCAGCGAGACCGAGGTGCGTGCCAGAAGTTCGAGACTGGCATCGTTGTCGATTTCGAAACTGGACTGAACCGCACGCGTGGCCGCTGACGCAGCGGATTCAATTGCTTTCTCTTTTTCTTCCTTGCTTTTTGCAGCGAGCACGCGCTGCGAGGGCTTCGCCGCGTCCATAACCGCAGCGCCCAGGGATTTGGGCGTGATCGTCGATTTCACGATGCCGCAGTGTCCGTGCGACATGTATTCGCAGAGGCAGACGTCGCCGATCAGTATCAGACCGGGCACTTCGCGCTTCACGGCGCGCGCGACTTGCTGCACGATGCCGTTTTCTTCCCAGGCGCCGGTTGCTACTTCATCTTTCTTGTCGGGCAAGCCGAAAAAGATTACCGACCGCACGCCCAGGGAGTGAACCTCACGCGCTTCTTTTAGCGCTTCGTCCACCGACAGGTTGAAGACGCCCGGCATGGAGCGAACTTCTTTGCGGACGCCGTCGCCAGTACACACGAACATGGGATAGACAAAGGCGTCGGGCGTGAGCCGAGTCTCGGTCACGAGATTGCGGAGCTCCGCCGTACGGCGAAGGCGGCGCAGGCGGGTCACGGGAAATGCCATGGCAGGTCACCCGGGAGGCTTACGGTTTGAGCCTTCCCAGAGATGATTCTAGAACATCCGACGGCGGTTGGCGGATTTTGCGGGACCGCCGGGGTTCACAATCCGTCCATCACAGAGGACACGGAGTGGTACAGGGCTCTATGCAAACTTAGATTTCGCCCTGCTTGCCCCGGGTGTAGAGGTAAACCAGGGCGAAGGTCGATCCCTTGCTTGCGTCGCCGGGCTCGATGGCCACCACATGCTGGTTATCTTCTGTGCCGACTTTTAGTTCGACGACGGGACCGGAGTCCTGCTCGCACTTCAGTTCTTTGTTGTTGCTTTTGCCACTGTCATTGCCGTCTTTCGAGTCGTCGTTTACGTCCACACTGCCGCTGTGCTTTTGCGAATGGCACTCGAGGACTTTGCCGAACTTTTTCAGCTTGCTGCGATAAAAGTCGATGATCCTGGCCGGCGGATCGTCCGACTCATATTTTGCGACCATCAGTTTCACACCGAAACTCTCGGTCAGGATTCCGAAGTTGAGAGGGTCGCTGTCTTTTTCCTGTTTGGGACGGGCGCCGGGATAGAGAGGAAGTCCCTGCTTCTGGGCATCGGCGTCCTTACCGACATGCATGTCGCCGACGGAACTGCGAACGTCGAGGGACTTATCGCGGTTGTCGGAATCCTGTGCGAAGACGGGAAGGGACAGGGCGATGGCGAAGGCTAGAGCAGGCGTTATCGGGCGAAGCATGTCGTTCTCCTTACTTCGATGTTTCGATCTCGGCAAAAAACTGAGGTGCAGCAAGCTACATCTCTACGACAATTTCTAAATGTCGGCGTCTTTGCCGTGGGTGCGCACGTAGACGAGAGAAAACTTCGTCCCGGTTCCATCGGGCTCGACCGCGACGATGTGCTGATTCTCTTTGGTGCCGACTTTCAATTCAACGTTATTGCCGCCGTGACTGTCACCGCAGGTCACAGAGTGCGAGCTGTGATCGGAGTCCTTCATGTCCATGTCGGTATTGATATCGATATGGTTCGCGCTGTGGCACTCGATCACAGTGCCGTATTGCTTGAGTTGGTCTTTGTAGAAGGCGAGGAGCTTGGCGGGCGCATCGTCAGACTCGTATTCGAGGGCGATGACCCGCAGACCGTAGCCCATGCCGGAGATGTTTACATTGGCGCTTTTATCGCTGCCGTCGGAATCCTTCTCTTTCACGTGAGCGCCGGGATAAACCTGAACTCCAACATCTCTGACGTCGGCATTCTTGCTGACATGGATGCCACCGACGGGAGTGCTGATATCGACCTGTTTGTCCTGCCCGTTTTGTTCTTTTTTTACGTTTACGCTGCAGGCTGGGAGCGCGGCAATGACGGCCAGCACTCCGGAGATCACAGAAATTGCTGGGAAATTAATTCGGACCATACGGAGACCCTCTCTTCGCGACTTGCGCGGGACGCTCGATACCGGCGCCGCGTTGCGCGACATTCGGAATGGTAACGGGCAGATGGCCGCGAATAGGGATTTCGCCGAAGAGCGCTTTGACCGCGCCGACTTCCGAGACCGATGCGTTGGAGAACGTACACATGTAATTCTCGATCTTCGGGAAATCGCTGGCCAGGTACGGATTTCCCAATGCGACAATCGCAGTTTTTTCAGCGGCATGGTCGAGCAGTTGCTGCAAGAGCGTGCCGGTCGCATCAGCCATCCCCATCGAGTTGCCGACCTTGCCTGCGGTCGGGATCACATACACGGCAGCTACCACGGTTTGCGCCTCGTCGACTGCTTTCAAGATTTCATCACTCATGCCGGCGGCCATGCGCGGGTCCACATAAAATACGCGGGCGTCCGGGATGCGGGTGCGGAACTCGCGTCCGAAGGCGCGCCCGGAATCGGTCCTGACATCATCCGAGAAAAGGACGGCAACAGTATTGTTGTGCGTCTCCTCTCTGGTGGTATACGGAAGCCCGGCCTTGGCGGTTCCCTTCGATTTGAGAGGAAGCACCTTGCCGTTATCGCGCACCAGGGTTATGGCGGAGTCGGCGACCTGCTGGCCGAAGGCGATGTTCTCAGGCTTGCCAACGGACGTGGCAAGGGTGTTCAGGTCGACGGTGCGGGAGTCGTTTAGACCGAGGGACGCCTTTATTTTCAGCAGTTTGAGGACGGAATGATCGAGCCGTTCCTGTGAGATTTCTCCCGATTGCACGGCCTTGAGCATGGCCTCGTACGACGCGCCCAGGTCGGCAGGGATCAGCAGCAGATCGTTGCCGGCTTTGAAGGCCTCGACGGCGGCGCGTCCGATATTGTTTGCGAAAAGATGGGTCAATCCGGCCATGTCGAGCGCGTCGGTGACGATCAAGCCCTTGAATCCCATTTGTTTTTCGAGCAGATCGGAAACGACGGCCGTCGAAATCGTGGCGACATGGTTCGGGTCGGAATCGAGAGCGGGTACGGTGACGTGCGCGACCATGACTGAGTCGACGCCGGCAGCGATGGCCTGGCGAAACGGTGGTAGTTCGATCGAGTCGAGGTGAGCGCGGTCGACGTTGACGCTGGCGACGCCGAGATGGGAATCGGTCGCAGTGTCGCCGTGGCCGGGGAAATGCTTCACGGTGACGAGCATCCCGCCCTCGTGCGCGCCCTTAATGTACGCCGTCACGAGGTCGCCGACCTGCTGAGGATCTTCTCCGAACGAGCGGGTGTTGATGATGGGGTTAGCGGGATTCGAATTCACGTCGGCGTCGGGAAAGAAATTCCAGTGGACGCCTATGGCGCGGGATTCGTCGGCAGTGATACGTCCGAATATTTCGGCGTCGTCCACTTTGCCGTCGGCGCCGAAGGCCATGGCATGAGGAAAGCTGGTGGCGCCGATCAGGCGCGTGGCGACTCCGCGCTCGAAGTCGGCGGCGAAGAGTAGCGGGAGTTTGGAGTCGCGCTGCAGGCGGTTGAGAAGTTCGGCCGCTTCGTAAGGCTCGCTACGCAAAAGGAATGGACCGTCGACATGTACCGTCATGGTGAATGAACCGACGTGATATTTCTCCATCGAGTCGCGCAGCTGGAGGTATTCGGGGCTCTCGACGTTGAGGAAGCTGGCGCGACACCAGACCATGAAAACTTGCCCAATTTTTTCTTCGATGGTCAGCTTCTGGAGCGTCTTGGTAGCCCATTTCTCGCCAGCGCGCGTGAGGTGGATGGGGGCGGGCTTCAGGTGTTTCTCTTTGTCTTTGGCTAGAGTGAGGGGGGCAAGCGCAAGCACGACGAGCAGAGCGGACAGGATCCGGGGCATGAGGTAAACGATAGCAGAAGGGCGGCTCCAAGCGCCCGGCATTTGCCTTCTGGATTAGCAATGGTGGTCGGTGCTGGGTGTCAAGGTGGAAGAAACTACGGAAATGGCCGCTAGCTGAATCTGTTGATCATCACCAAAGCCTCTGAGCCACTTCACTTCTGGTTCGCGGCGGAACCAGGTCATCTGCCTCTTGGCGTAGTTGCGGTGGGCTTGCTGGGCTGACTGCACCGCCTGGTCGCGGGACAGTTCTCCCCGGAGGAACTGGACGGCTTGCTTGTATCCGAGTGATGACAGAGGACCCGCGGATGGGCCGTACTTTTCGAGCACGCGTTGCGTTTCTTCAACGAGGCCAGTTCCGAACATGCGCTCAGCGCGGCGGTTGATGCGTTCGTAGAGCGCGGCACGATCGGGATCGAGACCGAGGCGGACGATGCGGAATCCCTGGAGCGGATCGCGGCCTTGCTGCCAGAGGTCGGTCATCTTCTTGCGTGGGATCTGGCGTCGGCTATTTTCTCGCGATACATCGTTCCGAGAGACCAGGCAGACTTCGATGGCGCGAATCAATTTGGGGATGTCGTTGATGTGAATTTTTTCTGCCGCCTTCGGATCGAGGCGGGAGAGGAGCTTGTGAAGATAGACCGAGCCTTGCTTCGATGCGCGTTCGCGCAGGCGCTCGCGCAATTCTTCGGAGCGTTCGGGACCGGGGAAAAGTCCTTCGAGCAACGCGCGCAGGTAGAGTCCCGTGCCCCCGACTACGATCGGCAAGCGATGGCGGGTGGCAATTTCAGTGAGTATTTGCCGGGCTCGCCGAGCATATTCTCCGGCAGTCATGTAGGCCGTGGGCTCGACGCTATCGAAGAGATGGTGCGGCGCGCGCGCCCGTTCGGCGGGGCTGGGCTTTGCCGTTCCGATATCGAACTCGCGATACATGGCGACTGAATCGCAGTTGACGATTTCTCCGGTGAATTTCTCGGCGAGGGCGAGGGAGAGCGCCGTCTTGCCACTCGCCGTTGGGCCCAGAATGACGACCAGCAACGGCAGTGCGTTCTCACCCGGCGTGTAGCCTGCGTTCAGCGCAGACTCCAGTGGATTTCATGCCAGTAACGGACCAGAGTCAGCACGAGCAGCATGAGCGCAATCAGCAAGAGGCCCGTGGTTTCCGACGCGTAGACCGCGTAGCGCCGGTGCTTACGGGAATCGTCCGGAGTTTTGGGATCTGGCACGCGGATATTGTAGCGCCTCACATAACCATGACACACGCGGTCGACAGGCGAATTCTCCCCGCTCCACATGAGCCTCTTGGCATGAGGATCCTCCCTGAGCCGTAGTGCTACACTCTGCGCTGTGCCGCTCAACAACAGCAGGATCGCGCGGTTTGGAGTGTTTGAGATCGATCTTGGCGCGGGGGAATTGCGCAAGGGCGGCGTCAAGTTGCGCCTGCAGGGGCAGCCGTTTCAAGTGTTGGCTTTGCTGCTGGAGCGCGCGGGCGATGTGGTTACGCGCGAGGAGTTGCGGCAGAAGCTTTGGCCGTCGGACACGTTTGTCGACTTCGACCACAGCGTGAACACTGCCATCAACAAAGTGCGCGAGGCACTGGGAGATTCGGCGTCGAACCCACGCTATGTCGAGACAGTGGCCCGCCGCGGATACCGCTTTATCGCACCGGTTAGCGATGCCGCGTCCAGAGTCAACGCTCCGGCATCGAGCGTGGAACCTTTGCAATCACGCGCGGGTGGTGTAGCGATCCATCCGGAACTCGAAGTGCCGATTCCGCACCGCGCGATCACGCGCGGATTGTTCGCGCTGATTCAGGTGATGTATCTGAGCTTTTATCTTTCAGCGCTCATTCGTTTGCACGCCATCCAGAATATTGCGGATTCGTTTCTTCCATTGTGGGGATCGACGGCACTCGCCGGGGTGGTGATGGTGACTGCAGGCGCGGGCATTCCACTGCGGTGCTATTTGATTTCGTCGGTGGGCTTCGACTACCAGCGGCTGGGAGAAAAATTTGCCCGGATTTTCCCCATCGTGCTGGCGCTGGACCAGTTGTGGGCGGTTGCGCCGTTTTTGCTGATTTCGAAGATCGGTCTGGGCGGGGCGTTCGCGGCCAGCGCGGCTCTCCTGTATCTGCCATTTGGAGAGCGAACGTTGATTCGCATGGCATATGTCGTCAAGAGCAGGACGTAGCCGAGTTATTTTCCATGGAACCAACCTCACTGATCGACCGTAACCACGTCTAAGAGGGCGGGCGGATGTGTGCCTGCCCGCTGGAGGATCGCATGGATTCCGCAATGAAACGTCCCTCGATTGTCAGGTTTTGGCTTATAGCAATGATCGCGTGCGTGTTTGCCACGCCGCGTGCATCTGCCGACGATTGGTCGAAGACTTACAACCTCAGCGGCAAGCCCGACCTGCGGATCGAGACATCGGATGCCAATATCCGCGTCGGGACCTGGGACCAGAACACGATTGAGGCCAAAGTGACTACGACGCGCTACAAAATTGGTGAAGGAGGCATTCGCGTCGAGGAGCACCAGAATGGCGATACAGTCGAAATCGAAGTACGGTTCCCGCATCACGGTTTCACCGTCGATTGGGGCAACCATCGCGTGGATGTCATTATCCAGATGCCGCGCGAGGGCAAAGTCAACCTGCGCACGGGTGACGGGAACATCGAGATGAATGGCTTTAAGGGAGAGATGGATCTGCACAGTGGAGACGGTTCAGAAACGCTGGAGAACATCGACGGCAGGCTGCGCGCTGCGACGGGCGACGGGCATATCCGGGCCAGCGGGCGCTTTGACGAACTCGATCTCAAGACGGGCGACGGACATCTCGATGTGCGCGCGGCGGCTGGATCATCGCTGTCCATGGGTTGGAGGCTTGAAACCGGCGATGGCAACGTATCGCTGCAAGTGCCGGGTGATCTGGCGGCGGATGTGGATCTCCACACCAGTGACGGACACATCGATCTTGACATGCCGGTGACGACCGAAGGCAAAATGCGCGAAGGGGAGGTCCGCGGCAGACTAAACGGGGGCGGGAGTTCGCTGATGATCCGGACGGGGGATGGGTCGATTCACCTGGGGAAGATCTGATAGCATATTAAAAGTGTCTGACACTTATGCTATACTGTCTGACATTATGGCTTCGCAGCGTATTACCGTTCGCGTCCCCAGAGCCCTTGGAAGTCTGCTTCGAGAGCGTTCTCGGGCCAAGGGGCAGACTCCGTCGGATGTTGTACGCAGCGCTCTGGAGACCTATCTCGGCCGGGGAGGGAGTCGGCGTTCGGCGTATGAAGTGGCAGAAGCAGCGGGATTGATTGGTTGCGCGGGCCACGCTCCGAAAGATCTGAGCACGAATCGCCGTCACTTTGAAGGATTCGGAAAGAACAAATGAGGCGAATTCTGGTGGACACCGGTCCGCTGGTAGCCATTCTTTCCCCCAAGGACGAGTATCATGAAGCCTGCGTAAACGCGCTCCGCGATTTGCCGGCCCCGCTGCTTTCCTGCTGGCCGGTTATTACCGAGGCGGCCTGGCTCCTGCGAAGTTCTCCGCGGTCGGTTCAGCAATTGTTGCGCACGATCGATGGCAGTTTTCTTGAGTTGCTTCCCCTGGCCGGAGAGGAGGCAGACGCGGTCGCGGCTATTATGAAACGATATGAGGATATCCATCCTCAGCTTGCAGACGCGACCTTGGTTTATCTTGCGCACCGCGAGCAAATCGAAACGATTTTTACACTGGAACAACGCGATTTCTCTATCTATAGATCTGGCCGCCGGCGCAATTTCCGGATTGTTCCAGAGATGGGATAGAGTGGGTGAGACCTGCGCTAATTTCCCAAATCTGACGGAGGATATTCCATTGCCAGTTAAATACATTGGTCTTTTCGCGATTACATTCGCCCTGCTACTTTCCCCGGCCAGCGCACAGCAGGCCGAGAAGCATGAGCCGGCTTTGGATGTTACATCGATGGATCGCAGCGCCGATCCGTGCGTGGATTTTTTTCAATATTCCTGCGGGGGATGGATTAAGAGGAACCCGATCCCTCCGGATCAATCGTCGTGGGACACGTATTCGAAGATGCAGGATGAGAACCTAGGGCGACTGCGCGGGATTCTCGAAGCGGCCGCAGCGCCGGACGCGGGCCGAAACCCCGTCACGCAAAAGATTGGCGACTTTTACGCATCGTGTACCGACGAGAAAGCGATTGACGCTAAGGGAACGGAGCCTCTTAAGCCGGAACTGGATCGCATTGCGAAGATGAGTTCGAAGACTGAACTTGCCGATCTCGCGGCCGCACGGACTGGCGGCGGAGGCGTTCCTTTCCGTTTTGATTCCACGCAGGACTTCAGAGACGCCAGTAAGGTGATCGCGAATACGGATCAGGGAGGGCTCGGTCTCCCGGATCGCGACTACTATCTGAAACAAGACGCCAAATCGGCGGAGCTGCGCAAAGCCTACGTGGCGCATGTCCAGAAGATGTTCGAGTTGCTGGGCGATTCGGCAGATACGGCGTCCGCGGAAGCGCAGACGGTTATGCGGATCGAGACCGCTTTGGCGAAAGGCTCAATGACGCGGGTGGAGCGCCGCGACCCGAAGAATCTTGACCACAAGATGACGGGCGCAGAGCTGGAGAAGCTGAGCCCCGAGTTCCAGTGGGAGGTTTATTTCACGAAGGTGGGTCTGCCATCGTTGAACTCGCTGAACGTCGCATCTCCCGGATTTTTAAAGGCGCTCAACGAGGAAATTTCTAAGGAAAGCCTGGCCGACTGGAAAACGTATTTGCGCTGGCACCTTGCGCACGCCGATGCGCAGTTTCTTTCCACCGCGTTTGTGAACGAGAACTTCGATTTCTACGGGAAGACTCTGCAGGGCCGGAAAGAACTGCGACCGCGCTGGAAGCGTTGCACCGATGACGTGGACCGTGACTTGGGCGAGGCTCTGGGGCAGGTGTATGTAGAAAAATATTTCAGTCCGGAGGCGAAGCAGCAAGCCCTGAAGATGGTAAAGGAAATCGAAACGGCGATGGAAACGGATATCAACGGCCTGCCCTGGATGTCGGCGGCAACTAAGCAGCAGGCGCTCGTAAAACTGCATGGCATGGCCAATAAGATTGGTTATCCCGACAAATGGCGCGACTACAGCAAACTGGAAATCGTGCGTGGTGACGAGCTGGGTAACGTTACGCGGGCGCGAACATTTGGCTTCAACCGGGAACTGGCGAAGATCGGAAAGCCGGTTGACCGTGGCGAATGGGATATGACTCCACCGACGGTGAACGCCTATTACAATCCGCAGATGAACGACATTAATTTTCCGGCGGGAGTGTTGCAACCTCCGGCGTTCGATCCTACTTCGGACGCCGCCCCGAACTACGGCGATACTGGCGGGACGATTGGGCACGAGCTTACGCATGGTTTCGACGATGAAGGCCGCCAGTTCGACGCTCAGGGCAACCTGCGCGATTGGTGGACTCCCGAAGATGGCAAAGAATTCGTGAAGCGGGCTAGCTGCATCTCGGACCAATATTCAAGCTACACGATTGTTGACGACATTAAGATCAACGGGAAGTTGACACTGGGCGAAGACGTTGCCGATCTCGGCGGATTGCTGCTGGCATATATGGCGTGGAAAGCGGACACGGAGAACCAGAAGCTCGAGCCACTCGACGATCTCACTCCCGATCAGCGGTTCTTCGTCGGGTACGGACAGAGCTGGTGTGGCGAAACGCGGGACGAGACCAAGCGGCTTCGCGCGACGGTTGATCCGCATTCTCCAGAGAAATACCGCACCAACGGCGTGGTTTCGAACATGCCGCAATTTCAGGAAGCGTTTCACTGCAAGGCTGGCTCGCCGATGGTAAATCAGAACCGCTGCAGAGTTTGGTAGACAGATCCCAACGCAGGTAAAGTGCGGCTCGCTAGACCTCAAGGCCGATGGAGCGCATCAATTCGAGGCCATTGCTCTTGGTGACTACACCGTCGCGCAATTTGTAGTCGAAGCTCATGCGTCCGTTCGCAAGCTCATCTTGAAAATGCACGTTGCGCAGATGGGCGGCGTCCGCGCCGCCGATGTCAGTCAAGGCCAGGTCGTGCGTGCTGATCAGCCCGATGGCTCCGCGAGTGACCAGGGCGCGTACGATTCCCTCCGCGCCGATGCGGCGATCTTTCGAGTTCGTGCCTTGCAGCAGCTCATCCAATAGAAAAAGCAGAGAAGGGTCGCCTTTGCCGATGTCGCCTTTTGCCAGATCAAAAATTTCCCGCAGGCGGGTGATCTCGGCATAGAAGCGCGAACTGCCTTCGCGAAGAGAGTCGTTGACACGGATACTTGCACCGACCTGCAGCGGAGTCAGGGTCAGGGTGCGGGCTCGGACCGGCGCACCCGCCATCGCGAGAACAACATTTAACCCGACGGCGCGCAGCAGGGTACTCTTGCCCGACATGTTGGAGCCGCTGACCAGGAGAACGCGGGTCTCGCCGCAAATGCTGACATCATTACGAACACAGGTTGCTGCGGGAACGAGCGGATGTCCGAGACCGTCAGCATCGAACGATGCGGCCCCATCGGTAAATGCTGGAAGAGGATCGGAGGGATGCTCGAAGCTGTACGACGAGAGTGAAAGCAGGGCCTCGATCTGTCCGACAGCATTGACCCACGAGCGCAGAGCGCCGCCGTGCTCGCTGCGCCAGCGTTCCGCCGCGAAAGCCAGTTGCACGGAGTACATGAGCGGAGCGTCAATGATGCGAGTAAAGACGTTGTGGCGGGAATCGATCAAATCCACCAGCGTTCTGAGCCGCGCGATCGCTTGTGACGCGGGGACGCCGCTCGCCAAGAGTTCGCGCTGCATCCGCTGTAGCGGAGGCACGTGGAATCGATGCACCTCCAGTCGCGCGAGCACACCGGAGAATAGGTCCAAGTTGCGAAAGGCATGCTCGGTTCCATGCAGCACCGCTTCCAGCGGTTTTTTCAGGCGGTAGATCAGCAAGGCTTCGATCACAACAACCGCTACGAACGGAGTTGCGATTCTCCAAACGGCCCACACCGCGGCTGTGGAAATAGCCATCACTGCGAGCAAGAGCGCCAGCCACCGGAGGGCTGACGGCTTCAGGTGGTTCTGCGATTCGGCCCATTGCAACAACGCTTCGGGATGCACGCCAGCGCCAATATCCTGACCAACGACGGCAATCTCTTCACGAAGATCGAGTTGATCGCGCAGTTCGCCGACGGCGGCGTGGCGCTCGCGTATCTGCTCGACTGCCGCGGGAGAAAGCAGCCATTGCGCGAGCGTGTCTTCTCCCATGCGGGTGCGTGCAGTGGATAGAAGCTGGAATAAGCCGGCCTCGCCGAACAGGTCCAGATCGGCGGCATACACGTGATGAGGATCGCTGAAGCGATCGCCGGTTTCGCCCGAGCCGGTCCAGCGATCTTCGATACGGGCAAGCCCTTTTTCATAGAATGCGACGGCGCGTTGGGCCAGTTCGCGAGACCGAAGAATCCGCGAATGATAGGCCGCGATCGCGATGAACGCCGCGACGGGCACGACTACCCACCAGGGCGAAAAGTAGTGATCCCTAAGCGAGCCCCACAACATGATTACCGCAAGGAGAACCAAAATCAGGCGAATATTTCCGAGGCGAATGTGAATTTGTTCGTGGCGGGTGACTTGCGACTCGCAACCTCTGAGACGCTGCACGTATTCTTCGGAGGGAAGCACTGGCTCAAAATGTAGCAGGTACTCCGATCGTGAGGAAGGCGCTGTGCGATCGCACGACGCGACTCAAGCCGCGCCCTTTCGAAACCAATCGGTGGCTCGCGGCGTGTTCCCGGACAGAATCATTGCTATTGGAGCTGCTCCGCAGCGCTACTCCAGGTCGGCTTTGTCTGGGTTGTAGTAGAAGCGGAAACGAAGGGCCAGAAAGGGCCCGGTGAACTCGGCGGGGAGCGGCGGGAACGGATTCGATCCAGTGATGCTGCCCCACGCCGGACGGTCGAGGGCAGCGTCGCCTGAAGATGCCACGAGCTTCAAGCCTGCAACCTGCCCGTCCTTCGTAATGGCGAATTCCAGTGTGAGTTTGCCCTTCTTCATTTCGGCGGATTCAGGAATCAGTTCGTACCAATGCTCCTTGACCTCCTGCAAAATCCGTTGCAAGTAGGGACCGAAATCGACACCCTGAGTATCGCTGAGAATCTCGAACGGTCCCATGCGAGCGCCGTGGGCATGCGTTCCAAGGCCAAAATCACCATCTTGCCCTCCGCCTGCCGCTCGATTGGCCGCCGCTCCCTGCGTAGCCTGCCGAATAGCATCCCCGGCGGTCATTCCAGTCCCATACTTGCTGAAGGCGTTGGGTTTGGGCTCTTGCAGTTGCGCGGTTTGATTGCTCTCGAACTGCGGACGCTGCGCGGGTTGTTGTCCCTGCTGCGGAGATGGCGACTGGTTCTGTGAGGTGGCCTGCGGCGGGGACGGTTGAGGCGCCTGGGTCCCGGTCGGTCCCGGCTTTCCCGGAGGAGCCGCCGCCAGAATCTTTTTCAATTGCTTGGGGTTAAGCTCTGGATGCTGCGACATTGAGAGGCGGTTCTTGTCCGACGCGATATTCGTGTTGGGCCGGCGGGAAAGTTTCTGTAGGTCCGGCGGGAGAGCCAGAAATGTAAGGTTCTTGTCCTTGCTGGCATCTACGGGGACAACGACCGCCGTACGCCATGGAATCATCCCCTGAATCAGTTTGAAGTTCCACAAAATGATGCCCAACACGAGGTGAGCGATGATCGAGATCCAGACCGCTTCGCGCCAGCGGGAACGCGTGAGATCGTCCTGCAACTGAATAAGCAGGTGAGGCACATTCGCGTCTTCACGATAGGCGGATTCCCAGTCGCGGGTGTCGTAGAGTCCCAGTTGCTCGGGCAGGGGCTTCTCGGGCGGGGCTACCGGATCCTGGAACGGAATCTGCGTGATCGGCATGCGCTGGGTTAGATGCTCAGGCTTGGCTCCTTGGACACTAAAACGCACTCGCCGCGTTGCATCGAGCCTTGGCGGAGTTGATGCAGACTGCGCGGCGCTCTGGAAACCAAGTTGTCTCTATTTTCGCATCTTTCCCGCGATTCCGCTCTCACAAACAGGCGCGACTTAGGTGTGTAAACAAATGTAAAGGGGTTCTCAGTTCTCGGTTTCAGTGGTTTCGTAAGCGTCATCCAGGCAGATTCTCAGAGAAGCTGAAGATCGGGCTTCCTGAAACGTCGGGGGAAATGATTTAGGAGCCTCTGTCTACTTCGAGATACCCGGCAGGTTCAGATTTTGTGCGTGTTGGCGGATCGCGGTTACGATCTCCAGAGCCAAGGCGAGCGCCTGGCGGCCGTCTTCGAGGGAAACTACGGGTTTGGATCGATCTCGCACGGCATGCAGAAACGACTTGATCTCGGCGTGGAGCGGTTCCTCGGAGGCGACGGGCGGTTTCGTGATTCCGATCTGTGGATTCACGGAAGGATTCGCCACGGCCGATTTGTCCTGGCCGACGGTGAAGACTAGTGTTTCCTGGCGTCCGTAGTCGAGAGAGACGTACTGCTGTGGTTGAAAGAATCGCAGCTTGCGCACACGCTCGGTGGAAACGCGGCTTGCGGTCAGGTTGGCGACGCAGCCGGATTCGAACTCTAACCGCACGTTTGCGATATCGACTTTCTCCGACAAAATCGGCAGGCCGACGGCGCGAACTTCCTTTACCTTGGACTTTGTGAAGGCCAGCACGATGTCGAGATCGTGAATCATGAGATCGAGGACGACGTCCACATCCAGCGAGCGCGGCGTAAAAACGCTGAGGCGGTGCACTTCGAAAAACATGGGTTGAGTGAGAATGGGCAGCGTAGCGCGAACCGCAGGATTGAAGCGTTCGAGATGTCCGGCTTGCGCGATCCGTTTGTGCGTGGCGGCGAGGGTGACAAGTTCTTCGGCTTCGGAAAGGCTGGCCGCCAGCGGCTTTTCGATCAACACGTCCACGCCAGCTTTCATCAGATCGCGCGCGACCGGAAGGTGATGCGCCGTTGGAGCAGCGACGGATGCGGCTTGCACCTCGCTGTGCGTGGTGAGCAACTGAAGGACGGACCCGAACGCCTTGCATCCGAACTCGCGGGCGACGGCATCAGCGCGACTCACATCGGGGTCGACGACTCCGACCAGGCGGACAGCTTCACCCTGCTGTTCGAGTTCTTTGTAAATGCGGGCGTGGTTGCGTCCAAAGACGCCCACACCTACTACGGCGACGGAGATTGGAGCTTGCGATGGCAGCAAAAATTCTCGACGGCCGGTTGCCGGAAAGAAATTGTAAACGTAAACGATGCAAAGAGCATCTGGATATGGTTTCCGACTTGAGTCCTAGACTTTTGACCACGGAAGTCACAGGGGAGCACAGAGGAAAGCGCTTGGATTCGACCCTGCTCTTTGCCCTGTGGTTGGCGAATTTAGGATGGCAGTTTCGACCTCGATGGATTCTCGACCCACGAAAGGACTACTGCGCATGAAGACGATCGTGCTGCTGACCATTTCTAACATCTTCATGACCTTCGCCTGGTACGGTCATCTGAAGTACCGCGACGTGCCGCTCTTCAAAGTGATTGTGATCAGCTGGATGATTGCCTTCTTTGAATACTGCTTTCAGGTGCCCGCGAACCGCATCGGTTCATATGAGTTCACCGCGGCGCAACTCAAGACGATTCAGGAGGTGATCACGCTGACGGTATTCGCCGGATTCTCGGTGCTTTATCTCAAGCAGCCCCTGCGCTGGAATTATCTTGCCGGATTTGGCTTGATCGTCGCAGCGGTGGCGGTGATTTTCAAGAAATGGTGAAGAAGCCGGTTTTCGCTCATGATTTTGGGTGCCGGGTGCTGAGTCTACCCATGACCTAACTCTTAAGACCACTGCCGGGGCGACGCTGCTGCCTTTTTCAAAATTGCAATCTGGCCGGCATGATAGAGCTCATGCTGCACGACACCGTGCAAGAGATGATAAAGATCGTAGCGCTTACCGGGGCAACGGTCGCGCAGTCGCGATTCGGGCAAGGCGTTGACGGTTTTGACCAGACGATCATGCGTACGTTTTGTCTCGGCTACCGCCTTGCGCCACGCTGCCGCGGTTGGCTTCGGCACGAGTGGAAAGTTTGCGGTGCCGGTGGGTTGGCACTTTTCTCCACTCAGGCGGCGGATGGATGCGCGATCCCACACGGCAATGTGCAGGACCAGTTCCCAAATGCTGTGGATATCCGGCAGTGGTTTAGAGGCGGCGGTTGCAGCGTCAACATCTTTTAGCAGTTCGAGCAGGGCGGGGCCGTGCCACGCGCTGCCGTCGAAGGCACGGCGAAGTTGGTCGGCGATTCGAGCGGATTCGGACATAGAGGAACCTTACCTTTCTGCTCGCAGAGTCTTAAATTCGTCCATCACAGAGGCAACGGAACTCAGAGTAAAACATCAGAGCACAGGTTTATGTTTACGGCCTCGCGACGATCGAAAGCCCCGCGACGTTTGCGGCGTCAATTACTTTCTGACCGTCAAGCAGCAGGCATTTGCCTGCGTCCAGCGCCAGGCACGTAGCCCCGGCTGTACGCATCACTTCGATTGTCTTTACGCCGACTACGGGAACATCGAAGCGCATATCCTGATTCGGTTTGCCGATCTTTACCACCGTGAGGGCGCGGCTGAGCGTCGACGCTTCGCCAGGCAGTGAGCGCATGATCTGTCCGGCGCGCTCGATGGTGGCGTCGGTTCCCTCCATAGCTTCGACGGCTACGCACGCAGATTCAGCGATGACGACAGTCTGGCCGATGTCATGCTGCGCGAGGTCGCGAGCAACGGCGCGTCCGTATTCGGTGTTCTTTCGCTCGTCCTCGGTGGGCTCGCGTTTGGTCAGCACGCCGGGCTTCACGAGCAACGGTTCCAGGAGCCATGTGGAGTTTTCCAGCGTGATGCCTTCATCGGCCAGAACTTTCGCCACCGCGCCGAGTAAGGAGTCGGTGTTGCGCGTGGTGAGCGAGAGCAAGAGCTTGGCTAGGCGCCAGTCCGGTCGGATGCTGGAAAAAATCTGCTTGTGCCTGACCTGTCCGGCCATGACAGCGCGGCGAACGCCCTGGCGCTGGAAGGTTTCGATCAGCTTGGACAGTTCCCCCAGCGAGAACCAATGAACCTCCATACCGTGTGCTTCAATTTCCGGGAGAGTTTCTTCTTTAATCGCAGCGACGATTACTTCGTATCCCTGCGCGCGGGCGGCTTCGAGCACACGGAAAGGAAACGTGCCGTTGCCGGCGATGAGGCCGATGCGTTTCATAGTAAAGATTGCTTGCAGTGGCACCGTCACGGTGGCCCGAAGTGCTGGCGGCACCGACGTAGCTACCTGCGTTTCTATCCAAACTTTATTTGATCACTCCGCGTTCTGACGCTTCTATAAAGCGGAGCAGCATGTTGACGTCTTCGCCGCGATTTGCGTCGGTTTTCAATTTTTCCAGCGCCTGCGTTGTGTTCATCTTCGAGGCTAGAAGAATCTTGAAGGCGTGTTGAATCTTCGCGATGCGCTCTTTCGAATAGCCACGCCGTTCCAGGCCGACTTTGTTCACGCCGTAGGCGTGGTTGTCACGCGCAACCGAAGTTACCGAGAACGGCAGCACGTCTTGCGTGATCATGGCTCCGCCGCCGACGTACGCGTGCGCGCCGACTCGCACAAATTGGTGCACGGCGCTGAGCGCGCCGACCACGGCCCATTCTTCAACGGCGGCGTGACCGGCGAGGGTCGCGCCGTTCACCAGCATGGCATGATCCTCGACGACCGAATCATGCCCGATATGGGCATAGGCCATGATCAACAAGTGGCTGCCGAGCCGAGTTAGCCCGCCGCCCTTCACCGTGCCGCGATTGACGGTGACAAACTCGCGGATTTCATTGTGATCGCCGATTTGAAGGCGTGTAGGTTCACCTTTGTAGGTCACATCCTGCGGCGCCATGCCGATCGCGCAGAAGGGGAAAAAAGAATTGGCAGCGCCGATTTTCGCTGGCCCTTGGATCGCCACGTGCGATTGGAGACTGCAATCCTCGCCCAGTTCGACGTCCGCGCCGATCACGCAATAGGGGCCGACGCTGCACGAAGCCGGAACCTTTGCGCGCAGATCGATGATCGCCGTGGGATGTACGTTCATGGACGAAGGCTTTTTGTGCCGAGGCAAGGCTATCCGGCGTCGCCGTTCGCCGCGCCACCCGCTGTTCCCTTGCGCCGCACACGGTCGATGAGTTGGCACGACAATGAGGCCTCGGCCACGCGTTTGCCGTCTACGAAAGCGTAACCCTGCATCTTGGCGGCGATCATGCCCTGGACAGCGCGCCATCCTGTGACCGCGACTTCGAGCCGCAGTTGGTCGCCCGGGCTGACGGGCCGGCGGAATTTCGCACGTTCGATGCCGGTGAACACCATGATCTTTTCGTTGCGATCTTCGACCTCAGTCAGCAAAAGTGTTCCGCCCGCCTGCGCTAAAGCTTCGACGATCATCACGCCGGGCATGATGGGCAACTCGGGAAAGTGTCCCGCAAAAAACGGCTCGTTCATCGTCACGTTCTTAATGGCCACGATGCTTTCTTTGCGCTTCAGCTCCAGCACTCGGTCGATCAGCAAAAATGGATAGCGGTGGGGCAGGATTTTTAGAATATCGTGGATGTCGAGTACGGTCGTGGCTTCACCGGATGTCTGGCCAGAGGAAGCGCCCGCCCCAGGAGTGCTTTCAGTCATGGATTCGTCTCAATTAGCTTGAAGATTATACTGTACGGCTTGTGCCGGAGGCTTGCTCCGGCATTTGGAATGGCCGATCGGAGCGGCCGCAAAATAAAATGCCTCGCCAAAGGACTGCACGCAAGACCGCACAGCAATCCACTACTTTATGGCACGAACGACTGGATTACTTCAAAGCCAGACATCAGACGCTGGTTCGGACGATCTGCGAGTTCGTCGAGATTGAGTCTCCCAGCGACAACAAGGCGGCGGCCGACCGGATGGGGGCGTATCTAGCGGGAAAGTTCGCGGCGCTGGGCGGGCGCGTGCTCATTCACCACGCCGACGACCATGGCAACAATGTGCAGATCGATTTTGTTGGTCGGGAGAGTGTCAAACCGGTTTTGCTGCTGGGACATTTCGACACGGTGTATCCACTCGGCACTCTGGCCAACATGCCCTGCCGCACGGCTGACGGGCTATTGCACGGTCCGGGCGTGCTCGACATGAAGTCGGGCATCGCACTCATGCTCTACGCAATCGAAGCCCTCAGGAGCTGGCATGGGGGTCTGCCGCGTCCAGTCACAGTGTTTCTGGTCTCCGACGAAGAAGTCGGCAGTTATTCGTCGCGCAAAATTACCGAGAGTTTGGCGAAGCAGTCGGCGGGAGTGCTGGTACTTGAACCGGCGGGACCGCGCGGCGCGGTGAAGACGGCGCGAAAAGGCGTAGGGGAATATGTGCTGACGGTTCAAGGCGTGGCAGCGCATGCCGGTCTTGACCCCGGCAAGGGACACAGCGCCATCGTCGAACTAGCACGGCAAATCACGGCGGTCTCGAAGTTGAACAATTTGCGACGCGGAATCTCGGTGAATCCCGGTGTAATTCGCGGCGGAACGCGCACGAACGTGGTGGCTGCCGAGGCCACGGTCGAAATCGACGTGCGGATTCAACAGGCGAAGCAGGCTGCGGGATTGGATCGCAAACTCCGCGGGCTGAAGGCATTCGACAAACACTGCAAGGTGAGCGTCGAAGGCGGCATCAACCGCATGCCGATGGAACGGACCGCCGGAGTGGCTGCGCTTTACAAGAAAGCGCAAGCAATTGCAAAGCAGATGAACTGGAGACTCGAAGAAGCTGCCGTTGGCGGGGGTTCCGACGGAAACTTCACAGCGGGCATGGGAATTCCGACGCTGGATGGCATGGGCGGTCACGGGCAGGGAGCGCATGCCGTTCACGAACACATCATGATTTCGGAGTTGCCGCGGCGGGCACTGCTTCTGGCGGGGATGATCGAAGCCGTCTAGAACATTATTCGACGGCGAAGACCAGGAAATAATCCATCTTGTCGGCTTTCACAAAATCGTATTGCTCGAGCAATCGATAGCCGGCTTCCTTCGCCTCATTGATCACGATTTCGCGCGCTACTCCATGGTCTTCGCCGTTACCGTTGCGATCGATGACTCCGACCTTTGCGCCCGGACGCAAAGCCACGCGCAGGTTGCGCAGCAGAGTGATGGGCTGAGCGACCTCATGATAGGTCTTCAACAGCAGGACCGCGTCGATCGAATTTGCGGGCAGCTGCGGGTCATCAGGCTTGCTCAGGATCGCCTTCACATTCTGCAACTTTTCTTTGCGGGCCAGATCTTCGACATAACGGACTGCTTCAGGGTTGATATCCGCGGCATAAACGGTACCGCCAGGAGTTACACGTTTTGCTGCGCGGACTGTGAACCATCCCGAACCCGCGCCGATATCCGCGACGCTTTTTCCTGAGGAGATGCCTAGAACGTCCATGACGCGGTTAATCTGCAGGCGCTCGTCGCGGCCCGGCGAATCGAAGACGGAAAGATCGCCGGTGTAAGGAGTGCTGGTCTTGCGCTGTTCGCCCGATTGTGACGCGGGTGTCTGCGGCGGCGCGATGTTTTGAGCGGGGGCGATCGTGACGCCGGAAACGAAGAGAAACAGCGCAATCAGGCGAGTGTGGATTCTGGTCATGGACGACCTCCGGGCTGGACGCATCAACAATAAACTTTCTCAGGCCTCGGAGGTGAGCGCGCCGTCATCTGTCGGGCCGTTCCGATTTCCGTTGTTTTGACTCGCCGACGAACGTGGCCTAGAATTTTAACAGTGCTTCGTTTTCCCGGGAGGGCTTATGGGTGAAGGCCTGTTTCAGCCGCTGCACATTATCTTGATCATCGGAATTGCCCTCCTCGTATTTGGCACCAGCAAATTTGCCGCGGTCGGCAAGGGTCTCGGCGAGGGCATCCGCAACTTTAAGTCAGCCATGAAAGAAGGCGAAACAAAGAAAGACGACAAACCCGAGGAGAAGAAATCCTAGGCATTTGTGGCTTTCAACGTTGGATCTCGGGCGCGACCTCATTCCCGTTTCAACCCTCGAACTTCCGCAGCATGCGATATACCAGCGCAACCGGCAATCCCACTACGTTGCTGTAGTCGCCTTCGATGCGCGGAACCCAACGCGACGCCATCCCTTGAATAGCGTAGGCTCCGGCTTTGTCCATCGGCTCGCCGGTCGCGATGTATGCGCGGATTTCTTCGTCGGAAATTTCGGTCATGGTGACCCGTGTAGCCTTGGAAGAAATCTTGACCTTCGAAATATTTGTTATCGGCTTTTGGCTTGCGGTTTTCCCCTTTAAGCTGGAACGTTTGTCCATCGCGACTTTCACTCCGCCTGTCATTGGTCCAATGAGGCAGACGCCAGTGATCACCAGATGCACTCTCCCGGAGAGCAGACGCAGCATGCGGTAGGCGTCATCGGCATCGCGCGGTTTACCGAGCATGGCCCCATCCACGACGACGATTGTGTCCGCGCCGAGGACTAGATCCCGTGGACGCTTCCGCCAGACTGCCAAAGCCTTGTCGAGCGCGAGCCGCTTGGCGCAGTCGCGCGGCGATTCGTGAGGCAGCGGCGTTTCACGGATATCAGCCGCCTGTACCGAGAAGTCGATACCGGCACTGCGCAGAAGTTCCTGACGGCGCGGCGAGGCGGAGGCGAGAACGAGCATGTGAACTCCTCGCCCTATCTACTTCCTACGACGCCGCGCACCGACTCAATGAGCTTGGCTGAGTCGTATCCAACGCCATCTTTGAAAACCGTCTCGACATTTTCGATATCTTCAATTTTCTTCGACGGATCGCCTTTGATCACGACCAGATCGGCTTGCTTACCCGGTGCGATAGTTCCGATCCGATCCATGTCTCCCAGAAATTGAGCGCCGTTCGCGGTTGCGATGTGAATCGCTTCCAGCGGTGTGAATCCAGCTTCTACCAGCAGTTCCACTTCGCGCTGGTCGCCGAATCCGGCGATTACCCCACCCATTCCAGTGGGATCGAGGCCGGCGAGCAAGGTACCGCCCGCTTTGGAGAAGGCGTATTCGAACTCCATTTCTTTCTTGAAAGCGGCGGGATAGGGCGAAACGTCAGTGCCATAGCGCTGGCGAATCAGGTTGGTGTCACTGGAGCGAACGCGATTCGCGAGCACTGCACTGCGCGCATCGGGAGAGAGCGCGTCGAGCACCCGTGCCTGCATCGTGGGGCGGCCGGGGAAACTGCCCATTTCGAATACTGGAAGAGTTGACGTTACTGCGACATGATGCTGGATCAGGTACAGAATCGTGTCGTGAAGTGGGCCGGAGTTGGAGTCGAGCTTTGCCATCGCAATCGGATCCTCCCCAGACCCAGGGCAGTCGTCGGGCTTCTTGCCTGCGAGAAATTCCGTGTCCACGAACAGGCCATGCTCAAGGTCGTCAATGCCGAGATCGGTGGCCTCTCGAAAGTTGACTGCGCACAAATGCCCGGTAACTTTTGCGCCGCGCTTGTGCGCCGCCTGAATCGCCGCGCCCAGTTCCGCGCGGGTGATGAACATGTAAGCCTTGAAATTATCTACCCCCTGATCGAGCCAGAAGTTTACCGTCTTGACTGCGTCCTCGGGCCCGGTGAGCTGATGCATCTGAAGCGCCCACGAACCCTTACCTTCCAGATACGGCCCGGTCACGTGCATCTTCGGGCCGATCATGTCGCCGGCATCGATGGACTTCTTGAGTTCCAGATCGGTGTAGGGTTCGAGCGCACCCGTGGTTCGGATCGTAGTCACGCCGGCGGCAAGGTAGAGGCGCGGAAAGCTGTAGGCCATCTCGCCGAAGATACCGTTGCCCATGGGATAAAACATGTGGTCGTGCATGCCGACCAGGCCGGGGATCACGCTGTATCCATAGAGGTCGAGCACCTGCGCATCTTGCGGCACTCTCGCGGACGCGCCATCGCCCACCGACTCTATCTTACCCTTACTGATGACGACGGTCTGATCTTCGCGCGCCGCCCCACCCGTGCCGTCGATTACGCGTACATGAGTCAACGCGACGACGGGCCCCTTCACCTTCACAAACGTCTGCACCTCCGGCGACAAAGTCTGTCCCCAGGCGCTACACCCCATCATCACGACGACCGCAACCAATCTGCGCATGTTCATCTCTCCATTTCGACCGCTCAGGATTCTATCCGAGAAAGGCTTGTGGTGCCCCACTTCTCGCCGCCTTTGCGAGAAGTGGGAACTCTCACCACGTCCCCATCACGCTCTGGTGCCCGGTGCACCACGTCCCGCCTCACTCAACTTGGGGTCGCGCACCAGCCTTCTGCAGTAGTACGCTGCGAGGATCACACCCCAAAGTAATTGCGCAATTTTGAGCAGCTCCCAATCTCCAGCAAAGTTCCGCAGTCTATCCCAACCGTAGATGTGCACCATATGCAGCAAGTCGTAAATGGTTCCCAGCGTAACCACGGCCCACAGCGCAGCACCAAGAGCGTGGAGCACCGGAGATAGCCAGACTTTTCCTTCGCGAACCAGAGGTATGCTCTTTGGCGCTGCCCAAGATTCGAGTCTGGTTCCAACCCAATACCAAAACACGAAGACGAGCACGAAGAACGTCACGATACGAGGCTCAATCCAAAGCTTGCCGACTCGAACGCCAAATCTGAATAGCATTTGCGCAGGAGCGGAATACACGTACGCCGGGAAATTCAGCAAGGCGCTGAACGGGCTGCCATACCAATACCACCGCACCGGTACGTCGTCGGAGGCTCTTACCGACAGACCATATCGCACCCAACCTGCAATCGACGTCGGGAAGATGACTCCTGGGAGCAGGAAGCGCCAGGGAATATTTCGCGCGCGCATCTGAAAATTCCGGCCTCTCGACAATTAGACACCAAACACCAAGGGCCGAGGGCGATTCCCCGTCAACCCCTGCTAAAATCAAAGGTTAACCACACCCGTATGGACGCCGCTAACATCCGCAATTTCGCGATCATCGCGCATATCGATCACGGCAAGTCCACGCTGGCTGACCGCCTGCTGGAACTGACTGGATCCCTTACTGCGCGCGAGATGCAGGCCCAGGTCCTCGATTCCATGGACCTGGAGCGCGAGCGTGGAATCACGATCAAGGCGCACGCGGTGCGCATGGCCTATACCGCACAGGACGGCCAGCTCTACCAACTCAACCTGATCGACACACCCGGCCACGTGGATTTTTCTTACGAAGTCTCGCGCTCGCTGGCTTCGTGCGAGGGCGCGCTGCTGGTAGTCGACGCTTCGCAGGGAGTCGAAGCGCAAACACTGGCCAATTCTTATCTTGCGATCAATCACGGCCTGGAAATTATCCCGGTCATCAACAAGATCGATCTGCAGAGCGCCGACATTCCGCGCACCAAAGAGATGATCGAAGGCGCAGTCGGCCTCGACGCGTCAGATGCAGTTCTGATCAGCGCCAAGACCGGACAAGGCGTCCCCGACGTTCTCGAAGCCATCGTCAAGCGCATCCCGCCACCCAAGGGCGATCCCAACAATCGGCTCCAGGCCTTGGTTTTCGACTCCTGGTTCGATCCCTACCGCGGCGTTATCGTACTCACCCGCGTATTTCAAGGCACGCTGAAAAAAGGCGATCGCATTCGCCTCTGGTGGAACGGCACAACCTTCGACGCCGAAACTCTCGGCGTGCTCACTCCGAAGCCCGTCGAAATCGATGAACTCAAAGCCGGCGAAGTCGGCTTCATCATCGCCAACATCAAGAATGTTGCCGACACCAAAATCGGCGACACCATCACCCACGACGGCAATCCCGCAATCGAGGCCCTGCCCGGCTTCGAAGAAATCAAGCCCATGGTTTTCGCCGGACTCTATACCGTCGACTCCCACGAACACACCCGCCTGCGCGAGGCCCTCGAAAAACTTCGCCTGAATGATTCGTCGTTCTTCTTCGAGCCCGAAAGCTCCGTCGCTCTGGGATTCGGCTTCCGCTGCGGCTTTCTCGGTCTGCTACACATGGAAATTATTCAGGAGCGACTCGAACGCGAGTTCTCACTCGAACTCATCACTACCGCCCCCGGCGTGCGCTACAAGATTTACAAAACCGACGGCTCCATGGTCGAAGTCGACAACCCGTCGCGCTGGCTCGATCCCAGCGAGATCGCCAAAATCGAAGAGCCGATCATCCTCGCCACCATTCTGACCAACGAGGAATACGTCGGCGGAATTCTCAAGCTGGTCGAAGATAAGCGCGGCAAGCAGAAGACATTCGAATATGTCAGCTCATCCCGCGTCATGCTGCATTACGAGTTACCGCTGAACGAAATTGTCCTCGACTTCTACGACCGCCTGAAGTCCGTCTCTCGCGGATACGCTTCGCTCGACTACCACCTCGCCGACTATTGGGAATCGCCCATGGTCAAAATGGACATCCTCGTCGCCGGAGAACCGGTAGACGCACTCTCCATCATCGTCCACCGCGACTTCGCCTACGAGCGCGGCAAGTTGCTGGTCTCGAAAATGCGCGAACTGATTCCGCGACAGATGTTCGAAGTCGCGATCCAGGCCTCCATCGGCGCGAAAATCATCGCCCGCGAAACCGTCTCCGCGATCCGCAAGAATGTCATCGCCAAATGCTACGGCGGCGACATCTCCCGCAAACGCAAACTCCTCGAGAAACAAAAAGAAGGCAAAAAGCGCATGAAGCGCATCGGCCGCGTAGATATACCCCAGGAAGCGTTCCTGGCGGTGCTGAAAGTCGGCGAAGACAGCAACTAGTGGTTACTGGTATTTCGTCGCTGCGCGCCGACCGCTCATTTCATCCTCTTGAACATGATCCCACGGGCCGCTTGCGTAAACACGTTGAAGCCGGCGACGCGCCGGTCGGCGTCGATCTGGAAGACCAAAGTGCGAAAGTCGCTGGAGTAGAACTCGTTTCGGGTAGCGGGATCGAAGATGACTGGCGGTTTGTCGCCCTCCTTGACCGTCAGTCGTCCCTTTTCTGCCGACAACGTGTAGGTAGCGTCGAGCTCATCCGAGTGGTACCGCCCGACGAGCCTGACTAGCTCAGTTTCGCTGAGATGGACAGGCTCTAGTCTGTCGCCCGAGAAATACACCTCGCCCGGAATGGCAAGGGCGCAATGCATCGTGCCCTTGACGTTTTCGAAGGTGATGACGTCGCTGCCGAGGTCGTAGAATTTTGTGCCGTCGATGCGCCGCAGAACCGCTCCCCATGCCATGAGATTGCCACGGTCGGCGATGAACGTATAGATGGTCTTCGTGCGTGGATCGAGGTAGGTGCCGGCGAAGGCCGCCGAATCGGGTAGTTCTGAGGCGGCAGTGGATGTGATTTTTGTCGGCTTGAAGTCGGGTGCCAGGTACAGGTCAGCGACTTTGCGGGCAAGATCTTCCGGGCCCGCGGTGGCGAGGTTACAAAGCACGATCACGCTAAATCGCTGTTGCGGAAAGCGCAGGAATGCGGAGTGGTACCCGAACAGAGCCCCATTGTGCTCGACGATCGGAAGACCGCGGTAATCGCCAAGCGATAGGCCCAGAGCATAATCGATTTGATTGCCATTGTTGAGGACACCTTGACTTTGCAACTCGACGGGCAACGTTCCTTTGCCGAGCTTGTTGGCATAGAAGTTTCGGTCCCAGGAGAGCAGGTCGTCAACGCTGCTCATCAGACCGCCGCCGCCAACGATGTCATAGCTGGTGGACCAATCGACTAAGAATTTACCCTCCTCGCCGGGATCGTAAGCGGCGACGCGGTTGGGCACTACCAGCGTGTTGTCGTCGTAGAAAAGTGTGTGAGTCATTCCGAGCGGCTGAAAGATGTTTTCGGCAGCGAAGTGCGCGAGAGACTTCCCAGTCGCGCGCCGGATGACTTCGCCAAGCAGGAAGTAATTGGAGTTGCTGTAGATCCACTCGGCGCCGGGAACGTTGTTAAGACCTTTCTGGCGTGCGATGAGCCTGAGAATCTCCTCCGGCGACGCGAGGTCTGCGGCATTGCGCCCGGAGATGAAGACGAGATCGAGAAAGTCCCGGAACCCGCTGGTTTGATGGAGCATCTGGCGAAGCGTGATGTGACGGCCGTAGTCGGGCAACTCGGGGAGGTACTTGCGGACGTCGTCATCCAGTGAGAGATGGCCTTGTTCGGCAGCAAGCACAATGCTCGCGGCTGTAAATTGCTTCGAGACCGAGGCCATGTAAAAGACTGACGCGGGTGTGAGCGGGACCCCGAGTTCGAGGCTCGCGTAACCGAAGGACCTTTTGTAAACGAAGTCGCCGTCGCGGATGACGCCGACGGAGCACCCCGGCGAACCCGGTTTGTCGAACATCGCGAAAAGTTGATTGACCTCCAGTGCCCGATTATCAGCGCCGAGTGCGGCGGTCGCCGCGGCGATGCTCAGGAACGCAACGATGAACGTTCTCATCAGCCCTGCTCTCGTAAGACCACGGTCGAGTATAACGGCGACCGGAGGCTTTCGAGTTTCGCGACAGCATAACTGGCGCAAAATCGCCATCTCACTCCTTGACCAATTCTGCTGAATCTCTCCCCTCTCACCGGTCTCTCCCTATCGGGTGTATCCTTTCCAACCATGCGCAACCTAAGCACGACCCTGCTCCTGTTTCTAACTCTCGCTGCCACCGCACTCGCGCAGCAAACCACCGCGCCCAAGCCTGAAGACACCGAAGTCTGGACGCCCGAGCCCAAAGTCGTCACGCCCGGCGCCACCTGCGCTGCCGCTCCCTCTGACGCCATCATCCTCTTCGACGGCAAGAATCTCGACGAATGGGTTTCCGCGCAGGATCGCTCCGCTCCCGCCAAGTGGACGGTCGCCGGCGGCATCGTCACCGTCAGCAAAGACGCCGGCAACATCGAGACCAAGCGCAGCTTCAAGAACTATCAACTTCACATCGAGTGGAAAGTTCCGGAGAACGTCACCGGCACCGGCCAGGCGCGTGGCAACAGCGGAGTCTTCCTCGCCTCCACCGGCCCCGGCGACGCCGGCTACGAACTGCAGGTCCTCGACAACTACAACAACAAGACCTACGTTAACGGCCAGGCCGGCAGCATCTACAAGCAGGCGATCCCGCTCGCGAATCCAAATCGCAAGCCCGGCGAATGGCAAACCTACGACATCGCCTGGACCGCTCCCACCTTCAACCCCGACGGCTCGCTGAAGAGCCCGGCCTACGTCACCGTCTTCTTCAATGGAGTGCTGGTGCAGAACCACTTCGAATTAAAAGGCGAGACCCGCTACATCGGCGCCCCCTTCTACAAAGCTTTCGATGGCGCGCCCATCAAACTCCAAGCCCACGGCGACCCCAGCCCGCCCCTCAGCTTCCGCAACATCTGGGTCCGCGAGATTAACTAAGCGGCGCCGAAGGAAAGGGCCATACGGGGACAGCCGCCCCATCGACAAGCTCAGGGCAGGCTCTCGGCTGTCCGGACGAGCAAAGCTCGCCAGCGCCTTCCATCGGAAGTACCCAATCAGTCTGTTGAGAACAAGCCCCGCCGCCATCACAATTCCCCATTCCGAGGATCGCGATTTTCCATGGGCCCATTCCCGCCAACTCCCCCGAAAAACGTCCCAAAATGGGCCGAATTCGCAACCGTTACAACGTCAAAATGTGCAAATCTCAATTCCGGGAGGAATGAGATCCCCGCTCTCCGGGCCAAATGTTACTCCCCGATGAATTGCATAACTGGTTACTATTCATCGTTTTAAAGGCTGACGGGCATTGCCGCGAAACCGACCGGGTGGTCTTTACCTCGCGGCAATTTTGAAAGCGGTTTTCAATTCCACAAGCTTTTCCACAGGAGAACGTGACCAGCGACCAGCCTCGCGCAAGCCCAAGTTTCTGAGGGATTTACCGAGCCTGTCTACAGGGATTCCTGTATTCGTAGCCAACCCTCAGTCCTCGGGAGCATAGCCCCCCTCGACCATGGTTTCGAAGCGTGTGCAGGGTTTAAGAAACGCCAACCTGACCTTGCCCGTGGGACCGTTTCGCTGCTTGGCAATGATGATTTCGGCCTTGCCCTGCAGCTCAGGGTCGTCCTGCCGGTAGACCTCTTCGCGGAAGATGAACATGACCAGGTCTGCGTCCTGCTCGATCGAACCGGACTCGCGCAGGTCAGCGAGTTGCGGACGATGATCTCCGCCACGACTTTCCGGGGCACGGCTCAACTGCGAGAGCGCAATCACCGGCACGCTGAGTTCCTTGGCCAGGGCTTTCAATCCGCGCGAGATCGCCGAAACTTCCTGCGTACGATTCTCGAAGCGCTTGCCGCCGCCCGACATCAGCTGCAGGTAATCGACGATGATCAGATCGAGCTTGCCGTTCTGTGATTGCTTCAGCCGGCGGGCCTTGGCCCGCATCTCGCTGAGAGAAATTCCGGGAGTGTCGTCGATGAAAATCGGAGCATGCGCCAGCTGCTCCATGGCGTGAACAACTTTTCTGGTGTCATCCTGCCACAGCGAGCCGGTGCGCATCTTGTGAGCGTCAACCCGAGCCTGCGAACAGAGCAGGCGGAGCAGCAACGCCTCGCGTGACATTTCGAGCGAGAAGACTCCGACGACGTGCTGATCTTCGATCGCCGCGTTCTCAGCGATGTTCATGGCAAACGCCGTCTTGCCCATCGAGGGCCGAGCCGCGATGATCGCCAGGTCCGAACGTTGCAGGCCGCTGGTCATCTCATCGAGATCGGTGTAGTGCGTCGCCAATCCGGTGATGCGCTGGCCGCGCTGCAGCAACGCATCGACCGACCCGAAGGATTCGCGGACAATCTCCTGCACGCCCATGAAGCCGCGTCCAATGCGCTTCTCCGAGAGTTGGAAGATCGCCGCTTCAGCGTCGCTCAGTACATCTTCAGCTGCATCGGATTGATCACTGGCGCGTGCAATCGCCGTGTTCGCCGCCGAAATCAGGCCGCGCAGCAGCGCCTTGTCGCGCACAATCTTGACATAGTGCTCGATGCTGGGCCGGTCGGGCATGCCGACCATCAGGCTCGACACGTAGGCCACGTCGCCGATGGCCTGCAATTCCTTGTGGCGTTCGAGTTCCTCGATCAGTGTGATCATGTCGATCGGCCGTGAAGATTCGGCCAGGTCAACGATGCGCGAATAAATGCGCCGATGCGAATCGAGGGAGAAGTCTTCGATCCGCAAATGCTCGGCCGCCTGGTTATAGGCAAAATTGTCCGAGAGGATCGCGCCGAGGATCGAGCGCTCGGCTTCTACGTTCGCGGGAAGCGTGCTGATCGTGTAATCGGTAGTTGCCAAGTCCCTGGCGCCCCTTCGGCGGGAAGCGGTCTGAGCCGCTGTCCTCGTCCGTTCCATCTTGTGTTGTTGCGTGTTCGTCATACTAGCTTCGAAGGCCTTGTGAAATTCGTAACAGCCTGCGGAAAACTCCGCTCAATGCAAATTTATTGCGGCGACCCAAATGCGTATGGCCCGACTGCTGGTCTCGACGGCGCGAACCGATAAGAGACATTGCCGATCCTCCCTGACGCTGTCGTGCAGCGAAACACCGGTCCTACGGGGCGAATGAAAAGAGAATACTACAAAATGGGCGAGGCATGGAGTCCCGCGTGAGAGCCCCCGCTGCGCATGAAAAACAGTTCCCCTCGACACGAAATCCGGCCGGTTTGAATCGTCATCGGAGATCGATGCTCGTGCGAACCGTTTATAATCCTCAATTCGGCAGACTGCCGCATTTCTCACCGTAAGGACACATTTTGCTCGATTTTCTGGGAGATTTACGACGGACGCATATGTGCGGAGCGCTGCGCTCTTCCGACGCCGGCAAAAGGGCTGTGCTGATGGGATGGGTGAACAAGCGCCGTGATCACGGGAGCCTACTCTTCATCGATCTGCGCGACCGCTCGGGCATAACGCAGATCGTCCTCAACGCCGACCGCAGTGTGGCGATCCATGAGAAGGCGGGATCCCTACGCAACGAGTACGTCATCGCGGTCAGCGGGACCGTGAAGTTGCGCGACGCCAACACCATCAACGCCAATATGCCCACCGGCGAGGTGGAATTGGTGGCGGAGGATCTGCGCATTCTCAACGAGTCGAAGCTGCCTCCATTTCTGCCTTCAGACACCTCCCTGACCAACGAAGAGACGCGGCTGAAGTATCGCTACATCGATCTGCGGCGCGATGTAATGCAGTTCAACATTGAACTGCGGCATAAAGTGGCGAAAGCGATCCGCGACTATCTCTCAGACCAGGGATTCTTCGAGATCGAGACGCCTTTCATGACGCGGTCGACCCCCGAGGGCGCGCGCGATTATCTCGTTCCCAGCCGCGTGCAGCCGGGGACGTTCTACGCCCTGCCGCAATCTCCGCAACTGTTCAAACAGATTCTCATGATATCCGGCTTTGATCGGTATTTTCAGATCGTGCGCTGCTTCCGCGACGAAGACTTGCGCGCCGACCGCCAGCCGGAGTTCACGCAGATCGATCTCGAGATGTCGTATCCGCAACCGGAACGAGTGTGGGAAGTGGTCGAGGGATTTCTGACGGCAGCATTTCGAGCAGCCGGCAATGAGATCAAGACGCCGTTTCCGCGCATGGATTATGACGAGGCGATCCGCCTCTATGGGATCGACAAGCCGGATTTGCGCCTGCCGGCTTTCACCGACGTGCGCGACTGCTTCACCGCGGAGAACCTGCAGGAGTTGGCAGTTGACGCGAATTTGCCGGTGATCGCGGTTCGCACACCAAAGGTTGGCGAGCTTTCGCGCAAAGAGCGTGACGACATCAAGCCGATGTTCCACGCCAAAGGCGGAGCAAGGGTTTTCGAGGATTTCAAGCGCATCGGCAACAAGTTCCCCGAGGCCGCGGCCGCGATCGCCAAGAAGAGCGGCATGGAAGAAGGTGACTTGCTGGTTCTGGTGGTCGGATCGGCGCAGACCAGCGCGCAGACAGCAATGCCTGCTCATCGCAAAGTCACTCCTTCAGAACTGGCGATTTATGCATCAGCTGGATTGCTAAGGCTAGCGCTCGCGCAGAAGTACGCCGATCGTCATGGAATCTTCAAGAAGACCGGCGACCCAGCGAAGGATTACCGATTCTTATGGGTTACGAATTTCCCGATGTTCGAGTGGGACGACAGCGAGAAGCAGTGGATGGCAGCGCACCATCCCTTCACTTCGCCGCACGATCAGGATATGGGGCTGCTTGAATCCGGCGTCGACTCAGTGAAGGATCCGCAGTCTTCTCTGAGTGCAGTGCGGGCGCTGGCCTATGACGTGGTTCTCAACGGAACGGAGCTGGGGTCCGGATCGATCCGTATTCACCGCCAGGACATTCAAAGCAAGATTTTCCGCGCGCTGGGCATGACAGAAGACGAAGCCAAGTCACGCTTCGGATTCTTTCTCGAGGCGCTGGAGTATGGCACGCCGCCACATGGCGGAATCGCGCTGGGCCTCGACCGGATTGTGATGATCCTGGCCGGCGCGGAGAGTTTGCGCGAAGTGATTCCATTCCCGAAGACTGCGCGGGCCGTGGATTTGATGGTGGATGCTCCGACTCCGGTGAGTGACCGGCAACTGCGAGAACTGGGGATTTCGATTCGCAAAGCGAAAGAATAGATACCTTGTAAGCAAGTGGGCTTAGCTGCTGAACATAAACATGCGAAGACACATTCGGAGTTTCATCTTTCTATTTAGTTGTGTTTATACCGTCCTTCTGCCGGCGGTCGCCGCGCAACAGCAGTCCGCGATTCCCGAGACTTCCGCCCTCGTTGAGCAGGGCAAGTTCACCCTTCACAAATTCGAGCAGCCGATTGGGGCGGAGAACTACGAGATCCGGCGCGACGGCGACTCGCTCCTGGTGAAGATTGATTTCAAGTTCACCGACCGCGGCTCGCCAGTCCCGCTGTCGACCACGTTTCGCAGTGCTCCGGATCTGACGCCGCAGGCTTTCGAGATCAAGGGCCAGACTGCGCGCCCGGTCTCGATCGATGAAGCGCTGACCATCGATGGTGGGACAGTTCACTTCCGCACCCGCGATAAGAAGAGCGACATCGCTGCGCCAGCGGGACCGTACTTCACCATCGCCGGATACGCGCCGACGACGATGCAGATGCTCATGGTGCGCTACTGGGCGACGCACGGTTCGCCGGCACGACTGGCCACGCTGCCCAGCGGCACGATAAAGATCGAGCCACGCGGGCAGGATACGATTCACATCGTTGCTAATGGCGACGGAAAAGACAGCACACGCGCAGCTGCGAGAGACGAAAAGCTTGACCGCTACACCATCGAAGGGCTGATCTGGGGACGCGAGACGCTTTGGTTTGACGCGAACCGCAATCTGGTTGCGGCCATCACAACGGACGCGGAGTTTGATCACTTCGAGGCCATCCGCGATGGCTACGAAAGCGCGCTGGGAGATTTCGTGGGACGCGCCGGAGCCGACGGAATGAGCGCGCTGGCTGACATTTCCAAAGGCATTCCTGGCAGCCACGCCGTGACGCTCGCCATCGTCGGCGGTACGCTGATCGACGGAACCGGTGCTGCGCCGCTGCCCGATTCCACCGTTGTGATTCGTGATGGGCGCATCATCGCCGCGGGACCGCGTGCCAAAGTAAAGATTCCCAAGAACGCGGATGTGGTCGACGCGAAGGGCAAAACTGTTCTGCCCGGGCTGTGGGATATGCATGCGCACTTTGAGCAGGTCGAGTGGGGGCCGATATATCTTGCGGCTGGCGTGACTACAGTGCGGGACTGTGGAAATGAATTCGAGTTCATCACTGCCGTGCGCGACGCGGTGGCGCACGGGCGGGGCCTCGGGCCACGGTTGCTGCTCGCAGGCATTGTCGACGGCTCGGGCCCACTGATGCTCGGCGTTGAGCGTGTCGACACGCCAGAGCAGGCGCGTATGTGGGTCGATCGTTATCATGCCGCCGGTTCTCAGCAGATGAAGATTTACAGTTCGGTGAAACTTGAAGAAGTGAAGGCTGTCGCCGACGAGGCGCATCGTCTAGGCATGACTGTGACCGGGCACGTGCCCGAGGGGTTGAACGCTTATCAGGTGATCGAGGCCGGCCAAGACCAGATCAACCACATCGGCTACATCGCCGACATCATGAAAGCGCCGCTGCCAGAAGGTGCGACGCGTCTGGATCGCTATAAAGCTACGGCGGACGTCAATCTTGACTCGACCGAGGCACAAAAAGCGCTGGCGTTTCTCAAGGCGCATCACACCGTGGTTGATCCGACCATGGCGCTGATGGAATTTTTTACGGCGACTTCGGCTAAGCCGCCGTCGAGCTTTGAGCCGGGAGTGGAGAAGGTTGCTCCCGAGCTTGCCGAACAGCTTACCGACGTAGGACCACCAACAGAGCGATCGCGGATTGAAGAAAAAGTATTCGAGAAAGAAATCGCAATCGTAGGAGCATTGCATCGTGCCGGCATTCCTGTCGTGGCGGGAACGGACCAAACTGTTCCCGGTTACAGTCTGCACCGCGAGATGGAAATCTATGTAGAAGCCGGGTTCACGCCAATGGAGGCGATCCAGGCCGCAACCATCGTGCCCGCTCGCGTGATGGGAGTCGAGAAGGAGTTGGGAACCGTGGAGAAGGGCAAGCGCGGCGACCTGATTCTGGTTGACGGCAATCCCCTGGAAGATATTCGCAACGCTCGCAATGTTGAATATGTGATCACGAACGACACGATGTACAGGACGGCCGAACTCTGGCAGAGCGTAGGCTTTAAACCATAGCGCCACCGCCCTGGCGGCTCTCACGCGGCGTCAGGGCCCTCAGGTTCTTCACACTCTTCTTTGATTATGCCAGGCGGGAGCGGGGCGCCCCGGCAACAGCCGGCAGGACGCCGGCGTTAGGTTTCGTCTGTGCTACTCTGCCCTTTATGGTGGATGCTTCCGCGCAGGCCAAGCATTTTCTCAGCGACAAAGTTGAGTATTTTACCGAGTCAGTCATTCGGGAGATGACCCGGCAGGCGATGCAGTATGGCGCAGTCAACCTCGCGCAGGGATTTCCCGACTTCCCGGCTCCGGCGGAAATCAAGCTCGCTGCCCAGCAAGCCGTGGCGGCTGACGTGAATCAATACGCCATCACCTGGGGCGCAAAGAGTCTGCGCAACGCGATCGCGCGGCAGATGGGCGTGTGGCAGAAAATCGCTGTCGATCCCGAGAAAGAAATCACGGTGTGCTGCGGATCGACCGAGGCCATGATCTCTACCCTGCTCGCGCTGTGCAATGCCGGAGACGAAATCGTTATCTTCGAGCCCTTTTATGAAAACTATGGGCCAGATTCGGTATTGAGCGGTGCAACTCCGAAGTTTGTGAAGCTGCGTCCGCCACAAGACGACAACGGCGAATGGATGTTTGACGAGAAGGAATTACGTCGGGCTTTCAGCTCTCGCACTAAGGCGATCATTCTCAACACCCCGAATAATCCCACGGGCAAGGTTTTCACTCGCGTGGAGTTGGAACTGATTCGGGATTTGTGTATCGAGTTCGATGTCCTGGCTATTACCGACGAGATTTACGAACACATTCTCTACGACGGCACTGAGCACATTTCAATAGCTGCGCTCGAAGGAATGCGCGAGCGCACGATCACCATCAACGGCATGTCGAAAACCTACAGCGTGACGGGATGGCGCGTGGGATGGGCGATTGCGCCCGAGAAGATCACGAATGCCATTCGCAAAGTACACGACTTTCTGACCGTGGGCGCGCCCGCACCGCTGCAGGAGGCGGGAGCTGCGGCGCTGAGCCTGCCGCCGGAATATTACGCGAAGCTGGCCGCGGGATACCGTGTGCGGCGTGACCATCTGATGCCAGCGCTGGCCAAGGCGGGGTTCAAGTGTTTTCGTCCGCGCGGGGCGTATTACGTAATGACGGATATTTCCGCGTTTGGATTTGATGATGACGTTTCATTTGCGAAGTATCTGGTGCAGGAGATTGGCGTCGCAACCGTTCCGGGGTCTAGTTTCTATCGTGATCCGCGGGATGGAGCGCGGCAGGTGCGGTTTGCGTTCTGCAAGAAGACGGAGACGCTGGACGCCGCCGCGCAGAAGTTGGACAAGCTGAGGCGCTGATTTCGATGTAGCTCACGCGCCGCCGCGGAGATGCTGACGGCGAACAGCAGGTTCCTTGCTCCGCGCGGAATGACAACACTTCTTGGTCCTGTGTCAGTTTGAAGGAAACTGACCCAGCACCCACTTTTTTACCTTCTTTCCTTACACGTCCAAAAGCGATCTGCTTCATAAGCACGTCAAGGATATTCGTCGAGAATGGGGAATCATCCACAAGGACGATGTGGAGTATACTGCGAAGAAGTTTGGAAATCCTGATCGGGAAAGCACGCGTATGCCGTTAAATGCAATTGAACGGGTGTCAGAGCAGGTTCCGGCGGATGATTTTGGAGCGCTGGAAGAGAAAGTCTATCGCACTATAGACATGTACAAGGCGGCGCGGCAGGCGCAGGCAGCCGCTGAGCGTGACGCGCTCCGATTTCGGCAACAGCTCGATCAACGTGACGAAGAGCTCAGCAACCTGCGGCGCGAGACAGTGAAACTGAAGAAAGAGCGCGAGGAGATTCGCAGCCGCGTCGAGAAGATGCTCGAACAGATCGAGTCGATCGCCGAAGCCAGCTAACGCAGTGATGGTGCAAGCAGAGACGTAACCAGTTAATGTCTCTACGCAGACGGTACGGAGATAGTTTATGGCTACAGCGACTAAGGATCAGGCCGTTCGAGACGCGCAAAACGCCAGCGTGCGCGTGGAAATTTTTGATCAGGCCTACAATCTGCGCGGTTCCGATCCCGAATACATTCTCAAGCTTGCCGAATATGTCGATGCCAAGATGCGGGCGGTCGCTGAGGCGACGAACACGATTGATACAGTGCGTCTGGCCGTGCTGGCAGCGCTGAACATCGCCGATGAATACCACTTGCTTAAGAAAAGGCAGGATGGCGGGACAACCGATTATCAGAAGCGCGCGCATCTATTGGCGGATGCGCTGGATTCTGTGTTGGGCGAAAACCGAAAAGCGGGCTAGGTTACTGCAGAGAGCGGTATCCTTCACCGCTCTGGCGCTGCTCAGCGTAGACGGCTCTGCTCAAACTGCTCAGCAAATAACTCCCGAAACAAACCTCCAATCGCAATCCAATGTCATGCTGGTTCCTGCCCTGGTGAACGACCGGTAGGTCGGGATCGTTTACGGTCTGCAGGCCAAGGATTTTCGTCGTCAGCTGAGCGTGCGTCTGAAAGATGATAAGAACGGCGCCATCCTTGCGCGAAGCAGCTACTGGGCCGACGGGAGAAAAGCCTTTGACCGCGGAGTTTGCCGAGAAAGGCTGCTGAGGACGCCAAGAAAATTGTGCCCACCTAGTCGCCTTGATTGCCCGGCGGAGTGTTGAGTGCGGCGTTGAGAACTTCTCTTACTTTGGCTACCAGCGCCGCCAGCGTAAACGGTTTGGGTAGGAACCAGAGCCCGGCATCGAGCACGCCGTAATGGACGATTGCATTGTTGGTGTATCCCGAGATATAGAGTACACGGATGTCGGGTGCGATCTGCAGAATCTGCTCCGCTAACTGGCGGCCGTTCATACGCGGCATGACGACGTCGGTGACCAGGAGCTTAATGTCGCGCAAGTTATCTTTCGTGACGGCAAGCCCTTCTTCGGGGGTGCTGGCGAGCAATACTTTGTAGCCGCAATGAGCCAGGACTGAGGAACTGAGCTGGCGTAGTTGAGCATCGTCTTCCACGAGCAGGATAGTCTCCGTTCCACGCTGCACATTGCCGGCCTGCTTGTCAGCGCCCAAGGTTTGCGCCGGCTGCTCCACGCGGGGGATATAGATCTTGAAAGTCGTTCCCCGGCCCGGCTCGCTGTAGACCCAGATGTAGCCTCCACTTTGCTTGATGATTCCGTAGACCGTTGCCAGGCCAAGGCCTGTGCCCTTGCCGACTTCTTTCGTCGTAAAGAACGGCTCAAAGATGCGCGCCTGCACTTCCGGGCTCATGCCCTGTCCGGTGTCACTCACGGCGAGCATCACGTAATGTCCCGGCTGAACGGGATGATGATCGCGCACATAGGCATCGTCCAGCTCTGCGTTGGCTGTTTCAATGGTGAGTTTTCCGCCGGTGGGCATGGCGTCGCGAGCGTTCAGGGCCAGGTTCATGATGACCTGCTCGATCTGCCCCGGATCGGCCTTCACCGAACCCAGGCCGCTGGCGGGCACGGTGAGGACTTCGATGTCTTCCCCGATGAGCCGACGCAACAGCGAGTCCAGGTTCAGCATGATGTCATTCAGGTCGATGATGCGCGGCGAGAGCACTTGTTTACGGCTAAACGCAAGTAGTTGCCGCGTGATGCCGGCGGCGCGCTCGGCCGCGGCCCTGATCTGACTCGCGCTGTCGGCCAGGCGGCCATTGGGCAGGCCGTCGGACAGAATCTGCGTATATCCCAGAATCACGGTGAGTAAATTGTTGAAATCGTGGGCCACGCCTCCGGCCAAGCGTCCAACGGCTTCCATCTTCTGCGACTGGCGGAGCCGGTCTTCGAGAGCGACGCGCTCGGTAACGTCCTGCACCAGCGAAGCCACTCCGAGTACGCGTCCGGAGTCGTCGATCAATGGCGTGTTGTACCACTCACAGGAAATCGTTCGTCCGCTCTTCGTAACATTGTCATTCGTGCTTCGGGTACCTCCTTTCTGCGCCAGCAATTCACGCCCGACCTGATCCACATGCGGGCGAAACTGGGTTGGAACGATGAAGCTGGCGTGCTGCCCGATGGCTTCTTCGCGCGTATATCCGAAAATGCGCTCGGCGGAAGGATTCCAGGCGACGACGCGGTGCGCGAAATCCCATTCCACGACGGCCAGCGGAGTGTGGTCGATGTGCATGCGCAACTTCTGCTGCGATTGTCGAATTTCTTCTTCGGCTCTCTTACGGTCCGTAATGTCGCGGCAGATGCCCAGCAGGCCGAGCACTTGTCCGCTGGGGTCGCGAAACGGGCCTTTGGTGGCAAGATACAGACGGGTAACGCCCGCGGCGGTGCCGAACTCCTCGTAAGTCTTGGTCTCGCCGGACTCCACGACTTTCCGATCACGTTCCATGATCGTGCGGCCTACCGCGGGGATGAACAGTTCAGTGTCCGTCTTGCCGAGGATCTCCTGCACTGGGCGGCCGAGGAAACGCGCGCCGGCCGTATTCATCATCAGGTAGCGGCCCTGCATGTCTTTGACGAATACAGCATCAGTCGTGCCCTCGGTGATGCCTTGCAGCAGCGTCAAGTTTTTCTGCAGCTCGTGTGAGCTGACCAGCAACTGGTTTTGCACTACGAACATTCGTCCGGCAGCGGCCGCGAAGGAAACCGTTACCAGCACTATTGCCCACACAAATTGTTCCTGAGCGATACGCAGAACCAGCGGGAACACAATAGCGGGAATGAGCAGTGGAGCAAACAGGCCCAGCAGTTGCACTCCACGGGAAGGCGGAGGAAAACTGGCCGCAAGTTGCTCCTCCGGCTCATTCCAGGTCGCGGCAAAGAAAGTCAGCAGACCATAGACCATAGTCCAGAGCAGGTCTGGCCACATCCCCTGCTGGTAGGTGGCAGAGATTTGGGCGTTGAGCGTGATGTTGGTTGTGATGGCGAAGCCGAAAAAGAAAATTGCCAGCCTGCGAAATAATTTTTGGGTGGTGCGAAAGGGAGTGAGCAGCGCACGGACCAGAAAGCTCAGAGCCAGCAGGCCAAAAAAAATCAGGCCCGCGTGGAGAGCGCGGGTCAGCATCATTCCGGTGGCAGTCTGCCATTGCGACGGCACGTAGATTACGGTTAACTCGAGGGCCATCGCCAGCGCGCATACCTGGGCGAAGTCGCAGGCGCGGAGCCAGCGGAACCCGCTATCCGGGTCCCTGACGCTGAGAAAGAGCGCCATCATGGCGGGTACGGCCCAGAAAAATACAAGGACGTCGCTCGGCCAGAAGGGAGACAGGGAGTCGTGCAGGTAATCGAAGTAGTAGGTGTAGGAGGCCTGCCCGACGAAGGCCAGGAACAGAGAGAACGACATCAGCCGCCAAACTCGTTTTCCAAAAGGGCCGGCGTGGCGTGCAGCAATACCGCTGGCGATTGCCGCCACGAGATTTGCTATTCCTGTGAGCCAGTCGCCCCAGAGCGACGCAGTCTGGGTACCGTAATGAAGCAGCAGAACCGCAACGTGGATGACGATCAGAAGCGCCGCTGCGGCCAGCGCAGACGCGCGAAACTTGAACATCGGTGCGGTTCGACCTCCAACACGCGGCTCGTGGTCGGAGCGTTCCAAGCGGCGTCAATTTAATTTTCCAGAGTATACAGCCGCAAGCATTAGCCGTAACCAACCGATTTCCGACAACTCACGCTGTGGTGCCGGTTCCGGCAATGCCTACCGAAGTCCACCAAAGAATGAGACCTGGCGGTTGCCAAGGCAAGGGCGGCATGTGACGCCTACGTTACTTTGGTTGCAAACCACCTGCCATCTTTTTGTGCTCTTCCTCTTGCCAATCGTCGGGGATTTGCCTAGCATCCGAAATGAAAGCCGGCCTGCCGGGTTGGTGATGGCGGGTAACCGATTTTTGAACCAATGCTGAATGAACGGGAGCTCGACTCGAACTAAGATCCGGTGTGCGACGCTGCGCCATGCGCAGATGCCTAAAGGGTCTCGGCGGGCACCCAACGTCTACCGACGGGTTCATTCTCGGCCCCGTCACACGGCACAGTGGGTCGGCTTGATTTTCCTTTCGTTGTTCGTGTGGGCAGATACTGGTATCCGCCCTGGTTTTGACTCGTTTTCTTCCCGCTGCCTGCATGCCTTCTCTAACCTGCTAGACTGGTCGAGTAGCGATTTCTTCGCCTTCCCGCATCTAAATAAGCGTGTATCCCCAACTCTTTCATGTCGGACATTTCTTCCTGCCAACCTACGGATTTCTCGTCTCCCTCGGTGTCCTCATCGGCCTTTGGGTGAGTGTCAGAAACTCCGAGCGCATTGGAATTGATGGCGATAAGGCCTGGAATCTTGGGATTCTAGTCGTGTTGTGCGGGATCGTCGGGGCCAAGTGCTGTACATCATTAATGAATGGGGCTACTACAGGGCTCATCCCAGCGAGATCTTCAGCATTTCGACGTTGCAGGCTGGCGGAGTTTTCTCCGGTGGTTTTCTGGCGGCGCTCATAGCGGCTGCGTGGTATGTGCGCAAACACCACATGCCGGCTTTGGGAACTTGCGATGCCTTCGCTCCAGGCCTCGCCCTGGGACATTCGATAGGACGGCTGGGATGCTTTGCTGCGGGTTGCTGTTACGGCAAAGAGGCGCATCATTGGTGGGCAGTTACGTTTACCAATCCCATGGCCGCCGCGATCACCGGAACGCCGCTTAACGTGCCGCTTGAACCGACGCAGCTGTTCGAATCGGCAGTAGAACTGGCGAATTTCTTTATTCTCATGTGGCTGCTCAAGCGTCGAAAATTCGATGGCCAGGTCATTGGCGCGTTCATGTTTATCTATGGCGTGGCGCGATTCTTCCTGGAATATCTGCGCGACGATCCGGGCCGCGGGTCGGTGTTTGGAGGGGCCATGAGCGGCACGCAGTTGATCGCGATTGGACTCGTGGTTGGTGGCGGGCTGATCTGGTGGCTGCGTCCAGGAGCAAGGCAGGCTCCAGCCCAGACGGCGAGCGCCACGCGCTAGTTCTTTCCCTGGATCTTCGTGCTATCGACTCTTAGGGACTGATCGAAGACTGTTCCGCCAGGAACTCCTCGCCCAGATAGACCGATCCTGCAGCCGAGAGATGGTTGTCATCTCGATAGAGAAGGTGTCCAGCGCGCATCGCGTAACATGCCTTTGAATCACACAAGTAGGGGAGGGGATCAAACACCCCCAACCCGCTGAATTCTCTTTTCATCTCGGAAATGACTTTGCGATACGCGCGATTGCGAGCGTCCACCTCCGATCGAGGCACGCCGCACAATGGACGGACCCGCGAGTAGATGGGCACGGGACGCGGGAGACAGGAGATTGGATCGAATCCCAGTTCCGGCCAGTCGATAAATAAAACTACATTCTTTCCGGCGGCAGACAACCGTGAAACAGTGTTCCGAAAGGCAGCCGAAAAGATCTCCGCCTGGCTGGAATTCTTCGCAGCTCCATCCCAGGAAAGAACTTCGCGCGGGTCGGTTGCGGCTTCCCCAAAATCTTCGCCTACCATATACTTCGGTCCGCGCACCGAGAGAATGATGGTGCGGACGCTTGGACTGGACGTAGCAAAATCCAGCATGCGATTGACGATGGCCCTGCAATCTCTTGACCGCGGCATCCCGAGCAAGTAAGTTTGCGTGTCGTAGAACGGTACACATCCGGGCTCACCAAGATTCATCAGTGTCTGAGAACGCTGCGCATAGGCCGCGGCCAACCCTCGATATAACGAACCTGCGTGGGAATCTCCAATCAGCAACACGTCCGGACTGCTCGCTCCGGAACTGCGGCAGTAATCCATGATGTCGGCGCCCACCGTATTTCGGCACTCGGGTGTGGTGAATGTCTGAGGTTCTGCCCAACCAAAATCAGCGGAAAGGTTTGTAAACCTATGAATAAAGCCATCGTGATGGTAGGTTGTGTACCCGATGCACGCTATCGCGATGGAAAGCGCAGTCAGCGCGGCAGTTTTTATCCAGATCCTGCGGCCGAATCGGATCGGGGATTCAACGAAACGCCACGTCGCCCATGACAACAGAAGACTAAGGAGCACGGCGCCAATTCTGGTCCCGCGTGAGAGCACATCATTGTGAAGGATGCGGGCAAACGACAGAATCGGCCAATGCCACAGGTACAACGGATAGCTGATCAGCCCCACCAAAACCGCGATTCTGTTGGACAGAATCTTGCGATTGATCCAAGCCGAAGGCCCTCCCCGAATGAGCAGCGATGCTCCGCCGACGGGAAGCAGCGCCCACCATCCCGGGAACGCGCGTTCCCGCACAAACAGCAGGGCCACACCAATCAATACGATCCCGGCAATGGACATGATCTCGCGACTGATCGCGGAATCCAGAGCGGTCATTGTGCGTCCAGAAAAACGGAAAGCGTTCCGGGCCCAACCTCCCGGGAAACGACGCCGAAGGTCCGGTCCGAAACCTTCCAGGCTGGCCAGAACTCCTCCCATCCACAGCTCCCAGAAGCGCGTTTGGGGCAGAAAAAAGGCAGACACGGGATCGGTCTGAAGCTGCCAGAGGTTCAATGAAAATGAAATCAATACTAGAGGCACGAGGATGGCGAGCACGTTACAGCGGATTCGCCATATCACCCAGAGCAAAAAGGGATACGTCAGATAGAACTGCTCTTCAATCCCCAGAGACCACAGGTGCATCAGCGGTTTGAGGAAGGACTTTGTATCGAAATATCCCGCTTCATGACGGAGGACAAAGTTCTCGACATAGCCGGCCCCGCCAAGGATGTGTTTTCCCAACAATGCGTATTCGCCAGGCAGCAGGAAAAACCAGCCGAAAACGCAACTGACACTGAGAACGAGCAAAAGCGCAGGGAAGATGCGCTTGATCCGATTCGCGTAAAACCCGTGAAAGGTGAAACTTTCGCGCTGCAAGCCCTTGAAAATAATGCCGGAGATCAAAAAACCGGAGATCACGAAGAAGATATCCACACCGACAAAACCACCCGGAAGCAACGTGGGGAAGGCGTGAAACATTACAACCGGAATGATTGCGAGAGCCCGTAGACCGTCAATATCCGGGCGATAGGCAGGATGGTGAAGCAGGTCCTTTGTGAAAGAGCGAGCAGGAGTTTCTGGTGCGCCCCGTTCGGATACAAGCTCCGCCGCCCCACCTTCATCCCGGACGACGCTGGAACCGGAAGACAATTGCAGACCTTTAGTTCGTAGCTTCAGATTCGAGGAACAATTCTGCGGGCCTTGGCTACGAGTAGCGGACCTTCAGACGGGGTCGGCTAACCCAGACGAATTCCGAGTAATGTCCCATTTCGGAGTAACATCGTAACGCATCGTTGCCACAGAAGGAAACGATTGCAAGCCGATGACACTGGCGTAAGGCGCCAATCTTGCGCAAACTTCAGATTGAAGCGTTCCCTAAGTAGCTTGTAGGATGCTTCGCATCAAATGCCGGAATCATTTCCCATTCACATTTCCATCGCATCTGAGGAAGCAGGCCGACGCTTGGACCAGCTGCTTGTGTTGCGGCTCGATATCAGCCGGGCCCGGGTGCAACAGCTTATCTCCGGGCAGCAGGTTCTGGTGAATGGAATCGCCGTCAAGCCCTCGCTCAAGCTGCACGGGGGCGAGCGAGTCAGCGTACTTGGTCAGCCAGAACGGCCGCCCCTGCGTGCCATCGCCGAAGCAATCCCTCTCAACATCATCTACGAAGACGGCGACCTCGCCATCATCAATAAGCCCGCGGGAATGATGGTGCATGCGGGTGCCGGCGCGACGGACGATGCGCGCAATCGCGGAACGTTGGTCAATGCGTTGCTGCATCATTTCGCGACGCTGTCGGCAGTCGGGGGCGAGACGCGGCCGGGAATCGTGCACCGTCTCGATAAGGAAACCAGCGGATTGATCGTGGTTGCGAAGAACGATCAGGCGCATCGTCAGCTGGCCGCTCAGTTTGCCCGTCGCGAAGCCAAGAAAACTTATATGGCGCTGGTGCACGGATGGGTGAAAAAAGATCATGGCACCATCTCGGCGAAGATCAGCCGCGATCCTGTCCGGCGGATTCGCATGACAGCTCGTCTGGCCGGAGGGCGCGAAGCGATCTCGCACTATCGGGTTGTGCGTCGGATCGAGAGCGGCTTTGGCAAGTTCACTCTCGTTGAGGTGAAAATTGATACGGGCAGAACCCACCAGATCCGGGTGCACATGGCGTCGCTGGGGCATCCAGTGGTTGGCGATGTTCTGTACGGTGCGCCACGAGAGATGCGCGCGGGATCAAAATCCCCGCCCCTTCGGCAAGCCCAGGGCAGGCTCTCTCGCAAAAGACGCGAGCAGGGCGGGACACCCTCTTCGAAGACTATCTCGCTGAGGCGGAATTTTCTGCATGCGGCGGAGTTGTCGCTGGTGCATCCGCGGACAGGGAAGCAGATTTCCCTGCAGAGTGCCTTGCCTGCGGACCTGACCGCGTTTCTGGCGACTATCGAGGGAGACGTTGCGAGCAATGCCTCCGCGACGCGCATCTGATGATGGCTATCGGCGCGGTCACGGGACTGGCGCGGGATTGGCGGATATAATGTTAAAGCAGGTGAATTCGGGGATGAGTATTTTGTTCAAAGCCGCTGGTTGGACTTCGAGTACGTTCTTTTTGACGCTCTTTCTTGGGCTCTTTGTGGCGAGCGTAGCGGCGCAGTCAGCGACTCCGGCATCGCCCGCTCCTGCTGCCCCCGCCCCGGGCCAGCAGACGCAACCGGCCGCCAGTCAGCCTGCGACGAGTCAACCTCCGACAAATCAGGCTGGAACAAAGCCCGCTTCTGAGCCAGTTCCGCAGACCACTGACCAGAATGGCACAAGCGACGAACCGGTGGCCGTCATCCGAGCCCTGACGAACGAAGTCAACGTTGTGTTTGTTGCGACTGACAAGCATGGTCGGCGCATCACCGATCTCAAACAAGGTGATTTTCACGTGGTGGACGACAACAAGCCCCCGGTGGAAATTCGCAGCTTTCACGCCGAGACGAATCTGCCGCTGCAGGTGGGGCTGTTGATCGATGCCAGCAACTCGGTGCGCGACCGCTTCAAGTTCGAACAGGAATCGGCTATCGAATTCCTGAATCAGATCGTGCGCCCGCGTTACGATCAGGCGTTTGTGGTGGGTTTTGACGTGACTCCCGAAGTCACGCAGGATTTTACGGATGACACAGAAAAGCTCGCGCATGGAGTGCACGAACTGCGGCCGGGCGGCGGCACGGCGCTTTTTGACGCGCTCTATTTCGCCTGCCGCGACAAACTGATGAAAGCGCCGAACGCCACGCCGGTGCGGCGGGCCATCATTCTGCTGAGCGACGGCGACGATAACCAGAGCCATGTCACGCGCGAAGAAGCGATCGAGATGGCGCAGCGCGCCGAAGCCATCGTCTACACCATCAGCACCAACGTGAGCGGCACCAAAGGACCGAACGACAAGATCCTGGAGCGCATTGCCGATGCTACCGGCGGTCGCGCATTTTTTCCTTTCCAGATTCGCGACGTCACCAATGCCTTCGCCGAGATTCAGGATGAACTGCGCAGCCAGTACGCTGTCTCCTACAAACCCGCCGACTTCAAGCCCGACGGGCATTACCGCACGATTGAGATCGTCGCCAACGACCGCAAGAACATCCGCGTGCGCGCCCGCCCCGGCTACTACGCGCCGCGGTAGCACAGACTACTGCGACAAGTTCCCGATTTTTGGTTTATCTTTTGTGGCGACACCACGCGCAGGCTTGACGCGATATGCCCGGATATTCAGGTACGCCGCTTCCGAAAAAGCTTGGCATCAAGGATGGATTCCGCATTGCATTTGCAGGAGCGCCGTCCGACGTGCTCGCAGAGTTGGAATCTGCGCTCGCCAGTTGTGAAGTTGCGCGCGACTCGGCGGGCCCCCAAAAAGCACCGCTCGACTTTGCCATGTTATTCACGAAGTCGAAATCAGAATTGGCCAAAGAGTTTAAGAGAATCAGCCAACTCCTCGCTCCCGCCGGAATGGTATGGGTAAGTTGGCCCAAGAAAAGCTCCGGCGTAGCTTCTGATCTGGACGAAAATATTGTGCGCGATATTGGATTGGCTGCGGGCCTGGTCGACGTGAAAGTATGCGCAGTGACTGAGATCTGGTCGGGATTGAAATTTGTACGGCGGTTGAAGGATCGATGATCCGGGGTTTGTCGTAGGTCTTAGGTCTCACATCCAAGGGAGAGAAACAATGGTGCGAGTTGGCCTGATCGGATTTGGCCTGGCAGGGCAGGCCTTTCATGCTCCTGTAATTCGCGGCGTCTTGGGGATGGAACTTGCCTGCATCCTTGAGCGTCACGGCTCGAACGCGAAGGCGAAATATCCCGAAGTTCGAGTGGCACGGACGCTGGATGAAATGCTTTCCGACAAGACGCTGGACCTGTGTGTAGTGGCCACGCCGAATGATTCCCATTTCTCCTACACGAAAATCTGTCTCGAAGCCGGCCGCCACGTGGTGGTGGACAAGCCATTCACTCCGACGATGGCCGAGGCGGAGCAGTTGGTCCGACTGGCCGCAGACCGCAAGCGACTAGTCACGGTTTATCAGGACCGCCGGTGGGATGGCACTTTCGAGACAATAAAAAAACTTGTGGCGTCGCGTGCGCTGGGTGCAGTGGCAGAGTACGAGGCGCGCTTCGACCGCTTCCGGCTGGAATCTAAACCGGGTGCCTGGCGCGAGCAGGCTGACCATCCCGCGGCTGGAGTGCTGTGGGATCTCGGGCCCCACTTGCTGGATGGAGCGTTGGTGCTGTTTGGCGAGCCGGACGTGGTTTCGGCTACTGCCATCTGCCAGCGCGCGGATTCTAAAATCGATGACGCGTTCGACGTTTGCTTCGAATACCCGCGTTTGCGAGCGATGCTGCGGGCTCGAATCATCGCCTACGCGCCCGGGCCGCATATTCTTATGCATGGAACTGAGGGATCGTTCGTGAAGTATGGAATGGATCCGCAAGAAGAAATTCTGCGCAGTCCCAGTGCTCCCGATGGCCACGACTGGGGTGCGAATTGGGGTTTAGAACCTGAAGAACACTGGGGGACGCTCAGCCGCGTCGGTGGCGAGGTCCGAAAAGTAAAGACCGAACGCGGAGACTATCGCGGGTTCTACGCCAACGTCAGGGATGCGATCGAAAAGGGATCGGCACTGGAAGTGCCTCCGGAGCAGGCTCTCCGGACCATGCGAGCGCTTCTGCTGGCGCATAAGAGCAGCCGGGAAGCGCGCAAAGTGAAGTGGATGGAAGCTATAGAATGACGGCGGGCGGGGCCGAGAGTAGTTGCCCGGTTCTAAGGCGTTTCGAGCGAGAACAAGCGCTTCGGGACTTGTTCTCTTCTCGCTTTGCCCGCATCTCCTTTTGCCTACATCTTCCTTTGCCGCACCACGGACGATGGGTCCGGGGCTCCACGAATTGTGGCGATCTAATCAGGCTTGCTTACTCTGCCATCTTTGCTACGTGGACGTCGAAGCCGGTTTTGGGCAGCAACGAAGTCAAGGCAAATGCTTTGAAGCCGTCGCCGTTGACTTCGGTGTGACGATAGACTCCCGGCTCATTTTCAATCGTTTCCCTGCGGCCTTCCATGTCTTCGAGAAAGGATTGGGCGCGGCTCGCAGTCACGTCGATGTCTTTCGCGCGCGTGACCACCGCCTCTGAGGCGTAGGAGCGCACCAGCTTCGGCCAGTATTTACCCAGCAGGTCGGTGCTGGCGAAAATATCGGCCCAGATGATGCGCCCGTTCACCGCGACCACGACGCCGACCGCACTGCGATCCCTCAGTTGCCGCATCAGGCTTTGATAATTCTGTTCGATAGGCCGGGCGACGGCGTCCACTTGCTTCTTCACTTCGTCGTTCTCCATCACTTTGGCATAGGAAGTTGTGTGTGAAATTTCATCCGCCACCGGCGGGGCCGCGGCTACCAGATTTCCCGCGACTTCTGCCCGCTGCTTTCTGACCTCTGCCCAAACCTCGTTCTGATCCTTATCCCCCATGGCCTTGGCGCGCACCGAGGGCTGCGCCATCATCGCCATGGGAGGGGTCACTCTGGTAGCGCCTACTGGGCCGCTCACCGTGCCGCCAGTTGCGCTACCGTACATCGCTTCGGACGCGCCGAAGTGTGCACTGGTTGCGACCCAGCGTCCGGGCTCGACACAGAACACGCTCAAGTCGACCGGATCACTCTCGGCCGGGATGATGCGATCTTTGCCGATCACGCGATCCTGCTTGCCGCCGCTGACGATCTCTCCGGCCAGCAACAGCAGGGGACGCTTCGAGTTATTGACCAGCACCAAGCGGTTCACCTGCGCGCCGTCGCGCATGGCGGGTGTCTGATGCCGCCGGATCAGGCCCTGCACCGCGCCCGCCTCGGTCACTACGACTTCACCTGAGCGCAGTCCTTCGTCGAGTGTCAGGAACTCGCCGGTCGGATAACTTTTGGCCGCCACCACCGGAAACACCGTCAGGTTTCCATGCCGGATCGGGTCCAAGACTTTGTATCCGGTGGCTGGCACCTCACCCGCCCGAGCCTCCCTCTGATCCACTACCACCAGCCCGCTAACAATCACCAGCGCCAGTACCGCGATAAACATCTTCGGATTCATAACGCTCCTCCCCCGTTGGCGCCCGTGCGCCCCCCATCTCGTGGAAAGAACGAAAGTGTGCGTCCCCCTTGCGGCCAAAATTCACGCTCTAAGCGTCTAAGAAGTTGGTAGCATCAGGCGTAGGTCGCATCGAGCTATCCCCGGAGGAACGACACAACTTACCCGCGCATGATCTCCACCAGGCCTACTTCCGCCGTAGAGCGCATCGTCAACGACTTGATGGCGGAGCTTCATGCCAAAAGCGGATGCGACAGCGTCGGGCTTGCACGCGATTCTTTCGCGGTGATTCTCTGTGAGATCTGCACGAAACACGGCGCCACTGCCGAAACTGAAATCCGCACCTTCTTATTGAGCCTCCGCGTCGACGAACTCGCACTCGCCCGAGCCTGCGCCGCCGGCAGTAATTCCGCGTGGGAGATTTTCCTGACGCGCTACCGGGAGAAGCTTTACCTGTCGGCCCTGCGCATTGCCCATGAAGATTCCGCTGCACGCGATCTCGCCGACACCCTCTACGCCGACCTCTATGGCACGACCACGCGCGAAGGCCATCGCGTTTCAAAATTGAGTTCTTACACCGGCCGCGGATCGCTCGAAGGCTGGCTGCGGACCGTGCTGGCGCAGGAATACGTCAATCGCTATCGCAAGACCAAACGGCTGGTTAGTCTTGACGAGGAATCCGAAGACGGAGTGCAGTTCAGCGCGCCCGATCCCGAGCCGGTCGCGCCCGCCGACTCGCGCCTTGCCGATGCCACCGACGAAGCCATCGCCTATCTTTCCGGGGGAGACCGTCTCATATTGAGCGCGTATTACCTGGATGGACGGACGCTGGCAGAGATCGCCCGCATGCTGGGAGTGCATGAGTCCACCATCAGCCGGAAGCTCGACAAACTGGCTAAATCCCTGCGCAAACAGATACTTGTAGGACTTGGGCGGCGCGGCATGTCACGGCGGCAGGCGGAAGAGGCGCTCGAAGTTGACGTCCGAGATTTGCAGGTGGATATCCGCCGCAGCCTGACGCAAGATTCGTCATCCGGAGCGTTCTCTGAGAAGAGAGTGGAGGCTCGGGCTCGCGAGGGTCCGGGATAGGTGGGAAACTGAAAAACTAGAGTGGAAATGGAAACAACGGCAATTGAGAGCTAGAAACTGAAATGCAAAGTGCCCCCAATATCGTGCGTGAACGGCTGAAGGCCCGGCCACCCGACGGAAACCATCCTGACGCGGACGTGTTGACGGCCTTTGCCGAGCGTTCGCTGCCAGAACTCGAGCGCGCGGTAGTGTTGGAGCACGTGGCTCGATGCGGCGACTGCCGGGACGTGATCGCGTTAGCGTTGCCCGAGACAGAGGCTGCGTTGCCCGTGCCCACTCCTGTTCGAACTCCGTGGCTCACGTGGCCTGCGCTACGCTGGGGACTGGTGGCAGCGGGAATTGTTCTCGTTGCTGCTTTCGGATTATTTCAATTTCAGAGGCGATCCGAGCCCTCAAGCTTCGTTGCGAAACAGTCCCTCCCCGAAGCCGTCGCGCCCACATCCAGAACTGAAGCCGCGGCCAGCACCAACCAAACTGTACGGGAGCAGATCGAACGGGGCAAGGATTCGCCTGGTGAGCTTTCGGACGATTCGTTGTCGACCGGTCGTGCGAAAGCCATGCTCGTAGCGCCGAAGGCTGCGTTAAATTCTCAGCCACCTCCGCCCAGCCTGGCGACCGGTGCCGCTGCTCATGGAGCGGTAGGTGGCACAGCAGGTTCGGCGCTCGGCAGGTATGTCCAGGGCGGTCCGCGGTTGCCGGCTCAGTGGCAACAAGCAGGTCCAGCACGAGTCCAGGTATCTGTACCCGCAGCTCCCTCTGCGGTTGCGCAGCAGCAATCCCAGAACCCGGTCGCTAACAATCTGCCAGCGGTTTCTGAAACGGTGGAAGTGCAGGCGTCAGCTCCACAGATGGAAACCGAGGAAGCTTCGACATCAACACGGCAAGCTCAGTCCAGCGGGCAGCAGTCAACCGCTGGCCAGACATCCGACGAATCTGCGTTCAAAGTAGACAAAGCGAAAGCTGCTACTGCAAGCTCTGCCGAAACCGTGCAGATCACTAGCAGCGCTCCGCGGGTATCGATGGCGGCTCCGGCGGCTCGGATGGAAACCGTAATTCCGGACGCTCGCGCTGTCCCGCCCCGCTGGACCATTACCGCGGCGGGCGGACTACAGCGGTCGTTTGACCAGGGCAATAGCTGGCAGACCGTGGATGTGAACGCGGCGCCATTGCTGTCCGCCAACGCTGCAAGTCTTGAGAGCGTGGAGAATTCGCGAGCTCTGAAACGAGCCCAGAAACAGGAGAAGAAGCGGTCGAAGGTTGCGGCGGCGACTCCTGCTCCGGTATTCCGTGCCGTGGCAGCGACTGGCATGCAGGTGTGGGCCGGAGGCTTGAGCGGCATGCTCTATCATTCCGTCGATGCCGGCACTCAGTGGATACGCGTGGTGCCTGTCTCAGGCGAGACGGCACTGACCGGTGACATCGTGGCACTCGACTTCTCCGACGCCCAGCATGGCAAGATCACAACCTCCAGCGCTGAAGTATGGAGCACTGCTGATGCGGGACAGACCTGGCAGAAACAATAACGGCGGCCGTGCCCGCTGGAGACGGGAAGGTCGAGCCTATCCCGCAAACATTCCTCTATCGTGCCGCTGTTGCAGTTCCTGGATCTGTTACCGAAGTGACGTTTACACAAAATAGAGGCGACTCTAATATCGATCTCGTGGTTTGGCAGTTCTGGGGGAGGGCTGCCGAGGCGTCCTGGACTGAAAGGTCTTGGACGCTTTTTTACTTACGCGATCCGGCACGTGGCCGGCGAACACAATTCGCTCTACTGCGATCCGCGGCAAGCCGAGCAGTATCCGCCGATCTCGAGTCGCGAGACCACGATGCGGAATCGGCAATCCTTTTCCACCTGCGCCTTCAGCTTCTCGAAAATGTCGCTGACGAATTCCATGATCTTGCCGCAGCGCAGACACGCCATGTGGATGTGATCGCGGTTCAACTTGCGCTCGTAGTAATGTCCTTCTCCGTGGATGTGCATCAGGTCGAGCTCGTCGATCAACCCATGCCGCTTCAGCAGTCGTAACGTGCGATAGACCGTGCTGCGATCGACGCTGGCGTCAATCTTCTGCGCTTTCCGCAGAATCTGGCTGGCATCGAGATGCTTGCTGGCGGTTTCCATCACGCTCAGAATGGCGCGCCGCTGCTGCGTCATGCGAATGCCGCGTTCGGCGAAGTGAGCCTGCAACCGGCCCGGCATTTCGGTTTGAGGAAGTGGCATATCGTATCTCCTATCGTGGCACGTTGTCGCAACTGCCATGCGACGAAATCTTGGCTCAGAACTTGACGGGCTGGCGAGCTATCCCGCAAGATGAATGTGCGTTAGATGCGACCCTGTTGCAACTAATCGCGACTCGAAACGTCCTCTCATGACGCAGTCTGCTTACATTGTTGGCTCTATTGGCTCTGTAGATGCGATTGATTCGCAACTAGAGAAGGAATCATACCAGTTCCCGTTGAGATTCGCCACGCAAACTTTCTCAAAGGTATCTCGCTGGCTGTTCTTGTTCTCGTGCCTGATGGCGACGGCCTGGGCCGGCGTGGGCGGAAGCATCTCTGGCACGGTCAAAGATCCATCGGGCGCCGGGGTCGCAAAAGCATCCGTCGCGCTGGTCAGTACCAGCACCGGGGTTCGGCAATCCACGACCACGGACGCGCACGGTAGCTACACCTTCCCCGTCGTCCCAGTCGGTGATTACGCTCTAGAAGCGAACCAGGCCGGTTTCAGACCCTACCGGCGCACTGGAATCGCGCTGGACACTAACAGCGCTCTTCTGATCGACATTGTGTTGCAGGTTGGCGAGCGCAGCGACATCGTTACGGTCAGCGAAAGTTCCGTCCATCTGGAAACCTATAGCAGTCAGGTCGGCGAGGTGATTAACAGCGAGCAGATGAACGCCGTGCCCTTGAACGGGCGCAGCTACACGGACCTGCTATCGCTGCAGGCCGGAGTCGCTCCCTCGACTTCCATCGCTTCCAACACTGTGCAGGACGTTGGGGCGAGCGCACTCTCGCCGTCAGGCGATCTGAATCCGGGAACACTCTCCATCAACGGCCAGCGCGAATTTGCCAATGCCTTCATCGTGAACGGCAGCGACTCCGAGGAAGACGTCAATATGGGGACTGCGATCATTCCCAACCTCGATTCGATCGCCGAGTTCCGCATTCTTACCAGCAACTTTGACGCGGAGTATGGCGAATTCAGCGGCGGCCAGATTAATGTCATTACCAAGTCAGGCAGCAACGCATTTCACGGAGATCTTTTTGAATTCCTGCGCAACACGGATCTGGACGCACGTAACTATTTTTCTCCCACGCGCGGCACATTCATTCAAAACCAGTTCGGAGGAACGGTCGGCGGCCCGATCAAGCGGAACAAGATATTTTTCTTCTCTGATTATCAGGGCACGCGCCAGCGCCAGGGAGTCGACACTGGCCTGATCCCCGTGCCTTCAGGACAGGATCGAGCGGGCAATTTGTCGGACCTGGCAAGTTCCTTCACCACGACCCAGATCGTCAATGGGCAGTCAGTGACTGTGCCAACCACGGTGAACGGTCCAGCCTGGGCAAACACGCTCTCGAACAATTTTCAGTATGCCGTCGCGCCCGCCGAACCCTACTACTTTACGAGCGGCGAGATGAAGCCGGACCTCAGCGGAACTTATTCGGCATCATGCACAGCATCGACGCAATGCGTTTTTCCCAATGCAGAGATTCCGCAGACCGCATGGTCTGTTCCCGCGCAGCATCTGCTGCAGTACATCCCTGCGCCAAATTCTGCAGGCAGTGCGTTCGCGACCTCCGCTTTCAATCAGTCACTCCGCGACGATAAGGGCGCAGTGCGCATCGATGCCAATACCGGCTGGGGACTGATTTCCGGCTACTACTTCCTTGATGATTATTCGCTGAACAATCCATACCCTGTTGCTCAGGGCGGAGCTAGTGTCCCCGGCTTCAATGCGCTGTACCTGGGCAGGGCACAACTGTTCAGTTTGGGCAACACCAATACGCTGAGCGGGACGACGGTTAACGAGGTTCATTTCAGCGTCATGCGCGCCTACAACGATCTCGGCCAACCGCAAGGCGGACTCGGCGTCAGCTTGATATCACAGGGATTCGTGACCTCTACCGGCGCTCCGAGTATTGTGGCACTCGACCCGGCGGGTGAGGGTGTGGAGAATCTCGTCTTCAACAATTTCTCCACCGGCACCAACACAAACGAACTGAAGCAGGCCAACAACACGTTTCAGGGGCTCGATAATCTTTCGAAAGTCATCGGACGCCATACCGTCAAAGTCGGCGGCGAATTTCATTACGACCAGATCAATGTGAACCCGATCGCCCAATTCAACGGCAACTTCCTGTTTACGGGAAGCGAGACCGGAGCGGACTATGCCGACTTCCTGCTCGGGATTCCCAGCCAATACAACCAGAGCCAGTTGAATCCTTTTTATGGCCGCAATAAATATGCCGGCCTTTTTGCCCAGGACAGTTGGCACCTAAAATCGAATCTCACGCTTAACTATGGTTTGCGCTGGGACCGCATTGAGCCCTGGTACGAAAAATACAATCAGATTTCAACCACGGGACCGGGCAAGCAGTCCGTAGTATTCCCGGGCGCGCCTGCGGGAATTCTGTATCCTACCGATCCCGGAGTGCGGCGCACGCTCGCGCCACCGGGCGATGAATTTTCTCCGCGCATCGGTTTGGTCTATTCGCCGAATGTTTCGACCGAAGGTTTTTTCGGCAAAATCCTCGGAGGTCCCGCCAAGACCAGTATTCGCGCCGGCTTCGGAACCTATTACACGTCGATCGAAGCGCTCACGCTCGGAGTTCTCGCGGCCAACGCTCCCTACGGTACGACTTACAGCAGCCCCGCTCCGCCGCAGTTTTCGAATCCATTTGTGACCGCTTCTAACGGACAGAATCTTGGGCAGTATTTTCCCGTCACATTCGCGCCGTTGAATTCTTCCAGCAGCCATCCCGATCCGAACCTTGACTGGTCGCAATATGTGCCGATCAGCGGTATTCCAGCGTATCCCGTTACGAACCGAATCCCGTACACCGAGCAATACATGTTTTCCATCGAGCGCCAGTTTGGGGATAACACTCTCATTAGCGCCAGCTATGTCGGGAATCAGTCGCATCGGCTTCTGGTGCTGGAGGAATCGAACGCGGGAGATCCCGCTCTGTGCCTCAGTTTGAGCCAGCAGAGCGAAGTTGCGCCCGGATCGGCGACCTGCGGCCCCTTTGGCGAGAGCAACGTATTCACCACAGCTTCGGGACAAACCGTGAATGGGACTCGCGGACCGCTGGGCCCGAATTTCGGCAGCAATACCAACCAGGCCACGATCGGAAATTCAAACTACAACGCGCTGGAACTGAGCCTTCGCCACACCAGCAAGCGTCTGCAATTATTTGCCAGCTACACCTTCAGTAAATCCATCGATCAGTCTTCAAACGTCGGTGAAGAAGTGAACCCGGTCAATCCGGCGCTTAGCCGCGCGCTCTCCGCCTTTGACGTCACGCAAAACTTCGTGGTGAGTTATACCTACGAGCTTCCGTTCGAACACTTATTTGGCGCTTCCAATCATTGGACCAAAGGCTGGACGATTTCGGGCATCACGCATTTCAGCAGCGGCTTTCCGGTGACGCTGCTCAACTACGGCGACAATTCCCTGTTGGGAGCCGAGCCCAATGGCATCAACAACTACGGAGTGGACGAACCGCAATACACGGTCGGGCCGCTGAATCTCAATTCCAATCCGCGCAACGGAAATTCATACTTCGATACTTCACTTTTCAATTTGCAGCCGCTGGGCACGCCGGGAAACGCCGTGCGCAGATTCTTCCACGGTCCCGGGTCAGACAATTACGATATGGCGCTAATGAAAGCCATCCCGCTGACCGAGTCAAAATTGCTCGAATTTCGCATCGAGGCGTTTAACACCTTCAATCATGCGCAGTTTTTTGGGCCAGCCTCGGTGAACGGCAACATTAACAGTTCCACATTCGGGCAGGTGGTCAGCGCCGCTTCTCCACGCCTGATGCAAGGGGCGCTCAAGTTCATGTTTTAGAACGAGAAGCCCGCCTGAGCCGCCGAAGGGACGTTATGGCTGCCGGATCGGCCCGCTCCAACCGCGGTTTTCAGGCCTAAATCCCCATGGGCCGCTCTCTGCGACCTTCTGTACTCCCGCTGCATCTAATTCCAGTGCTACCATGAAGGTAGCGCGCCTCCCGCCGACGGGAGCAATCAGATCGATCGTCAGGCCCGGCAACGCCAGCTCGATGGAGCGTCCGCCAAGAGGGCGACGTTTACAACGAGGAGAAAGAAAATGGCAGGCAACGGAATCGTCGAAGTCACCGATGCAAACTTCGACCAGGATGTTCTGAAATCGGATCAGCCCGTTCTCGTAGACTTCTGGGCGACATGGTGCGGCCCTTGCCGCGCGATCGCTCCCATCGTCGAAGAACTGGCCCATGACTATCAGGGCAGAGTAAAGATTGGCAAGATGGATGTCGACTCCAACAGCGCTACTCCGATGCGCTATAAAGTGACCGGCATTCCCACGCTGCTGGTATTCAAAGGCGGCCAGGTGGTCGAGCAGATCGTCGGCTACAAGCCGAAAGAGGCCATCGCCCAGGCCCTCGACAAGCACGTTGGATAACGGTTCTCGGCTCTGATCTTTCATTTATGAACAAACACCCGGGAACCATCCCGGGCGTTTTTCTGTTAGTGCCCTAAGTCGCGTCAAGATTCTCGCCGCTAAAGCAAGTTTCGCTGCTGGGAGAAAGACCGGCCAAGTATTTCACTACGCCACGTAGCACGATTCGTTATCTCACGGTTGAGATCGTGAGGTTGGCCGTTCGACTGAACGTCCCAAACCACGGGCGCTCGCGTTTCTTGAACTCCCTGAGAATACGGCTCTTGAGATTTATTATCGCTACGACCCACTCATCTTGATTTTCTATGCTGTTATGGGCTGTGGCGAGTATCGCGATCTCCGTTCTCTTGATTTCTTCGCGATGGGTGTTTTTCATTTCGTGATCCCTTGTCACAAGAAGCCAACCGTTCCTGTGGCAAAACTGGATCACCTCGGGGTCTTCCACGTTTCGTCTGGTCTGGCCGTTCTCGTCCTTAAACCACTCGGGGAATCTTTGGACCGTAAATCCCGCCGTTCTCAAGCGCACGGCGACCGACTCGGCGGAAAAGCCTTCGTCGAGAAAGAGGACACACTCCTCACGCCGCTTTTTGACGTATATCAATGTGCGTCAATGCCTGCTGAACAGTCCCGCGGTCAAGCCCATAGTCAGCGGCAATTTCATCAACTTTCGCTCCGGCACGTTTGCGTCCCCACAACACGCTAACTGGGATGCGCGTACCAGTGATCACCAATCGGCCCGACATGATGCGGGGATTCATAGATACCGGTCGACTTTGGTGATCGGTTGCTGCGAAGCGCCAAGGAAAGATGAATTTGCCGCTCTCTATTCTCTCAGCAAACAGATTTGCCACCTCTTCAATGACTTCCTGCCCGGGTCTCTTGCCGAGTGAAGTCACCGTGCGAGGACGTGCGCCGCGAGCGGGTTTGTCGTAAACGAGGTCCTGCAAACATTCCTTTACGGCGTCGGCGCGTTGGAGTGGATGCTGAGAGCGGAACATTTTACGGGCATTGCGCATTGATCGCCTTAGAAACTGGAGCGAGAAATTGAATCTCTCACGCAACAGGTAGATTCGGTAAGCCTCTTCGATATCGCGATAAGAGAGCAGGTGAGCATTGCCGTATCGCCCCGACGCCTTTAGGATGGGCTCATGCCCCTCATACCAAGAGGCTAGTGTGCGGCGTGGTATCGCGAGGAAAACGGCCGCCTCTGGAATTGTGTAGGTCGGAAGCGTCCGAATGTCCTGTCCTGGCTGGCGGACTGGCTTATGCCTGAGCACGTTTTCGCTAAACTCCGAAGCTAGTTGCTATGGCCGACCCTTACGGCTTCATCCGCGGCTAATGCGACGGTAGCTAACCCGCACACGAAACGCAAGACAATTTAAAACCATGTGAAACTGCCCAAAAAATATGGCCAGCGCTAATACTTTCGCAACACTCCAATCACCCTCCCTTGCACATCGACCGACGCTGCCGGCACGATGATCGGCTTCATGGTCGCATTCGACGGCTGCAGGCGGATGTTCTCGCCTTCGCGGTAAAAGCGCTTCAGCGTGGCGTCGGTTAAATCCACGAGGGCGACTACGATATCGCCGTTGTGCGCGGTCTTGGCTTTTTCCACCAGCACGTAGTCGCCGTCGAGAATGTGTTCATCCTGCATGGACTCTCCGCGCACCTCGAGCACAAAGACTTCTTTCGAGCGCACGAAATCGGCCAGCGAAATGGTTTCGGGATTCTCCACTGCTTCGATTGGCTGACCGGCGGCGATGCGGCCCAGTAGCGGCAACACCAGGCCCGTATTCACGCTCATGGCCTGCTTGAGGCGCCCTTTGGGCGGCAGCAGGTCGATGGAGCGGCTGCGGTTGTAGTCGCGCGTGAGCAGTCCTTTTTTTTCGAGATTGGTGACATGCTTGTGCACGGTGGCGAGCGAGGAAAGCTCCAGGCCTTTGCCGATTTCCTCGAACGACGGAGAATATCCATGCTCCGCCACGAACCGCGAAATGAAGTCGTACACTTCCCGCTGTCTGCGTGTGATGGCCATGGCTTATTATTGGCGAACAGAAGGCGAAAAAGCAAGAAAGAAGTGAGCCCAGTAGAGTATCCGAAGCAAGGATGAAACGGGTGCCCTACGCTTCTGCCGTTCTTAGCGAGAGAGCCTGCCCTGAGCTTGTCGAAGGGGATGGGGACTTTGCCTTACGTTCGCTGCGTTCCGCCGAGTTCGGTCAGCGCAGCGACGATCTTACCGGACGAATGCATCAGATCCTCTTCACGCAGCGTTCGTTCCCCGGATTGAAATCTTGCGCGCAGCAATACTGAATATTTTCCGGCAGCGATCGATCCGCCCCGAAAAATCTCCACCGGCACGAAGTCGCGCAACTCCGTCACGCCTGCTTTAGAAACTGCGTTCCGCATCTTCTCGAACGAAACATCGTCGGCGAACACGAACGAAAAATCGCGTTCCACTGCCGGATATTTTCCTAACGGTGCGAAGTGAACCCGCCGCAATCCGCACTGGTATAACTGTTCGAGATCAAATTCCGCCAGGAAGACGTCTTGCCGCAGTTTGCGCGCCGCCGCGACCTCGGGATGAACTTGCCCAAACTGCGCCAGCACAGCGCCGTTGACGAGCGCCCGCGCGGAACGGCCGGGATGGAAATATTCAGACGTTTCACGGTCGTAAGTCGTGTCACCGGCGAACACCGCGAGCAGATTTTCCACATCGCCTTTGAATCCGCGGAACATCTCGGCGGCGGCGGCCTGCTCACCCTTGCTCACATCGAGCGCCCCGGCTGCGAGTAATGAACTCTTCACCGCAGAGGCGGTCGCGCCGAGGCAAGCGCGCCTAGGTTCGACACGATCGCCTCCGGAAAATTCGTAGACGCCGCCCATCTCAAACAGGCGCGCCCCGGGGACATCGCGATTAAGATTCCAGGCCAGCATGTCGAGCATGCCAGGCGCGAGCGAGGTGCGCATCACGCTGGCCTCTTCGCTCAGCGGATTCTCCAACTCCAGAACCTTTGCTGAAGAAAATTTCTCAGCGTCGGCGTGCGAGATGAAAGTCAGCGACAATGCTTCGTTGTAGCCGAGCGCCAATGACCGAGTGCGAAAAGCCGCGTCCATGGCGGCATGCGGCAGGTCGACAACGGCGCCGCTGTAAGCTGGCAGCGTGTTCTCGAATTTGTCGTAACCATGCAGGCGCGCGATCTCTTCGATCACATCGATTTCGCGTTCGACGTCCAGGCGCCAGCTGGGAATGTTGACCCAGAATTGGGCGCCGTCCTGCCCCTCGGGAACCAGGTTGAAGCCGAGTCGCTTTAACAGTCGGAAAATCTGACCCGCATCGAGATTGCCGCCCAGAATGCGCTTCACCTCAGACGCATGAAGCAGCACGGGAGCCTGATCCATTTTCTTCGACACGACATCGACTACATCGCCTTGCAATGTGCCTCCTCCGGACTCCAGAATCATCCGCGCCACCAAATCGCAGGAGATGACCGTCGATTCGAAATCCGCGCCACGCTCGAAACGGTGCGAGGCGTCGGTGTGCAGGCCGTGCCGGCGCGACATCTTGCGGACGGTCGCCGGATCCCACCAGGCCGATTCGATCACAATGTTTCGAGTCTTCTCGGTGATCATCGTGTCGTATCCGCCTATCACTCCGGCGAGACCAACGGGCTTCTTGGCGTCGCAGACGACGAGATCTTCGGACGTGAGCTTGCGCTCAACGCCATCGAGAGTCTTCAGCGTCTCGCCGTTGCGAGCTTTGCGGACGATAATCTTGCCGCCTTCGAGCAGGTCCATATCGAAGACGTGCGTAGGCTTGCCGATCTCCCACAGAACGTAGTTCGTGGCGTCGACGGCGTTCGAAATCGGCCGCTGGTCAAGAAGTTGCAGCCGGTGCGCGATTTTCTGCGGCGAAGGCTTGATGGTCGTGTCGCGAATCACGCGCGCGGAGAATCGCGGACAAAGTTGCGGCTCTTCGACGATGATCGGGAAGAGCAGGTCATTCGACGTTTTGGCTGAGGGCTGAGAGCTGACAGCTGACAACTGCCTTAGCGGCAATCCGTAAATCGCCGCCGCTTCGCGCGCGACGCCATAGTGATTCATCGCGTCGGGACGGTTCGTCCCAATCTCCATCTCAAACACGGTATCGGCGCCTGCGCCGCTGATCCCCTCGACCGAAATGCCAACATTGGTCAAGTCCTCAGCAAGCCGGCGGTCGTCAACTGAGAGATCGACGAAATCGCGAATCCACTGTGAGCAAAGTTTCATTTCAAACTTCTGTCATCCTGAGCGAGGATTCTGCTTCGCGCTAGCGAAGCAGAACCGCAGTCGAAGGATCCCTTTCATCTCAATCAATCCGCGTCCCTACGAGGAGTTCCTTCCACAGCGATGAGAGAATGCCTTGAAGAATCCGTTGCCGTGCAGGCTCAAAGGGATCCTTCGACTACGCAAGAGCTCCACTTCCGTGAAGCTCTTGCTCCGCTCAGGATGACAACTCCTATCCAAACTGCTGCAAGAACCTTACATCCCCCTGAAAGAAATACTGCAAATCATCTACGCCATACTTCAGCAGCGCAAGGCGGTCTACACCCATGCCGAAGGCGAAGCCGGAGACTTTTTTCGGGTCGTAGCCGTTGTCTTTCACGAACTCGAAGACATTCGGATCGACCATGCCGCAGCCGAGCACTTCGATCCATCCGGTCTGCTTGCATGGACGGCAGGAGTCTGATCCTCGCTTGCCGCTGCCACCGCAGATGAAGCAAGTGACATACAGTTCGGCGCTCGGTTCGGTGAACGGAAAGAACGATGGCCTGAAATGCGTCTTAACGCTCGAGCCGAATAGCGCCTTCATGGCGTGATCGAGCGTGCCCTTCAAATCGCCGAAGGTAATGTTCGTATCGACGGCGAGGCCTTCGATCTGATGGAACATCGGCGAGTGGCTCGCGTCTGGAGGATCGTTGCGATGCACGGTGCCCGGGATCACGATGCGGATCGGCGGCCGCATTTTCTCCATGGTGCGAATCTGCACGGGAGACGTATGTGTCCTCAGCAGCAGGCGTTCGCGCTGCGGTTTCGACTGCTGACCTGCAATGAAAAGCGTGTCCTGCGTATCGCGTGCCGGATGGTTCGGCGGGAAATTCAGCGACTCGAAGTTGTAGTAATCCGTTTCGACTACCGGGCCTTCGGCGACAGAGTATCCAAGTTTCTGGAAGACGGAAACGATTTCGTGCCAGGTCTTGATGACCGGATGCTCGGCGCCTATCGGGCGGCGGACGCCGGGGAGGGTGATGTCGATGGACTCTGACAACTCTGCCGCACGCCTGGCTGCGTCAATGCCTGCATCGAGCCCTTCCGCTCGGGCTTTCTTCAGAATCGCTACGCTCTTAACGTGGTCATGCCGTTCTCGCAGCACCGTATCGATCCGAGAAATGATGATCTCATTTACTCTCTGGCCGACATCGCGCTTGGCTTCTCGCGGAGAAGATTTCAGCCAAAGTTCATTGACTTGAGTGACGATTCCGTCTTTGCGGGCGCGCCAGCGGATGCGGAGGGTTTCGTATGCAGATTCGGTCTTCACCTCGGCGGATTCCTGTTCGAGTGCGGCGAGCAGATCTCGCGTCGCGGCATCCAGCGCCGCCGCCGAATAGTCCGTGAGTTTAGGAACGGTGTAGGGCATGGTCGCGATGGATTTAAGAATTTGTCATTCCGCACCGCTTTAGCGGTGAGGAATCTGCTGTTCCTCGCTGCAGGCAAACAGCAGGTTCCTCGGCGCTCTCTCCGCGCTTCGCGCGGCTGCGAGCGCTCGGAATGACAATGCATTTTAGAGCTGAAATCTTAGAGCTGTTCGCTGAAGCTGAAAGCTACGCTTTCGCTTCCGCCGGCGCGGCTTTTGCCGCAACCTTGATCGCGTCTTTGGCTTGCTGCACCAAAGCTCCAAATCCAGCTGCGTCTTTTACCGCGATGTCCGCCAGAATTTTGCGATCGAGTTCGACGCCCGCCACTTTCAAGCCGTGGATGAGCTGGTTATAGCTCATGCCGTTCAGCTTTGCGGCGGCGCCGATGCGGACGATCCACAGCGAGCGGAACTGGCGCTTGCGCTGCTTGCGGCCCGAGTAGGCGAACTTCAGTCCGCGCTCCACCGCTTCTTTGGCTGAACGGTAGAGCTTTGACTTGGTGAGGAAATAACCGCTTGCGCGGTCTAATATCTTTTTGCGTTTAGCGCGGCGTTTGGTTCCGCGTTTTACACGAGGCATTGCTGTTCTCCTTTTTTCTTTCGTCTACGGCGGCTGGAGGTAAGGATGATTCGCCGGATTACAACAAGAAAGGCCGGCGATCTCTGGCCTCTTCACACGCCTGGAACCATTGTTGAATTTTGATTGCGAATAAGCCCCCGATGAATTCGGGTTTCAATCAACAATCAAAAAATCAACAATGCTCCTATTGGTACGGGATCATGCGAGCTACTTTCGCGTAATCGCCGTCGCTCACTAATGCACCGTGGCGCATTTTGCGTTTGCGCTTGGTGCTCTTGGAGGTCAGGATGTGGCGCAGGTGCGAACGCCCGCGCTTGATCTTGCCCGTCCCGGTTTTCTTGAAGCGCTTGGCAGCGCCTTTGTGTGTTTTCAGTTTCGGCATAAATCCTCAGAAACAGCCGTCAGCTTTCAGCCATCAGCTGTAAGTTTAAAAATCCCGTGATTCCAAGAGAAATCTTTGCGGCTACGAGGCGGGTTTGGCAACCTGCGCCGGAGGTGCGCTTGGGCTGGGCGCGCTCTGGGCCGCAGCTTTCTGCTTCTCTTGCTTTTCTTGTTTCTCTCGTTCCTTCTCGCGTTCTTTGTCCGTCTTCTTCGGAGCCAGGATCGCGTGCAGCGTATTGCCCTCTTGCCGTGGGCGGAACTCCACGATGCTGTGCGGCTCCACGTCCTTAATCAGCCGCTCCAGTATCTGGCGGCCGAGGCTGGTACGCGTCATCTCGCGTCCGCGAAAGAAAATCGTCGCCTTGACCTTGTCGCCCTCGTCCAGAAACCGCAGCACGTGATTCTTTTTGGTCTCGTAATCGTGGTCGTCCACGTTGATGCGGAACTTGACCTCTTTTACCGTGATCGTCTTCTGGTGTTTTTTTGCTTCGCGCTCTTTCTTTTCCTGCTGGTAGAGATACTTCCCGTAGTCCATGATGCGGCACACGGGAGGCTGCGCGGTGGGCGAAATCTCAACCAGATCCAGATTTTTCTCGCGGGCTTTCTTGAGCGCTTCATAAGGTGGCAGGATCCCTAGCTGCTGCCCCTCGTCGTCAATCACGCGAATTTCGCGTGCGCGGATACGCTCATTAGTGCGAATAAACCGTTTATCGATACTGTCCTCCGTGCGCTAAGCGACTGAGAATAAAGAATTATAGCATGCGGACAATATAGGGTCAGCCGCTGGGCGGTCACCCCGAGTAGAGCCGGGAAACGAGGGCATCGTCCCGCGACACCGGATCGTTAGCTTCCTATTTAGCTCTCCAGGATCACTTGCGCGATGGCTTGTTGCTCGGTGTGCGACAGCGACAAGGCGGCATTCTTCACTCCCAACTTCGCCGCGAACTCACCAGCTTTGCCGTGGAATGCGATCGTCGGACGACCTCCCGGCAAGCGAACCACCTCGCAGTCGCGCCAGCGCACGCCATGATTCCAGCCTGTCCCGAGAGCCTTCATCGCCGCCTCTTTGGCCGCGAACCGGGCAGCATACCGCTCCATGCGATTCATCTTCGAATCGCAGTAGCGAATTTCTCCGGGAGTGAACACCCGCTGCAGGAAGCGCTCGCCAAAGCGTTCGATCGACTGGCGAATGCGGGGAACCTCGGCAATATCAATGCCCGTGCCGACGATCATCTTTGCAAATTCCTCTCGCACGGAATCTTACAGCAAGCGGTCTCCCCGATAGATGAGTCGTCCCTCTATCGTGCGAGCCTCCGGCATCAGCTTATGTTGCTTCGGCGGTCCGATGCCATCGATATGGAGCACCTCATGCCCGTGAGCGACCAGCCAATCTGAAACCAGCATGCGGTGACATTTAAAGTAAAGCCGTTCAGCGCACATGTACGCCGTTCGCGAGCCTTTCGCCAGCACGATCAGGCCGTCTGCGGCCTTCTCAAAGTTCTCCGTGAGCATGTAGTCGGCGTAGTTGCGGAAGCTTTGGTTGCGCAGCGCAACGTTGGGCGATTCGTCGAGAGTCTTCTTGCGATACCCGCCCAGTTCTTTCACCCACACATAGCGGATTCCGGCCGCCGGCAGGCTTTTTTCAAGCGCGTCGCGATTGAATTGCGGCAGTCGCCGCGACATGGGGAAGGCGCGGATATCGACCAGCGTCCGAATCTGATGCGCCTGCAACGCGGCGATCAGTTCGTCGATCGTGTGGGTCGAATGTCCGATGCTGTAGAGAGTGGCCAACAGGCTTTCGATGCCGATCGGCTAGGTTGCGACTCGATCAAGCGCGGCGAGGATGAGGGCGTCCTGCCCGGTAAACACCGTCCGCAAATCCAGCAGCACGCGCCCATCTTCAACTCGGGCAATCACTGGCGGATCACCCAGGCGCAGGCGCGCGGCTAGTTCATCCGCGCTCAGCCGATCACAGGTCACAGCCAATAAGCGGGTGGGAAGAACTGAAGACGGAGCGGCGCCTCCGCCAATCACCGAATCACCGTCGAGGACTTCTATTCTCAACTTCGATTTGGATTGAGCGGACGAAAGTTGCCCGGCCAGGGCTTCAGCGCGTCTGCCAACGTCATCCTTCGTAAGGCGCATCATCTTCAGCACGGGAATTGCATCGTGATCCCGCTTCACGTAGGCGAGAAGAGTGGCCGCGAGCGCGGCGTAAGTGAGTTTATCCACTCGCAAAGCGCGAAACAGCGAATTCGCCCGCATCTGAGCGACCAGGTCATCCCGGCCGCTGATCAATCCCGCCTGGGGGCCGCCCAGCAGTTTGTCGCCACTGTAAGTCACGACATCGACACCAATGCGCAGGCTGGCCATCACGCTCGGCTCGCCGGTGATGCCGAAATTCTGCAACTCCACCAGAGTGCCGCTGCCGAGGTCTTCCATGAGGGGCAGGTTGCGCTTACGGGCTAACTGCACCAGTTCGGTAGTCGAGGCCTGCTCGGTGAATCCGGTGATCTCGAAGTTCGAACGGTGGACGCGCAACAGCAGCCGAGTGCGCTCATTGATGGCGTTCTCATAGTCAGCGACTCTCGTGCGATTCGTGGTGCCGACCTCGCGCAGCGCCGCTCCCGACTTCGCCATCACGTCGGGAATGCGAAACGATCCGCCAATCTCGACCAGTTCGCCACGAGAAACGATGACTTCGCCGCCATCTGCCAATGTGTTTAGAGCCAGAAGTACCGCGGCCGCGTTATTGTTCACCACGATGGTGGAAACATCACCCTTCGTATCAACCGCCGCCTCGGCTGTCGACCGTGAGCGAAGCCCCGCCGAAGTTCCGGTTCCGTTCAATATTTGGGCAAACAACCGCTGCACATGAATATCCCGCTTGCCGCGTACTCCGGATTCGATTTCAAACTCCAGATTTGAATATCCTCCGGCTGTCGCGCGAATATGCTCCATCGCCGCCTCTGCCACAGGAGCGCGCCCCAGATTCGTGTGCAGGATCACGCCGGTCGCATTGACAACCAATCGCAGAGAGTGCCCCAGCGCCACGCGCAGGTGCTGCTCCATCGCGCCGGTGATTTCCGCGAGCGCAAGCTTCAGGGAGAAAGAATCCAGCAGCCCGGACGCAACTTCTTCCCGCAGGCGTGTGATCACAGCCCGCGCAGCATCGGTAACCGCAGCCGTTCCATGAACAGCGGACAACGCAGCCACGTCTGCAATCTGCAGCACCTCGTTCACCGACGGCAATTCGCGAAACAGTTCCGATTTGGCCGCGTTCTTCATGTCTATCTCAATCTCAGTACGTTCCGGGCATCATGGACGCGTCGTGTGCGTCAGGTGCGTCAAGAATAGGGAGCCTGAATCTCACAGCGTATGCAGATACGCCAGCAGATCCTGCATGTCCTGCTGGCTGAATTTCTGGCTATAGGCCGGCATCTCTTTACGGCCCAGCCGAATGATATCGCTCACGCGATCGTCATTCGCCGGCAGCCCGCTCAGCGGAAGATATTTGCCTTTGAAAACGCCTTGCAATCCCGGGCCTTTCTTGCCGCGCGTCGAATAGGGCTCGTGGCAGCGGTAACACTCATTGTCGTAAATCTTGCGACCCACCGCCTGTTGCGGATTAAGACCCAAATCCACGTCCGACTTGCGCCGCTCGACCTCGCAGCCGGAGAACATCGCCAGCACGAAGACGCCGGCCAGCGCCGTCAAAAAGAGGGTGTCCCCGTAGCTATTTCTTATCCGTCGATTCATCAACCTAACCATCGACAAGCTAATCATCGACCCGGCCAACCTCCGCATCCGGCCCGGCGAAACCGTTTTACAATAATAGAGCAAGCTCGAACCCATGACCGTAGCTATCAAACGCGTCTACGAACCAGCGTCGCGCCAAGACGGAGCTCGCATTCTGGTCGATCGCCTCTGGCCCCGGGGTCTTTCGAAGACTGCCGCAGCCGTGGACGAGTGGCTGCGCGATCTCGCGCCTTCGGACGAGTTGCGCCACGCCTTTCATGATCAGGCTCAAACTTGGCCGCAATTTCGCTCCAAGTATCTAAAGGAACTGGCGCTGCCTGAGAGCGAGAACGCGTTGTTGCGTCTCTACCAACTCGCGAACAAAAGAAAACGCCTGACCCTGCTCTACGCTTCGAAAAACGAAACTCACAACAACGCCGTCGTGCTTAAAGAGCTGCTCGATGGACGCCGCAAACCTCCGACCGGTACCGGCCCGGGAGCAGTGTCCGTATTGCGCAAGCGAGCTTCGACGATGAAACGCCGGTAAGTCACGAGCCGCTCAATTCGCAGGGTTTGCGAAGCGCTTCCGCCAGCGAAATTTCTCTCGCGCATCTCATCGCGGAGGCTTCCTATAGAATCGTTCCCGCATGAGGCCGGTATTCCAATGGAACCTGGGCGCTCGCTCGCTCGAACTGGGCAAGCACACGCTGATCATGGGCATTGTTAACATCACGCCAGATTCCTTTTCCGATGGAGGGCTCTACCTTGACCGCGAACAGGCGGTTGCGCGCGCGCAGCAACTTCTTGACGAAGGCGCGGACATTCTCGACATCGGCGGCGAATCCACACGCCCCGGCGCCCGGGTGGAAGCGGACGTACCCAGGCAGCTGGAAACAAAGAAACTTGCCGTCGCAAATCCCAAGATCACGGTTAGCGCAGACGAAGAACTCAAACGCATCCTGCCAGTCATCGTCGAACTGAAGAAAAAGCATCCGGCGGCGGTCCTCTCCATCGATACCTACAAAGCGAGCGTAGCCCGCGCCGCCGTCAATGCTGGCGCAGAAATCGTGAATGACGTCAGCGCCTTTCGCTGGGACCCGCTGATGACCAAGACCGTCGCCGACCTCAAGTGCGGCGTCGTTATGATGCATATGCGCGGGCGTCCCGAAGAGTGGCGCACGCTGCCTCCGCCGGGCGACATCGTGCTCCTGGTAAAGCGTGAATTAAAAGACTGGGCGGAAAAAGCTATCGTCGCCGGCGTGCGCCGCGAGCGCATCATGATCGATCCCGGCTTCGGTTTTGGCAAGAATTTCGAGGAGAACTATCCGTTACTCTCCCGCTTCAGCGAATTGCAGACCGCCGGATTTCCGCTGCTGGCGGGAACTTCGCGCAAGTCTTTTATCGGCCGCATGCTGGCGCAAAACGGTAAAGACGCGCCGGTGGACGCCCGTCTCTACGGCACACTCTCCACTCAAGTTGCGCTCCTCCTGAAAGGAGCGCACATCATCCGCACTCACGACGTAAAGCCTGCAGTCGAAGCCGCACGCGTGGCCGATACCATCGTGCAGGCGCGATAACCCCTGCGGAACGAGAACGTCTATTGCTTCGCCACGCTCGAGGCCGGCGGATAAATCCCTTCCAGCGGCTTGCCAAGTTGTTCTTCCAGTTCCGGATGAGGTAGAGGTTTACGTGGCAGCATGGCGTCCCGCTGCGCGGTGTTGTAAACGAAAATTGCCATTACGACCGCCGCCTGCTTCAGGTCGGATTCGGAAAGCCGCTCGTAGGTATCGAGATTGGTGTGGGCGCTACGAGTCTCGTAATCGCGCGGGTCCTGGAGAAACTGGAATCCCGGAAGGCCGACTTGATCGAAAGCCTCGTGATCGGTCGACCCTGTGTTGCGCAATGTGACCGTGGTAAAACCGAGGTCGCTGATGGGAGCGACCCACTGCTGAAAGATGGCCTCAACCGCGGAATTGCCTTCGGTGAAGATGCCAAGAAATTTCCCGCCGCCGTTGTCAGTATTGAAATAAGCATCGAGCCTGGCATGTTCCGGCTTGATCGCGACCGGGCCGGTCTGTTGGCGCAGAAATTCAGGGACGACCTGTTCTTCGGGCTTCGTAGAATATGAAAGTGTACCGAAGTGACTGCTGACGTATCCCGCCGAGCCGAACAATCCCTGTTCTTCGCCGCCCCACAGACCGATGCGGATGGTTCGCCGTGGTTGAATATTCAGCGCGCGCAAAATGCGCACCGCTTCGAGCGCAATGATCGTTCCTGCACCGTCGTCGGTCGCTCCGGTACCGGCGATCCAGCAATCCAGGTGGCCCCCCAGCATCACGACTTCGTCCTTCAACGCTGAGTCCGTGCCGGGAATTTCGGCGATGACGTTGCTACCCGGTTCGTGCTCTCCATAAAACTTCGTCGCGATATTGAGGCGCGCCGAGACTGGAACACCGTGCGAAACCAGCCGATGCATACGCCCGAACGCCTCGTTCGCGATGACCGCCGAAGGGATTGCTTGCTTGTGTTCGGCACGATAGACAAACCAGCCGAGCGAAGAGTTGGTGTCATCATGGATCACACCGCCGGAACCGCTGTGACGCAGTACGGCGATCGCATGCTCGTCGGCAAAGAAACGGCCCACTTTCTCCAGAAATGCTGTTTCCTTGAATGTGCTCTCCCAGAAAGCTGGATCGTTCGGCAGCACGTAGCTGTCATTCTGATCGCCGTCGAGCGGATAGGATCGGAAGTGATCGAGCTTGGCTTGGTCGTAGTGAACAAGTAGGTTCGCGGGATCGGGATTAATCTTCGGCGCGTCGCCGTACAAGATGATCTTGCCGGCCAGCTTGCCCTTCCACGCTTCGAAATCTTTCTCGTCCTTGAGCGCAGGCACCGCGATAACCTCAGCCGTACTTTCGCCGGCAGTCGCAGGCGACCATGGCGTCGCCTGCGCCAGAAACGTGGCCGTTCCGGGTGCGGTCATTTCCAGAGATGTTCCGATCTGCTGCCAGCCCATCCCGAACTCGCCCCACGATTCGATGTGGACGTTTGACGCTCCCATGCGCCGCAGCTGATCCTCGGACCACTGCTCGGCCTTGGCGAAGTCCGGGGAACCGGTCAGCCGTGAGCCAACGCCGTCGAATAAACCGCTGGCGTATTCCATGATGTGAGAGTGATTGAAACCCTCATCGCGAATGCGCGCGATGGTCGCGAGGTCAAGCGTTTCGGTGGCGGGCTGAGCCAATACAGGCTGGGCAGGCGCGGTCTTCGGCTTCTCGGCCGCGAACGCAGACAGAGACAGGGTTACGAAGAGGGCAATGGCAATTTTCATATCGCGTAAATGATACGGCAGGCAAAAGCGACCGACAAATCCCTGTCATTCGTTGACTCGCGGACAACGCCTCTCTAAGATGAAGCGACTCCGAAGCGCTGCATCTGCGGAGCACGCGCCCCAATGATCGGCCAAACCATCTCGCACTACCGCATCGTCGAGAAGTTGGGCGGCGGCGGTATGGGAGTCGTCTACAAGGCCGAAGACACGCGCCTTCACCGTTTTGTCGCTCTCAAATTCCTGCCCGAAGAAGTTGCCCGCGATCCGCAGGTCCTGGCCCGTTTTCAACGTGAGGCACAGGCTGCGTCTGCGTTGAATCATCCCAACATTTGCACGATTTATGACATTGGCGACGAAGACGGAAAGGCCTTCATCGCCATGGAATTTCTGGACGGCGTAACGCTGAAGCATCGCATCGAAGGCCGCCCCACCGACAACGACACGCTGCTGTCGTTAGCGATCGAAATTGCGGACGCGCTGGACGCCGCTCATTGCAAAGGCATCGTCCATCGCGATATCAAGCCGGCGAACCTGTTCGTCACCGAGCGCGGCCACGCCAAGATTTTGGATTTCGGTCTCGCGAAACTCGCGCCCAGCGGTAGTTCGTCCAGCCTGCGGGCCAGCGCTGCGACGCAGGCTGCGAGCATCGACGAGCAACATCTCACCAGCCCGGGCGCGGCGCTGGGCACGGTTGCCTACATGTCGCCCGAACAGGCGATGGGCAAGGAACTGGATGCGCGCACGGATCTGTTTTCTTTTGGTGCTGTGCTCTACGAAATGGCCACCGGTTTAATGCCATTTCGCGGAGAGACGTCCGCCGCCGTGTTTAACGCGATTCTGGAGCGCTCTCCGATCGCCCCGGTGCGCCTGAATCCCGATGTTCCGCCAAAGCTGGAAGAAATCATCAACAAGGCGCTGGAGAAAGATCGCAACCTGCGCTACCAGCATGCCGCCGACTTGCGCGCAGACCTGCAGAGGTTGAAGCGGGATACGGAATCGGGGCGAAGCGCGGCAATCGCGTCCTCGCCGCCTTCTACAGTTTCAGTGCCGGATCCCTCGGGGGTGCCTGGAAGCGTGAGCGGTTCGGCATCCTCGTCCGCCGTCGTTCCTGCTCAAATTTCTTCCTCTTCCTCATCTTCTTTACTCATGGCCCAGGTTCCAGGAAAAGGCAGGCGGCTGATTTTCGCCGCGGCCGCAATCCTGCTCGCCGCAGTCGCAGGCTTGTTGTTCCTGCGCGGCAGAAATACTCGCACCGGAGCTAACCAGTCGCACAAGGCGATTGCTGTCCTCTACTTCAACAATTTGTCGCAGGATCAATCTCTCAACTGGCTGGACAATGGCCTCACCGACATGCTGACCACGAACCTGGCCCAGGTAAAGGGTCTGGACGTGCTCTCCACTGAGCGCGTGATGGGTGCGGTGCAACGTGCCAGCAAAGGCGGCAAGTCGCTCGATCCCGCCCAGGCGCAGGAAGTGGCGCGCGACGCGGGCGCTGACGCCTACATCACCGGCGCGCTGCTAAAAATGGGACCGACACAACTGCGCCTTGATGTGCGCGCGCAAGACACCGCTTCTGGACAAATTTTGTTCTCGGAGAAGCTCGAGGGTCAGGACGTCCAAGGCATTTTCGGCATGGTGGACCGGCTGACGGCAAGCCTCGCCAGCAGTTTTCTGCCCGCAGCGGAGCAACCGCAGACAGCGCCGGAGATCGAGCAGGCTTCCACTTCGAACGTGGAGGCCTATCGCCACTATCAGTTGGGCATCGACTACGGACGCCGTTTTCTCACCAGCGATTCGATCCGCGAACTGGAAGAGGCGGTTCGTCTGGATCCACAGTTTGCGCTGGCCCTGTTGCGCCTCTCCGATCAGTACGCCCTTGAGGGCGATCTGCGGCGCAGGGATGAACTGGTGCGCAAGGTTGAGCAAATGCAGTCGCGCCTGCCTCGCTACGAGCAATTGTCTTTGCAGGTGCTGATCGCAGCCCGTTCCCGCGACTTTGAAGCTGAAGTCGCCGTGCGTCAGCAGTTGGTTTCCGAATTCCCTCGTTCGACGCTAGATCGCGGTATCACGGCCACCTACCTGGACCTTCTGGGTAAGGGTTCTCAAGGTGTGGAAATGTTGCGACAGGGACTGGCGCTCGATCAGAAGAATGAGGATCTGCTCAACTTCCTGTCGTACGAACTGGCCAAGGAAGGCGATTTTAATGGAGCGCTGGCCGCCAGTGACGGCTATGTAGCAGCTCGTCCCGACGATCCCAACCCATTCGACAGCCGCGGCGACGTGCTTTTCATGGCTGGCCGGGATGATGATGCGGTTGCTGCCTATCGCAAAGTACTGGAATTGAAATCGGACTTCGGGGGCTACACCGAATACCTCAAGCTGGCCGTGGTTTATACCGACCAGAAAAAACCCGACATGGCCAGCGCAGCGTTCCAGCAAGCGGCCAATCACGCGTCTCCGCTCTCTCGCCTTTATGTTCCGGGCTTTGGGGCACAGTTCAAAGAGCTCGCGGGTGACTTCGATGGCGCGCTCTCCGGTTATCGCGAAGCCGTACAGCAGCTCGGAAAAGCGAAACAGAGCGAAGCGGCCGAGGATTTTCTGGAGGAACTCGCTCGCCTGTCCGTCATCTTGGGGCGAGGTTCTTCGGCTCTGGCTTTTGCTCAACAGCAAAACCTTGATGGCGAGGAACTGCAGGCGATAGCTTTCCTACAAACAACGGCGGGAAACACGTCGGCAGCCCAGCAAACTTTGCAGAAGTTCGCCTCCAGCCATCCGTGGATCGCTCCGCGAGCACTTGAAATACAGCAGAATACAAACGAGTTGAGCGCAGCCGTAGAGCGCGGAGACGGGCAAACAGCCTTGACCCGGGCCGCAGCCATTCCCGACGTCCAAGTTCCCTACAGAATTTTTCTGAGAGCCCGTGGCCACCAGCTCGTCAATGATTATTCGACCGCCGAAACCGAGTTTCGCACCATATTGCGGCTCGATCACAATCTGGAAAATGACCGGATTATGGCCCGGCGATTTCCCGTCGTTGCTATGCTCTCCCACTACTATCTCGGGCAACTCTACGAACGTACCGGCAAGCGCGATCAAGCGATCAACGAGTATCAGGAATTCCTGTCGTACTTCCCAAGCGCGAAAGCCCCTTTGGCCCAGGTCAGCGACGCCCGCACAGCACTCAAGCGGCTGATGCAGTAGGGATCGCACACAACGGCTTTAGCCGCGACTCTTAGAACGCCTTTCCCGAATCCAACAGAATCGTGACGGGACCCTGGTTCACCAATTCCACCTGCATCATTTCCTGAAAGCGCCCGGTTTCACAGCGCAGCCCCGTTGCTCGCACGCGTTCTACGAAGAATTCATAGAGCTGGCGCGCCGGCTCTGGCGGAGCGGAGGCATCGAACGACGGACGCTTCCCCCGCCGCACGTCTCCATACAAAGTGAACTGCGAAACCGCCAGCACGCTGCCGTTTACATCGAGCACGCTGCGGTTCATCTTTTCGTCGGCGTCCTCAAAGACGCGCAGGCCCGCGATCTTCTCAGCAAGGTAAGTCGCATCCGCCTCAGTGTCGCCGTGTCCCACGCCGAGAAGCACCAATACTCCCAGGCCAATCTCGCCCGTGATCTGTCCGTTGACCGTAACCTTGGCGCGGGTGACCCGCTGCACGACTGCGCGCATACAATTATTGTGTTCCCTCTCTAGCTTATCTCCGCGTCTGTATGCATGCTCCCCGTCCTTAGTGCTTATGTTTTTGAGCACGCCAAAACTCAGTTACTAACCACAGATTCATGTCCGGCCACGCACTGCCAGCGTCCCTCGCGATACGCATATACGTCAGTGAAGCGAACTCGCGCCACCAGTTTGCCTTGCCCGTCGATCGCAGCCGCCAAACCGCGGATGTAACCGAACCTTCCCGATACATGCGGATGCAGCTCCGAAAGTTCGTGATGAACCGCCGGATGCTCCGCCGCCTTGGTCAAAGTCATCGCGCGATCGGCAAGCTTTCCGTCCGGTCCGGCGTCTTCGAACTCATCCGCAAGAATGCAGGCCAGTGCCGGGACGTTCCTTTGCTCCAAGGCGCGCGCCCAGTTCTGCTCGATCTGAACCAGAGCGCTCGCGTCGCGCGCCTGACCCGAAGGACAAGGCGCGGCATGCGCCAAACCGCACAGCATCATCGTCAGCAAGGCGTATTTCACGGGTGCATCCCCTCTCGGCGCGGCTCCCAACCCCGCGCCAAAGACTGTCATCATAGTCTTCGCTCTCGTTTGACCCCAGCAATGCCCAGCCGTTAGGATTTCAAGGTTATCGTCCCCAAAGATGCGATTCCAATTGCTATGGCGGGGTTGGGGCGGGGGGAGCTCTTCCTTTACACTCATTCACCGTGGCCATTACACTACACTCTCGCCTTCATCTAAATTTGACGGGCTAAGACGTGGCCGTGAGCGTTAGGGTTCAACCGGCATGGAGCACGACTGCGATTTATGCAATCGAAATTTCGAATTCCAAATCTAATCGAGGCAAGCGAGGATACACATGGCAGCCGTTGACGAGAAAGTGAAACAGATTATTGTCGAGCAGTTGGGAGTCGATGAGGGTGAAGTAACTGCCAGTGCGTCGTTCGTCGACGACCTGGGGGCCGATTCACTGGACACCGTCGAACTGGTTATGGCGTTCGAAGAAGCCTTTGACATCGAAATCCCGGACGAAGACGCCGAAAAGATCCGCACCGTGCAGGATGCGATCGACTACATCGGGAAGCACGCGAAAGCAGGCAAGTAGTTTGGCGCGCAGGGTCGTAGTCACGGGCCTCGGCCTGATCTGTGGGGTCGGTAATTCCACCGACGAGGTTTGGAAGGCCGTGGTGGCCGGGCAAAGTGGCGTCCGCCGAATTGCCGGATTCGACGCCACCGCGTTTGCCTGCCAGATCGCCGCAGAAGTCAGGAATTTCGACCCGCTGAACTACATCGAGAAAAAAGAGTTAAAGAAGATGGGGCGCTTCATCCACTTGGCCATTGCCGCCGCGGATGAAGCGTTCAAGATGTCGGGCCTGAAGATCACGCCGGCGAATGATGAGCGCGTCGGCGTCCACATCGGCTCAGGCATCGGCGGGTTCGACATCATCGAACGCGAGCACACAGCTCTGTTCGAAGGCGGCCCGCGAAAAATTTCGCCGTTCTTTATTCCAGCCGCCATCATCAATCTGGCTGCAGGCCACGTTTCCATGCGCTTCGGCGCCAAGGGACCAAATGAGGCAACGGCCACCGCCTGCACCACCAGCGCGCATTCCATCGGCGATTCTTTTCGCATCATTCAGCACAATGATGCGGATGTCATGATTGCGGGCGGGACCGAAGCGGCCATCACTCCCATGGGAGTGGGTGGATTCGCCGCCATGCGCGCGCTTTCCACGCGCAACGACGAGCCCGAAAAAGCCAGCCGTCCCTGGGACAAAGATCGCGATGGATTCGTCATCGGCGAAGGCGCGGGCATCATGATTCTCGAAGAACTGGAGTTCGCAAAGAAACGCGGCGCGCCCATTCTCGCTGAAATTGTGGGCTACGGCATGTCAGGCGACGCTTACCACATGACCCAGCCAGCGCCGAGCCATGAAGGCGGATTCCGCGTCATGCGCAACGCCGTGCGCGACGCCGGAGTCACTCCCAGCGTGGTCGGCTACGTGAACGCTCACGGGACTTCAACGCCAATCGGCGACAGCCTCGAGGCCGTGGCAATCCGCAACTTTTTCGGTGACCACAAAGTCCCGGTCAGTTCCACCAAATCCATGACTGGGCATCTGCTGGGCGGGGCCGGCGGCCTCGAAGCCGGCATCACGGTGCTCGCCCTGCGTGATCAGGTCCTCCCACCCACCGTAAACCTCGACAATCCCGATCCCGACACAGCCGGCATGGACCTGGTCCCCAACCACTCCCGCAAAGCGGAGTTCGAATACGCCATGTCCAACTCCTTCGGCTTCGGCGGCACTAACGGCGCATTACTGTTCCGTCGCTGGATGGAATGAATGTTTAAGACAAGTGGGTTCTCGACGCTGCTCTCGGTTCTTGCGAGGTTGCGGATTTTCAACTCCCGATAAATCTGAGCCCGTGATGAAGTCTGAGTAGGCTCTCATCACAGAAAGTCAAAGTGCCCGCTCGGTCCCCGCCAAAAACAGAGGGACGAGGACGGAGCACGCGAGAGTCCTTCGCTGCAACTCATTCAATCCACCGCACATGCGGACGTAATGTCCTTTCTCGCACCGCGCCTGTGAAGTAATGGTCCTTCGGCTGCATCCTTCGTTGGTCCTTTGTGACTTTGCTCGCCATCCCCCGCACCCCACAATGGATTTTGAAAGTGGAGTCTTCCCCGACCTATGGATAAAGCTTTCGCCGGCACTTCGTTCACCCTTGATCCCACAACGTTCACCCGGAAAGCCGCAGCCCGCACTGCGTTGGTGGGCCTCAAAGAGCCATCGCGCGCATTGCTGGCAGACTGTTTCCGGCAGTTCGGGATCGAGTCGATCACAGTGGCTGCCAATGCCACTGAACGCTTGACCAAAGAAAAGTTCGAAGCCTGCGTCCTCAGCCTGGCCGACGGCGCCGAGCCCGTGATGGAAGCTGCGCGCACCTCACCCTCGAACAGCCGCTGCATACTCTACGGGGTAGGTGGGAACGCGCAGGAGTCGATGCGCTTTTCGAAGTACGGCATCAACGCTATCTTTCACGAACCGCTGGAGCGTCCGGCAGCGCTCAAACTCGTGCGGGCGACGCGCATGCTCGTGCAACATGAATTCCGCCGCTACGTGCGGATCCCGGTGATGACCGAAGTCTCCATCATCGGCGACGGGCGCCGCCTCAGCGCCAGCAGCATAGAAATAAGCTCCGGGGGCCTGTCGGTCAAAAGCTCCGAAGATTTCTCCATCGGATCCAGCATCGAAGTCTCGCTCGCCATGATGACCCTCCCCCGCGTCGATGTCCGAGGTGTAGTGAGCTGGCGCAAACCCAAGTCTTTCGGCATCCGCTTCGACCCGAACGATGTCCGCCGCCACAAACTGAAGACATGGATCGACTCGTATTTAGAAAACTAGAAGCTCAGGCGAACAAGAATTCCTCATGTAGAGACAGCCGCCCCGGCTGTCCAGCGGTTCGGGTGTATCGGGCTGCAGCGCTCTGAAACTGATCGCAACGCGGCTCGCGTTATTATTAGCCCCGTGGCCTCAGCCCCCACTCCCGAAGTCGTCACCCCCGCGCAACCCGCGTCCGGTCCTCGTCGCTTCACCCTGCGCCAGCGCATCATCCTCCGGCTGATTATCTGGGCTGGATCGTGGATCATTCGCCTGATCGGGCCCACGCTGCGTGTCAAAATCTCCTGCGAAGACGGAGCCCAGCAGACTCTCGACCAGCGCCCGCTGATTGGTTCGTTCTGGCATTCCTGTTTGATCCCCGCGACCTACATCTGCCGCGACCTCGGAGTCCGCGTCATGAGCAGCAACAGCTACGACGGCGAATACATGGGCCGCATCATTCACAAGTTCGGATTCGTCGCGGTCAAGGGATCCAGCAGCCGAAATGCGGTCCGCGCCCTGCTCGGCTTGCGCCGCGCACTCGAAGCTGGATGGACCGTCGCCTTCACTCTCGATGGACCGCGTGGCCCGCGACACAAGGTGAAACCCGGCCCGGTCGCATTGGCGCGATCTTCGGGCGTCCCCTTGACGATGTTTCATGCCGCAGTAGACAAAGCGTGGGTGCTCAACACCTGGGATCGCCTAATGATTCCAGTCCCGTTTTCGCGTGTGCTGGTACGTTTTGGCAAGCTGATTCCTGTTCCGCGGGAAGTGACAGATGCGGACCTGGATCGCTATACCAATGAACTGCAGTCGTCACTAGACCGGTGCTGCGAATTCGCGGAAGCGAATGTGGCGAAGGTCGGGACAGGGGAGTTTCGGCTGGATCGCTCGTAGGGCGAGAATTGATGAGATTGTTGATTGATGATTGAAAATCGCTGCTCATCAAACCAAGTCGGGCGAGGGTCTCATTCAAGAATCAAGAAATCATGAATTGGTTCTACTCCAGCGTCGACCCCAGCATTTGATATTTATATTTCTTCCCGTCCCAATAAATGACAGAAGAAGAATCTTCGCCCTCGCCTTTTTCTTCCATGTAGATTCCGAGGACGGTTTTCTTCTTGAGCGCGAGGCGCTTCACGGTCAGCGTCCTGAAAGGCAGATTGATCATCAGAAATTTCGACTTCGGAGCGTCGGCGCGCCAGGCGTCGGTTCCGATGCCGTGGACGATCAACAGGCTCACACCCCGCCGCTCCGGTTCATCCGATGCGAATGTCGACGTCACCTTGACATCGCTGTAGCCGAGGAAACTATCGTAAGGGTCGATAACGGAGAAGTTGTATTCGGCTCGGTCAGCCATGGGATTCTTGCACTTCGCCGCGACCACCAGATCGAGGACTCCGTCGTCATCCATGTCAGCGACAAACTGTTGAGGACCCGGAAGAAGCGAGCAGTTCTCGCCGAACTGCTTGTGAATGTATTCATCGGTGACCGCGGGTGATGGCGAAGTCGAGTGTTCTGGTGGCGGCGGTGGTAGTTTCTTCGATGATGCGGCGGCCGGATCGGTCATGGCCACGATCATGGCTGCGATGATCACGGCAATCATCACCGCGTGCAGCGCAACGGTCACAAGGATTTCAGAAACTGGGTGCGAGGAGTTTTTTGGGGACGACATTCCCCTACTCTAATCCGCTTTGCATCCAGCGGGTAGAGACTGACTAGTGACGGAGGTAACGAAGGTCTCTGTGGCGCCGGGCGACTGGGGCCCGCTCCCACGTTTCTAAAGTCCGGACGGCTGCGCGGGGCGAGTCGCCCGCTCCCACATAGCCCGGGAGAAGCTTATCGCCGGAAGTGCTCCCACCCTTTCGGCGCAAATTCTTCGACTCCGCCCTGCCCGTCGCGCAGCAGAATCTTCCGGCCACGCGTCACGTGCCCGATCCGGGTCAGCCGCACACCCGCAATCCGGCCCGGGACACCCCTTGCCGCCGGCATCGTGAATAGCAGTTCGTAATCCTCGCCGCCATGCAACGCAAGTTCGAGGGCGACTTCCCGAGTACCGACACGCGCGCGCGGCACCAGCCCAGCCTCAATTTCGGCTCCTACGCCGCTCTCTTCGCAGATGTGGGCCAGATCGGTTGAGAGACCGTCGCTGGTGTCGATCATGGCCGAGGCCAGCTTCTTGTGGCGCAACGCGAGTCCCAGCGCGATCCTCGGCTCGGGATAGAAATGCCACCGAAACTCCCTCACGCCTGCCTTCTTGCCAGCTTCCATTCGTGCCACGGCCGCTGCCGATCCACCCAGCTCTCCGCTGACATAAATCGAATCGCCTGGGCGCGCACCCGAACGCAGTACCGCTTTCCCTTTGAGCACTGTTCCGACTACCACAATGTCGGCCAGAACTCCGCCGGGGGACTCCGCCGTATCGCCGCCGGCGAGAGTGACGCCGTACTTCTCGGCTAGACGGATCAAACCACGAACGAACCCCGCGACCCAAACCTGGGAGATATCCCGCGGCAAAGCCAGAGAAAGAAACGCCGCCACCGGCTCTCCTCCCATGGCGGCAATGTCGCTTAATCCCCGCGCCAGGCAGCGATGCCCGACCGCCGCCGCCGGATGCCAGTCGCGCCGGAAATGAATCCCTTCCAGCGAGAAGTCGGTTGTGATCAGCGTGTCATCTCCCGGCCGAAGCCGCAGCGCGGCGCAGTCATCCCCAATACCGGCAATCACCCGTGTGGGGCGGGAACTCTTGATGGACGGCCTTTGACTGGTTGCGCCCGCCACCCGGCGGATTCGGGCGATCAGCGACTTCTCAGGAATCATCACAGCGAGAACACTATAAGCGATCTCAACGTTTAGAAGCCTCCTTGCGTTCGGAAGAAGAAATCAACGGCGGTGCGAATAATTCCGAAGGGAACGCTCCGAAAACGCCTTTGACCGTCGAGATCGCTGAGTAAAAGCCGCCGAGGGCGAGGAGAAAATCGGCCCCAATGATCTTCTGCCCTAATCTTGTCCCGACAGTGGTCAGCGGCTCTTGTTCCCTCCCGCGACTGTCGCAACCCTCGGGCCACAGCCCGATCCCCTCTTCGCATCGCCTCAAAACCGAGTGGCCACCGGGTGCCGAAGTAACCTGTCCCAAGTGACTCCTGGTTACCCCGCCTTCAGTAACTGAGGACCGTCTCATGCGTCGTTGACAGGGGGAACCCAGTTTGTTACCGTTAACCAGTCATTCACATAACCCTTGACCGAGCTTAAGTTCTGCAAGCAGTTGAGATTGCAGGCAAAGCGGTTTTTCAAGCTCAGGTCGCAGCTCTTGGTAGGTGTAGGGCGCGAGATAGTTTCCATTCCCAAGATGGGACGCAGCCCGAAAAAGTCAGGTGGTCCGAGCGGGCGTTCTGCAACCTCAGAACTCGCCTGAGATTCCGGACCTGATGCTCAAAACGACGTACGGGGAGACGGGGAGCGATTTGCAGAAGCGTTTCTACATTCTTTTTGTGGCCCGCGGCGACGATGGCCAGTTGCGCAAGATTTCCATCCCTGTGCATTACTTCTATGTGTTTGTTTTGGGTACCGCGATTGGATTTCTCAGCCTGACCGGAATTGCCAGATCCTATACCAGGATGCTGCTCAAGGTTTCCCGTGTTAACCAACTGCTCACCGAAAACGACCAGCTGAAGAACAATTATTCGCGCCTGGAGCAGGTAGCCAAGGAGCGCGACGTGCAAGTCGCCTCCCTGGGTTCGATTGCCGGGGAAGTTTCAGCGCTCTACGGCTTGAAGTCGGAGCCTTCTGTGACCGCTTCAGCGGATCAGATTCAGAACGCAGAGGTCAGCTCTTCGCTGGATCAATTGCACGCCCTGCGGACCTCAGCCATGACCGGCGCGACCATGGTCGGCCTCACCATGGGCCTGACCCGCAACGCGACCACAGCCGACTGGATTCGGGCCAACTCCGCGCCGAACCTGTGGCCGGTCGAAGGCCAGGTGACGGGCAGCTTCGGCGAGCGCATCGATCCATTTAACGGAGAGGGCGCGTTCCATAGCGGCGTCGATATTGGCAGCAATTACGGCACACCGATTATCGCCCCGGCTGACGGCGTGGTCACGTTCACCGATCTCATGGGCGGATACGGCAAGGCGGTGATGATCGATCACGGCCACGGAATCAGCACACGCTACGGCCACCTATCCGGATTCGCCGTTGCAGCGGGACAGGCCGTCCATCGCGGCGACGTGATTGGATACGTTGGAGCCAGCGGCCGCTCAACCGGACCGCACCTTCATTACGAAGTCCGCATCAACGACACCCCGGTGAATCCTTACAAGTATCTCCGCATTACCGTGGCTCACAGCGGCGGATTCGCTGCCGGAAGCTAGAACACCGCTCTCAGCCTTCAGCTCTCGATCCCCCATTTGAAGAAGGCGCGTACGTTTGCGTCGTCGTGCACCGCCTTGGAGGGGAGCGTCCCGTTACCGCCGTAACGCTGAGCCCCAAAGACCCTGTCAGGTCGGACGTCCACCGGAGATACCATAGAAGGACTCTCTCTCCCATAAGGCAGCAGTCCGGAGATCCGCCGCCGAGACGGCACTTAATGACGACGCCGGCCACGAAAAATCCCGAAACGAAACGCTTTGGACGCTACGAGGTCGTGGCCGAACTGGGCCGCGGAGCTATGGGCGTGGTCTACAAGGCGCGCGACCCTCAGATCGACCGCCTGGTAGCGGTAAAAACCGTTTCGTTGCATGGCCAGAATCAGGTCGAGGAACAGGAATTCCGGCGCCGCTTCATGAACGAAGCGCGGGCTGCCGGACGCCTGCACCACGCCGGCATCGTTTCGATTTTCGATGTGGGCGAGCATGACGTAGGCGGGAATCCGGGGAATCGCGAGCCCTACATCGTGCTGGAGTATGTCGCCGGAGAAGCGTTGAACCGGATTCTCGCGCGCGAGAAAAAACTTCCGCTGGCGACCGCGTTGCAACTCGCCGAAGAGATTGCCGAGGCCCTCGACTACGCGCACGCTCAGGGAGTGGTCCATCGCGATATCAAGCCGGGCAACATTCTTGTGACTGAGGACGGACGCCCCAAAATTGCCGACTTCGGCATCGCCAAGATGAATCTGGCGCACTTCACTGTGCCCGGACGCGTGCTGGGCACGCCGGCTTACATGGCGCCCGAGCAACTGTCGGGCGAAGGAGTGGACGCGCGCTCCGATCTTTTCTCGCTGGGCGTGATTCTTTACGCCATGACGACGGGACAGTCCCCGTTTCACGGTGACAGCGCGACTACGGTTTGCTTCAAGGTTGCGAACCGGGAACCGATCGCGGCCAGCGCACTCGACCTGGACTTGCCTGTTGAGTTGGATCAGGTGATCGCACGGGCCATGGCGAAAGATCGCGACTACCGCTACCAGAGCGGCGCCGAGTTCGCCCAGGATTTGCGCCAACTGCAGCTGCATTTTAATACCAAGTCCAAGACCGGATCGACTACAACCTCGCTCGCAGCCGCGGCGTCGACGGCAATTCGAGCCACGGGCTCGCGCGCCGGGAAAACAGCGCAGGCAGATGCCCATCCAGTAGCGGTAGTGGAACAAGCCCGCAAGGCAGTTCACACCGTGCTGCGGAAAGCCCCCATCCGAGATCTGACTTTGGGAGCAGCTACGCTGTTGCTCCTGGTGATTGTGGGAGCCCAGTTGAAACTGCTGAAGAGTTCGTCGAGACCTGGAACGAATTCGACTCCAAATTCATCCCGCTCAGATTCATCCAGCCCGCCGACTGTGAACTTCGATAGCGCGCCGCCGAGTGTAGCGAGTGCCGCACCGGTTCCCGCGGCAGCGGCTCAGTCGGCACCACGCATCTCCGACGCCGCTCCGAAAAAGACTCGCCAGGGGCACCACGCCACTAAGCCAGTGATCGTAGCCTCCTCAACGCTTGACCTGGCGGTCCAGCATCAGTTCATCGATGCCACGCTCTACGTTTGGGTTGACGACAAGCTGACGTTGACCCGAACGCTGCACGGCGGCAGCCAGAAAAAACTAGTTGTATTCAATGGGGTACGAGGGGCCGATTCGGAAACCCTGAAGATCCCTGCCGGGGAGCACGTGCTGCGATTGCGAGCGCTGTCTGCCGACCGCACCGTCGATCTCTCGAGAACGGTCTCGGCCGAGTTCGTAGGGGGCGATGACAAACAACTGCAAGTCACCTTTGACAAGCACAATACGTCCATGCGACTGACCTGGCAGTAGAGGGCGGCGAGTCAGGTTTTGGCCGTCAGGGCTTTAGGCGTCAGACTTCAGTCCTCAGGCTTTTCTACTTTGGACTTTCCTATTCAAACGTTCCAGAAAGCAGACTCGGGGGACCAAGACTTTCCTCTTCTCGACTCTCGAGGGCAGGCAGCTAACTTAAAGTAGCCCACTACCCTCTAGAGTTCCCTCTTGACACTTTGCGGGGGCTGCGGGTAGCATTTCCTAGATACCGACCGACCGGTCGGTATGCGAGCTACGTAACGAGAGGAGCTCCACGGTGGCTAAGATTTTTTATGAACGCGATGCCAAGCCCGAGGCGCTGAAAGCCAAGACTATCGCCATTCTGGGCTACGGCAGCCAAGGACACGCGCAGGCACAGAATCTGCGCGACAGCGGTTTCAAAGTCATTGTGGGATTGGATCCCAACCGCCAGAGTGCGCAGCAGGCACGAGCAGACGGCATGGTGGTGGTTGCTCCCGAGGAAGCATGCAAGCGTGCCGACTGGATCCAGATACTTACTCCCGATGAGACACAGGGCGAGCTTTACGAAAAGCATATCAAGCCGTATCTGCATCCGGGCAAGGTCCTTGGGGTCTCACACGGCTTCAGCATTCACTTCAAGACGATTGTTCCACCAGACGATGTTGACGTCGTGATGATCGCGCCGAAGAGTCCAGGGCACCTCGTACGACGCGTTTACAGCGAAGGGCGCGGAGTACCGGCGTTGATCGCCATCCAACAAGACGCCAGCGGACGGGCGCACGAACTCGCTCTGGCCTATGCCTACGGCATCGGATCGACACGCGCGGGTGTGCTGCAGACCACGTTCAAGGAAGAAACCGAGAGCGATCTGTTCGGCGAGCAGGCGGTGCTGTGCGGCGGATTGACTTCGCTGATTAAAAAGGGATTCGAGACGCTGGTCGAAGCCGGATACGCACCTGAGATTGCCTATTTCGAGTGCCTGCACGAAGTGAAGCTGATTGTGGACCTGATCTACGAAGGCGGGCTGGATCGCATGCGCTATTCGATCTCGAACACCGCGGAGTATGGCGATCTGACCCGCGGAGAAAAAGTCGTCGGCGACGCCACGCGGGCGGCAATGAAGAAGACGTTGGCCGATATTCAAAGCGGCGAGTTCGCCCGGGAGTGGATTGCCGAGAACAAGGCCGGATGCCCGAATTTCAACGCTCTGCGTGCGAAAGAGAAGCAGCACCCCATCGAGATTGTCGGAGCACAGTTGCGCGGCATGATGAGTTGGCTGCCCAAGGAGGGAAAAAAGCGGGCAGAAGGTCCGGCGGAAGTGCCGAAACAGGTGGTGAATGCTTAGAGGAGCCGAAATCACACTGCAGTGCCTGCGCGCGGAGGGGGTGGAGCTGGTGTTCGGCTACCCCGGGGGCGCGATTATGCCGCTCTACGATGCGCTTGACGGCAGCGGGATCCGGCACGTGCTTACGCGGCACGAACAGGGAGCGGTTTTTGCAGCGGAAGGATATGCGCGCGTCACCGGCAATGTGGGTGTGGCGATTGCGACCAGCGGACCTGGCGCTACGAATCTGGTTACGGGCATCGCCGACGCCAAGATGGATTCCATTCCGCTGGTATGCATCACGGGCCAGGTCCGGAGCGCACTGATTGGAACGGATGCATTTCAGGAGACCGATGTTTTCGGCGTCACTCTTTCGCTCACGAAGTGGAGCCGGCTGGTGCGAACGCTGGATGAAATCCCCGAAGTGATCGCGGAAGGATTTCACTGGGCGCGCAGCGGCCGTCCGGGGCCGGTGGTGATTGATATTCCGACCGACATCCTGAAGGCCAAGAAAGACTTCCTGGGCCCGGTGAAGTTCGCTCCACCGGTGCGACCGACGGAAGCTACAGCCGAAGCGGGGTTCACCGAAAAGCTTTTGACCATGCTGCGTCAGGCGAAGAAGCCGGTAGCACTGGTGGGCGCCGGGGCGAAACTTTCGGGGGCGATTCCGGAATTGCGGCTGCTGCTGGACGATTTGAACGTTCCGACTTTCGCGACCGTGCACGGGCTGGGTGCGGTTCCGCCGGAAGCGCCGTATTACCTGGGCATGGTGGGGATGCATGGAACGCGCGCAGCGAATACTGCGCTGAACGAGACCGATTTGCTGCTGGTGTTCGGAGCGCGGCTGGATGATCGCGTTACTGGAGAACCTACGCGGTTCGCGCCTCATGCGAAGATCGTCCACTTTGAGATTGATCCGGCACAGTTGGACCGCGTGCGGGCCTGTGAACTGCCCGTAGTGGGAAACCTGGCGGATACGATTCCCATGTTTCAGGCGGAGTTGCGGCGGCATGCTTCGTCTCTGCCGGACTTCAGCGAGTGGCGCAGCGTGGCTGGCGGACCCGAACGTGCGGAGCTTGATCCGCGAGGCCTGGCGCAGCCGACGATTCGTTTTCTCGACGAACTCTTCAGCAGGCTGCCCGAGAATAGCGTAGTGATCGCAGACGTGGGTCAGCATCAGATGTGGGCGGCGCAACGTTACCGATCTTCGTCACCACGAGGATTTATTACTTCGGGCGGGTTAGGAGCAATGGGTTTCGCTCTGCCGGCGGCTGTGGGTGTGCAACTGGCCAAGCCTGACACGTGCGTGGTCTGCGTCTCGGGCGATGGCGGATTCCAGATGAACATCCAGGAGTTAGCTACGGTTCACCGGCTGAATCTGCCGATCAAGCTGGTCATCATCGACAATAAGTATCTGGGCATGGTGCGGCAATGGCAGCAGCTGTTCTACGAGCGGAACTATGCCGAGACGGATTTGAGCGACAACCCGGATTTCGTGGACATCGCGAAGGCTTATAAGATTCACGGCTGGCGGTTGAAGGAAGACGCCATGCGGGAATTTCCTGTGTCGCAGGAGACCGGGGATTCCTTAGAACGATTCCTGAGTTCGACGGAGCCGGAGTTGCTGGTGTTTGATTGCGCGCCCGAGGCGAATGTGTTTCCGATGGTCCCGGCAGGCGCGGCGCTTTCGGAGATGTTGCTGGAAGAGGAACCGGCTCAGTAAGGCTGGACAATCTGCGGGCGAAACACCCGGCGGATAGCCGGCGAGACGCCAGCGCTACTTGAAACGGGCACTACGGAGAAAATACATGCAGGTTTTTCAGATTCGGTATCGTAATACGCAAGGGACGTTGATGCGCATTCTGAACGCAGCTTCGCGGCGGGCGCTCGATATCCCGTTTGTACAGGCCTCGGCCGGAGAACAGGATCATCTGGTCACGCTTGAGCTTGACGTCAATGCCAAGCAGGTTGGCCAGCTCTATCGCGAGTGGTATTCGATTACCGATGTGATTCACGTGGGGGCAGGCGGGGCGGCTACCAAGGAATGGAGCGGAGCGCATCCTCCGGCGGGAGTGGCGCTGGAGGAGAACCGAGCGGCGGCGCGGGCTTAGTTCAAGTTTAATTTCAGCTGAGCGCATGACGGGTTCCTGGGCAACGTCATGCAACTTGGGGAACCTGCAGCGCAGGTTCCCTCTTTTTCTGAGGCGGCAATCCTGTTGATGCGGGCATGAGGTAATCTTTGACGATGGATCTTAAACACATCAGTCGTGGAATCACCGAAGGGCGCGACCGGGCTGGCGCGCGATCGATGTTCAAGGCTGTTGGATATACCGACGCCGATCTCAGCAAGCCGCTGATCGGCGTAGCCAACACCTGGATTGAAACGATGCCGTGCAACTTTCATTTGCGCCGGTTGTCGGCCAAGGTGAAGGAGGGTATCCGCGCGGCAGGCGGTACGCCGATGGAGTTCAACACGATTGCGATTTCCGACGGCGAGACCATGGGCACCGAGGGGATGCGGGCGTCGCTGGTGAGCCGCGAACTGATTGCTGACTCGATCGAATTGGTCTGCCGCGGGCAGATGTTTGACGCGGTGGTGTGCGTAGTGGGCTGCGACAAGACGATTCCGGCGGCAGCCATGGCTTTGGCCCGCATGAATCTGCCGGGCATCGTCCTCTACGGCGGCACGATCGCCCCTGGAAGCTATCGCGGGAAAGACGTCACCATTCAGGATGTTTACGAAGCGATCGGCGCCAACATGGCGGGGAAGATGAGCGACGCGGACCTCCGCGGACTGGAGGATGTGGCTTGTCCGGGAGCAGGCGCGTGCGGCGGGCAGTACACGGCAAACACCATGTCGACCGTCATGGAGATTATCGGGCTTTCGCCGATGGGCTTCAACAGCGTGCCTGCCATGGATTCACAAAAAGACCAGATCTCATTCGATTGCGGCCAGGTCGTAATGAATGTGCTGAAGAATGGGATCAGGCCGCGCGACATTCTGACCCGGGCCGCGTTTGAAAACGCAATTGCGTCCGTGGCTGCGACCGGTGGATCGACAAACGCTGTGTTGCACCTGCTCGCGATTGCACGCGAGGCGAGCGTGAGCCTTGAGATAGATGCCTTCCAGACGGTGAGTGAGCGAACTCCGTTTCTCTGCGATCTCAAGCCCTCGGGACGATTCGTTGCCGCCGACATGCACCGTGCCGGCGGAATACGTTTGCTTGCTAAGCGGCTATTAGACGGGAAACATCTGCAAGCTTTGGCCAAGACGGTAACCGGCCTCACAATCGGAGTCGAGGCCGAGAGCGCTGTTGAAACACCGGGACAGGAAGTAATTGCGCCGCTGTCGAAACCGTTGAAGGCAACGGGCGGGCTGGTAATTCTGAAAGGCAATCTTGCGCCGGAGGGCTGCGTGGCCAAGATCAGCGGTCATGAGCGGCTGGAGCAGCGCGGGCCAGCCCGTGTGTTCGAATCTGAAGAGGATGCGATGGCTGCGGTCACGGGGAAGAAAATCAAGGCCGGAGATGTGGTCGTGATCCGCAACGAAGGCCCTAAAGGCGGGCCGGGGATGCGTGAGATGCTGGGCGTGACGGCCGCAATTGTCGGCGAGGGGCTGGGCGAGACCGTAGCGCTCCTGACCGACGGACGCTTCAGCGGAGCTACACGCGGATTGATGGCGGGGCACGTTTCTCCAGAAGCTGCGCTGGGCGGGCCAATTGCCGCTGTGCGCGATGGAGACATGATTCGTTTCGACACGCGCCAGCGCGTTCTGGAAGTTGAGATCAGCGACGAGGTGCTGAAGCAGCGCATGGCGGCTTGGAAGGCTCCGAGGCCCCGGTATCCGACCGGAGTGTTTGCCAAGTACGGAGCACTGGTGTCGTCGGCTTCTCAGGGGGCGATTACGGGGCCTCGTTAAGTGGAGAGATCAGTGGATTGTGAAGAGTGGTCAGAATATGGCTGAGAAGAAAACTTTATTCGAAAAGATTTGGGACGCTCACCTGGTGGCGCAGCCGGTGGGGCGGTCGTCGATTCTTTATATCGATTTGCACTTAGTGCATGAGGTGACGTCTCCGCAGGCTTTTGATGGGTTGCGGGCCGCCGGACGGCGCGTGCGTCATCCAGCGCGCACCGTGGCTACTGTAGACCACAACATTCCTACCGAGCCGCGTGGGACTCCGATTACAGATCTGATTGCCGCGAAGCAGATCGCTGCGTTGCAGAGTAACTGTAAGGAGTTCGGCGTCCGGCTGTTCGATATGGATTCGCCGGAGCAAGGGATCGTGCACGTAATTGGTCCTGAACTGGGGTTAACGCAGCCGGGGATGACGATTGTCTGCGGAGACAGCCATACCAGCACACACGGGGCTTTTGGTGCTCTGGCTTTCGGGATCGGCACTTCGGAAGTGGAACACGTTCTGGCGACGCAGTGCCTGGCGCAGCAGAAGCCGAAGACGATGAAGATTGATGTCCGTGGGCGGCTTGCCGCGGGCGTGGGTGCGAAGGACCTTGCTCTGGGCATCATTGGACAGATTGGGACAGACGGTGCGACGGGCTACGTGATCGAATACGCCGGCCCGGGGGTGCGCACGCTTTCGATGGAAGGTCGCATGACGCTGTGCAACATGAGCATCGAGGCGGGAGCGCGAGCGGGAATGGTTGCGCCGGATGAAACGACCATTGAGTACGTCAAGGGACGTAAGTTCGCTCCACAGAGGGCCGAGTGGGAGAAAGCGGTTGCCTATTGGTGGAGCTTGCCGAGCGATGAGGGCGCGGGGTTCGACAAGGTGGTAGAAATCGACGCGGCCGAGCTTTCTCCGTTCGTGACCTGGGGAACGAATCCTGGGATGGTTGCTCCGGTGACCGGGCGCGTGCCTGAGACTACTGGATTGCAAGAAGCGGATCGGCGCGCCACCGAGCTCGCATTGCAGTACATGGGGCTCGATCCGGGAAAGCGGATTGAAGAGATTGGAATCGATCGAGTGTTCATTGGATCGTGCACCAACTCCCGGATTGAAGATTTGCGGGCTGCAGCGCGCGTGGCCAAGGGACATCACGTGAGCGCGAAAGTGCGGGCGATGGTTGTGCCGGGATCGCAGGCAGTAAAGCGGGCGGCGGAGCAGGAAGGGTTGCACCAGATTTTTCAGGATGCGGGATTCGAGTGGCGCGAATCGGGATGCTCGATGTGCCTGGGAATGAATCCCGATATCTTGCAACCGGGTGAGCGGTGCGCGTCGACCAGCAATCGCAATTTTGAAGGGCGACAGGGGCGCGGGGGACGAACGCATCTGGTGAGTCCGATGATGGCTGCGGCGGCGGCCATTGCGGGGCACTTTACCGATATTCGTGATTGGGAGTTTCAATAATGAAACCGTTCACCGTGCACAGCGGTCGAGTTGCGCCACTGGATCGGGTCAACGTGGATACGGACCAGATCATCCCAAAACAATTTCTGAAGCGCATCGAGAAAACGGGTTTTGGGCAGTTTTTGTTTTATGACTGGCGGTTTGGCGCAGACGGAAAGAAGAATCCGGATTTTATTTTGCACGAGCCACGCTTTGAGGACGCGAGCATTCTGGTGGCGGGCAGGAATTTTGGTTGCGGCTCGTCGCGTGAGCATGCGGTGTGGGCGCTGGCTGATTTTGGATTTCGGGCGGTGATCTCGTCTTCGTTCGCTGATATCTTCGCCAACAACAGCACGAAGAATGGGTTTCTGACAGTTCGGTTGAATGAAGAGGACGTTGCCACGGTCACGCGGCGCGCTGAGGAAATCGACGATTATCAGGTTACGATTGACCTGGAAAAATGTGTAGTGCGCGACGATCACGGATTCCGAGCGACGTTTTCTCTGGATAATTTCGTCCGCCACTGTCTGTTGAATGGCTTGGATGACATTGGTCTCACGCTGCAACATGAAGCGGAGATTTCTGCGTACGAGGAGCGGCATCCAGCACCAGCTGCGCTGATTGGTTCACGGTAACGGAAGGTCAAACGGAGTAAAGAATTGTAAAACCCGCATGCTGGTCTTGACCTGCGGCGGGCCCGCAGTTGATGCTGGTTGGGCAAGGTTTTACGCGCTGAAACTGCGTTCGGGTTCCTGCCTGAGCCATTCTTTACGGGAGGGCCCTGTATCCGCAAATTTCTTTTTCCTCGGAACAGAGTTGCCGAAACCAAGCCTACAATGCATACGTCTAAATATTGGAAACAACGGTGGCTGACGTTGTGCAGACGCGACTCGATCTTGTTTTTTGCGACGAGCCCTCAAACTTATGATCGGACGATCCTCCAGAAACAGGCTTTCTAATCTAAGAACTCGGACCGGCCGCGGACTCGCTCCCCGCTGGGCGATGTTTCTCGCCGTTGCGGCGTCGTTCGCCTTCCTGTCGAGCTGCAGCACAGCCGACTCCAAGCAAGAGAAGGCGCAGGCCGCTGGAACTCGAAGTGTATCGGTTGCTATTGCAACTGTGCAGCGACAGGACGTGCCGGTATACCTCACGGGTCTGGGCGCGGTGACTGCATTTAATACGGCAAACATCAAGAGCCGTGTGGACGGGCAGATCACGCAAGTCAACTTTCGCGAAGGGCAGAACGTGAAAGAGGGCGATCTGCTGATCGTGATCGATCCGCGACCTTATCAAGTGCAGCTGGAACAGATGCAGGCGCAATTGTTTCGCGACCAGGCGCAGCTGCGTGATGCCAAGCTGAATCTTGACCGGTATACCACGCTGATTCCTTCCGGCAGCATTGCGCAGCAGCAGGTTGACACGCAGCGCGCGACCGTAGACCAGCTCGACGGAACCGTGCGAACCGACCAGGCACAGATCGACAACGCAAAGCTGCAGATGATTTATTGCCACATTACCGCGCCGTTTAGCGGGCGAGTCGGACTGCGGCAGGTCGACCCCGGCAATATTGTGCACGCGGCGGATACGAATCCCATGCTGATCCTCACGCAGCTGCAGCCAATCGCGGTGATCTTCACGCTCCCCGAAGACGTTTTGCCGAATGTGGCGCAGCACATGACGCGGGGGACGCTTGAAGTCGACGCCTTCAGCCGCGACGATCAAACCAAGTTGGCCACAGGAAAGCTGCTGACGATCGATAACCAGATTGATCCGACTACCGGTACGGCGAAGCTGAAGGCGGTATTCGACAACAAGGACAACCAACTCTGGCCGAACCAGTTCGTGAATGCGAATCTGCTACTGGAGACGCGCAAGAACAGCACGACGGTACCGACAGCGGCGATTCTGCGGGGTCCTCAGGGAACTTTTGTGTATTCGATGAACGCTGACAAAACTGTCGAGGATCGGCCGGTCACTGTGTCGCTGACTCAGGGCAACACGTCAGTCGTCACCAGCGGATTGAATCCGGGTGACGTCGTGATCACTGACGGCCAGGACAAGCTGCAACGAGGCAGCCACGTGGAACCGCGCGCCACGGGCACGAATGCGGGGTCCCGCAACGCAAACAAGCAGGCCGCGGGAAGTGCGAGCTAAGAAACACAGGTAGTAATCCAGATTGGTATCTGGGTTCGGGAAACCAGCTTCATGAGTCCTTCACGGTTATTCATCCTCCGGCCGGTCGCTACGACGCTGCTCATGGTCGGTGTGCTGCTTGTGGGCGCGGTTGCATTCATGCAACTGCCGGTCTCGGCGCTACCTGAAGTCGACTACCCCACGATCCAGGTAATGACCTTCTACCCCGGGGCAGATCCTGAAGTGATGGCGTCGTCGGTGACGTCGCCGCTGGAGAGGCAGTTTGGCCAGGTACCCGGCCTGAGCCAGATGACTTCGACGAGTTCCTACGGCAGTTCGCTGATCACGCTGCAATTCGGTCTTGATCAGAACATTGACGTCGAAGAGCAACAAGTGCAGGCGGCAATTAACTCCGGTTCAACTTACCTGCCGACGGACCTGCCCAATCCTCCGATCTACAACAAAGTAAATCCTGCCGACGCGCCGATTCTGACGCTGGCGCTGAGTTCGGATTCGCTCCCGCTATCGAAAGTGGAGGACCTGGCGGATACATCCCTGGCGCAAAAAATCTCGCAGCTGCCGGGAGTAGGGCTGGTTTCGATCAGCGGCGGCCAAAAGCCGGCGGTACGTATTCAGGCTAACCCGACAGCGCTGGCTTCTTATGGGCTGAGTCTTGAAGATCTGCGGGCGGCGCTGGTGCAAGCCAATGTCGATCAGGCCAAGGGAGTAATTGACGGATCGCGGCAGTCTTACACGATCGGCGCAAACGATCAGCTCTTTTCCGCCGATCAATACAAGCCGATTGTGATCGCCTATCGCAATGGCGCCCCGGTGCGGATTGGCGACGTCGCGAACATCATCGACGGAACCGAGAATACCTGGCTAGCGGCGTGGATGAACCTCACGCCGGCAGTAATTGTCAACATTCAGCGTCAACCCGGCGCCAACATCATCAGCGTTGTCGACCGCATCAAGAAACTTCTGCCGCAGTTACAGGCCGGACTGCCCACCGCCGTTCACGTGCAGATTCTCACTGACCGGACGACAACCATCCGCGCCTCCGTCAAAGACGTATATTTCGAGCTGATGTTGTCGATCGGGCTCGTAATTCTGGTTGTCTTTCTGTTTTTGCGGAACCTTCCGGCGACCGCAATTCCGAGCGTGGCCGTTCCGCTTTCTCTTGTCGGAACGTTCGGTGTGATGTACCTGCTCGGCTACAGCCTCAACAACCTGACGCTGATGGCATTAACCATTTCCACGGGATTTGTGGTGGATGACGCGATCGTCATGATCGAGAACATCGACCGCTATCTGGAAGCGGGAGACTCGCCTTTGGACGCCGCGTTGAAAGGCGCTGGACAGATCGGGTTCACGATCGTTTCGTTAACCGTGTCACTGATCGCGGTGCTGATTCCGCTGTTATTTATGGGTGACATTGTGGGACGGCTCTTCCGCGAGTTCGCAGTCACGCTATCTGTAACGATTCTGGTCTCCGCGGGAGTCTCGTTGACTCTCACGCCGATGATGTGCGCCAAGCTCCTGAAGCATCGCAAGGAAGGCGAAAAAGGACGCTTCTACGAGGTCACCGAGGACTATTACAACCGAGTCATCGCTTTTTACGGCAGAACAGTGAAGTGGGTACTGAAACACCAGACGGCGACACTGTTTGTGACCTTCGGGACCTTGGTACTAACGCTGGCTCTTTACGTCATCGTGCCGAAGGGATTTTTTCCGGTGCAGGATACAGGAGTGATTCTAGGAGTTTCGGAAGCGCCCGATTCGATTTCGTTTGAAGCCCTATCCCATCGTCAACAGGAATTGGCCAAGGTCATTCTGCAGGACAAGGCTGTGGAGAGCTTGTCGTCATTCATCGGCGTAGACGGGACCAACACCACGCCCAACGCGGGACGCATCCAGATCAATTTGAAGCCGCGCGATGAGCGCTCCGACGACGCATCGGCGATCATACGGCGGTTGCAGCCCCAGCTGGCGAAGGTGGACGGGATCACGCTGTACATGCAGCCGGTGCAGGACCTTACGGTGGAAGATCGCGTGAGCCGGACGCAATTCCAATACTCGATTGAAGACGCTGACGCCCAGGAACTGGCCTTGTGGACTCCGAGGCTGGTGGAAAAGCTGAAGACGCTGCCCGCACTGCGAGATGTGGCCACGGACCAGTTGAACGGTGGACTGCAGACCAACATCACGATCGACCGTGACACAGCTTCGCGTCTGGGAATTCTGCCACAGGCCATCGACAACACGCTGTACGACGCATTCGGGCAAAGGCAGGTTTCGACAATTTTCACCCAATTGAATCAGTATCACGTGGTGCTGGAGGTGTTGCCGAGCTTTGCGACGACTCCCGACTCATTGAAAGACATCTACATTCGGCCGAGCACGGTGACGCCGAACTCGGGCGCGCCCACGGCAAATGGGGCGGCGGTGTCCACCAGCGGAGTTCCAGTTCCAATCACTACGTTCACGCATATGCAGTCGGGCAACGCTCCGCTTGCGGTGAACCATCAAGGACAGTTCCCGGTGGTAACTCTGTCATTCAACCTGGCGCCGGGATCGTCGCTGGGTGACGCGACCAAGGCGATCCAGCAGGCCGAAAGCGAGATTCAGATGCCTCCGAGCATCCACTCGGCCTTTCAGGGAACCGCAGCGGCATTTCAGAACTCTCTGGCTACCGAGCCATATCTGATTCTTGCGGCGGTGATCACCGTATACATCGTGCTGGGTGTTCTGTATGAGAGCTATATTCATCCCATCACGATTCTTTCGACGTTGCCCTCGGCGGGAGTCGGCGCAATCCTGGCTCTAATGCTCACAGGGAACGATCTAACCGTGGTGGCGCTGATCGGAATCATTCTGCTGATCGGTATCGTGAAGAAAAACGCCATCATGATGATCGACTTTGCGCTCGAGGCCGAACGCGACGAACACAAGCCCCCGGAAGAAGCGATCTACCAGGCCTGCCTGCTGCGTTTTCGTCCCATTATGATGACGACGATGGCGGCGCTGCTGGGCGGATTGCCCCTGGCGCTGGGATCGGGAACGGGAGCCGAATTGCGACGGCCGCTGGGCATCACGATTGTGGGTGGATTGTTGCTAAGCCAATTGCTCACGCTCTATACGACACCGGTGGTTTATTTGTGGTTCGACCGGCTGGCGCAAAGATTTGCGCGCTACGGAATCGGCAATCCGATTCCTCCGGAAGTCGCGTCGGCAGATTAGGTTCGTGATTTATCAATGAGTATTTCTGCACCATTCATTCGGCGTCCGATCGGCACGTCGCTGCTGGCGGCGGCGCTGCTTCTTTCGGGGATTCTCGCGTTCAATTTTCTGCCCGTAGCTTCCCTGCCGAGGGTTGACTTTCCAGTAATCGGAGTTGGGGCGTCGCTGCCGGGAGCGGACCCGCAGACTATGGCATCGGCGGTGGCAACGCCGCTGGAGCGGCAGTTCGGGCGCATCGCGGCCGTCAACCAGATGACTTCGTCGAGCCAGCTGGGCTCGACCGGGATCACGCTGCAGTTTGATCTCGACCGCAACATTGACGCGGCGGCCCGCGATGTACAGGCCTCGATCAATGCTGCGCGCAGCCAGTTACCCGCGAACCTGCCGAGCAATCCGTCCTACCGCAAGGCGAATCCGGCGGACGCACCGATTCTCATCCTGGCTCTGACTTCCGACACGATGACAGTGCCGCAGATGTATGACGCGGCCGACTCGATTCTGGCGCAGAAACTGGCGCAGGTCGATGGCGTCGGCCAGGTTTTTGTGGGCGGCGCGGCGCAGCCCGCCGTACGCGCGGAAGTAAATCCAGCCCTGCTGAACAAGCTCGGCGTAGGACTCGACACAGTTCGCAACGCGCTGAACGCGGCCAACGCGAATCTAGCCAAGGGGCTGGTTTCTAACGACCAGAGATCTTACATCTTCACTGATACCGATCAGCTTTTCACAGCCGACCAGTATCGACCGCTGATCGTTTCCTACAAGAATGGCGCACCAGTGAGGCTGGGAGATGTGGGAGAGGTCGAAGATTCCGTTTCCGATACCCGCAACATTGGACTGGCCAATGGCAAGCCCAGCGTTTTGATCATCGTTTTTCGTCAACCAGGCGCCAACATCATCGACACCGTGGATCGGGTGCGGACACTGATGCCTTATCTGCAGTCCTCAATCTCACCCGCGATCGCGCTCACCGTTGCGATGGATCGTACGGTGACAGTGCGCGCGTCGGTCAAGGATATCGAAGCCACGCTGATCATTTCGATCATCCTGGTAATTCTAGTGGTCTTCGCGTTTTTGCGAACGGTGCGCGCGACGATCATTCCCAGTATCGCCGTGCCGTTGTCACTGGTCGGAACCTTCGGCGGGATGTATTTGCTCGGCTATAGCCTCGACAATCTTTCGCTCATGGCACTGGCAATCTCCACTGGGTTCGTGGTCGATGACGCAATTGTTGTACTGGAGAATATTACGCGCTACGTTGAGCGCGGGATGGGTGCGTTACAAGCGGCGTTTAAGGGCGCCGCCGAAATTGGTTTTACCGTAGTCTCGATGAGCGTTTCTCTGGTAGCGGTTTTTATTCCGCTGCTTATGATGGGAGGGATTGTCGGCAGACTGTTCCGCGAGTTCGCGGTTACGCTAAGCATTGCGATTGGCGTTTCGCTGCTGGTGTCTTTGACCACGACCCCCACGATGTGTGCGAAGTTCCTGCGCCCGCCCAGGAACGAGAAGCACAATTTTTTCTACCGCCGCAGTGAGTGGATTTTCGACCGCCTTCTGGCAACCTATCAAATATCCCTGAAGTGGGTGCTGGCGCATCAGCCGGTAACGCTGACTGTAACCGTCCTGGTGGCCTGCTTGAGCGTTTACTTGTACGTCATCGTGCCCAAAGGATTTTTCCCGCAACAGGATGCCGGACGCCTACACGGAGGCCTCGTAGCGGCGCAGGACGTCTCGTTTCAGTCCATGCGCGACAAGATGCAGCGCTACCTGGCAATCGTGATGAAGGACCCGGCGGTAGACACAGTTGTGGGATTCGCCGGCGGAAACACCGCGCTGAACCAGGGACGCTTCTTCGTGATGCTGAAGCCGTTGGAGCAGCGTAGCAGTTGCGGCAAGAAGCATTTTTGGGACTTCTGCCACTATGCGACAGCAGACGATGTGGTCAACCGTCTTCGCGGCAAGTTAGCGGTGGTGCCCGGTGCCACGCTGATCCTGCAAGCATCTCAGGATCTCACCATCGGCGGCCGGTGGGGCAACGCGCAATACCAATACACACTACAGAGCGCAAATCTGGAGGACCTCAACAACTGGGCGCCCCGCCTGCTAGACAAGCTGAGAACGCTGCCGGAGTTGCGCGATCAAAATTCGGACCAGCAGGACAAAGGGTTACAGGCTAAGCTTGTAATCGATCGCGACACCGCAAGCCGCATGGGAATCACTCCGCAGACCCTCGACAACGCGCTTTACGACGCGTTTGGACAGCGTCAGGTTTCCACCATGTACCGCCCACTGAACCAGTATCACGTGGTCATGGAAGTTGCTCCGCAATTCCAGCAGACTCCCGAGGCACTGCAGAATATCTATCTGCGGTCGAGTACAGGGACGGCCGTACCGCTGGCCGCCTTCACTCACTATGAGCCGTCGAACACTCCTCTGGAAGTGAATCATCAGGGCCAGGTGCCTTCAGTGACGATCTCGTTCAACCTGGCACCCGGTATTTCTTTGGGACAAGCGACACAGGCGATCGAGAATGCCGAGCGCAGCATCGGCTTCCCGCCGACCATCGAGGCCAGTTTTCAGGGAACCGCAGCAGCTTTCAAGAGTTCGCTCTCGAGCGAGCCGATTCTCATTCTGACCGCTTTGATCACGGTCTACATTGTGCTGGGCATGCTGTATGAGAGTTACATTCATCCCATCACAATCCTGTCCACGCTGCCTTCAGCCGGCGTAGGAGCGCTGCTGGCGCTGCTTCTGACGCACAACGAACTGAACGTGATAGGGACCATCGGGATCATCCTGTTGATTGGGCTGGTCAAGAAAAATGCGATCATGATGATCGACGTGGCCCTCGATGTGGAGCGCACGCAAGGCAAGAAACCTGTGGAAGCCATCTACGATGCGTGCATCCTGCGTTTCCGGCCGATCATGATGACGACCATGGCCGCGCTGCTTGGAGGTCTCCCGCTGGCCCTGGGTCACGGCACCGGTTCAGAGTTGCACCGGCCATTGGGAATCACAATTGTCGGCGGCCTGGCCGTAAGCCAGATGCTCACTCTCTTCACCACACCCGTGGTTTACGTCTACCTTGACCGTCTGCGTCTGGCTTTGCGCGGTGGCGAGGATGAGGCGTTGCCCCACACTTCTCCGCCGCGAGGCGCTCGTCCAAGCCCTGCGCACTGAGAAGCAGTTTCACTCCTCTTGGGGTTTTCTTGCGGAATATCCGTTCTGGATTGCGCGACGCTGCCGGCGGGCCGGTGCAACCTCGATGTGGAAATCCAGCATCGCAGCACGTGTGCGGGCCCGGAGCCTGGGGGTCAAGGATGCGAACCTCAAACAGATCGAGATCCATTGGCGCGTGCGCGAAAATGGCATGTCCCGTATGATAGGTGTTTAATTACTGCCTGGAACCACACTCGCCCGGGACCGTAGCCGGGCAGGCCGGAGATTTCCAGTTTTTCGCTTCGAGATTTCTCTCAGGAGTCACAGATGCTAAAGAAAACAGCGGCCCTGTTGCTGGTTTGCGCGAGTTTGGGCCTGTTTGTCAGTTGTGGCAAGACCACGAGTCATTTTTTGTATGCGTCGCTTCCGGCGGCGAGCGAGATTGCCGGCTATCGCGAGGATCCGGCCTCGGGCGTTTTGACGGTGTTGTCGGTGAGTCCAATCACCGCGGGCCCGGGAGTGCAGTCGCTGGTGATTCATCCGTCGAAGAAATTTCTCTATGGCGCGAACTCTGCCGAGAGTGACATCTCCTTGTTTATGATAGCGAGCGATGGGTCCCTCACGGAAGTTACGCCCCGCACGCAAGTGCCAGGGGGCATCGGGCCGACTATTCTGGTAGTGGACTCGGTTGGGAGTTTCTTGTACGTCGGCAACTCCGGCACGAATAACGTTTCGGTTTTTTCCATCGATTCGGGCAGCGGGGCGCTGACGCAGGTGTCGGGCTCTCCATTTGGAATCGGAATCTCTCCGCTCAACATGAAGCTGGCGCCCTCGGGAAATTTTCTTTACGTGGCGGGATCGGGGTCGCCAAGCGGGGCAGTCGAAACCTGGAGCGTTGCGTCGGGGCAACTCACGCAACTCCTTCAAGTCTCCCCGGTCGGAGAGAGTCCCTTTGGACTGGCCATCAACTCCAGCGGATCGTTCCTCTATACCGCGAATGCCGCCCCGGACAATTCGATTTCGGAGTTTACGATCAACACGGACGGCACGCTGACCGAACTGTCAGGTTCGCCGCTCGGCGAGGCGTACGCTTCGCCGTTGGCGCTTCTGGTGGATCCGTCTAGCAAGTACCTGTATGTGGCGAATGAGGGATCTGCGAATATTGCGGCGTATTCAGTCGGCACGAGTGGCGGACTCACTCTGCTCACTAATTCGCCATTCGCGTCGAATTCGAACCCGATTTCCCTCGCCACCGACCCCGCAGGGAAATATCTGTTCGTCGGGAACCAATCTTCCGCGGCCGCAATTCAGACCTTCAGCCTGGACGGCGGTAGCGGCACCTTGGCGTCACTCGGAACTGCCAACGTGGGGAACACTCCAACGTCGATTGTGCTTACGCAGTGAGTTTCACGGAGTGGGCAATGGGGAGACGGCAGCGATCGAATTTTGATTTAACATGCGCGTGACAAATCCGGTAGTGCGCATTGCGAGAATATCCCCATGGCGCGAGCGCATTGGCAATTGCAGTCTTTGTTCCGTCTGCGTGTCTGTGAGTAACGATCCCGGGAAGCTGATCCCGGGAATATGATGTGCGGGAGTTCAGTGTTGCATCCTAACCCTATGAAAATCGCCAGCGCCGCAAGTGCCTTCCCTAAGCATTACTACTCACAGAAATTTCTGCTGGAACAATTACAGGCCTATTGGGGTGACCGGCTGCGGAATCCGCAGTTGCTCGCGCGCCTGCATCGCAATGTAACGGTGGAAGGCCGCTACCTGGCCTTGCCAACTGAGAAGTACTACGACATTACGACGTGGGGCCAGGCCAACGATATCTGGATCGAGGTCGCGAAGGAACTGGGCGAGCAGGCACTCTGCCGTGCGCTGCACCACGCCGGCCTGGAGCCAAGCTCTCTGGGCGCACTTTTCTTTACTTCGGTGACCGGCATCTCGAGTCCGTCGATTGACGCATTGTTGATCAACAAGATGAAGCTGCCGACGAACATACGGCGGGTGCCTATCTTTGGTCTGGGCTGCGTGGCGGGCGCCGCCGGCATCGCCCGATGTGCGGACTATGTGCGCGCGTACCCGGGACAGGCGGCAGCTTTGGTTTCGGTGGAACTGTGTTCGCTAACCATACAGCGGGACGATCTTTCCGTGGCCAATCTGATTTCCTCGGGACTATTTGCCGACGGCTCGGCGGCAGTGATCGTCACCGGGCACGAACTGAACAGTACAGGTCCGGAGATTCTGGCGACGCGGTCAATCTTTTATCCCAACACCGAGGAGATGATGGGGTGGAAAGTTACGGAAAAGGGATTCCAGATCACACTTTCCCCTGAAGTTCCGGTGCTGATTCGCGAGAATCTGGGGCGTGATATGGACGCATTTCTTGCCGATCACGGGCATAAGCGCACTGATATTGGGAGTTGGGTGTTGCACACGGGCGGGCCGAAAGTGCTCGAAGCTACGGCCGCCGCGCTCGATTTGAACGATGGGCAACTCGATGCCTCGTGGGATTGCCTGAAGCGAGTCGGAAATCTGTCGTCCGCGTCGGTACTGGTTGTGCTGGAAGATGTGATGCGCAACCGGCGGCCGGAGCCGGGCACTCTGGGAATACTGGCGGCGATGGGCCCGGGATTTTGTTCGGAGTTGTTGCTGCTGAAGTGGTAGACCGCCAGCTATGAGTCGAGTTGTACCGAGTGCGACAGATGTTTTTGTAATTGGTGGCGGCCCGGCAGGTCTGGCGGCCGCAATTACAGCCCGGCAGCGCGGGTTTCGCGTCGTGCTCGCAGACGCAGCGCAACCGCCGATCGACAAGGCCTGCGGCGAGGGGTTTCTGCCGGATGGGTTGGAGGCACTGGAACTCCTGGGAATTCATCTGGGATTGACCGAGGGCTTTCCCTTTCGCGGTGTTCGCTTTCTGCACTCTTCTTCGTCTCTGTCAGCGGAGGCGCAATTTCCGGCGGGTGGGTGTGGGCTCGCGGTCCGCCGCACCATCCTCCACAGCGTCATGATGGAACGCGCGGCGCAGTTAGGCGCTGATTTTCTGTGGCGCACTGCGGTCACGGGAATTTCCGCGGACGGAGTTCACCTTGGCGAGGGTTGCGTTCGCGCCCGCTGGATCGTGGGCGCGGATGGATTAAATTCGCGCGTGCGACGATGGGCCGGCCTTGACGCCAGCCCCAAGTCTCGAGTGCGTTATGCGTTCCGGCGCCACTTTCTCATGCGGCCTTGGACCGACCACATGGAAGTGTATTGGGGCGATCGTTGCCAGGGCTATGCCATCGCAGTGAACAGAGAGCAAGTCTGCGTGGCGCTGGCATCGCACGATCCTGGCCTGCGGCTGGAGGAAGGCCTGCGTGAATTACCCGCACTGAACGCGCGATTGCGTGGAGCTAAGACAGTCTCCGCCGAAAGAGGCGCGTTGACCGGCAACCGCAAGCTAAGGCGCGTCTGGCGCGGGAATGTGGCTCTGATCGGCGATGCTTCGGGGACGGTCGACGCCATCACCGGAGAAGGCTTGGGCATGGCCTTCGGGCAGGCGGTGGCGCTGGCGGATTGCTTCGAATGCGGCGACCTGAAGCGCTATCAGATTGAACATAGCCGGCTCGCTCAGCGCCCGCGATGGATGGCCAGGATGATGCTGAATCTTGATCAACGCCCTCGGCTGCAGCGGCGTACTCTGCAGGTTTTCCGAACTCATCCGGAAATTTTCCGTCGTTTGGTGGCGCTGCATGTCGGAGCCTTGCCGCCCCTGCACCTGGTGCGCGACGGTTTTACTCTGGGATGGGGTTTACTCACGGCATGACTTTGCTCACGCCACGATCACAATAATGACCGACGCGACAACTCGCAGGGCAAAAAATGGATCGAGACTTCTTGCTTGGCTGGGTTTGACGATCCTTTCCGCAGCGGCTCAGCAAAGCACTCTTCAGGTTGATCCCGCGCAAACTTCCGTGAAGTTCACTTTAGGTGACGCGCTGCATACGGTGCGCGGAACTTTTCAAGTGGAGCATGGAACCCTGCAGTTCGAGCCGTCATCAGGAAAACTTGCCGGCGAGATTGTGGTCAGTGCGAAGAGCGGCGAAAGTGGAAGCGGAATGCGAGACCGCAAGATGCACAAAGAAGTGCTGGAGAGTGAGCGGTACCCTGAGATCTCGTTTCGTCCGGACCGTGTGGAAGGCGCCGTCGCGGTTCAGGGAAAATCTTCCGTCAAGATCCACGGAATGTTCCGCATTCACGGCGTGGATCGAGAGATCGAGGTTCCTGCCGAGGTGGAGATGGCACCGGGCCGTTGGACGGCCATGATTCACTTCACAGTTCCCTATGCGAAGTGGGGAATGAAGAACCCGAGCAATTTATTCTTGCGGGTGGACGATTCGGTTCAGATCGATCTAGCGGCGGCGGGAACCGTCATTCCACAAGGTAGGACGGCGCACGATTCGGCTCAGTAGGCGCCTTGCTCAATAGCCGTCCAGCGGAACGATTCCTTTCCCTTCCGTACATTCGTAGCAACGGCCAGCCGGCACGTTTTTGTATTCCTCGTTCCGGCCGCTTGGCCAGTCGATCATGACGCGATCGATGCGGTCGCGCTTTTCCAGGCCGAAAGTCACCGGCAGTTCCGACTGTGAAAGATAACTGGATCCACCTTTGACCACGCGCGATTGAGTGATGCCTCCGGCCGTGATGTGAACGACCGCACCGATCCCATCCCGATTTGATTTGGTTCCGACCAGGTGAAACCGGATGCTGCGATTCCCGGCCAGTTGATCGTTGCGATAAAGGTATGCGGGCCCGTTATTTGTGGTGAGCAGCAGGTCGAGATCGCCATCGCGATCAAAGTCTCCGTAGGCCAGACCGCGGCCGACCTTGGGTTGATCAAAGCCACTGCCGATCTCAGCCGCGACATCATGAAAGCCGGCTTTTCCACCATTCAGAAAAAGTTGCGGCGGTTGTGCATAGCCGACATTGCCGCGGATATTGCGCACGGTTTCGTCGATATGTCCGTTGGCGACGGCTAAATCAAGCCAGCCATCAAGGTTGACGTCGAGAAAAGTGCAGCCGAAGCCGAGACTGTTCCTGGTCGCCACGCCAACTCCAGTCTGCGCGGCGATGTCTTCAAAACCCTTGCCCGTGGCGCGATACAGCCCAATCATCTCGTTGTCGAAGTTGGTGATCGCGACTCCGGGGGACCCAGAGTTTTCGAAGTCGGCCACGTCGACTCCCATGCCAGCACGCGCTTTGCCTTCGTCGCTGAAGGCGAGCCCAGCTTCCACGGCTACGTCCTTGAATTTGCCGTTACGCTGGTTTCGATAAAGCTTATTCGGCTGCGTGTCATTGGCGACCAGCAAGTCAGGCCAGCCGTCGCGATCATCATCGATGAACGCGACACCCAGCGACTTGGAGCTGCTGTCGAAGATTCCGCTAGCGGCCGTCACGTCTTCAAAGGTACCGTCGCCGCGATTGTGAAAGAGCCAGCAGGTTTCGCCGCGATAGGCTTCGGGAGTGCAATAGGATTTATGCTTCCCGTCCAGACTGCAGAAGACGTCGTGCTCTGGCGACCACTTTACATAGTTGCAGACAAACAAATCGAGCAGGCCGTCACGATCGTAGTCGAACCACAATGCCGACGTGCTGAATCCTTCGCGTTTTCCTAGTCCGCTGGGCGTAGTAACGTCGACAAATGTGCCCTTGCCGGTGTTGCGAAACAAGCGGTTCTGTCCGACGCAAGTGACAAGAATGTCGGGAAAGCCGTCGTTGTTGTAATCGCCGACAGCGACTCCCATGCCGTACATTTCAACGTCGAGGCCAGCATGCACAGTCACATCACTGAACGTTCCATTGCGGTTGTTGCGGTAAAGGCGAAGAGTGGATCGCGTTTTCTTGTGGCCGGGCCAGTCAGCGCCGTTGATGAGAAGAATGTCCTGCCAGCCGTCACGGTCGAAGTCAAGAAAAGCGCAGCCGGAACCGAGGGTCTCGGGAAGAAATTTCCCGCCAAACGCTCCACTGTTGTGCCGGAATTGAATCCCGGACTGGGCGCCAACTTCCGTAAAGCGAAAACCAGGCGTTGCGGGCGCGGCTAGAGCAGTGATCCCCGAAAATTTCAATGACGAGGCCAGCCCCGCCATAGTTCCCAAGAAAGTCCGGCGATTCACGGAACGTTCACCAGCCCGGCGCGAATCGCGTAGACGACCAGTTCCGCAGTCTTGTGAATGCCCAGCGCGTTCATGATGTTGGCGCGGTGAACCGCGACCGTGTTAGCGCTGAGATCGAGTACCGTCGCAATCTCTTTGTTCGACTTGCCGTCGACGATCATCTGAAGAACTTCCAGTTCGCGCTGCGTCAATGAACTGCGCTCGCCCTTAAGCTCCGATCGTTGCTCGACTTGGGGATCGAAGATCGTCCCTCCAGCAGCGACCTTGCGGATGGCCGCTCCGAGTTCAAGCTCCAGTGCATTTTTGAGAATGTATCCCTTGGCCCCGGCTTCGACGGCCTGTCGCACCCACGTGTTCTCGCTGTGCATACTGAGCATGAGGACAGCGATGCCGGGCAGAGCCTCCATAATCTCGCGCGTCGCCTGCAACCCATTGATGCGGGGCAGAGCGCAATCCATCACTACGACTTGAGGCTGCAACTCTTTGGCAAGCTTGATGGCCTCTTCTCCGTCGCCGGCTTCGCCGACGACTCGCATGTCGGATTCATCATCGAGCATGCGTCGAAAACCGCGCCGCACCAGGCTGTGATCATCGACCAGCAAGACTGTGATCTTCTTTTCCATAAGACTCGACTTTCTCTCGGGGAATCGTGAGTTGCACCAGTGTTCCCCCTTCCACCGGGCGCGAGAAACGGATCTGGCCGCCCATTAATTCGGAACGCTCGCGCATGGCGACCAGGCCAATGCCGGGACGTTTGTTCGGAGGCTGGTTCGGACGCTCCGTAAATCCGACTCCATGATCTTCGATTTCTAACTCTAACGCATCGCCAAGAAACCGGAGTCGCACCCACGCCTGCTTGGCGCCAGAATGCCGCGCCATATTGTTGAGCGCTTCCTGCAGCACGCGGTAGACGTGCACCCCAGGAGCGCCATCCACAGGAAACGGCTGGCCCTGCTTCTCATAGGATATGGCAATTCCGGTTTGTCTTTCCACGGTCGGGATGTACCAGTCGAGCGTGCTCTCAAGTCCAGCCTCGTCGAGCATGACGGGATGCAAGGCCTGCGAGAGGCTGCGAACACTCTCGAGCGTTGTCTGAACGGTCTGAAGGACTTCCTGCAGATCGGCGCGCAACGACGATCCTTCCGGCGCATGCGTGCCCGCACGGCGGAGCATCGATCCGATAGCGGTCAGGATCTGTCCGAACTCGTCGTGCAGCTCGCGCGAAATATAGCGCAGAGTGGATTCCTGAGTCGCGATCAGCTTCTGCGCCAGTTCGCTGCGGCGCTCGGAAATCTCTGCAAGACGCGCGAACAGGCGGCGATTCCACCGAATCAGCGAAAGGCCGTTGAGCAGAATCGCAAGCAGGGTCGCCGCGAGAAAAACATAAACTTGGCGCTGCACACGGTCATAAATCTGCACGATGCGCTGGCCTGCCTGCTCCTCGCTTTCGCTGTTTTGCACCAGCAATCGTGCGACGGCGGTGCTCAGAGCAGCCTGGCGCTCCTGAAGCGAAAGTTGGATCTGGTCGCGCGCTTCTTTTTGCTTGCCGTTACCGGCCAGGGCGAAGACGCGGTCAACGGCATCCCAGAACTGGGTGAAGGCTCCACTGAGAAACGCGCTTTGTTCGGGGGTGCGGCTGCCGGCGGCAAATCCCGCTTCCAGGCGGATAGCGTCGTCCAGGTCGGTGCGAATCCGTTGAAACTGCGCCGACCACGCGGTCAGTGGATACGGCTCATCCCCGCTTACCATGTCGCGCATGGCTACGGCAAGCAGGTTCAAGTCGTTCTGGATGCGCAACAACTGGAGAGAATCCTTGCGGTTGCGGTCGACCATTTCGGTCTGCAACTTGCGCAGGCCGGTCACCTGCCATGTGATGTACGCCGAATAAGCCACCACGGCGGACAGCGTTATGAGCAGGCCCAGCAGCAATCCCAGGGTCGGCGAACGCTCCGGAGGCGACGGGCGAGACACGCCCCGAGCATACAACGGGTGCACCGGACGTGTCACAGCCGGATGTGTGACAATGCAGTAATAAAGAAGCGAATCCAGACGGCGCGGAGTCAAACATTCGATTGAGTTCTCCAGCCAAAGACGCACCGAAACCCGCCAAGATCGAGCGCCTGAAGGCCGTTTGGCCCGAGGTGTGGAAGTTAATGCGCCCGCGCCGCAGGCTGCTCGCGTTGGGATTCGTGTTGATGGTGATCAATAAGCTCGCTGGATTTGTTTTGCCGTATTCCTCGAAGTTTCTCATTGATGACGTCGTCGGTAAGCATCACACGGCCGTTCTACGGCCTCTGGTTTTGGCGGTCTTGCTGGCTACACTCGTGCAGGGCGTGACGTCTTTTTCTCTGACCCAACTGCTCTCAAAGGCTGCGCAACGGCTGATTGCGGAACTTCGTCAGGAAGTACAGAAACATGTTTCCCGCTTGCCCGTTGCGTTTTATGACGCCAATAAAACAGGGGCCCTGGTGTCGCGCATCATGAGCGACGTCGAAGGCGTTCGCAACTTGCTGGGCACAGGGCTGGTGGATTTTACCGGCGGGCTCGTCGCGGCCGGGATTGCATTGGTGTTGCTACTTCGCATCAGCGCGCCGCTGACGCTGATTGCCATCGGGTCCCTGGGATGCTTTGCCCTGGCGCTGAATCGGGCCTTCTCCGTGATCCGCCCCATTTTCCGGGAGCGCGGCAAGATCAATGCTGAGGTCACCGGACGGCTCACCGAATCGCTGGGCGGCGTACGAGTAATCAAGGGATATCACGCTGAAGAACGCGAAGAATCCATTTTTGGCGCCGGCGTTCGGCATCTTCTTGATAACGTCATGAGGACGCTCACAGCAACGTCGCTAATGAGCCTTTCAGCCAGCGTGTTGTTAGGTGTGGTCGGCGCTGCCACTATGTACGTCGGGGGACATCAGATGACAGCCGGTACTCTGAGTCCCGGCAGTTATTTTTCCTACAACTTTCTGTTGGTCTTTCTGGTCGCGCCGATCATGCAGGTGGTATCCATCGGTACGCAGCTTACCGAGGCGCTGGCAGGACTGGAGCGCACGCAGGAGATCATGCGGGAGCGGCCGGAGGATCATGATCCGAAGCGTTCCGTGTCGCTGCCGGACATCATCGGCACAGTCGAATTTGATGACGTCAACTTTAGCTACGACGGCGAACACGAGGTTCTTCACGATGTTTCATTTCGCTCCGAACCAGGCACGGTTACAGCACTCGTAGGATCTTCCGGCTCGGGTAAATCAACGACGATCGGCCTGATTTCAGCCTTTTATGTTCCGACCAAGGGCACGGTCCGTGTGGACGGGGTGGATTTGAGCACGGTGCGCCTCGACTCCTTCCGCACGCGTCTTGGCGTGGTGCTGCAGGAGTCGTTTTTATTCGACGGTACGATTCGGGAGAATGTTGCCTTTTCCCGGCCCGAAGCAAGCGAGGAGGAACTTATGCGCGCCTGCCGGATCGCCCGCGTCGACGAGTTCGCTGAATCCTTCTCCGACAAGTACGAGACGGTCGTAGGGGAACGCGGAGTGAAGTTGTCGGGCGGCCAGCGGCAACGCATCTCCATTGCCCGCGCCATTCTGGCAGAGCCCCGGATTTTGATTCTCGACGAGGCGACATCGAGTCTTGATTCCGAGTCGGAGCACATGATCCAGCAAGGCCTCTCATATCTGATGCAGGGACGCACGACGTTTGTGATCGCCCACCGGCTTTCAACCATCCGCCGCGCCGACCAGATCATGGTGATGGAACAGGGCCGAATCGTCGAGCGCGGCACGCACGCAGAGCTTTACGCCGCGCGCGGCCGCTATTACGACTTATATACGCGGCAACATGGCGTGGAGAACAACCTGTTTCTCGCTCCGGGCGAAGGCGATGCCGTGGCAGCGAATGGCAGCGAAAGTAACGGCAAGAACGGCAGCGGGAAGTCAGCGGACGCGCTGCAGGTTCTGCGAGGAGAAGTGCGCTAGCTCCATGTCGACTGCCCCGGTACTTCCCGCCATGGCTGGCACGATCGCAATCCGGAGTGAAAATCTTTGCCGCCACTATCGAATGGGCGAAACCGTGATTCGCGCCGTCGATGGCGTTTCGCTCGAGGTTCAGAGCGGAGAGTTTGTAGCGCTGCTGGGCAGTTCAGGATCGGGAAAATCGTCGGTGTTGAACTTGATTGCGGGACTTGATCGACCAACTTCGGGAAGCGTGATTGTTCAGGATCGCGACCTGGCAAAGCTTTCGCGCGAAGATTTGGCGAAGTACCGGCTGCGCGTTGTGGGCATGGTTTTCCAGTCTTTCAATCTGATCGCCAGCATGACTCTGGCGGAAAATGTCGAACTGCCCTTGCGATTTGCTGAAGTTGACCGCAGCCAGCGCGAGAAACTGTCCCAGGAGGCTTTAGAGCGCGTAGGGCTGCGGGCGCGAGTGCACCATCGCCCGAGCGAGCTTTCCGGTGGAGAGCAGCAGCGCGCGGCTCTGGCACGGGCGCTGATCAACCGTCCAAAGGTTCTTCTGGCTGACGAACCGACGGGAAATCTCGACAGCCATACTGGGACCGAGATCATGGAGATGGTTCGTGAGTTCAACCGACAGCTTGGGATGACTGTGGTGATGGTCACGCACGAACGCGCGCTTGCGGAACGCTACGCTCAACGCCTGATTTTTCTGGCGGACGGCAAACTGGTTGACGACCGGCCCAACATTCCAACAGCAGTTCGCGTCGACGTACAGGGAGGGCAGTCGTGAAGATTCCCGATCTCGCCGAGCTCGCCCTGCGCAATCTGCGCGAATCCGTGCTCCGAAATTCGCTGACGACGATTGGCATCTCCGTGGGCGTAGCCTCTCTCGTGGCAATGCTGTCGCTCGGCACCGGATTGCAGCAGCTATTTTCGCGGCGGCTGGCGAAGTCGGGACTATTCGATACCGTCTTCGTCTCTTCACGGCGTGACCAGCGCGGGGGTCGCGAGGAGGAGCGTAACGGACCACTTCCAGGCGAAAGCCGCATTCTTGACGAGCGCGCGCGGCAGGAGATCGAGCGCCTGCCCAATGTGGCCGAGGCTTATCCGGACATTCGATTCATGACTGAACTGCGCTACGAAGACAAACCGCACCTGACCACGATCTCGGCGCTGCCCAGTTCGGCGAAATCGAATGACGCCTTCGATGGGATGCAGGGAAGTTTCTTTTCGTCTGACACCGCGGCCGAAATTATTCTGCAGAAATCCTTCGCTGAAGAGTTGTTGGGGAAAACCCCCGCTCGCGGTTCACCTGAGCCCAATGTCGCGGAACTGGCAAAGCCACTGCTTGGTAAGGAGCTGACGATGCGTTATGCACAACGCGAGGCGGCGCCTACTCCGAAGCCTCCGCTGCGCCCGAGTGAGGCTGCGGACGACGGCGCCGAATATTCCGTCGTGTCGCGGGAGCAGAAGCTCAAAATCATCGGCATCTCGGATCTCGATCCTGAAAGCATGCGCGGCCCCACCCGCGCCAAAGTTTTCCTGCCTTTGAACCTGGCGGAGAACCTGCATGTGATGCAGCCTACCGACCTGCGCGAGATTGCGCAGGCGGCGAGCGATCAGCCGGTTTACTCGTCCATCAGTGCACGCGTGAAAGATCCCTCGAAGGTGCAAGCGGTGGAAGACGCGATCAAAAAGATGGGCTTCAGCACGTTCTCGATCCTCGACGCGAGTCATAGTCTGCAGCAGGTATTCCGAGTCTTGTATGCGTTTCTCGGAATTTTCGGCAGCCTGGCGCTAGCAGTTGCGTCGATCGGAATCGTTAACACTTTGGTCATGGCAATTCTCGAGCGCCGCCGCGAAATCGGCATCATGAAGGCGATTGGCGCCAGCGACCGGGACGTAAAGCTGCTATTTTTCGCCGAGGCGGGAGCCATGGGAATCCTCGGCGGAATCATTGGCGTTGTGCTCGGGTGGGCGATTGGCCAGATCATCAACTTCGGAACTAACATCTGGCTGAAAAGCCAGTCGCTGCCACCTGAACATTTCTGGGCAGTGCCGCTATGGCTGGTTGTGTTTAGCATCGGTTTCGCTTTCGTGGTGAGTTTAGTTTCAGGCCTGTATCCCGCTGGACGCGCCGCAAAACTTGATCCCGTACAGGCGTTGCGGTACGAGTAGTTGACACAAATGAACTGCATGGCAGGCATCGCGAATTTTCGATGTGGGTACAGCTTCCCCCAGTTGTCCATGCGAGTGCAGCTCGCCGGCTGCATGCACCATCACCGAGTTGGAGGAAAGCAGCCGAGCTGTGCTCGGCATGGACAGCCGGGGGCGGCTGTTTCCACATTAGTATTTCTAGTTTTGCTGGCAGTGCTGCTTGCCGCCGGCCCGGCAGCCGCTCAGAGCCGGATCGATTGCAGCGCTCTGGACAGCAAGATACTGAAGCGCGCTGTTCATTACTGCGTCTACCTGCCCGCCGGATATGCTACAGGAGCCGCGCAGACGCCTCCGCAGCGTTATCCCGTACTCTATTTCTTGCATGGCCTGGGCGATAGCGAACAGACACTGTTCAACAGTGGCGTCTGGACTTTACTCGATGATTTGCGGAAGCAGCACAAGATTGGCGACTTCTTAATGGTCGCTCCTGAGGGCCGTCGCAGCTTTTACATCAACTCGGCCGACGGGTCTGTGCGCTATAACGATTTCTTCCTGCAGGAGTTCATGCCACACATTGAGCGCAAGTACAGCGTTCACCCCGTCCGCGACGGACGCGCGATCAGCGGAATCTCCATGGGCGGTTATGGAGCGCTGCGGTTCGCGTTTGCCCATCCTGAATTGTTTTCGGCCGTAAGCGCGCAAAGCGCCGCGCTGATCGACGAGTCTCCGCAGGAACTGGACGCCGCTTCGCAAACCGGCACACCCCTGGCGGGCGTGCTGACGCCGGTCTTCGGGAATCCGATCGACGTCCCCCACTGGAACGACAACAGCCCGTTTGTTCTGGCGAAACGGAACGCTGCAGGCTTGCGAAGTCTCGCAATCTATTTCAATTGCGGGGATGAAGACAACTTCGGCTTCGAAAAAGGCGCTGCGCGGTTGCACGAGCAACTACGCAAGGAAGGCGTGAAGCATGAATATCACGCTTATTCCGGGGATCACAGCTTCACCTACTTCATGTCTCACTTCGACGAAGTGATGGAGTTTCACTCCAGGGCGTTCTCGTCGCCGCGCGACAGGTAGATCACCGGGAAAATATCGCGGCTGTTGTAAACTGGGCATGGACGGTCCGTCTTCGAGGTCCGGAGCGGAGAGTTGGCCGAGTGGTTGATGGCACCGGTCTTGAAAACCGGCATACCTTAACGGGTATCGGGGGTTCGAATCCCTCACTCTCCGCCAGTTCTTCAATCAAGAACCTGCCCCCCGTATCAAATTGGCAGCTCACATAATTCTTATCCATGCCGCATAGACATTCTGGTTCAGGTGTATTCAGTAACCGAATAATCGCGGTAGCGCCGTGGTCAGCGCCGGAATGTACGTTATTAAAAGAACTCCCAAGCTGAGGACAAACACCACCGGCAGGACCGAGCGCAAGACCTCCGGGACCGACTTCTTGAAGCGATACGAGGACATCAGGAGATTCAGGCCGACGGGCGGAGTCAGATATCCCAGTTCCATGTTTGCCAGGAAGATGATGCCGAGTCGGACGGGATCGATTCCATACGCCGCTCCCAGAGGCACCAGCAACGGAACCTCAATCACGATGGCAGGATAGATTTCCATCAGACAGCCAACCACGAGAAGAAATATATTCAACAGAAGCAGGAACAGAAACGGAGAGTGGATAGTCGCCGTCGTCCAAGCAACGGCTTTGGCCGGAACCTCGGCATCGACGAGATAGTTCGTGAAGCCCAACGATACTCCGAGGATTAGCAAAACACCCCCGATGAGCAATCCGCACTCGCCCATCACTCTCGGCAGATCGCGGAAAATGTGTAGATCACGGTGGATTACCGCTTCGATGAAAAATGCATAGAACGCGGTGATCGCGGCTGCCTCAACCGGCGTTGCGAGAGAACTGAAGAGCGCCACAAAAGCCACAAGCGGCATGGCGAGTTCCCACTTGCCCTCCCACAATGCAATTCGCGCCTCTTTCCATTCGAATTTCCTTATCGTGGTGTTAGTCGCCGATCCCCGCCGGACACCCCAGATCGCGGTCGCCGCCATCATGACAAAAGCTGGAACAAGTCCGCCGAGAAACATCTGTCCAATCGCAACCTTGGCCACGATCGCGTAGACGATGAGGGGCAGGCACGGAGGCAACAGCAATCCGAGAGACCCCGATCCCGTCAGCAAACCGAGCGCGTCTTTCTCTGAATAGTTGGCGCCAATCAACACCGGCATGAGCAGGCCGCCGAGCGCAAGAATCGTTACGCCAGAGGCTCCTGTGAATGATGTAAAGAGCGCGCACACCAGCACGGTCACGATTGCCGGACCGCCGCGGAATTGCCCGAACATCGCATAGAAGACTCGGATCAGGCGTTTGGGCGCTCCGCCCTCGGCCAGGAAATATCCGGCCAGCGTAAAGAGCGGCAGGGTCGGGAGAATCGGATTCGTTACCAGAGCGTATTGGGCGATGGGGATCGCGGCGATGGGCTGATCTGCTCCCCAAAACAGAATGAGTGCCGCGCCGCCCAGCGTCGCGAATGCCGGCATACCCAACACCGAAGCCACAAACAAGATTGTCATTGCAATCGGGACGAAGTGGTGAAGACTACCCGGCCAAATCATCACGATTCCGACGAGTAGGGCGGCGGCAATCGTCGCTAATACTCGTGGCGTCCACTCCTTCTTTTCTGAGGCGTGAAGAAGGATCCGGATTGCGATGATCGCGAACCCCAGCGGAAGCACCCATTCCACCACCCAGATCGGGATGCCGAAAGCCAGGATAGTTCCCGCGTCACGCTCGGTAGCAACGAACTGATAGGAAGCAAGGGCCAGAAATGCTGAAATAGCAGCCGACACGCTGCTGGTAAAGACACGCGCGATGCTCTTCCAGCGCCCACGCAGAGCGGTCTCGCCGAGGGTCGAGAGCGCAAGCAGACGGCCTTCGCGCGCTGCGATTGCGCCTCCCAGCATTCCGACCACGAGCACCATGTGTTGCACGATCGTGGTCGAAGCAGGGATGCCCACATGAACGGTCCGGCGCAGGAAGCTCTCGACCAGCGGGATCAGGACCATGGCAAACAGGGCCACGGAGACCACACTATTCTCCGCCGTTTTCAGCCGGCTTTTTCCAGAAGAGAAATTCGAATTACCAGGATCGAACGGATCCACGGAAGTGACAAGTTCACCGGTCACTTTCCGGGTGCTCCTTGAGTAGCGCGATAGTCGTTGAGCAACTGCATGACTTTATCGAAGGTGTCGGCAGGAACGATGTGGCCGCGAATCTGTGGATACAGATTCTCCGAGAAGCGGCGCCATGCTTCTTCGGCTTCCTTGGTGACCGGGTGTACCTGAAGACCACGCTTCTGCATGGCCTCGATCGCCTCCTGATTTTCCTTGCGATTGTTCGTCTGGAATTCCTGGCCGCAATCAGCAGCTGCTTTCAACATGGCATCCCGCTGGGCCTGCGGCAGTACATCCCAACTCTTCTTCGTGATAATCAGTGCTCCTACAAGGGGTATCCAGTTGATTTCCAGCATGTGGTGGGTGGAGAGATAGAACTGGTTCGAATCAGCGTGCAAGGGAATCGTCGGCAGGGCGTCGAGCATTCCGGTTTGCAAGCTGGTGAGCACGTCCGACCATTCCAGCAGCACAGGATTAAATCCGGCGAACCTGTACAGCTGGGACTGGGCCACGTCTCCCGCGGTGACGAAGATCTTCATCTTCTTGAAGTCCTGCGGCAGCATTCCCGGCTCTTTTGAAAAAAGCCTGACCCAGCCGCCATCGGCCCAGAAGAGAACGACGAATCCTTTCTCCGCGAAGCGGCGATCGATCTCCGGGGCCAACTTGCCGCGCACATATGCCGCTTCCTCCAGCGACCGGTAGACGAGCGGCATTTTCTGCAGAGCACCCACGGAAGGATCGATTGCGGAGAGCCCGGAGACGGTCAGTACCGCGGCCTGGAGCTGGCCGACGCGCATCCGTCGGACGACGTCATCTTCGCTCCCCATGACACCGTCGGCGTAAATCGTAAGCGTAACGGCGCCGTTGGTCGCCTTCGTCCACTTCTGCCCCATCTCCTGCAGGCTGTGATGATAAGAAGTTCCGGAAGGGATCGGAGTTGCGAGCCGAATTCGCGTCTGGGCCGATACGTGCGAGGGCGCGATCACCAGCAGCGCTGCCGCGAGAATTACCCACCCGCTTTTCGTCACTGCAACGTTCGTCGAAACGTTCATGGACATTCGCAAGCAGCACCTCAACTCTATTTCACGAATAATTCGTCTTCACGCGATAGCAGCCAGCGCGCGCGCCGCTGCATGACGATGTTGGTAAGCCTCCACTCCGGCCGCGCGTCCGGATTTACCGCCAAAGCTTTCTTCAGCAAGGATTCGAATTCGTCGGAGTCCTGTTTGCTCACCGAAACGTTCTCGGCCAGAGCCACGTAGGGTGCGGCGCTTTGCCCCGACGTGAGTTCGACCGCACGCTCGAAATGTTTTCGCGAGCGCGGAGCGAAATCTCCACTCGCCGTTCTACGCACAGACTCGTAGGTAATCAAAAAATTGTGGATCGCGCCAAAGTCATAATCTGGATTGAGTTCCAGCGCCCGGTCAATCAGCGCTTCGACGATCGGCTGATCGGAGATCATTTCAGGGTCGTCTTTGGAGATCGAGATGGCAGCACCCCAGGAAGCAGCCGTCCAATACAGCAGGGGAACGTCTTTCACCGTGGCCTTGAGCACGGCTGCCTTGGGATCGTGGCGAAGTTCGGTGGCGAAACCGCGGTGACTGACTTCCAGCCCGCGGAGTCCATAGTTGCGAGCACGGATGTAAAGATGGCGCGCGCGAGTGCGAAGGAAATCGGCCTTGGCCAGATCCTGATTTTCGATTTCCTCGGCCGGTACCTGAACGTAGACATAAGCGTATTCGGTGAAGCCGCTGCAGGTGGCGAACAAGAGCCCGCGGTGCTGCGGACTTTCTGCCAACAGGCTCTCCATCAGCTTAAGGCTGAAGGGCAGAGCTTCTCCGACGAGATCAGGGTCGTCATCGGAGGTAAAAGTCGTACCGCCGCTAGCGAGCGAGTCGCCCAGCTTGTTGATCGCGACTTTCTTGATGGAGCATCCACTCGCAGCAGCCATAACGGCCAGCAATAGCAGCAGTGTGACCGCATCCAGCCAAATTCTCGAAAGCAGCGTGCTTGTGCGCGAACTCACTTCATCACTTCCTGTAATTTCCAGTTGAACTATATCCCAACGGCCTGCAGCTGTCCGGAATTCAGGGGGTATGGAGCACAGCAACTCTATCACCCGAGTTCAATCCGATGCGGCTTAGAAGGCGAGCGAAACGAGGATCGCCGCGCAGAGGGTCAGCCAAGGGCTCACTGCCCAGGTAAACGAGGTATTCACAACGCTCTTCGTAAGCTTTATCAAGCCAGCGGAAAGCCTCATCCTTCTCGTTTAGGCCGGTATAAATGACGGCGAAGTAGACTGCAGGCACGTATTTCCTGGTCGCGACTTCCTTCAGCTTAGCCAGACTCCTGTTAGCGTTCACCTTGTCCCCCGAGACCGCATACTCGTGGCCCATAAGAGAAAGAATGGCAGGGTTATCGGGAGCCGCCGTCAGAATTTTTTGGAAGGCGGCGCGCGCCTCCTGGTGCATCCCCATCTGTTCGTAGGCCCGACCGATGTTGACCAGCGCAATGGCGTAGCTGGGATCCAATTCGAGCGCTTGCTTGTTCTGGTCGATCGTGACATCGAACCGCCTCGCGTGGTAATACGCCTCGCCCAATGCCGAGTGCAGCAGCGGACTTATCGCATCCAGATCGAGCGCCTTATTTCTCTCGGCAATCGCTTCGTCCGGCTTGCCCATGGCCGTGAGGTAGTAGCCGTAGAACTGGTGAGCCGTAGCGTATCCGGGACGGAGTTGCAGGGCTTTTTCGAACTCCTTGCGAGCCTCGGGAAGATTCCATTCGTACACCAACTCCGAATAGCCGAGCGGTACGTGGGCTTCGGCCAGGGTGCTGTCGAGTTCGAGGGCTTTACGGGCCGCAGCTTCGGCTTTCGGAAACGCCTCCTTGGGCGCCAAGGTTGAGTAGGGCGCTGATCCCAGCAGTTCGTAGCAATCGGCGAGACCGGCGTACGGGGGCGCGTAGGTTGGATCAATTTCAATCGATCGCTGGAACAGGGTGATCGCCTTGGCGAAACCCTCTTCCGTGCGCTTGTTCCAGAAGTAGCGTCCTTCCAGGTACGCCAGATAGGCCTCGCGATTAACCTGACGGATGAGAGGTTGCGCATGAGGCAATTTATTCAGGACACCGCCTGCGATGGCGCTCGCGACCTCATCCTGGATGATGATCACATCCTGCAAATCGCGCTCGTAGCTCTCACCCCAGACCTGAGTCTGGTCGCTGACCTTAATCAGCTGCGCCGTAATGGCTACCCGCTTTCCGGAGACGCGTACACTGCCTTCGAGAACGTAATTGGCACGGACATCCTTGCCGATACGGTCGAGGCCGCTCGAGGCGTAGGCCGGACTCAGGCGGATGACTCCCATTTCGTCAGAATGGAGCTGCCCAAGGCGGGTAATCATTTCCTCGGTCAATCCATCCGCGATAAAATCCTGCCCGGGATCACCACTCATGTTCTTAAACGGACGGACTGCGAGGACTACCTTGGCCTTTGGGGGCCATATCCGTTCGTGAATCTTGGGCCAGTAGATGCTGAGCGGTACCACTATGGCTACGCTGGCCAGTAGAAACACTAGCGCGCGTACCCTGCCAGCTCGATGACGGACACTCGGGTTTCTTTGCGTTTGATTTGCGGTGAGGTCCGTCGCGACGACATTCGCTCCCGAGGAATCGTCGCCCGAGCCCCGTTTTTCTTCTTCCTGCTTTTCCTGCTCCTGGTCGAGTTTGGTCTGGCTTTCGCGCCACCAGGCCTCTAAGTCGGGCTTGTAGGCAAACACGGTGCCTTGCTTCCCATGGGCGAGGCGGCGTACCGGCAACCCCCCGGTCTTTTCCCAGCGCTGGACGGTTCGGACCTCTTTCTTGAGGTAAGCCGCAATCTCCTTCCAGGAGTCCAAGCGGTCGTTGGCTGGGGCGTCATTGCTAAGACGGTCTTGAGCCGTCGGTCGTGGTTCCGTATCCTCCCCTGCCATCGTCCTCCCTCTCCAGTAGTCCGGCTTGCGGAGTGGCGCAAGGATACTCCCCAGATTCCCCTGAGTTCAATCTCAGGCAGGGGAGAGAGGTGTGGCATAGTAGCTCTTCGATCCTGCAATTCCCCATATGGCTCGTTGGACAATGGTGCTATATTCCCGAGGGAACGCGTGGGAAGTGTCTTATTTCCCTTTTGCTTGGTATGACGCAGGATGTCGCACTTTGTCGCTTGCGCCGTCCTTCGCTGGGCTGTACTTCATTTAGAGTGCCGGTGGCGGCCACCTTTCCAAGTGCTTATACAACAGGTGCATCGATCTGCACGATCGACTGAGCAGGAGTATCGTGGGAGTGCTCGAATCAAATGAGACTGACACTTGTCTCTGTCGCGACAGGAAGCACTAGCGAGTTGAGCATCTCGAGATGAAACTTTCTGATTTCACAGGCAAGCAGTTTCGAGTGCTCTCGATTCTGATGCTGATCAACTTCGTGAATTACGTTGACCGGCAGATCGTGTTCGCCCTGTTTCCCTTTATTCGTCACGACTTTAGCCTTAGTTATGTGCAACTGGGCTACCTGGCGACGGCATTCACCGTAGTACTTTCCCTGGCCAGCTTCCCTTTAGGTATGCTGGCGGACCGGATTTCACGACGAGCAGTCATAAGCGCGGGCGTCCTGTTCTGGAGTTGCTCGACCTTCTTCAGCGGACTCGCGGGATCGTTCCGTTCTTTGCTGATTGCAAGAGGGATGGTGGGCATCGGGGAGGCGGCATACACGCCGGCGGGAGCGGCGGTGATCACCGCATCTTTCCCGAAGGAAGTGCGGGCCCGGGTGCAGGGCGCCTTCGACATCGGCATGTTCATCGGAGGCGCAACCGGCATCGCCTTGGGCGGAATTATAGCGGCCGCGTTCGGCTGGCGCTTCGCCTTTTTCATGGTCGGCATACCAGGAATCGCGCTCGGCCTCGCTTCCTTGTGGCTACCCAAGGCAGTAGTCACCGAGACAAAGGAGTCGATGCCCATCCGAGAGTTGTTACGGGTGCCAGCTTTCCAGGCGCTGTTGGTGAGTGGATGGTTCTGCAGCTTCGCAGGATACGCCTATGTTGCTTGGGGCCCTGACCTGATCCAGGAGTACAAGGGGTTCAGCGCGGCTCAGGCAGGCATTGCTCTGGGCCTGACGATCGTACTGGGCGGAACCCTCGGCATCGGGACTGGGGCCTACCTGTCGGATAAGTTGGCGACGCGGCGGACCTGGGGACGAGCCGCCGTAGTCCCGATCGGTTTTGTGCTGGCCGCCCCGGCAATCTATTTCTCGCTACACGCTAACGGAAAAATTCACTTCTTGCTGTTTTTTGGGCTGGGGGCATTTTTCCTAAGCTGGTATCATGGGCCACTGACCGCCACGATCCACGATCTGGTTCCGCCACGCGGACACGCGACAGCTTTAGGCTTCTACTATTTGTTCGTAAATTTGTTTTCCATGGCCATTGCACCGGTGGTGATTGGGAGGCTGGCAGATCGCTACAGCCTGATCACTGCTTTGCATGTTCCGATCCTCGCGCAACTTGCGGGAGCAGCGTTCTTCGTATTGGTGATACAGTGCATTCGACACGACGGTCTGCGTCATCCCGTACTCGCCCGTTACTGGGACGACACATCGGGAACACTGGCGCCGACAGCGGCCTTGACGTTCGAGACTATGGATGTGGGATAAAAATCCCGGCAGCAGCTTCCCTGGGGGAATAAACTAGGTAGTTCAAGTTCGGCAGTTCAAGGAGAAACTCAATGGCACAAGCGGCACAGTTGCCCATCATGGACCACTACAGCGCTTACAAACCCCGTCCCTTCACGCGCGAACAGCGGAGCGAAACCACGATTCTCTACGGCGGCCTTACGTGGAAGCACGAACGGATGATGCAGGGCGCACTTCACAACCTGAAGTACAAAGCCGAGCCGCTGCCCAACATCGCCCGCGAAGATCTTGACGCCGGCAAGGAGTTGATCGATACCGGAGCTTGCTGCCCCACCATCTTCACCACCGGAAGCCTGGTTAACTTCCTGAAGAAGGAAGTGAAGGATCACGGCAAGGACGAGACCAACAAAAAGTTCGTTTACCTCACGGCTGGCGCTTGCGGTCCGTGCCGCTTCGGCCAATATCACGAGTCCTACGCCATGGCCCTCGATGGACTGGGGCTGCGTGACTTCCGGCTATTCCTGCTGGCGCAAGACGAACTTGACCAGGGGCCGGGTAATGGCGGGGGTCTCGACATCAACATGCCCATGAGCCTAGGCATTGTCTGGTCGATCCTCTGCGGTGACGTGGTGACGGATCTCGAGTACCTGACTCGTCCCTACGAAGTCAACAAAGGGCAGACCGACGAGGTGCTGCGCGCCTGCGTTGAACAAATGTACGACGTATTCCTGCACCGGCCGGACCGCGGCAAGAAATACTCGACAATGGCGTGGCATCTGATGAGCAACTACTTCACCAAGGCGCTGCGCGGCGTTCGCAAGAAATGGGACGACATTGAGGTCGACCATCTGCGCGTGAAGGCGAAAGTCAAAATCACTGGCGAGTTCTGGCTGCAGACGCACGAAGGCGACGGCAACTACAACATCAAGCGTTGGCTGGAGTCGGAAGAGTCGGAAGTGATCGCGCCCCCGGTCGCGGTGTGGCTGCATTACCTGATGCATCCGACCATCCGCAAACTGGAGACCCGGCACAGCACCAGCAAACACCCGAAGGCCCAGCACTTTATGTTGCAGACGCTGGAGCGCATTTATCGTGGCACGTACAATCGCTTCCGCAAGGCGCTGGCAAACCTGCCACACGAACTGCCCGACCAGGAAGAACTCAAAACGCTGGCGGAGCCGTTCTATAACTTCCAATTGCGCGGCGGCGAAGGTCACATGCTGATCGGCAAGGCGCTGCATTCCTATCATCACAAGACGGCACACATGATCTGCGAGCTGTCGCCGTATTCGTGCATGCCCAACACCATGTCCGTCGGATCGATGGCCAACGTCATCGGGAAATATCCCGACCTGCTTTATGCTCCGATCGAAGTCAAGGGTGACGCGGAAGTGCACGCGCTCTCGCGCTGCCAGATGATCCTGACGGAAGCGAAAAAGCGAGCCCATGCCGAGTTCGAAGCCGTCATGGAAAAAACCGGATTGACCGAAAAGGCCATCCGGGCCTACGAAGCGAAACATCCGGAAACGCGCAAGGCCACGTATTTTGTGCCACACCGCGCCTACGCCGGTGGGGCTGCCAACTATGTGGCTCATCTGGCCTACGACAAAGGTCTGGCGCGGGCATAACGCAACAGCACGAAGTGAATTAAGGACTGGCACAAACGCGCACCGCGAACCGAGACGAGATCAGTCTCTCAAAGGTGATCTATGGCTGAAGGTTTCATCCAGATCCAACCGCTCGAGACAGATGCTTCGCTGGCAAAACCAGTGCAGGATCGGCCGAGGGGCACAGGGAAGATTGCGGGCCTCGACGTGGGCAGCACGACCTGCAAATACTCGATCGCCGGGCCATCCGGGGAACTGCTAGGTCAGGCCTACGAACGCCACAACACCAAGCAAGCGGAGAAGGTTCTGGATTTCCTGAACCGCCTGGAGAAGGATCACGGCTTCAGCCCTGAGGTTGATCGCATTTTCTTTACGGGGTCCGGCGCCGGGTTGATCGCGCCCTTGGTCGGCGGGAAAGTGATTCAGGAAGTGGTCGCGGTTGCGGCTGCGGTGGAGAAAGTTCATCCCAATGTGCGCTTCGTCAGCGAAATTGGCGGCGAAGACATGAAGACGATTTTCTTCAGTGGCGCAGGCCCCAGCAAGAGCAAGCAAGTGCTTATGCAGAGCGCGTGCTCCGGCGGCACTGGAACTTTTATCGAGAAGACGGCGCGGAAGTTGGAGATTGCAACCGATCAACTCTCTCAGATGGGCTATGACGGTTACACCCTGCACAAGATCAGCAGCAAGTGTGGCATCTTCGCCGAGGCGGACTCCAATACTTTGCTGAAGGCTGGGGTCTCCGTGGAGGAGATCATCGCTTCGCTGTTTGAGGCGGTGGTGTATCAAAACCTAGCGACGCTGACCCGCGGCAACACGCCGCTGCCTGAGATTCTGCTGCTGGGCGGACCGAATCTTTTCTTCAAAGGGTTGCAGCAAGCCTGGCGGTATCACCTGGCGAAATTGTGGAAAGAACGCAAGGTTGAGATGCCGGAGGACAAGGATCCGGAGTCGTTTATCCGCGTGCCCGACGATGCTCTCTACTATGCCGCACAGGGCTGCATCGAGGTCGGTCTGAGAGATTCGCCGACCGTCGGTACCTACCTGGGCACGTCGAAGCTGCAATGGTGGATTGCGGAAGGACAACACGAAGAAAAGAAAAAGCTGGGCAGCGCTGGGCTGTGGAAAGAAGAAGCCGAGCTGAAGTCTTTTCTGGAGCGCTATTCCACGCCCGGCAGCAACGGAAGCAGCGCCCCGGTTGCCGCCAAGAGTAACGGGCATGGCAATGGGAATGGCAACGGATTTGCCTCCGGAGGTGAGAACGGGCGCCCAGTCAACCCCGGGAAAATCCGGCGGCGCCCGAAAGTCCAACTCCCCATGCTCGGCAAGACAATCAAGCTCGGCCCCGTCGTAGTGGGCTGCGATTTCGGGTCGACGACAGCGAAGGCAGTCTGTATGTCGCCCGATAAAGAGCTGCTGTTTTCCTGCTACGCACTGAGCCGCGGGAATCCCATCGACGACGCCAAAAGTTTGTTCCGTCAAATTCGCGACGCCGTGGGTGACGGAGAGATTCTCGGTCTGGCCATCACGGGCTACGGCAAGGATCTGCTGAAAGATATTCTGGGCGCGGACTGTCCGGTGGTCGAGACCATCGCTCACGCCAGCGCTGGCTTGCACTACTTCCCCGATGCGGACTGCATCTGCGACGTCGGCGGCGTTGACGTGAAGATCATGCTCCTCAACAACGGTGCAGTAACGGATTTCCGGCTGAATTCGCAATGTTCGTCAGGCAACGGCGCATTTCTTCAGGGAATCGCCGAGCGCTTCAGCATTCCTATGAGTGAAATGGCGGACCGCGCTTTCAAGGCGACGTCCATGCCGCAGCTCTCGATGGGATGCGGAGTTTTCCTGCAGAGTGACATCGTCAATCAACAGCGCAAGGGCTGGCAGGCGGAGGAAATTCTAGCGGGATTGTGTGCGATTCTGCCGCTGAATGTCTGGATATATGCAGGTGGCCTGAACAACCTCACGTCGGTCGGCAAGAAGTATATCCTGCAGGGCGGGACGCACAAGAATCTCGCCGTGGTAAAGACCCAAGTCGACTTCATTCTGAAGAAAGTTCCCGATGCAGATGTTGTGGTGCATCCTTACTCGGGTGAAGCCGGCGCGATCGGAGCGGCATTGGTCGCTCTCGACTGGTGGGATGCGGGCGGACAAAGCAAGTTCCGCGGCTTCGACGCCATCGAGCGATTGACCTACAAAACCGCAACCTCGGTCGACACCGTCTGTCACTGGTGCCCTGTCACTTGCCAGCGCAGCTTCATCGACGTGGAACTCGACGGCGGCAAAGGCCGCGAGTGGAGCAAGGTCCCTCTGGAAAAGGGCTGGGAGCGCGTCATCGTCAACAACTCCTGCCCCAAGGGACTGGTGGAAGATCTGAACGAGATGAAGGTTATCAAGGTCGGGATGGAGAAGACTAAGAATGCGTTTCCCAACGTTGCCGATTTGGTCCGCAAAGAAGCGTTCCGCCGCGTCGCCACCTAAAGACCGGTCGCAGGTGCGCGTTGGAATTCCGAAGGTGCTGAACGTCTGGACGACTCACCAGTTCTGGGTGGGCTTCCTGCGTTCGATCGGCATCGAGTCGGAGAATATCGTGTTCAGCTCCGATACTTCGGAAGAGCAGGGACGCGAGTTCGGCAAGGGACGCGGCACGGTCGATTGCTGTTATCCGGTCAAAGCCATCAGCGGGCACTACGGCGAGTTGGTGTTCGGACAAAAAAAGAAGATCGATATTCTACTGAGCCCGATGATTCACTCGCTGCCTTCGATCCTGCATGGGCATGTGGTCGACACGGTGACTTGCACCCGCGTCATGGCAGGCCCGGAAAATATCAAGGCTGGATTCCTCAAAGAACGTGACGTTTTCGGCGAGGCCGGCATTGTCTATTCTTCGCCATTCGTCAGCCTCGGCGATCGTCATATGGTTTTGGAGCAACTTCACAGCTCGCTCAAAGATGTTTTCAATCTTGAACTGGAAGAGACCGAACGCGCTGTCAAGGCCGGATTCGAGGCACTCGACGCTTTCACTGACAAAGCCCGAAAGCAGAGCCGCGACATTCTGACCTGGTGCGCGATGAATCAGAAGCCATGCATTCTGGTGCTTGCGCGCCCCTATCACATGGACACCGGCATCGGCCATGAAATTGAAGGCGACCTGCAGGCTCACGGATATCCGATTCTGTGGTTACAGTATCTTCCCGGTGATGAAGACCTGATGAACTGGCTCTTCGAAGCTGACCTGCGCGAAAAGAGAATCAAGAGCCCGTTCGACATCCAGGATGTGTGGACTTCTTCCTACAGCAGCAACACCAACGAGATTATGTGGGGAGCAAAATTCGCAGCGCGTTGCCCATGGATCACCTGCGTAGTGCGGCTCTCCAGTTACGAGTGCGGCATGGATCAGCCGACCTACACGCCGACGCAGAAAATCGTGGAAGCGACCGGAACATTGTTCTTCAAGTTCGGCGACCTCGATTCGACCAAGCCGGCTGGCGGCATCAAGATCCGCATCGAGACCATCGTTCACTACATGCAGAAGTATGGCAAGAAAATCATGCAGCAGAAGCTGGCGTATTTGGCGCCGGACTGCCCGCTGGGGACCTTGCCTCCGTTCGAAGAGGCGGCGGAGATTCAACTCGACCCAGTTCAGGCAGAAGTGATTCAGGAAGCCTCGGCCGTTCTACACCAAATATCTTCGGCTTCCTAGAGCTCAGTTTGAATTTCTCCGCGACCTTCGCGGCCGTAGTTATGAAGATTGCTCCGGCGATTTTGGTTCTCGCCCTTGCCTCCGTCCTTTCCGGCTGCACTCCGGCGGTGAGTATCCGCCCCCTTTATACCGAAGCAGACCTCAAGAAACCCATCGCTGAGCCGCGCATTGAGGGCGAATGGATTCGATTCGATCAGGAGAACGGGGAGGGTGAAGAGTGGAAGATCGCGCCGGGTCCCGGTGACACTTACGATATTGAAACCCGTCCGGCTAAACTGGATCCGCAAAAAGGGGAAGAATCTTCCAGGTATTCCGTTCGGCTGGTCGCCATGGGTGGCAAGCTGTTTTTCGACGGCCAGTTTTCCGAGCGATCGGAGGGGCGAGTCAAGACCGGCCAGCAAGATAACGTCGGGCTCGCGCCCGCGCATATCATCGGGGGAATCTGGGTTCACCCCGACTACCTCCGTACGTCGTTCCTCAGTTCATCATGGACCGAAGAGCATTCGCCGGCCAGCTTCTATGAGGCTGTAGGCCATGGCGAGCAGGATGACACTGCCATCATTACCGCTTCGACTCAGGAAGTTCGTGATCTCCTCGTTCGAGCTCAGGACGATGACGCGGCGACGTTCTCTTTATACCTATGTCGCGCGGGAGTCGATTGCGGAATGCGGTGGGCGGAGGATGAACTATCGCGACTACCAAAGGACGAAGAAACGCGGGATGGCCTCCTCGAGCAACTCGCTCAGTTTTTTCTGGCACGGGGAGATTATGACCGTGCCGTTGAAATGCGGCGCCACCGACTGGAAGTCAAGCCCAGCAACGCCTCTTCCCATGAAGATCTTGGCCGAACCCTCCTGTTCAAGAGAGACTTTCGGAACGCCCGAACAGAATTTGGGATAGCGGAATCATTGGAGCAAGACCAGTTCAAGTCGAACCCATGGAATGATATGTCGGTTATACAGGATATCTACAATCATGCGATGTCTGAGGATGCCGACGACATCTTATGGAGTTATTTTCTCGATGGGGACTACTCGAGCGCTGTCGCTGCCTTCGATTATTACAAACGCCCGCATGAATCGCGTTCCGCAAATTCAATCCTGCTGAGCTACTTCTCCCTGAGGCGACTGGGAAAGCGCTTGGAAGCAGCCTCATTTCTGAAGGAGCAATCCGGGCAGTTTAAAGGGCCTGCAGATGACCAACTTCTATTATTGGATGCACAGGGAAGATTGATCGAAGGGACCGGAAGTTCGATCGAGCTTAAGGGCGATGCTTTGCAGCGATCGTATTTCTACAAGGCGCTCGGGTGGATCGAGAATGGTAATACCGAGAATGCGAGACAGTATTTAGAGAATGCCCTCGGTGTTGCTGACGCGCTCAAAGACGGACTACCTGCGCTCGCCGCGAAAGTGGAACTCGATCGCCTTCCCCGTCACCCAAGAAGTGACTCGCATTTTCGACGTCCTCCAATAGAAGCGCCAGGCGCCAATCCAGACGGCGAAAGCAGGGTCTTCATGGTGATGACACTTTGGTAATCACTCCGAGCACTCAGAAGTTACCTTTCTGGTATACTGTTCTTGACGCTTTTGCCACGGTTTGCTCGTGACGCGGTGGTCCCTCGTTGGATCAGATTCATCTCCGCCTTTCCTGCCCGCCGTTTAGTTAGCGCCAAATCTAAAAACCAAATGTGAGCGGCGCGGATTCCCGACGTGTGTCGGAGTGTATGAGAAGCAGCCCCTCCAGAAAGAACCAAATCGAATGACCACATTTTCCGAACTGCCCCTGTCTTCTGCATTGCAGCAGAAGCTGGCGGCAGCTCAATTTTTCAACCTCACACCCATCCAGGAACGCGCAATTCCTCCCGCACTTGAAGGCCGAGACGTGATCGGTACTGCCCAGACGGGCACCGGCAAGACTCTGGCGTTCCTACTTCCTCTCATTGAGATTCTGAAGCGCGAGCCGGCGGCTCATACCGTCGCACTGGTGTTGCTGCCGACGCGCGAACTGGCCATGCAGGTTCACGAACAGTACGAGCAGCTGCGCACCAAAGAAATGCGCAAGGCCGCGCTCGTGATCGGCGGCGTGTCCGAGGGGGCCCAGATTCAGGCTCTGCGCGCGGGGTCAGGACTGGTTATCGCCACACCGGGTCGCTTGCAGGATCTGATGAGCCGTAAATTTGCCGACCTGCGACACCTCCAGATACTTGTTCTCGACGAAGCCGACCGCATGCTCGACATGGGATTCCTGCCGGCAATTCGGCGTATTCTCGCGGCGCTGCCACAGAAGCGGCAGACGCTCTGTTTTTCGGCCACGCTCGAGCAGTCGGTTGCGGCGTTGGTGAACGACTATATGCGCGATCCAGTGCGCGTGGCTCTGGGCTCAGTGCTCAAGCCTGCGGAGAGCGTACAGCTTACGGCCTACGAACTGCGGCCGGGAGAGAAGCTCGATGTGCTCCGTCAGTTGCTCTACGCGGAAAAGGGCCAAACCCTGATCTTTACCCGCACCAAACGCGGTGCTGAACGACTGGCCAAGGATCTTGTGCGCGACGGTTTCTCCGCTGCCATGATTCATGGCGACCGGTCACAATCGCAGCGCAACGGAGCTTTGAGTGGGTTTCAGGAAGGCCGCTATCAGGTGCTGGTGGCGACCGATATCGCTTCGCGTGGCCTGCACGTGGACGATGTCGCGCACGTCATCAACTATGACTTGCCAAAGATGGCGGAGGATTTCATCCACCGCGTCGGACGTACGGGACGCGCCGGCCTGCAGGGACGCGCCACAACGCTGGTTGCAGCGGCCGAAGTGATTGAACTCCGGCATATCGAGCGCACTCTGCAGTTACGCATCGAACGGCTGCAGGCCAATCCCGCGGACCCGGAGCAACCGAAGCGCGTGAGTCAGAACACGCTCGCATCGAGGACGCTGACCGCGTTGCCGGGAGAAATCTTCGTCTAGAGTTTGTAGTCTGGAGTTTCAAAAGTCTAGAGTTCCAAAACCAAATCGCCGGAAACGTTAGTTTCCGGCGATGCAATGAAGACTACGGCGTTACGATCCGGTCCCTTTTTCGCCGCCGGCGATGTTCTTCTCGGTGGGACGCGGTTCCTCTACACCCAGGTTGAATAGAGCGGCCTGAGCGGCAGCGTGTTCGCGCAACTCGGCCATCTCATCCAGGTTGTTTTCAGCGGGCTTCTCAGATTTTCGCTGAGTTCTGCGTTCCGCCTTTTCGCGTTGTTTTTGTTGACGTGTTTGTTCTTTTTGACGCTTGGTAAACGTTGATCGGCCCCGTGGCATACGGTGTCTCCAAAATTTGTTTGTTGTGAATCTTCGGCCAATGATGTTGCTGGCCCGTCAGGACTGCTGTTCTAGGCGAATTCCTACCAGCGCGGTTCGCGCGGCTGGCGCGCATGGCCCTGGTAGTCGTCGCGACCGCGCCCGCCACCACCACCCCCGCCGCCGAAACGCGGCCCGCCCTTGGGACGGTCTGTCTTCGGCTTCGCTTCGTTGATCGTCAATGCCCGTCCGCCTAATTCAGTTCCGTTCAGCGCGGCGATTGCCTTATCAGCTTCGCTTGGATTGGTCATTTCCACAAACGCAAACCCACGCGAGCGGCCCGTTTCGCGATCCGTAACTAGACTGACTTTTTCCACGGCTCCGTGCGCCTCGAAAACGTTTCGCAGTTCGGCTTCGGTTGTGCTGTGGGGCAAATTTCCGACGTAAAGGTTCTTCATCGCATTTCCTCTCTTAGTAGATCATCCAGCGTGATCGATGCGGCGCTCCGTCTCGACGGGCGGCCCTCAGGATCCCGCGGCGGCGCAGGCCTGTCCCGCATTGCCCGGACCCGAGCGTTGGAGGCAGCACGAACCGACGAAATGCGCCGCGAAGCTTCCAGGATTCCCCAGCGCTGCGGCGGATCTTCCAGATCGGCGGCTAGAGCGGCACGAACGTCCCTGCTGAAGCCATGTCGGTCGTCCGTAGGAACCATAGGCTCTTCATCTGCATTCGGCGAGGCGGCCAGATATTCAGGCTGACCTACCAGAAACGCGACCTGCTGCGGAGGCGTAGCGCCGTAAATATCTTCACAGAACTTGTCGCGATGCCCCAGTTCCTTGGACGCGTTGATCAGGACCAGGTCATACAAAGCGGCTCGCCACCAGGAACGCGCTTCTGTGATATCGGCCGCGCAATCGACTTCCATGCCGAGTTTGCGCATGACTTCGGCCCGCAAATCGCGCTTGGCGGGTGAGGTGTCGATCAAAAGCACTCTCTTCTTTTTGAGCGCGTTCGGGATCGGCTTGAGTGTGTTCGGAATTGGCGCGGGAAGCAGCGGCGAAAATGCGGTCGTCGTCATGCTGAAACCGCCTCTGCCTTCGCGCCTTTGCGAGCGCCGGACTTCGGCTGCGCGGGCGCCTGCTTCAGTAGTTCCCGAACTTTTTGCCGGTGCGCGATCTTCTGCTTGCGCTCCCGATTAAATCTGGACTTGTCGCCATTCACTGCGGACATGCTGAACTCCTGTCGTTGAGGCGGTTAATAAGCCGCCGTGTGATCACAGCTTTCCTTGCGGAGCGCCCGTGACCGCCGGGGTGCTAGATACCCTGAGCATCATCGGCGAGGCAGCGAAGAGGGCCAAAGTCCCCAGGTCGAGAATGGAAACGAGCACGTTCGAAAACTGACTGCTCCGGAACGGTGTGAATATGCCTAGAACCAGCAGGAAGATCAGCGCCCACACCAACTTGCCGGTGGACAAACTCCGAACAGCGATGGTGAGCGCCGCCAATGACACAATGATGCAAACGGAAATCCGATAGTCATGGGAAAAGCGAAATAACACCGCCGCCGCCAGTGCCGCCGTGGCAAGAAGCGTCATGAGACGCGTCAAAAAGCACGTCTTTGCAGGTTGACCCGTTCGACGGTGCCATGAAGCGAATTATTCTGGGACAGGGATCGGTACAAAACGTACGCCTCTCGATCTCTCAATCGCGAAGGCGCAAGATAGGGCCGTGTCTTCGAGGTCAAGTAGTCCAAGTATACGCTCTTTGTCGTACTCCTGCGGAACCATTGGGGCGAGGGCGTCCAAACGTAACAAGTTGAAGATCGCATCATCTCGTCGCGGCGAACAGTCTTGCCATCCAGATCGTCCACCAGGTGCCGAAGGCTTGGCGGATTCAGCTTGCTAATTGAGGGTTTAGCGAGTAGCATTGCTTTGTGCGTTAGACCGAATCGGTCGTGAGCAGTTCTCGCCTCAACGGCCAGTAACCGCCAGCAGTACCTCCGAATTCCCTCCAGCGTAAATCGATTGAAAGGAACACCAGTATCAACATGGCAGAACAAGGAACAGTAAAGTGGTTTAATGACGCCAAAGGCTACGGCTTCATCAGCCGTCAGAATGGCGAAGACGTTTTCGTGCACTTCTCAGCGATCCAAGCGGGTGGCTTCAAGAGCCTGCAAGAGGGTCAGACGGTGCAGTTTGACGTAACCAAGGGCCCCAAGGGCTGGCAAGCTGAAAACGTTCAAGCGCTGTAAGCAGGCCAATCTTGCAAAAGGCGATGTCCTCTGGAGATCGCCTTTTCATCTTTTATCCCGTTCTCACGGCTACTCGCCTTCAAGCAAGCTGCGAATGGATTCTCTCTGACACGCGACGACCTTAGCGCTTCCTACGCCATTATCCGGCACAACGTCCGAACCTATCGTTCGGCCGGAGTGGTCGAAGTTGTCCGAGGCAAGCTGAACGCAGAATCCACCCTGAAAAAGTTCGAGGAGTCCCAAAGCTCCGGCGATCGTCACGAAGGATGGCGGTACTTTCTGGAAAAATCAGAACTCAAGGCCGGAACTCAACCCGACGAAGCCACTCACCTTCGCCAAGTAGACCTCGAAGCGAGAGAGACCAAAGCAATCGAAGAAACGAATATAAACGCTCTCGCCCGCCCCTCTTCAGACCCTCGCCGATAAAATGCAAGTCTCCCGATGTCGATCCGGCGGAATGCTGCGCCTCGATCAACCATTTTGAATAGTCTTGCCATGCGCTCTTAACGATAAGAATGGCCGCCTAGTTCGCGGCGTTCAGCACTTCCCGTACCCGGCTCAACAATGCATCTCGCGTAAAAGGCTTGTTGAGAAAATCGCGCGCGCCTGTCCGAACCCCGCGGCGAAACACAGCTTCGTCGGTATACCCCGAGACATAAAGCACTTTCATCCGGGGGTGGAAATTCTTCAGTCGCTCCGCCAGGACGCGCCCGTTCATTCTAGGCATTACGACGTCTGTGATCATCAGGCCAATCGGGGAACTATATTTCTCTGCCAACTCCAGAGCGAGTTCCGCGTTGCCGGCCTCTAGAACCGGATAGCCAGCGTCATCCAGAAACTCACGGGTTACGCTTCGCAGCGGAGCCGAGTCTTCCACCAATAGAATTGTTTCTCCGCCGTGTCGGCGTGAAGCCTCAGAGCAGCTCAGCGGTTTTTCAGCTTCCAGCGCTTCATCCGTACGCGGCAGGTAGATGCTGAATGTGGTCCCGAATCCCAACTCGCTCGTCACCGAAATATATCCGCCACTCTGCTTAATGATGCCGTATACGGTCGCCAGCCCGAGCCCGGTGCCCTTGCTTTTTTCCTTGGTAGTAAAAAATGGCTCGAAGATTTGGGTCATGGTTTCCTCATCCATGCCTATTCCTGTGTCGGTTAAGGTCAGCAGAGTGTACTGGCCTGGTCCTGCGCCTGAGTGGAGCTGCGCAACGCGGTCGATGCCGACGTTTGAGGTCTCGATCGTCAGAGTACCGCCTTGCGGCATGGCATCACGGGCGTTGACGGCCAGATTCAGCAATACTTGCTCAATCTGGCAGACGTCGCCTTTCACCCTGCCCAGAGCCGGATCCAGGCGGTTGACGATCAGAATATCTTCGCCGATCAGTCGGCCCATCATGTCGTTGAGGTTGCGGAGTACGGTATTCAGATCCAGTACAACTGGATGCAGGATTTGTTGGCGACTGAAGGCGAGCAGCTGCGCAGTGAGCGAGACGGCGCGCTGCGCCGCCAGGCAGATCTGTTCAATCCGTCGCCGTGACGGATCTGCAGATTCCAGCCGTGCCAGCAGCAACTCCCCCTGACCCAGAACGACACCGAGAAGATTGTTGAAGTCGTGAGCGATCCCGCCTGCGAGCTGGCCGACGGCATCGAGTCTCTGAGCTTGCAGCAGTTGCTGCTGGAGAAGCTTACGCTCGGTTATATCCTCGTTCGTACCCTCGTAGGCAACGACGCGGCCATTTTCGTAAATGGCTCGGGCATTGGCGGAAACCCACATTTTGCTGCCGTTCTTGCGATGAATCTGGACCTCAAAATCCCGAACGGTGCCTTCATTTGCCATTAAGGACATGAACTCCTGCCGTCGCTCGGGGTCGACATACAGTTGCCTCGAAAGGTCGGTTATGGACGTTTTGACTTCCTCAGGAGAGCTGTAACCCAACATTCGTGCCAATGCCGGGTTCACGGTGATGTATCGTCCTTTGGGATCTGTCTGGAAAATCCCGACAACGGCCTCTTCGAAGATGGTTCGATATTTCTGCTCCGCTTGCCGAAGCGCATCCTGCGTCTTTCTTTGTTCCGTGATGTCGACGATGACGCTGGTGAGGCCGACCGCTTGGTTCCGCATAAATTGCGGCCGGCTAGAGCTTCGACACCAGTGTGCGAAGCCGCTCCTGTCCACGAGTCGGAACTCGTAGGGCTTCAGGTTCCCTGCGAGAGCCTCGGCGAAACTGTTTCGGACCAACTCGCGATCATCTGGATGGATGAAATCGGCAAAAGGATTGCCGATCATTTCGGTCGTCCGATAACCAGACAGTCGTTCGATGGGAGGACTGATGTAAGTGACGTTGCCTTCGACATCCAGGCTAAAAACGATCTCATTCAGGTTCTCTACGAGATCGCGGTAATTGTCCGCGGCTCGTCGAAGCGCCATATCGCCTTGCCACCGCTCCACTGCGATGGCAGCGAGGCGAGCCGCCGCCTCGATCAGTTCGATCTCTGAGGCACACGGCTTCCCGGGCTTCGTATAGTACATCGCGAGGGTCCCCAGGACCTGGCCATAACGCGAGAAAAAGGGAGTCGAGCAGCAGGCTCGGAGACCGTAGCGGCTTACTAACTCGCGATAGTCCTCCCATCGCGAGTCGACAAGAAAGTCTGTAACAATCACCGGCTTTCCCAGGCCAGATGAGGTTCCGAGCGATTCTGGGCTGAGCCCAGACGGAATCCCTTCAATGGGGCCCAAGCGTACTTTGGGGAGACTCGGGCTCACGCTATGGCGGAGTTTCTCTTCTTCTTCAAGGAGGAGGATCGAGCAGATGCCCCCGACTTGGGGCTCGACCATGCGCGCCAGGGTGCTGAGAATCTGCTCGATCGGCGCACCCGTCGCAATCAGTTCAAGGATTCGGTCCTGCCCGACAAGCGGGATATCTGCTCGGCCAATTTGGCTACTGTCGCAACCGACGCTACTACTCATAACGACCTGCGTTTTGCGCGAACCGAACAAAACGATGTAGTTAAGACAGTAGTTCACTCCGACCAGCAACTGTCAATCACGGCCGCACACTTGGACTCACCTCAGTAACCTGCCATAACTGCGCCACAAGCACAGATAGTGAGTTGTCAGAAGGAAACGAAGGGCTTCTTGATTTGGCACTTACTCTTGAGCCAGTCGTGCAAAATGTCCAAATCAACCGGTGGAATCCGGACAAATTCGCACCCCGACACCCCGTACTCGCGGGTCCAAAGCACGCGGGCCTCGACGTAAATAGCTCGTCTTGCGGCTGGGAGCAGAATGCGGAAGGACAGAGTATCTCCGATTACTATCCTTTCTTTCGAGCTGACGCCTATGCCGCCGTCGCCGATATTGGTAATGGTCACCGGTACGAGTTTATTGTCGCCGGTCGTAGCAATTACGGGGGTCATAACGGCATACCTTGCGTATCTTCGGTAGTCCTGTAGCATCCTCGAATATATAATTTTTAGGGATTGGGCTCCGGCTTCTGGGGTAACCGGCTTTTTGAGCAGGAAGTGGGTACCCGGGATGCGGCGCTCCACGGCGGAAACCGCGAGAACAGTTCTCTTCCTGGTGATGTCCGATTTCTGGACCTCATGCAGGAGGTCAGAGGCCGAGCGATCCTCGTCCCAATCGATCACCACAAGGTCAGCGCTGCCCACTCTCAGCTCATTGAGTGCCTTGGTCGGACTTAAACAATGCCTCGTTGAGATAGCGAGGTTGTCGAGCGCGCGATTTAGCGTGCAAATTACCTGCGGGTCCCGAGATACTAGCAAGCACTCAAATGCCAGGTCTGGCGTCATTTCTACCTCTCGTTCGGGCGGTTGGGCGCTCAATTCTGAGAACCGCCCCCGGCTCGTTTCTCGTCACCTGCAGATCGCAGTGCACGCAAACAAAGCTCACTTGCACGTGATAGCCTTGCAACTTATGGGCCAGTATTAGTTCGAGTCTAAATTGATGAAGTGCTTGCGGAATAAGCACTTATGGGAATCGCTCATCTGTTTGATATTCAGACATATGTAGCTGAGTCAGACGGGCGATCTCGCACGAGAGGCAAGATGTACGAGACAGAGAAACGAGGGCTCCAGCAGTAGTCGCGACTCAATACTGGGCGGATCTAACATGAGGGAGCTAGGCACTTTCTTGTTTCTTTTCCAGCCTCATTCTCGCCAACAACTGGTAGATTGTGGCGCGACCCACACCCAGGATGCCCGCAGCCCGTAATTTGTTGCCGCCAACAAGGTCCAACACTCGCAGCACGTGGCGCCTCTGGACCTCTTCGAGCGTGAGGAAGGTTTCATCCGCCATGAGCTGATCACTCAACTCTCCTCGCAGGCGCTCCGGCAGGTCGTCGACGTCGAGAAACTTTCCTTCGGTCATCATGCAGGCATTGCCAATAACGTTCTCCAGCTCGCGTATGTTACCGGGCCACGGATAAGTTGCCAGCCGGCTTTGAGCTCGCCTGGTTAAGCCAGAAACTGGCTTGTTGTATTCCACGGAAAACTTCTGCACGAAGTAGCGCTCAAGGAGGGGCAGATCCTCGCGTCGACTTGCCAGAGGAGGCAACGCGATCTCGACAACGGCCAGCCGGTAATAGAGGTCTTCGCGAAACTGGCCATCCCTAACCATGGCTTTCAAATCTCTATTGGTGGCCGCGATTACGCGCACATCAATGGGGCGCGATACAGCAGATCCGACTCGCCTCACCTGACGCTCCTGTAAAACGCGAAGCAATTTCGCCTGGGCTGAAGGAGAGAGTTCAGCAACTTCGTCGAGAAAAATGGTTCCGCGATCAGCGCTCTCGAAGAGACCAGCCCTGTCCTGTCCGGCACCGGTGAACGCCCCCCGAACATAGCCAAACAATTCGCTTTCCGCCAGGTTTTCCACCAGGCCGGAACAATTAAATGCTACATACCGGTCGGCCTGAGCAGGGCTTAGTTGGTGAAGCGCGCGGGCCACCAGCTCCTTTCCTGTGCCGGTGGCGCCCGTGATGAGCAACGTCTTGAAGTGCGGTGCCACGCGGCGAATCTTGGCAAAGACTTCAAGCATCACGGGACTTCGACTGACAATGCCTTCAAACTGGCATGCTTTTAGGAGTTCCTGGTCCAGGAGCAAGGTCTTGTGCCGCAGCTCGGCTTCGGTCAGCACGCTGGCGATGCGATCTCGCAGCCTGCGCATGTCCAGCGGCTTAGTCAGATAGTCGCACGCGCCCTTTTGAATGGCTTCAATCGCAGACTCGGTGGAGTAATGCCCGGTAATGAGGATTATATTCACTGCTGGATCGGTCGCGATCATGCGCTCCAGTAGCTCCGTCCCATTCACGTTTGGCAAGACGAAATCGAGCAGGACGAGCCTCGGCCGCTTTTTCAGGAATAGTTCGAAACCTGTCTCGGCATCATCAGCCGTCGATATTTCCAGATGCTCCCCTTCCAGAGAGTCGGAGATGACTTCGAGGGTTTGCGGATCATCATCGATGACCAGCAACTTCGTGGGAATTGATGCGATCATGTCTCAACCTACCTTAGTGTCTTGCTTTCCCGCCGTAAACCCACACTCTTCAAACAACACTGCGCGAGACATACTAGCGCGTCGCGAGTGGGCGTCCTGACATTCCTGATGCGTGATTTTGACGTAGAGTGAGATGGCGAAGATAGGATTCTGCGCCCTAAGCTTAGGTCTTACCAGGGCCGCGGCCACCATAGCTCTCTTACCAGACTGGAGGATTGACTCAACGACCGGCTGTGACCGACCGCGCCAAGCATCACGACTAACAGCCTTCGCGAAAGGGCTGACTGATTTCTTATCGCACGAAGCTTCACGGGAGTCAAGCAAAACGCCCTCATTGAGCCTCAGCAGACACTTACCGCTGGAATCGCTGGATTGACGTGTCCGGACGACCATGAGATAGCAGGGATGTTATACCCAGCGAGCAAACGGCTAGTATCTCGACTCACTGTCTACTTTCTGGACTCAGTCCACGAGAAGCACGGTTGTCAGTCATTGCCAGACGGCCAATTATACGGCAAGTTACGTGCCGTCAGTGGGTTGCATCGTTGGCTGACTGTGGCCACTAACATGCCAATTGAAGGATTGCTATGAAGACATCTGTCCGTCTCGACGGCCTCCTATGCAGTAGCGACCAGCACGTCCTTCGCATCATGAAGCCTGTGCTGGATACATTCGCCATTGAGACCCAAGTGTGCCTCGAGCTCCCGGCAGCTCTGGATGCAGTGACTCACCGCAGGCTTGATACGGTCATTGTGGACTGGAATGGCGCATACAATCCCATTCGAGTTCTGCGTGCTACACGGGGATCGTCGTGGAACAGTAAATCAACCATCCTCGCCGTGGTGAACGAAGACAATGAGATGCACAGTGCGTTACGGTCGGGCGCGAATTTCCTCATACACAAACCCTCGGATGTGGACGGTGTGTCCCGGTGTCTGCGCGCGGCATACGGCACTATGTTGTTGCAACGCCGGCGCTCGGCACGATGTCCAGTCAATATTCCGGTGGTAGCACGTTTTTCGGAACTAGGGAAGATTGAAGCGCGCATCAGTGACATCAGCGTTGGCGGCGTGGCTCTACAATGCACTCAGGCAGTGGACGTCAACCTTCAGGTCTCAATGAGTTTCCTGCTCCCCTCCAGTAACATCCTGATTCATGTGGCCGGCAAGGTGGTGAATGCCGATGCCAAAGGCCGAGCCGGAGTCTGCTTTTCCTTCATTCCGCAAACTGAACTCAAACTGCTTGAGAGCTGGCTGAGCATCCAAATGAACAAAATGGCAGAGGGAGAGATTCCCACCGAAGCGGACGGTAAAGTGCACTGAAGTGCGGCCTGTTCGTGTTCTGTACTTTTGTGTGGATTTGAAACACAACCTGACGAATCCTGCTCGGGCTGGCTGCGACTACATGCAGGAATCGGAACGACATTTTTCGCATCACAATTTGGCATCGGAGTTGCAAACTCCTAACTATCAATTCGTAAAGTGAAAACGGCGGCTACTAACATCACAATGCAATCCAACATGCAAATGCACCGGCAGAAACAAATAGGGTTTTCCCTTATCGAGCTGCTGATCGTCGTCGCGATCATTCTGATCATTGCAGCGATCGCTATTCCTAACCTGCTGCGCGCCCGCATGGCGGCCAACGAGGCGTCTGCTGTCGCGTCGATCCGTACCATCAACACTGGGCAGGTGACCTACAACTCCACCTATCCGACAGTCGGCTTCGCGGCCACACTGACGGTTCTCGGTGGCGTGGCTCCTTGCACGCCCAGCTCGACCACCGCTTGCCTGATTGACAGCGTTCTGGCTGCCGGCACCAAGAGCGGTTATACCTTCGCTTCGACTGGCGCGGGTGGTCCTCCGGCGTCTAAGTACTATGCGACCGGCACACCGGTTACGTTGAACCAGACTGGTATTCGCGCCTTCTGTTCGTTCGAAGACGCAGTGGTCCGCGTGCAGCCCACGGGCGTCGCGCCGGCCAGCGAAGCGGCTTGCCAGGCTCTTCTGCCGCTCAACCAGTAAGAAAGGTTGCGGAACTTGGAAACAGGCTGTTTTGGGGTACATGTCAGGGGCCAATGAAAATTTTACTCATCGAAGATAGTCGGTTGCTCCGGGGAGCATATGAACGCACACTCGCGAAGGCGGGATATGAAGTTATCTCTGTGGCCGACGGCGAAGAAGGTATCCGAAAGGCTCGGCAGATGAGTCCGTCACTCATCCTTCTCGACATGATGCTTCCCGGGATGGACGGACCAGCCGTCCTGAAGACGCTGAAGGAAGATCGGCTGACCGCGCAGATTCCGGTAGTTGTGCTCACGGGCCTTTCCCAGCGAAATGAGACGAAGCTAAAACATGCCGGGGCTGCGGCGTACATCGAGAAGGGAGCGCTGGAATTGGAGAAGGGCGCTGACGGTCTAGCCCGGATCATTGCTAGGACGCTGGGCACGTCGTCCGATCATTGTCATGACGACGATGGGGGAGGCGATCGCAGGAGGAATAACTCCGAAGAGGCAACCGCTATGCCCGGCCGCTCCGAAACTCTGCCATGATGATCCTGCTCGCTGAAGACTCGGCATTTTATCGGCGCATGATTGCGAAGCACCTGGAGGAGTGGGGCTTTGACTTCGTGGACGCACGCGACGGCAAGGAAGCGTGGAAACTCCTGATGCAACAGGACGGTCCTAAGTTGGCATTGCTTGATTGGGTTCTTCCTGAGATTGAGGGCATCGAGCTCTGCCGCCGCCTGCGCAGCCGTCCAGAAGGCTCTCCCTACACCTATACCGTTCTCTTGACTGCTAAGAATCAGCAACTGGAGATGCTGGAGGCAATGGATGCGGGGGCGGATGATTTTCTTTCAAAACCATTCGATCCGGCGGAACTGAAGGCGAGGCTTCTAGCAGGAAAGCGAATCGTGGAACTGCAGCAGAAACTTGTCTCTACCAACGACGCGCTGCAATTCGCTGCCAGTCATGACTTTCTGACACGAGTATGGAATCGCGGGGAGATCCTTGCATTTTTGCGCCGCGAAATGGTTCGCTCCCGCCGTAGCGCTGCGGCGCTCGGCATTGTTCTGGTTGATATTGACAACTTCAAGCTGGTCAACGACAAGTTTGGACATCAGACCGGCGATTGCGTGCTTCTGGAAGTATCCCGGCGATTTTCCAAGAACCTGCGCGAATACGATGGAGTCGGTCGTTACGGCGGGGAAGAATTTCTGCTGATCCTGCCCGGCTGCGACTTGGCTACAACGACTCGCCGTGCCAATGAGATCCGGACGGCAATCGCGAACGAGCCGATTGTTTCCGATTCGACAACCATGTCCGTCACTATAAGCATGGGCGTGGCGATGGCAGAGCCGTCAGAAACGGTGGAATCCCTGTTGCATCGAACCGATACCGCCCTATATCAAGCCAAACACAATGGCCGGAACCGTGTTGAATCGTCAACGGCAAGCATGGCCGCCGCCCGATCTTGATGTCACTGGCATAGCGAATCATATCCCGACTCGCAAGCCACGAGTGTCTGTTAGCCAGACAGCATTGTGGAATTAGAACGCCTTCACTTCGCCGGATATCGCGGCGATCCCGTTAGTGGGTGCGTAAGTCACGCTCCTGGCACGAGTTACAGCTTTTACAACACGCCAAACCTTTCGGCACGCCCCCTGCATATGTTCAAAGGGACCGCTTGGCCGAGTCAGCCCCCATGGCTAGGAGACGGTCTCCCTAGACTCTATTTACGGAGATGCACTGGAATGCGCTTCAAGCCTCTGGCTTTGACACTTCTTGCAACGATCGTTGTAAGCGAGTCGCTCTTTTTGAGCCCTCGAATGGAAGCCCAAGTCCCGGCGACGACGAATGCCACTCGGAAGGGTCGTGTTCCCAGCAGCTATACAGGGCTCCCGTTAACATTCGAGCAAAACAAGGGGCAAACCCAGTTTCCGGTCAAGTTCCTTTCGCGCGGCAGGGGCTATACCGCATTTCTGACCGCAGACGGGATGGTGCTTTCCTTGCGTCCCGTGCCGGGAGCCGCACGACCGACCGTGCCAGCTGCGAAACCCGGACACCCGTCGAATGCCACTCTGCAATTCAAGTTGGTCGGATCGGCTGCAAACCCCATCATTGTCGGCGAAGAGCTACAACCTGGCCGGGTCAACTATTTCATCGGCAATGATCCGAGGAAATGGCACACCAATGTAGCCACCTACGCGCGCGTGCGCTATCACAATGTATATCCGGGAATTGATCTCGTTTATTACGGAAATCATAAACAGCTCGAATATGACTTCGCACTTGCTCCGGGAGCGAACCCCAACCAAATCCAATTCGAAATCAAGGGCGCGAGGAGCGTCAGCATAGACGCTAACGGTGATCTGATTCTGAACACAGGTACGGGCGAGCTTCATTTCCAGAGCCCCGTGGTTTATCAACAGTCGAACGGCTCGCGGGTGCCGGTGCAAGGCGGATACGTGCTGCAGGATTCGACGCATGTCGGATTTCAGCTGGCTGCGCTTGATGCCGCCAAAACGACGGTGATTGATCCAGCCCTCGTGTACGCGACCTACCTTGGCGGAAGTGGCGACGATCAGCCCACGGGGATCGCGGTGGATAGCAACGGCAGCGTCTATGTCTCCGGCTATACGGACTCGGCGGATTTCCCGCTCTCCAGCATCGGGTCGCTACCGGCGGGATCGACCCACGTCTTCGTTGCCAAGCTTGACCCCACGGGCTCGAGTCTCATCTACGCCGACTACCTCGGCGGCAGCAATCAGGACTACGGCTACGCTCTCGCACTCGATAGCGCGAACGAGGTCTATGTCACCGGCAGCACGTCGTCCAGCGACTTCCCTGTGGTCAACGCCTATCAGGCTTCATATCCTGGGTCCTTTAATGCATTCGTCACCCGGATTTCCGCGGACGGTTCGTCTCTGTTGTATTCGACTTATTTCGGCGGAAACGGTTCTGACATCCCGGCCAGCATTTCAATCGATAGCTCGTCGGACGCGATAATCGCCGGCAATACGTCGTCCACCAATCTTCCAGTCGCGAACGCTTATCAGTCGTCAGTCTCTCCCAATGGCGGAGGCGTTTGGGGTACCTACGGATTTCTGACTAAGTTCAGCCCGGACGGATCTCAGCTCATTTACTCGACTTATCTTGGCGGCAGCGCCAACATTGCCTACAACTGCGGCGGAACTCCCTGCTGGCCGTCACCCACGAACCAGATCGCTGGCGTGGCCCTTGACGGCAGCGGAAACGCGTATGTAGCGGGCAACACAAACACCTACGACTTTCCGACGACGAATGGCGCGTACATTGCGACGGATACGACGCAACTCGACGGCATCGTCGGGTTTGTCAGTAGTTTCAACGGTTCGGGCGCGCTGCAATATTCAACTTATTTCTACGAATCAAGCGGAATCTTCACCACCGTCAACGCGATCGCCGCGGATGCACTTGGATCGGCATATGTCACCGGACTTGCATTCAGTGACGGAACCTTCCCGCTCACTTCCACCGCTATCTGCGATCCATCCGTTTATGGCGAGGCGTGCAGTTATGCCTTCGTAACCAAGTTTGACAGTGCCGGCGCGACGCTGCTGTATTCCACATTCCTTGGCCCCAACAACTATGCCAGCCCTGTGGCGATCGCACTCGACTCCAGCAGCGACGCTTATGTGCTGGCCACGACGTCGAGCAGTGCCTTCAACCTCGTCAACGGGATTGAGACTTATTCGAGCGGGAACGATGCTCTAGTGGCGGAGATCGATCCTACGGCAGGCTCTCAGCTTTTCGCCACGTTCCTGGGGGGAAGCGGCGACGAAAATGCTTCCGCTATGGCGGTTGATTCGAGCGGCAACATTTATGTGACCGGCAATACGGACTCCAGCGATTTCCCGATTTCCCGAGGAAGCTTTCAGCAAATTCTCGGCGGCAGCACCGACGCTTTCATCAGCAAGATCGCCCCGGCTTCTGCCGCATCCCTATCTGCTGCGCCGTTCAGCCTTGAGTTTTCGGGTGAGCCGCTGGGCACGACGGCTCCGGCGCAAACGGTTCTACTTCGAAACATGGGCAGCGCTGCGCTAACGATCTCCTCGATAACGTCGTCGGCAAATTTCGCCGAGACCGACAATTGCAGCCCCAGCGTGCCGGCTGCGGGTAGTTGCACACTGTCTGCGACCTTTACCCCCAGCGCAGTGGGGACTCTTACCGGATCGATCACAATCAGCGACGATGCGGCAGGATTTCCCCATATCGTCAGTCTGAGCGGCACCGGCCTGGGTGCCGTTGCCGCTCTGGCTCCTGGAAGCCTGACTTTTCCTGGAGTGACGGTGGGGAGCTCCAGCACAGCTCAGACGGTCACACTGACCAACCCCGGTAACGAGAGCCTGAGCATCAGCGATATTGAAATTGCCGGAGACTACGCGCAAACGAATAACTGTACGGCTACTTTAGTTGCCGCTGCGAGTTGCACCTTCAACGTGACCTTCAACCCAGCGACTACGGGGACTCGATCCGGCACTCTGACGGTAACGGATAGCGCTGCGGGGAGTCCGCATAGCGTGGCTCTGACCGGCACTGGCTTGACCGTGATCGTAGCTTTAACACCTGCCAGTCTGGCATTTTCGGGCACGCAAGTGGGAACAACGAGTGCGGCTCAGATGGTCACACTGACCAACCAGGGGAACACCAGCCTGAGCATCAGCAATGTCTCAGTGTCCGGAAACTACGCCCAGACCAATAACTGCACGGGCACCGTGGCGGCCAGCGCAAGCTGCACCTTCAGCGTCACGTTCAGTCCGACCGCCAACGGAACTCGAACAGGCACCGTCACGATCACTGACAACGCGATGGGAAGCCCGCAGACGGTGGCATTGACGGGCACCGGCCTGAGCGCGGTTGTCGCGCTTGCGCCGGCAAGCCTGAACTTCTCCGGCCTGCTAGTGGGAACAACCAGTGCTGCTCAGCCGGTAACACTAACCAACCCAGGCAATGCCAGTCTGAGCATCAGCAATATCGCGATTTCTGGAGATTTCGCCCAAACCAACAACTGTTCTGGCACCCTGGCGGCCAGCGCAACCTGCACCTTGAATGTGACCTTCACCCCGACGACTACCGGAACTCGGACTGGCGCACTTACGATTACGGACAATGCCTCAGGCAGTCCCCATAGCGTGGTCTTGAGCGGAAGCGGCTTGAGCGCGATTGCTGCTCTCACGCCCGCGAGCCTGGCATTCTCAAGCACACCAGTCGGGACTAGCAGTACGGCCAAAACAGTAACACTGACGAATCAGGGCAACGCCAGCCTGAGCATCAGCAATATCGCGATTTCGGGAGACTACACCCAGACCAACAACTGTTCGGCCACCCTGACCGCCAGCGCGAGTTGCACCTTCAATGTGATCTTTACCCCGAAGTCTGCCGGTAGCCGAACCGGTGCGCTCACGGTCACGGACAGCGCAGTGGGTAGTCCGCAGAGCGTGACATTGATCGGCACGGGAACAGACTTCAGCCTTACCAGTACCTCCAGAAGCGACACGATCAAGGCAGGTTCGACGGCCTCGTACTCGGTGGTCGTCGCCGGCGTCAACGGCGGATTCAGCAGTGCGATCGCCCTGGCTTGCAGCGGAGCTCCGGCCAAATCGAGTTGCAGCGTGTCATCCAGTTCGGTAACTCCAGGCTCAAACTCGCCGACAGTAACTGTGACGATCAGCACGACAGGTACAACTGCGGATGCAATGCCTCTGCTTCCCGCGCAGAAAAGGAAACCGATCTACGCAGTGTGGATGCAGTTCCAGGGATTTGGTTTGTTCGGGGTTTTAGTAGCAGGATCGAATCGCCGAAAGAAAAAGGCCAGCGCGCTGATTCTCTTTGCTGTTATGGTCGCCGCTTTGCTCTTAATGTCCGCCTGCGCTGGCGGCACCGGCATCGGACATCAGTCGCAGACCGGAACACCGACGGGAACGTATACCGCTACTGTGACAGGAACATCAGGGTCTTTGCAGCACTCCCTCCCCTTGACCTTGATCGTGCAGTGAAATGGAGCAGAAACCTAGTTGCAAGCCCTCATGTTCTGAGTGACACCCTGGAGGCTGACAATGGAGTTTGCGACCAGCGGAACGCTCCAGAACTTGCTGTGATGCTTGCGCAGGTAGTAAGCAGCAACGACCGAAGCGGCGCTCTTGGCGGAAGCAACCGCATAAGCGCGGCCAACCGTGGGGTGAGCGCCGTATAGGTAAGCGGACTCGACTTCCATGTTGCAGACGCCCTGCTTCCCGGCCAGGAAGTTCTCGCGGGCAAACAGTGTCGTGTAGGAGTCGGCAAAGGTGCTGCCGGTCGAAATTAACGCCAGCGTGGAGAACTTAAGGTCGATGGTCTTGGATTCCGCCAGTTTCGCAATCGGAGCAGCTACCGGAGCTTCCACGAAGAAGGCATCCGTCGTCACGACGGTGCTGGGAGCGTCTGGCAGCTCTTTCGCTGCAGCGATTCCAGCCAGTACAAGCACCGCTAACGTTGTAGATAAGATCGATTTCATGATTGCCTTTCCCCCGATTCGCATCGACCGTGCCGCTTCGCTTAGCTGTTTTTCATTTGCGGCTGTTTGGCTGCGATTCATCATGAGTCGAGGTTACGTTAGGGAATGTACCTCTGCCAATTGCGAGAAGGTAATAGAAGGTAGTAACTAGGGGTAACCACCCCCTTGGGCCATTGCACCGCCCGAATCGGCGAGGCCAATGGATTGCTTCTGAAACTCTATGCAGGAAGGGAACTTACGGCGATCACATGTTTGAGCCAATAACAGGCAAGCTTACGGTGCCGACCGCGGCTCGTATCCGGCAGGTAGAAGGACGAGAGTGGTGGCTCTGGGGATTCGCGGTCGCGGTTACTCTCGTACTGACCTTCGGCATCCTCTCGTTGACCTTCCCCGGCTTCCATCTGCCGAAGGACGAGTTTTACTCTCTTAATCTCAAGGAGTGGGTTCGCGGCCTGGCCGCGCTGGTTCTTCTGTTTGACGTCTACACGGTTTATCAGCACCTGCAGTTGCAACGGATCCGCCGCAGGCTGGCTGAGCGGGAACAGCTGTTTCAACTCATCACCGAAAATGCCGCGGACATGATTGCTGTGGTTGACCGGCAGGGACGGCGACTCTACAACAGCCCAGCCTACGAAAAGATGCTGGGCTACGGCGCCGAAGAACTGGCCAGCACATCGTCGATCGAGCAGGTCCATCCCGACGATCGGGCGCGTCTGCTTGAGGCTGCGGAGAAAGCCCATCGTACGGGGCGGGGAGAGCGCCTGGAATACCGGATTCGTCACAAGGACGGATCCTGGCGGGTTCTTGAGTCAACATCCAGCGCCATACCCGGCGAACAGGGCGAGACCAAAGGCCTGGTCATCGTGAACCGCGACATCACCGAGCGCAAACGCGCTGAAGCCTTGCTGGAGCGTCATGCCTTTTACGACGGATTGACGAATCTACCCAACCGGGCTCTTTTTCTCGATCGCTTGCAGCGAGCCATCGTCATTTCGCGGAGACACGCCGACTTCAAGTTCGCTGTGCTATTCATCGACATTGATGAATTCAAGGTAATTAACGACAGTCTGGGTCATAGCTCGGGGGACGATCTGCTCATCCAGATTGCACAACGGCTGACCGCGTGCCTCCGTAGCGTGGATACAATTTCACGCCCGCGGCTCGCAAACGGCGCTCAGCAGCCCGTTCCCGAAAGCACCCTGGCCCGCCCCGGGGGCGACGAATTTGTCGTTCTGGCCGAGGAACTCCGGGATGCCAGCGACGGCATTCGCATGGCAGAGCGTATTCAGGAGCGCATGACGCTCCCTCTGACGCTCGATGGCCACGAAATCGTCATTAACGCCAGCATCGGCATTGCCTTTAGCGGCAACACGAGCGCGGGAGCCAGCGATGTGCTCCGAGACGCCGAAATTGCCATGTATCGTGCTAAGCGCGCCGGGAAGGCTCGCTGCGAAGTGTTCGACAGCGCCATGCAGGCTGATGCCGTAAAACGGCTGGAGCTTGAAACTGACTTGCGCAAGGCGCTGGATCTCGACGAATTTCGAGTTCACTATCAACCCCTGGTTTCGCTGGAAAACAGTCAAATTGTAGGGTTTGAAACTCTCAGTCGCTGGCAGCGCCCGCACGGGATCGTCATGCCTGGGGAGTTCATCAAAGTCGCCGACGAGATTGGGCTGATTATTCCGATCAATCGCAGGCTCCTTCGCGAAGCCTGCGAACAGCTCGGCCGTTGGCATGGACAGTTTCCTTCGGCGACGCCACTCACGATCAGCGCCAACATCACGGCCAAGCAATTCGCGCTGCCCGACCTTGCTGCCCAGATTCGTGAAATTCTCGAGCAGACCGGAACCGACCCGCGCTGCATTGATCTGGAGATCACGGAAAATATCGCCATGGCCGATGCCGAACGATCTGTGGTAGTCCTTTCAGAACTGAAAGCGTTGGGTGTGCGGCTCAGCATCGACGACTTTGGTACTGGCTACTCCTCCTTGTGCCGCCTGCAGCGCTTCCCGGTCGACATTTTGAAAATTGACCGGTCCTTTGTTGCAGGCATGGATCGCGACCCAGAGACTCATGAAATCGTGCGGATCATCGTCATGCTCGCGCACAACCTTGGATTGAAAGTCGTGGCTGAGGGGATCGAAGAAAGAGAACAGATGGCTATGCTGCAGGAACTTGGCTGCGAGTTCGGCCAGGGGTACTTATTCTCCAAACCGGCCAGCGCGGAAGCGATCGAGCAGCTCCTTACCATTCATCATTCCGCCCAAGCGCCCCGGGCCCGGGGCACGGCCGCTGGATCGTCTTCCGCATAAATAACTTTACAATCGGGAAAATGCGCTCCCAGATGGGGCTTTACAACCGCCCCGCGGCGGTGCAGAATTTGGGGGCCGCCGCGATGCAACTCGCGCGCGCGTGGAGCGATTCCGTGCTGAAATATCGTTTTTCCACTCGTTTCTCCGTCCCTCGAAGATCAGTCGCAACTGCCACGCTTTCGCTGCTGGTAGCCCCTGTCCTGAGTGTCTTCTGTCTGGGCCAGGCTGAGGCGCCGAAAACTGCGCCGGCGGAATCCGACGTGGTAAATGTGAACGAAGTTACGCTGGACTTGATGGTCCGCGACAAGAAAGGCAGACCAGTTTCTGATCTGAGGCCGGGAGATCTTGTAGTCACTGACGGCGGCACGCCGGTCAAGATATCCAATCTTCGCGCTGTGACTGGAGAACATGGCACTGACCACATGCTGACGATGGTATTCGATCGGCTTAATCTGGCCGCTTCTTACAATGCGCGAGAGATTGCAGGGAAGATATTTAAGATCATCCCGCAAGACTCGTTCTCGTTTTCTGTTTTGAAGACTCAAGGGCGGCTCATGCTCTATCAGGATTTCACGTCAGATCGCACCGCTCTTACTCATGCCATTTATCTGGCGACCGATCCCGACATGGCCGGTAAAGATGACGGGGCCATACGGCCGGAGAAAAGACTGATTGCGATCGCTAAGACAGGAACCGACGATTTAGGAGCAAGTGTTAGTCCGAAGGAGCGCTCCACTGCTCAAGTAATGTTCGCGGCGTTGCAGGAATCACAGCGAATATTGCAGGATCAGCACACTCAGCCTTCCCTGTCTGGCGTGCTGGCACTCGCGCGGACGGAGCAAAAACTCCCGGGCCGGAAGATCGTCATTTACTTTACACAGGGCCTTCACCAGGATGCCAGTACTGGCGAGATGCTGCGGGATATCATTGAGTCGGCCAACCGATCGGATGTGGGCATTTATGCCATTGATGTCAATGCTCTGACCGCGCAGGCGGACCAAAGTCTGATGGCAATGACAGCGATGGGCGGAGCCAGAGCAGCCGCTGCCCAGGCGGGCCCCGGGCCGACGAGTTCGGGATCAGGTGGTGCCATGCAACCGCTCCCCCAAGACCCGCCGGGCTTGACGTCAATGGCAGCCACCGAAACCGTGAGCTTCGAAATGGGAAATCCCAATGCCAACAAGAATCCGCTCGCCGATTTCGTCGCGAGAACAGGTGGCGCGTATCTGGGACCTGACGAGAGTCTGAAGAAACGCATCCATCAGATGATGGATGACATGACCTCTGACTACGTGGCGTATTACGTTCCACCCGTTGAAAATTTCGACGGACAATTCCGTCCAATCACCGTCAAACCCGTTCGCGAAGGACTGAAAATTCACTCCCGCGCGGGCTATTTCGCGCTGCCTCCGGATTCGGGTACGGCTGTGCGGCCTTTCGAAGCACCCCTGATGAAGGTTCTGGCCCAGGCACAATTGCCCTCCGAACTGAAATTCCGCTCGCGAGTCCTGCGCCTTGGCGATATGTCGGCCGGAAACGAAAACACGATGGTTGTTGAAGTGCCCGTTGCGGAACTGGAAACCCGGGATGACCCCAACAGCAATTTGTATTCGCTGCGTGTCAGCATAGTAGGCCAAATCAAGAATAAGGCTGGTGCGGTTGTCGAACATTTCAGCGAAGACGTACCGCGACATGGCGCGTTGGATTCCAAGGCCAGCGCACAATCCGACTTCATTACCATGCAGCGCAACTTTATTGCCGGGCCCGGCGAATATGTCATGGAGGCCGCCATCCTCGACCGCATCAGCGGAAAGACCGCCGCGCAACGTGTGGAATTCGAAGTGCCGGACGAGGCCGCAGGCTTGTCCCTCAGCGATGTGAGCATGGTTCAACGGATGGTTCCTTTCCCCCGCGAAGCGGACCCTGATGAGCCCTTGCAGTATGGAAACGCCAAAGTGGTCCCGAACCTTTCGAGTCGCGTGGCGCACGGACAGAAACAGATCTCATTTTTCTTCCTGGTGCATCCGGATTCCAGCAGCCTGGACCAGCCCACCTTGGAGATGGACGTACTGAAAAGCGGAGAGCAGATCGCACAAGTTCCGCTGCAGCTTCGTAAGACGAGCGGGCCCGCAGTCATCCCGTACCTGGCATCCATCCAGTCCGCATCTCTACCCAGCGGCGACTATCAGGTGATCGAAAGGCTGACGCAGAGCGGAAAGACCGTCGAGAGCGAGATGTCATTCCGGATGGAAGGCCCCGAGTTGGCGGACGCAACCAAACCTGATGACGCAGTGCGAACGGCGAACTCCGCTGACAACGATTCAGACACAGTTACCGCATCCGACCTCCAATCCCCGGCCGACGGAAGCAAGGGACGCAGGCTCGTGATTACCTCGCTGCCGGCGGGAGCCGTTCCTCCTCCGTCGCCCGAGGAACTACAAACGATCATCGCGAGCGCCAGGAAGCGCGCGCTTGACTACTCGAAATCATTACCGAATTTCATTTGCGTGGAAGCCACCAACCGCTCGGTGGACGCCCGCGGAAATGGAAAGTGGAAGCAACGTGACTCGATCGCTGAATTGCTGCGCTATCACGACAACCAGGAGACCCGAACCACGCTCGAAATCAATGGCCAACGCAGCAGCCTCAAACGCGCAGACATGAATTCCAGTTGGCCGCTTTCAGTCGGAGAATTTGGAGCGATGCTCAACCTCGTGTTTCAGCCCGCCTCAAAGACCGAGTTCGAGTGGAAAGAGGCCGCCACCCGAGAAGACAGAAGCGGGACTGTGCAGGTGCTCAGTTATCGGGTGAAACAAGAGAATGCCACGATTACTCTCGGTCAGGGCAACGATCAAGTCGGTGTCGGCTTTCACGGCCTGGTGTACATCGATGTTGCAACGGGCGGAGTTCAGCGCATCACACTCCAGGCGGACGACCTGCCTCGCAATTTTTCAATGACCGCCGCTTCGATGACTGTGGACTACGATTACACGACCATCGCAAACCGCGATTATTTGCTGCCTGTGCGCTCCACGGTGAGCCTGCAAAGGCACCATAAGGCGGTCGAACTGAACGAAATTGCGTTCCGCAGTTACCGGCGTTTTGCTTCGCGGTCGAAGATTAAGCTTCTCCAGTAGAGATTCGCGTCGAATTACTGCTGAGTAGTGGGAATTGTCCTGATCGCGAGGTTCCAGCCTCGAATCGCGATCTGAGCCGCGCCCTGAGCGGCTGCAGCGGGGTATTCGATCTCAATCTCTCGGCTCTCTCCGGGCAACAGTGAAATGTAGTTGTCGCTCAAGTAGGCCGGCAGGATGCGTGAGCCATCGCCCGCGTTTATCGGCGTCAACTTATCTGCAATCGAAGCCACCGCGCCTGTGTTCCGTAACTTCACTCGCACATGAACGTTCTCCCCCGTTCGCGTCGCCGTCGCCGTCGCCGACACCGCTGCCGCCGGCAACCGGTTCAGCTGACGGTAGGAAGCGCTATCAGCACCGAGCCAGTAGAAGTTTTCTGACACGAGATCGCCACTGGCAGCACGCAGTTCCAGTTTCACCAGCACAACACCATTGGCAAGCAGAGGCGCTAGTTCCAGCCTAAAGGTGGCGATCGCAGCATCCGTGGCGGCGTCTTTTTTTTCCTCATGATGCAGCAGCAACTTGTTGTCGAGCGAATAGACGTTCGCACTCGTCAGGAGTCCAGGCAATGCAGTACTTGTCGTATTTACGACCGTCACGTCGTAGTTGGATAGATCCAACTGCACGTGTACCGGCTCACATGCTTTTTTCACGCCGTAGAATGATGCTTGCGTGTCGTAATCAGAGCTCAGAATCTGCCATGTATTGCTCGGCCAAGCGGGTTGCGTCATCCACAACATTCGTCCGCTGTTTGGAGTCCAAAGATGCGCGTTCATTCCTTCAAAAATGGCACGGTGATCCACATAGTTCAACATTTGGGCCTTACGCTCAAAGTCTTCGAGGCTGGTGGGCGCTCCAAATTCCGCCTGGATCTGGGCCATGAACGGCGCCATGTCTCCATTCCCGCTCTGATGCCAGTCGTGATACGCCCAAGCATCGCTGACTGGCCATTGATCTTCCTTTGGAATCCAGGCGCGAAAAGACTCAAGCGTCGAGAATGAGGGCGTTCCCGTCTCGACGGAAAATCCACGGTTCAGCGACGTGTAATACAAGACCGGGTCCATGTATTTATAGGGACCGCTGTTTTGCAGGTTGACCTGATTCGAACTTGGCGAGTAATAGCGCGTTCCATCCAGCGTGCGAATCAGCTGTGCCAGACCTTCGTTGATGATCGGCTGCGGCACACCTTCGTTCCGGCCGCACCACATCACGATCGAAGGATGATTGCGGAAGCGCAGAATTGTATCGCGCGCGTTGTCGAGAAACAGGACTGGATCCTGTGCCTCGATATTGTAGTTCTGAGTCGACTCCCAGAAGTCGCTCCAGACCAGCAGTCCGTATTCGTCGGCGAGATCGAAGAAGACTTCTTCCGTGTCCTGGCCGACCCAGTTGCGAATGATGTTCAAATTCGCGTCATGATGGAGGCGGAAATACGGTTCGAGGCGGGCACGAGAGACGCGCTTGCGTGAGTCGTCCATACCCCAGTTGCCGCCACGGCAGGCGATCTTCACACCATTCACCTTGATCACGAGATACGGACCGGATCTCGAATCCGCATCGGTGATCATCCGCACCGCGGTTGACGATTCACCGCCTGGAACAAGCGATGCCACCCAGGATTTCCACCATTCCTTCCAGTCCGGCGGAGCGCCTGCCGGAAGGGGATCGACCGGTGGTATCTCCCGCATTCCGTTGTGACTGACGTCGACGACTTGTTCGTTTTTCGCGCCTGCTTCTGTCGGCGAATATTCGAGTCGCCGCAGATGGCCTGTGCTATCGAGCAGACTCAGTTCGTAGGTAATCTCGCGAATACCAAATCGAACCTGCTTGGCGTCCGATTCGCCGTTTACGTCGGCAAAACTCAGCTTCGCCGTATACAGGTCCTGCCTGCCGTATCCGTTCGGCCACCACAGCCGGGGGTTCTGCACGTTGAGTTGCGAGAATTCCGACGAGGCCAGCCTTATCGAACTCTTGCCAGGGGCAGCAGTAACTTCTTTGCTGACGACCGTCTCACCAAAAGAAGCCTTCAGAGTTCCCTTAACCGGCGTGTTTGTCAGATTCTCCAGAGGCACGGTGATCTCCACATCGGCGCGGCTTGTGTCGGGCAACGGAAGCTTCGTCACAACGTGCGCATCACCGATCTTCACGACGTCCGTCGCGGTCAACGTAACCGGTTGCCAGATTCCGGTGTTGCGATCGCGGACCGCTGGAATCCAGTCCCATCCTTCAGTGGCGACGAATGTCGGGCCGTCGAGGCACATCATGCCACCATTTTCCCCCGGACCGCCCTTGATCGATTGCTCCTGCGGGATTCCAGGGTGCGGCGGCGGGGAGACTCGCACCGCAAGCACATTCGTTCTGTCTGCCTTCACGGCGTTAGTTACATCGAATATGCCTCGGATGAAAGCTCCTGTAATCGTCCCCAGCGATTGCCCGTTCAGCCAAACCGACGCTTTGTAGTTAATTCCCTGAAATGTCAGGGTCAGCCGCTTCCCGCTGGCTTTCTTGGGTGCATCGAATTCCACGCGATACCAGTAGTCCTGTTTGTTCAGACTTTCGGGAATCGCAAGATTGTTCAGGCCATAATCCGGGTCGGGATAAATGCCGCGATCGATCATCGTTGTCAGCGCTGTTCCGGGAACCGTCGCGATCAGCCAATCTTTCGTGCTGAACCCGGGCTGTGAGATCGCTGTTCCAGCTGCATCCACCTTGGGAGCGGCGGCCATACTCCAGCCGGCGGCCAGCGTCCATTCGTTATCGCCATTTGGTTCGAGTGAAACGCGCGGCGCCGCCACGCTGCGCGCCACCGGAGGCGATAACGGCGCTTTGCTCCGCGGCATCGTCGTTCCATCTTGCGGGGCGCGATATCCGGCCTGATCTCGCGTCTGCAAATACCAGGACTTCGATCCTTCTTCGAACTCAACGAGTGAAAAATCTTCCGGCTGTTGAGCGAGATGCTTGATCTCATCCCCGGTCAACGCGTGGCGAACTAGCCTAAGGCCGGCGATCTTGCCGCCGAAGTGATGCCAAGTCGGCGCTGGCGGCAGAGCTGGCGCCATGTATAGGATTGGACTTACGCTTCCGAGATCGAGCTCGCCGTGAGCTACTGGCGAACCATCACTGTAGATGTGGAACTCGTTTCCATCAAATGTTGCCGCCAGAAAATGCCACGTCGCGGGAGCAAACGAAGCTGGCCCTGATAGCGCGTTGTCTTTCCCGCCCCACAACATTACCCGCCCGTTGTCGAGGGCTAGATATCTTGGATATTCCTCGGTGGGCTCGCCAACGCCGACGACCAGCATCGGCGTTTTGGTTTCCTCATCGCTCCGAAACCACCCATAAAGCGACCAAACTGAATCGGCACGCAGCACGGAGTCGTCTTTCAGGAGCGCTTTGTGCAAGCCATCTCCATCAGGAAGAAAGATTCCGTTGAAAGGTCCGTAAAGAGGAGGATCGTTCGTGGCGGGTGTCTGCGCCATCCCGTAAGAGAACAGACAAAGGCAAATCACTGCAACTGAAACCAGGCGGCTGCGCACGAAAACCCTCCGACGATCAATCCTTGCAGGCGGATCGTTGTTCACTCCAGTTCAAGCTTCATTCCAGTTCAAGCTTGAAAACTCGCTCCATCAATAGCCATTTCTCGCCAGCCTTCGCTTGTGGGAGGGCCTTTTGGAACTTCCACATGAGTTCTTCCCACTCACGCACTTTTGGATTTGCCTGATCCGCCTGCGCTTTTGATTCGAAAGAAAAATATTCATTTACTTCGAGAATCATGAACATCCGCGTTCCGAGCAGATAGATCTCCGCGGCTTCAATTCCGGAATACTTCAGGCTAGCCGTTATCTCGGGCCAGATTTTCTCGTGGTGCCTCTTGTATTCGGCGATCAGCTTTGGATCATCCTTAAGATCGAGGGTCAGACAGAAGCGTCGCATCATTCGACCTCGCTCTGAATCATGCCAAACGGCGCGGTTCCCACTGTGTTGGGCTTGTGACCGCGTACCGCGAAAAACAAGATGTATGCATGACAAATGAGAGGGACGACAAAGGCGAACTGGATGTCTGTGGCATCAGAAATCTGGCCCATGACGACGGGAATAATCGCTCCCCCCACAATTGACATGACGAGTAGCGACGATCCCAACTTTGTATAAGAGCCGAGATCCTTCAGGCTTAGCGCGAAGATTGTGGGAAACATGATCGAGTGGAAGAGACCAAGCAAGACCACCGCCCCTACGGGCGCAAATCCCGCGCCAAATACAGCGACGAGCAGGCAGACCAGAGATCCGGCTGCGAAGAGGCTGAGCAGTCGAGCTGCAGGCACTCTTTTCATGATCGCAGAGCCCGCAAATCGTCCAATCATGAACCCGACCATATGAAGTTGCAGGTAGTGCGCCGCAGTCTTCTCATGTGTGCCGGGAAGAGCATGCTCGGCAAAGCGGATGATGAAACTCGCAACGCCGACCTGTGCTCCCACATAGAAAAACTGCGCGACCACACCTTTGACCAGGTGACGGTGAGGCCAGATCCCGCTCAAACGCGCCTGGGGGGCTGCTTGGCCGGCACCGCCGCGTTCCCGCACTTCGGGCAGATCCGCGAAGTAAATGAGCAACCCGACGAGCAGGAAAATTCCAGTGATTACAAGATACGGAGTCTTCACCATGTTGGCTTCGGATACGCGGTAAGCGAGTAACTGGGCCGGAGACATGGAGGCGAGTTCAGTCGGGGTGTGCTCGATGCCGGAGAGAATAAAAGCTGCGCCGAGAAATGGCGTCACTACAGCCCCTACAGAATTGAACGACTGCGCGAAGTTCAGGCGGCGCGCGGAACTTTCCGCGGGCCCGAGGATGGTCACATAGGGATTGGCGGCGACTTCAAGGAAGCACGAACCGCACGCCATCACGAACAAGGCGAACAAGAAGAAGCCGTAAACGCGAATTGATGCAGCGGGAATGAACAAGAACGCTCCGGTCGCGTAAATCAGCAGCCCGATCAGAATTCCTTTCTTGTATCCCAGTCGTTGCATGAGCCAGCCCGCCGGCAGAGCGGCCAGGAAATATCCGCCAAAGAACGCCAACTGGATCAGTGAGGATTCGGTATCGCTAAGGCTGAAAGCCTTTTTCAGGTGGGGAATAAGAATGTCATTGAGGTTGACGCCAATCGCCCAAAGAAAGAAAAGACTGGTGACGAGCGTGAACGGAAGGAGATATCGCCGCTCGGTGATGGGTGCTGACGAACTCATATTTTCTTCTCAGGACAATGAGCGGTCAAGATGCACGTAACCGCCGTCGACGAAAAGGTGTTGCCCGGTGATATGTCCAGCTTTCGGAGAAATCAGGAAAACAACCATGGCAGCGATATCGTCGGGTGTGGTCATTCGTTTCCCCAAAGGAATCTTCGAAACGATAGATTCCAATTTTTCTTCGGGATTTGGAAAAGTGCTCAACCACTGCCGGTAAAGTGGAGTCATCACTTCAGCCGGCACGACCGCGTTCACGCGAATTCCATAGGGTAGTAATTCAACGGCCCACTCTCGTGTCAGAGCCAAGATTGCTCCTTTGGATGACGCGTAGCCGGATGTGCCTCCCTGCCCGGTCATTGCTGTCTTCGAACTGATATTTACGATGGCCCCCTGGGATCGCTTCAAGTGACGCAGAGCATAATGCGCCAGATTGTAATAATGCAAAAGATTTCTTTGCAGTGATTCGACGTACTGTTCGGGATTGCCCTGCTCCAGGCCTACGCGATCGTTGATCCCTGCATTATTGATCAGTGCATCTAACTGCCCGAACTCCTTGACTGTTTGATCGACACAAGCAGCGCAACTCTTGACCGCGGTCAGGTCGGCAGAGATCTGAAAGCATTTTCCGCCGGCACGACATAGTTCGTCGCGCAGCTTTTCTCCCGCCTCTGCATCCCGATCGACGATCACAGGGATAGCGCCTTCGTCGGCGAGTGCCCGCGCCGTGGCGGCTCCGATTCCTTTTGCCCCACCGCTGATGAGAACGACTTTATCGCGTAGTTGGAGATTCATGGTGTGGGGCTTTCAATCCGTAGAAGCCAACCGCATTCAAACCGAGCACTTTTTCCTGTTGTTCGGTCGGCAGGTCTTGAATGTAGTCGATCACCACCGCCTTCACGGACTTGTAGCTTCCCGCCAGCAGGCATACCGGCCAGTCGGAGCCAAACATCAGCCGCTCCGGGCCGAAAGCCTCGAATACGACGTCAAGGTAAGGTCTGATATCGGCTTCGCTCCAGCACCGCCAATCGGCTTCGGTGACCAGGCCAGACACCTTGCAATATACATGCGGGTTGGTCGCGATCTCCCTCATTTGTTGTTCCCAGGGAGAAACGGTTCGAGACCGGATGAAGGGCTTCGCCAGGTGGTCAATCACGAAGCGCTGTTCTGGAAGTTTCGCAACCAGTTCAATGGCTGCGGAGAGCTGTTTCGGATAGATCAGGATGTCGTAAGTGAAGGTGAATCGGTGTAAGCAGGCAAGTCCCGCAACAAAATCGGCTTGCAACATGTATCGATCGTCTCGTTCTGCCTGGACTATATGACGGAAACCGCGAAGCTTTTCGAATTGCGAGAAGTATTCCAATCGTTTGGGCAAGTCCTGTGACCGCAAATCTACCCAGCCAACGACGCCCATAATCTCGGGAACCCGGCTTGCCAGGTCGAGCAGAAACATCGTCTCTTGCTCCGTCTGGTCTGCTTGCACTGCGATACAACCCTGCATCTGATTGCCTCGCAACTCAGGAATCAAATCTTGGGGAAGGAAGTCGCGCTTGAGCACGGCCATATCATCGGTAATCCAGCCATCACGCTGCGGGTTGTAACGCCAGAAGTGCTGGTGCGAATCGATGTGCATGGGAGGAGAGAGCATTCACTGGGTTCAACCGTGCAAATTCAAAAAGCCGCCGTCAATGGCATAGTCTGAACCCGTGATGTACGCGGCCTCGTCGGAGCATAGAAAAAGAGCGAGCGCCGCCACCTCACTGGGCTGCGCCATGCGGCCTATGGGCTGAGTCTGAGACAGCTTGGCGAACATTTCCTGCTCGCGGCCGGGATAAGTCTGACGCAAATATCCATCTACGAAGGGTGTGTGGACGCGCGCTGGCGAAATACTATTGCAGCGAATGTTGTGCGCAAGATAATCCCGCGCCACCGAATTCGTCATCGCGACAACCGCGCCCTTGCTCATGGAATAAGCAAATCGGTCGGCCAGCCCGACCCACGCTGCGATTGAGGCCATATTCAGGATCACGCCTCCACCTTGTGCCTTCATGTGCTCGACGGCCGCTCGCATGCAGTTGTAGAGACCCTTCACATTGACACGGAATATGCGGTCGAAATCTTCTTCTGTGGTGCTCTCCAATTTCCCAATGTGTGCTACGCCCGCATTGTTCACGAGAATGTGCACTCGTTCCTGAAGGAAGATCTCTTGCAGGATCGTGTTGACCCCATCCTGTTTGGAAACGTCACACTGATGCGGCCACGCCTTGCCGCCTGTTTTAACGATCTCGGCCGATGCCGACTTTGCTGCGTCGAGATCGACATCGAGAACGTGAACGCTCGCTCCGTTCAGTGCAAATCTCTCGGCGATCGCCAGGCCAATTCCGCTCGCTGCGCCGGTAACGATCGCCGCCTTGCCGTCGAGTCGAAATCCGTTCGAGCTTTGGGCCAATTGCTTCAAAGTGAAACTCCTCGCTTCCAGGGAATGAAATCATCCTGGCGAAGCGACTCTGCTTTGGTGCGGACTTCGCCGCTCGCCACTTGAATCACGCGTTCCAGGATAGTCTCTCCCATTTGCTCGATCGTATTTTTACCGGTGATGACGCTGCCAGTATCGATGTCGATGATGTCCGGCATTCGCCGCTCCAACTCCGAGTTAGTGGAGAGTTTGATCACAGGCGCGATAGGATTTCCCGTCGGCGTGCCCAGTCCTGTGGTAAAGAGCACGACATTCGCGCCGGCACCAACTTGAGCTGTGACGCATTCCACATCATTGCCCGGCGTGCACTGCAAATTTAGTCCCGGTTGGGTGGAGTACTCTGGATAATCCAGCACTGCTGTGACGGGCGACGTGCCGCCCTTTCTGGCCGCGCCGGCTGATTTCATCGCATCAGTGATAAGCCCGTCTCGAATATTTCCGGGAGAAGGGTTCATGTCGAAACCCGACCGGGCAGCTTTTGCCCGAGCTGCGTAGTCGCTCATTAGCTGGATGAATCGACTCGCAACATCTTTCGTGACGCTGCGATCAATCAACTCCTGCTCGACGCCGCAGAGTTCGGGGAACTCGGACAGAATGCTTCCGCCGCCAAGCGCGGCCAACATGTCTGAAACATAGCCGATTGCCGGATTCGCAGAAATGCCGGAGAATCCGTCGGAGCCTCCACATTTCAAACCGACGCGAAGATGAGAGAGTGCCGCTGGCGTTCGCCGAACCTTGTTGGCTTCGACAAGCCCGAGAAAAGTGGCCTGTATCGCCTCTGAAAGCATCTTGAATTCTGAGCCGCTTTGCTGCTGCTCCAACACGATGAGGGGCTTCTTCAAGGCAGGAGTTCGCTGATTGATTTGATCTCGAAGAATAGCCGCCTGCGAATGCTGACAGCCAAGACTCAGAACGGTTGCTCCGGCCACATTGGGGTGATGAATGTATCCCGCGATTAACCCGCAGAGATTGTTGGCGTCTTCGCGCGTCCCACCGCAACCGCCTTCGTGCATCAAGAACTTGATACCATCGATGTGATCGAAAATTCTCGCGCGAGAAGAAGCCTGCAGATTTTCTTCAAGCGAGGCGGTTGCAACGTCGTTCAACACACCTTCGTGATAGCGCCTCGCCAGGTCCGCTAGTTGCTGGTGATAAACCTTGGGCGGAGCGAAGCCCAGTTCCTCTTCGAAAGCCTGCTTCATCACTCCGATGTTTCTGTTTTCACAGAAGACCAGGGGCGCTACGAGCCAGTAATTTCGAGTTCCGACCTGTCCGTCAGGCCGCTGGTATCCCTGAAAAGTTCTTTCCAGCCAGCGGTCTACATTGGGTGGAGGCCAATGGTACTCGTGGACCCTATCCTGATACGGTGCGGATTTGTGACTCGTGTTGCGGGTTGTCACGATTTCCCCGGCACGGATCGGCTCTCTTGCTGTGCCGACGAGAACCCCATACATCTTGATGGCGCCTCCGGCCGAGAGGTCCTCTGTGGAGAATTTATGCTTGGCCGGAACATCAGTCACCAGATCGTAGGAGCGGTCGGAAAAGTTGACACGGTCGCCCTTGCGCAAGTCACGGAGGGCGATCAAGACATTGTCCCGGGGATCAAGCTGCAACACTGTTTGGTTCATTGTCCGTATTTTGGGGCCGATCGAAGCCAGCCTGATAACCATCGCGCAATCTGAATCAGTTCGGCCGGGACATTGCCGAACGCGCCCGCGGTCTTGTCGGACGAACGCCGCTTTGTTGGTCGTCGCCTACATTAACGGTGGCAAGAAAAGCAGGTTCCTCGGTCGCTTCGCTTCTCCGAATGACAAATATCTTTGCCGATGCTTGCTCGGGCGGAAAAGTCGATCTGCCCGCGTTCCGTTTAGTTTCCATGCCAATACATCGGCCATCCCATATACCGGACTGCGGCTTCATGCACCGCTCCGGCCATAGTGGAGAAATTCGCCGCAACGTGATGCTCGAAACCATTTTCGCAGATGTAGTGCAGCAATTTCTGCAGCGCGGGAATCTGCACCACACCGACACCGCCAAACGTATTCAATGAGTCAGTGGTGAAGTTGCCTTCGCCCACGTAGCCCCGAATCACCCCGGTAGTATCGTCAGTGGAAAAACGCGCGAAGCTCATGGGCCCGGGTTTCACGCGGCCAACCACTGTGCCGAACGTGTTTTCCTTGCCGACAGTGCCAGCGATGATTTCCTGGAAATCCATGCGAACATCCTGAAAGAAATGCTTAGGCAAGTTGCTGCAGTGGAAACAGACTGCCTTATCAGGGTCATCGCCGTAGTTATTGTTCCAGTCGAGAAGCGCGCTCGGGGTCTCCGAAGCCAGCGCCAGGGCATGCATGCTTAGCGTTCCGCACACATCGACCTCGCATGCGGCCGGAAACAGATTATTGCTCATCATGCTCATGATCGTGCAGGGCACGACACCGAAATATTCCTCCATCGAAGTCCAGCACTGTACGGCGCTGATTCTCAAGTCGTTGGACTTCATCCAGTCGTCGATCACGTATCCGAGCTTGGCCATCTTGATAAGGGCGGCGTCTGGAACTCCGCTGGTCGTCACGTACTTGCGAATATCCGCCAGCTTGCCCTGCACTCCCGCGTGATCGTCTTTTAGCTTGGCAATGCGGCCAAAGACTTCGGACAAGTCCAGCGTTTCTGTCGAAATCCCCGAGGCTTCGAGTAGCTTCTCGCTATAGCGCACCGTATTGAACGCCGTCGGGCGCGCGCCAATGCTGCCCACCCGCAAGGTGCGCATACCGTTGGCCACACGGCAAACGGCTGCAAACCATGCCAAATCTCTTCTGAAGTCGTCGGAGTCCAGGCTGACCGTGTGCAACCGCGTCAGCGAATACGAGATGCCATACTGCCGAAGATTGTTGCAGGCTGACATCTTTCCGCAAAAGCTGTCGCGACGATGCAAGATCGTCATCTTCGATGCGTCATCCGGAGTTGCCTGAACCAGAACCGGTACATCGAGCCTCGCCAGACGGAGTGTGTCGGCGATGGCTCGTTCATCCCCGAAATTCGGAAGTGTGACGATCACCCCGTCGAGCCGATCACGGTTCTTCTGGAACAGTGCCGCGCAACGCTTGGCTTCCTCGTGAGTCTCAACCGCGCCATGCTTGCTTTCTTCCGGTCCGAGCACAACGCAATCGATTCCCGCCAGCGTAAGCGCTTTGATAATTTCTTCCCGTCCGGTCTTCGCCAACTGATCGGGAAAGAATCCGCGATTCCCGACGATGACGCCCATCGTCATTTTCTTGCCAGACATAAATCTCCCCCAATGAATCTCTCTTCAGTTTCCGCTGGCGCCTGGTCATCCTCGCGACGGCGCATACTTCCAGCAATAGAGGCCGCCGATCAGTGTCAGCAGCCCTCCCCACCACACTCCGGCATGAAGTTGGAACAGGACAACTTGCGCGTCCACTGCCGGGGGATGCGAATATTCGTACAGTCCCGCACCAAGAATTATTACTCCATTCACCAGCAGAGACAGTCCGATGAAAAACCAGATCGATACCGAACGTTGGGTCGTCATAGATTTCCACCTACCAGAAAATAATATTGAGAACCACAAAGATCGCTGCCACAATCACGGCCCAGAAGAGCGGCTTCTGATACAGGGGTAGGGCGCCAATAGATGGAATCGCCGTCTCCCCGTAGACCAGGCCGGCCAACTCGCTGTCAGGCGTTGGCCTGGTGACTAGACTCACCACAACTGTCACGGTCACGCAAACCAGAAATGACCACAGCGCCTGATACATGTCCTGTGCCAGAGCCTTGGCATCAGGCGAGAGCGCCACGTATCGTAATGCCGTCGGATCAATCTTCACCCAGGCCCACATGCTGACCGAAGAAACCGTCCCGCATAGAAGTCCCCAGAACCCGCCGGGACCGGTCGCCCGCTTCCACAGCATTCCGAGAACAACCGTTCCAAACAACGGAGCGATGAAGAAGCTGAACAAGGCCTGCACGTAGTCCATGATGCTGGCCGATCGCATCACCAAGTACGCTGTTCCCACGCTGACTAGCACGCCAATCACGGTGGTCCAACGTCCCATGTTGACGTAGTGATGATCGCTGCCCTTGCTGTTGATGAGTGGACGGTAAATGTCATAAGTCCAGACGGTCGTGAACGCGCTCACGTTACCCGCCATGCCAGACATGAAGCCGGCAATCAGCGCGGTGATTCCAAGGCCCAAAAGCCCCGGGCCGCAATAGCGCGCCAGCATAAGTGGAAGAACGTCGTTATAGCTGTAGCCGTGCGTAGCCACAGCCTGCGATTCCGGCAGCAGTTTCATCGGCAACAGGCCGAGGCCCAGCAGTCCGGGCAGGATCACGATAATCGGCACCAGCATCTTGAATCCAGCGCCGATGATGGGAGCCATCTCAGCGCTGCGCATGTCCTTCGCCGCCAGAATGCGCTGCACGACGAGAAAGTCCGTCGTCCAGTAGCCCATCGAAATAACCGCGCCTAGGCCAAAGACAATGCCGGTCCAGTGAATACCCATGGGGTTGGTGCTGAACGATCCTAATCCGGCCCACATGTGGACATATTGTTCTGACGCCCGTTGCGCGATCAGAATCTTCAGATTACCCCAACCTCCAGCTTCGTAGAGACCGAGGATTGGAATCAGCAGCGCGCCCGCCCAGATGAGAAAGAACTGCAGAACTTCATTGAAGATGGCCGAGCGCAACCCCCCCAGGGTCACGTAGATCGCAACCGTGAGCGACGAAACCCAGATGCTGAAATTGAGGTCCCATCCCAACACGATCTGCATGACCTTGGCCATGGCAAACATGTTGACGCCGCTCATCAGGACGGTCATGAAGGCAAATGAAACCGCCGAAACAATACGGCAGGGCTCGCCGAAACGCAGTTTCAAATATCCCGGTACCGAGTGCGTCTTCGAGATGTAGTAAAACGGCATCATCACCAGCGCCAGGAACAACATCGCCGGAATGGCGCCGATCCAATACCAGTGCGTCGCGAGAATACCGTACTGATAGGCGGAGCCCGCCCACCCCATCAATTCCAGCGCGCCGAGGTTGGCAGAGAGAAAACTGAGGCCGGCCACCCACGCCGTCATCTCGCGCCCTGCCATAAAGAAGTCTTCGCCGGTGTTTGCTCGTCCCTTGAGGTAGAACCCGATGGTCAGCACCAGGACGAAATAGAAGGCGATGATGACCATGTCCACCGGATGAAGGTGTACGAGGCTGGACGAACTCGAAGCGAAGAGGGCTAGAGTCATTGGGTTTTGACCTGTCCGTAATAGGCGTTGCGGCCGTGCTTGCGCAGAAAGTGCTTGTCGTGCAGTTCGCGCGCCAGTGGCCGCGACTCATCGTTGATCGAAAGCGTGTGGCTTGCCATGCGGGCTACGTGCTCCAGAATGACGGCGTTGTGAGCGGCTTCCGCGGCATTCGCCCCCCAGCAAAACGGAGCATGCCCGGCCACCAGCACGGCGGGGATACTGTCCGGGTCGAGCTTCGAAAATGTTCGGCAAATCGCGGCACCGGTCTCCAGTTCATAGTCACCGGCAATCTCGGACGCGCTCAGCCGCTCCGTCACCGGGACAGAGCCGTGAAAATAATCCGCGTGTGTGGTACCGAAACACGGAATCGGCGTTTCCGCCTGCGCCCATGACGTGGCGAATTCCGAATGGGTGTGGGCCACGCCGCCAATGTTCGGGAAGTGTTTGTACAATTCGACGTGAGTCGGTAGATCCGAAGATGGACGCAGGTTCCCGTCTACGATTTCACCCGCAAGGTTCGAAATCACGATATTCGCGGGGGTCAGATCTTCGTAAGGAACACCGCTCGGCTTGATGGCAACCAAGCCTTCGCCGCGATCGATGCCACTGACATTGCCAAAGGTATAGAGCACGAGCCCCCGTCGCACCAGCTCGAGGTTGGCGTCGAGGACCTGTTCGCGCAGCGTCTTCAGCAACATGGTGTCGTCAACACGGAGGACTTGGGTTTGAGGCCTGTAAACGCCTAGCGTAATCGTTTACGCGACTGCCCCATTTAACCGGACCCGGCTTTCTTTGTCAAAGACGAGAAATAAAAGTTCCGACGCTGCGTTTAAGAATTGCGATTCGAATAAAGGTGGTGGCCTCTGCCCCGCGGCGCTCCGCACTCCGCGGACCAAAGCATCCGGGATTCCACGGTGAATGCGGATGACAGGATTCAGTTTGTGATTTGGGACAGATCTCCGATCAGGTTTAGGAAGTCCCTCTCATGTCGCTGGAAATTCCACCGGCCGCAGGGGCGTAGCACTTGAGCGCGTAATCCATCACCATTCGGTCCGCGCTGAAACGCCAGCCCAGGGTTCGGATCGCGCGCTTCATGCGCCTGATCCAGCCACTGGGAAGGCCGTCGCGATCACGCTGGTAGTAGAGAGGTATGACTTCGTCACGCAGCGTGTGCATCAAGTCCTCTCCGTCGCGGGCATCATGCACGATCACATTGGAATGAGTCTTGCCGGCGCCGATGGCGAAGCCATTCATGCCGTCGTATGCTTCGGCCCACCAGCCGTCGAGGATCGAGAGATTCAGCCCCCCATTGAGCACAACCTTCTGACCACTCGTGCCGGACGCCTCCTGCGGACGCCGCGGGTTATTGAGCCAGACATCGACACCTTGCACAAAATGCCGCCCCACGTTGATGTCGTAGTCTTCCACAAACACGAACTTGTCGCGAAACTGCGAGTCGCGCATTAATCCCGCAATCTGCTGCAGGACCTTCTTGCCCGGTTCGTCCAGCGGATGAGCCTTGCCCGCAAACACAAACTGCACTGGACGGTTCGGATCGTTCACCATCGACGCCATTCTCTCGACATCTTTCAGAATCAGATTCGCCCGTTTGTAAGTCGCGAAGCGGCGCGCGAATCCGATGGTCAGCGCGTCCGGGCTCAAAACCCGCTCCAGGCGCTGCAACACCTCGCGCGATTCGCCGCGGCGTTCGGCTTGTACTACGGCACGCCGGCGCACAAACTCAATCAATTGTGATTTCAGGTTAAGATGCGCTTCCCAAAGTTCGCCGTCGTCCACGCTCTCGATACCTTCCCAAATCTTTGCTTCACTGCTCCGCTGCTGCCACCCCGGTCCAAGGTGCCGATCATAGAGGCGAAACATCTGCGGAGCCAGCCACGACGGCACATGCACTCCGTTGGTGATGTGTCCGATAGGAACGTCGTCTTCTACCTTTTCTCTGAACAGGCCCGTCCACATCGCGCGCGAAACTTCGGCGTGCAACGCGGACACCGCATTTGCCCGCCGGGCCAGGCGCAGTGCCAGTACTGTCATACAGAAAAGCTCGTCCTGGTTCGCAGGATTCTCGCGCCCGAGCCCCATCAGGCTTTCCTGCGACAGACCCAGAGCTTCGCGCAGAGGTCCTATGTGCTCCTCGATCAGGTTCGCGTCGAACCGGTCGTGACCCGCGGGTACAGGAGTGTGGGTAGTGAAAACCACTTCGCGGGAGACGCGCGGCACGGCGGCTTCAAATCCAATGCCCTCGTCTTCCATTCGCATCCGTATGGCCTCCAGCACGGCGAACGCGCTGTGGCCCTCATTCAGATGAAGCACGCCGGGAAAGATCCCTAACGCCTTCAAAGCGCGCAGTCCTCCGACGCCCAGCAACAATTCCTGGCGAATCCGGATGCGCAGATCTCCACCGTAGAGGCGCGAGGTTAGTTCGCGATCCTCGGGCGCATTCCCGTCCACATCCGAATCGAGCAGCAGGAGGTCGCGGCGTCCTACCTTGACTCGCCAAACCTTGGCCTGAATGCGGCCGCTGCGGATTTCGATCTCCACGGCGATCGGCCTGCCGTCTTTGCCGATCGCGACCTCCATGGGCAATTGGTTTACATCGGTTTCAAGGTATTCTTCTCGCTGCCAGCCCGCGACATCCAGGCGCTGCCGGAAGTAGCCCTGACCGTAAAACAAACCAACTCCCACCAGCGGTATGTCGAGGTCCGAAGCGCTCTTGATATGATCCCCGGCCAGAACTCCCAGACCGCCGGAGTAGACCGGCAGGGACTCGTGCAAGCCGAACTCCGCGGAAAAATATGCCACCGGATGCGGCCGCAACACTCCGGCATGGCGTGCGCCCCAGGTTCGATCCGCTTCCTGATATTCCAACAGACGCCGGTAGGCATAGTTCACCCGGCTGTGAATCATCAGTTCGGCGGCGCGAGCCTCGAGCTTCGCCAAAGGAATCTCACTGAGCAGCGAGATCGGATTGTGATTCAGGTCGTTCCAGCGGGCCGGGTCAAGATCGAGGAACACGCTGGAAGAGTTGTGGTCCCAGCTCCACCACAGATTGCGAGCCAGCGCCCAGAGGCGCTCCTGCAGCGGGGCAACGAAGCGATCCAGAGTCCGAGCCTCGCTTACCACCGGAGCAACCTGGGTGGCCGCCTCGGTCAACATCCGAATTTCGTCCTCGGAAAAAACGCGAGCTTCGATCGTCTGCACCACAAGAACGCCCTGGAGAACACCGCGGTCAATCAGCGGAACCCCCAGGAATGACTGGTAGACGTCCTCCCCGGCCTCTTTGAAGTACTTAAAGCGAGGGTGATTCTTTACGTGACTCACGGCAACCGGCTGCAATTTTTCCGCTACCAGGCCTGTCAGTCCCTCGTTAACGGCCATCCGCAAATTGCCGATGCACTCCCGGCGAAGGCCGACGGTGGCAGCCAGCACCAGGTTGGCGCGGTCGGGTTCGAGCAGGTAGGCCGAGCACACTTCGGTCCTGAATCGCTTGGCGATGAGAGCCACGACGTTCATTAACGTCTCTTCAGGCTCACCGCCTTCCGCGGCGAGATTCGCAATTTCTTCCAGGGTTAGAACGTAGGTGGCATCGCTTGCAGGCACTCGTTGCTCCGTTTCCTCAGCTACTTTATCGGATCCATCCAATGTCTTGGCAAACCTCCAGTCAGAATGCTCTATTGTCGCCCTATCTTTATGATGTCATAGTTCGCGATTTCTGGGCGAGGGTAAGCAATGACCCTGCTTATGAAATATCTTACGCGGTGGGAGTGAAATTTCATGCGGACCGGCGCCGGACGCCGTCGCACGCGCGACGGAAGATCCGCGGCGCTGGCGAAACCAGAGACCACAAAATCGCTGATTGCGCACGGACTCGAAGAAGGAGTAAAATTCGGCGCATTCCAGCCTCACCAATCGGAGACGACTGCCCTGCCTGCGAATTGGTGGTTTCGAGCATCCAATTTTCGCGGGGACGAGAGTCCACGAAAAAGTGAGTTCGCTAAGAATACGGGTTTACGAGTTTGCTCCGCAGCTTCGCGTAGCCAGGTGACTGCCACGTGACGCGAAAGCTGAGTATCGCGAAAGAATGGAGTAGCGCGATGAACGGACTTGCCGCACGCATCGTTGGAGTTGGTTCAGGATTCGCCGTATTGCTGGGCCTGGGCTGGGTTATGGTCGGCCATGCAGCCGCGCCTGCTAAGCATGGAGTGCCGACGGATTGGTCTCACCGGCATGTCATCTTCTCGCAGCCCGCGACTCTGGCCCAAGCCAAACGGGTTGGCGCCGACCCGCGCTTCTGGCAGCAATGGGACCGCATGAATGTCATTTCCCGCCGATTGCCGCCGGAGTCTAATGACGCTGCCACTCTTCGAACGAAGCTCGTGGGGCCCAAGAAATCGAGAGTGCACGCCGACTGGTCCCAGGACCTCGGCCCGGGTGCCTCAGTCGGCGCGGGCAACTTTCCGGCGAAATATTCCTTCCAGACGTCGACGGCGACCTGTAGCACCGACCCCAATCCAGATTTCGTGGTCTACCCCACCGGACTTACCGGTACCGCGACTCAGGCAACCATCGTCGCCTACGACAATCTCTACTCGGGATGCTCCGGAACCGTGCCGTCGGTATATTGGGCGTACGACATAGGGCTCGCCGGCCAGATTCTCACATCCCCCGTTTTTTCGCTGGACGGTACCCAGGTCGCGGCTGTCTCGTCCAGCAGCGGCGTGGGAGTCCTGGTTCTTCTGAAGTGGGCCCCTTCCACCACCCAAACTGTCACGACACCCCACCTTCTTACACCGGCAATAATTCCGTCGACGTACCCCGGCTGTACGGCGCCCTGCGCGCTGATTCTCTCCCTTGCAGAAGGCGTCAACGATACGACCTCGTCGGTCTTTTACGACTATGCCCATGACGTTGCCTGGGTGGGCGGGACCGGTGGATGGCTGCACAAGATCAGCCCCGTATTCAAAGGCACGGCTCTCAATCCCCCAGCCGAAGTGATCACGGGAGGATTCCCGGTACAGCTCAATGGTGGAGCAAGCGCTCTCTCCAGCCCCGTCTACGATTCCGGATCGGGCAATGTTTTCGTAGGGGATCTTGGCGGATTTCTCTATCGGGTGAACGCATCGACCGGAGCGGTAACAACATCTGGCCAGTTGGACTTTGGAGTCGGACTGGTCTCTGGGCCAATCGTCGATTCCACCAGCGGCCTGGTTTACGCCTTCGCCTCGAACAACGGCACAACAAACTGCACAGGCGGCACGGGCCCGTGTTCGAGCGTATACATATTTCCCACTAACTTCGCCTCCGGTTCAGTCAGTTCAGACGTCGCCGTGGGTGGCTCTGTCCCGGCTCCAGCACCGTTGTATGAAGGGGCCTTTGACAATGCCTATCGGACTTCCACGAACGCAACCGGCAATCTTTACGTTTGCGGCAACACCGGGCAACGACCCATTATCTACAAGGTTCCAATCACGGCCGGTGTGCTGGGACATGCCGTAACGGGCACCGCGTTGGCAACGGGGACCGCCAACTGCTCGCCGGTGACTGATGTCTACAATCCGAACGCCCTGCTTGGGCCGACGGAATGGATCTTCGCTAGCACCACTACCCTCGGCTGGGGGAACTCGTGCAGCCTGGGCGGGACCGGCTGCCTCATGAGCTTGACCGTTCAGCCGTGGACTCCTTCTGCCGCCTACTCCGTTGGTCAGGAGATTCTGGATTCGAACTTTCAGATTCAGGTGGTGCTCACCGCCGGTACGTCGCAAGCGACCACGCCAACCTGGAGCACCACCCCCGGTACGACCACCACCGACGGTACCGTCACCTGGCTCGACCAGGGCCCCCAAACGCCTTCTCATGGTTTCTGGCAGCCAACGTGGCCCAGCTTTTCTGCAGGCAACCAGATCGTGGACATCAATAACAACATTGAACTGTGCACTAGTTCATCCGGAATGTCAGGAGGCTCAACGCCAGCCTGGAGCACGACCGTTGGTGGCACCACCATCGACAATGCGGTCACATGGATGAATGTGGGGCAGGCCGCGACCGCCAGCATCTCGGCTTCCGCCGGAGCAAGCGGGATTATTATCGACAACGTCGTCGGATCGGGCCCACTGGCGGGTTCGCAGATTTATTACACGACATTGGGCGACCAGACCTGCGGTACTTCCGGCACGGGTGGGTGCGCAGTACAGGCGTCGCAATCCGCGTTACAATAAAACGAAAGAGCTAATCAGGATTCCTCTTATGGCTATCAACGATACTTCCTCTGAAAATCCGGGCACGCCGCTCCCAAAAAAGCCGTACGAAAAACCGGCCTTCCGCTACGAACGGGTCTTTGTGACCTCAGCGCTGTCCTGCGGCAAGGTCAGCCTGACGCAGGGGCCGTGCACCAACACCAAGGCCTCATGAGTTTGACTAGTCTAAGGATCGTCAGTGCGAGCACGGGGTGACGGCCTGACGCCACAATGAGAATCGACTCACCGTCTCGCTCGCTGTGTGCGCGGTGACGCAGTTCGGCTTCTTCGCGAGAGCCGGGCGGCCTGAATTTCCCGTTGGACTCCATCCTGCCCAAGGTGTACATTTCAAGTCCTACCCAGGGGCTTTACAAAAGACAACTTAGGGGAAGGTTAAGATGAGGCTGGCACGCCGCACCGCGCTTGTGTCTCTCTTTTTTTTTCTGCTGCTAGCGTTCTCAACATTATCGGCTGCCCAAATACCCAGCGCCTTCTTTGGCCCGCAGAGTAAGCCCACCGGCGGAACATATCCGATCGTTAGCTTCGGCACCCCTTCCATCGCGGAGTTGTATAACCCTGCGACAGGGGCATTTGCGCCGACAGGCAGCATCAATGCGGAGCGTTATTTTCACGCGGCGACTCTGCTTTCGAACGGAGAGGTCCTCCTTGAAGGCGGCAACTGGGCCAGTAGCGGCGTTTTAGCCAGCGCGGAGCTATACAATCCCGCGACAGGAAACTTTACTCTGACCGGGAGCCTCAACGTGGGTCGCGAGGAACACGGGGCGACGTTGCTTCCAAATGGCCAGGTTTTGGTGGAGGGGGGACAAGTCGCTAACGCTAGTTCCACGGCGACCGCGGAGCTATACAACCCTGCGACGGGAGCCTTTTCGCCGACCGGTAGCATGAGCGTGGCGCGCTGCTGCGCTTCACTGACGCTGCTGCAGGCAGGGTCGGCGCTCGCTGCCGGCGGAGCAACCAGCGCGACACCCGTTACCGTTTCCGCCAGCGCAGAGCTTTTCCACAAGCCGTCTCCCGTGCGGCGCTGGCCCGGACCTTGCACCTAGGACGAGAGGAAGAGTAGGATTTGATTCCTGCCTACAAATGGACTCTACAGTTTCACGCTCGACGGACCTAGACGCCCTCAAATGCGAAATGGCGGGCGAAGTACTGGGATCCTCGGGGTGGCTACGTTTGCAGGTTACAGGCTGGAGCATGCTGCCGACGATCTGGCCTGGAGATGTGCTCGTGATCGAGCGTGCCCGGGGTGAGGAGGTTACCGAAGGAGATATCGTCCTCTTCTGTCGCGATCGCCGGTTCGTAGTTCACCGGGTTTTAGCGAAAGACGAATCCGCAGACGGCCAAGTGGTGACTCAAGGCGACGCCTTGCCCTCGCCGGACCCTGTAGTTGCCGGCTCTGATCTGCGGGGCAAAGTGTCATTCATTCTGCGAGGTGGACGCTGCATCGAGCCGCGCAACAACCTGAGGATATCCGAGCGCGCAGTTGCGGCGCTGGTTCAGCGTTCGGAAGTGGCGGCGCGGATCATGGTCGGGATCCATGGCATGTGTCAAACTTCACAAAATAAAATCCCAAACGACCGAGCCGTTCCTTGCCAGCCTTAGCTACCGAAGCCGCGCAGCTCAGCATCGTCATTGAAGTCGGGGGGATGCCCGTGCGTGTGAATACGACTGATCTGGGCTTTCTCAGCATGCTGCATGAGCGTTACGCCGGATTCGTCAATTCGTCGGCTGATGCTTCCATTGAGTTCGATATTGACCTGAAGCCGCCTGCTTTTATCGACCCCGATGCGGATGTGCGAGTAACCAGTCGCGTCGGCCGCTGGCTGATTGAGCGCGGAGATTTTCGCGCCGAGTGGGACCCGGCTACGGGACGCGGCTGGATTTGCCAGTCCGCAAATCCTTACTCGATTGATGGCGTGCTGCGCATCGTTCACACACTCGTCCTGGCGAAGCAGGGTGGCTTGCTGCTGCACTCGGCCAGCGCCGTCCGCAACGGGAAGGCGTTCTTGTTTGCGGGTGTCTCCGGCGCGGGCAAGACAACAATCTCGAGCCTGGCTCCTGCCGATGCAACACTCCTGACCGACGAGATTTCCTACGTGCGCCCGCAAGATGGCGGCTACACTGCTTTCGGCACTCCGTTTACGGGTGAACTGGCCAAGCTGGGAGAGAATGTTTCAGCGCCGGTAGCGGCTCTGTACCTGCTCGTGCAAGGCTCCGAGAACCGCATCGACCCAGTCGCTCCCGGCGACGCGGCCCGTTCTCTGCTTGCTAATATTCTGTTTTTCGCGGAGGATGAAGAGCTGGTGCAAGCCGTTTTTCATTCCGTGTTTGAATTCGTGAGCCGCGTTCCCGTGTCCCGGCTCACCTTTGTGCCCGACAACCGGGTCTGGGAGTTGATTGGATGAGCAGGCTTTATCTGGCGCGCAATCCGCGTGCGGCGGCGCGAAGTCTCGACGGTGAAATGATGATCATGTCGGGCCGCGATTCCACACTGTTCACGCTGAACAAGACCGCGACTATCCTCTGGCAATCGGCGGACGGAACCACACCACTCGACGAAATCGTCGCCCGTCGCATTTGTCCGGAGTTCGAAGTCGAGCCTGCGGTCGCTTTGCAGGACGCCGAAAATCTGGCTCGCGAACTGGCCACCCACGAAATCATGCAGATTTCAGAATCGCCGATTGCGCCGCGGAACTCGCAGGCCGGAGATGCCCGATGAGCCAGCTTATGCTGGAAATGTCGAACAAGGCCCTGGCCCTGAATGTCCCGCTGAGCGTCCAGGTCGACCTGACCTATCGCTGCAACGAGCGTTGCGTCCACTGTTATCTCGACCATGAGGACCACGGCGAGATGACCACCGCGGAGATCAAGCATCTGATGGATGAGATGGCCGAAGCGGGCGTCTTCATCCTGACCTTCAGCGGCGGGGAGATTTTCGTACGCAAGGATTTCTTCGAGCTGCTCGAATATGCCCGCCAACTGACGTTCTGCGTAAAGCTGAAGACGAATGCAATTCTGATTCGCGAGCGCGAGGCGGCACGACTTCGCGATTTCGGTGTCGAATCGATCCAGATCAGTATTTATTCCCATCGCCCGGAAGTTCACGACGCCATCACTCTCGTTCCCGGCTCCCTCAAACGATCGGTGGATGCGATCCGCTTTCTCAAGACGCAGGGAATAAAAGTTGTCATTGCCAACGTTCTAATGACGGGAAATATGCAGGACTATCCCGGAGTTCAGGCCTTGGCGGCTGAGCTAGGCGTGGAGTGCACACTTGACCCAACGGTCACGCCCATGATGGACGGCAACCGGTCGACCTTGCAGCTGGGCGTGGATCAAAAAGCACTGCGGGAGGTTTTTCGCGATCCATCGCTGGTCGATGATCCGGATGCGTTCTGCGCGATACCCGACCCGGCCGGCGAAGACGTGATGAACGCCATCCCGTGCAGCGCGGGTCACAGCGCTTGCTACGTCTCGCCCTACGGTGACGTTTTCCCTTGTGTCCAATTCCCACTTCCCACCGGAAACGTGCGCCAGCAGCGCTTCATTGACATCTGGCGGCACTCGGATCGCATGAATGAAGTCCGGTCGATCCGGATGAAAGACCTGACGACTTGCACGTCGTGCACGCACGTTTCCAACTGCACACGGTGCCCGGGGCTGGCTTATATGGAAGGGAATATGCGCGGACCTTCCTCGCAGGATTGCGAAAAGTCGTTTGTCCGCACTGGAGTTCCCTCCGCGAACATGCTGTCGAAGCAACGCGCCGCGGCGAACCTGGTGCAGATTCGAGCATTGCCAACTTTTGCGACGGCTTGAGGTCGTGCCCGCGAGTCCGACCGAAACCATGCTCGGGACCGGCGCTACACGCGATCTCGAGTGGTCTGTGCTTCTGGCGGCGTGTTCCCTGAGCTGTTCTGCAGTTGCCTCTCAGCAGGAAAAAGATCGTCTCTCTTCTCTGCTGCGCCAGCCGGTTCGGTGGAATGTTCTCTTGCAACTCGCCGATCGTCACGGCGTTGAGCCGCCTCTTTATCAGGCCCTTGCAGGACACGAGGACTTAGTTCCTCCTCCTGAAATGCAGCTCCTGCGGCAGAGTTATCAGACAAACCTGCACAAAGCCCTGTTTCTCTCGCGGGAGTTGATTCGTATTCTCGAGTCTCTGTCCGCATTGGGTATTCAGGTAAGGCCCTACAAGGGACTCGCTCTCGCGGAGCTTCTCTATGGAGATATCGCCCTGCGCCAATCTGGCGACATCGATCTGCTGATCAACCCGCAAGATCTGCCGCGCATCCGCGACGCCGTTCGCGAACTTGGCTACACGCCGCACGATTCTTTCAGCGACGCGGAGGAACGAGCCTATCTGAAGTCGGGATACGAGTACGCCTTCGACGGCACCGCCGGTCCGAATCTTCTGGAGCTGCAATGGGCGATTCAGCCGCGATTCTATGCCATCGATTTCGACATGGACGGATTGTTCACCCGAGCATCAGCCGTCTCAATCGCAGGATGGCCTACGAGAACACCGTGTCCCGAAGACTTGCTTCTCGTTTTATCGGCGCACGCGGCCAAACACGTATGGAGCCGGCTGGTCTGGCTCTGCGACATCGCGCGGCTCGTGAATCTGCCGGCACTGAACTGGGATTGGATTTGGGCGGAAGCGAATCGGCTGGGAATGGCACGTGTTCTGCGTGTCACGCTGCTGGCCGCGAACCGGCTTCTGGGAGCGGCTATCCCTGCGCCATCCCAAGGCCATCTTGACGATGAACCTGCTTCTCGCTTTGCACACCACGTTCAGACTCAAATCGCCAGCGCGGTTGCGCCCAATGTGGAGTCTCTTTCCTACTTTCGTCTGATGATGCGCCTGCGCGAGCGGCCAGCGGATCGGCTACGATTCCTGCAGCGTCTCGTCTTTACGCCTGGCCCGGGCGAGTGGAAAGCAGTGCACCTTCCGCCACCGCTCTTCCCGCTGTATCGGCTGGTACGGCTTTCTCGTCTGGCGGCCAGATTAGTCCTCACCTAGATTTGCTCGCGCGAGTCCACCGGCTTCCAAGCGCGCAAGTACAGACCAAACATCAGGATGGTTCCGATGAGCGGCAACAGCAGGCCGGCCTTGAGCGTTCCGAATTCAGTGGACGAGACCCCGACCAGCCACGGAACCGAACCCCCGCCCAGATTTGCGAGAGTAAACATGAGCGAGCCGACGCGTGCTGCTGTAGATCCAAATTCGCGGGACAATAATGAAATCGTAATCGGATAAACACCGGACAGCCCCAGTCCAGCAACGCTGGCGCTCGTCATCACTGCGGCTACCCCATGCGACAACACGAGAGCGGACATACCGCCGCAAGCAAGAAGCAGACCAGCCTGTGCGAGGCGCACTTCGTTCACTGTTCTCAGCAGCAGGGGCGCAACCCACCGTCCCGCCATCAGCGCGGCGTAGAAAAAAGAAGGCGTCATCGTCGACATGGCTGGCGACATGCTCCCGAGGCTCTTGGAATACGACGCGATCCAGCCGCCGAACCCGTTCTCAGTCCCCACATATATGAAAAATAGGACCGCCAAACTCAGCAGGGCGGGGTGTCTCCAATCAATTCCAAGTAAGTTTCCCGGAAGCCTCTTACCTCGCACAGTTCCGAGAGTCACAGGTTCCACAATAGAAGGAGGCATGACGGCGATCCCGACGACCACCAGAATCATGAAACCTGCAACCGCACTGAGCATGAGCGGCAGTTTAGAACTCTTCGCCGCGGCGGCTACAAGGAACGGACTGGCAACGGCCCCCGCGCTCCAGCAAAAGTTCAGCACGTTCAGGGCTGCGCTCCTCCGCGCCGGATTCACTTCAGCAACCAGCAAATTCGCCGCCGGGACGGCCACTCCGATGCCTCCTCCGATTGCGGCAATGCAAATGACGCCCACGAGCTTCGGACCTGCCAGCAGCAATGCCACCGCGGCAGCGGTGAAGAGCAATCCTGCCTTCATTGCGAATCGGAATCCCCAACGCGATACCAGCGCACCTGAGAGAGCGACGGCCACCGTCGAGGCCAAATATTGAGCCGTGAACAATGCTCCGGCCTGCGAATAGTTCAGCGACCATCTCGCCGACAATGTGGGCAGCATCGGCCCCAGTATCACGTTCACGATTCCGATGGGGACGAACGACGCATAAGCAGCGAACGTAAGAGACCGGGCCGAGGCTGGAGATGTCTCAAAGGTGGGCATGAAATCCTAGAGATGCTCTGTCCGGCGTGCAGAACCCAAATGTGAATTCGTGAACTAGTGTCCGGGTGCCAGAGACGTAGATTCCCGCACGACGAGCGCTGGTTCAATCGCGATTTCGGCAGGGTAATCTTTTTGGCCTTCGATTCGCTCCAGCAGACTCTGCGCAGCAACCTCCCCCATTCGGTTCAGTGGCTGCCTCACGGTAGTCAGGCTCGGAGTATGAAAGGCCGCGCCGGGGATGTCATCGAATCCCATCACCGAAACATCCTGTGGAACCCGTAGCCCTTGTTCCTGCAAGGCACGTATGGCCCCGATCGCCGAAATGTCGTTGTAAGCGAACAAGGCCGTAAACGGCTTCCCGCGCGATAAAAGTTCCTTCGCAAACGGATATCCCAACATCGGCGTCGCGTCGTCAGTATTGATCTGCACAATCAATTCAGGATCGATCTTCAGTCCCAGCTGACCGGCGACCTGGCAAATCGAATTCCAACGATCTTTCGCATCTGAACTGAGTGGATTTCCCTTCATGAAAGCGATGCGCTCGTGGTGAAGCTCCTTCAAGTGATTCAGGGCCAAAACAGCTGCCTGATGATGATCGAGGACGATATTGGTGACGCCCTTCATTTGCTTGTGCCCCGCAACGGAGACCGTGGGCAGAAGGGGCGTTTCGCGGACGGTCGTGTCCACCGTAATGATGCCTTCGACGCCGCGCTCCGAAAGAATTTGCGAATAACGATTCAGCAGTTCCGCATCGTGGCGGTGAGCCACCGTGAGAAAGAAATAATCGCGCTTCCGTAATATCTGTTCAATGCCGCTGATAATCGCCGAACCGTAGGAATCACCGATCTCTTCGGCGATGACTCCAATCGTGAAGGTCCGCTTGTTGCGGAGCGTGCGGGCAAAAAAATTAGGCCGGTAGTTGAGTTCCTTTGCGGCCGCCCGAATTCGAGTCTTCGTCTCTTCAGGGATCGAACGCGCCGACGGTGCGTCGTTGAGGACAGCCGAGACCGTTCCGGGGGTAAGTCCTAAGTGCTCGGCAACGTTCTTGAGCGTGACCACGCCCGGCTTCTGGCCGGACTTCCTGTCCTGCCCCCCGTCTGAATTGTCTCTCAAGAACCCCTCAAATCAGCGGCCTTGATCCCACAACATGCGTGGCCGCTGCTCACTGGATCGCCCAGGGTCTCCCAGACGCATTTTCTAGCTCTTGCGTAAAAATCTATTCAAGCTCTAGCGTGGCGCTGACTGTTTGGCTTGGATCCGCTCAACGCAAAGTACAAGATGTACAGATAACAGATCACGGGCAAAAAGAAAGCGTGATGGAGACCGATGCGATCGGCAATCGCCCCCTGCGCTAAGGGAATTATGGCTCCCCCGACAATTGCCATGATCATCACGCCGGAACCATCACCCGTAAGCGGACCCAATTCGGCAACTCCCAGAGTGAAGATGCTTGGAAACATAATGGAATTGAAGAACCCCACCAGGATGATGCTGTACATCGCGGCGTGTCCCGTGGCCAGCATTGAAATCGCAACCAGAGCCGCGGCACAGACCGCACAGGTGCCAAGCAGTCCCCGAGTACTAACCTTCTGCAGAATGGCGGAGCCGATGAAGCGGCCGACCATAGCACCGCCCCAATAGAAAGTAACGAAGCCCGCTGCAACCTTCGCCGTCAGTCCACCGATTTCCGATAGGCTGAAGTAGTTGACCAGAAAACTTCCGATCGAGACCTCTGCGCCCACATAAACGAAGATGCCGATCGCACCGAAGATCAAGCTCGGATGATTCCAGATCGAATCGTTTACCTTTTCGCCGACCTTGTGCTGGGCGTGTTCGATCTTCGGCAACTTGAAACTACCGATAGCAACGGCCAGCACAATCAGAGCAATGCCAAGTCCTACGTAGGGTGTCTTCACGCTGGCCGCCTCGTGCAGGCGATAAGCCTGAAGAGCATCGGGCGCCAGGGCTCGTATATCGGCAATCGTCTTCGGGGCCGCGCTGAGAATCAGAAGGCCGCCGAAATAGGGTGCCAGGGTGGTCCCCAGAGAGTTGAAGGCCTGCGTCAGATTTAGTCTGCTCGACGCGGTCTCAGGTTTGCCCAGAACTGTGACATAAGGATTCGCCGCTACCTGCAAGCAAGTAATCCCTGCCGCAAGAACAATGAGTGCACCCAGAAACAGGGGATAGGACGCTACACTGGCCGCCGGCACAAAAAGGAACGCCCCCACTCCCATCGTAAGCAGTCCTACCACCATCGAACGCTGGTAGCCAATAGCGTCAACGACTCTCGCGGAAGGTAGTGAGAAAACAAAGTAAGCACCAAAAAACGCAAACTGGATCAACTGAGACTGGAGGTAGTTCAGATCAAAAATCGATTTCAGGTGTGGAACCAGAATGTCATTCAGGCAGGTGAGAAATCCCCACATGAAGAAAAGCGTGGTCACCGTTGCCAGTGCCGCACCGTATTTCTGATCGGGGCTACTTGGTGCCATCGCCGTCGTGGGACTGTTGGGAGTCGTGATCGCCATGAGTTCTGTTCCACCCTCCGAAAGAGCGCGTGAACCGCGAACCGCCCGCAATCATAGCATCGCGAGCATGCGGTTCGGCGCATATTTCTTTCAAGGACAGCTGCTCGTGGCCTACAAAATCGTTTTGCTAACTTGACAACGATCTGGGCTTGCTGGAAACTTCACTCGTCTCGGCCGGTCAGAAGCGATTCGACTAAATCCATGCGCAAATCCACCATCCTGGTTGTAGCCGTCTTCTATTTTGTCTGTTTTGTTACGCGAGGCTTCCTGGCGGCGCAAGACAAGCTCCCAGGCGTTGTAGTGTTCAGTGAACCTGGATTTCCGGTGGCCGACTCTGCCGCCCCTGATCCAGCTCAACTGTCTGCCAGCTTGCCCGGGGCAGAGATCGCAACTGCCGATCAACTCCCCAGTGCATTAGCAGCATCGTCCGCCCGCCTACTGGTTCTTCCGTACGGATCCGCTTTCCCCGAGGAGGACTGGTCTGCCATCAAACAGTTCCTCGATCGCGGAGGCAATCTTCTCGTGCTTGGAGGCAGGCCCTTCACAGGCGCTGCTTATCACGATCACGGAGGATGGCATCTCCGCGATTACAGCGTGCGCTTCACGCGTCCGCTCATGATCGATCAGTACCAGGAAACGCCCGGTTCGGATGGCCTCGAATTTCAACAGAACCCCGAGCAGGCTTTGCAGATTCGCGCGTTTGCGTGGAGGCGCGCTTTCAGCCCGGTCATTCGGCTCAGCGCGGTTGACGTCTACCATCGCGGGGGAGCGGCCGGGTCGATTGACGCGCGTCTCGATGCGCTCGCTTGGGGCGTGAAAGCTGGCCGCAAAATGTCGGCACCGGTCATTCAGATCGATCATTACAGGAACGGATTCGACGGCGGCCGCTGGATATTCGTAAACGCCGAGGTCACGACCGAATTTCTCGACAACACCGAACTTGTGCAGTCCCTTGCGCAGCGCGCTCTTCAGGGCGCAGAAGAATTTACAGTGCGACCTGTGTTGCCGCTTTACCTGAGCGGCGAACCGGTAGAGTTACAGATTCTGTGGCACTCGGCAGTACCACCGGCAACTCCCGTCTCTGTAAAGATCACGACGTTCCCGGAGGATCAACCTTCAAAGCGCTCGACTGTCACGGCGCCTGTCTCTTCCAGTGAACCGATTGCGCTACCAGCACCGGAAGGCAAGGGCCTCCACGTCATCGAAGCGCAGTTGTTCGAAGGCGATCGAATTCGCGCGATTTACCACTCTGGGTTCTGGATTCGCGATGAGGCCTACCTTCGCTCGGGGCCGCACCTCGGTGTTAATCACGATTACTTTGAACTCGACGGACATCCCTTGGCCGTCGTCGGCACGACGTACATGTCGAGTGAAGTACAGCGCTTGTATTTCGAGCATCCCAACGTCTACGTTTGGAACCAGGATCTGGCGCAGATTCACGACGCCCGCTTGAACATGCTCCGCACCGGCTGGTGGAGCGGCTGGGACAAGTTCAGCGACGAAAATGGGCAGCCCTACGAGCGCACTCTGCGCACGATCGAGGCATTCCTCATGACCGCCCGCAAGTATGGGCTGCCGGTGCAATTCAATTTTTTCGCTTTCCTGCCCGATGTGTTGGGCGGGATGAATTCGTTTCTCGATCCGGAAGCCGTTCGCCGGCAGCAAACCCTGATATCCTCTGTCGTCGCGCGCTTTCACGACGTACCTTTTCTCGCCTGGGATCTCATCAACGAGCCGAGTTTCTCAGAACATCTCTGGACGACGCGTCCCAACGGTGATGCAATCGAAGTTGCTGAATGGAATCGCTGGTTGAATCAACGTTATCCCGATCGCACAAGGCTCGCGGCTCTGTGGAATGTGCCAGCCTCTTCTGTCACGGGATCAATCTCCCTGCCGCGCCCGGAAGAATTCCTGCCGCGCGGTGTCTACACCGGCACCAATTCCCTGAGGATCCACGATTATTTTCTCTTTGCCCAAGAATCTTTCGCCAAGTGGGCGCGCAGCATGCACGATGCGATCCGCGCTGCAGGATCACAACAGCTCGTCACCGTCGGGCAGGACGAAGGCGGCATTCAGGATCGCTTGTCACCAGCGTTTTGGGGAGAGTCAGTCGACTTCACGACGAATCATTCCTGGTGGCAGGACGATTCCATTCTGTGGGATTCGCTCGCGGCCAAGCAACCCGGCGAAGCCATGCTGATTCAGGAAACTGGCTTGCAACGGCAGTTGAACATCGATGAAATCGCGCGGCGCACACCGGCGAGCGAAGCAGCCTTGTTCGAGCGCAAAATCGCGGCATCATTCATTCAGGGTTCGGGCGCAGTCGAGTGGCTGTGGAACACGAACTCTTACATGACAGAAAGCAACGAGACTCCGATCGGCGCGGTGCGTACCGACAATACAGAGAAGCCGGAAGCGACCGTGCTGAGGGACTTTGCGCAGGTCGCGCCATCACTGCAGGAGCACTTGCATGATCCGCAACAGCCCTCGATTGCCATTGTGACTTCACAAGCCGCGCAATATTCGGTGTTCGGAGATTTTCAGTTGGAAGCGCAGCGTCGCGCCGTTCGCTCCTTGGCTTATGGTGTTCATCTGCAGCCTTTCGTGATTGGCGAAAATCAGATCGCAAAACTTGGATCGCCGAAATTGGCCATCCTACCTTCGCCCCAAGCTTTGGGGGACGCGGCATGGCTCGCCTTGCTGCAATATGTGGATGCTGGAGGAAATCTTCTCGTCACTGGCCCAGTCGATCGCGACGAACACTGGCAGGTCGTCGTCCACCGGTTCCGGGATCTAGGCCTACAGGCACACGTCGAGCCGCTTACATATCACAATGCCAGCATCCGCCTCGGAAACCATTCCCTGGGCCTCGCCTATGGTCAGCCGGAACAAACCGGACTGGACTCGCTTGTGTTCAACGACGGCTCGACTCTCAAGGAAATCCCTCACGGCAAGGGGCGCATTTTCTGGACTTCTTATCCCGTGGAACTCGCCGAAGACTCTCGAGCGAGTGTAGATCTCTATGCCTACGTCGCAAACCAGTTAAACATCACACCGATGTTCAGCCAGCAGTCGGCAATCGCGCCGGGAGTGATGGTATTTCCCACGATGCTTGCGGATTCGGTTCTCTACGTCTTTGTGTCGGATTCTGCAAATGAAACGCCGATCGCTCTGCGTGATCAGACCACCGGCGTCCCGCTGACCTTTACCCTGCCGGCGGAGCACGCCGCGCTAGCGCTGATCGGGAAGAAAGAAAAGAAGATTCTCGCCAAATACGGCTTCTAGATGGACGTTTCTTAAACGTTCACTTTGTAAGCTGGCCGATGAACACGCCGTAGGGCTCGAGCGTCACTACGTCGCCCTTCGTTGAAGATTTTTCAGTTGCCACCAGGCTCTTTGCCGAAGTAAACCCGTTCTTACTCAATTCAAAGTTTACTTTCTGTTCTGCCCCTGACATATTCAACGCGACCAGGACCATCTGATCCTTATATGCGCGAAGGTACGAGAGCACATTCTGATCGTTCTCGTTCAGCGGCACATAGTCGCCGTCGAGAAGCGCTTTGTTGGTATGGCGCAGCTTGAGCACTTTCTTGTAAAACACAAACACCGAATCGGGATCCTTGGATTCGTCAACGACGTTGTATGTCTTATAGGTCGGGGGCACTGGAAGCCATGGCTTAGCCTTCGAAAATCCCGCGTTATCGGTCTCATCCCATTGCATTGGAGTCCGCTCGCCGTCTCGTCCCTTTTCTTTTGGCCATCCAGTTCGGCCGATCGGATCTTTGACGTCTTCTTTGCGCGCCGGAGGCGTGGTCTTCATACCAATCTCTTCGCCGTAGTACATGATCGGCGTTCCGCGCAGAGTCAGGTAGAGCCCAGCCATCAGCTTCGCGATCTGATCGTTGTGCTCACCGTCGCCATAGCGATCATAGGAGCGCACGATGTCGTGGTTGCTAATGACGAATGTGGGCCAGCCCGAAGCAGAATTAACCGCCGCAATCTGCTTGCGAAACTCCGAGGGAGAAAGCTTGTTAACCGTGGTGAAGAGAAAATCCATAGGCAACTGCAACTCGTCGTTCTTGTCGCCGTAGTATTTGTTCAGCTCCGCGATGTCGGCAGTCCATGTCTCCCCAATCAATACCGCGCCATTTTCATTCGCCACCTGGCGCAACCCGCGCAGCACCTCACGCACCTCCGGCAATTTCGTGTTGTATTTGTTCTCTTCGATGGGATCACCAAAAGCGTTCTTGCCGGCAAGGATTGGGTTATCGTGCAGGTTGGGGTCTTCAAACAGTGTATCCACTGCGTCCAAGCGAAAACCGGATACGCCGCGCTTGTACCACCAGCGCGTCACGTCAAACATCGCGTCCTTCACCTTCGAGTTGCGCCAGTTCAGATCAGGTTGCTCGGGATAGAAATAGTGGTAGTAATACTGACTCGTCGTCGGATCTAACTTCCAGGCTGAACCGCCGAAATTAGAGATCCAGTTATTCGGTGGCTGCCCTGGACCCTTGCCGTCGCGCCAGATGTACCAGTCGCGGTGCTCCGACGTGCGGGACGACTTCGAATCCAGAAACCACTTGTGCTGGTCCGAGGTGTGATTCACTACAAAGTCGAGAATGATGTGAATGCCGCGTCTCTTTGCCGCGCTGGCCATCGCATCGAAATCGGCCAGCGTTCCGTACATCGGATCGATATCCTCGTAGTCTGAGACGTCGTAACCGAAATCGACCTGCGGCGACGGAAAACACGGGGTGATCCAGATCGCATCTACGCCAAGGTCTTTCAGATAATCCAGCTTCGACGCGATCCCGTTGAGATCGCCAACACCGTCATTGTTGCTGTCGGCAAAGCTGCGCGGGTAAATCTCGTAGAAGACTGCATGCCGCCACCATTCGTGGCCCTGAGTATCCACTGCTTGGGCTACATTTTGCGACCAGGCCGAGGGGAGCAGGGAGCATAAAAATACGCACACCAGAATCCACGAACACTTACTCTGCATAGCAATGGCTCCGTTTCCCGGAGAAGTATTTCCCAGACTCGCGATTCGGCCAGAGTGTTCGATCTGGAGTGTACGCCTTTCTCGGATCGCCGTGCCGGATCTGGCGCGGCCTTATCGTGCCTTGCCGAAGTGCAGAACCACCTTCTGTTGCACGTACAAACCCGCCGATCCCTCCGGCATTTGAATTTGCAGATTTCCGATCTTGGTCAGCACCGCCCCGTCGACTGAAGAAATCTGCCCAGAGTTCCACACATCGAGTTCGTAGTGGCTTCCGGCCAGGCCAGAAACGCCCAGCGCCAATTGGTTCCTCGTCGCGTTCCACGATTGAAAAACAATGCGAAGACCGTGGCTCGCGCTTCCCAAGGGTGGAAGGTCGCTCCGCACCGCCAGTCCAAAATCATTCTTTACCCGAACGACGACAGTGTTCGTCCCGCCGGACAAAGGAAAACGCATGTAGGCGTGCTTATCGTTGCTATTCGCCTGCATCTTGAACGGTAAAGAATGCCCATTCATTTCCACGCCGACAACATCGCCTCGCAGACTGAATGCTGGGGAAAATTCCACCCAGCAATCACCGTCGCCCGTGCGCCTGGTCTCGAGCGTAACTGTGCCGGCAGTTTTGCGATATTGAAAATCTACAGTGCCACCGGCGACGCGAACATTGTGAATCGCGAACGATGTCCAGTCGGCTGGAACATGCGGAGCCAGAGTGACTTGGCACTTTGCAGCGTCAGTCTGCAGGCCGAACATCCCACGCAGAATAGGACTCACCACCATCGCTGCCGACCATATCTGATGTGGCGAACTGGTAGCAAAAGATTGGTAATAGTCTCCCGATAGCACTTCTGTGAAATGGCCTAGAGAACCGTCCAATCCAAGCAGGGCGTTGGCACGGAGATTGGAATACGCCGGGAGCGCCCGGTGATAGCGGTACTCTCCCACCGATGCCCACCCCGTGAACAGTGGCCATACAGCTCCGAAATGATACCCGGACCCGTCGTAGATTTTCGATTGCTGCGAAATGATTCGCATACCCCAGTCGGTCTGATGATCCACCGCCGCGAGTTGCGTAATGGTGTCGTCGGCGTGGCTCGCATCAGGTAGGCCGAACCACATCGGAACCGTCGTCAGCACACTCAATTCATCATCGCGCCGGTTGTCCGATTTCAAGGCAAACGCATACCGCTTTGAATCGGGAGACCAGAAGGCTTGGTCGAGAGCCGATTGCTTCTGATTGAACTCACCCGCCAGTTGTTGGCTTACGTCATCTTTGCCTACGAGCCGCGCCAGATTCGAAAGCGCCCCGAGCGCCGCGACACCAAGACCTGCCTGGTAGTATTCGTTCTTTACTGGAAGCAGCGGGCCGCCTTCGACCCAGCCGTGTCCCACTCCCGCATTTTGCGCGAACCCCTGAGCGTCATAGGTCGATCGCAGAAACTGGTACGCTCTCCAGACGTTATCCCATTTCTCGCGGGTGAAAACCAAATCGCCGCTTTGCTTCGCATAGTCATCCATCGCAATGATGAAAAGTGGCGTCGCATCGGCCGAAACATACGCGTACGGATAATCCTTGAACCACGGCACCAGGCTTGCGCTTTGCGATATCTCATGTGGGATTTTTCCGTCATCCCGCTGGAACTTACTGATGAAATCGAGCGCCGTGCGCGCAGTCATGTAATCTCCCTCCGCATTCAGGGCAAACGAAGTCCAAAGAGAGTCTCGCCCGAAGAACCATGCGAACCCGGGACGCTGGCCAGTTCCCGATGTTCGATATCCCGCGACCAGCCCCGCACCCAGGTACGGACTGTTTACTAGACCCTGGACCGTACTGATCCTTGCCCAGTCATACGCTCGCTGCAACGGAGCATCAGGCAATTCGAGGCTTACAGTCTTGTTCAGGTAGTCGCGGTAGTAATCCGCCGATTCGCGGATCAGGTCCGCATAAGAACTCAACAAGTGCTGATAAGTTTTCACCGCGTCTGCAATGCCGCCCACGGAAGCCGCGAGAATCAAAACCTTGGTATCCTTTCCTTTTTGCGTGGATCCCAGACGCAGCGAATTGTCATTCGAGGAAGAATAGTTCGTCGCGTACGCGAGCCGTGCACCATCGCCTGTCGGAGATCCAACAAGCGCGGCGAACTTTCTTGCTTCTTCTCCGAAAACAAAGGCACGCTGCTTCGCGTCCCAGTCCACGTAGGTCCCGCCCAGAGCCGCCGGCCACTCCAACTGGAAATCCGCGGTGAAACTCGCTTCCACTTCCAGAGGCTCCTCAGTTTCGATATCCAGAAGGATCACTGCACCGGCTTCGTGGACGGGCACACAGAGAGTCTCACGAACCCGAAACGAATCTCCCGCGTACAAAATCGATGCCGACTCGGGACGTACCGTCAGTGTTCGCGCCAGACTTTCCGCCGGCAGCGCCCGGTCTCCGACATGAAACGTCAGATGAAAATCACGAAAGAGTTTAAGGGGATAGACCCATGCCTCAAACCGTCCAGTTTCGTTGCCGAACAATCCCGCGCGCGTTCCCACGACTGGAAGAAATTCCCATGTTCGAATCGTGCGCGATAGTTCCAGAGCCTGAGAGGACTCATGAGCGCCGGAAGATTGCGCAAAGAGCGGCACAACGGACAGCAACACTAAGAACCCAACAGCACAAGCGCGAGCGAGGCACCCAAGTGAGCAATGGTGAGGATTCATCACATTCTTCTTTTAAAGCGGGGATTCGGCCTGGCTGGAGCTTGCAAAGTCTCGGTCCACTGAATATAAGAAGTAGGGGCGAATTTTAGCACGAGCCGAGCGGGCCAGGTAGCAACCTCTTGTTTCCTTCACGCCGCATTTTCCTGAAGTCTCTCAGCCGTTCCGCTCTCGTGCTCTCGTTTGAGAGCGTGCTGGCGATGGCACGCCCGCGTTGGCTGCGCGCCGGACAATCGCAACAAAGAGCCTTGAAAGAAGAGCCCGCCGACGCTGACATAGGCATCAGTTTCCTCAATGTCGCTCGCGAGGCTGGCTTGAACGCTAAAACGATTTACGGCGGCGAACACAAGAACAAGTATCTGCTTGAAACCACTGGATGTGGCGTCGCTTTCTACGACTACGACAACGACGGGTGGCTCGATATTTTTCTCGTGAACGGTTCGCGACTCGAAGGGTTTCCACCCGGCTCGGAGCCGGCATCGCATCTCTTCCGCAATAATCGCGACGGAACTTTTACCGATGTCACCGGCAGGGCTGGAGTCGCCCACTCGGGATGGGGCCAGGGCGTCTGCGTCGGCGACTACGACAACGACGGATGGGACGATCTGTTCGTCACCTACTACGGCAAGAACGTTCTCTATCACAACAACGGCGACGGAACTTTCACTGATGTCAGCCAAAAGGCCGGTGTAGCCGGGAAAGGTACGCGGTGGAACACGGGCTGCGCCTTCCTCGACTACGACCGCGACGGACACCTCGATCTGTTTGTCGCCAACTACATCGACCTCGATCTCGCGACGGCTCCCGTGCCTGAGTCTGGTCCCTGTCTTTATAAAAGCATCATGGTCGCGTGCGGACCACCAGGTTTGCAGGGCGGCAAGAACATTCTTTACCACAACAACGGCGACGGAACATTCAGCGACGTGTCCGAAGCGTCAGGAATTTTGAAGGCCAACGGCACGTACGGACTCGGCGTGCTTACCGCCGATCTGGACAATGATGGCTGGCCCGACATTTATGTGGCTAATGATTCGACCGCCAGCGCACTCTACCAGAACAAGAAGAATGGAAAGTTTGAAGACATCGCCATCGAAGCCGGCTGCGCACTGAGCCCGGATGGCAAGCCGCAAGCGGGCATGGGCATCTCTGCCGCCGACTATGATCTCGACGGTAACCTCGATCTGGTAAAGACCAACTTCGCCGGCGACACGCCGTCTCTCTATCACAATCAAGGTGGCGGAAATTTCGAGGATGCAACCTTCACGGCTGGCCTGGGGGCGCATACACAATACCTCGGTTGGGGATGCGGCTTTTTCGATATGGATAACGACGGCTGGCCCGATATCCTCATTTGCAACGGCCATGTCTATCCCGAAGTGGAGCAACTCAAAACTGAGGCCGGTTATCCCCAGCGCAAATTGCTCTATCAGAACCTGCACAATGGCCACTTCGCCGACATCTCATTTCAAGCCGGACCGGGCATTTCCGAGCCTTCTGCCTCGCGCGGGTGCGCCTTTGGGGATTTCGACAACGACGGCGACATCGACATAGTCGTCAACACCGTTAACGGCTATCCGCAACTCATACGCTGCGACTCAAAGCTTGACCACAACTGGATCAAGATTCGGACGATCGGCACGAAGTCGAATCGCAACGGAATCGGGGCGCGTCTTGCCTGCACCACGCAGCTGCCCGGAGAATCTAAGCCGCACAGACAAATCGACGAAGTCCGCAGCGGCGGCGGCTATTTCTCACAGAATGATCTCCGGGTTCACTTCGGCCTCGGCAAGGCCGGCAAAGTTGATGTGTTGGAAATTCGATGGCCCAGTGGACAGGTCGATACAATGAAAGATGTAAAAGCCAATCAGCAGATCTTCGTCAAAGAGGGCGAGGGCATCACCCATACCATGCAGTTCCCGAAGAATTCCAAACCCAGCAAGTAGCTCCCCTAGGGTTTCTTCTGCCCGTCACCGACGATGGTACCAGTACCTTCCTTAAGAGTCAGAATCTGATCCACGGACAGATTCACAAAGCGCTCCGTCAACCCGCTCGGCCACCGAATCTCAACCCACTCAATCTTCGCCGCCGAACCCAGTCCGAAGTGGACTCGCATGTCGCTGTTCGAGTCGAAGCTCGATCCGCTGCGAACTTCATCCACGAGAATGCGCACTGCCGTCTTCACGCGGATCCGTCCACCAATGCCGTCGCGATTCGATTTCGTCCCAATCACGTGAACTGCAATCCAATGGTTTGGCGACCGAATCTGATTGACCAGCAGGCTTGGCGCCGCATTCATGTTGCTGATGACCGCCGACACTCGGCCGTCATTCCACAGATCTCCAACCGCCAACCCACGCGACGAAGCCGCCGTCGTGATGGCCACCCCGGCAGACGCGGAAATGTCGCTGAACGTCCCATCGCCATTATTGTGATAAAGAATTCGCGGCTCCTTGTAACTGCTGCCGAGATGCTGGGTGTCCACCTCGGGATAAACGTGCCCGTTCACCAGGATCAAATCCGGCCAGCCGTCATTGTCCATATCGAAAAACATCGTCCCCCAACCCAAATACTGAGTGTAGAGCCCGAGGCCGGCAGCCGACGTAGCGTCAGTAAACGTGCCATCGCCGTTGTTCTTGTACAAAGTCGACGTATCGTCAGAAAAATTCGTCTTGAAAATATCGAGGCGGCCATCGCCATTGAAATCCGCAACCGTCGATCCCATGCCTGCCTGCTCTCGCCCATCTTCGTTGAATGCCGCGCCCGCTGTGACTGCAACATCGGTGAACGTGCCATCGTGATTGTTGTGGTAGAGAATGCTGGGTGTGCTGTCGCAGGCGATGAAAATGTCGGGCCATCCGTCGTCATCGAAATCGAGAGTGGATACGCTGAAACAATAATGCCCGTCGGTCCGGTCGATGTGCGCATTGGTCGTAACATCTTCAAACGTCCCATCGCCACGGTTGTGATAAAGAATATTTTTCGCCCCGGCCAGTCCGCGCGGTCCGCACATCACCGGGACACCCTTCCACATGCAGGTTGGCCGCTCACCCGGCGCGGGCGCGGTGGCCAGATCGAAATCCACATAGTTCGACACGACCAGATCAAGACGGCCGTCGCGGTCGTAGTCCACGAACGCACAGCCCGTACCCCAGGCCTTGCCCGATCCTGCTACGCCGGATTTTCCCGCAACTTCGGTGAATACTCCGTGATTGTTGTGATAGAGCCGATTTTTCCCATAGTACGTAATGTAGAGATCTTCCCAGCCGTCGTTGTCATAGTCCCCAACGCAAACCCCTTGTCCCCACCCCGTCGCAGTCAAGCCTGCCTTCACGGTCACGTCAGTAAAGGTTCCATCATGATTGTTGCGATAGAGGCGATTGGTCGGACCTTGTCCCGCAGGAAATCCTTCGAGCCGGGTACCGTTCACCAGAAAGATGTCCGGCCAGCCGTCGTTGTCGTAGTCGAAAATCGCGACGCCGGTTCCGGTCGTCTCGATGATGTATTTCTTGGTGTCAACGCCGCCAAAGGTATTCTGAGCGGTAAGGCCCGCCTTTTCGGAGACATCAGTAAAGTTTGCAATCGGAGCCGGTGCCGGCGCTTTCGGCTGCTGCGCCCACAGCCGGATCCCGGACAGCAGGCAAAGCGCGCCGACCAGCGCGCTCAAGAATGCGGAAAGAGGGGGACTGTCAACTCGCATGGACAAGATCGATGGTAGAGTCGCCGTTCACCGAGGGTCAAGCACGACGTCTGTCAAGGATTGCGCGCTGCCTCTGCGACTCCGACAAACCTGTCGGCGCCTCCGTAGTAGAACAAATACCGATCGGGCCGCTGCACCATTCCTTCGATGAAGACCACGTTAGGCACTTGCCCGAACTTTTCCCACTCCTTCTCGGGAGAAAACACTGGCTCATCGCTACGCCAGAGCAGCTTCCGCGGATCGGCACGGTCAAAGACCGCAACTCCCGTGCGGTACAGAAGTTTGTCGTCTGCGCCGTTGTAAATCAGAACGATCTCATTCTCAGTGACGATCGGGGTGGGCCCCGGCTCCGCGACTCGCGAATCAAAGCGCCCGGGCCTGACCGGCAACACTGGAACCTGACTGGCCTCCGTCCAGTGCAGCAGATCAGCGGAGTACGCCAGTCCTGCCTGATCTCTGTTGTCGGCACTCGTACCCAGAAAATACATCCAGTATTTTCCGTCGATCTTCTCCGGGACGATCGCCCCCGACTTCGTCCAGCGGACATTCCAGTTTCCCTTATATGCCGGAAAAATGACGCCCTTGCGATCCCAATGAATCAAGTCTCGTGAAGTTGCGAGACAAAGCTGTGCATCTTTCTCGTTGTAGCCGGTATAGGTCAGATAGTACGTGCCGCCAAACTGCACCAACCGCGGATCTTCGACCCCACCGCCTTTCTCATATTCCGCCAACGGGCTCAATACCGGCTCATCGCGACGCGTAAAATGCACTCCGTCGGCGCTCTCGGCATATCCCAGCCGTGACGTCCCTTGCTTGTCCTGGGCGCGATAGAGCATGACAATCTTGTCGCCGCGAATGACGACTGCTGGATTGAACGTCCCGGCCGCTTCCCAGCCATCTCCGCGAGGCGAAATCACGGGACCGTCCGACATCCGCCGCCATGCGCCGAAAGGCAGACGATGCCCGTCCTGAGCGGCCAAGAGGATGAGCAAACCAAACAGCACAGCCGGACGCGAACGGAGCGACCCCATCTTCACTCAACCTCACACGCATTCTTGCACGCAGCAAAAACGGCAGGGCCGACCCCCTGCCGTTCCTTCGATCTTAATTTCTTGCTTCCAGCCTACTTCTTGTTGACGGCTTTCTTCAGTTCAGCACCAGGGGTAAACTTCGCGACTTTGCGAGCGGCAATTTTGATAGTGGCGCCGGTTTGCGGGTTGCGCCCGTTCCGCGCTTTTCTCTGCGACACAGAGAATGTGCCGAAGCCTATCAAAGCCACCCGATCCCCTTTGCGGAGGGCAGAGGTTACGCTATCCACGGCGGTATCGATCGCTGTCGTGGCTTGCGCTTTGCTGATTTCACATGCACCCGCGATCTTATCAACCAGATCGGCTTTGTTCATGAGTCTCTCCTCGCAGGTTTCTTTCGTGCCCAGCCTGCACCGGGACAAAAACTGGCTATGGCTGAGTTGGAAAACCTGACGGGAGGTATTCTCCTCCCTCTACGGCGAATGTCAACTGTGAAAATCCGCACGGGAAGCCTGTTTCGCACCTCTCCGCTCCGAATTGGGCCTACCGGGGCGGCTTTTAGCACACAGCGGCACGGTTTTCCAACGTCGTCCACAACCTGCTCGCTTCCTACACAGGATGTACACAGCCCGTCAGCCTTTCCAGCTTGCGCGAAACCCACCTGCGGGTGCAAAGTCGAAACACAAGGAGATTCAGCCGGAATGACAGGGCCCCAGGCAGTCAAAGCTCCCGCGGACGTTTGCCCGCTCTGCGAGGGCACAGGATGGAAAGCCATACCCGCCGGCGCGAGCAACGGCCGCTCCGCCAGCGAACGTCGCGTAACGCGCTGCGACTGCCAGTTGCGAGCGCGAGCGCAAACTCTACTGGAAGCAGCCCGCATCCCGCGGCGTTACGAGCACTGCGAGCTCGGGAACTTTGACACCGACTTCCCGGGCGCTCACCCTTCGCTGGCCGAGGCTCACTTTCTCGCGTCCGGCTTCGCGAAGAAGTGCGATCCTCGCGGTGACAAAGGACTGCTGATCATCGGGAAGATCGGCACAGGCAAGACTCATCTGGCAGTCGGCATCATTAAAGACTTGATTCTCAACCGCGGCATCTCATCTCTGTTTTACGATTATCGCGAGTTGCTGAAACAAATTCAGAATTCCTACAACTCGACCGTCCAGACCACCGAACTGGACGTTCTCCGTCCAGTGTTTGAGACGGACGTTCTCGTGCTCGATGAACTGGGTGCAGTAAAGCCAACAGAGTGGGTATGGGATACGGTCAGCCTGATCCTGAACACGCGCTATAACGACAATCGCACCACCATCATCACAACGAATTTTGACGATCAGCCCGCAGCGGGTGCTGGCTCAGTCTCGCCGGTACGGGCCGCAACTCGCGGTGAGACTCTCGGGGATCGCATCGGCGAGCGCATGCGCTCCCGCCTGCATGAAATGTGCCGCATCATTACTCTCGACGGCACCGACTTCCGACAAAAGTTCCGCAGCGCCAGCTTTCGCTGAGGCTCGCCGCCCTCCAATAGTAGAGGCTCCGTTCCGCGATTTATCCGTGCCAATCCGCGTAACTCCGTGGCAAGAGAAGTTCTCCCCGATATCGCTCCCGGGCAATTGCAAACTAGAATCATTGAGTGCTGACCGAGCGTCTCGAGTTCGCGCCAGAGCGTGATGGCGAAGTCTTCGCCTCAGTCCCTGCCGGGCCGTCGGTGTTCCTGCTGCGAGGCGAAGACGCGCAGGCCGAGCCTTACGTCAGCAAGACGGCGAACCTGCGCCGCCGCCTGCAGCGCTTGCTCGGACCAGTCGAAGAACGCACGAAAAAACTCAACCTGCGCGACCGCGTCCGCGTGATCGAGTTCGCGCCCACCGGTTCCGATTTCGAATCAGGATTCCTGCTCTATGCAGTCCTGCGAACCGCATTCCCCAAAACTTACGCAAACCGCATGCGCTTCCGTTTCGCTCCATTCGTGAAGATGCACCTCGAGAACGAATTTCCCAGGGCCTCAATCACGACACGACTCGGCCGCCTGAACGGACGTTCCCTCTACTACGGCCCGTTCGTATCCCGAGTCGCAGCCGAGAAATTCATGAACGACTCGCTCGATTTCTTCAAGATGCGCCGCTGTGTCGACGATCTGCATCCCGACCCGAAGTTTCCCGGCTGTATCTATTCCGAGATGAAAATGTGCCTCGCCCCTTGTTTCAAGGGATGCTCCAACGAAGAATATTCCAAGGAAGTGAGCCGCGTGCTGGCCTATTTCGATTCGGCAGGAAATTCGCTCGTCCGCGAGCTCTCAGTCGAACGCGAGGCAGCCTCATCCAATCTCGCCTTCGAAGACGCATCTGCGATCCACGTACGTCTGGAAAAGCTCATACCGGTCGTAGGCCAACTTCCTGAGATCGTACAGCGCCTCGACCGGCTCTCCGCGCTAATGATTCAGCCGAGCCAGGTCGCGGGCTCGGTTACTTTCTTCCGCATCGAAGCCGGACGAATCTCCGGTCCGATTCAGTTCAGCATCCAGTCGCCAGAACACGCCAAGTCGCACTCGATGGAATCACGCGTACAAGAAATCCTGAACGCAGTTTCACCTGCGAAACCAAAGTCCGCCCTCGAAACCATGGAGCACGTCGCTCTGCTAAAGCGTTGGTTCTACCGCGGGAGCCGCTCCGGCGAAATTTTCCTCGTCGACAGCAAAGGCAACCTGCCTATGCGCCGCATAGTGCGAGGAATCTCAAGAGTCTTCCGCGGCGAAAAACCGGAACAGCGTCCTGCCTCCGAGTAGCGTCCGCGTTCCGCCGATTGACCGCCATCCGAAACTAGCGCGCCTCACCTCTGTGCCGGCGCTTCCGCGGCCTTCCACCCAAACCACCGGCGCCCCACCCACCGCACGGTACGCCACGAAGCCAGTCCTCCAACTCCAATCGTTCCGACCCACAACAATACCGCCGGAAGATAAAAGAGGATTGCAATCATCGCCGTCGCATAATTGGCCACACTCTCCAACCCATCGCGCAGCGCCACCTTCAGCTGATATCCCGGGCGCCAATCCAGCCCGAACACCTGCTCCTTAGCCTCCGTCCTCAGCGAGACTGCGATCGCCACGGTATCAATCTGCTGCGACAGCGCGTTGAACTCCGCCTGTTGCTGCTCGATCTGCCCGCGCACTTCGCCGAGCTTTTCGCTTACGACCAGCATGTCTTTCACAGTGGTCGCCTGCTTGAGGATCGCCAGATATTGCGACTCCTCGGCTCGCAGATTGCGGATGCTCGCATCCTGGTCAACATATTGCCGGGTCACATCCTCGGCCGTGATCTTCTCGTTCTCGACTCGCAACCCCAGTTTGCGAATGGCCGCTCGCGCCTCTTCGAACTGCGATGCCGGGACGCGAACTGTCATCGTCGCCCCGGCCGCATTCTGTCCACCACCTTCCGAGCTCACCAGATATCCGCCGAGTCTCGCCGCGAGCGCCGCAATCCCGTCAGCGGCATCCTGCGGATTCCGCACCACAATCTCCATCGAACTCGTGCGGACAATCTTCCGCCCAGCCATCGCATCAGGCCTGGTCTTGGGCGCTGCCATCTCCGCCCTCGCGGTGTCGCCTGCCTGAGCCAGGGCATCAGCCTTAGGCTTCGATGGCGCAGATTCAAAGAGCCCGGCCACCGGCTCTGCGCGCGCCGCCCTGGACGCCTGCCTGTCATAGCCCCGGTGAGGCCACGCCACCAAACCCCAAACCAACAATATCCCGCCTCCAACCGAAATCCACTGCCAGGGTTTCTTTACCTCTCGCAAAGACTCTGCAAATGTCGACATCGACGTTCCTCCTTTGGAAAAGAACGCCAGATCGGAACCAACTTGCGCCTCACATTGACGGGAGAAGGGAAAGAGAGGGGTCTCAGAGCGCCCCCCCCCTCCTCTGAAATCATGTTGGGACTGGGACTCAAATCAGATCAGCCTCAGATCAACTCATTTCTGTCCGGATCGTGCGTTCCCTTCGTTGGTCGGGCGGGGGCACGTACAGCGAATAACGCGAACAAGATCAGCACCGCCGCCGCCGCGCCAATCCCCGTCCCCGCTTGCAAACCCTCACGCTTGGCATCGGATATATTTTGCAGCGCGGTCACGGAATCAGCCTGAATTTGCTGCTGTTGAGCCGCAATCCGAGTCTGCTGCTCATTATTCGCTTTTCTGAGATCGGCGATCTGTTCTTGCAGCGGTGCGGTTGCCTGTTCCGACGCCAATTCCTTCTGGCGGTCGACATCCCAGTGTCCATCCGGGTCCCAACTACCCCTCGGAGGATTAGGTCCCTTCCAATTGTCCGGCCCCCAAGTACCTCCACGCGGGTTCTGCGGATCGGGATTCCATTTCCATCCTGTTCCTTCGGGAGCGCCGGGAACGGGCACTGGTGGGGGCGTAGGTTTGCCGGTTTGAGGATCGGTGGGAGCGGGCTGGGGGGGCGGGCGTCTGATTTTGCGCCTCCTGGACCGGCTGGCCTTGGGCCTGCGCCTGCGCTGCCTGCGCGCGCTGCAGACGCGGCGCATCCTCGGTCGAAACATCGGCTTCAGGCGCAAAATCTCGGAGCTCAGTCTTGCCGGACGATTGATGACGCCTATCCAGTGCGGCGGGTCGAGAGCAGGGTCAGAATTTCGCGCAGGCCCTGGCGGATGTGCTGGAGTTCCGAGGCAGTATGAGTGGGGAACGGAATTGCAGCCTGGGTTTTGTCGGACTTGCTTTCCGCGCGCAGTTGCAGACGCGCGCCGGCGATGGTGAATCCTTGTTCGTAGAGCAGTTGCTTGATACGGAGCACGCTTTCCACGTCGCGCTTGCGGTACATGCGCTGTCCGGTACTGCCTTTGACCGGCTTCAGTTGCGGAAATTCCGTCTCCCAGAAACGCAGCACGTAAGCAGGCAGGTGGCACAGCGTCGCGACTTCGCCGATGCGGAAATAAAGTTTGTCGGGGATGAGGACTGCATCCGCCGTGTGCTTGCCGTTGCTCTTTTTCCTCGGTGCCATGTTCTTCGCTGTCGCGGCCCGATCCTGCGACAAAGGCTCTGCTGGTTTGCCTATTGTGACACAGGAGTTGCGAGTCGCCGAGAAATTTTGGGATAGAGGCGGTGATTTGTGCGGTCAGAGAAAAGCCCCTTAAGAGGTGCTTCTCTCAAGAGGCGGGTGAAATTCTGTGGCGGGGCTTGCACCCCGCTGACGGTTAATGTTTCTTCTTTTTTGCTTTCTTCTTGGTTGCCATTGAAGCTTGCCTCCGTTGAGAGATTTTCCCTTGCAAGGATTTGTGAGACTTGGGCCCGTATTCGAAAGGCCCACCCAACTTGTGGTATGGGAAGGCCCTATGACACAAGATATTGCGGCAGTGCGGCGCAGAGTGTCAACAGAATTCTGTAGCCTGGTGCGGATTTCTTGCGCAGTCGTTGGTCGCTCGCCGCCGGTCGTGCGAGCTTTACCCGTCTGCTGGCACTCTGGGTTCGCCCACGATCTTCATCCACGATCTTCGCTCACGATCTTCGCCCGCGATCAACGACAACCGGCTAAGCGACTGGTAGTACACTGCGCGCTATGCGGTGGGATCCGGTCGAACTGGAAATTTTCAAGAATCTCTATCACTCGATTGCCGAGGAGATGGGCGCGGCGTTGCGCCGGACCGCGTTTTCTCCCAACATCAAAGAGCGGCGCGATTATTCCTGCGCCGTGTTCGATGGCGCAGGCGAGGTCATCGCGATGGGCGACCATATGCCGGTGCATCTGGGGTCGATGCCGATGTCAGTTCGGGCCGCGATTGATGCGGGTCCGATGGTGCCGGGGGATGTGGTGATGCTGAACGATCCGTTTCGGGGTGGGACACATTTGCCGGACATTACGCTGGTGGCTCCGGTGTATGTGGGAAAGCTGGGCCGTGGCGCTTCCCCGGATTTCTATGTGGCTTCACGGGCTCATCATGCGGATGTGGGCGGAGCTTATGCCGGGTCGATGGGACTGTGCCGCGAGATTTATCAGGAGGGCGTGAGGATTCCTCCGGTGAAGCTGATGCGCGCAGGTGCGATGGATCGCGATGTGCTGGCTTTGTTGCTAAATAATGTACGCACGCCGGAAGAACGAGAAGGCGATCTGGGGGCTCAGATTGCGGCCTGCCACACCGGTGCGGAGCGGCTGCGCGATGTGTGTGCGCGATATGGCCTGGAGCGCGCCAAGCGCGCCAGCGGCGAGTTACTCGATTACTCCGAGGAGTTGATGCGGGCGTTTCTCAGGTGCGTGCCAGCGGGGGATTATCGGGCTGAAGACTTTCTCGATGGCGATGGGATCACGGAGCGCGCGGTGCGGATTGCGGTTGCTGTCAGGGTTCGTCGCGCTAACCGCGGCCGCCAGATGGTCGCGGTTGACTTTACCGGGAGCGATCCGCAGGTTCAGGGCAGCGTGAATGCTGTAGCGGCGATCACTTATTCTGCCTGCTTCTATGTGTTTCGTTGTCTGCTGGCGGAGGATGTTCCGGCGGCTGCGGGGCTGATGCGGCCGATCGAGGTGATTGCGCCCGAGGGAACGATTGTGAATGCGCGGCCTCCGGCGGCCGTGGCTGGGGGGAATGTCGAGACTTCGCAGCGCATTGTAGACGTGCTCTTGCGGGCGCTGGCGCAGGCCATTCCGGACCGCGTTCCGGCGGCGGCGGCGGGGACGATGAACAATCTGACGATTGGAGGAATTGATCCTCGCACGCAGGAGCCCTTCGCTTACTACGAGACGATCGCCGGCGGAATGGGCGCTCGGCCCGGCAAAGCGGGCGTTTCCGGCGTACACACCCACATGACGAATTCACTGAACACTCCGGCGGAGGCGCTGGAGTATGCGTATCCGCTGAGGGTGCGGCGGTATTCGCTGCGGGCCGAGAGTGGAGGCGACGGCAAATTTCGCGGCGGTGACGGAATCGTGCGCGAGATCGAAGTGCTGACCGATTGTGAGGTTACGCTACTGGCGGATCGGCGCTCGCGCGGGCCGTGGGGATTGTCTGGCGGCAGCGACGGCGCGCCAGGAATCGCAATCGTAGTTCGCTGTGACGGGAGAGAAGAAAAGATGCTCGGGAAGTTCAGCACGCGATTGAGCGCGGGCGAACGCATTCGCATTGAGAGTCCGGGCGGCGGCGGTTGGGGTGTTCGCTGATCCATCGACTCGACCGGAAACGGGTCGGCTGAGGTATACGATGGCCGAAGTAAGACAGTAAATAGCATGACAGACATCGCCGCTCACTATCTCGACGAGGCCCACCGGCAGATGCGCGGGCATAAGCGCCTGGCCGAGGGCGCGATGGCGCAGCTAAAAGATCACGAGTTGTTCCTCGCACTCGATCCGGAGTCGAACTCGATCGCTATTATCGTGCAGCACCTGGCGGGAAACATGCGTTCGCGCTTCACCGACTTTCTCACCACCGACGGCGAAAAACCGGACCGCAACCGCGATCGCGAATTCGAACTGAATGCATCCACCACGCGGTCCGATCTCACAAAATGGTGGGAGGATGGCTGGGCGCGCGTGTTTAATGCGATTGAGTCGCTCAAACCGGAAGACGTGATGCGGAAAGTCACCGTCCGCGGCGAACCGCACACCGTGCTGCAGGCCATCAACCGCCAGGTCGCCCACTACGCGTACCACACCGGACAGATCGTCTTTGTCGCCAAGCACATCCGATCGGGCAAGTGGAAGACATTGAGCATCGCGCGCGGCAAGTCTGAGGATTTTAAGACGGTAGCGCCGAAAGCCCGTTATACTCCCGGGCCGAAGTAGCGGTAGTGCCCGGTGATCTTCCAGTTGAAAAGAACGTCTTCCATCCTTGGACCCTCGCCGATGTTGTGGACGATCATGTAACGGCCCGTCGCCCTGGATTTCTGATCGACCACAATGCCAATGTGCGGCACGTTGCGTCCCAAGTCCCAGGTGACGAGATCGCCGGGAGCATAGTCTTCCGCGCGGTTGGTGATAGGCAAGGATTCTCCCTTGCGCTGAAAGAAAACCATCAGATTCGGGACGCGGCGATGATCGATGTTCGAGTCGGGATGGGCGAGGAGCCAACGCTTCTTATTCGGATAAGCCGAGAAATTCTGCAACATATCTTTGTGGACTTCCTTTTGCAGATCGACGCCGACAGTGCGGTAAGAGCGGATGATCTCGTCGGTGCAGACTCCGGTGTCGGCGGGAACGTCGCCGCCCGGGTAAGTAAGGTGGACGTATTCCGAAACGTAGCGGACGGAGTGATGCGTTCGTTCGATTGCGGCGGCGACGAGTCGGCGCGTAAATTCCTGGTGTGAAACTGAGGCGTGATTCGTCTGTGAAAGAGTTCGCGGCACAGACATAGAACACAAAACGATTAGCGCGAGTTGCCATGGGCTGTGCGGAGGGCGAAACATTCATACCGATTGTAGCCAAGCGGAGCCCCGCAAGAAAATGAAGCACGCACTGGTGGGTTGCCGCCGCCGGATAGCCGAGGGCCGCTATCCCTCACACAGGGCGGTGCTAAAATCAAATGTTTTGTGTTTGAGTCTGAATTCATAAGGCCGTCATGCCGAATACAATGCTCGCCGTCGTCAAGGCGGAAGCCGCGCCGGGCGCGGAGGTTCGCGAAGTCAAGATTCCCGTCTTCGGGCGTGGCGACGTGCTGGTGAAAGTCCGGATCGCGTCGATCTGCGGTACCGATCTTCACATCTACAATTGGGACCGCTGGGCGCAGAACCGCATCCATCCGCCGCTGATTCCCGGGCACGAGTTTTGTGGCGAGGTGGCCGCATTCGGCTGTGAAGTCACCAGCGTCAAGGAAGGCGACTTCGTTTCCGCCGAGATGCACGTGGCCTGCGGCAAGTGCCTGCAGTGCCGCACCGGCGAGGCGCACATCTGCCAGAACGTGAAGATTATCGGCGTCGATGCCGACGGCGCGTTCGCCGAATACGTCGTGATTCCCGAGTCGAATATCTGGAAGCTCGATCCCGCCATACCGCAGGAGTACGCCTCGATTCTCGATCCGCTGGGCAACGCGGTGCACACAGTGCTGGCCGGGGAGATCGCAGCCAAGAGCGTAGCGGTCACGGGATGCGGGCCGATCGGGCTGTTCGCCATCGCCGTGGCGAAGGCTGTGGGCGCGACTTCGGTCTTTGCTATTGAAGTGAACGAGCATCGCGCCGACGTTGCACGGCAAATGAAGGCCGACTACGTGCTCAATCCGGCGAAAGAAGATGTGAAGGCCATCGTCATGGAGAAAACCGGCGGCCTGGGCGTCGATGTCGTGCTGGAAATGGCAGGACACCCCGACTCGATTCGTACCGCTTTCGACATCGTGCGGCGCGGCGGAAGAATTTCGCTGCTCGGCCTGACCTCGAAGCCCATCACGCTGAATTTTTCCGAAGACATTATTTTCAAAGGCATCACGGTGCAGGGGATCAACGGGCGCCGCATGTATCAGACCTGGTACCAGATGACCGCTTTGCTCAAGAGCGGCAAGCTTGATCTGCATCCGGTGATCACAGACCGCATCTCGATGAAAGATTTTTCGAAGGCGATGGAACGGCTGAAGACGGGTGAGGCCAGCAAGATTCTGGTGTATCCGAATGGCGTGCGGTAAGAGCGTTGGCCACGGATTTACACGGATCACACGGATACACCGAGCGAATCTTTCACCGTGCTCCGGCGGTATTAGACTCTTGATTATTCTTAATCCGTGTTGATCCGTGTGAATCCGTGGCACCGAGGTTTTCATGACCACTGCAACTCGCACTAATCCGCTCTCTTATCTCACTGACCAGCTCAACGAACTCAAGACCAAGGGTACGCATTTCAGGCTGCGAGTGCTCGACGACGAGCAGGCTGCTGTCTGCATGTTTGACGGGAAGAAAGTTATCAACCTGGCGTCGAACAATTATCTGGGGCTGACGACGCATCCCAAGCTGCGCGAGGCGGCGCTGGAGGCGACGCGCAAGTATGGCGTGGGATCGGGCGCGGTGCGCACGATTGCCGGGACGATGAAGATACACATGGAACTGGAGGAAAAGATTGCGCGCTTCAAGAATGTGGAGGCGTGCGTCGTGTTCCAGTCTGGTTTCGCGGCGAATGCCGGAACCGTGTCGGCGGTGCTGGGCAAGGAAGACTTCATCATCTCCGATGCGCTGAATCACGCCTCGATCATCGACGGTGCGCGCCTTTCGCGGGCGAAGATTCTGGTGTTCCGCCACAAAGATATTGCGCACGCCGAGGAACAGCTGGCCAGCATAAAAGGCGAGACAGGCAAAAAGCTGCTGATCACCGACGGCGTCTTTTCCATGGACGGCGACATCGGCCCGCTGCCCGCGCTCTGCGATCTCGCCGAAAAATACGGCACCATCATGATGGTAGATGACGCGCACGCTTCCGGCGTGCTCGGCCGCAACGGACGCGGCACGGTCGATCACTTCAATGTTCACGGGCGCGTGGACATTCAGGTCGGTACGTTGTCAAAAGCGATTGGGGCTTTGGGCGGATATGTCTGCGGCACGCGCGATCTGATTGATTTTCTCTATCACCGGGCGCGGCCGTTCCTATTTTCGACGTCGCATCCGCCGTCGGTGGCGGCGACCTGCATCGCGGCTTTCGATGTTCTGGAAAACGAGCCCGAGCGCATGGAAAAGCTCTGGGAGAACACGCGCTTCTGGAAAAAGGAGCTTGGACTGCTCGGGTTCGATATCGGCGGGCGCAGCACGCCGCCGAGCGAGACTCCGATTACGCCGATCATCATTGGAGACGGCAAGCTCACCATGGATTTTTCGCGCGAACTATTCAAAGAAGGTGTGCTCGGCACCGGCATAGCTTTCCCGACGGTGCCGGAAGGCAAGGCGCGCATTCGTACCATCATGACCGCGACGCATACGAAGGAAGAGTTGGAACAGGCGTTGGATGTGCTGGGGCGCGTGGGGAAGCGGATGGGAATTTTGGAGAGTTGACCAAAGCGGGGCATCGAGTGCTGCGGTGTTGTTTCGGTTGAGGCCACCGGGTCGACGTTAACCGACAGTCGCGAGAGAATCCGTCAACGGTTAAAACTGCGCTGGAGGGTAGTCCGTTTTCATTCCGCACTGTAAGCGCTTCTTGGTCACTTTTTCGTCGCGCTTCCGGCTGCTCCCACCAGCACTTTCAGAATCTCATGCGCCAACCCCCCGGCGTCGGCGCCTTCCATGTTGGTGAGGACGACCACTCCATCGCGCTGAGCGGGGGCGATGGTGAATGCGGTGGCTGTGCCCTGCTGTCCGCCCGTGTGGCTTACGGTTGCTATGCCGTCTTCGTCGCTGTTGCCCCAGCCCAGGCCGTAACCATCCTTCGAGCCGTCGGAGGGTTTGAGCGGAGTCCACATTAAATCGCGGGTTGTGCGCTTGATCAGCTTGTCGTGGAGAATGGCGACTTCGAAATGCGCCATGTCTTCGGCGGACGAAAGCCATCCTCCACCGGGAATTTTATAGCTCGAATCTAGAAAGTCAGCATTCTCGACTGTGCCCGAGTCGGTCTTCTGATAGAAGCGCGTCCTGTAAGGGATGATGGCGAAACGGTTGTCGACCACTGTGTGCTCCATGCCCGCGGGAGTGAAAACATTTTGGCGCATGAAATCGACGTACTTCGCGCCTGATGCGCCTTCGATTACGCAGCCGACCAGAGTGTATCCCTGGGTGGAATAGTGAAATGTCTTGCCGGGCTCCGACAGGAGAGGTTCACTCTTGAAGAAGTCGAGGCCACCCTGAATCGGATTGTCGAAGTGCTTCGTGTTTCCGATTTCGAGGTCATCTGGCCCGCCTTTGTAGTGGCGGATGCCGGCGAGATGTCCCATGACCTGCCTTGTGCTGATCGGCCACGGTTTCTGCGGGAACGCCGGGCAGTATTTCTGGACTGGGGCGTCGAGGTCGAGTCGCCCGCGCTCCTGGAGTTGCATGGCCGCCGTCGCAGTCAACGACTTCGAGATCGACGCCAGACGGTAGAGCGTGTGTTCGCTGGCGGGCGAATTGTTTTCCACGTCGGCAAGGCCGAAGCCGCTGGCCCAGATGTATTCTCCATTTTCGACGACCGCGACCGAGAGTCCGGGAACGTGGCTGGACGCCATGAACTTTGAGACTGCTGCCTCGATCTGCGCCTTCTTCTCGGGGGCGAGTTGAGGGTCTTGCGCTAATGCGGCACTGGAGCAGATAAGAATAGCCAGGACTAGATTCAGCGCACGGGTGCCTATGGAGTTTCGGTTCGACCGCATGGAATCACCTTCCTCGGATGAAGAGGTATTGTAGGGGATCGGACAGCAGATTCCTCGATAGCCGTCGCTTTCGGCCCGGCTGCGTTAGGACCGACAATATCTTTCCAGGATGAGTTGGGATGAGTTATTGGGTGACAGTGGCCTGATAGCTGACGGCCTGCCAATGGCCGCTGCGGCGGACCCAGACTCGCGTGTAGCGATACGGACCGCTGAAATCTTCGCCTAACTGGTGGCCTCTTACGTCGGCTCGGGCCGTGACTACGGCGGTGTCGCCGTAGACCCGCACCACCATGTCGGTGACGTCGATGGCCTCGTACCGAAGCTGACCGCTCTTGCGGGCAGAAAGCGAATCCTGCTTGGTCGTCACCTGACCCAGTGGAGTGATAGCGACGTAGTCATCCGAAAGATTGCGCTGGGGGAATTCGGCGTCGCGGCGCAGGCTGGCCTCTTTGGCCTGCCGTTCCATATCCACGATTTCGCGAATGGTCGACTGGTCCCCGGTATCGAAAGACGATCTGGGATGAACGGCCACGTGCTGGCCGCAGAAGGCCGGCAAAGCGAGGGCCGTGCAAGACAACAAGAACACGAGACACTTGTTGATCACGATGAGACCTCCGCGGTTTGCGAGGGGACAGAGATCCGCCTGACCGAGCTACGCAACATTTGATGCAAGAGTTCCGTGGAATACTTCCCGATCGAAAATGTTTTCTTTCAAAAAAGACCCGTCAGCAACTCACCGCCGATGGTGAGACTCGTCCCTATAAATGTATAGACCTCTCCGCGCCCTGTTTTATTTCACTATTCTTGCGAAGCAGGCAGATTTCGTTTGCGGACGACGCCGTTACCGGCGATACAACCAGGCGTCCACAGGCTTTCGCCATCGATCGAGTTAGTGCAACTTCCGTTCCATGTTGTGCGGTGGCTAAAGCATTGATTGCAAGTGGTCGAAGGTGTGGGCGACATAGACATCCATTGTCCGATCCGGGACCGAACTGTCCAATACCGGACATCAGCGTTTGCTCCTGGCATTTCGCTGGCTCGCGCTCGTCGAGGCGCGAAGCGGCACAGCATCGAGTAGAATCAAACGTCCGATTGCGGTATGGCTGACATTCGTCGTGGTCTGATCATCGTGAATACCGGGCCGGGCAAAGGCAAGACCACGGCTGCCATGGGAACTGCCTTGCGCGCAGTTGGCCAAGGCATGCGCGTGCTGATGCTGCAATTCCTGAAGGGCTCGTGGCATTACGGCGAGTTGGACGCGGTCCAGGTTTTCGGGGACAAGTTTGTCATGAAGCAAATGGGTAGAGGCTTCGTGAAAGTAGGCGCCGAGAAACCCGATCCGGAAGATGTCCGTATGGTCGAAGATGCGTGGGCCGAGGCAGAGAAGGCGATCCAGTCGGGGGAGTGGGATCTGGTGGTTCTCGACGAGATCAACTATGCCATCAGCTATGGCATGCTGGATCCGGCCAAGGTGGTCGAGAGCCTGAAGAAGAAACCGGAAATGGTACATGTCATCTTGACGGGCAGGAATGCGCACCCCACAATTGTCGAGGTTGCGGACACAGTCACAGAAATGCGCCAGGTCAAGCATGCCTATGAGAAGGGCGTGATGGCGCAGAGGGGCATAGAGTATTGAGCAACGAGTCCTCGCGACTCGGTACTCGCAAATGTTCTTATGGCTTGGTTTAAACGCGAATCCGGCGAGTTGGACAACTCGGGGGAGAAGCGCGTCAAGACCGAGGGACTCTGGGTGAAGTGCGAAGGCTGCCGCCAGATCATCTGGAAAAAGGATCTGGAAGAGAATTTAAATGTCTGTCCGAAATGCGAGAAGCATTTCCGGATCGACGCGCGCACCCGGTTGGCCCAACTGCTCGACGACAACGAATACGAAGTCTTCGACACCGATATCGCTTCAACCGATCCCCTCAAATTCGTGGATCTCAAGCCGTATTTTTCGCGGTTACGCCAGGCGCAGGAAGACACGGGCCTGAAGGACGCGGTGATCAACGCGAGGGGCAAACTGCTGGGACGGCCGGTGATCGTGAGTGTGATGGAGTATGCCTTCATCGGCGGCAGCATGGGAGCGGTGGTTGGCGAGGCGATCACGCGAGCAGTTGAACGCTCGCTTGCGACGCGTACCCCACTGATTATTGTCTCGGCATCGGGCGGCGCGCGCATGATGGAAGGCGTGATCAGCCTGATGCAGTTGGCGAAAATTTCGGCGGCGCTGGCACGCCTGGACACCGCCCGCGTTCCCTACATTTCTCTGCTGACCGACCCGACTACAGGCGGTGTCACTGCATCGTTTGCCATGCTTGGCGATCTGAATATCGCCGAGCCCGGAGCTCTGATCGGTTTCGCCGGGCCGAGGGTGATCGAACAAACCATCCGGCAGAAGTTGCCACCGGGCTTTCAGCGCAGCGAGTTCCTGCTCGAACACGGCATGCTCGATGCTGTCGTACCCCGTAAACAACTCAAGCCGTATATCGGGCGGGCGCTGGAGTTCATGATGTAAAACCGCTTTTGGCTTTTGGCTCTTGGCCTTTGGCTTAGACCAGTCCCGCCCGGCAGTTCCCTGTTGATCTTTTGCGCAATCTCGGATACCGCTGAGAATTGCTAATTTAGAAGCCAAGAGCTAAAGCCAAGAGCCAAGAGCTCTCTACATGTCCTACGAAACCGCAGTTGCGAGCATGTTTGCTTTGGGTCACGAGTTGGCCCAGACGCCTTCGGCCAAGTTCGATTTGGTGCATATGCGCGTCCTGCTGGCTGCACTGGAGCATCCTGAGCGGAGGTTCCGCAGCGTGCTGATCGCGGGGACGAACGGCAAAGGATCAACGGCTGCTACGCTGGCCTCGATTCTGCGGGCCTCTGGATTAAAGACTGGACTCTATACGTCGCCGCATCTGATGCGGATTAACGAACGCATCCGCATTGATGGTGCCGAAATCAGCGATGATGAATTCGCCAGGCTGCATGGCGAAGTTGACCGCGTTGCCGGGAAACTCCTCGAGCGGGGTGAGTTGCCGTGGCATCCTAGTTTTTTTGAAATGATAACGGCGATTGCTTTTGCTCACTTTGCTCGCGAGAAGGTTGATATTGCTGTGCTCGAAGTCGGCATGGGCGGGCGGCTGGATGCCACCAACGTGGTCGAGCCGCTGGTGAGCGTGATTACCGACATCTCGCTTGATCATCAGAAGTTTCTTGGCAATACCGTGGGCGAGATCGCCCGGGAAAAAGTTGGAATCATCCGTCCTGGCGGCGTGGTTGTAACCTTGCCGCAGCAGCCTGAGGCCAACGACGTGATCGGCAACACGATTCTTGATCTTGGGGCGGTAGGAGTGAGTGCGGTGCAGTATGTGCCTCCAGTATCACCTGGGAGTGAGCGGTATCTTGTGAATCGTGGCGAGGGATCCTTGGGCGCCGGCGAAAAGCCTTTGACCGCAAAGATCGCTAAGGAACCCGCAAAGGGCGCTAAGGAAACGAAAGACGCCGAGAAATACGTCTATGAATATCCGCTGCAGGTCATGGGAAAACAGATTCTTGTTGAGACGCCGCTCACGGGGCGGCACCAGTTGCGGAATGTGGCTTTGGCCGTGGCTACAGCTGAAGAATTGAGCAAACAGGGAGTGGCTGGAATAACTTCTGCATCAATCGAGGGCGGAATCCGCGATACGCAGTGGCCGGGAAGGTTTCAGGTGTTGGCAGCGCGATCTGGCTGGCCTGAAATTGTTCTCGATGTGGCGCATAATCCGGCGGGAGCCTGGGCTTTGCGCTCGGCGCTTTCGGAGCGCTATGACGACCGTCCGCTGATTTTCGTTTTCGGTGCGATGCGCGACAAGGCAATCTCGGAGATGACGGAGATTTTGTTCCCGCTGGCCGAGAGAGTGATTGCAACGCGGGCGGAAAATCCGAGGTCGGCGTCACCCGAGGAGATTTACGAGGCGGGAAGCCGTACCGGCGCCGAAATTGAGGCAGTCGCCGAGGTTGAGGCAGCGCTGGAGCGGGCACGCGCCTCCGCTATTCCGGGGAGCGTGATCGTCGTGACGGGGTCGATTTATCTGGTAGGGGAGGCGATGCGCTTCCTTGGAGTGCAAACCTGACACGCTCAGCTGCCGTTTTCCCCTAGAATGGAATTGTGCACGAAATGAATTCATCGGCCGATCGAGTGGAACATACAGACGCGGAACCCGGCGGCCCTGATGCCCTGGCCGCTTCCCCACCCTCTACACGCCTCAGCCCCCATGCCATTCCTGGGCTGGAGCATGGCTGGCTCAGCCGCCTGCGCTCATATTTCTTTTTCGATCCATTGATTTGGCTGGAAACGCTGGTGATGGGTTTACTGGCGTTACCCGGGGGCCTGTTTGATCGCAGCGGACGCCGCTTGCACTGGTTTTCCTACGCCTGGTCGTGGCTGATCATGAATACGATCCAGTCCCCGCTCACGGTTTCCGGTCTGGACAAGATTGATACTTCGAAGCCGCACGTTTACGCGGCGAATCACGCTTCCGCTCTCGATATTCCGGTACTGTACGTGAACCTACCGTTTCAGTTCCGTATCGTTTTTAAAAAAGATCTGTTGCTGTATCCGATTGTGGGCTGGCAGCTCAAGCGTTCGGGACAAGTCTGCATCGATCAGCAGAAACCAACCAATTCGATTGCGGCGATTCGCTCGGCGGTGAAGAGCCTTAAAGCCGGTATGCCGCTGGTGATTTTCCCGGAGGGCGGACGCACACCCGACGGCGATATCAAGCCTTTTCTGCCGGGAGCATTTTTTCTGGCCATCAAGGCGCAGGTGGACATCATTCCCGTGGCGTTGGTCGGAACCTACGAATTGCTGCCGATGGACACGTATCACATCAAGTCGCGTCCGCTCGAGATGAGAGTAGGAGACCCAATCCCGACCACAGGATTAACCCTGCGAGATATGGATGCGGTGTCGGCAACGGTGCGGCGGGCGCTGGAAGATTTGTACTACAAGGCCTGACCGGGCTACTCGGAACCCGGCTACTTTCGCGAATCTCCCTAGGCAGCTTTTCCAGTTTCATCGCAGAGTTGCTGATAGTAGTCCCGCCCACGCTGGTATCCGCGAGTAAAGGCCTCTTCGACCTCGACACCAGGATACTTACGCTGTACATCTTCCAGGGCGGCATTCATGGCACCTGAAACCTGGTCGAATTCCATGCACCGCGTTCTCGCGTGCATCGCGGCCTGGAAGCCGAGGCGGTAGAACTCTTCGTCATCCGCAAAGCTCCTGCCCAATTTTGAATAGTGGGCCTCTTCCGTGCCGCGCAAGCCGATCCACCACTGCTCGCGGGCCGCGTCGACCGATTCCGCCCCTTGAACCTTCAGCAGTTCACGCAGAAGAGATGCGGATTCTTTGTTATCGGCAAGGACGATGACTACGCTGCGGCCTTTGCGCAATGCGTCTTCGTAGACATAGATTTCATCTTCGGGAAGTCCTTCAGATGTGGACGTTTCCAACTTATTGCCTGCGGCCGCACCAACGGTTGCGCCGGCGGCGCCGAGAATTGCGGCGCCCAGAAGTCCGAGAGCGGTGATCGGCCCAAGTCCCGGCACGAGAGCGATCAGCAGTGAGCCTCCCGTAATCCCGACGCCTCCGCCTAACAGCGCACCCATTGCCTTGCCCATGCCAGGCTGCTCGGCGGCATCGACGGGAACGGTCTGCAGTTCCTTATCGATCTGCTCCACTGTCCCGGGAGTCAGGAGCGTGATTTTGTCGGCTGGGATGCTGGCCCTAAGGGCTTCGTTCACTGCCCGCTCCGCATCTGACCGTGTCTTGAATACTCCGCTGACTGCTTCCATAGTCACCCTCTTCAACGTCAATTTTTAGCACTTCAGACGCAAGCTCGGCGGCGCCAAAACTCTTCGCCGCTGAAACCCGGATATAGGATGAGATGCCGCAAAAGGCGGGAATAGCTACGTTAAAAATGCGTGCACTATACTTTTTTCTACAATCCTTTTCAATTCCCGTAACCTTTTCGCTTGCCGGTCCGTTACCCTTATGTAAGGCAACACCGCGGAGAATTCGTTGAAGGCTCTGAAGAAAGAAGCGGACGAGCGGCTTCTCATCGAGGCTGCGCAGAAGGATCCCGCCTGCTTTGCTGAGCTTTACGAACTCAATTTCGAGCGGGTGTATGCCTACGTGGTCCGCAGGGTGCAAGACCGCGTTGAGACGGAAGACATAACCGCGGAAGTATTCCATCAGGCGCTGGCGAATCTGAAGAAGTTTGAGTGGCGCGGGATTCCGTTTGCCGCATGGCTGTTCCGGATCGCGGCGAACTTGATCTCAGATCGCTGGCAGCGTTCAGGCCGGGAAGTGTCGGACGATTCCGCAATTGAGTTAGCCCAGGCGAGTCCGGCCGAGATCGAGGAAGTGGAAAGGCGGGCAACGTTGTTCCGGCTGGTGAGTACTTTGCCGGACGAACAGCGGCGCGTGGTAGTGCTGCGATTTGTGGAACAGAAGAGCATCAAGGAAGTGGCGCGGGAGATTCGCAAGACTGAGGGCGCAGTGAAGCAACTGCAATTTCGCGCGCTCAGCCATTTGCGGGCGCGCATGGAGGGTGCCGATGCCTAAGCGCTCTCTGAATCCGGGAAATGGCGGCCAGAACAGGATTGATCCCAAAAAGGTCGAGCAGCTGAACAAAGCTGTCGACGTGATGCTGGCGAAATCGGACGGAAACCTTGGAAGAGTGCAAGCCGGCCTTGAGCCACTGGTGCGCGTTGCGGCTGAATTGCGCAATCTGCCGCGCGCGAGCTTCAAGGCACGATTGAAATCCGAATTGGAAGGGAGAAAGAGTATGTCTACCGTTGCCGAACCAGTTGCAGCCGTCCGCACGACTGCGTCACCGAGGATAGCGTTCCGTGATCCTGCCAAAGCGATCGAGTTCTACCAGCGCGCTTTGGGAGCGAAAGAAATGTTCCGTTTCGAGGTGGGTGGAGACATAGCGCACGCTGAGATTGCGATTGGCGACTCGCACATCGCGATTTCAGGGGAATGGCCCGAGGGTGGCCGGTTCAGCGCCGAAACGCTGGGGGATTCGCCCATCTCGATCATGGTCCAAGTTCCGGATGTGGATGCGTTTGCGGAGCGCGCGATTGAGGCCGGAATGAAAGTGATCCTTCCGCTCAAGGATCAATTCTATGGCCGTCGCGATGTCACGTTGGCTGATCCGTTCGGCTACCGGTGGACCGGGGTCCAGTTGAAAGAAGAGATGTCGGTCGAGGAAATGCACCGCCGCATGAAGGGGCTGACGACGGGGCCGGAAGGCGGGCAGATGCCTGCGAAACCGAGCGTGAACCCGGTTCCTCGCGGATTCCGCATGGTTACGCCCTACCTGGTCGCCGAAGATGGCTTGGCTCTGCTGGAGTTCACCAAGCATGGACTCGGCGCAGAAGAAATAATGCGGGCTGTGATGCCTACAGGTGTCCACGCCGAAGTGCGCATCGGGGATACCACGCTGATGGTGGGCGGGGGCCTCGCGGGAAAGAAGTTCCCCGGTACGTTGCAGCCGAATGCACTGCACATCTATGTCGACAATGCGGATGCTGTGACGCAGAAAGCAATTGCGGCGGGGGCAGCGCTGATCGATCCAGTGCGCGATCAGGATTACGGCGAGCGCTCCAGTACAGTCAGGGACAAGGCGGGCAACTATTGGTACATTGCCACGGCCAAGGGCGAGAGCCGTGTCCCCAAAGGACTGCACAGCGTGAATCCGTATCTGCATCCGCGGCGCGCCGAACCTCTGATCAGCTTCCTGAAGCGTGCGTTCGGGGCGGAAGAGGTGGCGAAGTATGCTTCGCCTGATGGCGTTGTGCATCATGCCGTGATTCGGGTCGGCGACTCAGTGCTGGAGATGGGGGAGGCCCATGGCAAATACAACACCATGGATGCAATGTTCTACCTCTATGTCCCGAACATGGAGGCGGTCTATCGTCAGGCGCTGGCGGCAGGGGCGACTTCATTCCAGGAGCCGACCGACCAGCCCTACGGCGATCGCAATGCCGGCGTGAAGGACGCGTTCGGAAACAAGTGGTACATCGCGACGCACGTCAAGGATGTGGCGATGTAAGACCAACGCGCGAGCGTGTGCCTGCGCTTCCTTAGATGTTGTCATCCTGGGGCCCGCGTCTTTTGCGGGCCGAAGGATATATGCAAGCGACGGCAGGTTGCATAGGTCCTTCGCTTTGCTCAGGATGACAAAGACATCCGGTCTGGGTAAGGTATCAGTTCGAATTTTGATACGTAGAATCGCGGCGCGGCTTATGGAGATTCAAACGGTCCTGCTACCCGCTTCGTTTCTTAGGAGCCCCTTAAAGGAAATCAGCGGCGTAGAACATGGAGTATGGCCTACCTAGCATTCTGGCTCGTCTTAGTCGGCGGCAAAGCTGCCCTCATGTACGGTGTTTGGAGACTTGCAAGAGCCCGAGGGAGATCGCCTTGGCTTCCATTCATTGCAAGCATATTCTGCGCTAGCATTGTATTCTTTGCACTCTTCATCAAGGGACGCTCGGAACACCTAACGAGTCCTCAAAATCAAACTGATACGTTACACCCCGGCCTGACTCCGTTTGACCCTCTCCACTCCGTTCTTTAGACTAAAAGATTCAATACTCCTGCAGGTCTCAACTCTATGGCAGACAGCATTCATGTGAAGCTCCCCGATGGGAGCGATAAGGAAGTTCCCAAGGGGACGACCGCGCTCGACATTGCGAAATCGATTAGCCCGCGGCTGGCCGATGCGGCGCTGGCGGCCAAGACCAATGGCGATCTTATCGACCTTACCAAACCGCTGGACAAAGATACCGACCTCCGGCTGCTCACTGACAAGGATCCCGAGGCGCTGGAAGTCTATCGCCATTCATCGGCGCATCTGCTGGCCGCGGCCGTGCTGGAACTTTTTCCTGAGACCAAGCTGGGACACGGGCCGCCGACTGATAGCGGGTTTTTTTATGACTTCTATAGGCCGACTCCGTTCACGCCCGAGGACCTGGAGAAGCTGGAAAAGAAGATGCAGGAACTCGTGCAGAAGAACGACCCGTTTACGCGTGAGTTTCTTCCGCGCGAGGAGGGCCTGGCCGCGTTCAAAAAAGACGGCGACTTTATGAAGGTGCATTTCGTCGAGCAGTTCACCAAGCCTGATGAAAAAATCTCCATCTACCGCAACGGCAAGTTCACGGACTTCTGCCGCGGTCCGCACATCCCGTCAACCGGCAAGATCAAGGCGTTCAAGCTGCTCAACATCGCGGGCGCGTACTGGCTGGGAGACGAGAAGAACCAGCAGCTGCAGCGCATCTATGGGACTTCGTTTTTCTCCAAGAAAGATCTCGACAACTATCTCAATCAGATCGAAGAGGCCAAGAAGCGCGATCATCGCGTGCTGGGCAAGCAGCTTGATTTGTTTTCGATCCAGGAACTGGCCGGGCCGGGGCTGATTTTCTGGCATGCCAAGGGCGGCATCATTCGCAAAGAGATGGAAGACTGGATGCGCGGGCAGTACCTCAAGCGCGGATACGCGCTGGTGTATACGCCGCACGTGGCTCGACGGCAGTTGTTCTACACCTCGGGCCATGAGGGCTATTACTCGCAGAATATGTTCGACGCCATGGAGCTCGATGACGCCGAATATCGGCTAAAGCCGATGAACTGTCCGGGCCACATTCTGATTTACCGGGACTCGCTGAAGTCCTATCGCGATCTGCCGGTGCGGTTGGGCGAGTTGGGCACGGTGTATCGATACGAGCGTTCGGGTGTTATGCACGGACTGTTGCGGGTTCGTGGTTTTACTCAGGACGACGCGCATATTTTCTGCACGCCGGAGCAGATCGAGAGTGAGATCGCCAGTTGTCTCGAGTTCGCGCTCGATGTGCTGAAGGATTTTGGCTTCGACAAATTCCAGACTGAGTTGTCGACTTGGAATCCTGACGATCGCAAGAATTTCGTCGGCAGCGAAGAGCAGTGGATTCACGCGACGCAGTCTCTCGAAAAGGTGCTGAAGGAGCGCGGGATCGAGTACAAGACGATCCCGGGTGAGGCAGCGTTCTACGGGCCGAAGATCGACATCAAGCTGGTGGATGCGATTGGGCGGCTGTGGCAGCTCTCGACCGTACAGTTCGACTTCAACCTGCCGCAGCGCTTCGGTTTGGAGTATGTCGCTGAAGATGGAACTCGCAAGCAGCCCGTAATGGTGCATCGCGCTCTGTTCGGCTCGGTGGAGCGTTTCTTTGGTGTGCTGATCGAGCACTATGCGGGAGCCTTTCCAGTGTGGCTGTCTCCGGTTCAGGCGGTGATGATTCCGATCAGCGAGCGGCACGCGGAGTATGCCAACAAAGTTGCGGATCAACTGAAGGCTGTCGGGGTGCGCGTGGAAGTGGACGCGCGCAACGAGAAGATGAACGGAAAGATCCGCGAGCACGCGATGCAGAAAGTTCCGTTCTTACTCGTCGTCGGGGACAAAGAAGCCGAGGCGGGGAAGGTGAACGTTCGCACCCGCGGGAAAGAAAAGACCGAAGACATGGCCGCGGCAGAGTTTGTCGAGAAGATCCGGAAGCTGATCGCGGAGAAGACTCCGGCGCTTTGACTTCCAGGTTCCGTGCTTTCGTCTAGCGGGCACAAATGGTTCGCATCGAACTGGTCACCAGGATCGCCGCTCCCGTTGAACGATGCTTCGATCTCTCCCGCAGCATCGATCTGCACATGGCTTCGACCGATTTCACGGGGGAGCGGGCTGTTGCCGGCACCATCTCAGGCTTGATCGGGCTTGACCAGCAAGTCACATGGCGAGGCCGCCACTTCGGGTTTAAGTTTCGCCATACCAGCCGGATCGGCGTCTGCGATCGTCCCCGGCACTTTCAGGATTCCATGGTGCGGGGCGCATTCAAGTCGTTCTGCCACGATCACTACTTCGAAAGTTCTTCCGGCGAGACTCTCATGAAAGATCTGATGCAATTTGAGGCACCCTTCGGGTTTTTGGGGCGGCTGGTCGAAGGCGTGCTGGATCGTCACATGTGCTCGCTGTTGCGGCGCAGGAATGACTGCATTAAAAGGGTCGCGGAGTCGGAGGAGTGGCGGGATTTTCTGGCGGAAGCGGGACTCGCTTAGCATCATTTTTCGTTGATGAAGAAGTTCAAGAGCTTCTGACCGCAAAGATCGCTAAGAACAGCCGCGAAGGTCGCGAAGAAAATCAGGGTGGGGCGATAACGATTATGTGGGGACAGCCGCCCTCGGCTGTCCGGGCGAGCGCCAGCTCGCCGGTCTGTCCGCATAGAAGCTGCTGTACCATGTTTCCGTGCATCCACTTGCGGAGCGCGTTGTTACCCACATTCGGCGGCAAGAACTGCTGAGCGCCGGGGACCGCGTTGGTGTTGCTGTTTCCGGCGGGACTGATTCGGTTGCGCTTTTGCGGCTGCTGCTTGAGCTGCGGCATGAGCTTGGGATTGTTCTTTCGGTTGTTCATTTCAATCACATGCTGCGGGGATCGGAATCGGATGCCGATCAGGAGTTCGTTGCAGGATTAGCGCGCGCGCACGATTTGGAATTCTTCTGTGACAGCGATGATGTCGCAGGATACGCCGCGAACGAGCGGGTCAGCGTCGAGGCTGCGGCGCGGGAATTGCGGTATGGATTCTTTCATTATCTGCTGGGTGCGGAACGGGAGAAGAATCCCTCAGGGGCTGAAGCCCTGAGTCAGAGTAAAACCGAGAACCGGGGCGCTGGAAGCGCTGCGTCACCCCAAAGCCATTTCCTCCAAAGCCATACCCTCGACAGCATCGTCACGGGCCACACGCTTGACGATCAGGCGGAGACGGTGCTGATGCGGCTGATTCGCGGATCAGGGATGCGAGGGCTGGGAGGTATTCATCCGCGTCTCGCTGTCGAGGATGACGACGACGGCGAAATCTGCGGCGAGATTGTTCGGCCTCTGCTAGCCATCCGTCGACGCGAACTACAGCAATATCTCGCCGATCTTGGCCAGGACTGGCGGGAAGATTCGACGAACGCGGACGACCGTTTCACGCGGAACCGCTTGCGCAGGCTCGTCGTCCCCTTGCTGGAAAAGGAATTTAATCCCTCGGTTGCGGAGAATCTTGCGGAGTTGGCGGAAATTGCGCGCGGGGAGGAGGATTACTGGGACAACGAAGCCTCAGGGTGGCTTGGAACCGTGGTGCGGTGGTCGGAGCCGGACTGGGCCCTTGCTGCAGTGACTGGGGGTGGCCTGATTCGAATCGATGTTCCGGGCGAGGAGGGTTGCCGCGACTCGGATCTTCGATTGCGGATCGACCGCGCTTCCTGGGCGGTCATGGACGCGGCCATGAGCCGGATGTGGTTTCTCGCTGAGCCGCTCGCCGTTCAGCGAAGGTTGGTGAAAGCGATCGGAGAACACGCGGGGATTCCGTTGGAGTTCAAGCACGTGGAAGAAATCCTGCAATTCGCGGCGGAGGATGGAGCGGCGGGCAAGGAACTATCTTTGCCGCTGGGATGGAAGGTTGTGCGGGAAATGGAGGAGTTGCTTTTCCTGACTCCGGACCTGCGCGAACAGAAAATCAGCGGCGACGGCGATTACGAATACGAGTTATCGGTGCCGGGGCGGGTTGCGATCCACGAATTGGGCTACGCCATTGAAGCGAAACACATTGGTTCGGCAACGGAAGAAGCGGGGTATAATCCTGAGCATCTTTTGGACTTGGAGTCTTTGCCCGGATCGTTACGGGTGCGGAACTGGCGTCCGGGAGATCGTTTCTGGCCAGCCCACACGAAGTCCCCGAAGAAGGTCAAAGAACTGCTGCAGGAGCGGCGCGTGGCGCAGCCGGAGCGCAGGCTTTGGCCGGTCGTGGTAAGCGGAGATGAGATCATCTGGCTGCACGGATTCGGGTGCGCTGCAAAGTTTCGGGCGCAATCGGGGCGAGAAGCCATGCTGATCCAGACTATTTCGCTGGCCGACGCGCCGACGACTTAGGAGTGCATCACCCATGTGTGCTGGAGGCGCACTACAGCGATGAACGGTTCCAGCGTCGCGCAGCTTCGCCAGGTCATCTCCGCCGACCAGATCCAGAAACGGGTGAAGGAGTTGGGGCGGCAGATTTCTGACGACTACAAGGGCCACACAGTCCAGATGCTGGCGGTGCTGGAGAACGCCTTCATGTTTCAGGCGGATCTGGTGCGGGCACTCGAAGTTCCAGTGGTGTGCCAGTTCATCAAGCCGAAGTACACGCAGTCGCAGGCCGACGGGCGCGATGTGATGGAGATTTTCTTCAGCCACGAGCCTGACATTCGCGGGCAGCATATTTTGCTGGTCGAAGGATTAGTGCACTCGGGCGTGACCAGTGAGTTTCTTATGGCCGACCTGCGCGCGCGGGGAGCGGCGTCGGTAAAGCTGGTGACGCTGCTTGACCGGCAAGCGGCGCGACGCGTCCCGTTGCAGCCGGATTATTTCGGATTTCTAGTCGATGAGGTTTTTCTGGTGGGCTACGGTTTGGGCGCGGTGGAGCAGACCAGCCGCAATCTTCCCTATCTGGCGGCGCAAACCCAAGCGCTTCTGTAACTTAAGTTACAAAAACGGGAACGCGCCTTTTTGGCTGGGAAAGGGTAGAATGGGAGATGCTATTTCGCCCAATCAAAAGTCTGCCACGGGCATCTAATCGCTGTAGGAGCCTCACGGCTTGGTGTATGCAGCCATCCCGTGTCGATTCGGGGAGTCTAGGTGAATTCAACTGTCAAGACCGTATTGTTCTGGTTGTTGATCGGAGTCTCGGCCCTTTTGCTGTGGGAAGTGGTCAAGAGCGCGCGAGACGGCCAGAAGGACACTGAGCTCAACGTCACTCAATTCATGAGTGACATGGAACAGAACAACGTTCAGGATTTCACCGTTAACGGCATGGAAGTGCGCGGAAAGCTGAAAAATGGCTCCCCCTTTCACACCACTGCGCCGACCAATTATTTCACTCCGGAAGTGCTGAAAGACCTTCACTCCAAGGGAGTTAACGTTAATTTCCACGACGCCAACAGCGGCAGTTTGCCGCTGCAATTGCTGGGCACGTGGGCTCCGCTGATCCTACTGGGCGCGCTGTGGTTCTTTATGATCCGCCAGATGCAGACAGGCGGAAATAAGGCTCTCTCGTTCGGCAAGAGCCGTGCGCGGCTACTCTCCATGCAGCAGAAAAAAGTCACGTTCAAAGACGTGGCTGGCGTAGAAGAGGCCAAGGAAGAGCTGCGTGAGATTATTGAGTTCCTGCGCGAGGCGCAGAAGTTTCAGAAGTTGGGCGGGCGCATTCCGAAGGGCGTGTTGCTGGTTGGTCCTCCAGGAACCGGCAAGACGCTGCTGGCTCGCGCGGTTGCGGGCGAGGCGAACGTTCCCTTTTTCTCGATTTCAGGGTCGGATTTTGTGGAGATGTTTGTGGGCGTCGGCGCCAGCCGCGTCCGCGATTTGTTTGAGCAGGGCAAGAAGAATGCTCCCTGCATTATTTTCATCGACGAAATTGACGCTGTTGGACGGCACCGCGGGGCTGGCCTTGGCGGCGGCCACGACGAGCGCGAGCAGACTTTGAATCAACTGCTGGTCGAGATGGATGGATTTGAGTCGAATGAAGGTGTGATCCTGATGGCCGCGACCAACCGGCCGGATGTATTGGATCCGGCGCTACTTCGGCCTGGGCGCTTTGATCGCCGGGTGGTGGTGAGCCGTCCCGACGTGCGCGGTCGCGAGGAGATCCTCCGCGTGCATACGCGCAAGATTCCTCTCGCTGAAGATGTTGATCTCTCTGTGCTGGCTCGCGGGACACCTGGATTTTCGGGTGCCGATCTGGCCAACATGGTCAATGAAGCCGCGCTGGCTGCGGCCCGCCAGAATCGCAAGGCTGTTCTGCACTACGACTTCGAGTTGGCGAAAGATAAGGTACTGATGGGGGTGGAGCGCAAGTCTCTGCTGCTCACCGACGAGGAGAAAAAGAATACGGCGTATCACGAAGCCGGCCATGCGCTGGTAGCGGCGAAGATGCCGAACTCCGATCCTCTGCACAAGGTCACGATCATTCCGCGCGGCATGGCGCTGGGCGTAACGATGCAGTTGCCCACGGATGACCGGCACAACTACTACAAGAACTATCTGGAGACCGAGATCGCGATCCTGATGGGCGGGCGCATCGCGGAGGAACTGTTCCTCAATGTTATGAGTACCGGAGCGGGCAACGACATTGAACGGGCCACGGAAATGGCACGGAAGATGGTTTGCGAGTGGGGCATGAGCGAGCTGGGTCCAATGACGTTCGGCAAGAAGGAAGAGCAGATATTCCTCGGCCGCGAGATCGCGCAGCATCGCGATTACAGCGAAGACACGGCGATCAAGATTGACCAGGAAGTGCGCAAGCTGGTCAATAACGGCTACAACATGGCCAAGCAGATATTGTCGGAGAATCGCGATACGCTGGAAAGAATCGCGCGCGCCTTAATCGAGCGCGAGGTGCTGGACGCAAACGAGATCAAGATGCTGGTGGACGGCCGAGAGCTCCCGCCCGTTCAGCCGCCTCCGTCGTCGAAGCCGGATGACGGTGTTCAGCATGTGATCAAACCGGAATTGCAGCCGGGACGGGCGAAGGGTGGGGAGCGACCGGCTACGGCGTAGGCGGTTTCTGGTTCCCTGTTTCTAGTTTGGGCGGCCTTGCGGCCGCCCTTGTTTTTTGTCGGGCCTGGCTTCTTAATGTCGGGCCCTCTTCGGTTCGGACGGGCGACACGCGTCGGCTCGATAGCGATTGTTCTCATCGTGGAACGGGTACTTTCCTGATCTTGGAATTGGCCTGTTACTCAGTCGATTCGAGGCTTGCTTCGAGCCCTCTAAGATGCTCATTTATGGTATAATTTCAATAGCCGCAATACAACCCTAAGTGTCAGGAATTTCAATAACTTGAGGTCCTTTGCGGCGGTCGTGCGGGGGCGCAGTTTCCAGCCGAACTTCGAGGCATTTGTAGCACAGGGACAGAGTAAAAATCGGGACATTTTCGCGGAGCGGAATGGCCACCAAAGAGATCAACACTCCCATCGTCGAGACCAAGACAAAAAGCGGAAAAGTGACTCCGATCACGACTGCGAACGGCGGCAGCAACAACGATTACAACGCCGATTCGATCAAAGTGCTGGGCGGCATGGAGGCGGTTCGCAAGCGTCCGGCGATGTACATCGGATCGACAGGTGAACTGGGATTGCATCACCTTGTCTATGAAGTTGTCGACAATTCCGTCGACGAGGCGCTTGCCGGATTTGCCACGAAGATTGAAGCCACGATTCATCTCGACAATTCAATTACTGTGATCGATGACGGGCGCGGCATTCCCGTTGATGACATGGATATCGATGGCGAGAAAGTGTCCGCGGCGCAGGTCGTAATGACGACTCTGCATGCGGGCGGGAAATTTGACTCTTCGACCTACAAAGTTTCCGGCGGATTGCACGGCGTGGGTGTGTCGTGCGTGAACGCGCTGAGCGAAGAACTGGAACTTGAAATCTGGCGCGACGGATCGACCTGGCAACAGACGTATTCCAAGGGCGATCCGACGAGCAAGATGAAAAAAACCGGTGTCGCCAAAGTCAAGACTGGGACGAAGGTGCACTTCCTTCCTGATCGCAGCATCTTTACGGTCACGGAATACAACTACGACACGCTGGCGCAACGCTTGCGCGAACTCGCGTTCCTGAACAAGGGACTGCTGATTACGCTGACGGATGAGCGCTCGACAGATTCGAAGACCGGCGAACCCAAGCACAGCGAGTTCAAATACAACGGCGGCATCGCGGAATTTATCAAGCACCTAAATCGCGGAAAGCAGGTGCTGCACGACAAGCCGATCTACATGGAAGCTGAACGCAGCGGTGTAGTGATGGAGATCGGGCTGCAGTACAACGACGCGTATTCGGAATCGGTTTTCAGCTTCGCCAACAACATCAACACCGCCGATGGAGGAACGCATCTTTCCGGGTTCCGCACCGCTTTGACCCGCACCATTAACTACGCGGGACAGCAGATGGGGCTATTCAAAGACGTAAAAGAAAATCTGACCGGCGACGACGTGCGTGAAGGCCTGGTCGCGGTGATCAGCGTGAAACTTCCGCAGCCGCAATTTGAAGGGCAGACCAAAGGGAAGCTGAACTCCGATATTGCCGGAATCGTGACTGCGTTTGTAAACGAACGGCTGGGTGCGTTCTTCGAGCAGAATTCAACGGTTGCGCGGAAGATCATCAACAAAGCGGTGGACGCGGCGCGAGCGCGCGAGGCAGCACGCAAAGCTCGCGATTTAACACGACGCAAAGGCGCGTTGGATTCGGGCGGGCTGCCGGGCAAGTTGGCAGATTGTTCCGAGCGCGATCCGAACCGCTGCGAATTGTTCCTGGTCGAGGGCGAGTCCGCAGGCGGGACGGCCAAACAGGGCCGCGACCGCCGCTTTCAGGCGATTCTGCCGCTGAAGGGAAAAATTCTTAACGTAGAGAAGGCACGTTACGACAAGATGCTGGCGCACGAGGAAATTCGCGCTATGATCACGGCGCTTGGTACCGGCATCTCGAAGGAAGATTTCGATCCGACCAAAGTGCGGTACGGAAAGATCATCCTGATGACCGACGCCGACGTGGATGGAAGCCACATCCGGACGCTGCTCCTAACGTTCTTCTTTCGGCATATGCAGGAGTTGATTAAGCGCGGCAACGTGTACATCGCACAGCCGCCGCTGTTCTCGCTGAAGAAGGGCAAGTCGCAGCAGTACATCAAGGATGAGCGCGAGTTCGTGAAAGTGATGGTGAAGCGCGCGGCCGATGGGCTCAGCGTTCGCTATGGCGAAGGCGCGGCTAAAATCGAGGGCAAAGACCTGGCGCGCTTCATGGCGGTGCTCGACGAGTATCTGGGATTCTTCGACAAGCTCGACAAGCGCGTGCGCAACGAGCGTGTGACTGAACTGATCCCGAGGCTTGACCTGGCCAAGCACGCTGATTTTGAGGGCGACAAGAAGAATGCACCGAAGAAGATCGAGCGGCTGGAAAAAGAGATCAAGAAACTGCAGAAAGACGAAGGCTTCAAGAGCGTGGAAGCGCGCTTTGACGAAGAGCACAATTTGTGGGAAGTGAGCTTCGTCAATAAACACGGCGCGGAACATGTCATCAACTGGGAACTGGCGTCCAGCGCGGAATCCCGGCAGATGATCACCAAGTATAAGCAGATCGAGCTTTATATGGAGCCACCGTGGGTGGTGGAGACACTGGTGAAGACGGCCGCAGCCAGCGAGGAAGTTGACGAGGAAATTGCCTCGGCGGATGGGGACGGAGAGAAGAGCGAGAAGAAACCGGCGAAAGCAGTGAAGAGAAAAGGCGATTCGGAACCCGTGGAGAAGCTGCATGTCCGCGAACTGCGCGATTATGTCATCAACGAAGGGCGCAAGGATTTCACGATCCAGCGCTACAAGGGGCTGGGCGAGATGACTGCTCCGCAATTGTGGGAGACGACCATGGATCCCGAACGGCGGACCTTGCTCTCAGTTCGGCTCGAAGACATCGCCGAGTGCGAGACCATCTTTACCACGCTGATGGGCGAAGACGTCGAGGCACGGCGGAAGTTCATTGAAGAGAATGCGCTGGATGTGAAGAACCTGGACATATAGAAAGCGTCTTTGCCACGGATCTTCGCGGATTCACACGGATAAGACAAAGAAATACTTTGGGCGGCCTTCGGGTCGCCTTTTGTTTTGGAATGGGCGGGCCTATCTGTGTGTAGGTGAAAGCAGGTTCCCTTCGGCGACGCTCAGGGCAGGCTCTCGACTGCGCGTTGCGATTGATAAGGCCTATCGCAATGCTCCGCTCGGGATGACAGATTTGTTTTGAATGCAAGGTCCCAGGGCTTACTTCAGGCCTTCGACCAAGTACAAATCCGCGAGCATGCGGTGGTAGCCGAAGGCGCAGGTTTTGCCGTCTGGGGTGATTAGGATTGGGCCGATGGTTTCGACTCCGGCTGGATCTGAAGGGATGAGTTCCTTCCAGAGCGAGCGCTTCCCGGTTTGCAGATCGAGGTGGTCGACGCGCGCGGGCAATTCCCCGGGCTGATACAGGTAGAGCGCATGGCTGTCGCTGCTGAATGAGATCGGTTGCTCCCCGGGATTGAAGCCAGGGATGATTTTCGGTTCACCGCCAGCGATGGGGTAGAGATATCCCTTCTCGTCGGGACCGATGCCAGCGACCCACTGCGAGTCCGGCGAGATCACAAATGCCGTGCCGTTTACGCCTTCGTTGGAGATAGGCTGGCTCTTGCCGGTGGCCAGATCGAAGGTATAGAGCCGCACTCCCTTGCCGGGTTCATTGCCAGCGAATACCAGCCTCTTGCCGTCGGGCATCCAATGGGCCCAGGAGTGATTGATATTGTCTTTCGTGAGGTCCTTCGCCTCCCCAGCGCCCGTGGTCAGGAGCCTTAGCTGCGAGGGAGAATCCTGCGTTTGCGCTACCACCCACTTCCCGTCGGGAGACAGAGATACTGCTCCGCCTTCGCCTAATAGCACGGCAGGAGAACCGTCGGTCTTGCGGATGTAGACCGCATACGATAGCCCGCCGGACTTGGAATAATCCAGAGAGCCGCCGCCGCCTTCTTCATCGAAGAGAAGCGTCTTGCCATCGGCCGAGATGTCGGCGGGATAGGTATAGTCGAGCCAGGAAAGATCGTGCTGTTTGGCATCGTCGTTGGTCATGCCGACGAGTTCGCGGCGCCAACTGGCGCGCATGAGCAGGACACGGCCGTCTTTGAAAATGTCAAAGATCATCACCGCGCCGGGCAGGCGCAGAACCATCCGTTCCTTACCATCGAGCGTGGTGGCGTAAAGGGTGCGGTCCACGCCTGACTTGCTGGCCGTGAACCAGATCTCTTTGCCGTCCGGCGACCAGGCCAGGCCTTGAATGGTGAACCATTCACCGGACAGTGTCTTCTTGTTTCCCGCTAAATCGATGACCGCGAGGGAACCGCTGTCATCGCCCTGCACGGGATGATCGATGAAGGCGATCAAATCCCCCTTGGGAGAAAAGCGGGGATGGCCGATCCATCCACCGGTTTCGTAGAGAGGCTTCCCGACCGGATATTCGAGACGATTACGGCCACCGAAATCGCGCACCACGACGAGATTGCTTCCATCCGCCGACCAGTCCGCCCACTGCACATGCTCCAGCACTTCGCGAGGGGCGCCACCCACGAGAGGAGCACGGGCTAGTGTGCCCATGTTGACCCATGTACCGATAGCTTTGCTGTTCAGAAGTACGGCCATCTCCGATGCGGAAGACACCGATACTAGCTGCGTGCGGCTCAGTCCCATCGATCGCGCTTCCGGCGCTTCGGGACGCGCAGTGAAGACGTCGACGGGGCTGCCTTGCCAGGCGGCACTATAAAGAATGGTTTGTCCGTCAGGCGCAAAGCGAGCCGAACGAATGCTGCCGCGGCGGAAGGTAAGCTGGCGATAGGTTGGCGGCGGGAGCGGAACAGCTGAGAACAACAGCTTGCCGCCATAGACGCCTGCTGCCGCCGCCAGCAGGACACAAACGGAAAGCAGAGGCCAAGCGAGCCCGGTACGGGTTGGGGCCAATGGCGGCTTTGGCTGCACCGAAATTATGGCCGAACCCGCGGATTCTGCCGCAGCTACCGATGTGTGCGAGGAGTCGACGGAGCGCTTATGGCGCTTGAGGTCAGCGCGCATTTCGGCGGCGGTCTGGCAGCGCAGGTCACGATCTTTTTCGAGGGCCTTGCTGATGATTTCCTCAAGCTTGGGCGGAAGCTCGGGATTCAGGCGTGTTGCAGTGGTTGGCTGGCGATTCAGAATCGCTTCGGTGACGACAGCGGATGTTTCCCCGCGGAAAGGAAGAAGGCCAGTCGCCATTTCGTAGAGCACGACGCCGAACGAAAAAAGATCGGTGCGGCCGTCGAGTTCTTTGCCGCGCAGTTGCTCGGGCGACATGTAGGCGACAGTGCCAACCGCGGTGCCGGGGCTGGTGAGGTCGAGGCTGGTAGCGTCGGCGATGGTTTGCGAATCGCCGCTGGTGGCGCGGGCCGCGCGGGCAATCTTGGCCAGGCCGAAGTCGAGAATCTTGGCGTTGCCACGTTCTGTGACGAAGATGTTGGCGGGCTTGATGTCGCGATGCACAATGCCCTTCGAGTGTGCGGCATCGAGCGCGTCTGCGACCTCAATCGAAAGGTTCAGGAGGCGATCCATCTCCATCGGCTTGCCGTCGATGAGGTGCTTCAAGGTTTGGCCGTTGAGGCACTCCATGACGATGAACAGATGGCCTTCATGCTGGCCGATTTCGTGGATGGTGCAGATATTCGGATGATTGAGGGCGGAGGCGGCGCGGGCTTCACGGCGGAAACGTTCCAAGGCCTGCGGATCCTGAGAAGAATCGTCGGGAAGAAACTTCAGCGCAACAAAGCGGCCGAGAAGGGTGTCTTCGGCCTTGTACACGACGCCCATTCCTCCACCGCCGAGCAATTCAGTGATCCGATAATGGGAGACGGTTTGACCGATCATGTACGAGGCGACGCGCGGCCACGGCCTTGGGGGGAACCGCAGACCGAGCCATCTTAGGGGGAATCGCAAGGGGAGTCAATGTGAGGCGCGGGAGAAGGGAAAGAGACGGTCTCAGAGCGCCCCCCTCCTCTCTCGCCGATCTGGCCGCATTTTGCGGTGCTGTAGAGCAGAGTTCGAAGATAGACTTTCGGAGACAAAGAGGAACAATATCCATCGCCCGGCCGTTCAGGACGACAAGCCGACTGCTGCAGCGCTGTGCCAAGGGGCCCGAGAACACGATGACGAGGCAGTCGTGAAAAAGCAATTCCATAAGCCGCCAGATTCGAAAGTCGCCGCTTGGACCTTGTTCGTCGGTGTTACCGTAGCGGTCATCTACGCGCTCCAACTGATTGCTATGCAAGACACGGTCAAGCAGATGGAAATCCAAACTCGACTTTCTGTACGCCCGTTCATTGATTTTGATGAAGGACCTGACGCTCTCCAAGCTACGCCCCTGAAAATTGACGGGGAGGGCAACGCTAGCCTTGAGTATAGAATTCAGGCGAAAAACTACAGCAATACTCCTGCCACCAATGTTTGGGCGGATGCCAATCTGGTTGTAGCAGACGACCTTTATACGGTTTATGACCAGGAGGGCTATGCATGTGGCGACGCCGTCATTGGCAAGCCTGACATCGGATTCACCGTCTTTCCGGGACGAGTAAGGGTCTTCATTGGGCGGCAAGCCACAGCAAAGATTGACATCAAGCATCAAGGAAGCCAGTTGCAGGCGTTTCTGGCAGGTTGCATTGGATACCGCGACCAGTTCGGGTACCTGTACCGCTCCCGATATTTGGATGCTGCATGACGCCGCTGGAGAAGTCGCTGTGTTTGATCGTCCCAAACAATCTATTGTCATAGACGGCAAATTTGTAGAGATTGCGAGCGGGAACTCGATAGATACAGGCCAAATGCCCAAGTACAAGTAGGGCTAAAAACCAAGATCAGGACAACATCACTGCCTTACCGCAACCAGTTGAACCCAGCTCCCCATGTAGCCTAGAATCACTGCTCCATGCCATCGGAGCCGCTACAAGTCGAGCGTCTGGACCGGGGGGTGCTGAGCCTTCACGGCCCGCTCACCATGGAGAACGTCTCGCCGTTCTTGAATGCGGTTCGTCGTGAAGACGCGCCAACAGTGATCCTCGATTTTTCGAATGTTCCTTATCTGGATTCTTCCGGGCTGGGCTCGCTGGTCAGCGCTTCCACATCGTGCGCCAAGTCTGGACGCCGTTTCGCCCTCACCGGCGTCAACAAACGCGTCCGCAAAGTTCTTGAAATTACCAAAATCGAACGCGTCTTCCTGATTTTTCCTACGCTCAACGACGCCCTCGAAGCCTTCACCAACGCCGGCACGGCGTAACTCATGAGCAACTGAACGTTTGTGTTTGGACAGACACCCTCGGCACTCGAGGTGAGCGCAGCTCACAGGCTGGCGGCGACATACAGGCGAGAAGAAATAAGAGGGCGGCCGCGCTGGGCGGCATAGACAGCCGGAGCGGCTGTCTCCACGTGACTTACGCGGCGCGCCCGGAGTTCCCCTTCTTCTTCGGACTCTCGGCATTCGCCGCATCGAGACAGATGCGCGACACCCGCGCCGTCTCCTGCACCAGATCGCTGGTGACCTGCCCGCCTTCGCCTGCCATCACCGAACCGGCGGCCAGCGCGAAGCGCAACGCATCTGCCTGATCCTCAAAATAAAGAACAACTTGTCCCGACATAGACTTCTCCCTGGTTGAGACCCACTGGACTCGCCAGCCGATCCCTTTTCCAATTCTCGAAGAACCATCCCTGCCATCAAAGTGTTTCTCTTGGTTCTCGTTAAATCGGAAGGGCAGGCGGTCTTACCCTCTGTTTCCTCTGTGGCCTTTGTGGTTATTCTTTTGACCTGCGAGGCTACGGTTATACTGCCCTATGCCGGTAGTGATCTCCATGCTCCGCGGCGTCAACATTGGCGGCCACCACAAAATTAAAATGGACGCCCTGCGTTCCCTGTACGTGTCGCTCAATCTGGAAGACCCGCGCACGTTCATTCAGAGCGGCAATGTTATCTTCCGCACCAAAGAAAAAAAACTGCCGGCACTGGCAAAGAAAATTCAGGCCGCAATCGAGAGCTCGTTCGGATTCCGCCCCGAAGTCATGCTTCGCACTCTGGACGAACTCCGCCGCTCCATCGCTGCCACCCCGTTCCCCGCCCACCGCGCCCTCGATCCCAGCAAAGTTCTGGTGACTTTCCTCGTTGCGGATCCCTGCAGGGAAGCGAGCGATATGCTCCTGAACTTCAAACACCATCCCGAGGAATTGCACCTCAAAGGCCGCGAACTCTACATCTATTTCCCCACTGGCATGGGCCAATCGAAGCTGCGCTGGGCGGCAGTCGAGAAGCTGCTGAAGGCCCAAGGCACGGCCCGCAACTGGAACAGCGTAACCAAAATGCTGGCGATCGCGGAAGAACTGGAAGCAGGCGAAGCAAAAACCAGCAAGTCCCGCAAACCGGTTAGATCGTAGTAGTCGACCTCAGCCGCGAAGCGGCGAAAGACCACGGCCCACAACTTGCCCTGAGCTTGTCGAAGGGGCGCAAGCTGCGGGTAGATCAGTATTCGGTATGACGATAGAAAAAGCCCGCTAGGGACGAAAGAAAGCCCAGGCACGGACGCCGCCAACAACCACACGCGGGATCGCGTTCTCCACAACATCGTGCTCTGACGCTGCTATCCCGGCCCCGAAGCCATCTTCGCCCGTGTAGTGTAAAATCGCTGAGTGAACCCCCTCCGCCGGGGATGACGGCCCGCCCAAAGCGATCGTCAATCTGGTGGAATCTTTCCGAGTCGGGACGTGGCTCAGCCTGGTAGAGCACTCGCTTGGGGTGCGAGGGGTCGGCAGTTCAAATCTGCCCGTCCCGACCAACTTCATTTCTGTCCTGCGTCTGATCCGATCGGAGTCGGACAGCGCTCCTTAGAACTGGTCCTTCAAATCAAAAATTCATGCTCGTCGGTTTTCCCAGCAATATTCCTCGTTGAAAGCGACATAGTTTTGCAGCTTTCAAAGCAGCATCCATCAAGCGCGGAATGCCTTTGTCCATTTGGTTCTAGCTCTCACAAAAATCGCCATGTCACTCATTCATCATGCGGTTCTTGAGTGCATTCACAGTACGTACATCCGAAGCATCCACCAGACAAGGAATATCGCGACAATGGCCCCTGCGATGTGAACGATCCAGTCGCCAGCTGTTTTCGGTTTTCCAAAATTGAACATGCGACTATGGTAGCAGGCACCGCTGGTTGGATCCTGCCTGTAACCGGGAGAAGAGCGTCAGTTCGCCCTCGAGTTTGCCCTCGTAAGTGCCGACTCTCGTGGTGACGTTACGAATTTGTTGAAGACACAAAGTCGGCGCGTACACTCCGGCCCTGTTACTGGATGATGACCATGTTCATGCTCCATGGAGTCAGCGTCAGCGTCAGCGGCAACGTCTGCGCACCCATGCTGGTCGTAATTGGCGCGGCCCAGGTGTTCGTTCCTGCCGGGTCTGGCGGTGTCCCGGTCGGCGAGCCTGACAGGTCATAGATGGCCTTGTCGTAGGTCGTGACGGTCACGCTGGATGAGGTGCTTTTGCCCGAGAGCGTGACCGTTACTTGCTGCGCGGTGTTTTCGTTGTCATTGAACAAGAACACGGCGGTGCCGTTCGGATTGGTTGCCGCATAGGCACGTACGTCGGTCGAGTCGCCGGCGACGGTCGCTGTCAGCGCCGTCTGGCCGTTGACGGCCATCTGGCTGAACAGCTGAAACGCGCGCGCCGTGGGAGACATGGTGCCGAGCGTGCCCGCGTTCGGACAAGTAGCATCCTCCGATCCATCGGAGAACACATTGTAGGCTCCGAAATTCTGCCATCCATAAAGCAACGTACTATCGTTTCCGAGGGTACCGTTGCAATTGCCGAAGCCGATCCACCACGTCAAGCGCGACACTCCAGCGTTCATCATCTCGCCCAGCACCTGGCCGGCATACAAACCCTGCGTAATCGACCAGCTCTGTTTGCCCGGGTTGCTGTAAGGCCCACCGATCTCGCCCACATAAATAGGTGTATCCGGAGTTCCCCACTTGTTCAGCTCCGACCTCAGCGTCTTGATATTCGTGGTCAACTCCTGCGGCGCCTGCTGCACCAGAAAACTGTCGCTTTCCTGGCCCGGTGTCTCCGGATAGTAGTGATATTCCACGAAGTCATAAGACCCCTTGGCATTGGCCATCACCGTGTTATCCCAGCCGTTGGTTGCGTTATCCGCGTCCACATCGACACCGACCAGCGTGTTCGGACTTGCCGTCTTAATCGCGTTGTAGTAGCCGGATGTTCCTATAACGGACGAGGCGTAGATAGTCGGGTCGTTCGCCGTCGAGTGCAGATCGTACTCCCAGCTCCCATACTCCTCGTTGCCGACCGTTATATGGCTCGGAGTGATTCCGGCGGCGAGTGCAGCCGTGGCCCAGGCAGCAGCTTCTGTGGGATCGCCGCCGGCAGTGCAGGCTGTGTTCGAGCCATAATTCGCGGTCAACGCCACATCGAGGTTCGCGGGAAGAGCCATGTCGTTGACGAAATTCGTAAAAGTGTCATTCGTATCCGAGTAGCCGCCATCGCACATGGAATTGTTTGACCAATGGTAGAGGTCGGAATCCGATCCGCCCGGCCATCGCACCTGGGTGATGCCGGCGTTATGGAAAGCATCCACAATTCCGCTCTGATTGGCGACCAGGTCATACCAGATAGCCATATTCATTCCCAGCAACTTATTGGTCACCGCGGGGCCAGTGCTCGACAGGTCCACCGTCACCGAAGTCTCGACGCTTCCCGTTACCCCTACCGTGGCCGTCGCGGTCACGGCTGTATTGCTGGCATTGGTCACAGTGAGGGTATAAGTTGTGTCGGCCGTGGGGCTCACGGTTACAGCGACGCCGCTGGTCGCCGCAAGATTACCCGGAGTGATGATGCCCGTGCCGTTCGCGAAGACTCCAGTCAGAGTCGTGCTTGATCCAGCCGTAATGGAAGTCGAATTCGCGGTGAAGCTGGTAATGGAGGGAGGCGGAGGCGGAGGCGTTTTCGTTTGACCGCTCGACGACCCGCCACAGCCCGTCAAACCTGCCAATCCCAGACTGAGAGTCATGCCCAGCGCAGCCAGAAGAAGACGCTTCATAGGATTCCCCATGTCCAGATCACGTGAGATTCTCACAAGAATGCACCCTCTACAACGGAATTAATGGATATCGGAAGGACACTGAGCAACGGTCCTTAGTAACGCTCCTAGTAACCCTTTGCAGGGGATGTTTCCACGAGGCTGACCCAGCTCTTGCTCTTATCCGCTCCATCAGGCTCGCGGCCTTCGAAGCATGGGAGCCACTTCGGTTTGCCGGACGAAACTGTCCCGTCTCCCTTAAAATCAGTGTGAATACACCCTTCACTTGAGGCACTGACATGGCGGCGACTCACGCGCTGATTGGCACTTGGCGAGTATCGGAGTTTGCCGATCTGGATAAGAATGGCGAGTGGCAGTATCGGTTCGGTAAGCATCCGCGGGGATACTTCGTTTACGATGCAAGCGGGCACGTGCACATTCAGATCATGAAGGTTCCGCCCCTGGCGCCTTTTCCCGAAGCAAACATCTTCGAAGGCACGCCGCCCTCAGCCGAGCATGCCCTCGCCGCTTACTCCGCCTATGTCGCATACTTCGGGACCTACTCCGTGGACGCAAAGAATCAGGTAGTGACTCATCATGTCGAAGGAAGCCTGGCGCCGGAGTTCACCGGCACCGATCAGTCGCGTCCCTTCAAACTGGAAAATGACACGCTCGAAATCGGCGATAGCAAGAACTGGCGGCGCGTGCTGGAGCGGGTACGCTGATCGAATGGATTCCTGCCTTGCAGTCTTCGGATATCATGGCCTCCCGTGACCTCCACCACGAAATCCGCCCCGATTTCACGCCTTCGCGTCGTGCGTGACGTCGTGCTCTACGGCGTGTGCGGTGGCGTTCTGATCTTCGTCCTGAAGCTGACGGAGTACCGCTTCCTGATAGTCGAGCATTCAGTCGAAATCTATGTCGCCCTGGTCGCTGCCCTGTTTGCCGGACTCGGCATCTGGCTGGGCCTGACGCTTACCAATAAGAAGGCCGCACCGATTGTCCAGAAACCGGTTGTCCGGGAGAAAATCGTCAGGGAAACGATCGTTAAGGAGGTCCCGGCCCAGCCCGTAGAACAGTTCGTCGCCGACCAGAATCGTGTCAGCCATCTCAGCATTACCCCGCGCGAGTTGGAGATTCTTGGCCTCATCGCCGCCGGGTTGAGTAACCGGGAGATCGCGGGCCGCCTGTTCGTCAGCGAAAACACGGTGAAGACTCATTCCAGCCGCCTGTTTGATAAGCTCGGCGCAAAGCGGCGGACTCAGGCCGTGCGGATTGGCAAGACCGCGCGGCTGATTCCGTAGCGCATGTGCGCCATCCGAAAGGGTGATTTTCGCTACTCCAATGCAAAATCACCCAAAAGTGTGACGACATCGCGCGCGTCCCGCGTTACATTTTTCGCAGCTCAAGGAGGTTTATGAAGCGAGTAACTGGCATCGGCGGAGTCTTCTTCAAATCAGAGAACCCACAGCAGCTTTACGAGTGGTACGAGAAGCATCTCGGCATCCAGCGTGAGCCCCACGGACAGGGAGCATCATTTCACTGGCGCGAACTGAAGTCTGCGGAAGGCACCGAGCCCGGTCCTGAAGCGGAGACAGCGTGGTCCATCTTTCCGCGGGCGACGAAACATTTCGGCGGCGGCTTCATGGTCAACTACCGCGTCGATAATCTCGACGCGCTGCTTGAAGACCTGAAGAAAGCAGGAGTCGAAATCGATCCTCACCGCGAAGAGGCTGACTTCGGCCGCTTCGCCTGGATCACCGACCCGGACGGCAACCGCATTGAGTTATGGGAGCCGGCAAAAGAAGGCTGACCGCCGCGCGTTCGTATGTCCCATTTGCATCTGCGATGCGCAATGGCAGCCTTCCGCAAGGAAGGAGTGAAATTCCATGAAAAAGACGGTTCTGACTTTTGGACTGATTTGCGGCGCCATAACCACCGCAATGATGCTGGCTACGCTCCCCTTTGTCGATGAGATCGGCTCCGGCAAAGGGGAAATCCTCGGCTACACGGTAATCGTGCTCTCGGCTCTTATCGTGTTCTTCGGGATACGTTCCTATCGGGAAAATGTGGGCGGCGGCCGTCTGAGTTTCGGCCGCGGGTTCGCCGTCGGTATCCTGATTACGCTGATTTCCAGCGCGTGCTACGTGGCCACTTGGGAGGTCGTCTACTTTAAGCTGATGCCGGACTTCGCCGACAAATACGCTGCCCACATGGTGGATCGCGCGAAGGCCTCCGGGGCAAGCCAACAGGTCATCGACGAGAAAGTTCGGCAAGCCAAGGAGTTCAAGGTGATGTACAACAAGCCGCTCAATAACATGGCCCTGACATTCATGGAGGTCTTTCCGGTGGGCCTCGTGGTCACCCTGGTGTCGGCTGGAATTCTTAGGAAAAAGGCTCGCGCCCCCGAAGATTCAAATGAGCGCGCCATGGCCGAACTCTGAGGCCAGGTTGCGCCTTCGTCTGCGCGGGCGGACCGGTTCTAACGGGGCGCTCGGGCCTGCTGCGATTCAGCGGCCAACGCCTTACTCCAAATCTCTCCAGTTCGGGCCCACGCCCATGTCGACTTGCAGCGGCACGGCGAGGGCGTGGACCTTCTCCATGTGCTCGCGAACCAGCGGTTGCATGATGTCCACTTCGTTCTCGGGAACTTCGAACACCAGTTCGTCATGCACCTGCAGCGTCATGCGGGACTTCAAGCCGCGTTCGCGCACAACCGCGTCAATTCGGATCATTGCAATCTTGATCAGGTCTGCCGCCGTCCCTTGCAGCGGAGTGTTCACCGCCGTGCGCTCGGCAAATCCGCGCTGGTTGATGTTCTTGCTGTTGATGTCCGCCATCGGCCGCACTCGCCCGAATAGCGTCCTCACCTTCATCTCGCGCCGCGCCTCGTCCAGAGTCTTATCGATGAACGCGCGTACGCCCGCGTACTTCTCAAAATAATTCGCGATGAACTGCTTCGCTTCACTCGGCTCAATCCCAAGTTGCTGCGAGAGTCCAAAGGCCGAGAGCCCGTAAACAATCCCGAAGTTCACCACTTTGGCCTGACGCCGGTGATCGGGCGTGACCATCAATGGCGGAACTCCGAAGACCTGCGAGGCGGTCAGCGTATGAATGTCGTCACCGCGCCGGTAAGCCTCCACCAGCAGCGGATCGCGCGAAAAATGCGCCAGCAGCCGCAACTCGATCTGCGAATAATCTGCCGTCAACAACACGTGCCCCGGCTCAGCAATAAACGCCGCGCGGATACCGCGCCCCAACTCCGTGCGGATCGGAATATTCTGCAGGTTCGGATTCGCTGACGACAGCCGCCCCGTCGCCGTTCCCGTCTGCCCAAAAGTCGTGTGCAATCTCCCGGTCGCAGGATTGATCAGCGCCGGCAGCGCGTCCACATAAGTCGATTTCAATTTGGTAAGCTGCCGGTAATCCAGCACCATGCGCGCAATCGGATGATTCTCCGCCAATTCTTCCAGCACATCGACCGCGGTCGAAATCGTACGTCCCTTGCCGTACTTCACCGGCTTAGGCAGGTTCATGCGATTGAACAATACGTCGCCCAGTTGCTTCGGAGAGCCAACGTTAAACTCCATCCCCGCGGCTTCGTAGATTTCCTTCGCCTTGATTCCAGCCTCGCGCTCCAGCTCCGTCGACATCGTTGCCAGCGCCCCGGTGTCGATCTTCACTCCCGCCGCTTCCATGCGCGCCAGCACCGGAACCAGCGGCAAATCCATCTCTTCGTAAAGCTTCGCCAGACCGGCCGCCTCCACTTCGCCGCGCAGCGTACCCGTCAGCCTGCCGGTGATGTCGGCCGATTCGGCCAATCCCCCGGAAAGCTTCAGATTGAATCGCCGCAGCGCAACCTCGGCCAGCTGATGAGATGAGTAAGTCGGATCGAGCAGGTACGAGTACAGCATCGAATCATGCCGCACTCCGGCAGGCATGATCCCCAGAGGCGCAAGTACATGCGTGGCAACCTTGAGATCGTGAATCGCTTTCGGCACAGCGGCGTCCGTTAATAAAGCCCGCAGTTTTTCGCCGGCATCTCCCGAATCGAGCGACGCGATCACAGCCGTACCTGCCGCGGCAGAAATAGCAACGCGCCGTACTTTTCCGGCGCAGCGGGTTCCACGACCGCCGGACCCGACAAGAATGACATCTGAAAATCCTGCGGCTCTTCTTCAATTTCCTCCCCGGCTCCGGCGCCGCCGTCGGTTCCTTCAGTTCGATCGCGACAGCCAGAGCGCCGCCCGCCGGCCACACCCTTCACCACACGCTCAACGTCCGCAGCCGATTTCGCCTCGCCATAATTCGATTCGGTAACTTCGACCACCGGCAATAGCTCTTTCAGCAACGAGGTGAACTCGAGTTCTGTAAACAGCTCGCGCAGCGCGTCCACATCTGGAGCCCCCGCGCGCATCGCCTCAACATCAAGGTCCACTGGGACATTGGTGTCGATCGTCGCCATGCTCTTGCTGAACAGAATCGTGTCGCGATTGTTCTGCAGCGACTCGCGATACGTTTTCTTCTCGACTTCAGCAGCCCGGTCCAGTGCCTGCTCCACGGTTCCGAAGCGGCGGATAATCTCCACCGATCCCTTATCTCCAATGCCAGGTGCTCCCGGAATGTTGTCGATCGCATCGCCCCGCAACGCCATCACATCGACCACGCGCTCCGGCGGCACACCCAGAATTTCCTCAACTTTAGCCGCATCGCAAATCAAGTTATCCTTCGGCGGATTCAGAATCTGCACTCGGTCGTTCACCAGCTGCATCATGTCCTTGTCGCTGGATACGACGTAGACCGGATGCGAAGCTTCGGCCGCCTTGCGCGCCAGCGTACCAATCAAATCATCAGCTTCAAAGCGCTTCAACTCCAGAATCGGGATGCGATACGCCTCCAGCGCGCGCCGGATATACGGAACCTGCTGCACCAGGTCCTCGGGCATCGCCGAGCGATTCGCCTTGTAGCCCTTGTACTCGATCTCGGTGAAGGTCTGCGTCTTGATGTCGAATTTGCGTACAGTAGTCACGGCCTGGGCCTGCTCGTCGCGAAACGTCGGGCCGCCGACATCGAATACAGCAGCAAGAAATTGCGGGGAGAAATCCTCCCGCAGCTTCCGCAGCATGTTCACAAAAACATAAATCGCCGCTGTGGGCAGCCCGTTCTTGGTCGACATCGGCCGCTGCCGCGCCATCGCATGGTAGGCCCGGAAGATAAAGGACATCGTGTCAATCAGAAATATGCGGCCCTGCGCACTCTCACGGGACGCAGATTCAGATTTCGATGTAGGAGTGGATTTGGATTCAGATTCAGATGACAATCCAGCCGCGGCCGGCCTGCGCGCCACATCTTCAGGCGCAGCCACGGGTACCGCAGACTCCGATGATTTCTTGCGTGGGGTCAACCTGGCTAGTTTAGCAGCACAGGCATTGCTAAAAATCGACGCGAAAGTGCGCTTCCACTACTTTGCTGCCCTTATTCTCACCGGAGCTGCGGAACACAAGGTAATACTTTACGGGCTGGTTCATCGACGCCGGCAGATCGAAATTCACCGCTTGGTTATGCGACGATTCCACCGAGAACAAAGTCTCGCTCTCTCGCCCATTGGAAAAATCAGCCTGCTGTTCCTCGTTCAGGATCAGGAAGTCGATGTTCGCCGAATCGTCGGATGCTCCATGCACCTGCCCCGCAAACGACTCGAAAATTCCGTGAAGATGGGGCTCAGCGGCATGCGCGGGAATCGTAAAAGGAAATATGGCCGAGCCCTTCAGATTGAAAGTTTTCTGCAAAATGTTTTGCGTAGTGCCAACGGGCGAGGGCGCAACCCGATCCGACGGAGCGACAGCGCTGACGCGGGACTGTGGAGGATCTTTCGTGCAAGCAACAACCACCACCAGCAAAGTCGCCACCGCCACGGCCAGATGTCGATGCTGGGCCATCAGGGATCAGCGCCCCCCTGCAGTCTTCCCGAACTCCGTGTTGAAGTGCAGCCGAATTTCTCCGCACGTCCCCTGCTCCGGCGAGTAAACGACGCACGTATCGAACGGACGCGAATAGACATGCAGGCTCACCGCCCGCTGGTTAAACTCGCGCGGATTCACCACGCGATGGACCGGGTCCGCGGGATTTACTGCGCACGGCTGCGAAATATTCATCTCGATCGTATTAAGTGGCTCGAGGCAGCAGGTACCGCCCTGCAAGTTCTGTTCGACCAGATGAAAGTTCTCCACGTGCAGCCGCCCGATCGGCACCGCCATCCAGCAATTCTGGTCGCGATGGTTGTGTACCGAACTCGCCTGCCCGGTCTCCCAGCAAATGGCCATCAATTCGTAAAGCGAAGTCCGGTCAATCAGATTTCGCGTGTAGTGCTGACGGTCCCAGATCAGATAAGGCGCCAGCGAATCGGCGCCGACCGGCGTCTCCTGAAGAAACCGCCGCACCGTCTCAGTCTGCTCGAATGCGGATTCCGGCAGTCTCCGCAATCCTTCCACCAGTTTTTCAATCGAAACGGTCTTCGCCGCGGTGATCATCGTGCGCTCCACACCAAGTTCCGGATAGAGTATAGCGCGGACCGCCGAACTAACCGCCGCCACATTAGTCGCACCGTTATTGCCTTTGACTCCCTTTGCGATCTTTGCGCCCCTTCTTAGCGTCCTTAGCGGTTAGAGGCTTTTTCGTAGCGTTCAACTCCTCGCAACCAGCGGTTCCAAGGGTCTTTTCACGCGAGCCGATCAGGCGGCCTAAAGAGTCGTTACGGCTCCCTGCCCGCTTCCAGAATCTCACGGCTCTCGCCCTGCGCCACCGCCGGATACGCTGCCCGCCTCCTCCGCCGCAAATCCTGGGGCAACTCCGACTTGAGCAGCCATAACCCGGCCGCGACCGCCGCGGCCCAAGTCACCGTCACCAGCCCCAGCCGTAGCAAATCCGCCACGCGACTTCCGCTACCCGACCCGGATAGCGGCACAATCTTTGCCACTTCAAAACTGATCCCGCCCGCCACCACCGCTACCAACGCGGATTTCCCCAGCTCACCCCAGCGCAGTCCCTCGAGCCGGACGAATTTCTTGCGATGCAGCAGCCAGGCCTGCGCCACCAGATTGGCCCCAATTCCAATGTCAGACGCCCACGCCAGCCCGATCACACCGAAGGCGTGAAACAACATCGAATACACCGGCAGTGATGCCGCCGTAATCACGGTCACCGCGATCATCGGCGTGAGCGTGTCGCCCGCCGCATAGAAAGCCCTCGCATAGAGCCCTTGCGCCGACCACAACATCAGCGACAGGGAGAACCAGAAAAAATAAATTGCAGTTGGCTGCGTATCTGAAAACAGAAAATGTCCCCGGCGGTAGACCAGATCGATTAGCGGCAGCGCCGCCGCCATCATCCATCCCGTCGCCAGAAACGACGCCGCCGACACTCGGTACACCGAATCGTTCACGGTGTCGGCAAATTCCTTCAACCGCTTTTCGTTGAACAGCCGCGCGAAAAATGGCAGCGACGCCTGCCCCGTAGCCTGTCCCAGCACCGCAATGGGGACCGCAAACAGGCGCTTCGCGTAATTCAGCCGCGTGATGTCGCCCACGCCGCCGGCGGCATAATGCCGCAGAATCCAATCATCCGCCGTCACCAGCGAGACGCCCAGCATCAGCGGGACAGACAGCTTCACCCACTCGCGAAACGCCGGATTGGTCACATCGAACGATGGCTTATATCCGGTCCCGATCCGCACCGCCCCAATCGCGCTCGCCAGAAATGGACCGGCCACACTTCCCGCCAAGGCTCCATAGGCGAGCGAAGCGATCCCAAAATGCCGCCCGCCCACTACGCCGCCAATAATGATGAAGAGGTTGTAAAGCAGCGGGCCAAACGCGGGCAGCAGAAACAGCCGGTGCGAGAGCAGGACCGCAGCCACCACACCGCCGACATAAAAGAAGATTTGCGCCGGCAGCAGAATCCGAGTGAGGTGAATGCACAAAGCGATCTGATCCGGCTTGAAATCCGAGACGTACCAGCGCACAAACTGCGGCGCAAAAATCTCGGCAACAATCGTTCCCGCGATCATCACCGAAGTCATTACCGTGATGACGACGGAAAATGTCTTCTTCGCGTCGGCATCCCGTTTCTCCGCCAGAAAGCGCGTATAAATCGAAATGAATGTGATCGATGCCGCGCCTCCCGCCAAAATATAGTTGAGGAAATCCGGCAGAGTGAACGCGGTCACGTATGCGTCGGTCTTTGAACCTGCGCCAAAAGCGTAAGCAATGTACGCTTCCCGCGCGTATCCGATCACGCGCGACAACATCACCGTCCCCATCATCAGCAAGGTCGCTGACAACGCGGTATGCTGATGCGATGGCCGGAAAAAGCGCAGCAGTTTCGTCATGTCCGAGAGCCGGAACCACAACCGGAATGACAATTATAGGGAAGCCCCGACTCCGCCATGTTGACCAATCGGAATCAATCGCTCATCATTCTCGTTTTGGTACGGGACTGAGAAACCTGACTTTGGGTGGCGCAGCGCTTTCAGCGCTGCGATAAAGCTTTTCTTTTCTGAAAAGGCTCTAGCCGGTGAGGCCGACCGGCCGTGTTTCTCAGGTTGCTCGGTCCCCCCGGGAGATGACCAAATGAAATTCGCCAAAATCCTTTTCTGGATCGCCACTATCTGGGGCATCCTCATCATCACGCCCCTCTATTTCATGTTCGATCTGATCGGCCGGCAGGATCCTCCGCCCATCACTCATCCCGCCTTCTACTACGGATTCGTCGGCGCCGGCCTGGCCTGGCAATTCGTCTTCCTGGTCATCGCCCGCGATCCCCTCCGCTTCCGCCCCCTGATGCTCCCTTCCATATTCGAAAAGTTTTCCTACGGGATAGCGCTGATCACGCTCTATCTTCAACACCGCCTCCACCCCGGCGACCTGGTCTTCGCCGCAGTAGACCTGCTCTTCGGCATCCTGTTCCTGCTCGCATTCGTCCGAACCGGATCGTAAGTCGGCGCTCCGATTTTCTTAGCGTCTTAGCGAGCTTAGCGACCTTTGCGATTAAAACCTCTGCTCCGGTTCCTCCAGTCCCCCAAACTCCCTGCAACCAGTTCTCCCTCCCGTCCGTCTAAGGGATATGCATCCCCCACCCAAAGTACCCTTGTCGCCGAGCCCAAAACCCATTACCCTAATCCCCTGACGACGGTATGTTCAGCCCGCATCCCAATCTCGCCGACGACGTGAACCGCAGCATCATCCAGTCGGAGATCGAAGGCGGCGTGTTTCTCAGCGATCTTCCGCCATCCACCGTCCTCGAAATCCAGACCATGCATCACCGCTACACCGCCGTTCTTTTGGGCGGGAGCGAAGCCATGATCTCCGGTCACCCCCAGTTCTGCCCCGAACCCGTGCAGGTCGCCATCTCCGGTTCCACCTGGGGAGGCTCCATGCTCAAGCTGCAATACGTCGGCCGTGGCATGCACCTCGAATTCCGCCACCCCGAATACGCCACGCCCATCATCACGTCCGCCATCCAGGAAATCCGCGACAGAGTTCGGGAGAACGTTCGCGACAAAGTCCAACTCCCCGCTCTGGAACTAGATTCCCGTCCCCACGGCGCCCACTCCTAGCACTCTTCTCAACGCCAGCTCCTACGCTCGCGCCCGACGTTCACCTCCGACCTGAGCCTTCAAATAAGCGCTGTCATCCCGACCGAAGCGCAGCGATGGCAAGCGTAGCGGAGGGACCTGCTGTTTCCTCTCCACCGCCATCCTGTTGACTTGACCGTCCGCACCCACTACCATTCCCGCCATCAGCCCCGCGGCGAATTCCTGATCATGTCTCTGAAGATCGACACTCGTGAAGTCGCCCACGTCACCATCCTCGACGTCGACGGACGCATCGTCCTCGGCGAAGAAATCGGCCTTCTTCGCGACGCCGTACGCGGACTCGTCGCCAATGGCACCAAGAAAATCATCCTCAACCTGGCCAACGTCGACTACATCGACAGCTCCGGCGTCGGAGAACTCGTCGGCTCCTTCACCACCGTCCGCAATGCCGGCGGCGAACTCAAACTCATGAACCTCACCCAGAAAGTTCAGGACATCCTCCACGTCACCAAGCTCTACACCGTCTTCGACATCAAAGACGATGAATTCACCGCCGTAAAATCTTTCGACTACTTCTTCGCCAAGTGATCAGTCGTATCAACCCGCGGTTCACCATCCGTCAGGCTTGGTTGCTTCTTCTTCTGTGGTCCGTGCCTTTTGCCGCGCAGCAAACTTCCGATTCCCAGAAACCCGCACAAGTGCCCGCACCTGTTACCACTCCCTCATCATCGCCGGCCGTCACATTCAAGAGCCGCTCCGACCTCGTTCTCGTGCCGGTAGTAGTCCGCGATCACAAAGGCAATCATGTGGCAGGCCTCACAAAAGACGCATTCCACCTGGAAGAAAAGGGTAAAGACCAGGAGATTTCGCTGTTCGAAGAAATGAAACCGCCCAACCCTGACGCCAAACCGTCTCAGGTACTCGATCGAGGATATTCAAACCTTCCCTTCGATAACGCCAGTCAACTGCGCCTCACGATCATCGTTCTCGATCTGCTCAACACGCGCATATTGCAACGAACCGATGGCAAGGATCTCCTCCTCAAGTTTCTATCCAAGGGTCTTCCACCCAACCAACCGGTTTCCCTCCTCGCACTCACCAGCAAAGGTCTCAACCTGATTCATCCGTTCAGCACCGACACTGACGCTTTGATCCAGGCGCTAAAAAAGACTCCCGTGGGAGCCGAAACCATTGTTTCCCGCCCGAATGTGGTCTCCAGCACGATCCGCCAGCTGCAGCAAATCGCGCTCGCCTACGCCGGTATCCCCGGACGCAAGACCATGATCTTCGCTGCCGGATACCTCCCAGAACTCAAGACCGAGCGCGAGATCATCGACACGAACATTTACGCTGGCGAATTGCGCCGCATGTGGAAAAGCCTGACTGATGCCAATGTCTCCATCTATCCCATCCAACTCTTGAGTTCGGCGGTAGACCCGCCACGAGAAGGTCGCCCCGGACGGGCCATCGACCAACTCCTTCGCAACTTCGCCGATGCCACCGGCGGCGATCGCTGCATCGAAGCCAACAACGGCTTGAGTTGCCTTGCCGCCGCCGTCGAGGACTCGCGCTCCTACTACATGCTGGGATTTACCGTCCAGCCCAATGATCGCAAGCCGGGATGGCGCGACCTGAAAGTAAAAGTCTCCGCCGAGCACGCGGATGTTCGCTCGCGCGACGGCTTCTATTTCGGAGACCCGTCTCCCCGAGACCAGAAATCCGCCCACGATGAAGAAATCTCCGCTCTGGCTTCTCCACTGGCCTACAGCGCTGTGCCCATGTTTGTGAAAGTCCTGCCTTCGCCAACTCCGTCGGCCGCCGAGCCCGCTGCCCCCGGAAAGAAGACCACAGTCGAATTCCTGGTTACCATCCCGCTTGGCAGCGTCGCTATCGATCCTCTTCGGCCCCATCCTCTGGATCTCGAAGTCGGAGCCATCGCGCTGACCGGCGACAAACAGGAGGCCGCGGAATTCGTCCGTCCCATCCAGGGCAATCCCAAGCCGGAAAATCTTGACGCCTGGGCACGCGACGGAATCAAGCTGCAAGAGAAACTGGATTTACCCGCCGGCTCCTATGACATCCGATTCCTCGCGCGCGACAACAACACCGGTCTGATCGGCACCGTCGTCTTTCCTCTGGACGTCAAATAATCCGAGGCCGAAAACATCTCCCCGAACCGTCCTAGATACGCCTCAAAGCTCGCTCCCCCGGCTACTATTCCCCAGGGAGGCTCATGGGCCACGCAAGTTGTGGGGGGAGCCGTGCCGCTCATGGATCGAAATGACGATCGAAACGACGATCGAAGCAACGATCGAAGCAGTTCTGAAAAAGCAAACACAGGCCGCCAACTCCTCTGGACCGTCGACCGCACTTTCCAGGGATGGACCTGCTCTCTCTGCGAATGGAACTATCCCCTCCCGACTCTTCTCCACGATCCCGAAGCCAAGACCGCCTATGACCGCCTGGCAGCGGCCAAATTCCGCACCCACGACTGCGCCGACCACCGCGCCCGCCTCGTCTCCACTCGCGGAGAAACTTTCACTGCCCGCATCCGCAACCTGGTCGCCCACGGCTACAAACCCAAAGACGCCGTAGAATTAATGGTGCAGGAGGTCGCGATGGAATCGCCCAACCAGCCGAAGACTCTCGCCCAAGCCAAAGCCGAAGGCGAAGACTTCCTCCGCCGCCTAAAAGCCGGCCTCATCTAAATTTTCTTGAGAGCCGGGGCCCCGTCCTTGTCCCGCGTGTTCTTGGCGGGACTTTGACTTCCTAGTTCCCAATCCCCATCTGCGTCAGAATATAAGCGTAGTCAAAAGCCGCTTCATGCAGCCGGTCATATCTCCCCGAAGCCCCGCCATGCCCCGCCGGACTCAAGTTCGTCTTCAAAATCAGAACATTGTGATCCGTCCGCATAGCCCGCATCTTCGCCACATACTTCGCCGGCTCCCAATACATAACCTGGCTGTCGTTGAACGAAGTCCTCACCAGCATGTTCGGATACGCCTTCGCCTCAATGTTGTCATACGGCGAATAGGTGATCATGTAATCAAACGCCGCTTTCTCCTTCGGATTTCCCCACTCTTCAAACTCGCCCACCGTCAGCGGCAAAGTTTCATCCAGCATCGTGTTCATCACATCGACAAACGGCACGCCCACCAGCGCTGCCTTGAACAGGTCCGGACGCATGTTCAGCACCGCTCCCATCAGCAGCCCGCCCGCGCTGCGTCCCTCGATCACCAGCCGGTCCTTCGACCCATATCCATGAGTCACCAGATAGTCGGCGCTCGCAATGAAGTCGGTGAACGTAGTTTTTTTGTTCATCATGCGCCCCGCGTCGTGCCACGCCTTGCCCATCTCGCCACCGCCGCGAATGTGCGCCACCGCCGTCACTACCCCGCGATCCACCATGCTGAAAATATTTGGATTGAAAAACATGTCGATCGAAACGCCATACGATCCGTATCCGTAGAGATACAGCGCTTCCTTGCCGTCGAGTTTCTCATCTTTCAAATGGAGCACTGAAATCGGAATCTTCACTCCGTCCGCCGCCGGAGCATAAATCTGCTCGACCGTGTACTTCGTGCGGTCATATCCGCCCGGAACTTCTTTCTGTTTCAGCAGTGTGGAAGTCCCTTTCTCCATGTCATACGCGAATACCGACGACGGCGTGATCGGCGACTGGTACCCATAGCGGAATTCCGTCGTGTCATAGACCCGATTCACATACGAGCCCGCCGCATATGCCGGTTCCGGAAACACGATCGGCTTGGCCTGCCCCGTGCGCAAGTCGGTCACGCGAATCTGCGGCAGTCCATTCTCCCGCTGGTACAGCACGCAGAAATTCTTAAAGAAATCCACGTCGTCGAGCATGATGTTGGGATTTTCCGGTAGAACTTCATGCCAGTTCTTGCTTCCCGGATCGGTCACCGGTGCGTTCACCAGCCGGAAATTTCGCCCCGTATCATTCACGCGAATGTAAAAAGAGTCTCCGTTGTGGTCGGGATAATATTCCACGCCTGCCTTCCGCGGCTCTACCATCTTCCAATCCGCAGTCGGATCCTTCGCCGGAATATATCTCGCCTCCGAAGTCGTGTGACTTACCAGCATCATGAAGATGTAGTCCTGGCTTCGCGTCTTATAGGCGTACACATCAAATTTCTCATCCGGCTCTTCGTAAACCAGCGTGTCCGGCCCCGCATTCCCGGCCGTATGCCGGTACAACCGATATTGCCGCTTGGATACCGCATCTTCCTGCGTATAAAAAATTGTCTGATTGTCGTTGGCCCAAACCACCGACCCCGCGCGCTCAGCATGATCGGCCAAGGTTTTCCCCGTGCGCAAATCCTTCACCGCCAGCGTGTATTGCCGGAATCCCGTGTTGTCGACGCTGTACGCCAGCAGATTTCCATCCGGACTCACCTGATATGCCGCCACCGACATGAACGCCTGACCCTTGGCCATCTCATTGATGTCGAGCAGGATTTCTTCCGGCGCATCCAGGCTGCCCTTTTTCCGGCAGCGAATTCCGTACTGCTTTCCCGCTTCGGTGCGGGTGTAATAAAAATAGTCGCCCTCGCGGTAGGGAACGTCGACGTCGGTCTCCTTGATCCGCCCCAGCATCTCGTCGTAAAGCTTCTTCTGCAGTGGTTCGGTCGGCTTCATCACCGCGTCGGTATAGACATTTTCCGCCTCCAGGTAGGCACGAACCTCCGGATTCGGCTTGTCCCGCAGCCAGAAATAGTTGTCCGTCATCTTGTGCCCGTTGACCTCGGTGACATGCGGAACTTTCTTGGCCACCGGTGGAGCCGGCAAAGACCCTGTATCCGCCGCCGTCAAAACCATCACCGATCCCACCACCAACCCGCAAACCTGCACCCGCCGACAAAAAGTCTTATTCATAAATGCCTCCGTGAAATATCGCCCGCAAGATAAAAAGCGGTGGGTGCCCCATCCTAACCGCGCTCTTTGCGTTAAGATGGGGATTTTAATGCCTCAAAGGTAGAGCTGTCGACCCATCCCCGAAGTGGAATCTGGCGAGAGGCCCACCTTCGCCTAGTGACGGTTGAATTCACAGTTGTGGGAACACACTCCCGAATAATCACGATGCTGCCGACGCAAGCAGAACCTCAATTACGCTTTGGAAGCGATTCTTGTTCGCGTCGCTCCGAGACGTGTCAGTGTCATTCTTTGTGTATCCCAATTGCTGTTTCGCCAGGTCCAAAGCCGTCATTTTCTTATCATCCTTTGCATTCACATTGGCACCCGCCTCAATTAGCGCCTTCACCACCTCCGAGTCGCCGCGCCATGCAGCCCAGTGCAATGCTGTTTTTCCTTTAATGTCTTCGTCGTTCACCGCTGCTCCGGCAGAGAGCAGTAATTTAGCAACTGAAAGACTACGTGCTTCCATCAAAGCCGTGGTCCCATACCTGCTTCCAATATTTACGTTGGCCTTGTGGGCGATTAGGATCTTTACGACTTCGTCATTACCGGTGAAGGCCGCTGCCATCAGTGGTGTCCGCCAATTCTTATCCATCGAATTTGGCTCGGCTCCATGGTCTAACAGAAGGGCCGCGATCTCTAGGCTAGGAGGTTTCCCATAACGCATGATCCCGCTGTCAATGGCCTCAACAAGTGCCGGACTCCCCTTTGTGGTTTTGGCGTTTGGATCGGCACCGAGTTCCAAAAGGTGAACGACCATTGGGACGTCCTTCCTGTACGCGGCCATCTCACATAGAGCGGTGTCGAAGGGGTTCGTCTGGTCGTCAATGGTGGCTGCTGAGATCGTGTGGACGCCAACCTCAGTCAAGGTTCCATGAAGCACGACCCGATGACCCTCGGGATGGCGAAGAATTTCTGGGTTCTCGATCCTGAGTACACGATGGTCTGGTTCGGTTGTCATTGTGAGCTGTGCTGCATTTCCGTCGATCCGCCCTTGCAAGAAGACAGAACCATCTGTCTGCCCATCCGCGGAACCACAGAAAGACAGAGAAGCGGCTATTAGCAGAGCGCCCGTGCAAATGACTGCATTTTTCATGGCTAGAACTTTACGGGGCTGGATAAGTGTTGTAAACAGGCCATAGCACATTTTGACCGCATCATTAAGATTGTAACGGGGGTTTCTAGCTAACTATTCCGCAGGCTCGCGACGCTTTACGAAGCCGATGATCAGAATTAAGCCAGTGCGACCGAAATGTGACAGAGTTTCACGACGAGTTCCTGCCAGGGCGGCCGCCGATCAACTGCTCCGCCACCGCCTTCAAAATCAAATGATCCAGCATGGGACGCCCCGAGTCACAGCCGCGGAAGCGGCATTGGAGTACAGTCCACAGCTTGCCCTGAGCCTGTCGAAGAAGCGCAAGCCGTGGGTGGGCAGCAGGAAGTGAGGTAGCCCCGAACGGGCGAAAGAAACGTTAGGACACCGACTCCCGCAGATGACACCCGCTCTCGTTCCCGGGGGCGTCAGATCCACGTCTACAACCGAAAGGCAGGAATCAAACCAGTAAACATCGACTGACGCAGCCTCAAAATCCCACCAAAGACCGCGAATCCGCTGCTCCGGAAGCCAATCTCCACGAAGCTCTAACCCGATCGAGGGCACTTCACTCCACCTAATAACCATCCAGATTCCTCCGGAAACCAGAAACAAGCAACCGGAAGCTCGATCCAGCCCTACTTCTTCGCCCGCAAAGCCTCCACAACCCGCTCATAATCGTCCACATTCGCATACTCAATGACGATTTTCCCTTTCCCCTTGCGATCCCGAATCCTTACCCTCACCCCCAGCAACCCTTCCAATTCCGTCTGCGCCGCCCTCACATTCGGATCCACCCACCGTGCCCCACTCTTTTTTTTCTCCTGACCCGGCATCCCTGGCACCGGATCGAGCACTCCCGTCATCTGCCACACAAGCCTTTCAACCTGGTCAAACGTCATGCCCCGCTCGACGATGCGGTCCGCCGTCTTCACAATCAGATCGGGATTCTCCAGCTTCAACAATTCCTTGGCCGTGGCAAAGCTGATCTCGTTCTTTGCCAACCGCTCCATCGCCCGCACCGGCAGGCGCAGCAGCCGCATGTAGTTCGACACCGACTCACGCGACAATCCGATCCGCTCTCCGATCTGCGCCTGCGTCAGATGAAATTCTTCGCTCAGCACCCGGAAAGCCTCGGCCTGCTCCAGGGCGCTCAGATCCTGGCGCTGCAGGTTTTCGATGATCGTCATTTCCGCGGCCTGCTGCTCTGAAACTCGCCGCACGATCGCCGGAATCGTATCTTTCCCCGCCAGCTTCGAAGCGTGCAACCGCCGCTCGCCCACGATCAGAACGTAGCGCCCGTCTTCTTCCGCCGGACGTACCACGATCGGCTGCAATACTCCGCTAGCCTTGATCGAATCCGCCAACTCTTCCAACGCGTCATCGTTGCCGACGTATCGTGTCTGAAATGGATTCTTATCAATACTGGTAAGCGCCAAATTGATTACGAGATTCCCCGGCACCCGCGACTCCGCCTGCGCAAAAATCGCAATTCCCGGTTCCAGCACCTGTGTGGAGACAGCTTGTATTGGGGAGGTCTGTGTGGGGCCAGCCGCCCCCGGCTGTCCAGCCGAGCGCAGCTCGGCCGCCGCCACTGCATTGTCCCTGTCCTCAGCTACGCCGTGAAGCACCGCGACCACCCCGCCACCACGATCGGAACCATCCTGCGAAACAAAATTGTCACTCCGAACTGTACGTTCCTGCGAATCAGTGTTGTCATTCCGAACGGCGCGTTCCTGCGAATCAGTGTTGTCATTCCGAACGAAGTGAGGAACCTGCTGTTTGCCTGCGGCGCCGTCACTCTGCCCTGGCGCACGACCGCCGGCCGCCGTCCCCGCCACCACCCGCGGTCCCGGCAGCAACGACTCCAACCCGCGCCCCAAAGCCCGCCGCTTCTCCACCTTCTCTTTATCCTTCTCGCCCGCCGCCCGATTCTCTGCCGCCGCCGTATTCGTCATCGTTTGTGTCCCTCACAATCCGCTGTCATTCCGGGTTACCCCAAGCTTCAAACCCGTGGTCTTCCTTAGCGTCCTCCGCGGCTTTTCTTAGCGCTCTTTGCGGTTAAACGCTTCGCGACGCAATCTTTATATCGACCGTCATCAATCTATACTAGGCCCGGTGGTCGAGATGCCGGCCCTGTCTCTTGTCTGCATACATCGATGCCCATCAATTTAATATATCGATGCAAGTCGATATACTAAGCGCTCTTATCCATCTTGTCCGCCACCTTCGGCATCTCCTCAACCGCCGATGCCAGCTGCTCCGCCTGCGCCTCGTCCGGCGCAGGGCTGGCGACCTCGGCGATCACAGGGGCCGCGCCTCCTGCGGAAGTCTCCCCGACGACAGCCGAAGGCTGGGAGCCGACAGTGGACGGCTGACGTTCAATAATCTCCTTAGCCAGCCGTATGTAACTCTCGGCGCCTTTCGATCGCGGGTCATACACCAGCGCCGGCATCCCATGGCTCGGAGCCTCTGCCAGCCGTATGTTTCGCGGCACAGTCGTCGTGCACAGCTTCTCGCCAAAATAATTCTTCAACTCATTCATTACTTGCTGCGCCAGATTGGTGCGGTCGTCGAACATGGTAAGGACCACGCCCTCAATCGCAAGCGACGGGTTGAGCACCGCGCGAATCCGCTCGATCGTATCGAGCAGCTCGCTGATGCCTTCCAGTGCAAAGTACTCCCCCTGCATGGGGATCAGGACTGCATCAGCCGCGACCAGCGCGTTGAGTGTAAGCAGGTCGAGAGCAGGCGGACAGTCGATCACAATGAAGTGAAATCGATCACGAAGCGCAGCCAGCGCATCGCGCATCCGAAATTCGCGCCCCTCAGCGTCCACCAGCTCAAGATTTGCCCCGATGAGATTCTTATGCGACGGGATGAGCCAGAGCTGCTCGAGTTCAGTCGTGAGCAGCGCCTCCTCGGCGGTCGCCGCGCCCATGAGCAGATGATAGGAGCTGACGCGCTCAGGATCTTTGACGAAGCCCAAGCCGCTGGTGGCGTTCGATTGAGGATCGCAATCCACCAGCAACGTGTTCACTTCTGCAGCCGCAAACGACGCGGCCAGATTGATGGCAGTCGTGGTCTTGCCCACGCCGCCCTTCTGATTGGCAACAGCGATGACGCGTCCCATTAGATTGTTAGGAGAACCAGAGCTACCTCGCAGCATAATGCGCTTGTGATTTCAAAAGCAATCACGAACTGCTGTGCGCCTGCGTGAATCTTGTGCAAAACCGGCACTGGATTGAGTAAGGCTGAAAAATAAACCGCGATGTGTTCCTGCAGGAACATTCATCTCAAATCAGCATCGTCCTAAATTCTTGGGTTCAACAAGCAAGAATCCGGCTTCGTCTGAGAGAGCGCCAGCAATTTTGGGCCAACATTCCGGAGGGCCCCGTTGGGGGGAGGAGGGAGGGGAATGCTTTCATCCAGCCGCTTGTGTTCCTACAGGGACACTTAAGCTGAGCTTTTATTTTGCAGGAGTCAAAAATGGTGAAGTGTTCCTGCAGGAACATTTTCCCGCACCCGAGAGTGAAAACGTGTGAAGTGTTCCTGCAGGAACACTGTGGAAAAGTGGTGGTTTCCGGCGCCAATGCTTCGAGGGGCTATCTCTGGATTTTTGGGAATATCACCGCATATGTTCCACTTGGAGCAGCGTACCCTATAAAACTTGTTTACTCGGCCTTGAGATAAGGCCGGAATTTTGAATTGCTTCCCACCTAGTAACTAGGGTGGCTCCTGGGTCGCGTTACGACTTGCTGGCGCGGCGGACCACGGCCAGGATTCGGGACCGGGATAACGGGATCGGGGTTGGCGTACACCAGATGAAGTCGGGAGGACAGGCAGCCTGAGCCTGGTCTTGCTGGCCGGAACTGATCAGGAGGGAGAGGCGTCCTCCGGGGGCTACGAGGGTGGCGGCGATTGGGAGGATGGTTTCGAAGCGCTCGACGGCGCGCAGCGTGACTACGTCGAAGGTGAGTCCGGTTAGGGATTCGGCGCGGGTGGTTTGTATATCGACGTTCGTCAATGTAAGAGCGCGGGCGACTTCGCGGAGAAAGGTGGCCTTCTTGTGGTTGGATTCGATCAGAGTCACAAAAATTTCTGGAGCCCAGAGTTTGATGGGGATGCCGGGGAATCCGGCGCCGGAGCCGAGGTCGGCCAGGGCGAGCTTGTCGTTGGTCTTTGGTCGTTGGTCATTGGCTACGGCTTGGACGGCGGCCGCGGTTATGGCGACCGCCGAGCTTTGCTCGGCCGGACAGCCGGGGGCGGCTGTGCCCACATGAGTAGCGGAGAAATCAGTAACATGCCTAGGGAACAGGTGGCTTGCGGCGAAGAGGCTCTCTCCAAAGTGACGAGTGATGATCTCTTCCGGGTCGCGGATAGCAGTCAGATTGATGCGGGCATTCCAGCGGTCCAGTAAATCGATGTACGTCGATATAGCTTGCACTTGGGAGAGGGACAGAACAACAGGTTCCTCTCCGGCTGGCGCCGGTTCGGAATGACAAGGCTTTGGGGAGGGATATCTGCGGAGAAACGGCTGGAGCAGCTCGGCGATTCGGGCGGGGCGCATGCAGTGTCCGATTGTAGATGGCCGGAGTGAGGTTGGAAAACAGTGTTCGGAAACATGGACCCAAGCTGGGCGGTGGATTGGCTATCGAATCCTATCCTCACCCATGGTGTTTTTGCTTCCTGCGAAGGCAGGAGACTTTGAGACAATCCCACGCTGAACTCCGCTGGTAACGCATACCTGTTGGGCCCAAGAAAAACCGAGGTTTTAAAAAGGAATTCCGTATGAGAAAACTTCGTTTCCAACTTTCAATGTTGTTCGTGATTCTCTCACTTGCACCGCTGCTCGGTGCGCAGCAGGCGGGATCCTCTTTCGCCGCAGTGCCAAGATTGGTGAACTTTTCCGGTAAGGCGACCGACGGGCAGGGCAAACCTGTTTCGGGCGTCGCTGGGATTACATTCGCCATCTATGCGGACCAAGATGGCAGTGCTGCACTTTTGGCTCGAGACTCAGAACGTCACAGCCGATGCCAAGGGGAACTACACGGCGCGCCTCGGCGCAGCATCTTCCGAGTTCGGGCGATGCGCGCTGGCTGGGCGTCCGCGTGAACGGAGGCGCAGAGCAGCCGCGCGTGGTGGATCGCAATTTTGAGGAGAGCGAGAGTGTGCGCTAGGGCACGGGGATGCGGTAGAGGTTGCGGCGGGCATTTTCCTGGGTGTAGGCGTAGACGGACGAGCTGACGATCGAATCCACTTCCCGAGGGATCACGTCCGCCGATTTCACTTTCGGCAAATCCGCCAATCGTGCGAATCCGGCTGGGGGCACCTTCGGAAGCCCTGTGTCATGCTTCACGGGCAGGGGGTAAATGCCATTGAACAGGGTCGGAAAGTAGAGAAACATATCGGTCCCAGCTGTGTTCCAAGTCGCGAAGCAGTAGCCGGGGCACAGGGGAACGGTGGCGTGTCCGTCCACTGCAAAGGCGGTGGAATCAGCCGTGCGCTGTTCGCCGGCGACCGGGGTGCTGGCGATTACCCAACGGCCGTCCGGCGATACGGACCGGGAATCGAAAATGCGTTGCGAGGATATTTTGTGGCGCCCGCTTCCGTCGGCTTTCATGCGGTAGAGAAAATTTGACCCGCCTTCGATCGCGCGAAAAACCAGGTCACCATCGGGCAGGAAGAAAGGAGAGTCTTCGGCCCCAGTTCCAGCCAGTGAGATGCGCCTAGGGGAGGAGCGATGGTCGGTATCGGCGATCCACAGGCTGGAAGGGCCGCTGGGATCGCTTGGATCCCTCATCGCGAAAACGACTTGTTTTCCATCATGAGAGACCGAGTAGCCTTCCATGGAATAGCCGGGCAGAACCTTCTCGGTCTTTTCTTCGCCGGTCGCCTTTTCGCTCGTCAAGTCTTTGACCCAGAGTTCGTAACCGGGGGTTTGGCCGTTGGCCATTAAGTAATAGAGCTTATTTCCATCCGAAGAGAAGGAGGGGGCCTCGGCATTTCCCTCCGAGGAAATCTGGTGGTCGCCATCCTTGTCGTGGAGCCAAACCGTACTGTCGCGCGATCCCACGGACGTAATAAATGACTTGCCGTCGGGCGCCATCTCGATACCTTCCTGCGAGGTCGGGCCAGGAGTCACCAACTCCGGCTGACCGTCTGGAAAAGCCTGCCGCCAGATTTGGAATCGGTCACCTTTTCTTGCGCTCAGGTAAATCCATTTGCCGTCGGGGGACCAGGCGCCGGCGATACACATGCTATCCGCGGGACCGACGATGCGCAGGTTTCCCGCGCCCTCGAACGGAACAATCCGGCAGGGAAGAATGTTGCCCCGATTGTCCATCTCCACCACGAGCAGCCATCGCCGATCCGGAGAAAGATAAGAATGATGGGCCATGCTGCGGTCGCCGGGAGGTGCATAAACCTCGCGCTTTTGCCCCCGGCCGGGATCGGTGGTCACAACTACCAGGTGCAGTCCCTCCTTGATCTCAGAAAACAGCAACCGCTTTCCACCGTCGATCCAGGTCAAAGACGACGCGTTAGGCATCATGATGTGGGGCTCGCCGCCAACCACCGGCACTTCCCACAGGTCAAAAGGCGGGGCTGTGCCGTAGGCAATGCGTGAGCCATCTGGTGAAAAGGCGGGGCTTAGTTTTGACATCGAGTCGTGCGTGAGCTGAACCGGGTCGCCGTCCGGCAAGAATTTGACATAGATTTGTCCTCGACCAAAGAACGAGTCGCTTCCGCGGATAAACGCCAGCATGCGTCCATCCTGGGAAAGAGCCGGGTAAACGGCCGAGTCGGTGAAGAAAGTAAGTTGGGTCCAATCCTTGCTCGGGGCGGGGCTGCTGTGAGAGGAACGGTAAAACAGAAATGCTGCTGCCGCCACTGCCAGCACAAAAAGTGCAGCGGCAAGATAATAGTAGTAGTGGGCGTTTCGCCGTGACTGTCCTGTGGCCACTGACGAAGTAGAGGGATGAAACGCCGGTTCCGGCTGTTTCTCTTCTCCGTCTTCTCCTTCTTTTCTCTCTTTTTCTGAAGACGATACTTTCATCCGACCGGAGCTGCTGTCGCGCTTGAGCCTCTGTAATTCTGCCCGCAGGTCAGAAGCGTGCTGATAGCGGAGATCGCGGTCTTTTTCGATGGCGCGCTGAATGATTTCTTCGAGCTTCGCGGGCAGGTCGGGATTCAGGCGGATCGGGGCGACGGGCTCTCGATTGAGGATGGCATCAAACATGACGCCGGAGGTATCTCCCCGAAATGGGAGGCTGCCTGTGGCCATCTCATAGAGGACGACGCCGAAGGAGAACAGATCGGTGCGGGCATCCAGATCCTTGCCTCGCACTTGCTCGGGTGACATGTAGGCGACTGTGCCCACGGCAGAGCCGGGGCTGGTCAGCAAGTCCTCCGCCGTAGCTGTTGGCAGGGCGGAAACAACGCCACCTGCGGCGCCAGGGCCGACCTTCGCCAGGCCGAAGTCGAGGACCTTGGCGTGCCCGCGCTCGGTGACGAATATATTTGCCGGTTTGATGTCGCGGTGGACGATGCCCTTGGCGTGCGCGGCATCGAGGGCGTCGGCGATCTCGATGCCCAACGAAATAATCGTCTCGCTTTCCACTGGCCTGCCCGCGATGCGGTGCCGCAGGGTCATGCCATCCAGAAACTCCATAGCGATGAAGGGTTTTCCGTCATGATCGCCAATTTCGTAGATCGTGCAGATATTCGGGTGGTTCAGGGCGGAAGCCGCGCGAGCCTCGCGGCGGAAGCGCTCCAAAGCCTGGGGATCCTGAGCTACACCCTCGGGCAAGAACTTGAGGGCAACGAAGCGGCGGAGTGACGTGTCCTCGGCCTTATAGACAACGCCCATCCCACCACCGCCGAGTTTCTCAACGATGCGATAGTGCGAGATGGTTTGGCCGAGCACTGAAGAAAAATCCTACGTCCCGGAGAAGGGCAAGTCAATGCAAGCAGGGGAGATGACGGGAATTCACTGGCTGGAGGTTCTAACGGTGATGAAAGGCGGGGCAGCGAACAGCAGGTAGTGGGCAGTGGTCCGTTTGGGGTGTGCGCGGACGGGAATGTCCCACACCTGCTCCGGGGTGGTTGAACGAACGTAATGGGAAGCGCACGGCGGAAGTTCGTAAGATTTGGGAATCGTTTACGCCGGAGGGATCATGCTGCGTTCTGCCGTACTCCAGTTTCTGTCCGCTCTCGTCATTCTAATTGCTGGAGTTTGCTTCAGCGTCTCTGCACAAACATCCGGTGCTTCCTCCCAGACTTCGCCACGCGCGTTGCGGGCCAGCGAAGTGCTGGCGCTGCAGGCAGGAGGAACTCTTCCGGCCGATCTTGCGCATGACGTTGCCGCGCGAGGCCTGAACTTTCAACCCGATGCCGAGTTTCTGGCTCAACTTACAAAGGCGGGCGCGGACGCCACGGTGATTACGGCCGTAAAGGCGGCAAAGGTGACGGTGGCGGCGGACAGCGTGCCGGACAAAGAGTTGCTGACGCAGATTGCCAACGCGGCAGTGCTGATGAAAGACAAGCGCTATGACGAGGCTGCGGCGGAATTGAGCCAGGCGCTCAAGGCGAGTTTCGCCGGTCCCGAGACCGGGTTTGTGATGGGAGAGTTGCTGCGGCAGAAGGGCGACATCGAGAAAGCCGCCGAAGTTTATGGAGAGGTGTTGCGGCAGGATGGAAATTTTCCCGAGGCCCACACTAAGGCCAGTTACATTCTTTATAGGTTGGGAGATTCTGACGATGCGCTGAATGAGGCTAAGGCGGCGCTGGCGGGGAATCCTAAGAGCGCTGAGGCGCACAAGAATGCTGGGCTGGCGCTGCAGGACGCGCAGAAGTTTGACGCTGCGATTGCGGAATACAAAGAAGCACTGCGCTTCAAGCCGGATTATGCCGCGGTGCACTACGACCTGGGACTATTGCTTTATAACCGACGAAGCTACGACGAATCCATCGTGGAATATAAGAAGGCGATCGCGTTGGATTCGAAGTTTGCCGACGCGCACTACAACCTGGGTCTGGTGTATCAGGATTCAGGAAATGTGTCAGCGGCGATTGGGGAATACCGCGAGGCCAAGCGGCTGAATCCGAACGAGCCGAAATTCCGGCAGAATCTTGCGTCGGCGCTGATGCAGCAGGATGGGCATGCTGCCATTCTGGAATTGCGGGAGCTGGAACAGAAATTTCCAAATTTCGAGACGTGTCATGTGTGCCTGGGGAATGCTCTGGCCGCGGAAAAGGACGTGGAGGGAGCGGAGGCGGAGTATCGGGTCGCGATCAAGCTGGCGCCAGAGGATGGGAGTGCGCACGTAGGCCTGGGAAATCTCCAGAAAGAGAGGAAAAACTATGACGCCGCATTGCAGGAATACCGGACGGCAGAAAGGGTGGAACCGAGGTCGCCTCTCGGATTCGAAAGCGCGGGCGGGGTGCTGCTGGAGAAAAAGGACTATGCGGGAGCCGTGGCGGAGCTGAAACAAGCGGCGAGGTTAGGGCCGAGCACATGGGAAGCGCACGAACTCTACGCGCTGGCGCTCGAAGGGGCCGGGCAGACCGAGCAGGGGATCTCCGAGTTGAAAGATGCAATCGCGCTTGATCCGAAGCAGGGTCAGGTGATGACGGAACTCGGCGCGGCGCTGGAAAAGAAGGGCGACTGGGTGGGCGCCCTGGAACAGTACCGGAAGGGAGCGTTGATCGATTCCGCTCGGGTGAACAAAGGAGTGCTGGGCGAGGCGGTGGTGGTTTACGAGAAAGATCCGCAGAAAGAGTATGCGGCGGCGCAGAGGCGATTCGAGGGATACGTGGGATCGCTGGAGGCATCCGGAAAAGGCGACCAGGCGACGGAGCTGAAGAAGCGGGTTCAGATGCTGCAGTCATCGGGCAATACCTTGGAGAAGGAACAGGCGGCGATCCAGGCTGGGGATCAGGCGATGAAGAGTGGGCATGCGGAAGAAGGGGAGAAGTCGTTCAAAGAGGCAGTAGAACTAGCCGAACATCTTCCCCCCGGCGACGACAAGCTGGCGGTGGCATTGGGCAAGCTGGGACAGGTATACGCCATGCAGCGAGACATGACGAATGCGGAAGCGACGTTCCACCGGCAACTGACGGTCGTCGAAAAGACGTTTGGGCCGATGTCGCCGCGCATGACCGATCCACTGTTCTTTCTGGGAATGGTGGCAGCGCAAAACAAGGATTATGTGACGGCGGAAAACTATATGTCGCGGTCGGTCGAGATCAATGTGCACGCGTTTGGCGAAAAGAGCTCGCGCACCGCAGACAGCTTTCGAGCGCTAGCGGGCCTGTATATGGCGCAGAGCAAGTGGGACAAGGCGGAAGTGTACCTGCTCCGCGCCGTGAAGGCGGTGGAAGGGGATGGTGCGGCGCCCGATGACGCAATGTTATTGATGCCGCTGTGGGGTTTGTGCGATATGTACGAGCGCTGGGGCAAGGCCGACAAGGCCGAGCCGTGCTGGGATCGGGCTAGCGAAATCATGAGCAAGCAGTATGGCAAGAACAGCCCGAATCTGGCGCAATCGTTCGCGGCCGAAGCGAATGCGCTGCGGCACGATGGAAAGGTCAAAGAGGCGGCCATGGTGGAGGAGCGGCTGGCAAAGATTCAGCAGGCTGTGCAGCACTGATCAGGGGCCGGCAGCGTCATTCGCACAGGATGGATACGCTTTCCGGCGAGGGGCGCGATCAGACTCACCCTCAACACTTTAATTTCTATTTCTCTTGAAATCCGGCAGGTCGTTTGATATATTCAGTTTGTACAGAAACTATCGACATGAGCGAATTAACCGGAGTTCAGAAGCAGTACATCCTTCACTGGGGCGAGATGGGGACGCGGTGGGGGATCAACAGAACGGTGGCGCAGATTCACGCGCTGCTGTATTTGTCGCCGAAGGCGCTGCCGGCCGAAGAGATTGCGGAAACGTTGAGCGTGGCGCGGTCGAATGTGAGCACGTCGATCCGGGAGCTGGAGACATGGGGAATCGTGCGGGCGGTACACGTTCTGGGCGACCGGCGGGAACATTATGAATCGATGAAAGATGTGTGGGAGATGTTCCGGCTGGTCATTGAGCAGCGGAAGCGGAGGGAGATCGACCCGACGCGGGAGATTTTGCGGCGGTGCCTGGAGGACCTGGATCCGAAAGAATTGGGCGCGGAGTATACGCGGGAGCGGTTGGAGGCGATGGCCGGATTTTTCGAGGCGGTAACGGAGCTGTATGACCAGATGAAGCGGCTGCCTACTGGAACGGTGCGGAAACTGTTGCGCATGGGGACGAAGGTGCGGAGGAAGGGAAAGTAAATTTTTTTGGTGATTTATTTCTGTATGTCCAGAACTATCTGACTGTACGGAACCGACGCTCCAGGACACAGAGAAACCTAGGGGGCTATATGGCCGCAGGAACAGATGTATCGGGATTCCTTACGACTGAGGTTCCGCTTGGGGCGACGCGTGACTCCGATATCAGGAGCAACTTTAAACCGAAGATCAGCGATAGCGGACGGAGCCATCCGCCCCGCACGTCTCACTTATGGGCGGCTCGTTCGGCTACTTTGGGCGCAGCCGCGTGGGCGGTGCTGGCTGTTCTGGCGCGGGTGGGCGTGGCGCGGATCGGGGCAATTGAGTTGATGTTCTTGTTTGCGCCCCTGGTGATTGTTCCGTTGGGAATCGAGTTGGGGCGAAAGATGGGCTCGTTGGATTGGCCGGGGGAGGCGGCGCGGAGGCTGCAACCGGTGGGCGCGGCACTGGCGGTGGTGGCCATGGTGACGGCGCCAGGGCGCAGAGCGGGAGTGACGGCTCTAGGGTGGATGATTGTTTGTGGACTGATGGGTTGGAGCGGGGTGGTAGCACTGGGACGGAGCATTGTCCAAAGGCACGCGGAGGAAGGGTCCAGGGCTTCGCGAGTCGTGGCGATTGGGAGCGCTATTGCGCGGATTGATTTGGTGGTGGGCGGAGGGTGGCTGGTGGCTTCCCGGCTGGGGATGCGGCCGATGGGGATTCAGGAGCCGATCGGATTACTGACGGCAGTGCATTTTCATTATGCTGGATTTGCGACGGCCACGATTGCTGCCGCCACTTTGGGTTTTGCGCAGCGGCGTGGGATGCGGCAGGGGTGGTTGAAGGGTTTGGTCCTGATGGTGGCCGTGCTGCCATTTTTAGTGGCGGCGGGCTTCGTAATTTCTCCGGCGCTCAAGATGGGAGCGGCGGTCCTGTTCTCGGCTAGCGTTGCGCTCCTGGCTGTCTTCTTGCGGATGGCGGGGCAACGGGCTGAGGATGGCATGGCGCGCGTTCTGTTGCAGATCGCTCCGACCGCGGTTTTTGCGGGAATGATTCTGGCGGGAACTTATGCGGTCGCGGATTTTTTGGGGAGCGATGCGCTGACGATTCCGCAGATGGTTCGCACGCATGGGATTTTGAATGCGATGGGATTTTGTTTGCCGGGATTGCTGGGGTGGCTGGTGGAGGGCAGTGGACAGTGATTAGTGGGCAGGGGCAAGTGGGTGTCCGGTAGAATTGGGAGTTTGCCATTCACTATCGGCGAGAAAAGGGATTTGGATATGACGCAGCAGGACGCAGCAGGCGGGAAGATTTGGGTGACATTGAGCGGCCTGCCGCTGACGTTTCGGCTGGATTGGCCGTTTCATCCCTCGACGTCGGGGGCGGATTTCTGGGTGCTGCACGGTGACATCCGACTCGAGGGATCCGACGGGCTGCATGCGCCAGTGGCAGTCAACTTGTCGCAGACCGTACGCGAGGTGGTGCCGTCCCTGGAGGCGAAGGATATTGAGGCTCCGGTGATCAATGCGCTACGCAAGGAAGTGGACCGGCGGCAGATTGAATTTCTGAAGTCGGGGAAGTTGCTGCCGGTGCCGTTTTCAAGCCGGCATTATTCGTTCAAGCGGCAGGAGTGGGTCTTTGGGAAAGCTACGGATGAGGCGATGGCCGAGTTTGTAGAGCGGAAAGTTTACTGGCAGACGAAATCCCCACTTCTCGCAAAAGACGCGAGAAATGGGGCACCCGCGCGGGTTTGGATTGAGGATCCGGCGGAGGCGCAGTATCTGCAGACAACTCCGGCGCATTTGATTGAGGTGGCGGGACAACTGGCGAAGCAGGGACTCTTGCGGATGGACGGGGAATGGGCGGAGGCCACTCCGGGGCTCTTGGCGCGTGAGGAACGGTTTGAAAGTGCGCGCCGACAGGCGGTTGAGGAGTTGGAGAAGAAGCACGCGTACGAGCGCGGGTAGACGGTATAGACGGTAATCCTATTGCGATCTGTGGAGTCGCGGTGAGATTACGGCGGCCAGGTTCAGGACAGACATCAGGGAGATGATTCCCAGCGAGATTACGCAGTAGATGCACCAGACTCCGAGGATGTGGGCTTCAATGTCGGCCAGGTGAAGCGAGAAGGCGAGGCCGGCGACAGTGGGGACGATCAGCAGGCGGTAGGAGCGCAGGAAGGCGAGGCCGGCCATGAGGATGTATCCGGCGATGCCTACGACGGCTACCGGGATTGGGCCCAGCATGGCGTAGGGGCTATGGTTGACGACTCCGCAGTCCCAATGTTCGTTGATGCTGCAGGGGGAGTCGCCGTAGGTGCGATAGTGCTCGCGCAGGGCGAGAGATGAAACGATCATTCCGAGTACGGATAGGATCAGCAACGCGTATCTCATGAATTTCCTTTTGCGGCAGCGGTAGCGTCTTTTATTAAATCAGAAACCTGCCAGTCGCCGCCGTGATACCACTTCACAATTTTTCCGTTGGGGCCGATAACTGCGGTGCTGAGAGTGTGCGTGATTACGCCGCTTTCGGGTTTGACGGTCAGCACGAAGAAGTCGGCGATTCTGGGCAGGTCTGCAGCTGTCGGGACGGCGAACTCCCACCGGCGGAAAAGCGCGGGATCATGGGTGTGGGCGGAGGCGAATCCGTAGGCGCGAAGGATGGCGGGCTTGTCGTGTTCAGGATCGAAACTGATGCTGAGAAGATGAATGCTGTGGTCAGTGCCGAGTTGCTTGTCGATCTCGGCGAAATTGCTTGTCATGCGCGGGCAGAAATCGGGGAAGGGGCAGCGCGTGTAGATGAAGGTGACCAGCAGAACCCTTCCGCGGTATTGGCGGAGGGAAATGTGACGGCCGTCCTGATTGGTAAGCTTAAAGTCGGGGACGACGTCGCCCACTGCGGGAATGTGCTGCGTGGTCGTGGGCGGCGGAGTTTTGGCGTGGGCGGTGACTTTCACGTTCTCCAGCCAGTACTCTTGCTCGCCGTTGGCGTCTGCGGGCTGGATCTCAACCAGGTCGGCGGAAATGGAATCTCCTGCAGGGAGATGGCTTAGCATTTCTGGCGGCTTGATCTTGTAGGGCATGGCCATCGCGTCCATGAAATTGGGGACGGCGTCGCCGTCGATTACCGCGGACTGGTTTTGCGCGTCGACGGAGATGATGCGGCCCGTGAAGGCATAGCGTTTGGCTGAGGGCTTCGACGCGTTACAAGAAAGCAAGAAGGCGCCGGCCAGGAGTAGAGCGGTCAGAGTAAGAATTCTGGGGCTGAGGCCGGCGTTGTTCACTTCTAGTACTTTAGCCGGGACTGGAATTTCGTGCCATCGAGTGTCGTTTGCGACCTGGGGCTTTGGCGGAGAAAGCTCTTCACCGCTGAGGACGCTAAGAACTGCCGCTAAGTTCGCTAAGAAGGGCACGCTGCTGAGCTCTTTTGCTTTTATTTTGTTGTGCTGCTTGATTTGTGAAATCCTCGGGGGCGAATCGGACTTTGTCCGGACTTCACTTGGCGAGGGATTTCCATGGCGGTCAATCCGGAAGTGTTGAAGCATGTTCCTCTTTTCGCATTGCTGGATGAGGACGAAACGGCGGTGCTGGCGGGGCAGGTACGGTTGAAGACTTTTTCTCCGCGGCAGCGCATTTACAAGATCGGCGACTCCGGCGGGCAGGCTTATGTTGTCGTGTCGGGGCGGGTGCGGGTTTCGACTGTCGATCAGGATCACCAGGAAGTTGTGGTCGATGAACCATCGCACGGGGAGTTCTTTGGATTCGCATCGATGCTGGAGCAGACTCCACATCAGACTGAAGCGGCTGCGATCGACGAAGCGGTGTGCATTGAGGTGGATCGACAGGATATTGCGGTGCTGCTGCAGCGCAAGCCTCTCGCGGGGATGGACATGCTGACCGTGCTGGGGCGGCAGTTTCACGCCTCGCAGCAATTGGTACGAGTGCGGGCGAACCGGCATCCGAATGAAATTATTGAAAAGGACGCGACGTTTGGCGAACGCATCGCCGACACTGTGGCGGGCTTTGGCGGGTCGTGGACCTTTATCATCTCGTTCGGCTTCGCGCTGGCGGTTTACATGACCATCGATGCGGCGCTGGGGAAGAAAGGATGGGATCCGTATCCGTATATTTTGTTGAATTTGTTTCTGTCGATGCTGGCCTCGGTGCAGGCGCCGGTCATTATGATGAGTCAGAATCGTCAGGATACGAAGGACCGACTGCGCGGCGAGCTTGACTACGATGTGAACCGGCGAGCCGAAGTGGAGATTCAGGGATTGGCGCGAAAGCTGAATCTGCTGGGCGAGAAGATGGGCGACGTCGAGGACATGTTGCGGGAGAAGCTGGGGCGGGAGTGACGGAAAGATCCCTCCAACAGCTCGCGTAACTCGGCATCACGTATTGACTGCACGTCGCGAGTCTGCCGTGCTCGGCGTGTTTGACTTTTTCTGAATTCAGATGGCAGGATCGGTCAATCCCGCCAGGGGATTGGGCTCGTCCGGTTGGACTCGAACGACAACTCGCTTGTTCAGCAGCATCTCAATCCAAAGTCGAAGCCCGACCACAATCGTCATGCGCAGTGGGTGGGTCCTCCAGTAGCCCCGGTAAACCCGTGCCACTTCACTCCGGTCGGTAACGATTTGGGCCGTTCCAGAAATCGCGGGACCGTCATCCCTTCCCACATAACAAATGACACGCGGATTTTTCCGCGCCCGTCGTACTTTGTAAGAATTCCCGGGAGTGAGGAATTCAATCTGTCCGGCATTCACTAGAAGCCACACCTGTGTTTTCTTCAACTCGCCGGACGCCTTGTAGGATCCGAACCACTGAGTGTGTCGTTTGAGCGCGCTCTGCAGCTCTGGAGTCATGGTTTCCTTGACCTTCGTTGCCGATGATGGGGCAGTCAGCTGAGGAAAAATGGTCAATTTTGCACAGGGGATTCGGACTGCCGCAAAATCGCCATCACGGATTTGCCAGGGGGCGATGGTCGCGGGCGCCATCCGCTCGAATGCGGGAAACCGCTGCGCTCGACAGAAAGACTCAAGTAATGCAGATAGATCTCACCCAGTCGGTGTTCGCGAAAAGTGCTTCGCAGCAGGGCTGCTGATTTAATCTGGAGCTTGGTCAGATACTCCTCCCGACGGCGGCCGCGCTTCGCTCTGGCTGGACGGACGAATGCGTCCGTCCCTACCTGGTTCTTCTTCTTTCGCATGTACAACGCCTTCTAGTAGTGGAAGCGGTAGCGAAGTTCCAGGTAGATTTCACGGGGATTGTTCCAGTGGAAGCCGCCAAAAGTTACGCTGTTGTCGAGTTCTACGCGGCGGTTAGCTACGTTCAGAGCGGTCACCGAGGCGGACAAGCGTTCGCCGAATTGTTTGCCAACGGTGAGGTCGAAGGTGGTATGGCCGGGAAGGTAGTCGCCGGGATAGGGCTGGCCGGGGAAAGCGTTGCTGAAGCCGGAACCGTAGTAAATGTTGGTGGAGGCGTAGGAATTCCAGGGCAGGGTGAAGTCTCCGCCGATGTTCAGCGTGTTGCGCTGGTCGTGATCGAGCGGGCCGTAGTCGAGGGTGGAGAAGTCGGTGAGGCCGCCGGTGATTGCTCCTCCGCCCTCGGCGATTTGATTGGAGTAGGCGAGGTGAAGCTGGGCGCGATGGGCGAGGCGAGGCGAGCGCACCGTGGCCTCCCATCCACGGATTAAAGCGTTCTGGATAGTGAGTGGGAAGAAGAGATTGGATTCGCCGATGACATCGTGATCGAAGAAATTGTGGGCGCGGGTACGGAAAGTATCGACATCGAAGACCCATCCGCGAAAAGGAATGGTCACACCAAATTGACTCTCCTCGTCGCGCTCACCGGAAAGTGGAATGAATCCACAACCGCTGCTTTGGCATAGCTGGATGAGTGAACCGGTAATGCTGATGAGGGGCGGCGCCTGGTAGTAGTGGCCGTAGAAAGCGCGGAAGGTCCAGTTGAGGTGTGGAATGTTAAGGGCGACGCCGAAGCGCGGGCTGATGGCACTTTCGCTGATTCCTCCTGAGAAAAAGGTTGGTCGCATGCCGGCAGTCAGAGTCAGCCACGGAACAGGCTTGAATTTGTCGTCGAGAAAGAACGCTGCGAGGCTTCCGGAGGGAGATTGCTGGTCGGCGAAGGGCGCCGGCAAAGTGGCAGGGTCGCAGAGCGGCGGCGAGTAGTAGGGATCGCCGTTGGTCGCGCACTGCGAAACGACGCCGAGTTGCTGGCGGTCATTCTGGTGAAATCCGTAAAATCCGGCCTGCAAATTGTTGTGAGCGGCGTTGGCGCTAAAACTAGCCTGGCCTCCAGCGTAGTCGGAAGAATGCTGGTCGGTGGTCGCGGTGGGATAGTCGTTTTCAGCACCCTCGTAGTTGGCGCTGTTGTAGTGATAGAACGGCGAAAGGGTCAGCAGATATTTTGAGTTGAAGGTGTGAACCCAGGAAAAATTGACGATGGCGTCGGATTCACGATCGGCGTCACGCAACCCGCTGCTGTCATATTGCGAGCTTTGCAGATCGTTGAAATCGGGGTTGTAAGGGATCTGGTAGAAATCTTTGCGCAGGGAAGTTACGAGGCGAAGCTGATTCGAGGGATCGACGTTAAAGATCAGAGAGCTGAAGCCGCCGTATCCATTGGCGGCGTCGTGCACGACTTGCGGGATGGGAGTTTGAATCCCGAGGTTGCTACGGTTGCCGTTGACGCTTACGTAGTAGGCGAAGCGTTCGGTATGGCTGCCGATACTGAATTGGTCGTTGGTCTGATAGAAATTTCCGGCGCTGAGAACTAGTTCGGCCTCGCGGTTGCGCTCGAATCCGGTGCGGGGAGCGATGTTGAATACGCCGTAAGTGCGGTCTCCGAACTCGGCTCCGTAGCTGCCGCGGCTGACTTCGAGATAGTCGATGTCCTTGGGATCGAACTGCGGACCGAGGTTGGAGGCGATGTTGGTATTGGGCACCGGGACACCGTCGACCAGCCAACTGGTTTGATGTCCGCCGCGAATGTGAAGCTGGTCGTGGGTGACGTAGGCTCCCGGAACGAAATCGGTAATCATAGCCAGGCTGTTCGATTGGGCGGCGCCTGGAGTGCGGGCGATCTCGAGACGATCGACCAGTGTTGTCGGGGTGGCAGAGTCGGTAGGTGCGGCCTCGGGCTCGCCGGAGACTGTGACGGTCTCTTTGGTCCCGGCAACTTTGAGGGCGAAGTGGAGAACCGGTTCGGAGCCGGAGATGACGACGACCTGCTGCTGGGTCTGCTCGAAACCGACGGCAGCGACGGTAACAATGTATTCGCCCAGAGGAACGGTATTGAAAACGAAGTTGCCGTTGGCGTCGGAGTTTGCTTTCGCAGACCAGTCGGAGGATTTCGATTTGAGCATCACCATGGCGTCTTGCACGGGACGATGCTGCGGATCGTGGATGATGCCGCGGACCCCGCCAAAGACTGAAGCGAGCGCAGGAACAGATAGTATGAGGCAAATTGCGAAGAGCAAATTGCGGATCGTACGCATGAAATCTCCGATAACGCGAGCCCTGGGCCGATGCCCCCAGGCGGCTGAAACCGATACGGAGGTCACGGCGTAACGGCACGACTGAAGCCGTGCCCTTCCTAATTTCGTGGCTAGGCGATGGAGATTTGCGGTGGGGCGCGGGTGGATTGCGATGACGAGCGTTGTCCGGACGGAGTTCTGGGATGCGATTCGGCTATCTGGGCGTCGATATTCTGCGCTGAGACTGCGGTCGTCCGTGACTGAGGACGCGCACATTGGGAAGTCATGACGGCGCGGCAGCAATCATGGTTGCAGCATTCGGCGCTGCGGATTATTAGTTGTTCGGATTCATTTCCCCCTGAGTCGTGGCAGTGATGCGCCTTGCGGATGCAGCAGGCGTGCGCCGGAGCGGCTGTGATCGCGAGCGCCAGGGGAATGCCGTTGCCGGCAACCGCGAAGAGCAATAAGAGTCTGGCGATCAGGCGCTGCATTGTGAGGGAGTCTCGTCCTTAAGTGTCGTCAGGATAGAACAGGGGTGGACGGGGGTGCAAGGCTCGGGCTTCGGGGTGAGCAACGAGAGTCCCACTTCTCGCAAAGGAGGCGAGAAGTGGGGCACCCGATCTTGTGGCACCTCAATAAAATTCTACCTTACGCTTTGCCGTTGATTTTGGCCCACCACCAGCGAACGCCTACGAATAGAAATCGCCAGTCGTGCAGGAATTCCGGAGGCTTGCCTTCGAAGGCATGGCCGATGAATTGGAAGATCCATCCCAGGGCGAAGAGGGCGAGGGCGTACATCCAGAGGCGGTGGTAGAAGATGCCAGCGACGAACACTGCCACCGAGACGAGAATCGTGGGAATGCCTAGAGTGTGGCAAGCACGATTGATAGGGTGTTGGTGGCTGGTCGCGTATTGCGCGATCCATTCTTCGCTGGTGCGGCTGCCTGGCATGGCGCAGGGATCATACTACGGCTTGGTCTGGAGATGGAAAGTCAAAGTCCCCACTGCGAGACATGGGGCACGGCGCGGACAAGGGCCCCGACATCGAGATCCAAGAAGTCAAAATCCCCACCCCTTCGGCTCCGCTCAGGGCAGGCTCTCTCGCTAAATGCGCGGCCAGGGTGGGCACCCGATTCCGGGGACAGTCTCTCGGTTGAGGCTCCCTCTCCCCGCGTGGTAGCATCCTACGTTTTGGCAAGCGAGGTCGGGCTGGCCTGTTCCTGTCCTCATCCTCTTCCTGGGCCTTTTCTTTCCCCTCGCCTGCCGAAGGAGCCCAACTTGAAAGTCTATTCGGGAGAAAACATTCGTAATGTTGCGATGGTAGGACACGGGCATGCGGGCAAGACCACGCTTGTATCGGCCATGTTGTATACGGCTGGAGCGACGCCGCGCCTGGGGCGTGTGGACGATGGCTCGGCCACGACCGACTACGACGAGGAAGAAATCGCGCGCAAGATGTCGATTGCGACTGGCGCGGCCGTGGTGGAGTGGGGCACGACGAAGATCAATATCCTCGACACGCCGGGATTCAACATGTTCGTGCATGAGGCGAAGATGGTGCTGCCGGTGGTGGACGCGGCGATCGTCGTGGTCGACGGTGTGGCCGGCGTGGAAGTGGTCACACAGCGGGTGTGGAATTATTGCGAGGAATATAAGACTCCGCGGCTGATCGTGGTGAACCGCATGGATCGCGATCGGGCGAACGCGGAGCGGGTGATGGAATCGCTCATCACCGCCTTCGGGCGGAACGTCATTCCGATCGAGTTACCGATCGGGAGCGAGAAGAGTTTGACCGGCGTGGTCGACCTGGTGCGGATGAAGGCTTACACCTACGAGTTGGGCGGGAACGGCAAGGGAAAAGAGACAGAGATCCCAGCGAATATGCGGGCGCAGGTGCAGGAATCCCACGAGCAACTGGTGGAACTCGTGGCCGAAGGTGACGACAAGCTGATGGAGGAGTTCTTCGAAAAGGGAACGATTCCGGAAGAAGATCTGATCCCCGCGCTGCACAATGCGATACGTGAAGACAAGCTTTTTCCCGTGATCTTCAGTTCGGGGTTAGGGAACATTGGAGCGGACCGCGTGATGGATTTCATCGTCGACTACACGCCGGCGCCCTCGGAGCACGAGTGGGTGCAGGGAGAAGCTCCGGCTTCTGGGAATGGCGACGTACCGAAGCGGCATGAGGCTGACACAGAGCCAGTGTCTCTCTATGTGTTCAAGACCGTGTCGGACGCGTTTGCGGGAAGGATTTCGTACTTCAAAGTTTTCTCGGGTGTGTTGAAGAACGACGCCGTCTCGCAGAATTTTACTCGCGGTGTGCAGGAGAAGTTCGCGCACATCTCGACCATGCAGGGAAAAACGGCGATTCCGGTTAACGAGTTGCACGCGGGCGATATCGGTGCGGTGGCGAAGCTGAAGGAGACTTTGACCGGAGACACGTTAGGGGAGAAGTCAGCGCCGATTCAGTATCCGCGGGTGAAGTTGCCGGAGCCGGCGATTACGTTTGCCATCGAGCCCAAGAGCCGCGCCGATGAAGACAAGCTAGGGCCGGGGCTACACAAGCTCATGGAAGAAGATGCAATGCTGCGGTTTTTCCGCGATCCGCAGACCCAGGAATTTCTGATTGCGGGCACGGGGCAGCAGCATATCGAAGTTGTGGTGGCGAAGTTAAAGAAGCGGTATCACACGGAAGTGGTTTTGAAGGCTCCGAAAGTTCCGTATCGCGAAACCATTCGCGGGAAGGCCGACGTGCAGGGGCGGCACAAGAAGCAGACTGGCGGGCACGGGCAGTATGGCGACTGCAAGATCAAGATGGAGCCGATGCCGCGCGGCGGAGTGTTTGAGTTTGTGAATGACATTTTTGGCGGTGCGATTCCGAAGAACTATATTCCTGCGATTGAAAAAGGGATCAAAGATGCGGCGGCGCGGGGGCATCTGGCAGGATTCCCGGTGGTGGACTTCCGCGTGATCCTATACGACGGCTCGTACCACGATGTGGATTCAAATGACATGTCGTTCCAGATGGCGGGACGCATCGCGTTTCGCAAAGCGATGGAACAAGCGAAACCAACGATTCTGGAACCGGTAATGGCGGTCGAAATTACGGTACCCGACGACTTTGCGGGCTCGATCATGGGCGATTTGAACAGCCGGCGGGGGCGCATCCAGGGCATGGACAACAAGGGCGGGAACACCGTCGTGAAAGCTGAAGTGCCCATGGCCGAGATGCTCACTTATGGCGTCGACTTGACCTCGATGACGCAGGGCCGCGGAAGCTTCAACATGGAAATGCATCACTACGACATGGTGCCGGGGCAGTTGCAGGAGAAGATTATCGAGAAGGCGAAGGCGGAGCGAGGCGAGGTTAAGGAAGAGGAAGAGTAGAAAGGTAGCGGAGGCGTGTGGCATCGCAACAGCGATCCCGTGACATATCTAGAGAGCTTTGGCAGCGCTAAGCCTTGGGATTTTCTTCCACCGGCTGCGATTGACAGAGCGCGTATAGTTTTCTCGAGTCACTGGGTCCACGCTAGCCAGGGAGAAACGCCTTGCTGCGGCTTGGACATGGCAGGGAGTACTGGGGTCCTTCGACCGCGCATGAACGCCTTTCAGGCGCTCATGCTTCGCTCAGGATGACATTCTTTGAAAATGGAATGTCTGCCAAGCCGCTAGGAAGTTTTCAATCCCTGGGCTTTGGCCAGCTTGGCCTGGCGGTCGTCAAAGGTCCAGAAGCGGTCGGCTTTGAGTTCCAAAGCGCAAGCGACGTGTAGCGTATCAAGGGTTCGCACGCCGAGTTTCGGCCCGTAACGACGAGCGAGATCGGCGCAGAGATCGAAAGCGTGCTCGGGAAAGGTGACTTCCTGCCACGGCCCAGTCCTGGTGTCCTGCTCAAACAGCGAATGCAGTTCTCGAGCCTTCGTTTCCGTGATGGCGCCGCGAAAAACGTGCTGCGCGATGGCGTGGAACCACTCGGCCCGATGCAGCGAAGTCAGGAAACACTCCGTCAGGGTTCGCAACATTTGATCGGCAGCGTGAGAATGGCTGTCTCCGAGATAGAGCGAAGCCAGAAAGCTGGTGTCCGCGTACGTCGTCAATAGCGACCTCGATCATCCAAAATGACGTTGGGAAAGATGCGGTCGCCGAACATGGCTTTGCGACGGGCCTCAAAGTCGGGCCACTTCACCAGCTTCCTGGGCGGTTCACTCTCCGGCACGATTTTGGCGATGAGGCGGTCACGCTCGCGCAGTTCAATGGTCTTACCGGCGCGCAACCATGCTTTCAGACGACGGGTGTCGCGGAGTTGGCGAATGTTGACCGAAGGCATGTAATAATTGTGGCACATCCTTGTGTCACAATCAATAACGAATGTAAAATCTGTCTAGCGTCCTGTAGGATAAGAGGCCATCTATGAAATCAATGCTAATTCTGTTGTCCCTTCTGACTAGTTTGGCTACGCTTGCATTCGCCGGCGATACGCAGACTTTTCCCACATCCGCGGGACCGGTGAAAATTACTCCGCTGTTTCATGCGAGCACACTAATTGAGGCGGGTGGGAAGACGATTTATCTCGATCCCGCCAAGCCGGCGAAACTCGGTGATCTTCCCAAGGCTGACCTCATTCTGATTACCGATATTCACGGGGATCACATGGATCCCGGTTCAATTAAGGATGTCAGCAAAACGGGTACGGAGATTTTCGCTCCGCCGGCCGTCGTGCAGACTGTGGCTACCGCCAAGCCGATCGCTAACGGAGAATCCAAGACCTGGGGTGGATGGACGATCGAGGCGATTCCGGCTTACAACCTGAAGCGCGGGCCGGAGGCGGGAAAATTCTTTCACGACAAGGGACGCGGCAACGGCTACGTTCTCACTTACGGCGGAAAGCGCTTTTATTTTTCGGGCGATACCGAAGGTGTCCCGGAGATGCGGGCGCTTAAGAATATCGACGTGGCGTTTGTATGCATGAATCTGCCGTACACCATGCCACCGGACGAGGCGGCGGATGCGGTGAAGGCATTTCATCCGAAGGTAGTGATTCCGTATCACTATCGCGGATCGGATCTGGCGGTGTTTCAAAAAGCGCTAGAAGGGACTGGGATCGAGGTGCGGGTGCTGGATTGGTATCCGCAGTGAGTAATGAGCTTCGGCATCCACTGGCGTGGAAGTGGGGCCTGGTTGTAGTGCTCATTGCGTTATCTGCGGTATTTTATTTCGCACCGCGGCCAGCAGCTCCGCCTGCGACAAAAGTCGAACTGCTGCCCTTCACAGAATCGCCACCTGCATGGGATGGGTCTTATCCCTATGTTGTGATGTCGCTTGTTGCGGGATCCGTGCCCGCCAAGTTCGAAACTTCCATTTCGATGATCAAGCCCACTGCGCGGCATGATTTGCCGGTGAACGACTTCCTTGTCGACTTGCACAGTGGAAGATTCGTGTTGCGGCAGACCGATCTCTTTGTTCCTGATGTCATGCCCCTGTCGCTCACTCGAACGTACAGTGCATGGGAAAACCGCAGCCGGGCATTTGGAGTTGGAGGGAATCATCCGTATGACATCTGCCCAACGGGGACAAGAAATCCGTACACCTACATGGATCTTAATCTTGAGGGAGACAGGTGGCTGCATCTGCGACGCATATCCAAGGGGACAGGCTACGCGGATGCGGTTTTCCGGCATGAGGAGACCGCCTCGGAATTTTATGGCGCGCAGGTCGCCTGGAATGGCAACGGTTGGACCCTGAGTTTCCGCGATGGGCGCAAGTTTTATTTTCCGGAGGCCTACTACGCGAAGAACCTCGCGCAAGGGGCTGCGACCGAAATGCGCGATGCTGAGGGACACCGCATTCAACTGAGGAGAAACAAGGTTCGCAATCTGGAGCAGTTGATTTCTCCCGGCGGGCACTCCATCGCATTTAAGTATGATTTCGCCGACCGAATCATCGAAGCACATGACGATGCGGGCCACATTCGCAAGTATTCTTACGACGACGGGGGACACGTCGATACTGTTTCGGACGGTGCCCACTTGCTTTACCGCTTCGAATACCAGCGTCTAGTGAACGATACGGGATATGACCCGTCGGTTCTCACAGCGGTTATGGATGCCGATTGGAATGTTCTGCTGCGAAACAAGTACTGGGGTGGCAGAGTCTCAGAGCAGGATCTACCAGACGGACGGGTCTTCAGGTATGAGTATCACCTGGATGGGCGGCACGTAGTTCAAACCGCGGTCACGCTGCCTTCGGGTGATAAGAAGATGTTTTCTTTCCGGGATGGAATTCTGGTTGAGACGCAGTAATTGTGTTTCGTTATCGGCTGGACGTCCGGCTGCAAACTTTATTTGCAGACCGAGATATCGGTAAGGCTGAAACCTGTCCCCTTAGCCAGCAGCGGCTCGCCCGAGAGCTTAGCCAGCGCATAGGAGAAGCAATCGCCGAAATTCAGAGCCGCCGGGTGTCGACCCTTGCCGTACTTTCGCCAGGCCGAGCGGGCGATGTCGACCTGTTCGGCGTCCACGGGCACGATTTGGAGGCCGGCACGAACCACAAAGAGGTCGAACTCACGCCCCGCCGAGTCGCCTTGCCTGCTCTCGAGAACGATCCCTGTTTCAAGCACAGTCGCGGCGGAAACCAAGCGGCTTTCGGCCTCGGTGATGGCACTAAGGAACTTCTGGCGTTCGGGTCCGGCGAAAAAGATCGCGGCAAGGGCTGAAGTATCGATGACCATGTTTGCCGATCGCGTTTTACCGATCGTGTTGCGTAGTCATGTTTGCTGATTCACGAGGAAGACCATGCTCGTCATAGCCAAGGATTTCTTCGGGCGTACGAGAATCCAGAATCGGTAACTGGTCCACCCGGCGGAGGATTTCCTCTAACTGGCTCGACACAATCTGGCTGCGGCGCTGTTGCTTAAGCCGCTCAAGACTCTTATGCCTTGAATATCTCCTCTACGGACTTGCGAAAGAGCTTGGCGATTTTGAATGCCAAGGGAAGGCTGGGATCATATTTCTCGGTTTCGATCGCGTTGACGGTTTGGCGCGAGACGCCTAGTTTTTCGGCCAAGTCGGCCTGGGTCCAGCTGAGTTGGCCGCGGAGATCGCGCACGCTGTTTTTCACTGGTACCTCAGCTTCGCCACGCAGGCACCGACTCCCCAGAGGCCGACCAGAACGGGCGCTACCCAGATGACGTCGGCATGGGGCAGGCCGGCGTTTTGCAGAAATCCCCAGGTTAGGGCAAGCCCGCAGGTTGCGAGGAAACTGAATGCCAGGCCCTCGAACTGGATGCGGCGCTGGAGTTCGTCGAGTCCGCGGAAATAGCGGATCGCCGCCCACATGGCGAACAGGGCCGGAATCACTGGCAGAAGAGCGAACACGATCTTAAGCTGCGGATACACCTGATGTTTGAGCAGCCAGACCGAAGCGATCACCATGACGGCGTAGGCAACCATGGCAGGTAGAAACTCTCTCAAGTAGCGTTTTTCGTTGGTGTCCATCCACCCTCCTAGTCAAGTATGCTTTACATTCATAATGTAAAGCACACTTTACATCCTGTCAAGGGGGAAATCGCCGGATAAGTTGGTGGCGCAGTTTAGGCGGACGGGACAGCAGGTCTCTCGACTATGTTCGGCTATCGCCTCACTGCGCTCAAGATGACAATGGCGGGAGTACCGGCACCTCACTTCGCTTGAGATGACAAAGGATAGTGGTGGCGCTTTGCGTGGCTCGAAACGACGAGAATTCTTTCGCGGTAACGTCCGCGTGGTAACATCCGGCGTAGTGGCTACGGCGAGAAACCCCGACCCGAATTACAACCGCGAGCGGCTGGTGTCGGCTGCGCCGATGGAGGACGATTCCTCGTTTGAGTTGAAGCTCCGGCCGCAGCGGCTGAGCGAGTTTATCGGCCAGAAAAAGGTCAAGGAGAACCTGGCAGTCGCGATCGAGGCGGCGCGCTCGCGCGGCGAGGCCATGGATCACGTGCTGCTGTATGGGCCTCCGGGATTGGGCAAGACCACGTTGGCCAATATCATCGCCAACGAACTCGGCGCGCATTTTCAGCCCACAGCCGCTCCATTGTTGCAAATCAAAGGCGACCTGACGGCGATCATCACGAACTTGCAGGATAAGCAGGTGTTGTTTGTGGATGAGATTCACCGGTTGCAGCCGGTTCTGGAAGAGTTGCTGTATTCGGCGCTGGAGGACTACAAGCTCGACATCATGATCGGGCAGGGCCCTTCGGCGCGCACGCACACGCTGGAAGTGAAGCCGTTCACGTTCATTGGAGCGACAACACGGGCGGGGCTGATTTCCGCTCCGCTGCGGGCGCGGTTTGGGATCGTGCTGCGGCTGGAATTTTACGCTCCGGAAGATTTACAGGTAATTGTCGAGCGCTCGGCGGAGATTCTCGGCGTGGAGATCGATAAGGCTGGAGCCCGGGAACTCGCGGGGCGGGCGCGCGGTACTCCGAGAATTGCGAACCGGCTGCTGCGGCGCGTGCGCGATTTTGCGCAGGTGCGCGGGGCTGGGAAGATCGACGAAGCCACCGCGAAGGCGGCGCTCGAGATGTTGGAAGTGGATCGCTACGGCTTCGATGAAGTCGACCGGCGGCTGCTGCTGACGATCATCGAGAAGTATCAGGGCGGGCCGGTGGGTGTGAATACTCTGGCGGCCGTGCTTGCCGAAGAGCCGGATGCAATCGAAGAAATCTACGAGCCTTTCCTGATGCAGATCGGGTTTCTGAACCGCACTCCGCGGGGACGCGTGGCCACGCAGTTGGCGTACGATCATTTCGGGATCACGCCAACGCGGCGGCAGAGTTCGTTGTTCTAGGATCGCGCTGTCGCTTCTCAGCTTGCAATCCAGAAATGTCTGATTCCATTGCGTTTGCTGGTAGGTGACGTCGGAGGGGCGGGAGTTGAGCTGGTTGCTGAATCGTGGGGTAATCCGGTAGAATCTAATACTCGAATCGAGGTTGGGACTCCCATGAAAGCAGCCATTCATCCCGCTTATAACGAAGTGCGTGTGCATTGCGCATGCGGCAACGCGTTTGTGACGCGATCGACGCATAAGGGCGACATCTCTGTGGAAATCTGCTCGAATTGCCATCCGTTTTTCACGGGCAAGCAGAAGCTGATGGATACTGCCGGGCGCGTGGAGCGCTTCCGCCGCAAGTACGCGAAGAAGGAAACTCCAGCGGCACCGGCCGCGGCCGCGAAAGGCTAACCTCTTTCGCCACGGAGTTTCGCGGATTCCACGGATTAAACCAGGAAACTCAGCCCTCGCTCTGGCGGGGGCTTTGTTTTTGGAGTCAGTAGGTAGAATAAGAGGGTGAAGAAATTCTGGGACAATTCGGCGGGGGCTGATCCCCTTGCAGGATTGGTGGACAAGAGTGTCCGCTCCACACGAATTGTGCCGGCTTCTATGGCGATTGGCGGGGTGACGATTGCTCCGGCGACGGTGCTGGCGCCGATGGCGGGCGTTACTGACACGGTGTTTCGCCGGTTCATTCGCAATCTGGGCGGGTGCGGGCTGATCATGACTGAGTTCACCTCGGCCGACGGGGTGCTGCGCAAGAAGGATCAGAAAGCCAAACGGTATCTGCATTTCTATGAAGACGAGCATCCGATTTCGGCGCAGCTTTTTGGCAGCAATCCGGAAGTGATGGCCGAGGCCGCGCGCATGGTCGAAGGACTGGGCTTTGATCTGGTCGACCTGAACCTGGGATGCCCGGCGAAAAAAGTCGTCAAGTGCAATGGAGGGTCCGGACTGCTGCGCGATCTGCCGGCGATCGGCAAGATTTTCGAGGCGGTGCGGGCGGCGGTGACGATTCCCTTCACCGTAAAGTTTCGTGCGGGATGGAGCGATGAAGAGATTGTCTGCGTGGAACTGGCGCGCATGGCCGAGTCATGCGGGCTGGCGGCTGTGGCGCTGCATGCCCGTACCCGCGAGATGGGCTACAGCGGCAACGCTCGCTGGGAGTGGATCGCGGCGGTGAAGGATGCGGTACAGATTCCGGTGATTGGGAATGGAGATATCCGCTCTCCCGAGGACGCCTGCGCCATGGTCGCGCAGACAGGATGCGATGCAGTGATGATTGGCCGGTCGGCGCCGTCGAATCCGTGGATCTTTCGGCAGATTCAGCAGTACTGCGCGGGGATGGAGAATGGAGCGGCTGGCGATGGCCATGTGAGGACAGCCGCCCTCGGCTGTCCGGTCGAACTCAACTCGACTTTTGGCATTGACAGTGATCCAGGTGGACAGGCCTCGGGCCTCCGGCCCGATGGACAGCCGAGGACGGCTGTCCCCACATTTACCTTGCGCTACGACGAGCCCTCCGAGGCTGATCGCTACCAGATGATCCGCACTTATTTTTCGATGCTGATTGAAGAGGAGCTGCCTGACGCCGTCGGAAAGATGAAGCAGTTCGCGTCCTGGTTCACACACGGCGTTCCGGGTGGGGCGGGGCTGCGCAAGGCGATCTATGAGGCCAAGAGCGCGCCTGACATTCTGGCGCGGGTTGAGGAGTTCTTCGAAGCTAGGCTGTGTATGGCAGAAACTCTTGCTCGCAACTGTTACCCGTAATGTTTTCTTGAAAATCCCTTCCAGTCTCTTTGATATGCGTTCGACGCGTCCAGCCAACAAAAATCTGGTATGGCTGAATATACCTGCTCGTCTGATGTAAGGAGTGCGAAGGTGTTTTTGTGAGCTATGAACTTCTGGCTCACAAACGGAGCTCTTACCCGAACGTTTGTCCCGTAAAGCAAGACATGCTTACTCACAGGGTAGGTGACGACATCTGCATTCTTGAACCCGACTTTGCAATTTTTTGGTCCGTCCATCGCGACGGGATTGTCGGAAGCTATAAAGCTTCCTCTTCGACTGATGCACGCTCCCCAGTGTCTCTCTTTCAGCCGGGCAACAATCGTCTCGATGCCCTGAAATCCTCTCATCAAGTACCACTCCGTTTCTGCGGACAACGAGTATTCCCCCGAACGTTCGAACTCGTGCGCCCTGTCATAGTCGGCTGCGGGATCATCGGGGGAAATGCCTGTCTCTCTGAGCATCTTTGCCCACGATTCCCGGCCCTTGAGCGCTTCTGAGATCTTGGAGCGATGGAAAGTGTCCGCAATGGCCAAGATGGTAGGCCGGAAGGCCGGAACCCTGATCCACTGGATCGCCATGAAAAGAAGTAAGTGTTCGAGCTCGTCCTCACGTGGCGCCCGTAGCTCGTTATCGAGACGCCTGAGTATAGGCGCGACTGCGTCTTCTATTTTTGAGAACAACATTTCCGCTCCGACCGGATCCAAGTTGTCATCAGAAACGCGATAGAAATCACGACGGTGGCCGGCATTGATAGGATTGCTCGGCCACTGCTTCTGCCGCTTGATATCAGTGACCCAGAGTCGCCCATCTTTCTCTGCAGTTTCCGTAAATCCTGCGAGCCAACACTGCGGAACAAAGTGATGTGCCCTTGGGAAAGCCTTCGAACGCCGCTGCGTGTTCTTATTAAGGTCCGTCATTCGACGCTCTTGGAGCCTTGCTCGTAGGACATTCCCCTCGCTACCATCTTCCCCGAATCATCCCTCTCCACATACGCCCAGGGAATGTTGGCGTCGTGGGTGAAAACTGTCAGCCATTTTTCCGGGATCGACTGGGCGTAGTAATGTTTCTTGCTCTCGATGGTTTGCAGCGGGTAGAGGTCGAAGGACATTCCCCAGGTCAGGTCTATGTGGGCCGTGGTGGGAATGAGATCGGAGATGTAGCAGGCAGTCGGTGGCGTTGTGCCGTCGGGGCTATCAGCGTACCTGTTCGCTGGGGCGGTGTCCGTCTTTCGCCCCTCCGGGGCTTCCGTCACTGGCTGCCGCGACCCACGGCTCGCGCCGTGGGCTGTATTCTTGCGCCGCTCCGCGGCTGGGGCTGCGTCCCTGCTCCCGAATGGAGATCCTCCAACGATCACAGCCAGCATATTGGCGGTGTGGCCGGGGAAAGGTTTTACCGAGATGCCGGGAACGATTTCTTCGCCGCCTTTCAGCAGCGTCATCTGGCCGCTGGCTACGAGCGGATCGTAATTGTCAGAGATGTAGCTGATGGCGTCGCGCTCACTCGGCTGGCGCGCATAATTCCATTCGCCTTCGGGCGCGTAATATTTTGCGCGCGGAAATGTTGGAACGATTTTTCCAGTCTTATCTCGGATCGTGTTCCATCCGCAGTGATCGAAGTGCAAATGAGTGTTGATGACGATGTCGATGTCGTCGGGGGAGAGTCCGCCGGCGGCTAGGTTCGTCAGCAGCTGCGCGGGCTGGCCGTAGAACTTGATCATGCGATCGGACAGCTTGTTGCCCATCCCGGTTTCGACCAGTACGGTCCGCTTGCCGGTGCGCGGCCCCTCCATTCGAATGAGGAGCGAGTTGAGTCCGGCAGTGACGTAGTTTTTGTCATCGGCCGTGACTTTTTTTGACCACATGACTTTCGGGACGACGCCGAAGAATGCTCCGCCGTCGAGCGGGTAGGTGCCATCGGAAAAGATGCTGAGTTCGAAATCGCCGAGGGTGAGGCGGTGCATAAAGCTAGTGTGCCACAGGTGTGGTGTCTCGTTGGGCACCGTGACGACACCAGGTACTTAGATCCCTTCGACAAGTTCGGGGCAGGCTCTTCGGCCCGCAAAGAACGCGAGCCTCAAATGACACGGCCTATTCAATCAGACAGGGCGTATTACTCGGCCTCTTTCAGTTCGCGAATCCAGATATTGCGGTAGCGCACGGGATCGCCGTGATCCTGCAATTGCACCGGAAGTTTATCAGGGCCCGGTTTATAGGGAGGCCGCTCGCCGTGTGCGGTGGGGCCTGTAAGTTCGACGTTGTCCTGCACGAGCACACCGTTGTGCAGAACCGTTACGCGTGCGGGCCTAAAAACTTTTCCATCTCTGAAATGGGGACGGTGAAAGATGATGGTGTAGGTCTGCCACTGTCCCGGTGGGCGGGATGCGTTGACCAGCGGCGGATACTGTCCGTATACGGCCGACGCCTGGCCGTCGGCGTAGGTTTTGTTCTGGTAAGAATCGAGCACTTGGATTTCGTAAAGGCCCATCAGAAAGACGCCGCTGTTGCCGCGTTCCTGACTTTCGCCTTTTCCCGGAGACGGTTCGGCAGACTCGACATGAAGCTGGCAGTCTCCAAAAGAATCGCGCGTGGAAAGGTATCCGGTTTTCGCCACGACTTCCATGGAGCCGTTCTCAACCTTCCACTGCGCGGGCTTGCCGTCCTGACCGATCCAGTGGGAAAGATCTTTCCCATCGAAGAGCACCACCGCGTCTGACGGAGGACGGCCGGGCGTGTCTTGCGTGCTTGCGGTTCCGGGGTCGATGACTGGGGGCACGGGACGGTTGAGGTCGTGGATTTTCCATTTCATCGGAGCCTGGGCCGAACAGAGTTGAACGAAGAGGAGAAGAGCTAACAGGGGAACCGCGCTACGTTTCATGGATGTGGCCTCGCGACACATGATACATAAATTCGGATTGGGTGAGGTGGCGGTCGTACGCTTCCAGAGTTGGCGCGCAGGCTGGCCGGGCGTTGTCCGGCTGAACGGCCGAGCGGCTCTCACTTTCTTGTTTGCTACTCTTGTGTCATGGAGCGGCCCGCCGGAGTTACTGTGATCGCTGTCTATTACATGATTGGCGGCGCCTACGCATTCTTGTTTGGAGTGTTGAAATTGGTCACTTCGGATGGATTCGCCTTGATGGCAGGCGCGCCGCTCCGGAACGAACTGGAATTCTACGGAGCGTTCTACGCACTCATTGGCGGAGTTGTATGGGGCCTGATCGGTTGGGGCCTTTTAAGGCTGCAGAGATGGGCGCGCTGGGCGGGAATGCTGGGAATGGTTCCGGCCATTTTCTTGCTGGTGCCGTCGGTTTCTATGGCCAAGATCGGCATCCACTTGTTTTGGTATGGGCTCCTTATCGCATTGCACGCGGGGGCGGGTTTTTATCTGGCGCAGGGACCTACGGCGCTTGACGCGTTCAAGGCGAAGTGACCAGACCCTCGGGAGTCGCGGAGATCGCTGGGCGGACGAATGCGTCCCCAGCAATGAGTTCTAGAGCTTAACGCCGCGCTTTTACTGGTTCTTTTTCGCCCACACGCCGGCTGACTTCGAATTTCAGTTTGCCGGTTTTCTTGTCGGCGTCGACTACTACGTGATCGCCGTGCAGGACTTCGCCGTCGAGAATCTTCATCGCCAGCGGATCCTGCACCAGCTTCTGGATGGCGCGTTTCAGCGGGCGCGCTCCGAAATTCGGGTCGTAGCCTTGCGCAAAGAGAGCGTCTTTGGCGCCGTCGGTGAGTTCGAGCGAAATCTTCCGGTCGGCTAACAGGCGACGTACATCTTCGAGACGCAGCTCGATGATCTTGACCAATTGCTCTTTGCCCAGTGGGGCGAAGACGATAATGTCGTCGACGCGGTTCAGGAATTCAGGCCTGAAGTGTGTGTGTAGCAGATTGATGACCTGCTCGCTGGCTTTCTCGAAGTCCTCCGGCGTGTGCGTCTGGTCGGCTTGCAGAAAATGGGAGCCGATGTTTGACGTCATGATGATGATCGTATTCTTGAAATCAACTACACGTCCTTTACCATCGGTGAGGCGTCCATCGTCCATCATCTGCAGAAGTACGTTGAAAACGTCCGGATGCGCCTTTTCGATTTCGTCGAAGAGCACGACTGCATAAGGACGGCGGCGCACCTGTTCGGTGAGTTGTCCACCTTCTTCATAGCCGACGTAGCCGGGAGGCGCGCCGATCAGGCGAGCGACGGAGTGCTTCTCCATGTATTCGGACATGTCGATGCGCAGCAGGGCATGCTCGTCGTCGAAAAGAAATTCGGCGAGAGCGCGGGCGAGTTCCGTCTTGCCCACTCCCGTCGGGCCCAGGAAAATGAATGAGCCGATGGGTCGCTTGGGATCGCTGAGCCCGGCGCGGGAGCGGCGAATGGCGTTGGCCACGCGCTCGAGCGCGGCGTTTTGGCCGATGACGCGATGGCGGAGCCGGTCCTCCATGTTGACCAGCTTTTTGACTTCGCCTTCGAGCATTTTTGAAATCGGAATTCCGGTCCACTTGGAGACGATGCCGGCTACGTCTTCTTCGTCGACTTCTTCTTTAAGCATGCGCTTGCCGGCCTGACTAGCCATTTGCTTGCTGAGTTTAGCCAGGTCCTCTTCGGCCTGGCGGATGAGGCTGTAGCGGATTTCGGCGACGCGTTGCAGGTTGCCCTTTCGCTCTTCGGCCTGCTCTTCGATTTTCAGTTTCTCGATTTGCTCTTTGAGGGTGCGAACGCGGGCGATGAGGTCCTTCTCTTTTTTCCAGTTCGCCTTGAGCGTGTTGGATTTCTCGCGAATTTCAGCGAGTTCTTTCTCAATCACTCCCAAGCGCTCGCGGGAGTTCGCATCGTCTTCTTTTTTCAGTGCCTGCTTTTCGATCTCCAGCTGCGTAGCGCGGCGCTCGAGCTGATCGATATCCGTCGGCAGAGAATCAATCTGGATCCGAAGCGAAGACGCCGCTTCGTCGATGAGATCGATGGCCTTGTCGGGAAGGAATCGGTCAGAGATGTAGCGATGCGAGAGCGTGGCAGCAGCGACAATGGCCGAATCTTTGATACGCACGCCGTGATGCACTTCGTATTTTTCTTTCAGGCCGCGCAGAATTGCGATGGTGTCTTCGACGTTGGGCTCGCCGACGAAAACGATCTGAAAGCGGCGTTCGAGGGCCGCGTCTTTTTCGATGTACTTGCGATATTCGTTGAGCGTGGTAGCGCCGATGGCGCGAAGTTCTCCGCGAGCCAGCGCTGGCTTTAGCATGTTGGAAGCGTCGATTGCGCCTTCTGCCGCGCCCGCGCCGACCAAAGTATGCAGTTCATCGATGAACAGGACGATCTGGCCCTGCGAGTCCTCGATTTCTTTCAGCACGGCTTTGAGGCGGTCTTCGAATTCACCGCGATATTTCGCTCCGGCGAGCATGGCTCCGAGATCGAGCGAGATTACGCGTTTGTTCTTCAGAGCTTCAGGAACGTCGCCGGAAATAATGCGCTGGGCAAGGCCTTCGACGATGGCCGTCTTGCCGACGCCGGGTTCGCCAATGAGCACGGGATTGTTTTTCGTGCGGCGGGAGAGGACCTGCACCACGCGGCGGATTTCTTCGTCGCGTCCGATGACAGGATCGAGTTTGCCGCGGCGCGCTTGCTCGGTCAGATCGCGGGCGTATTTTTCCAGGGCCTGGAACTTTGCTTCGGGATTCTGGTCCGTAACTTTCTGCGAGCCGCGAACCACGGTAAGCGCTTTCAAAATCGCTTCGTGAGTTGCGCCATTGCGAGTGAGGATCTGCTGGGCCGGGTCTTTGACGTGCGTGGCCGCCAGCAAGAGGTGCTCGGTCGAGACGTACTCGTCCTTGAAGTTCGAGGCTTCTTTGAAAGCTTGGTCGATCAGTTTGTCGGTTGCGTTCGAAAGCGTGGCCTGGGAGGATTGTCCGGAAACTTTAGGAAGTTTCTCGAGTTCCTTATAAACCTCAGCCAGCACGGCCTGCGGGCCGATGCCAATTTTTTCGAGTACGGGCTGGACGATGCCCTCTTTGTCCTCAAGCAGAGCGGCAAGCAGGTGGATCGGCTGCAGCTCGGGATTGCCGTGCTCGGAGGCGAGTTCGTTCCCGCGCTGGATGGCTTCCTGCGCTTTGACCGTAAATTTGTCCCAACGGATGGGCATGGGTTACTCCATTGTGCAATTGGGTGATTGAGTAATTGTGCAACTGAAAATGGCGAAGTTCAATTGCACGATTACCAAAATCGTCCAGATACAAGATTAACGGGAGGCCGGCTGGTTTGCCGCCTCCCGTTTTAAAATCCAAAAAAAACACCAGGCTTTGCCAGGGGCGAACGAGAGTGTCCACCGCTCCACTGGCTCGTTACTTACGCGGCTTTGGTGGGGGCTTTGGCGTCGATCGACTTCTCGGTGCCGGCCACACTGCCCACGCTGACTTTGATCTGCTTAGGCTTGGCTTCTGCCTTCTTGGGCAGATTGATCTTCAGCACGCCTTTGTCGTAGTTCGCCGAAACGTTTTCGGTGTCCACGGCCGTAGGCAGAGTGAAGGTGCGAGTGAAGCTGCCGTAATTGCGCTCCACGCGGCGGTAGTTCTCTTCTTTCTCTTCCTTCTCGATCTTGCGCTCGCCGTGGACGGTCAAGGTGTTGTTCTCGACGCGCACGTCGATGTCTTTCTCGTCGATTCCCGGGACTTCGATCTTGAGGGTGACCTTGTGCTCGTCCTCGTAGACATCGACTGCGGGGGCGAAGGTCGAGGTGGTGAGGGATTCATCGTTACCAGCATTGTAAGATTCGCGGAACAGACGGTTCACACGGTCCTGCAAAGTGGCAACTTCACGGAAAGGCTGAAAACGGGTAAGAACGGTCATGGCTAAAAAGCTCCTTCTAAGTTTGTTTGAGACCAGCCGTTGCGGTGCTGCGGGGCTGCGTCACTACCTCCTTAGACGCTGGAGCAGTACCAAAGGAATCATAAAATATGAGCGCATGATTATCAATATGTTAGTTGTTTTATTTCATTAACTTACGTAAGCCATCACACATTTTAGATAGGAAGTCTCGGGAATATTGAGGAGAACCGGGTGGTCTTTCGCTTGACCGCGGACCTCGACCAAGCGGAGCGTTCGATGAGCGTCGAGAGCCGCGCTAGCCAGCATTTCGAGGAAGTTCGCTTGGCTCACATGGTAGGAGCACGAACAGGTCACCAGAATACCCCCGGGGCGGAGCATTTTAAGGGCACGAAGGTTGAGTTCCTTGTAGCCGCGCAGGGCGGCATCCAAATCGCGCTTAGCCTTGGCAAACGGCGGCGGGTCGAGAACGATGGTGTCGTAGCGCCGATTGGACGTCGCGTAGTCCTTGAGCAGGTCGAAGGCGTTCGCTTCGATCCATTCGATCTCGGGTTGGCCTTCGCGGCGATTGAGGGCGGCATTCTGGTCAGCGACTTCGAGCGCGGGCCGTGAGCTGTCGACTCCCGTGACCTGCTTGCAGCGCGGGGCCAGGTGGAGGGTGAAGCCTCCCTGGTAGCAGAAGACGTCAAGGGCATCCCCGTAGGCATACTGCGCGGCGGCGGCATAATTCTCGCGCTGATCGAGGAAGGCTCCAGTTTTCTGGCCCTCGAGAGCTTCGAAGCGAAATTGAATTCCATTCATGGTGAAGCCGGTTGCTGTCTTGCTGCCTTGCAGGAGGCCGGAAGCGCGTGGCGAAAGGGATTCGAGATCGCGCACGCGCGGATCAACGCGCTCGACGATGGATCCGGGGTGCAGGAGCTCATTTAATTCCGAGACAATGGCCTGGCGTGCGGGATCGGCGTCCATCGCCTGGGTGAGAATTTGGACCGAGAGGATGTCGTTATAGCGATCGACGATCAGACCGGGGAGGAAGTCGGCCTCGCTGAACAGAACTCGGTACGCCTCGGTATTGCTGACTAGCGGTTCGCGGTAGGCGATGGCCGCGGCGATGCGCTGGCGGAGTAGGGCAGGAAAATCTTTTACTGGCTCGTCTGAGATCAAGCGGATGGCGATTTGCGAGGAACTGGAGTAAAGAGCCGTGCCGAGAGGCTTGCCGCGGTGATCCATGACGAGCACCAGTGCTCCCGGTGCGACGCCGTCAGCGGAGACGATGTCGGAGCGGTAGACCCAGACGTGTCCTTCCTTCAGGCGAGTTGCCCCGCGGGGAGAAATCTTGACGGTGAGAAGGCTCATAGGAGCTTGAGGCATCTAGCCATCTTAAACGTATGAGTTCATACGCGCCGTCAGCGTCGGCGAGCTTTGCTCGACCGGACAGCCGGGGCGGCTGTCCCCACATGAAACGCTTAGCTGGCGGCTTGTTCGGCCGTAGAGGTGGGGTGTTCGGGCTTGGCGGCGGGGCGGGCGCTCATTTCGTGGCGGGCGGCGTCTAAGTCGGCGGCCAACGAATCGAGCACGACCATGGGAAGCTCGTTTCCCCAGCTATCGAGTTCAGCTTCGGACCAGCCGCCGTTCAGGCGAATGGCTCCGGTGATGTCTTCGGGGAAGGCGTGACGATAGTCGCCTTCGCGGATCAGGATATCGCCGATGAGTCGTCCAGTGTGGATCTCGTAAACGCGCCGGCTGGCTTGGCCCGAGGCATTGGTCAGGCAGATATAGACCTCACCGGTTTCCGCGAATTCCGCGCGGTAATACCAGGCTTGCGGCGCGTCGATTTTGGGATGATGGCGGCGGGCTCGCGCAGCAGGCGCCAGGGCTGCCATTTCGTCGGCGGGGTTGAAATAGAGTATGCGCTGGCAGGAGTCGCAGACGATCGTTGTCAGGCCCGCGCGTACCTCGTTGTAGGTCTGCGGTCTAAGCATGACGCGGCAGGCCATACATTGGTGATCGCGAACTTCAGAGATACCGCTGCCGCGAAATTTTGAAACGCGCTCGTAATGCCGCAGCAGGTCTTCGTTGACGCCGGTGCGGAGTCCATCGCGCTTGGCGTGCCAGTCGGAGAGAAGTTTTTGGTCTTCGGCGGTGCGCTGGCGGGCTTCTTCTTTTTCTTTCTCGATCTCCGCAGTCTCGGCTTTGAGTTCGGCCTGAGCCGCCTTGACTTCTTTGTCGCGAGCGTCGGCGTTGACCATCAGCTCGAGAATCTTGTCTTCGGTGGCGGCGATTTCTTTTTCCGCGAACTGGATCTCGTGTAGCAGGGCTTTGTACTGGTCGTTGGTCTTTACGTCGAGAGATTGGTCGCGATATTTAGAAATCTTGCCGCGAAGATCGGCGATGGTGGTGTCGTACTTGCGGCGGGCGGCTTCGTCGGCCTTGATCGCGTTTTGAGCCTTTTCCAGCTGGGTCTTCGTGCCGGCCAGTTTCTGTTCGATGACCGCCACGCGCTTGGGAAATTCCGCAATTTCATCGTGCAGGCGGCGAATTTCCTTGTCCGCATCTTGCAGTTTCAGCAGGTTTTCGATTTCAGGAAGCATTCGACATTGAGTCTGCCTTGATTCTAACACGCTGGTGGGCGCGGGCTAAGGCACTTTGAGCCCTGACGATCAGCGGCGCAGGTCGTGACGAAAAGTGGCTAGAGCAGTCCTTTTTGGGGGTTGGGCCGGTGTACACTCTTTTTTCGCCTGTTGCCAATCTGCAGTCATTTCGTTCCTGCGAGGAAACTTCGTGAAGAGAAAACCATCTGTCGTCACTTGCTTTGCCCTGGCCGCCCTGATTTGTGGGATTTTCGCTCCAGCGGCGTCCAGCGCCCAGACCGCGCCCACCAAGCAGCTGACTATTGAGGCGATCTATGAACCCGGGGGACTGGGCGGGCGCGGGCCGGAGACGATCGAATGGAGTCCCGATGGAACGAAGTTGTCGTTCGTGCAGCGCGACGAAAAAGGCGAGAAGGGCGAACTGTGGTATGTGGATACGGCGACCGGCGAGAAGAAAGTGCTGGTCAGCGCCGCCAAGCTGGCCGCGCTTGATCCCGACGTGAACAAGGTGAAGAACGAGCGCGAGAAAGAGCGCTTGACGCGCTATCACGTCGCCGCTTATTTGTGGGCTCCGGATTCTAAGCATTTAATTTTCGATTCGCAGGGGCAGCTCTGGCTTTACGACCTGGGCACAGAGACTGCAGTGCAGTTCACCTCGGCGACCGATCCGAGTGGAGATCCAAAGTTTTCCCCGGACGGCAATCATCTGGCCTACGTGCGCAAACACAATCTTTATGTGCGGCCGGTGAACGGAAAAGGCGAGAAGCAGCTCACCAAAGACACCGGCGACAGCTTGTTCAATGGCGACATCGATTGGGTCTACGCTGAGGAGTTGGGCGTGCGCAGCAATTATTTCTGGTCGCCCGACAGCAAGGAACTTTTGTTTCTGCATATGGACGAGACGCAGGTGCCGATCTATCCCATCACCGATTGGATTCCGACGCATCCCACCGTCGATAACGAAAAGTATCCCAAGGTGGGTGATCCGAATCCGGTGGTGAAGCTGGGAGTAGTCGACGCGGATAAAGGCAAAGTTCGCTGGATTTCCTTGACCAGCGACGCGGAGGCATATATTCCACGCTTCGGATGGGTTGCCGACGGCGTGATTTGGGCTGAAGTTTTGAATCGCACCGAAGACAAAATGGACTTGTATTTCGTGGACGCGAAGTCAGGCAAGTCGCGCATTGTCCTGACCGAGAGCACACCCGGGGCGTGGATCGACTTCGAGCACAACGAAGTCCGGTTCCTGAAATCAAGCGGCAGGTTTCTGTGGCCGAGCTGGCGCGACGGCAATATGCATATTTATTTGTATAGCTTCGACAAGCAGAATCCCATGGCGGCGGACGCGAAGCTGGAGCGGCAGCTGACGCAGGGAGATTTTGAGGTGCTCGGGATTTCGGGAGTAGACGAGGCCGCGGGAACGTTATTTTTCGAAGCGAACAAAGACGATCCACGGCAGACGCAGATTTTCTCGGTGCAGCTCGATGGGTCAGGCTTCAAGGCGCTGTCGACCTCCGAAGGGGAGCATGCCGCCAACTTCAGCGAGGACGGGAAGCACTACACTCACACGTACTCTGGTCCGCAGAGCTCCCCCAGCATTTCACTTTGTGCCGTGAGCGGAGCCTGCAGCGATGTCTGGCACGCTCGGGACATGATTGCAGATTACGGATTGCGCGCGCCCAAGTATCTCGAGTTCAAAGCCGATGACGGCACCACGCTCTACGGCCGCCTGCTGCTTCCGCCCGACGCGCCCCCCGGCAAGATTCCATTGATCGTGAATATCTATGGAGGACCGGCGGCGCAGATGGTGCGCAAGGATTTACCGAGCGCATTCGACGAAATTCTGGCGCGCAAGGGGTTCGCGATCTTCGCGGTCGACAATCGCGGTACTCCGGGGCGTGATCGCAAATTCCAGACAGCGATCCGGCATGAGTTCGGCGCCGTTGAATTGAAGGATCAACTCACCGCGCTGGATCAGTTGCTGGCACAGTATCCGCAGCTCGACGCCGATCGTATTGCAATTTGGGGATGGTCGAATGGTGGATCGATGACACTCTACGCGATGACGCATTCAGACCGATTTCGCGCAGGCGTAGCGGTCGCTCCCGTGACCAACCAGGAGAACTACGACACAATCTACACCGAGCGCTACATGGGCTTGCTCAAAGAAGACAAGGCAGGCTATGAACAGTCAGATGTGACGCGGTCCGCCGACAAACTGCACGGAGCGCTGCTGCTCGTGCATGGCACGAGCGACGACAACGTGCACTTTCAGAACAGCATTCAGATGATTGACGCCCTGATCAAGGCCGGCAAGCAGTTCCAGTTGATGATCTATCCCAACAAGACGCACAGCATCGCGGGAAAAGATGCGCGAGTGCATCTGTTCACCATGATCGAGGAACACTTCGAGCGGGAGCTGAAGTAGAGACAGTGGTTAGTCGTTCGTGATTAGTGGCCAGGCGACAGTCGTCGATGGATGAGGGGCCGCTTTATTTATGCCGGCCCGAGCCTTTGCGCGCGCCTTCTTTTCCAGAACCGCTGGACGATCGTTCTTTGTCTTTGGACGAGGACGAGCTTTCCTTCGACGAACTGTCTTTGGCGGCTGTCTCTTTCGACGAGCTATCTTTAGACGAACCATCCGATTTGGATTTGTCGTCGCTCTTGTCTTTCGAGGCAGAATCGCTGCTGCCTGATGATCCGGGCGAAGAGCTCTTCTTCGCGTAGTCGGTCACATACCATCCTGAACCTTTGAACTGCACGGCGGGTGCGGTGATGGTCTGCTCGACCGGGCCGCCGCAGTCGGGACACTTCTTGACCATCCGGTCGGAGTACTTCTGAATTTTCTCGAACTGATGACCGCACTTCTTGCACTTATATTCGTAAAGGGGCATGAGTTATGGGACGGTTGTGAGGAACAACCCGTTTCATACGGATTTTAGCAGACGCTTGGGCGCAGTGTTGCGCCAGGCGGCTTTAATAGCTCGACGCAGCGTTTCCTTTTTCGCGGCCTTGAGATAAACGCTGGTCGCGCCGCGACGTCCCCATGTTCCCTTCACCGGGACGAACGCACCCGGAAAATCCTTCGAAAAATAGTGTTGGTCCTCGGGAGAGAGCTTCACCATGCCGTGGGACTTGTCGGGATAGCCGAGCGTGGCGAAGATCTTTCCGGCTACGCGGAAGTCGGGGTGATTCATATGCGCGTGCTCTTCGGTCTCGGGCAGGGCCAGAGCCAACTGGCGGAAGTCTGTTACGGTCATGATGATTTCAGATTCTAGATGCGGAATCTTTCTCAAGCGATCATTCTACATTCTGAAATCTGCAATTCCCTTGCGGTGGTAGACTCCGGCCATGAGCGATGCCGCTGCCAGGCCGGCGCTTTATCTCGTCGGCACTCCAATTGGAAATCTGGAGGACATTACGCTGCGGGCGCTGCGCGTGCTGAAAGAAGTGGACGTGATTGCGTGCGAGGATACGCGGCAGACGCAGAAGCTGCTCAATCATTATGCGATCACGACGCGCACGACCAGCTACCACGAGCACAATGAGACGTCGCGCTCCTCGGAACTTGTGAAAGAGATGCAGGAGGGCGCGAGCGTCGCGCTGGTGACCGATGCAGGCATGCCGGGAATTTCCGATCCCGGATACCGGCTGATTGCGCTGGCCATCCGGCATCATCTGCCGGTGGTGCCGATTCCGGGGGCGTCGGCGTTTCTGTCTGCGCTGGTGGCGAGTGGCCTGCCGACGGATTCGTTTCGCTTCGGCGGATTCCTTCCCGCGAAGCGTGGGGAACGGCGGGCGGCGTTGGAGGCGGTGAAGAGTTCTCCGCGGACGCAGGTTTTTTATGAAACGCCGCATCGAGTGGTCGAAGCGCTGGAAGATGTAGTTGAAGTCTTAGGAGCAGGGAGACATGTCGTGGTCGCGCGCGAAGTAACCAAACTGCACGAAGAATTTTTGCGCGGGCGGGCGGACGGGGTGCTGGAGAACCTAAAGGCCCGCGATGCCGTCAAGGGCGAGATCACGCTGCTGATCGGAAAGGCGGAGGACGAAGATGCTCGTGGAGCGGGGGACGCCTCGTCCGCCCGAGTTTCGATCCGCCAACGGTTGGAGCAGATCATGGCAGAAGAGAACGTGGACGAGAAAGTGGCGCTGAAGAAAGTGGCGAAGGAGCGGGGCGTGTCGAAGAGCGAGGCGTACCGGGAGTGGCAGAGGTGCAAATAGCATTTTTGCTGATCGCGATAATTCTCTTTTGATGAAGGCCGGCCGCGCCTATAATCAAGATTGATTAACGTTAATCAATCAAGATTGATAAATTGAGGAAAACCATGAAGAGCGTCGTCCATCGTATTCCGTTGACCAAAGCGCGCATCAACCTGGGACAAGTGGTCCGGAGAGCTCACGTAAATCGGGAGTATTTCATCCTCGAGAAGGACGGCATTCCGGTGGCCGGTATCATGCACGTGGATGACATGGAGGACTATCTGGAACAGCAGGATGAATCGCTGAAGAAACAGATCAAAACGGGCCATCAGAACTACCTCGCTGGCAAGGCTCGCGACGTGGGCGATTTTCTCAAGGAATTGCAGAGTCCTGCCAAGAAGGCGAAGAAACAATCCGCACGTTAGCGTGGCCCTTGGCCATCCTTCATCTTAGGCCAGGATCGGGAGCTGATAGCCATGCCCGCGGATGTGAATCCGTTCAGAGTCTTGAGCACGCCCCCTTTCGAGCGGGATTTTCGCAAGGTGTCGCATGGCCGCCGCTCGCTGGTGGAAGCCGTGACGGAATTGCAGGCGATTCTTCGTGAAGATCCACATAATCGAAGTGGACAGCACAAGATCAAGAAACTTGCGGGGTACAAAACAGGCGAAGGCCAATGGAGAATCCGCTGGAAGGAATATCGGTTGCGGTATGACATCGTTGGCAACGATGTAGTCTTGTACTCGTTCCGCCACCGGAAGGATGCGTACTAGTCGCATTATGGCGGAAGAGAAATTGGATGAGAAGGTGCCGCGCTGAAGAAAGTAACGAACGAGCGGGGATATCGAAGAGCGAGGCTTACCGGGAGTTGCGTGAGTGTTACTTTCCTGCCAACTCTTTCTTCACGATCTCGCTAACCATCTTTCCGTCCACCCTCATGCCGGCGGCGTTGAATCTCGCCATAGCGTTCTTCATCACAGTCCCCATCTCTTTCATCGTGGGCGATCCCATTTCCGCGATCGCGGCTTTCACGCCAGCGACGATTTCCGCTTCGCCAGCGGCTTTCGGCATGTAAGTTTCGATCAGGACGATTTCGGCTGCTTCTTTGTCGGCCATTTCCTGGCGTCCGCCTTTGGTGAACTGCTCGACGGATTCTTTGCGCTGCTTGATCAGCGTGGCCAGCACGGCCAGAGATTCCTTGTCATCGAGCGGCGCCATTTTTTCGACCTGGCGAAGCTGCAACGCGCTCTTGACCATGCGCAGTGTGGAGAGACGGGCTTCATCCTTCGCTTTCATGGCGATGACGATGTCTTTCTGGATTTGTTCGGTCAGGCTCATGACAGGGATTATAGACGCTGCGGATCAGCCAAAGTCTGTGCGCAGGAAATCAAAATCCCCACCGCTTCGACAAGCTCAGGCAGGCTCTCTCGCAAAAGGCGCGACAAGGGTGGGCGCCGTCCCAACAAGTTTCGATTCCTTGATCAACATTTCGCCACTAATCGGTTCGTCCGCGCATCAGATGCTGAGGAGGACATCACTATGAGCAAACTTGCCATCTGGGCTCAACTGGAAGCGAAACCGGGCAAAGAGAAAGAACTGGAAGCATTTCTGAAATCGGCACTGCCGCTGGCCGAGCGCGAACCGGGGACAATTACCTGGTACGCGATCAAAATGGGGCCGGGAAAATATGGCATCTTCGATACTTTCGCCGATGAAAACGGCCGCAACGCACACCTCAACGGTGAAATCGCCAAGGCGCTCTTCGCCAAAGCCGGAGAATTGCTGGCGAAAGCTCCAGAGATTGCGAAACCGGAAATCCTGGCGTCGAAAGGGACTTCCCGCTGAGGACTATGCCAGACGGTCGATGTGCGCTGCAATGGGCAACTGAGGCGGCTGTACATGATCTCGAGACCTGCAGACCTGCCACAATCAGCCAGCTTCCGATAAACTACTGGAGTAGGAATAATCCCCTGTTTCTCAATCCCATTTCTCCAGGACTTTATCGGAATGCTGCATAAAAATCGTCTTTTTACTCCCGGCCCGACTCCACTCCTGCCCGCCGCGCAAACGGCGATGGCTTCGTTCACGGCGCATCATCGGACAGCCGATTTCCGTGCGTTGTTTCAGCGTGTGCTGGCCGACATGAAGGAATTTATCGGCACAAAGAACGACGTTCTTGTGCTGGCCTGTTCGGGTACCGGCGTGATGGAGGCATCGGTTTCGAATCTGACCTCCCCGGGCGACAAGGTGCTGGTGCTGACCGCTGGAAAATTCGGCGAGCGCTGGACCGGGCTGGCCAAGGCGTTCGGCTGCAATGTGGACGTGCTGAGCGTTCCCTACGGCGGGACGTTTTCGCTCGAAGACATTCGCTCGCGGCTTACCCCCGACGTGCGCGCGGTGTTCGTGCAGGCGACCGAGAGTTCGACCGGGGCGCGGCATGACGTTGAAGGCATCGCCAAGATCGTTCGCGCAAATGGCGGGGCTTCTGGAAATGACACATTGCTCGTTGTGGACGCGATCACCGGCCTGGGCACGACGCATCTCGACGTCGACGGCTGGGGCGTGGACGTGATTATCGGTGGATCGCAGAAAGCACTGATGATGCCTCCCGGACTCGGATATTGCGCCGTGAGTGATCGGGCATGGAAGCGCATGGACACTACGACTTCGCCGCGCTATTACTTCGATCTGCGGAAAGAACGGAGGTCAGCGGCTAAGGGCGAGACAGCATACACGCCGGCGACTTCGCTGTTTGCGGCGTTGGGGGCGGCGCTGGAGTTCGTTCGCGGAATGGGCAACGGCGACCTGGCTAAGGGACGTGCGGAACTGGTGAACAGTGCGGAGTTGTGCGCGGAGATGACCCGCGCCGGAGCGAAGGCTTTGGGATTGAAACTATATTCGTCCCCGCCGGCCGCAGCGTTGACCGCGATCTGCGCTCCCGACGGGATCGACTCGGGAAAACTCGTGAAAGAATTCCGCGAGTCCTTCGACGCCGTGGTCGCCAATGGCCAGGGCGAGATGAAAGGCCAACTGTTTCGCATCGCGCACATCGGCTACTACGATTACCTGGACACGGTCGGCATTCTCGGCGCGCTCGAACACGTGCTCTCCAGCGTCACCGGGAAGAGCGTCGAGTATGGCGCGTCGGTGCGAGCAGCGCAGCAGGTCTACGCCCGCAGCCTGGCCGACAAGCGAACGCTGGTCGGGGCCTGAGCCCGATTCTTCGGCTTAGTTGATCGTAAAGTTCATGGCTGCCGAAGTAGTCGGCGTCGTACCGTAGATGCCTCCGCTGCCGGGGTTGGTGACGGTGACCGGTACGGTGGCGGAACTCATGATGGCTGTTGCCGGGATCGTCGCTTCAAGTTTGGTGGCGCTCACCCGAGTCGTGGCCTGGGCTGTGCCGTTGAAGTTGACAACTGCGCTGGCGGCAAAATTTGCGCCGTCGACTTCCAGCTGAAATTGTGCGCTGCCTGCGGCTGTGCTTGGCGGATCCAGTTGCGTAATGGCTGGCATGGTCGTCGCGGTCATCGTGGGTTTGGAGTAGCCGCATCCGAATCCGGCGGCTGCAAGTAATACCATAACGAGCGTTTTAGCGATTTTCATACTGTTCTCCGAGGGGTGGTCCATGGAGAACAGTCTAGAAATTTACGGCGGATACCGTGTCAAGCGCGTGTTAGTTTCGCGTCAATTGCTTGTCACAGAACTGCCTGGAATTGTCACGCGGATTTCTTGAAGCATCATCTTCATTCAAAGGACTCAATCTTGAAAATTATCGTAGCGGAAAAAATATCGGCCCTGGCCGTGGCGCAATTGCAGGAGCCGGGCTGGACCGTTCTCACCGCGGACCAACTCGACGGCAAGCTGGAGCAGCATCTGGAAACGGCTGACGCGCTGATCGTACGTTCGGCGGTGCAGGCTGACTCCAACCTGTTGGAGCACGCGAAAAAACTGCGTGTGATCGGGCGCGCCGGTGTGGGTGTGGACAACATCGACCTGGAAGCGGCGACCCGCAAAGGAATCGCAGTGATGAATACTCCCGGCGCCAACGCCGTAGCCGTCGCCGAGCAAACGCTGGGGATGATGCTCGCAATGGCACGACATCTGTGCCGCGCCGACGCGCTCATGCACGCCGGGAAGTGGGAAAAGAAATCATTGCAAGGGACGGAACTGCGGGGAAAGACGCTGGGCATCGTCGGGCTGGGGCGCATCGGCATGGAAGTCGCGCGGCGGGCGCGGGCTTTTGGAATGACGCTGGTGGCGCACGATCCCTTTGTGTCGGTTGCCGTGGCCAAAGAGCAGGGCATCCGGCTGGCGGGGCTCGACGAATTGTATGCGGCTGCGGACTACCTCTCGCTGCACGTTGGGCTGACGCCGCAGACTACCGGCATGATCAATGCTGCTTCAATTGCACAAATGAAAAAGGGAGTGAGGCTGGTGAACTGTGCGCGCGGCGAACTGGTCAATGAGGCTGATCTGGCGCAGGCGCTCAAGCAGGGGCAGGTCGCATCGGCCGCGCTCGATGTTTTTGTGGAGGAGCCTCCGAAAAACTCCCCGTTGCTTGCACTGGAAAACATCGTGCTTACGCCGCATCTTGCCGGCTCGACTCAGGAGGCGCAAGAGGCCGTCGGCGTGCAGATCGCGCAGCAGGTGAAGGAATATCTAAAGCATGGCGTAATTCAGAACGCGGTCAACGTGCCGTCGGTCTCGGCTGAGGAGTACGCCGCGATGCAGCCTTACATCGTGCTGGCAGAACGCATGGGAGCTTTTCTAGCGCAGGTTTCTGCGGGCACGACGGAAGAAGTATCACTCCGTTACAGCGGTCACATCGCGGAGTGGAAAACAGAACTCATCCGCAATGGCGCGATCAAGGGGATTCTGAATCAGGCTCTCGAGGAGAAAGCCAACCTGGTGAATGCCGCTGCCATTGCCGAAGCGCGCGGGCTGCGCGTGCACGAGTCTCCCAAGACGAAGTCGCCGACCGGAGGCGCGGGCAGCGTGCTCTCGATCTTTCTGAAGAGTTCGACCGAAGAGCACATGGTAAAAGGCGCAGTGCTGCACGGAAATGCGCCACGGCTGCTGCATGTGGATGGCATCGACGTCGAGGCTCCCCTGGAACGCAATTTGATTTACCTGCGCAACCGCGACGTCCCGGGCGTGATCGGTAAAGTTGGAACGATCCTCGGCGAAGGGTCGATTAACATTGCCAACTTCTCGCTCGGGCGGCTGGCTGCCGACAAGGATTCAGATCAGCCGCGTGCGGCAATCGCAGTGGTCCACGTGGATGGGCCTGTATCGGAGGAAGTGTTGGCGAAGTTGAGGAAGATTCCGGCGGTGCAGCAGGCGAAGGCCGTGCAGTTGTTTTAGGAAGTGCGACGCAAGGTTAGTGCCTAAAATCGGTTTCTGACTAAGTTAGCGCTGAGGCGACGGGCGGTGTGTCTCTACGCGCTATGACTCAACTTCGTCGCGGCGCAACTTGCGGCTTTCGGCCAGCAGCGCTGTGGAGTGCATCAGGTTCTGTAGCGTGACGATGCCGATTAACCGCTGATCTTCGACAATGGGGATGACGCTGGAACTGCGTGCTGTAAGCTTGCTGAAGGCTGAGCCCAGCGAGTCTTGCCGCACGGAAACCTCGAAAATCTTATTCATCACAGCCTGCACGTAGCCGTTGCCTTCCGCGCGCAAGGCTTCGAGAATGCGCGTCTTCGAAATCACGCCCACCATGTCGCTGCCGCGAACCACGGGAAAATCGTCCTGCAGGGAGTGGACCGCCTTTTCCAGCGCATCCTCCAAAGTGTCCGCAGGCGAGAGTGTGGCGAAGTCAGTCAGCATGACTTCTTCGAGGCGGACATTATCGAGCACCCACTGGAAAACGAGCGCGCGTTCTTCCAGTTGAGCGGCACAGAAAACGATGACGCCGACCATGGTCAGCCAACTGTCAACGGTAAAGAGACCTGCGAAGATCAGGACCATCGCGATCGCGTTGCTGATTGAAACTGCGCGCCGCGTAGCTGCCGCCGCGCTCATGGTGCGTGAGAAAACAGCGCGCAAAATCCGCCCGCCATCGAGCGGATGCGCGGGCAACAGGTTCACAATCGCCAGATACAAATTGGCCCAAACCAAGCTCCGGGGCAAGTTGCCGACTTGCAGGAATGGCCACTTCCACAAATCACCGCCGCGCCCAGCGCCCGCCACGATGGCGGCCGCTAGACCCGCCAGGGCAAGGCTGACCAGCGGTCCGACGATAGCTATCTGAATCTCGCGCTTCCAGGGGATGACACCAGGCTGTGCTCCCGTCTGCAGCTTTTCGGCGCCGGACTCGTCATAGAGCGTAACTCCGGTGAGCGGCAGTAGAATCACACCTTTCGGCGTCAGGCCGAACCGCCGCGCCATGAGAATGTGTCCGCACTCGTGCGCGGCGACGCATGCAAGAATGATTCCGGCTAAAGCCAGGTCGTGAGGTCCATTGGCTTTACCCTCATGGGCCACGTAGTCTGTCCAGAAAATAAACATGGGCAGGATCAGGAATGTGAGATGAATCCGGACATCAACACCGAATAGCCGCCCGATCGGGATGGACCAGCTTCGCATAGATCTTGGCTTTTATTCTACATGGATGGATATAGTGATTGCGGCGACCAAAGGTGCATAGAGATGCGAGTGATCGCGGGAAAATACAAGAGTCGCCCGCTGCAGTCGCTGCGGGGCATGGACATTCGTCCGACTTCGGACCGCCTGCGCGAAACCCTGTTCAATGTGCTGACCGCGGGAAATCCTGCGGCACTCGAAGGCAGCGTCTGGTTGGATCTGTTTGCTGGCACCGGCGCGGTCGGGATTGAGGCTCTCAGTCGCGGCGCCAAACTCGTATGCTTTGTAGAGTCATCGCCGGCGGCTGCAGGCGTGATCCGGCAGAATCTGCTGAACCTCAAGATCGCCGACGGATTCAAACTGTTTCAGGAGGAATTGCCGCGGGCGTTCTGGCGCATGGAGCGCGAGCACGTTGCCGCCGACGTGGTGTTTATCGATCCGCCGTATCGCATGCAAGACGCTTACCGCGAAACCCTGCGGGCGCTGGCCGAGTCCCCGGTGGTCTGGGCGATGTCTATGGTCATTGCCGAGCACGAGAAGAAGTTCGATCCCGGAGAAGAATTCGGCCCGCTGCGCAGGTTTCGTAGGCTGGTACAGGGAAGCGCGGCATTGAGTTTCTATCGCATGGGAAGCGCCGCGGATCTACGAGGCTAGAGCTTGAGGCGATACGGACGCCTACATGATCAGATCGTCAGAGCGCCTCGTGATGGGATGCTGCATCTCCTCGAGATCATTCTTGACCATGTTCAAGCCGTAGACGCAGGCTTCAAAGTTGCGCGCCAGGCTGGCGAACATGGGCGCGACCCGGGCGTACTCGAAGTGCTCGAACTTGGAGACGATGTAATAACTTTCCTTGCCGGCTTTGATCCATTCGACGAAATCCTCCAGCCGCTGACGGCGCAGCCGGAAGTGATTGATGCTCTCGGGAAACATTCCGGCGAAAAACAGCGTGTAGTCCCCGATGTGTTTGCGCACCTGGCGCTCGCGATCAAAAGAAGGCGCAGGCCCATAGACTGGATCGGATTCCAGCAGCATTTCCCCCACGTCAGACAGAGGACGCTCGAACGAATTGCGAATCTTGAAGAGCTGATCGGCTTCGCAGAACTCAGCCAGAAGATGGGAAACGTAAGCCACGATCTGCGGATCGCGCAGGCCGATTTCCTGCGCGTAATGCCGTCCCACGAGATCCTGAAACAGGTCTTGCAACGGATGCGATTCCGGAATCATCGACTCAGCCCTCCGAATCCTGCGCCGTGCGCGGTGTTTCATCCGCCTGCGATGTAATTACATCAGTTGTTGCGCGCAACGCAAGTGACTTTTGTTTATCGTGACGATTCATTTTGGTAATCGGTTAGAAGAGAACGCAGAAGCCCGAGTTGCCACGCATAATTGTTGGCAGTCGAAGAGAGAGGCTGCCAGCTTTGAGGGATTCCAAGATACTTGAAAGGTGGACGCCCTGTAGAATCGCAGCACGGAGGCAGCAGATGGAGCGGCAGAACTTTTCCAGCGGCACACCGTGGGAGCCGATTGTCGGTTACTCCCGTGCGGTGAAGGTCGGATCGTACATACACGTTTCTGGTACGACGGCGACGGGGCCGGACGGCAAGATTGTTGGCATCGGAGATGCGTATGCCCAGGCTGTCCAAACCTTAAGAAACATCGAAAGCGCCCTCGAAAAGGCCGGTGCGGGACTGAAGGATGTAGTACGAACTCGCATGTATGTGACCAATATTGCCGAGTGGGAGAAAATCGGCAGGGCGCACGGCGAGTTTTTCCGCGATATTCGCCCCGCCACTGCGATGGTGCAGGTGAGCGCGCTCATTTCGCCGGAGATGCTCGTGGAAATCGAGGCGGATGCGGTGGTGGGATGAGCCGCAATTTTTCTTTCACGACAGCGGCTTCGACATCTTGACGAAGTGGCAAGGCAGCCTGGCTACGATTTCGGGAGGGAAAGGCGCGATGCCGGTTTCAACGTAACCTCTGCGGCGGTAGAAACCAGGCAGCTCTTGCCGCAAATTAACCAGCTGCAGGTCCATAAAGCGGCAACCGGCCTTAGCGCAGAATTCCTCGGCAGCATTCATCAACGTGGACCCGAGGCCAGACTTCTGCTGCCGCGGGTCCACTGACAGCAGCCCGAGATAAGCCCGCTCCGTCCGAAGTTCGATGTAAACGCAACCCAGGGAGGTGGCGCCTTTATCGGCAACCTGGTTTTCGGTAGCCTGGTTTTCGGCGAGCAGGAATTTTCCGGTTTGCAGCAGCGACCGCACGGATTCCAGCGTGATGCGATCCCGGTCGATGAAGAAACCTTCCGCCGCCCGGAACGCAGCGTTGATCAAGGCGGTGATAGATTCTGCATCCTGAATTCCTGCCAGACGCACGTGCACGCCATCGTCCTCCCAATCCGCTCGTTTGCTTTCCACAAGCGTATACAATCCCGCGCGCCGACGCATCCTGCAAGAACTGTAGAAGGGCAAGCCGACAATCGATCCCGCAATTCCGATTTCGGCCGTCCGGCAAAGACTTTTCTCAATTTTCTTGACAACCGCCTCGCCGCGAGCATAATGCGTCAATCCAGCTTCGTCGAAGATCGGCTCGGCAGCAAAAGCCGGAGGAGGCAACTATGAGCGTGCTGGAACTTTGTGATCGTGAGATTGCGGCCGTCGGTCTGGAAGCCACTGTCGCCGACGCCATCAACAAAATGCTCGACCATCATGTGGGGGCGGTAGCGGTTGTCGACGACGAGTACCGCGTTGCCGGAATCTTCACCGAGCGCGACGTCCTGCGGAGGATGTCACTCAGTCATGTGGACCCAAGGTCGACCCCGGTTCGCGACCTGATGACCACTCCAGTGGAAATGGCCACGCGCGGCACCGGCGCGGGCGAAGCTCTGGGCACGATGCTGGAGCGGCATTTCCGGCATCTGCCGGTGGCCGACGACGGCGGCAAGTTGCTCGGAATTCTTTCCATCCGCAATCTGCTGGAGTGGCGCGTCGACGATCTCAGCCGCGAACTTGAATCGCTCGAACAATATGTTTCGAACGACGGGCCGGGGGGTTAGGAAGATTCCCTCGAGTGATGCGGACCTGATGGCTACTGCTCCCTCCGCCTTATCCAAGACGATCGCGGGCGTGCGCATCGCCACATCCGTATTCTTCCTTCTGTTCGGTGAATACAAAGTCGCCGGACCAGACTTTGCTCACGGTGGATTTCAGAATTATCTTCACGACTTCATCTCCAACACAGCGGTCAATTTCTACCGGCCGGTTCTCGAGGGACTGGTTTTGCCGCATGCCGTATTTCTTGGCTACGTAGTCGGGGTGGTCGAACTGCTGATCGGAATTTCCCTATTGCTGGGACTCTGGGTGCGTCCTGCGTCGGTAGTCGCGATTCTGTTCTTGCTGAACATGCTTTTCTCCACGTGGTGGGGACCGGGCCACGGCGTGCCCGTCTGGCACTATTTCGGCGCTGAACTTGATCACTTGCCACTCTTGCTGCTGTTCATCATTTTTTTCGCAGCCGACGCCGGGCGCGTCTGGGGTCTTGACGGACGCCGCGGATAAGTTAGTCTTGTCAGTCTCGCGGTCTCAATCAACCATTTCTGGGGAGAGGAAGTCTGGGTGAGAAGAATGAGAAGAATTCATGGCGTGGCTCTGGCGGTGGGAGTGCTGTTCGTGTGCAGTCAGCTGAACGCGCAGACAGCACAACATGTCGTAATTCATGCCGGCCGCGTCCTCGACGTAAAGACTGGCAAGTTGCTGACCGATCAGACGGTGGTCATTGAAGACGGAAAGATCGTCAGCTTGGGCGCGGGTGGAGATGCGAAAGCTCCCGCTGACGCCGTGCGTATCGATCTGCCGAATGCGACACTGCTTCCGGGCCTGATCGACGCGCACACGCACCTGACCATGGACCCCAAGTTCGGCTACGAGGAGCTTGGAATCTCCCTGCCGCGCGAAACGCTGACCGGAGCCAAGAACGCGCGCATCACTCTCCAAGCCGGCTTCACTACGGTACGCAACGTGGGTGCATCCGGGTACAGCGACGTGGCGCTTCGTGACGCCATCAATGCGGGCGACGTGCCCGGGCCGCGATTGCTGGTGAGCGGACCGCCGCTCGGCATCACGGGTGGACACTGCGACAACAATCTGCTGCCCTACGAGTATCACGCCGTAGCAGACGGCGTGGCCGATGGTATCGCGGGAGTGCAGCACAAAGTACGCGAGAACATCAAATATGGTTCCGATCTGATCAAGATATGCGCCACCGGCGGCGTGCTCTCGAAAGGTGACGATCCGCAGGCCTCGCAGTATACGTTGGAAGAGATGAAGGCCATTGTGGCCGATGCTCATCGGTTGGGACGAAAAGTCGCGGCGCACGCGCACGGCGCGCAGGGCATTCTCTGGGCCTCGGAAGCCGGGGTGGACTCGATCGAGCACGGATCCTACATCGACGATGCCGGAATCGCCGAGATGAAAAAGAATGGCACCTATCTCGTGCCCACGCTCTATCTCGGTGACTGGTTTCTCGAAAATGCCGAACGGAATCACGTTCCTGAGTTTTATCTGGCGAAAGCCAAAGCCGTGATGCCGATCGCCCGCAAGAATATCGCGCACGCCTTCGCCAGCGGAGTGAAAGTTGCCTTTGGCACGGATGCCGCCGTCTATCCCCACGGCCTGAATGCCCACGAGTTCGCCGTCATGGTAAAGCTGGGGCTGACGCCGCTGCAGGCGATTCAGTCCGCCACGCTGAACGCCGCCGACTTGCTAGGATGGGCGGGTAAAGTAGGAACACTGGAACCCGGAGCCTGGGCCGATTTCGTCGCCGTGGATGGCGACCCCACGAAAGATGTTACGACTCTTGAGCACGTCAAGTTCGTGATGAAAGGTGGAGAAGTAGTAAAGAACGAATACGGAAAGTAGGAAATACTTTGCGGTTGACGTTCTTCGCGCTTTGTTAAGCGCTCTCGCGTACGACGGCGAAACACTTTCACTGCCAAGTTCGCAAAGAATGATCGCAACGAGGTGACGGAGCAAAAACTAAAAGGCCGGCTTCACGCCGGCCTTTGAACTGTTAAATCTCCAACAAAAACTACTTTTTCGGGGCGATCGCGTCTTTCGCAGCCTTGGCCACGCGGAACTTCACAACGGTCTTCGCTTTGATCTGGATCGGCTCGCCGGTCTGCGGGTTGCGTCCGACGCGGGCTTTGCGGTGCGCTTTCACCAGGCGGCCCAGGCCGGGGACGACGAATACGCCGTTCTTCTTGGTCTCTTTAATCGCGGTGTCGGCCAGGTGCTCCAGAAAAGCGGCCGTCTGTTTGTTGTTGAGTTCGTTCTTCTCGGCGAGATGCCGAATGAGCTGAGTCTTGGTCATACCTGCTGCCATATTTCCTCCTCGTAAAAATCGTTTGATACCAGCGGGCGCTATCTTATACCCACTGCCCTGTGGAAAACACCTTATTTTATGCGGGTTTTATCATTCATGCACTCGCGAGTACGCATTTTTACAGGGCTTCCGGGACCTACGGTCCCAGAATGGGCCAGTGGGTGGAACCAACGGAGTAACCCGGAAGGTCAAGTTCAGATTGCAGATTTACGATTTCAGATTGAAACCGTCGCTCGAACAGGTTCCGGTTCTCAAATCTGCAATCTAAATCTGAGATCTGCGATGCTTTTCGCATTCCTGCGGCGTCCGCGTGGTTGACCTCCGAAACAAAGTGCCATAATGCTGACGGAGGATTTTCGCGATTGAGTTGCTCCCTCTGTGAAATCCGCAAGGAGAAACGCTTTTGCCCCGCAGTCCACGGGCGCATTTGCCCGCAATGCTGCGGGGAGCAGCGCGAGGTCACGCTCGATTGTCCCAGTGATTGCGGGTATTTGTTGCAGGCGCGCGAGCACGAAAAGCCGCGCGCGGCCGACCAGATCGATCCCGCAGGATTGTTTCTGCAAATCGAAGTCTCCGACCAGTTCATGTACGAGAAAGAACATCTTTTGATGGGCGTGACCTACGCGCTGGCTAAGGCGGCGCGGGCCGACCGCAATCTGAACGACCGCGATCTGATTGGGGCACTCTCGGTCCTGTCGACCAACTACGAACGCCGCATCAACTCCGGCTTGCATTACGAGCAGCCGCTGACCAGCGATTCGCAGCGCAAGGTGGCTGCGGAAATTGAGGGCATGGTGAGGGAATACCGCGAGGCCGAGCAGTCGCACACGGGCCGATCGACCCTCCGGGAACCCGATGTGCTGAAGGCTCTGGTGTTTCTGTTGCGACTGGCGTACGGACGAACCTCGGGCCGCCCCAAGTCGCGCGCGTTCGTGGATTTTCTGTTCGCGCAATTTCCCGAGAAAGAATCGGCGATCGTGGGGGCACAGGAACCGGGCAGCCGCATCATCGTTCCTTGAGAACTTTCAGACTCGTTGTAGGTCAGAGTAAGCAGAAGGTTTGCTTAGCTTCCTTCGCGGCAGTTCTTAGCGGACTTTGCGGTTAAAATTTTTTGCCGCCGCAGGCAACAGCCTTTTAACGGCAAAGATCGCCAAGAACTTCCGCAAAGCCCGCAAAGAAATTCACCGGCGATCAGACGAATTTGAGCCAATCCGCCGCACCACCTGCCCAGCCGGCAAAGCATCAAGCAGTTCGCGCACAGTCTTTTTCAACCCCGGGTGGCGCGTATCGGCTGCGATCTCGGCCAGAGGCTCCAGCACAAACCGGCGCTGCTGCATTGCGGGATGAGGAATGACGAGCCCGGCCGAGTCGATGACTCCATCGCCGAAGAGCAGGATATCCAGGTCAATGGTTCGCGGACCCTTTTCCTGAGTCCGACGTCTCCCCATTTCCTGCTCAACCGTCAGCAGGCTGGCTATTAACTGCTGCGGCGTTCTGCTGGTTTCAAGCGCCACAGCACAATTCAGGAACCACGCCTGCCGAGTGAACTCCACTGGCTCGGTCTCGTAGAACGATGAAGTTGAGACGACGCGTCCAAGCGCCGCGAGGCGCTCGATCGCCCCGCGAAGATTCTTCTCGCGGTCACCGACGTTTGATCCGAGCGACAGATAAGCGATTTCAGGCATAACGGCAACGTTAATTTGTACTCTGCGGCGGCTCACAGGCACAACCCTGAGACGGTCTACCTGGCAGTTCGGAGTATTGGCCTTTCTGAGCGTCCTTCGCGGCCTTTACTCTGTGCTCTCCGCGCTTAAAGGCTCTTTACCTGTAAGGCTCCGGACAGTTGGCTTTGACAGCGGACACCACGGGCTCAGGAAGAGCTGAGGCTCGGATTCGCCCTCAATCGTGCTGCCCCGCTCAAGTCCGCTAGGCCAGTCTCGCGCCGTTACCTTTGTTACTTTCGTGACCCTGCCGGAGCACCTAGACTTGAGCCATGACGTTAGACTCCCTCCTGTTGAGTCAGGATCTCGATTTAGTGCGCGTGATCCGGCCCACGCTGGAAAAGCTCTCCATTGACGTGGAGATCTGCCAGGAGGCGCGGCAGGCGACCGATATTCTGATCGCCGAGAAGTTCGACGCCGTCATCGTGGATTGCGACGACCTCAAGGGCGGACTCGAGGTCATGGAAGGTCTGAGAAGTACTCCCAGCAATAAGAATTCGGTAACATTCGCCGTCCTGAACGGCAAGAAGACCACGACCCAGCAGGCTTTCGGCATGGGCGCAAATTTTGTGCTGCAGAAGCCGATCAGCGTACTCAACGCATCGCGCTGTTTTCACGCGGCGCTGAACTTCATGATCAAGGAGCGGCGCCGCTACTTCCGACATCCGGTCAAAATGCTGGTCGGGATCGTTCTCGGCGACAAAGTCGTGCGAGCCACCAGCACCAACGTCAGCGAGAGTGGAATCGCGCTGCAACTGCGCGAGGCGTTGCCCAAGGGCGCGAAGCCGCGCCTTCAGTTCACGCTACCGGAAACGAACCACCAGTTCGACCTTGATGCCGAAGTTGTCTGGGCGGACGTCAAAGGCCGCGCCGGACTTCGCTTCCATGACGTTGCGAAAGCGAGTCAAGAGCAGTTAGAAAACTGGCTCAACGAGCGCCTCGAGGAAGAACTCCCCGGCGCCAAAGAACGTCTCGCCTCCGCCGAAGCCGACACCCCGAACTAAACAGCCTCCGAACATTTGGGAATGTGGCGACGGACGCTCTTAGCCTGCCCTCAAAGCCGAAAGGGCTGTCCGAGCGAGCGAAGTTCGACTGCCTTCGCAGGTATCTGCCAGGTGACTTGTCTGAAATCCATCCCGTGGCATTCTGGAAGATACAAAATCCATCAAAGATAGAAGGCCACGAATAACACATGCTGACCACTGATCTCCGCATCGCCCGAGTAGAACGTTCGCTGCGCTGGTTTGAGCAGGATATTGTCCTGCTCGACATGCGCGTAAAAGAGCTGTCGCCGGAAAGGCAAGCCTCGGCCAAGAAGTTCGCTGCCGCCGTGATCGACCAGACGCGCGCCGAGTTGCAGAGGCTGCTTCGGGAGCGGCCTTACGAAGCGCCCGATCCCGCGCAACCTCCCTGCGAACCTGCGGATTAATGCCCCGTTGGATTAGGGGTTGGCAACTTGGGCGGGAATCTAGACTTGCGCGCTGGCCGCGGCGTGCGCCACGGATTTAACTTCGACTTCTTCTCCGTCGTTCGACACTGTAACTTCTTCCCACAGCGTCTTATCGCGCAGGATGCGCGACACCAGCGCCGTATGCATGGCGTGCCCGGCGCGATCGGCGACAACCTTACCCAGAATCTGCTTGCCCAGGAGCGCGAGGTCGCCGACGAGGTCCAGCACCTTGTGCCGCACGAATTCGTCGGGAAAACGCAGCGGCCCATTTTCAATCCCATCGCGGGTAAGAACGATGCAGTTCTCGCGTGATGCCCCGCGAATCAATCCCATGTTGCGCATCGCCTCTTCATCCTGGCGCGAGCCGAAGGTGCGAGCGCCCGCAATCTGGCGAAGATAGCTTCCGTTGGTTAGCTCCACTTGAAATGTTTCTTTGCCGATGAGCGGGTGCGGAAAATTAATCGAGTACGAAACCGAGTAAGTATCGGAGGGATAAACCGCGATGAACTTGTTCGATTCGCGCCATTCCAGCTCGCGGCAAATTTTCAGATACTTCCGCGGCCGGCGCTGCTTGCGAATCCCGACCTTCTGAATCATCTCGACAAACGGAAGCGCGCTACCGTCGAGGATGGGCAACTCCAGGTTGTCGAGTTCGACGATCGCATTGTCGATCCCTAACCCAATGAACGCCGACAACAGGTGTTCGGTGGTGGAGATCAGCACGCCCTTCTTCATCAGACTGGTGGCGTAGCTGACGCGGGCCACGTTGCGGCTGACGGCTTCGATTTCGAAGCCATCAAGATCGGTGCGGCGGAAGACGATGCCAGTATCCGAAGGAGCGGGCAGGATGCGCATCGAGACGGGCGCGCCACTATGCAGCCCGACGCCGCTGCATCCCACTGCGGAGCGGATTGTCTGCTCTTGGATCAATAGAATTTGCTGGAAGGTACGCCGTAGACTACTACTGCCAACGGGAACTTGTCTGTGGCAAAAAAGCCACACTCCGTGGCTGGATCTGGGCCTGGAACCAGGAATCTAACCACTATCCCGATGAGCATAACCTGTTCAAGCACAATTGGTTAGCGCGGATAAGGCGACCCTCAGTGCTTGCCCTGCGGCTTGTTCGGGTTGTAGCCGGAATTCGGGTCAAACATCGTCTGGTCGAGCCCCTGGTTGAGGGTGACGTTGAAGATAAAGCGCTCGCTGGCCATGTCGCCGTTGAAAAGGCGGGTGATGTTGTAGGGCACCATCACCCCCCCGACCAGGCGATAGTTCTCATAGACTTCTTCTTCCAGATTCTTTTGCCTATCGACCGGATCGCGCCATTCGAACGATTTCTTGATGGGCAAGTGCGTGTCAGCGTCGAAATCTAAGGCTACGCTTTCGTTTTTCGAATTGATGAACGTGACCTGAAGCGCCGAGTGCTGCGCCGCGATGATATCGCCGTCGTACAGGAGCACGACGCCAGGATCGTTGAACCAGGTTCGCAGCAGAGTGTCGAGAGAAAATTGGCGGCGGCGCAGGTATTCGCTAAGATCTTTTTCCTCGAGGGCATGAGCGCCCTTGTAGGTCAGCTCCCAGCCTTTGTTGCCGACGTATAGCTGGGCAACATCGCGCTCTTTCGTGATCTCGATTCGTTCTTTGTCGGGAAATTCAGAGAAGCTCCAGAACAGGACGCCGTTTCCACTGGAGCGTCCGTGGTGGAAGCCGTAGAGTCGTCCCTGCTGCTCGCGGTCGCGAATGCTGAGATAAGCCGGTCCGCCGAGAGCCTCGAGCGCCTGCTGGATCAGGGCTTTCGCTTTACGAACATTCTCGTCGGCGATATTCGTGGCTGGCTTAGTGGGCGAGGCGGGCGCTGCGTCGGACGCAGGATGCGAAGGTTGCGTGGGTGTGCTCTGGGCCTGATCCGCACTCTGGGACCAGCCTGAGCACACCAAAAGCAGAATAGGGAGAAACCGTTTCATTCCAACTGTGGGAGTGATTGCGCGCAACCAGAATTGTAGCGTTTCTTGTGGACTTTCTGCCCGCAGTAGTCAAAGCTCCTCTGCCAGCTTGGATGCAGAAAACCCGCCAAATGAAAGCTCGGGAGGGCAGTTTTTAGGCCGTTTTTGAGGCTCCGAAAACATCGAACCGAGCCCCAGCCGGCCCCCCCAGCAGAGCAGATAGTTCCCTTCGCGAACTTCGCGGCCATTCATCGCGGCCTTGGCGATTAAAGGCTCTGCCCCCGGTTTGGAGAAAGTAGAGGCGTCCGGCCACGTCTACCCCACGAGCACCGCCCCGCCATTCACGTTAAATACTTCCCCGGTAATAAACCCGGCGTGCCCGGTGCACAAGAACAGCACAGGCGCTGCAATCTCCTCGGGCTTGCCGACGCGGCCGAGAGGAATCGTGCGCCGGATCGTCTCTCCAGTCTTCGGATCTTCGAGAGCCCCGGCGCTCATGTCTGTGTCAACCCAGCCCGGAGCCACGCAGTTCACGTAGACACCGTCAGAGGCCAGCTCTGAAGCAAGGCTCTTCGTCATGCTGATCACAGCTCCCTTGGTCGCGGAATAGTCGCAATGAAAAGCCTCGCCGCGCTGCCCGCTGGTGGAGCTGATAAGGACGATATGCCCGGTGGCAGAGTTCTTGCGAGGTTGAGCTTTCATTTGTGCGACCCCAAATTTGACCAGCCCGAAAACGCCGTCGAGATTGATCGACATGGTGGAGCGCCACTGTTCATCGGTCATGCGCTCAATCGGCACATCGTCCGGCGGCCAGACGCCGTGATTGGCTACGAGAATATCCAGCCGTCCGAAGCGCTCAACCGTCGCCGCAACCAGATCGCGGCCCGCGGATGGAGTCTTCAAATCGCAGGCCACAGCGTGGCACGACGCCGATCCGCATTGCTGCGCCAACTCTTCGGCTTCTTGCTGCGCACTGCGGTAGCTGAAGACTACTTTTGCACCTGCGGCTGTGAACATCCGTACAGTTGCCGCGCCGATGCCGCGCGATCCCCCGGAGATCAGCGCAACCTTGCCATCAAGAGACAGAGGAATCGACATAACTGACTAGGCTACCGCATAAAACGAATTCGGATAAGCCGAATGACACGGTTTTGCGAACCGAGTTCGTCAGTTTCCTGTGTTGGAAGACATGCGCTCCGACTTCAGTTCGCGGATGAGCAATCGCACCAGCAGCCCATCGAAGCCGCTGCCGCTCATCTTAGCCAGCTCGTCGAGCGCCTGGTCGGGAGTTCGGGCAGCCGACACGGACTGCTCGGTCAGCATGTTGGCATAGGCGTCGGTCAAGGCGATGATCCGCGCCCATAGCGGGATCTGCTCGCCGCGCAAACCATCCGGATAGCCCGAGCCGTCAAAGCGCTGGTGGTGGTGTTCGATCGCATCCCGCATCATTGCGCTGTGCGGAATCGTAGCGAGAATTTCCGCGCCGACGTGAGCGTGCATCTTTACCTGTTGAAATTCGCGGTCTCCCAGTGGACCCGCCTTGTTGAGAATATGTTCAGGAACAAAAATCTTGCCCACATCGTGCACGCGGGCGGCATAAACCAGTTCCGCAGTTTCCTCGGATAACAAGCCAAGAGCGCGGGCGACGACTTCCGAATAGCGCGCCACCAGGTCGCCATGGCCCGCGGTGTGCGGCTCACGTGATTCGGCGGCCCGGCTGAGGGATTCGATCGACTCTTTCAACAGCGAGACATTGCAGCCATCGTCTCCGCTGCAAAGCTTGCTCAACATGGTGGTCAGTTCTTCCAGATGTTCCGGGCCGGTGTGTTCGCGCTGCAGGAAACCTTCAATGTAGGCGGAAATCTGCTGGCGCTGGCGGGCGAAGTCCTGGCCTTCGACAAACTCCTGCGCGGTCGAAACCAGATTTCCTCCCGAACGCTTGGAGACGTACATGCCGGCATCGGCCACGCGGATAATGTCTTCGATGGAAAAGCCATGCATGGGGAAGCTGCCGACTCCGAAGCTCCCGGTGATATGGTGCTCGCTCAACATCGGATCGGTGACGATCCACTGGCGCAGGCGTTCGGCCAGTACCTGGGCCTGTTCGGCTCCGGTTTCAGGCATGAGCACGATAAACTCATCGCCGCCGTAGCGCGCCACGACATTCGACTGCCGCGACTTCTGCTCCAGCAAGCGGCCGACGCGGGCCAGGACCAGATCTCCCTCGAAATGGCCCATGCTGTCGTTGACCTCTTTGAACTTGTCGAGATCGATGAGCACAACGGAGAACGGCCGCCCCGAGCGCGAGGCGCGCTTCCATTCGGCGGACAATGACTCCCAGAAAAACCGCCGCGTCTTGATTCCTGTCAGCCCGTCAGTAATGGATTGCTGCTGCAACTTTTGGAACACGAAAGCGTTGTGCAGTGCAGTCGCGAGCAGATCGGCCAGCGTATTGAGAATCAGAACATCCTGGGGCGAGAACGCGTTTTCGTTGTTGCTCTCGACGTTTAGCACGCCGAGCAGAGTTTCGCCGTAAGTGATCGGAATGCACAGTATGGCGCGAGAATCGGGCAGGATGCCTTTCAGATTGCCGGGCAATGCGTTCTGCACCAGCGCGCGCTCGCCCGTGCGGGCAACCCGGCCCAGGATTCCGGCTCCAAGCGGAATGCGTCGGCCCATGGCGTGCGCAGTGGCTCCGGCTTCGGCCTTGATCTCGATTTCTTTGGTGCCGTAGTCGAGCAGGCCGATCCCGATGTGATCGAAGCTGAAGTTCTTCTGAATCTCGCGGACGATCTGGCCCAACATGTGCACAGGATCGTCGCTCGAAATTGCGGTCCGCGAAATATTGTTCAGAAAAGCAAGTTGCCGCGAACGCCGCTGCTCTTCGGCGAACAGGCGTGCGTTCTCGACTGCGACCGAGACTTGACCCGCAGCCGTCACCAGCACATCGAGGTCGCGTTGCTCGAAAACGAATTCGCGGTCAGGATGCATCGCCACCATGACGCCGGCAGGCTTGTTACCCATAAAAATGGGAACCGCGATCAGGCATTTGGCCGGGCGCTCGGGAACGTGTGTGATTCCAAGGCGCGTGCGCGTCTTCTCCAGATCACTCCGGATGAGCAGCGGTTCGCCAGTACGAATCACATGCTCAGTAAAAGCGTTGCGCAACTCACGCGTTCGTTTGGGCAGGAACCGATTGTCCCGGACTTCGAGTTCGAAGCGGATTTCGTCCGTTTCCTGGAACGCGATGTAGAAGTGAGTGGTGTCGAAAATCTGACCGAGCTCCACTTGAATCGTGCGCAAAATCTCGTCCTGATCGAGGCGCGAGCTGATGGCCTTGCCGATCTCGGTGAGCAGTTCGTATTCCTGCGTGCGGCGATGCGCATCGTGCCCAACTACGTAGTTTTCGAGGGTAAGCCCCAGTTGCAGGGCCAGTCCCACCATCAGGTGCGGGCCCGACGTGCCGAAGGCCTTGCGCTCGGCATGTGGAAACAAGATGACGCCGAAATTGTGCTCCCGGGTTTGCAGCGTGACCGCGGTCAGATTGCGAACACCAGCTTCGGTGAGAATCCGCTTAAATTCCGCAAAGGTCCCAGCGCGTCCGACCGGGAAGGGCTCGGTCATCTCCGCGAGATTTTGCACGGTAAAGATCCCGCTCTGGCGGTAAGCCAGTTCGCAGATGTAATCGCTGGCGCCGGTTCGCTCCAGCGCGTCGAGAAATTGGGGCGAGAAGCCTTGCTGCACCGAGGGCAGCAGTCCGCGCCAACGCTCCGTGATGCAGAGCGCGGCTCGGCGCGTCGGCAGAGCGCTCATCACACGATCGAGGGCAGCCTGCATGCTGGGCACAAGATCGTCGGCGAACAGCAACCGCCGCGGATCGACGCCCAGAGTCGAGAGAGCGAGAGTATTTTCCTGCACGGCATTGCGCTGGTTCTCAAACAACACCATCACCATGGCGATGCCCAGCAGCATCTGCGGAACCGGCCCGAACAGCCTGCTTGCGTTCCCGAACCTCTCCATCAGCGGACTTTGCCACTGCCCCATCCCGATTAACACCGCCCACAGGGCTAAGGCAACCGCGAGCACCTGGAAGGCCAGCGATCCGCGCCGGTGGCCGTTCACGTAGAACACTGCGGAACAGTAGAACAGCACCGCCGCCAGACCGATCCCCAGGCTGATAGTCGGTTGGACGTCGAGACGGAATGCGCCGTTGACGAAGTGACCGCGAAGCGCCAGGCTGGCGAGTAAAATCCCGATCGCTCCGACTCCCGCGTCATACCAGCGGAAGCGATACGAGGCGCGCATTAAGCGCGTGGACACAAAGAGGCACAAGGCCATCGCCACCAGCAAGAGCTCGCTGAAAAAAAAGACGAAAACGGACGGCGAGAGAATATCGAGAGCGTAGTGCAGCGAATAGAAAGCCCAGGCCAGTTGCCAGGCGCGAAAATAAGCTTGCCGGCTCTGCTCATGAAGATAAGTGAACACGCAGAACAGCAGAACCGACACGACGCCGGGGATCACGATCGTCGGGATGGCAACACTATTCATTCGGCCGCCGATGATATCAGGGCCCATTCCGCGCGCGCGTGGTAACGAGGGGAAGTGGTGTCTCAATGTTTTCACATAGGCGCTGCGAAAACAACAAGATTTCAGGCCACTGACCCGACTTCATCTCCAATAGAATCAGTAAGCTGCGCGCCAAATCGTTATTGTGGAGTCGCTTGACGGTGTGGATTGCCGCCCGTAGTATCGAAGTTCGGTCTTGCTGCGTCGCCGTTGCGCTGCCGAGACACGCATCTCCTGACCGGATCGTTGCGCCAACCTGCAAAGCCTTTCAGCAAAGATGATTTTTCGGCAGAGATTTAAAGATGAGATTGAGCGCCGGTTATTATTCACCGTGATGTTATGCCCGAATCTTTGAGCCCAGAATTACACGGCAAGCCGCGAGTGCGCTTCGCGCCTTCGCCCACGGGATTTCTCCATGTGGGCAGCGCGCGCACGTTTATTTTCAACTGGCTCTACGCCAAGCGAAACAACGGGACGATGATCCTGCGCCTCGACGATACTGACGTCGGCCGTAATACCGACGCGTCGGTCAACTCGATCTTCGAAGGCTTGAAGTGGCTCGGCCTGGGTTGGGACGAACAGTACAAACAATCCGAGCGGCTCGCGCTGCACCGGCAGACGGCCGAGACTATTTTTCAGAAGGGTTTGGCGTATCGCGATTTTACGCCCGCCCACAGCGGCGACAGCGAGAGATCGGGAGCGCAGGGAACGTGGCTGTTTAATCCTGGGATGCGCGAACTTTCGCGCCAGGAAAGCGATCGCCGCGCTGCAGCCGGAGAGCGGTTTGCGCTGCGCTTTCGCGTGCCCAGGGATGCGAAGCAAGATGGAACCATGTGGGGACAACCGACCTCGGCTGTCCGATTTTCCGAAGGAAAATGGACTGTCCGGTTCGCCGACGCGGTTTACGGCGAACAAACGAAGGCCGCGGCCGACATCGAAGACTTCGCCTTACTGCGCTCCGACGGCATGCCAACCTATCACCTGGCCTCATGCGCGGATGACGCCGACCTGCGCATCAGTCATGTAATTCGGGGCCAGGATCATCTCACCAACACGTTCAAGCATGTCCTGATATTTGAAGCCGCCGGCAGCGCGCAGCCGATTTTTGCGCACCTGCCGCTGCTGGTTGCCCCGGATGGAACCAAGCTTTCGAAGCGCCGGCATGGCCCGGTGGTGAGCGTGACGACCTACCGCGACGCAGGGTTTTTGCCCGAGGCGTTCATTAACTTCCTGTGTCTGCTGGGCTGGTCGCCAAAAAATGATCGCGAGCAGATGAGCCGCCAGGAACTGATCGAAGCGTTCTCACTGGAAGGCATCAATCGCGCAAATGCGGTGGTGAACTTCGAAGAGACCCCCTCCTCAGCCAGTGTCATCCCGAACGGAGCTAGTAATCTGGGTGTCGCCTATAGTGAAGAAACATTCGACCCGAAATCCATCTGGCTGAACGCCGAACACATTCGCGCCCTGCCGATCGAAGAGCTCAGCCAGCGCCTGCTACCGGTCGTGCATGGAACGTATCCCAACGTTACGGCCGAAAAGATGCTGCGGATTACTCCACTCATCCGCGAACGCATCAAGTTGTTGCGCGATGTGCTCACGGCAGCGGATTTCTTTTTCGTCGATCATCTGCCGCCATACGATCCAGCCGAACTGGTTCCGCAAAAGGGAGACGCGGCCATGGCGCTGAAAGTCTTGCAGAAGGCGCAAGCTGTGCTTCCGAACGTCGAATTCAAACACGACCCGCTGGATCAGGCCCTGCGCGCCGCTGCGCTGGAATTAGGAGTGAAGGCCGGACAGATGTTTCAGCCTGTCCGCGTTGCGGTCTGCGGCCGCAAGAACGCTCCACCGCTGTTCGAGACACTGGAAGTGCTGGGAAAAGAAACAACGCTGCCAAGAATCGCGGCAGCTATTCAAAAGTTAGGGTAAAGAGAAACAGGTAAGGGCGGCCCCGCGCCCGGCCATACCTCATCCGAACTGCGACCTCAGTAGTTCTTCGGCTTTTCTGCGGGATATTCCTGACCGTATTTATTCAAGTGCTGCTGCGACGCAATGTCGGATGAATGCAGAGTCACCGCGAGGGGAGCGTTGTCCGTGCCGATGTCCACGTCGTGCACGAGTGAACCAAGCTCACCCTCGGACGCCAGTTCATACCAGAATTCAATCTTGTAGTGTCCTGGGGAAACATGGGCGATCTGAAAACTTCCGTCGCTGGCCGTGACCGCAAAGTAAGGAGTGGGAACGGCAATCACCGCCGCGCTCATCTCCGGATGGATGTTGCAAAAGATGTACGAAACTCCCGGCTGCGAAAAACGTACCTTGCGTGTGGATCCGCTTTCGTACAGGCCCAGATCGAACGGCTTTCCGCGATAGATGGAAAACACATCGTGAAAAAAAGGATCCTGATTCGGAAATTCGATCTCCGATCCGGCACGAACGGCGATCACGTGCGGTGAGAATCGCTTGTTCTTTTGCACCAGGCGCGCGGGCGGAGCTGCCATCGCGGGCAACGGATGGTCGGCGCTTAGCCAGACCACCACGTCGGAGCTGCCCGCTTTAAGTTTTGAGCGATGCACGACCTCGACGCGTCCGCGGAAGGTCATATCCTGCGCAGCGATGCATCCGCAAACGCACACTACGAAAACCGCCAAGCGAAGCCGCGACATCAAAAATGTACCCCCGCCGCGAGATTGATCTGATCGCCGGAATGGGCGGGCGCGTTGGCCGGGAGCGTGAATAAATGCCGGTACTCCATGGCCAGCAGCAGAATCGAAGTCGGCCGGTAAATGAGATTCAGAAGCTCGGTCCGGTTTTTCTGCATGACATCAAACCCTCCCGAGGTGAACGACGCTGGGAAGAACCGCAAATTCTGGCCGAAGTTTTCGTCCTGACCAAACGCGCTGTTGATTTCGAAACGCGCTGCGGGAATTACTTTCAATTGAGCCCATCCGCCAGTCGATCGTAAAGGATGAATGGCGGTATGAGGCTCGGTTGCCTCCGGGAATATGACACTGCTCCAGATTCCGCCGCCGAGACCGCCAACCGCTTGCCCCGTATACCACTCGCCGGAAATCTCGAAGTGACTGCCGAACCCAGCCTTGATGTCGGTATTCAATGTCCAGCTGGCGACAGTTGGGAACGTCTGGTATTGCTGCTGGGCACGGTACCCGGCGAATCCTATCGTAAAGGGATAACGACTGGCCTTCGAGCGATCGAACGCAATGCGCCCCGCCATGGCAGGAGCCCGCGATACTTCGCCGGCGGTCGGCACCCGACCCTCGAATTCCGGCGTTTCCTCGGTCAGCGGGTCGAGGAATCCGCCCTGCAAAACAAGAGCAGATGAATCGTTCAACGCAAACCGCTGCGTGAGTTCGATACCGGGAGTCCACACCCAAAGATTTCCCGACCATGAAAATGCCGGTTCCAGCAGAGTGGCATACGAGGTCGGAGACAAAGGCGAAAAGAATGGGCTGTCTTGCCCGATCGTGAGCGTCGTGTGCGGCCAGTCCAGATTGATCTTTGCGGTTCGAAGGCGAACCAGACCCGTCGCCACGCCGAAGTCGGTCGTCGGACTGCCGCCCCCGAAGTCGATCTCCACACCCGCCGAAGTCCGCGCCCCGAATATCTTTGGACCGGTAGCGTCGATGCCAAACATGGTTTGCCGCAGGGTTGCGCCAATACCGGGCCTGGGTGCGCCCGGAAAGTTGGGCAGAGCGAGGTTGGGCAAGTCCTGAATATCGAGGATGCCGTTGTTCCAGTAAGAATTAAACAACACCAGCCCCGAAAGTTTCACCGGATACTTGCTGGCGCTCTCGACTTTGTCCTGATGCATCTCGCCGACCTTGGCTGCCAGGAACCCGACATCCTGATCCGCGGCAGCGACGGTGGGTTCACTTGGCGTTGCAGCGGCTGCTTCGGGGGGATGATCCACCTGCATCTGCTTGCGCAACTCTTCCACGCTCTGCCGCAGTTCTTCAATCTCACGCTTCGACTCCGCCAACTCGGCGCGCGTCTGCTGCAATTGCTGGCTGAGTTGACTAACGCTGGGCTGAGCGGCGTCCGCCGGGCGAGGATCGGCCTCCTGCGCCAGCGCGCAAGACGCACCGACGCACACCAGGGCGATGACCGCCTTAAGAAACAAAGACATGGGGCTTCCCCACAATTGTCGCTACACGGAAGGAACCGCAGCAAGGTTACTGCTGGTTTGAGGCACAAAATCTGCGTTACTACCGTGTCTGGCAAGGGCCAATTCCCTCCCTTAGTCTTGAATTCAGTGTGTTAAGCAAACCGTTCAAGCACCTGCGGACGAAGCTGCTGGTCTCCATGCTGGCGGTGGTGTTTTTTCTGACGGCGGCTGTACTGGTGCTCGTCCAGGCGCGGATGCGCAGCCAGGTGCGGACCGATCTGGCTTCAACCCTCCGTACTGAATCACGCGTGTACGCCGAAGTCGAGAGCATGCGCCGGGAACAGTCGCAGCAAAGCGCCGAGTTGATCGCCAACCAGCCCAGCCTCAAAGCTCTCATGTCGACCAACGATCGGCTCACCGTGGAAGACGGCTCGCAGGGTATTCTCCCCACCAGTCATGCTGACCTGCTGATCCTCGAGAATCCCAGTGGCGCGATGCTCGCCCTCCACTCGCGTGGGGGAGACGTGACGGCGGCGATGGTGAGCCCTCTGCTGCACGGTTCCGAGGGCGAGGAAGACTGGTGGTTCATCGGCGGCCGTCTTTACGCCGTAAACTTTGTGCCCATAATTGCGGGTGCAGATTCGGAAGCACGTGTGTTGGGCCGCATGGTGCTCGGCCACGAGATTAAGGGCGAGTCCATTCTGAGCAGCGGCGCGTTCGGCAAATCGGCGTTTACTTTCGAGCGTCAAGGACAGGTCCTGCTGAGTTCGCTGGACCCCGACGTATGGGGCGATCTCGAAAGCGCTATGCCTCGAGAAGCTGGATCGTCGAATGATGTGCGTGAATTTGATGTTCGCGGCGAACGCTATCTCGCGAGCTTTGTAGAACTGCCGGGTGATCATCCGGTGCGGCTGTATTGCCTCGAGTCCTACGATCAGGCGACCAGCTTCTTGCACGCTCTCAACCGCATGCTGCTGATCCTGGGCGCGGTCGCAGTGCTCGCCGGGGCTTTGATCGCGTTCCTTCTTTCGCGGCAAATTACGAAGCCGCTGGAGCAATTGCTGGTGGGTACACAGCAACTGCAAAAAGGTGATTTCGATTTTCAGATTCCCATTCGCGGCCATGACGAAGTCGCCGACCTGGGACACGCCTTCGAGGAAATGCGCACCAGTCTGAAGCAATCCCGGGAAACTCTGCTGCGGTCAGCTCGGCTCGAGGCCGTGGGACGGCTGGCCGGCGGCGTTGCCCACGACTTCAATAATCTGGTGATGATCATCAAGGGCTACAGTGACATGCTGCTGGACTCGGCGAGTCCCGAATCGCGTCCTCAGTTGGAAGAGATCAAGCGCGCCGGGGACCGCGCGAGCGCGCTCACGCGGCAGTTGCTGGCCTTCAGCCGCAAGCAGATTCTCGAGCCGCAAATTCTCGATCCGAATCAGACGGTTCGCAACATGGTCAAAATGCTGCGGGTTCTGATTGGCGAAGACATCGAACTGATCACGAGCCTGTCAGACCAGATTGGCCGGGTGCAGGCCGATCCAGGGCAACTCGAACAGGTCGTAATGAATTTGGCCGTGAATGCGCGCGACGCCATGCCCAGCGGAGGCAAGCTGATCATCGAAACTCAGCCCGGCCATCTCGATGACGCTTACGCGGCGGCAAACATCGATGCGCGGGCCGGCGACTACGTCCTGATTGCAGTCACTGACAACGGCTGCGGGATGAGCAAAGACACGCAAGGACATATCTTCGAACCGTTCTTCACTACCAAAGAGCAGGGCAAAGGTACCGGGCTGGGACTCGCCACCGTGTATGGCATCGTCAAACAAAGCCAGGGACACATTTCGGTTTACAGTGAACCCGGCGTGGGCACTACGTTCAAGGTCTACTTGCCCGCGGTAAGCAGCGCAGTTCCCGTTGCCGCTGGACAAAAAACAATGGCCGCCATCAAAGGCACGGGCACGGTGCTGCTGGTGGAAGACGAACCTGCACTTCGCCTGCTGGCGGCGGCATCGTTGAAGAAACTCGGCTACACCGTGATCGAAGCGAGCAACGGCGTGGAAGCGCTGGCCGTCGCCGAGACGGCTACGAAGATCGACGTAGTGGTCGCGGATATTGTCATGCCGCAGATGGGCGGCCCTGAAATGGTCGAGAAACTGCGCGCCCGGCGGACCGGTTTCGTAGTGATCTTCATGTCCGGGTACACCGAAGCCGCAGCTTTGGAGCACGCCAAAATCGGAACCGAGGCAATCCTGCTGAACAAACCATTTTCAGCCGAAGTGCTGGCCACGAAGATTCAGGAGCTGCAACAGAAAAGTAGTCAGCAAAAAAACTCCCGCCCGGAAGCCAAGGCCGCTGCCGCCAGTTCCATCTGACCCGCTGTACGCCTTCACATTTGTTGCATCCCTGTCATCGCTATTCCGATCTATAGGTAAGACAGAACGGTTCCTGCCTTGCGGACGGTCGTCTTGCAAGATTCGCCAACCTCTACCTCTCAGCTGTGAAAGGGATCCCATGAAAGCCGTGCAGATCAGCAAACCAGGTGGAACTTTCGAAGTGGTCGAGCGTCCGATACCCGAGCCGGGGCGGGGTCAGGTACGCATCAAGGTCGAAGCCTGCGGCATCTGCCACAGCGATGTGCTGGTGAAAGAAGGACTCTGGCCGGGGATTCAGTATCCGCGGGTGCCGGGCCATGAAATTGCCGGACGCATTGACGCGCTTGGGGCCGACGTCACTCTGTGGAAGTCCGGCCAACGGGTTGGAGTGGGATGGCATGGCGGGCATTGTTTTCAATGCGACCCCTGCCGTCGTGGCGATTTCGTCAATTGCAAATTCGAAAAGATTACGGCGATTCACTCCGACGGAGGCTACGCTGAATACATGATCGCCCATGCCGAGGCCGTCGCCGCGATGCCCGATGATTTGCCTGCGGACGCAGCCGCTCCGCTGATGTGCGCCGGAATTACGGTCTTCAATGCGCTGCGCAATTCGCATGCACGCGGTGGAGATCTGGTCGCGGTGCAGGGCATCGGCGGATTGGGTCATCTTGGCATCCAGTACGCACGGCAGATGGGGTTTCGCACGGTCGCGATCGGCCGAGGCGCCGACAAGCAACCGCTTGCCACAAAGCTGGGCGCTCACGAATATGTGAATACGAATGCGGGCGCTCCGGCAGCAGCGCTGCAGAAACTTGGCGGAGCGAATGTGATTCTGGCGACGGCGCCGGATTCGAAATCAATCTCGGCGTTGGTCGATGGTCTTGCGCCCAACGGCACGCTGCTGGTTGTGGGCGCCGGTTTTGAATCTCTCACCGTGACTCCGCTCCAGCTGATCGGCGGCAGCAAGGGAATCAAGGGATGGGCTTCCGGTACAGCCAAAGATTCCGAAGACGCGCTGCACTTCAGTTCGCTGAGCGGCGTGCGCCCGATGATTGAACGCTATCCGCTGGAGAAAGCGGCCGACGCTTATCAGCAGATGATTAGCGGGAAGGCAAGATTCCGAGTAGTTCTGACCATGAGCTAAGTCTCAAGCGCCCAAGTGCATCTCCTTGTCATCCTGAGACCCGCGTTCTTGCGGGCCCAAGAGCAGGCTCTTCGCTTCGCGAAGGATGAAACCCTTTTGAAGCCTTTATCCTGATGTTGACTGCATTGACTTTGTAATATAAAGTACTCGTCATGATAGACCATCACGAGCCCTTCCTCACTTCCATCCGCAGGCGCTGGATCCCTCCCGAAATGATGACCCCGCCGGCCCTCGATCCCGGCGAACCTGGCTGTCCGATCGAACCGCACTACGCCTTGCTGATCAACCCGTTTTATCCCAAGGACGCGAATGCCAGCTTCGGAAAACACGTGCTGACGCCGACGCTGGCGCTGACCAGCTTTGCCGCGACCACGCCCGAGCACTGGCGCGTCGAATACTTCGACGAGAACTTGCTCGACGGCCGGCCGCCGTTTCGTCCGATGCCGCAGGTGGTGGGAATCACTGTGCATCTGACCTTTGCTAGGCGCGCATACGAACTGGCCGACTGGTATCGATCTCGCGGCGCGAAGGTTATCTTCGGTGGACTGCATGTGCTCTCGTGTCCGGACGAATGTGCGCCGCATGCCGACGCGCTGGCTCTCGGCGACGGCGTACAACTCTGGCCGCGCATTCTGCGCGACACCGAGACGAACACACTTCAGCCGCGCTACGTCGCTACCTACGAGAATGACTACTGCGACGATCCTTCGCCGCGCCGTAAGATTCTGCCACGCCACAGTTTTCTCACCACCACAAGCCTGATTGCGACGCGCGGATGCCACAACCGCTGCGGCTTCTGTTATCTCGCGACCGACGGATTGCGCATGCCGTATCGTATGCGGCACCCGCAACAGGTGGTCGATGAGTTCAAGGCTGACGATCAGCCCTACGCCGTCTTCGTCGATAACAACCTCGGGTCGCGCCGTGACTACCTGCATTCGCTCTGCAGCGCCCTTCGGCCTCTCAATAAGATCTGGAGCGCGGCCGTCACGATCGATGTGACCGACGATCCTAGTTTGATCCGTAACATGGCGCTGGCGGGATGCACTGGTGTATTCATCGGGTTCGAATCGCTCTCTGACGACAACCTGGCCGAGGCGCATAAAAAGACGCCGAAGACGGCCGACTACGCCCGCCGCGTGCGCATGCTGCATGACTACGGCATTCAGGTGAACGGATCTTTCGTCCTCGGCTTCGATCACGATCGCAAAGAAGTCTTCATGCGCACCGCGCAATGGATCGAAGAGAACCGTCTCGAATGCGCGACGTTTCACATCCTCACGCCATATCCGGCGACACCGCTGTTTCAGCAGATGGAGGCGCAAAAGCGAATCCTGCATCATGACTGGACTCTCTACGACACCGGCCACGCCGTCTTCCAACCTAAGCACATGACGCCCGAAGAACTTGAGCACGGATACGCATGGATCTACCAACGGCTGTTTTCGCACGCCTCGATCTGGAGGCGTCGGCCCCAGCAGGTGCAGGCGATTCCTCTGTATCTCGCGATGTCATATCTGTACAAGCGTTCAAACCGCTTCTGGCACCTGCTGATCAAGCATGACCTCGTCAATCCTGTATGGAAGCCGCTGGTCGAGATGACGCGCCTGCGACATGTCCGCTACCGGCGGCAGCTGGCGCAACGGGAGATGGCTGCCTGCTCCCTGGGACAGGTGGTTTCACCGGGCGTGTGAATCGGTCGTTAGTCGGGCGAAACCACCTGCGCGATGAGTTCCTCAGTTTGCGGTCAGTGGTTCGCAGAGGGATCGCCCGTAGGTGGCGGGGCATGATCCACAGGCGCGGGCGGCCCCAGCAATTCCGTAAGAATCGGCTTCAGTGCATCGGCCCAGACTTGATAGGTCTTCGCGGTCGGATGGAGTTTGTCAGGATTCATCATCCCCTCAGCGAGCTTTCCGTCGGCGCCGGCCAGTCTGTCGTTTATGTTCATGTAGCGAATCTTCTTGCCGTCCGCGAGTTCTGAGAGCTTACGGTTGATGCTGTCGATGACGGGAACAAACGCCATGTTGTCGTTTCTTGGGAAGATCCCCACCACAATGATTGTCGCCGCGGGCGCCTTCTCTTGAATCGCGCGCAGAATCGCCTGGAGGCCTTTTGTAATGTCATCGGCCTTTGCCTCGGCTCCGCCAGCGCCCGACACGTCGGGGAGGTTGTTTGTGCCGGCGAGCAGAACCACAACTTTGGGGCTCACTCCGTCCAACTCGCCGTTCTCTAAGCGCCAGAGGACATTCTGGGTTCGATCACCGCCCCATCCAAAGTCAGCCGCGTTCCAGCCGAAGAAATTCTGCTTCCAATTGGCCTGCAGGTTTGGATAGTCGAGGGCATCCCATCTTCGTGTGATTGAATCGCCTTCGAAGTAAACGTCAATGCCGCCTTGCTTCGCCTTCGCCAGCAACTGGGCATGAGCCCCTAGGGAGGTTGCGTCCGTGCGAAAAACCGGCTGATCGGCTGCGAGTTGCCAAGGTGTCGCGTGATAGTCGAAGAATTTGTCCGCCCAGGGGATGAAGTACTTCCAGTTCGGGGCATCGGTGTGGCCGGCATCATGCTGCCGCCACGCCAGTTGCCCATCAAGAAGCCCTGAGTTCACTGGTGGCATTTTCGCGGTGTGATAGTCGTCACCGACTCCAAGGTCTTTTGCGCCTAATAGCCGGAAGACCGCGCCTGCGGCCACGGTCGCCATGTAGCTGCCTTGATGGTCGAGCCACTTTGCGTCCCCCATTTCAGGAATGCCGTAGCTGATGAAGGTTGGCCGCGGCGCGCATAGCGCGATCAGTTCATTTGAATCCACCGGCAGGTCGCTGGCGTTCTTGCTCCCGAACGATGCTTCGGACGCGCCATACTTCAGGAAAGTTCCTGCCATCCAGTGATACTCGCCGGAGCCTGTGAGACTCTCGACCGCTTCTCCGAAATTCCGTCGGTGCGGTTTCGTGCCGCCTTCCCCGGACGATCCGACCAGCACCACGGCGAAGCGACGATCGAACGCCATGGTCACGAGCGCGGCCTTGCCATAACGCGAGACGCCTTCGATGCCAACGTGCTTGGCGTCCACGCTCTTATCCGTCTCCAGATAATCCAGGCCACGCGATGCGCCCCAGCCCCACGCCCGCAACGCGCCCCAGTCGTCCGGCTTGCGAGGCTGGCCCTTATTTGTGAGGCCGATGATTCCCTTCGTCAGACCCGCGCCGTTGTCTGCTTGTACGGTGCTGGTGTCGAGCAGTGCGTAGCCCCAGCCATTGGCGATGAGTTGCTCCATCGCAGGCGGATCGCTGCCCATCATCTTCTTGAATTCCGGATGGCTCGCAAGGAATTTCAGGATCGCCGCGCTGCTGAACATGATCATCACGGGCACGGGACCTTTTGCATTTCCGGGCGTGACCAGTGTCATCTCGATATCTACGCTAATCGCCGGATAGGCTGAGTTGTCGACGTGTCCGATCAACTGCTTCTCAACGGTGGGGAAAACGCCGGCCTTCGAATCCGTTGTACTCTTCACCTCCCAGGCCACTTTCGGCACGTTGGGAGGAATGCGACCCAGAACTTCGCGCTCGAAGTCTTCGACAATCTCAGGACGCCGCTGATCCCACCACTGTTTCGCCGACGTCACTTTCTGTCCGTTCTTCAATGTGAGCGCGTCGGGCAGGTCGCCGTAGAAGTTCGCTTTTTCCTCGTCGTAATTGGCGTGATTGGGATCCTTGTCATTTCCGCTTGGACCGGGACGGAGCGCCTTGATGCCCAGCTGATCCATCATGTTCTGATGATCCTGTTCGGCCGTCCAATTCGCGGGCGGTGCCGGCTTTGAGTTCTGCTGTCCTGCGGTCGTCCGACCAACAGCAATGATCGCCAAAACCGTGAGGGCAGCAATCTTCGACAGTGGGTGCTTGGAGTGGGTCGACATGCTTGATTCTCGCGAAAGATGTTGATGGACAACGATTCTATTCTGTAGCCCGCATCTTCGGCGACTCGGCGGGAGGTTGACGCGAACGAACGCCACGGATTTATATGAGGATCCGCAAACCGGCTCTAGTGAGGACGTCGAACCATTCGGAGAGTCTTCTGTTGGCTGGTCTCGGGTTCGGAACGCGCAGCAAAACTAAGGGGAGGCGTTCTTCCGTGTTCCCTTAGTGCACAGAGGGTGTTGTACCGCTGCATCGTGGCGAGAGATGAGAAACGCGGATATTATGAGTCACTTCAAAACGGGGCAAAAGCGATGGCATACGCGCCAATTATCGGGCAACAGCGCAAACAATATCTCCTTAAGTTCGTGGTGCTTGCCGCCATGATTCTTCTTGCCGCAGCCACGGGTTCGGCGCAGGCTCCGGTCGCCGGTCCTGAAGTGCCGGGGCTTGACGAGTTGAAAAAGAATTCGGGGTTGCTGACCGAGTTCGGTCAGCTGATGAAGAAGATCCAGGATGGCGTTCAATTTCCGCCGGCGCGCAGCCAGAGCCGCCTGTTGCCATTGCTGCCGGAATCGACGGTTTTTTACGCCGCGCTCCCTAACTACGGAAATGCTTCGCATCAGGCGCTCACAATTTTTCAGCAAGAAGTAAAAGACAATCCGGATCTGCGCGGTTGGTGGCAGCGCGGCGAGATAGCTTCCGAAGGACCCAAAATTGAGGACGGGCTGGATAAGTTCTACCAGTTCTCGCAATACCTGGGCGACGAGATCGTCGTGTCGGGCGCGACGGAAGGTCACAAGAAAGATCCCAGCCTGCTGATTCTTGCGGAAGTGCGGAAGCCGGGACTGAAAATTTTCCTGCAGCAGATGTCGAAAGAGCTTGCGGGCAAATCACAGACGCCGGTTCGGGTCCTGGACTTGGCGGAACTGGCCGCGGCGAACGATGCACAGGGCGAACAAAACCTCGTGATCCTCGTGCGCCCTGATTTTGTGATTGCAGCCCTCGATCTGCGCTCGCTGCGCAGTTTCAATACCCGTCTCGATCGCAATAGTCGCGAGTTTGCTTCGACTCCGTTCGGACAGCGACTGATGCAAGCCTATGAAGGCGGCACGACGGCTGTCGCAGGGGCGGATGTGCAGACCATCCTGCAGCAACTGCCAACCAGCACTGATCAGAACGAGAAACTTTTCCGGCGTTCGGGATTTGCCGACATGAAGTATTTGATCTGGGAGCACAAGAGCGTAGACAGCCAAGCGGCGAGCCAGATGGAATTGACCTTCACCGGTCCGCGGAAGGGAATCGCATCCTGGCTGGCGGCGCCCGGGCCTTTGGGCAGTCTGGATTTTGTCTCGCCCAAGGCGGTGATGGCGACTGCCGTACTGCTCAAGAATCCGGCAGAGATTTTTGACGACATCAGGGACCTCGCTACAGTTTCGAATCCCAATGCCTTCGCCGGGATTGAGCAGATGGAGCAGGGATTGAGGCTTAGTTTGCGCGATGATCTTCTCGCCCATCTCAGCGGAGAGATCGCTCTTGAGGTCGACCGTTTTGCGCAACCGGAATTTGTGTGGAAGGTGATATTAAAAGCCGACGATGCGGAGCGCCTGCAGACAGTGTTGAATACATTGCTGGCAACTGCGCCGGTCAATCCGCGGCAGATCGAGGACGGCGGCATTACTTATCACACGCTCCGCATTCCTTCCGGGCAGAAGACGGTGGAAATCGGATATGCGTTTGTGGACGGATATTTGATCGTCGCTTCGAGCCGCGACGACGTGGCCGAGGCGATTCGACTGCACCGCAGCGGTGAATCGCTGGGCAAGTCCAGCAAATTTCTGGCGTCACTGCCGCCGGGCCATTTGTCGGAAGTCTCGGCTCTCTTTTACGAGGATCCGATGGCCATGGCGGCGCTGAATTTGCAGCGGCTGTCGCCTGAGATGGCGCAGTCGATATCGCAGTTGGGAGCAGAAAAATCGCCGGCGGTGATTGCCGCGTATGGCGAGGAAAGCGCCATTCGCGAAGCCAGCCGAAGCGGGGGAGTGGACGTAGGCGCAGGCCTAGTCGTCGCGGCGATCGCGATTCCTAACTTGCTGCGGGCGAGAATCGCCGCCAATGAGTCCTCCGCCGTCGGCATGCTGCGCACGGTGAATACCGCAGAGGTCATTTATAAGAGCACCTATCCTCAGCGGGGCTATGCGGGCGATCTGGCGACGCTCGGTGCTGATCCTCATATGCCGGGGGCCGTGTCGGTCGACCACGCGAGTCTGATTGATGCCACGCTGGGCAACGCAAGTTGCACCGCCTGGTGCACCAAGTCCGGATTCCAGTTCACGATCAAGGGTACGTGCACGAACCAGCGATGCTACGGATACGTTGTGGTTGCCACGCCGGCCAACAGCAGTTCAGGAACGAAAAGCTTCTGTTCGACCTCGGACGCAGTGATTCGGTACAAAGTGGGCGCACCGTTGACCGCGCCCATCAGCGCGACGGAGTGCCGGACATGGGATCCGCTGCGGTAGGAAGACAGAGAGCGGCAAACCCCAAAGAGGAGAAGCCAGGATGTTTGGTTGGCTGAGTCGGCGCCGACGTAAAAGCATGCCCCTCCCGTTCATCTTGGAAATCCTTCATGTACGTCCTGAAAACTGGGTACCGCCGCCGAATCGCGGAAATCTTGTCAAGCCCCTAAACGCATGCCTTTTTCGCTAACACACTGATTCGTATCGAAATATAAATTTTGGAAAATGTCCAGTTGACCCCCACCAATTTGATATTCTGGATATATAGAGAAAAAACGCGGCGCAAGCCTTCCAGGCATGCGCCGTTTGTGTTTTCCGGGACTGGGAAAATGAAAACTTTTCTTGATGGGTGTCGGCGATCCAGGCAGAATCCTTCGCATCTGCTCGGGATTCAGCTGCCAGTTCACACCCAGGCGCTTCGCTCAGGGTTATGAGTGCAATTCGACTCAAGTTTTCCTCGGACTTCCACAGGGAAGTCTCATCGTCCACAGCTTCTGCACAAGCTTGTAAATATTTGTAGTTGCGGGGCGCGACAATCTGTCTGAGAGTGGGGTCAGCGAAAACGTGAGTTCCTGGGTTTGCTGAATGATTGCGGCAGAGCCAGCGGCAGCTGGCGATTCTCGAGGGTGAATCGCCGGGGGACATTCCGGAAACGCGCGCGAGCGCATACGGGTTGCCCGGGCATTGCGGCCTCTTCCCTCCCGCTGCCTGCTCTTCGGAGCGAGGCAGTGAGACAAGGCCGTTGACCACCGTAGCGGTTGCGGATTTTTGATCATAGGATCTTCGATCGCAAGATCATCGATCGGAAGATCAGGAATCGGCAACCGGCTTTGGCAAAAGTGGCGCTTGCTTGTGCGAGTGCTGTCGGGCCAAAGCAGTCATTGCGCCGCTCAGCGGTGACAAAAGGCAAAACAGGAATTTCGCGTATGAAGCGGTCCGGGTGGCTGGCCTGGACCGTTTTCTTTTTGGGCTCGAAATTCCTGGCGGGGAACGCTAAGAGCTGGTCGAGCTTTGCTTGACTGGACACCCCTTCGGCTTCGCTCAGGGCAGGCTGGGGGCGGCTGTCGCCACATGAAGCTCAGCTTTACTTTTCTTTGGCGGCTTTGCCGTCCATTACTGTGGTCCACTTGGTTCCGTCGGACGACATTTCGAAGGTGAAGTTGTAGGACGCCGCCGAGGTGAGTTTCATGGTGAAGCGGCCCTTCATGGTTGAGCCGCCCATTTTTTCGTCGTTGGTCCACGTCCAGGTATCGCCGTCGACCGAGCCCTTGGAGTCGTCGAACTCGCCCCAGCTGTTGAACTCGCGGTAGGTGTAGGTCTTGTCGTCGGTCGAGTATCCCATGATGGAGACGCCGGTGCCGTCACCCATGGCGCTCTTGAAATCGGTGTGGCAAACGAGGAAAAAGCCACCCTGCATCCAGTCGCATTTTTCACTTTCGGTTATTTTGCCGCCCGGTCCCATGGGGCCGGGTTTCAGGTCACCGTCAAGAGTCCATGAACCGGCGAAGGCGTCTAGCTTTTTCACCTCAGCGCCGGGCTTGGGAGCTTCCATCTGCGCCAGCGCCGCGGCGGACATCAGCAGACATACGGCAAGAACATTTATTGTTGTCGTCTTCATTACGTGGCCTCCGTCATTTCCGGTGGTGCAAACGTCAGTGGACAGAGCAAATCCTGGCTGCGGCGCGATATTAAGACTGACAGCCCCCGTGCGTCAACCACGGGAATGGCGCGCCTACACTGGGTTTGACTCCCGAGGAGGATGGTGGTGAGCCGATGGCGCAGGCCCTATTGATTTGGTTGGACTTCGCGGCGCGGGCGTCGCCTAAGAACTTTCGCCTACCAGTCGCCCCAGTGCGAGGCGGTCATTTGCTGGAATTTCATCTTCCAGACGTCGCCTTGCTTCACCCACACCGTGCTGAAGTGCTGGTAACGAGGTGGCGGGCCCTGGTCCTCGGTGGCGGGAACGCGCAGGACGACGTCGTAGGTCACGATGGCGACGTCATCGCTGACCGATATGACCTTCATGTCGTAGGGAAGTAGATCGACTCCGCCACCGCCGAGCTGGTCGATCATGTCCTGACGGCCGGCCAGTTCGCCATCGAAGCTGACGAAAGAGAAATCGGAGGCCAGAGTGTTTTTGAAAAATTCGGGGTCGCCTTTTTTCGCCGCAGCGACGAAGTTTTTCTCGGCGTCCATTAGAGTTTGCTCCAAGGGAGTGAGGGGTTTGGCAGGCGGAGTTTGGGCCGCCGCGGGAAACGCGGCAGCGCAGCATAGTACAAGGATGGCGGACCAGCGGTAGTTCATGCGATGGCTCCTGTTCGAATAGTATTTTGTGCGCAGCAGTCTGACCTCAGCGGCTAAAGCCGATATCGGAACTGAGCAGGTATCGCAGCGCTGAAGCGCTGCGCCACCCAAGACAGCACCAAGCAAAATCGGCAAACCAAACGAGCGCCACACAAAATCAGCACCAAGCAAAATCGGTCACCCAAATCGAGGCTTACAACAGCCTGCTAGCTTCTTATTCTCTGTGCGAGTTCGGCTCGCGGCACAGAGACTTGCTCGCCGGTCGCAAGATTCTTCAGCGCGAACGCGTCGGCCTTCACTTCGTTCTCGCCGACAATGAGAATGTACTTCGCTGCCGCCTTCGTCGCCGCTTCGAATGATTTCTTCAGACGGAAAGTTTCGTCGCCAAGATCGACCACGAGATCGTGACGGCGCAGGTCGTGGGCAAGGCGCGCGGCTTCAGCGTTCATGCCCGGCCCGAGCGGAGCGATGTACACCTCAGGTTTGCTGATCACACTTTCGGCCGGAGCTTTTTCCTGCAGCGACATTACGAGGCGGTCTTCGCCGATGGCGAAGCCGATTCCGGGGGCGGCCGGTCCGCCGAGCGCCTCAGAAAGCCCGTCGTAGCGGCCTCCGCCGAGGATTGCGTTCTGCGCTCCCAGCGCGCCGTGAGTGAATTCGAAGGCGGTGCGTGTGTAGTAGTCGAGGCCGCGAACCAAGCGGTCGTTTATTTTAAATTCGACCCCGACTGATTTCAGAATCTGTTGGACTGACTGGAAGTGCTGGCGGCTGTCTTGGTCGAGAAACTGCGCGATGCGGGGCAGCGTTTCGATGATCGGCTGATCCTCGGGAACTTTGCAGTCGAGCACTCGCAGGGGATTCGTCACGGCGCGGCGCTGGCAATCGGCGCACATTTTGTCCTTCACTGGCTCGATCGCAATACGGAGCGCGTCGTTGAATTTTGCGCGCTCTTTCGAGGAGCCGACGGAATTCAGTTCCAGGTTCCAGCCTTCGATGCCGAGGCGGTCGAGCAGCGTGGCCAGCATCTCCAGGACTTCGGCATCGCGCGCGGGAGATTCACTCCCCGCTGACGCCGGCCCGATTACTTCTGCGCCGATTTGATAGAACTGCCGGTAGCGTCCTTTCTGCGGACGCTCGCGACGGAATTGCGGACCGATGTAGTAGAGCTTGTTGAGACCGCGGTCCCAGAGTTTGTGCTCGATGTAGGCGCGGACCACACCGGCAGTGTTTTCGGGCCGGAGGGTGAGGGACTGGCCGTTGTCGCTGGCCGCACGGCCCCGATCTTCCCAGGTGTACATTTCCTTCGAGACCACGTCGGTGTCTTCGCCGACTGCGCGGGAAAACAGCGCCGTCTCTTCGAAGATGGGCGTGCGAATTTCCTGGAAGTTGTAGGCGCGGAAAACGTCGCGCACCGCGGCTTCCACGAAATTCCACAGCGCCGTTTCCGGCGGCAGCAGGTCTCGGGTTCCTCGGACGGCTTTGATCATTTGACGTTTCCAGTCTTTCGTTTCCGGTCTCGTCCCGTTTGTCTTTCTCCCATAGGCCGGTTCGAGGATCGCCCGTTTCAGCGGCGGGGCGGCGACGAGTTGGAATCCGTGCCGGAGGCAAGGCTGAAATCCTTATCTCCTTGATCAGCCGTCCCTACGGGACGGTTCCTTCGCGTCGCGCTTACCCGGCGTTGAAACGCCGGGCTATTAGGGCGTCCCTCGGACGCGCATTCGTCAGATCTCGTCCGATGGCCGGGGTGTTGCCTCTCCCGCAAATACTCCTCTTTATATCCGAGATAATTGTTGGCGTAGCGCATGATCGATTCTTCGTCGGCCGTTTCGAGCTTGCGGCGGAACTTGCCGGGAGATCCCATCCATAGCGAGCCGGGCTCGACTACTGTCTTCTCGGGGATCAGCGTGCCGGCGGCGATGATCGATCCGGCTCCGATCTTGGCCCCGTTCAAGATGATTGAGCCCATGCCGATCAGGCAGCGGTCTTCGATTGCGCAACCGTGCAGCGTGACTGAATGGCCCACCGTGACGTAGTCGCCGAGATAGACGCCCCATTGCTGCTTCATGCCGTGGAGGACGCTGTTGTCCTGAATATTTGTGTTGGCGCCGATGCGGATCTCGTGTACATCACCGCGGAGGACGGCGTTCATCCAAATGCGAGGCGTGCTCGCCGAGGACGACGTTGCCGATGATCTGCGCCGATTCATCGACATAGCAGGTCGCGGGGATCGTGGGCCGGATGCCTTTATAGGAGCGAATCATGCTGATCAGAGAAACTTAGAAGATAGCATTTTAATCACGGTTCGAGATAATGAGGTGCTCGGTCGGTAGTGGTGCAGTTTGGCTTACGCGCTGGGCCGGTTAAGCGGGAGATCTCTTCGGCAGGCTCAGGGCAGGCTCTTCGCTACGCCTGAAAAACGGCTGCGCTCAGGATGACATAGTGGTGTAAAGGACAAACTGACCCACTCCCCGAAGCTCAGTTCCCACTCCGGGAACGGTTTCAAAAAAGACTCGGCCTCATCACAGAGTTCTTCACCTCTTACATGCTATACAAAAAGTGGCTCTCCTTAGGTTGCGGAGAAGGCTTGCCGGAGGCGCGAATCTTAGGATGCGTCCTCCGGCTCTTTGATCCTAATCTTTAGTTCTGGAATACACCGTCTCGCGTCCGGTTAACGCGCTACGGGTTCGCCCTCCGAGAGATCGATCCTTGTGCAGGGGCACCCTTATGTTTCGGACGCGCTGGTCCTATTTCTTCACTCTTATTGTTTTCGTGGGCAGCATGCCCCCTCGGTGTGCGGCGCAAGACGCAGCCACGGGAGCGATTCATGGCACGGTTGTCGATGCGACTGGCGGCCGCGTTGCCCGGGCGCAGGTTGCAATCGTTAATACCGGCACCGGAGTGCGCTACACCGCGATTAGCGACGCCGAGGGCAGGTTCGCCCTTGACTTGCTTCCGCCAGGAGACTATTCAGCGCGCGTGGTCGCGGAGGGCATGTCGCCGCAGGTCACTCCCCAGCTACATGTGGATGTCGGCGGCGTGGCAGAACTGGAATTCCGGCTCACGGTTGCGGGCGCGCATGAAAACGTCACGGTGTCGGACGCTCCGGCGCTGGTCGATACCCAAGCCAGCGCAGTATCCACAGTGCTGGACGAGCGCGCCTTGTCCGACCTGCCGCTCAATGGACGGCGCTTTTCGGACTTGATGCTGCTGTCTCCGGGAGTGACGCAAGATCCGCGCAGCCTGACTTCGTCGACCAACGGCGATCTGTCGTTCGGCGGGATTCGCGGATTTCAGAACAGTTTTCTGGTTGATGGCGGCGACTACAACAACGCATTTTTTGCGCAGGCACGTGGGCGATATCGCGCTCCGTATGAATTTTCAACCGAGACGGTGCAGGAATTTCGCGTGTCATCGAATGCATACGGAGCGGACCTTGGGCGGTCGGGCGGCGCTGTCGTCAATGTCGTGACGAAGTCGGGATCGAATCATCTGCACGGAACAGCGTTTTACTATCTGCGCGACAGTTCGTTCGGGGCGACCGATCCGTTTCTGGCGTTCAAGCCGCACAATCGGCAGCAGCAGGGTGGAGGCACGATCGGCGGCCCGCTGAAGAGAAATAAGGTGTTCTTTTTTGCCGGATTCGATCAGCATCTTTTTCATTCTCCGAATGTGGTCGAATTTCTCGATGGCAGTTCGCAGGTCGTGCCGCAAGCCAGTACCGGGCCCTATACGCCAGGGGATTACGATTCGACCGACGAGGCGCTGGTGTTTGCAGCTGCGGGACAGCTGACTTCGCTGGCGGGAGAGTATCCGGCGGCGCAGATTGGAAATTCCGCGTACGGCAAGCTCGACATCAATCTCACGCCGCGAGAGCAGCTTACCCTGCGGGTAAATACGACGCGGTATTGGGGAGCGAACAATGTGTTTCTCGATCCAACGAGCCCCGTGACCTATGACTCGATCAGCGATAACGGACAGGAAACCGTTGCCACCGAGACTGGGGCGATCTCGCTGACATCGGGCTTGTCGCAGCGCTGGATCAGCCTGCTGCGGGCGCAGTTCTCGCGCGATGTGCAGCAGTCATACAGCAATACGAGCAACGTGCTGGTGGAGATTCCCACGATCATGGACGGCATCGGGCGATCGGATTTGCTGCCCAGGCAGACGCGGGAAAATCGCGTGCACATCTCTGAAACTTTGAGTTTCGATGGGCGACGGAATTCGTGGAAATTCGGCGGCGACGCGTTGTTGACGCAGATCTACGATTTCTTTCCCAGCCAGCAGAGTGGGGAATTTCTTTTCTATCCGATCAAGGTAGATCCATTTACTTATGAGCCAATGGAGTCAGGGCTCGAACTTTCGCCGCTGCGGGCCTATGCGCATGAGGTGCCACACTACTATCTGCAGAACTTTGGGAGCGCGGCGTCGCATCCGAATACCAATGAATATGCAGCGTTCGCGCAGGACACGATGCGGGTGACGGATCACCTGGCGCTGAACCTGGGCGTGCGCTGGGATCTGCAGACTTTCACGAAAGTGGGATTGCTTGCGAACCCGCTGTTTCCGCCATCGGGGAAGGTTCCGTTTCAGCCCTATAATTTTGCGCCGCGCGCGGGTCTGGCGTATTCGTTTGGCAAGGCTCATCCGCTGGTGGTGCGCGCCGGATACGGAATTTTCTTTGTGCGCATTCCACAGATTTACAACTCAGTGGTTGCGACCGAGAACGGGATCACCGACGCGCAGGTTTTTCTCAACAATACGGATTACTACGACCATCAGGTGTTCCCGACGTATCCGAATCCGCTGGTAACGTGCGCGGCCAATGCGGCGGTCTGCGCATTGCCTGCGGGATTCACGCAGGGAGTCACAAACGAAGTTTCGGCTTTCGCTCCGAACTTTGTGACTCCGCGGGTGCAGCAGGCCAGCGTTACGTTCGAGAAGGAAGTCGTGGGGCACACGACGGTCATCATTTCGCTGCTGAATGTTCGCGGCGAACACCTGATTCGCGCACTCGACGTGAATCTGCCGCCGCCGACGGTAGCGACCTATCCGATCTTCGATTCGACAGGGTCGATTTTTCAGGGCGGATATTACACGGTCGATTCTTTTGCGACGTGGCAATTTGCGCGATCGCTGACTTGCGCGTTTCCGCCCTGCATCAATCCCCTGGGACGGCCGATCGCGAATCTGGGGGCGATCGACGAATTCCAGAGCGCGGCCTCCAGCCAGTATGACGGCGCCACGTTCTCGATCAACCGCCGCGTGGCCCGGGGAAGCTATCTGCGAATCTCCTATACGTGGGCTCATGCCATCGACGATGGGCAGGACGCGCTGGTGGCCGGTCAACCCGCGACCGTGCAGAATTCCTACGATCCGAACGCCGAACGTGGGCCGAGCGTCACCGATCAGCGGCACCGGCTAACGGCGGCGTTCTCCGCCGAGCCACGGCTGTTTCATCGCGGGCATGAATTTCTTGGGCACATGTTCAATGACTGGAAATTTTCCAGCGTCGTCAATTTTGGGACTGGGCGTCCTGTGAATGCGACGGTGTCGGGCGATCCTAACCAGGACGGCAACGATTTGAATGATCGGCTGCCCGGCTACACCCGGAACGCATTTACCGGACCCGACTATGGGACAACGGATTTGCGGGTAACACGAACGATCCGGCTACACGAGCGTTACAAAATTAATCTGGTGGCGGAGTCATTCAATCTTCTGAATCGAGATAACCAGCGCGTTGCCATCACTTCGAACGGGCTGGTGGCAAACGCGAGTACGTTTGTACAAAGTTCGGTGACGGCCAATATCGCGCCTTACCCCGGTTATTACGATCTGCCCAGCAATTTCATGAAGCCAAATGCGGCCTATGCGCCGAGACAGATTCAACTGGCGCTGAAGTTTATTTTCTAGCAGGAAGGTGAATATCGCGACCTGGAAAAGCGTTCGCGCCGGCGGGCTGCGATATGGTCTTCCAGACGATTATCTTCGCAGCCTGCTCAAGCCGCGGCCGCTAACGTGGGTTCCATTTTCCGGGCAGCGGCTCTCCGCTCCCTGATCCGCAACATCGGCTGCTCCACGAAATAGTAAGAAGCACTCGCCAGGCTCACCGCGAGAAACACGTAATACCACGGCTTGGGATGATTGCCGTACACAAACAACTGCTGCCACAAATACAAGCTGTAACTGATCTTCCCCAACCACGCCACGGGACGTACATTCAAAATCCAATACGGTCTCTCGACTACGTGCAACAACAATCCTGCAATCGAAAGATGCATTATTGGCCAAAGCACGAACAGCAACAGCGGCGTAACACGAAAATGCAACAACCCCACATACACGGGCACGAGCACCACCAGGAGAACCATCATGCAGGCCAGCCGCGGCCCGGGTTTCGCGAAACGTGCCGGCAGTCGCGCCGCGAAAATCGCAAGCAAACAGCCAATCGCCAAAACATCCGCTACTGCTGGAAATGTTTCATCCGCCTTCCCATGCAACCCCAGGACATGACAGGCGACGCGATAAACGGGAGCCAATGCCACGACTCCCGCCAGTATCGCCACGCGGTGCCGGTACCATCTCTTCAGCACGCCAGGCCACAGAAAATAAAATTGCTCCTCAACGCTAAGCGACCACAAATGCCCGAGAAACCAGGGATGCGTCCAGTCAAAATTCGCCAGATACAGCGCGGCCGCCGCCATGTGATACCAGCGCAGTTCGTGCCAGAAGATCACGAACACGGGCAGCATGAACGCCATCGCAGCAGGCAAAATCCGGTAAGCTCGCCGCGCATAGAATTCTCGCAAGCCGATTGTCGAAGTCTTCGCATGCTCCTTCAGCAATAGTGTAGTGATGAGGAATCCTGAGATGATGAAAAAGATTCGTACTCCCAGATTTGCAAACGCACCCGCGACGTCGGAGTGATAACGCAATTCCGCCCAGTGTCCCGCGACCACCAGCGAAATCGAAACAGCGCGCATGCCATCCAGCGAGGGTATGCGCGAGGGAATGCGCTTCATCGCTTCGGAACCTAGCAGGCATCTGGAGCAATGTCAGTGACGAGCAACCTAAAATCGCGATCAATTCCCGTGGATTTCCCAACTCGGAACAAAAGCCCCAACCCAGCCTCAACCCGGTCAACACTCCGGCCCAGAGAGTCCCAAACCGTGGTATAATTGTCTTCGTCCCAAGAGCACATAACATCCTGTAAATGCAACCAGTTACAGCTGTTTCACGCAGCGCCGAATTTTGTGTTTTTGAGCTGACGGCCAAAAGCTGACAGCTGAGAGCTAAAAGCATGGCTGACGATCAAAACCCCGAACTTCCCCTCACTCCTCCGCCCGGCGGCGATGGCCCCGGCGCGTTGAATATTCACCCCGTCAACATTGAAGAGGAGATGAAGCGGTCGTATCTCGACTACTCCATGTCGGTGATCATCGGCCGCGCGCTGCCCGACGTTCGCGACGGACTAAAGCCCGTCCACCGCAGAATTTTGTACACGATGGCGCAGATGGGGCTGCAGCCGAATCGCGCTACGCGCAAGTGCGCCAGGATCGTCGGAGAAGTCATGGGCAAGTATCACCCTCATGGCAATCTCGCGGTTTACGACGCGTTGGTCCGTCTGGCTCAAAACTGGAGTCTGCGTTATCCACTGATTTTTGGGCAGGGAAACTTCGGCTCGGTTGACGGAGACCCGCCCGCGGCCGATCGTTACACTGAAGCAAAACTAGCTCCGGTTTCTACTGCGCTGCTCGAAGATCTCGACAAAGATACTGTCGACTTTCATCCTAACTACGACGGCAGCGAAGTTGAGCCTGACGTACTGCCCGCCCGCATTCCGAATCTTCTGGTTAACGGCTCCGACGGAATCGCCGTCGGCATGGCGACGAAAATTCCGCCGCACAACCTGACTGAGATCATCAACGCAACGATCACGCTGATCAACAATCCGAACGCGCAGCTGGCCGAGATTCTGAAGGACGTCCAGGGCCCCGACTTCCCGACCGCCGGAATCATCCACGGCCGCGCTGGAATTTTCGAAGCTTACCGCACTGGCCGCGGACGTTTCATGATGCGCGCCAACGCCGCCATCGAGACTTTCGGCAAAGACCGCGAAGCCATCATCGTCACCGAAATTCCCTACCAGGTGAACAAGTCGGTCCTGATCAAGCGGATCGCGCAGCTGGTCAACGACAAGGAAATTGAAGACATCTCGGACGTGCGTGACGAAAGCGATCGCGACGGCATGCGCATCGTCGTCGAACTCAAGCGCGGAGCAGAACCCCAGATCGTCCTCAATCAGCTCTTCAAGCACACGCAGATGCAGGAAAGCTTCTCGATGATCCTGTTGGCGGTCGTGAATGGACAGCCCCGCGAGATGGGGATCATTCAGACCATCAAATATTTCATCGAGCACCGCGTTGACGTGGTCCGCCGCCGCACCGCTTACTTGCTGCAAAAGGCGAAAGACCGCGAGCACATTCTCGAAGGCTATCTCACTGCGCTGGAGCATCTCGACAATGTGATCGCGATCATCCGCGGCAGCGCCAACCGCGGCGACGCCCGCGAAAACCTGGTCGCCTACTTTGGCGGCAAGAAAATCGACATCAACACCACCGGCCGCGCTCCCAAGCTCGCTCCGGAGAAGCCTTTCACAGCGAAGCAGGCCGACGCGATCCTCGAACTGCAGTTGCATCGCCTGACTAAGCTTTCAATCGACGAGATCGGCAACGAACTGAAAGAAGTCCGCGACGATATCACAGAGTACGAATCGATCCTGGGCTCCGAGAAGAAGCTGCGGAACGTCATCATCAAAGAGCTGGAAGAGGCTAAGAAGCTCTACGGAGACGACCGCCGCACCCGCATCGAAGACGAAGCTGCGGAAATTGTCCTCGAAGACCTGATCGCAGACGAACAGGTCGCCGTCACTGTCAGCCACTCCGGCTACATGAAGCGGACTCCGATCTCGACCTACCGCATGCAGCGCCGCGGAGGCACGGGCCGCACCGGCATGAAGACGCGCGACGAGGATTTTGTCGAGCATCTCTTCATCGCATCGACGCACGCCTACATTCTGATCTTCACCAACAAGGGCCGCGTCTACTGGCTCAAGGTCTACGAGATTCCCGACGTCAGCGCCGCTGGAAAGGGCAAACACGTCGGCAACCTGATCGGCCTGCAGCCCGGCGAAACGGTCAAGACCATGCTGGCCGTGCGCAAACTCGAAGAAGAGAACAAGTACGTATTCTTCGCCACCCGCAAAGGCCTGGTAAAAAAGTCGGCCTTGCGCGAATTCATGCACGTGCGCTCGAACGGCATCAACGCCATCGCCATCGAAGAAGGTGACGAGCTGGTGACTGCGCGTATCACCGACGGCAATCAGATCGTATTTATCGCGTCGCACGAGGGTATGGCCGTCCGCTTCGACGAAAGCCACGTCCGCCCCATGGGCCGCGGCGCCTACGGAGTCTGGGGAATCGACCTGGACAGCGGCGACTACGTGGTCGGCATGGCCACAACGACAAAACCGGGAGCAACCCCATCCAGTGCCGCTGGCGACGCGCCCGCGCAGGCAGTGCCACCCAAGGCAGAAGAAGGCGCCGAGGCCGAACCGATCGACGTAACCGTAAAGGGCAGCCTGATCCTCTCGGTGACCGAGAACGGATACGGCAAGCGCACCGCTGCCGACGAATACCGCCTCACCAACCGCGGCGGCAAAGGCGTAATCAACGTCAAGACAACCGAGCGCGTAGGCAAAGTAGTCGGCATCGCGCAGGTGGACGAATCTTCCGAAGTCATGTTGATCAGCCACTACGGAAAAATTATCCGCATGGATTCAACCACAATCCGCGAATCGGGACGCGTAGCGCAAGGCGTCCGCCTGCTGCACCTGGAACCCGGCGACCGAGTAGCGGCAGCCGTAGTCCTGGCACCGGAAGCCGATCCCACCAATGGCAACGGAGGCACGCTGCTTCAGTAGAGTGCGGGGGTCCGCTAAAACAGAATCGAGGGCAGGTACGCGCCGGCCGGTTCGTTGTAGAGCCCAGTCGTCATCAACGTCATGGGCTGGACGACGCGAAGTCCGTTCTCGAGGCACCAGCGGAACAGTTCCGCATTGCGAGTTGGGACCAGAATCCCTGAACCTTGAAACTCTTTGGCCGCAGCCAGCAGCGTTTGCAGGTCCTGATTCGACTCGCCTACCGCATGACCGAAGAAGGCGATCGACGAAGCGTAGGCCTTAATGACGCCATCTGATTCAGCGACCACGGCTGTCCCCTGCTGAATCGCGTCGCTGAGCTCTCCGCCCCGGTCGTGCCCATGAACTCTCACGCAGAGTTCATTGCAAATCGAGAGGTCGCTCTGGCGTGCCGTCCGGACCTGATATCCCGGAAGTGTTTTCTGAATTGCCGGACCCTGCAAACAGGCCAGCGGTTCGCGCACCACGAATCCCAACTTCGCATAGAGTGACAGAGAGCGATTGTGATATGCCGCCTGTACCAGGCGCACTCCCGCCGACTTCCTCTCCATCGCACGTGTCATGGCCGCTTGCATGAGCTGGCGGCCCGCGCTGCGGTTTTGTGTGCTGGGGTCAATGGTGATCGGCCCTACGCCGGCAATCACGCCCCTCTCGTCCAGGCAGTTGCTTCCGATGATCTTGTTGTCGCGTTCAGCCACCACGCAGAAAAATGATGGATGCGAGAACATGATCGAGAGAATATGCGTGGCAACTTCGGGAGATGGAAAATCCCGCGGGAAGTTGTGCTTGTCGGAGAGCGTCGTAAAAGCTTCGTAACAGATTCTTCCGCACGCCCCCGCATCGGCAGGAGTAGCGCGACGAATCACGGTCGCTGAATGATTGGCTGTCACTTCTTGAGACTGTGCCGGCATGTTAGTTGTCTCCCTGGACATCAAAGCTGCTATCCATTGATCAGCCCCATCATGTGTTCGGGATAACGCTCCCCTGCGGCTGCCGCCGCAGGAAACACTTCGTCGATCCGCCGCAAGTCTTCCTTGGTCAGCGGGATCGAATCCGCCGCAGCGTTTTCTTCCAGATACTTTCGCCGCTTGGTCCCCGGAATTGGAACGACATCATTTCCCTGCGCCAGGACCCAGGCCAGCGCCAATTGCGAAGCGGTGCATCCCTTTTCGCGAGCGAGTTCTTCCACGTGCCGCACCAGATCGAGATTCTTCGGAAAATTATTCCCCTGAAAGCGCGGACTATTCCGTCGATAGTCATCTGCCGGCAGATCTTCGAATTTACGAAACTGTCCGGTCAAAAATCCGCGGCCCAGCGGGCTGTAAGCGACAAAGCCGATTCCAAGCTCGCGGCAGGTCGCCAGAAGTTCGCCCTCCGGATCGCGCGACCACAGCGAATATTCGGTTTGCAGCGCGGCAATCGGATGGACTTTCACTGCGCGCCGCAATGTCTGCGGCGCAGCCTCGGAGAGTCCGAGATATCGCACCTTGCCTTGCTTCACCAGCTCAGCCATGGCGCCGACCGTCTCTTCGATCGGCGTCGCGGGATCGACGCGATGCTGGTAATAAAGATCGATTGTCTCGACGCCGAGCCGCCGCAGGCTGGCCTCGCAGGACTGGCGCACGTAGTCGGCCTTGCCGCTTACGCCGCGAACCTTGGGATTCGCCGGGTCCCGCACGATTCCAAACTTCGTTGCCAGCACAACTTTGTCGCGCTTGCCCTTGATCGCGTGCCCGACCAAAACTTCATTCTTGTGCGGGCCGTAAACGTCCGCCGTGTCGAGAAAATAAATGCCCAGCTCGAGCGCGCGATGAATTGTCGCGATGGACTCCGCATCATCGAATCCAGTGTAAAACTCCGACATGCCCATGCATCCCAGCCCCTGAGCTGAGACTTTCAGACCGCTGCGACCAAGTTCACGAGTTTTCATAATGGCTCCTCGCCCTCGCATAACCGAACCAACCCATTGTAAGAGATGCGCGACTTCTGGCGAGCTATGACAGGAATTCGTGAGTCCCGCGGACGCGCCTGCGCATCCTTCCGTCTGTTGGATCTATTCCTCTGATCGGCGGAAATCTATGAGTCAGGTCCCAGTTTGGTTTGAACGCAAGTTTGAGTTTTCTTTTCCGATGGACCTTCATCCCAATCTGCTCGCGCGTTTGCGCGGCACTCCGGCAAGACTGGATGAGGCGTTACGCGGACGCGCTCACGAAATCCTTATCAGGAAGCCGGCAGAAAAGTGGTCAGCGCAGGAACACACCGGTCACATGCTGGACCTGGAGCCACTGTGGCTGGCGCGAGTGGGCGACTATGTGGCGGCCAGCGGCGAACTCACACCCACAGACCTGAAGAATCGCAAGACTGACGAAGCCAACCACAACGCGCGCCCGCTGGAAGAGATTCTGACCGGGTTCCGCGAAGCGAGAAACAAGCTGGTACAGCGAGTGGACGGGCTGGATGCATCCCTGTTTGCCCGGGCAATTCCGCATCCGCGTCTGAAGACTCCGATGCGGTTAGTAGATCATCTGTATTTCGTAGCCGAACACGACGACCATCATCTTGCGAAAATCTGGGAACTTCTAAACGCTAAATAAAGCTGGCGTGGCGCGGCGGATTCGCCCGCACAGCCCTATAACGAAACTCGAATGCGAGGTCTGCCATTCTCCAAGACCTCGCCGATCTGCACGGCCGCAACCCCTGCATCATTGAGAGCTCGCATGCAGCGGCCCCGAATCCGGGGCAGAAATCAGCAAGCCTCCTGCGGTCTGGGGATCGAACAGTAATGCTCGAATATCCCCGGGAACGCCGTCGTTGTATTCCACCAGGCATTCGGCGAAGTCGCGGTTGTTCTTGAGTCCGCCGGGAATGTATCCGGCACGAACACACTCCAGTGCGCCTTCGATCAGCGGAATTTGTTTTGTATGAAGAACGATCGACACATCGGATGCGAGCACCATTTCGCGCGCATGCCCGATCATGCTGAATCCGGTCACGTCGGTCATGGCATTCACGCGAAAATTGCCGCCAGTGATTACTTCCGCGGCGCGCTTGTTCAAAGTCGTCATCGAACGAACGGCGGCCTCAATCCATGTTGGTTCGGCTTTTCCACGCTTGATCGCGGTCGAGATCACGCCTGTGCCGATTCGCTTGGTGAATAGGAGCGCGTCCCCAGGCTTCGCACCTTTATTCGCCAGAATCTTCCCGGGATGAACCACTCCCGTCACGGAGTATCCGAACTTCGTCTCTTCGTCGCGGATGCTGTGCCCGCCGACCACTGTGCATCCGGCTTCGATCATCTTCGACAGGCCGCCGGCCAGAATGCGCTCGAGAATCTCCAGATCGGCCTTCTCCGGAAAACATACGAGAGCCAGCGAGGTGAGCGGCTTTCCACCCATGGCATAAACATCACTCAGAGCGTTGGTCGCCGCGATCTGCCCGAAGGTGTAGGGATCGTCGACGATCGGCGTAAAAAAATCGACTGTCTGCACCAGAGCCTGATCGGGCGAAATCAAATACACGCCGGCGTCGTCGGCGTGATCGAAGCCGACCAGGACATTCGGATCATGCTGGCGAGGCAACTTCCCCAGCACCTGATCGAGCGCCGCCGGACTCAGCTTAGACGCGCATCCCGCAGCCTTGACAGACTCTGTCAGTCGAAATGGTTTTGTATCTGGCACGACGCAATTGTAGCGAGGATCGAGAAGAACGAATCTACTTTACCGTGACGTCCGCAACCCGAATCTCCGGATACTGGCGGTTCCACTGCGCGGAAATGCTATCGAAGGTCAAGCGGAAAGTTTCCGTCTGGCCGGGAGCCAGTGGCGAAGCGCTGAGATCCACCGCGTCTGGATACGGACCGCTTGTCTGAAGCACGCGCAGAGGCACTTCTTCGCGCTGCGCCAGTTGCCCCATCGAATCCTTGAAAACGACTTCGACGACCACGTGAGTCACAGTTTTGTCGCTGGAGTTCGAGATTGAGCCATCGATGTAGCTGACCGTCGCGCCGATGAAATTCTCGGCGGCGCTCATCTTGAAATTGGAAAACTTCAGGCTGGCAATGTAGGGCGAGATAGCTCTCTCAGCCTTCGGAGGCTGGCGCAGCAGAAATGCAGTCCCCAACATGACCGCAATCACGACAGCCACCGCAACAAAAATAATCGCGCGGCTGGAGTCGCGCTCTTCCACCACCGGAGGCTGCTGGCCCAAGCTGCCCATGCGCCGATTGTAGGCTGTTGGTTTTGGATTGTCGATTTACTTGCCGCGACCGTTGTCATCCCGAGGCCCGCGCTGTTTGCGGGCCTCAGGACTTATGCAACTCCAGCACACGGAGGGTCGGCGGCAAAGTGCAGAGGTCTTTCGCGCAAAATCGCGTTCAGGACAAAGCATTTGACAGCTTAAGCTTTTCGCCCAGCCAGCAACTTGGACGCGTTCTCGTGATAAACCTGCTTCAAAATCTCATCACTCAGCCCAAACCCGTTCAAGCTCCAGTGATACGAAAACTGGTCGACCTCATAAAAGTGCTCGTCGAGCGACTCCAGGATTCTGAACGTCGTCCGGTACATCTGCTTGTCGAAGCCCATATCCGTCCCGTAAACCAGCCGGTCCGCATGCTTCGCATAAAACTGCGCGGCGAAGCGGGGAATCGGCCCAGTCTCCGCGTAGCGGGCAGAGATATCGGCATGCAGGTTCGGATTCCGCTCCAGCACCTCGCCCAGCCGGGCCAGATCGTAATCCAGGTTCATAAAGTGACAGGCGATGAACGCTGTGTTGCGATGTCGGGCCAGGGTTCGTTCGAAGATATCGACCATCCCTGAGAGCCCAACAATACCCGGCTGGTTGTCCAGCCTCCATTGGTAGGCGTTCATCAACCCATCATTGTGCTTGTCCATTTTCTGATACATCCAGATCGGGTCGGCGACGTGCAGGCTGATCGGCATTCCCAGCTCTCCGCATTTTTCAAACAGTGCATCCACCCGCGGATCGTCCGGATGCATTCCCGCCGTTTTCGACTTTCCCGACCGCAGCCCTTGCCCTTTGTCGTGAATCTCGCCGACGCCTCTTGCCCCGGCATTTCGGCAGCGCTCCAATTCCTTGACGGCCGCTGGACCGAAGCCGGCCTTGTCATACCGCGTGAAATCAAACCCGCACCACACTTCAAATCGTTCCGGAAACTTCGAATACTTGCGCAGGATCTCGTCAAATTCCGCGCCCGTCGCCATAGTCAAGATAATCGTCTTCTGCACGCCAACTTCGTCCATGTTCCGGATCCATTCGTCGATTTGCCCGGCAGTTTTCGCGTATGGATGGGAGTGCATGTCGATGATCGGATACTTCGCCTTGGGAACCTCCGTCACCGGGATCTTGTAAATAGACTGCGGCCGGTAATCTTTGAGTAGAATCGTCTCAGGAGATCCGGCCTCTGGCGGATGCAGATTCGCCATCCGCCCAGCACCCTTCGCCGGATGCTCGGACGGAGCCGACCCTGCCACTTTGTCCTGACCCCCTGGGACCGCCCCGAACGCCGCCCGGGAACCAAGCCCCACCGCTACTCCAGCCAGCTTAGCCAACTCAAGAAATGATCGTCGGTTCATTTTGTCTCCATGGTGATAAAAATTCTGAATAGAAAGGCTTTATCGTAGCGCCGAAAGCGCTGAACAACCCAAAATAGGGTTTTTGAGCAAACTGTTCAGCCACCGTGGCAGCAACCCATGCGTCCTCTGCAAGATACTCCCCTGGGCAGCAACCATCCGCCAACCCTGATAAAATAGCAGCAGACCAGCATATGCCAGTTCCAGTCTCACAAATGTGGACGGTCTCGTCCTATGTCCTCCGGCAGAAGCTTGCCGGCCGGAAGCAATACCCGCTGGTGCTCATGCTTGAGCCGCTGTTCCGCTGCAACCTGGCCTGCGCCGGGTGCGGCAAGATCCAATATCCCGCCCACATCTTAAGGAAGGACCTGACGCCCGAAGAATGCTTCCGCGCGGTCGATGAGTGTGGTGCCCCCATGGTTTCGATCCCCGGCGGCGAGCCGCTGATGCATCCGCAGATCGGCGAGATTGTCGAAGGCCTGGTCGCCCGCAAGAAATATATCTATCTTTGCACCAACGCGCTGCTGCTGAAGGAAAAGATTCATCTCTTCAAGCCCAGCAAATACCTCACCTTCAGCGTCCACCTCGACGGACAGCGCGAAGAGCACGATCTCGCCGTCTGCCGCGAAGGCGGATACGAAATCGCTGTAGAAGCCGTCAAAGAAGCCCTGAAGCGCGGCTTCCGCGTCACTACCAACACCACGCTGTTCGACGGCGCCGATGCGAAATCGGTTCGCGCCTTCTTCGATGAAATGATGGACCTGGGCGTTGAGGGGATGATGCTCTCGCCCGGCTACTCCTACGACAAGGCGCCCGACCAGAAACATTTCCTCGGACGCGCTCGAACTCGCCGCATGTTCCGCGCGATTCTCTCGAACCGCAAGAAGAACTGGAAGTTCAATCTGTCGCCCCTGTTCTTAGAATTTCTGATGGGGAAGAAGACCTACCCCTGCACTCCCTGGGGCATGCCGACGTTCAACATTTTCGGATGGCAGAAGCCCTGCTACTTACTGCAAGATGGTTACGCCGAGACTTTCGCCGAACTGCTCGCAACTACAAATTGGAGCAACTACGGCACAGAGTCCGGCAACCCGGCATGCGCGAATTGTATGGTGCATAGCGGTTATGAAGCTTCGGCGGTGAATGCGACCTTCAGCTCGCTCGGCGGGTTCCTGGCTACCGTGAAGGGCACACTGTTCAGCAGTTACAACGACAAATCCGCGCTGAAGATGCTGGACGAGCCCGCGGCACCAGTGCATCCGCTGGTTCAGATCGGGACGCCCAACGAGTCACTGCAAGAGACACGCGCGTAGGGCAAGACCGGCGGATCAGAAACGCTCATGTGGAGACAGCCGCTCTCGGGTGTTTAGCCGGGTAAAGCCCGGCAGCCTCGGCACAGTCCCCGGAAGTCATATGACAGGCAAAGAAGCCGGACATCTTGACCACGAATCCGCAACCGCGGCGCCACACATCGGAGCGGCTAACCCCGACTCTCTAGAACTCGCCCCCGGTACGAAACACGAACAACTCGAAGGCTGGATCCCCGCCCTGGCGGGCGAAGAAGAACTCCGGCAAGCTCTGGAAAAGGCCTTCGACTATCGCGGCGACGTAACCATCACCCGCAAAGACGGGTCCAAAATCGAAGGCTACCTCTTCGATCGCCGCACCGCAGCAACGCTGAAAGACTCGTTAGTCCGTCTTTATCCCAAGAACGCCAGCGAGAAAATTGCGATCTCCTACGCCGACATCGCCGCCCTGGCCTTCACCGGACGCGACACCGCAGCCGGAAAAAGTTGGGAAGCGTGGATGAAGAAATACGCCGAGAAGAAAGCCGCCGGCGAAAAGAACATCGCGCTCGAGCCCGAGCCGCTGGACTAGCTTCCCTGCCCGCAAGCAGACCTCGTGTCACTTCTTCGCTCCCGCGCTCACAAAACCTACTCCGTCCACCAGATCTTCAACTTCGTCGTCCGTCCCAGCGATTATGGTTATTGAAATTGCATATCCGTGATCCAGCGACACCAGGGTTGACTGCCGCATCACCCGCGTTCCCACGTTTTTGTGAAAGTCGCCACGCACCAGCGTTTTGGCTCCAACAGCGATGGCATACGGATCTTCGTCCATTTCAAAACCCTGTGCCTTGGCCACTTCGATCAGAGGACCAAAATATTGCGCTGCCTCTTTCAGTCCTGGATAGGCCGAAGCACTCTCGACCGCGATGAGAAGCGATGCATTGATCTCTTGGCCTTTTGCCTCCGGAGGCCGCGAAAACGCCGCCAGCAAGACACGCGCCCCGGCGCTCGATGCCGAGGGTTCAGTTCCGGCTGACGCGCCAGAGTCCGCTTCGTCGTCGCGCCGATTCATTTCGTCCGTGCGCAACACCCAACCGTCCGGAAGTTTGCAGGTCAGCCCCAGGGTCTTGTTGCGATACACGCCAGCATTCACGCTCCCGGGTTCCAGCTGAGCATCTTCTGCAGAAGCGCGCCGTCTGGCGGGTTTCGGGACAGATGAATTTGAAGCCGAAGGCGTAGGTGAAGTCTGGGTCGCTGATCTTTGCGGGGCGAAGACAGCCAGTGAGATCAAGCAGAATACAGAAACAAGATGCCGAAACCTCATGCCAACATGTTACGCGAGATGGGCGCCATAGCCGCCGGAGAGAGTGAAGTTCACCTGAATCTGAGTCTCAACTTCAACTGGCCGCCCCTGAAGAAGGTAGGGTTTGTACTCCCACTTCTTCACAGCCTTGATCGCAGCGGCAGTTAGCAAAGAATCCCCGTAACGACTTCGAGATCGACGAGCCTTCCTTCTTTGCTGATAACGGCCCTGAGAACAACCACTCCCTGGATACGCTGCGCACGTGCTTCTTCGGGATATTTCGGATTCACTTTTTTGATTAGCAGCCCGGCTGCCACGCCCGACGACACTCTTACGCGCTGCGGCGCCGTCTCAGCAGGGGGGGCGGACTGGGCTGATCCTGGGCCTTGGCGGCTACGAGTGCACCGACTACTAACGAAATCGTCAGCACGATCTTCGGCGCATACCTGCTCGCTGCGTTCATCTAAGCCGCTCGGCCCAACTGGGGCTGCGTGCAATGCGAGCAGCGCCGCGCCTCGATCGGAATCTCACTTAGGCACTCGGTGCACTTCTTCGTGGTCGGATCCGGCGGCGTCTCGCCCCGATGCATCCGCGCCACCAGCGCATTCACCGGAGTGACCACAAAAAAGTAGATCGCGGCCGCGACCAGCACGAACGAGACGCATGCATTGAGGAAGTCACCCACCGGAAACGGAGTTCCCCGATCTTGAATCCGAGATAGGAAAAATCCGGCTTGCCTACCACGGCCGCGATGAAGGGAGTCAGCAAATCCTTGGTGAGCGCAGTCACGACGCCGCCGAACGCGGCACCGATGACGACGCCGACAGCCATATCCACAACATTTCCACGCAGGATGAATTTCTTGAATCCGTCTAACATAGATACCTCCTCAAAAACCGACTGGCGGCAAATTTACGGCAGGAACACTGGGACGTCAAGAGTGACGCGACATTCTCTTGGACCTGAATGCTGGGGAAACAAAACGGGGACACACCGACGGATTGCGGAGATTCGTCTTCACAAAGCCGAGAAGCGAGGAAACCTACAGAACCGGCTGCGCCTTCTCAGATTCGCATCGGCATCACGATATAGCGGTACTTGTAATCGTCCCCTTCAGCGGGACGCAGCTGGCCGGCCGACTGCGAATCTTTCAACTCGAGGCGCACTTCACTCGATCCGGCGGCCTTGAGAAACTCCACCAGGTAGGCAGCATTGAAACCAATGGTCAGCGCCTCGCCCGTGTACGGAGCTTCAATCGAATCTTCCGACTCGCCCGATTCGGTCGACGAAGCCGAAATCTTCACCTCGCCGTCTCCCAACCGCAAGCGAACCGCGCGTGAACGCTCATCGGCAAACTGCGCGACGCGCAGGATCGCAGAATTCAGTTCGTCGGAGTTCAACGGGATAATCTTGCTGTTATCTTTCGGCAGCACAGCCTCATAGTTCGGGAACTGCCCTGTCAGTTGCCGCGAAGTCAGCAGCCGCGATCCAATGCGGAAGAACAGTGTCGATTCATCCTTGGCGAACTCAATGGTCTCGGCGTCGGTCGAATCGAGCAACGATTTCAGTTCGTCCATCGCCTTCTTCGGCACCAGGGTCTTCATCTCGCCAGACACGCCTTCAAACTTCTCGCCGCTCCGCTCACAGTGCGCCAGGCGATGCCCGTCCGTAGCCACCATCGTGATCGATTCCGGTTTCAGCAGCATCAGCGCGCCGTTCAGCGTGTAGCGCGATTCTTCACTTGAGATTGCAAACCCGGTGCGTGCGATCAACCCACGCAACACCTGAGCTGGAATCGTCACCGCGCCAGCGGATGGAAACACAGGCAGGCTGGGAAAGTTTGCCTTCGCCATGCCGACCATCTTTGTGTTGGACCGGCCACACCGGATGCTCACCCAATGATTTTCCAGCAGCTTGATGGTGATGTCGGCATCCGGCAGCAACTTCACATAGTCATGCAGCTTGCGCGCCGGAATCGTGCAGGACCCTTCCTTCTTTACCTTCGCCGCACAAGACGTGCGCAGGCTGAGATCGAGATCCGTCGCGGTCAGCGACAGCCGGTCGCCGGTCGCCTCGAACAAATAATTCGAAAGGATAGGAATCGTGGTCTTGCGTTCGACCACACCTTGCGTGGCGGTTAATTCGCGCAGCAATTCTACTTTGCTGACCGTAATTTCCATCGTGCCCGCCGCAACTGCAGCCTCGACCGGCATAAATTAAATCTCCCCCTGAACCCTGCTACTTCTGTTACTTCCTTATATCAAATATAAAACCTATATAACCAGCAGTAGCAGTAGGTGCTTCGGAGAAGTGGAAAACTTTGCCAACCTCTCTGTTCTCACCGATTTCGACGGTCACCGCTCATGTTAGAAATCGGCCCCGCACTCTCTGACCCTGCCACTATAACTTTCCTCGCCCGCCGGTTTCATCCGTCCCTTGCACAGCTTCCACATCCTGTTCACAGCAGTACAAAAGGAAGCCAGCGGTAAATCGACGCAAGTGCGCGGTTCATCCACCTAATTGTTCAGTCAACTTGTTCAGAAGCCTGTTCAAATCTTTATCGTTCTTACGAGCCTCTTCAATTTTTTCGACCGAGTGCAGCACAGTTGTGTGATGCTTGCCGCCGAACTGACGCCCGATTTCCGGCAGGGACGCTTCCGTCAAATGCTTGGCGAGATACATGGCGATTTGCCGCGGATACACAATCGCCCGCGAATTATTTTTCGCTTTAATCTCGACCAGCCGCAATCCAAATTGCTCCGCGACCATTTTCTGGATCGACTCGATCGTGACCTTGCGGGCCTGGGAGTCGATAAAGTTCTTTAGCACCTGCTGTGCGTAGGGCAGCGTGATCTCAGCTCCGATGAGCGAAGAATGCGCCACCAAACGGATCAGAGCGCCTTCGAGTTCACGCACGTTGGAGCGGATGTTCGACGCGACGTAAAGCGCGACGTCGGTGGGCAGAGTGACCTTCTCCTGCTCCGCCTTCTTCTGCAGAATCGCGACTTTCGTTTCCAGGTCGGGAGGCTGAATGTCGGCAATCAGTCCCCACTCGAAACGGCTACGCAGCCTATCTTCGATCTCCGCCAGTTCTTTCGGCGAACGGTCGCTGGCAATCACGATCTGCTTCATCGATTCGTGCAGAGCGTTGAACGTATGGAAGAATTCTTCCTGTGTCCGCTCTTTGCCCGCTAGAAACTGGATGTCATCGATCAGGAGCACATCGACGTTGCGAAACTTGTCCCGGAAGCTGGTCATCTTGTCGTAGCGCAGCGAGTTGATCATGTCATTGGTGAACTTCTCGCTGGATATGTAGCAGATGGCCGCGTGCGGCAGGCGCCGCTTCACTTCATGACCGATGGCTTGCATCAAATGCGTCTTGCCCATGCCAACCCCGCCATAGAGGAAGAGCGGGTTATAGGCTTTCGACGGACGCTCGGCCACGGCCTGGCACGCGGCGTGCGCGAACTGGTTGCCGCTGCCGATCACGAACGCGTCAAAGGTGTAGCGCGGATTGAGTTGCGCGGCGCCGTCCCAGTCGAAGCGCGATTGCGATGGACCGGGTACTGACACCGGAGCGGAGAGTCCGCCATCATGCCGCACCGTCGTGGCCGCGGGGTCATCCTCCGGCGTCACAAACTTCACATCATTGAAGCCGAGGCCCAGATTGTCGATCGCTTCCTGGATCAGGTCCGCGTATTTGTCGCCGGCGTGGCGGAACTCAACCGTGGGAACTCGCACGAACAACACGCCGCCGCTCGCGTGACTATAACGCGTCGGTTTCAGCCAGGTGTCGTAAGAGTGCCGATTGATTTTCTTTTCCAGCGCGTCAAGAATGCGGGCCCACGGATTAGGGGAGAGAGTTGTGCTTGGAACTGACATATTTTGAAATGCTCGCCGTGGCGCCCCGGCGGCTGGTTTGAGAGCGCCTGTTCTATAAAAAAAGTTGCCGTTTTACGAAGGAACTTCCGTTAGTTTGCTGCGGATGCGCCCGTTCTTGCTTGCGCCGCTGGTCCCATCGAAAAAGAATTTTTAAAGCAGGATCAGTTCGGCATACTAGCACAGTTTTTTTCGTCGTGTGGAAATCTTCGGCTGGAAGTTTTCGCGAACGCCATATTCAGCGCCCGATCCCGCCTCGCTGTCAAGTGCCGCGTTGGTAACTGCCGCGCGAATGATGCAAACCTTGCACGATTTATGGAGCGACAGCCGCCTCGGCAGTCCGGTTTTGAATTTGGAATCCTGTCTGTAACTCGGAGATGCGGTCGCGAGTCGGCCTGGTTCTCCTTGGCATCGGCGATGATCTCAACTCGACGGTTTGTTCGCCCGTCATTTATACTCATTGTTTGCCTTAAGACCGTCGAACGAATCAGGAGCAGCTAAACTTTTCATGCCCAAGCGTACATTCCAGCCCAATCGGCGCAAGCGAGTCAAGAAACATGGATTTCGCACGCGCATGAAGACCCAGGGCGGCCAGAAAGTTCTTTCACGCCGCCGCGCCAAGGGGCGCAAGCGGGTCTCGGTTAAACCAGGTTTCCGTGAGTAGCGTGTTGTGACGAGTCCAGTGCGGGGTGAACCTGTGTGGCGCGGAGACTCCTGTCCGCGTGCCGGCGCCCTCTCAACTCTCGCAAGCAAGCAAGAGCCGTGAGTTCCACCACTCCCAACGGAGAGTCGAACCGAGGTCTCGAACCGCACGGGACGCGCGCCCGGTTCCCGCGCAGGTTGCGCCTGTTGCGTCACGCGGATTTCGAACGCGTATACGAATCGGGCCGGCGACACTTTTCCGCTTCTCTGACCGCGTTCTACTTGGCGCGGCCCGAAGCACAACCGGCCGCAGCGAAGTCCAGCGGCCTGCGTGTTGGTTTCACGGTAGGCCGCGTTCTCGGCGGCGCTGTGCAGCGCAACCGGATCAAGCGCCGCATGCGCGAGGCGGTGCGGCTTTCCCATCCGCCCGTAGAAATACGGGCCGACGTGGTCATCAATCCGAAGAAATCGGTGTTGACTGCCGATTTCGAAACGGTGCTGAACGAAGTTCGCCGCGCTTTCGTAGTCATTGAACAGAAACTGGCGAACGCGAGCCAGCAGGGCGCGAGTCCCGAAGGCAGAAGTCGTGAAGGGACGACAGACGTTCGCTTCGGACGTAAGTCCGGGGCGGCCCGAGCAAAGAGGAACCGAGTCCCGTAAGGGGCGGCACTGATTCTAGAAGCCGGAACGATGCAACGAAACTTGCGCCAACTTCCGAAACTCGTGACCTTGCAATTGCTGCGAGCCTACAAGTGGGCGGTCTCGCCAATGTTTCCGCCATCATGCCGCTACGTTCCCACGTGTTCGGAATACGCGATAGAAGCAGTCGAGCGACAGGGGGCTCTGCGCGGCGGGATTATGGCCTGCCTTCGGCTCCTGCGCTGCCATCCTTTCGCCCGCGGAGGCCACGACCCCGTGGTGAAGCAATGCAAACGACAAGCGACGAACGACGAACGACTGCCGCGCCGCACTCCCGCGCAATCCGAGGACACCATTAACTTTGGCAGAATATAACAATCCTCAACAGGAACCCGGCGGCGAGCGTCGCCTGCTTCTCGTATTTCTGGTGACCTTCGTCGCCATGCTGGCCTTTCAGCCTCTGCTGAAGAAGTATTTTCCGCAGCCGTCGGCTCCGGCTCATCAGAGCCAGCCGGAAAGCCAGCCGGCATCCAGCCAGCAAGAGCCCGCGAACGCTGCCCCGGCCCATCCCGCGCCCGTAGTCATTCCCCCTTCCGGCGTCACTAAGCAAGCCTCAAACGAAACCGACACGGTCATCGAGAACGATCTTTATCGGATTACCTTCACCAACCGGGGCGCTCAGGTTAAATCCTGGATTCTGAAAAAATTCGACAATGACTCGCAGAACGGTCCGCTCGATCTGGTCAACTCCGCCGCGTCGCAAAAATACGGCTACCCGCTCTCGCTGTGGACCTACGATGAAGCTCTGCGCGAAAAACTGAGTTCCGCCCTTTACGTGTCATCGCACGAGGGATTACAAACTTCGCCCGCAACCGTCACCTTCGAATATTCCGACAAGGATCTCGCCGTACACAAGACCTTCAGTTTCGACGAATCCTACATCGTAAAAGTTGAAACCTCGGTCGTCCACAAAGGCAGCATCGTATCCGCGCTGCCCGCGTGGCCCGCTGGATTCGGCGACCAATCCACCCCGGCGTTCTACGCGGCCGGACTTATCGACTACCAGTACAACAAGAACATCGAGCGGCTGCCGATGAGCTGTGGAATGTTCTCGTTTCTTTCCAAGTGCGTCGCGATCCGCGGCGGCGCGACGATTCCGGGACCGTTCCACTGGGCCGGCCCCATCGACCAGTATTTCGCTGCCGTCTTTATTCCCGACGATCCCGCCGTGGCGTCGATGGTCACGCTTCGCAGTTCTCTGTCGATTCCGCGCGATCCACAGAAGGCAGACTCGAAAGAAGTGACACCTGTCGACATTCTCGGTGTGGCGGTGGGAAACCTGAATGGTCCCACAGTCGAGCGTCTGTTTGTCGGCCCCAAGGAAATTGAGGTTCTCCAGAAGATCTCCGTCGCCGGTGGAGAAAATGACCTGAACGGAATCATCGATTTCGGAACCCTGGGGATCATTGCGAAACCACTTTTCATCTGGCTGCGCTGGACCTACTATCACATCGTCCCCAATTGGGGCTGGGCGATCGTTGTCCAGACCCTGATCATCAGCCTATGTCTGCTTCCACTGCGCGTGACGCAGATGAAATCGATGCTGAAGATGCAGCGGGTCGCGCCGCAGATTAAATCGATTCAGGAGAAATATAAAAAGTACAGTTTGCGCGATCCCCGCAAAGCTGCCATGAACGAGGAGATCAGCGCTATCTATAAGACAGAAGGCGTCAATCCTGCGGGCGGTTGTTTACCCCTGCTGATCCAGATGCCATTTCTGTTCGCCTATTACCGCATGCTCAGCGCCGCCATCGATCTGCGTCACGCCCACTGGCTGTGGATCCACGATCTGTCAGGCTCGGAGCCTTTCCCGTTCGTTCTCCCGGTCCTGATGGTCATTAGTATGTTGGTCGCGCAGAAGATGACACCACAGGCCGGCATGGACCCGTCGCAGCAGAAAATGATGACGGTCATGATGCCGCTCATGATGGGATTTCTTTTCTTCCGTCTGGCTGCTGGCCTGAATCTTTATTACGCGGAGAGCAACTTGATCTCGATCGCGCAGCAGGCGGTCATGAACCGCACCAAGCTGGGCCGCGAAATGCGTGAAATGATGGAGAAGCGCGCCCGGAAGAAAGATAAGTGAAGCTCTGGCCATTAGCTTTTGGCTCTTGGCTTGTAGCTTCTGGGGAAGAAAGATTCTTAGTGACTCAAAACCGCCCGGAGATGTTTGATTCTGGGCGTGCCGTATAGAGACTTTGAGCTAAAGGCCAAGAGCCAAAAGCCAAGAGCGAATTCCATGCCCATTCCCGACAAACTCGCCGCCGCAAACAAGATCAACGGATTCCTGCAGGCCGTCGTCACCCACGGCGGACTTCGCCTCAAGTACCGCATCGTCGTCGACCCGCCGCTACCCGAAAATCGCGACTGGGAGAAGCCTGAAATCCTTGTCGATTTCGCCGGCCCCGACTCTACCCTGCTGCTCGATCGTGGCGGAGAATTGCTGCGCGCGCTCGAACTGCTCGCGCTTGAAATGCTGCGCCTGCCGTCCGGCGAGCACGAGAAAATCAGCTTTGACTGCCAGAATCAGCGTTCGCTGCGCATCCAGGAACTGCGCACGGCGGCCACCGTCGCCGCGGAAAAAGTGCGCAAGACCGGAGCGCCCTACCAGTTCAGCCCAATGTCGTCGCGCGAACGCCGCATCGTCCATCTGGCCCTCCGCGACGAAGCCGATCTGCACACCGAAAGCGAAGGCGAAGGCATGCGCCGCTGCCTAGTCGTCTATCCTAAAGACTATAAGCACGCCAACAAACCTGCCGCCAGAACCATTTCGTGAACCGGCGGGGCCGCAATATTCAATATTCTAATGATGGGCTGGCAACCGGTAGAGTTTGTCAGCATTCTTAGTGGCAGGAGGTCGCCATGAAGCGCTACGGGCTTCCCCTTTCCGTTTGTCTGCTCATACTCGCGGCTGCAATCACTTTGGCTTGCGGTTCATCCGGCAGTCATATGCTGCGATCCGTCAGCATCAGTCCCGCAATTGCTGATGCTGCGAACTATCCCGGTGGCCAAGTCCCGTTCACGGCTACGGGATACTATGCCGCCCCGCCCTCACCAGTGGCGCCGCTGTCGGCCACCTGGGGTGCGTGTGACCAGAATGGCAACGGCACAAGCGGAGTTTCCGTTGCTGCCAACGGTTTGGCCCAGTGTGCGGCCGGCGCGGTCGGGACCTTCAAAGTTTGGGCTTTCGATGTGAATCCGGGTGGCGCTACCTGCCTTGCGATCACGGCTTGCGGCGGAGGATGTGGCCGCGTTACCGGTACTGCGCAGCTTACCTGTCCTTGAAACGGCCGCGATTCAGTAGGTACCTGCCTGAATCGCCGCAAACCGCGCGTTCATTCCACTGAACCCACCTTTTCGATGTGGGACAGCACGCGCAAGCGGGAGGAAAGTATTCCTAGTACGATGAATGTTCCACTATTACTAAGCTGGCTCGCCCACCGACGCCGGAGCTGAACGAAAGTAGAAATCCACTTTCCCGAGCTGATCGCGAGTTTCAACGCTAGATTCTCAGGTATTGAGGCTCCATTTCCCACCTGTTGTGATTCCTGATTCGTGCTCGGGAAGGTTCGTGCGGAAGCTCGCCGATGATCAAAGATGTCCAAAGGTGTCCAAAGATGACCCAAAAAGGGCGGCTGTAGAAGCCGCCCACTGGAGTACGAAACCAGAACCAGGAAGCCAGAAACTGGCCGCAACTATTTGCCTGCGACAGCCGCCATGGTCCCGCCTGTCTTGAGCCCCTCGATTCGGTTCAGAACCGTCTCCAGGCTGGATCCGGTATCGGTGCACAAATCCACAGCAGGATGCCGGCTTCCATCCGCATGCATCACCAGCACGTTGGTTGCTGTGCTCGCCTTCTTCACCATGTACGGAATGTGATGGCGATCATTCCGCGTCAAAGTCGCTCCCAGTACGACCAGGTCAAACGGACCCTTCTTCAGCGCTTCCAGCACATTCTTGCGCCCTTCGGCCTGTTGCACCGTATGCCCGGCTTTTTCAAATGCCGCAGCCTGCGCCTTCAACGTCTCATCATCGCCTTCGCCGTAAAGAATCCGAAGCTTTGCAGTCCCCATTGGCTCCCCCTCGATGGTTCCGTCGCCGTCCCGAATAACGATGGGCATTCGGCGCGATACCTGAGTGACGGTAGCAACCACCGGAGCCCCTTTAAACGTCACCGAAGGTCCATGACGAACGAGACTTCTCCAGCTCCCGATGGGCACAATCGTGTAAATTCCTTTCCCTTCAAGCCCTTCCGGCGCTACACTGCTGCGCTGGAGGCTTTCCCACCATGTCCGCGCCTATCGTCTGGAGGGCTGTACTTATATCGTTATTGTTGAGTCCCTGCCTGTCTGCTCAATCCGGCGGCGCTCCGACTGCGACGACCACCTGCAATCTCGACGACGGACGCCAGGTCTACGTCCGATACAATCCGGTTGCAGCCAAGAATGAAAAGATCCCCAATGGCAAGCCCTGGAGTCCCGGCGGCGCGCCCATGACTCTATTCACAGAGGCGCAACTCACGCTCGGCAGTTCCACGATTCCGGTTGGCGCGTACACGGTCTATCCGATTCCAGAACACAATCACTGGACCCTGGTCGTTAACAAGAACGTCACCCCCGGCGCCGCCTACGATGAGAAACAGGACATCGCCCGCACGCCCATGGAAACTGCGCAGGTCGACCAAGCCTCAACCGACCTGGAAGTAGCGTTCGCCCACGTGGGCGCTCGCTGTACACTGCGCGTCTACATCGGCAAAACCGCCTCCTTCGCCGACTTCAACGCGAAATAATCGCGCTTTGCGGGTGTGAGCGAAGCGGGAGCCCGCCTGGGTAATCCTGAGCGTTCTTTGCGAAGGATCTGGTGATTACAATTTTTTCAGTCAGCTAAGCTTTCTTCGAATGATGCCCCATGCCTCGCCAGTTCTTCTATTGATCGCCGCTACCGCGGTTGCGCAAAGTCTCCAAGTCCAGATCTCCCACACCACCGAGAGTCTGCGCGGGGTGAGCGCCGTCTCGCGAGAAATCGGCTGGGCCAGCGGCACACACGGTACTTATCTCCGCACCATGGATGGCGGCAAAACCTGGACGCCCGCCCAGGTTCCCGGCGCCGCCGCGCTCGACTTCCGCGCTGTAGTCGCCTTCGACGCCGACGAAGCCTTCCTGATGTCAGCCGGGCCCGGCGACCAATCCCGCATCTACCACACCACCGATGCGGGCAAGCACTGGCAACTGCAATTCACCAACAGCAATCCCAAAGGATTTTTCGACTCCATGGTTTTCTGGGATCGCACCCACGGAATTGTTCTTGGCGATCCCATCCCCGACGAATCCGGCACTCCAAAATTCGAACTCCTCGAAACGGACGACGGCCAAACCTGGCGTCAGATCCCGGCCTCGCAACTCCCGCCAGCGGTGGAAGGCGAAGGCGCATTCGCCGCCAGCAATACGTGCATAGCGATCCTCGCCGCGAATGCCGGCTCTGTGCCGAAGCCTGTTGTCGCAGACGGCGTTGCGATTTCGACTGGAGCCGTGATCTCTACAAGTCTTGTCATTCCGAGAAGCGAAGCGACGAGGAACCTTCTGTTCGCCGGCGCCGTTCCCGCTGCCGCCACTACGGTCGGACCGCTGGCGCAACCGTTGGAGAGCGGCGCTTCAGCGCCGCGTCAGTCCACCCAAAAAGAAGGCGATTCAGCTCCCGATCCGAACATCTGGTTCGTTACTGGAGGCAAAGTCGCCCGCGTCTTCCACTCCCCTGATCGCGGACAAACCTGGCAAGTCGTTGACACTCCAATCCTCCACGGTTTCGACTCCGCCGGAATTTTCTCCATCGCGTTCCGCGACGCACTGCATGGAGCCATCGCCGGCGGAGACTATAAACATCCCGACAACGACGGACCCAACCTGGCCTTCACCGACGACGGCGGCAAGACCTGGAGTCTCTCCACACTGCACCCCCTGGCCTATTTCTCCGCAGCAGCCTACGACCATAAGGTCAGCCAAGCCGACATCCGCGAACAAGCCACGAAGAACCTCGCAGAACGGGCAGGAAAGAAAGCGCGAGTGAAGCCGGTCGCTCCCCAACGTCTATTCCTGGTAGGTCAGGAGTTCATCTTTGACTTCCGCCCGCCATCAAGCCCGACGCGAATCAGCCCAAAGAAAAAACTCGCACTGAAATTCAACGCCGCGAGTCCCTACCCCGAAGGCGGAGCTCTGATAGTCGGACCCAAAGGCGCAATCGCCTCGGTTCCTTAGCACCAATGTGGGAACTTCTTAGACGAATCATGTGGAAACAGCCGCCTCGGCTGTTCAGTCGGACGGGCTCCTCTGTCGCCGCGCGGTGACCAAAGTCCAATCCACCCATAGTCCTTCCTGTCCTTTTCATCCAGAACGGTATGCCCGAAAATTGTGCAGGTGCATGAAAAGGCGCTAATCTCCCCCAGATTGAGACTCTCGTGAAAACCCTGTCTCTGGCTTTTATCTTCTGTGCCGCGGTGCTGGTGTCCGCGCAAACGCCAACCACTACGTCCACTGTTTCGCGCACCACCAAGGCCATGCACTACCGCCTGCAAGGTGGATCGACCAAGGTCGACTTCCGCGGAACCGACCAGCTGCAAGGCGCAAGCGGCGAAGCCAGGGTGGAAGGCAAGAAGACTAACTTTGAAATCGACGCCAAGTTCGAGGGCCTTGAAGACGCCACCAAGTTCGGCCTGGAATATCTAACCTACGTTCTATGGGCGGTCTCGCCGCAGGGACGTCCCGTTAACCTCGGCGAAGTCTCGCTCGAGCACAACGGCAGCGCCCACGTGAAGGCCTTTACCGACCTGCAGACCTTCGGCATGATCGTGACCGCCGAACCCTATTTCGCCGTCACGCAGCCTGGAAATACCGTGGTCATTGAAAGCGCTTCGATCAGCGGAGCCGCCACGGAAAACATCGACGCGAACTATGAACTCGTAACCCGCGGCACGTACTCGTCCACGAACACTCATATTGAAAATGCGATCTTCGGGATCGACTCGAAGACTCCGCTGGAATTGTTTGAGGCACGCAACGCTGTCCGCATCGCACACATTGCCGAAGCCGACAAATATGCGGTCTCAATTCTTTCCAAAGCCGGCCAGCAGTTGATGCACGCCGAAGACCTCTATCGGCAGAAACAAAACAAGGCGACTGTCGAAGCCGCGGCCAAGGAAGCGACCGAGACGGCTGAAGAATCCCGGCTGATGGCAGTGAAACAGAAGGCCGAAGTCGAAGCCCAGGCCGCAGCCGCCGCCCGCGAAGCGCAGGCCCGAGCCGACGCAGACGCCGAAGCCAAGCGCCGCGCCGATGCCGAAACCGCCCGCGCGCAAGCTGAACAAGCCAAGGCCGAAGCGGAAAAGATGAAACAGGAAGCTATCGCCGCCGCGCAGGAAGCCGCGCGCCAGAAAGATGAAGCTGAAAAAGCTAAAGCCGAAGCGGTGGCGCAGCAGCAGGCTCTGGCCGCCGATACTGAGAAAGCGAAAGCCGCGGCAGCGCAATCCGAGAGCCTTCGCCAGCAGGCGGAAAACGAAAAGCAGGAACTGCGCGCACGTCTTTTGCAGCAACTGAATTCGATCCTTGCCACGCGCGACTCCGCCCGCGGACTCATCGCCAACATGTCTGACGTGTTGTTCCGGAGCGGCAGCTTCGAGCTGCTGCCTGCCGCGCGTGAGCGTCTCGCGAAAGTGTCTGGAATCGTTCTCGCGTATCCTAGCCTGCACCTCGCCGTTGAAGGGCACACCGATAGCGTGGGAAGCGACGAGTACAACCAGAGCCTTTCTGAACGGCGTGCAGAATCTGTTCGTGACTACTTCGTGCAGCAGGGAATTTCGGCCGGCGCCATCGATGCCCGTGGTTTCGGCAAGACCGATCCCATCGCTTCCAATGACACGCCCGATGGCCGCCAGCAAAACCGCCGCGTAGAGTTAGTTCTCTCCGGCGATGCCATCGGGAGTACATCCGATGCGGCGCCCCTGACGCCAACTCCAGCGGCCTACACCACGCAACATCAGTGAGAGAGAAATCAGCAAAAAGAAACATGTAGAGACAGCCGCCCCGGCTGTCCAGCCGGGAAAGGGCGGTCGCCGAGTCCAGGGCCCGGCGGTCATCACCGCAGCAACGTACGAGTCTCCACCAGTCGGTTGCTGAGTTCCTGCTTCTGCTCGGCCACGCGCTTCGCATTCGGGATAAGCTCCGCCAGTTGCTGCGGCGCGCCGTCGATCGCTTCCTTCAGGGCCGGTAACTTCGACGGATCATCGAGCGTAGAAACATAGGCTGAAATAATCCGGGTCAGAGCGGCGGACGATTGCGCGTCTTTTGCGTAGTCTCCCCGGAGGGCTTCCAGATCCAGCTTGGCCGCCGTTCGCCAGTCGAGCCCTTTGCCCAGTCGCGCGACGGCATCCCGCAACCGCGATCTCTGCGCGGCAGAAAGCTGCTCCATGTGCAGCGCGTCAGCTACAGCTCGCAGATGGTTGTCGAGCAGAGTCTTTGCAATCAATGTGGAGAACAGTGATCCGCCATTCGCCACGTCCTGCGAAAAATGCAGTCCGGCTGAGAGTGCGCGAACTCCACCGTCTTTGTTGCCGGCGATAAACAGGTGAAACGCGTACAGAACATTCATCCGTCCCAGCACCAGCGCCTTCGTCACATACTCGCTGGGCAGGTCCTTGGCAATTCCGTAGTCCAATCCCCAATCGCAGTTCGCCAGAGATGTTCCCCGGACCATGATCTCCAGCGCGAGAGAGTTTTTCTCCAGCAAGTCCTTATACTTCGAATCGTCGTACGGAGCCGTGCCGTCCAGGATCGCGTTCAGTTCCTTAGCTTCCTGATCGGTGATGGCGGAGTCCTGTATCGCCGAGAAAGCCGACCAGTAGCGCAAAGCCGCATTGTCGCCCAGAGACATTTTTTTCTGAGCGAATACGGAACCCGTCGTAAGAAGTGCAAATAAAACTATCGGTGAAATATTGTAGAAGCGTTTCATAGTCTGATTTTCTCCTTGCTGAGTACAGCGACCGCGCTTTGTTTCCCCTTCGGGAGCGGAGTCGTCCGGGTACGAAATGCCAGATCGTCAACCGCCGCTTTGAACGATGGCGCCGCCGCAAGCAACGCATTCGCGCTGCGCAGAGTCAATGGTGGTCGCACGACAACAACCTCCGCAGTGGACGCTCCGTGGCTGGCCGCATTCGAAACGGAAACCTGCTTGAAATGATTGCGTAATTCGAGTGTTCCCAAAACCACGATCAGAAGCAGAGCGGCGACTGCAATCCGCGCCCAGAAGATGAGTGTGTGCCGAGAGGGCCGCGCACCTTCGCTTGCCGGCAAAGGATCGGGACTCAGTGGCCGGAACCGCTTCAAATAGGCTTCAAATCGCTCGTCATCGGGACTCGGCACAGGAATTCTCCTTCTTAGGCATGCTCTCTCGCAGCCTGGTCAGGGCATAGCGATATCGCGATGCCGCTGTGTTCGAGCTGATACCCACGAGTTCCGCTATCTGCGCAAAAGTAAGGTCGCCCCACACGTGCAATACGATGACTACCCTCTGATCGTCGGGCAATGCCGCCAAACTGCGCCTGAGATTCTGTTCCTCCGCATAGTCGCGCTCGGGAGGAATGAACCGGGCCGAGTCGGGCTCCAGCGGCGTGTCGCGGGCGTGGCGCTTGCCTTCGTTGATCACGGCATTCCGCACGCATGCAAACAGGTAAGCCTTCTTATCCGCCACGCCGCTCAGAGTTGCATCCCCCAGCAACTTTAAAAACACCTGGTGGACGGCATCCTGAGCGCGACTTCGTTCGCCCGAAAGCGCCGTGGCGAAGAGCAGCAGCGCCGCCCCGTGCTGGCGATACAGAACCTCGATCTCGGTTGTGCTTCCGTCAGTACGACGCACTTTGCGGTCTCACTCACTAAGACAATCCACCTCGCCACTTTCGTCTATAGCGGGCAACATTCTTGGGGTCACTGGAATGGCGATTCCTCGCACCGGGAGCGCCGATCGTCAGAATGAAATCTCATCCGTCGTCGCGACTTTGATGGAATGAGCGCCTGCTGCGAAGCCGTCGAGCAGCAGGTTGTGGTGCGCGGTGATCTGCGAAAAGGTCAGAATCGGGGTATCACGCGTGAGATGCGCATCGGCTACCAGCGTCACATCGTAGCCGAGCGTAACGGCACGGCGGCAAGTCGTATCGACACAGTATTCGGTCATGCCACCAACGATGACGAGATGCTCGATCTCGTGCCGCTCTAGTTCCTCTGCAAGTCTTGTTTCAAAGAAAGAGTCCGACGCTTGTTTCCTGATGACCGGCTCTCCACTCCATGGAGGAATCGCAGGATGGATCGCCCAAGGCGCAGTCTCTGCTTCAATCGGATGTCCCTTGGGCCCGTCGTGCTGGACGAACAGGACAGGTATTCCCGAAGAGCGTGCTTTGCTCAACAGAACCGCGATATTCGACAAAACATGGTCCTGAATTTCGGGAGGCATAAGTCTCACCAGCCCAATCTGAACATCGATGATCACCAGCGCGGTTTTCACTCATTCCTCCGCATCCGCATCGGCTGAACAAGATGATTGTACCGCCGGCAACCATAGGAGAAACCGAGAGGAAGCGATGCCTCCGCCAAGCCGCTGCGGCACGAACTAGTCCGGCGCTACACTGGTAGCAGCGCGACCCAAGAGAAAATCCGATGAGCAAGAAACAAAAGAAGAAGCTGCCTGCCAAAAATCACGATCAGTCCCTGCGCCGACACCTCGTCGACCTTCTCGGTGGTGGAGGCGCGCACGCCAAGTTCGACGACGTCGTGAAAGGCTTTCCGGCAAAGCTCCGCGGGCAAAGGCCCTCGAAGCTGCCGCATTCCCCATGGATGCTGCTCGAACACCTTCGTATCGCGCAACGGGACATCCTCGAATTCAGCTGCAATGCGAAATACGTCTCCCCCAATTGGCCCGATGATTACTGGCCGGAGGCTGAAACGCCGCCCAATCCCGCTGCCTGGGACAAAAGCATCCGCCAGTTTCGCCGCGACCTGAAGGCCGTTCAGACACTCGTGGCGAATCCCAAGACCGACTTGTTCGCCCGCATTCCCTGGGGAGATGGACAAACGATTTTGCGCGAAGCGCTGCTGGTAGCGGATCACAACGCCTACCACCTGGCTCAATTAGTGGATGTCCGCCGAGCTTTGGGTGCGTGGGATTGACGCTGGTAGACTGAATCGAGCGGGATCCGCGAGGAGTGAAAATCCGATGAAGATTGGCGGCTCGACCGCGGCGCTCGCCAGCGCTGCGACCACGAAAACAAGCCAACCGTACCAAGAGGTATATCGAAGCGTCTGAGGGACTAACAATCTCAGCCCGTACAATGTCGCATACCACGCGACGAAAGAGCCCGCCGCCGACCCCACCACCAAGAAAGACAATGCTCCTTCGCAGCCGTTACTGAGTTCCACGCTTCTCTTCATCGCACCCCAGACGCTGGTGTTTCCCCTGAGTATTAGTGGAATGGACATTCCAAGCCAACTAACGATGCTGGCGACCACGACGTAACCCACCAGTCCCGCGCCATAACTAAATCCTGCAAAGCGGGACCACCCCACGACCCGTACCGCAGCGCTCACAACAATTCCGGCCGCAGCCATACCGGCCAGGAACGCGCAGAACGTAACGAACGCCGCCAGCACAAGCGAGCCGAAATGGTCGCGAGTTCGTTGATGGCTGTCATGTATCCAAGCACCTTCTTCGCTGTCATCCTGATCCAGATCGCTCACGACCGTCGCAATTGCTCCCAAAGCAAAGCAGCCTAGAAACCAAGCCAGGAAAAAACTGCCATAGCGCGCCACCATCGCCCCAGCGAGTACACCCCAGTGAGACGAAAGCTCATACATTGGGACGCCCCTGAGCATCGCCGCGATCTGTTGGTTCGCGATCCAGAGAACGACCGCGGCCAGCAGTGACGTGGGGGCCGTGATTGCGAACCAGCGGCGAAACTGGCTTCTGTATAGGCTGAAAACGCTTTTAAGGAGTAATCCCTGACGAGGCTCTGCGCCAACCTCAACTTGCGGCGCGAACCCGTAATCCTGCTCCAAGTCTCGGCCCTCGATCCGGGCGTTTCCGGAACACGACTTTTACTCCCTCCCTCCATCTCTCGTCAATTCCGACGAACTCCCACTCAATCTCCGGTGCAATGTAACGCAACAAGACATCCGTCGCCGGATGCACATGAAACGCCGGAGCCACGAGAAAAAGCAGCGGCGTCTCGGCCGACAACTCGCGCCCGCCGAAATATCCAAAGCGCGGGAACTCACGGCGCGCATTGTGCCACTCCACCCTCGACCAGTAATCGAGCCCCTGCAATGGCAAATGGATATCCTCGTCGGCCTTGAGTTCCACCACCGCCAGTCGTCCCGCGCGTGTCACCGTCAGAACGTCGATCATGGCGCGGTCGGCCGCCGAAAATGCTGGAACCTGCGAATACATCGAGTGCGCGTCGAGCCGCTCGTCGATCATGCTGACGTCGCCAACCACCAGCGACTCCAGCCAGCGCTCTGGACGCAGGCGAAAGAGCGCATGCTGCCTCTGTCCATAGGGATGCCGGGCATCCCGCACCGCCGCCACCAGTTCCAGGAAGAACGCTATGTTACCCGCATCAAGAATTCGTTCAGCGGGACCGACGCCGAATACAATTTCCTGCCTTTTGCGGAAGGTCATCGCCTCCGCTCCCAGGCGAGCCCGCGCTAATTCCAGTCCCCGCCACCGAAAAGCAATTTCCGCCGCCGAGAGCACGGCAATCTCGCAGCCGGGCAGCATCTCTGTAATCCTCACAATCGACTCCGCGAATCTTTCTCGCGCCGCCGGCTCATTCGTGGCCTGCACCAGCCGCGTAGCGACGTTCCCGCGATCGGTGCAATCGATCTCGACCACCGAATCGTCGTGCTCATCGAACTCAAACAAACTCCACTTCGCGGCGGACCGATTCAGATTCGCCATCCGCTCGCGCACCAGCGTCGACGTCCCGCGCGGCACAAACAAATGCAAGCCTTCGACCAGCGTCTTGCCGGCTTGCCCCTGGCGGCAAACGTCCAGCCACAAGATCGCAAAGGTCAATGCCGCATCCACCGACGACTGCGTTTCTTTTTCGTTCACTCCTAAGACCGCGAATGCCGATTGCCCTCTGCGTAACAATCCACGCGCATAAATCGGACCAAACGATTTCTCCAGATCAACGCCGCTGGTGAGCCGGGCAATCGAAAACTCCGGAAAACGCCGCTCCAGCGCGCGCCGAAATTTCTGCTCGTAACTCGCGCGAGCAGCCCGCTTTGCCGTCGCAGATCGCCGGTCACGCTCGCGGCAAATCTCCAGCTTCGATGGACGCGCCTGCCCCAACTTCTGCACCGCCAGCCGCAGCGTGCCGTTCTTCACCTCCGCTTCAAGCACCCGTCGGACCGCGTTGCGCTCCCCCGACCACAGATGCAGCAGGCACTTGTTGAACTCCCCCGAAATCGAATATCTCGCCCGCTCCAAATCAAACGTGACTGCCCCATCCTCAAGCACGACCGCGCCCGAAGCGTCCGCCAGAAAGTCGTTTAGCGTGCGAGTGAGGGCATCCGGAGTCATGGCAGCGAGAGTCACAATCAGATTGTCCACATCCGCCGGAGCGCAGTCTGTGACGTGTGACCACGATTAGTGGCCCAGCCTGTGGAAGACTGTGAGGGTTCCATCGCAATCGGAGATGGAGCAGTATGACTCGTGAAGCGCCCAACGCGGGAAGGGCACGACTTAAGCCATGCCGTCAGCCGCCTCTTCGGAGAACAGGCTTTAGCCGCTGGGGGCTGCTTTCTTCGCGCTAAACACAAATTCTCCGCGGATTGCCCACCAGATCGTTACCTCTGAATGATCGCGCTCATACCGCCGACTCCCTATGGGATAATGAACCCAGGAGCCGATCCGCCTCCGAGTCCTCACCCAACTCGTAGGCATCTAAACCACTGTGGATAAAGACAAAGCAATAATCAAAGACAAAGCTCGCTTCTTTTTCGAGCACTACGGCCTGGCCGAGCGCGACCTCGAACACTATCTTGCAGCTGCGCTCTCTGCCGGAGGCGACTACGCCGACCTCTATTTCGAATATCTTTCCTCGACCTCGCTTATGGTCGACGAATCCATGGTGAAATCGGCGAGCCAGGGAATCTCGGCCGGTTGCGGAATCCGAGTCGTATCCGGAGAGCGCACCGGCTACGCTTACACCGACGATCTCTCCGCCGACCGCATCCTGCATGCCGCGCGTACCGCGGCCCTGATCGCCAGCGCTCCCGCAAAAACAACAGTAGCCGGATTTCAAAAGACCGCCGCTCGCAGCCTGTATCCGGTAACGCTTCCGTCGGTCGACGCCGAAATCAGCGCGAAGGTCGAACTGGTTATGCGCGCCGACAAAGCCGCGCGTGCCTACGATCCGCGCATTCAGGAAGTCCGCGCCAGCTACGGCGACGAACTCCGCAACATTCTCGTAGTCGGCTCCGACGGAACTTTCGCCGAAGATTCCCAACCCTTAGCTCGCATGAATGTCTCTTGCATCGCGAAAACCGAAGGCAACTCCGCCCGCGGCTCTTCCGGTGGCGGAGGCCGCGTAGCCCTCGATTTCTTCTTCGGCGACAAGAATCCTGAATTCTTCGCGAAGGAATCCGCGCGTCAGGCGATCCTGCAACTCGACGCCCGCGAAGCTCCCGCCGGAGAAATGGAAGTAGTTCTCGGCCCCGGCTGGCCTGGAGTTCTTCTCCACGAAGCCGTAGGACACGGCCTCGAAGCCGACTTCAACCGCAAGAAAACTTCCGCTTTCGCGGGACTGATCGGCAAGCGTGTAGCCAGCGAAGGATGCACGGTAGTCGACAACGGCACCATGCCCTGGCGCCGCGGCTCGCTGAACGTCGACGACGAAGGCAACTCCACGCAAGAGACCGTGCTGATCGAGAAGGGAATCCTCAAAGGCTATCTGAGCGACAAGCTTTCGGCTCGTCTCATGGGAATGGCCAACACCGGCAACGGACGCCGCGAAAGCTACGAGCACATCCCCATGCCGCGCATGACCAACACCTACATGCTGGCAGGGCAGGACAATCCCGAGGACATCATTCGTTCCGTCAAGCACGGAGTCTACGCCGTCAATTTCGGCGGAGGCCAGGTCGACATCACCAACGGAAAATTCGTCTTCTCCGCCAGCGAAGCCTACATGATCGAAGACGGCCACATCACCGCCCCGATAAAAGGCGCAACGCTAATCGGCAACGGTCCCGACGTGCTGACGCGAGTGAGTATGGTAGGCAACGACCTGAAACTAGACGAAGGCGTAGGCACATGCGGCAAAGACGGCCAGGCCGTCCCAGTAGGCGTAGGCATCCCGACGCTGAAGATCGACCGCCTGACTGTAGGCGGCACCGCCAGAAAAGATCCCGGCGGCTTCATGCAGTAGTTCGGTTTGCCACGGATCAGCGCGGATATTCACGGATCTCTAACGGCATTGTCATCCTGAGCGGAGTGTGAGCTTCGCGCCCAAGCGCGCACCCCCACGCAGTCGAAGGACCCCTTTCACCCCAACACAATAAAGAACGCTTCAGGGAATTTCCTTTGATGCTCTGTAAGCCCTCGATAGGGCACCGACGACTATAGCGCCCGCGCCGCCACGCCGTGTTTTACCAGCATCTCCACCGCTTTTTTATCGAACGACACAAACGTCTCCGCGCCCAGCCATTTCCCTTCGTAGGCAATCACGCCGTCGGCAAAATCGCCGCCCGCGTCGAGCATAGCCAGACCCGCATCGATCGCCGGGCGGTTTGTCTCCACATTCTCCGCCGCCAGCAGAACGCGGATAGCTTCCGCTATCCTTGGCGCACGAAAGCCGTAAACGCTACGCAGCACCCAAACAAACTCGCACAGGCAAGATAGAGCGATCGCCACGATTTCCGCCCGGGCCATGATTCGCATTGCCGCCTCTGTCTGCTCGGGATCGTCGCGCACGGCGGCGCGGACCAGGACGTTCGTGTCGACCGCGACTTTCACTTCCGACCCATCTTGACCAGGCCTGCCCAACCATCAGCCGCGGCTTGGTTCATCTCTTCTATGGTTGCAATTTTCTTCGTCTTGCCTGCAAGCACACCAAAGAAGTCTTCGATCTTGCCCGATGGTCGCGCCGCCTTGATCACGCCTCGCCCATCCGGTAATAGCTCCAACTCAATCTTTTCTCCAGGCTTGATCCCAAGGTGCTGCAGCACCTTCTTCCGAAATGTAACTTGCCCCCGAGCAGTTACGGTCAAGGTAGTCATGGCAATGCGATTCCTCAATCTCATTGTAATGCAAAACTGCATTACCTGCAACTACGGAACCAAAGCGTAACGTTGGCAAGGTGTCCTTCGTGAACCTTCGTGTCCTTCGTTAAAGGTTGTGGTTTCACACAGCGGCTCCCGAAAAGAAAACCGCCCATCCTAGTAAAACCCAGCCGTTTGTTGGGATAATAAGACTTCATGTCCCCAACCCAACTGGAAACAAGAAACCCTAAGCAAGAAACCGACCTCCGCACCCTCGCCGCCGACATTGTCTCCCGCGCGATGAAAGGAGGCGCCACCGCCGCCGAATGCGTAGTCCGCGAAGGCGATGAATTCTCCACGCTCGTCCGCCTCGGCCAGGTCGAAACGCTGAAAGAATCCGGCTCCAAGTCCATCGGAGTCCGCGTCTTCTTCGGACAGAGGGCCGCCAGCACCTACTCGAGCGACTTCTCCCGCGAAGGCCTCGACCGCATGGTGAAGTCCGCGCTCGAACTCTCGAAGATCACTTCCGAAGACCCCTTCGGCGGCATTCCCGGACCAGAACAACTCGGCCAGCTCTCAAACGACCTCGATCTCTACCACGAAGACGTCTACTCGCTCCCCGGCCCCGACCGCATTGATTATGCCCGCCGCGCCGAAAAGGCCGCGCTCGACTTCGACACACGCATCAAGAATTCCGAAGGCGGATCCTTCGACGCTGCCACCGGACACAAAGTCCTAGCCAACTCGCACGGATTCGTAGGCGAATATCGCCGGTCTTACTGCTCAGTGGCGGCGATTCCAATCGCGCAAACGGAAGACGGAGCCATGCAGCGCGACTACTGGTATTCGGTCGCGCGCACGCTGAGCAAACTTGATCCGCCCGAAAAAGTCGGCAAGATCGCCGCCGAACGCACCCTGCGCCGCCTGAACGCGCGCAAAGTAAAGACCGCAAAAGTTCCGGTCGTGTTCGACCCCATGGTCGCCACTTCGATCCTCGAACACATTTTCGAAGGCATCAACGGAGACTCCGTCTACCGCGGCGCATCATTCTTGGCAGGCAAGCTCGGGCAGAAAATCGCCGGCGGCAACGTCACCATCATCGACGACGGCACCATCCCCGGCGGCTTTGGCAGTAGCCCCTTCGACGGCGAAGGCATCCCGACGCGCCGCACCATAGTAATCGAAAACGGAGTCCTGAAGTCGTATCTGCTGAACACTTACACGGCGAAGAAACTCGGCCTGCAGACGACAGCGAACGCATCAAGAGGACTAGCCGGAACTCCAGGCATCGGCCCCGGAAACTACTTCCTCCAGGCCGGACAGAAGACCCCGAAAGAATTAATCGCCGGAATCAAAGACGGTCTCTACGTGACCGAATTTCTAGGCAGCGGCGCCAACTTGGTGACCGGAGATTATTCCCGCGGCGCATCCGGACTCTGGATCTCCGGCGGCGAACTCGCCTACCCGGTGGAAGAAATCACGGTAGCCGGAAATCTGAAAGAAATGTTCTTCAACATTTCCGAAATCGCCAGCGACCTCGAATTCCGCGGCTCCGTAGCGGCCCCCACGCTCCGGGTAGACGGCCTGATAGTGGGCGGCGAATAGCGGGCTGGATTTTGCGGGGCAGCGCTTTCAACGCTGCGCTGAAGCTTCTCTTTAGGAACGGACGCCCGAGGCTGCTGCTACGAGGCGGGCTTCGATTCCACAGCAGGCGGCGGGGGCACGGGCACAGCTGCCGAGACCGCGGAAACAGCCTGCACCGGCACAGGACTCGCCGGCCGCGAATAAGCCGCGCGTTCGTCCCATTTCCCGAAGATCATTTTTCCTGCCGTCGTCTGCAGCACCGACGTTACCGAAACGTCGATGGTCTTGCCAATCATCTTCCGCGCATTGTCGACGACGACCATGGTTCCGTCGTCGAGATAAGCCACACCCTGGTTGTATTCCTTGCCTTCTTTCAGGATAAACACCCGCATGGTTTCCCCAGGCAGTACGATCGGCTTTAGCGAATTCGCCAGCTCATTGATGTTCAACACCGCGACGCCCTGAAGCTGCGCAACTTTGTTCAAGTTGAAATCGTTGGTGATGATCTTGCCCTCATACACCTTGGCAAGTTCGATCAGCTTGAGATCCACTTCGCGAACCGAGGGAAAATCATCTTCCACGATCTGGATCTGAAGCCCGGGCATTTTCTGGAGGCGTTGCAGAATGTCGAGCCCGCGGCGTCCGCGGTTGCGCTTCAGCGAGTCGGCGGAATCAGCCACCAGCTGCAATTCGCGCAGGACAAATTGCGGGGTCACGATTATGCCGTCGAGGAAGCCGGTTTCGGCGATGTCGGCGATGCGGCCGTCAATAATGACGCTGGTATCGAGAATCTTGTAGACCTTCTTGCCCTGCTTCTCTCCGCCAAAAATGCCGCCGAGCGCGGCCAGGTTGAGCAGATCGCCTTTGTTGGCCCCGACGATCAGCCCGACGTAAGCCATCAGCAGCATGACCAGGATCTGCAAAAAGCTTCGGGTGTGCTCCCCGAATGTACTGTTGCGGATGACGAGGGCAAACAGGTAGGCGCCGCAGATGCCGAGGAAGCTCCCGATGGCGGCGCCGATCAGCCGCGTCAGGCTCATGCTGCGCAGCTTCCATTCGAAGACGACGATCGCCGCGCCGACCGCCGCACCCACTCCCGCATCCACATTGCGGGGCAGGCCAAACGGCTCCAGGACGAAGCAGGTGACCGCTACAACTACGATCAGAATAAAACGGACAAGAATAATATCCACTGCGAACCTCCCCGGGATGCACCACCGCCTGTTTTTCTGGCGCAGTGAACCCGTGCCGCTTGCTCACAGCCCATGTGAGAATTGGCCCTGCGTTATGGCGGGGCGCGCAATGATCAGGGGAATGAATATGCGCCCCGTCCCGGCCTTGCTGGGGCTTGGCCGGGCGATCGTTAAATCCAACAAGCTAAATCCAACCAGCTTAAATTTAACAATCAGTAATCCAACGCCAAGAGTATATACCTGCCGGTAAGCAGCGGGGCAAAAACCGCGACTAGCAGGGCCTTCGCCCGGCGTGACCTGATTCCCGCTTGTCCCTCCCTTCTGCGCCATCTCCGGTTTTTCCCGCAACGATATACAGGCCTTCCCCGACCCCCGGTTTTGCCAGGTTCGCATCTCAATTTCGTTCAACGTTAGACCTGCTGCGTTCTGCACCACAGAGCCCAGGAAGCCAAACCATGGCAACGGAGGATCGATTATGAAACTGCTTACACCTCTCAGTATCGGAGTTTTGACACTGCTTTTGGGGGCTCCTGCAATTGTCTGCGCGCAGGACGACCCGAAGCCGCCTAAACAGGAAGAACCCAAGCGCCAGGACGAGGTCAAGCCTCCCAAGGGCGATGAAGACAAGCCCAAGGATGTGAAGCCCGAAAACCGCGACGACATGAAGCCGGAGAATGCGAAGCCGGAAGAGATGAAACGCCAAGACGCCAAGCCCGAAGACATGAAGCGCGACGAAAACATGAAGCGGGAAGACGCCAAGCCGCAAGAGCATCCTGACAACGCCCGCGAGAACGGACGCCCGGCCGGCAAGCGCGTAGACCGTATTCCTGACGACAAGTTCCGCCAGAACTTCGGCCGCGAGCACGTCACCGTGATTAACCGTCCAGTCATTGTTGAAGGACGCCCCAGCTTCCAGTTTGGGGGATACTGGTTCGGCATTTCGACCGCGTGGCCGGTGGGCTGGTCCTATAGCGATCAGGTCTACGTCGATTACATCGACGGGGAGTATTTCCTGTTCGACGTCCTTCACCCCGGAGTCCGTGTGGCGCTCATTGTGACGATGTAAGGCGAGCCCCACAAGGAGACAAAGTGAGAAAAGAGTGTTGAATCGGAGGGTGCCTCACCTTTTGTCGCTCGCTTCTGCGACAAGGTGGGGCTTCCGATTTTTGATTGCGGTTCTATAAGTCAGTCCCTGCTAGACTTTCGGGATGCAGGCCCTTGTTATTACGCGCCTCACCGGACCTGGCGGGATCGCTGTTCAGGATGTTCCCGAGCCGACGCCGAAGGCCGGACAATCGGTTGTCCGCGTCACCGCCGGAGGATTGAATTTTGCGGATCTGATGACCACGAAGGGCGGGTACCCGGGCACGCCGCCGGCTCCGCTGATTGCGGGTCGCGAATTTGCCGGCATCGAAGAATCGACGGGCCGCCGCGTGATGGGATATGCGCAGTGGGCCGCCTTCGCCGAAAAGACTGTGGCCGAAGGGCACATGCTGTGGCCTGTCCCTGAGAATTGGAGCGATGAACAGGCTGCCGCCTTCCCCGTCAATTTCTTCACCGCGTATCTCGCGTTTTGGCAATCGGGCATGATCATGTGGGGACAGGCTGTCCAGCGGAGCGAAGCTCCGCAGCGCACTCCGCGCGTGCTCATTCACGCCGTCGCTGGAGGCGTTGGCACTGCCGCAGTCCAGATCGGCCGCATCCTCGGCATCGAAATGTACGGGACCTCTTCCTCCGAGGATAAGATTGCGCGCGTCAAAGCTCTCGGCCTGCAACACTCCATCAACTACAAGCAGCACGACTATGAAGAAGTCGTGAAGAATCTCACGCACGGCGAAGGCGTGGACGCCGTCTTCGAAATGCTCGGTGGCGAGCACACCGCCAAGAGCACGCGCTGCCTGCGCGACTTTGGACGCGTCATCCAATATGGCACCGCGACCGGCAAGCAGCCGCAAATCGATCTGCGCGCCATGTATGCGAAATCCGCCAGCGTGCAAGGTTTGTGGCTGACGTATCTGTCGCAGAAGCGCGAAGTCATGGAGCCGGCGTGGACGCAGTTGCAGCAATGGATCTCCGAAGGCAAGCTCACGCCGCAGATTGGCCAGGTGTTTCCGCTGGCGCAAGCGCGAGACGCTTATAACCTTCTCGAAGCGGGCAAGAACTACGGCAAAATCGTGCTGAAGATCGCGTGAACGGCACCGCGATCGTGTTTCAAAATGGAACTCGCGGGCGTTGAGCAGGTACCCTCCACCCTTCCCCGATTGGAATCTTCGAGTTAGCGCGATTTTGCAAAATGATCCTAGGGGCACAATCACTTACAGGCAAAATCTTGAAAGCATGGGGGTTATCTCATCCTGGTGTTCGCTTATTTTGGCCTCTGGCTTGACCATGTTGCACTTGTTTCAGGTGAGAGGCAAGGTTGTCCGTCACAACGGCCCTGTGAATTTCTTGTGGAACGGTCCATTTTTGCATAGCCGCGAGTTTGGCTGTCCCGTCTTTCGCGATTTTCCAAGGGTGGAACCACGGATGTCGGCGCAAATGTTCGTTCGTCGAGCCGTCCGGGAAAACGCTTGATATCGGCAGCATCGTGCCCACCCTTCGAAAATCGCGAAGGGTGGGGCAGCCAGGTCCGTTTTGGCTTCCATACTAGGCCGTCGGAAATCGGGAGACTTCCCGTCTGGCGCGGGTTTTGTGGTCTCTGAGTTTCTCAAAATAGACTGCAACTTTGCTTTGGCAGGGGTATGATGGATGCCTTCGGCCCACCCCCGGTCGTTTCCGGTTCTATTGTGGCGTTCCCTGTTCCTGCTCGGTTTCACCAGGCTCTATTCCAGTCCGCGGAGAGATCATCCATGAATTGTTTTCAGCGTGATTCTAGATTTTCGATTCGTAAGGCCTTACCGGTCATTGCCGTTGTGGTCGCGATTGCAGCGATGACTCTGACTGTTACGCAGCCTGCGCAGGCGCAGACGTACACCGTTCTTCACGATTTCACTGGAGGCCTCGACGGAAGCGAGCCCCATCAGCTCATTCAAGGCAGCGACGGGAATTTTTATGGCACTGCCAGGTTCGGCGGTGCCCATGACCTGGGCAACGTCTTCGAGATGGATCCGTCCGGCGCGTTGACCGTGCTGTACTCCTTCACAGGAGCAGCCGACGGTTGCGCGCCGCAAGGGCCTGTATTTCGCGATTCGAACGGCGATCTATACGGCACGACCAACCAGTGCGCCGACCCCAAGTGCCGCTGCGGAGCCTTCTTCAAGCTCGATACGAACAACGTCCTGACAGTGCTGCATACGTTCACAAGGGGCTCGGATGGCAAAGGCGCAAATGGCGAGTTTCCATCCAACAACATTGTTTCGGTCAACGGAGAACTCTACGGTACCACTGAAGAAGGCGGAAGCAACCGGTCGGGAGTGCTCTACAAGATTACAAAGACGGGCCATTACACCGTGCTGCAGAACTTCGTTGGCAGAGGCACTGGCAGTCAGGAAGACCTGACTCGCGACCCCTCGGGCAACATCTATGGCGAGGCCTCTGGCTCAATTTTTGAGTTGGACACGGCTGGCAAGTTCTCCGGAATTGGCATCGGTGACGGTTCGACTCCCGTAGGGCATTTGATTCTGGGCACTTCGGGCACGATTACAGGAGCGGCCGAGACCATTTCCTCTTCCAATCCTTGCGGCGAAGTCTTCCGGTTGGAGGCTGACGGCACGGTGAAGGTACTCCATCATTTCGGCGGGGCAGGCGGGGTAAGTGGATGTGGTCCCGAGACAGGTCTCGTTGACATGGGTGGCACGATCTACGGCACAACTGCTGACGGCGGCGATCTTACTTGCGCCAACGGAAACGTTAATTGTGGAGTTCTATTTCAGATATCCAAAACCGGCGTTTATAGCGTGGTTCACACCTTTACCGGCCTCGACGGAGGTCAAATCGAGGACGAATTGACAAAGGGAAACGACGGCAGCGTCTATGGCGTCAGCAAAGTAGGCGGCACCGGACCGTGCGAGGAAAACTACCCTTTCGGCTGCGGAGTGATCTTCAAGTACACGCCGGCAAGCGAATAGGACAAAGGTGAATCTATGAATTGTTTTCAGCGTGATTCGAGAGTTTCGATTCTCAAGGCCTTGCCGGTTGTTGTGTTTGTGGCGGCGATCGCGGTGATGACCCTGGCTGTCGCTCAGCCAGCGCAGGCGCAGACGTACACCGTCCTTCACGATTTCACCGGTGGAGTGGACGGAAAATATCCTCATCAAATCATTCAGGGCAGCGACGGGAATTTTTACGGTACGGCGTCCTCGGGCGGAGCGAGCGGCCATGGAAACATATTCGAGATCGCCCCATCTGGTGCGTTCACTGTCCTGTACTCCTTCACGGGAGGAGCGGACGGTTGCCAGCCCGAGGGGCCTGTATTTCGTGATTCGAACGGCGACATATACGGGACGACTCACCAGTGCGCCGATCCAAAGTGCCGCTGCGGAGCCTTCTTCAAGCTCGATACGAACAACGTTCTGACCGTGCTGCACACCTTCACCCGCGGCACGGAGGCGGAAGGGGAATTTCCGTCCAACAACCTCGTCTCGGTCAACGGAGAACTCTACGGCACCACCGAATAGCGGTGGTACCGAAGCTGGAGTCCTCTACAAGATTACAAAGACGGGCCACCTCACGGTACTGCATAATTTTGTTTTAAGCGATCATCGAAGCACTCAGGTCGCCCTGACCCGTGACGCGGCCGGCGACATTTATGGCGAAACCTACACGTCAATTTTCAAGCTGGATACGGCGGGTAACTACTCCGTGGTTTACAACTTCACGGACGGAGTCAATGACGGTGTGACCCCGGTAGGCCACCTGATTCTTGGGGCCTCGGGCACGATTACGGGAGCCACTCAGCGAAGTCCCGACCCCGATAATTGCGGCGAGGTCTTCCGGTTGGAGGCTGACGGCACGGCGAAAGCGTTGCATCACTTCTCCCTCGGCGCAGGCGGGTGTAGCCCCCAGACAGGACCAATTGACTTGGGTGGAACGATCTACGGCGCGACCACCGAGGGCGGAGCGAATGTTTGCGTTACTGCTTACACCCCTACTAGCTGCGGGGTTCTCTACCAGATATCGAAGACGGGCGTTTATACCGTGGTTCACAGTTGGAACGGTACGGACGGAGGATCTCCGCAGGATGAGCTGACGAAAGGCGCGGATGGCAGCATTTACGGCATTACCACGGTTGGCGGCACCGGTGGTGGAGCTTGTGTAAACAACAACCCCTCCGGCTGCGGAGTGATTTTCAAGTACACGCCGGCAAGCGAATGAAGCAGAGGTCAATCCATGATTTGTTTTCAGCATGATTCGAGATTTTCGATTCTCAAGGCCTTGCCGGTTGCTGCCTTTGCGGTGGTGATCGCGGTGATGATGCTGGTTGGCGCGCCGCTCACTCAAGCGCAGACTTACGCCGTGCTGCACAGCTTCACTGGGGCACCAGACGGAGCGTTTCCGTCTTCGCCGCTGACGTCGGACGGTGCTGGCAATTACTACGGAACAACCCAAAGTGGCGGCGCCTTCGACAAAGGGACGATCTTCAAAGTGGATACGTCAGGCAGGGTAACCGTGGCCTACTCGTTCACAGGCGGGGCCGACGGAGCGGCGCCGGCCGGACGCCTCCTATTCCACTGTTGTAACGGTGCCATTTACGGCGTGACCACCGCTGGCGGCGATCCGGTCTGTCAATGCGGGACGATTTATCAATTTGACCCCGGCGTCAACCTGCCTATACTGCACACCCTCACAGGCCGCGCTAATGGGTACGCTCCGTCGGGGATGGTCTCGATCAATACGAATTTTTGGGGAGTGGCCTCAGGCGGCAAGGGCACGGCCTGCAACGGTGGACCCTGCGGCGTAGTCTTCAAATGCTGCAACTATTCGGTGAAGTACCGGTTCACCGGAGGGGCGGATGGCGGCCTTCCTGGAGAGCTGGTTCGAGATGAGGCGGGCGACGTGGAGGGCAATATGTACTCCGCGACCACCTATCCTTCGAACGGCGGGCTGTTCAGGATCGACAAGACTGGCAGATTTACTTCGCTCTTCACCTTCCCTGGCGGTGCGGGAGGCAGTGTCCCGGGAACGCCTCTGCTGATCGATGTGAACGGCAATATCCGCGGCGAAACCGCGCAGGGTGGCGACGCTTCCTGTGCGAGCTCCGGTTGCGGCGTCGTGTACGAAGTGGACGCGGCGGGGAACGAGACGGTGCTGCACACCTTTCACACATTTCGCGACGGAGTGGCTCCCAGTGGCGGACTGCTCGATGTTAGCGGAAGACTCTACGGCACGACGCACGAAGGCGGTTATCTCAATTGCAGCGTGGGCTGCGGTGTTCTGTTCGAAATCTCAAACACAGGCCAGTACAGCGTGCTCCATTTCTTCAAGCGATCCGATGGCGCGCTTCCCGATCAGAAAATGACTCTGAGGAGTGACGGCAGTATTTATGGTGTTACCTCCAGGGGCGGGACCGGGACTACGGGCCAATGTAATGCCGACCCGGTGAACGGGTGCGGGGTGGTTTTTAAGTACACGCCGTGATGGCCGACGGCGTGTGATAGACGCGTGTCTGGTTATCGAGAGTTCCTCCGGGACCTGCCGCGGGAGACGCCGCGCTGACCATCCAGGGCTAACTACCTGACGCCAGGTAGGTAGCGCTCACCACTCGACGTTCACTGCTCCACGAAGACCCACTGCTCGCTTACCAGAAAATTCGCGGCGGAACACAAGGCGATCGCGATTCCGTTGGCGGCGAGGTAGTTCATGTGGCCGAGGCCGACCATTACTTTCATCAGCGCGAGGTTGCCGATGATGGAGACTGCTCCAGCGCTGAGGTTGAAGCGCAGAAAGCGAGTGGCGCTGGGGCTGTACTGACTCTGGGTGACGCAGCGCTTCAGCAGTGCGAATAGATTTCGGTTTGTGGGAGTATTTGGCTCATGCGCCTCAGTGGCTAAAGCCTTGGCAGAAAAGGAAAGCGTTATCGCAGCGCTGAAAGCGCTGCGCCACCCAAAATCGCGGTATTCAAAATCGCGCCACCCAATACTGTCTGGCTTTCTTCTGTCTCGCTTTTTTCTGTTGAGCCTGGTTCGATCGGCCCAGGTGAATTGTTCGTGCCAGACGAAGTTGTGGACTACCGCGGCCTCCACGGCGATGGCGGTCGCAGCCAGATAGTTGAAGTGCAGGACGCTCTTCATCAGAAACAGCGCGGCGAACTGGACTGCGATGCCGATTCCGCCGACCAGATTGAATTTCATCCAGCGCGCGAAGGTGAGGGGCGGATTATTTCCGGACGAACCAGCGCTTATTTCTATTGGGATTTTTTCTTCATTCATTGCGGAATCTTTTCTTCGCGGTAGAGGCGGCGGGTATTTTGCAGCGTGAAGAAGACGATCATCATCGCCATGCCGGCAAGGCCGATGGTTCCTCCGATGTCGAAGAGGCGGTATTCGCCGCCGAGAACGTTGAAGGCTCGCAGAAAGACGAAGTGCACGCGCGGCTTCCAGAACAGTGCAAGGTTGCCGGCAGCGAGCAGAATTCGGAGTTCCGTCGGTCCAAACTTCCAGAACGAGATGCGGAATTCTCCGAGCGCGTGGGTTGCGAGATAGGACTGAATCGAGAGCATCAGAAATGCGACCAGCAGGCCGGCGGCGATCCAGGGATGCATGTAGCCGGAAACGGCCAGTCCGCTCATCAGAGCGAGAGCGCCGAAGGTGTCGACCATGTGGTCGACGTAAAATCCGTAGCGCGGACGCTGGCGCTCGCGCACGCGGGCCAGCGTACCGTCGAGCGAATCGCCGAGCCAGTTGAGAGCTAAGCAAATGATCGCGCCGAGGAGCCAGAGGCGATTGAAAGCGGCTAAGGCGTAGCACGCGCCAGCACTGATCTGCGCGGCCAGGCCGAGGACGGTCAGGTGGTCGGGGCCGATGCGCTCCGGGATGCGCGCGGCCAGCCAGAGTAGGGCGCGCTTTTCGGAGGCGGCGACCCAGCTCTGCTGCACGCGCAGCATGTCGGGGAACGGGCGGGTGCGGCGCATCTCCAAAAGGACGCGCGGGTTTACCTGCTCGCAGAATTCGGTCATGGTTTGCTCACTTGCCACGTTTGCCTCCAGCGCTCTGCGATTCATAGGGATGGGGCGGCGAATCGCCGCGTTCGAAGGTCAATGTCGCGCAGAAGAGGGGTTGGGGCAATGCACCGGGGCTCAAACGAATGTCAAGAGGTAAGCGGCTGAAAACACGGGAGCTACGGCAGCGGGTCAACTGCACGCGCACGAAGTCGAGCGTGAATCAAGCGGCGTCGAGCGACGAAACCTGAATCGTGTTTCCGCGCGCGATCCCGATGATGTGGGCGCGTTGTCCGGCAATTTTCTTCAGAAGGCTGGGATCCCCATCCAACTGGTACACCTTGTCACCGTCGATTAAGGCAAACTTGGCGCCGGCGCGGACGCAACTGAGAGTGCAATCCGAGGCGTTCTCGCCCAGCTTGGCGGAGTGCTTTGCGCCGCACATGGAGCAGGTCACCATGCCCTCGTAAGATTGTCCGGCCTCGGCCTGAGGAACCGATGGGGCAGCCGGGGGCGCGGGCGATTCGATTTCCTGGCCGGACGCAGGTTGTCCGGTGAGCGCGACGGCGGCTCCCAAGGTTGCGATCAGTAACGCCACCATGCAAGCCATTACGCTGCCCAAAGCGATGATTTCGATCCACAGACGGTTCCGCTTCATTGGGTACCCGCTTCCTGCTTCGTGACGAAGGCAAACGAAGTGCGAGTTAGAAGAGGTGGCTGAGATAAAAGGTTGCAACTGAGGGGCCATCCCCAGCTTCTCCGGGGGGAGCCTAAGGGCTTGCTGGGATGGGACTTACACTGTTCCCGGTAGGGTGCTGGAGGCCCGGGAAGGGGGCGGGATGGGAAGAAATTTCCGGGGGCCGCGCGGCATGAATCGAAGGTCTGTTATTTGTATCTGTTTTGACTGTTGTACGGGCGAAGATCGGCCTGGCGAGAGGAGCTGTTGAGAGGAAATGACCGGCGATTTGAAGTCGCGCTGTTAGCCTCGTATACTTGCACCCCGCCATGAAGGTTGTTGTGATCATTCCGGCTGCGGGTTTGGGGACGCGGATGGCTCCCGTGCCCAGTGCTCGCGACACGAAAGATAAGAAGCCGCATCCGTCGAAGCAGTTCACCGAATTGGGAGGCACGCCGATCCTCACGCACACGCTGCGCAAGTTCGCGGCGGTTGAGGCGGTGACGGAAATCTGGATCGCGCTGCGCGAGAACGAGATCGATAGCTTCCGTGAGCGGCTGGGCAACGAAGTCGGCCTGCAGAAAAAGAAAATTGAGCTGGTAGTCGGCGGCGAGCACCGGCAGCAATCAGTCGAAAATGCGCTGAAGGCGGTTTCGGCGGCAGACGACGATATTGTGCTCGTCCACGACGCGGTGCGTCCGTTTGTGACGGCAGAAATTATTCAGGACGTGATCGAAGCGGCCAAAAAATATGGAGCGGCTATCGCCGGGCTGCCCGCGGTCGATACGGTAAAGCAGGTTGAGCGCACCTCGGAAGGCGCGATTATTAAGGCGACGATTCCGCGTGCCAGTATTGTGCTGGCGCAAACTCCGCAGGGGTTCCGGTACGGCGTCATCAAGAAAGTATTCGACGAAGCTGCCGCCGACGGCTTCACCGGGACCGACGAAGCCTCTCTGGCCGAACGCTCCGGGCACGAAGTCGCGGTGGTGATGGGATCGGCGAAGAACATCAAGATCACCAGCCCCGGCGACATGGAGCTGGCGGAGTTTTATTTAGGGAAATAGAAAGCTCTTGCGCAAGAAATCAACGTTCCGCCATTCAATGCCAACGACCAAAGACCATCGGCCAACGACCCGTATCGGTTACGGCTTCGACTCGCATGAATTCCGCACCGGCATTCCGCTGAAGGTTGGCGGGATCATGCTGCCCCACGACCGAGGTCTCGGGGGACACTCCGATGGCGACGTGCTGCTGCATGCCATCACCGACGCGCTGCTGGGAGCGATTGCCGCCCCCGATATTGGAGCGCTGTTTCCTCCGTCAGACCCGAGGTGGAAAGGCGCGGACTCCGTCATCTTCCTGCGCGAAGCGTTGAAGCGGGTGCGGGGTGCGGGGTACGGCGTGGCGAACGTGGACGCCAGCTTGATTCTTGCCGCTCCGAAAATCGGTCTGCACGCTGCGACGATTCGCGCCCGCGTGGCCGAGTTGCTGGGCATCGGTCCCGGTTGTGTGGGCCTGAAAGCGAAGACTCCCGAAGGACTGAATCTGGACAATGCCGCCGTTGCACACGTAGTCGTGCTGCTGGAGAAAAGCTCGCGTCAAAAACCGCGTCCGAAGAAGAATGCGCCGAAAAAGAAGTAGCGGCTAAAGAATTGCAACTTCAGAAACCCGGCATGAACGGCGCGCCAGAACTCCGGATCGTCGTATTCCAGGGCGAACACCGATACTCCCACCAGTTTGTACTTAACCGCGCGTGCCGTCTTCAGCGGAATGCTCTTTTCGTCTTCATGCCAGACCATGTGGCTTGAACCGTCGGCGGCAATGTAGTTGAAGAAAGGAGATGACGAGGCGCTAACCCACTCCGAGGTAGCGCCGATCTTTGAGGTCAACGCGGGAATACTTTCCTGAAGCGCACAACGTCTTCGCGTGTTTCACACATTCCTTTCGGATGACGCACCTGAAAGTTTTGCGTAGGGGTCAGCGTATCGCGTTGATAAAGGCTCGGAAGAGAGCGCGGGAGGCGGCATCGTCCTCCACCGAGCGCTCTGGATGCCACTGCACGGCTACCACAAAATGATCTGGCGCGGGGCTTTCCAGGGCTTCGATGATGCCATCGTCCGGACAACGGGCGACAATGCGCAAGCTGTCTCCGATTGTGTCGGCGGATTGGTGGTGAGAAGAGTTCACAGGGATGACAAGGTTTCCTTCAGGGGCTGAAGCCCCGACATCTGGTCGGGCTGTAGCGGCACGGCTGAAGCGGTGCCCTTCCCGCTCGTTGTGTCCTTCCCGCTTTGCAAGTGGTTCCTGATTCTTGTTGTTGGCTAGAATCCCCGCCAGTTTTGAGTGTGCGTCGACCTCAACTTTGTGCGCGATTGCGACCGATTTGCCAGCTTCGTGATTTACTTTCGCCCGTACTTCTTCCGGCAGAAAATCCGGGATGTGCTGAATCAGGGATCCACCGCGATGTACATTCAGACTTTGCAGGCCATAGCAAATTGCAAGAACAGGTTTGCGGAGACGATAAGCATCGTCGAGCAAGAGATCGTCCACGGCATCGCGGCGGGGATCGGCAATGGCCGTGTGAGACGACCGCGGGGCGTGGAACCGCCCTGGGTCGATGTCTGCCTTGCTTCCCGGCAACAGCACGCCGTCGCAGAGCGCCATCAGTTCCATTACTTCATCTGACGGTTGATTCAAGGCGATCCGAACCGGCTCGCCTCCGGCCAACTGGACCGCCCGTTCGTACTGCAGCACCGCACGTCCGGCATACTCCGTGTCGAACGAATGGGGCATGGGAATTGCGATGCGCGGCGGCATGGCTTTAGTTCATCCTTTCGATGGCGGAGAGCGCCTTGACCTGGCGATAGCGGCGGATCTCCATGACCAGCGCGCCCGCAAAAACGACGCTTCCGGCGACCAGCGCCATGGGCAACGCAATCTGACGGTAGGCGACGCGCATGTCCGGATGCACGCCGCGCAGCGCGGCAACGACAACGGTCCCCAGGATCGCCAGCAGCAGGCTGACGGCGAAGCAAAGCAGTGTCCCAATGAATGTAAGCACAGCAACGCGCACCGGGATGGTGTACCAGCGGGGGGCGCGGGAATGTTGTCCCGAGGGCATTCCCATTACGATAAATCATCCGCTCGCGTCGCGCGGTGTCCTCCAAATGCATTGATGGTTCTGGTCCCGGCCTCAACTTCACCGCCATGCCGGACGCCACGCGGAATGAAGCATTCTTCTCCCGCCTTGATGACTCTCCGTTGCTCGGCGTCACCAGGCGGATACAAGATCAGGGTGTAACAGCCCTGCACGACGATCATGTATTCATCGAAGTCGTGGACATGAGGTGCTGAAGGTGTCGTCTCAGAGCACGTCCAGAAAGCCATCTGGCTCCCGTCCGCTCCGTCAAAGACGAATCCCTCTACGCCGGGAGTCGCCTGGCTACTCGTGGCTATTCTGTTAGCCGATTGCTTCATGAATTGGGGAAACTCTTGCATGGTCGAAATGCTCCCTCCGCTGGCGAATCGATTTGCATGACGATTCTTTCGCGGCGTGTGAGGTCAATAGCCCTATGTGTAGAATAAGGCAGGATGTCACAGGCAGCGCCAGCAATTACGCGGAGTCCTACGGAAGTTGTGCGATCGACGCCGGTTTCACAGGCGGCGAACGGAATCTGCTATGCGGTGGCGGGCGAGACCGCCGTGAATTCGTTTGATCTGGAGCGAATGATCGCAGCCGTCCCTACGCCAATCGCGGCGGCGCTTGAGCGCAAGGCGTATTACTTCGTCCCTCTGACTGTGAATCAGGGGGATGAGACGGTGATCGCCGACCGTTACGATGTCGCACTCAGCGACAACGCGGTCTGCCATCGCAACCTGAGTCTGGGCGGTTCGCAGTGCGTATTCATCTCCACGCGGCTCATGGACGATAAATTTTCCGTCGCCTTTGAGTTCTATATCAACGTTGGGCATGCGCTGGTGGAGCGCGCAGGAGTGTCGCACGATTTCAGCGAACTGGCGTGGAAACAGGCGGAAGCGGGCATCCGCGGCGAGACTTCGCTCGATGCCTGGGAGGCCCGCAAGTTGGCTACGGCAGGCGGTCCTGACAGCGAACGTTATAAAAACGAATATCTGGAAGCGACGTTTTCCGACACGGTTTCGATTTATCTGCTGTCGCTGTACCTCGATGTGGATTACCACGATTTGCGGGAGCGGGATTATCCGCTGCTCGCGCCTTCGGCGCTTGCCGAGCGGCTGCGGAAAGTGGCGGAGTTGTTTCCCCCGAATGCGGGGTTTGAGTTCGCGGTGTTGTACAAACGGCGGTAGATTCCCTCGTCTCTAAGAGTCGAAATCCCCACTTCTCCGAAAAGAAGCGAGAAATGGGGCACCCATCCGGTAGGTGGAAGCCTGATTTAGTCGTGGATGGTCTTTGCACGAGGCATTCTTCAAGAATCGGCGAGTAAGACTTTACAATCATCCCATGACTGTGACCGTGAGATCGTTCGCGAAGATCAACTTGGGACTGCGCATTGGCGCGGCTCGGAGTGATGGATTTCACGAGCTGCTGACTGTGTATCAGACGATCGGGCTGCATGACGTGATTCGCGTGAGCGTTGGGCGGGGGAATGGGATCGAAATTCAATGCGCGGATCCGCGCGTTCCGAAAGACGAGTCGAATACCTGCTTTCGTGTCGTCGAGCGCGCTATGCGGGCGCTGCGCGTCAAGGAACGCGTTGTCATTGAGATCGAAAAGCGGTTGCCGGTGAAGGGCGGTTTGGGCGGGGCTTCGGCGAATGCTGTCGCTACTCTGCTCGGGCTGGAGCGGGCGTTGAAGAAGTCGCTGCCGGCTGCGGAGCGGTTGCGAATTGCGGCGGAAGTTGGGTCGGACTTGCCGTTATTTCTGGTGGGCGGGACTGTGCTGGGGGTGGGGCGCGGAGAGCAGGTTTATCCGCTACCGGATTTACCGGCTTTGGCCTGTGTCGTGGTGACTCCGGACGTGGGGGTGTCGACACCGAAGGCGTTTGCGGCGTGGGACCTGGTTTGTGGAGGGGGACAGCGAGAGCCCTCCGAGCTTCGCTCGGCTGGACAGCCGGGGTCGGCTGTCTCCACAAAAGCAACCCCTACACAATCGAAGGCTGAGAAATTGACGGCTTCTCGGGCCTCCGATAGAATGAATGGGCTTGGCCTTGAGTTGTCGGCGTGGCTGAGCGAGCTTTACTCCGGTGCTCCTTCTGGTTTCATGAAAAGTGGGGGCCGGGCCGAGAATCCGCTTCTCTGGCTTGTCCGGGCTGGGATTGAGAACGACTTCGAACGAGTCGTCTTTCCTGAGTATCCCGAGCTGAGTGAAGGTAAGTGTGCGCTTCTGCGTGCGGGCGCGAAATATGCGTCGTTGTCGGGTTCCGGCTCGACTTTGTATGGATTGTTCGCCTCGCGGGAGGCGGCAGCGCAAGCGACGGCCGGGCTCCGGAAGCAAGGTTGGGCCGCGCAGGAGACGGCGACGTTGCCGCGTGTTCAGTACTGGAAAAAGTTTCTAGTTTCCAGATCCTAGTTTCTGGTTGTTTAATAGGGTCACGCCAAACAGTTGGAATCCAGTTTCAGGCGATGCCCGCCGAAAACTGGAAACCAGAAACCTGAACTGCGTTACTGGGCCGTCGACTAATGGTAGGTCAAGTGCCTTTGGAGCACTTTGTCTAGGTTCGAATCCTAGCGGCCCAGCCAGAAAAACTTTTGGCTGTTAGCTCTTGGCTCTTAGCTCAAACGAGTGACCGAGGCGAGGGTTCAGGCTAACAGCTAAAGGCCAAGAGCCAAGAGCGAACTATGGCTACTTTAGTCACGCCGACCGACAAGACTGAGAAGGTTGAGAAAAAGAGTCCCCCTGTGGCTGACGAAAAGACGGAGCGGAAGCAGCGGCCCAGGACGGATGAGAAGTTCAAGATTTTCAGCGGCACGGCCAACGAGTCATTGGCCGATGAGGTTTGCCAGTTTCTGGGCATGCAGCGCGGGCAGGCACAGGTAATTCGCTTCCGCGACGGCGAATGCTACGTACAGATTCAGGAGAACGTGCGCGGGGCGGATGTGTTCGTTATGCAGCCAACCTGCCGCCCGGTGGACGAGCATTTGATGGAGTTGCTGCTAATGATCGACGCGCTCAAGCGGGCGTCGGCGCGGCGCATTACGGCGGTAATGCCGTATTTCGGATATGCCCGGCAGGACCGCAAGGACAAGCCGCGCAGCCCGATCTCGTCAAAGCTGGTGGCCGATCTGTTGACCACGGCGGGCGCGAACCGGGCGCTGATTGTGGATTTGCATACGCCGCAGTTGCAGGGATTCTTTAATATCCCGGTGGATCATTTGTTCGCTTCGCCGGTGCTGGTGGATCACTTCAGGAAACTGGCATTGCCGAGTCTGACGGTCGTTTCACCGGATGCGGGCGGCGTGGAGCGGGCGCGCTTTTTCGCAAAGAAGGTTGATGCGGCTTTGGCGATCGTAGACAAGCGGCGCGTTGAGATGAACGTCGCCGAGGTCATGCACGTGATCGGCGATGTCAGCGGGCGCACGTGTCTGATCATCGACGATCTGATCGATACCGCGGGAACGCTGGTGAAAACTGCGGCGGCACTGGTGGAGAACGGAGCGACTTCGGTATACGCGTGCGCGTCGCACGCGGTCCTCTCGGGGCCGGCGGTCGAGAACATCATGAATTCGGTGATCAAGGAAGTGGTAGTTACGAATACGATCCCGCTCCGACCCGAGGCCGATGCGGGGCGGACGGAAAAGGGCGGCAAGATCAGCGTCCTGTCGATTGCAGGACTGATTGGCCGGGCGATTCAGGCCAATCACGAAGAGACTTCGGTCAGCAAGTTGTTTATGTAGGTTGGCGGGAAGAAATATTTTCGGGTGCCGGCAAAAAGCAGGTTTCCTTCGGCGAGCTCAGGACAAGCTCTCCACTGCGCCGTCGCTTCCGCTCCGGCTCCGGTCGGAATGACAACACTTTTAGAGGGAATTGAATTTTATGGCGACTGCATTGGAAACGCATTTACTCGAAGCGCATCCGCGGGAGTCGGGCAATAAGAACGATGCTCGCCGCGTCCGCCAAGGCGGAAAGATCCCGGGCGTAATTTATGGCGCGGGCAAGGATTCCCTCCCGGTCACGGTTGATCCGCGGCACGTGCTGCGCATCCTGCACTCGGAAACCGGCCACAACACGATTTTCGATCTGAGCCTCACGGGTGGCGAGCGCACCAAGGCCATGATCGTTGACTGGCAATACGAGCCCATCAAAGGCTCGCTGCTGCACATCGACTTGAAGCGCATTGCCATGGACAAGGTATTGAAGGTCAACGTGCCGATCATTCTCAAAGGCGAAGCGGCGGGAGTGAAACAGGAAGGCGGAATTCTCGAGCAGATGCTGCGCGAAGTGGAAATCGAGTGCCTGCCGGCGGATATTCCGAGTCACATCGATGCCGACGTGAGCGAGTTGGTCTTTGGCAAAGTGCTGCGCGTTTCGGATTTGCCGAAGATGGACAAGATCAAGTTCATTACTGACGCGAACCAGCCGGTGGCGCACGTGACCACGGTCAAGGAAGAAGTTGTAGCCACGCCAGATGCTACGGCGGCGGACGCGACGGCTGCTCCGGCCGAGCCCGAAGTGATGAAGAAGGGCAAGCAGGAGACCGAGGAAGAGGGCGCCGAGGCTGCTCCAGCGAAACCGGAGAAAGCCGAGAAGAAGGAAAAGAAGTAGCTCGTGGATAGGGCTGCCGGGCTTTGCCCGGCCGGACAGCCGAGGGCGGCTGTCCCCACATGAAGTGAGGAAGCTACTTAAGCGTGAAACTGATCGTCGGTCTTGGCAATCCCGGAATCGAGTATCAGTTCACGCCGCATAACCTGGGTTTTCTGGCGATTGATCGCATCGCGGGAAGCCTGGGAGTTGAGGTCAGAAACCGGCAGTGCCGGGCGCTGACGGCGCGTGCGGTCATTGAAGGTGTTCCGGTGCTGCTGGCCAAGCCGGAGACGTTCATGAACCTGAGCGGCGTTTCGGTTCGGGAGCTGGTGCAGGAGTACGAAGCGGAGTCGGACCTGATCGTGATTCAGGACGAGTTGGATTTTCCGCTGGGCACGCTACGGATTCATACGCGGCGCAGTTCGGCGGGGCATAACGGCATCGAGTCGATCATCGGTGCGCTGGGCACGCAGGATTTTCTGCGCATCCGGATTGGCGTGGCGCCGGAACACACAGTATCTGACGGCCAGGGATATTTGCTTTCGCCGTTGCGGAAGAAAGAACTGGAAATAGTGGACGGGATTCTCGACACTGCCGAGAAAGCAGTGAAAGTGATTTTGAAAGACGGGCCGGCGGCGGCGATGAATCGCTTCAACCGGAAAGAGTCGGAGTAAGGAAGCGAGCCAGACGCGCGATTGTTGCGTCGCAAAGAACGCGACGCTTCGCGCGGCTCGCTCAGATCCTTCGGCGGGCAAAGGATGCCCGCCTCAGGATGACAATTTTGGATTTGGAGAAGCGAATGAATCGTACTTATGAGTTGATGTTCATCGTTCGTCCCGATATGACGGACGAGGATTTGGACAAACTGATTTCGACGCTGCAATCGGTCGTGCCGCCTTCGGGTGGAACTGTCGTGCGGGTCGACAAAATGGGCAAGCGCCGTCTCGCCTACATGGTGCGGCGTTTCAACGACGGGGTTTATGTCCTGATGGTCATCGAAGGCGGAGGTCCGGTGATTCACGAACTGGAGCGCCGTCTGCGCGTGACTGAGCCGGTCATTAAATTCCTGACCGTGCGCGTGGATGAGGAACAGAAGCGCTTGGACAAGATCAAGAAGCTCCGCGACGCGCGCAAGAAAGTCAGCGCGCAGCCGGCGGCGGCTCCTGCTCCAGTCGCCGCGGAAGCACCGGCGGCGCCGGCGGCAGAGACTCCGGCGACGGTCTAGTAGTCAGGGGTTCTTAGCGGTCGTTTTTCTTCGCGAAGGACGCTAAGAAGAGCCGGAATGTTTGGAAGAGAGAGATTCGAGGAGAATTATGGCTGATGAAACCAAAGCACCAGAAGCACCGAGTTCAACTTCGAGCGAGCGGCCGCGCAGTGACGGTCCACGGCCGGGCGGAGATCGTCCGCGATTTGGCGGCGGTGGAGGCGGACGTGGACCGGGTGGTCCTCCGCGCGAAGGTGGACGCAAGTTTTTCCGGCGCAAGAAAGTTTGCAAGTTCTGCGTCGAGAAAATCGAAGACATCAACTACAAGGACTACCGCACGCTCGGCCAGTTCGTCGCCGAGAGCGGCAAGATCGTGCCGCGGCGCCTGACCGGCGTCTGCGCGCCGCACCAGCATCGCCTGTCATCGGCCATTAAGCAGGCGCGGAATATTGCACTGCTGCCGTTCGCGGGAAGAGCATCGTAAAAGCGCTTTCGGCTCTTGGCTCTTAGCTCTTGGCTCGGTCGAGCCGGGTGGAGGGTCTTAGCCAAAAAGCTAAAAGCTAAAAGCCAAGAGCGAGGGTTTGTCATCATGGAAGTCATTCTCAAAGAAGACGTAGCGAAGCTGGGGTCCCGCGGCGACGTGGTCAAGGTTGCGGAAGGATACGGACGAAATTATCTCTTGCCGCGCAAACTGGCCATCCAGGCCAACGAAGGCAACAAGGCCGTCATCGTGCAGATGAAGGCCGCCTCGGTGCGCCGCTCCGCCAAAGAGAAGACGCAGGCCGAGGAATTGGCCAAGCAGTTTGAGGGCGTGTCGGTATCGTTCACCCGCAAGTCGGGCGAGAACGATCAGCTCTTCGGTTCAGTCACCTCGGGTGACATCGCCGAAGCGCTGGAGAAAAAGAGCTTCAACATCGACCGCCGCAAGATCCAACTGCACGAGCCGCTGAAGACCGTCGGAGAGTTCACCGTCCCGATCAAGCTGCACAAGGACGTGACCGCGCATCTGAAGGTGGTTATCGAGAAGGAAGCGGTCGTAGAGACGTAACTGGTTACGTCTCTGGCGCGATCTTTCATGCTGATTGCGGCGGAACAGGCGCTGTGCAGTCGCAAGTCTGAGTCCTACACCGGTCTTCTGTGTTCCTCTCTTGGCAAGAGAGACGTTGCAAAGAGACGTCTCTACGGGGACGTTTTGAGGAACTGCCCCAGAATCAGGGCATTTTCCCTGCCAAACCTCGAGCCTGCACGTTCTCTACCTGTTGTGTTTCGGCCTAAATCTTTGCCCCTGAGTCACCTAGACGCCCAAAAACTCCCTGTACAGCCTATAATTTCTGCTCACGGTTCTACTGACTACCCGTCTATCCCATTGCCAGCCCGGATATAGAGAGCACGCCGGTACTGGCAAAGGACACTAGACGAAATGCCGGCCGATGCATGGGCTATACCATTTGCGGTTGGCGGACGGGCCCACTCGAAGGCGAGTGACGGTACAGAGCGAGTCAGCTGGAACCTGGACCCCACGACGCGGGGCCGCATGGCTGGGCAAGAACGCCGCATAGACGATACGATGCTGATCCGAGAGGCCCAGCGCGGAAACCGCGCAGCCTTTGAGGAACTCGTGCGTCATTATGACCAGGCGGTTTTGCGCCTGGCTCTCCATCTCACCGGTACCGAGCAGGACGCCCAGGATGTCTACCAGGACGCGTTCCTGAAGGCTTACAAGAACATCGGCAGCTTCCGGTTCGAGTGCTCGTTCTACACCTGGATTTACCGGATCGTGACCAATCTCTGCCTCGATCACCTGCGCAAGAAAACCGTGCGTAAGGAAGACGCGCCGGTGGCGAAAGATGCTTCAGGTGGCGAGTACGATCTGCTCGATCAGGTGCCGGATGCGCGGGCGGGAGCGAATCCGGAGCGCGATTTGATGCGGCGGCAGTTGGGCGCGCGCATCTCGGGAGCGCTGGAGAAACTGACTCCGCGGGAGCGCATGGTGTTTGAGTTGAAGCATTACCACGGTTTGAAGCTGCGCACCGTGGGCGAGATTTTGCATACGACGGAAGAGACGGCGAAGAATACTTTGTTCCGGGCTACCCAGAAGTTGCGGGGAGCTTTGGCGGATATGAGGTAGGCAAGATTTGGGATTGAGCGGCCGCGCTTCGCGCTGGCCGGACGGGCGAAGGGCGCCAGTCGCCACACGAGTTGATGAAGGTGCAACGATGAAATGTGAATGGGTTCGAGAGAATATCGTGCTTCAGGTTTATGGCGAGCTGGCTGACGATGCCCGCCACGAGCTGGAGCAACACGTGGCCCGCTGCGCTGACTGCGCGGCCGAACTGAAGGCAGAGCAGGAGTTTCAGGCGCTGCTGGCACAGGATCGGGCAGCCGATCCGTCGCCGAATCTGCTGGCGGTCACGCGCATGCGCTTCCAGGAAGCGCTGGAGACGGCTCCGCAGGGCAGCATCTGGAACCGGCTGGCGTTTGATCCGGCGACCTGGCTGCGGCAGGTTCGATTCTCACCCGCTCTGGCTTCGGCGATTCTGGTTCTGGGTTTTGCCGGCGGAATCGGCACCACTTACAAATTCTACGGACCGCGCCCCGCATTCACCCCCGCAACTGCTGAAGTGACCCCTGCTATTCCTCCTGAAACTGCAATCGCAGGCATTGATTCCGTCACCCAGGAACCGGGCACCAACAAGATCAGCATTAAGTACAACGCCGTATCTGCGCAGGAAGTGCAGGGATCGTTGAACGACCAGCGCATCCAGCAGCTGCTGCTCTACGCGGCACGCAACAACTACAACTCTGGCGTGCGTATGGATTCCGTCGGCCTGCTGACGCAGAAGCCGACCGACACGCAATTCCGCGAGGCGCTGATCTACGCGCTGCGCTACGACTCGAATCCGGGAGTGCGCTTCAAGGCGCTGGACGGTTTGGGTCCGTATGTGAAAGACGATACCCGGGTTCGCGACAGCTTGTTGCAGGCGCTGGTAAATGATACGAACCCCGGCGTGCGTACCGAAGCTCTGCGCATGCTGGAGCCGGTGAAGGCCGATGGCAGCGTACGCGGCGTGCTGATGACGCTGGCGGCGAAAGATTCGAGCCAGTACATCCGGTCGCAGGCGCGGACTTTGATCGCACAGTTGCCCGAGATCGACTAGGGGCTGATTTCGGGGGCTAAAGCCCGTCAGGAAATGGGCTTATCGCAGCGCTAAAGCGCTGCGCCACCCAAAATCCTTTGAGACAGGTGCGCCACCGAAGATCATTTGAAGCAGGATTGAACACGCTCATCGGCGCAGTGCTTGATCAGGACTCAGACATAAGGAATACGCAGCACGATCGCGAGAATCGAGGGAGTGATTTTGAAACGTACGCTACAAATCGCAGGGTTGGCCGGAGCGCTGATCCTTCTTGCGTCACTGGGACTGGCGCAGGAAACAAAAGTGTCCCACGACGACGGAGCGTGGAATCAGGAAACATCAGGAACCCTGTCGGCGGTGAAGAATCTCAGAGTCAAAGTAGATATGGGAACTGTGGTGGTCCGGGGCGGGCAGCAGGATGGAATTCATTATGTCGTTCATACCCGTTTTAACACCTCTTCGGAACAAGAGGCCCGCCGGCAATTCGACCACTTCAAAGTAACCGCGTATGTGAAGGGCGACACCGCATGGATCGTAGGAGACTGGCAGGGCGGCAGGCAGCCTCGCCATTTCTCGGGAAATTTTTCGGTGGTAGTACCCCACGACATCGCGCTGGTGAAACTGGAAACGGATGGCGGCGATGTGGATGCCACCGGCCTAGGAGGCCGGGTAGAAGCTGAAAGCGGCGGAGGCAGCGTTCGCCTGGACGACATCGGCGGCGGCGCCAACGCCGAAACCGGCGGCGGATCGATCGACGTTGGCACGGTTGGCGGAGACATTGGATTGCACACCGGCGGTGGTCCGATCGTGGTGCATCAGGCCAATGGCAGGATCAACGCCGAAACGGGCGGCGGGTCGGTTGAAATTCTTTCGGGCGGACAGGACGCAAACATTGAGACGGGTGGCGGCAGCATTGAGGTGCGGCACTGCAAGGGAATGGTCAAGGCTTCCACGGGCGGCGGCAGCATAGAACTTGGCGATATTGGCGGTCCGGTGGAAATCGATACCGGCGGGGGCAGCATTCACCTGAATTCGGCCAAGGGTCACGTTCATGCCGAGACCACCGGCGGAGGCATCGAACTCTACGGTGTGCCTTCGGCTCAGGCCGAAACCGGAGCCGGCGGGATCACGGTCAAGCTGGTGAACACTGGCGGAGAACGCCACGATTCAGAACTCAAAACTGCCGCGGGAGATATCACGGTCTACATCGCGTCCGACGTTGCCGTGGACGTTCGTGCGAGCGTGGATATGGCGAATGGACACCGCATCACGTCGGAGTTTCCCGACATTCACGTGCGCAGCGAGGGCGACTGGGCTTCCAAGACTTTATCCGCCGATGGCAAGTTAAATGGCGGTGGCCCGGTCTTGAAAGTGCGTACTACGACCGGCGACATCTGTTTCAAACGTGCCGGCCACTAGACAAGATTCAGGGCTGGCTAGCGCAGCCCTCCAGTTGAGGAGATCTCTATGCGCAAATTCGTTCTGACCGGCATTGCGTTGTTCCCATTGCTACTCGGCTTTTCGCAGGCCGAGCAGAGTTGGTCGGTGGATCCTCCCGGTCAACCCTTCGCCTTCTCGAGCGACGACAGCGGGTCGACCTCTTATCTCGGCGTCGACATCGCGGACGTGACCAACGAGCGCCTGAGTGCATTGAAGCTGAAAGAAGAAAAGGGCGTCGAGGTCACCATGGTCGACCAGGACGCTCCCGCCGGCAAAGCCGGTATCAAGGAGCACGATGTCATCCTGACCATGAACGGCAACTCGGTGGAGAGCGCGGCGCAACTGCGGCGGATGATCCACGAAACTCCCGCCGGACGAGTGGTTGCGCTCGGCGTCAGCCGCGACGGCCAGCCTATGACCGTGAAAGTCCAACTGGGCGACAAGCACAAAGACTACGGAATGGTCGCTCCGAATTCGAAGGGTTTCTATTTTGAGATGCCGAAGCTTCCGGCGATGCCGGAGATCGACATCCCCAGCGTCACGGTGATGACAATTTCCTCGGCGCGCAGTGGTCTGACGGTGGAAAACATCACGCCGCAACTGGGCGAGTTTCTGGGAGTGAAGAATGGCAACGGCGTCCTGGTGCGATCGGTGGATAAGGGCAGCCGCGCCGATAAGGCCGGGTTCCGCGCTGGTGATGTGATTGTGAAGATCAATGATGAGTCCGTACACGACACCAGTGACTTCACCCGGGCGGTTCGTTCGCGGAACGGGAATTCCGTCAACGTTGGAGTGATCCGCGAAAAGAAAGAGCAAAACCTGAATCTCGAGGTGCCCGAGAGAAAGCAGTCGGGTGATTTGTTGCAGGAAGAAAGCCTTGAGGATCAGGACGTCGACTCTGAATCGCGAGTTGAACTCGGTGATCTGCGTGAAGAACTCGCCAAGGTTCGTCCCGAGATTGCTCTAGCAGTCGAAGACAGCCAGCGAAAGGTTGTCACTGAGGAACTCTGCAAGGCTGCTCGTGAGCAGCAGAAACAATTGATGAAGCAGAGTTCGAAGCTCAAAGACGAAGTTCTAAAGCGGCAGGAGTTGCTGAAGAAACAGCAGAATCAACTGCAAGATCAGCTGAAGCAGATGCTGCGGGACGGGCAGCACCCGTTCGACCTTTAGAGGGCAGTTGGAGGAATTAGCGGCCGGCGGAAGCTGAGCGAGCCTGGCCATGCAGCGAAACCCGGTTTCGTCCGGCCAGTTTTGCGGCATAGAGGGCGTTATCGGCGGCGCGAACTAGTTCGTCACGCGCACTTCCGTGTTCAGGGAAAGCCGCAACTCCGGCGCTGATGGTGACCGTACGCGGCACGCCCGGAAACTGCCAGCTTTCCACCAGCTTCCTCAATTTTTCCGCGACGGCGACGCCCTGCTGGGCGCTGGTTTGCGTCAGCAGCAGAGCGAACTCTTCTCCGCCATAGCGGCATACTACGTCGATCTTCCGCAAGTTCTGGTGGAAGAGCGAAGACACCTGCCGCAACACTTCGTCTCCCAGCAGGTGGCCAAACTCATCGTTAAGTTTCTTGAACTGATCAATGTCGGTCATCACGACGGCCAGGCCGGTTCCGTAGCGGCGGGCGCGCTCGATCTCATCCATGATCCGCACTTCGAAGAAGCGCCGGTTGAAAATTCCAGTCAGGCCGTCGAGGTATGCGAGCTGTTTTACCCGGTCCACGTAGTGCGCGTTCTGGATGGAATTGGCGCAGATGTCGGCCACTGATTCGAGGGACTGCAGTTCGGAGGAGCTGAAGGAGTCGGCTTCCGAACTATGAAGCGTAAGCACACCGAGAGTTTGTCCAAAGGAAATCAACGGAATGCTCATGCGTGAAGCCGCCTCAGTAAACAACCGGAACGATGGCGGTTTGGATGCCAGGTCTTTCTCGATGACCGTTCCGCTGGCCGAGAGAATACGTGACCACGGCTCCTGGGAGGCCGGGAAACGCCCGCCGGGCGGAGTGCACGGCGTCAGCGTCCCCTGATGCGCCCGCAGCACAAGATCCCCTTCTTCCCGCAGGAAGAGTGAAACGTGATGAACCTGAAAAGCCTTCTGAATCACCTTGCAGGCGCCCACCAGCAGTTCTTCCAGCTCCATGACCGCGGTGCTCTGTTGCGCGATGGTATTAATTGCTTCCAGTTGCCGCGCCCGTTGCCGTTCCAGCGAATACAGGCGCGCATTCTGCAAGGCGATGGAAGCCTGAGTGGAGAACAGAGTCAGCAGCTCGATGGTTTCATGATCGAAGTAATTAACCTGGTCGCTCTGGCAGTCGAGTACGCCCACCACTTCGTCGCGAACCATGAGTGGAATCGCGAGCTCGGAGCGCGTGGATTGCGCCGAGCAAACATATCTTTTGTCTTTGCTGACGTCGGCGGCGTAGACCGGCTGTTTCTTAGAAGCTGCGGCGCCGGTGAGGCCGGCGGTGCACCCCAGGCGAACCTTGTCCTGCCCTTCATCCCAGCCGATCTGCGAGCGCACATATAGCTGCTGGGCCTCCTTGTCGAACAACAGGATGGCCACGTTCTGCAGATGAAAATAGTCCCGCGCAATAGCCAGGATTCTCTGCAATACCTCGTCCAGATCAAAGGTGGAGAGAACCGCCTGACCCGCATCGTACAGAACCGCGATTTTCGGCATGGTCTCAAGAATTGTACGGGTGGGGAGAGTCGTTACCGAGGTTCCGAAAGTAACTTGAGCTGCAATTCTCGCGAGCTATTTCCACTTTCGGGCGGTGCGGATCACGCCATAGGCCACCAGGCAGAACCAGAAATCCACGGCTATTCCCAAATCCGGATGGAACGGCCGGTGACGGGCCGCAGGCGGCAGCGAGGGCATAAGCAGGAAATACGCCACATTTCCCAGCACAATCGACACCAGCGCCTGAAGAAAGTTGATGAACACCGTTGATTTAGACACCACGAACCGCCCCAGGGGATTCCTTGCCGTGCGTGCCGTGGTTTGATCCTGTTACCATTCGTGTGGTCACCGTGGTTTGCCATCCTTTCGCTTTTTCTTGTTTCTTCCGTGTCGGCGAGCGGCTGGGAATCATGAGGACTGCACGACGCCATGCTTGAACTCTCCACTCCGGTGAAATACGTAAAGGGCGTCGGTCCGCGCATCGCGGAAGTTCTCGCCGGCAAGGGAATCCACAGCGTCGGCGATCTGCTCCATTATCTGCCCTTTCGCTACGAAGACCGGCTGAACCCGCGCGGAATTTCCGAGTTGCGAGCTGGCGAGATGGCCACTGTCATCGGAGAAGTGCGCAACTCCGGATTATTCAGTACCCGCCGGATGCCGATTTTCCAGCTTACGGTGGGGCAGGGGCGGTCGCGCTTGCGCTGCATGTGGTTTAACGCAACTTACCTGCGCGACAAGTTCAAGCCCGGCCAGATGATCGCGCTCTACGGCAAGGTTGAAGAAGATCAGCGCAGCCACGAGTTGCAGATAGTGCAGCCGCAGTTCGAGATTCTGGGAGAGTCGTCGGAAGAGGGTGAAAACGGAGCCGAGAAAAGAGCCGCGGAGTCGCTGGAGATCGGCCGCATCGTTCCTATCTACGAATCGATCGGCCAGGGACGCCTTACGCCGCGCTGGTTTCGTCGCGCTATCCGCACCGCGCTCGACAATCTGACGCCCGATTTGAAAGATCCGATTCCTGCGGCTGTGCGCGCGCATCTAGGATTGATTTCTCCGCGCGCGGCATTGTGGAACGTTCACTGGCCGGAGCCCGGCGAGAGCTTTGAGGACTTGCAGTCATCGCGCACGCCGGCGCACATCCGGATGATCTTCGACGAACTGTTTTTCGTGGAGCTTGGACTGGAGTTGAAGCGCCGCGAACAGAGAGCGCAGACCGGAATCGCGTTCCGGCTGGATGCAGGGGTGCGGGCGGCCATCAAAAAGATTCTGCCCTTCCATCCCACGGCTGCGCAGAAACGGGTGCTCAAGGAAATCGCGGAGGACATGCAGAAGCCTTATCCGATGCGGCGTTTGTTGCAGGGGGATGTGGGATCGGGCAAGACGATCGTGGGATTCGAGGCGGCGATCATTGCCATCGAAAACGGCTGCCAAGTGGCTCTCATGGCGCCGACCGAAATTCTGGCTCAGCAGCATTATTTCTCGGCGCAGCGGATTCTGCAGGACGCGGGCTACCGGATTGTCCTGCTGACAGGCTCGCTCGAAGCCGATCGAAAGCGCGAGATCCGCCGGCATATCTCACAAGGAAATGCGCAGCTGGTGATCGGTACGCATGCGCTGCTGGAAGAAAAAGTAGAATTCGCCAAGCTGGGGCTGGTCATTGTCGACGAGCAACACCGTTTCGGTGTGATGCAGCGGCTGAAGCTGATGAGGAAGTCGGGCGATGGCAGCGAAGAAACTCGTGTGGGGACGGGACCTCATTCCCGTCCAGCCGAGCAAAGCTCGGCGGCTGAAGCAGTCTCCCCCGAACCCGATGTTCTAGTGATGACGGCGACCCCAATCCCGCGTACGCTTGCCCTCACGCTTTACGGCGATCTCGATCTCAGCGTGCTCGACGAACTTCCTCCTGGCCGCACACCCATCGTCACCAAGTGTGTTGCCGACGATCAGTCGCCCAAAGTTTGGGACTTCGTGCGCAAGCAAGTCGCGGCCGGACATCAGGCCTACGTCGTCTATCCCGTGATTTCCGAGAACGAAGAGAATGAACTGAAAGCCGCGGTCAAGATGTACCGCGAACTCAGCGGACAGGTGTTCCCGGATCTGAAAGTCGGCCTGCTACACGGCCGGCTCGACGCCGACCTGAAAGACCAGGTCATGCGGATGTTTCAGAAGGGCGAGTTGCAGATCCTGGTCGCGACTACGGTGATTGAAGTCGGCGTCGACGTGCCCAATGCCACGGTCATGGTGATCGAGCACGCCGAGCGCTTTGGACTGGCGCAACTTCATCAGCTGCGCGGCCGCATCGGACGCGGTGCTGCGAAGTCGTATTGCATTCTGATGACGGGAGGCAAAGTGAGCGAGGACGGCCAGCGCCGCCTCGACGCGATGGCGAAAACTAATGATGGCTTCAAGATCGCCGAACTCGATCTTGAATTGCGTGGTCCCGGAGAATTTTTCGGCACTCGCCAGGCAGGAATGCCCGACTTTCGTGTGGCGAACATCATTCGGGATGCGAAGTTGCTGGAAGCGGCGAAACATGAAGCCGCAGCGGTGATCGCGGGGCCGAACGCCGAAATCTCCGGCGAAGAAATCAGCCGCGCCCTCGTCCATATGCGCGCGCTCTGGCAACACACATACGGCTTGGTCGAGGTGGGATAGGGTTTACTTCCGATGGTCCCTTATCCCCCAGGATGGGTGGGTGCCATTTGGAGGGTCCAACTTCCGCGAACAGGACTCTTTGGTTACTCAGTCGATGAGCCTGAGGATGCGGATGAACGGGAGCGGCGAACTATTCATGGCGCAGGGCGACCATTGGATCGACGCGCATGGCGCGGCGAGCGGGGATGTAACAGGCAGTCACCGCAACGCCGAGCAGAACGATGCCCACAGCGCCGAAGGTCAGGGGATCGGTCGCCGAAACTCCATAGAGCAGGCCGGCCATCAAACGCGTAAGCAGAAACGCGGCCGCAGATCCGGCGCCCAAACCAATCAATGCAAGTTTCGCTCCCTGCCCTAAAATCAGCCGTAACACATTACCCTGCTGCGCACCAAGAGCTATGCGGATACCGATTTCATGCGTGCGCTGGGACGCCGAATACGAAATCACTCCGAAAGTTCCAACAGCGGCGAGGATCAAGGCAATCCCACTGAATGAGGCCATCAGCAAAGTGCGGAATCGTTCCTGGGCTATCGACGCGCCGACCGCCTCGGGAAAAGACTCGACATCCGTCACGGGCAGGTCCTTGTCAATGGAGTGAACCGTCTGGCGAATGCCGGCAGCCACGCTCGATGGGCTCGACGAACTTCTTACAACGACTTCCCCTCCATAGAGAGGCGCCTGAGCGAAGGGCACATACATCATCGGGCCAGGTTTCCGGCTAAGTGCCACATCCCGCAGGTCGCCGACGACACCGATGATTTCGCGAGGCACGTTGCCGTTTGGCGGAAATCCAAATCTCATTTGTTTTCCGATGGGGTCGTGGTTCGGGAAATAACGCCGCGCCAGGGTTTCGCTGATGATCGCTACATTCGGGTTGGACGGCGAGTCTTGCTCGGAGAAAAGACGGCCCCGCAACAGCGGAATTCGCATCACGCGAAAATAATCGGGACTCACCGTCGTGTAATCGGCTGTGGTGGATTTGCCTGGAGGGAGCGGAGGATCTCCTACAATGCTGAACCCGAGGTTGGCTTGGCCTTGGCGATCCATCGGCAGCGGAGCCGCCAGAGCGGAATCTCGCAAACCGGGCTGCGCATGGAGGCGCTCCAGCAACTCGTTGGAAAAGGCCGTCCATTGCTGGGGTGTGGAATATTGAAATTGGGGAAGCGAAACCTCGGCTTCGATAACGTTGTAGCGGATCGAAGCCCGGATTGACCGACGTCACCAGCGCAAAGCTGCGAATAAGGAGGCCGCCCGCAACCAAAAGCACCATGGCCAGCGAAATTTCCGCGATTGCCAAGAAACTCCGGAGATGCTGGCCGCCACGCTGGCCAGTACGGTCGCCGCCTTCTTTGAACTTCGTCTGCAAATTGGACGGAGTTGCCAGGAGCGCAGGTGCCAGTCCAAACGCCAGCACGGCAGCAAGAGACAACATCAGCGCGAACGCCAAGACCGGTCCTCCAACATGAATCGAACTGATCTGGATCACTTCGGACGGCAAGAAAGGCCGCAGACTCCAAACAATCGCAGACCGCAAGAAGCACACCGGCAAGTCCGCCGAGCAATCCCAGCAGAGCGCTCTCGGTCAATAGCTGCCGGACAATACGGGCGCGCCCCGCCCCCAAGCGCCATTCGCACCGCAATCTCTCTCGCCCGCGAAGTGGCCCGCGACAGAAGCAGGTTCGCAATATTGGCACAAGCGATCAATAGAAGCAGGCCGACCGCGCCGAGCAGAATAAGCAGCGGGGATTTCACGTTCCCGACCACCACCTGTCGATAGGGCTCAATCCGGATCGTGAACCCTGAATCTTGTGCGGGAAACTCTTTCGCGAGTCGCGCGCCCAGGATCTGCATCTCGGCCTGAGCTTGTGTCAGGGACACATCTGGCTTAAGCCGGCCGATCGCGACCGACGAGACGCACGCCGGGCTCCGAAATCAAAGGTCCGAACAGCGGGTCCTGCGCGACAGAAATCCACACGTCCTGACGGGGAGCGCCGTCGGGATAGCGAAAGCCTGCGGGCAGAATTCCGACAACCGTAAATGAACGCTTATCCAGTGTGATGGATTGGCCAATAAGAGCTGGATTTGAACCAAAGCGGCTGCGCCAGAGATTTTCGCTCAGAACAGCGACGGGCGCCGCGCCTTGCTTCCCATCTTCGGGCAGGAGTGTGCGGCCCGTAAGAGGCTTTGCGTTCAGGAGTGGAAATATTTCCGGCGTCACGGCCGCGGTGTTCACAATGGAAGGCTCGCCTGCGCCGGTCAATGTGAGATCGTGAAACGCATTACCTGCCATCTCGCTAAACACCCGATTTTGCTCGCGGCACAGGGAGAAGTCCCGATAGGAAATACTCGACAGAGCATCTGGCTGTTGTAACGGCACATCGAACATCAGGACGAGTTGATTGGGATCAGGATACGGAAGCGATCGCAAAAGCACTGCATTTACAATGCTGAAAATTGCAGTGTTGGCGCCGATGCCGAGAGCAAGAGTGAGGATGGCGACGGTGGTGAAGCCAGGATTCTTCCGCAACATTCGTGCTCCGTAGCGGGCATCCTGCCAACATGCCTCGAAATTAGAGAAGGCGGCCATCTTGCGAGAAATCTCTCCTCAAATCGCGTGTCGTAGATTTTACGCCGGATAACAGTGGTATGGGGTGTGAAACCGATTCGCAAAGTTTAAACGCTGATCGGCAAATGAAAACGCGGAAGATCTACTGAATGCATTGACTCGCGGACGGTCGGCAGCGCAGAAGCGACCTCGGTCGGATAACGCTACAGCCGTGGCCAAAGGCCGAACTGATAGAATCAAAACGATGGCGGGATCTTCGCAATTGATTCAGATTGAGCTTGGCGCGTCCCAGCGGATGCCCAAGCCGTCGTGGCTGCGGGCAAAGGCTCCGGTGGGCGACAACTTTCACAATCTGAAGAAACTTGCCCGCGGACTTGGCCTGCACACCGTGTGCGAGTCGGCGCAATGTCCAAACATCGGCGAGTGCTGGGACCACAAGACTGCAACTTTCATGCTGCTGGGCGATATTTGCACGCGCCGCTGCGGCTTCTGCGCGGTGCCCAAGGGCCGCCCCGAGCCGATCGACTGGGACGAACCCCGCCGCGTCGCCGAAGCGGTTGCCACGCTCGGGCTGAAACATGCGGTCGTGACCAGCGTGAATCGGGACGATGACAACGCCGGCGGCGCACGAGTGTTTGCCGAGACCATTCGTGAAATTCGCGAGCTTATTCCGGAGTGCCGGATCGAAGTGCTTATCCCGGATTTTCAAGGTCTGGAAGAACCGCTGCGAATCGTTCTCGATGCCAAGCCTGATGTACTTAACCACAACACGGAGACAGTGCCCCGGCTTTATCGGTCGGTGCGATCGGGTGCGCGCTACGAACGCACGCTCACGCTGCTGGAAAACGCCAAGAGGTTTTCTCCCGGCATGGTGACCAAGAGTGGAGTGATGGTCGGCCTCGGCGAGTCGTCGGAAGAACTTATCGAAGTGTTTCGCGATCTAGGCACGCGCGGCGTCGACATTCTTACCGTCGGCCAGTACCTGCGTCCGTCCAAGGATCATCTGCCCATCGCCCGTTTCTACGAGCCTCAAGAATTTACGTACCTGCGGGACCAGGCTCTGCGCTTCGGTTTCCGCCACGTTGAATCGGGACCCATGGTGCGTTCGAGTTATCACGCGCACGAACAAGCCGATGCCACGGCGTCGCCGCGGGTGGTGTTTTAGCTTGCCGCGGCCGGTATTTCCCGCCACCGTTCTCGTTTTAGGAATTACGCCTTCCACGGTTAGTTTCTCTATCGAACAAATCGCCAAGCGGAGGTCGCCTCCGCCGTGGTGAACATTCTGCTGGTTCTCCTTGGATTCTTTGCTGGAATGCTGGGCTCATTGACCGGCATCGGCGGTGGTGTTCTGCTCGCGCCGATTCTCGCGCTGCACTTCGGCATCCCGATTCGCGAAGCCGTCGGAACCAGCCTGGTCGCGGTTATCACCACTTCGGCTGCGAGTTCGTCGGTTCACCTGCAACGCCACACTACGGATATTCGCCTGGGAATGACGCTCGAGCTGGCAACGGCTTTCGGCGCAGCCCTGATGGCTTATCTGGTGGGCTATTTCAATCGCAGCGCTCTCGAAGGACTCTTCGCGGCCTTTCTTCTTTATAGCTCGATTACAATTCTGAGCCGCGGCGGCAAAGTGAAGGCGGGAGACGAGTTGACGCCCGCGCTCAACGGCGAAACGGTGATCCCGCCGTACGAGCCGCGAAACTATCCACTGGGTCTCTCCGCGTCTCTAGTGGCCGGAGGTTTCTCCGGGTTGCTGGGAATCGGGGGCGGACCCATCAAAGTTCCAGTCATGTACATTTTCATGGGCGTGCCGCTCATGGTCGCAACTGCGACGTCAAACTTCATGGTCGGCGTGACTGCCGCTGCCAGCGCTATGGTTTATTACCGTCGCGGCGACATTCTGGTGGACTACGCCGCGCCACTCGCTGTTGGAGTGTTCCTGGGATCGCTGCTCGGCGCGCGCCTGGCCCCGCGGATTCGCACGAAATATGTGGTCTACCTCCTGGTCGCGATTATGCTTTATCTCTCCGGACATTTATTCGTCCACCTGATGCGAGGATGGCTATGAGCCAGTTGCGGGAGCCGGCTTTCGATCGCGTGGTGGCGCTGGTGCTGCGCGTTGGAGCGTTTGGCTGTTTTTTCATCATGCTGACCGGGCTGATGGTTGGACTATTTCTCAGTGGGCACATTTCTCTCAAAATCGAGCGCGTGGGGGTTTTGCTGATGCTGGCCACGCCGGTGGTTCGGGTGATGGTCGCCTGTTTCTTGTTCTTCCACGAAAAAGACCGGAAGTACGGCCTCATCTCCCTCGGCGTTCTGGTGATCCTTCTGCTAGGCTCGGTCTTCGGAATCGGCGAGCACTGAGATAATTCGGAGACAGAAGCCGTGCTAGGCTTCCGGGACAATAAATTCAGGAGCTTCGCATGCAATTACGCACACTGTTTTGGCTGTGTTTATTTCTGCCGCTCGCCGCATCGATTTTCTACGGCCAAACGAAGACTGTAGCGGAGCGCCTCGGCTATCCAGCCGATTCGAAACTCCTCATCGTGCACGCGGACGATCTCGCGGTCGCACATTCAGTCGATGCGGCCAGCTTTGATGCGCTCGACAAAAACGCGGTCACATCGGCGAGCATCATGGTGCCGTGCCCGTGGCTTACCGAAGTCGCAGCCTATGCCAAGTCGCATCCCGAGGCCGATCTCGGCCTGCACATCACGCTGACCAGCGAGTGGAATACTTACCGCTGGGGATCGGTCGCTTCGGCGAACCAGGTTTCAAGCCTGCTCGATCCAGCCGATACATTCTGGAGCGATACGGGGCCGGTCGCGAAGAATGCGAAGCCACAAGAGGCAGAACGCGAAATCCGCGCGCAAGTGGAGCGTGCCATCGCCATGGGGATTCATCCCACGCACCTTGACAGCCACATGGGAACGGTTTTCACCACACCGGAGCTCTTTGCCGCTTACGTTAAGGTCGCGCACGAATATCATCTCCCGTTTCTCGCGGTGCGCGTGAGCGATGAACGCTCTAAGCTGCTCTCTGTATTGTCGGAGAAAGATGTCGTGCTCGATTCGGTAGTGATCGCGGGCCCGGACGTCCAACGCGAACAATGGAAGGATTTCTATCTCAACGCGATCAGAAACCTGAAGCCTGGCCTTACGGAGATCATCGTCCATCTAGGTCACGATGACGCCGAGTTGCAAGCAGTAACCGTTGATCATCCCGACTACGGTTCCGCCTGGAGGCAGCGTGACTACGATTTCGTCACCAGCGCGGAATTCAAAAAAGCGCTACGGGAAAATCACATCATTCTCGTGAAGTGGAAAGATCTGGGCAAGCTCGTAAACCAGCCGTGAAGGGGCGCTGAACTTAGAAGACGTGCAGTTTGATGCTCAAATACTTCTTGGGATTTTCGCGGATCGCTTTCACCAGATCGCGGGACTCGGTCAACATCTGGTTGACGTTGTTGTAGAGTGTGTCGTCTTTTAGCAGCTTGCCCGCAGTACCTTGTCCGGCTTCCAGGTCTGAGGTCAACTGCGAAAGCTTGCTGATTGTGGTGTCGATCTTCTTCGCCAGTTCCTCGTCTTTTGTGAGCTTGCCCAGCGTACCTTTGCCGGCGTTGATGTCGTCGGTGATCTTCTTGATGTTGGCGATGGTGTCATTGGCGTTGTTATAGAGCGACGGATCTTTTGCGAACTTGCCGGCGGTGCCCTTGCCTTGCTGGATGTCGTCGATCACCGAATTCATCTTGTCGAGCGTCGAGAGGAATTTGTCATAGGCATCGTTGCGGCTGATGAGGGCACCCAGGCTTCCTTGCCCGCTGCCGATCTGCTCGACGATCTTTTGGAACTCGGCCACGGTAACCGAAAGCCGGTTGTATAGTGTCGGATCGTAAATCATCTTACCCAACGATCCCTTGCCACTTTCCGCGAAGGCCAGAATCCGGTCGGCGCGCTTTAGCAGCGCGTCCATATTCTCCAGCGTGCTCTGGCTGGCGCGCACGACCTGATTGAAGTCGGGATTTGCCTTTGTGGGCAGGACGTCCCCATCCTGTGCCTCAGGGCCGACCGCCTGCGAACTTTCGATATCGAGATAGGTCTCCCCCAGCACTCCTGCGGTATCGAGCGATGTCAGGGAGTCGCGGCGCAGGGCGTAAATATATTTGGTGCTCACCTTCATGGTGATTTCGACGGGAGTCTGCTGCCTGTCTTTGTCGGGAACGATTTGGATCTTGGTCACGTTGCCGATGTCGACGCCGCTCAACCGCACCGGAGCGCCCTGGCGCAATCCTTCTGCATTGTCGAAGTAAGACCGCAGGATGATTCTCTTGGTAAACAGGCCGGACGTGCCGGACATGAGAAACAACAGCAGCGCCAGTGTCAGGCTGGCGGCGATCACCGTGATCCCAACCCGCAGTTGCGACCACTTCAGCTGCTTCTGGCTAGGCAAGAATACCCCTCATGATGCCGCTCTGCGTTCCATCCGCCGCCCGCGCCAACAGCTCAGAGTCGCTGGCCGGATCCCGCGGCATGCCCATCGATGAATAATAACAAACCCGAGGCGAGGTCTAGGCTGCTTTCGTTCTGAGGGCGGGCATCAGCCCGAGCGCTATGAGGTAAGCTACGCCTCCGCAAGCCAGGGTCGCGGTTAGCCCAAACTGGATGGCGATGACCATCGCCAGCCCCGATCCCAGGACGCTGGCCGCCGCGTTCATCGCCCAGGCCCACTCCACAGCGTTATCGGACGAGGCGGGAAACTCAGGCGCCGGAGCGGACGCGAGCGCCCGTAATCCCGTCGGAAAGGGCATTCCCATAACGAATCCAAGCGGGATAAGAAATATGGCGCTGACCACCAACTTGTAGGCGATCGGTAAACCTACCAGTAGCACCAGCCGGCTTGGAAGGAAAAATACATAGGCGAGCAGCGTCACGATCACTAACAGCAAAGGGACCCAGCCCATCTCAGCGCGCGGCAGCCACAGGCGTGAGAAGAGGCTCCCGGCGCCGCTGGAGAGCATTAGAAGAAAAATGACGACTGTGAGTGCGTAGGTAGGATGCCCAAGGAATAGTACGAAGCGCTGAATGAAGGCAATTTCTACGAGGATGTAACCTAGGCCTACAGCCACAAAATAAAGTAGTGGAAGTGCAGTGTGGCGCGCAGCAGACCCTTTGAGCGCTAGCGGAAGAATCAGAAACCCCAGTACCGCTAGCAGCGAAATGATCAGCACCAGAAACAATACCAGCACACCCAGATTCACTTTCCAGTCGATGCCTTCGCGCAATCCCTTCTCGCCGAGAATCTGCCCGGGCTTAAGGGTAAAGAAAAAGAAAGGAGCGTTGTCGCTCACGGGAGCAACGTTGTAAGCGTAGGTGCGCGCGAACGCGTAGGGCTGGTTGCCGGCAATCAGATCCGAAAAAGGATTGTGGCCTGGGTCCGACGGCAGATACAAAGGATCGAGTTCTTCATATCGATCACAGTGCGCGGTGATTGCCGCTTCTTCCTCCGGAGTGAACGGCGTTTTCTTCGCCAGCACCACGACGGGAATTCCGTCGGCATCCAGCTCGCCCTGGGACGCGACAATAAAATTCCGTGCTGGATTGGCGACACCGAGACTATGCAGTGCATCCATAGCCACCGCCACGACGCGCAGCGCCTCACGGGGGCGGCGAAATTCCCAGCGTGTAATGGCAATCATGCCATCCGGCTTGAGATGTTCGAAATACTCGCGAAACGCCTCGACGGTATAGAGATTGTTCTCGCTCAGCGCGAATGCGCCCGCTGCGGTCGAAGCCCACGTATCGACCAGCGTCATCTGCACCACGTCATAACGATCCGTCGCACTGCGCATAAACGATCGTCCATCACTCACGTGAATGTGAACGTCAGGACGCTGGTAGAGATGCAGAGAATAGTCCGCGTAGCGATCGCGCATGATGGTGGTGGCGATGATGGGATTGATCTCGATCCCGGTCACGCTGGGGCTGCCGTTCGCCACGGCGCGCAGTACGTCGACCCCACCGCCGGGACCGATGATGGCGAAGTCCCCGTGTGGCCGCAGAACGTTGGCCAGTGCGGGTGGAGCGTCCATGAGATTGTGTTCCCACTCCGTACCCTTCCAATGCGCCAGATCCGCGTTCATGATGTAGGTGGAAGCGTCGGCATCAATGACGATGGCTTTCGCCTGACCCTGGCGATCAACCTCGACACGTGACAAGGCGTTCCAGCGCGCAAACTCGACCCAGGCGGGATCGCGAAACATACCTTTCGCGTAGACGACGTCGATGAGACGTCCGGAATAATTTGCGGCGGTGAGTGCGGTCAATGCGAGTGCGAGCCAGGCTGCATTCCTGCGAAGGGCACGGGTGTCGGCCCAAATCATTGCCGCCGCCGCCAGTGCGATGGCCGCGACCAGAATGGCATTCGGCCCTCCCAGCCAGTTCAGCAGCGGGACCATAGCCAGACAGGCCAGCGCTCCGCCGCAAAGATCTGCGCCATAAAGCCGCGGAATACGCTGCGGTTCGCGAGCAAATACCACGGAAAAAAGCGTTCCAGTCAAAAAGAAGGGCAACGCTGCAGCCAGATAGATGGCCGTCAGCCGCAGAAAAGTCTTGGCCGAAACCTCAAGCGCGACCGGAATATGGAGCACAATCTCCAGCACCAAGACGACTGCGACGGCGTTCGCCACACACAATCGGGCAGCCAGCGCTTGCGTGCCTCTCGAGGCGAGTTGATTCTTGAGCAGGTACGCGAAGACTCCGCCAGCGCCCAATCCGAGCAGCGCAATCGAAATCGCGAGAAAGGCAAAGTGATAGAAAAGCACCACAGAGAATAGCCTGGTAAGCGCGAGTTCCAGAAGCAGCGTGGCAAAGCTGGTGAGCGCAACTCCCGCCATCAGCGTTCTTTCCGGGACTTCAGCCCTGCTCGCTGTGGGGAGGGGAGTCGGAGTAATGAGGACCATAAGGTGTTTAGAGGCGACAGTCTAGCAGAACGTGGTCGCCGCTGCTCTTCGGGTCGGCACTGGAAAGTTGACACGGGGATGGTGCAGAGGTAATCTCGCGAGCCAGCGGCACGGAGGGAGAATGAGGCTATCGCTGGAGACACGTGACGTGGGGCGGGTCACGATCGTCCGCTGCAAAGGGCGGATCGTATCCGGCGGGGAAACGGAAGCCTTACGCGCCCACGTGGCGTGGCTGTTGCGCGACCGGCGCGCCATCGTTCTGCACCTTGGCGATGTGGTTTTCATCGACAGCAGTGGATTAGGCACGATGGTCCGCACGCTGACCAGCACTCGCCAGATGCACGGCGACCTGAAGTTGTGTGATGTGCCCGAGCACGTTCGCAAAGTGCTGCAACTGTCGCATCTGACCAAATTGTTCGACTCCCACGAATCGGAAGACAATGCCGTTGCCGCGTTCTACCGCGCGCCCGTGCAAGCCGAGCATTCCGCGCCGAAGGGCCGCAGCGTGTTGTGCATCGACCGCAATGTGGATGTGATCGCCTACGTCCGTGAACTCTTGCGCCGAGAAGGATACGATGTGCACACCAGCAACAATCTTCGCGATGCCACGCTGCTGATGCGAGTAACGCGTTTTGATTTGCTGCTTGTGGGCGCAGAGCTGACAGGTTCGCCCGATGCGGAAAGGTCGTTTCGGGACCGTTGCGCTGGCGTGCCAGTCATCGAACTAGGAAGTGAGTTCTCGACTCTGGAGGCGGGCGCCGCGACCTCGGGATTGCTGGAGAAAATCGCAGCGACCGTGGAATCCAGTTCAGGCGCGCCTTCTTAGATGGCAACATCAGCGGCGCCGATCAGCGCGCCATCCGCGACACCGTCGATTCGCGCGCCCAACCAGCGGTTAGGCTCGTGGCACCCCCGCAGATGCAGCTTCAGATAATTGTGGGTCAGGGCTTCGGTGGAAACGGGCCCTGGTGCGCCGTGATGAGACGCCGCCCGCAGCGTGATCGCTTCGATCTTCTGCCCAACGAATCCATGCATGAATGCTACATGCTTGTCACTCGCCCTCTCGCGCAGAATCCGGTTGCGTTCCCGGGCCACATGCACCGGCACTTGATTCGCCATCTCGGCGGCTGGCGTTCCAGGCCGCGGAGAATAGGTGAATACATGCAGGTACGTAAATGGCAGGTCTTCGATCATGCGGCGTGTCTCTTCAAATTCCGCGTCGGTTTCGCCGGGGAATCCCACCATGACGTCGGCGCCGATGGCCGCTGTCGGCATGGCTGTGCGAATCTTTGTGATCTTCTCGCGATAGTGCCACGGACGATATTTACGGTGCATGCGGCGCAACACCGCGTCGCTGCCGGATTGCATGGGCACATGGGCGTGCTTGGCAATGCGCGGCGCCGAAGCCACAAGAGAAATCAGTTCGTCGGACCAGTCCATCGGCTCGACTGAAGAAATTCGCAGCTTCTCCAGCGAAGTCTCAGCGAGAACGGCGCGAATAAGATCCTCGAAAACCGGCGTCCGGTCCCCGGCTCTTGGCTCGCGGGATCCCACAGCCGGAACCGCGAAACCACTCAGATCCCGTCCCCACCGCCCCAGGTTAATGCCGCTGATCACGATTTCCCGATACCCTGACTCGACCAGCGCCTTGACTTCGCCGATCACCCGGCTTGTCGGCAGCGACCGGCTCTGGCCCCGGACATAAGGGATCACGCAGAACGAGCAGCGATTGTCGCACCCGTCCTGCACCTTGAGGTTCGGGCGCGTGCGCTCAGTGGAGGCATCGAATACCGGAGCGGCCAGAAGCTCAGTGTGCGCGAAGATGTCGGAAACGTAGATCGGTCGCTGGTCTTCGGTCGTTGGTCGCTGGTTCAGGCTCACGAGCGCAGTGAGCGGAACAAATGTCCCTGCTTTCGGAGCATGCGCTTGGCCGCTCAGCACAATTTCGGCCAGCCTGTGCTTGTGCGAGTTACCGACCACGACACTCACTCCCGGCAGTGCGGCAATCTCCTCGGGCGCGCGCTGGGCATAGCATCCTGTGACCACGATCTGCGCCTGAGGATTCTGCCGATGCACCCGGCGAATCGCGGCGCGCGCATCCCCATCGGCAGCAACAGTAACGGTGCAGGTGTTCAATACGACTACATCAGCCAGAACAGCAGCCGATGCGCGGGTGAGGCCACGATCTTCGAACTGGCGTTCGAGCGCAGCGCCGTCGGCCTGCGTGGCGCGGCAACCGAAGTTCTCTACGTAATATCCCGGCACGTCACTATGTTAACGCACCTACACGCGCCCCGGACACACTTCTCCCGGCTCTTGAGGTAGGGGGACAGAAAGGCGTGTCAAGCCGAAGCTGCAGTCCTCCGCGACTGGAAGCATTCCCGGCAAAATACCGGACGGCCCTGCGTGGGACGGAACGGGACCGTGGTCTGCTTCCCGCATCCCGAGCATGTGGCTTGGGTCTCGACCTTGGTGTAGCGGTAGGACTGCCCTGTCACCGGCGCGGCGCCAAGCACGGAGATCCGCTTGGTCTTGCATGCCTTGCAGCGTTTAGGTTCGTTCTTGAATTGCTTGTCGTGGAAGAAAAGCTGTTCCCCGGAGGTGAAAATGAAATCACTCCCGCAGTCGATACACTTCAGCACCTTGTCCTGAAATTCCATTGAGGATGGCTCCCTTCAGCCCGTTTCCAAGCGCCCACCCGCGGGGAAAGAACTGCGGTGGTACACACAGAAATAGGTTGTGTACAACTCCCCCTCTTTACTGCCCCTTGGACTCGGCCCGCCACGCTCCTGGAACGGTGCGTGGGTACAAACTTTCTGGCTTATATGCCGAATTAACGATGAGTATGAATGCTTTGAATATGATGGTCCCTGCTGCGGCTCAACTTGGTGGGGGCCAGATCGAGCAGGGCCGTCCGGGGAAGGGACGGCCCTTGCACTGTATTAGTCCTGCTCTTTACGCGTCTTCTTGCGCGCCCGCTTCCGGGCCAGCGCGGCTTTCACACGCTTCTTCTCGCCGGGCTTCAGGTAAAAGGAGTGGCGCTTCACTTCCTTGATAATGTCTTCCTGTTGCACTTTGCGCTTGAAACGGCGGAGAGCGTTCTCGAGGGATTCACCCTCTTGCAATCGAACTTCTGCCAAACGTACACACCCCCAAACCCGTCCTGTAGGACCGAATAGTTATTACAAGGATTTGACTCTAAGTCAAGAGTAAGCCCGACTTAGTAGCCTCTCTTTCATTGTAACTGACATCATTTCAGGATGCGTCGACCCGCCTGTAAGCAGGGTTTGGCGGGGTCTTTCGACGGATTCATTAATATGACCTATGGTCATGTAACGATAGCCCTTTTAATCTCATTCGCTTTGCTTTTCTTTTAGGGATTATCCCGCGAACCTGCCGCGCAACAGCGTCATCGACGCTCGGCAGCGTGACCGAAACCGCGCCTGCTGTCAAAAGCCTAACTCACCGGCAGAGGATCAGGGTGGCTGCAAGGACGGTCTGATTTCCACATGCACTGCTCACTGCCGAATGTGATCTGGGTGACTGGACCTGAAAAAGATTTCTGCGTCGCGCGGCCCTCAAAGACGCTGCGAGCAACGCTTTTACGGGCGGACGATCACTTCGTTGGGGGAGGTGGGGAGCTGAAAACTTATGCCTTGGGAGCGATTCGAACTGATTGTCTCGGAGATGTTCAGCAACGAGAGTTCGATCTTCTTGTTCCACGATCCGCTGGTGTAGTAGTCACCGCTGGTGTAGAGAATCCCATCGGCGATCGTGTACGTGGAAACCTGTTCGCGGTGGCCATCGAGAAAGATGAGTACCACGGGAGGCAAATCATGAGCCACGGGCTTCGTGCTTGCCTCGCTGGATGTTCCCTCTGGCCTTCGTACCTTCGCTACTGCCGAAGTGTTCTCCTGGTCAATCATCTGCATCTGCGTGCCGGTGTCTTCTCCACTGATGCGAACGTAGTGGTTGCCGTGCAATTCGATCATCAGAGGCTGGGCCGGGGGCGGTGTGCGGTCTGACATCGAGACTGCAGCTGGAGGGTTCTGCAGGATGATCACCGGTGGTTCGGCTGCGACTGGATATCCGGCTGAGTAAAGAGCGTCCGAGTAAAAAGAATCAGAGAAGACTCCGAAGGGATACAAGAAACCACGGGGATGCGTCCCTGGGCCGCGAAAGCCGCCGGGGGATCCCACGCCATGAAACGCAGGGCCGGACGAATGAGCGATGCGCTGCGGCGTAGCAAATGGCGGGGCGGATGAGAGCATTCTTTGCGCGGACATGCCGGGCGCGATGCCGACTAGCGCGATAAAGATGAGAGCCAGGTTGCGCATGGCTAATTGGCCTGGGGAAGCGCGGGCAGCTGAAAGACCACGCCATGATCGTCATTTTGCTTGCGTGTCGCGTCCAGATCGAGATCGGCGAGGGCGACTCTGCGAGCGTGTCCGGGAGTGAGATCGAAAAGAATTGCGCCGATGATAGCGTAGTTTCCGACTTCCAGCTTGTGACCATCTTTGAAGACCAGCAGCGTCGGCTCCTGGGGTGGGTCGGGAGCGGCTGAGTCGGAGTCCGATCCGGGAGAGGTGCGAGAACTGCGAAAGCTCCTCGCCGGGGGCATATAGGAATCTGCACCCGATCCGCGACGGTCGAAGATAGTGGGACCGCCCTGATAGTTGGCATCGTCGGCGTCGTCGTCATCCTGTGCCGAGTCCGTGTCGACGGCATACGGAATTGGAACCGCGTAGACGACGGACGGCGGGGACTCGACGTAGTTGCGACGGTGATGATGGTCTTCATGAGGACCGGAGGTTGAGAAACTGATCCTCGGGCCAGGAGTGTACCCTCGGGGACCGACAGAAGTGACGCTGGCGGGTGGGCCATTGACGGCGCGGCCACCGAATCCAGGAGAAGTTACAGAAGTGGGCGGGGCATTGATTTGCGCGGCGGACGGCACTGCGAACATCGCTGTTAGAAACAGCGGCAGCGCGAACAGGCTGAACTGCGCGACCGGAGCCGAAATTGAACGCCGCACGAGAACATGATACTCCAACTTTGAGGTCATGGCGCGTACCTCGTTATGCATCGTTTTGGACGATGCGGCAAGGCAGGGGGATGCCTTTAGAATGACGGCGACGCATCTCGCGGGCCCGTATGTTGTTGAAATTATGAGGTTAGTTCTCAACCCGGTGCGCGCTATAATTCTTAGCAGAGTGGATCAATTCGGCTTGGAAACATGAAATCTGCATTCCGATTTGCGATGCTCGCCCTGGTGTTAGTGATCGTGGCGATGGCGTCGGCGCTGACTGCGATGCGATTCGCCATTCACGGGCAGGAAGTGGCGGTGCCTCCGCTGGTCGGACTTACTCCTGCAGAAGCCGAGCGGGGACTTTCTGATCTAGGATTGCAGATTTCGATCGAAAGACAATACTACAGCCCGCAGATCCCTGACGGCCGCATCATGTCGCAACTGCCGTTGCCGGGAACCAAGGTGCGCCGCGGATGGCAAGTGCGCGTAGCGCAGAGTCTGGGACCAACGCGTGTGGCGATTCCTGATGTAACGGGGCAGAGTGAACATGCGGCGGAGCTGAACATCCGGCGGCGTGGGCTGGATGTGGCTTCGATGGCGGAAGTGCAGTCGCCGGGGATTCCTGCGGATCAGGTGTTGGCGCAAAGTCCTTCGGCAAACGCGACCCAGGTATTGGCTCCGAAGATCAGTTTGCTGGTGACGGCCGCGGCGCAGCCTCCGGCGTTCGTGATGCCGAGTTTTGTGGGGCATCCGCTGGGCAGCGTCAGCCGCACGCTGCAGGATACGGGATTTAGGCTTGGGAACGTAAGCGTAGCGGCGCCCGTGAGCGCGGCCCCGAGTGATGGGGCGAGTGCCGGGTCAGCAAGTCCAGAAGCCACGCCAGTGGCCCCGCCTGTGCAGAGTGTGCCGGCGACGCCACCGGCTCAGCCTTCACCGGCCAGCATTATTGTGTCGCAGGTGCCCGCGGCAGGGCAGAAGGTTTTTGGTGGCACTGCGGTGAGTTTTGAAGTGCGGTAAGAGAGTTGCCACGGATTTTGCGCGGATCCTACGGATAATTCTTCAGATTTTTTCCACGATCGCGGCGAAGAAGCCGTCGCAGGGATGGATACCTGGGATGGTCCGGAGATATGGACCGCGAGTTAGAGTCTCGGGATCGGGCCAGGTAAGACTGCCGGTTGTCTTCAGGCAATCGAGTTCGATACTGCAGTCGAGCAAGCGGAAAAAATTGTTCTGAGCCAATGCTTGCTCGACTACATCTTCATTTTCTTCTTTCTCCAGAGAACACGTTGAGTAGATTAGACGCCCTCTGGGAGCGACTTGAGCCATCGCTGCGCGCAGGATTGCTTCTTGACGGTTGTGCAACTCGGTGAGGTCGGCTGGGGTGAGGCGCCACTTGATTTCCGGATTCCGGGAGAGCGTGCCGGTGCCTGAGCAAGGAGCATCGACGAGAACGCGCTCGAAGGGAGTGGAAGTCGGGAGGCGCTGTGCATCGGCGACGACGATTTGAATCTTTGCGGTATGTGACTTGCCGAGCAATCTTTGGAGTAGGCGCGCGCGATGAGCATGTAATTCAAGCGCGGTGATGGATGCTTCGGGATTGTGGTCGGCCATCGCCAGCGTCTTGCCCCCGGGGGCGGCACAGCAATCCAGCATCCGTGATCCGATTTTCAGGGGAGCTGTGCTCACAAGGGCGGCGACGAGTTGGGAGGCTTCATCCTGAACTACGATCTGGCCAGTCCGGTACGCTTTGGTTTTTGTTACGTCTCCGGCCAGGACCCGCCGGGATGCGGCAAGCAGGCCTCCGGGTGCGAGGGATATGCCTTCTTGGGCCAGTTGCGGTTCAGCCTTCGGGTCGCGTAGCCGGACGGCAGTATGGGGGACGGATTGATTATGCTCGCAGATCTTGCGAGCCGCGGAGAGGCCGTATTCATGGGTCCAGCGTTCGACCACCCAGCGCGGATGCGCGAGAATGCGAGCAAGGGCCGTGGGAGTTTCGTTGTCAGAGAGAATTGCATGTGCCGGCGCGGTCGAGAGCTTGCGCAAAACAGCATTGACGAAGGGAGCGGCCGAGTGTTTGCGGGCACGCTTCACCAGTTCCACGCTTTCGTGGAGTGCAGCGCGTTGCGGAATGCGATCGAGAAAGCGGAACTGGTAGAGCGCGAGGCGCAGGGCAATCAGCACTGCGAGGTCGAGTTTGGAAAGTTTCTGCGAAGAGGCGCTGGCGATGTCGTCGTCGAATTGCGAACGCCAGCGCAGGACGCCCATCACGAGTTCGGTGGTGAGGGCATGATCTGGGATGGACAGGCGCTCGTAGGTTGTTGAGTGCAGGAGTTCCGAAGCGTACGAAGATTCCCTTTCCACGCGAAGGAGAATATCGAAGGCGGCAGCGCGGGCTGGGGAGACGGACATTGATTCCAGATTGTAGGGCTTTGGGCGGGAAGTCAAAGCCTTTAACCACAGCGAGCACAGGGTAGAGCTTTACAGACCTACCATTTCTCCGGACTTTGGGCGGTAGCCGTGAATGAAATCGCGGGCAGAGGTCCGCTTCTTGCCTTCCAGCTGGAGCTCGAGAATTTCGAGCGATGTGTTGTGGCCGGCTCCGACTAGCAGACGGTCGCCGTCGATGCTGAGCTCGGCAGAAGCCAAAGCGCGAGTCGTTGGTTGTGCTTTCAGAATCTGAAAATTCTTGCCGCGAAACCTCGTATGGACGCCGGGCCAAGGCTGGAAGCCGCGCATCCGGTTGAATATTTCAGTTGCTGGCCAGGAGAAATCGATGAGGCCGTCTTCTTTCTTGAGGATCGGTGCGAGACTGGCCTGTGAGTTGTCTTGCGCGCGTGGGAGGATAGAGCCGCTCTGCAGGCCGCGCAGAGTCTCGACCATGAGATGGGCACCGATTGTGGCGAGCCGCGGCGCTAGCATTTCGGCCGTGTCATCGGCCCCGATGGGCAGTTGCTGCTGCAAGAGGATGTCGCCGGTATCGAGGCCCGCATCGATACGCATTGTGGTAACACCAGTCAGGGTTTCTCCTTTTGCGATTACCCATTGGATCGGCGCAGCTCCGCGATATTTTGGGAGGAGCGAGGCGTGCAGATTGATGTTGCCCAGAGGGGGGAGATCGAGCATCCATTGCGGAATGATGCGCCCGTAACCCACTACGATGATCGCGGCGGGCTTGAGGGCCGCGAGTTGCGCGCGAAACCCCTCGTTCGTCTTGATACGGTCAGGCTGGATGATGGGAAGATTCAGTTTGAGCGCTGCTTGTTTGACCGGGGAAGCGACAAGTTCGAGCCCACGGCCTTTCGGCCGGTCAGGCTGAGTCACGACTAAATGAACGCGGAGTCCGGCGGCGGCCAGCCTTTCAAGCGTGGGCACGGCGAAGAGCGGCGTCCCACAGAAGATGAGATCCAAAGACATTGAGTGATTGCGTAACGGCGTAACTTGACGGTTGAAGACCCGTCTCTCAATTTCTCAGTTACGCAGCTACCCAATTTTTCTACCATTCTCCGGCTTTCACCAGCTTGCGGATCTTGCGCTTCATCAGGTCGCGCTTGAGCGCGCTGATGTGGCTGATGTAGAGCTTGCCGTTGAGGTGATCGGTCTCGTGTAGAAGTGCGCGGGCCAGCAGCTCTTCTCCGGCTTTCTGAAAAACTTTGCCGTGAGCATCCTGGGCGCGAACCGTGACTTTGTTGGCGCGAGTGACGTTCTCGCGAAAGTCGGGGATGCTGAGACAGCCCTCGCTCTGAGTCTGGCGACCTTCGGAATGGATGATTTCAGGATTGATCAAGACTAGTCTGGCTTTGGGATCTTCCTTAAAAGTGACGTCGATGACAGCGATGCGGCGTCCGATGCCGATTTGCGGGGCGGCCAGGCCGACGCCGTGGGCGGCGTACATGGACTCGAACATGTCGTCCACGAGTTTGTGCAGCTCTTCGTCGAAGACTGTCACGGTATCGGAGGGCTTCTCCAGAACCGGGTTGCCGAACTTTACGATGGGATAGATCATTCGCTTGAGGTCATGAGTTGAGATCAGTAATTTTTCAGTTGCTGGCAGTAGCCTTTAAAATTTCTCAGAGTTTCCGTCATCGAGTCACCGCCGAATTTCTCCAGAGCACAGCGCGCGAGGGTGAGCGCGACCATAGCCTCGGCGGCTACCCCGGCGGCGGGAACGACGCAGACGTCGGAACGTTCGTATGCGGCTTTTACGGGCTCACGACTTTCAAAATCGACTGACTGCAAAGGACGACGCAGAGTGGAAATCGGTTTCAGATAGCCGCGCACGCGAATTTCCTCTCCATTGGAAACGCCGCCCTCGATCCCTCCGGCATTGTTGTGGTTTCGCGAAAAAGCGGTGAAACCGGAAGCGGCAGTGTAGCCGATTTCGTCATGCACCGCGGAACCGGGAGCGAATGCGGCCGCGACACCCGATCCAATTTCGACGGCCTTCACGGCCTGTAACGACATCACTGCGGCCGCGAGCTGGGCGTCGAGACGTTCGTCCCATTGAGCGTAGGTACCCAAGCCGGGTGGAACCTGATAAGCAACGACCTCGAAGACTCCGCCGAGCGAATCGCCGGTCTTTAGAACCTTGTCGACCTCTTCTTTCATGCGCTGTTCTATGTCAGGCTCCGCGCAGTTGAGGAGAACTTCCTCACGGCCGGCGAGGGCGCGAATCTTTTCAAACGGAACATGGCCGGTGAGCGTGACGCTGCCGGTCGTGATCACGTGACTGAGGACTTCGATGCCGAGTTCGTGCAGGAAAAGCTTTGCGATGGCGCCGACGGCGACGCGGGCCGCGGATTCGCGTGCGGAAGCGCGTTCGAGCACGTAGCGAGCTTCCGGAAAATTGTATTTCAAGGCTCCGGCGAGGTCGGCATGGCCTGGGCGGGGAGAAGCGACGCGTTTGTGCCTGGCCGGATCTCCGTCACCGACAGGCAGGGATTCCTGCCAGTTTTTCCAGTCGCGGTTTTCGAGCTGCACTGAGATGGGTGAGCCGATGGTAAGTCCGTGACGCACACCGGAAAGAATGTGGGCGGAATCGCGCTCGATTTTCATACGGCCGCCCCTGCCGTATCCCTGCTGGCGACGCCAGAGTTCACGGTCAAGCAGGGCCTGATCGATTTTGAGTCCGGCGGGCATACCGGAAAGAAAAGCGACCAACGCTTCGCCGTGCGACTCTCCCGCAGTGAAATAACGCAGCATAAATTTTCGATTGTACCTGATATGGTGGAGCGAACTTGGACGATAAAGAGGCTGCGGCCCTGAAACCAGCCATAGTGGCGGACTTTAGCGTCCAGGCTGGCGCAGGTAAGCGTTACAATAGCGAGGTCCGCCCGCGGCGCCGCTCAGGTTCTGCTCCGAACCCGCCGCACGGCGAAATGTCTTTCCTCGAAGGAGCGGATGTGTGTCCTCAGGCGCAGACTGAGCGAGAAGGAACGCACAGCGAACGGAAAATCCGCTGCGTTCTGGCGCACGAGCACGTCTTGCTGAGACAGGGGTTGCGACGTTTACTCGAAGATGATGACCTCATTGAGGTAACTGCGGAAGCCGAGAGTGCCGCCGAAGCGCTGGCTATGGTGTCTGGGCAGCGTCCCGATGTTGTCATCACCGATGCGGACACTTTTGGATGCACCGCCTATGAGGCGGAGCAGTTGATCCTGCAGGAGTCTCCGCACAGCAAGATCCTGTTTTTGATCGCACGCGGGGACTACGAAGCCCACGACAATCGAGTACGCAGCCTGCCCCGTCAGACTCCCACGGAAGAGTTGATCGAAATGCTTAAGCGAATGGTTTTGATCGACAAGGCTGTGCTGCGAGAGATGCCACGACGGAGCCGCGAAGATTGGCCGGCGGGGAAGCTACAGCTGAAAAAGCGGGGGCTGACTGCGCGGGAGCGCGAAGTGCTGGAATTGCTGGCCGAAGGCAAGACTGTGCGCTCAGCGGCGACGATTTTGGGGCTTAGCGTCAAGACCGTCGATGCGCACAAGTTTAACCTAATGCGGAAGCTGGACATTCATAACAAAGCGGAGCTGGTAATGTGGGCGATTCAACAGCGAATCGTCAAGCTGCCGGCTAACTTCTAGAGCTGCCTGTTTCCTTTGCCATCAAAACCAAGACTCGGCCACACAACATCGCCAAGGTGGCGCGAAGAAAGTCTTTCTTCGTTTCACTGGGATCTTCTCGATCATTCTTGTTGGCGCGCGGCGGCGAGGGCCAGTTCGGCCAGACTCGAGACTGTCAGGTCTGGTTTGGCTTCGGCTGCTTTGACGGCGCCGACGCCGGCCCTTGCCGACGGACGGTTCACCCATACCGTGGCGAGGCCCAGAGCCTGAGCTGGAACTACGTCGTGGTAGATGCTTTGGCCCACGTGCAGAACGCGGTGTGCGGGAGCTTGGATGCGAGTCAGCGCCAGCTCGAAGAGTTTTAGCGAGGGCTTGTAGGCCTCGGCCTGCTGCGCGGTAACGACCTCATCGAATTCGACTTCGAGTTGCGGCAGGGTCGCGGCGAACAGATCGTCGTCCACATTCGAGAGGATGGCGAGGCGAAAGCGACTCTTGAGCTGGCGAAGGGCCGCAACTGTGTCTGGCCACGGCTTCCAGCGAGCCAGAGAATCGGGGAGCGAGCGCGTTTCTTCGGCCGTGGGACTGAATGCTAGCTCGGTTCCGAAGCGGCGGACCACCGATTGCAGAACCTCACGATAGGGATGGAACGGCTCTTGCTCGGAGATCTGCTCGAAATCGCCGTAGAGTTTGAGTAGTCTAGCGTCTTCAATTTTCTTCCCGTGAGCAGAAAGAATCTGATGAAGCGCGGAGAGGATGCCGGTTTCCCAGTCGATCAAGGTGCCGTAGCAGTCGAAGGTGATGATTTCAAAGCGGCTAAAGTCGAGCATACGAAGCCGATCCATGCTTATCAGAACCGGTGTTGTCAGCAGCGGTTGCGAGTTTAGATTACCCCACGACAGCGTAGGGCGGTCGATCGGAGTAGGTTCAATCGCCGGTGTTGTCGAACGTCCAGCGAGTGGCGTTGTTCACGAAATCTTTTTCTGTCCAGGCGAGGACGATGCGTGGGTGAACCGAATACAGCATGGTTTCGCCCGACATGACCGTAAGCGGCATCTTGTATTTGGCGCGCGAAGCGGCGTCGATCTTCTTGAGAAATGGTTTGTCGGTCAGGTCGGCTTCGACGGCGGAGCCTTCGAGGATAATCACGTCGTTACCGGATTCGAGATGAATGGACACGGCGGAGTTACGCGCCAAATTATGAGCCTTGCGTGAGGCACACGCGGTTCCGAAGTAGAGAACTCCATTGATCCAGAACCCCCAGACCGGAGCTGAGTGCGGACGGCCATCGGGGCGGGCGGTGCAAATCCAGTAGTTGCGTGATTGAGCCAGCCGCCTTTCAGCATGGCTAAAAGGAAGATACTTTTGCCGGGCTTTCAATCCGTACATCGGAGCCACATGAGGCAGACCTGCGTGGCAGCCGGGTGGATCGGACGTCTTCCTTAGTCTTACCGGCGGATTTCTTCGGGGCTTTCATTTTGGGCATGGCCGATTCCCTTTTCGTTCCAGCGCAAGGTCCGACTGAAATTCTACCGGCGCGGTTCGATGCCAGACAAGGTGGGGGTTTGCTCCACAGCCTCGTCGATTTCGGGTTCGTGCGATTCTGGCAGCTTCTCAGGGGCGGGAGCTTTCTTGGGAGCTAGAAATTTCTCCGTGTTCAGCAGAGGACGGCCGAGGGACGCGTTGTAGCTGGTCCAGGGGCTGTCGAGCGCGACTTCTCGCTCAAAGTGCGCGCGCATGGCTTCCATCTTCGAGTCGAGATCGTCAATATAGTGCAGCATCAGCGCCTCAGGGAACATAGGCAGCTTGGGCGACCCGAATTCGTATTGGCCGTGATGGCTGATGATCATGTGCTCGATCATGGTCTTGAGCTCTTCGGGAAAGCCGGGCAGGAATGTGAGCTTGGCCTGCAGCATTTCCAATTCGATGACCATGTGGCCGAGAAGCTGGCCTTTGGTGGTGTATGAAAAAGATCGGTTGTAAGTCAGCTCGTGAACCTTGCCAATGTCGTGCAGGAACACCCCGGTGAGAAGAAGATCACGGTTGATCTGAGGATAGTTCTGGCACATCAGGTCGGCCGAGCGGCACAGAGAGACAACGTGATCGAGCAGGCCGCCGATGTAGGCGTGATGGAGCGTCTTGGCTGCGGGAGCGTTGCGGTAGGCGGCGGCGATCGCAGGATCGTCCATAAAAGCCTGCACCAGGGCTTTGAGGTGCGGATTCTGAAATGTGGCGACGTAGCTCGCCAGCGTTTGCCAGAGCAGGTCAACATCTTTGGTAGTTTTGGGCAGATAATCGGCGAAATCGATTTCCGATTCGCCAAGCTTGCGCAGCTTGTGGATAGTGAGCTGAAAGCGTTGCTTGTACTTGTTGACCAAACCCTTAATCTTGAGAAAATCGTCCTGCTCGAAGACTTCGAGCACTTCTTCGACGTTATCCCACATTTTGGCTTCGAGCTGGCCACTGCGATCGCCCAAGGTGAGAGCGAGGTAAGGTTCCCCGGTTTTCTTTGGCTTGATCTGCTTAGCGACGACGACAAAGCTGGAGGTGATGACTTTGTTCTCGTGGCCGGCGCAATCGCCGATGTAAAACTCTTTCATGGGTTGTGCCGTCGGAAGTATAAATGGCCGCAAGATCGGCAGTTTAGAGGAAACCGAGCTTCTTCTTTTTCTTCAGCTTCTTGGCGTCACTCTCTTTCGCTGCGGCGGTCTCGACCGGGTTGGTCTGGTTCGGGCTCATCCCAGTATCGACATAGCCCGGCATGTAATAGATGTAGGCTTCTTCCCGGAGCTTAGTCAGGTAAGCGCGGAGGGCGGGCTGCAGCTTCTGATAATAGAGCGCGTCCTGGATGTGGGGCATCGCTTCTTTCAAGGGAGGAATGCCGGCCATCGTATGTTCATCCACCTTCAGGATGACATAGCCCTGCTTGGTTCGGATAACGTCAGTGACCTCGCCGCTTTTCATGGCGAAGGTCTTGTCTTCCAGCTCTTTCGCAAGTTGTCCGCGCTTGAAACTGCCGAGCACGCCGCCATCGGCAGCGGACGGACCGTCAGAATTTTTCTTGGCAACATCTTCGAAAGATGCGCCACCGCGAATTTGTTTAAGCAGATCGTTGGCCTTGGCCTCGGCTGCGGTGAGAGCTGCGGCTTCGGCGGCCTGGCGCGCCGCTTCGTCACCGGCTGGCGGGGCGCTGGGAGCTGGAGAAGGAGGCGCGGTCGGATCGGGCGCCGGTGCTGGCTGGGCAATTGATGCTGCAGTTTTCGGGGCGACGAGAATCTCGCTGAGTTGGATTGATTCCGGCCGCTCCATCTCGTTCTTATGCTGGTCATAGAACGCCTGCGCTTCGTCTTTGCTGATACTGAGGTGGCCTCCGACTTCTTCGCCGATCACTTTCTGAGTGATGAGCTGATTACGCCGGGCCTGTTTGAAATCCTCCCACGAGATGCCTTGCTTGGTGGCTTCTTTTTCTAGATCCTCGAGCGTCTCCAGTTTCATCTCTTTGCGCATCTCGTCCAGCGCCTTGATGAGGTCGGTATCGCCGTTAATGCCGAGATCTTTTCCTTTTTCGAGGAGCAGTTGCTGATCGATCAGATCGCGGAGAACGTCTTTTTCGCGATCGGCAAGAACTTTACCGGGGTCCGGCGGATTCTGCTGCTTGACTTCGTCCTTGAGCTGATCCATGCTGCGCTGGTATTCCGAGCGAGTAATGATCTGGTTATTGACTCGGGTGATAATTTCTTCGACCACTTGCGCTCCAGCAAGAGCCGGCAGGCACGCCACGACGATGAGAACCAGGGGAAGCTTCTTCATAGAATTTATGGGGCCGCCGCGCTTCCTCAGGAGCCTTCAGGCAGAGAGAAGGGTTCGGCCGATAGGAATTATTTTACTCCTTTCGGGGCCCGCCTGGGGTCCTGGATTCAAGCGGTTCGCAGCAAAGCGAGGGCTGTGCGGTCGTCGCATGGCGGGGCTCCAGCGCTGAAGCTGCCCACGGCGTCGAGGACGGAGACACAGAGCGACTGAGCGTCAGGGGACGAGTCAGTCTGCAGAATCTGCTTTACTCGGTCCAGAGAGAAATTCTCTCCAGAAGTCTCCTTGTGGCCCTCACATTCGATTACGCCCCGAGATACCAGCAAAAGTGCCGCACCCTTTTCAATGGCCACCGTGGGGGCATCGCTGGTGGCGTGCGAAAACAATCCCAGGGGAAGGCCGGTTGAAGCGAGTTCAGTAATTCCGACGGCATCGCGCAGAAGGCCCGGCGTATGCCCGGCATTGGTGTAGCACAGCGTGCCGAACACCTCGTGGTAGCAGGCGAGGAACGCAGGGCAGGAGCGCACGCCGCTGGAAAGCTCGATCAAGCCGCGGTTGAGGCGAAGGCAGAGTTCGGTCATCGCCGTAGATTCGTTGATATCAGGTCCGGAGAAAAGTTCGGCGCCAAATTTGCGGAAGATTTCCTGAGCGGCTGGCAGGATGCCGCGGTTGTCTTCGCGGCGTCCGGCCACGTCGAGGAGACCGAATAGAACTCTTTCGGGACTGACCCGGACGGCGTCGTAGAAATCTCCGGCGACGCGTTTTCCGACAAAGGCGGCTCCGAGTTCTGCACCGGCGATTTTAGGGAACACGGTTGGAACCAACTCTGCGTTGGGAGCGGGGCTGGTAGCACGGTGGTGGAACAAAGGGCACATAAGAGGCCTGGTTCACAGAAACTAGCATAGGAACAGACAGCGAGCAAACTCGTGCCAGGATCGCTCCGGCAAACGCTCACAATTCGCCGAGGGCACAGTCAAAAGGCAAGTGCGACGCGGTAGGAATCGATTCCCAATCGGTCACAAAGGAGTTCCAACGTTGAAACTCACCCAGCTCATTCCCTTGCTCATGGTGTCGACGATCGCGTTTTCGCAGGTTGTGATCAGGAAAGGCCCGGCCGATCAGGCCCCCAAAATCAGTGTGACGGAATTGACGCAAAAACTGCAAACACATCTGGAAGAACTTGCAGCGAAAGACGAATTTTCGGGCGTCGTCTGGATGGCACAAAACGGCAAGCCTGTGTTTCAGAAAGCGTATGGCATAGCGAGTCAAGAATATGGCGTTTCCAACAACGTAGACACGAAATTCAACGTGGGCTCGATTGACAAGGTTTTCACGAAGATCGCGATTGGCCGACTGCTGGAGCAGGGAAAGATTGCATCCATAGATGACAAGCTGGAGAAATATCTTCCGGAGTATCCAAATCGCGACGCAGCGAGCAAAGTGACGTTGCGGCAGATTCTGAATATGCAGTCCGGAATCGGCGACTTCTTCGGGCCCAAGTTCTTCAACTCTTCCAAAAGCAAGTACCGCACGATCGCCGACTACCTGCCACTTTTCGCCGGCGAGCCACTGGCGTTTGAGCCCGGGACGAAACGGCAGTATTCAAATGGAGGCTACGTTGTGCTCGGTGCGGTGATCGAAAAACTGTCAGGAGCGAGCTACTACGACTACGTTCGCGAAAATATCTTCAAGCCGTTGAATATGAACAACACCGATTTCTATGAAGGTGACGTGCCTACCGAAAATCTTGCCAGCGGATACACGCGGGCGCGGGAAAATGAGCAAGCGCAGCGCCGCAATAATATTTACACACGTCCTGCGAGGGGAAGTTCGGCGGGAGGCGGATACTCAACCGCCGCAGATTTGCTGAAGTTCGCCAACGCACTGGAGTTAGGAAAGATCCGGAATCCAGATTTCGAAGAGGACGCGCCGAAAAGTCCGAGTGGAGGATTGGTTTCAATCAGAGGAATTGGTGTTGCGGGCGGCGCTCCGGGACTGAATGCCGTGCTGGAAACCGCGCTTCCCGGCGGGTACACAATCATCGTGCTTTCGAACTACGATCCTCCGTCAGCGGAAAAAGTTGCGGTGCAGATTCACGATTGGTTGGGGCTGAAAATGGAGCAATAATTTAGCGGGCAGGCTCGCCGGAGAGATCAGCTAGCTTCCGTATTTGTCAGCGAGATAGTGTGCCAGGTCGGTTTCCAGCTGACCGTAGTCGGAGTGAATCGTGGCGCGCAAGGCAGCTTCGGTGGAGCTTCCCTGGCTGATGCGCTCGAGAATGCGCTGGATATCGCTCATGCCGTACGAGTCGTTGATGTAGGATACGGCGGCGAGTGATTCGGCGTATGCGACGTAGGCCTGGGCGCCTGAGAATCCCAGGAAACTGCCTTCCAGAGCGTTCAACGGAATATTCTGCTGCTGCTGGAAGAGAAGTGAGAGCTGATGGCCCTCTCCGCCCAGGCTCTTGGGCTCGAGAAACTGCGCGATACCCTCATGCAGCCACGGCGGGCAACGTCCGCCCGAGAGTTGCGCAATGAACGAATGTGCCAACTCATGCTTCAACACGCGCGCCAGTTCGGGAGTTACAGAACTGAGGCCGCTGATCGGGATGCGGAGTTTGCCGTCATTCATTCCGCCGGACCACGAGGGTGCGTGCGTCACGTCGAAGAAGGCCTGCTCGGTGTACAGGGTGACCACGATGTTGTCGCGGGGCGGAGTGCCGAGATTGCGCGCCAGATCGTCGTAGTCGGATTCGAGGGCGGCCAGAATCTGGGAGCGGAGAGTTTCGGAAGTTTGCCTGCCTTCGTAGTGCAGCGAGAAATGGCTGCTCTCGCCCTGCGCGAAATCAGATTCGACGCCATCTTCACGCTGAGCTTTCGCCAGCAACTGGCGCACCGCCGGGTCCGGACGCAACTCCAGAGAGCGCTTCCACGAGATGACAGCATCTTTGGTATGGTCCGAGGTGAACTGTGCGTAGCCGAGAATCGTGTAGGCGTCGGGCGATTGAGGCGCCGAGCGCACGGCGCTCTGCGCATAGGACAGAGCCTGGGTCGCGTTTCCGGTGCGAACCAGCAGCGCGACGTAATAAATCAGGATCGTCGAATTCTCCGGCTGAAAGCGCAGGGCGCTTTCAAAATACTCCCGGGACTGAGCGATGTTGCCGTGCTCGAACTCAAATTTTCCAGCGATGAAGTTGGCCGTGGCGCTCAACTCCGCGTTCCCTTTGCTCTCAAAGCCGGCCAGGACGTCGGGATCGACCTTACCTTCTTTGACGATCTTGGAGGAAATATCGCCCTCATTCGCGAGGCTGCTGTTTGGCGTGAACGTGGGAAGGTCGCCGGCCTTGGCAGCGCTGGCTGTGACGCTTGCGGGCATACCGCCGTCATCGATGTGGTCAACCGAAGATTTCGGGATAGCGTAGGAGTCGTCGCCGACGTCGTACTGGTAATGGTTCCCGTCTTCTCGGACGTGATCGGCGACTATGGTGCGACCATTCTTCAAATGGATGGTATCGGCCAACGCTAGAGTGGCGCAGCCGAACCATATAAAGAGGATCGTGACACGAAGCCGCATTCAGGCGCATTCTAGCAACTAGGGGCAGCTGGACTCAGGTGACGAAGGTACTACTCAAGACGCGGGGCTTGCGGGCTGCAGGTGTCGTTTGGCTTGCTCTTTCTGCGGCGTTATTTGCCCAAGTCGCGAGCCAGGGTTCCGCGAATCTGGTTTCCGATAAGCCTGCCGAAGCGCTCTACCTGCAACTCGGACAAGTCGGCCTCGATCCAACGGGTGTGTATCAGGTGCGGGGCGCGGCGCTCGATCGATCCTCGGTTCACATCAGCCTCGAAGACGGCACGATCGCCTTCACGCAGGACGTCATGGGACGCATTACAGGAGCGTTTTTCGAAGGCGATGGTGAGGTGCTCCTGACGCCGCCCAATGAGGTGGAGCGCAGGTCGATGAGCCTATTCACGGGCATGGCGATCCTCGAAGAACACTTTGCTACCGCGTATTTCCGCTTCAACGATGACGTCGCGGAGGAAATGCGTCCCGATTTGCGAGCCACGGAAAACAAGCAGGAGTTTGTGGATCGCTGGCAAGAAACGGCGCGCAATCTTGCCCAGGGCGACGCCATGCGACTACTGGTGAGCTTCAGCCGGTTGCTTCCGTCAAAGGGCCATGCGGTATCCGACGAGAAGGAAGATATCAAGCAGGACGCTAACCCTAAAGATCAATTCCTGCACGCACGGTTGCAGGGAGTCACGCACGGGGTGTTTGACGTGAATTTCGATTCGCTGGCGACAGAGCAAGTACAGGCTGGGCGGGCCAACGCGGCCGACGACGGAACCACTTACTATGACGTCTGGACATCGTTCTCGCCGCCTACACCTTCAGCGAAGGCGTCGGTAAGCAACTCGCGTGGAGTCCCGAAAGCAAGCGAGAAGCCGCAGGAAGACTGGGTTACGATTCGCCGCTTTGTGATTACGACTGAAGTGGAGCCGCCCAGTCAGATTCAGGCGCATGCGCGCTTGCAGCTTGAAGTGAAAGAGGGTGGTCGGCGGGCAATGCTGTTTGAGTTGTCGCGGTTTCTGACCGTGCAGAGCGTAAAGCTGGACGGCGAACCAGTTGAGTTCATTCATAACCCGGCGGTCGAAGGGACTCAACTCTCGCGCCGCGGGAATGATTTTGTAGCTGTGATTCTGCCGGAACCGGCGCAAACAGGACGCAAGATGGAACTCGAATTTGCTTATGCCGGGGAAGTGCTGGCAGAAGCGGGTAGGGGGTTGCTTTATGTGGGCGCGCGTGGAACATGGTATCCGAATCGCGGGCTGGTGATGGCGGATTTCGATCTCCAGTTCAACTACCCGCCCGGGTGGACCCTGGTGGCCACTGGAAAACCCACGCCTACAACGGCCAATGCGACGGCAAAGGCGAAAGGGCTGGAGACCTCGCGGTGGGTATCGGAACGCCCGATCCCCGTGGCTGGGTTCAATCTGGGCAAATACAAAGAAGCGAAGACCATGGCAGGAGATGTGGTAGTGGAGACCTACGCTACGCAAGTTGTCGAGCGCAACTTCCCGATTGCTCCCATTCAAACCATCGAACCTAGTCCCGCCAAGCCATCTGATGTGCCCCACGTCATCCTGCCCACTCGGCCGTCCCCGGCGCGGAACGAAGTGACAGTGGGAGAATCGGCGGCGCGAGCCATCCGGTATTACGCAGAGCGGTTCGGGCCGTATCCCTATAGCCGTTTGGCGCTTACGCAAATGCCGGGCCGCGACAGTCAAGGCTGGCCCGGGCTTGTGTTCCTATCGTCCTACGCGTTTTTGGATGATGAACAGCGCCAGCAACTCCACTTTGATGCACCTCGGGTTCTATTGCAGCAATCGATTCCCGCACATGAGACCGCCCACCAATGGTGGGGTGACCTGGTCGCATGGGAAGGCTATCGCGATCAGTGGCTTTCGGAAGGCTTGGCGAATTACTGCGCTTTTATGATGCTGCAGGAGAAGGACCCCGAAGGCTTTCACCTGGTGATGGAGAAGTACCGGCAGGATTTGGTGCAAGAAAATAAGGACGGGATGTCTGCAAAAGACGCCGGCCCTGTGACTTTGGGTTTCCGGTTACTGTCGTCGCGTTTTCCAGAAGGGTATGAAGCCATCAGTTATGGGCGAGGGGCATGGCTGTTCCACATGCTGCGAACGATGCTGAAAGATGGCGCCGAGACCCAGGGAGCACACAAGACCGACGGCGGCAAAGAAGAGCCCTTTGTTCGAATCTTGCGCCGAGTTCGCGAAAAATACGAGGGCAAGGCCATCACTACCCGAGAGCTGCTGGATGCGTTTGCGGAGGACCTTCCGCCTGCCTTGCGTTACGAAGGCAAGAACTCGTTGGACTGGTTCTTAGATGGGTGGGTTAACGGAACTTCCTTGCCGAGGTTGGAGCTGACCGGAGTTAAGATCACTCCAAAGGGCGCCGGATCGATAGTAGGCGGGACGATTTTGCAAAAAGATGCTGCGGAGGATCTGGTGACATCGGTTCCGATCTATGCGGTGGTGGCAGGCAAGCAGCTTGTGTTGTTGGGCCGAGTGTTTGCAGACGGAGAAGAATCCTCGTTTCGAATCGCGGCTCCGGCCGGGACGCGCAAAATCGTGATCGATCCCTACGAGACGATTCTGACCAGCCCGAAGAAGTGAGTTGCGGCTGGACTTGTCTCCTGGTTCATCAACTAGAGGCACACAGACGAATTGGGATGAGTCCCTCAATGCCGGTTCGCTGTTCCGAATTGGTTCCCAATTCGGTGCGAAATTCCCGAGGTGGTTTGAGAGACGGGCTATGCCAGCCGATGGAGAACGTTGAAGTCTAGAGCAAAGGCCTACATTTTCGGGCGCTTATGCCGCATTCCTCTGTGAGATCGATCTTGGCACTTCATCTGCTTAGGGGTTAGGTGGATCTAAGAAGCCACGGCACGGAGAAGGACAAACGATGGCGCAGCAGAATGCAAACGGCGAGCCGGCACGGGGGACTGCGGAGGGAACGATCTGGTTTCGCGGACTGGGAGCGAGCGCAGCGCAAACAGTTTTGTTCGTGGAGGATGAAGCGTTTGTGCGTGGAGTAGCGGGCGAAGTTCTCAGTACCGCGGGATACCGTGTGTTGATTGCCAAGAACGCGACCGAAGCCACGCGTACTTATGCGGCTCAGCTCGGCGCGGTGGACCTGTTGCTCTCGGACGTGATTCTTCCGGGAGAGAATGGCCGCGTGTTAGCGGCGCGCTTGCGGCGGGATAACCCACAGCTAAAGGTATTGTTGATCACCGGATATCTCGAGCAAATGTCGCCGGAAGCGGTGGGCGTTGAAGAATGTCTAGCGAAGCCGTTCTCTGTGGAGGTGCTGCTGGGGAAGGTGAGGCAGGTGCTTGACCGCGGCGAAACGCCAGAAGTGGGAAAAGACCGGGTCAGGCGTGCTTGCGATAGCGCGTAGCTTGCAGAATCTGAGCCGGGACTTGCAGCAGCGGCACGACGCGGGTGAGGATGCCGGCCTCGGCGCAAGCGCGAGGCATGCCGTAGACGGTGCAGTCGGCTTCGCTCTGGCCAAGTGTCAGACCTCCGGCGCGGAAAATAGCTTTCATGCCTTCGGAGCCATCGGACCCCATGCCGGTAAGGATGACGCCCATGGCGCGGTTTCTGAACGCTTTGGCCACAGAAATCATCATGACGTCGACAGAAGGGATGTGCGCACAATTTTTCGGTTCGGTATCGAGACAGATGGTCGTGAGAGAATTCGAGCGGTGCTCGACCGTCATATGCGTGCCGGCGGGTGCGATGTAGGCCACGCCCGATTGAAGCGTCTCACCGTGAGTTGCTTCGCGTACGCGAATCCCGCTCAGTGTGTTGAGGCGCCGCGCGAAGGGTGCGGTAAAGCCAGGCGGCATGTGTTGGACGATCAGAATCGGCACCGCGAGATCGGCGGGGAAAAGCGGCAGAATATCCTGGAGGGCCTTGGGTCCGCCTGTTGAAGTCCCGAGCGCAACGATGGCCGGGACAGTGGCCTCGCCGCGCCGATGCTCGATTGAGACGCGCTGAGGAGGTTTGCGCGAAGGAGAGTCTGAAGAGGTCCGCGACTGGGCCGCAGACCTGATTTTCGCCAGCAGATCCTGCCGAATATGGAGGATATCGAGCGAGGTGGAAGAGAGCTGTTTGGGAATGTAGTCGAAGGCGCCCGCACTGAGCGCGTAGAACGTTGTTTCTGCATCTTTCTCGGTGGCCGCGCTGACCATAATGACCGGACGCGGAGATTGAGCCATGATGCAGCGCAGAGTTTGCAATCCGTCGAGGCCGGGCATTTCCACGTCGAGAGTGACGACGTCAGGATCGAGAGCAGAGATTTTGGCGAGGGCTTCCGATCCGCTGCATGCGGTGCCAGCGACATCGAAACCCGGCTCAGACGAGATCATACGGGATAGAGCGGTGCGCATGAACGCGCTGTCGTCAACAACCAGCACGCGAATTTGCCGGAAGGTTGCAGTGTCCTGAGTCATATGTGGTAAATGGTGTGAGGGAGAGAGTAGATGAAGTCACGAACGCGCACGACGTCAGGCTGGGAAGGGCTCGCCAGGGCAAACGCCGAAGGCGTGGCGACGCGGACGGAGACCTTCGGAGTCGTAGTTCGCCGGCCCTTGCACCCATGCAAGGTCCCCACCATGGCGTCGATGTCTTCGTGATTCAGAACCCTAGTCATCATGGTTCGTCCTCAGGATCAGGATTTTGGTGTCACGCGCCGGCGCTGCGCGCCGCGGCGCGCCCGACGCCGGCACTCATCATTTCTTCCATACGGGAGCGCAGCCGGATCACCGCTAGCGAGTGAATCTGCGAGACGCGCGACTCGCCGATGCTGAGGACAACACCGACCTCTTTCATGGTGAGTTCTTCGAAGTAGTAGAGAGCCAGCACCTGCTGCTCCTTTTCCGGCAGCTCGCCGATGACCCGGGCCAGCAATTCCTTCATCTCAGAGCGGAGGCAGCGAAAAAACGGCGTGTCTTCCGGCGCGCTCGGCAGATAGTCGCACAGGTCTTCTTCCTTGCCGTCCCAGGGTGATTCCACCCGCAGGCTGCCCACTTCGAGGCTGTCAATTTCTCCCAGCAGTTGCTGAAACTCGTGCAGGGGGAGACTCAGTTCGGTTGCCATTTCGTTTTCCGTTGGCGCGCGGCTCAGGGAGAGGCTCAACGTGCGGTGTGCCTCTTCAACTTTGCGTGCCTTGCGCCGCAGTTCGCGTGGCCCCCAATCCATTTCGCGCAGGCTGTCGAGAATCGCGCCGCGGATACGGAACTTGGCGTAGGAGCCGAACTGCACGTGCTTAGAGGGATCAAACTTATTAAGCGCGTCGATCAACCCGATGACGCCGGCGTGTATGAGGTCTTCGAGCGGCACATGACGAGGCAGACGGTCGTGAATGCGGCGTGCCAGATAGCGAACCTGGGGCAGCTGTTCGAGCAGGATGCGGTCCCGCTCTTCCTTGTCGTGCCAGTCGCTGTAGGCATACGCAGTAGGCCTGCTCATCGCGTTTTTCACTTCCTGTCCGAATGCCGAGGCCCCGCAACCGGGCGCGGCGCTCAGACACTGTCCTGCTCTTGATCACTAACGTCATCGTCCTGGTGTTCCACGGAAGGTATGCAGACTCGACCGCTTGTCTTTGCTGCGGGGTTCGCGACATCGCGCCCAGCCTAGTGGGGGCCGGTTCAGAGGAGGAGGGATCTGAGATCGGCCCGTTAACATCGGCAAAGAGGTCATGGACAACTCAGAGATTTGCACGAAGCGTGCCATTTGAGAGGCGGTAGCCTAGGATTTCTCTCAGGATTCCGGGGCTACGCCGAAGTTGTGCAGGTGCGAAAAACCCAGGTGGGCGACTTCGACAATGTCGCCGCTCTCTACCAAGATGGACGCACGCTCCATCACGTGCTGCAACTCGCGGACGTTCCCCCCCCAGGAATAAGCTTCCAGAATGCGGAGCGTCTCGGAATGCAGGCGCGGAGCCGGTGTTCCCGTGGCCGCCGCCATGCACGCCAGAAAATGTTCGGCTAATGCCGCAATATCGGCGCGGCGCTCTGCCAATGGCGGCAGTTCGATAGGAAACGCCGAGAGCCGGTAGAAAAGATCCTGGCGAAACTCGCTCCTCGCAGCGCGGCCGGCGAGATCGACGTTGCTCGCCGCGATGACTCGCACATCCACTCGCGTGACTTCGGAAGTGCCCAGCCGCTGGATTTCTTTTTGTTCGAGAAAGCGCAATAGCTTGGCCTGCATCCCAAGAGGAAGTTCGCTGACCTCGTCCAAAAACAGCGTGCCTCCGTGAGCGGCCGTAATGCGCCCGAGCTGCGACTGCACCGCGCCGGTGAATGCGCCACGCGTGTATCCGAACAGCTCCGACTCGAGCAAAGTTTCGGGAATGGCGGCACAATTGACCACCACTAACGGCTTGGCCGCGCGCGGGCTGAGAGCATGTACCGCGCGCGCCACCAGTTCCTTGCCCGTTCCGGTTGCGCCGGCAATCAGAACAGTGGTGAGTCGTGGGGCGATTAGACGCACCATGCGGTACACACGCTGCATGGCGGAACTCGATCCGATCATGCCCGGCAGGGCTTCGGGAACCTCTGAAGGAGCGCAAATCGACGGAGTTCGCGCAAGCCGGGAAGGCGAAAGCGCATCGGCCTCGGAGGCAGGACCGATTCCGGCAGGTTGCGCGCTGTCGTCGGAATCGAGCATTACCACCTGAATGCCGGGGAAACGCCGCTGGATAATCGCGATCACTTCCTCGGAGTCGAGATCGGGAATGCGGCGGTCGAGAAACAGCAGTTGCCAGCTTCCCTTTTCCAGCTGGGCCAGGGCGTCGGCTCCGCCAATTGCCTGTTGCACGGGACGGCAGCGCCCGTTCAAGCGATGAACTACCTGTTCGCGCAGAGCGCTGTTGGCGCTGGCGATCAGAGCTCCACCGCACGGAGAAACAACTGGCATGGTCGTCATAACATCCTTTCAGATCTCGGAAACGGCGCTTTGCTTAGTGGCACCCGATGCCCGCTGAGTCGAAGCGGCCAAAGCCAGCCGGATGGTGCAAGCCTGCGAATTGTCTGATTGCGAGCTGGTCCATTGCGCTCCCATGTTTTCCCAGGCGGCGCGCGCCACCAGCAATCCCAGTTCAGCTCGCGAAAACGGGGACAGAGCCGGAAGAGGCGCAGCGCTCCAGGACACATCCAGAACCGCATGTGCCGGCTCGTGGCGGGCTGTGAGGCGAAATTCACTGCCCATGCGAGCGAGGCTCAAGGCCGATTCGAGGAAGCGGAAGATGATCTGCCTCAGATGGCTACGCTCTGCGCGTACGGGCAATGGGGGCTCCAGGGCAAGGACCAGATGCACATCTCGCTCGTCCGCCACCGGACGCAGATCATCTGCAGCCTCCCCCAGCAGAGCATCCAGTTGCAGCGTTTCGCATTCCTTCGGATTCTCGGGCTCGTTGTCGGTCAGCTCGCGGATCGTTTCCACCAGGAGGCGCATGCGCAGCGTGAGTTCGAGGCTCTCATTCAGCGTAAGAACATACTGGTCCGGACGCCGCGCTTGCGCCACAGCCAGTTCGAGCGAACACTGCAACCCGGTCAGAGGTTGATTGAGAGCGTGCAACAGGTGCGCCAGAACGTTGCGGCTTTTTTCGGCACCGCTCTCGAGTCCGGCGCAGCTCGAGACGAGGGTACGCAGTGAGCTGGAGGCGCTCATGTGCGAATCTCGACCGGCGCGCTCACCTCGTATCCCACTCCGCGCACGGTGTGAATCAACTTCGCCGGATGACCGTCGTCTACTTTGCGCCGAAGGTAGTTGATATAGACATCGACGACATTGGTGGTGGTATCGAAGGTAAGGTTCCAGACGTGCTCAATGATCATGGAGCGGGTGACCCGTCGCCCCGAGTTGCGCATCAAGTACTCCAGTAATGAAAATTCTTTTGTAGTGAGTTCGATTCTGCGTCCGGCGCGCTCCACGCTGTGTTCCACGCGGTCCAGTTTCAGATCGGCCACCGCCAGCACTGACTCCGAGGGCAGATGGCTGCGCCGCACCAGCGCCCGAATGCGGGCGGAAAGCTCGTTGAATGAAAATGGCTTCCCGAGATAGTCGTCGGCGCCCAGGTCCAGGCACTGAACCCGATCTTCCACCCGTGTGCGCTGGGTCAGCACCAGCACGGGAAGGGTCGGCTTTTTCATGCGTAAATGCCGCAGAACGCTGACCCCATCGAGCTTGGGCAAGTTCAAATCGAGGACCACAAGGTCGAAATCGTTTTCGATGGCGGCATCCTTGGCCTGCTCGCCATCCGGGAAAATCTCTACGGCATGGTTCTCTGCTTCCAGTCCCTGACGAACGAATCGGCCCAGGGCTTCGTCATCTTCGGCGAGAAGAATTCGCATCGCGTAAACCGTCCTTAATCCAACAGGACAAGTCTAATTAGAAACCGCTCAAGCGCAGCCAAGACTCCGCTCGCACGAAAGACTGTGTTTCCCGAAAAGGCGCTCCGTTTCAAAACGAAACTCGCAGGTTGATGCAAGCTTGCGAACCTCAGCGGCCAATTCCTCACCGTAGAAGAACCGGAGATAATTTCTATTGAGCTTCGACTCGGAGCAATCGCCTTGCGGACAATGGGCTTGCGAACATTCGGCTCGCGAACGGAAATCGGCACAATGCTGAAGGCGCTGCTGCTGCCAGGCGGCATACTGCTGCTGAGCGTCGCAATGCTCGTGCATTCCGGATTGTTGACGCTTGCCCAGCCAGCGCTGAACTTTCTGTACTATTGCGCTCTGGCCGGAGGCATGTTGCTGGCATGGCGGTTTCAGTCCAGCCGGATATTCTTCACCTTGCTGATATTGTTCCTGGCCCAACAGGCCACGGGAGTGTTCGGCTCAGCCCATGCGGCTCCGGGCACAGCGGCTTGGACAGCCTTGCAGGCGGTTGCTGTGCTGGTGCCGTTAGACTTCCTGGTCATCGCTCTGATGCACGAGCGCGGTTTCATTGTTTCCGGCGCTGCACCGGTTGGCCTGTTTCTGTTCGTGCAAGTCGTGAGTGTGGCCGTGCTTTGCCGTGCCTCCGCGGGACGTTCACCACTTCCCGTTCGATCACACCATATGGCGGCAACGGTCCCATGGCCGGGTTATATCTGGGTTGTAGTAATTGCGGCGGGAGTATTCCTGCTCGTGCGGTTCTTGCTCACTCGCAAGCCGGTGGACGGAGCGTTGTTATGGTCCCTCTGCGCTTTCTGTCTGTCTCTTCACTTTATCGCGACGGCCCGTATTTCAACCGCCTACGCCGCGACCGCCGCAGCGATCCTCGCGATCTCGATCATTGAGACCTCGTACCTGCTCGCCTATCACGATGAACTGACCGCCCTCCCCTCGCGCCGTGCCTTCAACGATGCCCTGCTGCGCCTGCAGGACCCGTATGCAGTCGCGGTCGTCGACATCGATCACTTCAAACGGTTCAACGACACCTATGGTCACGACACCGGGGACCAGGTTCTGCGACTCGTCGCCGGCAACTTATCGCGCGTCACGGGTGGAGGGCAGGCTTACCGCTGCGGGGGGGAGGAGTTCACGATTCTCTTTCCCGGAAAAGCCGTGTCTGAAGTGGTCGACCATTTAGAGCGGCTGCGCGCAAAAATCGAGACGTCCGAATTCCACCTGAGAAGCGAAGATCGCCGCCAAGTTGCGCGCAGCCAGCGCGATCAAGATCGGCGCAACCAGGATCGGCGCAACCCAGACCGCCGCAATCAGAGGGTTCGCAAGCGGGGACGAACCGGAGATGCAATTCGACAACTCGCGCAGAGTAAACCTGTCTTAGCGCTTAGCGTGACCGTCAGTATTGGAGTCGCAGCTTCTACCGCGGAGAAACCCTATCCTGATCTTGTTTTGGGCGCAGCTGACAAGGCTCTCTACCGAGCGAAAGACAATGGACGAAACCGGGTGGAGACGGCAACCCCTGTGCGGCGGCGAAATGGCGTAAAAACTGCGGGGATCGCCTGATCAGAGACAAACGGGGTGTTTAAACCAAAGGCAGGATAATCCACCAAACAACGATTTCGTGCGAACACGTCTGGCCCGGACCGTCGGACGGGAAGTGGGACGGCCCGGACCCCAACGTTTTTCGCAAGCACCACAGGCCGTGCGGTCAGCCTGCAGCCTTGGGTGGGATTGGGCGCTTCCCTCCGGATCCCGCACACGCAGGGCATTTTAAACGGATAAACGCGACACCTTCAGACTTGCCATTCAAGTCCACAGGTTTCGCGACATATCCAGTACCGCCGCAATTCGGGCAGTTGTCCGGATTCAAACCCCTCTCCCCCCTCAGTGTTAGAGGTATTGAACACGACTTAAAGGCGAAATTTACGTCGGGGCGTTTCGCGTTACGAATCACGAACAAAATTTCGGGTAGCAAGGATCGCTTGTTGCACGGAATCCGGGAATGGTAGCCGTGAGGTCCTTCGGGCCGGGATCGTCAGACGGAAACAGCGGCTTCGCCCTCTTGTACAACACTGTCACGTCTTGTGGAAAGGGCGAAGCTTACGACAATTGCCTTCGATGTCGGAGTATTGCTCCCCAAGGCGACGCTGCCGATGGGCACCAGCACATTCGCCTCCGGGAAATAACTAGCAACGCATCCGCGAGGAATCTCATAAGGCACGGCAAGAAACCGAGGCGCTCGCCGGAGTTCTTCTTTGCCGTCGTGCCTGAAGTGGCTCGTAATATCCAGGCGGTCTCCTGCTTTCCAGCCATGTTCGTTCAAGTCGTCTGGATTCATAAACACTACCCTGCGCCCGTGAAAGATCCCGCGGTAACGGTCGTCGAGGCCGTAAATCGTTGTGTTGAACTGATCATGCGAACGGAGGGTCGTCATCAGGAACTGCCCAGGCTCAAGGTGAATGGGTTCGACACTGGAGACTTTGAAGTTGGCTTTTCCGCTCTTTGTTTCGTAGGAGTTATCGCGGACCGCATTCGGCAGGTAGAAACCACCCTTCTGCCGCACCTTGCGATTCAGCTCGGAGCAACCGGGCACAACGCGGGCGATGAGCTCGCGAATGCGATCGTAGTCTTCCACCAGATGCATCCAATTCAGCTTCGTCCGGTTCCCCAGCGTCGCCACGGCCATTCGCGCCACGACGGCCGGCTCGCTGAGCAACTGATCTGAAGGCGGCTCCAGATTGCCTTGTGAAGAATGCACTACACCCATTGAATTCTCGACAGTCACAAACTGTGTACCTGTGGCTTGAGCATCGCGATCGGTGCGCCCCAGGCAGGGCAAAATCAGGGATTGGTTTCCTGTAATCAAGTGAGCCCGGTTCAGCTTGGTGGAAACGTGCACTGTCAGACGGCACCGCGATAGAGCCTCCGCGGTAAATTCCGTGTCGGGCGTGGAGGAGAGGAAGTTGCCGCCCAAAGCGAAAAACATCTTCGCGTCGCCCCGATGCATAGCTTGGATCGAATCTACTACGTCCCATCCATGCTTGCGGGGTGGCTCGAATCCGAAATTGTCACGAAGTTTGTCGAGAAAGGCATCGGGCATTTTTTCCCAGATGCCCATGGTGCGGTCGCCCTGCACATTGGAATGGCCTCTTACGGGGCAAACGCCAGTTCCCGGCCGTCCCATGTGGCCGCCGAGCAGGAGCAGGTTGACGATCTCCTGAATCGTTGCGACCGCCTGTCTTTGTTGCGTCAGACCCATTGCCCAGCAGGCGATCATGTTCTTCGATCTCATCACTACTTCCGCGATCTCTCGAATCTGAGCCCGCGCGATTCCGCTTTGTGCGACGATCCCATCCCACGAAACTGCCGCGATGGCGGTGCGAAAGTCCGTGAAACCCGAAGTCTTCGTATCAATGAAGTCTTGATCAACGATCTCTCCCGGACGCTGTCTCTCTTCTTCGAGCATTTCTTTGCACAGTCCTTTGAAGAAGGCGAGGTCCCCGCTCAATCGGACTGGAACAAAATGTGTCGCGATCTTGGTGCCGGAACCCAGCAGGTGCAGCACCTCTTGGGGATGCTTGAATCGAGTTACTCCTGCCTCTGCCAGAGGATTGATGCTGACGATCGTCGCTCCGCGGCGCGCCGCCGTTTGCAGGGTTGTCAGCATGCGAGGATGGTTGGTTCCTGGGTTCTGACCAATGATGAGGATCGTGTCCGCGAGATCGAAGTCTTCCAGCGTGACGGTTCCTTTGCCGACTCCAATCACCTCTTTCAGCGCCACTCCGGATGATTCGTGGCACATGTTGGAGCAGTCAGGCAGGTTATTGGTGCCGAATTGGCGCACGAATAATTGATAGAGGAACGCCGCTTCGTTGCTCGTGCGGCCGGACGTATAAAACACCGCCTGATCCGGAGAGCTCAACCCATTCAATTCGGCGGCGATCAAGCCGAACGCATCATCCCACGAGATGGATTCGTAGTGCTCGCTGCCAATACGCAGCACCATCGGATGAGTCAGCCTGCCCCGGTGACCCAGCCAATAATCCGATTGGAGAGACAAATCGGTGACTCTCCACGAGCGAAAAAAATCGGGTGTGCAGCGCTTTGCCGTAGCCTCTTCTGCGATTGCTTTCGCTCCATTCTCGCAGTATTCGTTGAGTGAGCGATCCTGATCGGGATCGGGCCAGGCGCAACCTGGGCAGTCGATGCCGCCAAATTGATTGAGATGAGCGAGCGCAGAGACGCCGCGCACCATTCCTGGTTCCTTGAGAGTGAACTCGGCAGTTTGGAGTATGGCCCTCAGGCCTCCCGCTATATGGGACTGGGCCGAAAGTTCTATGGCGTCGGTCTGAATCGGCGGCTCGGCATGTGCTCCAGCGCGTCCGGCGGGGCCGTCTGATCCGCCGCCAGCGTGTTTAGTGGATGCGGACTCCGAGTTTTTCACAATCGATCCCACGCCCATAGTTTATGCCAGCACAGGATCTTGCGCAGGGGTACATTCCTAGTCCGCCCGTTATGTCTGCGAGACATTGAAGGTGCCGGCGTACAGAGAACCCTGTATGGAAGCAATGGCGGGTTGACGGTAATTAATGCACAGCACGAGTGCATCGTCGTGCGACGCAGTACTGCGAAGTGCTTTCGACACAGGGATTGAGCGCCTAGCGGGCTGCGTGGCACAGGACTTGCTTAATGGAAGTTAGCCCTTCGTGGCCTCGAGAGACGCCTTTTATGAGTCTGAAAAGAATAAAAGTGAATAGATTGGTGGTTGCAACCGCCGCTATGCTCGCGCTTTCGCCTTTGGCGTTCTCGCAGGACGCACCGAAGCAGTCGAGCCCTGTATTGCCGGCAGAGATCGTCGGGCCGCAACTGATTATGTGGTCTGAGTTCCAAAAGCCGCAACCGATTCCACAGCCTGTACCGCCTCCGGAGAAGCCCGACCAGCAGCAGGCCGACCAGCAACCGAGTCAGCAACAGCCAGGGCAACCGGAGCCTGCGACCGGATCTCAGGCACAGAGTCAACCTTCTGCCCAAACCTTCACCGGAACGATCGTGAAGGACGGGGACAAGTATGTCTTGAGATCGTCAGACGGCACGGTGTATCAAGTCGACGATCAGGACAATGTCAAACGCTACGAAGGCAAGCGGGTTAAGATCACCGGGAGTCTCGACAAGAGCAATCTCCTTCGCATTACCGACATTCAGCTGGCTTCGTAAGCCGCAGCACAGCATCTTGAATCAACCTCTGGCGGAGACGGGGTCCCCTGCAAATCCCTTCCGTTGGAACCATCCTCGATCATCCTGGCAGTTCGCCTACCCTGCGCGAGGCCGGCTTCGCACTTGCGCAATTTGCATTTCTCGACAATCTACGGTTCCGGCGTCGCCGCGAACTTGACAACGTAGTTTTTGATCTTGCATACCTCGACATTCATTCATCCGTAACGCTTACGAGCAAACTGAGAATCGTGTCCTACAGCGAATGTCGTAGGGGCTGCAAGAAAATACCTAACTCCGAATTACGACTCATCTGGAACTTTCTGCATAGCTTGTATCGACTTACAATTTCGTAGATGCCTGAAAGACTTGGCGTTAGTCGATGATGTGTGCGATGGCACCGGGCGTGCAATGTTACTGGCGGGTTTTGGAAAACCTAAATACGCGACTCGAATCTGGAGGAAAACTAATGAAACGACTCTTCTCTCTTATTACGTTCCTGGGACTGCTCGGACTCGGGATGAACCTGTCAGCCCAGCAGACTCCCGCTACGCAAGACCAGCCTGGATCCGCTGCGCAGCAGCAAACTCAGCCGCAGACTCAGACTCAGCCGCAGACACAACAGCCAGTCGACGCGCAGAGCCAGCAGGCCGCCCGCAGCTTCGAAGGCAAGATCACGAAAGCCGGCGACAAGCTTGTGCTGCAGGAAGCATCGACCCAGAGCAGCTATCAGCTTGATGACCAGGACAAGGCAAAGCAATTCGAAGGGCAGAGCGTGAAGGTCACAGCCACTATGGATCCGACCACCAACACTCTGCACGTCGTGGATATCGCGCCCAGCACAAAGTAAAAGCTGGTTTGTCCCGCACACCGAAAAGCCCGCTGCGCTACTCGCCGTGGGCTTTTTTTCGTCAAGCACAGCTAACGATCGCCGGAAGATCAGAGGCACACTTCGCTCGCCCCTGCGAATCGTGACGGATTACTATTATGTAATTGCTCGAGGTACTGGCCTCAGGTGACCGATCGGCCGGGGGCTCGCGGCAACACAACCTTCACCAGACAGCCCCGGGTGCCTGTTCGATTAGATATCTCGATCCTTCCACCGTGGGCCTCGGCGATCTGGCGCGAGAGGACCAGCCCCACTCCGCTTCCGTTGGGTTTGGTCGTATAAAACGGAGTGAATACATTCGCAGGGTTCAGAAGGCCCGGACCGCTGTCTTCGATGGCGAGGGTCACGTCTTCGGCAGAGGCTTCCCAGCGTACGACAACTGATCCGTCTTCAGAGAGGATTGCTGCAGGGGATGGTTCTTTCGCCAGCTCGGTTGCAGCAGTCATCTCCAGAACGGCGTCGGCCGCGTTGCGCACCAGGTTGATGAGCATCTGCTCCAGTTGGTCCGGATCGGCTTGAAAGACCAGCTCGGGTCCGGGCCGGACGCAGATGGGGATACGCATCTCCAGGCCTACAACCCTGCCCACCAGAGGTGCGAGCGCCACGTCGCGCAAGACCGGGGCCGGCATTTGGGCGAGTCGCCGGTAGGCCTCAAGGAATCGGTGCAGAGAAGCGGAACGTGCCTCAATAATTTCTAGCCCGCGCTGCAAGTCTCTGCGTACGTCCGCGTCCATGGGAGCGGACGCCACTCGCGAACTGAGGCTACCGGCAAGCGACTTGATGGGAGCGAGCGAGTTGCTCAATTCGTGCCCCAGAACGCGGATCAGACGCTGCCAGGCCCGCCGCTCTTCCTCGCGCAGCGCACGGCTGACATCAGACAAGACAACGAGAGTGTGTGGTACTCCGTTTTGCCGAAACGAACTTCGTCGCAGCAGCCACCGCGCCTGCGAATCGCGGAGCTTCAGTTCCACGAGGCTTTCATTGTCGGCCGAGAGGCACTCTTGCAGGTGCAGTTCTTCGGCGCCACGCCCGAGCATGCGTGCTTTGGCCTGGCGCATCAAATGTTCTCCCGCAGGATTTACCAACCGTAGCAAGCCGGCAGGATCGAAGGCAAAGAGAGGAGCGTCTATCTCATCGACGACACGCTGCAACAGCGCCGTCGCTTCGATGCTGCGGATTTGCCGGCCAGAGAGCATGTCGGCCAGAGCATTCACTTCGATGGAAAGTTCACCCAGCGCATCTTCGGGTGCGGCATTGCGGGCGCGGAACGAATAATCTTCCTCACGCAAAGAAGCGAGCACATTCGCCAGGGTCTGCAGCGGTCGCGTGGTTTGTTCCTGCAACGCCATGGCGAGCAGCCACCAGGCGAACACTTCGGCAACGATCAGGGCGAGACGCGATTCAATGGTCCAGGGCTGGGTCCACACCAGCGCGATGCTGACGATGAGGGCGGGAAGGGCAACCAAAAAGGAGTAGAGGCTGATGCGGTTTTCATATAAGAGGCGGGCTCGTTTCGGCGGGCGGGAGGTCTTCGATCCCGACGAGCTAGACCCCATATTTTTCCATCCGGCGATACAACGCGCCGCGGCTCAGCCCCAGCGCTTCCGCCGCCTGGCTTACATTACCCTGAAAGCGCTGAAGGGCCTTGCGCACCAGCACCGCCTCCACCGCTTCAAGGCTGAGATCTTCGAGACTTGAACTCTGAATGCGCTGCGGGCTTAGCGACAGATCTGCGGACTGAATTTCCTGGGTGCGACACATCAGAACGGCGCGTTCAATCGTATGCTCCAGTTCGCGGACATTGCCCGGCCACGAGTACTGCAACAACGCCTGAACCGCGGACGAATCAAAGCCCTGCATGGGACGTCTGTAGCGGGCGGCATAGCGTGCCAGAAAATGCGCGGCCAATACGGGGATATCTTCGCGACGTTCGCGCAGGGCCGGCAGATGGATCTCGACGGTGTTCAGGCGAAACAACAGGTCCTCGCGGAATTGTCCGCTACTGCAGGCGGCGGAAAGATCAGTATTGGTAGCGGAGAGCACGCGCACATTCACCCGCCGCGAACGTGACGAACCTACCCGCTCGACTTCGCCAGATTCGAGAACGCGCAGTAGTTTGGCTTGTTGACGCAGGGGTACGTTTCCGATTTCGTCGAGAAAGATCGTGCCGCCATCGGCCAGCTCGAACCGGCCGATGCGGTCCATACGGGCGTCTGTGAATGCACCCTTCACATGGCCAAATAATTCGCTCTCGAAAACTCCGTCGGGAATTGCGCCCGTGTTCACTGCGACCAACGGACGCTGGGCGCGCGCAGAGAGCGCGTGAAGGGTCTGAGCGACAACTTCTTTTCCAGTTCCGTGATCACCGGTGATCAAGACGTTCGCATCGGACGGCCCCACGCGCGAAATTGTATCGAGTACCGGCTGCATTGCGGGAGCGGCAGCAATGAACTCGGGACGTCCCTCCGCACGCAGCAGACGGTTCTCCGCTTCTAGTCTCGCTGCCTGCTGGAGTGCGCGATGCAGTTCAACCTGCGTGCGAAGAATCGAGAGTAGACGGTCATTCTCCCACGGCTTCTGCACAAAATCTCGTGCGCCACGCCGCATGGCTTCAACCGCCAGTTCCACATTCGCCCACGCGGTCATCACGATCACCGGAACCGTGGCATCGAGGGCTACGATCTGCGAGAGCAGATCGAGACCCTCCTGGCCTGACGTGGTGTCGCGAGTGTAGTTCAGGTCGATGAGGACAGCATCATAGGAACTGCTTGCAAGGGCTTCGCGCACTAAGGCGGGCGAGCGAACCTTATCGACCTTGTAACCTTGCGGCCGCAACAGGAACTCAAGCGCTTCGAGAATGTGTTCCTGGTCGTCGGCAGCCAAGACGCGGACGGGGGCCGCGGGTTGCTGCCGGAAGGTTGACAGCTCGACATCTCCGGGTTTTACCGAGATTGGCATCACTACTTAGGGTGTGTGAGACACCACACCGCTGATCGCTTCCTGGATCAGTATGCCATTATGTTCCAGCGTCGTGCCGGTTGACCGGTCCAGCTCGACTTTGGCTTTTTCGTGCGTCGTTACCGCGCTGACCAGGTCCAGTTCTGCCAAGGCCAGGTCGCGTTGGGCCGAGAGCGTCTGATAGCTGGACCCCGATCCCAGCTCCTGCTCTTTCTTGGTGATATCGAACGTTCGCTGGGCCAAATCACGGGCCTTACGTGCGGCTTCCACTCTGGCGCCGGTCTGATCGAGCGCGTATTGCGCATTCCGCACTTCAATCCGGACCTGCTTCTTTAATTGCTCGAGCCGTAACTGCGCCTGTCGATATTCGAGCTCGGAGCGGTATTGATCGGCCTTTGCCACACGGTTTCTAATTGGAATATTCAGATTCAGCCCCACGTAGTAATCTGGCGAGGTGTTGTTGAACGCATTCTGCAAAGCTCCGCCGAAATCTGTGGGAACGCTCGACTCGTTCTGCCCCAGGTTGTAAGCCGGGTTCAACGGGCCGGCGAGGCCGGAGCCGCTGTAGAAAGCGACCAGGGAGAGTGCTGGCAGCAGGGCATTGCGCGCAGCGTGGTTGCTGATCTGCCGGTTCACGAGATCGATATCGGACTCGGCCAGCTCGGGCCGGCTGTTCTGAGCTTCCGAGATTAAGTCTTGAATCGGTGTGCTGGCCTGAGGTGCCGCCGCCTGCGTCTTGTCGGTCGGAATAATGGGCATGGCCTCCAGTACCGGATCGTCCAGACTTTTCGTGATTGCGTTTTTCATCAGTGTTTCTTGTAACTGGAGACTGGTGCGAGCCACGGTTACATCCTGATCGCGCTTCGACACCTCCGCCTCCGCCCGCATCACGTCCATCTCTGGAATACTCTGCAACTGTAACTGTTTCTTTGCATTGTCGAATGTCTGCTGGGCAAAAGCGAAGGATTGTTCGTTCACCTGTGTCTGTTCATAGGCGCTGACCAAGTCCCAATAGATGTTTTCGATCTGCGTGACCGTGGCAATTACCTGATCTTTGAACGCGATGTCGGAGATCTTCTTGTTGTTCTTCGCAATATGCAGGTAACGAAGATTAGGACCGAAGCCGAAGCCAGCCAGCAACTCCTGCTGTATCTGAAACCGGAACGCGGAGCTGAGTGTCGGAGACAGGTTGAAATAAGGACTGTTTGTTGTCTGACGAGAGTTATTGATCGAGAAGGCGATACTGGTACCAGTCGGAAACGCCTGCGAGAAATTAGCACTGAATTGTCCGGTATTCAGCTGGAGTGATGGCACTCCGTAGATCTGGAAGTTCGCGACCGGAGATGTTTGATGTTCTTCTCCTCCATTCAGGTTGAGGAACGGATCGTAGGATGAAACGGCCGTACCGGTGCCGAGCGTTGACTGTACCAGGCCGGACGCGCCTGCACCCGCACCTCCTGCACCTCCGGTTGTGCCTCCGGCCCCCGCACCGGGAGCCCCGGTACCAAATCCCCCCACGCCGCCACCGGGAGTACCTTGCACGACGCCGGTATTGACTCCGCGGAAGAATCCGCCGGCCTGGGTGCGCAGGATGTCGGTGTTCGCGATAGGGAGGTTGTATCTTGCGATCGCCAAATCCAGGTTATTTTCGAGGGCGAGGTCAATCGCATCTTTTAAAGAGAGATAAAGCTTGCCATCGCGTATGAGTTGTGTAACGCGCGCCGAATTCGCCAACTCCGGTTCAGGAACGTTGTCGGGCAGGTACGCATTGAAGGGATTGTGCGACTTCGGCATTTCGTAGCGAACCGTACCCGCGGCTTGTTGTGCCGTCGCTGGGGTCTGTGGTGCTGTTGTGCTGGTTTGGGCCGAAAGCGGCTCGCCGACGATGCTGCACACGCAGAGAACTGAGATCCCGACTCTTCGATACATGGAAACGAATAAGTTCACGATGCGCTGACCTCCGCTTGCTGGTTGAGGGCTGGATTTGAGGTGTCACCGACCATCCATCCGTCCCGCAACTGGATAGTCCGGCTGCCGTAGGCTGCGTTTGCTTCTGAATGTGTGACCTGCACGATAGTTGTCCCTTGCTGGTTTAATTCGCGAAACAATTCCATGATCTCCCTGGCTTGGCCGGAATGAAGATTCCCGGTGGGTTCGTCGGCGAGCAATAGGGGCGGCTTGTGGATGACGGCACGCGCAATTCCCACAAGCTGCTGCTGGCCCCCCGAAAGCTGGCTGGGATACAAGTCTTTCTTGGCGACGATCTGAAATCGATCCAGGGTGTCGGCAACTAAACTCTGCCGCTCGCGGCGTGGGATGTCCTTGTAGGAGAGTGGAAGATCGATGTTCTCCTGCACGGTTAGATCGTCCAACAAGTGATAGCTCTGGAAGACCATGCCGACGTTGCGCTTCGCCAGTTCGCCGCGCTGTTTGCGCTTCATCTGGTGCACCGCCTCCTCGCGAAACCAGTACTCGCCCTCCCAACTGTCATCGAGCAGAGCCAGAACATTCAGGAGCGAGGACTTGCCCGCGCCGGAAGGCCCCATGATGGTGATGAACTCACCCTGGCGAATCTCCAGGTTGACTCGGCGCAACACCCAGGTCTGTCCGGCCGGGGTCTTGTAGCTTCGCTCCAAACTCTTCAGCTGAATCATCTTTGTCTCCAAAATGCCAGATTTATTCGTAGCGCAGCGCCACCATGGGATCGACCTTGGCTGCTCGCCGCGCAGGTATGTAGCACGCCAGCGATGCTATCCCGATCAGCACGACCGCAACAGCTGCGTAGGTCATTGGGTCGGTCGGTTTTACATCGACCAGGACACCGGCGATCAGGCGGGTCAGCCCAATCGCCAAACCGATTCCGATGACAACGCCGATCAATGTGAGTTTTAATCCCAGCTTTCCGACCAGGCTGAGCAAGTCGGAAGGAAGCGCTCCCAAGGCCATGCGGATACCCAATTCATGGGTGCGTTCGCTGACGAAATAGGACATCACCCCGTAGATACCAACCACTGCCAACAAAAGCGCTATGCCCGCGAAAATTCCGAACAGGTTCATGTAGAACCGCGCATCGCCCATGGACTGTTCCAAAACCTGGTTCATGGTCATGACATCGGTGACAGGCAGATCGGGATCAAGCTCAATCACGACTTTCTTCACCGCAGATGCCAACCCCGTATCCTGGCCCGTCAAGCCGGAAGATGTCCGCACCATTAATGTCTGATTGAGAAGAGGCACGACGGATCCGCCAGCGAATGCTGAGGGCTGCTGGAGATAGGAAACGTAAATGAACGGTGGCACAGGTTCCGCTGTGCCAAAGTGCCTGACATCTCCGACAACGCCAACGACCTGGCGGGGCCGGTTCTCCTCGCCGATTACCGGGTAGGGATCATAGCGCAGCAGGATCTGTTGGCCGATCGGTTCTTCACCGGGAAAATAGCGGCGTACGAAAGCTTCGTTGACCACGATGGCCCATGGCGCGCTTTGCGTATCACTTTCGCTCAGATAGCGCCCCTTCTTGAGTGGGATCTTCAAGGTGCGGAAGAGACTGGCACTCACAACGGAGCGTACCGCCCAAGGCTCATTCTCGGGCGCGGGATGCCCAAGCACGGAAAACGTGAGCTCTTCGTTGGGACTGCCGCTGATTAATCCCACCGACTCGACCCCCGGCAAGGCCACGACTCTTTCGAGCACTCGCTGACCGAAGGCAGCGACCGCCGGAAGCGGTTTTTCTACGTCAGTCTTCGGAACTCGCTCGATATACTTTCCGCCTTCGGGGAGCTGAACCGACAAGGTTGTAACATTTTTCGGATCGAACCCGGGATCGATCTGGTGCAGGCGCAGCATGGTATTGATCATGAGGCCGGCCCCGATCAGCAGCACCATGGCAAGAGCCACTTCAGACACCGCCAGCGAGTGGCGGACCCAAGTGCGCGATGCCGTCGAAGTTCTGCCTTCGCCTTCGCGGAGAGTTAGGTTCAGATCGGGGCGGGAAGCCTGGATCGCTGGAGCCAATCCGAACAGGAGCACGGTGAGTACGGAGATGCCGAAAGTGAACAGGAGAACTTGAGCATTGACGGCGATGTCCCCGGAATTCGGAATGTCTACGGCGAGCTTGAGAAACAGCGCGATCCCTGCAAAGGTGATGGCGATTCCGAGGCCTCCTCCCAGCAAAGCCAGCATTCCGCTCTCTACGAGTAATTGGCGCATCAGCCGGCCTCTGCCCGCTCCGAGCGACGCACGCAGTGCGTATTCTTTGCGCCGGATTTCAGTTCGCGATTGCAAAAGGTTCGCGACATTCACGCACGCAATCAGCAGAACAAAAGCTACCGCTCCAAGAAGCGGATAGAGCCGTTTTTCCAACCATCCGAAGAGTTCCTGATGCAACGGCACAAGCTTCTTGCCGATTCCCTTGTTGGTCGCGGGATACGCTTGTTCCAGGCGACGGGCGATCACGTCCATCTCAACCTGGGCTTGTGCCAGCGTCACGCTCGGTTTCAGACGCGCGACTGGCATGAGCCAGTGATCAGTCCGCTCCGCATACCGGCTGCTCTCAGGATTTACCGGTTGCCACAAATCGATCTCTTGGCCGTAGAAAGGAGCAAATCCGGCGGGCATAACGCCGACCACAGTCGAGATTACCCCCTGAATGTTGAAGGATTTCCCGAGGGCATTCGGATCGTTGTTGAACTTGCGCTTCCAGAAGGAACTGCTGATGACCACGGTTTGCGTGGTGTCCTGCATTTCATCGGCGGCGAAAATGCGCCCCAGCGCTGGTTTCATGCCCAGCAAGCTAAAAAAATCTGGGGTAACGTCCTGCACCCGAACAGGCTCCGCCTCACCCATGCGGGATAGCGTGGAGTGCTCGGTGCCGCTGGTCAATGCGATATCGTCGAAGACTTGATTCTGTTTTTTCCAGTCATTCAACTCCGCGATGGGCGGCGCCTGCGATGAATCGGGATTCCCGGACTCGGTCTGCCAGATCGCGACCAGCCTTTCCGGATGGTCATACGGCATCGGCCGATAGAGCACGGCGTTAAGTACGCTGAAGATGGTGCTGTTGGCGCCGATCCCCAGTGCTAGCGAGATGGATACAACCGCGAGGAAGCCGGGACTCTTGCGCAACCGGCGCAACGCGTAACGAATGTCTTGCAGCAAACCGTTCATTCAGTTCAGTCCTCCTCACTCATAACGCAACGCGACCATGGGATCGACTTTGGCCGCACGGCGCGCTGGAATATATGCGGCCATGAGTCCGACAAGCGCCACTGCGGTGCAGACCGCTGCCATCACGAGCGGGTCGCGAGACGCCGTGCCGTAGAGCATGCTCTTTAGAATCGAAGCCGAGGCCAAAGTGGCGCAGACGCCGATTGCGATTCCACTCAGTAACAATACGGCGGCGTCACGCAGCACCATTCTCAGGACGGACGCACGTTGCGCCCCGAGTGCCATACGGACGCCGATTTCGCGCGTGCGCCGCGAAACCGAATACATCATGACGCCGTAAAGGCCGACGATCGTGAGTACGATGGCAAGTCCAGCGAACGTGCTGAGCAGAACCATCGCGAATCTAGGTTGGGATAGCTGGCTGATCATCAATTCGTTCATGGTGCGAACCTGCGTGACCGGAAGGTCTTTGTCCATCGAGGATATGATCCGTTGAGTGCTCGCCCCGACACTCATCCGATCGAGCGAGGTGCGCACCACGGAATACAGGCAGCACCACGTGGACAATTGGCTGGACGGCAAATACATTGCCGGCCTCATTTCGCGCTCGGTGGCTCCCAATCTGATATTCCCGACGACGCCAACAATTTCGCGCCACGGTGGACCGCCCGGCGTTCCGTTGCCAGCGCCGGGCTTCAACTTCTTGCCCAGTAGATATTCCCCGGGGAAAAACTTCTCGGCGAAGGCTCGATTTACGATCATTACCTGCTCAGCCTTCATATCGTCGCGGTCGGAGAAGTCGCGGCCCTCAAGCAACGGAATCTGCATCGTGCTGAAGTATTGCGGCGTGATAGGGGAGAGGTCGGCGCTGGGTCGCTGTCCCTCAGGAGTCGGATGCTCAGGATCTTCGAAGCTGATCACGATTCCTTCGTTTGTCATGGGAAGAACCATGACACCGCCGGCAGACTGCACGCCGGGCAACGCGCGGAGTCTTTCGAAGTAATCGCGATAAAACTGCGCGCGCGTGTCCTTATACTGTGTGTCCGGAGTTTCGAAGTGCAAGGTCGTCAAGTGATCGGGATTGAATCCTTCGTCAGCGTGGAGAAGCCTCGAGAAGCTGGTGATGAGCAGGCCGGCTCCGGCGGTGAGTACCAGACCCAGCGCGACCTGTCCCACCACCAAAGAAGAGCGCAGCCAGTCGCGTCCAAAGATTTCGCTTCTGCCGCCTTCCTTCAGTGTGGAGACCAGGTCGGTCCGCGACCCGGCGATCGCGGGGACGACGCCGAAGATGATTCCGGCGACAAACGAAAGGGCGATGGCGAATGTGAGCACGTGCAGATCGACGCCGGCGTCGGCCGCGCGCGGCACGCTGTCACCCATCAGGGAAAGAATCGCGGGCGTGCAAAGGAAAGCCAGGGCGCATCCAGCGATTCCACCGCAGATGCTTAAGACCGTGCTTTCAGCCAGCAATTGGCGGACGATCCGTCGTTTTCCAGCTCCGAGAGCCGATCGCAAAGCGATCTCGCGTTGGCGTTCGCGCATGCGCGCCAGCAGCAAATTGGCAATGTTGCCACAAGCGATTAGCAACACCAGCGCAACCGAACCGAGCACGACCAGAAGCGCGGTGCGCGTATCCCCAAGCAGCGCGTCGACCTCGGTGATTGCGCGAGCCGAGTCATGTTTGGTGTTGGTGTTCGGATATTCCTTCGCAAGATTGGCGGCGATTGCCCGCAAGTCTTGATCGACTTCTGTGACCTTCACGCCAGGCTTCATGCGCCCGAATACGCTCAAAAAATGTGATCCGCGGTTCTTCGTATTCGGGTCGGGGTCATTTGGATCGTCGTCCACTGCCAAAGTGGTCCAAATGCCGTTCGTCGGTAAGCTGATCGGAAAGCGGAAGGAACGCGGCATGACGCCGATGACCGTAAAAAGGTCACCGCTGAGGTGAACCGCACGCCCGATTACGGACTTGTCAGAGCCAAATTGCGACTCCCACAAGGCGTGGCTGATCAAAATCACTCGCGTTCCACGTTTCTCTTCGTCAGGAGTGAATCCGCGGCCCAGTTCCGGATCGATTCCGAGCGCCGGAACAAAATCCCAGGAGACCACCTGCGCATCCACGTGTAGCGGCCGCTGCAGCCCAGTTAGAACGAAGGAAGCGTCGTGATAGGAAACCAGATGTTCGAGAGTGTGGTTTTGGGAGCGCCAATCGAAGAAGTCAGGATAGGACAGCTCGCTGGCCTGAGGATTACGAGAGTTCACCGACTGCGCTTCGATGAGCCGATCGGCTTGATAGTAGGGTAACGGACGCAGCATCACAGCATCGACTACGCTGAAGACAGCGGTGTTCGCGCCAATCCCTAGAGCAAGTGTAACTATCGCAATCGCGGCGAAGCCGGGATTCTTGCGCAACTGCCGCAGAGCATAGCGGAGATCCTGCATCAGGCTTGTCAACACTTCCTCTCCTCTTATTCGTAGCGCAGCGCCACCATCGGATCGACCTTCGCCGCCTTATTTGCGGGCAGATAGCAGGCGAGCAGGGCGGCGACGAACAATGCGGCCGCCACCGCACTGAATGCTGCTGCATCAATCGTACCGACGCCATAGAGCAATCCGCGCATGGCTCGGCCGACGAAGCAGGCACCCACCAGTCCCAGTCCCAGACCAATGGCCGCAAGAATGATGCCTTCTTTCAGAATCAGGCCGAGAACGTGATCCTGACTCGCGCCCAGGGCCATGCGCAATCCGATCTCGTGCGTGCGCTGGGAGACAGCGAAAGCCATAACGCCGTAGATGCCGATCGCGGCCAGCACTAGGGCGACACTCGCGAAGCTGACATACAAAGCGGTGGTGAACCGGTCGCCGACCAGCGACTGGCTGACGATCTGATCCATGGTCTTGATATTGGCCAAAGCCAGATCGGGATCGACCGAGTGCACGGCGGCCGCGATGCTCTTGCTCATGTCCGCCGGGTCGCTGGTGGTGCGCACCGCCATGGAGGCCTGCGGCCAAGGGCTTTGCGCGAACGGCACATCAATTTCCGGGAAACCGTCACTGCGGATGCCGCCGTTGTGAATGTTCCGAAACACTCCGACGATTTGCCACTCGATGGGCGGACCAAGTTTTGTCACACCCGGAATTAGTTGTTCGACCAAGATGCGCTGGCTCAGCGGATCTACTCCTTTGAAGTACCGGTTCACGAACGTCTCATTCACGACCGCAACTCGAACGCCGGCGACGCTGTCCTGGTCGGTGAATGAGCGGCCCTTCACCATCTGGATCGCGAAGGTTTGGAAAAACCCCGGAGTCACCATCTGGAAACCGGCCCCGGGACGCGCAGACGGATCTGCGACGGGCTTGCCTGCGATTGTGAAGGGCATTCCGAAGTTCGTGCCTTGCAGTGGTATGCCAGTGGCGGCCTCGGCACGGATGACGCCGGGCAAGGCCTCAATCTTTTCCACGAGTTGGTTGTAGTACCCGACGATCTGCTCAGGTTGTGTCAGCCGTCTCTCAGGCACGGGAAGGCTGAAGGTGAGAATGTGATCGGTACGGAAGCCGGGATCGACGCGGGCAAGATTCCAGAAGCTATGAATTGCAAGTCCTGCGCCCGCCAACAAGGTCAATGCGAGCGCAAACTCCGCTACGACCAGGGACTGACGCACACGATTGCGTCCAGCGCTGGTCCCCGATCTTCCACCCTCTTTCAGCGTCTCATTCGGATCAACGCGCGAGGCGTGCCATGCCGGCGCGCAACCGAACAGAATGCCGGCAATCGTCGTAGCCAGCAAAGTGAAGAGCAGCACTGGAATACTCAGTGTGACGTCCGCCTCGGACGGAAGCATGTCGGGTGGCATCTTCGCCATCATGATTTTGATGATCGCCCAGCCCAGCCCTATCCCGAGTATCCCGCCGAGCACAGCCAATACCAGGCTCTCGGTGAGGAACTGAGTGAATATTTGCCATCGGCTCGCGCCCAGCGAAGTGCGCACGGCCACTTCTTTCAGGCGCGTCGTGCCCTTGGCGAGCACCAGATTAGCTACGTTCCCGCAAGCGATCAGAAGGATAAACCCAACTCCGCCCATCAGCAGCCAGAGTGTTTGCTTCGCCTCCTTGGGAAAAAAGTCATTGTGGAGTTCTTCCACACTTGCGCTCCAACCCTTGTTGCTTTGTGGATGGTCCTGCGCAATGCGGTTGGTCACGACTTCCATGTCAGCCTGTGCCTGCTGCAACGACACTCCCGGCTTCATGCGGCCCATGACCAGCAGCCAATGAAAGTCGTGGTTGATCTGATCGGGCTTGAAAGCCAGCGGGACGGAAAATTGGCGGTCCATGCGGTCGGCCTGGCCCGCGGCCAGCACGCCGACCACAGTGTACGGTTCGTTATTCATCTGGATCGATTTGCCGATAATCTTGCTGTCGGCGCCGAGATGTTCCCAGAGCCGATGCGTAAGAATGACCTCGTGATCTTTGCCCGGCACTCCTTCTTCTGGCAGAAAATCACGACCCATAAGAAACTTGTTGCCGGTCATGCGAAAAAATCCAGGCGCATCCGCGTCGCCGTTGATCTGCTCGGGTTGCGCCGGCGTGGCGAAGTTGTAGCTCACGCCGCTCCAGGCGCACATATCTGTGAAGGTCTTGTTCTGCTGCTTCCAGTCAAGAAAATCCCCCGCCGCTACCACATTGTTGCCGCCCTGAACTTTTGACCAGACCATGACGAGCTGGTCGGGATTCGGATAGGGCATGGGAGCCAGAAGTACGGCATAGATCACACTGAAGATGGCCGTGTTGGCGCCAATGCCCAGCGCGAGCGTGATGGCAGCGATGAGGGTGAAGCCGGGATTCTTCCGCAGCAACCGAATGCTGTAACGGGCGTTCTGTCTGAGAGTTCTCATAGGTCTCCTTATTCGTAGCGCAGCGCCACCATGGGATCGACCTTGGCTGCTCGCCGCGCCGGAATGTAGCTGGCCAGCAGCGCGACTCCTCCAAGCAGGAGAGAAACTGCACCCAGCACCACGGGGTTACCGGGCTTCACGTTGTAGAGCAGAGTTCCGAGCAGGCGAGTGAGGCCGAGCGAACCTACAATGCCGATCACAATTCCCGCGGCGACCAGGCCATGCTTCCACTCAGAATCAATTGCAAAACATCCCCTTTGCGCGCGCCGAGCGCCATGCGGATTCCAATCTCGCGCGTACGCTGCGCGACTGAATAACTCACGACTCCGATGATGCCAACTGCAGCCAGCGCGAGAGCCAGAGCCGCGAAGGCTGTCAGCAGGAAAGCGGGAAAGCGCCGCGACCCAACCGAGCCGTCAACGATCTCCGTCATCAGTTTGATTTCGGAGACAGGACGATCCGGTTCGACTTCGGCCAGAGCCTTCTTCACCGACTGGGTGTAAGAAGCGGGCGCACCCGTGGTACGAACGACAATGCTCATCACGGGCCAGCCCGCCTGCGGATACGGTCGGAAGAATTGCGGTTGCGTGTTCTCGTCTAGGCCCGAGGAATGCATGTCTGCGACAACGCCAACGATTGTGAGCCGGGCACCGCCTTGCCTTATTGCTTTGCCGATCGGATGTTCATTGGGCCAGTACTTATGCCCCATGGCCTGATTGATGATGATGACGCCCGCAGGTGCAAGCGCCTCTTGCTGGGAAAAATCGCGTCCTTCAATCACTGGCACACCCAGAGCGCGAAAATAGTTCGGGCAGATGACTTCGTAGGCTGCGCCAGCGCCGTTTCCTGGGCCGGGGTCGGGTCGCCCTTCAATCTCGAAGCCGCGGCCGGCGCCACCCTGCAACGGCAGGTGAGCGACCGCACCCACGGCCAGGACACCGGGAACGGCGCTCACGTGCTGATCCATTTCCTGGCAGAAACGGGGATTCCCCGGAGGGCCGTTATAGAGGTCCTCCTGCGGCAGAGACATCTGCATGGTAAGAACGTTTTTGGGATCAAAACCCGGATCTACGCCGAGCAGCCGTGACAGGCTGGCGATCATCAAACCGGCACCGCACAGGACCACGAGTGCTAAAGCTACTTCGGATGCGACCAGTGCGTGGCGCAGGCGGTTGCGACCCGTGCTGGCCCCGCGTCCCCCTTCTTTCAGAGATTCGCTGAAGCTCCCGCGAATCGTACTCATCACGGGAAACACACCGAAGAGAATTCCCGTCAATATCGATGCCAGCAGAGCGAAGCCGAAGACTCGTCCATCGATCGCAAGATCATTCACTTCGCGGAGTGGAAGAAATTGCAGGCTGCCCGGAAGAACGGAAGGCAACACGCTAGCCCCCCATGCCGCGAGCAGCAAGCCACACGCTCCGCCAACCAGAGCGAGCAGCACACTCTCCGTCAACAACTGGCGCGAAATTCGAAAGGTGCCGGCCCCGAGGGCGCGCCGCAGAGCGAATTCCTTCTGGCGGACAGCGCCTCGTGCCAGGAGCAGGTTGGCGACGTTCACACATGCGATCAGAAGTACGAACCCGACAGCGGCGAACAGTGTAATCATCGTGGTGCGCATGCCCTGCATGTCGAATTCGGCCATGGGCACTACGGTCGCGCCCATGTTGGTTAGCTCTTTGGGATATTGCCTCGAGAGGCCGCTGCCGATAGATTCCATCTCCGATTTCGCTTGTGCGATGGTTACCCCCGCCTTCAGCCGCGCAAACGAGACGAAACTGTTTTCATCTCTGCCCTGGTCAGTCTTGGTGTAGCCAACGGGAACCCAGAGCTGACGCGGGCCGCTCCAGAACTGCCAGTGGAAATCCTGCGGCATCACTCCAATTACCGTGAAATCCTCGCCATCGACGCGGATCGTCTTGCCGATCAGCGAACGGTCAGCGCCATACTTCCGTTTCCACAGCCCGTAACTGAGGATGACGACACGGTCTTTCCCGAGGACTTCTTCTTCAGGCAAAAAATTCCGTCCGAGAAACGGACTCACACCCAGTGTCGGGAAAAAAGTGGACGACACGCGTAGGCCGGACACCTGTTCTGGTTCGCGGCTTTCACCTGTCGGGGCGAGGTTATAGCCGCGGCCTGCGGAATCGAAGATCGCGATATTTTTGAAGACGTGATTCTGATGGGTGAAGTCCCAATAATTCGGCGCGGAGATGATGTTCAAATTGTCAGAGCCTTTACCGAAGGTCTCCCAAACAAAGACGAGCCGGTCTGAGTCGGGGAAGGCAAGTGATCTAAGGATCGTGGCGTTCATCACTGCAAAGATCACCGTATTGGCGGCAATTCCCAGTGCCAGAGTCAGCACGGCCACTGTCGTGAAGCCGGGACTCTTTGCCAGTTGGCGAATTGAGTAGCGGATATCATTGAAAAATCCAGTCATTTGCACGTTTCCCTCGTTACTTGCACGTCTACTCGTATCGAAGCGCCGTTATGGGCTGCACACGGATAGCACGCCGGGCGGGCACGCAGGCCGCCAGCAACGCGACGATTCCGATTGCAAGAGTTACCAAGAGCAAGGTCGCGGGATCGTGGTAAGAAATCCCGAAGAGCTGGCTCTTCACGAAGTTGCTGAGCGCGATCGACAGGGGGATGGCGACGGCAACGCTGCAGCCAGTCATTACCATGACTTCGCGCAAAACCATGTTCACGACGGTTCCGCGGGTCGCTCCGAGAGCCATGCGAATCCCAATCTCGCGCGTTCGCTGCGCGATGGAGTACGCCAGCACACCATACAAGCCGATCGCAGTAATAAAGACTGCAACAATGCCGAAGCTGCCGGCCAGAACAGAAAGCAAGCGCTCAGAGGTCAACGTTGTATCGATCTCCGAGTGCATGGACTGCAGCGAATCGACAACCAATTTGGAGTCAATGCCGGCGACTGCCATGCGAACCATGCTGGCGGCGTCCTGCGGAGCCTGTCTCGTCCGTATGTAAACTCCGACTGCGGCGGGTTCCGCATCCTGGAAAAGAGGCGAATAGAAAATTGGTACAGGCAGGTCATGCACGCTGAAGTGCTTCGCATCTTTGACGACGCCTACAACTAAGAGAGGAGTTTTTTCCTTCGACGCGGAAAATGTTCTTCCCAACGCCTCCCCCGCATTGCCGAAGAACTTGCGCACGAAGCTTTCGTTCACCACGACGACCTTGGCCCCCGCAGGTCCATCAGTGCCGGTGAAGACCCGCCCGGCGACCAACGGGAGTTGCAAAGCGGCGAAATAATCGGGCGTCACATGCTCCCACTCAAAACTCAAGCGCTCGCCTTCCTGCGCCTGGTATCCGGGGACGTCAACCGAGAACGTATCGTCGGACCGCGCGAGCACGGGATCGTCCGTCATGCCCACCGATTGCACTCCGGGCTGTGAGTCCAGAGTCTCGATCAGGCGCTTATAAAGCGAAGCAACGGCACTCGGTTCATAGCCTGCAAGGCGCGGATCGAGTTGGAACGTCAGCAGGTGCTCAGTTACGAATCCCACGTCGACGGATTCGAGATTCTTCAGAGTGCGGCTGAAAAGCGCGGCGCCGACCAGTAGCAGAAGGCTAAGACCGATCTGGACGCCCACCGTGAAACGGCGAAACCTGGCATGACCGACTTCGCTGGTTCCAGTTTGCTGGCGGAGCGCCGATGTCACTCTCGGCCGGTAGAACTGCAGGATCGGCGCAAGGCTGAAGAGCATACTCGCCAAGATGGAAATTCCGAAACAAAACCCCACTACGCGCAGATCGGGTGTGGCCGAGAGCGAAGTCATCCCTGCACTGGTTGCTGAGGGATTGATAAAGCTGATCAGGCCCTTGGCTAACAGCGGTGAAAGTGCGAGTCCCAGCAGTCCTCCGCTTAAGCCGAGAGTGATGCCTTCCGCCAACAACTGTCCGATCACTCTTCCGCGAGTTGCACCGAGAGAGTAGCGGACCGACATCTCCCGGGCGCGTCCGGCAGCACGTACCAGGAGAAGACTTCCGACATTCGCCGTCGCCATCAGCGTGAGCAGACCCACCATTCCCATAAGGATCAGCAGCGGCACGCGCATGTTCTGGCGCAGCGGAGAGAATCCCTTGGACCCATCGAGTAAGTTCAAGTAACTCTTTGCCGCAAATTGCTCGCGGAAGCGTTGGCTGTGCGCCGTGATGCTTTCCAGTTCCGTGGTGCGGATTGATTTCCAGAGCGGGTTAATTCCGGCTTCGGCCTGCTGCGTCGTGACCCCCGGTTGCAGGCGAGCGACAATATTCAGCCACTTCGATCGGCGCTCCTCGAGTTCATCCCACCCGGGAGTCATTTGCGCCTTCATTGTGATGGGGACGAAGAAATCCGGGAGGGTGCCGCCGATTATGCTGTCGAATCCCGGTTGAACGACACCAATGATCGTGAACGGATTCCCGTTGACTTGAAGGCCCTGGCCCAGCACCGAAGGGTCGGAGCCGAAGTGCTGCGTCCAGTAGCGATAGCTCAGAACGACCAGAGGCGAAGCGCCGTGAGTTGCGCTGTCCTCTGGGACGAAAAGTCGGCCCAGCGCGGGGTTGACGCCGAGCAGGGAGAAATAGTTTCCGCTGACCAGTTCGCTGTTGGCAAGGCTCGGAGTGTTGCGCCACTGCACGCCGACCTGTGCCGGAAACATGGCGAGCATTCCGGAAAAGACGCTGTTCTGATCGCGAAGATCGCGATACATCGGGTAGGAGAAATATTCGTGAGGGTCGCCCCCGTAGGAACTCGAGTGACCGGTATCCGATCCTGTGTACTTCAGTATTACGAGGCGATCAGGTTCGACCACGGGCGATTGCCTGAGCAGGACCTGGTCCACCAGAGAGAAGATGGCGGAATTGGCGCCAATGCCGAGAGCCAGAGTGACCACAGCGACCAGAGTGAATGCTGGATACTTGCGCAATTGGCGAAGGGCGTAGCGAATATTTTGAAATAAGGTTTCCATAGAGGTCCTCACTCGTAACGCAGCGCTACCATCGGATCAACCTTCGCCGCGCGGCGGGCCGGCAGGAAGCTAGCCAAAGCTGCGATTGCCGACAGCAACGCGATCGCAGCCAGCAAACTAGTTGGATCGTTCGGCTTGAGCCCAAACAGCAGGGATTCTGCACCTCGTCCGGCGGCAAGTGACAGTAACGTGCCGATCGCGACACCAATGAGAAGCAGGCGTCCCGCTTCGCGCATGACCATAAAGAGCACTTGCCCGCGGTTTGCTCCCAGCGCCACGCGAACTCCTATTTCGTTGCGGCGGCGTTCGATCATGTAGGAGATAACGCCGTACAGACCGATCATGGCCAGGAGCGCGGCGAGCACGCCGAAGAACCCCGAGAGCATGGCCAGCAGGCGCTCGCGCTTTAGGCCACCGACCACGTCAGACTGAAAATCGGTGAAGTTCAAGGTGACGCCGGGGTACGTTGAAGAGAGCTTGCTCTTGATGGCAGTTTCAGGCGAAGTATTGGAGTAGATCATCATTGCCGTCCACGGTCCCGGCGCGGGGAATTGCGAGTCCGGTGCGAAAGCCATAGGCGGCGTTTCACCCCGGACATCGTTGTACTTCGTATCGGGAATGACGCCGACGATCTCGTAGACTGTGGCTGGATATTGAGGCTCCGGACTGGTGCGCAGCGTCTGCCCAATCGGATTTGCCCCGCGCAGGAACTGGCGAATGAACGCCTGATTGACGACTGCGATGCGAGGCGAGGTCCCGGTGTCGGTCTGGGTGATGCCACGGCCGGCCTGCAGCGGAATCCCCATCGTCTTGAAGTAGTCGGGACTGACCCAGGTAAATTTCGATGCGCCCTCCGCCGTTCCGACATGGATGTTATGCGTCCAACTGCCGCCGAGCAGAGGCACGTTGGTCGTGGTTGCGGCGTCGAGCACTCCGGGAACCGAGCGAACCTCGTTCAGCAAATCCCGTTTAAAGTCCTGGTAGCGATCGGGAGAAAGCTTCAAGTCTGTGAATCCGAAAAATGCCAATGTGATTCCACGTTCGCGCATGCCCGTGTCGACTGTCATCAGGCGGTGAAAGCTGCGGACAAACAGTAGTGCGCCCACTAGAAGAACGAGAGACACCGAAATCTGCGCGACGACGAGTAGTCGTTGCATGGAAAAGCGCTCACGTCCGGCCGTCATGCCGCGCCCGCCGGTTTTCATCGCGGTTACGGGTTGAGCCGAGATGGAACGTAACGCGGGAGCGACTCCAAACACAACACAGGTCAGCGCCGCAACCGAAGCCGCGAAGAGTAGCACGCGCCAATCGGTAGCGGTGACCAGTGTGATGGTGTTGTCTTCCGACGAAAGTGACCAAATGAGCAGGCGGCTCAACAATTGCGCCAGCCCTACTCCGAGAACGGTCCCAACCAGGGCCAGCAGGCTGCTTTCGGCGAGCGACTGCCGCAAGAGACGAGCGCGCGACGCTCCCAATGCGAGCCGCACTGCGAATTCTCTCTCTCGCACGCTGGCCCGCGCGAGCATCAGGTTGGCCAGATTCGCGCACGCAATGAGCAGTACAAGGCCAGTGATCGCGAGCAGCAGCCAGAGCGAAGTATCGTATTGCGTACGCAGGAAACTTACGCCGCCCGCAGCGGCATACACGCCGAACCGGTATCGCAAGTATTGCTGAATTGCCTGGGAGCTGTAGCCGACGGGTGTGGTGGCTTCGAGAATCCCCGGACTCGCCGCAACCATCTGTGCCGAGGCGCGTTCCGCGGACCAGCCCGGACGTAACCGCCCCATCACAGAAATATCGAATACTTCACGGCGAAGCTCTTTGGGATGGCAAAGAGGGTACGCAAGGTTGAAGCTGTCACCGACTGAAAGGCCAATAAACCCTGGTGGCGTCACGCCGATCACCTGCACGGGGAGGCCTTCGACGATCAGCGTCTCGTTGCCGGTAAGTTCGCGTCCACCCATTTGGCTTTGCCAGAATGAATAGCTCACGGCCACTTGCGAAATCACGCAGGTGCTGTTCTCGTCCTCAGGTTCGATGAGCCGGCCTCGCCAAGGCCGAATTCCAAGCACCGAGAAAAAATTGCCACTCACTTCAATCGCGCTGATGGGATGCTGGTCGCTGCCGCGCCCCATCTCCGCATATTGCGGCGACCAGGCAAAGACACCGGAAAAAGGTTCATGATGTTCCTGTATCTCCTGCCAGATAGGACGAGTGAGTTGCGCGTAAGGTCCGTTAGTAATTCCGAATCCCTTGTTTCCGCCCACAATCCGGATCTCTGCCAGCTCTTTCGGATCATGAATCGGCAAGGTGCGCAGCCGGACTGCATCCAACAACTGAAAGATCGCAGTATTCGCGCCGATGCCTAGCGCAAGGGATGCAATCGCCACCAGCGCGAACGCCGGCGACAGCCGCAATTGCCGAATCGCGTAGCGCAAGTCTTGTAGCAACGCCGTCATCTCGTTTCCTTATCGCAACTAATTCTTCACTCGCAACGCAGCGCCGCTGATGGATCGAGCTTGGCAGCCCGCCGCGCCGGGATGTAACAGGCCGCGAGCGCGACTATCGTCAGAACGAGCGCCACAGCAGCAAAAGTCGCTGGATCGGCAGCGTTAATTCCATAGAGCAAGCCGGTCATGAGTCTGGTAAGCCCCAAAGCGGCGGCTATTCCAGCCGCTACACCAGCAGCCACGAGCTTGCTGCCGCGGCTCAAAATCAAACTTAAGTAGCGAATATCTAGTAATAGAGTTTCCATATGCCTGCCTTCACTCGTAGCGCAATGCCACCATAGGATCGACCTGCGCGGCCCTCCGCGCGGGAATGTAACTGGCCAAAAGTGCTGAAATCGCGAGCACGACAGCGACCGAGGTTAGTGTCACCGCGTCCCATGACCGAACTCCAAACAACAGCCCACGGATCAACGATGCCATCGCGATCGAACTGACCAGTCCCGCAGCGATTCCCAGGCCTACCAGCCACGCCGCTTCCTTCATAATCAGTTGATAGACGGATCCGCGTTGTGCGCCTAAAGCCATCCGAACACCGATCTCGCGGGTTCGTCTGCTCACCGAATATGCGATGACGCCGTAGAGACCGACTACGCCCAGCAGCAACGCCAGGAAAGCGAAGCCTCCAACCAGCCACGCAGCAGACCGGTGCAGATAAGCCGTGGGTGAATTATTGATTCTGGCGGTCATGGTAGCTTCGTCCATCGTGCCAATGCCGGAATCGATCTCGTGGATTGCCGTGACAAGCGTCGGGAGTACCGATTCATCGGCTTGCGAAGTGCGAGCAACGACAGAGAAATAAGTGTCGGAACTCTGATTGAACGGATAATAGACGGCAGGCCATATGTTCGAATCGAGCGAGCCGTCTTTAACGTCGTCTACTACGCCAATGATCTCGGTGATTGACTTCGGCGACAGATCAGTGTCGCCAATCTTTTTGCCAATAGGATCTTCGCCGGGAAAGTATTGCTTCGCCAGCGTCTGGTTAATGATGACGACGCGGGGTTTCGAGGCATCCTCCGCATCGGTGAAGTAGCGGCCTCGCAGAAGCTTCGCTTGCAGAGTAGTGAAGAAGGCAGAGCTTACATCCCGCTGGTTTACTTCATTGTGCTCCCCGTTGTAGGGAAGTCCCACAATTCTCATCCAAGTGGTGTTGCCGTTGAAACTGACAGGCAAGACGCTTGAGACGCCGACAGACTTTATGCCGGGCAGCGATGAGAGACGGGCCACGATTTGGCGCTGCACCGCTACCTGTTGTTCGTCCTTTGCATATGCGGTGTCGGAAAGAGCGACCGTCAGGGTGGCGAGATGATCGGGCTGGAACCCGAGGTCCACATGCAGCAGCCGATAAAAGCTCTTACCTAGCAATCCAGCGCCGACCAGAAGAACAACGGCAATCGCCAACTCGACGACTACCAGATTCGCTCCAAACCGTCGCCACAAAGTTCCTGCAGATCCGCGGCCACCTTCGGCGAGACCGGCACGAATTGCGGCGAGCGGCAGACGAAGCATCGGAGCGGCCGAGAATAAAACCACAGCCAACACTGAGACTGCACCGGCAAAGAGCAGGACATGGGAGTTGGCTCCAAGTCCCTGCAGATACGGCATCCCATCCATCATCTCTTTAGAGATAAGACGCGTGAGAACACGCATCGCTGCCTCGGCGGCCACGAGACCGAGAATGCTGCCTGCCGCGACCAGCACTGTTCCCTCAGTAGTGAATTGACGGATCAGCCGTCCGCGAGATGCGCCCAGCGCGCCTCGTACGGCAATCTCACGCTTGCGACTTTCAGAGCGGACCAGCAGGAGGCTCGATACATTCACGCAGGCAATCAGTAACAACAAGACCGCGCCGCCAAGCAGCACCAGCAAAATGGGACGAACATCCTTGACGACCAAATCGGAGAGCGGAGCGACCGTCGCGCCCTGGCCGCGATTGTCGGCGGGATATTGCATCTCCAACTGGCGCGCAATGGCCTGCATGTTGGCCAGCGCCACCTCGACGGAGACACCGTCCTTGAGCCGTCCAATTCCGTTGAGACCGTGGCAACCGCGCCGCATGCCACAGCCGTCGGAGGCGTGGAGAGTCGTCCAGAACTCCGCATTTCCCGCAGGCGCGAACTGGAAGTCCTGCGGCAGCACGCCGACAATCGTGAACGGTACGCCGCTCAGCAACAGGGTCTGGCCAATTACGTTTTTCTGGCCGGCGAAACGCTTCTGCCATGAGGTGTAAGTTAATATCACGCTCCTCGGGGCCTCCGGCCGATCCTCGCCGGCATAAAAATCGCGGCCCAGAGCCGGAGCGATGCCCAACGTACGGAAGAAGCCATCGCTCACGCGCTCGCCGGGAACCGGTGCTGCCCCTGAGGCTGTCGGCAGCAGGTAACCGTTTCCGTTGTAAACATCCATCGAGCTGAAGACCTGATTGAGCTTTTTCCAGTCGAGATAATCCGGATAGGAAAGGTTGGCGTGCGGAAATAGATCCGTTTTTTCGGTCACTTCCATCAACCGGTTGGGGTCCGGATAGGGAAGCGGTTTGATCAGCGCTGCGTCGACAAAGCCAAAAATGGAGACGCTGGCGCACATCCCCAGAGTCAGTATCAGAATGGCCGTGCAGGCAAATGCCGGACTCTTGTGGAGTTGGCGCAAAGCGTAGCGGATATCGTGCAAAAGCGTTTCCATAGGTTTGTCTTTACTCGTAGCGCAGTGCCACCATGGGATCAATCCTGGTGGCGCGCCGCGCCGGGAAATATCCGGCGACCAGGGTTGTGATTGCCACGATTCCAACGGCAGTGAATAGGGTCGACGGATCCGATGCCGTGATGGCGAAGAGTTGACTCTGCAGCAGGGGGGTGAGGGCTAGCGCCGCAGGAACTCCCAGCACAAGTCCGATTCCCAGCAAAACGAGAGATTCCTTCAGCACCAGCCAGAGGACGCCGCGAGATTGCGCACCCAGTGCCATGCGCACGCCGATCTCATTCGTTCGGCGTGACACATTGTTCGTCATCACGCCATACAAGCCGATGCACGCCATCAGGAGCGCCAGAAGAGAAAAGAAGATCGAGAGCTGCGAAATCAAGGCTTCCTTGCCCGTAAAAAGATCAAGCCGTTCGTGGACGCTTTCAACTTTCATGATCGGCAAATTCGGATCAATCTCGGCTATCGCGCGGCGAACCTCTTGCCCGACCTCTTCCGGATTTCCCACGGTTTGCAGCTGCAGCCAGAACGCAAAAGCGTTCCCGCCGGTCATCTGCGCCGTTGATAGATAGACCATGGGTTGTGTGGGCTCGCGGGGACTGTTGTATTTCGCCTCCTTCGCGACGCCAACGATTTCCCACTCACCGGTTAAGTCTGGCTCGTCGAACTTCATGTGCTGGCCGAGAGCATCGCCACGGGGGAAGAAGTGATTGGCCACCTTCTGGTTGACCACGACTACGTGTCTTGAATTCGAGATATCTTGTGACTCAATAGGGCGGCCCGAAAGCACGGGGATGCCAACAGTCTCAAAGTACCCGCCTGATACTCGATTGATCAGCGTACTGGTATCTTCATTGGCTTGAGCCGTGTATCCCTTCGGATAGAATGGCGAATCCCAACTTCCTTCGGAAATGGGAGGACTACCGGATAGGGCGGCAGAACGCACGCCGGGCAGAGTCTGCATGCGGTCAAGAATCCTCTGATCGAGCATCCCGACCTGTTCGGGTTTGTATCCGGCAACCTTAGAATCGAAATTTACCAACAACAGGTTCTGACGGTTGAAACCTAAGTCCTGTTGCTCGATGTTGCGCAGCGTGCGCGCAAGCAGACTCGCCGCTAACACCAGGACAAGCCCAACCCCCACCTGTACCGCCACGAGTACTCTGGGCAAAAGACGCGCGATGCGATTTCCTCCGCCGGCGACTGAACGCGTGGACGATCCCAAACCCGGCGCAACACTCACGCGGGAAAGGCGCAGAGCCGGAGCCAGGCCGAAGAGAATTCCAGTCAGCAACGAGAGGCCAAATGTGAAAGCCAGCACACGGATGTCAGGGTTGGGATTGAGAGGGGTGGAGTCTGCGCCGGCCACAACGAACTTAATCAGAAGGCGAATGCCCCACGAAGCAAGCAGCAAACCTGCAGCGCCGCCGAGGAAGGAAATCATGAGAGCCTCCGCCAACATTTGGAGCACAATGCGCGATCGGCTCGCCCCGAGAGCCAGACGCGTGGAGATTTCTCGTTCGCGCGAGGCTGCTTTGGCCAGCAGGAAATTCGCCAAGTTCGCGCAAGCGACCAGCAGCACCATCGCAACCAGTCCCATCAAAATGCGCAACGGCTCGTCGTACTGCACGCGCAAGTTAGAGATGCCCCGCCCACCGGGCATCAATGGCACATAGATTTTCTGGATCTCCTGGCTTCTGGCAGAAGTTAGTTGAGCGCCTTCACGGTCGCTCATATAGCGGCGAAGTTGCAGGTTTACCCATTCCTGCATCTGTTCGAGCCTCATTCCGGTTTTGCGCCGGCCCATCAGATGAAGAAAATAGAGTCCGTGTGGGTCGAGAAACGAATTCGACAACATGACTTGCGCCTGCATCGTAAGCGGCAGCCACATGTCGGGCGGATCTTGGTCGATCGCCACTCCATAAAACTTGGGTGCGGCAACGCCAATCACAGTGTAGGGCGCTCCGTTGACGTCGATGGTTCTGCCCAGGACGTCGTGATCAGCGCCGAATTCCTGCTCCCAGTACCGATAGCTGATCACCGCAACCGGTTTTGAACCTGGAGTCTCCTCATCGGAGGGAATAATGGTGCGTCCGAGGACTGTATTCGTACCCAGCACCTGAAAGAAGTTGCCGGAAACCAGGTGACCGGTGGCCTGGGCGGCTGCTGCCGTCGAATTCGGAGTTGCATTCAGCTGCCGCACACTGAGGCGTGAAGGGAAACTGGCATAGGCCGTAATGCCGTCGAAAGCTTCGTGCTGATCCTCGATTTGCTTGTAGAACTCGTACGGAAACAAATCCAGCGGGCCCGGGCCAATTCCGTCGACTACACCGCCACCGGCTTGCTGGCCGAAGGCGACGAGGCCTTGCGGATCGTGAACCGGCAGAGACTTGAGCAGAAGATCATTGATCAGTGTGAAGATGGCAGTGTTGGCGCCGATACCCAGCGCAAGCGTAGCCACCACGATGATCGTGAAGACTGGTTTTTTGCCCAGCTGCCGCAGCGCATAACGAAAGTCGTGAAATAGTGAGCCCATTGGATTTCCCTTACTCGTAGCGCAGCGCGACCATCGGATCGACTTTCGTTGCCCGTCGCGTGGGGAGATAGGTGGCCACGCTCGCAACTGCGGCCAGCAAGACCGAAACTCCTACGTACGTGATGGGATCACTGGGCGTGATGCCTACGAGAAAATCGCTGACCAGGCGGCCCACAGCGACTCCTGCCAGAAATCCGACGGTCAGACCCGATCCAACAATCAGTGCGCCCTGGCGCCCGATCATCCGGAGAATGTCGTTTTTTTGAGCGCCGAGCGCTATGCGAACACCGATTTCTTGAGTACGCTGGCCCACTGCGTACGACATCACTCCGTACACGCCGACGATCGCAAGGACGAGTCCAAGCAATCCCAGTGCCGCAGCCAAGCTGGCCCCGATTTCGAAGAACAGCAAGCCGTTGCCTCCGTGCAGGGCCTCCGTCATGGTCCGTACCCCATAAACCGGAATTGCCGGCGCTAGTGACTGTGCGATTGTCCGTACGTCAGGGACCATTTCCTGCGCACTCCTTTCCGAGCGGATTTGCAGAGTCTCCGTCGACGCGTAATTCTGCGCGACCGGTAGATAGAAAATCGGTTCGAAGGAGCCATAAAGCTGGTTCATGCGACTGTTCTTCACCACGCCCACAATGGTCTCGGGATGCTTGGGATCAGAACTCAGTGCAAAGGACTTGCCCAAGACCTCCTGGCCCGGCCAATAGCGATCCGCCATTGCCTGGTTGATCACGGCAACGTGGAGCGAGTTTTCATTGTCTGCATCACTAAAGTCACGGCCGCGGTTCACTGCTATGCGCATGGTTGTGAAATAGTCTGGCGACACGGCATCGAGTTCGGCATGAGGAGCGTCCTGATTTGGGGAGGTCAGGTATCCCGGAATCGTGAAGTCGCTACCCTGAACGGAGTCGCTCAGTGGAACCACAGAGGCAAGGCTTGCTGACTGCACTCCGGGAAGAGCGCGAGTACGCTCCAACACCGCACGATAGAAAGCGCGGCCCTGCGCTTCCGTATAGCCGATCTCGTTCGGGTCGAGCGTCAGATTGAGGACAGCGTGGGGATCGAAGCCCAAATCACTGTTCTGTACACCGCGAAGACTGCGGACAAATAATCCCGCGACGATCAGCAAGGTCAGGGACCCACCAACCTGAACGGCGACCAGTGCGTCGCGCAACCGCTGGCGTCCCCCTGTCGAAGTGCGTCCGCCTTCGTGCAACACTTGCCGCACGTTGCCATGCCAGACGCGAACCGCAGGCCCGACAACCACGAACGCCGCAGTTGTCGCCGCTATCGCCAAGGCATAGACGAAAACATGCCAGTTCAACTCGAAATCAAAGACGATCGGCAGCTCGGTTTGGATGGAGATGGAATCGAATAATCGCGTTGTGCCCAGACCGAGCAGTGATCCCACACCGCAGCCGAGAGCCGCCACAACCAGACTCTCAGTCAGGAGTTGGCGGACCAATCGGCCATTCCCAGCGCCGAGCGCCGCGCGAACTGCCAGTTCGCGCTGCCGCGATGCGGCGCGCACAAGAAAAAGATTGGCGACGTTCACGCAAGCAAGAACCAGGACCAGCGCGGCCAGAATGAGAAATAGGGCGGCCAGTTTGGGAAAAGGATTCGTCCCACTAACGATCCCGGGCGGCCGCAATTGCGGAGCGCTGAGTCCAGCAATGCCGTGCTCCCTGGGATATTGCTTCAGCAGGCGCTCTCCCACGACCGCCATCTCGGACCGGACTTGCCGCAGGTCGGCGCGGGGCCTGACCCGGACAAAGACCATCATGCTGCGGGCTTTGGAATCAGCCAGGAAGTTGGCGGCGACTCCGCGCTCGACCACGAACATGCTCAGAGGGAGATACGCCTGTACCTCAAGAATCGGCGTTGGCCCACGAAAGCCTTTTGGCGCGATTCCGACAATGGTAACCGGATAGCCGTTGATCGAAGCGGCCTTCCCGACGATCGCAGGGTCGCCATTGAAGCGAGTCTGCCAATAGTTGTAACCGAGAACAACGACGGGATCCGCACCCGCGGCCTTGCCTTCCGTGCTCAAAATGAAGCGGCCCACAGCGGGAGCAATGCCGAGCAAGGAAAAGAAATCGCTCCCCACGTAAGCTGTCTGGACTGGCTTGGTTGCACCGTCAGCGGTCAAGCCGCTTTGCGAATTCTGCGCCCCGGCCAGACCGCCAAAAATGAAGGGCGTCATGCCTGAAAAGATATCCGTGGTTTGCTTCTGAATCTCCGCAAACTCCGGATAAGAGAATTGAAGCTCGGAGTTTGTGCCCGGCTGCGAAAAGGCTAGAAAGTGCATCTGCGCCGGGTCCTTGATGGGCAGGGATCGCAGAACCAGCCAATCCACCATGCTGAAAATGGCTGTGTTCGCCCCAATGCCAAGTCCCAGCGTCAACACCACGACCGAGAAAAACCCTGGACTCTTGCGCAGTTGGCGCAACGTGTAGCGAACGTCTTGCAGCAGAGTCTTCATCGATCAGTCCTACTCGTAGCGCAGCGTCACCGTGGGATCGGACTTCGCCGCCCTCCGCGCTCGAAGTAAACGGACAGCGCAGCGGCCAGAGCCGGCAGACCGACGGATGCCGTGAAGACCGGTGGATCGTGCGCCTTCACAGCAAACAACCGGCTCTCGATGGAGCGTGCCAGTCCGAGCGCCGCGACCAATTCGATAACAATTCCGAAGATCGACGGCTTCAATCCTCCGTTCGAACCTGGGTTTTGACTAGAGCTATTCTTTCCCGGTCAAGTAATACGCAGTTAATCTCAAGGAAAAGGAAAGACGGCTCATATGTGGGCATCAGCCATCAGCTTCTGCAGCTCTTCTTCGGCGACAACCTTGCCGTCGAACAGATGAACTTCCCGCTGAGCATGCTTGGCGAAGCGCGGATCATGCGTCACCATGCAGATCGTCGCCCCTTCACGATGAAGGTCGGCCAGGAGTTCCATCACGGCTTCGCCGTTGCGCGAATCCAGGTTTCCAGTGGGTTCGTCAGCCAGAAGGATGGAGGGCTTCCCTCCAAGGGCGCGAGCGACCGCCACGCGTTGTTGCTGACCACCGGAAAGCTGCGACGGATAGTGCCGCACGCGGTGCGCCATGCCGACGCGCTCCAGTGCCCACATCACGCGGGTTTTGCGTTCAGCCGACGGCATGCGCTGCCGGTAAGTGAGTGGCAATTCGACGTTCTCGTAGACTGTTAGGTCGCCGATCAGGTTGAAACTCTGGAAGATGAAACCGATTTCCTGGTTGCGGATGCGGGCCCGCTCTGCGAAGTCCAGATTTTCGACCGGCTTGTCATTCAGGAAATAGCGTCCGCCGGTCGGAGTGTCGAGCAATCCGATGATCGAAAGCAGCGTCGACTTGCCACAGCCTGATGGGCCGGACATCGCGACATATTCGCCCTTGGCTACCGAGAGGTGCACGCCAGAAAGCGCGTGCGTCTCGATTTCATCGGTGTAGAAAACCTTGGTCATATCCGTGATCTGGATCAGGGGTTGGCTAGCGCCTGTCATAAATCGTTCGCCTCGATTTCGTAGTATTTTTAGTCTTGGAGCCGGATCCGGTCCGTGTTGTCCCAGCGCGACATATCGGAGAGCACGACAATATCTCCTTCATGCAGTCCGTCTACAACTTGAATTGAATTTACTGAAGCTCGGCCGACTTTAACCGGAACGCGAATCGCATCATGGAGGTCGTGGTCGAGTTTGAAAAGACTGATCGTGCTGTTCTCTTGCCCAAATGCAGGGCGACCCACATACAAAACATTCTCCAGATGTTCCAGGTCGATGGTGCCGTCGACGCTCAGGTCAGGCCGGGCGCCTTTTGGCAGTTCGCCGGTTAGTTTGACGTCGACAGTGACCGTTCCGTTTTGTACTGCTGGATCGACACGGGTGACGGTACCGCCAACGACGCCGTTGTGCGTATCCACCGAGGCAGGTTCGCCGATCTGCACGTCGCGCGCCTGAGTTTCGGCAACCTTGAGTTCAGCCATCAAGTGATTGGGCTGCACTACCTTGGCAAGCATCGCCCCAGGCAATACATGCTGTCCAACCTGTAGCGGCAAGTCCACGAGAACGCCATCGATTCCCGCACGCACTTTCAGGGCGTTGAGTTGTTTCTGTTTCAGCCCGGCGAGAGCGCGCATCTGTTCGACTTTGGTTTGCTGTTCGGCAAGTTGCGAGTCGATGGATTTCTGCGTGCTGGCCAGACTCTGGTCCGCCAGCCCGTTTCGCGTGGTCAGTTCATCCGCTTTGCCTTTGGAAGCCTTGTACGCCAAGCCCGAGATTACGCCGAGATCGTAGAGCGCCTTGTCGGTCTGAGACTGCAATTGCGCTTGCGAGTAGTCCGCTTTGACCGTGGCTGCGCCGGACTTCTGAATCATTAAATCGCTCTCCAGTTTCATGCGCTGGCTCTGGTACTCGGCTTCCGCGGCTTTTAGTTGAAGCTCAGCGTCGACGGCAGCCTGCTCGACCTGGGGATTAGTCATGTCCAGCAAGATTGTGTCTGCCTTAACCAGCGAACCCGGCAACATGCGAATGCGGACCACGGTCGCTTCCGTTTCGGCAGGAATCTGCAACACCGACTCCTGCGAGGGAACCAGAGAGCCCAGGCCTCGTACTTGCCGCAGCATGTCTCCTCGTTTTACAGAGTCGGTCCAAACCGTGCCGCGCTCAACGGTCGGAGCGGCGGGCCTGAGCCGGTATACAACTACGGTGACGGCCGCAACAATAACAACGACAACGGCGCCCACGGCGATTTGGCGGCGGCGTTTCTGCTCTTTAAATTCAGGGCGTGCGATATCCATCGAGAGACCAGTTGGCACGTTCTGCACCACTCGCGCGTTATCCGCAAATACTTGAAACCGAGTGAGATGAAGCTACTGTGATCGCTCACACCCGAAAGTGAATGTCCGGATGAGGATTTAGCTGTCCATTACCGGACAGTTCGTTTCGATCGTGCAGCCGGAGCGATCGAAGCGAAAGCGCGACGAAACCTTCTAGCCCGTGCTCGAGCCTTTCGAGGCTAGCATTCGTAAACGCAAAGTATCTATCGGTGCGATAAGAAAACCTGTTGCTATAGACGGCTGAGCAGGGAAATTGTCTTTATTTGTCAATGACTTTATCAATATCGTCGCGGAGCGTGCCTTTGCCGATTACTCGCATAGATTCTTTCAATTTCCCCTTTCCCACGGGCTCTTTTACCTTGCCCACACGTTCGAGGCAGTTCCTTATACCTCGCGGGGGATGGCTTGCACCAAGGCAGCAATGCGGTCGAACGCCACAAGGCAGTCAAAGGTGGAGACGGTCTGCGGATTCGCGAAGACCTTCCCGCAATCATTGCGCGCGGACACGAGGCTCTTACTCCAGTCGAAAAGGATCTGCTGAAGTGGCTGGGATTATTCTCCCGCAAACCCACACCCGGACGCTTCATGATGCGGATCCGCATGCCCAACGGCTTGGCCACGGCTCGGCAATTCCGTGCTATCGCCGATCTTTCTTTACGCCTGGGGAACTGCGTGATGGACGTCACCACACGCCAGCAGATCCAGTTGCGGGGATTTACTTTGTCGAGCGTGGAGGAAATCTTTGCGCGCCTGCGCGGAGTCGACCTGCATTCTCTACAGACCGGCATGGACAATGTGCGCAATATTTGCGGCTGTCCCCTCGCTGGCCTCGCGCTCAACGAACTGTTCGATGCTTTTCCCACAATTTCGGCACTGGACGGGATGATCGTCGGGTCGGATGGTAATCCCGAATTCACCAACCTGCCGAGAAAATTCAACATCCTGGTCACCGGATGCCTGGAAAATTGTACGCCGGCCGAGTCGCAGGATTTAGCCCTCGTCCCCGCACTGCGCAGCGATCGCGCTGGCTTCAACGTCTTGGTTGGAGGAAAGATGGGGTCGGGAGGATTCACGATTGCGTCAAAGCTAGACGTTTTTGTGACCCCAAACGACGCCGCTGTGGTGGCGGCGGAGTTGGTCCGCCTTTTCCGTGATCACGGTCCGCGAGACGCGCGGTCAAAGTGCCGTTTTGCGTTTCTTTTGGAAAACTGGGGCGTCGTGCGCGTGCGCGAAGAACTGGTCCGGCGCCTGGGTCGCGAACTCGAACCCGCCGGCCGCGATGTACGGCCCGACTTTCATCACAGCGACCACCTCGGCGTCATGCAACAGAGTCTGCCCGGAGTGATGGCGGTGGGGATTCGCATTCCTGTGGGAAGGCTCGATCCCCGGCAGATGATCGAACTGGCACGGCTCGCTGAAGTCTACGGGAGTGGAGAAATCCGCTTGACGATGGGGCAGAATGCAATCATTCCGAACGTGCCTGGCGCACGTCTGGATGCGCTGCTTGACGAAGGTTTGCTCCAGGAATTTACGCCCGCACCTTCTCCCTTCCGGCGAAATGTTGTTGCCTGTACCGGAACTGATTTTTGCAATCTGGCGCAGATCGACACCAAGCACCACGCCGAAGAACTTGCGGACGCGCTCGAGCAGCGCTTCGGTGCAACGAGAGAGCCGCTGTCATTCCATTGGTCGGGATGCCCCGCCGGCTGCGGAAACCATCAGGCGTCGGACATCGGGTTCCGTGGCCTCAAAACTAAAATCAACGGCGAACTGGTTGAAGCGGTTGCGATCTATATCGGCGGACGCGTCGGTCCCGCAGCTGTGGCCGGAGAACAAATTCTCGACATCGTGCCCTGTGACCGCAATCTGGTGAACGTTGTCGCAGAGGCGATCGACGGCCGCGCCCGCCACGCGAGGAGATCGCCTTCGCTGGGAGATTCTTCAGAGGAATCCGCGTCGATGGCGTTCAGTTCCTCACCCGATGTCGAGCCAGATTTCGGACCAGACTAGATTCTGGCTTGCGGGAGAGCAATTGCATTTGAGAGCGACATTGCACATCGCCAGAAGGAGACCAAAGCATGGATTATGTACCGCCAAGAGAACTCGTTGTCGATGTCATTGAACTTGCACGAAAAAAAACAGAACTCGGCGTTGCCGATCTGCTGATCCGTGGAGCATTGGCGGGCGCTCTGCTGGGAATCGCCACTTCATTCGCTTTTATCGCTGTTTCGCAGGGACTGCCTCCACTTCTAGGCGCGGTCATTTTTCCGGTTGGCTTTGTGATTTTGGTGCTTTTGGGGCTGGAATTGGCGACGGGTAACTTTGCCATTCTCCCTATGGGATGGATGGCGGGCGATGTGCGGCCGGCCGCCCTACTGCGAAATTGGACTCTGGTCTACATCGGCAATCTGATTGGCAGCGTTCTGTACGCCGTTCTCTTCTACCTGTCCCTGACAAATTGCGGCCATTCCGATGGAGGTGTGCTCGCCGAACTCTTTCGTCAAGCGGCGCAGAAGAAAACCCTTAGCTTCATGGCTCTCGGGGCCAGTGGCTGGAGCACAGCTTTCGTCCGCGCCATGCTTTGCAATTGGATGGTCACTCTCGGCGCCGTGCTGGCGCTCGCTTCGCGCTCGACCGTCGGCAAGGTCATCGCAATGTGGCTTCCCATCACGACGTTTTTTGCCCTCGGCTATGAACACTCTATCGTGAACATGTACGTTATCCCGACTGGCATGTTATTGGGCGCGCCCGTGTCGTTTGCCAAGTGGTTGTGGTGGAACCAGATTCCAGTCACGCTGGGAAATGTCATCTCTGGATTCTTCTTCACGGGGCTACCGTTGTTCGCGACCTATGCCAGCCGGTCCTTCTTCAGCTAACGCACGATCTCCGACAAGCTTGCGCCCGCCGAATCAGGAAGGACATCACAGGAAGGCGCACTGGAAGAAATTGCGGCCGCATCGTAGGGCGATCTCCCGGATGCTACGATCTTCCGCATGGAGCCGAATCAGCCGCCGCAACAACATAGACTCACACCTGGATTCCGGGGACGCACCGTGCTCTCATTCGAGAGCCGCCGTTCGATCGAAATTGCAAAGCTGATCGAGAACTATGGCGGTCGCGCGATGGTTGCGCCAGCGACCCGGGAAGTCGCTACCGAAGGCAGTCCCGATGCGCCTCGCTTTGCTGCAGCATTGCTGGAAGGAAAGGTCAACCTCGTCATCTTCATGACGGGAGTCGGGACGCGGGCCTTGGCACGCGCCATCGAACCGATCTGCTCTCGCGAACAGTTCGTCGCCGCACTGCGAAAGACCTCTGTCCTCGCCCGCGGTCCCAAGCCGGTTGCTGTCTTGAAGGAGTTCGGCGTTCCTATCACCTGGACCGTACCCGAGCCGAATACCTGGCGAGAGATTGTTCAAGTCCTGGATGCAAACAATGTGCCTTTGAAGAACCAAACCGTCGCAGTACAGGAGCATGGTGTGCCCAGCCCGCAGTTGATTGACGAGCTCCGCTCGCGCGGCGCCGAAGTGATGACGGTTCACGTCTACGATTGGGCCTTGCCCGAGGACATCGCTCCCCTCAGGAATGCCATCGCAGCGTTGCAGAGCGGAACCGTGGACGTGGTGCTATTCACTGCCGCGGTGCAAGTACATCATTTGATAAGGGTGGCCGAGGAATTAAATGTACGCGACTCGCTGCTCGCAGCTCTCGCGCCCGTGCGAATTGCATCCATCGGTCCGGTCACGTCGGAAGCCCTCGCCGAATACGGAATCGGGGCTCCCTTCGAACCGACGCACCCCAAGATGGGCTTCCTGGTCAAAGAGGCGGCGGAACGATTCGGCAAAACTGGGAATTTCTAACCATGGCCGAGCCGTGAGCTTTTTACCGGCTCGTGCCCATAGCACTAAATAGGTTATTGAGCGATTCCGCCAAAGTCGGATGCGCAAACGTTGCGTCGCGCAATGCCATGTAGGGGAGCTTACCCATCATGGCAACCTCGATCGCCGACATTACTTCGCCTCCCTCAATGCCCAACACCGCAGCCCCGAGAATCTGGTCGGTCTCAGCATCAACAATCGCCTTCATGAACCCGCGCGTCTCGTCTACTTCAAGAGCCCGTGCCACGCGAGACATCGGCATTTTCGCCACGCGTATGTTGCAGCCTTGCGCGCGCGCTTCTGTTTCGGTCAAGCCGATCCTGCCCAGCTGAGGGTCGATGAACAATGTGTAGGGAACCATCCGGTTCTTAGTGGTGGCAGCCTTCTTCTCCAACAGATTGGAGCGAATAATCCGGAAATCGTCATAAGAAATGTGGGTGAAGGCCGGACCTCCCTTGATGTCGCCTAGAGCAAAAATGTCCGCTGCGGTAGTTTCTAGCCGGTCATTTACCTGTATGAAGCCGTGATCGTTGGTCTGAACTCCAGCTGCTGCGAGATTGAGGGTATCTGAATTCGGCACGCGCCCCGTAGCCAGCAAGAGGTGAGAACCAACCAATATGGTTGATCCGCCTGAGGCTGCGATCTCCAACTGGATGCTACCGCCAGACTGGTCGACGCGTGTGGCTTTCGCGTTGAGGACGATGTCAATTCCATCCTGCCGGAGGATGTTTGCAACTTCCTCGGCCACGTCGGGATCTTCGCGCGCCAGCACCTGGCGTGCGGTTTGAACGATGGTCACTCGACTCCCGAAGCGTCGAAACAGTTGTCCAAACTCCAGGCCAATGTAGCCGCCGCCCAGAATCAGCAAATGATCTGGAACAGAGTCGAGCTCCATGATCGAAATGTTGTCGAGAGCGGTGACGTCATTCAGTCCGGCGAGAACGGGCCGCGACGCGCGGGCGCCCGCGTTGATAAAGATGTATTGGCCGGACAGAGTAAGTAGGTCGCCGCTTACCCTGCGGACCGCGATGGTTTTAGGTCCGCTGAAACTAGCTGCTCCGAAAATCAGATCGAGATTCGGAGTTTTTTCGATGCGCGCCTGACTTCCGTTACGGAAGCTGTTCACGATATCGCGCTTTCGCTGGCGAACCTTCTGCAGGTCGATTCGAATCGGTCCAGTTTGCACGCCGTAGTCCGCGGCCCGCCGTGCCAGGTATGCAACACGTCCACTGGCTACCATGGTTTTCGTGGGCGTGCATCCTTCGTTCACGCAAGTGCCGCCGACATGTTTGAGTTCGACGAGAGCAGTACGCATTCCCGCGCCAGCCAACGCCATGGAAAGCGGATAGCCCGCCTGCCCGGCGCCAATGATAATGGCGTCGTACGTCTGCGGATCGCTCACAGGCGGCCTCCAGACGGAATCTGCGTGTGTCGCCGGGACGCTGCTTCAAGCCACAAGTTCGCCCGGCTCCATTTCGTCGATATAGCACCAGACCCAGGATTCCCCGGGCTCGATCGAGCGAATGAGAGGATGTTGTGTCTTGTGGAAATGCTTGGTGGCGTGCTTGTTCTTCGAGGAGTCGCAGCAACCAACGTGTCCGCATATCAGACACAAACGCAGATGGACCCACGTATCGCCCATCTTCACACATTCCTCACACACGTGTGTGCTGGTTTGTCGAAACTTGATTTGATCGAGATGGGTACATTTCTTCACTGTTGGTTTCTCCAGGAATACTGAATTATGAAGGATTACTTTACTCCGCAATCAGCAAGTTCTCAGCGAAAGGCCACTGCTGGTCGATCCATTGGGCGTCACATCGGAAGCCGGCGGTGCGCGCCATTTCGAAAATCTCCTCGGCGGAGTACTTATGACTGCTCTCCGTCCAGACGGTTTCACCTTCGTCAAAGGCGATCACCACCTCAGCGGCCGGAATACTCACGACTTGCTGCCGCTTCGATTGCAGATGCATTTCGACGCTCCGCGCTTGGGGGTTGATCATCGCCACGTGCGCGAATTGGTCTAACGCGAAGTCGGCATCGAGTTCGCGGTTAATGCGCGCAAGCAGATTGAGGTTAAACGCTGCCGTGACTCCAATTTCGTCGTCGTAAGCTTGTACCAACTGCGCGGCTGATTTTTCCAGGTCCGTTCCCAACAAGAGCGAGTCTCCGGGCTCAAGAATGTGCCGGACCGCTGACAGGAATTTTGCCCCTGCCGGACGATCGAAGTTCCCGATTGTGCTGCCGAGAAACAACACCAGTAGGTGCTGGCCGGGCTTCCGGTATGCAGCGACCTCCAGAAGTCCGTCGAGGTATTCCCGCTCGAAACCGACGATGCTTATGGAATCAATGTCGCGCAGCTCACGTTCGCACATCACCAGAGCGGAATGAGATATTTCCACGGGATAATAAAATGTCCGCTGGCGCCGGCAAAGGGCTTCGAGCACCCAACGCGTCTTCTTGCCGCTTCCGCTGCCCAGTTCAGCCACCGCGACCGGGCCAGCCAGGCGATCGACGATTTCATCTCCATGTCGGCGCAGCAACCGCTCGTCGGCGCGCGTGAGCCCATATTCGGGCAGACGGCAGATCACTTCAAACAAGGCGGAGCCAATATCGTCGTAGAGATACTTGGAAAGAAGCTCTTTTTGCCCGGAGCGGGTGAGGCCGGCCCGTACATCGGCAGCAAATTCGTATGTAGCGTTTGTGGGAATCGCGTGAACCAGCATTGCCAAACTCCTTCAGTCGATCTCTTGCAGTCGAAATCTTACGGTCAGTGGCTTACACAGCGGAACCCGGCATACGCATACTGGTAATGGGCCTGAAACCAGTTGCGAAACGTTCTGCGCAACATGCACGCAGCTGTGCGCGCCGATCCGCCCTTCATGACGAAGTGTTTCCCGTCGAAGAAATCGGCTGAGTAACCGCGATAGAACGGAAAAGGCTGAAATCCGGGAAATGGAGCAAACGCAGAAGACGTCCACTCCCACCCATTGCCCAACATGCCATCTACGCCGAAAGCACTGCGGCCCGCAGGAAGTGCATTAACCGGCACAGGATCCCATCGATGGAAATCAAAGTTACCAAGATTCGCGTTCGGCGCTTCATTTCCCCACGGATAAGGTCTCTCGCCCTCAGACGCGGTGCCATAGGCGGCTCTGTGCCACTCCGGTTCGCTGGGGAGCGACTTTCCCACCCAGCGCGCGTAAGAGGTAGCCTCGGCATGACTCACGTAAACCGGCCAGTCGAGAGGTAGGGGAATTTCCTCGAACATCGCGCGATACAGCCATTGGCCGCCGGATTTCTTCCAGAACGCAGGGTGCGAAATAGAACGGTCGGTCTTCCAGTTCCAGTCGTCGTCACTCCAGAAAAGGTGATTCTCGTAGCCATCGTTAGAGATGAAATCGAGGAACTGCTGGTTGGTAACTTTATATTGATCCATTGCAAATGCAGGAACCTGCACGATATTGGCTTCGTATTCGTTGTCCCAGCCAAATGTTTCGTTGTTGCGCGCGAGTCCCAGCGTGGCCGCGCCAGCGGGAATGTCAACCAGTCCTGGGCTCACCGTCGGCGTGACCGCAGTAGGCCGGCTTGGTTGTTTAATTTTCTCGTGCAGAGGCAACTGATGCAACATGTAGGCCAACGTCTCGGCATGCATCAGGCGATGTTCGATGGCGACATTGAGCAGAATATCAAGAGAAAAACCGTCGCGGCTTTGAGCGCCAGAATACAGAACCGCCTCGCCCAACTTCTCATCCAGCGCGGCGCGAATCTTCGACACGTAATCCTGAACCGCACCCAGGGATGGCCAGTCCGACGGTTGGTCGGAAGGCAGTCCGCCGCCAACCGGATCGATGCCAAACGCGAAGAGCCGGTCAAATTCGGAGTGAAAGGTCTCCACGCCGAGGACGTTTTCGTGCAACAAATTCCAGTCGAAAGCCTCGAGGTGGCCGATATAAAAGATGATGCGGTGACGCTCAGGGATCGGGCGTTCATACAACGAATCCGCACGGACGACGCGGAAGAGGGAGTCACTTCGTTGCCGAGCGTCAAAAATGCGCTCGAGCAGTTGGTGCCGGACAGAAATATCCCCCGCAGCGAGCATTCCGGCCTCCTGGGATACGGTTTGGACGAGGTAGCGCGACTGTAATCAGAACCGCGCGATCCAGTGTACGCAGCCCGCGCGGATTTCGCACTTGCAGCCAATCCGCGGCCGTCGGTCCACTAATCAAGACTTTGGATGACGATATCTGAACTAAGGTCGCAGCAGAAAAATAATCTTTCTGAAATCCGCTGATTTGTCCCTAACAATGTAGTTTATTGAACCGATCTATTGAACAAGGCCGCTGTTCTTCAGAAACTCACGGGCCACGTCCATCGCGTCCCGGTGCTGGCCATCGATGGCATAATTCAACCGCTGCATTTCCTGGTCAGATATCTTTCCCGCCAATCCGGCGAGCACGCTGGCGATCTCGGGATGCCGGCGCAGCGTTTGTTCCCGGATTACCGGCACCGCTTCATATGGAGGAAAATAATGGCGATCGTCCTCTAAAACGAACAGATCGAAAGCCGGAATCAGCCCGTCGGTGGCGTTGCCGGCCGCCATATCAATCTGATGATCTCTCAGGGCACGTGCCAGCAGCCCCAAATCCATCACCCGCGGCTGTTCGGCAAAGTGCAATCCGTAGGTTGAGGCCAATCCCCGGTACCCGTCGGGCCTCTCCATAAATTCGTAGCCGAATCCTGCGCGCCAGTGCGGAGCAAATGCCGCTGCTTGCGACAGAGTCTTGATGTTCAAGCGGCGGGCGTCCGGGCCGCGAATTTCCATGGCAAACGTGTCGTTAAAGCCAAACGAAGCTCCCAAAGTGAGATCAAAACGACGTTCGTATTCACTTTTCACCCGTTGATACACGTCCACGCGGTCCTTGCTGGCCTGCTGCTTGAGGATTGCCGTCAACGCCGTGCCCGTGTATTCCGGGTACATGTCGATACGCCCGGAAAGCACGGCCTGATGGCAAATATAAGATCCCGCCAGATAGAAACGCCGCTCTACTTTCAGATTGGTATGCGCCTCGATCTGCTGTGCCATGATCTCGCCCAGAATGTAGGACTCGGTAAAATTCTTGGAGCCAATTACTACGCGATCAGAATTGGACGAACAGGAAGGCAGCCACAGAATCCCAGCAAAAAAAACGGTGAGGCTAATCCTTGCGCTAAGTCGACTCATCGCAGGCGCAGGCGCCTTTCCAGCCAGCCCACACCCGAATCCGCCGACAAGGCCAACACGGCCGCCGGAATTGCGCCGGCTAGAATCACCGAGTTGTCAACCATGGCCAACCCTCGAAAAATGAACTCTCCGAGTCCTCCCGCTCCAATCGCCGCCGCGATCGTTGCAAGTCCAATTGATATGACGACAGCGACCCGCACGCCAGACAGAATCACACTCAGGGCCAGCGGCAGCTCCACCTGAAACAAAAGCTGACTTTCCGTGAGGCCCATGCCTCGCCCGGCCTCCACAACTGCGGGATCCACGCCGCGAATTCCGGTATAAGTATTTCGAATGATGGGTAGCAGCGCATACAGGGTGAGCGCCAGAATTGCCAACCGGTCCGCCCGTTCCCCCAGCCAAGGCAGGGGTAGCAGGAATCCGAATAAGGCGAGACTGGGAATCGTTTGAATGATGTTGGCGCTAGCCAGGACCGGCTTGTTCAATCGCGGCCGATGCGCGATCATGATTCCCAGCGGAATACCTATCAGCATGGCAAACAATGTGGATAGCCCAACCAGCCAGAGATGTTCTCCGGTAAGTTCGAGGACTTGCGTTCGATTCTGCAGGATGAATCGAAATACATTCATGACGCCCCCCGAATCATAGACGACTCCAATCCGTCTCCTAATGCCCGGACGTACGCCGCAGCCCAGGGATCCGCAGAGCGCAAAAATTCCTTCGGCGTAAGAACTGTTACCAGCCGCCCAGCTTCCAGTAGAGCGATCCGCGACCCGAGCCGCAGCGCCTCGCGAAGGTCGTGCGTCACAAAAATTACCGCCTTGTGAAGCCGCTGCTGCAGCGAGAGAAATTCGCGCTGCAATTCATCGCGAGTCAGAGGATCGAGCGCGCCGAAGGGCTCGTCCATGAGCAGGATTTCGGGATCCGCCGCGAGAGCACGCGCCACGCCGACTCGCTGCCGTTGCCCGCCCGAGAGTTGACGCGGGTAACGCGTCGCCATCTCCTCTGGCAAACCCACGATCCGAAGCAACTCCGTCACACGCGCGCGAATCCGCTCTTCCGGCCATCCTTCAATCTTGGGAACCAAGCCGATGTTTCGCTCGACTGTGAAATGAGGAAACAGGCCCGCATCCTGGATGACGTACCCAATACTGCGCCGCAGACGAATTACATCAACGCCCGTATTGGGCAGGCCGTTGACGCGTATTTCGCCGGAAGTTGGCGACAGCAGCCGATTCACCAGCTTGAGAGAGGTGGTCTTGCCCGAACCGCTGCGCCCGAGCAGGATAAGGGTCTCGCCGCACTCGACCTTCAGAGTTAGCCCCGCAAGTATTTGTGTACCCGCGATGCTATACGAGACGTCACAGAATTCGATTGCTGCACTGGCCTCTTGCGGGAGCATGAGCCAAGCATACCCGAGTGAACCCCGACGCTTCATATTCGCGGTTTTTGGTTGACAAAGCCGCTTCTCTTACGTTACACATTGTAACGCTACAATGACTAACACACCCAAATCCCGTCTAAAGAACCTAGGCGAAGTCGAGCAGCTCGTCATGGATTACATCTGGACTCACGGGCCGTCCTCCTCTGAAGGGTGCCGGGAAGCGCTCGCCTCCTCTCGCCCCATGAAAGATTCCACCATCCGGACCGTGCTTCGCCGTTTGGAAGAAAAAGGCTATGTCAGTCACGAGATTCAAGGCCGCACCTTTATTTACAAGGCTTCGGACGCACGCCAGAACGTTGCTGTCCGTGCCGTGAAGAGCATTATCGATCGCTTTTGCGGTGGATCTGCCGAGCAACTGGTGCTTGGCATGGTGGACAACGCTGTGCTCGACCGCAAGCAACTGGAACGCCTGGCCCGCAAAATCGCCGACAAACACACAGCCGAGAAAAAGTTTACCGACAGTAAGCTCGCTGAAACAAAGGACGAAAAGCTATGACGCCTGTCCCTGTCCCTCCAGCGTCTGCAAGTCTTCTCGCACTACTCGTGAGTCCCGCGGCCCGCGCTCTTGCACTCGCCGGAGCGGCAGGGTTCGGACTGACTGCATTTCGCGTGCGCAACACTTCGGTCCGCCTCTTTGCTTGGACCATGGTGCTCTACGGTGCGCTCGCCGTGCCCTTGCTGGAACAGATGCTCCCGCCACTACTGGTTCCAACGCCCGCGTTTCTTCAGGACGCACAATTTCAATCTGGAACGGCGCGGCCTGTCTCTGACCAGTCCCGAGTCTCGCAATCGCTCACCACTTCGCCTCCTGCCCTCAGCAGTGCTAGCTTGGTCCCGCGGAACCAAGCGGTGCTCCCATCATCCACCGGAACCGTCAGAAGATCTGGAGCTTCGATTCAAGTGGGCCGCAACTCTCCGCCAAGCGAAGGGATGCGCTTTGCCGCAGCAAGACACGCAAATTCGTCGCCATCTCTCTGGTCCTCGATTTCGTGGACCGCAGTTGCTGAGGCGATTTATATCGTTGTCACGCTAATGCTTCTCGTACGCTTCCTGGTGGGGCTCACATTCAGTCGTCGGCTGGTAAACGCCGCGCAGAGCATTAGCATCGATGAGATCCGCGTAACCCAGAGGCTCGCCTCGCGTGCCTATGCCTACGGGATTGCCGTCGCTCCACAAGTTGCCGAGTCCGAATTGATTTCTGTGCCGGTCACCACGGGTGTGCTCCGCCCGATGATTCTGCTTCCGTCAGGCTGGCGGGAGTGGGACGATGCCAAGCTCGACGCCGTGATCGCACACGAGGTCTCGCACGTCGCACGGCGTGATGCGCTCACACAGCGTCTTTCTCTTCTGCATCGTGCAATTTTTTGGTTCAGTCCGCTCGCTTGGTGGCTCAATCGCCATCTCGCTGACCTGGCGGAGCAGGCTAGCGACGAGGCGGCTTTGTCCTGCGGCGCCGATCGCTCGGATTACGCCAGAACCCTGCTGACATTCTTCGAAGCCTTGCAGGGGGCGCCCGGACGAGTGTGGTGGCAGGGCGTTTCGATGGCCAAGGCAGGTCAGGCAGAACAGAGATTGGAAAGAATTTTGGTTTGGAAAGGATCCGTTGCCATGCATCTGAAGAAATCGATTGCTGTCGCGGTGATTGCGCTTGCGGTCCCGGTAGTTTATCTGACCGCATCGGTGCGCCCGGCGAGTTTCGCGGCGGCGCCGCAACATATACACTTCGCCCAGGATCAAACACCGCCACCAGCGCCGCGTCCCGCGCAGGCCCCAACAGTTCAACCGGACGTTGCGCCGGAACCGGCGGCTGCACCGATGTCGGAGACCGCACCACCTCCTCCCGAGCCGGCTCCTCAAGCGGAACCCATTCCTGCGCCCGCAGTGGTCACCGGAAGGATCACGGGAACAATCCGCACTGGATATTCAGGAGTCCCAGTCCCGGCGATTGCGACTATCGCTCCGGCTGCACCTGCTTATCCATCTGCCACGGCTATCGCTCCTGTCGCACCCGTCGCGCCGTCATCACCCGCCCGGTGGGGCGGACAGTCGAGCAGCGCCGCTTCGTCCTACAGTAGCGGTTCTTCAGACCTTAACGGGTCCGGGTATCGCTATGGCTACGACGACAATCAGCGTTTCGTCATCGTCACAGGCAACAGTGATTCCCTGACCATGTCAGGATCGACGGACGACGCCCACCACGTGGAGAAACTTAGGAAGCAAATCCAGGGCGACTTCATCTGGTTCCAGCGCGACGAAAATTCCTACATAATCCGCGATCAGGCCACTATCGATCGCGCCAAAAAATTCTGGGCGCCGCAAGAGGAACTCGGGAAGAAACAGGAAGAACTCGGTAAGCAGCAGGAGGCCTTAGGAAAGCGGCAGGAAGAGATCGGCGCAAGAATGGAGCAAGTTCAAATCAAAGTTCCGGATATGACGGCCGAACTGGACAAACTAAAAGCCGAACTGAAGCAACTCAATTCCGGCGCCACCGTGGAACAAGTCGGACAGATCCAATCAGAGATTGGAGAGTTACAAAGCAAGATCGGCGAACTGCAGTCTCAGGCCGGTGAACAGCAATCGAAAATCGGGGAACAGATGGGCGTGCTGGGAGAGAAGCAAGGGAAACTTGGTGAACAGCAAGGAGAACTAGGACGCCAGCAAGGCGAACTCGCGCGGCAAGCTTCCCGCCAGATGAAGCAGCTTCTCGATGAAGCGATCAAAACCGGTACAGCCCAGCCCGAGCAGAATCAAAATTAATAAGGAGCAACCAGGAGAAGCAATTTAGCGCCGTATTGTTCGACTGCGATAGTTCGATCACGGCTACTACGCCAGACGAATGAAATCTCGACGATTCGTATAGAAAATTCCACTAGACCTCTGCAGGGAAAATCGCAACCGTCGCGCGGTCCTAATTCGCGAGTCCGGTCATGATGTTTAGCGGGTACACATTGACCGGCGCTCGCACGGGATTGCTGAATGTCTGGGTTCTTCTGCGCGCCGCGGCGTAGACCTCAATCGCGTCGCCAGCCTCGAATAGGCCAAGCGTTGGAACGCTACAAACCACACAGCACGAGATCAAGCGAAAACTCATTTCGTAGTGATGCATTTTGAAATACATCATTGCCATTCATTTGGAGAGGAGGGAAGGAATTCGGGGAACGCAAGGACTGCAGTCCGAGCTAGGAGAGTCCGACCTTCGTCGGTCCACCATTCGATAACGGGAACGCGTGAACCCCGGCTGAATCCGATGTCCTCAGGGAGGCATCGTCCACTGGCGACGAAGCTTCAGGACTGAGTCGTTCGCGCATGTAATCGGTTCACCGCCGCGTCATTGAGGGTGCTCAAAAGGCCCATCGCAGACGTGGTAAACTGAAAACCCGCGCGCCGGAGAGGTGGCAGAGTGGCCGAATGCGGCGGTTTGCTAAACCGTTGTACGGGCTAACACCTGTACCGAGGGTTCGAATCCCTCCCTCTCCGCCAGATTCCCGTAACTCCATCCAGCGCAGAGTCTTGCGAGTTGTGGCCGCAGCGCATTTCTACATTACCCGCGTGCTTGCCAAAGGCAGCGGTTGCACAGTAGTGTTGCATACATGAAGTTTCAGCAGGACGGCCTTTGGCTGCCAATCATTGCCTCGTTCGTGGCGCCGAAAGCAAGACAATGCGGCTAAACCTTGGAATCCGGAGGCGGCTCGCTCCGTTGCTGGACAATGATCGCAGGCAGATACGAGATCGACGGTGCGACTCGCGAAGTAATGCTGGCCGCCGTCGGTCAGGCAGCCCGTTTGGGCGCGCGTCGCGTGTACCGATAAGACCGTCAGACCCATGAACATTCGGGGCATCAACGGAAAATGAAACGCCATGTGGAATTCATCCCAGTCCACCGAAGTAGGGGCGAAGGTCCCCCGGCCACTGATTGGCCTCCGCCAGGAGCATCCTGCCAGAGAAGTTTCGCAAAGATCTGCCGCGTGCAGAAGGTCGCCCAGTCACATACTCCGCAGGTTAGAGCGCCCGTGGCTTTCCAATCGCTTTTATTCGATGCGCGCACAGGTTCTGTCGGAGCAATAAAGCCGCCGAAAGTCGTTCGCATCTTGTGCGAAATCCCAGCTCTCGCTGAAAGGATCTCCCGCGCGCCATCGATCGGGGGAAAAACGTTTCGTTCTAAATCGAACTGGCATGAGCACAAAGTGTATTGCTTAAGCTGTCAACAGCGCAGGCAGTGCTGATCCCGAAAGGAAAGAAGTCCACCCAGCTTTCGGCACATCATCGGTTTGTGATCGCGTCGCTCTCGCCTGATAAGGCTTGACTATCAGGGTGGCCTGCCAAACAGGAAGTCAGACCACGCTCGCCGCCTACCGAGTCGCACCCGCTGGCGCTCCGCCGAAGTCGCGCGTCATCCGCGCAAGCAAAGCATCAAAGCGCGGGTCGCCGTGCAAATGCCTCAGTCGCGGCTCCCGCGCCAAATAAACCAACCACGGCGAGCGTTCCGCAAACGCCTGCTCCAGTAACGCAAAGGCTTGATCGCGGTCGCCGAGCGCTTCGTAAATCAATCCCAACTCATAGGGCGAAACGTACCGTTCCGCGGATTGCGCAGTGAGCCGCTCCAGCGTCCGAAGCGCATCCGCCCGATTGCCGTTGACCGCCTGCGCGTGCCCAAGAGAGCTGAGGTGCACACTCGCGCCCGAGAGTTCCGCCCCTTTTCGGATGGCTGCTTCCGCTTCGCCGGTCGCGCCTTTGCCTAGATGAGCCCAACCCTGAAAAATGCGATTCCACGAGAAGCCTGGGTCGTTGGCCAACGCACGCCCTGATTCGCTGAGAGCTTGATCGAAGTTGTGCGCCATCACGTGGTGCCACATGAGGTGAAGCTGTGACATTGGATCCGCGGGATCGACGTTCAGGTAGATTTTGCTCTCGGCCAGCGACTCCTCCATGCGTCCCGCTGCCACCAGCAGATGCGAATACCAATGATGCGCCGGCCCGTAACGCGGATTGAGCCGGATTGCCTCCGAAAACGACCGCTCGGCCTCCGGAATCTCCCAGCGGTAATGGAGCAGTGCGTAAGCCAGCGCCGCATGCCCCTCGGCCAGCTCTGGCTTCAGGCGAAGCGCCTGCTCTGCATACGACATCCCCTTTGGAAAACCCTCATCTGGCGGAAGCACACCGCCCTCCCAGCTCGCTAGCGTGTTGTAAGCATCCGCCAAGCCCGTGTACGCAAGGGCATACGTCGGATCGCGCTTGGCCGCCTGTTCGAAGTAGGCAATTGCCTCCATCGTGCCCGCCGGGCGTCTTCCCCAATGATGGCGGCCCTTCAAATACAGCGCGTACGCTTCCGGATCTTCCGAATGGCGCGCCGCCGAGGGGGAGCGGGCGCCCAGCAATTGTGGGCGCAGCTTGTCTACGATCGCAGCCGTGATCTCATCCTGCACTTCGAACACGTCCGTCATTTCCCGGTCGTACCGCTCGGACCACAGGTGATGACCGTCGTTGACGTCGATCAACTGAACCGTGATCCGGAGCCGGTTACCGGCACGCCGAACACTTCCGTCGAGGATCACACCTACATTCAACCGCCGCCCAATTTCGCGAATATCCAACCCGTGCCCGCGTACGGCGGCGGCCGACGCTCGTGCGATCACCTGCAGGTCGTCATACAGACTCAGCGCGTGGATCAGTTCCTCGGCCAGTCCGTCGCCGAATTGTTCGCCATCCCCACTCGCGCTTGCAAAGGGCAACACCGCGATCGAAGAAGCCGGACTCGTGCTGGCCCTCGCCGTCTCGGGGACGGCTCCGACGCCGCCACTGCGAAGTGCCTCGAGCAGCTCCGCCATCGACTGGTAGCGCTCCGCCACCTGTTTCCGCAGGCACCGCAGGATGATTTGTTCCAACCACACCGGAACGCGCGGCTGGACCCGCGACGGTGGCGGTGGATCATGCAGCGCGATTTCGTGCATCGTCGATAGCAGGCTGGCGGCCCTGAAAGGCAGCTGGCCCGTGACAGCCTCATAAAGGACCGAGCCGAAAGCAAAAATATCTGACCGCGCATCGAGCGGCTCACCGCGCGTCTGCTCGGGAGACATATAGGAAACCGTCCCCACCAACGTTCCCGGTACCGACTGTCCCGCATCGAGCGAATCGGCTCCCGCCGGAGTCAGCTGTTTGGCCAGCCCGAAATCGAGAACCTTTACTTGGCCGTCGTTCGTGACCATAATGTTCGCGGGCTTGATGTCCCTGTGAATCAATCCCGCAGCATGCGCAACCGCCAGCGCGCCGGCGAGTTGGATCCCATAACCGCCGGCCTCCGAAATCGGCAAGCCCTCGGGACGGATCAACTCCTTGAGCGTCTTACCCGCCACATACTCCATCACCAGGTAGTCCACTCCGCCATCGCTCACCATGTCGTGCAGCGTGACAATATTCGGGTGATTCAGCTTCGAGGCCGCCCGCGCCTCCTGAAGGAAGCGTCTCTTTCGATCCGGATCGGCGACATGCGTCGCGGGCAGCACCTTAATCGCCACCGTCCGGTGAAGCCGCGTGTCGAGGGCGCGGAACACCTGTCCCATGCCGCCGACGCCGATTTCTTCAAGAATGCGGTAATGTCCAAACGCAACGCCCTTCAAGTCAGGCCTCGGCGCATCTGCCGCCGTGACGGGCCCAACGCTGCTGGTGGTCACTTGGCCCGCAAATGCTGGTTTCTCGATGAAGCTCGCAGAATCGCTGTCATGGGCCAGCAGCGATTCCACCTCGCGGCGCAGTTCCGCATCACCGGCGCACGATTTTTCAATCACGGAATTGCGCCGGCTTTCGTCGGCCTCGAGAGCCTTGTGAAAAATGCTCTCGATTTTGCTCCATCGCTCAGGTTTCATCGGATTTCTTTTCGCTTAGTTCGCGCATTAGCCACGCCTTGGCCAACCGCCAATCCCGCGCAACCGTGTCGGGTGAAACCTTCAACACTTCCGCCGTTTCTTCAACGCTAAGACCGCCAAAGAAGCGCATCACTACAACTTGGCTCTTACGGTCGTCCACTTTCGCCAGCTGATTGAGAGCATCATCTACAGCGACCAAATCAGTGGAGGGTTTCGGAAAGATTGCCAGAGCATCGTCCAATGAAATCGCCGTTACTCCATCGCCGCGTTTGTGCGATCGCCGGGCGCGGGCCTGGTCAGTGAGAATGCGCCGCATTTGTCGCGCACACAGCGCGAAGAAATGCGCCCGGTTCTGCCAGTCAATCAGCTTCAGATCGGAGAGACGCAGATAAAGCTCATTGATCAGAGCCGTCGTCTGCAGCGTATGGCCGTTCCGTTCCCGTGACATGCAACGTCTGGCGGCCAGATGCAGCTCGCGATAAACCTGAGGAGTCAGCTTGTCCAGAGCACCTTCGTCGCCCCGGCGCCATGCCTGAAGCAGCTCGGTGATCTCATGTCCGAGGGCGTGGTCCATCCAAAATTCCTGGGCCGGAGGAGTGGCCAATTGCCGTAAACATTACCACACTACCCGGACAGTTTCAGGGTCAGGTGCCCAAGGAAGTTTCTTTCCGACTTACAGGTTTCCGCAGCGATTTTCGCTATATGGAGTGAAGGCAAACAAACAGGCGCGGTGAGAACGACAACCGCGCCTCAAAACTAAAGGAGATACGGAACATGAAATCGACATTCAAGAAAATGACAGCGTTGCTCAGCGCGCTTCTCGCGGGGGCATTGTTGACGGCGACGGCTGTAGCGCAGTTAGGAGCCTCCCATGAAGATGGCTGGCGGGACCGTGACGATCGACTCGCCCAAATGACTGAACTGGAACGACTTCACGCAGCCTTTCACGCGGCAGTTAGCGTCCACGATCCAGTAAATGGCGATTCGCCTGCAGAGATAACTCGACGAATCCGCGACGCTGTCGCTCTCTGGACTGAGGACGGCGAAATCACGATTGTCAGTACTTCTGCCGCGGCAGGAAATTATATCGGCAACGGCGATCCGGATGATCCCGCAACTTGCCCTGAACCCTCGGGCGACACCTCTTCCACCGGTCAACAGGGCACGCTGTGCACCTTCTTCAAGTATGTTTCCGGCGGCTTGCAGCCAGCCAATAAGTTTGTGTCGCTGTCCCCGGCGTACAAAACGAAGTATGTGCCTATGAAGGATCGCTACGGCCGATGGAGATCATCGGTGTATTTCGAATGCCATTACTTCAACGTAGCGTTGAACCCGGCTACGGGCCAGCCGTTTTGGACAGCGGTGAGCCACGTAGACCTCGACGGTGAAGCCAAGAAGATCGACGGACGATGGTTGTTGACCAAGGTTAGCTCGTCCGCCGTTTCAGTTCCGGTTCCGTGAAGCAGAACACCCGATGCACGCGCTCGCCAAGGGGGGAGCACGTGCATCCGGATTATGCCAGCACTTTAAGTATCTTTTGATGCCCCCTTGCGGGTTGATGACTGTGATTGATTCCATAACAATGTCGGCTCCCGCACCCGGATAGACTTTGGTGGTGCCAACCAACCAAGGCCCGGGAGAAAGGAGCCGAACATGAGGATTATAGGTTGTGACTACCACCCGGGTTTCCAACAAATTGCATTTGTGGATACCGAAACTGGAGAACTGCAGGAACGAAACGACTGCAGCACCCGGAAGAAGCGGAGAAGTTCTACCGCGAACTAGCGGCCCAGGGAATGAAAGCGCGCGTGGGGATGGAAGCCAGTGGGCATGCGCGCTGGTTTGAGCGGCTGCTGGCGGAACTGCAGTTCAAGTTGTGGATCGGCGACGCGGCTGAGATCCGTACGAAGCGGGTACGCAAGCAGAAGACGGATCGCCAGGATGCACAGCTGATTCTGCGACTCATGTTGAAAGATGACTTTCCGCAGATCTGGGTGCCGGACTGGGAGAATCGGGATTTGCGGCAACTGCTGTGGCACCGGCACCGCATGGTGCAGGCGCGCACGCGAGTCATGAATCAACTACAAGCGGTGGCGCTGAACGAAGGACTGCGCTGCAAGAAGAGGTTGTGGCGGGAAGCGGGACGAGAACAACTGGAGGCGTTTCCGTTAGCTCCGTGGGCGAGCCGGCGGCGGCGCGATCTGCTGGAGTTGCTGGACCGACTGACCCCGACGATCGCGGAGCTGACGCAAACCATCGAACAGGAAGCGGAGAAGTGTCCGGCAGCGCGACGCTTGCGGACGCATCCTGGAGTCGGTTCGCTGACGGCGCTGGCCTTCGTGCTGATCATTGGGAGAGCGGAACGGTTTCAGTGTGGCAAGCAGATCGCGAGCTATCTGGGACTGGTACCGTCGGAGGAGTCGAGCGGGGATCGGCGACGGCTGGGACACATCAGCAAGCAAGGCAACACGCTACTGCGTTTCCTGCTGGTGGAAGCGGCGCAAGTGACGGTGCGCAGCCTTCCGGAATGGCGGAGCAAGTATTTTCACTTGGCCATGCGACGAGGGCGGAAGATCGCCAAGGTCGCGATGGCCCGCAAGCTAGCCATTCAGCTGTACTGGATGATGCGCAAGGAATGGGATTACGAGCAGGTAAAAAGATTCGGTCCGCACGCGGGACAGCCCGAACATCGCCGTGGTGTGCAGTAGAACACCGAGTAATTGACTGGGGCGTCCCGCTCCTCTTAAAGAGGAGTTCGAACTAGGAATCATGGTCGAGGTTGCGATCGAACAGATGCATGGGTCGGACTGAGTTCCAGACCTGAATACTGATTGCGAGCGGGCTTTGGTTGGATGGGCACATCTTCAACGAGAGCGAAATGGCACTCTTCTTCGAGTGCATGCTGTGGTGTGCTCAAAAAGTGCTTGACACCGCCGACATTGTTAGAGAGGCGATGTTACGCCAACGACGTTCACATCCTCGCCTTCATCCGATTTATTGCTCCCTTTAAAAAGGGCAGGATCTGATACTGGGTTGCCTTCTCAAACAGAATTTTTGCAAAGACATCTATCGGATAGACCTTGATCTCTTCGCCGTCCATATAATGGCCGATCTGTTGGGAAAGCTGATGCTGTAATTCGCTGAGGCCGATTAGCATCTTTATGACCATGGCGGGGTCCTTGAATGGTTGGGTGGCGGCCTCGAACTCGCGTGTGCATACCGTGAGATCGTAGGAAATTCTATTTAGGTTCCGAGCTCTCTCTGGCAATGACATTCCGGCCAGCCACTCGCCGAGCATTCGCGGATTGATTTCGTCAGTCAAAGGCATGAATAAAAGGGTCTGAGTGTTAATGGACATGTTACGACAGTTGTGGCCTACAACTAGCGGGGACCTGCGACGATAGCCGAATTGGCGGCAGCCATTATCATCCTTTGCTGGTTCTGCTCGGGGAGGGCCGGGGGCAGCTTTAGCTGAATCTGATACAGCACCGCTCCCTGTTCCCACCAGAGGTTCGCTGGGGCGCACGATCCACCGCAACTTACTGGCCTGAAAAATCCGTTGATTCCAGTAGCCAACTTTACTTCGCTAACATTCTTTATTTCCCGTGGAGAGTGATCGTGATTGTTGGCGGCCTGAAACGACGCGGCGAAACCCGCATTTCCCGCGCTCAAATCATAATAGAGGCTGATCGCGTACGCATCTTCTGTGGCCTTGTCAACACTTGCTTGTTTGATGTCATAAAAAGGAAGTTCGGTGGGCAATAGCACGGGTACCTTGGTCTTCGCTTTTACCTCAGTCAGGACCGAACGAAAAATATCTGGGAGAGGCCCAGCAGCGTTTACTCGAACTGCGGCGTAGAGGCCGGTAAGGACGAATACCCCCAGAAGAGCCGGAGAAATCACATTCCTCATGAGGAAACTCTACCTCAACTGTCGAGAACAGGCCATGGCACTCAGAACGAGTTAGAAGAAGAGCTTCTTTCTGCCGTTTTCGACTAGCTCAAGGAGAATCGAGTCGTATTCTTTCCCACAATACCCGAAACGAACACAAAGCTGCTCGTTTAGCCCGTCTTCATGGATGTGGCCTCGGTCGAGTTCGCCATTCATGAAGAGGTCGAATGTCCCGTCGTCCCTTCTGACGACTTCGAGAACTCTGTTCGTGGATTTTCGTGAATCTTTGCGGGTCCGGCTCAAGGCATCACCCAACCGACATTATGCACCCGATATTGTGTTAACTGGCGTAATCAGATGGGATGAGAAGGCCGGTCTCCGGACGGGATGCTGTACGCTCCCAAGTTATCGAGGTGCTCAAGGCACAGATAAAAGGAGACCGGCAATGAAGAAGGTTAGCATCGCAGCGCCGAAGCAGGGCAGAAATATTTCACAGCAGAAACTGACCATCGGATTAGATCTGGGAGATCGCAACAGTTGGTACTGCGTGGTGGAGGAAGCCGGCCAGATCCAACTGGAGCAGCGGGTTGGCACGAATGCGAAAGCGTTGCGCGAAGTCTTCGGAGCCATGCCGCGCAGCCGGATCGCACTGGAAACCGGGACGCATTCGCCGTGGATCAGCCGCCTGTTAAGCGAGTTGGGACACGAAGTGATCGTGGCGCATGCGCGCAAGGTGCGGCTGATCGGGGAGAGCCGCAAGAAAGACGATCGCATGGATGCGCAAACTCTGGCGCGGCTGGCGAGAATCGATCCCCAGTTGCTGAGTCCGGTGAAGCATCGTAGTGCGAAGGCGCAGGTAGATCTGACGTTGATCCGGGCGCGCGCCGGACTGGTGCGAGCGCGGACGGCGCTGGTCAACACGGCACGCGGACTGGCGAAGTCTTACGGCGAAAGATTGCGCGGCTGCAACGTGCGCAACATGAATCCGGAGAAAGCGGAAGGACTGAGCCCGGAACTACAAAGTGCTCTGGAGCCGCTGCTGGCGGCACTAGAGTCGCTCAGTGAAAGGATCGCCGAGGCGCAAAGCGTTTTTCGATGCCGCGAATTCGATTTCGAGCGACGGCGATCATCAGCAGGTGCTCGTGTCTCTCGCTCAGAAACCGGGGCTTGTAGCCGAGACCCTGGGCGCCATCGCCAAATCTGCGCAAGGAATTTCGTCGGCCGGAGATAAGGCTCGCGTCCTGATCGAACTTGCCGGTAAAAACGTCGAGCCGGCTCGCGAAGCTTTCTTTGCAGCTGCCAATAGCATCAACTCCGATGGCGACCGCAGCCGCGTTCTGATGGTTGTGCTCGACAAGCCGGGGATTTCGAGTTCGCTCGCCGTTGCGGCAATCGAATCGGCGACCAGCATCTCCTCCGACGGCGACAAAGCCCGCGTATTTGTTGACGCGGCCGAACGTTACTCGAGCGATCCGGCGGTCAACGCCGCTCTGCGCAAAGCAGTCGAGAGCCTGCACTCGGATGGCGACTATCGCACTGTAATGTCCCGGATTGGCCGTCACGAAGGCAGCCTGTGACGGCGAGGGAACACATGAGCCGGTAAGATCCTTAGTCCCGTTCCGATTCAAGTCTCGCTGCGCAAAGCGTTCGGTTTGTGATTGCCAAACGTTTGCTTCGGAATTGGTTGCAAGTCGGACTGCTGATCGCCACCTCAGAGAAAAGTGGCGAATTCATTCCTGCCGATTTCCTTGGAGTCCATTCTCGGTGTCCGCTTTGTAAGCAAGAATCGCAGAAAATGGCCGGGGTTCGCAGTTTGTTCGGACTCTGTAACTGGAGTTGTCTTTGTTCGCGCTGGCTTATTCAACCTTTTCATTTCTGCACAACGGTTAGATGAGAAGGCTGCGAAACTGATGCTTGTGGACAGACAGCGACCAATGTCTTGGGGCCATAACGGTTATTGTGACGCGAACGAGATCTGTGGTCTGTTACGAAACCCGAAAACGCAGGAAGCGGACAACATTGGTTGGAAAAAATGGTTTGGGAAGATTCCGGCGCTTGTCTAAACATCAAAATTATGAAAAGAAAGGACCACGGCGAACTGAGTAGGAAGGAGGGCCAATGTTACGGAGTACGTAACGTTTGGGGGCAAGCTTCGGAGATCAAGTTCTCAGACTGTGGCCGGAGGGCACAGCTAAACATGTAGAAAACGAAGAAAATGCCCTGCAGGCAAACTCAAAATGGCGCTGGCCAGTTCTTCTCGATGTTACTCACGGTCTCGACATAACCCAGGAATTCTTGAGTATTCGCACCAGTACGTTGTGGACTCATGATGGATAGCAGACTCCGGACAGCGCAGAACTCTGTACTCGTTTGAGACACATGCCGTCTTGATTCAGAACATCTTTCGCGCGTTGTCGTCCGTTGAAGCACTCCCTCCTCACCCCAGAAGTTGTTCTCGTTACGCTGGTAACTGCACACCGCTGTTAGCGCTTCTTGCCCATTAATAGGCTCTCAGATGCCAAGTGCATCGATTGGACATTGTGAAGGACCGCGCTCGTGACATCAGCGAGCAGGAACTGGCCATACATATGCTTTGTCCCACTGTCTCAGGTCGAACCATCCATGACAAGCTGTCAGTAATCCCAGTGTCCCAGTGGCCCGACTCTGAGCAAAAACGAGTGGGAGATAAGATCAATGTTTGGAAAGCGTGCCCTGTCGTCTCTGGCTATGGTCGTCGTAGCGCTATCTTGTGAATCGTATCTTCCTTTCGCCGTGGCGCAGAGCACGCCTCACGTTTCTCCTGGGATAGAGTCCATAACGACTCATCTTTTCTCGCAAGCGCAAACAAAGTCGCGGAAATTGCGCAAAGGCCCGGTAACGCCGGCAGAGCTGGCACTAAAGGCCGCTCAACAAAAGGTGGCCAGGTTCCATCCACGCATGAGCCCATCGTTGTCGTTTTCTGGCAATTCGATTTTCCTAGCTCCGCTCGACTACGACTCGGTGGGACAGAACACGCGTACCGTGGCGGTGGCAGATCTGAACAATGATGGTAATGTCGATGTCGTAACCGCGGACCAATGCAACGGTGACTGTACAAGTGGTGTGGTGAGCGTGCTCCTGGGCAACGGAGACGGCACCTTCGAATCCGCGGTCAGCTATGCTTCCGGCGGAGTGGATGCCAATGCAGTTGCGATTGGCGATGTCAATGGTGATGGCAAGCCCGATTTAGTTGTAGTCAATAACTGCGCCAGCAACAACAACTGCTCCAATGGTGTTGTGAGCGTGCTGTTGGGCAACGGCGATGGCACATTCCAATCCGCAGTCAGCTATAGCTCCACCGGAGAGAACGCCATATCCGTTGCGATCGCCGACGTCAATGGGGATGCCAAGCAAGACGTGGTCGTGGTTAACAACTGCGCCGACAACAATTGCAACAATGGATCGGTGAGCGTGCTGTTGGGTAACGGCGATGGGACGCTTCAGGCTGCCGTTGGCTACAACTCGAGCGGCCAAAGTGCCATGTTCGTAGCTGTTGGCGATCTGAATGGCGACGGGAAACTCGATCTGGCCGTGGCGAATCAGTGCGTCAGCAACAGCAACTGCTCCAATGGTGTGGTGAGTGTACTGTTGGGAAACGGGGATGGCACATTCAATTCGGCGGTCAACTACAGTACGACCGGGGTATACAGCAATTCAATTGCAATCGGGGATATAAACGGGGACCGGCACCCCGATCTCACCGTCAGCAACCAGTGCAACAATTCCAACCAATGTTCAAATGGCTCTCTGAGCGTATTGCTTAGCAACGGCGACGGCACATTTCAGGCTGCGGTCGACTACGCTTCCGGCGGGGAATATGCCTCGAGCGTAGCGCTGGCAGACATCAACGGGGACGGCAAGCCTGACCTATTGGTGGCAAATCAAATTGACGGTAATGGAAATTGGCAGGACGGAAGTGTGGCGAGCGTGCTGCTGGGCAACGGCGACGGTACATTCCAAACAGCAGTCAGTTACAGCTCGGGCGATGTCGAGGGCACTTTTATCGTCGTCGCGGATGCAAACGGAGACGGCAAACCAGATCTCCTAATGGCGAATGCCTGCTCCAACAACTATAACTGCACCACGGGCGCGGTTAGCGTGTTTCTGGGCAATGGAGATGGCACGCTGCGCAGCGGAATAGACTACAACGCCGATGGCTGGGCTTCGTACTCCGTAGCGATTGCTGATGTGAATGGAGATGGCAAGCTTGACCTTTTGCTGGCAAATCAGTGCGCCACCAACAATTCGTGCGGGGATGGGACGGCCAGCGTGCTCTTAGGCAACGGCGACGGTACCTTCCAGCCTGCGGTCAGTTACACCGCAGGCGACGAAAATGCGCTTGCTGTTGCGGCCGTGGATGTGAATGGCGACGGCAAGCTTGACTTGCTGCTTGTGAATGAGTGCTCGAATAACTGTTCGAATGGTTCAGTGAGCGTCCTGTTCGGCAACGGCGACGGCACTTTTCAACCCCCGGTCACCTATGGTTCGGGTGGGGTCTACTCCTATTCGCTCGCCGTAGGCGATGTGAACGGAGATGGCTACCAGGACCTGATTATTTCAAGTCAGTGCAACGACAGCAACACCTGTTCCAATGGAGTGGTGAGTGTGCTGTTGCGCAACGGTGACGGCACTTTTCGGGTGGCAGTTCCCTACAACACAGGCGCAACGGGAACCTTTGCCGTGGCTGCCGCAGATGTGAACGGCGACGGCAAACTGGACATGATTGTCGCGAATCAGTGTGCCAGCAACAACAGCTGCTCGAATGGTGTGATCAGCGTGCTTATGGGTAACGGTGATGGAACATTCCAGTCGCCGGTTCTCTACAGCTCAGGCGGATTTTATTCCTACACGGTAGCCATTGGCGACGTCAACGGCGATGGCCACCCCGATCTTGTCGTTACGAATCAGTGCGGCAACAACAATTCTTGCGTGAGTGGTTCCATTGGAGTACTGCTCGGCAATGGAGATGGCACGTTTCAGACCGCGACTACCACGACCACGCCGGTGATCGGGAACCTCCAGACCATTGTGCTGGCGGATTTTAACGGTGATCACAAACTGGACGTCGCTACCGGAGCAGGCAATACGCTTCTGCTGGGCAATGGAGATGGGACATTCCAATCGCCGATTGCCCTGGGTGCGAGCGGTGCGGGCATCGCGGTGGGTGATCTGAACGGCGATGGCCGGCCTGATCTTGCCGTCGGCGGGGTCACCGTGCTGCTGAATATTTCCGGCGGGTTTGTTTTCCCGACTACCATCACTGTCGCGAGCTCGGCAAATCCCGCCGCTTTCGGCCAATCCATCACCTTCACGGCGACAGTCACTGCGCAAGTCAACGGAATGCCCACGGGCACGGTCACCTTCAGTGATGGCGGCTCCACACTGGGACAGGTCGCAGTAGGTACGGGTACCGCGACTTATTCGACTGCGTCCCTGGCCATCGGATCTCATTCCATCAGCGCAACGTATTCCGGTGATTCAAATTTCACCGGTAGCGCTTCAACCACGCTGAGCCAGGTGGTTCAGAAAGCGAACACAACCACTTCGCTGAGTGCATCCCCGAATCCCTCTGCTTTCGGCGGGTCCGTCACCTTTACGGCGACAATCACTCCGCAAGGCAGTGGAATGCCGACCGGCACGGTTACCTTCAGCGATGGCAGCACCACACTGGGACAGGGAATAGTAAACGCAGGCACCGCGACTTGTTCTACTGCGTCACTGTCCACAGGGTCTCATTCCATCAGCGCAACGTATTCCGGTGATTCGAATTTCACCGGTAGCGCTTCAACCGCGCTGAGCCAACTGGTTCAGAAAGCGGACACAACTACCGCACTGAATGCACCCGGCTCGGCGAACGTGAACCAGAGCATCACGTTAACCGCGACCGTTACATCCGGGACCTCCGGTGCGCCCACTGGCACAGTGAACTTTCTCGATGGAACGACGCAAATCGGCAGTGCGGGCCTGAATGGCGGTGGAGTCGCGACATTCGCGACCTCCGCGCTCGCCGCAGGTACACACAGCGTAACTGCGGTATATGGTGGGAATAGCAATTTCAACAGCAGCACGTCGACCGCAGCGAGCGTAATGGTGACCGCCTCCGGCTTCAGCCTATCGTCTTCGGCGCTGGCTCCGGCTTCGGTTGCGCCGGGTGGTTCCGGTCAATCGAGGATCACTATCACTCCGGCCGGCGGGTTCAATCCCTCGACCGTGAATCTGAGTTGCAGCGTTTCACCGGTGGTGAGCCCGGCAGTCACCTGTTCGCTGGGGACAATCTCGGTGACAGGCGGCACGGGTTCCGCGGCGCTCACAGTCACCACTACCGGACCTCACCCTCTAGCTTCGTCAGCAACTCGCGGCTCGAGTATGATCGCCGTCGCTCTGTTGATACCCGCACTGTTTCTCTGTGGGACGGGGTTGGACAACCCTAAGCGCAGAAAACTTCTCGCTATCGGGGTTGTCCTCCTGGGGCTAACCGGCTGCATGTTCGAAACAGCATGCGCCGGAGCCTCGTTACCGGCGGGCATCGCTCCAGGGACACGTGCCGGCACTTACACAGTGACCGTTACGGGAAGCGCGACTGGTATGCAGCAGACAACTTCGGTTACGCTGACTGTGCAGTAAACAATCATGGAGCGGTGTCGCAGGTTCGGGCCGCTCGCGCTCATTCTCTCCATCGCACTAACTAATTCACCACGCGGCAAATTGTCTGCAATTTATTCCGTCGCCGACAGAATGGACAACGTCAATTACAGTAACAAAACATATTGGGAGGGCGCTCTGCAGGAAGGCGAGAATTTCAAGTATCATCCGAACAAAGTCGCAGATCATCATTTATTGCCGAAGCCAGCGATCTGAGTGTCATCCCAGATGGGACGTACGACTTTGCCGCTTCGTGCCACGCTTTGGAGCACTGTGCTAATCCGATCAGGGCTCTCCACGAGTGGCGGAGGGTATTAACGAAAGGTTTGTGTTCCGAGCCTCGCTAGCCCCCTAGGCACAGGCTGGGCCGCCAAGCGGGAACGTCGACACCGCCCGAATTCAGTTCGAGACCTGCGCGGTCATCCTCTCGGCGAGGTCAGTTTCGACTCAATCTTCCCCCGCTTCGCCAGTCTCCGATCGGACAAGGCTGTGTCTTTCCCGGACGGTGGTTTTATGTGACACTTGTGCCCCGAGATGAAGAAGGAATCGAACTGAGGCAAAATGACTCTCTCCAAAGTGGTTTTGATCGTTGTTCTCCTCTCTACGTTGCTCTCCAGCACCCCGTCCTTGTCCCAAGAATTGAACTCGAACTTCGCCCGTGATCCCGGCCAGCCTATCGATCAGCAGTACACCAACCAGGTTCACAAATACACCACCGATCCGTCATTCATTTCTCCGTTGGTCGATTATCTGCCGGCCTCGAAAACGGTGCCGACCCCGGCCAAAGTACTCGGCGACGTCTCCGGCGCGCCCGATATGCTGCCTTACGCAGAAGATGTGTACAAGTATTTCCGTTTGCTGGAGGCTGCGAGCCCACGAGTGAAAGTTTTTACCATCGGCCACACGGAGGAAGGACGCGAGATGATCGCCGCCGCCATTGCCGATGCCAAGCTCCTCGCCGCGGCGAAAGAGAATGATGCGCGTCTCGCCCAGCTTGCAGACCCGCGCAAGATTGACCTGGACGATGCCAAATCACGGCAGATCATCGATCAGTCCTGGCCCGTCTATTACATTACCGGCACCATCCACTCTCCTGAGACCGGGGCTCCTACGGCTCTGATGGAACTTGCCTATCGTTTGGCCGTCGACGATTCGCCCTACATCAAGTACATCCGGTCGCACATGATAGTGCTGATCACTCCAGTGGTCGAAGTTGACGGCCGCGATCGGATGGTCGATGTCTATAAATGGCACAAAGCTCATCCGGGTGAAGTGTGGCCGCGCCTTCTGTACTGGGGCCACTACGTCGCACACGACAACAACCGCGATGCCATGGCCATGACCCTCGATCTAACGCGCAATATTCTCGACACTTATCTGGGCTGGCATGCGCAGGTGCTTCACGACCTGCACGAGTCGGTTCCCTTCCTCTACGACAACACGGTCGGCGATGGACCCTACAACGCGTGGGTCGATCCCACTCTCGCCGACGAGTGGGCGGAACTCGGATGGAATAACGTCGCACAGATGCAGAACCTTGGCATGCCTGGAGTGTTTACCCACGGCGACTTTGATACTTGGAGTCCCGGCTATCTGATGTTTCTAGCCGGCATGCACAACGGTATCAGCCGCCTCTATGAAACTTTCGGCAATGGCGGAGCCGATACGGAGAAGCGCATCCTCAGGCCCGAGGATTACTCGCGCACCTGGTACCGTCAGAATCCACCGCTGCCCGTGGTGAATTGGTCGCAACGTGATAACAACAACTACGAAGAAAGTGCATTGCTCTCCACTCTCTCTTATTTCTCACATAACACGCACCACTTTCTCGAGAACTACTACGCCAAGAGCAAGCGCGCGGTCGAAAAGCCGTCGCTGGAGGGACCCACCGCCTATGTAATCCCTGCCGATCCCGCCGAGGCGAATCGCCAGGTCGAGTTGCTCAAGGCACTCAAGCGCCAGCATGTCGAGATCGAGCAGCTATCGGATGCAGTCACTTCGGCGGTTCCAGCAGAAAAGCGCGGAGACAAGCCGAAGCAGGAAACTTTCCCGGCCGGCAGCATCGTCATCCGCATGGACCAGCCTTACTCGCGCGCCGCCGATGCGCTACTCGATCGCCAGTTCTGGGCTGCAGGCGATCCGCAAAAACATCCTTACGACGACACAGGGTGGTCATTCTCTCATCTCTTCAATCTGAAGGTCGTCCGCGTCCTCGATCCCTCGATCCTCAAGGCGAAGATGACGCCGCTTGACGATCTGTCGACGTTGGCCGGCAAGGCCTTTGGCGCGGGCCCGGTTCTGGCCGTGGCCAATACCGGCCAGGTGTCGCTCCTGTCCCTTGCCTACAAACTGAAAGGCGCAACCATTCAAGTCGCTGAAAAACCTTTCGATACTGAAGGCAAACATTTCGGGGCGGGTTCGCTCGTCATCACCAACGTTCCCGATCACAGCATCGATAAAATTCTGCAGGACTTATCTCTCGATGCCTCGCGACTCGACGCAGCGCCGTCGGTCCCAGGCCACGTAGCCACCGCTCCGCGCATCGCATTCATGCATACCTGGCTCGGCACTCAGACCGAAGGTTGGTGGCGCTATGCCTTCGATGCCGCCGGCGTGCCCTTTGATTACATCAGCACGCAAACCGTGGCCAGACAATCGGACTTGCACGCAAAGTACGACGTTATCGTCTTCGCTCCGGTGGGTCGCGCTTCAACGCTCGAAATTCTCAATGGCATTCCTCGGTGGAATAATCCAATGCCTTGGGAGAAGTCTGATTTGACTCCAAATCTCGGAGTTCTGGACAGCACTTCTGACATCCGTCCCGGTTTGGGTTACGACGGACTCGCCCACCTGAAAGAGTTCGTTGAGCAAGGCGGGCTGTTGATCACCTGCGAAGACACAGCGGAGTTCGCGATCGATACGGGTCTTGCGCCCGGCGTGAGCGTCGCGCCCCGAGGTGACGCGCGCGTGGTCGGCACGGTACTGAATACAGTTTTCGTCAACCGCGACCATCCGGTCGCTTTCGGCTACGGGCCCGGCGTCCCCGTCATCAGCGCGAACGGCATGGCCTTTAACGTTAGTAGCATACTCGGAGCCACCGGAGGCCGCATTTTGATGGACCCTTTAACGGATTCCCTCGATCCCTACGCGAAACGCGCCACCGGCCGCGGCAGCGTCGACGACAGCGACGAGCCGCAGGGCAGGAAGATCACCGAGCCCGAGGTGCTCGTGAAACAGCAGCCGTGGGAGCCGAAGCCGCTGGATGAGGAACAAATGCGCAACAACCCGCTGGTAATTCCGGTGCAAAGTCGGCCAGATGTCATCCTGCGCTTTTCTGATGGCAAGAGTCTGCTGCTGGACGGCTTGCTCGACAAAGCTGGTTCGATTGCAGAGCATGCGGTGGTGGTGAACGCGCACCTGGGCCAGGGAAACGTCCTGCTGTTTGGCAACAATCCGGTTTATCGCGGAGAGACCATCGGAACCTATGCGCTCGTATTCAACGCCATCCTCAACTATCAGCATCTTAATCTTACGCACGAATCTGCGCCCGCAGACAAACAAGTAGCCGGCGATAAGGCCACCGAGCCAGCCTCGGCGCAGCGGGCGGGACGATAGCGAACGTACAGCTAGGGTGATTACTGAAAAGAAGTTTACTTTCGCAATGCTTCCGACTCAAACCCTTTGGCATCGATAAACCGTGGCATCGTTGTGAACGATCGGTAGCTGCTCTGGCAAATTTGGAACTAGGCAGGGCCTGTGTGCTGTCAGGAGATATGACCAAAGCAAAATCTGCGTATGAGAACGCAGACCCCGGCACCCGATTCTGAAACAGGCAAAACGGAGTACGCGAAGGTATGGCGAGTCGCCGTACAGAGAGTGGCGTCCGACCCCGAAGCCCGTTTGCGCACCCCGCGGGGTACTGACCCGGCGGCAAGCCACTCATCTTCCAAGAGGCTTAGGCTTTCGGAACTGCGCTGAAGATTTCGACTAAGCGATCTGCGATCAGCTTGTCCTCGCCCTCTTTGAGTTGCCAGAGAGCAAAGCCGAAAGTATTCGGGTCTTTGGGATGGCCATGACGGCCGCCATGATCCGAACTAGCATGATCGTCAACTGCAGGCGCGTCCGGATTGCGTCCGCGCATGCCGCTCGCACCGGCACCCATACTGCCGATACCGATTGGCCGCGTGTCGGCCAATTTCTGCACTACCTCCGGTCCGGTAATGTTGAGCTTTGACGGATCGATGTGCCAAGAATAACGCGGCGTGACATTGCCGAGAGCCTGAGGATTGAACTCCCGAGGGAGCGGCGTGACGCCAAATTTCTTTACTGCATTGGTAATGACCTGTGCGCGCGTGTCGTACTTGCTCAACTCGGCATCGAAATCCTCATTCACGAAGAGCTCAAGCGCTTTGAGCAGGCCAAAAATTGTCTCTTTGCCAACCTTGCAGCAACGGCCGATGCGATCTTCCTGCGGACTCATGTTCAGCAGGGAGTAGTGGATTAACTCCTCCTTGCCGATCAGTACACCGGACGCCTGCGGTCCGCGGATGTCCTTTCCCCCGCTGAACGTAACCATATCGAAGCCGATTGCCGGATACTCCCAAAGCCGCTCTTTCGGCGGCACGTCTGCAGCCGCATCGTTGAAGGTGTAGATGTTATGAGCTTTGGCAATGGCGACGGTCTCAGGACCGCTGACCTTGCCCTTGTCCGAGAGGATATTGGTGAAGTGTATCGCCACCGTCTTCGGATTGATGGCGGCAATCATCTCTTCGCGCGTCTCGACTTCGACCAGCTTCGCCCCTGTTTGGCGGATCTGATGGTCAAACGGATACCGGTGGCTCTTCTGGATGATGACTTCGTTCCTGGGAAAACTGCTTACGTCGGGAATGTCTCGCATGCGGGGCTCAAGATCTTCGGTCATCATGCCGGCGTAGCCCACGACCATGGCCGCGGCTGCGCCACCCGTCACCAGACCGGTATGGCCGGCAGGAGATTTGCACAGTTTCGCAATAAACTTACCCGCGGCGATCTCAAGTTCGTCGATTGAAACACAGTGTTCGTTGCCTCTCCGGATGAGCTCCAATACCTCCGGCTTCATCACTGACCCACCAATGACGGTGAGCGTGCCGTTGATGTTGACAAGAGGTGTGATTCCCAGCTCGGCGTAAATGTCGACGGTCGAGCCAAGGCCGGTTGTGATGGGAACGATAGGGCTGCCATCCACTGTCGGCATGGAAGACTTGCCCTTCTTGCCAAAGGTGCCCGTGGCGTTCAACCCGGCCGGGGCGAACAGACCGCCCGACATGGTCCCGACCGCGGCTAGAAATGATCGGCGATTCCAACCAAACTTCAGATTCATGCGCAGCCCTTTCAACTTTCTTCGCAAATTATCGATCGCCTATTATCGATTCGCAGATGGTGTGGGCGGATTGACGACCATCGCGCTGCCGACGATTTCAATAAGCGAATCGCCGGGAATCCATTCGACAGCCATGCATGCCCGCGACGGAGCTTTGCCCGACGAGAAATAGGTTCCGTAAATTTTGTTTAAGGCATCGTACTGCGCCTTATGTGCATCGAAGCGCACCCTGCCGGTCGGCGTAGGAGTGTCTGCAAGCGGCAAACAGAGAAAGACCTGGAGATGGAGGATGCTATCCATCGTGCAGCCGGCACGCTCGACCGTCTTCTTGAGCGCGTCCATGGTGCGAGTAACGTGTTTTTCGAAGGGGTCAGTTACCAGGACGTGATCTTCTGTGGGATAACCGTCATTCGAACCCGTCCCTGAGAAATAGTAGATCCCATTGAGTGTGTGGTGATCGCCGCTGGGGCGACGAGGAGCATCTTTGCTGGGCGCGTCCGCGGGTGTGCTACCAACTTTAGGTGCGGCAGCGGGAGTTTGTTGGGCGAAGAGCTTCGGTGCGCCGGTTACAAAAGCTACGATCGTCGCCATCTTGCCAAAGAAATTTCGCCGTGTGTTGATTGTCATAGAATCTCTCCTTCGAATATCACTGAGAACGTTACTCCGTCAGACCGTCTACTTTCCCTCGCAGCACCGTAATCGAAGCTTTTGGCAGAGTGAAGACGGTTCCCGAGTCTGCTTTTATGGTGGTGGCCACCGGCGGATTGTCAGGATCAGCATGACTGTTGGGACCATCGTTGATCCAGACATATTGTTCGCTGCCGAATGTCACGAACGTCACCGCCCCTGAAAAAGATGCTTCCCGTTTGCGCTTGGCATCCTCGAACACAACCCGTACTGCATGTGAATTGCTCTCGTCTCGATTGACCAACATCAACGACCAGTTGCCATCGGGACGATGCACCGCATACGACGTCACCAGGAGATTGCCGTCACTGTCTTTGATGTCGACAGAAGAGGGAAACATCGAATGCACGCCGGCTCGGTGCTGCACCCATTCCAGATTGATCATGTGCGAGGCGAAGTAGGGCGAGGTGTATCCCTTGATTTCGAGAGTCTCTTCATCCGATACAAAGTTCGACCAGGAGGACCAACCTAAACAAGTGTTCTGGATGCCCTGCGGCTGTATGGGAGAGTGAGTGAAGAGAGCGCCTCCCCCTTCGAAAAACGAGCCTACATTGTCGGCAAGCCATAACGCGGCGAAGATCGTTGTCATCGGTCCAGTGAGGCCGGCGGCGAGGTGATCTTCGGTGATCATCAGCGGCACCTCTTTGGGAACGCCATCGCCCCGCCAGACCTGGAGAATGTGTTTCACCAGTGTCGGTTCTTTGTAGAGGCTCTTCCATGTGATGTCGCACGGTTCGAACGGATAGTGCTCAGACGATACGAAGGCGAGATCGGCGAGTCGACCATGCGCCTTCAGATAGTCTACAAATCGACCCATCCACGACGTTCGGCCCTGGGCATCGGGCCATACTCGAATATCTTCATTGACCCCTTCGAAAACGGGCCCTCCCAGCTTGAGCTTGGGATCAACTTTGTGAATGGCGGCAGCCCACTGAAGGTAGAGCGCGCCGTAGTCTTCCGGCATGGCGTGTTTGCCATCGGGCTCCTCGCCCATCTCTATGTATGAGATGGGATAGCCGCGCTTCTCGATGTAAGCAATCTGCGCGGCCGCATCGTCCGGTGTCCCGTAGAGCATGGTCACCGGAATCATCGCGGGCAAGTTGTTCGTGAGTCCGCTGCTGAAGAAAAGATCGAAACCGCTGTGCTGATAACTTCCTGTGGCGTTGACGTCAGCATCGGCCGCAGAGTGCCAGGGATCGATAGATGACGACGTATAGGTACTGGGCCGGTCGCTGAGATTCTTCTGGACCTCAACAAAGGCGCCGCTGCTATCCACGCCCCCGACTCGAATTTCTCGAATCGCGTATCCAACACAGTTCCGAATGTCGTCCGAACCATGCTCATCGCAGCTATTGGAGGACTCCGTCATCAAGATGCGCACGTACTGAGTTGAGACCGGGGTATCACTGAGCTTCAGCGAGACGGTGCCGCCCGGCGAGCTCTTCACCACGCCTGAGGGGAAAGCTTTCCATTCGCCTTGCGGTCCCTCGTCAAAATCGAGAGCACGCTTTCCCACCCAGTACTCCACCTGATAAGTCGTGGCATATGGGCTGGCCCACCCTATGCGAATCGCACTCACCGGCTTTTCGGCCTTGAGATCGACGATGACCCATTGCGGATGCAGAGAGTCGTTTTCCCCTGTGAACTTGCTGGTCAGATATGGATTGCTCTTCCAGTAACTGAGGTTCGGACCCATGATGGGTCGGTCGCCGCTGGTCGAGAATCCGCGGTGCGGGAGCGCATACGAGAGAATGTAGCGCACTGGTTCCTTGAGTTCCGTGCTGCCGGTGAAGTATCCGCTCTTGTGGACTGGATCGCTCCAGGTTCCGTTTTCAGTCCAGTGCCAGGCGGCCATGCGGAGTTCGCTGTTGTTGCGGTATGAAATTGGCCCCCATCCTGCAGACAAAGATTCCTGGATGATGTGCGGAGTGTAGACCTTGTCGATGCCGTCATGGGACAGCACATCGATCGAGCTGCCCAACGCGCTATCCGGATCGAACGAATTGATGACATGACCCGGTGTCGCGTCGACGCGAACGATTGACGACCGCACTCCAGGGCTGTCCGTAGTGGATTGTGCAGCGGCCGGTCCGCTCTGCACCATCACTGCAGAAAGGATCGTGGTAACGATCGCGGTCCAGTTCAGTAACGTTCGAGCGTTTACCCTGGTCCAACTGACTCTCCGAGGTGCACGTCCTGCTGCATCGACCATCACCGCCTCCATGCAAAGCAATCCATCGCGCGCTCAATCTAACCAATGTAAAGAGCTCAACGCAACCAGCTTTTTAAGGATGCGAAAAACGTGCTCACGGGGGATGTCGTGGTCTTGCCTTGCAGACTGTGCGGCCACAACTGAAAATGCTTACACTCGTTCGCTTCACTCCAGGCCTAATCACTACCGAGTGATGGGGTACCTGGACGTACGCCCCGGAATTGACTTTCAACGACGCTAGCCAGAAGTCGGCTTCAAGGAGATTACGACTGACCTTCTACAAACCCGTTTCTGGATGACTTCGGATGGCTGACCATCCAGGACGACACGTCCTCGTGCAACCGTTCTACTGTGGGCAAAGAGGGGATTTACTTCTTCGGAATTCCCGACAAAATGGGACACAGTGACATCTGCTTCTACGAATTCGCCACCGGTCAGATCAGGAAACTCCTGACAATTCAGCCTCCCGTGAATACCAAGATCGCGGTTTCCCCCGACGGCCGGACAATTCTTTACCCCCAGTCTGACGAATCTGGCAGGGTCCTCATGCTGGTCGATAACTTCCGGTAGGCGCACCTCTCGAGGTTGCGAGCGGATGACGGGCAACCCTTACCTAATCGGATGAGGGAAGGCTTCCCGACTAACCACCCAAAACTGTCGCAGACCTCTGGAATGTGCGGCTCAGGCTATGATTGCCCGCGCATGGCTCTAACCTCTGGCACAAACTCGGTCCTTACAAAATCCATCTGGCTCGCTTGAAAGTCGCGACCTTCAACATTAACAACATCAACAAGCGGATCGAGAACCTTTTGGCTTGGCTAGCAAGAGCCGAGCGGGATGAGGTTAGCCGTCCAGGCGCGAACCTCGGTTATGCCGAAGCATGGCCGAGATCAGCAGCAGCCGTTTCATGAGATAGGTTCCAGGCTTTCAATACTCCGGATGGAAGTTTCAGAGAACCGCGGACACAAGCTGACTCGTCCGGAGTCGCCAAAGCGGGCTCTGACTACTTTGCGGGAGAATTCTGAATCAACACCAGATCCGAAGGAGAATCTCCGCGCACCAGGGCCACGCTCTTGCCATCGGGGGACCATTGATAAGAGTAGATTTTTAGCGAGGTAAAGTTCGTCAACTGTCGCCCGGGGCCGCCGTCCAGTGGTTGCAGCCACAGATTATCCGCTCCCTTTTCACGGACAGGGTAGACGATACCTTTGCCGTCGGGACTGAAGCGGGGTTGCCCCTGATGTCGCGGGTCGTACTCGAACATTCGCAGGACCTGGCCGGAATCAAGAGAAACCAGGGAGAGCGTTGGCCTCTGGGCTTTGAAATCGTAGGTGCCCATCACAGCCGTTTTTCCGTCGCGGGCAATGTCAAAACCGGCGTTGAATTCCGCAAAATCCTTTGTAACTCGTTCCGGCTGACCTCCGTCGATGGACACTTTCATATAGGCAGGAACGGTCATATCCATATAAAAGACCGTTTTGCTATCTGGGGAGCACATCGGAAACATATCTCTCTTGCCCTCGGTGAGACGGTGCAATCCGGTCCCATCCGCCTCACTGCGCCAGATGTCCACCGAGAGGGTTTTCACCATCGCGCGCGCGAAAACGACGTGGCCGTCGCTGCAGCCGCTGGGCTGCAGCGCCGCAGCCTCCTTTTCCGAAGCGATCTCCCCCTTGAGTTCGCCGTTCGGGCTGATCTCCCGAATAGATGTCCCCTGCTCGGTCAGCAGATTGCCATCTCTCGCCCAGGCGACCACCGGCACGAGGTCTCCCGAAGTAATCTGCCTGGCGTCGGAGTAATCTGGCTTTAGCCCTGAACTCACATAGACGTCGCGCACCGATTGGCGCATGACAGTAGCGATGGTCGCGCCGTCGGCGGAGACGCTCAAGTTGGCATAGTCATTCGTGTCGGCGGTAATGGGACGCAGCTTGCCATCCGGATAACTGATCAGCCCAAGCTGCTGCCGGCTGAAGTTTGTTTCCCTGCTCGAGTAGATTACTGCCAAGGCTTTTCCATCGGGAAGCCAGGACACGTTTCTTAGCAGCGTGTATGGCGGCCTGGATATCGCCCTCTGGGCGCCGGTGTCCGGATCAATCGAAATCACTGTGCTGATGCTGTCTTCCGCCTGATCGAAGAACGCACCAACGATCGTCTTTCCATCCGGCGACCAGGCTGCATCCGACATCACATTGGCCATGGGACCGGCGAAAATGCTCTTTTCGTTGCTGCCGTCGGCATTCGCGATGACGAGGTGGTACTTGCCAGGGTCGGGATCGTTGGCGCGTATGAAAGCGAAGCGCCGCCCGTCGGAAGAAAAACTTGGATTCGTGTCGATATCCTTGACCAGAAGTTGTGGAGTTCCACCCAGCACGGGAATGCGGTAGAGATCGTACTCCTGAGACGCAGGACCGCTGACTAATTGGGTATGCGAAAAGTAAATGTAGCTACCATCGGGAGAAAAGCGCAGGGCGGAGTATTGCACATGCTCTGGCGGAATGATCTGCACGTTGCTTTCGCTGGCCAGGTGGCGGAGCCACAATGATTCATTTCCCTCGCTATTCAACACGTAGGCCAGGTAGTTTCCGTCGGGAGACATGGCCCCGAGCCGCGCATTGTGAGTGCCGCTGATCTTGCTGATCTTAATGCTCTGGAAAGGCTGGCTACGAGCGGAGAAAAACAAGCTGTATATGCCGAATGCAGCCGCGGCGATCAGTAGCATTACGACGGCGACCATAAGTCCAACGCTGGCTTTATGCTGGCGCGCGGCCGCGACCAGGGCAGAACCACTAGAGCCGTGCTCGGTTCCTGCGACGGGCACGTTTGCAATCGAAACGCGAACAGCTCCGGAATCCTGGGCCTGGAGCCTTCCCGATTCAGTGTCCCGCTTGAGCCGCTTGAGATCACTTCTAAGCTCGGCCGCGCCTTGGTAGCGCAGTTCGCGATCCTTCTCCAGGAGCTTGCTGATGATGTCTTCCAGCTTGGGTGGCACGGTCGGATTCAACCGCATCGGCGGCAGCGGAGTTCGATTGAGGATACCGTCGAAGATGGTTGCGGAAGTTTCTCCCGGGAAAGGCAACGCTCCTGTGGCCATCTCATAAAGCACTGTCCCGAAAGAAAATAAATCGGTGCGGGCATCGAGATCCTTGCCCTTGGCCTGCTCCGGGGACATGTAAGCAATGGTGCCAACCGCCGCGCCGGGGCTGGTCAGAAGCTCATGGCTGTCGGCGATGGTGGCCGCTGTGGGCCCCAACGACTGCGTTTTCGGCAGGAGGCCAACTTTGGCCAGCCCAAAGTCCAGGATCTTGGCGTGCCCGCGTTTGGTGATAAAGATATTAGCGGGCTTGATATCGCGGTGAACAATACCTCCGGCGTGTGCGGCGTCCAGCGCATCCGCCACCTCGATGGCTACCTCCAGCAGCGTCTCAGTCTCTAATGGTCGTCCCGCGATGCGTTGCCTGAGTGTGACGCCATCCAGAAACTCCATTACGAGGAAGGTCTGCCCATCCTGCTCGTTTATTTCATGAATGGTGCAGATGTTGGGATGGTTCAGAGCAGATGCGGCCTTTGCTTCACGGCGAAAGCGGCCCAAGGTCTGAGGATCTTTGGCCACTTCGTCGGGCAAAAACTTCAAAGCAACAAGGCGATCGAGTTTGGTGTCCTCGGCTTTGAATACTACGCCCATCCCGCCGGCGCCCAGCTTCTCGATGATGCGATAGTGCAAGATGGTTTGGCCGATCATGGGGGACGCTTGTCGCGGAGCATTCATCTTAAGGACGGGGTCGAGGCTAGTCAACGTGTTCGCAGTTCTGAGCGAAGGGCGCCGAGCAATACACTTGCGTTTAACGAGCAATCCGGAAGCTGTTCCGGGCCAGAAGTCGACTTCTCGTAAGCTATGGTTCACGTGGTCCGAATGACGGGCGAACCGGCAGTCAACTGTTGTTGACGGGTGATTGCATTCATTGATCCGCCACGCCGGGTCGATAGGCGTCGAGTGAAATGATTCCAGGGGTCTACGAACACGACTCGGATGGCTCCTCCGATCACCGTGTCAAGCACGATGGGGGGCGTGGATGTCACTTGGTCGAGACCCGTCCACAGCATGGAACCGGTCGCTAGCACAAGATCAGGGGAGCCTCCCGGAGGTCGCGCTATGGGCGGCGGGATATTCGTAGTTGCCCCTCGAGGTAGGCGGTTACCTGGTCCGCAGTTTCGACGCTGAGAAGATGTTGCCGGAAGTCATCATTCATTAACTTGCGAGCCAGCGTGGAAAAGACTTGCATGTGAGTGCCGGCCGCTTCGGAATTGCGCAGGGCCAGCAGGACAACCATGCGAACACGCTCTCCGTCGACCGAGTCCCAGTTAATCGGTTCTCTGAGGCGCAAAATGCAAATCGAGTCTGCTGTGACCGCATCGGTTTTGCAATGCGGGGTAGCGAAGCCATATCCCAGGCCCGTGGAATAGACCGCTTCGCGCGCCCAGAGCGCTTCTTCCAACAGGAGACGATCGTCGGTTCGGTTCGAGACGTAAAAGGCATCGACCATTTCCTGAATGACTTCTTCCTTAGACCGACTGGCACTCTCCAGCAGTACAAGATTGTCGCTCAGTAAAGATTCAGTTTGTTGGGGCGCCTGAACGATGGTCAGGCCGTCCACTTCGGCTGTTGTCCGGCATAAGATAGCTTGGTCGAGAAGACTGATGCAATCCACGCTGCGCCATCTCGAGACGGCTCGCTTGAACTCGTGGACCTCGGCTGCGGGCACGCTGATTTCGTCGAGTTCCAGACCTAACAATAGCGGAAGGTTGCGCAGGTCCGCGGCCATTTCCCCGCACATGCCGACCCAATTCCCGGCGCGCCGAATCTGAGACACAAGATCCTTCAGAAAACGAAGAAAGGCGGGATGGCGAACGTTGTAGAGCGACGCGCTCCTGCGATTGCCACGGTCGGACGCAAAAAAATACTGGCTGAGATCGTTGGTGCCGATGCTGAAGAAATCGACCTCAGCGCAGAATTGATTGAGAGCGAACGCGACCGATGGCACTTCAATCATCATGCCAATTTTCAGGTCGGATCGAAATGGGGTGCCCACCTGAGCAAGCTGCCGCTTCGCTTCTTCCACAGCCGCTTTGAACTGCACGATTTCCTCGACACAGGAGATCATGGGTGCCATGATCTGAATGCGGCCTACAACCGATGCGCGAAGAATGGCGCGCAACTGAGTCTGCAACAGATCATGATGCTCGGCATAAATACGAGCACCACGGTAGCCGAGAAATGGATTCTCCTCGCGAGCAAGATTCAAATAAGGCACGTCCTTGTCGCCACCAATATCGAAGGTGCGAAGGATTACGGGGCGGTCGCCAGCGCAACGTGCAGCCGCCGAATAAATCGCATACTGCTCTTCTTCGCTGGGCGCTTTGTCGCGGCTAAGAAAAATCATTTCTGTGCGAAAAAGTCCGACACCGTCCGCGCCATTTTCGAAGGCCAGAGCTAGTTCTTCGCCCGACGAGCCGTTCGCCCCAACCTCCAGCCGCTTGCCGTCGGCAGTCAGAGCTGCTTTCTCGGTTCGGGTCCGCAAGGCTTCCTGACGTCGACTCAGCGTTTGCCGCTCGCGCGTGTAAAAGCGTTGAACAGCCGGCGAAAATTCCGGCACGACAAAGCCTCGGCTTGCATCGACGACAACTTCGCGTCCGGGCGTGAGGACTAGACGCGCACTGCGCACTCCCACTAGCGTGGGGACTCCCAGCGAACGCGCCAGAATGGCGGCATGAGAGGTTGTTCCAGAATGCTCCAGCACCAGGCCTTGCAGCCAGCGGCGATCTATTCCGAGAAGTTGTTGTGGAGCCAGCTTTTCGGCGACCAGGACCGAGGGCTCGCTGAGTTCGACTATCGTAGTCGCCAAACTGTTTCCGCCAACTTCGTCGAGCAGTTGCAGGGAGATCTCTTCGATATCAGTGGAACGCTCGCGGATATATTCGTTTTCGGACTCTCGTAAGAGTTCAATGAAGAACTCACCAGTCTCGATAACCGCCTGGGCGGCGGACTTTCCGCTGAGAACCTGTTCAGTGAGTTTTTGCACCAGGAACACATCGCTAGCCATGGCAAGGTCGGCTTGCAGCACCGCGGTACCGGTCGCGGTGAGTGAGTACTTGAGTCGTTCGCCAATGCGATGGCGGACTGCGGCGACGGCATCTTGAATCCGCTTCAGTTCCCGATCCGGGTCACTTCCAGCTTGCTGGGTAAGCTTGTTAGGCAGAGTCATCTTGCTCAGGATGACTACTTTGCCCTGACCGATGCCGCGGCTAACGGGAACTCCGAAAATGCAGGTCACGTCCGCGGCCTGCAGAGCGCGCGGCGGCACGCTGCCGCGGCTGGATACAGATACGCCGGCCAACGGAACATCGCAGCGGGGTAAATCGTCCTCCACAAACCGATGCAACGCCGCGTATGCGGCATGCTCATCCGCGCCTTTGACGTGCAGGGTGCAGCAATCACCATGACGGATATCGGCGGCAATCACACCGAGTACGCTCTTTGCGTTCGCCACCAGGCCGTTGCGCAAGTTGGTGATCGTGCTGTCGGAAGCGAACAAGTTCGCCACCTCTGCCAGATGGCTCGCGGGGCGGGCGTGCAAGCCGCTGGATAGCTGGCAGGAAAACTCGAACTGCAATGCGGTGTTCGACTTCTGGGTCATCTTCAGCGTTGAATCGTATTCAGCGTTGGAGCTTTGCGAAAATGTTCTCCGGATTCTTGAGCGCTTCCTGCAGTGGCACCTGAATCACTTTCACACCGTGGAATCGTTCCTTATCCTCGACCTCAATGTCGACGGCGAAGATAGCGAACTGCGCCTGCCGAATATCGTTTTCCGTGAGCTTGTTTTCAATGCCCATAGCACCCTGGGTCTCGACTTTGATTTCGTGGCCGAAGGTCTTCGCAACTTTTTCGAGGCGAGCCGCGGCCATGTAGGTGTGCGCGATTCCTGTCGGACATGCTGTGACCGCGACAATTTTCATGCGGCCTCCTCCCTGGGTTCCTTGGTTCTGTCTTCCACCGTTTGTAGGCTTCTAAGTTTTAACAAAACTATGCACACTGCTGTCACCAGAGTTCCCACAAGAATGGCGGCCACATAAATCAGGCGGTGGTCGACGACGGGTAAGACGATAGGGCCGCCGTGCGGGGCGTGATCTCCGACGTGACCGACCATGGCTATCGCTGCTGCAATTGCGGAGCCGGCAACTATACTAGGGATAACGCGAATCGGATCGGCGGCGGCAAAGGGAATCGCGCCCTCCGTAATACCGATCATTCCCATGGCGATTGCCGCTAGGCCCGCCTCTCGCTCTTCTTCGCTCCATAGTTTCTTCCTCAGAAGTGTGGCCAGTCCCATTCCTAACGGCGGCGTACAAATGGCTGCTGCGCAAGCGCCCATGATCTGAAAATTACCCTCACGGATCATGGCTGCTCCAAAGAAAAACGCCGTTTTGTTCACCGGTCCGCCCATATCGAAAGCAATCATCGCTCCCAGGATGAGGGCTAGAACGACATCGTTGCCCGTGCTCATCGACATCAACGTGTGGTTGGCGTGATCCATGAGCAGAGCAATGGGTAGGCCGATCACTTTGATCATCAGTACACCGATCAGCGCTCCCGAAAGAATCGGGATTACCAAAATCGGCATTATGGGTCGAAGGTATCTGGATACAGGAATCTTCTTGAGAGCTTCTACTGTATAGCCAGCAACTAGGCCGGCGAGCATTGCTCCCAGGAAACCCGCTCGCACCTGGCCCGAGAGATAACCGCCGAGAAAGCCAGGAAGAAGGCCCGGCTTGCCGGCAATGGAGTAAGAGATATAACCCGCCAGGACGGGTAGCATCAATGTCAGCGACGCCGATCCAATATCGAGAATAAGTCTCAGACGCGGCGCGTTGGAGAAATCCGGGCCTGTCGCCGTCATGGGAGCAAAGGCTATGGCGCAAGCGATGAGAATGCCGCCGCAAGCGATGAACGGAATCGCGAACGACACACCCGTCAATAGGTGCTGCCTCAACTTGTGGAGTGATTCAAGCATTCGAAGTCAACATTGCCTCGAGGCCCAAAAGACACAGCCCGGTAGTATGTGTGATCCGTCCTAGTCTGGAAACAGGAGAGATGGAACGTTTGTTGTATTGAAGGAACATTTTGTTCGGAATATTCATTTTCCCTCACCGGATACCTGTGTCGTATTGCTGGCCCGATACTCGGTAGGCGTCACCTTGCAGACCTTCTTGAAGACCCGGCAGAAGTATGCCGGATCGCTGTAACAGCAACTTCCAGCGATCTCTTTCAGCGTCATATTGTAATTCTGCAGCATGAATTTCGCCCGATTCACGCGCACCAGGTTGAGATAGTCGTTGAAGCGCATGAAGCCTTCTTTCCGGAACAAACGAGAAACGTGATTGGGAGCAAGCCCGAAATTCTGCGCGACGGTCTCACGCGAAATCGGGCGATGAAAATTCTCCTGCACATAAAGACATATGGATTCATAGGTCCGGATGGCCTTGCGCGGCCGCTGAGTCTCCGGCGACTTCAAAAGCCGCAGCGAGGCATAAAGTAAAGATTCAGCCAGGAGGCGCGCCAGCGGCCCTTTGGCGTGATCGGTCGCCAGAACCATAAGCGCCGAGAGAATGCTGTGCGTGGGAACGTCATAACCCCCATGAACGCTGGCTTTTACGGCGGTAGGTGGGACTTGCGACGCACCCTTGTGGCGAACCAGACTGATGCCGATTTGCTTCACTCCAAACAGAAACGTAAGGACTTCCACATGGCCTGACCAGTCGGGCTTGTTCCACGCGTGATCGGGAACGAAAACTGCATGTCCACGAACGGGCCTAATGGTTTCGGTACGGCCGCTGTGAGCTACTTCCATGGTGTGGGATCCCGCCAGGGTTAATGAAAGGCGCGGGAAATTTGTCACATAAGCAAGCGGAGGCGGAGCCGTCGTCCCGTCGCAGAAATGTACGTGGCGAACTCGAGTCTCACGCAGGCACTCCTCCAATTCCTGGACGATCAGCCGGCTCCCAGTCACTGGCCGCATCTTCAATTCCTCCCGCCTACCGTTTTTCGGAACGTTACATTAGTGCAATTAATGTTAAATGTCTACTATTTCTTTTCCATATGGCACCCCCCATACTTGGCAACCGAAATATGTGTGCACTGCACGCGAAAACACTGCATAGGAACGATCCTGCGTGCCGCCATGCAGGTGTGAAAGAAACTCCCAGCAATATCGATATTGCAGATCGAAGGTCGTACTTGCCGGGTGCCAAGCATCGAGGCGGCAGAAATTTAGAAGGACCACAATGAATTGCGAGTCCAGTGCCGGAAAACCGTGGGTGAGGATGATTCTGCGGCAAGGATCAACGCACAACGTCACGCGCGTCGTTTGTTTTGTTTGTACGGGAATCTCTTTCGATTACGCCGTATCGACCGTCAGTTTTCGCAAGAGATGCGCAGGTCAGCCAGTCTTTCCAATCCGAGGTGAACAATGAAACGCAGAGTTCTTCTGTTGTCTCTCCTGACCCTCGCCCTCGCAGTGGCCTGCGCTTGTGGCAACGGATACGACGCACCTCCCGGCAGCACAACCGGATCCCTTGCGGTGCAGATCGTGCAGGGTCCACCTCCAGCGCTGATTGCCGGAGGGACGGCGGGCCTTGTGGCCAACGTGGTGAATGACAAAAAGAACGGGGGAGTGACCTGGAGCTGCGCTCCTGCCGGCGCATGCGGAAGCTTTACTCCGTCTACCACCGGCTACCAGATTGGAACTCTCTACACTGCTCCAACCTCGGGTCCGGCTGGCGCGCTGACTCTTCCAGTCACGATCACGGCGACATCGGTCTCGGACAGCACACAGACCGCAAGCGTCTCCACCACAGTGCAGGTTGCGACACCTGCGTTATTGCAAGGCCAGTATGCGTTCGTAATGGAAGGATTCGCGTCGTACGGCATGGTCGGCAGCGTTACGCTCGACGGAAACGGAAATATAGTCAGTGGCGAAGCCGACGCTTCGGCTAACGGGTTCTACACGGACATCCCGTCCCTCACCGGAACCTACACGCTGGACGCCACTGGTCACGGAACTCTCGCCTTCAGTCTTAACAATACGGGTTGTTGCGGCACGTTCGCGCAGACTCAGTCCATCACCTGTACTTCGGTTTCTACAGCGGCCCAGGTTTGTTCGCATTTGCTGATTTCCGAAGCCGACCAGTTCAACGGACTGACGATCGGCGGTGTTGGCAGCATGGACCTGCAAACAGCGGGTCCGAATTTCACGGCTGCGCAGGTCGCTGGTGGCTACTCGTTCACTCTGATCGGATTTAGCGCGGCGGCTATTAAAGCCGCCGGCGGCACCGGCCTGAACGGAAGTTGGGGCGGTATCTTCACCGCAGACGGGGTAGGAGCGATCAGCGGCGGCATCTTCGACACCAGCACCGCTGGCGGCGCGCCCAACTACAGTTCCCTTCCATTTACTGGGACATTTACTCCGCCTGACGCCAACGGGCGAGGCACGCTCACCTTTACAACGAATGGTGGCACAACCTACGCGTACTACATCGTCACACCGGAAGTCTTGCGGCTGACGGTTATGACCAACACCGGCTACGCCGGCAATACCGGAAGCGCGTACGGCCAAGGTTCGGTAGCGACAACCAACGCTGCACTGACCGGTGATTACGTTTTCGGAGACCTGGGCTTCGACGTGCCCGGCAACGCAATGGGGGCGGCAGGACAGTTCGCAACTGACGGAGCCGGAACGGTGTCCGGCGGCATCATGGATTTGAATGACTCCGGAAATTCGGGAACGCTGGAGATCGGTCAGTCCTGGACGGGTTCAACCTACTCCATCTCCGGCAGTCCGCGCGGAACGATCACCGGCCCCGCGGGCCAGACCTACAACGTCTATCTGACCGATCCTAACCTCAATCTCCTTGACCCCAACAACAGCAGTGGAGGCGGCGGCGCGTTGCTGCTGGAGACCGATGCGACCTACAGTTCGATGGGCGTCGTGGTTCCACAGACTCCGTCATCGGCCACTCTACAAGGTCCATACGGGGTGATGCTCTCGGACCAGAACAATCCCCCGAACTCTGACGGCGGTTTCGTGGGTGACTTTTCAGCGAGTTCCGCTGCGGGCACATTCACCGGCGAAGGCGCTTTCCAGGGGCAGGGTGCGGGCAATGCCACGCTGATCCTGGGTCCGCTCTCTGGGACTTTTGCAGCAGACCCCAACAATGCGGGACGTTTTGTCGGCACCATCACGACTACGCCGGCGTTCCCGAGCGGATCGGTGGGCGGAACGGTGGCGGGATCTGAAGCGGTTTCGTTTTACCTCGCCGGTCCGTCGCAAGGATTCGTAGTGGAAACCGACACTCTCGCACCGGTGACCGGAGTCGTGGAAGCTCAGGATCCGTCGGTGATTGCGTCAGCAGCTGCGGCTGCGAAGCGCGGCCGGGTACAGCAACCACGTCCCGCCGTAGGAGAGAACACGCCGCGGTTTCATCCGAGTAAGCCGCGCTAGCCGGCAGTTGAAGAGCCAGGTTGAATCTTTCAGGAGGACGTCAATGAAAGTTCCGTCGATCTTCGGAATGAACGAGCCCCGAATGAACGAGCGTCGAATCGATGACCGTCAAATCAGTGACCGCCCAATAAGCGACCGTCGAGTAATCGACCGTCGCGGGCTACAACGATTCGCGGCGGTTGTCGGCCTGGCCGCCTGCGTCCTGCTGCTGGGATCTCCGCGCTTGCTCGCCCAGGAATTTCGCGCGACGCTGACGGGACAGGTCAACGACGCCGATGGCAGGGTTGTTGCTAAGGCGAAGGTCACGGCGACCAACAATGAAACCGGGTCGAGTTACACGGCGGATACGAGCGACGCGGGCGTTTACTACATTCCCTACGTTGTCCCCGGCACGTACACGGTGAAGGCAAGCGCTACTGGATTCAAGACCGCGGTGCAGGATAACGTCCTGTTGCTGGCAGGAAAATACTTCGGCCAGAACTTCACACTCAACGTTGGAGAGATTCACGAGACCGTCGAAGTCACTGCCGCTCCTCCCATGATTGAAACGGCGAATGGATCCGGTGGAACCATTCTCGACGAGAAAATCCTGCAGAACGTGCCCGTGAGTGGACGCCAGGTTTACATGCTGATCGGAACCGTGCCCGGCAGCCAGTTCACGCAAACACAATTCGGACCCGGCGGATTTTCCGGAACTCGCGGGTGGGACAACACGAATCAATACATCATCGGCGGTGGCGTAAATCCCTCGGGGCAGGACAACAACGGCAACACCGGCGGATTCAATCAGTTCACTCTTAACGGAACAAACATTACGCAGCAGATCAGCTACGGCGGTCAGGGCGCCGGAACGTGGAACGTCTCTCCCACGCTCGATTCGATCCAGGAAGTCAACGTGATGACCGACACCTACGACGCCCGCTATGGACGCACCACGGGCGGCACGGTGAATCTGGTTTCCAAGAACGGCACCAACGAGTTTCACGGAGAGTTAGTCGAGAACTACAAAGATGGCAGCCTGTTCGACGCCAACACCACAACGAATGTTTTTATCGCGGGCTTGCCGACGCAGCAGCAGGTCGAAAATCAGTTCGGCGGGACTTTCGGTGGTCCCATCATCAAGAACAAAGTGTGGTTCTTCTTCAGTTTTGAAGGCTACCGCCAGTCGATCCAGCAGACTGTGACCGGAAATGTGCCGCCCGCCTACCTGCGGCCGGATGCGAACGGCAATGTCGACTTTGGCCTGGTTAAGACGATGGACCCTGGCTATCTCAGCGCAGGGGCGCAAGCCGATCCTTACGTTCTGTATGGTCTTACGTTGTTCGAACCGGGCGACAGTACCAACCCGACGAATCCCAACAACGCCATCTGCTCTCCATCATTCTCGACCGGCGGACCGCCTGCGACTTGCGGCAACAATACGAACCTGATCCAGAATGTTTTCCCTTACACCGGTGGAACGGGGAACGGCAGCTTGCTTCCCGCGGCCCAGATCAACAATACGGCGAAGCTCATGGTGCAGGCGGGCTACATCCCCCTGCCGAATGTCGGCGGTGCGGAAGATTACGTTGGGGGATTCGGCGAACCTGACAACTACTTTGCGATTTCGCCAGACTACTACCGTTACAACCAGCCGATGCTTCGCGTCGACTACAACACCAGCGAAAGAACGAAGTGGTACAGCTTCTTTGGAATGCAAGTTGGCCACGAAGCCCGCAGCAACAACGGGCTCACCGGGCTTGGGGCCAACGGCAATTACTTCGAGCGTGACAGCTACACCGCGTCGCAAGACATGACACACACTTTCTCGCCAACGCTGCTGGGCGACTTCAAGCTTTCGTTCGCCCGCTTTCAGAACCGCAATCCCAACGGCCTTCTGGCCGATGCTAAGCCAGCGAGTGTCCTCGGCCTCACAATGCCCTTACCTCTGGTGACCACCCTCAAAGATGTGCCCGAGATCCATATCGCCGGGCTCCCGGACCAAGACTCGAGCGGCCTAGGACAAATCTTCGGAAACTCCAATGACTTAGAGGCGTCTACCAACGTTGCCTTGGATGTTGACTTCACCAAGTCCAAGGGATCGCACAACATCCACTTTGGTGGCGGAATTTTCTACTACACCTATGGAAACCCAATTAACGGTACCGTTACGAACAACGCCAATGGAGAATTCGGATTCACTGGGCAGTGGACCCAGTTCGACCCGCTAAATGGCAACTGTTACCAGCCAGCTAGTGCAGGTCTCAGCCCCAGCCCAGCTTGCAGCGGTGCGTATGCTCCCAATGGCTCGGGATGGGCGGACTTTCTCCTCGGCCTGCCCGGCAACGGTCACGTGAACTGGAACGATTCGTTGTTCGATTACCAGCCGGTCTGGAATCTTTACGCCCAGGATGACTGGAAGATCAACCATCATCTGACCGTGAATCTCGGTCTCCGCTACGACGTGCAAGTCGGACTCAAAGAGCGTTATAACGAACTGCCGCGCGGCTTTTGCCAGACCTGTATCAATCCCATTACTTCGGACGGTGTGTACCAGGCCAACGTCCTGAACGCGGGAAATCTCGCGGCGTGGCAGGCTGCTGGAATCAACACCGCTGGGCTCTCGAAGGTCATGGGCGACATCGTGGTTGCTGGACAAGGCGGCCAGCCACGAAATGCGTATGACACGGATTGGAAAAACATTGCTCCGAGAATCGGTTTCGCTTACGCCATCAATCCCAAGACCGTAATTCGCGGCGGCTGGGGCATTATGTACGGCGGCGGACTGGAAGGTGGCGCGCCTATTGGCTATCAACAGACGACCAACTATCTGGCGTCCACCAACGCAGGCACTGATCCGAACCAGGGTGGCGCTTTGCCGGGCTCGCTTTCGGCAGGCCCTTACGGTGCGGGCACACCATTTCCCGCCACGAGCGCATTCCCTCTGGGTCTGCAGGCTCCGGTGGGCGCATCTGGCGTAATGCTGGCGGGCGTGGGCAGCGGGGGTCTCGCCGTCGACACGCCGGATCGCTTGATTCCCCGTACGCAGGTGATGACTCTGGGCTTCCAGCGGGAATTACCTGGAAAGATCGCTCTTGACGCGCACTTTGCGGGCAACTACACAAGCCACCTGCGCGCCCTGGTCTGGTACAACGGCACGGTCAGTTTTCCAGAACTGCAATACGCTCTTGCGCCGGGAAGTTCCGTCTACAGCAAGGAAGTACCGAATCCCTACTACGGAGTCTTTTCCGAATCGTTCCCCGGCGGCTGCGGGCAGTCGCCTACCATCCCCACGCTGGCATTGTTGCTGCCGTTTTCTCAGTACTGCGGTTTCCAGAGCGCTCCCGCGGTCGGCGAATACAACGACCCCATCGGCAAGAACTGGTACAACGGCCTGGAAGTGAAGCTCACCAAGCAGACCTCGCGCGGCCTGACGTTCAATGTTGCCTACACCTACTCGAAGAATATGGATGGCAGCGGATATCAAAACGGCTATCCGTATCAGGACGCCAACGAGGTGCACTGGATTTCGCAATTCGATCGCACTCACGTGCTGGCCATGACGGGCGTGTACGACCTTCCTGTGGGAAAAGGCCGCACCTACCTCTCGACCGCGCCGAGAGCCCTTGACTACGCTATCGGCGGGTGGACGCTGGGATGGACCTTCGCCGCACAGAGCGGAACGCCGGTAAGCATCAACCAGGGATTCAACTACGCCTGCAGCTTTGCTCCGCCCCATGGAGCTTCGGTAAAAGAATGGTTGAATCCTGCCATTGCAACGCCGGCCTGTTTCAGCAGCGTTCCGCACATCGGCGGCAGCGGATATACCTACAACACGACGCCCAGCGTCATCACGGAAATTCGCAACCCAACCGTTCCAAATCTCGATCTTTCGCTGCAGAAGAATTTCAAAGTCACCGAAAGATTCAACCTCTCGCTGCGTGGAGAAGCGTTCAACGCCCTGAATTCCGTGCTGCTGGGCGGACCCGACAACAGTCCGACCGATGGAGCGGCCAGTCTGTTTACCAATACGACGACGAAACATTCTTATTGGACGGGTTTCGGGACAGTGGATCCAAATCAGCTCAATTTCCCCAGAAATCTGCGGGTCTCGGCGAAGCTCATTTTCTAGCAAAGTTTCTACAGCGGGCAGACAGTTCCGGAATGGAGAGTACGCTATGCGCGACCTACAGCCTCGAGAGAAGTGGGAGGGAAGAACAATGATTACAAAGAGAAAATCTTCGCCCGTATTCTTTCTGCCGGCGGCATTTGTTCTGGCATTGATATTTCTGGCGCTGCCCGCCCACGCGCAAAATGTTCAGGTGGACCTTTCCTCTACATCTGCTTTGTGCGGCGGGCAACAGTGTTTCAATGTCGGCGGCATCTTCGCCAATGGCACAACGTTCCTCGGAACGTCGGGCATGGACAATGGGAACAACTGCACTCCGACCCCGCCTTATACGAATTGCCCCGACGCGTACTCGGCGCAACAGTTGTTTGGATCAAGCTTCAGCACGACTGCCACCACTCCGCCAGCGCTGACTCTGGGCGGAGTTCCGTTTACGTTTGGCACGGTGAACACCGTGAGTTGCGGCTCGACCGGCACTGCATGCATCGAAGACGTCGTGAACTTCACCGGCTCGGGAGTCACAATGACTCTTCCCGCAGCCGAGCAAACCGTCTATTCCACAATGATCGTGCTTGGCACCGCGGTGAACGGACACCATTCGGGCACCGTCACCGCGAGCTATACCGATGGCACGACCAATGTGTTCAGCCAGACACTGAGTGACTGGTGCGGCTTCGGAGGGAATCAATACGAGGCAATCGCGATCGGCGGCATTAACCGCATCAACAGCGACGGCACCCTCAACGGTGCAGGCTGCAATCTGTACTCGTATACCTATCCGTTGGACTTCACCAAGACCCTGCAGGGCATCACACTCACCGACACCGACGGATCGGGGGCGTCGTTCGCACTCGCGATTACGCTGAAGCCGCCTACCTACACGATTGATGGAGGCACGCCGGCATCATCAACCGTCAGCGCCGGAAGTTCGACCACGGCCTCGGTGACTGTGAATCCGCAACCCGGCTATGTCGGAACGATCCAGCTGTCGTGTGCAATTTCTCCGACGATCGCAACTTCTGGCTCAACCACGGCGCCAACCTGCAGTCTTGATCCGACGTCAGTGGATGTCACTGCGGGAGAAACGACTCCGCCCACAGCAACACTGACCTTCACAGCGGCCAAAGCGGCGCAGTCCATGGCCGTTCGAAACGGCCGCATGTTCTACGCCTTGTGGCTCCCGGTTCCGGGACTGGCGCTGGTTGGACTCGGCCTGGGATCACGCTCGCAGCGCCGCCGAAAGTTGCTGGGGCTGTTCTTTCTGGGATTCCTGCTGGCTGCAGTGATGCTCACCCCCGGATGCGTGACCTACAAGCACCTCGGAAATGTTGGAACTCCCCCGGGACAATACACCGTCTCGATAACCGGTGCGGATCAAAACGGCCTCACGCAGGCCAGCAATCCCACGGGAACATCGAACACGGTGGTGGTCACGGTGACGGAGTAGGCGGTCAGTGCCCAGAGGCAGGAACCAATAGCGATGAAGAGTTTTCTGCGATCGTCGTGTTTCGGATCGTCGTGTGCCCGGTGGGCGACTCGTGCGGTAACCCCCTGCGCAATGTTGTTTGCACTGGTTGCGGCACCTGCAATCGCACAACGGCAACCGTTGCGAAGCGAGGTAGCTGCTCCCGCAAACGCGCAGGTGATCGGCCGTCTTCCCGGCGCGCAGCACTTAAACCTGGCCATTGCCCTTCCGCTTCGTAATCAGGATCAACTCGATAGGTTGTTGCAGCAACTCTACGATCCGGCCAGCCCGAACTATCGCCGTTTTCTGACGGTTGAGCAATTCACCCAACAGTTCGGACCCACTATTGCCGATTGCCAGCGCGTGATCACCTTCGCGCAAGCGCACGGTTTGAAAATTACGCACACGTTTGCGAATCGGCAGGTCGTAGACGTAAGCGGTAGCGTGGCCAACATCGAACGAGCTTTTCACGTGACGATGCAGGTCTACCAGCATCCGACGGAGAACCGGACATTCTATGCTCCCGATGTCGAACCCACAGTTGAATCAGACCTGCCCGTGCTGGGAATTGTAGGTCTGAGCACCTTTACCCTCCCCCATCCCATGCTGAAGAGAGCACTGCCGAATGACGGCGTGCACGGCAATACCACCGGCTCCGGACCGGGCGGACAATTCCTGGGCAGTGACATGAGAACCGCCTACACCGGCGGCAGCGCTCTCGATGGCGCGGGCCAGGTCGTCGGCCTGATTGAGTTAGGCCCATACAGGTTGAGAGATGTTCTGAGCTATTTCACCAGCCTCAGCCAGCCTCTCAACGTTCCGATCGCGAATGTACTGGTGGGAGTCGATGGAGTTTGCGGCGTTGGCTGCGACGATGGCGAAGAGGTCATCGACATCCAGCAGGCCATTTCGATGGCTCCGAATCTTTCGGCCCTGCTGGTCTATGAAACCAACGGTCCAAACACAGATGCGCTTAGCGCGTATGCTCAGGCAGCGTCAGACAACATTGCCAAACAGCTCAGCATTTCTTTCGGATGGGGTGATACTCCCGGTACCACAACCGGCCAGGCGTATGAACAGGTATTCGAAGAATTAGAGGCTCAAGGGACGAGTTCGTTCGTGGCCTCGGGTGACGCCGGAGCGAGCCTCTCCGGAGGATACCCGGGCAACAGTCCGAACATCACCGACGCCGGAGGAACAGACCTGACGACGGGCAGTGGCCAGATCTGGTCATCTGAGATGGGTTGGATCGGTAGCGGTGGTGGGTGGAATACGCAGTCGCCGATTCCTGCGACACCGACTTATTCGTGGAATCAGGGGACGGCCATCAACGCATCGAATGGAGGAGATCCGAGCTTTCGCAATATTCCCGACGTCTCTGCGGAAGCTAATACCGACAATTATTTCTGCGCCAATGGTTCATGCCAGGGAGGAATTGGCGGAACCAGTCTGGCCGCGCCTCGATGGGCTGCATTCGTGGCGCTCATCAATCAACAGGCCGCCACCAATGCCGGGTCGACAGGTAATCCAACCCTCGGCTTTCTCAACCCCACGATCTACACGCTTAGCAGCGGAGATTATGCCAGCGATTTTCACGACATCACCACCGGCAACAACGCCACGAGTACAACCTGTGCCACCGGCACACTTGGATGTCTTCCCAGTGGCGTGGAGGGATTCGATGCGGTTACGGGGTTTGATCTGGTCTCGGGATGGGGCAGTCCGAATGGGCCAACTGTCTTCGACGCTCTCTTTCCGTCTACGACGAATGCCAACTTTTCGATGGCGGCATCGCAGGCCACACTGAGCTTGACGCCCGGGGGTCAGAAAACGACCTCGATCTCCATATCCGCGCTGCACGGTTTCAGCGCGACCACAGATTTGTCGGTTGTCGTTCCGGGCAGGGGCACACCAACGTATGCTCCCACGGGACTAACGGCGAGCCTGAGCGCGTCTTCCATCGCCGCTGGAGGCGGTCCAGTGACGCTGACAGTTTCGACTACGAGCGCGACTCCCGGTGGAACCTACGTGATCGCAGTTGTGGGCACGAGTGGAAGTCTTACGCAGACCGCGTATGTGACCGTCGAACTGCCAGCCTTCGTTGGATTGTCGGCAACGCCAGCGGGAGGCGTATCACTCAATCAAGGCGGAACGGCCAGCGGAACCGTCGCCATTACAACGATCAACGGATTCAATGGCACTGTCACTCTCGCCGCGACCGGATTGCCTGGTGGAGTAACGGCATCTTTCAACTCGGTCAATGCCACAACGAGTACCGTGACATTCTCGGCGAGCGCCACGGCCGCACTCACGGGCCCGGGCAAACCCGCCGCGGTGACTATCACCGGCACATCTCCGGGATCGGCGTCACAAGCTACTGGCATCAATCTGTTTGTGAATCCTGCAGCCAGTGGCGGCTCTGGAACGGCTGTCGATCTATCGTCGGCATATAACGTTTACGCTTTCTACCAGGATGCGCAAGAATCGACCATCACGGCTACCAATAGTCTCGACGGCGTGGGCTACGCGTTCTCCGCCAACCTACTGGGCACAGGCGTAGATTTTCATGGCACGCAGTTTACTTTCGGTCCGGCAGATCAAGCGGACGCCGTTTACGGCGCGGGATCGTCGATTTCGCTGCCGGCTGGCGCGTACACGACCTTGCAGTTGCTGGCGACCGGGATCCAGGGCAATCAGGCATCGCAGGCGATCACTGTAGCCTACACCGACAGCACCACGTCACAATTTACCCAGAGCTTCAGCGATTGGTGTAGCGCATTGAACAGCGGATGCTCCAGCACCGGCAATAACACCGGAGAGTCGGTTGCCGTGGCGATGCCTTATCGCGACAGCGCCGGCGGCCCCGATAATCGCGCGTTCTATCTCTACGCTTATTCCTTTCCTTTGAACATCAACAAGATCGTGCAAAGCGTGACTCTGCCCAGCAATCGGGATGTCATTGTGTTGGCGGCGACTCTTGCAGGTCCGGTGAGCACAGGTTATACGCTGGCCGCGACGAGTCCGGTGAGCGTCCCTCAGGGCGGTAACAACACGAGCACAATAACGGTAACGCCAACGGGTGGTTTTAGCGGTGCCGTAAGTTTGTCAGCGTCGGGATTGCCATCCGGTGTGACGGCATCTTTCAATCCCGCCAGCACTTCGACCTCGAGCACGCTCACTCTCACTGCAGGTTCCTCCGCCGCGACAGGAGCGGCTGCCGTGACGGTCACCGGCACGTCGGGCAATCTGTCGCAAATGGCCACGGTCAATGTGACCATCACTGCGCCCGCCAGCTATTCGCTCTCGGCAGGAGCGCCGACCCAAGCTTCGATCAGCCCTGGGAGTTCGTCGCAGGCGACCGTGACCCTAGCATCGGCGAACGGATATACAGGCAGCGTTACGTTGTCGTGCAGCATCGCTCCGGTAGTCTCTCCCGCGCCGACGTGCTCGTTCGGGAGCACCAGTCCGGTGACGGTGACCAGCAGCGGCGGGAGCGCAACGGTGACTTTCAGTACTGTGGGGCCTTCTGCAGTCCTGGCTCATCGGGAAACGATTTACGCAATGCTGCTGCCAATTCTCGGCTTCACATTGATTGGCGTGAGCTTTGGACCCCGAGATCCGCGCAGGAAGAAACTATTGAGCTTCCTTCTGCTCGGGCTCGTTCTGGTCGGCATGACCGTCGCGCCCGCGTGCGGAGGAGGCGGAAATAAAGGCGGTGGGGGAGGTAACCCCGGCACTCCCGCGGGCAGCTACACGATCACCGTTACCGGGAAAGATGCCGGCGCCGCGGCTCAGACCAACACGGCTCCGACGGTGACCATCACTGTGAACTAAATCCTCGCAGTGCATGGCTGGCAGAGCATGACTAACAGGAAGGCTCACGCGCCAACACCTGTACTCTTTAAGATGACGTGACAGGCCAAGGGTTCAGTTTTCGCCTGTCTCAAGTTTTCAAAGGACTTGCGTCTTCGTAGATTTCATTCGGAGAAATAACAATGCAAAGCCTCCGCGCGACTTGCATCGTCGCCGTCTTGTCCTGCTTGATTCCTTCCAGCACGGCTCGCGCCCAGGGCCCGGAAAAGCCCGACCTCAGCAAGCAACCGACTCTCTATGTAGTGGGCTATGCGCATCTCGATACTGAATGGCGATGGGAGTACCCGCAGGTCATCGACGAATACATTCGCAAGACGATGGAAGAGAACTTCAAGCTGTTCGACAAGTATCCACATTACATTTTCAATTTCAGCGGCGCCAATCGCTACCGATTCATGAAGGAGTATTTCCCTGCCGATTTCGCGAAGTTGAAAAAATACGTTGACGAAGGCCGCTGGTTCCCCGCTGGATCGTCCATGGAAGAGGGTGATGTGAATGCGCCCAGCGCAGAAGCCATCATCCGACAGATTCTTTACGGCAACAACTGGTTCCGCAAAGAGTTGGGCACGGCCAGCGCGGAATACATGTTGCCCGACTGCTTTGGATTTCCCGCATCGCTGCCGACGATTCTGGCGCACTCCGGTGTAAAAGGATTTTCCACCCAGAAACTCATATGGGGATCTTCGGCCCCGGGCGGAGGCCCGCAGTCGCTCGAGAAAACTCCGGAAGGGACGCCGTTCAACGTTGGAGTCTGGGTGGGGCCGGATGGCGAGAGTGTTCTGGCTGGGCTCAACCCGGGAAGTTACGGCAGCGCGATCGACAGCGATCTTAGCAAGCCGCTGCCACCCGAACCGCCCAACCCTGCCTTCGAAGATGTGCAGAAAAAGATTGGCGAGTTGCAGCGGAAAATGCAACAGCAGGAGCAGAATGGCCAGTCCTACAGTCAAAAAGATGCCCAGGAATTCTTCGGTCTGCGCAGCGAGCAGGCTGCTCTAGCGCGCTCGCGGCGAGACCGCTCATCTCAGCGATATCAGGATGACTGGGCGGCACGCGTCGAGCAGAACGGCAAAATCAGTGGCGTCTTCACCGACTATCACTACTACGGCACCGGGGACATCGGCGGGACCCCCGAAGAAGAATCGGTGAAGCGGCTCGAAGCGATCGTCACCGACGGAAGCACCAGCCTGCCCCCCGAAGATCAATTTTTCCCCCAGGGACGAGCCCACCCCGAGTGGCCTGTGGTGAAAGTCGGTGACGGTCCAGTGCACGTTGTCTCCGCAAAGGCAGACGAGATGTTTCTCGATATCACGCCCACGCAAGCGGCGGGTCTTCCCCGTTATACGGGCGAAATGGAGTTGACCAATCACTCCGCCGGTTCTTTGACTTCCCAGGGATACCAGAAGCGCTGGCTGCGAAAAGAAGAGTTGCTCGCAGATGCCGCCGAGAAATCATCGATCGCGGCGCAGTGGCTGGGCACGAGGCCCTATCCGCTCGATCGCTTGAATGATGCGTGGACGCTGGTCATGGGTGGACATTTTCATGACATCGCGGCAGGAACTGCCACTCCAAGATCCTACGAGTTCGCTTGGAACGACGACGTCATCGCCATGAACCAGTTCGCTGACGTGCTGACCAACGCTACCGAAGGAGTTGCGGCAGCGCTCGATACCCAAGCCAAGGGAATTCCTCTCGTTGTCTTCAATTCGCTTAACATCGCGCGCGAGGATGTCGTCGAAGCCGGCCTCGATTTTCCTGGAGGCACTCCGAAAAACGTCCGCGTGCTTGGACCTGATGGCAAGGATGTTCCCGCGCAAGTCTCAGACGGCAGGATTCTCTTCCTCGCGAATGTCCCGTCCGTTGGATATGCCGTCTATGACGTGCAGCCCGGAGTAGAAGCCTCAAAGCCGCAGTTGCGCGTTTCAAAAGATGGCATGGAAAACGAGTATTACAGAGTGAAATTGAATTTAGACGGCGACGTGGCCAGCATCTTTGACAAGACAATCGGCAAAGAACTGCTTTCGGCACCCGCTCGGCTAGCTATTTCATATGACAATCCCCAGCAATGGCCGGCCTGGAACATGGACTGGGATCAGGAACAGGCGGCTCCGAAAGAGTTCGTCTCCGGTCCAGCACAGATTCGAGTGGTTGAAGACGGACCGGTGCGCGTAGCCATCGAAGTCTCACGGGAGACTGCCGGCTCACGGTTCGTGCAGACCATCCGTCTTTCCGCCGGAGACGCAGGAAAGCGCGTCGAGTTCAGCAACGTGATCGACTGGAACACGCGGGAGTCGAATCTCAAAGCGGCGTTTCCTCTCACTGCGTCGAACCGCATGGCCACCTACAATTGGGATATCGGCACGATTGAACGTCCCACCGCGGAGCCCAAAAAGTTCGAAGTGCCGTCACACCAATGGATCGACCTCACTGACATGAGCGGCGAATTCGGTGCGACGATCCTGACCGATTGCAAGAACGGATCCGACAAACCCAACGACAACACTGTGCGGCTGACGTTGATTCGAACTCCGGGCACGACTGGAGGCTACTCCGACCAGGGCACGCAGGATGTCGGTCATCATGAGTTCGTTTACGGCATCGCAGGACACGCGGCGGGTTGGAGGGAGGGGCAGACTGATTGGCAGGCGCAACGTCTCAACTCACCGTTGGTGGCGTTCGAGACCACGAAACACTCTGGCAATCTTGGACGGTCGTTCTCCCTGCTGAAGGTCAACAGTTCGCGGATACGAATCCTCGCCCTGAAGAAAGCAGAACTGAGTGACGAAGTCATCGTACGTGCCGTTGAACTCGACGGCAAACCAGAGCCCGATGTTCGAATTTCTTTTGCCGCGCCGGTCATCGCTGCGCGCGAAGTAAACGGGCAGGAACAGGCAATTGGTCCCGCGACCGTAAGGGCCGGCGCAGTGGTGACCTCTTTCGGCGCTTATCAGCCGCGCACATTCGCACTGAAGCTTTCCAACCCTGACACGAGCGTCACGAGCATCCGGTCCACTCCCGTGACACTGCACTATGACCTTGCAACTGCGAGTAACGATGGATCGCGCTCCGAAGGCGGCTTTGACGGCAAAGGAAATTCGCTTCCGGCGGAAATGTTGCCGTCGCAAATCACATTCGACGATGTTCACTTCGAATTAGCGACGGCAAAAACTGGCACGCCCAATGCAGTGGTCGCCAAAGGTCAGACAATCGCTCTGCCAGCCGGCTCATACAACCGCATATATCTGTTGGCGGCGTCGGCAGACGGGGATCAGAAGGCGGCTTTCGAAATAGGTGGTAAGAAAGTTGAACTTAACATTCAGGACTGGGGCGGATTTATCGGCCAATGGGACGACCGGCAGTGGAGTTCCAAAGATACGTCGCATGACGACTACGGCGACATGATCGGCCTCAAGCCGGGATACATCAAGCGCGCGGATCTTGCCTGGTATTGCAGCCATCATCACAATGCCGCGGGCGAGAACGTTTCCTATCGTTACTCCTATTTATTCGGGTATGCGATTGACTTGCCGCAGGGCGCGAAAGATCTGAAATTGCCGGTCAATGACAAGATCCGCATTCTCGCCGTTTCGGTGGCGGAGGAGAATCCGGAAGTAAAGCCCGCGCAGCCGCTTTACGATGTACTTCCGTCTCCACATGCCGGGTCTGCCGACTTCACGCTTGCTGCGTCGTCGGCGAACGTATCGCTTTCGCAAGGAAGGAGCGCCACACTCAGATTGGTCGTCATTCCCCGAGGCAGTTTCGAGGGTAACGTCAACCTGACCGCTTCAGGACTGCCGCGTGGAGTAAGAGCCTCGTTCGCCCAGTCGGACGGAACAAGCACGATGACAGTGATCGCCGACAGCGACGCTCCGGCCGCCACCGCCGCGGTGACAATCACGGGCACTTCGGGCAACCTATCGCACCAGGTCGCAACGAACGTGACCGTCACAGCAGTCGCAACCGGCACCGTCCCCGTTGACCTCTCCGCTTTTTACAATGTCACCGGCATTTATAACGATGGCTCGACATTTGCGTCCGCAGCCAGTCTGGATGGCGGCGGATATTCCTTCTCCGAACAACTGCTCGGCCCTGAGCAAATTGGTGGCGGGGTCTTGTTCAAGCTTGGACCGGCCAACACGCCCGACGCAGTCACCGGGAAAACCGTGACGTTGCCGGAACGAAAATTCACCAGCGTCAAAGTTCTTGCTGTGGGTGTCAACGGCAATCAGGAATTGCAGACTTTTACTGTCACCTATGCCGATGGCACATCATCTTCCTTCACTCAGAGTCTGAGCGACTGGGCGGTACCCAGAAACTTCACAGGCGAATCCGCGGCGGTCGCTATGCCTTATCGGCTCACCTCCGACGGCAATCGGGACTCCCATGCCTTCTACGCTTCTGTCTATACCTTCAATCTCGACAACAGCAAGGCGGTACGCAGCATAAGCCTGCCCAGCAACCGGGACGTCATGGTCCTCGCCATTACTCTCGAGCCGAGATAGGCTTCTATGCTCGGTTCAGCGAGATGTTCGAGTCCAAGTTAGCTCCTTGCCCTTGCCTGCTCGTCCTGTCCCATCAGGTGCATTTTTTCGATGCCTCAGCGGTACGGATTAGTGCATCTCCGAGAGATCGGTAAAATTGCTCCATCGCCGCGGCTCCGGAGTCTGCGGTTTCGATGTAGCAGTTCTGAGTGACCGCAACGTGGCACGCCGGAAAGCCGCCCTCTTTACTGCAAGGTGACCAAAACTTCGATCACCCCGGTCCGCTTTGCCAGGGGTTCGAGAGCTTTGCCGACCACAGCCCCCATCATGCGCCGGCGGTTGGTGCCCTTCATTGCGTAACCGGCACGTGAAGACGTGACCAGGAGGTCGCCGGGTGCAATGAATCCGTTTTCAGACGTGACTTTACATGGCACGATGCCAATGACTGCGAGAGGCACTTCACTGTCTTTTGCGATTGTGTCATCGATGTGGTACGGAGACGCGAGCACTCCCGGCTTGGTCGAATAAATTCCGGCGACCAGCGTGGCATAGGGATGGTGAGAGAGCGTAAGGCCGCGATGAGCTGAGCGGTCGATCTCGAGCACGTCGCCGGGCTCGTATTCCGAGCGCGGGCCGCGAACCGCGACGGATTCGGCGAAGTCGGCGCCGCTCGCATTAAATCCACCGTCCGCCCAAACCGTGCCGGAGATATCGACTCTGAACTTGTGCACGCCTTGGATCATGCCGAGATAAAGATTCCCGGTGGTGGCATTGACGACAACTCCGCCTGTGATCCTGCTCGAGCTGGTGGTGTCGATTGTCAGGCCATAGTCCAGGTAGGGCGCTGGCGTACCGATCCCGACCGAGGCGTTATCCCCTAAGATCAAAGCGTTGCTTTCGGAGACCAGAGAGTTGGCTCCGAGCGCGGTGGCGTTGGAAAGGGCAACATTGGCAGATGTTCCGGCGCTATCACCCAGGTAGGTGTTGTGGGTTCCCTGTTGGTCGTTGAGTCCAGAGTTGTATCCGACGGCGGTGTTGCCCATGCCCAGGGCGAGCGCTGATAGGGCTCCCAAACCGACTCCGGTATTGAGACTGGCCGAACTCTGTGGAAGCGCATTCGCGCCCACGGCTGTGTTACCACTCCCAGTTGTATTGTTCACCAGGGCGCTCACGCCAACGGCTGTGTTTTGACTACCCGAGGTATTGAAACCAAGCGCCCCGGATCCGTAAGCGGCGTTGTTATTTCCGTTGGTGTTAAAGAATAGGGCTGCGTTGCCGGCGGCCGTGTTGGCATTGCCTCCTAGATTCTGGTAGAGGGTGTAATGGCCAAGGGCGACATTCAACGAACCTGTGGTGTTCACTGGCAGCGCCTGGTACCCCACAGCGACGTTGGATCCACCACTCGTATTGCCGCTGAGCGAACCCGCGCCGACCGCGATGTTGGAACTTCCTGTTGTCGTCGTGTTTCCCGCGAAACCGAGAAATGAGTTTCCATTCGCGAGCGAACCAAAAGAAAACAGGTCGCTGCCAATCTGGAAGGCACTGCCCGTGAGAGCTCCCGTCGCGCTGAGGTTGCCGTTCACGGTCTGATTGCCGGTGAACGTGTTGCCTGAGGCCAAGAGCGGCACTTGCGCCAGATCGAGATTAAGCGTCACATTACCCGTTGTACCTCCATCGGTGAGCCCTTTGCCGGCGATTACACCTGTGATGGTGCCCGTGCCGGGAAACGTTTGCCCGGACTTGAAACTGACGATTCCATTCTGGCCAATGCTGAACCCGGTCTCTGCCGGCAGATTCGTGCCGTGCCTAAAAAGAAGATTGAACGTCGCGCCGGGAGTTGCGGTGTTGTTATTGGCCGGTTCCGCCTTGAGCTGGAAGGTCTGCCCGACCGCCGAGCTGCTGCCGCTGTTGAACGTCGAGACCGTCATATTGATAGGTTGGGAGGCCTTACCCATCGCCGCTGTCGCCAGACCAGCGGCAGGAAGGACCAGAGTGCCACGGACCGCCGCGCCGCCTTGAATGTCAAGAGTGGTCGTTGGAGTGGTCGTATTGATGCCTATCTGTGCCTTCGCGCCGATGCCTGACTGAGTGATCGCTGAGCTTTGTACGTTGGTCGCAGTGGTGAACAACGGCAGAGTGTTTACCCTGCCACCGGACGTGGTGACGTTCGACGATGCCGAGGGAGCGCTCGCCGAATACGAAGTTGTGCCCTCAGCCACAGGGGCGACGGCCACTGGCGGTGGGGCCAGCACGAACGCCGACGGCGGAAGGCCGCCAATAGTTGCCGCATCCCCCGCTTTCAGCGCGTATGGAACGCTCAACAACATCACACGCGGCTGCTCTTCTCCTCCGTTGATGCGCACGCCGAGCCAGCGGGCTTCGCCGGAAGTGAAAAGATCCAGCGGCAGGCCATCGGTTTTTGTAGACCCTAGCTGGGCGACGAACCCGCCCCGAAGGTCCGCCTTGACACTCTGTGTCTCAACCCACAAGGGGGCACCTCCTGATTGCTCGCTGTAGATGGCGAAGGTCGCGCCGGTTGTCCCGCTCATCGCTTTGCCGCGGACGTCGGTCGCTTTGCCCGAAAAGTTGATAAGCCTGGGGACGACCGTCGGTGCCGGGGGAAAGGAACTGGATTCTTGTGCGTTCACGAGCGATCCGATTGCCAAAGTAAGAATCAGCCAAGATGTGCGTCTCATGAATCTCCTCGTTTCAGTCGCTGACCGAAAGCGGTATTTAGTGTTGACGAGCGGATGGAGGCATCGATTCTTCCCTCTTCAATGACGGAATGGTCTGTTTAGGGTCCGAGAACTGGGTTGCCTGGGACATAGGTTTCGACAGCTTGTCGAGGTCGTGAGTGTGGTCGGCCATACGGATGGGCTCAAAGTTTTTCCGCAAAGCAACGATGCGATAGTCGAACTTCACGCTGGAGGCTCCGTCGCCCAATTCACGAACTTCGAAACTATTTGGGGTCTGGTTCGTGACGTAGAGACCTTTGCAGTCCCCGCGCGGCGTCAGGAATACGTAATATTCAAGCCGGGTGTTTACTGTCTGGGCGAAGTCTGCTTTGAGCGAGACAATCGCCGCGCCGCTGGCCAGCTGTTCGGAACCGAAGTCTTCGAACCAGTTCATGGGCGATTCGATGGCAGACAGGGCTACTCTGTGCTGTCCACCATCGACAGGGACGACCGCGTTCTTGGAGCCGGTGCAGTTGATGCTGCCTCCGGCATCCACCCAGCAACCTGAGCCGTTGGCCTGGTTGGTGACGAAGAGAGGGGGGCCGTCGAGATTGCGGGCCACAAGTGTGTAAACGGTGCTGCCGCCGCCGTTGTTGTAGAAGGTACCTGCGGCGTTGCTGTCGGCCGTTCCCAGCACTCCCCACGAGTTGGTGTTGCCACCGTCCCCCTGTACGCCGGCCCGGGAGCTAAGCGAAGAACCAGTCACGCTCCGGTTTAGGCCCGCGAGCCCGAAGACTCCGGCACCGAGAGTGCCGATGTTATTGGCGCCGCCGTAATTCTGTCCGAGGACGGCGTAGGTTGTGCCACTCGCCGCATAAGTGAGGCCAAGGACTCCACTGGAGCTAGTGACTGGATTCGAGTTCTCTCCGGTCACAGCCGCATTGTTCGCGCTGTTGATCCCTGAGATGTAAGGGCTGGTGATGTAATAGCTGTTGATGCGGCCGGTGATGGTTCCGGTCGCGGTGATGTTTCCATTGACGGTTTGATTTGTGGTAAACGTGTTGGCCGCTGCGAGTTGCGGTACCACCGAGGTATCGATGCTCAGGGTTCCGGCCCGCGTGATCGGTCCCCCGGTCAAGCCGAGCCCGGAACTGACGCTGGTCACCGAGCCGCTGCCGGGAAAGGTCTGGCCTGCTGCGAACGTGATTTTGCCGTTGCTGGCGATCTTGAGTCCGGTTTCGGCGGGAGGATTGGCTCCAGAACCGTAGAGGAAGCTCAGGGATCCGGTTGCATTAGAGGTGTTGTTGCCGACCGTCTCGGACTGCAGACGGAACGTCTGATTCACGGCGGTCCCGATGCTGCTGTTGAACACGGAGGCGGTCAGACTCAGGGGTTGGGAGTTCTTGCCCGTCGTCGCCGTTGCCGCGCCCGTCGTCGGAAGGCTCAGGGTCCCGCGCACGGTCGCGGCGCCCTTGACATCGAGAGTTGAGGCTGGAGCCGCAGTGTTGATGCCGATCCTAGAGGTCGTTCCGGTGCCCGATTGAAAGAGCACGGAGTTTCCGAGCGCGCCCGAGCTGCTCGTCCAGAGCGGGAGGTAGTCGGCGGTTCCGGTGCCGGTGACTGCGGGGATCGGGCCGTTCCCGTTGATGACGCTGGTGGAGTCTGCAGCGGGCCCCCCGCCATTCGGCGGCGCAGCCAGCACAAAGGCTGAGGCGGGAAGTCCGCCAAGGGTTTGCGAATCCCCCGCCTTCAGTGCGTACGGCACACTCAACAACATCACGCGCGGCTGTTCTTCGCCGCCGTTGACACGCACGCCCAACCAGCGGGCTTCGCCTGAAGTGAAGAGATCCAGGGGCAGACCTTCACCTTTCGTTGCGCCCAGTTGCGCAGTGAAGGCGCCCTTGGCGTCAGCCTGAACGTTCTGAGTTTCGATCCACAGCGGCGCTCCTTCGACCTGATCTTTGTAAATCGAGAAAGTAACGCTGGCCAGGCCGGAGAGAACGATGCCCTTCGCGTCGGTGACCTTGCCGGAGTAGTTCACCAGGCGAGGCACTTCGGCCGCAGACCGCTCCGAGTCCTGCTGACCAACCAGCAGTCCGGACAAGATTGCGACCACAAACAACAGGGACAGGAAATTCTTTGGCGAGTTCATGGCTTCTCCTTTTAGAACACACGCTCCACCGCATTTCCGGCGGCCTTCTGGTGTTCTCATCTGAATAGGCGCAAAGGGCTGGGCAAAACTATCAGTGTCGGGATTACTTATTTGAAAGGTCTTTCCTGGCGGCTATAATTCTGCGAACCTGGAGTAGTCGCGGGATCTCGAGAGGACAGAGTGAAAACGCCGCCGGTTGCGGAGGTCAGCGGATTACTCCAGGCCTGGACGGCCGGGGACCGGACTGCGCTGGACCAGCTCGCCCCCATCGTGTACGACGAACTCCGCCGCCTGGCACGGCACTACCTGCGTGGCGAGCGCGCCGACCACACCCTCCAGGCCACCGCCCTGGTGAACGAAGCCTATCTGCGATTGGTTGACTACAAGCGGATGCGCTGGGAGAACCGTGCGCATTTTTTCGCAGTTTCTGCGCAACTCATGCGACGGATTCTAGTGGACCACGCGCGGCGCCGCAACCAGAAGCGCGGGGCCGGAGTGGAGCATGTCCCTCTGGAAGACACGGCAGTACTTGGACCTGGTCGCGGGCACGACCTGGTCGCACTCGACGATGCCATGGAGGTTCTGGCCCGCTTCGATTCGCGAAAGGCGCGCGTGGTGGAACTGCGCTTTTTTGGAGGATTGAGCGTGGAAGAGACCGCCGAGGTGGTCAAGGTCTCACCCAACACCGTAATGCGCGACTGGAGCACGGCTCGTGCCTGGCTCCTCCGCGAGATCAGCCGTGGAAATTCTGATGGACGCTGAACGCTGGAATCGAGTGGATGATCTGCTGCAAGCGGTGCTGCAAGCGCTGGCCTCTAATTGCGAGGGAGTTGCCGGTACCGCACTTCGACAGTGAAAGCGCATCCGCATGGTTGGAGATGCGGACCGTCAGGCGGGAATACATGATCTTGACGCGCCAGCCATGTGAATAATAACGGCCGCACCTGTGCGGTGCGGCCGGAGGGAAGCTTTATGGACCGGTTTAGTTCGAGGTGACACGCCGTGTGGCGCCTCGAATTTCTCCAGGTTAGAAGCGGACGCGCGCGCCCAACTCGATCTGCCGGTTGCCGCCGGGTTGCTCCTGCGCTGAGCCACTATTCAAAGCGCCGAAACCGGACGCACCTTCGAACAGAGCGACGGCAGAGTTGCCAATCGGATCCAGCCACTGGTTGTGGTTCAAAACGTTAGCGAACACGCCTTGGAACTCCATGCTGACACCCTCTGTTACCCGGAAGCTCTTCTTAATGCTGAAGTCCATATTCCAGTAGGACAGGCCACTGATAATGCCCGTGCCACCGTCCCGGTTATCCAACCCCAGAATCGGATTACGGAAGCTGTTAATCGCTGCCGTGCCGTTCGCGAATAGATTGACCGGCAACCCGCTTGAGGGCTGGTTGTAGTAGGCATGACAGCATTTGACCGGTCCAACCGGCACCGCATTTTCATCACCGAAGAAGTTGCTGTTATCTCCGGCGCCGTATTCCTGACCGCCTCCGGTCGTGGTCAGCATCTCGATCGGAGAGCCGCTGCCGGCCGTGAAGATAGACGAGAACGTCCATCCGCCCAGCGCGTGTCCCATGAGTCCCTGCTGCCCCTTATAGAACGGTGGCTGGTACACAAAGAACGTGTTGTAGACGAATTTGCGGTTGAAAACCTGTTGGCCGTACATCGTATAGGGGTTGAAAGGATCGTCCTCCGTGAATTCACTGGTGGCCTGGACCAGCGCCGCCGTGCCCAGGGCCTTGGACCAGGTGAAGTTCGACTGCATCGTCAATCCCCTCCAGTCCGCCATCTTGACGGAGGCGAAGCCACCGTTGTAGTTCCCGAAGCCTGTGCTCGCATTGACACCAACACCCGAGGTCATCTGGGGTCCGAAAGGGCCAGTGGTTGTGTTCATCATGCTGTGCGGAAAGTTGAATGGCCCACTATCCAAATCGCTCCACAAGCTCCACACTTGAGCGTTGGAGAGAGCACCGGTGGCATTGGGGTTTCCCGCATTGGATGCAGCTCCTTCGTTGTAGACAACAGCCGCAGTGCAACTCGTAAACCCGTTGCAATACCCGGTGGGCGAGTTCGCCAGCGCCGCCTCGAAGAACGGCTGCGGAGTCACCGCCGCCGCGTTGGCCGCGCAACCACCCCCGGCCAGTCCAGTAACGCCGCCACAGTATTGCAACACCACATTCTTGTACGCTTGGGCGAACTGTTGCCCGCCCATCGTCATCATGTAAGGCACCGCGTTCAAATTAATGGGTTGGTACTCGTGAGTGATTCTGCGCCCGATGTAGCCCAGTTCCAATGTGATCTTGCGGGACAACTGCCGTTGAATAGTCAGGTCGAACGAGTCCACCTGGTTGGGCCGGAAGTTCGGATCGAGAGACTCGGCGGTAGCGGCTGAAATGGCATTGTAACCGGGAAAATCCGGTTGCGGCAGCGTGGCACTGGGCTGCTGCAGTGGCGCGGTCATGCCATCCACGCCGATGCGGAAAGCCGTCAACGGCGTGGCTGTGTTCTCTGTGTTTCCGCAGGTGCCGTTACTGAAGGCGCTGCCGACGCACTGAACCGGCTGCATGAGGCCCGTGCCCAGCAGCGGCACCAGCACCAGATCCACGCCGTTCAAACGACCAAAGACGCGGCCGTAGCCACCACGAACAACCGTGTCTTCGCGGCCGAACAGCTTCCCGCCCAGCGAATCGCTGTCGAAGTGCGGGTTCCAAGCTGCGGCGATACGAGGGCTGAACGAGCCGTAAAATGGGTTGTACGGATATTTCAGCCCATTCGCGGTGTTGCCCACCAGGGCGAAACCGATTTCGGGATTGTAGACCTGGCCCTGAAGCGCAGCCTTCTTCCGATTTGCCAAGTAGGATGTAGCGGAAATTGGCTCGTCTGACTGATCTACGAGTTCAACCTGTTTGCCTGCGGCCTCCACGGGCGGCATTTCCAGCGTCCAGCCCAACCCGTAGGTCAGAGTGAACGTTGGTTTCATGTGCCAGGTGTCGCTAAAATACACGTTGTAATAAGGAATAGTGCTCTTGTCGAATGCCGGTGTCAGCGGAGGATTCAAAGTCAGATTTGAGCCACTCCGGGTATAGACGGTCTGGGCGATGGAAACGATGCCCAGCGCCGCGGCGGTAAGGGAGGGGCATCTGGGGATATTGGGATCATTGCAAATCGATAGATTGGACGCGAGTTCCGATCCGGGGTCCCCGTTGCCCAACTCATACACCGGTTGGTAGTTGATACCACCGCCATTATCGGTGCGCTGATGGTAATCCCAGTTGTGTTGATAGGTACCTCCGAACTGGAGCAGGTGGTTGCCTTTCAACATGGAAATGTCGTCGCGAATCATCTGATCGTGGCCATCCCAGATTCGGTTGCGGGTATTCTGCGTGTTTACGTTATAGGGTCCCAAATCCTGCTGTTCGCCGGCGGTTTGGCCGCTATAGATTTCCAATGCTCCGCCCAGCGTGGGCGTTTGCGGGGTATCTCCTTGCCGGGCGTATGCCCACCAGTTACGCAGGAAGCTATAGTGGAAGTCGTTGGTGGTGTTTGTGCTGATGTTGGTGGTCAGCGCCGCTACCAACATATGTGACTGCAGCGGCCCCTTGGATATGGAAGCTGGGACCCCTAGCGTGTCTCCGGGGAAGAAGCCGCCAATGTCGATCTGATTATCGTTGCTGGAGGTCAGCTTGTTCCAACGATAGCTCGACATGAAGTGCCACTTGGCACCAAAATCATGGTCCACGCGTCCCACGGCGAAGTTGCTGATCGTGGGCAGGGCAACGTTGGCCGTGAAGCCCAGTTCGTTGGCGCCGTCGCATTCGTTGAGCGTACAGGCCGCGTTCGATTGGGGCTCATACTTCTGCCATATCTGCTGAACCAGGGGGTTGATTCCGATTCCACGTGGGTCGATGCTTGCCAAGGAGGTCACGACGCCAGTTACGGGATCGGTTATGTTTCCCGCTATCAATGCCGGCGAAGGGACGAGCCTATTGATGGTTTCGGAGTTGGGGAAACGGAAACCTTCGTAATTGGCAAAGAAATAAGTCTTGCCCCCGAGAATCTCCTTCGGGACAAGCGGGCCGCCGATCGCACCGCCGAAGCGGCTGTAATGGAAGCTTGGCAGGGGAACGTTGTTGAAATCATTCTGCCAGCTGTTCGATGACCAGTTGTTGTCTTTGTAATATTCGTATCCAGTTCCGTGCCAGGCATTGGTTCCGCGCTTGGTGACCACCTTCACTTCGGAACCGGCGGAACTATTGAAATCGGCGGTCTGGCCCGCGGTGTTCACCTTGAACTCCTCGACGCTGTCCTGCGGCGTGGGCAGCACGCCCGTGGGCCCGCCGCCCTGTGCTACTCCCAGGTTAGCCTGAGTGGCGACACCGCCGGTCGGGTCGCCCGCCATGCTGGTGAAGTACACGTTCTGGCTGCCGTCCATGTCGCTGCTGTTGTTGCCGCCGTCCAGCGAGAAGTAGCTCTGATCGAGTACCGCGCCCGCCACGCTGCCATCGGGACTCACGCCGGGCTGCAACTCGACGAATGAACTGACATCGCGGCCAAGGCTTGGCAGATTGTCCAAAGTGAGACTCGTGATGGTGTTGCCTACGGTCGCATTCATGGTCTGCAGTTCTGTGCCGGCGGTAGTCACTTCCACCACCGCATTCGCCCCGCCCACCTGCAGGGAGAGATTGAGCGTGAGACTGGCCCCAACTTTTATTTCCTGGTTGTCGCTCTTGGTGGTTGCAAATCCCGCCTTGGTGACTGCAATGCTGTAGATGCCTGGGTTAACGTCAACATAGATGTAGCGCCCCGACCCGTTGGTGGTCGCGGTGCGCGAAGTATTGGTCCCGATGTCCGTCAGAGTTACCACCGCGCCCGCTACCACTGCGCCGGTCGTATCAGTTACGGAGCCGGCGACGCTGCCGGTTGACGTTGACTGTGCCCACATGGGCAGAGATTTGCCCAGACAAACCACTAACAACAGGACCAAAGCCAACTTCACCATTCGGATGTGCATTGCATCCTCCCACCGAGAAATTGAGTGTCGGGACTAACCAGGGAAAATAGACTCAACACTTCCACGACGTGAGTGTTGCAATCAGCAAACCAAAGCTTGGTAGTCAAGTTTTCAATCGGTTACAACAGCCGTCAGAGCTGAAGTTATGAAATGCGGGATGCCAACTAGACAACTTCACAAGCGTATCTGCCGCACCTGAAGTTCGCGTCTGTACGTCTGTCATTGCATCGTGTGGGACTACACCAAACGGGAAGTGAATTTTGAAAAGGTCCCGATTTCCGGCGATTCATCTTGAACTTGACGCTGCCGAGCGGAACATGCATACTGGTCGGTATGTACGCTATTAGAAAACGATCCCGGCGCAGACGGCCGATCTCTCGGGATCCAGAACGCACTCGAGAACTCCTCTTGCAGGCTGCCTTCGAAGAGATTTACCGCTCGGGCTATCGCAGCGCCGACCTCGATGCCATCCTGGCGGCAGCGGGCGTCACCAAGGGGGCGCTGTACTACCACTTTGACAACAAAGAGGCCCTCGGCTACGCGGTGGTGGACGAGGTCATCGCGAGTAACCTTCACCACAAGTGGGTGCAGCCTTTACGGAACGCGAAAGACCCCATCGAGGTTCTGGTCCGCATCATTCAAGCCGAATCTCTCAAAAGAGAAGACGTTCAACGTGGCTGCCCTCTGCTTAACTTGTCTCAGGAGATGTCCGGCATTGATGAAGGATTTCGCAGAAGAACAGCACGCATTTATAAGCACTGGCACGACGCGATGGCAGACGCACTGCGTGCCGGACAGAAGCGCGGGATCGTGCGAGGTGACATAGACGCAAATGAAATGGCTACATTCTTGATGGCCGCATGGGAAGGGTACGTCGTTTTAGGGAAGAATTCGCAGGATCCGCGGATGATGGAATCAGGCCAAAGAAGGGTGAGTGGCCAAATCGAGTCACTGCGTCCGGCACGACGCAGGGCACGCGCGGCAGGCCGCACATAGTCGCTCTTTTATTGCCCGCAAAGCCTGGCACGCGTGCCGGTTGCACGCCAAGTCGGATTAGGCGATAGACGGGCCGACTGGGAGCATTTTGTAGCTAGTCACGTTTACCGTTGCGGCTATTGACGGCTCTCGCCAGCAATGGAATTCGAGGCGCGGACCGCGCCGCGGTGAACGTTTAATGCATAACATACATACTCGTAGGTATGATTGATACAACACGTTAGCGGAATGTTCGGATCGTAAGACTTGTATGCTCCTAAAATCCGCCCCGAAGGGGGACTCGATGGGCCAATGGACACTCAAGACAATCGGATTAGCGCGCTCCGCGCTTGTTATTGCGCTGAGTGCGAGCCCGCAAATGCAAGCACAATCCAAAACCCTTTATCCCAGCATGGCTCCGCTTGATCAGTACCTGATTTCGGATCGAAATGCCGAAATAGCCCTAGCACGAAGTGCTGCTCCAGACTCCCTATCCCACGATGCAAAGATTCTGGTTCTTGGGCCGCACGGATATGAGACTGCCGTCGAGGGCAAGAATGGTTTCGTGTGCCTCGTGGAGCGAGGGTGGATGGGCCCATTCGATGGTGAATTCTCTGTTTTTTGGAACCCTAAAATTCGAGGTCCGATCTGCTTCAATCCGCCGGCTGCCCGCTCCATCCTGCCGCTGACATATAAAAGAACGCAGATGGTCTTGGCTGGTCAATCCAGAGCCCAGATCATCGACGGCATCAAGACATTCATAAAGAAAGAGCTGCCGCCCCTGGAGTCTGGAGCCATGTCCTACATGATGTCAAAGGACCAGTACCTTTCCGATAACGACCACCACAACTGGATGGCTCACCTGATGTTTTACACGCCACTCATGGACGGCGCCACCTGGGGCGCAGATCTGCCCATGTCCCCCGTCATGCTGAACCCACAGTTCGGAGGCGCTCCGGAACCAATTAACGTATTCATGGTTCCGGCGGGTTGGTGGTCGGATGGAACGGCCGACCCAGCCAGGATCAGGTAAGACCACAGAATGGACGCCGGTTGACTGCCGCACTAGCTCATGATGGACTTCGGGCCTGTAGCAGTAACGAAACTGGTAACGGAGGTCCTTTGGATAGCGGCGATCTGCATATTCGTAAAGTCGCAAAGGCCACCTATGAAGACCTGGGGCAGCCAAACTTGCCCGTCACTTCCGTCAGAACACACCGTGAGCATGTGAGCGCAGCTTTTGGGAAAACAGCAGCTGACGAGGCGATCGAGCTCTCGGACCAGCACATTCGTGCGCCATTGACCGTTGGGTTTGGGCAAAGCACAGCAGGGCAAGCGATAAGTCACAGCAGAGCAATCCAGACCCGGACGGCCGCGATCGGCACGTCGGCGCGGATTGCGATAAAGGCCAAAGGAAGAATTCTATTCATCGATGCGGCGGACGTTATTGCGGTTGAAGCCAAAGGAAACTATGTCTCGTTATTGCATACTTCAAGCTCTCACATGCTCCGAGAATCTATTTCCACCATGGAGGAAAACTTTAAGCTGCATGGGTTTGTGCGAATTCATCGATCGGTTCTGGTGAACGCGGCATTGGTTGAAGAGATTCATCCATTGTCCACAGGCGAGTACGTGGTCCGGGTGCGGGGAGGAAGAGAGTTCACAGCTACTCGTACTTACAAGAAGAATCTGCGACTCCTGGCGCAACTGTGGGTCGGCATGGAGGGTTTTGCTTCCGAGTAAGAGCTGTTATCCGTTTTATCGTCTGTATAGCTGATCCCGTACTGAAAAGCCCTTGCTACGAACGAACAGGGAAGCCTTGGGCGGGAACTGCAAGCCACCAAGCATGCCTTTCGTGGGTCACTATGGCGACCAACGCGAAGCCGTTGGCCACATCAGAAAATAACTGAGCCACTCCTGCCAAATCGGAATTCTTAAAAGTCAGAGGGAATATCCGAGCGCTCGCGAAAGTTCAGATTGTGACGAGCGCTCCTCGACGATTCGAAATCCAAACTTCGACGAGCGCGTTCATGCGCCAGAAATAGTCCATCCGTTCTGGCGCCGGCACTCAAGACTTAAGTATCGCTTGCAGTATTGACTATGATTTCATCCTCCTGTGTTTTGCTATGAAAGGAGTCCTCATCTATTCCTCAGTTCCGTGGGGTTCCACATTATCTATTTTTTCGATCAGTCGCCAGCTCGCGTCCGGGCCGCGACTCAGGTGTTCACTGTATGAAAAGTTCCCGATGGTTGTGGCGCATTAGGCGAGTCGTGGACTTGGGAGCAAACATCCAAACAGCTAAAATCAGTGTTTTCGCTGTAACGCAGCAACATTGATTATGTTTGCTCCACAGGGAATGAATTAATCGGAGATGCATCAATTGAAGGAGGATTTATGGAAGCCCGTTTCAATTATGTCAAAGAGGCACCTGGAGTATTCAAAGCCATGCTAGGGATGGTGCAGTATCTCCACGAATGCGGCCTGGAAGGATCTCTGCTCACGCTGGTGGACCTTCGCGCATCGCAGATCAATGGTTGCGCGTACTGTCTGGATATGCACTGGAAGGATTTGCGGGCAAGCGGAGAAACTGAGCAACGTCTGTATTCGTTGGATGCTTGGCGTGAATCTCCCTTCTACACGGATCGGGAACGCGCTGCTTTGGAGTGGACCGAAGCACTTACGCTGATCACCGATGGCCACGTGCCTGACGAGGTCTATGAGCAAGTACGTCAACATTTCAACGACAAGGAGCTGTCGGATCTCACTCTGGCTGTCGTAACCATAAATGGCTGGAATCGTCTGAACATTTCAGCAAGGACAGTTCCGGGCGGTTATCAGCCAGCCAAGCCGCACCCCGTAGGAAGGACTGCGTAGCTGTACGTGTGAGGTTTTTTCGGCACAGCCATTGCAAAATAGGGCTCTGGCGCAATCTTCATTCGCAATGCCGGGCGTGACGGATTTTGCTCTTCGTCTTTAGCTGTTTAGTTGCAGCTCAAGGAAAACAATCATGAGTAATTCAGAGCTCCGGGCATCCGTTTCATCCGCTAGATCTAGGTGGGAGTGCTTTCTGCGCCAGGCATCGTAAAATGAAACTCTCAGGGAATACGATCTTAATCACGGGCGGCACAAGCGGCATCGGGTTTGAGTTTGCCGCTCAACTTCTCAAGCGAGGCAACAGCGTAGTTATTACGGGACGAGACCAGAGCAGGCTTGACCAAGTGCAAAGAAGCCTTCCAGGCATACACACATTTCAAAGCGACGTAACCGACTCGAAAGCAATTCCTATCCTTTTCGATGCTGTCATCAAGAAATTTCCAGCATTGAACGTCCTCATTAACAACGCGGGTATCATGCGCAAGATCAATCTTCTTCGCGGCAGAGAGGATTCGGCGAATGGTTTGGAAGACATTAGTCGGGAGATTGAGACTGACCTTATTGGGCCGATCCGCATGGTGAAACAATTTCTACCGCACCTGAAGGCGCAAGCGGGAGCCGCCATCGTAAACGTGTCGTCCGGGCTCGCTTTTGTCCCGTTCCCGATTGCCCCCATCTATTGCGCCGGAAAAGCTGCGCTGCATTCCTATACCAAATCGCAACGTGTCCAACTCAGGAACTGCGGGATCAAAGTGTTTGAACTGGCTCCTCCCATGACTCAGACTCCGCTGTTTACTGGCGATATACGCACTGAGGATGTAAAAGGTGTCCGCATGATGGACGTGGCGACGCTGGTCGGTCATGCGATCAAAGGACTCAAGAGAAATCAGCTGGAAATCCGTCCAGGCATGAGCAACGTTTTGAACCTAATGAGCCGAGTCGCGCCGCAGTTCCTCCTGAATCGACTCAGCAAATCGGCAGGGGTTATGCAGGCAGGTCACAGTTAGAACGAGAACTGGAACGCACAGTCACATCGACCCCTGGGCTAGAATCTGAGTATGCGAGTTCAGATTCGCGTCCATCGGATGGCCAGGATTTGCGCATTGTCGCTGCTGATTGCTGGCTGGGCTGCTGCACAAACGGGAGGCTCGTCCGATAGCCAGCCGCCGAAAGACAGGGAAGTACAACTGCACGCCGATCTGGAACGCGCCGCGGATGCGATGCACAAAGGCGAACTAGGCTCCGCCGCTGAGGCCCTTCGGCAGGCATTGGCCATCGATCCACACTCGCTGGTTGCGTTGAATAACCTGGGCATCGTGCTGGCACGCCAGGGAAAACCTGCTGCGGCAATCCCTCTGTATGAAGAGGCACTGAAGATCCATCCCTCCGATACTGCCACTGAGAGAAATCTTGCGATTGCCTACTTCAAAGCCCAACGGTACGCGGCGGCATGGCACTTGCTTCGACCTATGGCGACGCAGTACCCGACAGATTTTCAGATTCTCGAGTTGTCCGGCTTGTCCCTATTTGCTCTTGATCGATATGCAGAAGCGGCGGCTTATCTGGAACGCGCCAACCAGGCACAGCCATCTGATCTGGAGACCCTCGACATGCTCGGCAAGGCGTACCTGAGGACGAAGAACTACAAGGCTCTGACGAGCGTGTTCGCTCGAATCATGCAGGTGAATCCGAACTCGGCGTCCGCCCACATCATGATGGCCACCGCGTACGATGAGATGTCGCAGCGACCGGAGGCCATCAAGGAATATCAAGCAGCGGAGGCTGCCGACCCCAACTTCACGGGCGTGCATTCTGGTCTGGGCTTCGAGTATTGGCGAGAGGGTGAGGCCGAACTTGCCGAGAAGGAGTTCCGAGCAGAACTGCAGCGCTTCCCCAGCGATCCGGTCTCGAACTGCATTCTTGGCCAGATCCTTCTTGCTAATTCTCAGCCCGAGGAAGCCGAGCCTCACTTTCGCGCAGCTCTGGCGGTAAATCCGCGTTACACAGAAGCCCTATTTTTCCTGGCGAAGACTGAAATCGCGCTGAAACATCCCCATGCGGCGGTCGAGGCCCTTCGCAAAGCCATCCAGATCGATCCCAACTACTTCCAGGCACATTTCGTTCTGGGAACGGTGCTGCGCCGGCTGGGACAAACCGCGGAAGCGACGAAGGAGCAAAGATTATCAATCGAGATCCAGGAGAAAGCGAAGACCGAGTCCATCAAGAAGATCCAGAGTCAATGAAGTCAGAGCGGCAGGGCAAGTGATCCCCGGGATGGGTCAGAAAAAACAAAGCGCACGCCGAACTCTGGCGTGCGCTTTGCCGTTGAGCGGTTAGAAGTTAACTTTGGCTCCGATTTGTACGTTACGCGGATCGTGCCATCCAGTAACGGTGCCGAATGTGCCGCCGCCGCCGTAGAGGGTACTATCGCTCACGTTTGTATCAATCCCGCTGGGATTTCCGTGGTTGAAGGTGTTGAAGGTTTCGAGGCGCAGTTGCAGGCCAACGCGCTCGGCAAACTTTATGTTCTTGATCAGCGACATATCCCAAACCTGCAACCCGGGACCGAGAATTGAGCCTGGACGAGAACTTCCGAAGTGTCCTGCTGCCGGCGCAAATGCTGTGGTGTTGAAGAACTCAGTTGCGGTTTTCGGTCCGTTAGCGTCACCAATCTGATCGGCGCGAATCTGGACCGTATCGCCGGGCGAGAGCATTCCTAAACCATTAGGAAACGCGCCAAATGGATCCCCACTCTGAGTGATCGTGGTGGACTGACCAGACTGGATGGTGGTGATTCCAGAAAATTCCCAGCCGCCGAGGACTCGGCCGGCAAGGCCACTCTGGCTTCCATGGAACGGTAGATCGTATACATAGCTAACCACAAGCATCTGCGGTGTATTGAGCGTAGATGGCCCGTAGCTCTGTTTGTAGTCGTAGGTATTGTAAGTCGCCAGGCTCCGGTCTTGCGGATTTGTGTCGAGGAACTTGGACCAGGTATAGCCGACTTCCAGGGTTAACCCTTTACTGAAGCGCCGATTTAACGACACTTGCAACGAGTTGTAGTTGCTGGTGAATACCGGGAGGCGAGCCGTGATCGCCCCATAACCCAGATAGGGCCGAATTGCATTTACGTCTGCCGTAGGATCGGCCAAGCGTGCGGCAACGGTCGGTTGATTGATGTCGACGTCGCCCAACAAATGGGTACCCTTTGTCCCCACGTAGCCGACTTCGAGCACAGTGTTTGGCATGATCTCGTGCTGTACCGACAGGTTGTAATCAAGGTAGCCGGGAACCTTAAATGCCGGCGTTCCGGTAGTCACTAGGTGGGTTGGCCCGAGGGGCGGACCTGCCAATGACCCGCCGAGCGGACTATCGAACAAATTCAGGCTGCTGGTGAGGGGAGTGTTGGTTACGGTCGTGGTCTGAACCAGAGGAGGATCCTGGAACGCATTCTGCTCCCAGATGCCATTGAGCGAGCGGTCATAGAAGAGGCCGAACCCGGCACGTACTGCCCATTTACCGTCCCCGAACGGATCATAAGCCAGACCGAGCCGTGGTCCCCAGTTGTTATTGGAATTGGGATTGACGCGGCTTCCGAAGGGAGAACAAGTTACAGTGGGGCCGATGGCCTGAGCCGCACTGCAAGCGGCGCCCGTTGGAAAGATAAGCCCATTCGCGTAAGTTGCCGCGTCGACAGGATTTCCGGCCGCAGTCACTCCAGTCATGTTCCCGCTGACGGGATCAATGACCGCAGCATTGGCCGCACTGTACAAGGTGGGATCGAAGTTATTCAAAGTATTGTTGCTGTCCGTCGGCGAGGGGAAATAGCTGTATCGTATGCCGGCATTCAGCGTCAGTCGAGGAGTGATCTTCCAATCATCCTGCACGTAGAACTCAAAGTTCAGATATCTCAGATGCGGGATTGTATCCTTGCTCACCTGGCTGTAGCTATCGGCTTGCCCCAGCAGGAAGTTGGCGAATGCCGGATTGCCGTTCGTACCGCTGAAATTAAAACTTGCGGCGCCGGCGTCGCCGTTTTCCGTCTTCTGCATCCACATCGCAGTAAACCCGGTGCGGATGGTGTGATTCCCATGCTGGATAGAAAGATTGTCAAAAATGTTCTTGTCGATATTCCGCTCAAAGTAAGGCGCACTTCCGTTCCCTAAACCAGTGAGTCCGCTAATGTTGACGTTCGGTGCGCGTCCGTACGGGTCGGGGTAAGCCGTATTGTTGGTGAGTTGACCGTTGAACGCAGGTGAATTTGCAATTCCACTGAGGTCTGCGTTGATTGCTCCCCAGGCATCCACGAACTCAACTTCGTTAACCACCTTGGAGGAGAGGTTCATGGTCGCGTTAAGAACCAGATTGCGCCCCGGAGCATTGATCGAAGTGGTTTCTACCCCAGGGTAGTTTCCGCCGCCCCAGAGGGAAAAGGGCGCGTTCTGCGGCACAACATCTTCCATGTAACGCCCGAAGATGCGGACTCTGTCGCCAACGTTCTGATCAAGGCGAATAATGTCCTGACGGAAGTTGTTCAACTCGCTGTAGTTCGTGATCAACTGGTTTCCCGCGGCGTTGTTGGCTGGGTTCGGTACCATGAAGGCTGTCAGGTAAGCAGCGGCGTTCGCGCTGTAGCAGGACGGCGAGATCGTCGAAGCGCCACCGGATGTGGTCACACAGCCAGCCGGTGCGACCGGAATCGGGCTTGTGAACGTACCTCCGAGCTCCGCAGTAGTCGGCACGTTGATGTCGTTGGTGCCGGGCGTACTCGCTTTGCGCCACTCCTCGGACCAGAAGAAGTACGTTTTGTCTTTGGCCGGATGGAATACCTTGGGAATAAACAGCGGGCCTCCGAGCGTAAACCCATAGTCGTTGTAGCGCTCAATCGGAACTGTGTTGCCCGCCGACAGCGGATTGCCCGCAGCGATCGAGGCGCGGCCGCCAAACGTGTTCGCATTGTAATAATTGTTCCGGTTGAATTCGTACGCGCTACCATGGAACTCGTTGGTCCCAGTCTTAGTGGCCACCACAACTTGACCACCGCCGCTGCGTCCGAACGCTGCATCGTAGTTGCTCCGCTCCAGGGTGAACTCCTGGATGGCATCAATGCTCGGGGTGTTCAGTAGCGTCCCGTTGGAACCGCTGTCATTGATGTCAGCACCGTCGACGGTATAGTTGTTCGCCCCGGTACGAGCTCCGTTCACTGAAATCGAGGTGTTGTTCGCAAGACCGAAGCCGACCTTGTCCGGCAATTGATTGGCCACGCCCGGTTGCAATAGGATGAGCTGTTCGAAGTTGCGGTTGTTGAGGGCCAACTCGCGAACCTGGTCGCCGGTGACCGTTCCGGACTCTTCCGCCGTCGTGGTTTGAATCGCTGTGTTTTCCGCCGTCACTTCGACAGTTTGGCTGACTTTGCCAGTCGTCAATGCAACGTCGAGCGTGTGCTTTTCAGCGACGTTCAGCACGACGTCCTTGGCCACGTATGTTTGAAATCCCTCATTCTTGACCGTCACCGTGTAATGGCCCGCCGGAAGATTCGTAATATTGAAACTTCCGGTATTGCTGGTGGTCACAGAGCGGACGTCCGCGCCAGTGTCATTGCTGTGAACCAGGACGGTGACGCCGGCTACCACGGCGCCACTGGGGTCCGTTACCGTGCCCGTAAGAGTGGCCGCCAACTCTTGTGTGAGACCCACCGCCGACAAGGCGAAAATAGCTACGCAGACCGCCAGACATGAAAACAGCGTCTTTGCCACTGCGTGCCCCGCCAGATTCTTTTTCATTCCGTTCATCATTACCGCGCCTCCTCAAAAAGACACTTCGGCATAGGCGTAACAGTTCGCCCAGTAATCCGAATCAATTATGCTATATAGCACGTCGGAGTGCATGGTCAAGAAGAAAATTCAGGGAGCTGTGGAAAAACCCTAAAGCACGCGCCATTACGCTTTATCTAGGCTTCCCGGGTTGGAATAAGACTTTAAGAGGATCGAACCCCATGAAACAGGGGTCGGAGAACTCAGCGAGTGCGCGATATTTGTAAAGTCTTAGTGAATTGCCATAGCTTTTGAGCAGAACTATAGAGCCAGATCACGCGGAATTGCATTCTGCCAGGGGCGTCTTTGGCCATCGTATGCGCTATAGCGATTGGCTCCCATCACGAAACACAGAAGCCCACTCACGTCGAGGTTTGGGCTTTACATTGGAGTCACGGTGAGCTATATAGCTTAAGCTGTCCCGAGTGGGTGCACCCAAAACTGAATGCTTCGGAGAATCCGGTTGTCAGCGAGTTTGTCGCCAGAGCTGTCGGGGAAAAATATGCCTGGGAACCATAGCAACGGGACTCCCGTTTACCAAAGAATCCAGAAAGAGATCCGCAACCGAATCGCATCCGCTCGTCTGAAGCCAGGAGATGCGGTTGCCTCGGAGCGCGAACTCGCTAAAACTCACAAGGTCAGCCTGATGACGGCTCGGCATGCTCTTGTCGGCCTGGAACGCGAGGGAGTCGTCGAACGCCGGCGCGGCGCGGGTACATTCGTAGCCACCCCGAAGATCCAGTTCAATAAGCTAATGAGTTATACCGAGCAGATGTCGAGCCGGGGATTGGCTCCCCGCTCGCGAGTCTTGCTGGCGAAAGTGATTGAGGAGGAACCGGAAGTTGCGGCTCGGCTTGGACTCCCCGGAGCTAGCCGTGTGCTGAAAATCCAGCGTCTCAGACTCACTGGCGAAGAGCCGTTCGCGCTGGAAACCTGTTACCTACCCGCCTCTGCGTTTCCGGATCTTGCGTCAGCTTCTCTGGCACGAAACTCGCTGTTTGCGATTCTGCAGCATGACTATGGAGTGGAATTGGCGTACGCCGACGAAGAAGTCGACGCGACAGCAGCGGACTCTGACATTTCGGAACTGTTGAGCGTGCCGCGGGGCGCTTCCGTTTTGCGCATTCGCCAGGTTATCTACTCCACTACCGGCAAAGCTACGATTTACGGTATCGGTTTCTACCGCTCCGAGCGGCACACACTGTTTATCAGGCGCTTCCGCTAACAGCCGATGTGACGAGCGTACAACGAATTGAAATTAAAAGAGGCGGTGTCATGCGTCGACTCGTGTTCCCAATCATCGTTGTTGTCGGTTTTGCAGGAGTGAGTTTTGCACCCGCTCAGGTAGATTCGTCCCCGGTTCCGTCTGCCGGATTCGTTAACACTCTCATGCCTCAGCCTTCGCATCTTTCCATGCAAGACTGCCGCCTGGCCGTGACACTGCCTTTCACTGCCGTCGCAGACGGCTTCCGAGACCCGCGTCTTGACGCTGCCATAGCGCGCTGTCTTGATCGCATCAAGGCTCAGGTCGCCATATCGATTCCCGCACCCCTGCAACCGACACTGCGTCCCCAGCATTGGTCGTCACCGTTGACGGCCCCGGCGAGACCATACAGTCGTCCGATGAAGACGAGTCCTACTCCCTGGAAGTGACCTCTTCAGGAGCGCATCTGCACGCAATGACTGTTGTTGGGGCGATGCACGGGCTCGAAACCCTTGAGCAACTTGTTCAGTCCGATGTAAATGGTCAGTTCGTTCCCGCCGTATCCATTCACGACAGGCCACGTTTCCGTTGGCGCCGCCTCATGGTCGACTGCGGACGCCATTTTATTTCAACGGAAGTACTCCGACACACCCTGGATGGAATGGCCGCGGTGAAACTCAACGTCTTCCACTGGCACCTCAGCGAGGACCAGGGATTTCGCATCGAGCGCAAGGCTTTTCCGAAATTGACTGAACTAGGTTCGGACGGTTTCTTCTATACCCAGGAACAAGCTCGCGAGATCGTGGCCTATGCCCGCGACCGCGGCATCCGGGTCGTGCCCGAGTTCGATATGCCTGGACATACGAGTGCATGGTTCGTGGGATATCCGGACCTCGCCAGCGCGCCCGGGCCGTTCCACATTGAACGCAAGTTTGGCGTCTTCGATCCGGTCATGGATCCCGCGAGAAAGCACCTACAAGTTTCTCGATACTTTCATCGGAGAAATGGCCGCCATTTTTCCCGACCATTTCATGCACATCGGAGGCGACGAGAACAACGGTGTCGAGTGGAAGGGAAACTCGCGCATTCAGGAATTCATGCGCGAACACTCTCTCAAAGATACGTCTGCGCTCCAGAATTATTTCAACCAGCGTCTGCTGAGACTTCTCGAAAAGCACGGCAAGCACATGATCGGTTGGGACGAGATTCTTACTCCCGATCTGCCCAAGGACGTTATGGTCCAGAGCTGGCGCGGCTTTGACTCTCTGGCCACGGGAGCCAGAAACGGATACCGCGGCATTCTCTCCGCCGGTTACTACCTAAATCTCATGAGTACAGCAGCGGCGCACTATGCAGTCGATCCACTGCCGCAGAATAGCGACCTGAGCTCGGAGCAGCAGGCACGTATCCTAGGAGGAGAAGCCTGTATGTGGGAAGAGCAGACCAATTCTCAGAGCATCGATTCCCGCATCTGGCCGCGCACGGCCGCGATCGCCGAGCGCCTCTGGTCGCCGCGCAACGTCAACGATGTGGATGACATGTACCGGCGTCTTACCGTCGAGTCCTTGCGGCTTGAAACTCTCGGGCTTACGCACATTTCCCACGAGGAAGTAGGCCTCCGGCAATTGAGTGGATCAGAACAGATTGATCCGCTGCAAATTCTCGCCTCCGTGCTCGAGCCCGTTACCTTTGACCAGCGGGCTCACATGCAGCATGCCAATCAGCTCACGCCGCTCGATCAGTTCGTGGACGCGCTTTCGCCTGATCCACCGTCGCGTCACAACTTTGAGATGCTGGCGCGCACCTACCTGCAGGATCCCGCCGGCCGGAAGGAAGAAGAGATAAAACTAGCCGCCATTTTTAAAAACATGGATCGCTGCGGAGCCCGGAGTCCTGCGTTTGATGGCCACCTCGCCGCGACTCGCCCAGGCTCAACCGCGGGCCCAGCAACTCACTGACCTCGGCGCCCTGGGCCTCGAAGCGATCGCGTATCTCTCATCCGGACGACCTGCGGTCGCCGGTTGGAAGGCAGAGAAACTCGCATTGTTGGATGAAACCGAAAAGCCTCAAGCACTGGTACGGTTCACCACCATCAAGCCGCTGCGAGATTTGGTCGACGCAGTTTCGGAGTCGCCGGACAAATAGATTCCGTCGGCAGGTACTCCGGCTCTATTCCCAAGAGGCTCCGCCCCAGCGGAGACCTTCGTGAAGAGCTCGACATTTCCAGGCAGCAAGCCCACATCGTCCCACATTCCATCGCCATGAAGGACGGAAGCGAACTTCGGTGCAGCACCTACCGGCCAGATCCTTCGCCTCTCCGTCTACTAGCGTATTCAAACCGCAGGCTTTGGAGGAACGCATCGGTCGAGGATTGGAATTTATGTGAAGTATAGGCATGAACGGAGAACAGCAGGTCGCGGAACGGCGAATTGCTTCAGCCGAGGGTTTCCTCGTCCTGCGAGGGATCGTAAGACTCCCAAGTGAGGTCACGCAGTTCTCCAAGCGCAGTGAAAGCAGCAGTTGCAGCGGCAGTCGCTGACGGTTCCGACGGCGCCTTCAGCACCAATCGACCATCTCTTTGAGTGTGGTTAAGGCTTCGCTTCAGCTCCGTTCTCAATCCCCCGCTGTCCACCGCCATGCCTCACTTATGAAAGTAATGGCTTGGTTAACTTGATGTCGCGCTCAACGTCCGGTCGCAGCGCGTTTGCTGACGCCGAGGGTCTCAGCGATACAGCGGCCCAGGGATGCAAGGCGGAATGGTTTGCGCAAAATCACTTGCTCCGGATCAAGAATCTGCTGCTTGGAAAGCAGGTTGTTTGAATACCCCGACATGAACACGACGCGGATTTCCGGGCGCTGTCTCTTAATCTTTTCAGAAATTTCTGGCCCGCTCATCTGCGGCATCACTACGTCTGTCAGGAGCAGATCGATGGGCTGCTTATAATCGCCAGCCATATTCAGTGCCTCCGGCCCGCTTTTGGCTACAAGCACTGTGTAACCGTTTTCGGTGAGGTATTCGGCTGCGGACTCACGCACGCCCCCTTCATCTTCAACTAGAAGGATGGTTCCAGTTCCGCGAACTGGAACCTGCTGAAGTTCATCCGCCAGAGCCTGGACCATCTCCTCGACCACGGGAAGATAGATCTTGAAGGTCGTTCCTGCGTCGGGTTCGCTTTGAACAAGAATCTGGCCGCCACTATTTTTCACAATGCCAAAAACGATGGCTAGCCCAAGCCCCGTGCCTTTGCCCTGTTCTTTGGTCGTAAAGAATGGTTCGAACATGTGAGACTTAGTTGTGGCGTCCATTCCATGACCATTATCAGTAACAGAGAGGAGAACGTGGCGTTTGTAGCCGCCGGAATTGGGGAACTGCTTGTTATCAAGCTCTGCGTTGACGGTCTCAATCAAAACCAGTCCCCCGTTGGGCATGGCGTCGCGTGCGTTAATTACCAGGTTCATGACGACCTGCTCGATCTGGCTCGGGTCGGCCCGCACTAATCCGATCCCGTCCGTAGGAACGAATCTCAATTCAATGTTCTCTGGGATCAATCGCCTCAACATGTTGCTTTGTTCCGAGATCAGTCCGTTCAGATCGAGAACTTTAGGCGACAGCAATTGTTTGCGGCTGAAGGTGAGCAGGCCCTGAGTTAGAGACGACCCCCGATCAGTGGCCTTCACAATCTCGCCTACATAGCGGCGTGTGGCTTCCTCTTTTACTTTTCTTTCCAGAAGCTCTGCGTAGCTGCTGATCGCCATCAGGATGTTGTTGAAGTCATGAGCGACGCCTCCTGCCAGGCGACCGATAGCCTCTATCTTCTGCATCTGCCAAAGCTGATCTTCCAATTCACGCTGCTGCGTGACATCTTCGACGGTTCCTTCAAAATGAAGGATGCGCCCGTCTGCGCTTCGCACCGCGTGGGCATTCTCAGAGACCCAAATGATCTTGCCGTCCTTCCGGTATGCCTGATATGCAAAATTTTGTACGGCGCCATGCTCCTTCATCGCGTGAATAAACTCTGTGTACTTCTCAGGGCTTACGTACTCTTGTGTTCTGATGTCAGTGCGAGCCCTGATCAGCTCCTCCGGTGATTCGAATCCGAGCATGGAAGCGAGCGCGGGATTGGCCACCAGGTAGCGCCCGTCGGGAGTCGCCTGGTAGATGCCCTCAGTGGCATTTTCAAAGATCGTGCGGTATTTTTGTTCCGCTTGCCGAAGGGCCTCTTCCGCCTTTTTTTGCTCGGTCACGTCTGCCAGGAAGCCAAGAATGCCTTTCACTCTGCGGTTAGCATCCCGGATCGGAGCGGCTGAGAGGCTGACGGTTACCAGGGTTCCGTCTCGCTTCTGTCGCAGTACCTCTACACCGGTCACGATCTGTCCCGACAAGAGGGTTGCGTGCAGGCGCGAAGCTTCTGGCATTCCTTGATCTGGGATGGTTGGATTCGGCTGTCCTACAACTTCTTGTTCGCTCCATCCAAAAAGAGCTTCCGCCGCTGGATTCCACATAGTGACGCGTCGCTCAGCGTCGCCCGCAACAATCGGTATGGGGGACGCGTAAATACTTGTTTCATTAGACTTACGAAGAGTTTCCTCGGCTAACTTTTGAGCGGTTATATCTCGTGCGATCGTCGAGGCGCCGATAACTGTGCCTTCTGAATCTAGAACTGGAGAAATCGTCAGCGAAACCTCGATCAGTTTATCGTTCTTATGCTTCCTTACAGTCTCAAAAGCCTCGATGTGGTGGCCGGTTTTAACCTCCGCCATCATCCTCGATATCTCGTCGATTCGGTCGGTCGGCGCAAGAATCGAAAGTTTTCGGTTGATCACGTCACGCGCCGCATAGCCGTACATCGTTTCGGCGCCCTTGTTCCAGCTGGTGATCCGACCCTTTAGGTCGTTCCCTATGATTGCGTCTCGGGAGGACTCGACGATCGCCGCCAGTCGGACCAGTTCGTCTTCTGCCATTCGACGCGCAGTAATATCTCGAACGTATACGGCATAGGACGCCTGACTTTCGATGATGACCTGTGTGACCGTGATTTCTGCCGGGAACTCGCTACCATCGGCCCGCAAGCATCTCGTCTCCAGTCGATTGCCGATTACATCCACTCCGCCGGTCACCGCAGACGTGAAAAATTCTCGACGAAGGCGGTCACGCAGTGAGGACGGAAGAATTGTGTCGGGTAGGTCTTGGCCCAAAGCTTCCGATCGTGATATCCGAAATGTTCTTTCCGAGGCCGCGTTGAAATCTGTAATTCGGGATTGCTCGTCGGCACAGATGATGCAATCCAGAGCAAAGTCGAGAAGTGCCTGCTTGCGAGTTTCGCTTGCCCGCAACTCTCGTTGGGCGCGCAGCAGTTCGACAGAGGAGGATTCGGATGTCATCAAATTCGTAAAAGCTTCGGCCAGATCCCGGTCACGACCCTCAGCGGCATCTTGTCGAAAACCTGCTACTCGCCAAGTAATTCGTGGATCTTGTCTTTCAGAACGTCCAGGCGGAAGGGCTTCCGTAGCCTTGCGGCCCGCGATGCCTCCGTGCTGTGCGATGAGCGCACGTCTTCCGAAACTCCTGAAATAAAAAGTACCTTGAGTGCTGGATGCAGCTCCAGCAGTTTGTCGGCCACCTCGTGGCCGCTCATTTTCGGCATTACGATATCGGTAATCAGCACGTCGATGGGAAGCTTGCTTTGCTGGACGATGTGCATCGCCTCTTCGCCGGTTCTGGCCTGTAGAACTTTGAAACCCTCCATCTTCAGCAATTCCGAGGTAGGAACGCGTACCGCGTCGTCATCCTCAACAAGGAGAATGGTCCTCGCGATCGCCACTTTTCGTGGAATCGTACGTTCTTCTTCGGCTTTGACGCTTTGATGTAACGCCGGGAAGTAAATATTGAAACTGCTTCCTTTCGCCGGCTCACTGCAAAATCGAACTATGCCCTGCGTGTTCTTGACCGCCGCGCGAACTGCAGCGAATGACAAGTTAATTCTCGACTCTTGATCGACGCTTGTTGCCTGTTGGTCACGTTCAGGGGATGTTACGCGGCTGCCGGTGTCATCGACAGACAGCATGACGTAATCGCCCGGCTGTTCGGTTTCTCCGACAGAATTCGCGGTGAGATGCACCAGCTTTGTCGCGACGGTCAGAGTTCCGCCTGTCGACATTGCATTGCGGCCATTGATCGCGAGACTCAATACAAGATGTTCGATGTCCGTGGGATCGGCGTTGACCGACGGAATTGTCGGATCGAGGGCATACACCACCAAAATCTGTTCACCTGCCAGCTGCTCGATCAGGTCTTTGATCTCCGTCAACACTGGGTTCAGACTCAAGGGTCGCGGCGAGCCAGCGTGATTGCGGCTGATGTCCAAAAGCTTTTGCACGAGACCAGTTGCCCGCGCCGCATTGTTGAGTACCTGTTCTAGGCTCCTCCGTTGCGCGGCAGGGAGCCGTTTCATTTCCAGCTCGGCATAACTCGTAATGGCCATCATCGTATTGTTGAACTGATTGGCCATGGCCTGGGTGAGTTCGCCGATTAACTCGGTTTTCTGCGCAAGTAACAGCGTTCTTAAGTCTGCCGCACTGCTCGTCGAGGAGTTGGTAGTAAGAAGCTGCGCCATGGCAATGCGTGTCTCAGTGGGAATTGGTTCCATAACGATAACTACGCCGCTCTCGTCCCTCAAATTACCCCGGTAATGAGAATGACTCGGTACTTACTAACTGAGTAGGAGTTTGGCACGGCGGTGAGATGACAAGGCGAGCAAAACTCTCCTGGATTGGAACCGCTCGTCTGTGAACGGTCACCGGCGGCCAAATGATTCCCGTGGCATTCCGTAACTGGTGACCGGATATTGAACAACGAATCTGGTTACCCCAGATGTTACCCACTTGTTATCAATAGGTTAGCGTGTCCAGCTTTTGGCTGGCTGAATGCCATAGCAGAGGTATGGCTGGAAAAATCCTCATCATCGACGATGACGACCAACTGATCAGCGCATATCGGGATTTCCTTACCGAAAGCGGTTACGAGATCGATTGTGCACAGGAACTGGAAGAAGCTCAAACTTTGCTGGCATATTTCCAGTATTCGGTGGTTATCACCGATCTCCGGCTAAGCAAACTCGCCTTCGGAGGACTGGACGTCATCAAGTACATTCGAGAGCAATCATTGCCTACCCGGGTCATCGTTCTCACCGCTTACGGTTGGCCGGAACTCAAATTAGAAGCGGCAGCTTCCGGGGCGGACACCTTCCTGCGAAAACCAACCCGGTTGCGGGATTTAGGCGCAGCCGTGGACCTGTTAACAGGAGCGAAAGCATGAAATCCATTCTCGAAACCATCGTCGATCCGCTTGCGCTGTCAGTTTGCTTTCAGCCGATCTTTGAGATTCGGGAAGGCGCAAAACGCGTCGATAGCGTCGAGGCACTGATTCGCGGGCCACGCGGCACAAGGTTCACCCGGGCCGATATCTTATTCGACTATGTGCGTCGTAAGAGAGCGGAGGCCGCCGTCGATCGCAGTTGCTTCGCAGCGATCTGCAACGCGGTCTCGTCTCTACCTCTCGATATGCGCGTCAATATCAACGTACACGCGGTTACGCTGGGGCAGAATTGCGGATTTGTCGAGTTCTTCAAGCGCCGCGCGAAGGAGCATTCCTTGCGCCTCGATCGCTTTACTCTGGAGATCGTCGAACATGCGCCGACCTGCAACGTTCCTCAACTGACAGACAGCATTATTGAACTGCGTGATGCTGGCGTGCGCATCGCGCTCGATGACGTCGGTTTGGGCCAGTCAAACTATCGCATGATGCTTGATTGCCACCCTCAGTATTTCAAGCTGGACGCATATTTCGTGCGAGGACTAGCTTTGGATTCAAAACGGCGCGCTGTAGTCGAGTCGCTGGTCACGCTGGCGGAAACGCTGGAGAGCGCGGTGGTCGCCGAGGGTGCGTCCTCGGAAGACGATCTCTCGCATTTGGCTAAACTGGGTGTCGATCTGGTACAGGCGAACATCTTGTGCCCGGCAATGCCCATGGAAGAGCTTCAAAGGTTGGGCTTTCTCCCCTGGTCGCAAGTCTTCAACCCGCCGCCGAGCTCCGCTACAAAAAAGCACGATGCGCACATTGTCGAACAGCACCGGATGCAGTTGAGCGCAGCCGCTGGGCAATCGTTTTATACGTAGAGTTGACTCGACATTGCTGAGAGTCCCGAGAAAGGCTAAGGCGTTCCGCGCGCGGTTCGGATTCCGAAGGTTTTCATCTTGTTATAAAGAGCACTTCGGGTTATTCCGAGTCGCATCGCAGCCCGAGAGACATTCCCATGTTCCAGGTCCAGCGTCTTTTGAATATGCAGCCGTTGCACTTCGCTCAGAGTAAGTTCGGAGCCGCTGTCGCCTCCCGCTGGTTCTTCTTTGAACTCCAGGTGCAGGTCGCGTGGCCGGACCGTTTCTCCAGTTGCGAGCAAAACGGCTCTTTCGATCACGTTCTTCAATTCCCGGATGTTTCCGGGCCAGGAGTAGGAGGCCATCGTCTCCATGGTCTGGTCTGGCAGCGCGAGATGAAGTTTCCCCATATCGGCAGCGGCACGGTCAAAGAAGTGCCGGGCGAGAATCGGCAGATCCTCCAACCTTTCCCGCAGAGCCGGCACGAGAATACTGACTGTGCTCACACGAAAATACAGATCGCTGCGGAATCTTTTCTTTCGAACCATGTCCGCCAAGTTTTCATGACTAGCAGCAATCAGTCGGATGTCAAGGCGTCGTTCCTGGACATCTCCGAGCCGGCGGAAACGCTTTTCTTCAAGGATCTTGAGCAACTTGGGCTGAACTTGTATATCCATGTCTCCAATTTCGTCGAGAAACACGGTACCCCGTTGTGCCATTTCCAGCAGACCCAGCTTGCGTTGACTCGCCCCGGTGAACGCACCTGCCTCATGTCCAAAGAGTTCTGTCTCCAGCAAATCTCTGCCCAGGCCGGCGCAGTTCAAGTCCACGAACGGTTCCTCAGCTCGTGGGCTCTGATCGTGCAGCCATTTGGCCAGGACACCTTTGCCGGTACCGGTTTCGCCTGCAATCAGCACCGGGTAATGGCTGAGGGACAATCTCTCTGCCTGCTCTGCAATTTCTCGAATTGCCTTACTCGTGCCCAGGAACGGATTGACGTTCTCTCGTTTCTCGCGTTCTTTCCCGGCCAACTGCTTCTGCTGGGTGCGTTGGTTCTTCAGCAGTCGCTCAAGCACGACAGCGATAGCCGACATTTCTACGGGTTTGGTAAAAAATTGTTCCGCTCCCTCCTTAATGGCCCGCACTGCAAGTTGGATTGTGCCGTTTCCAGTGAGCAAGATCACAGGAACAGAAGGATGAGATTGTTTCAACTGGGGCAACAGATCGAGCGCGGTTCCGTCGGGCAGGGAGTAGTCGAGCACGGCGGCATCGGGCGACGACTCGCGAAATGCCGCACGGATGCTGGCGCAGGTCGAAGCGCCGACGACTTCATAGTCGAGGGATTCAAGGAATTCGACGAGTGCACTGCGGATGGCCGAATCATCTTCTCCGACGATGATCCGCTTCTTGGTCACGCCTGATTCTGGGGCGGTCGTAGTGCCGGTTGCTTTCATAGCGGACTCGCGCCACCTTGGAAGAGAGGGAAATAGAAACAGCTAATCTTGAAAGAAGATAAATCGACACAGTAACTTCGTGACAGATCACCTTAGTAATCTCAAGTTTCGTCGGTTACGTAATTCAACTCGGTTATGTATCTGATAAGGCAGATGCTTGTCGCAATCGTGTGTTAGTCAAAGAAATGCTCCCTCTATCAAATCAAATCGGTGCTGGAACGATACTCGTCGCTGACGATCAGCTGTCTAACCGTGAGCTTATGGAAGAACTGCTTCGCCGCGAGGGCTTCGATGTGGTCACCGTCTCCGACGGTTTGGCGGCGCTTGAGGAACTGAGCAGAATCCAGGCCGACCTAGTTCTATTGGATGTCCTCATGCCTGGGATGACGGGGCTCGAAGTCTGTCAGTACATCAAGGCCACTCCCGAAACTTATCTGATCCCGGTGATCCTGCTCACATCCCTCACCGATAGACAGGATCGGATCGAGGGAATCCGCGTGGGTGCGGACGACTTTCTTACACGCCCCGTGGATCGGGCCGAATTGTTGGCTCGAGTGCGATCTCTCGTAAAGCTCAAGTCTCGAACCGACGAACTGGAACGCGCGGAGTCGGTGCTCTTCACGCTTGCGCGGAGCATCGAAGGAAAGGATCCGTACACGCATGGCCACTGTGAGCGGTTGGCCAGTTACTCAGCCCAGTTGGGCCAGCGCGTCGGCCTCTCTGAAGACCAGATCACAGCCCTGCGCCGCGCCGGTGTTGTGCATGACATTGGAAAAGTCGCCATCCCGGATTCAATTCTGTTGAAGCCCGGAAGCCTGTCAGAACACGAATGGAAGCAGATCCGCGAACACCCGGCGATTGGTGAACGGATCTGTGTGCCCCTGAAGTCATTTCGCAGTGTGCTCCCGATTATCCGCCATCACCACGAGAAGCTCGATGGGTCAGGATATCCAGACGGCCTTCATGGTGAAGCGATTCCGCTGACGGCGAGGATCTTGCAGATTGTGGACGTCTATGACGCCCTTACCACCGAAAGGCCGTACAAACGCGCATTTTCAAACGCCGAAGCTCTGCGGACGATGAAGCACGAGGTAGAGCGCGGCTGGTGGGATCCAAAGATATTCGTTCAGTTCGAAGAACTGGTTCGCGAATTGGCTGGGGCCCATCTTGTAAATGGAGCAGCCTGCGCTCGCTAGATCGAATCGATCCCGAGAGACGCCAGCCTGAATGCTGGTTTCGGTAGACCGCGAAAGGATTGTGTCACGCATTTTATGAAGACAGAAATGGAACCAGCGAAAAAGCCGTGGGTAGAACTGTTGCGGCCGTATCGGGTTTGGCTCTTGTTACTCATTCTTCCAGTCATCCTCTTTTCTTGGGCGGTCGAGCAAAGAGTGTGGTTGTGGTCGCTGGGCCTGACATTCCTGCTGCTGGGAGCGGGCCTGTGTGCTTTCGTGGCTTCGCTCTACTCCCGTCTTGAGACCGGCAATCGCTTCATCGAGATGTCGGTCGACATGTTCTGCGTCGTCGGATTCGACGGATATTTCAAGCGTCTCAATCCTAGTTGGCAAACGACTCTGGGATTCACCACTGAAGAACTCATGGCGAGACCCCGAGTCGACTTCATTCATCCAGATGACCGTTTGGCGACCGAGCGGGAAATTGCGAGGCTGCAACACGGGGAAATCACAATGGCCTTCGAGAATCGCTATCTGTGTAAAGACGGTTCGTACAAATGGCTCCTGTGGAATGCGGTTTCGTCACCCCCCCAGGGCGCCGTCTATGCGGTGGCACGCGATATTACAGGCAGGAAGGACGTCGAAGCGAAATGTCGCGAAAGTGAAGAACGTTATCGAAAGCTGTTCGAACTCAATCCACAGCCAACCTGGATTTACGATCGGGAAACCCTGCGTTTTCTAGCTGTCAACAAGGCAGCAGTAGAAAAGTATGGTTATTCGCAGGACGAGTTCCTGTCACTGACGATCCGCGACATCCGACCGCCGGAAGATGTTCCCGCGCTGATCCAGAATGTAGCAGCGCTGCGGGACGATAGACGGGAATCCAGCGTCTGGCGCCATTGCAAGAAGGACGGCAGCGTCATCTGGGTCGATATTACCTCGTACTCATTTCTTTTCGCCGAGCGCCCCGCCGATTTTGTGATCGCTGTTGACATCACCGAACGCCAGCAAGCAGAGCAGGAGCGCCAGAACTTCACCGAGAGCCTGGAAAAAGCCAACCGGGAACTGGAGCTGCGTAACCGCGAAGTGGAACGCGCGACGCGCCTCAAGAGCAAATTCCTCGCCAGCATGAGCCACGAATTGCGAACACCCCTAAACGCGATCGTCGGGTTCTCGGACTTGCTGGCCGATGGAAGCCCGGGCGAATTGAACACGAAACAGAAACGGTTTGTGAATCACATCCGGCAGGGATCAGCTCATTTGTTGGAACTGATCAAAGACATTCTTGATCTCTCGAAAATAGAGGCCGGCCTGCTTGAACTGCACTGCGAAGATCTCAGAGTCGAAGAAGTACTGCCTGAAGTCCTGTCGACAATTCGTCATCTAGCAATGGCCAAGAACATCGAAATACGACAGGAAGTGGAGACCGAGTGCCTGGTTTACGCGGATCGCGTCCGCTTTAAGCAGGTGTTGTATAACCTGCTCAGCAACGCCGTCAAATTCACTCCCAAAGATGGCAGCGTCGAAGTTAGATGTCGTGAAGGTGGTGCCGCGATCTGCTTATCCGTGACCGATACCGGCATTGGCATTCGACCCGAGGATCAGCAAATAGTCTTCGAGGAGTTTCGCCAGGCCGAGGGCGTTACCGGAGCCCATCATGAAGGTACTGGCCTTGGACTGGCCATTACCAAGCGACTGGTAGAGCAACAGGGCGGGCGTATCTGGCTCGACAGTCAAGTCGGTAAGGGAAGCCGCTTCAGTTTCACTCTTCCCCGAGGAACGCAGATCGAGCAGGCGCTCCCTACCCCCATTCTCCCATCGGTCGACGTGAATGACATCAATAAGCCTCTGATTCTGGTCGTTGACGACGAGGTCGCGGCCCGAGAACTCATGGCGAATTATCTGGAGCCACACTATCGAGTCGTGCTGGCAGGATCTGGCGAAGAGGCCGTCACGAAGGCGCAGCGCCTGCGGCCTGCTGCGATTACGCTCGACATCCTTATGCCGGGCCGCGGAGGTTTTGACACGCTCGCCGCCCTTCGGGCCGCGCCGGAGACGTCGGACATTCCCGTCATCATTGTCTCGATCATCGATCAGACGAAAATCGGATTTGCGCTGGGAGCGACCGACTACCTCATCAAACCGATTCAGAAACCTGTTCTGTTGGAAACCTTACGCCGGCACCTTACCGGGCAGAATGGCAGCAACGATCCGATTCTGCTGGTTGATGATGATCCGAAAAACCTGGAATTGGTAGCGCTTACACTACGTTCGGCAGGCTACCAGACCCAAAGCGCAGCCAGCGGCAAACAGGCTCTTGATGTTCTTTCCTCCCAGGCAGTTAAGGCTGTCCTGCTCGATCTACTCATGCCGGGTATGGACGGATTTCAGGTGATACGGCACGTCCGCCAACAGCCCGCCTCAAAGGCTCTTCCTATCCTGGTGATGACGGCCAAGGAGTTGACGCGCGAAGAAAGAACGCTTCTCAGCCGGGAGACTCAGGCGGTTTTTCAGAAGCACGGACCGTGGCAAGAGCAGTTGGTAACGGAGGTAGGGCGAGTCATTTATGGATCCCGACGGAGCAATGCAGCGAGGCACTCATGATTAAGGTTCTCATCGCAGAAGATAGCGCAGTCAACCGGGAACTGCTTCGTGAACTCCTCGAAGTCCGCGGATGTGAGGTCTCAGAAGCGTGCGACGGCCAGGAAGCCTTGGAAGTGATTGCGCGCGAGGCGCCCGAGGTGCTGTTACTCGATATCAATATGCCCAGGTTGGATGGGTTCGGAGCCTTGCAGAAGATTCGCGAGAATCCCCTGACAGCCAACTTGCCGGTGCTGGCCGTGACCGCGTATGCCATGCGCGGGGATCAGGAGAAAGTTTTTACCGCTGGATTTGATGGATATCTGTCGAAGCCGATTGACGCCGCTGTGCTGGGGCGCGAACTGACTCGCGTCTTAGGCAGGCTGTGCGGTGGCGCTTCCGCAAGTGCGAATACCGTCGGGGCAAAAGAGTAACGGGCGTTACCAGAGCCCGGTAACTTGCAAGTTAGTCCGGTTGTTCGACTTCGGCGATGAAATTCTTGATCGCGCTGGTGCCTTGTGGGGTCATTTGCGTGAAACGAATTCCCTGGCGATTCTCGGAAACCCAGACCACCACTCCAACTCCATCGATTTGCTCGCCCGACATGGGCAAGCGGAAGGACAAGCGGACCACATCTCCAGGCCGTAGAGGGGACGTAGAGTCGATTAACATCCCGCCGTGGCTTAGATTCCAGGTCATTCCTGGAATCGACATCGAACCGCTGGTGCAGAGCACATCTGTCCGCAGAGGCACGCGAACATGGCGCCGGCGGTTCTCCAGCATTGCCCCCCGCACCGCCCGAAACAGAGTGGTAAGTCTCTGACGGTCGACCGGCTTCTGCAAAAAAAAGTTGGCGCCGATGGCAAATGCTTGCTGCATCGTACTTCTCTCGTCGCGCCCGGTCACGATCACGATCGGCGTCGATCGATTCCACGACGACTCACGAACCCGGCGCGTGAGGTCGAAGCCGTGCATGTTGGGCATCTCCAGATCCAGAAAAATTCCATCGAATTTCTCCTGATTAATGCGAGCGGCCGCGTTCCTCCCGTCATTGACGGACAAGACCTGAGCTTTAAGAGAAGTGAGAACCTCCTCCATTAGCTCCAGGCTTGGCGCGTCATCTTCGACAACGAGAAGTTTGAGTGATGACATCGGCTTATTCCTCACTTCCACAAGTAATCAACCGTACTGTTCATAGCCGCTTCCCCGCGTTCTCGCACGGATGGAATGAAGCCCGGCGGAACGAGGGGTGCCGCCGGGCTTACGGTTGACTCGTCGTTGGCCCAAGGACGCAGTCAACCGTGAATCTCCGCTTAATTCGCGGGTCAGCTTTCGAACGTTTCATGCCTGTTTCGAGCTATGCCGAGCGCAAACCGCGTGGGTGTCCCATCAACAAGTTCCAAACAACGGTCCATACCGTGATCACTCGGGTGAAAGGAATGCCGTTGACGAAGTGGAAAAGACGTGGGGCTTGACGTCGTGTTCATCTCGTCGGAGAAATCGGTCGAGCGCTGGCTTAACACCCGTCCTAGATTCAGCAGGGCTCGCGAGCCGCAGGCCAGACAGTTCGCGTAAGCGGCAGTTATCGTCTCACAGTCCAGACACAGGCTGGCTTGCTGCAGAGGCACTAAGCTAAAGTTCGAGTTCACTTAAGTTCCTCCGAATTCCGGCTGCAGGAGTCTTGTAAGTCCTTAGAATTGGGCCGTCCGTCCTCAGCGCGCTCAGAAATACCGATTGGAGGGCCGACAATTCCGAAGCCGACCAGTCGTGGATTGAACCGAGAGTGCAAATTGACCGCGTCCACAGCTGTCTTGTGCCCCTCGGCTTCGCGGTTCAGCGGCCAGGGCTTGTAGCCATTGTCAGGACGACCTGAATGCTTTTCACCAGGCGAAGTTAGCTTTTGCATACTCTCGCTGAAGCAATTCCAGAACCACCTCGCTGATGTCCTGTTCTCAAGCACTTATGGAAGAGTGTCTGAAAACCGTTAGAGCGATGTTGTTCTGATTCCAAAACTCGAACTAAGTTCAACAAAATCGCGTCGACAAGCGGTTGATCCTGTCTACGGCAAAAGCTGTATTACTGCAGTAATCTTGAGCGTCTGGAAGGTACTGCTCTAATCGAGATAAGCGCCCCTCATCGAACAAAAATGTGATGCCGTTGTCTGCTGGCAGATACGTCAAATGTGTCCGGCCCTGCGGATGCGGGCCGAATTGAGTGTCGTATGGAAGTTGTGAGTTCCGCGGATATCGCGAGGTCTCGCGTCTGTCACCGGCAGACCGGAGACTTGCTGCGCGTCCATAACCTTACGGTTCGATATGGGATCGATGGGCAAGAGCTCAACGCAGTCAACGATGTTAGCTTCGGGATGGCTCCCGGTGAAATTGTCGGACTGCTGGGAGAATCTGGTTGCGGCAAGACAACGACTGCGCTCTCTTTGCCACGTATGCTTCCCGACACGGCGCGCGTCTCGGCAAAATCGATCGTCTTTTGTGGGCGCGATCTATTGTCTCTCGGAGAACCGCAGCTCCGAAAGGTTCGCGGAGCTCAGATCGCGGTCGTCTACCAGGATTCGAGCATTCTCAACCCCGTAATCCGCGTCGGAAGTCAAGTCAGTGAAGTGTTGCGCGCACACTTTGCGTGCCCTCAGGCCGAAGCGCGCGAGAAGGTGCTCAGCATATTCGCGGCAATTGGTTTAGCTGCATCCACGCGAATCTATGAAGCCTACCCCCACCAACTAAGCGGAGGCCAGCGGCAAAGAATTGCGATAGCTCAAGCCTTGGTTTGCAGCCCTCAGTTGGTGATTGCCGACGAGCCCACTTCATCCGTCGATCCGAATACGGCGTCGGAAATCCTCGCTTGCATAAGACGAATGAGAGAATCGCACAACACGTCATTCTTGCTTATTAGCCATGATCCAAAGGTAATTGCCGCTGTTGCCGATCGAGTCCTTGTGATGTACGCGGGGCAGATCGTCGAGGATGGCTTACTCGCCGATGTTTACACACGGCCTTTGCATCCCTACACAGAGGCTTTATTGAAATGCGGGTTGGGACGTGTAGCACCCGAAGAATCTGCAGCGAGAAAGCATCTGCCATTTATTCCCGGGAACTCACCCGATCCTGTCCAAGTATTTCGAGGATGCTCGTTCGCAAGCCGGTGCGTGGAGCGTATGCAAGTCTGCGACGCGCGCAGGCCCGAATTATTTAACGTCTCTGGCAACGGTTCGGCTCGCTGCTTCAAATGCGAGGTCACTTAGAGCGTGCCTGAAGAGAAGAAGCATCTGCTCGAAGTGCGAGGATTATGCAAGACCCACGCCCAAGGCCGCTGGTGGCAGCGGCACTTCGAGGTGCGAGCGCTTGACAATGTCGATGTGACCTTGGATCGCGGTCGTACGCTCGCTGTCATCGGCCCATCCGGAGCTGGTAAAACGACGCTCGCGATGTGTCTCGTCGGTCTTGAGCAGCCGGATGCAGGAACAATTCGATTCGATGGCTGCAACCTAGTTGAGCCTGACAGGGAAACGGGTGGTCGCAGGGGAAGGGGGATCCAACTTATTTTTCAAGATTCCGCTGGAGCTTTGAGCCCGCGCTTGTCTGCGGTGGAAATAGTCGAAGAACCGTTGCTGATAACGGGGCACATAATTCGCAAAGAATGCCGTGACAAAGCGCTGACGGCTATGCAGGAAGTCGGACTCGGTACCACCTGGAAGAATCGCAGACCACACGAACTAAGCGGCGGACAAAGACAGAGGCTAGCCATTGCCCGGGCATTAGTTATTCAACCTCGGTTGCTGATTCTCGATGAGGCTCTGACCGGCTTGGACCTCTCTATACGAGGCCAGATTATGAATCTCCTGATGGATCTGCAGGCCGCTCAGAGTTTGAGTTATCTCTACATTTCGCATGATTGGGAATTGGCCACACGAATTGCAGATGAAGTTTTAATTCTTGATCAGGGACGAGTTATCAAACAGCTCCCAGCCTCAGAGTTGGCCAATTCCGCGATTGCACTTGCAGCCGCTGGTCGATCAACATCTCAGGAACTGAGTTTCACCGCTCACACGGGAGCCTAGGACACTAATGAGATATTTAGGGCGCCGCATCCTGCAAAGTCTCTGCCTGCTGGTAGGCGTGTCCCTGTTGTCGTTCGCATTTGTCGAAATCGCACCCGGCAACTTCTTCGACGAAATGAGGCTGAATCCCCGAATTTCCAACGAGGCGATATCCGGGCTTCGCAGACAATACGGGATCGACCAGCCCCTGCCTGTGCGTTATGCCCGCTGGCTCGGTTCAGTTGCAAGGGGTGAATTTGGCTTTTCGTTTGCCTACAACGCCCCGGTCGGCTCTTTGCTTTGGCCACGGGCGCGCAACACGCTGTTGCTGACCGGATCGGCGACGCTGTTGGCATGGATCATCGCGCTGCCCCTGGGCATCCTGAGCGCCGGTACCCGCCACGGATGGATCGATCGCTCAACTCTACTGCTCACTTCAGTGTTGCTTGCCGTTCCCGATCTGCTGCTCGCCTTGGGACTGCTGCTATTCGCAGTTCGCACTCGGCTGCTCCCAGCAGGAGGCATGATTTCGCTGGGGGCAGAGAATTTGGGTGGATGGAGACAGGCAGAAAGCGTGGCAACCCACATGATCGGCCCAGTCGTGGTTTTAGTTCTTATCGGTTTGCCCACTTTGGTGCGCCATACCAGAGCCGCCATGATCGAAGCCTTGGATTCACCTTATGTCCGTGCCGCGCGTTCGCACGGCATTTCACCAGGCCGAATCCTGCTGCGCCATGCTTTCCCGGTGGCGTTGAATCCGCTGATCTCCTTGTTCGGATTGTCACTCGGATCGCTCTTAAGCGCGTCGTTGCTCACTGAGGTGGTGGTCAGCTGGCCTGGGCTCGGTCCTCTGCTGCTGGAAGCAATTCTGGGGCGCGATACTTACGTTGTAATTGGAGCCGTTGTCTTGGCGTCCGTGTTTCTGGTGTGCGGCGCCCTGCTCAGCGATGTCTTGCTATTTGCGGCCGATCCCCGAATCCGTTCCGAGAGGCTGGCATGATGGCAAAAAAACAACTTGTCTTCCCCTTGATCTGTGTAGCCGGAGTACACGTTGTCGCGCTCTTTGCCGGATTTATCGCGCCCTACAATTATGCACAACAGAATCGAGATCTGCCTTATGCACCACCATCCAAAATCCACTTATACGATGAGCGGGGAGTCTTCCATTGGCGGCCGTGCGTTTGTCCTCTCGTGGCACGACCCGAAACGTTTGGTGTTTATGAAGAAAGCCGCAATAACTGCCTGCCGGTGCATTTCTTCACTCGTGGTGCTCAATATACGGTTTTAGGATTATTTCAGTCAGACCTTCACTTATTTGGGGTGAGTCCGCCCACCAGCATATTTCTGTTGGGCACTGATGGTTATGGACGAGACCAGTTATCCCGCCTTCTGTATGGGAGCCTTCTGTCGCTTTTCGCAGGCCTGTTGGCTACGGGCCTGACCTTGGGACTGGGTGCATTACTTGGCACCGTAGCTGCTTATTACGGGGGATGGTGCGATGCAGCCATAATGCGCTGCATCGAGCTTTTCCTGGCATTGCCGTGGCTGTACCTGCTGTTTGCGCTTCGTGCCTTCCTGCCGCTTCATATAAGCCCCAGCCATGCTTTTCTGCTGCTCATCCTGGTCATCGGAATCGTCGGGTGGGCGCGGCCAGCCCGCCTGATCCGGGGCGTTGCGCTGAGCGAAAAGGAACGCGGTTACGTCCTGGCGGCGAGAATGTTTGGAGCGTCGCACTTCTATTTGATGCGGCGCCATGTCTTGCCCTCTACTTATGGCGTACTAGTCACACAGGCAGCGCTTCTGATTCCTCAGTATATCTTGGCTGAGATGACGTTATCGTTCTTGGGTCTGGGCGTGGCAGAACCCGTGCCAACCTGGGGTAATATGCTGTCAGCATTACAGCAATATGATGTACTCGTGTCCTATTGGTGGATGTGGGCTCCAGGGTGCGCTTTGATTCTTGTATGTCTTAGTTACTGGTATCTGGCGAGTGCACTTGAAACAAGTGCAGAAGTTATTGGGCAGTAACAATGGCGCATGCGGAAACTATAACTCGAAGCCGCATCCTTGCGATCACGGTCGCCGTAGGGCTTTGCCTGCTCGGCACCGCGGCCGGCCCACGACCGGGTTTGCTGGAGGATGTTGTCACCAGTGGAGGCGAAGTCGGTCAGCCAGGTGGTCGTCTATCGGTAGCGCTGCGCTCGGAACCAAAGACGTTGAATCCTATAACTTCGGTAGATGTCTCGTCCCGCGAAGTGATTGCGCAGCTTAACGCCGATCTCGTTCATATCAATCGACAGTCCCAGCTGACCGAGCCTGCACTGGCCAAGTCATGGAAAGTGTCCGCGGACGGACTGCGATACACGCTGCTACTGCGCCACGGACTGCGCTTTTCCGACGGGCAGCCGTTCGATGCTGATGATGTGGTCTTTAGCTTCAAAGCGTACCTGGACGAAAGCGTGCACTCGCCGCAACGCGACTTGTTGATCGTTGGCAATAAGCCGATCGCGATAACAAAGATCGATCCATACTCTGTTCTTTTCGAACTGTCGCGACCTTACGCAGCGGCCGAGAGATTGTTTGACAGCGTCGCGATCTTACCGAGGCACCTGCTCGAAGACGCATACAGGTCCGGAAAGCTTTCGCAATCCTGGGGTGTTGAAACTTCCGCCCAACAGGTTGCGGGCCTTGGACCATTTCGGCTGAAGGAATACGTGGCTGGCCAACGAATGACCCTCGAGCGCAATCCCTATTACTGGAAGACTGACCATGATGGGCGCCGTCTTCCTTACCTGGACCAGATCACCTTCGTTTTCGTCCCTAATGCCGATGCTGAAGTGATTCGGTTTAAGGCCGGCGAGACCGACATGATCAACCGCGTCAGCGCCGAGGATTATTCGACGTTGGAAAGGGATCAAGGTGCGCAATCATTTCGTCTCTGGGACCTTGGACCTAGCCTGGAATTCAACTTCCTGTTTTTCAATCTCAATTCAACGGTGCCAGCCCAATCGCCTGGGTTGGCTCGAAAGCAAGCGACTTGGTTTCGTCAGCTGAAATTCCGGCAGGCAGTATCGCTCGCGATTGATCGGGAATCAATCACTCGTATCGTTTATCGGGGGCGCGGAACGCCACTCTGGTCGCCGGTAACGCCCGGCAACAATCTTTGGGTAAATGCGTCCGTCCCCCATCCAGCGCGGTCCTTGCCGAGTGCCAAGGCACTGTTGCAGTCTGCTGGCTTCTCCTGGAAGCTGGACGGAACTTTAGTTGATGCCGCTTCCGTTCCCGTCGAGTTCACGATCATTACCAGCGCTTCCAACGCTCAGCGGGCGAAAATGGCGACGATGATCCAGGCAGATCTTAAAGACCTTGGAATTCAAGTCGACGTGGTACCGATGGAGTTTCACTCCGTCCTCGATCGCATCTTCCAGACGCACGATTACGAAGCAGCCATCCTTGGCCTCGGAGGCGGTGACGTTGATCCCAACTCCGACATGAACGTTTGGGAGTCGACAGGCAATGACCATGTTTGGGATCTCGGCGAGGCCCATCCCGCGACGAGTTGGGAAGCTGAAATCGATCAGCTCATGGAGAAGCAACTTTCCACCCTGAAGGCCGAGGATCGGAAACACATATATGACCGTGTGCAGGTGATCCTGGCGGAAGAGCTTCCCATTATTTGCCTTGCAAGTCCGAATATTCTTGTCGGTGCGAGGACTGAGTTGGGCAACTTTAAGCCGGCCACGCTCGACCCGCACACTCTGTGGAACTCATCGGAGCTATTTTTTTATCACAAGGAAGCGAGTGGAAGGCCATGAGCACAGCGCCCCGCAAGGCGAAGGCCGTTCCTTCCAGCGATTCTTCCGACTCCAGACTGGTTAAGGAATGCCTGCACGGCAGTGAACAGGCGTGGTCCAAGCTGATCGACAAATACAAGAACCTGATTTATTCCATCCCCGTACGCTACGGATTTTCAGAAGAGGATTCCGCTGACATATTCCAGGCAGTATGCCTGGATTTGCTGACGGAAATGCCTCGTCTGCGCGAGCCCAATGCGCTGGCAGGGTGGCTGATTCAGACTTCGCGAAATAAGTGCTTTCATCGAAAGCAAGCACAACGGCGGCACTCCATGTCCGACGTCGATAATATCGACCTGCCGTCGGCGGCCGAAGAGCCCGGCGACCTGGTTGACCGGACCCAGCAGGAACAAGTGCTTCGAGAAGCCTTGTCGGATATGTCTCCACGTTGCCGGAAACTCATGGATATGTTGTTCTTCGAAACTCCGGCGCGTCCCTATCAAGCGGTCGCAAGAGATCTGGACTTGGCGCAAGGCTCGATCGGATTTATTCGCAGGCGTTGCCTTAATAAGTTGCGCGAGCGCCTGGAGAAAATGGCGCGCTAGTGCCCGTGTCCGCAACAGCCGCTGTCCGCAGCCCCGAAATCTCTCGTCAGGCATTGCTCTCCCGTCTTCCACGGCTGAAAAACAAAGCTGCTCAAACCAGATTCTTAGCCGGGCATCCCGATCTGATTAAAGCGGATGCCGTCTCCTGGCTCGCAGATCTAATCCGAGAACGGGCAAAGGTCGATACAGGCTCGACGATGGCCCTCGCCGAAATCGCCATTGCGATCGCACGCAAGCTGGGCAATCAGATTGTGATTGCGCAGAGTCTCCGCGCCATGGGAAACGCTCTGTACCTCACTGGGCAGAACCGATCTGCTATCCGGTTTCACCAGAGAGCCAGCAACATTTTCATCAAGCTGGGAAATACCAAAGAACTCGCACGTACTTTGAACGCATCGATTCAACCGTTGATTCTCAGCGGACAGTACGACCGCGCATTTGCCGCAGCTGAGGAAGCCCGGCAGATCTTTCTTGCAGAACACAACGACTGGAGGTTGGCCCGGGTCGAACTGAATTTGGGGAACATATTCCATCGCCAGGATTGCTTCGCTGAAGCCCTTGAATATTATCAGCGGGCTGCAGGTTTTTTCCGTACGAGTCCCGATAAAGATCCGGAAGCACTGGCCGTTGCTCTGCACAACGTAGCGATGTGTCTCGTGGGACTAAACGATTTTCCGCATGCCCGCGAGGGCTTTGAGGAAGCGCGGCAGTTCGCGATTGAGCGCGGCATGCATCTGCTGGTGGGGCAGTCGGATTACAACATCGCTTCTCTTTACTATCTCCAGGGCGACTATACCCGCGCCATCGAGATGTTGCGGGCTTCGCGCGAGACCTGCCTCAAAGCCAACGACGGATACCATGTTGCACTCTGCCAACTCGACTTGTCAGAAATATATTTGGAGGTCAACCAGAGTAAGGATGCTGCCGACATGGCGCGTCAAGCGGCCTCAGATTTTCGGCGACTGGAGATGGGTTACGAGGCCGGAAAGTCCGTGGCCAATCTTGCCCTGGCGATGTGGCAGCAAAATCGTGCCGAGCCTGCATTGGAGCTGTTCGCGCAAGCTCGAAAAGTGTTCAGCAAGGAAAAAAATCGGGTCTGGTCCAGCCGGATCGATATTTATCGGGCAATCATTCTGATCGAGAATGAGCAGTACTCCGAGGCGCAACGCCTCTGTCATGCAGCCTTGCGAGTATTTCGTGCTGCAAAAGTGTCGTACAGCCTGATCCAATGTCACCTGTTGCTTGCACATTTGTATCTCCGCGCCACCAAGGCCCCTCTCGCGCTCCGGCACTGCGATGCTGCGCTCAAGCGTCTGCGTACGGTCGATCTTCCAGTACTTCGCAGTCAGGCACATCACTTGATGGGCCGTATTCAGGTCTCGATGGCACATCCGGGCGAGGCTCATGCTTGTTATCAGGAAGCCCGCAAAATTCTGGAAGAACTGCGTGGTGGTCTAAGCCGGGAAGAGCTCAGGATTTCGTTCATGAAGAACCGGCTCGTCATCTATGAAGAACTGGTCGAACTCTGCCTGGCGGCACAGACCCCACAAAAGAACGAAGAAGCGTTTCAGCACATCGAGCAGTCGAAATCGCGCAGTCTGCGTGACCTGATGCTGAATGCGGGCTCTCAGTTCCGATTGTCTTCCGGCCTCGATCAAAGACTGGTCAACAAGGTGCAGGATCTTCGTTCCGAGATCAATTGGTATTCCCGCAAGTATGAAGCTGAGCAACTGGGCGAAACCAAAAGTCCTCCCGAAAGGCTGGCTCGAATTCAGGCAGAAATTCGCAAACGCGAGGATGAACTCTTGCAAGCCGCGAGAGAGATGCCCATTCCCATCGCGGAGTCGGCTGGATTGATTTCGCTCAACGCGGTCACCCTGAAAGAGATTCAGTCGGTGCTTTCTACGGATACGTCGCTTGTTGAATACTTCCAGATCCGTGATCAACTCGTAGCTGTTGTTTTAACCTCCGGCTCATTGGAAATTGTCCGACTCGCCACATTCTCCAAGGTGAACGACCTGATAGCCAGGCTCCACTTTCAGCTTTCAAAGTTCAAGTTGTCGGCAGAGTACCTCGCAACATTTGGCAAGTCCTTACTGGAAGTTACTCTTCACCACGCGAAAGAATTGTATGACGCTTTGATCGGTCCGATCAGGAAATGGCTCAAAGGAAGTCGTCTGCTCATTGTGCCTCATGGAAGTCTTCACTCTCTTCCATTTCAAGCGCTTTTTGATGGCTCCCAGTATCTGATTGACTCGTTCAGCATTTCCTATGCGCCCAGCGCTACGGTCTTCAAGCTCTGTCACACACGACCTGCGAATGAAAACGGAGGCGCTCTGGTGCTCGGCGTCCCCGATTCCGCCGCCCCCATCGTTCTGGACGAAGTTCGAAATGTCACAGCTATGCTCCCGGGGGCTGAGTTGTTAGTCGGTGACGCGGCGACCGCAGAGGTCTTGCGTACCAAAGGAGAACAGAGTCGCGTCATCCACATCGCGACTCACGGTTACTTCCGGCAGGATAACCCGATGTTTTCAGGAATTCGCCTGGGAGACGGCATCCTGAGTCTTTATGATCTCTACCAAATGAAGCTTCCCGCCGATCTCATTACGCTTAGCGGATGTGCAACCGGCCTAAGCGTGGTAACTGACGGCGACGAACTGCTCGGGCTCGTGCGAGGGTTGATCCACGCCGGAGCGCGGTCGACCCTGCTCACACTCTGGGATGTGCAGGATCGAAGCACGGCGGACTTCATGACATCGTTCTACGGCCATCTGTCTCAATGCGCTGACAGAGCTGCGGCCCTGCGCTTGGCAATGCTCGACCTGCGGAGTCGCTATTCCCACCCGTATTACTGGGCCCCCTTTGTGCTGGTCGGTGGGTAACCTCAAGTAACCACCGAAGTAACCACGAGTTCCCTTATTTCCGGGCGAGGCCTATATCAAACTCCGGCTTCGACACCCTTATTAACTAGAAACAACAAATGTCAAACGCGGAGTGGAAAGACTATGGAACACTTTTCGATCGAAGGTTGGGTTGATTTTGTCCGTCAGATCGACGGCGGAGGGCAGGGAACCGAGATGCAACGGCACCTTGACCGAAAATGCCTCGATTGTTCGAAAGCGTTTGAGACATGGGGGAATGTCATGCGCCTTGCAAAATCTGAAAAGGGATACGAGCCGCCTTCGTGGGCGGTGCAGGCTGTAAATGCCAGCTTTTCTGTGCGGAAAGCGATTCCGAGCCGGCAGGGCCCACTGGAACTAGCGAAGCTCTTATTTGACAGCGCTTTGCAGCCGGCTATGGCAGGAGTGCGCGGAACCGCCTCGATCGTCAGACAACTCCTGTACAAATCGGGCAGCGTTTGCATCGATATGCGGATGCAACCGAAGCCGGGCTCAGACTCGATGGTCTTAATTGGCCAACTTATGGATTCCGCAAAACCTGACCAGGGCATGGGTGGAGTTCCAGTGAGCCTGCTTTGTAAAGGAGATACCGTCTCAATGGGAACGACTAACGACGTAGGTGAGTTCGATTTCGGCATCATGGCGAACGCTCAACTCCAGGTTGTCTTTGGAATCGGGGATACCCGAACGATCATTGTCCCGGTTCCCGAAGGGGATGGCCCCGCAGCCTAATTCGGAATGACCTAGGTAATACTCCGGATTAACAGTCCGTAATCTTGAGATAGCACATAAGTGGTGTTGAACTCTGAGTTAATGAATCTGTAAGCCCGGGAATGGTAGGGAATTTCTGGGAGGGTTTATGCGACGTTATGGCTGGACATTGCTCCTGATTCTGCTGGTAACTGCGATACCGCAGGCGTCCGCGCAACAGCGGCTGATTGTGCGCGATCGGCTGGGACTGAGTGGGCTGAAAGTTAGTTGCCTCATTGTGAACTGTAAAGTCGGACTCAGTCTAGGCGACCCTTCTAATAATGTATTCCTGGTCACGGTGGATGACACTGTGAATCTAGTCCCTTTACTTTCGTTACTGACGCGACAGTTGGGAGTGGTTGACGTCGAAGTCGACCAGAAACTACTTCTGATTCAGGCAACAGCCGGCCCAGTTCCCGAGTCACTGCTCGACCAGACTCCGCTTGTCTACTTCGGCACTCCGGTTTGGGATGGGTACGTAAACCAGCCGGCTGCCCAGATCGTCCGCGTAGTCCAAACCCAGAGTACCTTCCACATTGCTGGAACGGGTACGGTGGCGATGATTGATACCGGCGTTGATACGCAACATCCCGCGCTGGTTCCGGTTCTGGTACCCGGATACAACTTCATCAATGACACTCCCAATGCAGACGAGAAAGCAGACGTCAATCAGTCGTCGGCAGCGGTGCTTGACGGAGGTCCGGGCGAGCCGACCTTCGTAAACTCCGCCACTGTTGCGGTTCTGAAACAATCATCTGCTGCCGTTTTGGATGGCGGACAATACGGCGCATTTGGACACGGCACCATGACCGCTGGCATCGTTCACATGGTTGCGCCGAACGCCAAGATCATGCCCCTGAAGGCGTTTTCGGCCGATGGGAGCGGCTATCTCTCGGACATTATTCAAGCGACTTATTATGCGGCTCAGCATCACGCGAACGTGATCAGTATGAGCTTCAGCTTCGCTTCGCCCTCACCGGAAATGGCGGATGCGATCAATTACGCCCATGGCCAGGGCATAATCTGTGTCGCTTCGGCTGGCAACGATGGCTTGGATGAGCTTGTCTACCCCGCCGCACTGGCGAATGTGATGGGGGTCGCTTCGACCAGTGACTATGACACGCGCTCCAGCTTCTCGAACTACGGGCCGGATGTTTGGGTAGCCGCTCCGGGTGAGAACATCGTTTCAACTTATCCGTACGGAACCTACGCCGCGAGTTCGGGAACTTCTTTCAGCGCACCCTTTGTTTCGGGAACGGCCGCGCTGTTGCTCAGCCTCTCGCCGGGAGTGAATCAACAGAGCGCCGCGGCTGCGATCGCGCACGCAAAGTGGATTTCTTCCGATTTGGGCCACGGGCGTCTCGATACGTACCTGGCAGTTCAATCATTGATCGGAACTGGACAGGATCCGCAGTAGGCCGCGTGGTTAACGACCACTGAGGCAGCGATCAGGCCGCGAGTGCCGAGTCTGGCGCACTTGCGGCCTTTTTTTCCGCATGCCATTCGTAGGGTGTCATCGGTCTTATCACGGCTCCCGGAAATATAGCTTGTCCTGGTGCTGACCGCCGCTCTGATCCGACTTTGTTCTACTTCCGCAAATCTGTCTCGTTTGTGGACTGCACTGCCCCGCCAAGCAGCAGAAGTCCTCCCAAAAAAGGCCGACTCCCGCACCCGTTAATTGGCCTTTAAGTTGCACCACCCGAAGGCGATTGGTTCGTTTGCGGCGCAGCAAGACCGGGCTCTGCTCGCCCAAAATATGAACTTCCAGCGATACCAATGAGATCAAGACAAGGGACCCCAGTAACGGACGAGATGGAAAGGCAAGAGACCCACTCTGGCCTTGACGTATCCCCCGCGCGGCCGACGCGTCTGATCGCGCGCCATGCCCTGCTATCCGTCGCATTTGTTCTCGTCTACCTTCTGCTCAGCCAGCCCGGAGTCATATTTGTTTCACAACTGGGATGGTCGGCCTGGTATCCCGCCACGGGACTGGTTCTAGCTTTGCTCCTCAGTATCAGCCCATGGTACGCAGTTCTGGTGTGCCTCTCAGATGCGTTGGCCGGCGTGTTGATTTACCACCAACCAATCCTTTCTTTCGGTGGAACCCTCGGTGCGTTAGGCGTTGCTGTCTGGTACGGAGGAGCTGCTTACGTTCTGCGTGGGCCGTTGCACATCGATTTCAGATTGCGCCGCGGTCGCGACGTCGTCCGATACGTCTTTGTCACCATGACCGCTGCCTCCTTGGCTACGCTCTCGGGTGTGCTGTGCCTGGTCGGTGATCACTCCATTTCCGCCCGCGACTTCTGGCCTGCTGCCGCCGACTGGTTCGTCGGGGACGGCATCGGACTGGTGGGGCTGGCTCCGTTTCTTCTAATTCACGTCTTTCCACGGATTCGAAGGTGGCTCTCCCTCGAGGACGACTCGTCGGAGTCGCGTGAGCATCATCGACCAAGAGCTGATGGCCGCGGAGAATGGGCCCTATTAGAAGCGATTGGTCAGTCCGGGAGCGTCCTCGCGGTTCTCTGGATCATGTTTGGACCTCGGTGGGCGCACCTGGAACTCTTCTACTTGTGCTTTGCCCCGATCCTCTGGATGGCGATGCGGTCGGGAATCCGCCTGGTCATAATTGGAAGCTTGGCCCTCAACTTCGGCATCGTCATCTCTCTGCATCTGTTTCCTCCCAATCAAGTCCTCCTGGCCAAAATCGGTCTGCTAATGCTGGTCTTCTCCGCGTCCGGATTGGTGGTGGGCTCCACCGTCACCGAGCGCCAGCACCTGGGAATTGAGTTGCACGAGCGCACCACTTACTTGAATTCGCTCTTCGCCAACAGTCCGCTAGGCATCGTCGTGTTGAACCGGCAGGGTCGCGTCAGTCTTGTGAACGAAGCCTTCACAAAGCTCTCACTTTACTCGCAGAGTGAACTGGCAAATCAGGATTTGGATACCATTTTCCTGCCCAGCGAATCGTCGGAACCCTCGGCACCGTGGTCTTCCGAGGTGCTTAGCGGGCAGGCGCTCCACCGAGTCGTCCGCCGGAACCGCAGAAACGGAACCCCTGTCGACCTCGAACTACACGCCGTGCCGCTGGAGGTCGATGGCCAGGTGCAGGGGGCGTATGCGATTTGCAAGGATATCTCTGAGCAAGTGAAAGCCACTGACGCGGAACGGAAACACGCCGAGTCCTTGAATCGTCTGGTAAAGGAATTGGAGACTCAGACCGATCAGATGACCATGCTCAACGACATGGCAGCGTTGCTGGAGTGCTGCGCGACGACCAAAGAAGCCTGCTCAGTGGTGGAGCACGCGGCCCGAAGATTCTTCCCCGATGCGACTGCGGGCACACTGTATACATTCAAGGCCTCCCGGAATCTAGTGGAGGCCGCGGTCTCATGGGGGGCTCTCTCGCACAGGAGCCGGTCTTTGCCCCGCAGGCATGTTGGGCGCTGCGCCGGGGCCAGCCCCATTGGAGCCAAATCGGCGGCGAAAGCGTGGTCTGTCCGCACTTGGAGACGCTTCCCGCCGCTGAGCACCTGTGTCTGCCGATGGTCGGTCAGGGAGAGACTCTCGGCGTTTTGCATCTGGAATTTGCTCATGTCGAGGGCAGACCTGCGGAGTCGTTTCGCGCCCAGCAGCGCCTGGGCGTCACAGTGGCCGGCCAAATCGCTCTTTCCCTCGCCAGCTTGCGCATGCGCGAGACGCTTCGCGACCAATCGATCCGGGACTCGCTCACGGGATTGTTCAACCGGAGATTTATGCAGGAGTCGCTGGAGCGCGAGATGATGCGTTCGCGGCGGAAGAATCATTCCCTGACCTTGCTGTTTCTTGACATCGATCATTTCAAGCGCTTCAACGATACTTTCGGCCATGACGCCGGAGACTTCGTCCTGCAATCGATCGCGGACTTGCTGCGCAATTTCTTTCGCGGAGATGATGTTGCCTGCCGCTGTGGCGGCGAAGAATTTGCCGTGATTCTGCCCGAATCGAATGCCAAAGATGCCGCCCTGCGCGCTGACAAACTGCGCGCCGAAGTAAAGGCGCTCAAGCTGCAATACAAAGAAGCTCGTCTCGGACCAATCTCGGTTTCCATCGGCGTTGCAGCGTTTCCGGAGCACTGTGCCAACGCAGAAGAACTGCTGAAATCGGCCGACCAATGCCTGTACCAGTCAAAACATTCCGGACGCGACCGCGTGACCGTGGCGTCCGCAAGGGAGCTGGGGACGGCATCGCAAACCGCCGGTCAGAAGCAAAGCAGCCTCGAAGTATAGGGGAATTCCGAGTTCTTGAAATACGCGAAGAATTGAAAGCCTTTCGTAATAGAGGGGCACACGAAGCGACGCAACTGCCAGGACACTAGCCTTTTCCGCCCAATCGAGTAAGATTTTTTTAGACTCCCGCGCAGGGTGCGCCATGAAAATCTTCTCTTCACACAGACGATCGGCAGGATGTTACGAGGTCCGGCAAGTCCTTGGACAGAGCGGCAGGATCTCGTCTACGACGAAACGGCCGTGCGCCAGGTTTCACCTGCGAGGCTAGAGCGCTTGGAGAAACAACGCGACCACCAGATCGGCGCCGAGTCCAAAACGCGGCTCGTTGAACAGCTCAATACCTGCCTGCATTCTGGTGACTACTCTCGCGCCCTGGATTTATTGCGGGGTCCGGCCGCCGAATTCCCCAACGATCCGGAGCTTTCCAAGCTGGAAGAGCGCGCCCATGATGGCGTCAGGCGCAATGCCGAAGCCAACCGTCTTATCACCCAAAGCCAGGAACTGTTCGCGCAGCAAAAGTCTGCCGAGGCGATTCAGTTATTGCGCGAGGCCTATGATCTGGATAAAAACAACTCTCTCGCCCGCGCCATTTTGGCCAATGCGCTGGTGGAGCAGGCGCATTCCACCGTCGAGAGCGATTGGCGAGAAGCCGAAACGCTGGCCAAACAGGCACTCGCCTTGAACCCTGCGCATCCCACGGCCAAAACGATCCGCAGCCTTATTGTCGACCGAAAGAAAGCAAGCTCTGTCGAGGAATGGGCTGCCCAGCTGCGCAAGATGCAGTCCTCCGGCGATCTATTCGCGGCTTTGGCCTGCGTTGCAGAAGGACTGGACTTTCATCCCGACGATTCCAAGTTGCTTCAGATTCAGGATGCAATCCAGCGCGACCAGAGCGCTCGGCGGCGCCAGTCCCGCCGCCGCGACTTGGAAGACCTGCGACGCATGGAGAGCGAAATCGATGGGACTGCGGACGTTGCCGCAAAACAGGCATTAGCCGAGCGCATACAAGCGGTGGCCGCCAAGTATTGGACGGATGGAGAATTCTTATCCGTCGCCAATGGCCTTCTGCACCGGCTGGGATTGGTCCCCCCGGAGGGTTCAAGCGCGTCGCCGCACAACAAAAGCGCGACTGTCATTTTTCACGTCCCGCGCCCCAGCACTTCCTCGCCTGCACACGCCGATACCAGCCAGATTCCCGCGAACCCAGTTTCGCCGAACCAGGTTTTGCCAAGCCACGCCTTCCCCCACCCTATCGAGGCCGCTGGCGCTGTTCCGCCCGCCAAAGTCTCGATCGCTCCGCCAGAGCCGAAACTCACCTCGCCACAAGCGGCCGCCGTTCCCGCCGCCGAGCCTGCCGCACCGGTGGTCAAAGTCACATCTCAATCGTCCCATCCAAAACAGCCTGCGAGGGCGAACTCCACGGCGTTGATCGTCGTCTCCGCCGCTGCGTTCATCCTGATCGCAGCGATCTTTTTCTTCGCTCGTATCCATCACGCTTCAGCAGTGGCGGAAACGCGATCAGCCTCTTCCACTGTTGCTGCACCGGCTGTCTCTACTCCGGGCTCAGTTGCCAGCGTCTCAGCTCCAGCCGTCTCCGTGCCAGCACCAACAACTCCCGAACCGTCTTTGCCTGCGTCGGATGTTTCTTCCGACCCCGCCCCCGGAAAAGTCGCGGTCGATAATCACCCGATCGAGGATCGGCCGCCAGCCGAGTCCGGTCAGAACGTGGGTACGCTGCTTGTCGTTGCCGGTCAAGACGGCGCAAAAGTTTTTCTCAACGGAAAACTTCAACGGCAACTCACTCAGGGCGGCGAGTTGCGCCTGCCGAATCTTGAACTCAAAGACTACGTTGTACAAGTCTCCAAGACCGGCTTTCAGGATCCGCCCCCGCAGAGGATCCGCATTAGCAAGGGCGTACCCGCCAGGCTGATCTTCAACCTCCAACCACAGAACCTCGAAGCGCAGCCTCGCCTAGCCTCGCTGACCATCCAAGGCGGCGCTCCCGGGACCACGGTTCTCGTCGATCAAACTCTCGTCGGCACGATTCAGCCCGATGGCACGTTCTCCGTCTCCACCATCAATCCCGGAGATCACACCGTCGAACTGCGCAAAGAGCGATTCAAGCCCCGGCAGTTCAAGAGACATTTCGATGCGGGCCGGCCCTTATCTCTCGCTGCTGCGGATGCCGCACTAGAAGTTGCTCCAGGCGAATTGACAATCACCTTCGCCCCCGCAGACGCCGCTGTTGCAATCGTGAAAGGTGACCTTCTGAAGGTTGTAAACAGTGGTGTCCCGCTCAATCTTCCTGCCGGTACGTATACCCTTACGGCGCGAACCGCCGAAAGGTTCACGCGCTCGTCCACGCTCGAAGTCACAGCCGGTCAATCGAAGACTCTGGATTTGTCTCTCGCTGCCAACGGCATGTCGAAGTGGGACGATCCGGGCGATTGGAGGCATGAGGGAGGTTCTTTCATTCGCAAAGGAGGAGACTTCGTTCTATACGGAGTCGTTCCTGCCTCGGGCACATTTGCTTTTTCCGCGATGCTTACCAAGGGGCACCTCTTGCAATGGGTGGTCAACTACAGCGACTCCAAGAACTACATTCTCTTCCAAATGGATGACAATAACTTCTACCGCACGGTCATTCGCAACGGCGAGAAAACGGATGTGATCATAGTTCCCGACAAAGCCGACAAGAAAAGCTTCCGCACTCTGCAAATCCGCGTTAGCCCCACAGAGCTCGTCCACCAGATCAAGCACGGTGACAGGTGGACCGTCCTGGATCGCTGGGCACAGCCGGGTGCTAATCTCAGCCAGGGCAAGTTCGGCTTCTACATACCCGGCAACGACCAGGTTGCGCTCTCTAGCTTCGCCCACTACGCTGACCTGAACACTCGCTAGCAGCGACGGGCTAAGTCTTTCGTGACCGTTGCAATACGGCATACGTAGATTTCGTCGGATCCTATTCCCCCGGATGCCACATTAGTCTGTAAATTGACCCGCAATCGCCTTGCTCTCGTCTCTGGCGCGTACCGGCTTTCGACGGCGATCTGCTCCCGGCTTCGGAAACAACAACGTTCGCATTTTCAGTTTCGCCTTGTGAAGCTGCGACTTCGAGTTGCCGATGGAGCATCGCAAAATCTGGGCAATCTCGTGATGCTGGTAGCCGTGCACCGCATGCAAACCAAATATCTTTCTGCTTCCTGGAGGTAGTTCCTGGAGCGCCCGGTGGAGCGAGATACGGTCGATGGTGCCCGAAAGAGTGGGATCATTTTTTCCAAAGTCGCGCTTCAACGATGGTTGATCGGCTGACACCGGTTCATCAAGCGAAATCATGGGAGGGCACTTGCGCCGGCGAATATTCATCAATACCGTGTTCACCGCAACACGATGCAGCCACGTCGAGAAAGCGGAATCGCCGCGGAAGCTCCCGACATTGCGAAAGACTTGCAGGAAGGCCTCCTGCGTCAGATCTTCCGCATCTGCGACATCTTTGGTCATCAGCAGGCAAACCGAGTAGACACGTCTCTTGTGCAAATGAAAGAGTGTCGCGAAAGCGTCCTCATCTCCTCGCTGGGCGCGTTGCACTAGCGTCCGCTCGCTTTCCCTACGGCTGGTCACTTTTTCGACAGAACTCGCACTCGTTGCTGTAGCGGACACTGCGGAAGCTACCACGGGAGTCTCCTCAATTGTTCTACTTGGCGTTGGGACGACCATGGCTTTGTTGGAGCGTCTGATTCGTGCCGCTCAAGTCCTGGAAGAGACTCTCTCGGTATGCCTTCGCCTTTTAGCAGTCCTCAAAACTCATAAATTTTCCCATTCAACATTCCCACAGGTCTGATCAAAAGTGCACATGAACGCGGAGACCTTATCCCGGGCCGGTGACGATGAGCGGTAATTTAGATAAGCCGGAGGAAGTGTTAAGTCAGAAGCGGCAATGCAGTTGTGCAGGCTCGACGTGAAACAGCAGCAGCCTTCCTTCTGATCGTCACCGCCGAAAAGGTCTCTTGATCGGCTTGATCTCTACACCCTCTCGAGGGCAGCGCTATTCCAGTGGAATTCTACTGATGAGCAATTCTGCTCAGAACAAATCGCAGAGGCCTGATAAGTTTCCTCTAATCTGGAGGAGACTCTATGACTGAACTGCGCATCTTGGTAGCCGACGATCATCCCATCTTCCGTCTGGGCCTTTGCTCACTGCTTAGGTCGAACCAGAGATGGGAGGTCTGCGGAGAGTCCTCTGACGGGCGGGATGCAGTGGAGAAGTGCAGGCAGTTGAAGCCAGATCTCGTTATTCTCGACATTTGCATGCCAAGCTTGAATGGCGCGGAAGCCGCGCGACAGATTCTGAGGGACAATCCGTCCCAAAGGATTTTGATCCTCACCGACGTGGAGTCCGAGACGGTGATGCAAGCTTGTTTGGACGCGGGGGTTCGGGGGTGGATCTCCAAGTCCGACGGAAGCGATGACTTGATGAGAGCGGTTGAGGCCCTGCAACGGCATAACTCCATCTTCAACGCTCGAATGTCCGATTTGATCAATAGCATCCCATCGGAGCGGCCTCGCACGAGTCTGAGCGAGGTCAAGGTGCGCCAGTTGTCGCCCAGGGAACGCGAGGTGCTGCAACTCCTGGCCGAAAGCAGGACTTCGAGGGAGGTTGGCGTGATCCTGAACATCTCCGCCAAGACCGCAGAAACCCATCGAAGCAACATCATGATCAAGCTCAAGCTGCACTCGATCGCCGAGCTGGTTCTGTATGCGGTGAGAAACGAAATCGTCCACGTGCACTTTCCGGAGGCAGCTGCACTTCCCGAACGTGCCCACAGCACGGCTGGCATCGTTTTTCAAAGCCTTAACTAAGAGCCTTGTTTGCCTCGTTCTCCCGTATTTTTGGGGAATGAGCCAAATGTGGTCAGTACTGATCAGTCAAGCTCCTCCCTTCCGTCCATATTTGAGTAGTGGCGACGCATCCACACTCGAGACGACGCTTGGCTAAACAACTCAATAGCACGAAGAACCATGATTTCAATCCCCGTACCTTTCTTTCCACCTCTGGGAAGGGCAGGGATATGCTGGTTTTCGAGAAGAAGCACACGATTTTCGCACAGGGCGATGCTACAGATGGACTGTTTTTCATCCAAAAGGGAAAAATTCAGCTTAGCGTTGTGTCCGAAGCCGGCAAAGAAGCTACTATTGGCATCCTAGGTGAGGGCGATTTCTTTGGAGAGGGCGGCCTTGCTGGTCAGCTTTTGCGCATGTCCTCGGCAGCCGCAATGACTGATTGCGTTCTTTTGCATATCGAGAAAAGGGCAATGATGCTTGCATTGAGCCGGGAGCCACGTCTCTCGACGATGTTTCTCAAGTGCCTGCTGAAGCGAAACATTCGCTATCAGGATGACCTGGTCGATCAACTCTTCAATTCCAGCGAAAAGCGGCTGGCGCGAGTCCTTCTGTTGATGGCTCAGTTCGGCACAGAGGGAGTGTCGGAGATGTCGGTCCCACGAGTCAGTCAGGAGACCCTGGCGGAGATGGTTGGGACGACACGTTCTCGGGTCAGCTTCTTCATGAACCGGTTCAGGAAACTAGGTTTCATCAACTATGACGTTGGCGACAATTTAATTGTCCACAGTTCTCTCTTAAATATTGTTCTTCACGATGATGAAGGAACGGCGGTGATCCCGGGGACCAGGAACGCAAACGGCCGCATCCGCCGAGGTGCAGAACCACCCCCAACACCCGGCGCACCGCCCGACAGAGACCGAGCCAAGAGACCTCCCCTTCCCGAAGCGTAGTGGCGCGCCGCCACTGGGCATCAAGCAGTACAGCAGCACTCTAAGCAGCGAAAAATTGTACCCCCCTGCGTTGAGTCGCCCTCGGCAATCAAAATTCTCAGGATCGAATTCGACAAACGTCGAGGCCACATGAACCTCGATGGCTGTATTAAAATCGCTCGCGACACTCCGTAATCGATCTCGGGAGGCTGCAATGCGATTGCTCCGACTGTGTACGCCTCGGTTATCTGTCGTTGGCATGTTCGCCATCGTGTTCGCTCTCAGTCTGATAGTCTCGGCACAAAATCAGCCCAGCCATGGCAAAAAAACCAAAAGTGGATCGTGTTTACACGATGACAGCGGATTGAAGTTGCCCGTGGGTTTTTGCGCGACCGTGTTTGCCGAGGGCATTGGGCATGCCCGTCACTTGGTGGTCAGTCCGAGCGGCGTGGTGTACGTCAATACGTGGTCGGGAGACTACTACGACTTCGACAAAGCGCACGAAGGCGGTTTTCTGGTTGCCCTCCAGGACACGACGGGCGACGGAAAAGCGGACGTGATTGAGCGCTTCGGTGAAACCACGCAGACAGGAGGGGCCGGGGGCGTGGGCATCGGCATGTACAAGGGATCGATTTACGCGGAGATCAATGACCGCATTGTGCGCTATTCAATTCCCGCCGACTCGATCGCGCCGAAAAATGCCCCTGAAACGATCGTCTCCAAGCTGCCTCTCGGTGGTGATCATCCCATGCATCCGTTTGCCATTGGTGCTGATGGATCCATGTATGTGGATGTTGCTACAGCGACTAATTCTTGCCAACCAAAGAACAGGCAACCCAAGATACC
>CAWJRY010000012.1:0-616005 GCA_963845405.1 uncultured Acidobacteriaceae bacterium | reverse complement strand
TCGCGCGACGAGAATGCTTCCGACATCGGCGCCGAGGCTGCTCGCCTGGAGGCCGCCATCGTCCAGTCCCGCAAGCAGTTGGCCAAGCTCCGCGCCAGACTTGCCGTGCTGCCGGAGGAAAGTCAGTCCGAAATTGCCCCATTGATTGACGCCTATATCCGCATGCTGGGTCCGTCCAGACTTATACGGGGCGTTCGCGCGCGCATCGAGGAAACCCTGATGTCCGCCGAAACCGCGGTGATGACCGAGGCCGAGGCGATCGCCGACGCGATCATGGCGCAGGCCGAGCCGACTTTGTCAGCCGAGGATCTGGCGGGACTGCAGCGGCGCGCTGACGAGATCGGGGAGATAGCGCGGCGGCTGGTGCGCAACCTGACCCGTTCCCCGTTCCGCAGCTTCGCCGGCCTGCCGGCGGGCGCGATTTTGGTGGCTGAGGCGCTGCGGCCGGCTGATGCGGCATTGCTCGATCCGTCCCGATTGGCGGGGGTGGTGACCGAGGAAGGCGGCGCTGATGGCCATACCGCAGTGATGCTGCGAGCGCTGGGCGTGCCGGCGGTGCTTGGGGCCGCTGGCCTGGCTCATGTGATGCAGCCGGGCGATGTTGCAGTGGTGGATGGAATTGCCGGGACCGTAACGCTGAACCCGGCACCCCCGACCATGCTGGCCGCACGCAAGGCCGTGACGGCCTTCGCGCGAGAGCGGCAGCGTTACTCTCGGTTGCGGCGACTTCCGGCAGTCACGCAGGACGGAGTGGTCGTAGAGTTACAGGCCAACCTGGAACTGCCCGTCGAGTTGCCGCTCATCGTGCAGTCCGGCGCCGTGGGCATTGGTCTGCTACGAACTGAGTTTTTGTTCATGAACCGGGAGACCATTCCAGACGAGGCCACCCAGACCGAAAGCTATCGCACGATCGTCGATGCGATGCACGGCGATCCGGTGACTATCCGAGTTCTGGACTGGGGCGGCGAGAAGGAAATCGAGGCGCTTACCCTCGCCGGCGTGGTGCCGGAGATCGCCGACACCAATCCGGCACTGGGGCTGCGGGGGATCAGGCTGCTGCTGCGGCGGCCGGAACTGCTGGAGACCCAACTCGCAGCCATCCTGCGGGCCTCGATGACCGGCCCAGTCCGGGTATTGCTGCCGATGGTGACCACCGTTGGCGAGGTTAGGGCGGCGCGAGAGGTCTATGAACGCGTGGCTCGGCGGTTGCGGCGAAGGGGCGAGCGGATCGGGGAGAAGCTGCCGCCGTTAGGGATCATGATAGAGACGCCCGGAGCCGCGCTGTCCGCCGATGCCTTGGCGCTGGAAGCGGATTTCTTCTCGATCGGGACCAACGACCTGACAGCATACACGCTGGCGGTGGATCGCGCGGAAAGCGACGTGGCGGAGCTCTACGACCCGATCCACCCGGCCGTGCTGCGGTTGGTGCAGTTCGCCACCGAGGCGGCACTGCGAATGCGGATGCCGGTTGCAATTTGCGGCGAACTGGCAGCGGCTCCGAAAGTCACTCCGTTGCTGCTGGGCTTGGGAGTGCGGTCGCTTAGCATGAATGCTTCGGCTGTCCCGAAGGTGAAACAGGCGATCCGGTCGGTGGCGATCGACGCCTGTGTCCGGTTTGCCGGCCGGGTGATGGAGCAGAGCGACCCGGAGCGGATACGGGGGATGTTGGACGGGTTTGGGCGGGGGGAAGCGTGAAGAGGCTCGCGGTCGCGCGCGCTATGAGGCCCAGACGTGGTAGGGAATTCTCGCCGCCGTGGCGGGGGAAGATAATTCGCATCGCTTGCGGCGTCGGTCAGGAGCGATCGTTCTTTCTTGCCGGGGGGGCTATGACGAACCGCTCGGACGCCGGATAAGCCACGGCGACCAGAACACTGATGCCGAAGGCGCCGGTGTGTTAAACTGGCCCGTATCATCAAGTGAGGGCTAATGAATTCGTTTGCCGCCATCGATCCCCTGTTCATGCTCTCAGGGTTTTTCGTTGGCCTGCTGGTTGGCCAAACCGGTGTCGGCGGCGGCTCGCTTATGACGCCGATCCTGGTGCTGCTGTTCGGTGTCCACCCGGCGACCGCGGTTGGGACCGATCTGCTGTATGCCTCGGCGACGAAAACGGTCGGAACGTTGGTGCATGGCCTAAACCACACGGTCGATTGGCGGATCGTTCGACGGCTGGCATCCGGCAGCGTCCCGGCAACGTTGGTAACCCTGCTGGCAATCTCTCGATACAGCATCAGCGGTCCCATGAGCGGTCGGATCATATCGCTGGTCCTCGGGATCATGCTGCTGTTGACGGCGGTTTCGCTGATTTTCCGGCAGCGCTTTATTCATCTTATGGGACCTTCGATCGAGCGGGTCACGCCCCGCCAGGCGGCGCGATTTACCACGATCGCGGGAGCCATCCTGGGCGTTCTGGTCACGCTTTCTTCGGTCGGCGCGGGCGCACTGGGCGTAACGGCACTGCTGTTGCTTTACCCGCGAGCGTCGATGAAGGTTATTGTTGGCTCCGACATCGCTCACGCCGTGCCGTTGACGCTAGTGGCTGGCGCCGGGCACTGGTGGCTAGGGTCGGTCGACCTGCCGCTGCTGACCTCACTGCTAAGCGGGTCGATCCCTGGCATTATCCTGGGTAGCTATCTGTCAGCACACGTCCCCGACGCGGTGTTGCGCCCACTGCTGGCCGCGGTGCTCTGCATCGTGGGCGGGCGTCTAGTGTTGTAGCGGTCCCGCCGTCCAACGCGGACAGCTATGGCGTATATTGGGATGACGCCTACGCAGGACCGCGCATGCCCGACCTCGCATCCCCCATATGACGTTCGATGAATTCGTCGCCTGGGCGATGGAGGCGGAATTAATGGGCGAGTCGCGGAGCGGCTACGTCGTGCCGCTGCGCCGAGGCAGTGAGCGCCAGATGATGAATTCTATAGCCGAGACTGAAGTCCGAGATTGGTTTCGTCTCGCGAGCCCGAAATCGTGGCAGCTGCCAGGCGACGCGGATGTTCGGGATATCGCGGAGCTTCTAAACCTATATCTGGATCAACCAACTGACCAGTTGGATGCCCGAGGTCCCCTGGATCGTTGGAGAAACGTCAAGGCGGGGGTTTGCATATTATCGACTGAAATTCCCGCCCTATTGTCTTTGACGCGCATCGAAAAACACGATGCCGAAAATCTCCGCCACGTTGCCAAGCATCACGCTGGAAATCGCCACCCCCCCGCGCGGCATGTGCAGAGTGTCGATGACACAGCTGAGGCCGAACACCGGGAACAGGTAGCCAAGCCCGTTCTCGGCGAGACGCGCGCCAACCACGACGAAGATATTGGGGGGCAGCGGGAGCGCCTCAATCGCACGGGCGCGCAGGGGGCACGCCTCGAATTCGCCTCGACGAACACCGGGGCGTCTCGGTAACACGAGCGCTGACTTAGACACCGAGTCCACCTAGTGGTCCGATCCCGACAGAAGCATCCCATGCGGTCGGGTGAATCGGCCCACCAAAACAAGGGCTAGCGGTTCAAATCGGACGGCACTATCTGTCTGATTTGAACCACTAGCAGCAGCGAGATCAGGAACTGGATGCGCCAGCAGCGGGTTGTTCTGCGACATCATATCGACAAGGTAGAACACGCCGGCCGCAAGTATTGCCCGCTGTGACACGAAGCATAACAAAACTTCCGTAGAAGCCGCGTTTGCCCCGGGGCACGAATTCCACTGCCATGATGACGGCTCCCCCTTATTCGGCGCCAGGCATCGAAGCCCTGCAGTAGCCGCGGCACCAGCAATAGGACCGGTGCCCAGATGCCAATCGTTGCATACTTCCGCACCGCCTTTCAAAATATTGGCAACAAGGCGATAGAGGCCTCGCTGCGATTTAAGCACCACAGGTTCAGGTGATCAGATTGCTGTTTCTATGAGTGGGAGTTCTTGGAAATGAATAAATCATTCGAGTGCCGAACCGATGGCCGCCGCCGGGGCCTCTATCCCGTAGCCGGCACGGACACAACCCACACAGGTACTGCCGCAATTCGCTTAAGTGGGCCCTTTTGCTGATCCCCGACGAGACGGCGCTGCCTTATTCTCTAATACGTCCAGCCTCGTTGATACATGGTAAGTCTGGTCGCTCAATGACACACGCCTGGAGCGTCCGATTTCTGCAAGATAGAATCCGTCGCGCTGAACGGCCCGAACGATCGCGTTAGATACGCGAGACGCGGTTGTGCTTTCGCCTAGACCAACGTTAAGCGCCTCGCCGTGGCCGTTCTTTGACCAGGGACCATATTCGACGGGTAAGCTCTCACCATCTCGGTCGAGCGCTAAGGCAAAAACCTCAGGGTCCGCCTCGGACCAGAAGAGAAAAATGTCCATGTCTATAGGAGACGAGTTCCGGCGCCCTATGTCAACGTCAGCGAGTCCATATTTGGATCAAGGCACGACCAACCGTATTTGACGGTGCCCAGCTGTTTCGGAATTTTGGCGTCACGGAAAGGGGCGTCACTTCGGGTGCAAAGGGGTGGTCGTCTGAATCGCGCTTGTGTACTGGTGATATTTCAGCAGCGGATAGTCATGACAAAGAGCTTAGAGGGCGCAAAAGTCTTCTTTTTTCAAAACTTGGATGATTGACACCGCCGAGTGGAAGGCGTTGAAGTGTTCCTGATGTCACTGGAGAATTCGACGCCTGGCCGTGAACTGTCCGAGTGACCACTCCCGGGCGTCGGGATCAACGAGGAGCGGAGCATCTTCGACGTGTCGGCGGCGAGCTGGCACGCGGACGAGGATGGCAAAGTAGTGCTGCTGCGCGATTCGATCTATCAAGCGATTCGACATTCGATCCTCGCCGGTGAGCTTCAACCGGGACAGGAGCTGCGAGAACAGGTGCTCGCTGAACGGTATGGTGTTAGCCGATCGCCCGTTAGGGATTCGTTGCTCCGTCTGGAACAGGAAAACTTGGTGACAGTGTTTCCTCGGCAAGGTTACCTGGTGAACCCAATCTCCATCTCCAATGTCGAAGACATTATCAATCTCCGCTCATTGATAGAACCGTCCTGTGCAGCAGCGGCCGCGCGGGCGGATGACGCGGCCGTGCGAGGGTTGGAACATTTTCGCGGCTTTGCAGATCGAGATTTCGACGAAACGAGATACGTCGAGTATAATGAGGCCTTCCATCGCTCGGTCGCTAACTTATCGGGCAACAAGCGCATGGCGCGTGTTGCTCTAGACCTCATTCAGCAATTCGAGCGCGTGGTGCGGATCGTACTGAGTAGTATCGACCACGAAGCCGTGCGTCGTGACTGTCGGGAGCACGAAGCAATAATCGACGCGATTCAGGCTCATGATGCCGATCGGGCCTCTCGACTTGCCCGCGAGCATGCGGAAGCCGCACTAGAGCGGGTCACCAGGGCGCTGCGGCTCGCGGCGACGCGGTGAGAAGAGCCGACGAACCGCCCGAATTGCCGCGACCGTCACCGAGGCTCGGGCTCGCGCGCCTACGTCTCGAATCAGGCAGCGTCTGCGCGGCGATGGTAGCGCGCACCCGGGACGAACTCACTCTGGCGGGATGGGCTGGCCCATCCTGCGCACGTTCACCCGCCATGCCGAGGGGCCCAACCGCAAGCTTGCGGCGCGGCCGCTGTTGCCCGAGCAACCGAACGGCGCGGCGGATGACCCGTGGGGCATCAACGCCTGGATCGCCCGGCAACCCGACACCGAGGTCAAGCCGGACGCCATGGGCATCCCCGGCGCCTGCCTCAACGGTTGGATGGTTGTCAGCGCCGCCAAGGACATCGCCGACAAGGCTGGGCCTATCACCGTCCTGGCGGGGCAACTGGGACGCCATTGGGGAGCTGGATGCGCGACGGGCTGGAGATCGCCGACGACGACATGCTGCGCGCCATCGCCGACCAAGCCAAGCGCATGAATAAATCGATCCGCTCGATCGCGGTGTTCGACGGCACCGTGCGCGCGGTGCTGCTCCGCTCGGCGGGGCGGGGGTTGGGGGCCATGTGCGCAACCGCGCGCGTCGAAGCGGGATGGCGCGCAACGGAGCCTGCTCGCTAAGATTTGCCGGGTGTCGCCCGGTCGACGCGGCGCGACGAGCAGAATTCCCGTGGCCAACAATTGCTTGACTAGGTCGAGAGCGGCTGGCCGCCGTTGTAAATCGGCCCAGAATGCGCGATCCTACGACTTCGAAGACACGACAGACCGGGAATTCCGGAACAATAAGACGCACCGGGGGGATCCATGACCACTAGACGCATCCTAATCGCCGCACTCGCGGCGGCGAGTCTGTTGGGCGGCGCCACCACCTCGCTCGCCGACGACTTCGAACTCGCAATGGTCATCAAGGAAACGACCAACCCATACTACAACGCGACGCTGGCTGGCGCACGGATAGCCGCAGGCGAAATCGGCGGCACGGCGAAAAACTACGGCCCGACGCAATCGAGCCCACAGGCGCAGATCGACATCATCAACAACCTTGCTGACCGGCACATCCCAGCCATCGCGGTGGCGCCCAGCGATCCGAAGGCGGTCGTCCAGGCGATGAAGCGGGCGGCCAAGTTGGGCGCCAAGGTCATCACCTTCGACGCGGATTCTGAGCCGGAGGCGCGGCCGTTCCTGGTCAACCAGGCGACGCTGGAGTCCGTTGGCAAGTTCGGCGCCGACGGGCTTGTGCAGATCATGGGCGAAAAAGGCAAGGTCGCCATCGTCTCCGCTCAGCCAACGGCCGCCAACCAGAACGCCTGGATCGCGGCGTTCCGTGAAGAGATCAAGAAGTATCCCGGCATCGAGATCGTCGATGAAGTCTATGGCTACGATAACGAGCAAAAGGCTTACGACGCCACGATCGCGCTGACCACCAAGTATCCTGATCTCGCCGGCATATACGCGCCGACCTGCCCCGGTCTGCCAGCGGTCGCGCGGGCGCTGGAGGCAGTGAACAAGGGCCACGGTGCCGTCAAGGTCTCCGGGCTGTGCGTGCCGAGCATCACTACGAAATACATGCTCGACGGCACGATCGGATGGTTCCACCTTTGGGATCCGATACGCCTTGGCTATGTGACCTATTACGCCGCCAAGTATTTCGCCGAGGGCAAGATCCAGGGCAATCCGGGCGACAGCTTCACCATCGACAAGGGCAAGTGGCCCGGCACCTACACGATTCTACCGAGCCACGAGATAATCACGGGGGAACCGCTGCGCTTCACGGCGGAGAACGTGAAGGACTATCAGTTCTGATGCCTGCACGGCAGGCGGGGCCGCGTCGCCCCGCCCGTCCGCGGTGAGCTACGCCGAGACCGGACCGGGCGACGTGACCCCGGCCGTCGAAATGCGCGGCATCGTCAAGCGGTTCGGCCCGGTCGAAGTGCTGACAGACATCGATCTCGCGCTGCACCACGGGCGGGTTCACTCGCTTGCGGGCGAGAATGGCGCGGGCAAGAGCACGCTCGTCAAGATCCTCGCCGGCATCTACCGACCTGACAGCGGCGAAATCCTGCTCGACGGCCAGCCGATCACGATGCACGACGCCGCCGACGCGCGGCGCCATGGGATCGCGGTGATCCATCAACATCCAGCCATGTTCCCCGACCTGTCGGTGGCCGAGAACATCTTCGTAGGCCGTCAGCCGCGCCGGGGTGCCCGCATCGACTGGGCCGCGATGCAGGCCACGGCGGAGGAATTGCTGCAGCGACTGCGTATGCAGATAGACGTGCGCTTGCCGGTGAAGGCCATCAGCATCGCCGAGCGGCAGGCGATCGAGATCGTCAGGGCGCTATCGCTGGACGCACGCGTGTTGATCATGGACGAACCGACCTCGACGATTTCGGCCCGGGAGATTGACCGGCTATTCGATATCGTACGGCAGCTGAAACAACAGGGCATCGCGATCCTGTTCATCAGTCACTTCATCGACGAAGTGCTCGGCCTGGGCGACGACGTCACGATCCTGCGCTCCGGGCGCAGGGTTATCTCGTCCCCCGCGGCGACGCTTACTCCGGAGCAGACGGTGCGCCACATGATCGGCAGCGAGCCCGGCGCGCTGTTTCCGAAAGAGGCGGGGACGATCGGCGAGGCCGGTGCTTGGCGCGCGCCTCCTGTCGGGCGCCGGTTTCGTGGATGACGTGAGCTTCGACCTCAAGGCCGGCGAGATTCTCGGCTTGTTCGGGCTAGTCGGCGCCGGCCGCTCTGAAGTGGCGCAGATGTTGTTCGGCATCACGCCGCCGGAGCGGGGCGAGATTCAGATCGACGGCAGACCGGTGAAGCTGCGCTCGCCCCGCGATGCGATGCGGCTGGGCATCTCGCTTCTGCCGGAGGACCGGCACCAGCAGGGGCTGGTATTGCAGTTCCCGATCCGCGCCAACGAGACGTTGCCGATCCTGTGGCGGCTCGCCGACCGGTTCGGCTTGGTGGACCGGGCAAAGGAGGCGCGGGTCGCGCGCGAGTTCACCGGGCAGATGCGGGTTATCGCGCGCGGGATCGAGCAACTGACATCGACCTTGTCGGGTGGCAATCAACAGAAGGTGCTGTTTGCCAAGTGGTTGATCCCCGCGCCGCGCGTGCTGATCCTGGACCAACCCACGCGCGGCATCGATGTCGGCGCCAAGGCGGAGATCCATCGCATCGTCTCGCGTCTCGCGGCGCAGGGCATGGCCATCATCCTGATCAGCGACGACGCACCCGAGGTGATCGGGATGGCGGATCGGATTCTCGTTCTGCGGACGGGACGGCTGGTCGCGGAGTTCACGCGCGATGCTGTCGATCAGCAGGCCCTGATGCTGGCCGCAGCGCACTCCACCCGGGATCACAACCCGCTGGCGGAAACGGCGGCGACATGAGCCGGCTGATGCGCATTCGGGAACTCGGCCTGGTCGCCGCGCTACTAGTGATCTGCGCGGCTGTGACACTGCGCGAGCCGCGCTTTCTCAACGCAGAGAACCTCGAACAGGTCGGACTGTCCGCGACACTGGTCTGCATCGTCGCGCTTGGCGAGACGCTCGTCATCATCGCGCGCCAGATCGACCTCTCGGTGGGCGCGATGGTTGCCGCCAGCGCCTTTGTCTCGGCGGACTGGCTGGAGGCGAACCCGGACGGCAGCATCGCGATCGTATTCCTTATCGGCATCGGCGCGGGCGTGGTGATGGGGATCGGCAACGCGCTTCTGGTCGTGGCCGCACGCGTCCCGGCGATCGTCGCCACGCTCGGCACGCTGGCGATCTACCGTGGCGCGGTCATCATCATCGCGGGCGGTCAGACAGATCTCGGCCACCGTGTTGCCGGACAGTTACCAGGCGATCGCGCAGATGCATGTCATCGGCGTGCCGTTGCTGGTCTGGATCGCGCGTGCTGCTCACGATCAGTTTCGGCTGGGTCGCCCGCTTCACGCGCATCGGGCGCAACCTGTATGCACTGGGCAGCAGCCCGGAGAGCGCACGGGTCACCGGCATCAACGAGGCCTGGCACCTGGCACTCGTCTTCATCGTTTGCGGCGCGCTCTGCGGTTTCGTCGGCGTGCTCTGGGGCGCACGCTTCGGCACGGTGGATGCGGTGCTGGCGCCCGACCTGCACCTGCAGGCGATCTCGGCCGTGGTGGTCGGCGGCGTCAGCATCTTCGGCGGCAGCGGCTCGGTGTACGGCGCGGCGCTCGGCGCGGTGATCTTCGCGGTGCTGCAGAATGGCGTGCAACTGCTTGGCATCAACCAGTTCTGGTTGCAGGCGGTGACCGGGGCGGCAATTCTCGGCACGGTGATATTCTACAGCCTGCTCACCCGCCGCGCTGAGCGGGTAGAACGCGCGGCACGACGCCAGCCTGTCGGGCTCGGCGTTGCCACGGGCGGGGAACAATGAAAAGGCTGAGCCCATACCTGGCGCGCTGGGAGGCGTTCCTGTTGCTGGTGCTCGCCATCACGCTCGTGCTGGGCGCCAGCAATTCAAAATCTTCCTCACCGCCTCCAACCTTTCCATTGCGGTCGCCGGTGTCATGCCGGCTGCGATCGTGGCGCTGCCGATGACGCTGGTGATCGTGTGCGGTGAGATCGACGTGTCGGTGGGCTCGATGGTCGGGCTGTGCGCGGCGACGATCGCGGTTTGCCGAGAGCAGGACCTGTCCATCGAAACATCGATGTTGGCGAGCCTGATTGTGGGCACGCTGGCTGGCGCGCTGAACGGCGCGATCATTGCCTTCATTGGCCTGCCGTCGCTGGTCGTCACGATCGGCACCCTCGCCCTCGATCGCGGAATCGCGCAGATCCTTCTGAAGGAGCGTGGTGTCACCGGCTTCCCCGACTGGTACCAGGAAATCGGCTTCGGCACCGTGGGCAACACGCCGATCCCGTGGAGCTCGTTGATCTTCGTGGCGTTCTTCGCGGTCTTCGCGGTGTTCCTGCATGCCAGCTACCGGGGGCGGGCATTGTTCGCTATCGGCAACAACCGTGAGGCCACGCGGTTCTCAGGCATCAATGTGAAAGGCGCGGTGTTCGGTGTGTTCGTCACCTCGGGCATGATGTGCTCGGTGGCGGCGGTCGTGCTGACCTCGTATCTCTCGAGTGCCCGTTCCGACACGGCGATCGGGCTGGAATTGCCGGTGATCACGGCGGTGGTCTCGGCGGCGTCGATATTTTTGGCGGCAGCGGCACACTCGGCGGCGTGCTGGTGGCGGTGTTCGTGCTCGCGTTTGTACAGAATGCGCTGGTCTCGCCGGCGTGGCACCGGAGGAGCAGCAGATCGTGACGGGCTTCGTACTGGTGACGACGCTTGTCGTGTTTGGTGCCGCGAAGGTGTTTGGCGCCCGAACGACTGGCCGGGCTCGGAGTGCCATCGTCGAGATAAGACGAGGGCACATGCAAAAAATTCTGGATCGAAGACCTGCAGTGCGACGCCCGAGCCGCAACTTCCTAGCTGGAGAAGGCGCTTACCTGCACCCATTCTTTTCGACCGGCAGGAGGTGCGCATGGTGACCGTCGATGGCGACGCGCGTCTGGTCGGCAACGATGCGGACCGCCGGTTGGATTGCGTGAACCCCGGGGAAGGCCGTGAGGGATCACTGCAAAGGGGATCCAATTTGGGCTCAGACTCAATGCTGATGCAATTTGCCCTGACCGTGAACGGCGAATCGGCAGGGAATCGTCATCATGGGTCGTGGAATCACGCTTGCTCCGTGCGGGCTCGCCATTGAGAGTATGGAAACCGAGTCCGATACATTGCGAATTGGCGCAACATCCGTCAGCACGACCGCCGCCTGCCCGGTCTGCGGCACTGTATCCGCCCGCATCCACAGCCGCTATCGGCGAACCCTAACCGACCTCCCATCGCAGGGCCGGCGGGTTGTGCTGACCGTCTGCGCCCGCCGGTTCCGCTGTGTCCTTGCCGACTGCGGTCGGCGGATTTTCGCCGAACGACTGGAGACCACGGTGGGTGGCCCGTTCGCACGCCGCACAATGCGCCTCGATGGGATCGTGCATCATCTCGGCCTGGCGCTGGGCGGAAGGCCAGGACAGAGCTTCGCGCGACGTCTGCTGCTGCCCGTGAGCAACGACACCTTGCTACGCGTCGTCCGGCGCCGTGCGACCCAACCCCGAGAAGACCCGCGTGTGGTCGGTATTGATGACTTTGCCTGGAAGCGCGGTCATCGATACGGGACGATCATCTGCGACCTGGAACGGCGATGGATCATCGACATTCTGCCTGATCGGGAAGCCGCGACGGCGACGGCATGGTTGGCCGATCGTCCCTCGATCACCGTCATCGCGCGGGATCGAGGCGCCGGTTATAGGCAGGCCGCCGCGGAGGGCCGTCCTGACGCCGTTCAGGTCGCTGACCGGTGGCATCTGATGGAAAACGCCAGCGCCGCCTTCCTCACCGCCGTACAGCGCTCGATGCCCGCGATCCGCAAGGCGGTCAGTGTAGGCACTGTCGATCCGGAGGCCTTAACCGCCGCGGAACGGCGCCAGCATACCGGGTGGCTTCGCCGCGAGGCAGAGAATGCTGAGATCCTGGCGCTGGCGAAACGGGGCATGGCTATTAAAGAGATCATGCGCCGAACCGACAAATCGCGCGGGCTGGTACGCCAGGTGGTTCGGGGTGGCCGTGCCGACATATTTCGCAGTCGGATGAGTTCGCTCGATCCGTTTCTGACACGGCTTGAGACGGCATGGACCGATGGCAGCCATAATGGCGCGGCGCTGTGGCGAGCCATGAAAAGCAGGGTTTCACTGGCAGCCTGCGTGTCGTCACCGAATGGGCGACGCGGAAACGAAAGGACGAAAGAACGGCGACGCCGGATAAGCGGCCAAGCAAGACACCGTCAGCCCGCCGCATCGCCCGGATGATGACAACGGAACGCGACACGCTGTCAAAAGCTGTCGCCCGAACTGTCGCGATCATCGGAGGGGCCGTGCCGGATCTGACGAAGGCACGAGATCTGCTCGATCGGTTCCATCGCCTTATCCAGCACCGGAAAGAATGACCGGCTGGATGAGTGGATGGCGGACGCAAACGGGTCTGATGAGCTCGTTTGCGTCAGGCATCGTTCAGGATCAGGCGGCGGTGAAGGCGGCGCTTACCGAACCATGGTCGAACGGCCAGACCGAGGGGCAGAACACCAAGCTCAAACTGGTGAAGCGCCAGATGTATGGGCGAGCCAATCTGGACCTGCTGCGGGCCCGGCTTATCGGGACAGCCTAATTTTAGCTGACTTCAACACCAAGATTGCGTCAGAGCCCAGATTGCGCGCCGCCAATCGACGGGGCACGCGTCCTCCTTCCAATCCTGCCGCTTCAGTCAAGCCCCTTTGTCAATACGCCCATATTGATCACCCCGGTCTCAACATAACCTATTCATTAGACTCAATATCCACCCGTTCTTCCTCTCGCCGTCCTTGATCGGCTTTTCGTGCAATTGCTCCTGGATAGGTCGTGTCCACCTGCTCACCGGACGTAACTTGCACTACGCTTCCGACTGCAACTAAGTCGAGGGATGGCCTAGCCGGTTCGGCAAAATCTCCCAGGCGGCCGGGACGTGGCGATGTGCGCCGCAGGAGGCGCGTCCAAAGTCTTTGCCGGTCATGCTATCCGCCGTTCGAGAATAAGGTCTATGTTCCTCATCTGACCTGACCACACTTGCCAAGGCCACGCTGCCGTTTGGTGGGACGCCATCCTAGCTCGACCTGTCCCGAAACCGCTCTGGCAAAGAGGGGTTAATACCCGTTCGCTGCCATCCGGTCGCTACGCGCGCGCGAGACACACGACACCGGCAAAATCGGTGCCACCACCCCTCACTGCAATCATTAGATGGACGAAATCCACGGGTTTCACTCTATTGTGATCAGCACCCGCTTCGTCGAGCCCGGCGCCGAGCAATATACCGACAAGGCCGCTCAAGAGGGTCCAAGCGCCATCGAACACGCGATCCTATGCCCTACGGCTCTCAAAATTTCCTCGTTTCATATGAGAGGGATTGGACGTGACCTTCGGTACCCATCAATTTATACCGCCCGAGTTGGCCGAGGAGATATGCGCCCGCCTTTCCGCCGGCATCCCTCAAGTCGATATGCCGCGATCCCGGCATGCCGCCGTTTAGCACTGTGCAGGGATGGGCGAGGACCAATCATTGTGGGTTCACCGCCCTTTATAATTGTGCCCGCGAACTTCAGGCCCAAACGTTCGCCGATGAGTTGATAGACATTGCGGACGATGGGACCAACGATTGGGTCCGGCGAGAGAACCAGCGGGGGCGCGTCAGCTACGTCGTCGACAAGGAGCACATCGCTCGATCCAGGCTACGCTTTGAGGCAAGGCAGTGGGTCATTTCGAAGATATTGCCGAAGACGTTTGGCGACAAGTTGCAGCTGAAGCATAGTGGTGCCGTTGCATCGCCCGTAATCACACCGGACATGGACCCGATCGAGGCATCAAGGGTTTATCAGCAGGTTATGATGGAAGACGATGACAGCACGGAATAGTTGGCACTAGCCGTCGCATCCCGTCTCCTCATTTCTTGGCGGTAGCCGCCGATGTCTCGCGGAGGAGTGACACCAGCACCGCCCGTCCTGAGGCTCGCGTCACCCGAACCAGGCGGACACCCTCAAGCGCGCGCAATGCTCGGGCTTTCCCGGCCCGGTCTATGCCGAACTCGCGTAATAAAGGCGCATCGAATTGACGGCATCACAGGTGCGCCTGGCTTCCGTTCGGGGGAGGGCAGGAGCGTGATGTCGGTTGCTTCCTCGTGGCGGCCAAAGAGCCACTAGCTAGTGTCCGTCCATAAACGCTAGGCGACTAAAAACCAGCTGCTTCGCGATATCGCGAGTTAAGCCCGGCGGCTTCGATTATGTTTCGGCGGCATACCACTGCATCCGAATCCAGACCCGACCCGCCGGAGCCCGATCATGCGTCAGGAACGCATCACACAAGCCAGTCTATTCGATATCTTCGCCACACACGAGATCGGCCGCGAGTTGAAGCAGATCTCGCAATGGCTCGATCAGCATCGTCCATTGCTACGCCTGATCAGCAACGATTTGCGGCGCGACGGGGTGCGCGAGACCGGCCGGCGTGGCCTGCCGGCGGAAGCCGTGCTGCGCTGCGCGCTGCTGAAGCAATACCGCCAGCTGAGCTACGAGGAACTGGCGTTTCACCTGGAAGATTCAGCATCGTTTCGCGCCTTCGCACGGCTGCCAATGGGCTGGACGCCGAAGAAGGCGGTGCTGCAGAAGACCATCAGCGCGATCACCGCGGCCAGCTGGGAAGCGATAAATCAGGCGGTGGTGCGCAACGCCCGGCAAACCAGGCTCGAGCCGGCGACGATGGTTCGCATCGACAGCACGGTCACTGAAGCGCTGATGCATGAGCCCAGCGACAGCTCGTTGCTCTGGGATGCGGTGCGGGTGATGACGCGGTTGCTGGAACAGGGGTGTGCGTTGGCCGGCCGCGCCGCGATCAGCTGGCGTGATCACCGCCGGTTGGCCAAAAAGCGTGCGCACGCCATCCAGCACAGCCGCGGCAAGGAGCGAAAGGCCAAGCTGTATCGCGAGCTGATCGCGGTCACGCGTGCCACCAAGCTGGCGCTTGAGCGAGCGCTCGTGGTGCTGGCCGCATGCGCTGGACCGACCGCCACGGATTGGTGCCGCGAGGTCAGCCATTACCTGGCCTTGATCGAGCGCGTCATGACGCAGACCAGGCGCCGGGTGTTCGACGGCGAAGCGGTGCCAGCCAGCGAAAAAGTGGTCAGCCTGTTCGAGCCGCACGCTGACATCATCGTCAAAGGCGGCCGCGAGGTCCAATACGGCCACAAGATCAATCTGGCGACCGGTCGCAGCGGCCTGATCCTCGACGTCGTCGTCGAGACCGGCAATCCGGCCGATGCCGAGCGCTTTTTGCCCATGCTGGAGCGCCACATTGCGTCTCACGGCCAGCCGCCACGCCAGATCGCGGGCGACGGCGGCTATGCCAGCGCGGCCAACGTTACCCAGGCCAAGGCGCTTGGCGTGAGCGATGTCGCCTTCCACAAGAAGGGCCACCTTGGCATCGAAGCCATGGTCAAAAGCCGCTGGGTGTATCGCAAGCTGCGCAATTTCCGCGCCGGCATCGAGGCCAACATCTCCTGTTTGAAGCGGGCGTTTGGCCTGGCACGCTGCACTTGGCGCGGGCTGGCACACTTCACCTCATACGTTTGGTCTTCGGTTGTCGCCTATAACCTGGCTCTCTGTGCGCGATTAGCCGTGGCCACCACCTGACGGACGCTCGCATTGGGCACGCCGGAGCACCGGCGGAAACCCAGATACCGGGTGACAACCCCTGCACCGAACTTGAGACTCGCGGGGGCGTCTGGCGTTTTGACGCAAACAAAATGAACCAAACGTTTTCACCCGCACAGCGCTATGCCACGGGAATACGCAACGCGGAGGGTTTTGCCTTCGACTCCACAGGTCGATTGTTTGTCACGCAACACGGGCGTGATCAGCTGCATTCGAATTGGCCGGAACTTTATAAACCAGAAGAAGAAGCCACGTTGCCAGCTGAAGAGTTGGTGCTTTTGAAGTCGGGCGGGGACTATGGCTGGCCCGAGTGCTACTACGATGGCGTGCAGAAGAAGCTCGTGCTCGCCCCCGAATACGGCGGTGATGGCGGCAAAGCGGTGGGCGTTTGCGAGAGCAAGATTGGTCCGGCCGCCGCATTTCCTGCCCACTGGGGGCCGAACGGAGCGGTGCACTACGATGGGAAGAACTTTCCGAGCCGCTACCGTGATGGTGTATTCATCGCCTTTCACGGTTCCTGGAATCGGGCGCCGTACGCGCAAGGTGGCTACAACGTAGTTTTTCAGCCACTCGACGGCGACCATGCATCGGGCACGTGCGAGATATTTGCCGACGGCTTCGCAGGAGCAAAGAAGACTCCCGAAGGCGCTACGTATCGTCCGACGGGACTGGCGGTCGGTCCGGATGGGGCGCTTTACGTTTCTGAAGACATCAAGGGACGAATTTATCGAATCGTCTACACAGGCGATCCCACTGGCCCGGCTCCCAAGGCCACGCCATGCCCCAGCATTTCTTACCCTGCCGGCAAGGTGGTTGCATCGTCCGAACAACCGCCGGAGACTGACACCGAAAACCTTCCTGTCCCTGAAGGGTCGACGGCAGATATGGTAGCGCTGGGTGTTCGTATTTACCACGGTCAGGTTGGAGGAGCGAGTTGCACCGGTTGCCACGGCGCTAACGGCACGGGTTCAACACTAGGGCCCGACCTGACGAAAAAAGAGTGGATCTGGAGTGACGGTAGTTTTGCCGGAATTCTAAAAGTGATCAACGAGGGCGTGCCGCAGCCCAAGAAATTTCGCAGCCCGATGCCTCCCATGGGTGGCGCACAACTCTCCGATACGCAGGCATCGGCGCTGGCTGCATACGTGTGGGGTCTCAGTCATCCGGCGATGAATGGGTCTGGACCAACGGCTGTGGATCCGCCCGCTGAACTCCACATCCCCGGTGAAAAAATTTATCCGGAGAGCATCACCTCGACCGCCGATGGTCGCGTCATCATCGGCAGCATCGGCGCGCGAACCATCTACGTTGTGAAGCCGGGTTCGGCAACGGCCGAACCTTGGATCCAGCCGGATGACCAGCCCACACTCGGAATCCTGGGAGTTTTCGCTGACGAAAAGTCCAAAACGCTCTGGGCGTGCTTTTCTTCGATCCATGATGTCAAGCAACCGCCCTCCACGTTGAAAGCTTTCGATCTGCAAACGGGAGCGCTCAAGGAAAAATATCCCCTGCCAACCGACGCCGCCTTCTGCAACGACATCGCAGTTGGCAGCGATGGCGCCGCCTACATTTCCGACACCAACAACATGCAAGTCGACCGCCTCGCGCCCGGAGGCCACCGACTCGAAGTCTGGGCCGGCAACGGCGCATTCGGACCGAAAGGCGGCATACTGGATGGCATTTCAGTGCTGGGCAGTCGTTTATTCGTGAACACGCTTAGGACAAACAAACTCTTCGCGGTCCCGATCGAAGCCGACGGCAAAGCAGGTGCGATCACCGAGATCAAGCTTGATCATGCCATCCATAACCCGGATGGAATGCGGAGTTTCGGAAAAGACAGCGTGCTGATCGTGGAAGGTGGCGGAAAGGGATGGCTGTCGCGAATTAAGATCAACGGCGATTCAGCGCAAGTAACTCCACTGAAAGAGGGCTATCCCGACGGCGCAGTTTCGGTGACAGTCGTGGGCCGGACAGCCTATGTTCTGGAAGGACAACTCAGCGCTCTGTTCGGTCCGCCCGATCCGAACCGGGTAGATAAGCCGTTTCATGCGACCGGTGTCGAGGTGGGCAATCCTTAGCGCGAATTGTCAGAAGAAAGTAGCATTGCGGTTTTCGTGCAGCTTCCAAGGAACTGAGCTTTTAAGGAAATCTGACATGACGCGAACTCGAATAATCGGTGCATTTGTTATATCGCTGCTGGCAATGGCAGTAATGGCGCAGCAGAAATCCACTCCCAAGTCGAAGTTTGTACTTTTCAGTCCGGACGCGCAGCTCGCGGCCAAAGTTCCCGAGGTTTACACCGCGAACGTTTTCGGATGCACTGGCGGGAATATGTCGCCACCCCTGCAGTGGACCGGCGCACCGGCTGGAACCAAGGGTTTTGTCGTAACGTTATTCGATCCTGACGAGCACAGCGATCCCTCGGGATGGTGGCACTGGATTGTTTATAACCTTCCAGCGAACGTAGATAAACTCCCCAAGGGCGCCGGCGCAGAGCACAGCGGCGTTCTGCCGCCTGGAACAATGCAGGGCCGCACCGATCTGGGCAACGATGCCTATCACGGTCCCTGCCCGGACAAGGGAGATCCGCCGCATCGCTACACGTTCACCGTCTATGCATTGAGCGTCGAACAGCTTGATGTGCCAGCCGACTCCAGCGGCGCGATGGTGGTATCGACTGCAAAAGAACATTTGCTGGGGAAAGCGGTCTTCATCGCGCACTACGGGCGTTAAAGACCCGTTTATGAGACCAACAAAATGCGATCCAGTGGAAATAGATGAACCGACACGGAACGCGCCGATCGACTTCAACATCGCCGCGTTGTTCGATGCGCTCGATGCACAACGCCGCGACCGCACCCTGAGTTGGCAAGGCGTTGCCGAGGAATTATGGAACCAGTCCGCAACGCTCAACGCTCAACGTAACGATCATCCAATTAGCGCCTCGACGCTTACAAGCATGGCGAAGCGGGGCGACACCACCTGCCAACATGCGCTTTTTATGCTTCGCTGGCTGGGCCGGGAGCCAGAGAGCTTCTTTCCAGGCGCGACAGTTGACACAAATCGGACGGCACTTCCCCTCGCCGAGCCCGATAAGCGGCTTCGTTGGGATCTTCAGAAACTCTGGGACTCATTGGATGCGCAGCGCCGCGAACGGTGCCTCTCATGGCCTCAGCTCGCACATGAACTACGATGCACAGCAAGCCAAATCAGCGGAATAAAACGCGCGCGGTTCGCGATCTCTATGAAGCTGGCAATGCGCATTGTGCATTGGCTTGATTGCCCTGCGCGCGATTTCATCTACGCGGCCAATTGGTGAAGGAATATTGATCCCTGAATTGAATGTTTAGGTAAAACCGCAATAGAACTTGGGAAACGGGGAGTGCGCCGTCTTTTCGCGCTCATCTCGGATTGATAGCGCGTTTTTTACAAAGCACCCAATACGGTAATCTGATTCCCTATGGAGAAATTGGAAGAAGCACTCGTCGCGGGGCTGTTGGATGCTCAAAGAAAGGCCGAGGCGCTCTTTGCAGAGATCGAAGCTCAAAACCTGATACGGCCGGGGGCCAAAGAAAGCGCGATTAACGAGGGTGTCTATGGGCTTGCCGCCAGCATGTACGGAATCTCGCGTTATTGGCACAAACGCATTGTGCGTGCAGGGCGCAACACTCTGGCTCCCTATGATGAGAATCCGCCTGACTTGACGGTGGATGAGGATGATATCGTCTTTCTCGACTTCGGCCCTGTGTTCGAGGAATGGGAAGCCGACTTCGGCCGGACCTACGTTGTAGGAAACGATCCGCTGAAGCACAAACTTCGCCGTGATATTGAAGAGGCATTTGCCAGCGGCAAGCAGTATTTTCACGAGCATCCTGAGATCACCGCAGCCGAGCTCTATGCGCATGCCCAGCAATTGGCGGAGCGAGTTGGCTGGGAGTATGGCGGGCCCATCGCAGGTCACCTGATTGGGGTGTTTCCACACGAGAAAATCGCAGGGGACAAAGTCACTCTTTATGTCCACCCCGACAATCACAACCGCATGCAGCTTCCGGACGCTTTTGGCCGAAAGCGCCACTGGATATTGGAGATTCACTTCGTAGATCGGGCACGGCAGATCGGCGGATTCTATGAAGAGCTGCTCACGATCGGATGAACTCCCTTCATCGAGTTAAACTGAAGCGATGGCGCTGACTCCTCCGAGCGTGCGTGGCGTAAATCTCGACTCACAAACCCGTTGCGGGCATTATCACGGACCCACTGACATCATCGCCATCAAGATGAAATGCTGCGGCCTGTACTATGCCTGCAAGGACTGTCATGAGACGCTGGCTGATCATCCGATCGCAGTATGGCCGCAGAGTGAATGGAATCATAAGGGAGTACTCTGCGGCGCGTGCGGCGCAATCCTAACCATTCTGCAGTACATGCATTGTGATTCTCGCTGCCCGTCGTGTGCTGCGCAATTCAATCCGGGATGCCGCAGCCATTATCATCTTTACTTTCAAATCCCGTAGGTTTCGGAGTCACGTTAATAAAAAACGGAGGAGGTCTTGCGGCAGTCTCGCTGGAGGTATGGGAGATTCGAACTCTCGCCTGGACCGACTCTGTTAATCAGACGGATCGAGTGCGGTGCGTTCCTATTTTCTTTGGTAGCAGCCGATGTCTATTTTTCCGGAGTGGACCCGCGGCGAGCCTTCAATATCCAGTTCGCCAACCGGCACTCCATCAGTCGTGCCGGCAGCGACCGCGGGAGAATCTGGCCGCAGGTGAAAGTCGTGCGCGGCGGCATCAACAAAATGCGGATCAAGAAACCGGGAATGGCGGTCATTTCCAGTTGACTGAACGTAGCTGTCGAATCCCGTCACGGGAGTGGAAGACGTTCCCCATGTGCTCGCCTGCGCTCCGGAAGCGCAAAAATAAACGTTGTGATCGATAGCAACGGCCGGATGGTCTTTTTCAACCTGCGACTTGTTCAGTGACATAAGACAGCGAGATCCAGCATAGACAATGTTGTTCTCAAAAATATCGTCAGCCATGTTCCACTGCATCTGGAACTCTCCCGACCCGGTTCCCGAAGTGTCGTTATCGTAGAGCGTATTGTTGACCACCGTGCAGTGATCAGTATGTCCCCGCTCAGGAGCATAACCTCCGATGGAAACACCTGCAGTGTGGGAGTGATAGATAAGATTATTTCGTGCAGTAATGTAACTGGTGGCACGGTCTTTGTGCTCGCTGGCCAGTTCGATTCCAAAATCCACATCGTGCATGATGTTCTGTTCGATCAGTATCCTGGTGCCCCCATCCACGTAAATTCCATCGGAGGATTCATCGTTGCGGTAGGCCGGATTGCCCCGTGAAGTAATGTTGTAAACCAGGTTGCCGCTTACAACCCCGTCGCGCGCCTGGTCCACGGCTGGGTCAGGAGCTGTGCGTTCGAAACCGATGACGTCGATTCCAATATTGTTGTTGTCATGGACGATGTTGTGTGTGATGCGAAAGTTCGTAACGTTCCCGTTCACTACCAGTGATTCGCTCGAACCGGTTTTGAGATGATGCACTTCATTGCCGTCAATGATTAAGTCTGTGATAGGAGCCTTGGCCTCGGTACCGTACACAGCAATGCCAAACCCGTTGCCACCGCTTCCGGGAGCGTCGCGTCCGGGAAAAGTCTGCTCAATATGATGGACGTTGTTCTTCAACAGTTCTATATGGGACCCGGATCCCATGACGCTGATGCCCAAAGGAGCGAGCCGATGTTCGGCGGTGTGGAAATTACGAATTTCCAAACCTTCGATTCGCACGTAGCTCTGGTTGTGAATAGTGAGTACGGCTTGTCTGCCGGTAGGTGTCAGGTGCGCTGCGTCGAGGACCGCAGTTTCCCCTGGATAGCTCTTAAAAGTAATAAACCCATCAGACGCGTTGCCGGACACGTTAATGCTTACGAGTTCTTCGTAGACTCCACCGCGTACGTTGACGGTACTGCCCGCGCGCACCGTGTCTGCAGCATGTTGGACCGTGCGCCAAGGTGCTACCTGTGAGCCGGCATTCGAATCGTTCCCGGTGGTCGCCACGTAGAAGGAGGAGTTGGTCTGGCCAAAGGCCCCGCCAACGCAGACGAATAGCAGAAAGAAAGTTGCGAGTCTCAGATTCACTTTGTCCTTCCTCATTGTGGCTGCACTTCCAGAAGCAGATGTTGGTCAAATTCAACCGGCAGATGCGCGTTGTGTCCTGACACCGTCCCCAGGCTTCTTCCCGTGACGTAGTCCACAATGCTGTAGTTACGGTCTTCCAGGCCGCGCAGTTCGACTGGCCCCGTCCAATGCTTGGCAAAAAACGCGTAGTACATGGCTTGGCCCTTGCGGATGACATGAGTCTCCGGCATATCGAAGCCGATGTCATAGAGTTGCCCGAGATATTGTCCCTTTGACAACATCTTCTCCCGGTAGATGCGAAGCCACTTTTCGAATTCCTTCTCCCGCTCCGGAGTCAGATCGGATTTACCATGCTTTGTGACTAAGGCGGGAAGGACGAACTGCGTTCCCACCACGCCTCCAACTCCCAATGTGGATGCGAAGTCATTAGCGCCGTCGCTCTCTTCAACGTGATCGCCGAAGAATGGAACGTTGTCTCCCATCAGGGCTTTTAACGTTTTCGCCTTGGAGCGAATCTGGAAGGAACTTGTCGGGTCGGAAGCCACTGACATGTTGAAGTGCGGCATAGTGAAAAACGAGAACGCCGTGCCGCAGGGGCAGAACTCAACCAGGGTTCCAGGCTTCACTGCCTGTGCCGTGTCGTAAATTGCTTTGAAGAAATCTGGCAGAGCCTCGACTGAGTCTTCCGGTTGCGCGTGATGGTGAGCCGGGTTGTAGCAGGCTGGAACTCCATTCATGTCCTGGCCGTCGAGCTTCAGCCCGTCAAATCCCCAATCCACCAAAATCTTTCGCACCAATGCCTTGTGATACTCCACAACACGTTTGTCGGCGGGACACAGATAGTACGAGTCCCACCAGGAAACTTTTCTCGTGGAGCCGTCATGATTCAGTAACTCGTAGTCAGGATGTTCTTTGAGCAATGTCGAGTCGGGCACGGCGCTAAGCGGCGACCACCAGAGCTGAGCTTTGAATCCTTCCTGGTGAATGCGGTCCACCAGGGCCTTCATGTCAGCGTCTCCGTTGGGGAACTTCTTGGGATCAAGCTGCCAGTCGCCCACATCGTTCTGCCAACCGTCGTCGAGTGTGACCCACCGAAATCCCAGCCGCTTCGCCGTAGGGAGTGAGTCATACACCTGCTGCGGCTGAACTTTTCGGCCATACCCCCATGCACACCAGATAGCGCCGAACGCGTCGTCGGGAGCTGTGGCCATTTGGAAACCTTGCTTCACCATGAAGCGCCGGTAATCGGCGAGCGCGCGGAAGTAGTCTCCCTGGTGAACCGCGACGAAGGTGCGAAACGTATGAAAGCTTTCACCGGCGGCGAGTGATCTGGCCTTGGTGAACAGCACCGCGATCTTGGCGTGGCCCGCATCGGGCATCGACACGGGTAGAGAGACCAGTTTCGGCCGCGGTTCGACATGCCCCACAGCCATTCCAACGTCACGCCGCCACACATCGACGATTGGCGTGCCGCCGCCATAGTCGCTGGCGTTCATGCCTTGATAGTTCTCCTGTTGAAAATTTGTGTGCAGAGGTAGGATCCAGTTGGGACGTTTCTCATAGGAACCGCTCTGGTACGACCAGAAAGGCGGCGCGGCGGCTCCGTGCTGAGCGTTCACGGTGTATCCGTTGTTAGTCCAACTCTTGATCGTAAGCTTGGTTGTTCCGGTATTGGTGTACTGGACATCAAAGAATGCCATCGCGGGGAAGTCGTCATATACGGTTATGGAGACCGTCTTTTTCAACTCTCCAGCCTTCCCTTCCACGGTGAGCCGCTCACCTTCACCGAAAGCGTCCTTAGTGCGCTCGTGTTTTTGCGAGGTCAGGAGAAATGCAGTCCAGGGCTTGTCGGCCGTACTCACCGTCTCAGAGGAAGTGAACGGTCCCATCACCGTCTCCGTCTTGTCGAAACGGGCAACCACCCGGCTGCGCAGGTAGTGATCAAACTCAATGCGGATATTAACGCCTTGAATCTGAGGCTTGCCGCCGAGAGCATCTCCGGCTGTAGCGAATGAACAAGATGCAAACAGAGTGACGAGAACAATCCAGGGCCTGATCGCAATCCTGGTGCTAAGCCTTCGAAGGAGGGTACTGTCAGATTGCAACGCTTTTTTCTGGGTTGAAAACATAGAGAGTCTGCTTGACCGGTGCCGGCACACGTGCACGAAAGACGATTGAACGAAATCGAACGTAACTATTCGTAATACAAGGAAAGGTCCGTAAAAGTCAAATGAAAATGCCTGCTTAGAAGCGGGCAACAGAGAAAGGATCGTAGATTGGGCAACCCCGCTGACGAAAAGATAACTTCCGGCTTGCCCGTTGCTTGGGACTATCCCAAACTTGAGCTGACAAAGCCCGCGACAAAACTCGGTCCGTATGAACTACCGATTGGCGAAGGCTGCGTGAAGGGCTTGTGGCCTGCACCCGCGATCCAAAGAAAAGCCCCAACTTCGCGCCGATCTAAACAACAGCAACGGCGCGAAGTTGAACACTTTCTCTTTCGCCGAAATCAGGCAAGGTCGTAGCGATCAAGATTCATTACCTTGTTCCAGGCCGCTGCGAAGTCTTTCACAAACGCCTCCTTCGAATCATCACACGCATAGACTTCTGCGAGTGCCCGGAGCTGGGAGTGTGAACCGAAGAGGAGATCGACGCGGGTGCCGGTCCACTTCGTTTTTCCCGTCGCCCGATCGCGCCCCTCATACACGCTTTCGGATGTCGAGGAAGGTTCCCACTTCGTATTCATATCGAGCAGGTTGACGAAGAAATCATTCGTCAGCGTCTCGGGCCGGTTGGTGAAGACGCCGTGTTTCGCCTGTCCGAAGTTAGCATTCAGCGCGCGCAGGCCGCCAACAAGTACCGTCATCTCGGGGCCGGTTAGTGTCAGCAACTGCGCCCGATCCAACAGCAACTCTTCTGCCGACAGTTTCTGTCCGCTTCGAAGATAGTTGCGGAACCCGTCCGCCTTCGGCTCCATTGCGGCGAATGAGTGCGCGTCCGTCTGTTCCTGCGAAGCATCCATGCGTCCCGGCGTAAACGGGATTTTCACGTCGTGCCCGGCCGCCTTTGCAGCTTTCTCGATCGCCGCATCGCCGCCAAGAACGATCAGATCGGCAAGCGAGACTTTTTTACCTTTGTTTCCGTTGGATTGCGCGCTGTTGAACTCCCTTTGGATTGCTTCAAGTTTCGGCAGAACCTTCGCCAGTTCGACCGGTTGGTTCACTTCCCAATCCTTTTGCGGTGAAAGGCGTATGCGCGCCCCGTTCGCCCCGCCCCGCTTGTCGGAGCCCCGGAACGACGCCGCTGATGCCCAGGCAGTCGTGACCAGTTGAGAGATCGACAGTCCGGATTTGAGGATCTTCCCCTTCAGCGCAGCAATATCCTGCTCCCCGATCAATGGATGGTCCACGGGGGGAACAGGATCCTGCCACACCAAAGTCTCCTTCGGAACGAGAGGGCCGAGGTACCGCGCGATTGGGCCCATGTCGCGATGCGTCAGCTTGAACCAGGCCCGTGCAAACGCGTCTGCAAACTGCTCCGGATGCTCGTAGAAGCGCCGCGAAATCTTTTCGTATGCAGGGTCGAAGCGCAGGGCGAGGTCCGTGGTCAGCATCGATGGTGCGTGGCGCTTTGACGGATCGTGCGCATCCGGCACCGTACCGTTGCCTCCGCCATTTTTCGGTGTCCACTGATGCGCACCGGCCGGACTCTTGGTCAGTTCCCATTCATAACCGAGCAGGTTCACGAAGAAGTTGTTGCTCCACTTCGTAGGCGTCGTCGTCCAGGTGACTTCCAAGCCGCTGCCGATGGTGTCACCGCCGTGACCTTTGCCAAGCTTGTTCTTCCAGCCAAGACCTTGATCCTCGATGTTGGCGCCTTCTGGTTCGGCGCCTACATAATTCGCAGGAATGCCAGCACCATGCGTTTTGCCGAATGAATGTCCCCCGGCAATGAGTGCGACTGTCTCCTCGTCGTTCATCGCCATGCGGGCGAACGTCTCGCGGATATCCCGTGCCGCGGCGATTGGATCCGGCGTTCCATTCGGCCCCTCTGGATTGACGTAGATCAGACCCATTTGCACGGCGGCGAGCGGATTCTGAAGATCACGATCGCCGCTGTAGCGCTCGTCGGCAAGCCACGTTCCCTCAGGTCCCCAATTAAGCTCCTCGGGCTCCCAGACATCCTCGCGTCCTCCGCCAAAACCGAACGTCTTGAATCCCATCGACTCGAGAGCGACGTTGCCCGCGAGAATCATGAGGTCAGCCCATGAGATTTTCCGCCCGTACTTCTGCTTGATCGGCCACAGCAACCGGCGCGCCTTGTCCAGGTTCACGTTGTCCGGCCAGCTGTTAAGCGGAGCGAAACGCTGCTGTCCTGCTCCAGCCCCACCACGGCCGTCGCCGATACGGTAGGTGCCTGCGCTGTGCCACGCCATTCGAATGAAGAGGGGACCGTAGTGGCCGAAATCGGCCGGCCACCACTCCTGTGAGTCCGTCATTAAACCATTCAGGTCCTTGATCACGGCATTCAGGTCGAGCGTCTTGAACTCTTCGGCGTAATTGAACTCCTTACCCATCGGATCGGACAACGGGGAATGCTGATGCAGGACTTTCAAATTCAACTGCTTCGGCCACCAGTCGCGGTTCGTGGCCACGGAAGCGCCGTGATTAAACGGGCACTTGGCTTCGGGTAAGGTGCTCTTGTTATTAGCTTCGGGAGAAACACTTCCTGATGAGGTCGCGAGCGTATTTTCCATATGTTCCGTCCTTCGAGTCCTGATGGAGTACTTCGTAGATTATTTTTCGGCGCTGCACCGGGGGCAGAGGCCAAAGACCTCGACCAACGGCTGCGTCAGATCAAAGCCATCCGGCAGATGCCGGGACAGCCGTTTGAAATCGATGAACTCTCCTTCGATGTCTTGCACTGATTTGCAGCGGGAGCACACCAGATGATGATGAGGTTTGAGATTGCCGTCCACACGCAACGTCGACGCATGTGGAGTGACCTCTCGCAGCAATCCACATTCGATAAAAAGCCGCAGATTGTTGTAGATCGTGGCGAGAGAAATGGATGGAATGCGACGCCGGACCACGGCGTAAATTTCTTCCGGGGAAAAGTGTCCGTGAGAGGCGATGACGGCCTCATAGACCACCTGACGCTGGTGCGTGACGGCCAACCCGTGCTTCGCGGCCAGCTCCCGGAACTGTTCATGGCCAAGGCGCATAATTATCGGATGAGAATTATTATAAAACGATGGTGAACGGTGTCAACCGAGACTCTTCCTGGCCTGGAACGACGCTGCGCACCCGCAAGACCAGACTACGGCCCAGCTACCATGTCCGGCATCGGGACGGGCTTTGGATGGTTTTCAGCAAGTAGGGAGGGATCCGAGGCTCGCGCACCCGCGGATTATGTCCCAAACAAAGTTGCACGGGGAGATTTCAGAAAGTCTCTGCCAAGCGGATACCCCCAACTCGTAGCGCCCGCAGATGTGTACGCGGCCTCGAATCGTCGCCTCCCGCCAATGCGTTTTAAATAAAGCACATAGCTTTACGATACTGGCTAACCGCGCGGGCTACTAACTTCTCGGCGGAGCCCGCTTAAGCCTGACGTCATCATCTGCAAAATAGCAGTTGACTATTCCAGAACGAGCGCATAACCTGCCGGAGGCCTCCCCCCTAGCCTTGTTTGGGCGATTTCCCTTCGATGATCCCAGGTAATTTCGACCCCAAGGTTTCGAGGCGAACAGTCGCGCGCCGTCTTGACGGCTGTTCATGAACAATCAGTGACCCTGTCCCCGATCGAGAAAATTATGTGCCCGAATTTGGGCGCAGACACCGGGCTGGATCGAGATCGCGGCATGGCGAAATCATATAGTTAAAAAAGGAGAACTTATGCAGGTTGGTAAAGGAATGCTTGCGGCCATCGCCGCTTTCGTGATCTTCACAATTGCTGGATCTTCTACAGCTACAGGACAGAACTGTCCAACCTCTCCCAACTATTCTCCGGATTTCTCATCGAACCAGACTTGCGTGACGCTGACTGGCACACCCACGAACTCCGGGCTTCCGGGCTTCGCCAGTCCAGCCGTCACCCTGACTCAGCCGGCCGGCACGCCAAACCCGGCCCAACCCGCGCCGAGCGGTGTAACAAACGTGCTGCGCCTGACGCAAAATTCGGCATCAGAATCGGGGTCTGCCTGGTTCAACACAGTACAGCCGGTCGGATCTGCATTTTCTACGACCTTCACTTTTCAGCTGAGCGGAGAGATTCCGCAAAGCAACGGACCTGCTGATGGCATCGCATTCCTTATTCAGAATTCCGGCGTGAACGCCTTGGGTCTCCCCGGTTGCGGAATCGGCTTCGGCGATGCTCCGGACGGAAGTTGTGCCCCTGCCGCTGGTGGCATCGCCAACAGTCTCGCGGTCGAGTTTGACACCTACCAGAACGGCGACATCAATGACCTGAGCAGCAGCCACGTTGCTGTTCAAAGCTGTGGTACTGGCCCGAACAGCGTGGACGCCAGCTGCCGGCTCGCCGATATAGATCTTCTTGGATTGACAACGAATGGAGCGCCATCTCCGATCAATCTGGCCGACGGCTACGTCCACACGGCAACCGTTACTTACCTGCTGCAGGCCACCAGCACTCAAACGGCTTGCTTTGTGAACAACACGGCTGGGCCGTGCCTGGATGTGGTCCTGGATGGCACGGATTTGTTTCCGGCTGGCGTGCCTGTCAATCTGAGCAATTTGCTGAGCCTGACAAGCGGCAACGCCTACGTCGGTTTCACGGCGGCCACGGGTGGCGGAGACGACAACCAGGATATTCTGAGCTGGATATTCACGCCGCAGGGGCAGACACAGACCGTTACGACGGGGCAGGTAACGACGTATCAATTTCAAAATAATGCATACCAATATCTGGCGCAGCTCAACTCCGGCTCGGCGACGACGACCACCATCACGCCGATTGCCACCACGGCGGCGGCCTGCGACGCTCTGGTGCAGCAGACATATCCCGGCGCGCACTGCTTTGTTTATACCGGTCTTACGCCCGATCCGGATTCCGCGGTCATGTTTGAAGTCACATGTCCCAATCTGCCGAACGACCAATGCAACCCCTTCTCGGCAACGCTGGCAACGGCCTTCACACTTTCGACGCAATCGGGCGTGAATATGTACAATCCCGTCGATCCGTTCCCGGGTTGGCTGAAGGGCTTCGGAGGCGTGAATGCTCATCCCTGCACCCCGCCTGCTTCGGGCCCGCTATTCCAGAGCGACCAGATCAGCAGCTTGGATATCGATACGAAAACGAGGGGCAATAGTGGAGGCACTGGCTCTTGCTGGGTAGCGACTTACAACCAGCCCGATCAGGTTCCGCCGCCGATTACGATTACGTCTCCGACCAATACCTTCTATGCCCAGAATGCGCCGGTCATGGCGAACTACACTTGCAGCGCAAACTACAAGCCCGCCAGCAGTCCGGTCGGCCCGTATCTAACCGTTGCCAGCTGCAACCAGTCAACGGGCACGCAATCGAGCTGTACGCCCACAGCCACGGGTTTGGCGTGCACGGGAAGCGTCAATACCTCAACAGCCGGTACCTTTAACTTCCAGGTGACGGCCATGGATACCGGGCTGAATACCAATACGCAGACCGTGAGCTACTCGGTCGTGGCCCCCACGAATCTGCAAATTGCAAATCTTGCTCCGGGAGGACCTGTAGCCAACGGTGGCAACATAACCTACGTGATTGGGGTTGCTGATGCCGGTCCGGCCAGCGCGGATGGAGTCATCGTGACCGATCCACTCCCGACCAACACCAAATTCGTTAGCGGTTCGGGAAGTAATGTGGCGTGCAGTATCGTAAACAGAAGGCTGTCTTGCACAACCACTCAGATCCCGTGTTCGGCAGTCGGAAATAATGTTACGTGCAGCGTGGGTATGCTGGCGCCGTTAACCATCAGTTCGCTGAATGGCGGACTCATTGCGATTAAGGTGCAAGTAACCGCTCAACCGACAACCACATGCAACAAGAAACCCTGCACCATTAACACAGCGACGGTAAGCGCCGTCAATACGGATACAAACAAGAATCCCTCTGCCACCGCTCAAACCATCTGGTGAAAGGTGGGGTGATTCGCAGGAAAGCAACCGCAATACGCTGTTAACAAAATGGGCTGCCGCGCAAAAGCGGCAGCCCATTTTGCTTTTCCGGGTTCTTGGCGTTATTGGGCTGACGGGTGGGTGGACTGCTCGTACATCGCTTTGAAATCGGCGCGTTCGAGTACCCGTTGCGCCCCGGGATCTTTTTTCATGCTATCCAGCAAGCGAACCACCTCGCGGTAATCCTGTTGCGCTTCGGCCTGGCTGCCGGGATCCCGCTCCGTGATGGCGAGCAAATAATGGGCGCGGGCGCTTAATGGCTGCATGCCGAGCTGGTCGGCGCGAAGCGTGGCGCGTTTCAGCTCGTCACGACCTCCAGTCAGGTCATGTCGTTGAATCATCGCTTCGGCCATGAAGATGGAGCACTCTACCGAGACATACTTCAGCCCGAGATCGTCCGCACGCTGTAGAAGCGGCTTCAGAGCGGCAATCGCTTCCGGCGATCGTTTTTCCTCGACCAAAACTTTGGCCAGTTCGGAATTCGCGATCAGAATCGTATCCGGCTCTTTGCTGCGCTTGGCTGCCTGCAGCGCTTCCGCGTAGGCCGCTTGAGCGGATTTGAAATTTCCGTTGTAGAAGAAGGCGTCTCCCTGGACTCCAAGGGTCTGTGCCATCACGCTGTCATTCTTCAGTTCGCGGGATAACTTGAGCGATTCGTCCATGTCGCTCACCGCTTCGTCGCCGCGTCCTGCCAGGATGAGTGCCTCTGCGGTCGCGTTCAAAATCCGGGCCATCCAAGTACTTTGATCTTTCAGGTCGCGGAATGTCTTGAGGGCGTCCTGCTCGGACTTGATCGCCGCGCCGAAGCGCCCCTGATAATCAAACAAAATGCCCAGACTGTTGGACTCGATGGCGGCGCCGCGCTGGTCGTCCATGCTGCGGCGTAAATCCAGCGCTCGCAGGTAATACGCAATGGCCTTGTCGTACTGCCCCATGTCAACAGACGTGTCGCCGAGATTGTGCACCGCTTCGACGATGTCCTGCGGTGCCTTCGATTTCTCGCGCAACTGGACGGCTTGCTGGTAGTACGTTAGCGCGTCTTCATACTGACCCTTTTCGGAGTAGGACGTGCCAATATTGTTCAGGCAGATAGCCTGCAGGCTCTCATTCCCGACCTCACGCTCCATCTCGAGCGCTTCCTTCCCCAGCTTAAGAGCTTCATCGTGGTCGCCGGCATCGTCGGCGAAGTTGCCCATCTCGATCAGAGTGTCGCCCAAACCGCGCTTATCGCCGATTTCACGGCGAATCTGAAGTGCTTCCTGAAAATCGGCAATGGCCTCTTTGTTCTTGCCCAGCGCGGCCTTGGCTTTGGCCATTTCATTGAGGCTGAAGGCCAAGCCGCGTTTCTGCCCGATCTGGCGCCAAATCGCGAGCGCCTCGGTTTCATTGCGAACAACTTCGTCCGGTTTGTTCAACATCCTGTAGGAGACCGCCATGAGGTGAAGACTGGTTGCCTTCTGTTCCGGGTTGCCCACCTGAACCGAGAGGCTGTAGGCGCGACTTAGCGAATCGAAGCTAGTCTGCGGATTGCCGCTCTTGATCTCGATACGCCCGAGATCAAGCGTCGCTGCTATATCTTTGGGATTTGCGGACAAAATCTTCTGGTAATATTCGCGGGCTTTCACCAGATCGCCAGAGTCCTGATACAGGCTGGCCAGTGCGACCTGCACGTCGTAGTTGTCCGGGGAAGACTTGGCGAGAGTTTCGAAGGCCTTTATGGCGTCCGCATAGTTCTTCACCACCAGCGAATGAATCGCAGCAATCAGGTACTTCTCCGCCTCAGGCAGGTTCTGGCTCAGCGTTACAGCTTTTTGTGCAGTCTGTTCTGCCTGATCGTCATAGCCCAACTTGCTGTAGGTCTGTGCCAGTCGGGAAAAGGCAAGTGCGAAATTTGGATCCGCCTTGGTCGCTGTTTCGAGTTGCTGTTGTGCGTCCAGGTTTCTTCCGTCCCGCTGGAAACCGACGCCCAGGTTGTAGGCGCGCAGAGCTTCGACTGAGGCTGAGTTCGGCTGGAATGAGCTGGCCTTCAATTCCTTCAGCACATTGCTCGGGAGCGCGAGCTTTTCACGGATCGACTCTGCCAGTTTATCGATCGCGGCCGGGATCTGTTTTTCGTTCGGGATTTCAATTTTGAGCGGAATGCTGCGATCGTTTTTGAAATCCTGCAGCGTGGCATCGATGCGGATCTGATCGCCGAACCTGGCGTACTGACCCCAAATCACGCGCTGGGCATTGCTGAAATCAGCCACGCGGTGAATGGTGGAAGGATCGAGTTCGGTGGAGGAAGAAATGCGGAGGTCCGTGAGTATCTGGTGCAGATTGCTCGGGCTGACCGTGCGTAGCTGCGCCGATTGCCCAATGTCAGTGCTGAGCATGTCAGCAAAACTGGGCCCCAGCCAATCCAGGCTGGAATCTCCCGAGGCATTGCGAAAGGGCAGAATCGCCAACGATTGAACCGGGCCGGACTTGACCGCTGGCGGCGCCAACAGACTTGCGCGAAACGCGTACCCGACAATTGCCAGCACGAGAACGGTCGCGACGCCGGTCAGCAGCGGCCAGGGAATCGTTTGTCCCCACGGCTTCACTGCAGGATGAAACCCCAGAGTCGCGGCCGCACGCTTACCCTGCCAGACATCAAGATCGCGCAGCAATTCAGTGGCGCTCTGGTAGCGCAAACTCGCGTCCCGCTCCAGGCATTTGCTGACTACCCCGCTCAGCGCTCCTGGAATACTTTCGTCGTGATCGGAAACAGGAACGGCTCTTTCCTGGGTCCGCTTGATCAAACTCGCCAACGCGCTTTCCGCTTTGAACGGCATTTTGCCGGTCAGCAATTCATAAAGAATCAACCCGGCTGTGAATAGATCAGACCGCTGGTCAAGGTCTTTCGCCAGTGCCTGTTCGGGGGACATGTACTCCATGGTCCCGACCAGGGCCCCGACCTGAGTCATGCCTTCGCCTTCCATAGTGCGCGCCAGACCGAAATCCATCACCAGAATTCGCCCGTTCTGATCGCGCATAATATTCTGCGGTTTCAGGTCGCGGTGAATCACGCCTACTCCGTGGGCGGCCTCCAGGGCTTGGCAAACCTGGCGCATGATTTCCACCGCCTCTTCCGGAGAAAACTTTTTCTTCGTCTGGATGAGCGCGCGCAGGTCCTCGCCCTCGACAAATTCCATCGTGATGAACTTGACGCCATCGGCATCGCCCAAATCGAAAATGCGGATGACATTCTTGTGGGTCACCTGGCGCGAGAGCAGAAGTTCCTGCTTGAAGCGGGCCAGCATCGAAGGATTCGACGCCAGTTCCGGGCGGATCAGCTTGAGCGCTACCGAGCGGTCGAGTTCCCGATCGCGAGCCTTGTAGACGGCACCCATTCCGCCCTCACCGAGAAGTTTCTCAATCTCATAGCGATCACCCAGAACATCGCCGGGCTCAAGCAACGGGGCGGTGACCGGTATTCGCGTGGCTCTCTTCGGAAGGGCGGGGAGCGGTGGCAGCATGCCCTCGATAATCGTGGCATCGGGATCCACGAATGTCGCCTCTGGATCAGACGACGCCTTGCCAAAATCGATCAGCGTAGGTGCATCCGAGTCGCTAGGAGGATTGGAACCGGTGCTGGAACTGTCGCCCTTTACCGGCACACCTACGGCTCCGTGCCGCGTAGCTTTTCCGCGATCCTTCGGATCGAAGCTCGGATTCCCGTCTTGCATGTATCGGCCTATCTGGGGGGAAAGTGAAACGCCGCACTGCGTTTCAGGAAGAATCAGTCAAAGTATATAACGGCCGAGGCTCCGATGCAGCACGAAAGGTGGTTTTTGCCGCCGAGTCGCCGGACCATCACCCCCCTGGTTCCACCTTCCCTGTCTAGTCTGTCGCAAGCCCGGGACCACGTCCGACAATCCGTCCTCGTTTACCGCCCCGGTCCGAACCGTCTCTCAAACCGGAACTAACGTAAACTTTCGTTGTGTTGACGGAGGTCCTCTTGAGCCGATTCCCAAAAATCTCTCCCGCACTCATCAAGCGCGCGCGGCGGATCAAAGTATTGTTGATGGACGTCGATGGAACGATGACGGATGGCGGAGTTACACTGCTTTCTCAAAACGACGGCTCCGCTCTGGAAATAAAAACATTCGATGCACACGACGGCCAGGGGCTTACCCTTGCCCACACCGCCGGCCTTCGCACCGGTTGCATCACTGGGCGCGAAAGTGCAGCGCTCCTTCGACGCGCCCATGAAATGAACATGGAGTTCATTTACATGAAACAGCCGTTAAAGATTCCGGCCTACGAAGACATTCTGCGAAAAGCTGAGGCCTCGGATCGTGAAATCGCTTTTGTCGGAGACGATCTTCCCGACATTCCCCTTATGCGCCGCGTCGGCCTGGCCGTCGCCGTTGGTGATGCCGTGCCGGAAGTAAAAGACGTCGCCCACTACACTACGCGCTCCCTGGCCGGACACGGCGCAATTCGCGAAGCGGTTGAGCTGATCCTTCGATCCAAAGGCATCTGGGAAGAGATGATCGACAAAGCGCGAGCCTGAAGATGCACGAGCTTTTGAAGATGTGGCATGGACTTGCAAATCTCATGCAGTTGGCCTGGACCCGAAGAAGCGCCCAAGTCGGTGTTCCGTGCTTCGCTTGCAACCGGGGGCCGTTAGCGTTTACATTGGCAGCCTTGTGGACCGTGTCAGTACTCCCCCAGCGGTCGGCCGTGGTACGCGGCAGCGGTACGACTCACAATGCGCAAACGTCCGACTACTCTCCTTGACATTGCGAAGACGCTGGGCACGTCGATCGGCACCGTGCATCGCGCCTTGCACGACAACCCGGGTGTAAGTCCACTGACGAAAGCGAGAGTCCAGCAGGCTGCCAGAAACCTGGGATACCGCCCTAACATCGCTGCCCGTTACCTGTCGTCGCGAAAGACCCGCCGCATATCGGTCAACACACTGAAAGGCACGACCTCTTTCTGGGATGAAGTTCGGGCCGGAATTCGCGAAGAAGCCGGTTCGACCCTGATTGAAAATGTTGAGATCGAGTTTCGGACTTACCCCCGGCTCGGAGAGGGCGAAGAAGAGGCCTTCGAACAGGCCATTCGTGAGGGCGTAGATGGAATCATCACGTTCCCCAGCCGGCCTCAAGTCCTGCGGCGATGGATTCGTCGAGCGTCCAAGGATCGTATCCCCGTCGTTTGCGTGGCCACAGACGCGCCCAACAGTGGCCGCCTGGGCATCGTATCTGTCGATACTCTGGCCAGTGGATCCATGGCAGCCGACCTTATGGGACGTTTTCTGAGGCAGAAGGAGGGGTCGGTCGGCATCAGTTTATTTGACATGGCCATCACCGAGCACGCCGAAAAATACGCCGCATTCGAAACCACATTGCACTCTTTCTATCCCCATCTGCAGCGTCTGAAGCCAATCGAAGATCACGGAGTGGAAACGGAGGCCTACAGCAAAAGCCGTCAACTGTTTGAAGATCATCCCAACCTAGCTGGAATCTACATCACCACTGAAGCCTCGATTCCAGTGCTGAAGGCCGCCGAAGACGCAGGGATTTTGCCTGGTTTGACGATTATCACGACGGATCTTTTTCTGATCTCGTTCCTCAGATTCGGTCCGGTGCAGTGGCGGCGACGATTTACCAGCGCCCGCGCACGCAGGGAAAGATGGCTTTCCGCATGTTGCACGAATTCCTGGTGGAGGGCGGAAGCGCAGCGCATCAAGTGTCTCTGGCGCCGCATTTAGTGATGCGGGGAAATCTTGATTTCTTTCTGCAAAGGCAATCCCAGGAATCCGTTACAAAGGAATCACATCCGTCCCAAGAGATATCGCGGGAACTGGAAGAAGATTTCGTCTAGACACTTTATCCGTGGGCAGATCATCTTTGGCAGGCTCTCCGCGTAGGAAGTCAACCAGCCTTTTACTCCGGCAATTTCTGTTCGCCATGAATCGAAAGATGAGCGTCAGCGTGCGTTGCTTGTGTGCCAGGTTGTCCTCCCCCCACGCTGATGATGTACTCTCCTCCTCCTACCAGCCGGTCTCCAGATTCATTCACGTAGCTTAAATCACGTGGCTGCAGTGTGAAATCTGCATGGCTCGACTGACCTGCCTCCATGTGAATCCGTTTAAAGGCGCGCAGAGCGCGCATCGGAGTGCCCGGTACCTTGGGGAAGCTCAAATAAACTTCCACGACTTCGTCGCCGCCTCTGTCACTCGCATTCTTGATGTCCACTCCGATCGGCAGCGGATCACCCGCCTTCAATTCGCTGCCCGGCAGTTTCAGATTGCTGTATTCGAACTTGGAGTAGCTCAGCCCATAACCAAAGGGATACAGAGGCTCTCCCTGAAAATAGCGGTAGGTGCGATTCGTCATCGCGTAGTCTTCGAAGTCCGGCAACTGCTCCACGCCCTTATAAAACGTAACCGGCAGTCGCCCCGCCGGATTATTGACGCCCGCCAGCGTTTGCGCGATCGCCGTCCCGCCTTCTTCGCCCGAATACCAGGCCTCGAGAATGGCGTTGGCGTGGTCGTTTGCCCAATTAACCGCCAGCGCGCTTCCGTTCATCAGAACGACGACAAGGGGCTTGCCGGTTCCTTTCAAAGCTCCAAGAAGCGCTCCTTCTTCTTCGGGCAGGTTGAGGCTGGTGCGGTCACCGCCGTGGAATCCGGGTACGTCCACCTTCATCTCTTCGCCTTCGAGCTTCGAGGTGATGCCGACCACCGCGACGACTACATCCGCGGACCGCGCCGCAGACACGGCCGCAACCAGGGGATCGCCCGTTACCGCTTTCTCACTGAGGAAACTCGTGCCCGGCTGATAGGAAATCTGTCCTCCGGGAAACTGTTTGCGAATTCCTTCCAGCACAGACACCGCGTGCGACGGCGTGCCGTTGTAGTTGCCATACAACACCTCCGTGGAGTCGGCGAGCGGCCCGACCACTAGAATTTTCTTCGCGCCCGTCCCGAGCGGTAGCACGCCGTCATTCTTCAGCAGCACCATCGATTCTTGCGCGGTCTTGAGCGCCAGGGCGCGGTGCGGCGCGCTGTCGATCTCCGACTCCGGCGTGTTGGCATACGGAACCATGTTTGGGGGGTCAAACATGCCCAGACGCATGCGCGCAGTGAACAGGCGCTTCAACGTGACGTCAATTTCAGCCTCGGCAAGTAGTCCTTGCTTCACGGCGTCGATGAATGGTTGATAGTCGTGAACATCTTTGACAAAGGTGATGTAGTCGGCACACTCGTTATCCATGCCCGCCTTGATCGCGACGGCGGCGGCCTCGGCCTGACTCTTAGCGAAATGATGTCCTTGAAATATGTCGACAACCGCATCGCAGTCCGACACCACATAGCCGTTGAACTTCCATGCTCCGCGCAATGTGTCCTGCAACAAGAATGTACTGGCGCAGGCCGGCTGCCCATTCACGCGGTTGTAAGCGCACATCACCGACCCAGCTTTGCCTTCGGTGATCGCGGCGCGGAAAGCCGGTAGATACGTGTCTTCCTCGTCGTGTTTCGATACTTGCACGTCGACAGTATGCCGAGTCGTCTCCGGGCCGCTGTGTACGGCAAAGTGTTTGGCCGTGGCGATCACACGAAAATATTTCGGATCGTCGCCTTGCATTCCTGTGATGAAGGCAACCCCCATCCGCCCCGTAAGAAAGGGATCCTCGCCGTAGGTTTCCTGTCCGCGTCCCCAGCGCGGATCGCGAAAGATGTTGATGTTCGGCGACCAGAAATCCAACCCTTCATAGATGTCGCGACGCCCGGCCCGCACTGCCTGATCATGTTTGGCCCGCGCTTCGGTGCCGACCACGACCGCCATCTCGTGAATGAGCGAATCGTCGAAAGTTGCGGCCAGCCCAATCGGCTCAGGAAACACGGTAGCCTTGCCTGCGCGTGCGACTCCGTGCAGAGCCTCGCTCCACCAGTCATACGCCGGGACCTGTAGTCGTGGGATCGCGCGTGACTGGTTGATCAGTTGCGAAGCTTTTTCCTCCAGCGTCATTCTTCCGATTAAGTCATCGACGCGAGCCCGGACCGGCTGGGATGGATCGAGATATGCGGGCGCGGCCGTCTGCGCCGCCGCGTTGCCGAGAACCAAAAGGAGAACGAGAGCAACCGCCAACTGCAGTGTGACTCGAGAATGCAGGGTGTGCATAAGTTTTCATCTCCGCAAATCGAACGGCGAAACAGAGGCAGGGAAGCCGCTTTGTCAATAGTATAGAAGCGTTAACGTTTACGGATCGCCCTGTCGCTTGTAGCACAGCCCAATTCCTGAGGTCAAGATCGCGAGATCGATGAGACTTTCTTGATGAGATCTCCTAAAAGAGGGCGTTTGAGTCGGCGCTCACAGGATCCACCTAACTCCGGAACCTATCGTCGGGAGACTGTGTGCGCTGGATTGCCAATAATGTCGTATCCGGCACTGCGACGAGCACGGCGAACTGACCTTACTTCGTCTGCTGCGGTTCTCCGGTTGTGAGCACGTACGTGGTCAGTTTATCCAGCTTGATGTTCGAACGCTTCGAAACCAACAGGATCACACCGTCTTCGCCTTGCGCGGCTTCCACATCCTTCATCACGAGGCGGTGATGCGATGTTGCCGACGCCGGCGTTGTGGGAACGGACGAATCCTTATCCGAGTCGCTGCCCGGAAAAGGCTTGTAAGAACGCGAATTCTGATCGGGGTAAGCTCCCTGGCCATTCCATGTTGCCTTCTGTGACAGCGTCGGGCCGTACTGCAGATCCTGTCCTCCCTCCGTCATGGTGGGATAATACCAGGCGGTCAGATAGGCCTTAATGGCGGTTGATCCGTTTTTCCACTGTATCGCATCCATGCGTATTGACAGCCTGGAAGCATCAGTTGCGGTCTTCGGCGCGGACTCGATAACTTCCCCGGAGAAGACGGCATTCCTCGGAACAACTTTTCCTTCCACCAAAGTGGCAATACTTAGTTTCGCCTGAATCTTGGTTCCGACCGGCGTCTTACCCGCCGCTACATTCTGTTGCAGGATCACGGGAAACTCCCGTGCGATGGCAGAGACAGGAGTCGTCGCTGAAGCCGCGGAGTCTGCTGGAGCAGCCACCGCCGCTGGGGGTGTTTCCTGGCCGAGGAGAGCAATCGAGCAAGACAAACTGAATAACAGGGGGAGAATCGCAGCGCTGCGCGGGGACATGGCTCACGTCCTTAATGGCGTCCGGCGAAGTCGCAGGGAGACTTCTTTTTGGGCTCGCATCAGGTTCGACAACGGACGATGTTCGACGCCGAGTATACCTTGGCTGGCCGGTTTGCAATTCCTTTTTTTGGCTGCATTTTCACCGGTTTAATGCCGGTTTCTTCGTCCCGGGCCGAGTGAGAGTTCCCCGCCAATGGATATGCTAATTCGGGACTAAGAATCGATTTTCTCGGTCTGGCGTATCGATTTTATTCTTGACAACGATCCTGAGGGGGATGTAAGACCGTAAACGTTTACGGTTTGGGGACAGGGCGTGATCCCAGTTCGTCCCTACCAAAACGCACCCTGGAGGCAGTCCAATGAAATCTCTCTCGTCCCTGTATGCCGGGAGTTCGCGCCTTGCCGTTAAAGGCCCCCATCTACGATTTACACTCCTGGCGATTGCCTTTCTGATGATGCTCGCGGCAGTTGCTGTGGGCCAGGAAGCCACCATCCTCGGAACAGTGACTGATCCGTCCGGCGCGGCGGTTCCCAACGCGAACGTCGTCATCACAAATAATGACACCGGAGTAGAGCGGGCCCTGCCCAGCAACGGTGACGGCCAGTACGTTGCGCCGGACCTGCACATCGGGCACTACACCGTTCGCGTGAACGCTAACGGTTTTAAGGCTGCCGAACAGAAAAACATTACGCTCGCCGTGGGAGACCGCAGCCGTATCGACTTCAAGCTGCAGGTTGGAAGCGCCCAGGAGACAGTCACGGTCGAAGCGAATACGGAGAGCGTTCAAACCGATACGGGCGAAGTCAGCAACGTAATCACCGGACAGCAGATCTCGCAGCTCGCGACCAATGGTCGAAGCCTGTACGAGCTGTTTGCCCTGGCGCCAGGAGCAGTCAGCCTGCAAGGAGCCCGGGTCGGATTTACACCGGTCAGCGGTGATAGCACCGTCAGCATTAACGGCGAGCGGTCCGGCCATAACCTTCAACTCATTGACGGTGGCGAAAACCTCGACCGCGGCGGCAGCAGCGGCAGCGTCATGCCATCCATCGACTCGATCGCCGAGTTCCGCAACATGACCTCCAATTACAGTGCCGAGTATGGACTGGCGTCCGCCTCGCAGATCAGCACTGTGATCAAGTCAGGTTCGAAACAGCTCCACGCCGAGGCTTGGGAGTTCTTCCGTAACGACGCTCTAAATGCCCGCAACTACTTCAACCCAGCGCCCGGAGCCGTCGCCGAGTTGCGCTATAACGTCTACGGATTCAACGTAGGCGGCCAGGTTCCAATCGCGAAGAGCCATCCGACGTTTTTCTTCTACAACATGGAATGGCGCAAAGAGATCGATGGAGGCCTGTTAAACGTGCCTGTTCCCCTGGCCAGTGAGTATCCTGACCCAGGCGGCGCCGGTGCGGTGATCCCCGGTACCTACAACGGCAAGACGATTGAAGCAGTGGTGCCGAGCGGCATTGCAAATTTCGCTTCGAACTGCTCGGCGGCAGAGCAAGCCGCTCTGGTTCCCGGGCTGCCTTTCCCCAACAGCGTGATTCCCGACTGCTTGATCTCCAGTAACGCAAAAGCCTTGCTGACCGCCGGTGGCAAGTACGGCGGGATCTTCCCCCAGGCAAACAGCGGAGTGAATTTCTTCGGAGGCAATAATTCTCCGACGGACCTGCGAGAGGAAATTGCCCGCGTCGATCACCAGTTCAGTCCCAAGTTCTCGGTGTTTGGACACTGGATCTCCGAGCAGATCTCACAAAACTACGGAACGACGCAGTGGAGCAGCGATAACGTCCCGACCATCTCTGATACTTTCGGGAACCCCTCGTACAGCGCGGTAGTGCACACGACGTATGTAATCAGCCCAACGCTGCTCAACGAGGCTTCTTTCAATTACAACGGCAACCGCATCAACATTATCCCGGATGGTCTGATTTCTGCCCCCACCGGCTTTACGTTTAACCGGCTCTTCACCGGACCTAACGCGGATAGCCGTATTCCCTCCATCCAGTTGGGTGGCGTCACGGGCAGCTTCTACACCGCAAACTGGACTCCATGGGTCAACAAGGCGGACGATTATCAATTCCGCGACGACGTCTCGTGGACCAGGGGATCTCACCAGTTGAAGTTTGGTTTTAGTTGGGCACTGTACAAGAAGGCTCAGGATGCATTCGCGAACACGGAAGGTAACTTCAAGTTCGATGGTTCGTTCACCAGCCCTACGGGATGCGTTCCATCCAATACCGTCTCCTGCGGATTCGATTTTGGCGACTACCTCATGGGTTTTGCTCAACAGTACACAGAGGATGGTGTCAAGATCAGCGGCAAGTGGAACAACATTTCTCCCGCCGCCTACGTCCAGGACAACTGGCGTGTGAGCAGCCGGCTGACCTTAAACCTCGGCTTGCGGTGGGACGGTATCCCCCATACGTACGAGGCCAATCACTTGTCCTCAAACTTCTACCCCAGCCTGTATGATCCTGCGAATGCCGCAACTTTTGACTCGAACGGGAACATCTGCAGCGCCAACTCCGTTCCGGCGTGCGCCGGTGGCCCGAGCCCGGGTTTGTTCACCAGCACCAATCCCGCCCTCGGCGGTTACCAGTTCTATCTCAATGGTATTGGGATCGGTGGTTTGAACGGAATTCCCAAGGGTCTGGTTAAAGACGCATGGAGCAATTGGGGTCCGCGGCTGGGCTTTGCATACGACCTCACGGGCCAAGCTAAGACCATCGTCCGTGGCGGCTTCGGCATGATGTACGAGCGAATTCAGGGCAACGACATGTACAACGGCGCCGTGAATCCGCCGGGCGATCCGAATCCAACCCTCAACGGTGTTTCCCTTGACAACCCCGGCCTCAAACTCTCGACGGGGAATGTTATCTCTGCCGCGAACTTGCCCGTCCTTCCCCTCGGTGTCACTGGAATCGCAGAGCATTATCCGACTCCGGTGAGCTATCAATACAGCTTAGGCGTCCAGCGGGCGATCGGGCCCAACGCCGTGCTGAATGTTTCCTACGTCGGCAGCCAGGGACGGCGCGAGAACTACTACCAGGCTATCAACCTCCCGCCACTTGCTGACCTGCCCAACATGGTCAACGTCACCAAAGCGCTCAACACCGAGGACGTTACCTATCCCGGTTTCGGCAACATGCGACTGGCATTCAATGGCTCGAACGCCAGCTACAATTCACTGCAAACCTCTTTGACTGGAACCATAAGGCACGACCTTCACCTGCAGGTTTCCTATACGCTGGCCAAGGCAATGGACGCGACAACGGCCAGCGGTAGCGGCGGCGATCTCCAAAATGCCACGAATCCTTATCAAGGATGGCGGTATGACTGGGGCCCGTCCGTTTTTGACCGCAGAAACGTATTCTTCGCCAATTTCGTCTACGATTTACCGGTATTCCGGAACGCCACTAACCGGGCGCTGAAGGCGGGCCTGGGTGGGTGGGAATTGTCCGCAATCATTACCGAGGAATCGGGCGCACCGATCAATCTGGGAGTGAACGGAACGACAGCCGCCAGCATCATCAGCAATTCGGGAACCCGCCCCGACGTCAATGGATCGATTTCTTATCCGAAGACCGCTGGGGCATGGTTTGACACGGCGGCGTTTTCAGCGCCGGCTTGCCTGACCGGCCCGGATTGCTATGGCAATCTCGGCTTTGACGCGATCCGCGGACCGGGTCGCAACAACTTTGACCTGGCGCTCCTCAAGAACTTTGCCTTTGCGGAAAGGTTCCACATGGAGTTCCGGGCTGAGGCTTTCAATGCCTTTAATCACACCCAGTTTGAAGGGAACGCCAATACTGGCGGAATCAGCAACAACTTCGGAGCTGGCGATTTCGGCCAAGTCAAGAACGCCTACGATGGCCGGCAATTCCAACTTGCCCTGAAGCTGATCTTCTAGAACGACTGCTTCAGGTCCCAATCCCTCCCCGCTCGTACCGAACTCGGTGCGGGCGGGGAATTTCTACCTTTAGCCTGGGGAACTCGATCACTCTTCTGTGCCTGCGCCAGCGTTGCGGAACAATTGCCGATTGAAGCGAATCACGGCCTACCCGGTAGCCAGCATGAAGCAGTGGTCCAAGTCATGGTCATTGTCGAGGATCGTGATTGCAGTCGCGGCTCTGGCGCCTGCAGTTCTCGTGACCGCTCAGACCGCAACCCCCGCCGAAGCAATCGCCCTCGAACAGCAGGGAAAGCTTCCGCAGGCCGCACAAGCCTGGAAGAGCGTGACAGAGCAACATCCCGGCGATGCCTCGGCATTTGCCAGTCTCGGTCTGGTGCTCTCTAAACAACAGAAGTATGTCGAGGCGGCGTCGGCCTACCGCAGGGCCCTGGCGCTGCAGCCCAAGTTGCCCCAAGTCCGACTCAACCTCGGACTCGCGGAGTTCAAGCAGGGCCACTTCCAACCGGCTGCGGCTGCCCTGCGGGCTGCGCTGGCAGCCGCTCCCTCGAGCACGCAGGCGCGCACTCTGCTGGGGCTCAGCTACTATGGCGCGCACCAATTTGGTGAAGCGGTGAAATATCTGGAGCCCGTCGCGAGAAATGATCCGGACAACATGGAATTGCACAAGTTGCTGGCACAGAGCTGCTTGTGGGCGAAAAACTATCCTTGCGCACTCGACGAGTTTCGTCATTCTCTGGAGCAGAATCCGGATTCGGCGACGGCCCACATCCTCACCGGCGAAGCTCTCGACGGCCTGGGGAGAACGAACGAGGCGATCGCCGAGTTCGAAGCAGCTGCGAAAATCGCTCCCAGCGAGCCCAACGTGCATTTTGGACTCGGCTACCTGTACTGGAAGTCCCAGCGGTACGAGGAGGCTCGGCAGGAGTTTGAACGGGAACTTTCTCAGGACCCAGGCCACGCGCAGGCGCTCGCCTATCTGGGCGACATTGAGTGGAAGAACAACCATCCCGAGGAAGCCGTCGCATTTCTCAAGCGGGCGTTGAAAGCCGACGATAAAGTGCGCATTGCCTACCTCGATTTGGGAGCCATTTACCAGCAGCAGAAGAACTACAAAGACGCACAGGCAGCGTTGCTGCAGGCGGTGGCACTCGATCCCGCACAGCCCGATGCCCACTACCAATTGGGACGCATCTACCAGGCGCAGGGAAACGCGGCGAGCGCGGAACGAGAGCTTCACAAAGTAAGGGAGCTGCGTCAGAAGGCCGACGAAAGCCTGCTGGGAAAGATTTCTTCTTCTCCACCGGCCCTGAATCCGTCGGAGGAAAGATGAAGGAGAGCGAATGAGCAAGGCAAACGGAAACTACCAACCGAAGGCGGAACACAAATTTTCATTCGGACTTTGGACACTGGGCAATCGCGGCCGCGATCCTTTCGGCGATTTTGTCCGCCCGGTGATGCCTCCCACCCAGATTGTCTCGGTGCTCGCAGAAATTGGCGCATGGGGAGTCAACCTGCATGACAACGATCTGGTTCCGATCGACGCGTCCGATGCCGAGCGCAATCAGATCGTGCGGGAATTTAAGAAAGCCTGTCATGACTCCGGGATCGTCGTGCCCATGGCGACGGTGTCACTATTTTTTCACCCCGTCTTTCGTGATGGCGCATTTACGGCGAATGACCCCGAGGTGCGCGCTTACGCCATCCAGAAAACTATGCATGCGATGGACTTGGGGGCGGAACTGGGCGCAAAGATCTTTGTCTTGTGGGGCGGGCGCGAAGGGGTCGAAACCGATGCCTGCCGACGTCCCGATGACGCCATCAAACATCTGCGCGAGGCCGTGAACTATCTTTGCGAATACAACATCGCTCAGAAATACGGATACCGGTTTGCACTCGAAGCCAAGCCCAACGAACCTCGGGCCGATATTTATATGGCGACCACCGGACACTACCTGGGATTTATTCCAACGCTCGATCATCCCGAGATGGTAGGAGTCAATCCCGAAGTCGCGCATGAACAGATGGCCGGACTCAACTTCATGCACGGCGTCGCACAAGCCTGGGATGCAGGCAAGCTATTTCACATCGACTTGAATGACCAGATGCCGGGGCGCTTCGATCAGGACCTGCGTTTTGGCTCGGCCAACCCAAAAGCCGCATTCTGGCTGGTGAAATTTCTTGAGGACGTGGGTTACGATGGCCCGCGCCACTTCGATGCCCACGCTTACCGCACGGAAGATTGCGCCGGAGTAAAAGATTTTGCCCGCGGTTGCATGAAGACTTATCTGATTCTCAAGGAAAAAGCGGTGCGCTGGAACGCCGATCGCGAGATTCAGGCGATTCTGAAAGAGATCTCGGCGGCAATGTCTCCTTTGCCGGCAACGAATAGCTTTTCCAGGAAGGGATCGGCGGCGCTGCTCTCCCATGGCTTCGATAAGGATGCAATTCTGAAGAAGCGCCTGCCTTACGAATTACTGGATCAAATTACGATCGATATCCTGCTCGGCGTGCGCTGATCGATCGCCGGATTAGCCTTTGTGAAATGCGTGCTCCGCATGCGAACTAGGCGGCTGATTTTTCTGAAATAATCTCAAAGCGCTCGCCATACGTTGTCAAATGCACGACGCTGCGAAACCGAGATCGCTGACCTTGGCGCAGCTATCGGAGCCTATTCGCACTGTGTTCTGTCGTCTTTCCGCAAACTTCCGTCCTTACGCTACTTCTTTTCTTTCAATCGTGACTGGGGCGTGCACCAGTTCCTCAAACAGCGATCTATAGTGAATCATCGCCGTTCTCAAGTCTTCCGTGGTGGCTGCGTCTTTCCCGACCCGCAAGGCAATCTCATGCGCGGAACGGTAGTTCTCCACCACTCGCGGATGATCGACAGAAATGTCGGCGGCCCGCTGATCGAAATCGGATACAGGATAGCCGCGACTCTTCATCAATGAGGACAATAGGTCATCCGCTTCTGCCACGGCTCCCTTTGGGGAATCTACAAACCGGGACTGTACTTCTATCCACTGTTTCGAAAAGCGTTCCCGCTCGATCGGATCCAGGTCGCGAATGCTGAGTTTGTCCACCCGCTTCTCGCGATCCTCCAATCTTGCTTCTGCTTTTCGCTCTGACCCATGGGCAATCACCGCCCTCTCATACTCCGGCCCAAACTTTTTCCGCAGCGCTGCACTAGTGTTTCTCCGTTTTCGCACGTAGAGTAATGCAACTACCGCGATGATCACAATTACAGTTGCGCAAATCGCAATCAGTTTTGGATCCATCAGATTAATGTTCATTGAAGCCTCCACAAAACCAGGGGTCACCAAAGCTTAGGGCCCTTAACCGGAGTTATTTTTCTCTCAGAAAACGCTGCGAAACGTGAGTATCAAACTTCAGTCTCGAAAAAGCTGGTCAGTATTGATCGCCATTGATCATCCTGACGAATCAACGCTACCCATCTCGGTCAGAAGGTACGAAAAAGCGCTGAGAGGTTCGCCGACGAAACCCTCGTTGCCCAGTGAGCGATTCTGCTCAGCATTGTGCAACCGCTTGAGCGAATCTAGCTCTTGCGGAGTGGCGCCTGCGCTTACATTGCATTTCTGTAGCCGGAGTCAGGGGCCCGGCAAGCGGCGCCCGCTCTTTTCAAGGAGATGTTATGTCGTTTGGACTTTATGCGATCGGGGTCGCAATTCTGATTGGTGGACTGATTTACGGCGCCTACCTGGTGCATATGCCCACGCACTGGATTGTCGTGGGCGCGATCGTACTTCTCGGCATTGGGATCCTGTCGGGAGTGAAGGCAACGCGCCAGAGAGATCGCGTGGAATAGCCTACGAATGCAGCGTGACCCGGAAGATCAAACCTGTTTCCAACCAAAAGCTGTACTTACGCGTCGAAAGCGCATGCCAGATCAGGTTACGTCTAGGAGCGCGCCTCTGGAAAATGGCCTACCCACCGTACCAGGGGTGGCGCCGCCGTCTTCGGCGTCAGTCTCCGATACGCTGCTTCGCAGAATCGCAACCCTACTCCTGATACTGGTGGCTGGCCTGCTGACGGTGTTCGGTTACTACGCAAGTTCGATTTGTATCACGGTCGTTCTGGCGGCATTTCTCGCGATCCTGTTTGACCCAGTGGTGGTCAACCTGGAGAAACTGCATGTGCCGCGTGCCGTGGCCGCGGCGAGCATCGTGCTCGCGGGTATGGCACTGATCGGACTGCTGGGTTACGTGCTTTACGGAAGAGCGGCGGGTTTTGCCGAGGAACTGCCGGTCTACGGCACCAAGATTCAGCAAACTATTGAGCCCATCAGTCGGAGGATGCAGAACCTTCAAAGAAGCGCCGGAACCCTTACGAGTGATGTCCATTCCAGCAAAAGAGTTCCCGAGGTCCGGTTACAGGAATCGCAGTCCTGGCCTGATTATCTCGTGCGTGGTGTGGGATCAGTCTGGGGAGTCCTGATTATCGCCGGCGTGGTTCCATTTCTTACATTTTTCATGCTCTGCTCCAAGGAGCAGATGGCTGTCCGCACGGACGGCCTCTTCAGCTCCAGAGTCGACGCGGCTCGGTTCATCGCGAACCTGAACCAGATGATTCACGGTTTTGTCGCCGGCAACCTGATTGTCGGTACCGTGATGGCTGTGGCGACCACGCTTGTGTTGTGGGGCATCGGTGTGAAGGGCGCAATACCGCTCGGAATCGCCAGCGGGCTCTTGAATCTGCTGCCGTTCCTGGGACTGATCGCTGCGCTCGCTCTTCCCTTAGCGGCAGCGCTTCTTCAGTTCAGCACGCCCGGGCCATACATTGTCATCATCCTGACTATTTTCTTCCTGCATATTGTCTCCGCGAATATTCTGATTCCGAAATTTATCGCCAATCGCGTGAGCATCGGACCGGTGGCGGCAACGGTTGGGATTCTCTTCTGGGGATGGTTGTGGGGCGTCATGGGATTGTTGCTCGCTGTGCCCCTCACAGCATTTATCAAGCTGGTCGCGGATTTGCATCCGTCCTTATGTCACGTGTCCAACATGCTGGCGCTGACGCCACGTAAGCCCCCCCGTTGGGTGCGCTATGGCGAAACGGCTTTGGGACGAGCCATCCCGTACCTGCGCCCCGCTCCGGAAAAAGCTTCTGTAGCCCGTCAACCCTGAGCTACCGAGGATAGATGAATGGATGAATCGTTGAATAGTTGATTACGCAGTGTTTCGATCCAGATTTTTCGCGCCGTCGTGCGAGGTCTGGAACACAGAAACAACGGAGGGGCCCGCAGGCACGGCCTGTGCCGGCGGAGAGCTTACTGCCCCGACCAATACTCATTAAAGCCCTGATAGTCTGACGGCAGGTTCGCGAGGATGGTTCTTCTCATCTCCAAGATGTCCACCGACCCTTGCTTCCGATACAGGATCTTTCCATTCGGAGCAATCAGGACCGTGTAGGGCACGGCTGACTCCCAAGTCGGATCGAAGGCGGCCTGCAACGCGGCTGTATCGTCGGAAGCAAACAACAGATTTCGACTCGTAGCATGCATCTTCTCCAGCACACGCTGTACCGAGTTTTTCTCGTCCGGCATGTTCGCCGCTACTGTCACTAACTCCAGATCGCGCAGCCCATACATCCGAAACGAGTCCTCGAAGTCGGGAAACTCATGAATGCATGAGCCACACCACGTCGCCCAAAAACTTACCAGCAGGGTTTTGCCGGTCGAATTCGCGCGCAAAGCTTTCAGATCGGCAGCCGACGCCATCTCCAGTTGCACGGGTTGCGATTCAATTTTTCGAAGCGCCTCCAGACGCGACGCCTGCTTCTCTTTCCACTTGGTCGAACAGCCGAAAACGCCCGTATGCTTCACCGCGACTTCCCGATGCGCCAGAAGCGCATCAATCGCATCCCGCGCCTCGTGGGTCTTTACCATCTCGGCGCGATAGCTGTTGTCCATATGGCCTTCGTAACGGAGACGGCGATCCTGATCGAAAATAAATACATGTGGCGTCGCTTGCGGGCCGTAGGCATTCGTTACCGATTGAGTTTCGCCATCGTAAAGATATGGGTAGGTCAGATGCTTGTACTGCGCCCGGATTTTCATCTCTTCGAGACTGTCGCTGATGTCGGAGGAATCCAGTTCATCGACCCGGATCGCTGTCGGATCATTGGGCTGAATCGCAACCACAGCAACGCCGCGGTCCTTATAGTCCGCAGCGAGGTCTGAAATCCGCCGCTCGTACATTTGCGCGATCGGACAATGGTTGCAGGTGAAGACAACTACAAGGACTGGACTCGAAGAGTAGTCGGCGAGCTTATGAATCGCTCCATCGACACCGGGAAGCTCGAAGTTCGGCGCTGGAGAACCGAGCGCCAGGATGGGGTGCTGCTGCTGGGCCCACGCAGTGAGCCCAAGGATAAGAAACGCGAAAACTCTCCACGCAGTTCTCATTGAATCCACCGGACTCAACGATTCTACGACAATCCCGAATGGCCCAAGAGTTCGGGAAACCTTGAAGGAATAAGTCAGGAAAAAACCTAATGCGCGTGTCTAGCTTTCTTTGACTTTCTCCGCCAGTTCGCGAAATTCCTTAGCTAACTTGTGACTGGCTTTTACTTGCTCCTGGGCCAGTTGACGCGATTTCTCGCTGGGCATAAGTGTGACCAGAGCCTCAAGCTCAATGGCTGCATCCCGTGCATGGTCAGCCTCTTTCAGCATGATGTGTTCAAATTTCCGGATTGACTCATTATGATCCATAAACTCTCCTTCTGAAATGTATACCCAGATTACGCCCTGGCTATCCCTCAGTTTGAATTTCTCTGTGCGCGGAGTACTTCGCAGAGTCGGCTGGAAAATCCAAATTGAGCGGCTCCCGATTTTATTCACACGCTCAGCACTGGAATCGGCACCGCGCAAATGATGGCATAGCCATACGTCCGCAGGTGTCCGCCGTAAGGGCGGGATCCCACAACCAGCAAGTCTGCTTTCGTTTCCTTTGCAGCCTGGCTCAACACCTGGGGCACGTCGCCGCTGCCTATGAATACGTCTGCCTTAATGCCCATGTCTTTCTGGAGTTTTTCCATATGCTTTGAGGCGTCGCTGACCAGAGCATCTCTCCAGCGCAGATCCACATAGTTGCCGCCCGGTCCCCAAAGCTCTACTCCGGGAGTGACGTAGGCCAGCGTAAGGTGTGCGCCAAACTCAGTGGCAATCCTCAAGGCCCACGAAACCGCTCTGTGGCTCTGCGATGTGAAATCGACGGCGCATAACACGTTGCGGACCGCAAGTTCCTGCGCCGGCGATTCTTCCCGGTGAGCCCCCGTCCAAACCGGGCATTCGGTGCCAGTCAATACTTTCGCCGATACCGAGCCCAGAAGAAACTGGTTGAACTGGAAGCCATGAGACGGAAGCATGATCAGGTCGGCTTTTTCTCTCTCAGCTGCTTGCACGATCGCCTGGGATGGATTGCCTTTGAGCAAGAGACATTTAATGGCGAGTCCTTCGAGCTCGGCTCCAAGGGATTGGTCGTGATTCCTATCCGCCTCTTTAATTACTTCGCGGACCATATCCCATCCCGCAAGCTCAGAACTGGCGTCCGGCACTCCTGCCGCATGGCTCTGCACCGTCACTACGTGCAGCATGGCGATCGCAGACTGGAAATGGCGGGCCAGCATCGCGGCCTGATGGATTACAGGCAACGAGGGAGACGGGAAATCAACGGGAACAAGAATTTTCTTGATGCTGAGCATGGCCGGCGAATCGGAGAATCAATTGTCGCAGCCCCATCCCAGCTTAATCCAAAAACTCCTTCATGGGCAGCGGACGAGGGTATGCGCGGACTCTTCGATCGCAGCCGACTCGAATCCAACGTGAAGATCATTCTGCTGGGGTGGTGGTGGAAACCCTGACCTTGGGATTTACGGTGAACGTCCTAGCTGCTTCTGGGTTTTCCTTGAGGATTGTTGGTTGGTCGGAGCAACCCGGAACGCCGGGAAGCTCAGACTCAAGCTTCTCGACGCTCCGGAGATCGTCCGAACCACGGCCCCGAAATTCCCCCCGAAACTTCGGCGACCGTGCGGCAACAACGGGATAGCCGCCTATTCTGTAATGCGAGAAGCATGGGCAATTTGGCTCACCCGGTCAAAATTTTCTTTGCCTGGTCTCCGCAAACGCCGCAACCCGGAGGTGGCCATCCCCTTTGTTCGAGAAAAAAGTTCCTTGAGATAAGGGTGTCAACCCGCCAGAACCCGCTTGCAGAGCGGCATTCAGCCTCTGAGCCGTACGCCCCAATTGATTGACACACCAGCGGATACGGGATATGCTTCGCCCCATTCGCGGCCGTGCGGGCCGTGTTTTGGGGCAAGAAATTTGCATCGGGAACCATCAAGTCCAGTTACAGAGTTGCTAGTCCGTTGGCGGGATGGCGACCGGGAGGCCCTCGAGTCTCTCATGCCGTTGGTCTACGACGAACTCCGTCGTCTGGCCCGTTACTATCTGCAAAACGAGCGCACCGACCACACGCTTCAGAGCACGGCCCTGGTCCATGAAGCGTACATGCGTCTGGCCGGAGGGGATGCTCCTCACTGGCAGAATCGCGCCCATTTTTTTGGTATCGCCGCCCACGTGATGCGCCAGATTCTGGTCGAGCATGCCCGTGCGCATAACGCGGCTAAGCGCGGCGGCCCAGATGCCTGCAGGCTCACCCTCGATGATGTGTTTAACCTGGAGCAGAAAACCGACGTCGACATCATCGCTCTTGACGTCGCTTTAACCCGCCTCAGCCAGCTCGATCCCCAACAAAGCCGCATCGTGGAACTCCGCTTCTTCACCGGCCTTACCATTGAAGACACTTCCGAGGTCATGGGGATCTCTCCCGCTACCGTAAAGCGCGACTGGACCTCCGCCCGGGCCTGGCTTCATCGAGAGATTGACCGGAGCGCAATTTCATGACTCCCGAACGCTGGCAACAGGTTCGAGGAGTATTCGACCAGGCTTCGGGTCTGAGTGTCGACGAACGTGAAGCCTTTCTCGACCAAGCCTGCACTACCGATCCCGAGCTTCGTGACGAAGTGGAATCACTCCTCCTTTCCGACGACAAAGCCGGGACAGACTTCCTGAATATTCCGGCGATCGATTTAACGCGCGCAGCAAAAACTCCGGTCCCGAGTCGCGTCGGCCGCCGCATCGGGGCGTATAACATCCTTGAAGAAATCGGCCTTGGCGGCATGGGCGAGGTTTATCGTGCGGGCCGCGCCGACGGTCAGTATGAGCAGGAAGTAGCCATCAAGCTGGTTCGCGGCGGCTACGACACGGCTTCCGTCCTCGAACGCTTTCGGCACGAGCGCCAGATTCTGGCATCGCTCGATCACCCCAACATCGCTCGCTTGCTCGATGGAGGCACCACCGATGAGGGTTTTCCTTACCTCGTGATGGAACTGATCGAAGGCACTCCAATCGACCAGTATTGCGACGCGAACCGGCTGAACGTCAGCGAACGGCTTCGACTCTTTCTCCAGGTGTGTTCCGCGGTGCAGTACGCTCACCAGCGCCTGGTGATTCATCGCGACATCAAGCCGGGCAATATTCTGGTCACCAAAGCAGGCGTGCCCAAATTGTTGGATTTCGGCATCGCAAAGATTCTGGACCCGGCGGCCAGCTCTGCCACCACGATCGCCGGACCCATGACTCCCGAGTATGCGAGCCCGGAGCAGATTCGTGGTGAGCCCATCACGACCGCGACCGATGTCTACTCCCTGGGCGTGGTTCTCTATCAACTCTTGACCGAATGTTCTCCTTATCCGGGAAAAACACGCGCGGCTCATGAGTTTGCCCGGCTGATTTGCGAATGGGAGCCGGAGCAGCCCAGCACCATCGTCTTAAGCGCCGCCCCCCCGGCAGTGCCCGGCAGCCTGCCCGAGGGATCAACCGCGAAGTTGCGCCGGCGCCTTCGGGGAGACCTCGATACCATCGTATTGCAGGCCATGCGCAAAGAACCGCAGCGGCGTTACGCCTCGGCGGAGCAATTCGCCGAAGATATTCGTCTACATCTGCAGGGACTGCCGGTTACCGCGCGCCGGGATTCATGGAGCTATCGCGCCGGCAAATTTGCCATCCGCCACAAGCTGGGAGTCGCCGCAACCGCACTGATCCTGACGGCCGTGCTGGGTGGCGTTGCCGCCACCGTGCGGGAAGCGCGCATCGCAGCCGCGAACGAGCGCCGCGCCGAGGAACGCTTCAACGATGTCCGCAAACTCGCTAATTCCTTGATGTTTGAAATCCATGACGCCATCCGGGACTTGCCCGGCTCGACCCCGGCGAGGCGGTTGCTCGTCACTCGCGCCCTGGAATATCTCGACAACCTGAGCGCCCAGTCCAAGGGCGATCCCTCTCTGCAAAAAGAGTTGGCCGCGGCTTACGAAAGAGTCGGAGATGTCCTGGGGTATCCCTACGGTGCCAACCTGGGCGATAAGCCGGGAGCGCTGCAAAGTTATCGCAAGGCACTGACAATCCGGACTTCCTTGGCGGCGACACTGCCCAACGACGCCGAACTCCAGCGCGATCTGGTAGGAGATTATTTCAGGGTCGCCCAGGTACTGGAGACCAATGGCAACTTCGCGGAAGCTCTCGATGCGTTGCGCAAGGCGCAACCGATCGCGGAACAGCTTGCTGCCGGCAGCAAGGATCCTGTGCTGGCGGATCAGGTCGCCGGGGGCTATTACTTCACGGCAGGCATTCAGGTTCAAACCGGGGACCTGGCAGGAGCAAGGAACAACTATGAGCGCGCCGCCACTCTGCGTAACGATGCCTTGCAAGCCAATCCCGACAACCTCGCCTTGCGCACTCACCTGGCCGCTGACTATGGCGGCATCGCCAAGTGCCTGGAATCGGAGCACAATCTTCCCGGCGCCATAGAAATGCAATCCAAATCGACCTCGATTCTGGAAGATATTTCGAAGTCGAACCCGGGCAATGCTGCCCTCACTGAGTTTCTGGGGGAAGGCGTCAACCGCCTGGGCACCTACCGCAACGAGCACGGCGAGTGGGCCGCCGCGCTACAAACCTTTGACCGGTCGAACCAGATTTTCGGAGGCCTTCTGACCGCCGACCCTAAGAATTCTCTGGCAAAGTCCAATGTCGGCTTCAGTAAGAACGGTATTGCGGCCAGCCTGGTGAAATTGGGCAAGACTGAATCGGCGGTTAAGGCCTTTCGCGAGTCCATCACGGTATTCGAAGAGATGTCCCCCCGCACGGCAAGCGATCACTATCTTCGGAGTGGCTTGGCCGACGCTTATTCGGGCCTGGGAGGAGCCTACTCGATCCTTGCGGCAAGCAAGGGCATTTCTTCCGATCAGAAGCGCGAATATTGGGAAGAATCTCGCAGCGCTTGCCAGAAAAGTCTTGTCCTTTGGACCGACAAGCAAAAGCGGGGCGAATTGGAAAGCGGGGAGCGCGATGAACCTGCGCGAGTGGCCCAATGCGCTATCGGCGAGTCGCGACTGGCCGATCCGATCCAGAAGAAGTAGTAGAAGTTATAGAAGACAGAAGTTCGATTAGGCCTCTGGGTAGTCGTGAGGGTCCGAATGTCTCTATGCTGACGACGCTAACCCATGACTACCCAGCTCGCGATCTGTTCTCTTCACTACCGACTCTAACCGCAACCCGCACCTCGCTCCATACAGCGAATCCCGTAACCTCACGCTCGAAAGGCCTAAAACCCATCATGACAATTCGGACCCTCGCCAAATTTACAGGGTTTCCTGTATAGACGCCGGAACCAAGCCTGCCCCATGATTCGCCATCCGATGCGGGTGAAGTGCTCCCGGCAGTCGCTCCTTCCCTGCCTTTTGTACCGCAAAGGAGAACCCTATGAGCGCGAGTGACATCTCAAGCTTATCCACCCAGGCCAGCCCGCAACTTCACGGGGAGAAATCTCCCCATGTGGTTCAGTTCTACAGCGATGAAGGCTTTCTACTGGAGGAACTCGGTCATTTTGTCGGCGCCGCCCTGGCTGCCGGCGGTTCAGCCGTCGTCATTGCCACGAAAGCTCACGAAGACAATCTCGCCCGGAAGCTCAAGGCCCGAGGCCTCGATCTCACCAGCCTAATTGCCGACGGCCGCTACGTTCCGCTGGATGCCGCAGAAGTGCTCTCCAGATTCATGGAGAACGGCCTGCCCAACTCCGCTCTCTTTTCAGAAATACTCGGTGGAGTGGTCGCGCGCGCTGCCGCCTCGGCCCAGGACAAGCTCCGCCAGGTCGTTGCATTCGGAGAAATGGTGGCCCTCTTGTTCGCCGAGGGAATGCCCGAGGCCGCAATTCGGCTCGAGAAACTCTGGAACCAGCTTGCTCGCTCGCACTCGTTCTCCTTGCGTTGTGCCTATCCGATGCAAGGTTTTTGCCGCCAGGAACATGTGGATTCGCTCTTCAGGATCTGCGCCGAGCACTCGGACGTGATCCCCGAGGAGCGATATAACGACGAGCGATATAACGACGAGAACAACAGTGATCTGCCGCCTGCCGGTCGCCGCTCCTTCGCTACAGCAAAGCCTGAAATCGAGCACGTGCTCGCCAATGTGGAATCGCGTTTGAAAGAAGAACAATTCCGGCTGTTCATGGAAGTAGTGCCGGATTACGCGATTTACATGCTGGATCCGCAGGGCAATGTCACAACCTGGAATGCCGGCGCGGAACGAATCAAGGGCTACAGCACGAACGAAATTCTGGGCCGCAACTCTTCCTGTTTCTATCCCTGGGAAGACGTGATCGCGGGCAAGCCGCAGAAATTGTTGGATCTGGCGCTCCAACATGGGAACTGCGAGGGTGAAGGCTGGCGGATTCGCAAAGATGGATCGACCTTCTGGGCCAGTGTGACCACGGCGGCGATCCGCGACAAGAACGGCGAACTCCTGGGCTTCGGAAACGTAACCCGCGACCTCAGTGAACGGCGGCGGGCCGAGATCGCTCTCTGCCGGAGCGAAGATCGCTTCCACCTGATGGCGGAAGCGGTCCACGACTACGCCATCTTCATGCTCGATCCCGAAGGAAACGTCAGCAGCTGGAATACGGGTGCAGAACGAATCAAAGGCTACAAGGCTGCCGAGATCATTGGACGGCACTTCTCCTGTTTTTATTCCGAGGAAGAAGTGCGCGCCGGCAAGCCCGCCCGGGAACTCGTGGAAGCCGTGAAAAACGGACGATTCGAAGAAGAAGGATGGCGCCGGCGCAAAGACGGCTCCGTGTTTTGGGCGAATGTCATCATCACCCCCGTCAAGAATGAAGAGGACAAGCTGATCGGTTTCGCGAAAGTTACTCGCGACGTCACCGAAAGAATGCAGAAAGAGCGCTCGCTGCGCGATCTGACCCTTCACCTTCTCCGCATGCAGGATGAAGAACGAAAACGCATCGGCCGCGATCTGCATGACACGCTCGGTCAATGCGTGTCGGCGATGAAGATCAGTCTCGATTCGTTGGCCGCCAACTTGAAGCCAACGGATCCCGAGATCAGTAAACAGGTCCTGCAATGTGTCGACTTGGCTCAGGAATGCGTTCGGGAAGTGCGAACCATTTCTTACCTTCTTTATCCTCCGATGCTGGAGGAGATGGGCCTGCGATCCGCCACCAGTTGGTATCTTGAGGGCTTCACCAGCCGCAGCGGAATTCACGCCACCTTCGATGTGTCGCCGGATTTCGGCCGTTTGTCGCGCGATACCGAGCTGGCTCTTTTTCGCGTGCTTCAGGAAAGCCTGACCAATGTCCACCGCCACTCGGGCAGCGCAACCGCGCATGTCCGCCTCTCCGCCAAAGACGGAATGGCCATCCTGGAAATCAGCGACAATGGCACCGGCATTCCCGCTGAAGTTCTGCTCGAATGGGGGAAGTCGTGGCAACGCGCGATCGGCGTCGGTCTGCGAGGCATGCGAGAAAGACTCACGCAGCTAGGGGGCAAACTCGACATTTCCTCTAGCGATCAGGGCGCAATCGTCGTCGCCATTGTGCCTGCCCCTGAATTGGCTGCTCCCGCCGCAGGGTGAACGAGTCCGAAACATGCGGCGTGAGCGAGTCCCGCAGGGACGATATTCATTAGCCCCACCCGGCCCTGAGCATAGGCTGCGGCAGATCTAAGCCACGTTCTTTTTCCCGCAACCTATCGAAGAATTCTTATCTCTAACGAATGCGAAGAACGAAATCCGGCGAACTGTGTTTATAACTATGGGCCCGCAAACGGCCGGGTAACGTGCCGCATCAACGGCATCAATTTCGGACCGCCTCATCCACGCAGCCCGCAGGCGTAAAGCACTACCGGTTGAGCGAAGGATGATCGGACAGGAGAGAACCATGAACGTCCACTCCATTCGTAAAATGTGTTTCGTATTGGTGATGCTCGCCATATCCTCGGCGGCTTTCGCCCAAGTTCGCATCTCGGTCGCCTTCGGGCCGCCCGCGCTGCCGGTTTACGAACAACCCGTTTGCCCCGGAGACGGCTACCTCTGGACCCCCGGCTTCTGGGCGTGGGATGGCGGCGATTATTACTGGGTGCCGGGAACGTGGGTCGAGGCACCCGAGGTCGGCTACCTGTGGACTCCACCGTGGTGGGGTTGGGACAATGGCGCATTTCTCTTCCATGACGGTTATTGGGGACCGCACGTCGGCTTCTATGGCGGAATCTCGTATGGCTTTGGATACTTCGGAGTCGGTTTCGTCGGCGGGCGCTGGGACGGCGGACACTTTTTCTATAACCGGTCCGTAGTTAACGTCAATGTGGTGAACGTTCACAACGTCTATAACGAAACTATCGTAAACCGCGAGGTCAACCACGTCAGCTACAACGGCGGTGAGGGCGGCATCACGGCCCGTCCTACGCCGCAAGAAGAGGCTGCCGAGCATGACCGGCACATGGAACCCGTGGCCGCTCAGCGCGAACACCGGGAGACCGCCCGCGGGAATCCGGAACTGAAGGCCTCCTCCAACCATGGCAGGCCGCCCATCGCCGCGACCCCAAAGCCCAACGCATTTCGGGATCATGACGTAGTGCCCGCGCGAGAAGCCGGAGGAGCCTACAATCCTCCCGCTAATCACGGGGAAGCCGGCCACCCTGGGGAGGCCAGCGGGCACCCCGCAACCTACACTCACGCCAAAGATCTGCCTCCGATGGAGCATCCCGCGGCGCCGAATACTGGCAATCCGAAACTCGACAAAAAGTACCAGCAGGAGCAGGACAAGCTGTCTGCCCAGCAAGACAAAGAGCGCCAGAAACTGCAACAGCAACAGGAGAAGGAAGATCAGCGCGCGGCGAAAACCGCCAACGATACTCGCAAACAGCAGACCGAACAAAAGCATCAGCAGCAGACCCAGCAACTGCAGCAGAGACACCAGCAGCAGACCCAGCAGATGCAACAGCGACACACTCCGCCGCCACAAAAGCACAAATAACCGGCGACGGCGAGGATCGCGGTTTACAGCAAGGGGCACCCCTACCGGGTGCCCCTTTTCTTGGCTCTCACTTCTGCCTACAGGAAACACCGTAGTGCTGGTGATTGGACCCTATGGTACGAATCACAGCGTGGTGTTCCGAACGGTGCGCCTTCCCCAGAATGCATCCCGGTATGAATGCGATCTGGCGCGCCGGAAGAACCTGCGTCTACCGTTGTCTGCGTTGAGCCTTAGCCGCTCACTCACTCCACACGAATGCGCGACGAAAACGCACTGACGTAGGTTTTGCAGAGAGCACAGTCTGACGAAAAGTAATCTGCTCCTGTGTTGAGGAAAGCATGAAAAGAACCAGCCTTGATATCGTGGCGCCCGACTCCGGTGAGAACGCTCCTTCTATTCCGAGGATCGAAGGCAAGAACAACGAAGACAGGCAAGAACAATGGCAAGTCCAAGGCGGACGGCTCGTCTCTGGACCTGAATGTCATATTGGCCAGCCTGCAGACCATGCGCGAAGGCGACTTCACCGTGCGCCTGCCCGGAACCTGGACCGGCCTCGCCGGAAAAGTCGCTGACACGTTCAACGAAATTGTTGCCGCCAACCAGCACATGGCGCAGGAATTGAAGCGGGTAGGCCATGTAGTCGGGAAACAGGGCCAGCCCCGAGAGCGCATTCGCTTTTACGAATCCAGAGGCGCGTGGGGGGAGATGGAAGTCTCCGTCAATACTCTTACCGAGGACTTGCTCCGTCCTACCGCCGAAGTCACACGCGCCATCGCCGCAGTCGCGCAAGGCGACTTGACCCAAACCGTTCGTCTTGACGTGGATGGCCGCCCATTGGAAGGCGAGTTTTTGCGCTCTGCGAATCTCGTCAACACCATGATTCAGCAACTCGGCGTCTTTACCGCGGAAGTTACTCGCGTGGCCCGCGAAGTTGGAACTGAAGGCAAACTCGGTGGACAGGCGCTCGTGCCTGACGTTGCCGGCACCTGGAAAGATCTCACCGATAACGTGAACCTCATGGCCAGCAACCTGACCGGCCAGGTGCGAAACATCGCAGAAGTTGCAACCGCTGTCGCCAGCGGCGATTTGTCGCGCAAGATCACGGTCGATGTGCGCGGCGAAATTTTGCAGCTCAAAGAAGCCATCAACACGATGGTGGATCAGCTCCGATCGTTCGCATCGGAAGTCACGCGCGTCGCTCGCGAAGTCGGTACCGACGGAAAACTTGGCGGCCAGGCAGTCGTCCCCGGCGTCGCAGGAACGTGGAAAGATCTCACTGACTCCGTCAACGCCATGGCCGGAAACTTGACGGCCCAGGTCCGCAACATTGCTGAAGTCACTACGGCCGTGGCCCGCGGCGATTTGTCCCGCAAAATCACGGTCGATGTGAAGGGCGAAATTCTCGAACTTAAAGACACCATCAACACGATGGTCGATCAGCTCAACGCATTCGCCGGAGAAGTAACCCGCGTCGCCCGTGAAGTCGGTACCGAAGGCAAACTCGGCGGACAGGCTCAAGTCCCGGGCGTTGGTGGAACCTGGAAAGATCTCACCGACAACGTCAACTTCATGGCCAGCAACTTGACTGGCCAGGTCCGCAATATCGCAGAAGTCGCAACCGCCATCGCGAGCGGCGATTTGTCGCGCAAGATCACGGTCGATGTGCGCGGCGAAATCCTGCAGCTCAAAGAAACTCTGAACACGATGGTGGATCAGCTCAACCGCTTCGCCGGAGAAGTTACGCGCGTGGCCCGCGAAGTAGGAACCGAAGGCCGTCTCGGTGGTCAGGCGAACGTCCCCGGTGTCGCTGGAACGTGGAAAGATCTCACCGACTCTGTGAACTCAATGGCCGGCAACTTGACTGGCCAAGTGCGAAACATTGCTGAAGTCACCACCGCTGTGGCCCGTGGCGATTTGTCCCGCAAGATCACCGTCGACGTGAAGGGAGAAATTCTCGAACTCAAAGACACCATCAACACGATGGTGGACCAGCTCAACGCATTCGCCGGGGAAGTCACTCGCGTGGCCCGCGAAGTCGGCACGGAAGGCAAGCTCGGTGGACAGGCGCAGGTCCCCGGCGTCGCTGGCACGTGGAAAGATCTCACCGACAACGTCAATTTCATGGCCAACAACCTGACCGGCCAGGTGCGAAATATCGCTGAAGTCGCAACCGCCGTGGCTCGCGGCGATTTGTCGCGCAAGATCACCGTCGACGTGAAAGGTGAAATTCTCGAACTCAAAGACACGATGAATACGATGGTCGACCAGCTGCGATCCTTCGCGTCAGAAGTAACCCGCGTGGCCCGCGAGGTCGGCACCGACGGCAAACTTGGCGGACAGGCTCTGGTCCCCGGCGTCGGCGGAACCTGGAAAGATCTCACCGACTCGGTCAACTCCATGGCCAGCAACTTGACCGGCCAGGTGCGCAACATCGCTGAAGTGGCGACAGCCATCGCCAGTGGCGATTTATCGAAGAAAATCACCGTCAACGTAAGCGGAGAAATTCTGCTGCTCAAAGAGACCATCAACACGATGGTGGACCAGCTCAATGCATTCGCTGGCGAAGTGACGCGCGTGGCCCGCGAAGTCGGCTCCGAAGGCCGCTTGGGCGGACAGGCCAATGTTCCCGGCGTCGCTGGAACCTGGAAAGATCTCACGGATTCGGTCAATTCAATGGCCGGAAACTTAACCGGCCAGGTCCGCAACATTGCCGAAGTAACAACTGCCGTCGCCCGCGGTGACTTGTCACGCAAAATCACCGTCGACGTGAAAGGCGAAATTCTTGAGCTAAAAAACACGATTAACACGATGGTGGATCAGCTCAACGCCTTCGCCGGAGAAGTAACCCGCGTGGCCCGCGAAGTCGGCACCGACGGCAAACTCGGTGGACAAGCACAAGTTCCAGGAGTCGCTGGCACGTGGAAAGATCTCACCGACAACGTCAACTTCATGGCCAGCAATCTCACCGGCCAGGTTCGTAACATCGCAGAGGTCGCGACTGCCATCGCAACCGGCGATCTTTCAAAGAAGATCACCGTCGACGTCCGCGGCGAAATCCTGCAGCTCAAAGAGACGCTCAACACGATGGTCGAGCAGTTGCGCTCCTTCGCCGCGGAAGTCACGCGCGTGGCCCGCGAAGTCGGTAGCGAAGGCCGTCTCGGCGGACAAGCGAACGTCCCAGGCGTCGCCGGAACATGGAAAGATCTCACCGACTCGGTCAACGCCATGGCCGGTAACCTTACCGGACAAGTTCGCAACATCGCCGAAGTAACGACGGCGGTCGCCCGCGGCGATTTGTCGCGCAAAATTACGGTCGACGTGAAAGGCGAAATTCTCGAACTGAAAAATACCATCAACACGATGGTCGATCAGCTCAACGCGTTCGCCGCTGAAGTAACCCGCGTGGCCCGCGAAGTCGGGACCGATGGAAAACTCGGTGGTCAGGCTCAAGTCCCCGGCGTGGCCGGCACCTGGAAGGATCTCACCGACAACGTCAACGTAATGGCCGTCAACCTCACCGAACAGGTACGCGGCATCGTCAAAGTCGTGACCGCCGTCGCCAACGGCGACCTCACGCAGAAACTAACCGTCAACGCGAAGGGCGAAGTTGCCGCGCTCGCAGAAACCATCAACAACATGACGGGCACGCTCGCTACCTTCGCCGACCAGGTAACCACAGTCGCCCGCGAAGTCGGCGTCGAAGGTCGCTTGGGCGGCCAGGCAAACGTCCCGGGCGCGGCCGGTACGTGGAAAGATCTTACCGGCAACGTGAATCTGCTCGCCGACAACCTCACAAACCAGGTTCGAGCGATTGCAGAAGTCGCGACCGCTGTCACGAAGGGTGACCTGACGCGATCCATTCAGGTGGAGGCCAGCGGCGAAGTGGCGGAGTTGAAAGACAACATCAATACGATGATTGACAACCTCCGCCTCACCACCGACCGCAACACGGAGCAGGACTGGCTCAAGACCAATCTCGCGCGCTTCACCGGAATGTTGCAGGGCCAGCGCGACCTGGCGACGGTGGGCCGGATGTTGCTGTCTGAATTCGCTCCTCTGGTCAACGCGCAGCAAGGCGTGATCTATCAGATGGAGACTGAAGAATCCGCAACCATGGTGCTGCTCTCCGCGTTTGCGGATGACGGCGACAACGGTCACTTGCGCCGCCTGCGGCTGGGCGAAGGACTCATCGGCCAATGCGCGGCTGAGAAGCAGAGGTTGTTCATCTCCGATCTGCCGGAAACTACTGTGCCGATCCGCTCGGGATTGTTCCAGGCCATACCGCGCAACGTAATCGTCCTTCCCGTGCTTTTCGAGGACCGCGTAAAAGCCGTCATCGAACTGGCATCCCTCAACGCATTCACTGCCTCGCATCTCGCATTTCTCGAGCAGCTCACGGCCAGTATCGGCATCGTGCTGAACAGCATTGAAGCCACGATGCAGACGGAAGGCCTGCTCAAGCAGTCGCAGCAGCTCGCCGCCGAACTTCAGACCCAGCAGAAAGAATTGCAGCAGACCAACGAACAGCTGGCGCAAAAAGCGCAGCAGTTGGCCGAACAAAACGTCGAAGTCGAACGCAAGAATCAGGAAATCGAACAGGCCCGCCGCGCTCTCGAAGAAAAGGCCAAGGAACTCGCACTCACTTCCAAGTACAAGTCGGAATTCCTGGCCAACATGTCACACGAGTTGCGCACGCCGCTGAACAGCATTCTCGTTCTCGGCCAACAGCTCGGCGAAAATCCCGATCACAACCTCACTCCCAAACAAGTTGAATTTGCGCGCACCATTCACGGCGCGGGAACCGACTTGCTAAACCTGATCAGCGACATTCTCGACCTTTCGAAGATTGAATCCGGCACGGTGTCGGTCGAGGCCGAGGAAGTTTTCTTCTCCAACCTGCTCGAAATGGTTGGCCGGCCGTTCCGCCACGAAGCGGAGAATCGGCGGCTCACTTTCGACGTGCAATCCGATCCGCGCCTCGCGCGCAGCCTGGTCACCGATTCCAAGCGTTTGCAACAGGTGCTCAAGAATCTGCTGTCAAACGCGTTCAAATTTACCGAGCACGGCGGAGTCCGCCTCGCCGTCTCAGTCGCCGACAAAGGGTGGAGTGAAGATCATCCCGATTCTCAGCAGCGCCGGGTCGGTCGTAGCTTTCGAAGTCACCGATACCGGGATCGGAATCGCCCTCGATAAACAGCGCATCATCTTCGAAGCCTTCCAGCAGGCCGACGCCAGCACCAGCCGTAAATATGGCGGAACCGGATTGGGACTCGCCATCAGCCGCGAACTGGCCAGCCTGTTGGGCGGCGAAATTCAGCTGCGCAGTGTACCCGGTAAGGGCAGCAGCTTTACGCTTTACCTGCCGCGGAATTATGTCGGACCATCGGTCGCGCTTCCAGCGATGCACGGAAGCCACCCGTTTGCCCCTTCCACACCGCTGCAACTCTCGAACATGGTTGTGGTGGAGCACCCGGTGGAAGCCATCGCCGACGATCGCGACAATTTGCAGCCCGACGATGCCGTCTTGCTCATTGTGGAAGACGATCCGCACTACGCTCGCGTGCTCTGCGATTTATCGCACGACAAGGGTTTCAAAGTCCTGATCGCGGGTCGCGGCGCGGAAGCCCTTGCCCTGGCGCGCGAGTTTCATCCCGCCGCAGTGTCGCTGGATGTTTTCCTTCCCGACATGCTCGGGTGGACCGTGCTTAACCACTTGAAGCAAGATTCAGCGACCCGCCACATCCCGGTGCAGATGCTGACTCTCGACGAAGATCGCCATCATGGCCTGGCCCGCGGTGCGTTTGCGTTCGTGACCAAGCCGACAAGTCCCGAAGAACTGAACTCGGCGCTCGCGAGAATCAAGGAATACGCTGCCCCGCGGCGTAAGCGGCTGCTGATCGTGGAAGACAACCCGGCGGAACAGTTCACCATTCGCGAACTGCTGGGCTCCGACGACATTGACGTCACCGCCGCCACCACCGGAGCCGAAGCGCTCGAACTCGTCAACAAAGAATCGTTCGACTGCGTCGTGCTCGATCTGCGCCTGCCCGACATGTCCGGTTTCGATATTCTCGAACGCATGCGCGACACAGAAGCAGTGAGAGACTTGCCGGTTGTCGTGTTCACCGGAAAAGAACTATCTCCCGAAGAGGACGCTCGCCTGCACACTCTAGCACGCAGTGTCGTGGTGAAAGGAGTCGAGTCCCCGGAACGCTTGCTCGATGAGACTGCACTCTTCCTGCATCGAGTCGTAGCCGATCTGCCGGTCGAAAAACAGAAGATGCTCGATCGCCTGCATCGCTCCGATGAGGCGCTGGTAGGGAAGAAAGTACTGGTGGTCGACGACGACATGCGCAACATCTTCGCCCTCAGCAGCGTGCTCGAACGCCGCGGAATGCACGTGTTGACCGCCGGAACAGGCCGCGAGGCGATCTCACTCCTCGAGTCCACGCCGGACCTCGCTATCGTTCTGATGGATATCATGATGCCTGAGATGGATGGCTACGCGACCATGCAGGTGATCCGGCAGAATCCATTGTTCCGCCGGCTGCCGATCATCGCGCTGACCGCAAAAGCCATGAAGGGGGATCGGGAAAAGTGCCTGGAAGCGGGCGCATCGGAGTACCTGGCCAAGCCCGTGAACACAGAGCAACTGCTGTCGGCACTGCGCATGTGGCTGCATCGTTAAAATACGAACTGAAGCAAAGATATGGACCAGCACGACAAAGTCAACATCCTGATGGTCGACGATCAGCCTGGCAAGCTGCTCACCTATGAAGCCATTCTGGCCGATCTGGGAGAGAACCTGGTCAAGGCCACTTCGGCCAAGGATGCTCTCGAAAAGCTGCTCAAGACCGACGTTGCCGTCGTGTTAATGGACGTGAGCATGCCGGAGATCGATGGCTTCGAACTGGCCAACATGATCCGGCAGCATCCCCGCTTCCAAAAAACCGCCATCATCTTCGTTTCGGCGGTTCACCTCACCGATCTCGACCGGCTCAAGGGATATCAGCACGGCGCAGTGGACTATCTTTCCGTTCCCATCGTCCCCGAAGTCCTGCGCGCGAAAGTGCGAGTGTTTGCTGAGTTGCACCGCAAGAACCGCCAGCTCGAGCGTCTGAACGTTGACCTGGAACAGCGCGTCGCCGAACGCACCCAGGAAATGGAACAAAGAGCAGTGGCGCTGCAGCGTGTAAACAGCGAACTCGCCCAGAAAAATCAGGAGCTGGATGCAATCATCCACACCGCGCCGGACATCATCTTCAGCCGCCAAGCCGATGGAGCGCGGGACTATATCAGCAGCCGGTTCTATGATTACACGGGAGCTGAGCCCGGCTCGGCGATCGGCTTCGGCTGGCTCGAGTACCTGCATCCGGAAGACCGCGACCGCAGCCTGGTGCACTGGGTAAACTGCGTGCAGACCGGTAGAGACTATGAATCGGAATACAGGATCCGCGCCGCCGACGGAAAATATCGCTGGTTCCGCGCTCGCGCCGTGCCTCTCCGCGATCCCGACGGCACGATCCTCAAATGGTACGGCGCCTGTTCCGACATCCATGACAGCAAAATACTGGAACAGTCGATCCGCGATAACGCGATTGATCTCGAAAGGAAAGTAGATGCTCGAACCGCCGAACTGAGGCGACTTTCCAGCCGGCTCATGACTCTGCAGGATGAAGAGCGGCGGCGCTTCGCCCGCGAAATTCATGACGGACTGGGACAAGAGCTGGCCGCCGCCAAAATGATTCTGGATGGAGTTCTCTGCAAGGATTCGTCGCCCGTCATCCGGCAATCGGCCGGAGAAACCAGCGACCTGATCGACCGCGCGATCCAGCAGGTCCGCACCATCTCCCACCTTCTGCATCCACCGCTGCTCGATGAGGTCGGCCTGGTCTCGGCTCTGCGCTGGTACCTCGAAGGACTCTCCGACCGCAGCGGAATTGAGACTGAACTCGCAATCGATCCTCCTAACCTGGCCAGGCTCAAGCCGGAGCTGGAAACCGCGATCTTCCGCATCATTCAGGAAGCGCTGACCAACATGTATCGCCATTCTGGAGCTCGTCACGGGCGCGTGAGCCTCACCGAGACAAACGGCTGTATCGCAGTCACGGTGAGCGACGACGGCAAGGGCATCGAGGAGGAGGTCACTCAACTGCGCCCGGAAAGCATCGGCGTCGGCATCGGCGGGATGCGCCAACGCGTCCGCGAACTGGGCGGAAACCTACGCCTGGCCAATGCCAATCCCGGCACCATCGTGGAAGTTGTGATTCCGTCGCGGCGAACGGAGTCAGTCGATGTCGCGGTTGGCGTCTAATCGAGATAACCCGCAGACTTCTGTCAGATCGAAAATCCTCGCCTACCCGGTTTTACGGATTGATCCTCTACACTTCGCAGGACTATGCTCCAGCCGTAGACCGTCGGCGGCCATGTCCTTCCACGGAGTGACTGCACACGGCGGCCCGAGTTGGGCCTTTGCAGTTTGACCAGCTTGGAAGCCGTCCTTGGCTGCCACGGGCTTATTCCGCTTTTCTTCTCGTTCTTCTCCGCCTCTTCTTTCCCCCTTACCGGGAATACCGCGAACATCTACGGCTTCTAGTCGATGGTTGCGACCCCATGCCGCCGATAAATTGCTGAAGAGCTCTGTCTGCAGACGAGAGGAAGGTTTGAACTGCAGACGAGAGGAAGGTATGAATTGTTAACCACTTCCGGTTCCGCGCAGTCCGCCACATCGACGCGATTCTCTGCAGCGATCCGTCTCGTGTCCTTTGGGTTAGTGCTCCTGACGGTGATGGCCGCCGGAGCCGTGGCCTATTTCACAGAGAGGGACATTGTCAGCGGACGGGATTGGGTGATTCACAGCTACCAAGTGCGGTCCCAGCTCGGCGATTTGCAGATCGAGATCATGCGCGCTCGCGACGGTGAAGTTACTTCCATTTTGTCCCGCGACCGTGCTGCGCTTCCGCTATCTCTGGAGCAGGCTCATCTGGCGGCGCTTACCGTCGACGAGCTGCGCCGGCTCACTCGCGACAATCCGCAGCAACAGCAACGTCTGAACCAGCTGGGACCGCTGCTGAGTGAGGGCATGGCGATGATCGAAAGCCAGTCCGATTTCGCCGGGATTCAAGTGAACCTGTCGCCCGATAGCCGCAAGCGGCAACTGGAAATCGATGATCGCCAGAAACAAGTCACCTCCATCGTGGCTGGCATGCAAAGCGAAGAAGAGCGATTGCTGGAGCAAAGGCTGCGCGCCTGGAACTATCTGTTCCGCCGCAATGTCCTCATGCTCTCCGTCGCTTTCGCAATCATGACATTGATGCTGGTGTACCAGTTTCGCTTGCTCGTAGCCGAGGTCGCGCTTACGAAAGATAAAGAGAAGCGGGTCAGCGACAATGCACAGTCGTATCGCCTGATGAGCGCCAAAATTCTCGAGTTGCAGGACTCGGAGAGGCGCCGCATTGCGCGCGAACTTCACGACAGCGTCGGCCAGTTTCTGGCCGGCCTGAAGATTAATCTGGTTCAACTTCAGAACGGAACGCCCGCCGATCAAGCCAACCCCGATCCCGTAAGAGCTGACTGCCGGAAACTCGACCACCCGAAGCTGATCCGCGAAACCATCGAACTCACCGACTACGCCCTTCAAGAGGTGCGGACGATTTCCCATCTGCTCCACCCTCCATTGATGGAGGAGCTCGGGTTCTTACCGGCAGCGCGCTGGTACGTGGACGAGTACGGAAAACGCAGTCAAATCAAAGTGTCGCTTTCGGTGGATGAACCAATCCACCGTTTGCCGCGCGAGATCGAGATCGCGCTGTTCCGCGTATTGCAGGAAGCGCTCACCAACGTGTACCGTCACGCGGCCGCGCAATCCGTGCAGGTCCGAATCCAGTGTCTCGACGGGCACGTAGCCCTGATCGTAGAAGACGACGGCAAGGGCATCCCTGAGGAGATCCTTGCCAGGTTCCGTGGCGGAGCCGCGCCTGGTATCGGATTGGCCGGCATGAGGGAACGACTTGCGGAGTTTCAGGGCCAGATCACAGTCGAATCGTCCCCGGCCGGATCGATCGTGCAGGCCACCATCCCCACCGATGTCTGCGCAACCATGAATTCCGCGAAATAGCGGCGCGCACAGCTCGAAGTCCACGACCCTTTCCAGTGTTCCGCTGTGCCCTCCATGATGAAGCCGTGTCATTAATGCAAAAAAGCTGCATAACAAGGGAGCAGGTGCCAAACCCTCCCAGTGGGCCGGCACCTGCTATGGGGGCGTCGTGTTGAGTAGAGCCTGAGAATAAGACGCCGCGGCATCGCTCACAATACGGCGGAGCCTGTATCTGAGGCCTATATTGGCCTATATTTTCGTCCCGTCCCAGCTCTCCAGTAAGTTCCATACCCCTCTACTGCCTCTGCCCGATGGAGTCGAAAGCGCCCAACCGTTAACGTGACCTTCACGGAATACTCACATCGAGCACGAGAGAGAGGGTTACTAACCATGAGACTAACGACTTCCGCGGTAACGAGATATTTCCTGGCGCTGGGCGTGGTTTGCCTGGTGTTCGCCGGCCTGAGTTGGGGAGCCGATGACAAGGATCAATCTGACATCGCCAAGCGCATTGATGCCTCGGCGACGGTTCTGAACGAAATCATGGCGACTCCAGACAAAGCCATTCCAGACAAGGTTATGAGCGACGCGAAGTGCATCGCCGTGATCCCCTCGATGGTCAAGATCGCTGTCGGTATCGGCGGCAATCATGGGAAAGGCGTCGCTACCTGCCGCACAGCGGCTGGTTGGAGCGCACCCGCCCCGCTCACGATCACCGGAGGCAGTTGGGGTCTGCAGCTGGGTGGACAGGCCGTGGACATCGTGATGGTGGTGACCAATGACGCTGGCATGCAGCATCTGCTGTCCAGCCATTTCAAACTAGGCGCTGACGCTTCGGCTGCCGCTGGTCCTGTAGGCCGGGATGCCGCTGCCGACACGGATTTGAAAATGAGAGCGGAAGTGCTGACCTACTCCCGTGCCCGCGGCCTGTTCGCCGGTATCGATTTGAGTGGCGCTGTTGTGACTCAGGACAAAGACGAAACTCGCCTGTTGTACGGCAGCTTCGTTCCGTTCCAGGACATCCTCAGCGGCAAGGTCCGGGCCACTGCGGTGAGTGCTCCGTTCCTGACGACTGTCAGGAAGTATTCGATCCAGAGCAAAGAATCAAGCAAACAGGAAGTCCCGGCCGGCGGAACGGTATCCGCTGCGAACTGACAGCGCATTCAGGCAAATCGCCTGGAGAGCAGGCCCGGCTGTAGAAGGCCGGGCCTGCTGTTTCTCAGTCGGGATGGTCGCAATTTGGGACGAACTTTGAACTGAAATCTGCCAATCGGAGGGAACTCAAATGTTTACGATACTTCTCATTGTCTTGATCGTGATGCTTCTCGGTGCGCTGCCGTCATGGCCCTACAGCCGTTCCTGGGGATACTACCCCAGCGGAGGCCTGGGCCTGGTGGTGGTGATTCTGCTGGTCTTGATCCTCGCCGGCCGGGTGTAGCCGTAGAGAGCAAAGAGCAAAGAGCAAAGAGCGTAGAGAAAACATTCGTAGAGACGTTGCTTGCGACGTCTCTACGAATGAATTTGTGGCTGTGCCGGGCCAGGGGGCGCTAAGCTGTTGAGCCTTGGTGCAAGTCGTTGAAAAGCTTTGTAAGTTGTTGAAAGTTCGTAAGAACGCTCTACGAGGCTGCCAGAGAGCGAATTTCGTCGCGGAGGATATCGAGGCTGCCTCTGTCGGGAATCATCGATCCTGAGGCCGTTTACGGCCCAAGGAAGGGTATCGTGGGTGTGGGCCCGAGAGCGGCATCCAAGGGGATCCTGTTTCGTCGCTCTGCCTCAGCTTTTCCGACCCCAAATATCAAAACAAATACCTTCTCAACCCACTGTACATACGCCGTCATGCGTACAACGATGCGTCCGGCAGGAGCGCTGAATCTCCTGAATCCGCTGCTCCATTCCCAACTAGCCCCAACCCTCCTGTTTTCACGATCTTGCCAAAACCCCTAGAGCCTTAAGGATTCCCCCTGTCCAATTTACAGAAGTGACCTGATGGAAGGCCGGAGGCCTTTTGCCTACCCTGTGGTCCATGCTCGCGAACTTAGCAAGAGCGAAGATCTCAGGTTTCTAAAAGGAGACGACCGTGGCCACCTGTGCGATCACTGCGAACGACGTCAATGTAATCCCCGCGACTACGACGAGGGAGAAAGACAAGACCGCCAATGCCAATGCCCAGCTCAGCTTGGTGCGGCGGGCGCAACTCGGCGACGAAGAAGCCTTTGCCACCCTGTTTCAGCAGCACAAGGGGCGGGTTTATTCGGTGTGCCTTCTCATGACGAAGGATGTCGCCGAGGCGGAAGATCTTACGCAGGAAGCTTTTCTGCAAGTGTTTCGAACCGTCGGCTCATTCCGCGGCGAATCCGCCTTTTCGACCTGGCTCTATCGCGTCGCCGTTAACACGGTCCTGATGAAACTGCGACGCCGTAAATCACCCCCCACGGTTTCCCTGGATGAGCCGGTGGATGCCGAGTCGCCCTCGCTGCGCCGCGACTTTGGCCGGGACGACCCGAGTCTTGCGGGCCTGGTGGATCGCATCACTTTGAAGCGCGCCCTGCAGGAGCTTCCCGAAGGCTGCCGGCAAATCTTCGCGTTGCATGAAGTGGAAGGTTTTCAGCATCACGAAATCGCCACGCTGCTTGATTGTTCCATCGGCAACTCCAAATCGCAGCTGCACAAGGCGAAGCTGAAACTGCGCGGGCTGCTGTTCCCGAAAGCCAAGATTCGCCGCCGCCGCTGGATGGCGACCGCCGCGAAGTAAGATCGGCGAATGCCGGCGCATGCAGCCACCGTGCGCCCGTTCACAGTGGTAGACATACAGCGATCACTGGATTGTGACCCTCCCGATCGGTCGCTAGTGTTGGAGAATAGCGTTGTCGAGAAGGGACTCATTTATTTTATGCCAGGGAAAAAGCACTTGCGAGGGGTAAACGCAAAAGAACAGCGCGATACGAGCACATCAAAGAGAGCGCCGAACGCTCCGGCCGCTATGGCAGCCGGGCGAAAGAAGTTGCTGCCCGCACAGTAATGAAACAGCACAAAGAGAAAGGGCACAGCACCGGCCAATAAGCCAGCCAATAACAATGGCTAACAAATCGTTTTCTGCCAACGGGGAGACGCGCGTGGTTCGTATTCTTGTAGCCGATGACAATCCCGCGGTCCGCCGCTATCTGCGCGCAATCCTCGAACAGCAGAGTTCATGGAAGGTCTGCGCCGAGGCGCAAAACGGAGCGGAAGCGATCGAAATGGCATTCGAGAGCCAGCCCGACCTCATTCTGCTGGACCATCAAATGCCCGATCTGAATGGCGTGGACGTCGCCAAACAGATTTCCCAGAGCTTTCCCAAGATTCCAATTTTGATGGTAACGCTCCATCTTTCCAATCAGTTAGCGGAAGCTGCCCGCGACGCCGGCGTCAAGGGAGCCTGTGCCAAGCAAGACATCGGATCGGTTGTCGAAGCGGTCGAGGTATTGCTCCACGAACAGACTTATTTCAAGCCTGTACCCAGCGAGAGCCTATGAAAGGCAGTGAGCTGCAGACCTCTAAAAATACAGGATTTCAGGTATTCGGGAGCCGGACGATCGCATGCTAAACTCCCCAATTGATCCGCGGGGTCCAGTCTGCGGGTACGGCACTTTGCCGGAGTAATGGTCAGTCGTAAGTGATTCGTTGAAACAGGGCGAATCGTCTGTCAGTCTCTCCCAGAGAACTGAGAAAATATGACTATTCGCATCTTGCTGGTTGATGATCATCCGATTGTAAGACAAGGACTTAGGACCCTCCTGGAGGGGCGGAGGGGATGGGAAGTGGTAGGCGAAGCATCCGATGGGGTCGAGGCGGTGGAGAAGGCCAAAGATCTGAAGCCTGACGTAATGGTGTTGGATGTGACCATGCCCCGAATGAACGGGCTGGAAGCTTGCCGCCTGTTGCGGCGCCAGGCCCCGCAACTCGAGATCCTATTTGTGACCCAGCACGATTCGCCGCAGATGATGCGGGAAGCTTTGGATGTCGGCGCCCGGGGATATGTCGTGAAATCCAATGCCGCGCGCGATTTACTGGCAGCCGTCGAAGCGGTAAGTCAGCATCGTGTCTTTACCGCGCTCAACGGACGCAACATGTCGGCTTCGCAGTAGTCGCGGTTCGGTTCGCCGCGGTTCGGTTCAAAGTTCAGCGCTGTCCAAGTCCAGTTCAATTTCTTTGGGGGAATCATGAAGCTGAGAATTCTATTAGCCGATGATCACGAAATTGTGCGCCGCGGACTGCGCGCGCTCTTAGAGAAGCATGACGGCTGGGAGATCTGCGGCGAGGCCAACGATGGGCGCGAAGCCCTGGAGAAGGCTACGCTGTTGAAGCCCGACGTGGTCATTCTCGATGTGGGCATGCCCAACCTCAACGGGCTGGATACGACGCGCCAACTGCTGCAGATGGATCCGCAGTTCAAGATCATCGTGCTCACCATTACCGACTCGGATCAGGTCATTCGTGAAGCTCTGGACGCCGGGGCACGGGGATTCGTGCTGAAGTCGGACGCGGCACGGGACCTGGTGTCCGCTGTCGAAGCTTTGCAGAGCAAGCGGATGTTCTTCACTCCGCGGGTCAACGATCTGGTGCTCGCGGGCTTTCTCGACAAAGGGCATATGGTCGCGAAAAACGAAGCTCCGAAGTTGCCGACTTTGACCGCGCGCGAGCGCGAGATCACGCAATTGCTGGCGGAAGGCAACAGTTCCAAAGAAGTGGCGTCGCTTCTGAACCTGAGTACCAAAACCGTTGAAACTCACCGCAGCAACATCATGCGGAAGCTGAGTTTTCATTCGATTCGCGATCTGGTGGTGTATGCGATCAAGAACAACTTGATCCAGATCGACATGGCGCCTCTGGTCAACAAGTCACCAACTTCACCCTCGGCGGCATAGCCGCGCTCAGAAGACCGAACCTTAACAGGCGCATGGAATACTCCATGCGCCTTTTCGCATCTCCCGCCTAAGTTCGAATGAACTTCATGAATTGCATTGCTTTTTTGCGATCGAGCAAATCTCGGCGCCCGTGAGATTCCTGTCCCCATTAAGATTTTGAGAAATATGAAGTCTTAAAACCTGGGGCATCATCGCGGATCCAGCCCGCGCTGGAAATTGGAAAAACTTACACGGACACAGCCACCGACTGCAGCTAACTCATTCTGGATCCAATGGCGTACGGGTTTGGCACGATTGTTGCTTCTCGTCTTAGGGCAAAGTCCTCAAGAGAGCCTGGTCTTTAGTCGGTCTTTACAAGAATCGAGACTGGGAGAAATCTGTGCGTCAGAATTCGCGAATTACACCTGTGGAGGTGAGCAATGTTTCGAATTCTTATTGCAGACGATCATGAGGTTGCACGGCGCGGCGTACGGGCTTTGCTCGAAAGCCATCCCGGTTGGCAGGTCTGTGGAGAAGCGAAGGATGGCCGCGAGACGGTTGAACTTGCGGCGCAGTTGAATCCCGACCTGGTTCTGCTCGATCTCGGCATGCCAAGTCTGAACGGACTCGAGGCGAGCCGGCAGATTCTGGCCGCGTCACCCGATACTGCGATCCTGATTCTTACCATGCACGATTCGGATCAGGTGGTTCGCGAAGTACTGCGAGTCGGCGCGCGCGGTTTCTTGCTCAAGTCAGACGCGGGCCGGGACCTGGTCTCTGCCGTCGAAGCCCTGCAACGGCAAAGCACATTCTTCACTACCAGAGTCAGTCAGATGGTGCTCGACGGATTCCTGCGCCGCGAGAACGGCGAAAGCGCCGAGGAAGAAATCGATGGCAGTCCCCTCACAACGCGCGAGCGGGAAGTGATTCAGTTGCTGGCGGAAGGAAAAACCAGCAAGGAAGTCGCAGCGACTCTCAATCTCAGCGTGAAAACCGCCGAGACCCATCGCACCAACCTGATGCGCAAACTGGGCTTGCACTGCGTCGCCGACCTGACGCTTTACGCCGTGCGCAACAGAATCGTGCAAGTGTTTTAAAAACCATTCGCGGGGCGCGATGCGGAGGTTCGGCATCGGCGCCCGTGCCTCTAGAGCGACATATCCCGCCGGCTACTGGCTTTACCGGATTTCACCATTCTGATTGTTGCTTATCCTGACATTGGAATGCTGGTAAGTCGTCTGCCGGAAGGGATGATCTGAATGCTTTGGACAATCGTTGCTCTCCTGCTGATTCTATGGCTGCTGGGGATGGTCAGCTCCTACACACTGGGCGGACTCATTCATATTTTGCTGGTGATCGCGGTGATCGTCGTCTTGGTGCGCATTATCCAGGGTCGAAGCCCGGCGTAAAACGAGAACCAATGGCACGCAATGCGCCTCGGTAAGCGCGATCCGACCGGGATGCGATGAAAGCGCGCGGGCGAAAAAACGGTGCAAACATTTCATTGCTTTGTTCGCATCTGAGAATCAGGCCGCGCAGGAAACTGCGCGAATCCAAATCATAGAATCGAGGAAATTCAATATGACACAAAATCAGAATCCAAATCAGAACCAGAATCCGAACCAGAACCAAGCTCAGAATCAGAACCCGAACCAGGCTCAGGGGCAGAGCTCGAAGGACCAGAAGTCCTGCCAGGCTTGCGGGCAGACGTTTAGCTCCGATCGTGAATTGCAGGATCACCAGAAGACCGCGCATCAGAACAAGCCGTCCGACAAACAGCCGACCTCGGAGCGCAACCAGCCTGGGCGAAATCAGAGTGATGACGTTCAGAAGCAGGGAAACCGCGAGAAGATCGCCTAATCGATCGCTTCACTATGAAGTGACTGACGAAGCGTAGGCCGAAAGTTCGGCTATATGCGCGTTGACCAACAAGTAAACCAGAAGGGAGTATCGCGTGAACAAAGACCGGATTGAAGGAAAAGTGAAGGATGTTGCGGGACGTATCGAGCGCCAAACCGGAGAATGGACCGACGACCCCAAGATGCAAGTAAAGGGGGCCGCAAAACAAGTTGAAGGCAAATTGCAGAACGCGGTGGGCAAGGTCAAAGACGCTGGCAAGAAGGCGCAGGAAGAGGCAGCATCCCCGAAGCCGCCGAAACGAGCGGCAGATCGTGCGGAATCCGAGGAGTCCGACCAGGAAGTCCGGCAGTCCCGGAGGTAACTGGTTTTCAGCTTCTTAAGCAGGGCGTATGGCTGTTTATCGCAGCCATACGCCTTGTGTTTTTTTTTGGGGGGGGCACATTCTCTGCGAAGGCGAAAGCTCTCTGACCACATCCGAGATGCGGAGCCACGCTTCCGTATCCAGTCCAGCGTCAGCGAACCATGCTGGGGGCGATGTTCCACAGCCGCGCCAGAGCTCGCGCGGCGTCGGTTACCGCACGCTTCTCGGTCGCCGGATCGGCCGGCGCTGCGATTCGGTTGCGCCAGCCGATCGGGGTCTGCGAGGGACTGCGGCTGGGCTGCAGCAGGGCGATTGCGCTTTCGAAGGTGCGTCGTGCGTCTTCCACTTTCACCGAAGCGGTCGCGCGAACGGAAGCTGACTTTTTCGTGAAGTTCGACATGGTGGTATTCCTCTCAGCGTCATTAAACAATCAGACTTGCGGCACTTGAATACAGGGATGTATTCAATCTTCGCGAGATCGCTACCCGCTTTGCAGGGTCGGGGCCAGTAAAGCTCCCTTAATGCGTGAACGGGATGCCGCGCTAAACGATGCGGCCACGGTTGCCGTTTTTTCCTGACACTTCAGTTCCTGACACTTCAGTGCTCTGCTCTCTACGTGATTTACCCGAGTGCGCCGGGGCCGGGAATTCCTATATGTTCTTGAAAACGCCCCAGATCAGGTCAAGTTGCTACTTTCCACGCTTGGAGAATCGGCCATGATGGAAATGAAATCCGCCGCCTACGGAATTTACCCCCGCCACACTCCTCTGCCCGAACTTGCCTGCACCCTGAACCAGGCGGGATTTGATAACGAGGACATCTGCATGGTGATGTCGCCGGCGCATCCGGTGGCCAAGATCGTGCGCGACGCCAGCATGCTTGAACGCGAGTCAAGCGTTCTGAGTGCACGCATGATCGGATGGGTTTCGGCGTTGGGCGCAGTTGTGATCCCGTCGGTTGGTCTCTTCATTCGTTCGCAGGCATTCTTTCGCGCGCTGGTGGTCGAACAGGAGTTTCCCTGTTTCCGTGGGAAATCGAGGACACTGGCAGGTCTGGGCTTCGCCGAGGATGATGCAGAGAGGCTGGATCATCAACTCTGGGACGACGCCGGAGTGCTGGTCTACGTGACTTGCCAGAAGGGGGTCCGGACCGATCGGGCCATCGAATTGCTGCGCAGTACGGGAGCGCATGAGGCCGCGATTCTTGGACGTGGTTTAGCTGTTGCAATGAGTTAGAGGATATATGCCTACGAACGCCCATCCCCGGCCCGAATACGACTTGCCAACTGCCGTGACTTTTATGCTTGCGGGGCTGGCTCTGGGCTCGCTTCTGACGGTTCTGTTTTCGCCGCTGACGGATGAGTGCGCGCCCCGTTTCCCATGGTTTTTGCCACGCTCGAATGTGGGATCGCGGGGGTAGATGCGGTGAGAGTCCGTTCCGTCCCCTTCGGGGAGTTGTTTCGTCTACCCGCCGGCATCCCGGACTAAGTCCGGCTGAGCTCAATCATTTCCTCAATAATAGATTTCCTGAAACGGTCTGGGGTGTCCTCGCACTATACCTGTGTGGAGGACATCGACACGGTGAGCGATGAGCCACAGTTCAGAAGCCCAGCCTAGCAACCACTGGCAGGGATTCTCGTAGTGCCGGAGCCGGTCCGGGGGGAATCGGCTCCGGCGCTTCTGAATTTCAGACTTCCCCGAAAAGAAGGTGCGGCCCCCATACGGTTTTTGACACGAGATCACAGGAGTTTCTCTTCCCAGTGCAGAATGCTCGCCCCATCCCGCCCACACCGTACCGTCGCAGCAACCATTCCCTTTTCAAGCGTCCTGCCGCGCCCGCGCCAACTTCGGAAAACGGCAACAGTGCACCGGCTCCGGTGCTACACTTTCCGACACAGAAAGTGCGGGCCAAGTCCTTGGAGTTCCAGTCTTTTGACGAGTCTTACCTCAGCCGGTTGAAGTCCGGCGATTTCCGCACGCAAGAAAATTTTTCCGCCTACTTCAGCGCGCTAATCAAAATCAAGCTGGGCTCTCGCTTGAAATCGCCGGAAGCGATCGAGGACGTGCGCCAGGAAACGTTTGCCCGATTCTTTGTGGCCTTGCGCGACGGCAAGATTCTTCAGCCCGATCGCCTGGGATCGTTCATCAACTCCATCTGCAATAACGTTCTGCTCGAGCACTACCGGTCTGCGGCGCGGAGCACGCCGCTCGACGACGAAGAACAAAATAACTTCCCCGCACTGGACGTCGACCTGCTGGCCGCGCTCAGCGCGAAAGAACGAGAAAAAAAGGTCCGGGAAATTCTGGAGAAGCTTTCGGAACGAGACCGGCGGCTGTTGCGCGAAGTTTTCTTTGAAGAGCGCGACAAGGATGACGTCTGCCGTGACTTCGGCGTCGATCGCGAGTATTTGCGGGTGCTGTTACACCGCGCCAAGCAAGCATTTAAATCATCGTATCTGAAGCATTCGGGAGAGAATCCCCCGGATTTTGCTTCAGCCTAAGGACATTGCCATGCTGCCAGGCGCTTACAACATTTCGAGGGGGAATTAAATCATGGACCACAATGCAGTGGTTCGAACAAAAATGACCGAAAGATATTTGCTTGCTGAACTCGAGCCCGATGAACGGGACGAGTTCGAAGAGCACTTCTTCGAGTGCCAGGAATGTGCGCTGGATGTCAGCGCCGGAGCGCAGTTTGTGGCAGGCAGCAAGGTTGTGCTGGCGGAAAGCCCTGAGCCGGTTCCCATCCGCGCTACGCCTCGCCCGGTTCTGGTCCGTTATGGATGGTTATCCTGGCTACGCCCGCCGGTTGCGGCTTTCTCTATGTCGCTCCTGTTGGTGGCGCTTGGGTATCAGGAGTTGGTGACAGTTCCGCGTTTGCAATCGGATGCCAGCCAGGCTCAGGTTTTGCCGTCGGCGCAGGTAAACGTGGACACCTACGGCGGGGGGCCGCCAATCACGGTGACAGAGGGGAAAGGCCTGGTTCTGTTTGTGCGGATCCCGTCGGACGGCTCTTATGCGCGCTTCACGGCGGAGTTGTATGCCCCGAATGGAAAGCAGGAAGGATCTTTTGCGATCCCGGCGACGCCTGGCCAGGATCAGTGGACGGTGGTCGTCCCGGCGGTTCATCGGGAAGCTGGAAAGTACATGATGGCGGTCCACGGCGTCACTGCTGGAGGCGAAAGCAAGGACCTTGGGAGCACCTCGTTCGAATTGCAAATTCAGAGATGAGTTCTGACGGAGCGGAGTTACACTATGGCAACTATGACGGAAACCCCACCAGCAGTCGGCACCGTTACACCCTCTCACGAATACCATGCCACGGCGCACGTTCTGAGCGGACGGTTGGAGCGTCCGATCGAGCAGAAAATAGAGGAGCAAGCTCCGGTCAAGTTGAGCGATCGCAGAGGCGGTCACCTTACCCGCTCCGAGGAAGACGTCAGCATTGAGGGATTGATTACCTACACCAAGGGCCACACCCGGGTGTCGGGTTCCCGCAGCCTGAAACACAACGGGTGGGTGACGATCTCCACGTCGATCATGGAGGGCCTGAATGTTTTTGAAATCATTACGGCCGACCGCGTGGTGTCGCAGGTGTCCACCGATCACGCCTACGAGAATGGTCACTTTCCGCGCGTGACTTTCCTGGGATCGCAGTTCACGAACCTGAGAGTCAGCGGTTTTCCAGTGGAATTGAAGGTCAATCTCGATATCTGCGGAGAAAAGCCGGCGAACAACAAATCGTATCTGCAGGATCGTGACTTCCTCGACGCGGTACGGGAACAGACAGAAAAAATCGCGCGGGGGAACGGCCTTCCCAAAGAGTTGAAGGCGACGTACGATAAAAGGCTCACTCACATCGACGAGCTTATCAGTGCGTGCGAGACGCCTAACCCAGGCGTTCACCAGCCCATCACATGTTCCCTGGTCCAGAGCATCGGCAAGATTCCAATCCGCGGAGTGGAGTCGTTCGGACACATTCTGGTGATTCCGGAATTTGGCACCGTCGCGCTGGGCGAGATCGAGGTGGGCGAGAAGCAGTACGAGAAAAACGAAAAGCCGAACGTCTACTTCGAACTGACGGGTATCAGGATGAATCTGGGGTGCGTGGGACACGGAACGGCGAGCGCCGCAACGGCCAAGGCAAACGGGCACACAGTCCCTTAGTTCTTGGCTTATGTCTTTTGCTTATCTGGGGTCTGGGTTGCAGTCGTCGTCCTGATCCGCAGGCCGCCTTCGAGCAAGCGCTGAAGGCCTTTCAGCACGGAGATCTGAAACGAAGTCAGGACCTGGCCAACAGACAATTCGGGAAACTCCGGAGTTCAGATCCTTCATGGGCGTCGAAGTTCAGGATTCTGGAAGCGGAGTCCATGCTCTGGCGTGGCATGAGCAGAGATGCTCTGAATCTGCTAAGTGCCCTCTCCATACCTTCCGCCGATAGAGAATCAGTCATTCATGCGCTGGCGGTGGAAGGCGTGGCCCGTGCCCGTTTACATTCGCTGAGCGAAGCAGATAGGGTTCTCAGTCGGGCCGAGCAGATGTGTTTGTCCCACGAGGAACCGATCTGCGGCACCGTGACGCGAGCGCAGGGGATATTAGCTGTCGAACGCGGACAATCAAACGAGGCCCTGCAATTTTTTCGGCAAAGTCAATCTTTCGCCCGTGCTCACGCGGATCAGTTCCTCGAAGCGACTGCACTCAGCAATCTGGGATTGATTGCGGTTTCTGAACAACACTTCGACGAGGCGAAGGACCAATCCGACGCTGCCTATCTGGCGGCGAATGCTCTGGACGCCGACCGGGTTGCGCTTGTCGCGCAAGGCAATTCCGGCTGGGCTTCTTACAGGCTCGGAGATTCCGAAGCGGCATTGAACGCTTTCCAGCACGCCGAACAACGTGCCTCTGAACTGGGCGATATTTTTGACCAGGAGAACCAGCTCACCAACATCGGCTACGTGTACATGGATCAGCGCAAGGTCGAACTGGCGGCTCAGTCTTTCCAGCGCGCCTTAGCGCTGGCCCAAGGCATCCAGGCGACCGAGGATATTTATGACGCCCTAAGAGTCTTGGCGCGCCTGTCTCTCCAAACTGGCGATGCAGACCAGGCCAGTAACTACGCCCAGCAAGCTCTGAAGATAGCCCACGAAAGTGGCAACCATCTCGATGAGCTCTATCCCACGCTGGTGCAGGGGCAGGTCGCGGCACTACGGGGCGATGGGGCGAGGGCGCGGGAGATATTCAAGGCCGTCGAGCGGGATCAGGTCTGTCCCGATTTTTTGAAATGGGAGGCCGAGCATTCGCTGGCTCGTGTCGATGAAGATGAGAAGCAATGGGACGCGGCGGATGTTGAGTATCGCGCGGCTCTTGCCACGTTCGAAGCAGCGCGCGATACCGTGCGGCATGAAGACTTCCAGCTTTCATTTCTGACCAACGCAGCGGGCATTTACGACGACTATGTTCACTTTCTTGTGGAGCAGAAAAAGCCGGAAGAGGCTCTGCGTTGGGCGGACTATGACCGGGCGAGGACCCTGTTGGAGGGATTGGGCCTGTTGTCGAAAGGCACTTTGCGTGCCGGCCATTCCGGTCCTCCGGGGGTGAATCCGCGTGAGATTTCGCGTCAGGTGAAAGGCGTGCTGTTTTTTTATTGGCTTGGCCGGAAGCAGTCGTATCTATGGGCGGTTTCGCCACGAGAGGTTCGATTGTTCTCGCTGCCTCCGGGCGCGGAGATCGATTCGCTGGTGCAGCACTATCGCAATGCCCTCAATGGTCCACAAGATGTTCTGCAATCCAGCGAAGATGGGCGCGCGCTGTATCGGGTGCTGGTCGAACCGGCGAAGGCTTTTCTTCCGAGAGATGAGAGGATCTTCGTCATTCCCGACGGCAGCCTGAACAATTTGAATTTCGATACTCTGATCGTTACCGATCCGAAACCACATTTTTGGATTGAAGATGCCGACGTCATCAATACCAGCTCACTGCGCGTGCTGGCCGCGTCTCTTGTCCATAGACATGCGGGAAATCAGAAACGCCAGCGCAGGCTGCTGCTGATTGGCGACAGCGTCGCTCCGAGCAAGGAATATCCTGAACTGGCGCGCGCTGCCCAGCAGATGGCGAATGTTGCCAAACACTTTCCGGCGCCGCAGGAGCAGGTATTCAGCGGTAACCGGGCAACTCCTGCGGCTTACGCGGCCAGCAATCCGGCGCAATTTTCCTACATCCATTTTGTCGCACACGGCACGTCGAGCCGGTTGAGTCCGCTGGATTCGGCGATTGTGCTGTCGCAGAGCGCGGGGGAAACTGGTTCGTTCAAGCTTTATGCTCGCGACATTGTGAGCCACAAGTTGAACGCTGACCTGGTCACGGTCTCGGCCTGTTACGGCGCTGGGGAACGCGCGTACTCCGGCGAAGGATTAGTGGGCCTTGCCTGGGCCTTCCTTAGGGCGGGCGCGCACAACGTGATCGCGGGCCTCTGGGAGGTAACCGACGAGTCGACGGAACAACTGATGGATCGGTTTTACGACGAACTCGACAAGGGAGCGACTCCGGATGCGGCTTTACGCGCAGCCAAGCTGTCCCTGCTACGTGGCAGCCGGTTTCACAATCCTTTTTACTGGGCGCCGTTTCAGCTCTATACCGGCTCGTGATCAAGTATGTTGCCGGCTATAAAGAAGCCCGCCTCGGCTTTCTTCTATCCCGGGCGGGCTGTAATGTGCAAAGAAATCAACGTAGGGCTAGGCCGCGTTTTTCTGTTTCGCTCTCCACGCCGCCCATCGTGCTTTCTGAGCCGCTGCAATCTTTCTGCGAGCTGCCGCGGACATCGGGCGCCGGGGCTTTGCGACACCTGCGCGCCCGGCTCGCTTTGCCCATCGTGCTTTCTGCGCGATGCTGATCGCCTTGCGGCTCGCAGCCGACATGGTGCGGACCCCAGGGCCACTGCTGGAATTAAGTCCGCGGAGCGCATTGAGTGCGGCATCGAGACGACTAAGTTCCGATTGCACCTGCTTGCGTTGTGTTTGTAATTGACTCACGATACTCGACAGATTGGTCATGTAGTACCCCCCTCACGGCACAATCTTAGCAGGGCGAAATACCCTTGGGGGCAAACGGCAGTGGCTCCATTTGAATTTCTCCGCGGACTCTGCGATGGCACTCCGTGCTCTCGGCGGTTCGACTCTCGCGCCGGACAGGGCATGACGGCGGTAATATGCCTGATACCTTACCGGACCATTTTCGAGGCGGTTGGCGCTATCATGCAGGGTACCCGGCGCTGACCCTGCAGAAAGCAGCGCAACCAGTGATGCGGTCGTGGCGCAGACGCCAATGTCTTGGGCGATTTGACGGATTGCAAACGAGGCGTTGATGGCTCCGGTTCTAGTCTGGCTGATTCTGATCCTGTGTCTGCTGATCTCCCTGATCAAATACACGTTCGCGCTGATTTTGAAGTGGTCCGTCCCCGGAGCGACGGTGAAGAAGGATTACACTTACCAGCCGAGCGTGAGCGTCCTCATGCCCTGTTTCAACGAGGGCAAAACGGTTTACGAAACCATCGAGAGCATCAGTAACAGTAACTACCCCACCGAGAAGTTTGAAGTGATCGCGCAAGACGACTGCTCAGTTGACGACAGCTATGAGTGGATGCTCAAGGCGCAGCGCGACTTCTCCAATATAAAAGTACGCGTCGGACGCAACGCGGTGAACAGCGGCAAGGCTCGCACGGTTTGCAACGCTTTGCAGCACTCCACGGCAGAGCTGATGATCTCGATCGACTCGGACTGCATCTTTCATCCGGACGCGATCCGGGAGCTGGCGGCTTGCTTCTCGGAGCCCAAGATCGGATCGGTGGGCGGCAGGGTCGGAGTAAGAAATCCGAACGAGAACGCGATCACGGCGATCCAGACATTCATTTACTACGCCGCATTTCAGGTCTACAAGGTTCCCGAGAACTGGACGCGCAGCGTGGGCTGCATCAGCGGCTGCCTGTTCGCGATTCGGCGGGAGTTGCTGCTGGAGATCGAACCGAAGATACGCAGCCGCCACTGGTTCGGCGTACCGGTGAATCAGGGCGAAGACAGATTCCTCACTCATCAGACGCTGCTGCGCGGCTACGGAACTTACATCAACAACGACGCGCTGTGCTGGACTACGGTGCCTTCCACGCTGCCGGACCTGTTCAAGCAGCAGTTGCGCTGGAAGAGAAGCATCATTCGCGATTTGTTCTACACGCTGCGGACGCTGCCCAAGCATGTATGGACGCTGCACCCCAACACCGTGCTGACCCTGGTCTTGACGCCGCTTGGGGCGCTGCTGGGGCTTTTGGTTGTGCTGACCATGCTCTCGGGCAATCCGATGGAGTTGGCCGGTCCGGGGCCGTTGATTGGCTATCTCGCGATCGCTGCGATTCTGGGCTGGGTCATCAGGAAATACAGCACGCGCGAGGCCGTGAATAATCCGCTGGCCTTTGGCGCGTACTTAGCGTGGTCGGTGGTCAGCAGTTTGTTTCTCACTACTCTTGCGCTGTGCACTCTGGATTCGAGGGACTGGGGCACGCGCGTGAAAGAACAGGAACAGGAGGCAACCGATGGCGACGCAAGTCGTCAAGAAGCCTGAAGCACGCGCTGCCGTGATCCAGCCGATGATTTACAAATCGGTGGTCACGGTCTACCGGATATTTGCGATTGTGACGCTGTACCTGGTGCTCATTGGAGTGCTTGCCTACGGCTTTGTAATGGGTTTCTATGCGCTGAATACATCGTGGGCCGCGCCGGTGATTCTTTCTCCGGCCGATGATAAGAGTCTGGATTTCACACAGAAGCTGGTGACCACACGGCAGACTCTGGAAGACCTGAACGTCGACCAGAAAAAGTTGCAAGACGGCATCGCGGAAATGCAGAAGCACCGCACCGCGCTGGAGGCGCTCGAGCCCGAACTCAAGACCGCGATTGTCCGCGAGCAACAGCACAACCAGGTCGCCGGTCCGCAGCTTATGGAACTCGACAGGCAGAAACAAGCTGACAACGCAAAAACCAAGGCGGTTATGGCGCAGGTGAAAGAAGTGGAAGCCGCCATCGACAAAGATCTGGCGGCCGGACTCATTACCAAAGGCGAAGCGGCGACGCAGCGGGCGGCACTGAATCAGGCCCAGAGTTCTTATACCGACAGCAAGATCGGCGAGATCCTACTGACCGACAATGTTCTGGAGAAGACTACAGTCGACACCAAGTCGCTGGATGTCCTCGATAAGCAGGCAGAATTGATCTCGGAAATCGCCCAGCTCGATGTTGCAGTCAGCGTGGCGCAAAAGCAGCTCTACGAGGAGACGAAACAGATCGCCAGTCTGAGACAGGCGCTGGCCACGGCGAAGCAGACACCTTATTACCTGAGCGTATCCGGGGGCAGCGTCGTTTATTTCGCATTCGTCCCTTACGACAATCAGAGCAGTGCCGCGATCGGCAGTGCGGTCTACGACTGTTATCTGAACATGGTGGGTTGCAGGAAGGTGGGAACGGTGAAGCAGATTTTTGCCGGCGAAGAGCACGCAATTCATCCCATCTTCAGGACGGACATCCGCGGCTTCCTGATCCAGATGCAACTTGACCATGCTGAATCCGCGAAATCGAAGACCGTATTCCTGAACCACAAGCCACTTTTCTTCTGATCTTTCTCGCGATGTTCTTTCTTGTGATTTTGCTTGCGATTCGATGATCTCGTTTTGAGGAGACGCTCGATGCCTTTGACTCAAGCCAGGACTGGGCTAAGGCCCAAGAACTTGTCGGGAAAATTCAGCGCAGAGTTCACGATGGCTACGCTACAGATCGCTTTGCTGCTCATTCCCGCTGCCTTTGCGGCCGACACGAAAGACACCGCCAAAGACAGCGATGCGGATGCCTATTGCCGATATGTGACCGAGCAGGCTGCGGCGCAGCGCTATTTGTTGCTCGTGCCTGATGCGGTTGCCGGTATCACGCAGCCCAATACGGGCCTGCCCACGCAGTTGGTCTGGGGAGCTTCGGGCAATCTTTCCAATGTACGGAAAGCCGGGCTGACGATGGATGCGGCGCGCAAGAACTGCGAACTCTATGGAGCAACTGCTTCCGCCCAGCAGGAGGTGCAATATGCCCTGCCCAGCCTGGAGAAACAAGCGCTGCAACACAGGCTGGCGCTGATTCAGGAGGCGTCGGAGAGCCTGAACACTCTGATCGATACCACCAGAAAGATGCTGGATGCACAGAACATGACCCGGCCCATGGCGTTCACGCTGCAGACAACGAAAATCAAGCTGGATGCGGATCGGGCCGATACCCAATCGAAAATCGTGGGTCTCTATGCGCCGCAGTTGAGTGCTCGGCCGGTGAGGGAACTCGTCGCCGAGAAGCAGAATCGAGAAGCCAGCGTCCAGAAAGCTCTCGACAAACTAAATCGCCAGAATGACTGGGACGTGGCGCTTTCAGTAGGAGCCCACCAGCAGATCAATCCGCTGATCGATATCAGAGGGGCCTATGGGGAGGTTTCAATAAGCTATAACCTTGCCAGCCATGCCATCAACAAACACCTGGACCGGGCTGCGGATGCGTATGAAGAGTGGAAGAAAGTTCAGGAAGGCGACGTCATTCGCAATGCCGGCGTGCTTAAGCAGCAGGTGATTGACGGTATTTCGGTTCAAGACGCACGGCTCAAAGCTTTGCAGGCAGAACAGAAGGAAATCGAAAACAATCTGCAGTTGGTGTCGAGCGCGGAGACCAGCGCAGCACTAGACTTCCGCAACCAGTTGACGACGGCGCGATTGCTGCTGGTGCTTGAAGCGGGCGATGCCGGCTTTCGACTGGATCTGCTGAGAGAGTTCTTAGGAAGGAATTTCTAATCACCTCAAGCGGCGCTCGAACTTGAGCGTTCTTATTTCAAGCCAAGCCCGCCGTTAAAGTGCTGGATGACTCCGTAGCATTCGCAGGCTACTTCTTCGAGCCTCTTGCGGTTCAGTATCTTCAGCGTGCCGCGCGAACTTTCAATCAGCCCGGCGTTTTCCAACGCGCCCGCCGCCAGACTCACACTGGATCGCCCAGTGCCAAGCATCTGCGCGAGAAATTCCTGAGTCAGCGGAAGCCATTGGGAATCGACGCGATCCTGACACATCAACAACCAGCGGGCCAGGCGTTGCTCAATTCCATGCAGGCGGTTGCAGGCGGCAAGCTGGGCGACGAGCATGCCCTGCATCAGGGCGAAGCGGCTGAGCTCCGAGCGCAGCGCCGAGGTGGAAAGCAGGATTTCCTGGAAAATCTTTGATCGTACGCGCAGGCCGTTTCCCGACATTTGCATGATCGCCCGAAAGGTCCCTCGGCGCATGCCGGCTGTCAGAGCCATCCCGACCATCCCTTCCTTGCCCACGATACCGACCTCGACGCTTCTTCCGTCGCGACTCAGGGCGACGATCGACGTCATGCCTTCGTTCAGGAGATAGATGAAGTCGATTTTCTCGCCAGGCTCGTGCAGGATTTCATATTGCGGCAGCTCCACCGGCTCGAGGTAAGGGCGAATCAGGTTGTACTCGTCGTCCGGCAGAGACAATAGGATTACGTTGTTTACCGCTTTTCCCGCCGAGTCGGAACGCGCGCCGGAGTGTAGCGGCGCCAGTCTGCCCGGTATCGTCGGCTTCTTCGCGATTATGTCCTCCTTTCCAAGAAAGAGGGTGGCCATACTGATTTGGATGCGAGGGCCCGTTTCGGCTCAGTTCAGGAAGCCTGTAATTTCCCCGGCAATCTCACCGAGGTTCACAGCAGAAGATACGTAGAACGCCTGCCATTCACTGCCGCACGGGCTACCCTTGACATAGACATACTTCTTTACAATCAGCGCCAAAAGAATCGCGTACGGTATTGAGACGAGAGCTAGTCATTCGGGAACACCATGTGACCTTTCGTTCTGCAACCGCTCGTCTTTGGCCTCTAAGATGCGGTTCAGTTCTTTGACCAGGTCCAGAAACTTTTCCCGATTCTGTTCGACGGCGATCAATGAGCAGAGCTCGTGAATGCGGCCGCTGTCGGTTGGGTTCATCATGGAACGGAGTATTACAACATCGGCTATATCCTGTATGTTCGATGTCGAACACTGAGGAAAACAGAGCTAGAAGAGCTGTCAGCGCGGGCCAGGCGGCGATCCCCCCGGCAACCGGCACCGTTGGTTTGGAATCTTTTTTCCGCAGCTATAATTTTGAGCGATTCGGGAGTCGATAGAGGAGAGCCCTTTGACCGTTGACACGAATGAGCAGCACATCAATCGTAGCGATCAGGTTCCAGCTTACGATTCGGCCCCTCACCGCTCAGGACTCATGCGCACAATCGTATGGATCGTGGTGTTGATCATCCTTGCGCTTGTCGTCTGGCTGCTATGGAGCCACTTCGCGGGCAAGAAGAAAGCTCCGACTGCGCCGCCGAAGATCAATATCACGACCGCGACGGCTACGAAGGGCAACATCGGTGTTTATCTCGATGCGATTGGCACGGTCACTCCGGTCTATACCGATTCGATCACCAGCCAGGTGAACGGGCTGGTGATCGCGGTGCACTTTACGGAAGGTCAGCAGGTACGGAAAGGTGACCCGCTGATTGACATTGATCCACGGCAATACGAGGCAACACTTCTGCAAGCGCAAGGAGCGCTCGAGCGGGATCAAAATGTTCTCGCCCAGGCGCAGATGGATCTGGAACGCTACCGTACCGCGTGGGCTCGTAACGCGATCGCAAAGCAAATTCTGGATGATCAGGAAAAACTGGTGCTGCAGGATGAGGGCACGGTAAAGAATGATCAAGGCACGGTGCAGTTTGACCAGGTTCAGGTCGAATACTGTCACATCACTGCTCCCATCGCCGGGCGCGTGGGCTTGCGGCTGGTCGATCCGGGGAACGTGGTGCAGGCGGACGGAAGCACAACGCTGGCGGTGATTACCCAGATGGAACCCATCACCGTAGTTTTCACCATCCCGGAAGACGATCTAGGGCCAGTGGAGGCCCGGTTGCATAAAGGAGCCAGGCTCACTGTCGACGCGTTTGACCGTGCGGCCCAGAAAAAGATCGCCAGCGGCAGACTGCTGACCATCGACAACCAGATTGATACCACCACGGGAACGGTCAAAGGACGGTCGGTCTTCGATAACAAAGACGATGCGCTGTTTCCCAACCAGTTCGTGAACACGCGGCTGCTGGTGAATACCTTGCAGGGCGTGACGCTGGTTCCAGCATCGGCGATTCAGCAAAATGGACAGGCATCGTTCGTATATGTGATTCAGAACAATGCCGCGCACATGCGCAGCGTGAAACCGGGAGTTACCGATGCTGGTCTGACCCAGGTGGACGGCATCGATCCGGGGGACGTGGTCGCCAACAGCAGCTTCGATAAGTTGCAGGACAACACTGCGGTCGTGGTTTCGAACGGGGCGCCGAGTGGCGGACCGAGCGCAGCTCCGGGCAAACCTGCCGCGTCCAGAACGAGCGGGAGCAGCGCCCCGTGAGTCCATCCCGCCCGTTTATCTTGCGGCCGGTTGCGACCTCCTTGCTGATGGCCGCGATCCTGCTGGTCGGCATTGTCGGTTATACCCAGCTGCCGGTTTCTGCCTTGCCGGAGGTCGACTATCCGACGATTCAGGTGCTGACGTTTTATCCCGGGGCAAGCCCGACCGTGATCGCGACCACGGTGACCGCGCCGCTGGAGCGCAACTTCGGCCAACTGCAGGGCTTGAGCCAGATGACCTCCAGCAGTTCGGGCGGAACTTCCGTCGTCGTCCTGCAGTTTAACCTCGCCGTGAATATTGATGTGGCCGAGGAGGAAGTACAGTCGGCCATCAACGCGTCGCAGAGTTTGCTGCCATCGATTCTGCCGGCGCCTCCGACCTACAGTAAGACGAATCCCGCCGACGCTCCTGTACTTACACTCGCGATCACGTCAAGTTCGATGCCGCTGTCTCAGGTCGAGGATCTGGTGGATACGCGGCTTGCGCCCAAGATTTCGCAGCTTACCGGGGTCGGGCTGGTAACGATCAGCGGCGGGCAGAAGCCAGCAGTTCGCATTCAGGCGAATCCTGCGGCGCTGTCTTCCTACGGCATCAACATGGAAGATCTGCGCGCGGCACTGACCCAGTCCAGCGTGAACGCGGCCAAAGGAAACTTCGACGGGCCTCGGCAGGATTATCAGATCGACGCGAACGATCAACTGGTCACCAGCGACGACTATCGTAGAGTGGTCGTGGCCTACCGCAACGGCGCGCCGGTGATGCTGACCGATGTCGCACAAGTCGTGAATGGCGTCGAAAACAACAATCAGGCTGCGTGGATGGATCAGACTCCGGCGGTGATCCTGAATGTGCAGCGCCAACCTGGTGCTAACACGATCAGCGTGGTGAAGAGCATCAAGGGTCTGCTGCCGCAACTGCAAGCGAACCTGCCAACGGGAATTCAGATCAGGACGCTCACTGATCTCACTACCGCGATTAAGTCGTCGGTGTCCGATGTTGAGTTTGAATTGCTGCTGACGGTCGGACTCGTCGTGCTGGTCATCTTCCTCTTTTTGCGCAGCCTCTACGCCACGATCATCCCCAGCGTGGCTGTACCGCTATCACTGGTGGGTACTTTCGCGGCGATGTACGCCCTCGGTTACAGCCTGGATAACTTGTCGCTGATGGCGCTGACAATTTCTACAGGCTTCGTGGTCGATGACGCCATCGTGATGATCGAAAACATCTCACGCTACATCGAAGATGGCGATCCGCCGATGGAAGCCGCGCTCAAAGGCGCGGAGCAGATCGGATTCACGATTCTCTCGCTGACTGTTTCGCTGATTGCGGTGCTGATTCCGTTGCTGTTCATGGGAGACGTTGTAGGGCGATTGTTCCGCGAGTTTGCCGTGACCCTTGCAGTCACGATCGTCGTGTCGGCCGTGGTTTCGCTCACACTCACCCCCATGATGAGCGCGCGCATCCTGCGGCATCAGCCCAAAGAGCAGCAGGGTCGCATCTATCAGGCCACGGAGCGCGCCTTCGAGTCGATGATTGCGTTCTATGGCCGGACGCTGAAGTTTGTCCTCAGCTACCAGACGATTACGCTGTTCGTGGCGCTGGGCACGTTGATGCTCACGATTTTCCTTTACATCATCATTCCCAAGGGATTTTTCCCGGTGCAGGATACCGGAGTGATCCAGGCCATTTCGCAGGCGCCGCAGACGATTGGCTCGAAGGCGATGGCGGAGAAGCAGCAGGAACTGGCCAGGGTCGTGCTAAATGACCCGGCGGTGGAAAGTCTTTCGTCGTTCATCGGCGCGGATGGGACCAACACGACCACCAACAGCGGACGAATGTCGATCAACCTGAAGCCGCTCGACCAGCGCAAGCTGACTGCGTCCGATGTGATCCGGCGGATCAACTCGAAACTGGAGCAGGTGCAAGGCATCCAGCTGTTTATGCAGCCGGTGCAGAACATTTCTGTGGACGATCGAGTGAGCCGCACGCAGTACCAGTACACCCTCGAAGATCCGAATGCCGATGAACTGAATGAATGGACGAATCGTTTCGTCATGCGGCTGAAGCAACTGCCCGAACTCGAAGACGTCGCAACGGATCAGCAAACGGGAGGCCTTGCCGTGTCTCTGGTGATCGACCGCGTGACGGCGTCCCGATTCGGCATCGCACCCACGACCATCGATAACACTTTGTACGACGCGTTCGGCCAGCGGCAGATCAACACGATGTATACGCAGGTGAATCAATACCATGTGGTGCTCGAGAGTCAGCCGCAGTTTCAGCTCGATCCGAACAAGCTGAATCATCTCTACATCCAGTCGAATGCATCGGCAGGCGCAACTGGAGCGGGAGCATCTTCTTCGTTCGCGTCCTCCGGGGCATCTTCCGCTGGTTCCAACGCGTTGACGAGTTCGTCGTTGTTCACTCCGGCGGCAAATACTCTTGCTCCCCCGGCGAACGCGCTTTCGCCGAGTTCCTCTCCGGCGACGATCAATATAGGTGCCGGCAGTTCGGCGATGAGCAATGCGGTGCCGTTGAGCGCTTTCTCACACTTTGAGAAAACGACGGAAGCGCTCTCCATCAACCACCAGGGGCAATTTCCGGCGATCACCGTATCGTTCAACCTCGCCCCAAATGCCGCGCTAGGAGAGGCCATTACGGCGGTCGACAAAGTGCAGAAGGACATGCACATGCCTCCCAGTCTGCAGGCTGGATTTCAAGGCACGGCGGCATCGTTCACGAATTCTCTTTCAAACGAGCCGCTGCTCATTCTGGCAGCGCTGGTTACGGTGTACATCGTGCTGGGAGTTTTATACGAGAGCTTTATTCATCCGATCACGATTCTCTCCACGCTGCCGTCGGCGGGCGTGGGAGCCTTCCTCGCGCTGATTCTTTTTCATCAGGATCTAAGTGTGGTGGCGATCATTGGAATTGTGCTGCTGATCGGCATCGTGAAGAAGAACGGAATCATGATGGTCGACTTCGCGCTTGAGGCCGAGCGACAGCACGGCAAGAACGCTACGGATGCGATTTATGAGGCCTGCCTGCTCCGCTTCCGTCCCATCATGATGACGACTATGGCCGCGCTGCTGGGCGGACTGCCGCTTGCGCTGGGATCTGGCTTCGGTTCGGAGTTGCGCCGGCCGCTGGGCATCGCGATGGTCGGCGGACTGCTGCTCAGCCAGGCGCTCACGCTTTACACCACGCCCGTCATCTATATCTTCTTCGACAATCTGGCGGAACGCTTTGGTCAAAAATCGAAGCAGCCGGCCGCCGAATCCGCGGAACAGGCGGGCCCGGCGTGAACATCTCCGCACCATTCATTCGGCGGCCCGTAGCGACTACGTTGCTCACGGTGGCAGTTGCACTGGCCGGGGCAATCGCGTTTGAAGTGTTGCCGGTTGCGCCGTTGCCGGAGGTCGATTTCCCCACGATTTCCGTTAGTGGAGGCTTGCCGGGGGCCAGCGCCGACATCATGGCGTCATCCGTCGCCACGCCGCTGGAACGGCAGTTCGGCCATATTGCCGGCGTGACTGAGATGACTTCTTCCAGCACGCTGGGAAGTACATCGATCACCATTCAGTTCGACCTGAGCCGTGACATTGACGGCGCGGCGCGCGACGTCGAGGCCGCGATCAATGCGGCGCGAAGTTATCTGCCCGCAAACCTGCCAGGCAATCCGACGTATCGCAAAGTGAATCCCGCCGACGCGCCGGTCATGATTCTTGGTTTGACGTCCGACAAATATGGTCCTGACAAACTGTATGACGAAGCTTCCACCGTCATCCAGCAGAAGTTGTCGCAGATACAGGGTGTGGGCCAGGTCTCGGTGGGTGGCGGCGCGCTGCCGTCGGTACGCGTGGATGCAAACCCCACGCAACTCGCCAGCTATGGACTTACGGTTGGAAGTTTGCAGTCCGCGCTGAGCCTGCAGAACTCGGACCTGGCCAAAGGTCAGATCACCGATGGGGTTACGACTGCGGACATCCTGGCCAACGACCAGATCTCGCACGCAGAGGACTACAAGCCGCTGGTTGTCGGTTACAAGAATGGTGCGGCGATTCACCTCTCGGATGTGGCCCAGGTGACGGACTCGGTGCAGAACATTCGCGCAGCCGGATACTTGAATGGGAAGCGAGCGGTGACGATCATCGTCTTCCGCCAGCCCGGCGCCAACATCATCGACACGGTCGACCGGGTACGCGCGCAGCTGCCGATTATCCAGGCGTCGATTCCGCTCGGCATCGAGACCACCATCGTTCTCGATCGCACGACTACAATCCGCGCCTCGGTCAGCGACGTGGAAAGAACGCTTCTGATTTCCATCGGGCTCGTCATCGTCGTGGTATTTGTTTTCTTGCGCAACGGGCGGGCCACCCTTATTCCTGGCGTTGCGGTTCCGGTCTCGCTGGTCGGAACATTCGCCGTGATGTACCTGTTCGGATACAGCTTGGACAACCTGTCGCTGATGGCCATGACGATTGCGACCGGATTCGTGGTCGATGACGCCATCGTGGTCATGGAGAATATCGCGCGCCATCTGGAAGCCGGCATGGAGCCTTTTGCCGCGACGTTGAAGGGTGCGGAAGAAATCGGATTCACGGTTTTCACCATCAGCATTTCGCTCATCGCAGTATTTATTCCTCTGCTGTTGATGGGCGGAATTGTGGGGCGTCTTTTCCGGGAGTTCGCGGTCACCCTATCGACGGCGGTTTTCGTGTCGATGATCATCTCGCTGACCACGACGCCGATGATGTGCGCCTACCTGTTGAAGAACGAGCGCGACCAAAAACATGGCCGGCTCTACGCAGCCAGCGAGAAGTTCTTTGACTGGGTGCTGTTGCGGTACCGCGGCAGCCTGCACTGGGCGCTGGATCATCCTGTCCTCATTCTTCTCGTGCTGTTTGTCACGATCGCGCTCAATGTGGTGCTGATCGTGAAAATCCCCAAGGGATTTTTCCCACCGGAGGATACCGGAGCGATCGCAGGCAGTGTGCGCGGGCCGCAGGATGCTTCGTTTCCCGCGATGAATGACTCGATCCAGAAGATCGGCGCCGTGATCAGGAACGATCCTGCAGTGGCCAACGTGATTGGATTTACCGGCGGCGGCGGCGCCACCAATGGCGGCAGCTTGTACGTTGCCCTCAAGCCGCTGGGGGAGCGCAAGATCAGCGCTGCCCAGATCATCGACCGCCTGCGGCCTAAAATGAACCGGCTGCCGGTGGCTTCGGCCTTTCTTCAGGCAGTGCAGGACCTGCGCATCGGCGGCAGATCCAGCAATGCGATGTACCAGTACACGCTGCAGTCCGATACGGTGGAGGATCTTTCCAAGTGGGGGCCGATCATCCTGGAGCAGATGAAGCACCTGCCAGGCCTGCAGGATGTGAGTTCCGATCAGCAGAACGGCGGACTGGATGAGCTGATGACCTACGATCGCGTAACCGCTGCCAAACTCGGCCTTACGGCACAGTCGCTCGACTCATCGCTCTACAGCGCATTCGGCCAATCGGAAGTGTCGATTATCTATACGCAGTTGAACCAGTATTACGTGGTGCTCGAGGTTGCTCCTCAGTACTGGCAGAGTCCAGAAGGATTGAAAGATATCTACCTGCACACCTCGAGCGGCGGAAATATCCCGTTGCGCACAGTGGCTACGGGAAAGGCCAATACAACGCCGCTGGGCATCAACCATACGGGATTGTTTCCCTCAGTCACGCTGTCTTTTAACCTCGCGCCAAACATGTCTTTGAGCGACGCAACGTTGAGCATCAACCAGATGCAGAAGCGGCTGGGCACTCCGGCCACGCTGCAAGGATTTTTTGCAGGCACTCTGCTGGCCTACCAGCAGTCTCTGGGCACTGAGCCGGTGCTGATTCTGACCGCGCTGTTGGCGGTGTATATCGTGCTCGGCACGTTGTATGAAAGTCTGGTGCATCCGCTCACTATCATCTCTACTTTACCGTCGGCCAGTGTAGGCGCGATGCTGGCTTTGATGCTCTTCAAGCAGGATCTGAACATCATTTCCATCATTGGAATTGTGCTGCTGATCGGAATCGTCAAGAAGAACGCCATCATGATGATTGATTTCGCGCTTCAGGCGGAGCGCGTGGAAGGCAAGAGCACCGAGGACGCGATCTTTGAAGCGTGCATGCTGCGTTTTCGTCCGATTCTGATGACCACGATGGCCGCATTGCTGGGCGCTCTGCCGCTGGCTCTGGGAACTGGGACCGGCTATGAGCTGCGCCGGCCGCTGGGCATCACGATTGTCGGAGGACTGATCCTGAGCCAGTTGCTCACGCTCTATACCACTCCGGTCGTCTATTTGGCCTTCGACCGGCTGCGCCTGCGCTTCGAAGGAAAAAGGGCCGGACATGCGACGCCGATTCCGGAGGCTGTATAGCGCGAGCTGAAGAATCGGGTCAGGGTTTCGGGTTCAGGTAGAAACGCTATGAAGATTTCTATGCGAAAACTGGAGAACAGAATCAAGCGACTGTGGCCGGCTGCGCTCCTGCTGGTCGTATCGGGCTGCGTCGTCGGACCGAAATACCATCCTCCTGCGCCGCAGGCGCCTGCTCCGGATTACAAGGAATCGCCCACGCAGTTCAAAGAGAATGAAGGCTGGACGGTTGCGCAACCTGCCGATGCGAAGCTGCGCGGCAAGTGGTGGGAAATTTTTAACGATCCCGAACTCAATGCTCTGGAAGAACAACTCGACATCAACAATCAGAACATCAAACAATTCTTCGAGAACTTCATGGAAGCGCGCGCCGTGGTGCGCGAGGCCCGTGCACAATATTTTCCAACGCTGTCGATCGCTCCCTCCGTCAGCCATTCCCGGGCTTCCGCTAATGTTGGCAATAACAGCGGAACGGCTGCTACGCCGAATCCGCAACTGCAAAGCAGTCTCTACACCTTGCCGCTGGAAGCGTCGTGGGAGCCCGATCTTTGGGGCAAGGTTCGCAACACGGTGCGGCAGGCGCAGTACGCCGCGCAGGTCAGCGCGGCGGATCTGGAGAATGAACGCCTGACCGAGCAAGCCAGTCTGGCGGAATTTTTCTTCCAGATTCGCGGCCAGGACGAATTGCAGAAGATTCTTGATGACACGGTTGCCGCCGACAAGAAAGCATACGATCTCACGCGTTCACTCTATGAAGCCGGCATCACGGACCAGATATCGGTAGTCGAAGCCGAAACCACGCTACAGAGCGCGCAGGCGGGCGCAACCAATGTCGGCATCGCCCGCGCGCAATATGAGCATGCGATCGCGATGCTGATCGGCAAGGCTGCTTCTAATTTCTCGATCCCGGTGAAGCCGATGACGGTGGCTCCGCCGCCGATTCCGGTCGGCTTGCCCTCGGAGTTGCTGGAGCGGCGTCCGGACGTCGCGGCCGCCGAACGCACCATGGCCGAAGCCAATGCGGAGATCGGTATTGCCTATGCCGCCTATTATCCGAACCTGACGCTGAGCGCGGAAGGCGGTTTTGAGAGTTCCTCGTTCGCTCACTGGCTATCCTGGCCGAGCCGCTTCTGGTCGGTGGGTGCGTCGTTTTCGGAAACACTTTTCGATGCTGGTCTGCGCCGCGCGACGGTGCAGCAATTCGTAGCGACCTACAATGCAGATCTCGCCGGCTATCGCCAGACGGTGCTCACTGCGTTTCAGCAAGTGGAAGACGCGCTGGCGGAAGTTCGTATACTTTCCAAAGAGATCCAGCAAGAAGAGCAGGCGGTGGCTTCAGCGCAGACTTTCCTCAAGCTGGAACAAGCACGCTACGAAACCGGAGTCGATCCTTACGTCGACGTGTTGACGGCCCAGACCACGGTGCTGTCTGATCGGCAGACTCTGAACAATCTTCAAGTGCAACAGATGATCGCCGCCGTGGCCCTAGTGGAGGCTGTGGGCGGTGGTTGGGATCGTTCGCAATTGCCGAATTCGCACCAGGTCACGGAGAAGCCGCCCAAGCCGGAGACGACGATTGAGCAGTGAGAAGTGAACAGGCGTTAGTCGCCGCCACTGCCACATGAACAGACGCCGGCGCCGCTTCCCAATTGCTTCAGCATGCTGCACTCGTTGGCCAGAACCTTGGCTTCGGTGTTGCCAAGGGGAACCAGCAAGAGCGGCATCTCGGTGACTTGAAAAGCGCCGGTCGTGCCTTGAACGTTGGTTTCCCACCCTAGCATCACGCCATTCGGATCTGGCGATCCGGCATTACACTGACCGTTCGCTCCGGGTTCAGACGGCACGATCTCGATGCTCCCCGCCACGGGTGCTTTGCCGCTGAGTGGATTTGCCGTGAGATCGTTGATGACGGAAAGAGTTCGCAAGCCGCTGTCGGATATTGTGCATCCACAACACTCGTTGAGTTCCTGATTCCGATCGAACACGTAAACCATCGCGCACAAATTTCCGTCGGTATAGCCGGTCGTCACCCCTGGATTCACCAGCCGGATCATGCCGTCATAACCTGAACTGGCGGCATTGGCACGATTGAAGTAGCTGACCGTCATGAGCGGCGTCACGGTGACGCTTGCTGTTGCCTTAAAGCTGCCAGAGGCCGTTCTGGCGAGGACCGTTCCCGCGCCAACTCGTGCTCCGGTTACCAGCCCGCCGTCGGTCACGTTCAGAATGATCGGAGTGCCCGCGCTCCACGTTACTGTTCCGGTCATATTCTGGGTCGTGCCGTCGCTGAGAGTTGCGATTGCCTGGAACTGACTGCTGTTGCTGATCAGCAGCGAAGATATTGCCGGCGTAATGTTCAACGCGACGATCACGGCGGGCGTCACCGTGAGATTGGCGGCTCCGCTCACAGATCCAAGAGTCGCATTGATGGTGGTTCCACCGACTTCTTTGCTCAAGACCGCGCCGGCCGAACTCACGCCTGCGATCGACGGGCTGGAGGAAGTCCATTTCACGACTGAAGTCAGATTCTTGGTCGTTCCATCTGAGAAGTTGCCCGTTGCCGTCAAGGGCCCGGATTCCCCCACAGGGAGCGACAACGGATTCGGGGTCACGGCGATCTGCATCAAGGCAGCCGGTGCGATTGTGAGGGATGCACTTCCCGTGATTCCGTGAGATGCCGCTGAAACCTGCACTGCACCTTGTGCCAAACCAGTCAATTCGCCTTGAGCGTCGATCCGGGCGACGGTTGAAGGGCTTGCTTTCCAGGTAACCGAGGAACTCATATTTCTGGTCGTTCCATCGGAGAAGCTTGCAGTTGCGGTCAACAGCTCGGATTCTCCCAAGGGCAGCGAGGATTGAGTCGCGCTCACGGCGAGACTCATAAGCGAGGCTGCTCCGATTGTGATGGATGTGTTCCCCGTGATGCCCTGATCTGCGGCTGATACTTGCGCGGAGCCCTGAGCTAGGCTACTGAGATGACCGTGGGAATCGATGATGGCTATGGTTGAAGGGGTCGCCTGCCAGGTCACCGATTGCGTCAGATTCTGCGAGCTTCCATCCGAAAAGGCTCCGGTTGCTGTCAGCGTCTCCGATTCGCCCAGATGCAACGACGACTGGGCCGCACTCACGACGATGCTGAGCAGGGCAGGCGGCCCGATGGTGACGGAGGCATCCCCGGTGACGCCTTGAGTCTCTGCCGAAACCTGAGCTGCGCCCTGGGTCAGGCCTGTCAGGTTGCCTCGTGCATCAATCTTGGCGACAGCTGTGGGGCTCGCCTGCCAGGTTACTGAAGAAGTCAGGTCTTTCTCGGTGCCGTCGGAAAACGTTCCAGTTGCCGTGAGCTGCAGGGCCGTGCCCTGCGCAATGGACCTGTTCGCGGGTGAAATTACGATCTTTGTTAGCTCCGGAGGCCCGGCCACTTTTTGTGTGAAACCGCCCCCGCCGCAACTCAATGAGAGCGCGCAACACGCCAACACGCCGAAAACACCGCTTGCGCGGGCGACTGGACAAAGCTTCATGGCCGTAAGGGGCGACTCGGGAGAGGGTAGCCGACAACCCAACTACTTTAAGAACAGGGTGATCACTCGAACGATACGCACGAGGGTGGTGTCCGCCAATTGTCAGTTCGTACTAACCCATTTGGACTAGCTTGTAAGCATTAGCCAAAAGGATTAAGCGGTTGGCAGCTTCTGGCACTCGGCTTCGGTAAGCCGAAAGGTGTTTCCGAACCCGGAAGTCGCTTAGCGGAAGCCGGAAGCCGTTCTAGAGAACGAACTGAAAGCCGCTGACATAGTTCGGAGATTTCCGCCCTCGCTTTACAGTCCATTTCACCTGCATGAGCAAAGGAACAGAGACTGGAGCATCGAGAACCGGAAAGTCGCAGCGGACGAACATGGCGGGCTGAAGAGGGCACGAACTAAGAATGCAGGCGCCACCATTGCTCAGGTTCTGAATGCGCCCGTCAAACTCTCTGGGAAGATCGGAGGTCGTCTCCAGCGATAGCAGACATAGGGCATGAACGTCTAACACCTGCGGGAACCGCTCATGCTGGCGCCGTTCTTGTTCGGGGAGAGGAATCACAGGTGGCATCCTGCCCGAAGATGCCACCCTGCGTAAATTCCTCAATCGGACTAATCGGTACGGTTATGACTACTGAGTAAGGCTTAGTTCGCCTGCGCCGATCCGGTGATCTTTCCAGCAATGCCGGAACGGGTTGAGACCTTCATTTTGACCATCACCAATCGCAGGAAAGCTTTGACCGTGTTGGGACTGATTCCCATACGGGCTGCGATTTCCTTGCTGGTGAGACCCTGGAGCAAATACTCGACGGTTTCGCATTCGCGTTGCGTCAGAGCGAAGCGTTCCGCCATTTCTGCAGAACTCATGCTGCCGGAAACGACGCGCTCCAGCAGCACTGCGAAAGCAGGCTGTGGGCTGGCATTTCCATTGCAATTGACTTGAAAAGCTTTGCAGATGTAGCGGCGCTTTCCGGACTGAACTTCCCGAACAAAAACTTTTCGATCCCGATGTTGACGATCGAGGAGTGTGGTGCGTACTCGATCGGCAAGCAGGACCTTGGGCTGTTTGATCCGGCTCGCCTCGCTGGGAAAGCAAAGAATCTGCAGGGCAGGATCGTTCGACGCTATCAAATTCAACTCAGCATCCAGCAGCAAAAAGCCGCTGTTGCTTGGAGCCATGGACACGGTGCTCTCCTAAGTAAAGAATTGGCTTTGGCCCCGTTGTACCGGCGGTTCGCGCAGACGTATAGTCGGCCAAGGTTCCGGCCTTAGGAGAGGGACGTGGCTTCTGCGGCCACGTTGCTAAGGGTCTCGCGCATCAGTATTGTGGCTAAATTTGGGCCATTGTCAATAGGACATCCGGGTATTTATTTTGAACTAGCCCTAATGGGCTACATCTTTGGCTACTCCCGTTGACTAGCCTGATGGTGTCATTGCTGCTTGCACGGCTCCCGTAGTTAACTTGAAGAGCGCCTTGCGCTCTGCAGAACCTGGCAGACTAACGCCGAGGTTTGTATTATTTTCGGGCACGAGTTCCGCGGCGTCCTAACGAGCGCAACGCGCGTACGGTGTACTTGCCCTGAACCTCGATGTAGTGTTGGGTTCACCCGTAAGCTAGCGGAAGGTAAGGGTTTTCAGCGCGTCCTCCCCCGTAGTCGGCAGCGCAAGCGCGCATCATCATCATGCCGTTTCAAGTGTGCAGGGGTTTGCACATGGATTCGATCTTGCGATGCTGTGGGTAAATAGAGGGAGGTAGTTACGCCAAAACATGCGTCAGATCGCGTCCGGCAGATCAGTTCGCGTGTTGCCCTCGCGTTCGGATTGCTCGCCTGTTTCGGCTTCCAACAACTCTGGGCATCAGCGAATCTCCACGAAGGCGACAAGGGCAGTCAGACTTCGCCGTCCAGCGGATCCTCGCGGGCTACGCCTCCAAGGTTGGTGATTACTCCCAACGGCGTCACGCTTACGCCGAATCAAACGCAGCGCTTCAAAGTTACGGACGTAAATGGAAAATCCGTCGCCGTGCATTGGGATGTCTCGGGGATCAGTTGCTCGGGCTCGGCCTGCGGCACTGTCGATGAAGATGGAACCTATCGCGCGCCGCAATCCATGGCGAAACCGTTTGTCATAGTTCTGGAAGGTGTTCTAGCTTCGGACGCGAAACATTCGGTGTTGACGAGGATCCAGCTTGCGCCAGCACCGGTCGCGACTCGGGTCCCATCTCCTGCCGCAGCCGTTGCGGAATTCTCGCCGTTGATATCGCACGGGCCATTGGTCGCTTACCAGGGCGGCCAGCTCACGATTGACGCAGAAAATTCAACTCTCGCCGCTGTTCTCGAGAAAGTTGCGGAGAAAACTGGCGCCGTGATTGATGTTCCGCCCGGAAGCGGACTCGATCCCATCGTTGAACATGCCGGGCCGGGACCAGCCAACGATGTACTGACACAACTGCTCAACGGTTCTCACTTCAATTTCATCATTGTGGATTCGCCGCAGTATCCCGACGAGCCCGTGCAAGTCTTGCTGTCGGTGAAAGAATCCGCCGATACACCGAAATCAGTTCCGGCTCCCGAGCCCACAGTCGCCGCTGCACCCGAGTTGACACCTGCCGACGACGGAGCTTCCCTGACGGCGCCGCCGACTCCGCAGCCGGCGCCAGTCAGCGCGACGGCGGCGGCTTCCGGTGCCCCTGCGGAGAAACCGTCTCCAGAGGCGCTGGGGCAAATGATGAGAGACCGGGCGCGGCAAATACGGGAGAACGCGCAACAGCAACAACAGCAAGAGCAACAGCAATAGGTCTGACGAAGGCAAATGGCGCGCGCTGTCGCTGGAAACGCAGGAACCCTAATTCGAAAAGTTGAGTCGAAAGAAATTCTCTCCAGAGTTGTTCTTGATGTGAATTGCAGCGATAGGAACTAATCCATACGGAGTAAGTTGCCAACCTTAGCACGTTGGGCTAAGCCACGTGGGTACTTGTAAAGAAATCTGTAACGGATAAAAGTTCCGAAGCGCGCCAACAGCTGATTTCTCCCCCCGGCCAGGCGCCACTATCAAAACAACTCAGGAGACCAAAATGAAAAAGCTCGGAGCTTTATTGTTTCCGGCACTGGTGATCGTGATGATGCTGGGGGGAAATGCCCTGGCCCAGAACATCGGGGACAAGAGCGACTACTACGTTACCTACTTTTCCAACGCACGCACAGCGGGTGCGCCGGATGAAACCGTGCGCATCATCAACGACGGCGACACAGGCGGCAACATCTGGGCGAATTTCTACGTGTTCGACGACAGCGAAGAACTCTCAGAGTGCTGCAGCTGCGTAGTTAGCCCGGATGGACTGCTATCTGAGTCCGTGAACAACGAACTGTTGGCGAACCCCTTGACCGGCCGCTTCCTCAACCGGGGCGTCATCAAGGTTGTCGCGACTGGGCCTTCGGGCTCACTGGCCGCCGGCCTGCATGGAACGGCGACCCACGCCCAGCACACGTTTGGTGCGGTTTATTCCCTCACCGAGACGCCGCTGGCTGATTCGAACCTCGTTTCGGCTGAACAGAACACGCTGAAGAACCTCTGCTCGTTCGCCGTCGAACTGGGCAGCGGCACCGGCGTTTGCGCCTGCACTCGCGAAGATACCGATTTCTAAATCTTCCGATAGTTGGCCTGTAAACAAACCCAAAACCCCCGGATGCCGGGTTTACCCCCGGCGTCCGGGCCTCCTCCTCCAGATACGCCGCTTCCGACTTTGAAAAAAAAGGGGAGTTTCACAATGTTAAGCAAGCACTCTTTACTCGCGTTTGGACTCGGAGCAATTCTCAGCACTTCGGTCTTTTATTCCACTCCAGCAGTTGCCCAGGATGGTTCAAACGTACTAGCCGAAATTGGCGGACACACCGTAACGGCGGATGAGTTGCTCCAAAAAGAAGCAGGCAAGCTGCTGCAGGCCCGGTATAAGTACTACACCGCTGAACGCGATGCTCTCGAACAATACATCGACGATCAGGTGCTGGCCATGCAGGCTCAAAAGGAGTCGATCACGGTTGACGAATTGCTGAAGCGCCATGTTTCCGTCAGCGTGCAGGATCCGACCGAGGAGCAACTCCGGTTTTATTTTGAGGGCGTACAGACCGACGAGTCCTACGACATCGCCCGTCCTAAGATCATCGATACCATTCATCAGATTCGCATGAACAAAGCGAAAGTGGCATACGTCACCGAGCTGCGGGGCGAATACGGAGTTGTGGTGGAGCTGAACCAGCCCACCGGACACGTCGACGCGGGCAACGATCCGAGACTTGGTTCGGAGAAGGCTCCGGTTCAAGTCGTCGAGTTTGCGGACTACGAATGCCCCTACTGCCAAAAAGTGAGTGACGATCTCACCCGCCTGCGGGACCAATTTGGCGCGCAGGTGTCATTGGTCTACAAGGATTATCCACTGCCCATGCACGCACTGGCGGAGCACGCGGCCGAGGCGGCACGCTGCGCTGGAGAACAAGGCAAGTTCTGGGAATTCCACGATTCATTATTCGAGAATAAAAAGCTGCAGGTTTCCGACCTGAAACAGGAAGCTGCCACACTCAAACTCGACACGGACCGTTTCAATCGCTGTCTCGAGTCCGGGGAGCAGTCTGCCGTAGTCAAGAAAGACATTGTCGAAGGTCAGCGGCTTGGGCTGACCGGCACGCCCAGCTTCTTCGTCAACGGGCACTTTATGAGCGGCGCCATCGGATACATGAAGTTGCGAGAGACGGTCATGCAGGAATTGGCGCTGCAGAACGCGCCAAAGAAGCAGAACGCATCGCTGATCCCTGCGCAGGAGCCGGCAGGAAAGTAACGCCGCCGAGGTTCACGGCGGTTCGGAAAAAAGTAACAGCGCCCGGGCTCAGTTCTTCGGTGGCGAAGTCGGTTGTGAAGCAGGAACGGGGGCAGCGGTCTTAAATGCGGCCATGCTCATACAGAAACTGTCCCCAGCCTTCCCCCCAGTCAACGTCGGTTGATAAGTTCCTGCCGGCAGATTGAGTCCGTATACGTAGGTAGGCTTGTAGGTCCATGTGGCAGGGGTGACGCCGGTTGGGTGCGTGGTTGCAAAATATCGCGCGATCACAAAATCCGTCGCGGTGGTGACGATGCGTGGGCCGGTTTCGAGACCCTGAGTGTTTGCCGGGCCGTCGCTGATGTGGGCGCCGCCATCGAGCACGGTGGACAACGCCAGATTTGAAACTTCCAGAAAAGAATTGATGCTGGCGGTGACGTGTCCAGACAAGTGGTATTTGACTTCCGTGACGCCCGCTTTGCAGTTCTCGCAGTACCAGATCTGAAGGGCTTTGGCCGCGCACGACGAACTCGCGGCAGTTACTTCCTTGTAGCTATTGCCGCCGTCCGGGGCATTGTCGGTGATGCTGACGACCTTAATGCCGGGAGAAAGCTGTCCCAGCATAGCGATGAGGGTGCTCCCTGGGCTGGTCGGTTGAATGAGATCCATGTCTGATGTCTCGGCCGCCCCGGCGCTCACCGCGGCAAACTGTTGGATGATGGTTTGAGCAGGCAATTTTGCTCCGCACAACAACAGCAGCATGAGAACAGTTTTCTTCATGTCCTGACCCCTCGTATCGAAAAATGAAATGTAGTGCTTCGGCAGTCGACTCAGGCCCGAAAAACAGTGGGACGTGGGTGACTGCCAATCACTCTGTGGCATTCGCGATTTGCAGATCGCCGGGGGAGGAAATTCGGGACGGCTTATTTTGCAGGTGCGTCTGGCTTGGCCACGTCAATCTTGATCTGGGAACGATCGGCCGCCATGATGTATGGGCCGCTGTCAGTAGTCGCAATCTTGCCGGTCACGCATACGCGCTTGCCCTGGTAGGCGGCCACGACCTCCGCTGGATCAGCGGGTGGGGTTGCAAACGTGACGAAGTAAAACACGGGGTTCGGTTCCGGCTGATCGAGATCGAAAGTAATCGGCTTCCCGTGGCCCCGGATGCCGTATTTGCTCGTTTTTGTGTCGACCACGTTCCCGCAGACGGTCACGCTCTCGCCTACGTGATTCTTGGCGTCGGCTGGAGCTACGCGGGCGGGTGAGGGAGCGTTCTGGCCCATGGCGAGAGCCGACAGGCTCAAAAGGAATGCGGCGGCGGTCAGGCTTTTCATGATGGTCATATTCCAATCCGGGTGATCTGGATCCGGCGTCAAATTGGTTTTCGGGACATCGCCGGTGCCAGACGAACCGTCCCGGCCACCATCTAAACGCACATCGGGAAACGCGTCAATTCCACTTTTGGTTAGGTAAATCGTGGGTACCCAAAGTGCTTAGTCCATTTGGCTAATACATCCGACTAAGCCATCTGACTAGGCCACCCGGGGAATTGTAAGAGGAGGCCATTGAGATGTAACTCCTTAGAGCACTGATTTGATCCGGAAATCGTTGGAATTACGCAGTTTTGTTGCGGTTGGGCGTCCTAAGTCGTTCTGGACAAAAGGCCAATAGTTTCCCCCGGCCCCAGAAGGCGCTCTGATTGTAGTCGCCAGGTGCGACTTTCTACTATTGAGTGGCTGATTGGCTAGGCATTTCAAATCCCCCGCCGGCCGTTAAGCCAATTCCCGAACCTGTTGCGAGGAGGTGTGTGTGCAGTTTCGTCGCGTTGCACTGAGCGTGTTCACAGCCTGCATTCTCACGGCGTGGCTGGCTACTGGTTCGCCAGCAGCGGCCCAGGACTCGCAAATGCCCGTCGCTGCAGCGACGCCCACTGTGCCACGACTGGTCCGGATCACGGGATCTGTGCATGACGCGACCGGAAAGCCGCTCACCGGCAACATTGGAATCACCTTCACTTTTTACAAAGATCAGAGCGATGTGGCCGCCGCCTGGCAGGAAATTCAAACCGTGCAGCTCGATTCCACTGGACGCTACAGCGTGCTGCTGGGAGTGACGAACGAGGCGGGACTGCCGCTGGATATTTTCTCGGCAGGCGAAGCGCGCTGGCTGGGAGTTCGCCCTGACGGTCAGGCGGAGCAGCCGCGGATTCTGTTCGTCAGCGTGGCGTACGCGCTGAAGGCTGCCGACACGGATATGTTGGGCGGCAAGCCGGCCTCGGCGTTTGCTCTTGTGGGCGGTCAAAACTCGCCACCGCAGCAGGCGGGCTCTGAAAATCGACAGGCGGGAATTATTGCAACTCCCGTGGTTGCCAGCGCGTTCGGGCTGACTCCGGCGACCGCGTGTGCGTCTCTTACCAGCGACGGGACGGCGACCGCCAATCAACTCGCCAAATTTACCAGCGCCTGCAACATTGAGAACTCCGCCATTTTTGAATCTGGTGGCAATGTAGGCGTTGGAAATACGGCGCCGGCCGGCAAGCTGGACGTATCGGGAACGGCCTTCGTTCGCGGATTACTGTCGGCGGTGGGAGGCACGGCTGTAGGACCGGTCAGCACAGCGACCGCTTCCCAGGGATTTACGTCCAGCCCCTTCGATCTTCAGGCGTCAGTGTTCAACACTAATGAATCGAAGGCGGTGAACTACACGTACCGCTGGCAATCCGAGCCCTCGGGAAACAATTCCGGCAATACGGGAGCGACTCTCAACCTGCTCTACGGCGTGCCGGGAGACATCCTCGAAACCGGGCTGTCGGTCGCCAGAAACGGGATCGTTACGTTCGCGCCCGGGCAAACGTTTCCGGCGCTCGGAACGGTGACGAGTGTCGCTACAGGCACAGGCCTGACCGGAGGACCCATCACCAAGAGCGGGACGATCAGCATCGCGACCGGCGGCGTGACGAATGCTCTGCTGGCGAATCCCTCCATCACCGTAAAAGCAGGAACAGGAATGTCGGGCGGCGGTACGGTGGCGCTGGGCGGCACGGTGACACTGACCAATGCCGCGCCGAGTTCGGGAGGAACGGTGACCAGCGTTGCGACAGGCGCGGGATTGACGGGTGGAACGATCACGAACGCGGGAACAATCAGCATTGCGGCCGGCGGCGTGACGAATGCGTTGCTGGCGAATCCTTCCATTACCGTGAAGGCGGGAACGGGTATGTCGGGCGGTGGCACCGTGGCACTAGGTGGTACGGTGACGCTGACCAATGCAGCACCGAGTTCGGGTGGAACGGTCACCAGCGTCGCGACGGGAACGGGATTGACGGGTGGAACGATCACAAACACCGGCACGGTCAGCTTGAATACGACCTACACCGATGCCAGGTATCTGCAACTCGCTGGCGGAACGTTAACCGGAGGACTGAACGGAACGACGGCGACTCTTACGGGAGCCCTGAAAGCCACAACCGGCAACTTCAAAGGGTCGATGACATCGTTCGGAGTCGTGTTGCCGGTGAAGGGCACAGCGACGGCTGCGGCAGCATTCAGTTCCAACCCGTTCGATCTGATCGCCTCTGCGTTTAGCACCACCAAAGCCGCGGCAGTCACGCAAGACTTCCGCTGGCAGGCAGAGCCGGTCGCCAGCGACACGGCAACGCCCTCGGGCAGACTAAATCTGTTGTTCGGAGCGGGCGGGGTTGCGCCCGCGGAAACCGGTCTCTCTATCGCAAGCAATGGGGTGGTGACGTTTGCGTCCGGACAAACTTTCCCCGGTGCCGGCACGATCACTGCAGTTACCGCCGGCTCGGGTTTGACCGGCGGCGGCAGCCAGGGAACCGCAACGCTCAGCTTAATGAAAAGCTGCGGCGTCGGCCAAACTCTGCAATGGAATGGGAGCGACTGGGTCTGCGGGAGTTCGGGAAGCGCTTCAGGTACCACGGATGGAATCGCCTACTTTGCGGGCTCCAGCAATCTGACTTCGACCGCCGCGCCGGTCAACGGGCAAATCCTGATTGGATTGACGGGAAGCGCTCCAGTGCTGCGAACCCTTACCGCGGGCTCGAACATCAGCATCGCCAACGGCCCCGGCTCAGTCACAATTTCTGCGCTCGAACCGGTTCCAGTGTTGCCCTTCTTTGCCACGGGCGGAGAGCATAACGGCGGATCTCTAAGCGCACAGAAGAACGTCACCACGCTTTGGGGATTTCTGCTGCCCTACAACGTTGCGACTAGCGAAATCACTTACGATGTGACGACCGCCGACAAAACGGCGAACGATTACGACCTCGGCATCTTCGACAACTCCGGCAAGTTAGTGTTGGCCGTCGGGCCGACGGCAGGAACTACATTTGCAGCGGCGACCGGCTTCCACACATTGGCGTGGACCGAAGGTTCCACGACTCTTCCAGCGGGCCGATATTACCTTGCGCTGACCACGAATTGCTCGACCGCCTGCGCCGCGATCGGAGCAACTACCAGTTACGTAAGCTTCGCCGTTAATATCTCCGCCGGAGCTACGACTGGTGCAGCATTGCCATCCATGCTAACGCCACCCGCGGACGCCTGGAGCACGGGCGATCAGCCGACGGTCGTGATCCACTGAGTCGATTCATTCACGATAGATTCTTGGAAACTCTGCAACGGTGGTGGTCAGAAAATGAAGATCAATACCGCTGCATTCACACGGGAGACTCCGATCACCGAGAATTTCGTCGGCGCAGTCTCAGCGGAACGGTCGGCCTTTCACGATGCCCTGGCCTTCACGAATCGTGACTAGTTGATCCGCTGTGACGGAGGAGTGAGTCTCGCTCGTGCCCACTGGCCAGTGGATTTCAATTTCAGCGGTGGTGGAAGAGCCGAGGCCGAAGTGCAGACGCGGATCGTTCGACGAGAGAAAACTGGCCTGGCTGGTCACGCACTGTGCCTGCACTTTGCCGCCATAGCGCACCAGCACTCGTGCTCCGATTGCGCTGCGATTGCTCTTGGTTCCTTCGAGCCGCACCTTGAGCCAATGATTTCCCGCGGGGGCGTCGTTGCGCAGCAATGTCGGCGGCTCGTTGCGGTTCATGATGAGGATGTCGAGGTCGCCATCGTTGTCGAAGTCGCCGAAGGCGCATCCCCGGCTGATGTGGCGCGAGGCAATCGCCGGACCTGCTTCATCACCGACTGCCGCAAACGTTCCATTACCCTGATTGCGATACACAGTGCGGGGATTTCGAGCGGGATACTTCGTATAAACCTTCTCAAGTTCTGGCGCGACCGTTCCGGCGACGATAAAAATGTCGGGATAACCGTCGTTGTCGAGATCAACTAATCCTGTACCCCAACTACTGAAGCGGCGGTCGCCACCCAGACCGGCACGAAACGTCACATCCTCGAACTCTCCCTTGCCGTCATTTCGGTAAAGGCCGGTGGCTTGGTTCACGAAGTGGGTCTTGACCACGTCCAGATGGCCATCGAGGTCAAAGTCTCCGATGCCGACTCCCATTCCACCTAGTGGTTCGCCCGCGCTGCCCAGCGCAATGCCGCGCAATAATCCCTCTTCGCGAAAAGTGCCGTCGTGATTGTTCATCAGCAGCAGGCTCGGCGTGGCGTCGCAGGCCACGAAGATGTCGGGCCATCCGTCTTCGTCGACATCACAGGCGACTGCGGTGAAGCCGTAAGAGTTGTGCAGAGCCGCGATGCCCGATTCCCTGGAGACATCGGTAAATGTTCCATCGCCGTTATTGCGGTAAAGGGAGTGGTAAGGCATGGCGAGGCCACCCGGCCCGCAGTTCGTCGGCACGCCTTCAAAGTTGCAGTTGGGAACCTGCATCGACGGTTTGGGGGCCGTTGCTAAATCGATCTCGACATAATTGGAAACGAAAAGGTCGAGCAAACCGTCTCGGTTGTAATCGATGAATGTGCAGCCCGATCCAAAGCGCGTGCGCGAGTCGTGCAGTCCGGCCTTCTCGGTAACGTCAGTGAAGGTGCCGTTGCCGTTATTGCGATATAGCTTGTTCTGCCCGTAGTAAGTGAGGTAGAGATCTTCAAAGCCGTCGTTGTTGTAGTCGCCGACGCAAACGCCGCAGGCCCAGCCGGCATCGGTCAGTCCAGCTTTCGCAGTGACATCGGTGAAGGTGCCGTCGCGATTGTTGTGATAGAGGCGATTGCTAGCGCCCGGAGGAATGCCTTCCAAACGGCGGCCCCCGAGGATGAAGGCGTCCATCCAGCCGTCATTGTCGTAGTCGAAGAAGGCGCAGCCTGCCCCGTTTACCTCGATAATGTAAGTGTTGTGGGTTGAGTCACCGTAAAACATCGTTTGTGTGAGGCCGGCAGTCTCGCTGACGTCAACGAAACGCGAAAATGGAGCAGTCTTTGCCGGCTTGACGCTCGTTGATTTCGCGGTTGCGGACGGACCAGCCTTTGACTCGACACTCTTTGATTGAGCGTTCTTTGATTGAATGTTCGTTGATTCCAGTACGCCGCGAAACTCTGCTGGAAGTAGCGCAGGCGCCAGCATCGCCGGCAGTGTTTGCAGCAGGCGGCGGCGTGTCCAGCGATTGAGCTTCCGGTCTGTCATCCCGACTTCATCCTTGGGTCTGGTTGGATTGTATTTCAGCGCTGCTCTTGTGCGGCGGTGAGATCCTTGCGGAGTTGAAGAGCTTCTTTGTTGTCCGGCTCGATCTTGAGGGCGCTGGCCAGCGCCTCCTGCGCCTCGTTGAAGCGGGATTGCATGGCCAGCGTTGCCGCCAGACTGACCCACGCCTGAGTGTAGTTGGGTGCGGAACGCACGGCGGAACGGAAGTGCTCTTCCGCGGAAGCAGAGTCACCGCTGCGCGAGGCCAGGTAGCCGAGTTGGTTATGCGCCAGAGCAAATCCAGGATCGATCTTGATCACCTGCTCCAGCGTCTGTGTTTCGGCTGCGGTATCTCCAGCTTTGTCGAGGGCGAGCGCTAGTTTGTAAGCGAGCTGCGCGTCGTCAGGTTTCGCCTCGACGGCTTCACGGTAGTCCGCAACTGCTTTTTGTGGATCCCCGGTCGCAAGCTCCTTGTCCCCTTGCGCCGTCTTGCTGGCAGCAAGTGCGTGTTTCTGATTTGTCTGCAACTGTTGTTGATAAATCTCGAGCTGCTGCTTCGCCAATTCCGTTTCGCCGAGATTGCGCAGTACTGACGCATATTTGAAGCGAATCTCGGGTTCGGTCGCGCCCAGCTGCAACGATTTCTCTAGATGTTGGCGCGCTTCCGGGTATTGTTTGAGTTCGATCAAAGCGAGCGCGAGATTGTAGTGTGCGTTGTAATGGTTGGGATCAAGAGCGACCGCCTCTTCCAGATGACCGCGGCCGGCGGCGAATTCTCCAGCCTGATTTTCGAGAATTCCGTTCAGGTACAGAAAATCGAAATCATGGGGATGAGCTGCAAGCAGCCGGCGCGCGAGCGGTCGGGCCGGAACAAAATCGCCGTTGAGCACAAGAACCCGCAGATAAAGCCGCTGCGCTTCCAGATTTCCGGGATGAAGTCGCGCCGATTTTTCCGCGAGATGAGAGGCTTCCTGGTAGTGCACTTGCCTGACCAGGACTGTCACCAGCGCGGCAGTTGCCGGCAGAGACGATGGATTTTTCTGGAGGAATTTGGTGAGAACTTCTGAGGCATTGTCGAGCAGGTTGGCTCTGCCGTATGCCAGAGCCAGGTCGAGGGTCAGAGTTTCGTTGCGCGGAGCCTCGCGCAGAACCTCGATTGCGGAATTGAAGTCGCCCTCCTCCATCAGGGACTTGCTGATTCCGTCGAGTGCTTCGGTCGACAGGTGATCGATCTGCAACGCGGCTTCCCAAGCCCTGCGGGCGTCCCGCGGGCGGTGCAGTTGCTCAAGCGCAGACCCCAGCAGCAGGTGGGGCTTGAGGACTTCCGGCATGAGAAAAATGGATTGCTCCAGGGGCTTGAGCGCTTCCGCGGGACGGTTGGAGGCATAAAACGTGAGGCCAACCAGATAGTAAAGTTTGGCAGAGCCTGGTTCTAACTTGAGCGCACTCTGAAACGCCTCCAGCGCGCAATCATATTCCTTGCGATCGCCAAACCAGTTTCCGATTTCGGTGTAGGTATCGGCGTCGGGATGCGCCTTAACTTTGGCCTCAAGCGCCGCAGGACCAGTACAGGCAGGAACCCATGGAGCCGCAGCCAGAATGCACGCCAATACCAGTGCTGCTTTCCCAATCTTCGAATGCATTGCAATGCCGGCGATCGATCCGGCGAAACCCCACGGAGTGACAGTGTCCCGCGACTTGAGCATAATAGAGGCATCGCAAGACCTGCAAGAGATCTCGGGATCGCTGGGGCGTCAGGAAGGAGATGGAATCGTTATGGGGCGAAGCCATTCCTGAATTCTAACGATTGTTGTTTTGCTTTCTGCTCTTATTTCTTCTGGTGATGCCGGCATCTCAGGAACCCAGCCAGCCGCCGCACTCCTCTCGCGCTTCCGCGGAGAAGAAGCCACCTGCCCGCCGTGACTTCGTCGGAGACGAAGCCTGCCGTTCGTGCCACCTGGAAAAGTCCAACACATATCACCAGACCGCTCATCATTGGGCGACCAGCTGGCCGAGTCCGCTCACGGTGAAAGGCAGCTTCACGCCGGACACAAACATCCTGAAGACCTCCAACCCATATCTTCATTTCGAGATGACCACAGGTCCCAACGGTTACTTTCAGAGCGCCGTCGAGGAGCCGGGGGAAGGGAAGAAGATCACACGCACTGAGCGGATCGACATCGTGGCCGGCATGCCGCGAAAAGGGCAGAGCTATCTTTTCTGGAAGGGCGATCAACTCTTTCAATTGCCGGTTACCTATTGGACGGAAACCAACAGTTGGGTGAACAGTCCCAGCTACCCGGACGGCTCGCCGCATTTCGATAAAGCGATCATTCCACGCTGTCTGGAATGTCACGCCAGCTCGTTTGAGTGGATGCCGCCGCCGGTGAATCGATACCGCAAAGGCAGCCTGGTGCTCGGTATCACCTGCGAGAAGTGTCATGGGCCGGGACGCGAGCACGTCGCGCTGCACTCACATCCGCAGGGCTCGAAGGCGCTTCCTGTCGGCGCTTCCGACGCGATTGTGAATCCGGCCAAACTATCGCGCGACCGGCAAATCGATGTGTGCGGTTTATGTCACTCCGGCAACGGAACGCCGATTGCTCCTTCGTTGTCATTTCTTCCGGGGAACGCTCTGGAGGACTACATCGATATTCCTTACTCGAGCCCCGAGGACGATGTGGACGTTCACGGCAGCCAGGTGCAATTGTTGCGGAGAAGCCGATGCTTTCAATCAAGCACAACCATGACCTGCACCACTTGCCACGATGTCCACACCACGCAGCGCGACGCGGCCGCGTTTTCCTCGCATTGTTTGACCTGTCATGAGCCCAAACAATGCGGAGAACATGCGAAATTGGGCGATCAGATCTCCAGCAACTGCATCGATTGCCACATGCCGCTTCAGCAATCCAAAGTGCTTTTCTCCAATACCAATGGACAACACTTAGAGCCAAAGGTTCGCAATCACAGGATTGGGATTTACGCGGATGCGAAAGCCCGGTAGAGAGTGTGTCAGGGTGCGCCCCCTTTCGGGGAATCGCTCTTATGTCCGCGTCCTTTCCCCGCACTTACGTGCGGGGCTAATGCGGCCGCCTTTCCGGGCTCGGCGCTTCTAGTTGGGAAATGGCTCGCCGGCTTTTACCACCCGAATCTGATGATCGGTAAACGTCATGAGTCCGTTGGGCAGCTTCACCTTCGGCATATGACAGCTCACACAATCGGCTTTCGCGACGGGGCAGATTTTCGGATGCGTGCGCGCGGCCTTCGACGCCGTAGTCGTGGAATCCGCGGTCGCGGGCGAATGACACGCGAGACAGTTGGTGTCATACGATGCGTCCTTGCGTACCACATCCTGATGCGGATCATGACAGGCGATGCAACTGATGCGCGCGTCCGCACCGTCGAAGCACCTGCTATTGGCCAGGCGGTAGGGCTGGAAGCGGACCGTGAGTTCGCCCCGCCAGTGATTGCGCACCACAGTCTCCCACGTGCGGTGACATTGGCCGCAGAAATTCGAAATATCCTCTGCCGGCAGTTTGCGCAGGTCTGGTGGAACTGAACTGAGGTCGCCGTTGACTGTGTCGCTCACGTGCGCGGTTGCCCCAATGTGACAATGCTCGCATCTCACTCCGGGGCGGAGGGAATCAAAGGCCATCTTGCCATTGGAGAAGGAATTCGTAGCGTGGCATCCGAAGCAGACTTTGGTTTCGCGCATTGCGATCTCGCGCCCGATCGCGTCTTCAAGCGTGTGAGGTTTCAGATCTTCGTCTCCCGTCGTGTAGTCGAGGCCGGCAATCGACGGATAGAAACTGACCGTGCTTTCGTAGCGATGCCCGTCGCGCTCCAGAACCCAGGTCTGTGCACCCTCGCCGAAATTCCAATGGATCGGGATCGATATGGTGCGCGTTCCGTCGCTTACGTTGTACGTACTTTCATTGCCGTGCGTTTCCACCGTATAGCTATAAGCTCCCTTGCGGGTCGCGAGCTTCGGATGATTTTTCAGCGTCGGATTGGTATCGGGGAGTTGCAGCGCGCGCGCCATTGGCGTTTGCGGCTGGGTCTCCGACTGAGCCCGGTGGCACGACACGCACGCAGATTCCGGACCGACCGCTGACCCTTGGGCCCAGGCTGAGATTGCGGCGATCGAAATCAACAGCGCGCTAAGGATGAAGAGCCGGTTTCGTCTCATTCTTGGTCATCTCGAGGCACAGCAGACGCTCGCGCCGCGCGTCTTCCTTGCGGCCCGCTTCTGAATAGGCGCGGGCCAGCGCCAGGTGAACTTCAAGATCATTAGGTTGCAGCATTTCCGTTTTTTCCAAGTGCTCGATGCCGTCCTTGGGATTGCCTGTTTCGGACAGAGCGCGGCCAAGTACGAGTTGGCCGCTCGAAAGCGTGGGATCCGCCGCGACTGCCTTTTGAGCATACGGCAATGCTTCCGCGGCGTGATTCTGCATGAGAGGGATCCACGCCAGCATTACTTCGGCGGCTGCGTTCGAAGGATCGACCTCTAGCTCGTGCTTGAGTTCGACCAAGGCTGCATCCGGATCCGTCGCATAAAGCAAATATCCGTAGAGGTAGTGTGTGTTCGGTGCCGTGGGGAATTGCTCGAAGAGCCGTCGAAAATCCGTACGGGCAGTTTCGTCATTGCCCTTCATGTAGTCGAAAGCTGCTTTGCCCGCGCTGGCGTATAACTCCTGCCGGTCGGCTCGCAACTCTTTGGGAAGCACTGGAGTGCGCAAACCGGCGAGCCCCAGGCCCAGAAAGAATTCGGGGTTTGGATCAGGATCGCTGGTGAAAAAAGCGAAGGCGCGCAGCGCGTCCTCGAATCTGCCGCCGCGCGTAAGGAGCAGTGCTTCATGGTAGCGGAGAATCTTTTCGTTGCGCGGCTGGTTGGCCGCACCCATCGACAGCCCGCGCTGAATATCCTTCAGCGAATCCGAATATTGGCCGGTTTCAAACTCGCACAGTCCGCGCATAGCCGTAGCCGGTCCGGCATTCGGAGTGAGGCTGATGTATTGCGATAGAGCGTCACGCGCCGCGGCGAACTCGCCGGTACCATATTGGAGAGTCCCCAGAAACCACCAACCGTCGGGCCATCGGGAATTCATTTGCACGGCCTGGCTGTACAGTTCGATGGCGCGAGGAACGTCGTTCCGCTCGCGGGCCGTGGTTGCGCTGGCCACCAGATCTTGGAAGCCGGGTTGATTGGATTGGGCGGCGGCGAGCAGCTTGGACAAGAAAGGGATCAAGAGCAGAAGCCCGACAAGAACCCATTCTCGCTGGACAGAAGATAGACTCTTTTTATCGCCCGTTTCAGATCCCATCACTGCCTGGCGCATTCATGACGGAATATAGCACGTCATCCGAACCGACCTTCTAACGATTTTCCGCCTGTGACTGTGCTGCTGCAGGGAGTACGGAAGCGTCGGCGGTCGGCGCCTCGCGCGCGAGCGGCAGCCTCACTTCCAGCGCGCCGACATTATCCGTTTTCAGGTCTCGTACTCCGATGCGAATTGAGACTGCGGCTGTGGGCACATCGATACGCTGTTGGATGCGATAGATGCCTTCGTGGCTTTCTTCGTCAACGAGCGCGGATTCATCTTCGTCGACTCGCTGCACCACGCCATTGAGCGCCTTTCCGTCGTCGCCGAAGGCGGTAGCAGCTACTTCTAGAGTTTTTCTACGGGCCGCGATGGCGTAGTTGATTTCGTAGGTCTGAAGTTCGATCGGCCGCCGCGATTTGGCCGGGGCACTCTTCCCATCCACAGTTGGAGAGGCTTCACCTGCCAGTTTTGCCATCTGCTCCGGGGTGGCCTTCGCAGGACGCCCCAAGGGGTGGACATGGACGCGGAACAACAACTGGTGCACGATCGGCGCGCCAGATTTCATGTGAACATTCAGCGAATCTGCTTCTTGCCGGATCGCGGCCATCTCCGTAGATGCACTCTTCTGGCCCGAAGATCCAGGCTCGACGAAAGAAGGACTCCCATAGTAGACACGGCGATAAGCCAGGGAATAGCCGCGCTTCGCAAGCTCCACGTGGATGTTGCGCTGCTGGCCGTTGTAGTCCTGGTTGGTGGGAGCGTACGTCAAAGTGTAGTAGCGGCCCCCGGCTTCGGTAACCTCGGTGAGCGCACTCACCAGATTGTTTGTGCTGTGGAACGCACGGCCCCCGGTTGCATAGGCGAGTGCGTCTTCGGTCATGTACCGGGCATTGAGGGCAAAGTCCGAGGGATTTCCCCCGCCCATTCCGGTAGACGCGATGGGATCTGGAGTGCTCATTCCATTTGAGGCCATCACTCTTGAATTACCAATGCCGCGTGCTTGCGTACCGGTCCCCGCACCCGTGACCACCACCCCATGACTGTCGACGGGGTACACCGAGATCTGCGCGCGAGCCATGGCGTCGGTAGCCTCTTTGACCTCCTGGTGGAAGCTCTCGGCTTCGGAGCTGCTACCCCCGCTGGACAGAATCGAGGAGGGAAACGATCCTGAAAACCAGATGATGTTCTTGCGGCCTGGAAGATCGCCGACATATCTCGTGAGGCCGATCAATACGCGGGGGACGGAATAAAAGGGCCGAAAATTGTCGGCATACAGAAAGATCCGCGGCAGATGCGAGCGCGGACTTTTGGGATCCAGAGCGCTGGCGAGCAAGTTCCGGTCTTCGGTGAATCCCTGCACAAGATGAAGTCCATCGCCCAAGACGAACACGGCAAAACGCGTGCCCAGCGGCTTGCTGAGGGCGAACTCGTAGAGTTGCTTTCGCGCCGCGGGCTGGTCGTCGACCTCCATGTTGAGCAAATCCAGCAGCAACACATAGAGCGGACCGCGCTCGGGTCCGGACGGCAGATTTATGAAAGTGTTGACTGGCAAGTTGGGGCGTTTCGGAAGTGATTCCGGGACCGGATCAAAATCGTGAGCATCGAAGGAAAGGACTTTTTGCGGCTTGCCATCTTCTGCGACAGAAAAATCGGCGGCCTTGAGGCCGGAAACCGGCTTTCCATCCGTGCCGGTTACCACAACGTCGACGATTACGCGCCGGACGGCCGCTTTGAAAATAATGTCGCCGTCCTGCTTTTCGGACATTTCCGTTTTCTGTTGAGAAGGAGCGGGTGCGTTCTGTTGAGCGATCTGAGAACTTGCAGGGAATGTCCAGAGAAGAGCCAGCACCAGAACGCGCGCTCGAGGCGGAACGACTGCAACCATGAGGAGATACTCCGGCTGCCCGCAGGGGTTCAGGCGACCGTCATTTTAACCCGGGGCCAACGGCGAAGGTCAACCTTCGTCAATCAGCCCCGAAACAGCTATTGTTCGTCAAGCGCTTCGTCGAACATGTTCATTCAGCCTTGTTTCATTGAACTCGAACAGAGAAACTCGACTGCGCTACCGCCGTTCCCTGCTGGGCCGTCACCAGAACATCGCACTGCCCCGGGCCCGGAGAGAGATTCACCACCATGGGAATCGAGCCATCGGCTCCGGGCGCTCCGAGATTAAGAGGCTTGCGCGCGATTTCCCGGCCATCTTGCAACAGATCGAGCGTCACCTTCAGTCCATCGGCGGCAACCTTGCCGGGATAAACGACGAAATAAAGGCTCACCGGATCACCCGGAGCCACTGAATCCACCAGCGTGGGCGTGACCCGGCCATTCTCCAACTCAAAAGGACTGACGACTTCGTGCGGTTCGCTCATTGGATCAAAGCGACGTACCAGCCCGAGAGAACTGACGGCCAAACTGTTGGCGCGAGGAACAAAAACTGCCAGGCGCTTCACCGATGTCTTGCCCGTCTCCTCATCCGTTACAGCCGCGTCGATCACATAATGTCCGGGACGCAACTCAACGGGCTCGGCGTAGAGAATGCGATCACTCTCCATCTGCGCCAATTCGCTGTTTGGCGCTTCGCGGGCTAGTTCCCGGCTCACCTTTCCCACGACTGCCCCGCTGTCGTCATGGATCAACGCTACCAGCGCTGCCTGCACGCGAGATTTTCCCGTCTTCTCGTTGGCGAGGACTTTCAGCCCCGACAACGGGATTTCAAACGTCACCTCATATTCCACGCCGTCTTGTCCGGGACGGAATTTCATTGCCGCTACCTGGTAAGGGAACTCAATCGGGGCCGGGGTCGCATTCATCGCATTGAGAGCGAGGAGTTCAAATGGTTGCAGCGGTTCTCCATTCAGTTCAGGTACGGCAAAATAACCTTTTCGAGTCTGAAGCGTGACTTTGGGCCGGCTGATCTTTACTTCGATTTTGCGAAAGTGCCCGTCGTACACAGTCGACGTTGGAGAATACGCCACTTCATAGTGGGTTCGTATGTCCTCCATCATATGTTGCATGGGGAGGGAAATTTCGTTGGTGTTCGTGACCGCGAAGCCGCCGGTAGACTCGGCTAATTCCCGCATCGCCAGTTGCCCGCTGGCCACGGCCGTCAGCTGTACGTCATCGTCCTCGAAATGTCCCGAATGTGGATCAGAAGTCTGCGCCGAACTCTCGGCCCCGCTGCGCTTCTGCAGGGCCAGGGCTTCCATCACGGGATCTTCCACATTCAATCCGCGAGTATCAATGGTGTAAAACGACACACCCGCCTGGTTGGCATAGCTGATGAGGTTGTCGACAACATCGCGCCGGTTCACCGGAAAGGTCAAACCATCTGCCAGGTACAACACAACTTTGCGGCCGGGCAGTGTCTCCTCACTGCGCACTAATGCGTGCAGTGAGTCCATCGCATTCATGCCGTCCGACAAACTGTCTACGAATCGCAATCCTTTTGCCAGGTTGGCTTGTACGATGAGCGCGTTTCCAAGGGCTACGGAAGCGTCCTGCGAGGCGGCGTTCGCGGCCCAAAGCGGATCTTGCACCATCGCCGGCAACGGGTTCGTGAGGTCATTCTGCACGGCTTGTGCTGTGGCAGCGCCCGCCGCCCCGGTGATCGGCTGGGCAAGAATGTTGGACGCAGTGGCCTGTAGTGATGCAAAACTCGCGCTGGCCACCTGGGCCGAAGAACTCATCCCGCTCTTTGCACTCAGACCTTTCGCGGCGATATCTACGCCCTTGGCGAGCGCATCTTTATCGCTGCTGAAAGCCTGCACGACGTTGAGCGTCCGATCGAGCTTGTAAATCGTCACGTAGGTATTCGGTAAATTGTCACTCTTCAGAAATTCCAGAACGGCTCGCCGTGCAAATTCCAGGTTCAAGGGCGCGATGCCGGCGAATACGACTGAGACGAAATTCACTTGCCGCATCGAATTCAGCGCATGAGGCGTTTCGCTCGGCGTCGTCGTGTTCGCTCCAGTTGGAGTCATTCGCGTTTCGCTGGCTTCCTGATTGGCTCCCGCGGCGCGTTCCCTTTGCAGTTGCTCTATACCTTGAATGCTGCGGAACGATCGAACACTCTGCCGCACACCATCCTCGTAGACTTCGATCTCTTCGGGACGTAGGTCGGTGACCGCGTGGTGATGTTTATCGCGCACCACCATATCCAGAACAACTTCCCGGGTTGTGGCGTGGATGACTGGATGCCCCTGCGCGACAGCACTGTCAGATTTCGAAGGAGACTTGGTTTGCGCTTGCAGTTGGGAGAATCCGGCCAGGATGCTGAAGCCCAGAACGAGGAAAATTCTTGCACACATACACACCCCCAAGGCCGATTTCCGGTTGAGTCTAGCAGTCTCGCCGACCTTCCCAACCCGAAAATCGCCTTAGTTTACTCCCGAAGTCCCTTAAGCGCACCAATTCCCCAAGAAAATCGTTTTTTTCTTGACAGTGAGTGCCGACCAAGGTTAAAAGTTGCCCTGCCTGTACTAGTGTCTTTCTATTAGACCTTTTACAGGTATGGGCAAAGGGGACCGCCTGAGGCAGCTTCTGGGCGATTTGCCCGGCAATATCCGGGGAGGGACGTAATGATTTCAGCGTTTGAAATCTCTTCTTTTAAGAAGACAATTCTGGCGGCCATGTGGCTGCTCGCATTCACCCTGTTGGCCTCGCTTTGCTTCGGCCAGCAGCTAACCGGTACGTTGAGCGGCACGGTCTATGATGCCGTCGGCGCTGCGGTTCCGAATGCCAAAGTGTCCTTGAAGAACGAGGCCTCGGGCGACCTTCGAACGACCGTGTCGAATGGCGTCGGTGTGTTTTCAGTGACTGCCGTGCCTCCCGGAGTTTACAGCGTCACGGTTGAGGCGGCAGGCTTCAAGAGCTGGCAGCAAACCGGAATCAATATGTCTCAGGGCGAGAGCCACTCGATCTCGAATATCAAGCTCCAGATCGGACAGGTCAGCGAGACTGTTGAAATCAAGGCGGGAGCAGACGCGGTCATTCCTGATAACGCGGAAGTCAGCACCACGCTGAACACGCAATTGGTCGAAGAAGTTCCCATCGTCGGTCGCGACGCTGGCGAATTGCTGAAGCTCATGCCGGGCATGGCGCTCGCCAACGGCGGCACGCAGGGATCGAGTTTTAATGCCCAATTGGTCGGCTCGAACAACGGCCCGGTCGGCGCTTATTCGGCGAACGGCACCCAGCCCAACGGCGCAATCGCGTTCATGCTCGACGGCGCCAATCTCGTCGACCCCGGCAATGCCGGAACTCAGATCGCCAACATCAACCAGGACATGGTTTCCGAAGTCAAGGTGCTGATGTCGTCCTACAGCGCTGAATACGCCAAGGGACCGGTGATCTTCGAGGCATACAGCAAAAGCGGCACCAGCGCATTCCACGGAGAAGGCTACTTCTACGCCCGCAACAGCATATTCAACTCTTGGGACGCCTACACCAGGACCCAGTTTTTGAGCGACATCGCCGGGAATCCCACGACGCCGGCTAGTCAGTTCTCCAATTCTCTTGAGCCTCCGGCACATTTCTATTATCCGGGCGGCAATATCGGCGGCCCGATCATTATCCCGGGTACCGATTTCAATAAGAGCCGCAAGAAGCTGTTCTTCTGGGCTGGCTATGAATACATGAAGCAGCAGCCCGCGATCGCTCCCATTAACTACAACGTGCCGACGGTGGAACAAAGGGCGGGTGACTTTACAGAAACGACGATCAACGGCCAGCCAGGTATCGTGGGCGGGGTAAATACGCCGCTGCTCAAGGCTCTGCAGGGGAATTCAAATTACGGATACGCTTACGACATTCCTTTCGGTCTACCGGCCTGCCCGACTTGTTCCGGTGCCAACATGATCTCGCCTTCCCAGTTCGACCCGAACCTGACGGGTGGGACTCCCGACGGCAAACACGGCATCTTTGCGTCCTATCCGCTTTCCAATATTCTGCCCGCCCCCTCAAATGGCTACAACAATTTCCAGTACACACCCAACACTCCGCAAAATCGTTGGGAAGCGACGGGCAAAGTTGATTATGCGATCAGCGACAACAGCAAGCTGACCGTGTCTTACACTCGCCAGATTGAAACTGACGTGCATCCCGTTGGCGTGTGGTGGACTCCACCGTGGACTCTGCCGTATCCCTCGAACGTAACCGCGCCCACCACGTCGCAAGACATCATGTCGAACTTTACGCACGTGTTCAGTCCGACTACCACCAACGAAGTGGTGTTCACATATGCTCGCTACATCAATCCCAGCAGCCTGGCCAATGCCAAGGCAGTGGATCGTACCAACCTGGGATTCAACGTCACCGGACTATACGGCCACACCACCAGTCAGATCCCCAATATCGAGGGCCCCTGGGGTGGAGCAGTTCCCAACATCGACGAGTTTTCCTTCGAGGGAGCTCTCAGTGGCAAGAACGAATTCGGTGGCATCAAGAAGGATCCGTCATTTTACGATAACTTCACCAAGGTTGTCGGAGAGCACACTTTGAAAGCCGGGTTCTACTGGGACACCAGCGAGAACGTTCAATCGAGCGCGGGCTTACAGCTGGGCGACCAGGGCAACTACAATGTCGGCTGGGGAGCGAACGACACCGGCAACGTGGTCGCTGACTTCCTGCTCGGAGTCAATGGCAACTACCAGCAGCAGAACATAATCCCGACCTTCGACATCAAGTTCCATCAATGGTCGATTTATGGACAGGACTCGTACAAGGCGAACCGCCAATTGACCCTTAACTACGGTTTGCGCCTCGACCACGTCGGCCAGTGGTACGGCCCGCCCAACGGAATGGCGGTCTGGAACCCTGCCACCTACGACAACACGGCGTCCGCACCGGCTAACACAGGACTGCTCTTCCATGCTACGAACAGCAACATTCCGCTTTCTGGCTTGAAGTCGCCACTGTTTTACTACGAGCCTCGCGTTGGCATGGCCTACGACATTTTCGGAACCGGCAAGACTGTGCTTCGCGCCGGCGTAGCGTGGTTCCGCTATCAGTTTGCGGTCAACGACGTAGGTGGTCCGGTGGGCGCAGCGGCGGGCCAGTTTACTGCCCAAAGTCCGCCAACCAGCCCCTATAACTCCGCCACAGGGACCGGCGGATATGCTGAGATCGATGCTCCTGGGTTCTATACGCCTCCCTCGACCCAATCTCTGAGTTCGTTTGTCACTGCTACCGGCAATGGCGCTACTGTGTCGGCCTTTTCGCTGGGGGATAACCGCACGCCGCAAGTCATGGATTGGAATATCACCATCTCGCAGGCTCTGCCATGGCGCTCCGTGTTCGAGATTTCGTATGTCGGAAACAAGAGCACAAACCTCCTAGTCAATGGCAACAACGGCGGCCTTGACAACGCCAATAACTTTGTTCCAGGCGGTTTCTTCCTGCCCGACCCAGTGCTAGGCATCCCGGTTTCTCCCGCTCCGCCAACCTGCAGCAATGGGGTGCCGGGAGGCAACACCAGCGGGAACCCGAACCAAAACTCCACACTCTGTGCCTCGAGTTCGTCCTACGTGACCGAGGAGCTTGTTGCGAACGGCAATGGCTTTTCCGAGAATCACTTCCGGCCGCTGAAGAACTACACCAACGTCAACCTGATCACCCACGGCAGCTACGCCAACTACAACTCACTGCAGATGTCGTGGCAAAAGCAGTCCGGCCCGATTACTTTCCTGACCAACTACACCTTCAGCAAAGTGCTCGGTATCCGCGACGGCCAATCCGACAATGGACCGACCGATGGCACCACCGTCGATCCCTACAACATCAAGAACAATTATGGTCCGCTGGCGTTCGACCACACGCAGATCCTCAACGTCTCGGCGGTGTGGAACCTACCCAAGCTTTTCCATGGCAACCGCATCGTTGGCGGCGCGGTCAACGGCTGGCAGTTATCTACCTACACCACATACCAGATGGGATCGCCCTTCCAGCCGACCGTGAATGGGGGTTTCAATACCGCATATCCGACGGTCACGGTTCCGAGCCTCGGTGCACCGGATCTTCCGGACAACAGCATTCTTCTGCCTAACGGATTAAAGTCAACCGCAGTGAGCCAACAAACGTGGCTGGGTACGAACGCATACGGCGGGTCAGGGGGCGGATTGCTCTTGCCGCAACTCACCTGCGACCCGCGGAACCACGGGAAGGGGCAATATTTCAATCCCACCTGCTTTGCGCCTCCGGCGTATGGGCAGCAGGGAACCCTGATATGGCCCTACGTCCGCAACCCATCCTACTTTGACAGCGATCTGGCGGTTTTCAAGAACTTCCAGATCACCGAGCGGCAGAAGATCCAGTTCCGCCTCTCAGCTACCAACTGGCTGAATCACCCGCTGGGGCAGTTCGGACTCGCCGGTAACTTTGACGAATCGCTCAACTTCGCGCAGAACTACAGCGTGCCCATCAGCGGTACAGCGACGGGGAGTGCTGGCAACGAATGTGCTTTCCTCGGCTTGACTGTGAACAACGGGGTCTGTAATTTCACGGCAACCAGCCTTTCCCCGACCAACACCAACACCAGCCTGACGGGCAAACCGGCCTTCAAGACCGGCAGCCGTCAGCTACTGTTCGCTGTCAAGTACTTCTTCTAGACGCTGGCGACGGTTACAATCCAGAGGGGTGGCGCAAGCCACCCCTTCTTTTCTTCTACGCGAATGTTTCTTCGAGGGACTTGCCGCACCGTTATTGCTTCGCTCTTGGTGGTCGCCGCCGTCCTCCTGCTGCAGGCAACCCCCGCTCCCAGCCCCATCAAGTTCGAGTTGAAGCGAATCCCATTCCGCCTCGAAAACGACGAAACTCCGGCCAAGAACGCTCCTGAAACCATGCCTGGAGGGGTTGCGGTGTTCGATTACAACGGCGACGGGCGTCCTGACATTTTCTTCACAAACGGCGCCAACATCGCAACCGTGAAGAAAGACTCCCCAAAGTACCGCGACAGACTCTTCCGCAATGACGGCAACGGCGGGTTCACCGATGTGACGGACGCCGCGGGACTGGCCGGCACCGGGTACGACATGGGTGTCGCGGTCGGGGATTACGACAACGACGGCCATCCCGATCTCTTCGTCGCCGGACTGCATCACAGCACGCTCTACCACAACAACGGCAATGGCACTTTTACTGACGTTACGGTGAAGTCGGGGCTGGACACGAGCTTGAACCGTCCCGACCCTGAGTTTGGCCCTCTCTGGTCGATCACAGCCGTCTGGGTCGACGTAAACAACGACGGCCTGCTCGACCTCTTCGTCGTCAACTACATGCAGTGGACGTACTCTGACAAGCCGCTGTGCGCGATTCAAGGCGTGGCGGACTATTGCAGCCCGAAGTTTTACAAGGGCCAGCCCAACCAGCTTTTTCTGAACAATGGCGACGGAACGTTCAAAGACGTTTCGAAAGAATGGGGTCTTCGCAGCCACCCCGGAAAAGGGATGGGCGTGGGTCTGGCGGACTACGATTTGGATGGCCGTCCCGACCTGTTTGTCACCAACGACGCTTCCTACAATTCGCTGTTTCACAATGCTGGAAACAAGTTCGACGAGGTCGCCTTCGATGTAGGAGTCGCACTCACTGAGGACGGCAGCTTTATCTCCGGCATGGGTCTCGACTTTCGCGACATCAATAACGATGGCTACCCGGACATCGTTTTCGTTGCGTTGAACAACCAGACCTTTCCCATCTTTCAAAACACCGGAAAAGGCGGCTTCCGCGAAGTCACCACCGAGAGTGGAATGAGGGATCCCAGCCGGCAAATGTCCGGTTTCGGTGTCGGAACATATGACTTGGACAACGACGGGTGGAAAGATCTATTCGTAAGCCGCGGCCATGTCGAGTCGATTTCGCAACCCGGCCAGCCCGTCGATCAGCCGAACACGGTGTTCCGCAATATGGGTGCCGGCGGAAAGTGGTTGCCGCTGACAGAAGAAGCGGGATTGACGGCAGCGCCTGCGGCCCGCCATCGCGGCCTCGCCTTCGGTGACTTTGACGGTGACGGCCGCGTTGACGTGGTAGTTACCGCCCTGGGGCAGGATGCGGAGATTTGGATGAATCGCAGCGAGAAGTCCGGGCATTGGTTCGACATCGCTTTGCGTGGAACAAAAAGCAACCGGGACGGAATCGGCGCTCGCATCAAGCTGGTTACGAAAAGCGGGACTCAATATAACCACATGACGACCAGCGTCGGCTACGCCTCGTCAAGCGACGGCCCGGTACACTTTGGCCTTGGTCCCGACAATCGGGCCGAGTCCGTGGAGATTCACTGGCCATCGGGAATCGTGCAGACTCTGCAAAACGTTCCCGCCGATCAGATTCTCAACGTGGTTGAGCCCTCGCACTGAGCTTCTCGCCTTGCAGCGCTTACTTCGCCGCGGGCACCTTCGGTTCGATCTGTGCGATCTGCTGTTTCACGAGATCAGTGCTAGCTCCGGGCGGAAGATACGTCAGGCAATTCTTCAGATGCTCGACGGCGCCCGCGAAATTCCCCTGGCGCGCGAGAATAACGGCCAACAGCTGCTCTATGTTGGGCACGGTGTGCCGGGGATCAATCGCCAGAGCCTTTTCTGCGCTCACCTGCGAGTCGTCGGTTTTGCCTAGCTGAAATTTTGCGAGCGAGTCGTAATACCACAGCTGTGGAGTGCCCGCGGGATCGAGCTGCAGGGCATGACTCGTGTTGTCCACCGTTTCCTTCCACTTCTGATCCTGAGCTTCCAGCACTGCCAGTTGCTCGTAAGGCAGGACATATTTTGGGTCCGCAGCCGCCGCCCTGGCGAAAGCGTCTCGCGCGCTTTTTGGGTCTGACGTTTCCTCGAGCTTGCCGATCTGCAACCACGCCTCGGCGAATGCCGGATACAACTTCACCGCTTTTTCAAGATCGTGTTGGGCGCCATCGGGGTTCTGTTCCAGCCACTCGGACCGCGCCTTCTCGAATGCTTTCAGAGCGTTTGCCGGAGCCGCGGCGCTGGTGCTGCTAAGCTCGGTGCCGCCCCCGCGTCCTTCCGGTGAAAGCATGATGGTCGCGAGTTTGGGATCATCCCGCAGGTTGTGCTGCGTAATGGTGACGGAACTGGAGCGGAATCCAGCGAGCGCCGCCTGTACCGTGCATCCCTCATACTGAGTCTCCATCTGGCGCTGCGCGTCCTGAGGCGTGCCCGGGATTCCTTTCGTATTTGTGAAAGTGATCACGAATCTGCCCTGGAGATCGGTTTGCGTCGAGTTCACGACGCTGCCCTTGCAATCCACCGAGACTAGCAAGGGTTGCCAGGGCAGGTGACCGCCTTCTACGGCGAGACTGCCCAGAAGCACTCCTCCGGCGCGACCCTGAGACGACATGTTCGCCCAGTAGTTGTAGAGTCCACTGTCTTGAATCGAATCGGGCCGGGTAATGTTCGATGGAGGAGCAGGAGTCGAAGTCCTCGCCTGAGCGGTGAGTTTGGGAAGTCCACTCGCAGAAAGGAGGAGTAGCGAGAGAAACAATTCTAAACGAAATCGACTGCGTTCCACAGATCACCTCGCGGACTTGGGCATCGTTATTGGCTCTATTATCGCATCCGTTGGGGTACGGTAAAAGCTGTTCGGATTGCTCCCGGAGCGTCCCGCGAATTAGCCAGTCCGCAGCGCTGGCCGCTGCGCTATCCTAGTGTTCATGCGGGTATGGGCTGTCTTGCTTATGCTTTTTCCGCGGATTTTAGCGGCTCAGGATGCTTCTCCTGATCAACTTTTCCAGCGCGGAATCGAAGAGCAACAGCATGGCGATTTTTCGGCGGCAATTCGCGATTATCGCAAAGTTCTGGATCTGCGCCCTGCTGATGTCCAGGCAAAAGTGAATCTCGGCGCCGCCCTGGTGCACGTCGGGCAATTCGACGAAGCCATCGCTTCCTACAGATCTGCGCTCCCTTCCTTGAAGGATAAGAATCCAGTTCTGTTGAACCTGGCACTTGCCTACTACAAGAAAGGCGACTTCGAAAATGCCCGCGAGCAATTCGAAATTCTTCGCGATGCCAGCCCCGATGACGTTCGAGTGGCGATCCTGCTGGGAGACAGCGATCTGCGCGTGGGCAAGCCGGATGCCGCGCTCCAGTTGCTTGAGCCGCTCGAAACGAAGTACGCGCAGAACATGGATTTTGAATACGTGCTGGGATCGGCCCTGATCAAATCGGGCAAGCGGCGCGAGGGGATCACGCATATTGAAAAAGTGGCGCAGGCTGGTCCCAGCGCCGATGCCTACCTGCTGGCCGGCGCAACCCTCCTCGACCTGAATGAGTTTGAACGGGCTCGCAAGGATCTTGAAGAGGCGCTTCGGCTGAACCCCTCGCTTCCGAATATTTACACCCTGGTGGGAACTGCCCGGGACAAGACCGGAGCGGTGCAGGAGGCGGAGCCCGCTTTTCGCGAGGCATTGAAGCGAAACCCCGACGACTTCGAAGCTAATCTTTATCTGGGAGCTATTCTCTACAAACGCCGTGAGATGGAAACCGCCAAGTCCTATCTCGATCGTGCACTTCAGCTCAAGCCAACGGACTCCATGGCGCGTTATGAGTCCGCCATGCTAAAGAGCACTTCAGGGGACTACGAAGCAGCAGCGCATCAACTGGAACAGTTGGTCAAAGACGATCCCAATTGGCTGGAACCGCACGTGGAATTGGCCACGCTTTACTACCGCCTGCACCGGCCAGAAGATGGCGCGAAGGAGCGCCAGATCGTGGATCGCCTCACCGCAGAACAGCAAACGCAAGGGCCGGGGAAGCAATAGGTGACTGCGGGACGAACTCCTAGGAACGGGAGACATCGCTTTAAGCTATTTAATTTCCACTTGATCAATCTCAAACTCAAACTTGCCTGGCTGCTGCGCGCCAGCGAACGCCAGTCCGGTCAGGTCGCTCCCGTCAGTCGCGAAACTGGAAATCGGGAAACTATATTGTTCCCACTCCGGCCCCGCGACGAAAGTCTTGAACGCGGGTATCTGCCCCGCGGTAGCCGTAGTCATCACGGCGAGACTATATGTCCTGCCGTCACCTTTAGCCCAGAAGCTGATGTTCTTCTTGGCCGAAAGATTGGCCGGCTCGTCCAGTTCGCCGGAAGGCGCAAACAAAACACCCGCCCAGGGGAACTGCGCCCCCGCTACTATCTCGCCCTCCACTTGCAGCGCGCCCTTGGAATTATTCGCTCCGGGTTCCGAGATTTTCATCGTTACCGTCGATTTGCCTCCGTTCATCGCATCCGAGTTCGCCATCCACGATCCGTAATTGGACGAGACTTTTCCTTCGTCAAAACTGCTGACCACCCCTGACTCCGTTCCCGCCGGCGGCGGTGGCGGCGACGGCTTTCCGTTCGCGCCGCGAACCCCGCCCACCGTCAGTTCAACTGTCTTGGTCTGGTCCGAACTCGGGCCGACCATCAATTCGAATACGCCCGGCTCCACAACCCGGTGCATGTCCACGTTCAACATCGAAAGCATATCGGGGGTGACAGCAAATTCGACCGTTTTCTTCTCTCCTGGCTTAAGCTTGATCCGCCGGAAGCCCGCCAATTGCATTATCGGCCTGGTCACCGAGGCAATTTTCTGGTGTACGTACAGCTGAGGGATTTCATCTCCTTCGCGCGAACCCGTATTCGTGACATCGACGCTGACTTTGGTTTCTCCGGCTGCTTCGATCTGCGAAGGCTCAACCCGCAAGTTGTCGAAATGAAATGTCGTATAACTCAGCCCGTAACCGAAGGGAAACAGGGGTTTCCTGGTGCTGAAGGCGTAGGTCCGGTTGGCCGATGGCTTGTGATTGTAAAAGTCGGGGAGATCGCCCACCGAATGTGGGAACGTAATCGGGAGCTTTCCGCCGGGATTCACGTCGCCGAACAATACATTGGCAGCGGCGGTGCCACCTTCCTGGCCGAGATACCATCCCTCAAGAATCGCCGGTACTTTCTCCGCGATGTAGTTGATCGAAAGCGGGCGTCCATTGATCAGTAAAACTACCGTCGGAGTGCCCGTCTCCACTACGGCCTTGACCAGGTCGTTCTGAGCGCCGAGCAGATCGAGAGAATCGCGATCACCCAAGTGATTCTCCGCCCAGGCCTCGCGATTGGTGGATTCATTTTCGCCCACAACCAGGATGGCGACGTCGGCCTTGCGCGCCGCGTCGGCAGCAGCTTTCACGCTGTTCTGCTGGGTGGCGGGGTCGATCAGCCTTACGTCGTTGGCAAACCATCCGTGCCAATCCGGTTTCGCGTCCGTAATCTTGCAGCCTTCGGCATAGAGCACGTTGGCCTTCGTTCCCACGCGATCTCGGATTCCCTGAAGAATGCTGACCGAATGCGACGGCATGCGGCTGTATCCGCCCAAATGAAGCCCATCGGCATTCGGTCCGATCACCGCGATAGTTTTGAGCTTCGACAAATCCAGCGGCAGTAAGTTCTTGTCGTTCTTCAACAGCACTACGGCTTCCTGCGCAGCTTTCAGAGCAAGAGCACGATGTTCTGGGCTGTTCGTGATCTTTTCCGCAAAGTCAGGATCGACATAAGGATTATCGAACAACCCAAGCCGAAATTTCGTCGCGAGAACGCGTGCCACAGCCTTGTCGACTTCGCTCTCCGGCACAATCCCCTGCTTGACCTGAGCTACGAGCGTGCGATAAACCGAACCGTCGGACAAGTCGTAATCCACTCCTGCGGCGAGGGCCAGACGCGCGGCGTCGGCCTTGTCGGTAGCCACATGGTGTGTGTCAACGAGCATCTGCAGCCCATTGCCGTCAGACGTGACGTAGCCGCGGAATCCCCACTCCTGGCGCAGCACGCGGTCCAGCAGCCAGTGATTGATGTGCGAAGGGATGCCGTCGATTTCGTTGTAGGAAGCCATCACGCTGCCCGCCCGGCCCTCGCGGACTGCGGCCTCGAACGGCACCAGAAAGTTCTCCCGTAGGATGCGCTCCGAGAAGTTTGCCGGGGCCGTGTTTGTCCCTCCCTCAGGCTGGCCATGCGCAGCGAAGTGTTTCGCCGTAGCGATGACATGATGACGATTAATGAAGAACGAATCTCCCTGCAACCCTGTAATCGCAGCTACTCCCATTCGCGCCGCAAGAAAAGGGTCTTCCCCATAAGTTTCTTCGGTTCGTCCCCAGCGGGGATCGCGCGCGATATCGAGAACCGGAGAGAAAGCCTGGCCTATGCCTCTGGATCCGGCCTCGTCTCCCGCGGCGGTGAATACATGATTCACCAGTTCGGGATCCCACGTGCTGGCCAATCCGAGCGCTTGCGGAAAACTGGTGCTGCCATACTCCATGAAACCGTGCAGGGCCTCTCCCATGAACAGCGCCGGGATGCCAAGCCGCGTTTTCTCGTGCAGATAACGCTGCACGCCGTTACGCAGAATGGCTGCCTTTCGTGCTGGAAAGACGAGATCGGGATCCCACCATCGCGAAAGAACCGCGCGAGCCGTTTCAGTGGTGTACGTGCCGGTTGGATCGATAACTTCGGTCTCGGCACGCCTTCCGCCCGTGATCTGCTCGACCTTTTCTTCCAGCGTCATGCGCGAAAGCAGATCGGCCACGCGGTCCTCGATGGCCAAGCTGGCATTCCGATACTTGGGCGTAGAGTCAGTCGAAGCAGCGGTCTTATCCGGGGCTTGAGCAGTGCACAACAGGGCTAGTCCCAGCAGCGAGCAGAGCAGGAAGATTCGTCTTTGAGATTTCATTTTCGAGGGTCGGAGCCGTAGTCTCCTTCGGCGTTTTTGCGTACCCATGGTACTCCATACGTAGAGGGTGCAAGGAAAGTTCGCTACGCATTTTGCGGTCACAAAACGGAGCCGGCCGTCGATGGGATGATCTGCTGTCGAGGTGTTTTTGTTGCAGCGTTGCAGTGCCAAAAAAGCGACTCCAGACCCGTTCAGAGTGACATCATCCGCGCGGCAGTCGTAACCCCAGTCACGACGGGTGCGTCGGCCGTGCTCCTTGCTTCCCCCCGGAAACAGACCTTTTCCCTTGCTGAGAGTCCTCGGAACTACGTCCTGAAATTTGCATGACCTGCATCGAAATTCTGCATTGTACTTGCCCGCCGACACGCGGTATTAAAGGACTCTCGGAAGTCTGTTCCTGAGCTGAAGTGTGCGACACCCCGGTGCCTCGCAGGGCACGCCCAGAAACAACTGATTGGGGAAGCAAATTGAACCCGTCAAGGGAGAGCCTCCAACGTGACGAATCGCAATCCGAACCACGGCCTGCCTCCGGCGCAGGGTCTCTACGACCCCGCGCACGAGCATGATGCCTGCGGGATCGGGTTCGTCGCCAGCATCCGCGGCGAGAAAAGCCACGACATCATCAGTAAGGGGATTCAGGTTCTTCTAAACCTGGCGCACCGTGGTGCCTGCGGCTGCGACCCGGAAACCGGTGACGGCGCCGGAGTCCTCATTCAGGTTCCGCACAAGTTCTTTGCGCGCGAGTGCGAGAAACTTGGGTTCACTCTGCCGCAGCCTGGAACGTACGGCGTCGGGATGATTTTTCTGCCCGTTGAGAAGAATCCCCGCCTGCAGTGTGAAGGGATTCTCGAACGCATCGTGCGCGAAGAAGGGCTGGCGTTGTTGGGTTGGCGCGATACTCCGACCTACGCGTCGGCGATCGGCCGCGTGGCGCGGGCTTCGCAGCCTTATATCCAGCAAATCTTCGTGGGCTGCGCACCCGGCATGGGCGAAGATGCCTTCGAGCGCAAATTATATGTCGTGCGCAAGCGCGCCGAGAATGAAGTGCGCGAATCCGGCATCGAGGACGCCGAGGCGTTCTACATCCCGTCTCTGTCGTGTCGCACGATCGTTTACAAGGGGTTGCTGCTCGCCCCGCAGATCGCTAATTTTTACCGCGAACTTTCAGACCCTGACGTTGCCAGCGCATTGTGCCTGGTGCATCAGCGGTTCTCCACCAACACTTTTCCGAGTTGGCAGCGCGCCCATCCTTACCGCTACGTTGCGCATAACGGAGAGATCAATACGCTCCGCGGCAATGTCAACTGGATGCAGGCGCGCCAGTCTCTGCTGGCCTCGCCTCTGTTCGGTGATGACCTGAAGAAACTCTTTCCCGTGATCTCTCCAGACGGCAGCGATTCCGCCAACTTCGATAACGCTGTCGAGTTGCTTTTCCAAGCCGGACGCAGTATTCCGCACGTCATGGCCATGCTGATTCCTGAGGCCTGGGCCGGCAATCCGCACATGAAGCCGGAGAAACGCGCCTTCTACGAATACCACGCCTGTTTGATGGAACCGTGGGATGGTCCGGCCGCGATCGCCTTCACCGACGGCCGCGTCATCGGCGCCACCCTCGACCGCAACGGCCTGCGCCCCGGACGTTACGTCGTAACCAATGATGACCTCGTCGTGATGGCCTCTGAAGCCGGTGTGCTCGACATTGCGCCTGACCAGGTGAAGCGCAAAGGGCGCCTGCAGCCCGGCAAAATGTTCCTGGTCGATACTGTCGCTGGCCGCATTATCTCTGACCGTGAGATCAAGAAACAGCTGGCGTCGCAGAAGCCTTATGCGGAGTGGGTGGCGGAAAATCAGATCATCATCGATCAGTTGCCGGAGCCCTCGCGCATGCACCATCCCGACGCCGAGACCGTGCTGCGCCGCCAACGCGCCTTCGGATATAGCGATGAAGATTTGAAGATGATCCTAGGTCCGATGGCGACCTCAGGAGAAGAGCCGATCGGCTCCATGGGCACCGACACACCGCTCGCGTGCCTATCCAATAAGCCGCAGTCGCTGTTCAATTACTTCAAGCAACTCTTCGCTCAGGTGACGAATCCCCCGATTGATTCGATCCGCGAAGAACTGGTCATGTCGCTCATCAGCTACATCGGCAGCGAGGGGAACATCCTCGACGAGACACCAGAGCACTGCGGCATGTTGAAACTGGCGCATCCGCTGCTGACCAACCGGGAATTGGAGAAATTGCGCCGCGTTTCGAACCGCGACCTGCTGGCGACAACTCTGCCCGCGCTCTTCAGAGCCAGCGAAGGCGAAGCCGGGCTTCAGCGCGCGCTCGACGAATTGTGTCAACGGGCCTCGCGCTCGGTGAAGGCTGGATACTCGCTGCTCATCCTCTCTGATCGCGGCGTCGACAAAGACTACGCTCCCATTCCGTGCCTGCTCGCATTGGCTGCGGTTCACAACCTGCTGGTGCGGGAAGAGACGCGAACGCAAATTGCGTTGATCACCGAATCCGGCGAGCCGCGCGAGGTCATGCACTTCGCCTTGCTGAGTGGATATGGCGCGAGCGCCATCAATCCCTATCTCGCGCTCGAAAGTGTTGAAGACCTTGCTTGGCGCGGAGATCTGGGAGAGGGCGTCACACCCGACGTGGCCGTGAAGCATTTCATCAAGGCCGTGAATAAGGGCCTGTTGAAGACGTTCTCCAAGATGGGGATTTCGACCCTGCAGAGTTATCAGGGCGCGCAAGTTTTCGAAGCGATCGGCCTGAACAAAGGTCTGGTCGACTCATACTTTGCCGGTACTACCTCGCGCCTTGAAGGAATCGGTCTCTCTGTTCTCGCTTCAGAAGCCCAATTGAAACACGAGTTCGCCTTCCGCCCGCTCACCGAGTTCGAGACTGAACTCAACGTCGGAGGCAGTTATCACCAGCGCGTCAATGGCGAATACCATCTGCTCAATCCGCTGACCATCAGCAAGCTGCAGCAGGCGGTTCGGGAAGCAAATCCCAAGACATTTCAGGAGTACACCGAGCTCATCGACAAGCAGAGCGCTAATCTCTGCACGCTGCGCGGCATGATGAAATTCAAGCCGAGCGAGAATCCAGTCTCGATCGAGGAAGTCGAGCCCGCCCAAGAAATCGTCAAGCGCTTCACCACCGGTGCAATGTCGTTTGGATCAATCAGCAAAGAAGCTCACGAGACCCTTGCTATCGCCATGAACCGTATCGGGGGTAAGTCCAACACCGGCGAAGGTGGAGAAGATGAAGCGCGCTTCCGTCCCGATACGAACGGCGACCTGCGCCGCAGCGCAGTGAAGCAAGTGGCTTCGGCCCGCTTCGGCGTGACGGCGAACTATTTGGTCAACGCCGATGAATTGCAGATCAAGATGGCGCAAGGGGCTAAGCCTGGTGAGGGTGGCCAGCTTCCAGGGCACAAAGTCGACGAAGTAATCGCGCGGCTGCGGCATTCGATCGCTGGCGTCGGTCTTATTTCTCCGCCCCCACATCATGACATCTACTCGATCGAGGACCTGGCGCAGCTTATCTACGACCTGAAGAATGTCAACCCGCAGGCTCGCATTGCCGTGAAACTGGTCGCGGAAGTTGGCGTAGGTACGGTAGCCGCGGGCGTGGCGAAGGCTCACGCTGACGTGGTGCTGATCAGCGGCGACAGCGGTGGTACCGGTGCATCCCCGTTGAGTTCGATCAAGCACGCCGGCATCCCCTGGGAGCTCGGCCTGGCCGAGACGCAGCAAGTCTTGTTGCTGAACGACCTCCGTAGCCGCATCCGTGTGCAGACCGACGGCAAACTGCAGACGGGGCGTGATGTGGTCATCGCGGCACTGTTGGGCGCGGAAGAATTCGGCTTCGCGACCACTCCGTTGATCGCGATGGGCTGCGTGATGATGCGCAAGTGCCATCTGAACACTTGTTCAGTGGGCATTGCGACTCAGGATCCAGAATTGCGCAAGCAATTCAAAGGGCAGCCCGAGCACGTGATTAACTTCTTTTTCTTCCTCGCCGAGCAGGTCCGCGAATACATGGCGCACTTGGGCTTCCGGACCGTCGACGAAATGGTAGGCCGCGTCGACTGCCTCGACGTGGAGCCGGCCGTCGATCACTGGAAGGCCCGTGGCCTCGATTTTTCCGCGATCTTCTACAACCCGCCGGTGCCCTCTCGCGTCGCCAGGCGTCGCGTCCACGATCAGGATCACGGGCTCGAGCAGGCCCTCGATCACCAAATTCTCGGTCAAGTCCGCGATGCCCTCAGCACGCTATCGCCGGTCGAAGTAAATTTCCCAGTACGCAACATCCACCGCTCAGTCGGAACCATGTTGAGCGGCGAGATTGCGCGCCGTCACGGTTCTGACGGCCTTCCCGAAGACACCGTCCGTATTCAACTGGCGGGCTCCGCGGGCCAGAGTCTCGGTGCTTTCCTGGCCAAGGGCGTCACGATCACGCTTGAAGGCGAGGCAAACGATTACGTCGGCAAGGGTCTTTCCGGAGGCAAACTCATCGTCTATCCGCCACGTGCTTCCACCTTCGCTCCGGAAGAAAACATCATCATCGGAAACGTCGCCCTCTATGGCGCGACCAGTGGAGAAGCGTTCTTCAACGGAATGGCGGGTGAACGCTTCGCCGTGCGCAATTCGGGAGCGACCACGGTCGTTGAAGGTGTTGGCGACCATGGCTGCGAATACATGACCAATGGCGTGGCTGTGGTGCTCGGCTCCTGCGGGCGAAATTTCGCAGCCGGCATGAGCGGCGGTCTGGCATATGTCTTTGACGAGCGCGGCGACTTCGCGGAGAAGCGCTGCAACCTGCAGTCGGTGGACCTTGAACCGCTGCTCGACGATCGGGATTTGCAAATCGTTCGCGATCTTATCGCGCGTCACGTGAGTCTTACAGGAAGTCCCCGAGGCAAGGGTATCCTCGACAACTGGCGGGAAGTCCTTCCACGCTTTATCAAGATTTTCCCGCGCGAATTCAAACGGGCGCTCGACTTGGCGAGTAGCCAGTCAGTTCGTATTCCGTCCCCGCCTGTCCCCGTTCTGGCGCAGGTGGAACCGATGCGGCATCAGCAAGTTCAGCACGGGCTGGTGCAACATGGCTTGGTGCAGCATGGGTAAGACCACGGGCTTTATGGACTTCTCGCGCGAACTGGCTCCGCGCCGTCCCGTCGCCGAACGCGTCAACGACTGGTTCGAGATCTATCAGGACTTTCCTGAAGAAAAATTGCGCAAGCAGGGTGCGCGCTGCATGGATTGCGGCGTACCCTTCTGCCAGACCGGATGTCCGGTGAGCAACCTGATTCCCGATTGGAATGATCTGGTGTTTCGCGGACGCTGGAAAGACGCCATCCGCCAGCTGCACGCGACCAACAATTTCCCAGAATTCACCGGAAGAATCTGTCCTGCGCCGTGCGAAGCTTCGTGCGTACTCGGAATCAACCAGCCGCCGGTGACGATCAAACAAAACGAAAAAAATATTGTGGAACGGGCGTTCTTCGAGGGCTGGATTCGTCCGGAGCCTTCTAAGTTTCGCACTGGGAAAAGAGTCGCGATCGTTGGGTCAGGTCCAGCCGGGCTTGCCGCCGCACAACAACTCTGCCGTGCCGGCCACGCAGTTACTGTTTATGAGAAGGCCGACCGGATCGGCGGATTGCTGCGCTACGGCATTCCCGAGTTCAAGCTGGAAAAGCACATCATCGATCGCCGTCTGGAACAGATGGCAGCCGAAGGGGTGAAGTTCGTAACCGGAGCCGAAGTTGGGAAGACCATTGCGGTGGATGATCTGCGGCGTGAATTCGATGCCATCGTGATGGCGGGCGGAGCCGAGCATCCGCGAGATTTGGCGGTGCCCGGCCGCGAGTTGAAGGGAATCCATTACGCCATGGAATTTCTGCCGCAGCAAAACAAACGCTGCGCCGGCGACACGCTTGATCCCGCCGTCGACATTCTCGCCACCGGAAAGCGTGTGGTCATCATCGGAGGCGGCGATACCGGAGCCGACTGCCTGGGCACCTGCCATCGTCAAAAGCCTCTGTCGGTGCATCAATTCGAGATCATGCCCAAGCCGCCCGACGATCGGTCGCCGCAGACGCCGTGGCCGTTGTGGCCCATGCAACTGCGCGTCGAAGGCGCTCACGAAGAAGGCGGTGTTCGCGACTGGAGCATCGCAACCACGAGTTTCACCGGCGACGAAAACGGCAACGTCAAGCAACTTCACGCGGTACGGGTCGGCCCTCCCCCGAAGTTTGAGCCCATCCCCGGTAGCGAATTCACCATGGACGCCGATCTTCTCCTGATCGCGATGGGCTTCCACGGTCCAGTCCGCAAAGGAATGATCGAGCAGCTTGGTGTCCAACTCGACAATCGCGGAAATGTGGCGACCGATGAGAACTACATGTCGTCCGTCCCGGGAGTCTTCGCCGCAGGCGATATGCGCCGCGGACAATCGTTGGTCGTATGGGCAATTTCCGAAGGCCGCAAGGCTGCGGCCAGTGTCGATACGTATCTCAAAATCACACGAGTTCCTCTGGCTGCCCCGCTCGCGTCCGCGCGCTTGTAAGCGCTTCCCAACCCACCTTCATTGCGGGGCGTCCCGATAGGTAACCACCCCTGTGTATTTCTTATTGACAAACCGTCCCCAGTCGTTAAGATGTGAACATAATTATTCATTCATATGAATAAGTATGCATCATGAATAAAACGCTAAGACAACGCGCGATTTTGCAGTCCCTGAAGCAGGGCGCCTTCGCCAGCCAGGACGATCTGCAGCGGGCTCTGCGCAAGCGCGGATTCAAGGTGGGCCAAGCCACTCTCTCCCGCGACATCCGCGACCTGAATCTCAGCAAGACATCGCACGGCTATGCTCTCTCGAATGGAGAAAACGGCGCTGGTGTGGCTCTGCCGCCGGTGTCGCGTCTCGTACGCGAGTTCGTGCTCGACATCCGCTCTGCCCAAAATCTGCTGGTAGTCAAGACTATCGTGGGCAGCGCGCAACCAGTCGCGGCAGCATTGGACGAAGCTGACTGGCCCGAAATTGTCGGCACGATCGCCGGTGACGATACCATCCTGATCGTCTGTCCCGACAAAGAAGGCGGCCGCAAGCTGGCCGGCCGTATCGAGGAAATGCTGGGCTGATGTCGGCAAAACTCAAAACCGCTGTCCTCGGAGCCACTGGCTATTCCGGCCTGGAGTTGACGCAGATCCTCCTGCGCCACCCACGCCTGGAGAAACCGTCGCTGCTGCGCCGCAACGGTGATGACGGCAGCACATCGGATCTGGCGGATGTTTATCCGATCCTGTCCGGCAACGGAGGCTACCCGCTGCAGTCGCTGTCGTGGCCGGCAGTGAAGCGTCAGGGTGTCGAGTTGCTGTTTATGGCGACGCCGCACGACGTTTCGCGCGCGCTCGTTCCCGAAGCCATCGCTCAGGGCCTGCGTGTGGTTGATCTCAGCGGCGCATGGCGTCTTCATGACGAAGCGCATCGCGCAATCTACGGCTTCGAAGACTCCGACGCAGCCACGGCTGCCGAGCTTACTGAAAAAGCGGTTTACGGATTGCCTGAGTTGCATAGCGACCGTTTGCTGAACGCTGATTTGGTTGCGAATCCCGGATGCTATGCGACCTCGGTCATTCTCGCGCTGGTGCCGCTGCTTAAAGCCGGAGTCATCGACCGCAACCGCGGCATCGTTTCCGATTCGAAATCCGGGGTGTCCGGAGCGGGCAAAGAGCCGACTTCCAAGACCCACTTCGTTTCGGTCGCGGACAATCTGTCGGCGTACTCGGTTTTCAACCATCGCCACCTGGGCGAGATCGTGGAGCAACTCGGACTGACCACCGGCGAATTGACCTTCACACCGCACCTGCTGCCGATTCCGCGAGGAATCTTGTCGACGATCTATGTACACCTCGACCGGCAGATGACGCCTCCGGAAGTGGAATCATGCTTCCGCAATTTCTATTCGGGCAAGCGCTGGGTGCGCATATTTCAAACGCCGAAGCTTCCGCAGGTGCAGTTTTGCCTGCACACCAACTATTGCGATCTCGGTTTCTGTCTTGCTGAAGACGGCCGCCGGCTGGTGCTGATTTCTTGTATCGACAATTTGCTGAAAGGCGCTGCCGGCCAGGCAGTGCAGAATATGAATCTGATGTACGGGTGGTCCGAAGACGAGGGGTTGCAATGACGATCGTAGTCAAAATCGGAGGAGCCGCGCTTGAGGATGTTTCCACGATGCGCAAGTGCGCCCGCGCCATCGCCGAGTTGGCGCAGGACGGCCATCGCGTGGCCATTGTTCACGGCGGCGGCAGTGCGTTGACGCGAGTTCTGAAGCAGCTTGGCAAGCAAAGCGAGTTCGTCGCCGGCTTGCGCGTTACCGATGCCGAGACGCGCGATGTAGCGCTCATGGTGCTCGGAGGACTGGTGAATAAGAAACTCGTTGCCGCCATTCAAGCTGCAGGCATGCCCGCCGTCGGATTCTGCGGTGGCGACGGCATGTCGTTCCGCGCGCGCAAGAAACATGTTCGGGGCAATGACTTGGGATTCGTTGGCGAAATTTGCTTTGCCGAACCGTGCTGGATCGAAGCACTGTGGCATCAAGGCGGAATCCCCGTAATCGCGTCGCTGGCCCTGGGCGCCGATGGCGAGTATTACAACGTGAACGCTGACGAAATGGCCGCAGCCTGCGCGGCGGCGTGTCATGCCAACGCCCTGATTTTCCTCACCGACGTTCCCGGAGTGAAAGATGCCGAAGGAGCGGTGATCCCCTGGCTTAGCACGACGCAAGCCGAAGATCTTGCCGCTCACTCTATCGTCAGCGGCGGCATGCTGCCCAAACTGGAGGCGTGCAAGAGCGCGTTGAAGCAGGGCGTGGGACGGGTGAGGATTCTGCCCGCCGCCGAAGCCGAGACGCTACCGCAGTTTTATTTGGAGAAGTTGCCGAGTGGCACCGAGGTCACTTATGCCTAGCCCATCCATCAAGTTCCGCTCAGGCACAGAAATAAAATCGCAAAAAGAGGGGTCCATTTTGAATAGCTCATTGCAAAGTCGGGCACCGGCCGCGCCGGAAACTTCTCCTGGGACATTTTGGTGCAATGATCTGATTTCGACACGCGATCTGGGTACGCAAGGAGTCGAGGCCGTACTGCACCTCGCGGAGCTGATGAAGTCTCGTCCGTCGGTTTTTCAACGGTCGATGGCCGGTAAGCAGATGGTGATGTTTTTCGAGAAGCCGTCGCTCAGAACTCGCATCACATTCGAAGCCGGAATGGCGAGCCTCGGCGGCACTGCAATGTTCGTAGATCAAACTGAAAGCCGTCTCGATGCCCGTGAAACGCTGAGCGATATTGCCCACAATCTCGAACGCTGGGTCGACGTGATCGTCCTGCGCACCTTCGCGCAAGAAACGATAGAGGGTATGGCGCGCTATGCGTCAGTTCCAGTGATCAACGCGCTGAGCGATCTGGAACATCCCTGCCAGGCACTTGCGGATTACTTCACCTTGCAGGAGCGCTTCGGTGATCTGAAGAAGATCTCCATCGCGTACGTCGGCGACGGGAACAATGTCGCGCACTCTCTGATGCTCACCTGCGCCTGTCTCGGATCTTCGATTCGAATCGCAACCCCGAAGGGCTATGAGCCGAACACAAAAATCGTGGCCGACGCACGCAGGATCGCCAAGCAAACCGGTGCACAAATAGAGTTGCTCAACGACCCGCACTCAGCCGTCGCTGCAGCAGATGCCGTCTATACCGACGCTTGGGCAAGCATGGGCCAGGAGCATGAAGCCGACAAGCGTGCCTTAATTTTCGCGCCGTACCAGGTGAATCGGGAACTGATGGCGGAGGCGGCGCCCCATGCGGCGTTCATGCATTGCCTACCCGCGCATCGGGGAGAAGAAGCCACCAACGAAGTGATGGATTCGGAAAATTCCGTCATTTTCGAGCAGGCCGAAAACCGTCTGCACGTTCAGAAATCGATCCTGTATCTGTTGTTGGGCGGCGCCGTGCGCCTGCCCGTAAGGAGCGCTCATGCCTGAGAAAGTCGTTCTCGCTTATTCCGGTGGCCTCGATACTTCGATCATCATTCCGTGGCTGAAGGAAAACTATTCCTATGACGTCATCGCCATGGTCGGAGATGTCGGCCAGGGTGATGACATCGAAGCTGTCGTCGAAAAAGCCTACGCCACGGGCGCCAGCAAGGTCATCGTCGAAGATCTCCGCGAAGAATTTCTCACCGGATATGTATTCCCGGCGCTTAAGGCCGGAGCCGTCTACGAGCACAAATATCTGCTCGGCACTTCGCTCGCACGTCCCGTGATCGCGAAACATCAAGTGGAAGTGGCGCTGCGCGAAGGCGCGACTGCAGTCGCTCACGGATGTACTGGCAAAGGCAATGACCAAGTACGGTTCGAGTTGACCTATCAAGCACTGGCCCCAGAGCTGAAGATCATCGCTCCCTGGCGCGAGTGGACGCTGAAATCGCGCGAAGATTGCCTCGACTACGCCGAACAGCATGGCATTCCTGTCACCGCGAGCCGCGAGAAGATTCACAGCCGCGATCGCAATCTCTGGCACATCAGCCACGAGGGCGGCGAACTGGAAAACGCTGCCAACGCGCCTTTGCCCACAACTTGGCAAATCACCCGCTCACCGCAGGAAGCGCCTGACAAAGACGAGCAAGTCAGCATCGGCTTCGCGAACGGCATTCCAGTTTCTGTGAACGGCATGACTTTGGATCCGGTGTCGCTTGTCGAACTGCTGAATGAAATCGGCGCTCGCAACGCGATCGGCCGCATCGATCTGGTGGAGAACCGGTTTGTAGGAATCAAATCTCGTGGATGCTACGAAACCCCCGGCGGCACGCTGTTGATTGCCGGGCACCGCGAACTGGAAGCTCTTTGCCTCGAGCGCGATGTCGCGCACTTCAAGCAGCACATTGGATTGAAGTATGCCGAACTGGTTTACTTCGGCCTGTGGTTTACACCGCTGCGCGAAGCTCTCGACGCCTTCGTCGAGAGCACGCAGAAGGAGATGACGGGCAGCGTTGCTCTGTCGCTCTACAAGGGAAATGTTTCCGTCGTTAGCCGGGAATCCGAGTACTCGCTGTACAGGACCGACTTGTCGTCGTTCACTATGGACGACAGCTATGACCAGAAAGACGCCGCCGGATTCATTCGCATCCTCGGGTTGCCCTCGCGATCGCGTGCCCGCTCCCGTGTGGAGGTTGCACGATGAAGATGTGGTCGGGGAGATTCCGGCAGCCGCTGGATCCCGATTTCGAGCGCTGGCAGCGATCGTTTGGCTTCGATCGCAGATTGCTCGGGTACGAACTCGCGGCCAGCGCAGCCCATGCGCGCGCATTGAAGAACGCGGCCGTGCTGACGGCCGACGAATTGATCGGCCTCCTGCAAGGGCTGGAGCAGATCGGTGAACGTGCTGCTACATCGCCGTCTTTTCTCGACGACGCCGATGCGGAAGATGTTCATCATTTCGTCGAGAAGCAGCTCGTGGCGATCATTGGCGAGCTGGGCTACAAACTGCACAGCGGGCGCAGCCGCAACGAACAGATCGCGACCGATCTGCGCTTGTATGTTCGAGCGGCGGTTGATCAGCTCCGGCATGACCTTGCAGATCTGTGCACCGTCCTCGCGGACCGCGCCGAGCAGGCCGCTGACACCGCGATGCCCGCATACACGCACCTGCAACGAGCCGAGCCGGTTCTAGTCGGTCATTGGCTCCTGGCCTACGTGGAGATGTTCTTGCGCGATGCCGAGCGCCTCGCCGATTGCCGAAAGCGCCTCAATGTTTGCCCGCTCGGTTCGGGTGCTGTCGCTGGCGCTACGCTCCCACTCGATCGCGTGTTCATGTCCGAGACTCTGGAATTCGATGCTCCAACGGCGAACAGCATTGACGCCACGAGCGATCGGGACTTTGTCATCGAATTCGTCAACGCGTTGTCGCTGCTGGCTGTACACCTGAGCCGTTGGGCCGAGGAAATGATTGTTTTTTCGTCTGAGCAATACGGGTTCGTCACGCTGCCGGAGCCGTACTCCACTGGCAGCAGCGCGATGCCGCAGAAAAAAAACCCGGACTTGCTCGAACTCATACGCGGGAAAAGCGGGCGCGTCATCGGAGCAGCTACGTCACTCCTGGTTACTGTGAAAGGCCTGCCACTGGCCTATAACAAAGACCTGCAAGAAACACAGGAGCCGCTCTTCGATGCCTCCGACACACTCCTGCAGATGCTTCCAATGGCGACCGGGTGGATGAAGGTCGTGGATTTCGATCAGCAGCGAATGCTCGACGGCGCGCAATCGGGATTTATGAACGCATGGGCTGCCGCGACCTTTCTGGTGAACCGCGGCGTTCCGTCCCGCCTGGCCCACGAACGAATCGGCAAGGCGGTGCAGATGTGTCTGGAAAAAGACTGCGAGCTCGGGGATCTATCCGCCGAGGAATTGCAATCCCTGAGTCCCACGTTTGATCAGGGATTCTACGAGTCTTTGAAACTAGCGTCTGTACTGGCGATCCATGACGTCCCCGGCGGCACTGCTCCGGCTCGCGTTCGCCAGGCACTCATCGCCACCCGAAAGAGAATCGACTCTCTCCGCGAGGAGGTCCATGCGCACGCGTAAAGCAACCCTGCCCGACGCAGAACAGATTCACGACTTGATCGCCGGATATTCTCATGACGGTACGCTTCTTCCGCGCACGCTGGCGGAGCTTTGCGAGAATGTCCGCGACTTCGTCGTCCTCGAAGATGAGAGCTGCATCATTGGCTGCGGAGCCCTGCACCTGTACGGGACGCACCTTGCCGAGATTCGCTCCATCACGGTCGCGCCCGGGGCGCAAGGCAAGGGCGGCGGTGGGCGCCTGGTTAAGGCGCTGATGGCCGAAGCCAGACGCCATCGCGTCGATTGCATCTGCCTTTTCACCCGCAAACCGGATTTCTTTGCCGGGCAGGGATTCTCGGTGGCTCAACGCGAAGATCTTCCCGACAAGATCTACAAGGATTGCCACGCCTGCCCCAGGTTCCATTGCTGTGACGAAGTTGCAATGGTGAGCGGCAACTTGCCCAAGTTTGCGATCCTTCCCGAACCCGCAGATTGGCTGGTGAAACTGCAATCATGGGCGCCAGAGGCTGAGAGCAACCCAGTTCCGGCGGAAATTCAGCCATCCAGCTAAATGACGACAAGCTAAATAAAATTTGACGATCGAAAGAGTACGTTGCCCTTCGCCCTGATCTCGACGTCGGCCAGGTAGCGGCGCGCTGCCTCGGCGTTAATGTCGATTCCGAGGCCGGGTGCATCGGGAGCGGCAACATATCCTTCGGAGTCGCGCTCCAAGTGATTCGTGGTGATCTCGCGGGCGAGGCGCTTCGGAGCGAATGGGTATTCACAAATCTCATGAGTACGCAAACCTGCGTAAGGCTGCAGAGACGCACTCAGCGCGAGGTGTGACGTGAATGTGTGGTTCACAAAAGTTACTCCTTTTGCTGCTGCATAATCGACCACGCGCTTGGCGGGACCGATGCCCCCGATGCGGCCGCAATCCACCTGAATGAAGCCGACATGGCCGTAGTCGATCAGATGTTGCGCCATGTAGAAATTGTGCGCGCCTTCGCCGGCGGCGAGCTTCACGCCGCTTCGTCGCGAAAGGGAACCGTAAGCCTCGAGAGCACTGGTATGAAACGGTTCCTCCATCCAGACTGCGCCGATCTGTTCGAGCATTGGCATGCGCAAGGCCGCCGCCTCGACATTGCTGCCAAAGATCTGGCCAACGTCCACCATCAGAATTGCGCTGTTCCCTAATCCCTCCCGCGCTGCCGCAAAGTGGTCGAGATCGGCCTTCAGTCCGCCTCTGCCAATAGGTCCCCATCCGAACTTTACCGCGCGGAAATTTTGCCGGCGCGCTTCAACGGCCATTTCAAATGTGGCGGCAGGCGTGTCGCCGAACAGCTGCGACGCATAAGGAAGTTTGCGGAATGCTTCGCGGTAGCCGAGAAGCTTCCAGACCGGCTCCCCGCAGGCTTTTCCCATCAGATCCCATAGTGCAATTTCAACCCCCGACCATGTGTGAGGCGCCTGCAACAGGTCCATGCTGTGAAGCTCGATCTGTGATGCGATGCGATGGATATCGTCCGGCGTCTCCAGCAACTGGCCGAGAACGGATGCGCCCACGGGCCGGCATGCTCCATGCGACATCGGACAAACAAAGGCTGCGATCGACACCAACGGCGAAGCCTCGCACTCGCCCCATCCGGCAAGGCCTCCTGCAGCGACCCGCACCAGCAGGGCGTCCTGGCTGCCGTCGCCTTCCGTCGTCACTTCCGGCATCGTCAGATAAAAAAAATCGACTGCTTCAATCTTTCTCACCGGGTCTCCAACCGCAGCCATAATCGAGCGTTAGCAACGCTTCTTTTATACCTCTTCACGCGGCATGCAAGAGTCCGTAAGCCGGTTAAAAAGATTGCTAAACCGATGCTCTGCCCAAGGCCAATGACTTATACTTTCGACGATGCGAGCCCTGGTCTATACCGCTCCCGGAAAAGTTGAACTGGAGCAGCGCCCGCGGCCGGAGCCTCAGAAGGGCGAAGAGGAAATCGCAGTCGAGGTTGCTGGAGTTTGCGGCTCCGACATTTCTGGATTTCTCGGGCATAGCGCTCTGCGGCATCCACCGCTGGTTCTTGGCCATGAATTAGTCGGGCGCCGGCAGGATGGGAGCCGCGTCGTCGCCAATCCTCTCGTGAGTTGTGGCTGCTGCGACGCATGCCTTTCGGGCGTGCAGAATCTATGCGATTCGTGGAAACTACTTGGCCTCGGGACGACACCGGGCTCATTTGCCGAATACGTGGCCTTGCCTTCCGCGCAAGTCTACGAAGTCCCGGACTCGCTCACCGCCGAGCACGCGATTCTGGCCGAACCCCTGGCGAATATCGTTCACTTATTTCGAATCGTCGCGCCGCCCCCCTTTTTTCGTTTGGCGATTGTCGGCGCAGGAACCATGGGAGCCCTTGCCCTTTCAGCCGGTGTACGCGTCGGTGCGCGCGACGTGCTGGTCGCCGATGTGAATCAGGAACGCCTCGAAACCATGCAAAGACTCGGTGCTTCAGCGTCTGTGAATGCTGCCCGTGCGGAAGACGTTGCGGCAGCACAACGACGTGCCGGCCGTGGCTACGACGTAGTGATCGACGCCAGCGGTAGTGCTCCCGCAAGGCAGTTGGCCTTTGACTTCTGCCGTCCCGGCGGTCAGGTCGTCTTGCTCGGGATGGGCGATCAACGCAGTGACGTCAATTTTGTAACCAGCATTCGCAAGGAACACCGGGTTGTGATGTCTTTTGCCTATACCCCGGTTGATTTCAAACGATCCCTCGATCTGCTGATCGCGGGTGAAATCGATCTCACGCCGTGGACGGTCCGAATGTCGCTGGAGCGGGGCCAGGAAGCGCTGGAGCGCATGAGCTACAGGCCAGGTGTTGCTCTCAAGATGATTCTCGAAGTGGCCACTGCTGCGTAGTCTTGCGCCAAGTTTCGAGACCGCGCTCTCTCCGTAAAGCGGACGAAATATCAGAATAGCGCTTCTTTCCTGCCGTTAAACCGATTGTCATCTGTCGCCACCGCGGGTATCCTCGGCTAGCTCTCATGTCGGAAACGCCCCCTACGTCGCGTACGGACATGCCTCGAATTCTAGGCATGCCTCGATGGCTGGCGTTTTCTTTGCTTACGATTCTGGTGTGGGGCGCATGGGGAGCGGTCTCGAAGTTGGCGTCAGACGGAGTCGACGCCAACACGAATCAAGTTTTTTTCACGTTCGGTCTCTTGCCGCTCATCCTCATTGTCTGGCGCTCACCGCGAAACGCCGCGGGCGGTGCGGGCAGGCGTGTCGGAATCGCTTGGGCATTTCTTACCGGTATTCTGGGCGGGACCGGTAACATCGCCTTCTTTCATGCGCTGGTGCTCGGAGGGAAGGCTTCCATCGTTTCTCCGGTGACTGCGCTTTTTCCAATCGTTACAGTGGCGCTCGCAGTACTGTTTCTGCACGAACGTATCGGGACAGCGCAAAAAATCGGGCTCGTATTGGCCCTCGCTGCGATTTATTTATTGAGCATGTAGTTTGTAGGTTTGATTGGAGGATCGAAAATGTCTTCCTTGCCTGCCTGGATGTGGTTTGCTGCCATCGCCCTGGTCTTCTGGGGAGTCACCGGAGTCACCCAGAAACTCGCCACCAACCGCATTTCCAGCGAGCTTTCGTTCATCTGGTTTGCTTATGCGATGATCGCGATCTCGGCGGTTCTGGCGGCATTCGTCCCGATCCACTGGCATCTGCGGCCAACGATTTTTTGGGCGGCCGTAGTTGGCGGAACGTTGAACGGACTGGGAGCCCTTACCAGCTTCACCGCGCTTGAATCGGGCGGAAAAGCCGCCGTGGTGATCTCTCTGATCTCACTTTACCCGCTGGTCACTGTCGCCTTCGCGATCACCTTCTTGCATGAACGACTGACTGTGGCGCAGTCCTGCGGAGTCGGTCTCGCGATTGTGGCCGCGATTCTGCTTTCGCTTGAACCGAAACCCGCGGACACTAAAACGTAACTATGCCGACTGCAAGACTCTTATACAGCCTCGCTCATCTTCCCCGAAGCATCGATGCATCCAATGGAGCGCAATCCTTCCTGAACCAGGAATCGCACGCCGGTCTCTAAGCTTTCGCCGGGCGCGAGTGTGCGGTGCCATCCTGCCGCCTTCATCGCTTCAAAGTTAAGCGGGTATCCCGTACACGGTTCCAGAACCGCGACGTTGTAATTGCGCCAGCCTCCATAAGTGGCAAACAGCCAGGAGCAGCGGAAAACGTCAGGGTCGAATTGCAACCCACAAGCCAGGCCAGTCGCGGTATTCGTAAGCGCGCACCAGTTTCCCTTCATCTGTGTGCCGTAAAAGAAGTAGAGCTGTCGCGCTTCCTCGGGGCAAATGCACCGCAGGTCAACCTGTCCGCCTGGCGTTTGGATGAAGGGCCACGCCGCATGCTCCTGCGCGCCGGCGAGGGTGCCGGGAAACGCCGCTTCGAGCCCAACCTGCATCGGCGGAAAATCGATGCGATGCTGCGGCGAGACCGCCATCGCCGGATGCAATTTCCACAAAAAGGGAAACTCAGTTCTCCCGCGATTAGTAAAGCGATGATGGAATTCGATTCGAGCCTGATCGCGCCGCAGACGAATCGTCTTCTCCACTTCAACCGAACTGATGGGCGTGAAGTACCGCAGCCGCACACTGACCTCGTCGGCGTTGGAAAGAAGGTCGCTTGTCCAGTTTCCCGTCCAGAGCTCTCCATGATCGGGATAAGTTTCGCTCTCAATTACCGCAACCTCGTCGTTGGGGAATAATTCGTCCCACCCTCCGCTCCACACATCGTCGTAGCGCGCGTTGCCGGGCTGTCGCGCGGGTGCGATTCGCGGATTGTTCCACAGCAGATCTGCATCGTGCGGTTTATACGTGATCTGCCAAATCTTGGCGCCCGCCTCGGGAAGAATTACCAGGCGAAGAAATCGATTTTCTAGCACCACCGTGCTCAGTTCGCGATATTTCCAGTCGGTGGTCGCGCCGAGTTCCATGGATCAGATCCTTATGTTTTTGCGCCGCCACGGCGTACTGTGCTTTCCGCGCTCGTCTGCGTCGCGAATGGTAGCATAGCGTTGAACTTGCCGTGATTACCCGTCGTTTATCTGACATTCCTTCGCGAATTCGAACGCCGACGTGTTCGTTTTGCTGGCCGCATCGTATTCGGCGGCATCAAAAACGCTCCCGAATTGGAGAATCGATGTCTGCCTTAGGCGCGTGGCTCTTGGTCCGAGGCTTTACGCTGATTCTTATCTTCGGAATCGGAACGCTGCCGCCGATCTGCTTCGCACAGCCAAAGGAAGATCTTAAGACTCTAGTGCAGCAGGCCTTCGATCTCCACCAGAAGGGCCAGTTCGCTCAGGCGCTGCCGGTGTTGCGCCGCGCGTATGCTTTGGATGCGAATGACTACTTTGTCAACCTGCTGCTCGGCATCGATTCGCTTCGCACCGGAGAAGCCGCAGCCGCCATTCCCTTTCTGAAGCAAGCATGCCGTCTGCGGCCCAAAGAAGAGTATCCGCTCGACTATCTGGGAGAGGCCTATGCCCGGCAAGAAATGTACGGAGAAGGCGCCGAGGCTTATATTCGGGCCGTGCACGTGACCACAGGCTCTGCCGAATCGTCGGTTGCGTTTGTGGATTTTGCTTTGTCCCGTTTCGCTCACATGTCGGCGTTGCTGCGCAGCTCAAAAAAGGGACTGGCTGCCGAATATCGTCTCCGGGCTTTGGCTTTGCCGGATGGCGATGCCTCGCGAACTTCGTTGCTTCAGCGATCTGTCGACCTGAATCCATCGAGCCCCGGTATCTGGTCCGACCTTGCCCGCTCGTCGCTTCTGGCCGGAGAGCTCTCAGTCGCTGAGAGCGCCGTGCGCCAGGCTCTGCAAGGGAATCCCAACGATCTTGCCGCGCGGATCGTCGAGGCACAAATCGCAGCCCAAGACGACGACTGGACGAGAGCGGTCCAGCAGCTTAACTTCGTCGCGCAACATTCTCCGGCCGTCCTCTCGCGCGAGGCCAGCCGGTGGCCACAGCAACTTCATCCCCCAGCAGATTCGGCTATTTCCGGTCCGGTGGCGAAATTTTTCTCTTGTGTGAGGCAAGCATCCGCCGCATGTGATCTTGGTTCGTCGGCGCAGGCTTCCTCCAAGGATTCCTCGACTCTGTTCCGCGAACAAAAGTGGGAGCAATTATTGAAGCTCCCCCGGCCTGAGCCAAGTCAGGCGGAGGGATGGTTTCAACGCGGAGTTGCGTTCGCGCGCCTCGAGGATTGTCCCCATGCCATTCCCTCGCTGGAGCGCGGATTGAGCAAGTCTGCACCTGAACTTTACGGGATGTTCTTGCTCTCGTGGTGCTACTCGCGCGAGGCCGGCCGAACCGCGGGACAAGTGCAGCAATCAGGCAGCGATGACGCTTCGTTGCACGTGATGCACGGCGACGTCTTGCTGCGATTGCAGGCGAAAGCGGAAATGGCTGTGTCCGAATACCAGCAGGCGCTGGCTCGCAGTCCGAATGATCCGTCCATCCTGGAGCGGGTAGCGGAGGCACAATTTGGCGCCGGTCATGTCGATGCCGCGGGGCAGAGTGCGCAGGCTGCGCTCAAGATTGATCCGCAGTTCCTTGCCGCCAAACGCACGCTGGCGACCATTGCGATGCAGGAGCGCAACTATGCTGGAGCCCTGCCGTATCTTCGCGAAATCACTGCTCGCGATCCTCAGGATATGGCCATGCGGGTGGAACTCGGGAAGGCGTGCGCGCAGACTGGAGCGATCGAGGAAGCCTGGAAAAATCTGGAGCCTGTGTTGCGGCAAGGTTATCCCGACGAAAAGGGAAGTTTGCACTACCTGCTCGGCACGGTGTTCAAGAAAATGGGACGGACCGCCGAAGCCGATCAGGCCTTTGCAACGGCTTCCCAGCTTTCTGAAGCGTTCCAGCAGAAATCCTATCGCGACCAGGATCCTGATGCGCAGCCGTAATCACAGACACGAACTTACACGCCGCGAATTTGCGAAGCTGCTCGGCGGCGCTGGGCTGGGGCTTTCTCTGCCGCGAAATCTCGTCGCCGGGACCAGCCCCGGGCCAATCCAATTTCAGAATGTCGCTCCCGCGTGCGGTCTGGATTTTGTTCTGCACAACGACGCCAAGGGCCGCAAATATCAGGTCGAGACCGTGCTCGGCGGCCTCGGGGTGATCGACTTCGATCAGGATGGCTGGCCTGATCTCTACTGCGTCAACGGTGCATCGTTGCCGTTACTGCAGAAATCCGAACCAAGGTTTTTCAATCGCCTGTATCGCAATAATCGTGACGGCACATTCACCGACGTAACTGTGAAAGCTGGTGTGCAGGGCTATGGTTACGAGATGGGAGTCGCCGTTGGCGACTACAACAACGACGGATTCGAAGATCTCTACGTCGTCGGTGTGCACCATAACACGCTCTACCGTAACAATGGCGACGGCACTTTCACGGACGTGACGAAAGCAGCCGGAGTCAGCGGCGCAAATGCGCAAGGTCGCCAGTTGTGGTCGGTCGCCGCGGCGTGGCTCGACTATGACAACGACGGACACCTCGACCTGATCGTATCCAACTACTGTGACTGGACGCCGGGCGATGATCCCATTTGCGGAGGCCTCAATAACGCCGATCGCACGTATTGCCATCCCGATATGTATCGCGCGGAACCGATCCTGCTTTACCACAACAACGGCGATGGAACTTTCACGGAGGTGTCGGCGCAGGCCACCGCGGGCAAGCTCCTCGGTAAAGGAATGGGGATCGCGATTGCAGACTTCGATGGGGACGGATTGCCCGACATCTTCATGGCCAACGACAACGACCGTAACCTGCTGATCCACAACCTCGGCGGTGGCAAGCTGAAAGAAGTGGGGATGGAGGCCGCGATCGCATACAACGGCGACGGCCGCCAGATCTCCGGCATGGGTGCGGATTTCCGTGATTTCGACGGCGACGGATTGCCTGACATCTTTATGACTGGCTTGCACGGCGAGACCTTCGAATTGTTCCGCAACAATGGCAAGGGCGCTTTCGAGGATGCCAGCGCCAGCAGCGGCTTACTCAACTTGAGCCGTCCGTGGAGCGGGTGGGGCTGCGGCTTCGTCGATCTCGATAACGATGGCGCTCTGGATGTCTTCATCGCCTGCGGTGGACTGGATACGAACGAGCCCCAACCCAACCGCGTGCTGCGCAATCAAGGAGCGCACTTTATCGATGTCTCCCCCGGCGCAGGTGCGGATTTCGCTGTCTCCCGCCTGCATCGCGGCGTCGCCTTCGCCGACTTCGACAACGACGGACGCATCGACGCAGCCGTGACGTCGCTCAACGATCCCATCGAGCTCTGGATGAATCGCAGTCCCATACAGCACTGGCTCCAGCTCAAGCTCAAAGGCACCCGGAGCAACTCCTCTGCCTTGGGCGCAAAGATCACCTGCCGTACCGCGAAGAAAACTCAAGTCGCATTCGTAGCGAACAGCGTGGGATACGCTTCGGCGAGCGATTTGCGAGTTCACTTCGGACTCGGCGACGATCGCAAGGCTTCACTCGAGATTCGCTGGCCCTCGGGCCTCGTCCAGGAAATGAAAGACGTTCTCGCCGATCAACGGCTCATGATCGAGGAGCCCAACTCCTCGCCACCAGAAAAATCGCCGCCAGATAAACGTTTACGTCCCTGAGCCCGCCGCTTAAACGATAGAAAAAACACTCTCTCGAATGGTGTTGCAATCCCTGCTCGTTCGACACTGATGGAGAATCCGGAGTGTGCCGATCCAGCCAAAGAGCAATTGAGTGGCATCCGAGCCGTGGCCTGAAATTGCGGTCCGATGCAGGAGGCCGGAGTATGGCGCCGAAGTAGTGTGCGGAAACAGCTTGTCGAAGTGGGGTGCGGAAGTAATGTGCGGAGGAAAAATGTCTCGAGCAAAGATCAGTCGCTGTAGCCTGTGGATGCTGATATGTTTCATGGCCCTGCTGAGTCTAGTGGCGAATCAGGCAGTCGCGCAGTCGTCGAACGGACAGATTAACGGCCTGGTCACCGATTCGAGCGGCGCAGCCGTATCGGGCGCCGGCATCAGCGCCACCAACACAGCTACAGGCGTTACCTACAACGGGACAACCAACGGGTCTGGCGTCTACGTTCTGCCACAACTCGTACCGGGCATTTACAAAGTTTCTCTGACCAAAGAAGGATTCGCGACCGTGGAGCGTCCCGAACTGACGGTGCGCACCGGAGATCATCTTTCCCTCGATTTCAGTCTCAAACCGGCGACCACTAAAGAAGTCGTGACCGTCACTGAGTCGGCGCCCATGCTGCAGTCTGACCAATCCAGTTCCTCCACCGTTCTCGATAACAAGATGATCACCGAGTTGCCGCAACTGAACCGCAACTCGCTCGATCTGACGCAGGTTGTTCCCCAGGTCCAGGGCAAAGGGCCGCTCAGCGACCAGATTTCTACCCTGGGAAATGCGACGTACCTGATCGCCAACAACGGAAACTCCTACGCCGTCGCCGGTGGGCAAGTGAACGGCACGAGCATTTCCGTAGACGGTAATCAGCTGCAGGATTCTGAATTCAATGCCGTGAATCGCGCCATCCCAACACCAGACAGCATCGGAGAGTTTCGTGTAGAGAGTGGAGTTTTGACGGCGGATCACGGCCGCTACTCCGGCGGCGTCATCACCATGAACACCAAGAGCGGTACCGGCCAGTTTCACGGCCGGCTCTTTGAATACTTCCGGAACCAGATCCTGAACAGCAACGGCTGGCAGAACAATTCACTCGGTGAAACGCGGCAGGCATTCCATCAAAACAATTATGGGATGTCCCTTGGCGGGCCTGTTTCCGTTCCGCATCTCTACGACGGAAAGAACCGTACGTTCTTCTTTTTTGGCTGGGAGGGAGAACGCTATAACACTGGACAAACCATAGTCAGCACCGTTCCAACGGCGCTGCAGCAGCAAGGCGATTTTTCCCAGACGATCATCGGATTTCCCAACGGCGCCAGTGGGGCCCCACTCTACGCTTCTCTTTTCGACCCGTACCACATTTCCGGCGGAGTGCGACCCGAGTACTCCGGCGTGCCGGGCGCTCCGGTCGGTGCCAACGGCCTGGTCGGCGGGAAAATCTGCTCGCAGGCCGACATCACCGGTGGAACCTGCCCGGCTGGCAATCAGAATCTTTCCCTGCAAAGTACATTATTTGCCCACTATATGGCTCTTTGGCCTTCGCCGAATCTGACCCCCGGGCCAGATGGCTACAGCAACGATCGTCTGGATTCGATTGCCGTGACTCGTCCCACGGATCGATTCTTCCTTCGTCTCGACGAGAACCTCTCCAACAGCCAGCGCATCAACCTCAGCATTAGCCGGACACACATGACCAACAACATACCCGCGCCCTGGCTGCACGGAGCGCGCTCCTTTACCTACGATCACGATGTAACGGGAAGCTTGCAATACAACTGGGTTCTGTCGCCCACATCCATCATCGACGTCCACCTGGGATTCGGAGTGGCCAAACTTTATAGCGATGGTGTCTCGGGAGATGGTTCTGCTCCTGATCCCTCGATCGACACTACCCAATGGGGATTTGATCCGCTTATCATCAACAATCCCTCGCGCACCACGAATCACATTCCGCCAGTGTTGAACGTCAACGGGTTTTCCAACGTCGGCGGCTCAGAGTTCGACACCTTCATCAACCAGACCTCTAACGGGACCGTTGCCTATACCAAAGTCATTGGCCGCCACACTCTGAAAGTCGGTTACGAGCAGTACTACGTACGCTTCAATGAAAATGGCGGCGATCATACGGGCGTAGCCTGGATCAACAATGGCGGCGGCTCAGTTCAGGACTGGCAAAATCCCGGTGACTCAACCACCGGATTCCCGCTGGCGGAACTTATGATGGGCTCCTCACACGTGTTCCAGTGGGGCAACTGGAACATTTCACCCTACGGTTTCAACGAAGCCGCTTATGCCATGGATGACTGGAAGGTCAATCGCAAGCTTACCGTCCAGATCGGCCTGCGCTGGGATCACGACGGCCCGCGTTCGCCCAAGAGTTTCCAGGCCGGTCAAAGTTCTCCTCTCATGTATGACATCAACGCGAAGAACGTTCTGACCGCGAATTCTGGTTGGAACTGGAGCCAGGTCACGGGAGCAACCCCCGGTCTGGGGGCTTTACCTCAACCGGCGTGGCTAACTCAGGGCGCCACCGGCCGCGTTGTGTTGCTCAATACTCCGGAGTATCCGCAGAAGAACTTGTACACAACGGACTCCAAGAATTTCCAGCCGCGGCTCGGCATCGCCTATGCCGTCGACGACAAGACAGTCGTGCACGCCAGCGCGGGCATCATCGATCAAGGGCTGAACGGCCTCTCGACTGACTGGTTCAGCTTCTACTACAACTCGATCACCATGAATCAGGCTTCCAGCGTGGACGGTCAACACTGGATCAGCGAACTGGGTTCCGACCACGGTTTGGGTACATTCCCTCTGCAGAGTTCGGGAGCCAATCTGGGGTATTATCCCGCGATCAGCACGAATCAGGATTACGGCTACCAGACATTCGGTCAGCTGGGAAATCCCGATCAGGGCGGAGCATCGACCATCAACCACTTCCAGTCGCCACAGGACTACACCTGGGACGCCAGCGTGCAACGGCAGATTGGCCGCAGTTGGGTAGCCACTGCGGATTACACGGGCGTCCGCGGCATTCACCTGCTTATGCCGGTTTGGGGTTGGAGCCTCAACAACATTCCGCTGGACTATTATTCGCTCGGGCAAAGCCTCTATTCGCAAGTGCCTAACCCCTTCTTCGGCCAATCGCAAACCTTCGCCAGCGAGCCGACAGTGCAGCTCTCGCAGTTACTCGGACTCTCACCACAATATTCAGGTGTGTCGCCAGGGCAAGCCACGTGGGGACGTTCGTTCGCGAACTTCCTCAACCTGCAGATTCAGAGCCGCAGTTTTCATGGACTCACTCTGCTGGCGTCCTACAACATCCGCAAGACGCTGACCAATACGTGGGGTAAGGACATTCAGCACGGTGGCCCTGCTGGAAGCGGACTGCTGCAGAACCCGCACAATCTCATGGAAGCCTACGGCGTCGCCGGTTACGAAATGCCGCGCACTCTGCTCTTGAATTATTCGTATGAACTGCCCTTCGGACAGGGACGCCAATTCATGAGCACAGGTGACACTTTCGGCTACAAGTTGCTGAATGAGGTTGTTGGCGGTTGGAACCTCGCAGGCGTGACTACGTGGAATCCAAGAGGAACTCCGTTGCTCGTTCCTGATGTCCAAACCGGACAGACTGTACCCGGCGCGGCTTTGCGCTATTCGCTTGCTCCCGGTGTGAAAGTGGTTAAATCTACCGACTACTCCAGCGCACTCGTGAGCGCGACCGGAAACTTTATCAATGCAACTCCGAATCTCGTGCTGAACCCGGATGCCTTCGTCGTTACCCCCAACTTCGGTTTGAGCAATGCTCCATTTGTCTTTCCCAGCGTGCGGAATCCGGGCAGCTTCTTCACTGACGCCACACTGCTGAAGAAATTCCCCCTGTCCGCGGAAGGAGCTCGATACTTTGAGCTTCGTTTGGAAGCGCAGAATATTTTCAACCACCCCAACTTCGACAACATTGATAACAATCCGAACGATGCGACCTTCGGCGGAGTGTTGGGCAAGACCGGGCAGCGCATCATGCAGATCGGAGCGCGCCTTTTCTTCTAGACGTTGCGCCGCAACATTTCGTGCGCAACAAGATAGCTGCGGAGCCGGCTTGTTAGAATGGGCCAGCTCCGCCGCCTCCCCGGGATTCTTTTTCTATGTCGTGCGCAACCCGTATCGCCATCATCGGTCTGATCTGCGGATCGCTGTCCATGATTGCGTTCGGGCAAACAGCTGCCCGGCTTCAAACTGCTGACACTGACCTGACTCTCGAAGCCGCACCGGAGACCCCGCGTTTAGTGCGCCTGGCGGCCCCAGGCCAACCTGCATGGGAAAACCACTCCTCGGAAGCGCTCATCGCGTCGGCGGAAATAGCGGGTCAGGCGACGCCGGTTCGCTGGGCTTTTAATCGCGAGGCCAGCGAAATCAGTCCGAAGCGAGTTGAGTTCGTGTACGATTCCGCTTCGCCTCATATGCGGCTCACCTGGGAATGGCGTGTCCGTGCCGCCTATGGCCCCATCGAGCATCAGATTCGCATCGAGAATCTCGACGCTCGCGAAATCTGGATTCCGATGCAGGATAGCCTCGCGGTGAATTGGCAGATCGATCCCCGGACGCGTCTACAACACTTGTTCATCGAAAAAGGCGCGAACTCTCCCTCGCAAGTTGGCACACACGAGGTAGATCTCACCGAGGGCTATCGCTGGACTGGAACATCGAGCACCTATGGAGATCTCAGCGACAATGAACCGCGCGAAATCATTCCTTGGTCGTTGGTGCGAGGGAGAGACCCCGCACAATCCGGCTGGTATGCAGGCATAGAGTTCAGCGGCCGCACCCGCATCTCACTCACTCGCGAAAAAGGTTCTCTGCAAGCGACGCTCGGACTCAATCCGGATCCTGCTCCGTTTCGGACCCGCCTTAAAACGGGAGAAGCATTTGAATCCCCGGTCGTATTTCTCGGCGGCTTTCGCGATGGCCCGGATGGCGCTGGCAACGTTCTGCGCCGCTGGGTGCGCGCTGTTCTCGGCAATCCCGATACTTGGAAGGATCCTAACTATCCCGTCGTGGTCAACAATAGTTGGGGCGGTGGTATGGACGTGAACGAAGAAGTCGCGCTCGGCATGATTCGCGATGCGGCCAGTCTAGGAGTGGAAATGTTTCATGTCGATGCCGGATGGTTTCGCGGCGTCGGCGACTGGTATCCCAACCCGCAGAAATTTCCTCACGGCCTCGCCTTCATCGCCGACAACGCGCACAAACAAGGGCTGAAGTTCGGTCTTTGGGTTGACTGGACGCAAGCCGGCCTTTCCACCGAAGCCGGAGCCCTGAATGCACGCGATCCCAAGGTTCATGATTGGATGGTCACCGACATTCCTGCCGACTGGAAGCCGGAACCCTTCAAGGGCCAGACCATCGACCTCGGTGTGCCCGAGGCAAAACAGTGGGCGCAAAACGAGGTTGAGCGAATTGTCTCCGATTACCATCTCGACATGCTGGAGCACGACGGCTACCTGGTAGCCCACGGATGCGACCGCGCTGACCATCCGCATGCCGCTCCCGATCCGCTGAACAAGTGTATCTATAAATCCTGGGGAGCCTACTGGGTCGATAGTTCGAATTCTACCGACGTCAGCTATCATGCGGTTCGCGCCTACTACGATATCTATTCCAAACTGCGCCGCGATCATCCCGGACTTCTGTTTGAAATCTGCAATGACGGTGGCCGCATGGTTGATTTCGGCAGCGCCGCGCATGGGGATTATTTCTCCATCACCGACACTTACGATCCGACCTCCAACCGCCGCGCGTTCTACGATACCAGCCACGTTCTGCCTGCAGCGATGCTCGAAAGTTACGTCGAAAAGTGGCCGGTGCCGCGTATCGAAAACTTCCGCTACATGCTGCGCAGCGGCATGATGGGATGGCTGACCATCATGATCAATACCTCATCGTGGTCGCCGGAACAGCACGCCGAAGCTGCGAAAGAAATTGAGCTCTACAAGAAAGAACTTCGCCCGTTGATTCGCGACGCCAGCCTCTATCATGTCTCACCCAGGCCGGACGGTATCCACTGGGACGGTATGCAATATTGGGATCCCGACCGCCAGCGCGGTGTGGTTTATGCTTTTCACGGAACGATCGCAGATGAGAAGACGCACCGCTTCGCGCTGAAAGGATTGCAACCGTCGACCCGCTACCACCTTCGCTATCACGATCACAGCGCCCCCGACCGCACGATTACGGGACGAGACCTGATGGGGCACGGCGTCGACGTGAAGCTCCCCTTGCCCAATACTTCGGAGCTAATTTTTATCGACGGAGACGCGCACTAGACGCCTGCCGCCATGGCGTTGCCAGCTCAATGCCGCGAACATGAATGAACCAAAGCCATCACGAGGGCTTGCAGGCCGAGTAGCCCTGATCAGCGGCGGCGCTCAGGGTATCGGGAAAGAAATCGCCGCGCAGTTTCAGCGACAGGGCGCATGCATTTTCATTCTCGATTGCGACGCTAAAAACGGCGAGAAAACCGCCGCTGAACTTACCGCGCGAGATTTGTCGCTGCCGGTCAAGTTCCTACCGGCCAATCTGCGGCAACCTTCCGAAATCCAGCGAGCCGTTGAGACACTGCGAGACTCCCATTGCCGTTTAGATATTCTTGTAAATAACGCCGGGGTCGAAATCGAAAAATCGTTGGCGAAGTTGACTCAACAGGATTGGGATCTGGTCTTGGACGTTAACCTCCGTGGTGCGTTCCTGCTGACGCAGGCGATCGCGCCACTGTTCCCAGAATCCGGCGGAGCAATCGTAAACATCAGCTCCATCCATGCCACCCACGCGTTCCCCGATTCCATTCCCTACGCCTGCTCAAAGGCTGGCATGGTCGCCTTGACGCGCAATTTAGCCCTCGAGCTGGCTCCTCGCCACATCCGCGTCAACTGCATTTGCCCTGGATATATTGATACTCGCCTCTGGGAAGAATACCTGCGCAATTCTTCCGACCCAGCCGGACTCGCTGCGCAGACGACCGCTCTCCACCCTCTCGGTCGCCGCGGGTTGCCGGCCGACGTCAGCGAAGCTGCTATATTCTTGGCATCTGACGGGTCAGCTTTCATCACCGGAACCGAACTCGTCGTCGACGGCGGCCTCACGATCCGCGCCCATCCTTAGCCGCGTATCCGTTGCTCAGATCAGATAACCGATAGAAACCTTCGTTTTAATGATACTAGGCTGACCGCTTATGTAATAAAATCCTCTCCCGTCGGGGGGGCGGCATCGTGAAAAAGCGGCACACTCTGCTCAGTGGAACCCTGAAACGCGAATTCCAGAAGGATTTGGAACTCTTCAAGCACTTCTTGCTGCTCCTCAACAACACCAGCCCGATCCGCAATGTCGAGCTCATGTGGCACGAGGAGAATGAAGAGCTCGATCCCCTCAAAGCCAAATTCAAGAACCGCGTCGGCACTGGAGATGCTCTGGTACAGCTCCTGCCCGCCGGCACTCCCGAGGCTAATCGCAACTCGCCCAGTACTCTGTTTTGCGATCTAGTCCATGGTTTCGGAGCGCACGAGGAAGAGACCTGCGCCCGCTCCGACATTCCGGCGAAACAACGCTGTCGCAATACCGGGTGCACTCAAGTCTATGGCTGTCACGTCGGTCTCACCGACATCGCCGTGCCCGTGATTTGTGACGGTCAGTATCTAGGTACGCTTTTCTCAGGCCAGGTTTTGACCTCGCAACCCACTTCCGCAGGATTTCGTCTCGTACGCGAGAACCTGGCCGGCCAACCACATATTAACTTCACGAGCCTGGAATCGGCGTACTATCAGGTTCCCGTCGTGGACCAGGCGCAGGTCGCCGAGATGGTCCGAATCCTCGAACTCTTTGCCCGATACATTTCGAATTCCTGGAAACGACTGCAGCTGATCAGTGAATTCCAAAGGAAGCATGACCGCGATTTGAGTTTGGACCGCAAGGAGCTGGCCTCCATCCTGCTCTCCGGCGAGCTTGGAGATTTACCGGAGCTGAAAGCGCTGGCCAGCCGTGCCGGCCTCCCGCATCTGCCCGAGCGAGTCATGGTCGTACAGATCGAATACCTGCGACCGGAATCCCAGCGCGTGACCGGCGGTCCCATGACTCTCAATCGCCTCTCGCACGTCGTCGAGGACTTTTGCCAGAGTTTGCCGAACTCGCTGGCTACGGTCGTGCGCCCCGGGGAAGTGTGCATCTTTACCAGCCAGGAGGCCCGCAATCGCAGCCACCATCGCATTTCGCTGGAGGAGATGGCGCAGAGCGTTCTTTCGAAAGTTCGCGCGCATGCCAACGCGGCCGCGCGCGTCGGCATTAGCGAAGAGCATCGTCAGTCGGCTGAATTGCTCAAGGCGTACCAGGAAGCTTGCGCTGCGCTCGACTCCGGGGGCGCGACGGTTTCATTCTTCAGCGATCCAAAGCCGCAGAGTGCGCAGCCTTCCGAAGTGATGGCGCGATTGGTCAAAGCATTTCGTCACGGTACGAGCGTCTCTCTCGTGATGCGCGAATTCCTCGCTCTCGTGATGCCGTCGGATCACTCGCCCGCAGAGACACAGCAGTCGCGGGCTTTGCTCACCTGGGCGATCGAGCATCTCGCGCTCGAGACCGTCAGCATCGGAGTCGATCCCAGTCGCATCAAAGCGGCGAAAGAGCAAGCGACTACGAGCGTGTTGCATGCTCCCAGCCCCTTTGGCGCATGCGAAGCCTTCCGGCGATTTGCAGACTTGGTGTCGCAACAAATGGCATCGGCTTTCAGCCAGCGCGAACACAAGATCGTTCTGGCTGTGAGCCAGATCGTGGAGGAACGCGGCGCAGCGCAGATCACGATTCAACAACTCGCCGACGCCGTTCATCTTTCATCGGGCCACTTGAGCCGCGTTTTTCGGCGCACGGCAGGAATGACGCTGGAGCAATTCTTGATCCTGCAGCGCGTCGAACTGGCAAAGCGTGCCCTGCTCGATCCCAGGCTCAATGTAGCGGAGGTGGCTGAGCGATGCGGATTCTGCAATCCCGCCTACTTCGCCTCAGTCTTCAAGAAATATGTCAATTGCACGCCGCGCGAGTTCGCCAGCCAGCCACGCCGATGGGAACCCTTGGGCGCAGCCCCAATGCGGGGCTGGCCGGTAGATACCGCATCCTAGGGCAGTGATCTGAGCGCGGTCGGAAGCTCATTTGGAGCCGCGAAGAGGCGGTATTCACTTGCCCCGGGGCCCTGCAATGCGGCCACGGAACGAGCCCCGTAGCGACGGCAGCCGCGCTCGCGCGAACTTGACGCTGATCAGCCCTAAGCCACCCTATTTCGCAGCACGCCCAGCCCCTCAATATCGACTTCCATCACATCACCGGACTTCAAAAATGTCGGAGGAGTGCGAAAAACGCCAACGCCGTCCGGCGTTCCCGTCGCAATAATATCTCCCGGATCGAGCGTGATAGCGGCAGAAATGAACGCAATCAGCGCCGGAATTCCAAAGATGAGGTTCGATGTGTTGGAATTTTGCATCACGACACCATTCACCCGCATGCGAATGGCTAGGGCATGCGGATCAGGTACTGCATCGCGCGTCGTCAGCCATGGTCCGGTCGGGCAGAACGTGTCGCAAGACTTGCCTCGTACCCATTGCTTATCGGCGAACTGCCATCGCCTCGCTGAGACGTCATTCAGCGGCATGTATCCCGCGACATGATTCAGCGCGTCGCTCTCCGAAACCGCTTTGGCTTTTCGCCCGATCACGACTGCCAACTCCGCCTCATAATCTCCCTGCGGATCATCCCCAGGCAGCACTACCGCGCCTTCTGGTCCGTTAATGCTCGACGGAAACTTGGCAAAGATGATTGGTGACGTGGGAATCGGTTGTTTAGTTTCGAGGGCGTGATCGCGATAATTTAAGCCGACGGCAATGATTTTTCCCGGCCGCGTCACAGGGGCCAGCAGGGTTACGCCGCTAAGCGGATACTTCGTTTCCGCGGACTGCACGCCGCGCACACTTTTCTCGGCATCAGCCAGAACGGGGCTTCCTGCGGACAGGAAGCTGGTCATGTCGGTGTATCCGTCAATCGAAACTATCTGCTCGCCGGCGAGCACGCCAATCTGAGGTGATCCTCCGCCGGCCAGGAAACTTACAAGACGCATGGAGCCTGCTTTCTATGGAGATAAACTTCGCCAACGAAAATATTCAAAGATATCAGCGCCCGCTCGTGATCCCCGGCCAATCATCCGTGCGGAACGGTGAAGCAGGCAGCCCATTCTTATTGAACAGATTGCACGGTGGGCTGTCTCCCCACGCATATCGAACGGCCACCGGATTTGCAACCTCGGGGCTTGAGACCACTACTGCATCGCCGTCGATTCGCGCGTTCGCCCAATGGAATTTTCTGTCGGCCCCGGCGATGGCAAAGCCGCGTAGCTCCGCGTCTCCTTGTGCCTCCAGCCCCAATCCGACATGAGTGAATTGCACTCGCGCCTCTGTCCCCACAACTTTCATCCCCTCGTATAGCGGCCCCGAGTATTCGATCGGCTCCTTGTAAATTGTTCCGCGTGCCCAGAGTGCCAGCCGCTCGCCGACCTCACGCTTGCGATGCGGATGCAAGTCATTCGGATCTCCCACATCGATCGTTACCGCCATTCCCGTATGCGGCACACTCTTGAGCGTCATGAACTCCGCCTCGCGCAACTCCGCCCATGCCGACTCCCCCGGCTCTTCAGGAATCGCGCCGTGATTGGGCAACTGCACGATCAGGAATTCCAGATCTTTCTGCTTCGACGCATCGCGCCAGTTACTGATCAATTCTGGAAGCAACTTCCGATACTGATGCGCCGACAATGCGTTGCTCTCTCCCTGATACCAGAGCGCACCGCGAAACTCATACGGCAACAATGGCGTGATCATTCCCTCGTACAGCGCTGACACCGGCATTGGCGCGTACTCCAGCGTGGTCAGGCACTCAATCGAGAAGCCTGTCAGTGCGTCTGCGGTAAGAGGCTTCACGACTCCCCATCCATCCTGGCGCAGATCATGGAATAGAATGGTGACCTGCCTCCAGTCCGAAGTGGCTTTCACCATCGGCATGCCGTAATTGTCATAGTCAGTGACCGTTGGCTGCCGCGATCGAAATCGAAATGATCCGTTCCCCCGCACCCAGAAGCGGATTCCGGCATATGCGGTTAGGTCCGCGGGAGAGTCATCCAATTTAAAGTTCGCAGATAATATTGCGTCCTGAGTTCCATCCAGCCGCCCGGCGACATGAGCCGCAAAGCCGCTGCCACCGCGCCCGGGCGCGACCAGATCGAAAACGCTGTCGGCTGCGTCGCTCCATGAATAATTGAACGCCCCGCCCGTGGCCGTGCGCGCGATTCCATCCTCAAAGTTCGCAAGAGGCATAGCTTTGCCGTCTGGCGCAGCCGGAATCAGCTCGAAATCGTCAAACTCCAACTCAAACGGCAACGATGTTTCGGCGAATTGTTTCTCTACAGGAGGTGCGCGGTTCCATTCATCCACTAGAGGTCGCGTTTCCGGATCCGACTCCAAAACTTCTGGAGCGATCCACTCCTGAATGCTGGTGCCCGGCCACGCGCTCTCGACCACGCCGATCGGAACGTTTTCATGCCGATGAATTTCGCGCGCGAAATAATACGCCACCGCCGAAAATTCCTTTGCAGTGTCAGGACTGCAAATCTGCCAATGCGCTGGAAGAGTATTCTCTTGCGGCGACAGGGCAATTTTCTTGGGAACAATGAAGAGCCTAATCTGCGGATAATTGGCCTTCGGGACCTCGATCTCGGCACCCTCGGATCCGCCGAGCGAGAACGTCATATTCGACTGGCCCGAAGCAATCCATACGTCGCCGATCATCACATCTTTAATCGTTATCTCTTTCTTGCCCCGAATCATCAGCGTGAACGGGCCACTCGCAGGCAACGCCGGCAAATGCGCACTCCATTTCCCAGCGGCATCGGCGGTCGTGCTCGTGGCGTGGCCAGCAAGGCTCACCGCAATTTTCTCCCCGGCATCGGCGCTTCCCCAGATATGAATCGCGCGCCCTCGCTGCAGCACCATGTGATCGGTGAAAAGTGTCGGCATGACCGGATCAGCCCAGCAATTGGTCGCGAACATGAGTATGCACAATCCAACAACAGAGCCTGCGGTCCATCGCAGCCTCAATCTTCCAACCCTGTCTGTCATTTTTCCTCGATGATGAACAAGTCCCACGGCCTAATCGTGATCTGCTGCGAATGCGCCACGGCAGCTTGCGTCAACAGGTCAGTTCCGGCACCGTAAGGATAATTGAACGTCCTCGCATCACTGGAATAATTCAAAAGGTAGTGGATTGCCCTGCCATTACGATTGACGCTGTGCCGCGGGCGTACATTCGGCGGCAAGGCCTGATCCGGGCCAGCCAGTCCCGCATTCTGCAGCACTCCCAACAGCACCTTCTCCTGCAGTTTATCCGTCAGCACCGTTCCTTCGTAGGTTAAGCTGCCTTTGCCGAAATGATTCCGAGTGATGGCCGGGTACTTGCCGAAAAACGGATGATCGTAATATGCCAGACCTTCGGCCGAGTCCAGCATCAACATCTCAGCCCAGTCCGAGACCTTGTTGTCGGATCCTGCATTAAACGGGTCATCCTTTAACGCGAGGGGCTGTCGCAAATTGGAAAATTCCTGATAATGAAACCCTGCCGCCTCGCGCAGAATTCCGGGCATCATCGTCCACCGCACCGTGTCGTATTCGTTTGCGAATCCGCTCTTGAAGGCCATCACCAATTGCCCACCGCCGCGAACGTAGTCCACGAGTTTGTTCAGAACTGCATCGCTTGCCACATACAGAGGCGGAGCCACGATTACTTTGTAGTCCGTGAAGTTTGTGCTCTCTGGAAACACAAAGTCCACGCCTACATTGTTCATATAAAGCGCGTGGTACATCTGCCGCAAGACGGTGCGGTAGTTGTCATGATCGTTGAACTTCATGAACTCGATGCCGTAATGCGAGTCGTCGCTGTAGAGAATCGCAACCTGGTTCGGATGCTTGCAGTCAACAATCTCGGTGCTGATTCTCCGTAACTCGTGCGCGGTTCGGCTGACTTCTTCATACGCGCGCCCTGGCTCGAGATCGTGCCCCAGCACGCCTTTCCAATAAGTTTCCTGGCCGTAATGAAGAGAATGCCAGTGCCAGTACTCCACCATATTCGCGCCCGCAGCGATATGGGTATAAACGTCAAGGCGAAACTGCCCATCATACGGTGGATACTGATTCTTGGAATCCCATCCGATGGCCTCCGCATTGGTCTCGGTGACCAGATAGTTCGTGTGCTTCAGAGAGCGGCTGTAGTCGCCCTCCATTGATGTTGCCTCGCCGTCGAATTCATCCTGCGTGCCGTGATAAGGATTCACGGCAACAATATCGAGACTCTTCGCGACTTCGTTCTCGTTCACTTCCGCTCGCGGAGCCCCGGCAAAATCCTGCGTCACGAACTGGTCCGGGCGTTTGTATTGATTCACGATCGATGCCTGCCAGGCCAGAAAGTCAGTCGTGATCCACTGCGAATACCGCTCCCACTCCAGCTTCCAACCCGGATTAAGAATCCCTTCCTCGGGCGGAATCTCCGTCCAGTCATTCAGCCGCTGCCCCCAGTAATTCAGCCCCCAGTCCTTGTTCAATTCGTCCACAGTCTTGAATTTGTGTTTCAAATATTCGACGAATCCCACCTGCACATCGTGATTCGCCGCCCCGCCCGTCGAGGTCTCGTTATCAATCTGAAATCCGATAACCGTCGGATTATCTTTATAGTGTTCAGCAATTTTGCGGATCACGCGCTCGCAATAGAAGCGATATGTAGGATTCAGCAGGTCCGTGTTCTGCCGGTATCCAAATGTAATCGTGTGTCCTCCAAAACGCGTAATAACGATCTCCGGATGCTCTTTGTACATCCACGCCGGAATGGAATATGTCGGCGTCCCCATAATGACCTTGATCCCGGCCTTCTGCATGCGATCCACAACGCGGTCCATCCATGCATATTCAAATCGCCCGTCCTCCGGTTCCCACAACCCCCAACCCGACTCTCCGATCCGTACCACATTGATGCCCGCCTGCTGCATGAGTTCCACGTCTTTGTCGAGACGCTCGTAGGGCATGTATTCGGGATAGTAGGCCGCGCCGTACAAGATCGTTTCCATCTTGTCAGGACGGAATGCTCCAGCGGTCTGACCGCACATTGGGCGAGCACACGCTATAACGCCGACCAGCAGAAACCCGACACTAGCCTTGATCAAGTTTCCAATCATGCTTCCCCGCAAGGGTGAGAATCGTTACAAAAAACTTACTGCTGTCGCGCTGGGCAGTCGCGAGACTCAATTGCACCGCGATCCGTAGCCCCGCATTGCGGTACAGTCGTTCCCATAAAATCCCTCCCGCCGTTCTTCTCAATCATCTTTCCAGAATTGATTGCGGGCGAGCCGCTTCGCAATGCGAAGCCGGCGGCCGTCTCCCGGCCAATCCCTGCGTGCCCCGCATCAACCAGCAATGGATCATCGGTGAGCGCGTGAGGATCGTCTATAGGCTTCACGCCATAGTAAACGTTGGAATCATAAACATTATTCGTGCTCTTTCCCGGCCCGGGAGCAGGCACATACGATCCGTCCGGGTTGCCCGTTACGCCATAGGAGAATCGCGCCGTGCCTTCCACATAGAAGATGTTGTTATAGAAGTAAGTGTTCGTCGCCCATCCAGTCCAATCCGTGTGTAAAACCAGGTCTACATTCTCATTCTTGCCGACGTAAATGGTGTTGTTGTAAATGAGAGTGTCCCTCACCGGGCCCGAGAGCTTGATCGCGCGGTGATGATCGTTCCGGCTGATGTTGTAGCGAACGACTGTACCAGTATTCCCCGCGCTATAAGCCGGAGTCTGCGAACCTTCGTTGCAAATCAGAAGAAAGCCGCCATCGTTGTCGTGGCTGTAGTTGTACTGAATGATCGTATTCCGGCTGTTCCAGTCGGAATCGAACCCTTCGGCATCGTGTTGCCCGCGCGTTCCATAAACCTCGTTATACTGCACGATCGTGTTATCGGCGCTCCACGGCCAAATGCCGACGTTGTAATCCTGTGAGCGCTGGCTGGCGTGGCTGACGACGTTGTATTCCACGATCGCGCCATCGGTGGCGACGTTGACGATTCCGTCGCCGCCAATGTCGTCCAGAATGTTGTTTCTGATCACTACTCCCAGACTCGGATACCACTTCGACCGCTCCCAATGCGTCGACCAGCCAAAAATGCCGCTGCGGTCCACACGCGAAATGTGGTTCCCTTCGATGCGCAGGTCGAGGAACCGGCTGGGTTTCGTGTCGCCGATGGCGCTGTAGGCAATGCCGCCGTTCACTTTGTCTTTATCCGAGCCGTTTACGTCGTGGATCGTAAGGTTCCGCAGATAAATGTGATGCATCTCACCAAAATTCTCAGCCACGACGTGAACTCCTCGGCGAGTCCCGGGAGACGCGCCTGTGTTGGTGACCTCAAGATCGCGAATTTCCCAGTACTCCTGATTCTTCAGCAGTACCGCGTCTTCAGCCAAGCCGCCGCCATTGATTACCGGCAGTGCTTCGCCATCGTACTTATCAACAACGATAGGATGCTCCGCCGTCCCCGATCCCTTAGGCCACAACTGTCCAGTCCAAACACCGCCGGACTTAAAAAGAATGCGATCGCCAGGATGGAAGTTCGTGGCGTTTACCTTGGCCAAAGATTTCCACGGTTCTTTCGCAGTTCCGGGGTTCGAATCATTACCCGAGGAAAAATCCAAGTAATAGGTAACGGCCTTGGTTCCTTCGCTCTGGGGTCGCGCAGAAAGCAGCGCCGGTCCCGCAGCCAGGAAGACCAAATAAAACATGACTGACGCTCCTCTGGTCGAAGCACAGCTCAGGACTCTGGGGCCCTGGCTTTTAGGAGCGGATTGTTGACGCATTGCGAATTCCCATGAATAGGTTTGACAGGAATGATACGAGAAAACTAATGCGACGGCAGCCCGACGGCTCCCGTCGCAACGAAGAAGCTCACGTCAAAATAGAATCTTCACCGCAGCCTGAATAATTCGCTGATTTCCGTAAGTGCGCGTGATCGATCCCAACGTGGTCGGCGATCCAAGATCGGCATTCGGATTGGCGAAGTGAGGAGTATTTGTCACGTTGAAAAACTCGAACCGCGTCTGCACCTTCATCGTTTCCGTGATCCCAAAGTCCTTGAAGAGCGAAACATCGCCGTTAATGTAACCCGGTCCTGTCAGAATATTTCGAGGCGTATCGCCTGCAATGCACTGTCCGCCCGTCGGGGCCACGAATGCTGCTGTGTTGAAATATTCCTTCAGGGTGCGCTGGCTTTTGGGTAAAGTCGGATCTCCGACCAGATTCGGCCGCATGCCCGGGCAAGCCTTAATCCCCCCGTTCGTGGTGACGTTGCCTGGAGTGCCCGTCCGCATTCCGAGAATTCCGTTCAGCTCCCATCCGCCGAGCACGAATTCCTCTGGACGGCCCCAGTTTCCGGCGAAGCGCTGCCCTCGTCCGAAGGGTAGATGATACAGGCCACTGAAGTTGAAGGAGTGCCGCACATCGAAGTCGGAAGAGGCGATCTCCGCAGCCAGGTCGTAGGCATTCTGCGGGCTGTCGCTGTTGATGTGTCCCAGATCGAACGGAGCCGGGCCATTGTCCATGGCGTGCGAATAAGTCCAGTTCGCCAGGAAGTTTAGATTCTGCGAGACGCGCTTCGTGACCTTGACTTGCAGCGAGTTGTATTCGCTCCAACCCACATCCGACAATCCCTGAATCTGCCCCAGGTTCTTATCGATGAGGTCATCGGCTTGCGTCGTGGGGTCAATATTCAGGTCGCCCACCTCATACGAAAGATGGTGCCCGCGCGAAGCCACGAAGGCAGCCTCCACCGTGAAATTCGATCCCACTTCTCGCTGCAACGCAAGATTGAAGCCCTCCGAGTAGCCCGTCTTCATATTCGGATTTACATAGAAGGTCTGCTCGGAATTTCCATTGGGAATCAGAGTGGGGACGTCAGCCGCCGGAATGCTGGTTGCTCCAGTCGGAATCGGTGGCGCGGAAATTCGAGTGAATCCCTGATCGATCTGATAGAAGTAGCTGCCGTTGCATGTGGTGAAGCAGGGCCCGTCGTATGGAATGTTCGTCCACGCCTGCTGGATTGCAAAGGGAAGGTTCTTGGTCAGCAGATCTTCGCGCGCGTCATTCTCGGGTGAGAAAAAAAGTCCCCAACCGCCGCGCAAAACCGTCTTCGGATTGATCTGATAAGCAAACCCAAAGCGCGGCGCGAATTGATTCCAGCGCGCATTTACCAGGCTGCGGGAGTTGCCGCCGAGCCCCGCCAGCAGAATTGTCCCCCCCACGGTTGGGTCGCCAGACGGGTTCGGCACATAGTTCGAAGCCAGATTATGTTCCTCGGTGTACGGCGCTTGAAATTCATACCGGATACCGTAATTCAACGTCAGCCGCGGCGTTACTTTGAACGTGTCCTGCGCGTAATAGTCCATCTCCCAGCTGTGCGTAATCGGGTTCGTAAGCTGCAGGCCCATATAGTGGTCAAGAGGAAGGCCGAGTAGTAAATCCGCGATATCGTTGCCGCCCGTGCCATACAAAGTCGCCCCGCTGAAATCGTCGAGCGGACTGGTATAGCTCCAATCGCTGGTCATCGAGAGGTATGCCCCGCCGTAGTACTGGAAGCCGGTGGGAAAGAGCGAGAAGTTCGGATTCGAAGTCAGGCGCCGGAAATCAGCTCCGAACTTGAATTCATGTCTTCCGATTCCGCTGAGGGTCAGATTGTCGGCAAATTGCCAGTTCCGGTCCTTGAAGTAGAGCGGCTTGTAGGTTGATCCGCCCGTAAGATATCCCGCGCCGAGATAAATGTACGGATACGCGTCGGTCGACGGAAATCCCGGTACAGCGATGTTGGCCATACCAAACTGAGTGCTGTAATCGTGTCCATCGAGCAGGCTGAACTGCGCCAGGCTGAAGCGAGTGTAGCCAAGCCGAATATCGTTGATGAAGCGGCTGTTGAACAGGTGGGTCTCTGAAACGGAGAATCCCTGGTCGTTGTCAGTCTGGTTGTTCGCTTGATCGGCATCGCCTGCTCCCGGCACCGGGGTCGCCCCGTGGAAAGGATCGGTGGTCAGATCATCGCTGTCATTGTAGTGAAAGACGAACGACAGCCGGTCTTTGCTGGAGAAATTCTGATCCAGACGGGCATCTCCCGTTTTGGCGTGGTCAACAACAGGAGAGTTCACTGCGAAGTTGTTGTACCAGCCATTGTGATCCCCTGTAAGATTCGGCTTCGGGAAAAAGTTCAACAGCGTAGCTAGTCCTGCCGCGCTGACGCGATCCGGTGCGATGACGTTGTTCACTCCAAGGTAAGAAATTTGCTGGTAACACGTACCGTAGCAACTCGCCGAAACGATTGGGTCATAAATCGGGATCTGCTGCCCGCTGTCCGGATCCACCAGGTGCGTCAGATCTATCGAGCCATCGGAGTTCTGGATGATCTGGCTGATCGGAGGCACGGCATAGACGTAGTTGTAGGCCTGGGCACTATATAGGCCTTCGTAAGAAACAAAAAAGAAAGTCTTGTCCTTGAAGATCGGGCCGCCGAACGTTCCACCATAATTGTGCTGCTTCAGAATCGACGGTGGAACATATTCGCCATCGAAGCCGTAGGACTTGGCCGTGGTGAAGTTCGGACGGAAAAATTCGTACGCGCTGCCGTGCCATTTATTCGTGCCGCCCTTGGTTTGAATCGAGACAACTCCGCCCGCCGAGCGGCCGAATTCGGCGTCAAACCCCGACGTCGAAACCTTGAATTCCTCCACCGCATCCACACTGGGACGGTCGACGAGATCTCCGCTGCGGTTGCTGGTGGATTCGACTCCGTCAATCTGAATTGAGTTGGCATACTCGCGCTGTCCGCTGATCGAGTAGCTGAAGGCATTTATGCTTCCGCCGGCAGTCGTTACCCCCGCCGAAAGTCCTACCAGCGATGTAAAATCGCGCCCCAGCAGCGGAAGATTCAGAATGTCCTGCGATTGAATGACGTCTCCGGTCTCATTGCCTTCCGTCTGCAACAATGTGGGGGCTGCTGTGACGGTCTCAATAGTGGCGACGGTGCCCACCTTCAACGGAAAATTAATCAACTGCTTCTGGTCGATGACGATGCGGACATCTTTCACCGTGGAACTCTCGAAGCCGTCCTTCTCCACCGTCACGCTGTAGACCCCGGGCTGCAGATTGAAAACGGTATAGTTCCCCTGGCTGTCGGAGGTTCCGGGATACATCACGCCTGTGGCCTGATTCACCGCGGTCACTTTGGCGCCGACTACAAGTGCCTTCGACTGATCGCTGACCTGCCCATAAATCGATCCGGTCGTAGACTGCGCTACCGCAAGCGAGCCGGAGATGGCCATCAAAAGCAAGCTCGCGGAAACGAGTCGCCCGCTCCAGCGTGAAAAGTTGCTCGAGATTGTCTTGACAGCAACGCCAACACTCAGTCTTAAGGAACAGAATCTGCTTCGTGGCATATTCCCCCCACCCTGCGAATCGAATTTCTCTTACACAAATCTTCAGTTGCTGCCCGTCTTCACGGATCTTTTGAGGTGAACTTCTACCAGCCCAACCGAGCCGGGCGTCATGGTGATGCCGTTTCCATCGGGCGTCATTCCTGAAACCCTTTCGTTGCCCGTGTAGAAGAGAGTGAACGAATCTCCACCTTCGGCAATCAAGCCCAACGGTGTACGCACTTCGCTCGCCCACACTCCTGGTTCTTCCTGAACCGTCAGATGTTGCCCCGGAGACCAGTTGATTCCATCATTCGAAAACGAATACCCGATCGCATTCGGTGCGTCGGTGTCGTAAACGGCCACGTAGCCTCCGTCGCCAAGGTCCGTTACGATTGGATTCTCAATGAACCGCTTCTCCACCTTCGAGGGATTCATATCCGTGCACCGAACCCACGGCCCGCCGATCCCCGGAGCCTTCGCCAACCCGACCTGCCACAGGGAAATCGGCAGCTTCTCAGTATGCGCGCTCCCGTAGAACGCATACCACTGGCCGCCCACATGGTAGGGAAAGAACGAATCCGTCCCCTGCAAACCCTCCCACTGGTCTGAGTCTTTCCCGCGCTGCAGGATCACGCCGACATCCTCGTAAGGACCGCCGATCCCATCCTCGCCGTTGCTCTTTGAAACCGCACGCCAGACACGCCCCTCATGGTTTGTCAGCCAACGCTCGTTTGTGTCCGGCGCAGCCTGGTAGGCTATATAGAACAGGTTCCACCGGCTTTCCTTGGTGTCGTAAACCGGCATAGGAGACCACAACGCCCCACGCGGATCCTTCCCGGTAAAATCGCCACTCGATTCCGCCAGTGTGGCGACTCGCAGCCAGTGAATCCGATCCTGGCTGATCCAGTGGCCTAGGCGCATCTTGACCCAGTGCGGATCGCCCACCATTTCAGAAGTAAACAGATGGTAGGTTCCCTTGACCTTAACCACTCTTCCACCCTCAAACCCGTACTTGTTTCCCTGTGCGCCGTCTGATCGAACAGTCAAGATCGGCCCGGGCCATTGCCGGGTCACCTGCAGTTCCTGACCTGCCCCGCTCGCCGAGACTGGAAAAAGGACGGCTCCCGGTATGATGGCGGCCAGCGCCAAACCAACCAGCACCGGCACAGTTAGACACGCGACACGTCGCCCTGCGCACACGGGTGCCGATGTCGGTTGCTGCGACACATTCCAGTTCTAGGCTTCACCGAACCTCGTCCTCAAGGTAATCGAGGTTACTGGACTGTTAAGTCCCTTGATTTGAGAAGGGTTGTGCATCCCCTAGTCGCGATTGGCCACGCACACCGTTCCAATCAGATGACTTGACCCCGCAATTCCATCGGAAATCACTTGAAATCAATGTTCTAGGGCTCAGGCCATCCAATCGCAGTAACAGCAATTAACGGCTCCAATAACGGTTAACGAAGCATTTGGCCAGCGGTTCCTGCTCTAAGCGTTGACGCCCGCCGTCGAGCGGTGATATTGTCCGTCGGGAGACGTGACCCTGTCGGTCTGCGAGCCTTGCAGCCCTCCCCTTACCCACGTCGGCAGCCAAGGTGGCCTCTGTTCATACTTCCGCCGCGCCTCACGTCTCGCTATTTGAGAAGCGGGACGAACTGTCCAGGATTCTCGATAGCAAGTACTTCGCGCACTCTCCTAAAAAGACCAGCTTTCTGGAATTCGTCTCGGAGCAGGCCTTCGTCGGTAACGGCGACAAACTCAACGAGTACCTCATCGGCGTCGAGGTTTACGACCGCGGAGTAGATTTCAATCCCCAGAAAGATCCCATCGTGCGCGTACAGGCGCACGAAATCCGCCGCCTGCTCAAGAAATACTACGACGAAGATGGCAAGCATAGCCCTATCCGTCTCGATCTGCCGTCGGGGCACTACGTCCCCATTTTTAACCGCAACGCTGCCCCGCAAGCTGATTTCGACGATCTTTTGAAGACACCGGTCGCGGTTGCGCCAGTCGTGCTCGAAAGGGAGGCAACTCCCAATCGCCTGCATCTCGCCGGGACGATAATCCTGGCGTTCGTGTGCATCGCCTTGGCCGCGCTGGCCCTCTCTAATTGGACTGCCCGGCGCGCCTTGCAGTCTCAGCTTCAGGCCGGCACTCTGCCTGAGAGCCTGGATTGGTTCTGGCATCCGTTTCTTCCTCCGGCTGAAGCGCCGCTGATCACGATCCCCAATCATCCGCTGTTGCGCGCCGCCCACGACGGCGATAGTCCCCAGACACTGGCTAGCGGACACGATATTCCAAAGTCGAGTCTCCCGGAATTCCGCGACACGATTCACTTCCGTGAGCTGAAGCGTTTTCTTTTCGTTCCCAGCATCACGGACTTTACTTCCGTCGGCGAAACGCTAGGGGTCGTAAACTTGTGCGAAATGTTTTCTACAGTGGGACAGAAGTGTCGCGTACAGCAGTCGCGTCTGGTGAACCTCGACGAAATCAAGGGAGACAATGCGATCCTTCTAGGCGGCAATCAGCCGTGGAGCGGCCGTGTCTTTCTGAATGTCGAGGGATTTCATTTCCAAAGCGGAATTATTCTGAATAGCAATCCTCAGCCCGGAGAAAAAGCCGTCTACAAGCCGGAATTCGATTCGGTGACGAATCAGTTGACCCGCGACTACGCAGTCGTGCTCATGCTTCCCAACGAAACTCAGGAAAAACGGGTCCTCTTGATTTATGGAATCTATACCCAGGGATCGCAAGCGGCCATCGAATACCTGACCAATCCCGAAAGCATGGCCGAACTCCGCAAAGCCTTGCTCAATCTCTCGCCCGACCACAAAACCGTCCCGCCTTATTTCCAGCTTCTGCTTACTACGACGGTCGAAAACGCTGTGCCGGGAAAGTCGTCGCTGGTAGCGCTGCGTACGATTCCCGGTGAATCCACTGACCATTAGTGACTGCTACTGACAACTGCTTTTAAATCCCGCGCACCTAAATTTGATAATCAATATCTTCCATGATCCCCTGTAGTGAAGCCGACAAGGGGTCTGCCGTGCTCTCGGAGCCCTCCAGTCGCTGCACGCGATCGCGCAACTTGTTCATCTCGGTCGCCACTGCGGCCAGCGCCCCCGACAACGGGTCATTGATCTGCTTCGGATCGGTAATAACTATGCGTTTACCATCTCGAAAAATGACGTGTCCGGGCACACCAACGACGGTGGAATTTTCCGGCACATCCCGCAGTACCACCGAACCCGCGCCGATGTTGCAGTTCTTTCCCACCGTGATGTTCCCCAGAATCTTGGCCCCGCCGCCAATCACCACATCGTTCTCAATCGTCGGATGTCGTTTGCCGCGTTCCTTGCCCGTGCCTCCCAGAGTCACGCCCTGATACATCGTCACGTCGTCGCCGACAATCGCAGTCTCGCCAATCACCACGCCCATCCCATGATCGATGAAGACTCTTCGCCCGATCTCCGCGCCCGGATGAATCTCGATTCCAGTCAGAAAGCGCGCGAACTCCGACAGCCAGCGCGCAACCAGAAACCAATGATGATTCCAGAGCGAGTGATTGACGCGATAAAACCAAACCGCATGCAACCCCGCGTAACAGAGAAGCACTTCCAACCTTGACTTCGCTGCCGGGTCGCGCTCCCTCACCGTGGCGACGTCTTCACGAATTAGCGCCAGAAGGCTAGGCATGTGCAATCGGATACCAATCAGGCCGGAAGCGCGACTGTAGGAATATGCAGCGCTTTGTCGCGCAGCTCCTGAAACAAAATGCTGCTGAGATAGCGCTCGCCGAACGATGGAATAATCACGACGATCAGCTTGCCTTTATTTTCCGCGCGCCGCGCTACGGTCAAAGCGGCGACCACGGCTGCCCCGGAAGAAATGCCCACCAGCAATCCCTCCTCGAGGGGAAGCCGCCGGGCCATCGCAATCGCTTCGTCATTGGTCACGGTAATGATTTCATCGATGAGGTCGGTGCGCAGAATGCTCGGCACGAAGCCGGCGCCGAGTCCTTGAATCTTATGCGGCGAAGGTTTGCCGCCCGAAAGCACGGCACTGTCCGCAGGTTCGACAGCTACGGCCTTGAACGAAGGTTTTTTCGGCTTGATGTACTGAGAGACTCCTGTGATCGTTCCACCTGTGCCTACGCCCGAAATCAAAATGTCGACGCGTCCGTCGGTGTCGTTCCAGATTTCAGGGCCTGTGGTTTCGAAATGAATCTTCGGATTCGCCGGATTATCAAACTGCTGCAGTATGTACCCATTCGGGGTATTTGCCAGAATCTCCTTCGCTTTGAGAATGGAACCCGTCATTCCTCTCGGACCCGGAGTGAGTACAAGTTCCGCGCCAAATGCCAGCAGCAACGCGCGCCGCTCCAGGCTCATCGTGTCGGGCATGGTCAAAATCAACTTGTAGCCTTTGACAGCCGCTACGAAAGCCAGGCCGATCCCGGTGTTCCCGCTCGTCGGCTCGATCAGCACCGTTTTGCCAGGATGGATTTTTCCCGCGCGCTCCGCGTCGTTGATCATGCTCACGCCGATGCGGTCTTTCACACTGGACACAGGATTCTGACTCTCCATCTTTGCCACAACATCCGCGACGCATCCTGTCGTAACTTTATTCAGCCGCACCAGCGGCGTGTTTCCGATAAGCTCCGTAGCGTCGTTTGCGATTTTCATGAGGAATCTTGTGTCCGTCGGCTGCGGCGATCCTCCCCTTCAGGTCAGCAATATTATCAAGATCAAGATGATATCGCCCACCCCTGCACTCCCGCGGATGATCATTCCCGACGCCCACAACGAACTAACAACTCGACTATGTTGTTGTTGTGTGCGGCCCTCCCACATTTGAATTTTTTTGTGATTTTCCCATCCATCAGATACATAACAATCACAAACGCAGGCGAATTAAACTCTCAAATCGTCCCTCAACGCCTTTACATCTCTTTTTAATTCAATATGTTACGGCGTAGTTTATCAAATTATTCGCTTACAACAATTATTACTTGTTTTTGTCTGGCATCTGGTGGTAGTGTGTGCGACCTATTAAGGGGTTTCGGGATGAAAGTGCAAGATCCGCGTCGAGTTTCGCATCGGATCTCATCCCGAAGCAGAACGTCTCGTCCGCTAACAAAGCAGTCGTAATACAGAATTCCCCGCCGCGAAATGCGCGCGGGATCGAGTCCGCATTTCAGGAGGCTGTGCAATGCGCGTCCGTCACCAGGTGCTTTCTCTGATTCTCGTGCTGGCAGTGTTGTGTTTCGGCAGCGTTCTGCCCGTCTGCGCACAATCAACGTCAACCGGCACAGTTGCCGGCTCGGTGACTGACCCATCGGGCGCGGTCGTAGCAGGTGCAACGGTTACGCTGGTCGACACGTCGACCAATATTGTTAGGACCACTGTCACGAATGCGTCTGGCCGATACATTATCGTGGACGTTAACCCGGGCATTTACAACATCGCGATTAGTAAGGCCGGATTCGCCACGACCAAAGCCGAGAACCAGGAAGTAAAAGTGGGAGCCTCTGTCACCCTCAATCTAGCGATGCAAGTGGGCGGCGCCAACGTGGTCGTCGAGGTGCAAGCCACCGGCACTGAATTGCAGACCATGAACGCCACCGTGGGTAACACGGTTACGGCGATAGCTATCGACAACTTGCCGAGCATAGGCCGCGATGTTAACACCTTCATCGAACTGCAACCAGGCGTGAGCGCCGGTGGCGACGTTGCGGGTGCGGTGAACGACCAAAGCTATTTCTCGCTGGATGGCGGCAACAACACCAACGATATGGATGGCAGCGGTGGCGTATATACCAATACGCAGCAGGCTCTGGTGATCGGCGACCCCACCGGGGGCATGTCGACCCAGACGTTTACTTACGGAGCCCCGTCGGGTGTCATGCCGACTCCTGCCGACAGCGTCGAGGAGTTCAAGGTCAATACCGCCGGCCAGACGGCGGATTTCAACAGCTCGGCCGGCGCTGAAATCAAGGTAGTGACCAAGCGCGGCACCAGCAATTTCCACGGCACCGCCTACGACTATTACAAAGACAACAACTGGTCATCCAATTCCGCGCAGAACAACCAGAACAACTGGGACGGTGATCACATCGGGCTTCCCTCCTATCACTACAGCCGTTTTGGTGGCGCTATCGGAGGGCCGCTCATTCCGAAAGAAGTTCTCGGCGGCAAGACCTTCTTCTTTTACAACTATGAGGGTTTCAGGTTTCCGAATTCCCAAACGATCACCAGAAACGTCCCCTCGCCAGCGTTGAAGCTGGGGCTGTTGCTGGACTCCAGCCCTGCAAATCTGGGCACGGTCGACTACAACCTGAACAACGCTCCAGTAACGTACAACGGGATTGTGTACCCGGCGAATTATGGTTGCGCCGCCGCTCCAGGCGGTCTCTGTGACCCACTTGGCCTCGGTCTCAATCCTTTGGTCTCGCAGATTTGGAACAAGTACGAGCCCGCATCGAACGCTACTTGCAGCCAGAGCCTCTGCGACAGCGCGAATGTCCTCGGATTTGCTGGCAACCTGAATACGCCCATCACCAGCAACTTCCATGTGGCGCGTATCGACCATGATTTCAGTTCGAAGAACCATTTCATGGCCAGCTATCGCTATTACAACATCCAGGTTGCCGGCACTGAGCAGGTCGACATCGGAGGCTTTTTCACCGGCGATAAGCTAGGCACCCCGGCGTCTGCCTCGGGCGATCCGGTTCAGGACTGGTACTTGGTCGCGGGCCTCACCACAAACATCTCCACCAACACCACCAACGATTTCCACTACAGTTTCCTACGGAACTGGTGGGCTTGGTCACGGAACGGAGCTCCGCCACAGGTCGATGGACTCGGCGGCGCACTCGAATTGGATGCTGGCCAGTCGGCAACCCAGGATCTTGCTCCATTCAACACGAATAATCAGCAAATCCGCCGCCGCTTCTGGGACGGCCATGATCAGATGTTTCGCGACGACATTTCCATGCTGAAAGGCAACCACCTGTTTCAGTTTGGTGGTACTTATCAGCACAATTGGGACTACCATCAACGCAACGACAGCGGTGGCACCATCAATGCTTTTCCCGTATATTCGCTGGGCAATGGAACTAACGGATCGGGAGTGGGCTCGGGAGACTATCCGTGCGCCGCGACCCCGACCGTTTCCACCAGTGCGAAGACTTGCGATTCCCTTTTCGCAACCGTGCTAGGTGCCGTTTCCATCGCATCGCAGGTTTTTACCCGATCTGGCCCAACTCTAGCTCTGAATCCTCCGCTTTCCAACGCTTTCGACAAGAGCACGATCCCCTACTACAACGTCTATTTCAGTGACACTTGGCATATGAAGCCGAGTTTGACATTGACTTACGGCCTAGGTTGGGCGCTGGAGATGCCCCCAGTCGAGGCGGAAGGCAAGCAGGCCATGCTTGTTGACGCAGCCAATCAACCCATTACCACTGTAGGCTACCTGACAAATGTCGAGAAAGCTGCGCTGGGAGGCCAGGTATACAACCCCGAAATGGGGTTCGCCCTAGTGGGCAATACATCTAACGGCTTGAAGTATCCCTACAACCCGTTTTACGGCGAGTTTAGTCCGCGCGTGGCGGTAGCCTGGAACCCCCACTTCGAGTCTGACACTGTAGGTGGGAAAGTGTTCGGGCATGACAGCACCGTCATTCGCGGAGGCTATGGCCGCAGCTACGGTCGAACCAACGGCGTAGTACAGGTACTTGTGCCGCTGTTGGGACTTGGCCTTGAACAGCCGGTGGGTTGCAACTCGAACCTCGTCAACACCGGAAATTGGGAGTGCGGCGCCTCGCATGCAGGCACCTTTGGAGCCTCCTCAACCCAGGCCTTTCGCGTGGGATCCGCCGCTTCTTCCACCGGAGGCCCGACCGTCCCACTGAGTTCACTAGTGACCCCGACATTGCCCCAGCCGGTCTATCCTGGGTTCAACAACTCCTTCTCCTCGGACCCCGAGGGTCTGGATCCGAATTTCCGGGCGAACGCGATTGACTCATTCGATGTCACTATCCAGCGTCAGTTAAACCGCAGGCTCACCTTGGAACTCGGCTATATCGGGCGCAGAATCACCCATGAATACCAGCCCGTCGAACTTAACCCTGTCCCCTACATGATGACACTTGGAGGCCAGCAGTTTAAGCAGGCCTACGCAAACACGGTATTACAATACTGCGGGGGCCTCGCCGGATTGGCCGGCGGCGGATGCGGCGGCTCCGCGTTACCGACTCCAGGGCCAGGACCCAACCCGGGCGCAGTCACTGCGCAGCCTTTCTTCGAAACGGCACTCGCGGGAACGGGCTATTGCACGGGGTTCGCCAACTGCACCCAGGCTGTCGTAGCCAACGAAGGTGCCAATGGCAGCGGTAACCTTATCAATGCTCAGGTCTGGGGTCTCTGGAGTGATCTGGACAATGGCGGATTCAACTTCCCGCGCAGTCTGCAGAGCACTCCGATTCCCGGCACCTGCAACGGCACGAATACCAATGGCTGTGCCGGCGCTTACACTGACGGCGCTTACCTTAACGCCAGCATTGGCTATGGCAACTACAACGCCGGTTTCGTTTCCCTTAAGATGGCCGATTGGAAGGGATTAACGATGCAATCCAACTTCACCTGGTCGAAGGCTCTGGGTTTGGGAGCTCAGGCCCAGTCTTCGAGCGTGCTTACCGCCTTGGATCCATTCAATCTAAAAGAACAGTACGGCAGACAGGCTTGGGACCGTAAATTCATCTATAACGCGTTTCTCGTCTATCAGCCTCCCTTCTTCAAGGGGCAGTCCGGATTCTTGGGACGCGCACTAGGTGGCTGGACGTTCGCGACCATATTTGCTGCCGGGTCCGGCGTCCCGACGCAGGTCGGTACGACCTATGGTGATTACCAAGGCTTCGGAGCCTGCGACGGCGTCGGCTGCGGCGACTACGACATGGAGAATGCCGTACCAATTGGTGCGATTCCCCACGTTCACGCGAACAAGTGCCCTGGTTACAATTTCACTGGTTTCTGTTCCACTCAAACGAACGGCTACCCCGCGAATTACTTTTCAAACGGTGCAGACGAAGTCAATAACTGGCGCAACCCGATTCTCGGGGTGGACACCCGAGACGGCGGTGCCGGAATTCTCGGTGGGTTGGCCTACTGGAATATGGACTTCAGCATCAAGAAGAGTGTTCGGGTAGCGGAGGGTGTCAACCTGGAATTCCAGGGTGTCTTCGCTAACGTTCTCAACCATAATCAGTGGACCGATAACTACCTGGGTCTCTACAACCCCGGCGGTTTCGGTGCTCTCGGAGCTCTAGGCGAAGGCGAGCCGCGAAATATCGAACTGGGCGCGCGCGTTCGCTTCTAATCACTAACCTGGGGCCCTGTTGTGCCGCCCTCCTCCAAATGAAAGGCCGCGCCAAATGGCGCGGCCTTTCTCTTTATCCCATTCTCTTTTAAGCCCTACCGCGACGCTATCCCGTAACTAACCGCTCCCGCTGACGCTCCCATGTTCACCACCGAGACGAGCCGTTCCAGCCGGTGATGTCCCGTCATGTGAAAGAAATAGCTCAGGCCGATCACGCCTGCCGTTTCTCCGGCAAAGTTCACAGCCAACCCGGCGCTGGATCGTCCGAAGATGCGCACTACAGGATTCAGTTCCTGTCCCCCGCCTTGCAGGTTTGCTCGAGTCACGGTGAAATCTGCGGCAGTCAGCGACGCCGATGCTGCGAACAACGCCACATTCGTCTTGTCCCAGAATTTGTGCTCGCTACCCGAACCTGAAACGGTGCTGAACATCGCAGCTGCCGGCCGAGTCGCTGCCGGCTGAATCAACGCTGGCCGTATCAATGCGGGCTGAATCGCCGCTAATTGCATCATTGTTGACTGGCTTGGCGGCACGGGCGCGTCCGGAACCGGTCCCTGCGCCCACAGCGCGGGCAGGGGGCCGAACAGAGCAATCGCCAGTACGGCGGTGCAACCAAATAACTTCGAGAACCTGCGACAGGTGGATGTCATAAGCGCTCGCCGATTCCGGCGTAGCGTTATGCAAGGGGCAATCGCGCCGCCACGCATCCAGCGTTAGAGGCGAGGCAAGATGCTCAAATCTCAGCGCTTAGCTTCGTGTTACTCATCAAAATCGAAAGTAACTGTGCACACTTTTGCGGCTCTGTCCGGCGGTTTATCCCCCCAGACGCCGCGCTGGTGGCGGCAGTTCGTCGACTCCACACCGGACCGATTCCTTAACGACGGCCGCTTACTTCTTGTAGACAACTCCGCCCTTCATCACAAAACTAACGTTCTGCAACACTCCGACATCCTGCAACGGATCCCCCGCCACCGCGATCACATCCGCTAGATAACCTGCCTCGAGCGCGCCGATGTATCCATCCCATCCCAAAATCTTCGCGCCATTCAGCAGATCAGCCTGCAACACGGCCAACGGAGTCATGCCATATTTCACCATTAACACAAACTCGCGCGCCTGCGTGCCATGTGGAAATGGACCTACGTCCGATCCCACTGCCATCGGCACCCGTTGTCCAACCTGCTTCTTGAACTCCTGAATTTTCACGTCGAGCATGGCGCGCTCCCGCGCCGCTTGCGCCGGAGTCGCTGCGTGATCTGCAAAGTATTCGAAAATCGTAAATGTAGGGACGGCAAAAATCTGCTTTTCCTTCATCAGCCGCACGGTCTCATCGCTGAGTTGGTCGGCGTGATCGATCGAAATGACGCCCGCCTGCGCCGCAAACAGCGTGCCCGGTTCTCCCGTAGCGTGTACGGCCACTTTCTTGCCCACGCGAGCGGCTTCCTTCACCGCTGCTTCCAGTTGCGCCTCGGTGTACTGATACACGGTCGAAAACTTGCCCTCCCGAACCGAGTCCGGGCCCGTCTCATAAATCTTGGTGAAGTCCGCGCCTTCTTTAAACTGCTGCCGCATCACGGCGACAATTTCATCGGCGCTGTTTGCATAGTCTGCGTTCGGCAGGACGTGCTGCGCAGGGTTATAGCCGATCGCGTCCTCGTGGCCGCCCAGAATGTTTACGGCATTCCCGCTGATACGTAGTCGCGGACCGGGAATCAGGCCGTCGTTTATCGCATTGCGAACTGCGGTGTCAGCCGATCCTGCACCCTCAGTTCCCATGTCGCGTTCCGCGGTAAAGCCCGCCATCAGGTCGTCGCGCGCCGCCAGCGTCGCCACGATCGTGCGCTGCGGCACGGATTCCTGCACGGTCTGCAGATCCTCCGCTCCGGGATGAAGAAACAGATGGACGTGCGCGTCGATCAGCCCCGGCAGCAATGTGCGATCTCCCAGGTCGATCACTTCCGCGCCCGCCGGGCGTTTCACCGCATTCCCGACCTCGACGATGCGTTCTCCCTGAACCAGAATCTCGCCTGGTGCGATCATGTGCCCGGTCTTAACGTCCAGCAGGCGCGCGGCATGCAGAACGATCGAGTGGGAAGTTACGGGCGGTGTCTCCGCGGCAGTACTCACCGCGAGCGAAAGTATGAGGACGACGGTGAATGTATGGTTACGGGAAGTCATATCGCCCGCGATGTTACCACCACAAATGCCGCGAGGCCCACCGGACTTTTGTCATTTCCAGCGAAGCAAGGAACCTGCTTTCGCGTCCGTTGCAAACGTCCTCACTGCGAGCGTCGTCAAAACTCCCCCGCCGTAGTAAACTTCCGCCATGAAGCCAAGACGCCTCTCACCCGCATACTTTGCCGTGGTCGTTCTCGCGCTGAGTGCATCACTGATCGCCCAAGCCCCACAAAAATCCGGAGTCCAACAACAATCCTTCGGCACGCATGACGGGAGGCCCATCACCTTGTACACGCTCACCAATTCTCACGGCGTTGAAATTCGTGCCATGAACTATGGCGGCATCATCCTTTCCATACGGGTGCCCGACCGCAAAGGCCAACTTGGCGACATCGTCCTCGGCCACGAAACTCTCGACGGCTACATCCCGAATCCTCCTTACATCGGCGCCATCGTCGGACGCTACGCCAACCGCATTGCCGGTGGCACTTTCACTCTCGACGGCAAGACCTATACTTTGCCAAAGAATGACGGGCCCAACACCCTGCACGGCGGCACCGACAAGACATTCAACAAAGTCGTATGGGATGGCGAAGCCCTGAAAAGCAAGACTGGTGTGACTTTCACTTATCTCAGTAAAGATGGTGATGACGGTTTCCCCGGCAATCTGAAGGTCAAAGTTTCGTACACATTGACTGACGCCAACGAACTCGTCATCGACTACGAAGCCACCACCGATAAATCGACGCCCGTCAATCTTAGTCAGCACAGTTACTTCAACCTGGCCGGAGAAGGCACGGGTGACATTCTGAATCATGAAGTCATGATCAATGCCGACCGTTTCACACCCGTTGACAAGAACCTCATCCCGACCGGCGAACTTCGCCCCGTGAACGGCACTCCACTCGACTTCACCACTTCAACCAGGGTCGGCGCACGTATCGACGATCCCTACGATCAGATGGTCCTTGCCCACGGTTACGACCACAACTGGGTTATCAACCGCAAGGGCGAAGGCTTAACGCTGGCTGCCCGCGTCTATGAACCGACCAGCGGCCGCGTGATGGAGGTTTCTACCACCCAGCCTGGAGTCCAGTTCTACACCGGAAACTTCCTCGACGGTACAGTTACCGGAAAGCAGGGCCATGTCTACAAGCGCCGCTACGGCCTTTGCTTGGAGACGCAACATTTTCCCGACTCGCCGAACCATCCTGACTTCCCGACCACAATCCTGAAGCCGGGTGAGACTTTCCACGCGAAGACTGTCTTTAAATTTTCAACGAAATGATAGTGTGCGGGCGAAGGCGGCGTGCGTGATTCGTGTCTTAGTCAAGATATCCCGTAGAGATATTTGCGAGTATCGCGGCAATGCGGGCGAGTGAGTGCCGCCTAATCTGCTTCTATCGCACGTTAGGCATGACTTACTTTCCGTTGAAATTCTCTCCCTGTCATGGATGCGAAGACCGCGAACCGCCTGATCGGCGCACCTTCTGCGCTGCGGCCATCCATAGCCACCTTTGGCATTCGGCTTGCACGCCCCCAGAAGTGAGCGAGGCTTACGCAATCGCGTGAAGGAAGCACCGTCACAAAAACTACCACGGGCTCGCGACTCGGAAGAGGGAGTCGTCGCCACGCCGAAGGCCGCGCTCAGCCGTTCCCTGAAGGACGCGATCAAGCGCTTTCGCTCCATGGAAAACTTGCTGCTCTCTGCCGGAGAAATCGACGAGGACCTGTTATGCGATTTCCGCTCCGCCGTGAATCGCGTGCGCAATACCGCCTGGGGGGTGCAGCAGTACGTGAGCCGGAAGGAAACCGGCCAGGATCCAGCAAGTGTTCTGACCATCCTTGCCGGCGAACGGGTTCGCACGGTTTACAACCTTTGCCACACCATTAGCGATGAACTCAAACGACCGGGTGCTGAATTCCAAGCCGGAAGTCTCGTCGCCCTCCAGGAAGCCGCCCAGAAGCTGAGTGCAGATGTCGGAGTCGCTCTGAGAGATATGAAGTGAGCTGTGGGCGAAGATTTACTCAATCTTCAACTCCTCCACCAGCGCTTTCTCCACCCGCCGACAATGTTCGGGCGTGAGCTTCTTCGCAGCAGAAGTCAAATAAAACGTATCAATCGCCATCTGTCCCTCAGTATCGATCAGCGCGATTTCGATATTGCACTCCTGATCCGACAGACGCGACGCAATCCGGTGCAGCAGCCGCGGACGATCCTGCGCAATCACCTGCACCAGCGTGCTCGTCGATGAAGACGAATCGTCGAATTCAATCTTGGTCTCCACTTTCACCTTCGCGATCGCACCTTTCTCCGACCGCTGCCGGTCGCGCAACATCTTCTCCAGATCGGCCTCGCCTAACAGCACGCTGGCCACGCTGCGTCGAAACCGATCCCATTCCGAGAGATTCAGCTCCAGCGTTCGAAATCGATCGGTGAAGTAAAGCGTATCGACCACCGTCCCCGCCTCATTTGAGAACGCATTCGCTTTCACGATATTCATTCCCCATGCAGCCAGGACGCCCGCCAGCGTGGCGAACAAAAAAGGACGATCCTTCGCCACCAACGTCAACTCATACCAGTGTCGCCCGCGTTTCAGATCGACCTGCACCGGATCATTGCTCAACTCCTCGGCCAACTGCATATGCCGCATGATTTCCTCGGCGGTGTGCACCAGCAAATATCTCTGCGGAAATCCCTCCAGAAATCCTTTGAACTTATTCTTGGAAACGGACGCGAGCGATCGTAGACGCGCCAGCTTTTCATCATTCACATCGGCGTGAACGCGCTGATCGGCACTGCGATTGAGATAATTCTCCGCCGCCATGTAGACCTGCCAGATGTTCTCTGCCTTCCACGGGGTCAGCGCCTCCGGGTTCACTGCCTTGATGTCGGCATAAGTCAGCAGGCAAAGCATTTTCAAGCGCTCGGGTGTGCCAACTTTTTCCGCGAACCCCGCTACCGTCTCCGGATTGAAAATATCTCGCCGCAGCGTTGCTGACATTTCCAGATGGCTGGCGATCAGAAATAGAACTTCCGCTCTCTCCTTGGGCTCCATATCCAGCCGATCCATGGCGCGATTGGCAATCTCGAGGCTTCCCTCCACATGGTTACCGCCGGCAATGCCTTTGCCAGTGTCGTGCAGCAAGAGCGCCAGGTACAGCAACTCCGGATCTTCCAGCTCGCCGAGAAGTCCTCCGTATCTCTTGTCCCACTCCGATTGAGCCTGCTTCAGCCGGTGCAGACTCTCGATCGCAAGGAACGAGTGTTCATCCACGGTGAAGCGGTGATAAAAGTCGCGCACGACTAACGAGTCGATCAAATTCAATTCCGGCAACAGCAGTGTCAGCAGCCGCAGAGAGTGCATCGCCCGCAGTGCATCGGCGGCATGGGCTTGCAGCAACGTTTCCTGCAGATAAAGCCACAGTTCCGCCCCACGCGGCGGAGTTGCGGCCAGCGCCGGAAGCGCCTGCTCGATGCGGTATTCGGTGGTCGCGCTTAGCTTCACTCCATGATGCGCCATGAAATGAAACAGCCGCAGCAGCACCTCAGGATCCTGCAGCGCCGAAGGCTGCTGCAAGAAAATCAAACCGTCTACCACGGAAAAATCCGCCGTCGAAAGCCGGGTCCGCCAGCTTTGTACCTGCCGGTACAGCGCTGACCACGCCTCTGGAATCTCTTCCAACAGTTGGGTCACGGTGCGCTGTACGGCGCGAGCGTGGCCGAAATAAATTCGCATCCAGTCGGCCGCCGAAAGCTCCATTGAGTCGGGCGCTCCGATTCTGCGTGCCGCCGCCTCATCCTGAGCCTCCCAACTCAGGGAGTTATCGTCCCGTCCGTGCCGGAAATGCAGAAAGCACCGCGCGGACATCAGGAAATCAATCGCAGCATCCAGTTGTTTGCGCACCGGTGCGCGCAACGAACTCGCATCCGGCCAGTCGTGCAGCTTATCCATCGCCGAAATCAGCGCCAGCCAGCAGGCCACGTTACAGTCGCGTAGCCCGCCGGGAGCTTCCTTCAAATTCGGCTCCAGGTGATAAAGCGTCATCCCGTGCTTGGAATGCCGTTCGCGAGTGACCTCCGCCAGTCCCAGCAGAAGGGCCTTTGACTCCCGCATCACCAGCTTCGGAATCAATTTGTCATGGAGCTTGCGGAACAAATCGCGGTCGCCCGCAAGGTAACGACAGTCAAGAAGAGAAATCGTGAACTCGGTATCGTTCGGGTCGTAGCGATCGCACTCGGCCAGAGTGCGCGATGCCGGACTCAGCTTCAACCGCAGGTCCCACAATTCCTGCGAGAGTCGCCGCACCGGATCTTTGAAGGCTTGCTCGGCTTCACGATCGCCGAAAAGAAACAGCAGGTCAATGTCGGAGTAAGGAAATAGCCATCCCCGCCCAAACCCGCCAGTAGCCACAAGTGTAAAGTTCACGGACCCGTCAAGCGAGGTATTCCCCGGAGTGACGATATCCCGCCACAGCCGTTGCAGAATGTCTTCGACCAGCCGCGTGCGTTGCGCCACGGCCGCGCGCCCATCCCCAGACGCTGCAAATTCCCGCTGAATCCGCGCCGATTCGTCGCTGAGAGAATTTCGCAGTTCGCCGATAAGTGGAGACGCTGCCATCATGGATGGAATCACCCCGGGACGCTAGCCACTGGGGGAAGGCTGCGACAATCCGTCTGTCGATGTTTTCCGATAGCCGTTAGCCCATTGTTCATCCTGAGGCAGGCGATCTTTGCCCGCCGAAGGACCCATGCAACCAGCATGCGGCACATCAGACTCCCGCTCTTCTCAGCGACCTTAGCGATGACTCAGGGGTCAGAGGCCATCGAACCGAGACCTACAGCGCTCCTTCGCCGCGCTCGTCATTGCGAATGCGGATCGCTTCATCGACGCGCGAAAGAAAAATCTTGCCGTCACCGATCTTCCCCGTGCGCGCCGCTCCCAAAATCGCCTGCACCGCTTTCTCGACCAGCGCTTCGGGCAGCACCATCTCCAGCTTGGTCTTTGGAATCAGGTCCACGCTATACTCGCGCCCGCGGTAGACCTCGGTATGCCCCTTCTGCCGCCCGTGACCTCGTACTTCGATCACCGTCATGCCTTCGACGCCAATTTCATGCAAGGCGGTCTTCACCGCGTCCAGCTTGGAGTTTTGAATAACCGCTTCAACCTTCGTCATGATGTTCTCAAGTCCGTCCGGCGTTTCTAAGGTCGAGCGTGACGGCCACGAAACTACGCGGCCAACCCGGCCCACTCCAATAGTATGCCTCTCCTCCAGATTGGCGACACAGTAGAACGGGCCTTGCTCGTGCCGAGGTGCACTCAACGGTGCCCAGTTGGGCAGATCCGCACCCCGCGGGCAATCCAGCGACGCCTCACTGTATCGTCCGCAAGCGCTGAGCGGAAATCGAAACAATTTATCGTGCCTATCAGGTTTTGTTATTGATTCGACGGCGGATGGAAGCCTTTACTTCCCCGGCGCCTTCGGAGGCTCTGGCGGTTTGGCAAACTTCGCATCATCCACTGGAATATTCTGCTTCAGATCGCTGATCTGGATCGTGAATCGCCCGCTGGGCCGCGCCAGCGTCCAACGGTAAGGAATCTTCACGCCGTCCGTGTCGCGATAATCGGCATAATCGATCTGCGTCGGCATCCGCCCTAGTGCTGTCTCTCCGAACCGCACCAGGCGCACCAGAAGTCCCGATCGCTGATCGAAATACAGCCGGATCGGCGGCTTACCCTCACGCTGTCCCACCACGACGTAAGCATCGTGATCGCCAATCTTCTCGGTTCCGGTCACTTTAAGCTCGCTAAACATCCCCTTTAGGTGCGTCGCCAGGTGCAAGTCGGCATCGATCGATGCGCCGTCTATATCGCTTCCATGCATCTCGCGCGCGGGACGCCCGGGCGCTCCCATCCATCCCGCATGCCCGTCAAACGCCGTGATGTTGTCCCCCTCCGTCATATGTGAGAACGACACCCGCATGTCCGGATCCTTCGTATAGATGTCGATCGGCGCCGAGATCCCACCGAAATCGATCTTGCCCTTCATCACCCGGCTCGTGATCTTATCGATCGCCTCCGCTCCGCCCACCGCCTGCACATACTTATCGAGCAGTTGCTCAGGCTTGGGCCACGCCGCCTCTTCTTTTGCTTTTGTTGCTTCCTCCTCCGGCTTTTTCGGACCGCCCATCGCCTCTTTCGGTTCTTCTGTCATCACCAGCGGGATCGCGACCGGATCCGTCATACCACGATGGCACGAATAGCAGGTGACCTCGCGGTGCCCGTTGAAATTATCTTTGTTGATCGCGAACATCATGTCCATCATCTTGCGCGCGGTCTTCTTCGTTTTCTTGTCGTCTTTATCAAACGCGCCCTGCACATGGCAGAAGTCGCACTCCACTCCGAGCGACGCCGTGATGAATTGCATGGTCGGGACTAACTGGTCCGCTGGAACTCCCTTCAGCACCTGGATGTTCTTGAACTGCTCTTCAGCTTTCTTCTCGGTAGCCGGAGCCGCTGGGGCAATCGAGGCCTGCCCCGACTGCGCCTTCACTCCGCTCACTACAAACCCGCACACCCCGAGAAGCACCAAGATCCCCAGAACGAACGTTACCTTTCGATTCATCGATTCATCGCCTCGGTTGGAATGCCAAAAAGTCTAACAGAGCGCGACCGCAGGGAGCCGCTTCCATTGGCAGGCTGTGCCAACTTAACCCGGTCGGACCAGCGCCAGGTTGCAAAGATTCCATGCCACGTAAGCCACCATCATCCCGAAAACCCCAGCCGTAACCACCGGCCGGAAACGCGTCTCCATCAAGTCCGCCAGTACGCCGGACACAAAAATAAGCAAGAAGGGAACCGCCGCCAGCAGAAATCCCTCGCCACCCGTGTGTGGATGGGCCATGCCCAAAATCAGAAACAACGCCGCCACCAGCAACGGCGCAGAGTTTCCAAAGTAGCGAGTGCGCGGCCAGACCGCATAAGTTACCACTGCAATTGGAAGCGCAATCACCAGCGCCGGGCACGCTCTGCCGGTCTGCGCTGCGACCTCTTTGTAGACACTAAAGACAGTGAACCCGCGCCAGGTCGAGCCCCAGAAGGCCGCGTTACGCATGCTCCCAACAAACGCGTGCGGATGAAAAAAATAAGCCGCGAACAAAAGCAGAAACCCAACCACGCACGCCGCAATCCAAATCACAGTCCCAGCTTGCCGCCGCACCGGAGCGACATAGAGCAAGAATATTAAGGCCAGGGGAACGAGAACGATCATCGAGAACTGCGCTCCGACGGCAATCGCCAACGCAGCCCCCAGCAGCACGATTCGCCGCCAGTTCCACAGCACGACTTCGCGCGGAGCGTACAGCGTGTGCGCGACCGCGATCGCAGTGAAGATCGTCCCGAACGCGCCCCAAGCCGCCACAATCTCAGGTTCGGTGTGCCAGACCGCGCTGGCTTGAATCAGCGCTGGCGAGAAACAATAAAGCGTGAGCGCGACGAAGCCCCCAGTATTCCCGCACAGCCGCCGCGCGACGTACCACAGGGACGCGCCCAGCAAGACCCCGCATGCCAGGAAGGGAAATCGCAGAAGCCATCCCCAATAATTCGATTCTGGGTGAATCCATAGGTGTGGTGGCCAGATCAGCAGCGGCGCTGCCGAGACGATCGAAAGAAGAGGAGAATGTTCCGTATCAAAGCCGTTTTCTGAGATCGCAGCCGGCCCTGCGTTGCTCGCATTCGGATATGGAGCGCCCGCCACGCCTCTCCCATGCCACTGCCGCCACCCAGCCAGCATTCGCAGTTGCTCGGGTCCATACCGCCGTGGGATGGCCTCCACCACCGACGAGTCCATTCGGATCAGCCACAAAGCCTGTCCCAGGAACGCGAGCAGCAGCAATCCGGCCAGAAACTGAGGTCGCCCAAAGCGTTCGCGCGTGAAATATTGGCCCATGAACATCGAGCCGTGTTTTACCATGTCGGAGGCAGTTTGCGGAAAGTTCCGCAAGAGACGGCAGCATCCTAAATTCCTTACCATGTAGGATACAGAGCCTCGCAGAGTTCCATTTGCATAGGTTTACCCCGTGGCAGAGGAATTCAGTGACCCCACAGCCGACCTTGATATGCCCCACCTCGAGATAAACTCGGAGAGTGCTCCAGGTCCGGAAAAGACCCCACCCCCCGGCTTTGCCGCCGCTACCCAGCCCTCCTATACCCGCACTTTGTTCCTGGGCCCCGACGGGCTCCGTCCTGGCTGGGGATTTATTTTCTACGTCGTCGTTTTCTTTCCCCTGCAGAGCCTAGCTTCACGCCTTGCGTGGGCCCACGACTTCGGCGCGAGCGGCCTTTGGTCCATGCTGCTGGAAGAATTGGGATGGTTAATAGCGGCGCTGCTTCCAGCTCTGGCCCTGATGCAAGTCGAGCGCCGCCCCTGGCGATCCTACGGACTCCCTGCAACCAAAAAGCTAGCTCCTCTGACGGGCACGGGAATCCTCTGGGGCCTTGCTGCGATAAGTCTCCTGATGGTCGCCTTGCGGGGAGCTAATGCCTTCACCTTCGGCCATTTAGCCTTACACGGTGCCCGAATAGTCAAATTCGCAGCGTATTGGGCGGTAATGTTCCTCCTGGTCGGCCTCTTCGAGGAATTTTGGCTTCGGGGCTACACGCAATACACTTTGGCCCGCGGTTTCGGCTTCTGGCCTGCCGCGTTGGTCCTTTCCTGCGCCTTCGGCCTTATCCACCTGCGCAATGACGGCGAACACTGGCCCGGCTCGCTGGCCGCCGCATTCATCGGATTCTTCTTCTGTCTCACCCTGCGCCGTACAGGCAGTCTCTGGTTCGCGGTGGGCTTTCATGGCGCTTGGGATTGGGGCGAAACATTCGTATATTCGGTTCCCGACAGTGGCATGGTAGCCCACGGCCACCTGCTGCGTTCATCCTTACACGGTGCTTCGTGGCTCACCGGAGGCTCCGTAGGCCCCGAAGGCAGCGTCCTCTGCTTCATCGTAATTGCGTTGACCTGGATTGCATTCGACCGTGCCTACCCGAGACATGCGTGAGCCCGGTTCCGATCCCAAAGCAAATTATCTTCCCGATCCGTGAGACACCTTGTCATTCCGACCCGAAGAAAATTGTCATTCTGAGGAGCGAAGCCACAAGGAACCTGCTGTTTGCATCCCCCTAGCCATTGCACGTCCCCAATTGGGCGTCAAGCTACGCCGCGGCGGGCCATCGAAGCGCCTCCTACCCATCCCCGGCTCTATACTGACCCTGATGCCCGCCGACGCCGATCTCCTGTCCCCCCTGCAGCAATACTGGGGATACAGTTCGTTCCGTCCGCTCCAGGAGAAAATCGTGCGCAGCCTTCTGGCTGGCCATGACACCTGCGTAGTAATGCCGACCGGTGGAGGCAAGTCCCTCTGTTACCAACTGCCTGCGCTCGTCTCCGGACGCACGGCAGTCGTGGTTTCTCCGCTGATTGCGCTCATGCAGGACCAGGCCGCGCAACTCGCACAAATGGGAATCCCCGCTGCAGTGCTCAACAGCTCCATCAGCAACGATCGCCAGACCGAGATAATTAGACAAGCGCGTGACGGTTCCTGCCGCCTGCTTTATCTCTCGCCCGAGCGCCTCGCGCGCGCCGACACTTTGACCTGGTTGCAGCACGTGCCCATCGCCTTCTTCGCCATCGACGAAGCCCACTGCATCTCCGAGTGGGGGCATGAGTTCCGCCCCGAGTACCGCCAACTAAGCCGTCTACGTAGCAGCTTTGCCGATCGTCCCATCGCCGCCTTTACTGCGAGCGCCACGCGCCAGGTGCGCCACGACATCCTCGAACAACTGCAACTGCGCAATGCCGACAAATACATTGCCAGCTTTCATCGTGCGAATCTTCGTTACCTGGTACGCCAGTGTGACTCCTACGACCAGCCCGACCTTCTGCTGACCGCGCTGCGGCACTACGCCGCGGGCAGCGTCATTGTCTACGCGCCCACCATCAACAAGGTCGAGGAGACAGTCGATTTCCTCGAAGGCCAGGGTTTCGCCGCTGCGCCCTACCACGGGAAAATGGACGCCGGAGAACGCCGCCGTAATCAGGAACGCTGGATGTCCGATGAAGTCCGCGTGCTGGTGGGAACCATAGCCTTCGGCCTGGGCATCAACAAAGCCACAGTGCGCGCCGTTATCCACCTCGCCCTGCCCAAATCGATCGAGCAGTATTACCAAGAGGCGGGCCGCGCCGGACGCGACGGAGAACCCGCCGACTGCGTTCTATTGTGGAAGAAACAAGACGCTGGACTGCTCGGCTATTTCGCCAACCAGATCACCGATTCTGCAGAGCGCGACCGGGCGTGGCAGCGCTATCACATTGTCCGCGCGTTCGTAGAATCCAAGCAATGCCGTCATCGTCAGATTTGCGAGCATTTCGGGGAGCGCCCGAAGTGGGAGTCCTGCAACGCATGCGATGTCTGCGGAGCTACGCCTCCCTGGCTTGAAGCCCCTGCATCATCCGAACCGCGCAAGCGCCGCAGCCGCGGCGGCCGCGAAGCTGAATTGGGGGGCTTGCCCCTTCCGGTACCCGCCAGTCCTGCAGTGCTCGGAGAAGATGCTGAGCTTCGCGACTACCTCCGCGAATGGCGGCGAAACACTGCGAAAGAACAGTCCGTGCCCGCTTACGTGGTGATGCACGACACGCTGCTGGAAGAGTTGTGCCGAAGAAAGCCCAGGCTCTTCGTGGAACTCCGCCAGATACCCGGAATCGGCGAGCGCAAAGCCGAGAGCTACGGACAACTTATTCTGGACGCGCTCAACCGCTTCCGTGCCGGAGCGCGAGCAGCCCAGGACCCGTCGAAAAAAGTTTCGCCCGAAGCCGAAACCCTGCGCTTGCTGGCCGAAGGGAAAAGCTTCGAAGAAATCGCTGTTGCCCGCAAGCGCCAGGTGTCAACCGTCATCAATCTGGTAAGCACACTGGTAGAGCGCGGCGATCTGCAGTTCCAATCCGAGTGGGTTGACAAGACCCGGCGCTCGGTAATCGAAGCCGCCTGCGACCAGCACGGCGTCGAATGGCTAAAGCCGCTGAAGGAAGCTCTCCCACCAGAGATCACCTACGACGAGATTCGCATGGTAGTAGCGTTACGCCGCTGGGAAAAAGATCAAGCCCAGGGCCCAAACAAAGAGCGAAGCAAAGATTCGATTCCCGCATAAACTTCACCCTGCGGGCGTCTGCAAGACGCCAATCCAGCTGGGACGGCACGTCTTCTCCAGCGTCTGGAATGGGTCGTCCTCACGGCAGGACTCGCTGAACCGCATCCTGTCCCGATCGCACACAATCCGGAACCCCAATTCCGCGATACGCATTCCCAGCAAGCGCGAGTCCCGGCAACTGCAAACGCTCGATTCGAGCGAGCCGCTCCAGATGCCCCACCCCATATTGCGCCATCGCAGATTTCCATCGGTAGACGCGCGCGAAAAGCGGCGCTGCGTGCAGTTTTAGGATCTGCTGGAGCTCGTTGCGCACGATTCCGACAATCTGATCATCAGCCAGCGCCCAGATGCTTTCCGCGTTCGCTCCGCCAAAAAAACAACGCAGCAGCGCGCGATCCTCAGGAGTGCGGTGGGGAAACTTATTGTGTACGAAAGTCGCAGCCAGCAGCAGTTTGTTTTCGCTGCGCGGCACCAGAAATCCAAAGCCCGCGGGAATCGCCTGGCGCACTTCGCGGTCATAACCGAGTCCCACGGTGATGGAAGACGTGTACTGAATCGCTCCAAGCTCCGCAGAAAGCTCAGGACTGGCCATGCGCAACGCCTCCGCCGCTTCTGGCGCGGGCAGCGCGACAACGACGGCGTCGAACCCGTCAGATTGCATTCCCGCCGATATGACCCAGCTGTCGCGTTCCCGCTGGATCGCCAGCACCGGCGCGTTAGTGCGCAGCGAAGACGGTGGAAGCCGTGCAACCACTGCCTCGGCCAGGCTCTGCATCCCATTCTTGAGCGACGTAAAGAGTGGCGCACCCGCGCCCGGTCTCGCCGAAGGTTTCTTGCGCGCCGCGAGCATGGCACGCCCCAGACTGCCCTGCGCCCGTTCCATTTCAACAAATCGCGGTAACACAGCCCGCACGCTAAGATGCGCGGCCTCTCCACCATAAATTCCCGAAAGCAGCGGATCGGCCAATCGATCTACCATCTCTTTGCCATAGTGCCTCTCGACGAAAGAAGCGACTGATTCGTCGTGATCCACCGCCTGAGCCGGATGAAGCAGCTCCCGCGCCATCCTCAGCTTGGTCTTCCAGGAAAAAAGGTTAGAAAATGCAGCCGGCCACATTTTCGTCGGGACCATAAACATCAGCCCGTCCGGCATCTCGACCAGCCGTCCGCGAACCAGGATGTACGTCTTGCGGCCCAGGTCGTTCGACCCAAGCAGTTCCTCACCCAATCCAACCGCGCGGCACAAATCGCTGGCCCAGGGTTTCTCGCTGAGGAAAGAATCAGGCCCGGCTTCGACGACGCATCCATCGATCGTTTCGGTGCGGAGCACTCCGCCCAGGCGGGACGAAGATTCGAAGAGAACGTACTCAACATCCGCGCCGGCATTGCGCCGCACTTCCAGCGCGAAAGCGGCCGCAAGGCCCGAAATGCCGCCGCCGACAATCGCAACCCGAGTCATGATCCGCGGCGTCCGTCATCCGGCTCTCGGCTTCCCAAGGTCGATTCGCGGAAGCCGGAAACCATCCCATATTCCTGCACAAACCGCGCCAGATTCTTGACGTTCTCGACCGGAGTTTCCGGCAAGATTCCGTGGCCAAGATTGAAGATGTGTCCGGGGCATCCGCTCGCTCGGCGCAACACATCTTCCGCGCGAGATCTCAGTTCCTTCCAATCGGCGAATAGCAGCACCGGATCAAGATTCCCCTGCACCGCACACTCATGCTCAAGCCGTGCCCATCCCCCATCGAGTGGAATGCGCCAGTCGAGGCCGATCACATCCGCGCCTGTTTCCTTCATTGCCGGCAACAGCGTTGCACTGTCGGTTCCGAAATAAATGACGGGCACACCGCTTCTTTGCAGCTCTTTCACCATGCGAGTCACATGCGGCAGCACGTAGCGCCGATAATCCTCCACGCTAAGACAACCCACCCAGCTGTCGAAAATTTGGATAACATCGGCCCCGGCGTGTACCTGCTCCGCCGCATATGCCGTAGTGACCGTGACCAGCTTGTCCATCAGCAAGTTCCAGTCAACCGGCGCGTTGTACATCATCTTCTTGGCATGAACGTAGTTGCGTGATGCTCCGCCTTCAATCATGTAGCTGGCGAGCGTGAACGGCGCGCCGCAGAATCCAATCACAGGAACGCGTCCAGCGAAGTGCTTCGCGACCAGGCTCACTGCTTCCGAAACATACCCCAGCTCCGCTGCGCGGTCAGTGCGCAGTGCCGCGATATCCTGAGAGCTGCGCACTGGCTTTTCGATAACGGGACCTTCGCCTGCGGCAAAATGAAATGGGAGCCCCATCACTTCAAACGGTAAGAGCAGATCTGCAAAGATGATGGCCGCATCAACTCCGAGAATCTCCGCAGCAGTAATCGTGACCTCAGCCGCCAGCGCGGGTTTCTTGCAAATTTCCAGCAGCGAATATTCTTTGCGCACGGCACGATACTCCGGCATATAGCGCCCCGCCTGGCGCATGAACCACACCGGGGTGCGCTCGACCGCCAGCGATTTGCACGCGCGCACGAAGATAGAATCAGGAGCGGACATGAACTCTGAATGTAGCATTTCCCGGGAGGTGAACGTGGGTTTGGCCCTCACACTGGGCGCTAGCTCGCTTCGCCGCTTAGCTTTTCTCTGCGTCCTCGGCGGCTCTTCCTCCCCGTCTTCTGCGGTGAAAGGCTCTTTACCGCGAATTCCGCAAAACCGGAAATTGCTACACGAACTCTTTCCTGGAAGCGTGCTCCTGATAAACGCACCCCTGTAGAATCGATGAATGATCGCAAAGATTGCCGCGACGTTGTCCGTTGCTGCGTTGGCAGTCTGCATATCCGGTCCCGCTTTTCAGAGGACTCCGTCACCTCCAACCTTCTACAAAGATGTCCTGCCCATCCTGCAGGACCACTGCCAAAGCTGTCATCGCGCCGGAGAAGTAGCGCCTATGGCCCTCGAAACCTACGAGCAAACGCGCCCCTGGGCGTCATCCCTCGCTCACGCGGTAGAAATGAAGATGATGCCGCCATGGTTCGCCGATCCGCGCTATGGACACTTCTCGAACGACACTTCGCTGACCGCGCAGCAGACCGCAACCATCGTGGCATGGTCCAGCCAAGGCGCAACCGCAGGAGACCCACACGATGCGCCACCACCCCGCAAGTGGACCGCTGGCTGGAATATTCCCTCTCCCGATACAGTCGTCAAGATGCCCAAGCGGGTAAAAATCCCGGCGCAAGGGGAAGTCGAATACACCTACGAAATTGTGCCCACACAATTCGCCGAAGACCGATGGGTGCAAATGTCGGAGTTCCGTCCTGGAAGTCCCGCGCACGTGCATCACGCCGTCGTTTACATTCGTCCGCCGGATTCAACCTGGTTGCGCCATGCTCCCGTGGGCGAGCCGTTCACCGCATCGACGCTGACGGATCCCGACGATCGCCGTCAGGCGCACGAAACCACCAGCGATCTGCTGCTGGTCTATGCCCCGGGAAGTTCTCCCGACCAGTGGCCTGACGGGATGGCGAAGTTTCTCCCAAAAGGTTCCGACCTTGTATTCCAGATGCACTACACAACTAACGGCACCGCTGACGACGATCAGACCAGCATCGGTCTGCTCTTTGCAAAGACGCCGCCGAAGCGACGAGTGATCACACTTCAGCTCAACAATCACGCGCTCATCATCCCACCCGGCGCCGACGACTTCCGCGTAGAAGTACAGGGCACGCTCCCCAATGACGCCACGCTCCTCAGCTTTTTCCCCCACATGCATCTCCGCGGCAAGCGTTTCGAATACGACATATTGCATGGAGATCCGCACAACGACGCGAACGTCGAAGTATTGCTACGGGTCAACTATCACTTCCACTGGCAGCTGAGCTACAAACTGGCCGAACCGCGCCTCCTGAAGGCTGGAACACGTCTGCGCGCGGTCGCATGGTATGACAATTCAAAAAACAACCCCCACAATCCCGATCCCGAAAAGACCGTGGTCTGGGGTGATCAAACTTCCGACGAAATGATGGTGGGATTTTTCGATGTAGCCGTTCCGGCCGCGATCGACAAGTGGCACTACTTCATCCGCCAGCCGGCGCAGAAGTGACTACGTGGGGACGTTGGTTGTGGACCGAAGGACCTGTGCAACTGGCAGCGCTTGCATGGTTCTTCGGCTGGCCTGGGGCAGGCTCTTCGCCTCGCTGAGGATGACGGGGCCATCTGAGATATGCTGAGAGCTGACGGCTGATAGCTGACAGCCCCTCCATGCTTCCTGATTCCACAATTCTCAAACACATCGGTCGACAGCCCAAACGCGCCGCCGGATTTAAGCAGTTGGTGCGCGAACTGGGGCTGCACGGCGAGGAGCGACGCGAACTGGATTCGCGACTGCAGGCACTGGTCGCCGGCGGAGCGCTGCTTCGCGTTGAGTCTAATCGCTACGCTTTGCCGCAAACTGCGCCTGCGGACAAGAACGCTATTGTCGGGCGGCTCACCATGCATCGCGACGGCTTCGGGTTTGTGATCCCTGATGCGAGTTCCCTCCCGTCTGCACTCAAGGCACGACTCACCGGAGACATTTTTATTGCTCCGCATCTCATCGGAAATTCCATGCACGGCGACCGCGTGCTGGTCGATATCAGCAATGTGCGGCCGGACGGACGGGCTGAGGGGCGCATTGTGCGGCCCGTGGTGCGGGCGAATGCCACCGTGGTGGGAATTTTTCATTACGGCAAGAGGGGTAATTACGTTACAGCTTTTGATTCGAAGATTACGCAGGAGATTGTGATTCCGCCGGGGATGGATATGCCCGCGGCGCCGGCTCACGATTTGGAGTCTGGAAAAACTGAACCACAGGGGTCACAGGGTAAGGCTTCGGTGCATCGCGTTCTCGGCTCCGAGGTCGCTCGTCGCGTTGAGTGGGATGATCTTGAAGGACTTGTCGTTGATGTCGAGATCACCGACTGGCCGTCACCAACACAGAGTCCACGGGGACGGGTGATTGAGATTCTGGGGCGGGAAGATGATTTTGGAGTTGACGTTGAGATCACGATTCGCAAGTTTCATTTGCCTCACCACTTTCCAAAGGGTGCACTGAGGGAAGCGCGGGAGGTGTCGGCGGTTATTCCGGAGTCCGAATTGTCCCGCCGGCGCGACTTTCGCGCACTGCCGATTGTGACCATCGACGGCGAAACCGCGCGCGACTTTGACGATGCTGTGCTGGTGAGAATGCTGGCAAACGGCAATTTCGAATTGCAGGTGCACATTGCCGACGTCGCGCAATACGTTACGCCGGGTTCGGCGCTTGATCAGGAAGCACAACTGCGCGGGACCAGCGTTTATTTTCCCGATCGCGCCGTGCCGATGCTGCCGCTTGAGCTTTCAACCGACGTCTGCAGCTTGCGTCCGCAGGTGGATCGGCAGGTGATGTCTTGCATCATGGAGATTGATCATCAGGGGGAGATCGTCGGCCATGAGTTGTGCGAGGGCGTGATCCGCTCGGCGGAGCGCATGACTTACACGGCGGTAAACGCCGTGATTGAAGCCGATGCTTCGGCCCGTGAGCGTTATGCGCCGCTGGTCGCCGATTTCGAACGCATGCGTGATCTGGCCCTGATTTTGAACCGCAAGCGCAGGAAGCGGGGGTCGATTGATTTCGATCTGCCGGAACCGATTATCACTTTCGACGATCTTGGACTGATGAAAAGCATTTCTCGCTCGGAGCGTAACGTTGCGCACCGATTGATCGAGGAGTTCATGCTTTCGGCGAACGAGTGCGTGGCGCAGCATCTGGAGTCGAGGCACATTGCGTCACTGTATCGCGTTCACGAAAAGCCAGACGCGAAGAGAGTCTACGATTTCGAAACAATTGCGGCGACGTTTGGATATTCGCTCGGCGTTGGGGCGCTGCCGATTCACCGTGCGCAGATGAAGACTGACCGGCGGGCGGCTTACGGGACGGGGAAACGGGTGCGTGAGATTGAGATTCCGAAAGAAGTACACATCACACCGCGCATGTATCAGAAGCTGACGGAAAAGATTGCCGGCAAACCGGAGGAGCGGATCCTGAGCTACCTGATGCTGCGGTCATTGAAGCAGGCGCGGTATTCCGAGGAAAATCTGGGGCACTTCGCTTTGGCGGCGACAAGCTATACGCATTTTACTTCACCGATTCGCCGGTATCCGGATTTGATTGTGCATCGGATTTTGAAGGCCGTGTTGCGGGAACATCCCGAAGATCAAAATCCCCACCCTGTCGCACAAAGCGCGACAAGGATGGGGTCCCCTCCAGTTGAAGAGAAGGCCTCGCCTTGGTCCAAGCGGAGAGGGCAACCTGCTCCACATGAACTGGGTGGGCCTATTTCGCTTGAGGAGTTGCATGAAATTGCAGAAGAGTCCAGCCGGTCGGAGCGGCGGGCGGATGATGCTGAACGCGAGTTGATGGAATGGAAGAAAGTTAAGTTCATGCAGGACCGGGTGGGTGAAGACTTCGACGGGTTGATCACCAGCGTGACCAAGTTTGGATTTTTCGTGGAGCTTACGGACATGTTCGTCGAGGGACTGGTCCCGCTGAATACGTTGATTGACGACCGGTACACGTATCACGAGAACACGCGCGAGATTATCGGGCAGCGGTCGCGTAAGACCTACCGTCTGGGACAGAAGATTCGCGTGCTGGTGGACCGGATTGATCCGGTGGAGAAGAAGATTCAGTTCGCGGTGTTTGAGGAAGAGCCGGTGCGGAAGGCGGGGAAGCGGAAACGGAGGCAGCTTGAGTTCTGAGCCTGGGCCTTCGGAAAGGCTTGACGGTAGGCATGGTGGACTCAACCGCCGGGCTTTGCCTGCCCGGACAGCTGAGGACGGCTGTCCCCACAAGCCTATGTCAGTCTGCGAGAAGTCTTACACTCCCAGGGCTTTTTGGATTTCGGCGGCGATCTGGGCGGTGAGGGCTTCCATTTTTTCTTCGGACTCGGCTTCTACCATTACTCGCGCTAGCGCCTCGGTGCCGGAGTAGCGGACTACTACGCGGCCATTCCCATCCAGCTCGCGTTCCGCGGATTCGACTGCTGCCTGCACTGCGGGTATCTGAGTGAAGGGAATCTTTTCGCGCACCCGGATGTTCTGAATCTTTTGGGGAAATACTTTCAGGTCATCTACCAATTCTGCCAATGACCTGCCGCTGCGGACGATAATATCCATGAGACGCAGGGCGGTGAGCAGGCCGTCTCCGGTTGTGGCGTCTCCGTCGCGAAAGATGATGTGGCCGGATTGTTCGCCGCCGAGAGTCGCATCGGTCTTCAGCATCTCTTCAAGAACATATTTGTCGCCGACGTTGGCGCGCAGCATGCGAATGCCGGATTTTTTCAGAGCAATCTCGAGCCCCATGTTGGACATAGTCGTGGAAACAACAGTATCGCCCTTCAACTTTCCCTGAGTGCTCAGGTCGCGGGCCGCGGCCAGCAGGACTCCATCGCCATTGATCACGCGCCCAGCGGCGTCGCAGAAAAGAGCGCGATCGGCGTCGCCGTCAAAGGTTACTCCCAGGTCATACTTCCCATCGGACTCGGCTACCATTTTGCCCAGGGTATCGGGATGCAGAGCGCCGCAGCCTTGGTTGATGTTCCGGCCGTCGGGCGCGATGTGGATGAACGTGGCATGGATACCGAGGCTGCGAAATAGTTCCGGAGCTTCGGCGGTGGCGGCACCATTGGCACAATCGACCAGCACGTGCAGCTTGGTCAGGTTTGATGAGATGCTGGCACCGAGCGACTTGATGTAGGCGTGGCGGAGGCTGGCTTCGCCGGGCAGAGATGGTCCCGGAAATTTCAGCGCGGTGTCGTCGGCGGCGGCAGGATTCTTGAGGAGCGCGAAAATTTCCTGCTCGATGGCGAGTTCGCGGGTATCGGTGAGTTTGAAGCCATCCCCGGAGAAAACCTTGATACCGTTGTCGGTCCAAGGATTGTGCGAGGCGGAAATCACGATTCCGGCCGCCAGGCCACGTGAACGCGCCAAAAATGCGACTCCGGGCGTGGTAATCACACCCGCGCTGTGGACCTCGACGCCGACGGCGGCGAGACCTTCGGCGACGCGATCGGCGATCCAGCGGCTCGATTCGCGGGTATCCTGGCCGATGATGGCCTGAGCTTTGCGCGCTTCCCGCACCAGGTCGTGACCGAGAGCCCGGCCGATCAAGTACGTGCTCTGTTTGGTGAGCGGAAATTCTCCGGCAACACCACGGATGCCGTCGGTGCCGAACAGTTGGCGCGTTGGCTGGTTCATAGGAGTAAGGATCGGCGAATGCATGATGATAAATGAGGGCGGGGTAAAAAAGGTGGCGTTAGAGGAATCGCCGAGCAACGGAAAAAATTACACGCGAGGAGCAGTGCCATCCCTTCAGCAATGGAATGTGGCACACCGTCAATGCGACGGAGCGCTTCCTGCTTTCTGCATCGTTACGGTCACCCGAATCGCCGAGGTGGGTTCGACCACCTGCACCAGGGGGTCGGGCACGTAGACATTTGTGGTGAAGACCGCGCTGCCTGTCGTGCCGGTCGCGTCCACGGGATCGGTAGTGGCCGCTTCCACTCTTTCCACGTGGCTCTTGGGGCCGGTAATCGTAATGCTGTGCGGGTCGGCCTCGGCTTTGAATGTGTCGGAAATCCCCGTCACGCGAGGATGAATCTCCACCTGGCGGGTGAGCCTGGTATCGAAGGCCAGACGAAGCTGGCTGGGCACGACTTGCACGACGACTACATCGCGGGGATGACGGACCTGCTGCGAGGTCAGATCAAAGGTACGCTCGCCAGCCTTGGCGCCCGCAAGATCGATTTCCGCGTGGACTTCATTGGCCTGCAAGCGGCGGATGACGCGTTCGGGTCCGCGCACCCGAATCTGCGCCTCAGAAATCGTCTCGGAGCTGATCTCGAGGTGGGATGGCATGTGTTGAAACACGATGGGAGCGCGCAGTGCGACTTCGGCCGGCTCTTCATCGGGGGAAATCATGAACCAGAGTCCTGCGGCCAGCAACAGCGACGACACTTTCAACGTGAAGTTGTGCAGGACGTAGCGTTTGAAGAATGGAATCATGGCCGCGGCTCCGCGTCTGAGTCTGAGCTGCGTTGTTGAGCGGGCTCACGTAGAGGAGAATCCATTGCGGCGTCGGATTCGTCTTCGGAATGCGCGATCGGAGTCGGCAACGTCACGGGAGCCATGTATCGGCGGAGTTCGCTGCCGAGGCGCTCGCGGAGCTGATCGACCGTGAGGTCGCGCTCGATCTGACCTGCGATAGCTAAGCTGATGCCACCGGTTTCTTCGGAGACGATGACGGCGATGGCGTCGGTTTCTTCGGTGATGCCAATGCCGGCACGGTGGCGCGTACCAAGCTGGGTCGAGAGCAGCGGATTCATCGAAAGGGGCAGGAAGCAGGCGGCAGCAGCGATGCGATCCTTCTGCACAATTACGGCGCCGTCGTGCAGCGGCGCGCTGGGACGAAAAATTGTAGCCAGCAGATCGTAAGACAGGCGCGCGTCGAGAGGGACTCCGCTTTCAATGTGCGTGCGCAGGCCGATTTCGCGCTCGATTACCATGAGCGCACCGGTTTGATGCTGGGAGAAAAGATTTGCGGCGAGCACGATGTCGTCATAGGAATCGCTCTCGGCCGACGATCCACGCAGGCTCAAGCGCCGTCCCAGGTCGGCGAGCATGTGGCGAATTTCCGACTGAAAGACGACGATCAGCGCAAACACAACATACGGCAAGACGTGGCTTACGACCCAGTTCAGCGTGGTAAGTTTTTCGGTGCGCGCAAGGTAGAAGATGGCTGCGAGTACCACCAAACCCGCGAGCATGGGAGCGGCGCGGGTGCCGCGGATCATTACCAGGACCTGGTAGATGAGCAGCGAGACGAGCAGGATATCGAGCGCCACCCATGCGGCTTGCGTCCACGATGTGATGACGGGCAGCACTCGAATCTCGCTCCTGAAGGAAAATCGGATTCCGAGGCTTCTATTGTAATGCACGGGTTTCAGGGGTTGAGGGTTGAGGCGATCCAGGTTGACGGATCATGGTCAGATGCGCGGACAAAGACGTCCGCCCTTACGTGGTCATCTTTAACTTAGGTCTGCTTTTTGGTCACTGTCGCTTGGATTTCGCCTTGGGAAAGGCGCGCTTTGATTTCATCGCCGGGCTTAACGGAATTCGCGGATTTCAGGAGCTTGCCTTCGGAGTCGAAAACCAGGGCGTATCCGCGATCGAGGATGGCGAGCGGAGAGAGGGACTCCAGCGCGGTTTGCAGCCGCCCGCTGCGGACTTTGTGCTGTAGCAGTACGTTGCGCATTATGGCTGCCAGCGAGTTGGTGGAACTTTGGAGTTGGCGGCGCATGCCCGAGAGGACGAGACGCAGATCGTAATGGCGCACAGTCGAGGAGATTGTTTCCCATCGGCGTTGCAGTCGTTCGAGCAAGTGGCGCTCGGCGAGTTCCATGCGGTGGGTGAGATCGTCGAGTTTCTGCTGGCGCTGGTGAATGACTTCTGTAATGCGGGCGAAGGCACCGTGCTGCGCGAGTTCGGTAAGGGCCTGGCGGCCCATCAGAATGCGGTACCGCATGGCGCGAGAAAGGCGCTCGTGCAGCGCGGCGGCATGATCTTCGACTTCCTGGCGGGAGCGGATCACCAGTTCGGCCGCAACCGACGGCGTCGGCGCACGCAGGTCAGCGACGAAGTCGATGATGGTGAAATCGGTCTCGTGGCCTACGGCGGAAATGACCGGGATCTCGGACGCGGCCACGGTTCGGGCTAAGGTTTCGTTGTTGAAGGCTGCCAGGTCTTCGGCGGAGCCTCCACCGCGCGCGACGATGATTACATCGACGTTATCGTGCTGGTTGAAGTAACGCACGCCCGCGGCGACTTCGAGGGGAGCCGCATCGCCTTGAACCTGTGCAGGGAAGATCAGGACGTTCACAGAATGATGGCGGCGCTGGATGATATTCAGAATATCGCGCAGCGCCGCAGCCTGGGCGGAGGTAACGATGCCGATACGCGCGGGCAGGGACGGGATCGGCTTCCTGCGCTCGGCGGCGAAGAGACCTTCAGCCTCAAGCTTGGCTTTTAGTTGCTCGAATGCCAACTGCAGCGAGCCCGCGCCTTTGGGTTCGATGTACTCGGCGGAGATTTGAAGTTCGCCGCGATCTTCGTAAACCGTGACGCGGCCGCGGACGATGACCTGCAGACCGTCCGCGGGACGAAAGCGCAGCAATCGTGCCGACGAACGGAACATGACCGCGCGGATCTGGGCGTCGCCGTCTTTGAGCGTGAAATAAAAGTGGCCAGAATCGGGAGCGCGGAAGTTTGAGATCTCGCCTTCGACCCAGGCGTCGGAATATTCGCGCTCGATATGCGAGCGGACCGCGGCGACCAGGTCGCGCACTTTCCAGACGCGGCGTTCGGGCGGGCGGAAACTGAAACCCATTTGATCGGTCAGGGACATTGAGGGCAGTGTATCGCAGTGCGTGCCGTCAGTTGAGGAGACGAAATGAATCCATGATCTCCACCCCAAGTTGCGGCCGAGACTCGCCGGCTGGCCACACGAAACTGAGCACGTAGTACCGGCCGATCCCGCACACATAGCGCTCGACCAACCTGTCGCTACCACGGACGCGCTCCTGTTCTTCCCACGCAGGCCGCCCGTTCACAGAGAACTCCCTTATAGCGACGTTCTCGGATGCCGCCATGCTCTTGAGCCTCCCGAGCGCAACGTCGCAAGGCTGGGAGTCCACCTTAAGTCTGATACTAATTGCGGAACGTTTGCTCACGTGAACGGTCCACACTTTGAAGTCCGGGTGAACGGAGTCAGAATGCGCCTCCAGAGCGTACGGAAATTTGATCGCGAAGCCATCGGATGAGTAGGAATATTCTTTCATCGGGGAAGAGGGAGGAGTTGTGGAGGATTGTTGTCCGAACATAGCAGTCACGAGGAAGCAGACCATCAGCAAGAATATGCTCATGCGAAATACTTTAGCAGCCGCATAGCTCGAGCGAGACCTCAGTTGTTTTCTGGTGGGTGGACTTCGGCGCCTGGCAGCGGCGACAGAAGCTTCCAGAAAAAAACTACGCTTCGGAGGAGCAAGAATTTGGGGGCGTGGTATGCTGTGCCCTAATCCACCTGCCAAAATGGAAATTCTGGTTAAGAACCGATCCGCCATGACGAGCAGAAGCAAACTCACGATTGCGCTAGCGACGACGCTGCTCGCCGTCCTCGGCGCAGTGGCCCTTTACGCACAAGGCCAGGACAAGTACTCGCTGAAATCGCCGAGCGGAATCGCGTTCTCCGACTTCAAAGGATATGAGGACTGGTCGGTTGTCTCTTCCGCCCACACCGAAGAAAGGCTCAAGGTGATCGTCGCCAATCCGACGATGATCAAGGCGTACAAGGCCGGCATTCCGGGCAATGGTCAGCCTTTCCCGGATGGCTCCATGATCGTGAAGCTGCAGTGGAAGCCGAAGAAGAGCACCGAGGCCCCCTTCGTCGTGGATGTGCCAGACGTCTTTGTTGAGGCCTTCGTCATCGAAAAAGACAGCAAGAGATTTCCGAAAAGCGCTGGGTGGGGATACGCAGTGTTCAACTACGATGCCCCATCAGATAAGTTCACGCCCGATCCCAAAAGCCTCTCAGACTGCGGTCATGCGTGCCATACGGCTGTGAAGGCGAAAGACTACATCTTCCACCCGTACCAGAAGCGTTGAGCCCCGCGCGGCCCGACACATCAAGTACCCTGCGGAGCTTTACCACCTCACCCTCAAAACCTACTGGCAGGAGCGATCGGCGTTCATTTACGGCCAGAGCGTGCGCGATCTCTCCAGGGCTCTTGCACGGTGTAACAGGGAGTCGCAGTAATATTGTCCTTGCTGACAGTAAGCAGCTCTCTTCGAGCCAGCCAGTTCACCGCAAGCTGCGCCGAGCTTTTCGACACGCCCACAGATTCGGCTAATTCGAGATAGCTGACTTGCACGGACCCTTTTCTTCGAGTTTTACACCGAAACGCTGGGATTCAGGATCGTTACGGACCAACCATTCTCTGCGACCCAAAGATGGATCGAATTGAGTATTCCGCGCTCCGAGACCGGGCTCGCGCTCCACACCCTGGAAGGCCATGAAAATCGCATCGGCCAAAATTCCAGTCCATCGCATTCTGGTGTGACGATGTCTTCGCCACCGCGAAGGTCTTGAAAACCAAAGGGGCGACATTCGCACAGGAACCAAAGACGGAAGTGTGGGGCTCGACTGCGATCTTGCAAGACCCGGATGGAAATCAGTTCGCAGTGTCCAGCAAAGGGAAACAGAAGTGACAACGAATGCCTCGTCCGGACGCTCCATCGAAGGAAAAATCACGCTGCCACGATTTCCGCATTCATTTCTTGGCCAGGAAGTGATGCAGGACGGCGCGGCGCATCAGGTCGGGGGGGAGCAGGCCTTGCGCGAGGATTGTGTCGTGAAACTGCTTCTGATCAAACTTAGTTCCTAGCGCGGTCTCCAGTTCGTGCCGCAGGGCAAGCAACCTGTTGTATCCGTAGAAATAACTGTTGGCCTGGCCGGGAGAGCGATAGGTGAAGCGCTCGACTTCTTCCTGGGCAAAGGCGTGCGAGATTACTACGTCTTTTTCGAGGATGCGGTATGCATCCTCGGGCTGAACTTTGCCAGACTGCAATTCGGGATCGAGAAAAGCGCGTGCGGCTCGCAGCAGCCGGAGTTGCAGCGAGATCAACTGGCCCTCGAGCGGCATGTAGGGCTTGATCAGGTATTCGGAATACAATCCCCACCCCTCGGCGTTGGTGCTGTTGAAGGCATAGCGGACGCGGGCGATGGAAACGCCGTGCTCAAGCATGGAGTCGAACTGCAGTTCGTGACCGGGACGCGCTTCGTGAGCGGTGAGAGTCCAGGCCGCCGCGTCGAAAGTGAAGTCATCATATTTTTCGGATGCGCTCTGGCCGGGCGCGGCGGGGATGTTAAGCGGCAGAATAAATGCTCCTCGCTGCCCGGTATTGTGAAGGAAAGGTGGAGGCTGCATGTGGGGCGCCGGCTCCTGAGCTGTTTCAGCGGCGGTCGCAATACGAATTTGGGCGGGACGATCGGGCAAAGTGACGATCTGGTGGTCGATAACGATCTGTTCGACCTGCTTCAGGCGGTTTTCGTAGAAGGGCAGGATCGCATCGCCGACGAGCTGTTGCTTTTTTAATTCGTGGATTACGTCGCGATAGTCGGGTGAAGCGAGGTGGCGCTGCTGCGCGATCTCAGCGGCGACGACCTTCATCTCTCCCTGTATTTCGCTGAAGGCCTTGTGCGCCGTCTCTGCGAGCTGCGCGGGTGGAATGTCGATGCCGTAACCTTCAAGCGCCAGCGCGTATTGCTCGGCCGGAAGGCGGAAGTCAGTGCGGGCTTTCGGAAGCACCGTCGTCTTCAGCCACGCGTCATAATCCGTAAGCTGCGACTCAAGTGTGGCGTAAGGCTCCTCCCAGCCGGTGAGTTTGTACTTCTGCAGAAGTGACGCGATACCTTCGAGGTAATTGGCATTGCGTCCGAGTTCGGTTTCAATATCAATCTTCGCGGGATAGACGACGCCGGGCTTGGCCATCTGCTCGGCAATGCGCTGTTTGTAGATTTCGGTCAGCGGTTTGTAGCCCGGTTCAAGGCCGGCGTATTCGCGGATGCGAATTACGGCTGCCGGACGGCGCTCATTGGGAGTTTGTTCGTCGAGCAGCGTGTGCAATCCGCGGAATACCGCGCTGCTGGCATTGAAAAAGGGCACGACGTGGGCACGCCTGTAATCCTCAATGCGAAAGTCTAGATCGACTCTGCGCAGGATGATTTCCAAATCCTGTGCTACCTCCGCCTGTTTCTGCTGCCAGGCGGCGGTCTTGAGTTTGGCAACGACCGCTTCCGTTTCTTTCCGCTGCCGATCTTCGTCGGCGAGGGTGGGCTGCGCGACTTTGTTGTCGTACTCGCTTAATCCCTGGTCAGAGCCAGACTCGGGCCGATGCTTCATTTCGACATCGAGCAACATCTTGGTGTAGTTGTTGCTGACTGAGATCCAACTTTTATCCAGAGGTGGGTCCGGCGTTTCATCCTGCGCCAGAGCGGGTACGGCGAAGAGTGCTGCTGTGAGCAGCAGAGTAATTGCACGGATCATATTGTTATCCCCAGTCGGTGGTTGCGAAACGGCAGTGTACCGCAGGCTTGCGTAGGGTTAAAGCTGAAGAATGCAGTCGAATTTGCTGGGGCGCTTATCCAAACACAGCTTGTACGCATGGCGAGCGGGCAACCGCTATAATCCTGCGCTATGGAACTTGAAGGGATGGCGGCCGAACTCAAGCGGCGCAACCAACTGGCCGAGGACGGCGGCGGGGCCGCGCGGCGCGAGCGCCAGCACAAAGAGGGCAAGATGTCGGCGCGCGAGCGCATCGAGTTTCTGCTCGACGACGGCACCTTCGAAGAAACCGACAAGCTGGTGACACATCGCTGCAACGATTTCGGCATGGCCGAACAGAAGATTTATGGCGATGGATTTGTCACAGGATACGGCCGCATCGAAGGACGACTGGTATACGTCTTCGCGCAGGATTTCACCGTGTTTGGCGGATCGCTTTCGGAAACGAATGCGGGAAAGATCGTCAAGATCATGGATCTTGCCGCGAAGATGGGCGCTCCTCTGATTGGGCTGAATGATTCCGGAGGTGCCCGCATTCAGGAAGGCGTGTTGTCCCTGGCGGGCTACGCCGACATTTTCTTACGGAACACTTTGTATAGCGGCGTGGTGCCGCAGATTTCGGCGATCATGGGGCCGTGCGCCGGTGGCGCAGTTTATTCTCCTGCGATTACCGACTTCGTGCTCATGGTAGACAAGACTTCTTACATGTTCATCACCGGGCCGGATGTGATTAAGAACGTCACGCATGAGGAGGTCACGAAGGAGCAGCTCGGCGGAGCGATGACGCACAACGAGACCTCCGGCGTGGCGCATTTTCTGGCGCACGATGATGCGGAGTGTTTGTCGATGGTGCGGGAGCTGTTGAGCTTTTTGCCGTCGAATAATCTGGATGATCCGCCACGCAAAGTTTGTACGGATCCTGTGGATCGGGCCGATGCGGCGCTCGATACGATCGTTCCAGCGCAGTCGAATCAACCTTATGACATGAAGGACGTCATCCACGGCGTGGTTGATGAGGGATATTTCTTCGAGGTGCAGGAACATTATGCGCGCAATATGGTCGTCGGATTTGCGCGGCTCGACGGACGCAGTGTGGGGATTGTGGCGAACCAGCCGGCGGTTCTGGCCGGAACGCTCGACATTAATGCGTCGGTGAAGGGCGCACGGTTCGTCCGCTTCTGCGACTGCTTCAATATTCCGCTGGTGACGTTTGAGGATGTGCCGGGTTTCCTGCCGGGGACGGCGCAGGAGTATGGCGGCATCATCAGGCACGGTGCGAAACTGCTTTTTGCGTTTGCCGAAGCGACGGTACCGAAGGTTACGGTCATCACGCGCAAGGCTTATGGCGGGGCGTATTGCGTGATGGCGTCGAAACATATCCGCACAGATGTGAATTATGCGTGGCCGACGGCGGAGATTGCGGTGATGGGGCCGGAGGGCGCGGTCGACATTGTTTACAAGCGCGAATTGGATTCCGCCGCGAACCGCGAGCAGGTGCGGGGAGAGAAGATTGAGGAGTTTCGCGATCGTTTTGCGAATCCGTACGTTGCGGCGGATCGCGGGTTTGTGGATGCGATTATTCAGCCGCGGGAAACGCGGAAGAAACTGATTCAGGCGCTGGCGATGCTGGAGGGGAAGCGCGATAAGAATCCTCCGAAGAAGCATGGGAATATTCCGCTATAAAATATTCGTATGCCTCATCTTGGCACGTGTGCGCTCTGTCGTAAGGAAGCAGAGTTGCGCCTGAGTCATATAATCCCCTCGTTTTTCGGTGCCTATCTCAAGGAAACGTCGGCAACTGGCCATCTTAGGAGCGCGTACTCGCCCAATTTGCGTGTGCAGGATCTTCGGAAGGAACGGTTGCTATGCGACAACTGCGAGAGGCTGTTCTCCGTATGGGAGGGAGAATACAAAGGGAAAGCATTCAGCTCGCTGCAGAGCGACAATTTCACGGGGCTTGAGTACGGCGATTGGCTTCTTCCATTCCTGGTCTCTCTGAGCTGGCGTGTTCTTGTAACGGAAGGAGAGGCACTCGTTGCGGGCCGTCCCGAATTCTCTGTCGTTATTGGCCGGACGCTTGAAAACTGGAGGCTTTTTCTGTTAGGGGAACGATCGCAGCCAAAGAGCGAGCACCATCTGTTTGTCTTTGCTGGAATTCCTGAAACCGTGCCTCCCGATTCGCACGAGAGGAGTCTGGACTATATGTATAGAGCCGTCGATGCAACTACCGCGTTCGGCAATCGCGGCGGCCTTTTCGTTTACACGAAAGCGCTTAGGTCTCTTGCATTCTCACCCATAGTACCGTCGTCTCCGAGTGGATGGAAGAATACTAGAGTCCATGCTCACCACGGAAGGCTGGTGTCGCCCCAAAAAATTGCAATGAAGGGCTTCGGAGAGTTCTTCAATTCACGCATCGAGCTAGCATTCGGTCGTCCTATTTCCAGCAAACAGCTCGCGAAAATCGAGGAAGCAATGGTCGAAAATCCGGAACGGGCGCTGACATCCGAATCTTACAAGGTACGCATCGCCCGCAGAGAATTGATTCGCCCGACGGGTCGCGTAGAACATGGGTCGCCACCTAGGTCTAATCAGGACGAGTAATCGCGCCACCGGCTCTAGGCTGAGCGATTCGCGCAAGACATTCTGATCTCTTTGTCCTAGAATCTCCACGCAAATGCTTATGAGACCGCCCGCGCTGGGAGATCCCCATGAAAACGTTGGTCGCACTTCTCATCTTTTGTTTTCTAACCGTTCCGCTGTTTTCGCAGGATCCATCCAATTGGATTTCTTCCCTTCCGCAGGCCAAGGATTATGTGCAGAAGCGGTCGTCGAGTTATGACCGCAGCGGGGGGAATGGGGATGCTCGTCCGGTTGCGCCGGGGGAGACTTTGACTCTTCTGGATGAGGCGGGGCCGGGGCTGATCACGCACGTTTGGGTGACGATTGCCAGCGAAGATCCGAATCATTTGAAGGCGCTGGTGCTGCGCATGTATTGGGATGGCGAGGCGTCTCCAAGCGTGGAGACGCCGATCGGCGACTTTTTTGGCCTGGGGCTGGGGGATTATCACCTTTATCAGTCGGTGCCGCTGCAGGTCGGGTCGGACAAGGCTTTGAATTGTTTTTTCCCGATGCCGTTTCAGAAACACGCGCGTATCACGGTGACAAACGAAGGTCCGGCTCCGACCGATGCGTTCTATTTCAATATCGACTATCGCGCTTACAGCAAGCCTCTGAGTGGGGATCAGCTGTATTTTCACGCGCAGTACCGGCAGGCTGCTCCCGCCCGAGGGTGGACGAACCAGTGGAAATCGAATGGCGATGCGATCGTCAATGACAAGAAGAATCTGAATGGCGACGGGAACTACGTTTGGATGGAGGCTACCGGGCGCGGGCACTTTGTCGGCGTGACCATGTCGGTGCTGGAGAATCAGGATGGGTGGTGGGGCGAGGGTGATGACATGTTTTTTGTCGATGGCGAGAAGCTGCCGTCGATCAATGGCACAGGAACGGAGGATTATTTTCTGGGCGCGTGGGATTTTGGCGGGCATCCGTTTGCCTATGGATTATTTGGCGCGCCAGTCGTAGGTCAGGAAGTGGCCGGTGGGCGCTCGTCAGTTTATCGGTTTCATCTGGATTCGCCGATTCCATTCACCAAGTCGCTGCGGGCGACGATCGAGCACGGGCACGCCAATGTGCGGTCGGATAACTATTTCTCAGTGGCCTATTGGTATCAAACGGAACCGCACGCGGCGTTTCCCGCGCTCCCAGCGCTCGAGGAGAGAATTCCGCGGATTCATGCTGTGGGCGGGCCGGGGAATGCAACTCCGTGATTCGGCTCAACAAGGACAAAAATCTTGGCCACGGATTTGCACAGATCTTCACGGATTCTTCTTGAGGGAGGCCGCGGAATGGGCGGAGTTAAGTGGTAGGGATGCTTCGACTACGCCGTGAGGATAGCTCCGCTCTCCTCACGATTCCGCTCAGCATGACAGCTGCAAAAAATAAGAGTTCCGAGGTGGTGTAGGGTCCATTCGTCTCGGCCAGTAGCTCGCGTTTGACCCTTGCTCGACCTGCTTTCACAGCCTCCCTTGCGGGGCGCTATGCGCGATCTTCGCTTGGGCTCCGGGCTCACCGCCAACCGGATAAACCTACCCTACGCCTCGGAACTCTATCTTGCCTTCAACATTTCTTCTCTGTTCGCCTCGACCAGCGCTTTGCTATAGACCCTTGCTCGCCCTCCTTCCCAACCTTGCGATCAGGAAAGTGACTCCGCTCGAGCCCCGGACGCCGCACCAACCGGTAAAACTTGAGAAGCTGTCAAAGAACGATTCAGTTCTACGCTTTCTATTTTTTTCGTCAATCGAAATTCCGCGCTTTTAACTATCTGAATTTTCAATCGAGTGCAGCTCGTCCACAAGCGCCTGACCGGTTTTGGTGCAGGTGAAGAAATCGTTTCTCTCAAAAGCCCCGCCAGGGACGCCCCTTCGCGTATCGGCGTCAGGGTGAGACGGTTTGAGGAGTGGCTGTAGGACGATGGGGCGGTTGTGAAAATCGCGGAAAGTCGGCCCTGGACATGGGTTCAGGAGCAATTAAGGCTCCCGGCCAGAGTCTCTTTCGCCCCGGACTCTGCCATCGATGCGCCCTGGTCCCCACAACTTGCGCTGTGGGCTGCAGTCTTTCGCCGATTTGCGGCTTAGGGCAGAAACGCCCGATCTTCAGGATCCTCGGACGATTGTGATCGCTTCGTCCATCAGGCGCTTGTCGGATTCGCCGGTGCCAGTTAATTCGAAGGAGTTGGTGATTGCTGCTTTCCCTTTTTCCACGGCGGTGATCACGTAGGAGCAGCCGAACCAGTGGGCCTCGGCCAGGTCGGTCGTAGACCATTGCGCGGGGTGGTCGGGGTGGGAGTGGTAGAAGCCGATGATGTCTTCGCCGCGTTTGCGGCCTTCGCTCTGGATACGAATCAGTTCACGAGGATCGATGTTGTAACGGTTCTGCGGCGAGTCGGTGCGGGTGTTGCCGCAACGGGCGGTTGAAGTCACCGTGCGGGATCCGTCGTCGTTCATTTGTCCCAGCAAAACTCCGCAGCATTCGTGGGGGTAGGTTTCTTCGCCGTGGTGGCGGATGGCGTCGTAATTGTGTTTGGAGAGCGTCAGCATTTTTCTAGATTTTGCTTGTTTGGATTTCAGTTGCTGGATGCAAAGTCAAAGTTCCCACCCTAACCACAAAGAACGCGGTTTAGGATGGAGCACCCAGATCGTTCTTGCCTTCATCATCACTTACGCTTTTTTATTCTTCCGTCCAGAATCGTTCGCTTAGATATTTGTCGCCGCTGTCGCAGAGGATGGTTACGATCACAGCCTCCTGGTCCTTTTTCAGCGAAAGGTCTCGGGCGATTTTCAGGCATCCGACCACAGCGGCAGCGGCGGAGATTCCCACCAACAGTCCGGCGCCACGCGACATTTGCCGCGCCATGGCGTAGGCATCTTCGGTTGAGATTTCGAGATTTTGATCTGCCAACGTTGGATCGTAGATTCGTGGCACCAGCGCAGTCGGCATGTGCTTGGCACCTTCGATTCCGTGGAACGACGAGTCGGGTTGCAGGGAGATGCACCGCACCCGTGGATTCAGTTCTTTCAGGCGGCGCGTCGTTCCAACGAATGTGCCGCCGGTCCCGAGCATTGCGACAAAGTGCGTGATCCGTCCCTGGGTCTGCTGCCAGATTTCGTTGGCGGTGGTGTGATAGTGAGCCTGCCAGTTCGCGTCGTTGGAATATTGGTCAGCGTAAAAGTATTTCTCGGGATGTTCGGCGGCCAGTTCGCGCGCCTTGCGAATTGCACCGTCGGATCCATCGCCGGGGTCGGTATAAATAATGTTTGCGCCGTAGCCCTGGAGAATCTGTTTGCGCTCGCGGGAAACATTTTCCGGCATGCAGAGGGTAACCGGAAAACGCTCCGCGGCACCCAGCATGGCGTAGGCGATGCCTGTGTTGCCGCTGGTGGCGTCGAGTAGAATCTTGCCTTCGTGAAGGCGGCCGGTGGAACGACCTTCAGCGACGATGCGGGAGGCAGCGCGGTCTTTGACGGAACCGCCGGGGTTGTACCACTCAGCCTTACCCAGAAGTGCTACGCCGGGCAGGTCGCGCGTGAGCGCGTCGAGGCGAAGCAGCGGAGTGTTGCCGATACGCTCGACCAGGCTGCGGCCGAGAGTTTCGCCCAGTCCTGAAGCAGCTGCATGCTCTTTAGAGTGTCTTGGTCGGGTGGACATCGCAGGCATTTTTGTCGAACGCTGTGCCATCTTGAAATTAATCTGGAACCCAGTCGCCATGACCAACGTAATGTGCTATATGGCTGGAAACGAGGTATGTAGTAATTTGTTAGATGATAAGGTTCACTCGGCGATGCAGTTCATGTAAAGTTACGCCCTGTTCTGGGAACCTGCATCTAATCATCCGACGAGAGCACGGAAAGGTTGAAGTCGAACGAAATGCCGAAAACTATTGAAGCACGAACCTACGAAGAAGCGCTAGCCTGGGTGCGCGATCACGGGTTCGATGTAACTGACGCTCCTGGTACGAACGGCCGGGTGTTTTTACGGAAGTACAACGTGTCGGCGGCCATCCAGAAGACGGCAGATGATGGCGTAAAAATTTTTGCTTATCCGGGATATCTGGTGGGCAGCGAGATTTCAAAGCTGGTGAACCGCGGGTACCAGCAGTTTCTGAAGACTTCGAAGACGGAACTTCCGGCGACGGCCGATCACCTGAAGGCGCTACAGTCATTCGCTGAGGAATTGAAAGTGGCGTTGGGGTTGCCAAGCCTCTACAACGAGTCACTCGGAACCGTCAGCGAGTCTTATCACTACGATCGGGTTGAGGATCGCGACAAAGCGACCGTGGATCGGCCGAAGCGTCCGTGGGAAGTGGCGGGGAAAGAGTCGGCGGTCGCGGCGAAGAAGGGACGGGCTTAAGGCTTTTACGCCTGCCGGGCGTCCGCGATATTGTTATTTCTTCTGCCTGAGGAACGGCTTCGCTCAGAATGACCCCTCTCACTAAGCTAAGCGAGTCTATAATTGCGGCCATCCCTTCATGATGCGGCACGCAATTGCAGGTTTGATGATCTTGTCCGGTCTCCTGATCGGGCAAAGTTTTGGCCGCACGACAACCCACTCTGCGACGCACCCTGCCGGGAAAACGCGAACTTATTTCATTGCAGCCGAAGATGTAAGTTGGGATTACGCTCCCAGCGGGCATGATCTTATCGATGGCCTTCCTATTCCTCTGCCCTGGCGTAACCGGACGGTCTGGCCGAAAACCCGCTACATCGAATACACCGACGCTACGTTCTCGGTTCGCAAGCCGCAGCCGGAATGGATTGGAATCATGGGTCCGGTGATTCGCGCGGAGGTTGGCGACAAGATCGTAGTTCACTTTCTCAATCGCACGCAGAAAGAACACAGCATTCATCCGCACGGGCTGCGCTACGACAAGGATAATGAGGGCGCGCGCTACGTGCGGACCGGCCTGGGTGGTGAAATTCCGCCAGGTGGGAGCTTTACTTATCACTGGTATGCGGACGCGGGCAGTGGACCAGGGCCGGCAGATTCGAGTTCGGTGGTGTGGTGGTATCACGCGCACGTGGAAGCGACGCTGGAAGCCAACGCCGGATTGCTCGGTCCGATTATTGTTACGGCGGCGGGCAAGGCGCGGCCGGACGGAAGTCCGAAAGATGTGGATCGCGAATTCGTCGCGATGTTTATGATTTTCGATGAATTGCAGGGAAAGAACGAGGGCCTGTTTCACTCGATGAACGGGTATATTTTCGGAAATTTGCCCGGCCTCGTCATGAAGCAGGGAGAAAGGGTGCGATGGTATTTATTGGGCATGGGCAATGAGAAAGACCTGCACACGCCGCACTGGCACGGAAAAACAGTGACGTACGCGCATCGGCACACCGACGTAGTTGAGTTGCTGCCCGCGAGCATGGCGACGGCCGACATGGTGGCGGACAATCCGGGGACCTGGATGTTCCATTGCCATGTCGCCGACCATATGGAGTCGGGGATGATGGCGACTTATACGATCGTGGCTCCGGCGGCGCGGTCGTGCCCGGTCAAACTGGGAGCAGCAGAGCTCTGGCAGGCAGGCGCGAATTCGAGTCTTGAAGTGACGAATACGTCGGGAAAAAGCATACGGCGGCTCTCAATACACGCGGGATTTTTCGTGAACACGCCGGAGAATCTGAATCCTGTGCCCTTTGAATGGCTATGGATGGATCCAATGAAGTCGGCCGAAGACAGAACCGTGAATCTCACGGAAGAAAAATTCCGTGGCGCCGCGCTGGGTAATTACTACGTGGATAAGACGGTGATCGGAATGATTTTTTTCCCGGGACGCATCGAATACAGTGACGGCAGCACGTGGACGCCTCAGCAACCCGGGGAGTGCTATCGTGCGTACTGGCGGGAGCCGAATCATTCTTTGCAGTTCAACTCGCTGCCGCCTTTTCAGTTGGATGAAGAGGAGCAGGAGGACGCGAATTAGCGGACTGCATTGTTTCAGCTTGCGTTGACAAACCAACGACCAACGACGACTACCACGAATCCCCGCCCGCGCCCGGAGGCCAGGCTCCCAGCACCCGCCGGATCATCGCAATCTGTCCCACGTGATAGCTGGTGTGTGCGACCATCTGCCACAACACGGCCTCGAGAGTTCCCGCGACTTTCTTGTCGCCCTCGTACGCGGTCTCGATCTGGCGATCCAGTTCCACCCGGGGAGACTGCCCCAACACCGCAAATTCAGCCAGCAAAGTAGCCAGCTGTGCCCTGAACCGGTCCCATTCCTCAGCATCAACCGGGGAAGGCGCTGCCGGAAAGCTCGCCGAACTGTGCTCGGGATATTCCGGCCTCTGCCCGCGAATCCGCCGCAGTTCGTAATCCATCCAGTAATTGATATGGAAGACCAGTTGCCCAATCGAATGCGGAAATCCCGCCAGCTGCCGCGCCGCCAGTTCCGCAGAAATATCCTCAACGCACGAGATCGGATCAACGTGCGCTCCCTTCCCACGAAGAAGCTCTGTCAACGCTCGCTGTGACACTCTGTCATCCTGAGTGAAACCAAGGATCTGTGCACTTCTTGCGATCATCAGAATACTGGTGAATGACGACGCCTTTACCGCCCCGCAAAATACTTCTCCTCCAGAATCCTCCGGTGGTGCACCTCATGCCCGGCAATCATGTAAGCCAGCGCCCGCACCGTGACCACATTCTTGCTGGCAGTGCCGCGGCGCCACCAAGCCGCTTCTTGGAGATTACGAAACAGTGTCAGCGTTGCCCGCCGCACCGCAATGTAGTCGTCGACAATTGCGGCCAGCGGCGCGCGCCCAAACGGACCATTCCTCACATAATCGTCCTGCTCGAAACCTTCGATCGGAGTCTCATCGCCGCGCGAAATCCGCAGCGCGCGGTACGCAAAAATGCGCTCCGTATCACACACATGTCCCAGCACTTCCGTCGCGCTCCATTTATCCGGTGCGTAGCGAAAATCGCCGTCGCACTCATCGCGCCCCGAAAGCAGCAGCATCGTCTGACGACGCTGGGCGTCGAGCGTTCCCAGAATGTCCGTCCCTGCGATCAACGAAATGTAGCGTTCATAATAAGGCGCATACTCGTCCGTTTCTGGACGAGCAATCGTAAAAGTTGCTGCGGCGACCACGGCTTCTTCTTGCATGCTGCACTCCGCTCGATAGAATTCAGAATGAACTGACACGCCGAACCACTTCTCGGGTGTCCTACTCTATTGGACGCCCAAACCCACCCTCCGTTTTAGAACGGGCGCCCAACCTCATTTTGCAGCTTAGTTCTTCTCAGCGATCAAAACGCTCCTAAGCGGCAGAGGTTCTCAAATCCGACCCTAGATCTTCGACAAATCTTCGTCCCACCCAGCCCCGAAAGCATACTCCCCGGTCCTGTGGAAGGAAGGATTTGACCATTTTAATTCCGGGATTCGTTACACGGTCGGCGCCGAAAAGTCGTCGAGAAGCCATATCTAACCCGACTCCTGGACTGTACGGATGGACGTACCACACTAGGAACTCCTGTGTTGAAAATAAAGGATTTTCCACAGCGTTCATTTTGAGACGCGGGAGTACAATCTGCTTTGGTCACGCACGTGCGGAGTGTGACCCCTTAATCCCAACTTGGAAAGGAATCGTTAACCCATGTGGAAGCCGACCAATCAGCCTCAATCTCCTGCCCGGCCCGCCGAGCCCGAGCGCCCCACCATGTCCACTCCCAGCGCCCCGGCCATGGCGATGACTGAAACCGCTCCTGCGCCCCGGCCCGTGACCACCACCACCGCCGACCAGGCCACCATCGGCAAGTCATTGGTGATCAAAGGCGAGGTGACCGGCTCCGAGTCGCTCTACATTGATGGCCGCGTCGAGGGTTCCATCAACCTCGCCGGCAATCGGGTCACGATCGGCCGCAACGGCGTCGTCGCCGCCAATATCAACGCCCGCGAGATTGTCGTCCTCGGCAAAGTTCGCGGCAATCTAACCGCCAGCGACCGCGTCGATATTCGCAGCGACGGCTCACTGACCGGCGATGTTATCGCGGCCCGCATCTCCATTGAAGATGGTGCATTCTTCAAAGGCGGAATCGATATCCGCAAAGGCGGACAGCCGCAGGCCAAGCCTAACGGCGAAGACAAGACGATCCCAGCCGTCGAGCCGGCAGCAATCGCCGCGCGCGCGTAAAGTTTTCGCGGTAAGGTTCAGCGCTAGAAGTTTCTGGCCAGGTTTCCGCGATGGGCATCCGTGAGGATGCCCATTTTTCTTGCTTACGAGATTGAGCGAGAACCGCACTGTACTGTACCTGTGGATCGCAAGCTGGTGAAGCGATTCCCATGACTCGAAAAGACCTCCAAGACTTTTCTCGACTGCGTTTGCGCGAGGCTGAAGCACTGTACAAAGCCCGCTTGTACGACGGTTGTGTCTACCATCGCTGGATATGCAGTCGAACTGGCGCTCAAGGCTCGAATATGCCGCTTGCTCCGTGTCAAAGAGTATCCCCTGTCGGGCGACATCGGGAGATCGTTCAAGGTACACAGCTTGGAGCAGCTAAAGGTACTCGCTGGCCTAACTGTCGAAATCGATGTGAAACGGAACAAAGAACTATTCGACAATTGGTCCAAAGCAGTTGAGTGGGATCCAGAACAGAGGTACGACACGCCTGGCAAGTACAATGATCGAACGGCGAAGTTAATCCTTGATGGTCTAATGGCCAAGCCCAACGGAGTTTTCACATGGCTTACAAAACGGTGGTAACGAATCCGTCTGCACTGGCGAGGCAGGTGGTTGAGTTCCTACGGCAAATGACCCGGGAGAAAGGGGACTTTGCATTGGCTATGCTCCTTCCGGCCGAGAGCGGCCTATCTGACAAATGGAACCTCGTTCTGAGTGCGCAGTGGATTGACCGCGAGGGTCTGGGTGCGACGATTCCGACGATTACCGCCTCGCTGCTGAAGCATCTCTCGAACGTGAACGCCCACAAACTGGAAAGAGTGTCGGTGATGTCGACAGCCGAACCCCTGGTTGCATTCGCATCCGAGGACTGGCGCACTCCGCTCGGAAAGATTGTCAAACGTTCCTGGAGCCGCCCTGACCCCGCACGGGCAGGAGTTTCGCAGCTCGAAGATGCCTATGTCCTAGTAGGGGATCCGCCTGGAGCCTCTAGCGACCACATGCACAGCCCGTGCAGACTCGAGCGTAAACGCCGACGACGATTGGACTGAGGGAAATTACACCCCGCACTCACCGGCGATTACGCTCGCCCCCCTACTCCACCAACATGCAGTCCCCATAAGAATAAAACCGGTACTGCTGCTCGACCGCATGCGCATAAGCCCGCATCACATTCTCTTTCCCGCCCAAAGCACAAACCATCATCAACAACGTCGACTCCGGCAAATGAAAATTCGTCAACAATGCCCGCACCACCCGAAACTTATATCCCGGATAAATAAAAACATTCGCCTCACCCGCTCCCGCTGGCACCTCGCCCGATTGTGCCGCATATTCCAGTGTCCGCACCGTAGTAGTCCCAACTGCCACAATCCGCCGTGACTCTTTCAGCGCGCGATTAATTTTCCCCGCGGCCTCCTCCGAGATCGAATAACTCTCCGAGTGCAACTTGTGTTCCTCGACTTGCGCTACCCGAACCGGCTGAAATGTCCCCAGACCGACATGCAGCGTAACCTCCGCCGTCTCGATCCCGCGCTCCCGGATTCGCTCCAGAATTTCCTGCGTGAAATGCAGCCCCGCCGTAGGCGCAGCTACTGACCCCAAATTCCGCGCATATACCGTCTGGTATCGTTCGCGATCACCCGAAGCATCCGCCCGCGCAATATAAGGCGGCAAAGGCACATGCCCAATCTTCTCGACCAGCGAGAAAAAGTCTTCCGCTGAACTGGATTCCCTCTGCTCACATGGGCTGGAGTGACCATTCTCATGTGGGGACAGCCGCCCTCGGCTGTCCGGTCGGGCAACGCCCGGCTCTGCCTGCAGCGTAAACCGAATCCGCCGCTCGCCAAATTCCCCCCGCCCAATCACCTCACCCTGCAACTGATCCCGCTCCCCGAAAAATAACTTTTCGCCCACCCCAATCTTCCGCCCCGGACGCACCAGGCATTCCCACTCGTTCGTTTCGGTCCTCACTTGCCGCGTCAGCAGCACTTCCACCCGTCCTGACGCCGCCTGCCCCGCGGCCTGCACTGAGGTTGCCGAAGGGTGGAGTTGCCGCACCCGCCGTCCATACAACCGAGCCGGAAACACGCGCGTGTTATTGAATACAAGCAGATCTCCATCCCGCAGAAATTCGGGAAAATCGCGAAACGCACAATCTGCAAACTCGCCTCTTCCGGAATCCAGCCGCAACAACCGCGATCCGGCGCGGTCCCCCAGTGGCTCCTGCGCGATCAACTCCTTGGGAAGTTCAAAATGAAAGTCTGAGACCAGCATGCCAACCCGATTATAGGGACTCGCCCCCGCCCTCGGCGCACTGGCACCCGGCTTGCCTAAACGATTTTTTCCCAAAAATTTGCATTGTCTCGTTCACGCGCCTGCTGGTACTATGCGGTTGCAAAAGTACGGCCGCTCGTCCACTCCCCCAAAGGGTACCCATGCGAATTGAACACAAGCACAGGGAAGAAATCGTCCGTTACGGACGCATGTTGCATGAACGGGGATTCGTCGCGGCCATGGACGGCAATCTCTCGGTCCGCCTTGATGATGAGCGCATCCTGGTCACGCCGACCTGCCTGAGCAAAGGCGCCATGCGCCCCGCTGATATGGTGATTGTCGATTTGGATGGGGAGCGCGTTGCCGGACGCCGCAACGTCACCAGCGAAATCGGGATGCATCTTCTCGTCTATCGCATGCGCCCCGATATTAGGGCGATCGTGCACGCTCATCCGCCCACCGCAACCGGATTCGCCGCCGCCGGTGTTCCCCTGAATGAGCCGCTGGTTTGTGAAGTCGTGATGGGCCTGGGATCGATCCCGCTGGCGCGCTACGGCACTCCCGGAACATCGGAATTAGCTCAGACCTTGGAACCTTATGTCCCCCACTACGACGCCATCCTGATGTCGAACCACGGAGTAGTGGCCTACGGCGACACCCTCGAGCACGCCTACATGAAAATGGAAACCGTCGAGCACTTCGCCCAGATCGCACTGGTCACGCACTTGCTCGGCCGCCAGCAGCCCCTGAAAGAAGTGGAAATCGAAAAGCTAATGCTGGCCCGTACCAAATATTTCGGAGCAAAAATGGCCTCCGCCATGCCCATGCCCATGCCCCGCGCGCCCCAAAAAGTCAGCTAATCAATTTCCGGCGGCAACAAAAATATTGTCATCCTGAGCGAAGTGATGTCGTTCGCAAAGCGAACGACATCACGCAGTCGAAGGATCCCTTTCATCTTCCCTATACCACAGGCCCTAAAGGAGTTTCCAACCACTTCCTCACTCCCCGCCCAGCCGAAACCGCATCCCCGCCCGAAAATTCACCGGCAGCCCCGGATACCCGACCACCTCGTTGTACCGCCGGTCCAGCGCATTCTCGACATTCACATAAGCCGTGATCCGCGAATTCACCCCATACCATCCTCCAATATCGGCGCGCACATATCCCGCCGCGTGATCGATGCCAAAATTGTCGAAGTCCGAGTCCGACCGGCGTCCCACAAAACTTCCTCCCACATTCGCTCCCCACCGCGAACCAAGATAAGACAGCAGCGATGTCGCCGAGTGTTTCGGACGCCGCAGCAACGGCTGTCCCGGATCGTACACGTTAATAAACGGTGCTGGATTATCCAGGTACTCCGACGAAGTGTAAGTGTAAGCACTATTCAACAACAGCCGCGGACGAATCTTCGCCTGCAGCCCAATCTCCGTCCCCTGCGCGAATGCCTGGTTAACATTCACGTACTCCCCGATAAAGTTCACCGGATCGACCGTTACATAGTTGATCTGATCGTGAAACAGATTGTTGAAGTAAGTCGCGTTCAGCGCCACCTTCCCCAAAAAGAAATCCTGCAGAAATCCCGCTTCGAATGAACGCGAGCGCTCCGGCTTCAATCCCGGACTCGCCTGCGTATACGGAGGCCCGGCAAACGTCTCTTCCAGCCGCGGCTCCTTGAATCCGGTCGCATAGGAAAATCGCAGCCGCGTCCCTGAAAAAATCTCTCCTCCTCGCAATGCCAGCAAATTCAGTGCTATGCGCGGCAGCCCGGTATTGCCGAATGCACTGTCGTGTACGAACCGTCCGCCCGCGATCATCGACAGCCGGCCCAGCGTAATCTGCTGCTGCAGGTACAAATCGTCGTTCAGCCGCTGCCCGTGCGTTGCCGGAGGAAAGTTGACGTCCCCCACAAATCCATTCTCATTCTCCACACGGTATCCGAACGTCGTGTGCGCCCAGCTCCGCTCCGAATAATCCCCCTGATACTCAAATCCCGCCCGGTTGATGTGGTCAACTTCATGCGAAGAAAAATCAATCGGGTCGCCAAACGGATCAACCCGCGCCGCATCTCCATTCACATTTAGTTCGTTGTAGCGATACAAATAATCGAATCCCGTAAATCGATGTTGCCATCCACTGGGCTGGTTGACGGTGAACTCTACGCTGCCCAGCAGATTATTCAACTGCGACCACTCGCTAGGATCAGGCTGCAGCGGCACCGGCGGCTCCGAGGTTCCATTCGACGGCACCAGCGGATCGTACCCGTTAAAACTCCACTCTCCTGGCACTCCGGTATGAGTGTTGAAATGGCGGAATCGCGTACGCAACGAAACCGTATCGCTCAACTTCACGCCGACATTCGCGCCCTCGAGAGAATTCGAATACGCATCGTTTATCCCCGATCCTTCGGTATTGAACTGATCCCCAAAAGCGTTGTAATCGAATCTTCCATTCGCCCCTGATAAGGCAACGTGCCCGCTCTCAGTTCCCAGATTCCCTGCATCCGCCCCAAAGCGTAGCTCCGGAACATGTGTGCTGCCCACGCGCGTCCACACCTGCACCACGCTGGTCATCGCATCCGACCCGTACAACGTGCTCTGCGCGCCGCGCACGAATTCCATGCGATCACCCTGCGCCAGCGACAAAGTTCCGAAGTCGAATGTTCCGCCCGGTTCGTTCACGGTAACCCCGTCGACGATCACCTTGTTGTAGTTGGATTCGCCGCCGCGCACGAACAGCGACGACAACCCTCCTCGCTGCCCCGCCGTATTCACCACCGCGCCAGGAAGAAACCGCACCGCATCACCGGCTGCGATCGGCTGCATCGTGGTGAGTTGCTCGCCATTGAGAGAGTCGACGTCCGCTCCCGCCGCTTCTTCCGGCACTGGAGTTCGCGTAGCGCTCACCACAACAGTTTCCGAAGCCGTTGCCAATCGAAGCGTCACAGTGAGGTCAGCTAAAGAAGAAACGTCTAACATCTCCGCCGCAAAGCCCGGAGCCAGAACCCTCACCCGATACGGTCCACCGCTCCCGGCATTCAAAACCGCCACGCCCTCCGCGGATGTAGCCTCGATGGCCAGCACGGTCCCGCGATCCGCGCTCAGCAGAGACACCTGCGCACCCGCGACGGACGCGGCTTGCGGATCCACTACTTTGATTTTGAGATCGGCGGCCGAAGCGACCGCACCAAGAAATACAAAGAGAGATACAGACCACAGAACAGCAGAAACCAGGCGCATACCGTCCTCCTTTACACGCGAAAGGGGTTGAAGTAGACGGATCGCGCCGGTCTCCTGGCTTCGCGAGTAAGGATGAAAGGCGAAAGGAAATCGCAATCATCCACTAACGCCCTCGGCCTTCCCGGGACTCACTCCCAGTGGCCGAAAGCTTTGTCCTCGCTTACAGTTGCGCGGCAGCGCGGGATTCACACCCGCTTCCCTGTCTTCGCCCAGCGGCAAAGACGCGCGTTCCGAAGGACATCCTGAGAAAGATCAAAACCACCGAGTCAAGAATCTACCGTCCCAAAGGAGACGAAGTCAAATCCCGACACTCCAATCGCACCGCCTCCTACCGCTTCCACCGCCCCACCAAATACAACAAAACCGAAAGCACTACACTCACCACCACCGACGTCGCCAATGGAAAATAGACCGTCGTATTCTTTCCGCGATAGACGATATCGCCCGGCAGTCGCCCTAGGGGCAAGCGCCCCGCCGCCATCAACACCACCCCCACCGCCATCGCGACGGCGCCAAAAAGGACTAATATCCTGCCGAAATCCGCCATGCAAACTCCGAACTCCTATATAATCAGTCCCGCTGAAAAGCCTTGCGGGAAGCGGGTTTTCACCCTACCGCTGCAGACTCGACCCCCCATGTACCACCGAGTTTGAGTCCCGGCACTAGTTCTGAAAAACTTGCTCCAGAAACGCTAGCGCACGATCTAGCAGCAGCTCTCCCCGTAGCGACAACCAAGCACGGGTATTTCGCGTCTAATGTCGGTCCCAGAGAGGTGTGCCATGTACTCTTCCCAGCCATCACGGCATTCGCCCGCTCGACGTCTCTCAATCTTCTCGTTCCTTGCAATTCTCTGCGCTCTCTCCGTCGCAGCCTATTCGCAGGACGTTCTCACCTACCATAACAATAACGCTCGCAACGGACTCGACTCCAACGAAACGACGCTGACCCTGTCCAATGTAAACACCGCCACGTTCGGAAAACTGTTCACGATAGCGGCCAACGGCGCGGTAGACGCACAACCGCTGTACCTGTCCGCCGTGAAGATCGCCGGCGTGACGCACAACCTCCTGATCGTCGTCGACGAAGCTGGTTTCGTCCGTGGCTGGGACGCCGATACCGGCGTTAGACTCTGGCAACGATACACCCCGAAGAAAGGCGAAACTCCTTCTGACGATCGCGCCTGCGGCCAGGTCTCGCCCCAGATTGGAGTCACCGCCACTCCCGTCATCACGCGTCCCGCTGGATCGAATCCAGTCATCTACGTCACGGCCATGTCGAAGGACGCCTCGGGCAATTACCATCAGCGCCTGCACGCCCTCGATGCCACCACCGGCGTCGAACTGTTCAAAGGTCCGGCAGAAATTCAGGCGAAGTATCCTGGCACCGGCGACAACAGTGACGGCACCAACGTCATTTTCGATCCTGGACAATACAAAGAACGCCCCGGCCTTCTCGCCATCAACGGCACCATCTATCTCGCTTTTTCCTCGCACTGCGACGTGCGCCCCTACACGGGATGGATCATGGGCTACAACGCCACCACGCTGGCCCAGACCACGGTGCTCAACCTGACTCCCAACGCGAACGATGGCGCCATCTGGAACGCCGGCGCAGGCATGGCCGCTGACAATTCCGGCAACATCTTCGTTGCCGAGGCCAACGGCGTCTTCGACACCACGCTGACCACCGCCGGATTTCCTACGCAAGGCGACTATGGCAACGCGGTTCTCAAGATATCCACTACCGCCGGCCTCGCCGTCACGGACTATTTCGAAATGTTCAACCAGGACGACGAGAACCTCCACGACACCGACCTCGGTTCCGGTGGAGCTTTGCTGGTCAGCTTGAATGACTCGAAGGGCAAAACCTGGAATCTCGCAGTTGCTGCGGGAAAGGACGAAAATCTCTACATCGTCAACCGCGCCAATCTGGGGAAATTCAACACCACCACCAATAACATCTACCAGCAACTGACCGGAGTTCTGCCGAAAGGCATCTGGTCCGCGCCCGCTTACTTTAACGGGAAGCTCTACTATGGGCCGGTAGACTCGCACATACTCGCATTCCAATTCAAGAACGCGAAACTGGCGGCCACTCCAGTCGCGAAGAGCGTTCACTCCTTCGGCTACCCTGGAGCCACGCCCAGCATCTCCGCCAACGGAACCACGAACGGCATCGTCTGGGTCGCAGAGAACGTAAACCCCGCCGTGCTTCACGCCTATAACGCCACGAACCTGGTGGAGATATACAACAGCAAGCTGGCCGCGGGTGGCCGCGATCAATTCGGCGCCGGCAACAAATTCGTTACCGTCACCATCGCCAACGGTAAAGTCTACGTTCCCACCACCACAGGGGTAGGAGTCTTCGGTCTCCTGACACCACCAAAGTAAAAAGAAGTAAGTAACGAAAAAGCGGCTGCCCTACCCTTGTCCCTGCGCTTTTTGTAGGGACAGGGTGGGGACTTTGACTCGCCGATGCCCTGGGATGTGGCACGACGGAATGTTCACACTTCCGAAGGGGACGGAACGGAACTCATGTGAGTCCTCGCAACCGCACTAATCTGGGTACGCGTCTCCCGCCTTCACTATCCGAATCTCATGATCGGTGAACGCCATATGTCCTCCCGGCAAATTCACCTTCGGCATATGGCAACTCACACAATTAGCCTTCGCCACCGGACAACTCTTCGCCGTCGCACTACCATGACAAGCCAGACACTTCGAATCGTAACTCGAATCCTGGCGCACTACATCCTGATGCGGATCGTGGCAAGCGATACAACTGATCCTCGGATCGGCTCCGTCAAAGCACTTGCTGTTGGCCAGCCGGTAAGGCTGAAAGCGCACGTTAACCTCTCCGGTAAAGTGCCCTCGCACTACAGTTTCCCATGTCCGATGACATTGCCCGCAGAATCGCGATATATCCTCGGGCGTCATCTTCCCCAGCTTGGGCGGGGCCGAGGCAAAGTCTCCCTGGATCGCGTCCAGCAGATGCGCACTTGTACCTACGTGGCAATGCTCGCAAGTCACCCCGGTTTGCATCGATCCCAGCGTCAGCTGGCCCTCAGTCACCGCATGCGTCGCGTGGCAGCCGAAGCAGGCCTTGGCCTCGCCTTCTCCCAGCTCTCTCCCCATCGCCTCGTCGACGGTGTGCGGTACAACCTTCTCCTCGCCCATCGTGATATCGAGTCCAGCGATGGAAGGGTAATAGCTCACCAGGCTGTCGTAGAATTTGCCATCGCGCTCCAGCAGCCAGGTCTGGCCGCCGGTCCCGAAGCTTAAACGAATCGGCAGAGAAACAGTGTGCGTGCCATCGGTTACCGTGTACGTACTTTTATCGCCTACAGTGTCTACCGTGTAGGAATACGCGCCCCGTCGAAACGTCATCTTGGGATGCTCTTTGAGCGTGGGATTTGCTCCCGGCAGTTCAATGGCCCTCGCCATCGGCGTCTCAGGCTGACTCTTTGCCTGCGCGGCATGGCAACGCGCACAGGCAGATGCTGAGGTGCTCGGTCGCTCCTGGGCCAGTACCGGCAGGCAGACCAGCGCGGCCAGGACGCCCGGCACCAAGACGCCGGGAAGAAGATTAACGGCTCGCGGCCTGCTTTGGCGCACTCTTCTCAATCTGGAGGCAAAGCAAGCGTTCGCGCCTGGCATCGTCTTTCCGGCCTGCCTTCGAATAAGCCTCCGCCAACGCGAAATGGATCTCAAGACTGTCCGGCTCAATCTGCGATTCCTTTCCCAGGAGATCGATTCCGCCCTTCACATCCCCAGTTTCCACCAGCGCCCGGCCGAGCGCAAGCCGCGCTCCGGGAACAGCCGGATCCGCGCTCATGGCCTTTGTTGCGTAGGGCAGCGCCGTGGCCGCATTGTTTCGCATGATGTAATCCCAGGCCACCATCAATTGTGCTGCGGCATTGGACGGTGCGATCTCCAACTCTCGTTTGAATTCGATGATCGCCCGGTCCGGGTCCGTCGGAAATAACAGTGAGCCGTAGAAGTAGTGCGCATTTTCCTCTGTTGGAAAATGCTGAAACAGCTCCTGAAATTCTCGTTGCGCGCCCTCAGGGTCACCCGACATAAAGAGAAACGCTGCGTGACCGGCCGCCTTAAATAGGTCCACCTTGTCCGCCCTTAATTCTTTCGGCAGCAGCGGGGTGCGCAATCCAGCCAGGCCAATCCCGACCAGCATTTCTGGATTCGGTACCTTGCCCTGGGCCAGGGGCGCATACTTCTGCAGCGCGCGCTCGAAATTTCCGTTGCGCGTCAGCAGCTGCGCCTCGTAGTAGCGAAGAATCTTTTCATCGAGCGACTGGTTCGCCGCTCGCAGCGACTCTCCGTGCTCGATGTCTGCCAGAGATTGGGAATAGTCGCCGGTTTCGAACTCGCACAACCCGCGCAGAGCCCACGCCGGACCGCCATCCGGAACCAGTTCAACGTAGTGCGTCAAAGCATCCCGCGCCTCAGAGTAAGCGTTCGTCCCGTACTGCAGCGATCCGAGAAACCACCAGCCCTCGGGCCAATCCGGTTTCAGACGCACGGCCTCGCTGTAGAGTTCGACAGCCTTTGGCACATCGTCTCGGTCCCGCGCCGCTGCCGCGTTCCTCACCAGGTCATCAAACGAAGGATCGCTTTGCGCGGGGGCCTGCGCTGGAAGAAGAAGAGAAAAGAGAGGCAGGAAAAAGAGCAAGAAAAGAAAAGACCCCATCCGCGAGCATTCCCGAGAATCAGTCTCTTCAAATCTCATAAACTCCCTCAGGCTACACCAAAGCCAGCTCACAGGACTCCGGAGGAATGCTCCCGGTCCCCGTCGTTGGCTAACAGCGACCGCGAACTTATGATGAATTGAAGTCTTCCGCAGCAAACGTGAACTATGAGCTTTACAAAGCAAAGTACTTGACATAGCTATCTCAGAGCGCTAACCTTGATTTTGTGTTCGACCGCCGTCCCCACCGAATCCGGCGTATCAATCGCACCAGCCGCCCCGCTGCGGACCACTCCATCCCCGATCTCGCCCCAAATCTAGCCGACGACCTTCGCTACATCCGCGACACCATGGAGCGCTCCGCCTCCTTCACCGCCGTCTCCGGTTGGGGACACATTCTTCTCGGCCTGACTGCTCTGGCCGCAGCCTGGCTCGCCGCGCGCCAACCATCATCATTCGCCTGGCTGAGAATCTGGCTCGCCGAAGGCCTGATCGCCGCTTCCATCGGATTGCTCTCCTGCGCGTGGAAAGCCAACCGCCGCGGCCTGCCGTTATTCTCTGGCCCCGCCCGCAAAGTCGCCCTCGGACTCGCGCCGCCATTAGTTGCCGGGGCGTTCCTGACATTTTTGTTATTCCGCACCGGCCTGCAATCCGCGCTGCCCGCCACCTGGCTCCTGCTCTACGGCGCCGGCATCATCACCGGAGGCGCGTTCTCCGTTGCCATCGTCCCGGTCATGGGCGTCTGCTTCATGTTACTGGGAGGCCTCGCAGTGCTGGCTCCGATAGCGTGGGGCAACTGGTTTCTAGCCGCAGGTTTCGGCGGCCTCCACATCGCTTTCGGATTTCTGATCGCAAGGAGGCATGGTGGCTAGAGCCCTTCCCAATGCGCGCAAAGTCTCAAAGCCCGCGCCTCGCATTCGTGAGCAAGCGCCGCTGCGCGCCCCCGAACTCCCTGAACTTGATCGCCTGATTCACGAACGCATCCGCCTCGGGATCGTCAGCGCCCTCGCCACCAACGACTCGCTAAGCTTCAACGATCTGAAGCGCGTGCTCAAAACGACCGACGGAAATCTGAGCGTCCACGCCCGCAAGTTAGAAGAAGCGCAATACGTCTCCTGCGTAAAATTTTTCGAAGGCCGAGTTCCGCGCACCGAATACCGTCTGACCGCGACCGGCCGCCGAGCGTTGGCGGAATATTTAGATCAAATGGAAGAATGGATCCGAGTAACCCGCGAAGTCGAATAGCAGAAGTCTATCCACCGACCACTAGCCACTGACCACTGGGATACAATCCACCCCATGAAACGCCATGTCCTATTCCTGCTGTTGTCGGCAATAGCTTTCGCCCAATCTCCGCGGGAAGTAGAGATCACCGCCGAGCCTGACCACCATCTGGTCATCGAAAACGATCAGGTCCGAGTCTTCTATGTCGATGTCCCTCCAAACGCCGAGACCCTGCTTCACTGGCATCGCCATGACTACGTCTTCGTCACCCTGGGGCCTACTGAAGTCGTCAATGCGGTCAAAGGCAAAGATCCCATCACCCAGAAGCTCGAAGATGGAGACACGCGGCTGGTCCCCGGCAACTTCGCGCATCAGGTCCGCGACGTAGCGTCCACGCACTTCCGCAACGTAACCGTAGAAATTCTGCAGGACGAAAAACTTCGCACCTCCGCCGCAAAATGGGACGAAGACCGCGGCCTCGACATCCTCGAAGGCGGCACTAAACAAATCCTCTGGATCAAAGACGGCATCCGCGCCACCGAATTCGAACTCCAGCCCGGAGCCAAAGTCCCCGAACATCACCACAACGGCCCGCACCTGCTGGTGGCCGTAAGCGACATCGACATAAGAAGCGACGTCTCAGGCACGGGACCAATGTCCGGCCCCATGCCCGGCCACTTCAAGTCCGGCGAAGCCAAATGGCTCCCCGGCAACTACTCCCACACCATCACAAATACAGGCAAACAGCCCGCAAAATTCGTGACCCTGGAATTCCCGTAAGAGAGAAGTGAAACGCGAAGCGCGAGAGATTCATGCAAGGGCAGTAGCCTCCTAAGTTTGTCATTCCGAACGCTCGCAGCCGCGCAAAGCGCGGAGAGAGCGTGGAGGAACCTGCTTTCAGTTGCCTCCCTTCCAAGGTTTTCAAGCGCGCCGGGGATTGCAATCCCCGGCGCACCAGGGGAGGCGCTCTGCTTACAGCAGCTTGATTTACAGTAGCTTGATCGACTTCACCTGCAACGTATCGCCCTGCAGATCTCCGCTGACATCCACACGCAGATGATCTTTCTTGTCAGAAGCCTTCAGCGCTTCAGTAATTTTGCTATTCCCGTTAGCGTCGAACTTCACGAATTTCTTGTCCGTCGTAACGATGCCAAACCCGCTGGCCGCGCACTTCAAAGCGCAAGCTCGAGTATGCGAATCCGGATCGGCTGCCACCTTGCTCGAGCAATTCACATCCACCACCGCAACGTTATTATAGGTTTCCGTCGCCGCGAATGACGGCAGCGCATAGAGTCCCATCACCAGAACAAAAAGAAGCGAAGCAAGTGTTCTCATCCCTATCCTCCAATCGATTTTTTGTTGCGGACCCACCTCAAACAAGTAAAGCGAACTAACCAGCCGCTGTCTGCTCCTCGCGTACCGCCGTGAGTTGCGACAGCGCAAATCCGCCCAGAGCGATCTCCACGTCACGCATCGCCAGGTCGTAGAACATTCCAGTGGTCAAAAGATTCACAGCGATGCCGAGCAGCCAGAGCGTCACAATGTAGCTGCCAATCTTTGTAAAACGGCTCAGAACGATCAGTCCCGCGACAATCTCCACCACTCCCACAACCCGCATGAACGTAGTCGCACTGACCGGTACTACCTTCACTGTCAGCGGACTCAGATACATCCCCCAGTCCGCCAGCTTATTGAAATATTTATCCACTCCGGTGATGATCGGCCCCACGCCCAGCCCGATTCTCAGCACCCACCACGCCGTGTTCAGGCGCTTGTCGAAACGTGTCATTGGATCTCCTGCCTGAAAGAGTGCCGAGCCCGCATTTGGATACAAGACTTGCCGGAATTCCCCAGGCTCAACGAATTCTGCGATGTAACCTTTCCCCCGCCCCGCGCTCTATATAGTGCGCTCTATATAGTGGAAGACAGGGAGTGGAAGACAGGCCAATGGAAACAACCGCAACCCTGGAGAGAGCCGGCTCCGAAAGCACCGACAACGAAATTGTCGAACGCGTCAAAGCCGGAGACACTGCGCTCTACGAAATCCTGATGCGCCGCTACAACCAGCGCCTCTACCGGGTAGCCCGCGCCATTCTGCGCGATGACGCCGAATCCGAAGATGTAATGCAGGACGCCTACGTCCGCGCCTATGAACACCTCGATCAGTTCGCCGGACGCGCCCAGTTTTCGACCTGGCTCACCCGCATCGCCGTCCACGAAGCGCTGGCCCGCCTGCGCCTGCGCACTCGCAATCCGCAACTGGACGACACTGACGATGATGGAGATCTCGGAATGAATATCGCCGCAACTTCGCCGAGCCCGGAGGAAAATGCCTCCCGGTCCGAAACCAGCCACCTTCTCGAAGAAGCAGTCCTGGGACTTCCCGAGCAATACCGCATCGTAGTCACGATGCGCGATATCGAAGACCTGAGCACCGCCGAAACCGCCGCCGCGCTCGATCTCACCGAAGACAACGTAAAAGTCCGCCTGCACCGCGGCCGCGCCCTCGCGCGCACCTGGCTGCTCGACCACGTAGGAGCCGCCGCCCGCGACGCCTTCCCCTTCATGGGAGTCCGCTGCGACCGTGTAGTAGCCGCAGTCTTCGCCAAGCTGGCCACGTTAAACCAAAGCGCGTAGCGCGGAGATCTCAAAGAACTTGTTATTCCGAGCGAAGTCGAGAGCCTGCCCCGAACGAAGCCGAAAGGAACCTGCTTTTCCCCGCCGCCTATCGCAGCTCTCACTCGTTGTCATTCCGAACGCTCGCAGCCGCGCGCAAAGCGCGGAGAGAGCGTGGAGGAACCTGCTTTTAAGCCGGCGCCATCCGATAGATTTGATCTTCACCCCAGAAGGCATGTCATTCCGAGCGAAGTCGAGAGCCTGCCCTGAGCGAAGCCGAAGGGAATCTGCTTTTCCCCGCCGCCGGATCGCAACTCTCGCTTGTCATTCCGAACGCTCGCAGCCGCGCAAAGCGCGGAGAGAGCGTGGAGGAACCCGCTGTTAAGCCGGCGCCATCCGATAGATTCGATCTTCACCCAGTAGGCTTGTCATTTCGAGCGAAGTCGAGAGCCTGCCCTGAACGAAGCCGAAGGGAACCTGCTTTCCGCCGGCATCTCCTCAACTCTCGCCCCGCAACCCACAGCCGAAATCTTGTCAAGCCCCCCACGACCCCCAATTTCCCCCAACCCCATGCATCCAAACACAAAATTCTGGTATTTATATCTTTCGCTCACATGTTGCGCTATAGTCTTAATTGCCGTGACAGGGCAGGCTGCTTCATTGCGCACAAACCCCTTGGTATTCAAAGCCGCTCATACCCGACTGGTATCTATACATGGTGCACTCAGAATAAGACCCCTCTGGCCCGTTATAGGACAGTTCGACCTTGAGGGTAAGAACTTTGCCGCGCCTGATGTCTTGATATATGGGACCGCGGAATTGAGCCGTCAAGTGAATAGTGTCTGTGGGGTTAAGTGTAGTTTTGATGTGATGCAGGTCTATTCCCGGCATGACAACTCCGTCAAGGAAAAGACTCCGAGCTGCCCAGAAATCGAGCGCTGGCAGTGGGCCAAAGTTCTTGACGGTAACATCGATTGCCATGGCTATGCTGTCGGGTGTCGCAATTGGGCGCGGATGGAGGGTGCCCTTGGCGTCTTGGGACGCATAGGAAATTCCTATCCCACTAATTCCGACGAATGGTCTACTTCCTCTTCTCGCAATTTTCGTTTGCTCGATCATCTGAGTAAGTTGGCCCTTGTAGATGTAAGCGAGTTTTATTCCCACGAGGAGCAGAAGGGCGTCCAAGACTACTTGCGACCAGTCAATACGGTGCCACCATTTGGGAGTTGGCCTATTTTGGCAGGGATGATGGTAGCTCTTTGTGGTTTTTGTATTCTCTTGCGTCACGACGGCCCCGCTTCCGGATGGCTGGCCATTCTCGGTGTTGCTTGTGTCGCTGCGGGTGTTGTCGTCGCCTTGTGGGATATTGGGAATTGTTCCGTCTGCCATAAGGAATCTCCGCTGCGTAATCCTGCCGTGACAGGGCTACTAGTCCATGTCGTTTCCGTTTCCACAATAGCCGAGCTGTTTTCTGGAAGCGTCGCCAAGTACGACGCAAAACTTAGTAGTCCGCGATCTATTGTCGTTGTCGATATAGTTCGCTTCGCCAAAGAACACGAGAAACTTGGAGCCGTTTGCTATGAGTGGGGAATTTGCCGCGAACATGAGTCGGAACGGGTCGTCCATTGGATCGCTGGTGTCCCCTCCGAAGATAAGCGTTCGTGTAGCATTTGGGGCGGCTACGTATCTAGGAGTGTCCTTAGCGTAGTACGACAAGAACGACTTCCAGTCAGCTTCGCTCGGCCCATCTTGGACGTTGTTATGAATTCCGAATATGCCATAGATGTGAATCTGGCGCGCAGGAGTCTTCCCTGTGTTTTTGAAAGCTATCTGCATTCGAAAAGGTATCCTAGGGTCCTTGGGGTCATACTGGGTAACCATAAAATCGTAAATTCCGAACCAAGCTCGTTCGTCCAGCTTGGAGGCCCTAATGCTTTCCCTAAGCGCGATCTCGGCATTCCTAGAAGATTTTTCAGCAGTCTTAGCCTGGCGCTTGGCAACATCCACGAGGTCTTTGGTTTGCCTGATAGATTCTTGAACCTGGTGAAGGCTTCTGTCAGCGGTAGTTCCGCTACCGTCATTCGCGGCGGACTGGTTCCTATTCTGAGTGTTAAATTCGACCCATTGGAATCCAGAGAAGATCGTATACAGCAACAACATTCCAGCTACCGCCACTTCAAGAAAATCCTTCCACCACTCATGGCTGGCTTCTTGCTGTGTTGGGGCTTTTATCTTATGTATCGTGGTATCAGAAATGTCAAACGTGTTGGAAGTTGGTACGGGGAGTGGCTGATTTATGCTGGTGCTGGGAGCTGGGTCTACGGGTGGATTATTTTGCTTCGCCTCATTAAGAAAGCGTTCTAGGATTTTCTTAACAGCTGCGACAAACTGAGGGTTATCGTATTCCATATGAAAGAACCTGAATACACAGAGGGGCCGGAAGCTCTGGAGAAGTTTGAACGCGGAATGATAGCACTTTTCAAAGTGCCCAAGACCGCTATCGGACCACGTAAAAAGGGGCGCAAGCTGAGCGCCCCAAAGAAGAAAACTAAGAAATCCGACAAGGACTAGAACGGTTCCTCCGTCCCCGTCCCTGTCGTTTCGTGGTGTGGCGATTGTTCTTTGCCCGTGAGTTGAGAGTAGGTAAGGCGATGACCACCAATTCGAGACAACGCTTGCGTAAAACGATCGCCGTCGCTGATCTTGTTTCCAAAATCATCCTTGCGCGTGTTGTAACGAAATGCCTGTTCATCCACATAGCGAAAGAGATGGAACGGTTCAACCGAAATGTAAGTTCCGCCGAGTTGCCGCTTCAACAGACTCCAGAAGTTCTCAATTCCGTTGGTATGGATCGTCCCGTCCACGTAGCGCTCCAGGTGGTTCACAACCTTGTGAACATAATCAGGTCCGAGCCATCTGTACACGTCAAACTCATCCGTCATAAGAACGGTGCCAGCATCAACGTGTGTGCGAAGCGCAGGCTCTACGTGCGGTTTGCGGCGATTCGGAATCACTTCCGCGCGAACCTTGCCACCACGCTCCAACATTCCGATAACTATGGCCTTACCGTGTTGACCAAGCAATCCTTCACCGTCGCTCAAACGGCGACGCTTTGCCTTGTGCATGTTCCGCGCTTTGCCGCCGATGGAAGTTTCGTCGACTTCTACTTCGGAGCCGGGACCGCCGAGTTTAACGAACGACTTCTCCTGAAGCACAAGCCGAAGGCGTTGCAGCATGAACCATGCCGCCTTCTGGGTAATGCCAAGCGTGCGATGAAGTTCCATGCTGGAGACACCGTTCTTGCAATTTACCAGCATCCAAAAGCCGATCATCCACTTGTCGAGAGTGAGCGCGGAATCCTCGAAAATCGTCCCAAGTTTCAGACTGAATTGCTTCTGGCAGATGTAGCAAAACCAGAGCTTCCGAGTTTTGAGAAACGAGTGCTTCGCCTTGTTGCAACGCGGACACACGACGTTGCCATCGGGCCATCGGAACTGTTTCGCATACTCGAAGGCTCGGTCTTTGTCGGAGAAGTAAACAACCGCTTCTTGGAGTGTGTTCGGGGCTTTCATAATGAGAAAACTATACCCTAAAGCAACATGTGAGTCAAGGATATATTTACCAAAATTCTCCCGGCAAAATGTCCAGTTCACCCCCCTCAACTTGATAAAATGGAAGTAGAGACAAAATAAGCACGCGGCCCCGCCAGGGCCGCGTTTTTATTTGTCGAAGAATCGCCGAGAAAGCTCCAGGCCCCCAGCATCCCATGAAAACTCAACGAATCAACATCCCGCACGCGAAAGCGCGCGGCGAGTGGGCGGAGCTCCGTTTCATGACCCGCGCCGCCGAACTAGGCATCCGCGTCACCAAGCCCTGGGGAGATAACGCCCCCTACGACTTCGCCATCGAGAGCGCCGGACACTTCCTCCGCATCCAGGTCAAATGCACCCAGCAAAAACGCGCCAACTCCTACCGCTGCTGCATCGGAGCCAACGGCATCCCCTACAACCCAACCCAGATCGACGTAATCGCCGCCTACATCATCCCCACTAACACCTGGTACCTCCTGCCCATCAGCGCCATCCCCAACCAACCCGAAATCCTCCTAAGCCCCCACCGCAAAAACTCCAAACACGCAAAATACAAAGAAGCCTGGCACCTGTTAAAACGCTGATACCACTGCTGATCTGTCATCCTGAGCGAAGGAGCGCGATTCGCCTTTCGAATCGCGCTCCGCAGTCGAAGGACCCCTGTCCCCACCGCAGCGCCCGGGGCCCCCAAAGGAGTTCTCACGAGAATGCAAGGGGTACCCCATTTCTCGCGCGCCTTCCAGCGGAGAAGCGGGGAAGTCCGAGAGTAAGCATGAATATCCAAGAAGAATTCCCACCGCCAAGGACCACCAACGGGAACGCCCACCGAGGTACCACCACCGGGAACCATCGCCAAAAACCGCCATCAAAAACCGCCACCGACCGGGAAGGGCACGACTTCAGTCGTGCCGCCAAAGCAAGATAGAAGAACCGCGGCTTCAGCCGCTGAGGTAGGCCGTGTGGGGGGACACTCCTGTCGGTCGTTCTTGATTTTGATGCTCGATCTGTCATCCTGAGCGACGGAGAGCTATTCGGTTCATGAATCGCGCTCCGCAGTCGAAGTGCCTGCCCTGAGCGAAGCCGAAGGGACCCTGTCCCCATGAAGCGACCCGCGGCCTAGAGAGGCGTTCTCGTGTGAGCTCGGAGATTGGCCCGACTTCAGTTGGGTCACCAAAGCTCCTCAGTTCTGCATTTTCTCAATGAACTCCACGAACGCCGAGACCGTCCAGAGTGCTTTCTTCTGCGCATCGGTGTAGGTCTCGTGAAACGACTCCGGGATTACCAATTGAACCGCATGCCTCGAAATCTCGTCAGTCTGGTCCTTCGAGAATCAATTGGTGTCAGCCGCGAAGCGGCGAAAGATTGCAGCCCACGGCGCGAGCCGTGGGTCGGCGGAAGCGAAATGCTAACAAGCCCCGGAGGGGCGTAAGAAACTAATCCCAGATGTAGCGCTCGTCATATGCCACTTTGTTCTTCTTGAGAAACGCTATGTATTCCTCCTGAAACGAGTGCTTTCTGTGGTGTTCTTCCTGTTCAGCGATATATTTCGTCACCTCACCAACATTCGACTCGCTCACACTGAAGACTCCATATCCCGTTTGCCATGCAAAGTCTGCATCCCATTTTTTGCGAACCCAGCGCGATGAGTTTGCCTTCACCGCGCGCACGATTTCCGCAGGGGAATGCTTGGGCCGAATACGGACCAGCATATGAACGTGATCGGCGATGCCGTTGATGATCAGCGCGGTTCCGTTACTCTCGCGGATGATCCCGCCGAGGTAGGCGAACAGATCGGCGCGGAAACCCGGCTTGATCAATGGACGCCGACCGTGCGTCGAGAAAATCACGTGGAGCAGGATGTTGCCGGATGTGTGAGGCAAGTTTCCACCGTCTCATGATTCTGGTACTGAAAGCTGTGATATCCGTCACATCGCGCCGTTGGAAATCTGCAGGAGTCGGCGCATGTTTCTTTCGCCCCTTCAGGGCTCGTCATCCCTCTCGGCTACGGGTACCCACGGCTTGCGCCGTGGGCTGTATTCTTCCGCCCCTTCGGGGCTGGGGCGTCGTGTCCGCGGAACCAAACGCGTAATCCCCTCCATTTTTCAAATACCCTCTTGCGCTTTTCCTCATTCATCTGCTATAAACAATTCACCGAGAGCATTGGTGTGGCTGGCTGGGCGCTTTTCTGCAACTCTCGTGCGCGTCCGGCATCTAATGATTGTGAGCGGAGGTTTCGCTCAACTCGTCCCGGCCACGGGACATCGATTCGGAAGCTGTCTTTCAATGAAAGACGCGGTTTCTGAAGGGTACCTTCAAAGCAAGGACCTCCAAACGTAGGATCTTTTCTCAATTTCTAGTCTTCCGCCTCGGCATGCGCCGAAACCGGTGTATGTCTTTGATTCCAAGGCGGAAGGCCATACTGTCGCGTGCTTCGTAGCGAGCGCCGCCAATAAGCTTTGTCATTCCGCATCGGGCTGAAAGCCCGGTGAGGAACCTGCTTGTTGGTTGTTCTCAGCTCTCCTGTCCCGCTCCCGCCTTCCCGTTGTGGAAAACGCGTGGAAATTCTGTGGGATGTGTTGGTTGCAGGATTCCCAGCCGCACTGTATGTTTGTAGGGTTTCGAGGACAGCCGGATTCGCTCTTATTGGGTTCGCCCAAGAAAAGCGGGTCCGTCTAGACCTGAAGGCGCGCCGCTCAGGCGGAAGGCGATTCGGTCTTTGACAACTCGGTTGAACGTGCCAGTCGTGAGAGAGCGGATTCGGGCATAAGTCCGAAACGATCTCACAAGATAGACCACTGTGGTCTTCAAAGCTTTCTTCGGAAAGCGGCGAAGCTGAACGGTGGCGCCATCCCGCGCTGTTGAAACCAGAACGGCTTTTGCAAGCTGATTTGGATGTGCGGCGATGGCAGCCTGCCAACTACCCGTCGGCAGGCATCAGGTTTCAAACGAGAGTTTGATCCTGGCTCAGAATCAACGCTGGCGGCGTGCCTAACACATGCAAGTCGAACGAGAAAGTGGAGCAATCCATGAGTAAAGTGGCGACCGGGTGAGTAACACGTGACTAACCTACCTTTGAGTGGGGGATAACATCGGGAAACCGATGCTAATACCGCATAACATCGCAAGATCAAAGCAGTAATGCGCTTAAAGAGGGGGTCGCGGCTGATTAGCTAGTTGGCGGGGTAACGGCCCACCAAGGCGAAGATCGGTATCCGGCCTGAGAGGGCGCACGGACACACTGGAACTGAAACACGGTCCAGACTCCTACGGGAGGCAGCAGTGGGGAATTTTGCGCAATGGGGGAAACCCTGACGCAGCAACGCCGCGTGGAGGATGAAGCCCCTTGGGGCGTAAACTCCTTTCGACCAAGACGATAATGACGGTACTGGTGGAAGAAGCACCGGCTAACTCTGTGCCAGCAGCCGCGGTAATACAGAGGGTGCGAGCGTTGTTCGGAATTATTGGGCGTAAAGGGTGCGTAGGCGGTGCCACAAGTCACCTGTGAAATCCCCGGGCTTAACTCGGGGCCTGCAGGCGAAACTGTGGTGCTGGAGTATGGGAGAGGTGCGTGGAATTCCCGGTGTAGCGGTGAAATGCGTAGATATCGGGAGGAACACCTGTGGCGAAAGCGGCGCACTGGACCATAACTGACGCTGATGCACGAAAGCTAGGGGAGCAAACAGGATTAGATACCCTGGTAGTCCTAGCCCTAAACGATGATTGCTTGGTGTAGCAGGTACCCAATCCTGCTGTGCCGCAGCTAACGCGATAAGCAATCCGCCTGGGGAGTACGGTCGCAAGGCTGAAACTCAAAGGAATTGACGGGGGCCCGCACAAGCGGTGGAGCATGTGGTTCAATTCGACGCAACGCGAAGAACCTTACCTGGGCTCGAAATGCAGTGGACCGGGGTAGAAATATCCCTTCCCCTTAAAAGGCTGCTGCATAGGTGCTGCATGGCTGTCGTCAGCTCGTGTCGTGAGATGTTGGGTTAAGTCCCGCAACGAGCGCAACCCTTATCCCTAGTTGCCATCGGGTCAAGCCGGGCACTCTAGTGAAACTGCCCGGGATAACCGGGAGGAAGGTGGGGATGACGTCAAGTCCTCATGGCCTTTATGTCCAGGGCTACACACGTGCTACAATGGCCGGTACAAACCGTCGCAAACCCGTGAGGGGGAGCTAATCGGAAAAAGCCGGCCTCAGTTCGGATTGGAGTCTGCAACTCGACTCCATGAAGCTGGAATCGCTAGTAATCGCGGATCAGAACGCCGCGGTGAATACGTTCCCGGGCCTTGTACACACCGCCCGTCACATCACGAAAGTGGGCCGTACTAGAAGCTGGTGTGCTAACCGCAAGGAGGCAGCCATCCAAGGTACAGCTCATGATTGGGGTGAAGTCGTAACAAGGTAGCCGTAGGAGAACCTGCGGCTGGATCACCTCCTTTCTAAGAGAGAACGTCATGGCACTCGCGCGGCCCCACCGTTTCTGGCAACTTCGGTTGCGGAAACACCGGGGATTAAACATGCGTGGGATGTTGTCATGTACCCCAAACCAAGTCCACCACTAACCTGAGGATGCGGTGAGGGAGTCTCGGTTCGGACCTCTCTTTCTCGTTTCCGTTCGCATGATGGTCAGCTCCGGCTTAGCTGGAGCGCACGTTCAACCTTGTCCTCGAAAATAATTTGAGCTTCTGGCTACTAGCTTCTAGCTCCTAGCTGAATCACGACGTGGTTTGGCTAGAAGCTAGCAGCTAGAAAGCTGGGAGCCGATGCAGATCGAAGATGGTAAAGTGCAGGGCTCCGGAGATGTTGATGCAGGACCGGGCCTGTAGCTCAGGTGGCTAGAGCGCACCCCTGATAAGGGTGAGGTCGATAGTTCAAGTCTATCCAGGCCCACCAGTAAATCAGTCGTTGGCCGTTAGTCGTTTGTCGTTGGCCGGTTGGCTAATGACTAACGACCAAGGGCGAACGGCCGGATTGGGGCTGTAGCTCAGCTGGGAGAGCGCCTGGTTTGCAACCAGGAGGCCACCGGTTCGATCCCGGTCAGCTCCACCAGAAAACCTGTCGTTGGTCGATAGTGGTTGGCTTGCGGAGGCGCTTGTGAGACTTGTTGATTCGATCATGGGCCTGGGTGGATTGCTGGTGCCGATTGTGGCCATCATCGTTGGCGGCGCGATCGCCATTACAACGATGGTCCTGAAGCACCAGGAGCGGATCGCGAAGATCGAGCGCGGCATTGATCCGGATGCTGGGCCGCCCAGAGCGTAAGGGGCTCGGATGTCGAAGAAGAACAAGAAAGAGATGGCCAAGGTTATCGGTCATTTCCTGCAGCAATATGAGCGTAAGGCTTATCCGAACTTTGATCCCAATGATCGGCAGTATGATCGCAAGATCGAAGAATACATTAAGCGGATGAAGCCGGAAGAGCTGGACGAGATTCTGAACGGCGAGGGTAATGATCGCCTCGACAAGAGTTCAGAATGACCAACTTGATGTTGGGCGTCAATGAAATTGGCGTCGAACATTGGGTTGGAGGAATTCTGGAGTTTGCACGACTCCGGAGTTAGTAAGACCCATACCCGCTGAGGCGGGGTTTGCTGGGCTTCAATTGTTTGAAGCAGGCCAGCGAGGACGATATTTGACAACTGAATAGATTGGGCAAAATACAAGGCGTGTAAATTTTTATGAGTGCCTGAATTTAGCCTGCTGGGGCGCGAAAACCACTAATAGGCGGTTTAGCGCGCGATGAGCAGGCAACTAGGCCCATAGAGTTTAAGCGGCGTGTGGTGGCTGGAAGTAGGTTCTTGCTGGACGAAAGGAAAGCAGGTTCCTCGCTTCGCTCGGAATGACAAACATTTTGGGAGAAGACGAAAGCTGCCGTGTGCTGAGTAAATTTTGTGGTCAAGCTACTAAGGGCGCATGGTGGATGCCTTGGCAGAAGCAGGCGATGAAGGACGTGGCAAGCTGCGATAAGCCCCGGAGAGCCGCAAGCAGGCATTGACCCGGGGATTTCCGAATGGGGAAACCCACGGGGGTAAAACCCCCGTACGGCCCGATGAATCCATAGTCGGGCACGAGCGAACCCAGGGAAGTGAACCATCTCAGTACCTGGAGGAAAAGAAAGAAACCTCGATTGCGATAGTAGTGGCGAGCGAAATCGCAACAGCCTAAACCTGTTTGACCTTCGGGTTATACAGGGGTTGTAGGGTCGGCAACAGTAGAGTTACCAATCCAGTCATTAGTCGAAGCCCTCTGGAAAGAGGGGCCATAGAGTGTGATAGCCACGTAGACGAAAATGAACTGGACTCGAAGCCGATACCTGAGTACCGCGGAGCACGAGAAACTTTGCGGGAAGCTACGGGGACCATCCCGTAAGGCTAAATACTAGCTTCTGACCGATAGTGAACCAGTACCGTGAGGGAAAGGCGAAAAGAACCCCAGCGAGGGGAGTGAAATAGTACCTGAAACCGTGTGCCTACAAACGGTGGGAGGACTATGCGGCGCAAGCCGAAAGTCTGACCGCGTGCCTATTGCATAATGAGCCGGCTAGTTATTCTTGTCAGCAAGGTTAAGCGTAAAGCGAGCCGCAGCGAAAGCGAGTCCGAATAGGGCGATCCAGTTGGCAGGAATAGACGCGAAGCGGGATGATCTACCCTTGGCCAGGCTGAAAGTGGGGTAACACCCACTGGAGGGCCGAACGGGTGTTTGTTGAAAAAAGCTCCGATGAGCTGAGGGTAGGGGTGAAAGGCTAATCAAATTCCGTGATAGCTCGTTCTCTCCGAAATAGCTTTAGGGCTAGCCTCGGATGATTTGTCATGGTGGTAAAGTACTCGATGGACTAGGGGGCTTTCCAGCTTACTGAATCCAACGAAACTCAGAATGCCATTGAACAACCAATCCGGGAGTCAGACGGCGGGGGCTAAGCTTCGTCGTCGAGAGGAAAACAGTCCAGACCGCCTGCTAAGGTCCCAAAATATCAGCTAAGTGGGAAAGGAAGTCGGAACGCCCAGACAGCCAGGAGGTTGGCTTAGAAGCAGCCATCCTTTAAAGAAAGCGTAATAGCTCACTGGTCAAGCGGTCCGGTGCCGACAATTTAACGGGGCTTAAGCTGATTACCGAAGCAACGGATGCACATCCTTACGGGTGTGCGTGGTAGGAGAGCATTCCCAACAGTTTGAAGCCAGACTGAAAAGACTGGTGGACGGTTGAGAAGAGACCCTGCCGGCATAAGTAGCGATAACGGAGGTGGGAACCCTCCGCGCCGAAAGTCTAAGGTTTCCTGAGAAAGGTTAATCCGCTCAGGGTCAGGCGGTCCCTAAGGCGAGGCCGAAAGGCGTAGCCGATGGACATCCGGTTAATATTCCGGACCTCCCTTGTTTTCGTTATCACGATGGGGTGACGCAGTAGGATAAGCAGGCCGTTCTATGGCTATAACGGTCGATGCGTGTAAGGTGTTTTCCGTAGGTAAATCCGCGGGGAAGTTATCACTGAGACGCAAAGCAGTACTCCGTATGGAGGAAAGCTGCCGATTCCACACTGCCAAGAAAAACCTCTAAGGAGAATACAAGGGAACCGTACCTCAAACCGACACAGGTAGACGAGGAGAATATCCAAAGGCGCTCGTGAGAACAGTTGGTAAGGAACTCGGCAATATAACCCCGTAACTTCGGGAGAAGGGGTGCCTCATTAGGGTGCAAGCCCGAAGAGGCCGCAGCGAAATGCGCACTGCGACTGTTTAACAAAAACACAGGTCTCTGCAAAGTCGAAAACGACGTATAGGGGCTGACGCCTGCCCGGTGCTGGAAGGTTAAAGGGAGAGGTCAACCGCAAGGTGAAGCTTCGAACTGAAGCCCCAGTGAACGGCGGCCGTAACTATAACGGTCCTAAGGTAGCGAAATTCCTTGTCGGGTAAGTTCCGACCTGCACGAATGGCGTAACGAAAGTGCGACTGTCTTGCCGACTGACACGGCGAACTTGTAGTGCCGGTGAAGATGCCGGTTGCCCGCAACTAGACGGAAAGACCCCGTGCACCTTTACTATACCTTTACCATGAACTATGGCCCTTGCTGCGCAGGATAGGTGGGAGGCTTTGATTCCAGGCTCTCGGGCTTGGAGGAGCCAACGGTGAGATACCACCCTGCGAGATCTGTGGTTCTAACTTACTCCCGTAATCCGGGAGAGGGACATGGTAAGGCGGGTAGTTTGACTGGGGCGGTCGCCTCCTAAATTGTAACGGAGGCGCGCGAAGCTACGCTCAGGCTGTTTGGAAATCAGCCGACGAGTGCAAAAGCATAAGCGTGGTTGACTGCGAGACCAACAAGTCGAGCAGGTACGAAAGTAGGCTTTAGTGATCCGGTGGTTCTGTATGGAAGGGCCATCGCTCAACGGATAAAAGGTACGCCGGGGATAACAGGCTGATCGGAGCCAAGAGTTCATATCGACGCTCCGGTTTGGCACCTCGATGTCGGCTCATCGCATCCTGGAGCTGTAGAAGGTTCCAAGGGTTAGGCTGTTCGCCTATTAAAGCGGTACGTGAGCTGGGTTCAGAACGTCGCGAGACAGTTCGGTCCCTATCTGTTGTGGGCGTAGGAGATTTGAGAGGACCTGTCCTTAGTACGAGAGGACCGGGATGGACGAACCTCTTGTGTTCGAGCTGTCATGCCAATGGCACCGCTCGGTAGCGAAGTTCGGTTGTGATAACCGCTGAATGCATATAAGCGGGAAGCACTCCTCAAGATGAGATCTCCCAACCCGTAAGGGATAAGAAGGGCCCAGGAAGACTACCTGGTTGATAGGCTGGAGGTGGAAGCGCAGTAATGCGTGTAGCTTACCAGTACTAATCGCCCGTTCGGCTTGACCATAAAATTTACTCGGTGCAGAAAACAGTTGTCAGTACTCAGTTGCCGGTTACCAGTTCGAAACTGAACTGGAATTAGCAATGTTGTTGATGTCGTTCGAACCTGGATGACTGAGCTGCAACACTGATAACTGTGCGCCGACGCTTTTATGCTTCTAACGAAGAAAGAAAGCAAGCCGATGTAACGTGGTTGAAATCTGAAGTAAACAACAAGAAAGTAAGCCACACCCAATCTATTCAGTTGTGAGGTATCGATGCCTCACGCTCTTTGAAAATTCTGCTCTAAGCTATCAGCGGTCAGCTTTCAGCTCGCACTGACGCCCTGCTTCTACAAGCCTTGTCATTCTCCTACAAGCCTTGTCATTCATACTTACACAGGCGTTGTCATTCCGAGCGAAGTCGAGGAACCTGCTGTTCAGCTGGAGTCACCAAGTTTGCTGTCAATCAGCACGAAAACGTCAGCCCGGCAGGAAAGCCGAGAGCTGACGGCTGATAGCTGACAGCTCCGAGTTGTCGGTGATCTTACCGCGGGGGTTCCACCCGTTCCCATCCCGAACACGGAAGTTAAGCCCCGCTGGGCCGATGTTACTGCACGCGAAAGTGTGTGGGAGAGTAGGTCGTTGCCGGCATTAAATAATGGCCAGTCTGAGAAATCAGATTGGCCTTTTCCTTTTGCCGCCGAACAATCGCCCGCCGACAATTCCTTTTCCCCGTTGACAATCCGTGGAACCCGGACGCCCTCGTTGGGGAGTCAGCGCCGCTCCCCGCCCTCCACTGCTGAAGGGCTCAATGCTCGTGCGCGGTTTTGGGTGGCGCTGCGCTTTCCAGCGCTGCGATAAGAGTCCTCTCCTCCCCAACCCCTTGTCATTCCGACACGCGAGCGAAGCGAAAGAGGAGGAATCTGCTTTTCTATACTCTGATCCCGGCGCAACCGTGGAAGAGCGGCGCTTCGGGCGCCGCGTAAACCAAAACTGAATCGAGATGGGCTTCAGGCCCTGGTCGTGTTCCCATCCGTCCGTCCCGCGCCACCAGGAAGAGCCACACACCGAGATACGCACGCACCCGGGAAGGGCACGGCTTCAGCCGTGCCGCCAATCGCCCACCCAGGACGCGGGCTTCAGCCCCTGAGGGTCGCTGCCCTCTGTCCCGCACCCCGATCCACCCCTTGTCATTTCGACACGTGAGCGAAGCGAGAGAGGAGGAAGGTGGTTTTTATTTCGACCAGCGGTATTACCACTCAGCGCTGGGTGGGGTTTTTGACGGCAGCACGGACCGGAGTTGGAGTTTCGCTACTCGTCGCGCAGAGCGACCATCGGATCCACTCTCGTCGCACGCCGGGCTGGGATGTAGCAAGCCAGCAGCGCGACTGCGATCAGCAGAAGCGTTACCCCGGTGAAGGTCAGCGGATCGGTTGCGGTGACGCCGAAGAGCATCGACGAGACGGCGCGCGTCAGCACGAACGATCCGGTGATTCCGATCACGACCCCGATCAGGATCGTGCGCATGCCTTGTCCCAGAACCATGCGCAGGACGTTGCCGGAGGTTGCGCCGAGCGCGACGCGGACGCCGAATTCGCGGGTGCGCCGGCTTACCGAATACGCCATCACCCCGAACACCCCGGCGGTAGCCAGCAGCAGCGCAGTGATTCCGAAGAATCCGATCAGGATCACGTTGAATTTTCGCGAGCCGAGCGACGCGGAATACACTTGCTGAAAAGTTTGGAACGTCACCGGAATTTCCGGATCGAGTTCGCGCACAATTCCCCGCGCCGCTGAACTGATCGAGCGCGTGTCGGCATCGCTTAGCATGGTCACGGTCATCATCGCACGAGGACGCTGGAAAAGACTCACATAGACCGTCGGCCGCGCCGGCTCGTCGAGACCGTATTCGTGCGTGTCGCCCACGACTCCAACAATCATCAGCAGGCGCGGATCGCCATCCATGTTTCCGAATTCGATGGTGTGGCCGATCGGGTCCTGATCGGGCCAGCGATCATGCGCCAGCGATTCGCTGATCACGGCCACGTGCGGCGCGTTCGCGCCGTCGCGCTCGTCGAACATGCGTCCGCGCACCAGCGGAATGCCCAGCACATGGAAATATCCGTCGGTCGCGACGCAGAAGTCCGCGCTGCCGAGACGTTCCTTCTGATTGAACAACACGCCGAATCCATCCATCGTTTTTGGGACTTCGTTCTGCGTCATCAGCAGGAACATTCCATCGGGCAATCCTCCGGTCATCGGCAAGGCGCTCGCAGCGCCGACGCCAAGCACACCGGGAATTTGCTTGAGCCGGTCCATTAGGTTGGCGAAGAACATTCCCTGCGCCGACCTTGTCTTGGGATCGTCCGCCCACGGCAGCGAGACGTCCATGGCGACGATCTTATCGACGCGGAATCCGGGATCCACTTCGAGGACTTTCATCAGGCTGCGCCCCAGCAAGCCCGCACCGATCACCAGCACCAGCGTGATAGCGACCTGTGCCGCCACCAGTGCCCGCCCGACGCGCTGGCTGCCTTGCGATCCTGCCTGCCCGCGTCCGCCTTCGGCGAGGCCAGTCCTAAGATCACCACGTGTCGCACGTGCAGCAGTAAATGCGCCGAGTCCGACGGCGACCACCGCGCAGAGGAGAAACGAAAAGAGCAGCACCGGCAGATTGATGGAAACGCTGTCGAGGCGCGGCAAGGTTTCCGGAGCCAGGGCCAGCAATCCCGAGACCCCGGCCAGCGCGGCGAGCACTCCGAGCACTCCGCCTAGCAGCGAGAGTAGAAATGCTTCGGTCAGAAATTGGCGGACGAGGCGGCCGCGCGCGGCTCCCAGCGCGCCGCGAATCGACATCTCGCGCTCGCGCGCCGCCGCCTGTGCCAGCAGCAGGTTCGCGACGTTGGCGCACGCAACCAGCAAGAGAAATCCGACAGTGCCGAGCAGAATCAGCAGCGGCGATCGCACTGTGCCGGTGATGGACTCCTGCAGAGGAACTACACTCCCGTCCCTCAGCAAGTAATCGGTTTTCTCATTCGAGGCCTGGTAGATTCGGCGGGCGATGGCGCTGATGTCCTGGTGCGCCTGCTCGACGCTTACACCGTCTTTCAGGCGTCCCACGCCGGAATAGTTATGCGATGTGCGGCTCAGATTTTGTCCGGCAGTATCGGCGGCGAGCCAGACTTCAGCATCATCGGGAAATCGGAATCCCGAGGGAAGCACGCCAATTACGGAGTAGACGGCGTTGTTGATCTTCAAATGCGAGCGCGAAAGATCATGTGGCGATGCGAGATATTGCCGCCAGTATCCGTAGCTTACGAGAGCTACCGGCGCCGCGCCTTTTGTGTTGTCGCTCGCCGTGAAATCGCGGCCGATCACCGGCTCGATGCCAAACACTCTAAGAAAGTCTGGAGTCACCGCTGCAATGTTGGTGCGCGTCGGCTGCGACGCTCCGGAGATAGAAATAGTTTGGGGCGAGTATTTCGCGATCGATTGAAAGCTGCGGCTTTGATCGCGGAAGTCTTCGAAGTTCAGGTCGGCGAGGCGTGAGAGCCTGCCATTGGAGTTCACTTCCGAGATCGCCATGATTCGGTCGGCGCCGGAATAGGGCAGCGGGCGCAGCAGGACTCCATAGACCACGCTGAAGATCGCCGTGGTTGCGCCGATTGCCAGCGCAAGCGTAAACACCATGATGGCGGTGACACCGGGATTCTTGCCGAGCACTCGCGCCGTGTAACGGAAGTCCTGCCAGAGTTTTGTCATGGTTGCCCCTCTGTCGAAACCTGGTCACGATGCCACTCGAATTTGTATTGTGCGGCTGTGTTTCAGAGAAAGTCTACGCCTTTCTTGCCTCTGAGGAATCCGGAGAAAGGTTTCTACCTTGCTGTCCGCGAACCGAGGGTTCCGAAATCCATGCGGCATCCACGCCAGATTTCGGCTCTGGCGAACTCCTGAACATAAAAATAGTGGCGCACCGAAGTGCGCCACTATTAGAAGCTACCGTGAAGCAGTTACTGTTGTAACTCGAAGTATCCGAGGGATAGCTGGCCGGCATCGTTTTCAATCGCTACTACTTTTGTGCCGTCCACCACATAGTAAGTGAAATGATCCGCTGTGGCGGCGGACACCGAGTCAACGCCAGTGATGGTGCCGGTGAAGACGCCGCTGTCGTCGGCCGTGAAGGTTCCGGAGAGTGGCAGATTGACGGCCGGAACCATGAACTTGTTCACGTCGAGGAATCCAGTTAGAGTGCCGACTCCGTCGGCCACAACGGGACCGACGCCATCGTATTCGTTGCCGGCGATGACCTGAGTAAGGTTCAATCCGTAGCTTCCGGTGAGGGAAGCGGCATTGAATGTGCCGGATTGCGCAAACCCCACACCTGCGGCGATGTCGCCTACGTCCATGGAAGTGACCAGTGCGTGGCCGTCTCCGGTTAAGTAGAGCTGCAAGGTGTAGGTGAAGTCAGCGGCGGTGTCGGTCAGGCCGGTCAGAGTTACCCGCCCGGTCGGATCGACGGTGTAAGCGGCGCCTGTAGCGAGAGCGACTCCGCCTTGCGCAGTTTGCGCGGTGATGTCGTTCATGCTGAGGTTACCGGCGACGGTTGTGCCGTCAGAGTTGGCGGTAATGACTCCAGCCAACTGAAGTGCGCCATTGACGTCAGAGCCGGCCGCGCCGATGACAAAGCTCGATCCGGAGATGGAGCTGGCAGAAAAGGTTCCAGTACTGGAGCCTTGACCGAGGGCAGTTCCGCCCAGGATGCAGGCTAGAGTGTCCGTCGTCTCTACCAACCGAATGTGAGTGGCATCGACGATGTAGCCGACCAGTACGAGTTGTTTGACTGCTGAAGCCACGCTGGGGTTCAGCGTAAACGTGACCAGGCCGAGAGTGTCGGGAGCACTGACCGTGCTCGCCGTGAAGGTCTGGTCTTGCAGGGGACCGGCGGTAGCGCCGTCGTTGATGTCGAAAATGCTGCCGGCGCCGGAGATGGCGCCCGCACTGTCGACGTTAAGTACACCGCCAAGGGCGAGCGGGAAGCCGGTGCTGTCCATGCCGGCGGCGGAAATTGCGTAGCCGCCCGAGGGCGCGGCCTTGCTGGTTTGCAGATCGAGGGTTCCGCTGGAAGTTGCCGAGGTGTCGAACTCGGTGATTACGGCACGTGCGCTCGAAACAAGAGTGGCGTCGAGGGTTTCGACTCCGGCTACACCGATTGCCGCATCCGCGGTGACCAGTGTGATTACCAGATTGCCGTCGGTGCTCGCGGCCCAGGTGCCGCCGGTGATGACGTCGTGAACAGCGCCGGTCAGGTTGACCAGATCCTGCTCACCTCCAGTGACTGCTCCCGCGTCTGTAACTGTAAAGACGCCGCTCACGGAATAGGGATCCGCGCCGTTTGTGGAAAACACGTAGTTGCCTGGAGCAAGGGCTCCCGAGGCTGCTCCGGTAATGGTGACGTTGGAACTCGCCCATTTCGCGTCGTCAGTTACCGAGCTTGCGGTAATGACCACGTTCCCGGTCGTCGTGGGCGCGGTGTAGACGGTGGTGACGGCGGTTGCGGTTTGGGTTGGATTGAACGAACCGCATGCGTTGACCGGGGTGCAGCTCCAGTTCACGCCCGCGGCTGCCGTGTCTCCGACCACGGTGGCGCCGATCGTCGAAGTTGCACCGGGTGCCAGAGAGGATGGCGGAGCCGGGCTCAACGCGGTGGTAATTGCCGAGGTTACATTGATGGTGATCGGCATGGTGCTGGCGCTCTTTGTGGCATCCGTAACCGAAGTTGCCGTGATGACTACAGTACTCGCGGGTACAGCCGCAGGTGCGGTGTAAGTGACGGGAGTGCCGCTCGCCGACGTGGCGGAACTGAACGCGCCGCAAGTGCCAGCCGGGGCGCAGCTCCAGGTCACACCGCCGTTGGCCGAGTCATTGGCGACGGTTGCTGTGACGGGAGTCGTATCATTCACGAAGGTGGAAGTGGGAGTCGCGCCCATGGTGACTGCCACGGGAGTTTTGTTGCCGGGAGTCGATGTGCCGCTGCATCCCAATGAGACGGCAATCAAGCCCACCGTCAAGAACAGAGAGATCGTTTGAAGGAATTTCACAGCGCACCTCCGGTCAGTTCAACCTGCGCGGTGGTCTTCGCAGTGATGGGACGCGCCAGTGGCTGCGCGCGAAGCAGGAATCCGCGTTCGCTTCGCACCGTGACCATGCGGCCAGCGAAGATCAGCTGGCGAGCCAGCAAGTAATTTCTGCCGTGGATCTTTTCCATCGCTCCGACGATCTGCACCGGCTGACCGAAGTGCAGAACTGCCTGCGTGGTTTTCGTCAAGTAGGGGCCGACGTGTGTGTCGACCACGCCTTGCGGCGACGCCACGAGCAGATGCAATCCGACGGGGCGTCCGGAAGATCGTTGCGAAATCGCCGCTTGAAGGGTGCCGTTCAGCGTGACTTCATGCGCCCGGTCGTACCCGCCGTGCAGTGTATGGCGCGAGGTAGTTTGCGCACTGGATTGAATGGTGAGAACCGCGAAGAGCAGCGTAGTCAGCAATCCCGCGGACGATAGGACGCGCTTCATACTTCGAACAGAATTCATGAAATCTCCTTGAGGGTTTGAACGAGGTCCAGATGTCGTTGTAAATCATCTGCAGGGGACTGCAGCCACGAGCGGCATCTATTTCGCAGTAGGGTTCTGCGAAACGGGACAGAGTTTCGAAACGGGAAGGAGTACGGCTTGAAGTATCTTGCGAAGTAGAGCTGACGCCTTCCAAGACTCAGGAGATTCTAATCATGTCGCCGGTATTTCAAGGGCCAGAACACGCGCGCAAATGCTTTGCCCGAGTTGACACTTGCGCTGAGAGATTTGCAGATTGCGTCCCACGGGCGACGCGCACAGCGGTGCTCAACTGGCTGCACGGATTTTCGCCGAGAAAGTCAAAGTTCGACCCTCGTCAAGTTCAGGGTGGGCTCTCTCACGAAGAACGCGAGAAGGGCGGGGCACGCGCGTCTCTTCAAAGGCGGATCAGGCGCTTACTTCGGTGCGGACCTCTGGCACTTGTATGTGTTCATAAGCAGGCTTGTAGGGGGTCTCGATGTTGGGATTGGTAGGCCGCGCCCGGCGGCCGAAGCAAGCTTCTTTTAGCAGCTTGAAAATTGTCTGGCGATTTTCGGCAACTACTTTCACCCAGGCGAATTTCCCCATCATGGGGAAATAGATTCCGCGGAAGCAGAGGCGGGCTAACAGGATATTGACGCGATAACCGAGAGGCTGGTCGTCGAGCGAGTCGACGGCGTGGGCCACGGCTTCGGGACTGTAGGCCTCCGCCCATCCATATTTCACTTCGGCATGCGCTTCTTCGATGGTCATCTTGAGCGGCGTGTGCGCCATGGCGAAGGGGATGAATTCCTGCCAGTGCTTGCGGCGCGTGAGACGGCCCGCAGCCTCAAGGCGCTTGTAGAGCGGAGTTGCGGGCAGAGGCGTCAGTAGCCCGAAGATAGGCAGGCCTGGCGGCCAGGTGCGAACTTGAGCCAAGGTGCGTTCGGCCACTCCGGTGGTGTCGTTGTCCATGCCGAAGATGAATGATGTGATGGCGTAAACATTGCGTTTGGCCAGACGCTCTAGGACTTCTGCATATTCGCCGGGCTTGTTGAATCCTTTGTTTACGTCTTTTAGGTTCGTGGGGTCGATGGACTCCATGCCGATGAAGACCCACTTGCCGCCGGACGCTGCAATCAGGTCGCAGAGTTCTTCATCGCGCAGAAGATTGGCGCTGATCTGCGCGACCCAGTGAACTTGGGCTTTGGCGGCGATGATGTCTTTGAGAAGCGACTTAGTGCGTTTGACATTGATGGCGAAATTGTCGTCGATGAAGAAGACAGCCATCTGTCCTTTTTCTTTGCGGGCGCGGGCTTTGAGCAGCAGAAGTTCGTTGACCACGCTTTCATTGCTGCGGAAACGAATGGAGTCGCCGAAAAATCCGGTGACGGTACAGAACTCGCAACCGTAGGGGCATCCACGTCCGGACTCGACCGGGATGATGCGAAATGTTCCCCAGCCCTCGCCGACTCGCTTGAGCAGCGGGAAAACGGCTTTGGGCAGGAGATTGAACTGCTCAAGGTCGATTTTGTCCCAGGGGATGACGGGATATGGCTTGAGCGAAGGCTTGCTATCTTTACCGGCGCTGTCGACCGGAGCGTAAAGCTCTTTGAGTTCACCGCGGGCGGCGTCATTCACGATCTGAGGCCAGGTGGCGTCGGCTTCTCCGAGGGCGACCGCGTCTGCGTGGCGCGGCCCACCATCGCGGCCTAGAGCTTCGTCGGCGAGCTCGGTGACGTGTGGGCCTCCCATGACGACAGGAACTCCCGTGGCGCGAATGGCGTCGGCGATGCGATAGGCCTTGGCGATCATGCGAGTCATGGCGCCGATGCCGACCAGGCCGATCTTTTCGTCGCGGACATACTGTGCGATCTGATCTTCATCCATGGGCTGCGCGTTGCCGTCGATCAGCAGGACTTCATGGCCGTCGGGAGTCAGAGCTTTGAGCAGGAACATCCACAGATGCGGCATGAAATTGCGGGTTACACCATTGTCGGGGTTATATAGCAGAATTCTCATGACAGCTCCTCCTTCAGAGGTCGTGCGTGGATCACGCCGGGGCCGTCACGAGCGATGCCGCTGACCGGCATCTAAAGGCTTGTGCCTTGCGATGGTTAGTTGGGTTTTCCCAGTGTCGGTTGAAATTGTACACCCGATTATGTCGAACTTCCGTTGCTAAGGCACTTCTCGCGGATGAAGTTGCTCCTTTTTGAAACATTGTCGTGAGTTACGGTGCAGGGTCAGAGCGGATACTGGAAGTCAAAATCCCCACCCTCTCGCGAAGAACGCGAGAAGGGTGGGGCACCCTGAGCGGCGTTACTGCGCCGGAGTTGCGGCGGTGGTCGCGGTCTTTGGGGCTTCGGCGGCTACTTCGGGAGCGGCGACTGGATTGATCTTCACTGTGGAGAGGATTTGCTCCAGTCGGTTGAAGACTTTGTCGCGGTCGACGTGCTTGGTGATGCCCTGGTCCGATGCCACTGTGGTTACGTTCAGGGCGAACTCGTAGCAGGATCCATTCTGGAAGACATGGAAATACTTCGAGTCACTCTGGCGCGAGCCTTCGCCGGTGACGGCTTCGGTTCCGCGGAGCTCGAGGTTGCCGAGCATCAGCTTCGAGCCCTGCGGCTCTGGGTGGGACTCCGTGGCAGGTACTGAGGTTGGCTGAGGCGGGGCCGGCATATTCGATTCTGCACGAGCTGTCTGGACCGTCGTGGGCTGCGTGGACGCTGTCTCGGTCTGCGCGGGTTGTGCGGAGGCGGCTTCAGTTGATGCCGACGAGACTGCGATCTTAGGCTGCGGCACGGCGAATTCGCTGCATTGATCCGCGGTGAGGGTTTTGTGAACGCTCACGTCAAAGAATGCGGATGAGAAGTCGGTGTTTGCGAAGCTGGTCTCGGGCAACTCGACAGCGGCGAGCGCGACTCCGCCGACGGTAACGAAGTTCATGGGTAGCGGGCTCGAAGCGACGAGGTCGGTCGCAGCGTCGCCGGTTTCGATGGCATACCGGCGTGGATATTCGAAGGCCACTCCGTAGGTCTTTTCGCTGTAGTTTACGGTTGCTGGCTTCTTATGCACGATTTTCTTTGGCGCCGGCTTGTTCGCGGCCTGCAGGGCGGGTGCGGACATCGGTTCAAGCGCGGCCGGAGCCTGCGGAACGACGATCTGGCTGGTGGAACTTACGGGCTTCGGTTTGTCGCTGGAGCAGCCGACGGTTAGGGAGCAGGCGATCAGCACGGCGGCGAATACGAGCGCGCCGGTGTTCTTGCCCCAGGTCTTTGCTTGTTTACCCCACGTCATGAAACTACGAGTGTTGCTTAATGCGTTGATGCGGGTCATGGTTGGTCACCTCCTAGTGACTCGGTAGCGATCTGGAAGATTGCACGGGGCGGGCCATGGTGCGAGGCGCTGATTTTGCTGGAGTTAGAGAGATAAGCGCAGAGTTGGCGCGTGCGGCGCGGGACACGATGTGGGTGGGGCGACACGGAGATCTCGCATGGGTATGCTTGGGAGCATGCGTGCCTCATTCACAACTTTGTACCGGCCGGTTGGACAGGGTGAGCTGGACCTGATACGAGCCAGTGGGTTTCGTGCGTTCCCTCCGCGATTGTCCGAGCAGCCGATCTTCTATCCGGTTCTGACAGAGGTGTACGCGACTCAGATCGCACGGGACTGGAATACCAAGGACGAACGCTCAGGATTCGCCGGGTATGTGCTGCGATTCCGGGTGTGCACTGAGTTTCTTCATCCATACGATGTGCACGTTGTCGGAAGTTCCGATCATCGTGAATACTGGATTCCTGCAGAAGATTTGGCACGCTTGAATGAGAACATTGAGGGAGAGATTGAAGTAGTTTCAGAGTTCCGCGGTAGGTGATGAACGGTAAAAACGGAGACAGGATCAATGAGAAGACGTGGACGAAACGGCATTGCCTTTAGCTTCATGCTGCTTGCTGGCTTGAGCATGTTCTCAGCAGTCGGCTGGGGACAGAGTGGTGCGCCGGAGAAGATCATTATCGATACCGACATTGGCGATGATGTGGACGATGCGTTTGCGCTGGCGCTGGCGGTGAAGAGTCCGGAGCTGCAGATTTTGGGGGTAACTATGACGTTTGGCGATACTGAGGCGCGGGCGAAGATTACGGATCGCTTCCTCGGAGAAGTAGGACGGGCCGATATCCCAGTGCTCGCGGGGAGGGCGACTGCTACGAAGAATCCGATGTCGCAGGGACGATATGGGGAGAGTGGGCATTTCGTCAAGGCGTCGCATGGGGATGCGGTGGAGTTCTTGTTGGAGCAGATTCGAAAGTATCCAGGGGAGATTACTTTGATTGCGATTGGTCCGCTGATGAACGTCGGAGCGGCGATCGATAAGGATCCTGGAACGTTCAGGAAACTGAAGCGAGTTGTGCTGATGGGCGGGTCGGTGCGGCGCGGGTATGGAGATTTGGGCTATACGGCGCCGGTCCCTCCGATGCCGGAATGGAATATTTTGAATGATGTGGCCTCGGCGCAGAAACTGTTTTCCGTGGGTGTGCCGCTTTATGTCATGCCCCTGGATTCTACGCAGTTGAAGCTGGACGAGGTGAAGCGGGCATTTGTATTCAGTCAGGGGACGCCGGTGACGGATCAACTCGCGGTGTTGTATCACTTGTGGGGGCAGGAGACGCCAACGCTGTTTGATCCGATGACGATCGCGTTTGCGCTGCGTCCGGATTTGTGTCCGGTGCAGGGGTTGCACATAAGGGTGGACGAGAAGGGATTTACGCGCGAGGAGCCGGGGACGCCGAACGCGCAGGTTTGCCTGGATTCGAACGCGCAGGATTTCTTTAAGTTTTATTTGAAGCGGGTGGCGGGAAGTAAGGATGCTGCCAAATAAGGATTAAGGATAGGGAGCAGATGAGAAAGATATTCTGGGCAATTTCGGGCGGGGGTTATTGTTCCTTAGCGTCCTTAGCGTCGTTTCTTTGCGAACTTCGCGGCCAAAGGCTCTTAACCGCGAAGAGCGCCAAGGATTCGCGAAGTGCGCAAAGAGAATCTCGTGAATGTAAGCGTAGGTGTAACTCAACGCGTCATCGTGCCGCGCTTTGGGCGACGGTCGCCACGGTTCTGCTGACTGCGACGATGTTTGGGCAGACGAAGCAGAATGTCGATTTGATTATCAGCGGCGGAATTGTGGTGTCGATGGATGGGGCGCGGACGATTCTTCACGATGGGAGCATTGCAGTCCGTGGCGATTCGATTGTGGCGGTGGGACCGCGTGCCGAAATCGAGGGGCAGTACAAAGCGGCGCAGCTTATCAATGCTCGCGGTCGGCTGGTGTTGCCGGGGTTCATCAACGGGCATACGCATGTGCCGATGACTTTGTTTCGTGGGTTGCACGATGACGTCACGCTTTCTGACTGGCTCTACAAGTACATCTTTCCGGCCGAAAAGAAAAATGTGACGGAAGAGTTCGTGCGCTGGGGGACTCGGCTTGCGGCTGCGGAGCAGATTCGCTCAGGTGTGACTACGTTCGCCGACATGTATTACTTCGAGGACGCGGTTGCCGAGGAGACTAAAGCTGCCGGGATGCGCGGCGTGCTGGGCGAGACGTTCATCGATTTTCCAGCGCCCGATAATAAGACTGAAGCCGAGATGCTGGCTTATACCGAGAAGTTCCTGAAGAAATGGCAGGGCGATGCTTTGATTCATGCGGCCCCGGCCCCGCACTCTATTTATACGTGCTCGAAGAAGACGATTCAGGATGCGGCAGCGTTGGCTCGGAAATATCATGCGCCGATCCTGATGCACGTTTCTGAGATGAAGAAAGAGTGGGATGACAGCGAAAAGCAGAATGGGATGTCCCCTGTGCAGTATCTGGAAAGCATTGGAGTGCTGGGACCGGACTTGGTGGCGGCGCATTGCATCTTCGTAGACGAGGCTGACGGTAAACTGCTGGCCGATCGGCAGGTGGGATGCGTGCATAATCCGTCGAGCAACATGATGATTGCCAGTGGAGTGTCTCCGGTGCCGGAGATGCGGGCGGCGGGAATTGCCGTCGGGCTGGGGACGGATGGTCCGGCGGGAAGTAATAACGATCTTGATTTGATGGAGGAGATCGACCTAGCGGCAAAGCTGGCGAAGATTACGAAGATGGATCCGCTGGCACTGAATGCGAAAGCTGTGGTGGAGATGGCGACGATTGATGGGGCGCGGGCGCTGCACATGGAGAAGGAGATTGGGTCACTGGAGCCGGGAAAGAAAGCAGATCTAATCCTGATCAATCTGGACGAGCCAAACGCGGTGCCGATGTATGACATCTACGCGCAGATTGCCTATTCGTTGAAGGGAAGCGATGTTGAGACGGTCGTGATTGGCGGTCGGGTGGTGATGCGGGATCGCAAGTTGCTGACGATTGACGAGCCGCGCGTGCTGGAAAAGGCACGCGAGTACGGGAAGTCGGTTCGTGCATCGCTGGGGATGGAGTAGGTAACATGTCGGCGTCAAAAAATCCCCGCCCTGTCTCGCCGGAAAACGGCGAGACTACGACGAAGCACCCGGATTTCATCTCTTTAACTCTTTACTCTTGTAGACTTCTACCATGAAAAACCTGGTTCGCCGCATGGTCTTCCTGAGCTGGACTGCTTTTCTTCTTCTTATTAGTCTCAGCGGGTTTACTTTCGCTCAGAAAGTGGCCATCACGTTTGATGACCTGCCGCTGAATGGCCAGCTTCCGGCGGGAACGACGCGGGTGGAGATCACTAAGAACACGCTGGCTGTTTTAAAGGCTTGGCACGTCCCTCCGGCCTACGGATTCATCAATGCGAAGAAGTTGGAAGGCGATGCCGACGCGGCGGAGGCGTTGAAGTTGTGGGCCGCGGCTGACCCGCTGGGAAATCATACCTATTCGCATTTGGACCTGAACGGGAATCCGGCGGAGGCTTTTGAGCGCGAAATTCAGGAGAATGAACCGACGCTTGAGTTGTTGTCAACGCAAAATGCGGACTGGCACTGGCTGCGCTATCCCTACCTGCGCGAAGGAGACACGCAGGAAAAGCGCCGTGCAGTGCGCGACTATTTGAAGGCGCACCGGTACCGAATCGCCCAGGTCACACTCGACTGGGAAGACTATATGTGGAATACCGCATACGCCCGGTGTGTGGATAAAAACGATGCGAAATCGATTGCGTGGTTGAAGTCAAGCTACCTTCAAACGGCGTCGGCCTATCTAGACTTGGGACGGGAGATGGCGAAGTTGGTTTACGGGCATGACATCAACCATGTTCTTCTGCTGCATCTCGGTGCATTTAGCAGCACTATCTTGCCGGACGCTCTCGATCTTCTCAAGAAGAAAGGATTCACTCTGGTGACGTTGCAGGAAGCGGAGAGCGATCCGGCCTATGAGAGTGATCCGGATGCGGGTTCGAAGTACGGTGGCACGCTGCTCGATCAGTGGATGGACGCGCGGCATATCCCTTATCCGCCGGGCACGGAGAAGCCGTATAAAGAGATGCGGGAAATCTGCCAGTAGTTCGTCTTTCCTGGCTGGCTAGATACTACGTCTCGCAAAGCCGGCGAGGCATGGGGCACCCGGTATCGTAGACCCTTTAGAGACAAGTAATTTCGCTGGTCCCTTATAATAAAGGATTCTCTATGCCTGCCTTTCTTGACCAGATTGTTGCGGCTACTCGGGCGCGGGTGGAGTTGTCTAAGCGCTCGGCCGACGTGCGCGACGTGGAGCGGAGGGCGGAATTGCATGTCCCGCGCGGGTTTCGGCGGGCTCTGGCGGAGAAGAATCGCGATGGCGTGGCAGTGATTGCGGAACTGAAGAAGGCTTCGCCGTCGAAGGGGCTGATTCGGGCCGAGTTCCATCCCGAGGAGTTGGCGCGGGAACTGGAAGCGGCAGGGGCGGCGGCGCTCTCGGTGCTGACCGATGAAGAGTTTTTTCAGGGGTCGCTGGAGAATCTGCGCGCGGCGTCTGCGGCAGTGAAGGTTCCGTGTCTGCGCAAAGATTTTATTGTGGATGCGTTTCAGCTGGCCGAGGCCCGGGCTAATTCGGCTGACGCTGTGTTGTTGATTGTGGCGGCGTTGCCGAAGAGAGAATTTGAGGAATTGTTATCAGGCGCTCGCGAGCGTGGGCTTGATGTTTTGTGTGAAGTCCACGATGGCGATGAATTGCAGATTGCCCTGGATGCGGGCTGCGATCTGATCGGCGTGAATACGCGCAATCTTCGGACATTTAAAGTCGATTTTGAAACTGCATTTGTTTTGGCGGACCGGTTTCCGAAGAACGTGGTGCGCGTGGCAGAGAGTGGCATTCATTCTTCGGGAGATGTGGCGCGGTTGCGCGCCGCGGGGTATGACGCGTTTCTGGTGGGTGAGTCGCTGATGCGGGCGGAACATCCGGGGGACGCGCTGCGGGCGCTGATGGAGGCGCGTGTGCCGAGTACGCTGTGAACGGTTTGCGTGCTGCGGGAGAAAAGCAGGTTCCTCACCGGGCTTCGTCCGGTTCGGGATGACAAGCATGAAAAGTTTCGCAGTTGCTGGAAGCTGATATCTCGAAAATAACAGACTGGTTTCATGACTTGGGTGAAGATTTGCGGCATTACGAATCTGGAGGATGCGCTCGTCGCGGTTGACGCTGGCGCGGATGCAGTAGGATTCGTGTTTTACGAGAAGAGTCCGCGATGCGTGAGTCCTGAAGTCGTACGGGAGATCGTACAGAAGTTGCCGGAGAGTGTGGAGAAGGTAGGAGTATTCGTTGGAGGGAGCTCCGAGGGTGTTGCCGAGGCGATACGTCAATGCGGACTGACAATCGCGCAGATTTACCCGCGAGAGTCCCGTGCATTGACGGGTGAATTCTTTAAAGATTTTCCGTTTCGGGTAATTCCAGCTGTCTCAGTGGGATTGATTGGCCAAGACGAAATCGCGGGCTTTCACCTGGCGAAGAACGCACGAGGGAAGGTTGTGGCCGCGCTCCTTGACTCAGGCAATTCCGATTGTCCGGGCGGTACTGGAGAGAAATTCGACTGGGCAACGGTGGCCGGACTCGCGGACACGATTGATTTGAAGCTCATATTAGCCGGTGGGCTCAAGGTTGAAAATGTCGGGGACGCTATTGCAATGCTGAAGCCCTGGGGAGTGGATGTTTCATCGGGCGTCGAGGCGAATCCGGGAAAGAAAGATCCGGAGAAGGTGCGGGCGTTTGTTCGGGAGGTGCGGGAGATGGATCGGAAGGCTGGTTAGTGATGACTGCGGTTGTGCGAGCTACGAAAGTCAAAATTCCCACCCTAGCCGCAAAGAACGCAGCTAGGGTGGGGCACCCTCCAGCTCCTTCTAACTCTTCTCGTTCTTTCGGCACGAGCGAGCCCGGGCGGTTTGGCGTTTATGGCGGGCGCTATGTGCCGGAGACTCTCGTGGCGGCGCTCGAGGAACTTGATCGCGAGTACGCGCGGGCGAAGCGCGATCCGAAATTTCAGGCGCGGCTGAATGAGTTGCTGCATACCTATGCCGGGCGTCCGACGCCTTTATTTCTTGCGCGTCGGCTCACGGAGAAGCTGGGCGGCGCGAAGATTTATTTGAAGCGCGAAGACCTGCTGCATACCGGAGCACACAAGATCAATAACTGCCTGGGGCAGGGTTTGCTGGTCGAGCGCATGGGCAAGCGCCGAGTGATCGCAGAGACTGGAGCGGGGCAGCATGGCGTGGCGACTGCGACGGTTTGCGCGCTGCTGGGATTTGAGTGCGTCGTCTATATGGGGACTGAGGACATGCGGCGGCAGGAGTTGAATGTTTTCCGCATGCGTTTGCTGGGCGCTGAGGTGCGCGGCGTGGAGTCGGGATCGCGCACTTTGAAAGACGCGATCAACGAAGCGATGCGCGACTGGGTCACGAATGTGCGAACTACACATTATTTGTTGGGCAGCGTGCTTGGAGCACATCCGTATCCGACGATGGTGCGCGATTTTCATCGCGTGATTGGCCGCGAGGCGCGAGCGCAGATTCTGAAGGCGGAAGGGAAACTGCCGGCGGCGATTATCGCCTGTGTGGGCGGAGGATCGAATTCGATCGGAATCTTCTACGACTTTTTGAAGGACAAAAAGGTTCAGTTGATCGGTGTCGAGGCGGGCGGACGCGGTTCGGCCCTAGGCGATCATGCGGCAAGATTTCGTGGCGGATCTCCGGGCGTGTTGCAGGGGACGTATTCGTATGTGCTGCAGGATTCGGGCGGGCAGATTGCGCTGACGCATTCGGTGTCGGCGGGATTGGATTATCCGTCGATTGGGCCGGAACACGCGGCCTTGCGTGATTCGGGGCGCGCTGAATATGTTCCCGCATCGGATGCGGAGGCGTTGGCAGCCACGACTTTGCTCGCACGGACGGAGGGAATCATTCCCGCGCTGGAGTCGGCGCACGCCGTGGCGGAAGTGTTGAAACGCGCTCCCCGTATGGAGAAATCTGAGATCGTAATTGTTAACGTCTCAGGGCGTGGGGATAAGGATATTGGGATCATGCGGGAGAATTTGAAACTTGATTGATGATTTCAGATTGGGGATTTCAGATTAAAGGGTCCCTCAACCTGAAATCTGAAATGTAGAGTTTGCATTCTGCACTCTTCTTTATGCCTCTTACTTTTTACAAAAGTCCCGCACTAGTCGCGTACGTAACTTGCGGAGATCCTGATCTCGCGACGACTCGCGGCATCGTGCTGGCTGCGATCGAGGCAGGCGCGGATGTGATTGAGTTGGGCGTGCCGTTTAGCGATCCGGTGGCGGATGGACCCGTGATCCAGCGGGCTAGCGAGCGGGCTCTACGGCAGGGAACGACCTTGGCGCAAGTGTTGACGCTGGCTGCGGAGGTGCGGCAGCATGCGCAGTCTACGGGGCTGATTATTTTTTCGTATCTGAATCCGATTCTGCGGATGGGGTTGGAGAAGTTCTGCAAAGTGGCGCGGGCTGCAGGCGTGGACGGTACGCTGGTTACCGACTTGCCAGTGGAAGAGGCGGGTGAATACTTGCGGGCGATGCGGGAGTATGATCTGGCTCCGGTGTTTCTAGCGGCGCCGACGAGTCCGGATGAACGGTTGAAACGGATTGCGTCTGCATCGCGCGGGTTTGTATATGCAGTGTCGCGGACGGGAGTGACGGGAACGCGGCAGGAGTTGGCGAATGACGCGCAGGAGTTGGTACGACGGTTGCGCCGCGTGACCAAGTTGCCGGTTGCCGTTGGATTCGGAATTTCGAACGCGGAGCAGTTTGCTGAGGTTGGCGAGTTCGCTGACGCGGTCGTGGTGGGCAGTGCCATCGTGCAAACGATCGAACGCAATCCGGGGCGCGAGGCAGCAGCAGTGGGGGAGTTTGTAAAGATGCTTTCAGCTATCAGGTCTCGGCCTTCGGCTGCGGCGCGATGAGTAACGCCTGAAGCGGTGGATAGTCGAAATCCACGCGTCTCGCAAAGAACGCACCGGCGTGGTGGAGTCCGCAAAGGCTTATGGATATCGGGGATTGGCGAAAGAAAATCGATGAGTTGGATCGGCGACTCGTGGAATTGTTGAGCGAGCGGGCGCGGGCCGCGGTCGAGATCGGGCGGCTGAAGCGGAATACGAATCTGCCGGTGTATGAGCCGGATCGGGAGCGCATTGTTTTCACGAATGTACAGGAAGTGAATCCGGGGCCGCTGCCGGGGCGCGATCTGGTCCGGATTTATGAACGCATCATTGATGTGATGCGGAATATTCAGAAGGAAGAGATTGTAACCAAGGCAGAGACGGCGGAGTCGGGTACGGAGTTGGATTCGGAAACAAATGATTGAGTAGTTATTGAAGTAGCGAAGATGGCGGGAAAAGCAGGTTCCTCCATTTCGCGCGGAGTGACAACACCTACGATACTGGCAACAGTTGAAGCTAGTGGCTAAGAGCCAAGAGCAAGAACCCGAGAGATACCTATGATTGTGGCGATGCAGGAAGGCGCGGATGAGGGGTTGATTCAGCAGGTGATTGAGCACCTGGTGAAGATGGGGTTTGAGGTGCACCGCTCCACCGGGGCGCGGATGACGGTGTTGGGCGCGGTTGGATCGGGAATCGATTTTGACATCCGCATCCTCGAGTTACTGCCCGGGGTGCAGGAAGTTCACCGCATCAGTTCACCCTATAAGCTGGCGGGGCGGAGCTTTCGGCCGGAGGGAACGATCGTTAAGCTGGCAAACAGAGTCGATGTTGGCGGGAACGAAGTTGTCGTCATGGCAGGGCCGTGTTCCGTGGAAACGCGCGAGCAGCTCTTTGCCACAGCAGAGGCCGTCGCGAAGGCGGGTGCAAAAGTCCTGCGGGGCGGGGCGTTCAAACCTCGGAGTTCACCGTATTCGTTTCAGGGACACGGCGAAGATGCGCTGAAGTTGCTGCGCGAGGCGGGAGAAAAGTTCAATCTGCTGGTGATCAGCGAAGTGATGGAGATTTCTCAGATCCCGATGATGTTGCCGTATGTGGACATTCTTCAGGTGGGTGCGCGCAACATGCAGAATTTTAATTTGCTGCGCGAGCTGGGAAAAGTGCGCAAGCCGGTGCTGCTCAAGCGCGGCATCGCGGCCACGCTCGAAGAGTTACTGCTGTCGGCGGAATACATCATGGCCGGCGGAAACTACGAAGTGATTCTGTGCGAGCGGGGCATCCGCACGTTTGAGACTTATACCCGCAATACGATGGATATTTCAGCGATTCCGATCATTCACAAGCTATCTCATCTGCCGATGACGGCTGATCCTTCACACGGAACCGGGCGGCGGGATAAAGTTGCTCCCATGGCACGGGCGTCGCTGGCGGCGGGCACTGACGCCCTGCTGATCGAAGTGCACTGCGATCCGAATAACGCGTGGTCGGATGGGGCGCAGTCGCTATTTCCGGAACAGTTCGCCACGCTGATGGACGAGCTGCGGATCATTGCGCCGGCTGTGGGACGGAAGATCTAGGGTCGTCAGCGATTTGGCGATGGCTGGAGGGTTGGTGTTGGCGAGGGAAAGCAGGTTCCTCGCTTCGCTCGGAATGACAAGATTGCCTTCCGGAGAACAGGTTCTTCAGCTCCTCGATTCTCTTTATGCCGATTCGGCAAATCACGATCATCGGTACGGGGCTAATTGGCGGGTCGCTTGGGCTTGCGCTCAAGAAAAAGAAATTTGCTGGTCGAATCGTTGGATGCGATCGTGAGGCGGCGCTGGAGAAGGCGCGGAATCGCGGTGCGATTGACGACGGGACTGCCGATCCTGGAGATGCCGTGCGAGGGAGTCAACTGGTCGTGCTGGCGACTCCAGTGCTGGCGATTGTGGATCTGATCGAGCGGATCGGGCCGGTGCTTCCGGCGAAGGCGCTCTTAACAGATGTTGGCAGTACCAAGACTGCGGTCGTGGAAAGAGCAGTGAGCGTGTTTGGCAAGAGCGCGGGAAAGCGGTTTCTCGCGGGACATCCGATGGCGGGGAAAGAATCGAGCGGTGTCGATTTCGCGGATGCCGATCTGTTTCAGGGTGCGGTATGGTTTCTGACGCCGATGGCGGGACAGAACCTGAACGAAGGACTATTCGCCGAGTATGCGGGATGGATTGATCAAATCGGAGCACGGATTGCCATGCTCCCGGCGGCGGAGCATGACCGGTTATGCGCGTGGATCAGCCACGTTCCCCAAATGATTTCTACGGCGCTGGCTGCCGCGCTGGTGGAGGAGTTTGGAGCGGAGGCTCCGGTGCTCGCGGCTGGCGGGCGCGCGCTGCAGGAGATGACACGAATTGCGGCGAGTCCGTATTCGATGTGGCGGGACGTCGCAATCAGCAACAAGGAAAATCTGGAGAAAGCTCTGTGGAAGGTGGAACAGCGGCTGGCGCACATCCGGGAAAATCTGGCGACGCGTCAACTGGCGGAGGAGTTCGAAGTGGCCCACCAGTTAAGGAAAACTCCACCACGGAGGCACGGAGACACGGAGAAGAAAAACTGAGCGAAGGAAGGAATGCATCTGGATCCGATCGTTTTCATTTTTTTTTGTCGCAGTGGCGGTTCCTATCGGAGCGTGGGGTGTCTTACAGTGTTTCTGGCCAGAGAAACTTCGAGCTCTTCGAGGTAAGCTTCCCTCGCAGTTCCAGCTTGAATAGTGCTGGATCGCTCCCGGGACAAGGAGTTGGGTCTGTTGAGTCGGATCAGCAGCTTGTTTTTGTTTTGCGTGATGGTCTTTGTTCTGGGATGGTGGTTCATCGGTCATCATACCCTTGGTAGATAAGGGCATCTGATTTCCCTCGTTGGTTTCTCCGTGCCTCTGTGTCTCCGTGGTGAAATTCGTTTAGAATTCTCACGCTATGAATAAAGTTGTGGCCAATGCGGATGAGGCGATCCGGGACGTATTTGACGGCGCGACGATTATGATTGGCGGATTCGGGCTGTGCGGGATGCCTGAAAATCTGATTCGCTCTCTGGTTCGCAAAGGCACAAAAAATCTGAGGACGATCAGCAACAACGTCGGCGTGGATGGAGTGGGCAATGGCCTGCTGCTGGCCGCGGGACAGATCGTGCATCACATTGGAACCTACGTTGGTGAGAACAAACTCCTGGAAGAAATGGTCCTGAACGGGACGATCAAACTTGATTTGGTTCCGCAAGGAACATTTTCGGAGCGGATTCGCGCCGGCGGCGCAGGGATTCCGGCCTTCTATACGCCAACCGGTGTGGGGACTATTGTTGCCGATGGCAAGGAGACGCGCGAGTTTGACGGGCGTACTTACGTGATGGAGCGCGGGCTGACGGCGGACTTCGCGTTTGTGAAGGCCTGGAAGGGTGACCGGCAGGGGAATCTGGTTTATCGCAAGACGGCGCGGAATTTTAATCCCATGATGGCGACGGCGGCGAAGATCACGATTGCTGAGGTCGAACACCTGGTTGACGTGGGTGAGTTCGATGGCGACGAGGTTCACACGCCTTCGATTTATGTGAAACGCATTTTTCAAGGCGAGTTGTATGAGCGGCGGATTGAGCGGCGAACGTTGAGGAGGATCGTCGTTGGTCGCTAGTCGTTTGTCATTGGCGAAGGTGATTCGGCCGAGGGCTTAACGACGAACGACTAACGACCAACGACAGATATGACTAAACCCGGCAAAGACGTCGACAAGCGCGAACGCATTGTGAAGCGGATTGCGCGAGAACTGCGCGACGGATTTTACGTCAACCTTGGTATTGGCATGCCGACGATGATTGCGAATTACGTTCCGACGGGAATGGAAGTCACGCTGCAATCGGAGAATGGGATGCTGGGGATCGGCCCGTATCCGGTCGAGGGGCAGGAAGATCCGGATCTGATTAACGCAGGGAAAGAAACCGTCAGTGAGATGCCGGGGACTTCGTATTTTTCGAGCGCCGATTCATTTGCCATGATTCGCGGCGGGCATATTGATTTCAGCGTACTGGGCGCGATGGAAGTGGATGAGACGGGGAGCCTGGCGAATTGGATGATCCCGGGCAAGATGGTAAAGGGGATGGGCGGAGCGATGGATCTGGTCGCCGGTGCGCGGCGCGTTGTGGTCGCGATGGAGCATACGACGCGAGAGGGCGCGCCGAAGATTTTGAAGAAGTGCACGCTGCCGCTCACTGGCGTGCGAGTCGTCGATACGATTGCAACGGAGATGGCTTATATTCGCGTGACTCGCGACGGGTTGGTGCTGGAAGAAATCGCTCCGGGGCTGACCGCCGACGATGTGCAGCGGGCGACAGAGGCGCGGTTGATTCTGAGTCCGGCGTTGAAGGTGATGGAGTATTAAGGCGCGATGAAGTTGTCTTCGACCCGGCGGTCGTTGATTACAATGCCGTACAACCCTTGCCAATCGCGCTGCCAGCGCCATCCCTTAGCAGCGCCCGGAGATTGGGCTTCGATGTAGCCAGTGGCCTCCTCCGCGGAAAGAATTCGCTGGCATCCTGGGCATCGAGGTGAATTGCCCTTCGAAAACTTCCCTCCGCATTCGCATGGCAACAAGAAGGGCTCCATCTCGGGAGCCATTTCAGCATGCGTCCACTTGACGCCGGCTGGCCAGCGCTTGCTGTAGGCCGAAAGGATGGCCGTCCTGTGCCGCAGTACGCGTAGGAGCTATCGTTGAAGCCGTTATGAAGGAGCTTGATTTCGAACGACGCTCCACAGTGCTCACAGGAACCGGTCACGCGGCTAATTGTAGTTTAGTTGCCGGTTACGCTGCGGCGATTCTGCGGATCAGGTCTTCCTGTTCTTGCTTGCTTTCGGCGCCGATGGTGAAGGCGTCGAGCACGCCGTTGGAGAGCGCGAATTTGATGCCTTCGTCCTGACGGTTGCGGAGTGCGCCCTGGCCTAGGATTTTCATTCCTACCACCGCCTTCCCGGCGGCTTTCATTTCTTTCAGCACACCGATTACCGTCGCGGGATCGGCGTCCATGATGGCGCCTACGGGGTTGATGCGGGCTAGATCCACTTCCACCCATGGCGACTTAGCGGCGGTGCGCAGCGCTTCGATGGTGTGGCAGGAGCAGCCGTGGGCGCGGATGATTCCTTTTTGCTTGGCTTCGGAGAGCACGTCGAGGACCCCACGATAACGGTCGGTCCAGTCGCTTTCGGTGACGCAGTGAATCAGGCAGATATCGAGATAGTCGGTGCCGAGTTCGCGGCGGAAGCGGTCGAGATCGGCGCGGGCGCTGGCGGCGTCGCGGGAGAATGTCTTGGTCAGTACCGTAACTTTGTCGCGCGGAACCTGCTTCAGCGCCGCAGCCACGTGAGGATGACTTCCGTAGGAGTCGGCGGCGTCGAAGAAGCGCAGTCCTTTGTCGTATCCATTCAGCAGCAGGTCGGAGAGGCCTTTCACGCCGAGGTCGGTCTGGTGCGAGTGATGTCCGGAGCCTACGGTGCCGGTGCCCATGGCAAGGCGGCTGGTCTTGATGCCGGTGCTGCCGAGCGTGACCGTGTCGTAGGCGGCGAACTTTGTGGGCAGCGTGGTATTGGCGAGTGCGGTGAAGATGGCTTTGGAGCTGAGCCACGCGACTCCGGCGGCTGTGGCGGAGCGGATGAGGAATTCGCGACGATGCATGGGATTCTCCCGATTCAGCGGCGCTCGAACATTACGAGGCTACACCAAGCGGGCGGGAGCAGGGAAGTTGCTGGTTGTCTGTTGTCTCTCTTTCACAAGACAAAACTTCCTGCCGATGTTTTGGCTAGGCTCGGACCCGAAACGGCGCTGCCAGCAAGCGAAATGGCAGAGTGATGGCCAGGAAGATGACTTCCAAAATGCCGTGGACGGCGACGCCGACGATGCGGAACGGGAGCAAGAGCAGCCAGACAAATGGATAGGCAATCAGAGCCACCAGGGCCAGAGGCCAGCAAACTACGAAGAGAAAGCACCAGAGCAGGAACGTGAACATGGCTGAGACCTCCTTACATCTCTCTCTGAATAATTGTACGTTGCCGATGAGGAATATGTTCCATCCACGCCGGACTAGCGATCATGTGGAGACGGCCGCCCCCGGCTGTCCGTGCAGAACGCAGCTAGGATGCTTTCCTCAGGAATTGTAGTGGTGCCGGCAGCCGGCGAGCTTCGCTCGCCTGGACAGCCGAGGGCGGCTGTCCCCACATAAATCCTTTCGCGGCTGGAAGCTTCGTTTATTCGAATTGCTTTCGGAAGGCGGCCAGTTGTTGCTGCACGTTGGCTAGTTCCCCACGCAGGGCCGAAACTTCTTCTTCAAGGCGAATGATGCGTTCGGCGGTGGAGATACCGGAGGATAGGTTCGCAGCCGAGGACGCCCTCACCACATCCGCTTCTGGTGGTTCCCCGGAGAACAGATGCGTGTAGCGAGGTTCTTTTGTGCCGGGCTGGCGGGGGAGGACTCTCGCCAGCGACGGCTCGCGCTGCGCCAGATGATCCAGGGTTGAAATTACGTCGTCGAGGACTTCGAAGTGATACATGCGGTCGGCACGGCCGCGGAGTTCTCCGGGCGTTTGCGGGCCGCGGAGAAGTAGCACGCAGATGATTGCGATTTCGCGGCGGTCGAAGTTGAATACTTCCTGCAGGCGGTGTTCGAATTTCGCGACGCGGCTGTCGGCTCCGCTGGCCGGGCCGGCCATGCGCTTTTCCTGCAGAGATCCCAGCGCCTGGCGGACGGATTCTTCGTCCAGCGTCATCACTGGATCGCGATTGTTTTTCTGGCTGCAGGCGTTAACCAGCGCGTTGAGCGAGAGCGGGTAATAGTCGGGGGTGGTGATGTCCTTTTCGATCAGAGAGCCCAGGACCCGGGTTTCGACTTCGGTGAGTTGGAGCGGCATGGGATTAATGAAGAAAGTTTACTGTGATTTTAGTGCCGGCATGGGCGAGCAGGTGCGCGCCCGCGCTATGTCAAAACTCCCGCCCTCCTGCTAAAAGCGCGGGAACGACGGGGCACCGTCGAGCTTTTTAGAACAGCGCGGTGGGGCGGCGCTTCCAGGATTTGCCTTTTTCGGCAGCAATTTTTTCCATGTCCGCTACATAGGCTCCAGCTTGCGTCAGGACATGATGCAGGTCGTTGCCAATGCTGATGAAGGTGAAGCCTTTTTCCAGGAACTCCCCTACGCGGCTCGTGCCGAACAGGAACAGGCCGAGGATGACGTTGTTCTTGCGCGCGTGCTCGGTCAACTTCTTCGTCGCGGCGTCAAGTTCCGGCGACGTGTACATGTGCGGAAATTCGTACTTGTTGTAGAGGCCCATCGACATGCAGAGATCGTTTTGGCCGAGAAAGAGGATATCGACGCCCGGGACAGCAGCGATCTCCGCGATGTTCTCGATGCACGATGCAGTCTCGACTTGCAGGGCGACGATGCCGTCGTTGTTGAAGTTGCCGGCGTAGCCGAGGAGTCCGGCGTTGTTCATGCTGCGCTGCGGGAAATATACAGAACGCGTACCGACAGTCGGGTACTTCATGCAGCTCACCGCGATGCGGGCTTCCTCGGCGGTGTTGATATAGGGAACCAGCACGCCGTCTGCGCCGAGATCGAGGGATTGCTGGATACCGGGTCGGTCGTCGTATCCGCCGACGCGCACCAGCGATTTCGCGCCGCCGTTGGCGATGCCGCTCAGCATCGCGGAGAGTTTTTCGTAGCCCATGGGACCGTGTTGCGAGTCGACGAGCAGCCAGTCGTATCCGCTGTGCGCAAGTTGTTCGGCTACTGTGGGGCTGTGCGCGTTCAAGAACAGGCCCATCTTGGGCGATCCTGCGCGCAATTGTTTCTTGAATTCGGATCCGCTGAGTGCGGCGTCGGGCATGGGCATCCTCCTGAGAGTCGAATTGCGTAGTTTACCGTATGCGGACTACGGGGCGGCAACTGGGAGGTTAATTTTTCGCAGGTGTGACCCGGGGGCAAACCGGAATCCTGAAGTCAGAATGCCCACGATTATCTCGCCAAAGAACAGCAAGACAAGGCTGGGGCACCCGTACCCGGAGTTCTGTTGCTATCTTTGGAATGGTGAGCCTATAGTTTCGTGCAAGGAGATCGAATGCGCTTGCTTCTGAACTGGGTTTTGAGCGCGATTGCCGTTTGGATCGTGGCTCAGTTGGGCCTCGGAATCTCAGTGCGAGGCGCGGGGTCTGCGTTGATAGCGGCGCTGGTGATTGGATTTATCAATGCGACGATCGGAGCGCTGCTCAAGATTCTCACCTTTCCGCTGACGCTGCTCACGCTGGGAGTTTTCTGGTTTGTCATCAACGCCCTAATGCTGGAGCTGGCTTCGGCGCTCTTGTCACCGGGATTCCAAGTTCGCGGTTTCCTGGCGGCGTTTGTCGGCGCGATCGTGCTGAGCCTGGTGAATCTTCTGTTGAAGGCGATTGTGATGCCGGCGAAGGACGGGCGTTAGCCCTCACATTTATTGCTCTTGCTTCTCACCAGGTGCTTGCGGCAGGTCCAAGTGAGCGGCCGCGCGAATCTTTTCCGCGACATTCTCTGCGTCGAACACTCCCTGCAGCCAAGTGGAGTACCACTGGTAACGTCGTCCGCGGCTGGTTTGCACGACGAGAGCCGCGGGGTCGTCAGGGACCGGCTTCTCAGTTTCCGCCGACACGACTTGATCGTACGGGATCATCTGAAACTCGTGGCCGGAGTCGTATACCAGGATCGTCGCAGTCAAACGAAAGGGGCCGAGGGCCTCGACCTTCCCGGCCATTTCGCGGTCAAGACGCTCTGACACCTGAGCGAGGCTGCCGTAGCGTCGAATCTCGTGGTTCACCGGATGCTTCTCTGGAAAGCGCGCCCAGATCACGGGGAATGCGGTAAAGAACACTGCGGCCAGGGTGAAGAGGATGAATCCGGCTGTGCTGCCGGCACGGAATCCACGGGGCCAGCCAGACCAGGCGCAGACCAGCGCCCAGCCCGCAAAGGCCAGGCCAGCCAGAAGAAATGAAAAGTTGATTCCGCGGATTTTGCGCCTTGTGTATCCCACGCTAACTTTTTGAGTTTGATTTTTTCGGCTTGATCGCCTGCCAGTCTTGTTCGGTCAGAATGCGGCCGAGATTGCTGAATTCTCCAGCTCCTTGCAGGAATTCTCCGCCGTCCATGCGGATGACTTCGCCATTAATGTAGCCCGATCCGTCGCTCACCAGAAACGCCGCAAGATCGGCTAATTCTTCGACCGTACCGAAACGGTGGAACGGGTTGCGTTCGAGCGCGAGACTTTCAAGTTCGGGCCGCGGCAACACGCGGGAGAACGCTCCCTGGGTGGGGATGGGGCCGGGCGCGATGGCGTTCATGCGAATACCGCGATTGCCCCATTCAACGGCGAGGCTGCGCGTGAGGGCTTCGACTCCGGCTTTCGAGACCGCAGAAGGAACGACGTACGCCGATCCGACCGGGGCATAGGTCGCGGAGATGCTGAGGACAGTTCCGGGATGAGCGGACTTCAGCCAGCGGCGTCCGCAGGCCATCGTGCATTGAAGCGTCCCCATCAGCACGATGCCGATGACGGATTCCCAGGCACGCGGAGAAAGTTCTTCGGTGCGTGCGATAAAGTTTCCTGCGGCACTGTTGACTAGGACGTCGAGTGCGCCGTCGCTCCAAATGATGTCGATCATGGTCTCGACCGAGTCGAGGTTGCGCACGTCGCAGGGCAGAGGGTGAATTTTTCCCTTGGGTGCCAGTTCCGCCACGGCTTGCTTTAGCACTTCTTCACGGCGACCGCAGATGTAAACTTCGGCTCCGAGATCGAGAAAACGTTGCGCCATGCCTTTGCCGAGGCCGGTGCCTCCGCCGGTGATCAGGATGCGCTTGCCTTTCAACAGGTCGGGACAGAACATGGTCTCCCCTCGCTCGCGGAAGATGTCAGCAAACAACAGGTTCCTCACCGGGTTACGCCGGTTCGGAATGCAAAATTACAGCGGCTCGTGGTGCGCGCGACCTTTGCCCGCTACACATCGCGGGCTACGCGAAAGCCATAGTCGGCGTACCGAAACTCCGGCGGGATGCTGGAGCGGGCGGAGCAGCGTGCCACTTTGACGTGATGGCGCCATGATCCTCCTCGTGAGGATTTACGCAGAGTCGGCGTAGGGGTTTGCTCTGGCCCGCGCGGATTGCGTTCCGGGGATCCGGCGTAATAGTTCGGGTCGTACCAGTCGCTGCACCATTCATGAACGTTGTCGCAAATATCGTACAGGCCGAAGGCACTGGCTGCGTAGCATCCAACTGGCTCGGGGCCGGTCCGCCAGCGCGTCCCATAGTTCGGAAGAGATTGCGGAGGCGTATCGCCCCAGGGAAAATTCTTCTGCTCCAGATCGCCACGCGCTGCGCGCTCCCATTCTGCTTCTGTGGGCAATCGATAATTGTGGCCAGTTTCCGAACTCAGCCACTCGCAGTAGCGCGTTGCCTCGTGCCATGACACTCCGGTTACCGGCTGTTGAGGATGGCTAAAGTTTGGGTCGTGCCGGAAGGGCGGCGCCTGTGCGGCAGGCGTGCGCAGGAAGCGATCATATTCAGCGTTGGTGACTTGCGTGCGCGCCAGGAGGAAAGCGTCAATCCAGACGCGATGGATGGGACGTTCGCAGTCCTGGCCGTTTTCCGAGCCCATCAGGAACCAATTTTCGGGGATCGGAACCAGACCTGGTTCTATCCGTCCCGTCTCAGTGTCGGTGTTGGTTGCGGTTTGTGACTGCGCTGGAGTCATGGTGGTTGCCGCGTGCGTTCTTCCGAATTAAAGTTTACCAGCGCCGTAATGGGAGAGCTGCGATGGCGGAGAAGAAACTCAAGTTCCGGACCAAGATCCAGGGCAAAGAGGCGGGCGTAGTGGCGGCAATCGCTCCGCCGGTGGACGTGATCGAGTGGTTCGGTACGCGCGCACGAGTGCCGATCCGCGGGACGATCAACGGTTTTCCGTTTCGCTCTTCCCTCATGCCCTGCGGAAACGCCCGGATGATGCCGGTGAACAAGACTCTGTGCCAGGGCGCGAGAGTACAGCCGGGAGATTTCGTCGAAGTAGTGATTGAGCGCGACAACGAAGAGCGCACGGTGAAGGCCCCTCCGGAGCTCCAGAAACAACTCGCGAAGAGTAAGGCTGCGCAGACGAATTGGGAGAAGATGTCATTCACCAACAAGAAAGAAATGGCGAATGCGATTTCCGGCGCGAAGCGGGAGGAAACCAAAGAGCGCCGGCTGGCGAAGGTGATGGAGGTTTTGAAGAGTGGAGCGAAGTGGACCGGTTAGTCGCGCAATTGCTTTACGACCGCGGCAATGTCGTTGTCCTGGAAGAGGCGGATGGCGGCGATGCCCGCGGCCCCAGCCTCGAGGCAGGCGTGGGCGTTCTCAAGCGTGATTCCGCCCAGAGCCAGAACTGGGATTCTTGTTTGGCATGCTTCCCGGAGAAGCGCCAGACCGGCAGCCCGCGCGCTCTTTTTCTCAAATACTGGACCGAAGACGGCGAAGGTTGCTCCCTGCGTTTCAGCTTGCGCCACTTCTGTTGGCGAGTGGCAGGAGATCGCGACGATAGGACTTCGTGGTGAGAGTTGGCTGGCATGAGCGCCCTCTCCACACGACCAGATTTTTCTGACTTCTTGCGGGGATATGTCGTCGGAGCGCAGATGGACTCCGTCGGCTTCGACAGCCAAAGCCACATCCGTGCAGTGGTTGATGAGAAGAGCAGTTGCCACTTGCGGGTGGACTGTTACCAGTTGATTTGCTTCGGACACTACGAGGGCGGCTTCGCGGGCCAGCGATTCCAGATCGCGCGTGCAGAGATCTTTCTCGCGGAGCTGAATGTAGTCCACGCCGGCGCGGGCGGCTTCGGAAATTTTTTCGAAGAGGCAGCTACGGCGGGCGGTTTCATCTCCGGGAAACGCTGTGCGGTCGGTGATGTAGTAGAGCAGGCAGCTTTCAGCCATCGGCGCTGGGATGGGCTATGGTCGTGTTTTTGCAATATCCGGAACCACTTCGCCTTCTTTTTTTGGTGTGCCGCCGAGGTGGTATTTCGTCAGGCCATCGCGGAGGAACTCGAAGGCTTCTTCGGGTGAGTCGACGATCTTAAACTGGTCAAGGTCTTCCTGCGCGACCGCGCCCGCATCAACGAAGGCCTGGAAGTTGATGATGCGGTTCCAGTATTCGCTGCCGTAGATGATCACCAGAATTTTCTTGGCCAGCTTGTCGGTTTGCGCCAGGGTCAGAATCTCGAACAGTTCGTCCATGGTTCCGAATCCACCGGGGAAGATGACCAGTCCCTTGGCCAGATAGGCGAACCAGAATTTCCGCATGAAGAAGTAATGAAACTGAAAGTTGAGCGACGGAGTGATGTATTGGTTCGGATACTGCTCGAACGGAAGCTGAATGTTCAGCCCGATCGTCTTTCCTCCGGCTTCGTGTGCGCCCAGATTAGCGGCTTCCATGATGCCCGGACCTCCGCCAGTGGTGACGACGAAGCGCCGGCGGCGCGCCGGAATCTGAATCGACCATTCGGTCAGCATGTGGGCCAGCTTGCGAGCGTCCTCATAGTAGCGGGCCATCTCGACGCCGGCCTGAGCTCGATTCAACTCTTTCTTCAGTTTATCTGCGGGCAAACCCGCGGAGTTCTGTTCGATAGTGGCGAGGTTCTTGGCGGCGTATTCATGTCCGTGAAAGCGGGCCGAACCGAAGAAGACCACTGTGTCTTGAATCTGCTCGCGGCGAAACCGGGCCAGCGGTTCCTGATACTCGGCCAGAATGCGGAGAACACGTCCGTCCGGGCTGTCGAGGAAAGGTTTGTTCTGGTAGGCGACCGGCGCGGATTTGAGTCTGTCAGTCATGAGGGAAAGCTCGCATTTCGAAAATCCAATCGACAATCCCAGCGAAAAATCGGCTCCACGCCGCGGACCATCAGAATACCCGAGCCGGGGAACTAGAGGAGTGCGCAGTCGGGCACTCGGGGTTACCGAAGACTACTGTTGCTCGTGGTAGTGAAGCGCCTCCCAGAAACCGATCCAGATATCGAGCAGGCCCAGACCACTGCAGATGCCTCGAAAAAATCCGCTGGCGACCACCACGCGGAGGCCGGGATAAGACAGCAGCAGGTAGTTGTCGGTCCACTCCGGCGTCCAGGGCAGAATGAGCAGCAGCACTCCGGCGACAGCACTGATGAGCACAAAAAGAAAGACGGAAGCGCGGTGCATCCAAAGCTGTATGGGCTCATGGGACACGCCTGGCAGTTCTGTCGAATCGAGAACGGAGGCTCGAGTCTCCGTTTGTGGTGACGAGGTCTGCGAGGGTTCGACGGGAGTGCGAGGAATTGACGTCGGCTCGGTCATCCGAGGACGCTCCCCGGATTACCGACACTAGTGCGGTCCGCACGGAACCCCGAACCGGGGAAATTGGGAACAAAACCCATCGGGCTATTCTACGACTTCAGGGCCTTAATGCGCTCGGCTACGTCGCGATAGTCGATGTTGGTACCGTAGACATCCATGAAATGCTTGAGAGCGGCAGGCTTATCGCCGGCGGTCTCGAACGCGCCGGCCAGTTCGTAATTCAGGGCGACGCGGGTTTCCCCGTCGATCGTCGGCACCTGAAGTGCCTTCTCGTACCAGCGGACGGCGGCTTCAGGGACGCCTTTTTCCAGGAAGCACTGTGCCAGCCAGGTGTAAGTCTGCATGATCTGCGGGAACTGGTGTCCGCGATCGAAGGACTGGCAAGCCTTCTGAAGTTCCCCGATAGCCTCGTCGAGCAGTCCCATTTCGCGGAAAGCGATGCCGAGGTTGTAGTGCGTCTCGGGATCTTCGTCGTCGGTGGTGCCACCAGCTTCCAGGTCATGCCTGAGTTCGCCAAACATCTCCGCCAGATCGACGCCGGCTTCTTCGCCAAACGGAGAAGATTTGCCTGCCGGGGCAGGAGCGGGCGCAGCCGGAGCCGGGGCAGCGGGTGGGGTCGGCGCGTGGAAAACATGTGGGGCCGCAGCGTGAGGCTTCGTTGCCTCGGCCAAAGGCCATGCCGTAGGCGTATTCGTCTGCGACGGTGTGGCATGAGATGTGGCTGACGCGGCAGCACTGGCAGCCAACGGCGGGCTGGTCTTCGGTGCAGCTGGCGGAGCCGGAATGGGTGGCGCTGGAAGCGATACAGCGGCCTTAGCAACCGCGGCGGCAGGCTGCGGTTCTGGTACAGGCGCAGCTTTCAGGAAATCTTCACCGAGAGACGCCTCAATGTCGGCAACAAATTCGCCAAGAACCGGCGCCGTTTGCGCAACCACTGCAGGCTCCGTGTGGGCAGCGGGCGAGTGTGCGGCTTTCGCCGGACGTACCGGAGGCGGCGCACTGGGCTTGGTAACAGTGGCGGGCAGGAAAGTTTCCGGCAGCGACGACTCGAGATCGGAAACGAAGTCTTTGAGTGCGGCCGGCGTCTCTGCAGGCTCCTGAGCTTCCGGTTCCGCGACGGGCTGCTGGGCGACAAGCGGCATCTCTTTGACTGGGACAGGCGCGGGTGCTACTGAAGCAACGATTTCAGGTTCAGGGACGGCTTCTGCTGGCTCCTCGATGGCAACTTCTGCGACTGCAGCCGGATCTTCCTCAACCTCAACATCGGCTGCGGGAATATCTTCGACGGCAATTTCTTCGATAACCGCCTCCGGCCCAGCCGGTACCTCCTGGTCAGAAGCCAGTTGCGCAGCTGCTTCCACCTCGGCGCGAAGCTCGGCAAGCTTATTCTGATCGCGCGTAAGAGTCTGGAGCTTGGCCAGCGCCGCCATAGCCTGCTCAGGCATGCTGTTTGCGACATAGAAGCGAATTTCTTCGACTGTGTCGTCAACCCTACTGGAGTCTGCGGTGTCGTGATCGCCAACGGCGGTAATCTCAGCAGCGGCTTCAGCTGGCGCGTCGGTTTCGACGGTCAGGCTGTCGTCCCACTCCGAGGAAAGGTCGATTTCCTCGGATGCTGCTACCGGCTCAGAAGCGTCCGTGTCGTTTTCGTTGACAACGGCAAACTCGCCGGTGGCGGAGGCTTCGACCGTCGTTTTTTTCGCGGATTCGGCGTGAGCCATCGGCCACGGAGCCTGTGTGGGTGTCTGGTCTTCTGCAACCGCGGTGTCTTCCTGCGCGGATTCTTCGGCGTCAACGCTACCTTCTGCAGCTGGTTCGTCGACCGAAAACTCGTGGACCGGAGCCTCCGGCGCAGCGGGAGCATCCAGGTAGATGGGCGCTTCTTCGTTGATGGTACTCGCAGCCGCGTGCGCTGGAACCGAAGAGCGTTCTTCATAACGCTCGGCCAGTTCGCCGTAGCGCGTCGCTTCTTCGGGATGTTCCGAGTCGGAATAGAGATGCTGCAGCGTGCGGCAACACACGGCGGCTTCGGCGAATCGGCCGGCGCGCGTGTGTAGGGCTGCGAGACGCTGGTTCAGGCGCAAATCATTCGGAGCCAGCGGCAGGGCCCCCACCAGCGGTCCGAGTGCCTTGGCCGGCATGTTGTAGGAGATGAAAAGCTCGGCGTCGGTAAGTGCCGACCGCACAGCAAGCGCAACTTCGTCGGAATAATGCTGGTGAATTGAGGGCGCGGTGGCTTCCAGATCGTCAACCAGAACGACGGCTTCTTCGGGCGTGATGAGCTTCGTGCCCGTCGTGCCGCTGAGCTGGCTGACCACCTGCTGGTAATTCTGCATGTGCAGCGTGTTCTGCGGCTCAATCTGCGCCAGCTTGTGGTATAGATCGCGGGCGCGCGACAAATCGCCGGACTGCACGCTGGCGTGAGCCAGCAGCTCGCTAACTTCGCTGATATGCGTGGTCTCCCCGGCCTTATTGAACAGGTCCAGCAACTTCTGCAGGGAGTCGGGATTCTCGCGCACGTGTCCGATGATGCTGTGCAGGTGGTCGAGCACCTTGTCCGAGTTTTCCGCCAGCAGACGTTCCGCGTGCTGATCGTAAAGCTGCAGCGCGTTTTCGTACTGTCCGGCCTGCATCAGGGCGTCCGCAAAAAGCGCGATGGCGGAGAGATCGTTATGGACGGTGAGCAGCTTGTTGGCGGCAGCTCCGGCTTCGGAGAGTTGCCCTGTCCGCAAATATGCCTTGAGCAGATCGCGCAGACCGTCGGGATTGGAATCGATGTCCGCGACTTTGCTTAGCGTGACTACGGCTCCGGCTGCATCGCCCGATTCGACCTGATTCTTGCCTTGCATCAGCAGCGCATAAGCGTTGCCCGGATCGAGCGTCAACATGCGCTGCAGAATCTCTTCGGCACCGGTAAGGTTCCCACGCGAGCGCTGACTTTCGGCCGCGGCCGCAAAAATCTGCCACGCCTCCGTCTTCTTGCCCAGGCGAACATAGACTTCCGCCAGGCGCGCCCGCATGGTCACATTTTCCGGGTCCATTTCCAGAATCTTCTGGAATATGCGAACTGCGTTTTCCAGCTCGCCGGATTTCAGGAATTCGTCTGCGACCTGCAGATACTGGGCGCGAGCGTCGTTGAACAGGCCCTGCTGGGTGTAGAGTTCGGCCAGCTTCAGCAGGCTCTCAAGCGAAGGCTTGAGCTTGCTGATCTTCTTGTACATCGCGATCGCCTTGACCGTGAAGCCCTGGCTGGCATAGGCATCGCCGACGTTCTTGAAGCAATCGGTCGCTTTGTCGCTCTCACCCAGGCGGGAGTAAAGGTCGCCCACGGTGTTGGTGACCGTAAGATCCTTGGTGTCGTTCTTGAGAACTTTTTCGTACTCGGTGATGGCATTCTGCAGCTTGCCCTGCTGGACATACTTCTCCGCAGTGGCCAGCACCTTTTGCTTGTTGAAGCCGAACAACGCCATAAGAGCACGAACTCCAGAACCTGGTCTTGATTCAGAAACTCTTGCTACGGAACCGTCGACGTTTGGGGAACGCCGCTTCCGGATACAGGTCTCGGCGGTCCTCTCACATATCGGCAGATGACCGGTCGGACAAGGCCAATTGTACGACCGGACATGGTGAACCGCATGGTTACCAAGGGTTACCAAAAGGGAGTGTACGAACGGGTTACCAAGGGAATGGAGGACGATGACCGCCGCGTCCCGAACGGATGTCTGAAAATCGCCCGCACGGGCGCCTAGTATTAATGTGGTATGTGGCCGGATCAGAAGGTGGTGTATTTTTCCCCGGGAGAGTGCAGCAACCCCACAGATCGAGGCGAAGACCATCTATGACATGGATAAAAACCATCCCGATTTCTGAAGCCGATGAGAAACTTCGCAAAGCGTTGGAAGCACAGCGGCTCGTCTATCCCAAGGAATACGCTGAGCCGGTGCATCCGGACCCCTCGGGTGCGTCGTCGATCGTGGGGTCGCACACGCTGATCCCGGACGCGCTGTATCACGCCTTCAGCACCTTCGGCGCGCTCATGTCGCCCGACTTGCCGCTGGAACGCCGCCAGCACGAGATGATCGCGACCATGGTTTCGGTGACCAACCGCTGCGTCTATTGAATCGAGTCACACGCAGAGTTTCTGCGTAGGGTGACGTTGGATGGAAGCATGGTCGAGGCGCTGGAGAAGGACTACACGACCGCTCCGATCTCGGCCCAGGACCGTGTAATGCTCGACTACGTGGTCAAACTTACCAAAGACGCAACCAAGGTCCGCAAAGATGATACTGAAGGCCTGCGAAAGGTGGGATTCGACGACCGTGGGATTCTTCAGATCACGCTGATCGCCTCCTGGTTCAACTACATTAACCGGGTAGCGGACGCGTTGGGGGTGGGTAGAGAGTAGGCAAGTGGGCGCCACCGCTCGTAGCCAACAAGGTTCGTAGAGCCTCGGACGCCCTCGTCTGGGAGCCGGTTCCTGATTTGTCGCGTCCTGGCCGGCCGGGTGGACGAGAGCGTCCGCCGTTGCTTGAGCATTCCAAACGCGGGCCAAAGATCCGCCTATCTATAAGGCACGCTGTAGTGCGACGCCACCACCTGCCACTTGCCGCCGGTCCGCATCCACACATCGGTCAGCCGATCGCGGTATTCATAGCGCTTCCCGTTGGATTCGCCTTGCTCATGATATGCGCCGGTTACGATGGCGGTGTCGCCGTGCATTCGAACCTTCAAGTCCGAAAGTTCGGCGACTTCCACGTGAACCGCGCTGTCAGCGCTGTGGCTGATATAGCCGGCCTTGCTGTAGACGCTACCGTCTTCGATGGTGATGACGAAGTCCTCGGCCAACAGCGACGACAGAATATCGATGCTGCGCTCCTTGTAGGATTCGGTCCACTTCAACTCCAGCGCCCGAATCGTGGCGGCGTCAGATTTCTCCTGCGCCGCCGGGGAGACTGCCGCAGCGGCGAGCAGACCAAGGATAAGAACCCCACGCGTGCGAATGTGCATGACTTTATGTCGCATAATCGAACCGGCGCGGCAAGTTCCTTGCGTAATACCGACGCTGTCAGGAAGTTCCTGCGCCATGTGTGGCAGTTTGAAAACTGTACCGCCTTACGCTCGACCGCCCCGCGCTTCTACTAGACTTGATCTGGAAGCAGCTCTCCCAGGAGACCGAGTTCGCCAAAATGGCCGAATCGCTAGCCGAATTTTTCACGAAGCATTTTCAAGCGCACCGGCATGAGATTGCTTACCGGCAGCGCCGCGGCTATCGCACCGAATCGTTCACCTACGCCGATGTTCTGGACCTGTCATCCGGTTTCGCCAGCAAACTCGCGCCGCGCGGAATCGTCAAGGGCGACCGGGTGATGCTCTGGGGAGAAAACTCGGTCCAGTGGGTCGCGGTTTTCTTTGGGTGCGCGCTAAGCGGGGTGATTGTCGTTCCCATGGATGACGGCGCCTCCGAAGACTTTGCCCTGAGAGTATTCAATCAAGTCGAAGCAAAACTCATGGTCGGGTCACGACGCCACGTCCATGACTGCGCGGGTGCAGCGGTTTCAATCGCGACTATGGCGCTCGAAGATTTGACGCGGACGAGCGAGCCGGTGGTTCCTTCCAGCGTTCCGCTCAGCCGCGACGACATCCTCCAAATTGTTTTTACTTCCGGCACGACGGCTGAGCCCAAGGGCGTGGTCATTACTCACGGCAACGTTCTCGTCAACATCGCTCCCCTTGAGCGCGAGATGCGCGGTTACATGAAATATGAACGCCTCGTGCATCCGTTGCGATTCCTGAATCTGCTGCCGCTCAGCCACGTATTCGGGCAGTTTCTCGGCATGTTCCTCCCTCCACTGCTGGGCGCAACGGTAATTTTTCAGGACGAACTGAAGCCCTCCGAAGTTGTGAACACGATCCACCGCGAGCGCGTCTCGGTGCTGGTGAGTGTGCCCCGAGTGCTGCAATCGCTGAAGCGGAAAATCGAACGCGACCTCGAGGACGAGGGCGAGCTTGACAATTTCCGCAAGCGCTGCCGTACTTCCCAAGGCAAACACTTCCTATGGCGCTGGTGGATTTTCCGCGCGCTTCGCCGCCGCTTCGGCTGGAAGTTCTGGGCGTTCATTTCTGGCGGTGCGGCGCTCGATAGCGACACGGAAGAGTTCTGGGATCGCCTTGGGTACGCCGCTATTCAGGGCTACGGCCTCACCGAGACCACGTCGTTGATCAGCGTGAACCATCCATTCCGGCTGGGCAAGGGATCGATCGGTAAAGTTCTGCCCGGCCGCGAAGTGAAGCTTGCGGCAGACGGAGAAATTCTGGTGCGCGGCAGCGGTGTGGCCTCTGGATATTGGGGAAAGACCGGAACGCACAAAGTCTCCGACGGGAAAACTTCGGACGAACATATGTCCGATGCGCACATCTCCGACGACCAAGGCTGGTATCGCACCGGCGACCTGGGAACGCTCGATGCCGCCGGCAATCTTTATTTCAAGGGACGAAAGAAAGATGTGATCGTTACTCCGGGCGGGACCAATGTGTATCCCGACGATCTCGAAGCGACGCTTCGGCGGCAGCCTGAGGTGAAAGATTGCGTGGTGGTGGGAATCGATCGCGAGGGAAATGCCGAGCCCTGCGCGGTAGTGATCCTGCGCCGTGAAAGTGATCTAGCCGCGGTGGTGGAGCGCGCCAATCGGTCTCTGGCCGACTATCAGCGAATGACGATGTGGATGCCCTGGCCCGACGAAGAGTTTCCTCGCACCAGCACCCAGAAGCCGCGGAGAAATCTGATACGCGACGCGGCGCAAGCGCAATTGCTGCAAAGCCGGCCTCAGACCGGCACTCGCGATCATGGTCCGCTCTCTGACTTGATTGCGCGAGTGTCAGGACGCCCGGTCGGCGTCCTGCGAGACAATGCGAATCTTGACTCTGACTTGGGCCTCAGTTCGCTCGATCGCGTCGAATTGCTGAGCGCATTGGAAGACCGCTATCAGCTTGACCTGAGCGAGACGCGTTTCAGCGCGGTGAAGACGGTCGGCGATCTCGATCGCATGTTGCGCGGAGAATCCGCGCCCAGCACGGGCTATCACTATCCCGCCTGGACGCTTCACTGGCCCGCGACGTGGCTGCGCCTTCTGGTGCAATACCTGCTGCTGCGTCCCGCGATCATTTTGCTGGGTTGGCCTCGGATTGAGGGGCGCGAACACCTGCGCGGAGTGAAAGGACCACTGCTGGTCGTGTCGAATCACGTAGGCGACGTCGATGGCGGGTTTATCCTGACCGCCCTCCCAGCGCGCTTCCGGCATCGACTGGCCACCGCCACTGGCGGCGAGGCGCTAGAGGCGTTGCGTACGCCGCCGCCGGGCAGAAACATTTTCCTGCGAATCTACGATCGCATGCAGTGGGTTTTCGGAGTCTCGTTGCTGAATCTGTTTCCGCTTCCGCGCGAGGCCGGATTCCGGAGAAGCTTCGCCTACGCAGGCGAAGCGGTCGATCGCGGTTACAGCGTCCTCGTTTTTCCCGAGGGCCGCCATACGACGGATGGAAAGATGAATCCGTTTCGCGCAGGGATCGGCCTGCTGGCGGCCAACCTCGGAATCCCGGTGCTGCCCATGCGAATCGACGGCCTCTTCGAATTGAAGCAGGCGGGCAAGAAATTCGCAGCCCCCTGGAAAATCAGAGTGCGAATCGGTGAGCCGAGGACATTTCCACCGGATATGGAGCCGGAGAAAATCACCGCGGAGTTACAGCGAGCCGTTGAATTGCTGGAGAGCTAAGCTGGGGAAGATGATGTCGCGCCAGACTACGGGTCCACTTGAATCTTCGCCATCATCCCCGAATCCTCGTGCGCCAGCACGTGGCAGTGATACACGAACGTCCCCGCAATATTCGGATCACGAAAATCCATGCGCACGGTCACGTTGTGGTACGGACCCTTGCCGTCCCAGAAATGAACGTTCACCGTGTCACGCATCGTCGGGTTGGGCAGCGGTTTTCCGTCGATCGCGACCACGAGAAAATGGATCTGGTGCATGTGGAAGGCATGTTCTTCCGAAGTGCGATTTTCAATGGTCCAGTCTTCGACCGCTCCCACGTGGGTCACAATAGCAGGCGCCTCATTGGCTTTGAAAATCTTCGGCGGTTGTCCCTCGACCGTAATAAAAAAACTCAGTGGGGGGTTGGTTCCCTGGGCTGCTTCCGAAAAATAAAGCTTCCGCACAGTAACGGGTTTAACCAGTGCCAGCCCGGAGAATCGTTGCGCCACCGGAAGCGAGGGCACCGCTGTCGGAACGGTCGATGATGGTCCGCCCGTCGGATCCGAAGTTGAAACCACATCCGCGAGCAACTGAAACGCGTTGGCATTACCGATTGGTCCAGTATCAAATCCCGCAGTCACGAAACTGGCAGCTATGCCTGCGGGCGGACCGGTTACGATGAACTCGGCGCGTCCAGCGGGGGGCAGGTTAATCGTGTCCATCATGGGGTTGCCCATTACCGGTACGCCATCGATCGCAATCAGTTCCAGTGTCTGCGCGGTGGTTCCGAACAAAAGCTGCAGTGCCAGGAATGCCTGCGTCGAAGCGTTGGCTACACGCCAGAACTGTTTCTCGCCCGGCTTCATTTGAATGACAGGCGCTGCCGCGCCGGGAGAGATCGCAGGCTGAAAGTTCAGCGAGAACTGAAACGGCCCCGGAATCCACGCTCCAGGTTTCAGAAATTGCTGGCGGATCATGAACACGCGTTCGGGAAGTCCTGCGACTTGAGGCTTGATCTTCTCCATGCCGCCGATAATGATCGCGCCCGCCGCGCCGCCATTGACCTGAAACGTGGTGAATCCGTGCGGATGGGGATGGTACCAATAAAGCCCCGGGGGTTCATTCTCGGGGATCTTAATTAGATAGCGGAACGGCGTCATGCTGGGCTGGATCAGCGTATTCAACACGTCGTCCTGATGACAGACTGGCGGAATGTTGAGCCCGTGAAAATGAACATTCGTGGTGTTGAAGTTCATGATCGTGCTTTGGCAGGGATCTGTTGTGACAACTGAGGCGGTGGAATCCATGCCTTCCATCTCTTCCATCCGCGGCAGCTTTTCGGCCGCTGCGGGACGCGGCACGTTGAGCTGGTTAGTCAGATTGAGAGTGAGTGTGTCGCCGGGATTCAGCCGCAATGTCGGCGACTCAACCGTGCCATTCGGGGTCGAGTATTCAAAACAGTAATGCATGTATCCCAGCGAGTCGGCCCCGTTGCGCATTGTGAGTCCGAGTTGGAGTTCGCCGTTCTTGCTGCTCAGTTCCAACGGATTGAGAACAACGCTGCCCGGAACCGGACGCGAAGGGCAGTTCGGCGATTGAGCTGAGGCAGTGAGCAACGAGATCAATAGGAACTGCCCAGCCAATGCATATTTCAGAAGCCTGCACATATCTTGTGCTCCATAGAATGATTTAGGCGGACCGCTGCAAACTGACTAGAACGGCCGAGGGGGATACATTCCGATTGATAAAAGAACAACCGTATTGGGCGTGACGACAGGGGATTCCGCCGCTTCCTTCAGAGTGCACTGGTCCGCGCTCGAAGTGACGTTGACTACAGCAATGCTCGAAGGCGAGCCAAACTCCGCGAGGTATAGCACAGACCCGGTGCCTGTGGTTTGCTCGGTCACTGGGCTCGCCAGAAACACCCACGTATCATCAAAGCCCTTCAGCGTGGCTGAGACGCATCCGCGAGCGATCTTGCCGGTCTTGCGGTCGAAGAACGCAGCCGTGACTTTCCCCGAACCCGTGTTGGCGATGTAGACCAGCGATCCGTCGGGACTGAAAACAACATTGCTGGCATCATTCGCCAGGCCAAGATCGTAAAGGACCGTCTTCGTGAGCTTGCCCGAGGAGATGTCAGAGACTTCCACCGTGGTCTTGATCGACATATCCCCAAAGATCGCGTAGTGGCCGTCCGGGCTGATGTCGACGCCGCTGGCGAAGCGATCGCTGACATACCCGAAGGTATTTTGCAGGTCTCCATTGGATACCGGAATACCCGCGGAGACATCGAACGATTCAATGGAGCCTTCCCCATAAGCCACAACCAGCATGTTGCCGTGCACCGCCATGCCCTTCACGTTGCCCTGGTGTCTACCCTTTGCCGGGATGTCGCCGAGGAACTAGTCCGCAGCCCTGAAGCATGCTGAAAGTAGCGATCGTGTTCGAGCTGGAAAAGCTGGCCCAAAGATAAGTTCCGTTATTCACCAGGCCGATGCCGTTGCTGATACCCGTGTCCGTGGGGGCGGCGGAAAAATTTCCGATATCACGCTGGCTGTGAAGATCAACGGCGCTGATTTCGCCACTTCCGCCGAGGGAAAGAAAAGCGCAAGCGGCGGTCGCGCTCTGCAACACGCTAACGCGGCTGGCCGCGAAGTATCCCCCGCCCGCGCCCACGCCGCCGAGGCTGACGCGCAGGGGACTTTGAGGAAGACCACCCGAGGCGATCGTGAACAGTGTGCTCGAGGTCGGGGTCTTCGGCGGCGAGTCGTCGTTCGTAATAAGGTACCGGGGCACTACAGGTGTGGAGTTCGAAGCAGTCTGGGCGAAAGCGATGTTACCCATGGTTGTGCTCAGAGCAACGAGGACGAGAAAAGACGTGAACTTCATGAGAGATATTCCCAGTTCTAAGGGCAGCGCCGTGCAGAACGGGCGCTGGTTCGCCGTCCAAAATGAACGGAAAACTCAGCGCCTGGGGTGGGCTTGTTTCGTTAAACAGCTCAGTCGATGGTGACCGATACAGGAGCGGACGCAATACCGTTCGCGACCACTTCCAGGCTGGCGGTGCCGAGTTTGATGGTCGAGGGTATGTCGAACTCGGTCGACACAATCTTTGTTCCCGTTGCCACACCGCCGAGCCATCCATGGGTCCTGCAATAGATTACGTTCCCGCCGGAGTCGGTGATCCGCACCAGCGGAAAGTTCGTGAAGCTTTGATCGTCGTCTCCGTAATAAGAGCCCTGGGTCACGCCGTTGAACTGCGTGCCCTTCACGACATTGTTAGCGACGCCGTGAGTCAGAGTCGCAGCAACCGTGGTGATGGCCGGTGCGCAGCCCGCACACGGCGATCCCGCGGGCGTATAAATCTCGACGTTCGAAGAGAAGTCAGTAAACAGAACCTGACCCGTAGGCAGCACAACCATGTGACCGTAGTACGAACTGTCGAGAGCCGCGAAGCTCCCGGCCACAGAATGTAAATTGGCGCCGTCCCATTCGAAGAACTTAGTGCCGCTGTTGTAAACCCCCGGGCTGGTATCGATCAGCAGGTTGCCGTCGGGTAATACGGCAGCTGGCGCGTCTGCGGCGTCAAGGGTACTTCCGAATTTCTTGGTCGAAGCCCACTTCCCAGTCGAAATCGTGTAAATCGCGTTGTTGGTGGTCGCGCCTACGGCAAAGACCGTTCCATTTGGAAGCAGCGCCGCCGGCCCCAGCTCGAGTGAGCCCGGATCGACCAGATTCACTACGGTGTTTCCCGCTGGAGTAGTCCACGCTCCCGTTGTTGGGTTATAGATCTGAAATCCCTTGGCGCAGCAGCCACCGTCTACGTAGGTGTCCACTGTGAGGATTTTGCCACCCGGCAGCAGCGTCCAGCCTTCCTCGTCGTTCCAATCGGCCTTGCCCGTGCCCGTGGCCGTCCAGGTCGGGACGCCCGCAACCAGCGTCAGGATAGCTTCATCGGTGGTGCAACAATTCGCCAGCATCATCTTCCCGTTGGGAAGAATAATGCTTTGCGCGTCACCGATCGTGCTCCAGCCCGCAGGCGCATCCAACGCCTTCCACTTATTTGTCTGGGGAGTGTACAGCGCGCCTAAGTTCGTCCACACAGAATTGCAGGCGTTGTATTCGCCGCCCATCACAACTACCGATCCGCTGGGCACAACCTGCGATGCGAAATAAAGAGGGTTATACCCCGCCGGCAAATTGCCCGCCGCCAGCCACTTTCCGTTGAGGTAGCTGCCGGTTTTATCCGGCACGAGGCGATACCAGTTCCCAGTGGCGTTACAACCGGAATTGATCACCAGCACCGAACCGTCGGTCAGGAGCATCGCGTGGCCGACTCCCGTCGGTGGAGCGTTCGTAATGGCTGTCCACTTTCCTGCAGTGAATGTTTGCGAAAACCCCAGGCTTGCCCAGAACAACAGTGCAAGCAGAACCATCCCCAGCGTGCGAAACACTTTCATGACCCTTGGCCCTCTCATCGATTGATGGTTGGAAATCTGGTTGAGACGTGGGCTTCGACGGGCCCACAGATTGAGTAATCGCAGGAACTCTGATTTAACCCCCCCAAGTTGGCCGGATTATAACGCGGATCGGTTCGTTCAAAACATCTGTAGAATAAATTTCCCATTTTCCGTACGGCGCGGCTCGAGTCGCAACAATTTGCACTCCCTCCATCTTCCCCAACCGTTCCGGCAACATCTCAACTTCTGCTTATTCCTCGTCCACCTGCGTCTCTTCCTGATGTGGATCCGCCTCCACCTTGATCTCAGGAATCTTCGCATCCTGCAGCAACCGGTTGAGTACGGGCAGTTCGGCGCTCTTGAAATCGTTCCAGCGCTTGAGCAATTCGGCTCCGTCACGCTCCGTCGCCGCCAGAGCATCCATTTGAGAAGTGGTCGGCTCCGCGTCCGATCCCCACACTTGCTGGTACAACGAACTGGCTTGCCCGCTGACGCGGCTGAGTGTCGGCTCCGGCGACGGAGGTGCGAAGAAGCCGCCCTGAGCTCCCAGCAGTGCGCTCAACTTCTTATCGAATGGCTCCACGTTCACCTTTCCGGGATGGTCCGCCCCGTCCAGATCTTCGAGCCGCTTGTGGATTGAGCCAGCTTGCATCGCCGCCACGGACGACTGGCTCACCAGCGCCGCCAGTTTGCTCTCGACCTCAAATTTTTTCTGCAATGCCACTGGCGACGTCTTCACGCGTGGGTCCATCTTCACTGTCAGCGAAGCGCTGGAAGATTTCCCATCGACCGTGAGCCGCACCGTATAACTTCCCGGAACCACGGTCGGACCCAAAGGGTAACGCGGCGTGTCGTGTGGAATCGCAGCGATCGGATAATCGTGCCGGTTCGTAGCCGGCGCAGGATAATGCAGATCCCATATGCAGCGATGCATGCCCGCGGCAGCCGAGAGTGACCGCCACTTGCGAATCCAATACAGTGGAATCAGCTGCTTCTCGAGTTCCTGTTCGCTCACATCCGCTTTATCGGCACTCGAGAAGCGACGCACGAGATGGCCTTGCGCATCCAGAATTTCGAGCGTGACCGCGCTCGCATTTGTTGGCAGGTAATAATTAAGAATCGCGCCATCCGGAGGATTCCGGGCTGCCGGTTCATCCGGAGGTAGTGGTGTGTCGGTGTTGATGTCGCGCTGAATCCGGTATGCAGGCGCGGGTTTGAAGAGATGCACGGAATTCGCCAGCGTCGCCGAAGCCTCGCGCAGCGGGGTGATGTCATCGAGAATCCAGAAAGCGCGCCCGTGAGTGGCCACGATCAGGTCGTCATCATGAATCCAGAGATCGCGCATCGAAGTGTGCGGCAGATTCAACTGCAGCGATTGCCACTGATCCCCGTCATCGAACGAAACCCATACTGCGTTCTCCGTGCCCGCAAACAATAACCCCTGGCGCACGGGATCTTCGCGCACCGTGTCGACCGCGCCGAAGTCAGGCAGCCCGGCAGTGATCGCCATCCAGTTCTTGCCTCCATCGCGCGTCCGATAGATGTAAGGATGCGTGTCATTGACGCGAAAGCGGCTCACCGAAGCGAACGCGGTTTGTTCGTCAAAGTGCGAAGCAGTGATCTGCGTTACTTTGTTCCACGCCGTCAATTCTTTGGGCGTGATGTCGTTCCACTTTTTGCCGCCGTCGCTGGTGATCCAGATCTTGCCATCGTCCGTGCCTGCCCATAGCGTGTTGATGTCCTTGAATGACGGCGCGAGCGCGTAGATGACGCCGCGCTGCTTCTCGATGCCCTTATTGAGCAACGTGCCCACGCTCGGCGGCGCTCCCGGATCTTCTCGCGTCAGGTCAGGACTGATCGTCTGCCATGAAGTGCCGCCGTTGGTGGTCTTGAACAGCACATTGCTGGCGTAATAAAGCGTGTGCGGATCCTCCGGCGAAAACATCAGCGGCTCAGTGCGGTTGGTGCGATATTTCGGATCGCGCACCGGCATCGGGGTGACGTTCTGGAACTCGCCCGTCGACCAACGGTATTTGGAAACTTCACTGCGCCCCGCGCCGTAAATAATGTCCGGGTCAAGTGGGTCAGGCGCGACGTATCCATACTCGATCACGCCCACCGGATGCCAGTCTCGAAACGTGATCTCGCCGTCGTTGCCGCGACTCGAGATGCAGACCGATCCGCTCTCCTGCTGTCCCGCACAAACCTTGTAGGGAAATGAATTCGTCGCAATCGCGTGGTAAAGCTGCGCCGTCGGCTGGTTGTACCACGAACTCCACGACGCGCCGCCGTTGACGGTTACTATCGCGCCCTGATCACTGACCAGCAGAATCGTGTTGCCGTCGGTGGGATTGATCCAGAGATTCTGGTAATCGTCGCCTCCTGGCGCTCCCCGAAAGCTTGTCCATGTTTTGCCGCCGTCGGTCGAACGCATCGTCACCGTGCTCGCCACATAAACAATGTCAGGATTTTTCGGATCAACCCGCGGCACCGGAAGATCCCCGCCGCCGATGCGCCCCGACGGCCGCGGGTCGTCGGTGATCTGTGCCCAGTTGTCGCCCGCGTCATCCGAGCGATAAACATTCAGCTTGCCCGACGCCGTCGCGAGCGTCGCATACAATCTCCTGGAATTGCTGGGCGCGATGGCGACATAGATTTGCGACAGATCTTTAGGCAGGCCGTTCGTTAATGGATGCCACGTGCTCCCGCCGTCCGTCGACTTGAACAATCCGCCGCCCGTGCCATTGAATTCGTTGCCGTCTTCCCACGGACCTTCGCGGGCTTCCCACATCGACGCATAAACGACATCGGGGTTCGAAAGATCAATCTCGACATCGCATCCGCCCGTGTTCTCGTCTTTCGAAATAACTTTCTGCCAGCTCTGCCCGCCGTCGGTCGAGCGATAAACGCCACGCTCCTCGCTCGGTCCATATGGATGTCCGAGCACCGCAGCGAAAACGCGATTAGGATCGCGCGGATCAATCGCCAGCGCCGGAACCTGTTGCGCGTCGGGCAAGCCTAGATGCGTCCACGTCTTGCCGGCATCTGTGGATTTATAAATGCCGTTGCCTACGGAAAGATCGGGACGATGCAGTCCCTCGCCGCTCCCTACATAGATAATGTTCGGGTCGGAGGGCGCAACCGCAATCGCGCCGATCGACTGTGTCGGCTGGTCATCGAAAATCGGATTCCAGGTGCGTCCGTAGTCATCGGATTTCCAGACTCCGCCGTTGACCTGCCCCACATAGAAGACATTGGGCTGGCTCGCCACACCTGAAGCGGCTCGAGTGCGCCCGCCGCGAAACGGCCCAATCATGCGCCAATGCAATTCCTGATACGTATTCTCGGGGACCTGGCTCCAGCCAGCGCAAGCTGAAAACACCGCGCAGCAAACCAGCAGACGAAGCACAAACCGCATTTGCACCATTGAGACCCCCTTGGGGAACGTACAAGCATAAACCAAGATGCTCTCGCTACTGCAATGCTCTTGGAGGGACGGACGCTCCCGTCCGTCCCGAGCGAAGCGAGTGGCGCCATTTCGCACTCCTCTTCCGGCCAAACAAAACTGCCTAAGTGGAGACAACCACCTCGCCTGTTCAGTCGAGGAACGCTCGGCCTCGGCTTCCGACGTCCCTGATACTGGCGCACGACCACGAGGCCCCCGCAAATCCATTGTGCCCATCTTCGCCCACGTTTATGATGACGAAGCTTTCCTGCGGAGACGATCGACATTCAGCCCTCGAAAATCTCGCGACGAGTTTTTGCGTGCGTGCTCGTGCTCATAGTCCTCTGCGGACTATGCGCGAGCCAGACTCGCGCGGTGCACGTTCCCGAAGGCTCCGGCCTCAAACCCATCCTCGACTACATTTCTTCCGCGTGGGACACATTGACTCGCTCCATGACCGATTGCCAGAGTGTCGTCGATCCCAAAATAAAAGTCCCTCCGGTGTTGTATTTACCCGCTGGATTCGCTGCGCCTTCGGCAGTGCAAAGACTGACTGCCGCTTGCAACGTGCACGTCGAACATTTGCCCATTAAGATCTACCGCCTCGGCGAAATCGATACCAGCAAAATCCAGCCCCACGGCCTGCTCTATCTCGAGAACAAGTATGTCGTTCCAGGAGGTCGCTTCAATGAAATGTATGGCTGGGACAGTTACTTCATCATCCGCGGCTTGCTGCGTGCCGGACGAGTCGATCTCGCGCGCGGCATGGTCGATAACTTCTTTTTCGAAATCGAGCAGTACGGTGCCATGCTCAATGCCAATCGCACGTACTATCTGACGCGCTCGCAGCCGCCGTTCCTCAGTTCGATGTTCGTCGATGTCTACCAGGCAATACCACGGGACAAGCCGGACTTAGAGTGGTTGGAGCGCGCCTACGCCGATCTGAACAAAGATTATGAAATGTGGACCCGCAGTCCGCATTTGGCGGGGCAGACCGGACTGTCCCGGTATTACGATTTCGGCGACGGCCCGCCTGCCGAGGCCGTGCAGGACGAATCAGGTTTCTATCGTAAAGTCGCAGGATATTTCTTCTTTCATCCCGCCGAAGCAGACGAGTATGTTGTCGAGGACAAGGCAGGTTCGGACCATGCAGATTCGATCCAGGCGGTGGCGGGCGCTGCATATCTTCTCCAGGTCTGCGATGCGCCGCTTACCATGGCGCAGCCGGGATGCGAAAAGCCGCGCCAGTTCAAGTTGAGCGCCGACTATTACAAGGGCGACCGCTCCATGCGCGAGTCGGGCTTCGACGTCAGCTTCCGCTTTGGCCCCTTCGGTGCCGCCACTCACCACTACGCTCCCGTATGCCTGAACAGCCTGCTCTACAAAACAGAAAAAGATCTGGAGCAGATCAGCCTGTGGCTCGGTCATGAAGATGACGCAAAGAAGTGGGACCAGCGGGCAGAGGCGCGCAAGAATCTGATCACCCGCCACCTCTGGAACCACGAGGAGGGAATGTTTTTCGACTACAACTTCACCACCAGCAAAATGTCGACTTACAAATATGCGTCCACATTTTATCCGCTGTGGGCGGGCCTAGCGTCGCCCGAGCAGGCGAAAGCCGTGGTAAGCAATCTGAAATCCTTCGAACAGCCCGGCGGAGTCCCAATGAGCACGCGGGATACTGGCGCGCAATGGGATCTACCCTACGGCTGGGGCAACATCGAAATGCTCGTGATCGATGGCCTGCGCCGGTATGGCTACAACGCCGACGCTGATCGCGTGTCCTATGAATTCCTCTCAACCGTGGCCGAGAACTTTCGCCGCGACGGCAACATTCGCGAGAAATACAACGTTGTAACCCGATCCTCGGAAGCACATGTGGAACTTGGCTACGAAATGAACGTCGTCGGCTTCGGCTGGACCAACGCTGCGTTCATAGAGTTGCTGCACGGGCTCCCCAAAGAAATGGTAGAGCGCCTTGAAAAAGAGCAAAGCCAGTCCCTTCCAGCTTCACAATAGCTCCCCAAAATCCGTGGGCCGCAGGCTCATAAATTCATCGGACATTAACAATCGCGTGTTACGCGGAGGTTAATATCTTTCGCATGAAGCAGGAACCTTTCTGCATCGCAGACCGGTCTGGAACACAGCCCGGGCAACGAATTTTAAATCTTAGCGGCCCCTTGGTTCTCGGCACGTTCTTCGAGTTTCAGGCCACAGTCCGGGCAGACCAGTCGAATTCCCTCATCATCGACTTTTCCAACGTCCCCTACGTGGACTCCGCCGGGATCGGTGCGCTAGTCGGGGCCTACGTCACGCGGCAAAACTCGGCACGAACCCTTGCTCTGGTCGGGGTTTGCAACCGCGTGCGGGACGCAATGAGAGTCACGCGAGTGGAACAGTTCTTTCGTTTCTTCGATTCCGTAGAGGCCGCAGAAAACGGTTCGACGGGCTAAACAGGCGGCGTGGCATCGGCGCACGCCTCCTGACCGAATCGTGTGGTCGAAAGTCAAGTCTACTTTCGTGTACTTTAACGTCCTCGAAAGTAGACATTTCTTCCACAGGCTAACCCATTGCATCTACACGCTCGCGTCTTTCGCCTCTATAAGAATCAACAACCTGCGCCGCGCGATTCTGTACATTTCCACAGTGTTCCTGCAGGAACACTTCCGTTGACGGGCCTTCTCATCACTCCTTAAGATAAAATCCCTGCCACATGATCAACCAAACCATCTCGCACTACCGCATCACGGGCCGCATCGGCAGCGGCGGGATGGGCGTTGTCTATGAAGCCGACGACCTCACGCTGGGGCGGAAAGTCGCGTTGAAATTTCTTCCGGCGCAACTCTCGCGCGATCGAAACGCGCTCGATCGTTTCATGCTTGAGGCGCGCACTGCGTCCGCGTTGAACCATCCCAATATCTGCACTATCTATGCGGTCGAAAATGCAGCGAGCGAGGACGACGCGAGCGGCGAGCCGCAGTCATTCATCGCGATGGAGTTACTCGAGGGGCAAAGTCTCGACCAGAAGTTGCTGACCGGACCGATGCCCATCGACCGGCTGCTTGAAATTGCCATTCAGCTTGCGGACGCGCTCGACGCCGCGCATGCCAAGGGAATCATCCACCGCGACGTCAAGCCGGCGAATATTTTTCTGACTCAACGCTCTGTCGTGAAGGTGCTTGACTTTGGTCTGGCCAAGCTGGCGCGCACCGAGATGAGGATGGAAACCATCAGCGCGACGCAAGACTCGCCCAGCCCGGCGCATCTGACCAGCCCCGGCGCGACCGTCGGGACGATCTCCTATATGTCGCCCGAGCAGGCTCGCGGCGAGGAACTCGACACGCGCTCAGACCTGTTCTCGCTCGGAACTGTGATCTATCAGGTGGCGACGGGCAAGCTTCCATTCACCGGCCTGACTTCGGCTGTAGTTTTTCACGCCATTCTTGAGATCGATCCAGTGCCGGCGCTGCAATTGAACTCGTCCCTGCCACCCAAGCTGCAGGAAATCATCGAGAAATTACTGGAGAAGGATCGCGATCTGCGCTACCAGTCTGCGGCTGACTTGCGCGGAGATCTGAAGCGGCTCAAGCGCGACGTGGAATCGGGGAAAAAGAGCGCGACCCCGCCTTCTGCTTCAGCGTCGATTCCAGTGGCATCGTCCGTTGCGTCGCGCTCCAGTTCGTCTGCGCCGGCTGAACTGGCACGGCCAGTCTCGGGCTCCGCGGTGGTCGCGGCCGCGGGACGTCACAAACTTGGAACAAGCCTGAGCGTTGTCATGGGGATCGTCGTGCTGTTGGCCGCCGGATACGGAATCTATTCGCTGCTGACGCGGCATCGCATGCGGCCATTCCAGAATTTTTCCGTGGCCAAAGTTACGGAAACGGGCGACGCGGTTCTGGTCGCGCTCTCGCCCGATGGGAACTCCATCCTCAGCATGGTCCGGAACAATGGTCTGGCCAGCTTGTCACTGCGCAATGTTCCGACCAACAGCACGACGCAGGTGCAGCCACCGGCCGATGTTGGATACAACGGCGTCCGCTTCTCGCCCGACGGCAACTACTTGTATTTCGTGCGCAGCGATCCGGGCAACGCGGAGCTGAAATATCTCTACCGTGCTCCGCTTCTGGGCGGCACACCCGAGCGGCTGGCATCGGATGTCGATTCGAATGTCACGTTTTCTCCGGACGGCAAGAAACTCGCGTTCATGCGATTCGATAATCCCGAGCCGGGAAAGTATCGCCTCATCGTCCGCTCGCTTGAGAACGGCGAGGAAAAAGTTCTCACTAGCGGCGCTGTCAGCGAAGCGCTCAATGCTCCGGCGTGGTCACCCGATGGGAAGATCATTCTGTGTTCCGTGAATCAACCCGGCGACGCGCTGTCTGGATTGATGGTGGTCGATACAAGCAACGGCCAGCAACACTTGCTGCAGAGTTCCGACGATATTCTCACCCTGCCCACCTGGATGCCGGATGGCAGTGGAGTTCTGGTGCAGGACCGTGCGGGGGCATCGAACTATACGCGGTGGCAGATTGCTTTTGTTTCCTACCCCGAAGGCAAGCTGACGCCGATCACGCGCGACACCAACACCTACTCCGACCTGAGCGTCGCCGCCACGGGTAAGGTGCTGGCAACCGTGCTCAGCGAAGAACGATGGAATCTGTTCGTGATGTCAGCTGGGTCCGCCGGCGCCGACGCGCGGCAGTTGGGTCCCGCGCCACAATCCACGAACCTGACCTGGACCCAGGACGGCCGGATCATCGACGACCAGGAAAACGCGCTGCACTGGATCAACGTCGATTCAGGAGCGAAGGGCATCTTCGCCACGGAGTCCGACTCGGCTAACGGAGACCCGTGGGAATGTGCTGACGGAAAATATATAGTGTTTCTCCACGGCCTGCATGGAGGCACGGGCAGTCTCAACGTTTGGCGCGCGGATGCCGCCGGAGGAAATCTCAAGCAGCTCTCAAATAGCAAACAGGACAACTATCCGGTTTGCGCTCCAGATTCGCGTTCGGTTTATTACCTCGATGGCGGCAACGGAAAGCTGATGAAGGTGCCAATCGAAGGCGGAGCTCCGCAGAAATTGTCAGACCTGCCGATTGAAGGCTTTTACGATATTTCTCCCGATGGCAGCACCGCCGCTTTTGCCACGGTCGACCATCTGGGCGAGCACAAAGAAAAACTTGAGCTGGTCGCCACCGATACAGGCGCAGTCCGCCAGTCACTTGATTTTGAGCGGCCTCGCGAAGGATTGATTCGCTACGCGCGCGATGGCAAGTCGGTGGTTTATACGGTTCGAGAAAACGGTGTGGACAACTTGTGGCAGCAGCGGCTGGATAGGTCGCCAGGCAAATATCTGACCTCATTCAAGGCGGAGCACATCTGGGACTTTCACTGGTCGCCGGATGGGAGCAGGCTGGCGATGGTGCGCGGACACAACGACGCCGACGTGGTGCTGCTGCGCGACATGCAGCAGTAGCCCCGCTGCGCGGGTCTCAGGGGCGCGGGTTCTGTTGGTCAATCGTGATTTGGCGCCGGATCTCATAACGGACGGGATCTCCGCAAGAAGTCAGCCCGGCGTCTGTACAATCCCGCCCCATGACTTCGACTGGATTGTCGATTAGGCCTGACACAATCCGTCCGTCCTTGAGACTGACTCTCAATTCCACGTCGAAGGTTTCTTTCCCCACAGCGGCCGCGAACTTGCCGTCGGGCATTTTAGAAACTTCCACCCAATTGTTCGGCGCGCCGGCAACTGGAACGCTCATCCAGTCGACTGGAAGGCTGATCTGCGGCTTTTCCGGAGGCACGTGGCGAACCGTGAGGCTGAGCGTGCCATCGTTGGTATTCACGGCCGTCAGAGTGACCTCGAAGTCGATTGAATCCTGACCCAGGGTGACGTAGTTTCCATCGGCCCACGAGTTGGGCGTGCCGTTTTTGAAGTAATAGTGGTCGCCGGGATGGGCCACTCGTCCGTTGCGGGCCACCGTCATGTCGGCATAGAAGTTGAGCAGGTCGGTAATCGGGCCGATCAGCGGAATTACGTGGCTGAGATCCGGAACCGATAAGGGATAGTTGGGTTCGAGCGACAAAATCTGACGAAAGTCTGTCGATGCCGGATCAGGCGCTACGGACGCGCCGTCGCGGACCAAACCAGACCACGCGTACTCCTCCACGAAACGCCCGCTGGAATCTTTCTTCACTAATCCGTTCGCATCGACTTCGTAAGTAATGGTGCGTGTTCGACCCGTAAGGCTTGAACCCGGGTCGGAGTACGCCACGACTACGCGGCCATTGCGACCAAGGCCTTAGCCCTTGCCGGAGATCCCCAAAGCCAGGCGACAATTATGGCGAAAACAAAATTCGAGCTGGTCACTTCGCACAGATGAACCCAGCGAACGATGTCAGGAAAGTAAGGGTTGGGAATGAGTAACGGAGCCACTCCGGTCAGGATTGTGAAGACGACTCCAACCGTAAACGCGCCGCTTAACCGGGGCAGGCCGAGCATGCGGACCAGAGCCAAGCACAAGAAAATCAACATGGGTCCACGAACGAAGAACTGCAATGCAACAAGATTGACGGTCGAGGGCAGATGCTGGGTGGCGTAGAAATCTTTTACGTATGGAAAAATGATGGTTCCCGCAGCGAAGTACAGAAAGACGTAGGCGACGTTGGAGATCACAAACTTCCAGGCGCGCTCGGCTCTCGACTGCGCCTGGAACGGATGGTAGTGACCCGGAGAAACGTCTTTGCCCCGGCCGAAGAGCAGCATCCACACCGGAACGGTAAGGGCTGCCGAGACCAGAGTGAAAAGAAATAGCCTCGCCCATTGCACATCCAAATTGGTCAGAAAGACAACCCCTTCGATCAGATTGATGAAGAAGATCGCCGGGGGAAAGGCTGCGACGGCCACGCCCAGCCGCCACCCGCGCCAGTCGGTGCGCGCGGCGGCGACAGAAAGCGCGGCGACGGTCGCAGCATTGCTCAGGAGTGTCCACAGCAGGAAGTGCGGGGCCACGGGCATGGCCTTCATCGGAACCAGTATTCCCGCAATCACTTGTGCGACAAAAGTGCCGATGAAAGCCAGCAGTGCGCGGGACATTATTTTGGAGAATGTCATGATGTGCCTCCTCTTATCTCTTTTTCGTAAGTCGCGATCGCGTAGCGAGTCCATGACCGCAAGTTCTCGGTTCCGCGGATGCCGAACTCGAACGCCAGTCTGGCTGAGACCGAGATGACGGACTCGATGGTTCTCATCTCTTCATGCAACGCCGGGATGTAAGTCTCGAGTTCAGCTTCCAGCGATTTCAGCAGCGTAAGCGCCGCGTCCGCACCGACAACCTGATGTGCGAAGGCGAAACGCAGAATTATTTCCTGTTGCCCCCAGAGCAAGTCGTTTCGCGTGATGGGGCGCTTGATCCATTTCTTGAGTGCGGTAAGACCGGCCGGCGCCAGGCGAAAAAGCTGTCGCCGGCGGAGTCCGGAACCTTGATCCAGTTTGCCGAGGATCAAGCCTTGCTCTTCGAGGCGGCGCAATGCGGGATAAATCGCGCCGGGACTGTCGCTGTACGTCTTCATCGAGGTCGAGGAGAAGATCTTGCGCAGGTCGTATCCGGACTGGGGGCGCTTGTGCATCAAGCCGAGCAGGGCATATCCCAGTTGGGAAATTTCTTTCATAGTACGTATAGTACTATTACGAGGCGTACTGTCAAGGAAGATTTGCAGCGGCGGACAAATTCCTGCTTCTCGCGCCCTGAACGCGCGAGAAATAGGGCACCCGGCGACTCCCTATTGGGTCCGGGCGCCAAAGATTAGAAAGCCGGGGAAAAATAAAAGACGGCCATTGCTGGCCGCCTTTTTCGGATTGTTGCTTGTGAAGCGGTTAGACTCCCTTGACGTTCTCCGCTTGCCAGCCCTTGGGGCCTTTGACCACGTCAAACTGCACTTGCTGACCTTCCTGCAGGCTGCGGAAGCCGCTGGCCTGAATGGCGGAGAAATGGACGAAAACATCCTCGCCATTCTGGCGGCTGATGAATCCGTATCCTTTAGCGTCGTTAAACCACTTCACTGTTCCTGTTTCCATGATGGTGCTTTGTTCCTTTTTTGTTGATGTAGCGCTGAAGTCTTTCAGAATCTTCTGCAGGCAGGTCACACGCTGGGTTGAGCGGAGATACTTTACTGCGGAAAAACTCAAAGATCAAACGCACTTATATTTTACGAAAAGCTCCTGCCAAATGCCACATAATTCTCGAACGATACGATCTAAACAATTGAAACGGCGTATGTTGTTGGAACCCCCACTGGTGGGTTTAATGGTGGTTCTGAGCCCGAAATTCGCAGTGGCGCAATTTGAATTTTTCCTCGAACTCCGCGTGGGAACTCCGCGTCTCGGCAGTTAAAGTCTGTTGCTCTTGCGTGGAAATCAAGAGACTTTGACCGCTAACAGGAAATTCGTACAGTGAGGAACGGCAGCGGCGGTACCCGGGTGCGTGCTCTGAGATGCCCTCGCGCCGACTGCGGGGATGGCTAGGCTACGATCATTTGCCAACTTTTGGCGAAAGTCTCATCATAAGAGCATGCGTTTTCGGATATTGCTGGTGACTTTGGCGCTCACGGCTTCGGCGTGGGCGGGGATTATTGACGATGTTCGCTCCGACCTGGAGCAGAACAATTATTCGACGGCTGAGGCCGCGTTGAATTCTTATCGCAGCCGGCAAGGCATCAATCCTGAATATCTCGAAGCCTATTCGTGGCTGGGACGTGCCGCTCTCCAGCAGGGCCAATATGAGCAGGCTGCCGGATACGCGAAGCAGACGAAAGCCATGGCCGCCGATTTATTGAAGCAGCGTCCGCTGGACGCGGAGCCGCATCTGCCGATTGCGCTGGGCGCGGCGCTGGAAGTCGAAGCTCAAGCGCTGGCAGCGCGCGGACAGAGGACGCAGGCCGCCGCTCTGCTGCAAACGGCTCTGCGCACGTATGGGACAACGTCGATCCGGGCCCGGCTGCAGAAGAACCTCAATTTGTTGTCGTTTGATGGCAAAGTTGCTCCGGCGTTGAAGGCGGATGAATCTCTGGGTGCGAAGTTGCCACCCGAGGCCGAACTCAAAGGGTCTCCAGTATTGCTGTTCTTTTGGGCGCACTGGTGCGGGGACTGCAAGGCTGAGGCTCCCATCATTACGCAGTTGCGCTCGGAATACGCGGCGAAGGGGTTGAAGGTGATCGGCCCGACGCGTCTCTACGGCTACACGGCGCAGCTTGAGCGCGCCGCGCCGAGCGCTGAACTCACTTACATCGATGTAGTGCGGCATCGCTTTTACGGAGGATTGCTCGACATGCCGGTGCCGATCAGCAAATACAACTTCGATACTTATGGCGCGTCGACGACGCCGACACTGGTGCTGCTGGACCGCGCGGGGAAAGTGGCCTGGTACCATCCCGGGGCGGTGCCGTACGCGGAGTTGCGGGGAGAGATTGAGAAGGTGGCGCGGTAATTTGGCGCGGGCGCCCCGCCAGCGAAAACGAGGGAACGTAGCGACAGTTCGCTCGGCAGATTTGTAAGAATCCGGCCCATGCCGACTGGGTTGCGGCCGGCCCGGATCGTTCTTACTTCTGCAGTCACGAGCCAAACGAGCCGCGGCACATCTGGATTCTGCCAACCACCAGCGCCCCACGACCAACGACGATTTACCCATTACAATCGGCGCGTGAACTTACCTTGATGAACCTGGATGACACTATCGTTGCGATTGCTACGCCGGCGGGGCGCGGCGGGATCGGAGTCGTCCGGCTTGCCGGGGCGCGGGCACGGGAGATTGTGCTTGCAATGCTGCGGATGCGACATGAGTTGGAGCCGGGGCGAGCTGTGTTTGGCGAACTGATCGAGCCGGAACCTACTACAGAGGAAGTAAAAACCCCCAATCTAGGCGCAAAAAGCGCGGCTGGAATGGGGCACCCTCCGGAGTCTGCGCTGGGTGGGCGCATCGACGAAGTTGTGGTTACTTATTTCGCTGCGCCGCACTCTTACACTACTGACGACATCGTCGAAATATCCGCGCACGGGTCGCCCGTGGTGCTGCGGCACACCGTCGAATTGTGTGTAGCGGCAGGGGCACGGCTGGCTGAACCCGGTGAGTTTACCATGCGTGCATTTCTTAACGGGCGTATCGACCTTGCGCAGGCCGAGGCGGTGCGCGATCTGATCGACTCGCAGACTTTGTATCAGGCGAAAGTTGCGGCGCAGCAGCTTGACGGCGCGCTCTCGCGGCGGTTGGATCCCATCAAGAAAAAGCTAGTCGAACTGATCGCCACACTCGAAGCGGGAGTTGATTTCGCGGAAGATGATGTTTCGGTCATGCCCGACGCCGTGATCCTTGATCACATAGCCGCGGTCCGCGCGCCGCTTGATCAACTCAGCGCAACTTTTGCCTACGGCAAGATCGTGCATGAAGGTTTGACGCTTGCCATCGTAGGGCGTCCGAACGTGGGGAAATCGAGTGTGTTTAACCGGCTGGTCGAGCGCGAGCGCGCTATCGTCACGGCGACGCCGGGGACTACACGGGACCTGGTGAGCGAAACGGTGGCGATTGGGGGCATCCCGGTCAGGCTGGTCGATACGGCGGGCATTCGCGAGGCGCTCGACGAGGCCGAGGCGATCGGCATTCGCAAATCGATGGAAGCGCTGGCTGATGCCGATCTCGTGCTGGTCGTGATGGATGCTTCGCAGGCGGAGACTGCCGAAGATGCGGAGCTTTTGCGCCAGGCTGAGAATCGGCCGGTGATTGTAGTGGGGAACAAGGGCGATCTGGGAATCAGTGGGCAGTGGGCAGTGGGGAGCGGGCAGATGGTTTTTACTTCGGCTGTTAGCGGTGAGGGCATTGGCGAATTGCGCGATGCGATCCTGCGGCATATTGGCGGTGAGACAGGAAGTCCGGAGCCGGGATTTCTTACCAATGTACGTCATCAGGGATTGATCAACGATTCACTTGGCGGGCTGGATGCCGCGAGGACCGCGGTGGCGGAAAAAATTCCGCATGAGATGTTGCTGCTCGATCTCTATAACGCGCTGCGTCCGCTGGATGCGATCACGGGCGCGACGACGACTGACGATATTCTGAATTTAATCTTCAGCACTTTCTGCATCGGAAAGTAGTAACGAGTGCCCGGCTGTAGTTTACTTCGACAGTGCCGCCAGTGCGTCGCGGAACAGGGCATCGAACGATCCGGCTGGGCCGTTCTTAGTAGCCACGGCCAGCGCTTTTTCCGCGGTGGGCCGTTGATAGCCGAGGTTCAATAACGCGGAGAGAACGTCTTCTTCGGTTGCGTTCATCGTCGAAAGCAGGGGCACGGCGGGCGTCGCGAGCTGCGGCAACTTGTCGCGCAGTTCCAGTACCATGCGTTCTGCGGTCTTCTTTCCGATGCCGGGGATGCGCGTCAGGCGCGCCACGTCATTTCCGCGAATCGCTCCCACCATTTCGTCGGCGGCCATGCCGCTCAGGATCGTGATGGCCAGCTTGGGGCCTATTCCACTTACTGTCAGCAGCTTCTCGAAGAGCAATTTTTCGGCAGGTCGGAGAAATCCATAGAGAGCGATCGCGTCTTCGCGCACGTGGGTGTGGATGTGCAGCGCGACCTCAGCGCCGGCCGCGGGTAAATCGGAAAATGTGGGCACGGTAATGGTGATGTCATAGCCGACCCCGGCCGTCTCGACGATAGCCTGGTTGGGATGTTTCGCCAGCAGCTTTCCGCGCAAATGGGCAATCATGCTGCGCCCATTGTAGCGCCGCCGTCCCGCCCGACGCGTAGGGAAGGCAAACGCAGGCCTAGGAATTCAAGAAGATTCTTGACGGTGCTTTGTGATTAGATCATATTTGACACTATCATGAATGACCTATCACTCCTCGCCATGATGCTGCCGGGTCCAAAGTATGGCTACCAGCTCAAGCGGGAAACCGGCTGGATCATGGGGCAGGGCGCACTGCACAACAATCTGGTGTATCCCATGTTGCGCCGGTTTCTGGAGGAAGGTTGGGTCAGTAAGAAAGCGGTTTCTGGAGAACGCGGCCAGACCCGGCAGATGTACGCGTTAACGGCCGATGGCCGCCGCAGCTTGTTCGATCGCCTGAGTCAGTTCAGTGACTCGGACGCGGCTTCGCAGAGCGCTTTCCACCTGCGTGTGGGACTATTTCCAACGCTCAAGCCGGTGATTCGCGAAAAGATTCTCACGATGCGCGAGACATATCTTCTGGAGCGCGACCAGAAATTCGAAGCTCTGCAAGAACACATGGACTTGGGGAAGTTCGGCGGAGAAATCATCCGCCATAGCAGAAAGCAGCTTGAGATGGAACTGGAGTGGGTCCGGCACCTGCGCCGAATCGCGAAATAGCGGGTTCTCCCGCCCGAACGAAAGAGACGCCGCATGAAATCCCTAACGTTGTGGCAGATCGGAATGCTTCCCTGGTGGGTCTTTGCAGCGTACTGGGCGATTACTGCTCTGCGCGTGAAGCGCACCAAAGTAACCGAAAAATCCGCCGATCGCATCGTTACGCTTGTAGTGATGGTGCTGGCGTTCAGCCTTCTGTTTTCTGAACGGGGGAGAATCAGATTCCTGCGGTTTCGCTTTGTGCCGGTTGACGCGCGGATTGCCTGGACTGGAATTCTGCTGACAATCCTTGGCGTTGCGATCGCGATCTGGGCGCGCTATTGTCTTGGACGATTCTGGAGTGCGCGTGTGACCCTGAAAGAGGGGCATGAACTCATTCGCTCGGGGCCGTATCGATTTGTACGGCATCCCATCTATACCGGAATGCTGCTGGCCACCACCGGGACGGCTCTAGTGGTTGGCGAGTGGCGCGGAGTGGTCGCAGTTGCGCTCGTGCTGACGGCACACTCGCGCAAGGCGCTGCGCGAGGAAAGACTGCTGGCGACCGAATTCGGGCCCGACTATGACTCTTACCGGCGGAACACCGGATTTCTGTTTCCGCGCCTTTGGAGCGGCGCAGGGATGGACACTGATGCGGGACGCTCTTAGAATCCTCAGAGAGTCAACGTGCGTTCCCTCATGTCAGTGGCGGGCTCCCATCTTCGCTTCCCTCTGGCGGTGATCGCGCTGCTGATCTCGTCGGCTTTTGCCATCGGACAACGAACTGTTCAGGATCTGGAAGGCCACACGGTGAATCCGCTCGCGGCCGATTCAGGCAGGATTGTGGTGCTGGTTTTCCTGCGGATGGACTGCCCCGTGTCCAGCCGCTACGCTCCGGTGATCCAGGAGATCAGCAAGCGCAACGCTGGCAAAGCCATGTTCTGGCTCGTATATCCTGATAAGAGCGACTCGCCGTCGGCGATTCGCAAATACCTCGGTGACTACGGTTATCGCGTGCCCGCGCTGCGTGATCCCGAGCATGCGCTGGTCAAATTGAGCCACGTGCAGATTACTCCCGAGGTCGCGGTATTCGACAGGAATCACGAACTTGTTTACGACGGACGCATCGACGATTGGTATGTCGAACCGGGCAGCGCGCGTCCCGCGGCCACTACGCACGAACTCGAGGACGCGATCCGCGCGGCGGCCGCGGGCAAGGCTGTGGAGAAGAGTGAAGTCAGAGGAGTGGGATGCTACATTTCGGATCTGGAATGACGTCCCGCACTGGGTTTGCAGCTGCCATGCTGCTCGGAGCGCTCGGAGTGCTTTTCGCGAGGACAACCCCAAGGCAGGCTGCACAGTCGTCCAGCGTTGCGGGGCAGGTCACCTTCAATCACGATATCGCGCCGATCATGTTTCAATCCTGCGCGGTGTGTCATCGCCCGGGAGAGGCCGCGCCGTTTTCGTTGCTGACATATTCAGACGCGAAAAAGCACGCGCGGCAGATCGCCGAGGTGACTCGATCGCGCGCCATGCCGCCGTGGTTGCCGGAGCCGCAGGAACTAAAGTTTGCCGATGAGCTTCGCTTGACCGAGGCGGAAATCAATCTTGTTCAACGTTGGGTCGAGCAGGGAGCGGTTGAAGGAGCGGCGGCTGACCTGCCGGCGCAGCCGAAATTTGTCGAGGGATGGCGGCTCGGAAAGCCCGATCTGATTTTGACGGCGAGTAAACCGTTGGTGCTTCCACCGCAGGGCACGGACACGTACTGGAATTTTATTTTTCCGGTCCCGGCTGTTCCCGGGCATGAAAAGCAGACGCGCTGGGTGAAGGCGGTGGAGATTCGTCCAGGCGACAAGCGCTTCGTGCATCATGCCAACATTCTGGTCGATCGAACCGGCGAGTTGCGACAGCGCGAATCCGTGCCGGGCGCTGGTTTCGGAGGCATGGAAATTCGCATCGAGTCGCAGGTGTTCGATCCCGACAGCCATCTGCTGTTCTGGAAACCGGGGACGATCCCTTATGTCGAGCCCGAGGGGATGGCGATGCGTCTCGATCCGGGCACGGATCTGATTCTTAACACGCATCTGCAACCATCAGGAAAGCCGGAAGTGATTCAGCCAAGCATTGGACTCTATTTCACGCCGCATCCGGCGACGAAGGTGCCGATGCTGCTGCAATTGGAAGACGATTCAAAGCTCGACATTCCGGCCGGGCAGAAAAATCTTGTGGTCACCGATGACTTCACGCTGCCGGTCGATGTCGAGCTGCTCGCGATTTATCCGCATGCGCACTATCTGGGGAAAGATATTCAGGCTCTGGCCACGTTGCCCGACGGCACCAAAAAGACGCTCATTCACATTCCTCACTGGAATTTGAACTGGCAGGCCGTATATCGCTATGCGGAGCCCCTGCTGCTGCCTAAGGGGACGACGGTGAGCTTGCGGTACACATACGACAACTCGGAGGAGAATCCGCTGAATCCGAACCATCCTCCGGTACGTGTGGTTGCTGGGAATCGATCGACCGATGAGATGTGCCACTTGTGGTTGCAGGTGTTGCCTGTGAATTTCGATGCGGCGCGGGGTGATCCGCGGATGGCACTTCAGGAGGGGCTGGCGCGGCATGACATCGAGAACAATCCTGCCGATTTTGAAGCGCACTACAACCTCGGCGCAATGCTGCAGGCAGCGGACAAGCTTGACGCTGCCGTCAGTGAATATGAAGCGGCGGTGCGGTTGCGGCCGGCAGATACCGCTGTGAACAACGCTCTGGGAGCGGCATTGACGGCTGCGGGGCACGCGGATCAGGCAGCGGCTTATTTACAGAGGGCGTTGAAGGCTCGTCCGGATTATTTCGAAGCGCACTACAACCTGGGGATCGCGCTGGCGGCGCAGGATGATTTCGAAGGCGCGGCACGGGAGTTCCAGTCAGCTTCGAAGCTGCGTCCGGAGGATGCGAATGCGGAAGCGAATCTGGGAGCGGCACTGGCGGAGACTGGGCACTTTGCCGAGGCGAAATCGCATTTTGAGCGTGCGCTGCAGATTGATCCCGATCAGAAGCTCGCGAAAGAAAATCTCGAGGTGTTGATAAAGGAAATGGAAACGCATTGACGGCTGGCTCAGAGAGTGCTGCGGGAGGCGGTCTTTGCGTTCTTTGTGGTTTAAGGTTTGTGGCTGGGCAAGATCAATAACCTTTGACGGGAAAGTTCGCTAAGACGTCGCAGAGTCCGCGAAGAAATCTCTGGCTCCTTAGAATGGCCTTGGGAGCTTGGGCCGCCCAAACGCCATTGGGTTTTGTGCTTTAATCCTCGGTATGCAGCGGTTGTCTTTCTTTTTTCGAGTCGTTCGCCTCGCGGGATCGTTTGCCGTCTTTGCAATATTTTCCGTGCCGGGCATGGCTCAGCAGCCAACTCCTGAGGCACCGTCTGCTCAGCCTTTACAAGCTTCCCCAGGGGCTCCCTCGGATTTTTCCGATGCGCGAAAGCTGATGCAGCAGGGCAGGCTTGATGAGGCTATTGCGGCTTTGCAAACAATCGAGGCGAAGGATCCCGCCACCAAGGGCCTTGCTCTCGAATTGGGCACGGCGTTTTACAAGAAGAGCGATTTCCCCAGGGCGATCGAATATCTGAAGAAGGCTGTAGCGACCGACCCTGCGAACAGCGAGGCGGTGCAGTTGTTAGGGCTTTCGTACTACCTGGGCGGGCATCCGGCGGACGCGATTCCGTTACTCGAAAAAGTGCAGGGATGGTTTTCGAGAGCCAATGTCGACGCAGCTTACATTCTTGGCATTTGCTACATCCAAACGAAAGATTATCCGCAGGCGCGCAAAGCGTTCGGAAAAATGTTCGAAGTGCCACCGGATTCCGCCGCGGCATATTTATTTACTGCACGCATGTTGCTGCGCCAGGAGTACGACCCAGTCGCGGAAGAATATGCGCAGAAGGCTGCGACACTGGACCCGAAATTACCGCTGGTGCATTTTCTGCTGGGCGAGTTGTATCTCTACAAGTCGCGCGTGCCGGAGGCGATCGTGGAATTTCAGAAAGAGCTGGCCATCAATCCCGCGCACGCCGCAACGTATTACAAGCTGGCTGACGCTTATTCGCGCGTCCTGAAATATGAGGATGCGGAGCGGTTGCTGCAGCGCTCCATCTGGCTCGACGCGACTTCGACCGGGCCGTACATTTTGATGGGCAAGGTGCTGGAAAAAAAAGGCGAGTTTGATCTGGCGGTGCGGGCTCTGCAGCGGGCGGCGACGATGGATCCGAATAATCCGACGACGCATCATTTGCTGGGGCAGGCTTATCGCGATATGGGGAAGAAAGACGAAGCGGAAAGCGAGCTAAAGCTGGCGGAAGAATTGCAGGCTAAGCAGGATTCGCGGCCATAGATCGGGGATTTTCATCGTGATCTTTACGGATTCTTCTTTGCGGTTAGAGACTTTTCTCGGCGCCCGCACAAAGCCTTTAACCGCAAAGTTCGCAAGAACATTCGCGAAGGACGCAAAGACGTACAACACCTAGAGTGCGGCAGCCTGCTCACGGCGGCGGGCTTGGATTTCGATGTAGACGTTCACCAGGGACACGGCTGCCGGGGTTACTCCTGGAATGCGCGAAGCTTGACCCAGAGTGCGAGGCTGGACTTTGCTGAGTTTCTCCTGCATCTCGCGTGAGAGGCCGCTGACCGAGCAGTAATCGAACCAGTGCGGGATGGTGTTCTGCTCGGATTTCTTCAGGCGTTCCATGGCTCGTTGCTGCTGTAGCAGGTAGCCTTCGTATTTTATTTCGGTTTCCACGGATTTGAGTTCGTTGCGCACGGAAGAAGAAAGACCGGCTGCGGATTCGTGCGCATTCACACGGATTTCATTTTCGAAAAAACTGGTATCGAGGTCGCGCAGGATCGGGACCAGTTGTTCGATCGTGACTTCGGGGCGCTTGAGGAGTTGCGCCAGCGTCTGGCCGGTTGCGGAATTCCAATTGCCGGCAGTCGACGCGCTACCGGCGACAGCAGGTTCCTCGGTGCTGCGCTTCTCGGAATGACAAGACTTTGATATTTCGTCGGATCGACAACTCTCTAAGAGTTCACCTGACATTTCAACTGTCAGTCGCGTGCCTTCCAGCAGCTTCTTCATTTCTGCCAGCCGCTTCAGCTTAGCTTGAAAGTCTGCCCATGCTTCGTCTGAGATCAGTCCTACGCGGCGGCCGTGCGGGGTCAGGCGGCGGTCGGCGTTGTCGATGCGCAGGTGCAGGCGGAACTCGGCGCGCGACGTGAACATGCGATAGGGCTCGTTCGTGCCCTTCGAGATGAGGTCGTCGATCAGGATCGCAGTGTAGGCCTCGGTCCGGTCGAGGATCAGCGGCGGCTCGCCCTTGACCTGTAACGCCGCGTTGATGCCGGCCATCAAACCTTGGCACGCAGCTTCTTCGTAGCCGGAGGTGCCGTTGATCTGTCCACCGAGAAAAAGGCCGGCAATCTTGCGGGTTTCGAGCGTGCGCTCAAGCTCCGTGGGATCGACCGAGTCGTACTCGATCGCGTAGCCGGGACGAAGCATGTCCGCATTCTCAAGGCCAGGGATCGATTTTAGAATCTGCAGCTGGACATCTACCGGCAACGAAGTACTCATACCGTTGACGTAGATCTCGTGCGTGTTCAGGCCTTCGGGCTCGAGGAAGAGTTGGTGCATCTCCTTGTCGGGAAACTTCACGATCTTGTCTTCGATCGATGGGCAGTAGCGCGGGCCGATTGACTGGATCTGGCCGCTGTACATCGGGGATCGATGTACGTTTTCGCGAATGATGCGGCGGGTCTCGGCGGTGGTCCAGGCGATGTAGCAGGGAACCTGCGAGTCGTGATGCGCGACGCGCTTCGTACGAAAACTGAAGGGCGTGGGGTCGATGTCACCGGGTTGCACGGTGAATCGCGACCAGTCGATGGTGCGTCCGTCGAGGCGAGGCGGTGTGCCGGTCTTGAGGCGGCATCCGCGCAAGCCGAGATTCTTCAGGGCTTCGCCGAGCAGGACGGCATTCGGTTCGCCAGAGCGTCCGGCGGGATACTGCTGCTCGCCGCAATGGATGAGGCCATTCAGGAAAGTTCCAGTGGTGATGATGACGGCGGATGCGCCGACGGTGCGGCCGTCACGGAGTTTGATTCCGAGGACGCGCAGGCGGTCGTGGGTCATTGGTCGTTGGTCGTTGGCAAATTCTCCGGTCTCGCGTGAGTTGACCAACGACGAACCACCGGCGACCGACAACTCTTCCACGATCAAATCCGCCACTTCCGCCTGCTTAATTTTCAGATTCGGCTGCGACTCCAACACCTCGCGCATTTTCAGGCGGTAGGCCTGCTTGTCGCACTGCGCCCGCGGAGACCACACCGCCGGACCACGCGACGTGTTCAGCAGGCGGAACTGGATTCCAACCGCGTCGGTGATCTCTCCCATGATTCCGCCGAGGGCATCGACCTCGCGGACGAGATGTCCCTTGGCAATTCCGCCGATGGCCGGGTTGCATGACATCTGTGCGATCAGGTCGACGTTCAGCGTGTAAAGCGCGGTCTTTAGTCCCATGCGGGCAGCGGCCATGGCGGCCTCGCATCCGGCATGTCCGGCGCCGACTACCACTAGGTCAAATTGTTCGGTGAACGGCATGGCGACTGAAGAAACAACTCCGGTGCAATGAATCCGTACCTCTGGATTGTAGCAACTTGAAGCTTGGTACGTTGTGCTAGAGTGGGCATTTGGCGAGTAAAGTCGAGAGTCGATATGAATAGAAATACCGTGATGCGGGTTGCGATCGCCATAACAGTGGCGGGGTTTGTCGTGACCTCCGCGGCGCAGCAGGTACAGACGCGCGGCCCATCGACCCAAGAGGAGCGGGATCGTTTCCTTGAGATCACACACCTGCTGGAAAAGGATCCGCTCGATGCGGGTTTGACCAATGATCGGGAGTGGGCCCTGCTTTGGCTGATCCAGGCGCCGGACATTCATTCGGAACTATGTTCAGACACGCTCGATGGTTTTATGAAGGAGAAGAAATATCCCTACCACGGCGAGATCCTCAGACAGCTGACTTTCGCCGGGGCGGCTTTCACGATTGAGAATCCGGAGAAGGCGAACGACCGATTGGCTCAATTCGTGTCCGCGGTGGAAGGCGCGTTGAATGCCTATAACGCGATCCTGCAGCAGAACCCGGAAGCGCGGTCCAAGTCTCTCGACGATCTGCTGGAGAGGCAAAAGCAAGGCCAACTGCAGGAGTTTGTTCGGGAAGCGTCCGACAAGGGTTGCCGCAAACGATAATGGTCCGGGTCACTGACTCGCGAGTTGACTTTATAGTTATAGTGAACGTGTTTTGGAAAAGGGGAACGTCATGAATACTGCTGAATTCGTGCAGCAACTGGATGCGCGTATCGCAACGTATGACCTGCTTTGCCATCCGTTTTACAAGGCGTGGTCGGCGGGCGAGCTGACGCGCGACGACCTCCGGGAATATGCGAAGGACTACTACCATCACGTGGAGGCGTTTCCTTCGTATTTGGCTGCGTTCGCGCTGCGCCTGGAAGAAGGCGAGGCGCGGCAGGCAGTTTTAGCCAACATGTGCGACGAGAAAGGCGATGGGCAGGGTGGGATGGATTCGGTGCCACACTCCGAGCTGTGGCTGGACTTCGCCGAGGGCATGGGGTCGAGCCGCAACTTGGAGGGGCACAATCCCGTGCCGGAGGTTCGGGAGCTCATCAGTCACTTCCATCGCGTGGCGAATGACGGGGTCCGATGAAGAGGTGCTGGCTGCATTCTATGCGTATGAGTCGCAGGTGCCGCGGGTTGCGCAGGAGAAAGAACGTGGGCTGCGTGAGATGTATGGCGCAGATGACAAAACCTGCGGCTATTTTTCTTTGCATGCGACAGCCGATGTCTATCACTCGCGCGTGTGGCGCAAACAGCTTGAAAAACGAGTCTCCGTCAGTCCCGAAAATGCCGAAAAAGCTCTGAATGCTGCTGAGAATGCAGCCCGCATGCTGTGGCGTGCTCTCGACGGTATTGAAGCGAGAAGGACGGCATTGGCAGCTTAGTTCGAACGTTCGAAGCGAAGTTCGAGCCAATGATTCGGCAAAATCGTTGGCTCATTTCTTTTGGCAGGCTTTCAATCATGGCGAAAGATGTTCCCCTCGGCGCGAGCGGCCAAGCGGAAGAGACGGTTGAAGTCCAGCATACTCTGACCTCGCACCATCCCGAGCTGCCGCCAGTGTATTCGACGCCCGACATGATCCGCTTGATGGAGACGGCGGCGTTTCGCGCGCTGCAACCGTATTGCGAGAGCGGCGAGATCACGGTAGGCACTTCGATTCACATCGAGCATCGCGGTGCCAGCGGCGTCGGTGCGCGCATCCAAGCGGAGGCAATACTGGAATCTTTCGATGGGCGTTTCTATACCTTGCGGGTTACCGCTGTCGACGGCGTGCAGGAGATCGGTCGCGGCACGGTGGGGCGGGCCGTGGTAAGTGTCAGGCGGTTCGTCGAAAAGATGAAGAGCCTACGAACCTAGGAGCATCAAATCCGGAGTATGGACATCTCCGAACAGAAATTGAAAGCAGAAGGTTTCCGCGCGATGCACGGTGGCAGCAAAGTGCTTTTGCTGCCGAATGTCTGGGACGTGGCCAGCGCCCGCATCATTGAAGAAACAGGATTTGGCGCGGTTGCAACCACCAGCGCCGGGGTGGCGTTTTCGCTGGGATATCCCGACGGTCAGAAGATTCCACGTGAAGAAATGTTAGCGGCACTTGCGCGCATTGCTCGCGCCGTGAAAGTGCCCGTCACCGCCGATGTCGAGTCGGGATACGGTCACTCGGCGAAAGATGCGGAGCGCACGGCGTTGGGTGTCATCGATGCCGGTGCGGTTGGCATGAATCTGGAGGATGCGCCTGGCGAGTCCGGGAATTCGCTTGCAGATCTGCCGGCGCAACTCGAGAAAATCCACGCGGTACGCCAGGCTGCGGCGAGCCGAGGCATTCCCTTGGTCTTGAACGCTCGCACTGACGTGTTTCTTCTGCAGGTGGGAGAGCCGGGAGGCCGCTATGATGAGACCGTCCGTCGTCTGAGCGCCTACCGCGATGCCGGCGCCGATTGCTTATTTGCCCCCGGCTTGCGCGACACAGCAACCATCTCCCGCCTGGTTGCTGATCTAGGTTTTCCGGTGAACATCCTGGCTGGGCCAGGCTCGCCTTCCGTCCGAGAACTGCAGGCGCTTGGAGTGGCGCGAGTGAGTCTGGGCTCTGGACCAATGCGTGCTACTTTGGGATGTCTGCGCCGCGTGGCCGAAGAACTGACGATCAGCGGTACTTACGAATCGCTGGCGGCTGCTCCGTCTCATGCGGAGATAAACAAATTGTTGGACTCCCGAAACTGAGAGCCGCTTATCCTGATCGGTGTCATTTCCGACACGCATGGATTGCTTCGGCCCGAGGCACTCGCAGCACTGCGAGAGGCCGAGCACATCATTCACGCCGGCGATGTAGGGGCGCCGGATATTCTTCCCCAACTCGCGGCCATCGCTCCAATGACCGCGATCCGCGGGAACGTCGACAAACAGGCGTGGGCACACAAACTACCGGAGACTGAAGCCGTCGAGATCGGCGGCGTTTCCATTTATGTGCTGCATGATTTGACGAAGCTTGATCTGAAGCCAGAAGCGGCTGGATTCAAAGTGGTGATCTCGGGCCACACGCACACGCCGAAGCAAGAGAGCAAGAATGGTGTGCTTTATCTCAATCCAGGCAGCGCGGGTCCGAGAAGATTCACATTGCCGCTAAGCGTGGCGCGGGTCACGATTCGCGAGGGAAAGATTGAGGCGGACATAGTTCTCCTGAGTGTGTGAAGGCCTCTGGTGGAGCGGAAGCCCTCGTCCGCTGGGCGAGTGCCTCGATCGCGTGCTGCGAGTTGTAGCGCATCCCCCGCGGACGAAGCGTCCGGGGCTCCAGGAGTCGTGGTGGCGAGCGGCGACGGGCGATCATTCGCGATTGCTACAATCCCTAACACATGTCTCTTGCGTTTCACCTTGAAAGAACCAGTGGCAGAGCGCGCCTTGGGCGGATGACCACGCCACATGGCGAAATCGAAACTCCTGTATTCATGCCGGTGGGAACGGTGGCGTCGGTCAAGGGAGTGTCGCAGGACATTCTCGAAGAGCTGGGCGCGCAGATCATACTGGGTAATACCTACCACCTGTATCTCCGGCCCGGTGTCGAGACGGTTCGCCGGATGGGCGGGCTGCACCAGTTCATGTCGTGGCGGCGCGCCATCCTGACGGACTCGGGTGGATTTCAAGTATTCAGCCTGAATGAGCTGCGCAGAGTGAGCGAAGAAGGAGTCACGTTTCGCTCGCATCTCGACGGCTCCTCGCATTTCTTCAGCCCCGAGAGCGCTATGCAAGCGCAGATCGGCCTAGGTGCTGACATCATCATGGCGTTTGACGAGTGTACGGAGTTCCCGGCGGATCGGGACCGCATGCGGACTTCGATGGAGTTGACGACGAGGTGGGCGGCGCGGAGCAGGAAGTATTTTGAAGAGCATAAGCAGGAGGTGCCTTGGGGACGCTCTCAGCTTTCAGCTTTCAGCTATCAGCTGGGTGAGGACGGAGATGCTGCCGGCGAACAGCAGGTTCCTCGCTTTGCGAGGAATGACAATACTAACGACCAGACGCAGTCTTTGTTCGGCATTGTGCAAGGGGGAATGGACCGCGAGCTGCGACGGGAATCGGCTTTGCGGACGGTCGAGATCGGGTTTCCTGGCTATGCCATCGGCGGACTCAGCGTGGGCGAGCCTCGCGAACTGACCCGCGAGATGGTCGAATCGACCGTCGAACACTTGCCCGCGGACAAGCCTCGCTACGTCATGGGGGTGGGCACTCCAGAAGAAATTGTTGAGTATGCAAAACTTGGCGTCGACATGATGGATTGCGTTCTGCCCACCCGGGCAGCCCGGCACGGGTTGCTTTTTACGTCCGAGGGGAGGGTTTCGATCAAACAGGCCCGCTATGCTCAGGATCCAGGTCCCCTAGACCCAAATTGCCCCTGCCGCGTCTGCCAGCGCTACTCCAGAGCCTATTTACGTCATCTTTATGCTTCGAACGAAGTGCTGGCGCAGGTCTTGAATACCATCCACAACCTGAGCTTCTACCTTGACACTATGAGGCGGGTACGGCATGCTATTTCACTTGGGGAATAGTCCGGTTTTCTTTCTGGTGTCTGGTCTCGACCGAAACCGTAGATGTCCCCGGATGTAAGCCTGAAAGCTGAAGGAACCCGGCCGAAGTCGATCCAAACCCCGTGGTGAGATAACAGCTCCCGCAGAGCAAATGGGCGAGCGGGCGTATTTTCGCGGACGCATCCGCATGTAGATCTGGAAAGCTATGCAATACTTACTGGCGTTGCAGCTCGGTGGCGGGGGTATGGGATGGCTGGGTGTTGCCCCCATTATCTTCATTTTCGCCATTTTTTATTTTCTATTGATTCTTCCTCAGCAGCGCCGCCAGAAAAAGTGGCAAGGCATGCTGGATCAGCTCAAAACCGGCGACAAAGTAACCACCAGCGGTGGGCTGCGGGGCACGATTATTGCGCTCAAGGATGATGCAATTCATCTGCGCGTGCCGCCGGACAACCTGCGCATGGAAGTCACCAAGGCGTCGGTGGTGCACGTGACCACGACTGAGGAAGAAGTGAAAAAGTAAAGTTCTTGGTTTCGAGTTTCCTGTTTCCAGTTCGGCTCCTTTGTGAGACCTGGGGGTTTCTGGAAACCGGAAAGTAGAAACTAGAAACTCGAAGTTTTTCCTATGAACAAGAATTTTCTAACGAAGTTCGGACTCATCATCGGCGTGCTGCTCGTGTTTCTGTTCGGAATCTTCGGCGTTCCGAAGAGCTTTTCCGGCCAAGGTCTGCTGACCGCGATGACCGACCATATTCATCTCGGCCTCGATCTGCGGGGCGGCACGCACCTAATTCTGCAGGTGAAGGTCAACGACGCAGTCAATGTGGATGCGCAAAACGCCATCGAAGTTCTTAAAGACCAGCTGCGCAGCCGCAAGATCGACTACACCGACATCACCCAACCCGATCAGCAGAACAATCCCGATCACATCGTATTGAAGGGCGTGCAGGCAGGCGCGCGAACGGACCTGTTGAGCATCGTGCAAGACCGCCTGCCCGAGTACCAGATCAGCGGCGGCGCCGACAATGCCTGGAATATGTCGATGAAACCGCAAATGTTGTCGGACCTGAAGAATAAGGCCGTCACGCAGGCAATCGAGACCATCCGCAATCGCATCGATTCGCTGGGTGTGAGCGAACCCACGATCCAGGAGCACGGTCTAGGCCAATACCAGATTCTGGTGCAGCTACCCGGCGTCGACGATCCTGGACGCGTGAAAGAGATTATGCAGAACACCGCCATGCTTGAGATCAAGCAGGTGTTCGGCCAGGCGTACCCGAGCGAGCAGGCCGCGCTGCAGGCTAACGGTGGAATTCTGCCGGCGGACCAGATGCTGGTCCAGGGGAACACGCTGGGCGGTCGGGCCGAGGGCGAGCAGTGGTTCCTGGTGTCGCGCGCCTCCGCCATCAGCGGTAAAGATTTGCGTCATGCTGCGCCCGGAACGGACCAGAATGGCCAGTCTGACGTCGACTTTCAGTTGACCGGCGAGGGCGGCCAGCGCTTCTTCAGCTTCACGTCGGCGCACGTCAAAGACAGCCTGGGCGTGGTGCTCGACGGCAAGGTAAGGGAAGTAGCAACCATCGACGAGCCCATTCGCGATCAGGTCCAGATCCGGGGGCACATGGACGCTCAGTCCTCGAAAGATCTCGCGATGATCCTGAACTCAGGCGCACTCCCTGCAGGCATCAAGTACCTGGAAGAGCGTACGGTTGGGCCGTCGCTGGGTACGGATTCGATCCGCGCCGGCGTCCGCGCTGCCGTTTTCGGCATGCTAGCCGTGCTGATTTTCATGCTGGTCTACTATCGTGGAGCCGGCATCAACGCGGATGTCGCGCTTATTCTGAACCTGATCATCCTGCTCGGATTCATGGGCTATTTCGAGGCAGTGTTGACCCTGCCTGGAATCGCAGGCGTAATTCTGACCGTCGGCATGGGTGTGGATTCCAATGTGCTGATCTTCGAGCGTATCCGCGAAGAGTTGCGCAATGGCAAAACGCCGCCATCCGCGGTGGATCAGGGTTTCGGCCATGCCTGGATCACGATCGTGGATACACACGTCACGACGATCGTCTCGGCTGCGATTCTGTTTCTATTCGGCACCGGGCCGGTGAAAGGATTTGCAGTCACGCTCACATTTGGATTGCTGGCAAATCTGTTCACGGCCGTTTTCGTTTCACGCTTCATTTTCGACTGGATTTTGACCCACAAACAACGTGGAGAAGCGCTCAGCATTTAAGGAAATCGGACAATCAGGAACTGAAGAAGATTGCTAAGTCATAGATAGATAAGGGTTAGGAGAACCGGTGGAGTTCTTTCGCAATACCAATATAGATTTTCTCGGCAAGAAGTGGTACTTTCTCGCCTTTTCGCTGGTGTTTAGTGTTGCCGGAGTGTTTTCCATGCTGTTCTGGCATGGCATTCCATGGGGAGTGGATTTCCGCGGCGGAACTCTGGTTACGGTCAAGTTTGCGCACACCCCGGATGACAACGCCGTTCGCGCTGCAATGGATCGCGCGGGCCTACGGGATGCCAAGATTCAGCGCTACGGAGATATTACGAGCAATGAGGTTCTGATTGACCTCGATGTGCGGGAAACCAGCGAACAGGCGCTCGATCAGGGCAAGAATACGATTATTAAGGCGCTGGAAACCAATCCTCCGGCGGGCAAGACCGATCTGAACAACGCTAGTTCTTTGACCATCAAGAATTACCTCCTGGAAAAGGACCCGATGCACCTGGGTTCGGACGCGGATCAGAAATACGCTGCTCAGGCCCAGGCCGTCGCGGACTATCGCGATAAGGCCCAAGGTGGGGTGTTGAGTTCCCTCGACCAGTTGAAAGGTGCTCCGGGTGTCGATTCCGCAGTGGCGGTTTCCCTGCCCGATGCATTCTTCAACTCCGACTTCGGCGTGCGAGATGTGGCGATCGTGGGTCCGCAGGTGGGGGCTCAATTGCGGCAACAGGCCGGTTTGGCGACACTTTATTCGCTGGCGGGCATGCTAGTTTACCTGGGCTTCCGTTTCGAGTGGATCTACGGGGTTGCGGCGGTGATTACGGTGTTTCACGATACCCTCATCACCGTGGGCTTCTTTTCCCTGAAGAAGGAGGAGATATCGCTGACCGTGATCGCGGCCATTCTGACGCTGATTGGTTACTCTAATAACGACACGATCGTGGTATTTGACCGCATCCGGGAAAACATTAAACTCATGCGGCGGGAGAAACTGTCGGAGATCGTCAATCGGAGTATCAATCAAACTCTGAGCAGAACGATCTTGACAGCGGGCCTTACCTTCCTTACTGTACTCGCACTTTTTTTATTCGGCGGCGAGGTGCTGCACGGGTTCAGCCTCGCTCTGGTCATTGGCATCTTAATCGGGACGTATTCGTCCATCGCGATCGCAGCCCCCATTCTGGTGGCATACCAGGATTGGCGGATTCAGCGGGGCAGGCAGCCGATCGCCATGCCAGGCAAGAGATAGGTAGTTTGCTGGATGGCGCGGCAATCAGGATTGCGGTAGGTGTTCTTAACGAAGGACTTAGGGACTTTTGGTTAGAGACGCCGTTTCGGGCTTGGGTGGCCGGAGATGGCGCGCAAGAAAGCTGGGAGCAAAGGGGACGCAGCCGGTGTCTAAGTTTCCGTAAGGTCTGAAGCAGGGGAGAAGCTTATGTTTGAAGATAGCCTTATTGAATCCGGTGGCAAGCTCAAAACCAAGCGCGGACGGACGTCGCTGGTGGCGTTTCTCATCGAGTTCATGATTCTCGGCGTCATGATTCTGATTCCGTTGATTTTCACCGAAGCCTTGCCGCGCACGCAGCTGTTGACCTTCCTGGTGGCTCCCCCGCCACCGCCGCCGCCACCGCCGCCAGCGGCAGCGCCGGTGAAGGTCGTGAAAATCGTCCAGACCGACATTGTGAACGGCGAGTTGCGTACGCCGACCAAGATTCCGAAAAAGATCGAGATGATTAAAGAAGACGAAGCGCCACCGCCGGTGATGGCATCGACAGGCGTGGTGGGAGGCGTTCCGGGCGGTGTTCCGGGCGGATCGATGGGGGGCGTGATCGGCAGCGTTCTCAGTTCCACTCCGGTTGCGGTTCCGAAGATCGCGACTCCGCAGCGCATTCGCGTTTCGTCGGGTGTGAGCACCGGCATGCTGGTGCGGCGAGTGCAGCCGACGTATCCGCCTCTGGCGCGCCAGGCGCGTATTCAGGGTGTCGTGGTTCTGCAGGCGCAGATCAGCAAGGATGGCAGCATCCAAAACCTGCAACTGATCAGCGGCCATCCGATGCTGGCTCCAGCTGCGATTGAAGCTGTAAAGCAGTGGAAGTACAAACCGTACCTGTTGAATGGTGAGCCGGTCGAGGTCGAAACGCAGGTGCAGGTGAACTTCACGCTTTCCGGCGGCTAAACTCCGGAGCTTGAGTGAACCGAGGCTGTTTGTGTAGATGTGCATTGGCCCTCCCCCTTCCCACCAAAACGAGGTGGCCGGGAGCGGCTTTTCAGCTCGGACGGCTGCCATTACCGTGTGAACATGTTTTCCGGTAGGATAAGGCGGTCCGGGCGGAGGCGCCGCGGCGTTGTTTCGTTTTTTGGCCAGCGGTTGGCACCAAAGAACGCATCGTAGTGTCTGAACTACTGTACAAGTTCTGAAATCAGCGTTTCTCGATTAGATTTCTAGATTTTCTCGTCGAGTTTCTGAACCGGGTTTCTGCATTAGAGAGTAAAGTTCCGAGGAGGGAAAGCAACTCATGTTAGCAGCTCACGTAGGAGCAATTCTCAATCACATTCCGGCTGCAGCCAACTGGATCATCCAGGAAGGCGGCGGCATGCCAACGGACCCGCTCGGCCTGTGGAAGCAAATGGGCTGGGTAGCCAGAACCGTAGTTGTTATTCTCTTCGTCATGTCGGGCTGGTCGATCGGCGTCATGATCGATCGCTGGATGGCCTATAGCGCCGCCCGCAAACAGTCGCGCGCCTTTGCTCCGGCAGTTGCCGGCGCGCTGCGCGACGGCCGAATCGACGAGGCCATCAAAGTGGCTGAGCGCAACAAGAAGAGCCATCTGGCCAAGGTCGTGACCGCAGGCCTGATGGAATTCAAGGCTCACCAGGATAGCCCGGGCGCGATTCCCGGCGAGACCATCGAGGCCTCGAAGCGCGCTCTGGAACGCACCGAAGCCATCGTCCACGCCGAACTGAAGCGCGGATTGGGCGGCCTCGCCACCATCGGGTCGACCGCTCCCTTCGTGGGACTGTTCGGAACGGTGATGGGCATTCTGAACGCGTTCACCGGCATTGCCAACAGCCACGCTACCGGTCTGGCCGCAGTGGCCGGCGGTATCGCCGAGGCGCTGGTTACGACAGCCATCGGGCTGCTCGTCGCCATCCCGGCTGTGATGATGTTCAACTACCTGACCGGTCGCGTGGAAGCGTTCGACGTGGAAATGGATAACTCGTCGAGCGAATTGATCGACTACTTCCTGAAGAAGCGCGGCGACGTTCGACGGTAAGTGGCGCGGTCCGGTTTCCGCGGAGAGTTGCTTTGTCCGGCGCTGGAGATCTCCGGCGCCGGGCCTTCCCAACTTGATGCCGGGGTTGGTTCGCCCGGAGCTGCGGTGGGTCTTGCTGTGGAAACAGGGGAGATACCAAGTTATGCCATTAGCAAAGCGAGATGAGGGTTCCAAAGTCAGTTCTGACATCAACGTCACGCCCATGGTGGACGTGATGCTGGTGTTGCTAATCATCTTCATGGTGGTCACGCCCATGTTGCAGAAGGGTGTGAGCGTCGACATGGCCAAAGTCAATAACCCGACGCCCATGGAAGACGCCGACAAAGAAGACGCCCTGCTGGTTTCCATTACGCGGGACGGTCATGTTTACTTCGGCAGCGACCAGATCACAATCGACGCCCTGACCACCAAGGTGAAGGATCGCCTGGCCAACAAGCCGGGTAAGACCGTCTATGTGAAGGCGGATATGCGCACCCATTTTGGCAGCGTAGTGGAAGTCGTGGACGCCGTCCGCGCCGCCGGTGTGGACGATCTGGGCTTGCTCACCGAACAGAGGCAGGCAACTCCAAATGCTCCGCCACCACCTGCAGCCCCGAGCGGGCAGTAAGCAGCTAATAGGAGAACGATCATGGGAATGGCAGTCGGCCCGAGCGGAGGCCAAAGTGCAAACATCAACGTCACACCGCTCATTGACGTACTTCTGGTGCTGCTGATCATCTTCATGGTGATCTCGCCCGTAACCCCGAAGGGACTGGACGCGCTGGTGCCTCAGCCGCCTCCGCCCAACGCGCCCAAGAACGACACTCCAGACCGCACCATCGTGGTGCAGTTGGTCGACCGCGGCCCCGGTTCAGAGCCCGGGGTGAAGATCAACAACGAAGATGCGACCTGGGACAACCTGGAAGGGCGCTTGACTGACATCTACAAGCAGCGCGCGGAGAAGGTTATGTTTGTGAAGGGCGATGATGCCATTCCCTTCAGCAACGTGGCCAACGTGATTGATATCGCTCACGCCGCCGGTGTCGACAAGGTGGGTCTGATCACCGCCAAGATCGAGGCAGGCAACTAGGCAAAGGCAATTGGTCAGGCAAGAGAAGTAAGAAAGATCCGTCCGTCCGGCGAAGCTTGAGGATGTGAAAACGGTCTCGGACCGTGGCGCGAGCGCTGCTCCTGCTGTTGCGGCCCGCGCTTGTCAAATCGCCGCCTCTGGGCCTAGGATGCTGTGGCAAGGGAGACTCATACCGCAATGAATAAGAACCTCAGACTACTCGTGCCGGCGACGATCGCGCTGGCGCTTCTCTCGTCGGTGGGCTGCAGCAAGCTGCGGGCCCGCGATCAGCTCAATAAGGGAGTAGAGGCTTACAAGAGTTCGCATTACGAGCAGGCGATTGACCACTTTCAGCAGGCGGTGCAGCTCGATCCCGGCCTGATCAATGCGCGCATGTATCTGGCTACAGCGTTTGTATCGCAATACATTCCCGGGGTAGATTCCCCGGACAATTTGCGCACGGCACAGCAGGCGATCGACGAATACCAGAAGGTGATTGATGCCAATCCTGCGCGCGATCAGAAAGTGAACAGCGCCAAGGGCATCGCCTACCTGTACCTGAACATGAAGAAGTGGGACGACGCTAAGAAATATTACCGCATGGCGTCGGATACCGATCCCAACGATCCTGAGCCCTATTATTCCATCGGTGTGATTGACTGGACGGCGTCATACCAGCCTCGCATGGAAGAGCGCGCCAAACTCGGGCTGAAGCCGGAAGAACATCTTAATCCGAAAGACAAAGAGCAGAAAAAGGTTTGCGCGGAGTTGAAAGAGAAAAACGCGCCGGCTATTCAAGAGGGCATCGACAGCCTGAATAAGGCGATCCAGCTACGTCCGGATTATGACGATGCCATGGCGTACATGAACCTCATGTATCGCGAAAAAGCTGACGTGGAGTGCGACGATTTGCCAGGCCGCGAAGCGGATCTGAAGACGGCCGACCACTGGGTGGATGAGACCCTGCGCGTGAAGAAGGCGAAGGCCGAGAAGGCTGCGCAAAACGCTGCCGGCGGAATCACGGTGGATCAGCCGAAGTGATCGGGATCATGGTTCTCGAATTTAGCCTCCCTCGCTACCGCGACGGAGGCTTTTTCATTGCCGTAAACACTGGATGTAAGTGATGAAAGCAACGAACGAGGGCGTCGACCGAGCGAGTTCCTTCCGGGTTCGGCCAGGTTTACTGGGCGGATGTGCAGTCGTCTTTCTGGTCCTGATTCTTCCCAACGCTTTGACAGGAAGGCATCTCGTGCAGCGGCTGTTCCTGTTGGGGCCTATCGTCGCCATCGCGTCTGGCTGGTTCTTTCTATTGAAGGATGGGGGCCCGAATCAGACGTGGCGCAATGTGATTGCGTTAGTCACGTCGCTGTATCTCACGATTTCTATTCCGGTGTTCTTCTCGAGTCGTCTCAAATGCGTTGGCTTGGCGGACATCACATGCTATCGATGTATGCATGGCCCTGGGCTCAATGGGGGTATGCCCTGGTTCTCGGCGTCGTCGCCGGTTCTTTCTTCAGGTGCGGCCGAGCGCGTGTCGCATTTGCGACCGGCGCTATCCTGTTGCTGATCCTTCGGCTGGGGATGGGCACTTGGGTGTACTGATAAAGGCGTGACATCTGCAGGCTCTGACTTGCAATCGATAGATCTATTTGCTGTAAAGCCGCAACTGGAGTTTGTTGAACTGCCAGCGCTGGGCCTTCGGGAACACTTGCGGGAGCACGCGGTCCATCATCTCGGTCGTAGGATCGGCATGCCCATCTCTTTCGTTGTACATCAGCATGACCCACAGGCGCGGACGAATGGCTGCGGCGGCCCGTAACAGTTCGGCTGTGGGTTTGCCGGTGAAGTCGTGGTAATCGAGTCCGGGCCCGTCGTGAGGGAAAAGGATTTCCGGGCCCAGTTGCCGCGTAAAGCTGGGGCTCGCGGAATCCTCTCCAGCACGTTCCGAACGGAAGAACTCGTACGCGACCCGAGTTTCGGCGATGTGGAAGACCACGGCGTCTCCGGGCTGCGCGTGGTCGAGGATGAAGCCGGCGGCAGCGCCCGAGGCATCGCGTTCATTATCGAAGTCGTGGCCATAGACAAAGAGAACTCCCTGTGACGAGAGTAGCAGTACGACGGCCAGAGAGGCTGCGAGCATCCATGATTTCTGCAGTCGCGCCAGACCCGCGGCCACCAGAATCAGCAGCGCGGGCAGGCAGAAAATCATATAGCGGGCGAGAAATACCGGGCGATCGAACGACAGCAACAGGGTCAATACGGGCGGAAAGATCAGCCAGATCAGAAGAAACTGCACGCGCCAAGTCTGCCAGCTTTGAGCGGGCGCGTAAATAAGTCTGCCGAGCGGCGCGGCCGCGATGATGCACGACACACCATAAATCGCCGCCAATGGCCAGGTGTTGCTGCCTGCCATCTGTTCGCAGAATTGAAGGACATCACGAACGCTGGGGCGGGGAATCCATCGGATTGGACCGGCTCCCGTTTTGATCACAAAAACCAGCAAGGGAAGCACGGCGACGCCGATTGTCTTCCAGGCACGCCGCATTGGCGCGGCAGCATAGCTACCTTCAGCATCGGGGCGGTTGTCGCGGAGGCGCAGCGCCACCCAGTGCGCCACCACCAGCAACAGTGCGTAGAAGTGCGCATAGACCGCCAGAATGCTGGTCAAAATGTAGGCGAGGTGATTGCGGCGTGAGTTTTCGAGCACCGAAGCGACAAAGAATCCTGAGGCAAGCGTCGCCAGCAGCACGAAGAATGCATAACTGCGGGCCTCCTGCGAGTAGCGGACGCTGTATGCATTAAATGTGAAGAGCGCAGCCGCGATCAGAGCCACGCGCCGGTTGTTGCCATACATGAGACTCGCCAGCCAGTAAATGGCCGGCACCGTCGCCATGGCGAACACGACCGACAGGCTGCGGATGAAGAATTCGCTTTGGCCAGCGTGCGGATTCAGGCTCATCCAGATACGCAGCAGCAGGTAGTAAAGCGACATGTTGGCTTCGCGCCACCACAGCAGATGCAGGAAATTGCGCCAGTCTATGCGCGCGATTTCCGCGCTGAAACATTCGTCAAACCAGAAAGGTTTCGCGGCCAGGAAGACGAGCCGAACGGCTCCGCACACGGCGATCAAAAACAGAAGACTCAAGCGCTGAGCCGTGCTAGAAGAATCGCTCATGCGCGGCGAGCCCGGCAGTGAGGCCGAATCGCCTGCACGGTGATTCACCGGGGCTGCGGGGGGAGGCATGTTGGGTCGAGATCAAACAAATTTGCAATGATACTATGCTAGAAGATTCATCGAATTGGTGCGTATTGTCGAGTCGAGCCCTCAGTTTGATGCCCTTGGATACTACTGCGCGGCGAGCCCACCCTGCGCTCGATCGTTGGCAAGGAGTCGTGTCGGTGATCGTTCCCGTCTACAACGAAGTGACGCATGTGGACGAGTTGCTCGATGCGATCCAGGCTTCTCCCGTGAAGAAGGAAATCATCATTGTCGATGACGGTTCGACCGACGGCACACGCGAAAAACTTAGGGCGCTGGGGCCAATCGATAATATAACCATAATTTTCCACGAGAAAAATTGCGGCAAAGGAGCGGCAATTCGCACCGCTCTTGCATACGCCCAAGGCGAATATGTACTGATTCAGGACTCCGATCTGGAATACGATCCGCAGGATTATCCCGCGTTGTTGCGGCCTCTCGAAGAGGGCCGAGCGAATGTCATCTACGGTGTGCGTCCTGACCGTCCGGAGCGCGGGATGCGCTTTTTTCTCGGCGCAAAGCTGCTGACTCATCTCACGAATCTTCTTTACGGCGCGGGTATTCACGACGAGGCCACTTGCTACAAGGTGGTTCGGCGCTCGTTGTTGGAGAGCATCGATCTGGAGTGTTATCGCTTCGAATTCTGCCCGGAGGTCACGGCGAAGCTGTGCCGCATGGGTGAGAAGATCGCGGAGGTGCCCATCTCCTATAATCCACGGTCGGCGGTGGAGGGTAAGAAGATTCGCCATTCCGATGGCTGGCGCGCCATCTGGACGCTGATTCGTTACCGCTTCGTGCCGAGAAAACGCTGGATGCGAGCTGCGTCGGATGAGCGCCCCGCTCCGTTTGCGGTAACCTTTTCGCGTCGACCGGCAGAGTAGCGGGCGACCTTTTTCTAATGTTCAAGAAGATTCTCATTGCAAACCGTGGTGAAATTGCGGTGCGCGTGATCCGCGCCTGCCATGAGATGGGGATCGCCGCGGTTGCCGTCTACTCTGACGTGGACCGCGCGTCACTGCACGTTCGCAAAGCCGACGAAGCTTACCCCATCGGGGCGGCCGCGGCCTCGGAATCCTATCTCAATATTTCAAAGATTCTCGATGTTGCTTCACTGTCGGGTGCGGACGCGATCCATCCCGGTTACGGATTTCTTTCGGAGAATGCGAAGTTTGCGCGCGCCTGCGCCGAGGCAAGTGTGAAGTTTATCGGACCGACCGCCGCTGCGATGAACGCCATGGGATCAAAAACCCGCGCGCGTCAGGCAATGGAGCGCGCCGGAGTTCCCTTCGTGCCGGGTACGTCGACCGGCCTGGAATCATTTGAGCAGGCCAAAGAAGTTGCGGCGCGTATCGGTTATCCGGTCATGCTGAAAGCGGCCGCCGGCGGGGGCGGCAAGGGCATGCGTCTGGTACACGCGGAGCGGGATCTCAAAGCGGCTCTCGAGGGCGCGCGCAGCGAAGCCGAACGGTCGTTCGGCGATAGCGAGGTTTACATCGAGAAGGCAATCATCAACCCGCGACACATCGAGATGCAGATTCTGGCAGACGAACTGGGGAACATCGTTTACCTCGGAGAACGCGAGTGCTCGCTGCAGCGGCGTCATCAGAAGGTACTGGAAGAAGCGCCGTCGCCGGTTGTCGACGCCGCGATGCGGCGCAGGATGGGCGAAGTCGCGGTTCGCGTGGCACAAGCTGCGGGATACACGAACGCCGGCACAGTCGAGTTCCTGGTCGACCCGCAAAAGAATTTCTACTTCCTGGAGATGAATACGCGGCTGCAAGTGGAGCATCCTGTCACAGAGTTGGTCACCGGGCTCGACTTGGTGCAATTGCAGATTCGTATTGCGGCCGGCGAGTGCCTGCCGTTTACACAGGATGATGTGCAGATTCGCGGTCACGCCATCGAGTGCCGCATTTATGCTGAAGATCCCGACAACAATTATTTCCCCAGTCCTGGGAAGATCACGCTGCTGCTCTCGCCGTCGGGCCCAGGCATTCGGCGCGACAGCGGTATGTATGAGGGTTGGACAGTGCCGATGGACTACGATCCGTTGCTGGCAAAGTTGATCGGCTACGGCTCCGATCGCGATCAGGCTATTGGCCGGCTGACTCGGGCGTTGAATGAATATTTTGTCGGCGGTATCAAGACCAATATTTCTTTGTTTCGGCGGATTTTGCGGCATCCGGATTTTCGCGCTGCGAAACTGGATACGGGCTTTCTCGATCGCTTGCTCGAGGAAAAGGAAGATGTACCGGCAGCAGATCCGAAGGCGATCGAGGTTGCGGTGATTGCCGCGGGAATTTTTGCGGCGCTGGGAACCGCGGCCAACGGGAGTTCAGCAAGTTCACCGAAGGCCGGATCGAATTGGAAGGATGCAGCCCGCAACGAGATCGTGCGAGGATCGTTCAGGGGCTAAACCTCGCTGTTGATTCACCAGATGGCACCGTTGGAGCCGTGCCCTCCTGGAGACGATTCTGTGCTGGCTTCGATCTGACCGCGAGCTAGCGAGCTTCTTTATGATTTACGACGTCACCGTCGACGGTAACAACCACCGGCTAGAACTTGATCGAGTCGGCGGCGGCTGGTCGTGCCGCGTCGACGGGCGTGCCGTCGAAGTGGATGCGGTCCTCGTGCGGCCTGATGTGCTTTCGCTCCGCGTCGGTAATAGCTCGTACGAAGTGAAGGGTGAACGCGTCGCTGGCGAAATTTATCTTTGGGTCGGCAGTTCCCGCTTTGCTGCGGACGTCCGAGACCCACGCTCGTTGCGCGGGCGCGCCCGCACCCTGGATGACCACGGTCCCATAAAACTCAAGGCGGCCATGCCGGGCAAAATCGTTCGCATCCTGGTCGGTGAGGCCTCCGAGGTTGAAGCTGGTGCAGGCGTGCTCGTGGTCGAAGCGATGAAGATGCAGAACGAAATCAAGTCGCCGAAAAAGGGAACGATTCAGAGAATTCTGGTTATCGAAGGTGCAGCAGTCAATGCGGGGGACGTGCTCGCGATCGTCGAGTAGCTATTCCAGTTATTTTTCCAATCCATTCGTGTCGAGCACCTTCTTCGCATAGTAGTTCTCAACCTTCGCCGTATCGCGCAAGACTTCGTAGTAAGCCGCTTTCAGCAACTGCTCACGGCGATCGTGCAATTGTGAACGAATCGCCTGCTGCACTCGCGGATCGGCCAGTTCGCGCTGCCCTGCCGGTTCTTTCGCCACCAATCTCACAATACGGAATCCGAAGAGCTGCTTGGAAGCAGGATTCACCACGCTGACGATGGGGCTGTACTGGCCGGGCTTGAGCTTCATGACTGCGTCGCGCGTGGCAGGATCGGTTCCCTTCAAGCCAGACTCCTGCACCGTGCCTAAGTCTCCGCCGTTGCCGGAGGTTTCCGGGTCCTCGGAATATTTCATAGCGAGAGTGGCAAAGTCGTCACCACTATCCAGGCGATTCGCGATCATCTGGATTTTCTTGCGCGCTTCCGCTTCGTTCTGGGCTTTGTCGTTCTGATTGTGGGCCTGGGGGTTGGGCGCCGGAGTCACCATGATCTGGGCCAGGTGATACGTGGGTTCGATCAGATTGAACTCGCCTTTGTGGGCGTTGTAGTAGTCGGAAATATCCTGATCGGTGACGTTGATCTTGGACGACACTTCCTTATTCATCACCTTCTCGACCGTGATGGAGCGCCGGATGTCGCGTTTGAAGTCTGCCAGCGTAATTTTCTTGTCCTTGAGACGCTGGTCGAATTCCTCCTGCGTAAAGGGCGACTTGATCTCGTTGTACTTGCGATCGACTTCTTCTTCGGTGGCCAGCAGGCCGAGTTTCTCGGCGCGGCGCATCAGGACTTCGTCGTCGATCATCTGGTGCAGAATATTCAATCGAAGCGCGGTGGCTTGCTCGCCTGTGGGAGCCTGCTGGGCCGAGGCGACCTGGTTGTCGTAATATTTGTCCACGTCAGCGCGGAAAATTTTGCGGCCATCCACGGTGGCCATGACATCGCTTCCAGGTTGCGAGTTGCAGGCACCGAGACCGGCCAGTAGAAGCGACGCAAGCAGGGCCGCGGCGACCTCGGTGAAGAGCACAATTTTTCTCAAGAACATTTCCCCCATCTCCGGCAAGCATCTCGCCAGAGAAAAAGCTCATTGCAAGTGGCGCGTCAGACGCGCACGCCAGTACATCCGATTACTTGGAAGCTGGTGCGGAGTTTGAAGTTGCATGCTCCGGCACGGGCTGCCCCGCATCTTTCAGGGCGCTGTCGAGAGCGGCGCGAAGTGCGCTGGCGGGAACCACACCGTCAATCTTCTGGCCGTTGATGAACAGAGTCGGCGTGGCGTTCACGCCGATGTCGTCCCCTTCTTTCATTGAAGCTCGGACTGCGTCCTCGTTTTGGGCATTGATGCACGCTTGCAGTTTGGTCACGTCCGTGTTGTGCTTCTGCCCCTGCAGCATCGCAATCTTATCGATGGCCTCGAAGCGCGCGCCGGCCGTTTTCTCGATATCCACTTCGTGCTTGTTGGCGTGGATGTAGTCGGCGAAATCCCAGTAGGCATCGCCGTTTTGCGCCGCCAAGCAGTTCGCGTCCACCGCGGCATGGATTGCCCAAGGATGAATTTCAGCCAGCGGATAATCCTTATACACAAATGTGACCCGGTCGCCGTATTCCTTCACGATGTCCGGGAAGAGGGTTTCGTGCATCCGCGAGCAAAAAGGGCACTCGAAGTCGTCGAAGTTGACCACCAGCACTCTGGCGTTCTTGGCCCCGCGCGACGGGCGGCCCGCAACGTCAATCTTGCTCATGACCTCGGTGAATGGGTCCTTGGTCAGATCGAACTTCGTTACTCGCAACATGGTGACCCGGTCTTTCGAGAGCAAGAATTTGTAGTCCTGTGTTTTGCCTTCGCCGCCGTCGATGTTCACAGTCACGGCGTCGAACGTGGGCCAATCGGTGCTGGGAGTGATGGCGCCCACGGTAACCTTCACCTCGGGCGGAATGTTGTAGTGGGAGCGCACCTGGCGCTCGATCTTACGAGCTACGTCGGGAGGCGCGGACTGGGCCGCACAACCCAGGCAAATCAACAGGAGAATGAGTAACGAGCGTCGAATTAGGATCACCGGGAACCGCCTGAACATCAGAAAGCAACCCATGATTATCTCACAGTGAATGCAGCAGGGAGCCACTGCGTCCAGTCCGAAGTCCGCTCTAGCCTGTGCGGCGCAGTTGCTCGGCGGGCAGCAGCGAATTCATGGAGCCCGATCGAAAGCCTTCCAAGTCGAGCGTGACGAACTTGAAGCCCAGGCTCTTGAAGATCGCGGTGAACTCGGCTGCCATGGCTGCCTGCAGGGCACGATCGAGTTCCTCGCGAGCAATCTCGATGCGGACAATTTCACCGTGGTGACGAACCCGGAACTGGCGGAATCCGAGTGCACGAATCGCATCTTCGCCACGCTCGATCACATCGAGCGCTTCGCGCGTCACTGGACGGCCATACTCGATGCGGGAGGAGAGACAGGCCGAAGCGGGCTTGTCCCAGATACGGAGTGCGGCCTGGCGTGCCAGATCGCGAATTTCCTGTTTGGTAAGTCCGGCTTTCAGCAGCGGCGCGGCGACGTGGTGTTGCTGGGCGGCTCGCTGGCCGGGACGAAACTCGCCTTGATCGTCAACGTTCACTCCGTAGGCAATGGTGTCGAAGGTGCGGGCGGCGCGGAGATGCTCCATCACGTCAAAGAGTTCGTCTTTGCAATGAAAGCAGCGCTGCCCATCGTTGCGGGCGTATTCCGGGCGGTCGAGTTCCAAAGTAGAGATAACTTCAACTGGAATTGCGTGCTCGCTGGCGAATGCGAGAGCGTCCGCAAGATGCGTGCGGGCCAGGCTGGGAGAATCGGCAATCACGGCTAGCATATCGCCGCCAAGAATGCGATGCGCGGCCCATGCAAGATAGGCGGAGTCGACGCCGCCAGAGTAGGCGACGAGCACACGGCCCAGGCCGCGCAGCTCTGTCTCGAACTGAGAGAGCTTGGCATCCAGGTTGTGCTCAAGGGGCTGCATGCTTGATATCCTACCAGCCGAACCGTATTCGAAACTTTGCGTAGAGACGTAGCCTGCTGGGGCCCGCCCGCCACTACAGACCTGCTGCCGGGCGCAGGAGGTTGTAACCAACCTCTCTGTTGTTTGCATTCCCCCTTAGTACAGGCGCTCCTGACGTCTTAGGTTCCCGAAGGAACCGATATTGGCCAGCGTGAAGGTAAAGCGGAACAGGTTCTCGTTGCGCACGTTGGCGATGGCATAGCGGCGGTACTCCAGCGTCATGCCGCAACAGTTCCAGTTGTATGTGGTTTGCGCAGTCGCGAATTGCAACTGCTTGACCTCGGCATCGAAGCCAAAGCTGGTGGCGGCACTGAATCCGCGCCGATTGAGGCCGCCATAGCCGAGCGCGACGCGAAATTGCTGGAATTTGCACGTTACCTGCTCGGTCGAGGACGTGACCGGGCTGCACGTGCCCTCGCTCGGAGTTGTGGTGGTGGCCGTGGTATTGGTCTGTGGAATCTGCAGGAAAGCGTCTCCGCCGCCGACGGTGAACGGTCCGACATTGTAGTTGACCAGAAGAGTGCTGGCATTCATGCGGCCCAACTGAAAGTCGTAGTCGAGGTCCCACTCGGTGTCCGTATGGCTGCTGGTTGCGACCCGCAGTCGCGAAACCAGAGGGGAAAGATGCCGCGGCTCAGTAATGAATGCGATGCCGGTCAAGTCTTCCGTGGTGGTGAAGACGTTGCGCTCGCCGGGGATCAACGCTCCGCCAAACGTGGGGTCCAGGAAATATTTTTGGGAGAGTTCCCAGGTTGCGACCTCCCGTACTTGGGGTGCCGGAGCGCAGGATTGGTTCTCCAGGGTATCGCCGCGCTGCCAGGGGACAAGCTGCTCGGGAGCCGCGGCGCCGACCGCGAGGCCGGTCATCGGCGTCTCGCATTCGGGAGCCTGTGAAGGCGACGTACGCTTGGCGTAGAGGCGAGTAACGAATCCGTACTCGACTTCGTGCGTGTTACTCAGGATGTCGCGCTCGTCAAACTGCAGTACGTTGGCGAAGTCGTTGACGCCAGTCACCATGCGATAGACTGCGCGCGGCTCGATGACATGTTTCCATTTTTTCCCGAGGAGCTCCTTGTCGAATATTTTCTCCAATACCGGCGGACGCAGTTCGACCGACGCGTCCAGCGCCTGGCGATTGGTGGCGTCGTGTACGGCGACTCCATCTATGAAGCGTTCGGTGTAGTAAGTCTCGTGCAGCGCCAATGTCGGACGTAGCGACCACCCGTGAAACTGCAACGGCAGGGAAATCTCAGGACTGAAATCGAAGCGTCCGAGTAGATCGGCAGTGCGAAAGCCAGGTTCGCTTCTCGACAGACCTCCGACCGACGCGTCGAATGACCAATAGAATGGCGAGCGACCGAGCACCCGATCGACGCTGGAGGCATCGATGCTGGGTGCGTGCAGGATACGAATATCGTCGAAGATGGGCGGATTCGTAAGTGTGCCCTCGGAATTGATCTGTTGAAAGAAATTCTGATAACGCTCGACCATACCGCTCAACGAATATCCGTTCTCGGCCTTGGAAAGAAAGACCTGGGATTTTACCTCGGAGTTCACAGCTTGAGTGAATACCTCGTTGAAGGCGAGACGGAAAAGGAATGAACTTAGATAGTCCACATTCGAGACTGCGCGAAAACCAAAGAAGTTGCCCTCTGCGGTCAGCCGGATATCTTGGCCGCCTTCCCGCAGAGGCGCTTCACCCGCGCCCTCGGAGATACCCCGGTCGATGACGCCAAAATAATTCAGATTGACGTACGAAGTGTCGCTGGGCCGCACGCGGAACTCGCCCCTTTGCGACCATCCGCGCTTGGAGAAGTATTCTGCTCCGATGGTTGCGTCCATGGTGCGGTTAATGGCCCAGTAGAAGGCATCGCCGATCTCATTGCCATTGGTTGACGAACGGCCGGCCGTCGGCACCAGGAATCCGGTCTCCCGCGCTTCATGCGACACGGGATGAGTGGCGTAGGGAAAATAGAGAATGGGGATACCGTGCAGCAGGAAACTGCTGTTCCGGATGACAGCGTTGCCGCCGACATCGACAGTCACCTTACGGGCGCGAAACATCCAGTTGGGGCGCGGAAGTTCGCAGGTGGTAATGGTGCCGTCATAGACGAGGTAGTGCTCCGGAGTATTTTTCTCGACCACCTTGCCGGTGAAGGCAAAAGGAGCGGTCGACGTGAGCACAACTGTCTTGCCGTGAAAGCGCATTCCTGTGGTGCCGGTGACGTCATAAAAGCGCCCGGTCTCCGCGGTCAGATTGTAGGTGGCGTGGCTAGCCTTGATGTGGTCGTCGTTAGGGCCGCCGTCGAGCGTGAAGTGTCCCACCGCTGTGGCCTCGCCGGTGTCGGAGTTGTATGTAACGTCGTCGGCGCGCAGGATGTAGTCACGATAATGAATCTCGGCGTCGCCGTGCAGTTTGTAGATGTCGCCGTCTTTCTCCTGCTGCAGGGCACAGATGATGGTTTCTTGCCCCTTTCGAATCTGAATATCTTGACCCTGCGCCGCCAGATCCTGTGCTGCGGCTTGCTGGGCGCAGGGTGTGCTGGAAGTCGAAGAGGGCGTTTGCGTGTTTGCGCTCGTCGATGCTACTTCCTGGCCGGAAGTTTGCGCAAGCAACCGGCTGGTTACTAGGGACGAGGCGGGAAGCTGATGACAAAGAAACAGCGCCGTGATAAGGAATCTAGTACGAAGCATCATCGGACGAAAATCGACGGTGGGAGATCGCTCATCGAAAGCGTACCTATCCTGTTGCGCTTTCTTATCGCGGCATCGTGAACTTAACACGGCGCTGGCCGCGAGGAAAAGTGGCGAAAAAGGCTAGGATTCCCGTTGGTCGAGTGCGGTTGTCCGTTTCGCCGGGAAGGGCGCGATTTCGCAAGACTGGCTTTCATGACTTGTTTGCGCTGTGAAGACATTTGCCGTTGTCCGTCAGAAGCCCCAGAAGCAATTTGGGGATCGCCACCCCTTCGGCAGGCTAAGGATAAGCTTTCGGCTGCTCAATCGAGCGAAGCTCGGCCGAATCTCCAGTCTGCAAGCACAACTTCAACGGAGAACCCCCCAGCTGCGCTGAGCTGGACAGCCGAGGGCGCCTGTCCCCACACAAACACTCTAGATACGACTCCGCCTCCGGCAAATGATGTCCACACCGCAGGCGCCGAGGCCCATGCTGCCGATGATTCGGGCTGGCGAGACGAACTATCGGACCGGCTGAACCGTTACCGGGCGCGGCGCAAGATGCCCCCGCCGCGGTATCCCTCGCTCACGCTGCCGTTTGATTCTGGCGACAATCGGCGCGCTACTGATCCCCAGGCCGCGCGCGCTTTCTTCGAAGCTGTCTCAGACCAGGCTCTGGCGCTCGATCGACTGGCAGAGTTCTCCCAGGAAGTTGATGATGACGTTCAGGACGAAGTCGACGGCGCCGCGCCTGGGGCCAGATTACAGGAGCCGACCCCAAGTAGGTCCGCAGAATCGTCCGCTGCGAATACTGCCGGAGCTGGAGCGAAGATTATCGAGTTCCCGCGCTTTGCCTGGGGACCACCCGCGCCTCCGCCAGACCAACTCGCCGAGCCAGTGATCGATCGGCTGCGAATTCTCGAAGTTCCCGAGGTAGCGCCGCCGCCTCCGGCGCTGGGCGGAATTACGATTGAACCGGCCCAGAGGCACGAGGCGGAAAAGCAGCCGGGCATTGACATTCCGCTGCAGAGTGCGTCATTGCTTGGGCGCGTCTTCGCAGGCCTGGTCGATGTCCTGATCGTTGCCTTGGCGACCGCCCTCTTTGGGTTCATTTTCTGGAAGATTGCGGCGGTTCGTCCGCCTCTGGTGCAGTTGATCGGACTGGCAGCCGGCATCCCGTGCCTGTTCTGGGCTGTCTATCAGTATCTGCTGATCGTCTACGCCGGCCGCACCTTGGGATTGCGCGCCGCCGGCCTCGAACTCGCCCTCTTCAACGGTAACTCGCCGAATCGTGCACTCCGCCGCTGGCGCGTGCTCGCGTCCTACCTCTCAGCCGCATCGCTAGGGATGGGATATGCCTGGGTTCTTCTCGACGAAGACAGCCTATGCTGGCATGACCGGATCACGCATACCTACATCGCGCCTGGGAAACCCAACCCCAAATCCGGACTCCGGCAGACTTAGGAGCCTTCCACTCACACACCTTTTCAGGGCAATGGAACAGTGGGCCAATATCCGGACAGAATTATTCCAGGTCGGTGGCGCTTGGTGTCTGTTTTTCCGAGAGTAACGGAAAGAACTGTCCTTCAATTTTCTGGCCGGACGGGATGACCGGTACGCCTTGAAGCAGCGGTTCATTGCTCCCTGAGCGCACGCCGTCCTTCATGACGTTGATGACGGTCGCACGGCGTGAGCGCTCGGAATGGTTGGCAAACGATCCATGGACCAGCCGGGGATGATGGAAGGAAGCCTCACCTTTCTTCAATTCCACCGCGACCGGATGTTCGAACTCGCGTCTTTGCTGCTTGTCCAGAACTGCTCTGATGGCATCCATATCGCCGGCGAGTCCGGTTATCGGGAGATCCGGCCAACGATGACTCCCTGCAATGTACTGTAAGCACCCGTTCTCGCGGGTTGAATCGTCAAGGCCGATCCAGCACGTGAGATGAGCAAGCGGTTGAGTGCGCGTCCAATAAGAATAGTCCTGATGCCAGGCCACGACTCCGCCATGATGAGCTGGCTTGCAGAAAAGTTGGTCGTGCCAGAATCGCACCGCTCCGCCAAGAAGTTGCGCTGCCGGGATTGTGAATGCAGGATGCCACAGCAGATCGTGAAAACCGGGCGCAATCCGCCATGCGCCCAGGGCATGGAACAACACGTGATTCGGATCGCCTGACTCGTTTGAATTGTATTCGTAGAACAATCCTCGTTCTTCGACTGTCGGGTCAAGCAGCCGAGCCAGTTCGCCCCTGAGCACCTCTACCTGCCCGTCCGACAGGATGCGGATTCCCTTTAAGTATCCATACTCGTGAAAAAACTCGATCTGCTCTTTGCCGAGCGCGCAGTCTGCGGCGGCGCGCCGGTCCGTAGGCAGGAAAAGCGAATCAACGGGATGATGATGAACGGAAAGGTCCTGCATCATGATTTCGGCACGCGGTACACCCGCGATCGTCGCCCCAAACGAGATATTACGCCAGCCCTCGCTACGCCGCCCTGTTCTTCGACCTGCCGAAGAACAAGACGTAGCTACCCATCTCACTAATTTCTTACGATTGACCGGGTGTCCCGTCCCTTCGACTGCGCTCAGGCAGGCTTATCGCACCGTGCAGCGCCACCCACCTCCAAAATTACGACTTACGCATATCCGTGATGTGCCAAAGAACTCCAGTAGGATCACTCAGGTAGAGCACGCGAATTCCCCACGGCTGCATCGTCGGGGGCTTGCACATGATGCCGGGATACTTCTTCGTGAACTCCTGCCGCTGGATGTGTTCCCACCAGGCGTCCGCATCCTCGACGGCCAGGCTCATCATGAAATTTCCCGCATGCTCAGCGACGTAGAAGGTCTGCAGCAGGAAGCGAAAAGAGCCGATCTGAAGCTCCGCAATCTGGTCGTTGCTCCAATTGATAGTGAATCCGAGTTCGATATAGAACTTTTTGGAGAGTTCCGCGTCTTTAGCGGGCACGAACGTCTTGAGATCGGTCACAGGACTGGGATGCATCAGCTTTTCCTAACGTGAAAGGTTGCGTCTCGCTGAGATTCTAATGCCAGGGCAGGTGGATAAGCTTGCGGCGCGCGTCAAAACTCACGGCGAGAGGAGCGAATCGAAGTTTTGCCAATGCGTGTGGACGTTCTGAAGGCGAATAGGAACATTTAGGAGTGAGCCGGAACGATAGGGGTCCATCTCGTTGGTCGACCCACTCCAGCAGCAATTGATGCCTGTCCAGTTTACGGCCTGGCCTCATAGACCAGATTGAATGGTGTCTGTGTGGCACGTCGGAAGCGGCTGAAACCGGCCGAATTGACGACGTTCTGTATTCGCTTCTCGCCCGCCTGAGCTCCCAGACACATCCCCACCTCCTGCGATCGGGAACAGGGCGTGCACAGCAAAGTCGAGAATGAATAGTACACGCGTCCGACAGGATTGAGATTGTCCTGAAGGTCGTCATTGGCGAAAGGTTCGACGATCATCCAGGAGCCATCGTCGCTCAAGGCAGTTCGGACGTGCGCCGCTGCGCCGACCGGGTCCCCCATGTCGTGGAGGCAGTCGAAAACTGCCACGAAGTCGTAGTCTTTCCCGGGGAACTCCTTAGCTTTCGCTACTTCGAATGTGACGCGGTCGGCTATGCCTTGACGCTTGGCGGATTCTCGTGCCGCTTCGACGGATTTATCGTGATAGTCAAATCCGTAGATGTGGGATTTGGGGAATGCTTTCGCCATCAGGATGCTCGAAGCCCCTTTCCCGCAACCAACGTCGGCCACCTTCGCACCGCGCAAGAGTTTGTCGTGGACGCCATCCAGAGCGGGTATCCAGGAACTGATGAGATTGGCGGCGTAGCCCGGACGAAAAAACTTCTCACATCCGTGAAACACACGATCTTCATGCTCTCCCCAACCCATGCCGGCTCCAGAGCGGAACAGTTCCGTGATGCGGGGAACGGCTGCCAATGATCCCAAAGCGAGTTCGAACGCGCCCGGCAAATACGCTGGACCGTCTTCGTTCGCCAGGGTGAGCGCTTGTTCTTCGGTCATTCCGAATTTGTGGGTTTGCGCGTTATACGTGATGTAACCGCCCGCTGCCTGAGAAGCCAGCCACTCGCTTACATAACGCTCGTCGGTGCGGGTTATCGCAGCCAGTTCCGCGGCATTAAGCGGTCCGGCCGCAAGGGCTTTGTAGAGTCCAAGTCGCTCTCCGATTACGACCATACCGGCGTGGACGGTGGCTCCCAGATCGGTGACAAACTGTCCCAGAAATTGTTCCAGCTTTTTAGTGTCTACAGTCATGGTGTCCTCCAAATCGATTTGAACTGGCCGAGAATCTACTTCTTGCTCGGGTCGTCTGCGGGATTGACATAGTTAAATTGCAAGGGCGCACTGCCATGGACCTGCACGATGACCTCGCCGGAAGCCATCGCGTAGTGATGCATGTCGGGATCGAGATAGGCGAAGCTCCCGGCGGAGAATGACGCCATCTTGTCTGTGTCGAAGGTGTCTCCCATACCGACCTTGAACGTCCCCGAGATGACCGTGACGTTTTCGCGCAGGGGATGCCAATGGGGAGCGATGCGGTAACCGTCCGGCATTTTCAGGCGAATGGTGTAGTCCCCTGTGGAAGCAGCAGGGTTGCCCTCGACTACGGCGAGTTGCGCGCCCGGAGCGACGAAAGGCGGCGGCGGCCCCCACGGAATTGTTCCTGGGGTGAATGCGTTCGTGTCATGAGCGCCCGGACTTGCGGTAGTGATGAAGAAATGGCCTGCGAAGCCTAGCATCGCAGCGATTGACAGGGTCAGGAACAATTTTCGTTTCACAAGACTCTCCTTCGAGACTTCTTGATGGGCATCATCTCTTGAGGAGTCGAGCTTCACAATGCAGGCGGGATAGCCTTTGAATATCTTTTCTATATCGTCGCAAGTTCCTGAGTTTTATCGGATAATGGCGGCCAAGAGTTCTCCATGGGGCATGCAAAACAGACTACAGGCGGAGTGGAAGTCGACTTGGGACGCTACGAACTGCGGCGATCGGGACGGCGCATCAGGATCGAGAAGAAGCCCATGGACTTGCTGATCTTTCTGCTGGAGCGCCGCGAACAACTGGTCTCGCGGGACGAGATCGTCAAGAAGCTGTGGCGCTCCGATCTGTTTATCGATACCGAAAAAAACGTCAACAACGTAGTCCGGAAACTTCGGACCGCTCTGGGCGACAATGCCGACCGCCCCCGGTTCCTCGAGACGGTAGTCGGAAAGGGATACCGATTTGTAGGTCCGGTTCGCGTGATCGATCCGAAATATCCGCTCCCGGATGCTGGACGAACCTCCGTCCGTAGCGAAGCCCGAAAAGATAAAAGCGAATGGGCTGAGCGCTCGTCCATCGCCGTGCTTCCGCTGTTGCTGCTTGAGAAAGCTGCGGACGATCAGGGCTTGTGTCTCGGATTGGCGGACGCACTGGTTTCTCTCCTCGGCAATCTATCGGGCATGGACGTGCTTCCCACTTCGGCAGTCCTGAACCTGCCTCTGGAATTAGCGCCTCCGGAAATCGCGTCTCGCCTGGGCGTGCGATTTGTCGTCCACGGCGCCATTCAGATGTCCAAGGGTGAGTGGCGTCTTTCGCTGGAAATGTTCGACGCCCACCTGCAACGTCCCGCCTTCGCGAGGAAGTGCGACGTCGATATGGACCACCTTGCAATTCTCGAAGCCGACATCGCGAAGCAAATCACCCGCGCACTGAACCGCCCGTATGGTCCGGCGACGTCCGACCAGCGCCCGCGCTATAGCCGGGATCCAATGGCCTACGCGGAATTCATGCGCGGCTATCGCATCACCGCATCCGGCGACGGTTCCATGATGGACCAAGCCAGCCATCATCTCACCAACGCCGTGACTCGCGATCCCGCGTTTGCCCTGGCTCACGCCACCCTCTCGTACGCGTGCACAATCCGGCATTTCGAATTCGACCCAGCCAGCGTGTGGCTGGAGAAAGCCGAATTCCATTGCCGGCGGGCTCTCGAGCTTGATGCAAATCTTCCCGAGGGACATGTCGCCCGCGCCTTTCTCCTCTGGGGACCATCGAAGAATTTCCAGCACCTCGATGCGATTGCCGACCTCAAGCGCGCCCTCGCCCTGCAGAATAACCTACCTCATGCCTATAACCGTCTGGGGTCGATCCTCGCACACGTCGGGCTACTCGATCATGCGCGCGAGATGTTTGAAAGGGGACGCCCCTTTCAACCCAGGAAGGCGGTCAACCCGAGCATCGTGCAGGTTTATATCTGGAGCCAGGATTACGACCTGGCGCGCGAGCAGATTCAGATCTGGCGGGCGGAGAGCCCCGTTCATAAGTATGCCCTTTATTTTGCTCCGGTCCCGGCCATGATGACTGGAGACTGGAAAGAGGCCAGTCGCCTGGTGGAGGAAGCCGCACAGCTTGTTCCGAACGATCCGCTCACCATCAGCCTGCAAGGCCTGCTCCATGCCTTGATGGGTAACGGAGATGCAGCCATCGATTGTGTCACCCGAGCCTGCTCAAGTCCTAAATCCTTTGGACACGCCCACCACACGTACTATCAGATCGCTTGCATCCTCGCCCTGACGGGAAGACGAGAAACCGCCTTCGAATGGCTCGAACGCAGCGTCAGCACCGGGTTCGCCTGCTGGCCTTTTTTTTTGAAAGATCCTTGCCTCGCGAGTTTGCACAGTCTTCCCGAATTTGAACTTCTGATCACCGCTTTGCAAGCCAAGTACCCGGATCATCTGGGCCTGTTGTAGGGAAACAACATCAGTTCACAACGGTTCGGTGCTCTCCCGGAAGAATTGTCGGCGTCATGGAAGGAATCCAAACGGGCACGCGACCTTGAACTTTACTTGTAGGGGTGCTCGTCGCGGCGCGAGTCCAAAGACTCCCCTCACCAAGTCCACGTCACATTTGCGAGCAAGCTGTTTACGTGAGGATTCGTCTGGTTTACCCTAGGGCTCCTATGCGCAACTCGCTATGTTCTTTGGTCATGATTGCCGTGGCCACTTTGGTTTTCGCCCAGGATCACAAACCGGTGGCAGACCGCCTGGCCGCACAGAACGTTCTATTCGACGAGCAGTACGAATCGGATCTCCGCAATTTTCCGGAGCGCGCGACTTCCTTCGGCGACTACCGCTACAACGACAAGCTGGCGGAATACTCGCTCGACGCAATCGCCAAGCGGCACGAAGGTGACGAAGCGTTTCTCAAGAGGCTGGAAACCATCCCGACCGAAGGCTTCTCCGATCAGGACCAGCTTTCGCACGACCTGCTGATTCGTGTCCTGCAGCAGCGCATTGCCGACTTTGGGTTCAAAGAATATGAGATGCCGATCAACACCCAGGGCGGCATCCATACTAACCTCGCCGATCTGCCTCTGTCGGTTCCTCTCGACTCCGTGAAGCACTACGAGGATTACGTCTCGCGCCTGCACCAGATTCCGCGCGTGCTCGATCAGGTCACGGAAGTTCTGCGCGCGGGTGTGAAGGACAAGCTGGTGATGGTGCGGTTCCTGGCGGAAAAGATTCCGGAGCAGTGTGAGGGAATCATCGCGGCCGATCCGTTTCTTCAGCCAACGAAGAAATATCCAGCTGGCATTTCGCTTGAGGACCAGAAACGGCTCACACAGGCGATTAGCCACGCCATCAATACGGACGTGCTGCCGGCCTACCAGAAATTCGCCGAGTTTACGCGCAAAGAATATGCGCCTCAAGGGCGGACGGCGCTGGCTATCACTTCTCTGCCGGATGGTCAGAAGCGTTACGAGAATGATATTTACGGGCGCACCACGACGCACATGACCGCGGACGAGATTCATCAGCTTGGCCTGCGCGAGATCGAGCGCATTGAGGCCGAGATGACGGCCATCGCGAAGAAAGAAGGCTTCGCCGACCTGGCGTCGTTTCGTGCCTCGCTGAAGAACAATCCCAAGTATAAGCCCACTTCGGCGGAGCAGATTCTGGATGACTTCCGCCGCTACATTGCGCAGATGGAGCCCAAGCTGCCGCAGTTGTTCACGCTGCTTCCCAAATCGCCAGTCACCGTGGAAGCCATACCGGAATTCCAGGCCAGTGCAATGACTCACTACAACACCGGAACGCCGGACGGCAAGCGGCCGGGCAGGGTCGTCGTAGCAACTTCGAATTTCGCCGAACGATCTTTAATTGACGATGAGGCGGTTGCCTATCACGAAGGAGTTCCTGGTCATCACATGCAGCTTTCAGTGCAGCAGCAACTTGAAGGTTTGCCGAAGTTTCGCCTGCACGGTCTGGGGTTCAACGCCTACATCGAGGGCTGGGCGCTCTACGCTGAACAGTTGGGGAAAGAGGTTGGTTTCTACCAGGACCCGGTCTCCGATTATGGACGACTTTCCTCCGAACTCTTCCGCGCCGTGCGATTAGTCGTTGACACGGGTATTCACGCCAAAGGATGGAGCCGCGACCAGGTTGTGGAATTTTTCCGCAAGTCCGGCGCAGTCGATGAGCCTACGATTCAGTCCGAGACCGACCGCTACATCTCCTGGCCGGCCCAGGCGCTGAGTTACAAGCTGGGCCAGCTCAAGTTCCGGGAACTGCGTGAACGGGCGCAAAGAGAGTTGGGTCCGAAATTCGATCTTCGCAAGTTCCACGATGAGATGCTCGACGGCGGCACTCTGCCGCTCGACCTGCTCGAAGCCCGCACCGACAAGTGGATCGCGCAACAAAAAGCGAAGTGATTTCTGTGTCGAGACTTCGACTTGGTCCGTGGGGGCCGATGAAATCAGGGTAAGCCCTATGCGGGGCGCGTCCCTGTGCTATCTTCAATGGGTTTACCTCATAAGGTTCCTGACGCAATCCTCTGAAGAATGGCTACATCTGCTGGGTCCAAGCCGGTCGTAAAAGTCTTCGTCGCCACGACGGTGATGCTGACCTTCATCTCGTTCTGGCGGGCCTCTGCCATCGTTCTGTCAGATCTCGCTTCCTCGGCTTACTACGCCGGCGGTGACGCCGAAAAGGTCATCGGTAAGAGCGCTCCCTGGTTCATCCTGGCGGTCATGCTGTTCAGTTACGCCGTGCGCGCGCTCTATATCGAATCGAGCAGCATGTTCGTGCGTGGCGGCGTTTACCGTGTGGTCAAAGAGGCCATGGGCGGGACGCTGGCCAAATTCTCAGTCTCAGCCTTGCTCTTTGATTATGTGCTTACCGGTCCCATCAGCGCCGTGTCAGCCGGGCAATATCTCTCCGGCTTCATTAAAGACATGGGGCTGTACATGCACCGGCCGCTGGATTTTTCCGACAATCACTTCGCAGCCGGGCTGGCGGTAATCGTGGTGATCTACTTCTGGTGGAAAAATACGCAGGGCATTCACGAATCGAGCCAGAAGGCCGTGCAGATCATGGTCATCACCACCGTGATGGTGGTAATTCTGATCATCTGGTGCACAATTACGGTTCTGCGCACCCCAGTGCAACTGCCGCCTAGTCCGTTTCACGGGACGAGCGCAATCCCGCTTAACAGAGAGTCGCTGGGCTGGTTGGACACTACCTGGTTCAGGCATCTTCCGTTCAAGGCACTCATCACGATCATTGCCTTCGTCGGCTTCGGACACTCGGTATTAGCGATGAGCGGCGAAGAGACGTTGGCCCAGGTCAACCGCGAGATCGAACATCCGAAGCTGAAGAATCTGGAAAAAACCGGGCTGGTGATTTTTATTTACAGCCTGCTGTTCACTTCCCTGGTGTCGTTCTTTGCGGTGATGATTATTCCGGACGCTGTGCGCCCGAATTACTTCGCCAACCTTATCGGCGGCATCGCGGTTTATCTGGTGGGACCGACCAGCATCAAGTTGCTGTTCCACGGGTTCGTGGTGCTCGTGGGTGTGCTGATTCTGGCGGGTGCGCAGAATACTTCCATTGTGGGCGCCAACGGTGTGTTGAATCGCGTGGCTGAAGACGGCGTGCTCACCAGTTGGTTTCAAAAGCCGCATCATCGCTACGGCACCAGCTATCGCATCATAAATCTGATCGTCTCCATGCAGTTGCTGACCATCATTCTGAGCCGTGGAGACGTCTACCAGCTGGCCGCGCTCTACGCTTTCGGCGTCATCTGGAGCTTCACTATGAAGTCTCTGGCGGTGCTGGTGTTGCGCTTCACCGAGCCGGGGAACCGCGCATGGAAGGTCCCGGGAAATCTTCACATTGGGAAGACGGAGGTTCCTTTCGGGCTTATTGTGATCTCGGCGGTACTGTTCATGACGGCCATCGTGAATCTGTTCACGAAGTATCAAGCGACGATTGCCGGAGTCGTATTTAGCGCGGTCTTTTTCACGATCTTTACGCTCTCGGAGCACCATGTCGCCAAGGAGCGTCACGGCAAACCGGAGCAACTCGACCAGTTCCGCGTGTATGGCAATCAGGAATTGGGTAGCGGAGCGATGGGGGTACGTCCTGGCAACATTCTGGTCGCAGTGCGCGATCCGCGGAATCTGTACTACCTGCGGCACATCCTCAGCCATACCAATACGGTAAAGCAGGACGTTGTAGTGATGAGTGCGCGCCTCTACCACCGCGAGCACACGTTCAGCGGGAGCAATGTGTTGGATGCGACGCAGGTCTTCGATCACTACGAGCAGGAACTCTTCACTGCGGCGGTGGCGGTCGCAGAAAAAGAAGGCAAGCCCATCTCGCTGCTGGTGGTGCCCGCGACCGATGTATTCGAGGCCATCATGGTCACGGCGCAGCGGCTCGATTCCTCTCGCGTGATCTGCGGATTATCCAACAAATTGACTGCCGACGAACAGGCTAAGCTCACCGGTGATGCATGGGAGCGGCTGCCAGAGCCGCGTCCGCGGATGACGCTCGAAGTCTGCGCTCCTGACGGAGCCGTCCGCGAATTCTCTCTGGGGCCGCACACGCCCCGCATGCGCCCGCAGGACGTTGAACTCATGCATCGTCTCTGGCTCGATATCACTGCCGATCCTAAATTCGCGGGAGCGCATCACTACCACATCGTCGCCCTGGCGTTGGAGGAATTGAAGCGCGAATTGACTACGGAGCAGCGCACCGAACTTCTGCAAAAGCTGCACGATGAAATGAACCATCCCAACCCGCAGTGAAAGCCTGTGAGGAGCCCGACTCGAGCGCTGATTGAAGAGCTGGCTACGGCGCAGCCCGTGGGTGCTCAGGATTAGCGCTTCAGTATCTCCTCCAGGGATGACCGGAGATCCCGAAAGCGAAATGGATATCCACTCGCGATCAGCTTCTTTGGCTCGACGCGCTGGCTGGCCAGGAGCAGTTCGTCCGCCATCTGGCCAAACGCCAGTCTCGCCGCAAAGGCGGGCATTGGGAAGATGGCCGGGCGTGACAGGACGCTGGCCAGCGTTTTAGTAAACTCCGAATTAGTGACCGCCTTTGGCGCCACCAAATTTACCGGGCCCTGGAGCAGATCGGTCCTGAGAAGGTGATGAATGGCTCCGACGACATCGTGCACGTCGACCCAGCTCATCCATTGACGGCCGTTGCCGAGTCTGCCGCCGACGCCCATCTTGAAGGCGGGCAGCATTTTTGGCAGCGCGCCTCCGGCTGCTCCGAGGACGATGCCGATTCGCATCTGCACCGTGCGAATGCCTGAGTTGCCGGCGGCGGCAGTGGCTGATTCCCACTCGCGAGCAAGCTCGGCGGTGAACCCGGCGCCGGGCGCGCTGTTTTCAGTGAGCAGATCGTCTCCACGGTTGCCGTAGTATCCGATCGCCGATGCGGAAAGAAAAACTTCCGGCTTGTCTCTTGCCTCGGCCAGTGCCTGTGCCAGGTTAGTCGTGGCCGGAATCCGGCTCTCGCGGATGCGCGCCTTTCTCTCATCGGTCCAACGACCGACGATGCTTTCGCCCGCCAAATGGATCACGGCATCGAATCCCGAGACCGCTTCAGGAGAAATTGGCTCCGAAGTGTTCCACGAAATGCGTTCTTCATTTGGGGCTTCGGATTGAGCCGTTCCATTCCGTGCGAGCCGGACGACATGTGCTCCGGCTATTTTCAGCGACGGTACCAGCACAGAGCCAACCAGGCCCGATGCACCACTTACCAACACCCGCGCCATACGAAGATTCACCATCGTGCCCACTTTAGCAGAGAGCAAGGGCTTCGGGAGTTACGTTCGAGATTACAAACGGGATGAATTGGACGAATGTAAAATTCTTTACGTACCTCCTGAAGCAGGCGGGAACCGCCGTCGTTGGCAAAGTCAGCGGGCAGGAGTGCCCGCTCCAGATGGGCATTGCGGGCTATAATTCTGCATGGCGAGTCTCCGCCAACAGATCGCTACGACTGCCCTCACGCTCACCAAGTTCCGTGAGTTGATGAAGCAGATGCAGGAGAACCGCCCGCAAGACGATCTGACTATCGTCAAAAAGGCCTACGATTACTCGCTGCGCGTCCACGAGGGTCAGTCGCGGGCTTCCGGCGAACCCTATCTAGTTCATCCTCTCGAAGTCGCGCTGGTTCTTGCGGAAATGAAGATGGACCCGGTCGCCGTTGCGGCCGGTCTGCTTCACGATTCCGTCGAAGACACGTCGCTCACCATTGTCGAAATTCAGAAAGAGTTCGGCGAGCAGGTAGCCCACATCGTCGAAGGTGTAACGAAAATCAGCAAGATCGACTTCGCCACGCGCGAAGAGCAGCAAGCCGAAAACCTGCGCAAGATGATGCTGGCTATGGTCGATGACATCCGCGTAGTGCTCATCAAACTGGCTGATCGTCTGCATAACATGCGCACGCTCGAACATCTTCCACCCGATCGCCAGCATAAGATCGCCGAAGAAACGCTGGAGATCTACGCGCCCATCGCCCACCGCCTGGGCATGGGTAAGATCCGCGGTGAATTGGAGGATCTTGGCTTCCGTTTTCTTGACCCGGTGGGCTACGAGCAGGTCGAAAAGTCAGTCAATGCGCGGCGCAAGCAGGGGGAAGCATTTCTCGCCAAGACGCAGCAGATCATCACCGACAAGCTGAAAGAAGCCGGAATCCAGGCGCGCGTGGAGAATCGCATCAAGCGCCTCTATAGCATCCACAAGAAACTGCAGAAGCAGCACATCTCGGTCGATCAGGTTTACGATTTGTGCGCCATGCGTGTGATTACGCGATCCCTCCAGGACTGTTACGCCGTGCTCGGCATCATTCACAATTTGTGGCGGCCGGTGCCCGGGCGCATTAAGGATTTCATCGCTATGCCCCGGCCGAATTTTTACCAGTCTTTGCACACTTCGGTGATCACGGAAGACGGCACGCCTTTTGAAATTCAGATCCGCACCGAAGAAATGCACAAGATGGCGGAGGAGGGCATCGCCGCCCACTGGAAATACAAAGACGGACCGGTTTCGGCGCAGGACGAGCAGCGCCTGGCCTGGTTGCGGCAAGTGGTGGAGTGGCAGCGCGACGTCAGCGATCCGAACGAATTCTTATCGACGCTGAAAGTCGATCTTTATCCCGAAGAGGTCTATACCTTCACACCGAAAGGCAAAGTTGTGGTGCTGCCTCGCGACGCGACGCCGGTGGATTTTGCGTATAGCGTGCACACGGAAGTCGGCCACACCTGCGTCGGCGCCAAGGTTAACGGGCGCATGGTGCCGCTGCGCCATAAACTGCAATCCGGCGACATTGTGGAGATTCTGACCCAGCCCGGCCACAAGCCCAGCCGCGACTGGCTGGGTCTGGTCAAGTCCTCGCGCTCACGCAACAAGATCAAGCACTGGCTCAATGTGCATCAGCGAGAGCGGGCGATTGAAATCGGCCGCAAGCTGATGGAGAAGGAAGCGCGCAAGTACCGCATCGCGCTGAAAGAAATCAAAGACGAGGAATTGGCCAAGGTTGCTTCGGGATACGGCTTAGGCAAAGTCGACGACCTGATGTCAGGAATCGGCTACGGAAAATATTCCGCACGGCAGGTGTTGGCTCGGGTCTTGCCTGCGGGCGCGACACCGTCAATCGCAGGCGATATCGAAGCCGAGGGACTGACTTCGCAGCCAGGAGGCATCGCGAGTGTTGTGCGTCGCGTTTTCGGCGATCACGATGCTATTACCGTCCGCGGGCAGGGAGACATGCTGGTCTACCGCGCGCGTTGTTGCAACCCCATCCGGGGTGAAGGCATCGTCGGTTACATCACTCGCGGCAAAGGTGTGGCGGTTCATTCCGTCAACTGCCCAAACGTCACGAATCTTCTCTATGAACCGGAGCGCCGCATCGATGTGGAATGGGCGCGTGATGAGAGCACGCCGACTGCGTATCCCGTGAAGCTGACTGTATTTTGCGATGACCGCTTCGGGATGTTGAAGAGTATTACCGGAGTGATCGGCGACGCGCAGAGCAATATCAAGAACATCACGGCACATACTGCCAACAGCCAGGCCAGCGTGGAAGTCGTGCTTGACATTTCGGACCTCAAGCATCTCGAGCGGATCATCATCGGTTTGCGGAAAATCCCCGGCGTGCATGAAGTACAGCGACTGCAGAAAATTTAGTTGAGAGTCCAAGCGCGGTCACGAAATCCTACGGACTCTCGGCTAGCGTTTCACGACGACCTCTTCGGGCAATGATTGCTCCAGCCGGGCGGCCAGCCACGATACAAGTTGCTCCCGTACGCGCAGGGGTACCTGGGCGAATTGCAGTCCCGCGGCGCCTGCGTTGTTGCGCCAGCAGACTTCCGCGTTGATCTTATCGGCGCTGACTTCCGGGTCCATCAGCGTCAGTCGGAGAACGACTCGATCGCCTACCTGCAGCGTCGGCGCGTTGGTGACCGCAATTCCCAGTTCGCTGACATTCAGAGACGTCGCCATAAATGACGGATGGGATCCAGACGAAACATAGACCGGAGTCTGCACAGGACAGCGGAAGTAGCGCCGGCGTTCATTCAGCATCAGTGGATAAGACACTTTGAGGGTGCGCATCAGGACAGTCGGAGAGATAGGTTTAACCAGCACAAAGCTGGCGCCGGCGCGAAATGCGCCCGGCATTTCATCGTTGCCATTCAGGATTGCGATCACGACGGCGGCCTTGTGTGAGGTCATTTCACGGGATTTCTTAAGGAGTTCCAGGGCAGAGGCTGTCTCCTTAAAGTCCACCACGATTGCCTCGTACTTGGCGTGACACAGTTTGCGGGTAGCGGAGGTGAAGTCGGAGCAGACATCAACGTGCATCGCCAGTTTCCCCATATAGTCACAAAGCGTATCGATGGTCTGAATATCGGCGCTCACCAGCAGGGCCCGGATTCCTATGGCCTTGGCGGGCACGGTTTCTCTTTTCTTGATCTGGATCTCGATGCGGTAGTGGCAGAGCGGGCCGGAAAATTGCTCATATCGCGAGTGCCTCGGGAATCTCCATCTCCCCGTGTTCGAAGGCGTGTACAAATGCATCGACGACCGCGGGATCGAAGTTGGCTCCCGCGCTGGAGACGATCACTTGCTTGGCCTCAAACGGAGTAACCGCCCGGCGATAAGGCCGGTCGCTAGTCAACGTGTCGAAGGCATCGGCCACGGCCAACACGCGGGCCTCGAGGGGAATCTGGTCTCCTTTGGCGGGGCCGTATCCTGAACCGTCGAACTTGTCGTGATGGGCAAGAATAATGGGGAGTACGCGGCGTAGCGACCCCCCGACCGGTTCGAGCAGGGCAACTCCCTTCTGCACATGCTTGCGCATTTCCAGCATTTCTTCGGGAGTCAGGCTCGCGGCTTTGTACAGAAGTTGCCTGCTCGTTTCGAGTTTGCCTACGTCGTGCAACATGGCCGCCGCCCGCACGTCGTCAACCCGTTCCTGGTCAAAGCCCATCTGAGTCGCAATCGATGAGGCATAAAACGCAACTCTGTAAGAGTGATTGTGCGTGTATTTGTCGTTCGAGATGAACTGCTGCAGAATTGTCAATAGACCGAAGTAGGTCTGCCGCAGTTCAGTCATATGACGCTCTTTTTTGTCATAGAGCGTTCCCATAGCGTAGGCGGTGATCTGCAATAGGCATGCCCACGTGATGAGTTCGGACCACTCCATATAATTCAACACGAACGGAGCCGAACCTTGAAAAAGCCCTGTGTCCTTCCACAGAAGTATGAGTACCATGAAGATGCTGGCACTCGCCGTGAGCACGGCATGCCTTCGGCCATAAACGTACGCCGAGAAGATCGTGGGCAGCGTGTAGAGACCCAGGATCATACGGTGAGAGGCAACCAGCCAGTTGAACAGACCCGCGATCACGAACAGGGACAGCACCAGCCAGAGTTCCTGGTTGATCCGGGCCAGACCAGATTTAAACTTTGACTTGGCCCCCGCAGCATCTGCCGCGAGGTGTTGTCGGGTACCCATGAGGCCGACGCCTTCGTGGGTGAGCGTTGATTTCATTCCGTGTCCTCTTCCGTTGGTCAGACTGGGTTTGTTCGAAGAGCAAAGATGACTGCTCCCGAAGGAGAATCCCCCAAGACTTTTTATCGGCGGGTCAGCGCAGGAACTTTAGAAGAAATAATCCCTGTCAATGACTACTCAGCATTCAGAGTTTTTTTCGATCATCCGCCAGGTCGCATTTCGTTGACCTTTGCTGCTTAATCTGAGTTAATGATCAGGTTGTGCGCCGGCTACTCAACGCTGGCCGCTTCCACAATTTTTATGCGCGAAGTCATCTCTACCAAAGACGCCCCTCAAGCCATCGGCCCCTACTCCCAGGCCATCAAGGCCAATGGATTTGTATTTGCCTCGGGACAGGTCGCCATCGATCCTTCAACCCAGCAAGTCATTGAGGGAGATGTGGCCGTGCAAACCGACCGTGTACTGCGTAACCTTTCGGAAATTCTTGAGGCCGCCGGTAGCGGCCTGGGCAAGGTCGTGCGCTCCACCGTGTTCCTCAAAAACATGGGTGACTTCGCCGCCATGAACGCGGTCTATGGCAAGTACTTCAACACCGCACCGCCCGCGCGTTCCACCGTCGAGGTGGCACGCCTGCCCAAAGACGTCCTCGTCGAAATTGACGTGATCGCTCTAGGATGACCTCAGCCTTAACCATAGGTGACACAAAGGAACAGAAGAGAAATCTAACGCCTCTGCTTGTCTTCCAGCGCGGCGCAGTTAGATTTGTTGGGAGGAGCCAAGCATGACCAAGAGTCTGGTCTTAGCAGTCGTCATCGTTTTCATTCTTGTGGCCGTAGCAGTTTGGGCTCAAACATCGACGCAAACGCCGGTACACAGACACGTTCAGGCCGTGCCCAACACCGCTGCTCCCACCAAGGTCATCGGCGACGGCGTGAAGACGGATTCCGGCCTGCAGTACTGGGACATTAGAGTTGGCACCGGCGAAGTCGCCAAGGACGGCGACCACGTAAAGGTCCACTATACGGGATGGCTCACGACCGGCAAGAAGTTCGACAGCTCCGTCGACGCGCACCATCCCTTCGATTTCACGCTCGGCAAGGGCGAGGTCATCAAAGGATGGGACGAAGGGATTACGGGAATGAAGGTTGGCGGCAAGCGGCAGCTACGTATTCCGCCGGAATTGGCATACGGCACGAATGGTTATCCGCCGCTCATCGCTCCGAACGCGACACTGATCTTCGACGTGCAGCTGTTGGCCGTGAAGTAAAGCCGGCAAAGGAGGGCGATCTCGAAGAGATCAATTCCCTGTGAAAGTCTGTGTCCTTTGTAGTGGACTAAGCCTTGACGACTTTGCCGCTGCGCAGGCAGGACGTGCACACGCGCATGCGCTTGCCCTGGCCGTTGACCTTGGCATGTACCGGACGCAGATTAATGTTCCAGCGCCGCTTGGTTACATTGTGGGCGTGGCTGATACGGTTTCCCGCTTGCGGCTTCTTGCCGCAGATATCACATTGTTGGGCCATGACTGTTTCAGATCCTTCTGAGGGCTTAATGCGAAACCCTATTTTACAGGAGAATCGCTCATTCCGACAAACCGGACCCTCCGGGCCGATTCTTCCCAAGTAACGACAAAGAGCTTGTATCCGCTGAAGACGCTGAGGATCGGCGGACCATTCAGAGCGGGGAGCGGCAATATTCTTCCGCGGCTCTATGCGATACTGAAAACATGCAGTCTCCGCTTCAATCGCCCACTGCGGCCACGGATCCCAAGTCGGTTAAAGTGAACCTCACCACCGGGACGGGCGTTGACATCGAGTGGAACGACGGTCATCTCTCGCACTACAACTTCGTATACCTGCGCGACGCCTGCCCCTGTGCCCTCTGCAACGAGGAACGCGAAAAGGCTGGACGCCTGCCGGGGGACGCGCCCAAACCCGCACCGGAAGCCCTGCCCATGTTCAAAGCCGCCGCGAAGCCGCTTTCCGCTGAGGGTATCGGCAAATACGCCATCAAGTTTTTCTGGAATGACGACCACGATCTCGGGATTTATTCCTGGCGATTTCTGCGTGAAGTCTGTCCGTGTGATGAGTGCAAAGGCGCGAGAGTCCGGGGCGAGGCGTAGGCCTGATACGTACAATCTCATCTTAAGATGGAAGAAGGCAAATTCAGCAGAACCGCGTATCGAGTGGCGATTCGCCGTGCCGCACATCAGCTTCTCGATAAACCCAAGGTACTTGACGATCCACTGGCGCTTCGCATTATCGGATCCGAAGCCGCGCAGGAACTGCAATCGAATCCGAAAGAGCATCCCGGCTTTTCCCGTGCCTTCCGCGCCTTCATGGCGGTCCGTAGCCGCTATGCCGAAGACGAACTGGCTCATGCTGTCGAGCAGGGGGCAACTCAATACGTCGTACTCGGCGCCGGGCTCGATACATTCGCTTATCGAAATCCGCACTCGCACTTGCGCGTCTTTGAGGTCGACCATCCTGCTACGCAGGCCTGGAAACATGAAAGGTTGACTGCAGCGGGAATTACGATTCCGGCGTCGGTCACGTTTGTTCCGATCGACTTCGAGCGCCAGACTCTCGGCGCGGGGCTGGGACTCGCCGGCTTTCGCGCCGATCAGTCTGCATTTTTCTCCTGGCTGGGAGTGACTCCCTACATCACCCGCGAGTCTTGCATGGCGACTCTAGCTTTCATTGCGACTATGCCTCGCGGCAGCGGCGTTGTCTTTGACTTCGCCGTCGATCCCGCACTGCTGAATGCGGGGCAGAGAGAGGCTTTCGAGGCGCTCTCGAGCCGAGTCGCAAGATTGGGAGAGCCCTTTCAACTCTTCTTCGATCCGCGAAACCTGGAAAACGAGTTGAAGAACCTGGGATTCCTCCGCACCGAGTTGATGCAGCGCGATGAAATCAACGCCCGCTATTTCAAAGACCGTAACGACGGTCTGCTGGTCCGCGGCGGCGTGGGCCATCTGATAGCGGCATGGATCTGATCCAGCACCTCGAAGAAATGCTTTTCGGTTCGCGGTAGACTCTCGAGTCGGGCTGCTGAAGATTACGCTGGGAAAGGCGTCGGCCAATCGGAAATGCCTACCCGGCACTCCCATGCCGGGCTTTCACATGCCGCCGCTTCGGGCTGGAGCATCGTCGCTACTAGCGTGTTTTCCTGAATCCATAGAATGATAACAACCACGCCGCTCGCTAATCCCTTGTAAAATTGAATCATCACCACCGGAGCCACGTCCGCATTGTCTTTTCTTGACCAACTCAATCCGCAGCAGCGCGAGGCCGTCGAAACCACCGACGGGCCGGTGCTGATCCTCGCCGGGGCGGGGAGCGGTAAGACTCGTGTCATTACCTATCGCATCGCTTATCTGATTGAGCACAAGGGTGTTATGCCGGAATCCATTCTGGCGATGACGTTCACCAACAAAGCTGCTGCCGAAATGGGGGAGCGCGTCGAAAAGCTGGTTGGCGGATTAAGTATTGCCAAGCCGGTCCTCTCAACGTTTCATTCCTTTTGCGTGCGCGTGCTGCGCCGCGATATTGAGGCGCTGCGGATTCCGTCGACCGTTCCTGGGCAGCCGGCTATCGGCCACACGAAAAACTTCGTGATCTACGACGAGAGCGATCAACAATCCGTGGTCAAGGGCGTGATGAAACGCCTCGGTCTTGACGACAAGCAACTCACTCCGCGCACAGTACTGAGCCGCATCTCGTGGGCGAAGAATCACATGCTCGATCCGCAGGAGCTTTACTTACAGTCGGGCGACCCTAAAACCGAGAAGATTGCACACCTGTACGAGGAATATCGCAAGGAACTGCGCAAGGCCAACGCGTTCGACTTCGACGATTTACTGCTCGAAGCGGTACGCCTATTGAAATCCGCAGCACCGGTTCGTGCGTACTACAACAAGCGCTTTCAGTATCTACTCATCGACGAATATCAGGACACCAACCGTCCGCAGTACGAACTCATGCGTATGCTGGCGGGCGATCGTCACAATGTCTGCGCCGTCGGTGACGAGGATCAGTCGATCTATTCCTGGCGCGGGGCCGATATTCGCAACATTCTCGAATTCGAGCAGGATTTCCCCGAGGCGAAAATCATCCGCCTCGAAGAAAACTACCGATCCACGCAGAATATTCTGCAGGCGGCGTCCGCTGTGGTCGCAAATAACATCCGCCGCAAAGGCAAGAATCTCTGGACGTCGCGCCAGGGCGGCACGAAGCTTGGCTACTACGAAGCTCCGGATGGCGAGAATGAAGCTCTCTTTGCCGCCGATCACATCGCGAAATATCTGCGCGAGGCCGCCCAGCACGGCGAAACTCCGCGTGCTGCCGTGCTCTACCGTACCAACTCGCAGTCGCGGCTGTTTGAAGAAGCCATGCGGCGCTACGGTTTGAAGTATCACGTGGTCGGCGGATTTTCGTTCTACGAACGCGCCGAAATCAAAGACCTGATCTCGTATCTGAAAGTCATCCTGAACCCAGACGATTCGATTTCAGTCTTGCGCGTCATCAACACCCCGACCCGCGGCATCGGCAAAGGCACGATCGACACGCTGGAGCAGCTCGCGCTAGGAACCGGACTATCGCTGTGGGGGGCGATTGGAGAAGCGCTTCGCCGCCAGTTATTGCCGGCACGCGCTCTGGCTTCGCTGAAAGGTTTCCAGCAGTTGATTGAAGACGGACGCGCCATGCTCGGCGGAAGCTTCGCAGAGCAACTAGCAAACTCTGCGGGAGCCACCGGCGGCAGCGGCGCGAATTCCCCCAGTCTCGAAGAGCCTGCGCCGAGCGAGCGAAGCGAAGCGAAGGGAACGGGAACTGATAACCCAGGACGGGAGTCTTGGGTAGGCGAGGAAAATGGAACGATTCCCGCTAGCAACGTCACCAACGCCAACGACGCCACCGCTTTCGATCCCAACGAATTCGGAAATTTCTCCTTCGACTTCGGCGCCGCGGATACCGGAGCTAAGGACCCTGACGCTGCGAATACTGAGGATAGCGCCGACAGGCCAGCCGAGCCCGTGATCGGCTCAAGGGCAGATTCGTTTCCGGCGCCTACGGTCTCCACCGCCGACTTGTTGAAATTTCTTATCGACCGCACCGGTTACATGAAGCAGCTCGAAGTGGAAGACACGCCCGAGGCGTTCTCCCGCATCGAGAATCTGCATGAACTGGTCAACGCCGCCATGGACTCGCGCGACCGCGCCGAAACGCTCGACCAGTTTCTCGACCATGCCGCGCTCATCGCCGACGCGGACGACTACGACCAGCGCGCGCAGATTACGCTCATGAGTCTGCACGCCGCCAAGGGTCTCGAATTTCCACTGGTGTTTCTTACTGGCCTCGAAGAAGGCCTGTTCCCCCACTCGCGCACCATGCTCGTCCCAGACGACATCGAGGAAGAACGCCGGCTTTGCTATGTCGGCATGACCCGTGCCATGGACCAGCTAGTCCTGACCCGCGCTGTCTATCGCCGCCGTTACGGTACAGACTTGCCGGAAGCGAGCGTGCCCTCAAGGTTCCTCGAAGAAGTGCCAATGCCGCTGGTAGAAGAGTTAGGCCGGCGCACAGCAACGGCTCGTGTGGGGACGGGCGTATTCGCCCCTCCAGCGGGGCAACGTGTCGCAGTCGACGACGCTGTCTCCTCTCACTATTCCTACGAAGACGAAGACCAGAGCGCGGCGTGGCAGGGCGGAAATGGCGGTCGAGTACCGCGCGCACCGAAGCAAACGACACCCGCGCGTCCTTACAACTCGATTGAGAATATCGCTGAGTTCTTCGCCAGCCGCGGCAAGAAGTTCACTGTCCCGAAGGCGCAGCCCGAAGAGCCCACCGGTAAGCGCGGATTCCGTCCCGGCCAGAAGGTTCGCCATCCGAAATATGGGGAAGGCACGGTCTACCAGCGCGAAGGAGAAGGCGAAGAAGCCAAGATTACGGTACAATTCCCTCGCTTCGGATTAAAGAAGCTGGTGGAGAAGTACGCCCAGCTGGAGCGCGCCTGAAGATGTTTGGAATCCTCGACATCATCTTTCTAATTCTGGTTCGCCGCCGCAATTGCAAGAGCTGTGGGAGAGCATTCTGGGCTGCACCTCCGCACACGGGTCGGGAGACGGCCGTCGGGCGAGAATCCTATCTCTGCGTGTGCGGGGATAAGTACGAGACTGGCAGACGCGAGTGGGCGCACTTAGATAAAGAGGAAAAGCGAAAGTATCTTTGGTCTGGACTCTCAACGATTCTCTTCGCGACTACGGTGCTGGCTGCCATTGGAGGGTATTTCCTGCGGTGGCACGAGCCTTATTGGACTATGTCCGTCATTCTCGGGTTCCTAGGTCTTTTGAGCGGTCTCATTTGTTGTGCGGTGCTGCTCGGCATAAGATCGCTGCCCGTTGCGGTGTCGTGGTGGCGTACAAGGCATGATGAACCAACTTTGGGTGACTCGCAGCCCCTTGAAGAATTAAGAGCAGTGCGGTTCGGAATCAATCAGAAATAGAGCAAGTCGTGATTTCATAGCAAAGGACTCGTATTCCAATTATGGCAAACACAACCAAACTAACCAAAGAAGAACGCAAGAAATCCAAACGTGCTTCCCGCAAGAAACGCAAAGCGGAAAAGCCGCTCAAGCCCCGCGACTACGCCCGCGGATCGAAGAAGCCCAAGGTCAAGAAACTGGCCCGTGGCCAGGCGAAGCGGTAAGCGCGGCAGATAATTCGCGGAGGAGCGGGCGCTCTCGCCCACTCCGTCACGAAGCGACGCAGGTTTTGAGCTAAGAGCTAGTAGCTGGTTTTCAGGAGCCCACAACCGCTTGTCACAAACCACGGAACCCGCTGCCGTCATCCGCACCTCCGACAAACAGGTTTTCTGCTGCAAGTCGATCGACAAGCTGATATCTGACTCGGAGTCGCCCGGCCAACGCCTCCAAAAAACGCTGGGTCCCTGGTCGCTGACGGCCTTGGGTATTGGCGCCATCATCGGCTCCGGCATTTTCGTGCTCACCGGAACGGCTGCGGCCGGAGAATATTTCCAGGCGCCATCCCTCCTGCACGCGCAGGCGCTCGACGTGATCATCAATTTCGTGCGTACCGGCAGCACTGCGGGAGCGCTCATGCACGGACGCCCGCCGGCCGGTCCATCGATTGCGATTTCATTTTTGCTGGTCGCCGTAGCTTGCAGCTTTGCGGGATTATGCTATGCCGAACTGGCGTCGATGATCCCCATCGCCGGCAGCGCCTACACCTACTCCTACGCGACGCTCGGCGAAATTTTCGCCTGGATCATCGGTTGGGACCTGATCCTCGAATACGTGGTCTCAAACGTCGCGGTCGCGGTTAGCTTTGCGGGTTATACGAAAGCGCAACTGGCGGTCTTCGGCCTCAACTTGCCTGACAAATGGGCGAGCCCGGTGTGGGCCGGTGGGCAATGGACGGGTTCCTATTTCAATCTGCCCGGCTTCCTCATCGTTTTCGTCCTTACGCTGGTTCTGGTACGCGGCGTGAAGGAATCGGCGGAGACCAACAACATCATGGTGATGGTCAAGATCGGTGCCATCCTTACCTTCCTGGTCGTGGGTGGAATGCTGGTGAAGCCCGCGAACTGGTCGCCCTTCGCGCCGTCTGGCTTCGCCGGAGTGGTCACTGGAGGGGCAATCGTTTTCTTTACCTATATCGGATTCGATTCGGTCTCCACCGCCGCCGAGGAGTCGCGCAATCCGCAGAAAGATTTGCCCTTCGGCATCATCATGTCGCTGGTGGTCTGCACTCTGCTCTACGTCGGCGTTGCCGTCGTACTGCTCGGCATGATGAAGTACACGACCTTTGTATCCGGTGAAGCCGCCGAGGCGCCCGTGGCCTACGCGATGAAATATCTGGGTGTACACCCGTTCTTCCGGTCGGTCATCGTGATCGGAGCCCTCACGGGAATGATCTCTTCCTTGCTCGTGTTTCAGTACGGTCAGGCGCGCATCTGGTATGCCATGTCCCGCGACGGCCTGCTGCCGAAATTATTCTCCGCGGTGCATCCTAAATTCAAGACGCCCTACTGGTCCACTTGGATCGCCTGCTTTGCGGTCGGAATTCCCGCCGGATTCGTGGATATTGGGAGTGCCGCCGACCTGGCCAACATCGGCACGCTGTTTGCCTTCGTTCTGGTTTCGGTGGGAGTGATCGTCCTCCGCCGCAAGCAGCCTGATCGCAAGCGTGCGTTTCGGGTTCCGTTTGTGCCTTGGTTCCCGCTGCTTTCAGTCTTGCTGTGTGGCGGCCTGATGTTCGGGCTCACCTTGATTACGTGGCTCCGCTTCGTAATCTGGTTGGCTCTGGGCTTGCTGATTTACATCTTCTACAGCCGTCACAGAAGCGAGTTCGCGAAGAAAGCGTAGAAGAAGCTGTCAGCCATCAGCTCTCAGCCGTCAGCCAAAACCGCATTGTCATCCTGAACGAAGCAGACCGGTGAGCGGAGCGAACCGGTCTGCGCAGTGAAGGACCCCCGTACTCCCGTCAGCCACGATCGGCCTCAAAGGGAGTTCTCACTCGACCTGCCCTATTTCGCCCACGCCCCCTCCAAAAATACATACCGATCCCGAAGATCGTCTTTGTGTGCCTCCGACTTCGCATTCAGATACATGACTGGCCACCCATCCGCCGCTGAGTACACGGGCCACTTCGCCAGCCCCGGACCATTGGGATCGCCGCTCCGCGCGAAGTTAGCCCAATATTTCTGCATTTCTTCGCTGAGCTTGCGATCTTCCGGGCGCCACTTGATCCCGTCCTTGGTATCAAGCTGCCCAAACACATACTCAATTTCGGCCGAGTGATACGCGCCCAGTTGCGGGGCCTTCGGATCCGCCGGAGGCCCGAGGTCGAAGCGATACCGATAGATCGGCTGCTTGCCCGTCTTAGACTGAGATTCGATCCATTCCCACGTCGACCAGGCGATGAAGCGGTCGCCGGCAAGGTCTTCAGCGGAACGCAAAACATGTTCGTCAGTGTCGATCGGATAAAGCCGTAGAAACTCCGCCGCCTTGTCGCCAAATTCTTTGTGCGCGTCGGCCTTCATACTCTCGGCGGTCGGTTTTTTTGGATTGAACACGACCTCGTAGCTGCCTTCGTCATGATTCCAGCCCGCCAGCAAAGGAACGTCACTCTGCTTGCCCGCTGCAAAGATCGCGGGTACCGACTCCGGCAGAAAATATCCGTCTACGTCTGGACCGAAGTCGAAACCCGGCGACTGCGGCGGCGCGAAGGCCTCCAGCAGCTTCTGTGCCGGGATGGCCCGCAACTCGGCCAGCGTGCTCACTCCCAGCTTGGCGCTGACGGTCCTGGGGTCCTTTTCTTCCCGCGCCGACAGAGGCTCGAACGACAGGCCTTCACTGAAGAATGCGGCACCACTTTCGCCGATTGCCTTTTGGAACAAGCCTTTCCCGAGGGGCGATGCCATCTGCGCGCTGACCGAAAACGATCCGGCACTCTCGCCAAAGATAGTCACGTTGGACGCATCTCCACCAAACGCCGCGATGTTGTCATGCACCCAGTGGAGCGCTGCCAGTTGGTCGAGCAGGCCGTAATTGCCCGCGGAGTTGTGTCCCGACTCCTTTGCCAGTTCCGGATGCACAAAAAAACCGAAAATCCCGAGGCGATAATTCATCGACACCACGATCACACCCTGCTGCGCGAGAACTGTGCCGTCCTGCCGACCTTCTGAAGTCGATCCGGCCGCGAATCCGCCGCCATAGATCCAAACCATCACGGGCAGTTTCGCCGCAGCAGGCTTAGCAGGAGCCCACACGTTCAGAAACAAGCAGTCTTCACTGCCCTTGACGCCGCGAAAATTCATGTCGCCGTATACGTCTCCCTGCAAGCAGTAGGCGCCGAATTCCGTCGCCTTGCGCACTCCAGTCCATTTCGCTGCGGGTACAGGTGGTTTCCAGCGCAGGTCGCCCACCGGCGGCGCGGCGAAGGGGATGCCGAGAAAAGCGTGAACCGCTCCGGACTCTTTGCCCTCCACCACACCCGACTCAGTTTTCACTTGCGGTCCCGCCGCAAACATAGCCAGCGGAGCCGTCAGCATTGCCCACACTACCAGCGATCTGCCGGCCATCTTCGCGCTCATGTGCTCTCCTGAAGCCAATTTAAGAACACCGGATTGTAACCGAAAGAATCGCGGGAGCGCAGATCGACCCTCCCTCGCAAATCCTCGGCCCAGACTCTACAATCAGAGTGATGCCCGCCGCTGACCGCACGCCCAACGCTTTCATTCGTCAACTCCCCAAAGCGGAACTGCACCTGCATCTCGAAGGCGCGGTCGAGCCGGCAACTCTGCTCGAACTCCGCGAGCGGCACGGGGAGCGCGCAACGCTAGCTGAAACCGAAGCACTCTATCGCTACGCCGATTTCCAGAGTTTCCTGATGGCGTTCAAGGAAGTAAGCGCGCATCTTCGCGGCCCCGACGACTACGAACTCGTCACCTACCGGCTCATGCAGCGGCTCAAAGAAGAAACCGTTCTGCATGCCGAAGTCTATGTTGCCGTCGGTGTCTGCCTTTACCGCAAGCAGGATTTCGACGCCATTTTCGAAGGCCTGGAGCGCGGGCGCATTCGCGGTGCGCGCGATTTCGGCGTTTCTTTGCTCTGGATTTTCGATGCCACCCGCCATTTCGGAGTCGAAGCCGCGCAAAGAGTCTTTGAAATGGCCGCGCGCTACCAGGATCGTCACGTCGTCGGCGTTGGCATCGGCGGCGATGAGCAGAAGGCGCCGCCCGAGCTCTTTCGCGGTGTCTACGAATATGCCGCAGCAAACGGCCTTCACCTGACCGCGCACGCTGGCGAAACCGGGCCACCAGAGTCCATTTGGGGAGCGCTGAATCTGCGCGCCGAGCGCATCGGCCACGGTCTCACCGCAGCGCAGGATGCCGATCTGATCGAAGAATTGAGCTATCGCCAGATCCCCGTCGAAATTTGCCTGACCAGCAATGTCCGAACTGGAGTGTGCAAGACGATCGCCGAGCATCCCGCGAAAAGCTACTTCGACCAGGGCATTATGATCACACTCAACACCGATGACCCTGCGTTGTTCGGCACCACGCTGTCGCGCGAATATCAACTCGCCCAGCAGACTTTCGGATTCACCGACGAGCACTTGCGTGAACTGGCCCGCAATTCCTTTGAAGCGTCGTTCTTACCCGCAGAAAAAAAACTGGAGCTGTTAAGCCTGTTCGACGCAGCCGCCGCCCGCTAGTCTGTCGTTCGGCGAAGACGACAGTCCACTACTGCTCATGTGGGAACGGGCGCATTCGCCGCCCAACCGGGCAAAGCCCGGTGGCCGCACAACTTGGGCAGCATCGTTGTTTTGGCTGGCAGCGCTCAGCGCTGCGATAGAAGCCGTATCATGAGAGCGGTTCAGCCACTGAGATCCCGATGGCCGTCAAACCCGTCCTCCAACTCGGCGATCCGATACTGCGGCAAAAATCGCTGCCCATAGAAAATCCGACCGCGTCCGAAATCGCTGTGTTAGTGGCCGACCTGGCCGATACCCTTGCCCACTCGCGCTCGACCACAGGCTACGGACGCGGCATTGCCGCTCCACAACTCGGAATATTGCAACGCGTCATCTTCCTGCAACTCCCTGGCGAAAAACCGTGGCCGCTGATCAATCCCGAAATCATCGAACGCAGCTCCGAGAAAATTATCGTCTGGGACGCCTGCCTGAGTTTTCTCTCGATCTTCATGCAGGTCGAACGGCACCGCGATGTCACGGTGCGCTACCGGGATCTACGCGGCGCATCGCGTGGAGTTCGCGCTGGAGAAGCGAACAATCTTTCTGAACTTTTGCAACATGAAATCGACCACCTCGACGGCATCCTCGCGATCGACCGTGTAGCCGATACGAAAACGATTTGTACCCGCGAAGAATTCGAAAAACGCTTTCGTGCCACGAGTCCGTATGCGGTCGAAGCAACGATCAAGCCCTGACTTAGGTATTAGCTTCTGGATGTCAGAGAGTCCGAGTTACTTTCGAAGGATTGTCATTTCTAGCGAGCCGGAGCGAAGGCGACGGCGAGTCGAGAAACCTGCTGTTTTGCTTTCGCCAACTTATGACTTCCGCAAACCGAGACGCCTCCCGCCACCAGCTAAAGTTTCGGTGGCTCCCCGGTCCCTACGCCATCGTCCGTCTGGCGCCCGACGCGCCCATCCCCGACTGGGCTACGAAAGGCGACTTCACCTCGATCACTCGCAGCTCCGACGAACTCTCCATTGTCTGTCTGGCCGCAAATCTTCCTCCGGATGTGCAATCGCCTCACCGCTGGTTCTGCCTCAAACTCGAAGGCCCGTTCCCGTTTTCGCAGACTGGCATTCTGCTCTCGTTCATCCGGCCGCTATCGACAACCGGTATACCGATCTTTGCTATCTCTACGTACGACACCGACTACGTGTTGATCCAGGAAGAGTTCGGTTGTGCGCTGGACATATTGCGTGAAGCCGGCCACGCACTGTGGCCGCGCGACGATCGTAGCGCACGCTGATCGAGTAGCCTGAGAGGTTTTCTTGCGTTTTTCTTTGCGCCTTAGCGCGCCTTTGCGATCTTTGCGGTTAAAGGCTTGTAAAGCTCGTAACCGCGAAGATCGCGAAGAAAGGCCGCAAAGATCGCAAAGAAAAACACTGCAGCGACCGTCTGCGCCACCATTCGACCCTCGAATATCCCCAAACGCTGTTGCCGCCCATGCATAAGCGCTCACACCTATGATGTAATACTAGTTAACCAGCACACATGCCATCTGCTCTGACAACCCTGCGCCGCCGCGCCAAAGCCCTTCACCGGAACTTGCGCGGAGCGAATATGGCCGTTCGCGCGCTCGCCTCGACCGACCATCCCTTGCTAGCGCACATTATTCCCATGCGCCGCTGCAATCTGGCCTGCACTTATTGCAATGAGTTCGACGACTTCTCGAAGCCGGTACCGATCGACGAGATGTTTCGCCGCATCGACAAGCTGGGAGCACTGGGCACAGCCGTGGTCACAATTTCCGGTGGCGAGCCTCTGATGCATCCGGAGCTCGACGATGTGATCGCGCGCATCCGCCACAACGGCATGATTGCCGGGCTCATCACCAACGGATACCTGCTGGTGGCCGAGCGCATCCAGCGCCTCAACCGCGCTGGCCTGGAGTGGCTGCAGATTTCGATCGACAACGTCAATCCCGACGAAGTCTCGAAGAAGAGTCTGAAAGTTCTCGACCGCAAACTGCAACTGCTGGCCGAGCACGCCGATTTTCACGTGAACATTAACTCAGTGGTGGGCAGCGGCATTTCCCATCCGCAGGACGCTCTGACAATCGGCAAGAGAGCTGTGGAACTCGGTTTCACTTCGACCATCGGCATCATCCACGACGGCAGTGGACAGTTGCAGCCGCTCGGCGAAGAAGAGCGCCGCATTTATCACGAGATGCAGTCGCTGGAAAAAAGTAGTTTCACCCGCATCCATGCTTTTCAGGACAATATTGCCAAGGGATTGGCCAACGACTGGCGCTGCCGCGCCGGCGCGCGCTATCTCTACATCTGCGAGGACGGATTGGTGCACTACTGTTCGCAGCAGCGCGGGTATCCTGGAGTTCCATTAGCCACCTACACCCTGGACGACATCCGCCGCGAATATGTTACTGAGAAGCCATGCGCGCCGCACTGCACTGTGTCGTGCGTGCATCAGGTGTCAATCTTTGATTCCTGGCGCGCCCCCCAGAATCCGCCGGCGAGCACGATGAGTGCTGGCGCCTCCGATCTGGTTCAAATCCAGTAGGTCTTGTCATCCTGAGGCCCGCGTTTCTGGTGGGGTGAAGGATCTATGTAATCCGCATGGATTGCCCAGGTGTCCTTCGCTTCGCTCAGGATGACAACACGGCTTGATGGCAGCGCACGGTCCGCGTTACTTCTTCGGCTGCGCCGATGGCGGCAAAATATTATTCAGCCGCAGATACATCGCCGCTGCGCCGTAGTGGTCGGCCCATCCACCGGCCATGAAGAACACGGCCATGGAACGTGGTCCCTGCATGGAGCCAAAAAGCGTAATGTTGTCGCCCAGTTTGGCGTCGCTCATCTTGCTAACCGCGTCGGCGCAGAAATCAAACGAAGCCTTGGCCGCGGTTACCAGTTTGTCTTTGGAATCGGTGTCCTTGACCTCGTCGATCTTGGGCGAGGGAACGTCGGCCGCCTTGGCGCACATGCCGTTGTTCGACTCGATAATGTGAACCACAAGATGGGCAAAGCTCATCTGGTCGGGCGTGGGCTTGTAGCTGAACTTGTCGGCGGGCATGGCGTCGATCGCAGCCAGAATATTCTTCTGCCGATTCGGAAGAATCATTCGCACCGCAGCGGTAACCGGATCTTTAATCGGAGCGGAGGCGGCTGGAGTTGCCGTCTTGGCCGTTCCAGAGGATGGCGGTGTACTCTGTGCCTGCGCACAGGTCAGACAAACGGCAACGAACAGAGCAAGAAAAATCGATTTCACGGGAAGACCTCCTTGGGGCCGGATAAGAATAAACCCGCGGAGACCGTACCGTCACTCCGCGGGTCGAAAACTCCAGAGTTTAGATGGAAGCCAGTTCGCTACGAGAACGCAGCTCCCAGCGCAGCTGCCCCGAGAGTGAATACTGCCCACCAGCCAAAGACGATCGCGTAGGCCGTGCCGCTCTTCACTCTGCTCACGCACGTAAAGCCGATCGCTGTCAGAACCAGTGTCCAGATCATGAAGATATCGACGGCCGAGGCCACGCTGTAGAGGAACACTCCATCCGCAGGATTGAGGAAGTATCCGGGATTAGTCGCGATCGGATTCTGAAACGAGAATGAATCCGCACTCATGCCAGCGACCACCGAAAGCGTGGCCAGCAGGCTCTTCAGCACCTGGGGCAGGCCGGCAAAAACCACAATGGCAAAAGACACTTTAAAAGAGACGTCTGCGCCCGCGGCGAACTTGAAAGTGGCAAACAACAGCGCTGCAATGATCAGCCAGATAACGAGAACAAATATCGGGATGACATACGAGATGTATTTGGTCCCGGTCGTCCTCTGGTCCATCGCGTGTTCACGCTGATCGGCGGGCATATTGTCCAATTGCGCCGACTGTTTGGGCGACATAGCCAGCTGGTTCTCTGTGACTTTTCGGAAACCGATCTTCTGGCTCACGGTGTAAACAAAAACCGTTGACACAATGGTCATTAGCAGAAACGGCGCCCACCAGCTCGCGCTGCGCCGTAGATCGGTGAAAGTTCTCGATGGAGCGATGAAAGTGTCGATGATGCGCGCTCCTTGGGAAAGCGGAGCAGGCGGGGGAGCAGGGGATGCGGGCAAGACCGGAGCGGCGGCCATAACTGCCTCCTGAAAGAATGTCCTGAAAAACAATGTCCTCGAAAGAACGATGGAATTCTAGCCGGAAGTCGAGTGCTAGACAAGCGATCCAGAACGATCGGCGTGGCGATCCCCGCAAAACGCTGCGGAAATTCCGTCCGCTTCAAGAGCGGACTCTCTAAGCCAGCAGCTCCGGCGTGGCTTCCAGCAAACTGCGAGTGTAGGCATGAGCCGGCCGCTCGGCGATCTGCTGGGTATCGCCCACCTCGACAATTTTCCCGCGATACATCACTGCAATTCGCGTCGAAAGATAGCGGACGACCGGCATCGAGTGCGAGATAAACAGGTAGGTCAGGCCGAAATCGCGTTGCAGTTGTGCCAGCAGGTTGACGATCTGCGCGCCTACGCTAACGTCGAGGGCGGAAACCGGCTCGTCGCACACAATGAATTTTGGCCGCAGTGCTAGCGCGCGGGCAATGCCGATGCGCTGCCGTTGGCCGCCGGAGAATTCGTGCGCGTAGCGCTGCATCGCAGACTCGTCGAGACCCACGGCGCGGAGAAGTTCGCTGACGCGGGCGCGTCGAGTCGCGCTGGCAGACTGGCCCTCGGCGCCTGAAGGCACCCTTCTCCCTGTGGTCGGTGTGGCCCGACCGAAGTCGGGCCCTTCCCGGCTCTCGTTGCTCCCGTGCGCATTCGTCCCATGGATGATCAGCGGCTCAGCGATGATGTCTTCCACCCGATAGCGCGGATCGAGCGATGCGAACGGGTCCTGAAAGATAATCTGTAGATCCCGGCGCATCCGGCGCATCTGTCCGCGGCCCGCCGAAAGCAGGTCGCGTCCCTCAAAGCGGATCGTTCCTGCAGTGGGCTCAATCAGCCGCAGAATCAGCCGTCCCAGCGTGCTTTTTCCTGAGCCGGATTCCCCAACCAACCCCAGGGTCTCCCCTGCCTGAATATCGAGCGAAACATCGTCCACCGCGCGTACTCCGCCGCGAGACTTCCCGCCGAAAGCCGATTCGGCGTGCGGATAAACCTTCGTCAGGTTACGGATTTCAATGAGGGCCACGCTGCGGATGTTAGCAGAGAAGAAAAAGACGAGCCACGGATTCACACGGATTTCACGGGTAAAGCGTGGCAAGCTCGGTGTTTCTCAGCCGCGGACTGATGCGGGAAAGAATTCTCTTCCGGTTTGGAATCTGTGCCGATCCGTGCAAATCCGTGGCCAGTCGGGTCTACCCCGCCGCAATCAGCGGCACCGCCGCCAGCGCCGCCAGCAGTCCCACGAACTTCCACCGGCTGAACTGTTCTTTCAGGACGATCCGGGCCAGCAGAACCGTGACAGCAGGGTAGAGCGATGTAATCACGACTGCTTCGTCCAGTCGTCCACGCTGGCTGGCGAAGATAAATAAGGCGCTGGCGCTCACGTCCAGGCAGCCTGCGAGCACTCCCAGCAAGGCGCGGGGGCGGTCCAAAGTGAGTGGGGCACGCATGACCGCTACCGCGAGCGCGGTAGCCGCAAACGAACCGACGCGCGAAACCGTCGCAATCCAGGCCGACGACCCGGTGGCTTGATGAATACAAAGATAGAACCCGGCGAAGCCAACGCCGGCAAGCGCGGCCATGCCAGCACCTTTCGGACGCGCAGCGGCGTTTCGCCGATTCGAGTGGTCCCTCGTCAATTCGAGACGCGCATCGGGTGAGGGTTCCGGACGGGTGATCAGCCAGATAGCGACGATCGCGAGCCCAAAGCCAGAGATGGTCCAGCGGCTCGGCGCGCCTTCGATGGCAATGTCGGCCAGGGTAGGAATTCCCGCGCCTAGCAGAGCTGCGATCGGCGCGGTAAGTCCCATCTGTCCCGACGCCAGGGCGCGATAGAAAATGGCCAGCGAGAATCCTCCAACAGCGCCGGCAGTGAGCGCCCACAGAACGCTGGTGCCCGACGGGAAGGCGACGTGCTCGGAAAAGGCAATGGCGAACATGAACCCAAAAGCGCAGAGGTGAGAAAAGGCCGTGAGCACGAAGGCATTGGCCCGGCGCGAGCCCAATCCGCCGGAGAAATCGGATGTTCCCCACATAAAGACTGCGACGACTGAGCAAGCTACCGGGCCGAATTGAGACGGGAAAATCACGCCGGACAGGGTAGCATGCGGCGAACGCAGCCCGGTGGAGAAGGACGGCAATCCGCCCGTCGCGAATCCACCAGGAATTGCTCCGGGATGCCGAGTAGTGGGGCAGGACTTCACCACTACCGGATGCCGGAACCAATGGATTCCCAGCTGGTACATGGGATACCCTATGTCTGCCCACGGAGGCCTGCCATGAAGCGTTCTCTGATCCTGATCGCCTGTTTATCTTTTTGCGCCGCTGGTGCGTTCCAATCCGCTCTCGCCCAATCTTCGGATGAGCCTGCATCCAAAGACGACGTCATCCTCTACCTGCGAACCATGCGCTCACACGACATGTTTCAGCGGATCATGGAAGTTCAATCCCAGTCGATGCAGCAGATGATGCACGATCAGATGGTGAAGGACAAAGGCAGCGTGCCCGCGGATTTCGACGCGCGCCGAAAGAAATTGATGGACGACCTGCTCAAGAATATGCCCATTGACGAGATCACTCAGGCGATGATCCCCGCCTACCAAAAGCACTTCACGAAGAGTGACATTGAGGCTATGAATGCGTTCTATTCCTCGCCGGTCGGGCAGAAAGTTCTCCAGGAGCTACCTGCGGTAATGCAGGAAGGTATGCAGGCGGCAATGCCCATCTTGACCACCTATGTGACCGATTGGAAGGGGCGCATGGAGCAGGAGCTGAAGGACATGGAGGAAGGCTCTCCCAAGGTAGTTCCAATCACACCGACGTCGGACAAATAAGGGATGTCCTAAGCTTGGAATCCAGCTTGGCTCGCAAACCTGGGCTCGGCACCGTGTTAGAATTTCTGGAAGCAATTCCTTGCCAGCGCCCTGGTTCTAGGACTTCGTTCTGAGAGTTCACCTTGACTGAACGAGCATGATCGAATTGTCATGATCGAACTGGCACCGTCGATTCTTTCGGCTGATTTTGCCCGGCTGGGCGAGCAGGTGCGCGCCGCAGGCGAGGGCGGAGCTGCCGTCATCCACGTAGATATTATGGATGGACATTTCGTCCCGAACCTCACCATCGGCCCACTGGTCGTGAAATCGTTGCGCAAAGTAACGGAATTACCGCTCGATTGCCATCTCATGATCGAGAATCCGGACGAGTTCATTCCCGCGTTTGCCGATGCGGGCGCGGACTGGATTTCGGTTCATCAGGAAGCCTGCCGGCACTTGAACCGTACTCTGCATCTGATCAAGAGCCACGATTGTCTGTCCGGTGTCGTGATCAATCCGGCAACGCCGGTCGATGCCATCTCTGAGGTTCTGGATATCGTCGACTATGTGCTGGTGATGTCGGTGAATCCGGGCTTTGGAGCGCAAAAGTTTATTCGGTCCACGTTGCACAAAATGCGCCAGTTAGCCGAGATTCGCAGCCAGCGCAACCTGTCCTACCGCATCGAAGTGGATGGCGGTGTAGCACCGGAGACGGTAGTCGATGTGGTCCGCGCAGGAGCGGAAATTCTTGTGGCGGGCAACGCCGTGTTCGGCAATGGTGATCCAAGAAGGAATGCGCAAGAGCTTCTGAGGGCGGCAACGGAGGCCGCCCTGCAGAAAGTATAAATTTTCGTGAGGCCACTCGGAGCCTCACCCAAAATTTCTCCCGAAGTCCAAAGGTCTGAGGTCTTATGTCAGGTTTGTCATCAGGTCGAAAGCTGTCGATCGCATTGCTGGGCACGCTGCTGCTCGTTACCGCCGCCTGCACCAACAAGAAATCAGTCAACCCGCTGGCCGGCGTCGGCTCGAAGCAGCCGGATAAGATCCTGTTCGACAAGGCCATGGACGCCATGCGCCACAACCGCTTCGACGTGGCCCGCCTGACCCTGCAAACCCTGATCAACACCTATCCCGAGTCGGAGTTCATCGCCCGCGCCAAGCTGGCGGTGGGCGATTCCTGGTACGCCGAAGGCGGCGCGGCAGCGCTGGCTCAAGCCGAGCAGGAGTACGACGACTTCATCACCTTTTTCCCTAACATGCCGGAAGCGGCCGAAGCGCAGTTGAAGATCGCCAACATCCATTACCAGCAGATGGAAAAGTCCGACCGCGATTACACCCACGCCAAGCGCGCCGAGGACGAATACCGCAAGATGATTTTGCAGTTCCCCGACAGCAAGCTCGTGCCTGAAGCGAAACGGCGCCTGCTGGAAGTGCAGGAAGTCCTGGCCGATCGCGAATTTCAAATTGGGCGTTTCTATTACCTCCGCCAGTCGTTTCCTGCGTCGATCGCACGATTGCAGTCTCTGGTTGACCGTTATCCGTTATACAGTCGCGCCGATGAGGCGCTGTACCTGTTAGGGCAAAACTTCGAAGGACAGATTCTCCGCCTGCGCAGCGCTCCCTCCTGCGATGCCCATGGAATGCCGCGTGGATGCACGAACGAGGTAGCGAAAGCGAAGTACATCGACTCGTTCACTAAGAGTGCGGCCGCAGCTTACGACAAGATTCTTACCCGTTATCCCATCATGGATCGGGCCGATGACGCCCGCAAACGCCTAGCCGCTTTGCATCAGTCGGTTCCTCGCCCGACCAAAGCAGCGGTGGCTCAGAACCGGGCCGAGGACGCCAGCCGCCATGCGGCTACAACGACCCAGAGACTGATGGGGATCATTAAGAAAGGCCCTGACGTATCTGGGGCGCCGACGGTGGGAGAGCCAACGCTAGTGGACACCGATCCCATGAGCGCGCGGGATGTTTTAGGAAAAGAAGTAGGCGATGTCATGGCATCGATGGCCCCGAGTTCGGGCCGCAAGGGCGCAACCATAGAGATCGTGAAGCCCGATCAGCCCGCGGCGACCGGGGCAACGCCGCCGTCCGAAACGCCCGCTCCCGGTGGCTCTCCTTTCGGCCGGACGGCCGCTGCAGCTGATAATCAGCCCGCAGCACCCGATCCAAATGAATTGAAGCCGAATGCTCCCCCTGACCCGAACGAACTGAAGCCAACCGACAGCGGGACGACCAGTCCCTGCCTCCTCCCGTACAAGTGAACGAGATTCAGCAGGGACAGACACCAGGCCAGGCTTCCCAGGGACAGTCATCGTCCTCCACGGCCAGCGCCGACAACACGCCCGCCAGCGACCAGGAACTCTCCAGCAGTAAGAAGAAGAAAAAGACAGGAATAAAGAAAATCATCCCGTTCTAGCCGCGAAAGCACGACATTCGCTGCTCTGTCATCCTGAGCGAAGCGAAGGACCTATGCAATTTGTCGGTGGCTAAGGCACTTCGGCGCGTTCACAGTTGTGGCTCGATTCTTCGCGGTCCGGCGGCTCCAAGCCCCCGCAAATCACCGTCGCCCGGTTACCTCCGGCCCTTGTCCTCCACAAGGTGTTGACCACTGGTAACCGGTTACCTCCCTTCGGGATCATTGACTTAGCTGGTGGGCCGGGTTACCTTCGCGGTATCTCCCCTCCTTAGAGGATACCTTTGGCCAGGAAGATTCTGCTCGCCGATGACAGCGTGACCGCCCAGAATATGGGGCGGAAGATCCTCGCGGATGCGGGCTACGAGGTTATTACCGTCAACAATGGCTCCGCGGCGCTGAAAAAGATCGCCGAGCTCAAACCCGACCTCATTGTTCTCGACGTTTACATGCCCGGCTACAGCGGGCTGGAAGTTTGCCAGCGGATCAAGGAAGCCGCCGAGACCGCGCGAATTCCTATTCTGCTGACCGTGGGCAAGCTCGAGCCCTTCAAACCCGAAGAAGCCAAGCGCGTGCGCGCCGATGGCTATATCGTCAAGCCCTTTGAAGCCAGCGAACTGCTGAGCGCACTGACCAAGCTCGAAGACAAGATTGTGCCCCGCGCGGAAGCCTCCAAGCTGGGCCGCTTTGCCCGCACCATCGCCGTTGTTGAAGAAGGCCGCTATGACGAAGGCCGCTACGACAAGACGATGACTCCCAAAGAGGATTCGGGCTGGAAGGATCGCATCGGATTCCCATCGGGCAAGAAGAAAAAGACGCCGAGACTGAGGATGTTGACGACGCCGCGATCTACAACCAGGTAAACAAAGATCTTCGTACAGTGATCGAACGCGTGCCGGCGCAAGAGGCTAAGTCTGAGGATTCCAAGGTTGATCTCGGTGCTCTGGCTTCGCAAGGTCTGCCCAAGGACGTAACTCCGGAAGAGATTGCGGCTCTGGCGGCAGCGGCGGCGCAGATCAAGGGCACGATCGGAACGGCAGCAGAGAATCGCGACGCAGAGAATTCGTCGGAGCCTGCAATCGAACCACAGGTTGCGGCCGCGCTGGAAGCAAATCTCGCCCGAAAGCTAAAGCCGCCGAAGCTACCACCGAAAGCAAGATCGAACTCACGGCAAGCGAACCGAAACCCGAAACGCCAGCCGAAATCAGTGCAGAAGAAAAAATCGAGCCGGTCGCGGACAAACTCAGCGAAGTTACGATCGACGCACCCGGTTCTCCGACTCCCGCCGACGTCACGGCGGCGATTGCCGCTCTGGAGCCTGCAACTTACTTGTCGGCGAACACTAGCTCCGAAACCAGTTCAGAACGTCGCCGCTCCGAGGACGAACCGGTCACCATGGCGATCGCCTCGGGAGCGGCCAGCGTTCCCGCAGGATTGCGCTGGGCCGCCGTTGCGACAGCTCTTCTCCCGGAGGAATCCGCTCTTTCGCTGGAACACGAGATGCAGAAGGCGTTCGCTGCCTTGGCCGCGTCGGAAATGGCGTATGCTCCCTCCGCTCTGGCCGTCGCCGAGACGCCGGTCGCAACTGCTCCATCTTCGGTGGAAGCGCCGGTGGTCGACGCGCCGGTTGCTGACTTGCGGGTTGCTGATTCGCCCGTAAACGAGAACTCGATCACCCCTCCGACGACGGTACCGCCGCAGGCTGTGCAGAGCGAAAACACACTGGGTAGCGAGCGAGCGGAACCGATCCGCTTTGCGGCTACGAACTTTGAAATAGCAGCTACGCCAATAGCTGAGTCCCATCCCGTGGTTCCACCGACGCTGGACTCTGCGCCGATGCCGTCCGCCGAATCGATCGCGGAGCCGTTTTCCACTCCGCCGGTCGCCGAGGAAGCGAAAGCGGAACAAACACCGGTGGCCGCGATTCCGCTGTCCGAAAATGCGTCTCAGGAAGTATCCAGCCCACTCGTTGAGCCGGTTCCGGACCAGAAACCTGAAGAACAGAAATACGAAGAGTCTCAGCCCGTTGAAACCGTTGCCGCCGCCGCGCCTGCTTCCGAAGCGATCTCCGAATCAATCTCCGTACCGGACCCGTCGCCCACACCACTCAGCGAAGCTCCTGCCGAGCCGGCTCCGCCAATCGAACCAGCGAGCCAGGTCTCATCGGAGCCTGCAGCCGTGTTCGCCACCATCGCCCGAGCAGAAGCAATTGTGCAGCAGGAGTCCGCGCAGACCGAGCCCGTGCTCGCCGAGCCTGCACATAAGGAACCCGATATCGCCGCAACGACGGCCGCTGCCTGGGCCACCTGGCGGCGTATTCGCGAGTCCGGAGACAGCAAGGGCGGACCCGCTTCGGCTCAGAACTCTGAAAAGAATCAGGAAGAAAAGAACGAAACATCCATGCCCCACGATGCCGCCGCGATGGCAGCTGCCGCCGGCGCAGAAAAAGCTCCCGACGGAACTCCGGCATCCGACTCCGACCCATCCGAGATTGCCAACATCGTGGACAGCGTCCTCGCCGACCTCCGCCCCAAGATCGTCGCCGAAATCTCGAAGAAGATGGGCAAGAAGAAGTAGAAACGGACCGCAGCCCTTCAGCGTCAACCCCGCCACGGTCTCTAGCGATTACACGGTAATCCTTGTGGCTGTCCAGGTTTTACTGGCCGGGCGGCGGTTGATGCCTGCGCACTTGTATGTCGATCCCAAACATTGGCCCGTAAACATTGATCCCATAATTTGAATAGTGCGGCGCGGATATGTTGCCATTCGATACGTGCATCCAGTTCAAGCCTGCAGTAATTGCATAGCGAGGATTGAAGTTATATCGCATTCCGCTGCCCATGTTGAGATTGAAAGTGAAGTTCTGCCCCTGCGCGTAATACACGCCTTGAGGCCCCTTTGCGTTAATGAACCCTACGCCGGCGCGCACGTCGAAGTAAGGCGTAGCCTTCCAGTTCCGCGGGACGAAATTTCTTCGCAGGCCCATGTCATAAGAAAAATAGTGCGTCTCAGCCCCTTTCGGAATCGCGGTCGCGGAAAGGCTGAACGTGGCGTCCCAGTTTCCGCGGAGAATCAAAGGACCTCTTACGTCTCCCAAATGCCATCGCAGGGACGTAATAACCGGCACAAGCGTGTATCGAAGAGGATATAGATCATAGGGAGCGCCTTCGAAGACGTCGAAAGGAAAAGGGACATTGAGCGGAAGCCATCCCGCGGATAGGGAGAATTCCAGCTTGTCTGAATAATAAATGTCCCGGTTGAAGTCCGGTTCGGATCCCCTCGGACCGTTCTCCGATTTCTCCGCTGAGACAGCGCCCTCAGAATGGCCATCCGGCGTGCCCCCCTGGGCTAGTGCAAGAGGAGCGAGAATGGCGAACCCAGCAAAAAGCATGGCTAAAGCTGATGACCGGGAGAGGAGGGTTGCGCGGGATTCTTTCGGCGTCATAGGCGGTTCGCTACATTCCCGTCGGTGTCTTCCGCAGGGACTGCCGCGCTAAAACTCCGACATCGGTCACAGAGGGCAGTATTGCCTTGGAATCGCTTTCGGCGGTCGCGGCAGAGACCGTAATGTTCACTGTCCCGGCTATTGGAGTCGCGTCGTAATCGGATACCGTCATGGTCTGGGTGCCGGGAGTCATCAAGAGCAGTCCCGTAAACGTGTGGGAGCCCGCATCCGCCGCGGTAAATACGTAGAGAGTTGGAAGGACAGCGGCTGTGTCCGAGCTGGTGAAGTGTATGGGGCCGTCGATAATCGTGTCTCGTTTCCCGTTGTATATGGCGGTAACCGTAGCGCTGAAAGGAGAGCCTGCCACTATGTTTGAAGGAGCGCTGATCTCAAGAATCGCGTGGCCCGAACCGCAACTGAGTGCCGCGAATCCCGCCACAGTTGCGATCAAAGCTCCTGACAGCCGCCCCGCCAGCACTTTTTTCGGTCGAGGAGGGGCAGACTCACCTGAAAGTCTCGCGTAGACGCGTGCGAAACCTGCGTTTGGGCTGGACACACTATCCCCCTGTACCCATGACGGTAGAACACCGCCGTTGCCAGAGAGTTGCAACACTCGCCTACCCAGCATCACAAGGGTAAAGAGGATGCGCGCGGCCTAAGACGCCAGCGGCCTTCGGGTTGAGCGAGAAAACCTCACTTGTCGATCAGAAAGATGGTTCAGAGCTGAAAATAGGAGAACTTCGCAACGACCTAACGACAACAACAACGAAGATGATCGCCAGTGAGCTCCGACCAATCCCGCGTCACGCTGAGCTCTCTCTTTTTCTTCACTGCCTAGCCCGAAAGAATTGATAGCTAAAAGGCCGCGCACTCATCGCCTTCCCGAGTTCACTTCCCACTCTGTTCAGTGGCACAGGCTTATCGATATTGTTGAAAGCACTTCCCTCGAGACCGAAATATAGAATCAATCTGTGTCCCTTCATGGAAAGTTCTCCCTTGTGAATTCCTCGGGTATCGGCCAGCGTGATCGATCCCGCCGGCGCCGTAACGCGAACAATCTTCTCAGGGCATACATCCGCGACCTCTTTGTCGCTTAGATTCATTCGACTCACAAGCTGTTTGGTCAGAGGTCGAGTCGTTCTGTTGGGATTATGGGACCCTTTCACATAGACGAAATGCGGAGTATCCAATGTCGTGTCAGTCAGATTCACTCCCACCTTCAGCCACCGCAAACACCCTGAATCCACGTGAAACGGCCGGGGCCGAAGTCCCGGGGGAACAAAATCAGTGTCCCACCACATTTCAGGTTTTGTGATCACCGGGAAGACACCGAGATAGCGCGTCGCGACTGCCAACAGATAGGGATCGCACAAAAGACACTGAACGCTATGGTTTTCCAACAACAAGGATCGAGGGACCGTGTAAACGGAGCAGCACGGATGAGCCGGATCGAAACCACTGCTCGTACCGGTCTCCACAATCGGGATCGTCGTCTGGGTTCCAGGCGCACGATCAGCCGTGAAAGGACCGAATGTCGCTGTGCTTAGCGGGCATGAGAGTGCCAGCCCATGTAAATCTTGAACCGTTTCCTTTTTGAGCCGCGGCGGAATGACAACAACGCCATCTTCTCTGAGGGTACGAACCACGTCCTCAACGCTCGGGTCAGAAATGCCAATATCACTTACCAGGGACGCCCCATCCCAGCCAAATTTTAAGTCCACCTCTTTTCGCTTTGATTCAAGAATCCGGAATAGAATGTCGTTCGACCTGCCATCGGTGTAAGCGCAGAGTCTCTGTACGATGTAATTGCTTTCCGGCGCGGGTTCGCCCAGACGCCAGTATCGCCAAATCCCCCTGCTAAAATCGCCGACTTTACCTAAGCTTTCACGAAAGTGATTCATGCGCAAAACGCCCTTTGGATCCATTCCGGAAAGTATAAGCCTGTCGCCGCATATGGTTTCTGTGGGTCAAGCTGAGGCGCGGAATCCGCGTAGTCTGTTCGCACGTTTTCAAGAAGGTTTCCTACGTTCTGCATAGCCCCATGTTCACATCGTCCACAGCTCATGGAGATATAATGACCCGCATCTCAATGGATGGTTCCTCCTCGTCAAGTCTGGGTCCGCCAAACGCCAAACCTATGGGCGAAATGCCGAGAGTGAACGCGGACTATTCTCCTGTACGTGCCGCGCCCGAGAGTGGAACAGGATTTCATTCTCCCCCCAGCCAGGGAGAATTGCTCGGTCTGGCTGTCCTGAGCGCCGTCGTGATGTGGATCACAGCACTTATTCTCCACCGGTCCCACAACCTGATTCTTAGTTACGGGGACAACCCCGCTTACCTTGCGGTGGCGAACGCCATCCTCCGCTGGGATTTCCACAATGTGGGCATCCAGCATTTCATGGGATATCCGTATTTCGTCGCAGCGGTTTCCTTACTGTTCCACATTCCCACTGTTTTCAGCCTCTGGTTGATCGCTGCTGGCTCGGCGCTGGTGTCGGTCTGGCTCGTGGCCCGCCTGTTCGGGACAATCGTTGCAGGATATTTCGCTCTTACAAATTTCGCTTGGCTTCAGGTTTCATTCCTGGGAGGGTCCGAGCCTCTGGCTCTGGCTTTTGGGCTGGCCGCGTTGCTGGCTTTTCGGCGGGACCGCGTTTTCCTGGCCGCTCTGCTCGGGTCGCTTGCCGTGACCGTGCGCCCGCTGATGATATTCGCACTTGTGGGGATCGGGCTGGTCTTGCTTTATCGGAAAAAGTTCGGCTCCTTTTTCGTCGCACTGGGAACGGGGCTGGTGATCGGATCTCTGTATGTGATGCCACTGGTTCGCTACTTCGGCGATCCGCTGCTCACCGTGCACAGCTACACCACGCGCGACTACGGTGGAGGTGGAATAGTCGGCCCGCACGGTCGATTATTTGGATGGCCGTTCCACGGCATCGTTGCCGGAACCTTGGCTTACCCCGCGCCGTGGACCAACCTGTTGTTGAGTTTTTTCTGGATCGGACTCGTTCTTGCCGGTATGTGCATGATGTTTTCCAGCAGCTTCCGCGACTATGCAAAGGCCTATCCCAGCGAAGCAATTTTCTGCGGCTTGTATCTGGTTGCAATATTCTCCTACGACTATCTGATCTGGGCTCGTAGCAATTTCATTCGCTTTTCGATTCCTGCGCTACCCTTCGTCTTCTTTGCGCTGTCCCGTTTCCTGCCCAACGACCGCAGGCTTCTTTGGTGCCTCAGCATTGTGAGCGCGGTCCTCGCCACGTTTTCAGCTGTAGGAGTTAGAAATGTGATTGGACATCCCTGAAACCGGATTTTTTCAACAGCCTGTTTGCCCAGACTGATATCCATGCTGCTATACAATTGCTGATGAGTGGCGCTCGATACACAAAAAGTTCCCCAACGTTCGGATGTACACAGTATTCCGTGCTGGTTCGAGCTATTCTGCCTTTCCTTCCTCGCGCTCTTTCTCGAGTTGACGGTAATCCGCTGGGCCCCCGCGGTCGTTAGACTTATCGCCTATTACGCGAACTTGATGCTAATCAGTTCGTTTCTCGGCCTGGGTGTGGGAGCAATCGTCAGTAAGTCGCGAAGATCGTGGTTTGAACGGTTTCCGATCCTACTGCTGATCAATGTCCTGTTCCTGCTGATCGCGCATTTCGTCACCATGCCGAGCAGCGCCACCGAGAGCCGGTTCTACGCGCCCACTCCTCAGCTAGTGCGCTATCTGTGCCTGGTCGGTATCTTCGTCACCAACGCAATTTTGTTCGTGCCACTGGGTCAGAGAATCGGCTCGCTGTTCGAAGCTCTACCCCCGTTGCATGCCTATTCATGGGACCTGGGCGGAAGCCTCGCGGGTACGTTGTGCTTCGGCCTGCTCTCTCTGAAGTACTTTTCGCCTGTCGTGGGGATAGGACTCGTAACTTTGATGATCGTTCTGCTGATGCCGCGTCCGCAGCGGCCGCGGGCGATCGTTGTGTTGGTGTTATCGATAGTAGGAGTAGTCGCGTCCACCAGTACGAAAGCATTCTGGTCACCCTACTACTACATCACTGTGATGGAAAACGGACACAAAAGCCAGGGACTCGTTCACGAACCGCATACGGGCCTGCGCACAATGCAGGATCCGCCGGTCTACGACGTCAGCGTGAACCACTATTTCTATCAGCCGCACGGCACGATGGATCCGAACCGCTATTCGCCGCAAGAGAAACCAGAGGTTCTCAGGAAGCGTGTCTCCTACGATCTCCCTTATGCGCTGGCTCCGGCGCATCGCCGCGTGCTTGTGCTCGGAGCCGGGGGAGGCACCGACACCGAAGTTGCCGTTCTCAACGGCGCCGAGCAGGTTGACGCCGTCGAGATCGACCCGATGTTGGTAAGCCTCTCCCGGCGCTTTAATGCCTCGGGAATCTACGAGAACCCCAAGGTGACCGTGCATGTCGACGACGCCCGGGCGTTTCTGCGGCGCACCGCGGGCGGGTATGACATCGTGTTGTTCGGATGGCTCGATTCGCAGGCGCTGTTCAGCTCCATGTCGAATATCCGCCTCGACGGCTATATCTACACCGTGCAAAGTATGCAGTCGGCCTATAACTTGCTGAACGACCATGGGGTGTTGACGCTCACCTTTATGGCGGGGCACGAGTGGCTGGCGCGCAAATTGATCCGCATGGTCGAGGAGGCGACGGGTCAGATGCCTGTCGTCTATCGCGACAACATAGGCAGTGTGGTGATCTGCGCCTTTCGCGGCGAACACGCGGCTTTGCCTGCTCAGTACGGCCAGTTCGCGCGCACAGTCTTCGCCCCAGGTGATAACTTATCCGACGTCGTGGCTCCCACCGACGACTGGCCTTTCCTTTATCTCGACGGCAAGAGAATTCCTCTCGACTACCTGGTCGTGATCGGAATTCTGCTGGCCATCGCACTGCCGGCCGTGTACATGCTGCGCGCGGCCCGCGGCTTCGGCATGGATGACGCCCACTTTTTTTTTCTCGGGATGGGCTTTTTGCTGCTGGAAACGAAAAGCATCTCGGACTGTTCGCTCTACTTCGGCACCACCTGGTTCGTAACCATGGTCGTTGTGGCAGGCGTTCTGCTGATGGTTCTGGCCGCGAACGTCGTAGCGATGCGCCTCAGCCGGTTCCATACGTGGTTTTACGGGCCGCTGATTGCCACTCTGCTGCTGCTTCATTTCGTCAGCCGGGATGCAATTCTCGCGTTAACCTTCGATCAGCGACTTCTCTGGTCTGTCTTGATCGTGCCGCTTCCGATTTTCTTCGCCGGACTCATCTTCTCGACAACCTTTCGTGAGGCTTCCAGCCCGTCATCTTTTTTCGGCGCCAACCTGATCGGCGCCATGATCGGCGGTTTCTGCGAATACTTCAGCATGAAGCTTGGCAACCGCAACCTGATGTTTCTCGTGATTGGCGCATATCTGGTGAGTCTGGCTTTCCGCATTCGTCTGGGCAAGCTAAGCACTGCGGGAAGCGCATGAAGTCTCGTCGGACACCCTCGGTAGCCGCCGGGGTCTTGCCAGCATGTCGAGCTATAGCATCCCCTTGCGTATAGTCCCCTCACCGAGTTTGACCCTTCTTTTCTCGCGCCTGTAAGATCAAAAGTTCAGCTCTTCGATCATTAGCCTTTAGCCATTCTCTGGCGCACGCAACGCAGGCTGCGCCAAGTGATTTGAATGCTAGAAGGTAGAAACTAAGAGCTAGAAGCTGCTGCCCCTCATGCCCCACGAGCTACCCAAATCCTACGAGCCGGGCGCGATCGAGACGCGCTGGGCCGACTATTGGATCAAGGAAAAGCTTTTCTCGACCCCCACGCCTGCCCCAGGCGAGACACGGCCAGTGTTCACGCTCTTGCTGCCGCCGCCGAATGTTACCGGACGGCTGCACATGGGCCACATGCTCAACCAGACGCAGATGGACATCATCGTGCGCTGGCATCGCATGCGCGACTTCATCACCCTGTGGCTGCCCGGGACCGATCATGCCGGCATCGCAACGCAAATGATGGTCGAGCGCCAGCTCACTGCCGAAGGCAAGAAGCGCAGCGAAATGGGGCGTGAAAAATTCATCGAGTGTGTGTGGGAATGGAAGAAGCTGTACGGCGGCGCGATTCTCGACCAGATGAAGCGGCTGGGTGCGTCTGTCGATTGGGACCGTGAGTACTTCACCATGGACGAGAACCTGTCGCGCGCGGTGCGCGAAGTATTCGTCCGGCTGTATGAAGAGGGTTTGATCTACCGCGGAAATTACATCGTCAACTGGTGTCCGTGGCACGAAACCGCAATCTCCGATCTGGAAGTGAAGCACGAAGACGTCGCGGGAAAGTTGTGGGAGATTCGCTATCCGGTTGTTGGCAGCGACGAGTTCATCACGGTCGCGACCACGCGTCCGGAAACCATGCTGGGAGACAGCGCGGTTGCCGTGAATGAAAAAGACGAACGCTACACGCATCTTCACGGCAAAAAGGTTCTGCTGCCGCTGATGAATCGCGAGATTCCGATCATCACCGATGAACTGGCACAGCCGGAGTTTGGCACGGGAGCGGTGAAGGTCACGCCGGCTCATGATCCCAACGACTTTCAGGCTGGGCTGCGCCACAATCTGCCGCAGATTAACGTGATGGACGAGCGCGCGCGCATGAACCAGAACGCGGGGCCTTACGCCGGCCTCGACCGTTTCGAAGCGCGCAAACGCGTGCTGGCTGATCTGCAAGAGCAAGGATTTCTCGTCGGAGAAAAGGATCACCAGCTATCGCTGGGGAAATGCGAACGCTGCGGAACCATTGTCGAGCCGCGGCTTTCGGAGCAATGGTTCATTAAGATCAAACCGCTGGCGGATCGCGCTCGCGAAGCTGTGGAAAGCGGCGAGATCACCATCGTCCCTGACAACTACCGCACGATTTATTTGAACTGGATGAACAACATCCACGACTGGTGTGTGTCGCGGCAGTTGTGGTGGGGACATCGCATTCCGGCATGGACCTGTGGCGACTGCAAAGAAGTGATCGTCGCTCGCGAAGCGCCGGCTGCGTGCACGAAGTGCGGCAGCGCCAAGCTTGAACAGGTGACCGACGTCCTCGACACCTGGTTTTCGTCAGGCTTGCTGCCGTTCACCACCCTGGGCTGGCCGGAGAAAACTCGCGACCAGGCGGTGTTTTATCCGACGACGCTGCTGATCACGGCGTACGAGATTCTTTTCTTCTGGGTGGCGCGCATGATCATGTTCGGCTGCCATTTCATGCAGGACCACGAGCAGGATCCCGCGATCAAGAAGGCGAACGGCTGGGGAGATTTTAAGAACGACAGCGTGCCGTTCCGCCACGTCTACATCCATGCTCTGGTCCGCGACGCCGAGCGCCAGAAGATGTCGAAGACCAAGGGCAACGTGATCGATCCGCTGGAAATCATCGATCGTTTTGGCACCGATGCGACGCGTTTCACTCTCGCCGCGATGGCCGCGCCCGGCACCGACATCGCCTTCAGCGAGAGCCGCACCGAAGGCTACCGCGCCTTCGCCAACAAGATCTGGAACGCCGCAAGATTCATGTTCATGAATGTGGACAGAGCGGGGGAAGCTGGCCAGTTAGCTATTCGTGAATTCCTTGAAGCAACGAGGCAGAACAAAACTGATGGGCCGTTTGGTTTTCTCTCTCTAAGACTCGAAGATCAATGGATTTTGTCGAAGTTCACAAGTACCGCCTTGCACGTAAACGATGCTTTTCGGGAATATCGCTTTCACGAGGCAGCAAATCTCGTATATGACTTTTTCTGGGGTGATTTCTGCGACTGGTATATCGAGCTGATTAAACCTCGCTTCGATTCGAATCAGGAAGAAGCCGATGAGGTGAAAATAGTCTGTAGAAATATCCTCAGCATGTTTGAGGCTTCTCTACGTCTATTGCACCCTTTTATGCCATTTATTACTGAAGAGATCTGGCATGCTCTTTATGGGGAAAATACGCCTTCTAAATCGATAGCCCTAACAAGATTTCCACTGAGCCAACGGGCAGCGTTAGTTAGCCCCACGTTCAGAGTGCCTTCCGAACCGGGCGTTCGGTATCGATTCGGTTCGTTTGAAAACGATCCGGCTATTAACCAAGACTCGATGACGCAAATGGCCATCTTGCAGGACTTGATCGTCAGCGTCCGCAATCTGCGCGCGGAGTTGAAAGTCGAACCGAAGGTAAAGGTTCCGATCGAAGTCTTTGTGCCGGATCCAAAAATTCGTACCATGATTGAGCAGAACCATGGCTCGATCGAGCGTCTGGCGAATGTGGAGAAGATTACATTCGTGGAAACTTCACTGGCCAACCGCGCCGGAGCCCGCGGCACCGCACGCTTCGACGTCCATGTCATCTACGAGCGCAAGATCGACGTTGCCGCCGAATCCGAGCGCCTCAGGAAAGAACTGGAGAAGATCGAGAAAGAGTTCGCCAACAATCAGAGGCAGTTGGGCAACGAGCAATTCCTGGCGAAGGCGCCCGCGAAAGTTGTGGAAGGCCTGCGCAGCAGGGCCGCGGAGTTGGTAGTTCTGCGCGACAAGGCAAAGAGTAAGCTGGACGAGTTGGGTTGTTAAATGTGGGGGCAGCCGCATTCGGCTGTCCGGCGGGTACAAGATCCGCGGTTGCACACAATCGAAATCGATCTAACCTGGGCAGCCGAGGGCGGTTGTCCGTAAATGTTATGGATTGGAATAGCCGCCGCATCACCGCGATTCTGGAGAACGCGCTGCTCGAAGACCGAGCCACACGCGATGCGACCAGCTACGCCTGCGTCGACCCGAACCAGCGCGCATCGGCGACGATCATCGCGAAACAGGATTGCATTCTCGCCGGAATCGGCTGTGTAGCCCGCATTCTCGACGTTTACGCTGCGCTCGACGGAGCCGTTACTTCGCACTACGAGGTCACCACGCACCCAGAAATTTTCGACGGAGTCCGCCTGCACAAGGGCCAGTCGGTTGCAGTTATCCGCCACAACGCCCGCGTGATTCTTTCCTGCGAACGCGTCATCTTGAACTTTCTGCAGCGCATGAGCGGGATCGCCACGACGACTCGCAGATTTGTGGAAGCGGTTGCGGGCACCAAGGCGCGCATTCTTGACACGCGCAAGACTTCGCCCGGACTACGCGTTATCGATAAATATGCCGTGCGTTGCGGCGGAGGACAGAACCATCGCCTCGATCTCTCTGATGGCGTGATCATTAAAAACAACCATATTGCGCTCGCCGGAGGGATCGCCCCCGCTCTCGAACGCGCCCACCGAAACCGCCGTGGCGAGCAGCCCATTGAAGTTGAGGTCCGCACGCTCGACGAACTGGAGCAGGCCCTGGCCGGCGGCGCGGAAGCCATTCTCCTCGACAATATGTCGCCCGAAGACGTCCGGCGCGCTGTCGCCCGTTGCTCGCAGCCCCATGAAGATGCGCAGAACGACGCCCGCCGCATCCCAATCGAGTGTTCAGGCGGCATTCGCCTGGAAAATATTCGGGCCTACGCGGAAAGCGGCGTCGATTTCATCTCCGTCGGCCTCCTGACCCATTCCCCTCAAGCCGCGGACATGAGCCTGCGTGTAACCCCCGCCTAATATCAGTGCAGTCCGATGGCATGGGCTCGTCATAATCGTTATGGCATTGCGCCTGAAATTTGCCTTCAGCCTGACGAGGCGCGATTAGAGAGCAAGGCCAGTCCGTTAGAAATCGAACTCCCGCCGTCCCATTGGTAAATCATTGACAGATAAAGCAGGCAATATTCCCAAGTCTGGGCGATGCGTGAACTTTTCTCCCAGGGGAAGTGCTCGCCAATTCAACCACGGCGAGTCCAATTGATTTACGGCGCGTCCTGGCACGTACGGGCGTCGCTCGACTTGCGGTACTCTTCAAGTACCTCGGCCAATCCAAGGGGAGAAGGACGATGACGACGCTAATACAGGATGTGCGCTACGCGCTACGGCAGTTGGCTAAAACGCCGGGATTTACGACGACGGTGCTGCTCACCCTGGCGCTGGGCATCGGGGCCAATGCCGCCATCTTCACTCTGGTGGACTCCGTACTCCTGCAGAACCTTCCCGTCGCGGACCCCAAAACGCTGGTGCGGTTCGGCAACGAAAACGATTGCTGCGTGAATAGCGGTACCAGCGAAGACGGCAACTACTCTCTGTTCCCAACCGACACCTACGAGCAGTTGAAGAAGAATGCACCGGAGTTCGAGGAACTCGCCGCGATGGAGTCGGGCTTCGGATACCGTCCGATCATTGCGCGGCGCGATCGAACGCAGGAGGCGGCGCGGTCGGTGATGGGCGAGTTCGTCTCCGGCAACTACTTCCGCACCTTCGGTCTGCAACCCCTGGCGGGACGCTTGCTGATCGATTCCGACGACCTGAAGGGCGCGCCCATGACCGCCGTCATGAGTTACCAGACATGGCAACACGACTATGCCGGCGATGCTTCGGTGATTGGCAGCACCTTCTGGGTGAATACGAAACCGGTGACAATTGTCGGCATTGCGCCGCGGGGTTTTTACGGCGATCGCATCTCGACCACACCGCCCGATTACTACCTACCGATCGAGTCCATGGCGGTGCTGGCGAGTGCTGACTATGTCCACGATCCGAGTGTCAGTTGGCTTTACATTGTAGGACGGGTGAAGCCCGGCGTCGCCCTGCTTCCGCTGCAGCAGAGGATGAGCGCCCTGATTCGGCAAGCATTTTCCACGAACAAGGATTATTCGTCAGAGGAAGGCAAGAAGCTGCTGGGGAAGGTTCATGTCGTTCTCACGCCCGGCGGTGCGGGCATCCAGGATCTCCAGGAGCAGTACTCGTCACATTTGCATCTGCTGATGTGGATTTCCGGGCTCGTGCTATTCATTGCCTGCGCCAATATTGCAAATCTGCTGCTGGTGAGAGGAGTATCACGCCGCGCGGAATTGTGTGTGCGCACCGCGCTGGGAGCGATGCGCGGAAGAATCGTCCGCCAACTACTGACGGAAAGTGTCGTCCTGGCCATGATGGGCGGCCTTGCCGGACTGATTGTGGCCTATGCAGGAGCGCAGATGCTGCTGCGGCTGGCGTTTCCAGGAGCGACTAAGATTCCGATTCACGCCACTCCATCGCTGGCGGTAATCGGATTTGCCTGCGCTCTGTCGCTCGTCACCGGCATTCTCTTCGGAGTAGCTCCCGCCTGGATCGCGGCGCAAACGCAGCCGGTAGACGCTCTGCGTAGCGGCGCGCGATCCACTGCCACCGGAGCTTCGCTCTTGCAGCGCACTCTTGTGGTGCTGCAGGCGGCGGTATCTCTTGTGCTGCTGGTCGGCGCGGGACTGTTCTCTCAAAGCCTGAACAAGCTGCAGAATATCGACCTGAAACTCGATGCCAAGAACCGCTACATCGTGCACATCAACCCGCAGGCTGCGGGATATTCACAAACGCAGCTGGAGGCGTTGTACCGGACCATGGAGCAGAACTTCCATGCTGTGCCTGGTGTCAAAACGGTCGGAATCAGCACCTACACACCCATGGAGGCTAACAACTGGGGCCAGGGTATTCAGATACAAGGGCAGCCGGTCGGCGGCAAGGGCGCTTCATGGGTGAGAGGAAATGCGGAATATTTCGACTCCGTGGGAACTCATGTGGTGATGGGGCGGGGAATCGGCGTGCAGGATACTTCCGCCGCTCCGACCGTAGCGGTGGTGAACCAGGCTTTTGTGAAAACCTTCTTCAAAGAAGGCAGCGATCCGATCGGACAGCACTTCGGCTCGCCGGGGCCGGCTTCTTCTGGAGACTTCGAAATTGTCGGCGTTGTAGAGGACACGGCCTATACCAGCGTCTATTGGAAGAATCACGCCATGTATTTCGTTCCCATGATGCAGCGTCCGGTGAGCTGGAGGAAGGACCCAATTGAGAACGATCTGTCGGTATATGCCGGAGCGCTCGTCGTTGAGACTGAGCGTCCGATGAACGACTTCGAGAAGATCGCGCGAACAACCCTCGCCGCCATCAATCCCAACCTGACCGTCGTGAAGTTTCAGACCTTTGATCAGCAAATCGGCGACCGGTTCAACGACGAGCGCCTGATCGCGCGATTGACCATGCTGTTCGGCGCATTGGCACTTCTGCTCGCGACGATCGGACTCTACGGCGTAACCGCCTACACCGTGGCGCGGCGGACCCCTGAAATTGGCATTCGGACCGCTCTCGGTGCGCAGCGCGGGAGTGTCGTTGCCATGGTGATGCGTGGAGCGGTCATCCAAACCGCGCTCGGGCTGGCCATCGGCATCCCGGTAGCATTACTCTGCGTACGCTTTGTAAAGGCGCAGCTCTATGAGATCACTCGCGTGGATGTCAGAGTAACGGTAGGTGCGATCGTGACGCTGGCATTTGCGGCGTGCATCGCCGGAATTGTTCCAGCGAGGCGCGCGGCCTCGATCGACCCGGTCCGCGCTTTGCGGATGGAATAGGTTCGAGCCTCGATGTTCGGCCCTAAGCGCACTAACCGGGAAGCTTAAGACCCGCGGTCCCAGAGACGCGAAAATTCGCAAAGTGGCCCAACTTGAATTTCTCCGCGAACTCTGCGAGGGTACGAAAGCCGCGCAGTGCGCCGAGAAATTCAAACGGTGTCATTACCAAAATCTTTCTTGTTTGCAATCAGTTCCGTTTTTCCTCGCAATGTACCTCTGTGCGCCGCACCCGCATCTTTCGAGGCTAAAGTAGACACAACGGAGACCCTCCTCATGATCCCTGTTGTGCGTTCCCTCACTTCCCTGTGCTTTGTATTGCTCGTCGTGAGCGTATCCGCCGGAAGCGGCCGCGAATTGAAGCCGCACCTCAGCCCAGCATCGCAGCAGGCCGAGCCCGAATCAGCACCATCCATCACGAACGTCAACGTGACGGTCGACGTCTTCAGCAACCGCCACCCTATCAGCTCTTACGTCTACGGCGGCGCGTATTCGCAGGATCCCGCGCATGTCACCGATAGTGGAACGACGGTCGTGCGCTGGGGCGGCGACGGTACTTCAACCTACAATTGGAAACTCTTTACCGACAACTCCGCCAACGACTACTACTACGAAGACTATGCCGCCGGAGGCTTCGGCAACGGCTCCGACAGCGACTCGATCCAGTTCATCAAAGACGTCAAGGCCGCCGGCAGCACTCCTCTTATGACGATGGTCATGCTGCCCTGGGTCGCCCAGAGCGCCGAAACGTCGACCACGCAGGGAGGGGCAGACAACTTCCACTGGAGCTACTCCGTCGCCACCTACGGCGCGCAGTGCAGCGTGGACTCTTACAATGTCGATGCTGGCGACGGTCTGAAGACAGATTGCTCTACACCCGTCACGACGAAGCCTGCCACCACTGCGTACTTCCCGTTGCTCGATCAGCCGGGCACTGGCGATCCGCCGAATAGTCTCTATCGTAATCAGTGGGCCGCCTCGCTGGCCGCGGCTTTCGGCACGGCACCACATTTCTATGACATGGATAACGAAGTCGACATCTGGGGCAGCACGCACCGCGACGTCCACCCAGCTCCGACTGCCTACAACGAATTGCGTGACACCTACCTCACCGAAGCGCGTGCGTTAAAGACCTGGGATCCGAAGGCCGTCCGCTTCGGCCCGGTAAGCTGTTGCTGGTGGTTCTACTGGAACGGGGCAAACAACGACGACAAAGCCGCGCACGCCGGAGTCGATCTACTCCCCTGGTGGCTGAACGAAGTCTTTTGGCAGGACAAAATCGCGGGCACGCGTTCCGTCGACGTGCTCGACGTCCACGCCTACCCCGATAGTCCCGACACATCGAGCTTCACGCAGGCTCAGAAGCAAGCGCTGGCTGCGCGCATTTACCGCGACTACTGGGATCCGGCCTATGTCAGCGAGTCCGGTTCAGTCAACCAGCCCTACACCACCAACATCCAGCCCAATAAAACGATTCCCTTCCGCATACCGCGTGTGCGCGCCATCGCCAACATGATTTATCCCGGGACAAAAGTCAGCTTCACCGAATGGAGCGCCGCACTTGCCGGCGAGTCCGACTTCTCAACCGCACTCGGCGATGCCGATGCCTACGGAATTCTGGGCCGCGAGCGCATGTATCTGGCCACGCGCTGGGTCGCACCCGTTCCATCGAATCCAAACTATCTCGCCTTGAAACTTTTCACCAACTTCAATGGCCAGCATCACACTTTCGCCAGCACATCCGTCTCCGATACGAATAACGGAGATCCCAATCTTTTCAGCAGCTACGCCGCGCTCACTTCCACCGGCACGACGATGACTCTGATGGTGCTGAACAAAGATCCAGCCAACACAGTGCAGGCCCAATTCTCCCTGCATGGATTCACCCCGCAACAGTTCACGTCGTACACACTCTCCGCGGCCAATCCAACTCAGATTGTTGCCTCGAGCAAAACAGCATGGTCTTCCAGCCAGACCTTCGCGCCCTACTCCGTGACGTTGCTGGTCGTAACAGGCAAGTCACAGTTGCCTGGCGCAACCTGGGACTTGAATCCCGACACGATCATGGTCGCAGCCGGCCACACGGTCACACTGCTTCCTAAAATCACTTCAGGAAGCGCAACCGTCACGCTCGGTACTCCGCAATCTGACGCCGGCATTTCCCTCGTAGTATCCGAGTCGACGCTAACTCCCGGCGTGGACGGCAAGATCACCGTGACCGCAGGCAGCACGCCCGGCTTCTACCACTACACCGTCCCCAGCACCGACACCACCGGAGTTGCGCAAACGCAAAGCGGCTGGATTTTAGTCGGCAATCCATCAGCGTCGCTGGTCAAGACCGGAGACAACCAGAAAGGCGCGGCCGGAACGCACCTGACCCTTTCCGTAACTTTAAGACCCGGCCAGTCCGGCGGCACAGCCGCGGGGGGCACAATTTTCTTTACCACCAGCGCAGGTACGCTTTCCAGCCGCACGGCGACAACAGACTCCACCGGCAAAGCATCGGTCGTGCTAAATTTGCCGTCGTCCCCCGGAAGCGTGCAGGTCAAAGCCGAAGGCCAATACGCCCTAGGTCATCCCGTAGCCAACTTCACCGAAACCGCTCAGTAGCGCGAGAGTGCTTATGTGGGGACAGCCGCCCCCGGCTGTCCAGGCGAGCGAAGCTCGCCAGCTGCCGGCACGACGACAACTTCCGAGGAGATCGACCGATCCGATGTCTAAGACCACATGGGAAGGAAATGGCGGCTACTGTGTAGTGGGCCCGTCGCGTTTTACGAAGTCAGCCACACCTCGAACTCGATCTTAACTTCGTCTTTGGCTCGGATCCCCGCTTTTCCCGGAGGCTTGATACCGAAGTCGGTCTGCTTTACGGTAGCTTCGCCGGTGTAACGACCGTCTTTCAGCGTCACCTGCACTGTAACCGGCCGCGTCTGCCCGCGCAGGGTCAGATTTCCGCGCAGCGTCCATTGCCCTTGGCCAGCCGATTCCGCGGTTGTGGACTTGAACACGATCTCGGGATGAGCCTCGCTGTCGAGCACCTCCGGCCCCAGCATCGTATTCTGCACTTCGGCGCGATCCTTCTCGGACGCATCCTTGTCGATTACGCGCAGCTCTCGTGTATTTACATGTATTTCAACCGCGGGATGCGCGCCCGTGTCTGCCGTGCCGCTGTGAATCGGCGCTCGCACTTCGTGTTCGTGTCCCAGCCCCGACAAGGCACCTGTTTTGCCAACGTGGATGGTTAACGTGGACTTCTGCGTGTCAATATTGTGTTGCTGAGCGCTCGCGCCTAGCACGCAGATCAGGATCGCCGTTGCTAAGAAGAAGGTCCGCCTCATTGCTCTCCTCTCAAACCTGATTCCCCGTGCGAGCCCGCCAGCATTGGAGATTCTGGTCGACTCATGGAGCGATCCATAGGTGTCAAGAGATCGTCCCTGAGAGTTCTACAATTGAAACCAGTTAATCAGCTGCCATCGTTGCTGGTGTCATAGAGTTGTAAAACAATCTGTGTGTGGTTCCGTTTCGAGACGGGCCGCGATGCCATTCATTCATTGCTAGTCGATAGTACGGAATTCATGAAATTATTGCTGCCTCAAGCGTTTTTAAGTTAGGGCAATCGAGCGTAGTCTCCGGATCCCGGTTTGTCGTTTCCCGCCGATTCCCGCATAATCACCGCATCAGCAAGGCCGCCCCAACTCGTAAACCCAGCGCTGCAAACGCTGGAGGCCTGTCGCGCACTCCCCAACCCACCGACGTCAGGCTTGGACGCATCGTCCGCTTGCTTATGGAGCACGCCACCGTCGTAGTCAGCGGTACGAAGATCGCAGAGGAAATCTCCTCCAGCCGATCCGAAGTCTGGCGCCTGATCCAGCAACTGCGCGCCTTCGGTGTCGACGTCGTCGGACATCCCGCCACTGGTTATCAACTGCGCGCGGTTCCCGATCTTCTCCTGCCCGACATGTTGAAACCGCTTTTGCGCGGCACGATCTTCGATGCGCATGTGCATCATTTCTACAAAATTGGATCGACGAACACCGCCGCCATGGCCGCCGCCGCCGAAGGCGCCGCCGAAGGCAGCGTATTTCTCGCCGAAGAACAAACTGCCGGCCGCGGCCGCGGATCGAACACCTGGCAGTCACCGCAATCCACCGGCATTTACTGCTCCGCCATTCTCCGTCCTACCCTGCCACCTTCGGAGGTCCTCGTGCTCTCGCTTGGGGCGGGACTCGCAGTGCAAGCGGCCATCCGGCAAGTCGACTCGCGCGTGGAGCCCGATCTAAAGTGGCCCAACGACGTTCTGATCGGAGACAAAAAAATCTGCGGCATCCTCACCGAGATGAACGCCGAAGCCACACGCGTGCGCTACATCGTCGTAGGGATCGGCATCAACGTGAACCAGTCCAGCTTCCCGAAAGAATTGCCCGCAACCTCGCTGCGCCTGGTGACCGGCAGTGAGTGGTCGAGAGTAGAAGTGGCCGCCGCTTTGTTAAAATCACTCGACCGCGAATATCGCAAGTTAATGGAAGATCCGGGAGCGCGGAAGTCGATCCTGCGACGCTTCACCGAAAGTTCTTCCTGGGTTCGCGGCAAAGAAGTGCGCATCGAAGAAAATGGTGCAGCCTTCGAAGGCAAGACCGAAGGTCTGGACGATCGCGGATTCCTGCAAGTGAGAACTTCAAAAGGAGTACAAACAGTCCTAAGCGGAACCGTACGGCAAAAGTAGCGAGGGCGTCCCGCCAGCTGTGGCGAGGGCCTCCCGCGCAGCCGCCCAGAAAAGCTAGAAACAAGAAACAAGAGTGAGAAACTAGAAATAGAAATCACAAGCTAGAAGCAGAACCTGCCCCCCATGCTCTTCGTTCTGGACGTAGGCAATACGAACACGGTGCTCGGAGTCTTTTCCCGGGCTGACCAAACACCCGCGAATGCGAGTGACCCTCCCCACTACGAACATCTGGTCGCCAACTGGCGCGTCGCGACATCCCGCACCAGCACGGTCGACGAATATGGAGTCCTGTTCCGCAACTTATTCTCGATGGCTGGTCTCGAGTCGAAAGGCATTCACGGTATCGTGATTTCCTCCGTCGTGCCGCCACTGGATCCGGTGCTGCGGCAGGTATGCGAGCGTTATTTCGATCTCCGGCCGCTCTTCATTGAGCCCGGGATCAAGACTGGCATGCCCGTGCACTACGACAACCCAGCCGAAGTGGGCGCCGACCGCATCGTCAATGCCGTAGCCGCGTTCGAAAAATATGGAGGCCCGTGCGTGGTGGTCGACTTCGGAACAGCCACAACTTTCGATTGCGTCTCACCCAAAGGCGAATATCTCGGTGGAGTCATTTGCCCCGGCATCGGCATCTCCGCCGATGCACTTTTCGAACGCACCGCCCGGCTGCCGCGCGTAGAGATTCGCAAGCCCGCGCGTGTGATCGGATCGAACACTGTCGGCAGCCTTCAGTCCGGCCTTTACTACGGATATCTCGGTCTCGTCGACGGCATCCTCGAACTTCTGCTCGAGGAAATGGGCACTGAAACCCACGTGATCGCGACCGGCGGCCTCGGCCCCATGATTGGCACCGGCTCGAAGTTCATCAAGCATGTCGACGATTTTCTGACGCTCGAGGGACTGCGCATCATCTGGGAACGCAACGCGTCGGCGCGACGCGAATCGCCCGCCGCTAAGCCCGCGGCAAAAACGTCGTCCAAGGCCGCGTCGCCGAAAGCGCAGTCCGAGAAGAAGAGCGGCGGCGCGCCGGCGTCTCCGACATCCCGTTCCGCCCGCTGACCCGCCGTGGAAAATTACTTCAACTACTTCACCGAGATCGAGGAACGGTTCCTGCATCGCCGTGGCGGGGGCCTGTTGCTCTCGACCCTCGACTGGGCGCTGATTGAGACGTGGAAAGAAGCTGGCTTGCCACTGGAAGCCGTGCTGCGCGGCATAGACTCTGCCTTCGACCGCTATGAGCAGCGCCCTTCGAAAACGCAGAAGGTAAACAGCCTCGCCTACTGTTCGCAAGCCGTGCTAGCCGCCGCCGAAGACATGAAGGAGGCCGCCGTAGGAACTGGGGACGCGAAAGAATCGCCAGCGAAATCGGCTGCCGGCCAAGGCTTTGAGCCGGAAACGGTCGCTTCCTTCCTGCGCCGCAATGCGGCCTTGCTGGAGGAGGCGAAGTTGCCGCAGAACGGCGGAGTTTCGGTTCGAACCGTTGCGCTCGATGCAGCGACGACCCTCCGCCATCTCGCCGACGAGAGAGAACTGAAACAGCCACCGCGCCTGGAAGATTTGGAACGTCGTCTGACCGTGCTCGAAGAAAAATTGTTCGCCGCGCTGCTGGCGTCAACTCCCGATGAAGAGGTTGTTACTGTCCGCGCCGAAGCCGATCGCGATCTCGCGCCCTATCGCCGGAAAATGTCCGGTACCCAGATCGACCAGCTACAAAAGCAATACGTGCACAAGCGCCTGCTGGAAAAATACGCCCTCCCGCGTCTGAGCCTGTTCTACATGGAATGAACGTTTTGATTTCTTGATTTTGGGTGGCGCAGCGCTTCAGCGCTGCGACCCATCGCAAACAGCAGTGCGGCTTTAGCCGCTGAGGTACGCTTCTAAGCAATGCACCAATTCGACGCACTCATTCTCGGAGGAGGCGCAGCCGGCTTGATGTGCGCCATCGAAGCCGGCAAGCGCGGACGCCGCGTCGCCATCCTCGAACGCTCCGATCGCCTGAGCAAAAAGATTCTCATTTCCGGAGGCGGACGCTGCAATTTCACCAACCTCTACACTCAGCCCGAGAACTTCATTTCCGCGAATCCGCATTTCGCCAAGTCGGCCCTATCCCGCTACCTGCCCTCCGACTTCATCGCGATGGTAGAAAAACATCGCATCCCCTATCACGAAAAGACTCTGGGACAATTGTTCTGCGATCGCTCCGCGCGCGACATTCTGGAGATGCTCGAATCCGAATGCCGAACCGGCAACGTCACAATTTTCCTGAACACGAAGATCCAGGAAGTCGCCCGAACGATAGAATTCGTAGTCCGCGCCGGCGGCGCAGAATTTCGGGCACCCGCGCTGGTAGTCGCAACCGGAGGCCTGTCGATTCCAAAGATCGGCGCCACTTCATTCGGCTACGACCTGGCGCGCCAGTTCGGACTCACTATTCGTGACCCCTGGCCCGGCTTGGTCCCGCTGATACTCAACGAAGAAGATCGCACTCACTACTGCGACTTGACGGGAGTTTCCGCCCACGTAACCGCCTCGTGCGACGGCCAGCAATTCCGCGAGAAAATGCTGATCACCCACCGTGGCCTCAGCGGCCCAGCGATCCTGCAGATTTCTTCCTATTGGAAGAAGGATGAAGCCATCACTATTGATCTCGCGCCAGACCACGGAATCACAAGCGCTTTCCGCGATGCAAAAACGCCGCGTACGATCGCGACCCTGCGAGCAGAACTAAAAAAAATTCTTCCGAGCCGCTTGGCCGACCGCTGGCTGGAACTCCACCCACCCGCGGCATGGACCAACTCCACCCTCGACCACTTTGAACAACAAGCGCACGCGTGGCCGGTCACCCCCGCCGGGACTGAAGGCTACGAAAAAGCCGAAGTCACCGCCGGAGGCGTCGACACCAACGAACTCTCCGCCAAAACAATGGAAAGCCGCAAGATGCCCGGCCTCTTCTTCATCGGGGAAGTCGTGGACGTAACCGGCCACCTCGGCGGTTTCAACTTCCAATGGGCCTGGGCCTCAGGCGCAGCTGCGGGTCGAGCATTGTAAGCCCAAGCCAAAGGCCTGCGAATCGAAGAACGTTACTCTCATTGGGAATTTCTTCCCCTCCTCCATGCCGTAGAATCAACTCTTGCTCCTAACCATTGAAAAGCTGATCTACGGCGGCGAAGGCCTCGCGCGTCTTCCTGTTGAGCCGCGCTCAGGCGACGCACCCGGACGCGGCAAAGCCGTCTTCATCCCCTTCGTCCTCGCCGGAGAAAAAGTCGAAGCTACCCTAACCGAGCAAAAGGCCGGCTTCGCGCGTGCCCGCGCCGATGCGATCGTCGAGCCGTCGCCTCAACGCGTGCAGCCGTCCTGCCCATATTTCTCCACGTGCGGCGGATGTCACTACCAGCACGCGGGCTACGAACATCAACTCGAGATTAAGAAAGAAATCCTGCGCGAGACTCTACGCCGATTCGCCAAGCTGGAGTTGCCCTGCGAAATTGAAGTCCACCCGTCCCCCCCATGGAACTATCGCAACCGCTCTCGCCTGCAGGTCCGGACCAAGCCACAATTCGCTGCAGGATACTTCAAGCTCGCGTCGCACGACTTGCTGCCGGTTGAGCAGTGCCCGATCAGCTCTCCGCTGATCAACCGCGGAATCGCCGCGTTGTGGCAAAGCGGCCGAAGCGGCAAAGTTCCTGACGGAGTCCGCGAAGTCGAGTTTTTCGCCAACGCCGACGACACGCAGTTGCTGCTCGAAGTCGCTTGTGCAGGCGAAGCCCGCCGCGCCGCTGTCCGCGTCTGGGCAGAGGAACTCCTCGCAGCTCTTTCCGGGATTGCTGGCGTAGTCGCCTTTCGCGAGCCCAACCCCGGCGATCGCAAAACTGGTGCACCACAGATTCTGGTCACCGTCGGTGCCGCCAGCCTGACCTACCAAACGCAGCAGACCGCCTTTCGCGTCAGCGCCGGCTCTTTCTTTCAAACCAACCGCCATCTGACAGCCGATTTGGTCAAAATCGTCACCTCGGGACGCTCCGGCGATCTGGCTCTCGACCTCTATGCCGGAGTAGGCCTGTTTTCCACAGCCCTGGCGTGTGATTTCCGTCACACCGTTTCTGTTGAGTCGTCACAGACATCCACAGCCGACCTCTCCTACAATCAGCCCAAGAATGGAGAGGCTGTCCAGGCGACCGCAGAGCAGTACCTGGCGGGCGAAAAGATTTCAGGACCATCCGGGAAGGCCAAAGCGTCTGCTCACGCAGTCGCCAAGCCTGATCTGGTAATAGTAGACCCACCCCGGACTGGGCTGGGAGAGCCAGTCGCACGCCTGCTGGCAAATCTCGGCGCGAAGCGGATTACCTATGTTTCGTGCGATCCAGCAACACTGGCGCGCGATCTGGTGCCGCTGCTAGCCGCCGGCTATCGAGCCGAAAGCGTGCATCTGGTTGATCTGTTTCCCCAGACCTACCACCTGGAATCCGTAGTGCATCTACTGAGGTGAGTTGCACCGTAGCGCCGCCGTCCCGCCGGCTGTCAGAGAGCCCGCCCTAAGCTTGCCGGAGGTCCATCTCGCCGCCGCCGCGTCAATCGCCGAGATCCGGCCATATATCTCAATGACATCGCAAGCGATCTCAGTGACTCCAGCCATCCCGCTTCCCGGAATTCCCTCCGCGCCACCCCAGCCGTTCTATCCCGTATTCCACATCAAATCAACCCGCCAGCCCTTGCTCTGGGCGGCCGTCGCGCACGCGTCCGGCATCATTGCTGGAATTTACCTATGGCGCCCGGTCCTGTGGTGGGTCGTCGCCGCAGCCGCCTTCGTGACCGCCGCGCAGTACTTCGCCCACCGCCGCGCCTGGCTGGGATGGACACTAGCCGCCACTGCTTTCTTCGTTCTCGGCGCGTTGAGCGTTCAGGTGCGAAGCTCCGTGCCTCGTCTCGACACCAGCATTCAACCCTACGCCGACGGCCAGGATCTTCAGATTACGGCCCACGTCACTCGTGACGGACGTCTTCAACCCGGTGGCTTCGGAGAAATCCGCCAGACCCTCGACGTACAAATCGAAGAAATAAAAGCGATTGACGGTCAGACCGCCACGATTCATTCCGGAATCCAACTCAGCATTTATAGTCCGCACTCGAACAACTCAAGCCAGGATTCCCTTGCCAGCGAAGTCGCCCCCATGCGCACTTTTCACTACGGCGAGCGCCTTCGCTTCTCCGCCCGACTCAAGCTGCCGCGTAATTTCCGCAATCCCGGAGCCTTCGACTATCAGGGCTACCTCGCCGATCGCGGCATCGCCGCCTTGGGCTCGGCCAAACTTGAGAATATCGAACCGCTCTCCGGCCTCGCCGGCACCCGTCTCGGCACGTGGCGCAGCCGCATGCACCGCAGTGCCATCGCCAAGGTCCACGAGATCTGGCCGCCGCGCCAGGCCGCGCTGATCGACGCCATGGTCATCGGCGAATCGGCCTTCATCGACCGCGATACCCGCATCGACTTCCAGCGCTCGGGCACCTACCACATCCTGGTCGTCTCCGGCATGAACGTCAGCATCCTCGCTTTCGTCGTCTTCTGGACACTTCGCCGTTTGCGCGTCAGCGACATCCCGGCCACGCTACTGACGATCGCACTATGCGTTGCCTATGCATTGATCACCGAAGTCGGGGCGCCGGTCTGGCGCGCCACGCTGATGTGCGCCGTCTACCTCGGAGCGCGTCTGCTCTACCGTGACCGCGCCATGGTCAACGCGCTGGGCGCAGCCGCCTTGGGATTGCTAATCCTCGACCCACGCCAGCTCTTTACCGCCAGCTTCCAGATGACCTTTATCTGCGTGCTGATTGTCGCCGCCATCGGCGTTCCCATCCTGCAACGAACTTCGCAGCGTTACCGGCAGGCGCTAGCCAACTGGGATTCTCCTGACTACGCTGCATTTCTTCCGCCGCGCGTCGCGCAGCTTCGCGTGGACTTGCAGTTCATCGCCAGCCGCGTCGCGCGCTTCGTCGGTGAAAAGTGGTCGAGTCGGCTGGTACGTACGACTGCAGGAGTTGCCTTAAGTATCTGGGAACTGACCTTCATCTCAGCGGTAATGCAAGCCGGACTCGCCCTGCCCATGGCGTATTACTTCCATCGCGCAACCACAATCGGCCTTCCCGCAAACCTGATCGTTGTCCCGCTGACTCAACTTCTAATGCCTTCCGCCATCGCCGCCCTTACCCTGGGATACATCTCGCTCTGGCTGGCAAAACTTCCCGCACTTCTCACAACCCTAGCGCTGTCGGGGATCACCAGTTCCGTGCACGGCCTTGGCGCGCTCCGCGTAGCCGACCTCCGCGTTCCCATGCCGTCGATCCTGATGATCGCACTACCTGCCGCGGCCCTCATACTGGCCATGTGGACGGCGCGCCGCCGCCCCATCATGGCATTCTGGGGGCTAGCCTCGATTCTCGTGGCATCGTTGGCCCTCGCGCTCGTCTCGGCGTCGCCGCGAATTCGCCCCGGCATATTGGAAGTCACTTCCATCGACGTCGGCGAAGGCGATTCCATATTCCTCGTCACGCCCCAAGGCCGCACTCTGCTCATCGATGCCGGAGGGCCCATCGGCCCCGGCGGCTCCCAACTCGACTTCGGAGAAGACGTCGTCTCGCCCTATCTCTGGACCCGCGGCATCTCGCGTCTCGATGCGGTCGCGATCACCCACGGACACTCCGACCACATCGGTGGCATGATTGCCATCTTAAGAAATTTCAGGCCAAAGGAATTGTGGGTCGGCTTGCTGCCGCCGAGCGAGGCCCTCGGAAGCGTAATCGCCACAGCCCAATCGCTCGGGATCAAAGTGGTTCGTCACTGGGAAGGCGATGAGTTCGCTTTCGGTGGAGCGACCGTCAGCGTGCTCTATCCGCCGCGTGACGTACTGCCCGGCATTAGGCCCCAAAACAACGATTCGATGGTCTTGCGCGTGAGCTACGGAGAGTCGTCAGTCCTGCTCGAGGGCGATGCCGAAAAGCAGGTCGAGCGCCGCATTGCGGCGCTGCATCATCCTCATGCAGACTTGTTGAAGGTCGGACACCACGGCAGCGTGAATGCCACCACACCGGAACTGCTCGCGTCGGTCCGGCCTGCATTCGCCGTCATCTCGGTAGGGTCGGGAAATCCCTTCGGCCTGCCTCGTTCAGAAATCCTTGGGCGCCTGGCCGTCGCTGGAACCCGTGTCTACCGCACCGATATCGACGGTGCGGTCACTTTCTATCTCGATGGGCACTCCATCACACCTTCCGTGGCGGCTCTTCAACAGCAGTAATGTCAATCTCCGCGGTCTCGTCATCGCCGTCGTCCGCCGGTACTTGCTTGGAGTCCGCAATCAAGCGCCGCGCCGCCTCCGCATCTTCCTCGCGTACCAGCAGAATCATGCCGCCTAGCCCCGGGAATGTATCTTGCACCAGCGATGCTGACGTCAGATCGCTGTCGATGCCCGCCGAATCCAGCAGTCCCTTCACCACCATCGCCTCCGACTCTTCTTCCGAGTCGAACACCTTCACCAGTTTCTCGTTGGGATCAGGCCGCCGCTGCGCGTCACCCGAATCGACAGGCTCCGTCATAATGTCTCCGTTCTGGAATCGCCCATCCGCGCTCGATTCCGCCGTACCGTGATTTTACTCTCACCGGTGCTTATGTGCGGACAGCCACATCCAGACTTTCCGGAGTAGCGATACTCCGTGGCCACAGCCGCGCCCGCCATTCCGCCAATTGAAGCCCACATTTTCTTGGCGTCGGGTGCCCCATTTCTCGCGTTCTTTGCGAGAAGTGGGGATTTCCCGTAGCAGAACTCCCACTACTCCCCGACACTTTCGGGCCGTTGCATTCCCCGCAGAATCAGTAAGAATGCTTGTCCATGGCGCGACGCCGCAGTGTGGGGCGTCATCCAAGAAGTGTTACACCTGACCGCAGAAAGGGACCAATGGATATTCATCAGGCCAAACAAGCCCCCAGCATTCCACCGGCCGATGCCGAGCGCGAAGAAGAATCCCGGAAAATTCGACGCCTCCAACTCATGATGAGCATGGTAATGTCGGTCATCAGCCAGGATCTCAGTCTCACCATCGATGAGGCCGCGGAGCTCGCCGCCGGAGCCAGGCGCGCTGCCCTCGCCATGTTCCCCGACAAAGAACTAGCCTACGATCTGCTCTACAAGCCGCGCCTGCAAAGGCTGATGGCAGAACGCTTCCGCCTCCAGTAGGTCGATCTTAAATACGACAATCTACCGATTGGCGGCTTCCTGGACCACGAAGCCGAGAATAGGAATCATCCCTGAGTTTCGATTAATTTGTCCCGAACCCGAAATCCGCGTCTAGAATAGGAGCAGAGTCAGCCTGACCTCAACAGACTGGGTTTCGCGAGAGGAGAATCGTGCGCACCTACAGCACCACGATCGCTCCGCTCGTATTGACGGCCCTGGTACTGACGGCGCTAACGATCAATGCTGCCACGCAGGCCGTAGACGATTCGTCAACAGCCTCCCCGTCGATCGCGAAAGCTCCCCTTACCACCGACCAGGTCGTAGACAATTTAGTCCGCAAGAATCTGGAGCGCGCCCAGGCCCTGCAGCACTCCGAGGCAACGCGAGTGTATCGCCTGGTCTACCGCGGATTCCCCGGCGACCGCGAAGCCGAGATGACAGTTCACGCCATCTACGACAGCCCGTCCTCGAAGGAATTCAAAGTAGTTTCTGAGACCGGATCGAAGCTGATTCAGGATCGTGTTTTCAAGAAGCTTCTAGAGAGCGAAAAAGAAGCGACGGAACCCGCCGTGAGCGCCCGTACACAGATGAATCGGGATAACTACGACTTTCAACTCCTAAGCTACGAGCCCTCGCCAACCGGCGGACAATACGTCTTGCAGGTGACTCCAAAGGCCAAAAGCAAATTTGTCTATCGCGGTAAAGTTTGGGTCGATGGAACCGACTTCGCAGTTACTCACATTGAAGCCGAACCCGCCGTGAACCCGTCTTTCTGGACCAAGAAGAACGAAATTCACCACGACTATCAGAAGGTCCAGTCCTTCTGGCTTCCGGTAAAGAACGAGTCCGTAAGCTATATCCGCCTGGGTGGCCGCGCCACACTCACGATCGAATACAAAGACTACCGCGTAACCGACGCGCACCCCGCAGAAGCGGTAGCCACGTTACCGGGAAAGACCAACCGTTAGCACAAGTGCCTGTTCGGTCGGGTGCCCAGGTTCTCGTGTTTTTTGCGAGAAGTGGGGGCCTTGTCCTCAGATCATCCGATCCGCACTTTCACTACTCATCCACAACTGAATTCCGCAGCGTCCCCACACCCTCAACCTTCACCTCGACCACATCTCCCGCCACCAGCGGCCCCACGCCTGAAGGGGTCCCAGTAGGAATCAAATCCCCCGGAAACAAAGTCATGGCCTGAGCAATATGCCGGATCACCACATCCAACGCAAAAATAAAATCCCGCGTATTCCCCCGCTGCCGCACATCGCCATTGACGCGCGTCTCCACGCCCACCCCTGCCCACGGATCAATCTCGTCCGTCACCACTGGCCCCACTGGACAAAACGTATCGAACCCTTTGGCCCGCGTCCACTGCCCGTCTTTATTCTGCAGATCGCGCGCCGTAACGTCATTCGCGCACGTATACCCCAAAATAAATTGCCGGATATCCGCGTCCGCCGCGGGCCGGTAGCAAGTCTTGCCAATCACCACACCCAGCTCGCCCTCAAAATCGACCCGCTGCGAAATCCCCGGACGCCGCACTACTCCCCCCGGCGACAGCAACGCCGATGTAGCCTTCAGAAAAATCAGCGGCTCCGTAGGCACGTCGTGCCCCAGTTCCGCAGCGTGCTCGCGGTAATTGCGCCCTACACACACGATCTTCGTCGGCCGTACCGGAGCCAGCAACGATGCCTCGTCCAGCGCAATCGCCTCGATCTTCCGCGTGCGGAGACTTTCCATATCTCCGTCGGCTTCTTCCGGAGGGGTGAGTAAAATGCGCACAATCGACTCCCGTCCCGCAACCGGCTCGACCAGCCCGTACTGTTCCTGACCATTGAATTGAAAGCGGCAATATTTCATCGAATCTATCTAACCATATCTCCGCAGATCGACGCCTGGCAGAGAAAAATATTTCTGGCGAACGCCCGTAGCGCCGGGGTCCGCCCGAAGCCCGAACCTACGGCACACTCTCCCCCGCTTCCTCCGACCGCGCACTCTCATTCCCTCGAGCATCCACCGCCGACACCGAATACAAATAATGTTTCCCCGGAGAAACTCCCACATCCCGAAACGCCGGCGTCTTCACCAAATCCATATTCAATTTCACCGCGCCCGTCCCTGCCTCATGGCGATAAACGTTGTAACCCGCCAAATCGATATCAGGTACAGGGGCCCAGATCAAATCAATAAACGACTGCCCGCCCGCACCTGAATAGACCGCCTGCAAACCCGCAGGCACTGCCGGAGGAAACACGTCATCCGCGAAAACCTTAACCTCCGGCGAATCGTCGCCTTCCACCTGCACTTCAGCCTTACCCTCAGGTGAAATCACCGTAACTGTCTCCGCGCGATACTCGTAAGTCTTCCCCCACTCGATATTCGAATCCGTGAGAGTGCGACCGCCTTCATTTCCTGCCGGAACTTCACCCACCAGAATCTCCCGGGAACTTCCTTCCACTCGCCGGTAAACCCGATACACATGCCGCAACCCCTCATGCGGAGCATCGCCGGTCCAGTTCAGCACAACTCCCTGACTGGTAACCAGCGCCGCGAAGTTAGCCGGCGGCGGCAGCGTGCGCGCCAGCGGCACCCGCACCTGATTCGAAAGGCCTGCACTGCGCCCCTCAGCATTGGTCACCTCGACGGCATACGTGATGAAACCAGAATCAGACTGTTCTAAATCCGATGGAAGCGTGTCCGAGTACGTCGTTGAAGACTTCTTGTCCGTCGGAACCACCCGCTCGGCTGGAGCCGCGCCCACTGCGGTTCCACACTGCGTCAGCACAGGCTCCGCCCCTCGGCAAATCCGCGTTGAACCCCGGCTTCGCGCTGCTTTCCGATCCGTGGTTACCGTCGGGACCGTCCAAGTCAGCAAGACCTTGTTGCCCTTGCGCGACGCCCGCAAATCAGAAGGAGGTTTCGGTAACTCCAGCGACGGAGGCAGCGGCGGCGCGATGGTCGCGCAACCTGCCAGCATCAGCAGCCCACCCCCCAGCATCGCAGGAAATTTCATGGTGAAAAAAAGACTAACAGACATCTGCCCACCACCCATTGCTCTCCCGCACCAGCGCCTTCGACTTCAGATGCTCATGAAATTATTTTTGCGCACAACCCATCAGTGACTGCAGCCGGGCACGATCCATCGTCTGCATGCTCAAGACACAAACCACAGGGGACACCAGGATCAAGAAGAATGAATCCTCTGTGAACCCCGTGTCCCCTGTGGTTGTTGATCTGGTAGTTGCTCTTACAGAATGTATCTCGACAAATCCTGATCCTTAACAATATCCGTCAACATCTTGCGCACATAGTCGGCATCGATGATCACGTGCTCGCCTTTTTTCTCCGGAGCATCGAAGCTCAACTCATCCAGTACGCGCTCCATAATGGTATGTAGCCGCCGCGCCCCAATATTCTCCGTGCTTTCGTTGACGCGAAATGCAAAGTGCGCAATCTCATCGAGCGCCTCAGGAGTGAATTCCAGTTTCACGCCTTCCGTTTCCAGCAGAGCTGTGTATTGCTTCACCAGCGATGACTTCGGCTCCGTCAGTATCCGGACAAAGTCCTGCATCGTCAGCGACTGCAGCTCGACGCGAATCGGAAACCTGCCCTGCAACTCAGGAATCAAATCGCTGGGCTTCGAAACGTGAAACGCTCCCGCCGCCACGAACAAAATATGATCGGTCCGCACCATGCCGTACTTGGTGTTGACTGTCGTCCCTTCGACAATCGGCAGGATGTCGCGCTGCACGCCTTCGCGCGAAACATCCGGACCGTGGCTGCCTTCGCGTCCCGCAATCTTGTCGATCTCATCCAGGAACACGATGCCCGCGTTCTCCACGCGGTCAATCGCCATCCGCGTTACCTGATCCATATCAATCAGCCGCTGCTCTTCTTCCTGGATCAGATATTCAAACGCCTCGTTCACCTTCATCTTCCGCTTCTTGGTCCGCTGACCGAAGATGTTCGGCAACATGTCCTTGATGTTGACGTCCATCTCCTCCACGCCCTGGTTCGAAATAATTTCAAATGAAGGAAAATTCCGTTCGCGCACATCAATCTCCACCGTGCGTTCGTCCAGTTTGCCCTCGCGCAGTTGCTGCCGCAGTTTCTCTCGGGTGCGGTTTGAAGACTCCGCCAAAGCCGTGCCGCCATCAATCACAACACCGCCGGCTGAGCCAGCCTCCGGGCGCGGCGGAGGCGACGGCGGCAGCAGAATATCCAGCAACCGCTCTTCCGCATTCAATTCGGCCTTGTCGGCGACATCCTCAAGCTTCTCTTCGCGGACGTTCTCGATCGCGATCTCCACCAGATCGCGCACCATCGACTCCACATCGCGTCCCACATACCCCACTTCGGTAAACTTCGAAGCTTCAACTTTCAAAAACGGTGAATTCGCCAGCTTGGCCAGCCGCCGAGCAATCTCAGTCTTGCCCACGCCGGTCGGCCCGATCATCAGAATATTTTTGGGGATGATATCTTCGGCCAGCTCAGGAGACAGTTTCTGCCGCCGCATGCGATTACGCAGCGCGATCGCCACCGCTCGCTTGGCGTCTTTCTGTCCAATCACATGCTTGTCGAGCTCCACCACGATCTCGCGTGGCGTGAGCTCGTCCAACGCAAGCTGTTCTTCTTCAGCCGAAGATGGGAGATAAATAGCCATAAGTCGGTCGGCAGTCGCTGGTCGTTAGTCGTTAGGCTTGTGTTTAAAACCAGCGACCAATGACCAACGGCCTCCTACAATTCCTCGATCGTCACCTTGTCATTCGTATAGATGCACATCTTGCCGGCAATCTTCATTGCTTCTTCAGCAATCTGCCGCGCCGAGAGTTTCGTGTGCTCCGCCAGCGCCTGCGCCGCTGCCTGCGCATAGGGACCGCCGCTCCCAATCGCCGCTACTCCGCCGTCAGGCTCGATCACGTCGCCCTGTCCGCTGAGCAAAAATGTTTGCTCCTTGTCGCAGACCAGCAGCAGCGCTTCCAAATGGCGCAAGAATTTGTCCGTCCGCCAGTCTTTCGCCAACTCCACTGCCGCTCGCCCCAGGTTGCCGTGATACTGCTCCAGCTTGGCTTCGAAGCGGCTGAACAGAGTGAACGCGTCGGCCGTCGAGCCCGCGAATCCCGAAAGAATTTTGTCGTTATACAGCCGCCGGATTTTCTTGGCCGTATGCTTGATCACCGACTCGCCCAGGGTGACCTGCCCGTCTCCCGCCAGAACCACAGTTCCGCCCAGTCGGACGGATAACACGGTCGTCGATCGAATCAGTCGTTTCCCAGTCATGAGTGCAATTCCCGATTATAACAGTCAGTCTTGGCCGAACGCCGCAGAAGGGAGCGAGCAGCTAGTGGCTGAATTTCAATCGCAGTCCAGCTACTCCGGATTCAATGCACTTCCCGGATTCACCCTCGAAAGACGCGTATCGTACTAGCGGGATGGTGAGGACTGGATTCCCGTAACAGACATGAGGCGAAGCAGCTTCGGGATGACCTACGGCGAGTGAAAGAGTTGGTCGCTGAGGCCGCGGAAGGAAACGATGAAGCCGAATCAACCTATGTTGCAATTATCAATCGACTGGAACCAAAGATGGGTAAAGAGAAGCGGAAAGATCTGATCAGGCAGTTTCGCGACGCCGTTGCCGACCACCAGCAACAACGCGGTCGATCGATTCATTGACTTCCTTGCGTGCCTTGCGGAGATCTTCTGCGCTCATGTCTTTGGCTGCCGAATCGGCCAACCCGTCCATGCTTTCCAGCAAGGTCTCCATCGACGACTTGTCTTTCCTCTCCGCAGCGGGCATTCGATCTTCTCTCTTTTAGCTTTGGCTGGACATTGCACTCTAACTCTACAAGTCCATTCAAAATGTACCCAAAGTCTCAACCCTCCATTCGCGTCGCCAGTAGCGGTTTTCGGCGCTGGACTCTTGGGCTGGAATGGCCCAGGTCCAACCTCCGCGCCTAACTTAAGCTTTTTCTGTTGTTTACGGATCCCTTCCGTAACCCTCCCCCGGATTACCGCTGTGACTTTACCGCCCGCTCCCCTGCGCTTACGTTAGCTCATGCGCCAGACCGCCGCCGTTCTGTGCCACGACAAGACGTCACTTCGCACCCTGCAAGCTGCTTTGCTGGATCTCGGAATCGACATGATGAATTGCTTTTCGCATCAGGATGCGCTGCAATCGGTCGTCTCCGGTCGCTGCTCCACCCTGATTGTAGACTGTGATCTTCCCGGCGCCGAAGATGCGATCCGCATGGCCGCTCTCTTGCCGCCGTCGCAAAAACCAGCGCTACTCGCCGTCGCCAGCCGGGTCTGGCCGGGGACGGGACGGGCATTTCAATCCGGTGCAAGCCGCATTCTTTATCGCCCGCTCGATGGCGAACAGATCAAAGCCGCGCTTACTGCGAACCTACTGGCCTCAAAAAAGACCGCGAAGAAGCAGCACCGCAAATCAGCGCGCTACGAACTGAAGACGCTGGTCTACCTGCAACTCGAAAACAGCACCCTGCCCGCAATCACCATCGATATCGGCGAACACGGACTCGCGCTCCAGGCCAGCGAGCCCGTCCCCATGAATTCGAATTTGCCGTTTCGCTGCGTTCTGCCCGGCACCGACTTCACTCTGCACGGCCGCGCGGATGTCATCTGGGCCAGCGAGCACGGACGCGCTGGACTCTTCTTTTCGCAACTCGCGCCCTCCGCCCGCAAACATCTAAAGCTCTGGCTCAGCCGCCGCACTCACCACAAAGACAAAAGCAAGAGTAAAGACGCTGTCCATGAGTTGCTCCCGCCCGCCAACGAGCAAGTCTCCTTCGCCGTCTCGGAATAATTCGCGCTGGAATCTCGTGGGCCTTTTCGGGGGGCGAATGCCCCACGTGTCGATTTTTAAAACGTGGGTGGTGCGAAGTTTCGCACCGTGATTCCTATCGCCGCGCCCCTTCTTTAGCCTGCTCCAGCAGCTTAGCCAGCGCGCCCGAATCGAAATACGTGCCTTCCAGCCACACTCCCTCGATCTGCTTCGTATTGTGAATGTCTGCCAGCGGATCGCCCGCCAGCAACACCAGATTCGCAATCTTGCCCGCCTCGACCGTCCCCGTCTCCGCGGTCTTTCCCATAAACGTTGCCGGATTGATCGTCGCCGCCTGCAGTGCCGCCAGCGGAGTCAGTCCCGACTCGACCATCATGGCCAGTTCGTCGTGCAGGCTGAATCCCGGAAAGCAATACGGATTCATGGCGTCGGTTCCCGCCATCAATGGCACACCCGCGCGAAACATCAAGCCCACAGTTTGCTTCTCGGTCCGGAAGAGGTCGCGCGCCAGCTCAAACTGTGCGAAGGTCCACCGGCGCATCGGGAATTGCGTCCGTTCCTGCCAGCGGTCGCGGAATCTCCGGTCGATGTACCCCTGCCGCGGATCGGACAGGAACTTCGAATCATCCAGTCGTCCCCAAAGCTGCAGCACGCTCAGGGTTGGCACCTGCCAGGTGTGGTTGCGCTTGAACTCTTCAAAGAGCGCCTGGCACTTGGCCGAGTCAAGGCTGCGAAATCCCTCCGCCTCAATCCTCAGCTTGTCGCGGAAAAATTCCGCATGCTCCGTTTCCGCCATCAACCGATCCTGCCGGCTGGAGCAGGCCAGTGCGATCCCGGTCAGATGCTCAATCGAGCGTTGTCCGGCCTCGGAAGCTTCCTGCGCCGTGATCGCCTCGGGCACGTGGCCTTCAAAGTCCATGTGCTGCTGCTTCGCTTCATCCGCCAGTGCAAAATAGGTGTCACGAGGAATGCGGTTGTAGACTTTTACAAAGTCCGCTCCGCCCGCCTTGATCTCGTCCACCGCGCGCCGCGCGTCGGCCGGCTTTTTCACCACGATCGACTCCGGCCACACCGGAGGACTTCCGTCGACGATTGCGCTGGCCAGATAAATTTCCGGAGAAGGCGACTCCCGCGCCAATTCCGCGCGCAATCGGGATTCATTACGCTCGCCCGACATGATGCGAATCCCCGTCACTCCATTCGCGATGTAGAGCGGCAGCTCGTCCTTGTCATGCACGTGGACGTGCATATCCCACAGTCCGGGAATCAGGTATCCACCGTGAGCGTCGAGCGAGCGCGGAAGCGCGGCATCCGCATCCTGAGTAGCCGCGATCGCAGCGATGCGATTCCCTTCGATCCTGACTGTCTGATCTTTGAGTTCGGCGCCGGTGACGACATTGACAACAGTGACATGACGAATCGCAAATCCTGCCGCCGGAGGTTCTTGCGCGCCAGCCACGCAAGCGGACAGCACTAAGGCCAACAAAAGTGTCTTCATTTCATACACCTGCATTCGTACCGCTGCGTCAAAGGGAGGTTACGCTCTGAGCTCTCCTACCTTTGCGTACTCTGCGGGTCTTCTTTGCGTTCTTCGCCGTTGGTTAACGGCTCTTAAACGCGAAGCTCGCCAACCCGACCCGATATTTCCCCAGCCCAAAAAGATAACGGCGCGACCAATGGCCACGCCCTTGCTTCAGGATTTTTCCTACCTATATCCAGAATATCAAATTCGCAGGGGTCAACTGGACATTTGCGGAACAATATAATATCAACGCAATCATAGGGATAGACTCGATCGTGTAGTTTCTGCCTATTGACAGGTTTTCGGCTCAACGCCAAAAAGCGGGGCGTCTCATGGCGGTGGAAAAGCTTAAGACCGCCGGGTCAAGCCCTGCCCCACCCGGACGAACAGCTCCAATCGAATTAATCCCGTTGTTTAGCACCGCTAGTCGCCGTCTCCGGTGTAAAATCCCAGTTCTGTTTGAGGGCCGCAGCGAATTTGCCTGGTAAAGGCGTTCTCGCCCGGTCTCCCCTAACTCAAACGAAAGCTCCTCTGGCGGCAGTTGGCCTTAGGTGCATCCCCCACCCGAACCAGATTTACAAATCTGGATGCACCGCCGTGACCTAGACGGATTGCAGTGTCCGGTAGAAACTCATAGAACCTGAGAGTTTATTAACGAACAGTTCAAACAAGTTCAAAAGAAGCAAGATACGATCGCTGCTGAAGTCTTGCAATCGGGGAGTGTTCATTGATGTTTCCGCGGGTCGGCCAAAACGCCGCTGTTGTCTTCGCTATTCTACTGGCCGGGATTGGACTCTGCCCGGCCGTGGCGTTCGCCGCTGAAGGCCCAGACATCCACTCGATCTCCCCATCTTCCGGGACAACCAAGGGCGGAACTACGGTCACAATCTCGGGCTCAAATTTCCAGAGCGGCGCCACCGCGACGATTGGGGGTGTGCCGCTCGCCAACGTTACCGTTCACGGCGGCTCGATCGTGGGAACCACGCCGGCGCACGTCGCCGGAGGCGCGGACGTTATCGTGACCAATCCCGACGGCCAGGGCGCCACCATCAAAGCCCGGCTGCATAATCAGAGCTTCGAAGCCGGAAACTCGGAATGGCTTTTCGTGGGCAACGGTGCGGCAACGGTGGTCAACAGCGTCAGCAATGCGCATAACGGAACGTACTACGCCGAACTAACCTCGGACGCGGGACAGAAGCCTCAACTTTTTGCCGCCAACGGCGTTGAGCCGGAGTACTTCCCGGTGAAGCCCGGCGATGTGGTCACGTTTGGAGGCTGGGCCTATCGTGTCTCGGGTAACGGCCGCGCGCGCTGGTCCCTGGAAGTCTCCGACGCGACTCGCCATCACCACACCTACCTGGGAGCTTCCCCCGGAAACGTGGGTGACGAACAGTGGGAACTGGAGGAAACTTCATATACCGTGCCCAAAGGCATGGCCTTCGTCCGGCTCTACTGCGAGATCACTCTCAATACTGTCGCCTCGGTCGTGCGTTTCGATGACGCCATCCTGAACATCGCTCCGGGCGGTTCGCAAGGATACACATTCACCTCGCCGCCGATAGTGCTCTCCATCGCCCCCAACTGGGGAACTCCCGCCGGTGGAACGACCCGCACCGTCTTCGGTTCCGGTTTCGCTGAAGGAGACAAAGTCACTCTGGGAGAAGCTTCTGCCACCAACGTAGTCGTAAACAGCGCGAACGCCATCACGTTCTTCGCCCCGCAACGCTCGGCAGGCGTGGTCAGCGTGACCGTGACCCGTTCCGACGGAGACACCTCTACCCTCGATGACGGCTACACCTACAAAATCGCGCCTCCACCGCCCGCGGGTATGACCAAGATACGTCACATCGTTTACCAGCTTCAGGAAAATCGTTCCTTCGACGACTACTTCGGAGTGATGAACCAATATCGCGCAAACCACGGCGTCAACGACAACGCCGTCGACGGCTTGAATCTGAACGTGGCCCTGCCCGACATCGCCGGCCAGATGGTCAAGCCCTTCCATATGCAGACTGTCTGCACAGAGAACACTCAGCCCAGCTGGAACGCCGCCCATCTTGATTACGACAATGGCAACATGGATGGCTTCATGCAAACCGGGAATTACTTCAGTCAGTCATCCATCATCGATCCCAACGGCACGCGCGCCATTGGTTATTACGACTGGACCGATGTGCCCTATTACTATGCGCTGGCCTTCAACTTCGCTGTCAGCGACCACTCGTTCTCGTCGATGATGGGCCCGACGGGATCGAATCGCGCATACTCGTTTGCCGCGACTTCGCTCGGTTGGGTTTCGAGTCCGCGCCCGCCCGACGGTGGCTTTCCCAATTTCACGATTTTTGACTTGCTGGATCAGGCGGGAATTTCCTGGAAGTATTACTACCAGAACTCGAATGCGACCTGGATTCCGGAGTGGTCGGTTTTTTACAAGGATCGAAGCAAGATCGTCCCCATGCATCCCAACTACTACAACGATGTGAAGGAGGAGAGCACGTTTCCGGAAGTCGTGTTCATCGAGGAGAACGGCGATAAGGATGAACATCCCAAACCGGACCCCGGCGCCACCGGTGGCACCGAAAGCATCCAGGAAGGACCGCAGTTGGTCTCGAAAGCGGTCAACGCGCTCCTGGAGAGCCCGTCATGGTCTTCGTCGGTATTCCTTCTTACCTGGGACGAATCCGGCGGAACCCATGATCATGTCGTTCCACCCAGCATGCCTCAGCCTGATGGCTACGGACCTCGAACCAATCCCGCGGTCGATCAGCCTGGAGTCTTCAATCAGGCCGGCTTCCGCGTGCCCTTGATCGTGGTCTCTCCCTGGACCGGGCCGCATTTCGTATCGCACACGGTTCGAGATCACACCGCGATCCTGAAACTGATCGAAACCAGATTCGGACTGCCTCCGCTGACCGCGCGCGACGCCGCAGCCGACGACATGGCTGAATTCTTCAACTTCTCCGATCCGCCATGGACCAAACCTCCCGCGCTCCCCGCCCAGCCCACAAACGGCAAATGCGACCTGAATGCGGAACGAGCGCCGAACCAGTAGAACCACCAAATCGTGTCTTCACTCGTCATGCCGTTAGGTTTCGTAATGCATCTTCCTCTGTGTCTCTCTTGTGCGTAGAAGCGTGTGCCTTCAAAGGAAGAGTCGCGCAAACCTTCGTGCCGGACTCTTTGGATTCGATAACCAAATCACCGGAAAAATGCCGTATTCGCTCTTGCATGCCTCTGATCCCAACTCCAGTGCCATGAGACTGAATCTCGGCGAGTCGTTCCGGCGACATTCCCTTTCCCTGGTCTTCAACGTTTACCTGGACGTGGCTTCCGTCGCACTCAATTCGAATCTGCGCGGTTTTGCTTTCCGAGTGACGATGAATGTTTGTCAGGCACTCTTGCACCAGCCGGAATATGAGGAGTTCCATTTCCGCCGGAAGCCTTCCAAAGTTGTCGGAGACTTTCAGTTCAATCGCCAAACTGCCGCGCTCGACAAGGCCTTGCACATACCAATTCAGCGCCGACAAAATACCGCTTTCATCCAGCAGCGGAGGATGCAGAAGGTACGAGGTCGTGCGTATTTCCTGGGATAGATGTTGAACCATCTCTTCGGCAGCCTGGAAGTCTTTGGCAAGCTGGGAAGGACCTTTTCTTGCATCGGCGCTTATTCGTGCAAGCGTCATGCCTAACGCCGCCAACGTTTGTCCCGCGCTATCGTGCAGTTCCCGTGCTATGTGCCGCCGCTCGTAATCTTGAGCCTCCAGGAGCCGGCCCGAAAGATCACGCAAGTCCGAGTTTTTTCTTTCAAGTTCCTGCGTACGAAACCGAACTTGGGTGTCGAGTGCATTCGCTAGTGCTCGATAACGTTCTTCGCTCTCGCGCAACTCTCGCTCAATTCGTTTACGCTGGCTGATGTCCCGGGCAATTTTCGAGGCTCCCACAATCTTTCCACTGGAGTCCCGCACGGGCGAAATTGTGAGCGAAATATCGAGCGTCACCCGATCCTTACGCACGCGAACCGTGTCGAAGTGTTCGATTCTTTCCCCTCGCTTGATTTGCGCGATGATCACCCTTTCCTCGTCCATGCGATCCGTCGGGATGATCAATGAAATGTGCTGGCCGACCGCTTCGCTGGCGGTGTAGCCAAATAATCGCTCCGCACTTGCGTTCCAACTGGTGATGATACCTTCCAGAGTCTTGCTGACGATGGCATCCTCAGATGAGTCCACGATAGCGGCCAGCAAGCCGATGGCTCTATCCGCTTTAAGGCGTAGATCTGGCAGCTCATCCAGGAGGGTCTGGCTGATGTTGTCCCTGGCCTCCGGGTCATTGAGGATGCAATCCGCCAGCGCTTCATGCGTTGCCAGCAGTTGGTCGACGTCCTTTTCAAAGTCAATCTCAGGATGTGTTTCCGTCCAATAGTGCGCCGCCCGGACAAACGCTAAGAACAGCAGCAAGTACTGAATGCGGGCGGGACCCAGTAGTCGCCCGAGTGCGTCAAGGCACACCAGATAATCAGAAGTCTTCAGGAACGCATGCGCGGCCAGCACGAAAATGGCATCTTCCATCTCGGTGTCGGCCAGCGGCATCTCAGCAAGGGGTGCGGGGCAGGATGCGCACAATGAGAGACGAGATTGAAGTTCTTGTCCGCGTGGGAAGGGCCGTCGAAGAAGTTTGACAACTTCCGTAACGGTTTGCGCACGCACGGTCGGGTCGCCCGCGGGACGGCCCAACCCCACCAGGAAACCAGTATGCCGGGCAATGCAGTAGCGGACCGCACAAAAGCGCGACAGGTGGACGAAAAGGCGCTCCTTGAAAACGGAGGGCAGGGGATTGTCGAGGTAAGCAGCTTCTGCGAATCCCCACAGGTGCTCAATGATCTCGGGAGTCTCAGGAGCGAGGCGAAAGAAATTGGGAAGAACCCCGAATCGCAGCTTTATGCGATTCTCAAGGTCAGACGCTGGATTTACCATTGATTCCACAATCTTTGGGCGACAGGATCATCATACGCCCGCGCTGGCCGGCCCGTCCCTGACGTTTGTCCGCGCCATCTGCGCTGTGGGCGCGCCACCGCCCTTCGACTGCACTCAGGGGAAAGCCTGGGCCAACGGCCGCCGCTGTGAAGGTGCTGCCGCGTCCTAACCGATGCCAGCCCCGAAGGGGCGGCATAATGCAGCCCCGGGCGCAAGCCCGGGGCTGGTCATGCACAATTGAAATAAGTCCCGCAGGGACGACAGAGACGCTGCGTAGCTAGCTTAGGCATCGGCTTGGCAAGAACTAAACCAGCCAATGAAATTCCCTGGCGGGACACATCCGTGGGGCACCCCTGCTGCGCTTACACGACGACGGGCTGCGGCTTTGTTGCCAGCAACTGCCTCAACACATATTGCAAAATCCCGCCGTTCGCGTAGTAGAGCGCTTCCTGGGGCGTGTCGATTCGCACCAGCGCGTTGAACTCGACTGGTTCCTTGCCTTTCAAAGCCGCACGGACTTTGACTTCGCGTCCGGCAGCGAAGTGCTCGACCAGGTCGCGGATTCCGGTGATCTCAAATACTTCTTCTCCGCTGAGTTTGAGCGATTCGGCGGTCTCTCCGGATGCGAACTGCAGCGGCAGGATGCCCATGCCGATCAGGTTCGAGCGGTGGATGCGTTCGTAGCTCTCGGCGATCACGGCGCGGACGCCCAGCAGTGCCGGGCCTTTCGCGGCCCAGTCGCGCGAAGATCCCGAGCCGTATTCTTTGCCCGCGAGGATCACCAACGGCGTCCCGTCGCCACGATATTTCTCGGAGGCGTCGAAAATAGACATCTCCGAGTTGGTCGGAAGGTGGCGAGTGAATCCGCCTTCAGTTGCGACCAGCTTGTTGCGCAGGCGGACGTTGGCGAAGGTGCCCCGGACCATGACTTCGTGGTTGCCGCGGCGCGAGCCGTAGGAGTTGAAATCCCCGGGCTTGACGCCATGCTCCTGCAAGTATTTTCCGGCGGGACCGTCTTTCTTGATCGATCCGGCGGGCGAAATGTGATCGGTGGTGACGCTGTCGCCAAGAACGGCGAGCGCGCGCGCCTTCTTGATATCGGCAATTGCCGCGGGTTTCACCTTCATGTCGTCGAAGTACGGAGCGCGGCGGATGTAGGTTGAATCCACGTCCCAGGCATAGGTCTCACCTTTGGGGACAGCTAATCCGCGCCACTGCGCGTCGCCTTCGAAAACCTCGGCGTAAGACTTCGTGAACATGTCGGAGGAAATTGACTGCTGCATGGCTTCTTCAATCTCGCGCTGTGCCGGCCAGATGTCGGCGAGATACACCGGTTGGCCGTCTTTGCCTTTGCCCAGCGCATCTTTACGCAAATCGGTGTCGATGCGCCCGGCAAGCGCAAAAGCGACTACGAGTGGCGGCGACATCAAATAATTGGCGCGCACCTCAGAGTTGATGCGGCCCTCGAAGTTGCGATTGCCGGAGAGCACGGACGCGACGACCAGATCTTTTTCATCGATCGCTTTCGATACTTCTTCAGGCAGCGGGCCGGAGTTGCCGATGCAGGTAGTGCATCCGTAACCGACGATGTGAAATTTCAATTTTTCCAGATAGGCCATCAGCCCGGCGCTTTCCAGATAGTCGCGCACAACTTTCGATCCGGGCGCGAGCGAAGTCTTGACCCACGGTGGAACGGTGAGTCCCTTCTCGACTGCTTTCTTCGCAAGCAGTCCAGCGCCGATCATCACGGAAGGATTTGAAGTATTCGTACATGATGTGATCGCGGCAATCACGACGCTGCCGTGCTGCAGCGAATGCTTTACCGATGCCGGCACATGCTCGTGAATGTTGGGATCTTCCACGCCGATCGCGGAGGGGCTTCCACCTTCTGCTTCCCAGCGATTGTTATTTGCCGTCGGCGGAGCGGTCGCCGCGTTCGTGGTTTTTGGCCCCGACTTCGGTTTGATCAGCGAAGGCAGCGCTGTGCGAAACGATTCGCCTGCCTGCGACAGCACCACCCGGTCCTGCGGACGCTTCGGACCGGCAAGACTCGGCTCGACCGCGGCGAGATCAAGGGACAGGAGTTCGGAATATTCGGCCTCGGGAGTTTTGTCGTCGTGGAAGAGTCCCTGCTCGCGGCCATAGGCCTCGACCAGCGCAATCTGTTCCTCGCTTCGTCCGGTGAGGCGCATGTAGCGGACGGTTTCCTTGTCGATAGGGAAAATTCCGCAGGTCGCGCCGTATTCAGGAGACATGTTTGCAATAGTCGCGCGATCGGCAAGCGGCAGGTCGCGCAGTCCAGGGCCGAAATATTCGACAAATTTTCCGACGACGCCGTGCTTGCGCAACATCTCTGTGATGGTGAGCACAAGATCAGTTGCTGTCGCACCTTCGCGTAGTCGACCCGTCAGCTTCACACCCACAACCAACGGAATCAGCATGGAGACAGGTTGCCCGAGCATTGCGGCTTCGGCCTCGATGCCGCCGACGCCCCATCCCAATACCCCCAACGAGTTGACCATCGTCGTGTGACTGTCCGTGCCTACTAATGTGTCGGGGTAGGCGGTGCGTTTGCCGTTAGCTTCATTTATGAAAACTACGCGGGCCAGATATTCGAGGTTGACCTGATGCACGATGCCGGTGTCGGGCGGAACGATGGCGAGGTTACGGAAGCCGGTCTGTCCCCAGCGCAGAAAGGAGTAGCGTTCCTTGTTGCGCTGAAACTCGAGTGCGGCATTCAGGTCGAGCGCGTTGGCGGTGCCAAATTCGTCCACCTGCACAGAGTGATCGATGACAAGCTCCACTGGCTGCAGAGGGTTGATTAACGTGGGGTCTCCGCCGAGTTGCTGCATGGCGTCCCGCATGGCCGCGAGATCGACTACGCAGGGGACGCCTGTGAAATCCTGCAACAGGACGCGGCTGGGAGTGAATGCAATCTCCTTGTCGGGCTTTGAGTTCTTGTTCCAGGCGGCGATGGCGCTGATTTCATCTTTGCTGACGTTGCGGCCGTCTTCGGTGCGCAGCAGGTTCTCGAGCAAAATGCGGAGGGAGAATGGCAGATGTTTGGTAGAAATTCCTTGCTTGTCGAGCGCGTCGAGACGGTAGATTTCGTATTCTTTGTTGCCGACTTTGAGAATGGAGCGGGAATTGAAACTATTCACGGACATGATTGCCTTCCTGATTAGAGTGGTGCTTGAGCCTGAACATTTAAGTTTAGTCGTTCTTGCGTGGATTTCGTAGAGGCAAGAGTTTTTGAGCGGGGAGTTCATGGAGAGGGACGGCTGTGGCCACAAGCACTTCTAGACTTGCGTCTCATGGGAGGTTGCATTTGTGGATGCGGTGGGGAAGCCAAGCGGAGCTTTGCTTCGCTGGACAGCGGAGGGCGGCTGTCCCCGCAAATAAATCGTGGCGCTTATTTTGCGCGGAGGAGAAGAACGGGGACGCCGATTTTGTGGCGGACTCGATCGGCGGTTGAGCCCAGAAATACGTCCGCCAGGAATCGGTGGCCATGCGTGCTCATGGCTACCAGGTCACATTTCTTTTTCTCGACCCATTTGATGATCTGGTCGGCGGGATCTCCGTAAGCCAACTCTGCTTCGGTCGGGATGCCGGCGGTTTGAAATTCCTGGCGGACTTTTTCCAGATAAGTTGTGTCGTCGGTGATCTCGGGACTGACGGCGTCAGGGCCGTAGGTGCGGGCAGCCCATCCATCGGCGACGTGGAGCAGGATCAGGTTGCTCTGCGCCAGCTTGGCAAGTTGTTTGATGTGCTCGATGATGGCCCGGTCGGAGAGCGTGCCGTCGAGCGTTACTAGGATAGTTTCATACATAGGGTTCATCTCTGGTCGTAGCGCATGCCCTTATCGCGCTTGCCGAACCCCACTTCTCGCAAAAGACGCGAGAAACGGGGCACCCTGTTTTTCGTACGCCACTCGGGGCTCGCTCATTTTGAGCCAGGCCACCCACGGCTTGCGCCGTGGGCTGTATTCTTTCGCCGCTTCACGGCTCGACTAGCCCCCGCCGATTACTTTCCAGGCTGCTTTTATCGAGTCAGGGAGGCCGTAAATATCCATGACGGTGATCAGGATAGCACTGGCCCAGCCCGTTGCCAGCAGGAATGCGCCGTTCTTCCAGGGGCCCATGCGTTTGCTCGAGCTGGTGAATTGCAACAGAGGAAACATGGCGAATGGAAGCTGCAGCGCGAGCACAACCTGGCTGAGCGTGAGCAGATCGGTGACGCTACTGTCGCCGCGCAGTCCGATGATGAAGACCGCGGGCAGGATTGCCAGAGTGCGCGTGATGAGGCGGCGTACCCACGGTTTGATTCGCCAGTGCATGAAGCCTTCCATCACGACCTGGCCGGCGAGGGTCCCGGTGATGGTGCTGCTCTGGCCGCTCGCCAGCAACGCGACCGCGAAGAGCGTGCTTGCGGCTGCGGTTCCCAGCAAGGGAGCGAGCGTCAGGTACGCGACTCTTATCCAATCGCTGTTCGCGGAGAACTGGAAAACGTGGCCCCCGGGAACCATCACGCTCTGCTTGCCGAAGAATACCGTTGCCGCAAGCACCAGGATGGCTGCGTTGACGAAGAAGGCGATGGTCAGTGCGGCGATGGAGTCGATGGTGTTGAAGCGAACGGCGCTGCGGATGGAGGGTTCGTCTTTTTGCAACTTGCGGCTTTGCACCAGCGCGGAGTGCAAGTAGAGATTGTGCGGCATCACAGTCGCACCGATGATTCCGATGGCGACGTAAGCCATCCCTACCTGGCGAAGGCCCGGCGTGAGCAGAGCGCGTCCCATTTCCACAAAGGCGGGCTGGGTTTGCGGGAGAACAAAGATCTCGATGAAGTAGCAGACGGCGATGGTCGCGATCAGCAGCAGAACGACGGCCTCGATCATGCGCATGCCGAGGCTCTGGAGAGCGAGCAGCAGCAGTACGTCCACGCCGGTGATGATGACGGCCCACAGCAGCGGGATGTGGAACATCAGGTTGAGGGCCACGGCGCTGCCGAGGACTTCGGCCAGGTCGCAGGCTCCGATGGCGACTTCACTCATCAGCCAGTTGGGCCAGCGGGTCCACCGGGGATACCAGTCGCGGCAGCATTGCGCGAGATCTTTGCCCGTGACTACGCCCAGGCGCGCGGAAATTACCTGCATGAAGATCGCCATCAGGCTGGCCAGGCCGACCACCCAGAGCAATCCATACTTGAATTGCGCGCCGGCCTGGAGGTCGGTGCCCCAGTTGCCGGGGTCCATATAGCCGACGCTGACTAAGATCGCGGGACCGACGAAGGCGCGCCATTGATGCCAGAAGCCGGCGCGGTGGTCGGGAACTTCGACGGTGCTGTGAATGCCTTCGAGGGAGACGTGGGTAACTGGATGGGAGGGCTCGTCGGTAGTCTTCATCGGCGGCGCTCTGAGGAGTGATCCATCATTGGATATTAAGTAGTATACAGCATTTTAGATTAACTACAGTTAACGTTAGTATTACACCTTCAGTGGCTAAAACCGCTTTTAAAATACGAGATCGGATCGCAGCACCGAAAGCGCTGCGCCAGCCGAAAGCAGACCCAGGTCCAAAGGGCAGGGCTGAGTCAGTGCTAGCCGAATCACCGGGACGCTGCCACGGCGGGCGAGGACGCCCGGGCGAACAGCCGGCATGACCTCGGCCTACAGAGGGCTACAGGCTGGACGAGGGCATCACGGATACCCAGATTCTTTCGGCGGCGGGGCGGCCCAGAACCACCGTTCCTGCCGCGCTGCGGATTGAAAGGGTCTTGTCATAGTTGCGGGCGATCAGCTTCAGCGCGGCTCCGGGGCGAATGCCGCGGGCTTCGAGGAATTCCAATAACTCGCGGTCCCGTTCGTAGATGCCGCTCACTTTGTAGCTGTCTCCGGACTTGGCGTCGGCGAGTAAAACCAGGCCGCGATGGCGGCGGCTGGCCGGGCTCTCCTGTTCGCTGAGGTTGCCGTGGGGACAAGCGCCTCCGCGGCCGAGTTTCGCCAACAGTTTGGCTTCGAAGTCGGGTGAGACGGCGTGCTCCAGGCGCTCGGCCTCGTCGTGAACCTTCCACCACTCCATGCCGAAGAGTTCAGAGAGCATCCGTTCGATGAGGTGATGGCGCAGCGTCAGCTTGCGGGCAATCTTGCGTCCGGCGGCGTTGAGGCGAATCTGGCCGTCGGATTGGACGCGGACCAGGCCATCTTTTCTCAGGCGCCGCAAAGCCATGGTGACTGCGGGTGGCGATACCCGGAGCCAGTCAGCCAGCCGCGCGGCAATCACTTCTTCGCCTTCGCTTTCGGCTCCCAGAATTGCTTTCAGATAATCTTCTTTGGAAACGGTGATCATGCTGGGAGAATTATACGTTGGTGAGGTTAAGCATGGTTAACTGGCGATTGTTGATTGAAACCTGCAATCGTGGGTAGTGGCTCAAATTGGAATTTCCCGGCCACGTCTGTGGTCCGATATCGTTGTTCCTGCGAGTAAATCAAGAGACTTTAACCGCCGAGCACGCAGAGAAAAAGCTGCAGAGTACGCGGAGAAATTCAAATTGAGGCACTATCCACGCACGAACACTCTTGATTTCGCTGTTTTCTTGTCGACAATCAAGAATCATCAATCAACAGTTGGGCTTTGAGTTTGACAGGTCTCTATCTGCACCCATAACCTGATTTCTCCGATCATGAAAGTGCTGGTCTTAGGCGGGGGAGGGCGCGAGCACGCGCTGGTTTGGAAGCTGCGGCACTCGCGGCGCATTTCGCAGCTCTATTGCGCTCCGGGGAATGGCGGCATCAGCGATGATGCGGAGTGCCTGCCCGCGGACCTGAAGAGTCTGGATTCCATGACGGCGCTCGCGGTGCGTCTGCAGCCGGATCTGACAGTGGTGGGCCCAGAGTTGCCGCTCACGCTGGGCGTGGTGGATGAATTCTCTCGTCGCGGCTGGCCCGCGTTTGGGCCGAGCAGCGCGGCGGCGCAACTGGAATCGAGCAAGAGCTTTGCCAAAGAATTTTTGCAGCGTCATCACATCCCAACGGCTGCGTATGCGATCTGCGATTCGGTAGAGCAGGTGCGCGCGGCGCTGGGACACTTTCACACGCCGGTGGTGGTGAAGGCCGACGGGTTGGCCGCGGGGAAAGGCGTGGTGATCGCGAAGAGCAAAGAAGAGGCCGCCAGTGTTGCGGCGGAGATGCTCAGCGGGAGGATGGTCGGCGACGCCGGAGCGCGCGTAGTGCTAGAGGAATTCTTGAAGGGTGACGAGTTGTCCTTCCTTGTGTTCAGCGATGGCGAGCGCGTGGCTCCGCTGGTTGGCGGCGCAAGACCATAAGCGCGTTGGCGATGGCGACACGGGCCCCAACACCGGCGGAATGGGCGCTTATTCTACCGCCGACATTGTCGACGACCAGATGCGCGATTGGCTGGTCCATCACATTGCGCAGCCAGTGGTTGCAGGAATGAAAGCTGAAGGTGCGGAGTTCAAAGGCGTGCTGTATTGCGGGCTGATGATGACCGCGCGCGGGCCGATGGTGCTCGAATTTAATTGCAGGTTTGGCGATCCGGAGACGCAGCCGATTCTGATGCGACTGGAGAGTGATCTGGTCGATGCGCTGGAAGCATCGATTGAAGGCCGCATTAGCGACGGCGATTTCAAGTGGACGCCCGACACATCAGTTTGCGTTGTGATGTCTTCGGGCGGGTATCCGGGGACGTTTGAGGTGGGAAAGCGAATCGATGGCCTCGACGAGGCAGGAGCGGTTGAGGGCGTGAAAATTTTCCACGCGGGGACTTCTAAGCGCGATGGCGCTTATTACACTTCCGGGGGACGCGTGCTGGGGGTCACGGCGCGGGCAGCGGATTTGAAGACGGCGGTGGATCGGGCTTATGAGGCTTGCGCGAAGATCTCGTTTGATGGGGCGCATTACCGGAAGGACATTGCGGTGCGTGCGTTGGGCAAGTAGAAAGCGGTAGCGGTAGCGGAAATCTTTTGGGGCCGCTTGATGTTTATTAGTGCAGGGGTCCTTCGACTGTGGTTTTTGCTCCGGCAAGCTGGAGCGAAATCCTCGCTCAGGATAACAAATTGGGGAAGAGATTTTGAGGAGATAAATGAGCAAACCGCTGGTTTCGATTGTGATGGGGAGTGATTCTGATCTGGAGATCATGCGTGAGGCGGGTAAGGCGCTCGACGATTTTGGGATCGCCTATGAGATGGATGTCACGTCGGCGCATCGTTCGCCAGATCGAACGGCTGACTTCGCGCGTAAGGCCGCCGAGCGGGGCATTCAGGTGATCATTGCGGGAGCGGGCGGGGCGGCGCATCTTGCCGGAGTGATTGCGGCACACACTACGCTGCCGGTAATCGGAGTTCCGATTCCTTCGACTTCGCTGCAGGGGATGGATTCTCTGCTGGCGACCGTGCAGATGCCGGCGGGGATTCCTGTGGCAACCGTGGCGATTGGAAAGCCGGGCGCGACTAACGCGGGGATTCTTGCGGCGCAGATGATTGGGTTGGCGGACGCTTCCATCGCTAAGAAGCTTGTTGCTCACAAAGAGAAGCTGGCACGGGGCGTGGAGGAGAAGTCGAAGAAGCTGCGCGGAGTGTAGTGCGAGTCCTCCCTTCTTGCAGCGAACGCGAGAGGTGGGACACCCGGCGTGTATCGATCTAGGCTGTTTCGACGTGGAAGGAGAAAAGCAGGTTCCTCGTCGCTTCGCTCCTCGGAATGACAAGCTTTAGTAATAGAGACGCAAGTGCGCTCACTACATGAGCGCTCACTACGTCAGCGCTCACTACGTCAGCTTCAGGCCTTTCAAGTACTCGCGGAATGGGCCGCCGAGGTCGTCGCGTTTGAGGGCGAATTCTACTGTCGCTTTCAGGAATCCTAGTTTGTCGCCGGTGTCGTAGCGGCGTCCTTCGTACACGTAGGCGTACATTTTTTCGCGCTTCAGCAGCATGCGCATGCCGTCGGTGAGTTGTAGTTCTCCGCCCGCGCCCGTGGTCGTTTTCGAGAGGCAATCGAAAACTGCCGGCGTGAGAATGTAGCGTCCGATGATGGCCAGGTTCGACGGGGCCTCTTCGGGCTTCGGCTTCTCTACCATATTTCTGATCTCGTGCAGACGCCCGTTGAATCCTTCGACGGGCTGGGCATCGAAGACGCCGTAGGAAGAAATCATCTTGCCTTCGACGACTTGCGCGGCGATTACCGAGCACTGTTTCTCGTTGAAGACATCCACCATCTGCTTGAGAGCGGGGATGGGATTGTCGATCACGTCGTCGGCAAGGAGTACTGCGAACGGTTCGTTGCCGACGAGTTCGCGCGCCATGAGCACGGCATGGCCCAGGCCCAGCGCCTCTTTCTGGCGGATGTAGGCGACGTGAATCATGTCGGAGATGTTGCGGACGATCTTGAGCAGGTCCGTCTTGCGGCGATCTTCGAGCATGCGCTCGAGCTCGTAGCTGACGTCGAAGTGATCTTCGATGGCCTGCTTGCCGCGTCCGGTGACGATGATGATCTGATCGCAGCCGGAAGCCATGGCCTCTTCAACGCCGTATTGAATGATCGGCTTGTCGACCAGCGGCAACATTTCTTTGGGCTGAGCTTTGGTGGCGGGCAGAAAACGCGTGCCCAGACCTGCGGCGGGGAAAACGGCTTTGCGAACTTTCATGGGCATGGGGCGGTCGTTGGTCTTTGGTCCCTGGTCGTTGGCCCTTCCATTTTAGGCCCGAACAATTGTAACTGGTTGCGTTAGTGAATTTGTCGTGACTCTGGTTCAACGTCCTTCAGGCACGTTTTCGTTTGCGCTAGATCGAACTTCTGATGCTGCCTCGGTGCTGGCGAGTTGCTCCAGGACGGTGCGCAACGACCGCAGCACATCGTCGGCTGCTGTTGCTTTCAGCGCGAATTTCAGCATGCCGTCCGGGGTGAACTGCGCGCCGCGCTGAGTGGAGACGAACTTTGCCAGTTGTTCGGGATCAACGGCAGCGTTCTGGCGGAACTTGAAAGTTACGAAATCGCGTTTGCGCTCGATCGCGTTCACGCCCACGCGAATGCAGAGCAGCTTCAGTGAAGCGTAGTCCAGCAAGTTGCGAACTGCCGGTGGCGGAGGTCCGTAGCGGTCTTGTAATTCTGCGCTGACGTCTCCGAGCTGCGATTCGGTTTCTACTCTCGCTACGCGCTTATACATCTGCAGGCGCTGATTTTCTTCGGGGATGTAGTCCGCGTTGATGCGAATGTTGAGTCCGAGATTGAGTTGGGTTTCGGCTTCGTCGGGACCGGCCTCGCCCTTCATTTCACGGACGGCGCGCTCCAGCATTTGGGTGTAGAGTTCGAAGCCGATGGCTTCGATGTGTCCGCTTTGCTCGCCGCCTAAAAGATTTCCGGCGCCGCGCAATTCCAAATCTAATGCAGCGATTTTGAATCCGGCACCAAGGTCGGAGAATTCTTTTAGCGCGGCTAGTCTCCGGCGCGCGATCGGCGTTAGTTCGACCTCTTTCGGAATCAGGAGATAGGCGTAGGCGCGGCGGTTTGAGCGTCCGACGCGGCCGCGAAGTTGGTACAGCTCCGACAATCCAAGGCGGTCGGCGCGGTTGATCAGGATCGTGTTGCAGAGCGGGATGTCCAGACCGTTTTCGATGATCGTGGTCGCGACCAGGATGTCGGCCTCGTGATGCATGAAGCCGAGCATGACTTTTTCGAGTTCCGTTTCGCCCATCTGGCCGTGGCCGACGGTGATGCGCGCCTTGGGCGCCAGTTCCTGCAGCTTGGCGGCGATCTCCCAGATGCTGTCGACGCGGTTGTGGACGAAGTAGACCTGGCCGCCGCGTTCGAGTTCCTGCTCGAGGGCGGATTGAATTAATTTGTCGTCCCAACTGGCGACTACGGTCTGAATCGCCATGCGATCTTTGGGCGGGGTCTCGATCACGCTCATGTCGCGCAGGCCGACCAGCGACATGTGCAGCGTGCGCGGAATCGGCGTGGCCGACATGGTGAGTACGTCGACCTGTTTGCGCATCTGCTTGATGCGTTCCTTGTGGCGGACGCCGAAGCGCTGCTCTTCGTCAACGATTAACAGACCGAGGTCGGCGAACTTGAGATCTTTCGAGAGGATGCGGTGCGTCCCAATGAGAATGTCGATCTTGCCGGCTTCGGTCTTCTGCAGGATTTCTTTTTGCTGCTTCGCGTTGCGGAAGCGGCTGATCATTTCGATGGTGACAGGGAACGGTCCAAAGCGTTGTTTGAAAGTTTCGAAGTGCTGGAAGGCGAGAACGGTGGTTGGAGCCAGCACGGCAACCTGCTTGTTGTCGCTGATTGCCTTGAAGGCCGCGCGCATGGCGACTTCTGTCTTGCCGTAGCCGACGTCGCCACAGAGCAGGCGGTCCATGGGCAGAGTGGATTCCATGTCGCGCATCACGTCTTTGATTGCCTGCGCCTGATCTTCGGTTTCGTTGAACTCGAAGGCGTCTTCGAACTCGCGCACAAATTCGCTGCCTGAGGGGAAGGCGTGGCCCTGCGCCAGTTTGCGCTGCGCGTAGAGCTTGAGCAGTTCTTCGGTCATGTCTTTCATGGCCTTGCGCACGCGGGCTTTCGTCTTCGCCCAGGCCTGGGTTCCGAGATGACTCAAGGCCGGCTTGGCCCCTTCAGATGACCGGTATTTCTGAATCAGATCCAGGCGCGTCAGGGGAACATAGAGCCGCGCGCCCTCGGCATATTCGAGCAACATGAATTCTGCGTTGCCGTCGCCCTGGTTGATTTCTTTCAGGCCTTGATACTGGCCGATGCCGTGCTCGACGTGGACCACGTAGTCTCCGACCTGCAGATCACGGAAATCGGAGAGAAACGCGGAGACCTTTGACTTCTGGCGCTGCGGACGCGAGGCGACCGTGTCGGACTCGTCGAACAAATCGCGCGCGCCGAAGACTGCGAAATTGGCATCGGGAAAGATCGTTCCGTCCGGGACGTAGGCCTTGGCCAGCGTGGTGGTGAGGATTTCGCCGGCGAAGTAGCTGGTCTCGTCGGCATAGCTCTCGCCGCCTCGAGTACGGCTTCCCAGGCGGAACGAGACGTTGTACTCAGTGAAAATGTCGGCCAGGCGCTCGACTTCGCCAGTGTTCGGGACGGCGAAAAGAACTTGCTTGCCTTCTCCCGTGAATTTCTGAACTTGCTCCAGCATCGCGGGAATCGCGCCGTGGAAACGCGGAGCGGGCTGGGTGAGGAACGTGATCGCGGTTGTCTCGTTTTCTAAGTTCGTGATGCCAAGGTGTTCGACATCAGCTCCGGTCAGCGTTGAGATTTTCTTCCACCAGGCTTCGGGAGTGAGATACAAGTCTTCGGGGCGGACCAGATTTCCAACGCCGCTGCGCTCGTGCGCTTCTTCCACGCGCGTCCAGAAGCGGTCGAACTCCTGGCGAAGTTGATCGGGTTCGTCGAGCAGCACGGCGGCGCGGGGCAGCAACTCGAACAGAGTGTGATCCGCGCCGGCTACGGGGGCGTAGAACTCCCATCCGGGGAAGGTCGTGACTCCGCCGGAGCGAACCGCGGCTTCGACGATTTCCTCCTGACCAGTGATGCGCTTGCCTGAGAGCCGCGTATGAATTGCGCCGAGCAATTGATCGCTGACCGGAGTTTCGGTGAGGGGAAGCAACAGTGCTTCGTCGATGGGATTGGAGGAACGCTGCGATGCAGGATCGAAGCGGCGGATCGACTCGACTTCGTCGCCGAAGAACTCGATGCGCACCGGCCGCTCGGCCTCGGGCGAGTAGACATCGAGAATTCCCCCGCGCAACGCGTATTCGCCGGGCATTTCGACGACATCAGCCGACGCGTACCCGACTGTATTCAGGTGAGCCAGCAGATTGTCGAGGTCGAAGGACTCGCCGCGGCGCACGGCGCGCGCGAGATCGGCGTAATACTCGGCTGAACGCAGGCGGATGGTTGTGGCCGCGACCGGCGAGACCACGATCGACACCTTGCCAGTAGCAATTTTCCACAGAGCAGTGGCGCGCTCTTCCTGCAACTCGGGATGGGGCGAGAGATTCTGGAACGGCAGCACGTCGCGGGCGGGCAGGGCAAATATATCTTCAGGATCACAGGCGCCGGTGAGGTCCGCGAAACCGCGCAGCAGCGGGACGAAATCCTCGACGGCGCGGTTGTCGTTGACAACCAGGATCAGGGAGCGCTCCGCAGAGCGGCGCAACAGCACCAGCAGCAAGGCTTTTGCGGTGGGAGTAAGTCCGGAGACACTAACACGCCCCGTGCCCTCCTTGAGGTGGGAGGCCACACGCGTGAAGGCGGGAAGTTTTTCCACGTCCGCGAAGAGTTCGCGGACGAAGGGAAGAAGCATGCTTTTTAATTTTAGCAGGAGTGGGAGGCGAAGGTTGAGGGGTGCGGAAGCGGGATGGAAGATCAACATGCCACCCTCTCGCCAACAGGGCGAGAAGGTGGGGCACCCCGGCACATCGGAAGAAAGGCCTGACATCGGCGATGCCTTTCGTGTATTTAACCTAGTAGTTGGGGATCGGGAGGTCGCCGCCCCCCGCGTCTACGAGGCGCCTCGCGAGCGCTGCGAGACTTCGTGGTGAAAGTACACGGAGCCGTCGAAGGATTGACGCAGACTCTCGGGCGTCTGGCTGAGCACGCTCGGAAGATGTCGGAGTCTGGGGGCGAAAATCTCGAAGGAGGAGCGAAGTGAGGAAACTGATTGTTTCGAACGTGATGTCTCTGGATGGCTTTTTTGAGGGGCCGAGTAAGAAGTTTGACTGGTTCACGCCGGACGAAGAATTCTTTGACTACGCCAAAGACCTGATGCGGACCGTCGACACGATTCTGTTCGGACGTGCCACGTACGAGTACATGGCCGGGTACTGGCCATCGGCTCCGCGGGATGAAATCGCCGACAAGATGAACAATCTTCCGAAGGTGGTGGCATCGCGCACTTTGCGGAAAGTGGAGTGGAACAATTCCAGGTTGATCCAGGGCGATGTCGGACACGAGCTCTCGAAACTGAAGGAGATGCCCGGAAAGAATATTGTGATCTTCGGCAGCGCAACGCTGGCATCGTCGCTTCTGCAACTGGGTTTGATCGATGAGTACCGGGTGATTCTGAGTCCGATTCTGCTAGGCAGCGGGAGTCCAATGTTCACGGATATGAAGCAGAGAATCGACCTGAAATTAGGCAAGACGAAGCTCTTGAAATCCGGCGCCATTGTGCTTTACTACGAGAAGAACGGAGGTTGATTCCGGATACCGGAGGAACGGGGCATGAGCAGCGTACGGGTTCTGGTGGGAACGCGCAAAGGCGCATTCATTCTTACGTCAGACGGCAAGCGCGAAAAGTGGGACGTCAGCGGCCCGCATTTTGCGGGCTGGGAGATTTATCACGTAAAGGGATCGCCCGCCGATCCGAACCGGCTGTTCGCGTCGCAGTCCAGTGGATGGTTTGGGCAGATGATTGAGCGTTCTGACGACGGCGGCAAGACTTGGCAGCAGCCGGGAACGCCCGCGGGTCAGCCGGCTACACTGAGTCCGCCGAAAAGCGAGAGCAACAAGTTCGCCTATGACGCGGCGGCGAAGCCGCTTACCACACATCAGTGGTACGACGGCACGCAGCATCCGTGGGAGTTTAAACGCGTATGGCATCTCGAGCCATCGCTCAATGATCCCGACACGGTCTATGCGGGAGTGGAAGACGCAGCGATCTTTCAATCCACCGACGGCGGACAGAACTGGCGCGAACTTCCTGGATTGCGGGGCCACGGCACCGGGCCCAACTGGCAACCGGGCGCGGGCGGCATGTGCCTGCACACAATCATTCTCGACCCCAGTAATCCGCAACGAATCTACATCGCGATCTCGGCGGCGGGCGCGTTTCGGACCGACGATGGCGGCGCGACCTGGAAGCCGATCAACCGCGGGCTGTATTCGAAGTACATTCCGAATCCCACGGCCGAGGTCGGGCACTGCGTGCACCACGTCGCCATGAGCCCGGAACGTCCCGGTGTGCTGTTCATGCAGAAACATTGGGATGTGATGCGGTCGGATGACGCGGGTGATAACTGGACAAAAATCAGCGGCAACCTGCCGACAGATTTCGGATTCGTGATCGACGTCCATGCGCACGATCCGGAGACGATTTACGTAGTGCCGATAAAGAGTGACTCTGAGCATTATGTGCATGAGGGCAAGTTGCGCGTCTTCCGCAGTCGCAGCGGCGGGAACGAATGGGAGGCACTGACCAAAGGGCTGCCGCAAAAAGACTGCTATGTCAACGTGCTGCGCGATGCCATGTGCGTCGATTCCCTGGACGATTGCGGAATTTATTTCGGCACGACGGGCGGCCAGGTCTACTGTTCGCCTGATGCGGGAGACAGTTGGGCTCCGATCGTGCGGGATTTGCCGGCGGTACTGTCGGTTGAGGTACAGACGCTGAGATGAGTGCGGCCACGCGCCCCCTGGTCCTCGTGCTCGTGAAGCAACACTCGTGTGGAGTTGTGGAGTTGGCTGAGCGGACGGGGGGCCTTACCCGGCGGCGCGCAACATCATCTCTCGAGGGTCAAAAACAACGCGTAGGTAGCAAACAGGAAAGCTCCGTAGCGGCCCGCGGTCTCCGGGCGCATCCGGGGCATGAGTATGGCAAAGCGCGAGAGCAGAATGGCCTCGCCGAACATTCGGGGGAGCGCGATCAGCAGTGCGGCGGATTCCGACAGTGCAACAGGAACGTTCCGCCACGCCATCATCAAAATGCAGATGCCGGTGGTTACGACAGGCGTGATGATGAAATTGATCCGGTAGCGCTGGCTGGTGCTTTCGAATACGCGAGGGCCGCGGAGTTCGTACCAGATTGTTCCGATGAGCCAGAACGCGACACCGAAGAATAAAAAAGGTAACCACCCTGTCGAACCAGGTGACGAGCCCAGATTCGCGCGGCGTGCTGCTACTTACGATGGACCCAACCCGGCGAAGCTGATGCGGCTCGGAGCGCGCGCGAAATCTCTTCGAAGAGCCACAACGGCTCTGGTCCGAGATGCTTCGCGATTTCCTGCCCGACGCCGGCGCGGTCGAGGCTCTCTTGCAGATGTTTCAGGGCGCGGCACTGGTCTATCTTGTGACTGGCGACCGCGATCGGGGACGCCGGGCTTTTGATCGGCTGATGCGCGCAACGTCAGGTCGACGGTCAGCGAAGAGGTGAATTCCATGGGCGGTCACGCCATCCGAGTTGTCTTGCCATTTCATCTGCGAAACCTGGCGCATGTGGGGAACGAGGTTACGCTCGAAGTTGCGGGCGCGGTTACAGTGTGCTCGGTGTTGGACGCGCTGGAAGCCCAGTACCCTATGCTGAGGGGAGCGATCCGCGAACACGGGACGCTGCAGCGGCGGCCTTTCCTGCGATTCTTTGCCTGTGAAGAGGACTTGTCGCACCAGTCGCCGGAGGCACCGCTGCCCGAAGCGGTCGCGTCCGGGAAAGAGCCGTTGATCGTGATTGGAGCGATTGCGGGCGGCTTATCCACGCAGTAACGGCCGCGTCAGGCAGGTCGGACCGCCGCTACCGTTGACACAGATTTCACTGCCGGGAAAGGTGCGGACGTCGAATCCGGCGCGGCGGAGGCGGTCGTTGGTCCGACGATTTTCTTCGATGGCCAACAGGCGCTTGCCGCCGAGCGAGAGCACGTTGCAGGCGAGCGTGTCGCGTTCGGAGTAGTCAATCTCGATGAATTGAAATCCGCGCACCTTGAGCAGTTCGACGGTTTCAACCGCCAGCCAGGGTAGATCGAGGAGTGCAGTGTGCTCGTCGAGCAGGCTGATCAGCGACATCAGATGCAGGCACTCCGACGGCCCGTGACCATAAGGCAGCGGCGCTGAAAGAACGTCGATTTCCTTCGGCGTGAGCAGCGTCCGCAACTGGTGAATGCCCGCCGCGTTGGTGCGATAACTATTTCCAACCAGCAGCGTGTGGGAATCGAGCCAGAGGATGTCGCCAGCTTCGGTGCAGCCGGGCGCCGTGATCGCGCCGAAAGTTGGAACGCCAAAGCCTTCGCACGATGCACCATGATGTGGTCCTTCAGCCACTCGATTCGCCTTACCGGGACGCATGACGATCAGACCGAGGTCGGTCGGCAGCGAAGCGTCGTGGACGTAGACGGCGTCGAGGGAAAGCTTATTCGAAGGCGGCAGTTCGACGATTTCGGAGCCTGCGGTTGCGAGTTGGTGGCAGAGAGCTTCATGCTGCAACTGAGCCTCATCGAAGTCGGGCGCACGATGAAATCCCAAGTTGGGCCACTGACTCACACGCTCAGGCTGATTCCAGCCGGCGGCGCGTGGGGAACACACCAGCACGCGCTGGAGTTCGCCGACCATAGTGTGTCCGTTGAAATGTGTTTCGGTAATCGCGTCCGGCATCGCTCCCCTAGGATTCTGCAACCACTCACCACGTTAGGAATCTAACTGGGCATTATGGCAAAAGCAATGTGGGAAGGCGCAGTTCTCGCCGAAAGCAACCAGACGGTGGAAGTGGAAGGCAACCAGTATTTCCCGCCGGATGCAGTTCACAAGGAATATTTCCGACCCAGCGAACTGCGCACCGTGTGTCCGTGGAAGGGCACGGCGAGCTATTACGACATTGAGGTCAATGGCAAGAAAAATCCCGGCGCAGCGTGGTATTACCCGGAGCCGAAGGCGCCTGCAAAGCAGATTAAGGGGCGCGTGGCATTCTGGAAGGGCGTGAAAGTGGAGAAGTAGGTGGTATGTGCATGGGGCAAGGACGGCAGGTTCCTCGCTTGCGCTCGGAATGACAAACTAGATCAGAATGGCGAACGACATCTAGAACTCGACGTGGGCGCGGAGGGCGGGCACTACCACCGGGCCGCGGTCGCGGTTATAGCCGGGATTATTAATGTGCTGTACACCGGGCGCAAAGTAGATTCCGCGCCAGGCGTGGACAGTGTAGTAGGACTCTAAAATGTTTTCGCGGCCATAGTTCAGCTTGCCATCACCGAGCAGGAATCCGAGTCCACCGGCGGCGAGATACTCCTGGTGATCTTTCTTGATAGCGTTGGAGACGAAGGCAATGCCGGCACGATCTTGCTTGCGATGCCACCACGCGCCGTTCGCGCCTAATCCCTCGGCAAAGGTTTGATCGACCTCGGTGTACGCGAAGGACTCGGTCTTGCCGTTATCCCAGCCAAAGCGAGCGAACGCGGTCAGATTGTGCGTGAGGCTCTGCTCGCCGTTGATGCCAAAACCGTATTTACGCGTGATGTGCCAGGGATGATCGGTAATGTCAGGCGTCGTGCCGGCTTCTTCGGCTTTTAGAACCTGGTCGCGGTAGATACCCATGTTGGCGGAGTTTGTGTAGGCCAGAAGCCGCACTATGCCAGCCTTTCCTGGAATTGCTCCATGGCGAAGTTCGTATTCGAAATTCTCCGCGTGAGCCTGCCACGGCTTCCACACCAGATCGATTCCGTTGGCAACTTTGGGCATAAGCGCTTCGCCGAAGCGAAAGCCCCAGTTGCGATCTTCGAAGTCGGCGGTCACACCGACGGTGTAGCCGCGGGTGTCGGCGGCGTAGTCGTAGGCGCCGTTATTGTCGATGGTCCAGTTGGTGAATTGGAAATGAGTGTCGGAACCGACGGAGTTGAGATCAAAGAAATCGGGCATGCTGAACTTGCCGAAGCGGACTTCGAGACGACGTCGCGGCAATTCTTCGAAAAGAGAAAACTGGTTGCGTTGATTTTCGATTTTGTCTTTGCTCAGTGCGAAAACTTTGTGGATCATGCCGCGGCCGAGGTAGGGAGCCTTGCTTAGCGCCGGGTTGCGGACGATGTCGAGGTTAGTATCGCCGGCGAGTCCGAAACCCAGGCTGAGCGCGGCGCCGCCAGCCTCTTCAATGTCGACCAGGACTTCCGTGGAGTCGTTCAGACGAGCGCCGGTGTAAAGCGTCAGCACCCGCGACGTTGCCTTTTCATAGCGCGGGCCGAGGCTGTGTGGGCCGCTGTACAAAGCATGAAAGTCAGGATGGGTCTGAAAAATGAAGTTCGATTGGCCGGAAAGCCAGAAGCGAGTGTCCTTGAAGTGAGGGAACATCGACTCTGTGCTGTTGTCGGCGAGCTCGGCGGAAGGATCGGCAGGAGGAGTGGCGGGATTCGCTAAGGGAGCGGCTGGTTGCGGAGACTGAGATCCGGCGGTTTGTTGCGCGAAGACGAGCAGTGGAGTCACGAAATACGAGAGCGCCAGCGGAGCAACCAGTCCGGCAACGGTGAAGGCGCGGCGCATTCTTTTTTTCGGGGCGCTTAATGTTCGTGAAACGCTGTTAGTTAATGGAGTCACGTTGCTCAAGGTCAGCTTGTTAGCCGGGTACTCTTCCGTCCCAAGGAGCGTACGCAGAGTTGGTTACGGGAATGTTAACGAACCGGGCGGAGCGGAGGCGCGAGCCAAGCCGGTCCGACACTGTTAAATTGTGCTCGATCTTTAATACCATACCCCCCTATGGTATAGTCCAGTAAAAAGTCCGTAAAGGGAAGAACGGCATGGCTCACACTCTGCGGGAAAAGGAAAAGTTGCGGCTGCGGGTGCGCCGTATTCGCGGTCAGATTGACGCGGTCGAGCGGGCATTGGAAATGGAGCAGGACTGTGGCGATATATTGCACCTGATCACCGCGACGCGCGGCGCGATGAACGGGCTGATGGCAGAACTGTTGGAAGATCACGTGCGTTTTCACGTTCTTCAGCCGGGGAGAAAGCCGACCGCGGAACAGGCAGTAGCCGCCGATGAGCTATTGGAGATCGTTCGTTCGTACCTGCGGTGAATAGGGTCCGTCGCGGCCTCAGAATCTCGAGCGGGTAGAAAAGCAAAAAGGACAGCCCGGAGCCCCCGAGACTGTCCCCCAAACCCTCCCGGTTAGAAGGGCAATTTAATAGCTCTACGGTACTGCCGGCATGTTGCGAAGTGATTTCAGAAGCGTGAATATCTGATGAATTCACTTTTGCGCGGCGCTGCTATAGTAATCGGTTGCGTATGTCTGTTTGTTGACATCTGTTTTCCCCTCGCTGGGAGGATTTGATGCCGTCCGCCACATCGCGAAAAGTCGAGCAGTCGCGCCGCCTGCAACAACGAGCGGAGAGCATGATTCCGGGAGGCGTGAATTCCCCGGTACGCGCATTTGGCGCGGTCGGTGGCGATCCTCCGTTTATTTTGCGCGGCAAAGGATCCCACATCTGGGATGCCGACGAAAACGAGTACATCGATTACATCGGATCATGGGGGCCGCTGATTCTCGGGCATGCCGATGCGGGTGTTCTGGATGCGATTCTCGGCGCCGCCTGCAATGGCACGAGTTTCGGCGCGTCGACACCGTCAGAAGCCGATCTGGCGGAGTTGGTGTTGGGCGCGTTTCCGCCGATGCAGAAAGTTCGTTTCGTCAGCTCAGGGACGGAAGCGACCATGTCGGCGATCCGGCTGGCGCGGGCTTACACAAAACGAAAATACATTGTAAAGTTTGAAGGCTGCTATCACGGGCACGCCGACGCGCTGTTGGTGAAGGCTGGTTCTGGCGTTGCGACCCTCGGGATTCCCGGCTCGGCGGGTGTTCCCGACGAGTTTATCCAATTCACCGTGGCGCTGCCTTTCAACAATCTTTCCGTGGTCGAGCATGCATTCCAGAAATTCAAACATCAGATTGCGTGCGTGATCGTGGAACCCGTAGTCGGAAACATGGGATGCGTTCCGGCGGCTGACGATTACCTGGTGGGCTTGCGGATGCTCACCGAGCGCGAACGCGCGGTTCTGATTTTCGACGAGGTCATGACTGGATTTCGCGTGGCCTACGGCGGCGCGCAGGCGCTCTACAACATTCGCCCGGATCTGACGACGATGGGAAAGATTATTGGCGGCGGGTTGCCCGTGGGCGCCTACGGTGGCTCGAAGGAGATTATGGACCTGGTTGCGCCGTTGGGACCGATGTATCAGGCAGGAACGCTGTCGGGGAATCCGCTGGCTATGGCAGCGGGCATTGCGACGCTGAAGCATCTACGCGACCACAAGGACGAGATTTATCCGCGGCTGGAGAAGCTGAGCGCCGAGCTGGTTGAGGGCGTGGCTTCTGCGGCGAAAGATGCTGGCGTTGCGCTTTGCCACAATCGCGTGGGATCGATGTTCACATGGTTCTTTAACCCCGGTCCGGTGACGGATTGGGATTCGGCGTCGAAGTCGAATACGGAAGCGTTCGGGAAGTTCTTCCGCAGCATGCTTGATAGTGGAATTTACTTGCCGCCCTCGCAATATGAAGCGGCATTTCTTGGTGCCGCGCACAGCGAGGAAGATGTGCAGAAGACGATCGCTGCGGCGAAAGAGGCGGTCGCGGCGGTGCGTGGATGACATCTCCGTTTTACGAGGCCCCGGACGAACCCGACCGGGGTGCATGAGCGGTGTTTGCGGAGGGCGGACGGGGCGTCCGCCCCTACGTGAGTCGTGGTGGATCCAGGCTTTGCATCATCTGCGGGATCGTCACGAATTCATACCCCTGAGCCTTATACAGGGCGATCAGATGATCGGTGGCGATTACCGTTTGTGAGCGGTCGGCGCCCATTTGTTCATGGCCGCCATCATGCAGCAGGATGACGTCTCCGCCGCGAACGTGCTTCGCAACTTTTTGCTCGATGGCCGTGGCTGGCGGGGCATTCCAGTCGTAGCCAGTGACGTTCCACATCACCGGCTTGAGAGCCAACCCACGGACGATGCGAAGCATGGCAGGTCTACGCCCGCCGAATGGCGGACGGAAGAGATTTGAGTGCTCGCCGACAGCATCTTGCAGCGCAGAGCGGCAATCGATAAGTTCTTTACGAATCTCGGTCGCACTTTTGAAAATCAGCAGTGGATGCGTGAAGGTGTGGTTGCCAATGACGTGTCCGGCGGCTGAGACGGCTCGTGCAACGTCGGGGCGCTGCTGCGCATAGCGCCCGACCAAAAAAAAAGTCGCCCGCACGTCGTGTTTGGCCAGAACATCCAGTAGGTGCTGAGTATGCGGATCGTTCGGCCCGTCGTCATAGGTCAGGGCGATTTGTTTCGTGCCGCGCGGCAGGCCGGTGAATGTGCGTCCGTACCATTGCCCGGTCGGCGCCATCGACTGATACCCTGCGGCGGCCAGGCTGGCAGCGGCAATGGTGCCACCGAGTGCGAGTGCGAACATGCAGGGATTGTAAAGGATTGCAGATTGACGGTTTGAGATTTCAGATTTGACTCGTGTTACGGATTGTCTCCACTCGCAATCTAGATTCTGCAATCTGAAACGCTTTTTCCGCTGTTAACTCTTCCCTCAATTGCCACTCGGCTCCATCCGAGATATCCTGCCACTTCCGACGCAGCGCACGACCCCATGGCTAATCTTTTCGAACTCCCCCGGTACATTGCAGTGGAAGGCCCGATCCGAGTCGGCAAGAGCACGCTGGCGCGCATCCTGGGCGAACGCCTGAACGCCCAGCGGGTGATGGAGCCGGAGGCGAATCCGTTTCTGGGGGCGTTCTACGAGGGCGAACGCGGAGCGGCTTTTCAGGCGCAATTCGCCTTTCTGGTGCGGCGTTTCGAGCAGTTGCAAGCGCTCGATCTGGCGGCAAAGTCGCAAAAAACGGTAGTCGCGGATTTTATCTTTGAGAAGGACAAGTTGTTTGCCTGCCTCAATCTAACCGACCAGGAACTCGATACCTACAACCGGTATTACAATTATTTTCGCGAAAAGTTGCCTACGCCCGACCTGGTGATTTATCTGCAGGCCACGCCCGAGGTACTGAAAAAGCGCCTCAAGAAAAAGAATGCGCCGGGTGAGAGCGGGGTCAGCGACGAATATCTGGAGGAAGTGGTCAAAGCCTACGAACACTTCTTTTTTCACTACACGTCTTCGGATCTGCTGATCGTCAATACGTCGGATATCGATTTCGTCGACCGCAACGAAGATCTGCAGGAACTCCTGCGCAAAGTTACCGAACCTATCAAGGGCACGCAATATTTCCTGCCCCTGGGCGGGCAGGATGCGGTGGGAGCGTAGTCATCTCGGACGGTGTCTCGTCCATCGCACTCTCGGTCGATGCAAGTGTGCAAATTCTTGCCTATTGACGGTCTCCCTGCACAGACGGATACTGCGTTGCCTGAGTCGTTGCTTCGAATGCCCGGGGGAGATCAAGGGCCGTTCCTAATCTATCCTTGGGAGTCAATTTCAATGAAAGCGAATTCGACCAGTAAGGTTCTTGTTGTCGCCCTGGCGTGCCTGGTCGCGCGCGGGGTTGCCGCGCAAGTTGCGGCACAAGAAGCAGCCAGCGTACCGGCGATGACCGTGAGTTCGGTTCCGCGTCTTGTGAATTTTAGCGGGGTGGTGAAAAGCCAGTCGGGACGCCCGGTCGCCGGACTGCAAGGCGTGACTTTCCTGATTTACAAAGATCAGGAGGGCGGAGCGCCGCTCTGGCTGGAAACGCAGAGCGTCCAGTTTGACGCTGCGGATCACTACACGGTGCAACTGGGATCAGCAAGCGCACAAGGATTGCCACCGGAGATATTCACCGGTGGCGAGGGCCGGTGGCTCGGCGTCCAAGTTGGCAGCGAACCGGAGCAGCCGAGGGTGCTGTTTGTCGCCGTTCCCTACGCGCTGAAGTCGGCCGATGCAGAAACAATTGGCGGTCTGCCGCCCTCGGCCTTCGTGTTGAATCGAGCCTATGCGGATGGCTCCTTATCCAACCATCCAACGTCGGGTTCGGCCGCGCTGGCGCCGGCCAGCATCACAGGTTCAGGCGCGACGAACTATGTTCCTTTGTGGACGAGTTCGAGCGGGCTGGGGAACTCCGTCATGTTCCAGACCGGTTCTGGAAGCAGCGCAAAGATAGGGCTCAACACAACCACTCCGACAGCGATGCTCGACGTAAAAGGATCGGTCACGATTCGCTCGCTTTTGAATCTCCCCGCGACGACGAATGCGACGGCCTCCGCGGGTGCGGACTCCAACCAGATCGGCTTCGTCGCTTCCGCCTACAACAGCGGCACTAAGGCCGCGACGAATCAAGTGTTCCGATGGCTGGCGGAGCCAACCGGAAACAACACCGCGTCTCCCGCGGCTACATTGAATTTGCTTTTCGGAGTTCCGCCGAGCACTCCGGCCGAAACCGGATTGAAGATCAACAGCAAGGGAATCATTACATTTGCTTCCGGGCAGACCTTCCCAGGAAGTGGAAGAGTCACCAGCGTGGGACTGTCGGCGCCGTCGTCGGATTTCACAGTTACTGGGTCTCCGGTCACGACGTCTGGAACACTGAATCTGGCCTGGAATGTTGCGCCGACCAGCGACGATACTTTCAATAGCATCGTGAAGCGCGACTCCACCGGGAGCTTCTCAGCGGGTTCGGTTACTGCCAATCTGGGAGTATCCGGTTTCTCCCCCTCAGTGGGCGTCTATGGCGAGAGCGACGGCTCGGTGTCAGGCAACAATGGAGTTCAGGGCACGACGCTGGCTGGGCCGGGCTCTGGCGTGGCGGGGTTCAACGCGTCCGGCGGCATCGGAGTTTACGGGCAAGGCGGGACCGGAGTCTACGGGCGTGGCACCAATTTCGGATTTGCCACCGACAGCAACGTGCAGCAAGCCCGCGGCGCCGGAGGATGGGTCAAGGCCATGGTGTATCTCAACGGATTGAACGCACCATACAAAATTGTCGAGTGCTTTAACTCGGCTCTTTCCGGCGCGGCGGCCTCTACTCCGCCTTGCGGACTGAACTTGGAAGAGGTAGCGCCAGGGGAATTTACCATCGACTTCGGGTTTGAGATCGATGACAGGTTCTTCCTGGGAACATTGAATGCATGGTCCTCAGGCGGAGCGGTCGTGCTGCAAATCCAACCGGATACCGCCAATGTGCTCTTCATCGACTGCACGAGCGGAGGAGGCAACTACGCCCCTTTTAGTGCATACATATTCGTGTTCTGAAAGCTGGAAACCTGGGGAAAAGGGATTGGCGCCGCCTGCGAAGCCTAGGCTAACCTATTGATACGATTTGACTTTTTTGGCATCGACGGCGGTCCGGTCCTGAATGTACAATCTGAGGTGAAGATGCATACAGGCTCTATCCGGCCAAGCCGGAGGGGCACTGGAGGACATCATGAGCGTTACCCCGTTCAGCGGACGCCCTTACGCTTCCGCCAATGAAGGCTGCCGCCCGAAAGTCACGACCGCGTCTCTGCGGGAACTGAAATTCCGACACGAACCCATTAGCTGCCTCACCGCGTATGACTATTCCGCTGCTCGCCTGGTCGACGAAGCCGACGTCGACATCGTGCTGGTAGGTGATTCTCTGGCCCAAACGGTGTTGGGCTACGAAAACACGCTCTCGGTCACCATGGACGAGATGCTGCACCACGTGAAGGCGGTGCGGCGCGGCGTGAAGCGGGCGCTGCTGGTCGCCGATATGCCGTTCGGGGCCTATCAGGTTGACCCAAAGTCCGCGCTGGGAAATGCGGTTCGGTTCGTTAAGGAGGGTGGCGCCGAAGTCGTGAAGATTGAAGGCGGAGAGAAGCGTGCGGAACTGATCCGTCAGATCATTGACGCGGAGATTCCAGTCGCGGGACACATTGGACTGACGCCGCAATCGGTGCACGCGATGGGCGGCTACAAGGTGCAGGGCAAGAGCTTGAGCGGGATCGAGCAACTTATGCGCGATGCGGTTGCGCTCGATCGTGCGGGCGTGGCGTTCCTTGTCCTCGAAGGCATCCCGAGGGAAGTGGCGGCGATGATCACGGCAGAAGTTGGAACGCCGACGATCGGGATTGGCGCTGGGCCGGATTGCGACGGCCAGGTGCTGGTATTTCACGATCTGGTGAATCTGACGTTCAGTCCGCCGGCGAAATTTGTGCGGCGGTATGGGGATGCAGCTGGGCTCATCAGGCAGGCGGTGCAGTCGTTTTGTGCGGATGTGCGATCGCATCAGTATCCCTCGGATGAAGAGTCGTATCATCTGCCGAAGGAGATCAAGGCCGGTCTGGATACTGTGCTGGCGAGGAAACGAGCGATGGGACGTTGAATCGAGAGCCGAAGTCGAAGAGTTTCACCCTAGGGGTTTACAGGGGAAATCAACGCTTGAAGGTGTTACGCTAAGAGCTAAGGAGACAGGGTTATGCACATCTTGTCAGTGTTTTTCCTTCCGTTTTTCGGCTTCGGCTTTGTGATGTATTTTCTGCCGTCGATCATTGCCCTGGCCCGCAGCAAGCGCGATACGCTGGCGATTTTCCTGCTGAATTTTTTCCTGGGATGGAGCGTGATTGGCTGGGTGATCGCGCTGGTGTGGGCGGCCAAGAACGACGTCCCCGCGGTGGCGAGGTAATCCCGGACCCGTGACTCCTTGGAATGCGCGGATGGCGCTGGTCTTGGTTGCAGGTTTCATCTGTGTTCTCGCGGCCTGCTCTCCGCAGCAGGCGGCGCAGGCGCCCGATCCTCAGACTGTGCTGCAGGCGATTCCTCTGGCCGATTCCGCGCAGTACGACCGCATTCAGGACATGAAGAAATGGCGCAATCCGTATCTGATCGTGCGCGCGGATGGAGTGGTGCTGTTCGATGCCGCGGACAGCGCCGAGATCGCGGTCAAACCTGAGGACGTGATTCCGGAACTGGCGCGGCTGTCCGCTTCGAACTGGCCTTATGGACGAGTTGTGGCTGCGACGGAGGTCGGCGTGCGAGCTTCCGAGCAGGATGGCGTGGCAATTCGGCGCAACAAGGGAATCCTGGGTGGCTTGCTGGAGGGCGCGCATATTGCGATCAAGTGGGTGCCGCCGGCGTGAGATTCAAGGGCTAAAGCCCTTATGGAGAAGTGGAATATCGCAGGGCTGAAGCGCTGCGCCACCCAAACGCTGCAACTTCTGATTTCAGAAGAGTCTTGAGGCGCGGCCGATCGGTCCACTCTTGAAAATTTACACCACCATTGCCGAGATGCGGTCTGCGTCGCGGGCGGTCCGGCTTGCGGGCAAGCGGCAGGGATTCGTGCCTACGATGGGGGCGCTGCATGAAGGGCACTTGTCTTTGGCGCGGGCGGCGCGCGCAGCATGCGATACGGTGGTGGCATCAATCTTTGTGAATCCCACGCAGTTTGGGCCGAATGAAGACCTCGCGATTTATCCGAGATCATTCGAACGCGATCGGGAATGGCTGGAACGCGAGGGCGTGGAGTTCTTGTTCGCGCCGGTGGTGGAGGAAATGTATCCGCCCGGCGCGGTGACATGGGTGACGGTCGAGGAACTCAGCGACAAACTGGACGGACGTTCGCGGCCGGGACACTTTCGAGGGGTGACGACCGTGGTCGCGAAACTGTTTCACATTGTCGAGCCAGACGCGGCTTTTTTCGGGCAGAAAGATGCGGCGCAGGTTGCGATCATACGGCGCATGGTGCGTGATCTGCGGCTTCCGGTAGAGATCGTGGCGTGTCCGATTGTGCGCGAAGCGGACGGGCTGGCCATGAGTTCGCGAAACGCCTATCTCCACGCGCCCCAGCGGAAACAAGCTCTGGTGCTGCATCGTTCGCTGGCTCGCGTGCAACAGTTATCGGACGCGGGTGAGCGTAACGCCGCGAGGCTGATTGCGGCGGGACGCGAAGAATTTGCCCGCGAGAGTTCGGTCCGACTCGACTATTTCGAAATCGTGAATCCGGAGACGCTGGAGCCGGTGGAGAATACTTCCGGCGGCGCGCTGGTCGCGGTCGCGGCTTTCGTGGGGACGACGCGGCTGATCGACAACGTTCTAGTCTAGGAGATCAAGACCTGGACGTGGCGTGCGAGAAACCGGCGGTCGTAAAAAGAGAAAACAGCTTCTAACCGCAAAGTTCGCTAAGGATGCGCGAAGGACGTAAAGAAGTACCTCGGGACCAAGACGTTATGGTCGCGGGTTCGCGGCCAGAGTGTTGGCATGGAGTTGCATGCTCTTGCGCACCAGATCCGCTACCTGACTCCAGAGGTGCGGATCGCATTCGCTCTCTAAGTGGTTGGACATGAAGGCGCGGCCGAACCAGGTTGTTCCCTCGCAAGTCACCGGATCTTTCTTGTAGTCGAAACGGTAGTTGCCGAGGATCTGTGTTTTGGAGGGATCGGCAGCCGCGATCGCGGCGCGTCCGCGAATGAAGCCATGGGGCTGGTAGAAATTCACCGCGGCCGCGACGTTGGCGGGAATGATGCCGTCCTGCTGCCAGAGTTTGGCGACGCTATCGACCTGCACGGTCAGCAGCACGGGGATCCCGACCCGTTGTAACTCACGAGCCAGCATCACCACGGCGGAGGCTCCCCAACTGTGGCCGAAGAGAACGATCCGGGCCTGCGACTTCTCGTCGCTGGAGAGGACGCCGTCGTGATTGCGATCCAGCAGCCGAAGAATGGTGGAGTACGCGGTCTTTCTGTGCCGGTTCTCGAAAACCTCGACGAAAGCATCGTTAGGGACCGATTTCTGAATGCTCTCTGCAAGCTTGACCGGTCCGTGGTTGGGATTATCGTGACGCACAAACCCACCGACGAAGCCAATCACGATGCTGGACGGAGTGGGTTGGGAACGGACCACAGCTCCGCCGTCAGCTGCAGTCAGGATTGGCGCAGCCGCGAGCATTGCGGCGAATGCAACCAGAATCCGACAGCGCGCGAAGGCAGGCACGTGGGCTCCTGATTCTTCTGATGATTCGAACGAGGGAGTGGTTGCGGCGAAATCCAGTCGCGTTCCGCCGTTTTTCGGGCGGCGCCAGTCCGGCGGGTCGAAAAGCCTTTCTGGCAGGGCTTTCGGGCTGTTCGAACCCGAGGGCAAGTCTACACCCATCTGTCAAGCGCAGCGAGGCGAATGGTTTTAAGCCTGAGGATTTAGCGCTTTTGTTCCAGATCGAGTTCCTCACGGAGCATGCGGTGAGGGCCGGATATGCAGATTTATTCACTCACGCGCGTGGTCGCCACTACTTCACCCACATCTTCGGTCCCGACAAGAACGGGTTTCCCGCGAGAACGTAGCGCAACGGCTTGTCGGCGGCCTTCGTGATCCCAATGCGGGCAGTTGTCCGAATGTCCCGGGCGCGATAGCCGTCGGCGCCGATCCATAGGTTGCTGGCTGCCGAAGTGAGATCGCATCCGTTGTCGCGGTCGCGAGTGATGCCGAAAGCCTCGGCCAGGCGCCCGGGGCCACTGGTGAGCTTGGCCAGGCCACCCGGGCCAGGGAGTGCGATGTCACGGGCACGCGCCATTTCCTCGAGTCCGGTGAGAGGTTCCACAGCGCGGAAGAGGACGCCTCCGGCTTTGCCATCAGACTCACAGGAAACGTTGAGGCAATAGTGAACGCCATAGATGAAGTAGACGTAAGCGAAGCCGGGCGGGCCAAATAATACCGAGTTGCGTGCGGTTTTGCCGGGGTAGGAGTGCGAGGCGGGATCTTTTTCGCCGAGGTAGGCTTCGACTTCGACGATGCGTGCCGTAAGGTGTGGGCTTCGCCGTACCAGCACTTTGCCGAGAAGTTCGCGGGCTACACGGCGCGGGCTGCGGGCGAAGAAGGCGCGGTCGAGAGTATTGATGTGGGGCGTTCGAGATTGCGGATTCATGAAGAGAAAATATTACTGCAAAGGCTTTGATGGCGAAGGCCGCTCAGATCTGGGGCTCGCCGACAATTTGGCGCTGCGCGGCGGCCGAGGGATGCAATCGCCACATGAAGGGATTACTGCCTCTAGATTGGTTTGGGCTCTGTGTTTCGGGCCGCGGTGATGTTCGAGGGCTCGTCGCTGAAGGTTTTACCCGGTTCGTAGGCGACTTTCTCGTGCTTGGTTCCGACCTTGCGGATCACGTCGTGCCAGCCGTCGTCCCATGCGATTCGGGCTTCGCCATCGACTACGTTCCACGTTCCATGCGCTGAACCCAGCGTTTTTCTCGCGGTGCCGTCGCCGTCGAGGGTGATGAAGAAGTTGCTGCCATTGCCCTGACCGACTTCCCATTTTCCGACGAAGTGTGCACGACTTGACCCCGTCACAATTTCGTCGGAATTCCCAAACTCGATGCGGGCGATGTCGGCGGTGGCAATTTTCTCCTGATGTCCGTCCTTGAAAATCACGGCTGGGGACTTGAAGTCGATGCGTGCGATCTCGGTGGAGGCGAAGCTCTGGCGGTGACCATCTTTGAAGACGATGACCACGGAGTTGTGATCTTCTGCGTGAGCCGGGTTCGCGACTACACCCGCGAGAGCAAGCAGAAGTAATCCAGAGGTCCCGATTATTCTGAGGAGCGCGCGCATATTTCCTCCCGATTCGAAGGAGCTTCCATAACAGCTCCCCCGTGTGCTGATACGAAAGACCGACGGATTTAGTTCCTTTGAACTTCTATTCGGCGTGGACAACCCGGAAGCCCTAGGCCGCGCCTTTAGCCGACTCTTTTAAGTATTCCAGCACTTCTCCGGCGTGGCCCTCGGCCTTTACTTTCTCGAAGATGTGCTCGATCTTGCCCTCTGGGCTGATCACGAAAGTGGTTCGCGCCACGCCCCAGACCTTCTTCCCGTACATATTCTTTTCTTTCATGACGCCGAAGGCGTTGGCGATTTTCTTATCGGCGTCGGCCAGCAAAGTGAAGGGGAGGCTGAACTTGTCGGCAAACTTTTTCTGATCTTTCGACGTGTCCGGGGATATGCCGAGCAGCACGGCGCCGGTTTTCTGAATCTTCTTATAGGTGTCACGGAACTCGCAGGCCTCGATGGTGCATCCGGGAGTATCTGCGCGGGGATAGAAGTAAAGCACCACAGTTTTGCCGCGTAGTGCCTTTAATGCGATCTCTTTGCCGTTCTCGTCCTGCAAAGTAAAGTCAGGAGCCTTATCATTGATATTCATGGGAGTCTCTTTCAGTAATTTCTGCGCCAGCAACGCGAACGCGGCGTTTGCGGCATCCGGCAGGCCGGTTCTCGACAGAATCTTACCTCGTAGGATTTTATACCGGGGGGCGCTGGTGGCGCTGGCCTGTCTTTCGCTTTTAGCCCCTGGGGTTGCGGCGCAGGAGGAGCGTCCGCAGATCACGCCGGGCGAACGCAAGATTGGCGGGAAGGAAATCGGTCCGCGGGCACTGGCATTGCTGCAACTCGGGGCAAATGGCAAAGCGTCACTGGTGCCGATTGTCATTATGGTGAATGGTAAGTTCTGGGATGCGGCGGCCTATAAGGCCGATCCGGTTCCGATGGCGCTGGATTCCGGCACGGTTTATGAGGTCGAAAAGACCGGAAGCTCGCAAGGCCTGTTCACGGTCAATGCCGCACTCCACAGCAACTCTGCCAACGTGCTGAATCCGTGGATCGGCACCGGCTTATGGCTTCCGGCGGGGAGCGAAAAGCCCAAGACCGGGATGAAGGCCGAGAGCGTACCAGTGGGTCTCGAGACCAGTGACGGGCCGCCGCGGCTAAGCAAGAGCGCCAGCGCTCCGAAGGAGACTCCGCCCGCGACTGCGACGCCAACCGGCGCACCGTCCGGTGGGAGCGCTTCCCCGACGTCGGCACCACCGTCAACCACTACGCCGTCTCCAACCACCGCACCAACTTCGACTGGGACTTCTTCGACTGGGCCAATTTCGGCCGGATCTACGCCAACAGGAGAGGGCTCAGGAAAGCCGGCATCCACGGCACCTTCTGCGCCCGCCGGTTCGAAGCCGGGAGACGCCAAGCCGAGTGAATCGAAACCCACTGACTCCAAGCCTGCTGAATCCAAACCTCCGGAAGCCACTGTGCCCGTTTCTGACAGCGGAGCGAGTGGCGAAGCCCGTCCCCGGCTGCGACGCGGAAAACCGACCGAACCACTGCCAGAGGATGACATCCCGGGCTACAGCAAACCAGGAGTCGCGCCGGCGGCAGATGGAAAGACCACGCCGGCGGCGGGATCGGCGACTGCGGTGGCCGCTGCCGTTCCGGTCCAGTTGATTCCGGCGATCTCCGATACCAGCGGTCCCGAGCCGCGCTCTTACACCTACGAGTGGCTCAAGGGCGAAGAATCGGACCGGCTCAAGCAGATGACGGATCTGGCCAGGGCGGAAGTGCGCGCGTATATCGATGCCCGGGCCAAGGCGAAAATCAACACCCCGGCGCAGGCTGCGGAAGCCGTGCGGCGAAAACGGGCTGGCAAGCCTCCGGTGCCGGTGCTCGAGAATGTTCAGATGACAGCTTATGATTTGTGGACCAACGGCCAGCCAGTGATGGTGTTTAGCGCTGATGCGCACGTACCACCGCCCGGCGCGACCAACGGAGTCGCCGGCACCGATCCGCAATATTCGATCATGTTGGTGGCGCATCCCGACCTGTACAACAATCTGAGCAAGCTGTATGTCGGCGTCACCGACAAGTTTCACCTCGACATCACGCCTCGTCTCGACCTGATCGACGTGGTTGACGCCGACGGCGACGGACGCGGAGAGTTGCTGTTCCACGAGACATCGGATGCCGGGAGTGGTTACGTGATCTATCGTGTAACCGCCGACAAACTGTGGAAGATGTTTGATAGTTTGAATGCGGAGTAGCCAGAGCCGAAATCGTCCAGGGAGCAACATATAGTTTGCGTCTGACACGCCGCAGGTTTGTGCAATCGGTCCTCGGTGCCGGCGCCGCTGCCGGCCTGCCGATGTTTTTCTCCGGTTGCAGCGGATCGTCGAAGGCGAGCAGCGTTTCGACTGCGGCAAGCGCGCGTATTCTGCAGTTCGGCGGTCCTTCTGAAGTTGTGTTCCCGAAGGGGTTTTTCTGGGGCACGGCTACTGCGTCTTACCAAATCGAAGGCGCGCGGAACGAAGACGGGAAAGGCGATTCCATCTGGGACCGCTTCGCGCACACGCCCGGCAAGATCAAGAATGGCGATACCGGCGATATCGCTTGTGACTCGTATCATCGCTGGCGCGATGACATTGCACTGATGCGGGCGATGAACCTGAACAGCTACCGGTTTTCGATTTCGTGGCCGCGTGTTCAGCGCTCGGGATCGGGCGCGGTGAATTCCAAAGGCGTGGATTATTACAGCCGGTTGGTTGATGCTTTGCTGGAAGCGAGAATCCGGCCGTTTGTCACGCTCTATCACTGGGATCTTCCTCAGGCTCTGGAAGACGCCGGCGGTTGGCCAAATCGCGACACGGCCGCGCGTTTCTCGGACTATGCACAACTGGTCGCGCAGGCCCTGGGAGACCGCGTACAGGATTGGATGTTGTTTAACGAACCCGCCGCCTTTGTCGATCTGGGTTATCTCGACGGCACGCACGCGCCCGGCCGCACCAGCCTGCTCGATTTTCTCTCCGCAACTCACGTGGTGAACCTGGCGCAGGGGGCCGGGTTCAGGGCGCTCAAGTCGATTCGGCCGGGAGCGCGAGTCGGCAGCGCATTCAGCATGTCCGCATGCGAGCCGGCAACAAATTCAGACGAAGACAAACTTGCTGCCGAGCGGGCTCATGCCATTACCAATGTGTGGTTTCTCGAACCGGCGTTGCGCGGACGATATCCGGAGGCTCTGACATTTTTGCCGGAGAGAGCCATGGGCATCAAGTCGGGGGATATGGAAAAGATCCGCGCGCCGCTCGATTTCATTGGGATCAATCTCTACTACCGCCTGATCGCATCCGCACCGGGCGCGATGGAGCGCGCAGCCCATGCCCAGGAATGGCTGTTTCCGGTGAAGATGGAGGGCGGCCGCGAAGGGCCGAAGACTGATATCGGATGGGAAGTGTGGCCCAAGGCGCTCTACGACATGGTCATGCGCATCACACGCGACTACAATCGGCCAGTCATTGAGATCACTGAGAGTGGGTGTTCGTACAACGACGGGCCCGACGCCACTGGAGCGGTTCACGACACGCGGCGGATCGCGTATCACCATGAATATCTCTCCGCTGTAGCGCGGTCGATGGCTGACGGCGCCGACGTCCGCGGATATCACGCGTGGAGCCTGCTCGACAATTTCGAATGGGCCGAAGGCTACAGCCAGCGCTTCGGCCTGACCTATGTGGATTTCAAGTCGCAGCAGCGGACGATCAAGGATTCAGGGAGATGGTATTCGAAAGTTGCGGCCGAGAATCGTGTGGGACAGGCGTGAGACTGCAGATTTAAGATTTTAGATTTCAGATCGAAAATCTCGTCTCTCTCAATCCGAAGTCTCCGATCTCCAATCTGCAGTCTTTTCTCACTTCTGCTGCATCACCAGTTCGCCGTTCTCAACCTTCAGCGCGCCGACGTTATCGGGAAGCTTCAGCCGGTCGCGCTGTTCCGCCAGTTTTTTCTGCAGCGCGGGATTGACCAGAGAAATCGGAACGCTCAGATCTCCGACTTTGAATTCAGTGGGATCGAACGTCGCGTAGCCATCCTTATCTCCGATATGGCCGGAGACGGTGATCCAAACATCTTTCCCTGCAACCTCCGTGAGAAATTGCCCGTGAACCAGATCACCATCGAAGCTGACCTGCTGATCTTTGATAGTCGGGGCCGCGGCGCCGATATTCGAATCAGGTGTAAGTCCCGCGGTTCCTGCTGTGCCCAGCGATTGCGCGATGACCGCGCCAATCTCGTCGGAGTTGAGGCGCACTTCGGCCTTGGAGTTCGGCGAGGGTGCGTTCGACGCCAATTCTGGAGTCGATGTAGAAGAAGGTGCCTGGGATTGCGGCTGGCCGGCCGGCTGCTGGGTCGCCTGCTGGAATTGTGCCATCTTCTGGTCGAAAGACTGCGCATGTTCCGCAATGGCTGCCGCAGCCTGCGGATGCGCTACCGGCGAGGGCCGCTTCAGAACCAAAACAATTGCAACCAGTGAAGCCACCAGCGTCGCAATGCTGATAATGCGATCGATTTTGATTTTCTTCATGACGCCTCGCAGGGGTCAGCCCGGACAGACAGGCCCAGTGTCATGGTAGGGGGTTAGCGTTGCGAAGTTTAGATAACCAAAGTGATGGTCCCGGGATGACGTAGGGCCAAAGAAGAGTATGTGGGCCGGGTCTCAGACCCGGTCAGGCGCTGGAATGCCCACCAGGCAATGAGGATCTGAAGTTTGCATGTCTCCTCTTATTCCAGCTTCTTCGTCAGCAATTCATTCACGATCTGCGGGCTGGCTTGTCCTTTGGATGCCTTCATGACCTGGCCGACGAAAAAGCCGAGCATGGTTTTCTTGCCGGCGCGATATTGCTCAAGTTGTTTCGGGTTGGCGGCGAGAATTTCATCGATGAGTTTCTCCAGCGCTGAAGTGTCGGTCGACTGCTGCGGGCTGCCCTCTTCCTCGTAGACGGCTGGAAAATCCTTGCCGCGGTCGAAGCTCAAGTCATAAAGATCCTTCAGCATCTTGCCGGAGATTGTGCCCGCTTCGACCAGGTCAGCGGAAACCGCGACGCCGCGCATCGAAATGGGGGACTGCTCAATTCCGATGCCTTTGCTCTTCAGCCGGCCCACGAGTTCGCCCTGCACCAGGTTCGCGACGCGCTTGGGATTTTTCGCGGCTCGCGCAGCTTCTTCGAATTGATCGGCCAGCAACTTCGAATCCGTTAACACCTGCGCGTCGTATTCGGTGATGCCGTAGTCCTTCACCATGCGGGCGCGGCGTGCCTCGGGCAGTTCCGGCAATGCGCGGGCAATCTCAGCTTTCCACCGTTCGTCGACGACTAGAGGCAGCAGATCCGGCTCGGGGAAATAACGATAATCGTGCGCCTGTTCTTTCGAGCGCATGCTGTAAGTCTTGCCTTCATTCGAATTGTAGAGGCGCGTCTCTTGCGCGACGGTGCCCCCCGATTCGATGAGATCGACCTGGCGACCGATTTCGTATTCCAACGCCTCGCGAATAAAGCGAAATGAATTTACATTCTTAATTTCCGCCTTGGTGCCCAGTTCTTTTTGGCCACGCGGGCGCACGCTGACGTTGGCATCGCAGCGCAGGGATCCTTCCTCCATATTGCAGTCGCTGACTCCGGTGTAGAGAATGATTTCCTTCAGCCGGGTCAGATATTCGTAGGCTTCTTCGGGCGTGGAAATATCGGGCTCACTGACGATCTCGATGAGGGGCACGCCCGTGCGGTTGAGATCGATCGCGGTCTTCTCGTCAGAATCCGCGAAGCCATCATGGAGGCTCTTGCCGGCATCCTCTTCGAGGTGCACGCGCGTGATCCCGATTTTCTTCTTGCCGCTCCCGGCGGCAACTTCGATGAAGCCATGCTCGGCCAGCGGCTTGTCATACTGCGAGATCTGGTAGCCCTTAGGCAGGTCGGGATAGAAATAATTCTTGCGCGCGAAAATGGAAGTCTCGTTGATTCGGCAATTCAGCGCCATGGCTGCCAGCGCGGCGAATTCGACAACTTTCTTATTCAGCACGGGAAGAGCGCCCGGCATCCCAAGGCAAACGGGACAGACGTTGCTGTTCGGAGGCGCGCCGAATCGCGTCGAGCACGAGCAGAAAATCTTGGTCGCGGTCAACAACTGTACGTGCACTTCAAGCCCGATCACCGGCTCGAACCTGGCGTGAGTAGCGACGGAAGTTTCCGCGGTCGGGGCCATAAGCAGTGATTATAAAGGGGAGAGCCGGGTGGGCGCCGTGTACCGTCGTTAGAGTTGTCATCCTCAGTGAAACGGAAAACCTGTGCACTTCGCCGCGGATTGCATAGATCCTTCGGCCCGCAAAAACTGTGGGCCTCGGAATGACACCGCTAGTGATGGACGGATACGCATGTAGCGGGCGATCAATTCGTCTTCGCCGGAGCGTTCAAATATTTGTCCATTGAGATTTCGAAGTACAGCAACTCATTGCCCCTGGAATCGGCGACTCCGGTGACGTCGATATTCGCGCCCGCGAGCGGGGAAGAAATTTCTCCCACGTCAAAAAACAAGAATCCCGACTGCGTGGAGTGTGGCTCAACCGCCTTCGCGGCGAACTGAGAGGATTCGATCTCTTCCATCTCTTTCTGGCTGAGAGTGCCCTTCACCTTCTTGCGTGGAATGGGGATTGGACTCGGCCGCGTCTGCGCTTGCGGATTCGACAGCCTGCGGGAGATGTCTGCCGTCGAGGAGGGCGTCAGCTTCGAGCGGTGCGCCGTGATTAACGTGATTTCCATGTTGCCGATGGAGACCGGCTGGTCACCATCGTTGGTGATGACAAAAAAAACGGGCAGGAAGCCGGCTTCCACGAAATCAATCGAGAAAAGTTTGGCTTTCTCCGCCGTGTCGTAGGGATCGGCAGCGATGGTGACTTTCTCATCGCGATGCAAGTCGTGCGCCGGGTAGTTGAAAGCTGCCTGCGCAACCGGTTTCACAAAATTCTTCGCGAGCAAAACGACTGGAAGAAGTAGTGCGCCGCAAAATATCACCACAAAAGAGCGCAACGTGAATCGCAGGAACGCCATGGATTTGATTATAGGGCGAGTGAGGCCGGCGCTGTCACTCTCTGGCTAGCGTCCACTGAAACTGGAATCCAAGCGAGAATCCAGGGCGCGGAAGGCGGAAGCCAGTGACGCGACAGTTTAGAATGACACAGCTTGATCTACTTTCTCTACAGCGTGGTGCTGGCGGCTGCGATGCTGCTGAGCGTGCCTTACTGGCTGTATCAAATGGTGTGCCGCAGGAAATATCGCGCCGGATTTGCCGAGCGCATGGGCAGGGTTCCGCCGAGGCTGCTGGCTTTTGAGTCGAGTAATCGAGAGCCGCGAAGAGTTGTCTGGATTCACGCTGTCTCCGTCGGCGAGGTGCTGGCTGTGAGCGGCCTGATGGAGCAAATGCGGAGCAGCTTTTCCGGGTGTCGAGTTGTGGTTTCCACGACGACCGACACCGGCCAGCAACTCGCCCGCAAGTGTTTCGGCGAAGAGAACGTGTTCTACTTCCCAATGGATTTCGCGTTTGCGATTCGGCCCTACCTCAAAGCATTGCAGCCGGAGTTGGTCTTGCTGGCGGAAACTGAATTCTGGCCGAACTTTTTGCGCCTGGCGCACGCCAGTGGAACGAGCATCGCCATCGTGAATGCGCGCATCTCAGACCGTTCATGGCCGAGTTACCAGCGCTTTCGCTGGGCGTTGCGGAGAATGCTCGCGCATGTGGAGATATTTCTGGCACAGACTGAGCAAGACGCGGCAAGACTAGAGTCGATCGGAGCGAGTGCGGAACGCGTGCGGGTTACGGGCAATCTGAAGTTCGACATCAGCCTTCCAGTTCCTCCTCCGATCGTGGAAGATTTGCGGCGCTCGCTGGCGGCCGAAGGCGCAGGGGCCGTGCTGGTCTGCGGCAGCACTGTGGAAGGCGAAGAACTTCCGCTGCTCAAAGCATTTGAGAGGGTTCGCGTGGAACATTCGCGCGCGGTAATGATGCTCGCGCCACGGCATCCTGATCGCTTCGATGAAGTGTCAGCTCTGCTACAGGAGATGGGTATTCCTTTTTATCGTCGATCGCTATGGCACGGAGAATCGCTGGCTGGTGGAGTTCTACTGGTCGATTCAATCGGTGAATTGGCGGCGCTATACGCCCTTGCCGACGTTGCCTTTGTGGGAGGAAGCTTGGTGCCGCGCGGAGGTCACAACATCATTGAACCGGCGCAGCATGGCGTCGCCATCGTAGTTGGAAATCACACCGAAAACTTCCGCGATATCGTCGCGCTGTTTCAAAGCCGCGACGCAGTTCGCGTCGTCAATCTGGACGGCCTGCCCATGACTCTCATGCACTTGCTGGGTGACGACTCCGGACGGCTTGCTCTGGGCCGGCGTGCGGCGGAGACGATCCATTCGCAGACCGGTGCAACAGCGCGAACGTTGCAAGCGCTGAAGGAATTGCTCGCCAGGAATCACGACCATCTGCCCGTAGCGGACCAGGCCGCGCACACTGAGTGAATCCTCTCGCAACCATCTACGGGGGAGTCGTCGGCGTGCGCAATGCTCTCCATGATCGCGGACTGCTGCGAGGGCATCGCCTGCAAGGTCCAGTCGTGAGCGTGGGGAATCTTTCGGCGGGAGGTTCGGGAAAGACGCCATTCGTGATGCTTCTTGGCGAACTGCTGAAGACGCGGGGCATTAAACTCGATGTATTATCGCGCGGCTATGGCCGTAACTCGAGGGGCGTGCTTCTCGTAGATCCGGGTGGCTGTGCACAAGAATTCGGCGATGAACCACTGCTGATTGCGAGACGGCTGCAAGTACCGGTGATCGTCGGCGAGAGCCGTTATCAAGCTGGACGGTTCGCCGAATCCAGATTTGGTCCGCAACTGCACTTGCTCGACGATGGCTTTCAACACCGTGGCCTGGCGCGCGATTTCGATATTGTTCTGGTCACACCGCAGGACGCGAAAGACCGAATGCTACCCGGCGGACGACTGCGCGAGCCGCTTCGATCCTTGTGCCGTGCAGATGCGGTTGTTCTGTCGGCCGGCGCGTCTGCCGATGCATTCCCATTAGACGGCAAACAGGTATGGCGGGTGCGCCGGGGAATTACGCCTCAGAATGTGCCGCGACGTCCGGTGGTTTTCTGCGGAATCGCGCGACCGCAGAACTTCGTCTTACAGTTGCGAGCGGCGAACATCGAACCGGTAGCCGAGGCGTTCTATCGCGATCACCACGCCTACACTGAGAAAGATGTCCGCGAATTGCTCGTGCTGAAACAGCGAAGCGAAGCTGGCGGATTTATCACGACGGAGAAAGACGCCGTGAATCTGGGAGGCTATCTTTCCGCGCTCGACCCGCTTTGCGTGGTTCCCGTCCGGATGGAACTTGCCGGCGGCGCTAACGCTCTGGATACCATGCTGCGCGTCATCGAAGAACGAAAACGCCGGGCGTGAGAGAATCTGTGTTCGTGACGCCGCGGCATCACGATATCGTCGTCAACGATGACCAAACATCCCAAAGAAGCCGATGGACTCAGAAGGATCGTTGAGTCTTTTCCCAAGATCACCGTCACGGTGCTGGGAGATCTGGTGGCCGACGAATTTGTTTTCGGCGAGATCTCGCGTGTGTCCCGCGAAGCGCCGGTACTGATTCTCAAGCACCGCGAGCGCACGATCGTGCCGGGAGGCGCAGCCAATGCGGCTAACAATCTGGCTGACCTGGGGGTGAATGTTCTCCCCGTCGGAATTGTGGGGGATGACGAGCCGGGGCGCATGCTACTGAAATATTTTCGCCATAAGCGCATCGCTGTGAGCGGTCTGCTCAAAGACAAGAGTTATACGACGGTGACCAAGACGCGCATTCTTGCCGGGATGACGCACACTGCGCGCCAGCAAGTGGTACGCATCGACCGCGAGCCGGATGATGTTCCGAACCCGCACCTGACGCGCGAATTGTATTTGGCCGCGCGCAATTATGCCCGTGCGTCGGATGCTTTGCTGGTCTCCGATTATGGGTACGGCGCTGCCACCCCGGCGCTGGTGAACACGTTGCAGACGAAAGGGAAACTCGGGACGGTACCGATCATTGTCGATTCGCGCTACAGGATGCTGCAGTATGCGGGCGTGACGGCGGCGACTCCGAATGAGCCTGAGGTCGAAGAGAGTCTCGGAATTCGCATCGGGCAGGACTGGGACAAAGTAATCGCAGCCGGCGATCAGTTGATGGCACATCTGAAACTGCAGTCGCTGGTGATTACGCGCGGGCGCGATGGCATGGTGGCCTTTGATCGGAGGCATAAGCCGGTGGACATCCCGATTTTCGGTTCCGACCAGGTAGCCGACGTCACGGGAGCGGGCGATACCGTAATTGCCGCGTTCACTGCCGCGCTGGCCGCAGGAGCGAGCACGGAAGAAGCGGCGCAGTTGGCCAACTATGCAGGCGGACTCGTGGTTATGAAACGCGGAACTGCGACCGTCACGCAAGAGGAATTATTGCAGGCGATCGAGCAGGCGCCGCCGGTCACAAGACCTCATTGAGCGTACACAATAAAATCTTGGGCCGCGAAGAGCTTCGCCACCGTGTTGAAGAATGGCGACGAGCAGGCGAACACGTCACGCTGGCCAACGGCGCCTTCGATCTGTTGCATGTGGGGCATGTGCGCTACCTGCGCGCTGCCAAGGGATTGGGTGGAAAGCTCGTGGTCGCGGTGAATTCCGATGCGTCGGTGCGTGCACTGAAGGGCGAGGGCCGTCCCGTCATGCCGGAGAACGAGCGAGCCGAGATTGTCGCCGCCCTTGCCGACGTGGACGCTGTGGTGATTTTTTCCGAGTCAGATGTGCGTGCGATTGTTCGCGAGATTCGCCCCGATGTTCAAGCCAAAGGAACTGACTACACCGCGGACACTGTTCCCGAACGAGATGCGGTTGCGGAGTATGGCGGCCGCGTCGAGATTGTCGGCGATCCGAAGAATCACTCCACGAGCGCGATCATTCAATCACGGCTGTCGCCGAGGAAATCTTGATCGCCGGTTCCGGAGGCGGAACAAGCATCGAGCGGTTGCTGATTGTGCGGCTCAGCGCGATGGGGGACGTGATCCACACCCTACCAGCGGTGCAGGCGCTGCGCGAGGCATTTCCACATGCAACGATCGGGTGGCTGATCGAAGAACGCTGGGAGGAGTTGCTGTGTGCCGCTGGAGCGCCGCGGCGCGGTCCGCGGTCAGCGCTGAGGCCGCTGGTCGATTGGGTGCATACTGTCGATCTGAAATCATGGCGCCGCTCGCTGTTCACCATCAAGACTGCGCAACAGATTGCGAAAGTGTGGAACGATGTTCGCGCTGCGCGTTACGACGCGGCCGTCGATTTGCAGGGAGCGGTTCGTTCGGCGGTGCTCGCGCGCTGGTCGGGTGCGCGCGTGATTTACGGGGCGGCCGAACCGCGAGAGTCCCCGGCAAGTCTGTTATACACACGCCGTGGGGTCGGGCGCGGAAAGCATGTGATCGAGCAGTATCTTTCCGTCGTCGAGTTGATCACTCAGCGCACGCAAAAATCGCCGCTCGTAGAACTTCCACGCGACCCAGCGGCTGATGCGCGGATGGATGAGCGGCTGCGACAGGATGGATTCGGCGATTTTGCGATTCTGAATCCTGGCGCGGGTTGGGGAGCGAAGCGCTGGCCCGCGGAGCGTTACGGCCGCGTCGCTCAGGCGCTGGCTGAGGACGGGCTGCGTTCAGTTCTCAACTATGGGCCGGGCGAAGACAATTTGGCGCACGAAGCTGAAGCTGCGAGCGAAGGCTCGGCCAGGTCCGTCAAATGCTCGATTACGGAACTGGTTTCGCTTACGCGCCGCGCAAAATTGTTTGTCGGTGGCGATACCGGGCCACTTCACTTGGCCGCCGCGTTGCGAGTTCCTGTGGTGGCGATTTACGGTCCGACGGACCCGGCACGCAACGGGCCTTATGGAACGCGCAGTATTGTGTTGCGCAATCCGGCAAGTCCGACGACGCATGCGCGGCGGACGCAGCCCGATGAGGGGTTGCTTGAGATTACTTCTGATGCGGTTGTGGCCGCTGCGCGGAGTTTGCTGACCGAGTCCGCCAACTGAGTGAGGTTTAGGAAGGGCACGGCTTCAGCCGTGCGGTTACGACTGACAAGGACTGGGCTTCAGCCCTAAGGACTGCTTTATTCTTGCTTGGACACACGACGAGAGGGCGATTTCTCATGGCTGAGTACTCGCGCATCGCCCGCCGCATCCGCGTACCGCTTGGTTTCGCATTCGCCGTTCTGTATTTCTGGCTTGCGCACCCGACGTGGCGCTTCATGGTGTTAGGCACGATCTTGATCGGTCCGGGAATTGTGATTCGCGCGCTGGCTTCGGGTCACGTGCGCAAGAATGAAACGCTCGCGATTTCCGGGCCCTATGCTTACACGCGGAATCCTCTCTATCTCGGTTCGCTGCTGATTGGCGTTGGGTTTGCCGTCGCTGCGCATAGTTGGTGGGTAGGTGTCGTGCTGGTCGGGATGTTCTTCGCCATTTATCTTCCCGTCATTCGCGACGAAGAATCGTTCCTCCGGCAGAAGTTCCCTGAATTTGAGGAATATGCGCGACGCGTGCCGAGAATGTTCCCGAGATTTACACACCGATCCGACACAGAAGAGACAGCGCGCGGATTTTCCTTCGATTTGTATCTCAAACATCGTGAATACAACGCGCTGGTGGGAGCGCTTGCGATGCTCGCGGCGCTCGTTGTGAAGATGGGTATGTTGAGAGATAGCTAAACGAAGCAGTAGACTGCGTCATTTCTCAGACGCGACAGGTGTGAAAAAATCGACCAGGTTGCCGTCCGGATCACGAAAATAAATGGAGCGAGTTCCCCACGGTTGGGTAGTCGGTCCCTTCACCCACCGCTCTACAAAGTCGTGCAACCGCGAATACTCTTCGTCGACATTGTTAACCCTAAACTCGAGAATCGCGCTGTGGTTCTGTCCCGGGGTTGCGGAGCCTGGGATGTATCGCTCCTGAGCATCAGCGGAAAACAGCGCGAGTGTTCCCGCGCTGGCATGAAACTCGACGTAATCGGGTCCGGAGTTGTGCGCTTCGATTTGCAAAACCTGTGCGTAAAATGCGCTGAGCCGCTTGACATCGTTTGTGATCAGGCAGGTATTGATGAGCGCATGAGTGGTTTCCGGCTTTGACCGATTAGGGGCGCTTTGGGCCATGCACAACGGAGCTATCGTTGCCAGGCTCAGGGTGAGAGAAAGAGCAAACGTGACGTGTGCCTTCATGAGCAGTCCTGTGGCTACGGTTTTGTGTTTACTTCTTGGCCAGCAACTCCCGCGCGTGGCTGAGTTCCGGACGCGTCGAACTTCCTCCATCGCAACTCTTCAACAGCAGAGCGTAGTATTCGTTCGCCTCGCTCTGCTTGCCGGCTGCTTCGGCCGCGCGGGCTGCACCATACAGTCCGTTGAAGCGGTTGGGATTCAGTTTCAGGTCGGTCTGATATTCCGCCAGCGCTTGCTGCGGGTGCTTTGCTTCAAGCAACAGGTCGGCTAGCATTTCACGCGCCGGGATGCTTTCTGGTTCGTCGCCCAACTTGTCGTTCTTGTCGGCAATCGTACGCAGGATGGCGGCGGCTTTGTCGTCTTCGCCTTCGGCGTGGAGGATCCAGGCTTCGGCTTCCTGATAGTCCTGCTGCATGCCTTCGGCGAACTCTGTCTTTTTCTCGCTCAGCATCTTCTGTCGCAAGGTTTCGATCTCGTGCAGGTCTTTGTGGGCCTGGGTTAAATCGCCGCTGCGAGCGGCGCCGATGGCGCGCGCCCAATAGGTGGCATCCATGTCGCCGGGGAGAGCGCCCGGGACCGGCTGCAGCGCGGCAGCATCGGACCAGTGGCGCAGCTCCAGATCGTACAACGCGGGAAACGCGGACAGAGCATTGGTTTGCGGATCGAAATCCATGCCGTACATCGACTCCATCTTTGGCATGGTCTTGATCTCTTCGATGACCTTGGCGGCATCGGCCTCTCGTCCGCTCTGGAGATAGGCGTAAATAAGGAAATCCATCGCGTGAAACTGGTGGCCTTCGCCACCCATGTGCATGGCCGCGGTTTTGCGGGTGGCCGCAATGGAGGCGAGGTTGGAGTTGATGTCGTCCTGCCAGAAGCCGACGCGGGCGAATATGTGGGAGGGCATGTGCAGTGCGTGGGGTGCCGCGGGCGCGACCTGGGCATAGCGGCGCGCGGCGGGGATGCCGAGCTGCGCCAGTTGCGGCTTGTCGTAGCTATGGATCAGGTAGTGCGCGACTCCCGGATGGTCAGGCTCGGTGGCGAAAAGCTTCTCGAGGATCGCGGCAGCTTCTTTTCGGTTGGCGAAGGTCTCGTCGTTATGCGGCTCCGAAGCTAGCAGAGAAAGCGCATAAAAGACGGCGGCTTCGTGATCGTCGGGGTAGGACACGTACACTTTCTTCATCGCGCCCGAATAGGCTTTGGCGCGGGCAGCGTGGTCGAGCTTTGCCGAGTCACTGTAGAACGCACCGATTGCCGCGATATACGCCTTCTCTCGCGGAGTCGTCTTCTGCGCCAGCTTCTCTCCTGCCTCGACTTCGTTCAGCCCGCGCTTGATCACCTTCTCGTCGGGCTCGTTCCAGAGCTGATGCCAGATGCTCATGGCGACTCCCCAGTGCGCCATGGCGCACTTCGGGTCGTCTTTCGCGATCTGGAGAAATTCCTTCTCCGCTTCCTCGTACCAGAACGAGTGCAGCAGGGCGACTCCGCGCTCAAAGGGCTTCTGGACCGACGCGGAGCAAGAAATAGGGAAGTGGACCGTTCCCAACTGAGCCGTCGTGAGGTCTTCGTGGTGAGGGTGGTCTTTGTCGTCATCGGCGAGCACCGACAGCGTTAACAGACAGGAAAATAGCAGCAAGCATGCGATGCGTTTCATGAGAGCCCTCGCTGAAAAGCGAGTCTAGCAGAAGTAGCGGCCAGCGTCAGTTGCCTGTCGCCAGCTACTGGTGTGCCACTTCGAGGAGGTCGGCCCAAGCCGATGGTAGTATCTGGAGACCGAAAGTGAATTGTGGCAAGCGCATCCATTCCGAAAGAGCGAATGTCGGCTCGAATCGCTCTGGTTGAGCAGCACATTCGATTTGAGAACGAGCATGATCTGGAAGGCGTTCTCCGCACCTTCGGCGAGACTCCGCGCTACGACGATCAGGCGTGGGGCGAACACTACGAAGGGCCGAACGGAGTCCGCCAGTTCTACGAGCAGCTCATGAAGGCTCTCCCTGACGTTGAAATCGAGGTGCAGCGCAGGCATGTTACAGACGACGCCATTTTGGTGGAAGTCATGATTCGCGGCACGCACCTCGGCGGCTGGCGTGGTCTTCCGCCGACAGGGCGGCGGGTTGAGTTCCCGCTTTGCGGTGTGTACACATTCGACGCCGGTGATCGTCTGGCCGGGGAAAAGATCTACTACGACCGGGGGACGGTGTTGAAACAACTCGGTGTCTTCCACGAACCACAAAGCGTATTGGGACAAATCTCCATTCTGGCGACTCATCCAGTCACCCTTGCGCGTGCTCTTGCGAGGAAGATCCTGGGCAGCTGATACCTGGGTCAGATCCACAGCAGGGGGACAAGTCCGCCGACAGCCAGGGCGATCAGCAGGGAGAAACTTTGGACGCCGGTTCTTTTGTCCGCCAGGCTGTAGGAGTACATGCCCTTGATCAGGTTGTTGCTGGCGGCGGCGATCATTACCGCGACGGCCGCCACTTTGAGCGGAGTAAGAGTGCCGGCGGCCTGAGTCATCCCCAGGATGAAGGGGTCTACGTCGGTGACTCCCATGATAACGGCGAGGATGTTGACGCCGGCCCGTCCCAGGTAAGTCACTGCCAACTGCGTGGCCACCAGCATGGCAAGAAAGAAAACGGCGAAGAGAAAAGCGGCCTTTAGTTCGAGGGGATTGCTGGGCTCGAAGTCGCGCTTGATCTCGGCTGGCTCCGCGTCCGGCCGGCGGGACCAGAACCATCCAATGGCTACAGCGACCGCGGCGAGCACGAGGAACGCGGGTGCCAACATCACTCCCAACGGACGATTGAAAAGGATAAGCAGGGCGACGAGGCGAAGATACATCACGCCGGATGCGATCAGAATGCCACCGGCGAAGAGGTGCGGATGCTGCTCACGAGCGGCCCGGCGAGACATGGCGACCGTGGTCAGAGTCGAAGAGTAGGCTCCGCCAAGGAAGGCAGTGAGTACAACGCCTCCCCGTTCTTTGGTAACTTTCTGCAGGACATAGCTGCCATAGGAGATCGCGCTGACGGCGACTACGACCAGCCAGGTCTTGAACGGGTTGATGTGAAAGAGTCCGAATTGCTGATTCGGCAGTGCTGGGAGAATGACCGCCGAGAGCAGCAGGAACTTGGCGAAGGTGAGGATCTCTTGTGGAGCGGTGCGGTGGGCGAGCGCTTCGAGACCTGCTTTCAATTCGAGAAGTAAAAGGCTTGCGACACTGAGGGCGGTGGCGATCCAAAAATGACCGTAGTAGACGAGGGCGCCGACCAGATACGTAGTCAGGCCGGACATCTCCGACGTGACGCCCGCAGCTTCGACCTTAGAGAGCTTGTGCCAGTAGGACAACAAGAGAAAACCGCCGACCACCATGAATCCCAGCATCACCGGAAGAAGTTGGCTGCCGGAGAGCAAAGCGATGGAATAGCCGATGAATCCGATCAAGGGAAAGGTCCGCACCCCACCGAAGGAGTAGGAACCTGAGGCGGTCTTGTGTTCTTCCCTTTCGAGTCCGATCAGGAACGAAAGGAAAAGCACGAGCACGATCTTCACCGCGTCGGGCGGCAGCCAGCGGTAGAGGTCCACTTGCGGGTTGAGCTCCTCAGTAAACTCTCGCAGTATAGTCCCGCCCGTACGCAGGCGATGCGGGGATCCGTCACTGCACTGGGGAGAGCCGAAATTCCGCGTTAATCCGTGCGCAGGGTGTTCACGGTTCAATGCTGGCAGCGCGTCTTGCCGGGATGAAGCCTGCGATCGCCGAGAGAATCGACACCATGATGGCGAGCGTCAGCGGATCGTCCCCAGTGCATTCCCGAGATTTCGGGTTATACGAAGAGGAGCCGCCCGAGTGGGCGGCTCATCTGTCTCAACCAGTCAGTCTCGCTACCGAACTGTAGCGCTGGTTGTCGTGGTGGCGCTGGGCAGGTTGTACGACGATGCGTTCGCGACCTCATGCAGCACCGTTGCCGAAGGCGCGTTGACTCGCACCTTCATCCTGACAGTCCATGTACTGCCCGGCCCCATTACGCTGTTTTCGTTGCAGGTCACAGGCCCGCTGCCGCCTATTGCTGGGACAGTGCACGACCCCACCCCAGGAGTGCCCGAAAGTGCAATACTCGAAAACGTGGTGCCTGCCGGCACCTGCGTTCTCAAGACTTCATGAATCGCCTTTCCGGAGCTCTTGTTCCAGAGGTTGAATGTATACGTCAGTACAGAACCTTGAGCGGGCGACTCAGTGCTGACATCGGTCGACAGATGCAAACCAGGACCGGGCAGGCTGAAGGCGTACACGTAGCCGTCGTCAGAGCCTACATACAATACGCCTCCCGCGACAGTTGGAGACGAGTTCACTTGCCCACCGGTAGCATAGCTCCACAGCGGCGCGCCGGTCGCGGTGTCGAGCGCGTAAATTTTGCTGTCCCGCGAGCCAACGTATACCACTCCGTTTGCAACGGCCGGAGCCCCCCACAATTGCCCGCCGGTGGCATAGGTCCAGATCTGGTTGCCGGTATTGGCATCGGCTACGTACAGACTGTTGTCCTGAGAAGCCATGTACACGGATGTATCGTCCACAGCCAGTGCCGGCGAAATTATCTGCCCTGTATTGTGGCTCCAGATTAAAGCCCCGGTAGTGGGGTCGAAGGTGTAAAGCGTGGGCCCGCTAGCAACGTAAATTTTCCCGTTTGCGATTGCCGGCGCCGTAGCTTCGATGTACACGATACTGCTCGAAGTCCAGAGCGAGGCGCCGGTGCTGGCGTTAAAGGCATCGACGGCTGCCCTGGTGGAAGTTACGTACACCTGACCGCCGCCAGCCGAGGGAAGGTTGCCGATGTAGCTATGAAGGTTGTAGCCCCATTCGATATTGCCGGAACTGGGATCCGCATTTTCGATAATATTGCCGAAAGTGTCGCTGACCGCGTAGATCTGACCGTCGGCGACGGCCTCTGCGATGGGAATGGCCCACCACCGCTGCCCCCAGAGGGGAGCGCCGGTCACCGCATCGACACCGTACAGCGTTGCCGCGTCTGATCCGAAAGAAACCACGCCATCGACCACTGCAGGCGGTGCATTCACATTCGAGTCCGCCTGAAAGGCCCAGACTTTGGCGCCGGTTCTGGAATTCAACGCCAGCAAGTTCCGGCGGCCCGAGCCAATGTAGACCAATCCCCTTGCCACTGCCGGCGAAGACTCCACCGGAACCCCGGTGTGGTACTTCCAGAGCAATTGCAGACTGCCAACGTTACTAGTATTCAGAACCGTTTCGTTGGGATTGGTGCGCGACATATTGTCGTTGAGGAACTGAGGCCAGTCGGATGACCCTTGAGCGGCACAGAAGGTGGTCAGAAGAAGGATTGACCCGATAGCAGAGAGATGGCTTGCGCTATGTTTCAGGGCCCTGACGGTTCTCGCCATAGAAAGCTCCTTAATTTGGCTTGGATCGGCCGTTGACAGTTTACGGCCCCCGTTGCGTTCGCGTCCGGCAAAATCGAAGGCGTGGGCCATCCGCCTCTCTGTCCAGGGAGAGCATCACTCTGTGACGGAAATGTGTCAACGCGAATGTTTTTCACTTGTAAGACTCGACGGGTACGGGCCGCCAAGCGCGTTCGTCTGCCCACCTCACTAATGGCGCGGCATCCTTTGCGTCTCCTTTGGCGAATGGCAAACCCCAAACGCAACAAAGCCCCACGCTTACGCGCGGGGCCTTGTTGTGGGGGAGGGACTGCGGGCGAGGCGCCCGTGGGTCCCTTACAACGTCAATTACTTCGGCTGCTGTTGCTGGTCGGGCGTGCCGGTCGAGGCCAGCTGTTCCAGATCGTTCTTCAGCAGGCTGATTTCAACACGGCCACCATTGACGCGCTTGGTCTTGGCGGTCGCATCGTCCGTGGCGGTCGGGGCGTTGCCCATGCCGACGAGGTAAATCCGGTAGACCGGAATCTCATGCGTCAGAACGAGGTAGCGAACCACCGACTCGGCCATCTTCTGCGAGTTGGAGATTGCGATCTGTCCCTTTCCAGACGAGAAGCCCTGCACTTCGAAGATGTAACCGCGCTGTCCCTTGACGGCAGTGGCCATCTGGTCGATTGCGTCTTTGGCGTTCTGGCTCAGGACGGTCTGGCCGCTGCGGAAGCGAATCTCGGTCTGGTTCGAAGCCTTGTACTGATCGATGTTGCCAACGACGGTCTCGACGGTCTGGACGCGCGCCGTAACCTGCTGCGCGCTCTGCTGGGCGGCAGTCGCCTTATTGCCGGCGTCAACCGCGTGCTGATCAGCCACGTCAGCCTTATCCGAGGCCATCTTGATGCCAGCCTGAGCGCGGCTGTCGGTATCTTTGATCGCCTTGCTGTTGGCCGAGGTCAGTTCATCGAGTTCGTTGACGCGATCCCGAATGGGCTCGGTCTGGCGCTTGACATAATTCTTGCGGGCGAAGGGATTGACGCGTCCCCAGAAACCTTCCCGCGACGGCGGGGCCAAAGGAGCCTTGCCGGTTGCGTTATCGGTCGAAGCGGCCGGAGCCGGGGTTGACGAAGGGGTGGACGAGGTGGTCTGCGCGAAGGCCGGGAATGCCAGAACTGCGGCCAGCGGCAGGGCAATCAGGATGCTGTTTTTCATGATGACTTCCTCCAAGTTTGGGGAGCGTTTTAGGGCTCCACTCCAGCACGCCTGGGGCGTGCATGAGATTTTTGATTGCGTCCCCTGAACAATAAAAGAAGCAAGCTTTTTTGCTATGCCGGCCGGCGTCGACGCAACGCTTGGCCTTTTGCACTCAAGGCGCAGGGTACCGAGCGCCTGCCCTATGTACTACAGGTTGGATGCCAAAACCAAAGCTCGGGCAAAACGGGCTAAACCATTGATATCCAAAGACATTGTAGTCCCGTTTAGTATGGGAAGACAGTCCGGCAGGGTAATTTTGGGAAACCTGATATAAAAACTGCGTAGAATGAACAACTTCGGCGGAGGCAATTTTGCGGACCTGGAACGCGAATGGGGTAACACGTGGAAAACAAAATCTAGGGGTGTCTAGCGCGCTGTTAGGAGCCCTACTGTGCACTTTGTACGGGCTGGCAGGGGCTGAGCAGCCTCCGGCTGCGAAAGCGGGTGCAGAGGTCCCGAAGGCAGCTTCGGCGCAAATTCCACCCGACCATTTGCGCGAGTATTCCGACCTGGCTGTGAAGTGGATGCAGGAGTATCTACGCGTCGATACGACGAATCCACCGGGCAACGAGATGAAAGCGGTTGCATTTTATAAGAAGATTCTTGATCAGGAAGGAATTGAGAATCGCGTATTTGAATACTCCCCGGGCCGCGGCGATCTGTGGGCGCGCATTCCGCACTCGATTAGCGAGTCGAAGCGGCCGATCATTCTGCTCAATCACACCGATGTTGTGACCAGCGACGCGTCGCATTGGAGAGTTCCGCCGTTCAGCGGGGAGATCAAAGACGGCTATATCTGGGGACGCGGCGCGCAGGACATGAAGGACGAAGGCCTGGCGCAACTGGTGGCGATGGTAATGCTCAAGCGCGAGAAAGTTGCGCTGGATCGCGACGTGATCTTTCTGGCCGTCGCCGACGAAGAGGTGGACGGCACCGGCACGGACTGGTTCATCGCGCACGAGCGCGACCTGCTGGGAAATGCTGAGTTCCTGATCAACGAGGGTGGCGAGAACTTGCTTGAGGAGGGCAGAGTGAAGTACATCGGTGTCGACGTGGGCGAGAAGACCGTCTATTGGCTACACGTTGTAGCGCACGGACGACCGGGACATGCCTCGCGCCCGAATCCGGATTCTGCTCCCGACCGGCTGGTGCGGGCGCTGAACCGGATCATTGCCTACCGCACGCCGCTGCGGGTTCTGCCGGTGGTGTCGGAGTTCCTGCGCGACATGGCTCCCTATGAACTGCCGGAGCGGGCGGCTTACTTCCGCAACGTCGAGAAGGCGATCGAAGACAAAAAGTTTCAGGCGGAATTGGAGCGTGACGAGTCCCTGAACTTTCTGCTGCGCGATACGATTTCACTGACCATGATGGGAGGATCGAGCCAGACCAACGTGATTCCTCCTGAAGCGTGGGCGAATCTCGATGTAAGGATATTACCGGGAGGCGATCCGAAAGCCTTGCTGGAAGCCGTGCGCCGGGTGGTGGATGATCCAAACGTTACGGTCGAGCCGTTAAGTGCCGAGTTTCGCGTAGCCAATTATTCCGGCACGGACAACGCACTGTTCGCGGCCATCCGCCAGGTGTCAGGCGAATATTTTCCTGGGACGCCGGTGGTTCCACACATCACCAGCGGCTACACCGAGAACCAGCGCTACCGGCCGCTGGGGATTGTTGCCTATGGGTTCAATCCCTACGCCGCGACCGACGAAGAAGGAAACACCGAGCACGGTAACGATGAGCGAATTCGCGTCGACGAAGTGCGGCGCGGGCCGCGGGTGTTGTTTGATGTGCTGGCGGCGGTGGCGGGGAAGTGAAGCTCCGAGATGGCTAAGTTCAAATAGCTCGAAAAGTCCGGCCAATGAAAGCTAAGGCGACTTTACGCCAACCGTCGGCTTGGTTTCCGGCTTGCCGACAATCCTGGTGGCATTCCCGACCTTGAAAGACGCTCGCCATCAAAACCAGCCTCCGGAGGGCTCGAGGCCATTGAGGCGCAGATACGTGACGAGATTGCCGTAATGCAAGGCGTCATGATTTCCGGCTTGCGTCAGGATGAACATCTTGTTCGTCTTGTACCCAAAGAAGTCCGCCGGGTCATTGAGATGCGCATCAGTGAACTTGGGGTAGACGCCATCGCAGTATTCGAACGACCCTTTGAGGTAGGCAATGATCTCGGCCTTCGAACTCTTCATGGTAGGCGTGGCGGGGTTCGCATCACCCTTCGCGTTTGAACACAAGAAATAGGATATGTCCGCGATATGAGTCACGATCTCGCCAAACGAGCGAACATCCTTTGCAGGCCGGTAGCTGTACTTGGATTCTGGCATCGTGTCCGCCGCCTTCATGATCTTGTCTTGCATATTGCTGCGGAAAATGGATAGCGTCGTCGTCAGCGGATTCGGCGCCCCGGTCGGATTGGGCAGGTTCGGCGAGATCTGGGCGTTGGCTACCGACGCCAAGACGCAAACACATAACACGCAGAACAGATTTTTCGGGACGTTTTGCATTGCGCCCTCCTGCCTAGCGAAGTTTGCACGCAAGGTTCCAGCTGGCACGCTAGCGCTACCTCTTTGTAGTCAGCAGCTAACAAGCTAGAAGGGTTCTGAACTCTCTGCCGCACTGTCCATTTTCGACTAACACTGTCCACTAGCGGGCGACTATGGAAATGAGAACGGGCAAATCAGAAGTCAACTGTCGCCAATAGATGGGATGAGAAGGCCGGTCTCCGAACGGGATGCGGTGTACGCTCCCAAGTTATCGAGATGCTCAAGGCACAGATAAAAGGGAGATCGGCAATGAAGAAGGTTAGCAGCTTAGCGGCGAAGTGGAGCGCCGATCATTGTGTTGGCGCTTTAGGGACGACAAGCTCGTCGAAGTAACGGTAAATCGTGTCACGATGCGCAGCGCGGTAGGGTGCGTAGTCCAGGACGATATCCTTGTCGGCGCGATTCAGCAGCGCAAATGGTTCGATGAAACCGGCTTGATCGATCTTGATGAGAGCTGCGAGGGTGGGGTCGACGTTAGTGACGCTTGGCTGCTTCAAGGCCAAGACCATCAGGCGCAGAGCGTCTTCTTCCTCGCTCAGCGAGTGTCGATAGTGTGCTTCGTTCGGAAACTGCTCCTTGAATTTTCCTTGCTGCCATTGCAAGCGGCGCCCGTAATAGACCATCCATGGCTTGAACATGGGATCTTCGGTGTGAAAGGAGGGGTCGAGCGTGATCTTCGTTCCGGCTGCGGTGGAGACGAATTTGCCTTTGTCCTGCATGCGGACCCAGCTTAATGTGAGATTCGTTCGATGCGCCCACTGATTTAGTCCGCTCCACGATATCTGGCTGTAGGGTTCGGCGACGACCGCTTCGATGTACTTTTCTCGGGAGTCTGCGGGCTGTAGGAAAGAGAGGCCGCCAGTGTGAGCACGAAGAGATAGGTCCAGAAACGAATCGACACGCGCATATCGCCTATCTCCTCCGATTTTGGAAACGACGGAAAGTTTGTGGTTGCCTAGCTTGCGGCCGCGAGCAGGATACAACGGTCGAGGCGTGCCGGGCGAGCTGCGTCGCCTGGACAGCCGAGGGCGGCTGTCCCCACATAAAGCTTCCCAAACATAGAGCTCATCTATTGCCGCAATACTTCTCATACTGCTCGAAGATGAAGTGGTCGGTCATGCCGGCGATGTAGTCGCAGACTACGCGCGGCAGTGAGTCGTCTTTAGCTTTTTCCTGGTAGTTGTGGGGGAGGGCTGACGGATTCTGCATCCAGAACGCGAACAGCTCGCTGATGACGCGCTCGGCGTCGTCTTTCTCGTCGGCCAGCGCCGTGCTGAAATAGAGATTCTCGTAGAGGAAGTCTTTGTTCTTTTTTCGCTCGGCATCCACTTCCGGGCTGAAGGCGGCGATGCGTTCGGAGTGCTGGCGGACGTCTTCGAGCGTCCGAATTCCAGCCTGGGTCACGCGCGCCCGCGTATTCGTGATCAGATCGTCCACGAATCGACCGAGCACTCGCTTGAGGGCTTCGTTAAATTTCAGCTTGCGGGGCGCGTCGGGATATATTCGCTCAACTTCTTCGTAGAAACGTTCAAACACCGGCACGCTCGCGCGAATTTCATCCAGCGGTAGCAGGTGCGCTTCGAAGCCGTCGTCGAGGTCGGCAGTGTTGTAGGCAATCTCGTCGGTCAGGTCGATGAGCTGGGCTTCCAGCGGAGGACGCTGGTCGAGCGAGTACTCCGCCAGTTCGGGATATTTCTTCGCGTCATAATCTCGGGAATGCTTGATGATGCCTTCGCGCACCTCGAACGTGAGATTCAATCCGCGGAAGGCAGCGTAACGCTGCTCGAAATCTTCAACGATACGCAGCGCGTGCAGGTTGTGGTCGAACGACAGGCCGTGCTCGCGCATGGCGGTGTCGAGAGCTTTTTCGCCGGCGTGGCCGAACGGCGGATGGCCGAGATCGTGAACCAAAGCCAGAGCTTCGGTGAGATCGACGTTCAGGCCCAGCGCTCCAGCGATCGTGCGCGAGACCTGCGAGACTTCGAGCGTGTGAGTCAGCCGGTTGCGGAAGTGATCGCTGTAGCGGCGGGTGAAGACTTGAGTCTTGTCTTCGAGGCGGCGAAAGGCGCGGGCATGAATGACGCGGTCGCGATCGCGCTGAAAGTCGTTGCGGTAGGGATGCTGCGGCTCAGGGAAGCGGCGTCCGCGGGAGTGTTCGACGTGCACCGCGTAAGCGGCCAGCATGTCTGAAGTTTAACAGGACTGATGAGTAGCGAGTAGGTGGCTAGCGCAGCTTGAGCGTCATTTCGTTGCTGGGTTCGAAGCCGAAGGATTCGTAAAGGTGGCGACCGTCTTCACTGGCGTGCAGGATTACGCGGGCTAGTCCTTCGCGCTTGCACCAGTCGATCATCACCTGCATCAGTTTGCGGGCGATGCCCCGCCGGCGGTATTCGGGATTCGTGTAAACATTCAGAATGGTCGCGCGGCGGCATTCCAGATCGTAAGGATGGGCCAGCCACGGTGAGATGATCACAGCGCCGCCGGCAACCACAGGGGCTCCGTCACAGACTAACCAGGCTCGAAACGAGCCATCCGCCATGGCTTTCGCCAGGTAACCGGCCGACAGAGGGGACATTGCTTCCAGGGCTTTCTGATCGGTGTAGCCCATGTCCGCGTACATGGCACGGCGCTGGCGCAGAATTTCTGGGATGTCGGTGAGCTGAGCTTCACGAATTGTGAAGTCGAGAGTGCGGCGCGGCGACGTGCCAGTCATGCGGGGGAGTTTAGCAAAGGCGGAGCCGGAGGGCAGGGCGAGAAAAACCTGTCGAGCTTTGCTCGACCGGACGGCCGAGGGCGGCCGTCCCCACATGAGTTATCTTGCTCTACCAACTATGTTCCCGGTTACTGCTGCTGGGTGCTCGACTCGCCTTTGGCTAGTCTGACCTTGGCGGCGTCGAGCTTTTGCTGCACCTTGGCGAAGGCCTCGGAGTCCTGTTCCGCGGGAACGGTCTTGTTCCACTCCTGGACGGCGCGCTCCCAGTGGGCCGCGGCCAGCTTCAGGCGCCCAGTCTTCTGGTAAAGGTCGCCGAGATGTTCCTGCACTGTCGGATCAGCGCCCATGTGCACCGCAGCCTTGGTCAGGCTCTCCTCCGCCAGATCATATTTGCCGAGTTTGAAATAAGCCCAGCCCAGCGAGTCGAGATAAGCGCCATTGTTGGGCTCGAAAGTCAGCGCCTGCTTGATGTAGTTGAGAGACTCGTCGAGTTTCACGCCGCGGTCGGCGTTCATGTAGCCCAGATAATTCAGAGTAGCTGCCGACTGCGGATCATTGGGGGAAACCGACTCCAAAACCTTTCTGAACTCAGCTTCCGCCTGATCGAACATTTTCTGCCGCTGATAGGTATCGCCCAGAAGGAACCAGACCGCAGCTTTGTCTTCGTTCTTGCTCGACATCTGCTCGGCTTTATTCAAAGCTTCTTCAGCGTCTTTCCAGCGCCTGACGCGCGTGTACATGATGCCAAGGCGCAGGTAGACTTCGCGATCTTCGGGGCCGCCGTTAAGCATCGAGTGCACATCGGCGAGACTCTTGTCCGCTTCCCCGGTGTCGGCTAGCTGCGCGTCGAGCACCATACGCAAGTCGCGGTCATTCGGCATCTTCTGGACCGCTTCTTTCGCGGCGCCCGTAGCCTGCGGCCATTGCTTGGCCTCGCGGTAGGTGTCGATAATTTCCTGATAGCCGCTGCGGGCGTTTTCATCGCCCAGATTCAGCATCTTGCGGAAGGTTTCGACCGCGGCGGTGTAGTTTTCCTGATCGCGGTAAATCATGCCGAGGCGCTCGATGAAGATGGCGCGATTGTTGCGATCCGCCTGGCTATAGGCGGCGCCGTCAGGCTTCTCGGTTTTCTTCAGGAGATCCTGCAATATCTTGATCGCATCATCGAAGCGTCCCTGAGCCTGATACACGGCGGCAATGTTGTAGGGAACGTCCATCGAATCGGGAACCATGGCGTCGGCCTTTTTCAGGTTCTCGAGCGCGAGATCGTACTTGCCCTGGCGGCGGTAAATCTCCGCGATGCGCAGATAGGTTTGCGCGTCTTCGGGATTGGCGTCGGCAATGACTTTGTATTGCTCGAGTGCGGCGTCGGTCTGGCCATCATTCAAGAGATTTTCAGCGAGTCCGCGAATGGCGTCGAGATTGTCGCGATCGAGCACGACCGCATGCTGGAAAGCCTCAATGGCTTTCTTGTATTCCTTGCGCTGCTCGTAGGCCGAGCCCAGAGCCGAATAGAGTTTGGCCGAACGGGCCGCATCGGGAACGGCGCTCAGGACTTGCAACGCATGCTGCGTGTCGCCTTCGTCGGTGTAGAGAATCGCCAGCGTGGTAACGGCTTCCTCAGAACTGGGATCGAGCTTGATCGCGGTTTTGAGCTCGGTCTCGGCTTTTTGCATGTCGTTGTTCAGCCGGTAGAGACGGCCGAGCAGGAGGTGATCGTCGACGCTATCGGGTTCGAGCTGCACAATTTGCTCGTACTGCTCAATGGCGAGCTTCAGCACATTTTCCGATGTCGGTCCTCCGGGCATGTCGCCCAGCGACCGGAGATAAATCCGGCCGAGAAGCTTGTGAGCTTCGAGGTTCTTGGGATCGCGCTTGATGATGTCCTGCGCTTCCAGAACTGCGTCGCGGATGCGCCCAGTCTTGACGTAAAGTTCGGCGAGGCCTGCGGTGAGAAATTCTGAGGAAGGGTCAGCATCGATGGCCAGCCGGTATTCCTGAATGGCTTTTGAAGCGAGGTCACTACGGCCGTAAACCGTGACCTGCTCCTCGTACATGTGTGCGAGAACGTAGTGATAGTAAGCTACGCTGCGATCGACCTTATGCGGCGAGGAGGTGGCCGGTTTAGCGTCGGATGGCGCCGCATCCGATGGGCTGGTTTGACCGGCGGCGACCGCCGCAGCCACGGAAATCATTAGAAAAAGGCGGAAAATTCTATTCATTCTGGACCTTATCGCGCTCTGGCGCGTTCCTGAAACCTCAGCTGATTGGATGCAAACCTGCCGGGGGAAAGGTGCTTCTATTCTAACCCGGTCGTCGGAAGAGTTGGGGAAAAACCCGGCCGCCATCCCGCATCGCAGAAAACCGGAAGGACAGGGACGAGCGAGTAAGTCCTGATTGTCAATTTTTGTCTGTCGATTGACGGACGACAGCACCGCCGAGATCCAACAATCAACAAATCAACAATCCGATCAGTGGCGGAAATGGCGCACGCCTGTAAACAGCATCGCCAGGCCCAGCCGGTCTGCGGCTTCAATTACTTCAGGGTCGCGCTGCGAGCCTCCAGGCTGAATAATTGCAGTGGCTCCGGCTTTTGCGATCTCTTCCACACCATCGGGGAAGGGAAAGAACGCATCGGAGGCTGCGACTGTGCCCTTTAGCGGAAGTTGGGCCTTCATGGCTCCGATTTTGGCGGAATCGACACGGCTCATTTGTCCGGCGCCAACGCCGACGGTTTGGCCGTCGCGGGCGTAGACGATGGCGTTTGACTTGACGTGCTTGCAGACTTTCCATGCGAAGAGCAGTGCGCGCGTTTCTTCCCGTGTGGGCGCGCGTTTGGTCACGGCTTTGAGATCGACATCTTGCAGTGGGCGGATGTCCGCGTCTTGCACCAGCAGGCCGCCGGAAACATTCTTGAGCGTCCACTTCTGGTTTGAGGCAGCGACCTGCACAAGACGGAGATTTTTTTTGGAGGCGAACTTGGCTTTGGCTTCGTCGCTGAATTCGGGAGCGGCGATGACTTCGAGAAAGAGCTTGTGCATTTCTTCCGCGGCTTTGCCGTCAACGGGGCGATTTACGCCGATGACGCCGCCGAATGCCGAGACGGGATCACATTCGAGGGCGCGAGTATAGGCCTCCGCCAGAGTCTTAGCGGTCGCGGTGCCGCAAGGGTTGGTGTGTTTGATGATGGCACAAACGGGTTCGTCGAACTCCTGCGCCAAATCCCAGGCGGCCTGCAGGTCGACGATGTTGTTGTAAGAAAGTTCCTTGCCTTGAAGTTGCCGGGCATTGGCTACGCCTGCGCCCGATCCGTCGGAATACATTGCAGCTTTCTGATGAGGATTCTCGCCATAGCGCAGGTCGAGCGTCTTCTGGAATGAGAAACGCAGAGTGGATGGAAAGCCTGGATCAGCTTGCGGCTGAGACGAGTCGGCTCCGGAGTCGAGCTTGATCCGTTCGAGCGTCGAAGCGATCGCAGAGTCGTACGCGGCTGTAGTGGCGAAGGCCTTCTGGGCAAGCCGCCACTTCGTTTCATGCGATAACGCGCCGCCAGACCTGCTCAGTTCCTGGGCTATCGATTCGTAGTCGGCGGGCGAGGTCACGATCGCGACGTCATGAAAGTTCTTCGCAGCGGAACGAATCATCGACGGCCCGCCGATATCGATATTCTCGATCAGTTCTTCGATCTTGACATCCGGCTTGGCCGCGGTTTTTTCGAAGGCATAAAGATTCACGACGACCATGTCGATGGGAGCAATGCCGTGTTCGGCCACGGCTGCGACGTGTTTCGGATCTTCCCGCCGGTGCAGGATTCCACCGTGCACTTTGGGATGGAGTGTCTTGACCCGGCCGTCGAGCATCTCGGGGAATCCGGTGAGTTCGGAGATATCTTTGACCGTAACGCCAGATTCGCGCAGCAGCTTGGCCGTGCCTCCGGTCGAGATGAGTTCGATGTGCAGCACCGCCAGTTTTCGGGCGAAGTCGACGAGTCCGGTCTTGTCGGTGACACTGAGAATGGCGCGACGAACTGCGGAAGACATGCGGGCCTCGGACAGAAGAGTGATGAGTGTGACCGGAAATCTTATCAGCAACTGATCGCGAGTTGTTGATGAGTGGGTCGAAGCGGCACCTTCCAGCCGGATGCAGGCTAGGAGTTAGGCGAGGTAGCCGCTAGCGTTTTCGGAGAGTCGTTTGCTGTCGTCCTATGCAGGGATCTCACGATGCGGTTGATTTCGGGCTGAGTGACACCGGAGGGTTCATCGTATCCTCCCTGCAGGAACTTGATTTCCACTCTACCGTCCTGAGAGTAGAGACGCAGTTCGAGTGTGTTTGGTCTGCTTCGAGGATCACCGTACTGAAAGCCGCTATATCCCGGACTCTGAAGATTGAAGATTCCAGTTCCTGCGGGGCTCGATCCGCCGTGGGGGTTGCCAACCTCGTCAAGCAGTATTGACTTAAGCTGAAGAAGAAGCACTTCACGGTAACCCCATCCTTGGATCAGCGACCAATAATGGATTTTTTCTGGAGTGACCTCATAGATGCGCTGCAGGGACGCATAATCCGGAGCCTGCGCTTTAGACGGAGTCATTACGATAAACAACTTCAATCCAGACCGAAAACAGAGCCATACCGTATTCAGATTGGACTTCTCCGACACCTGCGTTTGGGACTCGTCAAGATCGTTCCAGGGAAGTTCAAACTCGTGGCCGAAGTAGGAAAGGCTCTTTCCCGGAGTCGGCGAAGTCGAAAGGTCCTTCAACGCAGTGGGCACGACTCTGGCGACGGCTGGAGCTGTTTTGGCGAAGTAAAGAACTCCAGCCGGAACGATCCAGGAGAGGGCTGCGACAATAAACACAATAGCGATCAGAATGCGTCGAACGAGCCTCATAGAATCGTCGCCTCGTTCACCGTTAGGGCGCGGTTACGTCTTGGCCTTGGCCTTCAGCTTGACGTGGCCGTCAGTGAGTTCAACGGAGAATTCGACGTCCTGGCAGTGGTATTGCTTGCGAATCTCTCGCGTCTTTTTCTGCACGAAGGTGGAGAAGGAATCGAGAGTGCCACTGACATTTTCGCCAGCTTTTTTCTTGGCGGCGACCAGCGTGTTGTAGAGGCGCTCGACTTGCTCGCGCTCTCCGTTATCGACGCTATGCAACGTGAAAGGCGGAGGGGAAGATGGAGATGAGGTCGTGCCCGCCGCCACTGCCGCGGCGGCTTGACTCACGCCGTAAACCGGATGGTGCTGCGCCTTGTGTTCTTCTTCCGCGACTCGAACTCCCTGAACGGAAAGCAGAGCGTCTTGTGGACGGCGGTAGCCTTCCTCGCGAATGCGCGATTTTTTGCGCCACAGATCGCTGTAGACGGCGTAGCGCTGCGCCATTTCGTTGTAGCGGTAGCGCTGGGAGAAGTTCATGCGGCCGCCGTCGGAGAATTTCCGCAGCAAGCTAAGCACCTTCCACTCCACGTCGGTCGGAGGCCGCTTGGTCGGGTTGCTGAAATAAATTTCGTACTCGATCTTCAACCGGCGTAGTTGTGTGTCGAGAACGTTCAGTTCCTCGTCGGTGGTCACAGGCGTCTCCAAGCACAGTCTAATGAGGGACGGAAGGGTGGGCGAGGTGCCTGTGGGTCACCGCCGGGGATGGTACGAAAGTAATTCGGCTTTTTAGCTGTTGGCCTTTGGCTCTCAGCTCAAGAGCCGCCGCCCACACTGGATGTGTGGAAAAGGCTGTTGATCGATTCGCCCGCGCGAACAAAGAAATGGAAAGTTTTGAGGGGTAAAGGCAAGGGCCAATAGGCGCTACTTCGAATTCGACGCCATCTTCTTGACCATGGCCAAGACCAGCTTGCGATCGCTGTCGTTTAGGCTGGTGGCATAGCGGCGAATCTGGCTGAGGAAGCGCACCTCGTCGTCGGAGAGCTGAGGAAGTCCCTTAGAGCCGTTGCTGTGGCCGGGTTCGGCGAAAAATTGCGACAGCGCAAGTTCCATCGCGCCGGCGATTTTCGAAAGCGTATCCAGCGAAGGGATGGTGTGGCCGTTTTCCACGCGGGACAGGTAGCAGCGCAGCAGGCCGGTCCGCTTCTCGATGTCGCCCTGCGACATACCTTTTTGCAACCGGTAGTTGCGGATGGTCTCGCCGATATTCATCGTGGGGAGCATGTCAGGATGGGAAATAGTAACCACATCGGCACCGTCTGGCAAGTGGGAAATTCGTGTGCGTGAATGGCAAGAGCGTGCCATACGAGGACGTGAAGAAAATCACGATCCGAAACAGGAACGAGGTCGGCGGAAAAAAGCGAAATCCACTCCGCAACGGTCGCAATCCCCTGCAACGCCTGTCAAATCTGGGTCCGTTAAGAACCGTTCGTAAGTTGTTGGAGGAATTGGTGGCGGCGCGTGGACTCGAACCACGGACCTACGGATTATGAGACCGTCGCTCTAGCCACCTGAGCTACGCCGCCACTATTTGCGAACAACAATTTACCGGGATGTGACGTTCGCGCGCCTGGGCATGATCATCGCATCGCAATCGGAGTTGAAGGCTAAGACAATATCAGACGAATCGTGTGTTACGAAGCCTTCGGCGCGTCCAGATGTGATTTTATCAGACAACGGTGCGAGAAAAAACTTGGGAAACGAGCATCGAATGGGTGGAGTGCGGGGGCTCGCGACCCCATGACCCGACGGGAGATCCGTCTTCCAGCACTGCGGTAGCAGAGGATTGAGGGTATATCCAGCTGGTTCGGAGTCACTTCCGCTAAGCCGGCACTGTCTCAGTCTTGTGGGCTTCGACGGTGACTTCGACCTCAGCGCCTTCTTTGAGACGCACCTCGTCGCCGTTTTCGTCCGTCAGAATGTTTTCAATACGAATCTCCCGATACAACGCGTCTGCACCTTCCACCGCGATCTGAGCCTTTTCCACTTCACTTGGGCCTAGGGGCTGGATGATTTGCTCAACCTTCCCTGGCAAGGTGATGGTGGATTTATCCGACATGGTTTCCCCTTTCAAGCTTGCAGGATTTCGAATAACTCAGGAACTGCAGACCCGCGACTGATTGCATCGCTACCGGCCTTCCCGCTTTAGCGCTGCAAGCAAATCGGCCGACAGTTCGCGAATACGTTTGAGCCGTGCTTCTTGATGGCGCAACTCGTCCTCGCTGAGTCCTCCGAAAGTCTGCTTCTTCAGACTCTCAATCTGCTCCAGCATGAGACGGTTGAGCTCATTCCGCAGTTCACTAATGCTGGGCCCGACCATCTTCACGCTCTCGTGTGGAACTTTTGGAGAGTACATTCTCGGCGGCGGTTGCGGGAGTCGGGTGTATCTGGTAGGAAGAAAGATCTAGTTCTGTATCTCGAATCGCAGGCCCGCGACTTTCGCATTCAAGCCGGATATACTTTTGCGGCATGATTATGGGCGCCCACGTCCTGCTGTACAGCAAAGATCCCGACGCCGATCGGGCCTTCTTTCGCGATGTGCTCGGCCTCCGTTCGGTCGACGCCGGTCGGGGCTGGCTGATTTTCGCCCTCCCCCCGGCAGAGGCTGCCATCCATCCGGCCGACGAACAGACCTCGCAGCTTCGTACCGGCCACAGACAACTGGAGGCAGTCCTCTACTTGATGTGCGATGATCTCGCCGCGGTTATTGCTTCGCTGAAGGCGAACAGAGTTCAGTGCACAAAGATTGAGACCGAGCGGTGGGGCATTCGGACCACGATCCCTTTGCCCAGCGGCGGAGAGATCGGACTCTACCAACCTACACATCCTACAGCTCTCAATCTCAGCGCAGAATAGCTGCTCCATGAAAGCGATCGCAATCATCCCGGCCCGTTTAGCTTCGACCCGGCTGCCGCGCAAGATGCTGCGCGAAATCGCCGGCAAGCCTCTGATCGGCATAGTGTACGAAGCCGTAAGGTCTTCGTCGCTGCTCGCAGATGTCATCGTTGCCACCGATTCGGAAGAAATTCTCGGAGTGTGCCGCGAACACGGTTGGAAGGCGCTGATGACTTCGGCTGCACACCGCAGCGGCACGGAGCGCGTCCATGAGGTGTCACAACGCGAGGCGGCCGATGTCTACATCAATGTGCAGGGCGATGAGCCTCTCGCTCGTCCAGAACAGGTTGCGAGCTTGCTGCGCGTCATGGAAAATCCGTCCGCACCGGTTGGCACGCTGATGACGCCCGCTGCTGAAGTCGACGTCGCGAATCCCAATGCGGTGAAAGTTGTAACCGATCTCGCCGGAAGAGCGCTCTACTTCTCTCGAGCCACCATTCCCTTCGACCGCGACGGCACGCGGCCACGCTGCTTCAAGCACCTCGGATTTTATGCCTATCGCAAAGATGCGCTCGAAAAGTTCGTGACCCTGGCTGAGTCGTCTCTGGAGAGGAGCGAGCGGCTGGAGCAGTTGCGTTTTCTGGAAAATGGCGTCCCGATTTATGTCGGTGAGACTCCGCATGACAGCGTTGGCGTCGATACGGAAGAAGACTTGCAACGCGTGATCGAGATTTTGCGAAAGCGCTGACTTCGGGGATGTCGAGTGCAATTCAATGCGGCCTACGGCTCGCCTCGAGCGCGAGGCGCTGGCGGAGTTGCTCCCTCGCGTTTTCCGCGAGCCGCCGGCATGCGCTTGAATCTGCCATCGGATCCGGTGTCGCACCACGTTGTCGCGCTTCGAGGCGATCCCAAAGTCCAGATGTGTCGGGATGAGTGGTCACAAGAACGTCGCAAGGGACTGAATCCAAAAAGGCGAAGGATTTCTCAAAATCCTTCAGCGCCCCGGGATAGTCACGATTCCTGGTGAAGTCGAAGCCTGCAGCCGATATTGGTGTCAGGCTATCCGCATAAACCATGTCGCGGCAGAGATTGTCTTCGCAGGATTTCCATGTCCAACTTGTCCCGCCTGGTGTGTGTCCTGGCGTCAGATGCGCTGTCAGCACCGTCGTGCCGATTCGAAAGCGCTCTCCATCCCGCAACTCATGAACATTCTTAACCGCTGCGATCGACGCAAGTTCCCCGAGTTGCGGGTCGCCTCGCCCCACGCCACCCTTCTTGAACACGTCGGCGCTCCATTTGCTGGCGATGACGCGGGCTTCGCTGAATCGCTGCAAATCGGCGATCCCACCTGCGTGATCGAAATGTACGTGGGAATTCAGTATGACTCTTACGTCTTCGATGCGAAAGCCCAGCGATCGGATGTTGGCGACGATCTGCGGCACCGACTCCGGCAAATCTCCATCAATTAAGACGTGCCCAGATTGTGACGTGATCAGGACCGAACTCAAACCGTGAGTGCCGACGTAGTAGGCGTTGCCGAAAATCCGAAACGGCTTCTGCGGTCTGTTCCATTCCGCGCAACTCGGGCAGGGTGGTGATGTGCTCTGCCCAAGCGCCGCGCCCACAAATGCCAAGCACAGCAAGCAGGCAGATGACGCGCGCGCCAGTTTGTTCAAAGTTCAAACCTGCGGGTGCGGGCTCTGGATGCGGCTCCAGGTTTGGGCCGCCGCGAGTCGCCGTGATATTGATGGATGCGAATGGAAGAACCACTCCACCCACTTCGATGGGGTGCGCTCGGCGAGGTTCTGCTCCGCCAGCTTGTTCATGGAAGAAATAAACGGTTCCACACTGGCGATCGATTCAAAAGCGTATCGGTCAGCTTGACGCTCGTTGAAGCGGGAGTAGGCATTGAGAGCCGGCATCAGCAGAAAAGAGAGCACGACCGAAACCAGCGCCAGCAGTGGCAAATTGGCGAAGTCCGATAACTCCTCGAACATGTGCTGGTCCACCGCGTAGTGCAATACCCAATTTGCGGCCCAGAAGCCGGCGAAGGTGATCGCGGCCTGCACGAAGATGCTCTTTAAAATGTGGCGATGAACATGGTGTCCCAGTTCGTGCGCCAGCACGGCCTCGATCTCATCCGAGCTGTAATTGTCGAGCAGCGTGTCAGCCAGGATAATGCGCCGGGTCGCACCCAATCCGGTAAGGGCGGCATTCGCCTTCTTGCTTTTTTCCGAAAGCTTCCAGCGGTAGACGCCGCGCACCCGGGTTCCTGCGCGCTCGCTCAGCACCACCAGCCGCCGCCGCAGATCTTCGTTGTCGAGCGGTTCGAACTTGTAGAAAATCGGAAACAGCACGACCGGCGCCAGTTGCGCCAAAACCACAACGAGGACCATGAACAGCGCCCATGCCAGCATCCACCAGTGTTGCGGCCACTGCCGGATGGTGAAGTACAACAGTTCCACCACGACGCTGCCCATCACCAACCCAACGAGAAATCCTTTGGCTTCATCCCACGCCCAGGAGCGAAATTTCTGTGTCGAAAGCTTGAACCGGCGCTCCAAACGAAATCCGTAGTAGTCGAGACCAAGGCTGATCGCTTTGCTGATCGTGAGCAACAACAGCAGATACATGAAGACCGACAACGAATAATTCTGGAAGCCAAGGCGATACGCCAGGTCGCGCAGCCATCCAGATCCTCCGGTGGCCAGCAAAACGACGAGGAATGCAAATCCGACGAGAAAGTCGGCAACGCTGAGCCACCGCCGTATGCGGTTATAGCGGCGCGCGTCCGGCGAATCGGCGGGAATCGGAATGGATGCGTCTGCCATCACTGGTTACAAGGATGCTATGTACAAGTATCGCACTCTTGTGCGCCTCTCGAGCACGCAGAATGCGGGACGCACCTTGACTTTCCGGACTACCCTGCATTTCTTACCCTGCATCGCTTACGAAGCTCTCGCCCGCGCTGAGCAACTCGGCCACGAGTTCCGGAGATGCCGCCTCAGCGTAGAGTCGCAATAGTGGCTCGGTTCCGGACGCGCGAAATAACACCCAGGCTTCCGCGCCATTTCCGTTAGTCGGAGCGTCGACGAAGAATTTGATTCCGTCCAGATTTTCCTTCTTCTGTACGTGGTAGCGACCCAGAGTCTGCATACCTTCCGAGCGCGCGCGTTGAATCGCATTCTGCTTCACATCTTCGGGAATGTGCAGATCACGCCGCCCGTAATAGTGTGGACCGAATTCGCGTTGCAGGTCGGCTACTAACTGCCCGAGCGGCTTACCTTCTTCCGCCATAACATTCGCGAGCAACAGGCAGTTCAACACGCCGTCGCGTTCCGGCAGGAAGCGCGAATAACCAATCCCGCCGGATTCTTCACCGCCAATCAGGATTTCGTGTTCCATCATCAAATCGGCGACGTACTTGAAGCCGATGGGAGTCTCATAAAGCTTGCGACCATATTTCGCCGCGATGCGATCGATCATCCTCGTCGTGTTGAATGCCCGCGCGACGTCGCCCGGCCACTTCTTGCGGGTCACCAGCCAGTGCAGCAGCACGCAAATGATTTTGTGAGAATCGACGAAGCTGCCGTCTTCGGCGACGGCGCCGACGCGGTCCGCATCGCCGTCGGTCGCAAGCCCTGCGTCGCACTTGTCGCGCACAACAGTTTCCTGCAGCAGAGCCACGTGCGGCTGAATTGGCTCGGGATTAATCCCGGGGAACAGAGGGTTCACTTCCTGGCGAATAGCAACGTGCTGCACCCCACGATCGGAGAAGATGCCGGCCAGAATGCCGCGCCCGGATCCGTACATGGAGTCGACAGCAAACTTGAATTTTGTTTTCGCGATCAGATCCATATCGACGAAGGCGCATACGGCCGCGATGTAGGCCTGCTTGAGGTCGACCTCTTCTACTCCGGCTTTGTGGCCTTTGGGCATTGCATTGGCAGCGAGTTCGTCCTCGATCTTCTTCATGATCGCCGGAGTCGCCGAGCCGCCAAACTTGGCTTTGAATTTAACTCCATTCCAGTTCCACGGATTGTGGCTCGAGGTCACCATCACTCCACCTGCCGCGCCCTGATGCTTCACGGCATAGGAGACCGCGGGCGTAGGTGTGTAATCGTTGGCCACTTTTACCGGAATTCCGGCGCCCATCAGCACCTCGGCGATCACGTGCGCCACTCGGCCCGAAAGAAATCGTGTGTCGTATCCGACGATGACTCCATGCTCTGCTTCTTCATTCTTGAGAACATAAGAAGCGATTGCACCGGCAACCAAGCGCACGTTGTCGAACGTAAAGTCGTCGGCGATGATTCCGCGCCAGCCGTCGGTTCCGAATTTGATTGCTGTAGGCATAAATTGGAAGTCTAGTAGCTTGTGTCCAGTTTCCAGTTTCAGACTGATGGCGTCCCCTTTGGCTAAGCAACGCTGCACGGTACTGTGGCCGCTTCTAGAAACAAGAAACCGAAAAGTCGAACTACGTGAGTCTGTGCAGCTTCTTCTCGTCCAGATATTTGACGATCTTGCTTACAGCTTGCGCCTGCTGCCGTGTAGTGATCAGCAACGCGTCCGAAGTTTCCACAACCACCAAATCATTCACACCGATCGCCGCGACGAACTTGCCCGGCGCGTGAATGTAATTGCCCGTAGCATCCAGGAAAAATGCCCCGGAGGCCGCTGCCATATTGCCGTCCGGCGGATTGCTCTTCGCGCTGTGATGTTCGTGCAGAGCCGTCCATGAGCCTAGATCGTTCCAGCCAAAATCCGCGGGCAGGCAAAGGATGCCTCCCTCGACTTCACCTTTTGCCGAGCACGGCTCCAGCACTGCGTAGTCTACGCTGATGCTTTCGCACTTTGGATAGAGCTTTCGAAAAGTTGCAGCAAATTTTCGTGTGCCGTAAGCCGCAGCGATCTCTTCGAGGAGCCGCGCCGTCATCGGCAGATGCTCGCGCAATGCGCCAGCCAGCGTGCGTGCGCTCCACAGAAACATCCCGCTGTTCCAGAAGTAGTTTCCGGCGGCTACAAACTCGGCGGCGGTCTTCGCGTCGGGCTTCTCGGTGAAGCGGCGCACGCGCAGCGCCTCGCCGTCGAAAGCCGCACCGGCTTCGATGTATCCGTATCCAGTCTCCGCGCGATTCGGCTGGATTCCGAGCACAACGATGTTCGCGCCAACCGCTGCGATCTCAATCCCGCGCGCCAGCGTCTCAAGATAGCGGGTCTCGTCGCCGATCACATGATCGGAAGGGAACAATCCAATAACTGCATCAGGATTCTCGCGCAAAAGAAGAAACGCCGCGAGACCGATTGCCGGAGCGGTGTTGCGCCCGGCCGGTTCGGCAAGGACCTGCATCTTCGGCAGCTTTGGGAGTTGCTTCAGAACTGCCGGCCGCAGATCCTCGTTCGTGATAATCCAAAATCGCTTCGCCGGAGCCAGCGGCAACAGCCGCGCCACGGTTTGTTGAATCATCGTCCGCTTGCCGTCGAGCGCCAGCAGTTGTTTAGCTCGTTTCTTCCGGCTCAACGGCCAGAAGCGTGTTCCGCGTCCGCCAGCCAGGATCACGGGATAAAAATTGGAATTCTTAGCCACGAATTCTCACCGAATTGCGCGAACCTGAAAACATCAACATCGAGCTACATCCTTGTTTGCGGCTCGGGCAACGTCTTTCCCGGAACATAAGCTCGCAGAAACTCAAGCGCCCACTGTGGGCGGACACTGACGTTGCCCATGCAGGCGGGGACAACCACCGCGTCGCCCTTGGCGAATGTAACCGGATCCGCGCCGGCCGCTTCGATGACTCCGCAGCCGTCAACGGCTACCAGAATCTGCGTTGAAGTCTTGCCTGTTTGGTCGCGCGTTTCCAATTGCAGCGGTTCCTTCGCCTCGAACATATCCACTACAAAATACGGGGCGGCGACCAGCGGCGAATGCCGGTTCTTGCTGCCGGCCGTTTGTACTGGCGCCGGGCGCACCACCTTACCTGAGCTCACTTTCTCTTTGACCGCCGCCATACCTTCTTTCAATTGCAATTCGCGCGGGCGCCCGTAGTCATACAAGCGATACGTGGTGTCTGACTGCTGCTGCGTTTCGACGACGATCGATCCCGGCCCCAGTGTGTGTACCGTGCCGCCCGCAACATAGATCATGTCTCCCGCATAAACATTGATCCAGTTCAGCAACTCTTCCGCGCGTTGTTGATGGATCGCCTCCTCCAATTGCCACGCCGTTGCACCCGGTTTGAGGCCTAAAGCAATCTGCGACCCGGGCTTGGCGTGAGCGACATACCAGCACTCGGTCTTGCCCCACGGCTGGCCCACGCGTGCGGCCTGCGCGTCATCGGGATGAACCTGCACTGAAAGCTTTTCGTGCGGGAAAAGAAATTTGAGCAACAGAGGAAAACGCTTCGCATCGCGCGCGGCCTCGCCCACAAGTTCCCGCTCGTATTGCAGGCTCAGTTGCGCGAGAGTCTTGCCGGTAAGCGGCCCGTTGGCAACCTTGCAGTCATCCCCGCTCAGCCATGCTTCGCCGATTTTCTCCTCAAACTTGTGATTGGGATAAATCGGCGACAAATCCTGCGTGCCCCACGGCCGCGGGTCGAATCCAGGGAGCATCAACAATGGATAAAGATTTTCCATAGTCTCGATCGAGATGCAAAAAAGGCCGCTCCCGGATGGAACGGCCCTGGGAACCTGCCAACCTTTTGGAATCAGAGACCGGCAAAAAATTTCCGCATGCGGTCCAGCCCGCGATCCAACTCAGATTTCGATGTAGCATACGAGACCCGAATATGATCGCTCGTGCCGAAGCCTTCCCCGGGAACCACGGCGACATGAGCTTCACGCAATAGCCGTCCGGCCACGTCAGACGCCGCCTTGAGACCGCCCGTGCCGAAGAATGACGAGACATTCGGATAGGCATAGAACGCGCCCTCAGGCAGCGTGCAGTTCACACCCGGAATCGAGCGCAGTCCGTTGACTACGTGATCGCGAAGCGCAATGTATTCCCGCCGCATTTGTTCGACGCATTCTTGCGGTCCGTTGAGCGCGGCTACGGCTGCCTTCTGCACGATCGACGTCGGATTCGACGTGGACTGGCTCTGCAATTTCGCCATCGCGCTGGTTACGGACGCGGGCGCGAGCGCATATCCCAGGCGCCAGCCGGTCATGGCATAAGTCTTCGACAGCGATCCGAGCACCACCAGCCGCTCTTTATGCTCGCGGAGCGAACCGACAGAAAAATTCTTGCCCGTGTAATTCAGATAGACGTAGCACTCGTCCGACAGCACCCAGATGCCGCGCTCATGCGCGATCCGAACCACCTCAGTCATGTCTTCGGGACTCATCACTGCGCCCGAAGGATTGGACGGAGAGTTGAGGATGATAGCCTTGGTTCGCGATGTAATCAGACTCGCCACCATTTCCGCAGTGACGCGAAATCCCTGTGCCTCATCCGACTCGAGCAGAACGCAACGCCCGCCGGCGTAACCCACAATATCTTTGAACGAAACCCAGTACGGCACCGGCAGAATCACTTCGTCGCCGTGATCGACCAGAACCTGAATCGCATTGAACAGCGCATGCTTGCCACCGGTCGATGCGATCACTTCCTCGCGCCGGTAATCCGACGCGAAGTCGGCGTGGTGCCTGCGCACGATCGCGTCGCGCAGCTCAGCCGTTCCGGCCACGGCTGTATATTTCGTAAAGTTGCCATGAATCGCAGCAATGGCCGCGTCTTTGATGTGCTGCGGTGTCGGGAAGTGCGGCTCCCCCGCGCCAAAATCGACTACGTCGATTCCCTGCGAACGCAGTTTGTCGGCCTCGGCCACGACCGCCATGGTGGCGGAGGGCTCGATGCGATTGATGCGTTCAGTGAGTTTCAGCGCTTCCGTGGTTGCGGTAGTCATGCTTTTTTCTTCCTTCTTCGTGGGACTTCGCTCACAACTTTGTCCTGCAGCTTGTACGCGGGATCGAGCTTCTCCCGCAGCTTCTGATCCACAATGTCCGGCACTAACCCCTTCACCGGACCGCCTGCCTGCGCCACTTCCCGCACCAGCCGCGAACTCACGTACGAATATTTGTCGGCGGGCATCATGAACACGGTTTCAAGCGTAGGCTCGAGTTTGCGATTCATCAGCGCCATCTGCAGTTCATATTCGTAATCGCTGATGGCCCGAATGCCGCGAAGGATGCAAATCGCATCGATTGACTTGGCATATTCCACCATCAGTCCATTGAAGGTGTCGATGCGGACGTTCTTCAAATCCGCCGTCAGCGCCCGCAACATTTCCAGCCGCTCGGCCACGCTGAACATCGGACTCTTCTCCGAGTTCCGGAGAATCGCGACCACTAGCTCTTCAAAAATCTGGCTGCCCCGCTCAATCAGATCGAGATGCCCATTGGTGGGCGGATCAAACGAACCGGGATAAATGGCGATACCCTTATTCAATCATCCTCACAAGCGTGGCGGGGCTTGATGTGCGTAGCACTGGAGCAATAGCGATTTTATGCGGGCGGGAGTAAGAATGGCAATTCGGGAGACACGATGCTTGTGTGGCAGGCACTCCTGCCCGCCAAGCGGGCAGTGACGAAGGCCTCGCGGGCATGAGTGCCCGCGCCATACGGTTCTTCTTAGTTTAGTTCAGCGCCTCGCCGCGACGATCGGCGCTTTTACCGTCTCCGCTGCCGTCGGCATCGTGGCGACCTTGGCTCCCTGGGACTGCGTTGGAGTTGCTGTCGGCTGCGGCAGCGCTCCGGGCAATCCCAAAGCCTTGCGCACTTCGGCGTCGATCTTGGCCATGACATCCTTATTGTCTTTGAGGAACTGGCGAGCATTTTCGCGGCCCTGGCCGATGCGTTCGGTCTTGTAGCTGTACCAGGAGCCGGATTTCTCGACGATGTTATTGTTCGCCGCCAGATCGAGCAGATCGCCTTCCCGCGAAATGCCTTCGCCGTAAAGAATGTCGAACTCGGCTTCGCGGAATGGCGCCGCGACTTTGTTCTTCACGACTTTCACACGCGTGCGCGAACCGGTGACCACGTCGCCTTCTTTGATCGCCGCGATTCGGCGAATATCCACGCGGACGGACGAATAAAACTTCAGCGCGCGGCCGCCGGTGGTCGTCTCCGGATTTCCGAACATCACGCCGATTTTCTCGCGAATCTGGTTAATAAAGATCAGGCAGGTGCGCGACTTGGAAACCGTTCCCGTCAGTTTCCGCAGCGCCTGCGACATCAGGCGAGCTTGCAGTCCCATGTGGCTGTCGCCCATTTCGCCGTCAAGTTCGGCCTTCGGCACGAGCGCGGCCACCGAGTCCACAACCAGAACGTCAATGGCGTTCGAGCGGACCAGCGCTTCGGTGATTTCCAGCGCCTGCTCGCCATAGTCGGGCTGCGAGACCAGCAGGTTGTCGACATCGACTCCCAGCTTCTTGGCGTACCCGGGGTCGAGCGCGTGTTCGGCGTCCACGAATGCGGCCATGCCGCCGGTCTTCTGCGCTTCGGCGATTACTTGCAACGTGATGGTGGTCTTGCCCGAAGATTCCGGGCCGAAGACTTCGACCACGCGTCCGCGGGGAAAGCCGCCTACGCCCAGGGCTGAGTCGAACGAGATTGCGCCGGTCGAGATCACCGAGATAGGGACGATCGCTTCTTTCGACCCCAACCGCATGATCGAGCCTTTTCCAAACTGCTTTTCGATCTGCGCAACCGCCAGCTCAATCGCCTTGCCGCGTTCATCCGCCATGGAAGTGTGGCTCCTAATAAAATGTGGAAACTCTAACTGGCCGGATTATACATACAGATTGAAGCGAAGAAAAGGCGAATCTGATAATAAACAGTGGAAATCATCCCAAAACGGGCAACGGCTCGTGCGGCGTCCCTTACAGTTGTCATCCTGAGGGCCGCGCTTTTGGCGGCCTGAAGGACCTGTGCAACTGGCCGCAAAATTGGTGGAGCTAGCAATTTGCAGAGATCCTTCGTTGGGAGTCCTCGGCAAAGCCCAGGACTCCGCTGCCTCAGGATGACCGGCGCGATTACCTTCCAAGAGGCGCGATGTGCGCGGAAATCCACTCATGGAGCAGCGCGAAGCGGAATTTGCCTTCCTCCATCGTCTTGATCATGAATGCGAAGGCGGCTTTGCTGCTCACGGTCAGGTCGAAGTCGTTCACCAGGAGAAACGTGTGCATGGCGGCAAAGCCCACTCGCTTGTTGCCGTCCAGGAACGCGTGATTATTTACGAGTGACTCGAAAAGCGCGGCGGCCTCTTCGCTCACATCGTTGTAATAGCCCGTTTGCGGGCGGAATACAGCGGCTTCCAGTGCGCCTTGGTCGCGCAAGCCGTGGATGCCGCCATACTCCTCAATCTGGTTATGGTGGATCGCGATGACTTCAGCCACCGTCAGGTAGACGCGCTCGGCCATCACTTCGCCAGTTTCTTGTATAGCTCGCGATACTTTTCGTTGGAGCGGCGGTAGGCGGCCATCACCTCAGGCCTGACCATGCGCTGCGAAGGGACCACATTGTGAAGGTAATGCTCCAGCGCCCGCTCCAGCACAAAACGCCGGGACTGCCCGTTCTCCTTGGCCACGGAGACGAGTTCTTCGTAAAGCTTGGCATCGATTTCCGGAGCGATTTTGACGGAACGCGGCATGGATGGCTCTCAAACTAGATTCTAGCTGCGCAGACTGGCAGGGACAAGATAAATCTAGAGATTGCTACAACTCGCTGGTCAGAACTCCGACGCGGAGATCCGACGGCTTGGGATAGCGTTTCAGCGGCGAGAAATCTACCTTCCAGAAATCGACTTCAAACAGATCGCCCTTATCGTCAGTGTTGATGGCGATGCTTACGCAGACCCCATCCTCATCCGTATAGTGGGCTTCTGCTAAGGCTTTGCCGAAGATTCGACGTTCATCTCCGGCGAAGCAAATGCTCCCCATATTCCCGTCCCTCATGTCCATCACCCGAGACGATGGGAGAGAACTCTGAAGGTTCTCACGATTTGCCGTTCGGAGAATTAGCAAGGAAATGAGCTCGATTTCCTCTTCACGAAGAGGTCGAGTTGGAAGCGAACCTGTAGATCCTGATGCTGCCGGCATTGATCGCTTCGTATGGAATTCGTTACCTCTGCAGCAAATCCACCGGCGCGCTCACATCGTGCACCCGAAAATACTTGGCCAGCGCCGGATACTTCCTCGCCACAGCTTCATACATCGCATAGGCCACGTTGCGGTACGATACATGCCCCGCGGGCGTGGTGCGCAGTTCCGAGATGTAGACCGCCTCAGCGAAATCCATTTTGAACAGCGCCCGCTTGCGGAAGGCCAACGGAATCGCGTACTGGGCATTCTCTTCTGACTCCGGAGTCTCGCGCTTCGCGATCGTCTCCACAGCCGTTTGCGTGCGGCGCATGGCTGCGGCAAAGCGCGCGCTTACTCCGGCGTCTTCCAGGTCGAGCAGCATTTCGTAGCCGTGTTGCGTAGTGAATCCCTGCATCACCTGGATGCAGCGCCGATGCCGGTGCATGTCGCGGAAGGCGCCGGTATCCATGAGCATGTCAAAGCGGAATTGCTGACCTGCACGGAATCCGCGGAGCATCTCGTCGTGTTTGCCGCGATGGCGCAAGCCGAGGTCAATAATCTCGCGGCGATATCTCTCCCCGGAAACCTGTAGCGCCTGCCGCAGCTGGCGATAAGAATGATGCGAATGCTCGTAGAGCAGTGTGGTCGCGATCTCGACTTCGAGCGGTTCGTCATCGAGCAGATCGACGATGGCCTTCGAGGGCGCGACCGACTCGCTCTTCATCAGTTCGCGCGCCGCCTGGCGCAAATCGCGTCGTGTCGCCATTTCGTACTCATTCGGATCGGCATACTTCACCAGCGTCGGCGCCACTCGCACTTCGCGCAGCAACTCCTGCTCGGCCTGTGCACCCAGTTCCGGATTCACCACGCGAATTCTCTCGACCAGATCGCGCAAAGAATCCGCATTCACGTTGTAAGCCGCCCCGGTCGCGGCTTTCTTGAGCGATTCACCGAGCGTACGTACTTCCCGATGCGTATGCGAGAGCAGATGCGCGACCTGCGTCTCCAGCGTGCGAGCGTTGACGATTTCGCCCAGCGAAGTGTTGGTCGCCAACGGCAGCAAGTAGCGCGTGATGTCGAACGCTCGTGCCTTCAGCGTGCGTTCGTACGCGTCCTGCTTCATGTCGGCGGGCTTGGGAGTGATGCTAATCAGATACTGCGTCATGTGCGCCGAAAGCGCGTCATATTCGGCAAACAGGCTGTCGAGCGTCTCGCGATAGAGGGTCCGCGCCTCAGCATCGGCTCCGAAATCGGGAGTAAAATATCCGCTCTTCCTGAAATCCTGATAGCGGGTCGACCGCTCCTGCCCATCCCAGCGCTGCTCGTCGGCCAATTCGATCGCCGCCAGAATCGATAGCCGCTCAACCGCCAGCGCAATATGCGCCAGGTCGGCAATCGATCGGTGCCCATACTGAAAATAAAACGTGTTGAGAAACTTCTCCGCCTTCTGCGAACTGATCTCGCGCAGCGACTCTTTCATCGACAGCGACGAGCGAGAATATTTGGCCATGGCATAAGCCTGGATCTCGGGTTCGACGCCAAATACGGCGAAGACCTCGGTGGAAGGCTCGGCCGTTTTTTCCGGAGCAGGTGCTTCGACTTTTTCGATCGTCGCAGGGCTTTCCGCGCCGGAAGCCCGCTGCGTAGAGCGGTGTCCCGCACCGGAAATGGGAACGACCTCAGCAGATTTCTTGTCGGAAGGCTCAGGCATCGGGATCACATCATTCGTCACAGGTTGAGGCATAGGAGTGCTGGAATGGTACGCGTCGCGCTTGTGAATTGGCAACGCGCTGTCTAAGCCGGGCATTTCGGCCGCCTTGAGGTCCTGATCTGACCGGTGCGATGCGTCGATTGAACGCGCCGCCGCGTATAATTCAGCGTTCCGCAATCATTCGACGATTGAATCGGAGGAATACGAATGTCCCTAACCGGACGAGTAGCCCTCGTCACCGGCGCGTCGCAGGGCATCGGACGCACCAGCGCCCTCAGGCTCGCCAAAGAAGGTGCCACCGTAGCGCTCGCCGCCCGTAATCAGGACAAACTGAACGAACTGTCCAGCGAAATCACCGCCGCGGGCGGGAAGGCCGCGGCCTTTCATCTCGACGTTGGCGACGAGGAACAAATAAAATCCACGGTGAAGGCAGTAATCACGCAATTCGGCAAGATCGATATTTTGGTCAACAACGCCGGCATCACCCGCGACCAGCTCGTCATGCGCATGAAGCGCGCCGACTGGGACGCCGTGCTGCAAACCAATCTGACGTCGGCATATCTCTGCATTCAGCAGGTCATCAGTTCCATGCTCAAGCAACGCTGGGGGCGCATCATTAACATCACCAGCATCTTCGGACAAATGGGCCAGGCCGGGCAGGCGAACTATTCCGCGTCCAAGGCTGGATTGATCGGCCTCACCATGGCGATCGCCCGCGAAGTGGGCTCACGCAGCATTACGTGCAACGCCGTCGCTCCCGGATTCATCGAAACCCCCATGACGGCCGTGCTGAGCGATGAACTCAAACAGAGCGCCGTCAAGCAGATTCCGCTCGGCCGCGTGGGATCTCCTGAGGATGTTGCTGCCGCCGTAGCTTTCTTGGCTTCGGACGATGCCGCTTACATCACCGGGCACGTGCTGAATGTAAACGGCGGCATGCTGATGGGATAGGACGCAGATCCTAACCACGGGGATACAGAGGTCACAGGTAGCGCATGAAAGCCACACAGATCACACCTCTGATCCGCTCTGTGGCCCCTGTGGCAAAGGGTTTGACGTTCGCCCAAGCCGAATCCGCTTCGCAGATCGCCCAAGCCCGCGAGCTATTCCTCGAATACGCGCAATCCCTCGGCTTCAGCCTGTGCTTTCAGAACTTCGATCAGGAACTCGCCAGCCTTCCCGGCGACTATGCACCCCCCACCGGCCGCCTTCTGTTGGCGGACTTCGACGGCCAACTTGCCGGCTGCGTAGCACTGCACAAGCTCAACGCGGGAATCTGTGAAATGAAGCGCCTCTACCTGCGTCCGCAGTTCCGCGGTAAGGGATTCGGCCGCGCGCTGGCTGATCGCATCATCGCCGAGGCCCGCCAGATCGGCTACCAGCGCATGCGCCTCGACACCGTCGAGCCGGTCATGAAAGACGCTGTCGCGATGTATCGCAGAATCGGCTTCCAGGAAATCGCCGCGTATTGCGCGAATCCCATCGCAGGCGCGTTATATATGGAGCTGAAGCTGTAATCCCGCGCCAGAAGTTCACGCTCCGGCGATCAAGATTCGCTATCTTTTCAACGCCATTTTCAATGTTATCTTGGGGTGTTGTCGTAGGATGAAGCGCGGACAACCGCGCAATCCAAATTCATGGATATTCTCCAGCAACTCTTCGAACAGCACTTCAAAGCGCCGGTCGGACGGATTCAGCCTTTGCAGGGGCAACTCGGCGGATCGGGACGAAAAATCATTCGTCTATTCGCAGAAAAGCCCGGCGGCAAAACTGGCCACGAACAAATCAGCGCGATCGGCATTCTCTACGATGTGCGCGAAGAGAACGCCGCCTTCCTGGAATTCTCCCGCCATTTCCGCAAGCATGGTCTACCTGTGCCGGAGATCTATGCCCAAGACCTGGATCACGGCGCTTATCTCGAAGAAGACCTGGGCGACACGACGCTGTTTGAGTATGTGTCGAAACATCGCAGCGGCCCAACCGTCGAGCCGGAGGCCATTGAAATCTATCGGAAAGTCATTTCGACCCTGCCGCGTTTTCAAATCGAGGCTGGTCGCGATCTGAATTACAAAGTCTGCTATCCGCGGGAGAGCTTCGACCGCCAGTCGATCTCCTGGGATCTGAACTATTTCAAATATTATTTCCTGCGGCTCGCGGGCATTCCGTTCAACGAGCAGGCAATGGAAGACGATTTCAGCCGCCTGACGGACTTTCTATTAAGCGCCTCCCACGAGTACTTTCTCTACCGCGATTTTCAATCGCGCAACATCATGCTTCCCGCGGGACAGCCATTTTTCCTGGACTATCAGGGTGGACGCAAGGGCGCGCTGCAATACGACGTTGCCTCTCTGCTCTACGACGCGAAAGCCGACTTGCCTCCGGAACTACGTCAAGAATTGCTCGATCACTATCTCGACAGTGTCACCGGTCTCATCGATCTGAAGCGCGACGCTTTCATGCGGCACTACTATGCCTACGTTTACATCCGCATCATGCAAGCGTTGGGGGCGTATGGTTTTCGGGGATTCTACGAACGCAAAGTGCATTTCCTGCAGAGCGTGCCTTACGCGCTGAAAAATCTGCGCTGGCTGTTGCACAACGTCACGCTGCCGATCGAACTCCCAGCGCTGATGGACGCTTTCCACGGCATGCTGGCCTCGGAGAAACTGCAAGGGCTGGCTTCGGATGCGGACAGTCTCGTCGTCCGAATTGTCAGCTTTTCGTTTCATCGCGGTCTGCCGGCTGACGACACCGGCAATGGCGGCGGGCCTGTTTTTGATGGACGTAGCCTGCCCAATCCCGGCCGCGAAGATCGCTTCAAGCACCTTACGGGCAAGGACGCCCCTGTGATCGATTACCTCAACCAGCAGGAAAGCGTGCATCGATTTAGGGCGGATGTGACCTCGTTAGTGGACGCTCATGTCAGCGAGTGGCAGCGGCGCGGCTTCAAGAACCTGATGGTGTCGTTCGGCTGCACTGGCGGGCAGCACCGCTCGGTATACCTTGCCGAACAACTGGCGAAGCATCTGCGTACCCGGGCAGGCGTCGAAGTAATCGTGCGGCATCGCGAACTGGAACGAATGGAGTCCGAGCAACCTGAGGGCAAGGCCAAGGCGGAGCGAATCGGACAGCGGATCGGAATATGAAGGCCATGATTCTGGCCGCCGGCCTGGGCACGCGGCTGCGCCCTCTGACCGACGATCGTCCAAAGGCCCTCGTGGAAGTCTCCGGACAAACGCTGCTCGATATCACGCTGCGACGGTTGCGCGGATTTGGTGTTCGCGAAGTCATCGTCAACGTTCATCACTTCGCCGATCTCGTCGTCGCGTACTTAAGAAAGAATGACAACTTCGGCATGCGAATTGAGCTGTCGCGCGAAGATGTTTTGCTGGACACCGGCGGCGGTCTGAAAAAAGCAGCATGGTTCTTTCTGGAAGATGCGAGCCAGGCGGAGCAGTCCTTCCTTCTGCACAACGTCGATGTCGTCAGTACCATTGACCTCGGACGCGTGCTGAAGTTCCACAAAGAGAATCAGGCGCTCGCCACCTTGGCGGTGCAGGATCGCGAAACCTCGCGCTATCTATTGTTCGATGAGCAAGATCTGCTGTGCGGGCGGCGTGCTGGGCGCGGCGGGGAGACGCAGATGGCGCGTCCAGCGCGGCAGACGGAGCCGCTGGCCTTCTCCGGCATCCATGTGATTTCGCCGCGCTTGCTGCCGCTGCTGACCGAGGAGGGCTCATTCTCGATCATCGATTCCTACTTGCGCCTGGCCGCGCAGAGAGAGAAAATCTGCGCCTTCCGCGCCGACGAGTATTACTGGCGCGATCTCGGCAAGCCGGAAAACATTGCCCAAGCCGAACAGGACGTAAGCCAGCAATTGCTGCGCCTGTGAGGCAACCCGCCGTGTTCCGCGTGCCTTCTGTGTCCGTCGGTTTGGAATTCACCTGACCCGTGTACAATCTGTAACTTCGTCAGTCTTTAGTTCAACTTCCCGACAGCTTCAACAATGAGCGATCCCTCGACCCAGCAACCCGGCTCCCGCAAGCTGATTATCGCCATCGACGGCCCGGCGGGTGCAGGCAAAAGCACGGTTGCGTCGCGGCTGGCGCGCAAATTGGGATACGTGAACCTGGAAAGTGGCGCGATGTATCGTGCGCTGGCTTTGAAAGCGATCGACAACGATCTGTCCTTCGAAGATGAACCGGCTCTGGTCAAACTGGCCGAGCATTCGCGTATTCAACTCGAACCTACAATCGGCGGCAACCGCACGCTGCTCGACGGCCGCGATGTGTCGTCGCGCATTCGGGAGCGGGATGTCACCGAGGCGGCATCGCGCGTGTCAGTGCACCCTGGAGTGCGGGCGTGGATGGTCTCGCATCAGCGTGCGATGGGCGCGGGGGGCGGCGTGGTCATGGAGGGCCGCGACATTGGAACCAAAGTTTTTCCGGACGCCGACCTGAAGATATTTCTGGACGCCGATCCGGTAGTCCGCGAGCAGCGCCGTATGGAACAGCAGAAAATCAAGGGTGAGATGGCCTCCGGCGTGGCTGCTGAGCTCCGCGACCGCGACCGGCGCGACCGCACACGCGCTGTGTCTCCGCTGGTGGCCGCTGGCGACGCTGTCGTGATCGATTCCACTTCAATGACTGAGGATGACGTGGTCGCGCAGGCTGAAAAGCTGGCGAACGAGAAATTGAATTTGCTAGGCTTTAAATCGTAACCCCATCGTAAACCCTAGGTACGCCCTGACGCGGCACGGCGAGCAAGTCGCGGGAACCGTCGCACCTTGGGCGTGCCGGCTTTTTGTGCCAACCTGAGATCGCGTTGGACCTGCATCTTGAGCCAAAAATCTGGCGAGGTTCCTAGCGCGGCCGACAAACGCAACGACATTAGCGCGGTGATGCCAGCTCGCCCGTTCAGAATTCGCGACAGGTGCGCGCGGGTGACGCCGAGCCGTTCCGCCGCCTCCCTTACGCTGATGCCCTCAAGATAGTCTCGCAAGACTTCGCCGGGATGTACTGGATTAAAAATCATCTGCCCCCAATGTAGTCCTGGTAGTCGACCGGAATGACATCCTCTCCCTCAAACAGAAATGTCACCCGCCAGTTGCCACTCACCGTGACCGACCAATGGCCTTCCAACTGACCTTTCAACGGGTGCAAGTTGTTTCCCGGAGCGTTCATGTCGTCGGGGTGGGTTGCGACGTCCAGCGCCGTGAGAAGTCTTCTCAATCTCTCGGAGTGCTTGGGCTGAATTCCCGTTCTTGATCCACTCTCGGCAACTTCTTTAGTCCTTTGTGCCGATAGCTTAGGATCACCCGTATAGTGTATGGCTACGCTATACGGAAGCAACACTCGATTTACAGGAGCCTCTTTCCTCAGTTCTCCGTGGGCTCCACGTTGTCTTTCGGCGCAGGCAAAGTCTTGCCGGCTTTAGTGCCAGGCGTTGGAGGTGCAGGCGGTTTTGGGGGTACGGCGCCGGCCTTGCGAATCTCAATGCCGTCGTGTTCGTTGTTGAGCACGATATGAGCTGTGGCGTTGCCCACACTGCCACTGGCTTTCGCTTCGTGCTCGTCGTTGTTGACTTTCAATTCGCCAAAGTCAGACTGAATTTCGCCATCGCGCGTGCGCGCGTCCAGCCGGAAGCTGGCTTTTTCAGGCAGGCTCAACTGTAAATCGCCATTGCGATTGTCGATCTGCACATTGCCCACCGTGCGCATGGTCACTTCGACCGTGCCATTGTCGTCCTGCAAGCGAACGTCGCCCGAAACGCTGTCGAGCCGAATATTCTTCGAGCGCGTGGTCAGGTGCAGGGGACCGGTGATCTCCTCCGCGTGCAGATCGTCCGAGTCGAGATCGAGCGTGCCGTCGATGCGTGAAAATTCCATGTCGGTGCGTGAAGACTTGAAGGTTACGGTTTTCGAGATGCGCGCCAGCTTCACGCTCTCCTGAAATTCACCGTCCAACTGCGCGGCCCCTTTTATGTCGGCGAGCGATACTTCATTAACCCGCCCTTCGACGTGCACATCGCCGGTAATTTGCTCGGCTTTCACTGAGCCTTTTTCCTGGCTCACTTTCACATTGCCATTGACGTCCTCGACCGACGTGTCGGAGTGTTGCGTCGCGATGTCGACATTGCCGTCGCGGCCAACCAGGTTCACATCGCCGCGGCGCGAATTGATCGTGACTGGCACCTTCCGCGGCAACGAAATGTCGAGATCAACCTCTACAGGATGGTCTCCCGCAGCCTCAGCCATGGCATTGAGCGTGACCAGTCCGCCGATCGTGGTGATCGTGGGCCTGGTCTTGTGGTTGTAATCGTCGGCATCGCCCTGGTTTTCCGCGCCCACCCGCTTGCGCACTACCACGGTGATCTTGTTGTCGTCGGAGGCGTGGACGCTGATCGCTCCGTGAGTGTCGATTACCTTCAGGCTCGCGCCCGCGGGGAAATCCTGCTCCAGATGATCGTCGAAGTTGTAAGTTTCGCCGAAGATGTTGGAGAAATCGTCGTCGTCCATGTTGATCTGGTCGCGCAACCCCGACCAGTTGACCCGTTCGACCTGGGTCGCAGCCAAACCGAACACCACGATCATGATCACAAGAAAAACACCACCCGCGCCGATCCCAGGAGCGCGAACTCCCGCTCTCTGGGCCTGCTGGTGTTCGATCAGCTTAACGACCCCCCACAGGATCAGCAGCACCGGCCAGTAGTGCGAGAACCAGATGCCAATGCGAAACCACGACAGCATGTGCATGTTGCCCAGCAGGAACACGATGCCGAGCACGATCAGCACCAGCGGGCCAGCAAACGAACGGCGGCGCCGCGGCAGCAGAGGAGGGACGGGCGGAATGCCCGGAGTCGGCATAGGGCTAGACATTGTTGTTTACCTCGCCAGAACCAGAAGACGCTGACGGACCAGGATTCGGCGTTGCCGACGGAGCCGGCGGCGCCGCGGGTGGAACGCCCGGTATTCCCGGTATCCCCGTACGCAGTGTCCCGGGTGGGAACGGGCCAAAGTGTCCTTCAGACGATGCGTTGCTCTGCATCAGTTTGACCACGCCAATCACCAGCAGGAGGGCCGGCCAGGCGTGCCAGAAACCGATCAGGAAGACTACGCCCAACGTTACCAAGATCGCGGGTCCCATCACCTTCTTGGTGCGGCAACGTTCGCAAGGGCATGCCGTGGTCCGACCCCCGATTAGACCCCACTGTTTCGCAAAGAGCCAGACACCGAGGAAAATCAGGATCAGAGGCCAGAAACGATCGATGCTAAACGTGAATATCCCGACCGTGTGCAGCAGAAACAGCACACCTAAACCGATCAGAACTGCTGATCCAGCGGGAACCTTGGCGCCGTCAAATGTCTCGCCAGCTCCAAATATTTGCCCTAGCCCAAAAGGATCAGGCGCGGGCTCTCCCGTTTGGAGAGCCTTGGCGCTGCGAATCGCATCGATGATCTGGTAGACATAGAAAAATCCCATCGAGATGCCAAGGATCGTTTTCACTTGCCATGGGACTTCGTCCGAACTGACTCCCATGATCATCAATACTGAGATGACCAAGTGCGCCAGACCCTTGGCGTACTGGCCGGTATAGACCGCGCCTACGCCGATGGGAAAGAATCCCGCGAGAATTCCTGCGACCGCGGGATTGGGGCCGGAGCTTACCGGAGCCCTCATGCCAGGTACAGTCCCGGCTGGCGGAAAGACCGTCTGCGCGGGCGGCACAAACCCTGCGGGGGGAACGAACGCCGCCGCCGGTGCGGTTCCGTCCAGGCGCGCGGCCAGGCAAGACTCGCAATAAATCACTCCGCGGACGTCGCGGGTGCAGTTTTGACAAAGTGGCTTGCCGCAGGTGCGGCAGAAGGCCACTGCAGCAGTATCGCTGTGCGTGGCGCAGTTCATACGAACCTCCTGTACATGGTCACCGACACTACAGGCAGATCGTTGCCTCGCAGACCTTGGACAGAGGGACCCACAGGAGCGCTGGCCAGGATGAGATCGTTATCAATCTGGCTGTAATTGCGCTCTTGTTTCTGCTCGGGCTGTTGCGTTGTGTCGTTCTTGTGGTCTTTCTGTTTTGCGGGTCCGGGTTCGGCGGGCGAGACGTTACGCTTGACTTGCCGCGCCAGAGCCTGGATCTCGTAAACGACCCGGATGTTGTCGTAGTACCTGACAACACGCGCTTGCGTGTTGTAGTACGTGTGCCGGATCGCTGCCGGACGCAAGCTGATGTTGGCCAGATCGGCAGGCTTCACGCCCGCGACCGTCAGGCCCACCGACAGCGCGAAGAACGCCATGCCAAACGACATGGCGAAGCGCGGCTGGCGGACCGTAGCCCAGATCGGCTCGATGTATCCGGAAAGCGAGGCTTGCACGCGCTCCAGCCACGAAATGCGAGGCTGGGCGGCGCGAGCATTCACCCGCAGGCGTTGGGTGTCAACGCCCGTTGTGGATGCCAGGATGTTGCTGACCAGGTTGGCTGGAGGCTCCACCTCCGTGAGACCCTTCAGCCAGCTGTGGCCCGCTTTTGCTTCGGCGAGCAGCGGGCCGCACGCCTTGCAACTTCCGGCGTGCGCCTGGAATCGGCTAAGTTCGTTCCCGCCCAGGACGCCATCAATGGCGTCCACGAGCAGAGAATCGAACTCGTGGCACTGCATTCCGTTACTGGTCTGGTCTGGCATCACATCACCTGCCTATAGGTACGTTGTAGGAGCCTCGCAAGTTCCGCGCGCCCTCTATTTATTCGTGATTTCACGGTACCCTCCGGAACCTTCAAAACAGTTGCAATTTCGCGATAGTCCATATCCTGTAAGTCTCTTAGAATCACTGCTTCCCGAAGCTCTGGGGAAAGCTTGGCCAGGGCCGCGTGCACGGTCTCCTCGACCTCTCGGCTGCGTACGCGGGCGTCCGGGGGAGCGGATTGGTCAGGGATCTGCTCACTGAGCGGCTGAGCGTCCTCATGTTCCGAGGCAGACGAGTCGATCGAGTCAGTCATACGGTCCTGTTTGGTCTTGCGGAAGTGGTCAACCAGCAGGTTGCGTGTGATCGTCGTTACCCACGTGACGAACGCGCCTTTGGTGTGGTCGTAGCTCGGAAGCGTGCGATACATCTTGATGAAGACTTCCTGCGTGAGATCTTCGGCGTCGTCGCCTGATCCGGCAAAACGATAGCAAATGTTGTAGATACGCCGGTTATAGGTCTGCACGATTTCCTCCCAGGCGGCGGAGTCGCCGGCAATACACCGCCGGACCAGCATCGCAATGACCTGGACATCTTCCACTTGCACTCCCCGGAAAATTGCCGCTACTCGACGACTGAGACTCGATCTGGCGGATCAGAAAAACTGACAACTTTCTACCCGCTCACATGACAGTACGTCATGGTGAGCCTTGCAGTTCGCAGCTAAACCGAGCATGAACGAGAAACAGGGATTGTAGCAGCGCATCCGCGCAGATTACGCGGCTGCGCCTGAGTCCCTACGAAGCGGTAGTTTTTCTCGGTGTCCAAATCGCCCAGTCTGGAATCGGCAGATTAGAAAGCAATCAGCAACCGTACCGGAACCACTGTAGGCCGTGAAGTGTGTTCAAATGCATCCAACGTACAAAGTCTTGTAACTGGTTAAGGTGCGCGCGTAAGCGCGTGTGGAAACCAGTCAGCTTTTGATTGGGCGTGGTTCGGACGCGGCATTCCGTGTCCAGAATAGGGTGATCAATTTATGAAACGAAATTTGGCGAAAGCCGTCTCCCATTGGAATCGAGCGCTGACCCTGGCAAGTGCGCTCGTCGCAATTACGTTCTTAACCGCAGTATTTTCCCCGCAGGCAAAGGCGCAAGACCAAGATCAGAATCAAGATCAGGACGATCCACCGAGCCGTGTTGCGCGGCTGGGCTACATGGAAGGGTCGGTTTCATTTCAGCCGGCAGGAGAAACCGAATGGGTGGAAGCGGTTCCAAACCGTCCGATGACCACTGGCGACAAACTTTGGGCCGACCACGATTCACGCGCCGAAGTGCAGCTGGGATCGGCCACCATCGATCTCGCTGCCAACACCGGATTCTCTTTCCTCAATCTGGACGACAATACGGTGCAGATCGAACTGAGTTCAGGGACCATTAATTTTCGAGTGCATGGCCTCGATCAGAACGACGTTTTCGAAATCGATACGCCCAATCAGGCATTCACGGTTTCGCAGCCTGGCAGTTACCGCGTGGAAGCCTCAGAAGACGGCAACTACACCGTGGTGACCATCCGTGATGGAGCCGGAGAGTCCACCGGAAACGGACAAAGTTATACCCTGCATACCGGTCAACGCACTACTTTCAGCGGCACTGATTCACTGAATGCGGAAGTGCAGCAGATCGGCAATCCTGACGACTTCGACAACTGGTGCTACGCCCGCGATCACCGCTACGACAACTCGCCCTCTGCACGCTACGTCTCGCGCGACGTGGTCGGCTTCGAAGATCTCGACGATAACGGCGACTGGAGTCCTACACCGGAGTACGGGCAGGTCTGGTATCCGAGAGTCTCGGCGGACTGGGCTCCGTATCACGATGGACACTGGGCATGGATCGATCCCTGGGGATGGACCTGGGTTGACGACGCCCGCTGGGGATACGCCCCATTCCACTACGGCCGCTGGATTTCAGTAAGGGGCCGCTGGGGATGGATTCCGGGACCGCGCGAAGTGCATCCGGTCTACGCGCCTGCTTTGGTGGTTTTCGTCGGCGGAGGCGGTGTGGCGATCGGCGGCAACATGGCCTGGTTTCCGCTGGGCCCGCGCGAAGTCTATGTTCCGTCCTATCGCGTGAGCCGTGGATACGTAAATCGCGTCAACGTCTCGAACACGACTGTCAACCAGGTCACGATCACCAACGTCTACAACACGACCATCATCAACAAAACCACGAATATCACGAACGTTACTTACGTAAACCGGAACGTGCGCGGAGGCGTGACCGCGGTGCCGCAGCGCGCATTCGTCAGTGCCCAGCCTGTCGGCCGCGCGGCTGTGACGATCAACGCTCGGGAGATTGCTTCGGCCCCAGTCAGTTCAAGAGCGTCGGTGGCTCCGGTGCGGGAAGCTGTGCTGGGAGTTCATGCCGGCACCGCGAATCATGTGGCTGCGCCGCCGCAGGCGGTTGCGAACCGGCCAGTGATTGCGAAGGCGGCAGCTCCGCCGCCGCGTCCGTCATTTGCCGCGAAGCAGCAGATCCTGACGCAGCATCCCGGTGAGGCGGTAGCTCGACAGCAGATGCGGAACCTGCGTCCCGCGAATGCTCCGGCATCCCCGCTCGTGCGCCAGGCGCCTGTCGGCAAACCGGCGACGGCACAACCCGCCCCGGCTCGTCCGGGAAATCAACCGGCCAGTCAGCCCGCAAACCAGCCCGGGAATCAGCCGGCGAATCGACCAGGGAACCAGCCTGCCGGAAACGAGCGCCCCGGAGCGCCCGCACAGCCGAGCCGGCCACAACCGGGCAACCAGCCCGCGCCGAATCAACCCCAACCGAATCAGGCGCGGCCAAACCAGCCGCCGAATCAGCCCGCACCAGCGAATCGTCCGGACAACCATCCGGCGCCGAATCGTCCCGAGACAAACCAGCCGCAACCGAACCGGCCACAGCCCAATCAGCCTGCTCCGGATAATCGTCCACAACCGAACCGTCCGCAGCCGAATCAGCCGGTGCCGAATAATCGTCCGGAGAGTGCGCGGCCTGAGCCTGCACGTCCGCAGCTCAACAATCCGTCGTCGAATAATCCTGCACCCAATCGTCCCGCCGAACCGCCGCCCGCGCGCAACGATCGTCCGGCAACGGCGCAACCGAACAATCGTCCGGAGCCAAACCGTCCCGAATCTAATCGTCCAGCAGAGCAGCCCCGGAACCAGCCCGCCGCGCGTCCGGACAATCCTGCTGCGGATCGTCCGCAACAACGCACACCTCCGGCAGCGAAGACGGCTCCTCAACCCAAGCCGCAAACACCGGAAGAAAAGAAGCGTGAGGACGAGCAACGCAAGCGCGACGAAAAGCCGCAGTAACGAAACGGCTGGTCGATTCCGCAAGAATGGGCACCTGGGAAGATCAGGTGCCCGCTTTTCTTGCGCCAGCGTGGCAAGCCACCAGATTCCGCATGCCGGGCAGCCGCCAAATCGCAAGTTGGCGCAAAGAAGATGCAACGTTGCACCTCTTGGGTTCACTATCCGATTAACTGGTATTCTTACTCGATCACTGGACGGGAATGATTGGGCAAAGGCTGTCGCACTACACGATCGTCGAGAAAATTGGCGCGGGCGGGATGGGAGTTGTTTATCGCGCCCATGACGAGCAACTCGACCGCGACGTTGCGATCAAAGTTCTGCCCCGGCGTTCTCTCGAGGATGAGATTGCCCGCAAACGTTTTCGCAAGGAAGCGCTCGCGCTGGGCCGCCTGAACCATCCTAACGTCGCAACCGTGCATGAGTTCGGCACGCAGGACGGCACCGACTTCCTGGTTACGGAATACATCCCAGGCATCACGCTCGACGTAAAGCTCGTGAGAGGGCCGCTTCCGCCGGCGGAAGTCGTGCGCCTGGGAGTGCAACTCGCCTCCGGACTCGCCGCGGCTCACCAGCAGGGAATCGTCCACCGCGATCTGAAGCCCGGCAACCTGCGCCTCACCACCGATGGCCGCCTGAAGATTCTAGACTTCGGACTGGCGCAACTAAGATCCCATGCGAACGATCAGGGTCAAACTGCGACGATGACGCAATCGCAGGACAGCAGCGGCGGCACGCTGCCCTACATGTCTCCCGAACAGTTGAGTGGAGAAGTGGCGGATGCGCGCAGCGACATCTGGGCGGCTGGCGCCGTACTCTACGAGATGTCCACCGGGAAGCGGCCCTTCCAGCAAACCGTGCCCGCTCTTGTCATCAATGCAATTCTGAATCAGACTCCGGCGCCCCCGAGCCAGCAGAATCCTGACGTGCCGGTCGCGCTCGACGAAGTGATTCTGAAGGCGCTGGCTCGTGAACCCGCGCTTCGGTATCAGACTGCCGGCGAGTTGGTGGCCGTCCTGGAGCGACCAGCCTCGGCATCGACGTGGGCTGAGGTTCCTTCGGGGCCGGCGAAGAGGAAGCCGGAAAAAGCAGTGCTCATCGCCACCACGGTCGCTGCGATCCTGGTGCTCGCGATCGCCGGATATCTGTTCTTCGCCAAGCGCCGCAGCCAGCAGGCGAATACCACTCCGCTGGGCAACCGGCGCCGCTCGGTAGCGGTGCTGGGTTTCAGAAACCTGTCGGCAAATCCCGAGAAGTCATGGCTTTCGACGGCACTTTCAGAAATGATGACCACCGAACTCAGCCAGGGAGATCAGCTGCGCACCATTCCCGGCGAGAGCGTCGCGCAGATGAAAGTCAGCTTGTCGCTCGCCGATGCCGATAGTTTCAGCCAGCAGACACTGAAGCGGATTCGCCAGAATCTTGGCAGCGACGACGTTGTTGTGGGGTCCTACCTTCCCTTGGGCAACGGCGTCTTGCGTCTCGATTTGCGCTTGCAGGATACGGTCGCCGGCGACACGGTTGCCTCAGTCTCCGAGAAAGGCAGCGAAGCCGAGATCGATGAATTAGTGAGCAGGGCAGGGACAAAACTGCGTGCGACTCTGGGTGTGGGTGCTCTGTCGGACGAGCAGTCGGCCCAGGTTCGCGCCTCGTTGCCCTCGAATCCCGAGGCTGCGCGGCTTTACTCCGAAGGCCTGCAAAAATTGCGTTTATTCGATGCCCTGGCCGCTCGCGATTTGCTTCAGAAGGCTGCCGCGCTCGATCCCAATCATGCTCCGACGCATTCCGCATTGGCCGAGGCGTGGGCGGCTTTGGGATATGACGCCAAGGCGAAAGAGCAGGCGAAGCTGGCACTCGATCTATCGGCGCAATCCTCTCGCGAAGAGCGTCTGCTGATCGAGGGCCGCTCGCACGAGATTCTGGCCGAAATACCCCAGGCCGCCGAGAATTTTCGCGCTCTCTGGGAATTTTTTCCTGACAACGTCGACTACGGATTATTCCTGATCCGCTCGCAGGTGGAGAGCGGGCATGCCATCGACGCGGAGAGTACTCTTGCGGCCCTTCGCAAGCTGGCCGCACCTGAGGCCGATACGGCTCGCATCGATCTTGCCGAGGCCGGCATCGCAGCGTCACTGAGCGACTTTAAGCGCCAGCAGGCCATGGCGGACCGCGCTGCGGTCCGGGGCCAGGCCGTGGGCGCGAACCTGCTGGTGGCGCAAGCCTTGCAGAAGGAGACCGAGGCCCTGGAGCGCATGGGGGAATCGCAGAAAGTGATTGAGGTGTCCAGCCGGGCCAGGGATCTCTTCGCCGCTGCTGGCGACCGCCGCGGTGCAGCGCGCAATCTCTTGATCGTCGGAGACCTGCTTTACGATGAGGGCGATTACGAAGGCGCCAGAAAAAAATTCGAAGAGGCAGTTCCCGTTTTCCGCGAAATCGGAGCCGAGCAGAGTCTGCGGGCTGCCGATGAACGCATAGGCAACGTGTTTTATCAGGAAGGAAAGTTACGGGAGGCGGAGAGGTACTACGCGCAGGTCCTCAACTTCGATCATGAACTGAACGATCCGGTCGGGCTCGCCAGCGACTACGGCAACATGGCCAACGCACTGGACGGTCTGGGAGATTTGACGGGCGCGCTGAAGATGCAGCAGGATTCGCTCGCCTCCTTCAACCAGATCGGCGACCGGCGCGGCTCTTCGACCACGCTCAACAATCTGGGAAATCTGTTTCTGGAGATGGGCCAGCTCAAAGAAGCTTTCAAGTATCTCGAGCAGTCTGCCACAATGACCAAGGAGATCGACTACCGTCGCGGCGAAGCGTACCCCATCGGAGGACTCGGCGACGCCTATTTCGCCAGTGGAGACCTCGCGGGTTCGAAAGCGCGCTACGAACAGGCGCTTGCCTTGTGCAAGGAAGTCAACGACGAAGATTTTGCGGCGCAGGTCACAATGTCGCTGAGTGCGATTGCCGTGGCCGAGAAACGATATGCCGACGGGGAAGTTTTGGCCCGGCAAGCCGAAGCGGCGTTTGCAAAAGCCAATTCCGCGGGGAATCAGGCTACCGCGCTGGCTTTCGCGGCGCGAAATCTGCTCGGCGCGGGCGATTTGAAAGGGGCGCAGGCCGCCGTAGACAAGGCCAACAATCTAGTCCGGCAGCCCACCTTGCAAGCTCCCCGCTACGAAGTGACGCTCGCGGATGCACGCGTCAAGGCCAGATCCGGCAAGACTGCAGATGCACGTCGTGAACTCGAAAGTGCGCTGCTATCCGCGCACAAGTTCGGATACAGGCTCTATGAGTTGCAACTCCGGCTGGCTATCGGTGAGATTGATGTGCAGTCAAAATCGCCTGCCGCACAAACTCAACTGGCCGCGGTTGAGAAAGATGCTCGCGCGTTGGGAGCGTTGCTGGTCGCCAACCAGGCGCAAGCGCTTCAGCAGGGGAAATAGAAGCTTCGCGAGACGACATCTTGAGCGAACGAAATTGCTGGCAGCGCGACCCGAGCCCATCCCGAACGAAGCTCTTGTTCAGGCGGCTTAATTTACTTCGCGGAAAGAAAGCGCAGTATTTCGCGCATCACGCCGTCCCCTTGATCCGTTTGGAAAAGAAACTGCGCGTGCGCGGAGCCCTCCAGAATAATCAACTCTTTCGGTTGCGGAGCTCTTTCATACTGCGCCTCGATCCAGGGCAGGCGCGGCCCGTCACCGCTGGCGTCGTCGCGGGCCACGATGAACAAACTGGCTGATTTAAGTTTGTCGGCCGGTTCGTTCGGCGCGTAGCCGAGAAATACGATGCGATCGATTTCGCCCGGCTGCGACAGGATCGACGCGTCGCCGGCGGCTCCGCCGCCCATGCTGGCACCGACGATCGACACGGTCTTCGCGCCTGTTGTTCTTAGATAGCGGACAGCCGCCAGAACATCGAATTGCAGCGGAGCATCCGCAGGATCGGAGTCGCCAGGGCCGTGCGATTTCCCGTAACCGCGGAAGTCAATCGCCAGCACTCGAAATCTTGCCGCGACGAGGGCTCGCGCCTGTTTCTCCCAGCTCTGTTTGTTGAACTGACCACCATGGGCCAGCAAGACGGCGCGATTGCCTTCTCCGTAAACGTCGGCGTAGATAACACCTCCGTCTTCGGTAGGGAATGAGATGGTCCTTTGCGCGGCCGCGTTTGCCGAGAACAACAGCGCCACGAAGATGGGAACAAGTTGACGCACCGGGCAATTACTCTGGAGTGAAATAATCCACCGTAACCGGATTTTCGAACAGCGAATAATCGCGAGTGACCACGGTGATGCCGCTTTCGGTGACGAAATAGCGTTGGCGGTCGGCCTCGGCGTCGAAACCGACAGTTGTGCCCTCGGGCAGGTGCACGTCGCGGTCAATGATGGCGCGCCGAATGCGGCAGCGCCGCCCGACGCTGACGTGTGAAAACAGGATCGACTGATCGACTTCGCAATATGAATTCACGCGCACGTCCGGCGACAGGATGGAATTCTTCACGCTGCCGCCGCTGACGATGCATCCATTCGATACGATGGAATCGAGCGCGGTGCCGGTGCGTCCCGTCTCGGCAAAGACGAACTTCGCCGGCGGATACTGGCGCTGATGTGTTCGGATCGGCCAATCGGAATCGTAGAGATTAAAAATCGGCGAGACCGAAACGATATCCATGTTCGCTTCGTAGTAGGCCTCTAGCGTCCCCACATCGCGCCAGTAAAGCGCTTCTTTTTTGTTCTCGTCGACGAAGTCGTAGGCAAAGACGCGGTAGTCATCGACCATCCTGGGCAAAATGTCTTTGCCGAAATCGTGGCTGGACTGCGGGTCCTCGGCGTCCTTCAGCAGTCCCGGGATGAGCACATCGGCGCTGAAGAGATAAATGCCCATCGAAGCCGAGACTTTTTCCGGATTCAAATGCGACCGCAGTTTGGTCTCTTTCGGCTTCTCCTCGAAGCCGTTGATACGGCCGTCTTTGTCGACGTCAACGACGCCGAAGCGCGACGTCTCTTCCGGAGCGATCTGAATCGTCGCCAGCGTGATGTCGGCGGCCGAATCCTGATGCTGCTTCATCATCTTGCCGTAATCCATCTTGTAGATGTGGTCGCCGGAAAGAATCAAAACAAATTTGGGCTGCTCCGAACCGATGGAATAAATATTCTGATACACCGCGTCGGCCGTCCCCTGGTACCACTGGTCGCTCACGCGCTTCATCGGCGGTAATACTTCAATAAATTCGCCAACCTCGCGGCCCAGAATGTTCCAGCCTTCACGGATGTGCCGGTTGAGCGACAGCGCCTTGTACTGAGTGAGGATGTAAACCCTGCGCAGGTCGGAGTTCAGGCAGTTCGAAAGCGTGATATCGATGATGCGGTAGATGCCACCGAAGGTTACCGCTGGCTTGGCCCGATCGCGGGTCAGAGGATAGAGGCGCTCACCGGCGCCGCCTGCCAAAAGAACACCGAGAGTATCTTTCATTACGGCCCTCAGATTCCGTTCCGGCGCGGCTTACTGTTCCGGAATCTTCCGTTTCCGCAAGGCAGGAACGGAAGAAAACAGTAGATGGTAGCACAACGCGCAAGGTTGCCGGGGACTGGTGTCCGCGGCTCGCAGTTCCGGGATTTTCTTAGCGAACTGCGCGGATTTTCTTCGCGACATTTGCGGTTAAAGGCTGTTGATCTTTGCTCTTAACCGCGAAGTTCGCCAGGAAAATCCGCGAAGGACGCAAAGACATGCCAATTCAAGAAGGGACACTTCAACCGCGCCCTATCCCATAATCCCGTGGGTAATTCCGCGCCACCGTAGCGACATCGCGAAATAGAAATACCTGTTCACCAGCCCTTTAAGCCCGTCTGTGTTGACCACAGGCATAGGAAGAGCGGCGGCGCCCTGCTTGGATGTAATTTCCATTTTGCCTCCCCCGGCTGCAAGAGAATACGCGCCGGAGTCGCAGGTCACTATGGTTTTCTTGACGTTGGGTCCCAGACACGTCTCCAAAAGGCTTCGCGATCGGTGTTTACCGGGACTACCCGTATAATGCTGCGCGACGCCGACGGGCGGTCGATCGTGGAGGGACTATGCAAAAAAGGACGACAACTTCAAAGAGGCGAGCCGCCACTGCATCGAGCGACGAGAATTCCCTCACCGACAAGGCGCTGGGAATGCAACAGCGCATCACCCGGCGCGATTTCCTGAATGCTACGCTGCTCGCTTCCGGCGGCCTGCTGCTGACCTCGGCATCGCCGGAAGAATTATTGGCGGCGAAAATGAACCCAGCCGCGAGGTCCGGCGCAACCCCATCTGCGAGCTACCGAGTCCCAAGTCCAGACCAAGACGAATGGACCGGCTACGGCGGCGTCGGCGACTACGCGAATTCCAACGGCAACACCGCCGCAGTGATGGATGCAGGCCATCAGATTCGCGCCGGCGCGTTTGAGAGCCTGCCCGCGAGCGTGATCGACACAGGTGAGACCTACGACTGTGTAATCGTTGGCGGAGGCATAAGCGGCCTTGCGGGAGCGCTGATTTTTCAACGGCAGGCGGGCAGTGGCAAGACCTGCCTCGTGCTCGACAACCATCCAATTTTCGGCGGCGAAGCCAAGCGCAACGAATTTCTGGTCGATGGGCACCGGCTGATCGGGCATCAAGGTTCGGCACTGTTTTGGCCCCCATATCCCTACAGCTTTATGGCGCACTTCTACGAATCAATCGGACTGAAGACGCCGCGCCTGGAATATCAGAAGTGGGCCGGCCCAACGCCGGAGATACGCCTTATGCGCACTCCCTATCTTGGGTCAGCGCCTTACGGCTTGTACTTCGGTGCGAAATTCGGTCAGCCGCAAGGTGTCTGGGTGACCGATCCCTGGGGAGAAAAATCCGGGGGCAAGAAGTTGGATGGAGCACCAATCTCGGCCAAAGCACGCGAGGAGTTGTTGAGGTCTCAATCAAGCCCGGCCTCCGCGCAAAAACCGGAGTACCGTGGCGACGCCATCTCTCGCCGTCTCGACACCATCACGCTCGAAGACCACTTGATGGAAAGATCCGGCATCAGCCGCGATACGGTCCGAACGTTTCTCTCGACCGATGAAGGCGGAGGCTTCGGTCTCGGCGCCGATGCGCTTTCCGGCTATACAGCGTACGCCTTTGATGGGTTGGGAGCGATCCCGGAGGATGGAACGGAAATGTTCCCCGACGGCAATAGCGGCATTGCGCGGCTGATCGTCAAGACTCTGATTCCCGAATCGATTGCCGGCTCGCCTTCGCTGGAAGATGTTTGCCGCAACAACGTGAATTTTGCCGCGTTGGATCGCGCCGGGGCCGCGTCGCGCATTCGCCTGGATTCGACTGCAGTGTGGGTAAAACACGACGGCGATCCGGCGAAATCGGAGGCCGTGACCATCGTCTACACACGCGGCGGAAAAACCTATCGCGTGAAAGCGCGTTCCGTCGTGATGGCCGGCGGAAGCTGGACGACTCGGAATATTGTCCGCGACCTGCCGCAAGATCGCAAAGAAGCGTACGCGCAGTTCTATCGCTCGCCGTGCATGGTGGCCAACGTAGCCGTGCGCAACTGGAGATTTCTCTACAAGATGGGGATTTCCGGCTGCCAGTGGTTTGAAGGCCTGGGAAACTACGTGCAGGTCCGGAAGTTGGCGCTCTGCGGAACGGATTCGCCTACCATCGGGCCCGATTCTCCGGTCGTGCTCGCGATCAAAGTCCTGTACACATATCCGGGCAACACCGCCGAGCAGCAGGGCCACATGGGTCGTGGGGAAATGATCTCGACTCCTTTTCGTGAGTACGAGCGGCAGATTCGCCAGCAGTTTACCGAGATGTTCGCGCGCTCAGGTTTCGATGCATCGCGCGACATCGCCGGAATCATCCTGAACCGCTGGGGGCACGCATACGCCAGCCCCGCGCCTGGATTTTATTTCGGCAAAGACGGCAAACCCGCGCCGGGAGACGTCCTGCGGGCCGCGCCATTTGGAAGGATCGCTTTCGCGAACACGGACTTATCCGGAATGCCCGATCACAAATCCTCGATCCTGGAGGCCGCTCGCGCCGTGGAACAGTTGCTGGATCTGGCATTGGCGGAGTAAGAGAGGAATTTCCAACGCGAAAGGAACGTTGTTATCCCGAACGGAGCCGTTGTTCAGGCGGAGTAAGGGATCTCAGCGACCCCCGCACTTGCCTCTCCACTCAAGCCAATCCCGAAATCACTTGTCCTTGTCGTGCTTCTCTTTCTCGTGCTTCTCCTCATCGATCTTGATGCGGAGCGACTTGAGGAACTTCAGATCCTGATCGTTGACCTTGAATTCGGGGTTGGTGGAAAGAGTAGTGACCAGCGAAGTCTTGTCGGAAGATTTCTCGCCTTGTTTGCTGACACCGATGGTGGCTTCGAGGACCAGGAAGATGTCATATCCACCTTCCTTGATGCGGGAGACAACTTCAGAGATCTGCTCGGAATCGGAAAGAGATTCGTTGATGGCGTCGCCGAGTTCTTTCATGAGCTGTTTGAGTTGCTGATCCACTGGGGCCCCCTTTGAAAATCAAACTATCATGATCCTGCGTCATGCGCGAATGGCGCGCACTTCGAGGTATTCGCCTTCCACCGCCGTCGTGCCGTCGGTTGCTGTGTTGTGTTCGGTCCACAACGATTCCAGTTGTGTGGCCAGAGTTGCTTGTCCGTGGGCATCTAGCTTCGAAAACGAAGTCTTGGTGGGTCCGAAGTAACTACGGAAAAAATTCACTGTTTCTTTCGCAGAAAACGGATAGGCCATTCGCATTTTTCGCGGAGTGCAGCTGACCCGAGCACATCCCGGCCCAAGTCGCTGCTTGACTGTCGCTTCATCTCCCCAAAGCAGCGGAGGTGGAATTCCGGGCGGAGGTGGCACCAGCTTGCCCGTAGCTTGTGTCATCTTCCCGACAAAACCTTGAGGAGTCCAGTTCGCCATCGCAATGAGTCCGCCCGGCTTGCAGACGCGAAGCAGTTCCGACGCGACGCGCTCGGGCCGCGGCGCAAACATAGCGCCGAACATGCTGACGACAACGTCGAACGAAGCGTCGGGGCAGGGGAGTTCCTCGGCATCTCCCTCTTCAAACTGAATTTCAAGGTGGGCCGCTGCGGCTCGCTTCTTCGCCTGTTCCAGCAGATTTGTGGCGATATCGACGCCGGTGACTTTAGCGCCAGCTTTCGCTTCGGGTATCGCAGTGTTGCCGGTGCCGCAAGCGACATCAAGGACGTGGGCGCCTGGTTTGATTTCAAGGCGCGCGACGAAATTCTCCGCCTCGCCGGAGATGAAATTGGCAATCTGGCCGAAATCGCCGGCCATCCAGGCCGCCTTCATCCCGGATTTGAGTTGCGCGAGATCGGGCACAAGCGTTTTCATGTAGTCAGCCCTTAGATGCGTGCAGCGAGCGAACGGTTCGCCTCTCGCGTGCCGAGCCGCACAGGTTGCGTCATTGTAGCGCCGGAGACTGTTAAAATCGAGGCCGTGAGCAAAGTTTCGACCTTACGAACGCTGGGGGCTGCGGCGCGGATCGCGGGAGACCAGGCCCAGCGCAATCGCGCCGTCGGCGCCCTGATGAGCGGAGCGCGCGCGACCTTGCGCTCCTTCGGACACGCGATGCACCAGTTGTGGCTGGAGGTTACGGGCACGCTTTTCTTGTCGATTGCAGTCTTCGGCGCCCTTGCACTGGCCCGCGAGTACACGAAATTTCATGCCGGGGAGGCGCCCGCGAGCCGGGTCGCGATTGCCGCCGCTTTCACCGTATCGTTCGCCTGGTTCGGCTTGAGTTCGTTTTGGAAAGTCAGGAGAAAGAGACAGCGCCGGTAATTCTTGGTTGATCGAGGCTATGTTTCGGCCTGTTTTTCTACGCGTTCTCTGCGGCTTTTCTTTGCGGCCTCAGCGGTTAAACGCTTTCTTCGCGAGGGAATCCGGTGCCTGAGGTGAGTAGCGATATGACGAAGAAGGCTCGTACTAATGCTTCACCCGTTCGCAATGGCACCGAGGCCGAAACCTCGTCGCACATCCCCGTGAATCCCCTCTACACTCCGGCCGATCTCAAACACTTCGACTACGAAAGTGAGGTTGGATATCCTGGCGAGTATCCCTTCACGCGCGGCGTGCAGGCCACGATGTACCGGGGCAAGCTCTGGACCATGCGCCAGTACGCCGGCATGGGCGACGCCGAAGAATCCAACAAACGCTACAAGTATCTGCTTGCGAACGGAACGACCGGACTCTCGGTAGCGTTCGACCTGCCCACGCAGATCGGCATGGATTCCGACCATACCCTCGCCGCCGGTGAAGTGGGAAAAGTCGGCGTTGCGATCGATTCGATCGAAGACATGGAGCGCCTGTTCGACGGCATTGATCTGACTAGGATTTCGACGTCGATGACCATCAATGCAACGGCGTCGATCCTGCTCGCGCTGTACGTGGCCGTCGCGCGGAGGCAGGGTGCCGATCTGCTCAAACTATCCGGTACCGTGCAGAACGATGTGCTGAAGGAATACATTGCGCGCGGTACTTATATTTATCCGCCCAAGCATGCCCTGCGCGTCGTCACCGATATGTTTTCCTGGGCGAACGAGAACGTGCCGGAGTGGAACACGATTTCGATCTCCGGCTATCACATGCGCGAGGCGGGATCGACCGCCGTCCAGGAAGTCGCCTTTACTCTGGGTAACGGCATGACTTACGTGGAAGCGGCGATCAAAGCTGGACTCGACGTCGACAAGTTCGCGCCTCGCCTGTCTTTCTTCTTCAATGCCCACAACAATTTCCTGGAAGAGGTGGCGAAGTTCCGGGCCGCGCGCCGCATGTGGGCGCGCATTATGCGCGAACATTTCAAGGCCAGAAATCCACGCTCGTGGATGCTGCGTTTTCACACGCAGACTGCCGGATCGACGCTCACGGCACAACAGCCGGAAAATAACATCGTCCGCACCGCGATCCAGGCGCTGGCCGCGGTTTTGGGCGGTACTCAATCTCTGCACACCAATTCCTACGATGAGGCACTCGCCCTGCCCACCGAACAGGCAGCCCGAATTGCGTTGCGTACGCAACAGGTGATCGCCTATGAATCGGGCGCTCCGCAGACCATCGATCCGCTGGCGGGATCGTATTACGTCGAGGCGCTCACCAACGAAATCGAAAAGCGCGCGGCTGAGTATCTTGGCAAGATCGAAGTCCTCGGAGGAATGCTGAGAGCCATCGAGCGCGGCTTCGTACAGCAGGAAATTCAGAACGCGGCCTATGAATACCAGCAGCAGATCGACGAGCAGGAAGCGATCGTGGTCGGTGTCAATCGCTTTGAAGTGGAAGAAGAGAAGCCGATCGTAATTCAGCGCATCGATCCGGCTCTGGAGTCGAAACAGATTGAACGCGTGCGCGCGCTGCGGACGGGGCGGGACGTGGTCCCGTGGAAGACGGCGTTGCAAGACGTCGAAGAGGCAGCGCGGTCGGGAGCAAACTTGATGCCGCGAATCGTGGCGGCAGTCGAAGCGCAAGCCACAGTGGGTGAGATTTCTGACGCGATGCGCAGAGTCTTCGGGGAGTACAAAGAAGCGGTAGTGGTCTAGCAGTCTTAGTCGCGACAGCAATTGAAAACTTCGCGTCGCATTACGAAGTCCGGGTCGACACCCTGCAGCGGCCTTAAGCTGCCCGGGACCGCTACGCCGGTTGGGCTTGCAATTCGGCTACTGCGGCTTCCAGGTGCGTCAAAGTTTCTTCTATCGTCAGCGAGTACATCTCCCGCCCCAGTCCCTCGCCTGCTTCGAGTGCAGCTTTCAGATAGTGCCCGGCAATTTCCACAGCCAGCGAGTCGGTGATCATATTGCCGGTTCGCTTCTTGTATTCGACCCAAGCCGGATGCGGGAGAGCTACCCAGACCCTGCGCCCGTCGACCAGAAATTTGATGTCCACCGCGTCGGCGTGCCTCGTGGCGATGGCGACGATCAAGGCCTGGTAGACGCAGTGCACTGGCTTCTTGGTCCAGCGATCGGTAGCAGTAAAATTCTCGAACATAAGTAAAACTATAGCGGAGTGGCTGTGCGCCGGGCAAACGTCATCCCGTTCATTCAACGCGCTGTCATCCTCGCGTTGCTCCGATGACGGGACTTGTTGTCCTCCTTGACCTGCCGCCGCGTGCACTGCTATATCTCTGCCTTCGCCCGAGGAATCATTAATGCTCAAGCGAGTCTCTCTCTGCGTTATCGTTTTCGCTGGTTCCCTGGCACACGCCGGAGCGACCAAGCCCGCCGCCAAGCCGGCAGCCCAGCGCTTCGAAATCTCTTTTCCCAAAGAGATGAGTGCCGCTCCGCTCGATGGTCACGTCCTGCTTTTGATCTCGAACAACGACGAGCGCGAACCGCGCTTTCAGATCAGCTTTATGACCGCGCAATCCCAGCAAGTCTTCGGCATCGACGTTGACGCTCTGGCTCCCGGCACGCCCGCCGTGGTTGACGCGGCCACGCTCGGATATCCCGCTGAAAGTCTGAACGACCTTCCTGCGGGCGACTACTGGATACAGGGATTGCTGAATATTTACGAGACGTTCCATCTCGGCGACGGTCGAACGCTCAAATTGCCTCCGGACAAGGGTGAAGGCCAGCACTGGCAGGTAAAGCCCGGCAATCTATACAGCAAGCCGGTGAAGATTCACATCGATCCCAAGGCGGGACAAACGGTGCGCATCTCGCTGACGGAAAAAATTCCCGCGCTGGAGAATGAATTGAAAGATGTTGACTCGGTCGTGGGCTGGAGCGGTGCCAATGACGAGCACGCGATCGTCGATAACAAATGGGAAAAGCACATCCGCATTCAAAGCGAACTGCTGACCAAGTTCTGGGGACGACCCACATTTCTCGGCGCCGTCGTGCTGCTTCCCGATGGATGGGAAGAGCATCCCGACGCGCACTATCCGCTCATCGTCGAGCAGGATCATTTTCATCGCGACATGCCCGGAGTCATTCCGTTTCGCACCACGCCGCCCAGCGACAACCTGAAAGGTGGCGAGTTGAGAGCCGCGAAAAGCGGATACAAGCTTTATCAGGACTGGACCGCCGGACGCATGCCCCGGGTGATCGTGCTCACCATTCAACACGCCACGCCGTATTTCGACGACTCGTACGCCGTGAACTCGGCCAACGTCGGCCCTTATGGCGACGCCATCACGCAGGAACTGATTCCCTACGTCGAGAAACAGTTCCGCGGAATCGGTCAGGGATGGGCCCGCGCCGTTTATGGCGGTTCGACTGGTGGATGGGAGAGTCTGGCGTCGCAGGTTTTTTATCCTGACTTCTACAACGGGGCGTGGGTGTTCTGTCCCGATGTCGTCGACTTCCGCGCCTACATGACGATGAATCTGTACGACGATCAGAACTCGTTCTGGATCGACGGCACCTACGGGCATGTGCCGCGGCCATCGGTTCGGCAACCGGACGGCCTCGTTCTCTCGACCATGGAGCAGATGAACCGCTACGAACTCGTGCAGGGAACGCACAGCCGCTCGGGCGAACAGCTCGATACCTGGCAGGCTGTGTTCAGTTCCGTCGGATCAGATGGATATCCGAAGCCGGTTTTCAACAAACGCACCGGCGAGATCGATCACGAAACCGCGAAATACTGGAAAGAACACTACGATCTCAGCGCGATCATGCAGCGTGACTGGAAGACTTTGGGCCCGAAGCTCGCTGGCAAACTGCATTTGTATGTCGGTGAGGCTGACACGTTTTATCTCGACCGCGCCGTACACCTGTTGAAGGATTATCTGGACACGACCACCGACCCTTACTATCGCGGGAGCTTCGAATTCGGCGTCCGCAAGCCGCACTGCTATGCGGGAGACTACGACACAGCCGTCGGCCTGAACCAGCACTATTTCCCAGAGATGGTCAAGCACATGGAAGAGACGGCTCCCGCGGGTAGCGATGTGAAGAGCTGGAAATACTAGAAGGGAAGCTATCAGCTTTCGGCCGTCAGCTCTCAGCTTCCACCGCTGGCGTTCCGTCGTTAATCTTCCGAAAGCCGTTTCGGAATGTCCAGTCGAGCGTAAGCGGGGAAGGGACGGCTTCAGTCGTGCCGTTAGTTCGGGGAATCCCTTCTGGCTAGCCGCCGAAGGATTCTGATCCTATAAACTAAGACGGTGACGATTCGCGCCCCTCAAAGAACCCACATACCAGCCAAACTGAACATCCTCCGCGCGAAAAATCTGGCCGCGCTACCCTGGCTCATCCATGGCTTCTCTACGCGCGTTGGAGGATCCTCGCGCGCGTACGGCAAGAGCGATCTCAATCTGGGCTTCACCAAAGACGACTCCCCTGCGGCGGTGGAACGCAATCGTGCAGCGTTTCTGCGCGCCCTCGGCGCGGTCGCGCACAAGAGATCGAAGCAATTAAAAGCTGGAGAGTCCTTCTGGCCGCTAGTCACGCTCCGGCAGATTCATTCCGACATCATTCACTGCATCGATTCGGTTCCCGACAAACCGCTGGCTGGAGATGGTCTGATCACCTCCACTCCTGGCTTGCTGCTTGCGATTCAGACGGCTGATTGCCTGCCCGTGATCCTCGTCGATACGAAACGCCGGGCCGTTGGCGTATTTCATGCGGGATGGCGCGGCACCGCGCAGCGCATCGTCGAGAAAGGCGTGGGCGAGATGGTTCGCTGCTTCGGCAGTCGCCCGCGCGATCTGAGAGCCGCGATCGGATCGGGAATTCAGGGCTGCTGTTACGAAGTAGGCGCGGAGGTACGCACCAAATTTGAATCGCAGTTTGCCTATGCCGCCAGTTTGTTTCGAGAGGTCGAAGAGTCGGATCCGGTGCGAGAGAAGTATCCCATGCTGTTTCTTACGGCACGCGCGCCCGGACACAGCGAACTGCCGAAGAAAATCTTCCTGGACCTGGTGGTAGCAAACCGACAGCAACTGCTCGCCACCGGAGTTCCGGCCAGGAATATCGAGACGTCTTCTCTCTGCACCAACTGCCACCAGGATATGCTGTTTTCCTATCGCGGCGAACGCGGCAAAACTGGCCGAATGATGGCCGTGGCGGGAATTCGTGAAAAATAGGAAACAAATGGTCGGGGCGATAGGATTTGAACCTACGACCCCCTGCGCCCAAGGCAGGTGCGCTACCAGGCTGCGCTACGCCCCGACTCTGTCTACCTCATTAGATTCTAGACTACTGGCGCGAAGCGCACCACGGCTCGACGACCTACGGCATTCCAATTTCCAGAGCTCACGGAGCCCCGGACGCCCGTCCGCGGAGCCATCTCCACAAAATTCTCCAGCTGCATTTTTCATTGGCGCTCCCTGGGCGGACGTGCGCGTCCGCCTCTCCATGGTTCGGAGTGAGCTACTACCCTCTTCCGCGGAACTGGATGATGTGTCTCCGATCCCGCTTGGACGGGCGGCCTGCGGGCAACTGTTCAAACTGATTCATCGCTTTACGCTCGGCTGCGACTTTCAGGCGCATCTCTTTGCTGGCTTCCGTCTCGCGGTAGAGTGTTTGCGCCACCGACGCCGGGCCGCGCACTTCGCTGAGCAGCAGGACTTCTACCTGAAAGTCTCCCGCGTCGTTGGTGATGCGCAGCATATCTCCTATGCGGATCTCGCGTGCCGGCTTGGCGGGCTGACCGTTGGACTGAATTCGGCTGAGTTCGCAGGCGCGTGCCGCCAATGACCGTGTCTTGAAGAATCTGGCGGCCCATAGCCATTTGTCTATTCGTACGGAAGCCATCAATCTATTCTGCTATAGGTTTGCTGGACGCGCGACATCCATGAGTTGATAAACTGGCCGCATCGAATCCGAAGGAGATTCAGCCTTGAGATCCCCAGCTCTGAAGCGCGCGGCCATCGGCCTGCGAATGCATTCGGGATGGGGAGCGCTGGTCGCCGTCTCGTTCGACTCCGGAACCGTTGATGTGGTCGAGCGGAGACTGATCACCATCACCGCCGACGCGCAGGGATCGAAGCAGCCCTATCACTTTGCCGAGAAGCTAGGATTGGCCAAGGCCGAAAAGTTTGTGAGCGATTGCTCCGCAGCTACCGAGCGTCTCGCCTCGGCGGCCTTGGAGCAGGTGATTGCCGACCTGCGAAGCCGTGCCTATCGCGTGGATGGCTGCGGACTGATCCTGGCCTCGGGCCGTCCTTTACCGGAGCTTTCGAAGATTCTTGCCTCGCACGCGCTGATTCATGCAGCAGAAGGGGAATTCTTTCGCGACGTCATCCGGAAGGCGTGTGCCGGGCTTGATCTTGCTGTCACCGGACTGCGGGAACGAGACGTCGATGAGTGTGCGCAGGCCGCGTTCGCCGCGGCGGCCACCCGGATGCGTCGACAACTTGATGCTGCCGGCCGGTCTCTGGGCCCGCCCTGGACCGTGGATCAAAAAACAGCTGCCCTGGCTGCGTTGGTTGTTCTGCATTGATCGTCTGGCGAGCCTACCGTGAGCGTAACGGGCAGTTCCTCCCGGAACCGAATCCCGCTTGATACTTCGTTCTGAGTAGTGCAGTTTGAGAAACACGATTCGTAAAAGGGAATGCCTTCCGGCATGCCGAAACATCCGCAGCGGATGCCCGCTTCAGCGGTTGCGGCGCCGACCGGCAAAAGCCAGCGGCTGAAGCCGTTTCGTAACTGGCGTACCTTGGGGCGGTATTGCTGAAGCGAAGCTCAAACGCATCGTTTCTCAAACTGCGGCACCACTCGTCCCTTCGTCGAGCACTCGCGCCGGGGGTATAATCCTTGCTCGGGTTTATGCAGAAGACGCGCTATGCGTTGGTGGCGTATGTAACAGGTGCGCTGGGGGAGTTTGTCGAGAGCCTCAGGCGAGAACTGCATCCCGACCTGCCTCATCTGTCTGCGCATCTAACCCTTCTGCCGCCGCGGCCGTTGCAAGGCACCGAAGGCTCGGCGTTGCAAATTCTGGAGAGAATCTGCGGCAAAGAAGAGCCTTTTGAGGCGACGATGGGCAGCATGGAGACGTTCGTCCCGGTCACGCCGACGGTCTACATCCGCGTCGCGGATGGAGCTTTGCGCATGGAAGAGTTACATCACCGCCTGAATACCGGAGCGCTTTTGTTCGACGAAGAGTGGCCTTACATTCCCCACGTCACGATCGTCAAAATGAATGCCGAGCCGGCCGCCCGGAATGCCTCTCGCATCGCTCAGGAGCGCTGGTCGCAATACATCGGTGACCGCCGTATCCAGTTGGAAAGATTGATCTTTGTGCGCGAGGACGCGCCGAATTGTTGGGTCGACCTGGCGCCCGTGCGTCTCGGCCGAACCCTCGTTTCCAGATAAAACCTCGGCGTCGATCCACTCGTAATCTTCCTTCGAGTTACTCACTCCAGCAGTCCATGGCCCTAAGTACATTTCCCTCCCGTGCGTTGAAAACCCCTGTCTGCGCCTGTAGATAAAGAACAGGGCAAGTGCCCGGCAAGTCTCGCCAAAAGCCACTTTTGGCGCGGTTTCCGGGTGAGGACAGGAGACGCGCAATGCAGATCGGGGTTTACGGTTCGGGCTATCTGGGAACGGTGATTTCGGCTTGCCTGGCGGATTTTGGTACCCCGGTTTCCTGCTGCCATCCCGACCGATCTCGCATGGTTGAGATGGCCCAGGGCAATATCCCGTTCTTCGAGAAGAATCTGAAAGAGATCATCCGGCGCAACGTGAGAGCGGGCCGGCTGGCTTACTCGACGGATATCGAATCTTTTGCCCGCAAAACCCAAGTCATTTTTCTGGCCGAAGATAAAGCGGACAACCTTACCGACGTGGCATTGCGCATCGCGCGCCTTGCGTCCAAGCCCCCGATTCTGACGATTGTGACTCCAGTTCCGGTCGGTACCGCGGCCGCTTTGGAAAAGAGTCTCGCCGATGCAGGCCGCCAGGCAACGATTGTTTCGCAGCCCATGTTCTTCACGGCGGGGTGCGCTGTCGAGGACTTCAACTGGCCCGACCGTCTTATTCTGGGCGCCACTTCGAGCGAAGCGATCCAGGTATTGAAGCAGATATTTCATCCGCTGGTCATGCGCGGTGTTCCCGTGATCGTCACCAATCAGTCGACTGCGGAGCTGGTGCGCGAGGCGGCGACCGCCTTTGTGGCGACAAAAATTTCCTTTATCAATGAAGTGGCCGCGTTGTGCGAGCGCGTGAACGCCGATGCCGTCAATCTGGCCCTGGCGCTGGGATTGGACAAGAAAATCGCTCCGCGCTGTCTGCAGCCAGGAGCCGGGATGGGCGGCGTGTTTGCCGAGTCCGACATGGATTCTTTAGTCGAGCTGGCCAAGGTTCATGGTGTGTCGCTTAAAGTGTTGAGCGCGGCCCGCGATGTGAATTTGAATCTGGCGGATCGCCTGGTCGACAAGATTGCGCTTGCCCTGAACTCGGTGGAGAACAAAGAAGTGGGAATTCTCGGGCTCGCCTTCAAGCCGAATACGAATTCGATTGCGGGATCATCGTCGGTGCGGCTGGCCGAGTCGTTGATCTCCAAGGGCGCTCATGTGCGGGCCTACGATCCGGTGGCGATCCCCGAGGCCAAGTCACAGATCAGCGAGGGAGTGCGCTACTGCGACTCCGCCTACGCGGTCGCGGAAGGTTCCGACGCTCTGGTCGTGGGCACGGGCTGGCCTGAGTTCCGCGCACTGGATTTCGATCGCATCAAGCATCTGCTGAAGACTCCTCTGATCGTCGATACAAAGAACCTGCTCGACCCGACCCGGCTGCGCGCTTTGGGTTTTGAGTACGTAGGCATCGGCCGCGGGTAGCGGCCGCGCTAAGAATCGCCAGCCCGCTCGCGAAAAAGCCTCTTCTGCAACTTTCAGATCTGCTCGGGTTCTTTCCGCTGTATCAGTGGGGACTGAACCGCGCGGCGGCGCCAGCTGGTCAATGAGTGGCGATGTCACGCCAGTTATGAATTGGTAAAATCCTTCGTGATCTACCGCTGGTCTGCATTCGAACTGCAGTTCGCTGCTTACCGAGACAATGCCGGTGTGGCGGGACAATCACGTGTCTTGCTCGTAAATCCCTCGGGGACTTGGAAGAGGGCCGCGTCCGGCTCTTCCATCTTTAGGTTGAAAATGCGATCGGTGGTTTTGCCGAGGTCGCCGCCATAGACCACTTGCAACAAGTCGAGGTGGAGACTGGGAGCATGCCAGTGCTCATAGATTAGCTCGACCTTCCCCTCTTCCTCTCTCTCTCTCTCACTGAACGCGAGTGACGGGTTACCACTCCTTCCACCAATACCACGTCCTCGTTAGCACTTAGCGGAGCAGCCATCTTGTAAGTCACAGTGCCCATACCGGAATGCTTCATATCCCCGCAAAGCAGCTCCGTGTTGCCAACTGTCCAGTTATAGATAAGATGGGCGACACAATCCTGTATAAAGACAGCCGTATAACCGGATACTTCAATTCCGTCCGCACCCGCCCGTCCGAGTCACGGGTATAGTGTGCCCTCCCTATGCACCGCGACGGGATCGGAAGCGCCCTCCGTTGCTTCATAGTCAAGCATTCGGGTTGCGGAGAGTGGCTCCCCGGCGACGCAAAACGACAGCAAGGGTATTACGTGATTCGCACTCTGGCCTTGCGCCACGGTCTGCACTACACTCATCGCAAATACAGCTAGCAGTCGACGATAGAAAGTCATTACGTCCTCGCGCCAGCAATCCTCAGCGACTATCGTATCGCGCTCGTCAAGAATCGAGCGCGAATGAGAGTGAGCCCGGAAGTAACTGTAAGCAGAAGTTTGGACATATACAGAAACGGCCCGCCTGTGATGGCGGGCCGTTCAATCCAATCGATCTTGCCTTGGTTTAGCGGTCGCGCTCCTTGGCAGGTTTGGATTTGTTGTCGTTGTGCTTCTCGTTGTGGATCTGCTTGCTGTTTTTGTTTTCTTCCTTGTTGGCCTGTTTCTTCTCTTGCCCGGTCAACGCGCCGCCGTTGGCGGTGCGCTCGTTGTGAACCTGCTGGGCGACTCCGGCCTGGTTCTCGTTGGTGCGGGCCGCTTCGCCGGAAGTCATCTGGCCGCTGCGCAGACCATTGGCAGTGCGCTGCTGTTGGTTCGCTTCCCGGTCGTCGACTTCGTTGGGCTTCACGGTGTTGGCGTTGTGTTTGTCGTCGTAAATCTGACGGCTGGCGGCATTTTGCTCGCTGTTGACCTGTTGACGCTCTGCACCAGTGAGCTTGCCACCGTTCGCTTCGCGATCGTTGTGCACTTGCTGATCAATATTGGATTGCGTGCGCTCGGCGCTGGCCGCCTCGCCGGAAGTCATCTGGCCGCTGCGCAAGCCGTTGGCGATGCGCTGGTCCTGATTGGCCTCACGCGTATTGGGATTGTAGTTGCGCCCCACCGAACGATCGGCGGATGAGATGGGCTGCGACTTCGCGTGCTGTTGCGCCACCTCGTGATATGCGTTTACGTTCGAGGCCGCCATCGTCGCCGGACGGCCCTGATTCACCGAAGCCAGCTGCCCGCGATCCTGCGCGGCAAAGTTTTCATGCTGCACCTGGTTGGCGGTTGGCTCGAAGTGGTGCTCGTTGGCCGCCTGCATCTCGACCGCAGTCGCGTGCACCTGAACGCCCTCGCCACCATTGAAGCTGACGTGGTTCACGTTTACGACCGTGTTTTCGGTCACAATGGTGCGGTTCTCGTACACATTGGTCACATGAACGCTGCCAAAGTTCGCCACTGCGCTGTTGTAGGCGAATACTCCACCACGCCACTCGCCGCCGGCAAAGCCGACGCCGCCGTAGCCGAAGCCGTAGTTAACGCCACCGTAGAAGCCAATATGCGGGCCCCAGTATCCGCGGTGCCAGCCATATACTCCGCCCTCGTAACCCCAATAGCCGGGTGTCCACAGAAGACCGGCGCTGGGCGGCTGCGCCCACACTCCCGGAACCCAGAAGTACCCCGCATCCCCGTAGGACCAGTAGCCGGGAGTCCAGAGATAACCCGGCGCAGGCAGCGCTGGCTGCTCATAGACCGGCAGGGCCGGAGGAGCAACATGGATTGAGACACCGATGGCGATTTGTGCCTGCGCGACCGGCAGCGTGAGCATCGCGGCCATGATCGGCATCACGAGCAAAGCAGCGGCGAACAGATTGCGAAGTCTTGAGCGAAGAGACATGGTCATTTCTCCTTGATATGGGGGCACCCGAAAACGAGCAACATCTCCCCGTTTGCCCGGACTATCCGGGCGTATTGATTACAACCCAGGATCATGACGGTTGTTGCACACTAAAGTTCAGGGCCCAGGGGGACAATGAGGGTAATGGCTCGACAGCAATGTCGGGGATTTGTCGGCGATTGAAGAACACCTTCAGGAGGCAAGCTGCTGTAATCTGCCACCCTCTGACAGCGTCCAACCGCAGTTGCTATAATCAGACCCTTGCGGTGGGAATAGCTCAACTGGCAGAGCACCGGACTGTGGCTCCGGCGGTTGCGGGTTCGATTCCCGTTTCCCACCCCATTTCTTCAGCCGCCATCGCGGCCCCGTAGCTCAACTGGATAGAGCATCAGACTTCGGATCTGAGGGTTGGGGGTTCGACTCCCTCCGGGGTCGCCAATTTGTTCTCGCGGACTGTCGTCGAGGCTGCGAAATCTGCGCGGGAAGTCGTGTCGTCCTGGGGCGCTTGGTTCCTTTCCCTTGTGTCTACCGAAAATTTTCGTCCCTCGGCGAGTTTCGAGCAGGCTCTCTGCCGTTCTTCCGCAACTGTAGCCTCGAGCGTACGAGCTGGGATAGAATCCGAAGTTCGTTGGCGCTTCTCCTTCTATGAAACGCTTCTTCCATTTTCGCGGATCGTCTTCCCAGCTCGGTCCGCTGGAGGAGCGCCTGCTTGGAGCGCTCTGGGATCGCGGCAGCGCGACGGTACGCGATCTGGTCGACGGCGGATACGACGACCTGGCCTACACCACCGTGATGACCACGCTGGACCGCCTCTTCAAGAAAAATCTCTTGACCCGGCAGGCTGAAGGACGGGCTTTCCGGTACATGCCACGCTATACCCGCGAGGAGTTGCGCCGCGAAGTTGCAGGAGAGGCATTTCGCCAGTTGCTGGATGCCAGCCCGGGCGCGACCGTGCCGCTTTCGTATCTCGTCGAGATACTGACCGAGCGCGATGCCCAGTTGCTCGATGACCTCGGCGAACTGGTCGAAGCCAAGCGGCGCGAGTTGCGATCCGGCGCGCCGCAGAAAGGCCAGGACAAGGAATAATGTTTGCCGTGCGAGGCATCGCCGTATCTTTGTCCGTGTTCGCGATCGTCTACGCGGCGTTGTCACTCGCCGTGAGCTGCACCTGGCGGAGATTGTGGATCTACTCGCAACGGCATTCCGTGCGTCCCGCGGCTGGTTTGCTGTTCGCGTGGCGAATGTTGCCGGCGGCGATGGCGGCCTTGATTACTGCGGCATTTGCCGTACCGTCATTCGTCCTACTCGAGCCGCGCGCCATCGATGAGCCCGTGGGCCCGATTTTGCTGCTGCTGGGGCTTCTTGGTGCAGCGGTCGAAATTTTTGGGATCGTGAATGCAGTCCGGGCTTTGCTGCGGGCCTCGCGCGCAATCTCAACCTGGACTCGCAATGCTCGTCCCATGAATACTGCGACGCCGGTTCCGGTGCTGCGGACTTCGGGTGCGGCGCCACCGATGGCTGCGACTGGGATTATTCGCCCTAGGGTGCTGTTGTCGAGTGCGGCGGAGTTCGTGCTGAATGCGAACGAATTGCAAACGGCGTTGAATCATGAACTGGTCCACGTGCGGCGGCGCGACAATCTGAAAAAACTGTTGCTGCGATTTGTCGCCTTCCCGGGAATGGGGCAACTGGAATCGGCCTGGGTCGAAGCCACAGAGATGGCCGCGGATGATGCAGCGGTATCGAATGTCCGTGAGGCACTCGATCTGGCGGCGGCGCTGGTGAAGGTGTCCCGGTTGGGAGCGCTGGAATGTCCGGTTGAATTGACTGCCTCGCTGGTGCGCAGTCCCGCGTCCGCAATGAATGTCCGCGTGGAACGGTTGATCGGATGGAGCGAACGGCGACGGGATCCGGCCCGGGGCAACTCCCTCTGGTATGGGATGGGCGCGGCGGTCGTTCTGATCGCGGTTTTCGCCTCGACCTATGGTCCGGTGCTGGCAGATATGCACGAGGCTACCGAGTGGCTGGTGCGGTAGGAGTCAGTCGCTCAGCGGCCTCGATTCGAACCGAGCCCCAGTCCAACTAGAACGTGACGCGCACTCCCAACTGCGCGGCGAATGGGATTCCCACCGTCGTGCCGGGGCCGAAGAAGTCTCCCAGGCCGCCCCCAGGCACGCGCAGCTGATTGATGCTGGTGATGGGCTGCGTTGCCGTGCAATCCGCGTTCGTGCAGATATCGGTGATGTTGCCGCTCGCGGCCTCGGCTGCTGGAACGGGAAGATCGCCGATCGCCGTCACATAATTCGCGCCCGGATTATTGCGGTTGAACAGATTGAAGAATTCGGCGAAGGGCAGAATTTCCCAGCGCTCGCCGACCTTGAATGGACGGCTGACTCGCAAGTCGGCCTGAATGTAAGGCGTTCCGCGAACCTGATCCAGACTCTCGGGCACTCCGTTTACCGAGATTCGGCCAGTACCGTCGGCGTTCGTAATCGTAAACGGGCGAGCACTTTCGGCCTGAGTGATCGTCGTGAGTTCGATCCCTCCCGGAACGTGAAGCGTTCCTGCGAGAACAAAACGATGCGTGACGTCTTCTCCCGATGGCCCGTAGTCACCCGGGGCGAAGGGATTCATGGGATCACAAACGCCATTCACATAGTCGAAGAGTTCGCCGAGCAGACATCCCCAGGTTTTCGCCTTTGAGAGCGTGTAGTTGGCCGTCAGGTTGAAGCGGTGCGAGACGTTACCCTGCAGGCGCAACATCAGCGAGTTGTAAGAGGAGCGATTGTCGGACTTGAAAAGATTCAGGTCCGGCACCACGGCTGCCTGGTCAGCCGCATAGTTCGGATCAGACGCCGGAATGAGTGGCGTAAAGAGATTCGTGCCGCCGGTGAAGCTGTAGCCGCGGTATCCGTGGTTGCCTTCTTCGTGGGTATAGTCGGCGCTGAACGTCCAGTGCTGATTGAAGACGTGCTGGATGCCAGCGCTGCTATGGATCGCATACGGCGTTCGGTAGTGTCCGTCGATAAGATTTCCCGCCCCAGCGAAAGCATCCCCTGGGATGCAACCCGCGCCAACCGTCGAGGGCGGATTGCCTGCTACGAAAGTGCACGAGCCCGCGGGGACGGCGTTCGTCGAGTTGACGGATTGAAACGCCGTGGCCCATCCGTTTTGCGCGAGGTCGTTGTAGAAGATGCCAAACCCCGCGCGGACCACGGTCTTGCCGCTTTCACCCGGAGAATAGGCGATGCCGATGCGCGGTCCGAATTGCGTGTGGTCGTCGTGCGGCACGCTTGCCGGAATCTGCAGAGCTTGCAGCGTGACGAGCGCGGCGTTCTCTGCCTGAGTGCGGCCTGATCCGGTGAACAAGCCGTAGCTGGTCTGATAGCGAAGGCCGTAGTTCACCGTGAGATGCGGCGCCACGCGCCAGGAATCCTCGGCGTAGAGCGCAAGCCGCTGCACGCTTTGCGAAAAGCTCCCATCGTTGGCAGGAGTGGTCGAAGCTCCCGCTGCGAGGTCATTCAGGAATACTGACGCCGGCTGGCCTAGGTAATACGTGGGATTCTGCGGGAACAGATACAGCGTTTCCGCATTCCCCGGAAATGCGCCGCTCAGCACTGGCTCGTGAATGAAGTTCACTCCGAATTTAAACGCGTGGTCGCGAATTTGATGGCTCACGTCGTAGCGCAGCTGATATTTTTCCTGATTTCGCAGGTCGGGGAACAGGGTGATTGGCGTGGCGAACTGGTTGTCGCCGAAGGTCTCGAACCCAGAGATCGTTTGCGATGTGGAGCTGAAGGGAAACGCCAGAGCAAAGCCGAGCGTCGAGTTGCGCTCCTGGGTGAGATGCAATTCGCTCGCGTCAAATACGAACGTGCCCAGCCATCGCGGACTGAACGCGTAGGTGTTGCTGACGACGGTGTTCCAGTAATTGTTGTGAGTCGTAAGTCCGGTCGAAGGCAGCGTGGCCTGCTGTACCAGCGCGTTGTGCGTGAGGTAGCTGTCTTCTGAAGTCCGCAGGAACCATTGCGACTTCTGGGATTGCGCCCAGTCGAAGCGCAGCGAACCGATGTAGTCGCGAAACGGAATTGGGACATTCTGCGGCACCGCGATGGAAGGCACGCCGGGAATCAGTCCCTCAGATGCCAATTGCGCCAGCGCATCAAATTGTGTCGTGCTGTTGGGGCTGTAGGCAATGCTGGCATTTTCGTGGACATACTCGAACGACGAAAAAATCCACAGCTTGTCGGCTTTGATCGGGCCGCCGATTGTGCCGACGTAATTCTGGCGCGAGAATGGCTGCTTGGGATTGCTCGTGCAAACGTCGCCAATACAAGTCTGTGCCGGATTCTCGATAGGGAAGCGTGCGTTGAGCGCGGCAGCGCGTTCGTAGAAAGCTCCGCTACCGTGCCAGTCGTTGGTTCCGCGCTTGGTGGTGATGACGACCGAGCCAGCCGTGGTGCCTCCGGTGTCGGCATCTTCCTGGGCGGTGCGTACGGCAAATTCCTGCATCGACGTCCGGAGAAAAGTTCTGCAGAAAGCCGCCGATCCAGTCGTCAGAATTGTCGCCGCCGTCGACCGAAAGTTCGTTATTCAGGCCGGAACTTCCTCCGGTGGATACCGCCGTGATCCGCGCCTTCGTGGGATCGGAGGGCTCGACGGGTTCGGTACCGGGAGTGAGATATGCAATGTTGGCAAAACTGCGTGCGGCCAGCGGCAGGGTTTCAAGGTCCTGGCCGGAAATCACTCCCTGATGAACTGCGCTGGCAAGATCGATGGGCTGAGTCGTGATCGAGGACGCTTCACCTTTGACGTTCACCGTCTGTTGCACCGGTGCCGGTCTGAGCGTGACCGTAATGTCTCGGACCGTGGCGATGGCGATGACGACATCGGCCTGCGCGGAGGCAAAGCCCGCGGCACTAATGGTGATGCGATAGTTGCCGGGGAGAAGGTCGTCCAGGCGAAACTCGCCGCGATCTTCGCTGGCGGCTTCGCGCTGCAGGGACGAGCCCGACAATTGCGCAACAATCTTGGCGGTGGAGACTCGGGCCCCGGTGGCGTCTTGCACGGTCCCGCGCAACGATCCCCGGGGATTTTGAGCTTGGAGCGCGGGCAAAAGCAGGATAGCCGATATGCAGAAAAAAATGATCCTCTTGAGCAAGCTTTCCTCGACAGACGCTGAAGTTGTGACTTTTGCGAAGGGTAGCTTGCGGCGGAGAGATACTACCAGCGGTCGTAGCCTGGGCAGTGTCTAGTCCGACCAGGGCTTCGGCTTGCGATCCCAGCGATGCTTCTTCAGTTCCGCGAGCAAGCCCTTGTCGAGCGGGCCGGCATCGCTGGCGGCGATGTTCTGTCGCACGTGCTCCGGTTTGCGCATGCCCGCGATGGTCGTGCTCACTGCAGGGTGCGACAGGATGAAGCGTAGCGCCATCTCGGGCAGCGTCATTCCATTCGGAACGATTTGTTTCAGCTCGTCGACGCGCTTAACAGTCTTGGCAAGATTTTCCGGACCGAAGTATCCAGAACGCCAGTCGTCTTTCGGGAACGTGGTTTCGAGCGTCATCTTGCCGCCCAGGCTGCCTTCGTCGAGCGGCACGCGGGCGATGACGCCGACATTGAGTTCCTGGCACACGGGGAAGAGCTCGTCTTCCGGGGCCTGATCGAAAATGTTGTAGATGACCTGTACCACGTCGACGAGTCCGGTGTGCAGGGCTTTGATACCGTTCTCCGGTTGCCAGCGGTTGATGCTAATACCGAAGTAGCGAATCCAGCCGTCATGTTTGAGTTTTTCTACCGTCGAGCGGAATTCAGGCTGGTTGGTCCAGCTATCGTCCCAGACATGAAACTGCAGCAGGTCGATGGAGTCGACGCGCAACTTCTTGCGGATCAGATCGGCGTACTTGAAGACATGCTGCGCCGAAAAAACGTCGCTGTATTTGTACTCAGGCAGGGCCGGCCAGCGGTCGTTCGCTGGAGGAATCTTGGACGCGGCGTAGAGCCGCTTGCCGGCGTTGCGCGCCATGATCTCGCCTAGCAGGCCATCGCTCTTGCCTTCGCCGTAAGCCCACGCGGTGTCGAAGAAATTACAGCCCTGATCGACGGCCAGTTGCATGGCGGCGAGCGATTGTTTGTCATCGGAGCCGCTCCAGCCGCTCATCCCCCACAATCCGTGAGCAATGTCGCTGACTTCGAATCCGGTACGACCGAGCTTGCGGTATCTCATGATGGCGTCCTTTGGAGCTGATTCGTTTCAGAAAAGTGGTGCCCACAACAATATATCGAAGCCGGCTCGTGGAGCCATGCTTACCGCCTCGGGAGCGATGATGAGACTTTCCGGGCAACCCACCACTTTCGCGCGGCAATGATCGACCAGATGCCTTCCACCAGCCCAAAGGGCCATGCGCCCTGAAGGAATCCATAGATCGAGCCCAGAACGCAGGAGACGGCGAAGCCCAGGACGAACCAGCGGCTCCGGGCCTCGAACGCGTAGCACACTACCATGGCCGTAACCGCGAACAGGCCGAACGCGGTGAGACTATTCACGCCGCTTGTGCTCCTCTGCTGCTGGGGTCGCTGAGGGTAGCCGTTTCTGCCGACGTAACTCTGTGCTGGTTTTTCGATACCAGCAATCGTTTTTTTGACTTCATTTTGACGCCCCACCCAGGGGCCGGGAGTGCTTCAATAAAGACAGATCATAAAAGCTGAAGGAGTCTCCCCATGAAATCCGAATATCCCTACGATTCGAAGCAGGTTGAAAAAGAGCCACCGGTGATTGCGCGGCCGTCTCGCCTCACCGACGAGAGAATTTCAAACGAGCTAGATACGGAATCGACTTCCGATAGCGCGCTCAAGCCTGCGGGCTTGAATAACCCCTTCTGGAATTAATCTCCTGAGCGCCGGCACGCGCAATGCGTACCGGCGCCATTTTTCTTGCGGCACACTTCCTACCCCTGCTAGTCACTCCTACTCGGCAGTTCGCAGAATCGGCAGGCAGAGGCATGGCCGGATGGCAAAATCCAGTCTCGACATTTCTTCCAGCGCGGGATGAAGCTGCGAATCGCGGCATGGTTCCAGCGTGATCACGAAGGGCAACGCGGCTTTGTCGCAGCCTGGTTTTTGCAGGACTGAATCGATGTTCAGGTGATGCGCCGCCAGAATCTCCGCCAGCCCGGCCACAATTCCCGGACGATCCCGTACAAAGAACCGCAGATACCAAGGCGTTTCGAAATCGCTGCTGACGGTGGCTGTCTTGATCTCAGTCGTAGAGACGTAGCTTGCTGCCTCTCTGCGGGCACCACGGCTTCGTGCCATGAGATTCTGCGCTACGAACATCAGGTCAGAGACGACGGCGACGGCTGTCGGATCTCCGCCGGCCCCCGCGCCCAGAAACGCCATATCGCCGCCGTACTGCCCCGAGGTGAGCACCAGATTCAGGTTTTTCTGCACGCGTCCGAAAGGCGAGGCCGCGGGAACCAGGCACGGGCCGACGTCGGCAAACAGCGCGTCTCCCTTCAGCTCGGCGCGCGAAATCTGGCGGATGGTGCAGCCGAGTTCAGCGGCATAGTCGAAGTCGACGGCATCGATGGCGCGAATAGTGCGCGCGCGAATCGACTCGGGCGCGATCTGAGTGTGAAGTCCGGCGAGTGCGAGAATACCCAGCTTGGCGCGCGCGTCGCCGCCGTCGAGATCTTCTGAGGCATCGGCTTCCGCGTATCCGCGGGCCTGCGCTTCTTCGAGCGCTTCGCTGAAAGGAATACGTGCGCTCTCGATGCGGCTCAGAATGTAGTTGCACGTCCCATTTAGAATTCCTGCAATGCCATGAAGGCGATCGCCGCTGAGGCCGGCGCGCAGAGCGGGTAGAACGGGGACTCCGCCCGCGACCGATGCTCCGAACTCGAGTGCGCAGCCTTTGCTGGCGGCTAGTTGCAGAAGAGCCGGTCCGTGGCGAGCGATGAGCTGTTTGTTGGCAGTGACCACCGACTTGCCTGCTTCGAGTGCGCCGCGCACGATCTGCTCAGCCGGACTGAGGCCGCCAATCAGTTCAATCACAATGTCGGCGTCGGACTTCAGCACCAACTGGAAATCGTCAGTCCAGATCACATCACCTGGAACCCAAGGCTGCTTTTTTCTTTCTATATTTCGGTTGCAGATGTGCGTGAGCCGGAGCGAACGATCACCGTTTTCGCAGAGAATCTTCGCCACCGCGCGGCCCACGATTCCAAAACCGATCAGGGCAACACGGCACGCGGAGGAGGCAGGCTCACCACCGGGTGCGGCTTTCGACGCGGGTTTTGAAGATTTCTTCGGCAACACTCAGTCTCGCCTGAGAAAAATTGATTTCCTATCATACGTGCGTGGTTGCTTCCCGTGAAGAGTGGGAGACGGTCCGCTCCGCGCCGGCTTCTATTGACAACAAGAATTCCTATGCAGCCTGGCAGTCCGACCAAGGATGTTTTTCGGCTATGATCGCTGCCTCCATGGAGATGGGGATTCATCGCCGCTGCGGGGTGACCTTCATCGCGTCAATTATGTTTTTTTCGTCTGGGTGCAAAACGAAGGATCTTCCTCAGGCCGATCGTCCACGCCTTACACCGGGCGTCTCCCTCCAGGATGTGACCTTCCGCAGCCCTGCCCTGAATCGCGATATGCAATACCGCGTTATCTTGCCGGCTCACATGGACCCGGCGCGGAAGCTAAAGGTGGTCTATCTGCTGCACGGCCGGGGCGAAGGATTTCGGGACTGGACGAACGATTCCGATGTGGCGCGATTCGCCGAGTCCGGCTTGCTATTAGTAATGCCGGACGCGGGTTCGTCGTATTACACCAACGCTGTAAATCCGCCTCAGGATCGCTATGAAGACTACATCGTGCACGACCTGATCTCCGACGTTGAGAACAGGTTCCCGGCAGCGACGGGCCCCTCGAACCGCGCCATCGTGGGCGTATCCATGGGGGGCTTCGGCGCCGTGAAACTGGCATTGCGGCATCCTGATTTATTCGCGTTCGTCGGAGGGCTCAGTTCTGCTGTGGATGTTCCCCAGCGGGCATTTTCCGTGAAACGGTTTCAGCAATCGCGCCACTTCGCCGCGATCTTCGGGCCATCTGAAAGCCAGACGCGGCGCGACAACGATCCCTTTGTACTGGTCCGTGGAGAGAATCCGGACACCGCCCCTTACTTCTTTCTGACCTGCGGAGAGCAGGAAAGCCTGTTGTCCCCCAACCGGGAATTCGCGGCATTGCTGGCTCAACGTCATTTTCGATATGAATTCCACACCGTTGCCGGGCGGCACGACTGGAACCAATGGAATGGGTGGCTTCCTGCGCTGTTCCAAAACTTGATGCAGTATCTGGGACCCAAGCCTTGAGAATGGCCGCACTTGTCACGCGTCACGCAGGCGGCGCAAGAGGCCAAGTCGGCATCAAAGTTGGTAATATGGTGCTTCCCTGTTGGAGCGAGATTGGGGCGGCAGCATCGCGGGCCAATTCTTTCCCAAGCGCCTCTGCATGCGAGCGCGCGAGTCCGCACGCAACTCGACAGCCGGTGAACCTGCGATGGAGGCTCCCCGCGGGCTGATGTCAGGGGGCGGATGTCAGAGGAGCCGATGTTAGAGGAGAATGAATGATTCGAAAGTCCGTGACGGTTCCCGCATTCCGGGCCGTTCCTGCGATGATGTTTCTTGCGACGGTTCTGGCGGGAGCTACGATGGTCTCTGCCCAGCAAACCCCAGCCCAGCCGGCAGACCAATCACAGAGTCAGCCTGCTCAAACACCCCAGGATCAAGCGCAGCCCGCTCAGGCGCCCCCAGCACAAACACCGCAGCCGCAGGCCCAGCAGCAACCTGCACAGCAGTCCAGTAGCCAGGAGGCCTCGGACGAAGACACGATGCGGCGTCCCAAGGTCAAACCGCACGATTACAAGAACTGGAACTTCAACGCAGGGGGCGGCGCCAGCATCACCAACGGGACGACCAAGATTTACGCCCGAGGTGGAGGCCTCATCGCGGCCGCCGGAGTCGCGCGCAATGGCAGCAAATATTTCGGACTGCGCGCCGACGTTCAGCTGGACAATCTGCCGCTGCGCAACTCCGCATTGCAGCTCGCGCAGGCTTCGGGAGCGACAAGCTACGTCTTTTCGCTGATGTTCGATCCCATCATTAACATTCCAGCAACCAAGGTGTGGAGCGGATATCTGGTTTTCGGGCCGTCTTACTATCATCGCGGCGGAAAACTGGATTCTTCCACCGCCATCCCTGGCTCGGAGTGCAACGGTTTCTGGACGTGGTGGGGCGTTTGCAACGCCAACAACTTGCCCTTGGACGGGAAATTCCGTTCCGCCGGACAGGATGAGTTCGGTTACAACTTCGGCGGCGGCGTCGCACGCAAGATTCGCCCAAACCTCGAGATCTATGCCGAGTTCCGGTACCTGCACGGAACCCACAGTGGGATCACAACCGATTTGCGGCCGATTACGATGGGATTACGCTGGTGAGATCTAACGATTTCAGATTGTAGATTTCAGATTGTGCTGAAATCCGCAATCTAAGGGTCAGTCTATCCGTTCAGCCAGCTTATTCAGGATTCGTGCGGTAACTCCACAAGTCTGCTGTCTTTTTTTGTAGCTGTACGAACGAGTGCGCTGGCGCCGGTTGCGCGGTCACCGAGGAGGTGTTGGCCCCGCGCACGGCTATTTCGACGATGTCGTGTGATGGCGCCAGGGAGCAGGCGGGATCTGTGACCGTGTCATCTCCAGTGAGCAGAAACGCCTGGCACCGGCAGCCTCCGAAGTCTTCGGTGCGGAGGTCGCAACTGCGGCAGGGCTTGGGCATCCAGTCTTCGCCGCGGAATTTGCAGAATGACGGCGACTCCCGCCAGATCCACTCCAGCGGTTTCTCTCTCGCGTTCTCGAATAACAGGCCGGGCAAAACTTCCGCTGCGTGGCAAGGCAGCACTTTTCCCGCGGGATTGATCAACATCAATCTTCGCCCCCAACCCCCCATGCACGCCTTCGGATATTTGGCATAGTAATCAGGCACAACTGAATCGATGCGCACGCGCCCAGCGAGTCGCTTCTCGGCGCCGGCCACGATTGCGACGGCCTTCTCGAGTTGCGCACGTGTCGGCATCAGCGCCGTGCGATTGGCGAGCGCCCATCCGTAATATTGGGCGTGCGCGATCTCGATTCTGTCGGGCCCCAATTGCTCGATAAACGCAATCATCTCTTCGAGGTGGTCGAGATTCTGCCGGTGTACGACCAGATTTACAGTGAAGGCAACTTTGTGCCGGCGGATTGCGCGGGAAAGTTCAATCTTGTGCGCGTGTGCTTTCGCGCCCGCGATCCAGTTGGCCGGTTCTGCGCGGGAATCCTGAAAGCTGATCTGGATGTGGTCGAGTGCGGCGTCGACGAGTGCCTGCAATCGCAATTCGTTCAGACCGATTCCCGACGTGATGAGGTTGGTGTAGAGTCCAGCGGCGCGGGCAGCGGCGATCAGTTCGGTTAAGTCAGTACGCGCCAGTGGTTCGCCACCGGTGAAGTGCGCGTGCAGCATTCCCAGTTTGCCGCACTGCTGGAAGACGCCGGTCCACTCGGCGGTGGAGAGTTCGGACTGAGTCGCCGCCAATTCCATCGGATTCGAGCAGTAAACGCAGTGCAGAGGGCAGCGGTGCGTCAGTTCGGCGATGAGGGCCAGCGGGTTCGGAATCACTTCCCGCTGTAGTCCGGGTTGATGTTGACGCACGCTTCCCTTGCCTTTCGGCGTACTTAGTACCCGGCTTCGCGTCCATGGCGGACGGCCAGGATTACGACTTGATTACCATCATAGTGGTATAGGGCGATATAGACACCGTGTCCGAATTCGATGACCCACTCACGGAACTCGGGGAGCATGTCTTCGACGGGACGGCCTATCTCGGGGTGTTTACCGAGGGCCTTCACACCTTGCCGGATTGCTTTCACGGCGCGTTTGGCGGCGTCGCCGCTCTTGGGGGCCAGAAAATCATGAAGTCGGGCAATGTCGAGCAATGCCGGCTGCGTCCACTTTAATCGTGGCATTTGGGAGGAGCGGCGTTTCCACCCGCTTCAAGCTTGGCCAACCATGCGTCGGCCTCTTCGGCGGTGACATGCTGGCCGGTCGTCTGATAGTGCGTCCATGCGGCCATCGCATTTTGCCGGAGTCTCTCGCGCTTCTCTTCGCGCTCTACATATTCCTCGATGGCTTCGCGCATGACCCAGTGCGGCGACCGCCGGCGGGACAAGGCGAGCCGCTGCACGCGCTCTTTCATGGCGGCGTCGAGCTTTACGCTGGTAATGGAAGGCTTGGGCATGTGGGTAATATTAGGTGTTACCTTTTAATACTATAGCATGGGGGCTGCGTCCGCAGATACGGTTCGTTGAAACTACGGAAACTCGCCGAGTACCGGCCCGCCCTCCACTCAGGTTCGGGATGACACTCGGTGCGGGGACCGGTTCAATAATCCACGATTCGTTTCTTCTGCAATTGCTCCAGAAAGATGCTGATGTCGGCGCGGATCTTTTCCGGATCGGCGTCGTCGAATTGCTTCTGCAATTCTCCGATCATTTCGGCGAAAGTGCGCTGGCCGTCACAGCGTTCGAGGATCTGCAGGCCAGTGCCCTGCAGCTTGATCGCGCCTTCAGGGTAGAGAATCACGCGGGCTTCCGGCGTGCCGCCCCAACGGCATCCGGAGGCCAGGCGCGGCTGGCTGGTATCTGCTGGAGGCGCCATGATCAGGCTCCCTCTCTTTCGATGCGGAACGCACCCGGCGGAGGCCATCCCGGCTGCACGTACGCGAAATAAAGTGCGTCGAGCTGCGCCCAAAGGATGTCGCACTTGTCGCGCAGCGCCAGGATCGCGAGTTCCTGTTCGTGGCGCGTCCTTGCGTTTTCGCAAACATAGTTAATAGCGAACGCGGCGTCTTCGGAGGCCTGCGTCAGCCGCGCTTCGAAGTACGCGAGGCCGCCCGCGAGCCACGGATAATGCTCGCGCAATTTCTCCATGCGCAAAGTAATCAGGTCGCGCGAAAAGAGTTCGGTCAGCGATGACGCAACTGCCTCAAGCAGCGTCCGGCTGCTCACAATGTGCAGATATTCGTTCACCGCGAAGCGCGTCGCTGGCAGGATGCCGGTTCCCGCGTCCACCAGATCTGTGTCCAGCCCGGCCGCTTCCGCCAGTTTGAGCCAGCGTTTGATCCCGCCTTCGTTCTTGCTCGTGCCATCGCCGTCGTGATCGACGACGCGCTTGCGCCACGCGCGGCGAAACTCAGAATCGGGACCGCGCGAAAGGATGATCGAATCTTTAATCGGAATGACGCTCTGGTAGTAGTAGCGGTTCAGCGCCCAGGCCTGAAGCTGTCCACGGCTGAGCTTGCCTTCGTGCATCAACAAGTGAAACGGATGCTTATGGTGATAGCGTTGTTCGCCCACTGCGCGCAGCCGCGATCGCAGTTCGTCGAGCGAGAGCAGCGCGTCGGCCGGTTCATTCTCTAAAGATCGAACTGCCATCCGTCCTCCGCAATTTCCCATCCGCCTTCGCGCACTCGCGCATACTCGGGGCCACCTTCATTCAGCATGGGATTCGTGTTGTTGATGTGAACATAGATTTTACGTGGATGGCGTAGCTCCGCCAACTTGCTGAGACTGCCTTCGGCGGATGATACCGGCACGTGGCCCATCTGTTGCGCTGTTTGCGCGTTCTGGCCGCTCCCTTGAATGCGGATGAGTTCATCGTCGCTCCAAAAAGTGCCGTCGAAAAGCAGCACGTCGGCGGCGGCGAGTTCCTTGAGCAGCGCGCTGTCAATCTGTGGGACTGCAGGCATGTAAGCGAGGCGCTTGCCCGAGGGGGATTCGACCATCACACCTAGAGAGGCTTCTCCGAAGGTAAGTTCGGTTTGCCTCAAAGGCGAGACATATGCCGGATAGTGCATGCCGAGCGCCAGGGCTCGACAGCGAACGCCGCTGTCTTTGTCGGCGGGAGTGCGTAAAGAAAAGGTTGTTCCTGGCTTGAAGTCGGTCCACGCAACCTGGCCGGGAACGCGGTCGAGCATCGCAAGCATCGAATTGTCTTCGGTGAGGATGCGGTGGACAGAGTTCGTTGCGTATACACGCAATGGTTGCAATTCGCGCAGCAGAAGCAGGCCGAGCGTGTGGTCGACATCTGCGTTAGCCAGCACAGCTCCGGAGATCGGCGACTGCCGCGGGCTTGGGTCGCTCGATAACTGCTGTGCGAGGAGGCGCGCTTGGAGCTCCGGTGTGGCTTCGATCTGAGTCCGCAGGTCAGGCGAAGCGCCGAGTAAGAACCACGAATTGCCGTCGGCGCTGATTGCGACTTGCGTCTGGGTGCGGGCTTTACCGGAAAACGTTCCGGCGCGCAGGGCGCGGCAGTTAGGGCAGGCGCAATTCCACTGGGGGAACCCCCCGCCGGCGGCCGTGCCAAGAATCTTGACGTGCATGTGAGGGAGTGTAACAGCCGGTCACGGCACTTCGGAGTCCGGGGAGCCGGCAATGGTTCCATTTGATTTTCTCTGCGCCCTCAGCGGCTTTTCTCTGCGTGCTCAGCGGTTAACGTCTCGTGGCTTACGCGCTAGAGTCACAGCTTTAGAACCGCAGAGAGCGCGGAGCAGCTCCCGCGGAGTTCACGGAGAAATTTCGATTGGGCCGCGTTTCGTAAAGCACTTGACATATTCCCATATCGGCATATATATTCCGTTCATGGCACGAGCAACTACCACTTCGGATGCCTTCAACGCGGTGGCCGAGCCGCGGCGGCGCGAGATACTGAATTACCTCGCGCTCGCCGAGCAATCGGTCGGCGCTCTGGTTGCTCAGTCCGGGATGGAACAGCCCTCGGTCTCGAAGCACCTTCGAGTGCTCCGCGAGGTAGGGTTGGTGCGCGTGCGGCGGAATGGGAGACATATGTTGTACCGAACGAACGCCGAAGCAATTCGCCCACTCCACGAATGGACGAAAACGTTTGAGCGCTTCTGGGGACATCAGTTGGCTCGCGTCAAGGAACGCGCCGAGGCGAAAGTCATGAACAAAGATTCAACCAAAGACTGATTCACCCAAAACTGAGGGATAAGAGACGGAGGAATAATGACAACGACTGTAGATGGAATCGAAAGTCTGACCGTGGTGGTGACCCAGGAAGTCCACGTAAGCGCACCGCTGGAAGCAACGTTCGAGGCGCTGCTGGAACAGATTGGTCCGGAGAATGAAACTCCAGAGCACAAGATGCCCATGAAGCTCGAGGCTTGGCCGGGCGGACGATGGTTCCGCGACCTCGGCGACGGCAACGGGCATTTCTGGGGACACGTGCAGGCGATCAAGCGCCCGACATTGCTCGAGATCACGGGTCCGCTCTTCATGTCGTATCCCGTCGTGTCGAACGTGCAATACCGGCTGAGCGAAGAGCCTGGCGGGACCCTCATCAAGTTCCATCATCAGGCTTTTGGCGTGATTCCTGACGATCATCGCCGGGGTATGACCAAGGGTTGGGAGCAAATGATGTCTCGCATTAAGGCACGGGCAGAGAAAGGCTTGCGCTGAGGAAAAATCTATGTGTCCAGTGTGCATGGCGAGTGCGGGGATGGTAGTGGCCGGCACGGTCTCGACCGGCGGTCTGACGGCACTGGTCGCGAAAATTCTTCGCAGGAAGAAAACAGAGAAAAGCACTTCGAACTCAAAGGAGCAAGGACGATGAGCACCGAGATCTTAACGCCTAAAGTTGTGCCGCAAGCGGAGTGGCGCGCCGCCCGAACAGAATTCCTGAAGAAAGAAAAAGAGTTCACGCGGCTGCGTGACGAACTGAGCCGCAAGCGGCGCGAACTCCCTTGGGAGAAAGTCGAGAAGCAGTATGTGTTTGAAGGACCGAACGGCAAGCAGACGCTGGCCGATCTGTTCGACGGCCGCAGCCAGCTGATCATTTATCACTTCATGCTTGGTCCGGGATGGAAAGAAGGTTGCCCGAGTTGCTCGTATCTCGCCGACGGATTCGACACCGCGGCGGTGCACATGGCGCAACGGGACACGACGCTGGCCGTCGTCTCTCGCGCGACTCTGCCGGAGATCGAAGCCTTCAAGAAACGCATGGGATGGCGCTTTCCCTGGTTGTCGTCGTATGGAACGGACTTCAACCGCGACTACCATGTGACCTTTACCAAAGAGGAGGTCGCGAGCGGCGAGCAATACTACAACTACACAGTGGGGAAATTTCCTTCCGAAGAATGTCCGGGCGCGAGCGTATTTTACAAAAAGGGCGATGAAGTTTTTCATACATATTCGGCGTACGCGCGCGGCTTGGACATCTTGCTGACCACGTACAACTTTCTCGACCTCACGCCCAAGGGACGCGACGAAGACGATCTTTCGTTTTCGATGGCGTGGGTACGGCATCACGACCGCTATAACGACGGCAAGCTGGTTGGCCTGGAGAAATTAACCAAGAAAAAGGCGTAGGAAACGGCAGAAAAATGCCGGCGTAAGCAGAGAGCAGGTCCCTCGACTTCGCTCGCGAGGACAAGTTTCGTTTGTGTTAACGACTTCGTTGTTTTGATTTGAGGTGAGAAAATGCCGACCATGCTTGAAGGTATGTTGGGAGAGTTCCGCGAAGAGGCGGCCATCACGAAGCGAGTTTTGGAGAGAGTTCCGGGAGACAAGCTGACGTGGAAGCCGCACCCGAAGTCGATGTCTCTTGGCCAGTTGGCCTGGCATGTCGCCACGGTTCCGGGAGGGCTAGCCAAACTTTCCCAACTGGACAGCTTTGATGTGACGCAGGGCAGTTTCGAGCCGCCGTCCCCGAAGAGCGTCGATGAAATTCTGGCTGCCTATGATCAGAGCGTTGTCGAGGCAGAGCAATGCCTCGAGGGTACAACGGAACAACGAGCCCAGGGGAACTGGCGGCTGATGAAGAAAGACCAGGAGCTTTTCAGAAGGCCGCGGATCGAAATTATGCGAAGCATCATGCTGAATCACTGGTATCACCATCGCGGGCAGTTGACGGTTTACTTACGATTACTGGATGTTCCGGTGCCGGTGATCTATGGACGCAGCGCGGATGAAAATCCGTTTGCGTGAGGGAAGTCAAAGTTTCAGCGCTGTCCCGCAAAAGGACGAGGGACAAGGCCGGGCACCTGCTGGATGCTAGAACTTGCGAGGTTTATGTGGAGCGTGTGCAGGAAAAGTGCAATCGCGTGCAGCTTGGGCTGATCTTTTGGCGTAGCCGTTGGTTTGTGGTTGCGCAGCGGCGATATTGCAGAGATACTCGAAGTGGCCCGACTGGCACGGGTGTCAGCCTTCCCTCTGCCCTCCCCAACATTCTTTCTTCCTGAGATTCCAGTCCTGTGGTTAGCCTTGGCCTACAGCTGCGGCGCAGCGCAGCGGATCGACATCCCAGAGTTGCACGTTGGCGGAAAGATTCTCGACTCCCACCTCGCCTTGCATTTCAGTTCCGTGTTTGCCCAACCACACCACGCGAAATTGCGCCTTCGCGCCCTGATATTGCAGATCGATGACATCGCCCGGTTTCAGCTGCGCGCTGACGCCTTGCAAAGTGGCTCCACGCCCGCTGATCGTGCGCAGGCTAGCCTGCTGCGTGAAAGGGCGGGAGTTGGCGTCCATGCCCCAGATTTGTACAGGAAGCTCGACGAATACGCGTGACTGGCTGCGCCGGTCCATGGGCCTGTGTCCTCGCTTGGTGATCAAAGGGTAGAAGACGGTGACGGGGAAACACAGGTAACCGGGGTCACTGCACTGAAGTACCGAAAGTCAGGGGCAGAGCGTCAACCACGGAGGAACTAGCATTCACAAAGGGAAGCGCGTGAACATTCCACGCTAGTTCATATCGCCGAGCGAGCAGGCGCCGGGGCCGCGGGGATCGCCGCACGAACCACATCCGCCGGATGAACGTGCCGGGGCCGATGACGACGCCCCTTTCGCCGACACGGCGAAGACCGACAGCTGCGGCGCCAGCTTAGTCGCGTGGCACTTGGGGCAGGCGGCTTTCTGTTTGCCGTAGACGATGGTCTCGAAGTGATGATCACACTCTTTGCAGATGTATTCGAAGATGGGCATGGACGGCTCCGGATGCAGAGTCTATTAGAATCAATTTGTGGCTAGTTCGCAAATCCCAAATCCTTCCGCGCTGACCGCTGCTGCCGACGCTCGCCCGAAATGGCAGGCAACAACGCCGTTTCGTCCACGGCGTTGGTTCAGCGGTGGGCATGTGCAGACGATCGCCAGCTTTCTGCTGCAGCGCAGGATTCCTTTGCCGGCTGCGGAGGAACGGCTCATCGAAGTCGCGCCCGGGATCAAAGTGCGCTGCTGGTGCCGTTGGCAGGCGAGCGAAAAGGATCGGCGGGAGGCGATGACGATAATCGTCGTCCACGGCCTCGAAGGATCGTCCGAGTCGCAATACATGCTGGGCGTGGCTCGCAACGGGTTGGCGGCGGGCATGAACGTGGTGCTGATGAATCAGCGCAACTGCGGTGGCACCGATCACTTCGCTCCCACGCTCTACAACTCAAGCTTATCGGGCGATGTGGCTGCGGTGGCGCGACACTTCGTCGAGCGCGACGGAGTATCGCGTTTCGCGCTCATCGGATTTTCCATGGGCGGAAACCTGGTCCTGAAACTGGCTGGGGAATGGGAAGATGCAGGGCCACCCGAGTTTCGAGCGGTGGCGGCGGTGTGTCCGGCAATGGACCTTGCGGCGTCAGCCGACGCGCTGCACGAACCTGCGAATCGCATTTACGAATACTACTTTCTCCTGCAATTGTTCCGGCGGCTGCGGCAAAAGGCCAAGTTATTTCCCCAGCATTTCGACGCGGCGCGCCTACGAGGCGTTTCGAGCCTTCGGCTATTTGACGACCGCATCACGGCGCACTATTGCGGATTCACCGGGGCCGACGATTACTATGCGCGGGCCGCGGCGGCGAATGTGGTCGATCGAATCGCGGTCCCTGCGCTGATTATCCATGCCGCGAACGATCCGTTTATCCGGATGCAACCCGAGACGCGGCGGCGGATCACGGCGAATCCTAACATCACGTTCATCGAGACAGAGGATGGTGGGCATTGCGCCTTCCTCGGCGAGCGCAGCGGGGATGGGCCGGGCGACGGGCGAATATATGACGGAAGCTGGGCCGAGCGCGAGGTCGTGGAGTTCATGGCCGGGCGATGAGTGTACCAGCGATTCGCCATCAACCATCAACCATCAACCATCAACCATCAACTCTAATATCGTCGATCAAAGTGAATTGCATTCAAGTCCGAGCGGGAGTGCGATTCAACCATGCCAGGACCTCCGCGCCGCGTCCTTTCGTCTTCGTGCGAATGTAGGCCAGGGCTACCATCGCGAGAGTGATTACCAGCAATCCAATCGACGCGGTGCGAATGCTGTCCGCGCGTTTCGGCAGGATCGACACCCGCCCGTAGACGAATTCGATGTGAACCCAGTACACCAGCAGCGACGCTTGCCCTAACTTGATAAGCGGGCTGAATCCCCACTGAGCTGCACCCCATTTTCCGATAACCCAGCGGCACCAGCCGTAGGCCGCGCACAAAATCATCAGCAGCATGCCTACGCGGATCACGAAGAAATTCGGGCTGGTGTGCCAGTAATCGTAGACCGCGTAGAGTTGGTGCGGCTGCCGGTCGAGCAATCGGGCAAGCTCGACCAGCACGATTCCGGCTCCTCCCAGAAAAAAGAAGACACGGGCTTCGCGGGCATGTGCCCACTCACTTTGCAGGATGAATCCCACCGCGAGGCCTGCAAAGGCGAAGGCAGTCCAGGGAAAAATTGGGAATAGGCCGGGTGATGGCGCGCCCAATTTCTGGACTCCGTCGATGTAGTACTCGATCGGCCACGGAAGCCAGGTCAGGCGCCAGGTGGTCCACAGGAGCGGGGTTAACAGCGAGATCAGGAATGCGGTCCCCGCAGCGAACCATGCCAGCCGGGCTCGGCCAGGCCGCACGGCCGGGAACTTGCCCTGAGCCTGTCTATCGTCGCTGCGTCCGGTAGATTTCGGCGGCAACGCTGCGATCCAGCACATCCCACCCATCAACATCATTGAGGCGCCAATTGTATTCAGGATATCCACGCGCAGCAGGTCGGACTTCGGCGCCCATCCCCAGGCAACGACATATTCCTGCAAGCGGAACAGCAGGCCCAGGGCGAAGATTTCCGCGCCCCGCCGGATAGTCGTGCGCGCGATCTGCGACGCCGGAAGATTTTTTTGCCGCAGCCTTTCCGTGACCAGCGCGAACGAGATTCCTGCCAGAAAAAGAAACAACGGCGCGGGGAAGGTTCCACCCAGCTGCGAGTACATGAAGAAGTCCGTCTGGCGCGCGGCGGGGCTGAGCCAGGAATCGTAGCAGTGAGTCTGGAACATCAGCACGCAGGCCAGCCCGCGCATCCAGTCGATGTAGGCGAGGCGGGGTTTTCCGGCGTAGGGCGGAGGCATACGATAAAAAAAAATCAGCCGGTGGCAGTATACGGGAATGAGCCGAAGACGCCGTCTTTTGCCCCGTTTGTCAAGAAACGTAAGGCTGATCTGTAGGGTATTGACCCAGTTTCACCCGCTATCAGCGCACCGCTTCCGGAATTGGCCCTCTCTGTTGTTAACTTTCTGTCTACCGTACAACCTTCTCGACAACTTGTCTGATCGAACAGGGAACAAGCGTTGTAAGCTTAAGTGCGTTACTCAAGACCCAGCAAATACCCCGATCTGCCCGGAGTGCCTATGCGAATGGTGAAGTCCCTCTTGCCGGTGGTTGCCGTTGCCTGCCTTCTCTCCAGCCTGACTTATGCCGCGACGCCGGACCGCATCTCCGGCGCGATCGATTCCGCGAACATGGTGGAGTTGAAAGGCCACGTCTCGCCGCTGGCGCGGGCACAGTTTGATCAGGGACCAGTCGACCCTTCCCGCCCGATGCACGTGACCATGCTGCTCACGCCGACGGCGGCGCAGAATCGCGACCTGGTGAAGTTGATCGCGGAGCAGCAGGACCGAAATTCCCCCAAGTTTCGCAAGTGGCTGACGCCGGAGCAATTCGGCGCGCGCTTCGGCGTGAGTCAGGGCGACCTTGACAAGATGAGTTCGTGGCTCAAGTCGCAGGGATTCAAGGTCACCTATGTGGCCCGCGGCCGCGACTATCTTTCGTTCGATGGCAACGCCGCGCAGGTACAAAGCGCATTCCGCACGGAAATTCACAGCTTTAATGTGAACGGCAAGATGCACTTCGCGAACGTCAGAGCGCCTATGCTCCCGGCCGCGCTCAGCGGGATCGTGGGAGGCTTCCGTGGAATGCACGACTTCCTGCCGCACTCGATGATCAAGCAGCACCCCGATTACACGGTCACCACAGGTGGAGGCAGCTTTACGGTGCTGGCTCCCGGTGACATCGCTACCATCTACGACATCGAGCCGCTGTACAACGCGACGCCCAAAATCGATGGAACCGGACAGAAACTAGCCATTGCGGGGCAGACCGACATATATCTGGCTGACCTGACCGACTTCCGCAGCGCCTTCGCACTCCCGGCGATTTCAGGATGCACGACAAACGCCAACGGCGTTATCACGACTTGTAACGGATCGAACTTCCAGTACGTCCTTGCCGGAGCTGATCCTGGCGTGCAACCGGATGTGGTCGAAGCTGATCTCGATATTCAATGGTCCGGAGCGGTCGCTCGCGGCGCCAAAATTATTTTTGTAAATTCCACCGACGTAGACACCAGCGCGAGCTATGCCATCGATAACCAGCTTGCTCCCGTCATCAGCTACAGCTATGGCCTCTGCGAAGCGTTCGACGTGGCACCCTCGATTCCGACTGCCGAATTGGAATACCAAAAGGCGAACACGGAGGGCATCTCATTCTTCGCTGCATCGGGTGACGCGGGTTCGGCGACCTGCGACGGCGACTTGGGCAACAGCCCGCCCGCTGCGTTAGGGGTCTCGGTGAGCTACCCCGCCAGCAGCGCCTACATCACAGGGGTTGGTGGAACGGAATTCAATGAGGGCAGCGGTTCCTACTGGAATCCCGGCAACGGCGCTGATGGCGGGTCGGCGAAGAGTTACATCCCGGAAATCGCCTGGAACGACACCACGCAGCAGGATGCTTTCTCTGCCACTGGTGGCGGGGCCAGCAACTGCGCCAATGCCGCCAGTGAAACGACAGTGGGTCAGTATGACTTCTCAGTTTGTAAGGCCCCGACCGCCGGCGGGTTTGCCAAGCCTACATGGCAGGTCGGAGTCACTCCCGCCGACAGCGTGCGCGATGTGCCCGATATTGCCTTCGCGGGCTCGAACGGGAACGATCCCTATATCGTATGTGTACCGCAGAATGAGGTTTCCAGTACGACTTCGACCGCTAGCAGTTGCGCTAGCGGAATTAGTGTTGCATTGACCACCTACAACTCGGCTTTTGGCGGTACATCCGCGTCCACTCCGGTTGCAGCTGCAATGACGGTGCTTCTGAACCAATACCTGGGGACCAGCGGTTTGGGGAACATAAACCAGCAGCTTTACACCGTCATCTATGCGAATAATCCGCCGGCGTCATCCCAGGTCTTTCACGATATTGTTGCTGGCACCAGTTCCATCACCGGAGGTACTTCCGACAATATCGAGCCTTGCACGGTTGGAGATCCGACGTTTGAGCCAACTGCTTTGCAGTGCCCGAGCACGGGCAAGTTCGGCTTCACGGCCGGCACCGGATACGACCCGGTTACGGGACTGGGTTCGATCGACATGGACAAGTTCTTTGTGGCGTGGGCGGCGAGCGAGATCTCTTTCACCACCTCGGCGACAGCGCTGAGTCCGGCCAGCGTTTCTGCCGGTAACAGCGCCACCAGTACCGTCACGATCACCCCGCTCAACACCGTCAGCCAAACTGCAACGTACACATTCAGTTGCTCCGGCTTGCCTGCAGGCGCGACTTGCTCTTTCAGTCCAACGTCGGTAACTGGGAACGGGACTCCTTCTGGACAATCAACGACGTTGACGATTTCCACGCAGGCCAGCATGGCGGCGGCAACCTCCGCGGTCACGGTCACGGCTTCTTCGGGAGGCGTTTCGGTCGCCGCGACGCCAATCAGCCTGGTTGTCACCGCAACCACCCAATCCTTTACACTCGCGCCCCAGACTGGGACCTATCAGGTTCTGCAGGGACAGGGTGTGAACGCGACGATTCTCTTGACCGCAGTGAATGGCTTCAACACCCCGCTAACCTACAGCTGTACTCCTCAACCCCCGGCGCCGGAGGCCACCTGTACCGCACCCAACGGCGCGACCGCCAACACCACCGTCAGCTTCGCGATCACCACTACGCTTGCGACTGGCCAGCTGCGCCGGCCGCTGGACCGCGGCTCGCGGTTTTTCTATGCCGCGCTTCTACCCGGGCTGCTGGGGATCGTCTTCACCTTCGCCTCACGCAAACGCTCCCTGCGCGGCGTCCGCTTCCTCGGACTCATTATGGTGCTGGGCTTCTCCACGCTATGGCTGGGATCTTGCGGCGGCAGCAGCGGCACCCCGGTCTCGAATCCGGGAACACCCAAGGGGAGTTATCCCATCACGGTGAACGCAACCACGGGCGGGGCGAATCCGGTTACGGGAACGACTACGTTTACTCTGCAAGTGCAGTAGCAGGCTAGGTGAGTGGAGCCCCGGACGACCTCGTCCGGGGTACGCTCGCGCATGGCGGCATCTTCTCTTTCGCCCGCGTCGGGGAGGCATTGATATCAATGAAGATCATGACGATGAGGAAGATTCTTGGTAGCGCACTGCTCCTGGTTGCGTGCATCACGCTCCTGGCCGCCGCTCCGGAAGAAAAGGGTCCGAAGCCGCAATATGACGCCAAAGGCCAGTTGATGCGGCCCGCCGACTATCGTGAATGGATGTTCCTCTCCGCTGGATTTGGCATGAACTACAGTCCTTCTCCCGGCAGCCACGAAATGTTCACCAACGTTTTCGTGCAGCGCTGGGCCTACAACGACTTCATGAGTTCCGGCAAATGGCCGGAGCAGACCATGTTCGTAATCGACGAGCGCGATGCCCAGAGCAAAGGTTCGATCAACAAGACCGGACACTTTCAGACCGACCTGATGGGCCTGGCAGTCGAGGTCAAAGATTCGGCGCGCAATCCCGACAAGTGGGCTTACTACGCCTACGACGCCGACGGCAAAACTGCCGATGCCATGCCGCACGGCAACGGATGCTGGTCGTGCCATGAAGCCCACGCCGCCGTCGAGCATAGTTTCGTGCAGTTCTATCCCACGCTGAAGCCGGTAGCGAAGAAGTTCGGCGTCTACAACGAATCGCGGGAACAAGTCAGCGACACGAAGTAGGAACGCCAGTTGCTCTTTGCTGCCTAAGGAATGCCGACTCTTTTCACCAGTTCTGGAAAGCGCGGGTCGGATCGGATCGGATCGAACCAGGCTTCCGTTTTCAAGCCTTCCACCAGGGGATCGCGTTCCTGACACGCGACGTTCAGCCATTTGAAGGCCGGGTCACGGTCGCCCGCTGCGGCATATAACATGGCGATTTGATAGGCGGAGACGTATCCAGCCTTGCGCTGGGCTTCGCGAACTGCGATCGCTTTCGCCAGTGCGCCCTTGCGCTGGCCGGAACGAAAGCCCTCCTCCATCGCGTCCCCGAAAGCGGCTTCCTGGGGATCGCCGGATAGCTGGCCGTGAATCTTGTATTGTGCGACGGCCTCGGCGTACATCCCTTTTGCCCAGAAGATTTCCGCCAGGCAATAATGCCCGCGCGCGAAAGTCGGACTCTCCGCCACCAACTTCTCGCAGATGTCGAGGCCTTCGTCGTACTTGCGTTGAATGGCTCGAATGTGTCCGCTTTCCATGTTGATAATCGGCGATTGTGGATCGAGCAGGTGAGCGCGGTCGATTTCTGCGATTGCCTGTTGTTCCCGGCCGCCAATCTGCGCCAGATCTTCCGCATACCATTGATGGGCGGTAGCGTCGTTGGGATCAAGTTCGAGAGCTTTCTTGTATTCCGCTTCTCCTCCCGCGAAATCCCAGTCATATTCGATTTCATTGCCGCCGAGAACAGCGTGGGCGCGAGACAGCGTCGGATCCAACTCTAAAGCTTTGCGGGCAGCGGCATTCGACCGGGGGAAAGTGTCACCGGGCGCGCCTCCATAATTCGACAAAATGCTGGCGGCATCGGCAATGCCGGCATAGGCGATCGCGTAATTCGGATCCTTGTCGACGGCTTGCTGGAAATACGAGATGGCGCTGCGGATGCCCGGCATGGTGCGCTGGCTCCAGGCATAGCGCCCCTTCAGATACAGGTCATAGGCCTCGGGATTTTCCGTGCCTTGTCTGGTGACCCGCTGCTTTTGCGAGTCGCTGAGTTTCGCGCGCAGCCTGCCCGCCAAATCTCCGGCGATCTGCTGCTGCAACGAGATGATATCCGCGTTCTTGCTGATGTAGTGCTGGCCCCATATTTCCGTGTTGTCGCGCAGGTCGGTCAGTTCCGCGCTGACTTCGAGAGTGTCGCCGCGCGGCATCACGCGCCCGCTGACGATCGCAGCCACGCCCATCTCGTTGCCAGCCTTCTGCGCGTCGATGTCTTTGCCTTTGTAGCGGAAGACCGTGTTGCGCGACTTAACCTTCAAGTCCGACACGTGGGCGAGACTATCGATCAGTGATTCCGTGATGCCGTCGCTGAGATATTCCGTATTGGCGTCACCCGCGACGTTGGTGAAAGGCAGGACCGCGATCGAGTCAATCTGAGAGATCCGCCCGGATCTCATGTACCAGGCTCCCGCGAAGATCAGCGCGAGGATCAACCCAGTCACGGCGATACCAGCCACAAGCGCCCAGACTTTTCGCCGGTGGGGCGCCTTGTCTGGTAACGCCGAAGCAACCCCTCTGCCAGATTCAGTGTCGCGCTTCAGCCGTTGCAGGTCCGTGCGCATGTCGGCTGCTGTCTGGTAGCGCAGGTTGCGGTCTTTCTCCAGAGCTTTATTCAGGATGCGTTCGAAGTCCGCCGGCAAGTCGGGATTGAGCCGAGCTGCAGGGGTCGGGGCTCCATCCAGAATTGCTTTAAAAATAACCGCAGAACTTTCGCCGCGGAAAGGCAAATTACCCGTCGCCATTTCATAGAGAACAGCGCCGAACGAGAACAGGTCCGTCCGGGCGTCCAGTTCCTTGGCGCGAGCCTGCTCCGGTGACATGTAAGCGATCGTGCCCAGAGTTGAGCCTGGGCTGGTCAGATGCTGATCGTCGATCGTTTCTGCCGCTGTGTTGGTTAGAGCACTCTTGCTCGATGAACCGGACGCAGGCGCGACCTTGGCCAGGCCGAAATCGAGAATCTTGGCGTGCCCGCGCTTGGTAACAAAAAGGTTCGCCGGCTTAATATCGCGATGCATGATACCGGCGGCGTGAGCAGCATCGAGCGCATCGGCAATTTCAATCGCCAGTCCGAGCAGGATTTCGGTCTCGATGGGCTTGCCGTCAATCCGATGCTTCAGCGTCACGCCATCCAGATACTCCATGGCGATGAAAGACTGGTCGCCATGTTTTCCGATCTCGTAAATCGTGCAGATGTTGGGATGGTTCAGAGCGGACGCGGCTCGGGCTTCCCGGCGAAAGCGTTCGAGCATCTGCGGATCTTGCGCCACATCCTCCGGCAGAAACTTCAGGGCGACAAAACGGCCAAGTTCGGTGTCTTCGGCCTTGTAGACTACTCCCATGCCGCCGCCGCCGAGCTTTTCGACAATGCGGTAGTGAGAAAGAGTCTGGCCGATCATGCTTCTGCCGCTGGCGCAAGATGCGAACGAATGTTACGTGGGGCAAACAGCGCGAGTCAATGAAGGCCGCTGCGTTGTCGATGAGAGAATGTCCTATAGTTTCACGCTTTTGGTCTGGCCCTCCTTTGTTTTTCCCGCCCCATCTGCGAAACTGACCACGACTTCGATCCCCTGAATTGAGAACCGGAAACCGAGAACTGCTTCATGGGCCGCATCCACGTACTCTCTGAAACCGTCGCCAACCAGATCGCCGCCGGCGAAGTCGTGGAGCGCCCTGCCTCCGTAGTGAAAGAGATGCTCGAAAACTCGCTCGACGCCGGGGCGACACGCATCAAGATCAGCGTCGAGGCAGGTGGAAAGCGGCTCATCCAGATCACCGATAACGGATGCGGTATGGTGCGCGACGACGCCATGCTGGCCTTTGAGCGCCACGCGACCTCGAAGATCAAGAATGCCGAAGATCTGTTGAGCGTGGCGACGCTCGGATTTCGCGGCGAGGCGCTTCCTTCGATTGCGTCGGTCTCGCGACTGCGCCTCGAGACCCAGGCTGCTGAAGATCCTGCCGGGACTGTAATCGAGATCAACGGCGGCAGGATCGCCCGAGTCGAAGAGGCTGGCCTGCCCCTGGGAACTTCGATCACGGTGCGCGATCTTTTCTTCAACACTCCGGCGCGAAAGAAATTTCTGAAAGCCGAGTCGACCGAGTTGTCGCACATCGCGTCGCTGGTCACGCACTATGCGCTGGCGCATCCCGATAAGCATTTCGAGTTGCATTCGGCGACCAATGCCGTGCTGGTTGCGCCTCCCGTGGCCGGGTACAGCGAGCGCGTCTATCAGGTATTCGGCAAAGAGACGCTGGACCAGTTGATTCCCGTGGCGGCGCAGCACATGCTCGAGCATGTGGGATTGCCGCAGCCTCCGCCCTGGCGGCGCAAGGAAAAAGAAGAAAATTCCGATGGCGAGGTTCCTGACAAAGAACCGGGGGAGATGCGGCTGCACGGCTTCGTTTCAAAGCCCGAGATCCAGAAGCTGAACCGCAATTCGATTTTCGTCTTCGTCAATGGACGCCTGATCCGCGATCGGCTGGTGCAGCACGCCTTGACCGAAGCGTATCGCAACATCATTCCGCCGTCGGTCTATCCGGTGGTTCTGCTGTTTCTGGAAATGCCGGCGGGTGAAGTCGACGTGAATGTTCATCCGTCGAAAACCGAAGTCCGCTTCCGGCAGCAGAGTGTGCTGCACGATTTTGTGCGCGACTCGGTGAGGGCGGCCCTGATGAAGGCGCGTCCGGTGCCGCAGTTTGTGGCGGAGATGCGGGCCCACGCCACTGCCAGTCAGGCTCTCACGCCGGGGGCAATGACTCCCGAATTAAATCGTGGGACCGGCAATGGTTCTGAGGGATATCCCCCACTTCTCGCAGAGAACACGAGAAATGGGGCACCCTACGATTTTGCCGGCGGCGGTTTCGCATTGCAGGCGCCAGTCGCGCCGCCAATATCTGCGCGCTTTCAATTCGAAGGCGGCATCGCGGTCGAGGCTAACGCAGCCATCCCAGTCGCGCGCGGGCTGGAATCGATTCCCGACAACGGCTGCGCTCCCGCGCTCGACCTCAACGAAGAAGAGCCGACGTTATCATCACTCGGCACGTTGAAGCCGTTGGGTCAGATTCGCAACTCGTTCATCCTTGCCGTAAATGAAGACGGCCTGTGGATCATCGATCAGCACGTCGCACACGAGCGCGTTCTGTTCGAGCGTGTGCTGAAGCAGCGCGCAGCGCAGAAAGTCGAGAGCCAGCGCCTGCTGATGCCGATCGTCTTAGAGCTGTCGCCGGCGCAACAGGCCGTGTTTGCGGAAATCTCCGACGAGCTGCAGCATAACGGATTCGAGGCCGAAGCCTTCGGCGCGCGCAGCGTCGCCGTGAAGGTCGCCCCCGCTGGAGTCGACGCGGCCGCCGTGGAACACATGCTGCATGAGTTGCTCGACCAGTTCTCGCGCGAGGAGCAAGCGCTGAACCTGGAAAAAATTCGCGCCCGCATCGCGGCGTCCATCGCTTGCCATGCCGCGATCAAAGTAAACATGCCACTGGACCAAAATAAAATGGAATGGATCCTCGCAGAACTGGCGAAAACCGATCATCCCATGGCCTGCCCGCACGGCCGCCCGGTCGTGCTGAGGTATTCTGTAAAGGACATTCAGAAAGCCTTCAAGCGAATTTAGCCGTCAGCTCTCAGCCGGACCGGTTTTGGGGCTGACTTCGCTGAGAGCTGACAGCTGACAGCGTTTTTCATATGACAGAGTTCGAACTGCAGGAAGAACGCCGCAGAAAATGGCGCCTGGACGGCAAGCCCGTCCACACCATCGAACAGGCTCGCGCCTTCCTCGAAGACGTCGGATTTTGTCTGATGTATCCGCAGCGGCCGCCTTTGCTGGCGCCGACATTTATCGGCGCGTTTGTGGGCTCCGACGACCGCCTGCCGGCATGGCAGCACGCCTATGCCGATCCACGCGCCACGGAGGCGACGGAGTTGATGGTGCGGCTGCTCCGCGAACGCAGCGCGTTCGAAGCGAATCTTTTCGAAGAAAACAATGGTTTCCTGGTCGCGGCTTCGGTGTTTCCGTATTTCTACGCGCTGGTGGGCGAGCGCAATCCCAGGCTGGCTCCGAAGCCCGGTTCGCGATCCCCTTATTCCGCGCTAGCCTGCGACGCTTTTGAACTGATCACCCGCGATGGGCCCATCTCGAAGCAGAAAATGCAGGAGACGCTGGGCGGCAGTGTCTCGATCCCGGCGCTCGATGACGCGCTGGGCGAGCTGTGGTCGAAGCTGCGCATCACTCGTGTTGACTACAACCCGAGCCAGGGGTCGTCCTGGGATGTGCTCTACCGCTGGGCGCCCGACGCGGTGAAAGAGGGTGTGGGACTGTCAGTTCCCGAGGCGCTCACCGCTCTGCTCACTAAATACCTGGATTGCGTGATCGCGGCGGAACTGGTCGAGTTGGAGAATTTTTTCGGGCGCGTAATCGCGCGCTCGAAGGTGAAAGAATCGGTCAACGCGCTGCTGGCCGCGCGGGAATTGAGCTTCGTCCACATCGGCGGAAAGTCGATGCTGCAGATTACGCCGGAGAAAGTTGCGACCGTCCCGCGCAATCCGGCAGAGGATTCCGCCCGCCGCACGCAGAGGGTCGAGCAGGTGAAGGAAAGGCGCGCGCTGCGCCCGCCGCGGACGGGGATGTCCGGCGCTCCACGAACCCGTGCTGGCCAGAGAGCATCTCGACCCACACGGCCACGCGGCGCGCCACCGCACTCGAAGCCGCCAAGATCCACGTAGGGGCACGCCCCTTCGACAAGCTCAGGGCAGGCTCTCGTCCGCCCCCCAGTGCGGGCGCCTGGAAAAATCTGTCATCCCACACTGTCATCCCGACCGAGTCAGTTGATCTGCGAAGCAGTCAAGTGGCGAGTGGAGGGGCCTGCTGTTCTGGCGCGTGCCCGTGCTCAATACCGTCGCGAGTTCCTTCACGAACTGCTTCAATAAACCATTTCCCGCACCTACAATGTGTTTGCCGTAACAAACTTTGACCACACGTGTCCGCCCAGTCCCGTTTCGAAGCAGACGATCCTCGTGGTTCTGGAATCTACCGCGGCCGCGTCGCGCCTTCGCCGACCGGATTACTCCACCTCGGCCATGCCCGCACTTTCTGGACCGCTGCCCAGCGAGCGGCTGCGCGCGGCGGCCAATTGATTTTTCGCAACGAAGATCTGGACCCACAGCGCTGCCGCCCGGAATTCGTCCAGGCCATGTTCGAGGATTTGCGCTGGCTGGGAATTGACTGGATCGAAGGTCCGGATTGCGGCGGCCGGTTCGGGCCGTACACGCAGAGCGAGCGGCGGGAGTTCTATTTGAAGGCGTGGAAGACGCTGCGCGACCGGGGAATGATTTATCCGTGTACCTGCTCGCGCAAGGATGTAGCGCAGTCGGCCGGTGCGCCGAATGAAGGGGATGACGAACCGATGTATTCGGGGCGATGCCGGCCGCATGTGGCGACAGCCGCATCGGCTGTCCCGCATGCAGAGCCTGCCGGCGTGAACTGGCGGTTTCGCGTGCCGGACCGCAGCGAGATTTGTTTCACTGATCTGCATCGTGGGCCCCAGACGATGACCGCGGGCTGCGACTTCGGCGACTTCATTGTGTGGAGGCGCGACGATGTTCCGGCCTACCAACTCGCAGTTGTGGTGGATGACACGGCGATGAAGATTACCGAAGTCGTCCGCGGGGCGGATTTGTTGAAGTCGACAATGCGGCAGATCCTGTTATTGCGTGCGCTGGGATTCACACCACCGGATTACTATCACTGCGACCTGGTACGCGACGGTGCCGGCGTACGCCTGGCGAAGAGGCACGACGCGCTGAGCATCCGCAAAGTGCGTGAGCTGGGATGGACACCAGAACAGGTGCGGGCCGGTGCGCCGACGCCCGGCAGCTAAATGCCACAGGATTATGTGGGGACAGCCGCCCCCGGCTGTCCATGCGAGCGCAGCTCGCCGCCGCCGGAACCATCGGAGATCTCGACAAGAGCAGCCGAGCTGCGCTCGGCACAGACAGCCGGGGGCGGCTGTCTCCACACAATCCGACTCCACACAATCGCTCAGAGCAGCGGCGGGATCATTGCCCCCGCTTGAAGCTCGTCTCCGCCCGCCGTAGACTGAAACCATGCACGTACACACACATGGCGCGGGTGGCGCGACGCGAGTCCTGAAAGTCTCGCTCGGGGTGACGGCCGCCTACATCGTGCTGCTGGTCGTGGCCGGTATCCGGGCTCATTCTCTCGCCCTGCTGTCGGAGGCGGGCCACAATCTCTCCGACTTTCTCGCGCTGCTGCTTTCGCTGGTCGCAGTTTATTTCCAGGCGCGCCCGGCCAACTCCTCAAAGACTTATGGCTACCAGCGTGCCGGAGTGCTGGCTGCGCTGGTCAATGCTGCTTCTCTGATTGCAGTTTCGTTTTTCATTTTCTACGAAGCCTTCCGGCGCTTGCAGCATCCCGAGCAGGTGCAGGCCAGCGTGATGATGTGGGTCGCGGGGGCCGGAGTAGTAATGAACGGCGCGATCGCGCTGCTGCTGTATCGTTCAGCCGGACAGTCGGGCGGCGACGTAAACATTCGCAGCGCACTGCTGCACGAGATCGGGGACACGCTCTCGACCGCCGCTGTCATCGCTGGCGGCTGGGCGATTCTCATCACTCACAATTATTGGATCGACTCCGTATTGTCGGTTGCAATTGGAGTGCTGATCCTGTGGTCGGGTTACGGCATCGTGCGCGAGACTCTGAACATTTTGCTCGAAGGCACGCCTCGCGGCATGCAGGTCGAGAAGATTCAGTCGGCAATCTGTTCGGTGGAAGGCGTGAACGATGTTCACGATCTGCACGTCTGGAGCATCGGATCGGAGACGCATGCGCTCTCCTGCCACATCTCGATCGCCGACATTCCGCCGTCAGTGAGTGAACGAATCCTGCGCGACGTGAAAGAACGCCTGCACCACGACTTCCGCATCGTCCACACCACGATCCAGTTCGAGCACGAAGTGTGCGAAGTGGCGCACGGCTGCGTGATCCCGGTGGCCGAGACGGAAGAGCACCACCATCACAGCCACTGATTCGGCAACTCAATCCGTCACAATCCGGGCCTGAGCTTCCGGCGGGAGCGTGCCGAACCCTGATTCAACAAGGATCGCGGAGATGTGACTAATGGGAATATCCCCTGCGCGAGCAATAGCCTCGAGCCGGTTGATTAACGACGGATGCGTCAGGAACAGTTCCACGAGCCAGTTGCACCTACTGGGCGAACCAGTCATCCGGTAGAGACTGACGAGTGCGCGAAGGCCCGCCTCCGGATCTTTTGTAAACTCGATGCCTTCGCGATCGCACGAATATTCGAAGCGGCGACGGTCGTCCATTTTCTCGCGAGTACGACTCTGTCGGCATAACGCGACGCACATTCAAGGGCTGCTGAGGTTAGTATTGGGGCGATCCAGAAAAAAACACGAGGCACAGCGGCGAACTGCGGAAGTTCCCAGAACGCGCACCAAACCGCTAGCGTCGCCAGTAACACGACCCGGTTCGAGCGACGATGCCAGACCCACCGGTCCGGGCGACCCGAATCACCACTCCGAAGGGTAATGTATCGAAGAAACATCGATACAAGGGGCAGCAACAAAATGGCGGCCGCGAGAGTAGGGACAGCCATTCCTCGGAAGTGGGGAATCATCGGGAGGAGTCGCCGCGTGTCAGACCGGATACCGAGTGTTGATCATTCTCTCGACGTCACAGTGATCGATCAGTTCTCCACGGTCGGCCGCCGCCAGGCCCTTGTCGACCTCGCGCAGAAACCACTCGTCGTAGTTCACCATGCGCTCGACAGCCTCTGACAAGCCCTTCGCTCGGGCGCCCTTGTCGCGCCGCCAACCACAGGAGCTTCGCCTGGAGATCAGGATTGAGAGCAACGTCCATACCTACTAGGCTAGGCACGGGCTGATGCAGTGTCAACACGTTTGGAAGAGACCGTATGCAGATTCTTTCACGTTGACACAAAATAGAGGTGACCGCACAATAGTACGGCTCTTAGGGCCCCCTGGCAGGCTAACTCAGCCAGCCACCCCAGTCACTGCTTCGCGGATGGACTTTGAATGAAGTCGCGTTTCTTGATACCTGGACTAACTACCGCCCTACTGCTTCTGTCGGTTTCCTACGCCTCCTCCCAAACTCTGGTGTCGATCACAATAACTCAGATTTATAACCACTCGGCTTCCGCAAGCCTGGGAGTTAACGCGCTCCGGCAGTTCACCGCGACCGGAGACTATTCCGATGGCAGCCAGCAGTACCTGACCCAGCAGGTGAAATGGAGTTCGGCCAATGTTCACATTGCCACGGTTACGTCGGCAATGGGTCTGGTGAAAGCCGTCGCTCCGGGGGTAGTGAATATCCGCGCTACGTTAGGCGGCATCACCGGATCGAGCAGTCTCACCGTTAAAACATCTGAGCTTGGCAGCGTGGTCATCACTCCTTCGACCAACTGGATGATGAAGGTCGGCAAACAGCTGCAATTCAGTGCTACGGCAGGCTACGCGGATGCAAGTATCCTGGACGTGACCAAGACTGCGGTTTGGACCTCCTCGGCTCAAACGGTTGCTACCGTAAGCTCTACCGGGTTGGTTACGGCAGTTGCGGCGGGTACGGCCACGATCACGGCGACCTCTGGCGGCCAGAGCGCCGCCACGGCGCTCACTGTCACCACGACGACTCCTCCGAAACTCGGTTCGTGGAGCCGTCCCTACACTTTGGGTATGCACGGAATCCACGCTGCACTCCTCAGGACCGGGAAGGTGCTCTTATGGGGTTACCCGCTCGGTCACATTGTTGGTCCCTCGCCTGCGCGGCTCTACGACCCGGTCGCCGGGACGATCACTGATCTCACTGTACCTTGGCCAATCGACATCTTTTGCGCGGGCCTGTCGTTCCTGCCGGACGGCAGACTGCTGATTGACGGCGGCATGGATGACCACTTGTACCCCGCGGATTCCGGTATCACCAACACAACATTTTTCGATCCCAGCACAAACTTGTGGTCGCAGGGACCGGCGATGACCTACAGCCGCTGGTATCCGACCACCCTGGTGATGCCGGACGGCACTGTCCTCGCGGCCTCAGGAACGGATCACGACGGGGTCACGATCCAGCCAGCTTTGGAATCCTTCGACCCCTCTACGAATAGTTGGACTGTTTTGCCAACCTCCGCGAATATTCCCAATCCCATCGATACCTACCCTTTGTTGATTGTGCTCAATGACGGAACCGTCTTTTACCCGGGGCCGCGCAGGAACAGCATCAAGCTGGATCCCAAAACCGACACATGGTCTGCCGTAGCCAAAAGGAATTTCGTCGCGCGTTACCACGAGGGCGCGGTCTTGCTGCCCGGCGGACAAAAGGTGATGATCGTGGGCGGCGCGTCCAGCGGCACCGATGGCGGCTCCGGGGCGACCAACACCACGGAAACGATCGACTTCACCGCGCCCACTCCCACCTGGACCTACAGCGCCCCAATGAACATTGCGCGCTACAACCACAACTTGATATATCTCGCGGACGGCAGCCTCATGGCCGTAGGCGGCAACCAGAGTCTCACTTACAGTTCGCCGGTGTATCAGCCGGAGCTGTACAACTTTACGACGGGACAATGGACCTTGCTGCCTCCTCAGAGTGCGGTGCGGGGGTACCACTCCACTGCCGTGCTCCTGCCCGATGGCCGGGTGATGTCTGCAGGATCCGACAGCGGCACCCCGTTTGAGAACACCTACGAGATCTACACGCCCCCGTACTTGTTCAACGGTGCGCAACCCACGATTACATCCTCGCCCAGTTCTGTTGCGTACGGGAAGCAGTTCACCATCGTGACCCCAGACGCAGCCAGCATCAGAAAGGTCGCATTGATCCGTCCTGGCGCGACCACCCATGCCGATCACATGGATGACCATCGCTATGTAACTCTAACGTTCACCGCTGGATCTGGTGGGATCACCGCAACCGCTCCGGCGCTTGCCAACCTGGCGCCACCTGGCTACTACATGCTGGTAGTTGTGAATGCCAACGGAGTTCCTTCTGTGATGCCTTTCGTACAACTGCAATGAAGCGTCTGCGTCTATTGGTATTTTCAGCGAATCCGAACTGCCTGAGTAGCGAAGGGAGTATTCACGGAATTCGATTTGAGAGCCTTACAGCCTGCATTCATCAGCAGACTAAGGCCCAAACCATAGAATTCACTTGACGGGTGCGAAGTGCCGCCCTAGCATCGAGTTCTGGTTCTTGTTGCCCCCTTTAACCCCTGCGAAGAGCATTCCTTCCCCAACGAGGAGACTTTAGAGTGGTTCCCCAATTTTTGCTCCGCACCTTTGTGTGCCTGTGCCTGCTGGCTTCCTGCAGTGCTCAACTCGCCGGACCGAACCTTCCCGTGCAGCATGTGATCGTAGTGATCCAGGAAAACCGCACGCCGAGCAATCTTTTCCTGGCAGACCCGAACCTGGTGCAGAAGGGCGCGCACCTGCCCAGCAGCGGCAGTTGCTACAACACGCAGATTCCATTTACACCGGTGCAGTTGGATGGGTGTTTTGATCCCGCCCACGGCCATCTAGGCGCATGGGTCCCGACCTACGACGGTGGCAAGATGGACGGAGCCTGCAGCATTTCAGCCGGGCTAAGCACTGGCTGTGTTGTCCCCGCGTGTCCGGTCACCAAGTACGCGCACTGTCCGGAGTACAGCTACGTGCCCAACACTAAGTACGACGGCGTCCACGGCATTCTCGATCCTTACTTCCAGATGGCCGAACAATACGGATTTGCCAATTACATGTTCCAGACCAACCAGGGGCCGAGTTTCTCGGCGCACCAGTTCCTGTTTTCCGGCACGTCGGCCCCGACTGCTTACCCGGAGACGTATTACAACTGGTTCGCATCCGAGAACTATACCGGGGCAGAGAATACGTACGGATGCGTCGCGCCGTTCGGCAGTCCGATCCGCGAAGTGGCACCTACAGGAAAAACATCCCTCGGCTATACGCCGCTCGATCCCCCGGGCGCCAACCAGGGATTTCCCTGCTACGAACACCGCACTCTAGGCGACGTGCTCGACGACGCGGGGACCAGCTGGCGCTATTACTCGAGTTTCCAGAGTTCCCTCTGGTCAGCCCCCAATGCCATTGACCATATTTGCCAGCCCAGCGGATTCAGCGGCAATTGCAATGGTCCGGCCTACCTGACCGGCAAGGTGACGCACACGCAGCAGATTCTGACAGACCTGGGCGTAAACGGAACTGAACCGCAGTCATGCCGCCTGCAGCAAGTAAGTTGGGTGACGCCAGACGGACTCTGGTCCGACCACTCGGGCACCGCAGGAGCAGATGGTGGACCTTCCTGGGTAGCAGCGATTGTGAATGCGGTGGGTGGCTATCGTAACGATGGCACCAAACTTCCGGTTCAATGCGGCTATTGGGCGAACACCGTGATTCTGGTGACGTGGGACGACTGGGGCGGATTCTATGACGATGTCGATCCCATCAAAACCATGGGCCAGGGACTTCCTGGTTATCTGGCAACTGGCGGGAAGGGCAAGGCCTACGTCTACGGCTTCAGAGTACCGTTGCTGGTCGTGTCAACTTTCGCCAAGCCGGGATACATTTCGGGCCCGCAAAACAATCCGGTCTGTCCCAACCACTACTGCCACGATTTTGGCAGCATCTTGAACTTCATTGAGTACGCCTTCGGGAGGAACGGCAACTCTCTGGGCCCGATTGGACCGAAGCCATGGCCCTATGCCGACTCCTATGTTCAGGATCGGGCCCGGCCTCCGAACTATTACTCGCTCTACGATTTTTTCCAATTCGGGGAACCGCGCGCTTTTGTTCCGATCACCGGCTCCAAGTACGCCACTTCGTGCTTCCTGGATCCGCCTGCTTGCTTCACGACACCGTCTCTCGCTCCCGACAGCGATTGATGGATTGAAAGATGGTGGACGGACGGATGCTCTTGGTTCCCTTAGCGCCTTCGCGGCTTTTCTTTGCGAGTTTTGCGGTTTAAGGCACTCCTAAAAAGCTCGTAACCAAAGCTCGTAACCGCAAAGGTCGCGAAGAACAGCCGCGAAGTTCGCTAAGAGAAACGATTGATAAAGTTGCTGCCAAAGCCTGGAAGTTACCCTCCGGTCCGAAAACCTCCCGCCTGCCGCTCGAAAATTTCACGTGCATTCTCGATCGTGTCGGCATCTTGAGGCAGCTTGTCGGGCCTCAGCCGCACGATCCTGGGGAAGCGCAGCGCATATCCGCTCTCGTGCCGGTCGGATGCCATCATGTTGTTGAAGGCAACTTCGAGGACGATCTTCGGTTCGACCACGCGGCGGAATCCCTGATCTTCGCCTTGTCGAGCAGGAATGGTGTGCTCGAGGAACCACTTCGTCATTTCAGCGATTTCAATGTCAGTTAATCCCGAGTATGCCTTGCCGATGTTCACTAACCGTTCTCCATCCCACACGGCGAACGTATAGTCGGAGAGCACGCCGATGCGCTTGCCGTGGCCGAACTCGACGGCGGTCACGACTACGTCGAGAGTCGCCAGTTCGCGCTTCATCTTCAGCCATGCCTTGCCGCGTTTGCCGGGCGTGTACGGCGAGTCGAGGTCTTTGATCATCAGGCCTTCGTTGCCCCGAGCCTGCGCCGCAGCGAAGAGTTCTTCCAGTTCGTCCGAGGAAGATGCGCGAAACACTGGTGCACGAATGATGTGCGCGAGCGGAGAGCAATCCTCAGATTCAGCATTCGAGTCGAAGACGAGCGATCCTTGAAGGCCAGCCTTGAGATGTTTACTCTGTGTTCCCCCGTGTCCTCTGTGGTGAAGGTTCTTGTCGGTAAGCAGCTCATCAAGAATCTGCCCGCGCTCGCGCAGAGGACGACCAAGTGTCAGCTCTCCGCCTGCATAGAGAACGTCGAAGACGAGATAGGCAACGGGAATCTCCCGCAGCATCGTGTCGCTGACTTTCTTTCGTCCGAGACGCTGCTGTAGAACGCTGAAGGGGCGCGCCCGCCCCGAATCCGCCTGCTCCTGAGAACCTGCGTCCGTAGAGGCATCCGGGGAAGGCACGACTTCAGTCGTGCCGCTTGAAGCCAAAGAGGGCGTGGGCTTTAGCCCCTGAGAGCCCGCTTCCCACGCCACAATCTCGCCGTCGAGAATTGCATCGTGCGCAAGCCCGGCCAGTGCGTCCGGCAATTCAGGGAACGATTCGGTGATCTCATCCCGCGTGCGGGAGAAAAATTTAACTTCTCCGCCGGAGACATGCGCCTGCGCCCGGATGCCGTCGTACTTATCTTCGACTGAGGCCTCGGCGAAGTAACTCAGGCCTTCCTCCGCCGACTCAACCGGGCTTGCGAGCATAAATCCCAGCGGATGAAACATCCGCATCTTTGCTTCTGCCAGTTTGCCTTCGGCCGCGAGGCGGACGGTCAGCCCGATATCGCCGACAAGCATGTTCGCGTATTGCACCTGCGCCAAGGTCCCGCCATAGGCCCGCGCGACCGCATCTTCCACCAGGCTTTCTTTCAGCCCGATGCGGAGATCGCCGGTCATGATCTTGATGATGTACTTGACTTCGAGGGGCGTAGCTCGGTCGAGTAGGTCTCGCACCAGAGCAGTTTTGGCCGCCGGCCCGCGCGCCGCGGCGATCTGACGAAACGCCCCTTCCACTTCGAGCAGGCCCACGCCCTGGCCAGCACGCTCGTGCAAAACATCTCCAGCAACAGCTCCCAGGTCGCCGAGTTTCCGGTAGGACTCCGTTATCGCCGAATCGTCTTTTCCCGCCAACTCCGCCACCACGCGCCAGAGCAGCCGGCCGCCGACCTGCAGGGTGGTTTCCTCCCATGCTGAAAAGGGGCGTCCTGACAGGAAAACGGCCGACACGGCTGCCTCGTCGACGGTGCGCGAGCGCAGGTAGTCGGCGACGATCCCTGTTTTCAGCAGCTTCTTCGTCGTGCCGGCAATCGCTTCGCAAGCTTCTGACAGCCGTCGCATATCGAACCCTTTACCTTCTCCCGGCCCCAGACTCATCCTAAACCGGGACATCCCTGTGGTACCCTAAGCATGGCGCTTTTTGCCCGCTTGGAGCATCCAACACTCGTGCGTTTTCTGCGAAATTACTTGAAATTTCTGGTTGCCGTACAGCTTTTGCCCGCGCTCGAAAGCGGGGAAGAGACTCTGGTCGGCGGCCAAGCCGTGCTTGAGGGCGTCATGATGCGCTCTCCGCACGCCTGGGCAATCGCCTGTCGCAAGCCTTCGGGCGAAGTGGTCACGATGTCAGAGGCGATCGAACGCCCGTCGGAAAAGCACAAGTGGATGGCCTGGCCGATCGTTCGCGGCGTGATGACGCTGGGCTATGCGATGAGTCTCGGCTACCGCGCCCTGCGCTTTTCCGCGAATGTAGCCATCGAAGACGTAATGCAGGAAGATGCATCCGATAATAATGTGGAGGCAGGCACTGACCATGTGGCGACGGGCGCCTCGCCCGTCCCGCTAGCGCGAAGCGCAGCGGAACCTTCCCAGAAGTCCTCGCAAAAGCGACCTTCTAAATCCGAAACCCGCGAAAAAGCCGCGACTCTCAGCAACTGGTTAGCAGCCGTCAACATAGCGTTCTCAGTCGCCTTTTTCATCTTCATGTACAAATACATCCCACTGCTGGCGGCGACCGAGCTGAAAAAAATCGACCCCGCCCTTGGCGGACGGATTGTCTTCAACCTCGTCGATGGCGTCATTCGCCTGGGACTGTTCCTGCTGTTTATTTGGGGAGTCTCGCTGTGGAAGGACATTCGCCGGGTTTACGAATATCACGGCGCGGAACACAAAACAGTCTTTGCTTTCGAAGACGGCAAGGCATTGCAGACTGCTGAGGTACAGAAGTATTCGACTTTTCATCCGCGCTGCGGCACCAGCTTTCTGATGACGGTGATGCTGATCTCGATCGGCTTCTACATGCTGGTACCCTACACCACCTTCTGGGCGCGCTTTGCTTCGCGCATCGTGCTGCTGCCGATCATCGCCGGTGTGTCCTATGAAATCATCCGCTTCGCCGCCAAGCATCGCGGATCGCTATTCGCCCTGATTACTGCCCCAGGCCTGTGGCTGCAGCGAATCACGACCAAGCCTCCCACGGACGAGCAGGCTATGTGCGCGATCACGGCCCTCGACCAGGCCATGTCGCTCGAAAAAGAGCGCGGCGGCGAATTGATGATTGCCTAGGGGTTCCCACCTCGGGAAACTGTCGTTCGTCGTTAGTCGTTGGCCCCTTGACCCCAACATTCTGGACTGGATGACGGAGGTCTCAACATGTCAGCGTCATTCAAGGACTTGCGCGTTTGGCAGGAGGCTATGAAATTTGCGGTCCAGATTTACCAGGTGACGGCACAATTTCCGCGTCACGAGTTGTCCGGCTTAAGCAATCAACTGCGGCGTGCGGCAGTGTCGGTTCCGAGCAATATCGCGGAAGGAAAAGGCCACCGGTCCGACCGCGAATTCGGACAATTGCTCTTTCATGCGCGAGGATCGCTTTTGGAAGTGCAGACTCAAGTTATGATTGCAAAGGAATTACAATACGTAAGCGTCGACGAATCGGAGCGAATAATGGTATCGGCGGACGGCCTAGGCCGCAGTCTCAACGCCCTGATCAACTCCTTGCGGGAAAAGGTTGCCTGAAGCAAAGCGCCAACGACGAACGACCAACGACGAACGACCAACATGTTTGAACGCTTAGACCAAATCGAAGCCCGCTACGAGGAGCTGACCAACGTCCTCGCGTCGCCGGAGATCGTCAATGACTCGGCGAAGTTCCAGAAGACTGCCAAGGCGCACGCTGAAGTCGCGCCTATCGTCGAAAAGTACCGCGAGTACAAAGATCTGACGAAAGGCATTGCCGAGAGCAAGGCCATGCTCGTGGACGAAAAAGATCCCGAGATGCGCGCCTATGCCCAGGACGAACTCAACCAGCTTGAATCGCGGGTTGGCGCCATCGAGGAAGATCTGAAAGTTCTGCTGCTGCCCAAGGATCCCAACGATGAGAAGAACGTCATTCTCGAAATTCGCGCTGGCACCGGCGGGGACGAGGCCACACTCTTCGCTGCCGAAATTTTCAGGATGTATACCCGCTACGCCGAAATGCAGCGCTGGAAGGTGGAAGTGCTTTCGTCTTCGGAATCGTCCGCCGGAGGGCTGAAAGAAGTTATCGCCATCATCGAGGGCAATCGCGTTTTCTCTCAGCTTAAGTACGAAAGCGGCGTACATCGGGTGCAGCGCGTACCCGCCACCGAGCAGCAGGGACGCGTGCACACCTCGGCCGTAACTGTCGCCGTGCTGCCAGAAGCGGAGGACGTCGACATCAAGATCGAAGCGAAAGACCTGCGCATTGATACATTCTGTTCGTCCGGCCCCGGAGGGCAGTCAGTGAATACGACTTACTCCGCGGTGCGCATCACGCACATTCCGACCAACACCGTGGTCAGCTGCCAGGACGAAAAATCGCAGATCAAGAATCGCGAGAAGGGCATGCGCGTGTTGCGCTCGCGACTCTACGAAATTGAAATGGAGAAACAGCAGCAGGCGCTGGCCAAAGAACGCAAGGCCATGGTGGGCTCGGGCGACCGGAGCGAAAAAATTCGTACCTACAATTTTCCGCAGAACCGCCTCACCGATCACCGCATCGGATTCACGGTCCACCAGCTCGAACAAGTAATGGACGGCAAGATCCAGCCATTGATCGAGGCTCTGGTCACGCACTATCAGGCTGAGAAGCTGAAGCAGGAAGCCGGCAGTTTGGTGTGACCAGAATGTGGGGACAGCCGCCCTCGGCTGTCCAGCCGGGCGAAGCCCCGGCGGCTGACGGAAATTACCTTCGCGCAGAATCTGGAGAATCCAATGTCCGACTTGCACGCAACCCTTTCGTCAGTTCTCGTCGACCGCTATTCTCAGAATGCCGCGCGCGTCCACGAACTCGCCGCGCCCCTGACCAACTCCCGGTTCTGGCAGAAGCCCTACCCCTACGGCAACGGCTTCGGCTACCTGGTCCTGCACCTCACCGGCAACTTGAATTACTACATCGGTGCGCAAATCGCCGGGACTGGATACATCCGGGACCGCCCGAGCGAATTCAACGACTCGAATCCGCCGTCCAAAGAAGACGCGCTCAGGCTTTTCGATGACGCTGTGGCGATGGTGCAGAAAACCATTCGTGAACAAACGCCTGCGGACTGGTCCGCGGCTTACTCCGGCACGGGCACCAACGCCGCAAACCGGCTTGACATGATCGTGCAGTGCGCCAGCCACATGCAGCATCACATGGGGCAGATGATCTACCTGGGCTACGAATGGCGAAGACAGCCCGAAACGAAGCAGTAAGCAGTGCGCCCAATTAGAATTTGTTTTTTGGAATTTCTTGACGCACTTTGCGGCATTTCTTAGCGGACTTCGCGGTTAAGAGCTGTTGCTCTTTGCTGCAGATCAAAAAACCTTAACCGCAAAGATCGCAAAGAAATGCCGCAAAGTACGCCAAGAAATTCGGATCAAGTTGCTATGTCGTTCGCATCCGCATGCTTCTGACATGCATCTGTGATGCGGTTAGAATTACCTGTGCAGCTGAGGGCAGCCCTTACTTCCGCTATCGTTCGTCTCTCGGCCGATAGTGTCCCTTCACCGCGACTGAATGCCGAAACTCTCTTTATGTTTGTTCTCGACTGCGATCGCGCGTATCTATTTGCGCATCCTGAGCGCGAACTTACTGACGACGAACAATCCCGCTACGAAGCTGCGCTCGCCGAGCGCGCTCGCGGCATGCCGGCGCAATACATCACGGGACATCAGGAATTCTGGGGCATGGACTTGATCGTATCTCCGGCTGTGCTGATTCCGCGGCCGGAGACTGAGCACTTGATCGAAGCGGTGGTGGAACTCGCCGATGTCATCAAAGTTGGCGGCCAGGAGCACCCGCCTCACACGATTCGTATTGCTGACATCGGAACTGGGTCGGGAGCTATTTGTCTGGCTCTCGCCCAGGAACTTTCTGAAGCAGAGATCCACGCGACCGACATTTCTGCTACGGCGCTGGAAGTTGCGCGGGCTAACGCGGGCCGACATCAGCTTACGTCCCGCATTCACTTTCATCAGGGCGATTTGCTGGCAGGGCTGGGATCAGATTTCGATTTCGTTGTTTCCAATCCGCCTTACGTGGGCGAATCGGAAGAAGATCAGGTGCAGCTGGAAGTACGCAAATTCGAGCCTCGTGGTGCAGTGTTTGCGGGGGCGACTGGACTGGAGGTGATTGAACGGCTGATTCCGCAAGCTCATTCTGCGCTCCGCCCGGGCGGCTGGCTTGTCATGGAAGTTAGCGGGACGATCGCGGAGAGTGTCGTTAGATTGTTGCAGGGATGGGACGACGTGCAAGTTCGGCTCGATCTGCAATCGATTCAACGAGTTGTGCAGGCGAAAAGAGGGCGGAAGCGAGATTTAAGCGTCTGAAAGAGGCGCCTGGAGCCAATACCGTACATTTATGTACGTACATTATGCAATTCATGCCCGATGCCGGGGAGCAAGGCGTTTTCATGGAGTCGGATTGGGCCATCTCGGTGCCGTCAGAAATGGCACTTCCGGAGGCGGAAACGGCCCGTAGAGCGACGATCGTCCTGCGCGGTAGGGTGAGGCTCGTCTGCGGGAAAATCGCGCGTCCTGCGGCCTCCTGGGGCCGTTTTACGAATTATCAACGACTTACACGAAGACTCAACGACTTACAAGGGAGCGTCAGATTTTCAACGTGGGGACAGCCGCCCACGGCTGTGCCGTGCCGAGCGCAGTTCGGCTCTCCTCGCAAAGTGTGATGGCGCCGGCAGCCGGCGAGCTGCGCTCGCCTGGACAGCCGAGGGCGGCTGTCCCCACACAAGTTATCTGCGGACGGCCGCGGGAAGAATTTCTTCGACATCGATGATGTCGGTGGGATAGTCGCCGGTGTAGCAGGCGCTGCAATAAGAAGTTGTTTCGCCTTCGCCGCACGCTTTTTTCAGGCCTGCCAGAGAAAGATAGGCGAGTGAGTCGGCGCCGATGTATTCGCGAATCTCATCGACGGACTTATTGGCTGCAATCAACTGGTTCTTTGAGGGCGTGTCGACACCGTAGAAGCAGGGTGAAATAGTGGGCGGACAGGAAATCCGCATGTGCACTTCTTTAGCCCCGGCGCTCCGGATCATGCGGACGATCTTACGGCTGGTCGTGCCTCGCACAATCGAATCGTCAATTAAAACGACGCGCTTGCCTTCCAGCAGCGCGCGCACGGGATTCAGTTTCAGTTTGACCCCGAAGTCGCGCACGCTCTGGCTGGGCTCGATGAAGGTGCGTCCGACGTAGTGGTTGCGGATGAGGGCGAAACGAAATGGGATGCCGCTCTCGGCAGAGAAACCCATCGCTGCGGTCACGCCGGAGTCGGGCACGGGCACGACCAGATCGGCTTCGACCGGAGATTCCTGGGCGAGTTGCCGCCCCAGATTTTCGCGGCTGGTCTGCACCGCGCGCCCGAAAACCATGCTGTCTGGGCGCGAAAAATATACGTGCTCGAAGATGCAGCTCGACTGCGCAGCAGCGGGGGAATAGAACCGGGACGTAATCTCCCCCGGGCCCACAATGACGAGCTCGCCGGGTTTGACATCGCGGACATACTCGGCGCCGATCAGATCGAAGGCGCAGGTTTCTGAAGCGAAAACGATAGTGTCCTGCGTCTGGCCTTCGGCGGCGGGGATGTGTCCCATGGCCAGCGGCCGGAATCCGCGCGGATCGCGGGCGGCAAAGATGCGATCGGCGCTCATCATGACCAGCGAAAATGCGCCATCGACTTTGCGCAGTGCGTCAGCAATGGCGTCGGGAAGCGTGTGCTCGCGCGACAGTGCGATGAGGTGAACGATCACCTCGGTATCGCTGTTGGTTTGAAAGATCGAACCCTGTTTTTCCAGTTGCTGGCGGATCAGGTGCGCGTTGACCAGATTGCCGTTGTGCGCCAGCGCAATCGCGCCCTTGTTCGATTGCACCAGGATCGGCTGGGCATTCAAGAGCGCGGAGTCGCCGGCGGTCGAGTAACGCGTGTGTCCGATGGCGAGCGAGCCGCGCAGTTTCGCGAGAACATCTTCGGTGAAGATGTCAGCGACCAGGCCCATGGCTTTGTGTGGGCGCAGGCTCAGCCCGTCGGATGTCACGATTCCCGCGGATTCCTGTCCGCGATGCTGTAGCGCGTGCAGGCCGAGGTAGGCGAGTTTCTCCGCCTCAGGGTTGGAGAAGATCGCGACTACTCCGCATTCGTCGTGAAATTTGTCGGAAAGCAAAATGGCTCCTGGCTTCTGGCTCTTGGCTTTTAGCTCAAACCAATACGCTTTCTGCTTCTGTTCTTAACGCTGACTCTAATGCGTTTTCGTACGCGTCGCTTAGGTCTGTTACTGCCACGGAGATTACTGGTTTTTCATCCAACTTAATTTCCAGGCGACCGGGAATAGTTTCGCCGATCGCTTCCGCCGATATGCCGTGGTTCTCCGCTACTTGTTGGATTCGCGGAAGGTTCGCGGGGTCGCAGGAGATTACGATTCGGCTGGCGTCTTCCCCAAAGAGCGCGAATTCTGCGGAGAGTTCATTCGAATTGATGTTCACTTTCGCGCCTACGCCTTTCGGCAACGCCTTTTCTGCCAATGCGACTGCGATGCCGCCGTCGGAGCAATCATGCGCCGAATCGATCAATCCCTGCTGAATCAGTTCGATCACAGCTTTCTGCAGCGCAGCTTCTTTTTCCAGATCGAGTTCCGGAGGATATCCCCACAACGTGTCCAGGATTTCTTTGGCCCACTCCGATGACCCGAACTCACTCTCTGCATCGGTGATATCTCCTGGTTCGCCTGCGCGCAATAGCACGATGGTGCGTCCGGGAGCTGCGAAATGCATCTTGGCGGTTTTGTGAACGTCGTCGAGCGTTCCGACTACTCCGAGCACTGGCGTGGGATAAATTCCTTCTCCCAGAGTCTCGTTGTAGAAGCTGACATTGCCGCCGGTGATGGGAATTTCCAGTTCTTCGCAGGCTTTCGTGATGCCGTCAATCGTTTGCGAGAACTGCCACATGATGTGCGGCTTTTCCGGATTGCCGAAGTTGAGGCAGTTAGTCGCGGCCAGAGGAGTCGCTCCTGAACACGCGACTTTACGGGAGGCTTCGGCGACGGCGTGCATCGCGCCCAGGCGCGGATCGAGATAGCACCAGCGGCTGTTGCCATCGAGCGCCATGGAAATCCCGCGCTGCGAGCCTTTAATACGAATCACGCCTGCGTCGCCCGTTCCCGGGGCATCGACCGTGTTGGTCTGTACCATGTGATCGTATTGCTGCCACACCCAGCGCTTGCCGCAGATGTTCGGGCTGGCGAGCAGTTGCTTGAGATTTTGCGTGAAGTCGCTGCCGGCGTTGAGCTTGATGTGGTCGGGCATTTCGCGCGGAACTGGGGGCTCCCAGCGCGCCAGCGGACGCTTGTATACCGGCGCGTCGTCGGTCAGCGCCTGATTCGGAATTTCGGCCACCACTATGCCGTGTTCAAGCACTCGCAAGATGTCGTCGGGAGTGACCTTGCCGACTTCGACGGCATCGAGTCCCCATTTTTCGAAGACACGGAAGACTTCCTGCTCGCGGCCTTTTTGCGCGACCAGAAGCATACGCTCCTGCGATTCGCTGAGCATGATTTCGTAGGGTGTCATGCCGGTTTCACGCTGCGGAACGCGGTCGAGTTCGATTTCGATCCCTACGTGGCCTCGCGCGCCCATTTCGCATGTGGAGCAGGTCAGTCCGGCCGCGCCCATATCCTGGATGCCAACGATGGCTCCGGTCTGCATGGCTTCGAGACAAGCTTCGAGCAGGAGCTTTTCAAGGAACGGATCGCCGACCTGCACATTGGGGCGTTTGGCTTCTGACGCTTCGCTGAATTCTTCGCTGGCCATGGTGGCGCCGTGGATGCCATCGCGTCCGGTTTTTGCGCCCACGTAGATTACGGGATTGCCTTCTCCGGCGGCCTTGGCATAGAAGATTTCATTTTTTCGCACGAGGCCGAGGGCAAATGCGTTCACCAGCGGATTGCCGGAGTAGCAGGGCTCGAATTTGGTTTCGCCGCCGAGGTTGGGGACTCCGAAGCAGTTGCCGTAGGAGGCGACCCCACTGACCACGCCCTCCATGATGGAGTGGTTGCGGTGAACGTCTTTTTGCGAAGTGGCGAGACCAGTTGCGGAGCTTCGCTCGGCCGGACGGCCGGGGGCGGCCGTCCCCACATGGGTTGTAGCGGTTCTCTCTGTGATTGGGCCGAAGCGTAATGAGTCCATCACTGCTACTGGCCTGGCGCCCATGGTGAAGATGTCGCGGAGGATTCCGCCTACGCCGGTGGTTGCACCTTGAAACGGCTCGATGAAGCTGGGGTGATTGTGCGATTCGATTTTGAAGGCGCAGGCCCAGCCGTCACCGATGTCGATAATACCGGCGTTCTCACCTGGTCCCTGAAGCACGCGCTTGCTGCGCGTGGGCAGGCGTTTCAAATGCACGCGCGAAGATTTGTAGGAGCAGTGCTCGCTCCACATCACGCTGAAGATGCCGAGTTCGGTGAGAGTGGGTTCGCGGCCGCCGAGAAGTTGTTTGATCTTTTCGAATTCGTCGGACGTAAGGCCGTGCTGCCGGATGGTTTCCGGAGAGAAGGTGGATGTCAGGGAGGTGGCCATGAAAGGAACTTCTATTGTCGCATTTTGGAGCGCTTGAGGGTAGGGCCGAAGTGCCGCGATATTTGGTTCTGAGGGATCGCAAATCCGGCCCGGCGCGCCTTTGCTCCGGACTGTGACAGCGGTTGACGCCGGAACTTCCTGCTAGGATTCTGGTGCCATGAAGTCGATCATCATCGGGACAGCTGGGCACATCGATCACGGAAAAACAGCACTGGTAAAGGCGCTCACGGGGATTGATGCCGACCGACTGGCGGAGGAGAAGCGGCGAGGTATCACGATTGATTTGGGCTTCGCGCACATGCAGTTGATTGGCGGAGGAGGAGAGATCCTGCGTCTGGGATTTGTCGACGTGCCGGGGCACGAGCGCTTTGTGCGCAATATGCTGGCTGGGGTGGGCGGAATCGATCTGGTGCTGCTTGTGATTGCCGCTGACGAATCCATCAAGCCGCAGACGCGGGAACATTTCGACATCCTGCAATTGCTGGGAGTACGGCGCGGGATCACGGTGCTTACGAAGTCGGACGCGGTGGATGCGGAGATGCTCGAGGTCGTGCGAGCGGAGGTGGAAGAGTTTCTGCAGGGGACATTCCTGGAATCCCCGGCGTCTCCGATTGTGGCGGTGAGTTCGCTGACGGGAGCGGGATTGGAGGAGCTGAAGCACACGATTGGCCAGGTAGCAGCGGGTGTCGAAGCGCGCAGTGCGCGGGCTCTGGCGCGTTTGCCGATCGATCGCGTCTTTACGATGAAGGGCTTCGGCACAGTGGTGACCGGGACTTTGATTGCGGGGACAATCCATTTGGAGGGCGAGCTTGAAGTTTTTCCGACAGGCCGGCGGGTGCGCGTGCGTGGCGTGCAAGTGCATGGGCAAGGCGCGGAGTTCGCAGTGGCGGGGCAACGGACGGCGCTGAATCTCGCAGGAGCGAGTACGGCAGATCTCGCGCGAGGAATGACGCTGGTACCCCCGGCGACATTTGAAGGCACCCGGCAGGCGGACGTCTGGCTGCGGCTGCTGACTTCGGCTCCGCGGCCGTTGAAGCACCGGGCTCGGGTGCACTTTCACTCCTACACGATGGAGACGGTGGCGGAGATCGTGTTGCAGGGTGAAGCGGAAGCAACGTCCTTCGGAACGACCTTCGAAACTACGGCGAAGAAGAGCGTGCCGGGAACAACAGGGCAATTGCAGATTTTTCCGGGGCAGGACTGGCTGGCGCGGATCAAACTCCCCGAATCGGCGCTGCTGTTGCCCGGGGACCGGTTCATCATTCGCCAGTTTTCGCCGGTGGTGACGATTGGGGGGGGAGTGGTGCTTGACGCGGCACCACTCCCAAAATCCAGGCAGGCAATTTCGGTGGGTCGCCCGATTCCGGTTGCTGACGATAGCAGGGAGGGAATGCTCGGAATGCGGATCGCGCGGCGTGGGACGCAGGGAATATCCCTGGCCATGCTGGTTTCGGAGACGGGCATTACAGGGGGTGAGATCGAGTCCAATTTGTCGCCGCTGCTGGCTAAGGGCCTGGTCGTGAGGGCTGGCGATCTGCTGGTGTATTCGGAAGTGTTGTCGACTCAGGCCGCGGCGCTGACTGCTGCGGTTTCGAAGTTTCACCGGGATAATCCGCTGGTGGCCGGAGTCGGCAAAAAGACTTTGCGCGAGATGCTCCATTTGAGGGCCGAAGTCTTCGATACCGTGCTGGGATCACTGACGCGTGACAAGAAAGTCGAGATCACGGGTGACTTGGTGCGCCTGCCGGGGCGCGGCGTGGTGATGAAAGACGAGGAAGCCGAATCGAAGAAGAAGATTGAAGACGCATTCCTGACGGCGGGGTTGAAGGTTCCGGCCCTTCCGGAAGTGTTGGCCGGACTGCGGATCGACAAGGGACGAGCGCAGAAGATTGTGACGCTGCTGCTGCGGGAAAAGGTGCTGGTCAAGATTTCTGAGGACCTCGTGTTTCACAAGACTGTGCTGGACGAATTGCGGAGCAAGATCATGGCTTTCAAAGCGAAGTCGGCGAAGATCGATGTGGCGGAGTTCAAGGAGTTGAGCGGAGTCAGCCGGAAATATGCAATCCCCTTGCTGGAATATATGGATCGGGAGCGGGTTACTCGGCGCGTCGGGGATGCCCGGGAAATTCTCTAGCCACAAATTTACGCGGATCTGCACGGATACGGAAACCGAGAATCTTGCCGTTTCATCTGTGATGATCCGTGTCAAGCCGTGGCCGTTTAGATTTTTTCTTCCAAGAACTCGACTTCCGGCCGAGGGGGTCCGGGACGCGGCTGTTTACCACCAGACTCGGCGCTGGTTGCTACACTGAGAACGGGTAGTCCTGGAGTTTCATGCCCTCGACATGTTGCTGATTCGTCCTGCTAGTTCCAGCGATGCGGCCCTGTTGCTCGCGATGATCCGCGAGTTGGCGGAATTTGAGCGCGCGCCCGACATAGTGACCAACACCGAAGAGGGTTTGGTGCGGGATGGATTCGGCGAGAATCCGCGATTTCGAGCTTTGATCGCCGAGTGGAACGGGAAGCCCGCGGGATATGCCCTCTTTTTCGACTACTACTCGACCTGGGCCGGGCCCGGCTTGCATCTCGAAGATGTGTTTGTGCGCGAGGCGTTTCGCGGGCGCGGCATTGGAACAAATCTGATGGCGGCGGTAGCGCGAGTTGCGGTCGAGGGAAAATATTACGGGATACAGTGGGAAGTGCTGGATTGGAATGAGAAGGCGATTGAGCTGTATAAGGCGCTGGGCGCGGAGTTCCGCGATGCGTGGCGTCCAGTGCTGCTGAGTGGCGACACATTGTTGCGTCTAGCGGAGAAGGCGAAGTGAGGGTCCAGAGAGGCGGCGACGTAAACGGATACCTCCAGTTATTTGCGAGTCAGGCTGAATGGGCAGCGTGGCTGGAGAAGAATTACCTGAAGTCCGACGGACTGTGGCTGCGCCTGGCGAAGACGGACTCCGGGCTGCGGTCGGTGACCTACGCTGAGGCGCTGGAGATCGCGTTGTGCTACGGCTGGATTGACGGACAGAAGCGGGGCGAGAGTGACCTGACGTGGCTGCAGCGATTTCTTCCGCGGACGGCGAAAAGCATCTGGTCGAAGATCAATCGCGAAAAATGCGCGGCGTTGATCGCTGACGGGCGAATGAAGCCGGCGGGGTTGGCAGCGGTCGCGGCCGCCAAGAAAGATGGACGGTGGGACGCGGCTTATGACTCGCCGAAAGGCGCAACGGTGCCGGACGATTTTCAATCCGCGCTGGATAAGAGACCGCGGGCGAGGGAGTTCTTTGCCACTCTCGATGGCGCCAACCGGTACGCCGTGCTGTTTCGGATTCAGACCGTGAAGAAGGTGGAGAGGCGGATGCGAAAGATTCGCGAGTTTGTGGAAATGCTGGAGAGGGGCGAGCGAATTCACGAGCCGCGCAGGAATAAGTCGTCGAAGTAAATCATGGCAATTGTCAAAATCATCGGAGCGGGACTGGCCGGGTCGGAAGCGGCCTGGCAGTGTGCGCGGCGTGGCGTGGATGTCGAGTTGTTTGAGATGCGTCCAGTGCGGTCGACTCCGGCGCATCAGACTGCCGATTTTGCGGAACTGGTGTGCTCGAACTCGTTGAAGTCTGACAGCGAGAACACAGCGCCGTGGCTGCTGAAGGAAGAGATGCGGCGGGCTGGATCGCTGCTGCTGGAGATTGCGCGGGAGTGCGCAGTTCCGGCGGGTCATGCTCTGGCGGTCGATCGGGTAGCGTTTGCGGCGCGGGTCACCGAGGCGATTTCGCGGCAGTCACGGATTACCGTGCGGCGAGAGGAGGTCACGTCTGTTGATGAGGGTCATGAGGTCACTGTCATCGCTACCGGACCGTTGACTTCAGATGGGCTGGCTTCGGAGATTGGGCGGCTGAGTTCGGTCTCAGCGGCTGAAGCTGCCTCTCAGGATGGGGCTGAGATCGCAGCGCTGAAGCGCTGCGCCACCCAAAGCCAACCGGCCACACAAGATCGCTGCGATGTTGGTCCGCACCTGTATTTTTATGATTCGATTAGTCCGATTGTGGAGGCGGATTCGATTGATATGGAGCGCGTTTATATGGCGGCGCGCTATGACAAGGGGTCGGCGGATTACATCAATTGCCCGATGACTCCGGAGGAGTACGGATTTTTCTACGATGCTTTGCTGGCGGCGCAGTCGGTCGAAGAAAAAGACTGGGAGAAGCTGAATTATTTTGAGAGCTGTTTGCCGATCGAAGAGATTGCGCGGCGCGGGCGGGACACATTGCGTTTTGGCCCGATGAAGCCGGTGGGATTGAAAGATCCGCGGACGGGTCGAATGCCTTACGCCGTCGTACAGTTGCGGCAGGAAAATCTGCGGGCAGATTCCTATAATCTAGTCGGATTTCAAAATCACTTGAAGTTTGGCGAGCAAGCGCGGATCTTGCGGTTGATTCCGGGGCTGGAGAATGCAAAGTTTCTGCGATACGGGCAGATTCATCGCAACACTTACATCAACTCCCCGACTTTGTTGCGTGAGACTCTGCAGATGAAGGAGCATCCGCGAGTTTTGTTTGCAGGGCAGATCTGCGGAGTGGAGGGATACGTGGAGTCGATTGCGACCGGGTTGCTGGCGGGGATGCATGCTGCGGCTCTGGTTTCGGAGGCTGAACCGGTCGCACCGCCTCGGGCTTCGGCGTTTGGATCGCTCACTCACTATGTTACCCATGCGGACGCGAAAAATTTCCAGCCGGCGAATATTACGTTTGATTTGCTGCAACCGCTGGAGAAGAAGGTTCGTGATCGCAAGGAGCGTCACCGGATGCAGTGTGAACTGGCGCTGCGCGAGTTCGATGGATGGCTGGGCCGAGTTTCCGCGGCAACTGTGCCAGCGTAAATCGGACGCAGATAGACTCGCGAAGGCGACGATGACATTCTGTGGCTTCCGAGATCCAAATTCGCCGTGCAGAACCGGAAGACGCGGCGCTCGTCGCGCGGGTGCTCCACGAATCGTTTGTTGAGTACGAAGCGCTTTACACGTCTGAGGGTTTTGCCGCCACTGTCCTGAACGCAGGGCTTGTCCAGCAGAGGATGAACGAAGGGCGAGTGTGGATTGCCTCCCGCGAGTGCAACGCGGTGGGCACCGTCGCCGCTGTGGTGAAGGGCGATTCACTCTATATGCGCGGAATGGCCGTCGTGCCGGCAGCGCGGGGAGTGAGGCTCGGGGCGCAGTTGCTCGAACTGGTCGATGCATGGGCGCGGGAACAGACCTGCGCGCGCGTGTTTCTGAGTACGGCTCCGTTCCTCAGCGCCGCGATCCGCTTGTATGAACGTTCCGGTTTCCGGCGGACCGAAGAAGGTCCGCATGATCTGTTTGGCACACCGCTCTTTGTGATGGAGAAAACCCTCGTTTAACTGACGGCGCGCGTTGGCGATCCGCGAGGGCCCGCGATTACCCTTGGATTTGGGCCGAAACTGGGAATTGTCACCCACGATTTTCCTGCAACAAAAAGCTACTCCGCTACGTATCTTCTGGAGAGGCCGCTGGGGATTACTTTCTCCGGCCGGCTGCGTCCAACCCTTTGTGTGACTGCAATATCAAGCTATGACGCTGCGCGATCTGATTGTTGACGTCCTGCGAACCCTGTGGACCCACAAGCTACGGGCGTTTCTCACCATGTTCGGAATTGCATGGGGCATCGTTTCGATTGTGCTGATGGTGGCGGCCGGCGAGGGACTACGCAAAGGGCAGGAAGAGCAGGCTCGAAATCTGGGCAAGGATGTGATGATTGTTTTCCACGGCCGCACCAGCCTCCAGGCCGGCGGAACCCACGCTGGGCGCCAGGTGCACTGGGAAGATGAAGATGTGCCGGTGGTGCAGTCGGACTCTCCCGATTGCGAATACGCAATTCCGGAACTAGAGCAGAATACGGTGCGGGTCCACAGCAATTTCAACAATGCCGCATTCACCGTAACGGGATCCTATCCGCCGTTTGCCTACATTCGCAGCCTTGACGTCGGTGTGGGCCGTTTCTACGACTGGGATGACATGCGCGAGGAGCGGCGGGTTGCGTTTCTCGGGTCGGATGCGGCGAAGCAGCTTTTTCCTGGCCGCAATCCGGTCGGCGATACGGTTTATTTGAATGATTTTCCTTACACCGTGGTCGGCGTTATGGCGAAGAAGAAACAGGATTCCAGTTACGACGGCTGGGATGTGAACAAAGTCTTTCTACCGTTTGCCGCGATGCGCCGCGATTTCCCCGACAAGCCTCCGGGAACGTCGAGCACCTTCGATCAACTTCTGGTCACGCCCAAGTCTGTGGACCAGCATGAAGCCTGCAAACGCGAGGTGCGAACGGCGTTGGCGCGCATGCATCACTACGATCCGACGGACAAGGAAGCTTGTCCGATCTGGGATACGGTGCAGGAGGCGCAGGCATTCAAGACCATGACCGATGGCATGAAGTTTTTTCTGGGCGCGGTCGGGATCGTTACTTTATTTCTGGGCGGCATCGGAGTCATGAACGTGATGCTGGTTGCGGTGCGCGAACGCACGCGCGAAATCGGTGTTCGCAAGGCTATTGGTGCACCCGCGAAGACAATTCTGCGGCAGTTCTTTATTGAGGCTTTGATCATTGCGCTGCTGAGCGGTGCGGTTGGGCTGGGCGTCGCATTTGGTTTTTGCGCTCTGGTGAATCTACTGCCGATGCCGGACTTTTTTGCAGGGCTGGTGCCGAGTTGGAGTTCCGGTTTGATCGCTACTGGGTTGCTGGGAGCGGTTGCCGTAGGCGCGGCGCTCTATCCGGCGCGGCGGGCGGCATCGATTGATCCGATTGAGGCGCTGCGGTATGAAGCGGGAGGGTAGGTGCGTGGGCTGCGGTCGCTCGTTCGCTCTCGGTACGATTCGCGAGAACAGCAGGTCCCCTTCGACAAGCTCAGGGCAGGCTCTCGACTGCGTTCGGCTATCGCCTCTCTCCGCTCGGGATGGCAAAATTGTTTAACCTTTTCACATGCTGATTGAAATCATTCTCGAGGCCTGGGTCGCGCTGAAGCGGAATATTACGCGCAGCTTGCTGACCATGTTGGGCATTGTGTGGGGAATTGCGACGGTGACGCTCCTGATCGCTTACGGGAACAGTTTCCGCAGCGTGCTGGTACACGGATTTGACGCGTTCGGAAAGGGCGCCGTTATCGCCTGGCCGCAGCAGACCAGCGAGCAGCCGGGGGGACAGCGCGCGGGAAAGAAGGTTGTCCTTGAGCAATCCGACCTGGACATGGTAAAGGCGACGGCTCCTCTGGTAAAGCATGTGTGCCTTGAAACCGTGAGTCGACCGACCATCGCGTACGCAGACCGAATCGTGGGAACGTCGCCAGTGCGGGGCGTGTGTCCCGAATATGGTGAGATGCGCAACGAAGTTCCCGTGGAAGGGCGCTGGATTGACGCTGAAGACGAGTTGGAACGGCGGCGCGTGATCTTTCTCGGTGGACGTCTCAAGGAGCAACTTTTCAGCGGCCGTCCTGCAGTGGGGGAAACTGTGCTGGTTTCCGGCGTGCGCTTTACCGTGATCGGAGTAATGGCGCGCAAGATTCAGCTCAGCAATTACTTTTCGAGCGATGACGAATCGTCGTGGATCCCGTATTCAACGGCGGGCGATTTGTGGAACACGCGCTATGCAGCTGTGATGGTGTTTGAGCCGATCGCTCCGCAGTTCGAGAAAAAGGCGATGGCGCAGGTGCTGGCCGCGGTGGCCACGCGCCAGAATTTTTCGCCGACCGATCCCAAGGCACTGCAAATGTTCGGTCGCGATGAATTCCGTCCGGTGATCGATGCGCTGACGATTGGGTTGCAGGTGCTGCTGACTTTCATCGGGACACTGACGCTCGGAATCGGCGGCGTGGGTGTGATGAACATCATGCTGGTATCGGTCGACGAGCGCATACGCGAGATCGGCCTGCGGCGAGCCCTGGGAGCGCGCAAGCGGCACATCAAGCTGCAATTTCTGGCGGAGACGCTGTTAATCATGTTGATCGGCGGAGCGATTGGTGTGCTGCTTTCGTACATCATCGCGTGGTCGGTGGGCACGCTGCCCATGATGGGCCCCCTGTTTGAGGACGACTCTGGCCAAGGAGATATTCATCTGCGCATTTCGATGATGACTGTTGTGCTCTCGACGATTGTATTGCTGGTTGTGGGCGTGATCAGCGGACTGGTGCCGGCCATGCGGGCATCGAAGCTTGATCCGGTCGAGGCGCTGCGCTACGAATAGCACGCATTCGGACTATCTAGTTCTTGCCGTGCGGCCATGAGAATCTCCGGCCGAGAATGCATTTCACTATCAGGTGGTCCGTGGAACGAGTGGCTCCGACGCCAACTCCGAAGTTAAATTCCCATTGCGGCCCGAAATCCACATCGATCGAAGGGAAGAACTGTTGCTCCTGATCTCGGAGTGGGTCGAAGCCGCCGAGCGAGCCATAGGCTGCATAGTATTCCAATCCCCCGGCAATCTTTTTTGTGAAATCGTAGCTGACCTTCACGTTGGGCGAGAAGGTCACGCCCTGGTTTACGCTGGGGCCGTGAAACGACCGGTCCATTGCAGGATTAAAGCTCAAATACCAGGGACCAATTTTCTTGTCGATGATGGGACGAATTTCCCACGTCCACCTATCGGGAGAAAAAGCAGCGCGCTGATAGCCGATCTCGTTCGACAGGCTTACGCCCACCGGCCAGTGCCACGATTCGGGTACGCGCACACGCGGCCGGATGTGATCGCCCACCCACTGCCATCTATCGTTAGGCTGAATGCTGGTGAAAACGTAGAAGCCGACTTCTGACCAGTTGTTGATTCCTTGTGTGATTTCCAGGGTTTCATGCTCGGCGTGATTGGTGGGGAGCATGCCGTCTTGCACGGTCTTGCTACCGTCGACGGTGAAGTTGGAGTGAATCTCGAACATAGTGGAACGCGGGGACACGGTCTCCGCGCCGTAGACCTGGATCTCGTAGTTATCCTGCGCGTGAGCGGGCGTAGTCAGGATCGCCGCGGCGAAGAGTACGAGAAGGCCGGACGGCAAGGAACGGTTCATGGTTTGGACTCGGGCCGCGTCTTCTCGTGTTCCTGCGACCGTCGCTCCATCATGCATGGCGATGGCGGAAAGACGCAAGATCGCATCTTCCGGCCTTTTCGTACTTTCGTTGCCGTGCGAACGGAGCTAGAAATCTGCCCGTTTCCCACCCCGGCGAAAAAGCAGGTTCCCTTCGACTTCGCTCAGGGCAGGCTCTCGTCGCTTCGCTCCTCGGAATGACAAATCCGCTGTGCTCCTCGAAATGACAAAGCCGGAGGGAACTCCATCAGCCGAACGGGTGTCTGATGTTGCAGACGCGCGCGTGCCCGAGAGGAGCAATTCTCATGTCATTCTCGACAGGAAGTGGATCGCGCGGTGGTATGCCGCGGGCAGAGATCAACGTTACGCCGTTGATTGATGTGCTGATGACCCTGATCATCATGTTCATGGTGGTGGTTTCGATGGACAAGGAATATCAGGAGAAGACGCAAATTCCGCAGTCGGATCAGAAGCAGACAGACGCGGACAAGCAGTCCAGCACGATTGTGATCCAGGTGGTGTGGACGGCGAAGGATCAGCCGCCTGCGGTGAAGATCAACCGGGACGATGTGCGCTGGGAGGACCTGGGGACGCGGCTGGCACAGATTTATTTGACGCGGGCGCAGAAGGTGGCCTTCGTCCGCGGCGATGCCGATGTGGATTTTCAGTATGTTGCCGACGTGATCGATGCTGCGCATCATGCGGGCGTGGAACGGGTGGGGCTACTGACGCAGGATCGGATGTCCGAGGGCGAGTGAAAGTCCGGTGGTTACGGCGGTGACCTTCTAACGAGCGCATCGGGAGTGAAGAATGGAACTCGTGCAGAAACCCCACAGGTCGCTGAAGCTTTTCAGCAGTATCGACACGACCGCATTCGCAAGCGTTCTGGTCGTGCTGGTCTTCGTCGTATTGATTGCTCAGGCGTTGTCGTACAACCCGCATCACGGAGTCAGTGCCGACCTCCCGAACGTCTTGCACCCGGTCTCCATGCCGGGGGCGGCTCGGGACGACGCGATGAAGATCACGATCCTGCGCGACGGACAGGTCTACCTGGGCACTGACAGAATCTGGTCGTACGGCTTGGCGCAGAAGATTCAGGACCGGCTCAAGGACCGCAACGTCGAGCGCAAGGTTTACATTACTGCGGACGCGCGCGTGGGGTGGGGCACGGTCAAGGCAGTGTTGGAGCAGGTGAGGTCCGCCGGAATTTTGAGGGTTGCGTTTATGGCGAATCAGCGGCGTCTTGTGACCCTCTCGAACTAGTCTTGCCGTGAAGGTTTTGCACGAGGCCGGACAGCCGAGGGCGGATGTTCCCACATAACCTCTTAGAAGCTCTACGAATTTCTTGCTCTGTTCTTGATCCAGATTGGGGTGCCGACGAAGCCGAAGGCGGCGCGGATCTGGTTTTCCAGGAAGCGCTGGTAGGAGAAGTGCAGTTTTACGGCACGGTTGGTGAACAGGACAAATGTCGGCGGGGCGACCGACGCCTGCGTCATGTAGAGGATCTTCACGCGCTGGCGCATGGGGACTGACGCGCGTTCGAAGTCGACCTTCTCGATGAAGCGGTTCATTTGCCCCGTCGTGACGCGTTTGCGGCGCTCGGTCGCCACTAGTTCGATCAGCGGGAAAATCTTCTCGGTGCCTTTGCCGCTCTGGGCGGAGATGAAGACGATGGGCGCGTAGCTCAGGAATTTGAGGTCGTAGCGCAGGCGTTCTTCATAAGCCTCGCGATCGCCGGGACGCTTATTCTCGCGCATGCGCGCGGCTTTGGTCGGCCGTTCGGGCTTCTGCTTGCCGCTGATCACGAGGTCCCATTTATTGACGACGATGATGACGGAGCGTCCGCTCTCGTGGGCGTGGCCGGCGATCGAGGCATCGAGCTGGCTGACGCCTTCGGTGGCGTCGATGACGAGCAGCGCGAGGTCGGCGCCTTCGAGATGTTTGCGCGCCATGACCACTGAGAGTTTTTCCGCCATGAGGTGCGTCTTGCCTTTGCGGCGGATGCCGGCGGTGTCGATGAAGCGGAAGCTGCGCCCGTTGTGCTCCACGACTTCGTCGACTGCGTCGCGCGTAGTGCCGGGGACCGGCGAGACGATAGCGCGGTCGGAGGCGGTCAGGCAGTTCAGCAGGGTTGACTTGCCGACGTTGGGGTGGCCGATGATGGCGACTTTGGTTTCGTGGATAACATCGTCGTTGGTCTCTGATCGTTCGTCGTTGGACTCCTCGTCGAGGCTTGCGGTGAAAGGTGCCGACAATCCCAGGTGCTTTCGGCTGCGAGGGCGGGGCGTTTTCTCGACTGGCAGTGACGCGCCAGCGCGACCGTTTCCGCTGTTAGTTTCTTCCGACTCAGGCGCTGCTGGCAGGACTTCCAGGATTGCGTCCAGGAGGTCGTCCACGCCTCGGCCGTGTTCGGCTGATACCGGGAACATCTTCGGGATTCCCAGGCGGTGGAAATCGTCGATCAGATGGGACTGTTTTTCGGAGTCGACTTTGTTTACGGCCAGAAACAGCGGCTTGTTGGCTTTGCGCAGCAGACGCGCCAGTTCGAGATCGGGGCCGGCGAGTTCGGTTCGTCCGTCGATGACCATGACGATGGCGGCCGCTTCATCGAATGCCACGCGGGCCTGGCGGTAGATTTCGGCTGGGATGAAGTCTTTATCTTCAGGAAGGATGCCGCCGGTATCGACGATGCGAAGCTGGCGTCCGCCCCATTCGGCATTGCCGTAGAGCCGGTCGCGCGTGATGCCGGGTTCGTCGCCGACGATGGCGCGGCGTGAGCCCACGATGCGGTTGAAGAGCGTGGACTTGCCCACATTCGGGCGTCCGACGATGGCGAGCGTGGGAATGCCCGCGGCGGTGGTGTCGATGGTGCTAGCCGAGTTGTAGGTGGGCTGCGTCAAAGTGGGTCTGTTGAGGCCTGAATCTTGAATGTGGGGACAGCCGAGGGCGGCTGTCCCCACATGGAAATCTCGCTTACGGCGGGATATCGCTATTATAGAGACTCCGTGGCTTTGCGTTCCCAGCCCGCTTCGTCGGCTCTGCCGAATCGCGCTCCTGCCAGCGGCAAGGACGCCTCTCTTTACCAATTCTTCGCTCCAGGCGGCGTGCTGTCGCGGACGCATCCAGCGTATGAATTTCGCCGCGGACAGTTGCAGATGGCCGAGGCCGTCGAACGCGCGCTTGAAGAGAAGCGCCATCTGATCGTCGAAGCCGGTACCGGGACAGGGAAGACGCTGGCTTATTTGCTGCCAGTCATTCGATCGAGGAAGCGGGTCATCATCTCCACCGGGACAAAGAATCTGCAGGAGCAGTTGTTCCACAAAGACGTGCCGTTCTTGGAGCTGGCTCTTTACGGCAGTTCGGATGGCGCCGGCGAGCAGCAGGTTTCTCGCTTCGCTCGAAATGACAAGAGTTTGGGAGGCAGTGACGGAGCGGGCGGCGGGAAGCTTTCGGTTTGTTACATGAAGGGGCGCAACAATTATTTGTGCCGCAAGAAACTTTATGACTTGACGGATCAACCTGTACTGAGCGGGCTCAGCGAGATTCAGCAGTATCAAGCCATTTCCGCGTGGGAGAAGGCGACGCAGACCGGAGATCGCGCCGAGCTGGCGGAACTTCCGGAGGCCAGCCTGCTCTGGCACAAGCTCGATGCGCGCGCAGATTCTTGCACCGGGCAGAAGTGCAGTCAGTTTGAGCGCTGCTTCATAACCGAGATGCGGCGCAAGGCGATGGAGAGCGACATCATCATCGTCAACCATCATCTGTTCTTCGCAGATCTTGCTATCAAGTTGCAGGCCGATGGAGCGGCCGATGCGGGCATTCTGCCGGAAGTTGGCGCTGTGATTTTTGACGAAGCGCACGAACTGGAAGATGTGGCGGGGAACTATTTCGGTATTTCGGTAAGCAATCTGCGGATGGAGGAATTGGCCCGCGACATCGAGGGCTCGCTGCAGCACAATCGCATGCTCTCTCCCGGGGTCTCGGGAGCGCTGGGAAGCCTGCGGGAGCGTTCTCAATTTTTCTTTTCGCTGCTGCCGCCCGGAGATGGCCGGTTTGCATTCGAGACGCGGCGCGAATTTCTCGAAGAAAACGGGGATGAATACGGGGCTCTGAATCAGGCCATCACGCGGTTGGCCGGGGAACTGGAGAACCTCCCGCAGAAGCCGGAAGAAGTATTCAACTTCGCACGCCGGGCTCAGGAATTGCAGGCGCAGCTTGGGTTCGCCATGGAAGCGGAAGATCGCAACACTGTGTTCTGGATCGAGCGGCGGGGCGGGCGCGGGGGCATGGGTTCCGGGAAACAAGCAGAAAAATCCGGCAGGCAGAATGTTTTTTTGCAAGCGACTCCGATCGATGTTGGTCCGATCCTGCGTGAGTGCTTGTGGTCGAGATTGGATTGCGCGGTATTGACGTCGGCGACTTTGGCGGTGGGCGAGGGATTTGAATACATCCGGCAACGGCTGGGGATGGAGCACGCGCGCGAAGAAATTCTGCCGTCGCATTTTGACTATCAGAGCCAGGCGCTGTTCTATGTGCCGCCAGATTTGCCCGATCCGCGTACGCCACAGTTTGTGGCGATCGCGGCGGAGCGGATTCGCAAGCTGCTTGAGATTACGCGAGGACGCGCGTTCGTACTCTTCACCAGCTATGCGCAGATGAATCAGATTTACCAGCAGTTGCTCGGAGTGCTGGACTACCCCATGCTCAAGCAAGGAGACGCGCCGAAGAGCGCGCTGCTCGAGGAGTTCCGCCTGACTCCGAATGCCGTATTGTTTGCAACTTCGTCATTCTGGCAGGGTGTTGACGTGCAGGGCGAGCAGTTGAGCTGTGTGATTATCGATCGGCTGCCGTTTGCTGTGCCAAGCGATCCAGTGGTAGCTGCGCGGGTGAAGGCGATTGATTCGGGAGGCGGCAACGCATTTTTCGATTATCAGGTGCCGGCTGCGGTGATCACGTTGAAACAGGGTTTTGGCCGGCTGATCCGTTCGCTACATGACCGCGGACTGCTGGTGTTGCTTGATAACCGGATTCTGAAGAAGCAGTATGGTCGCGTATTCATCGAGAGTTTGCCGAAGTACAAGCGGACTACCGATATGCAAGTTGTTGAGGAGTTTTTCGGCGTGGGAAAATAAGGCATACCCCTTTCCACTATCACTGCCGCTTCTTGCGTTTTCCTTCAGGCGAGCCGTTGAGCTTGCCTTGAGTACCGGCTGTCGGAACTATCCTGAACCGCTCTTCCCCGAATCTGACGAAAGTTACGCGCATCCCAGAGCGAAGGCGCATCGCATCACGAACTCTCTTTGGAATTGTTACTCGTCCTTGAGGGTCGATGTGTGGCACTAGGATTTCTCAAAGCGGATTTGCGAACGGAGTGCTTTCTAAAAGCTAGACCTCAGTGGCCGAAGCCGCAATCATTTTGAGCACGGAATCGGCACGAGTAAACTCGTGCCCTTCCCGGCTTTGCTTGCGCCCGTTTCGGATGCTATTTCTGCGCTTCTGCAGTGGCCGGAATCACTCCCACTCCAACCCCCGACGGCTCTGCTTTCGTGTGGTAGACGCGCTCGGTAGCTTTCACGAAATCTGTCGGCTTGGCGTCGGGAATGTTTACGAAGGTTTGAGGGTTGCGATCGGTGAGCGGAAACCATGAGCTTTGAACCTGCACCATGATGCGGTGTCCGCGGCGGAAGGTGTGGTTGACGTCCTGGAATGTGGCGTTGATCTCTTCGACCTTGCCGGGAGTGAACGGCTCGGGCTTTTCAAAACTGTGGCGGAACTTTCCGCGGAAGGGTTCGCCGCGCACCAACTGCTGATATCCGCCCATAGCGAACGCCGGGGCGAGCACGTCCTTTCTGGGCTTGTCGCGATCTTCCGGGCGAGGTGAGTCCTGCTTGCTGTCCGGATAGTCAGTGGGATATACGTCGATCAATTTCACGTCGAAATCTGAATCTGTGCCGGAGGTTGAAACAAAAAGCCGCGGCTTGATCGGGCCGGCGATGGTTACGTCTTCCTGCAGCGCCGGTGTTTCATACGTCACCACGTCGGTGCGGCTGTCGGCGAAGCGCTGATCCGAAAGCATATATTCCTGCGGCACATTCAAGGCCGCGTAATTCACAAACGGAACAGGCTTGGCTGGATCGCTCACATACTCGTCGTAGGAAGTTGCATCGGCCGCGGGCGCATCGAATGAGAGTCCGCCATTGGCCTGGAAATAGAGAGTCTTTGCTTCGGCATTTTTCGGTGGCCAGGCTGAGTATTGCCGCCAAACGTTCGTTCCGGTTTCGAAGACATACGCTTTCGGAAGTTTGGCGTCGCCGTTGCCCTTGAGGTACTGCTCAAAGAATGGGAAGAGAATGTTCTTCCGGTAGTACTCGCCGGTCTTCGAAGCGAAATCCACACGCCCGAGTTGTTCGCCGTCATAGCGGGCCCATCCGCCGTGCACCCACGGTCCGACTACGAGAGCGTTGAAGATACCGGAATTGTTCTTGTCGATCGCGTGAAACGTCGAGAACGGTCCTTGAAGATCCTCTGCGTCGAACCATCCCCCGACCGTAAGGACGGCACAATGAATGTTTTTCATGTGCGGCGCGAGATTGCGGGCTTTCCAGTAGTCGTCGTAGGTGTTGTGTTTGACCTGGTCATCCCAGAGCGCGCTCTTGCCTTCCAGAAACTTGCTCAACTTCGACAACGGTCCAACGTTCAGGTAAAAGTCATATGCGCTCTTTGTTCCCCAATCGAAGGGCACGCCATTCTTCGGAAGTTGGGGATTTTCCTGCGGCTTGAACGAGCTGTAGAAGCCGAAATTCGCTGCCAACATGAAGGCGCCGCCGTGGTACGCATCGTCGCCCATGAACAGATCGGTCATGGGAGCCTCCGGCGAGGCGGCTTTTAGCGCGGGATGAGAGTCGATGATGCTTGCCGAAGTGAAAAATCCCGGGTAGGAAATTCCCCAGATCCCGGCATTGCCATTGTTGTTGGGAACATTCTTGAGCAGCCATTCGATGGTGTCATAGAGATCGCTGCTGTCGTCGACGTCCTGTTTGGATTTCTTGTTGTCGATGTGCGGACGCATTTCAACGAATGTGCCCTCGGACATGTAGCGGCCACGGACGTCCTGATTTACGAAAATGTATCCTGCCTTGTCGAAGTCGGGCGACGGGCCGAGTTGCGTGCGGTACAAATCGACTCCGTAGGGGCCGACGCTATAAGGCGTGCGATTAATCAGAAACGGGTACGGGCGCGAAGTGTCTTTTGGCACATAGATGGACGTGAAGAGGTGAACGCCGTCGCGCATCGCGATCCGGTACTCGTACTTCGTGTAGTGCTCCTTGACGTCGAACTCCGGCGTCTCGGGCCGGGTCTGGGCCAGCACGTTCGCAGTCACGGTCAGGATCAGGACGAAGAAAACTAGAATTGAAGATTTCTGTTGCGGCATGACCTCTCCTTGAGTGGAAAGAACGAATAGGCAAGCTACATTCCGCGAGGGAAGAGAGTCAAGCGGATGGCTTCGGCATCCGGTTTCTGCGCGGCAGGCTTCTGCGCCGGCAGCAGGCGGTACAATAGATATTCGCCAAACTGGGCGGGCGTATTTGTGTGCGCATGACGCTGCTGAGGGCTTATGTTCGAAGTGACAGTTGAAGATACGTTTGCGGCAGGTCATTACCTGCGCAACTACAAGGGCAAGTGCGAGAATCCGCACGGGCATAACTACAAGATACGGGTCACCCTGGCCGGTGCTGAACTGGACAAGGCCGGGCTTCTCCTCGACTTCAAAGATCTGCGCGAGGTGATGAAGCACGTCATCGAGCGGTTGGATCACAAGATGATCAACGACATTGAGCCATTCACGGTGATCAATCCGTCGGCCGAGAACCTGGCGAAATATTTTTATCACGAGTCGAATACGCGGCTGCAGGACGTGACCAACGGGCGCGTGCGGGTGAAGGATGTGACGGTGTTTGAGACCGACACCACGACGGCGAAGTATAGCGAGTGAACGGTGGTCGCGCGCGCATAGGAGTTGAGCCCGCTCTATAAATTTCTCAATCGCAGTGCTGAAGCGCTGCGCCACCCAACGCCGTCGTTCGAATTCAGATGGTACGCGGACGGGACGCCCGCGCCACAGCTGCCGGGACGGCGGACGGTACGCAATTCAAATGCAGATTACGGAGATCTACAGATCACTGCAGGGGGAATCTACCTACTCGGGGCTGGCGTGTGTTTTCGTGCGGCTGACGAGATGCAATCTACGCTGTAACTGGTGCGACAGTGAGTACACGTTTCAGGGAGGGCACCGGATGTCGATGGAAGAAATTCGCGGTGAAGTTTTGCGGCTCAGTCCGGGCGGGGGGCTGGTCGAGATCACCGGCGGCGAGCCGATGCTGCAGGAAAAAGAAGTCGTGCCGCTGATGCAGCGACTGCTGGACGATGGTTATACAGTTCTGCTCGAGACCAGCGGAGAGCGGCCACTGGAGCGCGTCCCCGCAGGTGTCGTTAAGATTGTTGATGTGAAATGTCCGGACTCCGGCGCGGCCAATACCTTTCACCCGGAGAATCTGGCGACGCTAACCCGGCGAGATGAGATCAAGTTCGTACTGAGCACCCGTGCCGACTACGAGTTCGCCCGTGACTTCGTGCAGAGGCACAATGTGGCAGAGCGTGTGAATGCCGTGCTATTTTCTCCAGCGTTTCGCAAAGATGCCACCGGCGCCCGTGATAGTTCGCATTGCCTGCTCGATCCGCAGGAACTGGCTGAATGGATGCTTGCCGACCGCGCCCCTGCGCGGCTCGGGCTGCAATTACACAAGTTTGTCTGGGACCCGGCAGTCAAGGGTGTCTAGAAGATTTCAGATTGTAGGTTGTAGATTTCAGATTGGAACTGCAGCCCAAGAGACTTGAAATCTGGAATCTACAATCTAAAATCTGCAATCTGCACTCTTAATTCTTCCATGTCATCGCCATCTCGATCCCGTGCAGTCGTCCTGCTCAGCGGCGGTATGGACTCTGCCGTCTGCGCGGCGATTGCAGTGCGCGACTACGATGCGGCTGCCGTGCACGTCAGCTATGGCCAGCGTACCGAAGAGCGGGAGCGGAGATCGTTTCTCGGCATCTGCGAGCGGCTGAACATTCGTGACAAGCTCATCGTCAGGAACGAGGCGTTGCGCGCGATTGGCGGTTCCGCGCTCACCGACGAGGCCATCCCGGTGCCCAGCGCCGAATTGGCTGGACACGGCGTTCCCGTCACCTATGTGCCCTTCCGCAACGCGCATTTTCTAGCCGTCGCTGTGAGTTGGGCGGAGGTGCTGGGCGCGGAAAAGGTGTACATTGGGGCGGTTGAGCCGGACAGTTCCGGGTATCCCGATTGTCGCCCCGCGTACTACAAAGCCTTCAATGAGGTCGTGAAGGCAGGCACGAAGGAAGGGCGGATCGAGATTGTGACTCCTCTGATTGCCATGCGAAAAGTGGAGATTGTCCGCCTCGGCCTTGAACTGAATGCGCCCTTCGATTTAACTTGGTCATGCTACAGCCGTGAGGATCAGGCCTGCGGCGCGTGTGACAGCTGTGCGCTGCGCCTGCGCGCTTTTCAGGCTGCTGGAGTTAAAGATCCGATTCCGTACGCGGCGAAATAGGAGTTTTTGAATATCCGATCGGGCCGGGAGGCCAATATGAAAAAGTATTTCGCAATTGTTCTGTTTGCGGTGCTGGCGGCCGGACTCTACGTGCCCCAGGTTTTTGCCCAGGCTTCAGGAACGGTCAAGGGAACGTGCAAAGATGCTCAGGGGAACCCCGTCGCCGACGGAGTCGTGGTCTGGACCAACATGGACAACGGCCAGAAATACACGCTCAAGGTTAACAAGAAAGGCGAATACTTTTCGCTCGGACTCTCGCCCGGCAAATACAACGTCGTCTTATACAAGAGCGCCGATGACCTGAAAGCTGGCAAGGAAATGGACCATGTCAATGGCTTCCAGGTGCATCTCGACGAGAATGAACTTCCGTTTGATGTGAAGAAGGAGATGGAGAGCACTGCCAAAGGGCAGGGGCTTTCACCCGAGCAATTGAAGCAGATGCAGGAGGCCAAGGATAAGCAGGCCAAAGAAACGAACACCGTCAAGTCGCTGAATGACAAGTTGAATGCGGCTAAGACTGCGGCGGACGCGGGCGACTACGATACCGCGATCGCGTCGCTCAACGAAGCTAACCAGACGGATCCCACGCGCGACTTGATCTGGTTCAAGCTGGGCGATTACTACCGCATGTCGGCAACCAAGCAGACGGACTCGGCGGAAAAACAGAAGCGCCTGGACTCCGCGGTCGAGTCTTACCAGAAGGCCGTGGATCTCAAGAAGGCTGCGACCAATGACAAAGACCCCAACGCAACGAGGAATCTGGCGGCCTATTACAACAATCTGGCGGATGCCTACGCCAAGGCAGGCAAAACCGACGATGCAGTGAAGACCTACGAGTTGTCCGCGCAGACCGATCCGGGTGCGGCAGCCCAAGCCTATTTCAATATCGGTGCGGTGCTCACCAATGCCGGCAAGGCTGACCTGGCAATTGGAGCTTTCGACAAGTGCATTGCCGCCGATCCCAACCGGGCCGATGCCTACTATCAGAAAGGCGTGAACATGATCGGCAAGGCCACGTTGCAGGGCGACAAGATGGTCGCTCCTCCCGGGACTGCGGAAGCCTTTCAGAAGTACCTGGAACTGGCGCCCACGGGACCATATGCCGATGTGTCGAAGCAGATGCTGTCGAGCATCGGGGCATCGGTGGAAACCGGCTTCGGCAAGAAAAAACCGGCACCAGCGAAGAAGTAGCTCTCTTTCACATACTTGCGATCGATCCCATGGGGCGGCCGAAATGGCCGCCCTTGGCATTTTTGGGCCTTCAGACGTTACCAAGGACTATGTACTTGCTGTCCTTAGCGCAGACCTCGGCGGCAGGATACAGTTATGTATCTCCCTTTTTCCCTTTCTGTGGTGCGTGCGATTCTGCGTGTGAGGAGCGAATGGCAGCACCAACGGTTGCACCGATCTCGGTTTCATTGGAAGGTTTTTCGGGACGCGGCAGGGTAGCGACTCCGGCCCTGCTGACGGCCATGTTGCGTGCTGCGGAAAAAATCAGCGACCTGGTTTTTTCTCCTGGCCGGCCTCCCCAAGTGCAGGTTTACGGACAGATGATTCCGGTACAGGTACCGGGGTTCACGCTGCTGACGCCTGACGATACCCGCCACATTGCTGCCGATTTAATCGGTGACAACAAAACGGCGATCACCACGCTGCGCGAGCACGGTGCTTGCGACATTTCGTTTGGATTGCCAGGCATGGCGCGCTTCCGGGTCAACGTTTTTATTCAGCGCGGAAGTTGTGCGGTGGTCATGCGTGTGATTCCGACAGCGATCCCGGATTTCGAGTCCCTGCGGTTGCCGGAGCAGTTGTCGGAGGTCAGCCGCCTGCGCGACGGAATTGTGCTGGTGACCGGTGCTCCGGGGTCAGGCAAATCGTCGACTCTGGCAGTGCTTCTGGATTGCATCAATCGTGAGAAGTACTACCACATCATCACCATCGAAGATCCCATTGAATTTCTGCACAATCACAAGTGCTCGACGATTCACCAGCGCGAACTGCACAGTGACACTCCCAGTTTTGCGCACGCGCTTCGCTCGGCGATGCGCCAGGCTCCGAAGGTGATTCTTGTCGGTGAAATGCGCGATCGCGAGACGATCGAAATCGTGCTGGAAGCGGCTGAGACTGGACACCTTGTCTTTTCCAGCCTCAACACGATGGATGCGTCGAAGACCGTTGAACGCATCGTCAGTTCGTTCTCGCAGCCCGAACAGCAGTCGGTGCGCGAACGCTTCGCCAAAGCCTTCCGCTACATCATCGGCCAGCGGCTCATTCACAAGGCCGATCGCAGCGGGCGCATTCCCGCATTTGAAATCCTCAAAGCCAATCCCCGCACTCGCGAATGCATCGAAAAGGGGGAACGCGAAGACAAATCCCTGCTCGATGCTATGAAGGCTGGAACCTCGGAAGGTATGCAGCACTTCGACGGCGAAATCGCACAACTGGTGCGGGATCGCGTGGTAGACCTCGAGACCGGGCTGTCGTTTGCCAGCAACCCAGCGGTGTTGGGGCAGGAACTCGCGCGATAAGCTCTTTTAGCAAGTCATTCCAAGTCGGCATTTGTGATTCCGTTGCCACACTTGCCATTCCGAACGCAGCGAGGAACCTGCTTTCCTCGCGCCCTGTCGTATCATCACCTCATGTCAGGCCCGCCGGTTCATTCGACTGTTCTGAGCTTTGAAGATGCTCGCCGCGTAGTCGAAGAGCAGGCAGCGCGCGTTCCTGCTCCCGCGATTGAGTCTGTTGATCTGCTCTCCGCTGCCGGCCGCGTGCTGGCTGAAGTTGTCTCCGATGATCGTGATTTGCCGCCCTTTCCGCGGTCCACCCGGGATGGCTACGCTGTGCGCTCCGCAGACCTGCTACAGCCTCCGACGAAACTGAATCTCATCGGGGAAATCAAAGCGGGCGAGAAATTGGAGAAACTCCCGAGCATTTCGTCAGGACAAACGGCCGCTATCATGACCGGCGCACCGGTGCCCGACGGCGCGGACGCAGTGGCCATGGTCGAATACACGTCGCGACACGGAGACGACGTTGAGATCAACAGGAAGGTCGCGCCCGGTGAGAACATTGTCCCGCGTGGCGCCGAAGCGAGGCAGGGTAGTCCGCTGCTCGACCGGGGCATGCGTTTGAATGACGCGGGCATTGCTCTTGCAGCATCCGCCGGTAAGTCGCGACTGAACGTGTACAAACGGCCTCAGGTAGCGGTGCTGACCACCGGTGACGAAATTGTTGATGTTAGCGCCGCTCTTGGACCTACACAGATTCGCAACTCGAACAGCTACTCGCTCGCCGTGCAGGTTCGTGAGGCGGGCGGTGATCCCGTTCTGCTGCCCATCGCTCCCGACGAACCGCAGGTGCTGCGCCGGCTTATTGAAGAGGGATTGAAGTCGGATCTGCTGCTGCTCACGGGGGGAGTCTCAATGGGCCGCTACGACTTGGTCGAGCAGGTTCTGTCGGAAATGCAAGCCGAATTCTTCTTTACCGGGGCAAAGATTCAGCCCGGCCGCCCAGCAGTGTTCGGCAAATGTGGCGCGGTGCCCCCACCCGCGAGAAGCTAGCGACGTATTTCTTTGGCCTGCCCGGGAATCCAGTCTCGACGATGGTGACGTTCGAACTCTTCGCGCGGCCGGTGCTCGAAGCTCTGGCCGGACAGGCCCCACGAACGTTGAAGTTCCTGCATGCGCGACTGAAAACAGAGATCCGCGTCAAGACTGGGTTGAGGAGATTTCTTCCTGCGATTCTGTCGGGCGAGTTCGAGGCTTCGCAGGTTGAACTAGTGGCGTGGCACGGATCGGGGGACGTTGCCGCGACTGCCCGGTCGAATTGTTATGTTGTCGTTCCTTCGGACCGCGAGCAGATTGCCGCCGGTGAGTGGGTTGCTGTCATGACCCGATAGGAAACCTTCGAGCTGCGCTCGAACCAGAGAGCCCGGGTGGCTGTCCCTACATCAGCTCTCCTTGCGCCAGAGCGAGAGCGTGCTCCCACACACACCATTATTGCGACCGTGCCTCCCATGTAAGATAGATTTGCTGCAATGCCTAAGAAGCTCTCTCATTTCGACGGCGCTGGACGGGCGCGGATGGTCGATGTTTCCGGCAAGTCGGCCACGAAGCGCGAGGCCGAGGCCAGCGCTTTTGTCGCGATGAAGCCTGCGGTGCTGGCGGCGCTGCCGAAGAATCCGAAGGGCGATGCGCTGGAAGTGGCGCGGCTGGCGGGCATCATGGCGGCGAAGCGTACCGCCGACCTGATCCCAATGTGTCATCCGCTGCCGCTGGCGCTCGTTGATGTCGATGTGCGGCTGTGCGAGAATGGCGTCGCTATTACCTCAAGAGTTACGACCACGGCGGAAACCGGCGTCGAAATGGAAGCGCTGGTTGCCGCCACGGTTGCGGCCCTCACGGTTTACGATATGTGCAAGGGCGTGGACAAAGGCATTGAGATTTCGCGGATCGTGCTGGAGCGCAAGACTGGCGGGAAGAGCGGCGACTACCGGCGTAAGAAAAAGTAGACTCGTAAATTTTCATGGCTAATAACGTCAGGCTCCTGTTGGTGGACGACAATCCCATGGTGCTGGGCATGCTGCATCAGGCCCTGGCGCCGCTCGCCGAGGTTGCGACCGCGTCCGACACGGCGGATGCGTTGCTGAAGGCCGTGGACAATCCTCCGGAGTTGCTGGTTTGCGATTACCGCATGCCGGGCATGGACGGACGCCAACTGGTGGAGCGGCTGAAGAGCCGACCGGCCACTGCAAGTTTTTCGACTGTGCTGATGGCGAACAAGGCAGATATTGCCGAGCGGCTCTCGCCCCAGGATGCCGCCGATGACTATCTGGAGAAGCCGTTTTTCCTGAAAGACGCCACGCGCCGCATTAAGCGCATGATCGACCGCATCGCGCTGGAGAAGATGGCGAAGACCGCGCCGTCGGACGGCGTGGTGCGCGGCAGTCTGGCGCAGATGAACGTGATCGACCTGATGCAGTCGCTCGAGATGGGACGCAAGAGCTGTCAGCTCTCGCTGAGCAATGCGGGCGACAAGTGCGAAGTGTTTTTTGCGGAAGGCCAGGTCAAGCACGCAACCTACGGACCGCTGGTGGGCGACCCGGCCGTGTTCAAAGTCTTGAGATGGACTGGCGGAAATTTCCAGCTTGATTTTGAAGGCAAGACCGACAAGGAAACCACGCAGCTCAATACCCAGGGACTGCTGATGGAAGGTTTGCGCCTGCTCGATGAATCATCACGCGACAGCGGCGAAGCCGAGCCCGCAGCAGCCGCTGCTGCGGCTCCAGCCCCGCCGAGTTCGCCTGCTAGTTCGCCCTCGCCACCGCCTTCCACAGCGCCACGCCATGGTGGCCGGGAAGAAGAGGAAGATGTCCTCCTCGACAACTGAACCGCTTGCGCTGACGGCGGCGGTGGTGACGGTCAGCGACTCCTGCTCGCGGGGGAGCGCGAAGATCTCTCCGGTCCGGCTGTGGCGGAACTCCTGCACAGACTTGGCTTCTCGGTTACTGTGCGCCAGGTTGTCCCTGACGAGTTAATCCAGATTCAGAACATCCTGATTCTGCTGGCCCGAGAAGTACAGCTAGTCGTGACCACTGGCGGAACTGGGATCGCTGCTCGCGACGTCACGCCCGATGCGACGACGGCCGTTTGCGACCGAGTCGTCGACGGCATGGCCGAGCGCATGCGGAGTCAGGGGTTGAAGAAGACTCCGTTTGCCGCTTTGAGTCGCGGAGTGTGCGGGGTGCGGGGGCGGGCTCTGATTCTGAATCTGCCGGGGAGTCCGGCTGGGGCGGTTGACTCGCTGGAGGCTGTGGCTGAGTTGCTTCCTCATGCTATCGAGCTATTAGAAGGAAAAACCGATCATGAATAGCTCGCGCGAAGTGCGCTGCCGCGACACAAACTGTCGCGCCTGGACCCCACGAGCATCGCTACTACTTTTTCTTGCCTGGGCCTACTAGCGCGCGACCGGGGTAGACATCCGGGACCAGTTTGGCTTCGTCGATGACTGGCATGCCGGCTACCAGGAGATACTTCACGCCAACGCTTGGTTCCATGGGCTTCTCGAACGTGGACCGGTCGCTGATGGTCAGGGGATCGAAGACCACGATGTCGGCGTCGGTACCTTCCTGTAGTCGTCCTTTGTGCCGCGCGGCGGGGGTGGAACGCTCCAGCATCTGCGCGGGCATGAGCGTCATCTTGCGAAGTGCCTCCATCAGCGTGAGCGTCTTTTTCTCGCGCACATATTGCGCCAGCACTCGCGAGTAGGTGCCCGCGTTGCGCGGATGTCCTGAGGCTCCATCGCTGGCAATCATGATCAGCGGGTTGGGGATGAGCGCGTCCACGAGTTCCTGCGTGCTGGCGAACACCAGCACCGATTGCGCCGAACTTGAATTGTGCAACTCTTCGAAGCGCTCCTTGGTGAGGTGTTCGCCGGTTTCCGGCAACACGAGATTGCTGTAGTCGATGCCTAGTTTTTCGCGCCAGCCGGGATTGAACACTGCGGAGTTGATGGTCGTCATACCGGCGATGTAGGGATAGGCTTCGGTCGTGACATCGAGGCCGCGGGCGCGCGCGCCGGCGACCAGAGAGAGACATTCGAGTGCGTCGATCAGGCAGGTGCTGTTGATGTGGACGATGTGCAATGGCGCACCGGTAATCGCGGCGGCGCCGATAACTTCCTCGACCGCCTCGATCGCCGAACCGGGCTCCAGGCGGCCAAAGCTGCGCATGTGCGTATAGACCGGCAGTTTCCGTTCGGCGGCCACGCGAAACATGTCGATGACTTCAAGACGCGTGGCGCCCGGCGTGTATTGAATTCCCATCCCCACGCCGAGTGCGCCTGCATCGATTTCATCGCGCAGGCGCTGCTGAATGCGGGCGATTTGATCGGGCGTGGCGGGTTGGTTGGTGGCCGGGCCGCTCTTGGGCAGAATCTCTGGAATGCCGACTCGCGGATCGGCGCCACCAGGGTTTATTGGAGCGCCGAAGACGAGCGCGCGCGCCGCCACATGGCTGGCCGTCGTGCCATAGTTGATCAGCGAGTGGCCCTCTTTCGACGTCAGGAATTGCGTAACGTCGGGTACGCCGATCTCCATCTCCAGCGCCGTGGTCACACCGTCGAATGCTTTGACACGCTGGCTTTCGAGTTCCTGGCCGTGCTGATGCAGGTCAATAAAGCCGGGAGCTACCACCAGCCCGGTGGCATGAATCACGCGCCGCGCTTTTAAGTGGTCGCTGGAGATGCGCGCAATTTTTCCATCGCGAATGCCGACATTTCGGACGGCGTCGAGGCCGGTCTCGGGGTCCATGACCCGGCCGCCTTCGATCACAACGTCGTATTGCTGGGCCGCAAGAAGCGTCGTGGAAAGAAGCAGAAACAGACTGAAAGGCAAGAAGAGCTTGCGCATTATGCGAGCGATGATAACAGCATCGTAGAGACGTAGCATTCTGTGTCTCTGCCGGCGCCGTCGATGAACGTCCTGCCGGCAGCATCGCCGAAGCTTGGAGAGCACGCACGCTACACGCCAGAGACGTTGCAAGCAGCGTGTCTACGATACGGCCGAATGACTGACACAGCTCATTTCCATCACGTACACTAACTGTTCCCTTGAAAACGATTGGACACATTCTGGCGCGCTACAAGGCGTGGATTTGGGGCCTGCTTTCGGTGCTCGGCGTGTGGGGCGTGTTTGTGATCGCCTTCGCCGACAGCGCACTGCTGGGCATGCCGGTCGACGCGATCGTCGCGACCTACGTTTACAACGACCGCAAGCGACTGCTTTTTTACGTCGTGATGGCGTCGCTGGGATCGGTGCTGGGAAGCATCCCGCTTTACGTCATCGGATATCTTGGCGGCGAAAACGTACTCCGCAAGCGCATTTCCGAGGAACGCTTTCTCAAGATTCACCGCTCCTTCGAGCAGCATGAATTCTGGGCGCTGATGTTTCCCGCGATGCTGCCGCCGCCCATGCCGTTCAAAATCTTTGTGCTCGGGGCCGCAATATTCGAGATGCGCTTTCGCGACTTCCTCGTCGCGATGTTTGCCGGCCGCTTCGTGCGCTTTCTCCTGCTGTCATTGCTGACCTTGTGGTTCGGCAAGGAGATCGTGCAGATCGTCGGAAGCCTATTCAAGCAGCATTTCTACTGGGTAGCCGCCATCCTTGTGTTCGCTGGGTTGCTGATTTGGCTGTTGCGCAGAAATAAAGCGGCGCGAGGGACGTAGCAAGGCTACATCTCTGCGGCTCGACCAATGCACACAATCAGGCTGCGGCGGTGTGATCCCCGTGACTTGCGAATCGCTCGGAAAGCATGTGCACGAGCACCGGTACGTAGAAGAAGGCGAGCGAGAAGAATAGATCGCTTTCCGCGGTGCCGCGGAAGAACGGGACCCCGGCGGTATAGGACATCATCAATCCGCTGAAGCCTCTGGGATACATCTCCGGAAACGCGGCCCACACGGCGAAGTTACTGATCAGGAAAAACGAAACTGAACTTGTCACAGCGGCCCCGACCACTCGCCAAAATGTCGTTTTCTCGCGCAGATTCGTCCCCAGCCACAGGATTGCCGCGTACCACGCCCAAGTCACGAGTTGATCCCACGAGAACGTGAACGAGTAGACATACTTGGTCAGGATCACGTCCGTCGCCGCCAGCATTACCAGCGGAATCCACATCTGGCGCCGTGAGCCACGCGCTCCAAAAAACAGCAGCGACGCTGCCAACGGGGTGAAATGCCAGGCATGCGGCATGAAGTTCAACGGACCCGCGAAGGGCAGGAAACGCACGGCAATGGCCAGCAGAACGAATAGATAGGGCAGCATGATCACCTCTGGGGCTGAGTACGATGACGAGCTATTATTCTGGGCGCTGAAGCGCGTGGCGTCAAGGGAGCCAACGGGCAAGAACCGTCGAGCTTCGCTCGACCGGACGGCCGGGGACGGCCGCCCGCACATGATGCGACATGGCCTCCCTATCCTTAGAAGGGCTACGGCTGGCCGGGTTCGGGAACGACTACCTGATTTTCTCCCGAGCCGTAGACGTCGCCGACTACATGCAGATTCTTATCGAGTTCCACCGCTCTGCCGAGAGTGCCGCGCCCAGGCCGGCCGAAGAGATGAAGCCGCGCAAGAAACGACGTGATGATGGAACTCGGAGCGCCCGAATAGCGCAAGTCCGCCAAGCGGACGATGTAACCTTCCTGCGGGGGTTGTAGCGTTTCCGTTTCGGTGACGGGATATTGCGCCCATTCCAGAAATGCCCGTCCGGAGTAGGAATTCTTCGCAGCCAGCGTAACCGCAGTTTCTTCCGGTTTGTAGCGGACTTCCATCTTGCCCTCGCGATCAACCTCTGGGGTAAGCGACTCCACCGGTGCAAGGACGAAGAACGAGGGAGTCTCCACGACGCCGTCCCAATGGAAAGGATCCACGATCCTGGGATAGGCAGAAGCTCGCAGCGGGTCGGCGTCGTTGTACGTACGGGCTTCCAGAGCACTCACCGCCCGGCGGTGTTCGTAATCGCGTACTCCCCACATCACGACAATACCCAGCAGAGCAAGCGTCGCAGCGAGGCGTCCGCGAGGGCCGCGAGGCCGCGCGCCGATTTCTTTGTCGATCAGAGCAAAAATCGCCGGCACGATTAGGCCAAGAAACATGAGACCGAGCATCACGGGCTCGACAATGAACACGATGTCCCACGAATACCACTTCTCGGAAAACGGCCAGAACGGCCGCACGCCGTAGTTGTTGGTGAAATCCAGCAGGATGTGACTCAGTCCGGCGACACAGGCGTAGAGGAAAAGCACTCCCCAGCGGGGGGGCAGGTTGGGATTTTTGGTCTTGCGCCCGCGTAGCCGCCAAATCAGGTAGACGAATCCGACAACGGCCAGGGCGTCGATCGGTACCCCGAGGAATGAATGGGTGAAGCCACGATGATGGGCGAAACCGAATGCGCGCCCGCGAAAGCCTCCGAGAACGTCGAGATCGGGAGCTTCCGCCGCAAGCGTAAGCGTCAGCGTGGCAAGCGCTGTCTTGCGGTTCAGCCCGGCGCGCCCCATGCACGCGCCGAACAGGAAGTGGGTGACGGGTTCCAAGCAGTTCGAAGAATTCTCTTTATCTTTTATCTTTAGTCGCTATCGTCTGCCTAGCGCGCAGGCGCCAACAGCGTCAATGCATTCGGCACGACTGTAATTTCCGCGGGAAGCGTGCCCAGCAACTCGCCGTCAGCTTCAATATAGATCCGGCGCTGTCTCGTGGGTTGGTCCGGCGAAGCTGGCAAATACTGGCATGCGACCTTTGCGCTGTGCACCAGATCGATGCCCGGAATCGTCCATGCTTGCCCCAGTAATCCGCGGATCACATAAGCGAGATATGCCAGACGGCTGGCGCGTGCGGGCAAGCACCAGTCGCACGTCGTCGCGATCAAGGGATGCTCCTGGCGCCAGTTCCCGAACGACTCCGCCAAAAGTACGCACGCGAACCGCGATCAGTTCTGTGACTTCGGTGCGCACGCTTTGATCCGAACCCGTCTCCACAAATTCGGCCCCAAAACGCGGCATGGCGTAAGTAAACCACAAATTCCAGGCCTTCGCGTAGTAGGCGGCCATTCCCATGCGTTGCTTCGTCCCCGTGTGGAGTTTGTAGAAAAGGTGCGCATCCACGCCAATGCCCGCGGCGACCACAAAATATCGCGTGCCGGCTCCGCCCTGAAGGCCCGCATACTTTACGCAGCCCAGCGCAACCCGGCGCGGAATTGCACGCAGCGCGGATTCTGCTGCGGCGATTACACGGACGGGAATGCCCAGATCGTGAGCCAGCGCGTTCGCCGTTCCCATGGGCAGAATCGCGAGGGCGACTGATGTATTTGCGAGTACCTGCGCAATGTTGTGGATCGTGCCATCGCCGCCGCAGGCGAAGATCGTGTCGCATCCCGAAGTGATTGCCAGGCGGGTCTCCTCGCCGGCATGGTCACGTGACTCAGTGGCAATCAGATCTGCGTCAACGCCCGCGCCTCGAAGCAACGCCAACGCGGACTCCAGTTCGTGCTGCCGCCGCCTGCCGCGGCCGCCGGAATCCGGGTTGTACAGCAATGCCGCCTTGCGCATAGCGTGATCGAAGCTGGATTGTACCTGAGCTGTTAGCGGAGTTCGCAGTAGCGCCGCGTTCCGCCGGCTGTCGCGAGAGCCTGCCCTGAGCCTGCCGAAGGGGCGTCCTCGCCCGTGCGCTTTGCGGTGAGAAAGTTCAGCGCGAGTTCCACTCCCACATGCCGAACATGGCCTTCTGAGGCAGGGGATGCCCCAATTGTCGCGCCAGCATGGCGATTTGCCCGCGATGGTGGGCGTCGTGCGCGATCAGATAGCCGATAAATCCCGCGACGTCAGGACGGAATCCCTGCACCCGCCCATTCCCGGCCAAAGCATGGCTGATCACCACACTCAGCGCGTGCCGGCTGCTCTCCAGGCCACGCATGGCTTGCGCCGGCGTTACCGTGGCGCGATCGAGTTGCTCCGGAATCTCCTGGGCTTTCGCGGCTTTCAGCCACATCACCCGCACATTGTGCATGTGCGCCACAATCGCGGCAATATTGCGCCCCCTGCCGTCCGCTGGTTTCGCCTTCCAGGCCGCGGCTGCAAGATGGTCGATCAGGTATTGATTGATGCGGTTGTTGGTGTTGAAGGAGTTCAGCAGAGCGACCGGAATTTCGCGGAGATAAGACTTTTCAACGGCGACTGCGTCGACCGCGGGACCCTTGGACATTGAGGACTTGCTTCCGGCTTGGCAAGAGTCCAAATTTGGCATAAAGTGGCCGCACTTGCAAGGGGCGCCTTTTCCACAGCAAACTTCTTCGGCATGGCCACTCGCGCGAGTCCTGACGCAGGACCGCCGAGGTGGCTGTCCTTCGGTATTTTCTTCCGCCTATAATCTTCTCCCATGGCCGCGACCGGCAAAGACGTCTCCAGGAAACTCGACTCCCTTCGCGAAAAGATCCGCCACCACGAATACCTCTATTACGTTCTCGACAATCCTGAAATCAGCGATCTCGATTTCGACAAGCTGATGCAGCAGTTAAAATCCCTCGAGTCGGAGCACCCCGATCTCGTCACGCCCGATTCGCCAACGCAGCGCGTCGGCGGCAAACCGCGCGAAGGCTTCGTCAAAGTCGCCGCATTCCTCGCCCATGTTGTCGCTCGACAACACCTACAACGAAGACGAACTGCGGGACTGGGAGCGCCGCGTCCACGAGCTCAGCGGCCGCAGCGATGTCGATTACGTTTGCGAACTGAAGCTCGACGGCATGTCGCTCGCCCTCGTCTACGAAGATGGCAAGCTCGTGCGCGGCGTGACTCGCGGCGATGGATCCATCGGCGAAGACGTTACGCTTAACGTCCGCACTGTGCGTTCGATCCCGCTGTCGATTTCGAAAGACAAACTGAAGAAGGCCGGCATTCCTGCCGACTTTGAGGTGCGCGGCGAGTTACTCATGCCCACCGCGTCGTTCAAAAAAATCAATGAAGAACGCGAACGTGAGGGCCTCCCAACCTTCGCGAATCCGCGTAATTTCACCGCGGGTACAGTCCGGCAACTCGATCCGAATATCACCGCCGGGCGCCGGATGGATTATTTCCCCTACATTCTGTTGCGCAACGGCCGCACTTATTTCGACCGCCATTCGAAGACACTGGGGGCGCTAGAGACTGCCGGCTTCAAAGTCAACCCGAATCACAAACTCGTCCGCTCGATGGACGAAGTCTGGGTGTTCATCCAGCGGTGGGAGGAGAAGCGCGATTCGCTGCCCTACGAGATCGACGGCATCGTAGTCAAAGTCGACCGCACCGGTCTGCAGGACGAACTCGGCTTCACGGGTAAGGCCCCGCGATGGGCGATTGCCTACAAGTACGCCGCGCGCGGCGGCGTCACCAAGCTGGAAAGAATTCGCTGGCAGACCGGCCGCACCGGCAAACTGACTCCGGTGGCGGAGTTGGCGCCGATTCCATCGGTGGAACCACGGTTCGAAATGCCACGCTTCACAACATGGACGAGATTCAACGCCTCGGCGTGAAGATCGGCGACTGGGTTCGAGTCGAGCGCGGCGGCGACGTGATCCCGAAAGTTGTTGAAGTTGCGACAAGGATCACCCGCGCGGAAAAGAAGAGATCGAAGCCCCCGAGAAGTGTTCCGTCTGCGGGACAAGAGTTGTTCGCATTGAAGGCGAGGTCGACTACCGTTGTGTCAATGCCAATTGTCCCGCCAAACTGCTCGGCACAATCCTGCATTTCTCCTCGCGCGGCGTCATGAATATCGATGGCATGGGCGAATCTCTGGTTACTCAACTAATCGAGCGCGGTCTCGTCAAGAATGTGGCCGACATCTACGACCTCAGCAAGAAAGACTTGCTTAGTCTTGATCGCTTCGCCGACAAGTCAGCGCAGAATATTCTCGACGAGATCGAAAATTCGAAGAAGCTGCCCCTAGAGCGCGTCATCTATGGCTTGGGAATTCGCATGGTCGGCGAGCGTACTGCGCATTTCTCGCCGAGCACTTCGGCTCGATGGAAGCCCTCGAACAGGCCAGCGTGGAAGAGTTGCAAGACGTCAACGAAGTGGGTCCGCGCATTGCCGAAAGCATCGTCGAGTTCTTCAGCATCGCGGCAACCGCAAACTGGTCGAACGCCTCGGGGAAGCGAAGCTGACGCTCAAAGGCCAGAAAAAAGAACGCGGCACGAAACTCGCAGGCCAGACATTTGTCCTCACCGGGACGCTGGCGCATTTCACCCGCGACGAGGCCAAAAAGATCATCGAAGATGCTGGCGGAAAAGTAACTGGTTCAGTCAGCAAAAAGACCGACTACGTAGTCGCGGGCGCAGATGCAGGTTCAAAGCTCGACAAGGCGAAGGAACTCGGCGTCGCAGTGATCGGCGAAAAAGAATTGGAGCAGTTCGTAAATTAGCCTCTCGTACGGCTTCTCCCGGCGGCGAACGAGCACTAGCTGCGGTCGCCGCAGCATAAACTGCCATCACGTTTCACACCATGAATATCCCGCTTCTATCACGGGATATTCATGGTATGATGTGAATGTGATTGAGCGGAAACTTGATATCGAGTTGGTGCGCCACGCCCTGCGTCGCAGTCCGGTGGTCGCGTTGCTGGGGCCGCGCCAGTGCGGCAAAACGACGCTCGCCCGTCAGTTTGTCGCCCCGGATTCGCTGAACTATTTCGATCTGGAGGACCCAGCAAGTCTGGCGCGGCTCGATGAGCCCGACACGGCTCTGCGATCCCTGAAAAAGCTGGTGGTCATCGATGAGGTGCAGCGCCGTCCGGAGCTCTTTCCGCTCCTGCGAGTTCTGGCCGACCGCCGTCCGCTGCCGGCGCGCTTTCTGATTCTGGGCAGTGTTTCACCCGATCTGCTGCGGCAGTCTTCCGAGTCGCTGGCCGGCCGCATTGAGACTTTGCCGCTGGAGGGTTTTCGCCTGGCCGACCTGGGAGCGTCGGCGCAAGGGCGGCATTGGCTGCGCGGCGGATTTCCACGGGCGTATACGCCTCGCCTCGAGGCCGATTCGCTTTTCTGGCGCCGCGAGTTTCTACAGACTTTTGTTGAGCGTGATCTCCCGCAGTTGGGCATCCGGATTCCAGCAGTGGCCGTGCGGCGCTTCTGGAGCATGCTGGCGCACTATCACGGTCAGACCTGGAACGCGGCGGAGTTGGCGCGCGCTCTCGCGGTCAACGAGTCCACGGTGCGCCATTATCTCGATCTCCTGACGGGCGTCTTCATGGTGCGGCAGTTGCAACCGTGGCACGAGAATCTTCGCAAGCGGCAGGTGAAGGCGCCCAAAGTTTATGTGCGCGATTCCGGTCTGCTGCATACGTTACTGGGGATCACGAACCAGCGCGATCTCGAGTATCACCCGAAAGTAGGCGCCTCATGGGAGGGCTACGCGGTCGAGGAGATCCTCAAGGCGGTGCAGCCCGACGAGGCCTACTACTGGGCCACCTATAACCGTGCCGAACTTGATTTGCTTCTGTTCAAGAATGGACAGCGCATCGGCGTCGAGTGCAAGCGAACAGATGCGCCCAGGTTCACGCCATCCATGCGGATCGCGCTCGCTGATTTGAAATTGGATCATCTCTACGTCGCATATCCGGGGACCAAGGCGTACAAGTTGGCCAGAAATGTTGAGGTTGTGCAGCTGGCGAAATTGGCCGGAGCGGAGTAGCAGTGGCACTGCAGGAGTGATGGATCGAGATTCCGGGTGGGGATAGTATCATGAATATCCCGCGACAGGAACGGGATATTCATGGTATGAATTAAGGGGGGCTCGATCGGACGGGCTTGTGTGCTGGTCGGTAGATTCTCTGCAGACCATTGCTGGTCTACTTCGCCAGCGCCTCCCGCATCCTCTTCCACGTCCCATCCAGCGTCTCCGGCAGCACCCGTGTCTCTCCCACGACCGACATGAAATTCGCGTCCGCAACCCAGCGCGGCAGGACGTGCATATGAATGTGTCCCGCGATCCCGGCACCGGCAGCTTTGCCTATGTTCATCCCCAGATTGATGCCGTCAGGATGATACAGCCCACGTAACACGGTCTCCATGCGCTGGGAAAGCGCCATCATCTCGTTCGCCGCCTCGCTGGGTAGTTTTTGTAGCTCGTCCAAATGTGCGTAAGGGACGACCATCACATGGCCGGGCGTGTAAGGATATGCATTCAGAATGATGAAGCTATGCTGGTCGCGATACACAATGAGCGCCTTATCGTCCGGTAACTTTACGGCCTCGCAGAACACGCACCCGACAACTTTTTCTGCGGTCGAAACGTAGGCATAACGCCAAGGCGTCCACAGATAATCCATAGCACGGCAGGGTAGCAGATGCGCGCGCATGGGGGGAAATGAGGGAAGGAGTCTTCAGCCCCAGGCTGCGGCCATATCCGACGCGGGACCCCTCAGTCGCCGTCTCAAACCTGCCCGTAACAAAGGATTAGATTTAGGTTTGACACTGTTCGCAAGCGGTTGCTATAGTCGAAGAGTTCCCATTGGACGCGGGTTCTCTGTAAAAACGTCCGACCGCTGGGATTGTCCAAGCTCACTCGCCAGGGTGGGCCCACCACAACCAAACGACTCGTCCAGCAGTCCGCAAAGCAGGCTCCGCATCCAGTCATCAGAGAGGCATAATCTTGCTCGACGAAACCACCATCAACGACTCCAACTCAACCTCAACGCTTGTCACTGAAGCCGAGCCGGTCACGGCCGAGCAAAACCAGCCAGAGCCGAACCAGCCGCACGAACATCAATCGCACCAGACAGCGGCTGATGCCGCGGCCGACACTGCACATTCCGTCTCCGGCTCCGCGTTTGACGACAAGCCGGCCGAAAACGAAGACTTCGCCTCTGCGCTCGAGACCTTTACCAGCGAAGCCGAAGAGGCTGTGACTGACGACCGTGTTATCAAGGGCACGGTGCTCAAGCTGACGGGAACCCACGTGGTCGTCGATATCGGAGCCAAGGCGGAGGGCATGCTGCCGCTGGCCGAAGTGCTCGACCACGAAGGCAAGCCCAGATTCAAGCCCGGCGACGAAATCGAAGTGATGCGCGACAAGGGAGAGGCCGAGGAAGGCTACATCAACCTCTCGCACCAGAAAGCGCAGCGCATTCACGCCTGGGAAGAGATCGAAAAAGCGCATCACGAAAAACGGCCGATCAAGGCCGTCGTGATCGACCGTATTAAAGGTGGACTGACCGTCGACATTCTGGGAGCCCACGCCTTCCTGCCCGGCTCGCAAGTCGACCTTCGCCCCATCCGCAATCTCGACGGCATGAAGGGACAGACCCTCGAAGTCGCCGTCATCAAGCTGAACAAGAAGCGCGGCAACATCGTGGTCTCGCGTAAGGAATTGCTTGAAGGCGAGCAGAACGAGAAGCGCTCGAAGACGCTCGAACATCTGGAAGAGGGAACGATTCTGACAGGAGTCGTCAAGAATCTCACCGAGTATGGCGCATTCGTCGATCTCGGCGGCTTAGACGGCCTGCTTCACATTACTGATATGTCCTGGGGACGCCTCACCCACCCCAAAGATCTCGTCAACGTCGGCGATCAGATTCAGGTCAAGGTTCTGAAGTACGACAAGGACAAACAGCGTGTGTCGCTTGGATTCAAGCAGCTCACGCCAGATCCCTGGCTCGACGCCGAGCATCGTTATCCCGTAGGCGCGCACGTTTCCGGACGCGTCATCAGCGTCACTGACTACGGCGCCTTCGTCGAACTTGAGCAGGGAATCGAAGGCCTGGTCCACGTCAGCGAGATGACCTGGTCGAAGCGCATGAAGCATCCCTCGAAGCTGGTCAATGTTGGCGATCAGGTCGACTGCGTCGTGCTCAATGTGAACCCCACCGAGCGCCGCATTTCGCTAGGCATGCGCCAGCTGGCAGCCAATCCATGGGATTCTCTGCACGAGAAATTCCCCGTCGGTATGACCGTCGAAGGCCGCGTCCGCAACCTCACGGACTTCGGAGCGTTCATCGAAATCGAAGATGGCATCGATGGCCTGGTCCACGTCAGCAATCTGAGCTGGACTAAGCGCGTAAAACACCCATCGGAAGTCCTGAAAAAAGGCGACCGCGTGAAAGCCATTGTTCTCGCGATCGAGCCTGACAAACGCCGTCTGTCCCTCGGCGTGAAGCAGCTCCAGCCTGATGTCTGGGAATCATTCTTCGGGACGCACCATGTTGGCGATGTCGTCCACGGCAAGGTGCTGCGGGTCGCGGCGTTCGGAGCGTTCGTGGAAATCGCTGAGGGCGTCGAAGGCCTGTGCCATAAGTCCGAAGCAGTTGACGGAAATGGCCAGCCGCTGCAACTTGAACCCGGAGCCGAACATGAATTCAAAATCATCAAGATGACTCCGGAAGAAAAGAAAGTAGGACTCAGCATCCGCGCCGTAGGTGAAGAAGCCTCGCGCTCGGAAGTCGAAGCCTACAAGCAGCCAGTCTCGAGCACGAGCTCCACAATCGGCGAACTGATCAACTGGAAACGCGCCAGCAACGAAGGCAACTAAGATAGTTCATGTAGCGGCGGACGCATTCGTCCGCCGCTTTTTGCTTGCCGCCTTTCTCACCCACGCTCTGTCACCCGTCACCCCCCTGTCATCCTGAGCGAAGTAGCAGCTTCGCGATAGCGAAGCTGCGACGCAGTCGAAGGACCTCATACCAGCGGATACGATCACAAGCCAGGCTAGGAGTTCCCACGCCTGTGCGAGGGGTCAATCCATCGGCCTCCCCGGTAGTGGGTCGGATTCAAACTGACCCACTACCGCCTCCCCACTCGGTTTTGCCACCGCTCCCGCCCTGTTCTAGAATCAAACGTTTGCCCTTCATCATCTGTTCTTACAGAGGAGTACGACTTTGCCCGAAACTACCTACGACGTAGCCATCATCGGCAGCGGCCCTGCCGGATACACCGCCGCCATCCGCGCCGGACAATGGGGACTGAAGACCGCTCTGATTGAAAAAGATAACGTTCTCGGGGGCACCTGCCTGCACGTAGGCTGCATCCCCACCAAGGCGCTGCTGTTCAACGCAGAACTCTGGGATCACCTGAAAGAAGCCAAAGAATATGGCATCGAAGGCGTCGATGCGCGCAAGCTGAACTGGGCCGCCATCCAGGACCGAAAGAACAAGATCGTCGCCAAGCACACCAAAGGCCTCGACTTCCTGATGAAGAAAAACAAAGTCGAGACCATCAAAGGCTACGGCAAGCTGACCGGCTCAGCGCAAAACGGCGTGTTCACCGTCGAGATCGTGAACGACAACAGAGCCACGCACCTCAAAGCGAAGAATGTGATCCTCGCCACGGGGTCTGAAGCCCGCATGCTCCCCGGCCTCGAAGCCAGCGACCGCATCCTCACTAACATCGAGATTCTCAGTTTGAAAGACCTTCCGAAATCGATTGTGATTGTCGGTGCAGGAGCAGTGGGTGTCGAATTCGCCTCGATCTATCGCTCGTTCGACTGCGAAGTGACGATTGTCGAAATGCTGCCGCGTCTGGTCCCCGTGGAAGATGAAGAAGTCTCCAAAGAACTGGCCCGCGTCTACCGCAAGCGCGGCATCGCGTTCCATACCAGCGCGAAGGTCGATAAAGTAGAGAAGACGAAGACCGGTATCGCGGTGACAATCACCGCCGAAGGCAAGCAGCAAAAGATCGAAGCCGAGAAAATTCTGATTGCAGTGGGCCGCAGGCCGCGCACTGCAAACATCGGCCTAGAACGCACGAAGATCAAGCCGGATCGCGAGTTCATTAAAACCGATTCCTGGATGCAAACCGCCGAACCCGGCGTCTATGCAGTCGGCGACATCGTGCTGGGAAGCCCTCAACTGGCGCACGTCGGCGCCATGGAAGCGTTAGTTGCCGTCGCCAAAATCGCCGGCAAGCCCGGCAAGCCGATCAATCCCGAACACATTCCCGGAGCGACCTATTGCTATCCCGAAATCGGCAGTGTCGGCCTGACCGAAACCAGGGCCCGCGAAGCCGGATACAACGTGAAGATCGGCAAATTCCCCTTCACCGCCAACTCCCGCGCCAGCATCGTCGGTCAGCACGACGGCTTCATCAAAATCGTCAGCGACGCTGACTACGGCGAGATTCTCGGCGTCCACATCATAGGCCCGCAGGCGACGGAATTGATCGCCGAAGCCGTGACAGCAATGGAACTCGAAGCCACAGTAGAAGATTTAATGTGGACGATCCACGCGCACCCAACACTGGCGGAAGCCATGCTGGACGCGTCGAACAGCGTCTACGGAATCGCAATCAACGCGTAATGCGCCAAGGATCACACGGATGAAGACGGATAGATCCAGGACGGGAAAAGTGCATTGTCATCCTGAGCGCGTTCTTTGCGCGAAGGACCCATGCAATTCCTCTGTGTCCTCCGTGGTTAGGATTTCGGTTTTGATCCGCGTAAATCCGCGCAGATCCGCGGCAAAAAGAATTTGATCTCCGTTCTCCAACTCGGAACCATCGACTACGCCACCGGCCTGCGCCTGCAACAACAGCTGGTCACACTCCGCAAAGAAGAAAAAATCGGCGACGTCCTCCTCCTCTTAGAACACAAGCCGGTAATCACACTAGGCCGCAACGCGAAATCCGCGAACGTAGTAGCCTCGCCCGAACTCCTCGCCCAGCGCGGCGTCGAACTCTTCGAATGCGACCGCGGCGGCGACGTCACCTTCCACGGCCCCGGCCAACTAGTCGGCTATCCCATCTTCGACCTCCGCGGCTACGCGAGTGGAGCGGCGGACGCCCTTGACCAAGACACGACATTGTCCGCCCCGCGCAAACACCTTGGCGCAGTCGATTTCGTTCGCCGGCTGGAAGAAGTTCTGATCCGCACCAGCGCAGACTTCGGAATCGAGACCAAGCGCATTCCCGGCCTGACCGGCGTATGGACGGCTCCCACCCCTTTGTCATTCCGAGCGGAAGAGAACGATTCGAAGAATCGTTCTCTGGAGTCGAGGAACCTGCTGTTTGCCGGTGCCGCCGCGCTCGTGGCCCCCGAAGCCAAACTCGCCGCCATCGGCATCCACATCTCCCGCTTCGTCACCTCCCACGGCTTCGCCCTCAACGTAAACACCGACCTCAGCTACTTCGACCTCATCATCCCCTGCGGCATCACCACAAAACCGGTAACCTCGATGCAGCAAGAGCTCAGCAAGCCGCTAGACCTGACCGCAGTCGCCGAATCCATCTCCCGCAACTTCAGCAAAGTATTCTCCACCCAAATCCTCTGGGTGGGAACCATCGACGCTCTTCTGGGCCGCACAGTCGGCGTTCCTATGAAGGCGCCTACCGAGCTCCGCCAGTTGCATAGAGAAGATGACACAACCTGGGCGTAATTGCAGACGCAATCGGATCTATGTTGGCTGCGTTTCCGTGCGGAATCGTCGCTCCAGAGCACAACCCACCATCAACCACTGTCCAGTTGCCACCACAAAAAGTAACCCCGCGGCAATGTAAGAGCCCTCGTACCTGCCAACGTGGGTGACAAACGACACCGGCCACGAAAGGGGATCGGCAAGGGATGCAACCAGCATTGCAGGGAGATCGACCAGCAGAACTGACTTCAATACCCATGATTGGTAAGTGAAGTGGAGGGCCGTCCGGCAAAGAGCGTCCAGTCTGAACCTTGTAAACTATCCAGGAGATTTGCCGCCGCTCGGGATGGAGGCCCCATGCTGCGGATGCCGAGATCGAGCCAGAGCGCATGAAGCGCCGCTAAGAGCCACCCCAAACGACTTCGGACGCACGCCCGAAACAACGAAGCGATCTCTCGAAACCAGCGTGGCATGCGCCCTCTCTGGTCGATATTAGACACCGCGCGTAATAGTTCTGGATAGCTGAGAACTAAACTAGCTCTTCATTCCCCACTCGCGATACCATCAATGGTCGCGCTCAATCACCGTAGCCCCATGGCCATCAAAAAAAAGAAATCTGTCTCCAAGCCCGGTACTAACGGCAACCGTCCGCGCAATGGATCATCTCGGTCGTCGAAGTCGACGGTCAACGCCGACCTCCGTACCTACTCGATCCCCGACCTTCGTCTGGAGCATCCCGATCTCTCGGTCCGCCAACACACAGAGAGAGATAAAGACGGCGTCGAGCATGTCCGCTACGAAGTCACCGGCAATCTCGACGCGCCCGTCCCGCCCATCCGCGACTCGAAATATCTGAGCAAGCAGCAATGCATCGAGATCTACCGCTTCATGTTGCTCAATCGCAAGATGGAAGTCGCGCTGGAAAATCTCTACAAGCAAGGCAAAGTCGTCGGCGGAGTCTATTTCGGACTCGGCCAGGAAGCCTGCTCCTGCGCGTCGGCCTACGCGCTCGACAAAGACGACTGGTTCGCGCCCATGATTCGCAACCAGGGCTCGCTGCTCGTCCGCGGATTCGCCGCCCGCGACACCATGATGCAATACATGGCCAAAGCCGACTCGCCCACGCGCGGCCGCGACGGCACCAGCCACTTCGGCGACATCGAAAAACGCAACATGGTTTCGCCCATCTCCATGCTCGGCGACTTAATTCCCGTGCTCTCCGGCGTAGCACTCGGCGCGCGCCTGCAAGGCCGCAACGTTGCCGTCATGACCTACATCGGCGACGGAGGCCAATCCACCGGCGTCACCTACGAAGGCATCAACTTCGCCGCCGTGCAAAATCTCGGCTTAGTGCTCTTCATCGAGAGCAACGAATGGGCCTACTCCACGCCGTCAGAAATGCAATACCGCTGCCAAGACCTAGCCGAACGCGCCATCGGATACGGCATCCCCGGCATCATCGTCGACGGCACCGACGCCTGCCAGGTCTACGACGCCGCCCACGAAGCCGTCGAACGCGCCCACGCAGGCGAAGGCCCCACGCTGATCGAAGCCAAAATGATGCGCATGAAAGGCCACGCCATCCACGACGCCGCCGCGTATGTTCCGAAGCCAATGTTCGACTTCTGGAAAAAACGCGACCCGATCGCAAGATTCGAAAATTATCTGGTGAAAGAAAAGAAGTGGCTGAGCACGAAAGAAAATGCAGAATTGATTTCAGAAGTAGAACGAATCATCGAAGAAGAACGCGAAATCGCCGTGAACTCCCCGATGCCCACGCCAGAATCCGCCGAAGGCGGCGTCTACTGCGAAGAAGGCTGCCACGAGATCAAACCAAAATACGGCATGCCAAAAGTAAAGAAGGGAACCGGCGGCTACAAACAAACCGAAGCCGCTGTGCATTTGAAATAGTTTCAGGAGGGTTTGAAAAGCAGCGGTTGCAGTTCGACAACTCCCGGCGAACACGCTGGATCCCAAGGATAATGCCCCTCGCGGTCAGGCCAGAAACATTGCAAGACGGGAAACGGATCGCCGTTGTAGAACCAGATCGCCCACCCTAGGTAATCCGCATAGCGACTGGCATCGACGAGACGGAACTGGCAGCCGCATCGAGCGAAGATGTCTTGATACTCATTGCCGGACTCAAACTTGGCTCCGTCCTTGATCTTTAGCCCGATGTTGTTGACGATCTTTTGCATATTGTCGAGTTCGAGCCCAAAGATGACGATCTCAGGATGCTGGAAGGCATGAAAGAGGCCTGTGGAGTAGGACCAGTCTGGCCCAGTCTGGCCCTCGCGACGGAAAACGTTGGTCACATTCCATCCGTAGGACTCGATCTGTGACAGGAACTTCTGGTCGGATGGATCGGAATTGTCGGGATGATTTGGATCGCGTGCCATGCGGCGCAGGATAGCATACTAACTATGGCAACCCTCACCGATATACCTCTCGCCGATGCCCAATCCGCACGATGACAATTACCACTCGTTTCCCATCCACACGATAAACGACCCTGTAGTCGCTCACGCGAATCCGAAAATGGTCAGCTTGTGCTTTGAGTTTTTTGCTGCCCGGAGGAAACGGACACACGCATAGCGTGGTGACCTTCTCGGTGATCCGCCGTTGTAGTTGACGGTCCAGAGCCCGGAACTCCCGGGAAGCGGAAGCTGTGAATTCGAGAGCGTAGCGCATAGGCGCTGAGAGGAAACTATAGGCCGAGTTCCTTCTTTATCTTCGACCAGGGAATCGTAGGTTCATTGAGCCGCTTGCGCGCTTCTTCAACATCGATGCGATCTTCCAGTTCCTCGAGAAAGTGGTAGTCCTCGATTGGCATAATTGCAGCCACCGCTTTTTTGCCGCGGTGAACGAGCACTCTTTCCGCCCAAAGGCGGCACGGTTTAGAATGTCAGAGAAGTTTTGCCGGGCTTCGCTGGCGGTCAATTTGTTCGACATCGGAATCGCCTCGGATCTCAAATAACTACTAAATGCAGTTTATCACATTTTGTACAAAATGTACAACGATGCAAGCCGCTATCGAAATATCTGCCATGATTCGTGAGGCGATCCTCAATAGAGATGTAGTTGTTGCCAGCTATCATGGTTACGTCCGTGAAATGTGCCCGCATGTGATCGGAAAGAAAAATGGACGTGCGCAGGCTTTGCTTTATCAATTCGCAGGCGGAAGCAGCAGCGGCCTGCAGCTCGACGGATCGCCGGCCAACTGGCGATGCCTTCGTGTTGATGAACTCTCAGATGTTTCGATCAAGAAGTCAGCAGGATGGCACACTGCTTCAAACTATTCGGCGGCCGCGCAGCACTGCGTAGACGAAATTGAACTTAAGGTATAGCGGCACAAAAAGATTTGCACATAGTTTTGTCCGCGTTGATCTGTGTTAATCCGCGGCGAAAGAATTTAATA
>CAWJRY010000011.1:0-423549 GCA_963845405.1 uncultured Acidobacteriaceae bacterium | reverse complement strand
TGACAGCTTCCTGTCCGTTCGAAGCCTCATCGCAGACTTTCCAGTGGTCCTGCCCTTCCAGCAAAGTCCGCAGACTCCGTCGCATCAGATCGCTGTCATCAACCAATCCGGATTTCGGGCGGCACGATCGGTGTAGGGTGCGGCACAGTCTTTTGATGCGATTGCGGCGGGTACGGTTACGAGTAAGTTATTTCGCAAGGACGATCGGTGCGGAAGAGACATTTATCATGCAACGCATGCAGGATTGCAAACGCGGGCGACACGGATGCTGGTATTGCACTGGGGTTGCATCCGATACGGGACGGAGATGTTAATCGTCCTTTGACGCGGCACCACTGGCTTTAGCGGATGAGGGAAAGAGCTGCGGCCACAAAAGCTCCTCCAACGACCGCCGCCCACGATACGCCCGAAGTGTAGGCTTCGTTTTTTGCGACGTTTGAAGGAACCTCCCGATCTGCGACCGGGCGCGGTAAAGATTGTGCCGCCAATATGTGCCTCCTCAATTAGGTACGACACTAGGACTCCTTTCGGTCCTGATCAGTTGCTTATTAAGTTTAGATTTATCAGTTATTTACGGGCGATCACCGATTCCGATACAAATAATGAAACCGATGATTCTGCGTACCTAATAGCAGACAGTTCTTTTCGGCGCGAAGAGTACAATAGAAGTCAAGCGGGCTTTCCAAGAACGAGGCACGATCGTGCCCGTATCCTTTATTACCGTACATTTTCGAAAACATTCGGGAATTTGCAGGGGGTTCTCCCATGCTTCCAGCAACTCTGAAAATCCGACTACAGTCGGTTGGAGTCGATCATCTCGACGGCTCAGTTGAGCGGGCGAAGAACCCGTGCTCCTAACCATGTTGCGGAGAACGATGCCTTAATTGCTTTGGCGGAGAAGATGGCCACGTCGCCCAACGACATTCTACAAAAGCTCGCGGAGACCGCCCTGAAACTCTGCCACGCACAAACATGCGGTATCAGCCTATTGGAGTCTGACGGCGTGCGTTTTTACTGGCCTGCCCTGGCGGGCGTTTGGGCCTCCCATGTGGGAGGCGGCATGCCGCGCGACTTCAGTCCTTGCGGCACTGTCCTCGACCGCAACGCCGCCCAACTCATGTTCCACCCCGAGCGGCACTTCGCGTATTTCGCGGCGGTCACTCCGTGGATTGAAGAGGTACTGTTAATTCCTTTTTATGTCGGAGGGAAGGCTGTCGGTACGATCTGGGTCATTGTCCACGACCAAAGTCACCGTTTCGACACTGAAGACCTGCGTGTCATGAACAATCTTGGCACTTTCGCGGCGGCAGCTTACCAAACTTTGCAGTACATGAAGTCCGCGAAGCTTGCAAATGAACATCTCGAATCGGAAGTGGAGCGGCGTACCGGTGCGCTGCAACAGCTGTCAGCCAAACTGATGCGGTCGCAGGATGAGGAGCGCAGAAGAATTGCGCGTAATCTTCACGACAGTTTGGGGCAGTATTTGACGAGCATCAAGATGAACCTCGAATCGCTGCGTCATTCAGATGCGCCGGATAAAGACGAAGTATTGTCTTCGGCATTGGACTCGGTGGAACGAAGCTTAGTCGAAACTCGCACTCTCTCGTGTCTGTTGCATCCTCCTCTGTTAGATGAGGTTGGGTTTGCGTCAGCAGCCCGCTGGTACACGGATGAATTCGCGAAACGAAGCGGAATCAAAGTGAAGCTGGACTTGCCAGAGGGAGTTGACCGGTTAACAGAATTGGCAGAGATTGCCTTGTTCCGCATCTTGCAAGAGAGTCTCACGAATGTGCATCGCCACTCGGGTAGTTCCGCAGTTGAAGTTCACCTGAAGGCCAGTGAGCATCAAGCAGTGCTCACGGTGAGAGATTTCGGACGCGGAATGCCCGTCGTGGCAATCCAAGGAGCTCAGACAGATGGAAACCACTTCGGTGTCGGCTTGAGCGGGATGCGGGAGCGCGTCAACGATTTAGGTGGGCATTTTGAAATTAAATCTGGCAGCGACGGTACGACCATAGCCGTTTCGATCCCATTGGCAACTGAGAAGTCAGATGCGGGAATTGGTAACGGGAAGACTTCGGCCGCGCAGAAACCGGCCGCGTAGACCATTACGAGAAGGCTTCTGTAAGGATGCCGTTACGACGACCGGCTATGATTTCTTGCTCTTGTTGCCGTTCTCTACCAGAGAACCACGCACGTGAGCGTAGCATATTCGCCATTGTTGCCATCGCCGAGCAAATTCCCCGATCTTAATGGAACTGACTGGAAGCTCGCGTAATCGCCGCACCAAAAGCTCAGTTCTTGAAGTATGACTTGTTATCGAGAATTGTCGCGACGCCCTCCACCACACATCCGATATTCCCCTTAGGGCAGAGTCCTCGGATACCGATTTTCCGGGCTTCCTCGGCAAGCTGAGGCGAGTGGTGCAGCGTGATCATCAAGATGGGCGTATTGGGGGAACGCGATGTGATCTGTTTCGCCGCATCCAGTCCATTCATTCCAGGCATTTGGAAGTCGAGTACGACGACATCAAACTTTTCTTTATCGAATTTCTCAACAGCTTCCCGTCCATCAGACGCCTCATCGCGCACTTTCCAATGGTCTTGAATCTCGAGAAGATTTTTCAAGGTGCGACGCATCGCCGCATTGTCGTCCACGACGAGGATACGGATGGCAGGCAATGGATGTTGAGCGCTTAACGGCACACCTCTCTGATGCTGTCGTGGGCAAATTCGTTCAGGACTGGAAAATATTTCCCTCAAATATAAAGGGTTTCACGCTTTTGGCCGGGTAGTCCGGTCAATTTTGAGGTGTGGCACGGCTGGTCTACCTCATCTAAAACAGCGCGCAAATCATGGTTCCAGATCCGTCGGACTTTATCTCCAAAGTGCCGCCAAGCCGTCTCAGCCGCTCTCGCATTCCAGCAAATCCAACACCGCCCCGACCCAATTCGATCAGTTCATGTTGTTTTTCCGGCGATATACCCTTTCCCCTATCCTGAACCTGAACCGTCAGGCGGTCACCTTCCTGATGGAGACGGATTGTAGCTGTGGTACTCCCGGAATGGCGGTGGATGTTAGTCAAACATTCCTGAACGATGCGGAAAATAGCAATTTCCAGTTCGTCCGGTAACCGCCCAAAGTCGCTTGGGATTTCCACATCCACCTTGATATTGCTGCGCTCGGAGAAGCCATCGACGTACCAGCGAAGGGCGGAGGCAAGGCCGGCGATATCGAGGAGTGGTGGATGCAGCAGATGCGAGATTGTACGAATCTCCCGGGAGACCTGTTCAACCAGTCCAGCATTGTCTGAAACGGCTCGGGCTCCGGCGGAATCGAGCTTTTGAGACTGAGCCTGAACTATGCCGATGTTCATGCTAAGAGCTGCGAGCGTTTGGCCAACGCTGTCGTGCAGTTCACGAGCCAATCGTCTGCGCTCCTCATCTTGCATAGTCTGGAGACGCGATGCAAACTCCATCTGCTGCTTCTGTAATGTCAGGTCAGTGATCAGAACTCCCGTTGCCGATTTATCTCGTGACAATAGACTGAAAGAAAAATTGGCGCAGATTAGACTCCCATCAGGAAGTTGCAAACGCATTTCTCCTTCGCTCGATCCGATCTGATTCTCGTGCAGCAATTTCTGGCAAATGAGCCGGTCCTCCGAAGCAAGGGAATCCAGCAGGGATCGCCCAATTAAGGTCTCCCGCGGAATCTGCAACAGTTGTGCCAGGCTGAGATTGCAGTAAACGATACACCCGCGAGCGTCCAGCATAGCGGCGCCTAGTTGCATTCTCTCAACCAGGGCGCTATAAGGAAGATCAGAACCTTCCAGCGTATAAACCCGATGACCTTCCAGTTCTTCGACGACGAATGCGTCAACGGTTCCGTGCTGGATGGCGCGCAAAGTTTGCTCCGCCTCTTCCATCAATTGCCTACTATCCACTGCTTCGGGTATCTCGCTGTTCATACGAACCTCATCAATCCTTGACTCCGACTCGACTTCACTCCCCCACTGCGGCGGGGCGGATTTGCAAACCGACCAACGCCCGCTCCGTGTCGCGAAGATCGCCAACAATCTTGCGCAGCGGTTGCGGTAGCTTTCGCACCAATGTGGGGATGGCCAGAATCTGATCTCCTGCCGCCAATTGCGGGTGTTTCACCAGGTCCACGACTTCAATATCGTAGCGCCCAGCTAAATGTTCCTCGCATATTTTCTTGAGATTGGCGAAAGCGGCCACCGAACGCGGAGTCTGTCCCGCAACGTACAGGCGAAGCTGCCAAGTTTCTGGCGTCGGCTCTTGTGTGTCTTCGATCTCTTGCAAACTGAGCGGTGTCTGCTCCTGGGCCTTTACTGACTTTTTCATCTGACTCCTCTACGTCTCTTGGCAACGATGTCATCCTTAATCCCATCTGCCTGACGGCTGCGAGACATGGCTTCGCGATTTTTCTCCACGACCGCTTCCCGCGACACGTCCTGTGCACTGGCGGTTTCGGCCTCCGCCTCTTCCACTTCGAACTCTTTGCGAAGCGCCGAGATACGCGCTTCCAGCGCTTCCCGCTTGCGCGTACGATCGCGATCCTTGCGCTCAGCGTCATGTTGGTGCGCCAGTGCGACGGCCTTCTCTCGCGCTTCCTGCGACAGGCGGGACGATCCGGTGAGCACTCCGTCCGGCCCCACGTACACGTCCAGCAAATCGACTCCCTGGGGAGTCAAGAGGAACTCGCGCAGTTGGTTGGAATGCGCCATCCCACGCGACTTGAGGACGTACAGGGCGCGGTTGCGCTCACCGTCCAGTTCGATGTCGCGCATAAAAAGCCAAGTGTCGACGATGGATGAAATCTCAACATCGGTTCTCTCCAACGCCTCTCCACCGGACGTTAGATTGGTGAGAAAAGCGGTCACATCCCGTTGCTTCAGGAAGTCGATCAGGCGAATGATCATGGTGTGAGCATCGCGCTGGTTGCCCGCCTGAATGAGGCTGCCGATGGGATCAAGGACCACTACTTTTGGTTGGACGTCTTGAACGATCTTGTGAATCATCGCCAGGTGCATTTCCAGTCCATAGAAAGTGGCCCGGCTGGAATGAAACTGGAGCAGATTCTTCTTGGCCCACTGCTCAAGGTTCAAGCCGATGGATCGCATATTGCGAGTAAGCTGGCCCTGGGATTCCTCAAACGAGAAGTAAAGGCAACGTTCGCCGCGCCGGCAAGCGGCATCGACGAAGCTCGCTGCAAGACTGGTCTTGCCTGTACCCGCTGTACCTGAAACTAGAATCGTGGTGCCTCTGTAGAATCCCTCGCCGCCCAGCATCGTATCCAAACGGGGAACACCGCTCGAAATTCGTTCGTCACTCACCTCGTGCTGCAGTCCCAGAGATGTAACGGGCAAGACACTGAAACCGTCTTCGTCTATCAGAAAGGGATATTCGTTGGTGCCGTGTGCGGTTCCTCGATACTTGACGATACGCAGACGTCGTGTGGAAACCTGGTCGGTCACGCGATGGTCGAGCAGGATCACGCAATCGGAAACATATTCTTCAAGTCCGTGACGGGTGAGAGCTCCATCGCCGCGCTCAGCAGTGATGACGGCAGTTACACCCCTGTCTTTGAGCCACCGGAAGAGACGGCGCAATTCCGCACGCAGGATGCCCTGATTCTGCAGTCCGGCAAAAAGATTTTCGATTGTGTCGAGGACCACGCGCTTCGCGCCGATGCCATCAATGGCGGCGCCCAGCCTGATGAAGAGGCCTTCCAGATCGTAATCGCCGGTTTCGTCAATCTCGCTGCGCTCTATGCGAACGAAATCGATGACCAGCTTCTTTTCTTTCGCCAACTCATCCAGGTCAAAACCAAGCGAGCGAACATTTTGCGTTAACTCGGGGCCGGTCTCCTCAAATGCCATGAAGACGCCAGGCTCGTTGTATTCCGTGGCCCCGCGAACCAGAAACTCCATGGCGAGCAGGGTCTTGCCTGCGCCAGCGCTGCCGCAGATGAGCGTGGGACGTCCGCGCGGGAAACCACCCTTGGTGATCTCATCAAGGCCCTGAATGCCGGTAGGTGCCTTGGGCAGACTACGATTTTCCTTGCCGATCTTCAGTGCGGCCTTCGTCATGCGAATTCCCAATTTGGATACTTATTTTCGTGCAATCTGCAAATCTAGGCGGAGTGAAATGTGGTCTTGATCAACAGCATACTCCATAAACAGATGCCAGCACGTAAATAGAGACTGCGTCGGTACTAAGGGTTTACTGTAGGCGGACCAAAGGGGTTGGGACGCTGATTAACGAAGGGATCAATGATTTGTTTTTCGGATCGATCTCGATTATCCCCTTGCAGTGATCGAATTTGGGCACTCCAATTCTGGGGAAGCGGGAATCGATGTCGGTTCTCGCGACGTTGCGCGATGGCGGGTTTTGACCGCTGGTGCAGGAATGTTTGACGAACATTCACCGGCATTCCGAGAGCGAGACTGCTTCGATCCGGATTGCTCGTGAATCGAATCAAATCATCCTAGATATCCGGGACCAAGGGAAGGGCATGTCCCCTGCGCGTTTGGCTGAGATTCAATCGGGACGCTCGGGTGTTGGGATAGGGGGGATGCGGGAACGCCTGCGTCAATTCGAAGGGATCATGAAGATTGAGTCGGAAGCTCCGGAACCCGCATTTTCGCGACCATCCCGCTCCCGAAAAGCGCATCGCCCGAGGACAAGAGCAAGACTGAGGCTCTACAAGCAAGCGTGCCAGGCGTTATCACTACGGCTTGATAATGAGACGCCGGCACAACCCAACCACGTTGGGGCGGCTCGATCGTGCAACGTCTCTGCCGCTTTGAACTAGGCATCTTTTTCTTAGCTAATACGATTTGCGCTGTATGGCCTGCCGCGTTCTACCTCCTTATTTTTATTTTGTGTCCGCCCGCGATCTGCGTACAAGCCCGCAACCGCTGCATGATCGACGCCTGCGAATTCTCGTGGCGGATGATCATCCGGTTATCAGAAAAAGCGTGCGGCACATTTTGGATTCCCATCCGCGTTTCGAGGTCTGCGGCGAAGCCCGCGACGGCGCCGAAGCGGTCGACGAAGCGCAGCGACTGAAACCCGACGTGGTCGTCCTGAACATAACCATGCCCGTGCTAGACGGGATCGCTGCGGCGCGGGAAATCACGGCGAAGCTGCCGGAAACAGCGATCGTAATTCTTTCATCGCATGCGGATAAGCATTTCATCGAGCAAGCCAAGAAGAGCGGCGCTCAGGCTTATGTCGCGAAAAGCAAGGCTGGCGAGGCGCTTGTCAGGGCCATAGAAGCGGCCGTGGTCGACGGCGATTTTGTCCTGATCGAATGATTGGCGGCTGGTAGAGCATTCGCAAAAATGCCCCCAATGCGTTTGAAAACCGGATTGCCCCCGCGGGTTCGCGGAGTGTTCATTGGACTTCATCTTAATCCCTTCTCTCAATTTCAATCGATACTAGAGCTCCTCCAAATAACTGAAAAATCTGAAGTTAACAAGCAACTGATAAGGAGCGAACCGAGTCTTAGTTTCGTGCTTAATTGAGGAGGCACTTCTTGGCGGCACAACCTTTGCGCCCTGCTGTAGATCGGGAGTTACCTTCGAACGTCGCAAAAAACGAAGCCTACACTTCAGCCGTGTCATGGGCAGCGGTAGTTGGAGGCGCTTTTGTGGCCGCAGCTCTTTCCCTCATCCTGTTGTCATTGGGAACGGGACTTGGGTTCTCGGCCATATCCCCTTGGTCAAATAACGGAGCTTCTGCAGCGGCCATCGGAAGCGGGGCCATCGTGTGGCTCATCCTGACTCAGATCCTGGCTTCTGCTCTTGGCGGTTATCTGGGAGGCCGATTACGAACAAAATGGACTGGGGTTCACACCGACGAAGTCTATTTTCGTGATACCGCGCACGGGTTGCTAGTGTGGGCGGTAGGAATGGTGATTACAGCCGGATTCCTGGCATCCTCAGCGGCCTCTTTTGCAGGCACGCAGAAGGCTGTGGCAACGACCGGTTCCCCTCAGGAATCCGCGATCGATCCCACCGCATACTTCGTCGACACGCTACTTCGTGGCAACGCTTCTGCCGTCGAGAAGCAAGATGTGTCCGAGCGAGCTGAGGTATCGAGGATATTTGCTCACGACCTCCACCAAGGAACGCTGCCAAGTGGGGACAAGTCATATCTGGCCCAATTGGTATCGGCTCGGACTGGACTCAATGCATCCGACGCGGAGAAGCGAGTGACCGATGTCTTCGGCCAAGCTCAGGAATCGGCCGATCGTGTGCGAAAAGGGATCGCTCATCTTTCACTTTGGCTATTTGTGGCCCTACTCAGCGGTGCATTCTGTGCAAGCTACGCAGGAACAATCGGTGGAAAGCAGCGGGATCACGTCCCTGTCTAGATTCTGTATGAGGAACCTAAATAATTAAGGAGGCTATATGCGTTCAATTTTGCTTTTGCTTCTGGGCGTGCCGATACCGATTGTTATTCTCATCGCGCTTCTGAGTCACTGACTGTAAAAACAAGTCAAGTTCACGGCAAGTTCCAAGGTCTGTTGAGTGCACTAGAACGATTCCACAATGAGGAGTTTAAACATGGCTGAAAAAGAAGTCTTGAAGGATCTACTGGAAGACGAAATCAAAGATCTGTATTCCGCTGAGAAGCAACTCATCAAAGCCATTCCGAAAATGGCAAAGGGATCGAATGATCCCGCTCTTCAGGATGCATTTAAAGGGCACCTAAAAGAAACCGAAGCGCAGGTGCAGCGGCTCGAACAGATCGCGGGGATCCTCGAAATCAAGCCGAGCGGGAAGAAGTGCGTCGGCATGGAAGGTTGTATTAAGGAAGGCGCGGAGGCATTAAGCGAGGACGGGAACGAAACGGTCCTTGATCTAGGCATCATCGGCGCTGGAAGCCGCGTTGAGCACTATGAGATGGCTGGGTATCTGACTGCGATCAGCCTAGCAGAGCGGATTGGCGAAAACGAGGTCGTCAGTCTGCTTAAGAAATCCTTGGCCGAGGAACAGGGAGCAGAAAACAAACTGAGAAAGATTGCCGCGAATTTATTGAGCGGCGCGCCGCAGAAAGCAGCGGCCTAAAATTCTTTATCTTTCATCGCGGAAACGCCGCTCCCTAGGGGCGGCGTTTGGGTTTTTCATGAGATCTGGAATGAAGGGAGTCCCTATGCTCACTAAGCGAATGGGTTACGCAGCAGTTTTGGGTCTGATCGCGCTAGTGTCGACAGCATGTAACAACGGCAGCGAGACGGACATAAGCTATAAAGCGGCGATCAACGACCATTTCAAGGCTTATCCCGTTTGCATCTGGTCCCAGCCGAAGAAGTTCCCCGTCCAGGCAGCCACGTCGGACGATGCTAAGACTGAGGGATACGACGCATTGACGCAGGAGGGCCTGCTCACCCGGACTACCGCGGAGAAGAAGGTTCTAATCGTTGCCTCGAAGCAGGTGAACAATTACGACCTGTCAGAGAAAGGTCGGACGTCGTGGACCCCGGATTCCACGCAGCCGGGATATGGCAACTTCTGCTATGGACATCGAGAGGTCACGTCAATCGACAATTCGACGTTGGGCACGAATAGCGAAGGTGCCAAAACTGTCGCCGTCTCTTACCACTATCAAATCGCCAATGTTGCCGATTGGGCCAATTCACCAGAGATGAAGACGGCATACCCTGGTGTCGCGTCCTCACTAGGCTCGAATCCTTCGGACAACGCGACCTTGGTTATGACTGGGGATCACTGGGCATACACGAAGTAAAGGACTGAAATCGTCGGCATACATAGGCCGCCCCGCTTGGCAGGCATGAGCTTGCCGATCACAACCCAACGGACTCACACAACATCCAATTACGGCTGGTCAAGGTGATCCCGCGTCGGAGAAACAACGATGAAAAGATCCACGAAGGCAATCATTGGCGGATTCTGTTCAGGTGCCATCCTTATTTACGCCTGGCGATGGTATTACGGGCGCCGCAGAATTCGAAATTTTCATCTCACCAACGACGACCTGAATTATTCCGATCACTCACCCGAGGAACTCGTTTCCCAACACCTGATCGATTTAAATTCCGCCAACACCGACCAACTGACGGAACTGGGGATCTCCGCAGAGACCCAAGAGCGTTTGATTGAAAACCGTCCGTATCGCACCAAGCTCGAACTCGTCTCCCGCATCGTTCTGTCGCCGGACGAATACGCCGCGATTAAGGACAGGGTATCGGTTGCCGAGGCGAACGAGTCGGTAAAGATCGCATAAGAGTCCTTAACCTCGGTTGGGTGCCGGGCAGACTGAGGAGAGAGTCGCTATGGTCAGAAAAACAACGAAACCTACTTCTGGAACTCGCAGCCCGAAAAACCAATCAGCAGGCAATCCCGAGACAAAACCAGTCGCGGGCGGAGAAGTGCATCAGATTGCTGGGGGCCAGCATCCGGCACTGACCACAAACCAGGGTGTCGCGCTCTCAGATAACCAGAATTCGCTCAAGGCCAATCCGCGCGGCCCGGTACTTCTCGAAGACTTCATCCTGCGCGAGAAGATCACGCATTTTGATCACGAGCGTATTCCCGAACGTATCGTTCACGCACGAGCTACAGGTGTGCATGGATATTTCGAGCTGACCTCTTCGCTCAAGAAATACACAACCGCTAGAATACTCACCGAGGTCGGGGAGAAGACGCCGGTCTTCACACGATTGTCAACCGTTGCAGGGGGCGCAGGTTCGGTGGACACGCCTCGGGATGTACGCGGATTTGCGGTGAAGTTTTACACGAAAGAAGGAAACTGGGACCTGGTGGGGAATGATATTCCTGTCTTTTTCATTCAGGATGCCATCAAATTCCCAGATCTCATCCATGCCGTGAAAATGGAGCCTGACCGAGGCTTCCCTCAATCCGCGACGGCGCATGACACGTTCTGGGATTTTATTTCCCTCACGCCGGAATCCATGCACATGGTGATGTGGATCATGTCCGATCGCACCCTGCCGCGGTCGCTGCGGATGATCGAGGGATTTGGTATCCATAGTTTTCGACTGATCAATGCTACCGGCGAATCGACGTTCGTGAAGTTCCATTGGCGCCCAAAGTTGGGTTTGCAATCGACCATCTGGGACGAAACGGTCAAGATTTCGGGCGCTGACCCGGATTTTCACCGGCGCGACATGTTCGACGCCATCGCTGCCGGCGACTTTCCTGAGTGGGAATTTGCGGTTCAGCTGTTTACCCAAGAGGAAGCGGACGCGTTCCCGTTCGACCATCTAGACGCGACCAAGCTGATTCCGGAAGAACTGGTGCCTCTGAAAGTGATTGGGAGCATGGTTCTGGATCGCTGGCCGAACAATTTCTTCGCCGAAACCGAGCAGGTGGCGTACTGTCCTTCTCATATCGTGCCCGGCATCGATTTTTCAAACGATCCGTTATTGCAGGGTCGCTTGTTCTCTTATCAAGACACGCAGCTCTCGCGCCTGGGATCGCCTAATTTTCACCAGATTCCGGTCAATGCTCCCAAGTGTCCGTTCGGTAACCAGCAGCGCGACGGGCACATGCAGATGGAGCAACCCGAGGGCCGGGTTTCCTATGAGCCCAATTCCTTGTCGAAGAATTCACCACGCGAGCGCCCTGTAAACGCATTTCGCAGTGTCGCGATCAAAGAAACCGGAGATAAAGGCCGAGTCAGGCCCGAGAGCTTCGCCGATCACTACAGTCAGGCTCGCCAGTTTTATCTCAGCCAAACGGTCTATGAGCAGGCGCATATCGCCTCCGCATTGGTGTTTGAGCTTTCAAAGGTCGAGCACCTGCACGTCCGGGAAGCGATGGTCGGCCACCTGCGCAATATAGAAGAGGACCTTGCCCAGCGCGTAGCCGGCGGTCTGGGATTGGAGACAGTGCCAACCGCGGCCAAGCCCGCTGCACCCGTACAGAAACTGAAACCCTCGCCTGCGTTGCAGATTATTGGAAAGATGAAAGACACACTTGCGGGCCGCGCCATCGGCATCCTGATTGCGGATGGGTCGGACGGCGATCTCATCAAGAAGATCAAGAGGGCCGCGATTGAAGCGGGCGCCACCGTTAAGATCATCGCGCCCAAAGTGGGCGGTGCAAAGCTCGCGGGCGGGTCGATGATGTCGGCAGACGGCCAACTGGCCGGCATGCCTTCTGTACTGTTCGATGCCGTCGCGGTAATCCTCTCCGAGGGGGGCGCGAAAGCACTGTCGCTAGAGAGTGCGGCAGTTGACTTTGTGCGGGATGCGTTCGGTCATCTCAAGGCCATTGCCGCCGACGAGGGCGCGAAATCGCTTTTGAAAGCCGCCAATATCGGAAAGGACGGCGGCGTGGTCAGCGCCAACGAGGAAAATGCGTTTATCACTGCAGCTAAGACAAGACAATGGAACCGGGAAAAGTCAGTACGGGTGCTGGCCTAAGGCAGGACCGAATGTGTCGGTTCGTGAGAGCGGATGTTTTTTGACGCTTCAACGCGAAAAATATGGTGAAATTCCAGACAAGGTAAACAGAAACGGAGAAATCGTATGTTGATCCTGATCATTATCCTGATTTTGGTGTTGGGCGGCGGTGGAGGTTATTACGGTCATAGCCGCTGGGGTTATGGAGGTGGTGCTGGTATTGGGCTGGGCACCATTCTGTTGATCCTGCTCATCGCCTACCTCCTTGGGGGTTTTCGCTGAGGCGACAATCATTCGCTTCACACAAAACGATACGTCACAAGAACGATTTCCCAACAACCAAACTGAAAGGATTTCCCAATGGACGACAATAAGAAAAATCGATGTGCGCACACCGGCTGCAGTTGCTTAGTTGGAAATGACAGCCGATATTGCAGCCCACACTGCGAAACGCTAAAGACCGGTCCTGAGCTTGCCTGCGAATGCGGGCACGCACAATGTGCCGGCAAGATTGATTGAGCAGCTTGAGCAACTCGACTCAGTAGAGTGGAGACTAACAATTCGAAATGGGCAAGAAGAACGGGCTGGCAGATCCGGTACGTTTGAAACCTCTCTACCCCGCTGACGAGCAGATCCTCCACGATTGGATTACCCCGAGGAAATGACGGAACCTTGCGTATCCGACGCTTCGATTGAAGAAAGTCGCAATTTGTCGCGGCAGCCCGTTCGAATCGGATGCGCAGGGTGGAGTATTCCACGACTGGCCGCTGCGCATTTCGCGTCCAGAGGAAGCCACCTGGAGCGTTACTCGCAGGCGTTCAACTCTTGCGAGATCAATTCGTCTTTTTATCGCCCGCACAAGAAAGAAACTTGGGAAAGGTGGGCTGGGTCGGTGCCGGCTGAATTCCGCTTTTCAGTCAAAGCCCCCAAGGCAATCACCCATGAGGCGAGGCTGAATTGTAGTTCGGAGGTCTTGTCGGCGTTTCTTGAACAGATCAACTGTCTGCACGAAAAGCTTGGTCCGGTCCTCATACAACTGCCGCCTAGTCTGGAATTCGACTATGCCCGCGCTAGGAAGTTCCTCGCACTGATTCGTGGGAGTTTTTCAGGGGACATTGTATGGGAGCCACGCCACGGCAGCTGGTTCGAACCCCACGTTGATGATTTGCTGATGGAATATCAGATTGCCCGCGTAGTCGCCGACCCGGCGTGCGTACCTGCCGCCGCCCGGCCCGGTGGTCTGGCAAGCTTGGCTTACTTTCGGCTCCACGGGTCTCCCTGCCGATATTTCTCTGCCTACTCCAGCGACTCACTGAATATGATCGTCGCGCAAGCGGCAAGTTTAGGTGCAAGAGCGCGTGTATGGTGTATTTTCGACAACACCGCTTTCGGCGCTGCAATTCCGAATGCACTTGAGTTGGCGGCAAAGCTTAGGAAGCTCTGAATAATTACTATCTTCGAGGTTGCTCTTGATTCACTCGGTAGCTTCCCTGACAGCCAGCTCGGTCGCGGCTAAGCCGATCGCCACAGCTCATTGAAGCGGGAGATGCTTTACATGCGCCTGGATTATGTGGAAACAGTGCTCACTCGACGTACCGCACAACGTTGATACCCAGTGTATGCAATCCCAACCTCGCGGACCCACACGGCCTTTGGGTTGTCATCCCATTCCGATTTGGAACTCCTTATTGGACAGCCATCGGACAGTCGACGTGCAGATCCGTTTTCGGAGAACTTGCCCAATCAATGAAACATCTGTCGGCAACGATGATCCCAACCAGTCGCATACTTCCCTTGCTGTGTGCGCCAAATGGTTGGTCATTGATCGACGCGCACGATACATGTGCTGTCTGCGAGAGTCACCGAGGGAGCAAGAAGGAATCCTAAGGATCGTTAGGTTATGAGCCCACAAATACTAGTAGTTTCAACAACTTACAAGACGCGGGTGGCCCTCGAAAAACCTTGTAAGTAGCGTTAAGGAATCCTTATTGGACAGTTAAAGGACAGTGAACAATCGCACCGTAAACCTTGAAGCTGCAGATCGAAAATTGTTTTAGCGTTCGTCTACGAGCGAAGCTTTCGGCACTGCCGGCAAGGGCTCGCCTGCCAGACGTTTTTTCACCAGCCTGGCGAGAAAGTCCGTGAAGGGCGCGATATCCTCGTCGACACTCGCTTTTTCGAGAGCATTCACGTAGGTGTTGCGGGCGGTTACCGGAATGACCGTCCACGGGTATCCGCCCGACGCCATCATTGTGTTCATTAGGAAGCGCCCGACGCGGCCGTTCCCATCCATATAAGGATGGATGTACACGAAGATGAAGTGCCCGAGCACCACGCGGACAGCCGGGTGCGGCTCTTCGCGCAGCAGGTCGAAGAACGCCGGCATGGCATCCCTCACCGCGTCCCGGTTCAGCGGTACATGCATCGACTTGCGGATATAGACCTGCGCGTTGCGATAGCCGGCGAGATCGGCGGGCTTCAGCAGCCCGACGGTGACGCTCGGCGCGAACAGCTCCCGGTACCACGTGCCGTGGTCCGCGTCCGCGACCTCTCCCGGATTTTCCCCCTTCAGAATTTTGCCGAGGCTTTTCTGTACAGCCTGAAAGGCCTGCCAGTAGCCGCGCGCAGCCATGCCGTTCCGCTGATCGCGGTCGCCCTCGTCAGCTTCCGGGTTCCACCGTCCTCCGCGGACGCGCTCGATGAGAGCGGGCGTAACGCGGTAGCCCTCGATCGAGAGCGAATGGTAGGCGTCCGTGACGTAGGCGTCGTTGACGCGCTTCAGGTAGGCCTCGATGTTGCGCGGTGGGCCCGGCGCTTTCGGGAAGCGTTCGATGACCGGCGCGCGCATCTTCTGCCAGAGCAACCGCAGCCTGTTTACGTAAGGCGAAGTTTCGCGGGCCCCTATGACCAGGGAGGGCTTGTCCGTGAAGGGATCATTCTCTCGAACCGCGTAGCCGGCTGCCGTCATTGTTTTCACGATATCGTCCGCGATGCGGTCGCGGTCGACATTGCGGAAGGCCCCGGCCAAACGTCCGGCGATCACAGTGTGACCGCCCTCAAGGAGTCGGCGGAGAAGGCCGGAGGCGTCCCGGATCATCGGCAACACCGCGCGGACATCCGTCGCGTTGTTCGAAAAATAGTTGGGGGAGCACGCGATCAGTGCTGATTCCACCGAGAACAGCCGCAGGCCGGCCTCTTCCTTCCGATCCGCCACACCCGGCAGCGCGATGCGAAGCTCCAGCAGGGACGTGCCATGCGGGAGTTTGGTGACCTTGTTGCCCGCGCGCGGCGACCGCGCCGCGAGCTGGCCGGGCACAGTCCAGTTGCCGGCATGAAGCGACAGCGATTGTTCCGGTGAAAGGCACCACCGAACGCCGAAACGCGCTTCCAGATACGCGCCGCAGAAACGCCAGAAGGATGCGTACCAGGCCGTGCTATCGCCTTTCACTTCGTCCGGGCGGCTCGGGATATACCAGCCCTTGATGACTTCCTCCAGGAAGCCGTTACGCAGGAGGCGCTCCCGGTGGGTGCGCGACAGGTCGCGCGCCCGGATCGCCCCCGCCCCTTCCGCGGTCTGGATGTTCCGCAGGATTTCGAGGGACTGCGCGAGTTTCTCAGGGGGTCTGGCCATGGCCGGCTTCGTGCTCGCATTATCCGATTGTGTTGCACTACATTTATACTATTGCGATGTACTATAATTATCCTATTACGTTGTACCATCTTTATCTTATTGTGTCGAGAGAGGACTGGTTCCACCCAAAAATACCGTAGGTTATCCCATCGGCCGACAAAGCAACTCAAGTAAACTTGTTGACTATGCCTCTTCCGAACATCGCCGAGAAGATCAGAGCCTACCACGGGGTCAGAGGACAGCATGACCGAGACCGTTCATGGGAACACTGTTACGGATACTTCCACAGTGCTGATCCGCAAGCTATCAAGAAGGATCACGACCACGCTGCTTTGCAACTGGGGTTCTATTTAGCAAGCTGGGGGATGTACCGAGGTTCGTCGTTCCTTCTTCAATACGCCTACACGATTCACGTGGGAGTGGTTGACTGTCTGGCTGAAGCGGAGTTCTCGCCATTGTGGAATCCGGGCTTCGGTTCGAGCAGCAATGACACAGCGCACGCCTCGCTCATCCTCGATCTTTGCCAAGGAATAAAGAACGTGTACCAGCCGTTCGCAACGGCACTCAACAAGAACGTCTCTGACATACTCCTGACAAAGGTTGTACTCGGCACCAGTGGATGCTTTCCCGCATGGGACACCTATTTCCACGAAGGATACAAGCACTGCGGATTCCTCCCTCCGAGCCGTTTGACGACCGCCTTTATTCAGGGAGTTCTGCAATTCTGCTTTAACCATCTTGCAGACTTTCAAGCCGAGCAGACCAGAATCGAACAGGCATACGGGATGCGCTATCCGCTCATGAAATTGGTGGATATGTACTTTCACCAGATTGGGCTTGAGTTGGACGCAGCGAAGCCGGGAGGTTCAAAGCGGTGAGGGTTGTGTTGCTACTTGCTTAAGAGCTTCGCCACGAGTTCATCAATCTCTTCCATCTCGGTTTCGAGATCCGTGCGGATGAAACCACGCTGCTTGGCGATGGACTGACGCCATGCGGGAGCTACATCCGGACGGGCCGCTCTGGACATTCTGGGATTAGAAATTTGGCCGGTGGCATAAGGACAAAGGCATGCGACTCGATCACTTTCTGCTCTCACCGAACTTGTCGGTCCGACTCGTGGACGGCGGTGTTGACCGATGGCGCGTGGGCACGAAAACGCGAGCGACCATCTCTAGAGGTTTCAGCCAGCGTTTTTGTGTGACCGCTCCCAGCAGCGTCAAGGGCGGCCCTTTCCCTTCCGCCTATGCATTCTGTCTATTCGCATTCGCAATTTGACGCAGTGCCCCGTCAGTTGTGGGCGGTAACCGGGCGTCATTGCGAGACGGAAATGGATCCGAGGTATTGCAATAGCTTTTCCGACGTGCCACCCTTGCGCAATTCCGGCCAAGAGATTCCGAGGAATTTATCGACCTGATCATTCTGAATAAAATAGAGGGGATCTTTGAGTACGAGCACGCCGTCCTGCAATAACCTTTTCAGCACCGCTTCGCCGATCGGATTGCCCGCGACGCGTTCGTTTTCAATCTTGTCACGATATTTTGCCATCGCCCCCTTACTGTGGGACCGGAAGTGAGTAAGAATCTTCCGCAATCGCAGGTATTTTTCTCTTACCGCGGGGTCTTTGGGGGAGCTTGCACGCTTCTCCATGTACTGCACCAACGGATATTGCAGACCGCTTGTGTCTTCCACGGCGATGGTGAAGTCTATTCCTGTTGTCGTCAGACTGGTTACATCAGATCTCACTTTTCCAGCCTGAAGGATGACGTGTTTTTCTGCGTTGGATGATGCCTGAGGCCTCAGCACAAGGGATTGGGCGCGGATGTCGATCGATTCAGCGCTAATTTCGATTGGAGCGGTGAGCTCAACTTCCCGAGAGCCACCGAGAACAGCTGTACCTGGTAAAGACACATAGGCCGAAGAGAGGCGGGATCCAAGCTCGATGGGCTCCGCGGGGGCAAGCAAGCAAGCGAAGGAAAATGTTTTGGAGCGTTCACCGCTCAAACCCACGGTTAGTTCGATTTCCACATTTAGGGATCTGCCTGCGGCTGTCTCCTCCGCATCTGGACCTAAAATGCTGAGATCGACGCTCGCGTTAGTCGCTTTGAATTCCAGTGCCGCGCCCAGCAACGCGCGGAGGCATTGCAAGGGGAGTTTGCCGTCCGGCGCTAGAAGATCGAGAAGGTAAACCAGATAGTAATTGTCTTTATGGGAATCGACATACTGCAGAGCAAGACGGTGATGTTCCGGATCGCTGGAGGCGATGAGGATTGAGAGGGCTACCGCCTCAAAAATAGCGTTGCGGAAGTTTCGGCCGGCCACGAAGGGATGCTCAAGGATGAACTGAGTTAGTTGTTCTTCGTAACGGGCGTTGAGGACGGCGTCAGGAATGGATGAAAACGACGCCTTTAGCCCGACGCAGTGTGAGACTAGCCTAACGCATTGTTCCTGGCGATCAAAGATAGATTCCCTCTCGGACTGCTCGATAGGCGGCACAAGACTTTCAAGCAAGGGAGCGACTATATTCGGCATCACTTTCTCGTCCCTTTCGCGGGCAAGGATGTAATCCGCGATCTTCAGCAGCAAATCGATCTCGATGTTGGTCGAGCGTGAATCCGCGAGCTGCTCTTTCAAGCGATGGTAGTTTCGCTCTGCGTTAAGGAGCGTGACAATAGCATCGAGCACTGGTGGATAGCCGATGAACGAGAGAAAATTACCTCCGGGCGCCGCATCTGCGGCGCTAAATGCTGTGGAGAGCTTGTTCAATATAAGATCACGCGTTTCGTAGTACTGGGAGGCTTGGGAGGAGTTGGGACCATCCGTGAATTTGTCGATATAGGCGCGCGCCTGATCCGGGTTAAACGGATCGATCGTCAATAGTCCAGTGGAAATGCCCTTATCGTCGAGATATATCCAGCACTCCTCCAGAATTTGGGTGCGCCCGAGGAGAACGAAACTCGGCGACTTCGCTCCCTTGCACAGACGGGCGAGGTCATCCAGAAAAGCCTGGAAGGCCTGTTCGGTGGTTTTCGATCTCCCTTCATCAATGCCGTCGATGATGATTCCAAATTCGCCAGAATCGATGCTTTGAAAGATGGCACTCAGCTGATCGACGGCAAATGACGTGGTCAGGAGACCTGTGAGCGTATTATCTCCGACGGGTTTGTGCCGTCCCAAGCATAGAAGCGGAAGGTTGAGGCGGCCGGAAAGGATTTTCGCCAGGGCGCTCTTTCCCGTGGCGCCGACTGCGGAAATAAGTAACACCTGTGGCCGTTCAACATCGAATTCATTTTTAGTGAAAGTCGGCTCGATGTACGGATCTTCGCGCTCGCCGGCGATTGCAAATGAATCCGTAGGATTCTTCATCTCGAAGCCCCGCTTGCGAGAGCCTATGATGGCTTGAAAGTTATGGAAGTTCATTTTGCTTCGCCTCAAATGCCTATCAATACCGCACACGAAACTGCTTGACTCCTAGAAATCAGCGCTAACCAGGCACACTTATGCTCTCAGCCTTTGGCTTGAGAACTTTGATGCTAGCACGCTGCAGATACCAGTTTAGAGAAACGGTCGTAAATTCCGCTTATCTTCGTTCAAAGCACTCAGCGCGTCGCAAAGAAGCTAGCTGACTTCTCAGGGTTTATAGCCGCGGCGGTCGTAGAGTTAGTGGTGCTAGGCTCGCGGTGCGGTCGGTCGGCCTTCGCGGTCGTAGCAATGATTTTCCTCCTCTATTGATGATCTTGAAAGCCTCGGCTGCCGCTTGGGAAAAATGACGTAATCGCTCCGGGCGTGCGCCGCCGTTGCTAGGGACAGCAGCAGAAGCCTCGGACGTATTTGCGCGCGTGTTCCGCTCCATGAGCGCGCGCCTGAGTGGAGCTGACTTAGAAGAGCGAACGGTCGCTCAGGCCGCCTTAAGCGAAAGCGCGACACCTTCCTCCCATTGCTGGAGCATGCGATTGCCTATCTCCATGAATTCCGCGTGCGCTTTAATGTAGGCTTGCAGATCCTTTGAGGTGTCCGCAATTGCAGTCTCTATGCGTTCGAGTATCTGCCGGACGCGGGCAGGGGTTCCTCCCATCCGCGTCTCGCCTAGTCGCTGCAATTCCTTCGCGCTCGCCCATTTCGTCGTGCCGTTAAGGGTCAGCGCCATGCTGTCCTTCGGCAGATAGACGGAGGTGGTCACAAGATCATAGACGGGTGCGAGTCTCGCTTCGCCCTGAACGTCGTCGTAAACAATCCCGAAGTTTTTGAGATGTGCGTCACCATTTCGAAGCGCGCAATTCATGGCAATCAGCGCGAACAGCTTTTCCATGTCCTCGCCCACGTGCGTCGAGTTTGCAAACTGCCCGAATCGCTTCATGACTGAGGTCTCGTAACTGCCGCGATATTTCTCGTCGGTCCTGCGGCCGTTCAGCACGCAGAAATCCTCAACTCCGCGATATGTCCCGTCCAGGCGTAGGTCGAAACGGTCAATGACCAGCGCCATGCCGTCCTCGGCCAGGCGGTAGGAGGGCACGTCGAGTCCGTATTTACGCGCCACGGTGAGGCAGAAATACTCGTTGGCCGCCAGTTGCGGATATTCGTTGGGCTCCCACAGCTTCACAATGTGGGTCGCGCCTTTGTAACTTTGCGAGAGGCGTTGTCCCGTATGCTCCATCTCGGCGAAAGCCTTTTCGTCGCGCAGCAGGATTTTGGGCTGCACTCCGCTGATTCCGGAATACGTAGCAAATTTCTCCAGGAGATAGCGAAAGAGGTCGCCGCCGCGTCTGCGTTCGAGAATTTCGTCCACCGACTGGAAAGGCACGTCCTCGTGCAGGTGTTCCTTGTCGCCGGTATAGCGGATGCGTCCGATCTGCGAGCGACCGACAATGGACAGCAGGTCGAATTCGTCGAAGGTGCCGGTGGCTTTCGCAAAGGCAAGGCGGAGCCGCTCCCGCAGTGCGCCTTCGGGCAGGTTCATCTCGAAAACCGGAAGGAGGCCGAAGGGCACGCTCCACGACTCAAGCCTAAGTGGCATCGTCACTGAGACCGCACTCGCGGGCGGAGCGCCGCCCAGATAAGCAAACGTGCTGCCGCGCTCGCCGTGACGATCGAGTAGTCCCGCCTCAGCGGCGTCGGTCCAGACCTTGATCATTCCGTCCCTCTTCCATGAGTTCTTCAAGCGTCGGCCGGCTAGCGCTTGCTTCCTGAAGCTTCAACTCCAGCCCCAACGCCGTGAGAATATTTGTAATCTTGGAATAACCGAGTTCGCCCAACCGTCCGTTCTCCAGGGCGTCGAGAGTGGAGAGTCCAACCCTGGCTTTTTTTGCAAGCGTGGGCTGCGTCAGGCCGAGCGTTTTGCGCTTGGTGGCGATCCGCTCGCCTAGTTCGGACAGTGGCAACATGCACCTAATATACAAGGTTTTGATGCGAACTACAACGAAATAACCTAATATAATGGGTTACAACGATCAGTACCGGGAGCGAGGCAAGCCTGATTTCGGGGGAGCGGCCGATAACCGTGGCTCGCGCTCATTCTTCCTCTTCTTCCGTCAAGTATTCGAATTCTTCCGCCATCACGTCTTTACCCGAGCGGACCACATTGATGGCGGCGGCGTTGAGCGAGTTCTTGACGTGCACCCCGTAATATTTCTCGATCATACCGACACTCGTACGACAGTTCTTAGCGATTTGATAGATGTTGGCTCCCTCCATCAACCGCATACTGATATACGTGTGCCGTAGGCTGTATGCCGTACGTGGTCGGCCGTCTCTGTCGAACCGAAGATTCTCCTCCTCAGTGATGGTCTTGAAGAGCTCGCTCTGCCATTTGGGAAAAATCAGGTCGGTCGGTTCGGGCGAGCGCCACTCCTTCCCCCGGACCTCAGAATTGTCCGACACTTCGCTGGCGGCGAGCACGTCGTCAACGCGCCTCGGACGGAGCCTGCTTCTAAGTCGCTCAAATGGACTCACTGCGTCGGGCAAACTCTTGCAATATCCGAATCCCCGTTTTCCGCGTACTTCAATCTCGAGAATCGTCTCGCCCGAAGGTTCGTCGTCAACGATCTCGACATCGCGGAACTCAAGGCGCCGTGCCTCATCAGGCCGCAGCCCGGTATTGCCCGCGAAGAGGACATAGTCATGCAGTTGCTCCGCATGCCATTTGAGGCTCCTTTTCTTCGGCTCTAGTGCGCGTTTTCGAGTCGCTTCACAGAGTTTCTCGTATTCTTCTGGCGAAAACCATGCCCGGTAGGAGACTTTCGATGATCGCCGGTACGGCTCAGAGAAATCTGGAAGCCGGTCGAGCCATCCGTGGCACAGCGCGGTCTTCAAGGTCTGGCGCAGCGTCACGATTTCGTGGTGCATGGTGCTGTGTGCCGGCGGCTTGCCGCGTTTCGCAATTGCCTGTTGGTGTCTGTGAACTCGATAATCCACGATTTTTCCCGTGGTGATCTTCGAGATGTCCGTGTTTCCGAAAAAGGGCACCAAGTGAACGCTCAACCGCAAATACTGGCCCTTCACGTATTGCTTGCTACGTTCTCCACGCGTCATGATCTCGCATTCGCGTAAAAATTGTTCAGACACCTCGCGAAAGGTCTTTTCGGCTTTGAGTTCTCCAGTGAGAAGTTTTCCCCGAAGCCGTAGATACCAGTCCTCAGCGACGTCCTTGGCTTTGGCGAGGCTTTCTTCCTTCGTACTGGTACGAAGATTCTTGCCCGCGAAAAAGGTTGAGCATTGCCATCGACTGCTGTTCTGCCGTTTGTAGACGTGGACTTTTCCGCCAAGAATCGTGTGTTGTTCCGCCATCTTCGTCTCTCGTTCTATGCAGAGCGATTTCCGCATGCCGACTGGATGAGGCAATTCGGTAGCCTCACTGAAGTGAGTCGAAGCCCCAACCACGCCATCGCTCAATGTGCTTATCAAAGTGATTGCTCGGAAGGGACAGTACGAGAAGATCTTCAGCGCGGGTCATCGCAACATATGCCAATCGCCGATCTTCGTTGTTGATCCCAGACACGACAGCAGTGGCAACCGAGTTCCAGAATTTGGCACTGCCAATTACTAGAACGGCGCCTATGCTCTCCCCTTTTACCTGATGAATGGTTTCATGACGAATATTGGGGAAGAGCGCTTGTTCCTCAAACAAGGGAAGCAGAAACTGTTCTTTCTTCAATCCCCGCTTTTGTATCTTCTGACCCAGCGTTGGTACCGGAGAGGCTCCGAGGTTTGCGATGAGAGTTGCCATCCTCTCTCTCATGGTTGCTACCCAGATGTCTCCATTCAGGCTCACGGGCGGAAGCCCTTGATCGCTTTTAACGAACTTCCAGACTGTTTCTCTGAATTGTTCAGCAGCCGCAGAATCTGGTGAGTCGTCAAGGACCGCCCAAGTCTTATCGTTCCAGATGAGCTCCCGCAAGACACCCTCCACACGATCAAAAGCCTCTTTATAGTTTCTCCGACAGTCTCTATAAAACGCACACTCCGCGAGTCGCTTCGTAACTCCTGTGAGGTTTGCATAGTTAACCTGCCCGCGAACGGATTGAAGATGGTCGTTGGCCCTACAGATTATGGCGCTGGAACTCTCAGGGATTCCCGCCATGCCGAGAAGATTCCGGAACGCCGAGATACTGTCGCTGAAACCATCATTCGTTCCTCGAAAGATGAATGGGCGTCTGTATTGCCCGCCAGGATCGCCGCGCCCAGTGAACTCAGCATTTGTGCCCATGTTCTTGACAGCCGTAGCGATCCGGTCATTACACCGGAACGATTTGTCTAAAGGCTTCTCAGGAATCTTCCATTTTTCGCGGAGAGCGAACAGACTCGTCGCATCCGCCATCGCAAAAGAGTAGATGCATTGGTCAGGATCTCCCACGAGAGTGACGCGTGTTCCACTTTGCCTGAGTTTGTCTAAGAGCCTCAACAGCCAAACGTTCGTGTCCTGCGCCTCATCGACGATGATCTCCGCGAAGCGCATCGCGAGACGGGCTGTAATGTGAGACTTTTGCCTTAGGAGGCGATTCGCCCAGTATGCCCTCTGCGCATGCGTGTAGAAGCCAAGCCTCAAGAGCTCGCTTGTTGCGGAATCTGCCTTTGCGGTATCCAAAGCCGCTCCACCATATTCCTGTGAGGCTCTGAAGACTAGCTTGTCCGATTCGATCGCGGGAACAATTTCCCATGCGTACACCGGGCGGTTTTTGCCTCCGATCAAGCCCCAGCACTGGAGTTTAGAGTTATTCCGGTCGCCCGGTCGGACCGTTCGATACAACCTCGGACGCGTTGTTGCGCCGCTTAACAGATGGCCAAAGGGGCACAAAAGGAATCTTTCGACGAACGAATCAAAGGTCCCAAGATAGTTAGGATCAAGGAGCAGCCGTGCTTTGCCAATCTTCGATGCTGCATCTTGGAACTCACGAATCGCGACATTGGTGAACGACAGTAGCGCTATGCCTCCTACATCGTAGGGCCAGCAAGCAGCACGCCAGATGAAGCGTCTGCACGCTGTCCATGTCTTCCCGCTTCCAGGAGCGGCCCGAAGGAGATATTCCAGTTCTGTGCCAAAGATCGCCGCTTGTTGCTGGTCAGTTGGCGCTGGAATCTGTGACAGTATTTGCGCTCGAAGCTCCTGTGGTTCCAATCGATCCTCCCGATGGAATTACGCTAAGGAATTGGAGGGCCCTTCGAATGTATTCGGGGACGTCTTCTAGGTTCAGCGAAGACGCCTCTAGTAATAACGACAGCTCTTGCGCGAAGCTACCCTTGGACGTCTCGCTATCTTTGAACTGTTTGTAAAACACGGCAGCCTTCTCGTCGGCAGCCACTAGCAAGGCAATCGACGTTCGCAAGGCTTTGCAGCTAGTTGGGTGAAGAATTTCGAACGCGTCAAGCATAACCTCAAGCAGCTTGGGTGATCTTGCAAGCTCGTGCTCAAAGGTCACCGCACAGTATTCCACGCGGAGATTTGGAATGTTGGTCTCCTGGGTTTTCAATCCTTTTGCTGTCTCTGAGAGTTCACCGCCGATCGTTGTAGCGTCCCCGTCAGTGAGAACAGCGATCGGGATGCCCAATTTCCCCGGACCAAAGAGAGGTAGGAAAGCATTGAAGTTGATGCCATCAGCATTTACCACTGTCACTGCAGATTTCTTGAGGGAGCCGCCGGCCAACTTTGCTAATACTGGCAGGAGCAATGCCTCCGCGATTCCCTCGACCATTAGGACGCGGCGCGCGAAGAAGAGCTCCGCTCTGGTCGCATCGAGGAAGCGTTGGAGCTTCTTCTTGAGCTTCTCCGCATCCTTCGGCTTTTCGGCCAGTTGAATGGTGGATATGGAAATTGCTGACGTCTTGGTTGTGGTTCCGTGAATAGCAACGATAGAGTCTATGGGGGCTTGACTTGCCAGTATTGGAGAATGGCTGCTCGTGATGATCTGAACGGGATCGGCCTGCGAGTCGGCCTCTTCCGCTAAATGTTTAAGCAGGAGCAATTGCAGATGAGGATGAAGGTGCGCTTCCGGTTCCTCAATTAGGATGCACCGAAATGCAAATTGAGAACTTTTCCGGAGAGTACCCAAGGTAGCGGAAGTGAAGATCAGGTTGTTATACCCGAGTCCGTTCAGGGCAAACGGCAGACCCGCAATCAACGGCTGTAGACCGGCGATAATACGATAAAAATCCGGATCACTGAACACCAGGTCTGTGTTTTGAGTAAGCTCCGGACCGGCGATCTTTGACATTTGATCGTTGATCTCCCCACGAGCTTCCTTCACCGGTTCAAGGACCTTTATTTCATCATTCGCCTTCTGGACGATTGCCTCAAACTGGGCCTGTTCCTCGTCTTCTGTCAGACAGTCCACAAGACGAGAAATCTGAGAATGACGGCCAGGACGGAGTCCGGCCTCCGGGTCCCGCAGCGGCTGGAGATAAATGGTCGCAAGCCGGTCGTACAGGTTTGAGGGAAGCGATCCACCCTCGGTTTCGCCGCCCCACATCTTTACATTTGCTCTGCGCGTTTCTTTGTTGAACTCTACGCGGGCATTGAGGCGAATTTCAAACTTACCTTCACCAATGTCCACGAGGCATTCCTGGCAGTGAGCCTCTTCGGTGTCGGTCGTGTCACAAAATGTGCATGAGATTTCAATTGGAGCACCGTCGGTTCCGCCTCTAAAGTCGTCTTCGGTGATGCGAAGTGCATCAAGATCACGGCTCGGCATGAGCATCAAGCGCAGTGCGTCAATGATTGCCGTCTTGCCCGTATTGTTCTCTCCGACGATGACACAGAGCCCTCTCGGGAAAATAACCGTAAGGTCGTCGAGCTTGCGGAAGTTCTTAATCTTCAGTTCACGAAGCCGCACGTCTACTCCCTTATTGTTGATTGTGCTCCACAGTGAACTGTTCATTTTGCCACATTGTCCCTTGGTCCTGGTGGACGCGACATAGGTTGACCTAGCCATTTGCTTTGGCTGGTGTTGTGTATCGAAGCTAAGCAGGCAGCGGTAGAGTTAGTTGCATCGGCGGCCGACGCCGCGGTGCGCATTTCTGGAGAAATGACTTCCCACTGCCCGTCATTCCGAGGATCAGCGTGTGGGCAACCTCGCCGTTATGCAGGTTGAGAAAGTAGGGCGTGCTGTTGTCGGTTTCGAGTGCGGCCAGGTACTCCGTACCGAGATGCGCATTCGTCTTCTCGCCGGCGAGGATCGTAAAGAGAAAAGACAAGTCAGCATAGTTTGTGTTCAGCAGATACAACTGGCGGAGGTTCAGCACGTAGTTGCCCGGAACGGTGGAGAAATAAGCGTTAAGCTGGTTGTAGGTTTCCACAAACAGATTGCCGTCCGCATTGGTGAAGACGCCGGTAAACTCGGCTACCAGTTGATCGAGCTCCGTTCTTGCCTGACCGGATGACGCCCGGCCATAAAGCACAATCGTGAGCGAGAAATCGCCAAGCGATTGGCCGTCACCCAATGCACGCAGGCAATCCCCAAGATTTTCAATGTCAGCCTGCTTGGACTCATCTACCAGCACATCGCGCGGGTTCGCCTGTGTCGCGTCGTTGCCCATCTGAGACACAAACCCTGTCTTCGACATATTGAAGTGGCGGCGGCGCTTATTTACTTCCTTGCGGGCTTTGTCCGCGGGGAGCGGCGTCCATTCGGTGACGACATAGAAGTTGGCCGGAATCTTCAGGAGTACGTCAAGCACGAGGGGACGCGTCTCGGTGATGGCCTCTTTCATTGTCAGCACTCGGACAATGTGATCGCCTACGCGCAAATGATCTCGCTCCGCTTCGATATCGGAGTTCACAACCTGATAGTCGAGAAACTGCGTGGATTGCGGCCTGCCAGCAATACGCCAGTCGTCATAATTCAGCAGGCGTCGGAAAAAAGTGAATTGCCCCTGCCGATTCAAGACCTCGACTTGCATGAAGTCTGCTAGCTGGTGACCGAATGCCTGCACATGCTGGTCGAGGCGTTGAAGATCTCGCTCGATATGCGTCCGCAACAACTTCTTCATGTTGTCGCTGGTGAACTGCGATTTGAGTTCGGCAATCGCGCCTTCTGGATCGCGTAACAGGCGAGCCAGGGCCGTCCCGACGCCGGTCTTCGACCGGGCGCCTTCGAGTAGGATGCAGTAGAAGATTTCAACCTGATAAAGATGGTCGCGCTTCCGTTCAAAGAACTTTCGCCGCTGATCGATCGCTGCATCCACGACAGGGTCGTCATACGTTGCGAATGGGATGTCAGGGCGATTTGACTTGAAGAGATACTGGTAGACGTGGAAGCCTGGACCAAACGCTTTAAGCGCCGCTTCTAACCGCTTCACTGCATACTCTTGTTCCGACCGGTCAAGACTCTCGTAGTCCATGCCGGAAATACTCAAGACCATCCCTACATCGCCGCTCTTGGTGAGGAAGGTCGTCTCATTCCAGAAGCCGTAGAGATTGATGTGGTCGTTGAGAGCTGCGCTCTCTTTCCACGGCTTGATGACTTTGTCGAGACGCAACATCAAACAACCTCCACGCGCGGGACTTGCTGCTTGGCCGCGTCGTAGCACAGCTTGTAGCGTTCAGACTTCGCCAGGATGCGCAGGAACGCCGGATCGCTGTTCGTTACCCAATGACCGAAAGCAAAACCGCCAATGAACACGGCAATGCCGGCCAAGATGGAGTTGAAGAGATTGAAGGCTCCCACCGCGCCGACGCAGACGAAGTAGAACAGAGTGCGCTCGACGCCCAGGTAGGTGAGCGGCTTATGCATGCTCTTGAAGACTCGATTTGTGCGATGCTTCTGATCTGTGTTGTTTGGCATAAGGCACTCGTTCAGCATCTGTTGAACTTGGCGGGTAGGATCTTCTACACGCCCCAAAGCCAACTCAGGACGTTTACGGCAAGGACGGCGATCCCGGTTCCGGCGGCGACACCGGCCAAGGCTTTCTTTGCGCCGGGTTCCCCGTGGGCGAAGCCATAGCCGCCGATCACGATGGCAACGAGACTTGCGACCTTCGCAATCGTGCCCGTGAAAAGGCTCTGTATGGCGGTAAAGCCCGTGTCGAACGGTGAACCCTGCGCCAGCGCCGCCACAGGAATGAGGAAGAACAGGGCAAGAACAACTGTGGTTGGACGCACGTGTTTCGACTGAAGAAGGCGTCCGATTTGGCGGATGGAATGAGTTCGCGACCAACAGGGCATTTGCACCTCCCGCAGCACCTCAAATCGGCTGCTTGTGGCGCAAACGTAACGCTGCTCAAACAACATGTCCAACAACTTCTCGTCACTCTGTTATTCCTGGGAGGAATAACAGGTCAAGATGGTATCGCGACCAAGTAAATTGAGCCTTTCGGCCGAATGGTTTCGGCAACGAATCCTCCTGAGAAAGCGATCCATCGGTAAATACGACCAGGGCACCGAGCCAATGAAGGCGTCTGAGTGCGTGCCCCGAGATTCCATTGCGTTGTCGAATGGGTAATCACTTGCTCGCAAATCGGCGCCCAAGTGCCTGCCGATGAAGCAGATAAGGCTGTCATTGTCCGATTGACCCAGTTCTTCTCCAGCCGTCCGCATGCGCGAAGTGATTTTGCTTAACAAAAGGTGACGTGAGAAATCTGATTATCGCTGTCTGATATTCCCGGCAGGAATATCACGCGGACGAGAAGTTGTTGGACATGGTCGAGTAAACGAAGCAAATTAGCTGACAGCGTTGGTCCCGCGCAAAATCCAACTGCGCGCGGAACCGCATTGCAGCGAGGCTTCTATGTCGACCCAGCCCACTCGAATTCCCTCACGCGAGCGGCTACGCACGGTTCGGGAGGCACCCGTCAACCAACAATACGCCGCACGTTTCCTCAACCTGCATCCGAAGACGGTACTCCGCAAGGCTCGGGAGGGCTTGCTTCCCGCGCATCCCGTTGGGACAGGTCGGAAGCGCTGGCATTTCTATCTCTCCGAGCTAGACCAGTGGCTTCGTTCTCAGGTAATCTCAGGCAGCCACCCGCGTCGCCAACCCCAAGGAGATTACATTGGCTAAGCGAACGCGGTATCAGTACGGTAGTGTTGAGATCAACAAACGCGTAACAGGACCGGACGTATGGCTCTATCGTTGGTGGGAACCGACTTCAGACGGTCGCAGGACCAGAAGAGGGTTCACCGTCGGAACCGTCGAAAAGTACAAGACGGAGGCCCACGCCTTGAAAGCAGCAGAAGGCATGCGGCTGATGATCAACGATGGGATGTTGCGCCGAGATCCGGTTCTCTTCTGTGGCATCCTCGACCGTTTCCTGCTCGATCAGAAACAGGAAGAGGACGCCGAACAAATCACTCACAATACTCTAGCCTCCTACCGAAGTATGATTTGCCAACACATCCGACCCAAGTGGGGCGACGCCCGTCTCGAAGACGTTCGGCCCGCTTTGGTACAGGATTGGCTTCGCAAGCTCGTCCTCTCGCCCAAGTACAAGGGACATATTCGATCCCTGATGTATCGTCTTTTCGACAAGGCGATGCTTTGGGAATTGCTGAATGTGGAACGAAACCCCATGGACTTGGTCGAGGTGAAGGGCATCAGCAAGCGCAAGAAACGTCCTCGCGTCCTTCAGGTAAAGGATGCTTGGCAAATGCTCGACGCGCTGGTTCAGCCCTTTCGAACCATCGTGCTAACTGGCTTGTGTTTCGGTTTGCGAATCAGCGAAATCCTTGGTTTGCGCTGGACGGATTTCGATTTCAAGCGATCGGTGGTTCTGGTTCAACGATCAGCGGTCGGGAAGCGGCTCAACAAGTTGAAGACGGAGTATTCGCAGGACGAGGTTCCAATCGAACGGGGCTTTATCCTCGAACTCAAGAAATGGCAAGCGCTCTGTCTCGATACCGAAGAGCACTGGCTTTTCCCGAGCCCGGTGACGGGTCGACCGTATCATGCCGACTCGATGCGCAACGACTACCTGGTTCCTACCGGTCTGAAATTGGGACTTGGCAGGATCGGGTTTCACACGTTCCGTCACACATATCGTGCTTGGCTGGACGAGACCGGAGCACCCGTGGGAGTGCAGCAGAAACTCATGCGACACGCGCATGTTTCCACCACAATGGACCAGTACGGCAATGCCTCGGCCTTGGCCAAGCGCAAAGCCAATCGCCCGATCGTGCAACGCCTCTTGCAAAGGCCTGCCAATCAAGAGGTTTCCATTCAATAAATAAGGGGAACTGTTTGGCAGTTCCCCTTATTGGACAGTTTTGGACAGTTGCTGCAAGTGCCCAATTGCCCGTAACCCTATGATTGCGTTGGTTGCGGGGGGTGGATTTGAACCACCGACCTTTGGGTTATGAGCCCAACGAGCTACCAGACTGCTCCACCCCGCAGGTTGATCATAGCAACCGCGTGCATCATCGTCAAACCGGGGCTCGCCGCGCGAGTGTCCTAATAGTGCGTTGTTTAGTGTAGGACACTACTCTCGCCGCGCTAGTTTTGCTGCGGGCGGAAGATTCCTTGCCACGTTCCGCACCAGACGATCAAACGGTGAACAGCCACTCTGTCGTTATGGGCGGAGCGGTTTCGGGAGTAAAATCGAAGAACAAATTGCGGCAAACGAAAGGATCAACATGGCGAAGAAGACTATCGCGAACCCCTCGAAAGTGAGCGCGCAACCCCGGCTGCACCAGCGCGCGGCCGAACTTCAGTCTTATGGCACTGTCTCCCAGCTTCTACCTTTGGACTTGGAAGGGCCGGTGCGTCTGGAGATGACGGAGCAACTCAATCTGTTACTGGCAGATTCCATGACCCTGCGCGATCTATACAAGAAATCGCACTGGCAGGTCTCGGGTGCTACGTTTTATCAGTTGCATTTGCTCTTCGACAAGCACTTTGAAGAGCAGGTAGAAATCGTGGACGAGATTGCAGAACGGATTCAGTTACTGGGCGGCGTGTCGATCGCGATGGCGCCAGACGTGGCTGAAACCACCCGCATTGAGCGTCCGCCACGAGGCAGGGAAGAAGTGCCCGTCCAGATTTCTCGTCTGCTTGATGCACACCAGATCATCATCGGCCATTGCCGCGAACTCGCCGATCGTGCCACGAAACTAGGAGATCCCGGTACTAACGATCTCATTGTCAGCGGCGTGCTCCGACCAAATGAGCTGCAGGCGTGGTTTATCTATGAACATCTGGTGGACGCTCCCTTGGTGCATGCGGTTGAGCCGAGCGTGCGCAAAGCTGGATAATCCTCAATTCCGAACGAGCCGGTAAGACTGTGGGCCCTGTTGGAAACAGGGCCCGTTCTATTCCGTGCGTCTATCCACTCCTATCTGGCGCTGCCAGTCTTCACCTTGTCGTGATTGTAATACTCGTAGGCCGACATCGGCTTCTCACCGCCTTTTTTCCAGATGCGGGAATCTTCGGGCAGCTTGCCTAGAACGCGCGCCATTTCTCGGATGTGCATCGCCACGGTTCCGCAGCACGCGCCGATAAAGTTGATTCCGATGTCGCGGGCTTGTATGGCATAATCCGCCATCTCTTTGCGCGGGAGTTGCAGCGGATCAAGCGCATACGGAAACTCCGGCAGGCTGGTGAAGTCGGGCCTATTTTTCGGTGTGCGGTAGGCGACCGGTTGGCACGCAAGATAGCCGGAGACAGCTTTACGCATCTGCTCCATCGGACCCAGAATATGCTCCGGCGGCCGCAGACAATTCATGCCAACGATGTCGGCTCCGGCGTCAAATAGAGCCTTGGCCGCGTCGGCGGCGCTTTTGCCCTCCGCGGTTTCGTCTTTATTCTCGAAGCAGATCGTGACCATTGAGGGCAGGCCTGTTTTTTTGGCACGTTCTACGGCGATCAGCGCTTCTCCCAGAAACGAAAACGTTTCGCCGATGATGAAGTCCACACCTTCGTCCACCTGCACCTCAAGCTGTTCATCAAATGTTTTGCGCACGCGATCGGCGGCTGATGGACTTTCCGGCTCATACATCCACGTCAGGCTGAGGTTCCCGGCGACCAGGCATTGATCGCCGGCGACTTCACGCGCCACACGCACCGCCGACCGGTTCAACTCTTCCAGGCGGTTCTCAAGACCGACGGTAGCGAGCTTGTCGCGGCTGGCGTAGAAGGTGAGCGCCTGCAGCACCTCGGCACCGGCCTCGCGAAACTCCACATGCAGCTCGCGCAGGGCATTTGGGTAAATGAGCGCCACTTCCGGCGTGAACGGACCCGCGCGCACCCACCCGCGTTTCTCAAGCTCCAGTAAGTACCCGCCATCTCCCAGCACGGGGCCGTCTTTCAGACGTTCGAGAATGTCCTTTTTCTTCTTCGTGGTCATGCCATCTCCTCAAAACTATTCGTCGCAACTAGTCCCCCGCATATTTGTACTCCGCTTTGATTGGCGGACGTTGGGCAAGCCAGCCCGGGCGAAACGCGCTGATGTCGACAGTCTTTCCGTCGCCATTGAACATACTTTGCATATCCCATTCGAGGAACTCAGGCTGGTGCCTCTTGCAATCGGCCCTTCTTCCAGTCGCGCAATACCTGGTGAGCTGCGTTCCGTCCAGGTGCTCCGGTGACGCCACCACCCGGGTGCGTTCCCGCTCCGCACAAGTAGAGGCCTGCGATCGGTGTTCGATACTGCGACCACCCTGGCACCGGACGCATAAAGAAGAGTTGCTCCAAACGCAAGTCGCCGTGAAAAATATTGCCCTCGGTCAATCCATAAGTGCGCTCCAGGTCGAGTGGCGTGAGGACCTGCCGCGCCACGATCGTGCCCGGCACATTCGGCGCATATTCCGCGATCTTCCTGACCACGCGATCGCCCAGTAGTTCACGCTTCTCATCCCAATTGCCTTCGCGCAGATGATAGGGAACGTACTGCACGAAGCAGGTCAGGATGTGCTTTCCCGGCGGCGCCAGCGACTCATCGGCGTTCGACGACACGACGCAATCCACCCACAACTCCTCGGGGATTTCTCCAAACTTGGAGATGTCATAGCATCGCTCGGCGAACTCAAGCGACGGGACCAAAGTATAGAACGTGCGCTCCAGCGCTGTAGCCTGGGGCGAAGTGCCCATGAATCGCGGTTCTTCAGCGAGCACCATGTTGACTTTCGCGCACGGTCCGGCCATCTTGATACTTCGCACGGCCGACAGGAAATCTGCAGGTAACTCCTGGGCATCCAGCATTCTCAAGAATGTCCGCTTGGGGTCGGCATTGGACAGCACCAAGCGCGCCCGTAACTCTGTTCCGTCTTCGAGCACCACGCTCCGCGCTCTACCATTTCGCACCTCGATCCGCGCGACTGGCGACGACGTGCGAATCTCTACGCCTAATTCCTTTCCTGCGGCGGCCAGAGCCTGCGTGATCGAACCCATCCCACCCATCACGTGCCCGTAAAAGCCCTGGAGTTCATGCTCTCCTCCGCTGAGGAGATGAAAAAGCAGGCCGATAGCCGTGCCCGGTTGATATGGTCCTCCATGTTTTCCGTAAACGTTGTTCGCCAGAAACATGGTCTTCATCTTCTCGGATTCATAGTTTTGATCGAGAAATTCTCCCAAGCTCCCAGTGAGAAACGAAACCAGTTGAGAAATCTCAGAGCTGGAAATTCCGCGAAACCGTTTCCCTACTCGAAACACGTCAGTCCATCCCTTCACCGTCGACATGTCGATCTCCGGCGGAGGCTCCAGAAAGAACGGCTGCAAATAACGTGCCAACTTTTTCAGCTGATCGTCGACTTGCACAAACCTCGCTGCATCTTTTGAGGAAATCTTCGAAAATTCTTGCCGCGCCCGCTCGCGATCGGCCCACCACGGCACCACGTGGCCATCGGGGAAGGGAACTTGAATGGCTGGATCGCATGGGACCATGCGCAATCCACGGTCTGCCAGTCGCAATTCCGAAATAACCTCCGGCCGCAACATGCTGGCGACGTACGAGGTAGTCGAAACACGGCATCCGGGTGCGATTTCTTCCGTTACGCAGCATCCGCCCACAATTTCCCGGCGCTCGAGTACGAGAGTCGCTAAACCGCCGCGCGCCAGATACGCCGCTGCGGTCAGGCCGTTGTGCCCGGCCCCGATTACAATGGCGTCGTAGACTTTTCCGGAACGGTGTATTCGTTCTTGACCAGAAGTCACGGATCGCTCTCAAGAATACGTAACACTATCGCAGACGCCAGTAAAAATGAAGTTGAAATCGATAGTCATCTGCTGTAGTCTATGATGACTTTAAGTCACTATGCCTGGAATCGCCAGCAATCGCGTCTCCCCGCCGCTCTACCAGCATCACCCCCCGGCCCGCCCTCGCTCTGAGGCAAAGCGTACCCGTATCATCGAGGCGGCCACTCTGCATTTTGCCGAGCGCGGCTACCACGCGGCGCGAGTGGGAGATATTGCGACCGCCCTCGGCATCGCGAAAGGGTCGATCTTCCAGCACTTCGGCAGCAAAGACGGCCTCTTCTTCGAGGTATACAAACGTGCGGTCCGCTCGTTTCCCAAGTATCTGGACGCGCCCGTTGATATCCGCCACGGTGGATTCTTTGATGTGCTCCGCTACTGGCTGGTGCGCACCGAGCATTTGCTGCGCGAGGATTGGATTCCCTATCGCATCTCTCTCCTGGGAAACTACGGCACAGATCTGGTCCTGAAGCGCGAAATCAATCGCTTTCTAACCACCGAAGACCCATACGGCACTGTGAGTTTCGTTCGGTTCGGCCTGGAGCGCGGCGAGTTGCGCAAAGACATGGACATCGAAATGGTCGTCTCCATCCTTGACTGGATGATGGAGCGCTTCCAGGACGCGCTGCTTACCGCCGAACTGGATCCCGGTCTTTTCCGGCGCCAGGGCGAAGCCGCCGAGAAGAAAGAAGCCAGAATTCAACAGTTTCTTGCCGTTTTGCAACGGGCCATCGGCGCAGTTGATGTCGATGCAGTGCAGAGTGCTCGTCCTCCCGCGCGGCGCGAACACCGCCGGTAGCCAGCAACCTGTTTGGTTTGAAAGTTGCATTGAGTAATTTGAGAGCACAAACATGCAAGGCTCAGTCGAACAAATCCTAGCCAGTTATAACGATCGCGCTCCTTTGGCCGAAGCCTCGACCATCCCTGCTCCCTGGTATTTCGATCCGCGAATCGCGGAACTGGAACGACTCAACGTATTCGGCAAGACGTGGCAGTTGGTTGCCCGCACCGATCAGTTGCAGAAGCCCGGAGAATTCGTCACTACACGCCTGGCGGGCGAACCGGTCGTTGTCGTACGCGGTGGCGATAACATCCTCCGCGCGTTCTACAACGTATGCCGTCACCACGCCGCTGCCGTCGTCATCGAGCCGTGCGGTCAGACGCAAATGCTGCAATGCCCGTATCACGGATGGAGATATGGTCTCGACGGCGCGCTCAAAGGTATGCCGGAGTTTGAAGGCGTGCAGAATTTTGATCGCGTGCAGAATGGGCTGATGCCAATTCGTGTCGAAACCTGGGAGTGTTTTGTTTTCGTCAACCTCGATCCGTTGGCCGCGCCACTCGAGGACTTTCTTGCCGGACTGGTAAAGCGCGTGGCACCTCTCGGCATCAACAAACTTCATTATTTCGATCGTCGAACTTACGACATTCGATGCAACTGGAAGGTCTACGTCGACAATTTCCTCGACGGCGGATATCACGTTCCCCATCTGCACAAGGGACTCAGCTCTGTGCTCGATTACAAGCAGTACACCATTGAAAATGAAGACAGATATTGCCTGCAGTCGAGCCCCATGGTTGCGTCGGATGAAGACGCCGCTACCGGAGCCACTCGCAAGGGCGATCGCGCGCGGTATTTCTGGCAGTATCCCAATCTCATGATCAACTGCTACGAGGGATACATGGATACCAACTATGTCATCCCCGTCGACGCCGATCATTGCACCGTGATTTTCGATTTCTATTTCAGTGACGTCAGCGAAGGCCGCCGCGAGCACAACACGGAGTCAGTGAGTGTAGGGGATCGCGTGCAGGATGAAGACCTCGGCATTTGCGAAGACGTGCAGCGCGGCCTGAAGTCTCGTGCCTATGGAGCGGGACGCCTCTCGGTGCGCCGCGAAGCCGGCGAACAATTATTCCACAGGCTCCTGGCAGCCGACTTGAAAGCGGCACAACCCTAATCGTAGTGACGGCCCTTACAACGTCGGTGCGTCAATTTCCTACGCTTCCGGTAAGTGCGAATTGTCGGTGGTCCAGCAGCTACTGATGATCCCGAGGAATCGTTTCCTGCCAGGTCTTCGACTTCATCATCTCGCCGTTTTTCAACAACTCCCGAGTGTATTTGTAATAGAAGTTCTTCTGATCGGTCGTCACCTGCAGATGTCCGCGCCAGGTCAGTGTGCGGCCCTTCAGTGTAAAGACACTCTCGGCCTCGCCGCGAACCGAGCACGTCGCGGGATGCGCGTCGTCAGCGTCGTACGTCAGACTCTCGAAGTCATCTTCTTTGCCCCATGGGTACGAGTATCCATCTTTGCCTTTCCAGTGCACGGTGGTCTTCTGTCGAGCTTCGTCGCGCTCCACAGTCCAATCCCCGGGCCAGGGGAAGCCTTCACTCTTGATGTCCGAGCGCTCTTCCGTCGGCTGCGGTGGAGAAAGCTCCGGCGCCTTCTCGCCATGTACGGGCACGATCGGCAACACGAGCCTGGAGCCGCCGCTGCCGCCAAGTCCGAGCGACGTTGTCATCGCGTACGGGGTCGGCAGGATCATTGGCCATAGTGCATTTGAAATCGCGACACGAATGCGATGGCCCTTGGGGAATACCCACGAAGTCAAATGCATTTCAATGTCGAGCGGATAGACTTTGCCGGGCTCCAGATCGCGAGGTTCGGTCATCGAATCGCGTTGAGCCCCGTTCAATCCCGCGCCGGTGATCTGCGTAACCGTTCCGTCGGGAGCGATATCCGACAAACGTGCGAACCAATCGGCTAGCGGAGCAGTCGCCGAAGCCTGCAGCAGCGCATGTGGACGCCCGAGAATTGCAACCTCTTCTTCCAGAGGCGCAGAATCATAAACCAAACTAAAAGCATCCACCGGCCGCGGATCGCTCAATAATTCTCCCCACCAGAAGCCCGCCTCCACACCAATAGTCGGCACGTACTTTAATTGATGCGTACCTTGAGGGGCAGCAGACTCGGCCAGTTCGTGATTCGGGTGCAAGAAAAAGGTCGTACTCTTCGCGCTCTTGGGCGGCCAAACATTTTCTCTCCGCCACTCGCCGGGGACTTCCTGCAGATTCGGATCTGGCGGATGCCAGTGCTGCATATAGACCACCAGTCGCGGGTCCTGCTCAACGCCCGTATCGCGGCCTTTCAGCCAGTGGTCGAACCAGCGCACCGCCTGGTCGCGCCATTCGACTCGAGGGCCGAAGTCCGCATCGTTGGGGAAAGAGTGATTCCACGGACCAACGATCGCCTTGATCGGAGCCTTTGACTTCATCAACATGTCAGGAACATTGTCGCGGTAACCATCCTGCAAGCCCCCAATCAGAAAACTTGGAATCGTGATTTCACTCAGCGGACGCACGCGGTCACGCCAGAACGGACCGTCATGCTGATGCTTCAAATAAAGCAGCGACCACGGCGGCGAATCGAAGCGCGGTCCCAGCACGTTTTCATCAAGCGAATAATCCGGAGCCCCGACCCAGCCCTCCGCCAGGTCCATGTTCAATTCGAACTCGTCAACGTGCGCCATACCATCAACAAAGTGAACATCATCGTGAAACAACTCGCCCGTGGCATGGATAGCAATAATTGCCTTCAGTCCCGAAGCATGCCGCATCGCCATTTGCAGGGCTGTGAATCCGCCCCAGGAAATGCCGAACATGCCCACGTTGCCGTTCGACCATTTCTGGTGCGCCAGCCAGGCGATGACTTGTTCACCATCAATTTGCTCTTGTTCGGAATATTCGCGTTCCGGCGGGACGCCTTCGCTGGCTCCGAATCCGCGAATGTCGACGCGCGCACTCACATAACCGCGCCGCGCAAAGTACGCATGCTTGGGATAATCTCCCGCGGCGGTTCCGTCATCCTTGCGGTAGGGAAGATATTCCAGCAGTGCAGGAAATTTCTCTCCCTCTTTCGCGCCATCGGGCATGTACAGAGTAGCGGCTAGTCGCACTCCATCCTTCATCGAAATCCAGGCCTGCTCCATGCGCACTCCGTAAGCAGGCGGTGACGGTGGCTCGCTAGCGGAAAGATGAAGAGAGAGAATGTTGAGTGTGAAAAGAAGGATCCAGATTGTTTTGCCCAAAGGCATCTCCGTGGATTTTCCGGGCGATCCCATTCTGGCTTCTTAGGCGAAAAGTGGGGACGCCACTTAAGCGGTGACCCGGGGTCAATCCGACGACTCCGTTTCCCGTCGCAGTGTGCGCAGATCGATCCCCAGTTGTTCCGCTTTCTTATACAGGTGACTGCGCTCCAGACCAAGTGACTTCGCCGCCAGGCTCATGTTGTGGTGGCTGCGCTTCAGTTCTGACAGGATCACTTCGCGCTCATACGACTGAACCCGTTCGGCGAGCGGGCCAGATCCGAGCGCAGCTGAGCCGCCGCCAGCAGCCCAAGAGGTCTTGGGCAGCGTCGACTGGACAGTGGCCAGATCAACTTGACCCTCAGTTGCAAGCAGGATCAGCCGCTCAACCATGTTGCGCAACTCCCGCACATTCCCAGGCCAAGGATACGATTGCAGCGCTTCCATCGCTTCCGGCGTGAATGGAACCGGCTTCCAGCCATTTTGCGAACACACGTGTACGGCGAAGTGGTCGACCAAAGCGGGAATGTCTTCGCGCCGTTCGCGCAACGGTGGCAAGACTACTGGGAAGACGTAGATGCGATGAAACAAATCTTGCCGAAACTTTTCCTCCCGGACGCGTGCTTCAAGATCGCGATGGGTGGCCACCAGCACGCGAACGTTGACCGAAACTGGTTTGTCGCCGCCGACCCGCTCCACTTCGCCCTCCTCGAGTACGCGCAGAAGCTTTGCCTGCATGCTCAGCGGCATATCTCCGATCTCGTCGAGAAAAATTGTTCCCTGGTCCGCCTGTTCGAACTTTCCGATATGCCGCGCACCCGCCCCGGTGAACGATCCCTTCTCGTGTCCGAAGAGTTCTGACTCGATCAACTCAACGGGCACTGCCGCACAATTCAACGTGATGAAAGGCCCCGCCGCGCGTCCACTCCGTTCGTGGATCGTGCGAGCGATCAGTTCTTTACCGGTTCCAGTCTCGCCGAGAATGCATACGCGGGACTCGCTGGCGGCCACGCGTTCGAGTTGTGTCATCACCCTGCGCATAGCGTCACCCTTCCATACGATTTCGTATTTGCCCAGACGCTGCCGCAGTTGACGGTTTTCGCTCTCAAGTCTTTGTAACTTGAGTGCATTTTCGACGGTCAGCAAAAGCTTGTCCGACGAAATGGGTTTCTCCAGAAAATCGAGTGCTCCCAGCCGGGTTGCTTTCACCGCCATATCGATGTGAGCTTGGCCCGACATCATCACAACTGGAATGGTAACTCCCGAACGTTTCAACTCTTCGAGCAGCGTGAGACCATCTTTGGCCGGCATAACCACGTCTGAAAGAATCAAGTCGAACTTCTGTGCCTGAGCCAGTTCCATGGCCTTCGCCGCGTTATCACACACCGTTGCTTCGTGGCCGGCGAGACGGAAGGCACGGGCCAGGGAGGCCAGCGTATTGGCTTCGTCATCGACAATTAAGAGATGCGCTTTGAGTGGCAATCGTTCTCCCGTCGCATAGTCATTCTTGGTCTAACCGCGACTGTCCGGCAACTCGATCATGAAAGTTGTCCCGCGATCCGGCTCGCTCTGTACGCTGATCGTTCCTCCATGATCGCTCACCACCGATTGCACGATGGCCAGCCCCAGACCAGTTCCATGGTGCTTGCTGGTGTAGTAAGGAGTGAAGATGCGCTCGCATTCTTCCCGCGTCAAGCCCAATCCGGTATCGGCAATTTCAATTGAGACTTTGCCGTCTGCACGCCGGCTCCGAATACTCAGAGTACCTTCGCCCGGCATGGCATCCATCGCGTTGAGGACAAGATTCGAGAACGCGCGATGCAGCAATTCCGAGTCCGCAGCAATATTACCGACGCTTGGATCTAATTCGAGTTGGCAGGTAATCGCCGCCCGCCCGGGCGCCTGAAATTGCGCCTGAAACAATTGCGCCACGTCGCGCAGGATTTGATTCACTTGCACTTCCTGCAGTTGTGGTTGAGGCATTTTCGAAAAGTCGCTGAACCGCCCAATGATGGCCTTCAGGTTCGAAATCTCCGCCAGCAGCGTCCGCGAACTTTCGCGGAAGACCTCATCGAATTGGTCCGGACTCTGCTCCCGTGCCCGCAACAGATTCTCTACCGTGAGCTGCAAGGGGAACAGCGGATTCTTCAATTCATGCGCCAGGCGTCGCGCCAGTTCGCGCCAGGCCGCGACTCGCTCGGTCTGAACCAGGCGCTCTTTCTGCGTCACTAGTTCGGTCGTCATCCGGTTGAACGAGTCTGCCAGTTGCGAAAGTTCGTCGGTGCCCGGCACATCCACACGAGTATTCCAGTTTCCTTCGGCAACATCCTGAGCTGCCTTCGCCAGTTGCACAACTGGCCGCGTAACTCTTGCCGCGGCCCAACTACTGAGCAAGATTGCCAGAACAATTCCGGCGCCACCGACCAACACAGCCGACGCAGTAATATGCCGTTTCAATTCCACATACGGTCGCCGCGCGTTTCCGACCAGCAGGATCGCCAGAGGCGAGCGATCGCCCGCCATGCCGCGCAACGGAATCGCGTGAAATACTTCGTCGTCAGCCTGGTCTGCCGACCAATGAATAACCTCAGTCATTTCCTGGTCGCTTCGTCGAATCGCGTCGATAAGACTCCCAAATTTCTCGTTAGCGCGCTCATCTCCGCCGGCACTCCCCCTCGTGGCCGGACCAAGGAGCAGGTCAGGCGAGAAATGATCGCTGCGATTCTGATAGAGCAGTGCCCGCATATCGGCCGGCAGGTCGAGCGTTGAGAGAAAGTCCTTGTCGAGCCGGCGGCCGGCAACGATATAAATCGGATGTTCGCCGATGCGAACAGTCCGCACAGCGAACAGGCCGAGCGCGGCCGAGTCCTGCAACTCTTCTTGCTTTAAAAAAGCGTTTCGATCGCTGGCGGAGACGAGACTCTCAAATCTGTTGTCAGGATATCCAAACTTCGCAGGCCACTGTGCCGAAGAGATGATCACGCCACGGCTGTCGATGAATTCCAGAAAATCGAGCTGGTGATTTTCAGCCATCGACCTGGCAAGATCAAAATATTCCGCTGAATCCGGAGCCGCGCCACTTAAGGAAGTGGCCATGCGGCTGACCGGATCCGACGCCGCAATCGCCGCCGCCCGGCGTGCTACCTCCTCGCCCTGGCGGGTGAACTCGCGCTGAAACTGTGCCACTAGCGCCGCCGTCCTCTGCTCTTCCGCTTTTTCGAATGCACTTCGCGTTACCGCTAACACCAAGGCCGCGATGGCACCCACCGACACGCAGACTGTGAGTGCGAACACCGCCAATAGTTTGCGGCGAAACGTCATGGTTTCCCGTTCCCCAGCCACGCATCGACCGGGTTCCAGCTTCCGTCCGATCGCACGCTCCAATTTTTCAACGCGGCAGATGCCGCATAGGACACTGGCAGATGAAAAAGCGGAATAATCCGCTGAGTCGCCAACAGCGCTTCTTCCGTGGAGTAAAGTTCCTCAACCGATCCCTCCTCTTTCACCGCCCCGGTGAATCTGAGATTGGCTGCAACGCCAGACAGCGCGATCCACGGATCAGACGAAAGCAAGGAAAATCGCACGAGACGGATGTCCGCGGTCGCCGCCGAAGTCGGCTGCAAGGTTAACCCCGCATCTCTTGCATTCAGGGCGATGCGTTCTGCGATCAGACGCATGACCGGATCGTTTCCATCGTATCCAATGCTCAAGGACGGAACAGTGCGCAGTTGTTCGCGTAGGTGGCGTGCCCGCGGCAAACTTGTTTCGGTTGAAAAGATAAAACCGTAGCCACTCATCCAGTTCGGCAGGATGCTCGCGGCTGGTTGTCCCGCTCCTTGAAGCAGAACACTGCGAATGGAATTACGCTCCACGCAAAGAGCCAGCGCCTCACGCAGCAATTTATCGTCCGGTGTCTGCGCGTCGTGGCCAAATACCAGCGCCAACAACTCTACGGGCTCCGAAGCCGCCAGCCGATATCCGTCTAACGACACGCGGTGCGCCTGTTCCGCGGCGATTTCCACCAGGTCATCCCGCCCCAGTTCCAAAGCGGTCGTCTGATCGCGAAAGCTCTTGCCCATCTCGATCTCAATTCCATCGAGATAAGGTCGTCCGCCCCAGTAATTTTCTTGCGCGGTTAGGGTCAGTTTCTTTCCCGGCTGCCAGTCGGCAATGCGAAACGGTCCCGTCCCGACGGATGGGTTGCCGGCGGTTTTCTTCACGACTGCGTTACGCGGCAGTGCGAGTTCAGAGAGCAACTCAGCATTACCGCCTTCCCGGTCGATCACCACCGAGTCGGCGTCAGCCGACACAGTCCATGATGGATTTGCGGCTCGCAGCGAAGCAGCCGCGGCTTCCGGCGTGAAAGGCGTGCCGTCATGAAACTTCACTCCACGCCGCAGTCGAAGCTGCCAGCGGCGGTTGCCTGTGGACGCTTGCCACGAAGTGGCAAGAGCGGCCTGGACGCGGCCATTATCGCCAAGCGTGACCAGAGTCTCGAATGTCAATAGCATGACAGTGCGCTGCGCAAATGAATCCGGCTGCGAGTTGTCGCTCGGATCAAGCGACAACGGCGCTTCATGCATCGACACGTGTAGCGTTCCGCCGTACTGGGGACGAGTCTCCGCCTGTGCTCTCGGTACACTGGCCAACACCCCGACCATCAGGCTACTGGCTGCAAGCCAGCGCCAAACGAAACGCTTCATAATTTCTCGTCTCCCGATTTTCCACAACCGCAATCGCCGAGTCGCCTCGTGCCTCCGTCCACAGCGCGGTGATGGCTCCGGGAAGATCGATAGCTGCACTCACCACCACCGGATCGCGATCCGGAATCTCATATGCTCGCACCGAATCTTCCCCAGTATCGCCAGGACTCGAAGCCAGCACCTGCCACCCAGCTCCACAATTGGTTCGCACCGTGCTGAAGTCACTACCCCATCCCAATTTCATGGTTTGATCGCTTAGGCCATCTACCATGTGTACCTCGCCGTCGGTCGCGGCGAAGAGCCACAGCGTGTATCGGTCACGCGGCAGCCATGCCGCGGAATAAAACTTCGGCACTGCCGTGAACTTGCCAACACCCGGAGTCAATGCGCCGGTAAAGAAATTCCGGTTCGGAGCGAAGAACGCTTTTATCTGCGGAACGACAGTCGAGGATGCTCCGACTATGCCCGCACTCTGCCCCGCACTGGGAAACACAGCGCCGCTTGACGCTGCCGCCACCAGCGGCCACGGATCGTCGCTCTCCCGGCAGTTCAGCGTGAACGGTAGTACGGCAGAGGTGTGGCAAATTACGCCCGGAAGATAGACATCCAATAAATGATCCCTGGCGGGTATCAATCTTCCGCGCACATCCCGCGGCCAGGGCTTCGCGTGGACAATCTCCAGCACCTGTTCCTGCTGCCACTTCCCGCCGAGCATCCTGTAGAGAGAAATTTTGCCGGGGTCGAGGACCGCGATGAAAGACGGTGCAGTGTTTTCTTCCAGCACTGCAACATCGAGAATCGGATCGTCCTGCGTCCAGATTGAAGTCTTGCGCAAAGTGAGCGGCACGGAATCGCGCGGGGAGTTCGAACCCTCAGGCCGCGGCATCTCCACCATTACGACGGCAGTCTCACCGGCGCCCTGCCGAATCGCTGCCACCCACACGTACGCCGACGGATTCTCCGAGAGAGAAATCGTCACTGTAGCTGCGGCCTGATCATCGCGCACGAAACGCAGTCCGAGCCCTTCAAGCGTGCCGCGCAAACCATTATGAATGATCTCCCTCTCACGTTTCCCCAGTGACGAACGATTCTCGATAGTGATCGCCACGGCACCGGGCCCGGTCACGGCAACGATTTTTCGGGCCAGTTGCTGCTCAGGCCCGCTCCAATCGGCGGCGAGAGCGGCCGCCATCAGGAGAAGTATTACGAAGAGAATTCGCACCAGGCCCAGGATGTGCGCGGAGAATAAATCTCGGGTCACCGTGTTCGGGATAACGTCTGGGATGGCCGAATTATAAACCGCCTCAAGCATGGGACCGGCCTCCTGCCCCTGTACTGTTTGGACACCGCCATGACCATGCAGAGTCAGCGGGTGCCCCATTTCTCGCGTAGTTTGCAGGAAGTGGGGCTTTCGGCTCTCCGCTTTCATATTTCCAGGAACCTATCTTGTCTGCTCCGGTTCACCCTGCGCACTCTGATTCGCCACGTTCATCCCGCGCAGTACGTCGTTGGCGAAAAAGAACTTGCCGTCGGCCGGCACCATCATGATCTGAAGCTTGTCGGAGAGGCGCTCGGCCACGATCTTATTGATCAGCAGTGGATTCTGCTTCAAAATCGCAGCCTCGCTCGACATCCGCTCCGCGTCGGCTACCGCCGTCACTCGAATGCGATCCGCTTCCGCTTCCGCGAGCATCTTTCGTCGCTCGGTCTCAGCCTTGCTGTCGATGACCTTGGCCTGCGCCGCCGCCTCCGCATTCTGAATAGTTGCCTCCTTACGTGCCTCGGCCTCCAGTTTGCTCTGCTGAATCTGTTTCTCTTTCAATGGAAGCGTGTACTGCATCGCATCAGCCTCACCCTTGGCCTGCAACACGTGCACCTGCGCCTCGCCCTCGGCCTGTTTGATCTGCTGCACTTTCGTCGCTTCAGCCTCAAGCTCCGCGATTTTGACTTGCTTCTGCTTCAGCTCTGTCTCCACGCCCATGCGGTCATTCTCCTGCTCTTTCAAGAGCAGGGTTTCCAGCCCCTTCGCATACTCCTCCGGCAGTTGGATATCGCGCAGCATTACTTCCTTGACCACGATTCCATCGGCTGCGAGTTTCTGTGTAATCATTCCGGCCGCGCGTTGCCTCACTTCCTCGCGCTTGGCTGAGAAGACATCGCGCACCGTATAGTTCGGAACCAGTTCCCGCCACACACTCGCCACGATCGGAGGAACGATTTCCTTTTCCACCGGGCGCGGCAGGTTACTCTGAATGTAGTCGAGTCGCTTCGGATCAAGCCGGTAGCGCACAGTGATTGCCAGTCCGAGTGTCAGCCCTTCTTTCGCCTGTACGTCTAGCAGTTGCGATTTCCCGGAAACGTTAGCGGCCGCCGCTTTTCCGTCCTCCGACATGCCGGTGGTGAAGACCTGATCACGCGTATCAAACAGCGCCACATCCTCCACCAGCGGCACGACGAAATGCACTCCCGGATACAACGTTCCCGGCAGCGTCCCACTTGTCTGGCTGACCCGCACTCCGCCAGTGCCGCTCGGGACGACGACGATGCTGCACGCGAGTAAAATTGGTCCCCAGGCCAGCATGGCCAAGGCGAGCGAAGTGCGCCACCGATTCTCTGGACGCCGTGACACCACAACTTCTCCCGCCGGAGCGTCCAGCGCCCGGCGGTACAACACTTCCTGATACAGGTCGTACAGCAAAATGCTCACGGCCACGAGGATCATCCCGAGGCCACCGGCAATCAGCAAATCCTTCAACGCCAGCATCGTCATTCTCCTTTGTGAATTTTGTCTTTCAACCCTTCGGTCCCGACTTCACTGTGACCGCATAGCGGGCCATTTTTCCCGGAGCAAAGAACAGGCGGAATACTTGCCCGAAAATCAACTCCTCGGCCAACAGCGCCACTGCCAACGAAAAGACCATTCCTGCCACGACTGCCATGAATGTGATTGCCATTTGCATAACCGCCTCCTTGGAGTCCCCACCTCGGGAAACGCATGACTGGCTTTGTATTCAGCATGGCGGAGGCCAGCCTGTATGTTTTTGCAAACACACCACTTACGAAATACACAGCGTGCGATTAGCGTGTTGATCGCAACACGATGTGGCTCCATAGACACGGGTCGTCAGACTTGTCGAGGAAGCGGCGATAGCCGCGACAATGAAGTCCCTTGTGAAACTGAGTGCCCTGGGGTGGTTGATGGTCTTTGATCCAGGGCCAAGCGCCAGCCTCGCCATCCGCTTGACGTTGACTTCCCCGTTCCTGCCCGCTATCGTGCGTTCGATATGAACGTTGTCAAAGCGACTCGCCAGTTTGAAGATTGGCTGGGTCATCACACTGTCCTGGTGAAGAAGGATCTCCGTTTCAAGCACAGCAATATGAAGGCGGGCGTGTTTCCGTTTCTCCGCGCCACCTACTATCGCTGGGCGCAACTCTGGCCCAAGGTTTGTATCGAGCTGGCAAAAGGTCCGCAAGTGCTCGCCGTTGGCGACCTTCACGTCGAAAACCTCGGCACCTGGCGCGATGTCGAAGGCCGACTCATTTGGGGTGTCAACGACTTCGACGAAGCCCACTTCGCGTCCTATGCCAACGACTTGACGCGCCTTGCGGTGAGCGCCCACCTCGCCGCCGAGGCCGGACATCTACCACTTACCCACAAAGACATTTGCGACGCGATCGTCGAGGGATATCACACCGGACTTTGCGAGCAGGGAAGGCCCTTCGTACTCGGCGAGTATCACGTCTGGCTGCGGCAGATCGCCGAGAGTGAGTTGCGCGATCCGGTCCGCTTCTGGGCCAAGATGGACGCACTCCCCTCAGTGAAAAATCCGGTCCCGCTCACCGTGATCGAAGCTATCGAACACATGATGCCTGCTCGCGGACTGCAGTATCGTGTAGCGCATCGTGTCGCTGGCCTGGGCAGCCTAGGTCATGCCCGCTACGTTGCCATGGCCGAATGGCACGGTGGCAGGATCGCCCGCGAAGCCAAAGCCATGGTCACCTCGGCTTGCGATTGGGCAAACGAACATCCCGGGCCGTCCGAGATTCTGTATCAGACCATCATCAGCCACGCGGTGCGTTGTCCCGATCCTTTCGTGCAGTTACGCGGACACTGGATTGTGCGCCGCCTCAGTCCCCATTGTTCTCGAATCGAACTCTCTACGCTCAAAGCTGTGGGAGAAGAAGCGCGCCTGCTGCGCGCCATGGGATTCGAGACCGCCAACATTCATCTCGGGACTCCTTCCGCCCGCAGGCTAATCCTTCGCCATATGCAAAAGCAGAAGGCGAAATGGTTGCACAAAGCCACCCTGGAAATGGCCGCCGCCATCCGCGAAGACTGGAAAACCTGGAAGAAAGACGGCTACGCGTAAGCGCCGGTCAACCACCACGATTCACGCCGGGGGGGACGCTCTCGTCGGCCCAGCCTTGCCCCGACTCTCGCCGCGCAGCTACCATCGATGAGTCATGCCGAGAGTGCTGCTCTGTCCACCGGATTATTTCGATGTAGTCGACGAAAAAAATCCCTACATGACGCGAACTTCCACAGTGGACCACGCCAAAGCCCGTATCCAATGGCAAAAACTCTGCGATGTATTGAAAAAAAACGGTTGCGAGATTGAGACCATTGCTCCGGTCGCGGAACTGGAAGACATGGTCTTCGCCGCCAATCAGCTCTTCATCGGCGCGAAAAATGGATATGGAAAATTTGTAGTTCCCAGCCGCATGGTCTACGAATCACGCCAGCGCGAAGTGCCGTATTTTGTCGAGTGGGCACGCCAGCATAACTACCAGATCATCGATCTCGATTTCGCCCAGACCGCAGACTATTTGGAAGGCCATGGCGATCTGCTCTGGCATCCTGACGGCTCACGAGTCTATGCCGGTTACGGATTCCGCAGCACGCGCGGCGGTGTCGAAAAATTCGCCGCCGCCATGTCGAAAATGGATATTGCGGTCGTCCCCCTGGAGTTAATCGACAAATACTGCTACCACCTCGATACTTGCCTCAATCCCTTGAACAACGAAGCGGCCTTGATTTTTCCGGGAGCGTATTCCGCAGACGCGTTGGCGGCTCTGCATAAATGTTGGGAGCGGGTTTACCTGCTCACCTCTGAAGAAGCCCACCGCTTCATGGGGAACGGTATCGTAGCCGGAAGCAGTTACCTCACACCGTACATAACGCCCGCACTAGAGGCCATGCTGCATCGGGAAGGATTGAGCCCGGTTATCGTTGATACATCAGAGTTCGAGAAAGCAGGCGGCAGTTGCTTCTGCATGAAAATCTTCCTGCCGTAGAACACGACCGGGGAAAGGCATGAATTTGGGAAGGCACTGCTTTACTCGTGCCGCTGCGATTACATGACTTCCAATTACAAAAGATGAATTCCAGTCTTGCTCTCGCCACAAACTCGAACCTAACCTGCATCGCCCGCATTTCGAGTCTCCGCGCTCTGGCTTGGTCCGGCGACGAACTCTACGCCGCTCGTGGCTACGAACTCATGCGCGCAAAAATTCAAGATCCCTGGACGACCTTGACCTGGGTTCCAAGCGCAACTTTCAAAGCACCGTTGCATCGCAAGCTCTCGGTGGCGAACCGCCTGACTGCTCGCCTGCTCCGAGATGGCTTCCACGCGCTCGCCGTGCTGCCCACCGGGGGAATCGTAGGCGCGGTCCCTGGAGCGATTGTCGCACTCCGTCCTAACGAAACTACATTCCATCAGACCCATGCCATCACCCGCGGCACGCGCCCGCTGCACATCGCCACCGTTCCCAACGGCACAATATTCTGGGGAGAATATTTCGACAACGCCGCCCGCGACGAAGTCCACATCTATGCCTCCACCGACGGCGGCGCAACCTGGAGCGTCGCGCACACCTTCCCGAAGAGAGCAATCCGCCACGTTCACAACATCGTTTTCGATCCCTGGGAAAACTGCCTTTGGATTCTCACCGGTGACTACGGCGACGAATGCCGCATCCTGCGCGCCAATTGCGATTTCACCCAAGTCGAAGCCGTGCTCCAGGGCAACCAGCAGGCCCGTGCAGTAGCGCTGGTCCCCATGAAAGACGCTCTCTATTTTTCTTCCGACACGCCGCTCGAATCGAACTACATCTACCGACTCGATCGCGACAGACACTTATCTCGGCTCGGCGCGATCAGTAGTTCATCCATCTCCGGATGCCGGGTCGGTGAAAACATTTTCTTCTCCACCATGGTGGAACCAAGCGAAGTGAATCGTGATCGTCGCGTCCGCGTATATGGCTCGCGTGGCGGAAGCCAACAATGGGATCCGTTGCTCGACTGGAAGAAAGATAGCTGGCCCATGGGTTTGTTTCAGTACGGCAACGCCTTTCTGCCCGACGGCAACAACGCGACACCCTACCTGGCAGTTAGCGCCGTAGCGGTAGAATCTGGCGATCAAACCACATCGCTATACCGAACGTGACGCGAAGAAAGCGGACCCAGACCAGTCGAGCGACAGACCCAGAGCCTTTCTGCGCGGCCCTTTCTCTGCGACCGCGGCGGTCAAAGGCTTCCAGCCGGAGAAGCTCGGTTCAGAAGGCGTGCACGTCCCTCTAAGAGTCGGCTTTTCTTTGCGTTCTTCGCGAATCCTTAACGAGCGTTGCGGTTTGAGATTTTGTTCTGATCTCAAAGTGCAGGTCGCCTCGACCGGCATGCCGTAATATGAATGCGAGTTGCGCCCAATTTCGTGCCCAGTCTCAGCTACTACCGCCGCATCTTCAGCGCCTACCTGCTGGGTGGCAACAGCCATCTCACCTTCTGGCACGAGACGCCAGCTGAAAATCCCAGCGCAACAGTCACCGATCTTGGTGAATACTACATGCTGTTCGCAGAGAAGGCTGACTATCGGGGTGCGTACGATCCCGCTGGCATTCCGCAACTCGACTACCATGGCCAGATCGGCCTGCAGTACAACCCAATCGCTATCGCGCAATACGGACTCGGCAATTACAACCTCTTCCGGCGTACCGCCGACCCCTCCCGCCTCCGGAAATTCTTTGTAGTTGCCGACTGGCTGTGCACGCACCTCGAGCAGAACGCCCAGGGGCTAGCAGTCTGGAACCACCACTTCAACTGGGAATACCGCGACACACTCAAAGCCCCTTGGTATTCGGCCCTGGCGCAAGGACAGGCAATCTCGGTGCTGGTGCGCGCGCATAAAGAATCGGGAGACGCGCTTTATCTCGACACCGCGCAACACGCGCTGGTCGCGTTCCAAACACCAATGGAGGCCGGAGGCGTAGCCTTCACCGACGATCATGGAGACCTGTGGTTCGAGGAGTACATCGTGAATCCACCCACGCACATTCTCAACGGATTCATCTGGGCCGCTTGGGGCGTCTACGACTATTTCCTCGCGACGGAAGACCCTGCGGCGCAGGAACTGTTCAATCACTCAGTCCAAACCATGCTGCACAATCTCGACCGCTACGACCTGGGATTCTGGTCTCTGTACGAGCAATCCGGCACGCGTCTGCCCATGGTCGCGAGTCCGTTCTACCACCAACTCCACATCGTGCAACTGCGCATCATGCACCGCCTGACCGGCGAGTCCGCGTTCGCAAACGTGGCCGACCGCTGGGAAAGCTACGCCCGCAGCCGAATCAACCGCACCCGCGCGATCTGCTGCAAGACAGCTTTCAAACTCTTTTACTACTAGGATTCGTCGTATGAACGCACGCCACTTGAATTCGCTTCTGGCTAGGTTGATGAACCCGGGCGATGAAGCCACCTACCCCGAACTCCCGCTTATGGGATACCTTCTAATCTCGCGTGAAGATCCTCTACATCTCACAATACTTTCCGCCAGAGATGGGCGCGCCCGCGGCCCGCGCCGCTGAACTCGCCCAGCATTGGGCACAGTCCGGGCATGACGTCAGTGTGCTGACGGGATTCCCAAACCACCCCACGGGCGTGGTTCCTGACGAATGGCGCCTGCGCCTGCGTCGCCTGATTTACAACGAGAACGCCGGCCGCCTGAATGTCTATCGAACCTGGCTCTGGCCACTGCCCAATCGCAAAGCCCACGAACGCATGCGGAATTACGCTTCGTTCTGCGTTTCGGCAGCTCTCCGAGGCCTGACCCTGCCGCGTCCCGACGTAATCATCGCGACCTCGCCGCAACTCCTGGTCGGGCTCTCCGGCTGGTGGCTCGCTTTCACCCGGCAAATTCCCTTTATTTTTGAAGTCCGCGACCTGTGGCCGGAATCGCTGACCGCCGTCGGCATGGGCAACCCAGACTCTTTGCTGCATCACGCACTGTCTGGCATTGCGCGATTTTTATATGAGCGATGCGACCGGATCGTGGTGGTAAGCCCCGCATTCCAGCAACCGCTGACCAGCAACTGGCACGTGCCGCCGGAAAAGATTGCGGTCGTCGAAAACGGAGTCGAGACCGATCTCTTCACTCCGCGTTCGGAAACCGCCAACCGTGCCCTGCGCCACGAACTCGGCGCGGAGGACAAGTTCCTCGTCTGCTACGCCGGAACCATGGGGATGGCTCACGGGCTCGAAACCGTGCTCGACGCCGCTGCCCAGCTCCGGTACAGCAATCCCAGCGTACAGTTTCTCCTAGTCGGCGAAGGCGCAGAAAAGGACCATATCAAAGCTCTGGCCCAATCCCGCGCACTTGCCACCGTCCGCTTCTTCGACCAGCAGCCACGCGAAAAGATCGCCGCCATCATCTCAGCATCCGACGCTTGCCTGGTTCTCCTCAAGAAAACCGACGTCTTCAAGACTGTTATTCCCACAAAGATGCTGGAATTCATGTCCTGCGCACGGCCGGTGATCCTTGGCGTTGAGGGTCATGCGCGTCAGATAGTGGAAGAGGCCGGCGCCGGACTTGTGATCGAACCCGAAAATGCCGAGGCCTTGGCAGAAGCAATTCGCCGCCTCGCCACCAACCGTGAACTCGCCGCCGCGCTGGGAAAAAAAGGAAGGGAATATATCCTGCAGAATTTCTCGCGCAAGTACACGGCGCAAAAATACATCAAGGTACTGCAAGTCCTGGTAGAGGAATCGCAGGGAAAGAATTCGTAACCGCGTCCGCTGACTTGCACGGCCGACAGTTACGGATGCACGCTGTAAACCGAGACCGCCGTGGCCGCTGAAATAGCAGCCTCGAATGTTCTGGCCGCCGCCACTCTCGCCCCGCTGATGGGAACGAAAAGAATGTCGTCCGCCTGCAAAGTGACGTCGGGGCTCTTGGCTTCCAACATCTTCTTCAATTGAACTCGCGTCTCGGTCATACCCGCTGGCGTCTTGCGGATGATGCGCACGCCACCCATCTTTGCCGTGTGATTCGTGCCTCCCGCCAAGGCGATAGCCTGTAATACCGTCAGCGTGCCGTTATCCACGAGCAGGCCACTGGGCCGGCCTACATCGCCGACGACGTAGATGATCGGTGCGCGCGGTACTGTGATGGTATCGCCCGGAAGTACGTCGATATTTCCGCTCAAGTCTTCGGACAGATTCCGGGGCAGCACGATCTGAATTGCCTGGGGCTGGTTCCGCCGAATGACGCCGATCTTGCGCGATGCGTTTGAAGTGAATCCACCTGCCTCTGAAATTACTTCATAGAGCTTGTGAGAAGCCACGTCTGGATAAATCCCCGGCTTACTGACCTCTCCCAGCACCGTTACGCCTTGCGACTGAGCGTCATCTACGAAGATCGTTACATGCGGGCTGCGAACGAACCCTCCCTCTTCAAGCCGCTTTTCGATCACCGTCTGCGCCTCTTCCTGCGTCAGGCCTTCAACGTGGACATAGTCGATAAGGGGCAGGTAGACATCGCCAGAATTACTGACCCGTGCCTTGGTGGCAAGTTCCGGCACGTTGTAGACGTTGACCTCAATCAGATCTCCAGGCCCAAGCTTCACAACTCCCGTCGGTTCAGAGGCATCCTTCGACAGGTCTTGTGTTTTCGCCGGGCTTGTCGGCGCCGTGGGGTTGTTTTCGGGGACCGCTGCAGACGGGAACGGCTGCGCTGAAGGAACCTCTGCCGGTGCCGGGTTCTGTCCCGTCTGATTGCCGCCTGCCGGCTGTTGAGCCGCAGCCGCCACAACCGTAAGCAGAAGTGCGGTCAGCGCAAACATCGAACCACGCACTCGGCGGCTGAAACTCCGCATACCCGGCTTCATCACTTCGGACCCCTGAAATATTAAATCGGAATTTGATCTGCAGTTTAGCACGGCAAGTCATCCCTAGACCCAGCCATCTCCGCATGAAAGGAGAGTTTTCCACAGGTTTTTCCGGGGTGGAGATTGAAAGCTGATCGTCCTGCTGCTAGAGTCTCAAAATCCTCAAAGCGATACAGGAATCTTTGCACTAACTACCAGCCGCTGGCCGTCGCTGCAATACTCGCTGTAAGTATGCGGTGGCCCGTGCCCACCCTTCATCCTGGAACGACCGAGGTGGTTTGTTGAGCGTCGTCTTTCTGACGATATTTTGTCTGTCGCTGCTGTCCGCGTTCATCTTGACGCGTTCGGTTCGCGACTTCGCGACCAGACACGGCTGGGTCGCGGTTCCGACTCAGGAGCGCCATCTCCACTCCAGTCCCTTGCCTCGCCTGGGCGGAGTTGCAATTTTCCTTTCCTTTGCCGGATGCATGGCCGTGGCCTCGGTTTGGGCGGCGCACTATCCCCGGTTCCACGCCGCCTTTTCATTGAAGGCGCTGGTCACCATTCTGGTGCCCGCTTCGCTGGTTTTTCTGCTCGGAGTCTACGACGATATTCACGGCGTTGGACCCTATTTCAAGTTCTCCGTGCAAGGGATCGCCGCCACCATGCTTTTCGCCGGCGGCCTGCGCATCGTCAACATTCCAGTGCTTTTCGGCGATCATCAGCTGCCCTGGTTTATAGGGCTGCCTTGCACGGTTTTATGGGTTCTCGCCATCACCAACGCCTTCAACCTGATTGACGGACTTGACGGTCTGGCAGCTGGATCGGCCTTGTTCTCGACTTTGGTGGCATTCGTGGTAGCGCTCTTGAATGGTCCCTCGCTGGTTACAGTGATGACCATCGCGCTGGCCGGTGCCATCCTCGGCTTCCTGCGCTTTAATTTCAATCCAGCGACGATTTTTCTGGGCGATTCCGGCAGTCTCTTCATCGGATTCCTGCTCAGTGCTCTCGCTCTCAAAGGCGCTCAGAAAGCTCCGACCATTGTCGCGATTGCCATCCCGGTCGTTTCTTTCGGCCTGCCGATTCTGGAGACGTCACTCTCTATCGTCCGCCGCTTGATCAGCGGCCGCCCAGTTTTTACCGCGGATCGCGAGCACATCCATCACAAACTCCTGCAGCACGGAATGACGCATCGTCAGGTGGTCATCCTGCTTTATGGAGTGTCGGCTATTTTTGCGCTGCTCAGCTTGTTCCTCTTGTGGCCGACAGGCAGTTCCCTGGGCTTAGTGCTGGCGGTTCTCGGCATCGGCATATGGATCGGCGTGCAGCATCTCGGCTACCTAGAGTTTGGAGAAATCGCCCGCGTCGCCCACCGCACGCTCGATCAGCCCCAGATCATCGTCAACAACCTGGCAATCCGCCGCGCGATCGAGGAATTCAAAGTTGCGCGCGACTACGAACAGGTCCGCCGCATTTTGACCGCCGCTTTTGGCAGCAATGACTTTGACGCTTTCGAGTTGAAGCTGGAAATGCCGTCGGGAGAGCAGTTTCCCTTCGATGCTGCTGACCCATCGGCGCGCCGCAACGGTCACGCGTTTCGCTGGACTAAGCCTGTCCTGACTAAGCCTGCCCCGACCCAGCCTGGTCTGACGATGCCTGGGGCAGGGAAGTTGGGAATGAGCAATTCGCTGCCCGATAATCCCGTGTGGACCATCACCCTCGAACTGCTGAGCTCTTCGAACCACCGCCGGGGAGCGCTGCTCGTACATCGCTTCTATTCGCGCCGCGATTTACACCTCGACATCAATTTATTGACTTCCGCTTTTCCCATCGCCCTGGCAGATGCGCTGGAGCGCACCCTCGCCCACCCGGCGGAGGTCATCGCTATTCCCGAGCAGAACACAACGTTAATCGCAGCTCAGGCAGGATAAGTCGGGGCTTATGTCCCCGGGACGACGGGATCAGTCACGGGCGTAGTGTTATCTGCGCCCCAGCGCCGCGAACGCGAATCCCGCCACGGCGAACACTATCGCCGCTAGAGCTACTACCCAGATTTGTCCCAGGTCCGCCATGTGGTTTCCTGATAGCGGCAGGATAGCGGTCAAAGGTTACGTGGTTATGAATCTGGGCCAAGCGATTTCGGACGAGATCACTTCTGGTAATTCGGTCTCGCGTTTTGGACCGGAGGGGTCTGTTTCGAAGAAGTTGGGGAGGGCTAATAGATGAAAGGAGAACGAAGTGGGGTGCTCGCACACGAAAGCGCGAACGCACCGTGACAGCGATGGCGAGCGCAGATCTTTTGCTATTTACAGCTTGGCGCTGGCGTAGGAGTTGATTTCGCAGTTCAGGCAAACTTCTTCAAAAGCAGGTGCTGTCCATTGCATGATTTTCACCCCAGTCATTCGGCCAGCGGGCAAGCCGCAGGACGTGCTATCAGCATAGCCGACCCAAGGGGGTGGAATCAAGACTAATTCTGCTCTGCAAAATTCTGCATATCCCGCGTCCATTGCACACCCTCGTGGGTAGTGGTCTTCCTTCGCCCGCATGAAAAGTTTTCCACACGGGGAACCTGTGCCGCTACTTTCTCCTTGCCTTCTCTGTTGTTTACCTTCGACTGCACCCATGTTCCAAGCGAGGACGCTGCAATCATGTTCAGCAAGACCCCGTACGGCACCACTTTCAAAGATGTTAGCTTTGTTCCCCTGCAGGGCGCGACATTCTGTATCCAGTGTGAGTTGATCAGTACGAATCGCAAGCCCTACTGCCTGGCCTGCGGAAGTCAGGCCCTGCTGAGTCTTTCGCGCGTGCTGGGCGGATCGCTGCTGCACCAGCAGACTGCGCACCTGATCACCGACTCCGAACTGGATAGCCTGGTCCGCGACCTGCTGCGCAGTGTACCCGATCCTGTCAGCTTGAACGTGGAAGATCACTCCCGCATGCCCTCACTCGCCATGCGTAGCCAGTTACGAGTGGCCAATGCCGCGCATCCGGCATCCGGGATGTATGCCGTCCCGTTAGGCGAAGACTTCGAGATTCACCCTGCGGAGCTCGATCTCGAGCCTGCGATCAGCGCTATCACTGAGCGCGCCCAGCATCTGACCGGTGCCACCGGGGCCGCCATCGCTCTCCGCACCGGAGACGAAATTGTTTGCCGCGCCCGCACCGGACGTACCGCTCCCGACTTGGGCATCCGCCTGCAAACCGATGCCGGAATCTCCGCCGAAGCCGTTCGCTCCGGCGAAATCATGCTTTGCCATGACGCGGAACGCAATCCGCGCGTCGATCTGGCCAGCTGCCGCCGCCTTGGTGTCCGCTCCATTCTGGTTTCGCCCCTGCGCCATTTCCGCAGGACCTTGGGGATATTCGAAGTCTTGTCATCGTCCCCTGGCGCCTTTGACGAGCGCGATGTGGCGACTATGCAACTTCTTTCCAGCATGATGGTTGCCGCCATCTCCCGGATATCCAGCCTGCGCCAGGCTCAGACCCTGCGCCGCGCCGGCTAGAAGCCTAGCCAGGCCTGCTCCCGCTCCGGGCCAACCTTTCCACCCTTGCCCTTGTAATTTTTTCTTCCCTGCATACTTTTCCACAGACCCGCGCTAATATGGAGCACTGCGACCTCGTCCTATGGCAACCATGACTTCGCCTGTGCAAACCTCGACGCCGAATCGTCGCCGGCGTGTGCGGCACAAGATTCAGACGCCGGCCTATGCCAGCTTTCCCGGGGACTCCAAAACAACGGCGATGCTCGATCTGCATGAGATTGTGGACATCAGTGAAGAAGGGATTTCGCTTCAATCCCACACGCCGCTCGAAGCCACACGGCGCGTTGGTCTGTGTCTCGACCTCGCGGGATGTAGCGAGAACATCTACACCACCGGCCAAGTGGTTTGGTCGGACCTTTCCGGACGCACCGGATTGCGCTTTGCTGAGCTGCGGCCCGCGTCTCTGTTCCGCCTGCGCGATTGGCTGTTCCTGAATGCCATAGCCGGCGTGGCGAATGCCGACGAAGCGGCGGTAGCCCGCTCTTCCGCCGCTCTCAACATTCCTCCGCGACCCAGCTATACCGACACGCTTACCGCCGTGACCGCAGTGCAGCGCGAAGTGGAAGCGCTCGGCCCCGACCTGTCTGGAGCCTTGGAGTTGATTGCCGCGCGCACGCAAATGTTGTTGCGCGCCTCCGGAGCCGCTCTCGCTCTGAGCGGCAACACGGCGGACGTTATGGTTTGCCGCGCCTCGGCTGGTTCCGATGCACCGCCGGTGGGCGCGCAACTGCAAGTCGGTTCCGGATTTTCCGGCGAATGCGTGAAAACTGGACGTCTGCTGCGTTGCGACGACGCCGAATTCGATCCTCGCGTCGATCGTGAAAGTTGCCGCGCGCTGGGTATCCGCTCCATCATCGCGTCTCCCGTGCGCGTGGGAGAAAAATCCATTGGAATCCTCGAAGCCTTCTCGCCGCAGCCCGCTTTCTTTACCGAGACCGATGCCACGGTATTACAGCGGCTGACTGAAACTGTGCTAGCCGCGGTCAATCGGACCGCTCGCGCCGGAGATCTTCCTCTGCCTGGCGCTCCCGCTCCGGTTCCGTTCGATCCTCAACCCGGCAGCGTGCTCTTCGCTTCGGCACCCACGGAGGACAGAAAAAAAGAAGAGGAAGCCGGCGAAAAGGACAAGAAAGATGACTCCGGCGGCATCAGCTTGCCGCGTTCCTACTTGATTCTTCTGATCCTGGCCGCAGCCACGATTGCATTGACTCTGGGCTATCGCACGGCGCCGTGGATCCAGAGCAAACTGCGGCAACGCCAGCGAACCCCGATTCAGACCGTGCTGGCTTCGTCTCAACCTCCGAAGTCGGAGGGCCCAACTCTATCGATCGAGACCGCAACTTTTCCCCAGCTCCAGCAGATGGCCGGAAAGGGCGACCCCGCCGCTGAGAATGCTCTCGGTCTCCGTTATTTTCAGGGCGACGAAAAAATCGGTGTCCGGCGCGACGAGAAAGAGGCATTCGCCTGGTTCAGCAAGGCCGCTGAGGACGGCAGCCTGCCTGCCCAATCAAAGCTCGGATTCCTGTACTGGGGCGGACGCGGTGTGCCCAAAGACGCGAACAAAGCCTATTTCTGGACAGTGCTCGCCCGCGCCCGGGGCGATCAGGCAAGTAAGGATCTGGCGGCAGTGCTGACCGCCCGCATGACCCACAGCCAGGCCGTCGCCATCGAGCAGCAAGCCGACATGTGGCTCCACGATCACCAGCCCTCCGCAAAACCCACCGCCGGCCGATGAAGTCCGTTGCAAATAAACTGTCATCCTAATCGTAGAGGATGGTTCGCAAAGCGAAGCATCCACGAAGTCGAAGGACTCCATACATCGAAGCAGTCCGACAAACTCCGCCGAGCGTTCTATCTGTGCACGGTGAAGATTCTGACCAGCCCCCGAGCGCGGGCTAGAATACATTGAGAGCCCCAGCGTGCCCACCCTTCGCAGCATCCTCGATGAAAGAGTCCGCGAAGCGGACGCCTCGCTGTACGAAAAGCTCGACAACAATCGCGTTCGCTGCTTTTCGTGCGGCCACGCCTGCCCCATCCCCGAAGGCCAGCCCGGCGTCTGCAAAGTCCGATACAACCGCGGCGGGACTCTCTACGTGCCCTGGGGATACACCGCCGGAACGCAGTGCGATCCCATCGAGAAGAAACCATTCTTCCACGCGCATCCCGGAGCGCTGGCTTACAGTTTTGGCATGCTGGGCTGCGATCTTCACTGCGGATACTGTCAGAACTGGGTTACCTCGCAGGCGCTGCGCGATCCCAACGCAATTTCGCCGCCGCTTGAAGCATCTCCAGAATCGCTAGTGCGAGATGCCATCGATCAGGGCGCGAGAGTTGTGGTCAGCACCTACAACGAGCCCTTGATCACAAGTGAATGGGCCGTTGCCGTCTTCAAGGAAGCCAAAGCCGCCGGTCTTCTCACCGGATTCGTTTCCAACGGCAATGCCACGCCGCAAGTTCTCGAATACATCCGTCCGTGGCTCGATTTGTACAAAGTCGATCTCAAGAGTTTTGACGATCGCCACTATCACGAACTCGGCGGGCGCATCGGTCCCATCCTCGACAGCATTCGCCGCATTCACGCCAGCGGATTGTGGCTGGAGATTGTTACGCTGTTGATTCCCGGCTTCAACGACGAGGACGGCGAACTGCGTCGCCTCACCGAATTCCTGGCCGGCGTTTCTCCCGATATTCCCTGGCACATTACCGCATTTCATGGCGACTACAAAATGCAGGGAGACGGCCAGCGCGATACCAACGTTGAAGACCTGCTGCGCGCGGTCGAGATCGGCCGCGAATCCGGCCTGCGTTACATCTACGCCGGAAACCTGCCGGGACGTGTCGGCCGCTGGGAACACACGCGCTGCCCGCGCTGCAGCGAAATGTTGATTCGCCGCCACGGCTATCTCATCGAAGAGTATCGCCTGACGCCCGAAGGCCGATGCCCGGGCTGCAAAGCTGCAATTCCCGGCCGCTGGTCCGCCCAGTTCGATGGCCAGATCGCTTCGCATCCTTTCCTGCCGCATAAAAATTCGGCAACGTGGCGCTCGCCTTTATTTACAATCACAAGTCACTGAACGTGAAGACCTGAAACATGAGGAAGTGAAGTTTGAATATGTGGGGCTGCCCTCTGGGCAGAGCCTAGCGGTCTTAGTCTTCTGAATCATGCAAAAGAAATCAATCCTAACGCTGGCCGCCGTGCTCCTGCTGGCATCCTGTTCGCCGCGCGACTACCTCACGCGCCGGCTGGCCGCCGATCTTATCTCTGCCTCCGATGCCTTCACCACTCCACAGCAATACTTGCTGCAAACCGGCGTGGTTTCGAACAAAGACTATCTTGCCCCCGAATATCTTGCGTTGCAGCATCACGGATGGGCTTCCGCCTCCTCGGCCCCGTGTCCCGCGGGATTGGTTCCATCGCCATGCTGGGACATTCTGTTGACGCCTTCAGGAGTCGACACAGTACGCGCGCTGATCCCGGCGGACGCGGCCGACAAGCAATCATTCGCAATTCCTGTAGCGCGCAGAGAACTCCTGAACGTTACGGGCATCGCGAAGCAGGGCAACGTCGCCGACGTCGAGTTCACCTGGAGATGGGTTCCCCTGAACGAAATCGGCGCCGCTCTTTACTCGAGCGATCTGCATTCCAAGTCCACCGTCGGCTTTCGCGATTACGATGACGGCTGGCGCGTGATGCAAAGCGCCTCGCGCTCCGGACAAAGTCTCGATGACGCACTCAAAAACAGTGAGCCCGCCCAGTGAGCGCCCGCAGCGAAACGCCGGCCTGGCTGACCAGAGCAGCCTCATGGCTCACGGCGCGCCGCCTGCGCACGCACACGATCGTCCTTGCAGTTTGCCTGTGGGGAGTTTTTGCCGCTGACTTCTCGACACATGGGCTCTACGACCGCGCCGGCAACATCAAGTTTCAGGATTTTCTGCCGCTGTATGTTTCCGCTCAGCTGGTGGCGCAAGGCCGCGCCGATAATCTCTACGACCAACCGACGCTGACCGCCGAAATGCAGGCGACCATTCAACAGGTGGATTCCCGCCGCCCGCCTCGCGTCGCCTTAACAAATCTCTACGGGCCCCAGGTCGCCATGCTGTTCGTCCCGTTTACACGATTCTCGTTCTTGGCGGTCGCGTGGGTGTGGGTAATGCTAAGCATGATCGCGTTTTTCGTCTGCTCGAAGCTCGTCTGGAAATCATGTATGGGCCTGCATTCGTACGGCGGGCCAGTCATCCTATCCGCAGTTGCTTTTCCGCCTCTGTTTCATTTCTTCGCGCGAGGCCAGCTTTCGGTTCTGGTAGTGGCGTGCTTCACGGCGGCGTTTCTCGCCTTCCGCGCCGGTCGCGAATGGCTCGCCGGAATCGCTCTCGGCTTTCTGATCTTCAAGCCGCAGTTTCTGATTGCGATGCCACTCGTGCTGTTGCTGGCTTGCGCATGGAAAATACTCGCGGGCATTGTCGTTTCATCCCTCGCGCAGCTTGCCGGCACCTGGCTCTACTTCGGCCCCGCGGTGATGCGCGCGTACTTCGATACCGTCTGGCACATATCGAGCTGGATCGGCGCTGCCGAACTCAGCCTCGCGCCCATCCAGATGCATTCATTGCGTTCGTTCTGGTCCCTGCTGATTCCCTGGCCGCACGCTGCTTTCGGACTCTACATTTTGAGTTCGATCGTCGTCATCGCAATCGCCGCGGCCACGTGGAGATCTACATCTCCACTGGCGTTGCGTTTTTCCGCGCTCACTCTCGCGGCCGTGCTCGTGAATCCTCACCTTTTTGTGTACGACTTGCTGGTGCTTGCTCCGATGCTCCTGCTTCTCGCGGACTGGATTTTATCGAATGCCGATCATGCCTGTTCTGCCGCTCTGACTGTGCTCTTGTACCTCGTATTCACTCTGCCTCTGATTGGTCCGCTCTCGCGATGGACGCACCTTCAACTCTCCGTGCCCGTATCCGTCGGGCTGCTGTGGATGTTGTGGCGCATTGCTCCTCCATTTGCAACCTCTGGTCACAAACTTGCGCCGCAGGAATCGAGCGTTGTATAACCCAAGTTCCCACCGGGGACCCTATGCGAATCCAGAAACTTTTCTTCGTTGTCGCCCTGCTGTTGAGTTGCGTGCTCGTTACACCGGCCCAAACCAAACTCAGACTGACATTCGACGAATTCTTTAACTCTGTCAGTTTTACCGCGGCAGAGATTTCACCCGACGGCACTGCTGTCGTATGCGCCACCGAGCGCGCCGATTGGGATCAGCAAATCTTCCGCAGCGACCTCTGGCTTTATCGCGACGACGGCAAGGGAGGTTCCCTGATCCAGTTGACGCAGTCTGGCCACGACTCCGAGCCCAAGTGGTCGCCTGACGGCCGCTGGATCGCATTCGTTTCCGAGCGTAAGACTTCGGCCGAGAAATCCGGCGACTCGGATTCCGATTCGTCTTCTAAAGATAAAGACGAAGACACCAGCCAGATTTATCTCATCTCGCCCAACGGTGGAGAGGCATTTCCCATCACGCAAGGTGAGGAAGACGTTCACGCCTTCTCCTGGTCCGCCGACTCCAGCACCATCTATTTCGCCACGCGCCAGCCCTGGAGCAAGACTCAAAAGGATGCCTACAAAGAACAATGGAAAGACGTAGTACAATATCGCACAGCCGAGCGTGGCGACACCATCTTCGCGCTCGATGTAGCCGCGGCGCGGGCGCGGCACGCGGCCGCTCCAGCGAAGGTTGAGACCAAAGCTGCATCCGAGTCTGACAAAGAAAAAGAGGATCTCACGCCCGGCGCACAGCCCGTCGCCACCACGCCGCTTCGCGTAGATACTCTCGAAACCTCGCCCGATGGCAGGAAGCTTGCGGTCCTGTCAAACGCAATCAACCAGCGCCAGGAAAAATACGAAGACGTAGAAATTTACACAGTCGATGTGGGGCGGGCACTCCTGCCCGCGACTGCTGGCAGTGATGCGAAGCTTGCCGAACTTCACCAGGTCACGCACAACCAGGCAGTAGAAACCCACCCGCGCTGGGCCAATGACAACCGCCACATCTTCTTCACCGTCGAGATCGGAGACGTCTCCGGCCCTTACCGCGACATCCAGCCGCATCTCTACTGGGTCGACACCGAGTCAGGCACGGTCGAACAATGGAGCAAGGATTTCATCGGCCCCGTCGAACACTACGCCATCTCCAGCGATTCGATTTTCACATCTGCCCGTGCCGGTACAGAAGTACAGATGTATTCCGTCGCCAGGCCATCCGAGTCACTGCACAAAATCAGTGGATGGCCCGGCACCTACGCGCAGATGTCGCTTGCCACTCACTCGCCGAGAGTCGCCTTCATCTACTCCTCGCTGGGCAAGCCGGAAGAAATCTATCTCGCCGACAGTGCCGCTACGATCGACCAGGCCCGTCCCATCACGTCATTCAACAAGCTCTTTACCGAGCGCGACCTGCCGCAAGGCAAGCCCTATCAGTGGAAAGCTGAGGATGGCACAACGATTGAAGGCATGCTGATCTATCCTCCAGGAAAATTTGAAGCGAAGCATCTTCCGATGTTCACATTGATTCACGGCGGTCCGGCCGACGCCGACGGAAATCACTTCGAAGCCGACTGGTATCAGTGGGCCGGACTCGCCGCGACCAATGGGTGGCTGGTCTTCGAGCCCAACTACCGTGGTTCCACCGGATACGGTGACAAGTTCCTGATGCAGATCGTTCCACAAATTGTCTCGCGCCCCGGCAAAGACATCCTCGAAGGCGTCGACGCGCTGGTGAAAGACGGTATTGCCGACGCCGACCACCTCACCATCGGCGGCTACAGCTACGGCGGATACATGACCAACTGGCTCATCACGCAAACCACTCGGTTCAAGGCCGCAATCACGGGCGCGGGCGCGGTCGAGCACATCGGCAACTGGGGCAACGACGACACCACTTTCGATGACGCGTACTTCCTCGGCGGACGCCCGTGGGAGGCGCAGCAGCGCTATCACGACGAAGCCGCGATTTTCCAGATCGACAAAGTTCGCACGCCGACTCATATGGTCGCCGGTGCCGACGACATCCGCGTCGCCGTGTTGGAAGATTATTTGCTGGAGCACGCGTTATATTCGATGGGCATCCCCAACGAGCTGCTGATCTTCCCAGGCGAAGGCCACGGTTTGGGCAAGAACCCCTGGCACGGCAAAATCAAAGTACGCGAAGAACTAAAGTGGCTCCAAAAATACGGAGGCATCCCAGCAGGGAACTGAGAACTGGTTTTGCTTATGTGGGGACAGCCGCCCTCGGCTGTCCATCCGCGCCAAGCGCGGACCTTCGAGGGCACGTGCCATGTCGACCGACCACAACCCTCGCCGCGACTTCCTCCGCATCACCGGCGCGAGCCTCGCCGGAGCCGCCGTCCCACTTCGCTCCGCCGCGCAAGCGACTCCCCCTGCTCCCGGCGTGTTCGACGTAAAACTCTTCGGTGCCACCGGCGATGGCAAGGCCATCGACACTGCCGCAATCAATCGTGCGATCGAAGCTGCAGCCGCGGCTGGAGGAGGCACGGTCCAGTTTTCCGCCGGCAACTATCTGTGCTATTCCATTCGTCTTAAGAGCAACGTGGCCCTCTGCCTCGATCAGAACGCGGTGATCATAGCGGCTGATCCAACTTCTTCCGGTTCGGGCGGATACGATCTCGCCGAGCCCAACACCGCCTGGGACGCCTATCAGGACTACGGCCATAACCACTGGCACAACAGTCTGCTGTGGGGAGAGGGCCTCGAGAATGTCTCGATCTTCGGTCCCGGCCTCATCTGGGGACGCGGACTCAGCCGTGGCTGGGGCCCCGGCCCGGTTGCTGAACACGCGGGTGTTGCGAACAAAGCCATCAGCCTGAAGAATTGCCGTAATGTGATCCTGCGCGATTTCTCGATCCTCAAGGGCGGACACTTCGGCATCCTCGCCACCGGTGTAGACAACTTCTCGATCGACAATTTGAAAATCGACACTGACCGCGACGGTATCGATATCGACTGCTGCCGTAACGTCCGTGTCTCGAACTGCACCGTGAATTCGCCGTGGGACGATGCCATCTGTCCCAAGAGTTCCTTCGCCCTCGGTTACGCCCGCGCCACCGAAAACGTGACGATCATCAACTGCTACGTCACCGGCATCTTCAAACTCGGCACGTTGCTTGATGGCACGTTCAAACGCTTCGATCCCGGCGACAAACACAACGCAAACGGCCGCATCAAGTTCGGCACCGAGTCGAATGGCGGTTTCAAGAACATTGCGATTTCGAACTGCATCTTCGAAGGCTGTCAGGGACTTGCGCTCGAAACCGTCGATGGCGGCCTGCTCGAAGACATCGCCATTACCAACGTCACGATGCGCGATATCACTTCCGCGCCGATCTTTATGCGCCTGGGCAGCCGCATGCGCGGTCCGGCCGGCGTGCCAGTCGGAGCGCTGCGCCGCGTTCTGATCAGCAACATCGTCTGCTCGAATGCCGAATCGAGCCTGGGGTCGATCATCAGCGGCGTCCCCGGCCACTCGATCGAAGACATCCAACTCAACGATATTTACATTCAGCACCGCGGCGGAGGAACGGCCGAAGCTGCTGCGATCCAGCCGCCGGAATTGGAAAACAAATATCCAGAACCGAATATGTTCGGCGGCATGCCCTCCCACGGATTCTTCCTGCGCCACGTGAGGAACATCTCGGTCAACAACGTCGAGATCAGCTCGTTGAAAGAAGATGCCCGTCCCGCTTTCGTTCTCGAAGATGTGCGGGGCGCAGACTTCTTCCGCGTCCGCACGCCTCATGTAGCGAACGTCCCGACGTTCGCGCTGAACCACGTCGCCGACTTTAGCGTTGCCCACTGCAAGCACGTCCTCGACACGCAACTCGATCACACTGATGAAAAGAAGCTGTAAGCGATGAATCTCATGTGGAGGACAGCCTTCCTTCCGATTTTCTCGGTAAAGGTTGTTCGTCACACGAACTGGAATTGTTGTTGTGGAAAGCCGTGAAAAGGTTGGCAACCGTAGGTCACGCGTATTTCTTGCAAAACATAGCAGTGGGACAGGAGTTGGGAGCCTCCGAGAGAAGCGGAAAAATGGGGGCATACATCTTCATTGACACATAATACGTGTCCACATATAATGTGTTAATGAATGTCACCCTTTCGATCGACGAGCAACTGGTGGCCCGCGCGCGGGAGAAGGCCGAAGCTCTTGGTAAGAGCCTCAATCAACTGATTCGCGATTACCTGCAAACGGTGGCCGGCGGGGACGATCCTGAACGCAGTATCGAGGAGTTCAAACGCCTTTCGGGTCAAGGACACTCGCACGGCTGGCGCTTCAATCGGGACGAGATTCATGAGCGTTCGTAGTTTCTTTGATACCAACATCCTGGTCTACGCGGACGACAAAGCTGCGCCTGCGAAGCAGGACAAGGCTCTGGAACTAGTAGCCGCGCATCGGCGTGCCAGGACTGGAGTTGTATCGCTGCAGATACTCCAGGAATATTTCGTCACCATCACGCGAAAACTACAAGTGGAGGCTGCCGTCGCACGGCGCAAAGTTGAACTTCTCGCCGAGTTCGACGTCGCAGCTCCGGACGTCTCAGACGTGTTGGCCGCAATCGACCTGCATCGTCTTCACCGCATTTCTTTTTGGGACGGTCTTGTTCTACGTTCCGCGAAACAGTCGGGCTGCAGCGTGCTCCTCTCGGAAGACATGCAGGATAGGCGAGAGATCGACGGAGTCCGCATCGTCAATCCCTTCGCCTAGGACATTCCGCAACGCATCAAACATGAGTCCGTTGTCAAACGCATTCATCTAAGCTTCTTTTCGATAGAAAGCGAGTCTTCATGTCGCAAGCGAAAGGTTTTGCCGCCCACACTGCGAAAGGTCCACTTGCGCCTTATTCATTCGAACGCCGCGACCTGCGCGATCATGATGTGCTCATCGACATCCGCTACTGCGGAATCTGCCACTCCGACATTCATCAGGTTCGCAATGAGTGGAGCGATTACCAGGAAGAGGCGATCTTCCCCATGGTTCCTGGCCACGAAATCACCGGGTTGGTTGCCGCGGTCGGTGGCAAGGTCACGAAATACAAAGCGGGAGACAAAGTCGGTGTTGGCTGCTTTGTCGATTCCTGCCGGACGTGCGCCGAGTGCAAGCGCGGGCTTGAACAGTACTGCTCAGTACACACGGTCTGGACTTACAACGCGCGTGACACTGAAGGCGTTCCAACGCAAGGCGGATACTCCGACAAGATCGTGGTCGACGAGAATTATGTTCTCGCCATTCCTGCAAATTTGGCGCTCGACGCCAGCGCGCCGTTGCTCTGCGCCGGGATCACGCTCTATTCGCCGCTCAAGCACTGGCACGCCGGCCCGGGAAGCAGGGTCGCGATCGTTGGATTGGGCGGACTCGGCCACATGGGCGTCAAGCTGGCACACGCCATGGGCTGCGAAGTTACGGTCCTGAGCCAGTCGCTGAAGAAACAAGCCGACGGCAAACGCCTGGGCGCGGATCATTTCTTTGCAACTGCGGACGCCGACACTTTTGAAAAGCTGAAGGGCAGTTTCGATTTGATTCTGAACACCGTGTCGGCGCAGATGGATTGGAACCAGTTTCTCAATTTGTTGAAAGTGGATGGCTCGATGGTGGTTGTGGCTTTGCCGGAGAAGCAGATTCCGGTCGCTTCATTTTCGCTGCTGCGCCGCCGTTCGCTCGCTGGATCGGCTATCGGAGGCATTCGCGAAACTCAGGAGATGCTCAATTTCTGCGCCGAACACAACATCACCAGCGACATCGAACTCACGCCGATCCAGAAAGTGAACGAGGCATTCGATCGTGTGGTGAACAGCGATGTGCGCTATCGCTTCGTGATTGACATGGCGTCGCTGAAGTAGGTGTTCGTCAAATCGTGTCATCCTGAGCAAAGCGAAGGACCTATGCAATTTGCCGGCAGTGTGGTGACGCCTGCGGGTTGCATAGGTCCTTCGTTTCAGGAAGACAGAGGGAGTTATTTGCTTGCGCTGGCGACCTTGACGCCCTTCGAGGCTGCGGCATACCGCGCGATGCCCTTATAGAGCGCCTCGGCGATCTGCTCGCGGTACCCGTCACTGCGTAGTTTCTGTTCGTCGGTAGGACTGCTGACGAACGAGACTTCCGCTAGAATTCCCGGCATCGCGCTCTCGGTCAGTACCACGAATCCGGCTTCTTTGATGCCGCGATCGCGCAGCCCGGGATTCTGCACTACGAGTGTTCCGTACAACGACCGCTGCACACTGGCGGCCAGCCGCCGCGACTGCTCGATGCGCTCATGCAGATCGGTTGCCGAAAGCGTCGCCGCGGGCTTGGCAGCGCCAGCGCCCGCACTCGCATCCACGGGTTTCAACGTCGCGTCTTTGGAAGAGGTCTCTTTCGATCCCGGCGCGGAGAAAGTATTGGTGTAATAAGTCTCCACGCCGCGCGCCGAAGGCAGGTCGCTGTAGTTCGCATGCACAGAGATAAACAGGTCGGCTTGTGCTTGATTGGCGATTCCGGCGCGGTCGTCGAGCGGAATGTAGTTGTCATCCTGCCGTGTATAAATCACCTCGGCGCCGAGACGGCTTTGGAGCAGCTTTCCGAGGCGCTGCGCAATCTCAAGGACGAGATCTTTCTCCAGCAAGCCACGGCGGCCGACCGTGCCGAGGTCCCACCCACCGTGTCCGGCGTCGACCACGATGCGGAGCTTGGGAACGTGCGTCCGCAGTTGCAGATCTTCTTTGGTGGGCGGTGGCACGACGATGGCGAGCCGACTCTTCTCCGCCTCGGCGTTAGGGAAGAGGTTCACCGCGCCCTTGGAGTTGACTCCGACCTTGCGTACTTCGATCACCAGCCGGTAGGGATTGGGTTCCAGACTCACTGAGAAATTTGAGTCGGTTCTGGTTTCAAGTACCACACGCGTCATGCCCGCAACCGGCTGTGCTACGCGAACGCGATTCAGCAGTGCGTCGCCCGCGACGTCCACCGATTTCGCTGCCTCGGCAGAAAGCTGTGTATCGCGCAGATCGAAATAAATACGCTCCGGCGAGGCCAGCCGGTGTGCCTCATACTGCACCTGATCCTCGAGATCAAGCACGACTGTGCTCGAAGTTGCCGACGACCAGTGCCGGATTCCGGTAACGCGCGGAAACTTTGCCAGCTCCTGCTCCGTCGCGGGAGTATTGACGGGTTCGTTTGTATCAGAGATAGCGTTTGGCAAGCCATTCGCGGGCGACGTTGCGGAATTCGCTCCCGGCGCAGGAATACCGGTCGCGTCCTGGGGAACAGGATTGGCGCCCGTCTTCTCCGTGACAGTTTTTTCCGTAACCATCACAGTGCCCATCTGCGAATTCTTCAGCTTCCACCACACACCCGCGGCGAAGGCCGCCGCGACCACGATGCACAGCAGCAGAACGACCATGCCAGATCGATGGCTGGTACGGTCCGGCTGCCCGAAAGTAAGCTCGGGTGCGATTGCACTCTCCACCGCGGCAACGTCTGCGGCCGTGTCCAGCGCGGGCGCGGGAGCTTCTTCGATTTCTTTCTTGATTTCTCCTTTAATTTCGACTGGGAGCTTGATCTCAACCTTGGGCAAGTCGAGAACTGGTAGCGCAGGACTCACCTTGACTTCCGCCGGCGTCGCAGCAACGCTTGGCTTCGCCGGGAGAACAGGAGCCGTCGGGGTGACCGGAACGGGCGGAGCTACCACTGTCGGAGCAGCAGTTGCTGGAACGACGGGAGTGGCGGCCTCGACGCGAGCTGGCGCAATGGGCGCGGTTGCCGCCGGCGCATGTTCCACGACGGCCGCACTTGATTCCAGCTTCGTCGCCGCCACGTCCGCGGACTTGGCGAAACGGTCCTCATCCTCGGGCCGCAACGCGCCCACCACCAGCTCGGCCAACAGGGTCAGGTTGCGGACGTCGCTGTCATTGAATCCAAAGGGCCAGGAGGAAAAGGCCTCGAGCAATCCAATCACGCGCCGGCGCCCGCACAGCGGCACCGCGACCATGGATCGCGCGCCCAAACGCCGGCACGCCTGCAGGTTCACCCGGGCGTCGGTTTCGGTGTCGTCGCAGATGACGACCTCTGCCATGCGGAAGCTGGCTCCGGAAAACGCCGAATCGCGGTCGATGCGCGCGCCTATATCGGGCCGTACCTCGCCCGCCGCCGCGCGCAAAACAATTTCACTATTCTCAGCCAATGCGATGGCCATGCCGTCGGCGCCCGTGATCGCCACGGCTCGTTCGGCGATCAGTTGCAGCACTTCGTCGAGGACAAACTGTTCGTGTTGTTCGAACTCAACGACCGGGGTCGCATCGAATCCAGTGTGTCGCGCTGCGAAGGCTTTTCTGCGGCGTACCTGCTCGTGCAGCGCCGAAAACGCGAGAAGCGCCTGCAGGGCATTCAGCTGCGACGGCTTGTTGGAATCATCTGGCGGGGAATAATCCTGCGACAGGTGATCGTGTGCAGGATCAGCCGTCGCCGGCCCGCGCGGCCACGCGGGTGCGCCGGCTCCGGTGAACGAAGTCGTGGCCTCCGCTTCCGGTTTGGTCGGAATCGTTGCCATCCTAAGACACTGCTTATCTGTAAGTTATCGAGCTTTGGGCCCAGTTGCAATCACCCGGGCATGACTTTGGTAAGCTCGTCCCGTTCGCCGCTATCCGAGGCGCACGACAGCCTCGAAAGCAACGGATTCTTTGGCAGGCGATATCCTAAGTATCTGGAGACTCCGAACCATCGCAGGTACTGAGCCCGGCTTCACTGCCGGAATAAGATTTAGCCAATAAGCCCTGCGCTTATCCGGGACCGGCCTGCGAGTTCTCCGGAGGTAGGTGTATGGAACCAGGACTGTCTTCCGCGCGAAAAGAACGGGTACGCCACCGGCACGAACTTCGTAGCCTGACCTACGTGATGCTCGATCAGGCCAACGGCGGCATCGTTCGCAATATCAACCACGAAGGCATCGCGGTACAGGCGGTGGCCGCGGTGCGTGCTGGGCAGCAGTTGCGCCTGCGCTTTGAATTGCCGCATCCCCGCTTGAGGATTGAGGCGCGCGGCGAGGTGCTCTGGGCGCGTCCCTCGGGACAATGCGGTATCCGTTTCCTCGATCTCGCTCCCCGTATGCAGCGGCGTGTCGATGAATGGATTTTTGGCAGCTTGCTCGAAGGGGCAGCACCGCACGCGACGCGGGCCGGGTCGATCTTCCGTCCCTCGCCCACCGTGACCGGTCCGCTTCTGGGAAGGGTCGTCGAGGATGACGGGCTGATTCTGTCTCCAGCTCCGTTGAAAGTGATCGAGTTACCGGCGCGGCCCGCGCCTGAGGCGGTCGAACCGAGCGAGGCTGACGCGGAGATTTCTGTGGCTCCGACTACTCAGCCTGTCGACCTCGACTGGCTCTCGCGACCGCTTTCCGGACGGGGCATCGCCTGGTCGATCAACACTCTGGCCGTGCTCGCCGGTCTGCTTCTGTTCGGGCTGGTTTTTCTTTCCGTCACGCGTGAGCCTCCACGATGGCCTGCGGCCATGGTGATGGGAGCGGCGATATTTGTTGCTGCTTTCTATTGGGGATTCTTCAAACTGTTCGGAGGGGCGAGCCCCGGGTCAAGATTAGCGCGCCTGGCGGGATACGACTTCGAGGATGAAGAGCAAGCAGAAGACCCACGCTTCCGCTGAGGGCGTGATCGGATTCAAAGTTCTATCGTAGAGACGTTTCACGCAACGTCTCGACGAAGTGCCGACAGCGGTTCGATTAGTTCGCGAAGTATTGTTGCGCCAGCCAGAGCTGCAGAGATCGCTGCTGCCGTCCGGCCAGCTTGAGGAAGCGGATGCCGACATTGCCGCGCTTGTCTTGCCAGGCAATTTCAGCCTGCGCCTTCATCGCGCTCCTGGCTCCTGGAAGTTCGAACGAAACCTGCATCGGTCTGGTCATTTCAACCCATTCGTCTGTGTGAATCTGCATCCCGCCCTGGCTGACGTTGACCAGATACGCATCCACTTGTTTGTGGCCCTTGCAGCCCAGCGCGACCGGCACTTCCAGGCCGGCGCGGTGGTAGCGCAGGCGGCCATCGAGAATCATGTTGCGTGCCGCCGAGAGCGTGCGCACAGCTTGCTCCACCGATATCGGTTTATCGAAAGCAAAAAGCGCTCCAGTGGAATCCAGGGTTTCGTTCGACTCCGGGCCGCCCATGATCACCAGAGGCACGGTGGTCTGGCGTTTGTCGAGGCGCTGCATTTCGCGCAGGAATTGTATGCTGCCCTGCAAATCGCAATCCACGATGAGGGCGTCGACTTTCGATTTCGCGAGCCGGGCCAGCGCCCGTTGCGGTTCGCCTTCGATTGCCACATCCATGTGAAGACCGCCGAGGATGCATTCCAGAACGCTGACTTCCTGCCAATCGCGCGAGACCACCATCGAAGAAAGTGTCATGTCCACACTCTAGTCAGAGGCGGAACAAGGCCGTAGATAACCAACGTAACAATAGCGGTTAGATTGGTTTTCGTAGGGGCAGACCGCCCTCGTCTACCCCGAGGAGCGAAGCTCCGAGTGTTACGGTGTCCAGCACCGAGCGCGCTGAGGATTTGCGGCGAACACAGCATCCACCATTGTGCTGCGCGCAACTCCGGACGAGGGCGTCCGGAGCTCCACGAAGTCCGGGGCTCGATGAATCGGAGGCATAAAGGTCTGATGTTCTGACACTTGATGCTACCGCGCCCGATACCACTCCACCGTGCGTCGCAGGCCATCTTCGAAACCCACGATCGGCTTGTAGCCGAAACCGGCTTCTGCTTTGGAGATATCGGCCAGAGAGTCCTTGATGTCTCCCTCGCGCACTCGTCCGTATTTAGGCGATCCGGAATAGGATGTCAGAGCCTGGAGCAGCTTGAAGGTTTCGTTGAGCGTCACGCGGCGGCCGGTGGCGACGTTGAAGACTTGTCCGGCCACGCGTTCCGCGGAGGCTTTGCAGGCCAGCAGATTCGCCTCCACTGCGTTGTCAATGTAAGTGAAGTCGCGGCTCTGCTCGCCGTCGCCAAAAATCGCAGGCTGCTCGCCCTGGAGCATCGAGGTGATGAATTTCGCAAGTACACCGGAATAGGGTGACGACGGATCCTGACGCGGGCCGAAGATGTTGAAGTAACGCAGCGAGACGGCTTCAAGGCCGTAGCAGCGATAGAACGACGTCATATAGTGCTCGCTCGCCAGTTTGCCGACCGCATAGGGAGAAATCGGGTCGGGTGTCATGGCCTCGTGCTTAGGCAAAGTCGGCGTGTCGCCATAGGCCGCGGACGAAGCTGCATAAACTACGCGTTTCACTTTGGCGTCGCGCGCCGCCACCAGCACGTTGACGGTGCCGTCGATATTGGCCTGATTGCTGCCCAGGGGGTCGAGCACCGATTTTGGCACCGAAGGAGTCGCGGCTTCGTGGAAAATGTAATCGACTCCGGCGCAGGCTTTGTGCATCGCGCCGAGGTCGAGTATATCTGCTTCATGCAGTTCAATGCGGCCGGCGATTTCGGTCAGGTTCTCGCGCCTACCGGTGGAGAAATTGTCGACGCCGCGCACTCGTTCACCCTGCGCGAGCAGCGCCCGGGCCAAAGATGATCCAATGAATCCGCCAATACCAGTGATGAGATAAAGAGCCATGGTCCGTTCATGATAACGGATCGGTGGGGTTGGCGTAGCTCAGAACCGGGGTCTGGACGACTGGCTCGTACGCAGGACTCGCAGAAACTCTGCGCGCGTGAGCACTTGCAGGTTCTGAAAAACCTCGATCAGCGCCAGCACCGCCGCCATTGGATTCGTAATCGCAGGCCGGCCTTCTTGCGGCGCGAAAGCAGGTAGAGTCATTTCCGGTTCGACGATCAGCGCCGGACGCGTGATTGAAGCTACTAATCCTTGCAACGACGTCTGGTTCTCCTCCGACAATTCAACGAACGCGATGCCCATGCCGAGGTGCGGATAGTTGACGCGTACTTTACCTTTGGCCAGTATTTTGAAGCCGTTGGCTTGCAGCTTCATTTGCAGGTCGGCTCCAACCGGATAGGTGGCCTGAGATTCGACGTAGCATCCCAGCATGCTGATGTCGGTGAAACTAGCCCAGGTGTGGACGGTGTTGCAGTTCACTTCCCGTAGTTCAACGCCGCCGGCGCATTTGTAGCGCGCGCTGCGCCGCTTTTCCGCGCCTCCGAACCGACTCGGCGGCTCTAGGTTTTCGCTTGCGACATCTAGACCTGGCCGCGCTTCCTCGATCGCAATCGCGGCTCGCGCGGTCACTGCGACCGCAGCTGTCGGTCCCGAACATCTCAAGGCCTTCAAGTAAGCCACGCCCTCGGCATTTTCCTGTGTCATTGCGCCACTGCGTGCCACTTCGAACTCAATTCTTTCATCGGATAGAAAGGGCTCAGAGATTAGTGAAATGTGCTGGGAAATGGGTGCGGGCACGAAACGTCTCCCCGAGCCTGAGAATCTTCTAACTCGAACGAGACACGGCGCCGGAAGGTTGTTCATCAGTAGACGTTGATTGTGCCGCCCGCCGGATTTGTTTCCAAAGCTCTTCTCGTCCAGCGCCAGTTTTTGCCGAGTAGGGCAGCAGGTGCGCAGCTGGATATTCTTCTGCCAGGGTTTGCATGGCGGCCTGCAGTTGGTTGTTGGATAGCCGGTCACTTTTGGTGGCGACCAGCAGGAACTCGCCGCCGCCGGCGCTAAGAGCTTCCAGCAACATGCGATCACTTTTCTGTGGGGGGACGTTGGCATCCACGAGCGCAATGCACAGAGCCAGGGTCGGACGCTCGTGAAGATAAGGCTCGATGAATTTCGGCCACTCTGCTGAAATCTCGCGGGAAAGTTTGGCGTAGCCGTATCCCGGGAGATCGGCAAAGATCAGCTCCGGATGCGGCTTTCCGGCCCAGCGAATCTCAAAGAAATTGATGCTGCGGGTGCGCCCCGGCGTGGAACTGGTGCGGGCGATCTTAGCTCCGACCAGAGAGTTGATCACGCTCGACTTGCCCACGTTGGAGCGGCCGAGAAAGGCGATCTCTGGCAAGTCAGGGGCAGGGAAGTGCGCGGGGTCGGTCGCTGCTGCCATGAATCGTGCCAGAACCCTCATGTGCAAGTGTGCTATGACGAGGGAGGGATTGGCAAGCGGGGCAAAAACGTTGGTGGTGATTCAACCTGGGCGCGCGCCAGAACTGCTGCCATCCTGAGCGAAGTGAAGGACCTGTGTAATTCGCCGGCAGCGCCTACACCGCAGGTAACGTTCACAGGTCCTTCGCTTCGCTCAGGATGACAAGGGTGTGGAATGGGGGAACTAACGCGGTTCGCGACGGAACTGTTTGCTTAGCGTTAACGCCTGGTGCTGGTATGACGACCCTATGTTCGTGCCGTAGATTTTCTCCGGACGCGAGAGCAGGTGCATATAGTTCAGGCGGCCTACGAGCTGTCCATGTTCCATCAGGAAGGGAACTTCGTGGGCACGGACTTCGAGCACGGCGCGGGTTCCTTTGATCTCGCTGGAACCGTAGCCGAAGCCGGGATCAAAGAATCCGGCGTAGTGAATGCGGAATTCGCCGTCGGAAGGATCGAAGGGAACCATTTCGGCCGCGTAGTCAGGGGGAACGCGGACGCGCTCCCGCGAGGCGAGAATGTAAAAGTCGCCGGGTTCGAGAATCAGATTCTTGTTCGCGTTCTGATGACGGACTTCCCAGAATTCTTCCGTCGCATAATGGCCAACGCGATCGAGTTCGATGGCCGGAGCATAGCGCTTGGCCTTGTAGGCAATGATTTCTCCCGGTTCTGAGCCTTCGAGATTCACAGTAATGCGCAGGCCGCGCTGCAATTGCGCCTTGACCGGGCTGCCCTCGTCCAGGTAGACCAGCGGTTCTTCCTGGTCGAGACCCTTGATCGTGCTGTCGCCGGAGCGTGGACTGCCCTGCACGAACCGCAATTGGCTCAGACGCATGCCCGCGCGAATCGCGACAGTGAATGTACGGGAGACTACTTCAGCGTAGAGTTTGCCTTTGTATCCCGCGGGCACACTGTCAAATTCGGTGCCGTAGTCGGTGATAAGGCGGGTGAAGATGTCGAGGCGTCCGGTGGTGCTCTTGGGATTGGCGCGCCCGGAAATGTTGTCGGGCAGGCTCAACTCCTCGACCAGCGGGATGATGTAAACGCAATCCTTTTCGAGAACAGGTGCGCCGGTCAAATCGATTCGTGCCATACGCAGGTCTTTGATCTTGTCGGCGACCGTATTGTTCGGGCCGGGCAAGAAGCTGGCGCGTACGCGATGCGCCATGTCTCCCAGACGCAGATCGAGACTTGCGGGCTGAATATGATCGGGGTGGACTGCCGGTGTGGCCCGGATGTGTCCGCGAGCGATCAGGTTGCTGATTTCCTGCGAGGGAAGGATTCCTGTGGTCCGCGGATGACCTGCTTCGACGGGCAGTTCAGGCCCATTCTCAAAAGCGATCTGGCTCTGGTTGGACGCGGACATCGTTAAGGCTCCCCTTTGGGCTGGATGAAAAAATGTGGCAGTCGATTCTCTGACGAGGACTGCTTTAACACCGGCTGGAAAGTGCTTTAACTGTAAGGAGGCGGAGGGAAACGTGTCAAGTCGGAGGGGCCGATGGTCGGCCCAGTTCGAACTTCGAACGCGCTGCCATCCTGAGATAAGCCGAGGATCCATTTAGCCCGCCAGCAGCGTCTACAACGCCGGCAACGTACATGGGTCCTTCGCTTCTTTCAGGATGACAGAAGTTCGCGAGAGTTGTCTTACTGATGCGCAGTCGGAGCTTCGGTGTTGCCGGTGGTCAGAGGCGGAGTCAATGGCTGCGTCACTTCGTCTTCGATCATAGGCAGCGGAGATTCCAAAGCGATCTGAAGCACCTGGTCCATGGTGTCGACGAAGTGCAGCTTCATGGCGGTGCGCAGGTTTTCTGGAACCTCGGCTACATCTTTTTCGTTGTCCTTGGGCAGAATGATTTCGAAGATGCCTGCGCGGTGCGCGGCCAGCAGTTTTTCCTTGAGGCCACCGATGGGCAGAACTTTGCCGCGCAGCGTGATCTCGCCGGTCATGGCCAGGTCGCGGCGTACAGCAATCTTACTCAGCGCGCTGGAGATCGCGGTGGCGATGGTGATGCCGGCGGATGGGCCATCTTTCGGAATTGCGCCTTCGGGAACGTGCACGTGCAGATCGAGATTGCGGTAGAAGTCTCGAGTCAGGCCGAGCCGGTGGGCGCGCGAGCGTACGTAGGACATCGCGGCCTGCGCGGATTCCTGCATCACGTCGCCGAGTTTTCCGGTCAGCGTGAGCTTGCCTTTGCCATCGACTACGGTGGCTTCCGTGCTCAGGATCGAGCCGCCGACTTCGGTCCAGGCCAGGCCGGTAACCAGGCCGACTTCGGATTTCTCATGCGCCAGCGTGTCGCGGAACTTGATCACGCCGAGGAAGTCGTTGACGTTCTCGCCCGTGACGGCGACGGTATAGTTCTCGCCTTCTTTGACGACCCGGCGCGCTACTTTACGGCAGACATTGCCGATTTCGCGTTCCAGATTGCGCACGCCGGCTTCGCGTGTGTAAGAGCGGATGAGTCCAGTGATGGCGTCGTCCGAGAACTTGATGTTCTTTTCCGACAATCCGGCGGCGAGCATTTGCTTCTTGACCAGGAACTGTTTCGCGATTTCGACTTTTTCCTGCTCGGTGTAGCCATGCAGGCGCAGCACTTCCATGCGATCTTGAAGCGCCGCGGGAATGGTGTGCATCACGTTCGCGGTGGCCACGAAGAAGACCTGCGACAGGTCGTATTCGACGTCAAGGTAGTGATCGACGAACATGAAATTCTGTTCGGGATCGAGCACTTCAAGCAGCGCGGCCGAAGGGTCGCCGCGGAAGTCCATCGACATCTTGTCGACTTCGTCGAGCATGAAGACGGGGTTCTTCGTGCCGGCCTTCTTCATCATCTGAATGATCTGGCCTGGCAGAGCTCCGATGTAGGTGCGGCGGTGGCCGCGAATTTCAGCTTCGTCGCGTACGCCGCCGAGCGACATGCGGACGAACTTGCGGCCGGTAGCTTTAGCGATCGACATGCCCAGCGAAGTCTTGCCCACACCCGGAGGTCCGACGAAACAGAGAATCGAGCCTTTAGGATTCTTTACCAGTTGACGCACGGCGAGAAACTCAAGGATACGTTCCTTGATCTTTTCCAGGCCATAGTGATCTTCGTTCAGGATCTTCTCGGCGCGGGAGATATTTCGGATTTCCTTGGAGCGCTTCTTCCACGGCACGGCCAGCAGCCAGTCGAGATAGTTGCGTGAAACCGTTGATTCGGCCGACATCGGCGGCATGGCTTCCAGTTTCTTGAGTTCCTGCAGCGCCTTGTCCTTTACTTCTTTCGGCATGCCGGCGGATTCAATCTTCTTCTTCAATTCGTCGAATTCGCTCTTTTCACCGCGGCCCAGTTCCTTCTGAATGGCCTTGATCTTCTCGTTGAGGTAATACTCCTTTTGCGCCTTTTCCATCTGGCGCTTCACGCGAGACTGGATGGTGCGATCGACGTTCAGCTTTTCGATCTCAATGTCGAGCACGTCGGCGATGCGGGTCAAGCGCTCGGCGGGATCGAAAATCTCCAGCAGTTCCTGCTTTTCTTCAATCGAGAGTTGCAGGTTCGCGGAGATGACATCGGTCAGCTTGGCCGGATCTTCCATCCGCACGGCCGAGATCATGGTCTCGTAATTCAGGGCCTGGCAGAGCTTGACGTATTGCTCAAACAGAGATGTGACGCGCTGCATGCCGGCTTCGAGCGAAGGGTTAGCTTCCGTCGCGTAACGCGCAACTCGCACCGTGGCTTGCATGAAGCCTTCGGTGTCGATGACCTGAAGAATCTTGCCGCGTTCAATGCCTTCGACCAGAACTTTAATGTTTCCGTCGGGCAGCTTCAGGCTCTGCACGATGTTTACGATCGTGCCCACCTGATAGATTTCATTGGACTTGGGTTCGTCGATGGAGGCGTCGTGCTGGGTCGCCAGGAAAATCTTCTTATCCGCCGCCAGAGCTTCTTCGAGGGCCCGCACGCTTGACTCGCGGCCTACGACGAACGGCGTCATCATGAACGGAAAGATGACCACGTCCCGAATGGGCATCATGGGCAGCTTTCTGGATTCGAACTTTTCCTTCGATGTGGTCACTGAGTCTCCCTGGGATTAAGTCGAAAGCCTAATGGCTAAAGCCCCCGGCAAAAAGCCAACAAAAACAACCTACCAGAATTCTACTCTGCTCGGACCCCAAAGTTATATGGCACGTGGAGCCTCATGGACATTGCGCAATAACTTGCACTCGGGCCGAGATGCAGATCGCCCTTTCTGCGAAGGGCTAGCCTGCTTTTTCCATGATGGTGGCGAACGAAGCGGAGCGCTTTTCGACCATCTCGCGCGTCACTTCGAACTCCTTTACTTTCTTCTGACTGGGTAGGTTGAACATCAAGTCGAGCATTAACTCTTCAAGAATCATGCGGAGACCGCGCGCGCCTACCTTGCGGGCCATAGCCTGACGAGCGATCGCGCGCAGAGCTTCGTCATTGAACTTCAGCCGCACGTTTTCGAACTCGAACAACCTCTGATATTGCTTGACGATGGCGTTCTTTGGACGGGTCAGGATTTCGATCAGCGCGAATTCGTCGAGATCTTCGAGCATGCCGACGACCGGAAGGCGCCCGACAAATTCAGGAATCAGTCCAAACTTGATCAGGTCTTCGGGCTGGATTTCGCTCAGCAGTTCGTAGTTGCGCTTGCGCGAAACCGCTGCTTCGTCCTTTTCGGAATCGTCGCCGCTGCGGAAGCCCAGCGACTTCTTACCCATGCGGCGGGCAATGATCTTGTCCAGTCCGACAAAGGCTCCGCCACAGATAAACAAGATATTGGTCGTATCCACCGGGGTGAATTCCTGGTGGGGATGCTTGCGTCCACCCTGCGGCGGCACGTTGGCGATCGTGCCCTCGAGAATCTTGAGCAGCGCCTGCTGCACGCCTTCGCCGGAAACGTCCCGCGTGATCGAAGGATTCTCGTCCTTGCGCCCGATCTTGTCGACTTCGTCGATGTAAATGATGCCGGTCTGGGCGCGGCTTACGTCACCGTCTGCGGCTTGCAGCAGCTTGAGGATGATGTTCTCGACGTCTTCGCCGACATATCCGGCTTCGGTGAGCGTGGTGGCGTCCACAATCGCGAAGGGTACGTCAAGCATGCGCGCCAGAGTCTGCGCCAGCAAAGTCTTGCCGGTCCCGGTCGGACCGATCAGCATGATGTTCGACTTGGTGAGTTCGATTCCGTCACCAGTCTTCTGGCGATTCATGAAGATGCGCTTGTAGTGGTTATAAACCGCGACGGCCAGCTTTTTCTTGGTCTGCTCCTGCCCGATCACGTACTCGTCGAGGAAGGTCTTTACTTCCTGCGGCTTGGGCAGTTGGTTGGGCGTGGCGGCCTGTGGCGTTGCCGTTCGGTCATCTTCGAGGATCGAGTTGCAGACGGCCACGCACTCGTCGCAGATGTAGGCGCGCGGATAATCGCTGGGAGACGAAATCAGTTTGGCGACCGCGTCCTGCGATTTGTGACAGAACGAACAGCGCAGAATTTCGTCGGAGCCCGACTTATTTTTCACTCGGCTCTACTCCTTTTGTGTCCCCCGGCAGGATCGGGACCGCATCCGTCCACCCTCTCGGCCGTTTCGTGCTAGCTGCTAGTTTGCCTCGATGGCGCGTCGCGAAGGCAGATCATACCGCTTTTGTGGTCTTGTAGATGATATCGTCTATGATTCCGTATTCCTTAGCCTGCTGCGCGTTCATAATGAAGTCGCGCTCCACGTCTTTCTCCACTTTTTCCAGTTTCTGCCCGCTGTGCTTCGAGAGTAACTGGTTCGTAATCTCGCGCATACGCAGGATCTCCCGGGCGTGGATGTCGATGTCGGTGGCCTGTCCCGACAATCCACCCATGGACGGCTGATGTATTAGAATCCGCGAATTCGGAAGTGCCAATCTCTTTTTAGGTTCGCCTGATGCCAAAAGTAACGCAGCCATCGAAGCAGCCTGGCCGACGCACAACGTCATGACGTCGTTTTTCACGTACTGCATGGTGTCGTAAATCGCCATGCCGGCCGTGATGGAGCCACCCGGAGAGTTGATGTAAAGCTGGATGTCTTTCTCCGGATCTTCCTGAGCCAGAAACAACATCTGGGCGATCACCAGATTGGCGATGTTGTCGTCAATCGGCGTGCCAATGAAAATAATGTTGTCGCGAAGCAGCCGGGAATAGATATCGTAGGCGCGTTCGCCCCGCCCGGTCTGCTCGATGACCATCGGAACCAGCATCATATGCGGGTCATTTTTCTGCGAATCATTTGGCATCTTGTTCACCTGTCACACTCCGCCCTAACGTAACACCGAATTGCCAGGGAGGATCGAAAGTGGTCCGCATTTAGTTACTAACTACGCGGACTGGTGATACAGAAAATCGAGGGTCTTTTCGGAGCGGATTCTGTTCCGGATTCTATCGAGGCCCCCATCCTGTGTCAAACGCGCGCGGACCGCCTCCGAAGTCTGTTTCGACTGCTGAGCCAGCGCTTCGATCTCGTGATTCACCTCTTCATCGCTGGCCTGAATTCCTTCCAGTTCCGCGACGCGTTCCAGTAACAATGACGACTTCACATCCTGCACCGACTGATCGCGCTGGCCTGCCCGCAGGCGCGGCAGATCCATTTTCTTCAACTCTTCCATCTTCATGCCCTGCGCCGCGAGCGCGCGTAAGCCGCGTTCCAGGCGCAGATCGATTTGCCGGTCGACGAGCGACTCCGGCACTTCGAAATCATTGCGTTTCACCAGTTCGGCGACCAGCTTGTCTTTGGCCTCGCGCTCGGCCGCATGCTTGCGTTCGGCTTCCATGTTTTCGCGAATCTGCTTTCGTACCTGGTCGACGCTGGTGAACTCGCCCAGTTCCTTGGCGAATTCGTCGTTCAGTTCGGGAAGATTTTTCTGCTTGATGGCCTGGATCTTCACGGTGTAGACGAAGGTCTTGCCCGCCAGCCGCTTGTCGCTGGTGTCCTCGGGATACCTCACTTCGAATTCGCGTTCATCTCCGGCATTCGCTCCGCGTAGGTTCTCGGTGAATTCGGCCACCGTGTTTTTGCCGCCGATCTCGATCAGGACTTCATCCATGTGGACAGGCTTGGCGTCGGCGTCTTCAACTTTCGGACGGCCGTCCATTGACGATTGCGCGAAGTCGCCGTCGGCCAGCGGACGTCCTTCCACCGAGGTGAATGTGGCATGCTGCTCCCGCACATTGTTCAGCGCATCCTCGACCTCTTCGTCGTTCACTGCGATTTCCGGATGCTCGGAGCGCAATTCCTTGTAGCCTTCGACCACGATCTCGGGCATGATTTCGAAGCTGGCCTTGAAACGCAGCGGCTCTCCATCGTGAATGTGGAGGTCGGTCACACGCGGCTGCGAGACCGGAATCAATCCCAGCTTCTGTGCTTCTCTCTGGAAATACTTGGGGACCAGCGCTTCGACGACGTCGCTCTTGAGGTCTTCCTTGAATCGCTGTTTGATGATAGATGCGGGCACGTGCCCGGTGCGGAAGCCGGGCAGGCGCGCGACTTTTTGATACTTCTGGATAATCGTTTCAGTCTCGCGGCTGACTTCGTCGGCGGGGATCTCGACCGAGATCTCCCGTTTCACGCCGTCCTTTTTCGCGTCGGTGTTCGTGGCACCGACTGTTTCTGTGGGACTCAAGTTTTCCTTTCGCTGCGCCCTCAATATCCGTGGGTTGCCCCGGGGAGCGGGACCGAATTCACACGGCGTTAACTTGAGTGTAAAGACTGAGGGAGAGTAGCGTCAAACGAACAGAACGGTCGTTGGCTGCTCGTCATTGGTCGTTGGCCCAAAGCGCTCCGGATATCTTTCCCACAGGGGCATTATTTGGAAATGGCTTGATCCTCTTTAGAAATCACTCAGATCCCAATGCCGTCATAGGATCGACAGATAGCGCTCTGCGGACGGGCACAAAGCAGGCTAGCGCCGCAACGAGCAGCAACAAAAATGATGCACCGAGCACGATCAGAGGATGACTCCCAGTATTGCCTACCCAGGGGAAATCCTGAAGGAGGCTCCCCATAAGTTGGCTCCTCACAATTTAAATAGTAGCAATCGCAGGATATCGGCGATACACCCTGTACATTGGCAGTCATGGCAGATTCCTCCCTGACGCTTACAATGGAGGCTCAGTTATGAGATATGTCTGGACATTATCCCTCGTGTTCTGCGTCGCTATTGTCAGCGTACCCGCGCAACAAAGCGAGGAAGCTCCGCAAACCCTGACCGTGCGCACCACCTTGGTGCAGGTCCCTATCCTCGCCAAGACCAAGCGGGGAGAAGTGGTCTTTGAACTTACGGCCGACGACTTCCTTCTCACCGACAATGGCGTACCGCAGCACCTTATTCTCGACCAGGACACCGACTCGCAGCCGCTGGCGCTGGCTATCGTTGTGGAAACTGGGGGCGCAGGAGCACGGCATCTAGAGGACTATCGCCAACTGGACTCGATCCTTGACGGGCTGATCGGCAATGTTGAACATCGCGTCGCCGTCATAGGGTTTGATAGTCTGCCGCGTGTGCTTCTGCCTTTTACTCCGGATACAGCCGACGCTTCGAAGCAGCTGGCAAGCCTGAGAAAAGGTGATCGTGGGGCGTCAATTCTGGATGGAGTTGCATTGGCTGTCGCGCAGCTGCGAGTGCAGCCTCCGCGCTATCGCCGTGCGATTCTGCTGCTCAGCGAGACCATCGATCAGGGCAGCATTACAACGCTCGACGAAGCTCTACACCTCATCAGTGACACGAATACAGCGATGTACAGCTTCGGCTTTTCCAGTACACGCTCGGCGGCCTCTCATGAAGCATCCAAGTTTAACAACAGCGAGCCTGGCCCCGCGCACGGCTGCTTCAGCCGCAACGGTGCGGATGCCGAGTACGAAGGACACTATAGCAAGCAAGTGCTGGACTGCATCAGCCAGCTTGCTCCTCCTCTTCGGCTGGCGACCATGGGCTTTCTCACCGCGCGAAACGCACTGCGCACCAAGACGGCGGAGTCCATCGCGCAGCTCGCCGGAGGAGAATTTTTCCACTTCCACGATGCCAAGGATCTGAAGGCAGGCCTCATTGCGCTGTCGAACGATGTCCCCAACTACTACGTCCTGAATTTCCGTCCGACGTTGCCCATCCCCGGGCTGCACGCCCTGCATGTCGTGGCCAAGGATCGTCCGCAGCTGGTGCTAAGCTCACGACGCGAATATTGGATCGACGACGACTCGGCGCACTCTGACAGCACTCATTGATCTTTGTGGCGGAGACGTTGCAAGCGACGTCTCTACGACGTAACTTTTGACTTCCATGACTCCTTCCTGGCTCAACGTCCTTAACCGTGAAGTTGTGGGGTGCACGCGCTGCCCCCGGCTCGTCGTCTACCGCGAACTGATCGCGCGGGAGAAGCGCCGGGCTTATCGTGACTGCGAGTACTGGGGCAAGCCGGTGCCGGGCTTCGGGGATGTACACGCGCGCGTGCTCATCATGGGGCTGGCCCCAGGCGCGCATGGGTCGAATCGTACGGGACGGCCGTTCACCGGCGACTCTTCCGGCAAGTTCATGTACCCCGTCTTATTTGAAACCGGATTCGCCAGCCAGCCCACGGCTACTGATCGCAACGACGGCATGAAGCTCACGAATCTCTATATCACGGCTGCCGTGCGTTGCGCGCCGCCGGACAACAAGCCGCTGCCGCAGGAGCTTGCCGAGTGCTCACACTTTCTCGATCGCGAGCTGGCCGGATTAAAGGAGGTAAAAGTTGTCGTCGCGCTGGGCAAGATTGGGTTCGACGCTTATTTGAACTATCTGAAGCGCCGCAGCCTGCTGGCGAGCAAGAAAGACTACGTCTTCAAACACGGCGCCAGTTACCGAATGCCTGATGGCAAGGTGTTGCTGGCGTCGTACCATCCGTCGAATCAGAACACGCAGACGGGCAAACTCACGCGGGAGATGTTTGTCGCGATATTCAAGCTGGCGGCCAGGCTTGCCGATGAGTGAAGTCGAGGCGCCGCCGGCGCCGGAGCGCTTGACCCTCCCATCGCTTGGGATCAAACAAATACAGGGTCACGATCCGGGGCGGCGCCTGCGTCACAAACTTACCTGAGCTTCGTTGCCGTCACTTCCAGCTGAAACTGGCGTTTCGAGTTGGGATCATCGACCGTGCCGATCACGATCGGCTTGCCGACGACCAGCAGGGTGTCGCCGCTGATTTTGATTTGCCGAATCACGGCCGGCAATCCGTTGTGTTCCCCCGATTCGGTGTCCATATTACTGATCTCGCTCCGGACCACCAACAGCCACTCGTCGCCGTGATCTCTGAGCTGGGCCCAGATACTGGTGCCGACGTCCACGTACTGGAACTGTACGGCCGCGCCAACCGTGCCCGACGACGCGCTGACAACCGGAACGCGCGTCCCGATTTTTATCTCGTTGGACTCACCGGCAGTCAGATTCAAGGAGTAGTGCCGGGTGTTTACAGTCTTCCCGTCCAGTACTTCATTGAACGAGAAATCGAGACGGTAGGGCTCGACCGCGGCTTTTGCTTTTGCCGGCTGGGCAGTGATGTTTTCCTTCGATCCTTCCTGGGCGAGTGCGGGCCGTGGGCAGAACCAAAGTCCTACTGTCATGACGACGATCAATACTGCAATTGTTTTACGCATGGATAGCTGCCTCATCTTTCTTGTTGGTCGGAGTTGTTATCTTCGATCTCAGGGTGTGCATCTTTCGTCGCCTGCTGGATCTCCTTTTCGAATTGCTCTTGTGCCTGCGCAATCAGCGTGGCCTCTTGCGGAAACTGGCTGACATAATGCGCCAGGGCCAACTCCTGCTTGGTAAGCGGTTGCGGAGAAGGGAACTGGTCAAGTTTAAGAGGCGTGGCGGCGACCGTCGTGGGATGCACACGATGGGCGACACGCCTAACCGTCGGCGCGGCAACCGGCGGACTAGCGCTGTTGGCCCGGCCATTTGCCGCGAGCGAGGGGACGGACCGCGCATTCGGCGCACCGGTTGAAGCGCGATTCGCTGTCATCGAATCGCGCGGCCGATCCGATCGCCAAGGCAGCGCTACAGCCACGATGATCACCGCCACGATCGCAAGTGCAATAGGCACAATGCTCCAACCCGACGGCGAGCGATCCGCGACGTGCTCTCGCTCCGCTCGCAGATTGGCGAGAACGCGATCTTCGAGTCCGGGCCTTGGTTCCACCGCCGCGTATTTCGCCAGCGTCGCGTTCAGATCGCGGTCGAGTGCATCTGGTTCCGGTGTTTGCCACTCGCGATTTTGATTTTCGTCTGCCATATTCCCACCCGCCTCTACTTTCCGCGCATTTGTGCTTCAAGTTTCTCCCGCAGAATCTGCCGTGCGCGGAAAACTCGCGACCGCACTGCCGCTTCGTTGATCCCCAGAGTCGCGGCGACCTCTCTGGGCGACATCTCTTCAATCGTCGAGAGGATCAGCGGCTCCCGCAGTTTCCCGGGCAACACGTTGATCAGTTTCTCCAGCGTCGCACTGATCTGCGTGCCGTGAATCGTTTGATCCGCTCCAGCGTCCGAAGAAGGTAGTTCGGGCACCGGTTTCTGGGGATCATCCAGTGGAATCTCCCGTGCTCTGCTTTGCCGCTTACCGCGGTCGACCGCGACGCGCCACGCAATGCGAGCCAGCCACGTCTTGGGATCCTCAACTCGCGCGAGCTTCACGCTGTAACGCAGCACGCGCATGAAGGTTTCCTGCGTGGCGTCCTCAGCGTCGTGATGGCTGCGCAGCACGGCATACGCGATACGGTAAACCAGCCGCGAGTGCTCCCGGACCAGCGCTTCGAGCGTTTCATCCCGCGCTCGCTCGCTCTCGCTGTCCTCGGCCGTCGCAGCTCCGCTCAGGATCGCCTCTCCCGCCACCAATCGTCTGCCCTCAATCATGAAGACCGCCGGTATGCCCGTTGTGTTCAGGAATTTCTTCAGGAGAACGGTGAGGAGGGATGTTACTTGCAGGGATCATTGCCAACTGTCCGTATCCACTATCTACTAGGCACTGATTCTAGAACCCAACCATCACGGGCTCGGGCTCAAGACGTACGCCCCATATCTCCTCGACGCGCTGCTGAATTTGCTCTTTCAGCGTCAGTACTTCCGCCGCCGTAGCCCCGCCGCGGTTGACGATGGCCAGTGCATGTTTGCTGGAGATGCCGACGTGCCCGAGGGAGTATCCGCGGGCAAAGCCGGATTTTTCCACCAGCCACGCCGCTGATACCTTCTTGCTCTTTTCGAGTGCTGGATAGCTCGGCAGATTCAGTCCTTTCGCTTCGGCACGTTTTTTCAAATCTGCATGCGCCTCTTCCGAAAGCACGGGATTCTTGAAGAACGATCCCGCACTTTGGCAGTTGGCATCGCCAGGCACAATCAGCATGCCTTTAAGCCCGCGAATGTGGCGAACAGCTTCTCGCGCCTCGGCCAGATTCGGGAGCGTCTCCCGCCCTTCAAAGTGCCGTTTCAAATCGGCATATTCGAGTCGCGGTTCGCCGCCAGGAGTCAGCGCGTAGACGACTCGGAGAATGATGAACCGATCGCGTTCGGTCGTATTGAAAATGCTCGATCGGTAAGAAAAGCCGCATGCTTCCTTGCACAGTTCCCGGATCTGGCCGTCCTTGCGATCGAAAACCTCAACGGACTCGATCGTTTCTGAGACTTCCTGCCCGTAGGCTCCGACATTCTGCACCGGCGTGCCCCCGACGCTGCCGGGGATGCCGCTCAGACATTCGACGCCGGCGCAATGCGCCATGACGGCGTGCGAAACGAAGCGGTCCCAGGATTCTCCCGCGCCCACGTCGAAAAGGGTACGGCCTTCGTCGTCGGTTGAAGTGCGGCGGTCGATCCCGGTGATCGCAAGTCTGAGCGCTAAGCCAGGCCAGCCGGAATCGGCGATCACCAGATTGCTGCCGCCACCCAGAACGAAGAGAGGGATACTCTTCGAACGCGCGAAGGTGACCGCCTCCTCTATCTCGCCGGGAGCTGTGGCTTCAACGAAATATCGCGCGGGGCCGCCGATGTGGAAAGTCGTCAGCGGCGCGAGTTGGACATTTTCTTGCAGCAGCATGGAGTTGCTCTCAATCACGCTACAATAGAAGTCGAACCCACGAGAGGAAAATCGACATGCCGATGTATCCCGAAATTATGGTAATTCCCATGCGCGAAGAACTGACCCGTCTGGGAGTGGTAGAACTCCGTACGCCCGAAGAGGTCGACAAGGCTGTGACCCAGACCGGCACAACCATGGTGATTGTGAATTCAATCTGCGGCTGCGCCGCTGGACGGATGCGTCCAGCCGTGCGACAGGCGTTGCAGAATGGCGCGCGTCCCGACAAAGTCTATTCTGTTTTCGCAGGACAGGAGACGGAAGCCACCGAGCGCGCTCGCGGATATTTCACCGGATATCCACCGTCGTCGCCGTCGATTGGGATTCTGCGCGATGGCCAACTCGTCTACATGATGCAGCGTCGCGACATTGAGTCGCGCGAGGCCGCGGCCATCGCAGCAGATTTGAAGGCGGCATTCGACAAGCTTTGCGCCAAGCCCGCCGCGGTGTAATCTCATCTTCCCTTTGTCATTCCGAGGAGCGAAGCGACGAGGAACATGTTGTTTGCCGTCGCCGGCAAACAGCAGATTCCTCGCTCCGCTCGGAATGACAAATTCTGGTAGTGGTGCCGTTTCAAACTGCACCACTACCCAAATTCTCTTGAGATTTTGGCCTGTTGGTTACTTCTTTGAGGTGCTGACCATGAAGGCCTTCACCACGATCCCATTCGGCTGTACGCCCACCGGGATCAACGTCAGCAGCGAATACTCCGTAGGTTCGAGCTTCCGCGCCTTGCGTTTTTGAATCACGGTGACATCCCCGGATGCCGCGTCGAGCACGAGCAGATAATTCTGATCGGGCGTCAGCGCCAGGGCGTCGGGATGGCTGCCTACGGTGAGGGTCGCGATGCGGCGGCCCAGATCGATGTCATACACCGCGACACTGTTGGAGCCGAAGTTCGATACGTAAAGCCGAGAGTTGTCGAGGGTGACCACTCCGTGCGAAGGGTGCTCACCGATCTCCAGGCTGCTGCCAACCTCGTCGTTGCCCGTTTCGATGATCGAAATGCTGTCGCCGTCGAAGTTGCACACGATCATTTCGCCGCCATCGGGCTTGAGCGCGAGGCTGACTGGCGTGCGGCCCACGTCGACTAGTGCGAGGACGCGGTCTTCTTTCTGGGCGCTGGTTTTCGTGGGATCGCTGCGCAGCGCAATCGAAGCCACCTGCGACGAGCCCGAGCAGGACACGAAGGCTTTGCTCGAATCCGGCAGGATGGCGATGTCCTCGGGATGCTGGCAGACGGGCAGCGTCGCTCTCACGCGCAACACTTTCGTGTCGATTAATGACACGGTGTTGTCACCGCGATTCGAAACCACCACGGTCGCGCCGTCGGGCGAAAGCCGTGCCAGTCCCGGCGCAGCGCCGACGCGCACGTTGCCGATCACGAGACGCTTTTCCAGATCGATGATGCTTACGTTCGCCGACGCCGAGTTGGCGACGTAGGCGCGCTTGCCATCCTCGGCCACGTCGATGAAGTATGGGCGTCCGTGGACGCCGATCGTTGCCGCGACCGTGTTCGACTCGGCGTCGATCACGCTGACGTTGTTCGATCCCGTGTTGACTACGTAGATTTCATTTTTCTTGCTGTTGGCCGCGATGCCGGTCGGCTCGCTCCCCACGGCGATCGTCTTCGACAAAGCGAAGGTCCGCATGTCAATTACGCTGACTGTATTGCTTTTGCCGTTCGTGACGTAGGCGTACTCGCGGTAGAGAGGTCCATAGTCGGGCAAGGCCTGCTCGCGGAAATACCACCACGCAGCCCCGCCCAGGATGGGGATCAGCACAGCGATAAAGAGGAGTTTTCTCAAGATATCGACGTCGGGGTGCGGAAGAGAAAGATTATCAGAGCGGGAAGCGCGTGTGGTTATCCCGGTACCATCGCTTTCGGACTCCGTACCCAGGCAAAGTGGCGTTAGCTAAGAGTGGCCGCAGTCGTCGCGATGGTTTCGCTTTCATTAATAGAGATGGAAGTTGACTTCCGCGTTGATTTTCTGAACGACCGGGTTCCCATCCTTCATCGCAGGCTGGAACCTCCATTGTTTCACTGCTTCGACTGCTTTTTCGTCCAGACCATGTCCGAGTGGGCTGACAACTTGTATGTCCGTAGGCTGACCGTTGGTGTCGACGACCAGCGTGAGTGTCACGACACCTTCAATCTTCTTATGCCTTGCCTCATCGCTGAATTCGGGGTTGACGTTGTGGACCAGATGCGGGGGAGTAATGCCATTCGGGGTCGTGTTGGGGAAAAACACGTCCAAACGGCAGCGTAGCGCGAGGGACTCTCCTTTGAACTCGGCGGGTAAGGCGGCAAAGGGAGCCGAACTGGTAATTGCATCCAGGGCGGCTTGATCGGCCTCTGGATCTCCAGAACTTTCCGCCAATTTCAGGTCCTGGAGAGTGCCGTCCCTCAGGATCGTAAACTCAGCAACTATTTTCCAAGGGGTGGAGGGCGCGAGGCTCTTCTGTCGGACCACCGAGTGCCAGTTTCGACGAAGGGCGGGCAATACGCCCTGGTGAAAGTAGGGAGTGAAGTCCACACCCATGGGGTCGCTCAGGACTTCTGGGAGCCTGACTCCCGCCAGGGGCAACCTCGGCCTCAACGAGGGGCTCGCGTCGCTGCCAGGAGCATTCTGCGCTTGAGCCGTCCCGGCGGTCCCGCCGAGAACGGATGCGGCCAGAGTCAGGCACAGCCAGCACGCGACAGAAGATATTCCCAGGTTTTTCATGGCAAGCTCCACTCGCGGAGAAGGAATTCGGTCGTGATCCTATCCATTGAACGCGCTTCGGCACAAAAAGTTGCCTGGATCGGTGCGTTCCGCCGAAGGGCCGGGAATTGATTTTATCCAGACTCCGGGCTATTTGCTGACGGTGACTGGCTCGCCTATCCCGATTGCGGGGATAGTCCTTCCCAACACTGCCGCGATTTGGCGCACCTGAGTCATCAGTTCGTCGAACTGATCGGGGTAGAGCGACTGCGGGCCATCCGACAAAGCCTCATCCGGCTTGTGATGAACTTCCACGATCAGCCCATCGGCTCCAACTGCGACCGCCGCACGGGATAGCGGTGTGACTTTATTGCGTTTGCCGGTGCCGTGGCTGGGATCGACCACAATCGGCAGATGGCTGAGGCGTTGCACCGCAGGCACAATACTCAGATCGAGCGTATTGCGGGTGTGGTCAGCGAAGGTGCGCACGCCACGCTCACAGAGCACGACGTTGTAATTGCCTTCGCTCAGGATGTACTCGGCTGCCATGAGGAATTCTTCCAGCGTTGCCGACATGCCGCGCTTGAGCAGGACGGGCTTGCGCGCGCGTCCGGCACGCTTCAGCAGGGAGAAATTCTGCATGTTGCGGGCGCCGATCTGGATCACGTCCGCATATTCCTCGACCAGGTCGAGCGATTCATTATCGATGGCCTCGGTGACAATCTTCATCCCGAACTGGTCGCGGATCTCCGCCATGATGCGCAGGCCTTCCTCGCCGAGTCCCTGAAAGGCGTAGGGCGAGGTGCGCGGTTTGTAGGCTCCGCCGCGGAAGAACTGTGCTCCGGCGCGATGGACGCGTTCGGCCACGACGAATGCCTGCTCGCGAGTCTCAATGCCGCAGGGCCCGGCCACGATCGCAAGTCCGGGACCGCCGAATGTGGCACCCGTTCCAGGGAAAGTGATGACCGTGTTGTCCTGCTTGACGTCGCGGCTGACCAGTTTGTAGGGCTTTGAAACCTGGATGACTTCCTGCACGCCGGGCATTTCTTCGAGCGCGCCGTGCTCGAACTCGCCTTTGTTGCCGGTGATGCCGATGGCGGTGCGGGTCGCTCCCGGCATGGAGTGCGCGCGGTAGCCAAGCTTCTCGATTTTTTCGCAAACGGCGCGCACCTGCTCTTCGGTGGCCTGCGCCTGCATGACAACTAACATGATTCACCCTGGGAAACGGCTCGTGTGGAGACAGCTGCCCTCGGCCGTCCGGCCGAGCGAAGCGACTTTACTACTGCGGCCGCAACAGCAGCCCTTCAAGTCTACTGTTCGGCGCTGCTGCACAGCAAATGGAGCAGGGTCCAGACGGCAAGCCGGACGACAGTTCCAGGGACTGTTCTGTAAGTGAGGGACGTAACAAGTTACATCTCTACGATGTCATACTCTTCTCGTGCCCCGCTCTCTTGCCCGCGAACAGGATATCCTCGCCCGACGCGCCCCGAAACATCCGCCCCGCCTAACCTCGCGGCGTATCGGAATTCACACGTCCTCTGCTGGCGGGGTACACAACGCGGCCGAACGAGCTTATCGGCTGGGCTGCAACACTCTGCAGATTTTTTCTTCGAGTCCGCGGCAATGGGCGCCATACGAACTCGGCGAATTACAGTGTGCGGAGATGAACCGCCTGCGCGGAAAATATAATCTCAAACCGCTGGTGATTCACACCAACTACCTGGTTAATCTGGCCAGCTCGAATGAACTCTTTCTCCAGAAGTCGATGGAAGCATTTCGCGGCGAGGTCGAGCGGGCACTGTCACTCTGTGCCGAATATCTCGTCCTGCATCCGGGCTCTTTTCGCGGGGCCGACCGCGAGCAGGGTCTGCTTCGAACCGCTGCCACCATCGCAGCCGCCACGCAGGGGTTGGATCTCGCGGCCGGCGGACTGACGATCCTCATTGAGAACACGGCCGGGGCCGAATTTTCTCTGGGCGGCAGTTTTGAGCAGGTGGCAGAAGTGATCGAATGTTTGCGCGGGATCGTTCCTGCCGGAGCTTGCATAGACACCTGCCACACTCATGTAGCTGGATACGACATCGTTAGCGAAGAGGGACTCTACCAGACTCTGCGCGACCTCGACGCAACCGTCGGGCTGAACAACGTCAAAGTCGTGCACTGCAACGACGCCAAGGCTGCCCGCGGATCGAAACTCGATCGCCACGAGCAGATCGGGAAGGGAATGATCGGCAAGGAGCCGTTCCGGATTCTGCTCAACGATCTGCGCCTGGCGCACGCGGCATTCATCGCCGAGACGCCGGTTGCCAAGCCTGGGGACGACCGCAGGAACGTGGATGCGCTAAAGAAACTGGTGGCGTAGGGATTTCCAATGTCGCCACGATCCGTCGCGCTTGTGGTGAGAGAGGCCCAACAAGTTACGTCTCTACGACGGGTCGTTGTAGAATCGAAGGCTCAGTAATCTACGACTAGCCACCTATGCCGCCGCACGAAAAATCTGAAACGAATACCGTCACCGCAAACGGTTCCCGAGACGAGCGCTACGATCCTCAGCGCGTCGAGATGAAGTGGTTCGAACGCTGGCAGAGCGACTTGCAGCTTTACGCCGCCGAGCCTGACTCCGCGAAGAAGAAATACTACGTGCTTGAGATGCTGCCTTATCCCTCGGGCGCTCTGCATATGGGGCACGTGCGCAACTACGCGATCGGCGATGCGCTGGCCCGCTACATGTGGATGAACGGATACAACGTGCTTCATCCCATGGGCTGGGATTCGTTCGGATTGCCCGCGGAGAACGCAGCCATCTCCGCCAACGTTCCGCCGCGCGAGTGGACACTACGCAATATCGCCAATATGAAGGCGCAGATGAAGCGCCTCGGTTTCGCCTACGACTGGTCGCGCGAAGTCACGACCTGCTTCCCCGAATATTACCGCTGGAACCAGTGGTTCTTTCTCAAGTTTTACGAGAAGGGATTGGCCTATCGCAAGAAGAGCCGGGTCAACTGGTGCCCGAAGTGCTGCACGGTTCTGGCCAACGAGCAGGTTGTCAACGGCCGCTGCTGGCGCCATGAAGACACGATCGTCGAGCAACGCGAACTCGAGCAGTGGGCTCTTCGCATCACGAAATATGCCGACGAATTGTTGCGTGATCTGGATAGGCTCGGCAACTGGCCGGAAAAAGTGCGCACCATGCAGCGCAACTGGATCGGCCGCAGCGAAGGCACGCTGGTCGATTTCAAACTCGATTACTCGCAGCCTCATACGGGCTTCGGGCCGGGCGGCGCGACGATCAGTGTCTTCACTACACGCGTAGACACCATCTTCGGAGCAACATCGGTACAGCTCGCGCCGCAGCATCCGATCGTTAACGATCTCGCGGCGGAGAATCCCGACCTGCGTGCGAAAGTCGATCAGCTCATTGAAGAGCAGCGCAAAGCTCGAGAGGACGGAGACATTGGCGAGATCGAGAAGCATGGCGTTCCGACTGGACGCTATGCCATCAATCCATTCAATGGCGAGAAGGTGCCCGTGTGGGTCGCCAACTACATCCTGATGGATTACGGTACCGGCGCCATCATGAGCGTGCCGGCACATGATGAGCGCGACTACGAGTTCGCCAAGAAATATAAGCTTGAGATCCGCCTGGTCGTGCTGCCGATTGCGAACGATCCCGAAGAGACGATGGCTGAGCCTCAGCTTCCGTTCGTGGCTCACGAAGGCATGCTGATCAACTCCGGAGTCTACGGCGGGCTCAGTTGCGCGGATGCGATCAAGAAGATGGTGGCAGAAGCCGAGAAGAAGGGCTTCGGCAAAGCCACAGTCACGTACCGGCTCAAAGACTGGGGCATCTCGCGCCAACGCTATTGGGGCACGCCGATTCCGATGCTTTACTGCGACAAAGACGGGATCGTCCCAGTTCCGGAAAAAGATTTACCGGTGATCCTGCCCGACAACGTTGACGTGAGTTCGACCGGCGGATCTCCCCTCAGCCGTGTGCCGGAGTTCGTCAACGCGACGTGTCCCAGGTGCGGTGGCCCGGCGCGGCGCGAGACTGACACCATGGACACGTTCGTCGATTCGTCCTGGTATTTCTACCGCTACACTGACGCGCATAATGACCGCGCACCCTTCGATGGAAAGATTGCTCAGTACTGGTTCGGCGATCATGGCATCGATCAGTACATTGGCGGTGTCGAGCATGCGATCCTGCACCTCATCTACTCACGCTTTTGGACGAAGTTCATGCGCGATCTCGGCATGATTACCAACGATGAACCGGTCGAGCGCCTGTTCACGCAGGGCATGGTGATCAAAGACGGCGCAAAGATGTCGAAGAGCCTGGGCAATGTAGTTTCGCCCGATGAGATGGTCGCGCGCTACGGCGCTGATGCGGCACGCCTCAACAGCTTGTTTGCCGCTCCGCCCGATCGCGATCTTGACTGGCAGGATTCAGGCGTGGAAGGCATCCAGCGATTCTTGGGAAGGGTCTATCGCTTCGTAGTGCGTCATGGTGGGAGGACTGAAAAAGCCTCCGTAGAGACGATGCTTGCAACGTCTCTCTCGCCCGAGGCACGCGCCGTCCAGCGCAAGCTCCACCAAACCATCAAACGAGTGAGCGATGATTTTCAAGGACGCTGGCACTTCAATACTTGTGTCTCGGCAATTATGGAGTTGGTCAACGTTCTCTACGGAGCCGAAGACGCGATCGCGCGCAACGCCGTGCCGGCTCCGTTCCTGGCCGACGTGCAGCGCAATGTTGTTTTGTTGCTCGCCCCCTTCGCGCCTTATCTCGCACACGAACTCTGGGAGATGCTAGGCGAAAAGGGAAGCCTGCTCAAAGCGGCCTGGCCGAAGTACGACGCTGAACTGGCGAAGGAAGAAGAACTTGAAATCCCGGTGCAGATCAACGGAAAGTTGCGCGGCAAAGTCGTCGTACCCGCCGATGCCACGGAAGACTTCGTCGTCGAAACGGCGCTTGCCGACGAAAAAATGAAGGCTGTCCTCGCTGGAAAGCAAATTGTGAAGAAGATATATGTTCCCGGCAAGCTGCTGAATCTTGTTTTGAAGTAGCCCCTACTCTTCGTCCGCCGAAATTGTCATTCTGAGCGGAGTGGCTGGTTCGCGAATGCGAAGCCGCCACGCAGTCGAAGAACCCCCTACCTAGCCCTCAGTGAAGCGAATGCTGAGAGGCGTTCTCAGCGCAGCGCGCAGTGCGGAATCGTATATTAAGAACTCCCTGACGGTTCACGAGACGCGCCGTCGGCGTAGGGGTCCTTCGACTCCGCCGCCGCTTCACTTCGTGAAGCAGTTGCTCCGCTCAGCATGACAGGGGGATGAGTTATCCTGATCTCGCATGACTCGCGTTTCCTCTACTTCCGAAGGCTTTCGCGTCGCGTTCCGCCGGCCTTCACTGACGTTCGCAGAAATTGCGTGGCGCTGGACCGTTGGTGGAACCGCCGCGGCGCTCTTCCTTTTCGGGCTCTTCCAATATCTCGACAGCTTGCCGGTAACCAGCGGCGAACTTCTGTTTCTGCGTACGCGCCAGCCTTATCTCGTGGCCGAGGCGATCGCGCACATTTTCCGGGGGACACTGGGTCGCGTCGCAGTGGCTGGAATGGTGGCGGCTTTCCTGCTCGCTCTGCTTTGGATCATAGCGGGTTCTCTAGGGCGAATCGCAACGGTGAGGAGCCTGCAAGACTATTTTCGTAGACACCCTGCTTGCAGCATCTCTGCCAGCGGAGTTATGGACAGCAGCGAGGAAGAAGTTGCAGGCCGCGATTCAACGATTACTTCCCGGCCATTTGTAGCATTAGTCCGGCTTAACTTTCTGCGCGTGGCCGTAGCGCTGGCTGCCATAGTGGGGATGCTCGGCGCCACGGTTCTGGCGGGCTTTGCCTCGCCCGCTGCCGATCCTCAACCAGGCCTGGCCTTCATGCTCTTTCTGCCACTGGCGGCGTTGGTGTGGGTCGCATGGCTCGTGCTGAACTGGCTGTTATCGCTGGCTGGGATGTTCGCGGTTCGCGACGGCGAAGGCGCGGCGGGCGCGATCTCCGCCGCAGTGACTCTCTGCCGCGAGCGTACCGGCGCAGTTTTCGCCGTCAGCGCCTGGACTGGACTGGCACATCTGGTTGCCCTCGTCGGCGCGTCCGTAATGGCGTCTATCCCTCTAGGCCTTAGCGGAGCTCTGCCGTGGCGGCTGGTTCTGGTCGGGACGATTTTTGTGGCCCTGCTGTATTTTGCGCTTGCCGACTGGTTCTACATGGCCCGCCTGGCGGGATACGTATGCATCGCCGAAATGCCGCAGGTAGTATTGGCGCCGATGATGCCGCCCGCTCCGCAGCCGTTCGTTCCTCCGCCATCTGCGCCCGCGCCGCCCGTCCAGACGACCATCGACAGAGAAGAACCGATCCTGAGCGACGTCCCGATTCTCCCGATTCAATTCGTAGAGACGTAACTTGTTACGTCTCTACGGCGGCGCCAGGAATGGTGGAGAGAGAGGCGTTACAAGCAATGTCTCTACGAAAGGAGTACCGATTCAACGATCTCCTTTACACGATCTCCCCGAATTTGAGAAACTCATCCGTGGAACACCAATCACGTACCAAGCCGTCTTCTCCGTCCCCATCCTCTCTGGGCCAATCCATCGTTATCCTTGACTTCGGCGCGCAGTATACACAACTCATCGCCCGCCGCATCCGCGAACAGAATGTGTTCTCCGTCGTGCTGCCCTGCACGGCCAAGCTCGATGAGGTGAAAAGCTGCGATCCCGTGGGGATCATTCTCTCGGGAGCGCCGTGGTCGGTCTACGACAAAGACGCACCGCCGGCCGATCCTCGCGTCTTCGAACTGGGCGTGCCCGTGCTCGGCATTTGTTACGGATTGCAGTTCATGGTGCACACTCTCGGTGGCAAAGTGCGCCCGGCTGCCAAGCGCGAGTACGGCCGCGCGGAGATTGACATCGTCTCGGATTCGATCTTGTTTCAGGGACTGGCCAAGAAGCTAGCGGTCTGGATGTCGCATGGCGACGAGGCGCTCGAACTGCCTCCCGGCTTCGAACTGATGGCGAAAACGCACTACGCCGTCGCAGGCATTCAGAACACAGCGAAGAAGTGGTACGCGGTGCAGTTTCATCCCGAGGTTCACCACACGCCGCACGGCACGCAGATGCTGAAGAACTTCATCTTCCAGATCTGCGGAGCCAAGCCGACTTGGACGCCGCAACGCTTTATCGATTCGACGGTCGAGCAAATCAAACAGCAGGTGGGAACCGGACGCGCCATCTGCGCGCTTTCGGGTGGAGTAGATTCATCCGTTGCAGCTGTGCTTGTTGATCGCGCCATGCGCGACGCGAAAGGAAAATCGCGACTGACCTGCGTCTTCGTGAACAATGGCGTGCTGCGCAAGAACGAGTTTGAGAAAGTGCAGAAGACGCTGCGCGACAAACTCAAACTGCACGTAGACGCCGTCGACGCGACGGATCGTTTTCTGGACAAACTCAAGGGCGTCACCGATCCCGAGAAGAAACGTAAGATCATCGGCAACGAATTCATCAAAGTCTTCGAAAAGGAAGCCCGCCGCATTGAAAAGACCGAAGGCAAGGTCAAATGGCTGGTGCAGGGGACGCTCTATCCAGACGTGATCGAGTCGCGATCGGTGCGCGGACCGTCGCAGGTGATCAAGTCGCATCACAATGTCGGCGGCTTGCCGAAGAAGATGCAGCTTAAGCTGATCGAGCCGCTGAAAGATCTCTTCAAAGATGAAGTCCGTAAAATTGGTCGCGATCTTGGTATGCCGGACGAAATCCTGCAGCGGCAGCCGTTCCCCGGACCGGGCCTTGCCGTACGCGTCCTCGGAGAAGTCACGCCAGAACGCCTTGCCGTTCTGCGCGAGTGCGACGACATCGTCATCACCGAAATCAAAGAAGCCGGACTCTATACGAAAATCTGGCAGTCGTTCGCTGTGCTGCTGCCGGTGATGTCGGTCGGCGTGATGGGCGACATGCGCACCTACGCTTACACGTGCGCGATCCGGGCGGTAAGTTCCGAAGATGGCATGACCGCCGACTGGGTAGCACTGCCGCACGAAGTGCTGAAAACCATCTCGACGCGGATCGTGAATGAGGTGAAGGGCGTAAACCGCGTAGTGTATGACGTTACCTCGAAGCCTCCGGGGACGATTGAGTGGGAGTGAAGGCAGTTTCCATCTGCTGGCTTCTACCAAGAAAAAGTTATGTGGGGACAGCCGCCCCCGGCTGTCCGGTCGAGCAAAGCTCGACGGTGCGTGCGCCATCCCGAATCAGAGTTACTTCCGTTTGACACCTTCGGGGTCTTTCCTTGCCCGCCCATTGGATTCGTCCTACAACGACAAATAGAACGAGCGCGACTAATGCACGTTGTCGCGCTGCCGATAGAAGTTTGGGACGGTGCCAGCCATGCCTCCGGTGCGTTCGATTTCTCTCCGCGTGATTTCCTGCAGTTTTCTCATTCTTGTGGCCGGCTATGTTCTTGCTCCGACAGTCGTGGCCCCGGTAGCCCTGGCGCAGAGTGCTATCGATGACGTTCACGTCGTTCGCCGGGGAGTCGTTCCGCACGGGGATCCGATCGACGTGGCGAGCGCGGCCTTCTCTCCGAGCGTGGTCGGCGACCCCCGTACCGGGCTGATCCGCACCAGCGTCGATCTGGTGATGGTTCCGGTCAACGTTACCGATAACCTGAATCGGCCAGTTACCGGATTGAATCAGGAGAACTTTCAGCTCTTTGACGGCAAGAAGCCGCAGGAGATCAAGAATTTCTCGAATGAAGACACGCCCGTGTCCGTGGGCGTCCTGGTCGACACCAGCGGCAGTATGAGAGACAAGCTCGAACGCGCGCGCGATGCGGTGGCGCAATTCTGCGACGCGGCCAACCCGCAGGATGAATTTTTCCTCATCACCTTTGCTGATATGCCGCAGCTCGTGACCGATTTCACCACCAGCGTCGAGCACATTGAGAACGATCTGCTTACTGCCCGTTCCAAAGGCCAGACATCTCTGCTCGACGCCATTTACATGGGCCTTAGAAAGATGCGGAGCGCGCGCTACGCACGGCGGGCGCTTCTGATTATCAGTGACGGCGGCGACAATCACAGCCGTTACAGCGAGCACGACGTGAAGGCCATGATTCGGGAATCCGATGTGGTGCTGTACGCGGTCGGCACTTTTGATCGCTATGTTGCGACCCAGGAAGAATTACTGGGGCCGGAACTCTTGCAGAATGTAGCCGAGCAGACCGGCGGACGTTCGTTTTCGCTTTCCAACGCGAACGACATGCCCGGTGTGACTCGCGCCATCGGAACCCAGCTGCGTCATCAGTATCTGCTGGCCTACCAGCCGCAAGCAGCGCCGCGTGACGGCAAGTGGCACAAGATCAGCGTGAAGCTGCTGCTTCCTAAAGCTCTACGCTATTCCTTCCACATTGCGGCACGGCCCGGATATTATGCGGGAGAAGAATAAGGCAACGACGCCTTCAGAGGCGGACTACCTGAAGTCCCAAGATCTTCTCGAAAGCGTCGAAGTCGTGGTCCCGGTGCAAGAGCCGATGACCACCCTCGAGGCAGAAAGTGGCGATCCAACAGTCGATTGTCTTTGATACTGTGTAGCCGCTCTCCCGCAGGGTCCGGTAATTTTGCACGGCTGCGATAGTCAGACTAACGCCGCCGCCGGCAAAGACTTCGAATCTTAGAAGATGATCGCGTACCTTACGAAGTCAGCTTGCTTCCGAATCCCCTGCAGTATCTCGCACAGGATCAGATCGGTCAGGGCCATGCGATGCCTTCCCAGTTCTCGATCTAGCCAGGCGGTGGCGGAATTGGTTGTGCCCTCGAGATAATCAATCCACACCGTGATATCGATGATGATCATGCGCCGGCTATTCTGCTGCCCGGCCGCGGCGCGATTCTTCCAGGTTCCCATGCCATCGCACTTTACCCCTGAGGCGGCGGATGCCTGTCTGGCCGTAGGTTTCGACTAATAAACGCAAGCCTTCTTCCACCGTGGCTCTCTTGGTCTTGGCTCCGCTGCTACGCATGGCTTGGCGCATCAATTGGTCATCGATCTCGATCTTGGTTCGCATCTGTATCCTCCCCGATGTGTATGTGTCTTATTACTTTGTGTATCGAGAAGGGAATGGTTCTGTGTGCTCTCACTCGTCCCGGTGAACGCTTTCCATGGAGAACGCAGGTAGGCAAACGGCGATGTACTCCGCGCCCCCATCTTCCGGCGTGGAGTACTGCACCCACTCGCCGGCATGCGCGATGACCGCTTGTCCGGCACGAACGTCGAGTGTGCCGGTCTTATGTTTAACCCGCAGCATCCCCTTTAGCACGATGGTAAATTCGTCGAACTCGGGAGTCTGGCCGGGTTCGAGCCATCCTTCGGGGCTGTGCATTTGGGCGATGCTGGCCGCGGACGTCTTCGAACTGACGCGGCCGACGTATTCGTCGATGAGTTTTGGTTTGTTTCCGGCGGCAGCGATACGCGTGGATTGCGGGATGAGTGTGGGCATGGGTTCGGCTTCAGCGAAGTCAGTTCCGAATATAGAGACTACAACAACGAGGATGAAGCCCCCCCACGATCCGCGAATCCCGGATGCATTTCTGACTCTCATAGTCGCTGCAAGGGCGGACGAAGGCGTCCGCCCTACACAAGCAGGACATCCTACGGGCACGGATATGGCGTTCCAGGGGTTGGCGGTGTTCCGGGAATGACTGTGTCAGGCGTACCCGGTGAATTGCCGATGGCAGGTGTCCCTGGGATGACGGTGGGGGGTGTGCCCGGCGTGCCTGGGGTGTAGCAGGTGCCGTGATCGGCGTTTAACGACGAACGCACCACCGGACGCTGCGCGATGGGTTGCTCGGCGACTGGGTGTTGTTCTGACTGCCGCACTGCGTCAGCAACCTGGTCTTGCTTCAACGGCAAAGGCTGCTGCAGCATCATCTCCACCGGCGATCCCACGTCCATAAAGAAATTGTGGGAACCGGTGAGCAGAAACAATGACGCCACGAAACCAACGGCTCCGCCAACCGCGGCACCGATCACTGTGCTTTCCCCTTTGTTAGGAGGGACCGTCAGGCTGGACGAAAGGCACCCCGGCGGAGGCCCAGTACAGCCGGGCGGCAGGGTGCTGGTGATCGTGCTGCTGTTCGAACTGGCGGCGAAGTGGCCGATCAGCGCGCCGAGTCCCGCCCCGGCCGCAGGCAATGCGAAGCCGGCGAAGAACCTGCCATTACCGGGATCTTTCAAGGCATAGCCGTCTGTGCTCTCCAGCGTTACAGGGCCGGAGACCGGCGCGACGTAGCCGTCGGGGAAAGTCATCGATATCGATTGAAGATGCAGTTCTCCGCGTCCGCCTTTCTGCTCGAGTTTGTCAACGGTGCCTTGCACAAATGTGCCCGGTGGAATCACAACCTCGTTCCCCGAGTTCACGGGAGACCGTGACCTGGGCGTAGACCGTGTCGCCACGGTGCACGTAGCGGCTCTGGATCGGATGCGTGAGCACGAGCGCAATTCTGGTTCCGGCGGGAACGGTGACCACAAGTGGCTGCGCCGTTGCCTGACTTTGCGGATCCGGTTGTTGGCTGGGCTGCGATGTTTCCTGCGCAAGGCAGGTGAATGCGAACAAGAAAGTTGTCGCGACGGCGACAGCTAGCTTCGTTGTGGTTGCGGCCAGAGTTGGAAAGAAAGTTGAAACGAAAGAGTTGGACGAAACGTTTCGACGGCAGTGATGATTCGCCATTGTGTTTCTCCTGGCGAAAGCTCCCGATGGCGCTTTCGATTCATTCAATCCAATAGACTCGGCCCTCGCCTGGAACGGTATCAATTGCGTTGGTAAAGCTTTGCAAAGCTAGCGCATGGATTTGTAAAGCTGCACTGGGTGCGGGATTTGGCCAAACCGCGCATGCGCCATCAAAAAACAAACCCAGCACCGTCTCAAAAGTTGCGTCCCGCATGATACGCAGGATCCATCGGTAACCTCGTCTGGATGACGCCGGAACGGCGTTTCGAACGTATCCACGTTGCGGCGCGAAAACTGGCGAAGCACGTCTGGGGGCCGTTCCAGCACTGGCATAAGGGATTACTCGACTTTTTCGGCCACCCAGCGCGAAATGGCGGTAACCAGTAATTCGCGGCGCGAGGCGTGTAGATTGCGCTACCAGCCAATTGTGCGCGCCGCTGATCGCGAGCGTGCGGCCCTCCATGAGAGCGCGGTAGCCGTCGAGCGCGACCCTCTCCGCACCCATGGCCCCGAGTTGTTTGAACAGCCGCGACTTCTCGGTGCCGGCGCGTTGGGCAAAGCCGGTGTGAGTCGCTCCGGGACAGAAGCAGGTTACAGAGACTCCCGACTTCTGCAACTCGTTCGCGATCGCCTCGGAGAATGAAATCACGTAAGCCTTGGTCGCGTAGTAGACGGCCATGAGCGGGCCGGGCTGAAATCCGGCAGTGGATGCGACATTCATCACGCGCCCGCTCCGGCGCGCAATCATCGGCGGCAGAAACAGCCGCGTGAGTTCAGTGAGGGCAGTGATGTTGAGGCTGATCTGGCCGAGAATGTCTTCTTCCGGCATCTGCGCGAAATCGCCGAATGCTCCGAATCCCGCGTTGTTGATGAGAACGTCGACCGCGATACGTTCCCGCTGGAGTTGATCGAACACGAATCTTGGCGCGGGCCGTTCGGCCAGGTCAACGGCAATTGTTTTCACGGTAATCCCGTGGGCTTGCAGTTCGGTTGCGACCTGCGCCAACTTGTCTGCGCTGCGGGCCACCAGAACCAGGTTGTGATGGTCGCGCGCGAAAAGCTTGGCGAGTTCGTATCCAATGCCACCGGAGGCTCCGGTGATGAGTGCGGTAGACATGCATGTATTTTAACGAGCGAGATGTTACTGCGCCCACGGCCTGTTCGACGCGGTGTTCAATTCTGGCAATTAGGCAGCGGAAGATGGCGGCTGAGTAGAGTTCTCGAGCAACTTTCTGGGCTACACTACCTGAGTTCGAATGTCGCAGCGGGCCCACGGAGGTCTGCATGTCCTTTCGCTCGGTATTCATTGCAGTAGTAATAGCCTTTGCCCTGATCCTCTCAGCATTTCTCATCAATCGCGCCCGGCCTCGAGTCGAGACTGACCAGCCCGGTGCTGATTTCGTGCGTGCCTCGGGCAAGTGCGCGGAATGCCACGAGCGGCTGCAGTACTCCGTGGTGCACGAATATGAAATGAGCAAGCACGCGCTGAAGAGCGTGAACTGCCTCGATTGCCACCAGCCTGCTCCAGGACAAGACAAGAAAGATCATCACGGATTCGTAATTTCCAAAACACGGCTGACTGCCGGGAACTGTCGCAGTTGCCACGAGCAAATTTATCAGCAGTTTATGCGCAGCCGGCACGCGGCGCCGTCGTGGGCGGCAATTTACGGCGAGAAGGGGCTGACTCCTGAGCAGGTGAATTTTTCCGAGACCTACCAGCCGGGAGGCACGCGGCGCCCGCCGCATCCGTTTGTAGTTTCCGAAGGCAGCCCTGCGATGGCCAGTGGCTGCGAGCAATGCCACAGCGTCGGCAAGCCTAACCCAGACGGAACGATTGGCACCTGTACCTCATGCCACACGCGGCATACCAGTTCGGTGGCGATTGCGCGGCTGCCCAGCACGTGCGGGCAATGTCACATGGGGCCGGATCATTCACAGATCGAGATCTATGAAGAGTCAAAGCACGGCGTAATGTTTGCAGCGCAGGAAAAGCTGCTGAACCTCGATGCCGATCCCAAGAATCTGACCACGCGCGACATGTTCGTTCCCACCTGCGCGACCTGTCACATGAGCGGGATCAATGGGTTGGGAATTACGCACGATCCCTCTGAGCGGCTTTCCTATTATCTGGCCAATGCGATTACCGAGAAGCGGCCGAACTATGCGACGGCACAGGCCAAGATGAAGCAAGTGTGCGGGCAGTGCCATACCCCGGCGATCGTCGATCCAGTCTATGAGAGGGCGGAAAAAACGGTGCAAGCTACGAACGAGAAAGTTTCTGCGGCGAAGTCTATCGTCGACAGTCTTCGTAAAGATGGAGTTTTGAATGGACCGCCGTTCTCGCAACCCATTGATTTCGTCTACTTCGATTTCTGGCACTACGACGGCCGCACGGCCAAACACGGCGCCTTCATGGGCGGCGCGGACTTCGTGCAGTGGCACGGGAACTATCCGATGCTGCGCAAGACCGCCGAACTCAAGGCCATGGCGGAAGATCTCAGGAGAACCCATGGCGGAAAGAAATAGCGTTTCACCGGCGAACCACTGGTGGGCGGAGCCCTGGTTTCTGGTCGAGATATTCGCGATAGTGAACCTCGGCTTCCTGACCTTCGACATTTATCTTGCCCACTCGGTCAATGATTTTCGCAAGGCAGCCGAATACATCCCGCTCTATTTTTCGGCGCTTGCTCCACTGGTCCTGCTGGCCGGCCTAGCGCTCAGGTTGCGCTGGAGGGCGGTTTGGGTTGATCTCGGCTACCTTGTGGGATGGAGTGCGATCCTGATCGGCCTTACCGGCGTGGTTTTGCACCTGGACAGTTCCTTTTTCTACGAGCGCACCATCAAGAGCCTGACTTACTCGGCGCCATTTGCCGCGCCTCTCGCCTACACCGGGCTGGGATTCCTGCTGGTGCTGAACCGTATGGTCGATCCTGATTCCATGGAGTGGGCTCAGTGGGTACTCCTGTTCACTCTCGGCGGCTTCATCGGCAACTTTGTCTTCAGTCTCAGCGACCACGCGGCAAACGGTTTCTTTCATCCCCTGGAGTGGGTGGCCGTGGGTGCGAGCGCGGTTGCTGTGGGATTTCTGATTACCCCGCTCCTGGTGCGGGTTTCGCAGGGATTCATTTCTCTCTGCGCTCTCATCCTGCTCGCCGAGGCTGGGGTCGGAGTGTGGGGATTTTTTCTGCACGCAGCAGGAAATCTGCACGGACCGTCGACCCAGCCGTTCAAAAACTTCGTTGACGGAGCGCCGCCCTTTGCACCACTGCTGTTTCCAAATCTCATGTTGCTTGGCCTGATTGCGCTCTGGCGGTTGCGGACTTTTGTTGCAGAATGAAAAAGGCGCGGGCGAGTCGCCCGCGCCACAGGGTAGGTATCGATTTACGCGCCTACGAGCGCCGGTTCGGTCTCATAGATTCCGTGCCAACTGGTCGCGCTCTTCAGCTTGTCGTTGACGTTATTGATGTTCTTTACGCCTTCAGTCTCCAGCCACTTGCGGAAGGCCGCTGCGCCTTGCTTGGCGTAGATCGGGATGCCGTCTTTCCAGGTGGCGCGGCCGCAGAGCACACCGTTGAACTTCACTCCGGACTCTCCGGCGAGTTCGAGCGTCTCGCTGAATTCCGCGTTGCTGACGCCGGCCGATAAATAAATAAACGGCTTGGTCGCGACGTTCGCGGCTTTGTGGAAAAGGTCGATGGCTTCCTGCTTGGTATAGGCCTTGCTTCCCCCAAAGCACTTCACGCCTTCGACAAACTTCATGTTCACCGGCACTTCGACTTTCAGGACGTCGACCCCGTACCGGTCTTTGCTGAACTCGCGCATGCTCTCGGTCACGATGTGCGGTTTTTTCTTCGCATAATCGAGACCCTTCTCGTCGGCGCCTTCCTGGTATCCAACGAACTCCAGGAAGTAGGGGATGTCGTTGGCACGGCACTCGTCGCCAATACGCTCGACCCAGGCATGCTTGATGTCGTTGACCGGCTTCGGATCGTCGGGCGTGTAGTAGAGCAGAATCTTGACGCAATCGGCGCCCGCTTCCTTCAATCGCCGCGCCGACCAGTGGTCGAGCAGATCGCCCAGGCGTCCGGGACCGGTCTTGTCGTATCCAGTCTTTTCATAGGCGAGCAGCAGGCCGGCGTTCTTGGCGCGGCGCTTCGATGCGGGCAGTCCCCACTCAGGATCAAGCAGAATCGCGCTGGCGTGCGGCGTCAGGACTTCGGTGACCAGCGTTTTGAATTCTTCCATCATGGCGTCGGAGACATCGCCGCCTTTTTCTTTAGCCAGCGATTTCTGCAGCGAACCACGCTGGTCCATAGCAGCGGCCGCGATGACGCCGCGCTCGTTCGATACTTTCTTCAGGCCGGCAAGTTTGCCCGGGGTAAGCTTCATGAGAATCCTCCTATCAGAGCGGAAAAGATGAGTGCGTGGAACTGACAATTGTATCAAGTGGGGAGGAAAACCGCGTGGGGCCGGGCATGCTGGTGGGCGAACAATCGGACTCGGCTAATCGGGTTGGACTACCGCCGCCGCAACAGCATCAAGTACGACAGACGCAGTGCTAAAAGGAGTGCAGACGCTTTAACCCACGTTAGAAGAATCTGCTCCCAGTCTCGCGCATGGCGCTGGAGCGGGTTTTCATCGGACGCAAAAGTTAGGCCCAGCCAGCGCGTCAGGTCTCTCCGCACTGTGAAACTCGCAATAGGGAAAACTGGAAACCAGAAAACGATAAACCACAGGGTCGTGTCGTACTCATCGAACTTGCCCAACGGATCACGACGGCGGCGGGCTCTGCCGAGGTATTTCTTGCCAAAACCTCGACTGTAAGACATGCCAGCGAGCCTGTTTGCGGTTCTTGCACCTTCCGCCCTATCTGCAGCCACATAGTCCACTCTGTACGAGTCGATATCGGCGGCGGAAATCCTTCTGGTTCGGAGCTCCGCTTCTAGGGCCAAACGCGCCTCGTCGGAGAGTTGCTCGGACTCGATGGCGACGTGAAGAAGTTCATCCACGTTCAAATGCTGGTATTCGGTCATGCGTAGGCGGGGTGGAACGTCACACATTATGCACGAAGGATGTCGATGGCGGAAGCGACGGCAAGCCCGAATGTTGGCCCGCGCTGAAACGACGGGACCGATAGACCGGTTGTCGGCTCGAATGCAAACAAAAGCGTGTCCAACCGTAGCGACCAACGGACTCCGCGCTGGTATAAGAAAGGCCTCGACTATTTCTGAGAGATACATCACAGGAGAATCACCATGAAACGCATGTTTCCCGCATTGCTGCTGGTTATTATTGGCCTGAGCCTTGGGGCGCTCGCCGCAGCACCCGATCAGAATTCCGCCACGACCGACCACACAGCTCCGAGCTACGACATGAAAGGACAATCCCTTCTCGACCTGGAAGGCGTTCAGAAGAAGTTCGTCGAGCTTGCCAATGTGCTTCCCGCCGGCAAACTGACCTGGCGCCCATCTGAGGACTCGCGCTCGTTCGCCGAGGTGTTACTGCACGTTGCTGGGGAGCGCTACGGCATTCTCTCCCTCATGGGAGTTACGCCACCGGAAGGCTTCAAGGGCAAGACCTTTGAAAAATCGACAACCGATAGAGCACAGATCGTCGCGGAGCTGAACAAATCGTGGGAGTTCACGCAGAGGGCCATAAGCAGCATGAGCAACGCCGATTTCGCAAAGTTGCTCCCGAAGCTTGGTCCCGAGGCGAATGCGGGAGACGTGGTGTACATCCTGGTCGCCGACGCGCATGAACACCTCGGCCAGATGGTGGCGTATGCCCGTGAAAATAACGTAGTCCCGCCATGGACCGTAGAGGCGCAGAAGAAAGTCGCGGAAAAAAAGGCGGAACAAAAATAGCGCACCCGCAATCGAACTCGACGGCGGCGATCTTACCGCCTCAGTGTCAGCTTGTTCAAAACAGCCTGCTGGCTGGCGATCAACTGCTGCACTCCTTGTTTCGCCAGCGCGAGCATCTCGGCTAACTGGTGCTCGTCGAAGACCTGGTGTTCGGCGGTGGCCTGAACTTCGATCAATTTGTTGCCGGCCGTCATGACGAAATTCATGTCGACGTCGGCGCGCGAGTCTTCTTCGTAAGCCAGATCCAGCAGAATTTCTCCGTCGACAATTCCCACACTCACTGCCGCAACAAAATCTCTCAGCGGGACCGCGGCCAACGTTCCTGCATCCACCAATTTTTCGAGAGCCAGGCCAAGCGCGACGAAGGCTCCCGTGATCGAAGCCGTGCGCGTGCCGCCATCGGCCTGGATTACGTCGCAGTCGATCCAGATGGTGCGCTCGCCGAGGCGCGCGAGATCGGTGGCGGCGCGCAGGCTGCGGCCGATCAGACGCTGGATCTCATGGGTGCGCCCGCTCTGGCGTCCCTTTGCGGCTTCGCGCGGAGTCCGGGTCAGCGTGGAGCGCGGAAGCATGCTGTATTCGCTGGAAATCCATCCCTTGCCCGAGTTGCGCATGAACTGCGGGACCGTCTCTTCGATTGAGGCAGTGCAGATCACCCGCGTGTTGCCGACCTCAATGAGGACGGAGCCCTCGGCCGTGCTGATGAAATCCGGAGTGAGCTTGACGGGCCGGAGTTGGTCTGGAGAACGGTTATCGGAACGATAGAACATTATCCGAGATTGTATAGGATCACAGATCGCGCTAGAGATCTCCGCTTGGTTGAAGGTCTGCAGGACAAGGTACGACGACTGAAGCCGACGGCGTCGTCGTTATTGCAGTTGCACGGCGAGTTGATTCACCGCCGTCACGTCATAGTAGTCGGAGAGGTCGGCGTGGCCCGCCAGCGTCTCGCGTTCTTTCCCGTCGACCAGAATTTTTACTTTGATCACGCCCGGCGTATTGACGGAGATGGTGTGGATCAGCGACGCCACGATCAACTCCTCGACCAGAGCGCCGGACCGGTGGGTGTCGGCGAAGGCGGAATTGAGGTCGATGACCGCGACTCCGGGATCGACCAGAAAAACGCTGCGCACGTCCGCGCCCGGGCCAAGCACGTGGGGCGAAGATTTGTCGAGGTAGAGCGATAGCAGAGCGCGCAAGAGTTCCTCAGCGCGCTGCTGCCGTCCGGAAGGCATGGGTATCCGTGCTGACTCAGCGCGAAGAATGCCTTCGTCATCGTGAGCAACGAAGAGCGTGACCCGCTCGGTGGGTCCGGCTACCGGCGGAGCCAGGGGACGAGTGTCGCTGGATGCGAGCGGCGCAGCCACTGCCGTTTTACGGAAATGCCAAGCGTAGAAGCTCAAGCTCAACGCTACCACCAGCAGCAAAGCCATCGCGATCACAAGATGACGGGGGATCATGGTTGCGTCCTCGCGGTGGAAAGAGTCATTCGGCTCATATCTCGAATCATGGCGCGACCGCCAGTTGTTCATGCGCCGATGCGATAGCGGTCGCTACTGCTCCCGTGACCAGTTGCTGGTAATCGGGCGCGGTGAGTTGCGACAGATCCGATCCCTGAGGCGCGACTTCGACGGCGATGGCGGCTCCGGTCACATTGTTGAGCGGACGTAGCGGAGCGGCCAGCGTGCGCACGGGGATCTGGCGCTTCTGCAATTCTGCGGCGACGGCTGATGCCGCACTCTGGCTCAGAGGCAGCCAGGCGCGCTGGGCATTGGTCCAGGAGTGAAACGGGCCGCGATCGTCGTCGCCATAAGGAAGCAGAGAGGTATAAACGCGGATGCCATGGCCGCTCGAAGCCGCATGTAGCGCGATGTAGATGGCAGGGTGACTGGCGTTGGCGAAAATTGCCCGCTGATCGACTGAGAGGTTCGCGTCGGAGTCGCGCAGCACTAGAGTTGTGATGCCGCGGCTCTCGAGTTCGGTACGCAGGCTTCGCGCGAGTGCGACCGTCACGTCCTTTTCCAATAACGACGCGCTGAGAGTTTCTCCGTGATCGTCACCGCCGTGGCTGGCGTCGACGATGGCGAAGTAGCGGCGGTAAACCGGAGCGGCCGCCTGAGGTGACGTCACGCCTTGCGCCGTCGCGCCCGGACTTGGCGAGTTTGAACTCGCGGCGCTGGGCGGCGTCACAGCTGGCGGATTTGCCGGAGCTGGTTGCGTGTGATTTTGCGCCGCGGCTGCTGCTGCAGAGGCAGGAGTGATCGTGATGGTGCGTCCATCATTGCTGAAGCTAGCGATAATCGGAATGGTCGAACTCACCGTGAGCACAGCTGTTCCGTTACTCTCCGCGTAGCTGGCGGAAGGAATCGTCTTGCTGCCGAACGTGAGCGTCGTAGAAGCAGGTGCTACCACCGGTTCGCGGGAAAACGTCATGCGCAAGCTGCCGGGTTCCGTCGCGATCATGGGGCTTACTGGCGCGGTGAAGTTGAAGACCAAGCGGTTCTCGCCAGCGAGTGAAGCTGTGAAATGCGTGGCCACGCTGCCGATGAAGAGACGTCCGGAATCTTCGCGCAGAGTGACGGGTCCCCCGAGAATGCGCGGCAGCAGCGAACCTAGCGAAGAAACGGGGACCAGGCCACGGCGGTTTTCCTCCAGGAATTTTCCTCCGAGATCGGCGTCGCGGCCCTGGATGCGGGCGCGCGTCTTGCCAACCTGGAAATCGCCCTCGACATTGTTGTAGCGCAGACGCCAGCGTTGCCCGTCGGACTTGGCGCTGACCCGGCCCAGCGGTTCGAGTATTTCCAGCAGTCCGACGTAGTCGTGCCCTTCACGCTGGACCAGCGGGAGCGAGTAGTTCGCGGCTGTCGAATAAATGGCGAGATGCTTTTCGCTGGCGGCGCCGGAGAGCAAAAGGGCCGATAGCAGGAGTAGAGCGGATAGTGAGAACAGAACAACGCTCGGTGGTAAGGACGGCCGCCTGACCGCCCGAGGCACGCCTCTGGTGCGCCGGGGATCGTCTCGCGCGACGCCTCGCGGCTCAGTCCAGCGCATAGGCCGTGAGTCCGCTTAGCAGTTTGGGGTAGAAGTCCGTGGATTTTTGCGGCATCACCTCGCCGGCAAAGGCTATATCGCGCACTTGCTTTACGGGACACGGATTCATCAGGAAGGCAATGTTCGCTGTGCCTTTGCGAACCTGGTGGAGGGCTTCGTCCGCATCTCGCAGGTAAGAAAGATTCTGTTGATTGCGGATCGATTCTTCCGAAAGATTGAGCACTCCTTCAAGTAGGCACTTGTGCAGTTGCACTACGTCGAGAGACTGCTGCCGGGCCGAAAGGCCGGCGAAAACTTTCGCAGCTGCCGGTTTTGGAGAATGCAACAGGAATGTGCGGTTGGCGGCGACGGCCAGCAGAGCCGTTCCGGTTCGTCCCCGGTCGCGGAGAATCGCCGTCGCACGGGCGCCATCGAGCGCGGGATCAATCTCCTCCACCTCGAAGAAGGCGCGGCTGGCGGATTGAAAATCTTCCGCCGAGAACGAAGGGAGCGAGTGCACTACGCGATGCGTGGGCAGCACGAGAAGTCCGGGATCGTTCATATTGACGAAGGTCATCATGACAAATTCCGACGGCGCATTCGGTCCGGTATTCGCCGCGGCGCGACATTCGTCGCGGAAGGTCAACGCTGTTTCATAGCGGTGATGGCCGTCGGCGATGACCAGTTTCTTGTCGCGCATCTTTTCCTGGACTTGCGCAACAGCCGCGGGATCCGAAATCTGCCAGACGCGATTCACAACGCCATATTCATCGGTCACATCGATAGCTGGAGTAGTTTCAGGCGCGGGAGTGAGCAACCGGTCAATCTCTCCGGAATCTTCGTACAGGAAGAAAAGCTGTTCGTAGTGAACTCGTGTCGCCCGCAGCAGATCAAGACGGTCGGCCTTGGGTTTGGCCAGAGTTTGCTCGTGGCGGAAGACGACCTTGGCGGAATAATCCTCAAGGCGGCCGAGGGCGATGAATCCGCGGCGCTCGAACCGGCTACCCGAGGGCGCGGTAGAAGTCTGGGAGCAGACATAGATCGAAGGAGCCAAATCCTGCCGCAGGATTCCCTCCGCGCGCCAGTCCCGCCCGTAGGCGGCTGCCCGCGTATATACATTGTGCGCCGTATTGTCTTCGGCCTCGTGCCGGCCCAGTATGATACGGACCAGATTGTAGGGGCTGGCCGCGTAATAACGCTGCTGCATGGCCGGAGTGATCTTGTCGTAGGGTTGAGTCACGACTTGAGCGGCGGCTACACGTTGCAAGTCGTAGCGAAGTGCGCGAAAAGGAAGTATGTCTGCCATAGGGAACCTTTGATTCTAACAAGATAGCGAGCGACATTCGCATGCACATCGGGAAAGCGCGCCACTTGGGCCGTCCGGTGAGGGAACGCACCACATGCAGGTTTCGGGAATTGTCTTGGATTTTTGACAAAAAGCCTGCGCTGCCGGATAAAACCTGTGATAACATCCGCCCCATTGAGGTAGTTCTTATGGCCCGCCTGAGCCGTGAGGATGGGCGCCGGTCATTCCGCCCTGAGGCCCTAGTTCGAAGTGTTCGTGTGGATTCATTCTGGAATCCTCTCCCATCGAAGCTGCGCCAAAAATTACCATTCAGGAATGTCATGCGGCTGTGGGACGGCCTGATCCTAATCGTGTGTGCAGTGATGTGCCTGGGCGCTTTCTGTCTCGGACAAACAGACGTCAATGATGTTCACGTCACGCCCCGGGAAGTAGAGAAACCCGCAGAGGACCCTAAGCCGGATCTCGTCGCCACGACCACGTCAGGGCTGACCGCTCACGTACGCCCGCTCAAGGTCGACGTCGACCTGGTGCTGGTGCCGGTTACGATCACCGATCCCATGAACCGGCTGGTTACGGGGCTGGAAAAGGAAAATTTCCAGCTCTTCGAAGGCAACTCATCGCAGGAGATTCGAACATTTTCGAGCGAAGACGCCCCGGTTTCTCTGGGAGTGATCTTCGATTCCAGCGGCAGTATGAGCAGCAAAATGGATAAGGCAAAAGATGCGGTCATGGAGTTTTTCAAGACCGCGAATCCGCAGGACGAATTTTTCATGATTACCTTCTCGGACGAACCCGAAGAAGTGAGCGACTTCACCAGTTCGGTGGATGAAATCCAGAACAAGCTGGTATTCGCGGTGCCGCGCCGCCGAACCGCGCTGCTCGACGCCATCTACATGGGTGTGAGCAAGATGCGCCAGGCTAAGTACGCGAAGAAAGCCCTGCTGATCATCTCCGACGGCGGCGACAATCACAGTCGCTATACCGAGAACGAGATCAGGTCGCTGGTCAAGGAAGCCGACGTGATGATCTACGCTATCGGTATCTACGACCGCTATGCCTCCGCTGTGGAAGAACGGCTGGGTCCGCAGTTGCTCAGCGACATCACGGAACTGAGCGGTGGGCGCGCGTTTACCATCGACAATCCGAACGACCTGGGGGACGTTGCCACCAAGATCGGCGTGGAACTGCGCAATCAATATGTCCTGGGATACCACCCGGCCAAGGTCGTGCGTGACGGCAAATGGCGTAAGATAAAAGTGAAGCTGTTGCCACCGAAAGGACTGCCGCCTCTACGGGTGTATGCCAGGACGGGATATTACGCGCCTGCGGAATAGGGTCGCGAGGGTTCTCCTTCTTCTCACGTGTGTGATCTGGGCCGCAGCGCAGATCGCGATCCCGGCCCGGGCGCAGGACGCGCCGGTTCAGAGCGCGGCGAAGCCCGATATTCCGACACAGAGCAAGCCCGCGGACACTCCGTCCGCACCGTCCACTCCGCCAGCGCAGAATGCAACGCCTCCCGCGCCGGCCAAAGATAATCCTAAGCCAGACACTCTCAAGCCCGACTCTCCTAAGCAAGACAAGCCAGACGCTCAAGACAGGAAAGGAAACGACCAGGGCGTCTTTGTCTTCAAGAAAGACGTCGACGAAGTGCTGCTGCATGCATCCGTGATCGACGACAAGCAGCACATTGTGACCAATCTCGATCGGGGCGCCTTTACCGTGTTTGAAGATGGCAAGCCCCAGACCATTATTTCGTTCCGCCACGAAGATATTCCTGTGGCGATGGGGATCGTGATCGACAATTCCGGCTCGATGCGTGAGAAGCGCAACAAAGTGAACCAGGCGGCGCTGAATCTGGTGCGTTCGAGCAATCCGAAAGACGAAGTCTTCGTGGTGAATTTTAACGATGAATACTATCTGGATCAGGATTTCACCAACGACCTGCTGAAACTGAAGGAAGCGCTCGAAAAAATTGATGCGAAAGGTGGCACTTCGCTCTATGACGCAGTCGTGGCCTCAGCCGAGCACTTGAAGCACAACGCGCGCCTGGAGAAAAAAGTGTTGTTCGTGGTCACCGACGGCGAGGACAACGCCAGCAACGAAACTCTGGAGCAGGCCGTGAAGCAGTTGCAGCAGGAAGACGGACCGTCGGTCTATGCCATCGGCATCCTGGGAGAAGAGGAACATCCCAAGCGAGCGAAGAAAGCCCTGGAGATCATGGCGCAACATACCGGCGGGATTGCATTCTTTCCCAAGACACTGGACGAAGTCGACGAGATCAGCCGCACCGTAGCACACGACATTCGCAACCAGTACACGATCGGATACAAACCGACAAATCCACGCGGATCAGGCGGCTTCCGTGCGGTTCGCGTCGAAGCCAAAGGCAAAGGCCGCGGCAAACTGATGGTGCGAACGAAGAGCGGCTATTATGCCGGCGCGCCAGCGTCGGCAGCGAGCAAGTGAGCGAACTCTTGCATCACTTGCATTGCAAGTGAAATAAATAATTTTGTCATTCCGAGCGAAGCCAGGAACCTGCTGTTTGCCTGTAGCGAGAGAAAGGCAGATTCCTCGCCCTGCTCGGAATGACAAAAGGCGCCGCTTATTGCTTCTCCAGCAATCCCGCGGCTGATTCGATCAGCGCCGATTCATCCTGCAGCACTTTCGCTACTCGCACAATTTCCACATCAGCCTCGGCATATCGTTTCTGTTCAATTCCTTCGCGCACACCGGGGATTGTCTTCGGATCGTACCCGCTATAAACCCCGGGCGCCTCGATCAGATGCTTGTACCACGGACGGCGCGGCAATCCATCATCGTTGGTGAGCTTGCGTTCGCTCTCGATGAGCATCTGATTTAGCTTCAGCAAAAATTCGGGATTCTCCCCGAAGGTCGCTTGCTTTTGAGCAAGAGCCTGCCGGTAGTGCTCCGCGCTCTTTCCGAGCGCGTCGGCCGCGTTCTGCATCGGGGCGAAGTTCAAGTGCGGCGGTACATCTTCTTTCTGTAGAGCGACCGTGGGATGACGCGGATCCAGCGTTGCCTTGAAGACGCCTTCCTCCAGTTCCTGATTGCGCTCGCGGATCTCTTCCTGCTTGTCGGCCAGCAGCTTTTCTAATTCCTTCGTGTATTTCTGGATCGTGTCCGCCAAGTCCACAAAATCGAAGGGCAGCACCTCGGCGTCGGCCATGCGCATCACCGCCGTTCCGCCCGTCTGCGACATGGCGCGGCCGTAGACGAAGGTCGTGTCGGAAAAATGGGTATACCAGTAAAAGTCGTCGTAGATGGAGTGGTAGATGCCCTGCTCGTCTTCACCGCCGTATCCCAGGTTGAGAGAGGCAATTCCCAGGTGGTCGATAAATGCCGTGTAATCGGTTCCTGAACCCAACGCGTTGATCCGCAGATCGGCGCGCTCCCGCAATTCTTTGCGGTCGTCGGAAGTCTTGGCTTCGGCGATCTTGGACAAGTGAAGCCTCTCCCATACCGTCAGCTTGGTTTCCGGATCTTCGATGTCGCGTGCAACTCCGTTGATGAACTGCTCGAGACTGTGCGAGCCATCCACTCCCAGCAGTCCGCGATCGGTGCCGTCAGTGTTGATGTAGATCGCGGCATGCTGGCGCAGTTCGTCGGCATGCGTTTCTGCCCATTCCGTGGAGCCAAGCAGCATCGGTTCTTCGCCGTCCCACGCCGCGTAGATTATCGTGCGGCGTGGTTTCCAGCCCTGTTTCAGCAGTTCTCCGAGGGCACGCGCCTCTTCGAGCAGCGCGGCCTGGCCAGAGACTGGATCCTCCGCGCCGTTCACCCAGGCATCGTGATGATTGCCGCGAATCACCCACTCGTCGGGCGCAACGCTTCCGGGAATTTTCGCAATAACATCGTAGACGGGCTTAATGTCCCAGTTGGATTCAACTTTCAGGTGAACCTTCGCCGGCCCCGGGCCCACGTGATAAGGAATGGGCAGAGTACCGCGCCACTCCTCTGGAGCCATGGGGCCGGAGAGCGCGGCCAGCAACGGCTGCGCGTCGCCGTAGGAGATCGGCATCACCGGAATCTTCGTGATGCTCTTCGCTTCTTTGATCGGGAGTCGCTTGGCGTCAGGGGTCGCGCCGACGCCGGGAGTGAGGGGATCTCCCGGATTCGACGAAGGGAAATCCATCACGCTGCCGCGCTGCACGCCATCGGGATTGCGCGTCGGTCCCTGCGGAAAAACGTTGTCGCGGGTGTAGCCGTCGTCTTTCGGTTCGGAATAGATCAGGCAGCCGATCGCTCCATGCTCAGCCGCAACTTTCGGCTTGATGCCGCGCCATGAGTGGTAGTACTTCGCAATCACGATCGCACCTTTGACGGAGATTCCCAGGCGGTCAAGTTTCTCGTAGTCCTCGGGAACGCCGTAATTCACAAAGACCAGCGGCGCGGTGACGTCGCCGTCGATCGAATACGCATTGTAGGTAGGAAGCTGTTCCGATTTCTGATTCGAAGTCGGATCGACGGCCAGCGCAGGTTCCTCGAGTTTGGCCGTGAACTTCCTGGGCTCGACCATTTCGAGCACGCGAACCTTCGGCGTGGGGAATAGAACGTCGAAGCGCTCCATATGCGCGTCGAGTCCCCATTCCTTGAAGCGAGCGAGGATCCACTCCGCATTGTCCTTGTCGTAGGGCGAGCCCACATGGTGCGGCCGGGCGCTGAGGCGCCGCATATACTCCCGCAAATTCGCGGGGTCCGGAATGGCGCGAAACTTCGCCTCCCACTCACGCTCCGTCGCACTGGAACGCGGCGAGTAACCCACCAGCGGAGTCTCGTCCGCCGCAAAACACAGAGATGGAACGATCAGGTTGAGAATCAGCAACACGGCGGCAAAGCGTCGCATGGGATTCCTTTCTTATGTCGATGGGCGCCAATTATAGCTGCTGATCGTGATGAGACCGTTGAGGCCCGAACTGGAGGCCGAAAAGCCCCGATGAGATGACGACGGTAATGGAGAAATCGTCCGCCGGTGCGGCCGGCAATTGACGATTCCCCCCTATCTTCGTAACCTGTAGTGTGAGTTCGAAAAGTTCTGCAATGTCCCGCCTGCGCGTCGCCGACGACATCACACAATTGGTCGGCGAGACCCCCATTTTGAAGATGAAACGGCTGGTTCCCGCCGGCTCCGCGGACGTCTTTGCCAAGCTCGAATACCTCAACCCGGGCGGAAGCGTAAAGGATCGCGCAGCGATTGGGATCATCCGCAGAGCGGAAGAAGAAGGAAAACTCGCACCCGGCGGCACCATCGTCGAAGCCACGGCGGGTAACACCGGGATCGGCCTGGCACTGATCGGCGTGAATCGCGGATACAAAGTAAAGCTGTTCGTGCCGGAAGGCTTTTCCCAGGAAAAAGTAATCATTATGCGCGCGCTTGGTGCCGAAGTGACGCGTACGCCCGATGCCGAAGGTATGCAGGGCGCTATCCGGCGCGCCAAAGAGCTGGTGGCCAGCGATGCCCGCGCATTTATGGCCGGGCAATTCGAAAATCCCGCCAATCCTGACTATCACTACGAAACCACGGCCCACGAAATCTTCGACCAGATGGATGGAAACATCGACGCCCTGGCTTTGGGATGTGGTACGTGCGGGACATTTTCCGGCATTGCGCGCTACCTCAAGCAAAAGCTGCCGAAAGTCCTGACGGTTGCAGTCGAAACCCAGGGATCGATTCTCTGCGGCGGAGAAGTGGGACCGCATAAGGTCGAGGGCATTGGAGTGAGTTTCATCCCGAAGACATTCGACCGCTCAGTATGTGACGAGGTCATCATGGTGAACGACGACGATGCGTTTGCCACGGTCAAGAATCTGGCGGCAAAAGAAGGCGTGCTGGCCGGGTCGAGCGGGGGTGCAGCCGTATTCGCAGCCCTCCAGATTGCCCACAGGCTCGGAGCGGGCAATCGCGTTGTAACGATCATTCCCGATTCTGCAGAGCGCTACTTGTCGAAGAAGATATTCGAAGGCGGAGTCTAGATTAGTCTGGCGGATTTGGAATTAGCCATCACTCAGTTTCTTTTCCCAATCGTTCTTCTCGGCGCACCCCGGGGCCTTTTCTCTGCGATCTTGGCGGTCAAGAGTTTTTGGTTTTGAATTAGGTATCTCCGTCGCAAAAGGCTCCGAAACGCTAAGCCGAAAAACGTCGAGAAAAACGTCAGAACGTTCCACAGGCAGCCTCTCCATATTCCTCGATAAACGTTCACATAACCTTGACATTGGTTCGGCTGCTAAACGATTCTGTCAGTGGGAAACGCGCACGAGATTTCGTTGTGATGGCTAGAACTCAGCAGAGACGCTAAGTCGTTTGGACGCAAGATTTTGCCCGTATCTTATTGCAGCCCTGAGACCTTTTTGCATTTTGGCGCTAACTCGATGATTCCAATATACCGGGGAGGGGGGAGGGGTACCGTCTCCGATCCCAAACTTTGAAAACGAACAGGAAAAAGTCAGACTACAAGCCGGGCTTCGCCACGCGCGCCATTCATGCCGGACAGGAACCCGATCCGCTGACCGGCTCCGTCACGGTCCCGATTTATCCCACGTCGACCTACGTGCAGCAAGGCATTGGCGATAACAAGGGCTACGAATATTCCCGTGTGTCGAATCCCACGCGCGCCCGCCTCGAGGAAAATCTCGCCGCCCTGGAGAATGGTATTGCGGCGCGCGTATTCGCCAGCGGCATGGCCGCGATTCATGCCGTCGTGACCATGCTGAAGTCCGGCGATCACGTGGTTTGCGGCAACGATCTGTATGGCGGCACGCCGCGTCTGTTCAACCAGGTAATGACCGATTTCGGCCTGGAATTTTCTTACGTCGATACGTCGAAAGCGGAAAATGTCACGCGCGCCCTGCGCAAGAACACGCGCATGGTCTTCGTCGAGACGCCGACCAATCCGCTCATGCGGTTAAGCGACCTGGCCGAGATCAGTGCGATTTGCCGGCCCAGGAAAATTGCGCTGGTGGTCGACAACACGTTCATGTCTCCGTACTTTCAGCAACCACTCGCGCTCGGCGCCGACATGGTCGTGCACTCCACTACAAAGTTTCTGAATGGCCACAGCGATGGACTTGGCGGTGTCGTCGTATGCGCCAACCAGGAGCATGCCGATAAGCTGGCGTTTCTGCAGAAAGCCTCGGGCGCGATTCTTTCTCCATTTGAGTGCTGGCTGGTGCTGCGCGGCGTGAAAACTTTAGCGGCGCGCATGGAGATTCACGATCGCAGTGGTCGCATCGTCGCTGGCTTTCTGGCGAAGCATAAGAAAGTGAAAGCAGTGTTCTATCCCGGACTCGCGGATCATCCACAACACGCGTTGGCCCGGCGCCAGATGCAGGGCTTCGGATCGATGATCACCTTCGAAACCGGATCGCAGAAAAATGCGAATAAGATGCTCAAACGCGTGCGAATCTGCTCCTTGGCGGAATCGCTGGGCGGCGTCGAGACGCTGATTTCGCATCCCGCGACCATGACCCATGCCGGCCTGGGAGCAGAGGGCCGCGCCGCAATCGGCATTACGGACGGCATGGTGAGAATTTCCGTAGGCATCGAGGACGTGGACGACATTCTCGACGACCTCGATCAAGCGCTGGCCGCGATCTAGCCACGGATCCACGCTGATCTATACAGATAAAAAATGTTGAAACCGTGGGCCCTTCACTCATCGACTTTGTGATGGATAGTCAAATTTCTTCGCGTGAATGGAATTCTGCCGTATATCACCGGCTCTCCGGGCCGCAGGTCAGCTGGGGCAAGAAAGTGTTGTCACGATTGCGTCTACGGGGCGACGAGGTTGTCCTTGACGCCGGATGCGGCACCGGTCGATTGACCGCGGACTTGCTCGAAGCCCTTCCGCGCGGACGCGTCGTGGGCGTGGATCTGTCGCAGAACATGCTAGGCCTGGCGCGGGAACATCTGGCGCAGTTTGGGGCGCGAGTCAGTCTGGCAGCGTGCGATCTGCTGCACCTGCCTTTTGAAAATCAGTTTGACGGAATCGTAAGCACGGCGGCATTTCACTGGGTGCTTGATCACGAGCGGCTGTTCGAGAACCTGCGCCGGGCGCTGGTTCCCGGCGGATGGCTGGAAGCGCAGTGCGGCGGCGGCGCGAACCTCGCCAGCCTTCGGAAGCGGGCCGACCAACTGGCAGCAACGCCAGAATTTGCGCGATTCTTTGCCGGATTTCGCGAGCCGTGGCTATATCAGGATGAGGCGGCCGCGGCCGAAAGCTTGTCGCGCGCCGGTTTTGTCGACGTCGAAACTTCAGTCGAGGCCGCACCCACGGTTCTCAGCGGAGCACAGGAATACCGCGAGTTCGTCCGCAATATCATTCTGCGGCAGCATCTGGAAAATATTCCCAGCGAACAGGGCCGCACCGAGTTTATGGAAAAGTTGACGGCGCAGGCGGCGGAAGATGATCCGCCATTCTTGCTGGACTACTGGCGATTGAATTTGCGCGGCAGAGTTCCTGAGTGACTGCGCGCCTCATCCAACGTGTTTAGCACGAAAGGTTTTTCAGCGAATCTCCCAGCCAGGACAGATACTCTCCATCTCCGTCTTCGATCTTGAGTGCAATACATTCCGGAAGATCGTAGGAACTCAACTCGCGAATGGCTTCTCGGATGGCCGGAAATTGGCCGGCATTTGTCTTGATCACCAGCAAGAATTCCTGTGACGACTCGATTTCTCCTTGCCAACGGTAGATCGATTCGATCTGTGGCACGATGTTGACGCACGCAGCAAGCCGCCGTTCGACGAGTTGACGAGCGATCTTGCGGGCTTCGTCGGCGGAGTCACTCATGGAGAGGACGATTCGTTTGTCAGTCATATAAAATCAGCCCGCACCTTCCGGTCGGCTTTCGGGACGTGGATGGAGATTAACATCCAACAGCCTTTGAGCAAGATTCAACATAGAGAGGTTCGACATGTTGACGCAAATCAAGTTTGGCACGTCGGGATGGCGAGCCGTCATGGCGGAGGAGTTCACGTTCACCAATGTGCGGCGCGCCGTAGGCGGAATTGCACGATACGTCTCGGGGCAAAAACCAAAAGGCGCGCGAGTAATCGTGGGACGCGATCCGCGCTTTCTCGGCGAAGCCTTTTGCTCCATGGCGGAAGAGATTTTGAAGGCGCACGGAATCACTCCACTGATCGTGGCCGAGCCCGCGCCTACGCCGTCGTTTGCCTACGCCGTAACGCAGATCAAGGCCGACGGAGTGATCAATTTCACGGCTTCGCACAATCCTCCGGAATATAACGGAATCAAGTTCTCTACCCCCGACGGTTGTCCGGCGCTGCCCGAGGTCACGAAGAAAATTGAAGCGGAGATTCTGGCCGGAGACAGCGCAGTGCCGGCGAAGTCTAGGTCTGCGGCAGAAGCAGAAGCAAAGACCGGAGAGAAGATCGATCCCAAACCGATGTACCTGAAGCGCCTGGGCGAAATCATCGACCTGCCGGCGATTCGCAAAGCGGGCCTGAAGATCGTGTTCGATCCCATGTGGGGCGCGGCGCGCGGATACTCCGACGATCTGTTGCGCGAAGCGGGCATCGAGGTGATGACCGTGCACGACTATCGCGACGTGCTGTTCGGCGGACACGCGCCCGAACCGGACGACCATTTGCTGGAGGATCTGCGAAAAAAGATGCGCGAATCCGGCGCGCAGATTGGCATTGCGACTGACGGCGACGCCGACCGTTTCGGCATTGTTGACGCCGATGGGACATTCCTACAGCCAAACTACGTGATTGCGCTGCTGTTCGACTATCTGGTCGAGAGCCGCGGCTGGAAAAACGGCGTGGCCAAATCGGTTGCGACGACGAACCTGATCAACGCGTTGGCTGAGAAGCACGGTGTTGAGCTGTTTGAGACTCCGGTCGGCTTCAAATATATCGGCGAGTTGATTATGCAAGACAAGATTGCGATCGGCGGAGAAGAGAGCGCGGGGCTGTCGATCCGCCATCATGTGCCCGAAAAAGACGGTGTGCTGGCCGGCCTTCTTTGCTGCGAGGCGGTGGCCAAGCGAGGGAAGTCTCTGGGCGAGCAGTTGAAGACGATCAGTAACCAGGTTGGTTCCTTTTTCCCGCAGCGCGACAACTTCCGATTGACGCCGGTAGTGAAGGAGAAGTTCACTGAGAAGCTACGGCAAGATCCGCGGGAGTTTTGCGGCCACGCGGTGAGCCAGGTAGTCCGCACCGACGGGTTGAAGCTGGTTTTCAGCGATGGTTCGTGGGTTTGCTACCGGCTCTCGGGGACAGAGCCGGTTGTGCGCGCGTATACAGAGGCGCGCAGCGAAAAGGGCCTCGAAAAATTGAGCACGGCCGCCAAGCATTGGATTTTCGAATAGATGAAGCCTTTATCCAGAATGATGAGATTCCCGCGCACCGAAGACAAGCTGCGCGCCGTAGCCGAGCGCGCGCCGCAGGCCGAGGCGTTCGCCGCGATCTGGATCGAGAAGACCCGGCCGATGGCCATGCGTCTCTATGGATTGCGCCATCGCATCGCCACGGTTGCCGTCACCGTGCTGGCCGCTTTCTTGTTCGTACACGTGATGTTCGGCGCTAACGGCATGGTGATGTATCGCCAGAAGCGCGCGGAATACCAATCGCTGCAAAAACAGATTGCTCTGGAGCAGCAGGAAAACGATCGCTACACGGAAAAAATCCAGAGCCTGAAGAGCGATCAGAAGGCTATCGAAAAGGAAGCGCGCGAAGAACTGGGATACGCCAAGCGGGGAGAATATGTTTACGTCGCGCCCGCTTCGGCGAAGCCCGCGCCACCTGCCAATCACACCGCGAAAAAATAGACGCATCCAGTTTGCCGTAGTGCAACCTCTGAGTGCATAGTTTTGGGAGTGGCCTGACAATCCTTGCGTTTTCCTGTGGTATATTTCCCTCGCCTCATTTCACAACCAGGCGGAGATGGACTAGTTTTCGTGGTCTTTTCTTCGCCCCTCTGCAAGTTTGCGGTGTGGGGCCGCAATCTGAATTTCAAAAGGAGAAGAACGGCCATGAGAAAAGTATTGGTGCTACTGGTTTTTGTAACATTCGTGTTCGCCCTGTCAGCGCTGGCGTTCGATGACATGGGAAAGAGCACGACCGTCAACGGATGGGTTGCCGACGATAAGTGCGGCGCCAAGGGCGCGAATGCCGGGGCTGAGGCCTGCACCAAAAAGTGCCTCGCAGCGGGCGCGAAGATGGTGATCGTGACTGACAAGGATCAGAAAGTCCTGGCGGTCGATAACCCGGATGCGCTCAAGGGGCATGAAGGACATCACATCGCCGTGACCGGCGCGGTGAAGGGCGATTCCATCCACGTGGATAGCGCGAAGATGCTCTGAGGTTCGGTTCGGATATTCAGCGTTGAGGGCGGCCTAATTGGCCGCCCTTTTGCTTTTGTCGCGTATGTACAGCCAACTCGACGCGTTGTCGAAGTACGTGGTGAAGTAAACCCGGAATGACGTGAGACGTAAACTCTACGACACCACTCCTTCTAGCGGGGAGCTGGCAGTGGCGTAGAGTTTTCTTGGCATGCGGCCCGATAGATACGCCTTGCGTCCGGCGAGGACTGCGTGGTGCATGGCCTCGGCCATGAGCACGGGATCTTGGGCGGCGGCGATGCCGGTATTCATCAACACGGCGTCGGCGCCGAGTTCCATCGCCAAAGCGGCGTCAGAGGCTGTACCCACTCCCGCATCGACAATCAGCGGGACAGCGGTAATCATCTCGCGCAGGATGCGGATGTGGGCCTGGTTCTGAATGCCCATGCCGCTGCCGATTGGCGCGCCCAGGGGCATCACGGTCGCCGCCCCGGCGTCGATCAGACGTTTGGCGAAGACGATGTCGTCCGACGTATAGGGCAGGACGGTGAATCCATCCTTCACCAGCACTCTAGTGGCTTCGAGAGTTGCCTGCACATCAGGGTAGAGCGTGGCTTGGTCACCGATCACTTCGAGCTTCACCCAGTCCGAAAGGCCGACTTCACGGCCCAGGCGCGCTGCGCGGATGGCCTCGTCCGCGGTGTAGCATCCGGCGGTATTCGGCAGCAGGAAATATTTCTTGGCGTCGATGTAGTCGAGTAACGACTCTTTGTTGCGGTCGAGATTCACGCGGCGCACCGCGACCGTGACCATCTCCGCGCCGCTGGCTTCGAGCGCGCGGGCGGTCTCCTGAAAAGATTTGTATTTTCCAGTGCCTACGATCAGGCGGGAGCGGAAGGTGTGGCCGGCGATGACGAATGAATCCGACATACCTCTATTGTAATAAAAACTGGGGCCGGGAGTCCGGAGTTGTGCGGGTGGGGAAAGCAGGTTCCTCCTGCCTCGCTTCGCTCGCGCGTCGGAATGACAAGAACTCATTCACTTACAGAGGGGCATCTTATCGAGAAATGCCGAGGCTACGGGACTGCCGTGGCTTCTGCCTGCGCGTAGAGTTCATCGATCTGCTTTCGGTAGCGTTCTTCGACCACGCGGCGGCGGAGTTTGAGTGTCGGCGTGAGAATACCGTTCTCGATTGTGAATTCGTCCGCGACCAGCATGACTCGTTTCAGCTGTTCAAAGCGCGCCAGATTCTGGTTGACGCCTTCGACGATGGCTTCGTAGAGCGCCTGCACTTTCGGATTTGCAACGAGTTCGCGTTCGCGACGAAAAGCTGACTTCGTTTTCCCGCGCCCAGTCTTCGAGCGCCGCAAAGTTTGGCGAGATGATTACGAAGACAAACTTGCGTTTGTCGCCGATGATGGCTGCCACTCCCACGAGGGGATTGAGTTTGAGCGAATTCTCGATCGGCTGCGGAGCGATGAATTTTCCACCTGAAGTTTTGATCAGATCTTTCTTGCGGTCGGTGACGGAAAGATATCCATCGGCGTCGATGTTGCCGATGTCTCCGGTCTTGAACCAGCCGTCTTACGACCATCGATGAAAGCGCCTTCGTTTCTTCCGGACGATTCCAGTAGCCCTTAAACACCGACGGCCCGCGCACCAGAATCTCGCCGTCTTCGGCTATGCGAACTTCGAGGTTGGGCAGAATCTTGCCCACCGTCCCGATGCGGTGATTGATGGGAGTGTTGAGCGCGATTACGGGCGACGTCTCGGTGAGCCCGTAACCCTCGTGGATGCGAATGCCGACCGTCGCATACCATTCTGCGAGTTCGCGGCCCAGCGGCGCGCCGCCGGAAATGAAGGTCTCAATTTGGCCACCCATGCCCTGCGCGAATCTTTGAAAACACCAGTTTATTCGCCAGCTTCCAGCTGCGCGATTTCGGAGTTTGCCCGGCGAGAATCTCAGGCTTATGACTTTGCCCAATGGCAAGCGCCCAGTCGTAAATGGCGCGCCTGCACTCCCTGCGCTTTGTGCTCGGCCTGGGCGTAGATTTTTTCGTAGACGCGCGGCACGGCGACGAAAATCGTGGGCCGGACTTCCAGCAATGCCGCCGGCAGGCGCTCGAGGGATGGGCAATAGGCGAGCGTCACGCCGTGGTAGAGCATGGCGAAATCCAGATGCCGCGCCGTGATGTGGCAGAGCGGAAGAAAGGAAATGCTGACCAGGCCCGGCCGCATGTCGAATCCGAGCAGCGAGCAGAGAATGTTGGAAGCGATGTTGCCGTGGGTCAGCATCGCGCCCTTGGATTCGCCCGTTGTGCCAGAGGTGTAGACGATGGTTGCCAGATCGTCGGGGCCTATGGAGCGAGCGCGGCTCTCAAGCTCTGCGCCGAGATCGATGGGCCCTGTGCGGTGCTCACCCTCCATCTGTTTCATTGCGACGCACCGATCCGCAGACGAGGCGAGGTCCCCCGTGAGTTCCATGGGATCCATGACGACGATCTTTTCAATTTTCGTCTGCGGAAGAATCGATAGGACCTTGCGCAGATGCTGCTCTGAAGAAAGAAAGATAGCGCGGCATCCCGAATCATGCAGCGCGAAGGCAGTCTGCTCGGCGGTGAGCGTGGTATAGAGCGGGACGGTCACGGCGCCGAGCAGCAGGCTGGCCATGTCGGCGATCGGCCACTCGGGCCGGTTTTCGCTGAGGATGGCGATGCGGTCTCCGCGGAGGATGCCCCAGGCATGAAGCGCGCGGGCGGTGCGGGCGACGCGTTCGCCAAACTCGCGCGAGGACAGGCAGCCACTGTGCCCGCGACTTCGCGATAGAGCATGATGCGGTCGAGATTGCGCTCGACCGCGGCGAAGAAAATGTCGTTCAGAGTGGCGATGCTCATTCTCGTGTGGGGCCAGGGCGCTCCGAACAAGACTGTACTGTCTGGGACTGGGTTTGAGCAACGCGAAACATCTTTAATAATTCTGAGACGCCTGATTTTCGAGAAGGTTTTCTTGGCGTGCTTGCTGCTTTCTTTGCGGCCATTGCGGTTAAAGGTTTTCGACAAAAAGCTCTTAACCGCGAAGATCGCAAAGAAGAGCCGCAAAGCACGCGAAGAGAACCAGCGCGCTCAGAGAACCAGCCCCGTTTGTTTTTCGGAGTTGTGTTAGGTTCACCTCCGCGTATCGCCAACGATTGTGGGAGAACGACATCCTCTTCGCGCAAGTGCATTCTGGCCTAGCTCTTCCGCGCCTGGGGAAACTAAAGCGTCTCTATTGGGTTTGATGGCGTGGGATAAGATCGACCCACACGATTCTTACTTCCTCAGGGGCGAGAATATGAAAACACGCAAGTTCTGTACCTGGATGATTCTTCTGGCGAGTTTTGCTTTCGTGCTGCAGGCATCGACGCCGGCGAAAGCACAAGACGATGGGCAGAACCAGAACAACAGAATCAGATGTCAAGATCAGGGACAACCGCAGAGCCCGGATCAGGATCAAGACCAAGACCAGAGCCAGGACCCTCCCGGGCGCGTGGCGCGCCTGAACTATTCGCAGGGCTCGGTGTCGTTTCGGCCCGCCGGAGAAGACGACTGGGTCACGGCGGTGCCTAACCGTCCCATGGTGACCGGTGACGATCTTTGGGCCGACGACAACTCGCGAGCTGAAGTCCATGTTGGTTCGGCGGCGATTCGCCTGGGGACAAAGACCGGAATCACTTTCCTCGCCCTCGATGACCACACTACGCAGATCCGGCTGGCGCAGGGATCGCTGATTTTGCGCGTGCGCCACGTCGATGATGACGACACTTACGAGATCGATACTCCGAACATCGCGTTTACTCTGCTGCAGCCCGGCGAGTACCGGCTGGATGTGAGCGCGGACGGAAGCCAGACGATTTCCACGGTATGGCACGGCCGCGGACGCGTTACCGGCGGCGGTTTCACTTACACGGTCCTGGCGAACCAGTCGGCGACCTTTACTGGCAGCGATCATCTGGACTACGACCTGGGGCAGATTCCTCAAGGCGACGATCTGGATAACTGGGCGTTTCAGCGCGACGAGCGCGAAGACCAGGCCGATTCGGCGAACTATGTTTCGCGCGAAATGACAGGCTATGAAGATCTCGACGAAAGCGGCGACTGGAGCTACGTTGCGGGCTACGGCCCGTGCTGGCGTCCGCGCGCGGTTGCAGTGGGGTGGGCGCCGTATCGCTTTGGGCACTGGGTTTGGGTGGGGCCATGGGGATGGACCTGGGTTGAAGACGAGCCCTGGGGATTCGCCCCATTTCACTACGGACGCTGGGCATTCGCCAACAATGGATGGTTCTGGGTTCCGGGACCGGTCGTGGTTCGGCCGATCTGGGCTCCGGCGCTGGTGGCGTTCGTAGGCGGCGGGGCTGGATTCCGCTTCTCGGCGGGCGTAGGGGTGGGATGGTTCCCGCTGGGCCCGGGAGAAGTTTTCTTGCCCGGATATCGCGTCAGCCGCGGCTATGTGAACAACGTGAATATCACGAATACGACCGTGAACATCGCGCGAGTGACGAATGTCTACAATACGGTGATCATCAACCGGTCGGTCAATAACGTCACGTACGTGAATCAGCGGGTGAATAACGGTGTCACCGTCGTGTCGCATGATGCGTTTGTCCATGCGCGTCCGGTGGCACAGAACATCATGCGGGTCGATCAACGGGAGCTCGCGGCGGCGCCTGTGGGCCATGTGGTCGCTGCCGAACCCGTTCGAGCCAGTGTGAACGGTGCTGGACGCCCAGTGTCGGTGCGGCCTCCGCAGGCGGTAATTAGCCGCCGGTGGTTGCGGTCAGAACTCCCGCTGCGCCTCCGCGCGGAATCGAACAACGGCAGGTTGAAGCGGGTGGACATTTGAATCAGCAGACGCTGGTGCGTTCTGCGGGTCCGGCACAGCCAGCGCAGATGAAACCGCAACCGGGGCAGCAGCAGGGTCGGCCGGCAGGACAGCCGTCGGGAAATGATGGATTCCGGCCATTCACGCCCGCGAACAGTGGCAACAATCAGGCCGGCGGTAATCAGGTGAGGGTGCAGCCGAACGCCCAGCCGCGGACGCTCGAAGAGCAAGGTACTCCGCCGCCAGCGCAGGCACGGACACCACAGGCTCCGGGGAATCGCTATACGCCGCCGGCCGGGGATAACCGTAGCCAGCAGACGAATCGTACTCAGGAGTCGCAACCGCAGCAGATGCAACCGCATCCGCTGGTCCGGTCGGCGCCTCCGGTGCAGGAGCGCAACGAACAACAGGAACGGCAGCAGGAGCAGAAGTTCAATACCTGGCAGCAACAACGGCCAGCTACGCCGCCTCCGGCGCAACGGCAGCCGCAACCGCAATCGCGGCCGGAGCCGCCAAAAGCGTCACCGCCGCCGCCCAAGAAGTAGAGGCAGCGACGTTGACGCCGGCTGGTTGAGTGCGGTGTGATAGGGTTCGCATGAGATGCACCGCGCGGGCCAGCGAAATGAATCGTTACGCCGGAAGGGCGCGATACCTTCCGGCGTATTTTTTGCGGTCGGCGCATTTCGGCGAGAGGCTGATTCTTGCGGGAATACGATCTGACGAAACATGATTCTGATGGGAATATGACCGAGGCAAAGCGTCCGAAGATCAACTGGATGGATCTGTTGTGGCTGATATTTCTGGCCGGGCTGGCTTTGCTGCCGCCGGTCAAGGAGCCCCACAAGCAGCTTATCCTGCTCGGTTTCGGAGTGATTCAGCTGGGCGAAGGATGGCTGGTAGCACGAGTGCGCTGGGGTCCGGCTTATCTCGTGCTGCTGAAAATTGCTCTGGCCACGCTGCTGATCGATCACACCGGCGAGTTGAGCATCAACAGCAGTTACTGGCCTATCTACTTTCTCCCTGTGGTGACCGCTGCCGAATATTTCAGCGCCTGGGCCACGCTGTTGTGGACTGCGTTTGCTTCCGCTGCCTATTGTTCGTATCTCTACCCCGCGCTGCAGGAATATGAGATCACTACGGAATCCTATGGTCTGCTGGCGATCCGCATTCTCTTCATTTTTCTCGCCGCGATGGTAGTCAATCGATTCGTAATCGAGAGCCGGCGGCAGACGCAGCGTTATCAGGAGTTGGCCGAAACTCTGGCTGAGACGAACCGGCGCCTGGAACTGGCGCAGGCCGAGGCGCGGCGGTCGGAACGTCTGGCGGCGCTGGGGCAGATGTCGGCGGGGCTGGCACATGAGATTCGGAATCCGCTGGGCGTGATCAAAGGATCGGCAGAGATGCTTACGCAGAAGCTCGGCGAGTCGAATCCGCTGGCTACCGAACTGGCGGGATACATCTCCACTGAGACCAATCGCTTGAGTGCGCTGGTAACGCGATTCCTCGATTTTGCGCGGCCGCTGCACGCTGATCTTGTGCCACAGGACATCACGGCCGTGGTAGATCGTGCGTTGAACGATGTTGCGAAATTGTGGCAAGGCCCGCTGGTCCGTGTGGAGAAAACCTTCGAAGCCAACCTGCCGCCTGTACCGCTCGATGAAGGGCTGTGCGAGCAGGCTTTCATCAACATCGTGCAGAATGCCTACGACGCCATGAGTGCCAGCGGAGGCATGTTGCGGGTGAGGGTTGGGAAACCGTCGGGCGGCCAGGATGGCGTGGAAGTATGCATCGAAGACACCGGGCCGGGGATTCCGCCTGATTTGCGGGAGCAGATTTTCAATCCGTTCGTGACGACGAAGAAAACCGGAGTGGGCCTGGGGCTTTCGATTGTGTCGAAGATTATTGATGGACATCACGGGTCGATCCGCGTCGAAAACCGGGATATGCCGGAAACGGGTGCCCGCTTCGTGATGGTTTTTCCCGGCGCTGCGAGCGGAGCAACGCCCGAAGCCGAATCGACGCATCTGGTGATTTCGTGAGGAACCTGCGCTGATGCCCGCCATTCTTATTGTCGAAGACGAAGCCAAGATGCGCCGCCTGCTCGAACTGAATCTCGGCGAAGACGGCTTTACGACACTTTCCGCGGGAGACGCTGAAGCAGGCTTGAAGCTTCTGCGCGAGAATTCAATTGATCTGGTGTTGACGGATTTGAAGCTTCCCGGCATGGGTGGGCTTGAGTTCTTGCAGGCCGTCAAGCGGCAGAATGCGGCGCTTCCAGTTGTCGTGATGACCGCATTCGGCAGTGTGGAAACCGCGGTCGAGGCCATGAAAGCCGGGGCCAGCGATTACGTGCTGAAGCCGTTTTCACTGGCTGAAATGCGGATGGTCATCCATAAGGAATTGGACGTCCGCAACCTGCGGGAAGAGAACCGGTCGCTGCGCGAAGCGCTCGGAAAACGCTACGCTCATCCGAACATCGTCGCACGCAGCGCCAAGATGCAGGAGGTGCTGGCCATGGTGGAGCGGGTCGCGCCCACCAACTCGACTGTGCTTCTGGGCGGCGAGAGCGGCGTGGGCAAAGATCTAATCGCTCGCGCGATTCATGAAAAATCGCGGCGGGCTTCGGGTCCATTCACCAAGATCAATAGCACGGCGATCCCGGAGAGTCTGCTGGAGAGCGAATTGTTCGGCTACGAAAAAGGGGCGTTCACCGGCGCGGTCGCGAGCAAGCCGGGCAAATTTGAACTGGCCGATAAGGGCACGCTGTTTCTCGATGAGATCGGCGATGTGCCTCCGGCTACGCAGGTGAAATTGCTGCGAGTTTTGCAGGAGCGCGAATTCGAGCGGCTGGGCGGGACTCGCACCATAAAAGTCGACGTCCGGCTGGTCGCGGCGACGAATCGCGATCTGCGGGCGGCGCTCGAGCAGGGAACATTCCGCGAAGATCTTTACTACCGGCTGAATGTCGTGCCCATCGATATCGCTCCGTTGCGAGAACGCAAAGAAGACATTCCGGATCTGGTGAACCTGTTCATCTCGCGCTTCGCAGAAGATTCGCGCAAGCCTGTCGAGGGAGTGTCGCCCGAAGCGATGCAGATCATGGTGAACTATCACTGGCCGGGAAACGTGCGTGAGTTGCAGAACATCGTCGAGCGGGCGTGCGCGCTGGCGAAGGGAAGTGTGCTCGAGCCTGCCGACATTCATCTGGACACGCGTTCGGCAAAGGCTCCGAACGGTGCAGCTGGATTTCTTCCCGAGGGCATGACGCTCGAGCAGTGGGAGGACGAGATGGTGCAGGAGGCGTTGCGCCGTGCGAACGGAAATAAAAGTCAGGCGGCTCGTTTGCTGGGACTTTCGCGTAATGCGCTGCGATATCGGCTGTCGAAGATTGGGATTGCGGATGAGCCGGAGAAAGCCGAGTAGCGTCGTTCCGGTAGTGGGCTACTTTGAAGCCCCGAACAAATCCACGCATACTGCTCGTAGGCTTCCCAGAGGGCAACCAAATCTTCTACGCTCCACAGCCGATCCGTCACACCAGCCGCCATTGCGGGCGACGTGCGAAGTGTACGATCAATCTTGATGAAGTTGTAAGCGAAATAGTTCAGTGCCCGTCATCCGCATCCCCGCCGATTTTCTCCGCGGCAATTTGTGATTTACTAGTCGCCATGAATTCGTTGACTTCGCGAATCGCAATCGTTGGCCTATTTTTCCTTGCCCACTGTGTTTCCGCTCAGACCCTTGCGGAGCGGCTGGGCTATCCCGCCGGCACAAAGCTCATCATTGTCCACGCGGACGATCTGGGCGAGACGCATGCGGTGAATGCCGCGGCCATCAAGGCGCTCGAAGGTGGAACGATTAATTCCGCGAGTCTCATGGTGCCATGTCCATGGTTCCCGGAAATGGCCGACTATGCCAAATCTCATCCCGATGCCGACCTGGGGCTGCATCTCACTCTGACGAGCGAGAGAATCTACTACCGCTGGGGTCCCGCCACGCCAACAGATCGAGTTCCGAGCTTGGTTGATGGCAACGGATACTTCCACCACGATTGGGATCAGAACCAGAAGATCGACGCGAAGGAAGTGGAAGCTGAACTGCGTGCCCAGGTCGAGCGCGCACTGGCCATGGGTGTTCGGCCCACGCATCTCGATTCGCATCAGTACCGGTTGATCATGAGCGGCAAAGATTTATTCGACGCGATGCTGCGCGTGGCACATTTCTACAAGTTGCCGGTATTTGTCACCAGAGACTGGTTCGCAGACCATCCCTACCTGCAGGCGAGTCTCGGTCCGAACGATATTGTGCTGGACCACACGGTGACGATTGAGCCGCAAGTTCCGGCGGAAAAGTGGGCGGACTTCTACATTACTGCTCTCAAAAATCTGAAACCGGGAGTCACGGAGTTCGTGATTCATCCCGGCTATGACGACGAAGAGTTGCGCGCCGCCACCCGCGAGCGTCCTACATGGGGCGCGGCATGGAGACAGCGCGATTTCGATTTCTTCACCAGCGAGCAGTTTCGCCAGGTTCTGGCTGAGCAAAAAATCAAAATGATTACTTGGCGGGAGCTCGCGCGCGCAGCTGCGTCGAAATAAATTTCCTGGCGGGAGATATCGGGAGCTCACCGTAGTGATATAGATTGAACATTTTGCAGATTGGGCGGCAATTTCTTCGCGTACTTCGCGGGCTTTTCTTAGCATCCTTTGCGAAAAAATGTTTTGGTTCCCCCAAAAAGCAAGAGCCTTTTACCGCGAAGTTCGCAAAGGTAAGGCCGCAAAGTTCGCAAAGAAATTCACCCCGGCGTAGTACTTGTAGACGAACGCCAGGTGGTTGAAAACCACCACTAGCGGTTGCGCTTGGCCAGTTTGGCCGGGTGCTTCTTCATTCGGGATTTCCTGCCTTGTTTCCACATTGAAAACACAAGAGTTAGATGTGTCGAAAGCCGCCGGTTTGGCATGGCAGTTGCCCTTTATGTTTGCAGAGAGATCCTTCCATTGTTGGGGTTTGAGGGATCAGGAACCCGGTTTCGAAGAGGTGGACTGAATCATGAAAAGCAGATTCTTAAAGAGTTTCGCAATCTTAACTTTGACGCTTGCGGGCGCATTCTCGATCAGCGCTCTGGCGCAGACCACCGACGAAGGTCCGGGACCATCGGAACAGCCGAGTGCTCCCATGGAAATGGGGCAAGAGCAGGCCGGGCCGCAGGCGCCTCCGAGCGATGGTAAGCCGGATGCCGGCATACCTGAAGCGCAGCCGGGAGGACCCACAGGCGAGGCTCCAGCGAAAACCGATATGGGAGTGGCGCGCGTCAGCTTGATTCACGGCGACGTCTCGACACAGCGCGGCGATTCAGGCGACTGGTCAGCGGCTACTTTGAATCAGCCGGTTATGGCTGGCGACAAAGTTTCAACCGGCGACAATGCCCGCACCGAGTTGCAGTTGGACTTTGCCAACATTTTCCGGCTCGGCCCAAACTCTAAGGCCAACATCCCGACTCTAACCCAAAAAGACATTCAGATTCAGCTGAGCCAGGGCATTGCAGATTACGTCGTTTCGAAAGACAGCGAAAGCGAACCTGAAATTGATACGCCAAATGTTTCGATACACCCGGCGCATCACGATGGCATCTTTCGCGTCGAAATTCGTCCCGATGGCGACACCGTCGTGATCGTGCGCCAGGGCGAAGCGCAGATTTCCACGCCGCAGGGCAGCACTGAAATTCACAACGGCGACATGGCGACGATACGAGGGGACGCAAGTTCCGCACAGTACAAGATTTCGGCTGCTCCCGAACGCGACGACTGGGATCGCTGGAACAGCGATCGCGATCACATGATCCGCAACGCGCAGTCGTGGCACCACACCAATCGTTACTACACCGGCGCCGAAGATCTGGACGCCAACGGCCGTTGGCAGAACGTTCCCGACTACGGCGATGTCTGGGTTCCGAACGAACCCGACGGCTGGGCCCCGTATCGCGACGGCAACTGGACCTACGAGCCTTACTACGGGTGGACCTGGGTTGGTTATGAACCGTGGGGATGGGCGCCGTATCACTACGGTCGCTGGTTCCCGTACGGAGCGTCTTGGGCGTGGTGGCCTGGTCCGCTTTATGGCGGAGGTTTCTACAGACCCTTCTGGGCTCCGGCTTACGTGTCTTTCTGGGGCGGCGGCTTCGGTTTCGGATTTGGTTTTGGCGGATTTGGCTGGCTTCCGATCGGACCGTGCGATTGGTTCCATCCGTGGTGGGGTGGATATCGCGGACGCTTTGGGGTGTTCAACGCCCGCTTCGGAGGATTTAATCGTTTCGGCGGCTTTGCTCCGCTGCACGGCGGAACGCGGTTCTCGAATATTGCGAACCTGCATGACAATCGCGTGTTCAGAGGGATGTCGGCGGGACGCGTGGGGGCCGGCAGAATGACGCCGGTGGCGGCCACGAGAGCACAGTTCAACGGCGCACACATGATGGCGGGCAATTTGCCCGTGGTTCCTTCACGCGCGAGTTTGTCGGCGAGCGGGCGCGCTGCGGCGCCATCCACGGTACGCAGTGGCGGGTCAGAGCACTTCTTCGGCTCGGTGCACTCGAATGCTATGCATGCTGAGTCATTCCAGCAGCAGACGTCGAGTCTGCGGCAGACCATGCAGCAGAATCACGTTTCCGCGATCTCGGCCGGTGGACGTGGCGGTGAGTTTTCGGCACGCGGCACGAATGGGAATACTGGGATGAGGCCGAGTGCAGGGACGCCGCAGAGTGCGCGCGAGATGAATAACTCTGGCATCCGCAGCGGCAATGCTCCATCAATGCAGAATGGGAGCCGCGACGGGGCGCGTCAGTTCACCCCGCCAAATTCCGGCACCATGCGACCATCATCGGGAGTGAGCAATGCGGAGCCTTCGCGAGGTCCAGGTCAGTCATCGGCAATGTCGAACCGCGACGGCTTCCGGCCATTCACTCCGCCCTCGCACAATGATGTTTCGCGTGGCGCGGCCGGAGGATCCATGGAACGTGGATCCATGGAACGTGGATCGGTGCAACGCGGATCGACCGAGCGCGGGGCCGGGAGTTACTGGAACCGGACCGCACCTAGTTCCATGGGATCGCGTGGAAACGGCTCGGCAGGCTACGGTTCCGGCGCCTACGGTGGCCGTCCGCAGCTCGACATGCGTCAGCCCATCGTGCGCGGTCCGTCGTATGGCGGATACACCGGCGGGTCGCGTCCGGGTTACGGTGGATACAGTGGCGGGCGCAGCGCGCCTCCGAGCTACGGCGGATCCCATGGCGGTGGCTACAGCGGCGGCGGCCATGTGAGCAGCGGTGGCGGCGGACACCCATCCAGCGGCGGCGGTGGACACCCGAGCGGAGGAGGCGGTGGGCACTCCGGTGGTGGCGGAGGCCATTCTTCCGGTGGCCATCACTAAACACAGTTGATTCGCATGTGCCAGCGACGTTGCTGCGAGTGAAGTGGATGTACCCGAAGTGAAGATAGAGGCGAGAAAGGCGTGCCAGCAATGGCGCGCCTTTTTTTTGCATTTTTTCTTACAACTCCGAGATCGACATGATCCGCGGCGCTCCCGTTTTGGCACCCCTGATCGAAACTTTTGGGCTGGGTAAACACCGGCTTCTCGGCATTTTGTCCGATAGATAAGCAGGGATCAAGGAACACAGGTCACGGGAGTGTGGCCAATTCGTCTGAACTCACGAAAGATCTTCTGAGAAACCGCCCATGAACCTGAGGTCATTGCTGCTTTGCGCCGATGAAAAGATCGTACGCGTCCTGCGACGCACACTGGACGACCTCGAGATCGCCGTCGAACTGTTTACCAGCGCTCAGGTTGCTGTGAATCAATTGGGCCGCGAGCGTTTTGAAGCCATCATCGTGGACTGTGCGGGCCCGGGGGCGGTGGACGTGCTGCGCAGTTCCAGGAGTGCGCCTCTTAACCGCCGGGCAGTTGCGGTTGCGATCCTGGACCCCTACTCGGGACTGCGTTCTGCCTTTGAGCTAGGAGCAAATTTCGTCCTTTACAAACCGGTGACAGTGGAGCGGGCCAAGTCCAGTTTTCGCGCGGCGCGAGCGCTGATGAAGAAGGAACGGCGGCGCAGTGCCCGAGTATCGGTGCAGCTTTCGGTGGAAATGTCGAGCGGCAAATCGGGTTCCCATCTTACTGTCAGTACACGGGACGTCAGTGAAGGCGGATTAGCCATTCTCCTGCCGCGGCGCTGCGATCTCGGTGGACGCTGGCAGCTCTCGTTCATGCTGCCCGGTTCTGACGTCGTTCTTGAGGTTGCTGCGGAACTTGCATGGGAAGGTGTGGAAACTCAGGTGGGGCTGCACTTTGAGGATCCGTCGACCGAAGTGGTCAGCGCGCTGCGGGAATGGATCCTTCACAATTCTCCAGAGTCGTGGGAGTTTGATCCCGGCATTAGCTGCCAACTGGCAAATTTGAGTCTGGGTGCCTGCTATCTGATGATGGATTCTCCTTTTCCAGTTTCCACTCGAGTCACTTTGTCGATGCGCATTGCCGGAAACCTGCTGCGGGCGGAAGGCGTGGTTCGGATCGCGCATCCGGAACGCGGTATGGGAGTGGAATTCACTCAGTCCACCCCGGAGCATCGCCAGCTGCTCGAAAAATTCATGGGCATACTCACCGAGACTCACGACGTGCCGCCTGAGTTTACGGTGGAACCCGAAGGCTTTGAAGTCGAACATTCTTCCAGCGCAGCGGTTGCGGTTGAAGCTGGCGCAGAAATTGACGATCCACTCATCCGCCTTTTCCGGGAGATGGCTGTGCTTCCTGCCGACTCGTTCATGGAGGCGTTGCGCAACCAGCGAGGACTGGGAAGCGAGGCCGCAGGTGCATCCGTATAACTCATCCGGACGGCGCGAAGCGCCGCTGAAGTAGAATTGACTTGTTGCCCGCTTCCCCGAAACAAAACGAAGAGGACGCGCTGGACGACCTCGTCGTAGTGATGGTGCGACCGCGCAATCCGCTCAACATCGGGGCGGCGGCGCGAGCCATGACGAACTTCGGTGCGCACCGGCTCCGCCTCGTGAATTGTTATGCGCCCGCGTTCCGCGAGGCGCGCTCGGCGGTGGGCGCTGCCGATGTGCTGAAGCAGGCGGAAGAATTCAGGACCGTCGCCGAAGCCGTTGCTGACTGCGCACTCGTTGTCGGCACGACGGCGGTGCGCAAACGTGTCTTGCAACAGCCGATCAGGACGCTCGAGGAAGATTCGGGCCGCGAGATTCGGAATCTTCTGCGGACGGGCCGGGTTGCGCTTCTCTTCGGCTCGGAGAAAATCGGCCTCACCAATAACGATTTCAGCCATTGCCACTGGCTGCTGACGATCCCCACCCATAAAACCAATATCTCGATGAATCTCGGCCAGTCTGTGGCTGTGTGTCTGTACGAGATCGCACGCGCCACTGCGACTTACCGGGCAAGCCTGGTGGCGAAGGAGGAAACAGCACGAGCGGCGACGGCGGGCGATACCGAAATGATTTCGGCGCTTTTGCTGAAGGCGTTGCATAAGAGCGGTTATGTGAAGCCGGGGAATGATGCGATGTGCGAGAAGAAAGTACGCAGTCTGGTGTTGCGGCTTGATCTTGGTGCTTTGGATGCCAAGATTCTTCTCGGCATGGTACGCCAGATCATTTGGAAATTGCACCAGACAGGCGGTCAGGAGCAACCGTGAGGATGTTGTGTCTTGCTGACGGCGTAACTGCTTCCTGGCGGCAGAGACGTTGCAAGCAACTTCTCTACGATCGCAACGCGTGTACTTTTAACGGTTTACTCGTTCCGGCGATACTTGCGTTTGGGCCCTTCCGAAATGGAAGTGGAGCAGCCACACGCTCGCTACGGGTTGGCCGTTCACTACAGGCGGAGAGAATTCCCATCCCTGTGCAGCTTTGAGGGCGAGGCCCGCAAAGTATCTGCTTGGGCCGGGTGAGGTGAGATTCGCTTCAGTGACTTTGCCTGACGAATCCACTCCCACGCGCACGACGACCGGTATCTTTCCCGTGATTGTATTCCGCGCACTGCGCGGAACCTCCGGGATCACCTGGCGCACAATGGCGCCTCCAGCGGTTGCTGGCTTCTGTGGCGGCGATTGCGGTGAGGGCTGCGCAGCAGGCGTCGACACGGGCGCGGCTTGGGGCGCGTCGGGCTTCGCACGCTGAGAAGCAGCGGGTTTTTCGATTTGAGGAGCGGGCGATTTCGCGGGCGGAGAAGATGCTTGTTGTATCGGTTGATCCACGGACGTCGTCGCGGGAGGAGTGTTCTTGCCGCCCCGGGAATATAGGATGACGATTCCGATAAGAACGGCGACCGCAACAATCGCCGCCGAAACAAGCCCACGTCGAGGGTGTGGCTGCGGAACGGCCGCCGCTTCAGGTCCGGCTGGAACCGACCGCGCCGCGGGCTGCAAGCGCGCCTGCACATCCGCAACCGTGCAGCGGCGCTTGGGATCGAGACGCAGGCACTCACGCACAATTCCCCGGAAAGGCTCGGGCATTTTTTCCGGCGCGCCCAGATCGCGACCGGAGATCTCACCGGCGAAAGCCACGTCCTGCGTCAGGGCGGCGACCAGGGTTACACCCACCGACCACATGTCTCCCGCAGGAGATACGATTCCCGCGGCGATTTCGGGCGCATCGTAGACATCGCGGCGCCCGCCTGCGGCTCCCATTTCGGTCGACGAAGTGATGTGGTCAGGTGAAAGTTTCAGTTGATCGCCCACCGCCTGCACATTCGACGGCTTGATGCGGCCATGCACCATCCGTTTTGCATGCAGATAGGAAAGCGCGTCGAGCAGGGGCGGAAGCAAATCGGCCGCTTCGGCGGGGGTCAGCGCGCGATGGGGAAGAATCTGCGACAGATCCTCGTCGGCGCATTCCATAAGAAGATAAAGATAGGTCGAGCCATCCATCTGACAGCGGCCCGATTCAAAGATGCGAAGCAGATGAGGATGGGAAAGTTGCGCGGCTGCCCGCCAGTGGGAGAGCTGCTTCTCCGCATCTTTGGGATCAGCGGGAATCAACTTGATGGCGGCTTTTTGTGATGGCCGCAGATCGGTGAGAAACACCGCGCTGTTGCCGGAAACTCCAAGCCACCGCCGAAGCGTGAATTTCCCGTCAACCAGGCGGCCTTCCCAGGTCTTCCAGATTTCGGTCTTACGGACTTCGTTTTTCGAGACTTCAGCGTTGCTCATGAGCGGCGAGCGGCTACCAGCTGCCCGCGAAGAAACATTCTATGCCATCGGCCCAAACCCTGGCACAACATAGAAGTTCCTCGCGGGCGGCAACCCGCTTTGGGTGCAGATCAGCGGCTCTTATAGCTGAAGGTTACTTTTGTCTCCTCATCCAGTACCAGCGGCCGCACGAAGCTGAATAAGGTGCCAGTATGCGGCACTTCGATGGCGACCGGCAGTACTCCGGCCACGCGCCGTTGCAGATTCATAACATTGGCGGAGGGAGCATTTTCATTTACAGCCCCGGGCGCGAGCTTCGCCAGGCCTTTGAAATCGCGTCCGCTAATAGGGCCGCCGACGGAAGCGCCGACCGAGGCCGACTCCGTCTGCAACTGGACCACCTGGGCCGTGACTTCAACGACTTCGGATGCGTTTGCGACACTCACCGGAAAACGGTACATCGATGCCTGGTTGGCGTCATAGCTCAGATTGAAGACGCTGGTCTTGAATCCCGGAACGTCCGCTTGCGCTTTATAGGTCCCTGTCGGCAAACCGAGAACCACCCACCGGCCCTGACTATCCGTGGCCACGGTTCGACTGCTCCCGTTGTCCTGCGAACTGATCGTGACGCGAGCGTTGGGAAGCGCGGCGCCTGTGGGATCGACGACGTAGCCTCCCATCTGCCCGGGCATGGCCTGAATGTTCATGTTGTAAGAGATTGCATCCCCTTGCGCCGGTTCCACGTTGAACGCTTCCTCACGAAAGGCTGTGGGCACGAGATTGGCAGCGATTACGTCACCGCCGAAATCCTTCACTTTGTATTGCTCGGGCAGAAAGACTTCCCAGCTCAGCAGGCTGATGGAAATGTCCATGTTCGGCAGACTCAGCTCCGCGCCGCCCTTCTTTGCGAATGGAGCGCCAGAGTGCATGAACACGAACGAAACCGTGTAGGAACCAGTCGGATGGAATCCTGGACGCAGGAGTGGAACGCGATTTCCGTCCGGACCCTGGACCGGCTTGACGCGCTCGCCGCCCACGTCGGCGGAAAGGATGGTTGCGCCCGCAGGCAGCGCAACTTTCAGGAACGGCTGTGCCTGGTTCTTCAGAGTCAGCTTCACTTCCGTGAGTGATTTGCCTTCCGAGGTAACGAGCGTCGTGACCACGGCGCTCTCGGCGACCGCGGCCAGCACGCTGCCGTCCGGGAAGCGTACCCATTCGAGCGCCAAAGTCGGCGTCTCACTGGGCTGCCGGTGATAGCGAAAGGCTGCCTGTGGCGGAAAGTGAGCAAGTGACCGCAGATAGGGATTCGCCTCTTTCACGTCCATGCGCTTAAGGCCGCCGCCCTCGGTCGCGGTGATCTCCATGGTGCCGGCGCCTTCGACCAGCACTTCGCCGGTTTCGCGTTGCGCTCCCTTGAAGGTCAGAAATGGCGCGTCGGATTTTGCGCCTGCAAGCGAACGTTCCATCGAGATCAAAAACTGGTGCGAGCGCTGGCTGGGAGCATTTACCTTCAGGATAAGAATTCCGGGTTGCGTTTCAGTCGAGTCGAGCGTCGCTCCGGTGACGCCCGTGATTTCGTATCCCTCGGGCAGATGCACTTCGAACTGACGCGGCTCGCCTTGTACGACAGTGACGTCGGCAAGGACCGCGACGCGCATTTCGGCTTCACTTACCGAGACCAGAGTCTTGGCGTCGGAGAGAAAGCGTACTTCGCGGGGAACCACGGGAGCGACGACTTCGCGTGTGGCCCACCAGATATTTGCGGGCTGTCCGGGAACCAGCGTGGCTTCGATCGTGGTGTGACCGCTCTCCGATTTGCGGCTGGTGATGAGGCCGGAGCTGATGTTGGCAAATGTGTGGTCGCCCGGAATCACGACCGAGAGTTGCACGCTGCCCGCCGCCGGCGCAGGCAGATTGAAGGACGCGCGTCCGGCTTCGATTCGAAGTGGCAGGCCGGTTTCAAGGGCGATGGAAAACTCGCCTGGACCCGTCAGTAGCGCCGTTTGCGTACCGTTCTCCTGTTCGAGCGGAACGCCTTTTTCGCCCTGATGCGCATCGAGGATCGTCATTCCTGTGGTGAGCGGAACTTTGCTGACGCCCTTGTGGAATACTTCTCCTTCGAGTTGCACAGTGCCGCGAACACCTTCGTCTTCGACCCGCAGCTTCACATCGGCGTGCTTGATCGAGTAGGCGAGAGGCGGCGTGTCGGATTTCTTCGGAGGCTTGGCTGCGAGCTCGACCAGCCGGTTGTACTCGTCGAGCGTCAGCGTGACGTGACCAGAATCAGGCAAGGGCAGCACAGATTTCTCCTGCGCGTTACAAATCAGCGCTGCGGACAGACCACAAAGCAACAAGACCACCATAAAATATCGACTTTTCATCGCACACCTGCCTTTTTGTCGCGCTGGAAGTTGAACTCGGCTGCGGGAAACTGGTTCTCGCTGGTTAATTCGGAAACCAGGAATATCGACGGCCCGAATGCAGGGAAGACGACGTCCATCGGCAAGATGCCGGTTACTTTTCCACCCGTTGTTTTGGCGCGGAAGGTGTCGAGCAACGCGCGGGTAGCGTCTTTCTTCGCGCCGCTGTCTGCGGTTTGCAGTTGGGCGAACTGTTGCAGTCGGTCGAATTCTTTCGAAGGAGTGGCTGCCGGGGTCGCGATCCCCACCGCATCTCCGCTGGGAGGTGCCAGCGCCGCGGAAATCGGATTCTGATATGCCTCCAGCCGGAACGCTCCCGGCTCGGCCGTCACCTTGAACAGAGGCGGATAGTAGAGCAGCAATCCAGTACGAGAAATGGGAAGGTCGAGCGCGGGCAACGTGATCTTCTCATTGCCTTTCTCTCCCCACGCCGGGGCTTTGGCGAGATACAAAATCTCGACTTCAAACGCCGGAGCGTCTTCGCTGCCCCGCGATTTTTCGAGAGGCAAGAGGAGACTTCCGTCGGGAGACTGCCCGGGACGAACCGGACGTCCTCCCAGCGACGCGCTCCACACAGCCGCGCCGGGAGGCAGCGCGATCTTGACGAAGTTGCGTTGGTTGTTGCGCACGGCATAGCGCGCCTGGACCAGTTCCTTTCCATCCGCGCTCATCAGGATCTGGTAGCGAGCCTCTTCAATGTTCGCCATCAGAACAGCTTGCTGGTCGTAGCGCGCAACGTTCACACTCAGCGATCGCGTGGCGCCGGCCGGTCCAGACTTGGCGCGATATGCGACTAGAGCCGGCGACTGCCGGTTTGCGACCATCTCGCCAAGGTCGGTGGCGTCGGCGTCTTCAAGTCCCTGGGCTTTCTGGCTCTTGATCTCGCCTGCGCCCAGTACTTCGACTGCGACTCCTCCTTCGTCGCGTTCGGCGTTCAATAAACGCAGCAAAGGAATATCAATGACACCGTCGCGCGGCAGCCGCGTTTCTCCGTTGATCACGAAGCGCGCGCTATGTTCGACCGGTTCGAGGAAGGTCACGGCGAGTTCACCGTTCTTCATCACCCAGTCGGCTACCATCGCTCCTGAGACCTGGTTGATGGTGACGTTCTCCGGGAGTTGAATGCGAACTTCCTTCGCCGCGCCTTGCACTATTTCGAGATTTGCTTCGACATAGACCGTCGCCGAATCCTCCGCGAGACTCGTGAGCTGAGTCAGCGATCCACGCAGCCGTAATGGCAGATCGACGTGATGATCTTCTGTCTTTCTGCGCCACGTGAAAGTGAGGGCCTCATTGCCGCGGCCGTATGCGAGCCACTTGGTTTCGCCGGGCGTCTCAAATTTCTGGGATAACAAGCCTCCTCCAACTCTCAGGTCAACCCCAAGACGCGGCAGCTCAACCGCGGCTCGGGTAACACCCGATTCGGTTGCCGGCAGAGCGAGGCTCTCGTCGCCCGCCGACGAAGTGACGGGGACATCCACGTCGAGCAGCAGAACCGAGCGTCCGGCATGCGATAGCAGCGCCGAAAGATGTCCACCGTTTTTTCCCTGCGCGCCTGCGACCAGCGACAACTGCTTGCCATCAAGTCTGGCCTCGCGGACCAGAAGGCCAGGCGGCACGGGGACGCGGACCCAACCATCTTTCAACACGTCCACCGTGAGGCTGGCGCGTCCGGCGGCGAGATCGCCAGTGACGTGCAGGTCGTAGTCAACGCGCGTCAGCGTCGCGTCGATCGGAGGCGGCTCAGGATCGTGCTCGACTGGGTACGCCTTCGCGCGCAGCACACGATACTCTTCGACGGGAATGACGACCCAACCCGAAGCATGGGCGGACTCGGTTGATTTTTCCTGCGCCGCCGCCGCGGCTCCGGAGACACAAACGCCAGTCAAGATGCAGGGAAGAAGCTGTCTCAGAGCAAATCGTCTGAGTTGCGGGAAAACGAAGCGAATCGAGTTTTTCATTTCAGCCCTCATGTTCAACCCTCACACTAACTATTGACGGGATGCGCGTCTTTTTCTGGGGGATGTTCCGGGGGAGGCGTGCATTCAGAATAAGAATGCTCAAGCAGGAAGAAATTGCGCACAATTTCAGCGGCGGAAACCAGCTGACAAGACCACAACTCTCGCAAAGAGTGGAGGCGTTAACGTTGACGGCGCTGGCGTGCTGCTTCGTAGAGGACGATGCTGCCGGCTACGCCGGCGTTCAGGGATTCGACGTGCTCAGAGTGCGGAATAGCGATTATCTCGTCGACTTGCGCCAACACAGTTCGAGGTAGTCCCGAACCCTCGCTGCCGACAAAAATCGCCGCCGAATCGGTCAGCTTTGCCTGGTCAAGAGGCGTGCCCTTATGGGATGAGGTCGCGATCAGGCGCACGTCCCGGGCGCGGAGGGTCGCGGTCATCGCCCCAAGGCCGCCGGCAGCCTTTGACATGATGGTTGGCAAACGGAAAATCGATCCTGCCGATGCCCGGATGACTTTGGAGTTGAATGCGCTCACCGTTCCTTCTCCCAGCACCACACCCGCGCTCCCGAATGCTTCAGCCGAGCGTAGGATCGTCCCCAGATTGCCGGGATCTTGCAACCCAGCGACAACAATGATTGGGCCCAGTTGCATGCGTTCGAGAATGTCGTCCAGGGAAAAGTCCTTCACGCGTACTAGCGCCGCGACGCCTTGCGGCGTTTCGCTGGGTACAGCTCCGTCGAAAAGTTTGTCGGGCAGCAGCAGCGTGTCAACATTAGCGCCGATTTGCGGCAACAGACGCTCCGCCAGATTCTGTGCCGATTCCTTGAAGAAAACGGTTTTGAACCGCAGCCCGCTGCGAATTGCTTCCTCGACGATGCGCAAGCCCTCGACCGCGCAGTCTCCTTCGTCGGTGCGTTCGGCGTGCGCGAAGGCCTGGCGCAGCTCCTTGACCGCAGAGTTGTGACGGCCCTCGATGCGGCGCAGGCGGTGCTGGATGCTGGATGGGGATTCTGGAGTTCGGCTCATACCTTAAGATTGGTTATCACACAGGCTTGCCGCAATTAATCATCCAGGGCGTGCCGAATTGATCGACCAGCATGCCGAAACGGAGCGCCCAGAAAGTTTCCTGCAGCGCCAGTTGCACGACGCCGTTTTCCGCCAGCTTGTTGAAGATGAGCTCCGCTTCGGCCGCTGCATCAATGTGGAGCGTCACGGAAAGGCCTTGCGGTTTCTGATAACTTCCCGGAAACGAGTCTGTGCCTTGCAATACCTGGTCACCCACATCCAACGTGGCGTGAACGATCTTGCTGCGCCAATCGGGGGGCACTTGCGTTGCCATGGGCGAATTCCGGTAAGTCATCATCATCCCGATCTTGCCGCTGAAGCAACGCTCGTAGAACTGGAAGGCGGCTTCGCACTGCCCGTTGAACGTCAGGTAGGGATTCACTCGCATATTGTCTTCCGCCGATTGGGACGAGTCGCCAGAGATCGGATGCGGTGCACCGGTCACCTGCATCATACGCTGCTGCCTCACTCTGCCGCCTTTTGCCGTATTATGGTAGGTTCCGCAAACAAGAAAGTTGCAAAAGCTTCAGGAAGGGTCCGCCGTGCGCGCCGAGATCGTCAAAATCAGTAGCGAGAACCCTGAATCATCACTGGTGAAGTATGCCGCCGATCAAATCCGTTCGGGGGAAGTGCTGGGCATGCCCACGGATACGTTCTATGGGCTGGCGGCCGATCCCTTTAACCTGCGCGCCGTCGACCGGGTCTACGACATCAAGACGCGTTCGCGCCACAAACCGCTTTCACTACTAATCGAAAGCGTCGACCAGGCTGAAGAACTGGCCAAGTCGTTGCCGGAGGAATTCTATGCTCTGGCGCGTAAATTCTGGCCCGGACCGCTGACCATCATCGTGAAAGCAGGATCGCGCCTGCCGCTCAAAGTGACGGCCAACACGGGCAACGTGGCTTTGCGCGTGCCCAGTGCCAAGATTCCGCTGGCTGTGGTTACGGCGGCGGCAATTCCGATTACGGCCACTTCCGCGAACCTCAGCGGCGCATCTGAATGCACGACGGCGGAGCAGGTCCATGAGCAGCTTCATGGGCGAATCAGCATCATCGTCGACGGCGGCACCTCGCCGCGCGAGGTGGCTTCGACCATCATTGATCTGAGTGACGAGACCGAGCGCTGGCGCATCATTCGCGAAGGCGCAATTCCCGCGGACCAGATTTCCACTTTCTTTGCTCGAGGATGACGGACTCAATCGCCAACCAGCCTCCGTTCCCGCGCTGGTGGCTCCGTGTGCTGGCCGCGGCCGTGGCGATTGCGGCAATCGTGCTCGCCATCACTGCGGCACAAATCGTTCGGACGGCATCTCTTGAGGAGATTCACCCGGCGGATGCGATTGTCGTTTTTGGAGCAGCGGAATATTCCGGGCGTCCCTCGCCCGTACTGCGTGCCCGTCTGGATCACGCGCTCGAACTCTTCCATCGCGGCCTGGCGCCGGTCGTAATCACCACCGGAGGAGCCGCCGCCGATCCCACCTTCAGCGAGGGCGGCGTGGGGCGGGACTATCTGCTGCGCCACGGAGTTCCCGAGCGCACTCTGATCGCCGAAACTCAAGGCCGCGATACGGCGGAATCCGCGATCCGCATCGCTGTCATTATGCGTGCTAACGGCCTGCACAGTTGCATTGCAGTCAGCGATGCATATCACGTATTCCGCATTCGCAAACTGCTCGAACACGAAAACCTCGGTCCCATCTACGTTGCCCCGCGGCCGGATTCGAAGCCGCATAGCGCAGCGCAGCGAGTGGTTGCAGTGCTACGCGAGTCGGCAAGTTATTTGTTGTGGCGGATGGGCGGGAGGTAGTGACGCGAGTTTTCCGGAGAACAAAGACTCGAAACTATTCCCACCCTACCAGCCGTTCCTCTCCCGCAGGCCCGTGATGTGGGCTACGTGATGCCGCCCATGCCAGGAGTAGAGCGCGAGATTCTTCTCCAGACCGACGACGCCAAGGTCGGGATGTCGGAAGTTTCGCTTCCAATCTTCCGGCTTGAGTGACCGTAGCAGGCGCACCCAGCGATCATGCAACGAATCGAGCATCGCCAATGAAACTTCAATCGGTGTCGATTTCGTATCGGCGAGTTCGGCCCAGAGTTGCTGCTCGTATGGCTTGATCGTCGGTTCGTTTTCCGTAAGCGCCAGCTTGAAGCGGACGTAAGCATTCATGTGGCTGTCCGGCACGTGATGCGTGACCTGGCGCACGGTCCATCCGCCGGGACGGTACGGCGTATCGAGTTGCGCGTCGGAGAGCCCTGACACGGCAGTGCGCAGATTTGCGGGCGCGCTGGAAATGTCGTGGATAAGCTTCTGTTTCTGGTCTTCGGTGATAGGTCCTTCGTAGTGAAACTTGCCGATGGGATAGCTGAGGTCAGTCATTTTGGCTCCGTCGGATAAGCAGTCCTGTGTACAGATGACGAAGCGGCCGAGCCGGTTTCAGAACGAGGTGATCGGAAAGGCGTTCTCAGAACGATGGCCGGGTACCAGCGCAGGGGCAGATGCTGGCGGGGAAGGGCCATTGCGGAGCTTCCCTAAGCACAGGCGGCAACCTGAGGGCCGGGATCAGCTTGTACTGTGAAGCCCGTTTCGGGGCTCGCCAGCAGCTCGTTAAATCGATTCATCTCACGCATTTAAGTCATTGATAAGAGACTACTTAGTCTACGTGTTTCGCACAGGGGCCGCTACCCGTAAGTCTCTATTGATTGAACCTCTTAGGCTATCATTGCACCGATGGCGGTGCATACCGTAGTCCCCTTTCGGGCATCCAAACGTCGCGGTGACGGAGGCTAAACCTAGGCGAGTTGATCTTGGTCTGTATCTTGATGTACGATTTGAATGCGTACAAGAGGAAACGCCTGCCATGCCGAGAACAGCGGTGGAAGATAACAGCCGGATGTCGCTACGGATTCGCGCCGAGGAAAAAGCGCTCCTCATGCGTGCCGTGGCGCTGAAGCACACCGACTTGACGGACTTCGTCATTCGTCATGCCGTGAGCGCCGCCAAGGCAATCATCGAGCAGGAGGATCACTTGCAGCTTTCCGACAGAGATAGTTTGCGGGTACTCGATCTGCTGGAGAATCCGCCTGCGCCGAACGCAAAGCTACTGGCATCGGCGCGAGCGTTGTCCAATCGTTCAAGACCGTGACCGCATGGCACGAAGAACCGATCGGCAAAAGGCATGACCGTGAAGGCTTCGACTGCGGCGATCCAGCCCTCAACGAATTTCTGCGCCGTTACGCCCGCAAGAGCCACGAGCGGGGCGGCGCGAAAACCTTTCTTGCGATTGAAGGTGCCGAGAGGGAATCAATTCTTGGCTTCTATAGTCTGAGCCCCGCATCGATTGATTATGCTCGAACACCGGAGGTCGTTAGCCGCGGACTGGCACGCCATGACGTGCCGGGTTTCCGCCTTGCGCGCTTGGCTGTGGACCGAAGGTGGCAAGGCCGCGGAATCGGCGGACAACTTCTGCTTGCAGCCGGCAGACGCTGTTTGTTGGCCGCAGCGGAGGTCGGCGGCGTCGTCCTGGTCATCGACGCCAAGAATGGCAGAGAGGCAGGCTGGTATGCCAGCTACGGAGCTTTGCCATTGCTGGACGCACCGTTAACTCTGCTGCTGCCGCTCGTGACCATTCAGACGGCTCTTAGGACCGCGGGGACATGAAGATGTTAGATACCCCGCTATCTAGAAGGACCCCGTGCTCAAGCAAGCAGAGTTGATCGTGAAAGTCCGGAATCCCTTTGGTTAACTACAACCCCTAGTACCCACTAGTTTCCGACCCCATCCTCTCTGGCTTTAAATTTCGATTCCTCGGGTTCCCGTTTTGGTGCATCCAAGTCATGTTCTGGGCTAAACTCACTGTGCCATTGAGTTTAGCCGTTCGGTCCTTGAAAGCTGGCTCGGCTTCAAGGATTGCCTGGGGGGAACTATGCCGTCATCGGTCTGGTCGGGACATTTAACCTTCGGACTCATCTCCATGCCAGTGCGCTTGTTTTCGGGCGCGCGCAGTTCCGGCATCTCCTTCAACATGTTGCACCGCACCGACAAGTCGCGCCTCAAGCAGCAATACATCTGTCAGGCGGAAGGTGTTGTGGTGGATCGTGCGGATATGGTGAAGGGTTATGAATTCCGCAAGGACGAATACATCATCATCGAGCCCGACGAGATCAAGAAGATCGAGCCGCAGACCGCCAAGACCATGGAGATTCTCGAATTCGTGAAAGAGAGCGAAGTCGATCCCGTGTACTTTGAGTCGTCGTATTACATGATGCCGGAAGAGGCAGGACGGCGTCCGTATGCCTTGTTGACCAAAGCGCTCGAAGAGAGCGAGTACGTCGCCATCGCCAAGATCACGATGCACAATCGCGAGTACACCGTGTTCCTCCGTCCTCACGAAGGCGGCATGATGCTACACACCATGTATTACGCCGAGGAAGTAAAAAAAGTTGAGGGTTTTGGTCCGCCGGATGTCGAACTGAAAGATGCGGAAGTGAAAGTTGCGCATCAACTGATCGAGGCGCTGGCCGCGGAGTGGGATCCGGAGAAATACAAAGACACCTTCCAGGAAAACCTGAAACAACTGATCGAAACCAAGCTTGAGGGCGGAGAAGTCGCGGCCGTTGAGAAACCGAAAAAGCTTGCGCCTGTGGTCGATCTCATGGCTGCGCTGAAGCAGAGCCTGGCCCAGATGGAAGGCAAGAAAAAGCCAGCGGCGACGGCGGCTGTGGAGGAGCGTCCGGCTGCGGCCAAGTCACGCCGCGGACGGTAGGGGCCGGCTTCGGGTTCAGACCTCAGGCTTCGAGGCGGCAGGCCTGAGTGTCGAGCGTACTCTCCAGTCCAACCGAATATAGCCCAAGGCATCCCGGGCCTGTCACGTGGCATCCTTTTGCCTGAGAGTTGGTAGCTGAAGCCCGAAGTCTGAGGGCTGCAGCCTGATCCCTAGCGCCAACGGCTCGCAATCGTTACAATAATCGCTTCGCTGCAATCATTCGAGAGAAACAATTTCTACTGTCGGGGTGCCGATGAGTTCGAGACGTGTGGGTGGGCTGGCCGCGGTGGCGCTGGCAACTTTGCTGGAGATTTCTTGCGGCCAGGTCTATCGCCCGGTGGTGATTCCCACCACCATAACTCCGCCGAATCCGTCGGGCTTCCATGCTGTCTTTGCTCTCGCGGCTAACGTGCCGTACAACCCGGGTACAGCGATGCAGGTCGATGTCTCGGGAGACTCCAACATTGGTGCCGACAACATCGGCGTCAATCCTACGCATATCGCCATCCTTCCGAGCAACAGCCGCGTTTTCGTGGCCAGCGCGGGCAGCCTGTTCCAGGGTGACGCGGATGTGGTCACCGCATTCACACCGGCGGCTGACAGTACGACTGCGACCGGCCTGGGAAATCCGACCACGTTCAGTTTGCCCGCAGGATCTTTGCCGGTATTTGTGAATACGGCGCAGACCACAGCAGTGTTTGTGGCGAATTACGGCACCAACTCGGTGTCATTGCTTAATCCCGCAACCAATGTGGTGACGCTAACTTCCGCCGCGGGGGGCACACAACCGGTTGCCCTGGCCGAGTCGGTAGACGCACGGCATCTCTACGTGATCAATCAAGGCAGTAACACGGTGACGGATCTTTCGCCGACAGATTTGACGCTGCAGGGGAACATAGCGGTCGGCAACACTCCGGTTTGGGCCGTGGTACGGTCAGACAATCAGCGCCTCTACGTGGTCACGCAAGGGGATGGGCAACTCTACACGATTGCCATCGGAGCCGACACTGTTCTTTCGAACCAGCCTGTTGGCGGGCCCGGCGCCAACGTTGTGCTGTTCGACAAGATCCGCAACCGGTTGTATGTGACGAATCCCAGCGCGGGAGCGGTCTACGTTTTCGATGCGACTACTGATCCACCCACTCTGCTGGCGACACTAACCATTGCGGCGCCGCCGCTTCCGACGCCGTGTACCAGTTCGACATGCTCACCGGTCATCCCGATGTCGGTGGCGGCGCTGCCGGACGGCACCCGATTCTATGTTGCCAGCTATGTCACGGCACTGGGAGCGTGTCCTGACTCAACTGTAACCACTGCTGGATGCGTGATTCCGCAAGTCACCGTTTTCGATGCGGCAAGCTTCGCGGTGAAGACCACAGTGTTTCCACTTCTGCCAGGTTCGGCGACCGGTCAGCCCTTCGCAGCGGCTCCTGCAACCTACTGCGCGCCGGTTGCGCCCTACACCCCGGCCTCGGCTAGGTTCCGCATGTCGACTGCTGCGGCGGCGGACAGCACCCGCGTGTATGCAAGCGTCTGCGATGGCGGATTCGTGGCTATCGTCAATGCGACAACCAGCAGCATAACCACCGGTACGACCAATACTCCGGACACGCTGGTCAACGACCTGAACACTCCGTTCAGCGCCGGGACCGCAGGACCGACCGGAGAACCGCCGCTGCAGAATCCCATCTTCCTGCTGACGGGGCAGTAGCCGTGCAACGGGGCGCCTTGATCTAGAGCGCCGCTTCCTCGTCACTTCACCGTGTTGTGGACGGTCGCGCTGCTACTTCCCGCATTGTCCGCCGATGTAGTCGCAGGTTCGGTGAGGACCGCGCCCGCCGTCGCCGTAATCGTAACTGTCATGCGGATCGTCCCAGGTGCTTCCGGGGCGCATGACGCTGTTTTCCTTACAGACGACAGCGCCGCTTGCTCCCGCCGACGGAGTGGTGCAGGAGCCGAGCCCGTCTGTCCCTGAGAGTTCGATGCTGGAGAATGTCGCCCCCGCCGGCACTTGCGTGGTCAGCACTTCGTGCTCAGCCGGATCGGAGCCGATCCTGCTGTGGAGAACTTTGGAATACGCAGCGTATTCACGGACGTGAACCTCCACAGACCGGCGGTTGCATTTTCAGCGAGACGTGCGGGGCCGGGGAACCACGGTGAGATGCGGCTCGGCTATCCGAAGGGAAGCTGGACGCCGAGGCACGCGTTCCCGAAGTGCACGCCGCAACCCATACCACTCGCGGGGTTCGGGCGGACGCACCGCGGAGTATAGCACTGCTGGATGCGGCGAGCATCACAAAAAGCGGCGCGGGGATGGGATGTTTTGCGGCGAGTCCGGCGCTGGCTGCCTTGTTACTGCACGGTCACAGCTTCGCGGGCGGCATAGTGTGAATCGACGTAGTCGTCGAGGATTTCGATGAACTCGGCGACGATGCGGTCGCCCTTCAGCGTGGTGAAGAGGCGTCCGTCGACATAAACGGGAGCTTTGGGTTCTTCGAACGTTCCGGGCAGTGAGATGCCGATGTTGGCGTGCTTTGATTCTCCGGGACCGTTGACTACGCAGCCCATGACGGCGAGCTTCATCTCTTCAACGCCGATGTAGCGGCCTTTCCATGAGGGCATCTGCTCGCGCAGGTAAGTCTGAATCTGTTCGGCCATTTCCTGGAAGAATGTGCTGGTGGTGCGTCCGCAACCGGGGCAGGCCGTGACCTGCGGAGTGAAGCTGCGAATTCCCATCGATTGCAAAATCTGCTGCGCCACGCGAACTTCTTCGGTGCGGTCGCCGTTCGGCGCGGGAGTCAGCGAAACACGGATGGTGTCGCCGATACCTTCCTGCAGGACGACGCCCATCGCGGCGCTTGAAGCGACGACGCCCTTAGCGCCCATGCCGGCTTCGGTCAGTCCGAGGTGTAGCGGGTAGTCGCAGCGGGCGGCCAGGTCGCGGTAGACATCGATCAAATCCTGTACGCCGCTGACTTTTGCGCTCAGGATAATTTGATCGGGGCGCAGGCCGAATTTCTGGGCAAGGTCGGCAGAGTTCAGCGCGCTTACAACCATGGCTTCCATCGTCACTTCGCGCGCGTCTTTCGGTTCGGCGAGGAGCGAGTTCTCATCCATCATGCGCGTGAGCAGGGCAGAGTCAAGCGATCCCCAATTCACGCCGATGCGCACCGGCTTGTCGTACTTCACCGCGACTTCGATCATGGTGCGGAAGTTCGAGTCGCCGGTCTTTCCAATGCTGGCATTGCCGGGATTGATGCGGTACTTCGCGAGATCGCGCGCGCACTCCGGATATTTGGTAAGCAGAACGTGGCCGTTGTAGTGAAAGTCGCCAATGATCGGCACGCGCAGGCCCATCTTATCGAGTTGCTCGACGATATGGGGAACGGCGGCGGCGGCATCGTCGTTGTTGACGGTGACGCGAACCAATTCCGACCCGGCGCGGGCCAGGGCTGCTACCTGTTGCACGGTACCGGGGATGTCGGCAGTATCGGTGTTGGTCATGGATTGCACCACAACCGGTGCATCCGAGCCGACGCGTACGCCGCCGACGACGGCGGTAACGGTCTTTCTGCGTGGAATTATCGCCATATGGGAAATCCTATTTTAACACGCGGAATGAAGGCTAGAATCCGAGGCGCCAATGGCAGCCAGCGCAAACGATGGCTAGGTGATAGGTGCAGCAACGCGATCGCGCTGGCGAGTCCAAATGAAGTAGACAGGAATTCCAGCGGCGATCAGCAGCAGTCCAGCGACCGAAGGGATCGGCCGAGTTCTCAACATATTTACCAGGAACCAAGCCGTGATCCCCAGAAAAAGTACGGGGGTCACCGGATATCCCCACATCCGGTAAGGGCGCACAAGATCAGGCTGCTTGCGGCGCAGAATGATTACACCCGCAACCATCAAACCATAAGAAAGCCAGAGAGAAAACATCGCATAGTCAAGCAGCGTTTCGTAGGATCCGCTCATCAGCAGCACAACCGCCCATGCGCCCTGCGCGAGGATGGCGAATCCAGGTGTCCGATTGCGCGGATGGATCTCACCGAACTTTTGAAAAAATAGGCCGTCTCGCGCTTGCGCAAAGTAAACGCGCGGGCTGGTCAGAAAGCAGCCGTTGATCGTGCCGATGATCGAAGTGAGAATAGTCAGCGATACAAGAATTCCGCCGCGGGAACCCAGCACACGCTCAGCCATGGTCGCTCCGACGTGCGGGCTGGCGGCGATTTCGCTGATCGAGAGCACGCGCAGGTAGGCGATATTCGCCAGCAAGTAAATGACGATGCAGGCAACTGACCCGAGAGCGAGCGTAAGCAAAATATTCTTTTGTGGATTGCGAATCTCGCCGGCAACGAAACTCACCTGCACCCAGCCGTCATAAGCCAGCAGACATGCAATCAGTGCGACACCAAAGCTCCTGACTGAGAATCCGGCGGCAGTTCCCGCGGCTGCGGGCATTGCTTTGCCGGCCCACAGGAAGGCGCTGCCGATGATCACAAGCAAACCGGCAACCTTGGCAAGCGTGAAAATCTTTTGCACCATCGCGGCGGCGGTGACCCCGCGATAGTTGATCGCAGTGAATACAGCGATCACACCGATTCCGAGGACCTTCGACTCGACGGTGGAGAGCGGAACAAAATAGGACGCATACAGCGCGATTGTGACCGCCAGCCAGGCCACCTGCGCGGTGCGAGTTACCGCAAACATTGACCAGCCGCACAGAAATCCGATCAACGGTCCGTATGCTTCCCGCAGATAGACATATTGTCCGCCGGTAGAGGGAATCGCGCAGCCCAGTTCGGCGCAGGCAAGCGCACCGAAGAACGAGATCACTCCGGCAAAGATCCAAACTGCCAGAATTGAAGTTGTTGAGCGAAGTTCCTGCGCGACCAGATTCGGGACCAGAAAGATGCCGCCGCCGATCACGATTCCAATCACTATCGACAGGGCATCGACGAGGCCGAGCGTGCGGGGGAGCTCTGAGACCGAGTGAGCCGGGACGGCATTCTTGCTTTGCGGCATCCGTCAATATACACCGGCGTCATTTCTGTCAGGACTGCCGGCCGATACTTTCCTGTGGCATTCCCACATAGCTTGTGGCATCCTATGTGGGCATCGCACAGGAGGCTGGGAATGAGTGAGTCCAAGATCGATTTATTGCAAGGCACGCTCGACCTCATGGTGCTGCAGACCTTAGCCGCCATGGGAGCCTTGCATGGCTACGGGATTGCTCGCCGCATCGAGCAAGTGAGCGGCGACGAAGTTCTTTTGAATCAGGGAACGATTTACGCGTCCCTGGTGCGGCTTCAGGAAAGAGGATGGATTTCCGCCGAGTGGGGAACGTCGGAAAACAATCGCAAGGCCAAGTTTTATTCCATTACGAAAAAAGGCCGCAAACAGCTCTCCGAAGACGCGGCGCACTGGCACCGATTGTCGAGCGTGATGGGCCGCGTGCTTGCCCTGCGGGGCGAAGGAGGGAAGTAATGTTTGACAGGATGCGGTTTGCCCTCCAGCGTTTGCGGTCGTCCTTTCCTCACGCGCAGCTCGATCAAGAGCTTGATGCGGAGATGGCGGCCCATCTTGAACTCGCTGTCGAAGAAAATCTCAGGCGTGGTCTGTCTCCGGAGGAGGCTCGGCGTGAGGCACTGGTTCGCTTCGGCGGCATCGAACAGGCGAAACAGCAACAGCGCGCAGCGCGCGGATTGCCCATGCTCGACATTCTGGCTCAGGATATTCGTTTCACTTTCCGCACTCTGCGTCGAGATCGTAGCTTCGCGTTCATCTCAGTACTTATCCTCGCCCTCGGAATCGGCGCCAACATTTCCGTGTTCAGCGTGGTGAATGCGCTCCTGCTCCGCCCGCTTCCTTTTTCAAATCCGCAACAGCTGGCATGGTTTGACGGAAACAAAGGTGCAGGCGGCCTTTCCGACACGACTTACCGCGTAGACGCGTACGAGGATTTCCAGCGTCACAATCAGTCGTTTCAGAACGTGACGGCGTATGTGCCGTATTTTGAGTTTTCCGATTTCAAACTCACAGGAATGGGAGAACCGAAGCCGGTCTCCGGTTTGTGGGTCGCAGGAGATTTCTTTCAAACGCTGGGCGTGGAACCAGCGCTCGGCCGGCTGTTTCTTCCCGAGGAATCGGTAAAAGGCGGCAGGCCCGCCATTCTGTTGAGCTATCCGTTCTGGCAGAGACAGTTCAATGCCGATCGTGGGATCGTCGGGCGAAGCATCACTCTGAATAACAATCAGGAGGTCACGGTCGTCGGCGTGCTGCCGGACACCTTCGACTTCGGCGCAATCTTCGCGCCGGGAACGAAGATGGATTTCTTTCGTCCATGCATCATGGACGACATTCGCAACTACGGGCACATGTTGTCTATGATTGGCCGGCTCAAACCGGAAGTCTCGGTTGCCCAGGCACAGGCTGAAGCGAATATTCTTTTTCCGCAGCTCAGGCCGAACGACGACTTGAATTGGAGCACCGACGTCAATACGACCATGACGCAATTGAAGGATCACATCAGTGGCAAACTTCGCCGGGCGCTGATTGTGTTGTGGTGCGCCGTCGGCGTGATATTGCTGATCGTCTGCGTGAACATCTCGAATCTGCTTTTGTCGCGAGCCGCGGCACGGACTAAGGAATTCGCGATGCGCACTGCACTCGGTGCCGGACGAGGCCGGCTCGTTCGCCAGCTTCTAACCGAAAGCCTGATTCTCGCTAGCGCGGGAGCGGCTCTGGGTCTCGGGATCGCATTCGCGACAATCCGCTATCTTGCCCATCAGGGATCGCTGGCACTGCCTCTTCTCCGCACTGTGCGCGTGGACGGCAGCGCATTGCTCTGGACGGTGTTGATCGCGGTCTCGGCCGCCGCGGTGTTCGGTATTGTTCCGGCTTTCCGCATGGCGGGAGTCAACCTGCAGGAATCGCTAAAGGACGGTGGACCGGGCATGAGCGACGGCAGAAGACATGATCGCCTGCGTTCCATGCTGGTCATCTCTGAAGTTGCGCTGGCCTGCGTGCTGATGGTGGGGGCTGGATTGCTGCTGCGAAGTTTTGTGCGTGCGCTCGACGTGAACCTCGGATTCGAGCCCACACACGCCGCCGCTATCAGCGTCGACTATGACGACGGAGGCAACGCGGTGAAGCGAGGCGCCATCGTGCAGGAAATTCTGCAGCGCGTTATGGCGCTTCCCGGAGTAGATGTCGCGGGCCTTTCCGATAAGCTCCCGCTGGACCGCAACCGAAGTTGGGATTTGAGGGCAAAAGGGAAGGTTTATCCGAAAGATTACAACGACGACGCATTCGTCTACATCGTAAGCCCTGGCTATCTCGACGCCATGGGGATGCACTTGCGCGAAGGCCGCGATTTCAGCTGGCACGACACACCCAGCAGCGAACACGTGATTATCATCAACGAGGCTACGGCGCGCCGGGAGTGGCCGGGTGAAGATCCAGTCGGGCGGCTGGCTCAAGGAATTGGCGATGGCGATACCCGCGTTGTCGGCGTTATTTCCGATGTTCACGAAAGTAGCGTGGAGGGTGATTCGAGTCCGCAGGTTCTGGTGCCTGTCACCCAAGGCGTTCCTGAGGGAGCGGAACTCGTGGTTCGCTCGAAGCTGCCGCCCGAAGTGCTCGCTGCAAGTGTAATGAGCACGCTCCGGTCGCTGAATCCGGGGCAGCCGGCCAACGAGTTTCGCTCGATCCAGCATCTTGTGGATCGTGCTGTATCACCGCGCCGTTTCTTCGTCGTGCTAGTCACTATTTTTGCGGGGCTCGGACTGCTTCTGGCAGCGCTCGGCATCTACGGGGTGATCTCATATTCGGTGACGAGGCAGACGCAAGAAATCGGCATTCGCATGGCCTTGGGAGCCAGTGCAGCGCGGGTTCAATTCGGAGTGATCGCTAAGACCTTGCGACTGGCAGCAGTGGGAATATTTACAGGAACGATCATCTCGTTCGTTGCAGCAAGGGCGATTGCTTCGCTGTTGTTTGGAACTGACCCGACTGATCCAACGGCGTTCGCAGGAATGATTGCCGTGCTGAGTGCCATCGCTCTCGTTGCCGGGTACCTGCCGGCGCGCAGGGCGTCGCGCATCGACCCAATGATCGCGCTGCGCAATAATTGAGTCCCCCAGCGCAGCCGGAAACAGAGCGCGTCTATGGCAGCCTGTCTGCGAGCCCCGGGATCGTCTTCATCAGGTCGTTCCAGATGACCATCACGGCAAATAGCACGAGAAAGACGAACGCTGCCTGGTAAACACGTTCCTTGATGTTCATGCTGATATCGCGGCGCATGAGGCCTTCGATCAGCAGGAAAAGGATCACGCCGCCGTCGAGGATGGGAATCGGCAGCAGATTGAAGATGCCGAGGTTCAGGCTGATGGCGGCGGTGAGGCCCATCAGCGGGGTCCAACCCTTGCGGCGGGCGGCTTCGCCCGCAGCCTGGCCGATGCGAATCGGGCCTTCGATCGAGCGCAGCATCTTGCCGTGCGCCATCTTCTTGACCAACTCCAGGATCAGCAGGGCATTCTGCCGGTTTTCATGAAGCGAAAGCTGGAGAGCTTCCGCGAACGGCAGCGTCTTGGTCTTCATCTGCATACTGCCGATGCCGATGCGATAACGCTTCTCGCTCAGAATCGGCTGCACCGTGAATGTCTTCTGCTCTCCCTTGCGTTCCACGGTGATTGCGATCGGATTGTCTTTCGAGAGTTCCAGACTCTCGACCATGGCGGCCAGCGCGGGCACGGGTTTGCCGTCGAGCGCGATGATGCGGTCGCCCTCTTCCAAGCCGGCTTTTTCGGCAGGCATATCCGGCTGAAGATCTGTGATGGTGACTGTGTTCTCTTTCGGAGCCCAGCCGGCGTATCCAATCTGATCGACGCCGGAAGGATCGGGCGTGACTGTTTTGTCCAGGGTCTGGCCGTTTCGTTCCACTTTAACGTCGAGCGGCTGGCCGGGGCTGAGGGCTTCCTTCAAGTCGACCTGCGCCCATGTCGGATTCTGCTCGCCATCGATGCTCGTGATGCGGTCGCCAATCTGAAAACCTGCTTTGGCGGCCGCGGTATCTTTCAATACCCATCCAATCACGGTCGGCTGGTCGTAAACGGCTGGATACTCGTAGTGCACCATGAAAATGGTCGTGAGCAGGACGATGGCCAGCAGGATATTCATGGTCGGTCCGGCGATCGCGATCAGGAAACGGTGCCAGCGCGAGTGATTCATGAACTCACGCGGATCGTCTGTGCGCTCGTCGATCGGATTCTCGCCGCTCATCTTGACGTAGCCGCCAAGAGGGATCAGAGCGATACGGTAGTCGGTCTCCCCTTTGCGGAAGCCGAACAGGCGCTTGCCGAAACCAATGGAAAAGACCTCAACCCGCACTCCCAGCCATTTGGCCACGGCGTAGTGGCCGAACTCATGGATAAGGATCATGAAGCCCAGAACCGGGATGATGTAGAGGTAATAGAACCAGTTTGGAAACTCAGACATAGTAGAAGTACGTTCTTTCTAACCGGTTAGATTCAGAAATTATGCAAACGACGTGGCCCGGGGACTCTCTTTCACGCGCTTCACGCACTTTTGGGAATACCGTCGGGCCTCTGCGTCGGCTGCAAGGACCTCAGCAATAGAGTCGAGTTTCCCGGAATTGGTTTCCGCCAGCACGTCTTCAATGATCCTGGGAATATCGTCGAAGCGGATTTCGCCCTCCAGAAAAGCGGCCACGGCAACTTCGTCGGCTGCGTTCAAGGCCACCGTCTTGGCGCCGCCTGCCTCTGCCGCTTCGTAGGCCAGACGCAGACAAGGGAATTTTTTCAGGTCCGGGGGGGAGAAGTCCAGATGACGCAAGTTACTGACCGGGAAGCGCATATCCGACTGAATCCGCTCGGGATAGGTTAGAGCGTACAGGATCGGCAGCCGCATATCGGTCACTGAAAATTGAGCAAGTATGCTGCCATCGACAAACTCGACCATGGAATGAATTGTCGACTGCGGATGGACTATGACTTCCACTTTCGCCGGCGGCATGTGAAACAGTCTGCACGCTTCGATCACCTCAAAGCCTTTGTTCATCAGGGTGGCCGAGTCGATGGTGATGCGGCGGCCCATCTTCCAGGTGGGATGATTCAGGGCCTGCTCGACCGTGATCGAAGCGAACTCGGAGCGCGGCTTATTGAGAAAAGGACCGCCCGAGGCGGTGAGCCAGATGCGTTCGACTTCCTCCATGCGTCCGCCACGCAGGCATTGATGCACGGCATTGTGCTCGCTGTCGATTGGGAGCAGGGGCTTGCCTTGCTTGCGAGCTTCGGCGGTCAGCAGTTCGCCGGCGGCAACCAGGCATTCCTTGTTCGCGAGACCGAGAACCTTGCCCGCCCGTACGGCCTCGTAAGTGGCCTCCAGGCCTGCGACACCCACGATCGCGCTGACTACGAAGTCGACGTCGGCATGGGTCGCTACGCGAACACTTCCCGCCGCTCCGTGAAGGACTTCGATCTCGCTGAGGCCTTCTTTCTTCAGGCGCGCCCGCAGCGTATCGGCGTCAGCTTCGGAGGCCATTGAAATCATTCGCGGCCGCCATCGCAGCGCCTGTTCGAATGCCGCATCGAGATTGCGACCGACTGCCAGCGCCACGATCTGAAATCGGTCGGGATAGGACTCGGCCACACTCAGGGTGCTACGCCCGATCGAACCGGTCGAGCCCAGGATGGCGATTCGTTTCATCGTGGATGCAGAATCTGGCACAGACTTGTTATTTTACGCGTTCCGAGTTGCCTTTGTGGGCGGGGATTTTGGCGTAGTTCGTCGATGGGTAGGGCTCACCTCTGGGAATTCGTAGATCATGTGGGGCAGACACCCTCGGCAGTGCTGTCGAGCGCTGCTCGCGACCGTGGTGCACGGCAGCAGGGAGAGCGGCTCAGCTACTCTGAGCTGGACGGCCGAGGCTGGCTGTCCCCATATACCCTAAGGTCGCACCAGCAGCGCCATCCTCGGGAAGAGAAACTTTCCAGCTGCATCGTCGATCACATTCACCTGGCAAGTGTAAAAGCCGGGCTTTAGTTGGGTCAGCGGAACGTCCAGTTGAAACACCATGGCTTTGCGGTTGGCTTCGTTCATGGTGCTCGATTCCACCAGCGGCGTCTCGAACGCCTTTACGCTTCCCTGAAAGAAAGACACATTGGTGAGGACGCGGATCGCGCCTTCCACCTTGGGCTTTCCCTTTTCTTCGGTTGCGTGACTGGGATCGTAGACCTCGTAATACAGATAGAGATGTTGGCCGTTGGAAAAGACATGGGTCACGCTGGGGATGATTTCAGAGCCATCCCGCAACAGCGGGTCGTCGTATTTCTTTTTCTTGCCGGGCTGAAGCTGGCTGGACAGCACGACCGAACTCATCTTCAGCGGCTGTGATTTCAAGTCGGGGATAGTGATGTCGGTCTCGAATGATCCCATGCGTCCCGTCTGATTCTCGCGCACCACAAATTTCAGGTGGTAGTGCCCCGGGGGCAGAAAGAATGCGTTGTTGTACTGCACGTTTTTCTGCCGCACCTGGGTGGAGGTATTGACCGCCAACTTGACCGTGTCGCGCATCTGATCCACCGGGCGTTTGTTCGATTTATCCTGCACCACTCCGAGGACGTCGAGCGTGGCCTTGTCTTCGTTGCTCTTGCTGGCGAACGGAATTTCGGATCCGGGCACGACAATGGACACGGGTACGAAGAACTTGTCGGTGCTCATCCGGAAGTATCCGGCAGAAAGATAAACCGGCAAATCGGTGCTGGGAAGTTCTGAGGACAACTCCTGCTGCAGTTGCAGTTCGCGGTCGTCCTGATTGGAATGTTTAAAGTCGGCGGGCGCGTAATAGCCGCGGCGATAGTCAAGCTTGTCTCCGGGTGTCTTCGATTTCACGACGATGCGCCGGTACTTGCCGTCGCGAGCGGAGTTCGTACTGTGGTAGCCGAGAATGTAGTAGGTAGAAGTATCCTGTTGCACGCCTTTGAAAATCTGGTTGAAGTCGTTGGAGTCGAGGAACGCGCGGCCGCCGGTGTCTCCGGCGAGAGTCACCAGAGTTTCCTGGCTGGCGAAATTGGAGTTGAGCGCGTTGAGGGTTGTCGCGCCGGAATAGACTGAAGTCCCACGCAGGCTGGCGTTCTGCGCTTCGCCCCCGGGAACCATGGCCTGCAGACCGCGCATATCCATAGTGTAGATTGCCAGGTTCGCGCGCACGGCCGCGTTGGTTGCGGCGCGAAGTTCAGACTGGTTCTCGATTCCTGTGCGCTCCATGCCGCTGGAGAAATAAATCAGCGATTTCTTCTGCTGCACCTTGGTCAGACTCTCTGCGACCGAGCGAAGCGCTTCCAGCCGGCGATCCGTATTGAAGATGTTGTACTCGGTGTCGTCAACGGTGAAAGGCGAGCCCGTGTCGGGAGTGTCTTCGGTCGTTCCGGTCGAGCCGGCCTCGAAGCCCTGTCCTGCGGCGGGATTCAACGACTGGAGAACTTTCTTCAACTGGCCGCGATCCGAAGTGAAGTCTTGTGCAAGAGTTAACGAGCTTCCCAACGAAACGACTGATACCAGATCAGCGGGCAGCATCTGCTTGTCGACATAATCCTGCGCGGCCGTGACGGCGTGTTCGATCTGGTCCGGTTCCATGTCAGCCACATCGAAGAACAGAACGATCAGGCGCCGGTCGCGGTAGAGCTGATCCGGGTTTTGCGTCGCAGATTTCGGAGCGGCGGGAGCGGTGGGTGTTGTATCGCTGGCGACTGCTTGTGGAACCTCCGGCGCAGGGACGGCGTCGGTGTTCTCTACATCGAATGAAGTGATCTTCTGCGGCTTCCCATCTTCCAGCAGGGTGAAGTCTTCCTGCTTCAGGTTGCTCACGAATTTGCCGCTCTTATCGCGGACCGACACATTGACCAGCACTATTTCAGTGCTGGCGCGGAAGGTGTAATCCGCTGGCTGCTGCTGTGCAGGAAGCTGCGCGGGTGGCTGCGCGGCCTGCTGCGCAGGAAGTTCGGACGCCGTCAGCGTCAGTGCGAGAAGCAGCGCAAGGGCCGGATTTTTTCTGTGAGTTGGCGTCGCGGTGTTCAAAAGCGAAACCTCGCCGTCAGCTGAATCGTCCGCATGGCGCCGACAGCCGTCACTTGACCGAATGTGGAGGAATTCAGCGTTATCCCGATTGCCGAGTATTGTGGTCGGTTGAAGACGTTGGAAGCAGACGCGCGGACCTCGAACATGCGGCCCTCCTGCATGGGAAAAACTTTTGTCAACGCCATGTCGAACAGAAGGCTGCCGGGGCCGATGATGCTGTCGCGACGCGCATCACCGTACACGCAGGGAAGGCCCAACGGGTTGTACGTAGGATTATTGCAATTGGCCAGCGATGCCGGAGCTTGAAACGCAGCCGTATTGAACCACTCGTGAAGACTGGGGTTCGAAAGGGCAATGGAAGTTCCCGGCACAACATTGGCGCGCGTGGTGCCGGTGGTTCCGCTCGCCACGTCATCTCCCAACACCCGTGGGGTGAAGGGCAGTCCCGCAGCGATGGTCCAGTCGCCGCTAAACTGCCAGTCTCCGAAAATCGCCCTCCACGGGCTCGCATCCGAGAGCCAGTGTTTGTCGTGTCCGAAGGGAAGTTCTGCCAGGAAGTCGCCGACAAATTTTTGACGCTGGTCGAAAACTGACAGCCCGCGCTCGCCCGGCAGGTCAAAAGGATTCTGCGCGACTACCGACGCGCCGCCTCCGATCGAAGACGCATCATCGATCGACTTGGAATAGGTGTAAGTGCCGCCGAAAGAATATCCGGCCTGTAAACGCTTTCTTATTCGCACATATCCCGCGCTGGCATGCGAGGCCGCGCCAGACGTCTCCCAGTTGAAGGCATCGACGGTGGCGAGGCGAATTCCGGCCTCGTCACGATTAGGAGCTTCCAGTACATCGAGCCGCGTGCCCTTGGTTCCGGTGTAGTCAATGTTGAGCAGCAGAGTGGGGCGAATCTCGCGCTGGATATTCAGATTCCAGACCTGTACATACCCCAGCCGGTAGTTCGGATTCACGGCGTAATTGTTGGTGATCTGGCACAGGGTCTCGCCCGTGCTCTGGCAGGTTGGCAGGGTGGCGGCGGGAAATCCGTTCTGCAGAGTCAGGTCTCCAGCAACCGTCTGCACGTTGGTCGCGGTCGTGGCGAACGGCGGCTGGAAGGCCAATTGCTGCACGATCGACTGATACGCAGTCGTGGTGTAGTTGATGCCATACCCGGCGCGGACGACTGTTTTCGCCATCGGTTTCCACGCGATTCCTACGCGCGGAGCGAAATTGTTGCGGTCGGGATGCATCAACGTTGAAGGATAGAAGCCGTTGTACGCGCCCGCGCCGCCGGGGAGAACCAACTGCACAGAGCTCGAAGCATTCTGATTTGGATCTGTCAGAAACGCGGGCGAAATGTCGAGATTGGCCACGCGGTTGTTGAGTTCGGTCATGGGAGACACGTACTCGTAACGCACTCCGAGATTCAGAGTCAAACTTCCGCGCACTTTCCATTCTTCCTGGGCAAAAAGATCCCAGGAATCCCCACTGAAGTGGTAATTGTTGGCACCCGGCAGGGTGGTTTGCAACCGGGTTTGCGCCGGGAGTCCGAGCAGAAAATCAGCGAGATCAAATCCAGTGTTGGGAACTTGTGTCCCGCTTAAGTACTGCCCTGTGTTCTGCCCGCTGAAGACAAATGTTCCGCGAGCGTCGTTGCTGGCCTCGGTGTTGAGCTGAATGCGGCGGAAGTCTCCTCCCCAGCGCAGAGTGTGCTTGGCGTGATTCCAGATCATACTGTCTGAAAATGTCCAAGTCTGATTGCGGATGAGTTGCGGATTGGTATCGCCGAGACCACTGAAGTCGTTAAACGAGAGATTGGGGAGTCCCCAGTCAAACGGATTTTGGGAGACGCCTCCAATGCCAAGCCCACCCGCGATATTCTGCGAGAAGGCATAGAGGTTCTGGGTGGTAGTCCGGGCGCGGTTGAAATCGATGCGCGCGCTGTTGGTGATCTTGCCGAAAGTCCGGGTGTAGCCGAGGGGTATGTCAAAACTCCGACCGGTCGTGTTTCCACCGACCGAGGGGAACGGGTTGGTCAGGTTAGTGTTGGTCCCGTGATAGTGAAAACCGAAGTTCAAATTGTTGCGTGGGCCCCGACCCCGGCCGCCGCCGGAACCAGAACGCGGTGCTGGCGTTGCCCCCAGCGTTTGATTTACACGAATGTTCAAATCATCGCTGTCACTCGTGGCTGAGGTTACGTACTGAAAGTTCTGTGTGTCGGGAGGTGAGCCGGGCAGATTCGGCGTCGGGATGTAATTCAGCAACCCCTGTGCGATCGGACTGATCATCAGCCCGGAATTTTGCAGATTGTTTCCCGGGATCGCCGTTCCGGTGAAGGGATTGAATAACTGCACCGGGCTTCCCTGATACGTGGAACTGGAAAAATCCCCCGCGCGCTCCGCCAGTGTGGGCACGGTCGAGAACGCGTCAAAGGGATTCCTGCTGCGTGAGCCGTTGTAGTTGACGAAGAAGAAAGTCTTGCTGCCGCCGTGATAAATCTTTGGAATATTCAGCGGGCCGCCGAATGACCCGCCGAAATTGTTCTGCAAGTAGCTGGGTTTGGCCGTGGGTTGTCCAGTCAGTGCGTAGGGTGCGGCGCTGAGGGCATCGCTGCCTACGGTGTAATAGATCGATCCGCGCGGACGATTGAGGTTGCGTCCGGTACGTCCGCCGAAACCGCCTCTGGGGCCCCCGCCGAATCCGCCAAAGCCGCCGCCAAAGCCCCCGGGCCCACTTCCAACGTTGCCGCCGTTTTGCTGGCGGAATTCCTCGAAGCGCTGGCGCATCTCATCGCCGCTCATGTTCGCGAATTCGGTGGAGTTGTTGCCGGTGAATGAAACGGATTCCGTGGCTGCCGACGCGTTCATTCCCGCCATCGAAGCATCTCCACCGGCAGTGTCGGAGCCAGTAGTCGCGACATTTTCCCCGGCTTCACCTTGCGTCAATGAAAGACTCTGAAATCCGTGCGTCGTAGCCGATGCCGCAGCCTGCTTCTGTTCCTTCTGCTCGATCTCCTGAGCGCGCGACAGCAAGATCAGTTCGAAGTCGGCCTGCGCGGATCGCGCACTATCGTTGATGACGACTTCATGGGTCAAAACCGCGAAGGCTGCCATCTGCGCGCGCACGACGTATCGTCCGTTCGCCGGCACATGCAAGACATACCCGCCGTTGACATCGGTGGATGTAATTGCCTTCTGGCCGGTAAGAGTATTCGCGGCGGTAATCGCGACGCCGGGGAGAATAGTGCCGCCGGACTTCACGGTGCCGCGAATCGTTCCTCCGTGGTCAGCCGGAGTGGCGATCTGGCCCGAGAGTAGGTCCAGCGGGAGCGAGAGCACAAGCGCAAAACTGAGCGCAAGAAAAAGAACTCGTGCGACGCTCCGGCTGCGAGCGAAAGGTGGCGCGGGATGGAGTCCCATGTTCGAATTTCCGGGTTCGGTCCGGCTTAGTTCGGTGCAGACGCGCCGTCGTGCGGCCGGCCCATGCTTGGCGGTTGCCCCAGGTTCAGCATACTCGGAACGAAGACGTCATTCTTCATCTCGCCGCGACCGAATACATGGTCGCCAACCTTTATGTCAGCGAGCGTAATGCTGTCATGGTCTTTGTGGAAGGACGTGTTTTCGTCGACCGTAATATCCTGAGTCTGGCCGTCAGGCCGCAGAATCGTCAGATGCGTACCGGTAATCGCCTTGACTTCGCCGGCGATGAAGCGCTTACCCATGCCTTCACGGTCCCCCGGCCCGCCTCCAGAACGCGCGCCGATCATCTGGGCTTGCCACACGCCGTCCTTCTGCTCGCCGCGCACGAAGATCTGATCGCCCACTTTGAAGTCAACTAGCTTCGCTGGCTGGCGATCTTTACGAAACTGGGTCTGGTCACTGATGCTGATCTGAGCCGTTTGCCCATCCTGAGTCTTGATGGTGAACTTGCCGTTGTCGACCGCCGTGATGGTTCCGCCGACGCCCGGTCCGCGCTGGCCACGGTGACCAGACTGAGGTCCGCTCGCCTGCATCTGACCCGCAGAATCGTCTGGCATGGCTTGGGACCAACCTAACGAGGCGGTTACGAGAAGAACGGCAATGATACTGATTTTAGGCATGTGACCTCCAGCTTAACTCCGTCGGGATTAACTCTCTTCTGATTCAAACACCAAAGCTACTCACAAACTGGTAAAACCTCGGTCAATGAACGTAAAAGTCTGTAAAGAAGAATCTAGGGCAGTATGGGTTCGTCTGATTTGGCTGATTCGAACTAATGGCGGGAAGCGATGATAGCCAACTGCGAAAGCATCGAGGGTTGAGATTTCCGCAACTTAGGGCGAAGCGCTGGTTTCCCGAGTTTTGCCGCACCGCCCAACACGATGCGGCAGACATCGTGGATATAAGTGTCGGTCAGTTTAGCGTGACCAATGAGGAAACGCATATAGATTGCGCCGTAGAGTGTGTCGAGGGTTACATCGAGATCCAAATCCGGCGGAAGTTCGCCGCGCTGGATGGCGCGGCGCAACGTTTTGTAGGCTTCTTCTCTTCGCGGCAGCAAGAAACGATCGCGAAAGGCGGCCAGAACTTCGGGATCAGTTTGTCCCCCAGCCAGAAGTGCGGCCACGATGCGCCCGCGCTGGCTCCGAAGAATGCTCAGGAATTGCGTCATCTGCAGGCTCATATCCCGGTACACCGAACCGGTATTAGGAAAGTGCAATTGGCCTTCTGCGCTTGAGGCGAAGGCGTCGACCACCAAGGCGCCTTTATTGGGCCACCAGCGATACACGGTGGCTTTGCCTACGTTGGCGTCGGCGGCAACGGCCTCGATCGTTAGTCCGGAAAAGCTGGACCGCTGTAACAGCTTCAGGGTGCTGCGAAAGATCGCTCTCCGCGCCTGTTCGCTTCTGGGACGGCCGGGCAGGCGCTTGCCGCCGTTGATACCGTTACCAGAGTTACTGGAACTGGCGGTTTTGCGTCCCGCCAAAAGCGATTGCCCCATGACCAACAATAGCATATATTGAATCCAATACGTACCGTATCGAATCTGGAAGTTTTGTAAGTCAGCTTTTCCCTCGGTTCCTGCTGGTGGGTTGAAGAAGAACTACCTGGAGTTCGAACTGTCCTATGTGGATTGTTGCGCTGGCGCTCAGGCGTCCTTATACCTTTGTTGTCATGGCGCTGGTGATCATCCTGCTTGTGCCAATCGTGCTTCTGCGGACTCCGGTAGACATATTTCCTGACATTAATATTCCGGTCATCAGCGTGGTGTGGAACTTCGCCGGTTTCGCGCCGACGGAAATGGCCAACCGTATCGTCACGCCTTCCGAGCGTGGCATCACAATCACGGTCAACGATATCGAACACATCGAGTCGCAGTCGGTCAACGGTGTCGGTGTCATCAAGATTTTTTTCCAGCCGCAGGCGAACATCCAGTCTGCGCTGGCGCAGGTGACGGCAATTGTGCAAACCTCGGTGCGCCAGCTTCCGCCGGGAACAACGCCGCCGCTCGTTATCTCTTACTCGGCCTCGTCGACTCCAGTCGTGCAACTTGGATTGAGCAGCAAGACGCTGCCCGAACAGCAGTTGTTTGACCTCGGACAAAATTTCCTCCGTAATCAATTGGCGACCGTGCATGGTGCAGCTACGCCGTTTCCTTATGGCGGCAAAATACGCCAGGTCCAGGTTGATCTCGACATCCCGCGTTTGCAGGCCAACGGGCTTTCGGCTACCGACATCGTCAGCGCCATCAGCAGCGAAAACCTGATTACACCTTCTGGGACGGCCAAGATTGGGGCGCTGGAATACCAGGTGGAGATGAACAGCGCACCGCAGACCATCGCCGAGTTGAACGATCTGCCGGTGAAGACGGTGAATGGTTCCACGATTTACCTGCGCGATGTGGCCCACGTGCGCGATGGCTTTGCTCCACAGACCAACATCGTGCGCCAGGACGGTGTTCGCGGCGCACTGATGTCGATGTACAAGATCGGCAGCGGGTCCACGCTTACCATTGTGCAGGCAGTGAAGGACATGATCCCGGTCGCGGCGCAGTCGTTGCCGCGCGACGTCACGATCAAGCCGCTCTTCGACCAGTCACTGTTTGTGCGCGCTTCGATTAACGGCGTGTTGCGCGAAGGTTTGATCGCCGCCGCTCTGACTGCAGTCATGATCCTGCTGTTTCTGGGCGACTGGCGGCCGACGATCGTGATTTCGATCTCAATTCCGCTTTCTATCTTCATTTCCGTGATCCTGCTGAGCGCACTGGGCGAGACCATCAACATCATGACGCTGGGAGGCCTGGCCCTCGCTGTGGGCATTCTCGTGGACGACGCCACCGTTGAGATCGAGAACATCGAGCGCAATCTGGCTCAGGGCAAGGAGATGAAGCAGGCGATTCTCGATGGCGCGGCGCAGATTGCAGTGCCGGCCTTTGTGTCGACTCTGTGTATCTGCATCGTGTTTGTGCCCATGTTCTTCCTCGCCGGTGTGGCGCGATACTTGTTCGTGCCACTCGCCGAGGCGGTGGTATTTGCCATGCTGGCCTCGTATTTCTTGTCGCGAACCCTGATTCCAACGCTGGTGATGTACATCATGCGGGGCCACGAGCACAGAGCGGCTGAGCCCAAGACCGCTTTGGGGCGGTTTCAGCGAGGATTCGAGCGGGGCTTCGAAAGGTTTCGCGGCGGCTATTACCAGTTACTGGAGACCACGATCGAAAATCGCGGAATTTTCGCCTCATGTTTTCTGGGCTTCTGTGTGCTTTCTCTTGGATTGGTTTTCTTCCTCGGCCAGGATTTTTTCCCCTCCGTCGATGCCGGGCTGATGCGTCTGCATGTTCGTGCTCGCGCCGGGCTTCGAGTTGAGGAGACGGCGCGCCTGTGCGACGAAATTGAGAAATACCTGCGTCAGCAAATTCCAAAAGACGAGTTGGTTACGATCCTGGATAACATCGGGCTGCCGAACTCAGGCATCAATCTCTCGTATAGCAATTCCGGCGTGGTCGGGACCAGCGACGCTGAAATCCTGATCGCGTTAAACGCGGAAAAGCATCAGTCCACGGACGGATATATCCGAAGGCTGCGGTCCGATCTTCCCCGGCAATTTCCGGGCGTGGAATTCTATTTCCAGCCGGCCGACATCGTCTCGCAGATTCTTAATTTTGGGTTGCCGGCGCCGATTGACGTTCAACTGATCGGTGCGGATATGGAACAGAACTATTCCATCGCGCAACAAATCGCGAACCGCGTGCGTCAGGTCCCCGGCACCGCCGATGTGCATGTGCAGCAGTTGTTGAACCTGCCCACGATGTACATGCAGATTGACCGCACCAAGGCTACGCAAGTCGGAATGGATGCGCGCGACGTGGCGCAAAGTGTACTCGTTTCTTTAAGCGGCAGCTTTCAGACGACTCCCAATTTCTGGCTGAATCCGAAAAATGGCGTGACCTACAACGTGGCCGTACAGTCGCCACAGTACCGGGTCACATCATTGCAAGATTTGATGAACGTGCCAGTTACGGACCCGAAAGTCTCGAGTTCACAAGTGATCAGCAATCTCGTCCAGTTGTCGCCGACAGTACGCCCGGCAGTCGTCTCGCATTACAACGTGCAGCCCGTCATCGATGTTTACGCCAGCACGCAGGGTCGCGATCTCGGCTCCGTCGCCAAACAGACGATGGAGGTGCTAAAACCCTTCCAAGAACACCTGCCGCGAGGTACGCAGCTTGTAGTCCGCGGGCAGGTGGTCACCATGAAGTCTTCGTTCATCGGGCTGGGCGTCGGACTCGTGCTGGCTATCGTACTTGTGTATTTTCTGATCGTAGTGAACTTCCAGTCGTGGCTTGATCCTTTCATCATCATTACTGCGCTGCCCGGTGCGCTGGCCGGCATCTGCTGGATGCTTTTGCTGGCGCGTACGACGTTAAGCGTTCCATCGTTGACGGGCGCCGTGATGTGCATGGGTGTGGCTACGGCCAACTCGATTCTGCTGGTGTCGTTCGCGCGTGATCGCATGAGCGCGGGCATCCCAGCGGTCCAGGCGGCGCTGGAGGCCGGTTACACTCGCATGCGTCCCGTGCTGATGACAGCCTTGGCCATGATTATCGGTATGGTGCCGATGTCTCTGGGCCTGGGTGAGGGCGGCGAGCAGAATGCACCGCTGGGGCGCGCCGTGATCGGAGGCTTGTTGTTCGCCACGGTGGCAACACTATTTTTTGTGCCCTCGATTTTTGCCATGATCCATACGCACAGAGAAGTAAGAGCAGCGGCCCGGCAGTCGTAGATTAAGAAAGCAAGGAACAGAACAGATATGGATTCGCGATCGAGTCAAGCAGACGGTTCAGAACCCGGACATCACGCTCCGGAAATAACGCCGCCACCGCAGTTGCCTCCGGCGGCGCCGCGCAAGGCGTTGCTGATTGTGGGACTCCTCCTGCTGCTGCTGATTGCCGGCGGAGCGATCACAATGCTGATGCGTCTGCGCAGCAGCCGAGTCCTGGCCAAGGAAACCGATCAGGATTCGATTCCCACCGTAGCGGTGACTCGTCCCGTAGCAGAGAAGCCGGATGAAGAACTCGTGCTGCCCGCTACTTTGCAGGCCTATGAAGAATCGCCGATCTATGCCCGGACGAACGGATATCTCCTGCACTGGTACAAGGATATCGGCAGCCGCGTCAACAAAGGCGAACTGCTGGCCGACATTGATACGCCCGAAGTAGACCAGGAATTGCTGCAAGCGCGTGCGGCCCGCCAGCAGATCGTTGCTCAGCTGGATTTGGCGAAGATTAACGCCGATCGCTACCTCAATCTGCGTAAAACGGATTCGGTTTCGCAGGAAGAAGCCGACCAGCAGACCAGCGGATACCAGCAGGCGCAGGCCAATCTGGCCGCGGCCGATGCCAATGTGCGCCGCCTCCAGGAGATGGAGTCATTCAAACATGTATACATGCCGTTTTCTGGAGTCATCACCAAACGCAACGTCGATCCAGGAGCGCTGATCAATGCTGGAGCTGGAGCGGCGGGCAAAGAGCTGTTCGACATCGCGCGGGTGGATCCCTTGCGCGTCTATATCAGCGTTCCGCAGAGTTACGCGCCAGCGATCAAGAACGGCGGCGACGCCGTGGTTACTCTGCAGGAGTATCCCGGCCAGAAATTTATCGGGAAAATCGTGCGAACCTCCGAGTCGATTGATCCCACGACGCGCACATTGCTCACCGAAGTCGATGTGCCCAACAAGAAAGGGCAGCTTCTGCCAGGTTCCTTCGGAGAAGTGCATTTTCATGTAGGCATGGGCGCGCGGAAGGTCACACTTCCGGTGAATACAATGCTGTTTCGCACAGAAGGCCCGCAGGTTGCGGTGGTCGGGAGTGACGGCAAAGTCGGGTTGCGCTCGATCATGATTGGCCGCGACTACGGTACGAGTCTCGAAATCCTCGGAGGTGTGGACGTCAGCGATCGAGTGGTGGTCAATCCCGCGGATTCTCTGGAGCAGGGGCAGCAGGTGAATGTTGCTCCCGAAAATGCTCCGCCGGCGCAGGGAGGCAAGCAGTCGTGAAGCCACCGAGCTTTCCCACGATGCCGCTCGCTGCTGCGATCGTGGCAATGGGACTACTGGCTGGCTGCGCGGTGGGACCGAATTACCACCGACCGCTGGTGCAGGCTCCGACAGCGTACAAGACCGAAGGCCCGTGGCGCGTTGCCGCTCCAAAAGATGCTCAGCCCAAAGGTGAGTGGTGGGAGATCTACGCCGACTCCGAACTGAACGATTACGAGCAGCAGTTACTGAAAGCCAACCAATCTCTGGAGGCTGCGCGCGATCAGGTGAATCGCGCGCGTGCTCTGGCGCGAGTGACCGCAGCGGGATATTTTCCGACTGGGAGTGTTGATCCAAGCGCCGCGCGCACGCGCTACTCCGCACACAGACCAGAAGTGGTTACTCCGGGAGCACTCACCCAGAGCACTTACGAGATTCCATTTCTGTTGAACTACGAGCCCGATTTGTTCGGGAACGTGAGGCGTAACCTTGAGGCCTCGAATGCTTCGCTGCAATCCACCGCTGCAGATCTCTATAACGCGCGCCTGGTGCTGACAGCAGAGTTGGCAGCGGACTACTTCAGCCTGCGCGAACTCGACGCCGAGACACAGGTGGTGCAGGAATCAATCGACATCCAAAAGAAAGGGTTGCAACTGGTGGAGAACCGCCATTCGGGCGGCGTCGCCTCTGGGCTTGATCTAGCCCAACAGCAGACCCTGCTGGACTCGACCATCACCCAGCTTTACCTAGTGCAGCAACAGCGCACGCAGTACGAGCACGCCATCGCCGTGCTCACCGGGAACGCGGCCTCGACGTTCAATGTTCCTGTGCAGCCGCTCAAGACCGAACCTCCCGCGGTTCCGCTTGGTGTGCCATCTGACTTACTGGAACGGCGACCTGACGTGGCCAGCGCCGAGCGCCAGATGGCATACGAGAACGCGCTGGTTGGAGTCGCGACCGCTGCGTTTTATCCGCAGTTGACGATCTCGGGCAACGGCGGCTTCCAGAGCACCAGTCTGGCGAATCTAGTTACCGCTCCCAACGCGATCTGGTCGCTGGGCGCAGATATTCTGCAGCCGATTTTTCAGGGTGGCCGCAATCGCGCCAATCTGGCGGCGACCAGGGCTGCCTACGACGGAACGGTTGCCAACTATCGCGAGTCGGTGCTCACTGCATTCCAGCAGGTAGAAGACGGACTATCAGGGCTGAATGCGTTGTCGCAAGCGTCCGGGTCGCAGAGCGCCGCAGTCGAGGACGCACAGCGGGCGCTGCAGTTGGCAACCAACCGTTATAGCGGCGGGCTCACTAACTATCTCGATGTCATTACTGCGCAGTCAGCGCTACTGACGAACCAACGCACGGCAGTGCAACTTCTCGGCCAACAGATGGTGACCTCGGTTTATCTGGTGAAGGCTCTCGGCGGCGGTTGGGATGCGTCGCAAATCCAGAATGAACAAGTCCGTCCAAAGGCTCGGCAAGTCATCCAGCAGTAGCCGCAAAACCGAGTGATCTCTGACTCACTCGGTGACTAGTCGTCCTTCTTCTCCGGTTCTCGAGGGAGAGGCTTCTCGATTGGCTTGCGGGGAAGCATCTGGTCGCGCATGGCTGCATCGTAAACAAAACTCGCCACGATTACGGAAATCTGTTTCAGATCTTCAGGCTGCAACCGGTCGTACACGTCCATGTTCGAGTGATGCGTGCGGGTCTCGTATTCAATCGGATCCTGAATGAACTGGAATCCAGGAATGCCGACCGCGTCAAACGACAGGTGGTCGGTCCCCCCCGTATTGCGCATGGTGAGCGTTGTCATTCCGAGATCTTTAAAAGGCTTCATCCACGCATCGAAGATTGGCGCGACGGCTTCATTTTCCTGCAAGTAGACTCCGCGAATTTTTCCGCTGCCGTTATCGACATTGAAATACGCCGAGACCTTGGCTTGCTCCGGCTTCACGGTCACCGGTCCGGCCTCGCGCCGCAGAAGTGTAGGCATGCCCTTCATGTTGGGATCATCCATAGGCGGACGCGAACCGAAATGCTGTTCGACGTATCCTTGCGAACCCAGCAGGCCTTCTTCCTCGCCGCTCCACAGGCCAATGCGGATCGTGCGGCGCGGCTTGATATCGAGGGCCTTCAGGATGCGGACGGCTTCCATCATGACGATGGTTCCCGCGCCGTTGTCGGTCGCGCCGGTGCCGGCGTGCCAGGAGTCGAGGTGCGCGCCCAGCATGACGACTTCGTCTTTCTTGTCGGTGCCGGGAATCTCGGCGATGGTGTCGTACTGCATCGGATCGTCATCATAAAAAGTGTTGGTGACGTTCAGTTCCAGCGTGACATCTTTTTTCTGTTGCAGCAGGCGCGCGATGCGGCTCCAGTGTTCGGAAGCCATAGTGAGTTGCGGGACTGTAGTGGTCTCACCCTGTTTGTAGGAACCGCCAGACTGAACAAACACTGTGCCGCCGCCAGCGGTGCCGCGGCTGTGATCGATGATCGCCAAAACTTTTTCGTCGGCGAAGAACTGGTTGAGGTCCTTGGTAAACTGCCGGCGGCGGGCAAATTCGGCCATACGAAACGGCGGGCGCTCGCCCGGAATTTCATAGTCGGCCATCTTGGCAAGTTCATCGTCGGTGTAACGCTTATAAGGAGTCTCGGTGATGGGCTTCACTTCGGCGTCGGGACCGAGGATCACGATCATTCCTGCGAGCTTGCCGCGATATTTGTCGAAGTCTTTCTTGTCTTCAATGTTCACACGGATGCACTTGCCGCTCACCACGCCGTTGGTGCCGGGCGTCCAGGCTTTCGCGTAAACGATCAGCGGCGTGATGTCGGGCGAGGTCATGCGGACATTCACGTATTGATTCGCCCATCCGCGGCCGAACGGCCCCCAGGCTTCGAGATGGGAATTGCTCAGGCCCATGTTGGTGAACTGGTCACGCGTCCATTCGTTGGCGCGCTTCATATTGGGGGATCCGGTAAGACGTTCGCCGATCGAATCCATGAGGCCCGATGCCAACTCCATTACCTTCGAATCATGGAATCCCTCATTGCGAATGCGCGAGATGGTTTCGAGGTCAACTTTTTCCTGGGACTGCGCGGCTGCCAGAAGCAGCAAAATGGAGGCGAGAGTGCAGATAAACTGCGAAACCTTCTTCATAAGAACACTCCTGAGCAGGATCAAACCGGCGATTATACAACCGCTTACGAACGCAGCGAGGGGAACGATTGTAAAGTTATTTCAATGCAGAGTTTGGATTCGAAGGCTTCTATTCAGACTTGTTCTCGCGCGGAGAGTCCGTCTTCTTGTCGAGGGGAGCGACTGGCTCTTTGCGTTTTTCTTCCGAGTCGATCGCGAACAGCATGTAATGGTCGAAGCTGTGTCGCCGATAGTAACGATGCTTGCGGAAATCAAAATAGATTTCGGCGCTCTTGGGCAGCCATAGAGAAGTATTCTTCTTCGCGAACGGAACCGGCCCGTACTCCACGACCTGATGCTCGCTTAGAAGCTGGATCTCGGGCATGGGGCTCACCATCTCAGCTTCAATGCGCACGATCTGGAACTTGTCGGCGGTAATCCATGCCCTGCCTTTCAGGTTGACCGGATGCACAATGTTGCCGACTTTATAGCTGTGCATATTGTTAGGCCGGTCGTTGCGCTGTCGAAACCGAACTAACCAGCTCGCCTGCCCACGCCAGTCTCCGAGGCCCTCGCAAGTAATTGTGAAGGTATCGCGCATGTGCGGATGGAAGACGAGCGCGAGCGCAGCAAAGCCGGTGCTCGCAATATGGTCAGGATAGCCGGAGAGCGAGATTTTGTCGGCGCGATATTCGTCGACCGCGAGCGATCCCGGCTGCGGCTCAGAAATCGAGGCCACATAGTTGTACTTGCGGTTCTCGGTGCGTATGGGATTTCCGTACTCATCAAGCATCTGGTGAAATATATCTTCCACCGCGCTGAACCGAGCCAGATCGTCGACGAACTCCTGCACGCGCTTGCCGGATTCGTCGATCACCTTGTCGAGTGGGCAGTCAACGCCGGCCGCGAGACTGGGCTTGACTTCGTCGATGCCAGGCGGCTGCCAGGAGTTCACCGAGAGCCGCGTCTCTGGCAACGCCAGCAACGGATCGACTCCAGAAAGATGTGCTGTGACGTTTGTCGATGACGGGAATTGAGCGGCAGTCGAATCGTGCGATTGTCCGTCGCTGCCTGAAACCGTATTGCCCTGAGAGTTCTCCCGCTGAGCTTGCTCAATCAACTCGCGAACCTGACCGGCGACCGGATGCCGCGGTGACTCTTCCAGAAAAACATTCAGCGCCTGAATGCCTTCTTGCGGATGCCCCATATTCAGCAGCGCCTGTCCGAGAATGAGCTCCGCCGGGCTGGCGGCGGTCTTACCTTTTGTGATTGCAACCTCCGCCTCATCGCGCGCCCGACCATAATCCTTCTCGCGCAGGTAAGCGTCAGCGAGCAAGTTATGCGGCAGCCAATTTTCTGCGTCGGCCACCACCGCCTGCTCCAGAGCGGACCGTGCGGCGGGATAGTCCTGGCGTTCGAGACCTGCACGACCTAGCAGCGTAAGCGCCTGAAAGTTATGTGGATTGAGACTGGTCGCAGTCCCGAGGTAGGCGGCGGCGCGCACGAAGTCCTTCTTTTGGAAAGATAAATACCCCTGCAGGAAGTTCAGGTTCGGGTCTTCGGGCGCTACTTTGTAAGCCTCGTCAAGATGTCTCTGCGCGTCGCCGTATTTCTCAGATTTCAGCGCCGAAACCGCGCGCTGGGTTTCTTTGCGGGCTTTCGGCGACATGATGAAATTGGCTACATCGAGATTGGTCGCCGCCGGATCGCGATGCAGCACAATGTCGATCTGCTGCGGCCGCAGCGAGTTCATCACCTGCAGCTCTTTGTGTGTGCTGATGTAACCGACGGCGCTCGCTTCCACGTCGTAACTGCCAAAGGGAATGTTCGTAAACACTCCCTGCGAGGTGTCTTCCGTGGTCTGCCATGTGGCCGTCTGGTTTGCCAGGTTCACCAGCTTCAAGAGAGCCTGGCGATCGAGATGTGAGCTGCTGCGCTCGGAAAACACGGTTAAGACCAGGACACCCGTGCCGGGGGCCGTGTTGTAGGAGGTCGAAAAATCCTGTAGAGGCCGAGGATCATTCAAGCCGCCGCGCTGAGCAGACGCGGCAAGCAGAAAAGCGAAGCAGAACGGGACGACGCAGAAAATCCGCGCAAAGCTCATTGGAATGGCGCGGCCCTGACTCATAAGGCTAGACCGCGAGCAGTGTGGCACAGTCCTCCGCGGGAATCAACGTGCATCTCCGGCGGGGTAATCCTAAACGCCCGACCCGTCGAAATCCTTGATTTCCAGGGAGATCAGAGATATGCGCGGGGCTGGCACTTTCGAGCTAAGGCGTATGGCACGGAAGTGCCATAGGCAGGTGAAATGCACCGTTTTAATCTTTTCGGTGAGCAGTTCTGGGGGAGGGCTGCCCGGGCGTCCTGGACTCGAAAGAGTTTCGGGACGCTCGTTATTTTTACGGCATTCTTTCGACGCTAGATGAGTTTGAAACCCGGGCTGAGAAAACTCAATTAGTGGAAATCGTGAAATTGACTGTGATTTTGGCCAGCGTTTCAACCGCTTCATCGCCCTGATAGTGCGGCTTGAAACGCCACTGCCTCACGGCTTCCCGCGCGGCGCTGGCCAGAATGGGCGGGCCGCTGAGAATGTGAAGATCTTCAATTGAACCGTCCTTGTTAACCAGTGCCTGCAGAATCACGGAACCCTGCACCTTCATTTGCCGGGCCAGCAGAGGATAACCCGGAGTCACTGAATGACTCACGACTTCGGATGTGCCAGCCGGCATCTGCACATTCTCCGCAGCGTTGCTGGTCACGCCGGCCGCCGTATCGGCACTCCCGCTCGCCGGTGGCGGGTCTGTTAATGCCTGCGGTGGAGAACCGGGCTGCAAATCGACGTGCACCGAGTTCGTGCCTGGGTGCAATGTCTTATGCACGTTCCCGGCGACCACCTCTATTTGCAACGGCGGAAGAACGGTTCGGACAGCTGTCACTGGCGGAGGATCCGACGGGACCGGAGAAGGATCGTTCGTCTGCGGTTTGGAACTGGAGTTGGAGTGCTTCTTTGCCGCGTGCGCCGTATCGTGCGCGGCACCTGGCGTTGCGGGCATTGAACCGGCCGAGGCAGGCGTCGGGAAGCTGTCTTCCGCCTCTGCTTCCTGCGCGTCGGGAAACCAGAAATCCCGGTCGTTGTAGAGCAGCATCGCGAGCGCGGCCACCAGAAGTACGAGCGAACCCACCATCAACTGACGCTGGCGGCGGCCCGGCGCCTTTCGCGATGGCGAAGCGTCCAGGGACTCACCTTCGAGTTCGGGTTCGATTGTCTTGCGCGCGAACATTCGAGTGCACCAATCCTGGGGCGAAAACCCCGCCGGTTAGTATCCCTCCAAAAGCCGCGAAAGGCCAGAGAAAGTATATATTTCTGTAAATCAGGTGACCCTCGGATGTGCCGGAATGGTCGTGCTATCTTGACCGTAATTTCCTGGGCCGTAACTTTGTGCAGGCTCCTGAATCCTATGTGAAATCCCGGTAGGGCTGGAGATTTATGGAACCAAAGGATGACAAACCGCAGAGTGGCCATGCGAACGTAGGCGGTCCTGAGTCCGACCAGCCGCAACTGCTGAAAATCCTTTTCATAAATCTCTCCTTAGGATGGGCTTCAATTCTTCGCCGGCAGGTTTGCACCTGCGGGCAGAGATGGGATGAGGTGCGCGAGTGGAAGTTACAAGCCGGACGGAGTTCTTTCGGTATTTTTCTGCAACGATCCCGCAGGCAGGGCTCAGCAGGCTAACTGGTCGCGCGTGACTTTCAAACCCGTCAGGTTCCCGAGCGCGGTTACGGCCACCGATTCCGTCTGGAAGAATTCATTGGCCAGAGTACTAAGATCCTCCACAGTCACGCCCTCGATTTTCGCGATGAGTTCGTCGAGATCGTAGAAGCGTTCGAAATACATTTCCTGGCGGGCCAGGTTCGACATGCGGGCAGAGCTCGATTCCAGTGACAGCATGAGGCTGCCTTTAAGTTGATCCTTGGAGCGGCGCAGTTCTTCTTCCGGCACTGGTTCGGTCTTCAGCTTGTGAAATTCACTCACCACCGATTGCACGACCTTCGCGGCCGAAGCGAGCGAAGTGCCGGCATAGACGGCGAGGCACCCGGTGTCGCGATACGGGTTCAGATCGCTGTAAATCGAGTAAGCCAACCCTTGGCGCTCGCGGATATTCTGAAAGAGGCGGGAACTCATGCCGCCGCCGAGCAGCGTGTTGAGAATGTAGCCGGCATGCCGTTTCTCATGCGCGATGGGATGCGAAGGCACTCCCAGACAGATCTGCACCTGCTCGAGAGCCTTCTTATTGCGAAGGGTGATCCGCGAAGCGATCTTGGGCGCCGACGAATGGAAGCCGTTGGTCATCGGCTTCATATGTTCGAAATGCTTGGTTACCAGGGAGACGAAGCGGTCATGATCCAGATTGCCTGCCGCTGAGACGATGATATTGCCGGGCGCGAAGCGGTGCCTGTACGCGTCAACTACTGGCTCGCGCTCGAAGCGCTTTACAGTTTCTTTGGTGCCCAGGATCGGCTTCCCCAGCGGGTGGTCCTTGAAGAAATTCTGGGTAAAGATTTCATGGACAAGATAATCCGGGTTATCTTCGTCCATCTTGATCTCTTCCATGATCACACCGCGTTCGCGAGTGATGTCGGCGGAGTCGAAGACAGGGTTCAATACCAGATCGCTCAGGACATCGAGCGCAGTGGGAATGTGCTCGTCAAGCACCTTGACGTTGAAGCAGATACATTCCTTCGCGGTGAATGCGTCGAGGTTGCCTCCGATGGAGTCGACCTGGCGCGCGATTTCTTCCGCCGTGCGGTGCTTGGTTCCTTTGAAGACCATATGTTCGATAAAGTGGGAGATGCCGTTCCACTCGGGTTCCTCGTCGCGCGAGCCAGTCTGGAGCCAGATTCCGATCGAAGCAGAGCGGATATGAGACATCTGCTCGGTGATAATGGTGAGGCCATTGGGCAGCACCTGGCGTCGAATATTGCGTACTTCCTGTGTCATGAAAATGGGTCCGCTGTGAAAGTTACGTCGACAATGCAAGTAAAGTTGTGCAACTATTCTGACATAGGGATGCCGGCTGTGCGAGAATAGTTTAGTTATTTAGAATCAGTAGGTTAGGGGTTATTTCTCTTTCGCGCTTCGGGCAGGGATTATCACCGATCACTGACCAGGTCGACCGTTTGCGATTATAGAAATACAAGTGTATGACGAACCTCGCACAAGTCGAACTCCTCGGCCTCGATCGTGCGGAGCTGGCTTCGCTCATCGAGAGCATGGACGAGCCTGCCTATCGCGCACAGCAATTGGTCGAGGCGGTGTATCGACAGCGGGTCGATTCGATTGAGGATATTTCCACTCTGCCCCAGCACCTTCGGTTGAAGCTGGAGCAAGGCGGCGTGTCCGTCGGCATGCCGAAGATTGAACAGCGATTCACATCCCAGGATGGCACGGTGCGGTATCTAGTCGGGTTTTCTGACGGGCAAAGCGTCGAGACGGTATGGATGCCGGAAGGCGACGGGGGCGAGTCTGGGGACTCCGACGATGAGAGTCCACGGGGATGGGGGCGCGCGACGATTTGTGTATCGAGCCAGGTGGGATGCGCGGTCGATTGCCACTTCTGTCTGACCGCGCTGCTCGGTGTGAAGCGCAATCTGACAGCGGGTGAGATTGCCGGGCAGGTGTGTGCGGTCCTCAAGGATCAGAAGGTTTCTCCGCAGCATGACCGCATCAATCTGGTTTTCATGGGCATGGGTGAGCCGTTTCTGAACTACGACAACTTCATGAAAGCCGTCCGGCTCCTGGTGCAGGAAGTTGGTCTCGCGGAATCGCGGATGACGGTTTCGACTGCAGGGATAGTGCCGCGGATTTCCGAATTTGGGCAGGAAGCGATCCGGCCACGGCTCGCGATTTCTCTGAATGCATCGAATGACGATCTGCGGACGAACCTGATGCCTCTGAATAAGAAATGGAATCTGGAACGGCTGATAGCGGCGGCGAGGGATTTTCCTTTGCGAAATCGGGAGCGGGTTACGTTTGAGTACGTGCTGCTGCGCAACGTCAACGATCTTCGCGAGAATGCCGACGAAGTGGTGGATCTGCTGCGCGGAATCAAAGCGCGAGTGAATCTGATCGCGCTGAATCCGGGACCGGGCATTGACTTTGAAACGCCTGAGGATGAGAGTGTGGCGGCGTTTCAGAAGATTCTGCGGGAAGCCGGGATACTGACGTTTGTGCGGCGTCCGCGCGGCCGCGATATTTACGCCGCCTGCGGACAACTCAAACGAACGGTTGAGATTGCCACAGCACCGGCACCGTAGCATCCTTGGGCCGCAGCAGAACGGTCTCGCTTGTGGGCAGCTCTACGCGTAGCAGGATGGCGCCGTCTTCGCGGGGCTGGTATAAAATCTGGCCGCGATGTTCCTGCACGATGCCCTGACAGGCGCTGAGCGCCAGTCCATCTTCTGCGTCGATCAGTGGAACCGCGGAGTCGCCCGCGGGTCGGGCAGAGAATATTGCCTCGGTTGCGATCAGCAGTTCCGATGTGCCGTCCTGCTGACTCGTTGTGACCGTCAGAATCCTGCTCCCGCGCTCACTCATGACGTGGAGACAATTGGCCACGAGCTGCAGGCACACCTGCAAGAGCTGATTGGAATCACCCAACACCTTGGGCAAATCGGGGTCAAATTGGGTTCGCACTTCAATTTTCAGTGGCTCCCATTGCGACTGAGTCAGCTTGACGGCGGTGCGCGCCAGGGTATTGAGGTCGATGCGTGTTTTCGGCGCTGGAGCCTGCCGGGCAAAGCTGATGAGGCTGGCGACGAGCGACCGGGTGCGCCGAACGTACTGCCCGATTTTTGCCGCGAGCGGCTGCTGTTCGGCGGTGAGTTGCGTACTAAGCAGCAAATCCGAATAGCCCAGCATGGCGGTGATCGGGTTATTCAGTTCGTGGGCTGCTCCTCCAACCAGTTGTCCGATCGAGGCCAGCTTCTCCGACTGCAGGATTTGCGCCTGCAAACGCTTCAAGCTGTGAAACGACTCCCGCGAATGGTTGAGCAGGTGGATCAATTCGCGATCCAGCAAGTATTGACGTACGAAGACCATCACGCCCATTACGAAGGCGGCAATCAACGTCAAGGCTACGCGAAACGAGCGGACCTGCGACTGGACTCCGGCCTGGGACATGGCCCAGGCGGCGAAGAGAGGCAGAGAAAATACTGCAATCATGCTGCATCGCGCCACCCACACTCCGTACACCGTGGAGACCGCGCGCGCGCTAGGCTGCGGCTCTTCGGCCGCGGTCCGCAGACCGATCCAGGTCAACCATGCCATGGGCAAAGCAAGAAGAATGTCATAGAGACTCCCCGTGTAGTATGCATTGCGCTCGAGCGCCCAGTTGGCCAGCGAAGAACCGATGGCGTAGCTGACGCCCACTCCGAAGAGATTCGCGTAAAGCATTCTCCACGGTCCCCGGCTGCCGATCCAGAAAGCAACCAGGGCGGAAAGAAAAGCCAACTGCTCGGCGAGGTAAGTAGCGTTGAGATTGTGGCCGTAAAACGCCGGATCGGCGACGACATACTGCCAGGGGATAACGATCAGGACGTACAGATAGAGCCACCACACTAGTAGAAGCGCGAAATCCAGACGCCCCAGGCGGGTGGCATATTCGTCGGGAGGAATGTGCGGACGCAGCGCCAGAGCCGCCATCAACGGCACAATATGCAGGAAGAGAACTACGTCGCCGGAGAAAATGTCGGGCACATCCCGGCGCAGCAAGACTTCGTAATAGGTCCACAACATCTGATAGACGAGCCAGAAGGTAACGCCCAAAGTGATGAGCGACCAGAACAGGCGCATGCGGCCCCGGGCCCGCCGCGCAAGCGGGATGAACGAAGCCACTCCGGAGGCCAGCAAGAAAGATTGGACCAAGTCACTGACGGCAGTGAGGGCTAAAGACCGGGGAAGAAACAGAGCAGCCAGCGTCAGGAGGGCCAATGAGCCAGCCACCGCCGCCAACCATCGTTTGGAACGTTTGTTCAAACCAGCCTCAGACGGAAGTAATTCTATTTGGCGGAGAATGTGCACCGACGGAAGAAAACGTGACCGCCGAGGTCACACCTCATGACGATTCTAGATCGTAACCTGTGCGCGCTATGGTTACTGTAGTAACCTAAGCTGGCTTGGCCGCGGGCGCGAGGGGGCGGCGAGGAGCACTCGCATGCCGCGCTTGCCGGTATCGTTATTCTTATTCAATAATGTGCAGCACAGCCGCCACGCTCGTGGAGATTGACGCGATTGCATTCTCACGCTGAGCGCTACCAACATTCCTGGAGACTTCGAATCCCGCCCGACCCGGGCGAGACCCGCCGGATCGAAACCTGGCTGGCTACGGCGCGCGTGTTCCTGGCCGCGGCGACCCTGGTTGCGATCCGCATGGATCCCACTGAGCTTGGGCGTTCCTGGGCTGCCTACGGCCTGTTCGCCTTTTACATGGGGAACGCTATTCTCATCTGGATGCTCTTACGGCGACGGCAGCACTCGACGGCGGCATTCCGTCTGCTGGTGCATGCCGGAGACATCGTTTGGCCGGCACTGATCTCGGTTTTTGGCGAAGGGCCAAGAAGCCCGTTCTTTCTGTTTTTCGTGTTCGTGCTGGCCGCGGCCGCCTACCGATGGGGACTCTGGGAAACACTTGGGACGGCAACCGCCGAGGTAGGTCTGCTGTGGATTGAGAGTCTGGTGCTGCTTCAGTTTCCTCTGGGGCCGGGAAGCGCTCTGCCCTGGCGCGTCTTGAGTGGCCTACGCGTTAATGTCGCGGAGTTCGAGCCCAAACGCCTGTTCATGCTCTCGGTTTACCTGATCGTGATGGGGCTGTTGCTGGGGTATTTGGCGGAGCAGCAGAAACATTTGCGAGCTGAAAAGGCGCTGGTGACCGGAATTCTCTCGAGAGTTCGAGTTGAAGCCGGCCTGACCGGGACGATCCAGCAGATCTTTAACGAGACGCTCTCCATGTATGGAGCGTCGCGCCTGGTTGTGGTATCGCAGGAGGCCCATAGCCACCGGTATTTTGTGGGAGAACTGGACAGCCCGCGGAGCGGAGCGACTACTGAGTTTCGCTGGCTGGAGTCCAAGCCGGGAGATGCGAAGATCTATCTGAATGATTTCCCGGGAGACGTGTGCTACGCAAAAAGTGACGGCGATCGGTGGTCAGTCATGGCCCTGGATCACGACGGCAACCAGCTGACAGGTGGCAATGGGGGGGCCATCTCCCAGTTGCGTGAAGCGCAGACCTTTGAATCGCTGATCACCGTTTCGTTTCTCTTCGGAGCCGAATGGCGCGGGCGCGTATTCCTGCTCAATCCCGCCTGGCGTGGCGAGAAGCAGGAAGAACTCCGATTTCTGTTGAACCTGGTGCAGCAAGTGGGGCCGGCGATTTACAACGTATACCTTCTGCACCGCTTGCGCCGGCGGGCAAGCGCCGCCGAACGAGCGCGTTTTGCCCGAGAACTTCATGACGGCGCAGTGCAATCATTGATTGCCGTGGAAATGCAGGTAGATGTAGTACGGCGCCAGGCCGAGGCCAACAAACCTATCACCGCGGAATTGGGCCGAATCCAGGGCCTGTTGCGCGAAGAAGTGCTTAAGTTGCGGGAACTGATGCAGCAGATGAAGGCGATTGATGTAGACTCGCAACGCCTGCTGGGAGTCCTGAACGATACGGTGGAACGCCTGCAGCGGGAGACCGGAATCAGTGCGCGCTTCGTCACCGACATCGATGAACTGGAGATGCCGCAGCGCGTCTGTCGCGAATTCCTCCGCATCGTGCAGGAGGGGCTGGTTAACATCCGGAAACACAGTGGAGCTCGGCACGCGCTGGTCCGTCTGGGCGCTAGCCGCGAGGAATGGCACCTTACCATCGAAGATGACGGCAAAGGATTTCCTTTTGACGGCAGTCTCAACCTGGCACAGATGGAAGAGATGGGCAAGGGGCCGATGATTATTAAGGAACGAGTACGTTTGATTGGCGGCGAACTCACGGTAGAATCAAATCCCGGACAGGGGGCGCGCCTGGAAATTACCGCGCCTCGGGGTGGAGAAGTTCCTCATGAATTTTAAGAAAGCACAGCAGGTTCGGCTGGTGATTGCCGACGACCATCCGATTTTCCGGGATGGACTGAGGCGGTTGCTCGAGGCCGAATCTGACCTCAAAGTGTTGGGCGAAGCATCCGACGGAGCAGAAGCGGTGAAGCTGGCGCGGCAGCTGAAACCAGACATCTTGCTGCTGGATTTGGCCATGCCAAAGCATCCGGGACTGGAAGCTTTGCGCGATCTCAGCCTTCCCGCCAACGCCACTCCGGTGCGGGTCATTTTGCTGACTGCTGCGGCGGAAAAGAGTCAGATCGTCGAAGCCCTGCAGTTGGGCGCCCGCGGAGTTGTGCTCAAGGATTCCGCGACGCAATTGCTGTTGAAGGCGATCCACACGGTTATGTCGGGTGAGTATTGGGTGGGGCGGGAGAGCGTTTCGAACCTGGTGCAATACCTCCGCACATTGATGCAAGCGTCGAGCGACGAAGCGCGGCAAAAGAAATTCGGACTCACGCCGCGCGAGCTGGAAATCGTCTCCGCCGTCGTGGCGGGGTACTCCAACAAGGAAATTGCGGAGTACTTCAAAATTAGCGAAGATACCGTCAAGCACCATCTCAGCAATATTTTCGACAAACTTGGGGTCTCGACCCGCCTGGAACTGGCCCTCTTTGCTGTGAATCAGGCCCTGCCGCTGAAAAGCATTGCCTGAATTGAAGTTACGCGTCTCAGCAAAGCAGATGGGTGGCACTTTTGTGCCATTGGCGAATATTGAGTGCGACGCTATGATTTTTGGAAGCGACCAGCCTGGGAACAGGTGTTAGTGTATCGTCGCTGGACCCCGGTTCGTTCGGGGGTACGAGATCGAGTGAGTCTTCGGAAAGAAAGAAGGAGCCCTGTGGCAAGACTCTTACATCAGTTCTGGAACGATGAGAGTGGTCAGGACATCGCGGAGTACGCCGTTATGTTGGCCGTCATTCTAGTGATCGTCGTGGGTACGATTCGCCTCATCGGGTCAAACGCCAACAACGTTTTCTCGCAGGTTGGCAGCACCATTCAGTAGGCATCCCGTCCTTTTCTACCCGCGGGCAGCGAAGAATCGGTGTTCGGCGTTCCGCCAGGAACGTCCCGCTGCTGCGTCCCGGAAATACGCCAGCGAACTGGTCGCAGCGCAGATGAATCAATGAATCAATGAATCAATGATCCATGAGATCAATATTCATTCCTGCAGATGCATGTTTCCGAGAACAAAGTCTAACCGCTATTTCGGCGCAGGGTCTGGTGGCTGCGTAGTCGACGGTTGCGACGTGGTTTGCGCGACCTTGTCCGCACCGCCCGTGGGTAGCCGCGTCAGGTAGGGGAAGAACGGTGTGATTTCGAATTCCATCTTCTCGCGGTCCGAAGTAAGCGCCACGGGCTTGGCTTTGGAAAGTTCCACTTGATCGCTCCACGGGTCAACTTTGATCCGCCCACCGAGAGGCAGAGCCGCAATTTGATCGAGGCGTTTCTCATCTAGCGCGGGCGCCGAGGCCAGCAAGCCAGACATGCGAATGCTCTTTGCAGACGCGACACTGTTGCCCAGGTGGGGCCGAATCAGGTTCGGAAGGTCGGGTGCTTTCTGCTGCAGGGCCTTCAGGAATAAACCCGCATCGCCCAGCTTGTCTTTATAAGGCGAATTATTCAGCAGTTGCAGAGCTTTGGCGTCCGCAGCCTCTTCGTCGGCTGGACTGCGCTTGAAGTCGAGACGCTGAAACGAATCCTCATCCGGGAAGAACAGCTTGTCGTTGAAGGCGAGCGAGGTATCAAGCCGGTGCCCGAGGATGATGTGACTGAGTTCATGAGCCAGAACCATGGCCAGCGAAGCCTCGTCGGGAAGTACATCGAGCAGGCCTCGGCTTAGGACGATCGTGCGCCCGATGGTGAACGATTCCAGAGGAGCGGTGAGCAGAACGCGGCAACGAACGTCTCCCTGCAAGTCGATATTGTTGGTGACGAGCAGGTTATTGACCACAGTGCACAGTACTTTGTCGAGACTGCCTGGCGGAGCGAGCAAGCCGATTTTTGTCAGGCGCTCGGTCGCATTGTCCTCCGCTTGCTTCTCCCACATACGCTCAGCCATCACGGGCGAGGGGTCGGCGGCGGCGTCGGATTGATCCTGCACGGATTGAGGCGAGTCGATCAGAATCTGAGTAAACTCTTCATTCTTCCCCAGGCCTTTCAAATCGTATCCCCAGAGGCGGGTCTGCGCTTTGAAGTGCATACCCTTGGCCAGTCCGGTTTTCATGTCGGACTCTTCCGTATAAATATAGGCTGGCAGCCAGGTGCCAGGGCGCATGTTCAGGCGCCAGCTGTCGAAGTGGAAGAAGAAGCTGAGCTTGGGAGCTGGGGTATACGTCCCGTTGAAACGGACGATGTTGTACTCCTGGTCATCGACCCAAACTCTTCCCATGAAACGCGCGATCTTTTGGCCTGGCTTGGGCTGGACGTCGATCACCAGGCAGCGGACTTCCCCAAGAAATTCACGGCGCACAAAACTGAAGTTGTAATACCTTTTTTGGAAATCTGTATCCAGCACGACCATCTGGGCAAAGCCCAAGGGCAGGAAGTGCAATGAGTACATTCCGGTGAGTTTGCCGAGGACTCGCCGACCGAATCCGGGTTGTCCTACGAACGAAACATCCTGGGGGCCTTCCGACAGGTCGAGGCGGCCGAGGTAGTATTGGTCGCTGACTGGCTGGGCTACGCCCGCGCTGTCGTTTTTAAGATTTTGCAGATAGGTTTCCACCATGGGATGCATGTGGCGCATCTGAGCCAGAAAAAAATGCTCGCGCTCGACGACCCTATCGATCACTTCGTTGAAGTTGGTCGCGGTTTGTGCCGCGGTGGTCTGCGCGGGGGCAGTCTGAACGGTTCCGGCGGCATCAGGCGCAGGGGGAGTCGAAGCGGCTGGAGCGTCCTGCGCCGTGACAGGCAGCAGGCAAGCCAGCAGGAAAAAAGTCGAGACTGCAACCGAACGAACTATTCGCATAAGAACCTTCTGGGCGCGGATCACGCCAATTGGAAAATGATATGCAGCACGGCGGTCGAATCCGAGGGCTGGCCATCCTGCTGAGCCGGTTTGAAACGGATCTGTTCGGCAGCGTGGACCGCCGCATCATCCAGACCATAGCCCAGGCCACGAATCACTCGCAACACGCGTATCTTGCCCGACGCTTCGAAGACGACTTCGAGAAGGACTTCTCCTTCAATTCGTTTGGAGCGTGCCTCTTGAGTGTAAACCGGAGTTGGCTTCGAGAGAATCTCGGCGGCAGTTATCTTTGCCGGAGCAGGCGCCGCGGTTTTTGACTGAACCGTTGGCGGAGCCGGGACATCAGCATCACCAAACCCTGCTTGTTGGACCGTACCTCGATTGCTGTGCGGGTTGGCAGTAGCAGTGCCGCTTCCGAACCCCGTGCTGGCAACCACCCCGCGCACTCCTTTGGCGCCGCCCGTCCCGTTGCCGTAGCCCGGCCCGGTGGGCAGATCGAAGCCGCCACTTTGCGCGATGTTCACTGCTTTTCCCTGACTAGGTTTCGCGGGGATGCCGTTCGGATCGCCAAAGCCGCCGGTCTGCACCTGCTGCGCCGGGCGGTCGATGGTTTGTGGAGCCGAACTGCCGGTTGAGAACAAATTAGTGCGCACCAACTGTTTCGGAACCGCCGGCGTGGACGAGGGCGGAAGGTCCAGTTTGCGGTCGGCGATCTTTACTTCGGGAGCGGGCGTATTCTCCACCGGTTTCGGCTTCGGTAGCGGCTTGGGAGCGGCCAGACGCAATACGTCCGGCGGAGGATCGAGCTTGGCTACGACTACCGGTCTGGGAAGCTGGCGCTGTGGTGTATGGTTCACCGGAACCGGCGTGGGAACCAACTCAATCGCGTGATAATCGCGCTTCGGCGGTTCAAGAATTTCCGGATGCAGAACCGGGATCCACACGGCGATTGCGATAATGACCGCCTGCGTGCCGTAGCTCAGGAAAAACTCGGACCACGGCGCTCTCCATTTCGGGAGTGGCGAAAACAGGTCTTTTTCAGGCAGGGAAGATCCCATAAATCACTTCTGGCCGCTCCAATAAGATGCAAACACGGGTGCGACCGTAAAAGTTGTTTTTTTCGTTCCGCTTTTGACCCTGGGAGTCAGGATCCGAACTCTAAGTGTACTACCGCAGTGATATTTGCACGGCAGAGGCCAACTCCCTCGACTCTGAACATCGGCCCATGACCTTAGGAATCAGTAGCTTAGAAAAAGTTTGGCGGCGGACAAGAGGTTCCGGAGGGCACTTTTATGCAAAAAACTACACCCTGCCCGGGCAGTTTTCCCAAGAGAGCCCGCGACTCAAGTCGCAGGCGTTACGAGCTGGCAATGGACAATGCTCACGCTCCTGATCCCTCAGTTGCGGTGCGGGTGTCGATGATGGGGCTCGTGATATTCATTTCAGAGGAGTCAGAACGCAGATTATGATCGCGTCCTTCGTCGATTTGCGAATGGTCGAGGTCGCGGAGAATCTAGAGGTGGACGTCCGGGAGTTCTTCCCCGGCGATGGGCCAAATGAGAAAAGCGCTTTAGGCGATGGCTTCCATTGCCGCGGCTGACGTTGCGCGCAGGATGCGGATTCGGGAATCCCACGGGAGCGACGGCTTGGCGAAAAACGGGTTGAAGACAACTACAGGTGCTGGAAAGCGCATTTGGATCGCCGGGAGCGCAGCTCTGGCCCTCCTGGTCGCGGAGTTTGCGGTGCACGCCGGCAGCGTGCTGGTTGTGGACAAGCCTCTGCGGTCTGATGTGATTTTGGTGCTCGCTGGGGAGACGGATCGTCGCCCCGCGCGTGCTCTGGAGCTATTGGATGCCGGGTACGCCCGCCGTGTCATTATCGATGTGCCCGCTGCAGCGAGCATCTACGGATTTACAAACATCGATCTGGCGAACAAGTATGTGCAGCGGCTTCCGCAAAGCGCGGCGGTGGAGATTTGCCCTATCGAAGGCCTCTCCACGAAAGATGAAGCGCTCGATGCTGAGAAATGCTTGGCTCGCGGGCGCGGCAATCGGGTTCTGATCGTCACCTCGGACTTCCACACCCGCCGCGCTCTCAGCATCTTTCGCCGCGAACTTCGCGGCACGGATTTTTCGGCTGCTGCCGCCTACGATGACACGCAGTTCGGGCCGCGATGGTGGACACATCGACAATGGGCCAAGACCTGCGTCGATGAATGGTTGCGCCTGGTTTGGTGGACCGCCGTCGACCGCTGGCGATGACTGAGACGTCCGGCGCGACGCTCGGGGCTGCAACTTCCAAATAAGTTTTCCACTGGAAAACCATTCTGCTAGCACAAAAGGCATTGACTGACAAGAATCAGGCGGGTAGGATTCTGGGTACGGTCACCAAAATAGTTATTAACGGAGTGTGGGAATGGGCTGGTCAGCTTTCCGCAAGATGGTAAGTTGCGTGCTCCTGGTCTTGTTTCCAGCGGCTTTGTTCGCCGCCGATTCCAATGCTGCGATGCTCTACACTAACGGCCCAGCGTGGGTGAATGGTGCGCATGTCCCTCGCGCCTCGTCCGCGATCTTTACCGGTGACCTTCTGCAAACCCGCTCGGACTCAGTCGCCAACATCAACGAGCCTGGATCAAGCATCACCGTGCTATCCAGTTCGCTGGTGCAGTTCCAGGGTTCCTCGGTGCGCATCGAGCATGGCGCAGTGACGGTTTCGACGTCGCGTGGGGTAGGAACGACCGCGGGCGATGTAAAAGTCTTGCCGGCTTCCAATTCCTGGACAGAGTTCAATGTGGTTAATGTCGACGGGACGGTCAAGATTGCGGCGCGTAAGGGAGACCTGACGATCGACGACGGTAACGGAATTGTTACCCTGGCGCAAGGCCAGGAAACCACACGCGACGAAACTTCGGAAAACACCAAAGAAAAGAACAAGAAGAACAAAAAGCAGCAAGCCGGTGCATCTCCTGCCGCGGGCGGCGGAGCTCTGAATTCTCCGATCGCGATCGGAGTGGGGGCGGCCGCGATTGCCGGTGTGGGTACTTGGGTTCTGCTCCAGGGCAGCAACCCGGCAAGCCCGACTCAACCCTAGTTCGCCACTCCTGCGAATCTACCTGAGCGCTTCAGCGATCAGTGTTTCCTGGCTGAATGGCTTGTACAACATTCCTCGCTCGTAGGCTTCCGACGTCACGCCGCGTGGGGTCGCCTTGCTGTCGGCACGCCGGCGGACGGGTGCCCTCTGGACAGCTGCCGGGCGGCGACGCTACGGTAGGTGTCGGATGTGCCGGGCTTCTCACCATCTTTCCATTTCTTAGGCGGAGCTAGCTAGACCACTTCCGAGGTGGGGATTTCGTCTGGCGCAGCGGTGGGGATTGGCTTGCGCTTCTGGGAACGCTGCAGTAGCGGCGGGGCCGCCGCGATGGTGCACAAGACATAGAACAGAGCAGCGTTGGCCGGAATCTGCAAATTGAAGTCGAGCAGGCTGTGGACCAGAATGCCGCTGAAACCGAGCGTGCAGGCCAGAGTGACGGCGCTGCTCACATCGGAGGTCCAGTCGCCGATCTTGCGAACGGCGTTGCGATAAAGAACGATCAGAAACCACACCATGGTTGCGAACCCGAGCAACCCCATCTCCGTCAACAGTTGCAGATAGTCGTTGTGCGCTTCGTTGACAAAAAAGTTGGTATAGAACGAACGGAATTCGGGGTAGACCACGGGAAAGGTCCCCAGTCCCCAACCGAGAACGGGCTTGCTGCGGAACATGCGGATCGAGTCCCGGTCGATGGTGAGGCGCATGCCGCCGGAAACTTCGCTGCGGGCCTCCGTGGAGATGCTGGAAACACGCGTGGTCAACTCTTTGCCGCCCAGCCAGCTCAGCAGGCTGAGCAGCACGATGGCAAATGCCCCGACCCCGAGCGCGACGCGCATGCCACGTTTTTGGCGCAATAGAACAGCGGCGAGGATAGCGAACTCAACAAAAATCGCCAGCATCCCGCCGCGGGATCCGCTCAGGAATATAGTGCCGGTCATCACTGCGGCGGCAACTCCGGCTGCGATGCGCTCTTTTTGCTCAACCAGGCGAGAGAGCGACAGGATCAACGGGATGGGTGTGAGCAGCTCCATGAGTCCGGCGTAATGGTTGTGATTCACGTAGGAGCCGTAAATCCAACCGCCGTGTTCGGGATGGCGCAGCCAGAGCAGCTTGCCGTTAGGGGCGATCCCCTGAAAAAGCGCCATGGCAGCGAGCACGAAACCGTAAACAGCGAGAATGACAGCGATTTTACGTGCCTGCGAACTGCGCACGAGGGACTGGCTCGACACAAAACAGAGCATGACGTACGCGCCGTACAATAGCGCGATCGAAACGCTGTCGTGGGGATAGGAGCTCCGCCGGAAGACAAGTTGCGCGACCACCAGGGTCGCGAATCCCGCCATGGGAAGGAATAGCGGATTCCAACGAAGCGTAACCTGGCCATCCACCCACTGCTTCCCGAACCAGAGCAAGATCAGGAGAACGGAGAAGATCTCGAGGACAAAAATGGACCAGGCCTCGACCGCGCCGAACGCGATGGGACCGAACATCAAAACGCCGAAGGTGCCATAGAGGAGGGCTGAACTGATGCGTTCCGAAAGAATCTTGCGGTCTCGTTCTGACATTTTGTGTTCGGTCATCAGCGCGTCGTGCTTTCCCTGGGCTGGCGTCAAGATGGTTTTCGAACGAGGCGAAAATCGTCGACCCAGAGCTTACCACGGATAGGACTGCCCTCTGGAAGCCGCCGGATGTGCAGTACAACGAGTTTACAATCCGGTCCGGTTGTGAATTCGCCGTCCGCGGATTTCCAGAAGTCGGCATCTTTCAATTCGTCGCTCTCATAAAGAACCGCCTGGGTGTACATATCCTGAATCGTAATGTGCGGGCCGCCGGCGCCGTCGAACTCCCCATTCTTGTAGTAGCCAGTGAAATCGTAGGTCGTGTTGGGACGCACAGCGACCAACTGGTACATGCCGGCATCGCGGATGCCCGCACCATCAAAGCCGATGAGCAAAGAACGACGCCCGGCATGATGTTCGACGGGATCGAGCGTCAGAGTAACGGCCGGCTGCTTTTGATACTGCCAGTCAAAGCCACCGTTCAAAACGTCGAGATCAAATCTGCTGTTCACGATCAGATTGTTAGAAGATGGCAGATAGGAGGTAAGGTGGAAGCGCGTGGCGACTTGCTGCCAGACCAGTACCGCTTCGTCGACTTCTTTGTGCACGATCAGGAAACGAACGTAGTCAAAGACGCGACGGATCTCGAATGGCTGATCGGTTTGCATCAGGGCGTCCCAGACTTTGAATGTGCCGGTGGTTTCCAGTTTCATCTGCTGGGTCAGGAGCGCAATGTCGTCGCCGTCGGAGGGATGGGACACTTTGCCGAGCAGAACATCCGCGTTGGTCTGGAGCAATGTCAGGAACGGGATGTAGGCGTCGGCAGCGTGCGGGACGACGTCGCGCAGCAGGGAATCGACATCGGGATTGATCCGCCAGCAGAATTGGATGGACGTTGCAGCAAGGGACGGATCATTGGCCATAACGACGCGGAATTCGCGCAAAGCCTTTTCATCCTCGCCTTGGACGAGATAGAGATTGGCTGCTTCCCAGGCCACGTCGGGCGTCATCGAATCCGCCCGGATGGCGTGCTCCAGGGCCGCAGTTTGATTTGCGCGGTCCCCGAGAACCTGATACGCACTGGCTAGATCGAACCAGTAGCGGGCGGAGTGCGGGTTGAGTTGCACCGCTTCTTTGTAGTGCACGATTGCCGTGGCCGGGTCGCGAGCGACCAGGTCGTAGTAGCGGCCGAGATGATTACGATAGTCAGCACTGCCGGAGTCGAGCCAGGCCGCCGCCCGCAGGCTGGTTAACTGGACGCGACTCCCCAGCCAAACCGAAACAGCTTCACGGGTCACCGCCAGCGAGTACGATGCAGCGATCAGAATAACAATGGCTGCTGCGGTCCGCTTACGCGCGGGCGTGTTCAGAGCGATCTTCATGGGGTAAGCCGGGAAAACTGTTCGTTAAGCGCTGCTGGATGAGGGCGGAGAGAGTTCTTCCGCGTCGTCATCCTCTTCTTCGCCGCTCTCAGGTTTGTTCTCATTCTGATAGTAGCGGGAATACTTGCCCTGATACTCGTAGTAGTAGTAATAATCCGGCGAACTCAAATCCACGGCATTCAGTAGCACGCCAACCACCTTGGCGTTTACGCGAGCCAGAATGTCGCGGGAGCGGCGCAGTGCCTGCTTCGTGGTCTGCCCGGAGCGGATGACTAGAACAACGGCGTCCGCGCGCTGCGAAAGCACGACCGCGTCGGTCACGGAGAGAGATGGCGGAGTATCGACGACGATGTGGTCGTACTGATCGCGCAATTGAGTCAGCACGTCCAGCATATTGGTTGAGGCCAGCAACTCTGCGGGATTGGGTGGCGGGGTTCCGGCCGGCAAAACCCATAAATTGGGCAGAATCGGGGTGCGAGTAATAGCCTGCTCCAGTGTTGTGCTCCCGGTCAGTACGTTGCTGAGTCCGCTGCGGGGACCCATCCCCAGAGTTTTGTGAATGCTGGGACGGCGCAAATCGGCGTCGATCAGCAGAACCCGGACGCCTTTCTGAGCCAGCACAACTGCGCAATTGATGCTGGTCGTGGTCTTGCCTTCCTGGGGCAGCGCGCTGGTCACCATAATGACCTTCGGAGGAGATCCCAGGTTCGAGAGCAGCAGCGAAGTACGAAGTGCGCGATAGGACTCGGCCATCTGCGATTGCGGGCGAACCTGCGTGACCAGTTCCACGGCTTCTTTCGACGACGCGATCACGAGACGCTTGGGATTCAGGCCTTCGCGGGCGGACTTCGATCCGAGTGGAATCATGCCCAGCGGAGCGAGGCCGGAGATCATTTGAGCCTGCTCCGTGGTGCGAATCGTGTTGTCCAGTCCCTCCAGCAGGAAAGCCAATCCGACGCCTGTTGCCAGACCGAGGGCGAGTGAAAAAAGAAGATTACGGGGGATATTGGGCTCGATCGGGTAAGTTGGCGGCCGCGCGCTATCCACGACGCGGAAATTGTTGGATTTCAATCCCGCTGCAATTCCGGCTTCTTTTAATTTCTGCAGAAGGCCTTCATAGAGAGCGCGATAGGTGTCGGAGTCGCGCTTCAGCATGTTGAACTCGATCGCACTCTCGTTGAGCTTATTGGCTTCCTGCTTCTGTTTCTCGAGCGCGTCGTGCAGCATGTTTTCGCGCTGCAGAGCTGTCACATATTGCCCGCGCACCTTGCTGGCAATCTGTTTCATCTCGGATTGAATCTGCGAGTCAATTTCCTTCAGCTGATTGTTGAGCTGCGCGACCTTGGGATACGACGGTCCGAACTGGGTACTGAGATCGGCAGCCTGGATCTTCAAATCTGCCTGCTTGTTCTTCAATGAATCCAGCAACTGTGTAGCGGTCTGGACACCTGCTCCCTCGCCCTCCAGGCTTCCCGCGCTAGAGGCAATCGCGTCCGGATCTCCCGACTGGACCAGGCGGTAGAAGGCTTCCTTGTCCATGCGCTCGCTCTCGGCGGCGGTGAGTTCTTTGTTGAGTTCGTCCAGCTTTTCGGTAGTGATGTTCTGCTTTTCGTCGATGCCCAGGATTTCATGTTCCCGCTGGTACTTCACCAGTCTTTCCTGGGATGTCTCGACTTTCATCTGCATGTCGACGAGTTGATTCTGCAGCCAGTCCGAAGCCTGCATGGTCGAATCAAAGCGCGACTTGAAGTTATTCTCGACGTAAGTCTGCATCAACGTGTTCACGACATTTGCGGCCATCTGAGGATCCGAACTGTCATAGTGAACCTCGATGATGCGGGAATTCGGGCTGAGCGAAACATGCAGATTGCCCTTGAACCCTCCCAGCATCGCCGAGGCGCGCCCGGGATCGGCCTGCAAGGGGTCTGGAGCCAAGTCAAGCGAGGAAGATGGGGGGGCGTTGCTCCCACCAAATTCCGGCTGACGGTCGAGATTGAGGGTGCGAATCACCTGCAACGCGAGCAAATCGCTCTGCAGGATTCGCAGTTCCGTCTCCAGTTCAGTCGGATCGTAATAGTCCAGGCTGAACGTGGTGGAGTTCTGAAAGTTCAGGCTGGAGTCGGGCTTGTTGATCTCGATCGTGCCTTTGGCTTCATAGACCTTTGCCATCTTGAGGCTGGCGATGGCCACGACCGAAAAGATTGTCGCCAGGCAACCGATGACAATCCACTTGCGCTTGATGAGAACACGAACATATTCGCCTACGGCAGACTCATGGGCTGGAAGCGAGGGGTAGATCGGAGGCCCCGCAGGCCTGCCCGGGTCCAAACCTGGCTGAGGCTGCATTTCGCGAACAATCGAATTATTCGCCGGTAACAGGGGTCCGAAATCCATGCACGCTCCTCAACGATTTTGAAACCGCCCACAAGCTTGGGCAGAGCTTTCCTGCAGGCGCAAAAGTAGTCCCGATTCGAAGAGGCTGGGTCATCAAGCGGGGACTGTCTCACCCTGGGTAAATGGAGAGTTCGACGGACATTCTAGCATTGGATCAGGAAAAGCGAACGGCGAATTTTCTCTCCATGGACTGCCAATGCGGCACGATCACGACCGATTCACGGGAAAGTCCGCTATACTAGCGCGAGCGGCGACTCTTCAGCGACAACTGAAAAATTACAACTGCATGATGAGGCGGGTGGGATGAACTGGTCGGAGCAATCGATCCTGGTGACGGGCGGGACTGGATCTTTCGGGAAAAAATTCGTCGAGATCATGCTGAAGCAGTACAAGCCCAAGCGGCTGGTGATCTTCAGCCGCGATGAACTCAAGCAGCACGACATGCGCGTGGGGGGCTGGATCATCCGAGCCTCCGATATTTCATTGGGGATGTGCGGGACGAGCCACGCTTGGAGCGCGCGCTGGCCGGGATCACGATCGTAGTGCACGCCGCGGCGCTCAAACAAGTGCCGGCCTGTGAATACAATCCGTTCGAGGCCATCCAGACCAATATCATGGGCGGACGCAATGTGATTGATGCGGCCATCAATCAGGGAGTTCGACGCGTTCTTGCCCTAAGCACCGACAAGGCGGTCAATCCAGTCAACCTATATGGCGCCACCAAGCTCTGTGCCGAGAAAGTTTTCGTACAGGCCAACGCTTACGCGGGAGCACAGGATTCGCGTTTCAGTTGCGCGCGCTATGGCAATGTTGTCGGCAGCCGGGGCAGTGTGATTCCGGTTTTTCTTGAGCAGAGACGCCGCGGCCGGATCACCCTGACCGATCCGCGCATGACCCGCTTCTGGCTTACTCTGGAGCAAGGTGTGCGGTTTGTGGTGAGTTGCATCGAGCAGATGCATGGCGGAGAGATCTTCGTTCCGAAAATTCCCAGCATGCGCATGATGGATCTGGCTGAGGCTATCGCTCCGGGATGCGAGATCGAGACCATCGGGATCCGCCCGGGAGAGAAGTTGCACGAAGTTCTGGTGTCGGAAGATGAGGCACGGAACACTCTCGAAGTCGCGGACCGGTACATCATTCAACCGGCACATCCGTGGTGGCGCCGCGAGAATTGGGTGAATGCGCGGCCTCTGCCGGAGGGATTTCGTTATGCCAGCGACAGCAATGATCGCTGGCTGACGAATCGCGAGTTGCAGGATTTGATTTCGCCGGAAGCGACGGACGAACAGCCAATCCCCGCGCGGATCCCTGCCTAGGGTCAATATCGTGAGCTCTACTACGGTTCCTTCGCAGATACGTTCTTCGCACGCACTCGCGGTAAACGGCGGAGAGCCAGTACGCGGGAGCTTTCTCCCATATGGCCGGCAATCCGTGGAGGAGTCCGACGTCCAGGCTGTTGTGGATGTCCTGCGTTCGGACTGGCTGACTACCGGGCCCAAGGTGGGAGAGTTCGAAGAAGCGTTCGCTGCCCGCGTCGGTGCGGCGCATGCCGTGAGCTTTTCGTCCGGCACCGCAGCCCTGCACGCGGCTGCTTTCGCATCGGGACTCAAGTCCGGCGATGAAGCAATCACGAGTCCCATGACGTTCGCCGCAACGCCGAATTGTGTTTTATATCAGGGTGCGACGCCCGTTTTCGCCGACGTCAAAGCTGACACACTGAATCTCGATCCCGATCAAGCCACAAAGAAAATTTCCCCAAAGACCCGGGCGATTCTTCCGGTGGATTACGCAGGGCATCCGGCCGAGATGAACGCGATTTTGAAGACGGCGAAAGAACATGGACTGGTGGTGATTGAAGACGCTTGCCACGCCCTCGGCGCCGAGTACCGTGGCCGCCGCGTTGGCGGCCTTGCGGATATGACCGTGTTCAGCTTCCATCCGGTGAAGCACATCACGACCGGGGAAGGCGGAATGGTTACGACGAACAATCCACAATTCGCCGAAACCCTGCGGCGCTTCCGCAATCACGGGATTTCCAGCGACGCGCGCCAGAGGCAGAGTGCGGGGCAATGGCACTATGAAATGGTTCTGCTCGGCTTCAATTATCGGCTGCCGGATCTGGCCTGTGCTTTGGGACAGCAGCAACTTCAAAGGCTTGACTCGAATCTGGCGCGGCGCAGGGAGATCGCGGCGCGATATACGGCCGCGTTCCACGAAATTCCGGGCGTGATTTCTCCCCTGGTCAAGGGTGAGGTGAATCCGGCGTGGCATCTGTATCCGATCCGGCTCGATCTTGCGAACCTGACCGCGGATCGGGCGCAGATTTTCCGGGCGCTGCGTGCTGAGAATATTGGGGTGAATGTGCACTACATACCGGTGCATTTGCATCCGTATTACCGGGATCGATTCGGCTTTCGCGATGGAGATTTTCCGGTAGCCGAGGACGCGTATTCCCGTCTGATCAGCCTTCCCATGTTTCACGGCATGACGGACAAAGACGCACAGGATGTGATTGCGGCAGTTGCGAAGGTCGTTTCGTTCTATTCGAAATGAGTCCTGATAAATCAAAGCCGGTGTTTGTGGAGGGATCGGCTGCATTTCTGCGTCCTCTCGAGCGCGCGGACCTTAACGAACGCTATTTGGGTTGGCTGAACGATCCAGAAGTGACGCGCTACACAGAGATTGGTACGTTTCCTTCGACCGCCGAAGACTTGGAGAATTACTATCGGGCCGTGACCGGGTCGAGGAACGATGTGATCTTGGCAATTGTCGACAAGAAGTCTGGGCGGCATATTGGGAACGTCAAGCTGGGGCCGATTCATTGGATTCATCGTACGGCGACGCTGGGGCTTCTGATCGGCGAAAAGGCATTCTGGGGAAAAGGTGTGGGGCTTGAGGCTACGCGCCTGATGGCGGAATACGGATTCGAGCGCTTGAATCTGCACCGCATCAATCTGGGAGTGTTCGCCGAGCACGAAGCAGCGGTGCGCTGCTATGAAAAAGCGGGATTCAAGATCGAAGGGCGCATGAGGGAAGACCTGTTTCATGATGGCCACTACAAAGACCGGCTCTGGATGGGGTTGCTGCGCTCCGAATACAAACCCTTGCAGTCGGAAGGCGCGGCTGGAAAGAAAATCGGGAAGCGGAAATGAAGGCGCTGGTTGTGGGCGGCGGTTCGATCGGCAGCCGGCATCTGCGAAACTTGAGGGAACTGGGAGTCGAGCCACTGGGCCTGGTCGAGACCGATGCGTCGCGTCGGGAAGCGATCGCCGCCGATCTTGCTGTCAGCGCCTTCTCGAATCTGCCGGCGGGACTCGATTGGAAGCCAGATTTCGCCGTCGTCGCGACGCCAACCCATCTTCATGTCGAGCAGACTTGGCAGGTCGTTAAAGCAGGGGTCTCAGTGTTCGTGGAGAAACCGCTTGCTCATGCACCAGAACATCTCGCCGAACTCGCCGAGGTGGTAGAAAAGAAAAATCTCATTTCGCTGGTTGGCTGCAATATGCGATTCCATCCTGGGCCGGCAAGGGTGAAGCAGTTACTTGACGAGGGGCGGTTGGGAAAGATTCTCTTTGCCCGTGTCCATGTGGGGTCTTATTTGCCTGAGTGGCGGCCTAATGCGGACTACCGTGACAACTACGCTGCGCGGGTCGCGAGCGGCGGAGGATGCATCATGGATTGCATCCATGAAATTGATCTGGCGCGCTGGTATCTGGGCGAGGTGCTATCGGTTTTTTGTTGCGCGGGACACCTCAGCGCTCTGGAGATCGAGACGGAAGATGTGGCGTCGATGATCTGCCGGCACAATTCGGGCGCGATCTCAGAAATCCATCTAGACTACGTGCAGAGGACCTACGACCGCGGTTGCCAGATCGTCGGAGAGTCAGGCACGATTTTCTGGGACTTCAACGGCGGAGCTGTGCGCTGGTACGACGGCGGGAGTAAACGATGGACGGCTTACACCCAGCCTGAGTCGTGGCAGATCAACCAGATGTACGTCGATGAGATGAAACACTTCCTCGAATGCCTGCGCGATCGGCGGCCTACGACTTTGCCGATTTCCGAGGCGGCTGGTCTTATGAGAGTGGTATTTGCCGCCAAGACTTCAGTCGAGCAGGAAAAGATGGTGGCCGTCGGAGGAGTGTGAAGTGAAGCTGGCCTTGATCCAGGCGAGAATGGGATCTTCGCGATTCCCGGGCAAGGTGCTGGAAGATCTTTGCGGACGCCCGATGCTCTGGCAGGTTGTGAATCGTGTGCGAAAAGCCCGGAGTCTCGACAAAGTTGCCGTCGCGACCACGGACGGGGCGACCGATGATGCCATCGCGCACTTTTGCGACAGGGAACAGATCGGCTGTTTCCGCGGCAGCGAGCGGGATGTACTGGACCGCTTCTATCAGGCAGCGAAGGCCAATGGGGCTGACGTGGTGGTGCGCGTTACCGCGGATTGCCCGCTGATCGATCCCGCGGTTATCGACAAGGTCGTGGCGCGTTTCGATCGGGGAGACTGTGACTACGCCAGCAACGCGATGCGTTATACGTATCCCGACGGACTCGACACCGAGGTATTTTCTTTTTCAGCGTTGGAACGGGCCTGGCGTGAAGCATCGAAGCCCTCAGAACGCGAGCACGTTACTCCGTACTTGCGGACCGATCGGTTTCGTACTACGAATGTTGAAAGTGAAATTCAGCTGTCCCCCGATCAGTATCGATGGACAGTCGATCATCCGCAGGACTTGCAGTTTGTGCGCAAAGTGTACGAAGCATTCTCTGCGAACGGGGAATTCGGATTTCGGGAAGTATTCGATTTGTTGAAGGAGAGGCCGGACTTGGCGACCATTCAAGCGGAAACGATCACGAACGAGGGCTATTACAAGAGTCTCTACCAGCAGGCCGTGGGGGGCGCGGCGCGGAAGCGGCCGCTGGCCGAGTCGCAGGCATGGTTGGAGCGAGCGAAAAAAGTCATCCCCGGATGCGCGCAGACCTTCAGCAAAGGGCACACACAGTATGTGCAGGGTGTGGCGCCAGTTTTTCTGCAGCGCGGCAAAGGATGCCGCGTCTGGGATGTCGACGGCAATGAGTACATCGACTATGTGCAGGGGCTGTTGCCTAACATTCTCGGCTACGCCAATGAAGAAGTGAATGCAGCAGTCGTGGCTCAGTTAAATCAAGGGCACAGTTTTTCTCTGCCGCATCCGCTCGAGGTTCAACTCGCGGAAAGGCTCACGCGGCTGATTCCATGTGCCGAGATGGTTCGCTTCGGCAAGAACGGATCGGACGCTACATCAGGCGCAGTCCGCGCAGCCCGCGCCTTCACTGGACGAGACCGCATCGCCTACTGTGGCTACCACGGCTGGCAGGATTGGTACATCGGCAGCACGACGCGCAATGCGGGAGTGCCGAAGGCTGTACGGGAGTTGACTCACCCTTTTACCTACAATAGTCTCGCGAGCCTCGAAAAACTGCTTTTGGAGCATGCCGGAGAGTTCGCTGCTGTGATTATGGAGCCCGTGAATTTCACCGAGCCGGCAGCCGGCTTCCTGCAGGGTGTCAAAGACATTGCACGCAAGCACGGTGCACTGCTGATCTTCGACGAAATCTGCAGCGGATTCCACTTCGGACTGGGCGGTGCGCAGAAGTTGTTCGGCGTTGTGCCGGATCTCGCTTGCTTCGGCAAGGCGATGGGAAACGGGTTCCCGATTTCATGCATAGTCGGCCGCGCCGACGTGATGCCCATATTCGACGAAATTTTCTATAGCTTCACATTCGCGGGAGAAGTCTCGTCCATGGCGGCTGCGATGAAGGTACTGGATATTCTCGAGCAAACCGACGCACTGGCGCTGATGGAATCGAATGGCCGCGCGTTGCAGGATGGAATTAACGGCATGGCGAAGGAGGCTGGGCTCGGATCCCGTGTGCGGGTGATCGGCCGCCCGCAATGGTCGCTCCTGAAATTCGCCGATCAGAGTGGCGCCGACAGTCCAGTCTTGAAGAATTTGTTCCAGCAGGAAGCGGTCAAACGTGGGGTGCTGCTGCTGGCGACACACAATCTCACCGCTGCGCATGACGGGGCCGCGATTCATCAAACTCTGGAGGTTTACGCGGAGGTCTTGAAAACGTTGGCGTCGTGGACCGCAGACAGAGACCTGACACGCTTTCTCGAAGGCCCGATGGCTCAGCCAGTGTTCCGGGTGCGATGAATCTTCTTTTCCGGACGGACGCCAGCATTGAGATCGGAACCGGCCATGTCATGCGCTGTCTTGCGCTGGCACAAGCCTGGCAGGATGCAGGCGGGCGGTCATGGTTTGCCATGGCGAAGACTACGCCCGCGACCCGGGCGAGGCTTGCGGCAGAGGGTTGTGCGGAGCTTTCGATTACAGCCGGGCCTGCGACCAGCGCAGACGTGAGCCAGACCATTGTCTTCGCTCAGGAACATCGCGCTGACTGGATCGTGGTCGACGGCTATCGGTTCGATGCGGATTATCAACGCGCAGCGAAGGCTGCGGGTTGCAGGATCCTGTTTCTCGATGACTACGGCCATGCGCGACACTACTCCGCCGACGCGGTGTTGAACCAGAATGCCTGCGCCGATGCGGAGCTCTACGTCCACAGGGACACACAGACGCGTCTTCTGCTCGGCCCCCGGTATTGTTTACTGCGGCAAGAATTTACACCCTTGCGGAAGTGGAGGAGAGAAGTCTCGTCTGCCGGCCGCCGCGTTCTCGTGCTGATGGGCGGCAGCGATCCGGTGAACTCCACTGCGCTGGTCATGCGAGCTATTGCAGCAGCTGAGGTTGAGGGTTTGGAAGCGAGAGTCGTGGTGGGAGGGAGCAATCCCCATTTTGAATCCCTTCAAGAGTATGCAAATCAGCATGCCGAACGAATCACTCTCTGGAGAAGCATTTCAGATATGACAGGATTGATGGCCTGGGCCGACATCGCCGTCTCCTCAGCGGGTACCACATCCTGGGAGTTGGCATTCATGCAAGTACCCAGCCTGTTGCTGGCGGTTTCCGAACACCAATGGCCTGTGGCGGAAGCGTTGGCAGGGTCCCGGGCAGCGATTAGTCTTGGCCGGTTCTCGGAAGCGGATGAGCGAAAGATTGCACAAGCGGTGAGAGAGCTTCTCTCTGACGACCGACTGCGGGAGGAAATGGCTTTAAACGGGCGCAGACTCGTCGACGGATACGGAGTGGATCGCGTCGTCTCGGTTTTGGCGGAGGCCCTGAAGGCGAGGAATTGAATAAAGCGCAGCCGTCCCGTGAATCCCGGCAGAAACGGAGATTGTGATCGCAGATGGAAGCAACGCGGCACTTGATCATTACCGGTGCTTCCGGATTTCTGGGCGGTGAACTCGTGGCTCAGGCGCGTAGGCTATGTCCGGGGTTGCGAATCACGGCCTTGCTCTCCCCCCGACAGTGCGGGATCGACCTAGCCGATCCGACCTCAGTGGGCCGGCTTTCCGATCTGTCAATCGACGACTACGCCGGCACGGCACTGATCCATGCCGCGGCTGCGATACAGGTCGAGCTCGAGCCTTCCGCCAACGAAACGATGGCTACAAATTTGGCACAGTGGGCCCAATCTGCCGGCTTCGGGTTCAGCGTGTTTGTCAGCTCAGTGAGCGTGTACACTCCTCTTCCCGGCCGCACTGTCGTCGATGCAGCAACCGAGCCGGCGAGTGCCTACGGTCTCGATAAGCTGAATGCTGAAAGAATCTGGCGACGAACCCTGCCAGAGGAGAAGACTGCGATTGTTCGTCTAGCGGGCGTGTGGGGCTGGCAGCGCCGCCCGACTCTATTCTGGAACCGGCTTTTGCTGGCGGCGGGGCGGGGTTCACCACCCGATCCCATCCCAGTTGTGCTGCGGAAGCGAAGCCGGCGAAACTATGTCTCGGCTGCGGAGGCTGGCGAATGTCTTATCCGGATGGCGACAAACCGGATGGCGGGAACGTTTCTGGTTGCGGGCCGGAATCCGATGGACAATGAATCGTTCGTGCACTCGCTGCAGCAGCTTCCCGGCTCTTGCCTGGAGGTGGAGTGGAAGGACGACGGCAAATGTGACGAAAGCTTGTATTTCTTCAGCCCGGAGATAGAGCCCTGGCTGCGACCCTTTGAAGATACGCTTTCCGCGATATGGGCGGCCAAGCCGGGGTGGCTTCTGGAATGAAAATTGGATTGATCGCGGATGTCCATGGAAATAGTCCCGCGCTACGGTCGGTCTTCGAGGCTCTGCGGGGCCGCGTCGATTCAATCCTCTTCATGGGAGACTTGGTTGGTTACTATCCTTTCGTCAACGAATGCGCGGAGGACTGGGATGGCGGCCAGATCGTGGGAATTCTCGGGAATCACGACAGGATTCTCACCGACTGTCTGGTGCAGGGCAGAGAGCCTGAAGAGTCGTATCGTGCCCGCTACGGATCGGCGCTGACACGTTCTCTGACAGACCTCAGCCCGAAAGCGCGGGCCTTGCTTGCATCCTGGCCGCAGCAGCGGTCGTTGCTTCTGGGTGGGGTGTCCGTCGTCATGTTCCACGGCGCGCCCTGGATGCCATTGGAAGGCCGGGTCTATCCTGATTTCGCGGAGTGGGAGCGCTTTGAGGGCTGCCCGGACGAAATCATCCTGTTGGGCCATACCCATTACCCAATGAGTAAGAAATGGAACGGGAAAATGATCATCAACCCCGGGTCGGTGGGACAACCAAGAAGCCGTTCGGGAGCAGCGGAGTATGCCGTTCTTGACCTGGCGAGCCGTAGCGTACAGTTCGAACGCGTGTCCTATGATGCGACCAGAGTTATGCAAGACGCCCGCCGCCACGATCCTCAACTGGGTTACCTCGTAGAGGTGCTGTCTCGATGAGTAGCTCTCGCATCCGCGTTCTGGTGACCGCCCTTGGAGGAGACCTTGGACAGGCGCTGGTCAAGGCTTTGCGGATAGGTGAGACGGATTTTGAGATATCAGGCTGTGATGTGGATGATTCTGGAGTCGGTCAGGCGTTCGTGTCCCGCTTCCATGCGGTGCCGGCTGCTTCTGATGCAGCGTACGTCACTGCGGTCGATGAGTTATGCCGCCGCAATGAGAGCGACGTGATCGTTCCAGCCAGCGAGGCAGAGATCTCGGCACTTGCCCAGGTTGGGCCGCGCCTGCCGGGTGGTACGGTGGTGGTTTGCCAACCGTGGCAGTGGCTTCGAGTTTTTGGTGACAAGCTCGGTTGCATGCGGGCACTGGAACGCCATTTGCCCATTGCCGCCTTTGCGGACAGCTCCGATGCGCAAGCAGTGGCGCGGGTCGTTCAGCGGGTTGGATTCCCACTGGTGGTCAAGGCGCGCCGGTCGAGCGGCTCTCGGGGCGTCACGATTGTGAGAACCGCGGACGAACTGGCCGGCAGAATTGCCGATGGTCCGAGTAGCGTCGTACAGGAGTTTATTGACGATCGCGCGGGCGAGTTTTCGGTCGGAGTTTTTGTTTGCGATGATTTCACCGAGGTTCTGGCCTTTCGCCGCGAGTTGAGGGGTGGGGGGTGCTCATGGTTTGCCGAAACCTCGCAAGACAAAGCGGTTACTGAGTACACGCGGGCATTCGCCAAAGCCAGCGGTTTGAGGGGCAGCGCAAATATTCAGGTGCGAAAGAGTTCGGGCGGTGTACGGCTCCTGGAAGTGAATCCCCGGTTCTCCAGCCTGGTGGCGGCTCGGGCGATTTGCGGTTTCCGAGATGCGGAGTGGTCGATCCAGTTGGCTCTTGCTCATTCGGCTTCTCGGCCACCTCAGGACTATAAGAAAATTAGGTTTCGAAGGTTTTTCCACGAGTTGGTGGATTTTGGATCTGGCTACCGCGCCGTCCCTGAGTGGGCTCCAAGCGCCGGAAAATCGACGAGGAAAGCCGATTGAGGAAGACGCGGCATCATCGTGGGCCGGATGCGAAGCAACTGGTGCGTGTGATTCGTTCTCTGATCGAATCGAATTGAAATGACGACACAGATTAAAATCGGCGAGCATGGGATCGGGACTGGGCATCCGGTTTACGTCATCGCGGAACTCTCCGCAAATCATCACCAGGATTTCGATCAGGCAGTGAAGATTGTGCGCGCGGCAAAAGATGCCGGCGCGGATGCGGTCAAGCTGCAAACTTATACTCCCGACACCATGACAATCGCCTGCGACCGGCCCGAGTTTCGCATTCAAGGCTCGATCTGGGACGGACGCAACCTTCACGAACTCTACGGCGAGGCTTACACGCCTTGGGATTGGCAGCCTCGCCTGAAGCAAGTGGCGACGGATCTTGCGCTCGATTTCTTCTCGACTCCTTTCGATGCGACGGCAGTCGATTTTCTGGAACAGATGGACGTCCCTGCCTATAAGCTGGCGTCGTTTGAACTGGTGGACATTCCGCTCATTCAGAAAATGGCGGGCACCGGGAAGCCGCTGATCATGTCGACGGGAATGGCGACGGTGGGGGAGATTGATGAGGCAGTGCGCGTAGCGCGTCAGGCCGGGGCGCAGCAGATTGCATTATTGAAGTGTACGAGTGCCTATCCGGCACAGCCGGATGAGATGAATCTCCGGACGATTCCAGAACTTGGCCGTCGTTTCGCAGTGCCTGTCGGACTTTCCGATCATTCAATGGACGCAGCAGTGCCTGTTGCAGCGGTCGCGCTCGGCGCCTGCATCATCGAGAAACATTTGACCCTGTCGCGAACGGATGTTGGGCCAGATAGCGCGTTCTCGCTGGAGCCAGAGGAGTTCAGGACGATGATCGATGCGGTTCGGATCGCGGAACGGTCGCTGGGCACAATCCACTTCGGAGTTTCGGATAAAGAAGCAGGCAGCCGCGTGTTCCGGCGGTCGCTCTTTGTGGTGAAAGATATCCGTTGCGGAGAATTGTTTAGTTCCGAAAACGTTCGTTCGATCCGGCCCGGTCACGGGCTTCATACCCGTCATCTTTCTGAAGTTCTTGGCCGGCGTGCGTCTCACGATATTGGGCGTGGAACTCCCCTGCGCTGGGAGCTGGTTGATCGGCGATGAGGTTCGTCAGTCCTCTTCTGAAAAGGGTGGTGTATCCGTCGCTGTCGAGCACTGGAGTTTTTCGGCGAACTGGGGCGCGCGGACTCGCGATAGTTACTTACCACGGCGTAATCCCGCGCGGATATGAACCTTTCGACGCGGCTCTGGATGGGAACCTGATCAGCGTCGAGATGCTTCGGCGTCAGTTGCGTCTGCTGAAGTGTAATTACAATCTGCTTTCGCCCGAAGACGTACTGGCCTGGCGAGAGGATCGCCGGGAACTTCCTTGCCGGGCGGTTCTGGTGACCTGCGATGACGGGCTTCTCAATCACCTGACCGATATGCTTCCTGTCTTGCAGCAGGAGGATGTTCGTTGCCTCTTCTTTGTGACAGCCGATTCCGCTGGCAAAGGGCGCACGAGGCTGTGGTATGAGGAACTATTTCTGCTGTTTCTGCAGGCGCGGGATGGGACCTTCGAGACTTCGTGTGATGGAATTGTTCTCGCTGGGGAATTAGGTGGACGCGAACAAAGGCGTGCACTCTGGTGGGATTCTACGAAGCGGCTCTCACGAACCGACGCTGATACCCGCGCCCGGTTTCTTTGCGCTCTGCGCGCAGAGTTTGGCTTGGAAACAGGGAAGACAAGCGACGAGTCGAACCCTACGCGGAGTCGGTTCGCGCTTCTCAATGCTGAAGAATTGAATCAACTCGCTTCCGCAGGCATGACCATCGGAGCGCACACTCTGAGCCATCCCGTTTTGTCGCAGGCTCCTCCGGATCTTGCGAGAGCTGAGATTGTCGAGAGCCGGGAAAGACTCGAATTGGCATTGCACAGCCGTGTTTGGGCGTTTGCCTATCCGTTTGGAGATGCGCAGTCGGTGACGCCTCAGGTATTGGCGATGCCGCAGGAGGCCGGCTACGCAGCCGCTTTCCTGAATTTTGGCGGAGGACTGGGCGCTGACCTTCCCCCCTACGCACTCCCCCGTATTCACGTCACGGCCGACATGGGCCTGGCAGAGTTTGAAGCTCATGTCTCCGGGTTCTATTCGTTGCTGAAGCGGGGTGCAGGCCGCACTTCCGGGCAATTCTCAGCGCAGGGTTAGGTGGCAGAAGTGTCATGAGCCCGCCCCATATCGGAAGGACTCCGCGACTCACATCTCCTCGACAGATTGGTACTATTACGTATTCGTCAAAACAGGTCGCGATAATCTGCGCCCCGTGAAATTCAGACTTGCGACTCGTTCTCCATTCCGAGATTCCCGACGATATTGCGCTGCGACAGCAGTGGAATGCGCTGATCCAGCGACTCGAACGGCCGCAGGTTTTTTTTACCTGGGAGTGGGCGTTCGCTGTGCAGCTTGCTTACCATTCCACTCTGCGTCCGATGCTCTTCTTGGCTTATGACGGGCAGGAGTCTCTATGTGGCGTTGCCGCGCTGGCGGTCAATCCGCAGGGGACACATGCTTCTTTCCTGTGTGCGACAACGGCCGACTATTGCGACTTTCTATGTTCGAAACAGGATAAGGCAGAGTTTGTTTCCGGGGTGCTGGACGAACTGAAAAAGCGCGGCATCCAGGATGTCACCCTGACCAACCTGCTGGCGGATTCCAGCACCGTGACTGCCATCCGGCGGGCCAGCCCGGGGCGCGGATTTCGCCTGTTCGCGCGGACCGCATACGTCTGCGCCCAGGTCTCTCTGTCCAAACTGGAGCGGGTTCCGGGGCAAACCCGGCCCCAGCTACCGCGAAAAAAAATGGTGCGTCGTTTTCTGAACGCGATGGGCCGCAACGCTCCTGTGCGGCTCGATCACGCGCGCTCGTGGGACGCAGTTGAGGCCGCTCTGCCCGAGTTCTTTCGATCTCACGTTGCAAGGTTCCTCGACACCGGACTCATCAGCAACATGGCGCGACCGGAGCGCCAAATGTTTCTCCGAGAGCTTGCAAAACTGTTGTGCGAGAACGGCTGGCTGGCTCTGACTCGAATGATGTCGGGGGAAAATGTGTACGCCTGGAACTACGGGTTTCAATTTCAGGATACATGGTTTTGGTATCAACCCACGTTTGACAGTTCGCTGGAAAAATATTCGCCGGGTTTCTGTCTGTTGGCGAAGCTAATCGAAGAGGCAGCCGACAATCAGGACTTCAAGACCGTTGATCTTGGGTTGGGGGCCGAAGAGTATAAGGATCGCTTCTCCAACGAATCCCGCGAGACGCTCTACGTGACTCTCAAGAGCTCAGCGGGTCGGCACTATCGCGAAGTCGGCCGCTACTATCTTTCGGCAAGTGTAAGAGCGTGGCCAGTTGCCGAACGTGCAGTGCGGTCAATGTGGACGCGCTTCCGGGCTTTCAAACAGCGGTCCCAACGCCTGGGCTTCCGACAAAGCTTGATCTGGCTTGCCCGGCGTGTTCAATCTGCGATTGTGGCGAGAGATGAGGTGATTTTTTACGAACTCAGCAGCCCCAGTTCAAGGTTGCTGAAATCGGACGGCGTTTCCCTCCGGAAGATCGATCTGAAGACGCTGGCCGACGCTGCCATGCAAAATGCAGATGACGAAGGCACCCTGGCCTATCTGTTGCGCTGTGCTCAGAGACTGAGGACGGAGTCAGACAGTATTGGGTTTGCTCTGGCGAATGGGGCTGGTGAGTTGCTGCACTTTACCTGGGCGGGCCCCTTCGAGAGTTTCCATTGGGCGGAACTCAACAGCGGCTTGCCAGCACCCGCCCCGGGCTCGGTTATACTCTTTGACTCCTGGACGCCGGTTTCTCAGAGAGGACGCGGCTTCTACGCGCCCACACTCGGCCTTGTAGTCGCGACCATACGACAGGAAGGAAAGCGCACGTGGGGCTTCAGTGCTTCGACGAATACATCGTCGGTGCGCGGACTGGAAAAAGCTGGGTTTCGGCGAGGCTTCTCGGTCTTCCGGTACCGCATGTTGTGGTGGCAAAAGCTGATTCATCGAAACGTCGCGGCGTCCGGCCCTTCTTAAGGCTCCCATCCTCCAAAACTTATGCGAGTCCTTCTGCTTCATCCCGAAGATTCACCGCGACACGGACCATGGGCTGGTCTCCCCTGGGACCTCATCGTCGATCTGGGGAAATCGTCTTGCGCTTCTGCGGTCGCGTGGCAGGAAAAGGCGCGGTGTCCCGTGCTCCGGGCGGATTCGTTCCGACGAGGGATCGAAGATGTGCGGGCGATCCGAGAATTATTTTCGGTGGGCATGGGCCGGCTAGTCGATGCAGAAGGAATCGACTGGTGGGACCTTACCTCTCTATCAATCGTCCCTGAGGCCGAGATCGTCCTGACCCTGCGTCGGCTGGTTGCTGAAATCAATCCCAATGCCGAGCTGTGGGCGACGCGCCCGGGTTGGCCTGCCAACGTTCTGGGGATCATGCTGCGCCGTCCGATCCAAAGCCTCGGAGACGGTCGACTCGCGCGCATCGCCGCCGGCGTCCGGCATCGTGCAGGGCTTGTGCGTCGTTTCACGCCAGCCCAAATCAGCGAGATTTTTCTGGATAAATATGACTCCGGTTTTCGGTGGCGATCCCGATTTGCTCCGAAGACCGCACGCTGCCCCGGGCCTGTGGTGCTGATCCCGAGCGCGTACGGAAGCGTCTCCCGCATGGCGGTTGCCTATGCTCGGATGCTCCCGCGACAGCCTTTCCTGGTGATTGCCACCCGGAAGAGTGCGAAGAACTTCATTCATCTTCCGAACGTCCATGCCCGCGACCTTGGGACCTATGCGAAGCCCGATTCATCTGCGGAGGAGTTAGAATCCTTCACCGAGAGATGGGCGAAATTAAGGGCAGATCTGCGGTCGATCGAACTGCAAGTGCTGTCCGAGGCTGGTGTCCTGGAATGCATTTCGGGCTGGATTCGCAACGGTATTCTTGCCCGTAACGCTTGGCGGGAAGCTATTGAACGCGAGCCGGTGTGTGGCGTTCTGTGCGGCGACGACAGTAATTTGTACACGCGCCTGCCGGTATTGCTGGCCGCCAGAAGGAAGATTCCGACCGTTGATTTTCATCATGGAGCGCTTGACGGTCGTTATCTGCTGAAAGATTTATCTTGCGATGTATACCTTGCCAAGAACGAAATGGAGCGGGACTATTTGGTTCGGGTCTGCGGGCTACCGAGCGACAGGATCATGATCGGTGCCCCCGGAAATGATTCTGCTGGGGACGGTTTGCGCGGGTCCAAACAAACTTCGGCTATCTTTTTTTCCGAGCCTTACGAATCCGCCGGGATGCGCGGCGAAGAGGTTTATGCGGAAGTTCTTCCCGCCCTGTGCCGCATCGCTCGCGAAGAGGGACGAGACGTGATCGTGAAGCTGCATCCGTTTGAAAGCCGCAGGGAACGCTGCCGCATGCTGGCGAAGTTCCTGGCTCCGGCAGATCGCAAACTCGTGACCGTACTCGATGGCCCCCTCACTCGTGACCTTCTTTCCCGGGCCTGGTTCGGCGTTACCGTCGAATCGAGCGCAGTGGTTGACTGCTTTCAGGCCGGAGTTCAGTGCTTTCTCTGCGGTTGGCTGCGGCTCTCGCCATTCGGTTATGTCCAGCAGTATGCGCGCTTCGGAGTCGGTGAAATGCTGCAAAGCGCGGAAGACATTGAGGACATTCCGGAGAGAGTGGCGGACTTTCACAATCGAGCAACCGCGCCCAGCGTTTCAGACGCGATTGACCGAGCGATGCTGCAACGGTGGCTCACGACGGGCCTTCTGGAAGTTTCCGGCAAGAGGTCGGCCTCGTGACCGGCGAAGCCTCCACTCAGCCCGCGGACAACACCGCAGTCGGGACCCAGCAATTCCGCTCCCAGGTCGGACATATCTCGAAGCAGTCGGGAGTATTTTTCGCAGGCACAATTTTTACAGTTGGCTTCGGCTATGTGTTCAAGGTTTATCTGGCACGTATTCTGGGCGCGGAATCTCTTGGCATCTACGCTCTGGGTACGACGCTGATCGGATTCATCGGCCTCTTCAACACCCTCGGATTGCCGGGCTCGGCGCTGCGTTTCGTGGCGACCTATCACGCAGCCGGAAAGTTCAAGCAGTTGCACGCCCTGTTGTGGCGGGGTGCTGGCTTGTTGTTGGCGGCAAACGCCATACTGGCCGTGGTGTTGCTGACCTTTGGCCGCGTGATAGCGGTCCGCTTTTATCATTCTCGCGAACTGGTTCAGTATTTGCCGTGGTTCGCTTTGCTGATGTTGTTTGGCGTGATGAGCGGCTTCTATGGCAAAGTGCTCGCCGGATACCGCGATCTGAAGCTAAGAACGCTGATCGTCAATTTTATCGGCAGCCCACTGACGATGCTCCTGGCGGTCGCGCTCATCTCGGCAGGAATGGGGCTTCGTGGCTATCTCATTGCCCAGGTTCTCGCTGCGGCTGCAGTAACGGGTCTCTTGCTGGCCGCGGTGCGACGCGCTACACCTTTGTTGGCACGATTTTCTGCGCTGCCTGGCTCGCATCCCGAAGCCGAGGTGTGGTCTTTTTCAGCGGCGATGATGGGAATTGGCTTTCTCGAGTTCCTCATATCCCAGGTCGATAAGGTTGCGCTCGGATACTATCGCAGCGCGCGCGACGTAGGGATTTACTCGGTGGCATCGGCTGTTGTGGTCTACGTTCCGCTGGCGCTGAGTTCCATCAATCAGATATTTGCTCCGACCATCGCCGACTTGCATACTCGTGGAGAACGAGCATTGCTTTCCCGGCTCTTCCAGTCGCTTACCAAGTGGGTCGTTGGACTTACGCTGCCTCTGGCGCTCGTTATCATGGTGTTTGCCCGTCCGTTGATGCGAATCTTCGGACACGAGTTCGCATATGGCTGGCCCATCCTGGTCATCGGTACGATCGGCCAACTGGTAAACTGCGGAGTCGGTTCAGTCGGCTACCTGCTGCTGATGTCGGGCTATGAGAGGCGCCTGGTGAGAGTCCAGATCGTGATGGCTGCGGTGATGGTCGTTCTCTGCGCGGTTCTAGTTCCTCTGTGGGGCTTGATCGGCGCGGCCGTAGCGGCTGCGATCACTAACATCGGCATGAACCTCTTGAACCTGCTGGAGGTGCGCAGGACCCTGGGTTTTTCTCCTTACAATCTGGGATATCTTCGCCTCTTTCCGGCAACTGCAGCGTCGGTTGCCGTAACACTGTTCGTGCAACGCTATTCGAATGTTTTCCATCACGACTGGCTCGCGGTCGGTGTCGCGCTCGGGCTGGCCTATAGCGTATTCGCGGGCACGATTCTTCTGGTCGGCCTGGGTGCCGATGACCGGCTGATTGCAGCCGCCATGTGGTCGCGAGTTCGCGGCGTCTTTGGCATAGCAGGAGTGAGTTCATGAGCGAAGCCAGGATTGTGCACCTTCCCGAAGATTTGTGCGCGGCAGCCGAGAAGAAATTTGCCCAGACCTTTGCCAGTGTTGAGGAGTTGCTGGTTTTTGTACTGCGCGACTTGTTGCGCGACGAGGCAGCTCAGCTCGACGCATCGGAGCAGCGCTTTGTAGAGGAGCGCCTGCGGGAACTCGGCTACCTCTAGAAAGCGGATACTTCACTCTCGTGTCAATTTCTTCTCAAGCCATCAAGCCCATGCAGACGCTGGAGGCAGTCAATCATGAAGGTAGAGAGCGATTGTATCCCTCGCTGACGAATCCAAGTTGGCTGGTGCTCAGACAGCGTCGTGAGATTTTCCAACGCTGGTTCGCGCGATTTGCGGACGGCCCACTGGATGTTCTCGATGTGGGAGGGCGAGTTCAGCCTTATCGATCGCTGCTCGCGGACCGCGTGCGACGCTACGTGGCGCTCGATTTGCGCCGCACTCCGCTGGTGAGTGTTATCGCGCGCGGTGAGCAGATTCCCTTGGCCAGTGATTATTTCGATATCGTGATCTGCACCCAAGTGTTGCAATATGTGCCGGAACCTGCCGCCGTGATTGCCGAGATTCGCCGCGTTCTCAAGCCGGGAGGGTGCCTGGTTTTGAGCGTGCCTGCGATTTACCCTCGAGACTGGGATCATGATAGTTGGCGTTTCTTGCCGGAAAGCTTGCAAGTCCTGTTGCATTCGTTCAACGGCGTGGAAATCGAAGCGGAAGGATCAAGTGTCGCGGGTTTTTTTCGGACGGTTTGTGTATTCCTGGTTGCATTTTCCCGCCCTGCGTTTCTCGGTAGCTTGTTCCGGTTCACTGCAGTCCCCGTGTTCAACATTGCGGCTGCGTCGTTAGAATTGCTCTTTCCGGATTCGAACGACCAATTCGCCGCCAACTTCAGCGCTTTTGCTAAGAAATGAACAACCATCCGACAGAAGTTGCTCCCATTGGTGATTTCGAGCTGCGCGAGTTGCTTCTGGCGTATCGCCGCGAGAACTGGAACGGAATTCAGCCGGAGGTCATCCAGCGGCGCATCGTTGACGATCTCATCCAGGGTGACGCTGAAGGGCCGCTGCGACAGATTGAACCTTATCTTGCGCTCTCTGCAGCTTCGCGGATACTCGATCTGGGCTCGGGTGTGGGAAGTTTTGTGGTGGCATGCCGGCATCGCGGCCTGCGAGCATTTGGCGCGGAGCCGGACCGGATCGGCCAGGGCGCAAAGATTACCTCCATCCAGATCGCTCGGCGAAGGCTCGCCTCATCCGTGTTTGCGAGTGCCGTTGGGGAGAAATTGCCCTTTCCCGATGCCTCTTTTGATTTCGTCGCGATGAACCAGGTGATCGAACATGTAGCGGATCAATCGATGGTTGTCCGGGAAGCCGCTCGCGTGGTACGCGAGCATGGCGTGATCTATGTCGCATGCCCGAACTATCTGCGCTTCTACGAACCGCACTACAAGATCTTTTGGGTGCCGCTGCTCCCGAAGAGTTTGGGCCGGCTGTATCTTCGCCTGCGTGGGCGCAGCCCGGCGATGCTCGATCAACTGACCTATACGACGAACAGCAGGGTGCGGCGGCTGTTGTCGAACCTTGGCTCAGACTATACAGTCCTGGATTTGCATCGCGAGCAGTTCTTAAGAAAGCGTGCTGCCGCCGGATTTGCGGCAAGGTCGACGCGCCTGGTGGCGAAATTCACCGAGCTGCCTATCGTGGGCGCGGCAATTCTGTGGGCACTTCAAAAGTATGGATCGGCAGCGGAAGGCGGTTGCGAAATGCTGGTTATTCGCAAATCAAAGGTGACCGCTGAGTGAGATTTGTTCGCAAGCTTTGGCAGCGCGGCCGGGACATGTTTCCCGTCAGCGGATTTCACTTCGATCGCCCTCTCGTGCTGCTGCAAAGCGATGACTGGGGCCGAGCAGGCCTGCGTGATCGTGAAGGCCTTGAACAGCTGCAACTCGCAGGGCTGCAGTTAGGCGAGCGTCCATATGATCTCTACACGCTTGAAACTGCCGGCGATCTTGCGGCTCTGAGCGGGTTGCTCAAGCGGCACCGCGATTCGGGCGGCCGGAGTCCCTGTCTGCAGATGAATTTCATTTTGGCTAACCTGGATTTTGCCAAAATGCGTGCCGATCGTTTTCGTCAGATCCATCTCCTGCCGCTCGTTGAAGGTCTGCCGCAGGGCTGGGATCGTCCCGGGCTTCTGGAGGCGTATCGCCAGGGAATTGCCGATGGAGTCTTTCATCCCGCGTTGCACGGAACGACCCACTTCTGCCGACCCGCGGTGGAACGGTACGTTGCTGGCGAAGGCGATCGCCAGAGACTCCTGCACACACTCTGGCAGGCCGGGACACCCTACATTCACTGGCGCATGCCCTGGATCGGATACGAATACTGGGATCCGGAAAAACCTGAGGATGATCAGTTTCTGTCGGAGGAGATGCAATGCGAATCGATCGGGCAGGCGGTTGGAGCCTTCGCCAAATTATTTTCGATCTTGCCGCGTTCAGCTTGCGCTCCGGGCTATCGTGCCAATGATGACACCCACCGCGCTTGGGCGCAGCATGGAATTCGCGTCGCGCAGAACGGTCCCGGATCAGTTACGCCGCCACATTTCGATCGTCACGGCATCCTGCATCTATCCCGCACCGTGGGTTTTGAGCCTGCGGGCGATGTGCACTTCTCGGTGGATGCTTGCTTGCGTCATGCCGAAAGCTGCTTTGAGCGCGGCTTACCGGCCATCGTTTCTTTGCACTCCATCAATTTTCACTCAACCGTGGGGGACTTTCGGGACCCGACATTGAGAGTTCTTGATGAATTTCTCACGGCGCTTGAGTCGAAGCATTCCGATCTGTTGTACCTTCACGACGAAGATCTTTACGAGTTGGTGACCAAAGGATTCTGCCCAACCGCCAACGGCATGTTGCAAGCGCACGTGACCACGAAAAAGTTCAGAAGAAGGGAATCGGCGCGACAGCACGAGGTATGATGACGACCCAGAAATCAATTTTGCTGGTGACCGTGGACTGCCTGCGCGCCGATCACGTCGGCTTCATGGGCTACGCTCGCCCCACCACTCCATTTCTGGATTCGGTGGCGGCCGAAAGCTTCGTTTTTCCTTCCGCAATGGTTGCTGGGGCGCCGACTTACTACTCGTTTCCAGCGATTCTGGCTTCGCGATATCCGTTAGCTCTGGGCCGTGATGTCGTCGGACTCGCGCCTGGCGAGCCGAGTCTCATGTCGATACTCAAGCAAGCCGGATATGCGACTGCTTCATTTGGCGCAGCCAATCCGTACATCTCATCGCGTTTTGGATACGAGCAGAAATTCGACACCTTCCGTGATTTTCTGGATGGCGATGTTTCCATACCTCCTTCGAACGAAAGAATCACCGCCGCAAGCAGCACGGGTTGGATGAACCGTCTGAACCGGAAGATGGCAAAAGCGCGACCGGCCATGGGCCCTCTCGGAGTTGTTTATGACGAACTGTACTTCCGGTACTGCCAGCGCGTGACGCCGGTGCCGGACTCACTCGATGCCCTGCGACGGTTCCCGGCCGCTGACGTTATCGTGCATCATGCCTGCGAATGGCTTGCATCGTCCGGAGAAAAGCCGTTTTTTCTGTGGATACATTTGATGGATCCGCACGCCCCTTATTATCCCAAGGACGCCGCGCTTGCCATGATGGGGGGCGCACCCGTCACTCCGTTTCGGGCACGATATCTTAATAGCTTTTGGAATCGCTCCGATCTCGGCCCGCATCGGCTCGTCCGCCATCGCGACGAGATCGTCGCTCTTTATGACGCGGGAGTTCGCTGGGTAGATGTGCACATGGCGCGTCTGGTCGAGACTCTACGGAAGTCAGGGAAGTGGGACGATTGTATTTTTGTCTTCACGGCCGACCACGGGGAAGAATTCCTTGATCATGGCGGACGATATCATCCTCCATCACGTCTGATGGAGGAGTTGATTCACGTCCCCTTGCTGTTGCGCGTGCCGGAGTGCGCGAAAAAAGATGTGGCGAAGTCCCCGTTCAGTATGATTCACATCGCTCCTACCTTGCTGGATGCGGCGCAGTTGCCGATCCCAGCTACATTTCAAGGACAAAGCTACTGGCCGCAAATACGCCAAGGGGTGGATTACGATGCGGTTGCTATCTCGGAGTGCGTAGCGGGGTGCACGAACCCATTCCGCTCGCAGGACCGAATGGGTCCGCGCGTGTTATCGATTCGTGGGCCCCGTTACAAGCTGGTGCTGCATTTCGATCCGCCAGGCGAGAAGCTCTACGATCTCGATGCGGACCCAGGCGAGCAGGCTCCGCTGGCGCCTGCCGTTCAGAAGGGTGTGAGGCGGCGTTTGCTTGAAATCGCGCGCGACCATCTACAGAGTTCGGCCGTGCACCGCGATTTGCGTTTGCGAACCCAATCCCGCCTGCGCGAACTTCAGCTAGAATGGAAAAACCCAGTCGGTAAGTCTTCGCCAGTGGCTTCCTAGCCGCGCGCTGGCCTCCCTGGCTCCAATGATCAAGATTTTTACTCCGTCGTTCGCGGACGAAGCCGACACGAATGCACAGAATCTCTCCGTCAAGGAAATCGTGGCGCGCCTCGACCCCGCACGAGCGGCCGTCACGATGTTCCACGAGGGTGTCGTGGACCCGCGGATCGTGGCACGGCCAAACACTACCCTTCTTCGGTGGAAGCAGCACGGAAATACCCTGGGTACGAGCTTAAGAATGCTGGGCAGAGTGCCCGATGTATATTTCTTTCCGCGCGAGGGGCCGCTCGACGGTGCTTTCTTAAGTTTGCGTCGCTACCTGCAACTGAAGACTGCGGTTGTTACATATATCGTTTCGGGCGGCCTCTATTCGCAGCCATACGCGCCAGCACGGCTGAGAAACATCCATGAAGCGGATGCCGTCATTGCCAACAACAATTACCTGGCAGATCTTCTGAAAGAGAAAATTGGGGTCAGTGCAGGGACCATCTACGACGGTATCGACCGCCGTTATTTCTTTCCGCGCCAGTCCAGCGAAGCATCGCTCAATCCCGTCACCGTGCTTTATGCCGGCTCATTGCGGCCCTATAAGCGGGTGTCATTGTTCGTCGAGCAGGCCGCACGCTGGCGCCAGGTTCGATTTCGAATCGCGGGAACGGGCGAAGAAGAGAAGACTTGCAAACAACTCGCGGTTGAGCTTGACTGCAAGAACGTGGAGTTCCTGGGGCATCTGTCGCTTCCTGAGCTTGGTGAAGCGATGCGCCAGGCCGACATTTTCTTATTTCCCAGCGTCATAGAGGGGCATCCCCAGGTTCTGGGGCAGGCGGCTGCTTGCGGGATTCCCGTAATCGCTATGAAGATTTATCGACCCGATTACGTGGTGGACGGCATGACTGGGTTTGTCGTGGACAACGACAATGAACTTGCTGCGAAATTAGACTTGCTGATTCAGCAGCCGGAATTGCGACGCGCCATGGGAGATGCCGCAATAGCTCACGCGCAAAAATTTGACTGGGACGTCATTGCGAGGCAGTGGCAAGACGCCTTCGAGCGAGCGGTCGTTGATCGGAGAAAACACTGAGATGAGCGACATTCACGGAGCGGTCAACGGTTTGTCTCGTCTCGAGGATGGCAGCAACCGGTTCTGCCAGGAGGCGAAACCCGCTTGACCGGAACCCCTGCTCTTCCACCGGTGCTGGACTCCCCGCGCGTTTCGGCGAAGTCTCCGCCGGTCACTCCAGTTCAGGTTCTTACACTTACGCCCTTCTACCCGACAGATCTGGACGACGCACCCGGATGCTTCGTAGCGGAACCGCTTGCCGCGCTCGCTAAAGCGGGAGTAGTAAACACGGTGTTTGCATTGCAGCCCTTTTACCGGGAAAAACTGCGCGCGAGCGAATCCGCCGCACCTGCGAAATGGTTTCGCTACTTCTCTTTGCCCGGGGGCATTGGACTTCCAGCCGCTGGCGCGTTCGCCTTTGCGCGCATAGTAGGGCACGTGCGTGAACTGCAGCGCTCGCATCGAATTGACCTCATGCATGCGCACGGTGCTCTGCCTTGCGGGCACGCGGCCATGCTGTTGAGCGTTGAGTTGGGTATTCCGTACGTTGTTTCAGTACACGGCCTCGACGCTTTTTCGGCCGGGCAGGTCGGCGGGCGCGCCGGCGAATGGTGTCGCCGCCTTTCTCAGCGTGTATACCGCTCTTCGCGGCGCGTGATTTGTGTCAGTGAGCACGTTCGCGAACAGGTTCTGGAAGGGATGGGGCGCAGCTGCCGGACTTCGGTTGTGTACAACGGAGTGGACCCGGAGTTGTTTTCGCCGGCGAGTGTTCCCGCCCACGAGGACCCGGTTATCCTTAGCGTCGGCAACTTGATCCCGATCAAGGGGCACGAATTGCTAATCCGGGCGGTCGCGGCGTTGGTTCCGGAATTTCCCCGCCTCAGTCTGCAGATCATCGGGGAAGGCGCCGAGCGCGGATGGCTGCAGACGCTGGCTCAACGACTTCAGATCGCCGATCGGGTACGCTTCTTTGGACGCCAGTCGCGGCGTGAAGTTGCCGATGCAATGCGACGGTGCGCGATTTTTGCCCTGCCCAGCCGGTATGAAGGGCTGGGTTGCGTCTACCTTGAGGCCATGTCAACGGGAAAACCAGTAATCGGTTGTCGCGGGCAGGGAATTGCCGAGATCATTCGGCACGGCTCGAACGGATTTTTAGTTGGTCCTGACAACGAAAAGGAGTTGACTCTAGCGCTTGCCATGCTACTACGCGACGAGGCGCGCTGCCGCAACCTGGGGATTACTGCGCGAGATACGATTCTGGAGAGATTTACGTTGGCGCAGCAGGCGGAAAGTTTAGCACGGGTCTACCGGGAGTCGTCTGGATGAGACGCCGGCTTGTGATTCTGACTGAAATCATTTCTCCCTATCGCATCCCCTTGTTCAATGCTCTCGCTCACCGCGACAGTGTGGACTTGCACGTCATCTTCCTGGCTGAGACTGATCCGGACTTGCGGCAGTGGCGGATATACAAGGAAGAGATCAAGTTCTCACACCAAGTCCTGCCATCGTGGCGAAAGCGCTGGGGTAAGTACAATGCGTTGCTGAATCGTGGAGTCGGGCGCGCGCTGGCAGCAGCGGTTCCGGACATGATCCTGTGTGGAGGCTACAATTATCTAGCCTCCTGGCAAGCTCTTTTCTGGGCTCGAACTCATCACATCCCATTTCTTCTTTGGTCAGAGAGCAACGTGCAGGATCTGCGCCGCGGCCACGCGATGGTTGAACTTCTGAAGGACGAGTTTCTTCGCAAGTGCACCGGATTTGTAGTGCCGGGGCGATCGGCGCGGGCGTATCTTCGCGTCCACAAAATCGATGAAAGGCGGATATTCACAGCGCCGAATGCCGTCGGCAACGATTTATTCACCCTAAGAGCCGCCAATGCCCGCACGAATGCAGGCGCCCGCCGCCGTGAACTGGACTTGCCTGTACGCTATTTCCTTTTTGTGGGCCGCTTGGTGCCGGAAAAAGGCGTGTTTGATTTGCTGACTGCCTATGCCAAACTGAACGCATCCGTGCGCGAGCAGGTCGGTCTGGTTTTCGTCGGCGACGGCGAGTCGCGGCGTCAACTGGAGGTACAGGCGGCGTCACTCTCGCCAGGAGTGGTAAGATTTTCTGGCTTCGCGCAGCGCGAAACGCTAGCCTCGTATTATGCGCTCGCTGACGTGCTGATTCTGCCGACTCACACGGATACATGGGGATTAGTTGTGAATGAAGCCATGGCTTGCGGTTTGCCCGTAATTCTCAGCCGCGCAGCTGGATGTGCCGATGATCTGGTACGAGACGCTGAGACTGGGTTACTGATTCCGCCTCGGGATGTCGATGCTCTCGCGATTGCCATGAATACCCTCGCCGAACAACCGGAATTTCGGGAGGTGATGGGCGCCAGCGCCAAAGAACACATTGTGAGTTATTCGCCGGAAATGTGGTCGGTTGCCATTGCGCAGGCTGTCGAGACGATTTGGAAGCACGCATGACTGATCGTATTCCCAAGGCAGTCTTGATCCTGGCCGCATTGGTATGCATGCCAATGTTGGCGGTCCTGGTCTTGAGCCGCCCCTCGTACTTCAGTAGTCCGACCTATCTTGGGGGCTTAGTCCTGTGTGAAATTCTATTGGCGTCGCTGTGGTTTTACCGGCAAGTATTTTTCCCCCTGGTGATCCTTGCTTTTCTTCTGGCCGGCATGACGTTGCCATTGGCGGGAATGTGGGTCGCGGCGCGCTGGTTTTTTCTTGCCTCTGGAGCGCTAGTTGGTTCTTACATCATGCTGAAGGACCGCCGTTATCGATTCGGCGGCTTTCATATCCTGGCCGCGTTTGCTGTACTGGCGGCACTGATATCGGCGGTTGTTTCCCGTTATCCCGGTTTCGCGGGGTTGAAAGCCGTCAGCCTCCTCCTGCTGTTTCTGTATGCGTCCACGGGAGCGCGATTGGCGGTCGTAGGGCGGGAGGGCCGGTTTTTCACGGGTTTGTTGGCGGGTTGCGAGCTTTTTGTTGCAGCCATTGCGGCACTGCACTTTAACGGACTCGAAGCCATGGGCAATCCCAACTCGCTGGGCGCGGTAATGGGAGTCGTTACCACTCCGATTTTGCTTTGGGGAACGCTGCTTGAAGAGAGTGTTTTCGTCCACCACAGGAGACAATTTCTGCTCGTGTTGAGCATGTACTTGACCTTCCACAGTCATTCGCGGGCGGGCCTGGCTGCGGCATTCATTTCTTGCGGGCTGATGTGTCTGGCATTACGGCGTTACAAGTTACTGGGGCAGGGCGTCCTGATCATTTTGATAATCGTGACTTCGTCAGCCATTCTTGACCCAGCGGCATTTTCAAAAACGGTTACCGCGCTGACCGACAAGGTTGTGTACAAGGGGAAAGATCCTGGTCTCGGCATGTTTGCTTCCAGAGAAACGCCGTGGCAGACCGCCACGGACAGCATTCGCAAACACTTTTGGTTAGGTTCAGGCTTCGGTACGACGGACAACGGGCAGGATGCGAGCCAGTATGTCGGACAGTACGGTCACTTTGCCACTAGCGAACGGGTGACGTCGGAGAATGGGAGCAGCTACCTGGCCATCGTCACCTGGGTCGGTATGTTGGGTGTGATGCCTTTTTTTCTTTTGCTGCTGGCGCTCGTGGGCAACATCATTCGCACGGTTCGATGGATGTGGAATACCGGTAACCCATGTCACCCGGCAGTTCCGCTGGCCATGGTGATCGTTGCCGGGCTGACCAACGCTGCTCTCGAAGACTGGTTATTCGCTGTGGGCTATTACCTCTGCGTTTTTTTCTGGGGTTTGGCATTTATCCTCGTGGACTTTGTGCCTTCAACTCCGGTGCCACGGTTTTCGTTCCGGTGGCGTCCCCAGTTTGTGCCACAGAACTGGGGCGGCGTCGCTCCGAACTGACGATGCGCTTGTTCATCAACAGCCTCGCAGCCAGTGCCGGCGGAGGCCTCACTTACATCCGAAACGTAATCCCTCATCTTGCGGTTGTGCCCGGCCTGCAAGTTACGGTCGCGCTGGGTCCCAGTCTTCGCGAAGAGTTTCGCAGCTTCAACCGCGTGGACTTTGTGGACCTGGAAGGCCCCGCTGCGAGCCGATTCTGGCGTGAGCAGTCAGACTTGCCTGGTCTCATTCGACGTTGCCACGCCGAAGTCCTGCTCTCCGCCGGAAACTTCGCGCTCAGACGGTCTCCGGTTCCGCAGATACTGCTTTCGAGAAACTCCATCTACACTTCCACCGACTTCTACTGCGACCTGCGTTTGCGGCACGAGTACCGCATGTGGATGGATACCCGTCTGAAAGCGGCTTTGGCCAGGAAATCGATTGACTGGGCTGACATGACAGTAGCCCCGAGCGAAGCATTCGCCGCAGAACTCCGCCGCTGGACGGCCGTGAGCTATCCAGGAAAAAAGATTCAGGCCGTCCATCACGGTTTTGACCGGGAAGCGTTTACACGCGATGCCACACCGCTCCCTGCCGAAGTTGAAGATAGACTGCGCGCTACCGACGGCGCGCTGAAGCTTCTTTTCGTCAGCCACTATAACTACTACCGTAACTTCGAAACATTGATCCGCGCTTTGCCACTGTTGCGCAATCGGTGTGAAGGGCGCCCAGTCAAGCTTCTGCTTACCTGCAAACTCGCTGCCGCAGCGAATCCGGGCGCGTACCGCGCACAGACTGCGGCCACACTAGTCAGAGATCTGGGAGTTTCCGACATGCTGATCGAGTTGGGCACGGTTCCCTACGGTCAGCTTCATCAGTTCTATCGCCGGGCGGACATCTACGTGACCCCAGCCTACACGGAGACCTTCGGCCATCCACTGGTTGAAGCAATGGCAAGTGGATTGCCCGTGGTGGCTTCCGATCTACCCGTACATCGCGAAATATGTGGCGCTGCCGCCCTCTACTTTCCACGCTTTTCGGCTCAAGAACTAGCCGACCGAGTGGTAGAGATAGCCTCATCGGCTGACACAGCTACACGATTGTCTGCTTGCGGAGTCGTACGTTCGGCGGCGTTTAGCTGGAAAAAGCACGTGGATGAAATATTATCTCTGGCTCATTCCCTGGTTGATGCAACCGGGAGTGCAGTCAGGCCAGAGGCTGCACTTTAGAAGAGGTGTGTTTTTTTACAGCTCGTACGACTTCCGCAATCGCCGCGGCGGGAAGTTCCGGATAGATTGGCAGGGACAGGACCTGTTTTGCCGCTGCCTCCGACTGAGGGAATGCCCCTTTTCCGTATCCGAGGTCAGAGTACGCTGGCTGCAGGTGAGCGGGCTCGGCATAGTGAATGGCGGTCTGAATTCCATCTGCAGAAAGTGCTGCCCGCAGGCTGTCGCGATCGTCCGCTCGCAGCGTATACACGTGATAGACGTGGCGGGCCCACGTCATTTCCGCAGGCCGCTCGACTCCACAATCTGCCAGCAGAGAACTGTACTTTTTGGCGACCGCTCGGCGATCTTCCGTCCATTTCTCGAGATGGCGAAGCTTCACTCGCAGAATTGCACCCTGCAGGCCTTCCATCCGGTAGTTGTAGCCACGGAGTACGTGATGGTACTTTCCGTCCTGCCCCCAATCCCGCAGCATGCGAATCTTCCGCGCGTACTCGGCGTTGCTTGTGGTGACCGCTCCACCCTCGCCATAGGCGCCGAGATTTTTTGTGGGATAGAAGCTGAAGCAACCCATGTCGCCGATGCTTCCGGCGGGTCGCCCTTTGTATTTTGCCCCGTGCGCTTGAGCTGCATCTTCGATTACGACGAGCCCATGCCGGCGCGCCACTTCCATGATCGGGTCCATATCGGCTGGTTGACCGTACAGGTGAACCGGCAGGATCGCTTTGGTGCGAGGAGTGATTGCAGCTTCAATCGTTGCTGGATCCAGGGTAAGCGATCGCGGTTCGATATCAGCTAGCGCCGGTCGAGCCCCCGCGTAGAGGATAGCGGCCACGCTGGCCACAAACGTGAACGGAACCGTGATGACTTCATCGCCTGGGCCTACGCCCGCCGCCAACAGTGCCAGATGCAAAGCGCTCGTGCCGGAATTCAGGGCGATGCATTCTGATGTTCCACAGTACGTGGCGAACTCCCGCTCGAAGGTCGCTACCTCGCTGCCCAGAACAAATTCACTGCTTTCAAGAACTTTGAATATGGCTGCATCGATCTCGGGCTTGATGCTGTCATACTGAGCTTTCAAATCGAGATATGGAACCTTGATGGGCGATTCTGCCATTTGGAATTCGTTTCTTGGTCCCACTTCCTTGAGCGGTAGGTGATTCAGACCGTTGCTGTCAGAATCTAGTCCCGGTTTCCATTCTCTGAAATGTCTTCCGTGGGGATGTAGTATAGCCGAATTGTTTTTCCGATATCGGCTACAGGACGGTAGTGCTCCAGTGCATCAAAATAACCTGGGGGAAATGACTGATGAAGCACATCCCCAAGTCTGATGGCGCGCGAACTCACTGCAATCCACCCCCGAAGCTGGCGATCGGGAGCGGGAATCTCATATGACGGTAGGCCGAACCGATCAATCTCAGCGCTACTCCAAATAGCCAAGCTGAACCGGGTGATTTGCCTTGCGCGCAAGCCTTCGGTGAGGCGGTACAAGTCCTGGCCACAATCGAGATCGCATCCCATCACCAGGACTCTGCTCGGGTCTTTGCCAGCAAGCTGATTGAAATAAGCCAGGAAATCCGATTGGGAAGCCCCGCTCTCAACGGCCTGCCATGCCAGGAGCGCGGCTATTGCCAAACTGGCGACCCGGCGCAACGAGACGCGTTCCAACCAACGTGCGCTCCCGATCCCCGCGATGATTGCAATGAGAGGAAGTGCCACGAGGATATGACGCAAGCCAACCTGATACTTCACGTGCATGGTCACAAGCAACACGCCTGCCAGTGCAGCCATTGGCAGAAAAACAGCGGACTCCTTCCGATGCGTCAACAGGAATACGGTGCCGATTGCACACAGGAGCAGCAGCGGCAAGGGTGTTTTCACGCCTAAGGCAATGAGGTAGAAGTACCACCACCCGCCGGCCTTTATTTGACCAAACAAGTAGGATTCCGACGCTGTTCCGTTTAACACCCATGCCTCTGCAACGCCGTGAAGAAGGTCGGGAGCGGGCAGCAGAGGGTCTTGCAGTATCAAAGATCTAGCTGCCGACCGCAACAGGCTGGGAAAATGCTGGAATGAGGGCATGGAAGATGGCGTGATTCCTGTCGCTTCCGACAGGTGCCGTACCGAAAAGCGATAGCCTCCCCACACGACGAGTGCGGCCAGAGCGAGAGCCGCAAACAACTTCACAATTCGGGAGGAAAAGTTTGGCGAAGGCAACCTCCTCCCGCCCAGAAACCATATGGTGCCCATACAGAATGCCGCTGCCGGAATGAAAAGTACAGTTGTCAACTTGGCTAGGAACGCGATTCCAAATGCCAAGCCAAGCCAAAGCGTGCGGACCCGGTCGGGTCTTTCAAGCCACAGTGAAAAAACAAACATTGCGGCCAATTGCGTAGACGCGGCTACTGTATCGGTATATGCAATGCTCGAGAACGCGAGGATGGTGGGAGTCGTGCAGTAGAGAAAGATCGCTATCGCGGCCGACGTGGCACCGCCGACGCGTTGCGCCCACAGGTAGACAACAAGAGCTCCGAGAACGAAGAAGGGTAATATTCCCAACCTCGCCAACATCAAATTGCGATAGAAATGGCCGCTGTCATAGAGAATGTGGTTGCCGACTACGTTGTAATTGCGGCTGCCTGGGTCAGATGGTGCCAGAACCGGGTAGCGCTCGCCGGCCAGATAGAGCGGGAGTGCCACTGCGATTCGAGCAAGCGGCGGATGAATGGGATCCAAGGTGTAGGTTCCCTTGTCGAGAAACTCGATACCTGCAGACACATGGCAAGGTTCATCAAACGCTTGAGCGGTGTGCGAGTAAGATGCGACGATCCGGACAACGGAAATCAGGACCAGAAGAAATGAGAATGCAGGCAGTATTCTGGAATGTGAAAGACTGCCGATGCGCAATGGAGACTCTCCGGAACGTGAAGAGTAACACATCAATCTGACTGATTCCGCCCACTGACAGTTGCTTTGCTGGATATCGATTGGCCAATAAATTCCAGTCGGGCAGTGGCGCTCGGACGGGTCCCACAGATCAGAAATACTGATATTTGTGGCCGCGGCGGAGCATTGGCTTCTCGAAATACATCCAGGAAAGCGTGGCTAAGACTAGAGTAAACGCGATCGCCGAAAAGCTGCCGATCATCCACGCTGAGCTGGGCCGCAAAGGGAGGATTGCGCTGAAAATGCGCCGCCCCGTCAAGATCAGAGGATAGTGCAGCAGGTAGGTGCAGTAGGCGAGCGTGCCGAGGCGCATGAGCCATCTGTTGCACAGAATGCCATGCCAGACTCCGGAGGAGGAACTGACGGTGATCAACAGGCAGACGGTGTAAAACAGGGCGAGCCAGGAATATCCCCAGGTGGTCATGGGCAGCGACAGTTGATCGTAGTGCCGCCACGTCATGAAGATGATTCCTGCAATTAGAAAGCCGGTGGTAAACCGCAGCAGATTACGGCGGCCGATTATCTGATTCCAGAAGGTTGGACGGCGCACCAGGTAAGCGGCCAAGACTCCGAGACAAAGAGCATCTGCACGGCAGGGCATGAGAATGTAGCATGCGAAGTCGCCATGAGCCAAGGTGTGACGAAGCAAGAGGCGCAGCAACGGCGCTGCGATGATCGTAAACAGCAAAACGGCGACCAGCCACCCCTCACGAACCTTGCGAATGAGAAGCGGCATGGCGAGATAGAATTGCTCTTCGACCGCTAGCGACCAGCTTACCGCCATCGCCGGAGGCCCGTACCATCCCAAATTAACCATGAAGAAACTTTGCGTGAACGTCAGGTATGACACTCCGGGGATGGCGAGCGGCGAGGATTCGCCGAATGCGCCTGGAAGAATGCGGAACGGAATATGGTGCAGCAGGAACAGGGTGGTGATTACGAGGTAGAGCGGAAGGATTCGGTAGGCGCGGCGGGCATAGAACGTTGTGTAGTAGCGTGTAGAACTACGGTTGTCGAGGAGAATACCGCCAATCAGGAATCCAGAAAGCACAAAGAAGAGATCCACTCCGCTCCACGAGAGTTGGCCTATGGCGAGTAGACGATTCACCAGAGGGGAACTGGACTCCATCCCAAAGAAGCCGTGCCTTAGCAAGACCAGCAGAATGGCGATTCCGCGAAGTCCATCGAGAGCCGGGATTCGCTTGGACCAGTCGAGAGAAGAGCACCCGGGCGACGATTGCAAGAGCTCTGGCGGCATTGGCGACGCGGGATAAGTGGCCACGTTCCTCTCGGGACAGCAAAAGCGCGGGGTCGGAGCGCCATGATGTTAGCAGAATTCGCGCTACGCTATGGTACGGATACGTTCCCCACAGGGGCGTTAGGTCTTAAGACTGCGAAAACGCTAACAAACTCAGCCACGATTCGTCCGCCCATTTCGTATTCTGATACAACAGTGACATCTTCGCGAACTCGCTGGTTCATTCGTGTGTCGATTCTGAGGGGCGTCTGATGTGTGGAATCTTTGGAATTATCGGGCGGAATGTTCCCGTCAGAGACGGCCTCCTCGAACGCGGCACGCAGTCGCTTGCTCATCGCGGACCCGATGATTCGGGCACGATTCTTTTGCGTGATTTGGTGCCGGGTGAGACTCATGCATCCGAAATCGGCCTGGGCAGCCGGCGCCTTGCCATTCTTGATCTTTCACCGCTCGGGCACCAGCCCATGCACGACGCTGAGACCGGCAATTGGATTGTGTACAACGGAGAGATCTATAACTTCCGCGACGTGCGCCGGGAACTCGAAGAAGCTGGCACGATCTTCGCTGGTCACTCTGACACCGAAGTCCTTCTGAAAGCCTATGCGCGATGGGGAACTCCATGCCTGGCAAAGCTTCGCGGAATGTTTGCTTTTGCCATCTGGGATGCCCGCCGGCACCATTTGTTCCTTGCCCGTGATCCGATGGGCATCAAGCCGCTCTATTACGCCCAGACCGGCTCATACTTTCTTTTTGCATCAGAAGTCCGAACGCTGCTCGGGACTGGCCTCGTGCCCAGCCGTATCGACTCCGCCGGGCTCCTCAACTACCTGACCTTCGGCTCGGCATATGATCCTCTCACGCTGATCGACGGATTGCACGCGCTCCCTCCAGGCCACACACTGATCTGGGAAAACGGGATTGTCCGGCAGTCGCGGTATTGGGATCTCGTTGACGAAGGCGCGGATGCCGCATCTTCTCCGGGAGTTTTTTCTGCGAGAGAGGAGAACCGTGTCGCGGAGCAACTACAGCTTGCCCTCGACGAGGCGGTTGGCCTGCAATTGGTCAGCGACGTTCCCGTGGGTGTATTTCTTTCCGGAGGCATCGATTCGAGTGCGCTGGTCAGTATCCTCAGCCGTGGCGGCGTAACACCCAGCACGTTCTCGATCGTATTCCGTGAAGCCGAATTTTCTGAGGGACAACACTCGCGCGCCGTGGCGAAAAGATTCCGCACGGATCATCATGAGATCAATGTCTCGCAGAACGATGTGCTCACGGCCATTCCCGATGCTCTGCGCGCGATGGACCTGCCCACCATGGATGGCATTAATACCTACTTCGTTTCCCGCGAAGCCCGGCGGGCAGGAGTGAAGGTTGCACTCTCCGGCCTGGGCGGCGACGAAGTTTTTGCCGGATATTCCAGTTTTCGCTCGGTGCCGCGGATGGAACGTTTCGCAGAGTTCTGGAATCACATTCCCGGCTCGGTTCGGGGTCCTTTGGCGTTGGCTTTCGGATCGCTGGTACCGGAGAATGACCGGAACCGCAAGCTGGTCTCACTTGCTCGCGACAACGGCCGAGCCGTGCACCCTTACTTCTTGACGCGTACATTGTTTACCAGTATGCAGCGGGACCTTTTGTTTCCGTCGGGTGACACTCGCGGCGACGATGCCGCTTCCGCTTCGCAGCGCGATGCGCTGCAGCGCGCCCTTCCTCTCGATGCCGTTAACCGCGTTTCCTATCTCGAGTCGCGCTGTTATATGCTCAATACGCTCTTGCGCGACGCGGATTTTATGAGCATGTCCCAAGGGCTGGAGGTTCGGGTTCCCCTGATCGATCATCGCCTTGCTAAGGGTGTGTTGGCTCTTCCGGGCGCGTGGAAGCTGGATGGCACGCCTAAGAAACTGCTCGTGCAAGCCCTGGCCGGTTCGCTTCCTGACGAAATTGTTCATCGCCAAAAGCGTGGCTTCACTCTGCCCTTTGAGCATTGGATGCGCCAGGAACTGCGCGCTGAAGTGGAGCCGGCGCTGGCTCCAAAAAGGATCAGAGACGGCCCGCTCGGCGGCTTTCTAGATGGAAAGCAGGTCCAACAGGTGTGGAATAATTTCTTGCGCGGCACCGTTTCCTGGTCGCGACCGTGGGCTTTGTTTGTACTGCAACGCTGGTGTGAACTCCATTGTTAATTTACTCGCCCATGCAAAAGATCGACGAGATTATTAATACGAGGTCGGCGAGAAGCACTGGCAGATTGCCAGTCAGCGTCATCGTGGCTGCGCGCAACGAAGAAAAAAATCTTCCGCGATGCCTGGAGGCACTCCGCGACGTGGGCGAAGTATATGTCATCGATTCGCAGAGCACCGACGCCACCCCCGAGATCGCACGTTCTTTTGGCGCCAAGGTAGTGCAGTTTCATTATCAGGGCGGCTGGCCGAAGAAGCGACAGTGGGCAATCGACACGCTGCCTCTTGAGTTTGATTGGATTCTGATGGTGGACGCCGACGAAGCACTTACGCCTGAACTGGCAGAAGAGATTCGTTGTGCGATTGCCGACGAGAGTGCGAATGGCTATTTCATTTCGCTGCGTATGCATTTTCTGGGCCGCGTTCTGCGGCACGGCGGCGCCAGCTTCTGGAAGCTTGCGCTGTTTCGTCGGGGCAAAGGCCATTACGAATGCCGGCTTCGTGACCAAGACTTGTCGATGGCAGATATGGAGATCCACGAACATGTCGTGGTCGAAGGGCCGACGTCGCGTGTTGTGAATCCGCTGATTCATCACAATGTGGAATCGCTTTCCCGCTACATCCAGAAACACGACGAGTACTCCAACTGGGAAGCGCGTGTGCTGTTGCACGGCGAGCACAACAGCCGTGAGTTGCGCCCGTCTCTTTTCGGTACGCAAGCTCAGCGTCGGCGCTGGCTCAAGAAAACACTTTATACGCTGCCGGGTTCGCCGATTCTTCTGTTTATCTATCGTTATTTTCTGCGGCTTGGCTTTCTGGACGGCATACCAGGCCTGATTTACTGTGGATTTCAGGCCGTGCAGATGTTCCACACGAAGGCCAAGATTTACGAATTGAAATCGACTGGCGAGCAGGGCACGAAGGGGAACTAACGCTACATGTGCGGCATTAACGGCTTGGTAAATTGTGGAGATCGGGAAACGCTGGCGCGGATGGCTCACGTCCAGGCGCATCGCGGTCCCGACGATTCCGGCTTATGGGAGCGGAGGTTCCCCGACGGTTCCTACGTCGGCCTGGGCAGCCGGCGCCTAGCTATTTTGGATTTATCCGCGGTCGGCCACATGCCGATGTGCAACGAGAACCGAACTCTATGGATTACCTATAACGGAGAGATATATAACTTTGCCGAGCTGCGATGCGAACTGGAAAACAAGGGACATCGATTCCTTTCACTCACAGATACGGAAGTGATCCTGCACCTCTACGAGCAGGAAGGGCCCGATTGCCTAAAGCGCTTGAACGGCATGTTCGCGTTCGCAATCTGCGATCTGCGAGGGACGTCTCCCCTGCTATTCATGGCCCGCGATCACTTTGGCGTGAAGCCTTTTTACTATTTTCATGAAGGAAAACGATTTGCCTTTGCCTCGGAGATAAAAGCTCTTCTGCAGGTTCCGGAGATCGAAGCGGTACTCGATCCCGAATCACTGCATCAGTATCTGACCTTTCTCTGGGTTCCCGATCCCAATACAATGTTCCGTCGCATCCTGAAGCTGCCTGCGGGCCACTATGCAACATTTCGCAATGGGGAACTCAAGCTTACACAGTACTGGGATTTGACATTCCCTCCCGCGGACCAGACGTACGCGCGCTCCGAGGCCGATCTGACTGAAGAAGTGCGCGAGCGTTTCTGCCAATCTGTGAAGACGCAGATGGTCAGCGATGTTCCCATCGGAGCTTTTCTCAGTGCAGGCATTGATTCCTCGAGCATTGTGGCAATGATGCGCCGCGCCAGCAACCAGCCGGTTCGCACTTACACGATTACATTCCCGCGAGAGTATCGCGTCGGCGAAACTACACTCGACGATCCCGAAGTCGCCTCTAGATTCGCGCGTCACATCGGCTGCGAGAATCAACGCATCGTGGTCGAGCCGGACGTAGCCGATCTGCTGCCGCGACTCGTATGGCACATGGATGAGCCGACCGCTGATCCTGCGATCATCACGGCGTACCTGGTTTGCCGCGAAGCGCGCAAGCAGGCGACGGTTCTTTTGTCGGGTGTGGGTGGAGACGAACTCTTTGCCGGATACCGCAAGCACGTCGCTCACTACTGGGCGCAAGCCTACGGCAAAGTGCCATCTCTGGCACGCCGTCTGGGTGAGGGAATGCTCGCCGCGCTCCCCAGCCTGCGCGGCACGCCACTGAAAGGAAGACTTCGCCTCGCGAGGAAAATGGTACGCAGCGCATCTCTTAGTCCGATTGCCCGTTTCATCGCGAATGCGACGTATCTCGACGATCAGCAGAAGGCAGGGCTCTACACACCCGAGTTCCCGGACTCCGCTGCTTCTGATCCCGCCGCGGGACATCTGGCCGCATTCGACCGAGTCGGCCACGCGGATTTCCTGCACCAGATGCTTTATCTCGATACCAAGATTTTTATGACGAGCCTCAACCTCACTTACAACGACAAGATGAGTATGGCCTCGTCGGTAGAAGTGCGGGTTCCATTCCTCGATCGCGAACTGGCTGAGTTTGTAGCGTGGAATGTTCCACCGTCGCTTAAGCTTAAAGGACGGCTGCGGCCGACGACCAAGTACATTTTCCGGAAGGCGATGCGGGACATCCTGCCGCGCGAAGTGCTGCAACAACCGAAGGCGGGATTTGCCGCTCCGGTAGATTATTGGCTGGCCCACGACCTCAAACCGATGGTGGATGATCTTATCTCACCCGCGCAACTACGCCGCCGCGGACTTTTCCGGCCCGAGGCGGTTCGCCGCCTCGTCGACGAGCAGCGTAGCGGCCGTGCCGACTGGTCGATGCAAATCTGGCAGTTTCTGACGCTGGAATTGTGGATGCAAACCTTTCTCGACGGCGGCGCCGGAAAGTTTGAGAGCCAAATGCTTGCGCCACACGAGGCGGCCACGGCGTGAAACAGATCCTCCAGCACGCACGCACCGGCGCGATCACGGTAGAAGAAGTTCCGGCGCCACAACTTCTTCCCGGATGCGTTCTGGTGCGGATCGCGGCGTCGGTGATTTCTGCTGGAACCGAGCGCGCCTCAGCCGAATTCGCCCGCAAAGGCTTGCTGCAGAAGGCACAATCGCGACCCGATCTGGTGCGGGAAGTCATCAGTAAAGTCCAGCGCGACGGAATCTTTTCTGCGATCCAGGCGGTGCGGACTCGACTCGACCAACCCCAAAGTCCCGGTTACAGCAGCGCTGGCACCGTTGTCGCCGTCGGTGAAGGAATTACCGATCTCAGGCCGGGGAATCGCGTAGCCTGCGCCGGAACTGGATTTGCCGTCCACGCCGAGATCGCATGCGTCCCCCGATTGTTGGTGGCGCAGATTCCATTGGGCGATGCGGGTGGAAGAGAAGCTCCGTTCGATGAAGCAGCGTTCGCGACGCTGGGTGCGGTGGCTCTGCACGGCATCCGAACTGCGGACGCGAAGCTTGGCGATCGCGTCGCAGTCATCGGCCTAGGTCTGATCGGTCAACTCACCGTGCAACTGCTCAAGGCTGCTGGGTGCCTTGTTTTCGGTATGGACATCGACAATTCCCGAGCTTGCCTTGCGCGAGATTTCGGAGCCGATGCCGTGGCTAGCTCTGCCGCGGCGTTCAGTGATCTCTGCCGGGAGCATTCCGGTGGCGTAGGCGCTGACTGCGTATTGATTACTGCGGAAACGTCCAGCAGCGGTCCAGTGAACCTCGCTGGCTCCGTCGCTCGCGAGCGGGCGATCGTCGTTGCTGTGGGCACCGTTGGCCTAGATATCGAGCGGAAGGCGTATTACGAAAAAGAACTCGACTTCCGCATTTCGCGATCTTACGGACCCGGACGTTACGACTCTGCCTATGAACAAAAAGGTCGCGATTATCCCATTGGCTATGTGCGTTGGACCGAGACGCGCAACATGGAAGCGTTTGTGCGGCTGCTGGCCGATGGAAAAGTCAATGTAAGCTCATTGATCAGCCATCGGTTCCCGATTACGAAGGCGGAGAGAGCCTACGATCTCATCACCGGCAAATCGCATGAGCCATTTCTGGGAGTAGTGATTCAGTACTCGGACGCTGGCACTGAGGCACGGACTCTTGAGCTTGTGAAGCTGCCACCTGCTCCTGTTCAGGCGGCTGCAAAAAGTGGAGTGTCAGTGGGACTGCTCGGTGCAGGACTTTTTGCTACAGGCACTCTCATTCCCGGGTTGAAGAAGTCGGCGGCAACGACCTTGATCTCCGTTTGCACCGCCACTGGATCTCACGCGCAACACGCCGCGCGCAAGCATGGCTTCCAATCATGTACAACGGACGAATCCCAACTGCTCGACGATCCAGCCGTCAACACTGTGGTCATCGCTACCCGTCATCATTTGCACGCTCGTCAAGTGCAGGAAGCGTTTGCAGCAGGGAAACACGTGTTCTGCGAGAAGCCTCTCTGCCTGAGTGAGGATGAATTGCATTCGATTGCTCGTGCGTACCTCGGGCGGCCGACGCGTCAGCAAGCGTTGATGGTCGGATTCAACCGGCGCTTTGCGCCCATGGTAGTGCGGATGAAATCGTTCCTGGCGCCGATCTCCGAACCGCTGGCCCTGCATTACCGTATTAACGCCGGCTATCTTGTACCAGACCATTGGCTCAATGATCGCAAGCAGGGAGGCGGACGCATACTGGGTGAAGCCTGCCACTTTCTTGACTTGCTCATCTTTCTGGCGGGATCTCAGATTGTCGAAGTAGAAGGACGCGCGGCCGGAGGAGGCCGATACGCGGGTGGCAACGTGTTGGCTTCCCTGCGCTTCGCCAATGGTTCCGAGGGAACGATTAGTTATCTTGCGAACGGAGACCGTGCGTTCTCCAAGGAGCGAATTGAGGTTTTTGGTGGCGGCGCGGTAGCGGTGCTCGAAGATTTTCGACATCTCGAACTCGCGCGTGACGGCCGCAAACAGACTGTGCACTCTCGCTGGCGTCAGGACAAAGGACACGCCGCCGAGTGGGCTGCGTTCGTGCAGAGCGTTCTGAAGGGCGATGAAGCCCCGATTCGTTTCGATGATATTCTGTGCTCCACGCTTGCAACCCTACGTCTCGACCGATCAGTCGCGACCGGGGAGCGGTTCGAAGTCGATGCGGCATCTTTCCTTGAGCGCGCGCAGCCAACCCAGAGTCTGAACGCCCACCTGAACGAATGACCCGGCTCATCACCCAGGATCCAAAGAGGCAAAGCTAGTCCATGCTCATTTTGGGCCTCAATATGTTTCATGCCGATGCTTCTGCGGCAATCGTTCTGGACGGCGAGATCAAGTTCGCCATCGCCGAAGAACGCCTGAACCGGCGCAAGCACTTTGGGGGATTCCCGGCGCTTTCGGTCAAAGCCTGTCTCGATGCAGTCGGTGCAAGAATATCCGATATCGATCATGTCGCAGTCGGCCAGGACAGCGACGCCAACCTGGCGAAGAAAGTTCGATACGCGCTGGCCAATCCGTCGAAAATTCTGAACTTCATCCGCCTTCGCCAGCGCAAAGAAGCCATGCGCGATGTGCGCTCACTTCTGGCGAAGGCGCTGGATGCCGGTCCGAGCCAGTTGCGATTTCAGGAGCATCATCTAGAACATCACATTGCGCATATTGCCAGTGCTTACTACTGCTCCCCGTGGGAGAAAGCTGCAGGCTTCAGTTACGACGGTTCCGGGGACTTCGTCTCCACCATGATGGTGCGATGCGAGGGCAACGAGATCGAAGTGCTCGACCGTGTGTTCCTGCCTCACTCGCTCGGCAGTGTCTACACCATGATCTGCGAATTCATCGGCTACACCAAGTACGGCGACGAGGGCAAGGTGATGGGACTTGCTCCATATGGCAAGGATAGCGACGCGTATCGCGATCAGTTCCGCAAGATCGTCGCACCCAAGAACGGAGGATTCGAACTCGATCTCGACTACTTCCAGCCTTTGGGAAGTAATCAAGGTATGGAGGTCCTATCCGACGGGACGGTGCGTTTGGCGAGGCACTTCTCCGATCGCATAGAAAAACTGTTCGGCCCTGCTCGCCTTCCGCACGCAGAAATTACGCAGCGTGACATGGACCTTGCCTTCGCCCTGCAACAGCGTTTCGAAGATATCTATTTTCACCTGTTGAATCGGCTGCACGAACGAGTTCCTCTTGACGAGCTTGTTCTGGCCGGCGGTTGCGCGCTTAACAGCGTAGCCAATGGCAAGCTCTTCGATATCACTCCATTCCGGCAGACCTACATCCAGCCGGCTGCTGGAGATGAAGGCCTGGCGATCGGCGCGGCGCTGCATACCCACCACTCCGTACTCAGGCAGTCTCGGCGGTATGAATTGAAAACTTCTTATCTCGGACCGGAATTCTCAGACGCTCGGGTCCAGTCGGCTCTGGAAACTGCAAACCTGGAATTTCGCAAACTGGAACGGACCGAACTACTGGATGCAGTCGCTGCGCAGATTGCCGCAGGCAACGTAGTGGGATGGTTTCAAGGACGCATGGAATGGGGACCGCGCGCGCTCGGCAACCGATCGATCGTGGCACATCCGGGGCTGCCCAACATGAAGGACGTTCTCAACGCCCGCATCAAGCACCGCGAGTGGTTTCGACCCTTCGCGCCGTCGATTCTCGCCGAATATCAGCACGAATACTTCGAGCGCAATCATCCGTCGCCCTTCATGCTGCACGTCTACAAAATCCGGCCCGAGAAGCGCCAAGTTCTATGCGCGGTGAATCATGTCGACGACACTGGACGCTTGCAGACTGTGGCGCGGGAAGAAAACCCGCTGTATTACGACTTGATCTCAGCGTTCCACCGCAAGACTGGGATTCCCGTGCTCTTGAATACTAGTTTCAACGAGAATGAGCCCATCGTGTGCACGCCTGAGGAGGCCGTTGATTGCTTCCGGCGCACTCGCATGGACGTCCTGGCCATCGGTTCCTTCCTGGTCGCCAAGCCGGAGACAGAAATGAAATCAGTCAGTGCAGCAGAAAGCCGGTCCCAGCAACGATAAGGCCTATTACGGCGAGCACCATTCCCATGCCCCAGAAGATTCGTCGGCCCGAGAGCAGTGTGATGGACGTAATCACCAGCCCGATTTCGAGGAACACTTCCGCAAGATCAAACCTGTCTGCCCGATGCCGTTCGGTCTTGACCTCCGCTTCTAGTTCGTTTGCCTTATTCTCGATTTCTTTCTGCTCACCTTGATAGCGCTGCGCTTCCTGCGAATATTTGTCCCGCAGTTTCGCCAGCGCTACCTGGTCGGTGGTGGCCGTGACCGAAGTCAGATCGGTGAAAAGTTCGTCGGTGTGCCGCCGAATGTTTTTGGCCTGATAAAAGGCCCACTGATCAGATGACTGCGCCTGCAGCACAACTTCTTCGGTGTGCGCGCGATGTCCCATGAGCGCCACCACTGCGACCAATACCGCCAGGATCGCCATGCTTACCGACACCGGGGCCAGCGTTGGATCTTCCTTGGCATGTTCAGCGTGTTCCTTCAATTCATTTAGCTCTTCTGAACTCATTCGCTATTCCCCCATGACTTTCACGATCACCCGTTTGTCACGTTGACCATCGAACTCGGCATAAAAGACGCGCTGCCAGGTGCCCAGATCCAGTTTGCCCGACGTAATGGGCAAGATGACTTCGTGGTGGATGAGCAGCGCCTTCAGATGAGAGTCACCATTATCTTCGCCGGTGTCGTGATGTTTATAGTTCTTGCGAAATGGGGCGAGATGCTCCAGCCACTGGTCGATATCTTCAATCAGGCCACTTTCATTGTCGTTAACGTATACGCCAGCCGTGATATGCATCGCCGAGACCAGCACCATGCCCTCGCGAACCTCACTCCTGCGTACAAGTTCCTCCACTTGCGGCGTGATGTGCACGTACGCCCGATGCGTCTTAGTGTGGAACGTCAAGTATTCGGTCAGTATCTTCATTTAGGTTCGAGTCGAGCACACCGGGTTATCGCGCAATTACCGGACGATCTCCGCAAGTCTTCCGCTCGCGATCAACTCCGCGATCCGTGCCAGATCTTTATACATCACGCGATCCCTGTCCATCGTGGCACACACTGACCGGATCGCGGTATGCGCCGCCTGTCCTCGCTTCGACGTTTTCAGAGGAGCCAGAAAGTCCAGAGCCTGCGCAGCAGCCATCGCTTCGATCGCCAGCACATTTCGTGTGTTGTCTACGATGCGCTTCAGTTTGATCGCCGCGGTCATTCCCATGGATACGTAGTCTTCTTTGTTCCCCGAAGTAGTAATCGAATCGACCGAAGCTGGATGTGCGAACACCTTGTTTTCGCTGACCAGAGCCGCGGCCGTAACTTGCGGCATCATGAAGCCTGAGTTCAGCCCTGCTCCTGGCGCGAGAAATGGCGGCAAGCCTTCGCTCAGCGCCGGATTCACCAGGCGCTCGATCCGGCGCTCGCTGATGCCGGCCAAGGCACTGAGCGCAATCGCCAGGAAGTCCATAGCAAAGGCCAGAGGCTCGCCATGAAAATTCCCGCCGGAGATCACATCGCCTTCGGCACTTTTTGCATCGGTGATGAACACCAGGGGATTGTCGACGGCAGAGTTGGCTTCGGTTTCGAAAACTGTACGGCAGTGAGCCAGCGTGTCGCGAACGGCACCGTGCACTTGCGGTATGCAACGCAGCGAATAGGCGTCTTGCACGCGCCCACACTCACGGTGGGATTCGCGAATTTGACTGCCTTCGAGCATGCGCCGCAGATTCGCCGCGGTCTTCATCTGTCCGTGGTGTGGACGCGCCTGGTGAATGCGTTCATCGAACGCTGCGTCCGTTCCCTTGAGCGCGTCGCAACAGAGGCCGCCCAGCACGTCGGCAGTGTCGACTAGTGTCTCCGCCGCCAGCAAAGCCAGCGTCCCGACAGCCAACATGGCCTGGGTCCCATTGATCAGCGAAATTGATTCCTTCGACTCGAGTACCAGTGGCTTAATCTGCGCTCGCTTCAGAGCATCGCTGCTGGGAATGCGGCCACCATTGTCGTCTAGGCATTCGCCTTCGCCGATCAGTGCGAGCGCAAGATGCGCCAGAGGAGCTAGATCACCGCTCGCGCCCACGCTTCCTTGCGACGGCACGAACGGAGTCACTCCGCGGTTGAGCATTTCGCAAAGCGTGTCGATCACGATGCCCCGGACTCCGGAATGTCCTTTGGCTAGCGAGTTTGCCCGCAACAGCACCATGGCGCGCGTTTCGGCCACCGAGAGCGGTTCGCCGACACCGACGGCGTGGGAGCGAACGAGATTGACCTGTAACTCGCGAATTTGGTCGCCCGCGATGCGCACATCACTCAGTTTGCCTACACCCGTGGTGATGGCATAAGCAAGTTTGTCGCTGGCGACAATCTCGTCGACAACCGCACGGGCGTGGTTGACCGCCGCGCGCGCATCGGGAGCCAGCAACACCGCGCGGCGCGACCCGATGCCTGCGACTTCGCCAACTGCTTCCAGGGTGAGATCGTTTCCGTTGATGTGTAGTGCGTTCAAGAAGGTTCCTGTGGCTTACTTTCCCAGAGCAGTACGAAACGCCCTCAAATATTTTTCCGGCAACGGGGCGACTTTCATCTCCGAGTTCGTGACGACATGCGTTGTCTCACCCTCTGCCAAAAGTTGCCCGGTGTCGGCCCGCACCAGGTCGTAGGTAAAAACGACGACGGACTTGCGCAAGCTCTTAAGCCGAGTCCGTACCACGACTTCCTGGTCATAGTAAACGGGAGCACGGTAGCGGCACGTGGCTTCGGCCACGGCGATGAAGCATCCGTCCTCGCGTTCCATGTCGCGATATAAAAAACCCATCTGGCGCATCAGTTCCACACGGCCGACTTCAAACCAGATCAAATGATTCGCGTGGTAGACCACGCCCATCTGATCGGTCTCGGCGTAGCGGACGCGCAGCCGTGTCTCGTTAACCGTCGTGTGGCTCATTTCCCCGTCCAGGCCGGCTTGCGCTTTTCAAGGAACGACGAAATGCCTTCGCGAAAATCGGCTGTTGTCCGAATGGCGGCATTCTCCCTCGCAGCGGCGCCAATCTGGGAATCGAGTTCGGCGCGTGCATGATCAGTCAGGAGCTGCTTGGTCGCCCGCAAAGACGACGGACTGTTCTCCATCAAGAGCGCGGCCAGGGCGCGAGCCCGAGTCATAAGATTCTCGGCCGGCACGATTTCGGTGGTTAGACCCATGCTCGCCGCTTCCTCAGCACTGAAAATCCTGCCGGTGAGCAAAAGATCGCGCGCCTGTTTCTCGCCGATTTGGCGCAGCAGAAATGTCGAAACAATTGCCGGTACAAATCCGATGCGCACTTCGGTGTATCCAAACTTCGCTTCCGGAACCGCCAGCGTGAAGTCGCACAACAATGCAATTCCGCTGCCGCCTGCGATGGCCGCTCCGTTCACGGCAGCGATCGTCGCTATAGGGAATTCATAGAGAGTTCGGAACAGCTGTACCATCTTTTCAGAGTCTTGTAGGTTCTGCTCTGGAGTTCGCCCCAACAGACCCTTCAGGTCCTCCAAGTCCAAACCCGAGCAGAAGGCTTTGCCTGCGCCGGTCACGATCAGCACGATCGCGTTGGATTTCGCGACTTCATCGAGGGCGCGCAACAAATCGTCAATCAACTCGAAACTGATGGCGTTGCGCTTTTCCGGACGGTTCAACGTAATCGTTGCGACACCGCCCTCGGACGCGAGTTGTATGGTCTTGTAGCTCATGTCAGAAACTAGTCGGCGGCGTGGGAACCGGAAAACTTTGCTCCGATGCCACCCGTTGCCTTCAGCAGCGAATCCAACGGCTTTAATACAGGCAGTTCCGCATCTCGCTGTGTGAGGGTCTCAATGACTTTTTCAGTCGCGATGTTGCCCACCAATGCGTCCTGAGCGAAGGGACAACCGCCCAACCCGCCTAACGCAGAATCAAAGCGCCGGCATCCTGCGTCGTAGGCCGCCAGGATCTTCTCCGCAGCCTGGTCGGGCCGGCTGTGCAAATGAACTCCAATCTCCAGGTAGTCGTATTTCGCAATCACCGTGCTCACCAGATTGCCAACCTGCTGGGCGCTGGCCATGCCGACTGTATCGGCAAGAGAAATCAGGCGAAGGTTCTCGATTTCCATCAGCCCGATGGCCTCGATCACTTCTTCCGGATTCCATAAGTCGCCGTACGGATTCCCGAATGCCATCGAAATGTAGACAACAACGTCCAATCCCGACGCGTCCGCTTTGTTCTGAATCTTCTCCAGTTCCTCGAGCGCGTCTTCAGCCGACTGATTCTGATTCTTTCGCAAGAATGTTTCAGAAATCGAATATGGGAATCCCAGAGTTGTTACCGCCTGCGTATCGATCGCCCGCTGCGCGCCTTTTTCGTTGACCACGATGCCAATGATTTCCACATCGTCCGGCGGGTCGAGTTCTTTCAGCACTTCCTCGGAATCCGCCATCTGGGGCACGGCTTTTGGCGAGACGAAAGATACCGCATCGATGTGCTTGAATCCCACGCTAATCAAGGCTTTCAGGTAGTCAGCCTTCAGGTCAGGCGGAATGATCCCTGGTAACCCTTGCCAGGCGTCTCGCGGACATTCGATTAGTTTGACAGGTTCGGTCATATCAATTCCTGCTGCGGATCGCTGCGGATTCTAGCGAAGCCAAATCCAGGGTGGCGAAACCCCGGTCCTCGTTTTGGTCTTTATTTCTATCTGTGCGGTCCCGCGCAAATCCGTGGCTAAGAAAATCAATTACGTCTGTAGCACGCCTACCTTGAATTCCGCCACGTCCGGATTGAGCGCGGCGGCTTCGAGCGCTTGTGTAATCGCGTCCCGCGTTTCGATCGGATCAATAATTTTGTCGATCCACAGCCGCGCCGCCCCGTATCGTGGATCGGTCTGCTCGTCGTAGGTCCGTTTCACGGACTCGAATAGTTCTTTTCGTTCTTCCTCGCTCAATTGTTTCCCGCCGCGTTCCAGTTGCTTTACCTTGATCTCCACCAGCGTTCCTGCCGCGGAATCCCCGCTCATCACCGCATACCGCGCGGTCGGCCAGGCGAACACGAAGCGCGGATCGTAAGCCTTCCCGCACATCGCATAGTGTCCGGCGCCGAACGACCCTCCCACGATTACAGTGATTTTGGGAACCACAGAATTCGACACCGCGTTCACCATCTTCGCACCGGCCTTGATGATCCCACTCCATTCCGCATCGCGCCCGACCATGAATCCGTTAACATCCTGAAAGAATACCAGTGGAATCAGATTCTGATTGCAGTCCATGATGAAGCGGGCGGCCTTCTCGGCGGACTCGGTATAGATGACGCCCCCGAACTCGGTGCGCTTGTGGCCTTCGTGATCGGTCTGCTGCGCGTGCAGTTTCTGATTGGCGATGATTCCCACAGCGAAACCGCCGATACGTCCGTATCCGCAGATCAGAGTTTTTCCGTACTCCGCCTTGTATTCGTCAAAGCGGCTGCCGTCGAGCACCCGCGCCAACACTTCCTTCATGTCATAGGGACGCGCGGGCGACGAGTCGTAAATGCCGTAGATTTCTTCCGCCGCCAACGTGGGCTCGACGGGTTTCTTGCGGTCCCAGGGCGAAAGCCGGCGGTAACCCCACTTCTCTACGATCGAGCGAATCCGCGCAATGCAGGCTTCGTCATTGGCTTCGCGGAAGTCGATCGTGCCGCTGATCGATGAATGCATCACAGCGCCACCTAATTCCTCCGCGGATACCTTCTGTCCGATCGCGGCTTGCACCAGCGCCGGTCCCGCCAGGAACAGTCCGCTTCCGTCGGTCATCAGGACGTGATCGCACATCACCGGCAGATACCCACCGCCGGCTACACACATACCCATAATGGCCGCTATCTGCGGAATTCCTATCGCGGACATTACGGCGTTATTCCGGAAGACGCGCCCGAAATCGTCGGTATCGGGGAATACATCTTCCTGCAGCGGCAGAAACACCCCTGCTGAATCCACTAGATAAATCGTCGGCACATGATTCTCGATCGCGATATTCTGCGCTCGAATAACTTTCTTTGATGTCATCGGGAAAAACGCTCCCGCCTTCACCGTGGCATCGTTGGCGATGATCATCACCAGGCGTGTGTGCACGCGCGCCATTCCAGTGATCACGCCCGCCGCCGGAGCACCGCCCCACTCCTCGTACATGCCATGAGCAGCGTACAGACCCAGCTCGAAAAATGTCCCGGGATCAACCAGCAGGTCGATGCGCTCGCGTGCAGTCAGGCGCCCCTTGCTATGCTGATTATCGATGCCTTTTGTGCCGCCACCCTCGCAAATCGTTTCTTCTTCGTTACGCACCTGCGACATCAGGTCGGCGAGAAATCGCATGTTGGCTTCAAAGCGCGCCGAGGTGGGATCCACCTTCGTCACCAGCATGTTCGCAGGAGCAGACGAATTCGCGGAGTAGGTATCGTTGCGATCGGCCATGGGCTCTAGATGCGGACTGATTACGGTATACCACGCGGCGGAACCGCGCAACGCACGGCGTTAGATGGTGCTGGCGGTGATCCACTCCGCCAAGCGGCAGCCGTCATCCTCCAACAGGAATGTTCCTACGCCAAAACATTCGCCGACAATGCGATGAGATTCTGGATCGCGCGTGGCGCGGGTGATCCATCTGAAGCCGACGTCATATTGACTTCGGGTGAACCACTTTTGCGGCAAAACCTCGACCAGGCCGGCTTTCAGATACAAGACGAGAAGCGCAAAGGCTGGATCGTCGTTGGTCAGCGACTTGTAACTGGTCGGGACGATTATTTCATCCAGGCCCTGCAGTTCTGCCGGCACCTCGATCTTATGCGTGCCCGCTGTCAATGTCAGCGGAACGCCGACCTCAGCCGCCGGAGCTGTCGCGGCGTAAATGCGATCTGAAGATGGCTTGAACCAGCCCGCAACTTCGGCGAGGTCAAATGCTTTCAATTGATCGGGATCAAAATATGTGACACGAATGTTTCGCCCCTCCGGACACCACACGCCCAAAGAACTTGGCGGCACCAGGAACGGGCGGCAGTAGGTGTTCAGCGCCAGACGAGCTTTCTCCGGTTCCTGCTGCAGGCCAAGCGTCACCAGATGAGCAATCGGACCTTCTTCGCCATGGTGCGCCCACACGAAATTTTGCCCAGACGCGGAGCGTAAAGCAGGGAAGGTCTTCCAGTACCAGGGAGCCGGGCCGATAGTCTTCGAGAGAATATCCTTAAGGTGCGACGAATTGACGGGCATCACCCCGCCGCCGGCACGCCGGGCCCCTTGACGTGCGCGCGAATGAATTGGACGATGTCATCCATAGCCGTCCCGGGCTGGAAAATCGTGGCCACGCCCGCTTGTTTCAGCCCATCAATATCCTGGTTCGGAATAATGCCGCCGACCACTACCATCACGTCGTCCATCTTCTTCTGCTTGAGCAGGTCCATCACCCGAGGGACGATGGCATTGTGCGCCCCCGATAGAATCGACAGTCCTATCACTTGCACATCTTCCTGCAAGGCCGCGTTTACGATCATCTCTGGAGTCTGCCGCAGGCCGGTATAGATCACTTCCATACCCGCGTCGCGCAAGGCGCGGGCGATGACCTTCGCACCACGATCGTGCCCGTCGAGCCCGGGCTTCGCCACCAGCACGCGAATCTTGAAATCCACCATTGTCATTCATTTAACCACAGACGGGACAGAGGATCACAGAGGACCAAAGGTCGGCGGACCTGCTCCGGGATTGTCCGTATCCTCCATAGTTAGAGGGTTTTGACATCAAGACTCCTCCACAAATACCAGCAGGCCACACTGCGATAGGGCGACCATGTGCGTGCGATCTTCTCCATGTCTTTCGGCTTGGGCATTTTCCGTTTGCGATAATATTTTTTCATCGCCGCCTGAATGCCATAATCGCCCGTCGGTAGCACGTCTGCGCGCTTCAAGGTGAATATTAGAAACATATGCGCCGTCCATACGCCGATGCCTTTTACCTGCGTCAGATGCTTGATCACTTCGTCGTCCGACAAGTCCGGCAATTTTGCAAAGTCGAGCAAACCATCCCGCGTTTTAGCCGCCAGATCCTTCATGTAGGAAGCTTTTTGCTTTGACAGTCCAACGCTGCGCAGTTGCGCATCGCTCAATTTGAGAATGTTCTCCGGCGTAAGCGGTTCGCCGGCCAGCGCGGCAAATCGCTCGAAAATCGTGGCTGCAGCTTTTCCGTTTAGTTGTTGATAGACAATCGACTCGGCCAGGCTGGAAAACTCCGGCAGCCCATACTCCATACGGCAGGCCCCTACTCGTTCGATAATGGCGCGCAGGACAGGATCGGATTTCTTGAGGTGATTGACGGCCTTTCGCATGGGCCTATAGATTTACCACAAAAACCATGGCAAGGCGAACAAACAACGAATTTAGGATGTACCCAGTGCAGAGTAGCCCGCAGCAGCGTACTCAGGCAGTCTTGTGCTCGCCTCTACGGAAGTTCTCGATCAGATGCTCGGAAGTCCGCAGCGAAAACGTCAGAATGCTGATGGTCGTAGTCTTGTCGGTGCAGTTTAGAAAGACGCTGGCGTCGCATACATAAAGATTCGGGACGTCGTGTGTCTGACCAAAACGGTTGGTCACAAAGTGCTTCGGATCATTTCCCATGCGGCAGGTCCCTGTCTCATGCAAGCTCCAACCGGGAATCTCGGGCTCTCCTCCGAGACTTTCTAGCTCACCTCCAGCCGCGCGCAGCACGTCGGCGCATACCTGCTTCGAGTGTTCCCACATCTTCAAAACATTCTCGTCCCACTCGAAATGCATGCGAGCCACAGGAATCCCGTACGGATCCTTGACCTCGGGATCGAGATCGAGATAATTCGTATCCGATCGTTGCGACGGAGCCTGAATGCCAAAGCTCACCGGAGACGGATAACGCCGCTTGACCTCGCGTTTGAACGAGGATCCGAAGCCGTCCAGTTCGGTAACGAAGCCCGGGAATTCCGTACAGCCGCCATCGGGATACACCGAATATCCCCGAATAAAGTTTTCTTCGTGAGGATCTTTCAGATTCTGCCAACGCGGCATCCACGCGATCGTGCTGTCGGCAACGTGGTCCGGAAAACTCGGCTGTCCCAGCAACTGCGGCAGATATCCCCGTGCCGATTCGCCATAAAGATGGTCGCAGAGATTCCGGCCAAGCTCTCCACTGGAATTCGCGATCCCATTCGGCCAATGCCGCGATCTTGAATTCAGCATGATGCGCGCTGACTCGACGCACGAAGCAGCAACTACGACGGCTCGTCCGTACACTTCCACTTCTTGCTTGGTCTTGCGGTCGATGTATGCCACGCCCATTGCCTGACCGTTTTCGTCGACCAGCACATTCTTTGCCAGCGCATCCGTGCGAAGTTCCAAGTTCTTTGTCGCCTCGGCCTTCGGCAAGAGGAAATACGGTGTCGAGAAAAACGCGCCCACATCGCAGCCTGTAGTGCACTCACCACAGAAATGGCATGCCGGATGACCCTCGTGCGGCTGCGTCAGTTGTGCGCAGCGATCCGGCAGGTAGGGCACGCCCAGCTTGTTGCATCCCGCCTCGAGAATGAAGTCAAGGCAGCGATACTTGAACGGCGGCAAGTACGATCCGTCCGGATTGCTCGGCCGATTCTGCACGGTGCTGGCCACGCCGATCATCTTCTCAACGCGGGTGTAGTAAGGGCTGATCTCGTCATAGGTGACCGGCCAATCCACGTCGTAGCCGTCGCGCGAAGCCGCTTTGAAGTCGATCTCGCTGAAGCGCGCCGAGCTTCGCCCCCAGAAATTCGTCTTGCCTCCGACTGCGTTGCAGCGTGGCCACATCCACTTCGTGCCTGGCGCGGTCGTGAAGGGAATCTCGTGATCCCAAGCTGCCTTGGTGTATTCGTTGTCCATGTATCCGAAAGATTCGCTACGCCGCTTTGGATCGTCCAGTCCGCGAAACTTCATATCCCAAGGCATGCGGTGATAGCGGAAGTCTTTTTCCGGATCAAGTCTCCGGCCCGCATTCAATGCGCACACCTTCAGCCCAGCTTCGCAAAGTGTCTTGATCGTCATGCCGCCGCCGGCACCGGTTCCGATCACGATCACGTCGTAGATTTGTTTGGCCATGATTCTCGGTCTCAGAATGTTTCAGGAACGTGCCTGCGACAAGTGCAAATGCTCCGGATCACCCTTGTGCGGACATTCCGGCGACTCGGAATAAAATTTCAACGACGGATTGTCCAGTTCCTTGTATCCAATCTCGCTGGTATAGAAACCGGTAACAGTGAACTCGCGCATCAGGCGGAAAAAGCTGCGGCCATCTTCCTCGCCCGGCCGCGCCTTGTCCTTGAAACCCAGTGGTTCGAGCAGGGAAGTCTGCTGCTCCAGCGTGAGCTCTATAAACCGTTTTCCCAAACTTCGCTCGCTGTGCGCATTCAACCAAGTCAAGCCAGTACGAAACGCGTACTGGGGTTCAGGATCGTGAGCAACCATGAAGTCGATAAACTCCGAGACTCCCGCTTCTTTCGCGCCCGGGGTAGCGTCGCTGGGAACGATGATCTCGGATAGCCGTTCCACTACTGCATACTCACCTGCGGTGAAGAATTGTGGCTGATAGGATGTCGGCTTGATCTGTAACGCCGCGTTTCCGATATGGCCGCAAGCGAAACTCCACTTGCTGAATCCCGGGAATTGAGCTGCGGCTGCCGCCGTCCCCAATATTCTCAACACTTCGCGCCGTCCAACGCCCTGTCCGGCCATAGTCTCCGCCTAACTATTCGTTTGTAAACAGATCTGTGATCCCAGCGCAGCGAGAGTCCCTGAGCGAAGCCGAAGGGAATTCGCTGTTCCCGCTACGACAGAAATCGCACCGTCTTTTCCACCAGATCCGCCGTCGGCTTGTACGGATCTCCGGGCGCGTCGTACTCCATCGAACAATACCCCTTGTACCCGTTCTTTTTCAGGATGCTGAACGTCCGAGCCATGTCGACCTGCACGGACGTGCCTTGCTCGTTCGGTTCGCCATCCTTCACGTGGCAGATGCCGTAGGCATGCGCAAACATCGCATCAATCGCGCGGTAGGCGAACTCTGGATCGTGCTCATGTGCCACCACTGAGTTGCCGAAGTCTGGCAGGGCTCGAAGCCATGGGCTATTCACTTTGTCGATGACCTGAACGATGAAGAATGGATCTTCACTGACGGGATCATCGTTTTCCAGATGAACTACGACATTTTTCTTGACCGCATATTCCGTCACACGCGAAAGCGTATCCGCCGTGAGGGCTACATTGGGCTTCAAACCCTTCGGTCCTTGAATGTGTGTCCTGATGCTGGGTGAACCCAGAGCCGCGCCCACATCCAACCAGTGTTGGCTCGCGGTGACCGCTTTCTCGCGCTCGGCTGCGTCGGGCGAATACTGACTATGGCCGGCGTCTACAGCAATGTCTACGATCGAGGACCGCGCTGCCTCTACTGCCGCACGCAGCTCGTCTAAATACTTCGCGTCTGTCGAGGGAAAAACTGGACTCCACAATTCAACCTTGTGGACGTTAAACTTCGCCGCGACGTGCGCCGCAAAATCCTTCAGCTCCAACTGCTGCGCTCTGGGCACGGAGCTGGGAGACTTCCCGTCCCAGCCCTTCCATCCCACGATAAATTCGCGAAATGGATACGCCGCTACGGCCACACGGTCGTGTGGCGCTGAAGGAAAGTTAACGGAAGGGCCAGCACCAGCCGCGGCACGGGCAAGATCCGGCAGAAGCCAGGCTCCGACCGCTGCACCCGCGCATTGCCCAAGAAATTGTCTGCGTGATGTCACGCTCATGCGCGCCAGTGTACCAGAGAAGTTTCGCCGCTGCGCGGAGTGAGGATCGCGTGTTGCCTTGGAGAGTTGCCGTTGGACACCACAACTCGCCACTCTTGCTCAGAAACCGTAGAAGCGATGGCATCCGATGTTGGTTCCCGGGTGTGGCTCGCGACGATCCAGTTAGCTCAGGGTGTAACCTTTCCTGTACCGAGATAATCCTGCGCAGGTACACCGAAGGCATCAGCGACGCGGTTGAAGAAGGCAAACATCGCGGTTATGTATACCGCCTCGGCAATCTGCTCCTCTTTCCAGCCCGCGTCCCGAAGTTTCTGTACATCCTCAGCGGTTGAGCGATACGCAGCATCGGTGATCAGCTTGACATAATCCAGCAAGGCGCGCTCCGCCGGCGTAAGGCCTGCTTGGTCAAGCTTGCCGTCGACGATCGCTTGTACACATTGATCAGTTGCTCCCTGAACACGCAGGAAGTAGGCGTGGCTGTCCAGTCAATACGGGCATCGATTCAAGTAAGAGACATAGCTCGCGATTAATTCTTTATACCGGCGCGAGAGATGTCCTTCCGAAAAGTGGACGGTGTTTCCAAATTCGATCACGCGGCGCAAGAAATCCGGCCGCGCTCCGAAACATTTAATAATGCCGGGGACCTGCTGCCTCCCGGATCCAGAGCGCCAGAAATCATACGCAGCCGCGGTCTCACCTGTGGCCTCGGCGTCTTCGATGATCTTGATTTTTGTGGAGGGCTTCGGGGATGAATTCTGCGCCGCCGTGAGTTTGGCCGAGTGGTCTTCGTGATTATTTGTCGGCATCCTGATCTTTTATTCCGTTGTTCTTGTCAAGTGCAGCTGAGGCGGAATGGTTTCTAAGCTGTAACAATATATGAGATTCGAGAATCTAAACGAGACAGTACCAGCGAACAATAATACAAATGCAGTAAAGCGCGCGCCGCAGCACCGGGGGCCCCAGGTTACCTTTCGAAGACTCAACTCCGCTAGCGGGCATACTAGCTTTGTATTATTGACCCTCAAGTATTCCTCCCTATAATTGCCCCACTTCAACGTCGATCAATCCGCGAGGAAAAATGGGGAAACGCAAGACCTTGCTGAAAAGCCTGTTCTACGCACTGTTGGCGATCATCGCAATCATGATCGTCGCAAGTCTGAACCTGGCTGCGCAGCAAATCACGGGAAGCATTCAAGGAACCATTTTAGATCCGAGTGGTGCCACCATTTCCACCGCCACAGTCACTGCAAAGCAAGTCGAAACGGGACTGACCCGGGCGGTGGTTACAGATCGGCAAGGTGCTTATGTGCTGGTCGAACTCCCCATCGGGCACTATCAGCTGTACGTCCATGCACCAGGGTTCGAAAAATACCTGCAGCAAGGCATCTCTCTCGATGTCAATGAAACCGCAACCGTCACCATCCACCTCAAGGTTGGCTCAGAGACGCAGCAGGTGCAGGTAAATGCGGATGCGGAGCTAGTGCAAAACACAATCAGCAGCCTGGGGGAAACCGTGATGAGTCACGAAATCCTCGATCTGCCGCTGGACGGGCGCAACTTCTCCCAATTAGGCACGCTTCAACCCGGCGTCGTGCCGCTGACTCCCGGACTTCTCCAGGCGGGGGGTCCGGCGCGGCAGAACCAGGCCTACGCGGTGGATGGCCAACGGCCGGAATCGAATAATTTCATGATTGACGGCGCCGACAATGTCAGCGCCGTGGATGGTGGATTTGTTCTTAAGCCGCCCATCGATGCCATCGCCGAATTCAAAATTCTCAGCCACAACGCGAATGCGGAGTTCGGACGCAACACTGGCTCCACCACCAACATCGTCACGCGCGCGGGCAGCAATTCTTTTCACGGCGCTGCCTGGGAATTTTTGCGCAACGATGCGATGGATTCTTCCGACCACTTCACGCAAAGCGTGCAGCCATTAAAGCAAAATCAGTTTGGTGCAACTTTCGGAGGGCCGGTCCTCAAAGACAAGACATTTTTCTTTGGCTATTACGAAGGCTTCCGCAACCGACAGGGCGAAACTGTGCCGGCAACTGTTCCTTCATTAGATGAGCGGCAAGGAAATTTCGCTCAGCTCTGCACTTCCATTCCCGGGGATGCACTCGTGGGCGGAATCTGTACTAACACCGCAACGAACGCTCCCGACTTCAACGGTCAGCTACTCAACTTCGCAATGGGACCCGCACCGGTTCCAATCCCGAATAACCAGCTAACCTCCATTGATCCCGTTGCGGCGAATGTCCTTCCCTTTTTCCCCCTTCCCAACAGTGGAACCAATGGATTCATCGGCACGCAAACCTTGGTTGAGAATAACGATCAATTCGGGTTGCGCTTGGACCACTACCTTACTCATGCGGACAGTCTGAATTTCCGTTATATGTACAGCAGCGGACCGACTACCGATCCTCTTTCACCCAGTGGCGCGAATGTCCCTGGCTTTCCTGTGGGCGAGGACGACCGCGCGCAAAATTTTGTCGCACAAGAAACCCACATCTTTTCCCCGACCGTTATTGGGGTGGCGCGTTTTTCGTTTCTGCGCAATAAATTTCTGCTCGATCAGCACATCAATCACGAGCCCGCTGGAGATCTAGGTTTTGAGTACGCTCCCACGCTCCCAGAAGCGCAAGGGCCGCCGTTTATCCAGGTCGGTGGATACGCGTCCGTTGGCGATCCGATTACGGGTCCTCGCAATACGTTCCAGAACACGTTCGATCTCTCCGGTTCTTTGAGCTGGATCCACAACCGCCACGAATTGAAATTCGGTGGCGGTTACCGGCGCGACCAGATCAATGGTTTGCAGGGTATTGCCACGAACGGATTCTTTGTCTTCGCCAACTTTCCTTACAGCGACGGATTCGCGAGTTTCCTTTCTGGCGACCCAGTTGTGTTCTTGCAGGGCGGCGGCAACTTTAATCGGGAGATTCGCGATCGCGCTCTGAATCTGTATGCGCAAGACAATTACAAAGTCTCGTCGCGCCTGACTTTAAATCTCGGCCTCCGCTACGAACTGCCCTATCCCACCACTGAGAAAAACAATCAGGTGAATCTTTTTGAGCCGGGTGCCCAGTCGCGGGTGCTGCCCAGTGCTCCTGCCGGCCTTCTTTATCCTGGCGATCCGGGTGTGCCCGCGGGCCTGATTCAGACGCAGAAAACGGCCTTTGCTCCACGCATCGGTTTTGCCTTGGATCCTCGCGGCGACGGCAAGACGATAGTGAGCGGCGCTTACGGAATCTTTTACGAGCCGTTCTACACAGGAGAAGGAGGGCCGCTACAGGATCCGATCAGTGCGCCTCCGTATCTCAAGACGAACCAGATTGGTTTTCCCGTCAACTCGTTTGCCAATCCGTATTCCAATCCGAATCCGTTTAGTCAGGATTTCCCGGAGCCCATGACTCTGCTGGTCACAACTCCAAACCTGCATCTGCCCTACGCCCAGGATTGGAATCTGAACATTCAACGCTCTCTGGGCGCGGACTGGCTATTGCAGGTGGGATATGTGGGCACCACCGGTGTGAAATTGCCGAGGCTCATTGAAGGCAATCCGACGGCGTTTGTTCCCGGCTTGGACACAACTAGCCCTGGCTGTACGCCGACAAACCCATGTCTGATCTCCACCGAAGATAACGTCAACCAGCGCCGTCTTTATTCCGGATGCACCTTGGCGGATTCCCCGAGCGCCTGCGTTTACGGTTCGGTTGGTGAAATCGCCAGCATCGCCAACTCCAGCTACAACGCCATGGAGGCGAGCCTGCGCAAGCGCTTCAGCCACGGGCTGTCTTTCCTTGCTTCTTATACCTGGTCGCACTCCATCGATGACGTTTCGTCCTTCAACATTACCGGCTCGGCCTCGCAACCGATCGCGGGAGAGAACGATCTGGCGCAGAACCCGTTCGATCTGAAGGCTGAGCGCGGGCCGTCCATGTTTGATGCCCGTCAGCGCTTGGTCCTGAGCTACCAGTGGAGTATTCCTTTCTTGCAGCACTCGGATCAATGGTATGGGAAAGTTCTTGGCGACTGGCAGCTGAACGGAATCTTTACCGCGATGAGTGGTACACCTTTCACAATATTCGACTCCAACGATGTTTCCCTGCAAGGGCAGGCTCCGGAAATTTCTGGATTCTCCAGCAATCGGCCGGACGTAGTAGGAAATCCGAATTCCGGCCCCAAGACCGCAACCGAATGGTTCAATACCAGTGCTTTCCAGAAGCTTGAACCGGATCCCCAAGGCCGCTTCCAGGTATTCGGTGATGAGGGCCGCAACGCGGTAGTGGGCCCGGGTTATGTGAACTGGGACTTCTCTGCCTTCAAGAACATTCGCCTGACCGAGTCGAAGACAATCCAATTCCGGGGTGAATTGTTCAACCTTTTGAATCACACGAATTTCCGCCTGCCGGTCAGCGATATTGAATCGGCGACCTTCGGACAAGTGCAGTCCGACGTTAGCCCGCGCGTGATTCAGGTGGCGCTGAAACTGTTGTTCTAGACTCGCGTGCGTGAGGACGCTGTTTAGTTCGTCGGCTCAGTTCCTGGCGGCCCGTCGTTGGGGATACGCCAGTTCATCAGGATCGAGTTCCACTGATCCTTGCGACGTCAGGTTATGGATTTCCTTCGCGGCGATCCACACAGCGTGAGCATCTGGGCCAAAGCTTAGGAGTGATTTTGTCAGCCACGTTGGGCTGCTTGGAGATTAAAACTAATGAGCCGCCCTGAGAGTGGCTCATTCGCCAGTCCCGGAGCCAGGTCAACTTTTGAAGCTTGGATGCTGGTTGGCAGGCAGCCTTCGGCATGGCCATAGACCGCGCAAGCAGTTAGAAGCACAAAAATCGCGACCGAACGTCTCAGCTTCGTTGTGCGCATGAGGTGCGAATTTCTCTCCGTATGATTCGCGATTTATCTGACAAGAAGCCAGCAGCGAATGCTAGACCGTTGGGCGACGGCCAGTCTCTAACCTTTTTCGATTATTGTAGCGATCTGGTGTTTCGCTCCGGATGGATCTGCATCGAAATCAATCCTCAAAGCAGCCGACGCACAGAGCGGCCCTACGTAGCCAAACTCGCGAAAGGCCAGGAGCTGGAAACCCTGATATTCCAGCAGTTCGCTATCCTGCACACATAGAGCAGTTCTGCACAGTCGATACCAGTCCCCGAAATGTAGCATTCAATCGCGGCACGGACTATCGAAGACGAGCAATGTTAGAAGGTCGACGGAGGGTGTTCGACAGTGAGCTCAGATTTTTACTGATTCTCTGAGCGAAGGCAACATTTGATCTACACCGATCCAAAGTCCAGCTACACGAAGCTGACGCCGTTACAGATCGAAAAAGTGTTCGAAAAAATGAACATGCAACTCTATCCCGATCACGTTCATCTCTCTTAGGCAACTGATGTACCGTCATTTTCCTCTCGGTACTGCCGAGACCTGTCGGTGCGTCAGGTTAGCGCTTGAAGTCGGTAGTAATCGGGCACAGATTTCAACGCCCCAAGACCGGATTCAATCCGGAACAAATATTGGGGAGCTATGCTGGAACGATGCGAGTCGTACCACGACGCACCTGGAGATGTTCATGCCGGATATAAGAGTAAGAGAAGGAAACGCGACAGGAAAAAACGGGGAAACAACGGCGCCAGCCGATACTCTGGTTGTGTTCGGCGCCATGGGAGACCTGGCTCATAAGAAGATCTTTCCCGCCCTTTATCACATGGTCCAGCATGGTCATCTGGACGTACCTGTGATTGGGGTTGCCAAGGCTGGGCGGACGGACGAACATCTCAAAGATCGTGTACGCGATAGTGTCCAGCGCCAAGGCGATGGTATCGATCAGGAGGCCTTGGCCAAACTTTTGAAGTTGCTTCGCTATGTGGGCGGCGATTATCAGGAAGCTGCAACCTTTGACCGATTGAAGAAAGCGCTTGGCTCAGCCTCTCGTCCTGCTCACTATCTGGCAATTCCACCCAGCCTTTTTACAAGCGTCGTTGAGTCTCTAGCGAAATCGAACTGCATGACAAATGCCCGAGTCATTGTTGAGAAGCCGTTCGGGGAGGATCTTGCTTCGGCACAGCGGTTGAATGCCGCTCTTCATGCCGTCCTTCCGGAATCGCGAATCTTTCGCATCGACCATTACCTCGGTAAAGAGGCCGTCCTCAATCTTCTATTCTTTCGCTTCGCCAACAGCTTTCTGGAGCCGATCTGGAACCGGAATTACATCGAAAGTGTCCAGATCACCATGGCAGAAAAGTTCGGGGTCGAAGGCCGGGGTAAGTTCTACGACGACACCGGGGCCATTCGCGATGTGGTGGAGAACCACATGCTTCAGGTCGTAGCCTTCATAGCTATGGAAGCGCCCACCGGGTTACATTCCGAGGCTATCCGCGATGAACAGGTCAAGATATTCCGTGCGATTCCACCGCTGGACCCGAAGCATCTCGTTCGCGGCCAGTTCAAGGGCTACAAGAACGAAAAAGGAGTCGCCCCTGATTCCAAGGTGGAGACGTTTGCCGCTGTCCGTCTGGAGGTTCAGTCATGGCGATGGTCGGGTGTGCCATTTCTGATTCGCGCCGGAAAGTGCCTTCCGGTTACGACCACCGAAGTGCTGGTTAAACTTAGAAAACCGCCGCTCGATGACTTGGCCGGCGAATCGACCAATCATTTCCGCTTTCGTCTAGGCCCAGGTGAGATTTCGCTTAGCCTCAGCGCCCGAGTAAAACGTCCCGGTGAAGAGCTCGTCTCCATGCCCGCGCAACTTTCGGCAGTCGAGGAAGACACGGCGGACGAGGTGGATGCCTATGAGCGTCTGCTGGGAGATGCCATGCATGGAGATGCGATGCTGTTCGTGCGGGAGGACGCGGTGGAAGCCGCTTGGGCTGTTGTCGAACCCATCCTCGCGAATGCCACAACCTTGCATCCCTACGAACCAGGTTCATGGGGACCTCGTGAGGCCGATCGTTTAGCGACGGATGTTGGCGGCTGGCACAATCCCGAAGAACACCAACGTTAGCGCAGTCATTGTCGCGAACTCCGCGTAATCCATTGACACTGTGCGAGATAGTGGTGGAGGCGGCGGGAGTCGAACGATTCAGCGTATTGACGGCACGTAACTTATTGATTCTCTGAACTGCTACAAGGGCCAAAAAGGCCCCATTGCCCGATCCACTGTACGTTTATTGTACGAAAATGCTCTTTCGCTCTGCCGTCCCCCGGCAGTTGCTAACCGAAATGTGGAATACTAGGCTCTTGACTGGCACGAACGAGGTGAAAGAAGAACCCCCAAAAACGCCTAAGGCAGAATAGGCAATTGGGTCGGTAGGGCTGTGTTCGGAGATGGCGAACCCTAGGGCACAGACGGAGCCTTGCCACCAATTAGTTTGAATCGCAACCGAGAGAAAACTGCAGGGCGGCGCACACCTCATTCATTCGTGCGGAGCTGAGCTGGGCCACACGTTTTCCCAGACGCTGTTGCGAGACCGTCACTGCGTTGTGGAGGTTCACGGCGCACGGGAACTTCATGCCGTCCTCCTCGTTCAGGACGACCTCGGATGGCACGCCGCGAATTGTGGAAGAGACCGGCGCAACCGTCACTGTCGATAGATACGCGATGGCACTGTTGCGAGTGAGCACGAGGGCAGGCCGCTTCTTGTCGGGCGCGGCAAACTGGTAGAGCCGAACCTCGCCCCGGGCTATTCTTCCGCCCACGTGGCCTCCGATTCCCAACCCCGTGCTTCCGCGTCGGATTGCAAGTGCATCGAGTAGCCCTGGCGGTCGCGCTCCTCACTGGTTCGCAGTTCTAACCGACGCAGATGTTCCCGCAGGGCGTCGCGCACCAGAGCGGAACGGTTTCGCCTGGTGCGCTTGGCGGCCTGGTCGGCAGCCTGCAACAGTTTTTTATCCAGCACGATTTGAACGATTTCCATATGTGGAACTCACTCCACAGTATACTCCACACAAGGAAATACGCATAAGAGGAAAAGGGGGCCGCGGACGCCAACGTAACCGCCCGGCCTGAACCGTTGGATGGCCGAACGTCATCTAAGCAATTGACTTCCGGGTGGGTGGAACCTAGTCTGGAAGTGGTTCTTTTCACATGGCTAATCCCACCAGTGGGGGCGTCACGGCTTCGACGGAGATGCTTGCGGCCAAGAGGCATGCCGGGGTGCACACACCCGTAATCGCGTGCAAAATGATAATTGCCAATCAACAAATGGCATACGCAGCCTAATTAGTTAGGCAGCCGTTCTCCGCAGCTTCGCCTTCGGGCTGTGAGCGAACGTCACACAGAGGGCTGCTCTTCTCTTCTACGTCTGGGGAGAGAGGCTAAGATCTCAGGCTAGCGGCTAGCGTTTCTTGTCCGTTCTGAGCGTGGGCCGCGAACGTCCCAGGGTAATGCCTGGGGCATGAACGTGAATAAGCATGTAGTCTCTTGACCAGTAACATTTTCGGACGCGGGTTCGACTCCCGCCGCCTCCACCATGTTTCTTATTATCAATTCATTACAGACATGCAGATTTCTGCACATGCTTTATTGTCAATCCGATCCGATTTTTCGGACTGAATATCGCTCAAAAAGGCTAAACCGTCATCACTTCCTAAGTGTGTGATGACGTATTGCAACACCTGCAAGCACTGTGCTCTAGGGCCGAGCCTCTGGCGGTAGTGTTGAATGGCCCGGAACATCGGACTACTCCAGGTTCTAAAGGTAACTACGGTCGGTTGCTTCTCGGATCGACATCACCGGCGTATGGAGGAATCGCATCGGGCTGATCCAGAAGAAAAGTTAGAATCACGCGCTTCAGCAACTCTGGCTGCTCGAACTGAATGTAGTGTCCCGCCCGCGGAATGTAATATATCTTAAGATTGGGCAATGTTTTTCGATAGTCGACCGCACCGTTCCACGATAAATAGTTGCACTCGGGATACAACAGAATTGCAGGCGTATGATTTTCTAGCAGAGCCGCGTGCGGATCACCTTCCGCGCTCTCCGTGTCCGACATCAGTTCTTGCATAGCGTACGGATTGATTCCGGGATTTTCGTGCCCGTCGACGGCACCGATGACCTCCTTTGACAACTTGTTGTAATCGCCCGTACAGACGACCGTACCCAAGGTTTGCCGGAACGAGGGCACCACTAGGATCTCCGTTTCCAACTGCGGCACCAATTTTTCAGCGGCCTCCGGATTGCGCTCTCGCAGGAACAGCGCGGCCAGAAGGCGGAGAGCTGGGAGTCCCGGCGTGCCGCCGGCGGTGCGGGAAAAATCGTAATCCTCTTGCCCCAACCGCCAGATCTGGCCAGGCGAGTGAAATACCACCTTGGCCACGTGCGTCGGAAATTTAGCCATATAACTCGCGGCCAAGGTCGAGCCCCAGGAATGCCCGATAAGGATCATCCTCTCGACGCCGATCTTCTGCCTAATCTGTTCCAGATCGGCCACGGAGCGGGCGACCGTGTAATCACGCAAACGTGGCAGAAAGCCGGAAAGGCCGCTTCCCGCCTGATCATAGAGAAATACTCGGAATCCATTGGCTGCGAAGCTGCCATAGATGTCTTGATCGAATGGTGCCTGTCGCACCCCCGGGCCGCCATGCAGGTAGACGATGGCATCGGGTTTCACCGCAACTCCTGCAGGAGGGTCGTACTCGCTATATGCGATCACCGATCCGGAAGGCAGCTGCCAGTACTTGGTGTTCGCATAAGGAGCGACCTCTGCGAAATGAGAACCCGAAGGCCGAAGTACTCCGACATACAGCCACCCCAGAAAGGCGACTGTGAGCAATCCACTCATCGTCGCCGCCAATCTCCTTCTGTCAGTTCCCCAGCAAGAAAGTGCTAGCTTCGTGCCAACCCAGGTTAACAGTGCAAATAAGGCAACGGCGCTGACTGTAAGCAGATGAATGTTTGCTGTCCGGGCCGCCAGAAAATAAGGCATCAGCAAACCTGCGGCAAGTGCGGCGGCAACGGCAACGAGAAATATCAAAGCAGCCGCCACGCGTCGCACCCAAAATACTATTCGCGTGCGCATCCGGGATCTCCCAACCAGAGATTCGCTCCAATGGTCGTGGGCGAGCCTACGATAAATCGTTCGGCTAAGCAAGACGACCTCTCAAGCCGTTTTTTTCGCTCCATCCCAGCGAATCTAGGGGATATTGTGGCCGATGACGCTGCGGCTCTGATCGACGGTTACTTGTCCTCGCAGAGGAAGTGTCGCACCTATGCCAGTCAGCTTCTCGACTTGCTCGAACGCGCGAGCTTTGAAGTTCTCGCCATCCTCTGCGCTGATTACGTTGGCTCTTAGAAGTCGAGACAGATAGTGGAACCCCTCGCCAGGTTTGTGGTGGCGCCGGCAGGTATGGGGTCCTTCGATTTGCGCAAAACGGTTCGTTCGCTCACCGTCTTACGTCGCTCAGGGTGACAGAGCGTTGGCGGTGACCATTACGTTCCCGGATTCGCTGCCTTCGTCCCGATCATCACCGCGTCCTGCATCTGCTTGAACAGGTCGCTGACTGCGCCGGGGGAATGCGACATCAGAATCGTATTGCTCCGGTCGTTGGCGCCAATTTCTTTCATCGTGTCCAGATACTGCGTGACCAGCACCAGCATCATTACGTCTTTCGGCGTTGATCCCTCAACCGCTTTGGAAAATGCCTCGACGGAATCCTTCAGCCCTTCAATGATCGCCTTGCGCTGATTGGCGATGCCCTGGCCCTGCAGCGCCTTGCTCTCCGCTTCCGCCTCGGCCTGCTTTACTTTCAGAATTTTTTCCGCCTCGCCCCGCGCAGTTGCCGCCACTTGCTCGCGCTGTGCAGCATTGATCTCATTCATCGCCGCTTTGACCTTGTCGTCGGGCTGAATGTCGGTAACCAACGCCTGATCGATGGCGTAGCCGTAAGTCCTCATTACGTCGTCGAGCCCCTGCTTGATCGCCACCGCAATATCCGATTGCTGCAGAAACGCGTCGTCAAGGTTCATCTTGGGCACGTGTCCAAGAATCACGTTGAACACATACGATGAAATCTGCTGCCGCGGATTCGCCAGCTTGTAATACGCCTCATACACATGGTCGGGAATGACGTGATACTGCACCGACACTGGAATCTTGACGAATACGTTATCTTTCGTCTTGGTCTCGACATCGAGCGCGAGTTGCTGCACGCGTAGGTCGATGCGTCCGGCAATCTGGTCCAGCCACGGAAGTTTAAAATTGATGCCTGCGCCCGCCACGCGCTGGAACTTGCCCATGCGCTGCACGACCACGGCCTCGGCGGTTCGTACCTGGAAGAATCCGCTCAGGATCGTCCCCAGCAAGAAGATCCCCACGATAAGGGCAATAACCATCTCCATAACCGACGTGGCGTCCATCAAAATCCTCCCAACTTAGACTGTTGAAGCAGATCGTCCAGCTTGATTCCGGGCAACGGCGCGCTTGGGAATCGCAGCATCATAGCCGTTCAGCTACGTTCTCACAACGACGGAAGCGATCCAAACATGCGGGCCTCAAGTTTCGCCTTTACACCCGGCCACTCATTATCCAGAATGCTGAAATAAACGCTGTCGCGGATTCTCCCCGTCCACGTGATCACATGCCGCCGCAACGTGCCTTCTTCTCTCGCCCCAATCCGCAGAATCGCATTGCGCGATCTCTCATTCAGCGCATCTGTTTTCAGTTCGACGCGAACGCATCCCCACACTTCGAACGCATGCCGCAGCATGAGAAACTTCGCTTCCGTGTTAACCGCGGTTCGCTGCCATGCCGGAGCGATCCAGGTCGAGCCAATCTCAACGCGGCGGTTATTGCGGTCAATGTTCATAAAGCGCGTGCTGCCCACGACGTGTCCATTCGCGCGTTCAATTGTCGCGAACACGACAGACTCACCACGCTCTTGTTCACTGAAAGCCTTCTCCACCAGGCCCTGAAAATCTTCCCGTGTCTTCATCGAGTAAGGAATCCAGCGGAAGATATCTTCCAGGTTATTCTTCGCGATGTTCCAGAAAAGGTCTGCATGCTCGCGACGAAGCAGTTCTAGCCGAACCACAGGCCCCTCAAGCGTTACGGGGAGAACGATATTCAGTGGGGCGGCAGCAAATGTATTGTTCATAAATTGATTTGGGAAAGGCACGCGTTCAGCCGTGCCACCAGAGGCCCCAGAGATCGCGACTTTACCGCTGAGGGAGGGCCGTTGGAATCTGTTTCCATTCCTTCCAATCATTATCTTGCATCTTGCACGGTTTTCCAGCATCTCAACAACGACGGCGGCTCGACCGGATTGCCTTCCAGCTCAAACTCGTGTTGACTTGAGCTGAGCTCAAGCGTCCAACTGTAAACTATGCGCGGCATTCAATCGCCATGTCCGGAGATTTGTCAGTGAAGGCGCACTGTCTCCCATTCACGCAAATCCCGCATACCACCCGCCTTTTCACCGATTTCCTGGCATATTCTCCGAAGGTCCAACCGTTTTATCCCAAGCCGCCGTATTCAAATGAATGGCTAAAAGCAGAAGCTGCGAGTCTGAACTACGATTCCGATCGCCGCTCGCGCGTCGGGGCAATCCTCGAACGCCAGAACAAATCCTGGGACGCTTCTCCGAAGACTCTCGCCAATCTTGATCGCTTCCGCAATGGCGCGGCCGCAATCGTAACCGGCCAGCAAGTCGGACTTTTCGGCGGACCGATGTTCGCCATCTACAAGGCGCTCACCGCCGTTAAGCTCGCCGAAGAAGCCACGGCAGCCGGAGTTGACTCGGTGCCCGTGTTCTGGCTCGCGACTTACGATCATGATCTCGCTGAAGTGAATCACGTTTCTTTTCCCGGTCCCGATGGCGCATTGCAAATCCTCAGCACGTCCAGTAAAGGCGCTCCCGGAGCGCCCGTCAGCGACGTGCGCTTCGCTGAAGAGATTCTGCCCGTGTTGGAACAGGCCGCAGCGCTCCTGGGCGAGAGCGACGCAACGAAGTTGTTGCGCGAGGCCTATCGTCCCGGGGAGTCCATGGGTGCGGCTTTCGCGCGACTCTACGCGAAACTGTTCGCCGAGTGGGGCGTGATCGTACTCGATGCCTCCGACGGCGAACTCCACCGCGTCGCCGGACCCATATATCACGCCGCGGTCGAGCGCGCCGACGAACTCGCCTCTGCATTGCTCAGTCGCGGCGAAGCTCTTGATGCCGCAGGCTACCACCAGCAAGTGAAAGTCACACCGTCGTCTGTTCTGCTCTTCATACTACATAACGGCGCGCGAACGGCGATTCATAGCCGCGGCCAGAACAACGCCGAGTTCGTGATAGGCACTGGCGATGACGGAGGCGCGGAGAGAATTTCCCAGGCTGAATTGTTGGCCCGTATCAGTTCCGCTCCCGGGCAGTTCAGCCCGAACGTCCTGTTGCGCCCCATTGTGCAGGACTACCTGCTTCCGACTCTCGCCTACACCGGCGGCGCCGCCGAGGCCGCGTACTTTGCACAGGCTGGAGCGGTATATGATCTGTTGCTCGCCCGGGTCACACCCATCATCCCACGCTTCTCTGCCACGATCGTCGAACCCAAAATCCAGCGCCTGATCGAGCGCCACGGAATTAGCGTGCTCGATGTATTTAGTGGTGCTGATGCTTTGCGCCGCCAGCTGGCGGGTCAAAACCTGCCTCAGGATCTGCAAACCGCTTTTGATGTCGCGAGTCAATCCATGACGTTGAATCTTGGTGCGATCCGGGAGAAACTGGAGAAACTTGATCGCACGTTAGTGGACGCCGCGCAAACCTCAATCTCGAAGATTCAGCATCAGCTTGAGAAACTTCAGACCCAGGCGGCGCGGGCGGAAGCGCAAAAAAATGAACTCGTCACCCGCCACGCGGAAATGCTGAGCCAGGCGCTCTATCCCGAGAAGGGACTGCAGGAGCGAGCCGTCGGTGGCCTCTACTTCGTGGCGCGCTACGGACAGGAATTCCTGCACCAGATTCATGACTCCATCCAGCCCGACTGTCACGACCACCAGATTCTGGAGCTCTAAGGTTCCTGTGGGATTGCCAGCCCGCACGTCCGCCCAGCGAGAATCGATGGGTCCTCCGTTGTGAAGGCGCCGCGCTTCAGCGCTGCAATAGTCCTCCCGCGGAATCGGGCTCTATCCCTCGTCGTCGGATAGCCACGACAGAATTTCATCTCCCCAAACACTCTTCCAATTCACCCAACGATTCGACTCGCGGAAATTCCCGCCCGCGGTACGCGCCCGACACATCGAATAACACCGCCTGCATCCCAGCATTGCGTGCCCCCACGTAGTCGACCGAATATACGTCGCCCACGTAAAGGCTCTCCGCCGCCGCCACCTTCATCGCTGTCAGAGCCGCCTTAAAAATCTCGGGATGCGGCTTCTCCACGCCAACGATTCCCGAATCGGTGATGCTGGCAAAGCAATCGGCAATCCCACAGCGCCGCAACACTGCATCAATCTTGCCGTCGGCATTCGAAATTACGGCCATCTCGTAGTCCTGCCGCATGCGCTCCAGCGCCTTCCGAGTCCTCGGTAGTATCTGATCCCAGTTGGCGGACTGCTGAGTGTTTTCGATCAACCGATCCCGCAAGCCGGCGTCTAGGTTCCCGGTTTCTTCCAGCAGGTAAGTGTGAAACGTCCACCAGAAGCCATGGTCGACCCTGCCTTTGGTCATTCCCAGGTCGAATTCGTGCTTGGTGCGGCGCTCCAACGCCTGCCAGCCTTCCAAAGTCGGATGCCGATCCTCCGCCAGCGGCGCCAGCATGCGGGTGCGATTGGGAAATAGCAACGTGTTTCCGACGTCAAAGAAGATGCACCGAGGCTGCTTCACGAATTCGGCCATAAATCCATATTATTCAACCTCCGGGGCCACGAATAAACGCGCCTGAATCCTGCAGAACCGGTGGAGGCCTTCCAGACCGTGACCGCCCTGATGGTAAAGATGTAATATCCAATCTTCGGTGCTGGCGTCGGGAGTCAACGTCCCAGGCTTGTGCTGCAGATTTTGCCCGTCCCACAGAGGGCCGGTTTCCGAATCATGGCATTCCCTGATTCCATGTCGCTGTTACTCGGATTCACCCGTACCACCCGCGCGGCACTGGCCGTGTATCCGATCGTGCGCGGCAGCGCCGCCGTGTTCTTCGGCGTCGCCGTGACCCTGCTCTATCGCGGATCACTGGAGAATCTTTACAACATCCTTTGGGCGGTCGTCTTCGGCTTCGCCACCCTGAATATTCTGAGTCTGGCCGCGCGCCGCTACGAACCGGAACGCCGCGGCCTCAGCTTTGGCGAACTGATGGCGGTGATGGTCGTGCTGATCGCTCTTTTTCTTCTAGGATGGGAGATGCTCAACCTGTTCCATATTTTCCCCATCAAACTCAAACGCTGAGACGAAGCATCGTTCGAGAAGCTGTCAAGTCTACTTAGTAGACTCTAACGTCCTAAAAGTAGACATTCCTTCCACAGGCTAAGTCCTTGCATACACAGGACCGCCTTTTCTTGCTCTATAAGAATCAACGACCTGCGCGCCCGTGCTCCCGGACCTTTTCCACAGTGTTCCTGCAGGAACACTTGTACGTACATCGTTAAAACCGCCCGGTGGTTTTTTGCGCGATCTTACATGCTGGGCAGCGTTTTGCGATATGATTCGCTACACATGACGAAGAAGTCCCCCAACTTCGAAGTGACCTGCCCGTGTTGCAGCGCCGTGCTCAAGATCGATGTCGACACTCGCGCTGTAATTGCGCATACCGCGGCTGTAAAGCCGAAAATGTTTAACGACATGGAGGCCGCGGCCAAGGCGATGCGCGAGCAGGACAGCCGCCGCGAATCCATCTTCCAGCAATCAATGGAGGCGCAGAAGAATGCTTCCTCATTGCTTGAGAAAAAATTTCAGGAAGCCGTGAAGAAGGCCAAAGAGTCTCCCGATACCGGAAAGCCGATTCGCGATTTCGATCTCGACTGATTCATCCAAGTGACTGCCTCAAGCGTGAACTCTCGTCCTCTTCTTCTCGGACATCGCGGCGCCCGCGCGCTGCAGTCGATCCCCGAGAATACGCTGGCGTCATTCGATCGCGCTCTCGCCGATGGTTGTGACGGTTTCGAGTTCGACGTGCGGCTCACGGAAGATGAAGAGGCCGTTGTGGCACATGATCCACGCTTTGGAAAATTCAAGATTGAGCGGACGATGGCGCAGCAACTGCCGACCCTGCCGCGCTTGCGGGATGTCTTAAAGCGCTACCAGGCCAACTCATTTCTCGACATCGAAATTAAAGTCCGAGGGCTGGAGAGAATTACCGTCGATCTGTTCCTGCGCCACAAGCCACGCCGCGGGTGTGTGGTCTCATCGTTTGTGCCCGGAGTGCTCAAAGGTTTCCAGGCGCAGGACGCGACCGTTCCGTTGGGGTTGATCTGCGAGACGCAGACGCAGCTGCGCCTCTGGACCGAACTGCCCATCGCATATGTGATTCCTCATCATTCTCTCGCCGAGCCCGAACTGATCCGCAAAATTAAGGGTGCAGGTAAGAAGGTGATCGTCTGGACGGTGAACGACGCTGCCGAGATGAAACGGTTTGCCGAGTTAGGCGTCGACGGCATTATCTCCGACGACACCGACCTACTCGGTCGCACGCTAAGCCCAAAAGAAGCGTGATCTCGCCATGTCCTGCCGTCCAAGCCGCTATGCGCTGTGATCGCCAGACTCAACCGATCGTTCATCGACACTTCTAGGCGGCCTGCGGTTGCGCTTCGCTGAAAAATCAAAGACCCACCCTCTCCCGCAAAGAACGCGAGAGAAGGATGGGGAGTCCCGCAGTCTAGGCTGCGGCACTTACGTCGAGTGAAGCGGCCGCTTCGATTATGAAAGCCACCACCTCTGCCGGTTTCGCCAGCATGGCCAGGTGACTGCTGGCTACGGTCAGAGTTTTCGCATTCATTCTTTTGGCTGTACTGATTTCCTGTTCGGGTGCGATCGTCCGATCGTTGGACGCAATCACAAACCAGCTGGGTTTGGAGTGCCAGGCAGCCTTCTTGATTGGCGTGCCAAGGATCGCGCTCTGGGTCGCTCCCTGAACCGCGAATATCAGGCTCTGCTCTGCGGGCGTGAGGTCTTGAGCGAAACTTTCCCGGACACCTTTTTCTGTCAGCACCAGATAACCGTCATCGACCTGTCGAAACTCGCTGTAGGCGGGAGTCGTTGGATATTGCGCCGCCATCCCGCCAAGAGTTTCACCTTCCTCGGGAGCGAACGCGGCAACATAAACCATGCCCACCACTTTGGGATTGTTTCCGGCCTCAGTAATCACTGCGCCGCCGTAGGAGTGGCCAACCAGAAGCACGGGACCGTCCTGCGCGTTGATCAGGCGGTTGGTGGAGGCCAGGTCATCGGCGATCGAGCTGAGAGGATTTTGAACCGCGACGGCGTGCAGTCCCTTGGCTTGTAATAGTGGAAGAACCTTCGACCAACTTGAGCCGTCGGCCCAAGCGCCGTGCACTAGAACGATATTCTTGATTCCCTGCATAGAATTCTCCTTCAGTAAATGTCGAATTGAAAAAGTTGACCGTTCGCAGTAAATCGCGAGCGAGTAAATGGGAAAGGAAAAGACGGAACCCGCGAGCGTCCGGACCTTGATTGCTACCGTAGCGCCTGGCCGGCTCGATTCGGGATGACGCCATCCAGAAGACTGGCGAAGGAATTAGTTAGGAGAAGTGGGTGTCGTGTACCACAACGAGTGATCTACAACGTAGCACGTTGCTAGCGGGCACGCACCTGGGGCCTGGCTATTGGTCAAATCGCTTGGTTGTGACAGGTTAGGGATGACTTTCAACCGCCCAGTACTGGGAGCGTGCTTTCAGTACAAGACCTCCGCGGGAATTGCGCAGACGGACTTGTATGGAGTGTGGACCTGGTTTCGGATGCTTGGGCTGAAAACTAAGCAAATAGCTGCCTCGTATATCGTTGGCCATCGATGCGAACGCGGCATCGAACGTCCTCTTATCTTTGAATTTTCTGTCTTCTCCTCCCATCACATCCGCTACCCCTAACGCCGCATTCTTGCGCAACCTGCCTATCGAAGCCCGGAGCGGAACCAAAAGATCGAACTTCTCGTCGGAGGGCGTCGCCCTCAAGTCCTCTAGAAACTCCGATCGCAACGGCGAGAACGTGAGGCTGTGCACAAGAGTATTGCTGACTGTAAGTTGTTGAAAGACTTCTGGAAACGTTGCTGCCTGGCTGCCGTGGTCCCGGCTCTCGCTAATGAGAAGCAGAATGTGTCGGCGATTCTTGGGACGCGAGTCCAAGAGTTTCACCGAGTAGCGCACTGCATCCAGGATCGCAGCGCCGTCGTCACCTGGGGTCATTTTTTTTAGCCTCTCTGACAATGTTGCCGCATCCTCGGTAAAGTCCTGGAATAGATACGGTGAACTGTCAAAGGTGACCAAAGCAATCTCGCTCTTTGTGCCATTAGCGAAGTCCTCCAACATCGAGCCGAGGCCGCCTATTGCCGTGGGGCAGGGACGCCTCCTTAGCCGGCAATTCTTTCGCTCTTCTTCTGAATAAAATCGGTCGTAAAGAGACATGTCAGCTCTCTTCCTGAACTGTGAGGAAGCCTTACGACCGACCTGGATGGCGACGACCAAGGAGACTGGCTCGCGTTCGGACGATTCATCCAAGGTGACGTCTTGCTCCTTCCCGTCATCCTCGATGAGGAAGTCTTTGGCCTGGAGGCCGTAGGTGATCTCGCCCGCTTTTGTCCTCACGAGGGTAGGAACCAAAACAACGTTCGATTCAGACCGCAGCGTTGAGAGCGGTTCCTGGGCGCGGATGTGTAAGATCAGAACGATCAGGACTGCATGCAGGAGAAATCCGTGCGTAATCCAACGACGAAGTAGAGCGTTACTGGGCACAATTTGACCAATCTGTGCATTCATTCTTTCACAAACTGGCCTCTGTTTCCGCGCGATTCCGCATTATGCGCTTGGGCTGATCACGTGGAACATCCTTGTTTTCTTGAGCCGGTCGAGCGGGGTGCCCCAACCCACTCGATCCTAACCGGCTTGGATTAGTGCTGCGAGGGAAATTGCTCTCGGCGATCTACTGCGCGCCGGCGGCGGCGGCTTTCCCACCAGACATGGCTGCCTTGGCTTCTTTCATGCCCGTCTGGATGTGCGCCTCCCAGTCAAGGTGCGGGATCGGCGAGGCGGCTGCGGCCTGGTAGAGCATGAACGCGTCCTGTGGACGGTTTAGTTTCTTCGCGCAGAGCCGGGCGGCGCTCAGTTGCGCCGTCAAAGATTGCCGCTCAGCCGGATACGCGGCGGCCAGCTGTTGATATTCGCTGACTGCTCGCTCGAACTCCTGTTTCTCTTCCGCGCCTTTGCACAGTTCGAGCCACGTTGTGGCCGGCAGCTTGCCGCCTCCAGAGTCGATGAATTCCGCGTAATCCTGAAACGCGGCTTCGATCTCGTGCGCCTTCAGACGTAGAGCGCAGGTCTTGACCGTGGCGTCGAGGTAGGCTCTGGTGTTGCCTTGTCGCGTATGAATCTGCCGCAACAGGCTCCACGCATCGAGCGATGCCGGTTTCGCGGTTACGTGATTGGTGAGCAAAATGACTGCTTCATCGAACTGGCCGTGTTCCATCATGTCATTGGCTTGTTCGATGTCCGGATCGGAACTCCAACTTACCTGCTCTTCGATGGCCTGGTTGGCCTTGTGCTCGAGTCCGGAGTGCTGGATCGCCAGGGCCGCAAGCGCGCCGAACAGAAAGCCTCCAACGTGCGCCCAATGCGCTACGCCACCGGTCGAGCCCAACAGCGATCCAAAAAAAATTTCGCTCAGCAGCCACAGGGGCAGCAGCCAGTAGGTCGCCGCTTTGAAGCGATATAGTTTGAAGGTAAATAGCCACGCCATCTCGATCTTCATTTTCGGAAAGCGCGCCAGGAATGCGCCCATCAGCGCGGCGACCGCTCCTGAGGCGCCTAGTGTCGGCGTCAGGCTGCCCGGATTGGTCCATGCGTAAAACTGCAACGCAGCCGCTCCCGCGACCAGATAAAAAAATGAATACAGCCAGCGGCCCCAGGCGTCTTCCAGCACGAATCCGGCGAGCCATAGAAACCACATGTTGCCGATCAGGTGCAGCCAGCCTCCGTGCAGGAAATTTGCCGTGAGATAGCTGATGGGCCGGGGCGCGGCGGGGATGAAGGCGTACTGCTGCGTGATCGAAGTGGCTGACAGCTTCATTAACTGTTGATTCAGCGAATCCATTTCCTGCTGCAGCCTTGACGCGTCCTCCGTCATTTTTATTTTGGCGTCGTAGGGATCGAGGATGTCCCGATCGGGATTCTGCACCTGCTTCCACGCATCGGGATGGCTTTCCTTGAAGGCGTCGACCACATGTTGCGACTCGGCTTGCATCTTCAATTCGGGATGCAGCGCCGCCAGAATCAGGATGTGCGACTTCACCTCTCCGAGCAGAGGCGTCTCGTCGTCCATCGCATTCATGGTGAAGAGAAAGACAAGCACATTGATAGCGATCAATGCGAGAGTGATGACGGGCCAGCGCCGCGCCGTCATGTTCTCGTGTTTGATGGGAATCAACATCGCATCCACTCTTGGTGGGCAGAAATTCGGGGCTTGTCGCGCCAGTCTAATTGCGAAGCGAGATCATTCCCAGATGACGCTGGGACAGCTCCAATCTTCGGTAACTTGAGTGTGCAGCGGGTGACAATGCCTCGGCATCTTCGCGAAGGTTTTCGCATGCGGGTAAAGAGCTTCTAACCGCGAAGTTCGCTAAGAAAAGCCGCGAAGGGCGCTACGAAGATCGTTCGATACAGCTTCTAACGCTAGTCGGCGGCTGCGTCCAGGACCGACATGCGGCGGGCGGGACGGCGCAGGAAGGCGCTGCGTTCCATTTCAAACGATTCCAGATTCGACCCGAGGTCCTGATCGCTCCAGCCGAGGACGGCTCCGATGCGCAGCGCTGCTTCCCGGCTGCAGGATTCCGACCAGCATGCGCCCAGCGCTACCGGCACGCGGCGCAGCAGAACGTCTCCCAGGCTCACGGCACATTCTTTGCGGTAGGCCTCGACCACTTCTGCAATGATGTGCGAGGTATGAGGACAGATGGGAGCGCGCAGTTCGGCGCTCACCAGCGCCATGCGTGCAATATCGATGGCGTGCTGTCCATGCCATTCCATCATGCCTCGGGCCGTCTCCTCACTCACCGATCCCGCGCGGGCGATCTCGAGGACTTCGTGATCGAGCAGCGGATCGAGCGAAGCGCCCGATCCCAGTGCGACGGCTTTCGGCTCTGCGACCGAGAGGCCAACCTTGCGCGCACATTCGCGCGCGAGAGACGAGGCGGTGGTCAGCTTGCCTCCGATGACCGAGATCAGCTTGGCGGCGCCGTCATCGGAATGATCGTGCAGAAAATGCCGCCGCGTGACCGCAGAGGGATTGCTCCCGGGCGAGTTAGGCAGAGGACGAATGCCGGCAAAGGCAAACTTGATATCGTGGTCCGAGAGTCTTGCTTTCGGAAACAATCTCGTCACCGTGCGCAGTAGATATTCGATTTCCTCGTTCGACGGGACCGTTTTTGAGGGGTCGCTGCTGTCGGCCACTTCCGTAGTTCCGACCAGGGTCTGATCATTCCAGGGCAGGATGAAAACCGGACGGCCGTCGGCGGCTTCGGTGTAAAGAGCGGCGGTGGGAGCGCCGGAAAAGCGCGGCAGAACAATGTGCGATCCGCGAACGCCGCCGAGCATGGGTTGGATCGTGCGCACTGAAGAGCGCTGGCATACGCGATCCGCCCAGGGGCCGCTACAATTCAGAACCCAGGCGGCGTCGACGCGCTCGTCCTTCCCGGAAACCCGGTCGCGCAGCAAGACACCGCGCGCGCGGCCGTGTACAACGTTGACGGCAAGCACCTCGCAGTGGTTGCGAACCACGGCTCCGGCGGCGACGGCTTCTGTCACCCACTCCGCCACCAGGCGCTCAGGAAACTCGCACTGCGCGTCCTCGTAGTTGAATATGGACCACTTGTGGCCGGCATCGAGGGCGCGCTCCACGCGCTTTAATTCCATCTCGCTCAGGTCACTCTGTTTCTTGCCAGCGATACGCTGGTAGAGCCACAGTCCGGCGCGGACCTTCATAGCGTTGCGCTGGCTCTCTTCGTTGAGCAGGAAAAGAAAACGTACAGGATGGACAAGATGCGATCGCTCGCGCAGCAACCGTTCCCGCTCGCGCACGGATTCGCGCACCAGATCGAGTTCACCGTGCTCCAGATAACGCAGGCCGCCGTGAATAATTCGGGTCGAGCGGCTGGTCACACCCGAACCGAAGTCGTTTTGCTCGACCAGCAGCACGCTCTTGCCGGCGCGAGCAATCTCGCGAGCCACGGCCACGCCGTTGATGCCGCCGCCGATCACCACCACGTGAAAGTGTTGGTCTCCCAGAGGTGGACGAGGTTTAACTGCCAGGCTCATTGAGTGATCTTCAGGATGCGGTTCGGACTATGCCGGGGATGCCGATTCCCTGCGGGATCCGTTCCGCACACCCCAATAATAAGTTTGCCTTTAGCGCAATGCCCAAGCTAGGTAACGCCAGTCTCAGATTGGCAGTGACCGATTTCCTAGTTACTTGTTTCGAATGGTAACCGAAGTAACCAGCTGGAATGTGGGCCGTTGGAGAGCTTTGGGACGTTTGGAAAACAACGACGCTGTGTTCCTCAGAAAAACACCTACTGCGGTTTTTTCTTCATCAGTCCCATTACACCGCTCAACGGATTCTGCTGGCCGCTGCTCTTGCCGTTCAGGGCATTTTTCAGAAGTCCGGCAGCGATCCCTTTCATGTCAGGAACGAACCTGGGATCGGACGTTGCGCCCGCGACCGCGAACGGAACTGCGATTCCGCCTATGGCTGCATTCATTTTGAAGGCGAGTTGATTGGACGGACTTACGGTTCCGGAGCCGGTCAGTACTCCGATGGCAGGAACCGTCAGATTGATGTTGCTGGCTTGTATGCCGTCGGGCGCGACGCGGACATCAGAGCTGAGGTTTTGGATCGTCGTGTTGTTGCCGGTTTGCTTGCCTGACAGCGCGGAGACAGCGGCGAGTTTGGAACCGAGGTCGAAGTTAGCCAGCGCAGTATTTTCCAAACGGATCGTTCCGGTAGTTAACAGTTGGTTAATCGGCCCAGAGGTGGCAAGGTTGAGGTTGAGAGTCCCGCCTTTCAATGATGACTTCGGAGGTAATACCACGCCGAAGGCAGGCAGCATAGCTTCCAGATCATCGACCGGCATGCCTTGTCCATTCAGTTGCAGATTCACCGCTGTAATCGCTCCATTCGCGTCGTATGTGCCCGTGAGATGCGCCACGGCTTTACCCATGGCGATATCGCCCTGGGTGATCGCACCGGTCTCTTTTGCCAAATCGTGCTCCACCGCGTAAGTTACCTGCACCGGTTTGCCCGCGGGCGATCCTTTCGCTACGACCTGTAATCCCGAAGCTTTCAGCGTGCCATTGGTTTTGGCCTGGTGCCCATCGGATATGAGGATCTCATCCAGGTCGGCGATGCCGGAAATCCCTGACGCTGGATCCAGAAATCCGGACTGAGCCAAATTTAGTCCCTGCACGGAGACTTTGGCCTGGAGGGCAGTGAATGCCGCGTTATTCGGGTCGATAGGCCCAGCTCTGCCCTCGAGGCCGAGGCTCCCGCCGGCGGGTAATTGTGCGGTCATCTTGAACGGAAAAGAGGAAGTGAATGAGAAGCTCATCACTTCGATATTAACGTTGTCGTAAACTTTCGATTTCTGCAATGATCCCGCACGCGAAATCGTGAGCCTTCCATCTTTAATATTCAGGTTCGCCACCGAAAGGTTCGGAGTGCCAGAAGAAGGTCCTGCCTGCGGTTCAGCTGGCTTCGCTGCCGGGCTCTTGCCTCCCAGGCTCGAAAAGTTCCACTTGTCGCCGTCCTGCGATTTCACGAGAGTGATTTGCGGCTGGTTCAACGTAAGTTCAGTCACGTTTAGCGTCTTCGAGAAAATGAGCGGGATCAACTCCACCCCAACTTTGAGCGACTTGGCCTTTACGAAAGGCGCGTTGTCGAATTGGGGATCATCGGCGATGGAGATATCGTCAGCACTGACTCCGCCGGAAAGCAGCGAGAGAGAGAGATTTCCTAGCCTGACTTGCCGTCCGAGTGTGTCAGTCAGTTCGGATTCGAGCTTGGGGCGGAATGTGTTTACGTCGACCAGAAACGGAATGGTGACAATGATCACGATTAGGATTCCAAGAATAATGGCGAGAATTTTCAGGGTGCGGTTCACGATTCGTACCTCCTGGCAGGCGGCGGTTTGAGTTGGAACCCCTGGGTGGGCAGGAATGGATGGAAAAAAGTGTATCACCACGGTTCTTCTTCGCTTCTTTACTTCGGTTCTTGCAACAACTCCGGTGACGGCAGGGTTCCCGATCCTTCCGGCTGAGTGCCAGATGGGCGTTCGAGGTCGATCTTGTGCGCGGCTTCCAACTCCTTGTTGGCCTCGGTTTTGCGTCCGAGGTTGAGCAGCACTCGGCCACGCAGGTAGTGCACATCGGGCCGTAAGGGATCTAGTTTTGTGGCCGCATCGGTTTCTGCGAGGGCCGCCGTATATTTTTGCTGGCGCTGATAAATCTTTGCCAGGCCGAGATGTGAGTTCACCAGCCGTGGATCAAGACGCAAAGCGTCGCGATAGTTTTTTTCAGCGTTGCCATCGTCTTGCAGCAGCCAGTAGACGTCGCCAAGTTGATCATAGTTAAGGCCGAGATCGGGTTCGACGGCGGCGTCTTTCAGAAACTCGTCGCGAGCCCGGGCGTAGTCTTGCTTTTTCAGGTACGTCAGCCCGAGGTTAAAGTGGACGAAGGGCAATTTCGGATTTGCATCTGCGGCGGCCTGGAACGCAGCGAGGGCAGCATCGAACTGTCCGAGGTTAAGATGGTATTTGCCCACGAAGAGGTCGTACTCGGGAGAGCCGTTGCTGAGTTTGATCAACTGGTCGGCGGCGCGGTCGTCGAGTTTTTTTCGGCCCGCGCGATGAGCTGCGTTCGATAGCACATACAAATAAGGCAACTGGTTCGATTCCTGCGCCCAGAGCGGTTCGAGCATGGCCGCGGCATCGGCCCAGCGGTCGTTGAAGAAGTAGCAGAGGCCGAGCAGATAGCGCGGCTGCAGCGCATCGGGCTGATCGCGGACGACGGATTCAAAGGGCGGAATCGCGTCCCGAAACTCGTTCTGCCGGTAGTAGACCAGACCGATATTGAGGCGGATTCCTGCGACCTGCGGCGATAGGCGCTCTGCTTTTTTCAGGTGCGTTAGGGCGAGGGCCCACTGTTTGCGCCGCATGTAGATCACGCCTAGATTCCCGTAAGCTGCGCCCGCCTGCGGATCGATAGTAAGCACGGCCCGGAAGTCGCGCTGGGCTTCATCCAATTCCCCGCGATTCAAAGCATCCTGCCCGCGCTGAAAAATCTGAGCTGGATCCGGTTTCGCGCTGGCCCCCGATGGAATCCCATTGTGCTCACTCCCGGCCACGGTAGCGGGGGTCTGTGCCGGGGCCGCACCCAGAGCGAGAAACAAAACAAAACATCCTGAGATGATTCGCATGCTTGACACTGCTTCGACTCTCTGCTGTAGTGTCCGCCAGCGATCGCTCGGAACACAAGCGGCAACGCGAGCGCTGAGGGCCAACGGAAACTTGACTGTTGGGCAGCGATTCTTCGCTCCGGTGCATGTGCGGCGATGGTGACCATTCGTGACGTGGCGAAGGAAAGCGGCTTCTCTTCGACCACCGTGTCGATCGTGCTGAACAATGCGCCCCTGGCGCGCTACATTCCCGCTGTCACGAAAAAGCGGATCGAAAAAGCCGCGCAGAAGCTCGGCTACCGGCCCAACCAGTTCGCCCGCTCACTGCGCAGCAAGCGCAGTCACACCGTCGGCGTCATGGTCTTCGACATGACGGACCCTTATTGCACGCTGGTGCTGCGCGGTATTGAAAATACTCTCTACCAATCGTCGTATCTTCCGATTCTCACCGACGTACACAATGAGCGCAGCCGCTTCGAGCGATACCTGGAGATGCTGCTGGACCGCCGCATCGAGGCCCTGATCGTGCTTGCGAACTGGCTTTTCCTCGACATCAACCTGCTGGGCGACCTGGAAAAAAGCAGCATTCCGACCGCGATGATTGGCTGCGAACTCAAGACTGATTCCATCAGCTCGGTGATCGTTGACAACGAAGTTGGCGGTGGAATCGCGCTCGAACATCTTCATTCCATTGGCCACCGCAAGATCGCTTTCATCCGCGGTCCGCAGACCCTTACCGATAGCTCGCCGCGCTGGAAAGGAGTTCGCAACACTGCCAAGTCGTGCGGACTGGAACTCGATACTCGTCTCATCCACGACCTGCCCGAGTCCCGCGATCCCATTTCCAGTTTCGACGCCGGCCAGAAGCTCACCGATGAACTGATCCGGCAAAAGCGTCCTTTCACCGCGCTCATGGCATTCGACGATATGAGTGCGTTCGGCGCGATTCGCGCTTTGGCCAAAGCCGGCATCCGGGTTCCGGAGCAATGTTCCGTCATCGGCTTTGACGATGTGGCCACCTCGGCGCTCTACACGCCATCCCTGACCACCGTCCGTCAGCCCATGGAGGCGATGGGCGCCTCGGCCGTCGGGATCGTCCTGGATGGCATCAATGCGGTGCTGGAAAAACGCGAAGTCGGCGCCTGTCATCGCAAGGTAGTCCCGGAGTTGGTGGTGCGCGAATCGACCCGTGCGCTCGGGTAGGCAGGGCATCGGACCCTTGGCCCAGAATTTCTGAACCGGGCAAAACGATTTTCTAGGGGATACTGGTTGTGCAGCAAAATAGCCTCGCTTTTTTCTTGACAGAGGCTGCCATATAAAAGCACTATTCATACGTTTTAATACCCGTCTCGGGTCTCAAATCCAGCGGGATACTCGTTCGTTTTCGAAAAAAACTGAAACCCCGGGCCGCAAGGCCCGGACGGAGTGGCGTACGTCCGACTGAGCCAGCGCGGGAAATCCGCGCTAAGGGGAGAGCGTGACCATGAAATCCAATCGTGTGCTGTTGCGGGTGGTGCTGTCGCTTCTGACATTGTGCGGAGCTGCCTGGGCCCAAACCGGTTCGATCACCGGCACCGTGAAAGATCCTTCGGGAGCCGCGATTCCCGGCGCCGCTGTCCTCGTCACCAGTCCCGAACGCGGTATCAACCGCCAGACCACCACGAACTCCACGGGTGAATACAACGAGTCCGCGCTGCCTGAAGGCAGCTACGACGTCATTGTCACCGCGGCTGGTTTCAAGAAGTATCAGGTCAAGCGCGTGAAGCTCGACGTCGCCGAGAAAGCGCGCGTCGATGCTTCCCTCGAAGTCGGAGCGGCCACGACGGAAGTAGTCGTCGAAGGCAGCAATGTGGCCCAGGTCGAGACTCAGTCCTCTGAACTGGCCGGCACCGTGACCGGAAAAGAGATTACCCAGCTCGAACTCAACGGCCGCAACTTTACGACGTTGGTGACCCTGGTTCCGGGTGTGAGCAACCAGACCGGAATGGATGAGCCTTCGGTCGGCATCAACGGCAGCGTGGCTTTCAGTATGAATGGCGGCCGCACCGAGTACAACAACTGGGAACTTGACGGCGGCGACAACATGGATAACGGCAGCAACGGCACGCTCAACGTTTATCCCAGCATCGACGCAATTTCCGAATTCAAAGTTCTGACCTCGAACTACGGCGCACAATACGGCCGCAACGGATCAGGCACGGTGGAAGTCGAAACCAAGGGCGGCACGAAAGCTTTCCACGGCGATGCTTACGAGTTCGTCCGCAACGACGCTTTTAACGCGCAGAATTATTTCAACAGCACAGCTGCCGGCGGCTCGGGCGTTGCACCGCCCTATAAGAAGAACGATTTCGGATACACCATCGGTGGCCCGGTTTATATCCCTAAGGTTTACAACCAGAAAAAGGAGAAGACTTTTTTCTTCTGGTCGGAAGAGTGGCGCCGTGAGCGCGTCCCGGGAACATTCAATACTCCCGTGCCTTACAGCGCGGAACGAACGGGCGATTTCACTGACGTGTGCCCGAACCCGCAGTCAGGTTCGAATGTCGATTGTCCGATTGATCCCAGGACCGGCACTTTCTTCAATTTGGCCACTCTGGGTCCCCTGCCCGTTGACCCTGCAGCTCAAGCCCTCCTACCGCTGATCCCAGTAGGCACTGCGGATGTGCCCGGTGCGGCCATTTACAATACAAACATCACGCTCCCCACGAGCTGGCGCGAAGAACTGGTCCGGCTTGACCACAATATTACCGACCACGAGCGCGTGACGTTCCGCTATATCCATGACTCATGGAATACGGTTGAACCCGGTTCAATCTGGGACACCGCTTCGTTCCCCACGTCACAGACGGCCTTCAACGGGCCGGGCGTCAGCTTCGTAGCGCGCCTGACCAGCACGATTTCTCCGACGCTGCTCAACGAGTTCGTAGGCAGCTACACAACTGATCACATCGCCTTTAAATCCGTGGGTTACTGGCAGCTTCCCTCCGGTTTTCCGATGGGGTACATCTATAACAACGGCGCTGGTGGAAAACTGCCCGCGATCAATATTAGTGGCGGCGCTGCATACGGCGGCGGTTTCGGACAGGATCCGGAAGGAATTTGGCCCGAGGGTCCGTACAACGCCAATCCCACCTACACCTACCGCGACAACATGACGAAAATTGTTGGCCGCCACAACCTGCAGTTCGGTGCTTACCTTGTTGCCGCTCAGAAAAACGAGCTGAGCAGCGTGCAGGTGAATGGCTCGCTCACCTTCGACATCGCCGCCCCAAACAGCACCGGCAATGCCTTCGCCGATATGCTCTTGGGGAACATCGCCAGCTTTGCCCAGGGCAGCAATCAGCTCAAGTTTTACAACCGGTACAAGATATTCGAACCGTACTTCCAGGATGACTGGCGCGTGACCGACCGGCTGACTTTGAACCTCGGTTTGAGAGTTAGTTTGGAGGGCACCTACCGCGACAGATATAAGCATGCCTATAACTGGGATCCATCCGTCTATGATCCCGCTACAGCGCCCGTGCTGGACGGAGACGGCTCAGTTACCGGCGCTGCGGGCTCGGTCATTTCAGGCAACCTGTTCGACGGATTGGTACAGTGCGGCGTGGGCAGCGTGCCGGTCGGTTGCTCTAAAGGACATCTGTTCAATCCCGCCCCTCGCGTTGGTTTTGCCTGGGATCCTCTTGGCAACGGCAAGACTGCCATCCGTGGTGGGTACGGCATCTTCTTTGAGCACGCGAACGGAAATGAAGCCAATACTGAGGGCATGGAAGGTCAGTCGTCGCCCCTGCTCCAGAGTTCGACACAGATCAATGTCAATGGTTACGAGAATATTGGTGCCTCAACCAATGCCACCCCTCCCGTATTCCCGTTGAGTTTCCTTTCTATTCCTAACAAAGTTATCTGGCCGTACATGCAACAATGGCACCTCGACATTCAGCGCGAACTAACGCATGGAACGGTGCTCACGGTTTCCTACGTTGGCAGCAAAGGAACGCATCTGGGACGCCAGAGTGACTTGAACCAGTTGTATCCGACTCCTGCGTCACAGAACCCATATCACACCGGACAGGTCATCACGCCATACGACTGTGCAGGGGTCAACGTTGCCGGTCAGGCCGCTACCGCTACCGCGACCCCAGGTACCTATACAGTCGCGGGCGTGGGAACGGGTGCCACAACCTATCAAACTGGTCAGACCGGTGGTTGGGCCACGAACCTGGCCGTTGCTTGTGGTAACGACGCCGATCCGTATCGCCCATTCTACGGAATCTCTACCATCACTCGGCTTACCGACCAGGCATCCTCTAACTACAATGCTCTGCAGGTCTCGGCGCGCAAGAGCGTCGGGGCATTAAGCTTGACGGCGGCCTACACTTATAGCCACGCCATCGACGACTCGTCAGACCGTTATGACGGTTCGTTCGTCAACTCTTACGATTTCTCTGCGAACCGGGCAAGCTCCAGCTTTGATGAACGCCACATGTTGAACGTCGGCTATATCTATGATCTTCCCTTCTTCAGGAAGACCGGGATTACCCACTCGCTGCTCGGAGGCTGGCAGTATTCCGGTATTGCCACCTTTGCTACGGGAACCCCTCTGACTGTCACCAACGGCACAACTTACGGCGACAACGCCGGCGTCGGCAACGGCGTTGGTACGGGTTCGTACGTCGACGTAGTCGGAAACGCCAGCGCCAATATCCCCGGCGTAGGCGAACTTGCGGGGGCGAGCTACTCCAAATTCGCCTATAACCCGGGGGCGTTCGCGATACCTACTGGACTCACCTTTGGCGATTCAGGCAGGGACGACTTGCGTAATCCGGGCCGGGTTAACTTCGATATGGCAATGTTCAAGCATTTTGCCATCAAAGAAGACATGGCTTTCGAGTTCCGTGCCGAAGCATTCAACGTCTTCAATCATCCTGAATGGAGCGGTTTCTCCGGCTCGATGAGTTGCCCGAATCCAGGTACCGGCGCCGCCACCAATTCTGCCGGCGACCCCAGTTGCGTGGGGCCAGGGGGAGCCAACTTGTTCGAGATCAACTCGGCTCACCTCGGCCGCATCCTGCAACTCGGTTTGAAGTTCCTCTTCTAACCAAGTCAGCAGTCCAAACGAAAACCCGGCCTCGCAAGAGGCCGGGTTTTCGTTTGTAACGCAGAGACGGCCACCTCGACTTGCCCCGTCGAGGAGAATCGCGCTGGATGGGGAATGAATCCCCAAAAGCCAAAAGCCTAAAGCCTAAAGCCTAAAGCCTAAAGCCTAAAGCCTAAAGCCTAAAGCCTAAAGCCTAAAGCCTAAAGCCTTAAGACCGAACTCCCAAGACCTGCCGCGCTCCCACCGCTTCCAGCGCCTGTTCCAGGTCAGCAATCAGATCGTCGGCGCTCTCGATGCCCACCGACAGTCGCACCATCTGCTCGGTGACGCCCATCTTCTCCCGCAGGTCGGCGGAGATCATGGCGTGCGAGGTCAGCACCGGGATCGACACCAGCGACTCCACCCCGCCCAGGCTTGTGGCCAGCGTAAACAGCCGCATAGCCTCGCTGACGCGGCACGCGTCCTCTCCGGTGCCTTCAATCTCGAAGGTCACCATGCCGCCGCCTGCGCTCATCTGATCGCGTGCAATCGCGAACTGTGGGTGGCTCTTCAGAAACGGATAGTGAACGCGCCGCACCTTTGCATGGCTCTCCAGGAACTCCGCCACGCGCAGGGCGTTCTCGTTCTGCCGCGCTACCCGCACCGCCAGCGTCTTGAGGCCGCGGATCAACAGCCACGCGGCATGGGGGTCCATGCAATTTCCCAGCGTCTTCCGTGCGTCGTCGATCGGCGTGATCAGTTCCTGGCGTCCGGACACGACGCCGCAGGTCAAATCCGCATGGCCACTCAAATATTTCGTGCCGGAATGCATGATCAGATCGATGCCGTACTCCGACGGCCGCTGGTTGATGGGCGTGCCGAAGGTGCTGTCTACCATGCTGATCAGACCATGCTGCTTCGCCAGAGCGACAGCTTTTTTCAGGTCAACCACGCGTAACGCGGGATTGGTCGGCGACTCCAGATAGAGCAGCTTCGTATTTGGGCGGATCGCGCGCGCGTGCTGCTCGAAGTCGTTCGTATCGGCGAACGTGGTTTCGATGCCCATGCGCGGCAGCCACTCCGAGAAGAACTTGGCGACTCCGCCGTACACCTCGCGTTGCGCCACGATGTGGTCGCCAGCCTTCAGCAGGGCCATGATCGTGGTGGTGATGGCTCCCATGCCAGAGGCGAAGGTGCGGGCCGCCTCGGTGCCCTCGAGTTCCGCTACGGTCCCTTCGGCGACCGTGATCGTCGGATTGCCCCATCGCGTGTAGTAGCGATCGGTTTCAGTGACGCGCTGCTGCTCGTCGTTATCTGTGACTTCGAACGTGGAGGTCTGGTAGATCGGGGTGGCGACCGGACCGTTTTTCTTCTCCAGATCGGCTGCGCCGCGCACAGCAGCGGTTTCAGGACGGCGGGTGCGACGTTTCATGACTATCAGAGTAATCGCGTCCGTCAGGCTCCGGCAAGGAAAACGCGAAGGCGCCTGACATGCGCGACCACTGCTGCTCGATCACCATTTATAATTCCACGCTCATGGACATGGGACTGAAGAACCGTGTGGCGCTGGTGGCCGCATCCAGTCAGGGACTTGGCCTCGCGACCGCCGAAGCTTTCGCCGCCGAAGGTTGCCGCGTCGCTATGTGCGCCCGTAACCAGGCGACCCTGCAGGCCGCGGCAGAGAGAATCAGAAAGCAGCATGCTGCGGAAGTGTTCGCCGAAATCTGCGACGTGGGCGATCCCGTTGCCGTCAGCCGGTTCGTTGCCTCTGTAGCGGATAAATTTGGCAGTATCGATATCTGTGTCACCAACGCCGGCGGTCCGCCAGCCAAGGGGTTTCTGGCCGCCAGTCTCGACGACTGGCAGCGCGCCATCGATCTGAATTTTCTCAGCACAGTCTACTTCGCTCGTGAGGTCATTCCGCACATGCAGCGCAAGCATTGGGGACGGATCATCACCATCACGTCGATCACTACCAAGCAACCGATCGCTGATCTTGTTCTATCGAACGCAGTCCGGGCCGCCGTCGTCGGGTTGGTCAAGAGCCTGGCCAACGAATTCGGCAAAGATGGAATCCTGGTCAACAATGTGGGTCCGGGATTTACTGCCACGGATCGTCTGAAGAATTTGGCAAAATCGCGATCTACCGCCTCGGGAAAGACCGAGCAGGAAATGTTCGAAGCATGGGCCGCCGACGCTCCGCTGAAGCGTATCGGTCAGCCTCGGGAACTCGCAGAAACCATCGTGTGGCTGGCCTCGGAGCGTGCCTCCTACATCACTGGACAGACCGTCTTGGTCGATGGCGGCATATATAAAGGCTTATAGTTCACAACGGTCTGAAACCGGAGGTCTATGACTAGAAGCTTTCGAAAACCATGGCTCTATGGAGTCATCGTGTCGTTTGCTCTTGGCATCATTGCTGGACGGGTGTGGAATGCCGAGGGCGTGCCTTCGCGCATCGTGTTCGCAAAAAACAACAACGATACGGCAGGCGTCGAAAAGTTGCATCAATTGGATCAACGGGTCACGCTCCTGAATGATCCAAAAGCGCTTCAGGAAGAATGGGCGGACGATGCGGTCCGAATAGAACCGGATGAACCGGTCGATGTAGGCAAGGCGGCAATTTACGCGGCCGATGTGCGGTTTATGAAGGAAGCGCCCGGGGCTGCCATCGTCAGTTACAAGCCAGACATTCGGGATGTACAGGTGTTAGCCGACTGGGCATTTGAGTGGGGCTATTTTGGTGCCGGATTTCGCGAAGCCCCAGGTAAGCCGGTGACGCAGACTCAGGGCAAACTGTTGCGCGTGCTGCATCGGGAGAGTAACGGAGATTGGAAGTTTGCCAGGGTCATGGTGACCTTCAATACGCCGGATCACGATAAACATCCATGATCCTGTCTGCAAGATACCATGGCGCGAATCATGAAGATCTCCTGCGGTCTGACAGAACTCTGGCAGGAAAATAGGGTGCCTGCGGCGCCACGATGATGAAAAACGGAACGATGCTCATGAAACAAATCCTTCTGTGCGCCTGCGCCGCAATGGGGCTCCCGTCTTTGTCTGGCGCCCAAGCCCGGCCCTTTCCGGGTCCCGACGTGCAGCAGATCTACCAGCGCCTGTTGCCGCAGATTGAAAAGATTCCCGCCTTCGATCACCATGCTCATCCCGGATACGCCGACGATCCCGACATTGACGCCATGGCCTCGGCTCCCGACACGAACCTTCCTCTACGCACGCGCGACGACAATCCTGAGCTGATTGCCGCCGCCAGGGCTCTGTTTAGCTATCCCTACGATGATTTTTCTCCCGAACACGCCAAGTGGCTGATCGCGAAAAAAGCGGAACTGAAAAAGCAGTATCCCGGTGCAGCCTATTTCAATCTGATTCTCGACAAAATCAACACCGAAAGTTCGGTCGCGAATCGCGTCGCCATGCCGGACTATCTCGATCCCCATCGTTTTCCATGGGTGTTTTTCGCCGACTCGTTCTTGTGGCCCTTCAACAATGAGCGCGAGGCGGCACGCAATCCCGACGAAGCAGTCTACATTCCGCTGCAGGAGAAAATGCTGCACCGCTGGATGCGGCAGGAGGGCGTGAGCAAGCTGCCCGCCGGATTCGACGGCTATCTGAAGTTCATCAGCCAGGCTCTGGAAGACAACAAGAAGAAGGGCGGCATCGCCATGAAGTTTGAAGTAGCGTACTTCCGTCCCACGACCTTTTCAGATCCGACGCGACAGCAAGCGGAAGATATTTATCAGCAATACGTCTCCGGCGGCGTTCCCCGTGAAAAGGAATACCGCACTTTCCAGGACTACATTTTCCGCTATCTCGTTCAGGAAGGCGGTCGCCAGCATCTCCCTGTGCACATTCACACCGCGGCCGGGATTGGCAATTACTTCAACTTCAGCGAGAGCAACATCATGAATCTGGAGGGTGTGCTGAAAGATCCGCGCTACCAGAGCACCACGTTCGTAATGATCCATGGTGGCTACCCTCTGGAACGCGAAGCCATCTGGCTCGCCGCCATGAAGAATGTTTACCTCGATTCCTCGCTCGGCGAACTTATCCAGTATCCCTCCGCCTTCAAGGACACGCTCAAGCAGTGGCTGGAAACTTTTCCCGACAAGATCACCTTTGGTACGGATTGTTTCCCTTACAATGAAGTGCTGGGGGCGGAAGAGAGCTACTGGCTGGGCGTGCAGTCGTCACGCACCGCGCTGGCTGCGGCTCTGGCCGAAATGATCTCCGAAAATGAAATCACCGAAGCCCGTGCGTTGGAGATGGCCCATGCCTATCTTCATGACACCGCAGTGAAATTGTACGAAGGCAGAGTGCACTGATTCCATGGCGAAGAAATCAAAGTCGAAAACTCCGGCCAGTAAGAAGGCGAAGGGCATGAAATCCCGCGCTCGCGCGAAGCGAACCGTGGCTAAGCGCCCTGCGACTGCGGCCGCATTACAATACACTCCCTGGCACAGCATTCCGCTCGAAGACCTCAACCCGCTGCTGCAGCGCCAATTCGTGGTCGGCCAGGAGATCATGCTGGCACGTGTGCTGTTGAAGAAGGGATGTATCGTCCCCGAGCATAGCCATCACAACGAACAAATCACCTACATTCTCGATGGCGCACTGAAGTTCTGGATCGATGGCAAGGAGATAGTCGTCAACGCTGGCGAAGTGCTGTGCATCCCGTCGCACATGCCCCATAAAGCCGAGGCGCTCCAGGATACGATCGACCTTGACGTGTTCGCGCCGCCGCGCGCCGACTGGATCAACAAGACCGACCAATACCTGCGGGGAAAGAAATAGATCCGGCTCATGCCTCCTTCTTCCACTTCTACGCCCGGCGTGGGACAGTCGACTTTCTCATTCCGCTGCATCGCCTGTGGCGATCGGAGCGATACCGCGGGCCAGAACTTCCGCTGCCCGCAGTGTGGAGACCTGCTGGAAATAACCTATCCTTCGTGGAAGAAAACCAGACCCAACGCACAAGAGTTGAAATCGATGTGGCGCGATCGCCGGCTTTCATCCAGCACGATCGATCTGAGTGGAGTCTGGCGTTTCCGCGATTTACTCCCCGCGCTTGAAAACGACGGGCAAGCGATCACGCTGCGCGAAGGCAATACTCCGCTTTACGAGCTTCCGCAATGTGCGCGTATCGCCGGTGTTCCCCGGCTGCTGGCGAAGCATCAAGGGATGAATCCCACGGGTTCATTCAAAGATACGGGGATGACGGTCGCTGCGACGTTCGCGCGCCGCGCCGGATTTCGCTGGGTTGCATGCGCTTCTACGGGAAATACTTCAGCTTCCATGGCCGCATACGCCGCACGGGGCGGCCTGCGCGGCCTGGTACTCGTGCCTGAAGGCAAGATTTCCTGGAGCAAACTTTCGCAGGCTCTCGATTACGGTGCCGTAACCTGCCAGTTGCGCACCGATTTCGACGGATGCCTCCACCTGCTGCAGGAACTCGTTCTGAGCGCGCCCGTGTATCAACTGAACTCCATCAATCCCTTTCGGCTTGAAGGGCAGAAGACGCTCGCTATCGAACTGCTCGAGCAACTGGACTGGCAACCTCCCGACCACATTATCGTTCCGGGCGGAAATCTGGGAAACAGTTCCGCCATCGGCAAGGCCCTGCTTGAAATGCGCGATCTCGGCCTGATCTCCCGCCTCCCAAAGCTGTCCGTCATTCAAGCCGAAGGCGCGAATGCTCTGGTGCGTACAATGCGCGAAGCCGGTGGCAAATCCCTAGTCAGCGTAAACGCCGAAACGCGTGCTACCGCGATCCGCATCGGCAATCCGGCCTCGTGGAAGAAAGCGGTTCAAGTGATCGAGGCGACCGCTGGCTCCTGCGAGGAAGTCAGCGAGATCGAGATCGCGCAAGCCAAGGCCGAGATCGGCGCGGAAGGCATCGGCTGCGAACCCGCGTCGGCTGTGACGCTTGCCGGGTTGAAGAAGCTGGTGAAACAGAAGTTTGTAACGCCGGATGAAACTGTGGTTCTGGTGTTGACCGGAAATCTGCTGAAGGATCCCGACTTCACGATCGAGTTTCATCGCGGCGAACTGTTCAAAGGACATGAATCCGCGAGTGCGCTGAACGCACTGCGACGGCCACCGATCGTTCTGGACGCTAATCTGGACGCGGTAATCCGCACTCTGGAACAAGCCGAGAAATCTTAAACTCCGCATGCCTTCGAAGAAAACCGTAAGCTCGAAACGCCCGCTCCGGTTGGTGCTCCCAGCTACATCGGCGAATCTCGGTCCGGCATTTGACGCAGCCGCGATCGCCATGGATTTCTACATCAAGATCGATGCGCGCGCGGCCGATGAATTCTCGCTGAACGCAACTGGCCGCGACCGCATCGTCTGCGAGAAGCTTGAAGACCATCTCATCGTAAAAACGTACCGTGAAGTCCTCGAAGCGAACGGCCGGTCCATCACACCCCTGTCGATTCGCATCGCAAACGAAATTCCCATCGGCAAAGGCTGCGGATCATCCGCGGCTGCGCGTTTGGCAGGCATTGCTCTTGCCGGTCATTTCGGCCGGTTACGCTGGAACGACGCCCAGACCGTCGGGGAAGCTTCCCGCCGCGAGCATCACCCCGACAACGCATCCGCCTGCTGGATGGGCGGTCTGACCGTTGCGCGGATGTCGGGCGAGGCTGAGGCCCAGGTAGTGTGCATCCGGCCGAGAGGGAAGTGGCCGCTGTTGCTCGCAATACCTGAGGAGAGTCTCGCCACCGAAGCCGCACGCGGAGTGCTGCCGGCGCAATATTCCCGGGCCGATGCTGTCACCAACGTGCAGAATTCCATGCTGCTGCTTGCGGCATTCATGCAGGGACGTCCCGACCTGCTCGGCGCCGCTCTCGACGATCGCATTCACCAGCCTTATCGCGCGGCGCTCTGTCCGTTGCTTCCATGTTTGCAGCAGTTGAAGGGAAAAGATGGAATGCTGGGCGCGGTGCTCAGCGGGGCAGGCCCGTCGGTGCTGATTTTTCTTGATCCTCGCACTTCGGAGCAGAAAGCTCGCCGGGCCGTTGCGGCCCATCTTGCGCGGAACAAACTGGCCGCCGAACTTGTTTCCACGTCAATCACGTTACGCGGGGCGCGCGCGTTGCGGCCTTGAACTATATCGGGAGATTCATCCGGGCAAGCAGTTCGTGGTAGCCAGGTTCATCGTGCAAGCTGTCGAGTTCGCAATAAACCTTGGCAAAGAGCAGCTGGCTGTCTCGTTGCTCGTACGCGATCTTCAGATAACGGAGAGCTTCGCCCCTGCTTCCCAACGCGCCGAGGGTCTGAGCGAGCGCGGTGGGCGGAATCTGGTTCTGGGCGTAAAGCTTTTTCTGGACCTTCAGCTCCGCTTCAAACATGCCTCGCGCTCCGCCCGCAGTGAATCCTGTGCCGGCCGCGTCCGCGACTGCCAGCTCATGTTCATCCCGCAGCAGCAACGCATCCTTCCGCAACTCGACGAGATAGTTGGGATAATCATGCGCTCGCAGGTAGGCGCCTCTGAGGTAATCGTGAGGTGAGCGAAAGCCCGGCTCGCGGCTCTCCATCTGTTTCAAGAGGGCGATGGCCTCGTCTTGGCGGCTGGCCACCGAGAGGATATTTCCCTTGTCGGCCAGGATCGAACTGGAAGCGGCGTCCAGGGCCTGGGCCCGATCAATTTCCGCCAACGATTCTGGCAACCGGTGAAGCGCCAGTAGTGCGTTGGCATACCACTGATGCGGCACTGGATTGCTGGGATTGAGTTCAATGGCACGGCGGAATTCCCGCTCACCGGTGGCGAGGTCCCAGGTCCCAAAGAATGACACAAAGGCCAGCGACGCGTGAGCCTCGGACGACAGAGGGTCAAGCTCTACCGCTTTCCTCGCCGCCGCCAGGGCGCGAGGATAGGCCTCGCTCGAGGGCATCAGCGTGTACTCCCGCATGAGGTTGTAACAATCCGCGAGCCCGACATAAGCCTGCGCGTAGTTCGGATCATGCACAACCGCTTGCATGAAATAGTCGAGGGCTTTGTTTAAGTCTTCTGGAGTTCGCTTGTTCCAGTAGTAACGGCCCTTCAGATAGAAGTCTTCAGCTTCCGGGTTGGCCGCTTTGCCATGTATCGCTCGACCAGCGCGCGTCTCCGAAGCATTTACTGCAAAGCGGTGAGCCTTGCGATAGGCAAAAACTCCGACCGTCAGCGTCACTCCCAGAGCCAACGCTCCTGCCCACTTTCCCGCTGAGCGCAGATTCAAGTGCCGGCGAACGCAGTCAATCGGGAGCACTTGCGACTGCCGCGTCCCGCTCGCGCTCTCGACCGCCAGCGGCGTGCTGAGCCACTCGCGCAGCTCAGCCTCGTAGGCGTATACACGTCCCTTGGCCCCACCTGGAACGCGGTGGACTGGCAGGGAATTCTCTTTCTCCCAGCGCCGGACGGTTCTTTCGTCCCGTCCAAAGAAGGCAGCAATCTCCTTCCATGAATCCAGACGCCGCTCGAAGTTATTTGGTGCGGATTGTCCCATGAATGCTCAAGAAGGCGGATGTGCCCGGTAATGCCCGGTTGTATCCGATTCTGTCTCTTGCCCTGGGGGAGGACGGACGCGTAAGTATACATCTGCCCCGAGGCCGGCGAAACCGGGAACTTGCCCCGGTTTGCCAGTTTTGCGGCCCGATTCAACACCGCGAGACATAGTGATTCTAAAGAGCTTACATGCGCATGTTTCGTTCCAATCTCGCCCGGAGGATGCTGGTCGTGATGGGGATCACTCTGTGCGTCCTCGTGCTGGGGGCGATTCTGTTGCCGCCGAAGGGCAGCAGCGCTATGCCGCGCGACGGGAGCGGCAATACGCCCGCGCTTGCGCCACGCTGAACCTTGTCGCGTGGAGCCGGCCACAAGGACTTGCCCCGGCACCGAACGTTCGAAAGGTTTCCACCAAATTTCCCAGGAGAGCCGCTATGAAGCAACGTGGAATTGTGATGACAGTGATTTCGGCGGCGCTGCTCGTCGTTGGTACGCACATGGCCACCGCGCAGGAATCGGTTATCTACAGCTTCGTCTACGGAGGCTCTGACGCACTCTACCCGTTCGCCGGGCTGACCGCTGATGGCGCCGGAAATTTCTACGGTACGAGCGTGTATGGCGGCACGGTAGGAGCTCCCTTCAGCTTCGATGGCACGGCCTACGAGCTGTCACCCGCGTCGGGTGGAGCGTGGACGGAAAAGGTGCTCTACAGCTTCGGCGTCTACACCGGCGACGGAACCGAGCCTTACGGTGGAGTGATCTTCGACTCCAAGGGCAACCTCTACGGCACGACCAACGCAGGCGGAGCGAATGGCCAGGGAGCAGTCTTCGAGCTATCGCCAGGATCAGGCGGTGCCTGGACCGAGAAGTTGATTTATAGCTTTAAGGGTGGCCTCACCGATGGGGCGAGTCCAAGACGTGGAAACCTGGTCTTCGATTCCAAGGGCAATCTCTACGGCACGACCTTCACGGGCGGTGCGAACGGAGCAACGCCCTATGACGGTACGGTGTTCGAGCTGTCTCCTGGCACCGGAGGAACTTGGACGGAAAAGATCATTCACAACTTCGGCGCCAACACCACCGATGGGATCAGTCCCGTATCTGGCCTGACCTTCGACGCGGCCGGAAATCTATATGGAACCACAGACCTGGGCGGCGTCTTTAACTATGGCACGGTGTATGAGTTGACGCCGGGTACCGGAGGAACCTGGACCGAGACGGTGCTGCACAGCTTCGATATCAACGGTGTAGACGGAGCCAATCCCTTGGCTGGCGTAATCATCGACGCTCAAGGCAATCTCTACGGCAATACGCAGATCGGCGGATCTTACGGGAACGGAAATCACCTGGGGACTGTTTACGAATTGTCGAAAGTAGGAGGCGTTTGGACCGAGCAGGTTCTGTACAGCTTCACTGGGAATGCGAACGGGACCACGGATGGAGTAACTCCGGTCGGCAATTTGATCTTCGATGCTGCGGGCAATCTCTACGGCACCACGTTTGCCGGAGGCGTCGAAATCTCCAGCGAGGGTACGGTCTACGAGTTGTCGCGCTCCGGGGGAACCTGGACGGAGAAGATCTTGTACGCCTTCGCAGCGGCTCTGTCAGACGGCCACGCACCGGAATCAAGCCTGGTCTTCGACGCAGCCGGGAATCTTTACGGCACTACATCGTCCGGCGGGACCAATAGCGTCGGACAGTATGGCACAGTCTTCAAACTGGCGGGTGTCGTTACACCAAGTCCCAAGTTCTCGCCCGCGGGCGGAGCCTACAGCGCGGCGCAGACGGTAACCATCTCCGACGCCGCTGCAAATTCAACCATCTATTACACCATCAACGGAGGCATCTCTCCCACGCAATACAAGTCACCCGTCAAGGTGTCGAGTTCCGAAACAATAACGGCGTATGCTATTTCCGCCTCACTCCCGCAGTCGGCCGCGGCAGCCGCAAACTACCAGATCGGGAGCGTCGCCGCTACGCCATGGTTCTCTCCGCCCGCGGGCACTTATACTGCGGCGCAATCGGTGACCATCACCGACGCAGCGCCCGGCGCAGCCATCTACTACACCACGAACGGAACCACTCCGACGACCTCATCCACCAAATACACGGGACCAATCTCAGTTAAATCGACCGAGACCATTGAAGCGATCGCAATCGCATCGGGATATGGCGACAGCGCCGTGGGATCGTCAAAATACACGATCAAGGTTGTGATTCCTCCGACCGAAAAATTGCTGTATAGCTTTGGCGCGATCTCCGATGACGGCGGAGTACCTCTCGCCAGTCTCGTTTCCGACAGCAAGGGCAATTTCTACGGCACCACTAAATACGGTGGCCCCAACGACATTAATTATTCTGGAAACACCACGACTGCCGGCACGGCCTTCGAGTTGTCGCCGAAAACCGGCGGAGGCTACACGGAAAAAGTGATCTACAATTTTGGCGCCTCGACCAGCGACGGAGCTCTCCCGATCGCCAAACTGATCTTCGATTCAAAGGGTAATCTGTATGGCACAACTCTAGCCGGTGGCAGCTATGGCTTGGGGACAACCTTCGAGTTATCACCGGGGACCAGCAGCACATGGACTGAGAAGGTGTTGTACAGCTTCGGCGTCAACCTGGCTGACGGAAAGAGTCCTGAGGCAGGCCTTGTATTCGACAGCAAGGGCAATCTCTACGGCACCACCAATATTGGCGGTGAGTCCGACACAACGTTCGGGGGCGGCTACGGGACAGTCTTCGAGTTATCCCCCGGAACCGGCAGCACCTGGACCGAGACGGTGCTTTACAACTTCAGCTATCTCAGTCAAACCGACGGTTTCTTCCCCGCCAGCACCCTGGTCTTCGATGCCAACGGCAATCTCTACGGCACCACTGCCGATGGCGGAACGGCTCAGGATCTGCAAGGAGGCGGAACGGTCTTCGAGTTGTCGCCCGCTGGCGGCGGTGGCTGGACCGAGAAAGTAATCTACAACTTCGGCGGCGGTGGTCCGCAAGGCTACGAGATCGATGGCGGCGTCGTCCTCGATGCTGTCGGCAACATCTATGGCACCGCGCACTACGGCGGAAACGGTTTCGGCCTGGATGGCACGCTGTTTGAGTTGTCTCCGGCGACTGGCAACACATGGACTTTCCAGGTGCTGCACAGCTTCGGCGCCTATGAAGGCGATGGCATCAATCCCCTCGCCGGGCTGGTTTTCGACGCCAGTGGGAATCTCTACGGCACGACTTACCACGGCGGCGCCAACGGTTACGGCGCGGTCTTCGAGTTGTCGCCACAGAGTGGTGGCGGCTGGATCGAAAGCGTAATACATAACTTCAACCTCAGCACCACGGACGGAGCCAATCCTTCCGCCAGTCTGATCCTCGATGCCTCCGGCAACCTGTATGGCACCACTGCCTACGGCGGCGCCGATGGCCCTAATAACACCGGCACCGTCGGCGGCACGGTCTTCGAGATCGGGTCTACCATCAGCAGCGCTCCTGTGGTCACGTTGTCTGCGACCAGCCTGACCTTTTCGGCTCAGGCAACCGGGACCTCGAGCGCGGCGAAGATTGTAACCGTCAAGAACACGGGCACGGCGAGTTTGACCGTGAGCGGCATCGCGATCACGGGGGCTGACCCGGGGGACTTTGCAAAAACTACAACTTGCGGAGCTTCGCTGGCCGCGGGGGCAACTTGCACCATCAGCGTGACGTTCAAGCCCACAGCCACCGGAGCGCGCAGCGCGACCTTGGGTATCACGGACAATGCCTCAGGTAGTCCACAGGGGGTCGCGCTGAGTGGGGTAGGAACCACTGCGGAACTCACTCCCGCCACCGTGAACTTCGGCACACTGGCCACCGGATCGACGAGTGCGGCGAAAACGGTCATGCTGAAGAACATTGGCACGGCAAGTCTGGCCATCAGCGGCGTTGCGATCAAAGGAACTGATCCTGGAGACTTTGCTGAAACCACCACATGCGGAACTTCGCTGGCGGCGGGAGCAAGCTGCACGATCAGTGTCACATTCAAACCCACGGCGACTGGGACGCGCAGCGCGACACTAGATGTTACCGACGGTGCAGCAGGAAGTCCGCAACCAGTTGCACTGACGGGGGTCGGCACGACCGCGAACCTAACTCCCGCCAGCGTGAACTTCGGTACACTCGCCACCGGACTGACGAGTGCGGCGAAAACGCTGACGTTGAAGAACATCGGCACCGCAAGTCTGACTATCAGCGGCATAGCGATTGCAGGCACCGATCCTGGGGACTTTGCCAAAACCACAACCTGCGGAACTTCTCTCGCGGCGGGGGCAAGTTGCACCATCAGCGTCATATTTAAGCCCATAACCACTGGGACGCGTAGCGCGACGCTCGATGTTACAGACAGTGCGGCGGGCAGTCCGCAACCGGTTTCTTTGACCGGAATCGGCACTACCGCCGAGCTGACACCCAGCAACCTGAACTTCGGCACACTGGCCAACGGATCGGTGAGTTCAGCGAAAACAGTGACGTTGAAGAACATCGGCACCGCAAGCCTGAGCATCACCAGCATCGCGATCGGAGGAACCAACCCCGGAGATTATTCCGAAACGACGACCTGCGGAACTTCGCTGGCAGCAGCGGCGAGTTGCACAATCAGCGTGACCTTCAAGCCCACCACGACCGGGACGCGCAGCGCAACGCTGGACGTAACCGACGGTGGTGCAGGGAGTCCGCAGGTGGTGACGCTGACAGGAGTCGGTACCACCGCGAAGCTGACACCCACCAGCCTGAGCTTCGGCACCGTGACCACCGGGACGTCCAGCACGGCGAAAACCGTGACCCTCAAGAATGTGGGCACGGCAAGTCTGACCATCAGCGGCATAGCAATCACAGGAACTAATGCGGGAGATTTTTCTCAAACCCACACTTGCGGGAGTTCATTGGCTGCGGGGGCGAGTTGCACCATGAGCGTGACCTTCAAGCCCACAGCCACCGGCACGCGTAGCGCGACGTTAGGCGTAACCGATGGCGGGGGCGGCAGCCCGCAGAGTGTGACGTTGTCCGGAACTGGAGGATAGCGGTTCGCTGCGTGCCGTAGGGATGGAAGGGGAAGCCACAGAAGTCAATGGGCTTTTTGGCGCGGGCGGGCTTTCTGCAGCATCACCGGCTGGCGGGCGGCACGATCCCGTTCATTCGCAGATACACCACCATCTGTCCGTAGTGATCAAAACCATGCACGGCAACCGTCGTGGCCAGGCTCAACCGCGTCACCGATCCTTCTCCGAACGGACTCCGTACCGTCTCCACTAGATTCTTCTCGTTAATAGTCGCAATCGCCTTGTGAACATACGCGAAGGATTCTTTCAGGTATTTCAGTACGTCAGCCTTTGACGTCATCGAGGCCGGACCCGATTCGTCGCCAATATCCACCGGAGGCTTTTGTTCGAGAAGCGCAGCTCCCAGTTCGTAGTTCACTGCGGCGACGTGTTTAATCTGCTGCGCATAAGTTCGCACGCCTTTGAATTCTCCGTCGGTCGGGGCAAATCCAAATTTATCCTCAGGCATCGCATCCGCTGCAGGAGTGAATTCGTGCTCGAGATTGCTGACGGTCCGGTCGAGAGTCTGCGTGACCGTGCGATGTTCTTCCTTCGGCTTCGTAGTCTGCGCTGTGGCTGCAATCGCCAACGCTACACAGCATGCCATCAGTCCCAGGAACTTCTTCATAAATTCCTCCTTAGTCTCTTACGACGGCGGGAGTCATCTGCAACTCCGCCGCGCCCAGGCGATGCCGCCGGATCGTGCTCAAACCCGCCACCATCGCCAGTGCTGACCACGCCAGTGCTGCCGGCACACCTTGCCGTGCCGCCAACCAACCCCAGACTGCGCTGCCTACCGCCATTCCTCCCTGCAAGACCAGCAGATACATGGAGAGCGCCCGCGCCCGCATCCACGAAGGACACATGGTCTGAGCCACAACGTTAAAGCACGCCAGGATGCCGATCCAAGCCGTTCCCGCCGTAAACAATACCAGACACAGCCACTCAAATACATGCACTTGTCCTGCCAGGAAGGTCGTGGCGGCAAAGACGACGGTCGCTCCGGCGACCAGGCCGTCGACCGAATAACGCGAGCGCAATCGTGGCAGCACGGCCGCGCCGGCAAGCGCTCCCAGTCCGAAGCAGGTGAGCAGGAAGCCGTATCCCTGTGCCCCGTGCGGCTGGCAAATCACCGGAAGCAGTGCCAGCAGCGACGTTGCGCCGATGCTGAATGCTGCTGTACGGATCAATACCGACTTCACAGGTGGCGCGCCCCGCACGTGACGGAAGCCCTCAGAAATCGCATGGCGAATCTTACGCGTCTGCCGCGGCTCAAGCCGAGCGCGTTGCCACTGGCACAGAAAGAAGATTACGCCGAAAAACGATGCTGCATTCAAAAGGAACGACCATCCTGCGCCCGCGGCGGCAACCACAATTCCGCCGAGCGCTGGACCCACTGCGCGCGCCACGTTGAATCCCGCAGAGTTCAACGCCACAGCCGCGGCATGACGAGGCGGCGAAACCACATCGGGTGTAATCGCCTGCCACGCCGGATCATTCATCACCGCGCCCAGCCCCAGCAGAAATGTGAACGCTAGCAGCATCCACGGACTGACCGAGTGACGCAGCGTCAGCACCCCCAACGCGGCCGACGCGACCACCATCCAACTTTGCGTGAACAGCAGCAGGCGTCGCCGGTCGACCATGTCGGCCAACGCCCCTGCGGGCAACACGACGATGAATACGGGAATCGCCGCCGCAGCCTGCACCAGGCTGACCATAAGGGGCGAAGTCGTGAGCTGCGTCATCAGCCAGCCCGCGCCCACGTTCTGCATCCAAGTGCCGGTGTAGGAAATTACCGCGGCTATCCATAGGGAACGAAACAGCGGCTCCCGCAGCGGCTCCCAAGCCATCTCCGCGCGTCGAATACTCGCGTCGTCCACCGCCGGAATTGAAACCTGATCCGCCACGCCGTCTCTGCGTTACCCTGTATTGCTCTGTGTTGCTCTGTGTCCCCTGTGGTAAAGGCTTTGCGGTTTGCCAGTGGAGTCCGTTACCCGGAAGAATCTGCAACCGCGCCAGCTGCCGCGAAAGGCCAGTCCCGCGCCCGCCATGCACGGACCGTGTAGATGATCACTCCGGTCAACAGAATCACCGCCGCGTACCGCATTTCCTTCTGCCAGTTTTCGCGATTGAACAGAATGAAGAGAAATCCTGCAGTCGCCAGCAGCGCCGGTAGCGGATACAGCCACATCCGGAATGGACGCCGCATTTCCGGCCGTGTGATCCTCAGTACAATCACTCCTACCGCCTGCACCAGAAACTGCAGGATCAACCGGATCACCACCAGCGCCGCGATCGCATCCTTCAACCGCAAGAAACAGAAGGCCGCTGCCACTAGTCCCAGCGCCAAAAGAGAAACATGTGGGAAACGGTGCACTGGATGTACCTTGGCAAAAACTTTGAAGTAATTGCCATCCTTTGCCGCCGCGTACGGAACCCGCGAGTACCCGAGCATCAGCGAAAACACTGACGCAAACGCCGTCACGATCACCAGCCCTGTCACGAGCCGTGCCGCCCACGCGCCATACACTCTTTGCATGAACAATGACACAACATACAAGCCACTGTTGTTCTGTCCCGCATGCATCATCTCCCGCCATGGCACGACGGCGAGGACGCACAGGTTCATCATGAGATATAGACAGGCCACCAGCAGAATGGAGAGCAACAGAGCCCGCGGAATGTTCTTCTCCGGGTCTTTGATCTCGTCCCCCAGAAAACTTACGTTGTAATAGCCCCAATAATCGTAGGTCGCGATGAGCATGGCTCCGCCCAGGCCCGTCAGAAAGTGGCGGGAGAGGGTGAATGCCCCCGGGGGGAAATCAAAAGCCCGCGCGGCATTGAAGTGTGTCAGCCCGGCGAAAATGATCCAGCCAATCGTTCCCATCACACCGAACCACAATATTTTCGACAGCCGCCCGATAGCCGTGATGTTGCGGTAGAGCAGCAACACGGTCAAGAAGCAGATCAAGATGGCAACGGCCGTTCCGGGGGTGACAATCCAGTTGGCCTGCAGCGTTCCAAGCCAGGGAACATGCGCCGCCGCCTCATGGTGTGCGTATACCGTATCCAGTCCAGGCCAGTAATACGCGGCATAACCAGCCAGGCCGATGCACCCGGTCGCAATCGAGAGTGGCGCGGAAAATGACACCTGCCAGATAAAAAGGAACGAGATCAGCCGTCCCCATTTCTTCGGCCCGTACATCTCACGGAGATAGCGATACGATCCGCCCGAGGCCGGCAGAGCTGCGCCCAATTCCGCCGATACCAGTCCGTCACACACCGCCAGCAGCGCGCCCGCAACCCACCCCAGCAACGCCTGCGGGCCGCCCATCGCGCTCACTACAAGCGGCATGGTGATAAACGGGCCCACGCCGATCATGTCGATCATATTGAGCGAAGTGGCTGACCATAGCCCCATACCGCGAATCAAGCCGGGGGAATTTGCTTCGCTTTGAGATGGGGGCTGCATCGAGTGGGTCGAAGCACTGTTGACTAGGGAAGAAGTAAAACTCTCCCGCTCACTTGCCGCTGTTCGAATGCTGCATGTGCCCGGGCGGCGTCGGCGAGAGGGTAGGTGCGATCAATTCTGATGGAGAGTTTTCCCTGCTTGATCCATGCTACGAACTGCTCGAGGTAACGAGGATACTCCTTGACGTAAGGGAGTCCGTTCGTCCGGGTGAGAAACAGGGAGCCCTTTTCCTGCAACGTCATCAGGTCGAACGGAGGCACGTATCCACTGGACTGGCCGTAGACCACGAGATATCCGCCGGGAGCCAAACTGTCGAGGCTCGCATCGAAAGTGTCTTTTCCTACGCCGTCGTAAACGACGGCGACTCCGCGACCGCCGGTTAAACGTCGCGCATCCTTCGCAATGTCAGACTGCGTGGAAATAATGACTTCGGCTGCCCCTGCCTCTCGCGCAAAACTGGCCTTCTCCTCGCTGGAAGTCACACCAATCACGCGCCCCTCGCGGAGTTTAGCCATCTGACACAGCAGGAGTCCGATGCCTCCGGCCGCTGCATGGATCAGACACCAGTCGCCGGGTTTGATGGGATAGGCGCAATGGGTGAAAGCATAAGCCAAGAATCCCTGATTCATGCCTGCGGCTGCCTGCTCGACACTGATGCCTTCAGGTACGGGGATCAACCAGTCGGCTGGGGCCAGAGCATGAGTAGCGTAGGAGCTTCCCGCAAAGACAACGCGATCTCCAACCCGCACCTTGCTGACGTCAGGGCCGAGCGCTTCGACAATTCCAACTCCCTGGCTGCCCAGAGTTGCCGGAAGTTCCGGGTTGCCGATGCCGGCTCGTTTGTAGAAGGCCTGGCCCACAAGGTCCCCGCGCCGCTTTTGAACGTCAAGGAAGTTAACGCTGGCAGCCTCGACGCGAATCAGTGCCTGCCCCGGCCCGGGTGCCGGCATGGGGATTTCTTCCCACTGCATGACATCCGGCCCGCCGTAGGAATGAATGCGAATCGCGCGCATAAGTGTGCTTGCTTTCTCGGAAACCACATACCGAACTACATGAAACGGCTATTGTTTTTCATGCCCTGCGCTCAACAGATTCACGTACAGCCGCACCGCTCCCGGGACCCCCGCCGGCAACTGCCGGAAGAACGCATAACCCGTGTAGATATAAATCCCCTTGCCGTAATGCGCTTTCAGCAACCCGCCCTTTTGCATTTCTTCGCCCGGATCGTGGCACGCCAGCAGAGGGGTGAAGTGTTCATCCCACTTGCTCATGAAATATAAACCGCGTTCCTGCACCCAGCCGTCGAAGTCGCGAGCCGTGATCGTGTTCGGATAATGAAAGACGGGGTCGTCCGGTGCCAGAATTTCCACTGGAGCCTCTTCCACGGAAACCCGTGCCCGGCTTAGATCTGCGGGGTAAGGCGTGAACTTACCGCTGTTAAAGTCTCCTACGCTCGCGTTGTACTGCACCACCAGCGTTCCACCCGCGGCGACGAAATCGAGCAGCCTCTTATTATTGGCCGCGACGTCTTTCTGCGTATCGTAGGCGCGAATGCCGAGCACGATGGTTCCGTATTTGCTCAGATCTTCAGTCGCCAGTTTTTCCGCCGGGACCAGGGTCACGTCCATCCCGACCTGATTCAGCACCGTCGGAATGTCATCTCCTGCGCCCATGATGTAGCCGACTCGCAGGTCATGCGATGCCTGCACGTCGACGATGCTCACGCGTTGCCGCGCCGGCTGGTAATAGTAGAAGCTGCCTAGGTCTTCACGCGTGACCAGCGTGTAGCCCTCGCTGTATTTCTCACCCTCCGATTCAAGAACCGCGCGAATCGTAGCCCGGCCTTCCTGCAATCCCGCGGGGAAGACTTTGAATTGAAAATCCTGCTTATCCCCGCGAGTCGCGGTGTCGACGGCAAACTGCGCTGGCTCCGAGCGCCATCCCGCCGGCAATTCCAGCCGGAGTTCTCCGTGCAGCGCGCGCGTAAGATTGCTGGTTACGCCTACCGTAACTGCGGAATCTGCTCCGTTATGCGTCGGAATTACTTGTGTGCCCGGCTCGAGCATGACCGAAAATGCCGGGACGATCGCCAGCGGTCGTGACTCGGTCTTTCCCGCCTCGTCAACTAGCGGCGTAACCACGGCGGACGTAATCCCGTTGTGAGTCTTTGTCTCGCCTCCCTCCAGCGAATACTCCACCCGCGCCCGCAGCGCCGGAGGCGGGAAGGGAAGCGTCACATATTTCTCGTTGTCGATGTGATTGACTGCCTCGGTGTCCGGATTATCTCGATGCCAGTAGGGCCGCGTATACGCCGTATCCTTGGGGACGCGCAAACGGAAATTCGTCTGCAAGTCTTCTCCGGGCTTGACCGTCTCTGGTCTGATTTTCCCGCTGATCGTGTTCCATCCTGCGGGCACTTCCAGCTTGACGTGGTCGATCAGCAGCGCATGTTTCGAGCCGTTGTGAAACGTTACCGCCACCAGAAATTCCTGGCCCGGCGAAACGGTGGTAAGCGCGTCTGATTCTTTCAGCGCGTGAATTTCGGGCTTGCCGTCGGAGGACACGTCCGCCGTAAGGCTCACGCCCAGCGCCAGATTCAGTGCCGTCTCCGCCTGCCGCTGTTTTTTCGCAATCCGAGTCAGAAAATCGAGCTTCGCGCCCACATTCAGAGACGCCGAGCTTACTTCGCCGTTGACGCGTTCGAACTCAGCCACGACCTTCATCAATGGCGCAATGGTCGTCGATGCGTCACTACCTTTCGCCGTTTCGGTTGCGACTGCGACAGCGCGGGCAACCTCCGCAAGTTGCTGACGCAGCGAGGGAAACTTCTTCTCTTCCATGCCCAAACGTCCCGCCAGTGCCGACAACGAAGTATCGATCCCATCGAAGAAGCTCTTCTCGTGCCCATCCTTGCCCACCGTTGACGGCAGCACCGAATCGACCAGACGGTAAAACGTGAACCGGTCACCGGCGTCCAGAGTCCAGTTCGCCGCGCCCTGCGACATCTGATGGCGCAATCCGTTCATGGCGAACTGCGCATACGACATGCCCAGCTCCGCGCTCTTTTCACCGGTATTCAACTTCAAGGTCCAGTCCGCATCCGGACAAGTCATTGCCCCGAAGCCGCAGACATTGCCAATATAAAATTTCTTCGCCTGCCACGGTAGCAGCCCCTCGGCGATCTGCTCCGGAAACCGCTTAGGATCAGCTGCCGCACGGAAGGCCTCTTTCGCCAGGATGCTCGAAGCCTGATGATGACCATGCCCATCCCGCTCCGTGCCGGAAAACCGGGCGGCAATTACATCCGGATGGAACGTTCGAATCACCCGCACCATATCGCCCAGTGCCGTATCGTGACCGCCCCACTTCTGAAATGTTTCTTCTGGGCTCTTCGAAAATCCAAAATCAGCCACCCGTGAAAACCGTTCCTGCACTCCGTAGTACTCGTCCGAGGCCAGTAGTTCCTCTGCCCGCAGCACGCCCAGCACATCCGACAAATTGCTGCCAATCTTGTTCTGCCCACCCTCACCTCGATTCAAGGTCATTAGCAGAGTGTTCACGCCATGCCCGCGTGCCTCGAGAGTCAGCATCCCGCCGTCTTCATCGTCCGGATGCGCCACCGCCTGCATCAGCCGCGCCGTGGTCCCCAATCGCAGCAACTCCAGTCGCAGCCCGGCCATGCCCTGATCCTGCGGCAACTCCGCCGGAACGCCCTGATACCGCAAGCCGGGAGGATCGGACAGGACTTCAAGGTCAGGAGAAATATGATCGGAGCTAGCACCAGTCGAAGAAGGTTTCGCGGCTCCAGTAGCTTTCGAATTCTGTGCCGACGACCGGCCGGCAACCGGAGCCTGCCCTGTTGCGCCCAGTGCAAGAACCAGAAGCAAACAAACGAAGTTCAGCGCGAAAGAAGATACGTTCTGAAGAGTAATATGGCCGCCGCCCCCTGAGCGACGCGGCAATCTGGCAGGTCCAGGATATCTCACGCTACAAGGATGGGGCCTAACCCCGCTCCGACGCAAATTGTTTCCACAGATTCGGACTGCATAACCTTGGCATTCATAGGCAAACCCGCGCTGAGTGGCATGAAGTCTTTCCGAACCAGAAACGACAGCCTGGAAGTTAAAAGCCTGACCCTTACTGCCGCCCTTCCTTCAACACCGTCTGGCAATTACTCGAAGCGGTCAGCACTTCGTTAAATGCGGTGTCCTTCCGTAGATTCTTCAGCAGAGGATCGCTTAACAAAGCCGAATACCCGCAGTAATTCTGCTGGACCGCGGCCTTCAGCAGCCGCAGGGCCGGCTCGTTCTGTCCGCAGTACGCCATCAGAGCGCCCACGTGATACCAGGCCTCGGCGTCAGGTTCCATCATCACGGACGATTCCGATTCGCGCACAATCTTTGGCAGGTCCGCCGGTTTCTGAGCCGCAGTGCAAGCCTCCATTAGGTCGCGATGATACGACGATGCCTTCGCCATGTTTCTGGCCGCACCCCGTGCGTCGGCGACATCGCCTTGCGCCAGATATACATATGGCGTTACCCATGCCGCCCACTCCGACCCAGCGTCCAGGTGCACAAAGTCCATCGCACGGTCGGTTTTGCCCATTTCCAGAAATGACCAGGCGCATGAACGGAAGGTGAAATTTCCCGGATCGAGCGCTCGCGCCGTGTTGCATTCCTGCACAGACTGCTCCAGCATTCCGGCATAGCGCAGGACATAGCTCAAGGCAAAGTGTGCGTCGGCGCTCTGTGGCCGACGCCGCACCAGATCGGTGGCCGCGTCGTAGGCGCGTCCCAGTTCGCCGCGTTCCACGCGGTTGGTAATCAGGTTGCTCGCCGCCATTACCCGGTTCGGATCGAGCGATACTGCGCGTTCATAGGCCGAATTTGACCGCTGGAACTTTTCTTCGCCACCCTCCCCATAGGTTGAATCCCAGTAATATCTTTGTCCCAGGGCCTCCCATGCCGGCGCGTAGCTAGGGTCGATCCCCACCGCCCACTCCAGCATCTTGATCGCTTCTTTGTTCGGCGCAGGATCGTGCGGGACCGCCACGCTTCGTAGATAGAGGTCATAGGCCTGCTGATTCTTCGGCCGCGACGCCGTTTCGACCGCTCCGCCTCCGCCGCCCAGCACCGGTAACAATCCGTGCTGCACCTGCTGACTCAGTTGCTCCTGCAGCCCGATCAAATCGTCTCCCTTAGCCGTCACCGTTGCCTGCCACAGCAACCGGTCGGTCGGCACATCGATCGCTTCCAGGGTCACGATCAACTGATTGCCCTGCTTGCGAAACGATCCCATCAAAAGCCGCCCCACGCGCAGGTCCAGCCCAACTTTTTTCGGATCCAGATCCAGCGCGACATATTTCCGCGTCACCGACGAGGGACGCACTTCGAGCGACCGCGCATAGGTCAACACGCTGGTTAGTTCATCGGCCAGAGCGAAGCGCAGATAGTCGACGTTGAAGTCTCCGTTCATGTTCTGCAGCGGCAGTACTGCAATCGCGTTTTTCTGTTCTTCGCTAGCCACTTCCTTATGCTTGTACCACCACGCGCCCACCGCCGACAGCACGGTAATCAGCAGCCCGGCGGTCGCCAGCAGCAGGTACAGTTGCCAGCGCGTGTTTCGCCCAAAGGTTCTGGTGGCGGCCCGCAGCTTCGCCGTATTGGTGCCGCTCTTGACCTGGCCCGACTCAGTCTCGCGCTTCAGCAGCGCCAGATCTGACTTCAGCTCCGCGGCACTCTGGTAGCGATGGTTGCGGTCCTTCTCCATCGCCTTGCCGATAATGCCTTCCAGTTCGATCGGAATCTTCGGATTTATTTCCCGCGGCGGGACCGGCTTCGAATGCAGAACTGCGTCCAGCGTGACCAGCGAATTATTTCCCGTGAACGGCTTTTTGCCCGTGGCCATCTCATACATAACCACGCCGAAGGAAAACAGGTCGCTGCGCGCATCCACGGTCTCGCTGCGCGCTTGTTCCGGAGACATATAAACCGCCGTGCCCGGAATCACTCCCACAGCGGTCAGCGAGTTGTCCGCGCCGTCATCCTCTGTCCCCAGGTTATGGACGAGCTTGGCCAACCCGAAGTCGAGCACCTTCACTTGTCCGCTGGGAGTCAGAAAAATATTTGCCGGCTTGATGTCGCGGTGCACAATGCCTTTGGCGTGCGACGCCACCAGCGCGTCGGCTACCTGCACCCCGACGTCGAGAACTCGCTCGATCTCCATGGCGTGACCCGCGATGGCCTGCTTCAGGCTCTCGCCCTCCAGCTTCTCCATCACGATGAAAGGATGGCCGTTATTTTCCTCAATGCTGTGGATGGTGCAGATGTTGGGATGGTTCAGTTGCGACGCCGCCCGCGCCTCGCGGGTAAATCGCTCCAGCGTTTTCGGGTCGTCAGTAAGATTTTCAGGCAGGAACTTCAGCGCGACGTGCCGTCCGAGCTTGAGATCCTCGGCCTCATACACGATGCCCATACCACCGCCCCCAAGTTTTCCGAGGACACGGTAATGGGATATCTGCTGGCCGATCATGAGGGTACACGACCCTTAACGGCGCTAATGTTAGGCTTCCAGCCGAATCTGGGTCAACTGCTATGTCGTATTGCTGCTTAGAGACAGTCGGCAGCTTCGTAGGCAAAAACGAAATGAAGTGTGCGCGAATCGCACCTTAAAGTTGCGGGTCGGATAGTCTACGGGCTGGGATAGTAACCGAGACGGTCGTACCCGAGCGGTTCGAGTCGATATTCAATTCTCCATGAAACTGGTGGACCCGCTCGCGCATACCGCGAATACCAACGCCAAATCCTCGTGATTGAACCTCAGACAACCGATCCGGGGACATCCCTGTGCCTTGGTCTTGAACCTCGACGACGACATTCTCGCCCTGGCGGGCAATCCGAACCTCAGCGGTTTTACTCCCAGAGTGGCGATGGACATTCGTCAATGATTCCTGGACCAGGCGAAAAACGATGAGCTCGATATCGTGATCACATCTCTCAAAGTTCTCTGCGATTTCGAAGGTGATGTCGATGCCGCTGCGTTCCGCCAGGCCGCGGACGTACCATTCAACAGCCGCCGATAGACCGCTCTCCTCCAGCAAAGGAGGATGCAAAAGATAAGAAGCGGTGCGAATCTCGCGCATCAGTTGCTGAGCGGTCTGCTCGGTATCCTCAGCCGTCTTAGCCAGTTGCGGAGCCGCTTTTCTGGCGTCTTCCACAAGTTGGGCCAACTGTAGAGTCAGTACAACCAAAGTCTGGCCCGCGCTGTCGTGCAATTCGCGCGCGATGTGCCGCCGCTCATCATCCTGCGCTTGCAGCAGTTGCCGCGCCAGTTCGCGGATCTGCATCGACTGGTTGAGAATCTCTTCGTTGCGTCGTCGCAACTCTTGAGTACGGAACTGCACCTGGGTTTCGAGCGCCTCGGCCAGCATCCGGTAGCGTTCGTCGCTCTCGCGCAACGCCTGCTCCGTTCGCTTTCGCTCAGTGATATCCCGTGTAGAACCCGCGACCACTTCGACATTCCCAGCCTCATCAATCACGGGGCTAAAAATGTATTCGTAGTAGCCGGTAACTCCGGTAGGACTCGTATAAGGCGTTTCGTCGCGGACAATCTGCCGGGTGGTGAAGACCTGCTGAATCTGCCGCTGAAGCCGCAGGGCAAGGTCGTCAGGATATTTCAGATCGAAGAAATTCTTACCCACGGCGTCTTCCAGCTTCAGACCCCAGAGCTTCAGTAACGCCTGGTTGGCATAGGCAAACCGGCCGTCCTTGTCGAAAATGTAGGCAAAGTCAGTAATCGACGAAAGGGTAGTGTCGAAAATGCGGGCCCGCTGGCTGGTGATCGCCGAATCGAATGAGACGAGGCTGGCATTGTCCATGGAGAAAACCTGGGGACGAAGGTGCGCTTAGGAAAGTCTAGCACGCGGCAAACCACACAAAAACACACAAGAGGACGGCTGCAGGGCGGGATCTCCGGGCGTCAAATAGGAAGGACAAGCCTGCCTCCCGCTCGCTCCCCTTCTAAGCGCGTTTGACGAACTTCAGAGATGCCGAGTTCATGCAATAACGCAGTCCCGTAGGCTGCGGCCCGTCGTCGAACACATGTCCAAGATGTGCTTCGCATTCGGTGCAGGAGACCGCCGTTCGGGGCTCTCCCAGGCTCACGTCATTCGCTGTGCGGATGTTTTCATGGGCGATCGGAGCCCAGAAGCTTGGCCATCCGGTGCCCGATTCAAATTTCGTGTCCGAGCTAAACAGAGCATTGTCGCAGCAGATACAGCGATAGAGCCCTTTGTCGTGCAGATTGTAGTACTCGCCCGTGAACGCTCGCTCCGTGCCCTCTTTGCGGGTCACTGCAAACTGCATGGGGTTCAACTGCTTCTGCCACTCCGCATCCGTCTTGTGCACCTTCTGAACAATGGCCGGTCCCAGTTTCTTTCCGGCGTCGCTGAACTGGATGATTTTTACCGAGTCTTTGTCACCGGTCGACGCGGGCATAGCCGCAGACAACGCCGGACGCACCAGCCACTCGGCCGAGCCGGCGGCAACAACTGTGACGGCAGAACGAAATAGAAACTGACGGCGATTCATGATCGACTCTTCTCCCTTCAGCCACCGCTAACCGAACGTAAAAGCAAAAGCCTGCACGCCCGGATCGAGGAATTCAATTTCAAACGTTCGATCTTCCACCTGGCCCTTTTGCCGGATGAGTTGATACAAGCGGTGTTCTTGTACGGTCCCGGCCCCGGTTGCATCTGTGTCACTGCCGTGATCATCACCGGGTGGTGTCCCGTCGAGCTTCACGATGAACCGCACTGGTTTGCCGTTCTTTGTCGGACCCAGCACCAGATGAAGATCGCGGGCATGAAATCGAAACACGATCTTGCCCGGAGCCGTCTGCAGCACGGCATTCTCCTCGCCCACCTTCCAGCTTCCGCCCAGCGCCCACTGGTTGAGGGAAATCCGTGGCAGCGGGGTATAACTCTTGCGCGAATCATGCGCGACCGGTTCAGCGGACGCGAAATTCTGGGCGCGGCGATAGCCGATGTACGTTTCCGGCGAGTGAGAATCCTGATGATCCGGCGCAGCTTCTACACCGGACGCCGATACATTGACCGCGTCCTGCGAAAGCGACTTCGCCCCATTTTCCCGCAGCAGCTCTTGAATCACCCGCTCCGACTCGTCATACTGCCCTTCGCCGAAGTGGTGATAGCGGATGCGTCCCTTGCCATCGATGAAATAATGCGCGGGCCAGTATTCGTTGTTAAACGCCTGCCAGATCTTGTAGTCGCTGTCGATGGCGACGGGATAAGTGACCTTCAGATCGCGCACCGCTTTTTCCACGTTCGCGCGCTCCTTCTCGAAGGCAAACTCTGGAGTATGCACGCCGATGACGACCAGGCCGGCGTCCTTGTATTTCGTGGACCACGCTTCCACGTAAGGCAACGCACGCAGGCAGTTGATGCAGGAATAAGTCCAGAAATCGATCAGGACAACCTTGCCCCGCAGGGACTTCGCGCTCAGCGGCGAAGAATTGATCCACGACACCGCGCCGCTAAGGTCGGGGAATGGCCCTTCATCATCGAGCACAGGCTGAGTATCGGCGGCCCGTGCGGGAGAAGCGGCCATTACGGTCGGTTTTTCCCCACGCAGCACGCTGATTAAATGCGTTTCCGCCTTCGCCGTATTTACGAAGGAAAACTTCGTCAGCAGGTTCGTATCCCAGCCGAACGCAATGGCAATCACGCCCAGGATTACTGCGACGCCCAGGCCACGGCGAATCCAAACCTCAAAAGCGAGAGTACGTTTCATAGCGGAAAATACCCGGCTGCCGGCAAAAAGAGCGATCCCCAAAGAAGTCGCCGCGCCCAGCGCAAAAGATAGCAGCAAGAAGGATGAGCGGGCGCCAGGCCCCTGAATCGCCGCGCCGGTGAGAATCAACCCAAGGATGGGACCGGCGCACGGAGCCCAAAGCAGGCCGGTAGAAATTCCCAGCACAAAAGACTTTCCAACGCTGCCTTTGGCCGAAGGATTGCCCTGAAGCCGTCCTCCAGCGCTGACCAGCGGACGGGTCAATCTTTCGGCAAGCGACGGGAAAAGCAAACTGACTCCCAGGATCAGGAAAATCAGCATCGCGACATAGCGTCCGCCCTGATTCAACCGCACCACCCAATGCCCGCCAAATGCCGCCGCGATCGCCACCAGCGAAAATGTGAGAGCCATTCCAGCCAGCAGAGGCAATCCCGAACGCCGAAATGGCTGATCGGCGCGAGCGAAAACGAATGGCAGGACGGGCAGAATGCACGGGCTCAAAATCGTCAGCACGCCGCCGATAAAGGCCAATAAGTAAATCAGCATGAGATCCTGAGACGCAACCCCAACAGATTTCGATCCAGGTACGGCCGAAAGTTTACAACGCCCTTATTTTACATTCTTGGCAGACAGCAGTTGTCAGGTCGACCCGACGTTCCTTTTTTTGCCCTCGACCCGGTGCCCATTCCCGATCCGGCTTGCCGTGTCCCTTTGTGCGGAGCTTCGTTCTCCCCGGCTGCAATTCACTCCTTTACGATCCTGAGACCGGCAGGAAGCGGCTTGATTCCGATTCGCGCCGGCTCTCATCTCCGCTCCATGAGGTTTTGATGAAAGACATACCGTCCGGTTCCTCGACTCCAAAGGCTTGGCCTAAGCCCCCGGCCGACATGCATGAAGCTATTGGCCAGCGCGCCGAAGAAATTTACCTCCGCAACGGCAAAGTATCCGGCCATGACCTCGAAAACTGGATGCAAGCTGAAGCGGAAATCTTCCGCGAATCGGTCCGGATCCCCACCAATCGAGCCGCGATCGTAATAAAAGTGGAGGGCGTGCAATACGTTGGAGGGTACGATGCCGCCTCTGCCGCCGGCTACGCGCCCGGCGAATTTGCCATCGGCGAACCCATGCCGGTGCGCTTCGACGGTAACAAAATGTTCATCCGGCGAGCCAATCGCGTGGAACTTGAAACCGATATCGTCAAAAAGCTGAGTTAATCACTCCACGAGGCAGATTTCTGGATGACGGTTTTGTCAGACCAAAGCCGAATCTTCCCCGCACGAGAGCCCGCAAAACCGGTGTACAATCGCTCCCTGCCAGCAATGGCCGCGCTCCTGCGGGGCGAAGATATAAAGGCGAGGTCAACCATGAACCCGAGAGGCAGATTTCTTGTCGGAGTACTTACCGCGCTAGCGATGATGCTGCTGACGTTCGCGCTGCCCCGAGGCGGCCCCCTGCGCGATGCCCTTGTCGTACAGTTCCCCATGACTGTCGGAATTTGGGCGATCTTCGTGTTGCTCTTCGTGAAACTGAAATAAGCTCCGCCGAATACAGTCTTGAAGCGGGCGGCGACGATTCAGCTATGACGAATCGTCGACTTCTATCCTTCGTCCAGGTACAGTCCTGCCGACGCACCTACCCATTCCATGTTCTTGTTGTGATCCACGCCCATCATCAGCCCACGGCCCATGCGGATGATCGTCAGCACTGGTGTCAACTCGTCGAGCCACACATACATGACTCGCACCTCCGCCTTGGTCGTGCCGAACGGAGTCTCGATGATTGGCTCAAAGTGCATTCGCTCCTGCAGGATGTAATACGCGCGCTTTGCCGCCGATATTGCGGCGATATCCTCTTTCGTCGGCGCAATCACCACTCCCAAGCCCGCGAATGAATACAGCGGCTTCAGCGCATAATTCTCGAGGTCAGCAGGAATCTCATCGAGTCGATCCAGGAACCAGGTCTTCGGCACCGATTCATGATTCAAGTAGGGAATCGAAAACTTCGAAATCCGGAAATACCAGTTGGGATGCCCCGCCCACTCCACATCGAGATCATCGCGCCAGTCAAACCCTAGCTTCACATTCTTGCGCTCGAGCTCATCGACAATCGCCCGGTTGTAAATCCGCTCGATCGGCACCCGTTTCCCGCCGCTCTCATAATAGAGACGCGATCCTTCCTTCTTGATGTCGACAATATCGACCGTCCGCACGCCAAGCATTTTCTCGGTGAGCAGAAAATCGGGCAGCGTCTTCTGATGCAGGGGATCAATCTCCATTAAAATCACATTCTCCGGATCATGCTCTGCAACAATCGCCCGCCGCAACAGCTCCCGATAAGACTCACTCTCGATTCCGCTCAAGAAATATTTCAACTCGGTCTTCGTTTCTTCTTGGTTTGTCATTCCGAGTGAAGCGAGGAACCTGCTCTTTGCCGGCAGCCATCCCGGTCCGTTCAATCCGTAGACCTCGAGATACGCCTCCGCCAGCGGCCCCTGATAGGCATACAGGGAAGGGAAGGCCTGCAACTCCACGAGCTTCGGCTGCAACTCGCCGCGCGCATTGCGCACCAGCCCAAAATCCACCTGCACAAACATAGGATGATCCGGCTCGTTCGGCACCTTAAATTCCGCCGGCACGGCCTCGTCCGATTTCTTTCGATACTCCGGGTTCTCCACCAGTTGCCGAATCAACTCCTTCCCGTCGCGAGCCATCCGCTCCAACAGTGCCTTAGGGAAAAAACAAGGCGTCTCCGACAGCCGAAACTGAACGCGGGTGCCGCAGGCTTCATCGATCCGCCGCAAGAAGCTCTTATATTTATCGGGAGTAAAGCCAGCGTTGAACGCCTTACGCAGGGAAGGAATCATGATGAGGAATGACTGTAGGGTTCGGGATCGATATTACTTCGTCGCCGCCGGCGTATCTGCATTCCAGATATCCGCGACGCATTTCCAGGAGCTGTCGGCCTGCTTTTTCCAAACCACCAACCCCTGATTGTGCTCTGTGATGGCTTTCCCCTCCGGAGTTGTGACTGTGATCTGGCTCGTACCCGAAGAATAAGCGAGGTCGCCCGACGCTGAAATCCATATCTTATCGGTTGCCCAGTCTATCGAGAAGCCGAAAATGGCAGACGCTTCCGACACATACTTGCGGATGGCTTCTTTGCCGACAATTGCCGGAGTGTCCGGGGCAAAAATCATGGCGTCATCTGACCAAAATGTCAGAGCCCCTGTCGAAGTCTTTGGTCTTGACGGCTGCCAGCCACTCGGCATCGGTGGAGCGGACTGCCCGTTCCTCCTCAGCGATGGTGATCCGCTACGAGGTATTACAGGCGGCGGCTGACGTTACCGCGAGTACGGCGAGGAGCAAACGTTGCTTTCTCATGGAGACCACGCCCCTACGCTTCCACCAGAAACTTCCCATCCGCCATAATCTGCTGCTCGTCCACCCAGATATTAAACTTCCGCCCCACCACATCAATATGCGTCGTCGAATCCCACTCCGCCCCCGTATGCGCCCCATACGGATTCCCAAACGCAATATGCACGCCCGGATATTTCTCATCCTGCAGAATCTGCCCGATCACGTCCTTCAGATCGATGTTCGTTCCAATGGCAAACTCGCCCACGCGATCGCTATTTGCATCCGTGTGGGTATATTTCCAGAAGTCGCTCTCCAGTTCGTGATTTTCCGAATGCGCCTCGGTCAGCCGATTCCCCTTGACCTGCACGGTCAGCGGATTCTCTTTCAGACTGCCGAACTTGGCGCACAAATAATCGCCCACCACGCCGTCAATCACGAACGTGCCGTTCACTTCGCCCGGAGTTGTAAAAATCTCGCCGCCCGGCAGATTGCCCCACTTCTCTGGCGAAATAATCCCGCTGGTCTTCAGCCACTTATAGTTTGGATTTAAATCCGCAGTCAGGTCCGTGCCCGCAGCGGTCTTCGCCCGGATCTTCGACGCCCGGCGCACCATCTCGACCACTTTCTGGCTCAGCCGGTCGACCCTCTGAAAATCCGCTCGCATACCTTCCAGCATGATCTGCCGGTTGATGTTCACCATGTGCGCATGGCGAATCTTGCGCCGGTTTACCACGTCGGTCATTTGAATCCGCGAGCGCAATTCGTTGGTCTGCACCTGCACTGCGAAAATCGAAACCTGGCTGACCTCCAGATCGTCCAGAATCTCGCGCGGCAAATCCTTCAGTGGACGTGGCGCCAGGTCCTCAAGCACCCAGGCGCGATACGAAGCGCCCATATTTTCGAGTTCCGCCACAATCGCAGCCGCGATCTCAATCGTTGCTTCGTCAGTAATTACACACACTTGCTCGCTCGGCTTCACGCGCAGGCAAACGTTAACCGCGTTAAAAGCACCAGCCGAATATTCAGGATCAAAGGGAATGTCGAGGCGTCCACCAGAAACGTGGGTGCCCCATGTCTCGCCGCTTTTGCGAGACATGAGAATTTTGACCTTCTCCACAGAGTTACTCATTACCCGACTTTTCTAACGTCAGCCGGCTCTTCTTCGAGCCCGGCTTCCGTCTCCTCAATAATGTAATCGACTACTTTCTTCAAATCGCCAGTTTCTGCGAACACGCGCAGTTGCCGGTCGGCCCCGCTGCCGTGCTCCAGAATCCTGTGGATGTAATTCAGTTCCTCGCGCGAATCCAGTTCATCGACCACATCATCCACAAACTCGAGATACTCGTGAATCAGATCGCGCGCCGGCACTTCCGTTTGCTTGCCGAAATCAATCATCTTCCCGTCAAGCCCGTAGCGCGAAGCGCGCCATTTGTTCTCCATAATGAGCGCGCGCCGGTAGAGCCGGAATCCCTGGTTCGCCGAATAGAGCTTGTGCAGCTTCGCGACAGTGGCCTGAATCAGTGCGGCAATCGCGATCGTCTCGTCGGCCCGCATCGGAATGTCGCACACGCGGAACTCAATCGTGTTGAAGAACGGATGCGGCCGGATGTCCCACCAGATCTTCTTCGCGTTATCGATGCAGTTGGTCTTGATCAGCAACTTGATGAAATTCTCGTACTCGCCCCAGCTCGGAAAATAATCCGGAATATTCGTCCGCGGAAACTTGTCGAACACCTTGCAGCGGTATGACTTGAGCCCGGTATTCATTCCCAGCCAAAACGGCGAATTGGTCGACAGCGCCAGAATATGCGGCAGAAAATAGCGCGCATGATTCATCATGTGGATCGCCGTCTCGCGATCCTCGATCCCAATGTGAACGTGCAATCCAAAAATCAAATTCGCCCGCGCTACCAGTTGCAAGTCCTCAACAATATTCTTGTAGCGCGCATCGGGATGAATCTCCTGCGTCCGCCAGTCCGAAAACGGATGCGTCGCCACCGACGCTACCCGCAACCCGTTCTCCCCGGCCAGCCGGATAATGTTGCGGCGCAATAACTTCACTTCCGTTTTTGCTTCCTTGATGTTGTTGCAGATCCCAGTGCCCACCTCGACGACAGACTGGTGCATCTCCGCTTTCACCCGCTCCTGAAGAATCATCTTGCCCTTCTCCAAAAGCTCGGCCTGAATATGCGACCGCAGATCCCGGGTCACCGGGTCAACGGTCTGATATTCCTCTTCAATCCCGATCGTGAAAGTAGGCTGCATTGAATTTCTTAGTACTAAATGATTGTCATTCCGAGTAAAGCGAGGATCCTGCAGTTTGTCGACAGCATCCCAACTCCTTGTCATTCCGAGCGAAGTCGAGGAACCTGCTGTTCGCCGGCGCCAACACCGCAACCGGCGGAGCAAGGCCCATCCAGTATATCAACGCATTCCACTCAGTCCCATTCTTCATTCTCCTTCACCCGCGCCCTGACAATCTTCTTCACCAGCGCGTCCGGCAAAGGCTTATCAGCAGGGAACTGAATCGTCCCCTTGGAAGTCCGGTAGCCGACGAGTTCTTTTTCGAACTGGTCGAGCACTCCGGACCCCGTCGGGAACAAGCTGCAGTGATTCTTGAACGCCGCATACGCTACCAGCATCCCGTTGTACTTGAACGTTGGCATCCCGTAGCTGATGACCTCAGTCGCATCTTTGGGCACGACGGATCGAATCACCGCCCGAATATGTTTCAACGTAGACCGCGCCGGCTCCGGCACGCCCGCCAGATATTGGTCCACGGTTTTGGCAACGTTGCCTTTCTTCATAGTCAGAATGCGCGGTGACTTTCGAACCACAATAGCCACAGGGACAAACCAAAGATAAGAATCATCAACCCACTCACGCAGATGGACAGTACCGAGAAAACACTACGCAAGCCATGTCCTCGTGAGAATGCGCGAAAGAGTAGAACCATCGCGCCCACCTCGCAGATGAGCGTAGCAGCGAGGCCCACCGCAACATGCATCTCTGCAAACCCGCCCGGCACTGCCGCAAGCCCTGTCGCGTGCGAGTTCGAAATGCCCCGGAACGCGTAGGCGAGACTGATCATCATCGGGACCCACGGCGCCCAGGCCAGCGCTACGCCCCAGAGAAATCGCTTCTATTTTAGTTAATCCTCCACTTACTTCGTCTCCGGTTTCCGCTTCCGCGCTGCGACCCACTCGGGTTCACCTTTGCGCGCCGGTTTCCCAATGCCCGCCCCCGCCAAAAACCCCGCCCACCGCAACTCCTTCAGCGGACTCTCTCCGCTCACCGCCATCTTGACCGCCATCTCCGCCACCGCATTCACGATCCAGTCAAAATTCTCCTGCCCCACAGAAGTAATCTCCGCATCCGGCGCCGGATTCAGAAAGTCAATCGCATACGGCACTCCGCCCTCAACAGCAAACTCGACCGTATTCAAGTCGTATCCCAACGCCCGGCACAAAGCCAAAGCATCCTTCTCAATCCGCGCCTTCAAGGCCGGAGTCGACGGCGGCGGATTCCCCTTCACATACCGCTCATGATGCGGCGCCCGCGGATCGTAATTCATGATGTGCACTTTTTCCTGCCCCACCACGTAGCACCGGTAATACTCCTCAAACTCGACGCCATGCTGCAGCGTCATGCACAGCCGCCCCGTCTGGTTGTAGTGATGAAAGAATTCCTCCGGATTATGCACGTGATACACATGCTTCCACCCGCCCCCCGAATAAGGTTTCAGGAAAGCAGGGAAGCCGACGTAGTCAAACAACTCCTGCCAGTTCAGAGGAAACATCAAATTCCGCATCGACTGATCGGTCGTGCTCTCCGGATGTTTGTTGTGCGGCAGAATCACGGTCGGCGGAATGGCCACGCCCATCTTGTGCGCCAGCGCGTAGTTGAAAAACTTGTCGTCCGCCGTCCACCAGAACGGATTATTGACGACGATCGTCCCATGCAGCGCGGCATTTTTCAAATACCCTCGGTAAAACTCGATGTCCTGCGATATCCGGTCAATGATGACGGCGTATTTCCGCGCCTCATCCATCCGAATCCCGCCAATCTTCACAAACTCCGCCTCAACGCCCTCGACCTTCATCGAGTTAATCTTTTCGACCAAAGCAGGCGGAAACGTATTCTCCATTCCAAACAAAATCCCAATCTTCTTCACGACTTCATCCCCCTTGCTGACTACCTAGATGCCGTTACAAAGGCCAGGCCAGGCCGCGCACCCGTTTTCTGTACACGATAAAGAAGTACAACGCCGAACCGAAGCAGGCGGTGGCGAAAAAGACGGTGAACCATAGAATCTTGTCGCCAGTCGGCGATTTGTCGTGGCGCAGGCAGAATTCGGCCATCCCAAACCAGAGGATCAGTGCGGCAGGTGCTCCACAAATCCCCAATGCGCCGCCCAATACTCGAAGTATGACGTCCCCCGCGGGGAAGGAATCAATTTGCCGGAACCAAGGAGTCGCCATGAAAGCCATGAAGATTCCCACGCACACAACAGCCCATGCTGAATAAATGAACAATTTGCATGCTTTCTCTGACTGCAGCCAGCCGGTCATCCTTGGCACCTGAGCGATCACTGCCCTCAAAAATACTTCGCCGCCATCCTCAACCAAAGCGGCCAGTCATGCTTCAAGTTATCCCCCCAAACATCCAGCCAGTTCGGAATCGCCTTCGCATTCAAAATCGCCGACAGCTTTACATTCTGATCCAGGCACATATCCCAATCCGCCGATCCCAGCACAATCTTCATCTGCCGGTAGCGGCTCAGAAACCAGTCGTCCGTCATGTTCGGCAAGTAGTCCGGAGGATTATTGAAATAGCAATCATTGTCGTAATACCCATCCAGAAATTGGTGGATATCAAAAGCCCCGCTCATGCTGACGCAATGCGTCACGACGTCGGGATGCTTCAACGAAAAGTTCACCGCGTGATATCCGCCAAAACTGCATCCAGTGACAGCCAGCCGCGGCGTCTGATTCTTCCACCGGACAAACGGCAGAAACTCGTGCAGAATATAGCGCTCATACTGCAAATGCCGCAGCACCCGCACCCGCGGATGCACGCCCTTGTTGTACCAACTCTCGCTGTCGACGCCGTCCGGACAAAACACCTGCAGATCGCCGCGCTCGATTTTCGGCGCCAGCGTGCCGATCATCCCGCGGTCCTCATATTCGAAGAACTTCCCCATCGACGTGGGGAATACCAGCAACGGAGTCCCGGCATGCCCGTAGACAAGCGCTTCCATGTCCCGGTGCAGTTCCTCGCTATAACCTTTGTGATATTCGCGATTCATCGGCAGAAGAGCGAGATGAATTTTCCGTAGAGACGCTGCTCGCAACGTCTCTGCCGGCGGAGTGTCCATCGCCGGTGTCGGTCTCGCAGCCGAAGTATCTTACCCGATGTCAGGCTGAACGGCCTACTGCGGAAAGGGAATCGCAAAACGAAGGAGATCAATGGAAGAGATGGAGCGGCTCAGGCGAGAATCTGCCGCAAGCGGATCCCTGCCCGTCGCGGCGCGCCGCAGCGCAGCGCTCCGAAGAACAGCATGGAGCGGGAGTCATTCGTGTGCAGCTCTACCTTTTGTACAGAAAGATTGCCAGCGCAATCAGGACAACCGTGATGATCCACAGGATTGTGCTTTTGTTGCTGCTTTTCTCGTCTGCCATGGGCAAGAGTACAACACAAAACTGAATCGCACAGCAAGTGTTATGACGAATCCCTGCGCATCGCCTCAATCGTTGACCATGCTCTAAGGCTTGCTCGACGTACTCCCGGTCGCAGCACGCTTGTAGCCGGTAAACTTGATGACCTCGTGGAGATGCACCGATGTCGCCCGGAAGCGCAGCGTGTCATCGACGCGCGTATACGCCGGGAACCAGTATCCGTCGACGGGTTGCCGGTAAGTTACAAACGTCGGCCGGAGATCCTGCGGCTGATTCTTCCGGGCATGGATTTCCTCCGGTACACTCTTGCCGCACAGCTTCACAATCTGGAAGTCCTGACTGTCCACCCACACGCGCCCCTGGAAATAACGCTTGTTCTGCTCTTCCTTTTTCGGCTCGACGTGAAATACGTACGTATCGAGATCGTCCACATGCTGCTGTCCCGCATACGCCAAGTTGTATTGCGGCAGATCTTCGGTCGCGAGAATCAGCGGCATGAACACGCGGACGTCGTCCATGTCGTCCTGTGACAACCGGACCCCACGTAGCGTCGACTGTTCCGCGAACGTTACGTTCTCGGCGCGCCTGCCCTTGGTATCGTACGAAACGCTGGTGATCTCGTGAAGCTGTCCATCGACCGCAGTGCCATTGAGCGTTTGTATCAGGACGTCCTGGGTATAGGTGTAGAGAATCCGAGCCTGCTTGACCTTGGCCTCCGCCGCGCCAAACTTCGCGATCAACTCGGCCGTCGAAATATTCTTCGGCGGAGCCATATCGAGCACGCCGTTGCCTTCAGAGCAGTCGGTCTGCGCCCCGGCGGCGACCGCAAGCAAAGCAAAAGCGGCGAGCAGGACTCTGCGTGCAATGATTCTCAATGCTTGCCGGTTTGCCGTCATGCATTCCGCTCCGTAGCCGCCATCAGCGGAAAAACATACACCGCGCTTCTAGCGTATGCAATCGAGCCCAGTCATGCGCCAAGCTCTACCCCATGTTCCCCCGTGACCTCCATGGTCCGATTTTTGTCTGAGGAAAAACGTCCGCTTCCCGCACCCAGCAAGGTTCCTGACGCATTCCGAGGGATACCCTATATGTGCAAAGTGTTGCGCCCTCCCGCCCGCAATCCCCGTAAATGCCGGAAATCTAAGCCCTTTAGAATGGTACGGCGGTTGCTTCTATCCACAGTGGAGTGAGACTAAACGCCATGAAAACCACATTCGTCGTCATTTTCGTGCTATTCGCCGCAGCGGCCTTCGCGCAGACCGCTCCCGTATTGACCAGCCAGCCGCAGATGGTCGTAATGCCCGACCACATCCAGCATGCCGAACAGCACAATTTGGCCACTGAGCAATCGCTGGTCGGCGGTGGCAGCTACACCTACGCGCAGGGTGAGCGCCCGCTCTGGGAATTCGGCCCCGTCCTGCCGCCTCCGACACCCCTCGGCGACGTTGCCCGCGCCTATCGCAGAGAAAAGGAAAAACTGAACGCGCCAAAAGCCGAAATCGTCTTCGAAAAACAAGGCTCGTAAGGAATCGATTTTTCCCAGTCCTCGTGTGGGCGGACACTCCCTGTCCGCCCTTTTTTCTTGCCGCGCCGTGCATTCAGATTAGTCCCGACTACTGCCCACTATCCACTGAACACTGAATACTGCCCCGTCCCGCCGATCTTGCGCAGCACCTTGCTCTCGCTCAACACGTGCTCCAGCAGCGGGTTGTGATAAAGCACATACACGTCTCTGGGATGAGCGCGCAGGCTCTGCTCCAGATTCCGCGTTACCCGTCGCAGTCCCGCCTCTGGAAAGGGATTGAACAAATACATCACCAGCGGCTCGTCGGGAATGGCGAAGCTGCTAGCGTCGGCGCAGAGAGCTTCAATCGCAAGACACTTCTGCGATTCGTTCTTGTACTGCCGCAGGTTCTCCCGTGCGATGGAGTGCAGCGCAGAAAGCAGCTCCACGCCCACAACGCGGCGGAAAGGATAATCCGACGCCATCAGCAGCGTGCGTCCCTTGCCGGAGCCGAGATCGACGAAAGTAAAGTCTTCGAAGTTGAGACTCGCTTGTCTCTGTAGCGCATCGATCATTTCGTGAAACAGCGCCGGTTCGGTGGGCTGGTACGGAGAATTGAAAACGCCCAGCAGGCGGTCATGCCAGCCAACGGCGGCGCTGGTGGTGTTGACCCGATGATCCCAGTCATAATCTGCATCGCCGTAGCGCTGGCGCAGGCGCGCTGGGGTCGAGTCGCGGACGAATTCCCACAGAGCGCCGAGCAACTCGCAGCTCGCAGCCCAGCGGCCGTCGCGAGCAGCAGCGTCGCTCCACCAGCGGAGGGCCGCCGGAAGGATGCGTGTTGGCTGTGAGGAAGTCATGACCTGACAAGTTGTCATGATACGAGAGAAGCGATACGAGGGACGCGATGCAAGCGACACGGGTAGCTGTGCAGTTTGGTAAAAAGATTCGTATCAGGCTTCGCTTCGCAGCCTGCGGAAAAACTCGAACCGGGAATGAAACGGGAAGGGCACGAGTTCACTCGTACCGTTAAGCGTTGAAAATCGATCTGCGCTTCAGCGCCTGAGGGTCGCGCTTTGCGGCCAAGATGAGTTTCCACCGCCGTGAAGGCATCGCAGACCGGACCACCTACCTGCGGCCAACAAAAAAACACGATTCGTATCAGGGCTTCGCTTCAGCGATGCCGCCAAGGGCCACAATTCTGAGCGGCTTTAGCCGCAGCGGCTAAAGCCGGCGCGCTCTACCTGTCGCGCTAGATCTTGCTGTGGAAGGTGGGCTTGGCCGACGGTTTATATCCCGGCGGCAGGCCTTTGGTGACGAAAGGAAAGTCGTCTGGCTTTTCAAGCTGAACCCGCCCTTCGAGCGTCAGGTCGTAAGGATTGCCGTCAGGGTCGGCGGGAATTCCCGGCAAGTGTTCAGCTGCGGCAAGTTCCACCATGCTGGCCGGGAGGCGCCCGGTACTCTCGCCGAAGCGGGTCACCGCAGCTTGCAGGTTGGTCACGTCTTCGTCCACCTGGATGGCGCGCAGATGTTCGAGCGCGTTTCGCTGGATGTCTTTTTCATGGCTGCTCTCGAAGGTCGCGCTCCACAACATACGGGCTGTCATGAAGTCGCCGGCATGTTCGGCCATCTGCGCGGCCATGATTTTCATAAACGGATGCGCCCCCGGAACCTCCGAACCCCGCGCAAAAATCTTTGAGGCGTTCTTGTAATCCTTGAGTTCGGTGTAATAGACGAAGCCCAGATTGTAGTAAAGCTGCCAGTTGTCCGGATTATGCGCGATGCCGAACTCCATCAGGCGAATCGCGCGCTCCGGCTCACCGGCGCCGTTGGGCGGAGTGGGCGCGAGAAAGCTGGCGCCAAACTGATACGGCGGAATCAGGTGCGGGTCGAGCGCGGTTGTGATTTCCAGCAGTGGCGCGAGTTCGTTGTAAGTGTGCTGGCGATCGAAGTGGCGATGCCCGAAGTACTGCACTGTGCGTGTCCAGTAGATGCAAGCCATGAGCCCGTCGAATCCCAGGCTGGCGCGCTTGATCACCGCAGGCGAATTGATGTAGAGGGCATCTTCCAGCGTGGCTTGCGGACGAATCTGGTCGATACCGCGCAGCAGAAGCACGGAAGCCGTCATCGAAATAGCGAGGCAGGCGGAAGCGGCCAACGTGGTGCGCTGCGGCGCAGTCATTTCAAATTCCTGCGTTCGAAAATCAGCACCGCGCCGCTCAGCGCCATCGCCGTGTAGAAAAGCGCATAAAGCGAGTTATGCAGAATGAGTTGTCCGCCCAGCGGTTGCTGGTGCGCCACCGCGCTGATCACATTGAGCGCCGAAAAGTTGGGCACAAGATACGCTGCGCCGGTTGCGATCCAGCGCGTGAAGCCATGGGTCATACCGGCAAATCCGCGAAGATCGTCGGCGAAGCTGCCGATCACGAACAACGAGAACGCGAACACCGCCGAAAGCAGCGGCGAAGAAAAGGACGAGAACAGCAGCGCCAGCGAACAGATGATGAGAAATTCCAGAACGATGAAGTACAGCGCGACCAGAATCAGCGCGTCGGGTGCGGAAAACTTGTGAGCGACGTAAAGCAGTGCGCTGAAAACTCCAATGGCCATGAAAAACGTGTTAACCACTAGCGTGCCGGCGAGGCCAAAGAACTTGCCAACTATAAACTCCCATCGCCGCACGGGCCGCGAGAGAACGGTGTAGAGCGTGCGCTTGTCGATCTCTTTCGACACCAGTCCGATGCCAATGAAGATCGCAATAACCACGCCGAACATTGAGACTGCCGTCAGTCCAAGGTTGACAACTACCAGTCGCTCAATGTCGATCGAGATCTGGCCCACAAAAATTGCCGCGCCCGAGATCAAGAGCGCAAACGCGATCAGGTTGTAGAGCACGCGATCTCGCACGGCCTCGCGGAAAGTATTCGACGCGATGTATCCAATCCGTGGAATGGCGTGTGTCGTCATACGGCGGTCCCCACAGTCTTTTCCGCCCGGGTTGGAGATGTTTGGAGCTTTTCGACGAAGTAGGCCTCAAGCGAGGTTCGCAGCGGTGTAATCGCGATCAGGCGGATACGCTCCCGCCGCAGCGCGTCGATGGTTGCGTCCTGCTGGTTCTCGGCAATCACCGCGCGAACAGTCTCTCCCGTGACGTGGCACTCCGCTCCCAGCGCCTTCATCGACGCTGGAATGTGCGTACCTTGCCAGATCACCTCCACCTTGCCTTGAACGCTCGATGTCAGATCTTCCACGCGTCCCACGCCACGCAACTCGCCTTTGTGAATGATCGCCACGCGGTCGCAAAGCGCCTCCGCGTCCGACAGGATGTGTGTCGAAAAGAAAACCGTCTTGCCTTCCTGCTTCAGCTCTTCGATCAGGTCGCGCACCTCACGCCGGCCGAGTGGATCAAGCCCCGACATGGGTTCGTCGAAAAATACGAGCTTTGGATTGTGCAGAATGGCCTGCGCGATCCCGGCCCGTTGCAGCATGCCTTTGGAGAACTTTCGCAGTTGCACGCCCTTCACATCGGTCAGCCCAACCCGAGCCAGGACTTCGTCCACGCGGCGCTTACGCTCGCGCGCGGGTACGCCCGAAAGCTGTCCGTAGTAGTCAAGTAATTCGTGGACGGTGAGGTAGTCGTAGAAATAAGGCTGCTCGGGAAGAAATCCAATCTGCGCCTTAACCTCGGGATCATTCCATTCCTGGCCCAGTATCCGCGCCGTTCCCGCGGTCGGAAAGACCAGCCCCATCAGGATCTTCAAGGTCGTCGTCTTGCCCGCGCCGTTGGGTCCAAGAAAGCCGAAAATCTCGCCTTCTTCCACGGTCACGTGCAGCGGTTTCAAGGCGCACTTGGGACGCTTGCGCCAGAAGCCTACCATGTAGGTCTTTTCTATACCGAGGATTTCAATCGCGGCCATGAGCGTACAAACTGTCTAGAAGGTTTCAGCAAAGATTATAAGCAAGACAGCCCAGGTTGAGGACACTCCCAGCGGTTACGACGGTCACTGTGGCGATACGAAAAGTCCGGGCAGACCCCAGCTCGAGATGCATTTTCCGCGCTCTCAACCTGCCAGATTCTCAGAATGATATGAGACGTGAGACCGTTATTGAGCCACGGGATACGCCAGGCAGTTGGCCACGACATTCGCCGGAGTGTCGCCGGCGCTGCCCATTTGTGATCGCAGGACGCCGTCGTTGGTGGAGCAGAAATCCCGGTTGCCGGTCGAGTGTGCGATGATCGGCGCCGCGCCCAGAACGTACGCGTCGTTGTAGGTCGCGCCCCCGGTGACTATCCCGGTTGCCAGGTAGTAGTATCCGCTCTTGCCTACGCCGCCCGGCGTAGCTGTCGCCAGAAAGTTGTCGATGATGCAGGCCGTGGTTGACGAAGGAGTGCACGGTGTCGCCCCACCCAACGGGCCGATCGTCGCGGCATAGCCGACCGTCGGATACGCGTTGAAATACGTGACCTCCGCAGATGTGAGGCTGTGCAACGACCCTGCTGCCGAAGACTCATTAGCCGCCAACCGGGCCTGCAACAAGTTGGGGATCGCGATAGCGGCGATGATCAGAATGATCGCCACTACGATCAGCAACTCGATAAGCGAGAATCCCTTGGTTGAGCGCATGAGCCTTTTCCTATCGTGCTGCCAAAATGCTTGCAGCACCCGATTCGCTTAATTAGTTTGCAGTTTCAGCGCCAATCCCACGGAAGTCTGCCCCCACGTTCGTAACTCACGGATGTTTCTTGGAATCAACAAGTTAGCCATTGGGTCGCGGTACCTTCCGGGGATCCGATCACGCATACCGGCGTGGCTGGACCCAATTCTGACAGAAAGTGTCAGTATGGGAGGCCAATGGCCGCCAGAAGGGTCCATAAGAGACGGCGAGCCTGCCGGACGACACAAACTCCAGCGAGAAAATTGGGATCACTGGAAAACAAAAAAGGCAGCGAACTTTCGTTCGCTGCCCGTTGGCTTGTACCCTCCCCCGAGTACTTCGCCAAATTCAAACTTCAACAATTACTGGTTGAGCGGCAGTAGAGCCTGGCAAGCCGCTTCGCTGGCCGGCACGACGCCCGTGGGCTGCACGCGGACCACTGCGTCTTCGAACGAACAGAAGGCGCGAATACCAGTCTGGTTCAACGTAACCGGTGTGCCGGTCGCATAGTACTTAGACGCCGGAGGACCACCCGCGCCAGTCGAAGCGAAGGTATAACCGCTCTTGGTGCCGGCAGCCAGAACGCTGTCAATCAGGCAAGCGGTGGTCGAGCTGGGCGTGCAAGGAGCCACGCCACCGAGAACCGTCAGTGTGGCCGCGAAGCCGACTGTCGGATAGGTGGAGTTGTAGGTCACCTGCCCAGTGTTGATGGTACGGATCGACGCGACAGCAGACGCCTCGTTGGCCGCCATGCGGGCGCGCAGCAGGTTAGGAATAGCGATCGCTGCAATGATCAGGATGATAGCGACTACGATCAGCAGCTCGATTAGTGAGAAACCCTTCTGTTTGCGCATTTGAATTTATTCTCCGTCTATGTGTTTCTGAATTTGGGGGCTTGCCGGCGGCCTCTATAACCGGCAGCCACCATTCATATGGCACGTTGCCCGCCAAACTTAAAACCGTCCAAGATTAGAGCGGATCCGACCAAGCCTTTTGTTTTCAGTGCCTGGAGTCGGGCCCAATACCGAAATGGGAGGTGTGGATTCCCGGATTCGCACGAGGCTGACAGTTTCTGTCATGTATTGCGGGTTCGCGCATTGCGGGCAATGAGCCACGGCGCGGACGAGATCTGAGAAAACAAAAAAAGAGGCAGCGAACTTTCGTTCGCTGCCCGTTGGCTTGTACCCTCCCCCGAGTACTTCGCCAAATTCAAACTTCAACAATTACTGGTTGAGCGGCAGAAGAGCCTGGCAAGCCGCTTCGCTGGCCGACGCGAGCGCCCGTGGGCTGCACGCGGACCACTGCGTCTTCGAACGAACAGAAGGCTGCGAATACCAGTCTGGTTCAACGTAACCGGAATACCGGTCGCGTAGTACTGCACAGCCGGAGGACCGCCCGCGCCGGTCGAAGGAAGGTATAGCCGCTCTTGGTGCCGGCAGCCAGAACGCTGTCGATCAGGCAAGCGGTGGTCGAGCTGGGCGTGCAAGGAGCCACGCCACCGAGAACCGTCAGTGTGGCCGCGAAGCCGACTGTCGGATAGGTGGAGTTGTAGGTTACCTGCCCAGTGTTGATGGTACGGATGGACGCGACAGCAGACGACTCGTTGGCCGCCATGCGGGCGCGCAGCAAGTTAGGAATCGCGATCGCTGCAATGATCAGGATGATGGCCACCACGATCAGCAGCTCGATCAGTGAAAAACCCTTCTGTTTGCGCATTGAAGAATACTCTCCCTGTTGAATTGCGGCCCACATTCGGACGCGTGCATTATTCCTAGCAAATCTCGGGCCAAGTTATTAGAACGGTCCAATATGCCTCTACCCGAACGTAACAGGTTTGTTTTCAGCAGTAATGTGCGTGAGCGTGGGCTGCTGAGAAGCCGGAAAGCGAGAAAAAGATGACAAGTTATGTCAGACTACCGCGAATTGGCAATCGCAGCAGAGAATGAAAATGAAAGGGAATATCGGCCTCTCCCAGCCGCGGAGCGGCGATAGAACGCAGCCCCCGGGCGTAAGCCGTGGGTGGAAAGAGGGAATGAGACAGCCCCGAAGGGGCGAAAGAAACTTCAACGGTCTCAAGGCCTGCGTTGATACGAGCCTTTCCGCGCACTATCCAGCGCCGAAGAGATCCTGAAAAGCTTCAACGCGCCCGCCAAAAAAGCGAAATGCGATTCGTATCAGGACATCGCTTCAGCGAGGCCGCAAGAGCGAGTGAAACCAAAACGGCTTCAGCCGCCGCTTTTCTTTGGCCAGTGCCGCGGCCGCCAAAGCGGGCTTCCCATGGACTGGCGGCATGCCTGAAGGCATGCCCTGACACGAATCTCCTTCCGCAGGCCGCGCTGGTACCAACCCCCCCAAAAAAGCGAAAGAGCAGCGAACTTTCGTTCGCTGCTCCGATTTACCCTGCGAGGGTAGCTTCGCTTATTACTCCAATTACTGGTTGAGCGGCAGAAGAGCCTGGCAAGCCGCTTCGCTGGCCGATGTGACGCCCGTGGGCTGCACGCGAACCACTGCGTCTTCGAACGAGCAGAAGGCTGCGAATACCAGTCTGGTTCACGTAACCGGAACACCGGTCGCGTAGTACTGTCACAGCCGGAGGACCACCCGCGCGCAGTCAGGAACGTATAACCGCTCTTGGTGCCGGCAGCCAAAACGCTGTCGATCAGGCAAGCGGTGGTCGAGCTGGGCGTGCAAGGAGCCACGCCACCGAGAACCGTCAGTGTGGCCGCGAAGCCGACTGTCGGATAGGTGGAGTTGTAGGTGACCTGCCCAGTGTTGATGGTACGGATGGACGCGACAGCAGAAGACTCGTTGGCCGCCATGCGGGCGCGGAGCAAGTTCGGAATCGCGATCGCTGCGATGATCAGGATGATGGCCACCACGATCAGCAGCTCGATCAGTGAAAAACCCTTTTGTTTCCGCATCTCGTATTTATCCCCTCGTTTAGTTTGAAATCTTTCAGACTGCTGGTCATGATTGCCCCAGTCGGCCTAATATTTGCATCTTCCGGACCAAATGGGTAGTTACCCTGGTTTCAGTCGCCCTGGCAAAACGGCTTTATTTTCAGTATAGAATGAACTTAAGTCTCTTACATCCGATGCAAAGCCCGCCAAACTCACAAAATCCGTCCTTGAGACTGACAATCCGTGTCACTTCGAAACCCAGACCGTTCCATTCTGAGATCGATCACTGCCGATTTTCTTGTTTCAGCGCTTGGCGTACCATCTACGACCAGCAGCCGAACATGCAATCGTAGGGTGCTTCGAGGCCTGCCATGCGGGGATAACAGTAAAGAAAAAATACAGCTGCGGCTGTCAGAAGCAGCAGTTGAGGCGGACACCGAACAGCCGCGGCGAGGGCATTCGCCACAGAACAATCGTAATCGCCACGCCAAGAAACATCGCAGGCGGAAAATAGTAGTAATAGACCAGACGCTTCTGCGGAATCAGTACCCACTGCAACAGGTTGACAGCATAGAAAAGCGTCACCAATCCTTCGGGAAGGGCAAAGTTCGCAGAATCGCCAGGCACATACCAGCAGAGCCATGAATCCCAGCCAGACCACTACAAAGTTCCCCATCAGGTATGACAAGCCGCGTTCCGGCGTAGCGCGGAAAAACCAGCGGTACCAGTGCACATCGAGCGCAGGATTGCCGGGGCAACTCACGTGGTAGCGCCAAATGAAGGCATTCATCTCGGCCAATTCAGTTACCGAAAACGGCCGGTGGAACCGGAAGCACAGTGGCCAGTACGCCAGAAAATATGCGGCGACGGGAACTACCGCAAAAGCGATTGCGATTGTGGTTGCGCGCACGTCGCGCATGTGGTGCGTATTGCGAATGTACAGAACTCCAGCCACAAGTGCGACTGCCGCCAGTGTCACCACCGCATTCCATTTGCAGGCAGTGCCCAGTCCGAACAGTAATCCGGACAGAATCAACAAAGCACGGCGCCGGGTGACCCCATCTCCAGCAGGAGAGCGGCGTGAACGCAAGAATTCCCCACATCACAAAAGCAAAGTAAAAAACATCGAGCATGGCGACGCGCGACATGACGAATAAGAAGTTGTTAAGCAGTGTCAGGCCGGCGGCGGTCAAAGCGAGGGCGTAGTCGCGGAGCAGAAGGTAGGTCCAGAAGAAAATCGCAACCAGCGTGAGAGCGCCAAAAACGTGGCTCCCGCCAGACGCCAGCCCAAGGGCGTGTCGCCGGCCGCCTTAATCGCTGCGGCGATGAAGAACTTCGCTAAGGGCGGATGTTCCGGATTTAGGTCTTGTGGTCCGCTCAGGAGCGATCTTGCGCCATCCACGTACAGAGGCTCGTCGAAAATCAGCATCGGTAGGCTTCCCGATTCCCGCGAGGAGAATAGCTAACGCCAGAGCTCCTATGCCGATCCCGGTGAGGGTGACGCGATTCTTCATGATTGAATCTTATCCGCGAGAAATGCGGCCACGCGGAAAGCGTGACCGGGTCAGGTAACTTTGGTCACGTTCAGGAGTTGCGCGAATAGCGAAGTGAACCAGACGGGAACGCGGCGAATCGGTGCATTACAATGTTCGCGCACTCGACAGGTTAGACAATGGACCCTTCCCGGCTCCGATCTGAAAGTGGACCCTGAAATCGCCCGCGCCTGGACGCTGCCGGCGCATCTTACACCGACCCGAGCGTGTTCGCCGCGGAAAAGAAAAAATCTTCTCGCGCACTTGGCAGGTGGTGGGCCACGCCACCAGGTGGCGAATCCGGGCGATTATTTCACTACGGATCTGCTAGGCGAGCCGCTGCTGTTTGTGCGCGGCTCCGATGGAAGGTGCGCGGTTTTTATAACGTCTGCCGCCATCGTGCCGGGCCTCCGGCAGAAGGATGCGGCTCGCGCAAACTGTTCCGCTGCGGCTACCACGGATGGACTTACGGGCTGGACGGGTCGCTGCTCAGCGCGACCGAAATCGAAGGCGTGGAGAATTTCCGCGCCGAAGATTTCGCGCTGGCACCGGTACGGACTGAAGAATGGTTCAATCTTCGTGTTCGTGAATCTCGATCCTGAGGCGCGGCCGCTGCGCGAGACTCTTGGCGAATTGCCCAAGCAGGCAGAGAAGTTTCCCTTCGCGGGATGAAGCTGTTCGAGCGCCGCACCTACGACATGAAGTGCAACTGGAAAACGTATGTCGACAACTATCTCGAGGGCTATCACCTGCCCAGCGTGCATCCCGGCCTGAATCGCGAACTGGATTTCAACGCCTATGCGGTCGAGCCTTATGCGCGTGGCACGTGCGCCAGTTCAGCCCGATCCGCGGCGCGCAACCCGGCGACGCCACGCCGCGCCGCTATCCGGAAGCGCGTGAAGATCTGACCACCGACTATTTCTGGATTTTTCCCAACTGGATGCTGAACTGCTATCCCGACAACGTTTCGCTGAATATCGTGCTGCCGGTCGAACCGGAGCGGTCGCTGGCGATTTTCGAATGGTATCTTCCGGAGAAAGATCACAGCACCCCGGCGGCGAAAGCGTCGGTCGAGTTCAGCGACCAGATTCAGATTGAAGACGTGGGCATCTGCGAAGTCGTGCAGAAGAATCTGCGCTCGCGCAGTTATTCCCGCGGACGCTTCAGCGTGAAACAGGAAAAAGGCGTGCACGCTTTTCACCGGATGTATGCCCAGGCGATGAGATAAATTTCTTACGATCTAGGCTATATCTATTCCATGAACAATATTCGTCGAATCGTTCGGCGCAGTCCTAGGGACGATTGCGCTGTCGTCGCTCTCTTTGTTTCGTTTTCGCCGGCTGCATCGGCGCAGTCGCCAGCCGCAATTGAAGACGCGAAATGTCGTCCTGATTGTTTGCGATGGCTTGCGCTGGCAGGAGATTTTCACCGGCGCGGAACATTCGATCTGATGGATTCGAAACACGGCGGCATTTGGGGCGATCCCGGCGAACTGGCCAAGAAATTCTGGCGTGATGACGCCGGTCAGCGCCGCCAGGTTCTGTTCCCTTTCCTGTGGACTCAGATCGCCGCGCACGGCGAAATTTTCGGCAATCAGAAGAGACACAGTTTCGCTCATGTCACCAACGGGATGAATTTTTCCTATCCCGGCTACAACGAAATGATCACCGGGCACGCCGATCCGCGCATCAACAGCAATGAATTCGGCCCCAACCCCAACGTGAACGTATTCGAATGGCTGAACCGTGATCCCGAATTGCAGGGCAAGGTCGCCGTGTATGGCACCTGGGACGCCTTCAAAAAATCTTCAACGAACAGCGCAGCGGCCTGACGATGCAAATTGGCTGGGACCTGCCGGCGAAAGGAAATCTCACGCCGCGCCAGGAATTGCTGAATGAGTTGTACGACACCACGATTCGCATGGACGACGAACTGACCTACGACTCATTTCATGCAGATCCCGCTTCTGGATTACGTGCGGGCCGAACATCCGCGCGCGCTGTTCGTCGGCTACGGCGAGACCGATGACTGGGCGCACGCCGGCCGCTACGACCTCGTGCTGAAAAGCGCGCATCAGTTCGACGCCTTTGTGAAGCAACTCTGGGACACGATGCAGGCGATGCCTGAGTACCACGATCAAACAACCTTCATTGTGACTACCGACCACGGGCGCGGAGGCGGGCCCGACCGGGTGGAAAGACCACGGCGTGGGAGAAAAAGGATCGGAGAATATCTGGATCGCCGTGATCGGACCGGATACTCCTGCTCTGGGGCGAGAGAGAGAACGTCCCGCCAGTCACGCAGGCCCAGATCGCCGCCACCCTCGCGGCGTTGCTGGGAAAAGATTTTCGCAAAGAGGCGCCGGCCGCGGCTGAGCCGCTTCCCATTATTCAGGGCTCGAATCCATAGGGATTGGAAGGCGTCACAAGAACGGGATTCGGGAGAGGTCCCATCGTCGTATTGATCCGCTCACGAACCTGTGACGCGGCAATTCCGGTGCGAGCCCGCGTTGGCGCATTTCTGCGTCCCTACGTCCATTCGCGTCCGCCCATTAGCTTTTCCTAACCTTAAAAGGTTCTGCGATTGCACCCTTCCGCCTGAATCCACAGGCAACAGCAACAGGCTGAGAGGAAGAAGTGACGATGTTTATGCGCAGATGCCACAACCACACGGTGCGGATCGCGGCGTTCCTGCCGCTCATTTCCAGCCTGCTGATCTTCAGCGCGGGATGCAGCGACTATGACAAGCCCGGCACAAACCCGACGGTGACTCCGCCCACCGTGGTGACCGTGGGCCCGCCGACGGCTTCGGCCGGCGTGTGTCCCAACACCATCGTTACGGTCACGTTCGGCAAGGGGATGAATCCCGCCACGATCAACAGCGCGACCTTCACGTTGACGGGACCAGGCGCAGCGCCTGTCGCGGGAGTGGTCAGCTACGATGCGCCCAGCGATACCGCGACCTTCACTCCGTCAGCCGGCCTCGCGCTGAACACGGCTTACACGGCGACGGTGACGACTGGCGCCACGGACATGTACGGCAACCCGCTGAGCGCCAACTTCGTGTCGACCTTCACCACCGGCAACGCACCGTGTGTGGCGGGCGCGCCTGCAGTGATTTCAGCGGCGCCGGGGAATGGCGCGATCGGCGTTTGTCCCAATACCGTCGCGGTCGCGGCCTTCAGCGAAGCCATGAACCCCACCACGATCAATGCCACCACTTTTACCCTCGCCGGTCCGGGGCCGGCATCGGTTACAGGGCAGGTTGTCTACGATGCGGCGGACCACGCCGCAACGTTCACGCCGTCCAGCAATCTCGCGCTTAATACCGTCTACACGGCCACCGTCACCACCGGCGTCCAGGATCTATTGTCCGAGCCGCTGGCCGCGGACTTCTCCTGGAGTTTCACCACTTCTACCGTAGCCTGCCAGACATCTTCAGTGCCGCTCGGATCCGCCGCCACGTTTGAAGCACTGGCCGGCTCCACGGTCACCAACACAGGACCGACCATCATCACCGGCGGAGATCTGGGCCTGAGCCCGGGCAGCGCCGTCACCGGTTTCCCGCCGGGAACGCTGACTCCACCCGCGGTGATGCATGTGACCGATCCCACCGCGGCGCTGGCCGAACTCGACCTCACCACCGCGTATCTCTATACCGCCGGATTACCCGGGGGCGCCGTCCTCCCGGGGGATCTCAGCGGCCTGACCTTCGCGCCCGGCCTGTATACGAACTCCAGCACGGTGATGCTATCGGCGGGCAACGTAACCCTCGACGCGCAGGGAGATGCGAACGCGATCTTCATCTTCCAGATCGGCTCGACACTTACCACCCTCGGCAGCACTCAGGTCGTGCTCGCGGGGGGCGCCCAGGCCAAGAACGTCTTTTGGCAGGTTTCCAGCTCCGCCACTCTGGGGACCAATTCCATCTTCCAGGGAACCATTCTGGCGCTGCAATCGATCTCGCTCGATACCGGCGCAAGCCTTACCGGCAGAGCCCTGGCGCGCAATGGCGCGGTTTCTATGGATAGCAATCCGGTGACGGCTCCGTAAGGTCTCGACGCGGGTCCGCTCAAAGCCGGCCGCGTCCGCTGGAAACGATTTCAAGTCATTCAAGTTTGGAGAGATCTAATATGTCCTCGCACTCACAGAACGCATACTCACACAGATCGCGGGCCCGGCTGGGTGTCATTCGATTCGCGGCCGTCGCGATCCTGTTCAACCTGGGCGCGCTCGCGTCGGCACAGGATCGGCCCACGCCGAAATGGGAACTCTACGGCGGATACTCTTTCTTCTATCCCAATGCCGATCTGCATGGGCTGCTTCCCGGCGGAGTGCTTCCGGTTTCAAGCCGTTTGGAATCGAATCCGCGCGGCGCCGGCGCCAGCATCACCTATAACTTCAATCGCTGGTTTGGATTGAGCGCCGACGCCAGCGGGCAAAAGGCCAGCGGCGAAAGCGGCGTCGCCATGCGCATTGACGATGCCTCTTTGTTTAACGGCTCGCTGGGACCGAAGTTCACCTATCGCACCCACTACTTTTCTCCATTTCTCGAAGGCCTTGCCGGCTGGCACCGGCTTACGTCTGACCTGTTCGGGAGAGATGACCGGTTCGGCTTCATGGCCGGTGGAGGCCTCGATCTGAACCTGGGCCGGCACTTTGCCTGGCGCATGTTTCGCGCCGATTATGTTTTCTCGAATCATCAGTATGGTCCGGAGTCAATCGTGCCCGCGACTGACGTTAGAGGCGCAAGACTGCAGAGCGGGTTGGTATTCAAATTCGGCTATGGACCCGAAGGTCCACCCGTGTCTGCAAGCTGCGCCGTCCATCCCGGCGAAGTCATGGAGGGCGAGCCTGCAACCGCGACTGCTGCCGGCAGCAATTTTCATCCCGGACACACGCTGCATTACTCCTGGACCAGCAGCGCCGGCACAATTTCCGGCAGCGGCGATACTGCGACTCTGGACACAAACGGCGTAGCGGGCGGCGAATACACGGTCACTGCGCATATCTCGGATTCGAGGAGCAGAACGAAGAAGGGCAGCGAGGCCAGCTGCATGGCGGCCTTTACCGTGAGAGAGCCTCCGAAGAATCCGCCGGCGTTTTCGTGTTCAGCTGACCCGGCAAACGTTCGGACCGGAACTTCATCCACGATCCGTTGCAATTGCTCCAGTCCGGACAATGCTACGGTCACGGTGGGAGCATGGACGGCGACGGGAGGAAGCATTTCGGGAAACGGCAGCAATTCTGCAACTCTGAATACGTACAACGCCACAGGCGGGCCCATCACGGTGAATGCGACCTGCAGTGATTCCCGGGGGTTGAATACTCCCGCTACGGCTCAGGTGATGGTGGAGAATCCGCCGCCGGTTTCGCCAGAGTTTTTGGCGCTGGAAGCCAGACTCTCCCTGCATAGCGTTTACTTTGCAACCGCGAGGCCCAGAGTTGAGAAGCCCGATGGCGGCTTGCTCGATAGCCAGCAGCAGACTCTGACTTCACTGGCCGAAGACTTTAAGAAGTACCTCGAGACCAAGCCTGACGCGCACCTGACCCTCGAAGGTCACGCCGACCCGCGAGCATCGGCTGAGTACAACCAGGCGCTCTCCGAACGCCGCGTCGATCGGGTGCAGCGCTTCTTGATGGAGCACGGCGTTCCTGCCGCGAATCTCGAAACCAAAGCCTTTGGCGAGCAAAGAAATCTGACCGAAGACCAGGTAAGAGATGCCATCACGCGTAACCCGGAGCTAACGTCCGAGCAACGGCAGAGAGTGCTGGACAATCTGCAGACAGTTCTCTTGGCCAGCAATCGCCGCGTAGACGTCACTTTAAGCACCACGGGGCAAAAGTCGGTTCGCGAATATCCGTTCAACGCGGCGGATTCGTTGACGCTGCTGCAGCAGGCAGCAGTGGTGAAGGGCGCCGCGCCGGCAGGCAGAAGAAAGCTGAAGCTGAAGGCTGGGCAATAAGCAGGATGATTCGGCACCGGCCAGGGAGTGCGCGGAACGCGCTTTAGAAACTCTCCGACTTCAGCAGCAGGCAGGTGACGTCGTCATGCTGGGGCGTGGAGCCGACGAACAGGTCAACTTCGGCCATCAGGCGTTTCAGCATGTCGGCGGGAGCCGTCGATACTCCGCCTTCGATCGCTTTCAACAGGCGATCTTCGCCGTAGTCTTCCTGGCGGCCGTTTTCGGCTTCGACCAGGCCGTCGGTGAAAATTACCAGCCAGTCGCCGGGTTCGATGGTCACGGTTGCCGAGTCGTATTTCGCATCCGGCAAAATTCCAAAGGGCAGGCCGCCCACGTCGAGGCGCTCGATTCGTCCATTGGCGCGCCGCAGAATTGGATTATTGTGGCCGGCGTTGATGTAAGTAAACGTGCGGCGGACCTGATCATACTCCGCCAGAAACGCGGTGGTGAAGCGCAGTCCGCCTTGGCTGTTCTGGCAGGCGTAGCGGTTCATGTTCGACGCCAGCTCGGTTAGCGGAACTTGTGCGGTTGAAAGTGTCTTGAGGCTGGCCTGAAAGGTTGCCATCAGCATCGCCGCGGGAATGCTCTTGCCCGCGACATCGGCAACGGCGAAGACGACGCGATTGTCTTCGTTGGTTTTGCCCGGACGCGGGAAAACATCGTAGTAGTCGCCGGCAACGGTGTTGGCGGGGCGAGTTGCGTACGCGATCGAGAGTCCGGGAATTTGCGGCGGAGCGCCGGGCAGCAGCCAGGTCTGAATTTCGCGCGCGATCTGCAGGTCGCGCTTCATGACCACGCGGTCGGCGATTTCCAGAATGAGCAGCAATAGCAGCAGCAGCGCCGCCCAGAAGTGAAGATCGAACTCGACGGCATAGACCTTGCCGCCGTCTCCGGTGTAGTTGAATGCGCTGTGCGGGATCACCAGCATCACGAGCGCCAGAAGCAGCAACACCCGGCGCGCCGGCGAAAGCTTTTCAAATACCGCCCAAAAGAATTCCTTCACCACGTGCAGGGTGCGGCCGTGATTGGTGAGTCCTTCGGGAGTCTTAGCTTCGACGTCCCGGGAATAGAGACGGTAGCTGGCGCGGGCCTCGCTCTCGAACTGCGACCAGAGTTGGCTGACCTCGAGTCCTTCGGTGACGCGCTGCCAAAAGCGATGCATGCGCACGCCGAAGGTGTTGGGCTGTCCGGGTTGCGGCGGCGGAGGGGAAGTGGGCATGAGTTCAGAAAAGATTATAGAGGATCGAGAAACGTGGAATCTCGCCACTGGGAAAGGATGGCACACTCGATCCTGTGCTATTCAGAACAGAGTCAACTGTTCGTCGAATACAGGCACACGATCGCAGGTCGCATAGTTGGGCCGGCCGTGGCGGTCGGCGCGTATGAGCTTGTACTTCTCACGCAGGCTCCTGACCAGTTCTGACAAGCGTTTAGCGTATGCCTGCGGAAGAAATGCGCGATCGTGATAGCGCCGGCGATAGTTTTCCGCTAGGTGCGGAAAGTTCTGATTGAGGAAGGGAAGAAACACGGCGGCGGAGCAGGGCTTCAGAAAAAGCGGGTTAGCGAACACATAGTCCGCTCCGGCCTCAGCCGCGGCGCGGATTACAGCTTCGAGATCTTTGGGAGAATCGGTAATTCCTGGAAGCACCGGAGAACAGCTCACTCCGGCACGCAGCCCAGCCTGGCGCAACGCACGAACTGCGTCCATTCGCAGATCAGGACGCGGAGCGCGCGGCTCGAGCATCCGCGCCAGATCGGTATCGAGTGTGGTGACCGTGATATGCACGGAAACTTTGTTCCATCGCGCTGCTTCCTGTAACACGTCGATGTCGCGCACCACGAGATTCGATTTAGTGACGATGCCCAGCTCGTATCCCCGATGACGGGCAAATTCTTCAAGAATGCCGCGGGTCACTTCATAGCGGCGTTCGGCGGGCTGATAGGGATCGGTCGCGGTACCAAGCGCAATCGATTCTCCGGGCTCAACGCGGCGAAGTTCGTGGCGAAGCAATCCTGCAGCGTGTTCTTTTACATAGATTTTCCGCTCGAAATCGACGCCCTCGCGCATCTCCATGAATTCGTGGGTGTAGCGCGCGTAGCAATACTTGCAGGCAAATTCGCAGCCGCGGTAGGGATTGATCGTCCACCCAAAAGGCATGGCCCGCCCGCTCACGCAACGGTTGAGCAGAGATTTCGAGGGAAGAGTGAAGTATTCGACATCGTGCCCCTCGCGCAGCGATTCGCCTTCCGAGGCGAGACGCGCAATGCCGATCAGGCGAGGTTTATCCGAAGGCGGGAGCAAGGGAAGAGAAGACATGTATTCGCCGTTTGTTCGCCTACGATACCCGTCGGAGGGCGCGCTGTCAATTGCGACTGGGTTCGGACATAGAGCGTTTCAAAGTTGCATCCTCTTCCCTGGCCCCGCCGGGGGTCGGTTTTAGGCCCCCTGCCCCGCAGGCGTGGGAATGCAAGGGAAAGCGTCGGGAAGGGCAGCGCAAGGATGCGCATGCGTACGCTGATTTCGACAGCTAGAGGCAAAACCCTGACTTCGCGCCCCAACAAAGAATCAGCGAGGTTTTGCGGCACGAAATGACCACGGTTCCGGAATGAAGCCCGCGACTTCTGATACATTTTTCTGCGCTCAACGCCGGCTACGGCGGGGTGAGCGGAGGAAACGCGCTATAAGCCAAAGCCAGAGGCCCGGAACCCGCCGGGAAAGGCGAACCTGGGGTCGGACTAACGGCGCCGTTCGACAAATCGGGGACAAAGCCTCCGATGGCGTTCGAGGAGGCGTCGGGCAGGAAGAGTTCTCCCTCGACAAACAGGATGTCTCCGGAAGGCGTCGTCGCCGCAAATGGAGAGCCGCTGATCGGAATAAGAGCGCCCGTGCTCCCGTCGATGCTGTATGCCGAAATCGTACCGTCGAGATTGTTGCTGGCGAACAAAAAGCCACCGGGGCCGCAATCACAGCCGGCCAGAGAAGAAGTCCCTTTGCCCGCGGAAAATGGCGAACCGGCGACGGAGCTCAGCGAGCCGTCTGCATTGATGCTGAATCCGGCAACTGCATTGGTATTTTTCAGAGCCACATAAAGAACGTTCCCTGCACTCACATTCAATCCTTCAGGACCACCGTTCGGGACCGTCTGGAATGGCGAACCGACTACCGGCATCAGCGACCCATCCGAATTAATAGTGAAGGCGGAGATACTGCCATTGGGGTCGTCGGAGTTGGCGGCGTACAGAAAATTCGCATTGGTCAAATTAGCTACGGCCAGATGAGACAAGCCCATGCCGGCTGTGAAGGGCGACCCCCGAAGGCCAGTCAACGAGCCATCGGACTTGACGGTGAAAGCGAAAATCTCTCCTGCGGAACTCGCCGCGTACAGTGTTTGTCCGATCAACACCATCGGCCCCGGGGGCGCGCCTACGGCAAAAGGGCCGAAGGATGCAGGTGACAGTATGGGTTCCTGGTTATTGATGGAGTACGCCCGGATCGCGCTGTTCCCGGGGTCAGAGACATAGACGATCCCTCCAGAGACCAGAATGCCCGTACTGTTCGCCGGTCCGGCAGTCGAAGTCGCGGTCCCCAGCTGAGAACCAAGGGGAAATGGAAATGTCAGTACCTGCCCGGAATTGGTCGTCGCATAAACGGCTTGTTCTTCGGGACAAGCGAGGCAGGTCCCAATTTTATTCGAGCTGCTGCCGCAGGCAGTCGTGAGAACCAAGGCAACGAGGAGAAGCGTGCAGAGAAGGACGGAAGCGAAGATACGGTTCATGATGCCTTCCTTCAGGGCTATCGTACACCCATCAGGACGCACGCAGGACGACGATGGTTGCCCCGGCGCCGTTCATTTCCAGGGTCGACACTGAAGCTGAAGGGGACTGAAAGCTCTACCTCCTAACCCGTCAAGGGCGAACCGCGAACCCAGGTGGAGATCGAGGAGGGCGCTATTTCAGTAATCCATAGACTTCGACTTCGCCGCGGGTGGAGAAATAGACGCGTCCGTTGACCACGACCGGGATGACGAATCGTGTTGCGAGCGCCGCACGATCGCGTTGGCTGTTCTGTTCTGACGTGTAGATCGGCTGGCTGAGTTTTGTGGCGTCGAAGGCGTAGAGGACTGCAGATTTGTTGTCGGGGCCATTCCAGCTCTTAGTGGCGACGGCCCACACGATGGCGTTCTTGTTGCCGTCGGCGGATATCGACGGCGTGGCGCCGGGATCTTTGAACTTCATCATGGAAGATGCGTGCTGCGCGAGTTGGCCGTTCTTGATGGCGTAGTCGCTCAGGTGATCGTTGCTGGTGGCGAAAAAGGCATGGCCATTCCAGTAAGCCATCGCGCCGAGGCCGGGACCAGCCATTTGAATCCGCTGGACGATCACGTCACCCTCCGCGTGAAATTTTCCCATTTGATCGCGATCAAGCACGTAGAGCACAGAGTGCTTGGTGGGTTGCAGCAGAAGATGACGATGCGGTCCGGGTTGATCGGGGAGCAGCGTGGGTCCGCTGGAACCGACGTCGGAATCCCCTGCGAGGATGGCGGCTTGATCGAACGGGGTGAAGTAGTCGCGGACGGCGAGGGATGAGCCGTCGAGCTTGAGAACGGAATCGCCATAGTCGCGCCCTCCGCTGGTGGCGTCGAAGGTGCCATTGCCGGTGGGCACATAAAGATTGCCTTCGGAATCGACTGCGGGGCCGGTGTCGCTGAGCCAGATTCCGGCCTCGCTGCCGTCGGGATTCACGTTGAGCACGGCTTTTTGCGTGAGCGTTTGCGGATCGTAGGACATGACCCAGCCGCGGTAGGGGTCCACGTCGCAGGAAGACGCCCAGGCCAGATAGACGTTGTTGTTAGCGAGAGTGAGCGCGGCGCGAGGATTCTCGCGGAGAGGATCGAAGTCGACCTGGCGGTTGGTTCTTCCTGCGCCCCGGCCTGGCACCGATGCCGTGATGAACTTGGGTCCGCCGAATTTTTCGACGCCGGTGGTTACCGCCAGCGCGTGCAAGTGCTCGAAGTATTCATCGTCGCCGACTTTGTGCGGAATCATCGTGCGTGCCAGTACGTACAGCGTGCCCGTCTTGATGTCGATGACAGGCGTGGATGTGATACCGACTTCGGGCCGGATGAAGGGGCAATCCACCATGTCTTCGGAGAGCGTCCGGACTCCGCGTGATTTGTCGAGGAAGCTGACTCGCCACAGCGGAGGCTCGCCGGGCCGATCGGCATCGAATGCGTAGACGCTGTCGTGCTCGGTTGCGACGAAGAGAACGTCATGCGTCCCTTTGCCCGGAATTTCGACGGCCGGAAGAAATAACGGCTGCGCATAGACAGCACCGTCGACTTTGAATGCGCCCAGTTTTCCAAATTGTTTGGCGTTTACGTTCTGGGGTGTGAGTATTTTTTCATTCAGCGTGGCTCCAGTACGGAAGTTGTCGTATTGCGACGTGGTGACCTGGGCAACTGCCTGAATGGACAGGGCCAGAAGGGCGAGACGGATGAGGTGCCATTTCATACCGAACTCCCACGACTACTTATCAGCAGGTGTCTCTGCCGGCTTCTCGAAGAGCTTGGGATCAATCTGCGGATTCAGTTCGATCTTCCTGAATTCGGCGGTACTTGTTTCTTTTCCATTCTGCTTGTTTTCATGTTTGGATGGCATGGTCAATCCGTCCGTCGCACGCCAGTCGGAAAGAGTAGTCTCGCCGTCGAACGGTCCAGATTGCCCCACACCTTTGTACTTCTCGCGCAAAACGTAGCCAGTCTTAGGGTCGATATACCAGCGCACCCAGGGCACCGCTCCGTCGATATCGAGGATCGCGGCATCGACGTCGCCGATCTTTTCCGTTCCGGCAGCGGTGAACGCGAACGCCGGATCGTCGGCGTGCTGCGCGATATAAATCAGATCGTGGTGAAGTTGCGACAGCATTTCCGTTTTCTGTTCTGGAGGCATGCTGCGCGATCCCATGCCGGCCATCGACATGAAGGCGTCCTCGGGAGAAGCCACGATGGTCAGCTTGCCCTGCGGCAACTGCACATCGACGTGCATGCGGTCGGGAAAGGCTAAGGTTACGTCGACGGGAGCGGGCGGGGCACCGTTATCGCTTTCCGCGATCTCGACGTGCACCGCCTTAATCGATTGCAGTTTGGGCAGACCTCCCATGGCAGCGGCAACTTTTGCTGCGAGCGCCCTGCCCTCGGGATTCGAGGCCGCTGGCTTGGCGTCGTTCTGTGCGCCAGGCGCGGCAGGAATCGCAATGTCGATATCTTTGACCGCACCCAGAGTCTTCAGCGGTTTGTCGAACTCCTTCGTGTTGCCGACGACCAGAACGGCGAGTTGATCCTTGTGCAGATACTTTTCCCCGACGCGGTTGACCTCGGAGGCCGTGACCTTCTTGATCTCCGCCTGGTACTTGTCGAGCCAGTCTGGAGGGTATCCGTAAAACTCATAGGTCATGCGCTCGGCGAGGATTTTGTCGGGCGAATCGAGGCTGAAGATGAACGCGTTGAGGATGGCGTCTTTAGCGCGCTGAATCTCGTCGTCGGTCAGTGGTTGTTTGGCGAGGTTGTCAATGTCTTCTCCGACAGCTTGAATCGCCTCGATGGTGGTCTGACTCTTTGTTCCCATCGAAATTTGCAGAACGCCCGGATGACCAAAATTCGTTCCGATGCCTCCGCCGACTCCATACGCCAGGCCGCGCTTGGTGCGGATATCGTTGAACAGGCGTGAGGAGAATCCGCCGCCGAAAGCCTCGTTGAACACGCTGATGGCGTAGTAGTCGGGATTGGCCCGAGTAGTGCCCAGCGCAACCATGCGAATGTTGCTCTGGTTCACATCGTCTTTGGGAACGAGATAATAGCCGGGACTGGCCGGCGAATATTGAGTCTCAGTTTTCGGCAACTCCGAGCCCTTCGGCCAAGATTCAAAAGCCGCGCGCAGCCGAGCTTCCATCGCGGCTGAATCGAAATCCCCGGTGATGCCGAGAATGATGTTATTGGGCTGCACGTATTTTCCGTGCCAGTCGAGCAGATCCTGGCGCGTGATGGCGGCGACGGTCGCATATTCGGGCACGCGCGCGTAGGGATTGTCCGCGCCGTAAGCGAGCTTCACCGCTTCGCGCTGAGCAATTTCACCAACGTCATCGTTGCGCCGCGAGATGCCGTCACCTTCTTCTTTCTGGGCGAGGTCGATCTTGTCAGCGCGGAACTCGGGGTTGCGCATCAGGTCGGCAAAGACTTTGAAAACGTCATCAAGATCGCCCTTCAGGCACGACCAGCTGATGTTGGTCGAGTCGGGGCCGCCGCCGGTCTCGACTTTGGCGGCGCGCACTTCCAGAAAGTCGTCGAGTTGATCGCCGGTCTGCGCCTTCGTGCCGCCGGTGCGCCAGACTTCACCGTAAATATCCATCAGGCCGGTCTTATTCGCGGGAACGTTGACCGAACCACCACGGATGCGAGCCGTGCCGTCGATGATCGGCAGTTCATGATCCTCCTGCAGAAAAATCACCATGCCGTTCGCAAGTTCGATGCGCTTGGGCTGCTGCGGTTTGAACGAAGGCAAAGGAGGAATCGGGACTTGCTTCCAATTCGTAGCTTGACCTGCGGCGTTGGGAATCGTCGCGATGGCTGCCGCGAGGAAGAGTGCGGCGAAAGCTGCTTTTTGAGAGGCCGTCTTCATTGCGCACCTCCCTGATTTCCAGAGGGACGACTCACGGAGTCATTAGAGTCTGGCTGAGCCGAGCTTTGATCCGTACTTGGAGCGCCTCCACCACCAGTTTCAATCACGCCGACGGTACGGTTGGTATCGACGAATATCTCGTTGGCTACGCGCCGTATGTCGGCCTTGGTGACATGGTCGATGCGATCGACGGATCGGAACAGCTCGCGCCAGTCGCCATAGCGAGTCTGGTAGGTAGCGAGTTGCGTGGCCAGGCCCTCGTTGTCGGCAAGTCCACGAATCAGGCCGGCCTTGGTGCGCGTCCTGATCATCTTCAGTTCGTCGTCCGTGACGTCTTCTTTCTTGAGGCGTTCGATTTCTACGTGGATCGCATCTCCGACTTCCTGGGTGGTGTGTCCGGGCAGCGGCACCGCTAGAAACGCGAACAACTGGGGATACTTGATGCCCGGGTATCCAGTGACACCCTGGGAGAACGAGGCGATTTTCTTGTCGCGGACAAGCGCACGATAAAGGCGCGAGGTGCGGCCGTCGGACATCAGATCGGAAATCGCGTCGTAGACAGCATCGTCTTTGCTGCGGTAATCGGGACGATGGTAGCCCTCGATGTAGATCGGCTGCGAGCGGTCTTTCAGTACGACTTTGCGTTCCGCGTTTTGCGGGGGCTCCGTCGTTGTAGGTTCTTCGGGGTGGGGGCGCGAGGGGAGGCGTCCAAAGTATTTCTCGAGAACCGGCAGGGCTTGTGCAGGCTTGATGTCGCCGGCGATAGCTACCACCATGTTCGACGGCACATAGTATTTATCAAAAAATTTCTGTGCGTCGGTGGCGGAGAATGAGTTCAGGTCGGAGATCCAGCCGACGCCGGGCCGGTGATAGGGATGGGCAGTGAAGGCCTCTTCGGTGAACTGCTCGAGCAGGCGGCCGAAAGGGCTGCTGTCGATGCGCATGCGGCGCTCTTCGATCACTACATCCCGTTCCTTGTAAAACTCGCGCAGCACGGGGTGCAGAAAGCGCTCAGATTCGAGATACGCCCACAGTTCGAGGCGATTTTCCGGCAACGAATAGTGATAGGCAGTCTCGTCGTAGCCGGTATTAGCATTCATGTCCTCGCCGCCATTTTGTTCCACGATCTTGCCGAATTCGTTGGATTTGACGAATTTGTCGGCGGCGGCAATGTCGTCTTTCCATGTCTGTTCAAGCTGCTTTAACTTGGCGTCGTCCCGTCCGACTTCCTTGTCGCGCTCTTTGATGTAGGCGGCATAAGCGGTCTCGATCTTCTCCAGGAGGGGCTTTTCCGCCGCGTAGTCGGTGGTGCCGATTTTGTCGGTACCCTTAAAGGCCATATGCTCGAACATGTGGGCGAGGCCGGTCGCTCCCAGGGGATCCTGCGCCGAACCGGCGTCCACCAGCGTGAAGAACGAAAATACCGGAGCCTCCGGGCGCTCACAGATGATCAAGGTCAATCCGTTGGGCAATTTCTTGATCGTGACCCGCTTTTCAAACGAAGCCACGTCCTGAGCCAGGAGAAAGGCCGGAAGCAGAAGAAAAAAGATGGTGGTCAGCGCAAAGTGTTTCGTGAAACGGTGCTTCATCAGGCCTCCGGCTTGGGCAGACATGGCTTACTCAGAAGTGCGACGCACATGTCTTGGACGGACATGCAGGGCAGAAGTTTGAAAGTACGTGGGAGAAAGGGCGGTTGTCAAACATTTCGCCGAGTAATCGCGGCCCTGAGGTCCGAGACGCTCTCGAAACAACTCGCACGATACCGGGGATGCGAGCGAGAGTAGATCGCTGTATTTTGTCTCCAGCCAACTTTCAGGCACAATGCGGGACGGGGGCGCACGATGGATTCCACGGTCGAGATTCAGGGCAGAGATCTGAAGCTGTCGAACCTCGAGAAAATTCTGTATCCCGCTGTCGGGTTCACCAAGAAGGATGTCATCGATTACTACGTGCGCATCGCGCCCGCGATCCTTCCGCATCTGTCCGGGCGTGCTCTAACCCGCAAACGATATCCGGACGGCGTGGACGGCGAGCCATTTTTCGAAAAGAACGCACCGATGCACAAGCCGGAGTGGGTAAAGACCGTTCCGGTTTGGAGTGGCCGCAACCGGCGCACGGTCCACTACGTTCTTGCGAACGATATGGCGACGCTGGTGTGGCTGGCGAACCTGGCGGCGCTGGAGTTGCATCCGTCGTTGGCACTGGCCAGCGATATCGAATGCCCGACCGAGATGGTCTTTGATCTCGATCCCGGGCCGCCGGCGAACATTGTCCAATGCTGCCAGGTGGGAATATGGCTGCGGGAGATCTTCGAGCACTTCGGGTTGCAAAGTTTTCCCAAGACCTCCGGGTCGAAGGGGCTTCAGATTTACGTTCCGCTCAACACTCCCACGACCTTCGACGCGACGAAAATGTTTTCCCACGCACTGGCGCAACTTCTGGAGCACGAGCATCCTGATCTAGTGCTGTCGGAGATGAGCAAGAAGGCGCGCGCTGGAAAAGTGTTCGTCGACTGGAGCCAGAACGATGAGCACAAAACGACCATCGCCGTTTATTCACTGCGGGCGCGCGAACATCCGACAGTTTCGACTCCGGTGAAGTGGGAGGAAGTCGAGCGCGCGATGAAGAAGAAAGATGCCAGCCTGCTGGTGTTCGAGGCGGCGCAGGTGGTGAAACGTTTCGAAAAGATAGGCGACCCGTTCGGACCGGTGTTGGACTTGAAGCAGAAGTTGCCGGATCTCAGGAAGACTGGAGCCGTCCCCGCCGCGCCGAAGGGAATCGACATTGCCGCGCAGGCAGATGAGAATGATTCTGAGCCACCGAAGAAGAAGCGACTGGCCAAGAAGACGTCGCCGCGCAGGTGAAAAGACATGCCGCAATTTTTCACAGGAACGTCCGGATGGGCCTATCCAACCTGGAAGCCAGATTTCTATCCCGAAAAGTTGGCGCAGAAGAAATTCCTTGGCCACTACGCGACCAAACTCAACACAGTCGAAGTGAACTTCACCTTCCGCCAACTGGTCAAAGAAACGACGATCCAGAACTGGCTGGGCGAGACGCCCGCGCACTTCCGCTTCGGCATCAAGGCCCACCAGGTCATCACGCACATCAAGCGGCTGAAAGCGACGGAAGATTTCGTGCCACGATTTCTGGCGACCATCGAGCCTCTCGCTGCCGCCGGGAAGTTGGGGCCAGTTTTGTTTCAGCTTCCGCCGAACCTCAAATTCGACGCCGCGCTGCTTAAGGATTTCCTGGCAATGCTCCCGCGGACAGTTCCTACTGCATTCGAGTTTCGCCACGAATCATGGTTCACTGATTCGACCTGGGACATTCTCAAAGCGAGTAACGCCGCTCTGTGTGTCGCCGAGACTGAGACCATGACTACGCCCGATGTTGCGACCGCACCCTTCGTTTACTACCGCTTCCGCAAGCCCAGCTATACGGGCGACGAACGTACTTCGATGATTGAGCGCATCCAGCGACACATGGCCGACGGCCGTGACGTGTACGCATACTTCAAGCACGAAGAGACTCCGGAGGGTGCGCTCTACGCGGTTGATTTGCTGAAATCCGTGCACACATAGGCGGGGACGTCGGAAGCCGACAGATGTCGGCCTCCGCAACGTGCCCCTACCTAGGCGGGTTTACGCAACTTCACCCTGCTTCCCGCAGCCTTCTTCCGGATGCCAGACTTCCTGGCTTCTCCCGCAGCCTTTTTGTTAAGTTCCCCATCGTCTTCAAGGTTTTCGACACCTTGTTCCAGCGCAGGAGAGTCAACAATTTCCCAGTCACCGCCTTCATTCCATGGACCACGCGCATCGGTTTCGCCTTTATCGCCAACACCCGTCGAGTCGTTGAAATATTGATCGACCAGCACCGGTGTCGGAGCGATCTTGCCGATCGCAAAAGGATCCTTGCCCATGCTTTCGAGTGCCGCAGTGAACGCTTTCATGTGGGTGATCTCACGCGTCATCAGGAATTGCAATGTGTCGACGGTTCCCGGATCGTCAGTAAAGTTAATCAGCCGTTCGTAAACGATTTTGGCGCGAGCCTCGGCGGCAATATTGCTGCGCAGATCGACGTCGAGTTCGCCCGTAATTTTCAAATAGTCTGCAGTCCAGGCATCGCCCATCGAATTGAAGAGACTGACCCCTCCTCCGCCTGCAATGGCGATGAGCGGATCGATTTCGGCGGCATCGCGGCCGAATTTCAGCGGCTTCAAGTGCATACGCGCGAGAGTGCCGACGACTTCGAGGTGACTCAGTTCCTCGGTGCCGATATCCATCAACAGGTCTTTACGTTCGGGATCATCGCAATTGAGGCCCTGGATGGAATACTGCATCGCGGCTGCGAGTTCGCCGTTTGCGCCGCCGAATTGCTCCAGCAACATATTGCCAAATCGGGGATCTGGCGTTCCCACGTTTACGGTGTACATCAGCTTTTTTATATGATGGTACATATCTCACTTCCTTCTTTTCCTGCGAATGATTCCTGCGGCTATAACCGAAGGGTGGACCCGATACAAGAGCGTTCTTTATATACATACGTTGGATAAGCAATGAACCCAATCAGCGGTGTCGCGTAGGAGGGCCAACATTTTGCTGTATGGCTGATCATGGATCCCATATACGCGAGTGCGGGGTTCAGCAAGAATTTGCCTTGCGAACCTGCTCCATTACTTTCCTCAGAGTCTGATAACACGCATACTCAATTTCTCTTCCCATGGCTTCCGACGCGAATGCGACCGTGCTATCCGATTTCCTCGACTATCTGAGAATCGAGAAAGGGCTCGCACCACTCACCATCAGCGCCTATACCACCGACATTGGCCAGTTCGCCGGATTTCTTCATTCGCGAAAGCGCACCCTGATGACCGCTCGCCGCGACGACGTCCGCGAATTCCTGCAGCAACTCTTTTCGCATCAAGTGGACGGTCGAAGCGTCGGACGCAAACTTTCCGCACTGCGTCATCTCTACCGCTATCTGTTGCTGGATAAGAAGGTCGACGGCGACCCGACTCTGAACATCGAATCGCCCCGTCAGTGGAAAGTGCTTCCCAAGGCGCTGGCGCGCGACGAGATGGAGGCCACTCTGGCTGCGCCGTTCGGGCGCCGTGCCGAAGGAATGCAGACGAAACAATCCGCGGCGCTGGCCTTGCGCGATCGCGCGATCCTCGAAACGTTTTATGCCGGAGCGCTGCGTGTCTCAGAAATGACCAGTGCGAAACTCGAAGACCTGAAGCTCGATGCGGGATACATGCTTGTCCGCGGCAAAGGCGATAAAGAACGAGTTGTGCCTCTGGGGAAGTCGGCGCAGGATGTGCTGCGGGAATATCTGGCGCAGTCGCGTCCGGTTCTGGCCGCAGGTAAGTCGAGTACGAAAGCCGCGCCGGTCGTGGCGATAAGTTCTCCGCTGCTATTCATCGCGCGCGGCGCACGCAAGCTGACCCGCCAGCGAATCTGGCAAATGGTGCGGGCCGCGTCAGCCACGTCGGGCCGGAAGGCTTCGCCGCACATGCTGCGGCACTCGTGTGCGACGCATATGGTCGAGAACGGCGCCGATCTTCGTACCGTACAGACGATCCTCGGCCACTCGGATATCTCGACGACTCAGGTGTACACGCACTTGGCTCTGGATCGGCTTCGGACCGTGTATCAGAAGCATCATCCGAGAGCGAAGGCGAGATAAGACGATTTCAGATTGAAGATTCTGGATTTCAGATTGAAGTCAAAATCCGAGATTCGAAATCTACAATCTGAAATTACAAACTGAAATCAAAATGCCGACAGCACGCACGACCACCGAAAAAGCCGTGGCTGACTTTCTCCACCACCTGAGCGAGCGCAACGCCTCGCCTCACACGCGCAAGGCCTATTCCCATGATCTCGCGATCTTCGCGTCCTATGCCGGTTCGCGTAGGTGGAAACAGATTGATCACATCGCGATTCGCGGGTTTCTGTCACAACTCTACGAGCAAGGACTGAGCAAGACTTCTGTCGCGCGCTCCCTGGCGGCGGTGCGGTCGCTCTATCGCTGGCTGGCACAGGAAGGGGTGGTCGAACAGAATCCGGCGAAGCTGGTCTCGACACCGAAGTTGCCGAAGAAACTTCCGCGCGTTCCGACCATTGAGGAGATGAACTCCGTGCTCGATGGCGAAATGCCAGAAGCTGCGGCTTTTCCCCAGCGCGACCGGCTCATGCTCGAATTGCTTTATGGTTGCGGCATCCGCAACTCGGAGCTGACGGGAATCAATCTCGATGACATTCGGCTGAGCGCTGAAGCGATTCTGATTCGCGGTAAGGGAAAAAAGGAACGCTACGTCCCGTTTGGCGGAAGCGCGAAAAGCGCGCTAGCTGCGTATCTTCCAGCGAGGCAGGCGGCGCTGGCGGAGACGCACCAGGCCTCGCCCGCGTTGCTCATCAATCGCCGGGGCGGAAGGCTGACGACGCGCAGCGTGGGCCGCATCATCAAAAAAATTGCGGTTGCCAAAGGCCTCTCGCCAGATGTTCATCCGCACACGCTCCGTCACGCTTTCGGAACGCACATGCTCGAAGAGGGCGCCGATCTGCGTGCGATTCAGGAGTTGCTTGGGCACGAGCGGCTCGCGACCACGCAACGCTACACCCAGCTTTCGATGAAGCACGTTTTACAGGTATACGACCAGACGCACCCGCGAGCGAAGTGAGAATCCTCTACTTGGGTTCGCGCAGCTTCTCCCACATCTCAACGATCCGTGTCTTCAAACTGGCCGTGAATTGTTCGTAGGTTGCTTCCGAAGCCTCGGACTCCGGCGGCGGTGAGAGTGGGCGTCCGAAGACGATCTTGAGAGGCGCAAGCTTCTGAAAGAAAGACTTGCCGCGCGGCCACGCGTCGTAGAAGCCTTCAATCGCCACCGGAACGATCGGCACTTGCAAGTGAATCGACAGAATAGCTGCGCCCTTCTTGAAGATGCGCGGCATGCCGTCGATAGAGCGCTCGCCCTCGGGATAGAGAATCAGAACGCGCCCCTGCCGCAAGCCGAAGGCTCCCGCGCGCATGGCAGGAATAAGATTCGCATCCGGATCGAGCACGACTACGCGCAGCCAGCGCGCCAGACGGCGCATGAATCCCTCGCCGAAGATGTCGCTGGTGCCCACGGCGAAAGCGTTCTCCATAATCTCTCTGGGCAAGACGCTCGTCATGATTATGGGATCGATGTAGCTTTGATGGTTCGCGCAGAGAATGAACGGGCCGTGCGACGGCAAATTTTCGATTCCGCTGACCCGCAAGTGAAACAGATCGAGCGATAGCATCTGAATGACGCGCGAAAGCGGATAGAACACAGTCCCGAACAAAGGTTGGGGATATTTGAGCGCAAGAACGTCGGGATCCGTCGGGTCTTCACTCAGAATTGCTTTCCAGCCAGCAAACACGGCGCGTGCAGACGATCCGCCGCCCGCCGCCGCGCTGGCCAGCACCGCATCGAGCAGATCGCGCACGGTGTAGATTTCCGCGAGTTGCGATTCCTCGACATTGCCGCCGAGTTCTTCTTCCAGTTGGCTCAGCACCTCCACCCGCTGCATGGAGTCGAGGCCAAGGTCGAGTTCTAGATTGTGATTTGGCCTTAAATTCTGCGGAGCGCTACGGGCTGCCTCGCGAATGATCTTCAGCCCGCGCTGAACCTCGGACTGGTCAAGCCATGCGACTTCGTCGGGCGTCAACGGTTTCTCGTCGGGCAGGTCGGAATCATCCGAAAGTTTCTTGGCTTGATTCGCCTTCACCTGCTTTTCAACTTCGAAGCGCTTGATCTTGCGAGTGGTAGTGCGAGGCAGATCATCCTGCCAGATTTCATAACTCCCAATGCGCTTGGTGGAAGCGATCTGCTGCGAGAGTCCCTCGACATCGAAGCGAATGACCTGTTTCGCGTTGACAATTTTCTTCTGCCGCAGCACGTCGAAGTTCGGAACGATCACCGCGTACAGGCGGTCGCCGCCCTCGCCAGGCTTGCCCTCCAGTCCCATCACCGCAATTTCCTTAATGTATGGCGACTTCAGGTAGTGTGCTTCGATTTCCTCCGGATAAACATTCTTGCCGTTGCTGAGAACGATGACTTCTTTCTTGCGGCCAGTTAAGAATAAGTGTCCATGCGAATCGAAATAGCCGAGATCGCCGGTGTGGAACCACCCGTCGCGGATAACTGCAGCTGTGGCGTCGGGGCGATTCCAGTATCCCTTCATCACCACCGGCCCGCGAAGCGCAACTTCGCCGACGAGTGGACCGCCCTCTTCCTGCGGCTGAGGATCGACGATCTTGCCTTCAATGTTCTTCATCGCCGTGCCCACCGAGCCGATCACGTTGTCGTGCGGCGAGTTGACGAAAACGGCAGCTGTAGTTTCGGTGAGGCCGTAAGCCTGCAGCACGTCGATGCCGAGATCACGAAAATCTCTTGCGATTCCAGGATCGAAACGCGATCCGCCGGTTGCGAGGTAGCGCATCTTTGGACCCAATGTATCGTGCACCTTGCGAAATAGAATTGGACCGGCATTGATTCCAATCCTGCGCAGCATGCGGTTCAGCGCAACTATGGCAGCAAAGATTCTCTTTGTGACTGTGCCTCGTTTCTCGATTTCCTGGAAGATGCGCTCGTGAATCAGATAATAGAATTGCGGCACGACCGCAAACGCGGTGATGTTCCGTTCACTGAGCGCGCGCATCAACTCGGTAGTGTTCAGTGTTTCCAGATATACGACACGCGATCCCTTGACCAGCGGAAGCAACAGGTTGGCCATCTGCGCCAGAACGTGAAACAAGGGCAGGACGCCGAGCAGCGCATCCGACGGCCCGAGATCGATCCAGTCGAACACCGCCTCCACCTCGCCCAGAAAGTTTGCGTGGGTCAGCATCACGCCCTTGGGATCGGCGGTCGTGCCCGAGGTGTAGATCAGGGAAGCGAGGTCGTCATCATTGGCCGGAGCCGGTTTGAAGCTTCCGGGGCCAGCCTCAAAAATTGCCAGCAGGGTGGCGCGCCAGGTTTGCTGAATGTTCCCGGTCATGCGGTCGGGATCCATGAGCACCAGGCCCAGGTTCAGTTCCCTGATCGCAGGTTGCGCGACGGGGGCATGCCGCACGTCGCAGAAGACGGCCGACGTGCCGCTGTCTTTTAGAAGTTTAGTGACCTGGTCGTCGTGCAGCGCGGTGTCCAGAGGAACGGCGGCGCAGCCGGCGGCAATGATGCCAAGATAGGCGGCGACCCAGCGCGGATGATTGTCGGCCAGAATGGCGAGGCGCGCGCCGCGCGGAAAGTTGTTTTCCGAAATCCAGCGGCCGACACTCTCGGCCATGCGATGAAGCTCTGCGTAAGTGCAGCTCTCAATCTGATCGTGGCGTTGTAATTCCAGCGCGACGTTGCTGGGCCAGCGTTCCGAACATTCGACAAACCGGTCGTAAAAAGTGGGCATCGGACGAGGGGAATATACACGAAAAGCGGCGCCAACATGGCCGCGCCCGTAGCGCATGACAATCAGACCAGCCCCGGGAAACTGGGGTGGTCCAGGGGCGGCCACGCTGTCTGGACGACATCAGCGCTAAAGCATGTGTTCGCGATCGAGAAAAAGGTACGACCGGGCGTGATCGGGAATTCCAAACCGAATTCACGCGTCGTGATTATAGCGGACCGTCTGTCTGGGGCTCCGAATGCAGGTGAGAACGCGGTTCCGGATGCGGTTCCCCGCTGCGTTCGAGCACCCCTCGTCGCGCATCGAATGTGCTAGGCTTTAGAAATAGCTTGGGCATGCTGCCCTCAGAAGGATTTCCGGTTGATTAATAACCTACTAGGTAAGGTGTTCGGCACCAAGAATGAGCGCGTGGTTAAGGCGCTGATGCCGAACGTGCAGGCCATTAACGCCCTTGAGCCGCAGATCCAGAAGCTTACCGACGCCGAATTGCGCGCCAAGACCGACGAGTTTCGGAAGCGCATTCAGGAGCGGCTGAGCCGCTTTGGCGGCGCCAACGGAGGACCGCCACAGAGCAGCGACGGCACTGCTGACTCCGACGGAGAAGGCGATTTCGACCGCATGAAGCGTCTCGAAAAAGAGCAGTACGACGCGCTGCAGGAAGTTCTGAACGAAATCCTGGTTGAAGCTTTTGCTGTGGTACGGGAAGCCGGACGCCGTGTTCTCACCATGCGCCATTTCGATGTGCAGTTGATTGGCGGCATGGTGCTGCATCAGGGCGTAATTTCTGAAATGAAGACCGGCGAAGGAAAAACGCTGGTCGCAACCCTTCCTGTCTATCTTAACGCGCTCAGCGGACGCGGCGTACACGTCGTCACGGTTAACGACTACCTGGCCAAACGCGACTCCGAGTGGATGGGAAAGCTTTACCGCTTTCTTGGCCTCACTGTGGGCGTAATCGTTCACGATCTCGACGACGAGCAACGGCGCGCCGCCTATGCCGCCGACGTGACCTACGGTACGAATAACGAGTTTGGCTTTGACTACCTGCGCGACAACATGAAGTTCGATCTCAAAGACTGCGTACAACGCGGCCACAACTTCGCCATTGTCGACGAAGTCGATTCCATTTTGATCGACGAAGCACGAACTCCGCTGATCATCTCCGGAGCCAGCGAGGAATCAACCGACAAGTATTACAGGGTCAATCGCATTATCCCGAAGCTGGAAAAGGGTGAAGAACTCGAGGTTGCACCCGGCGAGCCGGCACAGCTTACCGGCGATTTTGTGATCGACGAGAAACACCGCAACATCACAGTCACGGATGACGGCTGGCTGAAGGTCGAGCAACTGCTCGGCATTGGCAACATCGCCGACCCAGAGAACTGGCCGCTCAAACATCACGTTGACACCGCGATCAAAGCACACGCTCTGTATCGCAAGGATGTTGAATATGTAATCAAAGACGGCGAAGTCATCATCGTCGACGAATTCACGGGACGTATGATGCCGGGGCGCCGCTGGTCCGATGGCCTCCATCAGGCGATTGAAGCCAAAGAAGGCGTCAAGATCGAACGCGAAAATCAGACGCTGGCCACGATCACATTCCAGAATTATTTCCGCATGTTCAAGAAGCTGGCCGGCATGACCGGCACGGCTGAAACCGAAGCTTCCGAATTCGACAGCATCTACAAGCTGGACGTTGTCGTGATTCCGACCAACAAGGTCATGCGGCGCGTCGAGAATCCGGACGTGGTCTATCGCACCGAGAAAGAAAAGTATTTCGCAGCCGCGGACGAGATTGCGCAACTCGCTGTCAAAGGACAACCAGTGCTGGTGGGCACGACGTCAGTAGAAAAATCCGAGCGGCTTTCCGACTTGCTGAAGAAAAAGGGCCTGAAGCACGTCGTGCTGAACGCGAAATTCCACGAGCGCGAAGCCGAGATCGTGGCGCAAGCCGGACGCAAAGGCATGGTGACCATCGCGACCAACATGGCCGGCCGCGGCACCGACATCCTACTCGGCGGCAATCCTGAGTTCATGGCCAAGCAGGAGATGGTGAAGAAGGGAATTGCGCAGCAGCTGCGCGTGGCCCAGGGCAAGATCGAAGGTCCGCAGGAAGATGGTGAAACTTCCATTTTTTATTACAACGGAAACGAATACACCGTCCCCACCAACAAGTGGGCGGAGGCGCTGGATCGCTACAAAGCTCAGACCGACATAGAGCACGACGAGGTGATCGCGGTCGGCGGTCTGCACATTCTCGGGACCGAGCGTCACGAGTCGCGGCGCATCGACAACCAGTTGCGCGGGCGCGCCGGACGCCAGGGTGATCCGGGATCATCGCGTTTCTATCTTGCGCTCGAAGATGACCTGATGCGCATCTTCGCGAAAGAGTGGGTCTCGAAACTGCTTGAGCGCCTGGGCATGGAAGAAGGGGTGCCGATCGAATCCAAACTCATCACGCGCCGCATCGAGACGGCACAGAAAGCCGTCGAAGCCCAGCACTTTGAATCCCGCAAACATCTACTTGAGTACGACGACGTGATGAACAAGCAGCGCGAAGCCGTATACGGCCTGCGCCGCCGCCTGCTCGAAGGCACCGATCAGAAAGACCTGATCCTGGGAGACTATGTCTCGGCTATTCTCGGCGATCTCATGGATGAGTATTGTCCTCAGAAAGCCCACGCCGACGACTGGAATATCAAAGGCCTGAAGGACGCAGTTTTTACGCGCTTCGGCGTGGATTTCCTGGCCGAAGGTGTGAAGGCGGAAACGCTGAATCGCGCGGAACTCGGGGATGCGATCTTCGAGAAGCTCAAAGAACGTTACGACGCGAAAGAAAAACTAATCGGTCCCGACGCCATGCGGCACCACGAGCGCATGATCATGCTGAGCGTGATCGACCAGCAGTGGAAGGATCACCTGCTGAGCATGGACCACCTCAAAGAGGGCATCGGCCTGCGCGGATACGGGCAGCACGATCCGCTGGTCGAGTACAAAAAAGAATCGTTTGAGATGTTCGAAGCGATGATGCAGCGCTTCCAGGAAGATACGGCCCGTTATCTCTACCTGATGCAAATTCTGGAGCGGCCGCAGGAACCGCCGCCGGGTGGACCGCCGCCAGGCACTCGAGATGCTCAGGGTCAGGATTCCGAAGTTCCTTCTCATCAAGGCAGCGACGGTAACGGGAAGCGCCCGCGCATGGTGTCCACGTCCGCCGACGAATTGGAAGAGGCCTTCATGCGCCGCAAGCGGCGCGAGTTGGAGCAAGCCCGCATGGCCGGCGGAGGTGACACGCCGGCGGTGCAACAGGTTGTGCGCGGTCAGGAAAAAGTCGGCCGCAACGATCCCTGCCCCTGCGGCTCCGGCAAGAAATTCAAGAAGTGCCACGGCGCCTAGCTCGGGATTCGCAAGCGTAGTCGGCTCGCCGACGATGCCTATCGTTTGGAATTTCGGGACTTGAGTGTAGTGGCCTGTTAGCGACAGTTGATTGCCGCTATCGTCCTCGACAGAGGCAGTGCACCGCATAAATGGCATGCGGCAATCATGTGGACTTTCTGTGCGTTATTCGGCGTTCTGATATTTGGCCGGAAGTGGCGAGGCTCATGGCCATTTCGGATTTTCTGGGTAACATGCCTAGCTCTTCACGAAATCGCCTGTTATCGCCATCTGACGTTGTAGCGCACACCATTGTCGAAATTGACTTAGAAAACTGACAACCTACCGATTCAGGAGGGAACCGTGGCCATCAACAAAGTCTGGCTCATCACCGGTGCAGGCCGCGGCTTGGGCACTGACATCGCCAAGGCGGCTTTGGCTGGCGGCCATCAAGTCGTTGCGACGGGTCGCAATACTGACAAAGTGGCCAAGGCCCTTGGAAAATCCCCTGAACTGCTGGTCGTAAGATTGGACATCACCAAACCTGCCGACGCAGAGTCCGCCGTCAAGGCGGCAGTCAACCAGTTTGGGCGCATAGATGTGCTGGTCAATAATGCCGCAAACTTTTATGCAGGATTCTTCGAAGAATTGTCGCCTGAGCAGATGGACCGGCAGTTGTCGACCAGTCTAGTCGGTCCGATGAACGTAACCCGCGCCGTTCTGCCGATTATGCGCAAGCAGAGGTCAGGACTCATAATCACAATCTCATCGACCGCTGGACTTATCGGTTTTGAGTTCGGCACCGCCTACGCCGCATCGAAGTTCGGCCTTGAGGGCTGGATGCAGTCGATGCAGCCTGAGGTCGAACCGTTTGGCATCAATACGGTCACTGTCAATCCGGGCTTCTTCCGCACTGAGCTTCTCACCGAAGAATCTACAAATTTCGCAGAGCGGACCATCGAGGATTATAACGAGCGCAGAGCGAAGCAAATGGAATTTTGGAAAAGCTACAACGGCCAGCAGTCCGGGGATCCCGCCAAACTTGCGCAGGCATTGATTCAGATCTCGGGTCAGGAAAAACCGCCACGGCGCTTCATTGCAGGTGCAGACGCCGTTGGCACCGCAGAGCAAGTGGCCGCAACCCTTCGGCAGCAGACTGACGCTTACCGTAAGCTGTCATCTTCCCTCGCCTACGACGATGCGGCATGAACACTTGCCCGTTTGTCTCGCACGGGGCAATGACTGGCGCAAAATCGCGATTACACTCATTGAACCTGTCGCTGGGTTTTGAGCGTAATTGCTGTCTTCGGTCAACGATTCAAGGACAGGCGGGGGCTCAGGTTTACTTTTTGTGAATGCCTGCTGCGCTCGTTTCACGAAATGCCTCGCGCCGCGCTTTTCAAAGCGATGGCCTTACGATCTGCCCGGTACCCGGCCTGAAGATCGAGCCCGAACACCCGCGCGCTACCGGCTGTTTAAATCGATTTAACGACGCTGTTTATCTATAATGGAATCAGTGAGATAGGAGGATTTATTTACACAGCACTCAAAGCCGAGATGCGCTACTGGATTCAAGGACTTGGAGATACGTTGCACCATTTCCTGTGCATCCCAAAGTTGCCCAGGGCTTGACTTTTGTGTCGCCAGAAACCGGGGTTAGAGGGGCAGGCGCAAATGCAATCAACGCTTTACTGCCCGAAACGTCATGTCTGGTGCGTTGCTTTTCGTTTCTTGCTTCCAGTCGGCGAATAGCGTCGCGTAATTCTTCGTGATGTAGTCTTCCGCTTTCACTCCCAGTTTCTTTGCCGTTGCATCAATCCAGCGCGGCGGGCCTTCGATCTCGCAGAAATTGCCGATGGGAGTTTCATCTACAACGACTTGACCCTTGCCGTCGGTCCACTCGGCGCGGAACTTTTCATAGCGAAACGACGGAGCGTATCCGAGGGCGTGCAGAATCAATTCCATCTTCGGCCCGTCGGCGACCTGCGTTTCCAGCTCCTCGCGGCTGCTGTGGCGGCCAACTTTTCCCTTCGCCTTGTGCGTAAGAGTCCAGATCGGACCGTACTTTCTCAACCGCAGCAACTCCTTGCGCGAGCGCAGCACCTCGCCCGGCAAGTCGTAGAGAGTATTGATCTCATGCGTTCGGCGAGTGATCAGACGGACTCCCGCGGCCTTCAGCTTGCGGTTTAACCCCGGTAAATCTGCCACCCGAAACTTAATCTCGATTTCCCGCTGCATGAAAGGAGTGTATTACGTTCGCGGCGATTCCGGAGCCGTGTAGGCCGGAATGGTTAGAGCCTGCGGTGAGCCAGTATCCCAATTCACTTCTTCAACCCGCCCTACGATCAGCATCCAGCTAAAAGCGCCAGCCCATGCCACCGCCGCAGTAATGAAAAATGGCCATTGAAACGAGCCCGTGCGATCGAGCAGAAATCCGGTCAGGGCGGGGGCAACCCCTCCCGCAAGATTTCCGGCGAAGTTCTGCACGCCGGTCCAGCGACCCACCATCTGTGGGCCGGCAATGGTCTGCGTCATCGCCCAGATATTGCACGCCGCCATGCCCATGAACACGCCGGTGAACGCCAGCGTCCAGATCAACACGTGGTCCGGCGCTACCGCTGACGCCGCCAAAGAAATGCCCATGCCGATTTTGCCGAATGCCGCCAGTTTCTTGCGCACACTTGTCGGCGAGCCGCCTCCGGCGATCCACCGGTCCGACAGTTTTCCCAAGACAGCGGACGAAATCGCAAACAGAACGTAGACGAATCCGCCCACCCTCGCCATTTGGCTCATCGATAGATGTCGCGCGCGCACCAGATAAAAGGGAAGCCAGGTCACCAGAAAATAGGACGCGTAGTTGAAGCTGAATTGGCAGATGCAGGTTCCCCAAGCCGACCTTTGCCGCAGGATGGCGAGAACTCCCGGAGACCGCTGCGCTTTGCCAGGAGGAATGTTTGTAGAGCCGGAACTGGCCGCCCGTCGGGGCATCCAGGCAAACCACGGCACCAGCCACAACGAACCAGCCAGGCCCAGGGCGAGGAAGAATGGCCGCCAACCGAAGCGCCCGACGAAATTTCCTCCGATCAACATGCCGATCGCGGGCCCCAGCGCCAGACCGGCGATCAGTATGGAATTCGCGAAGCCGCGGTTACGCTCCGGGAAATAACTGCCGAGAATCTTGCCGTAAGCGGGAAAGGCGACGGATTCACCCGTCCCGAGAACCACGCGGATGGCCAGCAGCGCCACAAATCCGTGGAGAACTCCGGTGACCGCCGTAGCCGCGGACCAGATAAAGAACCCGGCGGCGAAGACCCATTTCACGTCGAAGCGATCTACCAGCCAACCAGCGGGAATTTGCAACAACGCATAGGTATAGAAAAATGCCGACAGCAGAGCACCCAGCTGCGACGCCGAGAGGCCGAGTTCATCCTGGATCAGCGGCGCGGCGATCGAGAGGTTGCTGCGGTCGATGTAGTTGATGAGAACAGAAAGCGCCAGCAGGAAAAGAACGCGGTTCATTCCCGGATGGTTCTCGCTCGCGGCGGATTCTGGAGGCTGAGACTGCGGAAGCAACCGAACCTCCCTGCGAATGGTGGGCGTTCCTCGTACGAAGCCGACCAATTGTACTCTCGCGTTGCGACGAGTCTGGGAAAGCCTTCCAGGTGCATCCGGTGATATTATTTTCGACACCGAAACGGCATCAGGACAAGGGCAACAGAGGTATGAAGAACCTATTTCAGGAAGACGCATCCGCCGAAATCATCTCCCGGATCGACACGCTGCAACCATCCACGCAACGCCAGTGGGGAAAAATGGACGTGGCGCAGATGATGGCGCACTGCTCCGCAGCGCTCGACATGGCGTCCGGCCGCCTCAACCCTCCACGCATATTCATCGGGAGAGTGCTCGGGCTGTTCTTCAGACCGATCTATACGAACGAGAAGCCACTCTCGAAGAGCAGTCCCACGGATCCAAAGCTCGTAGTCTCGGATCAGCGCGATTTTTCTCGCGAGCGGGAGCAACTCCAGCTAAAAGTACGGCAGTTTCACCAGGGCGGGGAAGCGCATTGTACTCGGCACCCGCATCCCTTTTTCGGCGCACTCACTCCACAGGACTGGAGTCGCGGAATGTACAAACACCTGGATCATCACTTGCGGCAGTTCGGCGCGTGACCGGATTTTGGTGCGATCATACCTATTGACTTGCGGGCGCGGCCTTCCAGTATCCATTCAACAATCCCCAGTCAAAATGATTGCTTTTCCAGTTGATTGTGGCATCGTCAGACCAAAAGATCGGCCCATAGTCAGAATTCTGCGGCTCCTGCTGGCGCCGGTTCGGTTTCAGCAGGGCATCCCGGCTGTTGAGCGAACGCACACCTCCGCCAGAATGGCACCACACGCAGGTTTGCAACTCGGGCAGACTGTTTCCGAGCTTGGGACGATGTGATCTCTCTTCAATCGGATCGTCTCCCTGGGTCTGAAAGACTGAGAACTCCTTTTCATCAGGAGCGACCGAGCGCAATCCACCGTTCTTGCCTGAGAACAGCGGCGGCCGGCTGAGTACGAATTCGAAAAACTTCTGCCCGCTGTTCTTGAGGATGTCCGCCTTATTGCCGTTGCCAAAATCGCGCTCTGCCATGGTTGTGATGCTGCGATACACGCGGAGCTGCACGCTTTGCGTAATCGAAGATGCAGCGAGATTCCCCTGATTATCGAAGAGAGTCATGCGGCGGACCAGGGCAACTTCCGTTCCGGCAGGGAAGGAAGGCAGGTCAGGATTTTCCATCGCCTGATCCGCCCCGATGCTCGGTCCGTGGACCCAGGGCTGGGGAAAGTCCCACAGTGACTGGAGATAATCCATCGTCGCCTTGCGGCCGTCCGGGAGCCGTACGAACACCAGAGATCCGGAGCGTCCCGAGAAGCTTTCTATGTGCATCTTCGCTACTCCAGCGGCAGCCTCGGGGCTGGGCTGAATGCACACCCACGGCCCGTGCGGATCAAATAAGTCTGGCGGCAGAAAAGGCAGTTCAGGGTGTGCGGGATCGTATCCTTTCGCAAACGCTCCGACGGTGACCGCTTGCGCGTAGTTGTCGGGCAACGCCTTGATCTCTTCGGGGGGTAACGCCAGCCGCCGCAATATCTCCGCCAGTCGAAGCTGGAGTTCCCGCTTCTCCTTATCGTATCGAGGCCGGTCGCGTGCGGGAAACTGCTCCACGGACCAATCGAAGACTTCCCACAGATCATGCTGCAAGAGGGCCCGTTTCACTGGATCATGCAGCAACGTCTCGCCATGGGTTCGCAGGAATTCGTCGAGAATATCGATGGCTAGCTTGTGAGAAGGCTCGGAGAGCAGGTGCTCCGTCTCCGGCCACAGTGGCGCATCGAGCGAATCTTCCCCCATGCGGTCTCCGTGCTTATCCGTGCGTACCAGCAATGTGGCATAAACACGATTCCAGAGATGCGTGGGGTTCGAGTCAAAGATCGTGACCGCCAGACTGGAGCGTTCCGAGCGGCGGGCCGAGACTGCAGCCGCCAAGAACGCCACTGTTGCGATAGTGAGGAAGATAATGGCTGTGACCCGGCGCATAGCTATCTCCGGATGCCCGATGTGGGCACGTCTGTTTCAACCCGATCTTAGCGAAAAGTTGTGCTGACGAGAGGAGAGAATGGCGGAGCCTGAAGCTTTTTATGAAAATGTCGGCAGTTTTACCAGATCGTTCTTGGGTACCGATTCCAGCGGTTCTCCGGCCTTGCGCCAGGCGGTCAGGCCACCGACGATTACGAACGTGTTGTATCCCTTTTCCCGCAGTAGATGCGCCACCCGGGCGCTAGTCGCTTCGCGCGCTCAAGTACAGTAAAGGTAAAGATCCTTGTCCTTCGGGAGATTCCTGACTTCCTCCTCCAGGTTGTTAGGCTCGATGCGGATTGAGCCATGGATGCGTTCGGCGCCGGCGTCGTAGTAGCCATGGCTGCGGACGTCGACGATCTGTACTGTGCCGGCGTCTGCCGAAGCGAGCCGGGCCGCCAGTTCCTGCACCTGCACGTGGGGCACGAGACGATAGTTCTGGTATCTGTGAAATTGTGAAGCGCAGTAGATCGCATAAGCCACCAACGCCGCGATGACGACAACCTCCATTGCCACCCCGGCTTCATGGAACCCGTTCAAAATCGCCGCCAGAAAATCGCGAGACACATATCCAACCGTCAAGTAAGTCACGGAGTACAGAAGAGCCCCGGCAAAGTCCAGTTGCAGGAATTGTACGAAGCGCATCTTCATGCTACCGGCCAGCGGCGCGGCCATGGTGTTGAGTCCGGGGACGAACTTGGCGATCAGTAACGTCGTTTTGCCGCGTTTGTAGAAAGATTCCGCCGAGCGGAGAATACATGTCTCCGGGTTCATCGACAGCCGGCAGAGAAAACCGAGAAGACCCCATCCGGCATATTTTCCCAGCCAGAATTGCGCGATGTCGCCGATCATAAGCGCGGTCATCGCCGCGAGAAGAACCCCCGACGGCGACAGAGTGTGGGAGGCGATCGCGGCCCCTGCGGCCACCAGCGCGATCGCCGCCGGAAAGGGAAGCCCGAGTGCTTCCATCAACAACAGGCAAAAGGTCAACACGTAGCCGTGGTGCGCCATCGTGGAGAGTAGATCTTTCATAAGAAACTTGGCCGTACGGATGTTTGATCGGCAAGGCCCGAAGAAGGGTTCAGTATAAACAATCCCAGACGGGAGAGTAACGGCCAGAACCGATACGGACGTCCCGGGAAACGCGCCAATCGAGCGGGGCGGCGCAAGGCCGCCCCCTCAGATTCGCAACTGGCGATTGCTTACTTGCTTTTGAGCATCTTCACGCTCATCACATGGATGGCGTTCTTATCGGCGTACACGTGCGCGCTTAGCTGCACATGATGGCCTTCGTGTCCCTTCAGCGTCTCCGCGTTCATGACGTCCCAGCTCTTGCCGTCCTTGTCATTGACGAACGAATACTTATCACCGTCCGCCTTTACCGTGCCCTTCAGCGTCATCAGCGGAGCCGCCGCAGCGTTATCCGGCGCCGCGGGCGCCATCGTGTCCTGCTGGGCAAATGCAGTTGCGCCCATCGCGAAGCTGAGAGCCAACAAACCAATCATCACCTTTTTCATGGAATTCTCCTCATAGGTTTCTAGATCGAGTCTGCAAATCGAGGCGAGAAAGTCGCCGCCATGCCTGTATTACGCAGGCCAGCAGAAAATGGATTGGTATAGGTTGATGTGGGGACAGCCACCCCGGCTAGCCTTTGACTCGGAACAACCGTGCGGGGCCGCTACTTCTCCCGTGCCACCACAAACTCCGGAGCCCACAGCAGGGCGCGCTTGATCTCGGAATCCGGGAAGCTGCGAATGGCCTGGCAGGCCGACTCGGCGTACTCTGCCGCCCGCGCCGATGCAACCTCCAGCGACCCGTAGCGCTGCAGAATATCGAGAATGTCGGCATGAGTGACGCCATTGAAAGCGCCGTGGCGCAGCACAGTCTCGATTTGCGCGCGTTCATCGGCAGTGCAACGCTCGAGAGCGTGAATCACGGCCATCGTCGCTTTGCCTTCACGCAAGTCGCTGGCCACCGGCTTGCCCAGTACATCTTCTGACGCGGTGAGATCGAGCACGTCGTCCACAATCTGAAACGCCATGCCGAGATCGTGGCCATATTGCCCCAGCGCGGATTCCTGTTCGGCGGTTGCACCCGCTAGAATCGCGCCCAGGCGCATGCACACCGAGAACAGGCAGGCCGTTTTGCGGAAGATCAGGTCAAAGTGTTCATCGAGCGTAATCACTTTGCCCAGAGTTTCCATCTGCAGCAATTCGCCTTCCACCATCTGCTGCGTCAGATCGATCAGCGTGTCGAGGATGCGAAAATTCCGCTCCTGCACTGCGATCTTGAAACCCTGCATGTAGAGCCAGTCGCCGGCGAGGACGCACTTCGAGTTGCCCCATTGCGTGTTCGCAGCGGGACGTCCCCGCCGCGTCTTGGCTTCATCAATAATGTCGTCGTGAACCAAAGTTGCGGTGTGAATGATCTCAACCACCGCTCCCAGCCGAACCGCTCCCTGGCCTTCATAGTCGAGCAATTTCGCAGAAAGCAAAAGCAGCGCCGGACGAATCCTCTTGCCTCCGCCCGCTCGAAGATATTCTCCGATCTCGGTAATCGCGCGTACACCCGAGACCGTATCTTGCCCGAATTCGCCCTCGATGGCCACGAGGTCATCCCGCAGAAGATCGAAGACTTCCTTCCCGCTAATGATGGCCGGAGCGCTCAATTCCTCTGTATCCTCGAGTGGTTAAAGCCTCTGTTCTTCAGTTGGTCCGAAAGTTTGTAAACTGCAAATCAATTCCGAAATCGTGCCCCCGCAATAAAGCGATCACTTCCTGCAGGGTGTCGCGATCTTTGCTGCTGACCCGCACCAGATCGGCCTGAATCGAGGCCTGCGCCTTCTTCTTCGAATCTTTGACCAGCTTCACGATCTCGCGGGCCTTCTCGATGGCGATGCCTTGCTGCATGGTGACCTTCCGTTTCGCCGTGCCACCCGCGGCCGGTTCGACCGCGCCGTACGTCAGGCCCTTCAGCGAAACCCCCCGCTTCACCAGCTTGGCCTGCAGGACGTCGTTCACGGCCTTCAGTTTGTATTCGTCCGCCGAGTGCAGCACAATGGCATCTTTTTCCAGCTCGATATTCGATTTTGAATCCTTCAGATCGAAGCGCGTGTGAATCTCCTTCAGCGCCTGCTGAATTGCGTTCGAGACCTCGGTTAAATCGATCTTGCTCACGACGTCGAAGCTGTTATCGGGCATACATTTCTAATCTTTCTGAAATAAAGGAATTCAAATCAGAGATTATCAGAATTCTGAGGCTTAACGCGGCGGAACTTTGCTTTCAACCGTTTCAGTCAATTTGAAAAACTTGTAAAAATTGCGAGAGGTCTGCTCGCCGACTTCTTCGATCGCAAGCCCGCGAAGTTCTCCCACCTTGCGCGCCGTCTCCACAACGAAAGCCGGCTCGTTGCGTTTCCCCCGGTAGGGCACGGGAGCAAGATACGGAGAGTCGGTTTCGATCAGCATCCGGTCCAGCGGAACCTCCAGCGCCGCATAGCGAATCTGCTGCGCCTTGGGAAAGGTCACATTGCCGGAGAACGAAATCAAGAATCCCATGTCGAGCGCGCGCTTGGCCTGTGCCCAGTTTCCCGTGAAGCAATGCAGAATGCCGCCGCGCCCAGTCGGCGCCCACTGATCATGGATCAGCCGGAGACAATCCTCCCAGGCATTATCGCTGCCGTCGGACGGACGGCAATGAATCACGATGGGCAACTTCGCCCCGGCCGCCAATTCCATCTGCTTTACGAAAACCTGTTGCTGCGTCTCCCGTGGCGAGTGATCGTAGTGATAGTCCAGCCCGATTTCTCCCCAGGCGATAATCTTGGGATGCCGTGCCAGTTCTGCCATCCGGTCAAAAGCAGCCTGATCTGCGAGCCGCGCTTCGTGGGGATGAATGCCCAGCGTCGCGTACATGAAATCGTATTGCTCGGCGAGGCGAATCCCGCAATCCACTTGAGCAGGCCCGTCGCCGTTCCCAATGGCGACGATATGCGCAACGCCGCGCTCCCGGGCCCTGGCGACAACCTCGTCGCGGTCCAAAGCAAACCGCTCCCCATCAAGATGTGCGTGAGAATCAATGAACATGTTTTGGGGCGTCTAGCCTACTTGAGCCGTGCTGCTGAGATTTTGGCAAACGTCGACTCCGATTCAAAATACGCGACGAAGACTAGAGTCTCCACAGCTCTCGCGCCGAGCTTCCAGTTAGCGGCTTCCTTGATGAAATCTGTACTGGAAACAAGTTCCTCGAATTTGTTCATGACTTCCGAGCAGGATCTGCTTGAGAAATCCGACCATGGTTCGTGATCGCGCCGATCAGTCGAATCAGGGCTGAGCCAATACATCTCGTAGATCCCGTCCGCCGAGCGAAATTGGAATTGCCCACCGATGCAAGCGAAACCCAGCGATTTCGCCTTAGCTAATGCTTCGGGGAACGCCGAAATCGGCCAACCGTATTCGTCGCCTCTCAGCGAGGCTCCGTTAGCGATCTCAGGAGGCAATAAGAAATTCATCGTCTTGACCTACAACGAAGCCTTACTTCAGCCTGGCCCCCACCGGCACATCCTCGAGAAAGCTGGCCAGTACCGGCTTCCCGCCCTCGAGCGAAGCCGCCACAATCATTCCATTCGATTCCAGCCCGCGCAGCTTCCGCGGAGCCAGATTCGCCACGATCACCACCTTGCGCCCGACCAGAGTCTCCGGAGCATAGGCCTCAGCGATCCCGGCAACGACCTGCCGCACTTCTGTCCCGATATCAATTTCCAGCCGCAGAAGCTTGTCGGCCTTTGGAACGCGCTCGGCAACCTTTACCACGCCCACGCGCAACTCGATTTTCGCAAAATCGTCGATCGTGATCTTGCCATCCGAAGCAGAAACCGAAGCAGGAGCGGCTGCCGGTTTCAGGGGAACAGCGGATACCGCAGCCGCTTCCTTCGCTTCTTCGATGACTGGTCCCCTCTGCTGATCTTCCATCTGCTGCATCCTTTCAATTGCGCTCTTATCCGCACGTGGAAAAACGGGGAAGACCTCGCCGAGCTTGGTGCCGAGCGGCAACTGTCCCCAGGTCAATTCACGCAAATCAAGTTTCTTGATATCTCCGAGTCCCATCTGGGCCCAGATCTTTGCCGTCGCCTCCGGAATCACCGGATGCGCCAGCGCAGTCGCAATCCGCAACGCCTCAGCCGATGTATAGAGAACCGTCGCCAACCGCGCCCGGCTCTCGTCGTCCTGCTTCTCGCCCAAAGACCACGGTTCGTTCTCAACAATATATTTATCAACTGCAGCGATGAGTCCCCATGCGGATTCCAATGCGCGAGAAAACTGAAATTGATCGAAGAAATTCCCAAACTCCCGAATCGTCCGCCGGGCAGCTTCGGCCACAGCATCGTCCCCAGCCGTGCGTGAGGCCGCATTCGACGGATACGGCACCTCGCCCTTGAAGTACCGGTTAATCATGGTCAAGGTTCGGCTGGCCAGATTTCCCAGCCCATTCGCCAGATCGGAGTTATATCTTTGGACCAGCGCGTCAAAAGAAAACGATCCATCCTGCCCGAATACAACTTCCCGCAGCAGAAAGTAGCGCAGAGCATCAGCCCCTAGCACGTCGAGAATCGTCTCCGTGCGCACGATGTTGCCTCGCGACTTCGACATCTTGCTCTCTTCAAACAGCAACCAGCCATGGGCCACGATCGCTTTGGGCAAGTCGAGCCCCGCCGCCAGAAGAAATGCCGGCCAGTAAACACAGTGAAAGCGGACAATCTCTTTCCCGATCATGTGCACGTCTGCCGGCCAGTATTTCTTGAATGCTTCCTGCGCTCCGGCATGCTTGGAGCCGTAACCAATCGCGGTAATGTAGTTCGCCAGCGCATCAAGCCAGACATAAATCACGTGCTTCGGATCATCCGGCACGGGGATGCCCCAGGAGAATGTCGATCGGCTGATCGACAAATCGCGAAGCCCTGAGCGCACAAACGAAATCACTTCATTCCGCCGTGTCTCAGGCCGAATGAAGTCGGGATTGGCATACAGCTCGAGCAACTTGTCCTGAAATGCAGAAAGCTTGAAGAAGTAATTCTCTTCATGCACGGTCTCGGTAATACGCCCGCAGGTCGGGCACGGATCGCCCGGTTGCGCGCCATCCACATAGAGTTCGTCGGACACACAATACTGCCCGGTGTAAGTGCCCTTGTAGATGTATCCGTTGTCGCGAATGACGCGAAACAGCTCCTGCACGCGCTTTATGTGTCGCTCTTCGGTAGTGCGGATGTAGTCGTCGTTGGAAATGCCCATCCGCTGCCAGAGTTTTCTGAACTCGGCGGAAATCTCATCGGCGTACTGCTGCGGAGTCTTGCCCGCAGCCTGTGCCGCGCGCTCGATCTTCTGCCCGTGTTCGTCGGTGCCAGTAAGAAAAAACGTGTCGGAGCCGAGCATCCGCTGCCGCCGCGCGATCGTGTCGCAGGCAATCGTCGTGTAAGCATGCCCAATATGCGGCCGCGCGTTCACGTAGTAAATCGGAGTAGTAATGTAAAACTTGCTCATGTCTTGAGTGTTTGGCCTCTCCAAACGCTTGCTATTCCGAAACTCTTATCTCCAAACCTGTCCTTCGGCCCAACAAGTCTTGTCATTCCAAGCCGGCGAGAGCCGGTGAGGAACCTGCTTTTTCTCCGCCGCCACGATGCAGATAAGCCTCCACCGCTTCGCCCATCACGGTTTTTAGCGGCACATGATGCTCAGCCGCGATCCGGCGGCAATCTTCATACTCGGGCGCGTAATTCGTCACCGTCCCGTTCATGCTGGCAATCTTGATGCGCACGTCGCCCCACTGCGTCCGCACGTTCTCCCAGCGCCGCGCCAGAGTCTGCCGCGTCTCTTCTCGCCGTCGCACCCCGAGCGTTGTAGTCTCGGTAAAAATCAGCTGCGTCAGCTTGCCCGCATCCTCGGGCTTGCACAGCACTGTCAGCAGCGTTCCGGGACGATTCTTCTTCATCTGCACCGGCATGCCGAACACATCGAGCGCGCCCTCTTGCAGCAATCGATCCAGCACATAGCCAAACACCTGAGGATTCAAATCATCAAGATTCGCTTCGATCACAGTGATCGTCTCAGAAGCAGTCTTGGCCGCGAGAGCCGAAGCAGCACTCTCCCCGATCACCAGCCGCACCACATTTGGATGCCCCGGAAAATCCCGCGACCCCGCGCCGTATCCTGTCTTCTCAATCTTCATTTGCGGAAACGCGGCAAAGCGCGCGGCCAATGTCTTAACAATCGCCGCCCCGGTCGGCGTAACCAACTCAGCCTGCAGTTCCGACGAATACACCGGCGCGCCCTTCAGCAATTCGACAGTCGCCGGGGCGGGCACAGGAAAAGTTCCATGCGCGCACTTCACCATCCCCCCGCCAACATTCAAAGGCGAACAAATAATCTCATCTACTCCTAAAGCCTCAGCGCCTACTGCGGCGCAAACAATGTCGACAATCGCATCCACCGCGCCCACTTCGTGAAAGTGAATCTCTTCAACCGCAGTGTTGTGAATCTTAGCTTCAGCCGCTCCCAGAGCCTCAAAAATCGCAACTGCCGTAGCCTTGGCACGATCGCTGATGGCGGCGCGGTGAATGATCGACCGAATTTCCTTCAGCCCGCGCGCATGAGAGTGCTCGTGTGCAGAATGCTCATGTGCCGCGTGCTCATGATGTGGGTGCTCATGCTCGTGGTGGGCCTCGGAATGCTGATGTTCATGCGAGTGTGTAGCCGCGGGCTGTGCCCAATACTCCTCCCGAGGCAAATCTTTTTCCGCACCCACCACTACATCCACTTTGGTAGCCGAAATCCCACTTCTCGTTACGCGCGAAATCTCAAGCCGAGCCTCGACTCCAAGCGCTGCAACCGTCTCTTTCAACGCGCGAGGCGATACTCCGGAATCCACGAGTGCGCCCAAAAACATGTCGCCACTCATGCCGGAAAAACATTCAAGGTAGGCAATCCGCATAGTCAAAAGCGCCGGTGGCCGCTAGTCTTTCGTCGTTGGGCGAAACTTACTGCTATGGCCGCGGCGGAGCGGCTAACGACGGACGACCAGCGACCAACGACGCGAGCTTTCATCATAGGGAAGCCCGCATCCTCCGTCAAACCAGCGACCATCGCTCTGCTACAATCACAATTTCTTCAAGAGCTTAAGGGATCTCCTTGTATCGTCATCTCGAACATCGTCTGGCCCAGCGCATCCTTGAATTCCTGCAGCGCCGTTATCCCGGAGTCGCATTACCGAGCGCAGTTATCGAGCAGCCGCCGAATGTCGAACTCGGTGACTTCGCCATTCCGATTTTTCCCTTCGCCAAACCCCTGCGCTCTGCGCCGCTGAAGATCGCGGAAGTGATTCGGACCGAAATCGGAACGATCGAAGGTATCGCCGAAATGCAAGTGGCCCCGCCCGGATATCTCAACGTCCGGATCGATCGAGATTACCTCGCCGCCGGGCTCGTGGCCGACCAGCGGCCTCTCGCCGATACGCCGAGTGGAAAGATTCTTGTGGAGCACTCCAGTATTAATCCCAACAAAGCCGCGCACATCGGACACCTGCGCAACGCGATCCTCGGCGACACGTTCGTTCGTCTGCTGCGCAACGCGGGAAGGGAAGTCGACGTACAGAATTACATCGACAACACCGGAGTTCAGGTCGCCGACGTCGTGGTTGGATTTCTGCAGATCGAAAAGAAATCTCGTGCTGAAATCGAAGCGCTGACAGCCAAGCCTTTCTTCGATTATTACTCCTGGGATCTTTACGCTCGCGTCTCGCAGTGGTATGCCGCCGACAAACAAAACGCCGCGGCCCGCGGAGCCGCGTTGCATGCCATCGAAGTAGGCAACAACGAAACTGCAGCTATTGCCGAATTGATCTCCGTGGCCGTTCTGCGGCGGCACCTTGAAACGATGGAACGGCTGGACATCGAATACGATTTTCTGCCGCGCGAGAGCGAAATCCTGCACCTGCATTTCTGGGACGCCGCCTTCGTCAAACTCAAAGAGAGCGGAGTTCTGACTTTCGAGAACGAGGGCAAGAACAAAGGTTGCTGGGTTATGCGGAGGGCGGGAACGGCAAAGACAAATTCCGTCACGGAACACATAGAGAATACGGAGAACACTTCCGACGAAATTTCCGAAGACGACCAGAAGGTAATCGTTCGCTCCAATGGGAGCGTCGGCTACGTCGGAAAGGACATCGCTTACCACATGTGGAAGTTCGGTCTGCTGGGCCGCGATTTTGGCTATCGCAGATTTTTCCGCTATCCCAACGCCCATGACTGCTGGATATCCACGACCGAGGGCGAAAAAGAACATCCGCACTTCGGCGATGTTGCCGAAATCTACAACGTAATCGACGCTCGCCAATCCGAAGCGCAAAGCACCGTCATAGAAGCGCTGCGGGGACTCGGCCACGACGAAGCCGCCGACCACTACACACACTTTTCTTACGAGATGGTCGCGCTAACCCCGCGCTGCGCCGCTGAACTGGGATACGTCCTCAGCGAAGAAGACAAGACGCGTTCTTATATCGAGGTCAGCGGTCGCAAGGGTTTCGGCGTGAAAGCCGACGATCTGCTCGATCGCCTGATCGCCTCCGCGAAGCAGGAAGTCGACTCCAGGCATCCGCAACTCGCTGACACCGAGCGCCAGCGGATTGCCACGCAGATCGCCATCGGGGCCCTGCGCTATTTCATGCTGAAATACACCAAGCCTTCCGTGATTGCATTTGATTTCAAAGAGGCACTCAGCTTTGAAGGCGAAACCGGACCCTACGCGCAATACGCGGTCGTGCGCGCGACCAGCATTTTCAGAAAGGCGGGCGTCGATCCCGAGACGTTCAGTGCTGAACTTGCGGGCAGAACATTGCCCGCAGATCTGGCGCAGTATCTATCCGGAGCCGACTCCAACGAGTTCTGGGAGCTATGGCTGGCGGCATCGAAAACGTCATACGTGGTTGACCGCTGCATCTCAACCACAGAGCCCGCGTTCCTGGCGAAACACGTCTTCCAGTTGGCACAACTTTTCAATGCGTTCTACCATCGGCACCCCATCCTCAGTGAGCCCGATCAAAAGCGAAAACAATTCCTGCTTGCAACCATAGCCGTGGTGCGCCGCGAATTGATTCGCACACTCGCAATCATGGGCATCACCGTGCCGTCCGTCATGTAGAATGCCGGGCATGGGGCGCCCGAGCAGTTGCGGGCTGCCCTGCTCTTACTTGTCACCCCTGTAATGACCGAGATGCCGAGAGCACCGCGCCGTTCGTGGCTCCGCCTCATCGCCATCAGTCTGCTCGTCTTGATAGGTTTCCTCGCGATTGCCGGCGTCCTCTACGAGAATATTTCTGAGGCCCGCGACCGCCGCTTTAATCCCATGCAGGGGAAACTCATCAATGTCGACGGCCGCAAGATGCACATCGACTGCACAGGTGACGGAAGCGCAAATGGAACTCCGACAGTGATTCTGGACTCTGGCCTGGGTGACTCCTACCTTTCGTGGCGCAAGGTGCAACCGCAGATCGCGAAGTTTGCCCGCGTCTGTTCCTATGACCGTGCTGGGATCGGCTACAGTGAGTCCAGTTCCGAGCCCCGGACCAGCCGAGTGTTTGCTGAGGAATTGCACGCGTTGCTGCAGGCCGCGAATATCGCGCCGCCCTACATTCTCGTCGGCCACTCCATGGGTGGGTACGACGTGCGCCTCTACGCCAGCCTCTATCGCAGCGAAGTCGCAGGCATGGTGCTAGTCGACGCTTCGCATCCCAACCAGGACGAACGCCTTCCGCACGCACTGAAAGATATGGACAGAACCTGGCTGCGCGAATCGGAGTTTATCGAGTACACAGTGCCGCTTGGTGTTCCCCGGGTGCTCGGCCTGTGCGACGACGCCGCCGAGCAGCGGGCTGCCGAATGCAACTTCCCAACGGCGTGCGAAGGCGTGAAGGAAATGAAGTCATTTTCCCTGAGTGCGGCTGAAACCGCCGGTACTGGAGCCCTCGGCGACATGCCCTTGGCCGTGCTGTCGCACGATCCTGACAAGCCATTAGCTGACATTCCCGCTGATCTGGCCAAACCTACGAACGATGCCTGGGAAAAAATGCAGGAAGACTTGGCGCATCTCTCAACTCGTGGCACGCAGACTATCGCCAAAAACAGCTCGCACTACATTCAGATAGACCGGCCGGACATTGTGATCGAGGCCGTGCATACTGTCCTGGAACAGGTTAAAACTCCAATCGCCGTCGAGAAGTGAGAGAGGATTCGCAAGCTTCTGCCGACTCCGACCCAACCTGCTAACTTTTTTTCTCGGCTGGAGCTTTCGCGCGGAATCCATCTTGTGCCCACGTTGGTATAATTCGCGATCGGCGTCATTGCCGGCGCATTCTTGAACTATCCGGAGGAAAACCGTTGCGCTCTTCTGCCCTAGGTCTTGTTTTGCCGCTGCTTGCCCTGTGCGCTACCGCGCAGCAGACTTCGCAACCTACTTCACAACCTGCTCCCAAAGCGATTTTCACGCTGCAGGAAGTCATGATTCCGGTGCGCGATGGAGTCCATCTGCAGACCGTTATACTTACACCGGTCGATCAGCAAGGCCCGCTGCCGATCCTTTTCCGCCGCACACCTTACGGGGTTCCCGACAAGCCGCCCGATCAAATGCCATCTTCCATGAAGGAACTTGCCCAGGACGGCTACATTTTCGTCATTCAGAATCTGCGCGGACGTTTCAAGTCCGAAGGCGTATTCAATCTTTCCTCCTGGGTTGATTTGAAAGATCCCAAGGCCACCAACGAAACCACCGACGCCTACGACTCGATCGACTGGCTGGTGAAGAATGTTCCCAATAACAACGGCAAGGTCGGCATCTACGGCGTGTCTTACGACGGACTGACGGCCGCGTTGCCGCTTCTGCATCCGCACCCCGCGCTCAAAGCCGTCAGCGAGCAAGCTTCGCCCGTAGATCAATGGATGAATGACGACGATCACCGTTTCGGCGCTCTGCGCGAAAGCTACGATTTCGAATACGCCGTGATGGAGCAGTCCGACAAGAACAAAAACACACATTTCGACTTCGAGACCTACGACACATTTCAGTGGTATCTCGATCTCGGGCCGCTCTCCAATATCAACGCAAAATATCTTCATGGCTCGATTCCTTACTGGAATTCAACGATCGATCACCCTGACTATGACGACTTTTGGAAAAAAGAAGCGTGGGTGAACCAGCTTCACGAATCCTCGGTGCCTAATCTTAACGTTGCTGGATTCTGGGATCAGGAAGATCCATGGGGCCCATGGCAGATTTTCCGCCACGCCGAAGAGCACGACCCCGATCACACGAATTTCATGGTAGCCGGACCTTGGTATCACGGTGAGTGGCAAAGCCCGAAGGGTGATTCTATCGGACTGATTCCGTTCGGAGGCCACGAGACGGCGCGCGAGTTCCGCGAAAACATCGAAGCGCCATTCTTCCGCTATTACCTGCATGGACAGGGCGAGAAACCGGCGTGGCAGGCCAGCACGTTTCAGAGCGGATCGAACACGTGGCATACTTACGCGACCTGGCCTCCGAAAGAAGCTAAAGCGACGGATCTCTATTTGCACGCGGATGGTACTCTGTCGTTCACAAAGCCGGCTGCGGCGGGTGCGAAGCCGTATCGCGAATATGTTTCCGACCCGGCCAATCCGGTTCCGTATCGCCAGCGCCCCATTTCGCCCACCTATCCCGCGGGGGACTGGCGCACGTGGGAAGTGGCCGACCAGCGCTTTGTCGATAACCGGCCAGACGTCCTGACCTATCTGAGCGCACCGCTCGACCATGACCTCACCGTCACGGGAGCGCTGGCGGCGAATCTGTTCGCTTCCACCTCAGGCACGGACAGCGATTTCATTGTCAAGCTGATCGACGTGTATCCGCAGGACGCACAAAAGAATGACTGGAATCCTGACGCCGGCCCGAAGCCCGGGCAGTACGCGCAATCTTTGAACGGCTATGAATTGCCGATCGCAATGGAAGTGCGCCGCGGACGGTATCTGGCGAGCTACGAGAAGCCACAGCCTCTGACGCCGAATAAGCCGACCGAGTGGAACATCTCACTGCGCGACCATGACCACGTCTTCCTGAAAGGTCATCGCATCATGGTGCAAATCCAGTCAACGTGGTTTCCCGTGATTGACCGCAACCCGCAGAAATTTGTGCGCAGCATCTACAAGGCGACGGCTTCTGATTTTGCTCCGGCAACGCAGAGGGTTTATTGCTCGCCTGCCCTCCCGTCGCATCTGGTTCTGCCGGTCGTGCCGTAGCGGTGTTTTTTCACAACGCGAGCCTCCGGCTTGTCGTTGTGCGGTGCGGCTGCCGAGGGAGGCTCCACCCAAGAAACGCGCCCCAAAACAAAAAGGCCCGGGGTTCTCCCGGGCCATTCCCACTTGCACAACTATTCTATTTCCCTCCAGCGAGGCCGTGCTGACCCAGCCATGACGCCAACTGCGACTCCTGTTGTGACTTCAAATCGATGCAGGTGTTAATGCGTTCAATCGTTTGCTTGTAGGTTCGCTCCGCGGCCGCGACTTTGTGCGCGGTAAAGAACTCCGTCACCTGATCCCGCTTACTCGCATCACAGAACCCGCTGGTGGCTCCCACGACCTGGGCACTGGCAAACGGTCCGCCGGCTTTTTCAATCTCGGGCCAGTGCTGGCGGATGAAATCCCAGGCCAACTGCTCGCCTGCGGGGTTCCCCAACACGTTGGTGACCAGCCCTAGCGCGTCCTGCGAGCGAACGTCGGGAGAGATCGCAAACTCCAACGTACGCTGCAACAATTTCTGATCGGTAAACGAGGGCAGAGTATAGAAGTAGACGTAATACTCTTCTGGCGACTTTGTATTCTTCAACGCCGCCATCACGCGATCGTAAAACTCGGCATCGCCGTTGATCGCTGCCAGTGCGAATGCGCCGCCGGCCGACTGATGATCGACGGACGAAGGATCGGAGAGAGCCTGATCCGCCAGCTTGCGCGCCTCGGCCAATGTGTCAGGATCGCGCCCGTCGTAGCCCAACGCGTTGAATACGCGCGAGCGAAGAGTCCGTTGTTCGTCGCTGTCACCAGGTTTCGCTTCCCAACTTGCTTCTTTCATGGCGGGAGTCAAGAGTTGCCGCAACCAGGCGCGATAAGAGTCGCGATCGGTCTCACCCACCAGATACTGGCCGATGTAGTCCAGTCGCTCGATGACATCCTCGAGCACGGCGCGGTTGCGGTCCGACTGCAATCCTTGCGCGAAAGCAAGATAATCCCCGACTGGCTCGCGTCCGATTCGGATCGAAGCCCAGATATCGTTCTGCAGTGCGATCCGTTCCGCAAAGGTCAGCTTCGTCTCCGCATCGTTGGCCAGTGCTCGGACGGCGTCAGGCTGATAACCGGCGCGGTAATAGCCCGTTGCGCCGGCATTGGCCAGAACCCAGCTCGAGCAACCGGGCAATGTGACCGTCTCTTCTCTCTTGGTGATCAACGCGCATTTGGCTGCGCCGTCGCCGGTGGCTGATCCTTTCAGACACAGCGGAATCTGCCAGAGCTGGTCGTTGGGCGCGTCGAATTTGGTTCGGTCAACAAAGTACCGTTGTTGCGTCAGCACAACGTTCGTCGAATTGCCCGAGCACTGAGCCTTCACGTTGACGATGGGCACTCCGGCCTGCTTCACCCACGTCGGCATGATCTTATCGACTGGTTTCTTGGATGTCTGGGCCTGCGCATCCCAGAAATCGTCTGCCGTAGCATTGGCGTACTGATGCTTCTGCAGATATGCGTTTACGCCTGCGCGGAACGTATCTTCACCAAGGTAGGTTTCCAACATGCGCAGAACCGACGCCGCTTTTCCGTACGCGATGCCGTCGAACAGCTCCTGAATCTGGTCCGGTGTCTCGGCCGCCTGATGAATCGGCCGCGTGCTCGCCAGCGAATCCACGTTCAAAGTTCCGCCCGTGTTGCTCACATCGTCGAGGTCGAAATTCCAGTCCGGCTTGAATGACTTGACCGGCTTGCTCGACATCCAGGTGGCAAACCCCTCGTTGAGCCATACGTCATCCCACCACTTCATCGTTACCAGATCGCCGAACCACTGGTGCGCCATCTCGTGAGCGATCACACTGGCGATCGTTTTTCTCAGGTCTGCCGAGCCCTGCTTTTCATCGATGAGGAGGACTACTTCGCGGAACGTGATGCAGCCCGTGTTCTCCATCGCACCGGCGGAAAAGTCGGGCAGACCCACCAGATCCAGCTTGCCGTAGGGATACTTGATCCCGAAGTAGTTGTCGTAGTACTTCAATACGTCGCTGGCGATTTCAAGCGCAAACTTGCCCATCTCCTTTTTTCCGGTTGTCGCATAAACCCGGATCGGGATTCCATCGGCCTCGCCCTCAACATATTCAAAATTCCCTACGACCAACGCCGCTAGATAAGACGACATCTTTGCCGTAGTGGCAAAGCGAACGGTGTGTTTGTCGCCGGGGCCGGGTGTGTCGGATAAAACTTTCTGGTTCGAGATCGCAACATGTCCCTTGTCGGCGACTGCCGTGATATCAAATGTCGCTTTGTAATCGGGTTCGTCGAATGACGGGAAGGCCCGCCGCGCATCGGTAGATTCGAACTGCGTCGCGGCATACTTGCGTCCCTGGCTATCTTTGCCGAGATAGAATCCCCGCATCTCGCTGTTGAGAATTCCCGAGTATGTGATGTGTATGGTCGCCGGGCCAACGGCCAGCGGCTTGTCGACCGACAACACCACCATTTCCTTCTCTTTCAGCGGGGTCACTTTGGCCTTCTGCGTCGTTCCCGAACTCGCAATGCTGACGTCCTGGAAGGAGATGTCCGCGGAGTTCAGCGTGATTTCGGAAGCCGGCTTCAGGAGGTGCAGAGTGATCGTCTCCTCGCCCTCGAAGGTCGCCTTATCGATATCAGGCGTGAACGTGAGCTTGTAATTATCCGGTCGCGCCACTTCCGGCAGCCGTTGCGCGGCCGCGAGCGAAAGTATCAGCACGACAAAAGTCACCACTGCAAGAATTCGTTTCATGTTTTTCCTCAGGAGATTGAATCAGATTACATCCTGCATAGAGATATTGCGTGCTCGCCCGGATCGTCACCTACGACCTAAATCCAAGCTTGCAATCTTCAGTTACCCAGCTTTTACGCGAAATTTCATCATCGTAATACGGCTCGCGTCACAAAAAAGTTCACTTGAAAAATTCCGGTTCAGCCGCTACTCCATTCAGAATCGTCACACTGCAAGAGTCGGAGCCGAACCAGTACGGAATTTCGCGATAATCGGCCACTGCAAATGCGGCCAAGTCAGCATCTTTGCCCGGCTCAATGCTTCCTTTTCGGTCCGCCAGGCGCAGGGCAAAGGCTCCATTGATCGTCGCTGCAGCCAACGCCTCCGCTGGAGACATCTTCATCTGCGTGCAGGCCAGCGACATGGCCATGGGCATGCTCACCGTCGGCGAGGTCCCGGGATTGTAATCCGTTGCCAGCGCTACCGGTATGCCCGCATCAATCAGACGCCGCGCGTCCGGATATTTTTTCAAGCCCAGAAAATAGTTCGCTCCGGGCACCAGTGTCGCCACCGTGTCACGTTTCGCCAACTGGAGGATATCGTCCTCGTTCACGTAGTCCATGTGATCGAACGACGCCGGATTGAATCGCAGGAACCTCCCCAGAATCGTCTCTGAAAGTTGACCCATATGCGCCCGTACGCTCAGCCCGCTCTTCTCTGCGGCGGCAAATATCTGTTCAGTCTCCGCAGGAGAGAACGCGCCCTTGTCGCAGAAGACGTCCACGAACCGGGCGAGCCTCTGCCGTGCTGCGCGCGGAATCATCTCCTTACAGACGGTCTCAACATATTTTTGTGAGCGGCCATGAAATTCTTTTGGAACCACATGGGCGCCCAGCAGCGTAGGGATTACTGTTCCCGGCCAGCGCGACGCCGCGTCCCGGATCGCCTCCAGCGACTTCAACTCTGATTCAACCGTCAATCCGTATCCCGACTTGGCTTCGACCGTCGTCGTGCCGTGCGATGCCATGCGCTGCAGCGTTGTTAGGACTTTCGCCGACAATGCGTCGATGGGCGCCTTGCGCACCGCTTCCAGGCTCGACCGAATCCCTCCGCCGCCGGCTGCGATCTCCTCGTAGGAGGCGCCTTCCGTACGCTTCTCGAAATCCACCAGACGCGGGCTGACAAATACAGGATGCGTGTGTGAATCGACGAAGCCGGGGATCACAACCAACCGGGCGCAGTCGATCTCCTTGACCTTCCTGCGGTTTTTCTTTAGCCAGGGATCGCGTAGGGCGTCTTTTGTCGTCCCCACGGAGACAATCCTGCCGCCCACACACAACACCGCACCATCGTGGATGATGCCGAGTTCCTTAAGTCCTGCTCCGCGTCGCGGTCCTTGAGTCGAGTGAGAAAAGCGCAACGTCAGCAATTGGCCGATGTTGACCAAGAGAAGCGGATTGGCTTTGGATGCTTGGCGTTTCGTTGCGGGCACTCGTACTTTAGTTTAGCAGCACCAGCAGTCCGACGTGTCAGAGAGCGCTCAAAGCAGCAACGCCGCTGGTTGTGAGAAAAGTAGGACGAGCTTAACATTTCACCGAAAGGCGAATCATGATCAAACATTCATGGATGTACCAGGGCCGGAGCGACTTTGCGTGTTCTGTACCGGCCACAATCATCGTGGCGATCACCAGTATCGTAACGCTTGCGCTTGGCTTTGCGTCCGCGCAGTCTGCCCCTGCGCCGACCACATTGCGTCAAACCGCCGCTGCGCACAGCATCGTCGTCGGCGCGGCCGCCGCCTCCGCGTACCTTTCCGAAGCGGACTATGCCACGATTCTGGGTTCGGAGTTCAGCCAGTTGCAGGCCGAGAACGAAATGAAGTTCAGTCTTATCCATCCCCGGCCCGATACCGATCCGCATCCGTACGACTTCAAGGGAGGAGACGCTCTGGTCTCGTTCGCCGAGGCCCACAATATGAAAGTCCGAGGCCACACCCTGGTCTGGCACAACCAGGTATCGAAGTGGGTGACGGAAGGGAAATTCTCATCATCCCAGCTCGCCGAAATTCTGCACAGCCACATCAATAGCGTCGTCACGCACTACGCGTCGAAGATCTACGCCTGGGATGTCGTCAACGAAGCCTTCAATGACAGTGGCTCCATGCGTTCCACTATCTGGTATGACCATCCTGGAATCGGCGCGGGCAAGGGTACGAAGTACATCGAGCAGGCGTTCCTCTGGGCGCGCGCCGCCGATCCGAACGCGAAGCTTTTCTATAACGATTACGACGCCGAAGTGATGAATACGAAGTCCGATGCCATTTATGACATGGCAAAGGATTTCAAAAAACGTGGCGTCCCGCTCGACGGCATCGGTTTTCAAACCCACGTCAGCTTGAAGTTCGACAACCCCAAGAAGCTGGAGTCGTTCGCCGAGAACCTGGAGCGCTTCGCCAAACTGGGTCTTGAACTGCACATCACCGAACTCGACGTCCGGCTCGACGACAACGAGGCAGAGGCTTCTGCCGCACAAGCCAAGCTCTACGGAGAAATCGCGACTCTCTGTGTCCAACAACCGGCTTGCAAGCTGCTTCAGACCTGGGGTTTCACCGATAAGCACTCATGGATTCCCGAGTTCTACAAAGGCCAGGGCTGGGCGCTGCTGTGGGATGACAAGTATCAGAAGAAGCCCGCGTACGAAGCGGTGCGGGACGCATTGGCTCACTAGCGATGCTCATCTGGGGACAGCCGCGGGCGGCTGTCCGGGCAGCGACGCTCTGGTTTTGACGGTGCCTGAATGTCAGGCCTTTGATATAATCAGACATTCAGACAGGAGCAAAAACCATTGCAATCGGCCAAGGTCGGAAAGCGGGGCGCAATCGTTGTACCCGCCAAGCTGCGTAAGCGTTTCGGGATTGAAGAGGGAAGTATCGTGGTTGCCGAGGAGACGGCCGATGGCATCCTGATTCGACCGGCTGTGGTCGTTCCGGTCGAACGATACACTGCGGAGCGCAAGGCGGAGTTTCTGCTGGCCAACGCCGTCGACGAGTCCGACTACCGCAAAGCGCGAAAAGAAGTTCGGAAGCTGGGGCTCGACCCCGATTCAATCCCTCATCGGCCACGCGCTTGAATGGACAGGCTGTTCCTGGACGCGAATGTGTTGTTTTCTGCGGCGTACCGGCCGGATGCTGGGCTTCTGCGACTCTGGAAACTCAAGAGGGCAGTTCTGTGCAGTTCGTACTACGCGTTGGAGGAAGCGAGAATCAATCTTGCCGACGAAGATCAGCGGGAGAGGCTCAACAAGCTGTCAGAATTGATCCAGCTGTTTGAAGCTGGCCAGCACACAGTACCGCGCGGAGTCTCCCTACCTGCAAAGGATGTACCTATCCTGCTTGCAGCGATCGCGGCCCGGGCAACGCACCTATTGAGCGGCGATGTTCGACACTTTGGCCCGTATTTCGGCACGAGGATCGAAGGGATTGCGATCATGCTTCCGGGAGATTACATCAGAGCACGCATCGGCAAGATTTGAACGCAATTTGCGGTCGACGGGGACAGCCGGGGGCGGCTGTCCCCACATTATTGGCAATGTGGGCCTTCTCAGCGCATCATCGGAACCTTCACTCCAGCCTTCTTCGCGAACTCCTTGGCTTCGTCATACCCCGCGTCGGCGTGGCGAATGATGCCCATTTCTGGGTCGGTAGTCAGCACGCGCTCGATGCGTTTGGCCATCTCGTCCGTGCCGTCAGCCACCGTGACTTGCCCGGCATGAAGCGAATAGCCGATGCCCACTCCGCCTCCGTTGTGAATTGACACCCATGACGCGCCTGCGGCGGTATTCACCAACGCATTCAGCAGAGGCCAGTCGGCGACGGCATCCGATCCATCTTTCATACTCTCGGTTTCGCGGTAAGGAGATGCCACTGACCCGCAATCGAGGTGATCGCGGCCGATTACGATCGGCGCCTTGATCCTTCCTTTCTTCACGAGATCGTTCATGGCCAAACCGAATCGCGCTCGCTCGCCGTATCCCAGCCAGCAGATGCGGGCCGGCAATCCCTGAAACTTGATTCGCTTTCGCGCCAGATCGATCCAGCGGCGCAGAATGCGGTTCTCCGGGAATAGTTCCAGAACCAGGTCATCGGTGACGTGAATGTCCGACGCCTCTCCCGAAAGCGCTACCCAGCGGAATGGTCCACGTCCCTCGCAAAATAGCGGACGAATATACTCCGGCACGAACCCAGGAAAATCGTAAGCATTCTTCACGCCACGCTGAAAGGCGAAGGTGCGAATATTATTTCCGTAATCGAACGTCACGGAGCCCATCTTCTGCAGCCGCAACATTCCTTCCACATGCCGCGCCATGGCATCGAGCGATTTCTCCTGATACGCCTTCGGATCATTTTTTCGTAACTCGAATGCCTCCGAAAGCGTCATGCCGTTCGGCACATATCCATTCAGCGGATCGTGCGCCGAAGTCTGATCGGTCAGAATGTCAGGAACCACGCCGCGTTCGGCCAGTTCCGGAATTATGTCGGCGCAATTACCGACCAGCCCGACCGAAACATTCTCTTTCTTGCGGATGGCGTTCTTCAGGATGCGCAGCGCCTCATCGAGCGTTGTGACCATGAAGTCGCAGTAGCCGGTCTTCAGCCGTTTCTTGATGCGTTCGGGATCGACGTCAATTCCCAAGAATGCCGCGCCGGTCATGGTCGCGGCCAGAGGCTGGGCTCCGCCCATGCCGCCCATGCCGCCGCTGACGATAAGTTTGCCCGCGAGGTCGCCGCCGAAATGTTTCTCACCTGCCGCTGAGAATGTCTCGAACGTTCCCTGGACGATGCCCTGCGATCCGATGTAGATCCACGACCCGGCGGTCATCTGGCCGTACATCATGAGCCCGACGCGCTCCAGCTCGTTGAACTTCTCCCAGTTCGACCAGTGTCCGACTAGATTCGAATTCGCAATCAGAACTCGCGGGGCGTGCTCGTGCGTCTTGAACACTCCCACCGGCTTACCCGACTGCACCAGGAGAGTTTCATCATCCGCAAGACTCTTTAGTGTCGCGATGATGGCGTGGTAGGCCGCCCAACTCCGCGCTGCACGGCCCGTTCCGCCGTAGACAACCAGGTCTTGCGGGCGCTCGGCGACTTCGGAGTCGAGATTGTTCATGAGCATGCGCATGGCGGCTTCCTGCTGCCAGCCTTTACAAGTAATGGAATTGCCGCGAGGTGCGCGAATCGATGCGGGCGCCAGGGTGAGGTCGGTGTCAACGGGCATAGGGATATGGTAATCGCTGTCTCGGGGAGTCTACAATCCAATGGGCACGTCTGGTTACATTGCTCTGGTCGCGGCGAGAACCGGGCTGTCACGTTGCCTGATCTGCATCTGGCTCGTCATTTGGATTTCGGGGAGGTGAGACCTTTGCCACCTGATCATTCAGCGAAGAAGCGCTCTCTCGCAACACTCTTGATACCTTTCGCTTTTATTGGCCTCGATTGCGCACTGAGATTTTGGTCGGCATCATCAATCCCTGGAGGCCTGCTGAGCGTAGCGGGCGTAATCGTATGGTTTCTTCTGCGAAGACGAGGTTTCGGCTTCAAGACCTGGATTCGCGAAGAAGTAAAACCGCGGAAGGGGGAAGGCTCCGGAGGTCTGCTTTAGGTCTCGGAAGGGGCGCACGGCCCAAGGCCAAAGATTAACGACCTACCAACTGCTGTAAGCTGTCCCGTCGCTGGCCGTGCCACTCGAAGCCGAGTGCACGTCAGTGATGCCAGGATCCTGCTGGTCGACGGCCAGCATCACGTCTTCCTGAACGACTTCCCAGTTGGCCTCTCGAGTCATGGGATCGAGCGGAACCTGCCGCAGATAACCCGCCTGAACGATATCGTCGAGCGATTGCGGAGCTTTCTGTTTGTCGAGAGTGTACTGCGAAATTACGTTGCGCAAGGTGCTCAGGTTCGAGCGCAGCACTGATTCTCGCGCCTGCACGATGGCCTGGTTGTAGACCGGGACAGCTACCGCCATCAGGATCATGATGATGCTGATGACGATCATCAACTCGAGCAGCGTGAAGCCGCCGGAACGCCTTCGCGCGTTTTTGCCGGCAGCCTTAGACGCTAGTCTAGTTCCGACACGTCTGCGCCAGCTGCTTTCCAACATGTTTACGCCCCGTGTCATTACCAATCCTTATACTTCGTTCCGTCGAGCCCTGTGCCTTCCGATTTGGTGTAGACATCGAACACGCTCTGTCCACCCCAGGAAGTCGAGTCGGGATCGTCCTGCATCGACCGCAAACCCCATTCCGTGGATTTGGTCATCGGGTCGATAGGAATAGAACGCAGAAATCGAACTTTCTTGCCGCCTTGAATCTCTACGCCCTTGACCAGCGTTTCCAGATCGGGCGGGTAGTTCTGGCTATCGACTTTAGTCTGAAAGGCCTGGCGGTCAGCGGCGTCTTTGTAGCGGTCGATGGCGTCGCGCATCTCCCACAGAGCCCGATGGAGTTCTTTTTCTCGCTCTCTCTGAATCGTGACTCGCGCCAGCGGCAGCGCCATCAGGGTGAGAATCGATAGGATGGTCGCCGCGACGATTAACTCAAGGAGCGTGAAGCCGCGCTCGGGCTTCGCGCTCAGCCCGGGATGGAATCTAGTTGCCTTCATGCTTATTGGACGGTCACTGACGCCTGCGCGCCGTTGACCGTGATCGCCGCCAGTCCAGGATCACGCGCTCCGCCTCGAGTGATGGTCAGTGGCGTTTGTCCAGGGACCTTGGCCTGGAAAGTCATCGTGACCACGGCGCCTTGTCCGGAAACACCGCCCGCGCCTGGCGGACGCGTGGCTGTGATCTGCAACTGGCCAACGCTTTCATCTTCGCGATGAACCAGGGCTACCGCCTGGCCATCCTGCGAGAGGAATCCGCCATTCGATACGTTCACCAACTGCAAGAGTTTGGGATCGTAGTTCAATTGCACCGGTACGGAATAAACATTCTGTGCGCCGGAGATCATCAGGTTGACGGCAAACGTGCCGCCCTTCACCGCCTGAATTTGCGGCGGATCGAACATGAAGCTAGCTGCGCTATCTCCGCCCGTAGCATTCGGCACTACCGGAGTAGTTGTGGCCTGCCCGCCCGAATTCGGCACTGCAGGCTGGGGCGTTGCAGATTGCGGCGCTTGGTTCACGGGAGACTGATTCACAGGAGACTGATTCACCGGTGCTTGGATTGCCGGAGCCGCAACCGGAGTCGGAGTCGTTGCGCCAGCAGGCGCGGCGGCGGGTGCGGGGTGACTCACATGCCGCAACTCGATCGTGTTCGCGGTTCCGATCTGAATCGGCCGCTGGTTTGCCTCGCTGACGTCGGTTCCCCGGATGATGTGCGGAACGATGGCAAAGACGATCTCATTCTCTGAGTGGTCCTGCGTCGTCTGCCCAAACAAATATCTCAGAATCGGAATCTGCGCCAGGCCCGGAATGCCGCTCAGAGCTTTGGTCTGCTGATCTTCCATGATTCCGCCCAGCAGGTTGGCTTCGCCGTCTTTCAGGCGAATCTCGTTTTCGATCTTGCGCTGGCCGATGATGGGCTGGCTAATGCCGCCGATATTCTGCTGGCCGGTGACGGCCGAAACGTCCATCGAAATCTTCAGCGTAATTTCGCCGTTCGCGTGCACGTGGGGAGTGATGTCGATGTTGACGCCGACATCCAGATATTGGAACTGCGTATTTACTAGCGGGTTAATACCGACGCCGCCGATACCGGGCTGGAACGATCCGGTCGCAACCGGTACGCGGTCGCCGATTTTAAGCGAGGCTTTCTGATTATCCAGCGCGCGAATCTGCGGATTCTGAATCAGCTTCGTATCGCTGTTCGACATCACCGCCGAAAGGTTTGCCGACGGAATCGTGACCTGGAAATCGGTGGCGTTGAGGCTTCCCAGCGTATTCAGATTCAAGCCGCTGGCGCCGGTCGTCGAGCTATCGGTTGTGGTCGTGCTGGTAGTAGTGGTCGGGGTATTGATGTTGCTTTGCAGGGTTACGGTAGCACTGGACGGCGGGCTCAAGCCGAGCGTCCGCGACCGGTCTTTGCTGATCTGCATGACGGCGATGTCGATAATCACTTCCGGACGCGCCTTATCCAGATCATCAACCAGTTTTTCCGCCAGCGCGATCTGGTCCGGCGTTCCGCGCACCACCACGGCGTTCTGTGAGAGCAACTGCTGCACGCGCTGCACATCGAGCACGGCGCGAATCGCGTTCACCACGTCCTGCAGTTCAGTGGGCTGGGAAAGATTCGTAAGATAAAAAGTCTTGAGGACGCTCTGCTCCAGTTCCTTGCGCTTGGCCGGAGTGTCCTGGGCCACAAAAATCGTATTCGCGGTGACGGGCCGCCAGAAGGTTTTCGACTCCAGCGCCGTGATCTCCAGCGCCTCTTCCATCGTTACCCCATTCAGCTCCACACTGATCTGTTTGGGAATGTACTCGGGGTCAAACAGTACGTTGATCCCGGCCAATTGCCCGACCGTACGGAAGACGACATCTGATTTCTGTCCAGTCATCTTTACTGTGATGGGAACGTTCGAAATGGCAGCCAGTTCCACCGGTCCGGTGGCGTCCTGAATTTTCCGTTCCAGACTCGACGGCGGACCCGCAGCCTGCGGTTGCGGATTCACCTTGTCATTGATCATCTTCAAGGTCTTGGTGAGTTCCTGCTTGGCGATGAACAGTGACGGATCGATGGCCAACGCCTTCTGGAAGGCTGCGGCCGCATCTTCCAGCTTGCCCTCTTCGCGTAGTTGCTGTCCGTGATGCACTACAGACGCCGCAGCCTCGAAGCGAAGGCGTTCAAAGGAGGCGCGGTAGCGCAGATCTTTGGGTTTAAGGTCGTAAGCCTGTTTGAAAAACTCGTAGGCGGTTTCGTAGTTCTGGCGCGCCTCAGCGTCCTGACCCTTGCTGTACAAGTCTTTGGCTTTGTCGCCGGGGAAGGCGGGAACCGCTACTACCGCGACCAGCAACAGTAATACCGCCGGGCGCAACATGCGTCTCATTCGTTTAATCCTCACTGAAACGATACTCACAGAGATGGTCCCGGGACGAGGTCGTCGCCGAAGCGGCAGTCTACTCGTACTCTGCTGCATTTCCTATGGCCCGAATGTGCGTAAAACCCGCATCAAGGGGGAGAAACGATGCTCGATGGGGGATTATAGCACTGCCTTTCTTGTCTCCCGAAGTCCTTGTGTACTAGGCATTTACACTCTTTAGTCATAGGCCGTTAGAGTAGTCATCTTGATTTCATCGTGCATTATGTGGTTCCAGCTGTACACAATCGGTCCTCGGTCTCCGACGCCCGAACGGAACATCGGGCTCCGGCAGTCACTGCCCCGCTTTCGCTGCTAATATAAATCGAAGTTGAGATAAATCGACCTCATGCCCCGCCAATCCACCCACCAGACCAAGGCCAGCCCGGAGAAATCCCCACGCCGCGACCCCACGGCCAGTGGCCAGCGCGATGCCGCCGTTAATAGGATCGCTTCGCACAACTACTTCTTGCTGGAAAAATTTGAGTGCGGCGTCGTTCTTACCGGGACCGAAGCCAAATCGGTCCGCGGCGGCCTGGCCAACCTCAAAGATGCCTATGGACTGGTCAAAGGCGGCGAACTCTGGCTGCTGAATGCACATATCGGCCCCTACGAGCACGGCAACATTCATAACCATGCTCCGCTGCGTACCCGTAAGTTGCTCATGCACAAGGAAGAAATCCGCAAGCTGATCGGCAAGACGCAGCAAAAGGGCCTTACCCTGATCCCGGTGCGCATGTACTTCAAGAACGGCCGCGTCAAGCTCGAACTCGCCCTGGCCAAAGGCAAACAGCTCTGGGACAAACGCGAAACCGAGAGACGCCGGACTGCGGACAAAGAGGCAAAAGAAGCGGTTGCCCGCAGCCGGAAGGCGTAACCACTTCACCCAGGCTTCATTTCCAATTCAACCCATCGAGCCAAATTCGTGGCCCTGAGCGAGGAGGGTCTGGTCGGGATCGAACGGGCCGCCAAGAAGCTGTCCACCTAGCTCTTCGGGATGGTTGAGAACTGATCTTGAACATTATTCGCGGAATGCACTACACTGTAGTGCATGAAAACCGAGGTCTACAGCTGGCGTCTTTCGGCTGACAGGAAGGCAGAGCTCGAAGCGGAAGCCCGGCGAGAGGGCATGTCCGTGTCTGCCCTGCTGGATCGCGCTACAGCCGATTGGCTTGCCCAACGCCGCAAGGACGGGAATTCCGAGGACGATGCGGCGCAAGCGGCACTGCGCAAGCGTGTGATGGCCACTGTGGGAACAATCCGCGGCGGTGATCCGACACGCTCGGAACGGACCAGCGAACTTGTCCGCGAAATCATCTCCAAGAAGCACGTCAAGGAATCGGATGCCCTCAAGCGCCGCTTTGGCCTCGGGACTGATTGATACTGGCGCCATTCTAGCCATTGTCGACTCGGGCGATACGTGGCACTCCGCATGCCTGGAGGCGCTACGCTCGGTCCGGATACCACTGCTAACCACCGAAGCGGTACTTACAGAGACATTCCACCTGACCGGGAAGAATCCGCACCAAATCGAGAAGACCTGGCGTTTTGTCCGATCCGGCGCACTCACCATTCATCCTGTTTACGACCCTGATTTGCTCGAACTGCATGCGCTGATGGCTCAATACTCTGACTGCCCCATGGATTTCTCTGATGCCACCCTGGTTCATCTCGCCGCGCAAGAACGTCTGAGCACGATTTTGACGATCGATCATGACGATTTTGAAACCTACCGGCTTCCCGGGCGAAAAAGATTCACGATCCTCCCACGCCGACCATGAGGGCCGCGTTTCTCAAGGCCACACTATCAAAACCGTAGACCTTAAATCCGACATGCCTGCGGTCCACGAAGCTCTGCAGCGCCTCGATGGAGAACTGGCCATCGCCCGCCAGCAGGGAGCAAAGTTACTGAAGCTGATTCACGGATACGGTTCCAGCGGAGAGGGCGGCGACATCCGCATCGCAGTACAAAGGCGGCTGCACGAACTGGCTCAGGACGGCCATATTCGCGGCTGCATCTTCGGTGAAAACTGGTCGAAGTCCGACGACACGGCCTGGGGATTGGTGCAGTCTCAGCCAGCACTCAAAGGCGACCCCGATCTCGGCCGTCGCAACCGGGGAATCACGATCGTTCTACTTTGAGATCCTTCTAAACCGAAGTTTAACCAAAGATTGCCGGGGTCAGGCTCACAACTTAAGAGTGTGCAGGAATACCCTTATTGACTCTCGTTCCATTCCTGATCTAATGATGGATCAAATGGCCGCCTCCGCTTCGAACCGCCCGAACCCTTCCACGTCTTCGAGACATCTCACTGTCATGCCCGGTGCAAAACGCCGCCGCCGCTGGCCCTGGATCGTCGGGTTCTTCGCTTTGCTGGCGGTTGCAATACTGCTCGAAGCCCGTCATATTATTGCCCAAGCCCAACCGATCCTGCGCGCTCGGGTCATCGAAACGCTTTCCGCGCGCTTCAAAACCAAGGTGGAACTGGCGGACCTCGACGTGTCGATCACCAATGGCCTCAATGTTTCTGGCAAGGGACTGAAAATCTTCGGACCCAGCGATCCCAACCCGACCGAAGCCGGCGTGCAGCCGCTGATCAGTCTGCAAGAATTTGAATTCCAAACGGGACTGGCCAGCCTGTTTCGTACACCAATGCACGTGGACACGGTTTACGTGAAGGGCCTGACGTTGAACCTTCCGCCGAAAGAAGACCGGCATGAGCTAAACGAGATGAGCGGCACCTCGGGCAAGAAAACGAAGATGTCAATCGTGGTAGACAAAATCGTTTGCGAAGATACCGAACTCATCATCAACACCTATAAGCCTGGCAAGGTGCCGCTTGATTTTCAGATCAGCCGTCTCAATATGAAGGACATTGGCCCCGGCCAACCGATGCCCTTCGAAGCCACCCTGGTCAATCCCAAGCCGGTAGGGGATATCCAATCAACCGGTACGTTCGGACCGTTCAGTGAAGACGCTCCGCGCGAAACGCCTGTCAACGGCGACTACTCCTTCACCCACGCCGATCTCGGCACGCTGAAAGGCATCGGAGGAATTCTCTCCTCCACGGGGAAGTATCGCGGCACGCTGGGAAAAATTGAAGTGAACGGCGCCACGGACACGCCCGATTTCCGCGTTGCCACGAGTGGCCATCCGGTGGCCCTGCATACCGATTTTCATGCCATCGTCGACGGCACTGACGGCGACACCTACCTGGAACCAGTGAAGGCGCGCTTTCTGCATACGTCTTTCACGGCAAATGGCAAGGTGGTTCGGGTGCAGAATCCCCCGGGCCACGACATCGAATTGAACGTCGTTCTGGATCGCGCCCGTATCGAAGACCTCCTCCAGTTGGGCGTGAAGACCGATCCGCCCGTCATGAGTGGAGAAGTCCAGATGAAAACGAAACTCCGCCTCGCGCCCGGCCCCGCGGATGTCACCGACCGGCTCAAACTTAACGGAAGTTTCAAGATCCCCGCCGGACTGTTTTCCAATCAGAAGATTCAGGACCGCATCGACTCGCTCAGCCTGCGCAGTCAGGGTGAACCGAAGTTGGCGCAGGAGCATGCCGAGGCCAGCATTCCATCAGACCTCAACGGCACATTCGTTCTCGATCAGGGACTGTTCACGTTCTCGCTTCTTCAGTTCGCCGTACCGGGGACGCACGCCAATGTTTCCGGCCAGTACAGCCTGGATGGCAACACGTTCGATTTTCATGGAAAGCTTAGACTCGACGCGAAACTCTCGCAGACGATGACGGGATGGAAATCCATTCTGCTGAAACCAATCGACCCCTTCTTCAGCAAGAATGGAGCGGGAACTGAAGTCCCGTTCAAAGTAACGGGCACGCGTTCCGAGCCACATTTCGGTCTCGATCTTGGCCAAAAAGCAGATGCCGCCCCGGTCCCGCCAGTGGCCAAGAGTCGTTAGCTTCTCAAATTATGCCCCTTCGGGCGCAACCGACGGCGGTCCGACTGCGGCAAGAACAGGCGCTGGCTGCGGAACTACTGGCGCACTCCGGACGGCCTGCACGAGCATTTCCTGCTGCCAGTAGCTCACTGCCACGCCACGCTGCCAGAAGCGCGGAATCAACAGCAGGAGCAGTGTCAACTGGCTCACCACGAACGCTGTCACGATCCGATCCGGAGCCACCCAGGATCGCCACACCCAAATTCCCCCCAGCAGAATGATAGCGGCCACCCCCGTGGTCACGACATAACTTGCCAGCAAGCGGCCGAGGCTCCGCCAGGCATGGCGAAATCCCAAGCCGATCGATCTCCGCACTGCCCGTTCATCGCTCAGAACAATGTCCGCTTCGGCGAGATCGAACCAGATCCGCAACGCCGCCATCACCAGGAAAATTACCAGCAGACCAATCAACTGGACATAAGGTAAAAGCATCTCGTTCGTGCTCTCGCCAGCTTTGTCCTCGAGCACGCCGTGGAGGCCGAACAGGGAACTAGCCACCGCGCCCATCACAATTCCGGCCACCACCAGCAGCCGGATGAATCGCCACAGATTTCTTCCGCAAGCGCGAAAAAAATCCTCGCGCGGCAATCGGTAGGTAGAAGCGTATCCCTGAAACACGCCGGGCAGAAAAAGGGCTGTGAAGGCGAAGAAGACAACCGCGAAACCGACCGCTGCGTCGTGCGATGCCGCCGTGGGACCGAACTCCGGCCGGATCAGCATTTCCGCAAATACACCCAGGTCGAAGCCCCGCACCACGCCTCCGGAGTAAAGGCTGTGGTCCAGAACCGTGGCCGCCTGGCGGTGAAACACGGTCGCACCCGCCGCCGCCAGCGCGAGATTCAGCAGCCAGAACCAGAAGATGTAGCGTTTGTTGCGCATCACCATGCCCCAGCCGCTGCTCAAGAGACCTTTATTCTCACTCATGCATAGTCACCCTAGGATCCAACTACGAATCAACATTGCGCATCCGGAAGTCGGAAGCCGGACACTGGCGTTAAACCGCCCACCACGAAAAAACCTGTCCCAGACACTGCGTCATAAAAAGCCAGTAGTTTGAAAGCTTGAGAGCCGGCTTCCAATGCGCCTTCGCCGTGCGACTGTTATTGAAATTATTGCGATCAAGCTGAATCTTGTGGTCGGGATCGATTTCCGCCGACACTACCTTCGCCTTCTTCTCGTACTGGAATTTCACCCATCGGTTCTGCCCATCCCAATGTTCACGAATTTTTTCGCCATTGGAGAACTTGACCTCGAGTTCGACCGGCATCACGAAATCCTCTTTGCGATGCAGCCACACGGTCGAGAGGTAAACCGTATTCTTGTCGTCCTCCTTGTCGCGCTTGTTCTCGTCCTCATACCAATTCGCGGGAAACGAGTCGATCTTCGATACCTCATAATCCAGCACCTGCGTCCCGTACACGGCCTGGTTAAAGTACCAGCGCAGATCCTTCCCTGAAACTTCCTCAATCGTCTTCAGGAAATCTTCCTTCGTCGGATGGGTGAACCTGTATTTCATGAAATAAGTGTGCATCGCCTTGGCCATCGTGTCCTGGCCAATGATGGCCTCCAGCGTCAGCAGGACGCTCGCTGTCTTGCCATATGTGATTCCGGCATAAGAGTTTGAGCCGTAGTATTCGTAGGCTTTCTGCGCCATTGCATCGAGATCGGCGGCGCTCGTGTAGCCCAACCGCTGCTCCTCTCGTTCGCCCAACGTGATGCCGGACTGCTGGATCATCGACCGGTCCTGGCCGAAGATCGAATCCAGCACTTTGACTTCGGTGTAACTGTTGATGCCCTCGTCCATCCATGCATCCTCAAATTCGTTGGTCGCCACCATGCCATACCAGTACTGATGGCCGAATTCGTGCTCCACCACGATCTCGGGAAGCAACACTCCTTTCGGCATGAACCAGCTGGTTTCGCCCGTGATAAATGTGGGATACTCCATCCCTCCCGCCGCCGAACCAGGTTCGGGATCAACCAGGGTCAGAGTCTTATAGGGATAAGGCCCATACCATTTCTCAAAATGCTCGAGTGATTCCAGCAAAATCTTTTCGTGCCGCTCCGCCTGGCTCCAATGCGCCGGTTGCATTAAGATGCGCAGTGTCACTGGTCCCATCTGCCCCTGGAAAACGCCATCGTCTTTCACCTTGTAGCGCGGGCTGGCCGTCCAGGCGAAGTCGTGAATGTCGTCGCCGTGATAGGTCACGGTCTTAGTGCCATCAGGATTGTTTGCATCGCTCACTTGCACGCCGCTTGCGCCCACTACTTCATACTGCGGCAGCGTAAGCTTCACATCGTAGACGCCGAAGTCGGCGAAGAATTCCGTAGTGTTGTGATACTGGTGGCAATTCCAAGCTCCGTGCCAAAACACTCCGACCTTCGGAAACCATTGCCCACCCAGAACAAAGTCACGCTTCCATCCTGATCGCGCCTGCGTCTCGGGAAACTTGGTTTGAAACGCGATCTTGAACTGTACGTACGCTCCGGGCTCAATCGCCTTCGACAGCCGCAGGTCCGCCACGGTCTTGTCATCCTTGTTGTCATCGTCCGGCTGAATGTATTGCAGTTGCGACGTCAAATCGCCCTGTCCCACCACTTCCAGGCTTTTGACGTCTTCTGAGCCATAATCTTTGTCTTCCCACTTGGCATAGCTAGTGTCGCGGCTGCCTTCCAGTTTGGCTTCCCGCACGAATGTGGCGTTCGGCTGAAATGCATTCTGATAAAGATGAAAAGGGAAGTGGTCCAGCGCCTGGCCGGTCAGATTGTGATAGGTAAGAACCTCGGTCGCGTTGACAGTATGCGAAGACGGATCGTACTTCGCATCAATCTCATAGTGCACTACGCGCTCGGACATAGGTTTGTCAGAATTGATCGCCGACGTTGTGTCCGGGATCGATGGCGCTCCCGCTACCGGTGTAGCGGCGCGCATAACCATCGCCGGGGCTGTCGACGTCTGCGGCGGTGCCGCGCGGACGACAACCGTGATCAATACAAAAGCCCCAGCGGATAACGCGGCAAACCCAACGACTAGTCTCCGTCGAATATTCATGCACACCTCGGGCTGATGCTGCGGCCTCGAATCATACCGTACACAGCCGGACAGCGTCATCACGAAACAATGTGCGTTCGAGAGAGAAATGTTTTGAAGCGCGGAGTTTACAGAGGAAAGTCCACGGAGGATGCAGAAAAAGATCAAACCTGTGCGCTGCGTTTTTCTCCGCGTCGTCCGTGAATTTTACTCTGCGCCCTCAGCGATGAAGGGCTTTTGCATGTCAGTCCGTGCGGAAAGCCCAACGCTTTGCAACACGATTCTGCGTGGATCGTTAGCAAGAGGAGAAGCGGGAGGCAATATACGCAGCGTGGGTCATCCCCCTTGCGCTCAACCCACTCCGCCGACGATACTGGAATGTTCCCCGAAGAACGTTCTGACCAACATGAAAGCAACTATTTCTCTTTCTGCCCCTGCTGCCGTCGAAACCGAAGCCCTGGTTGCCGTAGTACTCGACCATGCCGATTCCGAGCAAAAAGAAAAGCACAAAGACGCCAAGCCGCAACTCAAGGTTGCGACCGCCGACGCAGCCGTGCAGGCGGCTGCAGGCGATCTGCTCGCGAGCGGCGAAATTGCGGGCAAGCCTTTTGAGACCAACCTGATGCATAAGCCGGCGTCATTGAAGGCTAAGCGGCTGCTGTTGGTTTCCGGAGGCGCCGCGAAGAAATTTTCCAGCTACGATCTGCGCCGCATCGCCGGAACCGCCGTCCGCGCACTCAAGTCGCGCGGCATCCGCAGTTTTGCTTTCATCGCACCGGCTGGCATTCCCGCGGAAGAAGCCACGCACGCCATCGTGGAAGGCGCATACGTTGGAAATTTCGATCCCGATTACTACCGCAGCGACCGCAAAGACCAGAAGATCGACGCCATTACCGTCGTCGCCACTGGAGACAAGGCAGTACTCGAAAAAGCGGCGAGTGAAGCCCAGATCATAGGCGAATCGCAAAACTTTACTCGCGATTTAGTGAACGAGCCTTCCAACCGCATGACGCCCACTATCCTCGCCGACCGCGCCAAGAAAATGTGCGCCGAAACCGGCTTGAAGTGCGAAGTCTACGGCGCCGACAAGATCAAAGAATTGAAGATGGGAGCATTCTGGAGCGTCGCGCAAGGCTCCGACGAGCCGCCCGCGTTGATCGTGATGCGTTATGAACCTGCCGGAGCGCCCGCCAAACCGGTCCTAGGCCTGGTAGGGAAGGGAATTACCTTTGACACCGGCGGCATCTCGATCAAGCCCGCCGACGGCATGGAAAAAATGAAGTACGACATGGCCGGGGGCGCGACCATGATCGGCGCCATGCGCGCCATCGCGCTGCTCAAGCCGAAGATCAAAGTCATCGGCATCGTATGCGCGACCGAGAACATGCCCTCCGGAAAAGCGCAGAAGCCGGGCGACGTGCAAATCGCCATGTCGGGCAAGTCGATCGAAATCATTAACACCGACGCCGAGGGCCGTCTGGTTCTCGCCGACGGGCTGTTTTACGCGCGCCAGCTCGGCTGCACGCATTTGGTCGATGCCGCTACCCTCACAGGAGCTGTGGTCGTCGCGCTGGGCTATCACAATGCGGGAATCTTCGCCAACGACGATGATATGTACGAGCGCTTCCATAGCGCCAACACCAAAGCCGGCGAGAAAATGTGGCGCATGCCGCTCGACGACGAATACAAAGAGCAGATCCGCTCCGGCATCGCCGACATTATCAACTCTGGCGGACGCTGGGGAGGCGCAATCACCGCCGCCATGTTCCTGAAAGAATTCGCCGAGGATACTCCGTGGATTCACCTCGACATCGCCGGCACCGCCTGGACCGAAGAGCAGAAGCCGTGGATTGCCAAAGGGCCATCGGGCATCGCGCTCCGCAGCCTGGTCGAGTTCGTGAAGGGCTTCGCCAAGTAGAATTGGCCGCGGATCTTCACGGTTTGAACGGATAAGACGTTGGCAACAGAATTCCTGTGCTGAGACTTATCGGTGTAATCCGCTAAAATCCGCGGCCTCCTGATTTTCCTGGCAGCCTTTTGCGGATAAAAAGCGTCCTATTCCCGCTTTCCAAGGCCTCGGGTGGAAACTCGGGCCCAACCCTGTTTCCGGAGGCGTGCCATGAAGGGTCTCGCATTGGTGGGGATTGTCGTGCTGATCCTCGGAATTGTCTCTTTTCTCGTGCCGTTCCCGCACTATCACCATCATGGCATGAATATCGGCGACTCTCACATTGGAGTTACGACCGAGCATGATGAGAAACTGCCGCCTGCAGCGGGTATTGTGCTCATAGTTGTGGGTGCGGGGCTGCTGATCGCAGGGAAAAGTTCGTAAGCCCGCTTGATGTTAGCAAAACTTGATGGGAGCAAAAATCGATGTGGGGACAGCCGCCCTCGGCTGTCCACCCAAGCGAAGCTCTTTTCGGTTTCGTAACCGCCTGCGCCCGCTAATTCCAATCAGATGTCTCCACCGCGAAGCCTCGAACGGGCGGCTGTTCCCACATCGTTTGACGACTTTATCTCGCTGCCGTAGCCGCGTCGAAAGCCTTCTCCAGACTCGTCATCAGCGGAGACTCGCCTTGCTGTAGTCCGCTTCGACCAGTCATGCGCCAAAGATACTGACCATTTCCCGGCCAACCATGAGCATCATAGACCGCGAGCACGTCTTCACTGGGACGACTCATCACCATCAGCACGATGTCGGCCTCCCGCGGTTTGTAGACGAGCGTCAATTTGCCCCAGCTCTGGATTGCATCCTGCACGGTTGAAATCGCCCGGCGATCTTCGGGAAGCAGGTTGATATCGAACTGGTCTCCGTCATAGCTGGTGACGTAGACGTACTTCGCGTTCACCAGGGTGCCCGGAAACGGAGGAACGGTTGCTGCCGAATGCTTCGGTCGAGGCGCCGCTGTAGCAATCGTCGCCGCGAGAAAAAGTGCAAAGAGAAAAATTCCGACTGTTGCCTGAATCTTGGATTTCATCATAACGATTTGCGGCACCACCGCCACCCTGCGAATACATGAATTGTTCTAACTGTTTAGATGAGATCGGCTAGAGGCGCGTTGCACCTTACGGGACTGAACATTGAGGGAATCCCCGCATGGTTGCTATAATCAAACGGTTCCGCACGCTCCGTCATTGCTGCGTTAGTATTCGGCCGGTAATCCCGCCACCATCAGCGCGAAGCGAATGAGTCCTCACAGCCTGCGGCAACTGCGTTTTTGCAAAGTGGCCAGGTAGCTCAGGTGGTAGAGCGCAGCCCTGAAAAGGCTGGCGTCGGCGGTTCAACTCCGTCCCTGGCCACCATGATTTTTGCAAGTGCTTAGTTCGTCCCTCCGCGTGCGCGTTTTTGCGGGACGACATTCTGATTCAACCGAAAAAAATTGTTGGGATCGTAGTGGGACTTGACCGCGATCATCCGCTCCCAGCGTTCGTGATAGGCCTCGGGCACGCGATCCTGCTCGTCGCCACTCATGAAATTTACGTAGACGCCGGGTTTCATCGCCGGCCGAAGTTTGTTGAAAAGCCCGCGAACCCAGGAAATATTGCCGGAGTCGGCGGATGCGTCCGGCCAACTGGCCAGCAGATTCATAATGAAAGGAGCGCTCCGATCGCCAAATGCAGTCTCCTCGGCGGTCATCCGCGCGGCGGCGCCACCCAGGTAGGCAAGTTCAATCTGGATTTCAGAGGACGGAATCGTGGTGACTGCTTCCATCAGGTGATCGATCGTGCTGTCGTCCAGATGAGTAAAATAACCCGACTTCGTGTAATAGCGCCGCCCATGCGGAAAATCAGAGTCCGCCATGGTTTGCAAATTCAGAAACGGTACGATCCTGCTGCTCACCGACGCCGCTGCGCACAGGGAAAGCGCGCACTCCAAATAAAGACGGCCGGCTTCGGGATCGCCCGTCCAGACTATCGAACTGCTCGCCGACGGTCTCCCGCGAAGTTCGGAAGGTATTTTCTGGGTCTGCGGAGCAAGACGCAGATCAACATTCCACTTCAGGTCGATTGGCGCCTCAGCCATGAAGTCTCTCCAGCGCTGAAGAAGCCGGCGAATATCAGCCTCGGGAGTCATTCCTTCCGCTAGCACAACTGACGTTAGGGGATGGAGTTTCACCTCGAACTCCGTCACTACTCCGAAGTTGCCACCGCCTCCACGTAAGGCCCAAAATAAATCCGGATTCTCTTTCGTATTGGCGCGCACGATCGAACCATCGGCAGTTACGAGTGTGAAGCCTTCGACGTTGTCGCAAGACAACCCGAAGCGCCGGGTGAGCCATCCAGTTCCTCCACCCAAGACCAGTCCCGAAGCGCCCGTGTGAGAGACCACGCCAGAGGGAAATACAAGTCCGGCTTTTTGTGTCGCGGAATCAATCGACCCCAACAGGCAACCTCCGGAAAACCGCGCGCTCCGCTTCCCGGCATCAACAGTAACCTCGCGCATTCTCGACAGATCAATGACTAGCCCGCCGTCGCACGTGCTAAAGCCCGCAAGGCTATGTCCTCCACAACGGATTGCGGTAAGAATGCCGGCCGCAGAGGCCGCCCGGACTGCATCTTGCACGTCGGCCACATCCGCGCAACGCGCGATCAAGCCGGGGGTGCGGGCGAACATACCGTTCCAGACGACACGCGCGTCGTCATACGCGCCATCACCAGGGCGCAATAACTCACCCTTAAAACGCCCGCGGAGCGAAGAATAGACTCCGTCGCTGGCTTCAACCATTGCACTTCTCCCTTGCTTGCGACGAATTTCTTCGCAGTCCTTCGCGGTTCACGGTTTTTCTGCACGCGAACTCTCGTGCTGCCGTCCTCGTAGGTATAACAACGAAATAATAGCCAAAAAAACGGTGAATGCCGGAATCGACCACTGCAATCCATCCACAAAGAAAGTGGTAACCGAGATTGCAAGAAGCAACAGAATGCCGGCTACCGTAAATAACGGATGCGCCCACATTCGCATGGGCAAACTCTGCAATCGCTCACGCGTAATGGCTCTGCGAAAGCGAAGATGCGTGTTCAGAATTACGAGCCACACGAAAAGCATTCCCGCAACAGCGGTTCCGTAAAGCATGAGGAATGCATTCTTGGGAGCAAATATGGCCAGCAGAATTGCGGCGATAATCCCCGCGGTTGAGGCCAGCAGCGCTCGATGCGGCACGCCGTTGCGGCTCACCTTGCCCATCCATTCCGGCGCATAACCGCCTCGGCCTAGAGAGAACAGCATTCGTGTCGAAAGATAAAGGTTCGTATTCACGCTCGATAAAGCCGCCGTAAGTACCACAAAGTTCATGATCGCAGCGGCGAAGGGAATATGGGCAGCCGCGAACGCGGTCACGAAGGGACTGCCGGAAAGTGTGGACGAACCAGCAGTCTGATTCCACGGAACCATCGTGACCATAATCGCGATGGCCAACACATAAAACAAAATCAGCCGCCAAACAATGTTTCGCATGGCATGTGGAATCGTAACTTCCGGACGCTCGGCCTCTCCGGCGGTGACCGCGATAATCTCGACTCCCATGTAACTGGTCACGGTGATGGTGAGCGAGAGCCAGACTCCTTTCCATCCGGCCGGGAGAAATCCTCCGTGCTGCGTGAGATTGGCCAGTCCAATCGCGCTCCGCGAACCTACGCCAAAAATCAAGGCCAGTCCCACAAGAATAAACGCGATAATGGCGCTTACCTTGATCATGGCAAACCAATATTCAAATTCGCCAAGGCGGTTGACCTGCATGGAATTGAGCGCCACCAGCGCGGCTGAAACCAACACTACCCATATCCATTGCGGAACATTCGGCAGCCAGAAAGAGATATAGATTCCGGCGGCTGTGACTTCTGCGCCAATGGCAATAATTTGCGCGACGCCATAAGTCGCCCGCACCGAAAAACCGGCCCAGGGATTGAGATACTTCTCCGCGTAAACTCCGAAGGCACCGGCGACAGGATGCACGACCGCCATTTCGGCCAGAGCATACGACATGATCAATGCGATCGCCGCGCCGAAAAGATAGGAAAGAATGACGGCAGGCCCGGCCAGGCGAATGGTTACACTGCTTCCCAAGAATAACCCGACGCCGATGGCGCCGCCGATGGCCATCATGGTGAGTTGCCTTTGGCCCAGACGACGGTGAAGACCTTCCACCTCCGGCGCTGGCGATTCACCGGCCTGCGCTCCGGTCGCGGAACGTCGTGGGTCAGTCATAACTGCCAACGCTGGCAGGATCAAAGACCATAAGATGAATATTTCTCTTGAGAAGGATTGGTCAGGCTTTCTTTATCTCAGCGAGCGCGCTTCCGAATCTGCGAACCTCTTCGAGCGTATTGTAGTGCACCAATGACGCCCGAACCACTCCGCTTTCGTTCGCTAATCCCAGTCGCTTCATCAGGCGCGGCGTATACATATGGCCATCGCGAATGCCGATATTCCGTTTCGAGAGTTCTTCAGTAACCTTCGCTGGAGCCACGTTCGGAAGATTGAAACATAGCGTTGGCACTCGTTCATGCATCCGTCGCTTGTCCGCAACGCCATAGACGACCGCTCCGCAGTCGTTCAACACACGGAGCATTTCCAGAGAAAGTGTCTCCTCGTAAGCCCGGATCGACGCGAGCGCAGACTGCAGGGCGGCTCGCCGGGATCCTTCGTCATTCCCGTTCGCGCTTCTGCCCAGGCCCTCCAAATAGCCCACAGCCGCATCCATTCCGGCCACGTTCTCGTAGATAAAAGTGCCGGCTTCAATTTTTCCTGGCGGCTCGTCGGGGATAAACTCTTCGCGGAAGGTCGGGAGTTTCTCCAGCAACTCGCGGCGTCCCCAAAGAAATCCCATGTGCGGAGCGAATATCTTGTAACCGGAACACACCAGGTAGTCGCAATCGAAGGCCTGCACGTCGATCAGTCCGTGAGGGCCGTAGTGCACGGCATCCAGAAAAATCTCAGCCCCGGCAGTGTGCGCCACTTTTGCCGCGGCAGCAACGTCCACGATCGAGCCCAGCGCATTCGAAGTCAGGGTGCACGCCACAAGCCGCGTCTTGTTCGATAGAAGGGGAGCGAGATCCTCAACGTGCAGGTTCCCATCCTCCCGCATCTTCCACCAGCAAAATCTCGCTCCGTTGCGCGCCAACGCCAGCCAGGTGGCGACGTTTGCTTCGTGATCCATGTCGGTTACGACAATCTCGTTTCGATCGCCTAGTGTTTGCCCGATCGCCAGACTCACCAACCGGATGAAGGAAGTCGCATTCATGCCAAAGGCGATTTCACTGGCATCGCGCGCGTTCACTAGATCGCCGACACTCTTTCGGGCGCGCGCCACCACCGCATCTACTTCCATGCTCTTCGCGTAGCGCCCGCCGCGCTGCACATTACATTCGAGGAGATGATGATTCACCGCGTCCAGCACAATGTGCGGAACCTGCGCGCCCGCGGCATTGTCAAAAAAGACAAACCCTGGCGGACGCGTCAACGCAGGAAAAGCGGCGCGAACGGCTTCAATAGGAAAGATAACAGTCGATGCGGACGGAACGTCGGAGTTGAGAACAGTCTGGGAATTGGCCGGCAAACCTTGCTCCTGAATACTGGATCAATGAGAAATGTGAAAAGTCAGTTCGAAGTCTTGCAAAACGAGCATCGCCAAACCTATACTCCGCTGCAACCCTAGTCAACCCGAAAGCGAATCCATGCCCGTATCTGTGACGAATTCCAGGCTGATTTACGATGCGTTAAAGGAATGCGATATTCGCCTGGTTTCAGCCCTGCCGGAAACCTGGCTGGTGCATCTCATCCGCTCTGCGGACGATGACCCCGAGATGATTTTAGTGCGGTTGGCGAAAGAGGAAGAAGGCGTCGGCATCTCAGCTGGAGCGCACTTTGCCGGGGTAAAGTCAGCCATGCTGATGCAGAACCACGGGTTCCTTGCCTCGATCAATGGCATTGTTTCTTTCGCTCATCTCTATAAAATTCCTCTGTTGATGCTTATCAGCTACCGCGGCACCTTCGGCGAGCACGACCCATGGCAAACCCAAGGCGGTAACGTCACCGAACCGATTTTGCGAGCTTTAGGGATTCCGTACATTTTTCTCGATGCCGTGGACACCGTCAAGAAGCGCATTCGGCAGGCGCAAGTCCTCGCCGAAAGCAGCCTGCAGCCAGTCGCACTGTTGTTGACGCGCGACCTGATGTGGGAGGAGCAGTAATGCTCCGCGTCGATTGTCTTCGCTCGATTTATCCAGAACTGGAATCCTGTCTCGTCGTCACCATCATGGGCGCGGTCGCCGCAGAACTGCAGTCGCTCGGGCACCGTCCCAATTTCTTTTACCTGCAACACGCCATGGGGCTTGCGTCGTCGACAGGCCTGGGACTGGCACTCTGCCTGCCGGAACAGAAAGTGATTGTCATCGATGGCGACGGCTCGCTCCTGATGAACCTGGGCAGCCTCAGCACCATGGCCCGCTATCGCCCGAAGAAATTAGTCCACATTGTTTTCGATAACGAAAGCTTGCTCTCAGTTGGCGGTTTTCCAACCGCGACCAGCACAGGCACTGATCTGGAAGGAATCGCCCGCGCCTCTGGCATTTCACAAGTGTGTACAGTTCGCGGTGTGGACGATTTCAAAGCTGCTGTGAGCGATGCCCTGACTCGCAACGAACTGACGACCATCATCGCCAAGGTTGAAGCCAAGGGCCCGGCGGCTTACGTCACCGACCTGTCGTTGCTGGAAAACCGGTTTCAATTCCGCCGCCACATTCACTCGCTCAAGAAGCGCTGAAGTGGTTGCGTTCGGGGGATTGACCGGACGGAAGCACGCTGTCGATGCAAGGTTTGCGAGGTGATGCAATGTCTAGCGTCTTAGCCAAACTCCTTGAAGAATTAGCGGCAGGTCGCCTGCGGATCGTCGATTTGACTCAGGCGCTGACGCCGGAGACGCCGCTGTTACCGCTGCCGTCGCAGTGGAACAACACACCCGCATTCAAAATCTGGGAGCTATCTCACTACGACGACCGCGGTCCTGCATGGTACTGGAATGGGTTTGAGACAGGCGAGCACACCGGCACTCATTTCGACGCGCCTATTCATTGGGTTTCCGGGAAGGATCTCCCCGAGAATTCCGTGGACCGCATCCCGCCAAAGAAGTTCGTTGGTCCGGCTTGCGTGATTGACATCAGTGACGAAGCGGCAAAGAATCCCAATTTTCTGCTCACACCGGAGCGCGTCCGGCAGTGGGAAGAAAAATACGGGTGTATTCCGGCGGGCGCATGGGTTCTCTTGCGTACAGACTGGTCGAAGAGGACCGACCCCAGGGACTACATCAACCTGAAAGAAAACGGTCCCCACACGCCCGGCTTAGCCAAGGAAACTTCGGCTCTGCTGGCAGATGAGCGAGACGTGCTCGGCGTTGGTGTGGAAACCGTCGGCACTGACGCTGGCCAGGCCGCAACTTTTGATCCGCCGTTCCCGAACCACTACCTCATGCACGGCAGCGGCAGGTTCGGCTTGGCGAGCCTGTCGAACCTCGATCAGCTTCCGCCGACCGGCGCCATCGTCATCGCAGCGCCGCTCAAGATTGTTGGCGGCTCGGGCAGTCCGCTGCGGGTTATCGCCATCACACCCTAGATCAAGATGAACGCGCGACAACCATCCTGTTCGGATGCTTCCGCATTTGCTTCTTGGCGCAGTATTAAGGTTTGGCCGCCCCTTCGCCATGAGTCAACTGCTTGATTAGCTCTGTCTCCCGCGCGTCATAGGGCGTGCCATCTTGGCGGAAAATGTCATGAAACCAAGGTGTGGGTTCCGCAGTGTAAGTCTTCTCCCACGAATCCCACGGATAAATCGTCTGCGTTTTTCCGCTGACGAATCCCCAGTTGTAGGCTCCCACCTTCTCCTGCTTGAGCAGCGGAAGAATCGCAGCAAATGTGCTGCCCAGCGGACGGGCCATGTACTCCGTACAAATCATCGGGCGCTTGAAGCGTCGTAGGGACTCGATCCGTTTTTTCATTTCATCCGGCCCGTCGTAACAATGAAACGTAATCACATCGGAATTCTCGAGCTGAAAACGTGTCATCTCGCTCATGCGCGCACCCGACCAATCGCCTTGCCAAACGCCGCTGGTGAGAGGTTGAGACGGGTTCGCGCTCCGCGCCCACACCCACTCTTGCTTGAGCAACTTCAGAGCAACCTCGCCTTTGTTGGGAAGTTCCTGCTCTTTGTACTGAGAGCTGTCGTTGTCCGGTTCGTTCATCAGGTCCCACATGAGGACGCGCTTGTCGCCACGAAAGTGACTTATCACACCGATGATGTAAGGCTTCAGTTCCTTATCCCATGTCGATGCGTTTCTAAGGATGTCTGCCCCGGGCGCCTGCACCCAACCTGAGTTATGTACATGCGGGCGAGGTTCGTGCTGCTTCCCCAAATGCGGACGAGGATCCCACACTGAATCCAGAAGAACGAACAGTATTCGAATGTGGTGTTTGTCGGCCACATCGAGAAATTGATCCAGGCGTTTTAGAAATCCGGCTGAATCCTGCTGCCACAGCAGGTTGTGCAGAAACACGCGCATCGTGTTCATGCCCAGACCCTCGGCCCATCCGAGTTCGCGGTCGATGGTCGGCAAGTCGAACGTATCGGCCTGAAACATTTCCAGTTGATTGATCGCCGTGCTGGGAATGAAGTTGCTTCCTACCAGCCAGGGTTGCTGTGCGTACCAGCGGTTCGCCCGCTCGGCGGTCCACGGCTGCTGATCTGTAGCCGAAGCGAACATGGGTAGAGCGATGGCAAAAGCAATCACGCCCAGAATTGCAACCAACTTCTTATGCATGAGGTCTCCGATATAGGAAAGCAATGCAGGGAAAGTCTAACTCCGCGGATCGATCGCCCGCCCCTAAGATTACGGCGCAATCCGGTACAGCACCGAACTGTGCGGCGGCAATTGTACGGACAGTGATTGCGCCCGCCCAACATCTCGCCGTTGCCACAGATCGCGCACTCTGTATTTCTCCCCAGGCAGTGCCAGATCCTTCCACTGATAGCTCACATTCTGCGAACTCTCGCTCCGATTGAAAACTGCAACAAACATCTGCTTGTTTTCTTTCGCCCTCGCCAGCCAGACGACCACGTCAGGTGTCGTGATGACCGGATGGCCCTCCGTGGACTCTTGATCGACAGCAAGAACTTCGCGATTCGTCAGCAGCGATTTCGTCCAATCGTCACTCTTTGGTAAGTTTCCGCCTATCATCAGCGGAGAACGGAACATGCACCACAGCGTCACCAACATTCGCTGTTCATCGTGTGTAAGGCGAGTGACGCGGGCTTTGCCCCAACCCGGTGCCGGACCCAGATACCCAAGCGGAAGCATATCGGCATCAGGCCAGTATCCTGGCTGTGCGATCCCCGCCCACTTTTCTAATCGTGGAATTTGATCACTCAACCCTTGCGGATACGGAACGTCACTGTGCCATAGATCCCACACATCATCCGATATTCGCCACATGCCGGAATATGCGCGCAATTCTTCAACCTTATCCAGCGGAGCTTCGCCCGGAGAAAGACTCAGCACGATTGCGCGCCCGGTCTTGCGCAGCGCCAGGCTCAGCATACGGACGTCGTCCCCCTTGTAGGGGCGACTGGCGATACAGTCCGCCTTTACGAAATCAACGCCCCAACTCGCGTACAACTGCGCGATCGAGTCGTAATAAGCCTGCGCCGCCGGCTTCGTTGCGTCTGTTCCGAAGTTGTCGTGATTCCATGGGCAAGTGTCAGAACGCACAGCGCCCTCGGTCGTGCGAAAAGAAGATCCTGCGATCGCAAGATTCTTCTCCACCGCTTGCTTCGGAATTCCGCGAAGAATATGAATTCCAAATTTCAGCCCGAGCGAGTGCACGTAGTCCGCCAGCGGCTTGAAACCCGCACCGTTAGCGGCGGACGGAAACCGTTTCGGATCGGGAATATACCGTCCGAATTCATCCATCGTATATTCCGACGACGGGGAGTTGCCTTCCGCGGTCGGATTGCTGACGAACCATCCCATATCGACAACCACGTACTGCCAGCCGAACGGTTTCAGATTGCTCGCCATCCAGTTCGCGTTGGCTTTGACGTCGGCCTCGCCGACGGTCGTGCCAAACGAGTCCCAGCTGTTCCATCCCATCGGAGGCGTTGACGCAAGAGCAGCCTCCGCACTTTCTTTGCTTGAAGTTGTTGTCGAAGCCGGCCGAAGATCGCCGGGGCTCGGAGGAAACGCGTGCCGGTTCCCCGCTCCGAGAGTCACAACCAGCGCAAGACTCAGCAGCGCCGGCGTGCGCATCACAAAACCCTCCAGTAACGACCGTTTCCTCATGCTAACTGCACCGCAAGCTTGGTGACCGAAGCCGCTGGAAAATGGAAGTTCAGGATGTCGCCCTTGATTTCTGCCGCTTGCGTGCGCGGCATGACTACAGTTCTTTCTGCAAAAGTATTGTGCGCGTGAATGTCGTTATGTGTAAGCACGGTGGCCGATGCCTCTTTTATCTTTGCTCCCCGCACCAGGACTTGCGCATCCCGTGGCTCGCTCACATGAGGGTTCACCACTGTCAGGGTCAACTCTCTGTCGCGCAACGACGCCGATCCTTTCAGTCCCCAGAACGATGCCCGCTTCCCATCGCGGTCGTAGTCGATCGCAGGAATGGAAAAAATCGTGCGCAGCGCCTGTCCGCCCTGGTGCGCGGCATACATCCCAAACACGTGCCCTACGGGGGTCACCACGAACCGGTCTTCGTGCGCCAGATACAAACTGTTCAGGCAATTGATCAACTGGGCGCAGTTTGCCATGGCCACCTTTTCCGGATTCCGATTAAAAGTGTCGAGCGTCATTCCGCTGAAAACCGCATCGCGCAGCGTAGGCATCTGTTCCAGTTGATCCGTTGGCGTCGCCTCGCTGCCCGGCCGGTACCACGGGCCCCACTCATCGACCACCAGCTTTACCGAGTGTTCTGGGTCTTCTTCGCTCATCACCTGCCAGTGACCGTTGATCAATCCCTCCATGCGGTCGCCTTCGCGCAGCAATTCATACCAATCCACCGCGTCGAACTTCAGGGCGTCGCCCTTGCCTCGATCCCAGTCCTCGGTGCGCCCGCGGCTCAGGTTCCATGCGTAGTGATGCAGAGCCCAACCGTAGATGTTGCGCAATTGCGAACGATCCTTGCGCGCGATCTCTTCGAAGAATCCCCGCGTCCAGGACCAGTCTTCTACATTCGGACCCGAGCCGATGAACGACAATTTCTGTCCAAAGCCCGGTACCCAGGTCGTCCAGCGCCGGAACTCCACCGCATACTCCTGTGCTGTGAAGTTTCCTCCGCAGCCCCACGACTCGTTGCCCACACCCCAATACCGCACGTTGAAAGGATCTTTGAACCCCGCCGCCGCCCTCGTATCGGCCAGCGTCGTGCTCCCTGCGGGAGAATTGCAGTATTCCACCCAACGGTAAAATTCTTCTGCCGGCAGGCTGCGCAGGTTCGCTGCCAGATACGGTTCACTGCCGATCAGCTTGCAGAAGTGCGCGAATTCGTTGGTGCCGAACTCGTTGGGATCATAGCGGTGACTCGCCGGCGCCCCCGCTGGCTCGCCTCCGTTCCAAAAATTAGTCCGGCGCGGGCGCTTGTCGACTGGCCCAATCCCGTCGCGCCAGTCGTAACTGTCTGCGAAACATCCTCCCGGAAAACGGACCACTGCGGGTTTGATCTTGCGCATTTCGTCGATGAGTTCTTTGCGGATGCCATCGACGTTGGGTACCTTGGAGTTCGGTCCCACCCAAATTCCGTCGTACACCACCGCGCTCAGGTTCTCGGTGAAGTGTCCGTAGATGTTCGGGGATATCGTTCCCAGCACTTCGTTGGTGAGAACTTCAATGCGCGCATCGGACGCATCGCTCTGTGCCCAGGCCAGCGGCAACGAAACTTTAGAGGTAAGAACAGCTCCTGCTCCTGCCAACCCTGCGCGAAGAAACTGCCGGCGTTCCATCATTGCACCTCGATTAATAAACGTTTGGAGAGAGATGACGCCGCATATGGTAAACGTTTGCCTGCAGCGATGCTAGAGGTCGTTCACGAAGCCGTGAACTTCAGCGAGGAGGGAAGTGGCCTCGATCGTTCTCGTGCTCAACTGAGTGATCGGAAATATCGTGACGAGCCAAACCGGGCGGAAATAAGAGAATGGGAGAATATCCGAAACAAAACTGGTGCCGGGAACAGGACTCGAACCTGCATGCCTTGCGGCGCTAGCTCCTAAGGCTAGTGTGTTATTGGTGCGGGCGACAGGGGTCGAACCTGCAAGTCCTTGCGGACACAAGGTCCTAAGCCTTGCGCGTCTGCCAGTTCCGCCACGCCCGCACTGTTTTGGGCTTGTTTTGGGCACGATATGTCCAAACCCAAACTTTGAATTTTCAAAGCTTCTCCGCTGCTTCCGCTACGTCTGCCGGGCTTGCTTGGTCGTATTCATCGAAGACCACGCGCGTTAGGTGCCCGGTTATCTGCATTGCCGTTGCCGTGTGAATCCCGCGCTTCCGCAACCTGCGCACTGCGCTGCGGCGCAAATCATGGAAAAGCAAAGCAGGTACGCCAGCCGCAGCCGTTGCCTTTTCCCATGCCGTGCGAAAATCCTTGATGCGTTTGCCGTTGCTGTTGCCGCTGGCCCAAGTGAAAATGTAATCGTCGGGCTGCTTGTCCTTCGCGCACAGTACCAGCGCGTCGTTCACGTCTGCGGGTAGTTTAACACTGCGGGGCTTTCCGTTCTTGGTCGCGCCCGCAAACAATCTCAACCATCCGTCTGCCAGTTGCATGACGAGTAGATGTTTCAATTCGCTTTTGCGAAAACCCAAACGAAAAGCACACAGCACTAACGCACGCAACCCCGTGTCCTCAATTGCGCCCAGCACCTTACCAAAAACCTCGTCTTCAACAAAACCTGTGCGCGAGGATTCCGCCAGCTTGGTAGGGAAGGGCGGCACGTCCGATACAAGCCGGGGGCGCGCTTCAAACCCCAGCCGGTAGGCGCGCTTCAACAGCGCCAGCTCCCGGTTGATGGTCGCGTGCCGTGCCTTCGCTTCCAGCCGTGCAGCCATGTAACTGTCTAAGTCCTGCTTCGTCACCAGCGCCGCCTTGCGGTCGCCAAACACGGGGGCCAAGTGTTTGTCCCAGCGCCCACGTTGGCCGCTGCTTACGGCTTCAACCTGCTTGGTGCGCCATGCCTTTGTTGGGGCCGGTAGGTTCTCAGGAATTTTTCGCATTGCTGCGGCGCGCAGTGTCTTGAAAAGCAGGTCGGCAATGTCACTAACCAGCGTACGGTTGGCCCTTGTGCTTGGCAGTGTGCCGTCTACCGCCTGCGCCGTGCGGCGCGATAGCAGCAGCTCCGCCTTGGATTTCCCGCGCTTCTCGTGGCACTCGCAGTGCTTGCTGTTTTCCTTGCGCTGCCTGCCGCCCGCGTAGTAGCGCAGCCACCACTCACCCTTGGGATGCCGTTTGGATTTGCGCAGCCACAGGCTGCCTGTACCGTAAGTCCGCATCGGGCCGAGTCTAGCACGGAGCCGTAAGTCTTTGTTGCACTGGATGTTATTGTCAATTAACAATTTAGGGTGATAGATTTCATGTTAAGCCCAAATGGCAACAACCACACGCAAGGTGTCGGAAGGCAAGCCGCTGAATCGAAGCCGAAGCCTGACCGCCGCTAGGACGTCCAAGCAGGACGAGTTCTACACCCAGTACGTTGACATCCAGAAAGAGGTCGAGGCCTACCTGGAGTTCGACCCCGACACCTTCCGCGGCAAGATCGTCTACTGCAACTGCGACGACCCATTCGAGAGCAACTTCTTCAAGTACTTCGCCGCCAACTTCAACAAGCTCGGCCTCAAAAAGCTCGTCACCACCAGCTACGACGGCTCCCCCATCGCCGGGCAGGGCACCTTGTTCCCGGAATACAACGAGGGGAATGGCAAGCGCCAGAAGCCCAAGGCGCTCGCCGTCATCCTCGACCATGTGAAAGACGAGGACGGCGACGGCGCTGCGAACGTGACGGACGTCGAGCTTTTCCTCAAGCGAAACAAGGCCGCCAGGATAGCCTTGAAAGGCAGATGAGAAGTACCCAGGAGGCGATTTCCGCAGCCCCGAGTGCATCGAGTTGCTCAAAGCAGGCGGACATCGTCGTCACCAACCCGCCCTTCTCCCTCTTCCAGCGAGTACGTCGCCCAGCTCGTGGAGCACGGGAAGAAGTTCCTGATCATCGGCGAACACGAATGCGATCACCTACAAGGAGATCTTTCCGCTCATCAAGGACAACAAGATGTGGCTGGGCGTCACGACTCCAATGGCGACCGAGTGTTTCGAGTTCCAGACGACTAGCGAATGCAGCCGGTTCGCGTATCGACAGAAAACGGCGTCAAGTACATCAGCATGAAGGAGCGTCGTGCTGGTACACAAACCTGGACCATGGACGCCGCCACCAGCGGCTGACGCTCATGACCATGGCGGACAACTTGACGTTCAGCAAGCACAAGGAGATAGGGAAAGGCGGCTTACGACCGGTACGACAACTATGACGCGATCGAGGTGCCGTTCATACGAGGCGATTCCCAGCGACTACGACGGCGTCATGGGCGTCCCCATCACCTTTCTCGACAAGTACAACCCCGACCAGTTCGAGATTGTCGGGACCCTCGAATCCAGCGACCTCGGACAACCCATATAGGACTCGGTGGCACTCGGCTCAGGAACAGAAAGACGCCTATCTTGCGCGGTGCGGCAACCGCGGATATTCCGCTCGATACATGTCTGGCGTGATCAACGACATCAAGGTGTTACAAGCGCATCCTCATTCGCCACCGACGTACCCGGCCCGCAGGAAGGACGAAAAAGTGAAAACCACGCTGAGAACCGACATCAGCGTCGCCGACATCTGCGACGGGTTTGTGTACAACCAATTGGAGGGCAAGGGGCTGTTGGGCTGGGCGGAAAGCTCACCATTCAGCCGGAATACCAGCGGAACTATATCTATGCGGATAACGGCGGCAAGAAGGAGGCAGGCGGTCATCCAATCGCTGCTCAAGGGGTATCCGCTCGGGCTGATCTACTTCAACAAAGTCGCGGAGGACAAGTTCGAGGTGCTGGACGGCCAGCAGCGCATCACCAGTATCGGACGGTTCGTTACGAACAAGTTCGCGATCATGGATAACGGCAATCCGAAGAACTTCGACAGCCTGCCCGCCGACCAACAAGCCAAAATTCGGGACTCGAAATTGCTGATCTACGAGTGCGAGGGCACGGAGACCGAGATCAAGCAGTGGTTCGAGACGATCAACATCGCAGGTGTGCCGCTCAACCCCCAAGAGCTCTTGAACGCCATTTACTCGGGGCCGTTCGTGACGCTTGCGAAGGCTGAGTTCAGCAATAGCCAAAACGCGAACATCCAGAAGTGGAGCGCTTACGTCAAGGGCAGCGCGAACCGGCAGGAGTTCCTGGAGCGTGCGCTGGACTGGGTGAGCAAGGGCGACATTGGCGGCTACATGAGCCAGCATCGCAACGATAACAACATCAATGAGCTGAAGACCTACTTCAACAGCGTGATCGAGTGGGTTTCAACGGTGTTCATCGACGTTCTCCCAGAAATGCAGGGATTGGAGTGGGGCAGGCTGTACGAGGAATATCACGGCAAGTCCTACGATCCAAAAAAGCTGTCGGACGCTGTGAAAAGGCTCGCCGCCGATCACTACGTTAAAGAACCACAAGGGAATTTTCGAGTTTCTCTTAGGCGGCTCGGTCGATACGAAGTTGTTGGACGTTCGGGTCTTCGACGACTCCAGTAAACGAGCCACATACGCTAAGCAGACGCAAGCAGCCGAGGGCAAGGGCGAATCCAACTGTCCGCTCTGCGCGATTGGGAACGACGCGAACAAGAGCAGAATCTATAAGCTCGACGAAATGGACGCCGACCACGTTTCCGCATGGAGCAAGGGCGGCGGAAGCTCGGCCGACAACTGCCAAATGCTCTGCATTACCCACAATCGAGCCAAAGGTAATCGATAGCCACAGCCGCGCGCGGGCTCCCAGCGCAGGTTGCAATCCCGAGTAGTTCACTCAGAAAGTGCCACTTGGCAAATGAGCCGGAATTTGCCGCGCTGGCGTGCATAACCCCACGCAGCGTAAGTCGCCAGCAACCTTCTTTGGTAGTGAAGGTTAGCTGAGTCACACTTTCGTGCCTCGGAATATTCGACACATTCCGGCAGAGTCTCGTTCAGCCCCAGCTAGGGGCCGAGGGGTTGCAAACATGGTTAAGAAATCGCTGGGGCCGAAGGATGCGCTGCCCAAGGCGCAGGTGACACGCATGTGGAAGGCCGGTAAATCGCTGACGGACATTGCGCGGAAGATTGGCACAGGCGCACGGCCCAACGGTACCGGGCTGCGCGTGGGCAGGATCCGCGCACTGCTAACGCAGGCCGGGCTGTATCCACGCAAGCAAGGCAAGTAAACCAAAGCAGGGCCACGGCGCTGTATCAGCAGCGCCGCAGCCCTTAACCAAACAACCTGAATAGGAGGCTGTAGTGGCTGTTCAAAAGCATACCGCACCGCAATCCCACGCCGCGCACTTCGCGGCATCGCTGTCCACATCACAACGCAATCATCTGCGCGTGTTGCTGCTGCACGAGCACGCCTGCCGCGACCTGCGCCGGGCGCTAGGAACTGAAAAGCAGGCCGCCGTTGTTTCCCATGCCGCTCGCGCAACTGGCCTAGCAAAAGTTGGGCGCACGATAGAGCTTTTTGCGCAGGCGAAGCCCAGCGCTGCCAACCTGAGCGGCACTGACACGCACGTCGGCGCTGGGAAGGCGGGCAGCCTATGACGACGACTTGCCCGGCCTGTGGCCAGCCGGTTGACTTAGCGAAGCGGGGATACTGCCAGCGATGCGGAGCGAATGCGGTTTGTGTGCCGCGTGTATCAGTGGCGGAGCGAATTGCACGCCTCATCAAGCGGCTGCTGCGATGACGTAACAGCCCACGGGTAGAAAACAGCGCGCGCTGCGTGGGCGAACCTGCCCCCGGCGCGTTTGCCGTCTCTTCGTGCCGAGAGGTTAAACGCACAGGGCAAGCAATTAGCCTGCCCTGTGCGGCTGCGAACGTTTTACTTCTTCTTCCGAGGAGTTTGCGCAAGCGCGGACGCAATCGGTCCACGGTCGCGCTTCGGCGTACTGGGGTTTCGCAAATCCTTACCTGCTTGCGAAGATTCACGTTTAGATGTACTCATTTGTTTTCTTTAGCCCTCATGGTGATCGTTGTGGTTCGTTGACGTTGACAGTCCAAACCACCAGCGGCTATAACTGCGAGTTCGATTAAACCAAGCGCGCTGGTGTTCCGGCTGTGTTTCGGTTGCTAAGGGTTGCACGAGCGCGAACTCGTGCAGCCCTTCCTTTCTTGTGAGCCGATTAAACAACTGCCCCAATAAAGGCATAAGTCAAAACTATAAGTGAACTGGGCGTTTGCGGAAGGAAAGTCCGAAGGCTTTATCCGGGGACTGGCCTGAGGCGATGACCCCCGCGAAGAATTTGGCATTGGCTGGAAACGCCAAAGTTCTTCAATGAACGCTCATCTTTATTATATCTCAGGAGTCGGGTGTACTGTGTCTGTGGAAATCCGGGCCGCGCGGGGGGGGGAATAACTCTTAGCGCAGCCCGGCCTGTATCAAAATCAGATTGACAACTTCGCTGCCGTTCGCGCCCAGCTTAAGCTCGCGGGCAATGTCAGCCGTGAACCGGCCTTCCTTGTGCAGCCGGATAATTTCCGCAATCGGCCCAGCCGCTATGCCTTTAACTACTGCGGAACCTTCGGTCGAATAAACGGTCTGCCGCTTGCGGTTCTTGCGTTTGCTTGGCTGGGCCGCGATGGCTTCCTGTGGTGCATAGCGCAACTCCTCGGCGCTGGCGAGAAGCCTTTGTAAAAGCTGCCTAACGTGAGGCGGTCTAATCCCTAGCTGTTGGCTGGCAGCAACGCTGTCGAAACCGCAGCGCCAGTAATAGTAAGCAGCGCCCGCCAGCAGCTTGGGTACGATGGAAAGAATGCGAATCTGTGTGTCCAGCTCTTCTACTTTCTGACCATACAACCTAACGGTCTCGTGGTCCGCGCCTTCGCGCTTGGCGGCCACAAAGCGATTGCACATCCTGTCGATACGCGCGACAAGCTCAGGGCGTATTTTCTCAAGTTCTTGTTGCGCCGTGGCCATCCGTTCGCTATTTGTACCAGCCAACATCTTGCGCATCCCAGCGCGTCGCTCCATGCATCGCGTAATTACAGCGCACAGTTGGTCGTCGTTGTAAACCCACGCAGGCGCGGCCAACTGGCGGCCACTATTCAGCCTATGAAGCTGCGTGGTCATGCGCGAGTAATCGTCGAACGAAATGCCTGTGGACACGATTTCGCCGCCGATGAAATCGGCGCGCACGGGCTGGCGGTTAATAAGTAGGTCGGTCATTTAGAACGGCTCCTCCACGCCTGTAAAGTTTGCAACGTCGGCCTGCGGGGTGGCCGTCGGTTTGTTGGCCTTGCTGTTGCGTTTGTTTAGCGACTGCACATGGTTCGTTGCCCAGCGGCAGTTACCGGGCTCGTAATTGCCATTCACGTTTCTGCGGTCAATCGACTTGCCGCGCGGTCGCTTGCCCATGTCGGCAAGGAAATTTGCGAAACCTTTTGGGCCGAGCCAGCGGTCGCATACGGTAATGCCGCGCCCGCCGTAATCCTTGTAAGCATCGCATTTGGGATTAGAGCAGCGATTCCGCATCGAAAACCACGTTTGGTATTCGACGGACTTAGACTGGCCATGTGTTCTATGGCGGCAGCCGCAGCTTGTTACGTGGCCCCATGCGAGGTCAGGGTAGGGGACAACCCTGCGCTCGCCACAGTCGCACTGACAGAGCCATAGGAGTGTGCGCCTTTCACGAATACGGCCAGCATAAGTCAGGACGCGCAGGCGACCGAACCACTTGCCAGTCAAATCAATAGGACGTTGCCCGCCCCTTCTTTTTAGAAGTTCCTGAAATGCTGGGCAACGCGCGAAGCTCACAGTTTCACGACGGCGCATGAATGGGCAAATAGGTGTTATGCCGGGTTTTTATCCTCGACGTTCCACGCCCTGCATGTGGGCGGGCTGCTTCGTCGCTTCTAGTGCTTCAAGCCGGTTGAAGATAATGGCCAGCACTTCTGCAAAAATGCTTGCAGCGCGGACGGGCACGCCAGCTTCCGCAAGCTGCTGTCCCCACTGCACGGGGCTTTGGTTCCGGCGGGAATACCGGTCTGCCACTGCCTGCGCCTGCACGCGCGTTTGCTGGTCACGAATGGTTTGCTGTTCGTGTTCGGTTGCCGCCTGCTGCCCCCGCGCCGCGATGGCAGCAATCAACTCGTCGATGCTGAATTGGTCAAGAGAAATTTGTGAGGTTGCCATGTTATACGTTCCATCCTTCGGCCCTTGCTGCGGCCAGTTCGTCTAAGTATTGCTGCCGGGCTGACGTGGTTGTATCGGCGGCCAGCGCTGCGCGGTCGGCAGCGATAACCGGCGCGAGTTTCGCCAGTGCAGCGGCGTGCTTGCTGCGCCAGTCCTGTGTCGCCACATACTGCGCACTGCGTAGCTGCCGGGCTGCAACCGTAGTCGCAGCGCCGCCATACGCAGGGTTGGTAACAACGGAAACGTCGAATAGGTCAACGTCAGTGAGCGTGCGCTTGCTGTAATCCTTGGACCAGGTCTCGCCGCCCTTGGCCACAATGAAGGCGAAGCTGCATTCGTCCATGTCGCCGCGCTGCACGGCAGCATACAAATCCTTGTGCGCTTGGCTCTTGGGGTTTAGCTGCACACGGAATGAAAGCCCGGCATCCGTATTAGTGAGAACCAGCGTGCCGTTCTTCACACGCCCAAGAATTTGTAATGCATCGTGGTTGACCAGCGCCTTAACGTCGGCCTTGTTCGCAAGTGAACGCTTGAAGGCTGAAGGCGCAACGTATTCCGTGAAGGTACCGGCAGGGCCGCCGGGGATTGGCTTCGACGGCATGTTGTAGCTGGCCGCAACGCCCACGAGCGCAAACTCGTTGCCAGCAGCAGCGCGTACCTGCACGCCAGTGAGAGTTCGTATTTCGGGTTTGGTTGACATTACTTCCTGCCCTTCCAGTACGCCGCGTGTGCCTTGGCGTATTCGTTCACAATGTCTTCGGGCACAGCACGGCCAAAGCAGATATTCATTGGCTCGCCAATCCATTGCATTTTCTGGTTCAGCCCTTCGTAAACAAGAGCCGGGGCGCGCGTGCCAACGTCCATTTGGCGGAAGCCGTCGCAAGCGCTTGTGACTACAACGCTGCCCACGTACCACTTCGGCTCCGGGGGCGGTTGCATCTTGGGGATAATTTGCCCATTGCCCATGCGCACCATTTCGCCGGGTTCGGTTTCGACCAGCCGCAGTGCGCCGCATCGAATCATCGTGTGCGCAGTGGGGTCATTGTTGGCGAAGTGTTTGATTGTGCCCGCTTCGGGGCCGTAGAGAATTTCGCATTTCATTTGTTCTGCTCCTGCACTTTCAAAGTCACTTACAGAAAGTCGTGCGGCTGTTAAGCCTCGTTTGCGCCAGTGGTAGAACAGGCTCATTGCACTTTGTCCGTTACCGGCGCTGGGGGCTGCGCTGCCTTTTCCTCTGCCGCAAGCCTTTCCTGTGTGCGCGCGTCCGTAAACTGCACGTCCATGAGCGTGCCTTCCGCAAGGTCGATACATTCCTGCACCGTCATTGCGCCCATGTTTTGCACGCGCAGTATTGCTGCCAGAAAGTGAATCTGTTCTCGTTCGTTCATTGCGTCACGTCCGAATCGAAATCGTCCAGTTCGTCCAACATGCTGGCGCTGCCCGGCGCTGTTGCCGGTTGCCCAATGCTGCCGAAGAATTCTTCCTCGGGCGTGGCCGCAGGCTTGGGCTTGTCGCCAACCTGTTTCACTTTTGCGCGCGCGTTGGGCGTGAGGCCAAGGTCGCGCAGTATGGCGTGCATTTTCGTTTCGCAAACTTCGACCACGCCCAGCCACGGATTCTTCCGCAGCACTTCATGCGCAACGCTGTGGTTGTCCAGCCGCGTGTCCGTCACGATTTCGCCCAGCTCCACAACCTTGGCGCGGGCATTGCCCCAGCGCAGCCATTGCTCCGCGTACAAGTGCAGAATTTGCATGTCGCCTGCGGTCAGCGCGCGGCGCTCCGCAAGCTGCCTGCAAAGCAGCTTGAAAATACCCTTAGCTTCGGGCGTCAAACCTTTGGGGAACTTGGGGCGGCCAGCGGGAATGTCCTGCCCGTTGTCGGCGGCCCTCGTGGGGCGCGTGCCTTTTAGCTTGTGTTCTTCGGGGCTTATTGGGGCGCTCACTTTGCCTCCTGCGGGCGCTGCGGTATCAGGACGGCCGGGCGCTGTGGGATTACAGCCGCAGCCGGGCGTAAATCCGCCGGTACTTGGGACAACTGGCCGTTCGCGCGGCTGGCGGCCTGCTTGCGGGCTGATTTTGCCTGCCCGCCTTTGCGGCCAGCAGCGCGGAGGAATTCGCGCACTTCTTCGGATGCCGGTGTCATAGCTGCTTAGGCAGGGCCGTGTTACGGGTAGCAGCTTGGCCCCTAAGCAGCCTAAAGGCGGCCTAATGTGGCCGGTAGGGCGGGCAAAGTCGTATGAAATAGGGCCAAAGGCAAGGCACGCGCGTGTCAAAAGGCGGTCGCACGGTTTTGACGCTTCCTGAGATTCACTTTGATCACCCCCTAGGGGTCTTTGTTTGCACTCACTTAGCGCGTCGCTGCCACACAATGCCCATGTTGTTGGTGTGTAAGTGCTGTGTGGTCAGTATGATGCAGCGCTCACAATGCGCTCATGTGCTGCCAGTGGGTTGCGGGCCACTGCGCAGGCCGGGCTTAATAGCTGCACGTAATAGGGCGCGCGGGGTCACATCACGTCCAGTTTGCACGTCATTATTGTGTGTGGCTGGCCAATGGGCTGGGCGTCGTCTCCTGTGTGTGGGGCCTTTGCTGTGTGCGGTTGGGTCTATCCAGCGGGTTTCGGTTTGGTCTGCCTTGTGCTTGGCACGGCACAGCGGCAAGTGGATAGGCTCAAGGGCCAGCAGAGCCGCTTCTAGCTCGCATCAACAAAATGTGCTTGCTTCACAGCCCAACCGGATGCACACTCTACGGATTGATGGAGCCCACTCGGGCACGGCATTTTCCTGTGCACGTGATAGTTGTTGCTGGGGGAGGCCGCACAATGGCGCACACAACAGTTAAGAGTACCTACTGCTGGATTTGCGGGCACGACGTATCGCTTGGGGATTGTAAGATTGATGAATGCGGGCGGGCAGTCCACGAAGAGTGCTACGTCGCACGGTTGAAGTTGGAAGCTGAATCCCAACCTGCAAACAGGATGCCGGTAAAATCAATATGACGCCAGAAGAGCGAGAACAAATGGATTCGCTGTGCGCGCGAATCCAAGAGGAAAAAGACTACCCACGGTTTGAGGTTTTGATGCGGGAGCTAAATGACCTTGTAGGCCGCAAAGAGCGCCGGTTTCCGCAACATGACGGCAAAGGAGAATGGCGAGGGAAGAGGCCGTGGGGGAGATTTCCAGCCGTGGTGCAAAAGATGGTTAAGGGCGTCTACCCTAACCAGATGGAAAAGATTGAGATATCAATCCCAGCAGCGGACGACCTTTTTCGGGAAATTCGGATTGAGAACAAGTTGACCGGCGTCGATGGGCAGCCCGTGGCATTGAGGACCGGCGCGCAGTTGGATGTAACGTTCGAAGCCGACGCGAAGGATATTGTTCCTCAAAAAGCCGAAGCCTAGACTGACGTGGCTTCTGCCTTGCGCTGCTTGGCCCGGCGGCGCAGCATCTTCCCCCCTCTTTGTTGCAGCCTGCCATTTGGTTGTGGCTTGTGGCGCAGGGCAACCTCATGAATGCCTTGTTGCTCTCGCGTTCCCAATCTTCCTCTGACTTGGGTTGGATACCGGCCACGGTGCGCGCGAAGTCTGCGTATCGTTCGTATGGCGTCATGCTGTTATCCGCTGTTCGTGCGAATGGAGGGGCGGCCAGTTTCTTGGGTTTGTCTGTGCTTGCTGTAGCTCTTTCAACCGGCGCTTCGTGAGCCAATGCCAATCGCGCTGCCGCCTGACCTTGGTTGGATGGCCGCAACGGATGTACTTCGGACTGGGCTTTGGCAGGGGGTTTATTTGACGGTCGTTGTGTGGACGGCGCAGGTTTTCGTCGTCAAGCACTGCGCGCTCAGCGGCTTTGTGGAATCCAGAAAGGTCGCTGTATCGCATGGAGTCGCTGAAGGCTGCCCATTGCATTTCGGACATGGGCTGCACGCCAACGCTCAAGCAGAATTGCTGGTACCGGCCATAGTGTGTCATTTCAAAGGCAGGCGCGTGTTAGGGCGCGGGAATTCGCGCAGGGCCATCGGGCAGAAGGTGCGTTTTAGTATTGCTATACGTTGTTGAAGAGTCATTTGGTTTGTCGTGCGATGAAAGCAGCCACACAGGCGCGGCCTGCTGGCGTGAACTCACTGCGGCTGAAATCTATCGGCCCGGCCATGCGCAACAAGTTGTGTGCTAATCCCTGCCGTCGTCTATCCGGTCTTGTGCTGAAAAGGAATGTGCCGTTTGGAAACACGCGGCAACGCGGCAAGCCCGGCGGCGTCGTTGGTAATCAGCACGCCCGGAATCACAAACAGTGCGGCAAGCTTCTGCCACAGCACGGGGTCAGTCGTAACGGTTAAGGCTGTGTATGTTTCGCTCGGTGTCATTGCAGAAAAATGGGCGGGCTGCCCGTTTGAAAGCAGCCCGCACCGGAGGGCACGTTAAAACGTCGTGCTGTACGAGGACCTATTGCCGAGGTCAACGCTGGTCTCTTGCGTTGCCTGCTTTGCCCGGCAGTCGGGTCATGTGCATCAGAAAGCCACGCGGCTGTTACGGTTGCTGCGGCTGGCGCGGCTTTACGCCCAGCGCTGCATACCGGGCAAGCTCGCGGTCGATCAAGATTTTCGCAATGCGCAGGTTGTCCGTGTAGTCAGCGAACATAGTGGCCTTGGCTGCTTTAGCGGCTGCGCGTTTTTCTGCGCGGCGCAGTTCGCCGGGCGTGGGTTGCTTTGGTTGCTTGGGCGCGGCCAGCAGCTTGGGCGCGTACTTGGACTTCTGATGGCCGACGTGATACAGGCCGCAGCGCTGGCACACGTACACGCGCAGGAATTTGTTGCGTTTGTCTTTTGGGTTCTTTTCTAGCAGCGCCCGCCTTACTTCTTCGGCCTGCGCTTGTGTGTGGAAGAAAACCTTCTCGCTGCATTTCATACCAGTAAACCCCGTCGCTCAAAATGTCGGCAGGAAGGGCCATACCCGCCAGCCTTCCCGTACGTCGTCCGTCGTTAGTACCGCCCATAGTTACGTCAGCTTCCAGCAGGTGTGCTCGTGCGTGCCTTTGCACTGGTAGCCGCATCCTTCGATTGACCACTTTGCAAGCAGCAGTTCTGCGTCTGGTTTTGTTGACCGCAAACTGTAGCGCCAGCACGTCGTCTGCTCGTGCGGGCACTTCGTCAGCACAATCCAGCATTCATGCAGGCCGTCGCCGCCCACATGCAAGAACTTGGGATACCGGCGCGCTGCTTGTGCTTGCCACTTACTGCGGTTCTGTGTCGCGGCTGCCATCAAAGCTACAGTCGCCTGTTAAGCCTTGGCTGCCAGTGCCTCGGCCCGGCGCTGTGCTATCTGCGCGCGCATATCAACCCGCATTTCCTGCACTTCCTCACAATCGTCTGTGTCCGCCCATAGTTCATAGCGCCCACGTATGTCAGCAGTTGCCGCCTCCCATTTTGCGAAGATCTCCTGCTGCTCAAAAGCAGGAAACAAAAACGTGGGGGCCATAACCTTTTCGCAGTTGTTGCGGTCGGGCTTGCCAAAGGACAAATCACTATCGAAGAAATCCGCCGGTATGCTGGGCGCAATCTTGGTCTTAAACTCCCACAGCCGGGTTTCCCTGTTTCGCTTGCGCCAGTCGTCCACAGCACCCTTCAAAAACGGCGCGCCTTCTGCTAACCAGCAGCCCCACTTGTCAGCCTTGCGGTCTGCTATTGGCAATTCTCGTTCGGCAATCCAGAGGCGCAGCGCGGCCAGCACAACGCTAATGTCGCTGGCCTCGATTTGCGCTTGAAGCTGGGGCTTGTAATCCTTGCGCAGTATCGCGCCCTGCATTTCCTCCGGCAGGTTGGTCATGAAACGCTGCCACTGCTTGCGTTCTCTGCTTCCAGTGCTTGCGCTACTTCTGCCTCTTGGTCGCCCGCGCCGCTAGGCGCGAGATCATGAAAGCCTCCTGCCCGCCCTCCGTCCGGTTTTCAGGTTGGAAGGTTGGGCTGGGGGTTATGCTTGTGTTCCCGCTGGGGGTAATGCTTCGTACAGGTGCGCCTGTAACGGTCGGCACAGGTGCGCCTGTAACGGTCGGTTCAGGTGCGCCTGTAACGGCCTGTTCAGGTCCGCCTGTGCCGGTTGTTTGCGCCGGTTCAGGGCTGCCTGTAGCGGCAGCCGGTTCAGGCGTGCCTGTGCCGGTACGCGCTTCCTCCCGCTGTAAGTTCTTGTAAGCTTCGCGCGCAAGTACCCACAGCCACAACTCGTCCTCAGGGGCTTCGGGGCGTGCTGGCCGCGCAATACCTCCACGGCCCGGCGCACATTGCGCAGGAACAGGCCGGGGGCAGCATCTCCGGCGTGGCAAGCTTCCACGTTTCGCCAACCTTGACGTACTTAACCGGCGGGCATTCCCGCCCCTGCTGCGCGGCAACCCATTCGTCATGCCACAGCACACGGTACTTGTCCGTGTCCATTTTGCCGTTCCAGCGGCGCTGCTGTCGGCTTAGGCTGGTAATCCAGCCATTTTCTTCCAGCCATGCCAGCGCAGCACGCTCAGAATCGACATTGCGGTTGTTAAGGTTTGCCAGTGTGTGTGCGCCGCCAAAATAAATATGCCGTCTCAATGCTGGCGCGCATTGCGTCGTAAGTCACAAACACGTGCGCGGGCATGTGGCGGCGTTCTGCCTTGCAGGGCTGCTTATCTGTAGGATGGGCGGGCATTGGAACGGTTCTCCGTTTCGTCGAGCTTTTCTTGTTGGGTTGTGCGGATAAATGTCGGTTTGCCTGCACGGAATTCGATTTCAAGTGTCCCGGCATCGCCCGCGCGCGGCGCTATCCAGCGCCGCATCCAGTTTCTTAAGCAATGCGTCCTTCGTCATTTGCGTTTCTCCTATAAAAGTTCTGGCGGGCTGCTCACAGCAATACCCGCCAGCCTTATCGGCGCGTACGGGGTCGCGCCAGATACCAAAAGTGTGCGGCCCTGTTGCTTACTACAGGTGGGGGCCGCCTTTTCCGCTGCGCGCGATTGCACGCATTTTGAGCGGCTGCCACTCGACCGTTACAACTACGCGCGGCATGGCCACGCGCCCAAAGCAACGCCCGGTTAGGCGCTGCACTTAAGACCTTCAAAAGTCACTTGCCGACAGGCAGCAAGCGGTCGCCCAGCTCCGTGCCCAGCCATGCAAAGCCCTTGATAATGGCAGCTTTGGAAGATTCACTTGTGGCGCGCGTACCAATACCCGCGTCGTTGAGGGTTTTGGTCGCGTCGTACAACGACCAGATTGCAGCAACTTTTTCATCGAAAGTTTTCTTGTCCATTGACTTTCTCCTTGTTGGCAGCGTGGGGCCGCCGGTTATTGAACTGTTTCCTTCAATCGCTCAATCCATTTTTCAAGGTCACGGCGGGCATACATTTTCTTGCCGCCACGCCCGGCGCGCACAAAGGGAAGACCGTCCTGTACCCAACGGCGCAGAACGCCGGGCTGTACCCCTACCAGCGCAGCCGCGCCGGGGGTATCAAGTAACAAAGTTTCAGGCTTGCTGATTGGTGCGGCCATCCGGGCTCCATTGTCCCAATGGGCCGTATGCCGGGCAGGCAACTCAGGGGGCAAAAGCCGCAGCTAGCGTGCTTTCCCCACGGGCAGGGTGCTTAAAGTGCTCTAAAGCTCACGTATTCTGGCATGGTCACTGCTGCGTCGCAACTCAATTCTGGTCGTCTTGGGAATTTTCTTTGCAGGCCGTGAGTGTAAGTGGGTGTAAGGAAACTATCAGGGAAGCTCAGCGTATTCACCCAGCGCCTCCTTGACAGCGCCGATTGTTTCTTTGCCCTTCCAAAAGATTTTTACCTCTTGGTATGCGTGCCCAAGCCTGCGGTTCTTGGGAAACTGTGCGCTTGCCCGGAATCGCAGGGTATCAAGCGGCGTGCAGAGGATGGCCTTGTTGTATGGAACTAAATCAAGCTTCCGAGCGAAAAGGATTGTCGTGTCTTCTGGAAAGAGTCGATACGCGCCGGTCTTTTTGTTACGTATGTCGCCGACGGTAGTTATCGCGAACCGGCTGTCGCGCAAGCGTGCGACGGCTTGCCGATAAATGTGCTCAAGCCATACAAGGAATTCTTCATACGTTTTCGCCCTGCTTCCGTCACCTTCCTTGTTGCTGTAGACCTCTCGGTCAAAGTAGGGCGGGCAACTGAACAGCAAGTCATAATGCTCCCCGTTCGGAAGGAGGTTTTCCAAATCGTAGCTATCGCCAACAATCCAATTCGGCTTCTTCATTGGCTGGCAGCGACCGGCGGCAATCTCAGCCGCAAACGTTTTGTCGTGGCGCGCCTTCAAAGCCGTGAACTGCTTTTCATTCGCCTCGACCTGCCCCCGCCTGATTTCGATTCCGGTGTAATCGTAGCCAAGATATGCGGCCACTAGCCCACGTGTGCTCCCCCCTGCGAAGGGGTCAAGTATGCTGCCGTTCTTGGGGCAGAACCAACCATAGCTAATCTCACACAGTACCGGGTAAAACGCTAGTCCCCCCTGTGTTGTCATCTGGCCCTTGGTTCGGTAAGCACGCGACCTGTACTTTATCGCTTTCGAGCGCATCGCTTGCGCGGCCATCTTCGCCCCATATACCAACGTTACGTATCCACTTTTCTCTGCGCTTCGCCCACGCCCCCGCAGATACTTGAAACACGTCGAAGAAAGGTACGCCGGAATCGGATAGAATTGGTTCGTTTCCTTCTTTGCTTCAGGCAAAACTTGATACGCATTTTCAAGGTTGGCAGGGCCGTCACCCTCGAAATTTATTGCATATTCAATCGGAGGCTTTCGCATTAGTTCAGCTCCGGCCTGCTGCGGCTGCGCCTTTGCCTGCGCTTTCTTTCCGGCAGGCGGCACTTTGATGGTGACTTGGTTTTGCGGCTCGAAAACATCTTCCCAAACAAAAAGCTCGTCCAGCAACTTGCTTACTGCCTTCGCAAGAGGACCGGCCAGCTTCGCGGAAGTGGCTTCGTGCATCGGTGAAATTGTGCCGCTTTCGTCCATAATGCCGGGTGTAAACGTCCAACCTGATGCCTTGCCGAGCTGCGCGCACGTCTCCAAGATGAATTGTGCAACTTGTCCGCTAACTGGCCCCGGCAGTTTCTCCTCGGATGGTGCGAACAAAGTATCAATCTGCTTTTTGACTACCGACTGCGGCAGGTTTTGGATTCTTTCCTTCGCCTTTTTGCCGAGACCTAGAAAGGTCCTCATGCAGTAGCTTGCATGGTTTATGTCAATAGAGTTCGAACGCAGCCACTTCGTAAATTGTCCGTGGTACATCAGCTTGCGCAACTTAAGCAGCTTGCAACCGAAGTCACGGGCGCTGACCTGATGAGTGCGCCACGCTGCTTGCACTTCCGAAACAGCAGCTTCGTATTCCTCTTTGCTAATTTCCTTGCGCACGTACCCAAACTTAAGCCGGGGCGTTGCGTTGGGGTCCTTCTGTTTCGCCTTCTTGTTCTTGCTTTTTGCCGTTGCCATGTTTGCCTCCATCCTTTGACTTTTCAAAGTATCGGGGCACACTGCGGCCAGCAAGGTACGGCGGTACCAGCACTTTTGCGGTTGCTGTTTTGGGCTTAATTTGGGCTTGTACAACTGGCGGGGACGTGCAACTACGTGCAGGTTGGTACAGCTAAATACCCTGTGTTTATGCGAGTTTGGTGGTAACACAGGGGTTGACAGACAGCCTACATATTATCC
>CAWJRY010000010.1:0-146537 GCA_963845405.1 uncultured Acidobacteriaceae bacterium | reverse complement strand
GGAAATATTTCCGCGCCAGCGCCTGATTGATAATCGAGAATCGCAGCGGCGCCTCCGCGTCTTGCGGAGTGAAGTTTCGTCCCGCAACGATCGGAATCTCCATCACAGACAGAAAATCCTGACCGACCGTTGCCCGCATCGCACCCGATCCCTCTCCATGCGGACCGTTTGTCTTTGGCGCTCCTTCCACGTTGAAGTCACACTCCGAATCAGAATTTGCCACGAGAGGAATATTCGTCAGGCTCACACCTTCCACGCCAGGGACATCACGCAACGCCTGCTCGATCCGAGCGTGGAGAGCTATATCTTTCGGCGCCGGATATTGCTTGCTCGGCGGGTTTACGTCGAAGAGCACGAGTCCGTCGGCGCGAAAGCCCACATCGATTGCATTCAAATTCATCAGAGTACGCAGGAAAAGGCTGGCTCCGAACACCAGCAGGGTCGAGAGCGCGATTTGGAAGGCGACAATTGATGGTCCGCTCCAACCTTTGCGCTGCTTGGTGGAGGCTTTGCCGCCATCTTTGATGGCTGTGCCGATCTCGGCGCGAGTTGCATTCCACGCTGGCGCGATGCCAAAAAGCACACCGGTGATCAAGGTCACCCCAGCCGTAAAGCTGAACACCCTCCAATCGAAAGGGACGTGGATACCTTCGCCGTCCCAGGAATTCAGCAGCAGGTTCGGGAGAACAGACCGTGATAAATAACCCAATAACACCCCGACCGCTCCGCCGATTATGGAGAGCATCAGGCTCTCCGTCAGAACCTGCCGTAGAATCCGGCCGCGTCCCGCCCCGAGTGCCAGGCGCACACTCATCTCTCGCTGCCTCGCCGAGGAACGCGCGAGCATCAGGTTCGCGATGTTGGCACATGCAATCAGGAGCACAAACCCCACCACCGCGAGAAGCACATACATCGGCTGGGCGAATTGCCTGCCTTCAAAGTTCAACCCGCGGCTGCCGTCTTCCAGCTCTAGTCGCGGCATCGTGTCGTCTTTGGCCACAGTCATGGTGGCGTGAATGGCCGCGCTGAATGCCACGTTCAAGCCTGCCCTGGCCTGCTCCAGGGGCACGCCGGGCTTTTCCCGCGCCATCAACTGTACCCACCAGATGTCCCTGCTCGAAAGCAAAGGACCGCTGTCCCCCAACTCGCCCTTGACCAGTGGAATCATCGAGAGCGGCATGAAAATATCGGGGGAATTCTGTACGCTCATCGCCCCGGTAAACGCCGGCGGATTGACGCCAATGACCGTCACCGGAGTCATGCTGACGATGATTATCTTTCCGACCGCATCCGTACCCTTGCCGAAGGCTCGCTCCCATAATCCCTCGCTGATCGTCGCTACCGCGCCTGTACCGGGCTCCTGATCATCGGAAGGCAGAATGGGCCGACCAAGAATAGTTCGCACACCCATCTGCTCATACAAGTTGCCCGAGACCAATTCCAGCTGAGCCGCTCGCGCCGAACCGTCAATGGTGGCGTTTACCCGAATGTTTTCCTTGAAGGCGAAGATATCGTCGAGCACGCGGTTCTCTCTTCGCAATTGCTGGTAGATCGGATACGTGAAAGAAGCAAAGCGAGTTCCTCCACCAGCAACCGGGGACATGCTTCCCCAGGAGGAGTGCACGACGCTGTGCTCGGCTGCGATGACCGTCAACAGATGTAATTGCTCCGGATGTGGGACACCGAGCCGGGCATAGAGAAGCTGATTTGCCAGCGAAAAGATCGATGTATTGGCCCCAATCGCGAGCGCCAGCGATACTACTGCGATCGCCGTGAACCCGGGACTCTTTCGCAGAATGCGTGCGCCATATTGAAGGTCGCCCCACAGATCATCCCACCAACGCAATCCGACAGATGCACGGATAGCAGCCTTCTGTGACTCGATGCCACCGAACTCGATGCGCGCGCGCCGCATGGCTTCAGCCGCAGGAACCCCACTCCGCACCAGGTCGGCAGCATAGCTATCGATGTGGAAGCGCACTTCCGCGTCAAGGTCGTTTTCGAGTCGCCGGCGCTCTACAATCCACTTCAACCAGGAACGAAGTCGCCTCAGAAGGTTCATATTTCCTCAGGCCTCGCGCGCAGAATGCCGGCGATCACCGACGCCATGTGGTTCCACTTTTCCGTTTCCGACTGGAATTGGCGCTTGCCCGCCGCGGTCAGGCGATAGAACTTCGCCTTGCGATTGTTGTCAGATTCTCCCCATTCACTCGAGATCAGGCCCTGGTGCTCCAGTCGGTAGAGAGCTGGGTATAACGACCCTTGCTGGATTTGCAACTGCTCGCCCGAGATCTGTTGAATGCGAAGTAGAACGCCGTAACCATGCAACGGGCCCAGCGACACTGCCTTGAGGATCAGCATGTCCAGCGTTCCTTGCAGAAGATCAATCTGCTTGCCCACAGTCTCTCCTTGTCAGTCTAGGAGACGATATCAACACTCTCCTAGAGTGTCAAGGAGTGTGCAATGGATTCGCTATTTGCCTCTGTTTTGCCCTGCCCCTCTGAGCGGCGGTTTGACCCTCCGGGCAGCAGACCTTACACTGGTGATTGTTCTCCGCTCAGCGGTCCGGCCCTTGTGGGTCGTGGCCTTCGTGCTGTAGGCATCCTGCGGGAGGGGTTTCCTGAGTCGTTTCCTGAAGTGTGGCCTTCGAGGTTGGTTAGCGGCCCTGTCGATCGCAGCCTTTCTGGGGCTGTGGGCACCGTTGTGCGCGGCGGACAATCCTAATCCCATTTCGCTTGATACCAGTGAGACCATGTTCGCCGTACTGGCGGCGATGAACGCCTGCGGTTACGACGTGGATCTGAACATCTCGGATGCGCAACGGCTCAACATCCGGTCCGAAGTGCAAAAGAATCTGCAGGCCTCCGACGACGCGCAGGAGGCGATGTCCACGATGTGCGAGTGGTACCAGGCGCACCGGGAACGAGATGCGGCGCATGACTTGTCGCAGTATGTTTCGCTGGCGCTTTATCTGGAGGGGCCGCCGCACTTCCTCCCCCGGGTGAAAGAGGACGACCTGCCCCCCGATGCCGTTCCCATCGCGGCGTTCGGCGCGCAACTCGAGCGCTTTTATGAAAAAGCAGGGCTGCACGCGATCTGGGAACGGCACCGGGCCAACTACGCCGCGCTGGTAGATCGCTACCACGTCCCCATGGCGAAGATGGTCTTCGACACTGATATCTATCTGAAGCTGCAGTCTGGCGGATATCTGGGGCACACGTTCACCATTCTGCTGGATTTCATGGGCGATCCGAATCAGGCCAATGCACGGAACTATGGAGCCGACTACTACGTGGTCGTGTTTCCTTCGCCGGATCCGGCAGCGCGTTCGCCGCTGAAGATGGAGGAAATCCGGCACGCCTACCTGCACTACCTGCTCGATCCGCTGGCCGAAAAGCATTTCAGCGCGGTCAAGCGCCTGGAGCCGTTGTTGCAGTCGGTGAAGCGCGCACCGCTGGAGGAGAGTTTCAAGAACGATATTTCGCTGCTGGTGACCGAGTGCATGGTGCGCGCCGTCGAGATTCGGACGATGGGGACCAAGCAGACGGCGGAAGGAATGCGCGCGCAGGCGGTTGATGACGCGGTGAAGAGGGGCTACATACTGACTCGCTATTTCTACAACTACCTGGTCGCCTTCGAAAAGGATCCCGCAGGTCTGCGAACTACCTACTTCGACATGCTTGAGGCGATCGATATCAAGCAAGAGCAGAAGGCAGCCGCAGAGCTGCAGTACGCCGACGTGACGGCGCCTGAACTGGTGCAACTGTCGCGCATGGAGGATCGGCGGATGCTGGTAATTGCCGAAAAGCGTTTGGAGGCTGGTGATCCGAAGGGCGCCCAGGAATTGGCTCAGCAGGCAATTGACAGGAGAATCGGAGATCAAGGTCGGGCACTGTTTATCCTGGCGCAAGTGGCCGTGGCGAACAAGAATCGCGAGGGAGCGCTGGAGAATTTCAACAAGGCCATTCAGGCGACCAAGGATCCCAAGGTGTTGGGGTGGTCGCACGTTTACCTGGGAAGAATTCTGGACATGAAAGAGGACCGCGAGGGCGCAATCGACGAATATCGGGCCGCATTGACGGCGGGAGCGGAGTTACCCGAGATTAAGGCTGCAGCCGAACGAGGTTTGCAGCAGGCCTACGAGCCTCCGGCCAAGCCGCAGCAATAGGTGTTAGCTTTCAAGTAAAGCCACCCGAAGTTCTGGTCGCTGCGATAAAATGCACGGTTGCAAAATTCGGCAACGCGATTTCGAACCAGTAAGCTGGAGATTAGGAGAACGCATGAAGCGAGCAGCAATTGTGGTCGCAGTGCTGGGAATGTGCGGCTGGAGTCTGGGACAGGCCAACGACAAGCCAGCGCAGACAACTCCGGCCGGACAGGCGGCACAAACCGGGGCGGCAGAGACTGCGGCTGCGCCGCAGGGCAAACGGCCGCCGCAGGCCAAAACCCAGCCCGAATTTCAGGCCTACAAGGATGCTATAGCGATAACCGATGCCGCTGCCACGGAAAAAGCCGCCGACGACTTCGGCGCTAAATATCCGGACAGCGAGTTGCGTGTCGTGCTCTATAAAGCAGCGATGCAGAGGTACCAACAGGCCAACAACGGCGACAAGATGCTGGACATGGCGCACAAGGTGCTCACGTTCGATGCGGATGATCCGGAAGCTCTGCTGGGCGTGGCGCAGGTGTTGGCCGAGCGCACCCGCGACACCGATCTGGACAAGGATCAGAAGCTGGCGGAGTCCAAGAAAGATGCAGAGCGGGCACTGGTGACGACCGACACGGACGTGCCCACGGCCGGGGTTCCACCGGACAGACTCGAGGCTTACAAGGGCTATTTGCGATCAGAGGCCTACTCGATCCTGGGCACGCTGACGTTCAATGCGAAGAACTGGGCCGAGGCAGAAACTGATCTGCGAAAGTCTATTGATGCCTTCCCGCAGCAGCCGGACGCGATCGCAATCTTCCGCCTGGCGGTCTCGCTCGACATGCAGAACAAGATTCCCGAGGCCATGAAGTATGTCGACCAAGCGGTCGACCTGAGCAAGGATCACCCCGATTCTGGCGTGGGAAAAGCGGCGCGGGATGAGAAGGATCGATTGACGAAGTTGAGCGCGGGCACGGCTCCGGGACAGACTGCAACACCGCCTAAGAACTAAGACTTCGCTTGGCGGCGTCGGATAATGGGCCCAAAGGGTATGAAGGAACGCGAAATCACGGCGCTGGAGGAGCGACTTGGGTATCACTTCCGACGACGGGCAGTGATCGAGCAGGCGGTCACGCATAGTTCGCAGGCGCGGGAGCAGGAAGCGCAACAGGCGGGTGAGAGCAAATACGCGGTCAGTGACAATGAGCAACTGGAGTTCCTGGGCGACGCGGTGTTGTCTCTGGTCACCAGCGAAGAGTTGTTTCAACGCTTCCCGCAATTCCGCGAGGGTGAACTCTCGAAATTGCGGGCGCACCTGGTGAGTGAACGGCATTTGATTCGCGTGGCCCAGCAGTTGGAACTGGGCTACTACCTGCGGCTGGGACGAGGCGAGGAAAAAAGTGGCGGGCGCGGCAAAACCGCGCTACTAGTCGACGCTTTCGAAGCGGTCCTGGCAGCGATTTATCTGGATGGCGGCTTTGAAGTAGCGCGTGAATTCGTCCGGCGCAGTGTGATCGCACCCGAACTAGAACGGATGGAGCGCGAAGGCGGCACTCTGCCTGTGACCGATTTCAAGTCGGCGTTACAGGAAGCAGCGCAGAGCCTGGGATTGCCGCAGCCAGCATATATATTGGTGGAAGAAGCCGGTCCCGAGCACCACAAGACGTTTACAGTGGAAGCCCGTCTCCATCCAAAGCGCAATCAGCCGTCGGAGTTCGTAGGGCGGGCGCAGGGCTCGACCAAGAAAACAGCCGAGCAAGACGCCGCGCGACAACTGTTGACGTTTCTGGCGTCTCAGCCGAAAGCAACTGACACCAAAAGTACAACGCCGGCCTCGCATCCGGCCGATAAGTAATTAAGTAGAGGAAAAGTAGAGTTTCATGGATTCGCCGCATGCCCCCGCCGTAACCACGCTCGGAGCCGATGTGATCGGCTCTCTGCAATCCCTGCTGGGCACCGTTGTGATCGCGGTTTTCGTGATTACATTCGTCGTGCAGGCTTTTCAGATTCCGTCCGGCTCCATGGAAAACACCCTGCTGATCGGCGACTACCTGCTGGTTAACAAGCTATGCTATGGCGGAAGCGGTCCGGGCGATCATGTAATGCCGTATCAGAAGGTGCAGCGTGGTGACATAGTCGTGTTTCATTATCCGGTGGATCCGACACAGCATTTTGTGAAGCGCGTCATCGGGTTGCCTGGAGACCGGCTGCGACTCATCAGCAAGCAGGTGTGGATTAACGGCAAACCGCTCAGCGAGCCCTATGTGCGCTTCCAGGAGCCGCCGAACAATCTGTTTCGCGACAACTTCCCACGGGTGGATATCCCGGCCTGGGGCCTGGACGGGAAGTGGTGGTTGGAGATGCGAAAACTGGTCGAAGACGGCCAGCTCATTGTTCCTGAAGGGCACTATTTTGTGATGGGCGACAATCGCGATGACAGCCAGGACAGCCGTTATTGGGGCTTCGTACCGCGTGAGAATATTATCGGGCGGCCGCTGCTCATCTACTGGTCAGTACGGAGCTGGGATCAGACCCCCGACACGACGGTTGCGTCCCGCATGTATCACTTCTCCTATGCCGTGACCCACATCTTCCAGTTAACGCGCTGGAACCGGACTCTGCGGCTGGTACACTGAGTACTTCCGGATGCGTTCTGGGGGTAGTCTGTAATCCTTCTGCATGATTCCGGCATCTTAAGCGGGCGTGGAAACACCAAATTGGCCAAGAAAGAAAATAACGTAGAAGAAAAAGTGGCGGAAGAGAAGCCGAAGGAAACGACGGTCGAATTCCTGTCTTCGCTGGCTGCTGTGCTGGTAACCGGCCTGTTCATCATCACGTTCGTGCTGCAGGCCTTTGAGATTCCCTCCAGTTCCATGGAGAACACTTTGCTCATCGGCGACCATGTCTTCGTGAACCGGTTGCAGTTTGCTCCCAAGTCGACCTGGCTAGGACCACTTCTTCCCTATCGTGATGTTCATTTTCGCGACATCGTCGTCTTTCTGCATCCCGATCCGGAGTACGCCGGAACCTTTGTGGTGAAGCGGATCATCGGCGTTCCGGGAGATCATATTCATCTGCGCTCGGGAGTGGTCTACCGGAACGGCCAACCCCTCGACGAACAAGCGTATGTGCTGACCGACCGCGACAATCCCTCCGATTTATATCGGAACAATTTCCCTTCGATCCCGCCTTCTGAAAACGACGGCCTGTCACCGAACTGGATGGTCGATTTGCAGTCGCACATTCAAGGAGGCGATCTCGTTGTTCCTCCGGGCCATTATTTCGCGATGGGCGACCACCGGGGGGTGAGCCTCGACAGCCGCTATTGGGGCTTCATTCCGCAAGAGAACGTTATCGGGCGGCCCATGTTTATCTACTGGTCGTTTGAAACCCCCGAAGACCAATATCGCAAGACCGGTTGGGGCGATCGTGCTCTATTTCTGGGCAACGAAATCCTGCATTTCTTCGGTGAGACGCGGTGGAACCGGACTTTTCAGGTCGTGCGATGAGTTCCCTCGAATCCCTGACGAAGGCGAAGTGAAGATTTTCTCCTCCAGACGGCGTGTGATTGCAGTAGTGGCGTTGGTGGTGCTCGTGTTGTTTCTGTTGCGCCCCGGCGCCTCCCGACTGAAATCCAGGATTGTCTTATCCATCAGTTCTGCTGTCGGGCGTTCGGTCGACATTGGTTCGGTTCACGTTCGTCTTCTGCCGCGACCAGGATTCGAGCTGGAAAATCTGGTGGTGTACGACGATCCGGCATTCGGAGCCGAGCCCATGCTGCGGGCTGGCGAAGTCACGGCAAATCTGCGCCTGATGTCGCTGATGCGGGGACGACTGGAGATTGCCCGACTCGATCTCACCGAACCCAGCCTCAACCTGGTCCACGGACAGAATGGCCGGTGGAACATGGAGGCGCTCCTGGAGCGCACCGCGCGCACTCCTCTCGCGCCGACTGGCAAAGCAAAGTCAGAACCGCGACCCGCTTTTCCCTATATTCAAGCCACTTCGGCACGGATTAATTTCAAGAATGGTCCTGAAAAGAAGCCCTACGCCCTGACCAATGCTGACTTCTCGTTGTGGCAGGACTCGGAAAACACGTGGGGCGTGCGTCTGAGAGCCCAGCCGTTTCGCACCGATCTGAACCTGAATGACACGGGCCTGGTGCGCATTGACGGAACGTGGCAACGGGCTGCCACGCTGAGAGAAACGCCGCTCGACTTCAAGCTAGAGTGGAACGGTTCGCAACTCGGGCAACTCAGCAAGTTCTTCACGGGAAATGATCAAGGCTGGCGCGGGGGAGTCCAGATCGAAGCGAGGCTGACGGGACCTCCGGCGAATCTCAAGATCGTCAGTGAAGCATCTATTCAGGACTTCCGCCGCTACGACATTACGGCCGGCCAGGCGCTTCGTCTGGCCATCCATTGCCAGGGACAATACATTTCGCTTAATCGAGCGTTTCAAGCGGTCGAATGCACGGCTCCCGTAGGGAGCGGACGGATCACGTTGCGGGGTGGAGGTGCATTTCCCAATCGTAGCTACCACGTGGACGTGTCGGCGGACAACGTACCTGTAAGCCCCTTGGCTGCTCTGGCGCAGCGGGCGAAAAAGAATTTGGCGGAGGATTTGGCAGCGAGTGGAACGATGCGGGGGAACGTGTCAATTGAACGGGCCGCTGCCGGGTTGCTCCGATTTGAGGGACGAGGAGAGATCGACTCTTTCCGCGTGGCATCGATGGCGAATCACACCGAGATTGGACCGCAGACCGTTCCGTTTGTCTGGACCATCGGCGACGCGACACAGATTTCATCGAAAAAGACGATTCTGAAGAACTCCCCGGGGATGCGCGTGCCCGAAGGTCCACGCTTGGAGTTTGGGCCTTTCTTTCCTGGTTCGCGCAGTGCGACGTTTCTGGCCCGGGGATGGATCAACCGCAAGGGCTACAGTGTGTCACTCACGGGCGAAACCGCGATCGCCAGCACTCTGCGTCTCGCGCACATGCTCGGCATTCCTGCTTTGCAGGCTGCACCTGAAGGCATCGCGCAACTCGATCTGCAGGTCTCAGGGTCATGGGGAGGATGGGACGACCATAATCCGTCAGATTTTTCCGGGCCCCAGGTGACGGGGACCGCGAGGTTGCGCAATGTTCTGGTTGCGGTTCGCGGCGTGAGTGGACCGATCGAAATATCTTCGGCCGATATGCAACTCTCGCCCGATACTGTTCGCGTGGCCAACCTCAGCGCGCAAGCAGCCGGATCATCCTGGAGCGGATCACTTGATCTACCGCGCAGCTGCGGAACTCCAGGTGCGTGCGAAGTGCACTTCAATCTCTCCGCCGACCAGCTTGCGCTTGGTGAACTGAGCGCGTGGGCGAGTCCGCCGCCAATAGAGCAGCCATGGTACCGCCTGATGGGTGCGAGTGAACCGTCAGCACCGTCCTTCCTGGCGAGCGTGCACGCTGCTGGCCGCGTCAGCACGGACCATTTGCAGATGCGTAACTTCGCAGCGAATCACGTCTCCGCCACTGTAGCTCTGAATCACGGAAAGCTTGATATCTCCGAACTGAAAGCCGAGTTTCTTAGCGGCCGGTATCACGGCGCGTGGCATGCCGACTTCAGTGTGAAGCCGGCTTCATGCGAAGGAAGCGGGAATTTCGCTGGAATTTCTCTGGCGCGACTCGATGGCACGGCCTCTGACGCTACCCTGGACACGACAGCCAACACCACAAGGAGTTCCGGGATCACGGGTAGAGCGAATGCCAGCTACCAACTTAAAGGGGGATGCGGTGCAGATTTCTGGCAGGCCGTCGAAGGAACGTTGCAGTTTGACGTCAGAGATGGAACTCTGCCGCATATTGCATTGGCGGAAGCGGGAGGTCCATTGAAGATTGTGGGCCTGTCAGGCCAGGCGCGGCTGCACGACGGAAAGATCGAGATGAAAGATGCCCGGCTCGACTCTGCCAGCGGTAAGTTTCAGTTGAGTGGGACTGCGTCTTTGCAACGCGAACTTGATCTGAAGCTCACGCCGATTCCCGTCGGTGCTGCGACTGGATACACCATCACCGGCACTCTGTCCGACCCGCACGTGGTCCTGCTGCCGGGATCGGAACAGGCCCGATTGAAAAATGAGGTGGCAAAATAAATTTAACTCACGGTAAATAACCTGGACCGCGCAGAACTTTGCCCGGAAGTGATCCCGTCATCTTTCCCTGATCGATCACTGGCACGCCATTTACCAGGACGTATTCCATGCCTTCGGAAAGCTGATTCGGATTGTCGAAGGTCGCGACGTCGTGCACGGTCGCGGGATCGAAGATCACAACGTCCGCCCACATACCCGCTTTGAGCACGCCCCGATCGGTCAGCCGCATGCGCTGAGCCGGCAGCGCCGAAAATTTGCGGATCGCATCTTCGAGTGTCAGGACTTTTTCTTCGCGCACATACTTGCTTAGAACGCGTGGGAAGGTTCCATACGCACGCGGATGCGGATGCGACTGCCCCAGAATGCCCTGTGGCGAAGTGCCCTCCGAGTCGTTGTCGATCGATACCCAGGGTTGCTGAAGGGCCAGTGTGACGTCTGGTTGCGACATACCGAATACGGCAACCTCGCTTTTGGGATCTTCGACCAGAAAATCAAAGATCGTGTCCATGGGATCTTTATTCCACAACTTCGCAATTTCCGAGATACGCTTGCCCAGCAGCGGCGCCAGCTTCGGGTTCTCGACCGAGCCGATCATGATGGCGTCTGGGCCGGGAATCTCCTGCCACTCGTTGTCCCAGTCTTTAGTGGAAGTCTGCATGTCTTTGCGGATATGCTCGCGCGTGGCAGGATCCTTGAGACGTTCGACTAGCTTCTCTGTGCCGCCATCATGCGCCCAGGGCGGAATGAATGCCGAAAAATCGTTGAACCACGCGGTATAGGCGTAAGTATCGGCGCTGACGTCGGCGCCGGCCGTGCGCGCAGCGTTGATCTTGGCGACGACCTCGGGCATGCGTCCCCAGTTGCTCTTACCCGCGACCTTGATATGCCAAATCTCGACCGGGATGTGGCCTTCGCGGCCGATGCGGAGGGCTTCGTCGATGGCTTCGAGCACAGAATTGCTTTCGTCGCGCATGTGCGTTGCGTAAATGCCTCCCGACCTGCCGGCCTCGGTCGCGAGCGCAATCAACTCCTCGGTTTTCGCGTAGGGTGCTGGCGCATATTCAAGCGATGTAGAGACGCCGACCGCACCATCCTTCATGGCATCACGCACGAGCGATCTCATCTGGTCGAGTTGTTCCAGCGTAGGTTGCTTGTTGTCGTCACCAAGCACCATGCGCCGGACCTGCGTCGCGCCCACATAACTCGCCAGATTGATGCCCATCCCCTGTTTTTCGAGCCGCGTGAAATATTGTCGGAAGGTTCTCCAATTGGGAGTGATCTTGAAGTATTCGTACGAGGAGCGGTCGGCTTGCATGATGGCGTCGTTGAGCGGAGCAGCCGAGGAGCCTTCGCCGGTAATTTCCGACGTGATGCCCTGAAAAATCTTTGAGGGCAGGCGAGGATCGACGAGGATCGTCAACTCCGACTGTCCCAGCATGTCGATAAATCCGGGCGCGACAACTTTGCCGGCGGCATCAATCGTGCGTTTCCGCGGAGCGTCCGTGAGATTGCCTATGGCAGCGACTTTGCCGTCGCGGATGCCCACTTCGCCGGAGTACCATGGCGATCCCGTACCGTCGATAATGTGGCCGTTCGTGATGACGATGTCGAAGGGCGGCGGGGTTTGCGTTCTTGAAATACCTGGCGCACCGATGAAGACGAGCAACAACAGTGCACTCTGCAGAGTGAAGCTAAGTTTCATGAATGATACCTCCGTGGGTTTTGGTTCTGCGGTATGACACAGCACCCAGCGCGATCCAGATCGCCAAAGCGAGCCATTCGGAAATCGTGAAATGTCCTGGGACTATCGGGACCAGTTTCATGAGCGCCATCGCCATCCCCACAAGCAGGGCAAAAACCGCTACCGCGCGAGCCGTTGCCGATCGCGGAATTCTGCCAGGCAAACCTTTGCCCCCAAGTGCGAGATACGCCGCGCACGTTGCCGCCCAACCGATGGCGCAGGCGACGGATCCGACTTCGGTCACGGGAACCAAAATCGCGTCTCCCAACAGCATACAGGCCGCAGTCGCGAGCCCAATGCAGAGCACGGCCGTCGAGGGCGTCCGGTGCAGCGCGTGGACTTGCCCTACGCGCGAATCGACCATACCGCGGCGTCCAAGTGCAAAGACCAACCGGCTGGCCGCGACAAAATTGCCGTTGAAACATTTGAACAGCGACAGCAACGCCGCAGCAAGAATGATGTTGACGATCCATTTTCCGGCGAAGCCGCCCACGCCTACAGCGTGCTGAAATGCAACCGCGGTCATGAATTTTTCTCCGGTCAACGAACGCCACGGAGCAACGAAGGCCACGGCCGCCACGATGCTGGCGTAGAAGAGAATTCCAACAAAGATTGCGATCCAGATCGCGCGAAAGAAGCTGGCAGAGCGGAACTCAGGGCTGGCCTCTTCCGCGGCTTTGCCGACAGACTCGAATCCGGTCATGAAATACGGGACAATTTGAATGACCAGCAGAATCGAAACCAGCGGTGCGTGGGTAAAAAGGGGAGCAAAATTTTGTGGTGAGCCCCGGCTCACGCCCATCAGCACAAAAATGCCAAACAGCGCCAAAGTACCGAAGCTGGTCCAGTTCTGGAAGGTCGCGCTGAGGCGGATGCCGCGATAGTTCAGCAGTGTGAGCAGGAGAGTCAATCCGAGTCCGATCACAAGATGCGGCAGAAATACGGGGCGCCCGGCGACGCGGTAGAGTTCCATCGAATCGAGTCCGGGGATGATGTAGCCGGCGATGCGGCCGACCGCCACCGCCTCCCACGGACAAACGATGAAGTACGCGAGAGTCATCATCCAACCGGTGGCGAAACTGGTCGTACGAGAAAAAACCGCCGAAGTATACGCGATCTCGCCCGCGGCGTCGGGCATCGCGACCACTAAGCGGCCATACACCCAACCGATAGGCAGCAAGAGAGCGCCGCCGATCACAAAGCCCAACAACGTTCCGAGCGCGCCGCCGCGCAGCAGCCAGTCGTCCATGATGACGAGCCACCCCACGCCTACCATGGTTCCCCAGCCCAGCGTGAAGTAATCGGTGGCGCGAAGTTTTCGGGCGAGAGTGCTCACGGGGTTCCTGGTTGCGCTGCTTTAACCGTCTTCTGGGAAGAGTGGCGCGAATTATAAAGCATTTCCGAATCGAGTTCGCAGGCAGGTTTTCGCTTGCTTCGCCGCGCAGAGCAGGCTTTTCGCATGTTAGTATCAATTCCATCCTAGGATGATTGCCCTTCGCGAGCCTCAGATTCCTGTGTTCAGCGCACTCGATTCCATGCCGAGACCCGCACGGTCAAGGTCGTCTCAGGCACGATGACATCCGTGACGACAACCCGCAAACGCGTGCTCAGCGGCATGCGTCCAACCGGAAAGATCCACCTCGGCAACTACGTCGGCGCGCTGCAAAACTGGGTCGGCATGCAGGATCAATTCGAATGCTTTTTCTGCATCGTCGACTGGCATGCGCTGACCACCGACTACGCTGATACCTCCCGCACAAAGGAAAACTCTATTGAGGTTGCCATTGACTGGCTGGCTGCGGGACTCGATCCTGAGAAGTCGGTGCTTTTCCTGCAATCGCACATTCCCGCCCACGCAGAACTGCACCTGTTACTTTCCATGATCACACCGCTGGGCTGGCTGGAGCGCGTTCCGACATACAAGGAGCAGCGTGAAAACATCAAAGACAAAGACCTCGGCACGTACGGATTCCTGGGCTATCCAGTGCTGCAGTCGGCTGACATCATGATTTACAAAGCAGAGGTCGTTCCCGTGGGCGAAGATCAAGTCGCGCACGTGGAACTGACGCGAGAGATTGTAAGAAGGTTCAACGGATTTTACGGAGCATCGAAAGCGGTATTTCCCGAGCCCCAGTCTCTGCTCACCCCTGCGGCGAAACTGCCCGGTACAGACGGACGCAAGATGTCGAAGTCTTATGGCAACACGATTCTGCTGGCCGATCCCGAGCCTGTTGTGCGGCAAAAGTTGAAGACGATGGTCACCGACCCGGCGCGTGTTCGGCGTACGGATCCGGGTAACCCAGACGTATGCCCTGTGGGCGACCTGCACAAAATCTTCAGCAGCAAAGCAACAATGGCCAAAGTAAACGAGGGTTGCCGTTCGGCCGGGATCGGGTGCATTGAGTGCAAAGGTTGGGCCGCCGATTCTTTGGTGAAGCTTCTGGCACCCATCCAGGAACGACGCCGTAAATATGAGGAGAAACCTCGGGACGCTTGGGATATCCTAGAAGCAGGCGCTAAGAAAGCGCGAGGGATAGCGGCGGAAACGATGAACGACGTACGGGCAGCCATGGGCATGTCGCTAGAGTATGGAACGCCTAAGGTGAACACAGCCAAGTAGCGGTCGCATGCGCAGCACGGCATTTTTGAAGACGAGAAACGATGGCGAAGTGCCCTTACTGCAAGACGACGGTCGCACTGGCAGAGACAAAAACCGAGACCGCGGGTGTCCGCGATGAAGTGCACAAGGAAACTACCGGAATGGTGAAGAAAGAAATCATGTATTCATGCCCGCACTGTGAGAGCGTTCTGGGCTTCGGATTTTTCTTTGGCGGACTACTGACCGGCAGGCCGTAGAGTTCGAAACTACACGACGAAATCTCAATGCCATGACCGAGAATCTGAAACTCGCCACCGGGGCTGTGCCAGTGCCATCTGCGATCCTCGCGCACCCGTCTGGCCCTGGACAAGTTGGCGTGACGGCAAAAGACGGTCCCAGGAAAGAAGAAAGCGATTCGCCATTTTCGGTTGCCGTCACCGACGTTTATGAGGGCCCGCTCGACCTGCTGCTCGACCTGATTCGCAAGCAGGATATCGACATTTACAACATTCCGATCGCAAAGATCACGGCGCAATATCTGGCTTACGTGGAGAAGATTCGCGAACTTGACGTCAACGTCGCGGCCGACTTTATCTACATGGCCGCGGTGTTGATTCACATCAAGTCGAAGATGCTGCTGCCGCGCGATCCTTATGCTACTGCCGAAGAGCAGGATGACCCGCGGACCGAACTGGTCAATCGCCTTTTGGAGCACGAAAAGTTCAAGTCCGCCGCGCAAATGCTCTTGCAAAAGCAGCAGATTGAAGACGCGGTGCTTTCGAATCCTTCGATGAAGGAATTCATTGATGCGGAAGGGGTGGAACCGGAGATCGCTGCCGACGTGATCGACCTGGTCAAAACCTTCCAGCAGATTCTAGAGCGAGTACGCACGCGACCGGTTCTCGATGTCAACGAAGAGACGGTCACGGTAGGCCAGATGATCGATTACCTGCGCCGGCGGCTGTCACTCGAAGAGCGACCAATTCGCCTGAAACAGTTGCTGTTGCGCATTCCTTCACGGCACGCGCTGGTGTGCATGTTCCTGGCCTTGCTGGAATTGGTGAGATTGCAAGCGATCCAGGTGCGTCAGGAAAAATTGTTTGGCGAGATTGCCGTACGCAAGCACACACACTTCGACGAAATCATGAAAGAGCAATCGGCCGTGCGCGACGACTGGAAGTAGAAAGACACAGTGATCACTGATCGCCTTTTATGTCTTTAAAAGCTCAACTCGAAGCCATCATCTATGCGGCGGAGACGCCGATCACACTGGAGCAGATTGTCCACCTCGTCAAGGGCACGGTTATTGCTGACGGCGTGACCGACGAAGCCGAGATTAAATCGTTCGTCCGCTCCAGTCTGGAAGGACTCGTCGGCGAATACGGCGTTCCCGATCATGGGATCGAAATCCGCCAGGTTGCAGGCGGATACCGCATGTCGACCAAGCCGGAGCAACATGAAGTCGTGCGGGCCTTCGCGAAGAGCCTGAAGCCGCCGATCCGTCTGTCGTTGCCCGCGCTCGAAACACTGGCCGTCATTGCTTACAAACAGCCGGTCACCGTGCCCGAGATCAACGATATCCGCGGGGTCGATTCCGGCGGCGTGATCGGAACCTTGCTTGACCGCAAAGTAATTACGACTGCGGGCCGCAAACAGGTTATCGGTCGTCCGATTCTCTACAAGACGACAAAAGAATTCCTCATGCGCTTCGGCCTGAAGGATGTCAACGAGCTGCCCAGCATGGAAGAATTCGAGAAGCTCGTCGCGGAATCGTTCCAAGGAGAACTCATTCCCGCCGAGAGCGCAGCATCAGACGCGTCCGCACCAGGCCAACCTGCGGAACACGCAGCAGGCGATTTGGAATCAGCTGACCGAGGACTCCACGAAACAGTGCCGGAAGCGGAAAAGGCCAGCTAAGTACCACCGTCCGCAGCGTCACCTGAGCTTCCATCATGCCGACTGAGCGCCTGCAAAAAATCATTTCCGCCGCCGGCGTCGCCTCCCGGCGTACCGCGGAGAAACTCATCACTTCCGGCAAGGTGCAAGTCAACGGGACGGTAGTCACCGAACTCGGCACCAAGGCCGACCCCGAAACCGATCACGTGCGCGTGAACGGAAAGCTTTTGCGGGCGGCACAGCATCACATCTACCTGCTTCTCAACAAGCCCAAGGGTTACGTGACGACCATGAGTGATCCGGAGAAGCGGCCTACGGTCATGGACTTGATCCGGGATGTCAAAGGGCGCGTGTATCCGGTGGGACGGCTCGATTACGCCAGCGAGGGGCTGCTGCTACTGACCAACGACGGAGAACTCGCCGACCGTCTGATGAAGGCCTCATCGCACGTGGCCAAGACTTACGTGGTCAAAGTCGCGGGAACGCCCAAGGAAGATGCGATCGCCAAGCTACGCGCCGGAGTTTCAATCGCGACCGATGACGGCAAACGGGTCAGAACCGGGCCGGCCGGGGTCCGCATCGTCAAGGAAGGTGTAAATCCCTGGTATGAGATTACCCTGGTTGAAGGACGCAATCGCCAGATCCGGCGCATGTTTGAGGTGGTCGGGCATCATGTGGAAAAGATCAAGCGCGTCCGCTATGGTCCGCTCACGCTGGATGTTCCGCCCGGCAAGTTCCGCAAGCTGACGCCGAAAGAAGTGGACCGTCTGAAGTCCGCGTGCGGAATTCGCTTGCCAAGTGGGAAGCCTTCCGTGGCATGATGTGCGGTCACGATCCGTTCCTGGTAGCGATGTGCGGCAAGCATGAGCCGTTTTTTTGATCTGGTCTCGAAACCGGCGCGCGAGATGGGTGGTTACCGGGCTAATGCCGCACCCCGGCAATCCCCCACCGAAACTCAGCCTCGATTTATCCGGCTGGATTCGAATGAAAATCCTTTCGGCCCGTCGCCGCGTGCCATTGAAGCCATGCGGTCTGTCGTAGGCGCGGCGAACTCGTACCCAGATGATGACTGCTACGCGCTGACTCGGGCGCTGGCCGCCTACCACGCCGTGCCGCCGGAGCAAGTGTTGGTCACGGCGGGGTCAACGGCACTGCTCGGCCTGCTCTGCCGGACGATGCTCGGTCCCGGTCTGAACGCAGTCACCAGTGAGCGTTCGTTCATCGTGTATTCAATGGCAGTGCGCTCTACTGGTGCGCGGCTGATTCAAACTCCCCTGCGCAATGACGCATTCGATCTGGGCGCGATCCTTGACGCGATCGACGAGCACACGCGCCTTGTCTTCGTGGCGAATCCCAACAATCCCACAGGCACGGTACTCGATGCCGGGGCCGTCGACCGCTTCCTCGCAGAAGTTCCTGGCCATGTTGTAGTGATTCTCGACGAGGCATACTACGAATTCGCCACATACTATGCGGGCGTACAGCAGATGGAATATTCGCACTCGCTCGACTATTTGCGCCAGGGAGCTAGTGTAGTTGTGCTGCGGACTTTCTCAAAAGCCCATGGACTGGCGGGACTGCGCGTTGGTTACGGCCTTGGGCCCGAGGAGCTACTGGCCTACTGCGCGCGTATGCGCAACACGTTTTCCGTGTCGTCGGTGGCTCAGGCCGCGGCGCTGGCCGCGCTCGACGATGAAGATCACATCGCCCGTACTATCTCCAACAATGCCGCGCAAATGCAGGTTTTGGTGGAAGGTCTGTCAGAGTTGGGGTATAACGTGACGCCGACAGCGGCGAATTTCGCTTACTGCGACCTTGGCGAAGAAGCTTCGATTGTCGCGCGGAGATTGCGCAACGAAGGCGTGAGCGTGCGCCCGCTCGGAGTCTGGGGTGCTCCGGCGAGCATTCGGATCAGCGTCGGGACGCCCGAGCAGAACCGTTCCTTTCTTGATGCGATCGGCCGCGTGGTTGTGGATTCACGGCGAGTCGGGGTTCGCAACAGCGGCTAGAGCGTAGGATCACGCAGAATTCTTTCCAATCTTTTTTCCGTCTCGGAGCAATTTGATGACGCGAGTCTTGTTCATAGTTCTGCTTGTGCTGGTAGCCGGCGCAGCCGCGCAGGCGCCACCATCGCCAACCAATCCGCCTCTCCGCGAACTTGATTGGGACACGTATCTCGACAAAGTGCAGGGCGCCTGGATGGGCAAGATGATAGGCGTCACCTTCGGCCAGCCCTGGGAGTTTCAGTATCAAAACACTCCGATTGGATTTGACATCACCGACTGGCCCCTCTCGCCCACGCGGATGAAAGACTACCGTGCCCGAGCCTCCAACCGCCCCGAACAACCGGACTGGTTCCCAGTCACTGACGAAGCCAACAACAAGAAAATCGTCATCATCCATAGCTTCGTTGAGAACTCCGAAAAAGAGCATCCCAGCTTCGGCGCACCCGACAACGACGACATCTACATCAACCTTCTTTTTCTTTACTGCCTGCGGAAGTATGGAATTGATATCGATCCCGTCACCGTCGCGCACGAGTGGGATCAGAAGATCCGCCAGGTCTGGCACGCTAACGATGCGGGCCTCCAAAATATTCGCAAAGGCATTCTGCCGCCCGACTCCGGCAATCCGCGTTACAACCTGCACGCCGATGATATCGATTTTCAGATCGAAGCCGATATTTTCGGCATGATCGCGCCCGGCATGCCGCAGGTCTCCAACCGCTACGGAGATCGCATGGGCCACATCATGAATTACGGCGACGGCGTCTATGGCGGCATGTTCATCGCGGCCATGTATACACAGGCGTTTTTCGCGAAAGATATTCGCGAAGTGGTCGAGAAGGGACTGAAGGCGATTCCCGCGCAGAGTTTATATGCGCAGCTGATTCGCGACGTGATCCGCTGGCACGACGAGAACCCCAACGACTGGTTGAAGACCTGGCACCTGGTGCAGGCGAAGTGGGGCGAGGTCGACCATTGCCCTGACGGTTACAAGCAGCCCTTCAATATCGACGCCAAGCTCAATGGCGGATACGTTGTGATGGGGCTCCTCTACGGCAACGGCGATTGGTACAAAACTATGAACTACGCGACTCGCGCCGGACAGGACGCCGACTGCAATCCCGCCAATGCCGCCGGAATTCTTGGAACTCTGATCGGAGCGCACGCCATTCCCGCGGAGTACCGCGAACCGCTGCACAACACCTACTGGAACAAGACTCTCGCCGGGCTTCCGGATTCCTACGAGATCGATGTGCTCTCCGGTGATACGGCGCAGGTAGGGCTGAAGGTTCTCCTTGCGAATGGAGGAGACGTCACGACAAGAGATGGGAAGTTGGTACTCCACGTGCCGTACCAAGAGCCGCAGGCTCCGTCGAAGCTGGAACAGATTCACTGGAAGGACGACAAACCCGTCCTGGAGTAGCTCCGGTGTCCCTCCGGCTGTCGAGTGGGGGCACGCCCACGACGGGTGGACCGAGGAAAATTCAAAGGAACTAGTCTGCCATCGCCGTCAGCCTGGCGCCGCCGAATAATCCTGCGTCACTACCCAAAATCGCTTGCCTGACGATCGTCAGCCGCGGTTGGCTCGCGTCCGCCAGTTGTACGTCTCCTACGGCTTTCTGCAGCGGATTCGGCGGAGCGGTGGCCGCGTAAATCAGCGATCTCTCTCGCATTTCTTCAAACATTGAAGGCGCGAATGCATCCCACGCACTCAGCACGCCGCCGCCGATCACGTACATTTCAAGATTGAGAATATTTACCAGATCGGCCAGCATCATCCCGAGGGATCGTCCGAAGCGCTGAAAAATTCGCTGAGCCGAGTCCTCGCCCTGCATCGCCAGATCGTAAATCGATTTCGCGCTGAACTCTGTATCTGCAGTCGCAGCCTTTTCGAGAGCCGGCGCCTGTCCTGTGGCGATCGCTTCGCGCGCCATGCGAACAATGGCCGTCGCCGATGCATAACGCTCGGCGCAGCCATGATTCCCGCAACCGCAAGGTACACCGCCGGGCTCGACCGTGACGTGGCCGAACTCACCGGCCATGCCGTTCATTCCGTGGAAAATCTTTCCGCCCAAGATAATGGCGCCACCGATGCCGGTACCGAGCGTGATCATGGCCAGGTTGTCGACGCCACGTCCCGCGCCCAGCCACTGCTCGCCCAGAGCGGCAACCTTGGCGTCATTCTCCAAGAAGATGCGAATACCCAAGCGCCCTTCAATTTCTTTGCGCACCGGATAGTTGGACCAGCCAGGCAGGTTCGCCGACTTCCGCACCACTCCCGCTTCGAGGTCGATGATGCCGGGTACGCCGATGCCCGCGCCGAGAAACCGGCCTCCTTTTTGATATTGCTCGGAAAGACGCCGAATGGCGCCGCACATGTCGTCCACGACCTGGTGAGGACTGATTTGGATTCTGGTGCCGAGTGTGACTTTTTCCAGAAGCTTCCCGTTGGTGGTGATGGCCGCAATGCGCAGATTGGTACCGCCGAGATCGACTGCGATGGAAAAGTCAGGCATGGATTAAGAGGTTAGCAGAACGTGGACGCGGTTTCACTTCTGGCATTTCGGGCAGAAATGGCTGCTGCGGCCAGCGATTACGACGCGCTGGATCAGAGTCTTGCAGACCAGGCAAGGTTCGCCTTCGCGGCCGTAGACGCGATGCTCGAGCTGAAAGAATCCTTTCTTACCCTCGGCGTCGACGTAGTCAGAGACCGACGACCCGCCCAGAGCGATCGCTTCCTTTAGCACTTCTTTCACAGCCACGAAGAGCTTGCCTAGCTGTACTCGCGTAACCGTCGATGTTCGCCGCCGCGGACGAATGCAGGATCGAAACAGGGACTCGTCGGCATAGATATTCCCAACGCCGCGCAGCAGTTTCTGATTTAGGAGCGCGCTCTTGATCGGCGTGTTCCGGCCGTGGAAGAGCTTGAGAAATGGCCCGAGTTCAATCTCCAGAGGTTCAATGCCGCCTGCGTCAAAGTCCGCGGCCAGCGCAACACTCAGTCGCCCAAAGCGCCGCGGATCGACGAAGCGCAATTCCCTTCCCGACGACAGTCGCAGGATGGCATGAGTATGCTTCTCGACTTCCGCCATCGGCTCGCATACCTGGAGTCGCCCAGTCATACCGAGATGAACGATCCACTGCGATTGTGTGGGGCTCTGAGCTTCTGGGGCGCTGACACGGCGCCTGGCTTGCAGAGCCTGCCTTGAGCCTGACGAAGGAAGTATTTGCCCCGCACGATCTCGCTCCAGGTCGAAGACGATGTGCTTGCCCATTCGGCGAACCGCGGCTACGCGGCTGTGCTCGAGGGCAGCTGCAATGTCAGACGCAGAAGACTTCAACGGCTCTTTCTTCTTCCCCAGCCAGACCGATTCCACCACATCGCCAGTAACCCGCTTTGCAAGTCCACGTGCTATCGTCTCTACCTCAGGTAGCTCTGGCATTTGTCTCCGTCAATCTTACGTTACTGGATTGCGCGCGCAGCACCGATGACGCACGTTCACATTGGATGCTCCAGCGCCAACGTCGGACGCAACCCGCAGAATCACTGAGAACATTTTTGAACGAGCAATAGTGGATTGCTATCGTAAGATTGTCACATCATTTCGTTGACCTGAAGTCATGAGCAATCAGGAATTGCTGCAGGCGGCGGTCCAAGAGGCGAAGCATGGGCTCTACGAAAAGGGCTTGCCCATCGGCGCGGTATTGGCCGACCGCCGCGGAGAGATTATTGCCCGCGGGCACAACCTGCGCGTACAGACGGGAGACCCCACGGCACACGCCGAGACCGTCTGCCTGCGCCACGCTGGCCGCCGCCGCGACTGGCCCGAACTGACGCTGGTGACCACGCTGAGTCCTTGCATTATGTGTACGGGTACGACGTTGCTCTATCGGATTCCACGGGTGGTGATCGGTGAGAATCGCAACTTCATGGGTGCGGAAGATCTACTTCGGCAGCGCGGTGTGGAAGTCGTCGTATTGGATGACCCGGAGTGCATCGCCCTGATGAGCGAGTTTATTCGCGCGAACCCAGATTTGTGGAATGAAGATATCGGGGAGTAGATTCCGGCCTCCCGCGAGCATTCGCCGCCGCTGCTCTGAAGTTGCTAGGTCTCGAACGACCGGATGCGGGTCTACCGGGGACGTTGCCACCACAGCCGCCGGGACGGTTCCGCTACGACTTACGCTAGTCCTTGAGGGGCACTACGGCACTGCCGTCACGGCAGATCGTTGCAACTCTCTGCAAATCGCCGTTGGCGGCGGGGACTATCATCACCGGGCCGTAGCAGTAGACTGCATGGCCGCTGGCAGCAAGATACCAGCGTCCGCCGTTGGCGCGTTTGGCGGCCGGAGTGGACGGCTGGCGTACGGTTTGCTGCTGCGCCAGCTTGGGAACAGGCAAACTCAACAACAAGGCTAGGGTCAGAGCCTTCATTTTATTTTCCGTTCTCTAGCGCCTCGCAGCGCGCTCTCTGTGCACTCCTTAGAGCGCAACTGCTAGATCGAAATCAACGCCCGCCGATCGTCGATAAGGTCTGACGCAGGCTTGGACGGCATTCGAAACTGCTTCTGGGTCGGTTTCTTTGCACTATTCTGTTGTGCCGCCTGGGAAGACGGGGCTTGATCTACTGGAATCTGGGTCGACGGGATCTGAGTCGTTGGAAGTTGGGTCATTGGAACCTGGGTAGACGGGGCGTCGACTATCGGAGCCTGGTTCATCGGAGACTGCGGATTCTGGACCTGCGCTTTGGCGGCAGGCGACTGGGCTCTCTGCGCGCCTGTTACAGATCTATCCCGCTGGGCCTTCATCTTCGTCGCCGTCAGTTCCGTGCTGTCACGGAACAGCTCACGAATCAGCGCGCGTTGCGATTCGATGGTCGATCCCTGCTCCACGATCAGCATGGTCATGAGACCGTAAGAGATCAGAAACAGAACGGTCAGCAAAGGTAACCAGCCCCGCTTCTTGGAAGTCTCCGGCGCACGTGCCGTAACTGCGGTGGGTATGGCGGTGGTATTGAACAATTCCGTCAAACAGCACCCCTATCATTCGCCTCGAACCGGCAGGCAATCACTGGAAGTGCATCTCGCACGCCAATAGTGGGATTCGGCGTAACTGATTGACAGATACCCGGTTAGCGGTTTGCACTTCGATGTTCAGGACTGCCATAAGTGCAAGCCTCTGCACATTATGAGCAGGGGTTTGAGTAGCTTCAGAGGGGAAAGCACAGATCGGGCGCAACCTCCCGTCTGGCAAGGTTTTCAGCGCCACTTGCGGGGTTACCTCGGTTACTGTCGCGAGTTGCAGTCATACCCTAAGATTTCTCTCACGTCGGAAGAAAATCGATTCCCCCAAGGATCGCTTCAATGCCTCGTCTGCGATGCTTTCTGGCCCTCCTGTTGGTTTCGGTCTGCTTTCGCCCCATGGTTCAGACCCAGACTCAGGAAGGCTCTAACGCAACCGATCGCAAGGTCGTGCGAAAAACCATGCCTCGTTATCCGGAAGTTGCGAGACGAATGAACCTGACCGGAACCGTGAAAGTGATCGCCGTCGTAGCGGCCGATGGCAAAGTAACCACGGTGCAGCCAGTGGGAGGCAGTCCGGTGCTGCTGCAGGCGGCGCAGGACGCAATCTCGCAATGGAAATTCGCCCCGGCCAGTGCGGAGTCGAAAGAGTCGATCGAACTGCACTTCCATCCGGACTAGCGTCTACTTGCCCAATAACAACTTCGCAATCGTGGCCAATTGCATGTTCGACGTCCCCTCGTAGATCTTGCCGATCTTCGCGTCGCGCCAATACTTTTCGACCGGATAGTCCTTCGTAAACCCATACCCGCCATAGATCTCGATGGCGAGCGAGGTGACTCGCTCCGCGACCTGAGACGCGAATAGCTTCGCCATGGCGGCTTCTTTCACAAAGTTCATGCCGGCATCTTTCAAGCGGGCGGCGTTGTAAACCATAAGCCGCGCCGCCTCGATCTCGGTCGCCATCTGAGCAATCTGAAACTGGACTCCCTGAAACTCCCCGATTGCCTTGCCGAACTGTTTGCGCTCCTGGGCGTATTTGCAGGCAAATTCCCACGCGCCACGCGCCAGGCCGATCATCTGCGCACCAATGCCGATGCGTCCTTCGTTCAGCGTTTCGATGGCTATCTTGTAGCCCTTGCCGGGTTCGCCTAGCACGTTCGCTTTAGCCACGCGGCAATCTTCCAGAATCAGTTCGCATGTCGACGAAGCGCGAATGCCCAGCTTGTCTTCCTTCTTGCCGACCGCGAATCCCGGACTGCTGCTATCGACGAGAAATGCCGTGATGCCCTTGTATCCGGCGCTAGAGTCAATTGTCGCGAAGAGTACGAACAACCCTGCCTCTTTGCTGTTCGTGATCCACAGCTTGCGGCCGTTCAATACATATTCGGAACCGTTCAGCACGGCGCGGGTCTGCAAGGCGAAAGCGTCGGACCCCGAACCCGCCTCGCTCAGGGCGTAGGCACCCACGGTTTCTGTGGCCATCTTCGGCAGGTAACGCTTCTTCTGCTCGTCGTTACCCCAACGTAATAGGGCATTATTCACCAGCGTGTTCTGCACATCGACGAGTACGCCTGCCGAAGCATCGACGCGCGAGAGTTCCTCGACCGCCAAAATCGCTTCAAAGAACTTCGCGCCACCTCCACCGTATTGTTCCGGAATCTCGATCCCCATCAGCCCGAGCTGGAAGAATTCCTGGATCAGTCCCTTGTCGAATACAGCCTTCTCGTCCATCTCCTTGACCAGCGGACGAATCTTTTCGTCGGCAAATTGCCGGATGTTGTCGCGGAAAAGAATTTCGTCTTCGGAGAGCGTGGTCAGGGGCGCGGGAGACGCAGCTTGCAGCGCAGCTTCAGGCATGGAGAATACCTTCGCGAAAGAGTAACGAACTCGTAATTTTAGCACTCAGAATGGGGACAGCCGCCCTCGGCTGTCGGGTCGAGCAAACCTCGACGGCAGCTAGAAGTGTCACAAATTGTTGGGAGGTCAAACTGCGAGTGGATCCTACCGAGGACGAGAATGCACCAGCTTCAGGCCGTCGGCCGCCAGGATGCGTTTGATCTGGCTTCGGGCATGTACCGACCAAGGGCCCGAGGTGTCGAGCTTGATATAGGACTGCCAGTGCTTGAGCGCCTGCCGCGGCTGCCGCAGCTTTTCGTAGGCCAGCGCGAGGTTGTAATGCGCGTCGGCATACGTTGGAGCCAACTGCAGCGCAGTCTTGTAGGTCTGAATTGCCTCGGCAACGCGTCCGGTTTCGTCGAGCACATTGCCCAGATCAAAATAAGCGAGAGCATAGCGCGGATCGGCTTCGAGAGCTTGCCGGTAATGCCTCTCAGCAAGAACAAAATCCTGGCGGTTGTAATGCAGCGTCCCAAGATTGATATGCGCGGCTGCGTGCACGGGCTCAATCTCCAGCACTTTGTGATACGCAGCAATGGCCTCGGTCTGCGTTCCCGGATCCTCTTCCAAAGCGATGCCACGCGCAAACCACGCCGCAGCCTCATGCTCGCGCGGTGAAGGCTCGGACCTCGGAACCGGCGTGCTGGTCAGTACTTTTTCGCGCTCCGAGAAATCCATCAGGAACTGTCCCGCGATCGGCTCCAGCAACTTGCCGTCGTGACGGAAAGCCACTCGATGCCTCTTAGTCGACCATGCTCCTGCTTCGCGTAGGGGCTTCTCCACACCCATCGACTGCTTGCGCATTGCTTCCAGCGACTCGCGGATTACCGTCGGCCGTACGCTCATGGCGCAGAGATCGCGAACCTTTTTTATTTCGAGGAGATCGGAGAAAGAGTAAGCTTCGGCGGACGTTACCAAGCCAATGCGCTCCCAGTTCGCCAACTGGCGCGGCGTGACATGCAAAATTCTCAGTAAGTCCGCTCGACTGTACACGGCATTACACCCTCGTCCCGCCACCGCAGGACGCTGATAACATTATCGTCAACTTACACCTGCAAACGCAACAGTCTTCCTTGTGGAAAGCCTGTGAAGAACCTGGTTAATTCACATGCAGCGAAAATGGTGCAATTGCCAAATTGTCATCGCGGACGGAGCGGGAGCACTGCCCTCAACGGAGTTCAAGGGAAGCTGCTGCATCACTACACTGCCACCGCCGCCTGGTACTCCTCGTACGTCCCCTTGAAATCAGTGATCTTGTGATCGCTCTCAAAGTGCCAAATCCGCGTAGCAACCTCGTCGATCAAATCATGATCGTGCGTCACCAGCAGAACGGTCCCCTGAAAGCGCTGCAACGCGATGTTGAGCGCGTTGATCGATTCCAGATCAAGGTGGTTCGTGGGCTCGTCGAGAACCAGGACGTTCGGCTTCTGCAGCATCAGCTTGCAGAAAAGGAGCCGAGCCGCTTCGCCGCCGGAAAGCACGCTGGTTGACTTCGTGGCTTCTTCGCGCTGAAACAGCATCTGTCCGAGAATTCCGCGCAGTTCCTCAGTGACCGCGCCCGGCTCCCACTGATGCAGCCATTCAATCGCCGTCACTCCGCCTTCGATCAGGCTGCGGTGGTCCTGCGCGAAGTATCCGACAGACGCCTCATGCCCCCAGATCACCTTGCCCGAGTCAACGAATGCTCCGTCATACCCACTGGTCTTGCGCAGCTCAGCGTCCGGAGTCGTCGGAGAATTCGCGAGCAAAGCGTTCACCAAAGTAGTCTTCCCTGCTCCGTTGCGCCCCATGAGCGCAATTTTCTCGCCGCGGATCAGACTCGCCGTAAAGTCCCGAATCACACTCTTCTTGGCGTAGGCTTTGCCGAGATGCTCGATCTCGAGAATGTGTTTGCCCGAGGGCCGCTTCTGTTCAAACTTGATGAATGGGCGCGCAATATTGGAGCGCGCCAGTTCGGTCACCTGCAGGCGCTCGACTTCCTTGCGCCGCGATTGCACCTGACTCGATCGCGTTCCGGCCGCGAAGCGCGCGATGAATTCATTTAATTGCGAAATTTTCTTCTCACGCTGCGCGTTCTGCGACTCGATCTGGGACCGCACCTGCGTCTTGGCCACGACCATGTCATCGTAGCTGCCCGTGTAGGTGATGATGGTCTCGTAATCGATGTCGGCGATGTGCGTGCAAATGCTATTCAGAAAGTGCCGGTCGTGCGAGATCGCGATGACCACGCCGTCGTAGTTGTTCAGAAATCCCTGCAGCCAGTGGATCGAGTCGAGATCGAGGTTGTTCGTGGGTTCATCAAGCAGCAGCGCCTGCGGATGTCCAAACAGCGCCTGAGCCAGCAGGACACGCACTTTCTGTCCGCCCTGCAACTCGCTCATCTTGCGCGAATGCAGTTCGTCGGCGATATCCAGCCCCTGCAACAGAATCGCGGCATCGCTTTCGGCGGTATATCCATCTTCCTCGCCGACAATGCCTTCCAGTTCCCCGAGTTTCATGCCGTCGGCGTCGGTGATTTCGGGCTTTTCGTAGATAGCGTCGCGCTCCTGCATCGCCGCCCACAGACGGCGGTTGCCCATGATGACCGTGTCGATCACAGAAAACGCGTCGAAGGCGAACTGATCCTGGCTCAAGACGCCAAGTTTTCGCGGGCGCACCACCGTCCCCTTCTGGGGTTCGAGTTCTCCGCTGAGCAGCTTCATGAAGGTAGATTTTCCTGAGCCGTTCGGTCCGGTGAGGCCGTAACGCTTCCCGGCCGTGAATGCGGTCGAAACTTCTTCAAACAGGATTTTGGCGCCGTAGCGCATCGACACATTGCTGACTGAAAGCATGATTTCTTGTTTCTCTTCTTCTGGGCTTCTTCGAGGAAGCTTCTTCAGGACCTGCGGGGAATTTCCGCCAAAACGGTACGCAGCTGGTATCTCCAGAATATCATGCCCTCACCCGAAAGCCGCCGATACCCTCATCGCGGCGGTGGCTCAATGTGAATTTCTTCGCGCACTCCGGGGCTTTTCTCTGCCTGTGCGTATTCAGCGGTTAGAGTCTGCTGATTACCCCATTTATCCGCAAAAGCAACAGCCTTCAACCGCAGAGAACGCACGGGCGCCCACGTGGAATCGGAACGAGCGATCGGAACGAGCGAAATGCGGCCATAGGCGTCATATCTGACGCACAAACCACAAGCCTATGGGACCGTCAGAATGAAGCTTTGGCTCTTGCTGTCACTGCCGGAGGTGGCGGTGACGGTCAGTGTATAGGTACCGGCTGGCGTGCCGCTGGCGGGCGGCTGCGTGGTGGTGTGGCTGCACGACGGCTGAAAAGCCAGTGTGGCGAAGACCAGGCACAGCATGAGCAATCCAGTCACGCGCCGGCGGCGATCGCCCGCCGCGGCGAAGCCGAGCAACGCCAATCCCGGAAGCGGCAGCCACAATGCATAGAAGTGGCGTATGAAAAGACCAGCTGTCTGCGGGACCGGGATGGGCCGCGCGGTGGTACCGATGTTCAGAGTGGTCGAGCCCGGACTGCTGCCCTGCAGCGCCACCGGGTTGGTGGTGAATGCTGATGTCGCTCCGTTGGGCAGGCCGCTGACGGACAGGGAAACGCTGGGAACGTAGAGGGGATGCGGCATGAGCTGCACCTGGTAGACGGCCGTATCTCCTGCAATTGGGACCGATGCGTTGGGCGGAGTGATGTTCAAGCTGAAGTCCGACATCTGGGCGGAAACCGAAGTCTGGGCGGGCGTAATGTTGTTGGCACCCTGGGCGACGACTGTTCCGCCATTGAATTGCGCCTGATTTCCGTTCGCACTAGCCGCGGGCACCAGAATGATCGTGACCGTCGCGGTTGATCCGGACTGCAGAGAATTGATGGTGCAACTGACATTGGTGCCAGTCGATCCACCGCCGCAGGTTCCGGAGGTGGCAGTGGCGGAACTGAACGTCACTGGAACGCCGGTTGACGCCAGCGAAATGTCGTCGGTCACGACAACGCCGGTGGCCAGGTCAGGACCGTTGTTGGTGATCGTATAGTTGAATGTGGCGGGGCTACCAGCCGCAACGTAGGCCTGGCCTGTGCCCAGACTGAGCGTGCCGGTGATCGAGAGACTCGCGGCCGATATCAGTTTCGTGGCGAAGGAATCATAGCCGCCGTTATTGGCCGACTCCAACGGCTCGTCGAGCAACAGGTTGGTGGAGTTGGTGTCACCCGATAGATAAATTGCGCCATTGACGTCGATCGCGAGGCCTGTGCCCTGATCGGTTCCGCTTCCGCCGAAGTAGTTAGCCCATGTGCCGACAGTGTTCTGTCCGGTGGCCGCGCCAGTATTCAAGCGGGCGATGAAAGCGTCCCGCGGCCCGTTGAGGGCGCTCTGAATGGCGTTCGGGTTGGGAGCGACAGGAAAGTCCGTCGACTCAGTCCAACCGGTCGTCACAGCCCCGTCGGAGGCGTCGATAGCGAGCGCGAGGCCCGCATCGTTAGCGCTGCCGCCCAGATACGAAAAGTACGTCAGAGAGAGGTTGGTGACCGTCGTAGTCGGCACCAGATTCGGGAAACGCGCGATATAGGCATCCGTAGAGGCGCCAACGGTAGGACATGCGGTTCCGGACGCGGGATTGATTGGAGTATTGAGGCAACGCTGGTAGGCCGCGAATGTGATCGAAGGTGTCACATCGGGCGAGTTCGTGGTGCCCGTGATAAAGACGTTGGCAGCGCCGGAATCGAGCGCGATCCCGGTACTGGAGTCCGTTTGTGAGCCCCCGAAATACGTTGACCATTGGAGTTGCGATCCCTGCGTGGCGATGGGATTGATCTTCGCGAGGAAAGCATCGGAGTTGGTGCTCGTGCTGGCCGCGCAGGTGGGAGGATTAACGATGGTCACCGGCGGCGCAGTATCCAGGCAGGGCTGGTAAGCATTAAGAATAGGAAAGTCGGTGGTCTGGCAACCGGCGCAACCGGTATAGGTAAAGTTGGTTGTCCCACTGAAATAAATATTGCCGTTGGGATCGATCGCGACGCCGCCTCCGGTCACGATGGGTGGGGTGGTGCCGGAGTTGCCTCCCCCGAAGTAGGTGGAGTAAGCAATGCTGCCATCCCGCGGCGCGTTGGTATTAATCTCAGTCACAAAGAACTGAAGAGGATTACGCGGAAACTGCTGGTAGGGCAGCGGCTGCGGCAGACTGGTTACCGGGAATTGGACGCCCTGGGCGTAATCCTGGGGATTGGTCGAGGTCGTGGTGCCCGTGACGGCGACGTTGCCCTTGGCGTCGATTCCCATGCCGCCGGCGATGTCGTCGCCGCTGCCTGAGAGATACGTGGAATAGTTCAAACCTTGCCCGGTAGTGTTCAGCTCCGTCACAAATACGTGCTTGGTGCCGGCGCTTCCGGGCTCCGGCGCAGTCTGGTATGCCGCCAGGGTGGTGGGGAAATCGATTGAGGTGGTCGTGCCCGCAACGAAAACGTCAAACGCGCCATCAACTGCGACGCCGACGGGCGTCTCGGTGCCAGTCCCGCCGAGGTAAGTTACGTATTGCAGCAGGGCGGGATTCGATCCAAAGGGCGGGGCGATCTTGGCGATATAAACATTCTGGGCACCGTGAAGAGTGGTCTGAAACAAACCGGTTGAGGCCGGGAGATTGGGAGACGTAGTCGAACCCCCAAGATAGATGTTGCCTGCTCCGTCGACGGCGACGGAGGTGGAATGTTCATCGCCGCTACCGCCGAAGTAAGTCGAAAAAGCGAGGACGGGATCGATCACAAGTTCGCGCGAGCGGTCGTAGGCTGGGATGGCGAATCCGGCGCGATTCGTGCCACGAACCACGAAGCTACCTGCGACCGGCTGCCGTCGGCCGTTGACCTTTTGGTAGATGCTGGGAGCTTCGAGCCGAACACTGCCGTGGTTCGTCGCGATTACGAGGGCTCCATCGCGCAATTCAATGCGCTTTGCGCCGTCAAATTCGAGTTCCGCTTGCGCCGGATCGCCGCCTGGCGCCACCTGGAAGTCGTACTCCAGGCGACCTTGATTTCCATAAAACAAGAGATTGATTCCCGGATAGACGTTCGCATACTGCACCCCCGCGAATTGAGGAACAGCACGTCGCCAACGGGAGGCATCCTGTCCGGTGATGTAGTTGCTGACACTCGGTAGCGGATCGGAGCCGGTGACGCTGGCATTGGGATTCGCGCCGGCGAGCTTCATCTGGAGAAACTCGACTCGGGGGGACTCCGGCTTCAATGCTTCGTTGGAGGAGGAAGTCTGCGAAACTAACTCCAAGGTCGCACCTTCCGACCCTAGGAACAGGCTGTATCCGGAGCCGCGAGCTATGAATCGTGCGCGTGGGTCGGCAGTATCGAGGTTATTCTGGCCTTGATTGGGCTCGAACATGAGCGGCAGTCCAGAGAAGAGGTTGCGGGCCTGCAACCGCGCATTCGAATCGGCAACAGATAGGGTTGATGCCCGTGCCAGAGGACTCACGCGAAACTGGCTTAGCGCCGGGGTAACCACCACCCGAGAGGAACCGCCATCGAGAACATTGCCATAGAGAGCCAGGCAGCCGGCTGCGACCAGCGCGAGCCCTGCGGCCCAAAAACGAACTCGTACGACTGATGTTCCCATCCCACGGCGATCTACGTTCACGCGTTTCCTCCGATGCTTCGCTTGCTTCAGATCGTTTTTCGTTAAGATCGTCTTTCGTTTGGATCGTCTTCGCACAGGCCTTTTCGCCCAGATCGTTTTCGCTCAGATCAGGTAATTGGAGACGGCGCATGAGTCAGGCCGGACCTCGCGCGGGCAACCTTCCCTGGCGAACCGGCCCGCGTCTTGACGGTCACTGGAACTGGCGGAAAAAGTAAGTAACTACTTAAACATCTGACGGATAGGCAAGTCAAGCCAACCGCCGCCGCGCAGCGTCCACACCGCTCCACCGAACCTCGATATTGCCACCTCTGAGATCTCTGCATCATCCGGAGTAGATGATCTTAAATGTGACCCGTCCGCCGCCAGCCCCAAGATTCCTCAGATGCGTTGGCCTATGGGGAAAGATGCCGCCGCTGGGATAAAAATGGAAGGCGACTACCGGAACCAGCCAGATGCCTGGCGAGAGCTCATCCAAGCCGCTTTATGGCTTCTCTCCGCTGCCTTTGCGGATTTTCTTAACGAACTTTGTGGCTACAGACTTTGAGGCAGCGATCACGAAAAGCCGTTAACCGCATGAACGCTAAGAACGGCCGCGATGGACGCTGCGAAAACAGCTCTGGGTGTGTTGCCTTAATCTCTATACGGAACGGATTAACCGATTCAGTTCCGGGCGCCCGATTTTGATATTGCAAAGCAGTGATAATTCTATACATTGAGGGGCAAGGAAGAGCTTGCGCCGATCTCTGGCTTCAAGGCTTGGAGTGGCCGCCTTGCGGGCGCGGTCTGCCGTTTTTCTTGAGAATCACGTTTTCCCGGGAATCATGCGCTCCGGGGGAGCGCGCTGGCATGCAATTGAACGCACAGGACCGGCGGATGATGCGGCGCTTTGACATGCGCCTGCCTGCCGTCGTGTGCCTGGCCGGCACCGTTGAGTTTCACACCGAGACGCAGAACGTCAGCGCACGCGGCGTATTCTTCTACCTGGACCACGCGGTTTCGGCCGGGACCAAACTAGAAGTGACGCTGACCTTTCCTCCGCACATCACTCTTACCAGCGCAGTGCGGGTGCGCTTCACAGCGCGGGTAATCCGGGTGGAAAAGCCACTGCCCTCGACGCGGGTCGGCACGGCCGCATTGATTGAGAACTACGAATTCCTGCGCTCGAATGGCAGTCCCGATTTTCTGAGCGCGCTGCAGGAAGAGTTCAAGGCGGCAAACTAACGAACGTCAAAATCCTGGCTGCTTACGCGGTACTGAGACGTCGCAGAGCTACGTCCCTACAATTTTCGTGGGTTACTTCCCGCCTTTGCTTAGATCCTTCATCTGTTGACGCAGATGTTTGAAGCGGCGTACTAGGGTGCCCAGGTAGAAGATATGAATCACCCAGGTGGCGATGTAGGCAGCGAATAGGAATTTGAGGGCGTTCATTGCACCCTTCGCGTCAGCGGGACGCTCATTCCGGCGGTGCTGCTCCCAAGAGATTCCATGGCGTAGGCGTCTTCCACTTCGCGGCGCAGAAGTTCGAGGCGGAAGCGCGACCAGCAGACCAGGAAGGCGAAGCAGAGAAAAGCCATCCAGTTCATGAGCAGAACGTTCAACATGCGCGGGTCCATGGATCCGCCTCCGCCGATCACCGGTTGGGGGTGCTGGGTGCGGAAAAACCAGATCGAAAAGTACACCAGCGGAACATCCAGCGCGCCGAAGACAGCGAGCGCCGCGGCCAGCATCTGCGTCTGCGCGCTGTTCGAGAATCGGCGCAGTACCAGGTAACTCACGTAAATCAGCCACAGGACGAGCGTCGAGGTGAGGCGAATATCCCCCGGCGCCCACCAGATGCCCCAGACTGGCCGCGCCCAGATCGGTCCGGTCACAAGCACGATGGTGCAGAAGACGACGCCAACTTCGGCGGTTGTTACGGCGAGGACGTCCAGTCGATCGCCGGGGAAAAACTTGCCGATCAGAGAATAAAAGGCCGGAATCAGTACGACTGTAGTCGCGACCGCGCTCGGACGCATTCCGGTCGGCAACATCCGCTGGACCGCGGGAATAAACGTCGCGATGACACCGATTACACCGATAGCAACCACAATCCATTTGGCAGCAGACTTTGCCGGGGGCTTGCCGCTCACCAGGTACTGTATCGACGCGATGAAGTTGATGAAGAACAGGAGAAATGCGGTCCATGCCGAGGGCACGTGGTAGTAGATGATGCGGTATACATCGCCCTGTAGAGCGTCCGTGGGCGCGACTACCAAAGCCTCACAAAGCGCATAGGCCAGCAGAATCGCTGTGATAATCGAGAGGATGGGGAAAAGGCGTTTCATTCCGCGTGGAGAATCGTTTCAAACAAAGCGAGGCTAGCAGTAGTAAACACTACGTCGTAGGTGAGAAGCAACACGATGTAGAAGTGCGCCGAGTCTTCCCCAGTGAGGATTGCGGTTGTGCCGGCGACCATGGCGATCACGGCGGGAATGGAAATCGGAAACAGGAGCAGCGGCAGCATGATTTCGCGGCTGCGGGTGCGCAGCGACATGGCGGCGAAGAATGTCCCGTTCACCACCAGCGCCCAGGTTCCAAAGATCGCAATAGGGATCAACTGCCACGCCGGACCCAGCACATGCAGGTTGTAGAAGATCACGAACAGGGGCGTCATCAGCGCTTCGAGAACGCCGACAAAAATAAAATTGCCCAGCGCCTTCGCCAGAAACAGCGCACTGGCGGGCGCGGGAGAGACGCGATAGGCATCGAGCACCTGATTACGCAGTTCGCGGGCCCAGGTCTGGTTGAGGGCTACTACCGCAGCGAAGAGAAAACCCACCCAGACCAGTCCTCCCACAATATGACGTGACTCTTCGGCCAGTGGATCGAACGAGAATACGAAGATCACGACCACGAGCAGCGAAAAAAACAGCATGGAGTTGAGCGCGTCTTTCGAACGCCACTCCAGGCGGATATCTTTCTTGAGTGTGGCAAGGGTGACAGCCCAGATTGAGTTCATTGCATCCCCGTTCGCACAAAATCTTGGGGAACGTCGGCCGTTCGATTGACGATTTGGCCGTCCTGCATCCATACAAATTCATCAGCCGCGCCTTGAAGTAGAAAGGCCTGATGGGTCACGACAAGAATTGTTTTGCCTGCATCGCGCATCGACTTCAACAGCGCGACCATCGCACGCGCCGACTGCACGTCGACATTCGAGAAAGGTTCATCGAGTAACAGAACTTTCGGGTCATGCAGAATCGAGCGCGCCAGCGACATGCGCTGGCGCATGCCTTGCGAGTATTGGCCGACGGCGCGCGACAGGGCGGGATCGAGCCCGACCATGCGAATCACCTCTTTCGAGCGCGTATCGCCAACGATGCCGTAGAGTCCTGCGAAGTAGAGTAGGTTTTCCACGCCGCTCATCTCGTCGTAGAGCAGCGACGGATGTGCCATATAGCCGATGGCACGGCAGGCGGCTTTCGGAGTCTGGCCGAAGATTGCGAGGTCGCCGTGCGTGGGAGAAGTGAGTCCAGCGAGCGCGCGCAGCAGCGTGGTCTTCCCTGCTCCGTTGTCGCCGAGGATGGCATGGAAACGGCCGGTATCGAAATCCGCGGTCACGCCTCGAAGCGCGGCGAAGCGTCCAAACTGCTTGATGACGTTGTGGACAGTGATGGCGGGCTTCGCGGCTTCAGTCACAGGTGTTTGGAGAGTGCGGAATCTCAGTGCTGGTTGAGTTTACAGGATGGAAGATGATGAAGCGTGGAGTCGCCGCCCGAAAAGGTTCGAACTCCGCTCGACGGACAGCCGTGCGCGGCTGTCCCCATATGGGTGTTGGGTTGTGACTACGTCATGCTCTTGGCAGGCTCGGCCGCAGGCTGGGCAGGCGCACTGGGTTGGGGAGCGTATTTCGAGGCGCATTTGGCCTGAAGTTGCTTGGCGTGGAAAACGCCATCGTGATCGAAGCGTCCGTCGGCAAGCGCCTGGGAGTCGTCTTTGAAGGTATCGGGTGGGGCTTCGGTCCCAGTGTAGTCGACGGCCAGCGTCTGATCTTCTTCCATCAGCACGAACTGCACGTGGGTTCCGACGCGCTTGATCGATCCAGGCTGGACATTTCCGGCAACTCGCAATCTCTTCGAGTAGGCGGTATCGCCCATCTTGTGAAGTTCTTTGATGGTGACGTAGTAACTCTTGCTGTCCTGCACTCCGGTGTAGGCGAGATAGCCGAGCAGCAGGATGATCACGGCGGTAGCTGCGCTGAACTTGAGGTAGGTATTGGCCTGGCTCGACATAAACAATCCTGAAAGAAATTCGCTTATGCTCAAACTTTACGCGTCGGCTGGAGCAGAAGCAAGATTCGAGAGGGCCATTCTGAGTAGCCGCCAACCCAGTAAAGAATCGCTTCTTTGCGTTCTTCGTGGCTGTTTCTTCGCGAGCTTTGCGGTCAAGAGCTCTATTGCACGCCCCGCAAAGACCTCGTAACCGTTGAGACGGCGATGGGCGCACTGCTCGCAAAATCGACGAGACGTGGGACCACCGACGCATCTCCTTTCGATGAATTTCGCTAGAATGAACACTTATGATTCATCCCTGGCACGACGTAACTCCCGGCGACAAGCTGCCGCAGGAATTCGACTCCGTAATCGAGATCCCGTTTGGCTCGAGCGTGAAGTATGAGCTGGACAAGTCGAGCGGATTGATCCGGCTCGACCGGGTTCTGTATTCGGCTGTGTACTATCCGGCGAATTACGGATTCATTCCGCAAACACTGGCCGAAGATGACGATCCGCTCGACGTGCTGGTGCTCTGCCAGGAGACGGTGGTGCCGCTGACGATCATTCATGCGCGAACGATTGGGCTGATGACGATGATCGACGCCGGCAAACAGGATCACAAGATTATCGCGATCGCCACTGAAGATCCGGAGTTCAACTCCTATCATGAGGCGGCTGAGATGCCGTCGCACCGGCTGCTGATGTTGCGCCGGTTTTTTCAGGATTACAAGCAGCTCGAAGGCAAGGCTGTGGAAGTAGACGAAATCCGGCCGGCGGGCGAGGCCTATCCCATCATTATGGACGCTCTGCGGCGATACAGCGAGCAGCGGCGCAAAGGCTTCAAGGCCAAACAGTAACTGCGCACTCCGGTTGCGATCCCTCCCGGCTCGGGCATCTATTGAACGGAAGTAACCTAGTTCGTCCCACCCCCAAACCCTAGAATTCAGCGAGTCAAGGCCGAAGTTCCGGATTTCAATTTATCGACTCGATTTCCTGAAACGCCATCCCTGCACAGAAACGAGGAAACTATGAAGACCGTACGACATTGCGCCGCCATTCTGTTTGTGGTTGCAATGTTCTCCGCACTCACCCTGGCAGATGAACCGGGAAAGCATCCGGCTTACCTGCACGCGCTGACGGATTTGCGTCACGCCCGCGCGCATCTCGACAGAGTCTCACCGTCCGACCGGATTGACAACGAACAGCAGCGCGCTATCGAAGAGATTGATAAAGCGATTGGCGAGATCAAGCACGCTTCGATCGATGATGGCAAAAACCTTGGCGACCATCCGCCGGTTGATGCGCACATAGATCGCGCGGGCCGTTTCCATCGCGCTCTCGAACTGCTCGACAAAGCGCATAACGATATCGCCCGCGAAGAAGACGATCCGTCAGTACGCGGCTTGCGGGATCGCTCCCTGCATCACATCGACGAAGCACACCGTATTGTCGATCACATTGTTATGCAGGTTTCCAGGAACTAAGAGCTCTCAGTCGAGTGAAGATGAGGCCCGGCGCGAGCCGGGCCTCTTTTGCTGCGCGACAAGCCTTTAACCGTAAAGTTCGCTAAGAACGGCCGCTAAGAGTGCGAAGAGAATCAAATGCCAGCACACGCTTCGCCGGCTGCAGCCACCTTCGGCTCATGACCCTCTTTTGGGGCCTTTGGGGGATCGTTCCGAACTACAGGTATTCCCGAACCCCAGGTTTAGAGGCCCGAACAATTTCCTCTTGACATAATGTACTAACACTATAGTACACTGCAACACATGAAACGTAGTCCCGCCAATGCGATGGCCTTCCAGCTCAAACTGGACTTGCACAGCGGAGTTCCTGTCTACCGTCAGATCGTTGACCAGGTGCGGGGGGGCATGGCGGCGGGCACGCTGACCGCAGGCGATCAGCTTCCCACAGTGCGGCAGCTAGCTGTTGATCTGGCGATCAACCCAAATACCGTGATGAGGGCGTACCGCGAACTTGAGTTGGGCGGTGCGCTCGAAACCCACCAGGGCACCGGGACTTTCATCAGCGAGAAAAAATTCAACGGCAACGAGGCGGAGCGGGAGCGGCAGCTCGCCCAGTTAGCAGGCGAGTTCGCGGCCCGCGCCGGAGCTGCCGGATTCACCGTCGAAGAGTTGCTGGACCGTTTGCGCGAGTTGGTACCTCACCCTTCACCAAGTCGCGCCACGCAAAATCGTCCAACGCAAGGGAGATAGAAGTCATGACGAAAATCGAAATCGGTCAGATCAGCGGCATCGGAAGATCCTTGTTTGTCATCTGCCTGTTGGCGGGAGCGCTTATCACCGGCGCGACTCGGAATCCCGCCGGGATTATTGTGGGCACCGTGGTGGGCATTTATTTCATGTTCGCCATCAAAGTGGTGCAGCAGTGGGAGAAAGTTGCCGTGTTACGCCTGGGGAAATATGTCGGGCTTCGCGGACCGGGCATCTTCCACATCGTGCCCATCATTGAGACGCTGAGCGCGTACGTCGACCAGCGGGTGCGCGTAGCCAGCGTGTCGGCGGAGTCAACACTCACTCGCGACACCGTGCCCGTGAACGTGGATGCGATCGTCTTCTGGCTGGTATGGAATGCGGAGAAAAGCATTCTCGAAGTAGAGAACTTTATCGAAGCCATCAATATGAGCGCGCAGACCGCCTTGCGCGAATCGATCGGGCGCCATCAACTGGCACAAATGATCACCGAGCGCGAAATGATGGGACGCGAGTTGCAGCGCATCCTGGATGAAAAAACGAACCCGTGGGGCATTACCGTGCAATCGGTCGAGATTCGCGATGTGAAGATTCCAGCAGGACTGGAGGACGCGATGTCGCGGCAGGCACAGGCGGAGCGCGAGCGCCAGGCACGAATCATTCTCGGACAGGCGGAATCGGAAATCTCGAACAGCTTTGTGCAGGCCGCAGCCGCCTACGCGGAAAATCCTGTGGCCCTGCACCTGCGCGCCATGAACATGCTCTACGAAGCAGTCAAAGAAAAAGGCGCGATGGTGATCGTGCCCTCAACCGCGGTGGAAACCATGGGCCTGGGCGGAACGCTCGCCACCGCGTCCCTCGGCGGAGCAAAACCTTAAACAACTGAAAGGGTCGAAAGGAGCACTACTTATGAAACACGTACTCGAAGTGTGTCTAATCGCAGCAGCGTTAACCGCAAGCCAATCAGGTGCCGCAGCGCAGACGTTGCAAAAAGGCGTCAGCGTAGATATGGCGGTGACCAGCAACGCGCTACCCATGCCGGAGGCCGATAGTGGAGAGGCGTGGATTGTAACCGTGAGTGAGAACGGAAGCCTCTATTTCGGAACTGGTCCGGTCACGGTCGATACTCTGACGGAACAGATGAGAATTCATCCGCGCAATCGCCAAGAGAAGCTCTATATCAAGGCCGACGCTCGTGCGCCATTTACCAGCGTCGAGCGCGCGCTTGAGGCTGCCCGGGCTGATCTTTTTCAGTCAGTGGTACTCCTGACTTCCCAACCAGAACCGGCGATTAAGGGAGCCATTGTTCCTCCAAACGGCCTGGAAGTGCTGCTGGATGCCACTTCGAGTGCGGAGCCAGTCTGGGTGCAATTGGTGAACTCGGGGCAGGCGGCGTCGACGCTGAAGATCAATCACGCCGACGTTTCCAGTGACGCTTTGCAGGACACACTAGACCGATTGCTGCAAAATCGCAGCGAGAAACTCGTGGTTGTAAAGGCTGACGGGATAGTGCCGTTTGCGCAAGTCGCTCATGTGATCGACATATCTAGATCGGCGGGAGCTAAGGTCCTTCTAGTTGCAGCCCGAATGAAGACGTTATGAACCGGCTATTCGCAGTGGGCGCTGTTGCTATGAGTCTGACCGTGGCCGGGCACGGGCAAGCGCCCCCGCCTTGGCATGATCCGTCAAAACACAAGGTGCAGTTCGTAAAGGTGGAAGAGGGCGTCCAGTTAGAGGTCCTGGACTGGGGTGGAACGGGAAGACCGGTTGTTCTGCTAGCTGGGCGCGGGTTTACCGCGCACGTTTTCGACGGCTTCGCTGAGAAATTAACCAGCTCATATCGCGTATACGGAGTCACGCGACGCGGTTCTGGCTCCTCCAGTCAGCCCATGTCGGGGTATACGGAGCAACGCCGAGTACAGGATGATCTTCAGATTTTCGATGCCCTCGGACTGGTTGCGCCGGTTGTGGTAGGCCACTCCGTAGCCGGAGATGAACTATCGCTGCTCGGCATTCACCATTACGATCAGATTGGAGGACTCGTGTACCTGGACGCGCTGAACGATGGCACCGATGACTACACCGATTACGACGCACTATGCGATAAGTTGCCGGCAGCGATGCGGACGGGGCCCAAACCCTCTCCCGCTGACCTGAAATCCTTTTCGGCCTATCGGGACTGGCGAAAGCAGACCCAAGGAGTTGCAATCCCTGAATCCGAATGGCGTAATGACTTTGTAGAGAATCCGGACGGCAGCGTCGGCAACCGTAATACTCCAGGATACGTTTTCGACGCGATGGCCGTAGGAGATTTCAAACACGACTATTCCCAGATTCGCTCGCCAGTGCTGGCCTTCGTTGTCTACGACACGCCCGATGGACCCCCGCAGAACCAGATACTGAAGAATCATGTGACGGATCCGGCGGAGCGCACCATCGTTGACGCGGTTTACGGCTTATACATCGCCATGGCCAGAATACGGATCGACAGAATCAACCACGCTGCAGGCGGGGTCCGCGTGGTCGAGTTATGGGGAGCGGACCACTTCGTATTTATCTCGAACGAGTCCGAGGTGGTGCGCGAAATACGAGTCTTCATGACCGGTTTGCGGTAGGTGGTTCATCTGCTGCCACGCCGGACGCCCGGACCAAACAACTCGCAGAAAGTCCCGGTTTGGGGTACTCAGAACTTCAGTACGAGAAAAGACCGCCTCTGGAAAGCGGTATGCAGGCGCGTCTGGACCGAATTCTTCCTCAGACTTCGAAGCCGTGTCCTGGGATTCGACTATGAGATGGCTGCCAGCGCACAAATCACTGCTTTAACTCCTCGATTCGAACGGTATAATTGACGCCCCATTGCACCCGTAGCCGGTGCAGTGACCCCGCCGTGTGGTTTGACTTGCCAAATCGCGATCTGACAAAGTTCAACTGGATGAGGTGGATTTCTGCCTCGGCGCTTGCGGTCTGCCTCGGCCCCACCACCCTGGCACAAGTACCCAACATCAACATGGGTCTCGATGCAGGGTTTGCACAGATGGACTTCGCGCAAATGTACCTCGATCAGGTGAACCGGAAGGCACACGACAGTGACCATCAGCGCGCGCAGGATAAGGAACTAGTCGATTCCGGAGTCGTCTCGGCGCTCGACCTGGCTGCTCCCAACAACGCCGTGGAACAGTTCAACCAGGCGCGTTCGATGGTGATGCAACAGCATTCAGACCAGGCCATCAAGCATTTGCAAAAGGCGATCAAGATATACCCCAAGTTCGTATCTGCGCACATTGGTCTCGGACTCGCTTATATCGACCAGGGTGATACCGGCGGCGCCAGGAACGAATTTGAAACGGCTGCGAAGCTGGATGACAAGTTTCCCCAATCGTTCTTGAATCTCGGTCTACTCTCGCTGTCGCTGAAGGATTTTCCGACTGCTCAGACGGAACTGGAAAAGGCCGCGTCTATCCACCCGCAGGATGTGAAGATTTTGTCGACTCTGGCGTACGCGGAGAATGGAGCGCATGACTACGGGAAGGCCATCGAGATGGCGGAGCGAGTGCATGCGCTCGATCACAAAGGGATGGCCAATGTTCACTATGTCGCGGCAGCATCGGCCATGGCCCTCAACGACCTGGGAGTCATGCAGCGCGAACTGGGGTTCTTTCTGAACGAGGATCCGACGAATGCCCTCGCTCCCGTCGCCCGCCGGAATCTTGATGCTCTCACGCAAAGGAATGAGGCAGTTCGCGCCCAACCCGTGGCCACTGGGCAGCCAGCAACAAACGCTTCCGGCGCACAAGTGATTTTGAGTCTTCCCAACAGCGAACGGTTAAAGAATCAGCTGAGCGCGGTGGGCCACGAATCCGATGCCGGATTCTGCAGTGCTGATTGCGGAGCTGAGACGAACACAACCGTGGAAAGCGCCGGCAGCAATCCGTCTCCGAATCTGTTTCCTGGCGTTTCCAGCCGCACGGATGCGGCATGGACGATCCGCAAGAGTGTGGATGATGTTGCCCTGTTCTTTGCCGTAAGCAGCCATGGACACATGATCAACGATTTGGAACTATCCAACATCCGAATCCGCGATGACAACAAGCCTCCGGTCAAAGTGCTTCAGTTTGCTCCACAGTCGAAGCTTCCACTGCGGCTGGCTCTGCTGGTCGACAGCAGTGGTTCAGTGCACGATCGTTTCTCGTTTGAGAAGCACGCTGCGGCGAAGTTCGTTCAGAAAGTGCTCAGCGGAACCGCTGACGTTGGCTTCATCGCGGGTTTTTCCACCGATATCACGGTTACGCAGGATTTCAGCGCCGATCAGGACGCACTGGGCGCGGGTATTGAGAAGCTCACGAATGGAGGCGGGACGGCGCTGTTCGACGCCGTATCATTTGCATGCTGGAAGCTGGCGGAGTATCCCGAGAGCGAGCGGGTAGCAAGAGTTTTAGTGATCCTGAGTGACGGAGAAGACAATTCCAGCCACGGCAGCCTGAAGCAGAGCGTCCAGGCTGCGGAAAAAACGGGAGTCACGATCTATACCGTCAGCACGCGCGAAGACCGAGGCGCCAAGACCGACGCCGACAGAATTCTGGAAGCGCTGGCCGAAAATAGCGGAGGTGAGGCCTTGTTTCCGGGAGACATCGTCAGCCTGGGCAAGTCTTTCGACCGACTACGCGATTTGATCCGCAGCCGGTACTTCATCGCCTACAAGCCCGCCGAATTTCAGCCCAACGGCAGCTACCGCACCATCAATATCGTCGCCGAGAAAGACGGCAAGCATCTCCAGGTGCGGGCGCGCAAAGGCTACCACGCACGCCTGGAAAGCGATCCGAACTAAGGCTGCCCAGACGAAAGGTGTCCGTGGAGCCGCTGCTTGCGCCAGGGCCGGTGACGCTGCCCAGACGTTGCAAGCAACATCTCTACACTAGCTAGGTTGGTTGCGACACCACGCCTACCACACGTGGCAGGCGTTTTCCGCGACCATCGGCTGCCCGGCTTTGCAGCCAAATGCCTTCTGAAACTCCGGCATGTTCTGCACCACGCCGTCGACGCGATACTTGCCCGGAGAGTGCGGATTAGTGCTGACCTGCATGCGCAGAAATTCCGGCCGCTGTTTCTCGCACCAGACGCGCCCGAATCCAAGGAAAAATCTCTGCTCGGGCGTGAAGCCGTCGATGCTCTGGCCTTCTTTCCCAGTCTTGTCTTCGGCGATCAGGCGTTCGAGCGCGGCCAGCGCGATGCGTGCGCCACCATTGTCGGCCGTGTTTTCGCCGAGCGTCAGGCGTCCGTTGAGCTTTAGGTTGTCGACCGCGACGAAATTTGAATATTCATCGGCGACACAGCTCACGCGCTTTTCAAATTCCTTGCCATCCTGCTCCGTCCACCAGTCGCGGAGGTTGCCGGTTGCGTCCATCTTGCGTCCCTGATCGTCGAAGCCATGGGTGAGTTCGTGGCCGATTACCAGACCGATGCCACCGAAGTTGACGGCATCATCCATGTTCTTGTCAAAGAAGGGTGGTTGCAGAATGCCTGCCGGAAACACGATCTCGTTATACGAACCGCTGTAGTATGCGTTGACCTCCGGGGGAGTCATCCCCCATTCTTTGCGGTCGAGGGGTTTGTCGATCTTCGCGACGTCCCGTTTCGACTCGAATTCGGTGGCGCGCTGGACGTTTCCCATGAGATCGTCCGGCTTGATCGTCACCGAACTGTAATCGCGGTACTCGTCGGGATAGCCGATCTTGTTACGGATGGCCTGGAGCTTCACCTTGGCCTGTTTCTTGGTGTCGTCACTCATCCAGGAAAGACTTTGAATGTCGCTTCCGAGCGAGCTTTCGAGAGCATCGACCATCTTGAGCATGCGCTGCTTGCCATCGGCTCCGAAAGTTGCCTCGACGTACCGCTGGCCGAGGGCCTCGCCGAGTGAACTGTCGACCAGATCGGTGCAACGCTTCCAGCGATCCTGAATCTGCTTCTGTCCGGTTAAAGCCTGCCGCATTTTGAAGTTTGCGTCCACAAACGGCTGGGACAACCAGGGAGAAGCGGCCCGCAGCACATGCCAGCTCACATACGTTTTGAGCGACTCAATCGGCAGGGACGCGATCACGCCGTTGATTTGTGTGAAGTAGTCTGGGTTGCCGACGTTGAGTGAGGTGAAACTTGGTGCGCCGACCGCGGCGAAGTAGCGATTCAGATAGAAATCCGGTGCCAGTGCGGCCGCTTCGTCACGCGTCATCTTATGATCGCGATTCTTCGGATCGCGCCGCTTGGTACGGTCCATGGCGTCGGCTGCAAGAAGAGTTTCAACCATCAGCACAGTATGCGCGGAAGAGGCCGCTTGTTGCGGGGTCTGGCCGGCGAGCCCAAACAATTGCGTGGCATATTCCGCCAGGTGTTTGCGCATCTCAACTTTGTCGGCATCGTCTTTGATGTAGTAATCGCGGTCGGGCAGCGAGAGGCCGCCTTGATCGATATAAGCGATAACCTGGTCGGCATTGTGCAGGTCTGGAGCGGCATAAAATGCAAATAACGATGTGCCTCCGATCATGCGCAGGCGCCCAATCTCTTCCACGAGTGCGCCCTTGTCTTTTGCGGCGGCGATGCGATCCAATTCGGGCTTGATCGGAGCGATTCCCTTCACATTAACTGCTTTTTCGTTCATGCAGGAACCGTAGAGATCGCCGATTTTCTGATCGATGGCATTGCGGCCCGCGCTGCCGGTGGCGGCCTTCTCGAGGATTGCATGCTCGACGTCGAGATTGCTCTCGTCCAGTTCGGAAAAGCTCTGCCAGGCCGCGCGGTCGGCGGGAATTTCCGCTTGCTTAATCCAGTTGCCGCAGGCGTACTGGTAGAAATCCACGCAAGGATCAACGCTCTTGTCGATGTTGTCTATGCTGAATCGCGAACTCGGCTTGGCGGTCTCTGCGGATTGCGAGAAAGCGGTGGCGGTCACGAATACGATGAAGGCCAGTGAGAAACGGAACAGGCGCATGGGAAGATCTCTCCTGATTTTGTCAGCGGTCAGATTCTAAGCCGTGTTTCGCGGATGAGCAATCTGATTGCTGGACAGGTAGTGGGCTGGTTTGATCCAAAGTCGCCCACTACCGCTGGACAGAGTTGGTGTTGTCCGCAAGAGAAAGCTTTAGACCGCACAGTTCGCCCCGCCATATCCGCGAAGAACGGTCCAAGACATAACAACCGTTGATCGTTTTATATTTATATTGCTAAATTATCGAGAATCTTACGGCGGTGGAATGCGTATGTTGATGCAGGTCTCGGTGATCCAGGTCTTATTCGTTGCTGATCGAGATGTTCGGATTTGAGGTCTGGGGTCTGGGGTCGGTTTGACGCCAGCTTCCCTGTTGGCTTAACTCACACAGTTTCCCTGACCATGTCAGTGGTATCGCTTGAAGGCCTGCCCACTCATTTTGGGTTCGGCATTCTGGCTGCGCTGTGGTTCTTCACAGGAGTGCAAGGGTACCGCATGGTCCGGCGTGGAGAGATTAATGATCACCGCCGGTGGATGGTCCGGAATTTCGCTCTGACCCTTGCTGCGGTTACTCTTCGGATTTACATGCCTCTCCTGCTCGGCGTGCTGCACTGGCCTTTCCGGCCGACTTACATCACGGTTTCCTGGCTATGCTGGGTACCGAACCTGCTGGTCGCCGAGTGGATCGTGCGCCGGCGGATACCGGCACAATCCGTGTAACCCCAAACGCGTCGTCCGAAGCCGCAAAAGTCAGAAACTTCGTCGCGCAAAGGGCGGACGAGGACGTCCGCCCGTGCATGAGTTGTTCCCTCGCCGCGCCTAACTGGCTTTGCGGCGCTCCTGCTCGGATGAGAGTTCAGCTGACGCTCGGCTGGCATCATCCCTCTTCACGTTATCGATCGAGGACTGCAAGACGTCTCCGCGGCGCTTACGTAGCGTATCTTCGAATGCCGTCCAGCGAAGCGACGGTCCAGCAGGAGAGACTTCCATCGTTCCCTGTGCGTGAAGCGGCGCGACCACGGCTGTAGTGTCTATCTCTGCGGTGTCGGTTTCGGCGGATGGAATTGTTCCTGTACCCGCATCGATTTGCTGCTTGGTTGTGGGAGTAATGTTGCGGTCTGTCGACTCGCGGTGCATTACCGGCTTCTCCACCCATTTCGAGCGATAGCGTCTTTCATAGTCAGCCCATTTTTCTTCTGAGGTTAAAGCCTTTCCGTCGTAGGGTGGAAAGCTCTCAATCTGCTCTTTAGTCAGGTCGACCAGAAAATCATCTTCGTGTTGCAGCGAGGGACGAACCTCCTGCGGCGGCACGATGAACTTGTTGCTGGAAAGCCATCCCCCTGTGTCGACGACCAGGAATACGATCGATCCAGTGGCTTCATCGAAGATCACGTCGTCAATCTCACCCAGCTTTTGGTCTTTGGGTCCGTAAACCTTTGAGCCGCGAATATCGATTGCGGCTTCCTGCGTGTCAGCAAAGCGATAATCTCCTAACGTGCCGTAACGAGTCATGCTTCCTCCCGGAAATAGTCAGTACCAGATGCCAGTCGCGAGACTGAACCGAACTTAGGATGCAGAAAAGTGAGCGGCGTTTGGCAAAGGAAAATCTGACCAGGTTAGGCGCACTGTCCTCATCAGGATCTCCTTCTGCTTTATGGGACCCGTACGGCTCTAGGGAACCCTTGCGGCTTTATAGAGCCTGGGACGTCCCTGTGAGGGGTGGAAGGGAAGATATTCGTCCTGCATGAGCAGTAATCGGGGCTGGCCGGACGAAGGCGTCCACTCCGACGTGATTTGTTTAGCTTTCGGTGCAGTCACTTGGCAACCGGCCGATTCAGGGTCGTTTGTACCAGGTCGCCGAGTTGCTCTGACGTGAACTGGTTTCCTTCCAGGTTCGCAAAGAGCTTGCCCTCGCGGTCGATGACGACGGTGTGAAAAGAATGGGTGAGAAACCCTTCATCGCTCCAGAACTCCATCCCAAACATACGTGAGACGCGCTGCACATCTGGCAGTGGGCCGGTCAGAAAATGCCAGGTCTGAGGATGGGCATTGAACATTTCCGCATATTTGTTGATCGCATCATTTTGATCGTGTTCGGGGTCGATAATGATGGTGAGCAACACCAGGTCCTTACCCAGATTCGCCGCGAAACGCTTTTGGAGTTCTCCGAGGTGATTGGTCAAGCGGTAACAATAAGCGGGATTGGGACACCGTACATAGGCAAAGCTGAGTGCGACAACCTTCCCCTTGAATTGAGAGAACGCGATCTTGTTGCGGGCCTGGTCGGTCAGGGTGAAATTGGGCACAGATTGTTGCGTGTTTAAGACACTCGCCGCGGCCGCGGGATTGGCGAGTTTGCTGACAATGGACAGGCGCCGCGCTTCGAGCGGCTCCTGCTCCAGGTTTTCGTAGCGGTGGATGCGAATATCTTTCGCATAGGAGGAATCTCCATCCACTACCAGCGTGAAATCGATGCTGGCGCCGGGGCGGATGCCGTCGAGGTCTTTTGCGTCGCGAACCTCAAAGGGCATGGTCATGGCGTCCATATAACCCGGGACGCTCTGGCACGATACAGTAATCGATTTGTGGGCTGCATCGACAGACAGCACCAGGCCAGAGATGGCGTGCGTTTCCCCTGTCACGCCGGGAGCCGCGATGATCAGGAGCAGAACCGACAGCGCGATACCAAATTTCATAACGACTCTGACGGTGTTCGAGGGCCAGCGAGGGTCCCGGCGCTTCACGTTTAACTATTGCTTTCCGCCAACAGCTCTGGCAGCGACTCTTCTCGGGGATACGGCCGGAGTCTTCCTGGCCCCGCCCAGATGCACGGCCGTTCGCTTCAGCGGAGTGTAATCCTTGGCGAATTCTTTAACCTCGATGAACTGATTCGCACTCAAGGTGGAGAAGTTCTGCCTGGTGTTGCTCGTCGGCCACCAGATCTCCAGATTCAAGATTTTAGCCGACTTTCCGAGGCCAATGTGCTGCTCCATGGGGTTGGCGCCAAACGACCCACCGCTGCTCACGGTTTTGTAAATCGAGCGCTCGGACTGGCCGCGATCCTGCACTGTGACTTTAATGCGCGCGCCGATTGCGGCCCGGTTGGTTTTAACTCCCACCAAGTGGACGTTGATCCAATCGTTGCCGCTGCCGGGATTCTTGAAGACCCGCAACGCGTGGGCGTCAGAGGGAACGGCGCCGCCGATCTGGGCGATGATGTCCTCGTTGCCGTCGCGGGAGAGGTCGGCAAACGCGATGCCGTGCCCTTTGTGCAGTTCGCCGGTTCCGGAAGAGGCCGTGATATCCACAAACGACTTGCCTTCGTTGTTGAGCAGCAACACGTGAGGCAGCATGGCCGCGAACGAAGTATTTCCCGAGCCGAGATAAATGTCCGGATAGCCATCGTTATTCACATCGCCGAAATTCGATCCCATCGGCATAAAGACTTTATCCATCCCGACTTCTTTGGTGACGTCCTGAAACGTGCCGTCGCCCAGGTTCTTGTAAATCTTCATGGTCTGGACGGTGTGAGGTTGATCGAGGTAAGTGCGCATGACCTCTTCGTCGCTGCCGTAGTAGCTGCTCACGTAGAGGTCGGGCCAGCCATCGTTGTTGTAGTCGAACCACCAGACGGCGAAGCTCCGCTGGGTGTCCTGCACGCCCGCTTGCTTGCCGACTTCGGTGAACGTGCGGTCGTGATTGTTATGGTAGAGAAAATTTCCTCCGAAGTAATTGCTGACGTAGAAATCCATGTAGCCGTCCTGGTCGTAGTCAGCCGCTACGACTCCCTTAGTGAAGGCGACTTTGTCGACGCCGGCGGCGTGGGAAATATCTTCGAAGGTTCCGTCGCCTTTATTGCGGAAGAGTTGACTTGGGCCGTTTTCGTTTCCCACAAACAGATCGACGTAGCCGTCGTTGTCGACGTCGGCCCACGCTGCGGTCTGGGTTGCAGTCATCACCTCTCCCAGCCCGCTCTGTTTGGTTACGTCGGTAAACGTACCGTCGCAATTGTTCCGCAGCAAAGACTTCCGCATGGGGAATTCCCATCCTCCGCGTAATATCAGGACGTCCATGCAGCCGTCATTGTTGTAGTCCGCCTGCACCATATTCAGTCCGCCGAGTTCGTCGGCCAATCCTGATTGCTGAGTGCGTTCGGTGAAAGTTCCGTCGCCGTTGTTGTGGAAGTAGTGCAGCGACTCGCAGTAGTCTTTGCTGGAGATGAGCACATCAAGCAGGCCGTTATTTTCGAAGTCATCGACGACTACACTGCCGGCCTGACCGAAAAACTTCAGTCCGGCGGCGGAGGCCACGTCGACGAATCGTCCGATGTTTTCCTTCGATTTGAAACTCGAAGGCGACAGCAGATATTTCGCCGGGACTCCCTGCGGATATTGGCCCAGCGTCATGTAGCTCAGATTCAGCAGCCACTTCACTTCCAGGTCGTCGGGCTTTTGCGCCAGATATTGCAGAAAGAATTGGACGGCCTTTTCCGAGTCCTCCTTCTTCAAATATGTCGGATAGGGCGAGTCAGGACGCGGAGGGAAAATGCACTTGTCGCCCGGAGCGCTGTACGCGCCATTTTCCATTTCGGACTTGTGCAGGTAGGCGACGCCCAGGGTCTCTCGCATCATGGGCAGGGCGTCTGGGACGCTGGCTTTGGCAATTTTGTTGGCAGCGTTCCACTCTTCCATCGCCTTCGACATTTCGCCTTCGTAGGCATGGAGTCCGGCCGATGCGTAGTGTGCCTGCATCAGGTCGAGAGGCGCCACACTTGAGGCCTGGGGGCTGTTCGGGTTCAGGGCTTTATCGAGGCGATCGAGCGTGACCGGGACAGCGACGCGACTGACGGCGCAGATTTGATACAGGTCCCGGTTCCAGCCGTCAGATTTGGGAAACTCTTTGAAGATGGTGAGGGCCTCACCGAATCCTGAGACGAGAATCGCCGGATGAACGGCACATGCAGCCGTGGCCCAGGGAAGCGGAGTGGAATTCGCGTTGCCCGGGGGCACTTCGGAATCCGGCAAGACCTTAAGAATGGCGTAGCCGGCGGGCACCTGCACGATGCCGGTGATTTCTCCAGGAGCGAGTCCCTTCAGGGCGTCTCGAAGCTCAGTGCAAAGAGTGCCGGGGTCGGGACGGCCCATGTATCCGCCATTTGCCCCGGTTGGGTCGGACGATTTCGCTTTGGCCAACTCCGCAAAGTCCCGGCCTTGCTTGAGTTGATCGAGAACTTCCCCTGCCTTCGAGGAAGTAGCGACAACGATGACTCGCAGGCCAAGCGGGTGCAATGGTGGATTCTGTGACCAACAAACGCCGGAGGAAAACAGTGCAGTACAAAGCGCAATCGAGATTTTCAGAACTGTAATCCGCAAACACATTGGAATCAGAACGCCCGTATCCTGCCACCTGAAAGCGCAGGGGTCTGGCGGGCAAAATGCTGCGATGATTCTACCGCAGCCCCATGAGCAGTCAGCGCAAAGCCGCATCACGGCAATCGCTTCTCTACAGACGGGTATAATCGAACTCACGGAAAATTTCTCTGAGGATTGATCCGAATCCATGACCACACCGATCTCGACTCCCTGGAACGGCAATGGCAGTAACGGCGGCAAGAGCAACGGCAACGGTTCCAGCGTCCCTAAGCCGCGCACGGAATGGCTGGCGCGGCGCAAGCAGGAAAATGCCGATGGCAATTTTTCGCAGATGCACTACGCGCGTCAGGGCGTGATCACGGAGGAAATGGGCTACATCGCCCACAAAGAAAAACTGACTCCTGAGTTGGTGCGCGACGAAGTTGCCCGCGGGCGCATGATCATTCCCGCCAACATCAACCATCCTGAACTGGAGCCAATGGCGATCGGCGTGGCCTCGTTGTGCAAGATTAATGCGAACATCGGCAACTCGGCGGTCACGTCGGAGATCAAAGAAGAACTCAAGAAGCTGCACACCGCCGTCCACTATGGCGCCGACACCGTGATGGATCTCTCCACCGGCGGGGACATTCACACAATCCGCGAAGCGATTCTGCGCAATTCGCCAGTCCCCATTGGGACAGTGCCGATCTACGAAGCCATCGCCAGAGTGAAGCGTGTCGAAGACCTCAACGCTGCCGTCATGCTCGAAGTGATCGAAGAGCAAGCCGCCCAAGGCGTGGACTACATGACCATCCACGCCGGCGTCCTCATCCAATATCTCCCGCTGATTTCCAAGCGCATCACTGGCATCGTCAGCCGCGGCGGCGCAATCCTCGCCCAGTGGATGGCCTACAACCACAAACAAAATTTCCTCTACGAATGCTTCGACGACATCGTCAAGATTTTCAAAAAATACGACGTCAGCTTCTCGCTCGGCGACGGCCTCCGCCCCGGCTGCGTCGCCGACGCCAGCGACGAAGCCCAATTCTCCGAACTCAAAACTCTAGGCGAGCTCACGAAAATCGCGTGGCAGCAAGACGTCCAGGTCATGATCGAAGGCCCCGGCCACGTCTCCATGGACAAGATCAAAGAACAGGTCGAAAAAGAAGTCGAGCTCTGCCACGAGGCTCCCTTCTACACGCTCGGCCCCCTCGTCACCGACATCGCCCCCGGCTACGACCACATCACCAGCGCCATCGGCGCAGCCATGATCGGATGGTACGGTGCCGCCATGCTCTGCTATGTCACGCCCAAAGAGCACTTAGGATTGCCGAACGAAAAAGACGTGAAAGACGGCATCATCGCCTACAAAATCTCAGCCCACGCCGCCGACATCGCCCGCGGCCGCCCGGGCGCCCGCGACCGCGACGACGCGCTGAGCTACGCCCGCTACAAATTCGACTGGGAAAAACAATTCGCCCTGTCCCTCGACCCCGAGACGGCCCGCAGCATGCACGACGAAACTCTCCCGGATGACTTCTACAAAGAAGCCGCCTTCTGCTCCATGTGCGGCCCGAAATTCTGCTCAATGAATTATTCGTCGAAAGTGGACGAGTACAACAAGCAGGTGCACGGCATCGAGAAGAAGGATTACTCGCAGTTGGTGGAGAGATTGGTCTCGCTGAAGTAGTCTATTGGGCGGAGGAAACCGATGCGGTTGAGTTCCTTTAGGGCCCCTTCTGTATTCTGTGTTTCCTTGGCCTTGTCGCTGGCCCTGACCGGGTGTGCAGGAGGTGGACACTCTCCGGGCGGGGGCACACAGCCGCCACCGCCGCCGGGTGGCGAGTTTCTGTTCGATGCCGCCCAAGGGCACGTTGTTTCGTTCAGCATCGATACCAGCACCGGAGCCTTAACCCAAACGTCGGTTCTCACCGGGAACACCGGCGGTTACGGCATCTGCACGAATCCCGCAGGCACTTTCTTGTATGCGGATGATGGAGCTGCGGGCGGAATTGACGGTTTTTCCATCAGTTCAGCTGGCGGCTTGACCGCGATCAGCGGTTCACCGTTTCCGATGCCTACCGGCTGGGCTCCTGTCACGATTGACAGCCTGACCGCGGACCCTTCCGGCAAATTCCTCTATGTCCCCGACGGAGCCTCAAATGAAGTCGCGGGCTTTGCCATCGACAACGCGACCGGCTCCCTGACCCCCGTTTCAGGATCGCCTTTTGCTACGGGCGCGGAACCGGCGGGAGTGGTTGTCGACCCGTCAGGCCAATTCCTGTATGTATCCGATAGCAACGATCCCTTGGGGGGCATCTCGGCATTTACGATCGACCCTTCCAGCGGAAGCCTTTCACCGATTCCAGGCTCACCGTTTCCCACCCAGGTTCAAGGTGGCCCCGATGGACTGGCGGTCGCTCCCTCGGGCAAGTTTCTTTACGCCGCCATGCCATACGCAGGGGCTATCGCCGCGTTCACCATCGATGATACGTCGGGCGCTCTGACGCAGATGGCGGGTTCGCCGTTCACCATTGATCCAACAAACCCTGAAGTTTTCACCTATTCGATAGCCTTCACGCCTTCCGGAAACTTTCTGTATGCGCAGGGCACCATGGATGGCTTGTTGTTCGGATTCAGCGTCGATCCCAACAGTGGGGCCTTGACTCCCACGTCCGATTCCCCGTTTGATTTTGGGCTGGTCACGTTTCCGAGCAACCTGAGCGCGGACCCGTCGGGAGAGTTTCTGTATGTTGGTGGGACAGCGATCACGGTGTTGAGCATCGACGAGACAACAGGGGCGGTCGCATCCATCTCGGGACTGGCCGACAGTGGCTTTTCCCAGGGTCTCACAGTGGTAAAGGTACCCTGAAAACTCGGCGGCCCTGCTGTCATGTAAGACCGAGGACGAGCGAGTAGTCGAAGTCCTTAATCCGCGGCATAGAGCGCGAACGTCGCCGGAATCTGAACTCCGCTACAAAGGCCGACAGGTATCCTAATCAGCACTGGTCCTCTTGGTAGCAACGTCGGGTGCGACAGTTCGTTCTTGATGTCGAGTATGCGTCGTGTTATACCGCTACGTAACGCAGTGTTGGGTGAGCCTGTGCATTAGCCGGCATTGATTGATGGCTATTGCAAGACGCAACACTGATAGCGTCTGAACCAAGCGCCATTTGACGTCAACCCCGACTCTCCGTTTCCGTATCCAAGCAGCCGCATTCTCGGTCTCTCCGTGGGCGGTGGTGGCAGCCACCGACATCTTTCTCAAGACCCGCGTGCTCAAGAATACCGGTTTGGAAAAAGCCGCCATTGCCTCGGGCCGGGGCGTGGAGAGTGTCACACTGATCGAGCGCATCACGTTTCTGCGCGGCGACCTGTTGGTGAGCTGCCTCTTGATCCCGATTCTGTTTTTTTGCCTAGCTTATTTCCTGTCTCCCCGGCGGCGCTGGCTGTGGACTTGGTTCCTCGCACTTATCGCCTTTCTTTGTGAAGTAATTCTCTTTGCTCAATATGGGAGTTTCCTCTCGATCGGCCGATTCGCCAATGTGCAGATTATCCGGGAGGGTATGCGCTGGTGGTTCGCACACCCTGAATCCGGAACCGGGACCCCGGGCAAAAGACTCGTACTAGAACTCTTGGTCGCAGGAGTCTTGGGAATTATCTCGATCGTCGTCGCCTCCTACGTTGCCCGTAGACCGGAAAGCCGAGTTGCAGGCTGGCTGTGGCGGGCAATCCTGATCGGCGCCATTGCAGTTGTGTGTGGGTTGGTGGTGACCTGGGTGCCGAAGGGTATTCATGGCATCTTCAATGCCGATTTGCTGACCACCATGATTCGGGCAACCTTCACCGATTCGGTCACCGTAGACCCGGCGATTCTCAAGTTGAGCGTGCCAGAATTGCGCCAGCTCTACCGCGAAACGGCCCGTGCCCCGCTTGACAATAAGTCGCCCCAATATTTTGGCAAGGCTCAGGATTACAACGTTATCCTGCTGATTCTTGAGACTGCGCCGGAGCGGATTCTTGATCCTGTCATCGGCGACTTGCATGACATGCCAAATCTGCGACAGCTGCGCGAGCATGCGTTTGTATCCGCGCATCACTACACCACGTTTCCAGCGACGAACCGGGCAACCTTCAGCATTCTCACCTCCGATTACATGACGGCGGATTTTGGATGGTTGGCTGGAGATGTCGCGGTCCCGGGTATGATCCGCAGCCTGGGGCAATCAGGATATGAGACCGCCTTCTACGGATATTCCTGGGACGGCGGTGGCGATATCGCCATGCTCAAAGATCTTGGCTTTCAACGGATGGTGAACTCCGACCTCAAAACCATCGCATTCCTGCCGAACATGGAGCTTGGCCTGCCTTGGGAGGAACGCGTCAAGCGTGATGCCGCACCATTGCATGGGCTGGAAAGTGATATTCGCAGTTGGGCAGCCCGTGGCCAGAAATTTGCGGTGCAATTCTCTCCCGAACTCGGGCACGCTCCCTGGCCGGCCATGGACAACAATCCGAACGAACCCATGACCAGCGCGAACATGGACCAGCGCGGCCACGCCCTTGTCGTCTACCAGGACGCATGGCTGGGCGAAATCATCCGCGCGCTCGAAGAAACGAATATTCTCGACAAGACGATCATCGTCGTCACCGGCGACCACGGCATACGGTTCAAGGCCGAACATCCGGACCTTCCCTTGGGCAGGATCGACGACATGTCGTTCCATGTCCCGCTCGTGGTGTACGTTCCGGGTCTGCTCAAGTCTACCGAGCGCATTGACTGGCCGACTTCGCACATCGACATTCAACCCACGGTGCTCGATCTGCTGGGAGTAGAAACCGGCCGCGAGTGGGAGGAAGGAAGCCCCATCTGGGATCCGTCTCTCGAACATCGACGCGTCTTCCTATTGGCGGATATGCTGTTTGGAGCCGACGGTTATTGGGACGACGGCAAATACTACATGGAGCAGAACGACTCCGGCGCCGCGTTCGAAAACGATACTGATCACTTCCCTGCCGGTACTGCTTTGCCGCCGGACAGCCCCAAGGCAGTCGAGGTTCGCACGACGCTTAAGAAAATGGTCTCCGTCGAACAAGCCATTCGAATGCATCTTCAGGGCGGCGTGCTGCGTGCATCGGCCGACGGTAAGAACTAGACACTTTCTTACGAATGTACTTCCGAACTCATTTCGCATCCAGACATCCGGGCATCTACTGGGCCGTCCTGTCTGGAATGGCAGCGCTGATCTACCAGGTGGTGCTGCAAAAGATTTTCTCCTACGTGCTCGGAAGCGCGCTGCTATCCACGACGATCGTCGTCGCCGCCTATATGTCAGGTCTGGCGCTGGGCGGCGTCCTGGCGGGATTATTTTGTGACCGGTTCACGCCTCGGAGAAATAAGTATCTATATCTGTCGCTCGAGGTTGGAATCGGAGTGTGCGGGGTCGGCAGCCTGATTGTGTACATGGCTTACCTGTCGATGCTTAGTCGCGTGGTTACCAGCCCGACTGCGCTCTCTCTTCTATCTGCGATTTCCTTTCGCGCGATCGTTGCACTGATCGCGCTGCTCCCAATGACCACGTTGATGGGAGCGACACTGCCGGTCATGGTCCGTTGCGTCTGCGCTCGCAGCGGGCCGCGCAGCGATCGTGATCCGGTTGCCACGGTCACGATTTCCGAACTTTACTCCGCCAACCTGCTCGGAGCCATGGCTGGAGTCATGATTTCCGCTTATCTGATCTTGCCCTACTTCGGGTTGTGGGGAGCCACGATCCTGGCATGCGCGGCGAACTTTCTCATCGCCGTGCTTGTCTTTCGCTTTCGCGTTCCTGATCTCGTCGGCATGCAGGCTGATCGGGAGATACTTCAACCGCCCGCCAGAGCCGATACCGAAGAAGTTCTTTCGGCAGCCATGGTCTGGTTTCTGGCGTTCCTTTCCGGTCTCGTGATTTTTGCCCTTGAGATTGTCTGGACTCATTTGCTGGCCGCGGTGATCGGCACTAGCATATACGCCTTCGCTAACATGTTATTTGCTGTGCTGCTGGCGCTCTACCTGGCCGCAAAGCGCGAGGAACGACCGGCTTCCGATTCCAGAACACCGCTCACGTGGCTGGTCTTTTGGGGCAGCGTTGCGCTCGCCATCTCTATCCCGTTCTACGCGCTGTCTCCACTGCTGTTCAGCTTCCTCGGACTTTTTTCTCCCGGATTCCTGGTTCGCGAAGCGGCGCGCGTCGTGATTGCGTGCTTTCTCATTGTTCCGGTCGGATTTCTGCTTTCTCGGATTTTTCCCCGCCTGCTGGCAGTCGGCGTGTCGGACCAGCACGAAGCACGCTCGGTTGGATTCCTGTTGTCGATCAACACGTTCGGTTGTCTGTTGGGATTGTTCGTCGGAGACTTCATTCTGATTCCACTCGTGGGCAGCGAATATACGCTCAAAGGTTTAGCGCTGCTTCTCGGACTGATTGCCTGGATCCTCTATCGCCGCTCCCCGCGCAGCGCGCGACAGCGCCTGATCTCAGCCTCTAAATCTGCCGCCGTCCTACCGGCATTTGCTTTGCTGGCGTTGGTCGTTCCATCGTGGCCCCCGTCGCTGCTGCTTTCGAATCGCAGCACATGGTTCGGACTCAGCTCCGAGGGGCAGTACAAACCGTTGCTCTACATGGGAGAAGATGCGGAGAGCGGTTTTGTGACGGTGTCGCGTCGGGTCGACGGTACGCTCGAATTGCGCACCAATGGCAAATTCCAGGGCAACAACAGCACCGAGATGAGCGCCCAGTTTGCTTTCGGTTTTCTGCCCGGGCTGGCCTCGGCGAAGAACGAAAAGGCGTTCGTCATCGGATGTGGAACTGGCGTGACGGTGCGTGCTCTAGCCGATCTCGGCTTTCAGCAGATTCAACTCGCGGAACTCTCGAAACCAATTCTGCACGGCGCCAGAACATTTTTTCATGATGCCAATGGCGGCATTCTCGATGATCCGCGGGTCACCGTGATTCATGACGACGGCCGCAACGTGCTAGCTCTTTCGCGCGATCACTACGACGTCATCTCCGTTGAACTGACGAGCATCTGGTTTGCCGGTGCCGCCAACCTCTACTCATCGGATTTCTATTCCATTGTCCACCAGAAGCTCGTGCCCGGCGGAATCTTCCAGCAGTGGGTCCAGTTCCACCACATGCGCCTGACCGATCTGTGGATTCTCTTGAACACCGTCGGTTCCCGCTTCAAGCATGTTGTTCTGTGGTCTTCGGGAGGCCAGGGGCAACTTCTCGCCAGCGATGAGCCGTTGACTTTGGATTGGAACCGCATCCAAGCTCTGGCGCACTCTCATCACAATTCAAGTTTCATTTCTCCGCAGGCGATTTATCAGATCCCCTATCAGATTGTTCTCGATGATTCCAGCATGCACGAGTTTCTAAGTCCCACAGGGCTAGATACCATACTCGACCGCAAAGTATCGAAATTGCCTCACGGCGACCGCGTCTCGGCCCATGTCGTCGATTCCGATCTGTTTCCCTACCTGGAGTATGCAACGCCACGGGGCAACGCCTTGTACCAGCAGGAACTGATGTTCGCCGGATTTCTGGAGCAGCACGCAAAAAAGCCCATCGTGGTTCCCTTGAGGAACGTCTCTGCAGGCGACCTGCCTCTAGCGCAGGCGCTGCTCGCCTACCGCAACGGCGTCTGCGGCGATGTCCATCAGTTCCTGGGATCGGACAGCCCGCTTGTGGGAGAAGATGTGGATTTCCTGAAGGGCTGTACGGCCGACTATGCGCTGAGCCTGGCGAACGGAGTAAGCAACGAGGGCCGCTAGTTAGAAGTCCGTGAAGCGGCACGGTAGCCAGCGTGATGCGGGCACTCCTGTCCGCAACCCATCAATATTGGAAGGCTGGTATATTCCGCTTCGAAGGTATTGGATGTCTACTGCAAGTAGTTGTGAACCTGCGATAGCGAACTTGTCCATGGTTAGATTCCGCGGGCAGGAGCGCCCGCGCCACACTCCTGCGCGACGCTTACTAATTCCCAATTCCGGAATAACTGCAAAGATAGCGCCTCTGTTCTATTGACCGGCCCTTCGGGCTAGACTAACATTCGGCGCTGCGGACTAAGTCGCCGTGTAGGTCCTTTGTAAATAGCGGGTTTTCTCGCCCAAATCGCCGTACTGTACCCGCCGGTCGCCAGAGTAGTCCGCCCAGGCAAGTCGTAATGAAAAGTTCCGTCTTACGAATGAAGTCTCAGCGCAACCGGGCGCCTTCGACGGCTCGCGCTTCCCATCCTGAGAACTTCCCCGTCGTCGGCATCGGTGCCTCAGCGGGAGGCCTAGAGGCCTTTTCGGAGTTACTGAGTCACCTGCCCGCAAAAACGGGCATGGCGTTCGTGCTAGTGCAGCACCTCGACCCCATGCATGCCAGCGAACTGCGGGAAATTCTTTCCCGGAAAACATCAATTCCAGTGGCCGAGATCATCGACGGCGTCGTGGTGCGGCCGGACCACATCTACGTAATTCCTCCCAACCGGGATATGACGATACAAGGGGGCGCCCTGCGGCTTTCGGAGCGCACGCTCACTCGTGGGCAGCATCTTCCCATTGACCACTTTCTGAGTTCTTTGGCCGAAGACCGCGGCCCGCGCGCCATTAGCGTGATTCTCTCAGGCACAGCTTCGGATGGCACGGCAGGTTCACGCGCCGTTAAGGCTGCCGGGGGAATTACCTTCGCCCAGGACGAGCATTCCGCCAAATACAGCAGCATGCCGCACAGTGCGATCAGCGCAGGCTGCGTTGACTTTGTGGTGCCCCCGGCTGCGATTGCCACAGAATTGACCCGGGTCGGCAAGCATCCGTATCTCGCACCAGTGCCAGCCAAACAACCGGAGCCTGCGATCGCCTCGGAAGATGAAATGGAAGCGCTCATGTCTCTGATCGACAAGGCTACCGGCGTCGACTTCACACACTACAAGCACACCACGCTAAATCGCCGCATCAAGCGCCGCATGGTGGTGCACAAATTGGAGACTCTGAACGACTACGTGCGCTTCATCCGCAACACTCCGGGTGAAGTCGAGGAGTTGTACCAGGATATTCTGATTCACGTCACCGGTTTCTTCCGTGATCCGGAAACTTTCGAGGCGTTGCGCAAACACGCATTCCCCTATTTATTTCAGGACGGCAAAGACCGCGGGACGATTAGGATTTGGGTTCCCGGATGTTCTACCGGGGAGGAAGTTTACTCGCTGGCCATGGCGCTGCTGGAGTACATCTGGCTTCACACCCAGAAAACCGCCCGCGCTGGCCTGGGTAATATTCCTTTTCAGATTTTCGCCACCGACATCAGCGACAGCGCGCTCGAGCGCGCCCGGGCCGGCCTTTACTCGGAAGTTTCGGTCGCCGACATCTCGCCCGCACGGCTTAAGCGATTTTTCCTGCCCCTGGATGGCGGGTACCAGATCAACAAGTCGGTGCGCGAGATGTGCATCTTCGCCAAGCAAAATGTGGCCAAGGATCCTCCGTTTTCCAATCTGGATTTGATCAGCTGTCGCAACTTGTTGATTTATCTGGGACCAGTCTTGCAGCAGCGCGTGATCCCGACGCTGCATTACGCCTTGAAATCGAACGGCTACCTGATGCTGGGAGAATCGGAAAGTCTGGGCACATTCGCCGACTACTTCGCGCCGGTCGACCGGAAGAACAAGATTTTTCAGAAGAAGAAAGCTCCTGCCCCCCCACTCACTTACTTCAGCGGGCTCGACTACGGCATTCGCCGGGACGAGGAAACGAGGTTGCCTCGTGAGTCCGAGGCCGTCAACACGGTCGAGAAGGAAGCCGAACGGGTATTGGTCAACCGCTTCGTCCCCGCCAGCATCGTAATCAACGAGGATATGGAGATCGTTCAGTTCCGCGGGAAGACTGGGGCGTACCTGGAACCTGCGACCGGACATCCGACGTTCAGCCTGTCGAAGATGGCCCGCGAGGGATTGCTCGTGGACCTGCGCGCCGCTTTAAGCAAAGCAAAAAAAGGGCGAGTACCGGTGCGCAAGGAGGGCGTGCACATCCAGTCCAACGGCGGCACGCGGGTGGTGGACCTGGAAATCATTCCCATTCGCGAGCAAGGCAGGCTGGGGCGATTCTATGTCGTCGTTTTTCAGGATGCGCCGGCAACCGAACCTTCCGGAGGCAGAGAAGCCCGTAAGAAATTGACCAAAGCCACGCATGCCACCAACCGGGAAACCGCTCGATTGAAAAGTGAAGTGGCGGAGATTCGGGAACAGTTTCAGCGATTAATCGAAGATCACGAAACCATGACCGAAGAGTACAAGGCTGGCAACGAGGAGATACTGTCGGCCAATGAAGAACTGCAGAGCACCAATGAAGAACTCGAGACCGCGAAGGAAGAATTGCAGTCGACCAACGAAGAGTTGACCACGCTCAACGAAGAGCTGCACAACCGCAATGCGGAACTCGCGACCGCTAACAGTGACCTGCTCAATCTCTTCGACAACGTCAGCATTTCGGTGGTGATGGTGGGGATGGATCTGCACATCCGCCGCTTCACTCCTCCCGCGCAAAAGCTGCTGAACCTGCTGCCCAGCGACATTGGCCGCCGGTTAAGCGATCTCCGCACTAACCTCGACGTGTCCGATCTGGGGCAGATGGCACTGGACTCCATTGAGCGCGTGACTTCCCAGGAACTCGAGGTGCGCAGTAAGGATGACCGGCGATACCAGATGCATGTACGGCCTTACAAGACATGGGATGGCCGGATAGACGGGGCCGTCGTCAGCTTCCAGGACATCGACGCCATTCTGATGAAACACCGCCTTGACCTGGCCCATCTCTTCGCCCAGGAACTGATCGAGAATGCGCGGGAATCAATTCTGATTTTGGACTCCAACTTGCGGGTTACCAGCGCCAATCTGGCCTTCTACCGGGATTTCGCAGCGACTCGTGCCGAGACCGAGAACCATGCTGTGTATGACCTCGGGGACGGACAGTGGAACATTCCGAAACTGCGGGAGTTGTTGGAGGACGTTCTCCCCAACAACAAACGTGTGGAAGATTTCGAAGTCCGCCACAAATTCCCCCATCTCGGCGAGCGCACTATGCTGCTGAATGCTCGCCGCATTGAACCCCACGCCGGAGAGCCACTCATTCTGCTGTACCTCGAAGACACAACCAAGAAGCAGAACTAAGCCCGGAGGCGAGTCTAGTTCGCGCTCGCAGCCACCGAAGGAGGATAAAACACGAAACTGCAGCCGGTGTAGGAAGAACAGGAAAGAATACCTCTCCGGATTAGATGGGCCGTAGAGTTTGGAGGGAACGGCTCTTCGATCCGGGCCTTCTTCACGCTATCTCCCGCATTGCGGAGCAATTCTGCTCCGTGAAGGAAACCGACTTCTTGTATCTTTCCGCTGGCCACGATCAAGACGTCGAAATCCGCACTGACCGCCTCCTTCGTAAGTGTAGGGATTTTGAAGCTACGCATGCGGCTCAACTCTTCTCCCGCACTCATCCGGTTCTCTGGAAGTTGAACCTGGGCCAGGTTTCGGATGCGCGCTGGAATGTCTTCCAACCCGGGACTCGCACCGAGCGCAAGGCTGTACATGTGAAGCGCCGCCGGAAGTTTTTTCTCTTTTTCGTACACTTGACCGAGATGGTCCGCCATTACTCCACCCTGTGCGAGCTGCCAGGCCGAATTCAGGTAGCTCTCCGCCCGTACCAGATCACCCATCTTGAAATAGATCCAGCCGAGTGTGTCCCAGTAAGCACCGATCGACAAAGGGATCTGCAGGTCCTCCTTCCGTATCTTCGCAAAATCCACTTTTTGTGACCGCTCTTCCACGTCTTTCACGGACCTCAACGAGTAGACCAGAGCGTCGGGAAGGTTCGTGTCCGCCTCGGCCATCTCATAAGCCACATCGTTCAGCATTTCGGCGCCAGAATCGATTTCCAGAGCCAGGTGCATCGCTTCCATCCCCTGATCCGTGCTGTGGGAGCGCAAGAGGACCATGCCAAGCCTCATTTGCGCTAATGCGTCGGAGGGGTTCGCCTTGGCTGCCGACTGATACAACGGTGCCGCATCGGTGTAACGCTTCTGGGCTATGTATAAGCCGCCGAGATTTAGCACGATGTCGCCATCGCCGGGAGCAATGCTTTGCAACTTCTGCCAGGTCGAGATGGCATCGTCTCGCCTCCCGAGAGCCATGTAAGAAAAGGCAAGGACCTTGTAAGGAACGACCTGCTTCGGGTCAGCCTCGACACCTTTTTGAAAAGCCTCAACAGCTGAACTCTTATCTGCATTTGCGTTATAGGTCCAACCCAACAGAATCCAGGCACGCGAAAAGTGTGGGTCGAGCGAAACCGCTTGTTTCAAAACCGCAATCGCAGACGCAAAATCCTTCATTTGAAGCGATTTTCGCGCGGCTAGTTCGGCTTGGAGAGCTTCTGAGTTAGAACTGTCGGGAAGGTCCGCTACGTGCTGGCGTAATAATGCGATTCCGCGGCCAGGTCCCTGCAAGGCAGCGGCAGCAGAACTGGCTGCACCGAGATCGGAAGATGGGCGAAGGAACGTGTAGGTGTTGTAGTGGTCCGAAAGGGCCTTTTGAAATGCCTTGTAACTCGTCAGCTGATCAGGAGTGATATAACTCGTTTTGATCAACAGCCTTCGTTTGGTTATCAATACGCCATCATGCACTTCAGAACTGCCATGGAACTCCGCGAAGCGCTCCTTCAAGTCTAGGGACGCCGGGGTGAAGGCGGACCATCCCTTGGGCAACTCGATTCGTATCTCGTACTGCGATTCTCCGGCAAAGTCGAGCCATAGGGGAGTTGTCCGCGTAAGGTCTTCATCCTTGACGGTCGGAAGCCTCAAAGGAATCGGGAGAACGAAACGGTGCTTGTCGCCGCCCGAAAAATCCTTCAACGTGTAGTCATACGCGACAGCAAAGGGTTCCTCCGTGTTTTCTGGCTGACTGGCACGTACATTGCCGATCGTTCCGCCCAATTGTGCCGCGTAAGAGTTGCGCTGGAGCAGATCCTTCCATTGCGACTCAGGGACCTGGCGGAAAGCGTATCGGAAATAAAGTTCGCTGTCGCCGATCTGCTTCCACTCCTGATGCGCTTCTAGGGTGCCATCGACGTCGAGTTTAGCTGTGATCGTATATTTGTCGTTGTTAGCAAATGGGGGATCGGATGGTGTGTTCTGGAACGAAATTCTGTCCGGCATGATCACCAGCGCAGGTTTTCCGCGGAGTGGATAGACCAGATCTCCGATCGGCGTGATTTCGGGCGTCGTGTCCATCCATGAGAAAGCGCTTCCTTTTGCCACGACGCTGATTACATGGTCAAACTGCCCGGGCGAGGGCACGTCGGCATCCACTGTCATCCGGCTGTTGATCAACGCCGGGTACGCTCGGATTCCAATGGCGCCCAGCAACGCTGCCAGCAGTGTGTGCTTGTCTTTGCAGTCGCCATACTGGTTGCCGAGAATCTCAGCCGCCGAGTGCGGTTGATAGCGCCCGATGCCAAACGAGATCGCCACATAGCGGTAACGCAGGCTTACATAGCTGTAAATGGCGCGTAACTTGGCATCGTCATCCGGGAGTCCCTTGGTCAGTTCCTCCGCCTTGGCCTTCACCTCGGCCGACGGTTGAATTTGCTCTTGCTGCAAACCCTCATACCATCGACCCACCTCCTCCCATGTACGAAAACTGCTGATAAGTACATCGGGCGGCGGGAGCAACCCGCGAAAAGCGTCGTAAGCAAGGAGTTCTTTTTGCTTCTCCGCACTCTGGCTTTCCACATTCGATCTCTTCCATGTGTAAATGCGACGGCCAGCTTCCTCGCGTGTAGCTGGCTGGACGGTTTGGCTTTTGAGTCTCACCTCGCGTTCCAGCGGAACGCTGATCTCCAGTTGCTCGTTGAGAACCACTGCGGTCTTTACAAACGGATAGCCGAACCAGAATTGTCCCTTGGCGAAAGGCTTTTCTAACTGCCACCGGACGGTGTATTCCAGAGTATCGCCGGGTTCGAGTCCCTTGACCGCAATATGCTTTTCCCGCAGGTCGCTGTACAACGGAGCGTCGCGATAGATTTCCGAAGTCACATCCTGAATTGAATCGAGAGGAGTTGCGACCACGGTCCCGCTCGGACTCGTGACTTTAACGTCATGTATCTCGACACGTTCGACTGACGCCTGGTAGGGAAGACGCAGGACACCGAACTCCCGTACCCCGGCGTCGGACTGAATTTTCACCCGGGCGCGGAACTCGCGGCTGGAAGTGCCGTCGGATTGGAAAACCACATTGGTCCTCCATTGCTCGATGACTGCTCCCTCTTTGGAGAAGTCGTGCGTTGCTTCGCCCTTCTTGTCGGCTACTTGAGCGCACAACGGAAGCCAAAGAAAAATTACTACTAGAGTCGCCTTGAGGACAGCGGGCGTGGCCATAGGTGACCCCCTATCTTACCCCTCGCGCCAGGCCTGAACAACGAAGTTCTGAGAACGCGTCTCATCGCTCTCCCTCAGTGAGCGTGCGTCGTGTGGGAGTCGCAAGCGGAACCCAGGTTGCTGAAGTGCTCGGGTGAACCGGAGGCCCGGATTTCTTCGGAAAGCTATAGCCCTTTGCATTCCGGTCCGCATCATAGAGCCGCAATGCATCCCTAACACAGGAGTCAAGAATGGCAAGCGAAGGATTGAAGAAACTTTATATCGATGAACTCAAGGATCTTTACAGCGCCGAGAACCAACTAGTCAAGGCGCTGCCGAAAATGGCAAGAGCAGCGACTTCCGAGGATTTGCGCGCAGGCTTCGACGAGCATCTTGAACAGACGAAAGGCCATGTACAGCGTCTGGAGACCATTTTCCGGAAACTGAATGAGAGTCCCAAAGGCAAAAAGTGCAAAGGGATGGAAGGCCTGATCGAAGAGGGTTCCGAAGCGATCGAAGAATATGACGGCGAGTTGCTGGACGCTGCTCTTATCGGGGCCGCGCAGCGTGTCGAGCATTATGAAATGGCCGGTTACGGCACGGTGAGGGCTTTCGCGGAGGTACTTGGCGAATCCGAACAGGTTTCTCTTCTCAACGAAACCTTAGATGAGGAGAAAGAGACGGATAAGAAACTCAGCGGCTTGGCCGGGGAGATCAATGCTGAGGCAAACCAAGCGGAAGAGACAGGTGTGGAAGACAAAAAGCCGGCAGCAAAGAAGCAATCTCGAAGTGCAGCGTAGATCATAGACGTCTTTGGAATCCGCAGTAGAACAAGCGGCGCTGTTTTCTGACAGAAATGTCAGGGGATGGCGCCCTTATTTACCGGAAGCGTCTTTACGAAACAAACTTTCTGTCTGAGGCCCAGATCCACATCGACGCATTTTGGAGGACGAATGAGCAATAAGAAGACTGGTCTGGCAGATCCGGGCCGCCTGAAGCCTTTCGATTCGGCCAACAAACAGCTGCTCCGGGTGGTGATCGAGACCCCGAAGGGGAGCCGAAACAAGTTTGCCTTGAATGCGGATGAGCACATTTTTGAACTCAAGAAAGTCCTGCCATCGGGAATGGCGTTTCCTTATGACTTCGGCTTCGTTCCGTCAACTTTGGCCGCGGATGGCGACCCCGTGGACGTGTTGGTTCTCATGGATGAACCGGCCTTCCCCGGCTGCGTGCTGAAGTGCCGTCCTATCGGTGTGATTGAAGGTGAACAAGGCGATAGGAAGCGAAAAGAACGAAATGACCGGATCATTGCGGTCGAAAAAGATGCGCACAGTTGGGCCGACGTCAAGACGGTCAAGGATCTCGGCAAGCCATTCATTCGAGAGTTGGAGGAATTCTTCGTGAACTACCACAGGCTCTCCGGCCAGCAATATCGCATATTAGGTCTGAAGGGGCGGGATCAGGCACGCAAACTAGTGAAAGCGGGAATGAAATAAAGAACCCGGCGCCATGACGCAGATTCTCATTCGATTCCTCATCGGGGGTGTGGTGGTTTCTGTGTTCGCGGTCATTGGCGATCTCCTGAAGCCGAAGAGTTTCGCCGGTCTGTTCGGAGCGGCGCCTTCGGTCGCCCTTGCCACTCTGGGCCTGACGGTCGCGAGTGAAGGGGCGTGCTATGCAGCCGTTGAAGCGCATTCCATGATGGCCGGGGCAATCGCGTTCTTTGCTTACTCTTCAATCGTCAGTTGGATCTTGATGCATCGCAAAACGAAAGCGCTCGCGGTCACGATCTGCTCCGTGCCAGTATGGCTGGTTGTCGCGTTCGGAATCTGGTACGTCGGACTCAAATAAGTGACAGCGATGAGAATCCAGGTTGATCTGTCGGTGCTGGGAGAAACAAAGTGGTACCAATATGCGGTCCGATTTCTTTTCGGGGGTTTGATCACAGGGCTCGCAGGAATGATCGCTTCCAGGTTCGGCCCCGTTGTGGGCGGACTCTTCCTGGCATTTCCGGCAATCTTGCCAGCGAGCGCCACTTTGATTGAGAAACATGAACAGGAGAAAAAGCAAAGTAAGGGAATGGACGGAACCGTCCGAGGCAGGCAAGCAGCCAGCGCCGACGCCGCTGGTTCCGCGATGGGTAGCATCGGATTGCTGGTTTTCGCGCTCGCAGTCTGGCAATTTGTGCCTCACCATCGACCTTGGCTGGTGCTTGCGTCCGCGACCATGGTTTGGTTGACAGTTTCTGTACTACTTTGGCAGATTCGAAAAATGGCGTAACGAAACCCTCCGGTTCTCGACGGGTGGCTGCTGATCAAAAGTTACGATTTCGAGACAATTCCTTGTCCCCGCAAGTGGCATCCTAGAGACCTCTAAACGTGAGTTCATTCTGCCGCTCTCACCAGCCAGAGGAAGCGCGAGACCATGGGAGACATCGGAAAAATCTGGGGTATCGCCGTAGTGGCAGCAGCAGCAGTAGTGCTGGGTGGGACAGTGTGCGGCTTGGTCGCCTTGGCGCGACAAATCATCCGTGGGCGCGAGTTCAGTTCATCAATAACCGAACACAGCTCCAAGCACTCGGCCGCGGCGACTGGTACGAACAGATGTGATACCGAAGAAAAAGTTGCCTAGCCGGCCTTCGGCGGAACACACGAGAAGCGAAAGCAGGCCTGAACCTACTTCCCTTCGAGTGTGATGTCCCCCACTCCGACATGGGCGCGCAGTTCGTATTTGCCTTCGCCGCGGTACTTCAACGACTTACCCAGCCAGCCGCTGGCTGCGCCGTATCCGTTGCTGTTGACGTCGCCTATGCCGGTGCTGGCATGGATGAGGTGATAGCCCGATTGTCCTTTGCCCACATGGATGTCGCCGACCCCAAGACTCAGATCCTTGTCACCCTCGATCTGGTCGATCGTTACATCGCCGACTTTTTCGTGCACATCGAGATTCGTGTTCGAGGGGACTTCCAGTTCCACGTCGAACTGCGTGTTGCTGGAAGGCGAATGAAAGTCGAGAGTGGCATCGTTGCCGCGGACGTCGAAGTCCACATGCGCCCCTTTCACATTTCTCTCGTGACGCGATTTGACCGTATAGCGCAGGCTGACCCTAGCCGAGTCGCCCCGCCGAATGTGCAGATCTCCGACGCTCAAATGCACATGCAGCATGCCTCCAGCGGCAAACTCGCGGGAGTCGCTGTGGGTCTCTTCGTAATTCCAGTCGCTGTTGGCCGCGGCGCGGGCAGCGCACAACGGCGCCAGGCAAAGACACAACAGAAGCGCTGTGTGAACCTGATAAAAGCGGGCAAGAGAGTTTCCGGGCATGGAACACCTCGCGGGCGCAAAGGCGCTGGATTAAGTTACGTCGCCGCTTCGGAGATGGTTCCAGAAAAATTGGGGAAAATGTATGTGGTTGGCGGGCAGGAGCCCCAGACAGGCGACCTAGTTTTTAAAGTCGGCTACGCCGTTCCAGATCAGTTGGACGGCGATCGCGAGGATCAGAAAACCGAATATCTTGTTGATGGCGCCCACCGCGCTCGGTCCCAGTCGCCGCACCAGCGGTCCGCCTAGCCAGAAGAAGAGCAGCACGGAAAGCGCTACGGCGGCGATGCCGATAATCATTCCGATATAAGCAGCAGCGCTATCGACGTGCGCCGCCAGCGCCATGACCACGCCGATCGCGCCCGGCCCCGACATCAGAGGCATGGCCAATGGAGTCAGCGAGATGTCGTCCTTGTTTTGCGCCTCGTGGCTTTCGGCGGGCGTGATCCGGGCAGTCGAGGTCACCATGCCCCATGCGGTGTTGGCGACGATGAGGCCTCCGGCGATTTTGAGGACGGGCAGCGATATGCCGAAGAAATACAACACGAATCGACCGAAAAACAGAAACGTTACCAGAATGACGAAGACCCACAATCCCGTCTTGAATGCAGTGCGGCGCCGGTCTTGTGCAGTCCAGTCCGAGGTCATGGCAAAGAAGATGGGAATGCCTCCGAGAGGATCGACGATCGGAAACAACGCAAGAAACGTGGCCGCTGCGGAAGCGGGCAGCGTGCGCAGGAATTCTCCGAGGCCAGGTGTGGAGGTCAATCTCTACTTGTATCCTTCCAGAACTCTCGCGGCGCGATCTAAGGCCGCCGCGAGCACTGCCAACTGCTCGCGAGCTCGCCCGCTATCTCCTTTGTCGAGGGCCTCGTTCACCCCAGGAATTACGACCGCGGCGTAGCCGGTGTATTCACCGGGAGCATAGACGACATGACGAAACCAGGGACGATGCGGCAAGCCCTGCGGCACCAGCAAAGCGCGCTCCGCATTACGTAATGCCAGGTTCAGGCGCGCCAGATCGTGGGGCGGATTTTCTTGCCTCGCCAGAATCTTTGTGCCCGCGATCAGAAAATGCTTTGCAGCGGCGTTGACTGCGCCGAAGTCGAGAGCGTGGTCACCGAACTTGCGTTCCGAACGCCTGCGTGCCGCATCGAGATATTCGGTGATCTCTTTTCCATACTGCTCGTAGTCGTAAGGGAGAACGTCGGCATCGGCCATGCGTACGGCCTCGAGGCCAAAGATGCGCGCCATCTCCTGTACATAAACGAAATCCGGATCGCCGAATTTCTTGAACCATGCGAAGTCGTCGAAGGTGGAGTGATACACGCCGTAAGGGCCGCTCGAAGTAATGTCGGTCGAAGGCACACCCTCATGCTGCAGGAATGCGGTGTAATCGGAGCCGCTGCCCAGGTCTCCGACGGGCACATCGCCGTCGTCTTTCGCGTTGGGAACACGGCGCGAATCTCCAATGGCTTCTGCCGGCGGCTGCGGGTTGGCTGCTTCGGGCTGCGACGCTTTCTGCCAGGCTTCGTAGACCGTCCCTCCTTTGGGACTAGGCACGGCTTTGGTGATGTCGCGCACGAATTGTTTGAGGCTGGGTACCGACGACGCGCCGAACTTCTGGCCGGTTACGGCGACGTCGACATTGAAATACGCTGGAGCGCTCGCCAGCTCCGACTCGTGCTGCTCGACCCACTCGGTGGAACCCATCAAACCCTCTTCTTCGCCGTCCCAACTGCAGAACACCAGGGTGCGCTTCGGCTTCCACCCGGATCTCAGTAGTTCGCCAACGCCGTGCACGGATTCGAGCATGGCCGAGGTACCGCTGTTGGGATCGACCGCACCGTAAACCCACGCGTCGCGATGGTTGCCGGAAACCACCCACTCGTCAGGCGATTCGCTGCCGCGCACTTTGCCGACAACGTCCCAGAGTGTGCGCAGCTGATAGTCCTGCTTCAAGTGCATCTTCAATTTCGCAGGTCCAGGGCCAACGTGATAAGTAAAGGGCAGCGCGCCCTGCCACTCGCGCGGCGAATCGGGTCCAGTCAAATTTTGCAATATGGGCCACGCATCGTGATACGACAGCGGAGTAACAGGAATTTTCGGCATCTGCGCAGATTGAGCGGGAGGAGTTCGCTGCGATTCGGGCAGCGACGGCACAGACGCAATACCGGGCGTCGTCGGGTCGCCGGGGAATTCGAACATGTATCCGGTAGAGCCACGTTGCACGGCGGTGTCAGGGCGCCAGGGACCATCAGGATACTTGTCACCGCGGCGCCAGCCGTCATCAGCGGGATCCGAATAGATGATCACTCCCGCAGCGCCACGCTCCTGCGCGACGAAAACTTTTACTCCGCGAAAGTTCTGGCCATAGCGAACGAGGACGATTTTTCCGCGCACGTCAACTTTGAGTTTGTCGAGTTTATCGAAGTCGTCCGGCGTGCCGTAATTGGCATAAACCACATCAGCTTCCACATCGCCCGAAGGCGACATACCGTTGAAGGGCATAACCACGCGCGGATCGTCGTCATAGGCGTCGCCATCGACATGCTCGCGCGTGGGTCCGTGCATTTCGACTCCGGCTGGTGCGGTCAGGTCGACACTAATCTCCGAAGGATAGTTCATCCAGACTTTGTATTCGACGATCTCGGTATCCAAGCCGGCATCGCGGAACTTTTGCGCGACGTACTCAGCAGTGGCTTTGTCCTCGACGGTGCCTGCCATGTGCGGAGCCTTGGTCAGGACGCGAAGATGCTCCTCGGCGAGCCTAGGATCGGGGACGGCGAGGAAACGCGACTCAACCGCGGATTCGGCGGCAGAGTCGTGAAATCCGAAGATAGACTGCGGCGAAGGCAAGGGCACGGCAGGGTTGCCGCCTGCCGTTGGAGACGATCCAGAAACAAAGAGGACGCATGACAGAATGGCTGCAGAGAGAAGTTTCATCGGGCTCCGGCGTGAAAGGTAGTAAGGTAACACAGGTGTAATTAAGCGTGACGTTCGGAGCAGAATGAAACGCCCATCAAAGGTTTTTATAATCGAGCCCACGGGCCACAACGCCTACGGCGACGAGAGCGCGTGAAGCAAGATCTACATGTAACAGGCCTTTCGCCTAAGAAACGAAAGCCGTGTCGAGCGTCTACCTTACTTGCCCGGTCCCGATAATCTCGTACTTTGAGGAAGTTAATTCTGCCAGCGCGAAAGGGCCGCGGCAGTGGAGTTTTTGTGTGCTGATGCCCATCTCTGCGCCGAAGCCGAATTCTGCTCCGTCGGTGAACCGGGTCGAAGTGTTCCAGTAGACGGCTGAGGAATCGACCTCGCGCAGGAACTTCCGCGCATTTTCTTCCCTACGCGTCACGATTGCGTCGGAGTGTTTGGTGGAATAGTGATTGATGTGCGCGATCGCCGCGTCGACGTCGACTACTATTCCCATTGCCATGCACAGGCGGAGATACTCTTCGTGCCAATCCTGCTCGGTGACAGAACCTATACTCAGCCCCGCGGCGAGGCTGCGGGATTTTCCGTCGCCACGCACTTCGACGCCGGCTTCGATCAGTTTGCTCGCGATGCGTGGGACGTACGTGGCTGCTATCCGCTCATGGACTAACAATTTCTCCGCTGCGTTGCAGACTGACGGGCGCTGCGTCTTGGCGTTGATGACGATGCGGTCGGCCATGTCGAGGTCGGCGGACTCGTCGACGAAAATGTGGCAATTCCCTGCCCCGGTCTCGATTACAGGGACAGCGGAATTTTCTGTCACGAACGAGATCAGGCCGGCGCCTCCGCGCGGAATGACCACATCGACCAGTCCGCGAGCCTTGATGAGTTCTTGTACCGACTGGCGGGTGTTCGCATCGAGCAACTCGATCGCGCCTTTGGGCATGCCAGGGATAGCGACCATAATCTCGACCAGGCGCCTATTGCTGCGCGCAGCTTCTTTGCCACCGCGCAACACGATGGCGTTGCCGGCTTTGAGCGCAAGAACCGCGGTATCGACCGTGACGTTGGGGCGCGATTCGTAGATGATCCCGATCACTCCCAGAGGCACTCGCAGCTTGCGGATGCGGAGGCCGTTCGATTTGGTCCATTCAGCCAGAGTTTCGCCGATTGGATCGGGAAGAGCAGCAACATCGCGCACGCCCTGCGCCATTTCTTTGATGCGGGCGGTGGTGAGGAGCAGGCGGTCGCGCATCGCGCCTTCCAGGCCTGACGTTTGTATATCTTCACGATTCGCGGCCAGGATTGTTTTCTCGCCCGCTTCGATCGCCTCGGCAATCGCAAGCAGTAAAGTATTTTTTTCTGCGGTCGAGAGCAGCGCGAGCTGACTCGACCCGGCGCGGGCGCGCAAGAGCTTTTGTTGCGTCGTGGCGGCTTTGGTAGGCACGGCGGACATCACCGTGCCTTCCGCGGCGGAAAATAGGTTCCGATTTTGCGTTCCGTACCAAGCTCGATCGCCTGCGGATGCCTTCCATTCACGATTGAAACATGCACGCCCGCTTCGCTGGCCAGTTTCGCGGCGCGCAACTTCGAGATCATCCCGCCGCGGCCTAGCGCGCTCTTGCCGTTGCATTGCGCTTCGAGGGTAGGCGTCAATTTACGAATCACGCGTTGGAGGCGAGGTTTGCCGCGACCGCCGGGAACCATGAATCCATCTACATTGGTGAGCAGCAGCAGCCAATCGGCTTTCACAGCCTTGGCTAAAAGCGAACTAAGCTCATCGTTGTCGCCGAATGCGCCTTCCAGTTCGCGGACCGAGACGCTATCGTTCTCATTCACGATCGGAACGACACCGAGCGCCAGCAATTCGGCAACAGTATTTTGCAGGTTGCGGTAGCGCACGGGCGATGTGAAATCGTCGCTGGAGAGCAGGAGTTGCGCCACAACTTTCTTGCCGAAGAACAGGCGCTCGTAGGTGTGCATCAGCTTGCTCTGGCCGACCGCGGCGCAGGCTTGCATGCGCGGAACTCCCGAGGGGCGTTTCTCAATTCCCAGACCCGACATGCCGGCGGCGATCGCTCCCGAAGTGACGATCAGGTATTCGTCGCGCGCGAGGTCGAATTGATCGACGATCCCGCGCAGCAGGTTGGCGTCGATCACTCCGGCCGGAGCGATAAGACTGGTGCCGACTTTAATCACGACTCGCATGACTGGTTCAGGCGCGCGAAGGGACAACATCTCTATCCTGCCGTTAGAATAGTTTTCTGGCAAGTTGCGACTCGCCGAGATCCATGCCTGCTTCGAACGCCACCAGCCGATTTTCCGACCGCGTCGAAAAATATGTGCGTTACCGGCCGGGTTATCCTTCTGAAGCTCTGCAAACTTTGAAGGACGAGTGCGGGCTAACTGCGAACCACGTGATCGCCGACATAGCCTCAGGGACGGGAATCTGGAGCCGGCTGTTACTGGAAAATGGCAACCGCGTTCTTGGAGTCGAGCCGAACGCCGAGATGCGGCAGGCGGGCGAGCGATTTCTGGCAGACTTTCTACAATTTACGAGTGTCACGGGAACGGCTGAGGCGACCACGATCGCGGATAACAGCGTCGATTTCGTGACTGCAGCGCAGGCCGCACACTGGTTTGATCCCGCCGGGGCGCGACGGGAATTCGTTCGCATCCTGAAACCCGGCGGATGGCTGGTTCTACTGTGGAACGAGCGGATCACGGATGGCACTGCGTTTCTGCGCGACTACGAACAACTGCTGCTGACCTATGGCACGGACTATGCGGATGTTCGACATGAGCGAACAACCGATGCCGTGAATGAGTTCTTCGATCCCGCGCCGTTCGGTAACCGAGTGTTCGCGATGCGGCAAGAGTTTGATTACGCAGGAATCGAGGGCAGGCTGCTTTCGTCTTCGTATGCACCGGGACCAGAACATATGAATCATGCCCCGATGCTGGCTGAACTGCGGCGAATCTTTGATCAGCACGCTGTTGCAGGACGGGCGGCATTCGATTACAAGGCACGCGTTTATTTTGGACAGCTGAGGTAGCAAGGAGATAGAGAGTGTCCCAGGCCAAGTCTTTTCACATGACGCCCGAGGAATTCCGCCGCAACGGCCATGCCATGATCGACTGGATTGCCGACTACCAGTCGCGGGTGGAATCGTTCCCTGTGCTCTCGCAGGTAACACCGGGGGAGATTCGGACCTCGCTGCCCGCTGGCCCTCCAGCGAAAGGCGAGCCGTTTGACACGCTGCTGAAAGATGTCGAGCAACTGATTCTGCCTGGAATCACGCACTGGCAGTCGCCGAATTTCTTTGCCTACTTTCCATGCAATGCGTCAGGCCCCGGAATTCTGGGGGATCTTCTTTCCTCCGGACTGGGCGTTCAAGGGATGCTGTGGTCGACGAGTCCGGCCTGCACTGAACTGGAAACGCACGTGATGGACTGGCTGGTTGGGATGCTGGGCCTGCCGGCAAAATTCCTATCGTCGAACAGCGGCGGAGGAGTGATTCAAGACACCGCGTCGAGCGCAGCACTGTGCGCGCTGCTAGCGGGGCGCGAGCGCGCTACGAATTATGCGAGCAACAAGAAGGGATGCGATGGGCGACTGGTGGCCTACGCCTCGACGCAGACGCATTCGTCGCTTGAGAAAGGTGCGATGATTGCCGGCATTGGCGTCGAGAATCTGCGCTTGATCGCGCTGGACGAGAACTTGGCGATGCGTCCCGATGAACTGGCGCGACAGGTTGAGGCAGACAAGCAAGCTGGGCTGGTTCCCTGTTTCGTGTGCGCGACCGTGGGCACCACGTCATCGAACGCGATGGACCCGATCGCTGCCATTGGAGAGATCTGCCGGCAGAACAATCTCTGGCTGCATGTGGACGCAGCCATGTCGGGCACGGCGATGCTTTGTCCTGAATTTCGGCATCTGCAGAGCGGAATCGAATTTGCCGACAGCTACAACTTCAATCCACATAAATGGATGTTCACCAGCTTCGACTGTAACTGCTTCTGGGTGGCCGATCGTAAGTCGCTCATTCAAACTTTAAGCATTCTGCCGGAATATCTGCGGAATCAGGCGACGGAGTCCGGCGCCGTAATCGATTACCGCGACTGGCACATTCAGTTGGGGAGGCGGTTTCGTTCGCTGAAGTTATGGTTCGTGATCCGGCACTATGGGATTGAAGGATTGCAGCATCATGTTCGTGAGCATGTTGCTCTGGCGCAGCAGTTTGCGGGGTGGGTACGCGGCGACGATCGATTCGAACAGGCCGCACCTGCACCGCTGAATTTAGTCTGCTTCCGTCACCGGGGCGGAGATCCAGTGAACCAAGCCATCATGGATCGCCTGAATCGCAGCGGGGATTTATTTCTGACGCATACCAGGCTGAATGGGAAGCTGACGCTGCGGCTGTGCGTGGGTCAAACCCACACGCAAGGACGACATGTGGCCAAGGCTTGGAAGCGGATTGGCGAGGAAGCAGAGAAAATTGGGGCCACCAACAGGTGAGGCGGCTTTCGGGCACGTCGGAATTCGGTGCATCAAGCATCGCGATCGCGCGTTAAATCAAGGTCAACGCCTACCATTGGTGACCCCGGAAGAATCGCACAAGACCTCCAGGTTTGTTGGGCTTGCGTAACAGCCGGTTGTCTTTCCTGGAAACCACCGCAGTAGCTTTACCTCGGTGTTTGACGCGGCGCCGTGCCTCAATAGTTCCACGTTCAGGATCTTTCCGGACTTTGCCACTGCGCCCTCAAGACAGGAATGTGTCTTCCTTCGTTCAACGCTCATCTAACCCCGTCGACTACATCCGTTGCGATCTTTAGGAGACAATCTTTCTGGACCTGCGGAGATAACGGTTTAAGACCCGTGTGTCTGTGTTTCGCCGCTGGGTTATAATCCGGCCACCGATGAACCTGACCTCTGGCATGCGGCTTGGCCCTTACGAGATTATTGCGCCTCTGGGCGCGGGTGGGATGGGAGAGGTTTACCGGGCTCGCGATTCTCGTCTCAAACGCGAAGTTGCGATCAAAGTTCTACCGCCGGCGCTTTCTCTGGATGCCGACCGTCTGCGCCGGTTTGAGCAGGAGGCGCTTGCCACTGCTGCCCTGAACCATCCCAACATTCTGGCGGTATTCGATATTGGCACGCACGATGGCGCACCGTACGTGGTTTCCGAGTTACTCGAGGGAGAGACGCTGCGCGATCGGCTGCGTGGTGGGTCGATCGCTGTGCGCAAGACTCTGGACTATGCGCTGCAGGTCGCGCATGGGCTGGCAGCCGCGCATGAAAAAGGCATTATTCATCGCGACCTCAAGCCGGAGAATTTATTTCTCACCAAAGACGGGCGGGTGAAAATTCTCGATTTCGGGCTGGCGAAACTGACGCAGCCTGATTCTGGAGACCACACTTCCCTGCCCACGATGACTCACGCCACGGAAGCGGGCGTCGTGATGGGTACCGCGGGGTACATGTCGCCTGAGCAGGTGCGAGGCGTCGCCGTGGATGCTCGCTCCGACATATTCAGTTTTGGGGCGATTCTCTACGAGATGATTTCGGGCAAGCGGGCGTTTCACGGAAACACGGCCGCCGATACGATGAGCGCGATCCTAAAGGAAGATCCTCCGGAATTGAGCGAGACGAATCGCAATGTATCCCCGGCGCTAGAGCGGATTGTGCAGCATTGCTTGGAGAAAAATCCCGAGGCGCGCTTTCATTCAGCAAGCGATATTGCGTTTGATCTCGAGCATCTCACCGGAGTTTCGGGCGCCACAACCAGGGTGACAGCAGTCGAAAGTGCGGCCCCGCACGGCAAGCTATTGGCTGCGATCGCTGCCGGCCTTTTGATCGCGGCAGCCATGCTCGGCCTAGGGTGGTGGTTCGGACGCGGCACCGGAGCCGCTCCGCTCGCGGACTACAAACAAATCACCTTCCGCACCGGTTCCATCGGCAATGCACGCTTCACGCCCGACGGCAGCGTGGTCTACAGCGCATCGTGGGATGGCGGCGAAGACCAACTCTACATGGCCCGCATCGATGATCCCGGCGCGCGCGAATTGGCGATTAAGGACGCCGAATTGCTTTCCATCTCGAAGAGCGGAGAACTGGCGATTCGCCTGAACACGGTGCGCTATGGCGGCTACGCCCGCAGCGGCACGCTCGCACGGGTTCCGTTAAGTGGCGGCACGCCACGCGAAGTGCTCGACAACGTGCAGGACGCAGACTGGTCGCCTGATGGCGACGCCTTGGCAGTGGTCCGCTACATTCCTGAAAACGCGCACTGGCATTTGGAGTATCCCATCGGAAAGGTGCTATTGGACGGCATCAACTGGATTGGCGAGCCCAAGATTTCTCCCGACGGCAAGTGGATCGCCTTCGCCGACCACGAAAATTCCGGCGGCGACGACGAAGGGTCAGTAGCAATCATTGGCGCCGACGGCAAGGAACCGGAAAGAAAGCTGGCTTCCGGATTTCTATCCATCGAGGGGATTCACTGGTCGGCATCCGGCGACGAAATCTGGTTCACTGCCAGCGAGAGCAGCAGCGCTCTCAGCCTTAGCGCCGTCACCCTCTCCGGCAAACAGCGGACGATCACCAACGTCCCCGGCGGCATGTGGCTGGGAGATATGCGCAACGGCTCGGCGTTGATGATCACTCAACAGATACGCATCGGCATCCGCGGCACCGCGCCGGGCGGAAAGGAAGAGCGCGAACTGGGATGGTTCGGGTGGTCGATCGTCCGCGACATCAGCCGCGACGGGCATAAGATCGTATTCGAAGAGGAAGGCAACGGCGGCGGGCCCAACTACACCGTGTTCCTGCGGGATACCGATGGCTCACCCCCCACCAAGATCGGCGAGGGCCTCTCTGGCGCCATCTCGCCCGACAACAAATGGGTAGTTACGAAACCCGCGAAAGGTGGACCCTTGAGTCTGGTGCCCACCGGCGCCGGAGAATCCCGCCAACTTACGCACGATTCGATCAGTTACAACGGCGGCACATTCCTGCCCGATGGGAAGCATCTGCTGGTTTCGGGCATCGAAAACGGCCACGGCCGGCGCAACTACCTGATCGACGTGAGCACCGGCGATTCCAAGCCCGTCACTCCAGAAGGTACCGCGGGTACTCATCTCTCTCCGGACGGTACCCGTGCGGCCGTGCTCAGCCGCGACGGCAATTGGGGAGTCTGGCCGCTCGACGGCAGCGGCCTTCGTCTCATCCCCGGACTTGGGTCGAAATATCACGTCTCCGGCTGGGCGCCCGATGGGAAATCAGTCTACGTCCAATCTAGCCGCCCTGAGCAGCTTGCCAAGGTCTTCAAGGTCGATGTCACGACCGGCAAGGTTGAGCCGTGGAGAACCTTTGGAGCGGGCGTCGGCGCGGGCGTATCGGAGACCGGTGCACCTATTTCTTCGGCGGATGGCAATGCATACGCTTACGTTTACACGCAGAGCCTGTCGAATGCATACGTGGTTACGGGATTGAAGTAAAAGCGCGTCTTCAGTCAGCCGACATAGGGACGGCCCGCGCCACCGCCTGTTGTTTCGGGGCGGGTGAAGGTTCAGCTGGCATCTCCAGCCATTTACGCACTTCGGGTAGCGCTTTCCGCATGGCAACTTCGCCTACGCGAATCAGGTCGTCGGCGCGCTTAAAGTCGTCGTAGCCGAAGCCGGCTACGTCAGGTTCGATCACCAGGTCCGCGGCGCCTCGCCACAAGCTCGACATTGCATCCTGGGCAATGGCGAATGATTGTCCTATCACATCGAAGAGATGTCGCGGCGGGCCGCCGTTTGACCAAGTACCTTTCAAGTGCACTGCGATCACACGGTCGGCGCCCATTTCGCGCAGCGGGCGTGTGGGTACTGGATGCGAGAGCATCCCATCGACCAGATAGCGGCCACGAATCTCCACCGGCAGGAACATGCCAGGATAAGCGCAGCTGGCGCGCACTGGATCGACAATCGACCCGGAGTGGAAGACCACACCTTGGCCGGTGTTAAAGTCGGTCGCAGTGACGCCGAGTGGAATGCGCAACTCCTCGAACGTTCTCACTTTCAAAGTGCGGTCAAGAAACGCAGCCATGCGATCGTTGGAGGCGAAGCCGTAACGGGAAACTGTCCAGCGGGCAAAGGTGGTGAAGCGCACGCTGCGCGCGACGCCTTCCATTTCTTCGAGCGTGAGGCCGCTGCAATAACACGCGCCAATCAGTGCTCCCACACTGGTTCCGGTCATGACCCGAACCGGAATGCCCTCTTCTTCGAGAACTCTTAGAACTCCGATGTGGGCAATGCCGCGGGCGAAGCCACCGCCCAAGGCCAGTCCGATGGCTGGAGCGTGCGGGGAAGGAGCAACAGCCTTGCCGGCGATTTCCCGTCCGAAAGCCTGCACCGACCGAATGATCTTGTCCAGACTCTTCACAAAAAACCCCACATCTTTGGAGCTTTTTGAGCCTGATCCGCGAATGCGCCCGGCTCAACTACTTATATAAGATGCCACAAGCATGGCAGAGGCTGTAGAGCACCGGTGTGCCATGCTTGCAACATAGAAACGGCAGAGGTAACTGTTACTTCGACTAGTACCAGGATGACGAAAGTCCTGTAGAACTGGTACCTTGCGAACAGTATGGTGCGTGAGATTTCGGCCGGCGGGGTGGTAATCCGCAACAAAGACGGCATCTGGTGGATGGCGGCGATCGAACCGCCAGAGACCCCAGGGAGTGCGAAACCTATTGGGAAAGCGGGAGGGCGGTCGAAACCCAAGACTATAACCTGCTTGCCCAAGGGATTGGTAGATCCGGAAGAGAAGGCGCTGGATGCTGCTTTACGCGAGGTACGCGAAGAAACCGGGATCACCGCTACGCTCATAGCCAAACTTGCCGACATCAAATATGTCTACGTGCGCTCCTGGGGCGACGGTGAGCGCGTTTTTAAGATTGTCAGCTTTTATCTGCTGCGCTACGAGTCGGGAAGCGTCGACGATGTGTCCGACGAAATGCGGGTGGAAGTTGCGCGCGCGAAGTGGGTGCGGCTCGAAGATGCCCCGAAACTGTTGGCTTATTCTGGCGAAAAGCAAATGGCGCGCAAGGCGCTGGAATATATCAAGGGGCATGCGGAGCTGTGATGCTAGCCGGTCGTGACGCGGAATCGATTTCCTTTGCGGCCTTAGCGGAGGTTCTTCGCGAACCTTGCGGTTACAAGCTTTTTTGGCAGCGCCGACGTAGAGCCTTTAACCGCCAAGAACGCTAAGAATATCCGCAAAGATCGCTAAGGAAACCTTACGCACACACACTGCGCAGCGCCGCCCTTGGTAGATAAATCGGCGCCCGACGACTAACATTGCGGGTTCGCACCCTATTGAGGCTTAGTCATGAAGCGGATCAATAAAGTTGCCGTTCTCGGCGCCGGAACCATGGGCGCGCGCATCGCGGCGCATTTTGCGAATGCTGGTGTTCCGAGCTATCTGCTGGATATTGTCCCTCCGGATGCCGACCCTGGGGGGCGGAACAAGATCGCGGTCGCGGGGCTTGAGGCGGCGAAGAAATCCAAACCTGCGGCGTTTATGGACGCATCACTGGCGCGGCTGGTCACGGTCGGCAATTTCGAGGATGACATCAAGAAACTGGCCGAAGTCGACTGGATCATAGAAGCGGTGGTAGAGAATCTCGACATCAAGCAGAATTTGTTGCGCAAAGTCGAAGCCGTGCGCAAACCAGGAACCACGGTCACTACCAATACCAGCGGACTGCCGGTGGGGAAGATTGTCGAAGGATTCTCGGACGACTTCCGGCGGGCGTGGTTTGGGACACATTTCTTTAACCCGCCGCGCTACATGCGGCTGCTGGAGTTGATTCCGACGCCCGAGGCCGACAAAGCGTTGATTGACCTCGTTGCGCATTTCTGCGACGTACGGCTAGGCAAGGGCGTGGTGATGGCCAAAGACACCCCTAACTTTATCGGGAACCGCATTGGCACATTCTTTGTGCTGAACGTTATGCGGCTCATGAAGGAGATGGATCTCACCATTGAAGACGTCGACGCACTGACAGGTCAGGCCGTGGGATGGCCGAAGTCAGCAACCTTCCGCACCATCGACCTGGTCGGGCTCGACATCCTCGGGCATGTCGTTGGCAACATGACGGCGAACGTGCATGACGAGCGCAGTGATCTCCGCCTGCCCGATTTCTTCAACAAGATGCTGGAGCGAAAATGGCTGGGCGACAAAACCAAGGGCGGCTTCTACAAGAAGGTAAAGGGCGGAGAAGGCGGCGAGGACGAACGCCTTTCTCTCGACTGGAAAACTCTGGAATACCATCCGCGCCAGAAGCCGAAATTCGCGGCGCTCGACATGGCGAAGAACGTAGAAGACACGGGCGCGCGTCTACGGATGCTGCTGGGTCTGGAGGGTGCTCCGCAAAAAGGGGATAAAGCCGGAGCGTTTCTGTGGTCGGCGCTCTCGGAGTTGTGGACATACTCGGCGAACCGCGTGCCTGAAATTTCCGATTCGATCACTGAAATCGATCGCGCCATGAAATTGGGCTTCAATTGGGAACTGGGACCGTTTGAATTGTGGGATGCGGCTGGTATCGAAGCCACGGTCGCTCGCATGAAAAAAGAAGGCAAGCCAGTTGCCGCTAACGTCGAAAAGCTGCTGGCTGCAGGTCAGAAGTCATGGTACGCAGACGAGTCGAAATCAGCCTCAGGCCGCAAGTACTGGGAACTGAGAGCTGGGAAGTGGGAACTGGTTAAGGTTCCCAGCGGCGTGTGGTCGGTCACGGCCGCGAAGAAATCCAATGGCGTTGTGAAGAAAAATTCTGGCGCGTCGCTCGTCGACCTCGGCGACGGCGTGGGCTGCATCGAGTTTCATTCGAAGATGAACTCACTAGGATCTGACATCATCAATCTGATCTCGCAGTCTCTGAAATCCGGCGGTGCTGGGGACAACTTCGACGCCTTCGTCATTACGAATGACGCGACGAATTTTTCCGTGGGCGCGAACCTCATGCTGTTGCTGATGAGCGTTCAGGAGGAGGAGTGGGACGAGGTAGATCTCATTATCCGGCAATTTCAGGGCATGACGCAGGCCATCAAGTTTTCAACGAAACCGGTGGTAGCTGCGCCGTTCGGTCTGTGCCTCGGCGGCGGCACGGAGATTTCGTTGCACGCGGCGGCGCGGCAACCGCATGCCGAGCTATATACCGGACTGGTTGAAGTGGGAGTCGGATTACTGCCGGGCGGCGGGGGCTGCAAAGAAATGTTGCTACGCGTTGTAGACAGAGCCGCGGGGGCGCACGGGAAATCATCGGCCGACGCGCTGGCCGGGTCGGTGGAGATGCTGGAAGCCATGAAGCGCGCGTTCGAGACCATCGCCACGGCGAAGGTCGCGACTTCGGCGCAGGAAGCTCGAGGTCTCGGCTTCCTGTCTGAGGGCGATCGCATCACTATGAACCGCGAACGCGTGCTCTCCGACGCGAAGGCGCGGGCGCTCGAACTCGTGCACGCCGGATATGAACCGCCGGTGCTGCGCACTGACATTCCGGCTCCTGGGGAAAATCTTCTGGCAGCTCTCAAGATGGGCGTCCATCTTATGCGGCAGGGAGACTTCATCACCGATTACGAGGTAAAGCTGGGCGCGAAGATCGCCGAAGTGCTCTGCGGAGGGAATGTCACCCCGGGGACTCCGGTGAGCGAGCAATACATTCTCGACCTGGAGCGCGAGGGGTTCAAGTCGCTGTGCGGCGAGAAGAAGACGCAGGAACGGATTCAGTTCACGCTAAAGACAGGGAAGACCCTGCGGAATTAGACCCGGAGGACAAAGTGAGCGAGAAAGGGGAGAAGATCATCCCAGCATTGACCGGGTAACGGAGCGTTCCTCATGCTCTCTGCCGAATGTATTCAAAGAGCGCGCATTCTCAAGTTCAAGAGCACTAAGGTTCGCAACGAACGCCTAACTTTTCCTTATGAGTTTTCGATTACGGAGGATGTCAGCGACTGTACGATTCAAATCCGAAGGTTACAGAGATCGATAATATTCAGCCTGTTAAACACGAAATTTTAGTGCGGGACGATAGAGGCAACCCGATGTTTGAGGTGACCCTGACCTTTGTGGACGAGGGCAAGTGCAGGCTGAGCCTAAATGAGCAGGAGCGCGAATTTTTAAGTTGCGGCGTTTGGCCCTGGAAGACTTATTTCTTCGGGGCTAGCACACAAACGCTCGATGGCTTGAATCCAAAGCCTTTTTCGAGCGTACGCCTTGCGGGGCGAACGAATTCTCCCTGTTACAATCGGCCCCATGCGAAGATTCTTTCGACCTAACGGTTCGTTCGCCCCGGTAGCACTGATCGTTGTATTCGCGGTATCTGTGGCAATCGCACAAAAAGATATTCCGCCAAAGGAATTCGCGCCTGACGTGCCAGACGCGATCGCCGCCCCCTCGGGTCAGGAAATCATCTTCTTTGCGCACGCTAAGGGATCGCAAGTCTATACCTGCCAGGCGGGCGCCGACGGCAAGTTCAGTTGGACCCTCAAGGGTCCCGACGCAGAACTTCTTGACCGGAAGGACAAAGTCATCGGACAACATTCGGCGGGGCCAACATGGAAGTTGAAGGACGGCAGTGACGTAACGGGTAAGAGTGCGGCACATGTTGATTCGCTCGATTCGGATTCGGTTCCGTGGCTGCTACTCAATGTAGTCAGCAATGCCGGTAAGGGAGCCCTCGCGAACGCGGCCACCATTCAGCGCGTGCACACGCACGGCGGCAAACCGCCGGCCGACGGCTGCGACGAGTCCCATAAGGATGCGGAAACCAAGAGCGGCTACACGGCGGACTATTATTTCTTCGCGCCTGCCAAGTGATGCTGGTAGCGACTGAACCGACTCTGGATAGCGAACATCTAATGGGTATCCATTGAGCGCGGAGGATCCTTATGCGTGAAGTCGTGATTGCCTCGTCCGTTCGCACTCCAGTGGGGCGCGCCTTTAAGGGCACGCTCCGCACTACCCGTCCCGATGAACTGGCTGCGATCGCGATCAAAGGCGCCCTGGAGCGCGTGCCTCAGCTTGACGCAAAAGAAATCGAAGACGTCATTCTCGGTTGCGCCATGCCCGAGGCCGAACAGGGGATGAACGTTGCCCGCATCGCATCGTTGCGCGCAGGCCTTCCGGTCGAAGTCTCAGCGCTGACCATCAATCGTTTCTGTTCATCGGGATTGCAGGCGATCGCGATAGCCGCAGAGCGCATCATGAGCGGCGGCGCCGAGGTTATCGTCGCGGGCGGAACGGAATCCATGTCAATGATTCCTATGGGCGGCCACAAGATCTCGCCGAACCCGTGGCTGGTAGAGCACTATCCTGACGCATATCTTTCAATGGGTCTTACTGCCGAACGGGTGGCACAGCGCATCGGCATTTCACGTGAAGAGGCGGATGAGTTCTCGCTGCGCAGCCATCAGAAAGCACTGGCTGCGATTCAGGCGGGGAGGTTCGACGACGAAGTTGTACCCGTGGTCGTGAGTTTCAGTACACCCAATGGTTCGAAACCGAAGCGGCAGGAGATTGTATTCAAGACTGACGAAGGTCCGCGCGCCGACACTTCGCTCGACGCCCTACGCGGACTTAAGCCGGCTTTCCACGTGAAGGGCACGGTGACAGCGGGAAATTCATCGCAGATGTCGGACGGCGCGGCGGCAGCAGTCGTAATGTCAGCCGATCGAGCTACGAAGCTCGGCATCCAGCCGCTGGCACGATATCTTTCGTTTGCGACGGCGGGCTACAAGCCCGAAGAAATGGGGCTGGGCCCGGTCTTTGCTATTCCGAAGGCGTTGAAGATGGCAGGGCTAAGACTCTCGGACATCGACGTGATCGAGTTAAATGAGGCGTTCGCGGCGCAGTCGCTGGGTGTGATTAAAGAAGCGAGGCTCGATCCGGAGAAAGTGAATCCCAATGGCGGCGCGATTGCGTTGGGGCATCCGCTGGGATGCACGGGCGCCAAACTCACTGCGAGCGTGATCCGAGAACTGAAGCGTCGCAAGGCGCGTTATGGAATAGTAACGATGTGCGTGGGGGGAGGTATGGGCGCGGCGGGAATCTTCGAGAATCTGTAACGGGTCGGCGTTATCTGTGCAGCTTGATGGGTCATCTAAAACACTTCTTTACCAAGTTTCTAAGCTCTTTGACGCGGATTGGCGTATCCTTCCCGAAGGCAACGTGGAAACAAAGTGGGCTTCACCCCGGCCCTCAGTTCGGTTCGGTTGCTAGAGGTGCTTATGCGCTCCAGCCTGACGGTTGCGGTAGTTCTTCTGTTCTCAGCGGCCGTTTTCGCACAGCATTCTGGTGGATCCTCTGGTGGTTCTTCGGGTGGCGGCGGTTCTCACGGCGGGTCTTCCGGAGGGAGCATTTCATCGAGTGCCTCATCCGGCATCCACAGTTCCGGCGGTGCATCCGGTTCAAGTTCACATTCGTCCAATTCATCCGGATTGAGTTCGCACTCCAAATCGGGGACAAGCCCGACTCAATCGATGCACGGTGCAAACGGAAGTGGGTTGAATATTCGCGGACCGCATAGCGAAGCGGCAAAGACCGTTCAACCCGGCAAAAGAGGTTTCTTCTCGATTTTGCGGCATCCCTTCCGAAAGGGCGAACCCAAGCCGGTAGCTAATTTGCGGCATAGCATCTGTCTAAGAGGTCCATGCCCAGTTTGCCCTGCCGGGCAAATGTCAAACGGGCTGGGCGGGTGCGGAGTGGGATTTATTCGAAGAAACGCCGTGACGGGATGTTCTCATCAGAAGCTCTGGGTGGGCGGCGGCTGTTTAGCGAATACCAGCTTTGTAGATCGTTGCAGTGGACTACGTACGGCTCTGAATCAGCAGGCCGCGCGCATGCAATCAGCGGAGTCCGCGCGGCAAGCGGCATGCACGAACAGCGCCACTCAGGAATGTACCGAGCTGACCATAAGGTTCCAGAGCGAAGCCAGCCTTTACCAGGCTTTTCAGCAGAGATATCAACAGTGCCGACAGGGGTCGATGTCGAGCAACCTGGGTGGCAGGATACAGAGAAATGGTCCGTAATAGCAGTTTGATTGAATTGGTTATTGACCCAGAAATGTTATGGACGAAACCCGGCGCCCTCAGTGCCTAGCTTTGCACGATCGTCGAAAATTCCGGGATGAAACACCCATAAACATCGCAGTTTCCGGCCTATCATTCCCCTTCTTTGAGCATTAGAATTAGGTAGTGTTTTCGCGGCGCCGCGGGGCGGCGCGGCGACTGCATGAAGCGAGGGCGAATGGCAACCACCACCGCAATTCCCAAGACCAGAATTTCCGGCGGCAGCTTCTTGCTGGAAACGCGCCAGCCCGGCGAAATTTTCACGCCTGAGGATTTCACCGAGCAACATCAGCTGATCGGGCAGACGGCGGAAGAGTTTGCCATCAACGAGATTGTGCCGAACATCGAAAAGATGGAGCACAAGGATTTTTCCGTCACGCGCGATCTGCTGAAGAAAGCGGGAGATTTGGGGCTGAGCTCAGCCGAGATTCCCGAAGCATACGGCGGCCTCGAAATGGACAAAGTCACGGCCGCTGTGATCGCGGACCATATCGCCAAGTACGCGGGCTTTGCCACTACCTGGGGCGGCCACACCGGGATCGGAACGCTGCCGCTCGTGTATTTCGGGACGGAGGAACAGAAGAAGAAATATCTGCCGCGGCTGGCGACGGGAGAAATCATCGGCGCCTATGCGCTTTCGGAATCGACCTCGGGCTCGGACGCATTGAATTGTCGCACGCGCGCGCAACTTTCCGCTGACGGAAAACATTACACTCTGAACGGCGAAAAGATGTGGATTACGAATGCGGGATTTGCTGACCTCTTTACCGTCTTCGCAAAGCTCGATGGTGAGAAGTTTTCGGCATTCCTGATAGAAAAGGCTTTCCCGGGCTTCTCGATCGGCGGCGAAGAGCACAAGATGGGCATTCGGGGGTCGTCGACTTGTCCGGTTATTTTGAATGATTGCAAGGTGCCGGTGGAAAATCTACTGGGCGAGATCGGCAAGGGACATCTCATTGCCTTCAACATTCTGAACATCGGACGCTTCAAGCTGGGCGCGATGTGCGTAGGCGGCGGGCGGCTCTCAATCCAAAACGCCATCAGCTATGCAAAGCAGCGAAAGGCGTTCGGCAAAGTCATCGCCGATTTCGGGCTCGTGCGCGAAAAAATCGCCAACATGGCAACTCTGCTCTATGTGGGCGAGTCGATGGTTTATCGAACCGTCGGCATGATGGACGCGGCCCTGGGCGAGGTCGACAAGTTAGCGACTGACGCGGCGAAGCAGACATTGAAGGCGATCGAAGAATACGCGGTCGAGTGCTCGATCATCAAAGTATGGGGTTCGGAGATGATCGACTACGTCGTCGACGAGACTCTGCAGATTCACGCGGGCTACGGGTTCGTCGAGGAGTATCCGGCGGAGCGGGCATATCGCGACGCGCGCATTAATCGGATCTTCGAAGGTACGAACGAAATCAACCGGCTCATCATTACCGGCTTTTTGCTGAAGCGCGCAATGAACGGGCAACTGCCGCTGATGCCGGCGATCAAGAAGCTGATGGATGAAGTGCTCTCGGGCCCTTCGACGGGTGAGGAACTGGACGGCACACTCGCTGACGAGAGCAAACTTGTGGCGCAGGCCAAGAAACTTGGGCTGTTCGTAGCGGGCGCGGCTACGCAGAAATACATGCAGGCGATCCAGGATCAGCAGGAGATCATGGGAGCTATCGCCGATATGACAATTGAAGCTTACGCGATGGAATCGGCGGTGCTGCGCGCGCAAAAGATTGTCCAATCAAAAGGCGAATCGGCGGCGGCGCTGCCGATTGCGATGACGCGCGTTTATCTGACGCAGGCGTTCGAGAAGGTCGAGTCAGCGGCGCGCAAGGTGATCGCTGCGGTCGCTGAGGGCGATATCCTTCGCACGCAGCTTGCGGTTCTGCGTCGTCTGGCAAAGTACGAGCCGTTCAACACCATCGAACTGCGCCAACTAATAGCGCAACGGATGATCGAGCGAGGGAAATACACGCTGGCATAGCGGTCATCCTGAGTGCGTTCTTTGCGGGAAGGATTCATGCACTCCGGCCCCTTGCAGGCATCCTTCGCGGCCAAGACGCCGCTCAAGGACGACAGCCGCTTCTTTGCTCCTAAGAACCTCTCTGATACAAATATTTGATGGAACTTCGAATACTCGCCTTCCTCGTCAGCCTCACGCTGGCATTCAGCCCAAAAGCGGTCGCGCAATCAAGCCCGGCGATGCAGGATTCGACAACATTCGATGCCGATGGCACCGCGCACATCGTGCGAGTGGTCCCGATGCCGTTGACGATCAGTACCGAAGCGCAGAACTGGCTCGCGTCTTTAACGCACAGCACTCCGGGACCGGAGTCCTTGGCAGAGCGGCGCAAGCGTACCGATGTCTGGAGGGCACAGGACTCCGCTGAGGCACGCAAGTTTTACCCGGTGAACGTGCAGGAAACGACAACCGCCGGCGTCCGCACCGACATCATCACTCCGCTTGCCTTGCCTGATGCTAACCGCACACGCGTCCTGATCAACTTGCACGGCGGCGGCTTCAATTCCGACTCGGGCTCGCTGATCGAGGGTGTTCCGATCGCGAACCTGGCGAAGATCAAAGTGGTCTCGGTGTACTACCGGCTGGCGCCGGAGAATCCCTTCCCTGCAGCAGTCGACGATGTCGTGGCCGTCTACAAAGATTTGCTGAAGACTTACAAGCCACACAGCATTGGAATCTTCGGCACCTCGGCTGGGGCGATCCTGACCTGCGAAGTTGCGGTGCAACTCAAGCGATCGGGATTGCCTTTGCCTGGTGCACTGGGAGTATTTTCGGGCCTTGCCGACTTCAGCCGTCCCGGAGACTCGCGACAACTATTCACACTCAATGGTTTGCCGGGCGCGATGGAGCCCGTCGATCCAACTCGGCTGCCAGATGATGACTACGTCGGCAAAACGAACCGAAGAGATCCTGTACTTTCGCCGCTATTCGCCGACCTGCGCGGGATGCCGCCGACTTTGCTGGTCACCAGCACACGCGATCTTCTGCTGAGCGATACGGCGATTTTGCATCGTGCGCTGCTGGGTGCGGGAGACGATGCGCAGCTCGTCGTGTACGAAGCGCTTCCTCACGCCTTCTGGTATCACTTCCAGTTGCCGGAAACCAAAAAAGCCCTCGAATTGATGGCAAAGTTCTTCGATGAAAAAGTCGCCCGCTAGCTTCTAGCTGCCCATGAAACCCAAGCTTTCAGCGTCGCACATCTTCATTCGGGATCAGCAGATAGCTCACGAACGCCACTCGCGCACTGTCTGGCGACCAGGAAGGGACGTTGATCGTGCCTTGCCCGCCGAACAGTTTTGCTAGCACTGTGATTTTCTTGTCGGCAAGCGACATCAGGCGCAGCATCACGTCTTTATTTTCCGGGTGGCCGCTCACGTCGGCTCCGTAGGTGAGGAATACCATCCATTTACCGTCCGGCGAAATGTGCGGGAACCAGTTGTTGAGATCGTCGGAGAAGACCTGCTCCTGCTCGCTGCCGTCTGCATTCATGCGCCAAATCTGCATATGGCCGGTGCGCTCGGAGTTGAAGTAGATGTACTTTCCGTCCGGCGAATATTCGGGACCATCGTCGAGGCCTTTGGCAGTTGTGAGCCGCGTCTCTTCTCCGCCAGCCGCCGGAATCGCATAGATGTCGAAGTCTCCGTTGCGCTGGCCGACGAAGGCAAGAGTTTTTCCATCGGGCGACCAGCCGTGCCAGTACGAGGGCGATTTCTGCGTGATGCGGCGTGGCGTTCCGCCCTCGATCGAGACGATATAGATAAGGGACTCATGGTCCTCCTGCGAGTTGTCGCTGATCGCCAACTGCGTTGCATCGGGTGAGATACCGTGATCGTTGTTGCAACGGATCGCAATACCGGTATCCAGATTGGTCGGCATTCCGCCATCGACCGGCAGACGCTCGATGCGGCCCTCGCGGTTGAAAAGAAAAGCGTGGCCGTCGCGGGTCCAGTTCGGGGCTTCGAAGCGGCCTTGCGCGAGATACGAGACACGGCGATCAGCTGACTCGACGGCGACAGTTTCAAGCGTGCTGTAGAGGACTGGCTCGCCAGTTCCAGGGGCGGGTTGCGTCAGGTCAACGTTGGAAAATATGGCCTTTTCAACGACATCTTTGTCATGCGAGCAGACGCCAAGGCCGACATAAAAATCGCCGTGTAGAGGAATCCGCAGCCATCCCCCGGCTACCTGGGGTTCGCCGCCATCGGTTGCCAGCGACATGTAGACATAATCACCGCGCTTCGCGATTCGGAGCCGCCTAGGTGCCGACAGATTCGACTGCACTTCGCGCGTAAGGTCTCCTTTTTCATCACGGAACTGCAGCGACGTCAGGCCGCTGGCGTGCAGCGCGATGTCGGCATAGACCGAATCCGCGTCGAGACTCTGCCGCAACATCAGAACCGCTTTCTTGTGCTCGTTGCCGGTTGTCGTCAGGAAGCTGGCATCGGCGGTGAGGATTACATCTCCGGAAATCTTCTTCCACACAAACTGAAACGCATCCGCCGCAAGCCACATGTTCTCGCCGCTTCCGGCAATAGTGTAGGTATGCTTCGCCTCGTCGTAGGCGACCGACCCGGCCTGCAACACGGTTCCTACGTCAGTGTGGCTCTCGAAAATTCCTACCGGTGCTGCGGCCGACTGCGCCAGCAGACAGAAGCAATTCGCACCAAAACACATCGCACTGAACAAAGCGAGCGATACCATCCGAAACCGGCGCATGAATCTTCCTCCTGGATATGAAACTCGGATGCGGCATTGTAACCTCGCCGAGTGCGCCGCGTGTGGACCGACCTTCACTTTCTACCAATTCAGCGGAGATTTCTGGTACAAAGTCAGCATGAAAATTTGCCCCGTCATTCTTGCCGCATTTGCCTGTGTACTCTTTGCAGGAATTCTCACCGGCGTTCCGCTCGCGCAGGATAGTGCCTCGCCATCTAGGTCGGTGTCTCCCTCGGCCAGTCTCGCCCTTACTCCACCCATGGGCTGGAATTCGTGGAACAAGTTCGGCTGCAACGTCAGCGAAGACATGATAAAGAGTATGGCCGACGCAGTCGTGAAGTCAGGCATGAAGGACGCGGGCTACGTTTACGTCAACATCGACGACTGCTGGCAGGTGAGCCGCGACGCGCAAGGCAACATCGTTGCCGACGCGCAGCGATTTCCTCACGGTATGAAAGCGGTCGGAGACTACATTCACTCGCTGGGGCTCAAATTCGGGGTCTATTCCGACGCTGGAACGATGACTTGTGCCAAGCGACCGGGCGGACTCGGACATGAATATCAGGATGCGATCCAGTACGCCGGGTGGGGCGTCGACTATCTGAAATACGACTGGTGCAATACGACGACACAGGACGCCAAAGCATCCTACGCGAACATTCGCGCGGCGCTCGATGCCTCCGGAAGGCCCATCGTGCTCAGCATCTGCGAGTGGGGCACCGCCAAGCCGTGGCTCTGGGGAAAAGAAGTCGGCGGCAACCTCTGGCGGAGCACGGGCGACATCCAGGACCGCTGGGGAGGTCAGGAGAAATGGCCCGACGGCAGTTGCTGCTCGAACGGCGTGCTGGCGATCATCGATCAGCAAGTGGGCCTACAATCCTACGCGGGACCCGGACATTGGAATGATCCCGACATGCTTGAGGTCGGTAACGGCGGCATGACTGACACAGAATATCGTTCGCATTTCAGCCTGTGGGCGATTCTGACTGCGCCGATGATCGCAGGCAACGACCTGCGCAATATGCGGCCGGAGATCCACGACATTCTCACCAACAAAGAAGTCATCGCGATCGACCAGGACGCGCTGGGCCGCGAAGGCGAGCGCGTCGCAAAGGATGGAGATCTGGAAGTCTGGTCCAAGCAGTTAGAGGACGGCAGCCGCGCAGTGGTTTTGCTAAATCGAGGCAGCAGCGAGCAGGAAATTTCCGCGAACTGGGAGAATCTCGGGTATCCCGGCAGCGTGAGCGCGTCGGTGCGCGACTTGTGGATGCACAAAGATTTGGGAAAGTTCACGGGGAAATTCTCGGCGGCGGTAGCGTCACACGGCGTGGTGATGGTGACCGTGAAGCCATAGCACGCGAATCACGGCGAGTTAACATCCAATCAGCGATTCGTTTTCAGCTCTTCCATCACGCTCTGGATCAGCTCTTTCGCGTCAGTCAAGCTCTTCATGATGATCTGGATGTCCATGACCGGCTTGCCCGGCCAGCGCTGGCTCTGGCAATAGACGCCGTGCTGGCCGACCAGCGCCATCGCGTCGGTGATCGTGTCCATGGTCACAGCGAGGCGCCCGCGGGGTACGCCCATCATGGTTTCGTAGTGTTCCAGCTCTTCCTGCTTCTCGTCGAATACCGGCATGGCATGATTGTACCCGCCGCTGCGCGAGGAGCATAATGGACTGCTGACATAATCCCTGTTCAAACGTCTAAAGTTTTTTGTCATCAATTCCCAAGATTCAGTTCCTTAAAAGGAGAGACCATGCAAAAGCAATTCGCCCTTGTGACCAGTCTGATTTTCACCCTCAGCATTTTTGCTGCCTGTCAGGGCAGACCCAGCCCGCCAGCTTCTGCTTCCTGTGATCTGGGCGCGGGCAAGACAATCACGACCAACTACTCCAGCCCGCGGCTTAAAGGACGCAAGATAATCGGCGAGCAAGACCCCTACGGAAAAGTCTGGCGAAACGGAGCCAACGAAGCGACCACGTTTGTCACCACCGCCGACCTTGTAGTTGGGGGGAAAAGCGTTCCCGCCGGAAAATACACTCTGTTCGTCCTGCCGAACCCTGACAAGTGGACCCTTATCATCAACAAGAAGACCGAAAATAACGGAAAGCCAATATGGGGCATCCCGTACACGTATGAAAGTGACGAACTTGCCCGCATTGACATGACGATGTCCAAGCCGCCGTCGCCCGTCGAGAATTTCACCATTGCTTATGACAAGACTGCCACCGGCTGCACTTTACGCGAGGAATGGGACACGACCCGAGCGACGGTGGATATCACGGCAAAGTAGACTTCGATCTCCGCGCCGCTAAACAGACTAGTGCGACAAGCAAATCTTCAACGTGTCTTCTGCCGAAGGGCTGCAATGGCCTGCTGCGCTTCGGCGAGATCCGGTGAGAGCTTCACGGCTTGCAGATAGGCATCGAGCGCCTCGGGAGGGTGTCCAGCCTGCTCGAACACGCGTCCGAGGTCCAAATAGCCCTGGGCAGAGGGCTGGACTTCGACCGATCGCGAGAGATCGCTAATTGCTTCGTTGAGTTTGCCCTGCTGCTGCGCCAGCAGCCCTAGGCCCAGCCACGCGTTGAACTGGTTAGGATTGAAGCGCAGCGACTGCTCGAAGGTCAGTTGCGCCTGCTCGTTTTCACCGAGGGAGCGATGAGCAGCCCCGAGGTTAGCATAGGTCTGCGCCAGCAGTCCGGGATCTGACGTCAAAGCGACCGCCTCCTCATATTCGGCGATAGCATCGCGCATCTGGTCGTGAGTCTGAAGGTAAGTGCCGAGATTGCTCCGGCTCATCGGGTCTTTGGGGTTGATCCGAGCCGCCGCCTCGAAGTGCGGATGCGCCTCTTCTTCTTTGCCATCGAGGATCAGCGCCCCTCCTAGGTTATCTTCTGCAATGAAATTATTTTTCGTAACTGCAAGCGTGTGCAACCACAAATCGGAGTTGCTCTGCCAATATCCGATTTGGCGATGCGCGACTGCGGCCAATGCGAGAAGCATGATAGCGGCTGGAACTCCCAGCCAGAAGCCGGATTCGCTCTGCACCGCAAAGTCGGCGGCGCTGAATCCGATCATCACAAAAATGCCGATCAGCGGAATGTACGCGTAACGATCGGCCATGGCGGCGTCCCCGACCTGCACAAGTCCGATCACCGGAACCAGCGTTCCGAGGAACCATAACCAACCGACAAGCAGGTAGCGGCGCGCCCGAAATCTGATCGTGAATACGGTGATCGCGATCAGAACGATAGTGGCAACCGCAACCTGCCAAGAGGGTAACGAGTCTCCGGGATGCGGGTATAACGGCGCGAGCCGCGCTGGCCAGACCATCTTCCACAGGTACATTCCATAAGCACAGATAGCGTTGGCCAGTCGCACTCCGAACGAGACTTGTTCCGTGCTGCGCATGGCACCGCCAGCCTGCTGCGCCCGCACGGTAATCATCGCGCTCGCCGCAGAGAGTGCGAGCAGGGGTAGCTTTTCCAACACAAGCCTTGACCACGGCAACGTCTGGAATTCTACGTTTGCGCTTTTCTCGTCGCCACGAACTCTATTCAGCGGCCAGTAGTCGATCAACAACAACACGAACGGCAAAGTGATCACGATAGGCTTGGACGCAAGCCCCGCAGCGAAGAACGCGGCGACCGACATATACCGCTTCCAGGTCGGCTTTCGCGCATACCAGCCGTAGGCCAAGAGCGCGAGGAAGAAAAACAGCGTGCAGAGAATATTCTTCCGTTCCGCGACCCACGCCACCGATTCGACATTGATCGGGTGAATCGCGAAGACTGCAGCCACAAACAAGCTCGGCCCAAGCCGGCCGGTACTCCACATCAGAAGAAGAAAAAGGATCATCACGTTGACTGCATGCAACAGAACACTGGTGAAGTGATGTCCGGCGGGATTGAGACGGAAGAGAGAAACATCGAGCGCGTGGGACATCCACGTCAGCGGATGCCAGTTCGCCTGCTCGGTTGAAGTCAGGGCCCAGGCGACGGTGTTGGCGGTCAGCCCTTGGCGCACGTGCGGATTGTCGGTGACGTAGCGGTCATCGTCGTAATTTACGAACGGATGGCGGTTAACAGGGTTGTAGAGGGCGATCGTGACCACCGCGAGAAGCAGGCAAACCACGGGATTACGCTTTTGTGGCGATGCAAACAGGCCTGGCTGCGCAGCAACTGTCGGAGTTTTCTTCAGGGAAGGCAATACGAAGATTTAACCACAGAGGGTCCGCAAGAACACAGGGGAGGAAACAAGGAAGGCACGGTGCGGACAATCGACAATAAGAAATCCAATTCGTCTACTCATGCGCCGGGCTTCCAGCGCAGTACCGGCTTCCTGGCAGCGGCGGTCTCGTCGAGCCGCGAAACCCGCGTGGAATGCGGGGCGTCGAGCACCATCTGCGGATCCTCTCCGACTTCTTCAGCGATCGACTTCATGGCCTCGATAAACAGGTCCAGTTCTTCTTTTGGCTCGCTTTCAGTCGGTTCAATCATCAGAGCGCCGGGAACGATCAGGGGAAACGCCGTTGTGTAGGGATGAAATCCGTAGTCGATCAATCTCTTGGCGATGTCCATGGTGCGCACTCCCTTTTTAGCCTGTAGCTTGTCGCTGAAAACGACTTCATGCATGGTCGGCGTGGAATAGGGCAGATCGTAAACGCCTTCGAGTCCTTTACGAATGTAATTGGCATTCAATACCGCATCTTCGGTCGTTTGCCGAAGGCCGTCGGGTCCGTTGGCCTGGATGTAGGCGAGCGCGCGAACGAACATTCCGAAGTTGCCATAGAAAGCGCGCACGCGACCAACCGATTGTGGGCGATCGTAATCGAAAGCCAGTGTGCCATCGGATTTCGTGACGACAACCGGCGTCGGCAAAAAATGCTCAAGGTGTTTCTTGATCGCCACGGGGCCTGAGCCCGGACCGCCGCCGCCGTGCGGGGTCGAAAACGTCTTGTGCAGGTTGAGGTGCATGACGTCGACGCCGAAATCTCCGGGGCGAACCTTGCCGACAAGCGCGTTCATGTTGGCGCCGTCCATGTAGAGCAGCCCACCCTTGGCGTGAAGAATGTCGGCGATCTTGTGGATGTCCTGCTCGAAAACTCCCAGCGTATTGGGATTGGTGAGCATGAGCGCCGCCACATCTTCATTCATCTGCGATTCAAGAGCGGCTAAGTCGACCATGCCGCGAGAGTCCGATTTCAGATTTTCGACTGCATAGTTCACCATCGCCGCCGTGGCAGGATTAGTTCCGTGCGCTGAGTCGGGAATCAGAATCTTCTTGCGCGCATTACCCTTCGATTGATGATAGGCACGCACCATGAGAAGCCCGGTCATCTCGCCATGCGCGCCGGCTGCGGGCTGCAGCGTGATTGCATCCATGCCGGTGATTTCGATCAACTGCTCGCTCAGCGTCTTGAGGATGAGCAATGCGCCCTGGGAAATCTTCTCCGGCTGGTAGGGATGACCGTTCGCAATTCCCTCCACGCGAGCCACAGCCTCGTTCACGCGCGGGTTGTACTTCATAGTGCAAGAGCCTAGCGGATACATGCCGAGATCGATTGCGTAGTTCCAGGTCGAGAGCCGCGTGAAGTGGCGGATGATTTCGATCTCGCTCACCTCGGGCATGTTCCCGAGGTCTTTTCTCTCGGACCGGCCGAGCAGTTTTGCGGTATCCACTTCCGGCACGTCGAGCGGCGGCAGTTTCCATGCCGCCTTGCCAGCCGAGGATTTCTCGAAGATCAGATTTTCGTTCTGATTGACGTGGCGAGTGGCTTTGCGGGTCATGTGCTTCATAGGCTTTCAAATCCTTGCCTCGGGTTCGTCGGGAACCAGCCTGAGCCGGCGCAACCGTGGCATTGGCCTGTTCCTCCGCAGCTCTGACACTTCGGCTCAGCTTCGTTGAGGTGCGTGTTGATGCCGGTACCGTCACATTTGGCACACTTCCCAGCGCCCGCGCATTCAGAGCACACGCCGCTGGATACTGGAAGAGCGCTCATCGCGCCACCTCTTCCGCCTCTTCCTTCGCTGATCGAACCGAGCGCTCGCTCTCCGACACCAGGCCAACTGCGGTGTCGATGGCAGTGCGGGTCGTGAGTTCCGTACAGCACCACAACGCTGCATTGCCCAGCTCGGGATAAAACTTCTTCAAAGGCAAGCCACCAACCATCTTGTGTCCAAGCAACCGGCTGTTGATGGCCCGGGGATCTTCGCTGGTCTGCACCACGAATTCGTTGAAACGGGGTGCGCCTCCGAACAAAATTTTTCCATATTGCGCGAAGTGATCTGCCGCGTAGGCTGCCTTGGCGAGATTTTGCTTCGCCAGTTCCTTCAGACCCACTTTGCCGTAGACGTTCATGAAGATGTTAACCATGAGAGCTACCAGAGCCTGGTTGGTGCAGATATTGGAAGTCGCCTTTTCGCGCCGGATGTGCTGTTCGCGCGTCGCCAGCGTAAGGACGAACCCGCGCTTGCCATGTTTGTCGGTCGTTTGCCCGACGAGCCGGCCCGGCATCTGCCGGACATACTTTTCGCGCGTTGCGATCACCCCGCAGTAAGGCCCGCCGAAGCCGAGCGGCACACCAAACGATTGGGCTTCCATTGCTATGACATCGGCTGGCCGGGGTGGCTCTACGATTCCCAGCGAAACAGCCTCTGCAATCGAAACTACAAGCATCGCGCCGTGCTTGTGCGCGATCTCAGCGATGGAATCAACATCTTCAACTGTCCCGAAAAAGTTCGGGGACTGTACCAGTACGCACGCAGTCTCAGGCGTAATCTTGCTCTCGAGTTCCTTCAAGGTCACGCGGCCGTCGTCGCCGAATCCTGTGATCGACAGCGGAATGCTCTGATGCGTCGCATAGGTCGCGAGCACCTCGCGGTACTCCGGATGCAGGCTGCGTGCTACGACCACCGATCTTCGGCCGGTGAGACGTACCGCCATCATCACCGCTTCGGCCGCCGCCGTGGAACCGTCATACATCGACGCGTTGGCGACCTCCATCCCAGTCAGTTCGCAGATCATGGTCTGAAATTCGAAGATGGATTGCAGTGTGCCTTGGGATATCTCCGCCTGATAGGGAGTGTAGGCGGTGAGAAATTCACCGCGGGAGATCAGCGAATCAATAATCACAGGTCTGTAGTGGGAGTACGCTCCCGCGCCCAGAAAGCTCGTGTAACCCTCGCCATTCTCGCGCGATCGCTGACTGAAATACTCGACAATCTCCGACTCCGCCATCTGCCGCGGAATCTTGAGGTCATGGGTCAGCCGATATTCAACTGGGATGGGCGCGAACAGGTCATCGACTGAGCGCAAGCCGATGGCCTTTAACATAGCTTCGCGGTCGGCAGGAGATTTAGGCAAGTAGCGCATGAGGCTGTATTAGATGTAAACCGAGGTGCTTTGGATTGCGGTTACGAAGCCGCCATCAAGACGCTTCTGATCTCGGACTTCAGCTCTCGGCATGACACAGGCGAAACCCGACGTCTGATGCCTGAGGTCAGTTCTCAATGTCCCGCCTCTTCCGCCACGAACTTTTCATAGTCGGCTGCGGAAAGAAGACTATCCAACTCGCCCGGATTCTTCAAAGTGAGCTTCACCATCCACGATCCATGCGGATCCTTGTTTACCTTCTCCGGCGATGTGGCGAGATCGGCGTTGACTTCTGTCACCGTACCCGTCACCGGGGAAAAAAGGTCCGAGACGGCCTTAACCGACTCGACCGTGCCGAAAGTCTTGCCGGCGGCCAATTCTGCGCCCACCTTGGGCACTTCGACGAACACAATGTCGCCGAGCGACTCTTGGGCATAGTCTGTGATGCCAACCGCAGCCGATGTTCCAGCCGCCTGAACCCACTCGTGTTCCTTGGTGTACTTGCGATCTGTGGGATAAGCCATAAAGCTTTCTAGCTCCTAAGTTCTAGCAAATCTATTGATGACTACGTTTACGCGACTTTCTTCAGACGTTTATAAAAGGGCATCGAGGCTACCACTGCCCCCACGCCTTGCCCTCGTACTTCCACCTTCAGTCGTGTTCCAACCACTGCAAACTCCAGCGGTACGTACGCCATCGCAATATTTTTCTTCAAAAACGGCGCTGGCGATCCGCTAGTAACGTACCCGATTTCTTGGTCACGGGCGTCGAGCACTTTGAAACCGTCACGGGCAATGCCACGGTCAGTCATCTCAAGACCCACCAGAGCGCGCTTCGCACCCGCAGTTTTCGCCGTCTCGAGCGCCGCCTTTCCCACGAACTCAGGCTTCTCCGTTTTGCAGAAGCGGCCCAATCCAGCTTCCCAGACGTTAATCGTATCGGAAATCTCGTGGCCGTAGAGGGACAACGCCCCTTCAAGGCGCAAAGTGTTGCGTGCGCCTAAGCCACACGGCACGACACCGAATTCCTTACCCACCTCCAGAATTTCACTCCACACACGCGCGCTCGTGGTCTCGTCGGCGGGGATGTAGATTTCGAAACCGTCTTCGGCTGTGTATCCAGTGCGGCCCACGAGAATATCGTTGAGGCCGCACAGCGTCCCTCGAGTCACCCAATAAAACTTGACAGCGCTCAGGTTGGCATCCGTTAGTTTCTGTAGCAGATCGACACCTTTCGGACCTTGAATGGCGATCTGCGTAAAATCGTCCGAAAGATTCTCAACTACGCAATCAAACTGCCGAGTGTTGTCGCGCACCCAGCCTAAATCCTTTTCGCGTGTACCGGCATTGATGACGAGCAGGTATTCATCTTCTCCCAAGCGGTGAACAATTACGTCGTCGACAAACGTCCCTTGCGGATAGAGAAGAGCTGAATACTGCGCCTGTCCGATGGCCAACCGGGAGGCGTCATTCATCGAGATGTGCTGAACTGCGGCCAGAGCCTCCCGCCCGGCAAGCCGTATGTCGCCCATGTGGCTGACATCGAAGATGCCGACGCCCGTACGCACAGCCATATGCTCGTTGATGATTCCGCACCCGATCGCAGCGGGATATTCGACCGGCATATCCCAGCCGTTGAAATCCACCATCTTCGCGCCCATCTGGCGATGGACGGCGTTCAGCGCGGTTTTGCGGATGGCGGGCGTCGCCTCAACCAAGGACAAAATAGACCTCAACAGGATGGTGTGAACTGATTACCGTAACACGCGGTTTTTCGGTGGGTCAAACCGGAAGGATTTTCAACGCCCGAACTGCACCGTCACGTGGGCTCCGGCGGCCACATGACTTCCAGCGGCGGGAGTCTGCTGGCGGCCTATACCGCTGCCGACGGCTTCCAACTCAAGACCGGCGCCTTGCGCGGCTTCGACTGCCTTGCGCACGGTCTTGCCGACGAACGAGGGAACTTCTATTCCGCCCTGCTCTACGTCGAGAACTACGGTTCCACGGACGGGTAGTTTGGACTGCGCGAGCGGATCGGCAGAGTCCGGATCCTTCAGTTGCAATTTCATCTGATTCGGGATCTCCGATAGCGGTTCCTTCTGTGCTGCTTGCAACACACGGCCGTCACTGATGTCCGCTCGGGCATCTGCGGCGATGGGCACTGGCGCTGCCCTCGGCTTCGCCGGGGCGGCAGACGAATCCATATTCACTTCAGCGGTGTCGAGCGGCTCACCGGGATGATCTGGCGTTCCCTCTTCCAGATCTTGATCTCCTGGTTTGGCATGAGCCAGTAATAACTGGTGCTGGGGCGCCAGTGGCAGATCATGTGGCACGTGCAGGTACTCGAGCACCTGTTGAGAGACACGATGGAAAACTGGCGCCGAGACCTGACCTCCCTGATGCAGGCCAACGGCCGAGTCCAGAATCACAGTCACCACAATCTGCGGATTATTCACAGGCGCAAACCCCGCAAATGATCCGATGTACTTCGTCTTCGAATATGCTCCGGTGGCGGGGTCCACCTTCTGCGCCGTACCGGTCTTCCCCGCCGAAGAATAGCCCTCCAAAATTGCCCTGCCGCCGGTGGTACCTGCCGGATCCAGTACCACTTTCTCCATCATGGCCCGCATCTCCGCCGCAGTATAGGAAGAGATCACCCGTCGCGAATCCCCCGGGTGAAACGCGACCGACTGCAGCGCGCCTTCCGGCCGTGCTACCCCGGAAACGATACGCGGCGCGACCCACACTCCATCGTTGGCAAAGGTTGAAATCAAGCTCGACATCTGAATCGGGGAGACACCAATCTCTTGCCCCATCGCGATTGCGGCGATCGAAACCTTAGACCAACGGCTGACCGGCTTGGTCATGCCGCGCGTTTCGCCGGGAAGTTCGATTCCGGTTTGCTGACCGAATCCGAAGGCTCGGATGTATTTATAAAAGCGGTCCTCGCCTAACCGAAGCGCGATCTTGATCGATCCGACATCGCTCGATTTTGACAAGACTCCCCACACCGGCAACAAGCCGTGGGGTCTCGAGTCACGGATGCGCATCCCGTTGTAAACGATCGATCCCATCTGGCAGTCGAAAAGTTCATCTGGGTTCGTGAGCTTCTCGTCCAGAGCGGCGGCAATTGTTACCAGCTTGAAGGTCGATCCCGGCTCATACGCGTAACTCACCGCGCGATCGGTCAGCGCGGCGGGCGTGATCTGCTTCCGCGAATTTGGGTTGAAGGTAGGCCAGTTGGCCAGCGCCAGGATTTCTCCCGTGTGCGGGTTCTCGACAATCACTGTTCCGGCAATCGCCTGGGTGTCGTGAATCGCCTGATCGAGTTCCTTCTCGGCAATGTACTGAATATTCTTGTCGATGGTCAGCACAAGGTTGTCGCCAGGATCAGGCTGCGTCTCGACATCGGAGAACCACTGCTTGTGAGCGTCGACCGAGATAAACATTTTTCCCGGACGCCCCCGCAGTTCGTCGTCAAACTCGTGTTCAATACCGCTTTGTCCTGCATCCTCCATGCCGACCGATCCCAGAACCTGGGCCGCCAGATCCCGAGCTGGATAAAAACGTTTCGGCTCTTTCTGGAAATGAATGCCTTGCAGGTTCAGCGACCTGATACGCTCGATAATCTCGTCGTCGCCTTTGCGAGCGACCCAGCAGAAGGTTTTGTGCGCGCGGCAGTCGGCTAACACAACGTTGCCGTCATCGCCGGTGATACGTGTAATCAGAGAAACCGCCGTGGGCAGGTCTTTCACTTCACTGGGGACGGCGAAGGCCGAGTCGACGAGCACCGACATCGCCAACTCGCGGCCAGCTCGATCGTAGATGACTCCTCGCTTGGCGGCGAGCGGGATGGCGCGCTGCTGCTGATGTCCAGCCTGCTTGACGAAGGTGCCATAGCAGAAAATCTGCAGGTAAACCAGGCGCCCACAGATAGCTACACACCATAGCAACAGCATCCCACCCAAGAGGTAAAGCCGCGAGTTCTTGCCGGTTTGAGAATTGCCTGCCATCACGGTTCCCGAAATTTGTTAGAGTGCAAGGACAATGCCGTTTAGATCCCTGCGTCCTGAGACAAACATGGCGGTCCACCAGTCAGGTGGACCGCCAAAAAGTTCGTGTGGGGACATCCCGTCCATGCCAGCAAAGCTCGGCTGCCCTCCATCTTCGGCGGCTAGTGCCCAGGAATGCCGATCACCGGCTCCGCGCTCGCCATCACCGGACCTTGGGATTCGCCAACCGCTGTATCCATGCGGATCACCTGCCCTGGTTCGGGCGGGACGAGGCCCATTTGTCGCGCTAGCATGTCGATGCGCTCAGGATTGCGCAGCGACGCATCTTCGAGCCGTAAAGAGTGGTTCATCTCGGTCAGCCCGCTGAGTTCGCGCTTAGAAGCTTCAACCTGATATCCGTACTCGATCGCGCGGAAATGCTGCCAGGTGTAAGCAAACACCAGCAGAAATAACACTGCCAGAGCTGTACCGAAGTGTTTCATCTCGCGGTTGCGGCGTGGATCTTCAAGCTTGACCAGGCGTGAGTTGTCGATGGTTTTCGAAAAATAGATTTCGGGAGTCCCCGTCCAGAAGGAACGATGCCCCGCCGCCGGACCTATATCCCGCACTGCCGCCGCTGCCGCCATTATGCCGCCCCCATGAGAATCTGATCCGCCTGTGTGGCCGGAACCTGCAATGCGTAAATGCGGCAGAGTTCCCGTGCGTCGGTCACAAGTTTTTCCTCTGCCGTCCGCTCGGCGCGCTCGACTGTCGCCATCAAGTCTCTGATCAATGTTCCCGTGTACATGACCCCAACCTCAAAAAAATGGATTCCTACCACGGAACCCGTAAGTTCAGCTATCAGCTTTTCTTCTCCCGCCCCAGCGGATCTTCGTCCGCATCGGTTTGTTCAACCTGATGTCTAAGCCCCGGCATCGCCGTTACAGCTAATGCCGGGAACTCCGGCAGGTTTTCCGGAGCCAAACTCGCTTTTGAGTGGCGCAGCGTCTCAGCGCTGTGATCAAAACCACAAAAGAACCTGGGCCTTAGCCCCTAAGGGCCACCCTAAACTCTTTCCGCCGCCCGCAACTTCGCGCTGCGTGCCCGCGGATTGCGATCGCCTTCTTCTTCAGTTGCTGTTACCGGTTTCTTAGTTAGCACACTGAAGTAACCCAGCCTCGCTCCCTCGCGGAAGGCATCTTTCACGATGCGATCCTCCAGCGAGTGAAAACTGATCACCACCACCCGTCCACCGGGCTTCAGAATCCCAGGGGCCGCTTCGAGCAGCCCCTTCAGATCGTCCAGTTCGCGGTTTACGAAGATTCGAAGAGCCTGAAAAGTTCGGGTCGCCGGATGAATCCGCTCAGATTTCATTGACCGGGCCGCGGCTGATATGACATCCGCAAGATGTGCGGTAGATCGTATCGGCCGCGACCGGACAATGGCTCTGGCGATTCTCCGCGACCTCCTTTCCTCTCCGAATTCGTAAATCACATCGGCAAGCTGTCGCTCGTCGAGGTGGTTTACCACTTGTTCGGCAGTTCGATCGCTCTGCGGGTCCATCCGCATATCGAGCGGTCCATCCGCCTGAAAACTAAATCCGCGCGCCGCATCGGCCAACTGCATGCTGCTGACTCCAACATCGGCTAGAATTCCGTCGATAGTCGCCGCTCGTTGGCCCTTCGCAATTTCCGCAAAGGATCGATTCAGTAAAGTCAGCAACGGCCAGTCGGATTCGCCCGCAACTAACGACGAACGGCCAACCACGAGCCTTTCGCCTGCAATTTCGAGCGCCGCCGGATCCTTATCGAGCCCAATCAAATGTCCCGGTGCGCCGAGGCGTTTTGCGATTTCGTAACTGTGTCCGCCTAGACCCACCGTGGCGTCGATATATGTCCCACCGCGCCGTACGGCTAAAAAGTCGATCGCTTCTTTTAAAAGAACCGGAACATGGCTCACTTCCCTGCCACCGCCATGCCCAACCCCCTGAGGGGTGTCTGTTGATCCCTCGCCCACTAGATGCCCAGTTCGTCGAGCGTCTTCTCATCCTCAGGCGTGAACTTTTCTTCCTGAATCTCTTTCTTGAACAGCTCCAGGTTCCGGACCACGAGATATGTCAGGTTCCCAAGAACCGCTACTTCGCCCTTAATCTGCCCCGACTCGCGCAGCAACTGAGGCAGTAGCAGCCGTCCCTGCCCGTCCATCTCGATCTGCTGCCCGTAGTAGTTGGTCCGCTCCAGAAATTTCTTCTTCGTGGGATTGAAATTGGAGAGCCCTGCCAGCTTCTGCTCGATCCGCTCCCATTCCTCGAAGGGATACACTTGAGCAACCTTCCCATCCAGACTTGTGATGTAGAATTGCGTTCCGTATTTCTCGTCGATCACCCGCTTGAACTCGGCCGGGACCTTCAGACGGCCCTTTTCGTCGACCCGGGTTGGATGATTGCCGCGAAACATGTCTAAGGCCCCTACGGAGGCCGGTTCCCGTTATGCTTCTGTTCTTTCTGCTCACTACGACAGCTACGAGGGAGGTAAAAACGGTACAAAGTTGGGTTAGACTCGGGCGATTCGGGCTGTTTGTCGTGCTTTTGGGTCGGTTTTCCACCGGCTCCTCGTTTTCAGCTCCAAGCTTCCACGGCCCTTACTGTCCCAACCACTTCATACCACTTTGTACCACATCTTAGCTGTAAGTCGTTTATTGTCAAGCAGAAACTTGATGGTCGTTGTCCCACTCTTGCACTGATTCTGGAAAATACCGAGGCTTGTGGTTAACCAATCATAGGACCACAAGGGGTTGCGTTTATGCCTGTGGTTCCTTCGCTATTCCTTCGCTACGATTTTTCTTGATCTCCGCGGCTCGCGCGGATTTTCTTGTGGAAAAGCGAGCGGGTGGGGCCTGGACTGTCGTGGCCTGCGGGCGGAAACCCACGGAGGCGGTAGCGGTACCGTGGCTCACGATGTGATTGATCATGAGGTAGGGTACGAATTTTTGCGCACGGCGTTAACGCGCGCTTTATCCGCGCCCGATGGAAAGGACCTTCACCCAGAAGCAACGAACGCTACCAAAGATGTTGGCCTAGGGACGCAATTCTCCATACGTGTGGTTTCTCCGCGTTACTTCGCCGGCTCTACGAACACGGCCGTGCCGTAGGCCAGCACTTCCGTGACGCCCTGCATGACTTCCGTGGCATCGTAACGTGCGCCGACCACGGCATTTCCGCCGATTTCAGCCGCGTGCTGCAGCATCAGGTCAAAGGCTTCCTGGCGTGTTTTCTCGCATAAGTTAGTAAGAAGAGTGATGTTACCGCCAACCAGCGTCTGCAGTCCGGCACCGATGGTGCCGAAGATGGACCGAGACCGAACCACGATACCTCGCACCACTCCCAACGTGCGCGTCACACGAAAGCCGTCGAGTTCGAATTGGGTCGTGACCATGTTGTGGGCGACCATTCTGCCGCCGCTGTAACTTGCCATGAAGTTGCTCTCCTCTCGATTCCAGTTTTCACCACGCATGATTCTGCACGGCATGCCTCGAGATCTTGTTCGGATTTTGGAACAAACTACGAGTCGTGTTCAGTTTGGCAAGGGTTCTGCCACACTCCAGTTTCGCAGTGCAGTGTAACAGCGGTGAGTGCAGAGACAAAGACTGTCAGAAAAACATACGCAGCTCCCCAGCTAAGAACCCCGACCGAGGAGCAAGCGAGACTGTTCCTGATCGGATATGCCTGGGAAGGCAACCAGAACGCTCGCGATTTGCTGGCGCTTTTGTTTCCTGACGTAGCACCGAAATAGTTCCCGGCGCATTCACTCCAACTCCGCCGATATCGAGAATTCCTCGCTGGCAGCATCGTAGTCCACTCGCAATAGATTCGGTTTGCAACACACCTGGCAATCTTCCACATAGCTCTGGCGCCGTCCGGCGGACTCGTCGACGGAGGTCGTATTCCACTCCCCGCAAGAAGCGCATTGGAAACCGGATTCCATTGGGATTGAGAAGAGCATACCCGAACGGCTAAGCCGCCGAACGGTCGGTTCTGCCGTACCTCCGCCCGCCGATCCGGAGTTCGATGATGCCGGTCGATCTGCATTCTGAAATGTGAGATCGCAAATCCTCTTTATAATGGCGCGACTGGCGTTCTCAACTCCAGGAGGGTCTCATGATTTCTCGACGAAAATTTCTCGGTGCCACCGGCATAACGTTGGGCGGGGTGGCAACAGGCGCGGCATTAACCTCGCGTGTTTCCGGTATTGCCTCATCGGGAACTGACGACGGTTCCCTGCCCCCGTCGCTGGCGCAGTTGAAGTCCAGCAGGAGTGAGGCCAAACCCATCACTCCGGACGAACGCCACGAACGTCAGGAGCGCGCCCGCAAGCTGATGACCGAGAATACGCTCGACGCAATCGTATTGATGGAAGGCACGTCTTTGCGATATTTCACGGGCATCCGCTGGTGGGGCGGCGAGCGCACCTTCGCGCTGGTCCTGCCAGCCAAGGGCCGCGCGTTCTATGTTTGTCCTGCATTCGAAGAGGGACGCGCACGCGAACAAATCACAAATGCGTCCGAGGGCGAAAATCCAGATGTGCGCATCTGGCAGGAGGATGAAAGCCCCTACCAGCGCATCGCGCAGGGACTTAAAGAACGCGGCATCGCGACCGGCAAGCTAGGGATTGAAGAGACTATCCGCTTCGTCTTCATGGACGGCATCGCCAAAGCCTCACCGCAAGTGACCATCACGAGTGCGACTCCCGCGACGGCGGGGTGCCGCATGATTAAGAGCGATCATGAAGTTGCCTTGATGAGGCTGGCCTCGCAAGCCACACTTGCAGTGTATGAAGCGGTTTACAAGGCACTGCGCGAGGGCATGACACAGCGCGACGTCGAAAATTTGATCGAAAGGGCGTATGCCCGAGTAGGTTTCCCGGGCGAGGCCAGCGTCATGGTCGGCGAATACTCAGCTTTTCCCCACGGCTCGACGACGCCCCAGGTGATCCGCGAAGGCTCGATCATCATGGTTGACGACGGCTGCACGGTCGAAGGCTACCAATCCGATATTACGCGGACGTTCGTGCTCGGCAAAGCTTCCGACAAGATGAAGCAAGTATTCGACATCGTCCACCGCGCGCAATCGGCGGCATTGGCAGCGGCGCGTCCGGGCGCAGAGTGCGATTCTGTCGACGCGGCAGCTCGCAAAGTGATCACTGATGGGGGATACGGTCCCGACTATAAATATTTCACACATCGCCTCGGCCACGGTTTGGGAATGGACGGCCACGAGTGGCCTTATCTGGTTCGCGGAAACAATACAAAGTTGCAGGCAAACATGACGACCAGCGACGAGCCCGGGATATACATTCGCGGCGAGTTCGGAGTTCGCCTCGAGGATGACCTGCATGTCACAGAAAACGGCGCAGAATTGTTCACTCCGCAAAGCGTTTCGCTGGAAGATCCCTTCGGAAAAGGCTGACGCATTGGTTCGTCTGTCGTGAACATCCTCTACACCCAGCGAATCGTCGGCGGCGTTTTGAAATCGGGAAAGACGAACGTGAAGATCTCGCCCTTGCGTACATTTGTTACGAGCACCGGACGAAAGCAAGCAATACAAGTCCCGCCCCGCCGGCGGACGCTGGGATATACGATTCCAGCGGAACCAAGTTCCAGCAACCGCGCTGCGAACGCTTGCGCAGCCACGTAACTGGTCGGGGAAAGACAGTCAGCGTGCTCGGCGGAATCTCTGAGATCGTGTAAGTCCGCCCGAAAGTCGGCGAGATAGTCGAGATAATCGGCAGTGTCTTCTTCCTCCCATCTGGTTTCTTTCAACCACAACTGGCGGTGGTAAGCGACTTCGTCTTGCGAGGTATCCAGTTCAAACGACGCGTACCAGGCGCCACGATCCGGTGAGTTGAAGCGCGACCCGCCCGGCGCAGGATGGCAGAACGCAGCGTTGATGATGCGATAAGAAGGAATCCCGAAGACCAGTTCCCTTTGGTCTATTCCGGGCGAAAGACGCGACTCGGCTAACAGGCGGTCATTCGTCGCATTATCGAGTTCGAAGATGCCGTCGAGAATTTCGTCGTCATCAGTGAGGCGGGCGAGCACAGAAGCGCCGCCATCTGCAAACTGGGCTGGAATGAGGCGATGGGTGTCGCGCCGATCGACGAGGCTGGTCCCGAACAACGCTTACCTTCCGCCCCGGCGACTGTCGAGCAGTCTGCGAACTCCGATCATCCCCGGAACTCCGGCACGAGCAAGAAACTGCAACGGCGGAGCGTCATTGAACATAGGGTTTGAATTCGGGCGGGAGGTCCACTGATTTGCCAGGCGCTGACCGAAAAGAATATTCAGTGCTTTGAAGATGCCGATCAGCAGCGAAATACGAGTGAGTTCATCCTGAGAGAGCAGGCCTTTGCGATTTTTCTTCAGCTCGTAGTAGCGTCCGTGGGATGCACCACCGAGCAATGCCATCGCGTCTTCGTTTCGCAGTTGCCACTTTTCTACAATCGCGAAAAACGCCTTGATCGCAGATGGACTCAGGCGCACTCTTGAGGCAGGGTCGCCTAGGTCCGGCACTTTTCGTAGATCAAGTCCCAAATCAGGCACGGCAGCCAGTGCGTTCATCGCGTTACTCCATTACTGGATCTAATTATATCCTATAATGGACCAGTAAGTTTAAGATATATCTCCATTGTTTTCTGTCATATATGTCTGCCCCAGCCTTAATTACAGCCCTGGCACGGGCGGGCAGCCAGGAAATTCCTTCAGGAAGGTATTGCCGATGTAGCCGAGATAATTGATGCCGATCTCGCTGGTGAAAAACCCGTCGGCCGTAAGTTTGCGCAAAAAACTGAAAAAATCGATCCCTTGTCCAAGGCTTGGATCCTTCTTCGCATTCTTACGGTACGCGATGAGGTCGAGAATTTCTTTCTGCTGGTCCGGTGTGCAATCGAGATAAGTCTTGCCGTAGCGATCGATGCAGGTGTTATCGAGCCACATCAGTCCACCACCAAGAGCGACTTGATAGTCCTTGTTTTCGCTGGTGATGAGATCGATAAATTCCGGTGCGCCCGCCTCGATCGCTCCTTTTGCGTCGTCGTCCGAAGGAATGATCGTCTGGCAGAGCAACTGCAGAGTCTTATAGAAGTGCGCGGAGAAAAACTTAGGCGCATAGACTTGGTCCTCGGCAGCCGCCCTCGCCGCACGCACCATGCGATGAGCGTATTCGGCGGCTTGCAACGGAATCACACGTAACACCGAGCCAGTGACCGCGGTCAGCGTCAGCGATTTGAGAATGTCCCGTCGCGAAATAGCCATGTGAATTCCTATTACAGATTTCCTTTTTTAGCCTGGTCCAGCAGATAGTCCGACGCGCGCCAAGTCAACGCCATGATCGTGAGCGTGGGATTCTTGTCGGCATTCGTGACAAACGCGCCGCCGTCAGTCACGAACAAATTCTTCACTTCGTGCGCCTGGCAGTACTGATTCAAAGCTGATGTCGCCGGACGTTCTCCCATACGCACCGTACCAACCTCATGGATGATGACTCCACCGTCAGCAATCCCGTAGGGATGACGTCCGTCAGGCTTCGTGTTGGTCAAGTAAACTCCACCTGCTGCCTCCACGATCGCCTTGTAGGTCTCTTGCATATCCTTCGCCATTTTGATTTCGTTGTCGCTCCACTTCCAATGAAACCGAAGGACTGGAATGCCCCACTGATCGACAGCCGAAGGATCGATCTCGCAGTAACAGTTTTCGTTGGGGATCATCTCCCCGCGCCCGGCGAACCCAATGTAGGTGCCGTATTTTTTCTTGCATTCCTTCTTCAGCGATGTGCCGTAGCCTTCTAAGTCGTCGCACAGGTCGTCGTAATCGCCGATGCCGGGCATGCCGCGTCCACCGCCAAACTCCGTGTGGTAGCCGCGCAAGAAGTCGTTCTTGCGGTCGAACTTCCACCACGGCAGATACATATGCATGCCGCCGACGCCATCGTGATTGTGTGCGGGCATGCGTTCTAGCGACTCGAAATATCCGCCGCCATCGCTGCCGACTGTATCCATCAGATTGCGGCCGACGACTCCCGAGGAATTCGCCAGTCCATCGGGAAAGAGCGTGGACTTGGAATTCAGCAGCAAGCGCGCCGACTCGCACGCGCTCGCGGCAACGACGAAAACCCGCGCATGAATGCGCCTCTCCTCCCGCGTCGCCTTATCGATGTAAGAAACCGCATCGACCTTGCCATCTTTGGCCACGACCAACTCGCGCGCCATGGCGCCGGTGACCAGGGTGAAGCGTCCGGTCTTCTCCGCGGGCGGAATCATCACCTGGCTCGAACTGAAATTTGAAGCGGTGATACAACCGCGGCCACACTGCGCACAGTAGTGGCAAGCGGCGCGGCCATTGTGCGGTTGCGTGAGAATCGCCAATCGCGATGGAATGCAAAGAATGCTCAGGTTGTCGCAGGCCTTTTTGATAATGGTTTCAGTGCAGCGCGGTTTGGGCGGAGGCAGGAAAACTCCATCCGGGGCGCTGGAAATGTTTTCCTTTGTCCCGAAGACTCCGATGTAGGACTCGACCTTGTCGTAGTAAGGCGCAACGTCGTCGTAACTCAACGGCCAATCATCGCCCATGCCGTCATGGGATCGCACTTTGAAATCCACTGGGGCCATGCGTAAGGCGATGCGACCCCAATGGTTGGTTCGTCCGCCCACAATGCGCGAACGGAACCAGCGGAAGTTTGCGCCGGGAGCGGAAATGTACGGTTCTCCTTCGATCTCCCACGCGCCGTTGGGGGCAAGGAATTCGTCTTCCAGTCCCTGGCGCGCCCTCCCGCCGACGCCCGCCCCACGATGCGGCAAGTCGTAAGGCCACACGTGCTCTTTGTAGTCTCGTTCGGGAACAAGCGGAGGACCAGCCTCGAGCAGCGCCACACTCAAGCCGCCTTCGCTGAGAACTTTGGCCGCAGTCCCCCCCGATGCGCCGGACCCGATGATGCAAACGTCGTAGGTTTTAGGCGTCCGCTTGACTTGCATGAATCTCCCTTGGCTCAACCGTCTTGAACTCTTGCTGCTGCCGAACGCAGCGGTAATTATTTCCAAACCAACTTACCAGCGCAGCGTATTCAAGTATTCGTAACTCTTGGTAATGCTCTCGAACGGCTGTTTCGGGTGGTCATGCTCGACGATGTAGTGCTTGATTCCTGCCTTCTCCGACTCGGCAAAAATCTTCTTCCAGTCGATGAGGCCGCTGCCAACTTCGGTCAAGTCAACGGTATCCCCGTAGTTCTGCGCGCCGCCGGCAGTGATGTGGGGGAGCGTCTTAAGGTCCTTCACGTGAACCAGCGGGAATCGTCCGGGATACCGATTGAAGTACTTCAGCGGATCCCCGCCCGCAGCGGTGATCCAGCATAGGTCCATTTCCATCTTCACCAGGTTGGCGTCGCATTCTTTCAACAGCTCGTCATAGGGAAGCTTGCCCTCGACAGGAAGAAATTCGAACCAGTGATTGTGATAGGCGAACTGCAAGCCGGCTTTCTTGCTCTGCTCGCCGCAGCGGTTGAATTTTTCCGCGGCCTTTTTCCAGATATCGGGAGACTTGCGGAGATCCTCGGGAATCCAGGGGCAGACAATGTATTTCAATCCGATCGTCTTCGAGGTTTCGACGACGGACGGAAACTTGGCGTCGAGTTCGTCATATTGCACGTGGGTGGAAATCGGTACGAGCCCATTCTTGTCGCAAACGGCTCGGACTTGTGGTCCCGTGCGGTCGAAATATCCGGCAAATTCCACTTCTTTATAGCCGATCTGTGCGACCTTGGCGATGGTGCCGTCGAAATCGTCCTTCATCAAATCACGGACGGTATAGAGCTGCAGGCCTACCTTGTCGATCTTATGATCGGCTGCGGCCCAACCCAGCCGGCTGGTCAATAACGTAGCGGCAGTGACTGTGGTTGCGGCTTCAAGAAAACGGCGGCGGTTCATAGCATGAAGACTCATAACGACTTCCTCCGGTCCAGGGCTACGATTGAATCCGGGAGAATTATACGCGCCGCCGAGGCAATGTCGCGCTAGGAACTGACTCCAAGAATATGAACTAGAAAGACCCGCCGCAGCAAAGCCGGCGGCAAAAATGTCAGGCGCAATGAATGGAGGCCGCGCCGGGCGCGGCCTCTCCTTAAAACGATTCGCCAAAACCATTCGCCCGAGCTACGGCTTCGACACTTGCAGGTTGTTGGTCACGGAGAATATGCCTGAAACGCTGTTGGCGCGAATGCCAACGAGATTCTTGTCTCCCTCGCTGTCAACCACCCCCTCGAGGGTAACGTGGGCGTTCTTCACGATGATGCGAATGGGTTTCTGCACGCCGAGTGCGTATCGCTGAAGTCCGGGGAATCCGTAGATTTCGTGAAACAACCGCAGGCGCAGGCGGTCGTCCATGCCCGATGGAGGGAGAACTTCGATCTGGTCGTCGACCTTGTCGACTCCTTCAATGTGTTTGACGGCATTCTCGGCGTCAGACTTGGTGACCGGTTTCACGACTTGGCCGAGCAACGTGACGTTGTAGCCGTCTACCTTGAAGGCGATGTAATCGAAGACGCCGAAGTAAGGCAGCATCAGCAGTTCGTGACGGACCTCCTTAACAATGCGCTCCTGCGCTTTGGCGGAAGGTTGATCGCGTTGAGCATCCTGAGCTTGAGTTAAAGTTGCAAAAACGAGCAAACCGGCGAAGACAACCAGCATTCTGCGTTTCATAGGATCTTCTCCTAACTGTTAGTTGCCTGTTTTCCCTCTTTCAGTTTACTCGCTATAGCAGCGAATGTTCGGCGGTTGTCCCTCGCCTGATGGAAAACGAAGACAATGGCTAGCGGTTCAAACCAAAGATCGCCCGCAATTGAATGTTGTCGGACGATCCGCCGACCAGGATTTCAAACTTGCCAGGATCGGCTGTCCAGTCTTTCTTGTCTACGTCGTAATAAGAAAAAGCCCTTCGGTCGAGCGCAAGCGTCACGCGTCGGGTCTCGCCAGGCTTAAGTTCAACTCGAGCAAAACCCTTCAACTCTTTCACGGGACGCGGAATTTTCGCGTGTGAATCGCCAACATAAACCTCGACGACCTCCGCACCGGTTCGATGACCGCTGTTGGTGACATCGAATGAGACCTTCACGGGCTGCGTCAGATCTCCAATAGCCGGAGAAATCGAAATATTCTTGTAAGAAAAGGTTGTGTAAGAGAGCCCGAAACCGAACGGAAATAGCGGCTTTGCACCGGACTTATCGTATCCACGATAGCCGACGAAAACGCCTTCGGAATACTTCACACCAATCGCTCCGGGCGCAGGATAGTAGCTCTTATAGGTTGGGTTATCCTCCCAGCGGCGCTCGAATGACGCGGGCACCTTCCCTGACGGGCTGTATTCGCCGAAGAGGATTTGCGCCAGCGCAGTGCCACCTTCCTGGCCGGAATACCAGGCGTGGAGCACTGCCGGAACGCTGTCGATCCACTTCGTCATGTCGACATTCCCTCCCCCGGTAAGGACGACAATGACGTTTTTGTTGACGCTGGTGATCTGGCGAATAAGCTCGTCCTGGCCTCCGGGCAGCGCGAAGGTGCGGTCGGAGCCTTCACTCTCGGTCGCTGGATCAAACCCCACGCACAAAATAACCGCGTCCGACTTGGCGGCTAGCTCCTTCGTCTCGCGGCCAACCGATTCCGCGGCACCGGCTACGCCGAAACCGGCGCGCGCGCCACCCACGCTCTCGAAATACTCGAAGCGAACCTTGTAGGCATGTCCTGCCTCGAAGCGCGCGGAATAGGAGTCCATGGTCTCTGAGTGGGGCTGCCAGTCGTTGATCACCTGCTGGTCGTCGATGTAGAGGCGCACCCCATCGTCGGCGGAGCTGAAGAATTTGTAGTCGTCGGTCTTAGATGGGATGAAGTATCCGGTCCAACGAACCGAAAAATGATCGACGGGATGACCATCAGCAAAGGAGTCGTCGCCCCACCTGAAATTAATGCGCGCGTCCGTCCGGACCATCGCCGGCGGCCCCTTCAAGTCTTCATTGTCGAAGTACTCGCCTTTGAGTCCGCGCTCGCCCCCAGGCGAGACTACAAATTCCGAATGGTCGAACACATCGTCAAGCACAGGAATGTCGACGTTATACAGAACTCTGACGCCGCTGCCGAGATAGTTGCTGATACCCTCCAGAAAGCTGACCGAGTTAAAGGGCTTCGTCTGCGAACTGCCACCCCCACCGGGGACAGATGGAAATGCATCGGATCCGAGCACAGCGATAGTCTTCAGTTTGGCTTTATCAAGTGGCAGCAAACTGCCCTGGTTCTTCAAAAGCACCATGCCTTCGCGCGCTTCCAGCAACGCAACTTCCCCGCCCTCGGGGCTATAGAGTGGCACGCTGGTGTCCGTCTGCGGACGGTCGAAGAATCCATACTCGACCGCTTTGCGAAGAATGCGTCGAACTTTGTCGTCGATCGTCGCGTCAGAAACTTTGCCCTCTTTGATGGCGGCCATCAGAGTCGCCCTATTCATGAAATGGCCGGAAGGCATTTCGAGATCGAGACCATTGTTAGCGGCCTCGACGCCATCATAGGTCGCGTCCCAGTCGGACATAACGATGCCGTCGAACCCCCAGTCATTCTTGAGGATGTCGACGTTGATGTGGTGATTCTGCGTGGAGTGGACACCGTTCACGAGATTGTAGGAGTCCATAACCGCGCCGACCTTGGCTTCCCGCACTGCGGCTTCAAACGCCGGAAGATAGATTTCGCGCAGAGTGCGCTCGTCCACGTCGGAACTGAGTTTGTTGCGTTCGAACTCCTGATTGTTGGCCGCGAAGTGCTTGACCGTGGCGAGAACCTGCTGACTTTGGATTCCTTCGACTACTCCGACCGCTATGCGCGAAGCCAGGAAGGGATCTTCCCCGAAATATTCGAAATTGCGGCCCGCCATGGGAGCGCGGTAGATGTTCACACCTGGGCCGAGGATAAAGTTGACGCCACGAGCGCGAGCGTCCTTCCCCATGGAGACGCCGAAGCGATGAGCAAGGTCAGTGTCCCAGGAAGCAGCAAGGGCAATTCCTGCAGGGTAAGCAGTTGTGAGCCCGTAATCGTGCACACCGATTGGTCCGTCAGACATGCGCAGTGCCGGGATGCCGAGCCGCGGAATCGCGCGAATATAGAAATCATTGACACCACCAATGTAGTCGATCTTTTCCTCGATGGTCATCTGGTGAAGCAAAGAATCGACACGTTTGTCTATGTCAGCCGGGGACGATTGGGCGAAAAGCGTCGAGCAAACTCCGACGATAATGACGGCAAATAGACTTCGTTTCATGGAATTCACCTTTTGCGAAACTAACAGGCCACAGATCGCACAGATATTTCGAAGAGTCAGTACTTTTCTCTAACCTCCAACTTCAACTTGCTGCTGGCATCGAGCAATCGAATCTCGGCGCAACTATTCAGGATCCAGTCCGCTCCCGCCTCGCGCAAAACCGGATCCTGAGCAGTCGTCCTGAATGCAATGACTCTCGCATCCGCGGCTTTACCAGAGCGGATCCCTGCGGGCGCGTCTTCGACGACAATGCATTCGGTCGCAGAAACATCAAGAATTGCCGCGCCCTTGAGATATGGATCGGGATGAGGCTTGCCCTGCGTGATATCGTTCGACGTAATCAGCTTCTTCGGCAACGGCAACCCGGCCGCTTTGATGCGGACCTCGGCGAGCCGGCGCGTGCAGGAGGTCACAATCGTCCAACGATCCGCCGGGAGGCTGGCCAGCAACTCGAGCGCGCCAGGCAATGGAATGACGCCATTGAGATCCTCAATCTCGCGGCGTTCGACCTCGCGGTTCTCGGCTTGGTGATCCGAGTTCGGAAGATATTGGGTAACCGTGGTCAAGCTGGGACGACCGTGGGCGTTCGCCACGACTTCTTCCGGATTGAATCCATGCTCGATCGCCCAGTGCCGCCAGACTCGCTCTACCGCGGGAGTCGAGTCGATGAGCACGCCGTCCATGTCAAACAGCAGGGCGGCACAAGTAACTTGAGTCATTCTGCCCGGCTCCTCGTGCAGCTGGCGGGAACCGCGCCGACAAGATTGTTTCGCATGGTAGTCACGAAACGATTGTAAATCACGAGAAGATCGCGGCACCCGCTCTGAATTCAGGGCCGTAAAATCGGTATTCAGCGACGGTTGCTCTCGCCCACCGTTTCAGCAGTTACAATGAGTGAGCACTGATCACGAATGAACGTCCCGGAACTCGCACGACGTTTCGAAACGCTTTTTGGCACGCCCCCGCTAATCTCTCGCGCGCCCGGACGCGTCAATCTGATCGGCGAGCACACCGATTACAACGACGGCTTTGTCATGCCTGCCGCCGTCGCCTTTTCTGTCTATGTCGCATTTGCCCCGCGGAATGATCGCAAATTACTCGTCCATTCGGAAGAGTTCGATGGCGATCTCGAGTTTGATCTCGATCATCTACCAGAACGGCGAACTGGAGCATGGTGCGATTATGTACTTGGAGTTGCGGCAATGCTCCGGCAACGCGGACACAACCTTCAGGGAGCAAATCTGCTCGTACACGGCGAAGTCCCGATCGGCGCGGGATTGAGCTCCTCCGCAGCTCTCGAGGTGGCCTCCGCGCTTGCCCAGATGACTCTCGATGACAGGCAACTGCCGCTGCCTGAGGTCGCCAAACTTTGCCAGCAAGCCGAGAATACTTTTGTCGGAGCGCGGGTCGGCATCATGGACCAATTCGTTTCGTGCATGGGTAAGGCAGGACACGCTCTTCTTCTCGACTGCCGGTCGCTCGAGTTTCAGCTTGTTCCTCTTCCACCGGAGATCGACCTCGTGGTCTGCAATACCATGGTGAAACATGAACTGTCCGCCAGCGAGTACAACACGCGACGCGCAGAATGCGAGGAGGGTGTGCGTTATTTCGCGAAGTGGGATCCCTCAATTCGCGCTCTTCGCGATGTTTCGGTAGACGTGCTTGATAGGCACGAACGCGATATGCCCGCGACGATTTGGAAACGATGCTGCCATGTCGTCCGCGAAAACCAGCGCACCACAGATGCCGCCCGGGCGCTTGCTAGCGGCGGCATCGATCAAATGAAAGATTTGATGCGCGAGTCGCATCAGAGCCTGCGTAACCTCTACGAAGTCAGCTGCCGTGAGCTCGACGTCTTGGTGGAAGCAGCTCAGGATCTGCCCGGTTTCTGCGGCGGACGCATGACCGGCGGCGGTTTCGGCGGATGCACCGTCAACCTTGTTCGCAGCGGGCATGCCCCACAATTCGCCGCACAAATCGGCGAGCGCTATCGGCAGGCGACTGGAATCGATCCGCAGATCTACCGTTGTGCTGCCGAAAACGGTGCTCAGATCCTCAGTTAGACTGCGGGGGGGGGCGTTCGCAGTTTCAATTCTTCGCAACCTTGGTACACTACTCCGCGGTCCCAAAACTCAGTCGCTTGCCAACCAGATATGCCGATGAATCCGAAGCCCACCTTGCTGGCGGAGTTGGTCGCAGAATTCCTGGGGACGTTTGTTTTGATTCTGCTCGGCACGGGCGTGGTCGCGATGGTGGTGCTGTTCCCGACGAAGAACCCTGGCGAGACCATTCACGGCGGATTCACCAACATCACTCTGGGCTGGGGGCTTGCCGTCACCATGGGCATCTATATCGCGGGCAGAATTTCTGGAGCGCATCTCAATCCCGCAGTGACTCTGGCTTTGGCGGTGTTTCGGGGATTTTCGTGGCGCAAGGTCATTCCCTATTCAATCGCGCAGACTGCGGGCGCATTCGCCGCCGCTGCAGTCGTGTTCTGGAATTATCTGCCTGCGTTTCATCAGGTCGACCCTCAACTCGAACACACGGCAGGAGTATTTACTACTTTTCCCGCATTTCCCGGATTGCCACAAGCCGGATTTCTCGATCAACTCATCGGCACGGGATTGCTGGTAATGCTCATCTTTGCGATTACTGACGAATTCAATTCGCCCCCCGGAGCGAATCTCGCGCCTGTACTTATCGGACTCGTCGTGGTGGCAATCGGCATGAGTTTCGGCGGGATGCACGGCTACCCTATTAATCCTGCGCGCGATTTTGGTCCGCGCCTTTTCGCAACAATCGCGGGCTTCCGCAATAACGGACTCAATGATGGAACCCGGGTGTGGTGGATTCCGGTGGTAGCACCGCTTCTGGGAGGGTTGGCTGGCGCGGCTCTCTATGACTTCGGGATTCGGCGCTTCCTACGTCCTTCCTGACGTTGCGGCAACGAGACACACGGAGGAGAGAGTGCAATACGTTCTAGCCCTCGATCAGGGCACGACCAGTTCCCGCGCTCTGCTGTTCGATCGTGACGGAACGGTGAGCACCGTCGCCCAGCGAGAATTTGATCAAATATTTCCACGGCCCGGCTGGGTCGAGCACAATCCCGAACAGATCTCTTCTTCCCAAATCACAGTCGCGCGCGAGGCCCTGAGCGCAACCGGAGCAAGCCCCGCCGACATCGTTGCGATCGGCATTGCCAATCAGCGCGAGACTGCCATTGTGTGGAATCGTCAGAGCGGTAAACCGATCTACAACGCGATCGTCTGGCAAGACCGTCGCACCGCCGATCTGTGTGAGCGACTGCGGAGCGAGGGCCGTGGTTCGCTTATTCAGAAGCTCACCGGCCTGCTGATTGATTCTTATTTCTCGGCCACGAAAGTCGCTTGGATTCTCGACAATGTTGCCGGCGCCCGAGCGCTGGCTGACGCCGGTAACCTCGCCTTCGGTACGGTCGACAGTTGGCTGGTGTGGAAGTTGACGGACGGCCGCGTTCACGCGACCGACGCCAGCAACGCTTCGCGGACAATGCTCTTCAACATTCACACGGGCACGTGGGATCAAGAACTTCTCGATCTTTTTCGCGTTCCCCTCTCGATGATGCCAGCCGTGCGTGCCTCCAGCGAAGTTTATGGCCAAGTAAGCGGCGTGAATGGGCTGGACGGCATTCCCATCGCAGGCGTCGCGGGAGATCAGCAGGCCGCCCTTTTTGGGCAACGTTGCATCACGCCCGGCCTGACCAAGAACACTTACGGCACTGGCTGCTTCATGCTGCAAAATACCGGGACGCGCGCTGTGCCTTCGTCGAATCAATTGGTCACCACAGTTGCCTGGAAAATTGGCGATACGACCGAGTATGCCCTCGAAGGCAGCGTCTTCGTCGGGGGCGCCGTGGTGCAGTGGTTGCGGGATGGCCTCGGGCTGATTCGCACATCGGGCGAGATAGAAGGTTTGGCAAAGTCCGTGCCCGATAACGGCGGAGTCTACTTCGTCCCTGCATTCGTGGGCCTGGGCGCGCCGCATTGGGATTCGTACGCACGCGGCTCGATCTTCGGCCTGACGCGGGGCACGACCGCCGGCCACCTCGCTCGCGCCGCAGTCGAGAGCATCGCCTATCAGGTCGCCGACTTGCTGGATGCGATGCGCAAGGACTGCGGCCACACTGTGCGCGAACTGCGTGTCGATGGCGGAGCTGCCGCCAACGACGGCCTCATGCAATTTCAATCTGACATTCTGGGAACGCCGGTCGTGCGTCCGGCTGTAACGGAAACAACAGCGCTAGGCGCGGCTTATCTCGCTGGACTTGCCGTTGGCTTCTGGCCCGCTGGTCTGGAAACCGTTGTCACAACAGCCGTCACAGCCAAAGACCGGCGGTTCGAGCCGCAGATGCCGGTAGCGCGCGCCCAGGCGTTGCGCGAACGCTGGAACGATGCCGTTTTGAGAACGAAAAACTGGGAAACCGGTGCGGCAGTTTAGTGTGCGTACCAGAACACGGCACCCTTAGTGATCGCAGGCAGCGCGAACGTCACGACATCACCGTGACGAGTTCCTTTTATCTCTTGCATTTCACCCATGAAGGGTAGAAAGAATCCCCTCTCGCCGGACTTTAACTTCGCGCTGACCTCGACTCCGTTCTGCGGAGTCTGTATGGGATTCGACCCTCCGACCAGACCAGTGAAGTTGGCGAAGAAAACATTCGCATGGCCATCAGGTGTCTCGGCCACCGACGTCGCCACCTGTGTCCCGGCTTTGATCTCGACCGCCGTTCCGCCCCGTAAGGCTTTCAGGAACTCCTTCTGCGAATCAGGTGACACTTGGTCGAAATCCTTTTCGAGCAGAGTGTTATAGGCCTTGCCTGGGCAGGCAGCAAAGCGAGTAACGTTCTGTGACGCGTCGAGTCCGGTCGCGTCCACTCCAGTAACCACCAGTCTCTTTCCCTGCGTTGCAAAACTTTTCAGCCACGTCTTTTCGCTCTCGCCCAGCACGCGTACATCCGGCAAGACCAGCGTCTGGCCCCGGAAGTCGGCGAGGGTTCGCGGCGTCACGATTTGAAATTCGAGATGCTTCTGCATCAGCAGAATCAGAATGCCGCGGTACGAATTAATAAATTCTTGTGCCCCGAAGTTGCGCGTTTCAGGAGAGAAATAAACGCCGATAGGATCGATCGGCGATCGCGGCAGGTAGAACGTCTTCTCATGCGCCTCGATCCAGGAAAAGATCTTCTTGCGCGTCGGCAAATCGTTTGATCCAGCCATGGAGTGCCCAGGCGCGTCCCAGAAGTTTGATCCAGCCATAATCTGTGACATAGCCAGATTCATCATCGGTTCCTGCGGAGCAACTTTCTTGTCGCCGTCCCACGAATAGTTCAGAATCCAGGTCGCTTTGCCTTGGGCAAAGGCGCGGAAGGAGTGCATGCCGACCTGATAGCGGAACCAGTCCAGCGGCTTTCGCGCCGAAGCCATGTGATTGCCATTGCCAAATTCGTATTCGTGCGCGATAGCATCCACCACCCCGTAGAGGCTGTACACGTCCGCGCCCACGCGAACTGCTTCTTCCTCGATTCCCGGATAAATCTCCGGAATGGTCTTAATTTTCGGATTGATTGACTTCGCGTTGTGGTCAATCTCTGCCAGGAAATCGGTGAAGGTCTGAATCCTGAACTCTACCCACTTGCGAAACGCCGGATCAGAAAAATCTCCCAGCTTCAGATCGTGCTTCGCATCCAAGCCAGTCTGCTGTTTGAACGCTGCAACCGTGTAATCATCGAAGCTTGCCCACGTGTCTTCCCAGCCGTCGAAATGGGTCATCCAGTACGGGATGTCGATGTAAATCCCGTCAATTCCAGTCGCGGCGATCTGCCGCACGCGCTCCATATAAATCTTCCGCCACTCGGTGGCGTAAGGACTTACCCAGACGTCTTCGTCGCCTTTCCTGATCCAGAACGCAGTGCCACCGCCGAAGATTGCGGGCTCACCGGTGATTTTGCGCTGCAGCCAGTCCGGATGATCCTTGAACAGCGTGTGCGGCACTTGATCGCCATGCGCCGTAATGCACTCGGTTCCGGCGATGTAGACGAATGCGTGGTTGCCAACCTTGTGGGCCTCTTCGGCCACATCGTGGATCGCCTTCAATTTTTCTTCAGGATGAACGAAGCTTTCGTACCGCCCCGGAATATCGTTGTCCACTTCGATGCCGAAAACGTCGCTGTCTTGCGCTTTGCGGACAATCTCAAGCGCATCGCCGCCCTTCAGCCCATAGGCGCCAATGCGGACATAGTTGCTCCAATCCTGACCCGCCGGCCAGGTTTGGTGGTCAGGATTCGCGGGGACGCTTTGTGCCAGCAGGGCAAAAGCGCAGGCACCTACGGCAAGGGTAGAGAGCAATATCAGTTTTTTATTCATGGGTTTTCACAGGAATTAGCCGCTGCCCGGGCCGGTGGTCAGGCCCAGGGAGTCCAACTGCGTTCGATGGTCATGGGGAAATGGGACAGTCGAGAGCGGCTGTCCCTGCACTAAAGCTAGGTTCGTATTTCAGAACTCGAATCTCAACCCGAACTGGAAGGATCGCGGGTTTTCGAGAACCGTCCCGTTGACGCTATCCCCCGTGACTGTGCCAAAGAGCCCATCTCCCACGGACGTATCCGGCGGTGCAAAGCGCGCGTGGTTGAATGCATTAAACGTCTCCGCCCGTACTTCGATCCGCATGCCTTCTTTAGGCACAAACGACTTGTAAATATTCAGATCCAGATTGTGGATCCCGTCAGTCCGCAACCCGGAAAAGTACCGCGGAGCATTGCCCGGAACCTGATCGCCGGGGTCGCCAAAGCAGTCGGCGTTGAGATAGGTTTTTACCGCATTCTGCCAATCCAATGCCACGTCGTGCATGCTGGTCCCTGTCTTATATTGAGAGCACAGAACCTGGGGGCGCTGGGTGCCGTTTGCCAAACGCGCATTGGACATGGAGAGGGCCATCGGTTGTCCCGATTGCTCGGTGAGGACCGTCGCCAGCGACCAGCCTCCGATCACGCCGTCGACCACCCGGTTCATATTGCCGCCAATCCATTGCTTGCGCCCAATGGGTAGATCCACGACCACCGCGGCCGCGAGCCGCTGCGGCGTGTCGTTGCCGCCAATGCTGCGTTCCGCCGACAAGTTATCCAATTGTTGCGGAATGCCGGCCCCGAGCGCACCTACCCAATTGTTTCTGCCCGCCGACGAATCGTCGGTTGCCTTCGAGATCGTGTAACTGCCCTCAAAACTGATGTGGTGCGTAGTGCGCTTCTGGAAGCGAATCTGCAAGGCGTTGTACCAGGAACTGGCACTCTCCAACATCAGCCCTTCAAAGTCGCCATTAAACTGCGGGTACTTGTTCAGCAAAGTGCCCAAGGGGATCGCCCCGCCCGGATCACCGTAATTCGAATTGGGCTCGTTAAAACAGGGATTGGTCGCTGAGGGAACGCAACCAGCGGTAAACATATTAAAAAACGGGTTGCCCACGTTGGTCTGAAGAAAGCTACTGACGCAATTGTCAGGATCGCAGCTTCCAACGCCATTTCCAGGCATGGCCTCGAAGGTGCTCCGCGCCGCCGTCGTGATCTGCGCCAACAAAGCCGACGGGATGAAATCCCGGTTGTTGGTGCCGGCCCAGGGCAGGTGAGTGCTTCGGTTCGCGGAGTAATCCACACCCAGAACAATCTGGCTGGGAAGTAGCCGCTGAATTCCAATGTTCCACTGATAAAGCTCGGCATCCCGCGCCGCGGTCGTGCCCAGGTCGTTCGGGTTTTGGTAGCCCCAGTTCGCAAACTGTCCGTACTGAGTACCCTGCGGTCCCGTAAAGCCGGCCGGAAACGGATTCTCCAGGGTCGCGGATTGCGTCGCAAAATTGTCGTTCGTGAAAAATAGGTTCGCGGTCTTGCGGAACGCCGAGCCCGGATACTGAAAATTCGTGGCCGGACTCATCCCAAAATAGATGCCCGCCCCTCCCCGCACCACCGTCTTAGAATCGAGTTGGTAGGAGAACCCTAATCTCGGTCCGACGTCTTTCCGGTACGTCGGAACCGTCCTGTGGCTGGACGTGGGAAATATCGTAGTACCGAGCAGTTCCTGCGACGCAGGGTAGTTCAGTCCTATGCTCTGCATCTGCCCTTGTGCGCTCAGGTCCCCCGCCTGAAACGCAGGGGCCGGTAGGCTGGTCAGGTCGATACTCACGCCGCTGTCGGCGTTGAAATTGCTGAACTCAATCTGGTTGCCGCGTGAAGTGTAAGGTGAACTCCACTGGTAACGCAGTCCGAGGTTGACGGTGAGCTTGGCGTTCACCTTCCAGTCATCCTGCACATAAAACCCCGTCTCCAGTGACCGGTTTGCGACCGAAGGCGTCACCACTAGTTGACTGGAGGCGTTGATATTGTCGCCATAACCAAAAGCCAGGCTGGCGAAGGGATTGCCACTCTGATTCCCCAAAGCATCCGTGTCGCCGTTCGGATTCGGCGAGGTCGTGTCATCCGTAAACGTCATGAAGCCGCTCGGATAATTCGGCTGCCAGAAATTGTTGTAAAAAATTCTCTGCTCTCCGCCGAACTTGATCAGGTGCGATCCCTTGGAAATCACCAACTGTGAGGAATAGCTGACAAGGGTGTGCGCAAAAGTTGTGTTGATGCAGCACTGATCGTAGAGATTCGACCAGGGGCCGGCTCCCTGCATCAAAAATGTCGGCATCTTGTCGATCCCGTTGGCCTGCTCGAATACCTCGGGCAACCCCTGCACGCCCGCCGGCAGCGAGGCATTAAAACTGGAGATCGTCGGAATGCTCGGCAGCGACAGTTCGTGAACCCGGTCGACTCCTACATGGCTGGTCCAGACGATTCGCGGGTTGAAGGTCCGGGTATATTCCAGCGATGCGTTTTGCGCTACCGTCACACCGCTCTTGATTCCGTCATTGTCGAAGCCGTCGCCCAGGGTCAGCGGAGTCGTAAAGTTGTTCCAGCCTCGGCTGTAGCGTCCGTTGATGCGGTTCCTGTCGTTGATCTGGTGATCTATCTTGATATCGAACTGGTAATCCGGACCGTTCGACAACGTCGTGTAGTTGAAGTTGTTGAACTCATTCGCGTTGCTGGGCTTCGGATAGAGATTGAGGACCGCCATTCCGATCGGATCCTGCTCGTTCGTCGGGATGACGTTCAATACGCCGCCGGACTGTACCTGCGGCCGGTTTACGCATGGATTTCCGCATCCGAGCGCGGTCGGGTCGTAAATGTTCAAAGGTTGAGTGGTGCCGGGAATCACATCTGCCGAAAAGTCGCCTTGCCGCTCCGCCATGGTCGGCACAGTCACGACTCCGCTTTGCGCGCTGGAACTCCTTACCTTTTCGAAGTCAACAAAGAAAAATGTCTTGCCCTTTTTGATCGGGCCGCCCAGCGAAAACCCACCCTGGTCGCGCTTGCTGTCGGGTTTGGGATTGGGAATGGGACTACCGAACGAGAACTCAGGATTGAAGAAATCGCGAGCGTCTAACTGCGCGCGCTGCAGGAAATACCAGCCGCTGCCATGAAAAGCGTCCGTGCCGCTCTTCATTACCATGTTTACTACCGTGCCGCCGTTGTTGCCGAACTCGGCCGAGAAGCTGTTGTTCTGCACCTTCATTTCCTGCATGCCCTCTACCAGCGGCTCGTAGTAAACGTTGGAGTTGCCGCCCTCACCTTGTTCCGGAGCGCTGATCAGGGCGCCGTCCAGCCGTATCTCGGCAGTCGCGTTGCGCTGCCCGTTCGAAGTGAAATTTGTTCCCGACGGATAGTTATCACTGGTGCCTGACCCTGTCGCCTCGGTTACGCCTGCCGCCAGGAACGTCAAACCAAAGAAGTTGCGATTGGCCAGAGGGAGTTCGTGCACATATTCGCTGCTGATGTCGGTACCCAGGGTCGCGCTCTCAGTGTCGAGCAGAGGAGCAGTCTCCGTGACCTCCATGGTCTCGCTGACGCCCATGGGATGCAGGACAAAATCGACGGTCGTCTGCTGGTCGACCTGGAGAACAACATTCTTCTTCTCGCTCACGCGGAAGCCCGACGCCTGAGCCTTGATGGTGTAGACCGCGGGGCGCAACTCTCCGAGGAGATATTGACCGTGATCGTCACTGGTCGCGCTTTGGGAAATACTGGTAGCGTCGTTGGTGATCGTGATCGTGGCGTTGGCGACTACGGCGCCGCTCTGATCCGTCAATGTGCCGCGGATTTGAGCCTGATAGGCCCCTTGTCCCAGGGCCGCCGTGGCTACCAGCAAAACGGTCGTCAGGATGGAAAATAAAGCGGCAAAAGAACCCGAACGGCTTTGGCAGACACGCATGGTAGCCTCCTCGCGACAGCTTTCATATTATTACGAGTTAAGACTATTACTTTCGTTTATGACGAAAGTCAAGTCAAATCGCACCCAAAATGAAATAGGAACCAGCGCAGTCTAATTGCGGGAACTTCCCCAAAAGGTTTGCTGCTCAGGAAGACATCGGACAAACAGATCCCGCCTGTTTCCTTGTTGTTTCTAACCAAATCTCATAGTCTGTCTCTGGAAAGCCGCTACAGGACATTCACCAAGAATGCGATCGCACCGAGTGCCTCATCTTCGTCGCTTGAGCCTGCTGATTTTCGCAGCGATCCTTGCGCTCACCCCGGCGTACGCCGCCAGTGCGGTCCGCGCCACAGCGGAGGGCGAACGTCTCACGCTTTCTAATGATGACATCTCAGCAATCTGGTCGATCCGCGGCGGATCGCTGCGCTGGCAGAACCTGACGAACCAATTCACCGGAGCAACTTTGGCCCTCGACAGCAACGCGTTTGAACTGACGCCCAAGGAAGGCCCCGTGCTGCCTTCCTCCGCCCTCAGGATTGTTTCCGGCCCTGTCATTGAAGAAATACAGATAAAGACGCTTGAGAACTCGCCCCGAGCCGCCGATCGTGTACCCGGCCGCCAGATTCGCCTCGAACTGGAAGACGATTCGACCAAACTCCAGATCACATGGAAAGCAACCCTTCGTGAAGGCGCCAACTACGTGCGCCAGGAACTAACCATCCGCGCCGGACAGCAGCCTTTTCCCCTGACCCAGATCGAACTGGTCGACGCGGTCATCCCCGGAGCAATCGTCTCCGGGGCTGTCAAGGGCTCGCCCGTCACCGCCGGAACCTGGTTCTTGGGCTTCGAGCATCCGTTGTCCGACTGCCGGGTGCGCGGCGAGCGCTCCTCCTGCTGGCTCTCCCGCGAACTTCCGTTGCAAGCAGGACAGAGCGTGACTTACTCGTCTGTCTTCGGCGTAACGCATCCGGGCCAGTTGCGCCGCGACTTTCTGAAATACGTTGAACTCGAACGCGCTCATCCCTACCGGACGTTCTTGCATTACAACTCGTGGTATGACCTGGGATATTTCGACCGCTACAACGAGCGGGACGCGGTCAATGTCGTGCAGAATTTCGGCGAGCAGCTGACCAGGCAGCGCGGGGTCAAGCTCGACAGTTTCATGTTTGACGACGGATGGGACGATCCCACAACTTTGTGGAAGTTCAATCCCGGCTTTCCCGATGGGTTCACGAAAGTGACACAAACTGCCGCCAAATACGGCGCTGCACCCGGCATCTGGCTTTCTCCATGGGGCGGATACGATGGGCCGAAGGAGAAGCGTCTCGCCAATGCACGTGCCCAGGGATTCGAAACCAACGAAGGCGGGTTCGCTCTTTCGGGGCCCAAGTACTATCGCTACTTCCGCGACACCTGTCTCGACCTGATCGAAAAATATGGGGTCAACCAGTTCAAGTTCGATGGCACCGGCAACGCAAACGAAGTCATTCAGGGAAGCGATTTCGACAGCGACTTCGACGCCGCCATTCACCTGATCGGCGAACTGCGCGCGAAAAAGCCGGACCTCTACATCAACCTGACAACTGGAACTTATCCTTCGCCGTTCTGGCTGCTTTATGCCGACTCGATCTGGCGTGGCGGCGACGATCACAGCTTTGCCGGCGTGGGTACGAACCGCCAGCGCTGGATCACCTATCGCGACTCGCAAACTTTTCGCCGGGTAGTCGAAGACGGGCCTCTGTTCCCCATGAATTCGCTGATGCTGCACGGCCTGATCTATGCGCGCTATGCGGAACGGCTGGGCACTGATCCCAGCCACGACTTTCCAGACGAGGTGCACGATTACTTCGGCACCGGAACGCAACTGCAGGAGATGTACATCACGCCTTCACTGCTCTCGCCGCAAGACTGGGACGTTCTCGCCGAAACAGCAAAATGGTCGCGCGATAACGCCGACGTTCTCAAGGACTCGCACTGGATCGGTGGCGATCCAGCTCGCTTGGAAGTCTATGGCTGGGCCTCGTGGTCACCCGCAAACGCAATCATCACTCTGCGCAACCCGAGCGACCGCGCGCAGGATTTCATCGCGAGCCTCGCCGCGATCCTGGAATTGCCCGCCGGCAGCCGTTCAGTTTTCTCTGCACGGAGCCCCTGGAAGAACGATAGCGCTAAGCCAGCGCTGAGCATTCCTGCGCAGGACCTCTACACCTTCCACCTGCAACCATTTCAGGTGCTCACCACTGCAACTGGTCCCGTCATCGTAGGACGTACTCAGGACGTGAAGCTTTGCGTTCGGTCCTGATCCGTGTAATGTTCGCTAGCGGGAGGATAACCCGTGTGCTTTTCAGCAGCAGCGAACTTTGTAGGTAGCGGAGTTCTGGCCGGTGTCGGCGTCGTCACCTTGACTAAAGTGAAGCACAGGCGCGAACTCCTCTTCGCCGCCCTGCCGACATTGTTCGCCATTCACCAGTTCATCGAAGGATTCGTCTGGCTGGGACTCGACGGGACTCTGTCGCCTGCAGTAACGCACGACATGGGAGCCGCATTCATGCTTTATGCGCAGGGATTGCTTCCCTTCCTGCTACCCATGAGCGTGATCCTGTTCGAGCCGACCTCGCGCAGCCGACGGCGCATGCTGCCCTTCCTCGTGCTCGGCGCAGCAACCACGCTCTACATATTGTGGGCCCTGACCGCATTCCCGACTCAGGTCTATATCCGCGGAAACAGCATCGTGTACATCAATCAGGCCACCAACAATACAGCGGTCGCGGTGCTCTACGTGATTGCAACCTGCGGATCGCTATTCTTCTCGAAAATCCGGCCGATGATAATCTTCGGCGCGGCCAATCTTGTGATTCTGCTGGTGGTAATGGCTTTCAAACGCTATGCGTTCACTTCGCTATGGTGTGCGTACGCCGCGATCGCAAGCGTGATCATCCTCGCCTACTTTTGGAAAAGTAGAAGAGAACGCCCCTTTCTCTACGCGTAGTCGGGCCACTCCAAAGCCTCATAGACAATCGCTTGCGGCGCCGCCTGTGTGCTTTTTGACTCTAACGAGGATGGTGAGCGCGGTAGGAATCGAACCTACAACCTACTGATTAAGAGTAGGCGAGTCTGAGGGGGCCTTCCACGTCTTATCGCCATTACGATTCAATAACTTACCGACAATCAGGCCCGCACGGAAGCAATTCGCTCTGGTATTGAAAAGAAGCGCTTTAGCGCACATGGGATCGAAGCGCACGGCACACTTACGGCACACCTGCATACACTCCCAGTCAAAAAGGCAGCGAGCCTCACAGAACTCTTGCGGAACCTGCATCTGCGTTTGCGAAATGCTGATCTACCTCCGAGCGCTGGTTCTTCGTTTTCGCCTGCGCGAAGTCAAGCACCACACGTGGCGGCACATCGCCGTGCTCAAGGCGCTCGAAGATTTGGTTGATCCAAGACAGGGGCTGCAGCTTCGATATCGGCTTTGATCTTGCCTCCGACAGCGAAGGAGAGGGCTTCTGCCATATCCTGGTCGCGTGCCAATGAATGAACCGCGGATGGTTATACAGTTTGCTACCACTTCGAAAAGCGGAACTGGAACTTCGCCTGGTGGCAGTCCGACCGATACGCAAGTGCCACGCTTGCGTGTCATGCCAACGCCTTGCTTCAAGGCGATGAGCGAAGGCGCGGTAATCAGAACGCCGTGAGTTCCGCTGCCGGTCCGGGCCGTCGATTGATTGTGAGAGGGCGCCTACAGGCTGATTTTCTACTGGTGAACCGGCGCATTTCTGTGATCTAGGTCACAAACAACTTGTCTGTGGCCACTCATGGTGTCAAAACAGGGGAAGATTTCAGACTTGAGGGAGAATGCTAGCCAGCTGTGCGTAAGGATTTTGGAACAAGACTCATTGCGGGGTCTGACTGATTTCATCTTTCATCCCGCAATTCGCGCCGACCGGACATTTGGCCTAGTCGGGTGGTCTAGCTCGGATTAGAAAACTACACATTCCTAACGCCATCTGTCGAGATCACGAAGGCCATCGTTACGGCGTTCCCACGGTAGCAATTCTCGACGAGTTTCTAACGCCGCTGAACAGAGATTCGGTGCACACGTGCCTTAACCCGAAGACAGATTTGATGCGGTCCACGAACGGGCTTACGAGAAACCAAAGGATGATCTCCTCGAAGCTGACTTCTGACCCGGGACAACTTCCGCTTAGCCCGTCACCCCGGAAATGACCGTGCGCCTGCGTCAAGTCGATACCTTTTGCCACAGCGGATAACGAATCCCTGCGACCCGATTGATGGCGAAGGCCTGGACGGCAAGCAGTATCACCGCGATCTCGATGACGACAAGTTCTCTTGGCTGGTAGATGATCCCGAGAGCCACGATGAGTGTAGTCGCCCCTGCGGGAGGATGACTCACTCGGAAGAGCGCCATCAGACTACCGGTAGCCGAGAGCGCAAGAGCTGCAGCCAGAACTCTTGGAAGATGCACTTCCCCATGCAGAGCGAAGGTTGGCCCGACGCCTGACGTAACCGCGAAGGCCGCGTAGCCGCAGATGAGACCGATGGCGTGGCCCAGGATGGCGTTGCGTGGGCTTGACGCTTCTGCCAACGGCGAGAAGAAGAAGAGGTATGCGGTTGGACCAAGGGACGGAAAGACAAACGGGCTTGCTGTAACGAGGGCCAGCAAGCCAAGCAGCCCGATTGTAGCGAAGCCGTTGACGCCGACATAGGTGGACCAGACTAGACGAGGCGGTAGGTGCTTCAGCAGCCATGTCATCCGCAGATGCATAAAAAGCGCAGCGACGTGTTCGAAGTCGGTGTGCCATTCGTTCCCGTGCTTCGTTTCTGGGGCCATTAGATATTCGGGAGGAGATCGAAGTATTCATCATCCTCATTCCTGCCGCCCTCGCCGAGACCAACGGTTTTCTCGGACTCGATGAACTCGATCCGCTCGATCCACTTGACCATCTTGTATCCCAGTTGATTTTCAACACGTAATCGCAAGGGGGCACCGTAGACCTCGTTCAAGGGCGCTCCATTCATCTCCGTCGCAAGCAGGCACCCCGACTTAAGTACGTTTTCGAGGCTTTGCGTGTCGTAGTATCCAACGCCGTAGAGCGAGTCACCAAATGAGAAGAACGCGACTACTTTCGCATTCGCCTTAGGTCGGACCAGTTCGATGAGAGACTTCATGGGAAGGCCGCCCCACTTGGCAATGCCTGTCCAGCCCTGAATGCAATGGTGCATGGTGATGTTCTCGGCGACTCCCAGCTTTGCGATGTCCGCAAGAGAGAGCTCAACCGGATTGTCGACCAAGCCGCCCACCTTCAGCCTATAGTCTTGAAACCCTCCCTTGGCCAATTGCTTCCAGTCCACGCGAACCGGTAGCATGCCGTTCGGCCAGAATCGTGGCGAGATGTCTTTCTCCGTATAGTGCTGACTCGGAGTGAGCCGGTTCAGCGTCATCAGCGACAGAGGGTAGGTGATGGACTTCTGAACATGCTGTAGGAGCCGCGGCCAGAACCAGGAGACATAGTGCGCTCCGATCCACGTAAGCATTACAACACCGATCCCTACAAAGCCCAGGATCATTCCCAACCGATTGCGCGGATCGTCCGTACCCATCACGATGTGGTTCATGTTGCGGACGAAGCCGGTCATCACGATCAGCGTTACATGGACAACGATAAAGCTGAAGAACCCCAGCATCGTCAGAAAGTGGATGGAACGCGCCGACTGGCGGCCGCCAAAGACCTTCGCGTAACGTGGAAACCGGTTGACCAACGCTGGTGACATCGCGATGCCGGTCAAAATCGCCAATGGACCGAATATGAAGACAGCAGAGAAATATGCTATTTGCTGCAGGGCGTTGTAGCCATAGAAACCATTGAACTCGGGCGGAAGATGGAAGGTAGCGTAATGCACCCAGGTATTCCATGCTTGCAACAGAACGAGGGACGATTGTGGAACAAGACGACGCCACTGTTCAGTGTCGAAGAGCATGATCACGAACAAAACGCCTGTAAGAACGAACCCATATACATTTAGAAAATGCCAGGAACGGGCGATGCCGACGGTGTGTCGATAACCCGGCGTCGACACGATCGGCGAGAGGTAGCGGGCATCGTCCTTTGCGGTCCAGAGCCGATCCGTGGGAATGCGAATCGGTGTCAAACGGATCCACTCGCTATTCGGAGTGCAGTCCGAGTTGAAGTATAGGCGGGGGTGATCGACGAGAATGGATAGCCCACTGCGGATCAGCATCATCACGAAGACGAAGTTGAAGAAGTGACAATAACGAACCCATAACGGGAAGCCCTGTGGGCCGGAGAAGTTGTTGGGATAGACTTGCGGAACAGGCGGTATGTATGGAAGGCCGAAGTGAAGGACTTCAACCCATGCGGCTAAGACAGGCAGCAGAACCAGCACGACGGCTGCGATCAGGAACGAGGGCCGTATCCAGATGCGAAACCGACGGTCCGGCGGGTAATGGACTGCAGCATGGGCTGCATCAAATGAGATCATGCTTCACTCCTGAAACACGTTCATGACGTCTTTGGTCGACGCGCGCGAAAGGCTAGCTGCCGTAGCCGCGATGCGGCATATCGTGCAACTGCCGATCACTTGGCCAAGAGATAGTAAGCAGAAATCCCGATTCTTCCATGGCTTCGACGCTATGCTTAATTGAAGCTCCAAGGGTCAAGAGGCTTCCGACCCGGAGGTCATATACCTGTCCCGGCGTGCTGTAACGGATAAGTCCCTTCAGCACGTACAGAGAGCTCGTGCCGTCGACGTGATGTTCTTTGATCTGGGCTGCGGCTTCCATCGAGATTAGAACAACCCGAAGATCCGGCTTCTTGAAGAGTGTCCGAGAGGAGATACCCAAAGCCCAGGGCTTCTGCTTTTCGGCCTCGGCGATCTCGTTGAGCAGGTCGAACTGCGCGCGGTCGGCGATCATCGTTCCATCGTCGTTTGAACCCGGAATTGGCATTGAGAAGCTCCTCGTTCGTGCGATTATTCTTTCGCCAGGTGCCATTTGTGAGTGCGAAACACCAGATGCGCCTAGTCGTTGTTCTGAGCAAGACTGAGCAGTCTCGCCCGCCGCAGCGTGTATGGCGCGCGTCGTCATTCTGGGCAGACTCCAGTTGCCGCTCCTATTTAATTCCTAGATCCGTCAGGACCTTGGGATTGTTTTCTCCCGATGCGACAATTTGATGGCAAGCGGAACAGTCATTGGTGATGGTCTGGCCATCGGTGCTCGTATGACTGCCATCATGGCAGCGGAAGCAGCCCGGCGAATCGACGTGCCCAAGATTATTCGGGTGTGTGCCCCAGGTCACACGCATGTTTGGAAAGATGTTTCGCAGGTAGATATTCGTCACTTCTTGGGCAGCTTGCTTCACCGCGGCCCCCCGGGCTCCCGCGATTTCAGGATAGTTGCTCTGATAAAATTTGGCGATCTCGCTGGTGATGCTCCGCTCGGCCACGTCGCGAGTGGTGTAATTCACCTTGAGCACCTCGACCGCCTTTTTTCTGATGTACGGAAGATCGGGGCTGATGCGCCCGATCGACATTTGCTTGTCCACAGCATTTTCCGGCATCTCGGAGGCGTGCGCAGGTCGGTTGTGACAATCCAGGCAATCCATTACGCGATGCTCGCCTCGGTCCAGCTGTTCTTTGCTTGGCTTGGCGTCACTGGAAAGGAATTCGGTGGTCTTTCCTTTATCGTCGGTGTAATAGACGGCTGGAATCGTCTGCCGCTGGGGGTCGGTTGAAATGTAGCGGATACGAGCCGCGTCAGCTAGATGGTGCCCGTGGATTCCGCTCACGCCCTGACCATTGCTTCCTCCCACCTTCAGCATGACAACGTCTGTCTGCGGTGTGTTTTTCTCATCTTCCGTGTAGCTGGTGCGAACCAGCAATTTGTCGCCTGCGAAGCGGCCGGGCCAATGACATTGTTCGCAGGTTTGGCTGGCCGGGCGGAGGTCCTTTACCGGCGAAGGGATTGGGCGCGGATAGGTATGAGTGGCGACCATATAAACCTGCCGCAAGCCGGTCAGTTTGGCTCGCACCATCCAAGGCAGCCCAGGGCCAATGTGGCAGTCCACGCAAGCCACGTGCGCATGCGGGGAAACGTGGTACGCGGTATTCTCCGGAAGCATGACGTGACAAGTCGTTCCGCAGAAATTCGTCGAATCCAGGTACTCCACGCCGCGGTAGGATGCGGTGCCAATAATAAGGAGATTGACGAAGGTGGCTAGAGCCACCCACTCCAAAGTGCGCCGCACCACGGGCAGGCGCAGGTCAATGGCGGGGAAAACCGCCGGCAGTTGCCCACTTCCTCGCAGACCTCGACGCCTGAGCCAGATGCCCAGTGGAATCAGCAGCAGCCCCAGTACGAAAATGGCGGGGAGGGTGAGAAAGACTAGGATGCCGATGTAAGGATGCGGCGGTCCCGGTAAGAAGATCTCATAGAACCAGAAAGCGATCGTGGTGAGCGCCGTGCTGGTAGTGATCACCGCACCCGCGAGCGTAGTAGGGTTCTGACTCAGAAAATAGATCGGCTGTGACGAGTCTCGGATTCGTTCTCGCAGATTCATTGAAAATGGCCACATTCTTTCCTGGCAGGTCTATCCGATTCTGCGACGACACTCTCGGCTTCGCGGCGGATCTTTTCCGCTGCCTAAAGCCACGCGACTACTTCTTGAATGTCCGGATATAGGCCACCAGTCCCTTAATGTCCTCGGGCTTCAGAGACGCCCCATACTTGGGCATCTTGTTCTTGCCATTCGTAATGATAGTAGCGAGATCCGCGTCCGACATTCCCTGCACGTCGGCCGTTGTGAAATCGTGGGCGCCCATTTTCTTCCCCGTCGCCGAACCGCTTCCGTCTGCGCCATGGCACGCAGCACATTTCGACTTGTAAAGCGCTTCCGACGCGTTCTGCGCGTGCGCCGGCAACGAGAGAACAAACACTACGGCGATAGCTGTCACGGTGGCGAACAATTGCATCTTGATTGTTTTCATATTCAAACTCCAGTCGTTCTCAATTTACCAGGTCCAACAACTCTGAGTCGGTTTGGTTCACGTTGGTCTCTGTGGCCACCCTGTACCCCGATGAAAACGAGAACATCAGAATGCGTAACGTAGGGATTCGGTTAGCGAGTTGGCGTGAAAATAGCGTGGCGCGGTCGGGCCGACAAACGAACCTTCCCCGTACTGGTAATAATTCCAACCCGTGTTGAAAGCCCACTTATGGCCAAGATCCACGATCAGGTTGGCTACAGGCTGCTGATACTTGTACTGCACTGTGCCGAGAGGCTGCAGAACGTTGAACTGCGGCACGCTGCCGTCAACAGTGGTGATGCTGTAGCCGACATTGGCCAGCACTCGCTTCGCGGGCTTGAATCTGACGGTAGCCATTCCGAAATTCGTGTGGTTGGTATAGAACGAGTTGGCCATCAGGTTATTGGACGTATCGTTCCCCGCACAATCGTTGTTATCGGCATTGGCCACGAAGGGAAGGATCACCCCGGTTGGCGGCGTGTCGTTGAAGCAGATCAGGGCATTCTGGATCACGCTGTTGAAGTTGTAGGCTAAATCCATTCCAAAGCGTTCGCGCGGCGCCAACGAGGCGGTCAGCCCGTAGTTTTGGTTGTGGCCAACGTACTGGGTCTCGGCGTCGGCGTTCGATTGTTGCAGAAGGTTGATGGATCCCCCAAGGGTCACCCACGCGCTCGGTGTGTAGGTTGTCTGGAAGCGGTAGCGTGCTACTTTGCGTGGCGAGAGGCGGACGAACACAGCGTTGAAGTTCGTGTGCTCCAGATCGAAATTCAATCGCAAGGTATGCGTGGGCCGCGCCCAGAAACCAAAGAGCGCGGTTTTTTCCAATCCCACGAAATGGTCTTCGTCTCCAGGCAGATAATCATTGAAGTGGTTGAATTCCCGGTCGCCATAGCGGTAGCCGATGCGAGCCCCGGTTTTTTTCGAAATATCCCAGGCCAGTTCGGTTTGATTTCTCGTCCAGGTCTGGTTGAAAGACGACTGGGCTATGGTGGGTGTCCCTCCCGGAGTTGATGGCGTAGTGAGCGGCGTGCTCAGCAGCGAGCATGGTGGCGCTGCACAGCTATAGTCGAGTTCGTTGAGATTTCCATTCTCCGGAATACGGTAGGCCCAGAAATAGAATTTCTCGATCAGGCGGAGATGCTGGGTCAGGTGCAGTGTGGCCCCGAGATCGGCCACGTCGGAAATGCGGTTTGCAGCGGCAGTCCCAGAGCCGATGAAGGCAAGCGTGTTGGTGCGCGTGATCAGGCCGCTGAAAGATTCGTCTAACGGCGTGCTCGAAACCGCAGAACTGTAGGAATAAGAACCAACCAACTCTAACTTCCGGAAGTAATTGCTGCGCAGGCTGATGCGCTCGGTGGGCGTGGAAGTCCGAATCCGCTGGTTACGCGAGTAGCTGAAGTACGCGCTGCATGTGACATTGGTCAGGATCCCATTGACAATCAAACTGCTTTGGCCGGTCGGCACGGCGCATGGTTCCTTGTTCGCAGTATCGATGGACAAACCCAACGAAACGGAACTAGCGGGCGTTGTTGGCAGGAGCGCCTCATTAATGGGATTCAGTTGGTAGTCAGTATCTCCCTTGTAGTAGTCGAAAAATTGGTCATAGCTGAGCACTGTTCGCGGCGCGATTCTAAAGTCGACCCCTAGGCGGTAGGAGTTCATGGTTGTGTTCCAGTCCTGCAGGAGCGAAGCTTCCGTGCCTTCGTGGATGCTGCTGTACGAAGGCCCCGTCATGTTGTTATGCGAATATCCCAAACGGAAGCTCACAACGGACTGCGGAAGCAGCGTGAGGTCAACATCACTCATGCGTCGCGTGGTAGCAAATAGGTGAGGCGAGTTCAATATCGGGATCGACGGGGTTGAGCCGCCGGGCGCAGACGGTGGCGGGGGATTTAGTGGATTCGCCAGCAAGTCATAATCGGAGAAATACTGATCGCGACGGAAACTGCTTTGCAGGTTGTACCACTTGTTCTTGTCCGCGCGCAGGCGAAGGTAGTTGTTCGGGTCGCCTCCCCATCCCACGCTATTGAGGTAGAGATTGTCGAACAGCAAGCCATGGTGATCGACCGACTGCATTGTAAGCGTCTGGTCAAGTATTCGCGGGCCCGTCTGTAGATTCACCAGTGTGTCGTACATATCGCCGCTTCCGGTCACGTCGGTAGTCCGGTAGCCCAGTTCGATGGACTGGTGAATCTGGTAACCGCCGCGGGTTATCCCATCGGGTTCGGCGGGCGCGGCTGGCGCCGGACTCGCCGTCGGCACTGGGACCGGGGTCGCAGTGGGAGTCTGCGCGAAGAGCGTTTCCGGCGAGCACATGATCATTGCTGTTGCGCATATGAACACCGCTAGAGCTATCGTGGTCCGACCCTTGCTTTGACCCCACGCGGACAACGAGTTGCTCTCTGCCCGCAAGCGCAGGGATCTCCGTTTCTCCAGTGACGAAGATTGCTGGACGAAGTTTCTTGGCAGCTCCATCGGTACTTCCTACTTGAAGAACACATCGCTGAAATTGGAGCCGTGAATCTGCGTGTGACACATGGTGCAGGCCTGATACTTCGCCGACTGATTGTGCGCGGGACCGGCTGGCCCGCCGGCCGTTAACGTGGTCGAGAACGTGTGGCATTGCAGACAGAGCATGTTCACCGGCATCACGTTGAGCAGCTTTGGATTGGTGGATCCATGGGGCGAATGGCAACTGGTGCAGCCCTCAGTCTTCACAGGCACATGCTCGTAGACAAAAGGACCCTGCTTATCGACGTGGCACTTGTAGCAAATGGCATCGCCGCTCGGCAGACTCCGTAGCTGCCGTACGGTTGCCGTGCCATGCGGGTTGTGGCAGTCCACGCATTGCATCAAGCCCTCGTTGACGCGGTGGTGATAAGGTTTGGCAAAGTCTGCTTTGGCGGAAGTGTGGCATCCGTAACACAACTGGGGTTGCTCCTGGACTAGCAGGAACTCTTTTTCTTTGGCGTGATGGGGCGAGTGGCAATCGAGACATCCCACATCGCTGCTGGAGTGGGCGGATTGCGCGAAATGCGATTGTTCGTGAGCTTCGCCGTGGCAGCTTAAACAGCGAGCGCTGGTCTCCTGCCGTGACTTCCCCTCGAAGACGAATATCCTGGTTTTGTCCCCGCCGCCGGCCACGTGGTCGGCTCCGGGACCGTGACAACCCTCGCAACCTTGTTTTGAGGGGCCACCCTTTATGTTCAATGTGGTCTTCCAATGCGGCGTTTTCTCCCAAGCGTTATAAATCTCCTCGTGACAGGTCTTGCAGGTCTCGGCTCCCACGTACTTGGAGGCTTCGGGAGAAGGCGCCGCGGCCGTAGGTGCGCTGGCGGCTTGGGCGTTCTTTCCAGCAGCCTGCTGGTTCACCTGGCCGGCGGCAAAAGCGAGCGCTACGAAAAGACACAGCGAGGAAAAGAGAAGAACTCGACAGGCTTTGTGACAAAGTTCGTGGCTCACAGGTTTGAGTCCCTCAGCCTCATATCGTTAGCAGGGCAAAACCTCCCTAGTCACCGGTCGGACTTTCTCGAACTTGCAAAAATTCTAATGTGACTTGCAATTCCAGACTGTTCACAATTGCTCATCTCTCAAGAACCAAACAACGCCACCTGGTGTGAACTGGTCTCGGCGGTCGATTGATTGTGGGAGTCGCGCCTGCCTGCCGATTGTCTACTGGCGGACCGGTGCAATTCTGTGATTCCCGTCACAAAACAACGTGTCTGGAATCACTCATGGTGCCAAAACGGGAGAAGGTTTCAGACTTGAGGGAATGCTAGGCTTCAAGTAATTCCTGTAGACCTGTTTTTTTCGCCGTGAGGGTGACCTGAATTACCACCTCGCCTGCTTGGATTCAGAATGGGCACTGTTTCCGGGCCAACCTGACCTTGGTCGTAAGAACCAGTGCTTTCGTCACGGAAGTTGGTTCCTCCCCGCTCTGCCAGTTGCGCGTAAGAAGTTTGGAACATGACTCAGCGTTTGTTTTCGTTCTAGTTCTTCCAAATGGAAGGAAGCCTGGCCGTAGTTACAGTAGATGAGGCTGGCGTCACAGGATTCAGAGGTCAAGCACGGCCGATATGGAAGAAGAGTCGGCCACCCCTCGCACACGAAAGCCAACTTTCTTAAAAAGCCTTTGCACCGTAAAGTTGTCCCGCAACATTTCGGCGGAGACGCTACTTAGTTTTTCGTCGCGCGCGATCTGGACGGTGCGGCGCAGCAATTCGATTCCCAGGCCTTGCTTCTGGCACTGATCTGACACCAGGACGGCAATTTCGGCCTCATTCTTCGTGGGTAATTTGATCAGTCTGCCGACCCCCAAGATCCGATGCTGGCCTGTGACCTCGTCTTTGAGGTCCACCACTAGAGCCATCACGCGATCATAGTCCACCAAACAAATGCGAACTAGACGCTCGTGCGCCACACGTGAGCTTAGGCTCAGCGAGGAAAAGTAACGCATATAGACGCTTCGCTCGGAAAGCGTCTCATGGAATTTGCGCATCAGAGGCTCGTCTTCGGGACGAATCGGCCGGAGCGTCACCGCCGCACCGTCCTTCATGGTGAATTGTGAGACGTACTGCGACGGATAGGGACGGATGATGGCTGGCTTTGCAGGTTGATCAGGATGTAGGCTCAGGGCGTGTAGAAGCACGCGCGCATCTGGAGCCAATCGACCTTTCGACGAGGCGAGCATAGGGTTAAGGCCAATTTCCTCGATCCAAGGATGCTCGACCACCTTCTGGCTGAAACGGACCATGAGGTTCTCCTAGAGCGACTAAGTCAACTGGCAGACGCCCGCGCACTCCCTTGAGCGCTTTGAAAGTGCTTGTAAGACCTTGTTCTTGATGATTCTGTGCCAGCGGACCCAATAAAGCGGTGACCGAGATCACGGCTGTGCGTGATGCCAATCACACATCGGGTGCTACAATACGCTCACTTCGAAGGTGCTGAATGCGCGCCCCTTACGGCTTGAATGTCATCGATAACTGCCTCATCTGTCCCGTGCGTGAGGAGCATTTATTTTGTAATTTATCTCTCCCTGCAGTACAAAGACTGAATGAAATCAAGTCCACTGCGATGTATCCGAAGTCGACGATGCTATTTGTCGAGGGCCAACAGCCGCGTGGGGTGTTCGTGCTCTGTGCGGGAAAGGCCAAACTGTCCACATCTTCGACCGAAGGCAAAACTATCATCACCAAAATTTCGGAGGCCGGAGATGTCTTGGGGCTGAACGCGACCATTTCCAATCGGCCTTATGAGGTTACGGCCGAGATGATGGAGCCGGGCCAGGCCAATTTCATCGCCCGCGACGCGTTCCTCCAATTCCTGCGCGAATACGGAGAGGTGGCACTGCGAGTTGCGGAGCAACTCAGCCGTAACTACTACACCGCATATGAGGAAATCCGTACTTTAGGTTTGACCAGTTCGCCTTCAGAGAAGTTCGCAAAGCTACTACTCTCCTGGTCGCCCAATGTGGAGAACACGACCGAGCCTGCGCGTCTGAAATTGACGCTCACGCATGAAGAAATCGCGGAAATGATTGGCACCACGCGTGAGACGGTCAGCCGCCTGTTCTCTGATTTCAAGAAGAAGCAGTTGTTACAGTTGAAGGGCTCCACCTTGATCATTCGCAATAAGCCTGCCCTTGAGAAAATCGTAAACTCCTGAGTGGCGTCGTTTGCTGCACGCCACTCTGCGCGAACCGACAGGCAACCTCTTTCCCTAGGCTTCTGCCAGCTTGGAGAATTCGACGCGTTGCTCTAACAACGGATCCGTCAGTTTCGCAAGCTGATGCTCGATCCGGGTGATCTCGCTGCGCAACCAGCCAGTGAGGGCTTCTTCCATTTCCACCTGCGTGCCGCAGCGATAGAAATAATCAATGGTTTGCCCTTTTTCATTGAGCGCGATAAAGCGGCACGGCGAGCTCTCGCTCTGCAGTTCACTGGGAACGAACTTTATCAATCGACATTCGTTGCACGGATGGGGCCGTGCCGGATCGCCCAGGTTCGGACAACTGGGGGAGTCTTCCAGGATGTAGGGAGGACGCCAAGGTGTTCGGGGAGAGCGCCCGTACCCTCCATCCTCGACGAATTTCAGCTCAAACCTGAGCAGTTCGAGAATTTCGCGTTCATCTTGTGCCATACATCACCTCTCGCTATATGCGGTATGTTCGCAGAACACCACTTCGGCTGCGATGATGCTGGTCACGTGAGTCTGTGACCTGGATCACAAGTGTGGGTTGGAGCACTGCTGACGCGAGGTTTCCACGGGTTACAGTCATCGTCGCCTCCACATCTCAAAAGGTTGACATAACGTTCATAATAATATACATTAACAATGTTAGTGACCATTATTTTGGACGTTACGTATGAGGACCAGCCGATCATCAATCGTAATGCCACTCCCGGTAAGGCATGCCCTGCGCAAGCTCGGCCGCGACATCCGTGACGCCCGGCGGCGGCGGCGCATCCCGGTGGCCATCGCGGCGCAACGCGCCTCGATCAGCCGCACGACCCTTGTCAAGCTTGAAAAGGGCCATCCCGGCGTCGCGATCGGGATATACGCCACGGTCCTTTTTGTGCTGGGGATGGCGGACCGGCTGGGCGATCTTGCCGCGCCGAAGAACGATCCCGTGGGCCTGCAACTCGAAGAAGAAAACCTACCGCAGCGCATTCGCGTGGCGCGCAGGTCGAAGCGCACGAAAGACAAGTAATGGACAGAGAGGCTCTCGTATACGTGGATCTCGACGGCGTCCCGCACCTGATGGGACGTCTGTGGGCCCGTACGCGCAAGAACAAGGAAATCGCCACCTTCGAATACGACAAGACATGGCTGGAAAATCCCGCGCGATTCTCTCTGGAACCAGCCCTGCAGGTTGGACCGGGCCCGTTTCACACGCTGGCAGACACACCCATGTTCGGTGCCATTGGCGACTCCGCGCCCGACCGTTGGGGGCGAGCGCTCATGCGCCGCATGGAACGCAGGCGCGCGGAGCGCGAGGGCGGGGGCGGGGCGCCGCGCACGCTCCAGGAAATCGACTTCCTACTGCTGGTGGACGACGAGGCCCGTCAGGGCGCGCTGCGCTTTGCGGAAAAAGAAGGCGGACCCTTTCTGCGCGAGGAGGGCGTCAAGCGCATCCCCCCGCTGATCGAGCTCCCGAAACTGCTCTCCGCGGCCGAACATGTGATGGAAGAAAAAGACACCGAGGAGGAACTGCGACTGCTGTTCGCGCCCGGCTCCTCACTTGGTGGCGCGAGGCCCAAGGCTTCCGTCAGGGAAAAGGACGGCCATCTCGCCATCGCGAAATTCCCACGGAAGGACGATGAAATCAACACGGTGGTCTGGGAAGCGGTCGCACTGTCTCTCGCGAAGAAGTCTGATATTCCCGTCCCCCAATCCCGTGTCGAAAACATCGCCGGCAAGCCTGTGCTCCTCCTGCGACGCTTCGACCGCGACGGCGAACGGCGTATCCCGTTCCTCTCCGCGATGAGCATGCTCGGATCGAAAGACAGAGAAACCCGAAGCTATCTGGAAATTGTTGACGCGTTGCGCCAGCACGGTGCTGCGCCGCAAGCCGATATGGAAGCGCTGTGGCGGCGGCTGATTTTCAACATACTGATCTCCAACACCGACGACCACCTGCGGAATCACGGCTTTCTGTACGAAAGCCAGGCGGGCTGGCGACTGTCGCCCGCTTACGACCTCAACCCGGTGCCGACCGACATCAAGCCGCGCATCCTCAGCACGGCAATCAATGAGGATGACAACACGGCCTCGCTCGCGCTGGCGATGGAGGTAGCGGGATATTTCGAACTGGACGCTGGCAAGGCGCGCGACATAGCAAAACAGGTCGGCAAGGCCGTCTCTAAGTGGCGCGTTGAAGCCGCGCGGCACGGTCTCGCCAAAGGCGAAATCGACCGCATGGTGTCGGCATTTGAGCATGATGATCTGAAAGCGGCTCTCGCAGCGCAGTAAGTAGAAAGAGCAATAGGAATCTGACATCCCCCGGATAGCTGAATAATGAGCCGAGGCGCAAAGGCCAGTGTCAAGGCTCTTCGACCGCGAACGCGGCGCGCGAAGCGCGGCCTTGACACTGGCCGGGCCTCGGCTATGCTCTGGCTATCCGGGGTATGTCATTCGGGAATGCTGCATCACAGACCAAGACCGAAACCCTGACTGATCTGATTCGTGTGTATGGTTTGTGGTTCTATCTTGTGCGCTACTGGCTCTTGCTGAATGGCGGGGGAATGGGACACGTCGCGGCTGAGTTCCTGCCCGAGCGTCTGTGCGTTGTTCGTATAAATCTGGGCGTCATAGCGTCCACGCGAGACAGAAACGTATGCCATGCGGCTGTTGAGCAGAGTCTTAGCGCCCAACTCGGTGTCCACGTGAATGAGGACTCGGTCGGAAGTCTGTCCCTGGCTGGAGTGGCTGGTCATGGCATAACCGTGGTCAAGATGCGGATGCTTGCGCGGATCGAGTTCGACCGCGCGACCACCGTCCATCTTCAAGCGGAGCCGGCCGTTTTCGTGAATGCTCTCGATGGTGGTCAACTCGCGGTTCGCAACTTTGAAGTCGTTGGCCGGTGCGGTGAATTGGATGCGGTCGCCTACTGAAAAACTCCGCATCTCCTCCCGAAAGACCGAGACGCCCTGCTGTCGGCGTGGATCGTAAGTGCGCTGTGTGCCGTCCTGCAGCGCGACTGTCAGTCGGTTTTCGGAGCATCGACGCTCTTCACCTGTGCGTAGGCGCCTTTCCCGATGCCGGTCTCCTTCGATGCGCGCGAGTAGCGCAGCACATCGCCCACCTCATAGCGCTCGGCCCATGTGCGGTCCGCGCCCGTGAGGTCTTGGCGCGGCACTAGCGTCCTGATGCGGTGCTCTTCACTGCTGACGAGGCCAGTCCGCTGCAATTCCGCATGGACGCGCTCGTTGATCTCCATGCGAGAGCGGATTATCGGGAGAAATCACCAGCGTGTTCTCCGGCGATTTATGATGAAGATGGTGAGCGCGGTAGGAATCGAACCTACAACCTACTGATTAAGAGTAGGCGAGTCTGAGGGGGCCTTCCACGTCTTATCGCCATTACGATTCAATAACTTACCGACAATCAAGCCCGCACGGAAGCAATTCGCTCTGGTATTGAAAAGAAGCGCTTTAGCGCACATGGGATCGAAGCGTACGGCACACTTATGGCACACCTTTCGGGCTCACTCAAGCCGCTCTGGACAAGTGATTGATTGAGGCGTACGGAATTAATCGGCGTTCCGCTTATGACCCCGCCCTGGGAGGGCAATGGCAATTTCTGATCGACTACGAGCAGGCGCTCAGGGTTGGGGTTTCATGGGAGCTGCCACTATCTCACTTCGGCTGTAAACGCTCGTGTCCATTCGTGGCCTTTCACTTCGAAAGTCTTCGCCGGTATCGTTCCTGCCTGCGTCACATCTGTGACATGGATTCTAAGTGCTAGCTTGCCGTCTTTCAAAACGTCGATGTGACGGGCTGTCTTGACCCCTGCAAAGTCTTCGAACTCTAACCGCTGCGTCTCAATTCCATCGAAGTACGTCTTGACTAACAACCCAGTGTCGTCGAACCAATAACCACGCGCTTGCTCCGGATCTAGCTTCCCTTCCGGGCTTTCGTATCCAGCGAGCACCCGCACCGTGCGAACCCCATTGACAGTATCGCGTCTGATCCTCCAATCTGACTCCACAAATGTATCAATTGCGGGAATTGGTTCCATTATCTTCATGACAAGCCGAAGCAATCCCGCATCCTCACCGTCTGTAGACTGGTAAGCCTTGTCCCCGTTCCTCGACCGCACATACCGGCTCTTCCCGAACCACACCTCGCGACGCCATTGCGTATCGGTCAGCCAAGTGTCTTCGTACTGTCCTTTGGCGACGGCGCCCTCTCGGCCTTTTGCTTCGAACTCCGCGCGAAGTACATAAGCCGTACCGTTTCCAAACGCTGGAAAACCTAAGTGCCTCCCGTGCTCGAAGTACGTCCGGGCACTGTCAAAGGTTTCTGTTCCTGACGGCCGCACGGTCTTAAACGGGACCGTTAGCTGGGACATCACTTGAACAGGTATTCCATCCACAAGGAACGGCTTAAACCGCAAGGCCAATACCGCGCGCCTTCCCGCGTCATTTACACCCGAGTTCTCGGAAACCAGCGTTCCGGTGTCCCTCACCTTTCCTTCACGATCAACGATTACTTGAGTTGTCATATTTCCTTCGAGGGGCCCGTCCTGAAGTGACGGCCACGACACGGGCTCCATCGGCAATAAATTCTTCCGTAACGATATCTCGTCCATCAACACTGTCCGCAATGGTGTGTCGCCGCCCTTTGCCGCCGTATCGAAAAATCCCGCCGGAATATCTCCCAGGTCTTCAAGCGTTGTTATCTTGGCCGTTACCTGAGGTGTCCCCACGTTTACTGTCCGAGCGACCATTCTCCCGTGAAAATCCGCGTAATCCTTAAACTCGCCACCCCATCCCAAACCACCTGCATAAAGCAGCAGGCCTGTGCTGCTCTGCAAAGCAACCCATGATCGCAAAATATTGTGGATCTCTGCAGTCCCGCTCGGAGTCGTCCAGTTCAGGTTTGTCATCGGTCCGATTCGTTTTACTTCCGCTGCCTTCGCCTGTTCGAGAACTTGGTCGAGCGGCGGCACGGGCCTGATAATTTCTACAGCGGTCTGTTGCAGCCACTGGGGAAAATAGTCGCCCTCATTCTTTTGCCAGTCGCGGGCACCATCCACGATTTCGATTTGGTGAAACTCCGGTGCTCGTACCTCCCTCTTCCATTGCGTCGGCGATGCCCACCAGATTTCCACCTCGCCCGTGCGGCCAGATTCCTTATCTCGCTCAAAACTCGGGGCCACGGCCGCTCTTAGGTGGAATGCCTTTGTTCCAGGCTGGTCCAGCGTGCTACGCTCAACGGCCTTTTTGACTTCTTTCGCTAGGTTTTCGGCATGACCGAGTGTTGGCCATACCGTCATCGCTGCAAACACCGGAATCCACGATTGCCAACGCATACGCAAAACTGTACACAA
>CAWJRY010000009.1:0-80577 GCA_963845405.1 uncultured Acidobacteriaceae bacterium | reverse complement strand
GGCAATATGATCGGCAACGCGTTGGAAGTGGTTGAATGCGTTGAAATCCTGCGCGGCAGTGGACCCGAAGACCTGCGCGAACTGTGTCTTGAACTCGCGGGATGGATGCTGCATCTGGGCGGCGTTTCGAAAACGGTCGAGGAAGGAAAACAACAGAGCGCGAAATTGATTTCCTCCGGCCATGCGCTGGAAAGATTTCGCCAGATGGTTGAACTGCAAGGCGGCGATCCGCGATTCATTGACGACGCGAAGCGGCTTCCGCAGGCTCGCCATACCATGCAAGTCTCCAGTGCAAGAACTGGATATCTCGCGTCGATGCAGTGTGAACAGATCGGCACGGCATGTGTGATCCTGGGCGGAGGTCGTGAGCGCAAGGAAGATTCGGTCGATCCTTCCGTAGGCATTGTGCTGCACAAGAAAGTTGGAGACCAGGTCGCCACAGGAGAGCCACTGGCCACGATCTACTACAACGCCGAGCCGCTCGCCGAGCGTGCGCGGCAACTGATTGAAGCGAGTTGCCAAATCACAGACGCGGCGCCAGCGGCGAGACGGCCGCTCATCCACAGAGTCATCGGCAAGGTCGTCACTAAGAGTGGGGAGAAAAACTGATGGGACGATTTACTGGAATTCTCGGCCTGCTGAGCATGCTCGGCTTGGCCTACATCTTCTCCACTAATCGCCGCGCGATCCGCATGAAGACCGTCGCATGGGGACTCGGTTTGCAGTTTGTTTTCGCCGTTTGTGTTCTGAGACTCGACGCGGGCCGCCGTGCATTTCAGGCAGCCGGCAACGTCGTCAACCAGTTTCTGAACTACGCTTTTGCTGGATCCCAGTTTGTCTTCGGCGACTTGGGGCAACAGAACTCACATCTCGGATTTTATTTCGCCTTCCAGGTGCTGCCCACCATTATCTTCATCACTGCCTTCTTCGCCGTGCTGTATCACTTCGGAATCATGCAGGTAATCATTAAGGTCGCGGCCTGGGTGATGACCCGCGTCATGGGTGCAAGCGGCGCAGAGTCTCTGAACGTTGCGGCCAGCATTTTCATGGGACAAACCGAAGCGCCGGTTACCATCAAGCCATTTCTCGCCGACCTAACTCACAGCGAACTGATGACTGTCATGACCAGCGGCATGGCGCATGTGTCAGGCGGAATCATGGCGGCGTATATCGCATTTGGTATTGAACCAAAACATCTGCTCAGCGCGGTCATCATGACCGCTCCGGGCACTCTGTTGATGGCGAAGATGCTTGTACCCGAAACCGAGCAACCGAAAACTGCCGGTAGGGTTGTGATGAGCGAGGACGAGGAAAAAAACGAGCACGAAGAAAACTTACTGGGAGCGGTTGCCCGCGGCACGACCGACGGCCTGTACATGGCGCTCAATATCGCCGCCATGCTCATTGCTTTTCTTGCCCTGATTGCCCTGGCAAACGGCATCATGGGCGAAGTTCACCATTGGATAGCATGGTTCCCATCGAGCCTCGAGCGAGTCTTCGGAGTGTTGTTCGCACCGGTGGCCTGGGTCATCGGCGTTCCGTGGCGCGATTGCGCGAGCATTGGAAATCTGCTGGGCACGCGGATGGTGCTTAACGAACTGGTTGCATTCTCCATGCTGGGGCCGCAGCGCGCTGTGCTCGATCCCCGGTCATTCACGATTGCCACATTTGCTCTTTGCGGTTTTGCGAATCTCAGTTCGATTGGCATTCAAATTGGTGGCATCGGCGCTCTGGCTCCCAACAAGAAAGGCGAACTCGCGCGCTTGGGGATTCGCGCCATGCTGGCCGGAACCATGGCGAATCTGATGTCAGCCTCGATCGCCGGCATGCTGCTGTAATTTCTAGTCACACGTTTCTGATCACGCATAAGTTAGGATATTCCTGTGAAACGAATTGCTCTTCTCTCGCCGCTGATTCCGTTTGTTTTTCTCTGCCTGAACGGCGCTGCCGCGCAAACCCCGAGACGTGTAATTATCGACACCGATCCTGGCGTCGATGACGCGATGGCTATTGTGCTGGCGCTGAACTCTCCTGAACTGAAAGTTGAAGCGCTCACCGTCGTCCCGGGAAATGTCGACGGACCCCAGGGCCTGGAGAATGCCCTGAAGTTGGTCTCACTTGCCGGACGCTGCGATGTTCCCGTAGCGGGCGGAGCTCAGCATCCCCTGAATCAGAAGTTGATCACCGCGCAATTCTGGCATGGCAAGAATGGCTTCGCCGGAGTCGAATTGCCTGCGTCGAAATGCAAAGCCGACAAACGTTTCGGTCCCGATTTGATTATTGAAACAGTCCACAAATACCCGCACGAGATCACGCTGATTCCGGTAGGACCGCTCACCAACATCGCGCTCGCGGTCTCGATGGACCCGTCGATTGTACCTCTGGTGAAAGACATTGTGATCATGGGCGGATCGATTTCCGGCGGTAACGTGAACGGCGCCGCTGAAGCCAATATTTACGGCGATCCCGAAGCCGCCGCCATCGTTTTCAACGCCGGATGGAGAGTCACGATGGTCGGCTCCGATGTCGGCGAGCGGACCCTCATCACGCGCAAGTACCTCCACGACCTGCAGTCGCTTCATGGCCCGGAGAGCGACTTCATCGCGCAACTCGCAGATTTTTATTTGACGCGCTCCGAGAAGAGCGGTTACCAGGGTGCCGCAATGTATGACCCGTTAGCTGTAGGCGTCGCAATTGACCCCACGCTGGTGACCTTGAAAGACATGCACGTCGATGTGGAAACCAAAGGCGAGTTCACGCGCGGCGAAACTGTTGCCAACCGCATGGGATCGGATGAGAACAACGTGCTGCATGGAGATCATTACGAGATCGACGGAGTGATTGATCTAAAACCGAACGCGCGCGTCTGCCTGGCGTCGGACGCCGACCGTTTCCTGCAACTATTCATCAGCCGCATCAAAGGCAAGTAGCGCAATGAGTGGTTGAGACGACGTGTTCCCCCTCGACGTTCTTCGCACTCGGGGGGACGTCCACCCGCCATTATCCGTTCGCGTGCGCGATCAGCAAAATCGCCACTCCATAAAAAACGAACATCAAGACAAGATAAAGCCTGGCGCGCGATCCCGATCCGGCAAATTCCTTCCACGCGAAAATTCCCCAGAGCGCCGCGACCATTGGAGCAGATTGGCCGATGGCGTAGGAGATGGCTTGACCGGTAAGTTTTCCAGCTGTGAGGTTGAAAACTGTGCCGATGCCCCAAACGCATCCGCCGAAAAGGCCAAGCAGATGTCCCGAGGGCGGCCCGCTGAAAAATCCCGCAAAACTCACTGGCTCCCCGACAAGCGGGCGCTTCATGAAATACACATTCCACAAAAAGCAGGAAAGTAGCGCGCCGAGGGTAAGAAATACTGCAGCGCTGTAGGGCGTTAATGAATTTCCACGGGTCATCGAGTAGGTCATGAAGGGACTCCACAACCCCATGAGCACACCCGAAACCACGCAGGTGATAATGCTTTTCTTCGAAACCGCGCGGCCGGCGCTGGCCAGGCTGCCGTAGGCCTTACCGTCAAGAATCACGGCGACAAAAGCGCACGCAACTCCGATGGCAAGGAATATCGCATTGCCCTTGGGCTGAATGACGTAATTGAGCATGACTCCCACGACCAGCGCGATTCCAATCGAAACCGGAAACGCAACTGCGAGCCCCGCCATATCGATCGCCGCGACCAGGAGCAGATTCGCCAGATTGAAAATCGCTCCGCCTACCAGCGTGGAGATAATGTTCGAGGTGTCGGCGGAGTGAATGTTGTTCAGAAAGCTGGACGAGTCATGCCCGCTGCTTCCCATGGTGAACGCGAGAATCAAGGAAATAAGAAAAATGCCGATCGCGTAGTCCCAGTAAAAAAGTTCGAAGCGATAATTCTTAACGCCCTTGTACGTGTTGGCCCAGGAACCCCAGCAGACAGCGCTGGTAATCATCATCAACAGCGCAATGGTCAGAGTCGGTGGCGTGAACATTCGGTTCTTCCCTCGAAAGTGTGCAACTGTACACTTCTTTGTGCGGTCAAGCAATTAGGAGTTGGCAATTGGCGTTGAGCCGGGACGGCAGCCTCGATCGTGTGCTGGGCGGCCGGTTGCTGCTTGCCGCATTCACCCCTCTGCTATCCTTACGCCCGTGCCGCGCACATTTCTCATCGACACCGACACTGCTTCCGACGACGCTGTTGCCCTCATCATGGCCTTGCGTGCGCCCGATGTTCACGTGGCGGCGATCACAATCGTCGCGGGCAACGTCGACGTACAGCAGGCCACGCGCAACGCTCTCTACACCGCGGAGCTTTGCGGGGCAAGCGTTCCGGTCTACTCAGGCGCGGAGAAACCGTTGCTTCGCGCCTACGAGAACGCGACCTGGTTTCACGGACGAGATGGACTCGGCGAGCACAACTATCCCGCGGCCACGCAGAGCGCGGAGAAAATGCACGCGGTCGATGCCATCATCCAAACGATCGACGCGAATCCTGGGCTCGTTCTTGTAACGCTGGGGCCTCTGACCAACATTGCGTTGGCCGTCTCGAGAAAGCCCGCGATTGCGGCGAAAGTCAGCCGCTGCGTGGTGATGGGCGGCAATCCCTGCTGCGAAGGAAATGTAACGCCCGCCGCGGAATACAACATCTGGGTCGATCCCGATGCGGCGCGCATCGTCATGCACAGCGGACTGCCCGTCGAGCTGATCGGATGGCATCTCTGCCGCGGCGAAGCTGTGCTCAACGAAGGCGATATCGCTCAGGTCTTGCAATTCAAGACGAAGCTCGGGCACTTCGCCGTCGAGTGCAACAGTCACGCGCGTGCCGCTTACAAAATTCAGACCGGCGAGGATGGAATCTGTCTGCCCGATCCGGTCGCGATGTGCGTCGCGCTTGATCCGACAGTGGGCAAAGACTGGAGCGATCACTCTGTCGAGGTGGAAACGCAAAGCGAACTCACGCGAGGTATGACGGTGGTCGATCGTCTCGACGTGGCTGCCGATGAACGGAATCGCACTGTGTGGGAACCGGCGCTTCAACGCAAAGCGAAAGTCTGCTGGACGATCGACAACGCACGCTGGAAACAATCACTCTACGAAGCTTTGCGGTAGAGAGTCCGCCCCGCAGTCTCGATGAAGGATGCAGCGGGATCAGTGCGAAACCTGCCAAGTACCTTGTTCCCAGCTACTTGCAAGGAGCTACCCCTGTCGAAAACAAGGTTTCTAATGCCATGATAACAAAGGGGTTAGTGTCGGAAGTTAAATCGATGTAACTTGCCGGCACAGGCCGCTCGCTTTCACCCGCGACCACAGGTGCGGAAAATCTTCAGCGACCATGAGCCGGCTTTGGATCCCGCGCATGAGGCATTTTACGGACCGAGCAGCAAGTACCTGCGTCAGGGCGCCGGAATCGCGAGATAGCCAATCGAGATCCGATCAGCCGTTCACTTGCGCGTACGTCGCGCGCCGCAGAAATTCTCCCGCGCCCGCACGGCCCAGGAATTTATCGTTCTCGATAACGACTTTTCCACGCGACAAAACGACGTCGGCCATTCCCGTTACCTGGATGCCCTCGAACATCGAATAATCGACGCGCATGTGATGCGTCTTTGCGCTGATCGTGTGTTTGCGTTTGGGGTCGAAGATCACAAGGTCCGCATCGCTGCCGATGGCGATCGTTCCCTTGCGAGGATATAAGCCAAACAACTTCGCTGGAGTCGTGGAAACCAGTTCCACGAAACGATTTACGTTGAAACGACCGCCGGCGACGCCGCCGGAGTAGATCAGGCTCATGCGGTGCTCCACGCCCGGTCCGCCATTCGGAATTTTGGTGAAGTCGTCGCGCCCCATTTCTTTTTGCTCTTTGAAACAGAATGGGCAATGATCGGTCGAGACGACTTGAAGATGATCGTGCTTCAATCCGTTCCAAAGTTTTTCCTGATGCCACTTCTCGCGCAGCGGCGGAGTGAATACGTATTTCGCCGCTTCGAAACCGGGAGCATCCATATTCTCGAGCGAGAGATACAAATATTGAGGACAAGTCTCGGCGTAGACGGGAAGTCCACGATCGCGCGCTTCGCGGATCTTCTCCAGAGCCTCGTTACAGCTAAGGTGCACGATGTAGATGGGCGCGCCGGCCATTTCAGCCAGAGCAATCGCGCGTCCGACCGCTTCTGCTTCGGCGGTTGTGGGGCGAGTGAGCGCATGATACTTTGGCGCTTTCTTGCCTTCCGCCAATGCCTGTTGCACGATGACGTCGATCGCGCTTCCGTTTTCGGCGTGCATGCAGACCATCCCGCCATTTTTCGACGTGGTCTGCAGGGCTTTGAAGATGCTTCCATCGTCGAGCATGAAGACGCCGGGATACGCCATGAAAAGTTTGAAGCTGGTCACGCCCTCGTGCACCAGATCGTTCATCTCCGAAAGTTGTCCGCCGGAGACGTCGGTCACAATGCAGTGAAAAGCGTAATCGCAGACCGCTTTGCTTGCGGCCTTGCTCATCCAGGCATCGAAAGCCTGGCGCAGAGGTTGGCCTTTGTATTGAATGGCAAAGTCGATGAGTGTTGTCGTCCCGCCAAACGCTGCGGCGCGCGTGCCGGTTTCGAAATCGTCAGCGCTGGTAGTGCCGCCGAAAGGCATGTCGAGATGCGTATGCACGTCGATGCCGCCGGGAAAAACGAGTTTTCCCGAGGCGTCCAAAATCGTGCCTGCGTTTTGTGCGACGCTCGACGAAGAAAGATCAGTTCCAATGGCGGCGATCTTGCCGTTCGAAATGGCAACGTCGGCCGTGTACGTATCGGTGGCCGTCACTACGGAACCGTTTTTGATGATTGTGTCGAAGCCCATCGGATCCTCCGTCGCAGCGGGTATGAGAGAGGAATTGTATGCTACACTGCCGCTCCTCAGGTTGACGGAATCGCCGCACCGCGCTGGGCGCCTCAGGTTTTGTCATTCCGAGCGAAGCGAGGAATCGGCTGTTTGCCGGCGCAGGCAGAAAAAGCAGGAATCATCCGCTGCGCTTCGCTTGTCTCGGAATGGCAACGCTTTCTGCAGCTGCCGGCGAACAGCAGGTTCCTCGGCTTTGCTTCGCTCGCTCGGAATGACAAAATGGAGAGAGCGGAAACGAACGGACGTTTTAGGACGCGTTAGGAGTTCTAGGACGCGTTAGGAAGGAATCCAGCCATGCAATTCGGCATCACGATAAAGCCCGATATTTCTATCGACCGCATCGTCGGCCTGGCGCGCCAGGCTGAGGCTGCTGGATTCGATTACGGCTGGATTTTCGACTCTCATGTTCTGTGGATGGAGCCGTATCCGCTGATGACGCTGATGGCGACGAACACGAAGAAGATGCGAATCGGCACGTGCGTTACGAATCCGGCCACGCGCGACCTTACGGTTACTGCAAGTTTGTTCGCCACGTTAAACCTCATCTCGGGCGGCCGCATGGAACTTGGCATTGGACGCGGCGACAGCTCGCGCCGCGTAATGGGCAAAAAGCCTGTGAGCTGGTCGCAGCTCGAAGCGGCGGTGAAAGAGTTTCGCGATCTCACCTCTGCGAAAGAGGTGCAGCATGACGGCCAGCCGACGCGGCTGACTTGGGCGAAGGATTCTCCGCGAGTGTGGATTGCGGGCTACGGGCCCAAGGTGTTGCACATGGCCGGGAGGGTTGCTGACGGAATCATTCTGCAATTCGCCGATCCGGCGCTAATTGAGTGGTGTATGAGTTTTGTGAAGGAAGGAGCACGCGCCGCCGGACGTGACCCTGCCGGCATCGAAGTGATGTCGGCTGCGCCGGTTTGGGTTTCGGACGACATGAAAATTGCCCGCGAACGCGTGCGCTGGTTCCCCGCTCTGGTCTCGAACCATGTGATGGATTTGATCCGGCAATATAAGCCGGAAGATCTGCCTCCAGCGCTCACCTCGTTTGTTCAGGATCGCGGCAGCTACGACTATCAGCATCATTGCGAGGTCGGCAGCGACAACGCAGACTTCGTATCCGACGAGGTCATTGATCGTTTCTGCCTGGTGGGTCCGGCGGCAGCGCATCAGAAAAAGTTACGGGCTCTGGCGGATGTGGGAGTGACGCAGTTCAATATTTACCTGATGTGCGGGGATGAAGAGCAAACGCTGGAGATTTATCAGCGCGACGTGCTGCCGGAATTTCTGAAAGCATGATGACGGCGCGAGCCGAAGCAAACCGTCACGCTTCGCTCGACCGGACAGCCGAGTGCGGCTGTCTCCACACAAGCAGCTCCTTACATTGATTCTTTTCTGCGCATCAGCGCGTAGTACGCCACGAACGAAATCGCGAATCCTACGAACCACGAATAGTCGTACAGAAACCGAACGGACGGGATCACCAAACCTGAAAGGGCTATCCCCGCGCCGAATGCGAGGGCGGCCAGCGCGCGCCAGTTGAATCCGCGTGAATACTCGTAGATTCCATTGCGAGCGTAGAGGTCCTCGACCTGCAGCACGCGCCGCCGGATCACGAAATAGTCGCAGATCATAATGCCCGCGACGGGACCGAGAACTGCCGCGTACCCGCCCAGCCATCCCATGATGAAGGAGCTGTAGCTCGACATCAGCTTCCACGGCATCAGCGCGATGCCCATGAAGCAGGTGATGATCCCGCCAGTACGGAAGTTGATCTTGCGCGGCCACAGATTGGAAAAGTCATTGGCCGGCGAAACCACATTGGCGCCGATGTTGACGTTGAGCGTCGCCAGAAGAATCGCGACCAGCGAGATCACTACTGCGACGGGAGAGTGAAAGCGGCTCAGTAGTTGCACCGGATCCCAGATTGCTGTTCCGTAGATGACGACGGTTGCCGAGGTTACCACGATTCCGACGAAGGCATAGAGCGTCATGGTCGTAGGCAGAGCGAGGGCCTGTCCAATCATCTGTTCGCGCTGATTGCGCGCGAAGCGCGTGAAGTCAGGGATGTTCAATGAGACCGTCGCCCAGAAGCCAACCGTGCCGTTCAGCGCGGGGATCAGGAACTTCAGGAAATCATGGAAGCTGGCGAACTTCGACTGCACCGAAAGCATTGGCCCGACGCCGCCCGCTGCACGGTAGGCCCAAACCAGCAGCAGGAGTCCGACTCCGAGCAACACAGGCGCGCTGATACCTTGCAGAATTCGGATGTATTCGATTCCCTTGAGTACGACCGCGAGATTGATCAGCCAGAAGAGAAAGAAACAGATTGCAGCCCCGTGAGGGAAATCTTTCCACCGGGGGAATAGGACTGCCAGCAAAGTGCTGATGGCTTCGCCCCCAATCCACGTTTGGATGCCAAACCATCCGCAGGCGACGAGTGCGCGCAGGACTGCAGCGACGTTCGCGCCCAAAACTCCAAACGACGCCCGCGCCAAAACCGGGAAGGGCACCCCATACTTCGCGCCGGGATGCGAGTTCAGCAGCATCGGAGCCAGCACGATCACGTTGCCCAGAAAAATTGTGAAGACCGCCTGCTTCCAGTTCATGCCGCCTTGAATCAGACTGGCGGCGAGCATGTAGGTCAGGATGTTCACCGACATCGAGACCCACAACGCGGCAAAGTTGTACGTACCCCAATGCCGCTGCGCGGCGGTTGCGGGCGCGAGGTCGTGGTTATAGAGCGGGCTGGATTCGATGCGGGAAAGCAGTTGGTTTGGATCGGATGTTGGCATCAGGGTGCGAATGTTATCGACCGATAAAAAGTATTGTCATTCCGAGCGAAGCGAGGAACCTGCTGCTTCCCGGCGCAAGGGAAAAGCAGGTTTCGGTCCCCGAGGAGCGCACTCGAAATGACAACCCTGTTTCGCTTCGGCATCTTAGCCCGCCGCGACTGCGGTTCCGCTCTGCGTCGTCAATGGGCCGTAGCTGTCGGGTCGCCGGTCGCGAAAGAACTGCCACACCTTGCGGACTTCCGCGATCATGTCGAGATCGAGATCGGCGACCACGACTTCATCTTTGTCGCGGCTGGCCTGCGCGATGATCTTGCCGCGCGGATTGCAGAAATAACTCTTGCCATAAAATTCGCCGATGCTCCACGGCTTCTCGGTCCCGACGCGATTGATCGCGCCGACGAAATATCCGTTGGCTACGGCGTGCGCGGGCTGTTCGAGTTCCCAGAGATATTCTGAAAGTCCCGCAACCGTTGCCGAAGGATTGAATACGATCTCAGCTCCGTTCAATCCGAGGATGCGCGCGCCCTCGGGAAAGTGACGGTCATAGCAGATGTAAACCCCGACCCGCGCGTACTTGGTTTCGAACACGGGATATCCGAGATCGCCGGGAGTGAAATAAAATTTCTCCCAGAATCCGGGATGGCAGTGCGGGATGTGATGCTTGCGGTATTTGCCGAGATATTCGCCGTCGGCGTCGATCACCGCTGCGGTGTTGAAATATACCCCCGGCATCTGCTCTTCATAGACGGGAACGACGAGCACCATGTGATGTTTTTTCGCGACCTTCTGCATGAGGCGCACCGTCGGGCCGTCGGGCACGCGCTCGGTCATTTCGTACCAGCGCGCGTTTTGTTCCGCACAAAAATATGGGCCGTAAAACAGCTCTTGTAAGCAAAGAATCTGAGCCTTCTTGCGGGCCGCCTGCTCGATCAACTTCATGTGCTTGTCGATCATTGCCTTTCTGATTTGAGCAAGAGGCCGCTCGGTGCTGAGCGCATTGCTGGCTTGAATCAGGGCGCAGCGGACATTGCGAGGCATGAGGTCCTCCGGAATCAACTATCGAGGAACGAAACTATAGCAGAAGGCCCGGCGCTCGTGCGCTTCAAGCCTGTGCCTCGTTGACACCGTCCGACGCGCTGAATAGACTCGGACCTTCGTCAACGTTGCAGAAGCAGACCCTTATGGCAAAGCGCCCTCGCATCGCAGTAGTCGGCAGCGCGAATATTGACATGACCACGTTCGGTAGCAAGTTTCCTCAGCCTGGCGAAACCATCTTTGCCGACAAATTTGATCTTGGCTTCGGAGGCAAGGGCGCGAACCAGGCCGTGGCCGCGCGTTTGTGCGGCGCCGACGTGTTTATGGTGGCGCGGGTCGGCAGCGACCTGTTCGGTCCTGCGACGATCGACAATTTCCGTAAACAGGGAATCGATACGACTCATGTGAAGCAGGTTGACGGACTATCGAGCGGCGTGGCGCCCATCTTCGTCGAGCCCAACGGACAAAATCGGATTCTGGTGGTGAAGGGAGCGAACGACGCGCTCAAACCCGCCGACGTTGACTCGGCCGCCGAGACGTTGAAGTCCGCCGACTGCATCGTGCTTCAATTCGAAATTCCGCTGGAGACGGTTTATTACACGATTGCATTCGCCCGCAAGCACGGCATTCGATGCATTCTCAATCCCGCTCCTGCGCAACCGATCGATCTGGCTGCGCTGAAGGGTCTCGATTATTTTGTCCCCAACGAGAGCGAAGCCGAGGCCATCACCGGATTGCCCGTCAAGAATGTCGACGACGCGAAGACGTGCGCCGCCAGGCTTTTGGCGAGTGGCATCCGGCGCGTGATTATTACTCTGGGATCGCAAGGGTCACTGCTCACCAGCGACGGCAGCCAGCACGTTGCGCCATTTGCGGTGAAGAGCGTGGACAGCACCGGAGCGGGGGATGCGTTCATCGGCAGCTTCGCCGTGTTTCTCGCTGAAGGCGTGCCGGAAAAAGAAGCTGTGCGCCGCGCCAATCTCTACGCAGGATTGTCGACGACCGGTGTCGGCACGCAGAAAAGTTTTTATGACCGAGGTCGCTTTGATGCGGAGTGGACCGAGCGTTCATGATTCCGTCCACGTTTTGCACAGCCAGGTGAGGTGTCGAACTCTCGCTCACGAAAATTGCGCGACTTCCCGTATTGATTCCACTCCCTTTGTGGATTTACCCGCCCAATAATCCACAGCCCTCAATAACATTCAACACTCGCACCCGCATGGGTTCGTAACGATGACGGTGAGACACGCGTCGTCGTCAGCGAAAATCCTTGACTTAGCTGGGAGGAGCAATTTATAAGCCGAGTCTGCGGTCAGAAGTCCTCCCAACTCCAACGGGGGTAGGGGAGGGTCTTTTGTTTTTGGGGCATTGGGCCGCCGAAAAAGGGGTTCAAGAAAATGTTGAGCAAGATGATGCGTGTCGTGTTGTGCCTGTGTGCGCTGCTCTGTGTGTGCAGCCCGTTCGTCCTCGGACAAGCTACCGGAAGTTTTTCAGGCACAGTCTCGGACAATTCCGGAGCCGTATTGTCGGGCGCCAAAGTCACCGTAACGGCGCAGGCCACGAACATTTCGCGCGAAGCAGCCACTGACGACACGGGCCGTTTTCTCATTCCGTTGCTCGGCGTCGGCGATTACACGGTTCACGTGGAGGCCGTCGGATTCAAGCCGGCCGAAGCAAAAGACGTCCGCCTGCAGATTGACGAGCACAGAGAACTGGATTTCAAACTCGTGCTCGCGTCGGTGAGCACAAATGTGGATGTGAGCGCGACCGAAGTCGCCGTGCAGACGACGAACCCGACTCTTGGACAAGTCATCACGTCCGAACAGGTCGCGGAACTCCCGCTGAATGGACGCGACTTCGTGCAACTTGCGACTCTGACTCCGGGTGTGACTCAGGAGACCAATCCAGGCAGCTTTTTTAATGGCGGTCCCAGCAGCGAAGTTTCCGCGCGCGGAACGTATTCTCTGTCGGTAGGCGGATCGCGCGCCCAGAGTACCGACTGGCTACTCGATGGCGTCGACAACAATGAGTTGACGGCCGGAGGCATTGCGATCCTGCCATCGATCGATGCCATCCAGGAATTTAAGGTTCTTACGTACAACTACTCTGCGGAGTGGGGCACGCGTGCCGGTCCAACCGTGCTGGTTACGACGAAGAGCGGTTCGAACCAGCTGCACGGGTCGTTGTTTGAGTTTTTTCGCAACACGAAGCTGGATGCGAAGACCTACGATTTTGGTTTCGCATCCCCGAAACAGCAGTTCAACCTGAACCAGTTCGGCGGAGCGCTAGGCGGAGCGATCCAAAAGGACAAGACATTTTTCTTTCTGGACTACCAGGCAAAGAGGCAGCGGCATGGGGTGCCGTTTTCAGGAGTGATTCCGACGCAGGCGATGATGGGCGGCGACTTCAGCAATGATCCGTTTGGCGTTGCCCGGCCGGGTTTTGCTGTCGGCGCCCCAGCTGACAATGTCGACGGCTATCCTAACCTCACCAATCCGTACACGTTTACGTCGTTTCAATGCGATGGTTCAGGGAACGCTTTTCCGTCCACAGACGGAACGCAAGCAGCGGGGGTGCCGTGCAACAAGGTTCCCATTGCGTTGGCCGGTCAGGGTGGAATGGCGGATCCCGCTGGCCTTGCGCTGATCAACCTTTATCCGCAAAGCAACGCGAGTAACGCCGGGCTGGGCTTCAACTATTCGAACACGCCGACGCGCAAGCTGAACGAAGGCGAGTTTGACGTTCGCATCGACCACAATTTTTCCACGAAAGACTCGACCTTCGCTCGCTTCAGCTACGACCAGGCCGTGTCGTTCGTGCCGGGCGGATCGCCGGGATTCGCCGAGCAGGGCGCCTTCGCCAGCACGCAGAACATCACTAACCACGGACGCAACATAGCGGTTTCCGAACAGCACATTTTTTCCGACCGGACGATCAACCAGTTCACTGGCGGATTCAATCGTATCTTCAACCACATTCTGTCCTACGGCACGGGGACCTGCGAAGCGGCGAAAATCGGCATTCAGGGCGCGGACTTGGGCAGCGCTTGCGACGGTGTGACTGGCTATCCGAGCAGCCTGAACCAGGCTGCGAAAGATTGCGTGGGTTGCGGGTTGAGTTCCACTCAGTTAACGGGCTACTGGTCGGTAGGCGATCGCGGGTTCTCGCCATTTCAGGGCGGCACCAACGTCTTCTTCGTTTCCGACACACTCGAAATAATTCGCGGCAAGCACAACATCCGCTTCGGCGGTGGAATTCGCGCTAATCAGATGAACGTCCTGACCAACGGTTTCGGCGATGGATACTTCCTCTTGTTTGGCGGTTCGGGATCCTATACCGGAGACGATGCAGCCGATTTGCTGCTGGGCCAGGTGGGGGGATCCATTCACGATCAGACTTTTTTGGGAGCCACCACTGGACGGCGCTGGAAGATGTTCCGGCCATTTGTGCAAGATGATTGGAGAGTGAGCGACAATCTGACCCTCAATTTAGGTGTCGCATGGTCGCTGAGTACTCCCATTACCGAGGCCCAGAATCGCCAGGCGAACTTTAACTACGCGACCGGCCAATATCTGATCGCCGGTTCTGCGCCGGGAATTGCCGACTGCACGAACTGCGTGCGCTCCGATGCGGCGGTGGGCATTGGGTTCGACAAGACGGCGTTCGAACCGCGCATCGGAATCGCGTGGAAGCCTTTCGGCAGCCATAACACCGCGGTTCGCGCCGGATACGCCATCTTTCATGACTCGGCGTGGAGCCAGGGAGCGCAGGGACTTTGGCAGAACCCTCCGTACTACGCCGAGATCGATAACTTCAATAATTTTCCGGGCGCTCCGTGTCCGTACGGGAACGCAGCGGCGGCGGTTCCGCTGAACTGCGGTCTGGAGTTTTCATTCCTGCAAACGACCTCGACGGGTTCGCTGACGCCCATCCTTGCGCCTCCAAGCCCCGACAGTTTTACGGGAACGATCCAGACCCAGCCCCTCAATTTCAAGCAGGGCATGGTGCAACAGTTCAATTTGAACATTGAGCACCAGTTGCCAGGTGAGGTTGTACTGACGGTTGGCTATGCCGGATCGCGTAGCACGCATATTCTCAACGACGGATTGAACCAGAATATCGGCGCTCCTACGTCATGCGCGGGAGGCCCGACTGCAAGCGCCGCGACCGCGGGATACACTCTTGGCTGCGGGCCGGGCGGAGCCTATTTCGCCGCTCCTTACGGCGAGTTCACCTCCATCGATAACAACAGCGACAACGGGCGCGCGCGCTACGACTCTCTTCAGGTAAAGGCTGAGAAGAGCTCACGACACGGCCTCTACGCTCTGCTGAGCTATACCTACTCGCGTACGTTCGATTCTGGCTTCCCTGATGGTCTTGGCACGCTGCCCGGCGCCATGTACTGGCCGCTGCCCGGAGCCAGCAAGCTGGATTGGAGTTTGTCGGCGCTCAACCTCAACAACCAGCTTACGGCAAGCGTTCTCTATGATTTGCCGTTCGGCAAGGGCAAGCGCTTCGGCGGCGGCTGGAGTGGTGCCATGAATGAGATGTTCGGCGATTGGAAACTGAACGTGATTGAAAAAGCCATTTCCGGATTCCCGCTATTCGTCGTCGCCAGCAATAACAGTAACTTTGCCGGCTCTGGCGTAAACTTCGCATGGAACGGCAACAGCCTCAATCGTCCCAATGAAGTGGGCAATCCGAACGCTAGCGGTCCAGAGGGTGGCGGGACAAACTGCCCTGCGAGTGTCCACACTCTCGAGCATTGGTTCAACCCGTGCGCGTTCGTAGACGCTCCATTGGGCGAACTGGGCGATGCTCCGCGGGCGCCGGTTTACGGCCCACGGTTCGTGAACACTGACTTCTCGGTCATCAAAGACTTCCCCGTTTCCTTCCGTGAAGGAATGAACGTGCAGTTCCGGGCGGAGTTCTTCAATCTTTTCAACCATCCCCACTTCTTCCTACCGGGGACCAGCGCCAGTTCGATGCAGGATGCGGACAGCCCCTCCAGTTTCGGAGTCGTGAATTCGACGCTCAACGATCCACGATTTATTCAACTTGCTCTCAAGGTGATTTTCTAGGGGGCCAGAATCGGTAATCGGGGTTCCAATGGGCGGACCGAGCAATACTCAGTCTGCCCAAGTTTTTTTACACGATTCGCAAGGGGGCGCTCAATACTTAAGACTCAAAATAATCCTCTGGCGCCGATTGACTGCTATCGATCTGATGACGCGGCCCTGCCAGGAAGCCAGACGCGGGAGGGCAGAAGAGCAGTGGTCGGATCGTGGCCAGTGCTGAGTTACACCGGCACTGCAACGTTTTCGACTATGTCGCGGAGTACTTGATCCGACTGCTCGGATTTTTTCAATGCCGAGGTGTAGAGGTTGTTTACGACCACGCGGTGGGCGAAGACGGGAACGACCAGCGGCTTGAAGTCTTCGGAAGTGCAGAAACTGCGGCCTTCTAGGAAGGCCATGGCTTGCGCGGCGCGGTAGAGTGCCTGCGATCCGCGTGGTGAAACTCCGAGCGAGAGGAATTCGGATTTACGCGTCCGGCTTACGATTTCGAGCGCGTAGCTCACTAGAGATTCATCCACTCGAACCTGTTTTACTGCCTGCTGCATTTCGAGAACATCCGCCCCGGTAAGGACAGGGCGCAGGGATTCCAGCTGCGAGACACCCGCTTCGGAACGCAGAATCTCGCGCTCAGCCTGCGCGTCGGGATATCCCATGCGCACGCGCAACAGGAAACGGTCTAACTGCGATTCGGGCAACGGATAAGTTCCGTGGTGCTCCACGGGATTCTGCGTTGCGATCACCAGAAATGGCTGCGGCAGAGTGTAGGAGTGCGCGTCGACCGTGACCTGGCCTTCGTTCATGGCTTCGAGCAAAGCTGACTGTGTTTTGGGAGCTGTGCGGTTGATCTCATCGGCCAGCAGAACGTTGGTGAAGACCGGGCCGCGCTTGAATTCAAACTCCTGCTCGAGCGCTGAATACACAGAGATGCCGAGCACGTCAGAAGGCAGCAGGTCGCTGGTGAACTGCACGCGCTGAAAGCTGCAATCCACGGAACGCGCGAGAGCTTGTCCAAGAGTGGTCTTGCCGACTCCGGGAACGCCTTCGATGAGCAGATGTCCGCGGGCGAGAATGCTGACCAGGGCGAGGCGGACGACGTCGTCTTTGCCGCGAATCACGCTGCGCAGCGCGCTTTCGAGTTCTTTGGCTTTATGAGAAACGGCGATGGCTGTCTCGGGCGGCATTGTTTTCGATTCTACTATTGCGAGGCGCGAGGGAGCAGTTACCTACGTCATAGCGGCAGCTGTCAGCTCTCAGCCGTCAGCTCTCAGCTACACCAAAAACCTCTCACGTCGCTCTCGACGATTGAACGACGATTGAACCAAGAACTCGCCAGATTCTTGTTGCCCTCTTAGAACGCGCAACAGTGGCCCGCCTTGCAGCGGCTGTGGCTGTGAGCTAACGGCTGAGAGTGTTACTGCATAAACTCCGCCGGCCTTCCCGTCAGGCGTTCGATTCGTTTTGCGATCGGGGGGTGGGTGGAGAACAGGCCGCCGAAATTGATTCCTAACAGCGGCTGGATGATGAACAAGTGCGCTGTCGACGGGCTGGCCTGCATGGGGACGCGACGGGAGTAGGCGTCTAACTTTTGCAGGGCGCTGGCCAGAGCATACGGGTTGCCGGTGAAGTGCGCGCCGGTGGCGTCGGCCTGATATTCGCGGGAGCGCGATACGGCCATTTGAATCAACGTGGCGGCGATGGGAGCGACGATCAGCATGAAGAGTCCGGCGAGTCCGCCTCCGCCGCGACTGTCGCGCTCGTTACGGCCATATCCGCCGAAGATCATGGCCCACTTGTCCATGCTGGCGAGCATAGTGATTGCGCCCGCGAGCGTTGCGACGACAGAGCTGATCAGGATGTCGCGGTTGCTGACGTGTCCGAGTTCGTGGGCGAGCACGCCTTCGAGTTCTTCGTCGGTGAGCAGCGCGAGAATCCCGTGAGTCACTGCGACCGACGCGTGAGCGGGATTGCGTCCGGTGGCGAAGGCGTTGGGCGATTCGGTGGGAATGACGTAAATCTTCGGCATCGGAATGCCGATTTTCTGGGTCAGGCGTTCAACGGCTGCGTAGGCGCGCGGAAGTTGTTCGCGCGTCACCGGTTGAGCGCGGTACACGGCCAGCGCGATCTTGTCAGAGTAAAAGTAGGAGACGAAGTTCATCACGGCGGCGAAGATGAGGGCCAGGATCATCCCGTTCTGGCCGCCGAAGTAGCGGCCGATGAACAGGAGCAGCAAGGTCATCAGCGTCAGCAGGAATGCGGTCTTGAATGCGTTTCCCATAGGGTTCGATCCAGTCTATTGGATGTTACGCCGGGTGGGGCGATGCAGATGGGGTCCGTTTTGGGAAAACGGGCGTGGAGGGATACCCCTCCCCCTCCCCTCGATCTATTGGAATCATGATCTTGGGGCGTTTTTGCGTTCTGATCTTAGGGCTGCAATCAGTTGCGGGCAAAATATAGAGAACATGGGGGTCAGGCCGATGTTATCGCCGCCACGTTCCACTTCGCTGGATCATCATCGGCCGTCGGGGCTGTGGATGGCAAGGTCACACGTCACGTGGAACACAATTATTATCTGTTGTCGGTCGTTCCGCGAGGAACCGAAGTTTCCCAGGACATTCAGCGAGCCGGAGACTGGTTTCGCATTCGTAACTGGCATTCGATTCGCAACGTGGGTAAGCTAAGAAGCAGGGGCCGGAAATAGCATGACCATTCATGTCGAACTGGACACGCAGGCTGCGGCCCGCCTCGTCGCTGAGGCAGAGGCTCAGGGCGTGTCCCTGGAGAGGCTGGCCGACGCATTTTACAGGAGGCATTAGCCTCTCGCGCCATTCCGGTAGGAAGCTGACGGTGGGCCGAGTTCCACGCGATGCTTCAGGCACTAAGCGCGGGGGCCGAGACCCTGCCTGATCTTCCGACTGAGAGTTTCACCCGCGACAGTTTCTACGAGGATCATGCCTAGATGCCGGGGGCGCTTTACCTCGTGGACACCAACGTTCTTCTTCGCTGGATCAAGCCAGACGATCGCGATTACCCTCTTTGCGTTTCGGCAATCGAAAGTGCGCTTCAACGTGGGCTGTGCTTTGCTATACCTCGCAGAATGTCGGAGAATTCTGGAACGCTTGTACGCGCCCTGTGGAACGCAACGGATATGGCCTGTCATCTCGGGAGGCCGACCGGCGCGCCAGTATTTTTGAGAAGAAGCTGCAACTCCTGCCAGACAGCTTGGCCGTTCATCGAGAGTGGCGAAAACTTCTGGAAACGCACGACGTCTCAGGCGTTCGGGTTCACGATGCGCGATTGGTGTGGCTGCGATGAGAGTGCACGCCGTGAAATTCATTTTGACATTTAACGAAAAGGACTTCCCTCGCTATTCCGATATTGAGGCTGTCCATCCTCGAACCCTCTCCTAAAAAACGTTACCCGTTCTTTTTGGCTCGGGTTCAGCATTTCACAAGTCCTGCGGTATATTTCTTCCGCCCCTGCGCGGGGCTTGTTCTTCCTCTACGACCGGACCCACAGCTTGCGCTGTGGGCTGTATTCTTTCGCCGCTTTGCGGCTTGCGCGCTATTCACGGCTTCTGCGCCATGTGCGGCATTCGCACCGGCACCGCGGGTCAGCTTCAAAACCAAAGTCAACGGCAGCGGACAGGAGTGTCCGGTCTACACTTTTTTCTTTAGCAGCGGAAATCCCCAGGCGCTGGCGGCCAGCAGGGCGCCGAAGAGAATTATGGCGTCGATGCTGGAGCGTCCTTCGGGCGACCAGTAGACGTCTTTCAGATTCAACCAGAGAGCGAATTCGTCGAGGGTGAGCGCTGCGCCTACTCCGTAGAGGATCGCCATCAGGCGGCTGAGGAGAATCGACGAGTCATCTTCACCAGTGCCGAAGTCGGCAAGCCAACCGTATCCTACGGCGAGAAGAAGAATGATCCCAAAGACCAGGTGGTGAATGTGGCGGCCGCCGTGCTCGATGAAATGAAAGGGCGGAATGTGATGCAGGACGGCGAAGACTACGGCGCGCACTCCGGCGAACGTGAGGAAGAAGCTTACAGAGGCTACGAAGAGGCGGCGCTGCGGTCGGTCGGGGATGCGCTCGTGGACGGCTTTGCCCAGGGGCGTGCCTTGGGTGATCAGCAGGAGGAATGCGGTAACCACGATCGCCAGCAGCAGGATGAACCAGGTGTAGGCCATGGGGTATTAGAGCATTTCGGGGGGATTGGCACCGTGGGGGAAAGCGATCTTGCCTCGCGATGGCGGAACAGAGGTGATGGAAGTTTTCCCCCGAAGGATGTGGTGAGCCGAGAAGACTTGTGAGAGTGACTCTTTCGCCCCGCTGGGCTGGCTCATCTTCCACTACCGTACCCACGGCTTGCGCCGTGGGCTGAATTCTTACGCCGCTTCGCGGCTGAAGCCCGAAACAGTAGGTTTTCTTCGGCTTCGCTCAGGGCAGGCTCTCCACTGCGCTACCCTTTCCCTTCGGGAAAGGGTAGCTTCGGGCGGAAGGACAATTCTCCAGTGAGTGCTTGGCGGTGAAAGGCGCTCAGGCCTTCTGGGATTCGCGCTTCAGGGCGCGGTCCAGAGTCTGATCGAGGGCGGATTTGGCTTTCTCGTATTCTTCTGGCGAGATTTGGCCCTGGTTGCGTTCGACTTCGAGCTGGAAGAGTTCTTCTTTCAGGCCTTCCAGCAGCATGGAGGTGGGACTTCGCCGCGGCTGCTGGGTGCGGGATGCCGACGGCTCGGGCAACGAGAAATCCGACTCCTGGTCTTCGACGGTCGTTAGCTTTCCGCGTGCCGCGCTGCGCGAGGCGGATTGCTGGCGCGAGGCTACGAAGACTCCGCCGACAACCAGCACTGCGGCGAAGCCTCCGAGAATCCACCAACGATATTTTTGCAGCGGGTCGGGGGCGTCGATGGGCGGACCGAGGCCTCCGCCGGGGCGACTCTCGGGCTGCGACGATGCACTTTGACCGGGTGTGCCTTCACCCTCACTCGGCGCGCCGGCGTTCTCGTTGCGTGACTGCAGCGTGCCTTCGCCGGTTATTTTGAAGGCGAGCGTCTGGCCTTCTTTTGCGCCAGAGGCGACTTGCACATTCGCATCGGGCTGCTGCGGATCGTTCATGGGCTGGTAGTTGCTGCCGGTGGCAGCGGCGAACTGCATTGCTTTGGGAATGATCGCGACGAAATGCTGCAAGGGATAAAGACTCTTGGGATCGATGTTGGCGCTGCCGGTGTAGGGGAGTTCATATTCCACCTCGAACTGCGTGATTCCGGGGCGCAGGGGAAAGTTAAAGGCGTAACGAGTCTTGTCGTTGCTTTCCGGGACAGGCGCGGTCTTGAGTGGGTTGCCGTTTTCGGTGGTCGCTTCGGATTGCAGGATCTTTGCGCCGGCTGGGAGATAGAATTCGAGGTTGCGCTCGTTCATCTGCGTGCGCGGCGGCTTGGATGTGTTCTGGACGGCGAAGGCGCGGAGGACGTCCATCGATCCTTGCTCGGCTTGTACGCGCATGATGTCGGCGACCACTGTGACGCCTTCGATTCTCTTACCGACGTCGAAAACATCGACGTCGACAGAAGTTGTTCCCGGAGGGGCCATGCGGTGGTAGGTGACTCCATCGTGGATGGCGCGGATCAGGTGCGGTCCCTGGGCATTGTCGAGCTTGAAACTGAAATTACCTTTGGCGTCGGCCTTGGTGCGTCCGGCTTCTTCCATGCCCTGGCCGAGGCTGAGCAGGATTACATCGTCGCCGGCGGCGGGTTTGTTGGTGGTGGCGTTTTTCACCGTGCCGGTCAGGGTTTGGGCGGAGGCCAGGGTTGAAAGGATTAGAGCAACAAGACAGAGTGAGAACGCCTTGCGGAGTCCGTTGTGGGCACCGGCGGGCACGGGGTCCTTCGACTGCGCAAGTGCTTCACTTCGTGACGCACTTGCTCCGCTCAGGATGACAGGTGTATGGGTTGCTTTCATGGTCTCGCTTTTCTGGGCGCGGCGGCGGCTTTTTCTTCCAGGCGCGCTATTTCGGCTAGGAGCGTTGCGGCTTCGTCTTGCAGTGACGTCTTCAGGGACTGGTAGTCGGCGGCGGGCATTTTGCCGGCGCTGTATTCGAAGTTCAGGTCGCGAAGATTTTCGTAAACCACATCTTTGCGCTCGCGGAGATAGGCGGCTCGCGTTTTTTTCTGACCCAGAAAAAGTTTGTCCGGCAAATATAAGACATAGAAGAGCACGGCGGCGGCCAGCAGGAGACAGCACGCCCATTCAATGGTCATAGGTCGGTCTCCTTGCGCGCCTGTTCGCGGAATTGCTCAAGCTCGATACCGCGGGCCGGACGCACGCCGTCGGCGATGGCGGGCGGGGGACGATTTTTCCAGGCGCGAATTACCAGAACCACCAGGCCGAAGCCGAGGAACAGCGCGGCGAAGGGGACGATCCACGCGGTGCGGTCGAAGCCGGTCGTCGTCGGCGCGGCTAACACGGTGGGCCCATATTTTTGCACGAAGGATTGCTCGACCAGACTGTCGCTGTCGCCGCGGGTGACGGCGGCCATCAGTTCGTTGCGCATGCCGTCGGAGTCGGGGCAGCCGACGTGATTGCATTCGAGCAGGATCTGATTGCAGCTGCAGATGCACATGAGCTGGTGACCGAGATCTTTGAAGCGCGAGGCGGGATCTCCGGCGCCGAGCAGGCCGAAGACGGCGAGAGCAAGTGCGGCGCAGTGGAGGGCGCGGCGTCGGTTCGGGTTGGTGGGCGTCATCATTCGTACACGGCGATTGCGATTCAAGTGCAAGGAACTCCAGCGGCTGAAGCCGGAAATCCAGATACTCTTTGTGGCGCGACCAAAGTCGTGCTTTTCCCGTTCGTGCCCTGTCGTCGAAGACCAACCGGGCTGCGCCCGGCGGGCAGCCGAGAGCCTGCCCTGAGCCTGTCGAAGGGGCGGCTGTCCCCACATAAACCCTCCCCACAAAAAGCCGTCAGTCTCCTGCGGGCACGGGCTCTGCCTTGGGTTCTATCAGCTTTATCGCGGGGACTCGCACCGGCGCAGGCGCGTTTGGAACCAGGGCCAGGATGGTGCCTCCTAAGATGATCCACACTCCCAGCCAGATCCACATGACCAGCGGGTTCAGATGCGCTTTGATGATGGGATGACCGTTGTCCGGATTCACTCCCTCGAAGACGAGGTAAAGATCTTCGCTGAGCGTGGAGCGGATGTCGGGCATGGTCGAGGTCTGCTGGCTCGCTTTATAAAAACGGCGCACTGGGGTCATGGTGTCGATCTGCTTGCCGCCTTTGTAGACGTCAAGGATCGCCCACTCGCTGGCGTAGTTGGGCGCGTCGTCATCGGTGTAGGAGCGGCAGATCAGGGTGTAGGAGCCGATGGTCATCTTGTCGCCGTTTGCGATCTCCTGCTCTTTGTCCTGATTGAAGGCGGAGCCGGCGAACCCGATGATGACGACGACTACGCCGAAGTGGACGATGTATCCACCGTAGCGGCGCGTGTTGCGGTGCGTGAGTTGCACCATGGAGGCGAACATGCCTTGGCCAGTGTGTCCGGAGATGACTTTGCCGCCGCGGTAAAACTCGCTTGAAACGGTGAATGTGACTAACGCTGCGAGGCCGATCGCCATCAGCGAATAGAAATATGCGATGTCCTGCCAGGGGCGCATGCCGAAGGGCGTTCCCCAACTCTGCGGCGTGATCATCAGGAACGCCATCACTGCGAGCGCGCCGATGGCGGGCCATTTGAAATTGCGCTTCAAGCTTTCGAAGGATGTCTTGCGCCAGGCCAGGAGCGGGCCGAGAGCGGTGAGGATCAGGAGCAGTAGGGCGACCGGGATCGCGACACGGTTGTAGAACGGAGCTCCGACGGTGACTTTGTTGCCCTGGACCAGTTCTGAAATTTTCGGGAACCACGTTCCCCACAACACGGTGAAGCACAGGAGCACGAAGAGAAGATTGTTGAACAGAAAGCTGGACTCGCGGGAGATCAGGGACTCGAGTTTGTGCTCGCTGCGCAGATGGTCGTGGTTCAAGATGAACACGACGGCGAAGACGACGAAAGTGATTCCGAGAAACCATGCGAACCAACTTCCGATCGACGACTGGGCGAAGGCGTGGACCGAGGCGATGATGCCGCTGCGGGTCAGGAACGTTCCGAGGATTGCCAGCCAGAAGGTGGCGAAGACCAGCCACATGTTCCAGACTTTCAGCATGCCGCGTTTTTCCTGCATCATGACGGAGTGCAGAAACGCGGTACCGGCGAGCCACGGCATGAGCGAGGCGTTTTCGACGGGATCCCATCCCCAATAGCCGCCCCAGCCGAGCACGGAGTAGGCCCAGTGCGCGCCGAGAAAAATTCCGCAGGTTAGAAAAGCCCAGGTGACCATGGTCCAGCGGCGGGTGATATGAATCCATTTTTCGCCGGGATACTTCATGATCAGCGCGCCCAGAGCGAAGGCGAAGGGGACGGTGAATCCGACGTAGCCGAGATAGAGCATGGGCGGATGGATCACCATCTCGGGATATTGCAGCAGGGGGTTGAGGCCGCTACCGTCGGCACGAAGCGGGCCTTCGAGCAGGCCGAAGGGATTCGCGGCGATGTTTACCAGCAGCAGAAAAAATATCTGCACGCCCGCGAGAACTACCGACGCGTAGGCGAAGAGGCGCTGATCAGTTTTGTACCGCAAGCGCAGCACGAAGCCGTAGCCGGCCAGCAAGAGCGACCAGAACAGCAGCGAGCCTTCCTGTCCGGACCACAGCGTGGCGAATTTATAAGGAGCGGGAAGGGCGCGGTTGCTGTGGTGAAAAATGTAGGCAATGGTGAAATCATCGCGGAAGGCGGAGACGACAAGGGCTACGGCGGCCAGAAATACGGCGGCGAATATGGCGACGCCGGCGCGGCGGGCAGTTTCGCCAACGCGGTCCCAGCCACGATCCCTTTGAAAGATCAGTGCGAGGATGCCGGCTCCGAACGAATAGACGCTCAGCGCCAGCGCGACGATCAGAGCGAAACTACCGATTAACGCCATGAGGGGAAGCCCAAATCATTTTTTCAGAAACCAGAGGTAGTGGCAACTGCAGAGGCGCGAAAAGGTTGCAGTAAGGGCAGGGAGTTGGCGCGATCCGAAGGGCGGAACGCGGGCTCCAGCATTCGGGAACTGGAAATCAGACAGAATGTTTGGCGAAATTGGCGGCCGGGCCGCGGCCGCCATATGTTTTGAACGTACGCGTTCAAGCGCTCTGTTGATGGTAGCGTTCGCGGATTTCGCGTTCTGCCTTCATCCAGTCTTCGGCCTCGTGGCCGGGTTCGAATCCGCGACGCTCCGAGAGCAGGTAGGCGAGGCGGCGAATCTCTTCGTCGAGGTTGATCGGAACGAGATTGGCGCGCGTGTCTTTCTTAACGATCTCGGGCTTAACGATCTCGGGCTTAACGATCTCCGGCTTCGCGATCTCGGGCTTGGCATTCTTTGGCGTCATGGTTGCTGGTTTGGTTGCATTTGGTTCGGAGGATGATTCGAGCGCGGGCGCAGCCGCAGCGGCTCCGGTGGACGTGGTTCCGGTGCCCGAAACCGGCGCGTTGCTGGTAGCAACCGGCGTATTCGATTCGTTGGCTCTCTTAGGGGATTTTAGTCTTGCCATGATTGTGACTCCTTAACGTAGACCTGAATTCAGGAATGATTGGATTTGTTGATGAATGAACAACATACAGTTGCTCGAAAAAGATTTTTGGCTCGCTAAAAATGGGTTGCGGAGATGTACTTAGTATAAGCCGCGGCGGGCTGTGGAAGGGAAAAAATTGCAGAAGAAAAAGCGATAGCAGAGCGCAAAATTCCAGAACGAAACCGAATCGTTGCCGAATACTCGTGGCAGCTCGGACGGGACGCACGCGGCAATTTTGGTGTAAAGTTTCAGTAGTGGCGGGTTCGTCTAGGGGTCTAGGACACGGCCCTCTCAAGGCCGGTACACGGGTTCAAATCCCGTACCCGCTACCAAGTTACATTACTTACTCATCTCTTACTCACCGCCCTTGCGTTTCGAATTACGCGGGGTTGAGCCTTTCCTTTTTGACTGACCTACCAGATCCGCACACGGTCCGCCGGAGCGAGGTAAAGCTTTTCTCCGGACTGAACGTCGAATGCCGCATACCATGCGTCGATGTTGCGGACCGTGGCTGCCCGGAACGCGTCGGGGGAGTGGGGGTCGGTCATAACCTCCTGACGGAGAGCGGCTGGACGATCTTTTGATCCCCAGTTCTGTCCGAAGGCGATGAAGAACTGCTGGTCGCCGGAGAAACCGTCTTGCGCGGGCGCGGGTTTGCCTCCGAGAGAGGTGTGGTAACCGTCGTACGCGGCCGAGATACCGGCGACGTCGGCAATATTTTCCGCCAGCGTTTGCTTGCCATTCAGGGCGAGGTCGGGGAAAGGCTTGTAGGTGTCGTACTGCGCGGCGAGCCGAGCGGTGGCAATGTTGAAATGCTCGAGGTCGGCTGGTTTCCACCAATCGCGCACCCGTCCTTTGGAATCGAACGCGCTGCCTTCGGTATCGAAGGTGTGGCTGATTTCGTGTCCGATGATGGAACCGATTGCGCCGTAGTTTGCGGCGGCAGGCGCCAGGGGATCGAAAAACGGCGGCTGCAGAATGGCTGCAGGAAAGCTCAGCGCGTTTTGCAGCGGCAGGTTGACCGCATTTACGGTCTGCGGTTCCATCGTCCATTCTTTGCGATCGACGGGACGACCGAGACGGGCGACCTCTCGCTGGTAGCTAAACAATCGCGCGCGCCATACGTTGCCAAAGATGTCATCCGGCTTTACTTCGTAGGCGGAGTAATCGCGCCAGCTATCGGGATAGCCGATTCCTACATAGAGAGTGGTGAGTTTGGCCTGGGCCTCGGCTTTGGTCGCTGGATCCATCCAGGAGAGGGCGTCAATGCGGCGGCGGAAAGCGGCGATCAGGTTGGCAACCATGGCTTGAGCCTGGGCCTTGGCTTCGGGCGAGAAATAGCGCTGGGCATAGATTTGCCCGACCGCGTCGCCGAGCAGTTCATTGACGACTCCAACGCCGCGCTGCCAGCGTGGACGCTGCTCCGGTGTGCCGTTGAGGGTTTTTCCGAAGAAGGCGAAATCCTCGTCGGCGAACGCTTCGGGCAGAACGGGGGCGTAAGCGTCGATCAGGTGGAAGGCCAGCCAGTCTTTCCATGTTTCGAGTGGGACGGACGCGACGAGAGCGGACTCTCCGGTGAAGGCAGTGGGCTGCCAAACGATAAAGTTGGACTGGCCGGCGAGACCTGCGCCGCGAAAGTATTCTGTCCAGTCGAGGCCGGGGGCCTTGGCGGCGAAGTCGGATTGCTTCCAGGTGTTGTTTGCCTTGTGAACGTCCTGATCGTCGGCCAGGCTGATGTGTTTTTCGGCGATGGCGTGTTCCAGCTCGAGGATGTGCTGGGCGCGGAGTTCGGCGCCGGAGAATCCGGCGAGCTTGAGCACAGCCGAAACGTGCGCCTGATACTTGCTGCGGATGTCGCGCATGCTTTCGCTGTCGGAGAGATAGTACTCGCGATCGGGAAGGCCGAGACCGCCTTGCAGCAGGTAGGCGGCGTAGTGCTCGGAATCGTTGAAGCCGGGGGCGACCCACATTCCGAAAAGGTTGGGGGTGTGAAAGTGAGTGTTATTCAGGGCGTCGACATCGTCCCGAAGGCTCTCTCCTAAAGCTCTGGCCAGTTCGCGCTTATCGTGGATGGCGGCTATCGCATCGAGGTGAGGGCGGAGCGGGGCGAGGCCTTTGGTTTCGATGGTGGACTCATCCATGTAGGAGTTGTAGAGGTCGGCAATCTTGCGGGCGTCGGAACCTGCAGCGGCGTTACTCTTGGCCGCTTCTTCAATCAGGTCGGCAGTGCGCTTGCGACTGAGATCCGCCAGAGTGTCCCAGACGCCAACGTAGCTGCGGTCGGGAGGAATTTCGGTGCGCTTGATCCAGTCGCCGTTCGTGTAGCGATAGAAGTCGTCTCCCGGTTTGACCGAGCGGTCGATGTTGGCAACGGCGATGCCGTGAGTCACGAGCGCGGGCGCCGACGCATTTTGCGAATAGGCGGCAAGCGAAGCTAGAGCCAACAGGGATGCGGCGGCAATCCGGGGCAAGAATCCGAGTGTGAATTTCATGAGTGAGTTTCCAGGTGATTGTCTACACGGCTTGGGCGTGGCCACTGGGATTAGACCGCAGCCGGGCAAAAAAGGCTAGCAGGGCGGCAAATTGGATTACCTGCGAAGCTTCGGGGAAAGTTTGATCTCGAAGACGCTGGGCCAGAGTTTTCCGGTCACGAACAGGCGCTTTTGAATGGGATCGTAGGCAATGCCGTTGAGCACGGCTTCCGAATCGAGACGATAGACGGTGCTGGGAAGGCCGGTGAGATCGATCCAGCCGACGACTTCTCCGGTCTCGGGTGAGATGCGAGCGATGTGGCTGCTGTGCCAGACATTGGCGAAAATCTGGCCTTCGACGAACTCCAGTTCGTTCAGGTCTTTGACCGGAGTTGAACCGTCACGCACTTTGATGCGGCGTTTTTCTTTGAACGTCTCAGAGTCGAGCACGCGAATCTCCGACGTTCCGTCGCTCAGGAATAGGTCGCGGCCTTCGGCCGTCAACCCCCAGCCCTCTCCCGCATAGGAAAATTTCCGCAGCAGGTGAAAGGTGTTCAGGTCGTATACGAAACCTGTTTTTGATTCCCACGTGATCTGGAATATTTTGTCGCCCAGTAGAGTGATGCCTTCGCCGAAGTATTCAGATCCCAGGTTGACTTGCTGGACAATTTTTCCAGTTTCAATGCGAACCTTTCGCAGCGATGATTTGCCCTCAATGCCAGTGCCTTCGTAGAGGAATCCGGCGCGGTAGGCGAGGCCCTGGGTAAAGGCCGACTGGTCGTGGGGGAATACGTTGACGACCGTGTATGTGTATTGTTGCGGCTTGGAAGCTTGTGCTGCGAGAAGTGGATGGCAGAGGAGGCAGATTCCGAAGCGGAGGAGAATTCCTTTCATCGCGATGGATATTGTCGCATCGAGCGCGAGAGTGGGGAAGAAGATGTATGGACGAAAGCTCTAGCTGACGCGGGCGCGGTCGGCGGCGGTACGGGCGCGCTTGCTGTCGCGGATTTGGTCGGTGGTGAATTCCTGTCCGCAGACCGAGCAGCGCCATCCGGGGGTAGGGAAGGCCGCAATGCCGGGCACCGGTTGCTGATCAGGACGGCGAGCCCGAACCAATTCGCTGCCGCACTCCGGACATTGCCGTTGAATCATAGTGAATTCCTGAGCAAAATCTATGCTGAACCGGGCCGCGGAGTTAATGGGTCGTGGCGTGGATCGTATGAGTTTCATCCGATGTCAGTCGTGTGGCGTCGCAATAACCGTAGCCTTTCAGGCATGCGGCGTAATTACGTTTGTGTTCGGCGTCATCCAGCGCCTTGGCTTCGGGAGCGGACAGTTTCGCATAGTCGCAGGTTGACCCGCCGTCTTTGCAAACGGAGAGGTTGCGCTGATGCTCTGAAAATGCAGTTTGTTTCGCTTGCAACGGATTGAGTTGGGAGTGGTCGCAATCGTTCCAGCCGTTCTGACAATTCTGCGCGTTGCGCACGCGTTGTGCGGCGGACGCTTCCTTGATTTGCGAAGCCGTCATCTGCGAATGGTCGCACAGGCCCGTGCCGTTTTTACAATCAGAGGCGTTTAGTTGCTGGCGGGCAGTATCGACTGCGCCTGCTTCCGACGGGCTCAGCTTCGAGGGGTCACAAGCTCCGACTCCGTCCTTGCAGTCGGCGATATTGCGCTGATGCTGAGCGCTCGAGGAATCGCGTGCTTCGGCTGAAGTTAATTTGGATTGGTCGCAAGACTGCATCCCGTCGTTGCAATCGGACACGTTACGCTGATGGTCGGCGACGGCGAGCGATGTGGTTTCGAGGGCGGAGAGTTTCGAGCGGTCGCAGGATTCGTAGCCGTTTCTGCAATTCTCTACGTTGCGTGCGTGGGAGGCGAGAGCCACGTCCGCTGACTGTGCGGAAGTCAATTTGGAAGCGTTACAAGTGGCGCGGCCGGCTTTGCAGGAATCCAGATTTTGTAGTGCATCCGAGTTTGGTGCGGGATTTGACGACTGGGCCAGCGCGAGAATGGGCCAAAGCGTGAGGCAGATTGCCGGGGCCCAGAGGCGTTTCCGTAGAGTGGTTCGCATACCGGTCATTTCTTTTTTCTTAACATTTGATTCTGCGGGTCGAGAGGTCGTCATCGGAACCAGCGCTGACCGGAACCGGTACACGGTTCCGGCCAGTCGCAAATCCGTTTCTACCGGCAGCTTAGGGACGCGATTACTTGCTGTCTTCTCTGGCTTCGGCAACGTGAGCCTGGTGGCTGGCTTCGGAAACAGCCCTCACAAACGCTTCGCCGCTGGCCGGAGTTGTCGCATGGCCGGAAAGAATGTTGCGGAAGCGCATGTGCGTGCCGTAGATGGCATGAGTCGAATCGTTATCCTGCTCGATTACCGCACCTTCCAACGTCAGGCCGGCGAAGATGCCTTTCGAACGCGAGTAGGTCAGAACTTCGGTGTTCAACAGAATGTCAGTTCCCGCGGAAGTGTGGCGGCCGATGGGGCCTGCTGCCACGGATCCTTCACCGGTTAGTTCCAGCTTGGTGGAGAGTAAATGCTGCAAGCCACGGTCGTTCATGACCAGCATGACGAGGTCAACGCCTTCGACGCCGATCTGCAATCCCCAGCTTCCGCCGCCGATGGAGACGAATGCGGGAGCGCTCCAACCTTCCGGCGTGCGGCAGGTGGCCACGCCACGTCCATGCTTGCCGCCAAAAATGAAGCCACCTTTGAGCAAGTTCGGCACGACGACGATGCACTTGGCACCGCTCAATACTTCTTCCGGAATCCCTTTGTCGGGCGTCGACATAATCGACTGAAGAACGTCCACGGATTTTTGCAGGCGATCGACGGTGTCTTCACGATCCGAACCTGCGAACGCGTAGGTTCCCATCAGGCCCATCAAGCTCACTAATACGAGTGACATTGTCTTTTTCATGAATTGTCCTTTTAGTGTTGCCGGCGGTTGTTCCGGAACGCTGCTGCTCCAGAACTAAGAAGGGAGGGCTTCAGATGGCTGACTTAGTTCAGAGGACCTGAATGGAGAGAGAAGAAGTGCTCATCTCTAGTGTCATGATCGATCAGTCCCCCGGCAATAGCTGATCTGAATTGCTCACTTTTGTGCAGCGGTAAGGACATGTACCTTCGAGCGCTGCAATTTTCAGCATGGTTTTGCCATGGGTTGGCGCGATGTTTGGCGCGATTTCGACGAGCGCGGTTTTCGCGCAATGTGAGCAATCCTGCTCAGAACGGACAATCTTTTCCTGTCATGGTGGGACTGCCTGCACAGGAGCGAGATCCGAGTTGTTCGTCCGGGTCCTGCGGCGAGCGTAGAAGGTGCGTCGATGAATTATCAACGGTTCCGCGATCGACTACGCATACGACTCGCAGCCTTCGGTGAGTCGGTTACGAATCTGCGGGCGGCGCTGAAACCGAAGAGTCCAGAGTTCGCGACGCAGCGAATGTGCCCGTTTTGCGGGCTGATTACACCGCGGTCGGGGCGAGTCTGTCTGGAGTGCGGGAAATCTCTCCGGGGAGTTCAACTGGAGCGCAAGGACGCGAAACAAAGTTAATGACGGGTTAAAAAGGAGATTGGAATGCTTTGGACGATCTTTGTGGTACTTCTGATTTTGTGGCTTCTAGGGTTCAGCCTGCACGTGGCCGGCGGTCTGATTCACCTGCTGCTGGTGGTGGCGCTGGTGGTTCTGGTCATCAATCTGGTGAGCGGGCGCCGCGCCGTCTAAGAAGCCGTTAAACCTTCTGGTCTCAAAATCGCTGGTCTTAATTTTCACAGATCAGTCTGAAACAGGAGGAACGCCGTTTGAGTAAACAATATATTCATCTCTCCGCTTTCCCGTGTGACCTGTGTGCGGGCCCGGTTGTTTCCGGATGGATTGCGGTGCGCGAGAATGCGATCTCGAGAGAGACCGGGGTGCGGCAAGTGGGATCAATCTGTCTGACCTGCGGGCACCGGCAAGACAAGGCGACTGGCCCGGTGCGTGTGCGCCACTTTCCGCCCGCAGAGTGGGAGCCGGTGGCTGCGGTTGACCTGGGCAACCTAAACGCCTCTGGCGTGGAGGCGATCGGCACGGCAGAACGGCGGTGAGCCAAGGGGATCTTCCCGGCTGATGGGAAAATGAGGCGTCGAACTGGGCGGTCGAACTGAGCTTTTGTGAACAGACTGCAATGTCCTCGAGGTGAGACAGTTCTGCTGGAACGAGTTTTCGAACGAGACGGAGTGTTGAGTAAAGTTCCGTTCGGAAATCGCGCCCTGCAATCCGCGCAACCCGCAGGAATCCGAGCACGACCGGGCAGGCGCAAGGATTCGTAGGGCAAAAGGAATCTTAATGCGTATTATCTCCTCCATTCGTACGTCGCTGTTTGCGTTGGCAGTGCTTGCCATATCGTCGGCAGCATGCGCGCAAATCAGCATATCGGTTTCGTTCGCTCCACCTGAGCTGCCAGTCTATGAGCAGCCTCTTTGCCCCGGCGATGGTTATCTGTGGACGCCTGGCTATTGGGCTTACGCCAGCGACGATTATTTCTGGGTGCCGGGCACGTGGGTGATGGCTCCGGAACCGGGCCTGCTTTGGACTCCAGCCTATTGGGGTTGGCATGGGGATGCGTATGTCTTCAATGAAGGCTACTGGGGACCGCACGTAGGTTTTTATGGCGGGATCAGTTACGGCTACGGATATACCGGCGACGGCTATCAAGGCGGACACTGGCAGGGCGGGCAGTTCTACTACAACCGTTCGGTGAGCAACGTGAACGTCACCAACATTCATAACGTCTACAACGCGACGGTAGTAAATACCGCGGTGACGCGGGTCAGCTACAACGGCGGCACGGGTGGGGTGAACATGCGCCCCACGGCGCAGCAACAAGTTGCCGTGAACGAAAAACACACTCCTCCGGTCGCGGTTCAAGCGCAACAAGAGCAGACGGCTCGCGCGAACCCGGAACAACGCGCTTCGGTGAATCATGGCACGCCGGAGGTTGCCGCGACTCCCAAGCCGGGATCATTCAACGAACCGGTACACGCGAAAGCGACGGGAACGCCTTACAATCCCCCGGCAAATCGGGCTGCAGTTCACCCTCCGGCGGCGACACCCGCCGCGCGACCGGAGAGCAACACGGCTCGTCCCGAGGCGGCGGCGCCGAACGACAAACCGGAAACGACTCGTCCGGAAACGAATCGGAATGAGCCTGCTGAGCCGGCGACTCCTAAAGCTGCTGAGCGTTCGGAGCCCGAAAAAACAGCGCCACCCGTGGCACGTCCCGAGAGCAACTCCGCTCGTCCCGACGCGCCAATGCCGAACAACAAGCCAGATTCAACTCGTCCGGAAGCGAATCGGAATGAGCCTGCTGAGCCGGCGACTCCTAAAGCGACGGAGCGTTCGGAGCCGCGCACTCCAGCTTCCGAAGCCAAGCCCGCGCAATCGCGCCCTCAGCCGGCGCCTATGAAGCCGGAAGCGAAAAAGAAACAGGACGAGAAACCGAAGGATGAAAAGCCGAAGGATGAAAAACCGAAAGAGAATTAGACATTGGAGATCGCTCAAGCATCCTCGATTGTTCGAGGATGCCTTTTTTCTGCGGTGAATGACGCGGGGTCATGACGCAGGGTAGCGAGAAGAATGCCACCCCTTCGAGGCGAGAGCGTGGACGTGCAGGGGAGTTTAGTCGTGCAGGACGATATTGAGCAGGGAGCTGTGGACTTGCAGAGCACCTTCGGTACCGCCGGCGTAGTCGATGAAGCCCAGCTTACGAAATCGGTTCATGAAGAAGCTGACGCGGGATCGGGTTGTGCCAACCATCTCGGCCAGAGTTTCCTGACTGATCTTGGGGACCACGGTTTCGGGGATTCCTTCTTTGCCGAAACGCGCGAGCAGCAGAAGGACGCGCGCCAGTCTCTTTTCGCTGGAGTTGAAAAGCTGGTCGACCAGATCTTCCTCGTAGCGAATATTGCGGGCCAGCAGGTAGGCGACGAACATTTCAGAGAACGCAGGCTCGCGGTGCAGCGCGTCCATCATTGCTTTTTTGTCCACCCGCAAAATCTCGCAGTCGGTCATGGCAGCCGCAGATCCCATGCGGAGGAGCTGGCCGGCAAGGGAACCCTCGCCGAAAAAGTTTCCCTCCCCCACGATCCCGATGGTGGCTTCTTTGCCAATCGCAGAGACGACGGTGAGGCGCACTTTACCTTTTTGAACGTAGAAGACAGCGTCGGCTTTGTCACCTTGTGAAAATATCGTTTGTCGCTTTGGCAGAGTCAGAATCTTCCTGCCGTCGCCGATTGTCGCGAGGAAGACGTTGGGATCGAATGCGCCGTTTTTTCTGACCGCTGCCGCAGGGCTCATCCCGATCAGTATAGTCTGCAAGTGTGCATGAATTGGGGTCTTTTGTTACTCCTGCGAGTTTAAATCGTACTCATTTTTTATTTGGGAAAGTGGTCACTTTTGAGCAGTTTTTGTTTCGTTGTCAGTGCAACATAGGAGGTTGCGAAAGCGCCGGAATTAATGCTGTGTGTTGAGTAAAAAGGAGCCATGCCACCAACTGTTCAAGTCGGCACGATTCTAATTAAGGAATGGCCCGGGATGACGCAGACTCTTGGACTGGAAAGCGAGCCCTGCTCCGGAGCCTGGGGCGTGGTGAAGGCGCTGGACGGTTTTGCTCTTGATCGGAAGATACACTCCGCGGGTTGGAATTTCTTTTACATGGCCGCGGAGGTCAAAGTCATGTTCTTCGGCGCGGTGGGGACGGCGAAGATACAGAGCGCAGTGCAGAGGATTCTGAGCAAAGTAAAACAGCTGAACTTCAATGGGCTCGAAGTCACCGGAATCGTGGCCAAACATTTCCTGGGCGTACCTTACGTAACTGTTTCGGCACATTCCCGGCATATGCAGAAGAGTTGTTACCTGGATGGCGCCGAAGCGCGGCAGACATCGCAATCCAATGCAGAATGGGCCAAAGGTTGAGCGCGCCCGTGTCCCGCAATGATCTTATGCAAACCGATCTCATGCCGACTGTTCTTATGTCCGTGGATGCCATGCCCTCCGGGGTGCAATCTGGTGCGCAATTTCAGGAGAAAAAGAAAGAGAAGCAGATTCTTGATCGGGTGCTGGAAGCGGCCATTGTCGTGACCTGGGCAGACCTGATGCATGGCGCCGAGGCGGGTTTGATTCATATCGAATACGGATTCGTACCGGCGGGGACTCTGGGCTACCTGAAGGTCTGGTTGTCGCTGACGCGGGGCCATTGGCTCCTGGCTTGCGAGTACTGGATGACGGCGACCGCGTTCCACGGCACCGGTGTGCGGTTCGATAACGGATACGAATCCGAAGGTCTGGCCCACATTCTGGAAGCCGTGATGCCGCACCAGGCGGAATTTGCTCTTCCTGCGAACCTGGGCAGGCAAGGACTCCTTCAAATCTCAACGCCGACTCGAGAAGAGACCGCGAGCGCCGACAAGCTGGTCCGGGAAGCTTTCGATCAACTGGGACTAGCTCATTCCTTTAGCGAGCCCGCGCTAGCCTGACCCACTACTTTTCCGAATGCGACCAGTCTCCGGTCCCGATGAGGGTCGGTGCGAGGCTGGCCCGTGCTCAACTCACATTTTTCGTTCGGTTTGGCTCCGCAGGTGGGACAGCGGACCTCAAGCGCTTGCTTCTGTTTGGTCGTCATTGGTTCACGATGCACCCTCTCCGGTTCACAAAGATGGTCAATTGTGACCACTGTAATGGGACATTAAACTTATGAAGGCCCCCACCGGGTCGTATCCGTGAAAGAATGAAAATGAACGTTGACATGCGATCGCGCATCTAAGATACGACGAGGCTGAGATGTCAATCTTCGACGAACAATACCGGGTGGTCGCGGTTGAGGGAGACCGCCTGCTGGTCCGTGGAATCGCCAGCGGTGAAGTGCTGACCATCGTCAACCCCGAGCCTGATATTCCTCTGAGCCAGGAGGAGTATCCGCCAGGAAAGCTGATCTCTCTGACCGATCCGTCAACCGAGCCGCTGAATTAGCTCCGAGGAACTTCCCAGCGGCGAATGCTTTCAGCAAGAAAATTCAAAACCACGCGGCAATGGTTGCGATCTACGCCGTGCACTACAATTTCGCCAGAATTCACGAGACGCTGAGAGTCACGCCAGCAATGGCAGTTGGCCTGAGCGACCATGTTTGGTCTCTTGAAGAGATTGTCCAGATGGCAGGCAATTACCTCTCGAAACCGGGAAAGCGCGGCCCGTATAAAAAGCACGTCGCATGAAGACTTTTAAGCGGATTATCCGAGTTGCGAGCAAAGCTATAGGCTATGTCGCTGGCTTCGTACTCATTTTCTCTCCGTTTACGAATACAGGATTGGCGCTGATGGCTGTCTCCGGTGTGGTTGCCCTGGTTTGCTTTGCGGCTTATATGTGGTCAGAGCCAGAAGAAGACTATCCTCAAAATTCAAACTGATACACGACCGGGCCGTTACTTAGTTTGACAATGAGTGCGGGGAAGCCTAGAATCGGAAGTGAGCTAAGTTCTCCTCTTCTTACCCTTTCCGGTTCGCCGAACCAAGACTACCCGGTACCGACAGTCCAATTGAGGCTTACCCTCTTGTTTTCAGAGAGTTGTGTTTTCGATCTCGACCAGAAGAAAACCATGAAAAATATCCGATTTGTTGTGCGAGTGGTCCGCGGTACACGGGCTCCGGTATATGTGGAGCGCATTGATCGAACACCCATCCAGACGACAACCAACCCTAAGCTTGCACTGCTGATGGGTAGACTGACGGCGGAAGATGCCGTGAAGTCGATCCAAAATGCCCGGTGCGTCCCCGAGTTAGTGGCCGTACAGATTTAACGACTGGCGGTCTTGCCGGGAGATATTCACGGTTGAGTCAATTGCTCTTCGATGGTCAATTTTGACCAGTAGGCAAACCCACGTTCGTTGAATACTAAGAAGAAGTAAATTTCAATCCAACTCCGTGCTCGCTGGGGGCAATCTGAAAGACTGCCTTCGCGGGCCCTGTGTCCTCCAAAATTCAAGGGCAAGATTCAGGGGTAAATGTCGCTGCCAAACACAGTATTTCCCAAGGCCATCCTGGAAGTCGTTGCCCCGCGTCCCGTGGTACGGGCAGGGATCGCGTTGCGCCGCGAGCGCTCCCAGGCGAAGCCATCGCTGCCGAGTCGAATCGCGGTGATCGGGAACTATCTTCCGCGGCAGTGCGGACTGGCTACGTTCACGACGGACTTGTGCGAAGCGATTTCGGCGGAGTACGGTACAGCCCGGCTGCTGGCGCTTCCCGTCGATGACATTGCAGAGGGTTATGACTATCCCGCGCGCGTGCGCTGGTCACTGGCCCAGGACGATGTCGCGTCGTATCAGCAGGCCGCTGAATTCCTGAACTTCAACAACATCGACATGGTGTGCCTGCAGCACGAGTATGGAATCTTCGGCGGGCCGGCCGGAAGCCATATTCTGAGCCTGCTGCGCGACTTGAAAATGCCGGTCGTGACGACGCTGCACACGGTTTTGCGCGAGCCGAATCCGGACCAGATGCTGGTGATGAAAGAGATTGCCGAGCTTTCGGACCGGCTCATTGTGATGAGCCAGCTCTCCTCGCAGTTCCTGCAGGAGATTTTCAAGGTGCCGGGCAGCAAGATTGACATGGTGCCGCACGGCGTTCCCGATCTGCCGTTCACCGATCCGAATTTTTACAAAGATCACTTTGGAGTGGAAGGCAAGGCGGTATTGCTCACGTTTGGCCTGCTCTCGCCGAACAAAGGCGTCGAAAATGTGATCCAGGCGCTGCCGCAGATTTTGTCCAAACACAGTCACGTGGTGTACCTCGTTGCGGGCGCGACGCACCCGCATATTCTACGGCGCGAAGGCGACAAGTACCGGGCGAGTCTGCAGGCCCTGGCCAAAGAAGTGGGAGTGGAATCGCAGGTAATCTTCCACAATCGGTTCGTCAGTCCGGAGGAGATGGTTCAGTTCATTGGCGCTGCGGATATTTACATCACGCCGTATCGCCACGAGGCGCAGGTGGTCTCCGGGACGCTTGCTTATGCGTTGGGCGCAGGGAAGGCCATCATCTCGACTCCGTACTGGCATGCGATCGAATTGCTGGACGACAGGCGGGGCGCGCTGGTGCCCTTTCAGAATCCGGGGGCGATCGCAGACAAGACGATTGAACTATTGGACGATCCCGCAACGCGCCATGCCATGCGCAAACGGGCTTATCTGTTCGCCCGGGACATGATCTGGAAAAAAGCGGCGCAAGGATATATGGGGAGTTTTGCGCGGGTGCGCAGCGACCGTTTGGAGAGCCCGAGAGTTCAGTTCTCGGCACGCGCGATCAAGAAATCCCTGGATCAGTTGCCTGAGCTGAACCTAACGCATTTCAACCGGATGACCGATGATACCGGGATGCTGCAGCACGCGATTTTCACCATTCCGAACCGCTTTGAAGGACACACGACAGACGACAATGCCCGCGCACTCATTTTCAGAGTGCTGCGAACGCAGCTGGCGAATCGTTCTTTGCTTCATCCGCCCGGAGGGACCAGTGCGACGATCCGGGTTCCGGTGGTTTCAGCCTCCACGTCCCGGTACATGGCGTTCCTGGAACATGCCTTCAATCCGGCGAAGGGGCGGTTTAGGAATTTTCTCGGTTACGACCGCAAGTGGAGCGAGACGGAGGGATCGGACGACTGTCACGGACGTGCTTTGTGGGCGCTGGGAACGGTCCTCGGCCGGTCTGAGGATCAGGGATTGAGGGGCGCGGCGGGGCGGCTGTTTGAGTTTTCGCTTCCGGCGGCTTTGGAATTCAGGAGCCCCCGCGCATGGGCCTATACCCTGCTGGGGGTGCATGAATATCTGAATTCGTATCCCGGCGATCGCGACGCACAGCGAGTGCAATCCGCGCTCAGCCGTCGTTTGCTGGAGATGTATGAGGCGATTCGCAGTCCGGAGTGGAAGTGGTTCGAGAACATTCTGGCTTACGGCAACGCGAGACTGCCCCAGGCTCTGCTGATGGTGGGTTCGGCGTGCGGGGATGACCGCATGATTTCCGCAGGCCTGGAAGCGCTGGATTGGCTGTCGGAGACGCAACGTTGCGAAACGCACGGGCACTTCGTACCGATTGGGTCGCAGGGTTTTTATCGACAGGGCGGCGAGAAAGCGCGCTTCGATCAGCAGCCGATTGAAGCGGCGGGCGCGCTATCCGCAAGTCTGGAAGCGTATCGAATCACCGGTGACCGGCGTTGGCGTAACGAAGCGTGGTCGGCGTTCAACTGGTTTCTGGGCGGCAACGATCTGCAGCTTCCACTCTATGATTCGGTCACGGGAGGATGCCGGGATGGACTGCATCCTGACCGCGCCAATGAGAACCAGGGAGCGGAATCGACTCTGTCGTTTCTGATGAGCTTGCTTGAAATGCGCTCGCTGCAAGTATCCGAAGCAATCGAAATCCAATCATGACAATATCCGCGCAAACCCCGCTGATCGTTCCCAGCAATCGCTACGAGCCATTACTGATTCGGCATCCTGCGAACCCGATCCTGACCAGCAAGGATTGGCCCTATTCAATTAACAGCGTCTTCAATGCGGGGGCGACGCGGCTGGCGGATGGAACGACGCTGCTGTTGTGCCGCGTGGAAGACCGGCGGGGATTGTCGCATCTTTGCGCCGCGCGCTCTCAAAACGGCGTCGACGGGTGGCAGATTGATCCCGAGCCGACGTTGATGCCCGACCCGAAGGATCATCCAGAAGAAATCTGGGGCATTGAGGATCCGCGGATCACGTTCGTACCGGAACTGCAGCAATACGTTGTGACTTACACTTCGTATTCGCGCGGTGGGCCGGGAGTGTCGCTGGCCCTGACCAAGGACTTTAGAAGCTTCGAGCGGTATGGCGTCATCATGCCGCCCGATGATAAGGATTCGGCGCTGCTGCCGCGGAGGATAGGCGGCTACTGGGCGCTGATTCACCGGCCCGCGACCTCACTTGGAGCGCACATCTGGATTTCCTACTCTCCTGACCTGCGCTATTGGGGAAGGCACCGGCTGATGCTGGAAGCGCGCCGCGGCGCCTGGTGGGACGCCAACAAGATTGGATTGTCGCCGCCGCCAATTGAAACTTCGAAGGGATGGCTGGTTCTCTACCACGGAGTGCGGCAGACGCCTTCGGGATGTCTGTATCGATTAGGCCTGGCGCTGTTTGATCTGGAGAATCCGGAGAAGTGTTTGCTGCGGGGAGATTCGTGGATTTTTGGGCCGGAGGCGGAGTATGAGGTACACGGCGACGTTGACGATGTCGTGTTTCCTTGCGGTTATACGATCGATTCCGACGGCGACACTCTGAATATTTATTACGGAGCTGCGGATTGCGCGATTGCCCTGGCACGGGCCAGTGTGCGATCTCTGCTGGACTGGCTGGACGTCAATGGAAGTTGCGAACGCCGGCAGCATGCGCGCGATGTGTGAAACCTCATGATCGCGGCTTGGAATGAGAATCTCTCCATGTGAGCTATCTTGCTCAGACGCTACAGAACCCATCTGTCATTCTTAGTACTGGTGAGTGTGTTGTGGGAGTAGCGAACGCCGATTCGTTGCTCTCATGGTTCAGGTGTCTGGCCAATTCCTGATCCGGTATCGCCAGAGCGGCCATATCCAGCCTATCGGCGATTTTCATCCGCATCGGTGTCGGCCGCGCAACCACGTGGCCGAACACGATTTGGCCCTAAGAGCTTTCAACTAGTGAAAATCAGGCAAGGCCTCGGTGCGGATCAGGGGCATTGACCGACAACCCTAAGGAAGGTCAAAGATTATGCCTTTAATTCAACTCCTGGAAGTTCTGATCGTAGTTGGTGTGCTGCTGTGGCTGGTGAATCGCTTCATCCCTATGCAGTCATCGATCAAATCCATTTTGAACGGTGTGGTAGTCATCGCTGTGGTCCTGTGGTTGCTGAACATCTTCGGGCTATTCCATTCCTTGTCCCGGGTTCATGTGGGCACGCTAATGATGCGGTAAGGCCAGCGCGATGCGCTGACCGCAAGGCCGACGATCGATACGGCAGACCTCTGCCCGAAGGAGACACATTGAAAACCAAGATGTTGTTAATAGCGGGAATCACGCTCAGCCTGAGCGCATTCGCACAGACCAACTCTCAAACCAGCGACGGCGTCGAGCACATGAACTCGACGCCTACATTCCGCGTAGTGGTCGTCAGCCGCAGCGTTCAGGCGGTGAACTATCAGCATCGGAGCGGCTCTTCGAAGCTGGATTTCGCGGGCACCGATCTGATGCCGGCGGCGAACGGCGTGGCCGAGGTCAACAGCAAGCGGGGATCGATCGCGGTCGAGGCGGAATTCGGCAACTTAGAGAAACCGACGAGTTTCGGCAATGAATATCTGACTTACGTGTTGTGGGCGATTTCTCCTGAAGGCCGCGCCGTGAACCTGGGCGAAGTGCTGGTGGGGGGCAATCATCGCAGCAAAGTTGCGGTCACCACGGACCTGCAGGCTTTTGCTCTGATTGTGACCGCGGAGCCTTACTATGCGGTCCGGCAGCCGAGCAATGTTGTCGTGCTGGAAAATGTTGTGCGCGACGATACCAAGGGAACGACCGAAGCGGTGAACGCCAAGTATGAACTGATGGAGCGCGGCGGCTATCTTCCCACAGGCTACAAGTTTGATCCGGTGGTAATGAGCGCGAATCTGCCGCTGGAATTCTTCGAAGCGCGGAATGCAGTGCGTATCGCGAAGTCCGAGGGGGCTGAACAATATGCCAGCGCCAGTTACCAGCACGCTGCCGAGTTGATGAGCAACGCCGACGCTTACGCCACCAGAAAACATATCGACAGAAAGCCGCTGATCGCAGTTTCTCGCGAGGCAGTGCAGACGGCCGAAGATGCGCGGGCGATCGCAATCAAGAAGATGGACGATGTGCGTCTGGCGAACGAACGCCAGGCTTCTTCGGACGCCCAGGCTTCTTCGCAGGCGCAGGCTGACGACGCGACTCGCCAGAAGGAACAGGCGCAGTCGGATGCGGCCAATGCGCGGGCGGCTAAGGCGCAGGCCGAGTCCGATGCAGCCAAGGCTCAGGGTGACGCTGCGGATGCACAGGCTGCTGCGGCCAAGGCCAAAGCCGATATGGCGGACAGCCAGGCCTCGTCCGCAAGCGCAGTATCCGCTGCCCAGGCCGATGCGGAACAATCCCGCCTTGCGGCCCAGCAGGCACAGGCGACGGCACAACAGGCAGATACGGACAAAGCTGCCATGCGGGCGAAATTGTCGGAGCAGCTGAACACCATTCTTCAGACTCGCGACAGTGCACGCGGGCTGATCGTCAGCATGTCCGATGTTTTGTTCGATACCGGAAAGTATTCGTTGAAGCCGGGAGCACGCGAGAAGCTGGCGAAAGTTGCCGGAATCCTGCTGGCGTATCCGTCCCTCAACATTGAGGTTGGCGGCTACACGGACAATGTCGGCAGCGACTCGATGAACCAGACGCTATCCGAGAACCGGGCCGGCTCGGTACGCGATTACCTCGTGACCGAGGGCGTGGCAGCAGCTTCGGTCAGCGCCAAGGGCTACGGCAACACCCTACCGGTAGCTACTAACGATAATTCCGCGGGGCGGCAGCAGAATCGCAGAGTTGAACTTCTGGTATCGGGCGATGCCATCGGCAATCCGGTTAACCCGACAACGGGAAGCTTGCAATAAAACAGCTCCAAGAAAATTAAGTCAAAAAACGATCGATAAACCTTTGGAGGCAACACCCATGAAACTGGTAGGGATCATCAGTACCGCAGTTCTATCTTTGACCCTTGGAGCCGTGGTCCCGGTTTACGCACAGGACCAGCACGACCAACAACAAGAGGACAAGGACAAGGCTACCCAGCAGGATAAAGACAAAAAGATGGAAACAGCAAAACCTGAAGAGAAAAAAGCTCAGGAAGAACGGAACGCCAAGCCTGAGGAGAAGAAGGCTCAGGAAGAAAGAGCTACTAAGCCCGAAGAGCAAAAAGCCGAGCAACGTCCAGAGCAAGGCAAGCCGGTACAGCGTGCCGGTGGCCGGATCCCTGACGATCGTTACAAGGCTCACTTTGGACGGGAACACACATTCCGAGTCAGCGAAGGCGATTACAGGAATCACCGCTTCGAATCCGGCGGCTATTCGTTCGAATTCGTTGATGCGTGGCCATCCAACTGGCTCTATACCCAGGATCTTTATGTGGTCGACATTGACGGGGTTTATTACCTCTGCAACCCGGCTTTTCCTGGAGTGAACGTTGCACTCAGCGTCACGCTATAACGAGTGGAGCGCTATCGAGCTTAGTAATTGTCGACGCGGGCTGGGTCTCCGGCCCGCGCCGCTTTCTCTCAGAGAAGAAAGTTAAGGAGCAAAAAAATGCTGGGAACTATATTGATCGTGATTCTGGTATTAGCACTGGTGGGAGCATTACCACGCTGGTCGCATAGCCGGGAGTGGGGGTACGCCCCGACCGGAGGACTCGGACTGGTCTTATTCATCGTGATCATCCTCCTGGTTCTCGGGCGCATCTGACCCGCGACATCCGCGAATCTCGCCGGGCGCCAGAGGCAACGATTGGCGCCCGCGGCTTTTCCACTTAATTGCGCAGCGAGGAACTATGGCAAGCAAAGACAACGACAAGGAATGGACCGTCAAAGATCTGGCAGAGGCACTGAAACAGTTCCCGATGGACGCGAAGGTCTATTACGAGATGGGCCCAAACGGTCCGGGTGCGATTCGGAAAGCGCAGTACATTAAGTCTTGCGGTGAGTCGGACGTGATGGGAGTCCTGCTGGACCGATAGGCGTTCAAGCGCTGCGCCGGGCCAACACCTGTTATCCCTGCGATTTGCTGAGGTCGTCTCGTCACGATGCTGGATTGTTTTTGTCCTTGCCCGCGATCCGTGGGCAAGACGCCCACCCGACAGCCGTCGCCACTGGGCTCTCCACATCGAACTGCATCTTTCCCTTTTGCATCGTTCTCGGTTCTAAAATCCAGCAATGCTGCGTGACTACGGGCGTATTTCTTGTGTAGAGTGTTGTGCGGAAGTATTGGGCCTTGTTTGGAATCCTGGAGGAAATCTTGAAACAAAAGCTGACATTGGCTGTGATGAGTGTGTTCGCATTTATGGCGTTCCTGATCGGTAACCCGATCTCTGTCGCGGCGCAGGCGCAAACGGCGCCAGCGCATAAAACTCCCGCGGCCACCGCGGGTGTTGACATTCCGATTCCTGACATTCCGTACACAAAGTTTGTGCTCAGTAACGGTCTGACCGTGCTGGTGCACGAGGACCACAAGGCCCCGATTGTAGCTGTGAATACGTGGTATCACGTGGGCTCGAAAAACGAGAAGGAGGGGAAGACCGGTTTCGCCCATCTTTTCGAGCACCTGATGTTCAGTGGCAGTGATGACTTCAACCACACTTACATCAACGCGATGGAAAAGATTGGCGCCACGAACCTGAACGGGACGACGAACAACGATCGCACGAATTATTTTGAGAATGTCCCGACATCCATGCTGGACTACACGCTATTCGCGGAAAGCGACCGCATGGGGCATCTGCTCGGGGTGCTCGACCAGAAGAAGCTTGACCTGCAGCGCGGTGTGGTGCAAAACGAAAAGCGCCAGGGTGAGAACCAGCCTTATGGCGTTACCGAACAACTGATCGTAGAAAATACTTACCCCAGTGGACATCCATATTCATGGACCGTGATCGGGTCCATGAAAGATCTGGACGCGGCGTCGTTAAGCGATGTGCAGGAGTGGTTCAAGACCTATTACGGTCCGAACAACGTTACGGTCGTGATCGCAGGCGACATCACGCCAGAGGTCGCGCGCGAAAAAGTTGAGAAATATTACGGAGATATTCCGGCAGGCCCGCCGATTGCCAAGCAGGAAGCGTGGATTGCGAAGCGCACCGGGACGCACCGAGGCTGGGTGCAGGACCGGGTTCCGCAGGCGCGTTTGTATCGCATCTGGAACGTGCCGCAGTTCGGGTCTCCAGAAGAAGCGCAATTGGATCTGGCGGCCCAGGTGCTGGGCCAGGGCAAGACGTCGCGACTTTATAAGCGACTGGTCTACAAAGACCAGATCGCGACCAGCGCGAACGCGGATGATGACACCAATGAGATCGGCGGACAATTCGATTTCACGCTAACGGCCACTCCTGGGGGAGATCTGGGGAAGGTGGAAAAGACTGCCGATGAGGAATTGCAGAACTTCCTGAAGAACGGACCCACGGCATCGGAGTTGCAATTAGCCAAGACGCAGATTCTCGGGCGCTACGCGAGGATCGTGGAACGCATTGGCGGCTTCGGCGGCAAGAGCGATGTGCTGGCGCGCTGCCAGTCGTTCACCGGCAATCCGGATTGCTACAAGGATTATTTGAAGTGGGTGAAGGCTGCTACTCCCGCGACTGTAAAGAAGGCCGCCAATGATTGGCTCAGTGACGGTGACTATGTGCTTGAGGTGCATCCGTACCCGACCGATTTAAAGACCGCGAAGGCGCTCGACCGCTCAAAAGAGCCTGCCCTGGGCGGTCCGATGTCGCTCAGCTTTCCTGCTCTGCAGAAAGCGACTCTCAGCAACGGGCTGAAGATCGTGCTGGCGGAGCGGCACACAGCTCCGGTAGTGAATTTCACTCTGCTGGTAGACAGCGGATATTCTGCCGACGCGACCAGCGCGCCCGGCACGACCAGCTTCTCGCAACGCATGTTGGAAGAAGGCACTCCGACGCGTGATTCTTTGAAGATTGGGGAAGAACTGGAATCGCTCAGCGCCAACTTCAATGCCGGCGCGAATCTTGACTATTCCGTGGTGAGTTTGAACACGCTCAAAGGAACCATGGACAAGTCGCTCGACGTTTATGCCGACCTGATTCTGCATCCGGCGTTTCCAGAGAAGGAATTTCAGCGCCTGCAAAAGGAACGCCTTGCCGGCATCAAGCGCGAGAAGGTGACGCCGCAGGCAATGGCGCTGCGAGTAGTCCCGACACTGCTTTACGGCAAGGGACATCCTTATGCCCTGCCGTTCACAGGCACCGGCACTGAGGCCAGCGTAAGCAAGATGACGCGCGAGGACCTGGCCAAATTCCACGACACCTGGTTTAAGCCCAACAATGCGACGCTGCTGGTGGTGGGCGACACTTCGTTGGCGGAGATCAAACCCAAGCTGGAGAGACTGTTCGCTTCGTGGAAGCCGGGCGATGTACCGCAGCGCACTGTGCCGAAAGTTAGTGAACCGGAACGGGATGTGGTCTATCTGATCGACCGGCCGGGCTCCGGGCAGAGCGTGATTTTTGGCGCGCAACTTGCGCCTCCGTTGAATGATCCGGATTCCATCGATCTGCAACTGGTGAACAATATCTTCGGCGGAAACTTCAGCTCGCGCATCAACATGAATCTGCGCGAAGACAAGCATTGGTCCTACGGCGTGTTCAGTGTATTGCCTTCAGCCCGCGGACAACGGCCGTACATCAGTATCTCGGCGGTGCAGACGGACAAGACGAAAGAGTCCATGGAAGAACTGGTGAAGGAATATAAGGCCATCGTGGACGGGAAACCGATCACGCCGGAAGAACTCAAGAACGAGCAGACCAACGCCACTCTTGCACTACCGGGAAGCTTTGAGACGGTTCAGCAGTTGGGCGGCGCTTACGGGACGATCCTGGAATACGGATTGCCGGAAGATTACTACAACACTTTCACACAAAAAGCGCTGGCTCTGACTCCAGAGGGCGCTGAAGAGATCGCGAAGAAATACATTTTGCCCGACCACCTGATCTGGGTGGTGGTGGGAGATATGAGCAAGGTGGAGGCGGGTATCCGCGATTTGAAGCTGGGCGAGGTTCACAAGATCGACGCGGACGGTAATCCGGTGCAGTGATCTGCATCGTGTGCTCACGGGGGGACAGCCAAGGCGGCTGTCCCTTCGTGAGTGAAATCGTCGTGCGGCGATCAGACCTGAAGGCTGTGCAGGTAGGGAACGCTGGCTTTCATCAGGTCCAGGTTCATTTCGACGAAATAATTTTTTATGCCGCCGGTTTTCGCAGCGGTGAAGATTTTCTTCCAATCCAGAGTACCCTGTCCGACAGCCGTGGTCTTTTTGGTTTCCGCCGACCATCCTTGAACGTGCATGGATATGAAGCGGCCAGGATATTTCATGAAATACTCGGCGGCGTCGTAGCCGCGGCTGATCGTGGAAACCTGGAACTGGAACTTGACCAGCTTCGGGTCCAGCAGTCCGAACAGCGCGTCATATGTGCGTTTGCCATCTACCATTGAGAGTTCGAAGCCCTCATTGTGGAGTCCCTGCTGGATGCCGGCTTTGGCCGCCTGCTCGCCCATCTTGTTGTATTCGTCGGCTGCTTTCTTTACGTCGTCCATGGTCGGATTCTTGGGGCCATCGAGGCTGGGCACCAGCATTTGGGTCAGGCCGACGTCCTTCGCCCATGCGATTGCTCGCGCCTGATCCTTTCTGAGTTCGTCGATGCCAAAGTGAGAGCTGATACAACTCACGCCAGCGTCACCGAGAATCTTTCGAAGTTCGGGACCTTTGTATTTGGCGAGGCCTCCGAAGCCGGAATCCTCGTAGCCTACGGGCGAGCACAACTCTATGGTCTGAAATCCGGCGTCGGAAAGCTGCTTGATGATGCCAGGAAAATCCTTGGCGATCATTTCCCTGACAGGCCAGGTCTGACATCCAATGGGCATGCCGAGAGGATTCGCGCGAAGCTTCAGCGCGCTTGCGGACAGAAAGCCGGCTGCGGTGGTGAAAGCTGCGGCACTTTTCACGAAGTCTCTTCTGGATATCGCAGACATTTGAAGTCTCCTGTTGCGCAAGATTAAACGAACGCATTATAGACGTGTTCAAAGACGCGTTAGAGTTCCCAACCTTTCCGGCGCTCGGGCTGGACCCATTTCTGCGCGATGTCGGAATTTATTTTCAGGTTTGAGCGATCCCAAGTTAGTGTTTGCCCGAAGCGGCTCGCGACATTTCCGAGGAGCAAAGTCTCCGTGACGAGGCCTTCGAATTCAAAGTTGCCGCCGGGTTTCACTTTGCCTCCTTTACAGGCGTCGAGCCATTCACGTTCGTTGCCCGGCGATCGGGGCAGCGTTTTAGGCGGCTGTTTGTAGGCGTCCATTTTTGACTGAGGGATGATTTGAGGATTGCCGCCGTTGAAGGTGCAGAGAATCTTGCCACGATCTCCGATGAAAAGCATGCCTTCGCCCTCTTCGCCCTCCTTTTCGTTCTTGAAGGGGCGATCGGGTTCGAGTTCCTCAGGACGCTCCGGTTTCAGGCCGCCGTCGTACCAGGTGAACTTCACAGGCGGCATGTCGCCGCGAGCCGGGAAGCTGTAGCGAATGATGGACGCGAGCGGATAAGTTTCGTCGTAACGATCGCTGGAACTCGATTCCACACTTACGGGAGCTTCCAGCTTCAACACGCGAAAGATTGTGTCGAAGCTGTAAGAGCCCATGTCGCCGAGAGCGCCGCAGCCGAAGTCGCTCCAGCCGCGCCAAACGAACGGCAGATAGGCGTGGTTGAAAGGCCGCTCGGGCGCGGGACCGAGCCAGCGATCCCAATCCAGGCCTTCAGGCACGGGTTGTGTTTCTTTGGGGCGTTCGATGCCCTGGGGCCAGAACGGACGGCTCGACCAGTTTTTGACTTCGCGCACGGGACCGATAGCGCCATCCCAGATCCATTCGCATAGCTGGCGTGTGGCTTCGGACGCCTGGTTGCCGACGGCAATCTGCGTGGCCACACCAGTTTCTTTTGCGATTTCTGCGATGCGGCGGGCCTCGTAGATGGTGTGGGTCAGCGGCTTCTGACAAAAAACATGTTTGTGATTCTTCATGGCCGCGGCGGAGACGGCCGCATGCAGGTTGTCCGTAGTGCAGACGACGACGGCATCGAGATCCTTCTGCTTCTCGAGCAGTTCGCGGAAGTCGTTGTAGGCAGCACATCCCCGATACTGTCCGGAACGCTGCTGGGTGGCGTAATAGCCATCGACAATTTTCTGGCAGGGCTCGCGGCCGGCGACCCCGCCGGTCACGGCGAGCGTATGACTCAACTGAATGGGCTGGTCGGGGCTGAGCCAATCCCAGCCGCTGCTGACGCCGAGCAACTTGCGGACGGAATTGCAGAATTCGTGGGTCGACCATTGCGGATAATCCGCGGCGGACTTGTTGACATCGCAGACCGCTACGCCCTGCACGTCTGGTTCGTGCAAGAAATGAAGCATGACACGCAGGCCCTGGGCGCCGACGCCGATGAAGGCGATATTGACTTTGTCGCTGGGCGCGACGTATCCGGGGCCACCCAGGACATGACGCGGAACGATGGAAAAACCGATCGCCGCCGCGGCAGTCTGGCCTAAGAACTTGCGGCGCGAAATCGAATTCCCTAAGAAGTTGCTGGACCGAAGGCGATTCTTCACTGTCCCTCCCTGACCGCGGCTCACAGGTGTTGATCGTTTTGCTGCATTGATCAACCCGGATACTCTAAACGAAATCGCAGTGTGCGGGAGCGAAAATTGATTGTGCAACACACCGGGTCGTTTCGCGAACGGTTCCGGTACAGATCGCTGGCGGCGGAAGAAAAGCGATTCACCGCAAGGGACGCTATGGAAGCCGAACACACCGAGAAGTCGCGCAAAGGCTTTCATCTTGACAGGGGTCCCGGCAGAGGCTAAAGTGCCGTCCTCAGCTCTGGGCCCCTTCCGATACGTTTCGGGCAGCGATCGCGCTGCCGCTGAAGTTCCAGGAGACACCATGTTTATACGATCTATGCGCATGCTCGTTCTGGCGGCTGCGGGCTTCTTGCTTACCGCTCCGGCGTCGGCCTCGCGTTTTGAAACGGTAGACTTCCCGGGTGCCGTCACGACTTATGTTTACGGCATTAACTACGTCGGCCAGATGGTGGGTGCCTACATCGATAGCGCAGGTGTGAGCCACGGCTTTCTCGTGAGCCAAGGCAAATTTACCACGATTGATTTTCCGGGAAGCACGCTTACCGTGGCAGCCGGCATCAATGACAAGGGAGTCGTCGTGGGGCAATACAACGACACCAGCGGCGTAGGACATGGCTTTTTGTTCAGTAGCAATAAGTTCACGACGGCCGACATTGGAGCTCCGTATCAGACCTTTCCCACGGCGATCGATAATGCAGGGGAGATCGTGGGCTTCTGCACCGATGCCGCAGGCAATTTCCACGGATGTGTCTCGATCGGGGGCACTTTCTCGATCCTTGACTATCCTGGATCCACCGCGTCATTGACCCTGGGAATCGCTCCCGGGAACGGCGCGATCGTAGGCGGTTTCGGCACGGTTGACGGAATCAGCTTCGAGCATGGATTTCTCTACAAGAATGGAATCTTCACGCAGTTCGACTATCCCGGCAAGACAGATACGGTGGGATTTGGCATAAACGATATCGGCGAAGTGGTGGGAAATTATTCCCTCCCGCCATCGGAGATTTCTAACGGTTTTGCCCTGGTTTCCGCTGCGCTCAAGTTCAGCACCAGCAATTTTCCTGGAGCGACCCAGACCTCTCCAACGAATCTGAATGACTCCGATCGAGTGGTGGGCTGGTACGTCGATACAGCCGGAGCGACGCATGGTTACATGATGAAAAAAGGGCCGTTCGTCTATGTGGCCAACATCGACAGCGATGACTTGTCGATCATTGACCCGGCAAACAAAGACGTTGTGGGCACAGCCCCGCTGGGCGATGGACCCTGGGGGGTCGCTGTAAGTCCGACCGGGAATTTTGTATATGCCGCGAACAATCACGATACCAGCGCCGGAAACAGCGTGACAGTCGTGAACGGCGGCAGCTTCAGAGACGTCACCACGGTGCCGGTGCAAACTCTTCCATTCGGAGTGGCTGTTTCGCCGGCGGGAGATGCGCTTTATGCAGCGAACGCCAGTTCGAATAGCGTTTCTGTCATCGACACAGTCACGAATAAGGTGACCAACACGGTGACGGTGCAGACCTACCCGATCGGAGTGGCTGTCGCTCCCAACGGGCAGTTCGTCTACGCAACAAACAACGTGTCGGGTTCTGTTTCGGTTATTTCCACGAGCACGAAACTGGTGGAAGCCAATATAACGGTCGGAGCCAATCCGATTGGAGTGGCATTTACTCCCAACAGCAAGTTTGCCTATGTGGGCGACAGCGGCTCTAGTCAGGTTTCGGTGATCGCGACGGCGACCCAGAGCGTTGTAGCGACAATTCCGGTAAGCAAGGGACCATTCGGACTCGCGGTCACTCCGGACGGTAAATTCGTATACGTAGCTGACAGCGGCAGCAATGAGGTGGCCGTGATCGACACCGCGACTAACGGAGTGATCACCACCGTTCCGGTTGGTTCGTCGCCGCTGCATGTTGCCGTCACGCTCGACGGTGCCTTCGCGTACGTTACGAACCTCGGCTCGAACAATGTCTCGGTGATTTCAACCGCGACCAACAAGGTGGTCAAGACGATCACTGTAGGGATTGCTCCGGTTGGGATCGCGATTGCGCCAGCCAACGCGAATATGTCGATCACGATGGTGGCACCGAGTACGGTTATCACGGGGCGCAACCTGGAATACACGATGAACATTGTGAACGATGGCCCAGAAGAGGCGACCGGAGTGGTGATTACCGACGGCCTCCCCTCATTTATGAATTTCGTGGGCTCAAGCACAACTGCGGGGACTTGTAACCAGCTGACCGTGGGGCAAGGGGGAACGCTGACTTGCAAAGTGCCGACCCTGGCGGCCGGGGGAAAGGTAACTGTGACTCTGGTTCTCACAACGTCCGGATTCCTATCGGGAAGCACCCTCATCAACACGGCGCAGGTGAAGGCCGCTACGTTCGATCCGTTGGGAGGGAATAACTCGTCGACGACACAAACGGTTGTGACGAGATAGCTTTGCCTCCCGGCAAGACTCGCATCCTTTGCGAAGAGCGTTTATTCTAGAAGCGAAATCTCTTCGCGAGGATCCCTATGCCTTCAGCTACCAGCAGGGCTGTTGCTGTTGCACTGTTTTCTTTTTTCGTTTTTGTCCTTGTCCTTGTCCTTCTTCCGGTTGCGATGCTGCGAGCGGACGACAAGCAGTTTCACGACGCACCGGATTCGGCGAAAGCCATGAAGAATCCGTTTGAAGGGCAGGCGGCCGCGGTGGATGCGGGCAAACCGCTCTATGCGAGAAACTGCCTGGCTTGTCACGGTAAGGCCGGGCAGGGAACGGGCAACGTGCCGTCCCTGGTCGAGGGGAAACTTAAGGGTGTTGCCGAGGGCGAGGTGTTTTGGTTCATCACCAAGGGAGACAAAGATAACGGGATGCCGTCATGGGCGTTTTTGCCCGAGGAGAAACGATGGCAGCTTGTGACCTACGTGGAGGCTCTGGCAGCGGGCAGGGCAACGAGTGTCTCGACTCCGGCAGCGGCGGCGACGACATCGCCGTTGAAAGATGCGTCTCCGACCGCGCCGTTCACGGATTTCCGCTATGAGACGCCGGGGGCGGTTCGCAAGATCACGGTCGCTGATCTTCCGCAGCCTTATGCATCGAAATCCTCCGATAACGGCCCCGAGGTTGTGGCGCGTCCGGCGAATGCGTGGCCGATCGCGCCGGCTGGTTTCAAGGTTGAGCTTTACGCAACTGGGCTCGACAACCCGCGCTTGTTAAGGACCGCGCCCAACGGCGACATTTTTCTGGCGGAGAGCGAGCCGGGAAAGATTCTGGTTTTTCGCGGCATGACTGGCGATGGCAAGACGCAACAGACGCAGGAGTTCGCGAGCGGATTGAAGCGCCCGTATGGGATTGCCTTTTATCCGCCCGGGCCCGACCCGCAATGGATGTATGTGGGAAATACCAACGAAGTGATTCGTTTTCCCTATCACAACGGAGATATGAAGGCGAGCGGCGGATCGCAGCACATCGCCGACCTGCCTGCAGGCGGAGGACACTGGACACGTGCAATCGACTTTTCACCGGATGGCAAGCGAATGTTTGTCGCGGTAGGATCGGCTTCGAATGTCGACGATGTAGATACGCATCCCGGTGAGAAAAACCGTGCTGATATTCTGACGTGTGATCCGGCGAATTGCCAGTTGACGGTGTATGCCTCCGGAATCCGCAATGCGGGAGGCGGGATCAGGGTGAATCCGCAGACCGGCGAGCTGTGGTGCTCGGTGAACGAGCGCGACGCGCTGGGCGACAACCTTGTCCCCGATTACATTACGCATGTGCAGGAGGGCGGGTTTTACGGATGGCCGTGGTGGTACATCGGGGCGCATCAGGATCCCAGGCATGCGGGCAAGCATCCGGAGTTGAAGGACAAAGCCATTGTGCCGGACGTTTTATTGCAGCCACACAACGCATCGCTGGAGTTCACTTTCTATCAAGGCAAGCAGTTTCCGGCGGAATATAGTGGTGAGCTTTTTGCTTCGGAGCATGGATCGTGGAACAAGGCGGTGCGCGTGGGATATGAGGTGATTCGTGTGCCGCTGCATCAGACGGGGCACGCCACCGGCGAGTATCAGGATTTCCTTACCGGCTTTGTGCTTCCGGACGGGCAAGTATGGGGCCGGCCGGTGGGGATCACGGTCGCGCCCGACGGTTCGCTGCTGGTGAGCGACGATGGCTCGGGGTCGATTTGGAGAGTCAGCTACGTGGGGAAGTGAGAAGCAGTGGTTAGTGGCCGGTGGCTAGAGCTTCTAGTGGAAGTCGTGGGAGACGGTTTCGGCTTTTGTGACAAATAGCCGCTGCACGCGTTCGGCTTTTACGGAAATGACGTTGTCCTGATTTTGCAGAATTCCTTCGATGGCGAGAAAGCGCTCGCTCGCCAGCAGCAGGCGATTCTGGTGAAACAAATCGGGCGTAATGATGGCGTTGGCCACGCCGGTTTCATCTTCCAGACTGATAAAGACGAATCCTTTGGCGGTTCCGGGACGCTGGCGGGTGATGACGCAGCCGCCGATGCGAAGGCGCTTGCCGCTGGGAATGTCGCGCAGGTCGCTGGCGCGGCGGATTCCCATAGCGTTGAGTAGCGGGCGGCGATAGGCCATGGGATGCGGGCCGACGGTTAAGCCGGTGCCGTGGAAGTCGGCGACCAGACGCTCTTCGTGGTTCATGGGTTCGAGAGGCGACGGGGCATCGGGCTCGGCTTGGCTTTCGAGCAAAGGGCCGGAGTGGCGGACGGCGCGTTCGACTTGCCAGAGGGCGTCGCGGCGGTGAAGGGAAGCGGGATTGTTGATTGTTGATTTTTGATTGTTGATTGAATCCGTGAGCATCCGTGGAAATCCGTGGCGAGTTTTTTCGATTTTCTCTGCGTCTCCGTGTCTCCGTGGTGGATTCCCAATCGCGTTCAGTGCGCCGATTTCCGCCAGCGTGGTGAGTTCATCTTTGCGTAGCTCGGGGACGCGGCGGGTTAGATCGTGGATGGAAATGAAGGGAGCTTTCAGGCGTTCGCGTACGAGAGACTGGCCGGCTTCTTCGCGCAGGCCGCGGACGTAGCGCAGACCCATGCGCAGGGCAATATTACTGTCCCTTGTCCCCTGCCCACTGCCCACGGCTTCTAAACTGCACATCCACTCCGAGCAGGTCACATCCACGGGGAACAGTTTCAGTCCGTGGCGTTGTGCGTCTTTGACGATGGTTGCCGGGGAATAAAATCCCATGGGCTGGTTGTTGAGTAACGCCGCGGTGAATGCGGCCAGGTAGTGGCATTTCAAATAGGCGCTCGCGTAAGCGATCAACGCGAAGCTGGCGGCGTGCGATTCGGGGAAGCCGTAGAGCGCGAACGAAGTGATGGAGAGAATAATTTCTTCCTGTGCTTTGGGCGAGATTTTATTTTGCGTCATGCCGGAGCGCAGCCGGGCTTCGATTTCTTTCATGCGCGCTTGGGAGCGCTTGAAGCCCATGGCGCGGCGCAGTTCTTCGGCCTCGCCTCCAGTGAAATTGGCGGCGATCATGGCGAGGCGCAGCAGTTGTTCCTGAAAGAGCGGGACGCCGAGCGTGCGCTTGAGCACGGGTTCGAGCGAGGGATGGGGATAGGTGACGTCTTCGCGTCCCTGGCGGCGAAGAATAAAAGGATTCACCATCTTGCCGACGATCGGTCCGGGGCGGATGATCGCGACCTGCACGACGATGTCATAGAAGCGGAGTGGACGCAGGCGCGGCAGCGATGCCATTTGCGCGCGGCTTTCCACCTGGAACAATCCGATGGTGTCGGCCTGCTGCAACGCGGAATATACCGGCTCGTCATCAGGCGGAAGATGCGCCAGATCGACTTCTTCGTGATAGTGATCGCGAATGAGTTCGATGGAATCTTTGAGTACGGCCATCATTCCCAGGCCAAGCAGATCGACTTTGATGATGCCCATGTCGGCGCAATCTTCTTTGTCCCATTGCACAACGACGCGGCCGGGCATGGATGCGGGCTCGAGGGGGACGACGGAATCGAGTTGTCCCTGGCAGATGACCATGCCGCCAGAGTGCTGGCCGAGATGGCGCGGCATGTCCTGCACGGCAAGGCAGAGTTCGTAATATTTGTGCAGGCGGGGATGGTTAAGGTCGAGTCCGGCATCGCGGAAGCGACGGTCGAGGGCGTCGTTTTCGTCGCGGAACTCCCAGGTGGCGACGGCGGCGGAAATTTTATTGAGCGTTTCCGGATCGAAGCCCAGCGTTTTGCCCATTTCGCGCGCGGCCATGCGGTTGCGGTAAGTTATGACGTTGGCGGTCATGGCTGCGCCGCGCTCACCGTAACGTTTGTAAACATACTGGATAACCTTTTCGCGCTCGTCGCCGCTGGGCAGGTCGAGATCGATGTCAGGCCACTCGCCGCGTTCTTCGGAAAGAAACCGCTCGAAGAGAAGTTCCATGCTCACGGCGTCGACGGCGGTGATGCCGAGCGAGTAGCAAACGGCGCTGTTGGCGGCTGACCCGCGGCCTTGGACTAAAATATTTTGTTCGCGGCAATAGCGGATGATGTCCCAGACGATTAAAAAATATCCGGCGAGTTTTAACTTTTCGATCAGCTTCAATTCCTTTTCTATTTGGAGGCGTGCGCGGGTTTGCATCTCGGGATTGGCGCGGCCATAGCGGGTGTGGAATCCTTCCCACGAGCGCTCGTGCAGGAATGAGTCCATGGTCTCGCCTTCGGGCACGGGGTAACGCGGGAATTCGTAGCCGAGATCGTTGAGCGAAAATTCGAGGCGGTTCGAGAGTTCTCGTGAGTTGGCGATGGCTTCGGGCAGGTCGGCGAAGAGCTGCTGCATTTCGTGTGCGGATTTCAGAAAGCGCTCGGAGTTACGTGAGAGCAGGCGTCCGGCGGTGGAGAGAGTGCGATGGTGGCGGATGGCGGTGAAGGCGTCGCACAGTTCGCGGGCTTTGGCGGTGGCGTAGCAGACTCCGTTGGTCGCGAGCAGAGGAAGATTGAGAGGGCGGGCGATGTCGGTCGCGGCGCGGTTGCGGGATTCTTCTTCGCGCTGGAAGTGGCGCTGCAGTTCGACGTAAACATTTTTGTGTCCGAAGATGCTGACGAGTTTCTCAACTTGGCGGCGGCCTTCTTCGAGGCCGCCTTGCTGCAGGGCTGCGGCGAATGGGCCTTCGGCTCCGCCGGTGAGGCAGATCAGGCCGGTGGCGTGTTCTTCGAGTTCTTCCTGGCTGACTGCGCCTTCACCTTTTTTGGCGCGCAACTTCATTTTGGTGATCAGGCGGCAGAGGTTCTGGTAGCCAGCGCGGGTGGCGACCAGGAGTGGAAGGCGGAAAGAATTGTAGATTGCAGATTGTAGATTGATGATTGATGATGATTTGTTCGGATGTAGATCTGCAATCTGAAATCTGCAATCTGAAATCTGCTTGAGTTGAACCGTGATTTCCGCTCCGATGTGCGCTTTGATTTTTGCTTTTTGCGCTGCCAGATGAAAGCGTGGGGCGCCGTACACGCCGTCAGTATCGAGCAGCGCCATGGCGGGCATTTTGAGCTGGGAACAGACTGCGGCTAGTTCCTCGGGCAAAGAAGCGCCTTCGAGAAAGCTGAAAGCGGAGCGGGCATGAAGCTCGACGTACATGAATAATCAGCCACGGATTCCACGGATTAAAAGATCTTTGTTTTTTGGATCTGTACTGGTCCGTGAAAATCCGTGGCAAATCTTTTAGTCATACGTTCCTTCCACGAACCAACGGCCAGTTAGCAAATCGCGTACTACACGGTAGAACGAGACGGAAGTTTCATTTCGCAGGGCCAGATCCCATTCATCGCGGGACCAGGCTTCGCGCTCCCACCAGTCACCGGAGAATCGCCAGGGGCCGGCCTTCCAGAGCACGTCGCCCTGCACTTCTTTTTTCTTTGGGCACGTCACGCTCATGGGTTGGCCGTTTTCCAGTGTGACGTCGGCTCGCAGCGGCGGACGAAAACGGCGCAAGGCTGTGACGGCAGATTTTTCTTTTGTCGAATCAGAGTCTGCGGCAGAAGTTTTTTCGCGCGGAGTTTTCTGTGGAGATTCGGTTACGAAGCGCCGCATACGGAATCCTTCGGGATGATGGGTGTCGAGCAACTCTAACGCTCCGACTTTGTGTTCGCCCACCATGCCGGCGATTCGGGCCAGGGTGAGTTCCAACTTTTCCGGTTCTGGCGACGGAGGCAGAAACAGGCCTCCTTGCGCGGAACGAGGCCGGGCCGCTTCGAATGCCAGATGAATTTTCATGATCGGCGCTCCCGGGGGATGTGCCTGCAGATCCAGTTGCAAGAGCTTAAGAAAGATTTTTGCATCGAGCATAGGGAGAGGCAGTCGCAGGGTACGGACGAATTGTTGATTGCTGATTTTTGATTGTTGATTGCGTGACGAGAAAGTTTCCAGATCGAGCGTGAGACGTAGTTCTTGCGTGGACAGGGCACGCGAACCCAGGCGCGCACAGAGTTGGTCGAGCAGGCGGTTTAGCAGGAAAGCCAGCGGTTCGAGCAGGACGATGGGATGCTCCAGCTCGATTGCTTCTTCAAAAATCAGCGGCTCTTCTACCGGAACCAGAGTGCGGGATGCGGCGCCGCGTGCCAGTTGCTGCAGGCGCAGGCCTTCCTGGCCGAGGCGCTCACTGAGCGAAATCTCCGGGAGTGCGGCGAGCCCGCGCAGGTTGCGGATGCCCCATCGGTCGAGGGTTTCGAGCAGGCGGGTGGCGATTTGTTTCTTGTCTCCGTCGATCTGGCCTGCAAATAAAACTTCTACTGGGAGAAGGCCTAATTGTTCTGCTTCTTTGCCCGCAGGAATCACGGTAACACCCACGCGGGCAATAGTGCCTGCGCTACACAAGCCGCGGGCGGCGAGCAGGGCTGCGTCGGGATTGGAGGCGATGGCGATGCTGGCTTTCAAGCCAAGTGTTGTTGCGCGATCGCAGAGGGCGCTAGAAATATCCGGCAGTGATCCGAGCAACGATTCCATCCCTGCGAGATCAATGAGAACCGTGTCACGGGCTGCATCTTCCACGCATGGCGAAAACGATTGGGCGCAGTCGAGCAGGGCGGCGTGGGTGGCGGATTCCTGCAGCGGAGAACGCGGACGCAAGGTGAGTTCCGCACACAGTTCAGCCTGGGATTTGGTCATGCCGGGGGCGATTCCCATGCGGACGGCATTTTCATTGACCGCGATGATAGTTTCCAGCGGAGGCTTGCCTTCGAGAATGGCGACGGCGTGCGTTTTCAGTTCAGGCTCAGCGCGCAGAACCGCAGCGACGGAAAAATTCGGCACGTAGATGCAGGCGAACGGCATGGGAGTAAGTGATGGAAATTCATCCGGCCCAGGCGGTCTTGGTTGTGAATGCAACGGAGCACACGGGTTTGCGGTCGAGGCGGGAGCGGAGTTCGGCGGTGATATTCAGTCCGGTCAGCAGTTGTGCATGCGTAGGGAACGTAGATTGAGGATCATAAGCAGCCTCCGAGTACATGCAAATTTTATTTCGCCCTTCTGAGGATTGCTCGTCTTCGCCAAAGAACCCGCGGCTTACGCCCCCTCGGCTGGCTCGGGGCAAGCTGTGGGCTGCAATCTTTCGCTGCTCCGCGGCTGGTTCATCGGCTGCGCCCAGCTGCAGCAGCAACGATGAGCAACTTCCGGCGATAGGGTGTTGTTCGATTGCCAGCAGGATTGTGGGGGTGTGCTCGATGGTGCGGCGGTAGCGAAACCAGGTGGTCAGCGGGATGCGGCGGGCGGACTGAGGAGGCAGATCGGCGAGGTCGAGGACGATGAGGCCGAAGCCTCCGCTTTCGAGCAGCAAGTCGGTGGCGCGCAGGACTTGTTCGAGACGGCGCTCGGATTGCCGCGAGCCATTTTCCTTCCGTTCATTTTCCTTCCAGCCAATGTGGTCGAAGTCGAGAGCAGCCTGGGAGGGCACTCGCACTTTCCGCGCAGGCGAAATCCCCACTTCTTGCGCAGAAGACGCGCGAGAAATGGGGCACCCTGATTTTTCACGTGATGGCGGTGCATCTTCTCCGCATCGCACCCATAGCAGGCGTTCGAGTGCTACTCCGGCTGCGGCGGCGGATTGCGGATCGAGTGTGTCGCTGGCATCGACGAGGGCGCAGAATTCTCCGCGGCGGGTGGCGGCGGCCAGAGCGGCCAAAAGCATGGTGGTGCGTCCGGAGGAGGCGGGGCCGCAGATTTCGGTCAGGCATCCGCGGGGCAGGCCGCCGGTCAGTGCGTCGATGGCGGGGACGCCGCTCGAAACCATTTCGGGCGCGGGACGGATATCGAGCTGCGAGGCTGGGGCTACGCTCGCCGGTGGGATTTTTGATTTTTGCTTGCTGATGGATGATTGCAGGCGCGCAAGAGAAGGGTTTATGTGGGGACAGCCGCCCTCGGCTGTCCGGTCGAGCGCATCGCGACGGGCAGTCGACGACGAGCCTGATTCAAGCTCGACATCGTCATCAAAGACAAAAGGGCGGCCCAGGGCCGCCGGAGTGGAACCCACTGCGGAAGACATAAGATTCCTCGGAGGATTTCAGGGAACGCCGGGGCTGGGATGCGACTGGAGCCGCGGAGGCATTTTCGCTTTTTATTCGCCTTTAGAGATTCTGCTCTGGAGGGAGGGGTTTGTCAAGAGGGATGGCGCCCGAGTATGAGTTGAATATAATGGCCGTCGTGTGGCAAAAGTTCACATTCTGAATCGGACGCAAGTTTTTGTCGTAGCCTCGGTGTGCGCGGCTGTGATTGCGTTTGCTGTTGCGCTTGTTTCGATTCCCGCAGATGGCACTTCATGGAATCGCTTTCTTGGCCCCTCCCGGCAACTTGATCCGTTCATAAATTTTGGTTCAGCCTTTGTGGCCCTGCTTCCCGTTTTTCTGGGCTTCTACCACTTAGCCCGGATTGGAGCGTTGGTAGGTCTGGGTATTTCAGCTGTGACTATCTTTTTGACTCAGGTCTTCGCGGGCTTCGTGTTCGTATTCCGAGTTGTGGGTCCAACCGTAATCCTGCAAGAGGCTATATATGTAGGCTCATGGCTTCTGCTTAGTTTGCTCGTCTTATGGGCACACATCAAAGCGTCCAATTCCAACGCCATCCGGGAAGCACAGCGATCGCTGTCCATGCCCTCTCGCTAACTTCCCCTCCTCCCGTCCGTCTAAGCCCAACAGCGTCGCGATACTGTTTTGCTCAATCCCAGTTTCCAAATTCAGGTTCTGACTTCTCGACTGCCGATCCCGGCAGAAAATTAAGGAGCTTCCTATGTCCAAAGTTCGCCTGCTTGCTTTGTTGTTTAGTGTTTTGTTGATTGCAAGTTTCAGTCCCGCGCAAACTGCCACGGGCGAAACGCTGATGCTCAATCTGCCGCGTGCCAGCCAGCATGCTTTAGTGACGCAGCGTATTGGCATCACTGACATCACCATTAACTATCACCGGCCGCTGGCCAATGGGCGGCAGATCTGGGGCAAGCTGGCGCCTTATGGGCAGGTGTGGCGAGCGGGGGCGAATGAGAATACGACCATCACGTTCAGCGATCCGGTCACCATTGAAGGGCAGGCGCTCGACAAGGGGACGTACGGGCTGCACATGATTCCGGGCGAAAGTCAGTGGACCGTGATCTTCTCGAAGAACTCAACTTCATGGGGCGCTTTTTCCTATAAGCAGGACGAAGACGCTTTGCGCGTGAATGTGAAGCCGCAGACGGCGGAACCGCATGACGCGCTGGCATACGATTTCGACGATCTAAAGGCGGATTCCGCGGTCGTCACCATGCGGTGGGACAAAGTTGCAGTGCCGTTCAAGGTCGAAGTCAAGGTCAACGACATTGTTACGGCCAGCATTCACAGGCAGTTGTATGGGCTGAATCAATATTACTGGGAAGGGTGGGATGACGCGGCAGGCTACTTCCTGGCCAACAAGATCAATCTTGACGAAGCGTTGAAGGATGAAGATCTGTCGATTCAGGCCGAAGAACGCTATGACAACATGATGAACAAGTCGAAAATTCTGGATGCGATGGGGCGCAAAGACGACGCCACGGCCGCCCGTAGCAAGGCGCTCGACAAGGCGAGCCCACTGCAACTCTATTTTTACGGACGGCAGTTGCAGACAGAAAAGAAATCGGACGAGGCTTTCGCGCTTTACCGTTCAAATGCCAAGAAGTTCCCCGACTATTGGACTTCGCATATGGGCCTGGCGCGGGTTTACAGTTCGCAAGGAGATTTTGACAACGCGGTGAAGGAAGTGAAGCTGTCGTTGACAGGAGCTCCTGATTCGAACAAGGCCAATCTCGAGAACTACGTGAAGCGGTTGCAGAATAAAGAGGACATCAACCGGTAAGGAATTGTTTTGAATAGAAAGGGAGCCCCGACGCTGTTGTCCGGGGCTCTTCGCTTTTGGTGCGCTATTCGAGGCCGTAATCTATGCCCGATGATTCGATTGACGCCGTCGACACACTTCGCTCGCGGGCGGACGCTTCGACTTGCTCATGGCAAGCCGCGTCCGTCCCTACATGAACGTCACCAGACTCTGCAGGCGTTGGCTCTAACCATTTTTTGTCCGGCCTTGCAGCCGAAGGCTTGCGCGAATTCCGACATGTTCGACAATACGTTGTCGATGCGGAAGATGGGCAGGGAATGCGGGTCGGTGGTGACGACGAGGCGCGCGATCTCCGGCCGTACGTTCGCGCACCAGGAGTAGGCATTCGACAGGAAGAAGCGCTGGCGATAGGTCCAGCCATCGGCGCCTTTGTCATCGAGCGATTTGCCCTGCTGTTTGAGCGAGGCTTCGAGCGAGTTCAGCGCGAGATGGATGCCACCGTTGTCGGCGGTATCTTCACCCTGCGTGAGCAGGCCGTTTTGCTTGACACCTGGGCCGGCATCGGGCACATCCTGCGTGTACTCGTCAGAGATACATTTGCCGCGTTCGTCGTACTGTTTGCCGTCTTCGGCGGTCCACCAGTCGCGCAGATTGCCGTGAGCGTCGAACTTGCGGCCTTGATCGTCGAAGCCGTGGATGATCTCGTGTCCGATGACCATGCCGATTGCGCCGTAGTTCACCGCATCGTCCAGATTGGGATCGAAAAAGGGTGGCTGCAGAATTCCGGCAGGGAAGTTAATGGTGTTCAGTTGCGGATCGTAATACGCGTTGATAGTGGGCGGAGTCATCGTCCACTCGGAGCGGTCGACGGGTTTGCCGACTTTTGCGACCCAGCGTTCGAACTCGAATGATGAAGCTTGGGAAACGTTGGCCAGATAACTGTCGCGCACGATCTTCACACTCGAATAGTCGCGCCAGTGCGAAGGATAGCCGATCTTGTCTTCGATCCCCTTGAGCTTGACGATGGCTTGTTCTTTGGTGGCAGGGGACATCCAGGCGAGGCTCTGAATGTCGGCGCCGAGAGCGGTTTCGATCGAGTGCACCATCTGGATCGTGCGGGCTTTGCTGTCAGGCGGGAATGCGCGGTCGACGTAGGCCTGGCCGAGCGCTTCACCGAGGTCACGATCGGCAGCGCGAACGCAGCGGCGCCAGCGTGGCTGCTGTTGCTCGGCTCCGGCCAGCGTGTGGGCGAAGAACTCAAAGTTCTCATCCACGATAGCCTTGGTCAGGTAGGGAGCGGCGTGGTGAATCACGTTCCAACGCATGTAGGCCTGCCAATGCTCCAGCGGATGGTCTGCGAGAAGTTTCTCCTCAGCGCGGAAGAACTCGGGCGAGGTCACGATGTAGTGCTCGCTTGCCGGAGCCTTCACAGCCTTCAGGTATTCATCCCAGTCGATTGAGGGCGTAAGTTCGCGAACCTGCGCCAGGGTCATTTTATTGTTGATATTTTTGGGATTGCGGCGCTTGACGTTGTCCATCTGCGCCTGAGCCATGGCTGTTTCCAGTTCGAGTACGGTGCCCGCGTCGGTGGCGGCTTGTGCGTCAGGTTCGCCGGCGAGAACAAACATTTTCTGTACATGGGCGCGGTATTTGCCCAGTAGTTCCTTCGATTTATCGTCGGTCTTTAAGTAATAGTCGCGGTTAGGAAGACTCAGGCCGCCCTGATCAATCTGGGCGACGACCTTGGAAGCGTCGTCGTAATCCTGTTGGCCGGTGAAACCGAAAAACGGAGAGTTGGTCTGATTGTCGGATTGCTGCCAGGCTCCGGGAAACAGATGGTGGAGGCGGACGATCTCAAGCGTGATTTCTTTCTTGGATTTCAGCGCCGCGATGCGCGTGAGTTCGGGTTGCAGTGGCTTGAGGCCGAAGGACTCGATGCCGCTTTCGTCCATGCAGGCTGCGTAGTAATCGCCGATCTTCTGCTGGACAGCGCCGCGCTGGGGGTCGTTGGCGCTGGCTGCTTGCAAGGTTTCACGCAGCAGATTTTCGTTCCAGAGTTCGAGCCCGCTGCCCGTGCTCCAGTAGACCTGATCGGCAGGGATCGGATTGGCGGCCAGCCACTTGCTGCAGGAATATTTGTAGAAGTCGTTGCACGGGTCGAGGGTCTTGTCGACAAGACTGGGATCGAAGTGTTCGAGCTTAACGTCCTTACCCTGGTCGTCGGCTAAACCGGAAGACGACGCGCCGGTGAGCGCTTTGGGCATTGCGGTTTGAGCCGCGGAACTTTGGATAAAGACGGCGGCGCATGCAGTCAGGATTAGAACCGCAGCCGCGAACCGGGAAATGGACATATCGCCTCGTTTCAGAATCTCAGTGAATTGGTGGAACAGACGGTAGAAGGCACGCATTATGAGGTGCGCATCCCGGGGAAGATGCGTTCCCTGCAAAGGCTGGCACGGCACACTTCAACCCGACCGATCACAATACTACAGACGCAGATGCGATGGGGAGGTTAGCCGGTATTGTGCAGGCCGGCGGCGATTCCGTTGATGGTTGCGCCCAGCGGGTATTCCAACTCCGATCCCGACTCGCCTTGCTGCTTGCGCCGTAGAAGCTCGACCTGAATCAGGCTCATCGGATCGACGTATGGATTACGCAACCGGATCGAACGGGCCAGTACGCGGTTGCGCACGAGCAGTTCGCGCTGGCCCGTGAGGCGGAGAATCATGCGGCGCGATCGCAAGAACTCTTCTTCGAGCATCGCGAATACGCGCTTTCTCAGCGGGACGTTCTTAACCAGGCCGGAATAGACGCGCGCAATGCCGAGGTCGGCCTTGGCGATTCCCAACTCTACGTTGCGGACGAGATCGGTGAACAGCGGGAAGCCTTTGGTGATCTGGCGCAGGAGTTGTTCGTGGCCAGGTCCGCTCTTGGCGAATTGTTCGAACGCGTGGCCGACGCCGAACCATGCGGGGACGGCGTGGCGGCTCTGCATCCAGCCGAAGACCCACGGGATCGCGCGCAAGTCTTCGAGCCGTCGACTCTTACTTCTGCGCGAGGGACGCGAGCCAATGCGAGCCGTATCCAGTTCGTTGACCGGAGTGGCCTGCTCGAAGTATTCGATCACGTCGGTATTCTCGGCGATCTCGCGGCGATACATGCGATACGCTTCTGCGGACATTTCTTCGAGGGCCTCTTCCCAGTGCGCGGGATTTGCGGTCTCGGAGCGGGTGAAGGCTTCGAGACTCGCAGCGATCATGAGTTCCAGATTCCACTCGGCAAGGATTGGGTCGGCATACTTCCAGTTGAGAACTTCACCCTGTTCGGTAATACGAATGTGGCCGGAGAAGCATCCGGGAGGCTGCGCGAGGATGGCGGAATGCGTCGGTCCACCGCCGCGGCCTACGGTGCCGCCGCGGCCGTGAAACAGGCGCAGCTTCACATCGTGTTCCTTCGCGGCGCGATGGAGTTCGCGATGAGCCTTGTAGAGTTCCCAGGTGGCGGTGAGCATGCCTCCGTCTTTATTGGAGTCGGAGTAGCCGAGCATGACTTCCTGCCAGCGTCCCCAGGAATCGAGCAAAAGTTGATAGTCAGGATCGCTCCACAGGCGGCGCATGACACTTCCAGCTGCACGCAGGGAGTCGATCGATTCGAACAAGGGTACAGGCATGAGACCCGGATCATCAACCGAAGCGGCGACTTGTACGCCGCCTGCCTTAGCCAGGCGAACTGCGGACAGCACGTCATTTTCTGATTCCGCGCCGCTGATGACGTATTGCCGCATCGAGCCCGCGGGATGCGTGCGCTTCAGTTCGGCGATGGTGCGGAAGGTTTCCATGAGCTCGCGCGTCGATGGAGACGATGGGCTGTCAGCAAGCTTCGGGCCGAGCTCTTCGATCGCCTGTGCATGCACGCGAGCGTGCTGGCGGATATCGAGTGTGTGCAGATGAAAGCCGAACGTGCGCACCTTGCGCAGCAGTGAACTCATGTAGGTCGCTGCGAGGCGTTCTCCGCGATTGGCGCGCAGACTGTCTCGTATCAGCTGAAGGTCGGTCTCGAACTCGGTGGCGGTGGCGTATGCTGCGGCAGCGTCCACTGCTTCGCGGCTCTGGCCGAGGCGATGGAACATATACGAGAGAAATCGTCGGTAACTCTCCATCGTGTTCTGCGGTCCCCATGCCAGGTGTACGCCGGGGATTGTGCCCTCGTAGTGCGTAAGGCGCGCGAGCATTTCTTTGGAAATCTCAATTTGCCGGCGCGACGAGCTGAGCCGGTCGCTGAGAGCTTCTACGTCGCTGAGATACTCGCGCAGAATCAGGGCGCGCGCCGCATCCAGAGCATCGCGGATGCACTCTGGTTTCACCAGCGGATTGCCATCGCGATCTCCGCCGATCCAGGAACCGAGCTGGATCAGATCGGGGAGAGTTGCTTCATCGATCTCCGCTCCATAGACTTCACGGAACGATTCGACAACTTCGCTGTAAATCCTGGGCAGTGCGTCGAAAAACGACAGCCGGAAATAGCGCAGGCCCATACGGATTTCGTCGTCCACCGTCGGCTTCGCCAGACGGACTTCGTCGCTCTGCCACAAGGAAGTGACTTCGGCGTGGATGTTGTTTTCGCACTCCTCCGCTTCCTGTGTCGTGAGGGGAAGACGATCGAGACTTTCGAGCTGTTGTGCGATGCGTCGGCGTTTCAGCAGAACAGTTTGGCGGGCGGCTTCCGTGGGGTGCGCCGTGAAGACCGGGGTGACTACGATCTGCACAAGAGCGGCCAACGCGGCGTCGGCGGTGATTCCAGCTTCTTTCATGCGCAGCAGCGTTCCGCGAAAAGAGCCGGGGAGCGGGTCATGGGCGCGATCCAATTTTCCGGCGCGGCGGCGGCGCTTGCGGTGGTTGGTCTCAGCCAGGTTTGTCAATTCGAAATAAATCGCAAACGCTTTGGTGACCTGGTGGGCGCGCAGCAGGTCCATCTTGGAGATGAGGCTCTGCGCACTGTCCATGAGTTCGGAATTGGAGGCTGGACCGGCCGCGCGGCGCGACGTCTCACGATGCTCGATGAGCAGCTTCCGCAAGGCTTCGACGGATTCGAACACTTCCTGCCCGGCCTGCTCGCCCAGTACCTGCCCGAGCACGGCGCCGAGCGATCGCACGTCGCGCCGCAACGGATTGTCTTTTGTTGCGTCGCCGGAAGCTGCGGTCAGTTCAGCCAGACGGGCATTCTGGTCGTCGGCATTCCACAGTGGCTTGGGTTTGTTCGCAGGCATCAGAAAGAAGGACATTGACAGAATAAACGACGTTGAAACAATGCAGGGGCCAAATACTGGGAATCGGAAAAATGAATGGGCAGGCGCGGAGGTCAGGCAAGATTGTTTACGACGGAGGACACAGGGGGGCACAGGGGGAATCGATCGCTGAGTGATACTGCCGCTCCCGGGAACTCGCTACTTCGGGACTTCGAAGCGGTAGCCGATGCCGCGCAGAGTCTTCAAATACCGCGGATGGCGAGGATCGGGCTCGATCTTTTCACGCAGGCGGCGAATGTAGACGTCGATTGAGCGCGGAGTGACGAACGGAGTCTCTTTCCAAACCGCGTCGAGGAGTTGATCGCGCGTCAGGACGCGGCCTCGACGGGTGGCCAGATACTCCAGCAGGCGAAATTCGCGAACCGTCGTAAGCACGTTGCGGCCTTGCACCTGCACGGTCATGGACGAGACATCGATTTCCAGATCGCCGAGGCGAAGAATCTCCGTAGTTTCTGGGGGCTGGTCCAATCCCCGGAGCACGCTGCGCACCCGCGCCACTAGTTCGCGCGGACTGAAGGGTTTCGTGATGTAGTCATCTCCGCCCAACTCGAGTCCCCGGACGCGGTCAGACTCAGCCGTTTTAGCAGTGAGAAAAATGATTGGAGTCGCGGCGATAACTGGCGTCTGCCGAATGTGCCGGCAGAGTTCGAAGCCATCCGTGCCGGGCAGCATCACATCTAGAAGGAACAGTGCTGGAGTTTCCCGCTCAGCTTCGGTGAGCACGGACGTGCTGTTGACGAAGCTCTGCACTTCGAAGCCAGCCGCCTGCAGATTGTGGGAGATTAAGCGGCCGATGTCCGGATCGTCTTCCACAACGAAGATGATTGGCCGAACCGACGGGGTGCGGCTCGCACCTTCGCTCCGGTCAGTGTCGGTGCGGTCGTAGGATTCAGTGGGCAGATGCATCGTCAACTTCCGTCCGCCCCACGAAATCACACAACTCCCAGAAGGCGGGGGGACCCACTGCGTACTATATTGAGCGAATGTTGCGCGAATGTTGCCTGTTTGTTAATGAACGATGAATTTGTAGGAACGCTCCCGGTTTCCCGGTTCTCAGTCGGTCTTGAAATTAAAATGGGGTCTTTCCCGTACGGCTGACTTTCTGAAAACTGAGAATTGGGCCACGACTAGTTCGCTGCTTTCTTCTTCGGCATGTGCCGCAAGCTGCGGCCTTCGATCAGACTGTAGAGGTCCTCGGCAAGATTGGTAGTATGGTCTCCGGCACGCTCGAGAGCCTGAGCCATGAGCAGCACATCAAAGTTAGAGGCATCGTTGTGCGACTCTGAGAGATGCTTCTGGAACATGGCGTGACAAACGCGGTCGATTTCTTTATCCATTTGCAAGACCTGGCGAGCGCATTCCAGATCGAGGGTGGAGAAGCCGCGGTGAATCAAATCGAGCATTTCGCGCAGCACGGCCGACATTTCAACGAGTTGGCGAACGTCGGACGCCGCCATCTTCGCGGTTCTGGCTTGCACCCGTATGGCCACACTCATAATGAGATCGCCGATGCGCTCCAGGTCCGTCGTGGATTTCAGACTCGAGAGCAACTGGCGGGCGCGGGTCTCGTTGACGCGCGTGATAGCGGCAGGCAATCGTTCGTCGATCTGCCGCTCGATCAGGTCCAGTTCCTTCTCGCAATCCTTGATAGCGAGGAACGCCATACGGGAAGAATTTGTGACCAGGTCGCGAACGTTGAAGGCGGCGTCCCGCGCAATGAGGCATGCCTTCAGGGCCAGACGAGCCAAGTCGTCGGGTCCGCGAAGCTTTGGATCCTCCGTCGAACTCGCTGCCGTTCGTGACGGGCGCGCCGAAACAGCCGTTTCTGCTGGAGCTTCGCTTCGAGGCGATTGTGCTTTGCGTGGCATTCGTGTTTGTTATCCCCGGGCGAGATCTGACAACTCAGTCTAGTCCTGAAATGTAAACGGACGGTCACAACGTTGCCACTCTCGGCAACCGAGCCATTAAAGTATAGGATCGAAGGGGTTAATCCGAACTGAGGACGTGTTTGTGAACCTTGCAGATCATTTTCGCCGCCAGTTTGCTTACGATGAGTGGGCCAATCGAGAGGTTCTGAGAGCCATTCGTGAGAGCGGCGCAGCACGAGAGCGGTCGCTCCAGCTTATGGGGCACATCATCGCAGCCGAACGAGTTTGGCTGGAGCGGCTCAAACAGCAACCGCAGAGCACGCCGGTATGGCCTGAGGGTGAACTGGAGAAGTGCGAGGGGCAAGCGGCCGAAGTGGCCCGTCTCTGGCGCGAACATCTCGACTTGATCACAGCGGGCGATGTCCACCAGTCAGTTTCCTACAAAAACACCAAGGGCGAGGTCTATACCAGCACGATTGAGGACATCCTCAGCCATGTGGTGCTGCATTCGGCATATCACCGTGGCCAGATCGCCAGTCACATGCGCGAGAAAGGGCAAACTCCCGTCTCTACCGACTTCATTCACGCCGTGCGGCAAGGGTTGGTGAAGCCGGCGAGCGAGGAAAGCTGGTAGAGAACCTAAAGCCTCTCTTCCGAACTTGGACGATCGGATCGATGGAACGAGCCCTTGGCCCGCGCCTGCGGGAAGACGTAAGATCACAGCAATGAGAAAAATCCCTGTCTTCTTCGTCCTGGCGGCGTGCGCCATTTTTCTGGTAGCCGCGGATAATCCAAAAATGCCTGCCATGCCGGTAGCTGTCACCAGCAATGCGGTCGCGTCACTCAAGGGCGGACTGGAGCTTTATTCGCTGATGGGTATTGGCACGAAAAAGACCTGGGACGACGTCACCAACAAGGTCTACATGCTGCGATTGACGTCGGGGAAGTGGACCGAGGGACGTCCGGTGCCGGGAGTAGGCGGGCGTCTGAGCGCTTCGGCGGTCGGCACCAGAGGTCAGATTTTTCTTTTTGGCGGATACCTGCTGGATGGCCAGGGAAACGAAATCACCGTTCCCGACGTTAATTCCTACGTGGCCGAAGATCATCGATGGTACCGCGGCGCCGATATGCCGGTAGCCGTCGACAGCGCCGTAATCGGCGTGAATCATGACCGCTATATCTATCTAGTCGGGGGACGGTCGAAGGCCGGACCGGTCAACAACGTGCAAGTTTATGATGCGGAGAAAAATACCTGGAGCCAGGGCACGCCGTTTCCAGGCAGTCCGGTCTTCGGCCACGCCGGCGGGTTAATCGACGATACTATCGTCTTCGTCGACGGGGCGAAGAAAAACACCACGGCTGGAGATCCCTATGTGGCGTCGGACGAATGCTGGCTGGGGCGCATCGACAAAAAAGACCCAGCTATGATCGAGTGGAGCAAACTGCCGGCGCATCCAGGGCCGGGTCGCTTCGGGATCATTGCCGGAGGAGAACGCGATCACAAGATCATTTTTTCCGGCGGCACCGTCGCTCCCCATAATTTCAAAGGCCTGGGTTACGACGGCAAACCGTCTGAGCTTTCGGACGTAAGCTTTGTCTATCAGGCGCACGGCAAGAAATGGGACACTCTTGACGAAAACACCTTCGATGTCCGCACCGACAGCCGCGGCATTCTGAATACGCCCGTGGGCGCGGTCATTATCGGTGGGATGCTTAAGAATCAGGCGGTCACGGCACGAGTCTTGATTGTAGCCAGGAAATAGGCCGATGTCGGATCCGGCTCGGTATGAGCGTCTTTCAGGTTTGGGGCGGGAGGAACGGCGTCGAACCGTCATCTCCGGGATGGAGCCCCGGCGCATTGCCGTGGTTATGCTACTCCCGCATCCTGACCATGAAATGTTGAGAACCCAAGCTATTGCATGGTAGTTTTTCTGTCAACCCGCGAATCGGCTTGACCCTGGCCGAGAGTGGCCGAATCTCGCAGGCTGCTGCGCCAAACAATTATCGCGCGCGCGCCAGAACGAGCGTTACATCGTCGGGCTGTTCGTTGTCGCCGATCCAGTCATCCACCGCAGCGGTTACGATCTGGCTGATCTGAGGTAGCGGCAGGTCGCGGTTCTCGCGCACTAAGTCAATCAGACGATGCTCGCCGAATTCGCCGAAGTCGTTCTCCGGCTCCGTGACGCCGTCGCTGTAGGCGAGAAAAATTTCGCCGGGATGCATTTCCACCGCGCCTTCTTCGTAAGTCATGTTGTCGAATAACCCGACAACGGTCCCTCCGGCTTCGAGGCGGCGGATCGCTCCATCTTTGCGGATAAGAATGGGCGGGAGGTGTCCGCCGTTGCTGTAGGTTAGCCTATGCGAGCGGCCATCATAGATGCCAAGGAACAACGTTGCGTACTTCTCCGGCGGAGTGCTCTCATAAAGCTGGTGATTGAGCAGGGCGAGGAGCGCTCCGGGTGAAACCTCCACTCCTTCGGGCCATGCTGCCATTAGCCGGCCGGCGCCAGCGACCGCGCCTACGGCTACTGGCTCGCGCATCTGCGGAAGGTTTTCGACGCTATATGCTCGCACCGCCGAGTGGATGGTCGCCATCAGCAGCGCGGCCGAGATTCCTTTGCCGCTGATATCTCCGACGGCGAGAATCAGCTTGTGTGAACTGGCTGAGACGAAGTCATAGTAATCTCCGCTGACCGTGCGCGCGGGCCGGCAGAATCCGTGCACTTCGAGCGATTCGAGCTCCGAAACCTGGCGCGGGAACAATTGCGCCTGCACCTCCTGCGCGATGACCAGCTCGTTCTCCAGGCGTTGCTTTTCTTTCTGCTCCTGGATCAGCTTTTCAATCGATGCGGTCATTGTGTTGAATGAGATTGCCAGCTCCGCCAACTGATCATGAGACTTCACTGGAATACGATGGCTGAAGTCGCCGCGATCCACGTGCTTGGTGGCGTCGTGAAGCTGGGCTACGGCCGCGGTTACGGTGCGCGTCATGCGTGTGCCGATAATGAGGGCGACAAGTTCGATGAGAGCGAAGAAGATGCCCACGCCGAGCAGGATGTATTCCACACCCTGAACAAACTCTCCCAGCGCGGCGAACAAGTGTCCGTACAGGACTACGGGACGCGTGGTCACTAATACTGCGGCAACTTGTTCCGCTTTCCCGGTTTTCCAGTTCACAACAGCAAGTGGCGTGCCGAATGTGATCTCGCGATCAAAGCTGCCAGTGGCGCCCGGCAGGGCGCCTACGGTAAACGCAGGCAAGAGTTCGTCCCTGTGGGATCGAACTGTCGCGCCTTGCTGGCCCGAGCTAATCGTGATTGCTTTCTTTTCTTGCTCCGGCGCAATCGAGACGGACGTGCGTTGTGAGGACTCCGGCTTGTTTCCCTGTTTTTCCGGCGGCAGTGTTGCTTCCGGGGACAAATCCGACGCGTAGAGGGTGATTTCTCCCAGATCTGCGGCGATGTTACCCAACAATTCCTTATCGAATCTCTCCCCTGTAACTACCGTCAGAGTGCTTGATCCTACGGGAATGGATGTGACGACCCGCAAGTGAAGCATGCCCTCATCGTGGACAATCCCGCGAAAACGGCCCTTTGTGAAACTTGGGGCGGTGAGGTCCGCGTTTTTTGACTCACTGCACAACGGCAGTGGCTTGCCCTCGTACCAGGCGCAGACGCGCCGCCGGGCCCACGCGGGGTCGCGCTTCTTCAGTCCGGCCAGCGAATCGGCGTCGGGAGTCTCACCACGTTCCAGACGTGCTGCCAGTTCGTTGCTCACAGCGGCATTGGCTGCCTCAAGACTGCGCAACTGCGACTGGATCTCCGAGGTTACGACAAAGACGGCGAACTGTCCGGCAAGCCCATACAGTGTGATGCCGGCCATGGAGAGCAACAGCACGGCCGGAATCACGCCGATGAAGACATAAGTTACGATCAGGCGGTTGCGGACGCGCCACAGAATCCGGCGCTTCAGCCAGCGGAAGGCAAGAATCAAGAACAGAAGCGCTGCGATGCAGGCCAGGAAGATAATCCAACCGCCCAGATGATCTCCCCAGGAAGCCGCGATTAAACCCAGAAGCTTCTTCAGCCCGAACAGTCCGACCGCCATGGTGGCCAGATAGCAAGCCAGGCGCGCCATCCGGCCCTCCGGCCACAGTTCGGCGGCAATCATCCGGTGCCGCAATTCTGGATAGGACCATTGCATGTTGTTCGTTGAACGCTATTCGTTGGGCGGTACTCGTTTTAGAAGCCAGATCCTGGATATTAAGGTCTCCGGATCAGATTTCAGGGTAAAGTTCGAAAAACGCCTCCAGGCTCGTACGCAACTGTTTTTCGATAGCTTCCTTGCTGCCCTCGAGCACGTGCATTGTGACGTGAGCTTCGTGGCCGTTCGTCAGCTTCACCGGAGCTTGCCCGACTTCCACTACATCCTCAGAGGGCAACAGCCGCATGCCGTAAACTAATGTCAAATTTGCCATAAGAAGATTTTAAGTCTTTCCCGGCATTCCTGCGAAATCCTTTGCAGAGCAAGATTTTTCGATGCTTCTCATTTAGAATTCCGCCGTGCCCAGGACTCCGGTTTCTACGCTCTGGATTGCTCTTCTCACACTGTTGGCCGCGCTGCCGATGGCGGCTCAGGATCAACCCGCCGCCGCGCCTTCCGCTCAGCCGCAGGTCAAAGTCAACATGCTGAACGTGTGTTCGCCCTCGATTGAGGAACAGAAGGAAATAGCAGCGGCGCTGGCGCGCATCCCCAAGCAGCCGCTATTTACAGCGGATTTCGAAGTTTCTCGCGGGCGCTCGACCCTCGCCGATATGCCGAGTTTTTTGCAGCCCGGACAGGGCGGGCACGTCGCCGGCGAGCCATCGGTGGCAAGCTATGTCCGCATTCGCCGCGAATTCTCAGTGCAGGCGATGTTTGCCAGCGTACAGTATTCCTTCAGCAATGACGGGCAAAACATGGTGGAGACACTGGTGTTACACGTGCGTGACCCCAAGGACCTGATCCAGGTATCACTGGAAGATAGCGCTTCGGCGGTCACCAGCCCAGAGGCCATGCTGGCGTCCAAGAATCCAGCCAGCCGCGTGCGCTTGGAACGCTTTGGCAAGTCTTCGATCGCTTTGGCGCGCTGTTCGGCCACAGAGGGCGGGCCAAGTCCGGATCAGACCGCCTATGAGCCCTTGTTCCGCAACGCGTCCGAGGTACTGGCGAATTATCGTGGATTGTTGGGAGTGCATTCCATCGTCATTGAAGAGCTCTCAAAGATCAATGGCAGCACGAAGCCGAAGCCTACTCCCAAGACCACTAGGCCTGTTGAGACCAAAAAATAGTGCGGCCGCGTGGGATAATCTCCGCCGTGCATCAAAATCTGAACTTGGCCATCTAACTTGTTGCAGATAGCGAATCAGTTAACACTGAATCATCCATGAGCGAAACTCGAAATGTAGTCATCATCGGTTCCGGCTGCTCCGGACACACGGCTGCGCTTTACACCGCGCGCGCCAACCTCAACCCGCTCGTCATTGAAGGCCACGAACCCGGCGGCCAGCTGGCTCTCACTACGCTGGTCGAGAATTTCCCCGGATTTCCCGAAGGAATTCTCGGGCCGCAGTTGGTCGAGAACATGCGCAAGCAGGCCGAGCGATTTGGCGCGGAATATCGCATGGCGCACCTGACCAGCGTCGATCTCAGCCAGCGTCCGTTTCTGTTGCACATCGGCCATCAGCAGGTGCACACCGAGAGCCTTATTATTGCCAGCGGCGCGTCGGCGCGCTGGCTCGGCTTGCCGCACGAGCAGCAGTTGATCGGCCATGGGGTTTCTTCGTGCGCCACTTGCGACGGATTCTTTTTCTCAGGGAAAGAAATTGTTGTAGTCGGCGGCGGAGATTCGGCCATGGAGGAAGCGATTTTTCTCACGCGCTTTGCGACCAGAGTGACGCTGATCCATCGCCGAGACTCGTTCCGCGCATCGAAGATCATGCTTGAACGCGCGCGGAAGAACGAGAAGATTCACTTCCTGCTCGACACCGTGGTCGAGGACGTTCTGGATCACGAGAAAAAAGAAGTCACGGGCCTCAAGCTGCGCAATGTAAAGACCGGCGTCGTCACCGATTTCCCGACCAGCGCGCTGTTCCTCGGCATTGGTCACGATCCCAACGCGAAGATGTTCGAGGGCCAGCTCGAGACCGACGGCGACGGTTACCTCAAGACCCATAACTACGTTTTCACCCGTGTACAGGGCGTCTACGCCTGTGGCGACGTGCAGGACCGGCGTTATCGCCAGGCCATCACGGCTGCGGGTTCAGGATGCATGGCTGCCATCGAAGTAGAGAAGTTTCTAGAAGAACACGCCAAGTGAGGCACGGCGCATGTTGAGGACGTTCTTCGTCCGCCTTTCTGAAAACCGTGCCGTGCGCAGTTTTGCCGAGCGCTCCGCGCTGGGGCGTCGCGTTTCCGGCCGCTTCGTCGCGGGGACCGAAATCGCCGATGCAGTCCGCGCCACCCAGGCTGTAAACCGGGCCGGCATGAGCGTGAGCATCGACAACCTGGGCGAGAACGTCACCAATCCCGAAGAAGCACGCCACAGCGCGCAACTCTACCAGCAGATTCTCGACGCGATTACGGCGGCGAAGCTCAATGCCAACATCAGCCTCAAGCTGACTCACATGGGCCTCGACGTGGATGAGCAACTTGCGCGCGACATCGTTAGCGGACTTGTGGCCCGCGCGGCGGCAATGACGCCTCCTGGTTTTGTGCGTGTCGATATGGAGGGGTCTCCTTACACGCAGCGCACGCTTGATTTCGTACACGAACTGCACCGAATGCCGGGAAATCAAAACAGCGTCGGCACGGTGATTCAGGCGTATCTCAAGCGCTCTGAGAATGACGTCGAGAAGTTGCTGGCGGAGGGAATTCGCATTCGCCTGTGCAAGGGAGCATACAAAGAGCCGGCGAATATCGCCTTCGAAGACAAGGCTGACGTGGATGCAAACTACCTCAAACTGATGAAAACCCTGATGAAGAGCGGCATCTATCACGGTCTGGCCACTCATGACGAAAACATCATTCGCCAGGCACAGGCCTTTGCGAAGAAGGAGAAAATCGCGCCGGAGTCATTCGAGTTTCAAATGCTGTACGGAATTCGCCGCGACCTGCAGCAGAGTCTGGTGCGCGATGGATGGCGCATGCGCGTGTATATCCCGTTTGGGACGGAGTGGTATCCCTACTTTATGCGGCGGCTGGGCGAGCGTCCCGCTAACGTATTCTTCATCGCCCGCAACATGCTGAGGGCATGAGTTTTGGCCCTCTGGTCGAGGGTGCCGGATTGTGCTATATCGAGCAGGGATGAATACGTTGAATACATGGATTCATATTGCCTTATGGACACGCGTCGGAGATCGAAAGATGTGTACCGCAAGTAACTCAGACTAGAAACTGAAAACTGCGCTCCTCACGCCTAGGGCCCTGTCTCTCCGCCCTCGGCGGGAGCCAGCGGCAGGCGCGTAGCCTCACTCATCATCTCCCGTTCCTGATCGGAAAACATGCCTTTGAAGTGGTCGGAATTGATGACCTGTTCGCGCTGCTCGGGGGGCATGGCGCGCAGGTCACGCACGGCTGCCGTGACCATGCGCCGTCTATCGGGCGGAAGCTGCTTCATCTGACTGAAGAGGTTTCGCGCATGTTCTTTCTGTTCGGGAGTTAGGTGTTCCCAGGTTTCCATTCGGTTGAGTACGCGCAACTGCTGCTGGGGCGGCAGGTCTGAGAAATGTTGCAAGCGTTCCCGCAACTGTTGCTGCCGCTCCGGCGAAAGGCGGCGGAATGCGGGGTCGTTTTGCAATTGGCGTTCCTGTTCCGCCGGAGGCATGTCTTTGTAGCGTCGTAACCAATCGCCCGCGTGTCCCCGGGGTTGCGTCTTCGCCTGTGTTCGCGCCGGTGGCCGGGGCGGTTGGTAGGTTTGGGCGGGATGTTTCTGCTGCGGAGCACTGCCTCTTACCGTCAGGCCGGGCAGGGAACCAGCCAGCGCCAACACCAATGCGCCCGCGGCCAGCCACTCCGTCATATGAATTCGCCACTTCATATTACGACTCGCAAATGTCCCCGTGAACCTTGCTGCTCTTCCCGGCCAAACCAGAAACCGCGTTTCCTTATGGATTCGCCACGACATCTTGCTGCAGGTCGAGGTCGTCGAGCAACTCAAAGTCCGAATACATCTCGTGATTTTTTTCCAGGGTCTGCAGATCACTGACCGCGGAACCTGGTTCCAAATCTGCCGTTACTCCCGGCGGTGTGTTGTAAATCCCAGTGCCTCGAGTGACCAACAAGCCGACGCCAACTCCCATCAGCACGGTAAGCGCCGCAGCCAGCACCGGACGACGCAGCCAGGAGAACCACCCCGCCGGAGCCTTGGCCATTTCTTCACGCAGCCGGGCCTGCAGGCGCACGTCAAAATAGGGTGTAGGCTCCGGAGCTTGCCACTCGTCGAGCAGTGCCATTGTGGAGCGCATCGCCTTCATCTTTTCCGCACAAGCCTCGCAGCTTGCCAGATGCTTGCCTTCGTCCGCCGTTGGTTCGCTGAATCCAGCCGCCACGTCGGGCATCCGTTCTCGAATCTCTTCGCAGTTCATAACCGCTTCCCCTTACCTCAAGTTCGCCAGAGTCCTTCACAGAACCACAAAACTGCCATGCTACAAATATTCTTTTAACTGTTCCCGCAAACTCTCATATGCGCGAAAGAGCAACGACTTGGTCGCCGACTCGCTCTTGTTCAACACTTCCGCAATCTGCTTGTAATCCATCTGCTGGTACTTATGCATGAACACAGCCAGCTTTTGCTGCTCCGGCAGTGCTTCGACTTTGCGCCGGATCGCCAGCATACGCTCCCGCCGCATCATGATCTGCTCGGCGTTTAGCGATCCATCCGGCAGTTCCAGTGTAGTGCCGGTATCCTCGTCGGGCTCATCCAGGCTGACCGTCACTTCCGGACGCTCATGACGTGTATCGCGCGCATGATTCACGGCGAGATTGGTCGCAATGCGATACAACCAGGTCGTAAACTTTGCGCTCGCCTCGTAACTTCCACGCGAGCGGTAGACGCGCAGAAAAACCTCCTGCGCCAGATCTTCCGCGGCGCCCGTGTTGCGCGCCATGCGATACATAAAGCTCACCATCGGACGGCGATATTTCTGCACCAGATAGTCGAATGCGCCCTGATCGCCAGTTTTGACCCGCAACATCACTTCCGCATCGGATAACTCCGCGCCGGTCGCCCCCGGTGCGAAAGCGCGCCCTGTCTGCGATGTCGTCGCAGCCATCAGCATGCCCCGATCGAGTGCGGCTGTGCTCACATCTAATTCAACCCCGGGGCGGGGTGAAAGTTGCTTCTTTGCCGAATCCGACGAGGCCGTGGAAGCCTCTGCAGATAAAGGAGATAGCGGTGCCCGCGCTGGTTTAGGATCGAGCGCCATGTAAGGAATGAACCAGCCAAGGCGCTGCCGGCTCCCGAGCCCGCTCACCCCTGCCGCGCAATAGGCTACCACGAGGAGCTGTTCTTGCAAAAGTGGGGCGGTTTTCGGCTGGTCCCGTCCTCGCGCACTGCCAGCGACAGAGACTGAAAATTGGCGAGTTCGCGGCGTGAAAAGTGCCAGAGGACATTTTTGGGAAAGAAGCCGCGGTAACTCCCGCAATGTCAACTGTGAATGGTGGGCGCTATAGGATTCGAAACCGTGCCACAACGTAGTTTCATGTAGTTAGCTCGCGGCAGAGGGCATCTTACGCGGCTAATTCGGTCTAGTTTGCGCGTTAACGGCACGGGAATGGCACGGGGCTAATTTTTTGCGGCCAACACCGCAACGGCTTCCATTTTGTCCACCGTTCCACGACGGGCAAGGTCCTTCAACAGCTCTTCCTCAGTCAGCACCTCTACGATCTCTCGCTCAAATAGCGTTGAGCCTTTCTTGGGAACGCTGTTCACCAAGACAAAGCCCTGATGGTTGATTGTTCCGTCCGCTTTGCGCGTTGCGATTCCCGCAAAGACTTGATCGGGGTATTTGAAGATAACTTGGTTTGCGCTCACGCTGCCGCCGCGAATAGTCCAAGGATTATTTTCGGTATTCGTGTTTTCTTCGCTCATAACCTACAGTGTGCCCAGAAAGCGGCGGTCCGTGTCCAGGTCTTTTAACGGGGTCCCGCCTGGAGGAAGTCTCTAAGCTGCTTGGGCATGAGTCCATCAAGACCACGGAGCGCCACTATTCAAAATGGATGAAAGGGCGGCAGGACCGGCTAGTCAGTTTGGTAACGGCAACGTGGGCTAAGAAGTGCTAACGATAAAGCGGAATGGGCGTTTTACCGGCGGCGGGAAAGAAGAAAAAGCCCCGGCTGATAACCGGGGCTGGCCGTGGCTAGGACCTAGTTATGAAGCCTTGCGGTTGCCAACATCATTGGGCCGTTCCTGCTTTTCGTCACTGTGCTGCGAGCCGCGTTCAGAGTCGTGCTGCCCTTTTTGGTCGTGCTGACTTTTTTGATCGGGCTGGCCCTTCTGCTGTTGGCCGGGCTGTTGAGACGACTGTCCGCCTTGGTGCTCGCGGTTCTGCTTTTCATCGGTCATGGAATTCTCCTTCTATTGGTGCGATTCTGAAGATTAGTTGCGGAAAACTTCCGACGCGGCTACCGGAATATCTGTTGCTCACGGCCCACAGAGTTAGAGGCCGCCTAGGAGGGCGGCTGTCTTTAGAAGACTGACAGTCGAATGTTCGATATCGCACATTGGTTTTGCTGAGAAGCTCTAAGCCTTAAAGAGATTCTCGCTGCGATATGAGGGCTTCCCGGTAGCAATCCCGATGAACAGCATGGCCCTCAGCATCCGTGACGCAATCCTCAACTGGGCAAGGCTTGCCGCAAAGCGGGCATATGGGCAAGGTCCGTGAGCTATCTTGGTCGTTCGTCACGGTTGGGAATTCTACATTACCCCGCAACGCCTGTCTGTTCGATGCTAGACAAACGCTATGCGCGAACGCAGCGCTAGGAGTTTCAGGTCTGGTCTAACGGGAGCGTCGGGATGTTTCGGAAGTGTTGGCGGCACAAGCAGAACACTAGGCTCTTACCTCACCCGCGTCAATACAGGGTTTGCGGATTCAGTAGTCTAGTTTTGATCCGCGCTCAATAGCGGCTTCGCGCCGTGGCCTTTTCGCGACGCTCCGTCGTTTTGACTATCGAGACATAGCAGGTTTCGTGAATGGCCCGCCCGTGCTCATCGCTCTTGCTATTTTCAAGGTTGACGGACTGTCTACAGATTGGGCAACGTGGCAGCCAGGGAGCATCTTCACGGGACATAGCCCCTCCTGATCAGGAAAAGACTTCATTTTGGGCCATCAGCGAAACTGAAATCTGAGCAATATTGATCACTCCGAGAAAATCAGATTTCGCACCCACGCGGCGGAAGTTTTTCTTTCCGCGGGCGATAATATCATGTTTCGCCTTGCATTCGCCTTGACACTTTACCACGTCCACTTTAGACCGAACAAGCATGAATGAGCTTGTCCAGTTGGGCAATGTCCGCGGCAATCGTGGCCGCGAGCGATAGCATGGCGCGGTTCGCCGTGGACACTTGAATCTCTGGGACTTGCACTCAACGGCACGGGGAACGGCACGGAAGGCGGGGCAAGTAATTGAAAAGATGGTGGGCGCTATAGGATTCGAACCTATGACTTCCACCGTGTGAGGATGGCACTCTACCGCTGAGTTAAGCGC
>CAWJRY010000008.1:0-375294 GCA_963845405.1 uncultured Acidobacteriaceae bacterium | reverse complement strand
GATTAGCCAGGTGCTGATCTGGCGTAGCTGGTCAGTATCGCTTTGAGCATTGTCTAGCTGTGTCAGTCGATCTCGGCAGCGCTTGATGTGTTCAAGAATCTGGTCTTCAGGTGCTTCTGCTGGGAAGCCTGCATTCACGAGATCCTGCGTAATGCGTCTAATCGATTCTTCGGTTGCGCCTAAAGTCCGATCTTGTTCGTGTCTGTTCCTCAGAATCGCCTCTTTCTTGAACTCAATCTGCTTCAGCTCAGAGTCGGCACGCGAGAAATCTGCTTCAAGTGGATTATGTTTTCCTCTCAGTTCTCCAATTTCCCGGCTATGATCACGGATTCGGTCCTGGACGTTAAGAAGTAGGCCCGGAACCCAGTCGAAACCTGACTTGTTCAGCTGTTGTCGAATGCGACTGATTCCACCATCGGATTCTCGAAGGGCCTGCGTGAGCTGCTGCATTTGGTCGCCCATCGGCGGCTGTCCTCCTCCGCCAATTTGGCTCGTTGTATGGTTGCTCAGAGTGTAGATTGGAGTTGGGAAAGTTCTACAACTGCTGCGGACGCTTCCGTCTCGGCGTCGCGGCGCGCACTGGCAAGGTCGTTGCTCAAGGTGGGCATTGAATGTGACACCCAAGTTGCCGAGTTTCTCCCGTAGATCATCGACGGTGGCATCGATACGTCTCAGGCGTGTCACAATGCCATTCTTCGTTGTCGCCATCCGGGCCAGTTGCTGGTCGGAAACTTTGATCGCCTTCTCGACTACATCGGATCTTTGATTGACCACTTCCAGTAGTGAGCGAAGCTCGCGCCAACGAGGAGAGGTCCAATCGGTCCTGGATTTCACATGCTCTGACAGAGAATGCGAATCCTGCAGTCATGGCCGCATAGCGGGCAGACACTATCAGTGACGAACTGTTGCAGTTCTGCGAGTAACTGTTTATAGCGCTGCAGTGAGTCAGTTTCAGCCCTAAGTGATTCCTCGATTGATTTGCGTTCGCTGGACAACTCAGACAGCTGGGCCCCAAAGTCTTGCCTCTCCACCTGTTGGGCTGCCTCCTGCTGAATAGCTAGATCGAGCTGCTGCTCGACTGAAGGCCTTTCCTGAAGGAGCTGCAAGCACTCGTTCGCCAAGCTTTGAGCGTCGGCAATCGCACCAAGTTTCTCCTTCAGCCCAGAAAGTTTATTTTCGGCCGCCGCAACCGTCCGACGCTGTGTGTCGACAGAGAGGTGCTTTCGTTGTACAGGTTACTTAGTCGTTGCGATTCAGGGGAAATGAGAGACAACTCGTCTTCTTGCTCTTCTGAGCTTCTGAATGTTGTCCATGTTTATGATCAGCTCTGAGATCTCGTGTAAACCATCGATTTCGCTGGTCAGCCTCGCAAGAGCGGATGCCAGCGCAGTGAGTTCCGCGCGAACTTGCTCCGTAGCCGCTCTCTTTTCCTCGGTTTGTCTTTGCAAATCCTCCAACTCAGCATCAGTTGATGTTCTTGAACCGGTTAGGTTACTTTGGTCGGCCAACAACTTCGGTAGATTCCGATTGGACTTGAGAGCAATTGCGAGTTTGCTGTCCAGCAAGCGTTGTTCTCTCAGGGCCGCTGTACCCACTCCGCAACGAGCTTCGAGGCAGACTGGACCTCGCCATAATCGACTAGCGATGTGGGTAAGAGATTGGCAACCTCGCTGTTGAGGGTCCTGAGCTTGTGCACAAGAGAATTGAGAAGTTGCGCTGCTCTGGCCGACAGATCTTTACTGTTGCCTGAATCGGTCAGGAGTCGAATCGCAGCGGCGATCTGATCATCGATCAAGGTCTTTTCTTTCTGGACGCCCTCCAGTTGATCTTCAGATCCGTTGCCTTTTTCTCCGCCTCTCGCCGCACTTCGTGCGCCTTATCGATAAGTCGACCAAAGTCCTGCGTCCCGAGGAGGTGGGAAAGCGACCAGTACCTGTCCGATGGCTTGCCTGAGAGAAACTGCTTGAGAGTCGTTTGTGAAAGAAAGTGAGTACTGCTTATGAGGGCGCGCAGGTTACGTAGATCGAGTCTAGCCGCCTCGGGTCCGATAATGCTATCAAGAAGTTCGTGTTCGTCAGAAATGATCCGACCGTCTATTTCGAGTGTTCCCCTCGACTGGTGCTGCCTTAAAGTGCGAGTTAGGACGACTGGACGATTGTCGATCTTCAAGGTCGCGATCACTCTTGCCATTCCGGTTTCGGAAAATAGGTTGAGGTAAGGAGAACGGTCACTAATATCGTCTGGATAATCTTGTTCGAGGCGGTCGACAGAGCCTAAGATCGCCCACTCTAGGGCATCGACAATCGAGGTCTTTCCAGTTCCGTTTCTGCCATAAATCACTGTCACTGCGCCCGAGAGGTCCAGATCCATTTTGCGTATGCCCCGGAAATCCTCGATGCTAAGGCTGGATAAGCGACAGTGTTCGCGTTCGACATCTTGATAGCTCCGCTTCCGTAGTCCGTGAGCGCAACGAACGGCACCGTCGAGGGTGTTGGTGCGTCAAGTAGCCTATTCAGGATGCGGTCGGCTCCGGACCTCTCAGCAAGTAGGGTCAAGATTTCATTGGGATAGTCTTTGGCACTCAATGCGGCTAGAAACTGCTGCACGCGTGGCGCCGAGCGATTTGTCGACGATTCGTAGGCAACGAAAGGGAGAGTCTCCAATGCCTCGCGGAGTTCGTCCGGCTTCGGAGCCAGGACCAGTTTTCGGCAAATCGTCGAGTCCGAAACTACACTTTGAATCTTGGCGAGATCGGTTTGAGTCCGAGGTTGGCTGGTCACGAATGTCAGATACAAGTCGCGCGGTAATTTGGAGTTTGAGTCCTTGTAGTCGGCGATACGGTTCTGAACCTTGTGCCAAGTTGTCTCCAGCTGCCGCACGTCGTCGACAATCTTGAAGAAGGCCCGGTAACAAGGGCCTCCTAGGGCAAGATCTATGTCCTTTACCAATGGATCGGACAGGATACTGTTTTGCAGGCCCATATCTTGGAGTTCATGAATCAGCTGCTTTGGTTCAATGGGCAGTGTCAAGGGTTTCTCCCAAAAATTCCTTAGCATGAGGCTCGTCCCGCTGCGTGAGGACAGACCGAAGAGTTGTGGCCGCCAGCACATAGAACTCTGGCGATGTGTCTAAGAAATCGCCTTTTCTTGGGCGCACGCCCTCTGGAAGGCTTCCGCTCTCGGAGACATCGGACTCCGTGAATGTCACCTTGATTCTTTTCAAGGAGGCGGCCGGCATGATCTGGGCGACTCTCGTTGGAAATATCATGTTTTTCATCCCGATTGTCTCAGCCCACGAATTGTCGTTTAGCCATTTCCAATACGTAGACCACAAGTCTGCCCAGCTCTGTTCTCCTTTGCCATCAAGTATCGTAAAGAGCCTGTTTTTCCATCTGCCTGAACACAAATGGTTGGAATGGGATAGATCAACCTGTGCTTCTATCGACAGACATACACAAACTGAGGTGAATTCCAAGAGAGCTTGGCCATATGAATTGGTATACCAGTTCGAAGGCTGCTTTTGCCATTTGTCAGGATTCATCGCAGCCGGCACGGTTGGTTCTCGGAAGCCCACCAGCAGCAAGTTTACTATCTCCTCCAGATGTTGAGTATCGCCCACGGACGCCACTTGCTGCCGCACATCGAAATAGGCTTTCTCGGCGAGCGCCTTAACCTGTTGATGTGGACAATTGAAGCGTGCGTCACCAGGGGGATAGTCATCCGGAAGCCAGTCCAAAAAAACCTTTTGCAGCGACGAAGGCGTCTCGCGAGGGGCCATGGAACCGTCTTTGCGTATCTTCCGACATCCAGCTTCTCCAATGGGGTACTTCACATCGCCGGAAGCTCAACCCACCTGCGAGGGTATGTAGAACGAAAATGTGTGGACGCTCGGCCCATCCTCCCGAAAGCGGGTGCGCACGAGCCCATTCCCGGAATTTTCTAACGCAAATGTACGTGGTATTACTGATAATGGGCCATTTTCCCCTTTCTCAATCCAGTTACCTCGTTGAACGTAGTAGAGTGCAGAACGCCCGAAGTCCTCTTGGCGAGCTCGTCCGTAATGCGCGTGCGCAGAATTGACGAATGAGACGGCGCCTTCTGCCCGGTATTCAACTTGTCGCCCCCCTGCAGAACCTTCTGGGCGAATTGGATGAACTCAGTTTGCTCAGGCCGATCATTGTGTTGAAGGACAAATAATAGGTTCAGGTTCTTACTGTTTCCGTCTGGAACATCGCGCGTCAACGCTTGCACCAGGGCTTCTGCGCTGTACGCGAATGCGCCGCCAACTGCGGCAATGGAATCGAAGCAAATTAGGCATCCAAAAGTCAGGTGGTTGGTAATAAAGTGAAGGAAATGATGGCCTTCGTACATGCCTTGCATAGCTTGCTCGGGGCCGCTTGGTTTTAGTTTTGGTTGAACGTAGAAGTGTACGTGACCTTCGTCATTCTTCGTCCAGATCACAGCAACGTTCGCAAATGTGGATGTTCCATCGGTGACTGCTTTTGCCTTTTCCGGATTGTTGGATCGCGAAAGGATTTTTTCGAATGCCTGGATTTGGAGTCCTTCCAGACCCGCAAGTACGGCGCTATTCCGAGGCCATGCTTCGGCCCGGATTTTCTGGTCCATCTCTGGGACCATGTCTTCGGGGACGGAATATTCAGGAAAAGCCAAGAAATGGGCGGGGGAATCTTTGGTGACGCCAGCCAGTATCTCGCGTATTGTTTGCCTCTGTACGGCGGCGAAGGCCTGTTCGAGGCGATATGCGTTGCCTGCCAGCGCTAGACGAAAGTGTGGTTGTACGAGGGTTACGGCTAGTTTCTTGTCATCGAACTTTATTCCGGTGCTAATCTCGTGAGCGATCAACATTTGGAGGCTTCAATACGGTCCTACCCGCTCATCAATACAGCTCTTGTGGGAAATAATCAAGTGAGCTTCGAGTAGGGTGCGTTCTTCGGTTTTCTGATGGCCACGGGATGTCGGTAGCTACTTTGGAGTGATCCCGGATGCCGACCCGGCCCGTCTAGGGCGTAAACACACGAATGACTTGTCGGCACAGGACTTCGGGAAAGCTTCTGTCCATTGCTTCTTCCACCACCAGCTTTACCTGCTACGACGGCGAGGAAGGTAGCAACGATCCAGAAACATCCCACAGTCGCCAGCTGACACGCGAACGCGTTGTTAATCACGGCGAACGGCAACACTTCCAGCCAGAATTATGAACTGAGAACAATTCGGGTGGTGACTCTTTACCCTTCGGTCCGACAACGGAGTTGCTAAAGCACCGCCAGCCACGAACTATGCGCTACGACGCAATTGGTTGCCGTGTTCCGGCCTATAAGGAACTGGCTGCGCTTTTCGAAGCCAGTTCGCCAATTCATGAGGATCGAAACGAATTGCCCCAGCCAATCGAAAGGATGGAAGTCTCCCGCCTGCCGCCATCTTATAGACATGCTGGGGTGTGACTTGGAACAATCTTTGCAACGTCCCGTGCGCGCAAAACGCGGGTTTCTTTTTCCAATTGATCTATCAGACTCATATTCGTGCACCTCAACAGAAGACGATTATGCCCCCTGACGCGAAGCAATCTCGATTGTTTAAAACAGTCCGAGATTTCCGTCAAACGGCTTCGAGCTTCCAGGTCCTCTCCGGCGGCTCAAATTAGCCTGCATTGGGACCTAACCTCGTCACGCAACGTAACGGGCCAAAGCCCCTGCATTGACTTTTGCCAAGTGCGTCTTTCGATTGCACACCCTTCAGGTAGACCATGGTGGACTTAATGTCACGATGGCCCATCCAGTTTTGCAGTGTCCGGATGTCGACGCCGTGCCTCAAATGCTCTGTTGCAAAAGTGTGCCGGAACTTGTGGAGGAAGAAATGCCGGCAGTACGGCCCTTTGGCGCATTTGTTTCCGTGTTTTGTGACGCACTGTCCGCAGTTCAATTCGGCGAGCTCAGCCACGCGCTTGACGATCATGTCATTTTCACTGTCGGGATTCCCTTTTGAATTCGGAAAGACTAGTTGTGAAGGTAACCCGTGTCTCCGTTCTCGGAGTCCTTGCAGCTGCTCTACAAGAGCGGTAGGAAGCGGCACGGCCCGCTCCTCCCAGTTTTTCGGCCCGAACCCCCAAAGCGGTTTGGCAGTCACGCGCACCAGACTATTGCGAAAATCCATGTCACGCCAAGCGACATGACGAACCTCGCAGTCGCGGAAACCCGAAGCGAGCAGGAACTTGAGAAATACGGCCTCATCCTGGTCCGCGTGTTTGAGCATGGCCTCGATTTCTTCTGCTTCGTAAATAGGACGGATGGTATCGACGTACTCTGGCCAGTCCGTCGATTCAATCAGTTTGATCTTTCCGTAACGTTTAAAAAGCTGGAGCACAACGACGAGTTTGTCATAAACCGTGCGTTTGCCAAGACCGTGTTTGTAGCAATCGGTCATGAACTGCAAGATGTCGTCGCGGGTGACCTGGTCCACGAAAGATCTTCGGCACCATGACTCTGAGAAGTTTGTCGAGCGTGTAGCGGTAGGTGACGTAGGTTCGTTCTTTGCGGTGATGCCTTAATAAAATCAAGATACTCGTCAATAGCTTGACTGATACGTGATGCTCTGCTGTGCCGATTCCTGGCTTGCCTCTATGATTCCCGCCTTCTGCGCGTTGACCTCGATCGACTTGTGACGCGCGGCTTCGATCACATCCGCAAAGTCTCGAACTGCTTGGCGCTTTCGTTTTCCGTTCTGGTACCACTCCAGGTAGTAGCCCCCTTCAGGATGGTGTTCGTCACAGCCAGAAATGAGGACGTGGTCGCGCACGATCTTTCCGTTTCGCTCGATGACCGAGGTGAGTTTCCACGCCTGGCCGACTCGAACCTTCTTGAGAATATTGACCCTCTGCGCGTACTGTTTGGACCGAGCCATAGTGCCTCCCTTAGTGGGGAGGACGTTACTGTGGGTTGGGGATTCGGTCAAACGGAGGAAGAATGGACACCAAAGCGGACACCAAAGGAGGTAAGTGATTGAAAACTAGGGACGGCGGTTAGAAGGCAGCGTTCTAACCAACTGAACTACGTCCCCAACTTTGCTCGGTGGTGCGCCAGATGGTGGGCAGTGCAGGACTCGAACCTGCGACCTCCTGCTTGTAAGGCAGGCGCTCTAACCAGCTGAGCTAACCGCCCCCTCGTACTATCGCGTGCGGCTCGTCAAGCCGACGGCTTGGAATTCAATTGAGGGGCATCCGCGCGAACCGCGCTTTCTTGAGTATACGTTACTCGCGAAAAAGCGGCAACGCGCTGCGTTTAATGCCTTAAGCTCAAGTGAGGTCTAACTCCTTCTTTTCAGGCGCCACTGTGTGAAGGGGAAAAGCGAACGCCGGCGCCACCGTGTGCCCCTGCTAGACTGGCTGTGTGCGGCGTCTGATCGTCAACGCTGATGATTTCGGTTTCACTTCCGGGGTGAACCGGGCCATCGTCGAAGCTCACACTTCTGGAGTTGTGACCTCCACGACGCTGATGGCGAATGGCCCAGCCTTCGCCCAGGCGGCAGACTTGGCGAAAACGGTTCCCCGATTGAGTATCGGCTGCCATGTTGTACTCATCGATGGCCAGCCAGTTCTCAGCTCTGAGAAACTCCCTTCCCTCATCGCGCGACCTCCGGCGATACATTTCCGCGATGGGCTGAAGACCTTTGCTGCGCGCGCCATCGCGGGCCGTATCAATCCTGAGGAGATCGCTGCCGAAGCCACGGCGCAGATTCTAAAGATCCAATCCGCGGGCATCAGCGTCTCCCACATCGACACTCACAAGCACACGCATCTGTTCCCGAAAATCCTGCGGCCCCTGCTGCGCGCGGCCAGCTCACGAGGAGTACGCGCGGTGCGCAATCCCTTTGGACAGCGTATGCCGTTGCGCTCGAGCCAACTGCTCGCGCGCCCGAATCTCTGGACCCGCTATGCCGAGGTGCAGGTCCTGCGCCGCTTTGCCAGGAAGTTTCGCGAGGCCGTGGCTCGCGAAGGTTTCGTTACGCCCGACGGCACGCTTGGCATTGAAGTCACCGGTGCCCTCGATGAGACCCTGTTCGAAGCCATTGCCCGCAACATTCCCGAGGGCACATGGGAGTTTGTCTGCCACCCCGGATACAACGATGCGGATCTGCAGCGCTCAAAGACCCGTCTGCGGGAGTCCCGCGAGACCGAATTGCGAGTTCTGACTTTGGGCGCCGCACGCGACATTCTCTTACGAGAAGGCATTGAACTGATTTCATATCGCGACTTCGTAGCCGGCCCACTGCCTCACTGATGTCAGCGATTTAACTGATCAAGCCTTGGAGTACTCTGGTAACCTACCGCATAGCATTAACTGATGTGATGATTTTCATATAGCCCTGTTTTTGTGAGGCGGGAGGTTCATCGCTCATGTCGGCCCAAGGGTCAGCTCCGCGCGCGACCCTGGACTTAAAGGTCCGGGTGTGGGGCATGGGTGCCAACGACCAACCGTTCTTCCAGAACGCTATCGCACACGATATTAGCGCGACGGGCGCGTGCCTCTACGGCATCGAGCAGACGCTGAAGGTTGGCGACGTCATCGGTGTGCAATACGAGGGCCGCAAAGCTCGCTGCAAAGTGATCTGGATGGTGGACGCGGGGGCCCTCAAGAAAACTCAGGCCGGCGTTCAGCTCGTGGCCGATCAGGAGTGTCCGTGGGCGGCGAAGCTGCCTCCGGACATGAAACCAGAAGAGCGCGCGCTGCAGAATCCGGACAACCGCAGAAAATTTGCGCGCCACAAGATTTCCTTTCCTCTCGAACTGCGGGACGAACGAGTCAATACTCCTCTTCGAGTCAATGCAACAGACATCAGCGGCAATGGCTGTTATGTAGAAACGGTCATGCCACTGCCGGTTGCCACCGCGCTGCGTGTGGATTTCTGGATGGGCGAAGAACGGCTCTCGCCCAGCGCGATCGTTCGCACTCGCGATCCCGGCGTCGGCATGGGGATCGAATTTACGGGCATGCCTGAGGAAACCAAAAAACGATTCCAAGCGCATCTGGACACTGTAGATCCCGTGGCCTTGGGCCCGAAGAGCAGCGGCTAATACTCGTCCGCTAATCCCGAATCCTCCCCTTCGTGTAAAATCTGCAACCACCGCGCTTTCCAGCCATCGAATCACGGGAACCACCGGAGTGCGGGCTCTCGCGCATGAAAATTGGAATCACTTGCTATCCCACGTACGGCGGCAGTGGAGTCGTGGCCACCGAGCTCGGGCTGGAACTGGCGCAGCGCGGTCACGAAATTCATTTCATTTCGTATGCCCAACCCATCCGCCTGCGGGGCTCGGAAGCCAACATTCACTATCACGAAGTCGAGGTTTCGCGATACCCGCTCTTTGACTACCCTCCGTACGATCTGGCGCTGGCGACGCGCATGGCTGAGGTCGCACAACTTTACGATCTCGATCTGTTGCACGTTCACTACGCCATTCCACATTCGGTGAGCGCGCTACTGGCGCGGCAGATGCTGGCCGAAGGACCGCGCGGCCGGCGCCTGCCCTTTGTCACGACGCTGCACGGAACGGACATTACTCTGGTCGGCCTTGATCGCTCCTATCTTCCAATCACCCGTTATTCGATCGAGCAGAGCGATGGCGTCACCGCGATTTCGAACTACCTGCGGGAACGCACGCTGCGCGTCTTCGACGTGAAGAACAGCATCGAGGTGATTTACAACTCGGTCAACTGCGACGTCTACCATCGCAATCCTGAAGCGGTCTCCGAATTGCGGAAGGAATATGCTCCGAACGGTGAACGCGTGCTGGTACACCTGTCGAATTTTCGTCCCGTGAAGCGCCTCACCGACGTGGTAGAGATTTTTGATCGCGTTCACAAGCAGATTCCATGCAAACTGCTATTGATCGGAGACGGTCCCGACCGTTCCGTAGCCGAGTGGCTGGCCGTTCAGAAAGGGATTCACGACGACGTCCTGTTTCTCGGCAAGCAGGATCAGATTCAACAGATCGTGGCCGCCGCCGACATTATGCTCATGCCGAGCGAACTGGAATCGTTCGGGCTTGCCGCTCTCGAAGCCATGGCCTGCGAAGTCGTTCCGATCGCGACACGGGCCGGCGGCGTGCCTGAGGTCATCGATCACGGCAAGAGCGGATATCTTGCCGAGGTGGGTGATGTCGACACCATGGCGGGATACGCCATCGAACTCCTGCGCAACGATCAACTCTTGCGCGAAATGGGAAGGCAGGGCCGCGCGGTCGCGCTGGAGCGTTTCTGTTCCACAAAAATCGTCAAGCAGTACGAAGATTTTTACCGGCGCGTGCTCGAACGCTCGGCGTAGAACCCTTCCGGGACGGCACTCCCGGGCTCTATCAGAGGCAACCGGAGCCGGATCAGAGTTCCCTTCCCCTGGTGGCTGTCGATGGTCAGGCGCGCGGTGTCGCCGTAAAGCACCTGCAGGCGCTCGGATATATTGGCCATCCCGATTCCCATCCCGGACCAACTGCTGCTTTCTTCCAGTTGCGCCGCGCCCATGCCGACGCCGTCATCCTCAACTTCGATAATCAGCTTGGATTCCGTAACCCGGCTGCGTAAATAAATGCTGCCTCCTTCCACCTTGGGTGCCAGACCGTGTTTGATGGAATTCTCTACCAATGGCTGCAGTAACATGCTGGGAACTACAACATCGAGTGAGGCAGCGTCGAGTTCCTTGACTACCCTCAACTTGTCGCGCCCGAAGCGCACAACTTCGATATCAAGATAGTTGTCAATGAATTCGAATTCATCTCGCAGCGGCGCGAAGGCTTCGCTCGTATTCAGCAGGCGTCGAAGAATCGTAGCCAGCTTGAAGATCACATCCCGCGCCATGTCTGGGTCGAAGCGCACCAGCGACGAAATCGAATTCAACGTGTTAAACAGAAAGTGAGGGTTGATCTGGTTTTGCAGCGCTTCCATGCGCGCGTGCAGCAGAAGACGTTCCTGTTCTTCCAGTTTGATCTGAATTCGGACGCTGTTGAAAATCTTAAGCTCGATCCCAATGGCGATCACTGATGCAGCGTAGATCGCAATTTCCACCCATACGTTTCCGGGACTCTCAAGAGTGAAAATCGAGCGCGGGAAATAGCGTGACAGTTCAGTCTGCACGAAACGCAGCCCCACTACGGTCGTGAAAAACATGATCTGCCAATCGAATAGGCGTGGCCGGGGCAGATTGCGCCGGATCAGACGGTAGATGCTGAGATCAATAAACGGCGAGAACGACCAGATATCTTCCTTGTCGAGCGCCATGGTGCGCAGTTGGCCAGAAATAAAGCCGCACAACACCAGGAATGGCAGCGTCGCCCACTCGCCATGCAACATGGCAGGGAACCCCATCAGGACTCCGCCCAGCGAACCCGCCCAGCGCCCGCCTATCACGCCCAGAAGTAGGGTCGTTTCAAAACCAAGATCGCCAGCCAGGAAACTCTTCTGCGAAATACGGATCCAGACGCCGATCATCACCGGCAGCCCGAACCACAGAACCAGGTAAATTTTCTGCCGTAGCGTACGCTCTTCGCGAAACAGCAGCGACTTGAATTCCAACGAACGCACCAGGCTGCTGGAGATGGTCGTGGCCACGCCCAGCTTGAGCAGCAGGTGGATCAGAATGAGCCGTGGTTCCATGAGATTCAAAAGTCGAGATTCAAGGTTTGCTCGTCACGCGGGTGTTGGAGAAAACTGTAGCACGAAGCCCGCACGCGGCTGGAACCGCCAGGCCGGCCACGGAGTCTTATCAACTGTAGAATATCCTGATGCGTGGCCGAGACGTCCATGCAGGGAGGACGATTGTGCGCAAGCTTTGCGTGAGCGTGATCGTTTCATTGGCTGCGTTCGTTAGCAGTACCGTGGTTCAAGCTCAGACCTCGCCCCCCACTCCGCCGCAGCCCCCGCCCCAGTCCGCACGGCAGGCGCTGATTGAGATGTTCATCGGCAAGGGTGACAACGACTTCACGAAACATCTGCCCGAAGATGCGCGACATACCCTGATTCGCAAGGGCGAATCTCCCGAGACGAACATGATTCTCCGTATTTCGAGCATCGGTCGCCAACTAGCCGGGCAGGGCGAGCAGTTTGAGACTTTCGACACAGGTTCAACGCTGCTCGTCAGCGAGCAAAATGATCACCGTGAAAAAATCGAAGTCAACGTGGAACGCGACAGCCTGATGGGCGAAGATGATGAGATCGAACTTTCGGTTCAATATTACAAAGACGGACAACTGCAATCTCTCCCCGTCATCCCGCGCCTGATCTTCACCTTCAGGCAGGAAAAAGAAGTCTGGCGACTCATTGAAGTCGTGGCCGCCGCGCACGTACCCCTGACCGATTCCGACTATCTCAAGGGACTCCGCAAGCAGCAGGACGAGGCCAATGAGGCTCAGGCCAAAATGCGTCTGACCCTCATCGCTGGAGCCGAAGCAGGTTACATAGCCAGACACCCTGATCAGGGCTATACCTGCTCGATGCCGACTCTGTTTGCCCGCGATCAAGCGGCCACCCCTGGAGAAGACAATGTGCCTTTCGATCCTGGTCAGGGCACCAACGACTGGAACGGATATAGTTTTGCTCTCACTGATTGCGACGGAAATCCGCCCACGAAGTTCCGCGTCACCGCCGTGCCCAGCGACTCCGACGCGGGACTGAAAACATTCTGCAACGATCAGTCGGGGACAATTAAGTTTGTGACAGGCGAAAAGGTCTCGAGCTGCTTTACCCGCGGCAAACCGGTGAATTCAGATGCAGGGACAGATTGAAAACAACCAAAACCATCAGCTATACGCCAATTCCTTGGCCCGCTGCGCCGCTTTCACCACCGCTTTGATCAGCGTGACTCGCAGCTTCCCCTCTTCCAGTTCCATGATTCCGTCGATCGTGCATCCAGCCGGCGTCGTCACGGCATCTTTCAGCAGAGCGGGATGATCGCCCGTCTCAAGTACCACGCGGGCAGCACCCAATGTAGTTTGCGCTGCCAGCAGGGTAGCGATATCGCGCGGCAATCCGACTTTCACTCCCGCCTCGGCCAGCGATTCCAGAATGATGTAAATGTAGGCGGGGCCGCTGGCCGAAAGTGCTGTAACAGCGTCCATGTGCTTCTCATCCACTACAACGGTTCGGCCGACCACGTCAAACATGTGGCAGGTTAGCGCCACGTGTTTCGCGCTGGCGTATTTGCCCTTGCAGATCGCCGTCATGCCGGCGCCCTGCATACACGGAGTATTCGGCATGGCGCGAATCACCGGCACATTCGGTGCAAGGTCGCGCTCGATCATCGTTGTCGGCACCGAAGCCGCCACCGACACGATCATCTGCTTCGGCGTAAGTTGCCCGCTGATCTCGCGCACTACGTCCTCGACCACTTGCGGCTTCACCGCAATCACAATGATGTCGGCGCCCTTCACGGCCTCGGCGTTGTTCGTCCCAACTTTGATTTTGAGTTTCGACGTGAGGGCCCGGGCGCGCTCCGGATGTGCCACCGTCGCGCACGTCGACTTCGCCGAGAGCAGACCGGTTTTCAGGAGCGCCTGAAGAATGATTCCACCCATCTTCCCCGCGCCCAGAAACGCAATTTTCTTTCCCGTCAGATCGCCCGCTAGATCGCTTGCCATAAGGTACCCCGCCTGTCTGGGAAACCACGAAGAACACGAGCAATGCGAAGACCGCTCGCGGTCGTGTTAGTGGTTAGTGATGTTGTTTGATGATTTCACCGAACCGCCGCTTGCCGCTCCATCCAATTCCACGCTGTTTGGACTACATCGTGTAAACCCCGCGTCGCCTTCCACTCCAGCAACTCCTGCGCCTTCGCCGGATTCGCCACCAGCGCCGGAGGATCGCCCGCGCGCCTGGCCACGATCTTGCGCGGCACCCGCTTACCCGTGGCCTCTTCGACGGCGGCAATCACGTCCAGTACCGAGTATCCGCTACCCGTACCCAGATTGACGGCAAAGCTTTCCTTGCCCGCCGTCAAGTGTTCCAGGGCTTTCACGTGCGCGCTCGCCAGGTCGTTCACATGAATATAGTCGCGAATGCTGGTCCCATCCGGCGTCGGATAATCCGAGCCAAAGACCTGCAACTCCGGACCCAGCCCCGCCGCCGCTCGCAAAGCCACCGGAATCAGATGCGTCTCGGGATCATGCAACTCCCCAATCTCGCCACTCTCATCCGCGCCCGCAGCATTGAAATAGCGCAGGCTGGCGTAACGGAAACCATAGGCCCGGTCATAAGCCTCTAATGCCTGCTCAAAAAACATCTTCGAGACGCCATACGGATTCACCGGCTGCCGCGTCGTGCTCTCGTCGATCGGAACTTTCGCTGGCTCGCCATACACGGCGCACGTCGACGAAAAAATAATTTTCTTCACGCCCGCATCGAGTGCCGCGTTCAGCAGCGAAAGACCGCCTTCAACGTTGTTGTGAAAATACTTTTTCGGATTCGTAACCGACTCGCCGACGTAGGCATGAGCCGCAAAGTGCATGATGGCCTCAGCTCGCGGCAACACGCGCGCCAATGCAGCCGAATCCAGAACATCGCCTTTCACCAACTCAAATCCCGAAGCCAGAAATTCATACCCTGTGCTGAGATTGTCGAACACGATCACTTCATGCCCGGCCCGCCTCAACGCCCGAGATGCATGACTGCCGATATATCCTGCCCCCCCCACAACCAGAACGACCACGCCGTTTTTCCTTTCCATGCCCGGGCCTGCGAAGACTCATTACAAGCGCGCGCCAGCAACTTTTCCTAATTTAGTAGGAATTATACGGGCTTCCGCGGCGCCCGGCGGGCAGACGATATTCACTATGATCCCGCATACGCTGTATGGCAGCAGTCTCGGCCTCACGCGGAGGTCGAGGTTTTGCGCGGCGATACCATGCTCCTGCTAAGATAGCGCCATCTTAACTGGAGGGCTCTGTGGACGACGCCGAATTGCCGCCAGATCCCGCTGCAACGCCCGAGCTTGACCCCGAACCGGCTGCGGTTCTTCTTCCTTCGCTCACGCCTGCGCCAGTCGTTTTTGCCCCCAGTCCTGCGCTGAGCGTTCCGGTTCCGGTGCCTCCTCCTTCACATGCCGACCGCAGTACCGGCCTGGTGGTCTTCGGCATAGTCCAGATCATCCTCGGATTGCTGTCAGCGCTGATGATTCCCCTGATTGCTTTCGCGGCGGTTGTTTCCCGCCTGGGACCCAGCGGAGCCATGCATCCTGGCCAATTGTTATCCGCGACCTCCACGTACGCTTTCGCCGCGGTCGCCCTGGTCATGCTCGGAATCGGATCGATCCAGTACCGCCGTTGGGCCCGCGCGCTCACTCTAATCACGTCCTGGTACTGGTTGATTATGGGCACGCTGATCACGGTGTTGCTGACTGCGGTGATGCCTGTGGCCATGCGGACTGCGCTTCAGTCCCAGCAACACACAGGCAATACGCCATCGCCCGAAATCGCCACGGCGGCAATGGCCATTATCGTGACGCTCGTCATTATCTTTCTTGCATTCTTTCTCGTCGTTGTGCCGATCGCTTTTGTGGTCTTCTACACTCGGGCTGATGTCGCCGCGACCTGCCGCGATCGCGATCCGGTCGAACGCTGGACCGACCGCACTCCCCTGCCCGTCCTGGGCGCGAGCTTAGTCTTTTTTGTTGGAGCGCTGTATCTTCTCGTCGTCGGCGTCACCACCCCAATCTTTCCTTTCTTCGGACGATACCTCACCGGCATTCCTGGAGCCGCGTGCTTCCTCGTGCTCGCCGCCCTCGATGGTTATCTCGCCGTCGCCACTTATCACCTCAACATAACGGGCTGGTGGATCGCCGCCATCACGCTGCCCCTACGCCTGCTGTCGATGGGACTCACCTACGTCAAGGCAGACCTCATGCAGGCTTATTCACAAATGGGACGCTCCGACGCCGAGCTACGGATGTTGCAATCGAGCCCCATCCTTCGCGGGCATATTGTGCTGTGGTGGAGTCTGCTTTCGTTAGTCGTCTTCTTCGGCTATCTGCTGTGGATCAAGCGGTACTTCAAGCCGCCGGCCGAACCCGTATCCGAACCCCTCCCGGCTTAGGTAGTTTGAATGCCGAAGGGAAAGACGGCAGCAAGACTGAATATACTTTGAAAGCTTTGGGAGTAACCGCATGACTGAACAACTTGCCGACAAGAAATGTGTTCCCTGCCGCGGCGGCGTTCCTCCGCTCAAAGGCAAGGAACTCGAAGCGCTGCACCAGAGCGTTCCCGACTGGATCGTAGAAAAAGAACATCACATCCACCGCGAATTTCGCTTTTCCGACTTCAAGCAGGCGCTCGCATTCGTGAATCGCATCGGCGCTCTCGCCGAGGAGCAGGGCCATCATCCTGATATTCTACTGGGCTGGGGTAAAGCGGAAGTCACGATGTGGACCCACAAGATCGACGGCCTGACCGAGAGCGACTTCATTATGGCTGCCAAGATCGATCGCGCACTCAATGCCTAGCCCGATCACCCCGCGGGAATCTCTTCCGACCCAGGCGTCCATCTCCGCGTGGCCCATGCAAATACGGCTGCTGGAATCAGCATCATCAGTCCGACGCTGACGGCGACGGTGCGGGCCGAAAATCCCCAATCAAGAAACAAACCTGCCAGATAGGCGGTTACGGCAAAAGACAAACTGCCCAAGCCGAGATCGGCGGCGAAGACGCGCCCGCGAAAGCGATCTTCGCTGTGCAGTTGCAGCAGCGTCGTTGAGAACACCCACACAGTCGATCCTCCGGCGTGGGCCATCATGGCGCACACCGCCGCCATCCAGACGCTGCGGCTGGCTCCCAATACGCAGTATCCGGCGGAGATAACGAGATAGCCGAACAGAATTCCCAGCCGCAGTCGATGATCTCTCTGGCCCGCCCAGCGCGCCGAAATTAACGGGCCCGCCAGCGCGCCAACGCCGCGCCCGGCAAGAAGAATGCTCATGCCGAGCATTGCGCTGCCTGCACTGTTCAAGCCGGGCCGGTGAATCGCAAATTCGCGTGCACCCATCACCGTAAAGATCACCCAACTCGGCCCGACCATGAGTTCTCCGGCCTTGGCAAACACGGCAGGAAACAGCGTTCGATGACTGCGTATGTAGCGCAATCCCTCGATTACAGGAGAAAAATCGACCAGGTCGCGGCCCCGCAATGGGGCGGCAGATTCAGCATGCGGTTCAGAAAAGCGCATCCCCCCAATCAGGATCGCCGAAACGAGAAACGACAGCGCGTTGAGGACGAAAACGGTCTCGCGTCCGAAAAACGCAGCCACGACGCCCCCGACCGAAGCCCCGATCACCAGGTTCACCGACCACGTTGCCGATGACAGAGTGTTGGCGACCAGAATCTCTCCTTCGGCCGCGATATTCGGTATCACTGAGCTGCGTGCCGGTTCGAAGAACGCCGCCATCGTCGTTTCCGCCAGCAGCAATGGATACACCAGCCACACCGTCGAACGCGACCGCACCAACAGCATCGTAAGGACCACCACACAACGAATCAGGTCGGCGGCAATCATCACGTGCTTGCGGCGTAACCTGTCGTTCACTACACCGGCAGTCGGCCCCACCAAGGCCTGCGGCAGGACTTGCAACACCAGCGCCAGCGCGACAGAACCGGCTTGCCCGGTCAACTGCAATAGAAGCGTGTAGATCGACAGCGTGTAGAACCAGTCTCCGATTTCGCTGACGATCTGCGCCAGCCACAATCTGCGGAAATTTCGGTTTCCGCCCAGCAGGCGAGCGTAGGACGCCAGGGAGATCGATGCAATCCCGTGCTCTGGTGGGAGCTCCATGCGAGTGATTTAATCTACAGGGTGGAAGGAGTGTGAGGCAAAGATTGCGGTGTGTTTATGGTTTCAGCTTCAACTTCAAATCCGCGGCGATCTGCTGGCCGTGGAAGCGCCCGTTTTCGATGAAGATTTCGTTCGTACGCGATCCCGCGACGATCACGCCCGCGACATAGATTCCATGCACGTTACTCTCCAATGACACTGGATCGCACACCGGCCGGCATTGTTCTTCCGACAGTTCGATGCCCATGCTGCGCAGGAAATCGTAGTCCGGATGGTAACCGATCAGCGCCAGAACGAAGTCGTTCTTCAAGCGCACGGACCCGCGGGGCGTGTTCAATAATACGTGATCGACGCCGATCTCTTGCACGGAGCTGCTGAAGTAGGCTTCGATCTCCCCCGCCTTGATGCGATTCTCGATGTCCGGCTTGACCCAGTATTTGACGTGATGGTGCAACTGCGACCCGCGATACACCAGCGTAACGCGTGCGCCGTGCCGCCACAGATCGAGCGAAGCGATGGCCGCAGAATTCTTGCCGCCGATCACCAGGACGTCGGTATCGTAGTAGGGATGCGGCTCGCCGTAGTAATGCGAGACCTTGGGAAACTCTTCGCCGGGGATCCCGAGCTGGTTCGCCAGATCATAGTATCCGGTCGAAACAACAACTTTCTTTGTGCGGTAGTCGTGCGGACGGCCGGTCCGATCGGTCGCGGTGATGCTGAAGTTTCCATCTTCTCCGAGTACGGTCTTTACCCATTCATATTGCCGAACATCCAGTTTGTAGTGTTCGGAAACTTTGCGATAGTACTCAAGCGCCTCTTCCCGCGTAGGTTTCTGGAGCGCCGTGGTGAAAGGAATGTCCCCGATCTCAAGCAACTCCGGCGTCGTAAAAAAGACCATTTTCGGCGGGTAGTGAAACAGCGAGTTCACCAGACATCCCTTGTCGACGACGATCACTTTCAGCCCTATTTTCTGGGCCTCGATAGCGCAGGCTAGCCCCGTCGGCCCGGCGCCGATCACCATGACGTCCGTTTTCATTTCGTGGCGAGTCTTGGCCTTGGGTTTAGGTCTGGCTTCGATCTCTTCGTCGGTGAGAAAGTCAGGCATGCAACAGAGTCGCCCGGAAGCACTTCTGGCACAAATTGGAAAGCGATGATTCTAGCACGCGGGATTTGACAGGAGACTGGGGGTCGCGGGCGTAAAGGATCTAAGACAACGAATTCGCGGCTGCCACCGAAGCAGGACGTATTTCTCTTTCGATCGCGCGCGCCAACTTGTCCTCGGCGACTTCGAGATCGTAAGCCGTCTGAAGATTCATCCAGAAACCGGCACTGGTATTGAAGTATCTCGCCAAGCGCAGGGCAGTATCCGGAGTAATCCCACGACGCTCGTGAACAATCTCGGCAATTCGGGCCAACGGCACTCGAAGGTCGAGAGTCGAGAGCCCAGGAGGTTCCATGAAATCGGCACGCAGGATTTCGCGGGGTGAATCGCAGGGGGAGGGTTCTTTGATTTACGCGTTGGCTATGCTTCAATTCTAACCGGCTGCGTCTCACCAGCCGTATAATACTCAGTTCGTCATACACGCCGAGAGACCTTTGCGCCTCGCACTACGGCCCCACGTACAGGAGACCGTCATTTCCACGACTCGTATCGAATCCGACAGCATGGGCAAGATCGAAGTCCCGGCGAATGTCTACTGGGGCGCGCAAACGCAGCGTTCTCTGCTGCATTTCAACATTGGCCGCGACACCATGCCGCCGGAACTCATTCGTGCTTTCGGTGTATTGAAGAAGGCCTGCGCCTTGGTGAATCAGGACCTCGGCAAACTCCCGGCCGACAAGACCAAACTTATCGTGCGAGCCGCCGACGAGGTCATCTCCGGCAGATTGCACGACCAGTTTCCGCTACGGATATGGCAGACCGGCAGCGGCACGCAGACCAACATGAACGTGAACGAGGTCATCTCCAACCGCGCGATTGAGATCGCGGGAGGCGAGATGGGATCGAAAAAGCCGATCCATCCCAACGATGACGTCAACATGTCGCAGTCGTCAAACGATACGTTTCCAGCGGCCATGCACATCGCGGCAGCGACGCAAGTGAAGAACGCTCTCATTCCCGCGATCCAGACTGTCTGTGAAGCAATCGCAGCCAAAGCAAAAGAATTTCACGATGTAGTTAAGATCGGCCGCACTCACCTGCAGGATGCCGTCCCTCTCACCTTCGGCCAGGAGTTTGGCGGATGGGCCAGCCTGCTGGAGCGCGACATCCACCGCCTGGAACAAGTACTAGACGGCCTCTACGACCTCGCCATTGGAGGCACGGCAGTCGGCACGGGACTAAACGCGCATCCTGAGTTCGCGGAACGTGCCGCGAAAAAAATTGCCGAACTCACCCGACTACCCTTCCGCTCGCACGGCAACAAGTTCGCCGCGCTCTCCGCCCACGATGAAATTGTCTTCGCGCAGGGCGCGATGGAAACTTTGGCCGCGTCATTGATGAAAATCTCGAACGACATTCGGTGGCTGGCATCCGGCCCGCGCTGCGGCCTGGGAGAATTGTCGATCCCCGAAAACGAGCCCGGATCGTCGATCATGCCCGGCAAAGTGAATCCCACGCAGTGCGAAGCCATGACCATGGTCTGCGTGCAGGTTCATGGCGCAACTGCCGCCGTTGGATTCGCCGGCTCACAGGGCAACTTCGAACTCAACGTGTTCAAGCCCGTAATCATCTACAACTTCCTGCACTCGGTTACGCTCATCACGGACGCCTGCCACGGCTATGTCGAATACATGCTCAAGGGCATCGAGGTCGATCGCGCCAAGGTGGATTGGTACGTCAAGAATTCGCTGATGCTGGTCACCGCGCTGGCCCCGAAGGTCGGATATGACAAAGCCGCACAGATCGCCCACACAGCGCATGTCGAGCACTCCAGCCTGCGCGAAGCCGCGCTGAAGCTGGGATATCTAACCGGCGAGGAATTCGATCAGCTGATGAAGCCGGAGAGAATGACGCGACCCTAGCGGTTTACCAATGTATATACAGTGTAGCTACATAGGTGTATACTGTGTGTCTACCGAGAGGACGACGTGCCGAAAGCGCAAGTGGCGAAGTGGGGAAACAGTCTCGCTGTTCGCATTCCCAAAAATGTAGCTGAACAGGCTCGTCTGAAGGAAGGCGATTCTATCGTGATCGAGGCGTTGCAAGGGCGCATCGAGTTGCGCGCGGCCGAAACTATTCCGACCCTAGAAGAGCTAGTGTCACAAATCACGCCCGAAAACCGCCACCCAGAAACCAAATGGGGGCCTGATCGAGGGAAGGAAATCATTGAATGGTAGCCCGCTACGTACCGGATGCGGGAGACATTGTGTGGCTGGATTTCGACCCGCAGGCTGGACGCGAGCAAGCAAAGCGCCGCCCGGCCCTGGTGCTCACCGATCAAAACTACAACCGGCTTAGTGGTCTGGCGGTGGTCTGCCCTCTTACGAGCAAGCGAAAACCGTATCCGTTCGCGCTTCCGGCTGTTGTCGATCAGGTCGAAGGTGCGGTCCTCGTGGATCACCTTAAGAGCATGGACTGGAAAGCGCGCGCTATTGCCTTTCATTCCAAAGCGGAACCCGCACTGTTGAGCCGGGTTCGAGCGTACATCGCGGTCCTGTTGCGCATCCGCTGAAGCGCACGGGTTGTTAGGAAGATTGTTCCGCGAGCTCCGCTCCACTCGCTTCCTTTCTGACTGCGGGCTTCCTCGCGGTCGCAATTACCACCACACTCGCCAGCACAAACGCCGTTCCCAACATCGTTCTTAGCCCGATCACTTCGCCTCCCAGGAAATATCCCAGCAGCACCGCGACCACCGGATTTACATACGCATAGGTGCCGACCTTGGTCGGTGATTCGTGATGAATCAGCCAGACGTAGGCCGTGTACGCCACGATGGAACCAGCCACAATCAGATATGCCAGCGCCAACCACGCTAAGCGAGAGACAGCTTGAGCGTGGAAGCCGTGAAATTCTCCCAACCCCGCCGCGGCCAGTGTCAGGAAGATTCCGCCCGCAAGCATCTGCGCTCCTGAACTCATAACTTTGGACTCCGGCAGCGGGACTCTGCGCGACAGCACCGATCCAATCGACCAACTCACCGCTCCAACGATCAATGCACATGCGCCGGACTGATTGATCGGCGCTTCGCCCAGCCTCATCGAGTGTCCGACCAGAACCGCTACGCCGGACATCCCAACCATCAGCGCGATTGCCAAGCGCAGAGTGAGCCGCTGAGTCTTTAGAATGACGATCTCCGAAATAGCCATGAACGCCGGAATTGTCGCCATCATGACCGCTGTCGCCCCTGAGGGCACGCGCTTTTCTGCCCAGAACACCAGTCCATAATCGAAAACAAAAATCAGAATTGCCAGCAAGGAAATTCCACCCCACTGGCGCAGCGTGGGTGAAGGCGTGCCACGGGCGCGCATCCAGCCATACAGAACAGCTCCCGCAACCACAAACCGGATCCCCGCCAGAAGAAACGGAGGCATCTCACGAACGCCCACGCGGATTGCCAAAAAAGTCGATCCCCAGACGAAGTAGATGACGGCGAAGGCCAGCAAAACCTTCCACGCGCGAGGCCGAGCTATGGCTTCCATGCCGGGGAATCCTGCGCGGGATAAGACGACGATGACACAAGCCCGCGCTTGATTAGATCATCGGCAGCCCCTGCGGACGCGGACTCGCACATAAGAATATTTTGTGAGCTATAAAACAAGAGCGTTACCGAAGGAGAAACCGCAGCTACTTCTTTATCAGGCTGGTATGGCTGGCGACGCACTGCCACTGGCCGCTGTCGAAAATCCAGGTATCGGTAAATCGGCCAATATGATCGTAGGGCTTGCCCTGATACGTTCCCGCCGTGTGATAGGTACCGGTGACCACCGCGGTGTCGCCGAAGAAGTTCATCTTAACGTCCTGGATAGTGGCTAGCGTAGGTTTGAAACGCGGATCTTTGATATCGGCGAGAAATCGCTGCTTGTCGCTGACTTCTCCATCCCATTCCGTGTTGACGAATCGGCTGCCGACCAGCGCATTCAAGGCCGAGGAGTCGCGATTGACCTGAGCTTCGTTCCACATGCGCTCCAGCACCAGCAACTTAGCTTCGCGCGGATCAGCCTGCTGGGCGGCCAGTCGAACCGGGCCCAAAGTAGCCAAGATAAGGGTGAGCAGAAAAAAACGACCGAAGGTGCGAATCATAGCCGTACACGCCCGCCGACATCCCCACGTGGGGCGGACGTACGGAGACAATAACAGTGCAATGAAAATTCAGGCCACGGAAATGGCGAGCGCGAAGTTACGAACGTCATGAGCGTGCGTCAGGCTTTAGACCTTGGAGGTCTGAAGCCTGACAGCGGAAGCCCGAAGCCGCCTCTTAGAACGCCCATCGCAAAAGCGTTGCCCCGATCGTAAAACCGGCTCCGACCGAGGCCAACATAACCAGACTGCCCTTCTTCAGCTTGCCTTCGTCGATAGCGGTATTCATCGCCAGGGGGATCGTCCCCGCAGTCGTGTTGCCGTAACGCTCGATGTTGACCACAACGGCGTCGGGCCGCAGCCCCAGGCGATCCGCAGTGGCGTTGATGATCCGCAGATTCGCCTGGTGCGGGATAAACGCGTCAATGTCACTGCCCTTCAGCCCGTTGCGTTCGAGCAGCTTCAGGCAAAGTTCAGTCTGCTTGCGCACGGCAAACTTGAACACTTGCTGTCCGTCCTGGTGGACAAAGTGCATCTTTTTTTCAACCGTCTCTTTGGTGGAAGGATGCAAGCTTCCGCCGCCCGGCATGTAGAGAAACTCTCCGCCCGCACCGTCGACCTCATGGATGTAGTCGATCAATCCCACCGAGTCGTCTTCAGCCGCTTCGAGAATCACGGCGCCCGCTCCATCGCCGAAAATCACGCACGTAGCCCTGTCGGCATAGTCGATGATCGAAGACATAACATCTGCCCCTATCACCAGCACCCGCTTATGCGCACCCGACCGGATGAATTGCGCTCCCACCTGCAATGAGTAGATGAACGCCGAGCAGGCGGCCGAAAGGTCGAATCCCCACGCCCCTTTCGCCCCCAGCTTGTTTTGCACCACGCAGGCAGTCGACGGAAAAAGCATGTCGGGAGTAACCGTGCCAACGATGATGGCTTCGATATCTGTGGGAGCGAGATTAAGCTGGGCCAATGCCTTCTTCGCCGCTTCGACGGCCAAGTCGCTGGTGGCCACGCCCTTGTCCACGATATGCCGCTCGCGGATGCCGACGCGGCTCATGATCCATTCGTTGTTGGTGTCGACCATTTTCTCCAGGTCGGCGTTGGTGAGAAGACGAGGCGGCACGTAAGTGCCGAGAGCGCTGATTTTGGCGCGGATCGGTTTCGTCAACGAGATCTCCTGCGCAGTCTGAACAGATAGGAAACTGAGTATTGTGAAGGATTAAGCGCAGAAAGTCTAACCTGGTCGCGAGGAGCAGCGGCCCACAATTCCTCAAGCCGCCGATTCTCGTTCCCTTTCACGCTCCATCCACTCGCGAATGAAGGCGGGGCACAACTCGATCCCGAAATCCCGACTCTCGCCGTGAACCAGAAACAGCAGCGCCGCTTGGTCTAACTCTTCCAGGTGGGCCAAACTCAGCACGGGCCACAACCGGCAATCGATCGCAGAGCTAACCAGTTGCTCCAGGTACGACAGGTGTCCCTGGAACAGCTTTCCTGATACGCGAATGGTGACTGCAGGCTGGGCGCTGTTCGGCGATAGATCCCGATTGCTCATTTCTTCCTCTTTCACTTTTGTTGGACCATGCATCATCTGATGCGCGACATTCAATAGACGCGCCAGTATTAATTTGTTTGCACAAAGAGTCGTAAAGAGGTTGTAAAGATTTTGTGTGGCTGCGGGTGGGAGGACAAAATTAAGCCAGGCACCGGGGGCCCACTGCACACGCAAGAGCCCGTTACCGTTGCTTCCTTCCGGACCTGGCGGGGTTGGCGGGAGTACGTCGCGTAAGTCCGATGCCTGACCAAATTCATTCTAGCATTCCACAATTCGGTGCCCCGTCCTTGTCTCGCCGGGCTTTGGCGGGATAGAGCGGGGACTCGTGCACCAGGTCCGAACACGTGACTTTCGGTGCAAGAATCCCTCTCCCAAGCCTTCCCTTCTTGCCACGATTCGCGAACAATAGAACTGTCCGAGCGCACATGGCGTCTTCACCCATACAATCCGCAGGCACCAGAGTCGATCGGGCGAACATGGGAGTCGCACTCGACCGGGCCATCGACTTTTACTTTGAAGTCGCGCTGTATCTGCTTGTGCTCACCGGCTTTGCAACCTTAGCCAGCACCGGCGGCCTCGACCTGTTTTCGACCATTCTGACGGGAACCGCCATGGCCATTCGCGGATATCTACTGGCCCAGCGCCGGCAGTTCTCGATCTCGGAAGGCTGGACAACACCCCTCTCGATCGCCTACTTCGTCTTCTTCGCTGCCGACTATTTCGTAATTTCCCACGGCTTCTTGCCCGCGACCGTACATCTCGCATTGTTCGGCGTAGTGATTCGAATGTTTTCGCTGCGGCGCGAGCGCGACTACGTAATGCTGGCGATCCTGGCATTTCTAATGGTGCTGGCCTCGGCCGTACTGACCGTCGACAGCACGTTTCTGTTCTCGTTTGCCGCGTTTCTGCTTATGGCGGTGGCCACGGCAGTGTTGATGGAGATGCGCCGCTCGGCTCACTCGGCCAGCATCCAGGCGCGGCACTCGAGCGACCCATGGGAACACCGCCATTTAGCCTTTTCACTGGTACGCGTCGCCCCCGCCCTGATGCTGATGATCCTCGCGGCCGGCGCCGCGGTGTTTTTTCTCCTGCCTCGCATGTCGGCTGGATATCTCGGCGGCTACTCGTTCGGCAACGACATCTCCGCCGGCTTCAGCAATCACGTGCAACTCGGCCAGATCGGGCAGATCCAGCAATCGACTGCCGTCGTTATGCACATACAGATCGACAGTGATACTGTCGGACGCTACGATCTGCGATGGCGCGGGGTCGCGCTTTCCGAATTCGATGGCCGCACCTGGTCGAAGTCGGCGGATGCCCAATACGTCCTGCAGCGCTGGCCCGATAACAGCTTTGCCATTCCTAAGCTTGAAAACACAGACTTAAAGTCATACTTCACCCGAAGCCTGGGCCGGCAGCAGTTGATCCACTATCGCGTCCTGATGGAGCCGATTGGCACCAACGTCTTCTTCCTCGCTCCGTGGGCACGCGGCGTTAGCGGACCGTATCGTATGCTCGCGACTGATGCCGCCGGCGCCGTCTACGACTTCGATGTACAGCACGCCATCAGCCGCTACGAAGCCGTCTCCGACATTGCTACTCCCACAGCCGAAGAATTGCGCAGCGCCGGACGAAACTATCCTCCGCAGATCTCCGCCGTTTACCTTCGACTGCCTGCGGTCGACCCCCGCGTCCCTCGTCTCGCGACCCAGATCATTGGCTCGGCCTCCAACGATTTCGACCGTGCCTCCGCAATCGAGAACTACCTGCGAAACCGTTACGGATACACCTTGCAGTTGCCGCGCACCACGCCCCAAGATCCCATCGCGAATTTTCTTTTCGAGCGCAAGCAGGGCCATTGCGAATACTTCGCGTCGTCCATGGCAGTGATGCTGCGCGCGCTCGGCATTCCCTCGCGCGTGGTTAACGGATTCCGCAGCGACGAATTCAACGACTTTACCGGGAATTACGTCATTCGAGCGAAAGACGCTCATGCCTGGGTCGAAGCTTACTTCCCCGGATACGGCTGGTATCCTTTCGATCCCACGCCCGCGGGCAACGCAGGCACTCCTCAAGGCTGGAGCAGGCTCGCACTCTACGTCGATGCCATGGCGTCCTTCTGGCGCGACTGGATCGTAAGTTACGACAGCTCTCACCAGTATGTTCTCGGTCAGGCCGCCTTCAGCGGCACGCGCAGCCTCTGGCAAGGCTCGCGAGCCTGGGCTCGCACTCATTACGAGGCCATGCTGCGCTGGGCGCGGCGCAGCCAGGACCGCGTCGAGCATTCGCCCATCCGCTGGGCGGTCGTTGGACTAGCGGTCGCCCTCATCTTTCTCGTGTTGGGAAATGTGGGACGCGTGGTGCGCGCGCTGCACGAACACTGGCTGCGCGCCCATCCGGAACGCTCGCCAGAACAGGCAGCGGCTATGTGGTACGACCGCATGGCGCGAGCCGTAGCCCGCAAAGGAGTGAAACGATCAGCTACCCAAACGCCGCGCGAATTCCTCGGCAAAATCGACGACGACCACCTGCGCCGGCCAGTCGCCCGCTTCACCGAAGTCTACGAATCCGCGCGTTTTGGAAACTCCGCCGCTGACGCCCGTCGCCTGCCGGAGTTGTACGAGGAAGTGGAAACTGCAACCCGCACGCGCTAGAACGCACGATTCGGATTAAACGCGAAGGCCTTTAATCGCTGCGGTAGCAGGCTCTCTTGCCCTAATTCGACTCAGAAGAGTGGAAGGCGAAAAGCGAGCGGCTAAGAGCGGATAGCTGTCCTAAAACCGCCAAAACGCGCCGAAACCTACGAAATAATTATGCTGCCGAGTTCTCCCCGTCGGGGCCAGCGGAAAATCCGGCTCTCCGGACCAGAAGTCGCGAGCTTCTCCGCGGAGCACCAGACGGCGCCAGACGACAACGTCCAGCCCCAGCCCGCCCTGAATCACTACCCCTGTTGTCGACTTGCCGGGGTTCGTGCCACTGTAGTCCAACGTGTTGCTCTCACTGAAATGGCCGACGCCTGCTCCGAAACTGACCCACGGTGATACCGCAGTGGTCGGAAACAGATTCGCCCGCAGTGCAGGAGTGGCAAAGAATTCTTTGTAGCTCTCAGGAACTACAGCATTTTGGTACGCGCCGGCATTCAGTTTCACTTGGTGGTTGTAGAGCACCGGCACCTCGCCGGCGAGAGAGAAGATCGGCGTAATCATGAAGCGGTGGGCGTATTCGCCTTCAACGCTCAGACCCTTGCCCGAGTGGATCACGGGATCGAAATAGTTCGCGTTCTGGATGTTCTGATCGCTGATAAACACTCGGCCAATCGCTCCGCCCAGTTCGTTCTTCTCGTCTTGAGCGGCCAGTGAGGCTGCGAAAGCCAACACACACAGGACCGCAATACACAGTCGTGTCCCTGACATTATTTGCCTCCAGCGAGGTGCTCTTCCCATGATTACGGCTGGTAAGTCCTTAGCCTAGCACGACGGCCGCTGTTTTGAACGTCTCGAGTGTCAGCCCTCTGTGACTTTTATGATGCCTGCTCTTTTCAGGCTGCACAAAGACACTGATCCCGGCGTGGGACGAACTCTGGGCTCGGGAAACAGGGTGTTAAGATGAAGGCTACGCATGTCGTCCAAAACATCCACCAGTAGCGCAGTGCTCGATCAGCTGTCGCAGTCTCTAGTTTCCGAATGCTCGCAGACCGATCGCCCTCAAAAAGTGGGCTTTGTCAGCCTGGGGTGCCCCAAGAATCTGGTCGACAGCGAGGTCATGATGGGCCTGCTGGCGCGTGCGGGAGCCGAACTGACCGAGCGCGCCGAGGATGCTGACGTAATCGTGGTCAATACGTGCTCGTTCATCGAAAGCGCGCAGCAGGAATCCGTAAACACGATCCTGGAAATGGCCGCGCACAAGACCGGCGGCAGGGCGAAAAAACTGGTGGTTGCGGGATGCCTGGTCGAGCGCTTCCGCGACCAGATTCGCAAGGACATTCCCGAAGTTGACGCGGTCGTAGGCACGGGCGAACTGGAAAACATTCTTGCCGCTGCCGGAATCGCGCCGGCGCCGGCGCCTCCGCGTATTGATTCCCCGTTGGTGGTATTGCCCTCGCGCCCTGAAGGCGATGCGCGCGCAGCTCAAGGCCGTTTCTCACGCGATGGATGGGACGGCGCCATCGCCGATCTCCCAAACTATCTCTACGATGACGCCACTCCGCGCATTCTTGCTACGCCCCGGCACATGGCGTACATCAAGATCGCCGAAGGCTGCGATCATCCTTGCACCTTCTGTATCATCCCGCAGTTGCGCGGACAATTCCGTTCGCGCCGTTTCGCCTCGGTGGTCGCCGAAGCTGAGCAACTGGCACAATCCGGCGTCCGGGAAATTACACTGATCGGCCAGGATACGACCTGTTACGGCGAAGAATTTGGCCTGAAAGACGGCCTCGCGCTATTGCTCGAAAAACTCGCCCGCATCGAAGATCTGCGTTGGGTACGTTTTCTGTACGCCTATCCCAACAAGATTACTGGCAAGCTGCTCGAGACGATTGCCGCACACGAAAAAATCTGCTCTTACATGGACGTGCCTCTGCAGCACGCCTCGGCCTCAGTACTAAAGCGCATGAAGCGCGGGGGCGGCGCGGACGTATTCCTGCGCTCGATCGCCAAGATGCGGCGCACAATCCCTGACCTGACTCTGCGAACTTCCTTCATCGTAGGCTTCCCCGGCGAGACCGAAAAAGAGTTCGAGGAACTCTGCGACTTCGTCCGCGAAGCCCAATTCGACTGGATGGGAGCCTTCGCCTACTCCGACCAGGAAGGCGCGGACGCATTCGATCTGGATAAGAAACTCTCACCCCGTGAGATCGAACGCCGTCGCAAGCATCTGATGGGAATCCAGCGCCAGATCAGCAAGAAAAAGAAGAAATCCCTGATCGGCCGCGAATTCGATCTGCTGCTCGAAGGCGAGTCCGACGAGACAGAACTGCTGCTCGAAGGCCGCACGCCGATGCACGCTCCCGAAATCGACGGCAAAGTATTCGTCAACGATTTTCCGGAAGACCGTATCCCACAGTTCGGCCAGTTCTACCGCTGCCAGATCACTGAAGCCCACGACTACGATCTGGTCGCCAAAATTCTATAGGGTCGTTGAGTGTTTTGCCCATCTCAGCGAACTCCGCCTGCCTTTACTCCGGGAACTCTGCGGTCAACGCCTTTAGCCGAGAAGGCCGCCGAGTAAAAGCCGCAGAGAACACCGAGAAAAACGCCTGGTCCGATTACAATGAACTCCAGTATGCCGCCGAAACGCATCCTCAAACTCCGTTGCCCCATCTGCAAGAAAGTCGTCAAGAACACTGACGCCGACTTCCCTTTCTGCAGCGACCGCTGCCGTCTGATCGATCTCGGCAAGTGGGCCAGCGGAGCGTACGTGATTTCTGCTCCTGTCGATGACAGCGAAGAGCCGATTCGCGACAAACATCCCGAAGATACCGAGGATGATTCGTGACGGACGCCGCCGAAGCTGCACCGATTCGCAACGAATCTGTCAGCCCCCTCTGGGCCACTCTGACCGCTACCTTCTTCGGCATCGGACGCCTCCATCCCGGCCCCGGCACCTGGGGCTCGGTCGCCACGGTACTGCTCTGGGCGGCGCTAGCCCACGCTCTAAATCCTGCGCTTCGTTTGCCTGTAGCAATCGCACTCACTTTTGTCGTGATCCTGATTGGAATCCCCGCCGCCACGCGCGTTGCGCGGGCCTCGGCCATTAAAGATCCGCAGTTCGTCGTCATCGACGAGGTCGCCGGACAACTCATCACCCTCATCGCCGTCCCACTGGGTTGGAAAACTTTTCTCGCGGGTCTTATACTTTTTCGTGTATTCGACATTCTCAAACCGCCTCCGGTGCGCCATCTGGAAAAACTACCCGAAGGCACCGGAATTGTGCTCGATGATGTCGCAGCCGGACTCTACGCACTCGCAGTGATGCAACTTCTTCTACACTCTGGTCTACTAAGCTAGTACCCGGTATTTCTTCAATGGGATTCTCCGACCGCATCCTGGGCAGAAAAAACGTCAACGGCGGGCCGCGCATCGAGGCCGTCGCGCCGGCGTTCGCGCTTGCCGGAGGCGAAATCCGAATTACGGGTTCCGGCCTGCGTCCCCACGAACTGCATCGCCCCAAAGTCCAGTTCGGCGAGGTCGAAGGATCGGTCGTAGTCAGCGCCAATGGATTCATGGTCGCACGCGTTCCCGACGGCGCAACTTCCGGGACGGTCGTCGTAGCAACGGACGGCCATGTCAGCAATGCTCATGCCGTCAAAGTCGCCGTGCCCATCACAGAGAATCTCCATCCTGTCACCAATCCCGCGCTCGACGCCGACGGCAACATCTACGTCACGTTTTCCGGCTCACGCGGCCAGACCGTGCCGGTCGCCATCTTCAAGATCGACACCAATTACAACGTCAAGCCCTTTGTGGTCGAGATGATGAACGCCACCTCGATCGCCTTCGACCGTCAGGGACAGATGTATGTCTCGTCCCGCCACGACGGCGCCGTCTATCGCATCGCACCCAACGGCACCATGACGACGTTTGCAGAAGGCATGGGCGTGGCGACAGGAATCGCCTTCGATCGCGAACAGAATCTCTATGTCGGTGATCGCAGCGGCACGATTTTCAAGATCGGTCGCGATCAGCAGATGTTCGTCTTTGCCACCCTCGAGCCCAGCGTTTCGGCCTATCATCTGGCATTCGGTCCCACCGGCGATCTGTTCGTTACAGGACCAAGCACCTCGAGCTTCGACAGCGTCTACAAAATCCAGGCCAACGGCGCAGTCAGCAATTTCTACAAGGGTCTGGGACGTCCGCAGGGGATCGCATTCGACATTGACGGAAACCTGTACGTCGCAGCCTCGCTCGGCGGAAAGCGCGGCATCGTGAAAATCACGCCCGACGCAAACGCTACTCTGGAGGTCGCCGGCCACGGCCTGGTAGGCCTGGCCTTCGCGCCCGGACGCTCGGTAATTCTCGCGACGACCAACGCCGTCTATCACCTATCATGGGATATCCAGGGCCTGCCCCTCCTGCCGGAATAATTCATTCCCCGCCGCGCGCTCGTCCTTCACGTCTGTGATTCACGTTTCTCATTCCTCCCACAACTTGTCATTCCGAGCGGCGAAGCTGCGAGGAACCTGCTGTTCGACGGCACCACCACCACCCTCTCCGTTCTCGCTCCCGAATTTTCATTTAAACTTCTAACACTGTGAACGCAGAGATCATCGCGGTCGGCTCCGAACTCCTGACGCCCCACCGCATGGACACGAACTCGCTCTACCTCACCGAGCAACTCAACCTGCTCGGCGTGGATGTAATTTTCAAGAGCATCGTCGGCGACAATCTGCGCCGGCTCGTGGCGGCAGGCCAGCATGGTGTTTTCCGCTCCGACATCGTAATCTTCAGCGGAGGCCTCGGTCCCACCGAAGACGACCTCACTCGCGAAGCAGTAGCCGAAGCGCTTGGCCTCAAGGTCCATCGCGACCCGGAAATTCTGCGCAGTCTGGAAGAACGCTTCGCCGCGCGCGGCTGGAAAATGGCCGCCAACAATGCCAAGCAGGCCGACGTCATCGAGGGAGCAACGGCTCTTCCCAACCCCAACGGCACCGCCCCCGGCCAGTGGCTGGTCGGACAATTTGACGGACGCGAACGCATCATCGTGCTGCTGCCAGGCCCACCATTTGAATTGAAGGCACTGTTCGAGGCCGAAGTTCGCGAGCGCCTGCGGGCGAAACTTCCTCCCGCATTTATCGCTGTGAGGACACTGAAAGTCGCGATGCTCGGCGAGTCTCACGTCGACGCCCGCGTCGCGCCCATTTACAAGCGTTACGAAGATATTGAAACAACCATCCTTGCCGGCGCGGGAGAAATCGAGCTGCACTTCAAGACCACCGCAGCCACGGTAGACGCCGCGCAGCGCCGCGTCGACGAACTCGCAGGCTTGGTGGAAGACGAACTCGACGACGCCGTCTATTCGCGTAATGGAGAATCGCTCGAACAGATCGTCGGCTACTGGCTGCAAATGCGCAACGCAACTCTGGCCGTCGCCGAATCCTGCACCGGAGGCCTGCTGGCCGAGCGCATTACGTCCATTGGCGGCAGTTCACGCTATTTTCTAGGCGGTGCAGTCGTTTATTCGAACAATTTGAAAACCGAACTCGCGGGCGTTCCCACAGACATGATCGATCGCTACGGTGCAGTCAGCCGCGAAGTCGCGGTAGCCCTGGCCGAAGGCATCCGCTACCGCTGCGAATCGACCCTGGGTGTGGGCATCACCGGAGTCGCCGGCCCTACTGGAGGCACCGTCGACAAACCCGTGGGCTTGGTGTTCCATGCGGTTGCCAGCGACAGCGGAACCGAAGTCGAGCAGCGCAATTTCCCCGGCGACCGCAAACGCATCCGCCGCTTTGCCTCAACCATGGCTCTGGATATGATCCGGAAGAAGTTGATGTAGGAAGCTCTTGGCTCTTAGCTCTTAGCTCTTGGCTCTTAGCTCTTGGCTCTTAGCTCTTGGCTCTTGGCTCTTAGCCTTTTCGTTTCAACGGTTGGGCTCGCAGTCGAGGCCTATCACGGCAGAGGTTTAAGCCAAGAACCAATGGCCAAGAGCCAAGAGCGACCCATGCGCCTCTTCATCGCCCTCGACCTCGATGCCGCCATCCGCGAACGCATCGCATCTTTTATGGATGGGGTCCGCGGATTTGCGCCGGAGGCGCGCTGGATGCATCCGGAGTCGATGCACGTAACCTTGAAGTTCATCGGCGAACAGCCAGAGTCGGCCGTCGAGCCGATCAAGCGCGAATTAGAAACCATCCAGGCCGAGGCAGTGCAGCTTCAATTTCGCGGCTACGGATTCTTCCCCACTGCAAAATCTCCACGCGTATTCTGGATCGGCGTGGAAGTAACTCCGGAGCTGACGGCGCTGGCAGCACTGGTCGATGCGAAAGTGGTATCGCTCGGAATCTCGAAAGAAGACCGCACCTTCAGCCCGCACCTGACACTGGCTCGCGGCCGCGGCGCTTCGGGATCGCCGCGACGGCGAGAGAGCGACGGCCCGAATCCAGTATTTCAACGTTTGCAGCAGAAACTATCTGAGCTCGCGCCGCCGGAGTTTGGTACCATGACGCCCCGCGAGTTCTTTCTGTACCGAAGCCTGCTTTTCCCGAAAGGATCAAAATATACGAAGCTGTCGGCGTTTGCGTTAAAGTAGCGCCGGCGCCCCGCCGGCTGTCGGGGGGGCGTCCCGCCCGCGCAGTCGATCGGAGACCAGAAAAATCGCCACGATTCAACCCATGCGCTCTCTCTTCATAATCGCCATCATCGGGTACCTCCTGGGTTCCATCCCCTTCGGCTATCTCCTGATTCGCATCTTCCATGGCGAAGACGTCCGCCTCACCGGCAGCGGCAACATCGGAGCCACCAACGTTTCCCGCAAATCCCCCGTACTTGGCGGATTGACCCTCCTGCTCGACGCCCTGAAAGGCTCGTTTGCAGTCATCGAGGGCATTCAGGGTAGCCTTCCACTCTCCGACCGGGTCTCGATCTTGCAGATTCCAACATGGCGCAATTTCCTACCGCTCTCCTCGTCCGACCTTGCGGTCGGCGCAGCTACCGCCGCTCTCTTCGCCGTCCTCGGCCACATGTTTCCGGTATGGCTCAAGTTCCGTGGAGGCAAAGGCGTCGCCACCGCCCTCGGCGCCTTCGTCTTGATCGCTCCTAAGTCCGTGCTGCTCTCAGTTGCGGTGTTCTTCGTGCTCGTGCTCACCCTCCGTTACGTTTCTCTGGGATCGATTGCCGCCGTCGCCGCTTTCCCCAACTTCGCCTTGCTGCTGCACGAATATGCCAACACCCCCGTAGCGCTCGCTCTGATGTCCTTAACCTCGGTGCTCGTTATCATGAAGCACCACGCCAACATTCGCCGACTGCTGGCCGGAACAGAAAACCGCTTTGGAAACCATGGAGAAAGGCGCGACAACAAATGAGCCAGATCGCCATCATCGGCGGCGGTGCCTGGGGCACGGGCCTCGCGATTGTGCTCGGACGCAAAGGTACACATCGCGTCCGCCTATGGGCGCATGAGACTGACGTCTGCGATTCGATCACGCAGAAGCGCGTCAACCAGAAATTCCTTCCCGACCGCCTCATCCCCGACTCTGTCAGCGCCAGCAACGACCTCGCCACTGCTCTCACGGACGTGCAAATCGTCGTCAGTGTCATGCCTTCGCAGCATTGCCGCAGCCTTTTCGAGCGGATGCGGCCACTGGTTCCCCCGCAAGCTTTAATCGTGAGTGCAACTAAAGGACTGGAAGAAAGCTCTCTACAACGGATGACCGAAGTGATCACCCAAGTGCTCACTCGTCCAGACGGCTCCGCTCCTGCCCTCGGCGCGCTCAGCGGCCCTACCTTCGCACAGGAAGTCGCTCGCGGCGATCCCACCGCGATCACGATCGCCTCATCGGACGCAGCGCTTCTCCGCACCGTGCAGCAGGAATTCAGTGATCCCGCATTTCGCGTTTACACCAACAGTGACGTAGTCGGCGTCGAACTGGGCGGCGGGCTGAAGAATATCGTCGCCATCGCCGCCGGAATCTGCGACGGCCTCGGACTCGGCCACAATTCTGTAGCCGCCCTCATCACCCGCGGACTCGCGGAGATGACTCGCCTCGTAGTCGCCTGTGGAGGCCGCGCCGAAACCATGGCCGGACTCGCCGGACTCGGCGATCTCGTACTCACCTGCACCGGCGGCCTCTCCCGCAATCGCAGCGTGGGAGTGGAACTCGGTCGCGGCCGCAAGCTTCCGGAAATCATCGCGGGCATGCACGGCATGGTCGCTGAAGGAATCTTCACCACTACCGCCGCCGTTGGCTTGGCCCAGTCCCGCAAAGTCGAAATGCCCATCACCGCGCAAATGCACGCCATCCTGCATCAAGGCAAATCACCGCGCGAAGCAATTCACGAACTAATGACCCGCGCAGGAAAGAGCGAAACAGAATAGCCCTCAATCCCTGCTCGAATCGTAGAGAAGTAGCAAGCAACGTCCCTACGCGGCGTTTTCTGCCAAAACCCGCACCAGTCGCCGACTCTGCGGGGTACTTTGGTAATGTCCGAGCCTCCACCTTTCCCTGTTCCCTATCGAATTCCCCAGTAAAATTTTAAAGATACTCTTTGAAAACCGCCGCCACATCGTCTACGGCGTCTGCCAGTTTGAGCAAGGGGAGAGGCTTGGCCTCGAAAGCTTACAACCACGCGCGCATCCCGATTCTGTATGTAATCCTCGGCGTGCTTCTGGTCATCAGCATCGTCCCGATGTACTTCTATTCGGAGCAGGTCGAGGCCATCAATCGCGACCGCCTCAAGACCAACGAGATGTTGCTGCAGAACACCGTGACGCGCTCGCTGGCCGACGATCTCGCACAACACAAGCGCTCTCTGGGAATGATGTTGGCCAATCTGTCCTCGGCCATTCAAGTCGCCAGCGGCGGGGATATCGGCGAGAAAAACATCGAGGCTCCCGAACTGCGGGCTCTGCTGGAGAATTTCGTTTCATCTTCCGACGAAGTCGCCTACGCCACCCTGTTGAACTCCGACGGCAAGGGCATTTCCGCCGGACGCATCGCTCCCGACGCATTTCTGCAGCGTGAACTCGAGCGGGCCTATGCCGCGGCCCGCGACGGACGTGCCTATAACGGACAGGCTCTGGTGGTGGGAGAGGGCAAGTCCTCGCACACCGTGTTTCTGGTCAGTGAGCCGGTGCAATACGGCCAGCGTTTTCTGGGAATGATTGCTTCGGTCGTCGATCTGCAATTTCTGATTCGCCGCCTGCAGGAGGTCAGCGGTGGGGGCCTCACCCCCTACGTCGTCGACTCTCAGGGGCGCCTCGTGGCTGCGGCCACTCCCGAATTTGCTACGGGCCAGGACATGAAAAATCTGGAGATCGTGCGCAACTTCGTCGATGGCGGCAACAAGGCCCAACTCGCGGCAACCAAAGAGTTCACAGTTAATCCGGGGCGGGGCAAAGACAGCGTGGAAATGCTGGGAACCTTCAGCCCGGTCGTGTCGCTCGATTGGGCCGTGGTGGTGCAAAAACCGCGCCGCGAAGCCTATCGCGGAGTCTATGAGATGCAGCGCACGGCCCGCCTGCTGGCGCTACTGGCCGTGCTGCTAAGCATCGGCGTCAGCATTTTCGCCGCGCGCCGGATCACGAACCCGCTCTCGATCCTTACTCAGTCCAGCCGCGCCCTGGCCAAGGGAGATTTCTCTCAGCGCGTTCGCCTCTGGAGTCGAACCGAAATCGGCGAACTAGCCGAAACTTTCAATACGATGTCGGACGAACTCGAACGCTTCGTCGAAGATCTCAAGCGCGCCGCCGAAGAAAACCGTGCGCTGTTCATGGGCTCGATCCAGATGCTTGCCGGGGCCGTCGACGAAAAAGATCCCTACACGCGCGGCCACTCCGATCGCGTTACGCGCTATGCGCTGATGATCGGCAAGGAAATGAAACTCGACGCTGCCTTTATGGAAGTCTTGCAGATCTCCGCGCAGCTTCACGATGTAGGCAAGATCGGCATTGAAGACCACATCCTGAGAAAACCCGGCGCACTGACCGAAGAAGAATTCGAAGTCATGAAGACTCACACCACCAAAGGAGCCAATATTCTGCGCCCGGTCACACAACTGGCCGACATGCTGCCCGGCATCGAACTTCACCACGAAGCGCTCGATGGACGCGGATATCCCTACGGGCTGCAGGGAGATCAGATCCCTTTGCTGGCACGCGTGATCGCTGTGGCCGACACTTTCGACGCGCTAACCACGAACCGTCCTTACCAGCAGGCGCACACCACCGAGCAGGCGCTACAGATTATTCGCAACCTGGCCGGGAAGCGGCTTGACCCCAATGCGGTCGCCGCGCTGCTCTCCGTGTACGCACGGGGCGAGATTCGTATTCAGCGTTTCACGATCAAGCGCCCAATCGCCAACACATCCGCTCCTACAGCCGCGCCAGTCACGGTTGAATCCGTACCTCCTGCCACTCCCGCTGCTCTCGCTGCCGACACGGCTGCCCTGGAAAGAACGCGAGTCTAGCAGTTCTGATTCCCTGTGCTTTTCGCCGCAACAGTCGCCTGGGGAGAGTGGACTCGCGGCACCGCCACCTCCATGCAACCATTCCTCCCACTGAAGATTCCAATCGCAGGATGTAATCCCGAATCGCTGCGGTTGCAGATTTGCTCGTCGAGGAACTTCCATGAAGCTGCTGGCGGCCGGCGTCCTCGCTCTCATTCTTGTTGCCCCATCGCTGGCCCAAGTCTCGAAAGTGGAGATCTTTGGTGGATATTCTGTCGAGCACATCGCTCCCTGCGGAACTCAAACAACCTACGCTCACGGAGAGTCATGCGGGCTTGAACAAGGAGAACTGCAAGGAAGTTTGCTTTATTACAATGGCTGGGAGGCGGCTGCGACCTGGGGCGCGGAAGCCTCCAGCTTTCTCCACCCATTCTTCGGCCTCACCGCCGACTTCTCTGGCCACTACGGCATCTTCGGCTCACAAGCGTCACGCTATACCTTCCTGTTTGGACCGACTGTCGCCTTTCACCTGAGCAAGCTCAGCCCATTTGGCCATGCGCTGTTCGGATTCACAAAAGAAACCTCTGCTTCTGCCTTCTCCTACAGCTTCAACGAACCCGAGGCCGCCATCGGAGGCGGACTCGACCTGAACATTTCCCGGCATCTCGCGGCGAGGTTCGTTCAGGCCGATTACGAGTGGCAGAGGAATCCGACCAGCGGGCTTGCCGGTGCTCATGGTTTCCGCCTCGCGGCCGGAGTCGTATTCAAGTTCTAGCGCGCACATCTCTGCGCAGGCAGAGGCCTCCCCGTATAATCAACTCTTGGGCCTCTTATGATTCAGACTCTGTTCGGCAGCCTGGAAGAAGAAAAGAAAACTGGCTTTTTCGACCGCATGAAGCAGGCGGTCACGCGGACCCGCGAAAATCTCGCCGAGCGCATTGATGACGTTGTCTCCTTCGGCAAGGAAATCGACAGCAACACACTCGATGATCTCGAAGCCACTCTCTTAGGTGCCGACCTGGGCAGTGCGACCACGCAACAGGTCCTCGGAGCCCTTCGTGAAAAAGCCGACCGCAAACAGATCAAAGACGTGCAGGAACTCAAGCGCCTGCTGAAAGAAGAGTTGCTGGCCATTCTGAACGACGCAAACCAGCGCCCGGCTAAGAGAGTAGACGGCACGCCCGAAGTGATCCTCGTAGTTGGCGTCAATGGCACCGGCAAGACCACGACCATCGGAAAGCTTTCTCAAGTCTTTCGCTCGCAAGGAAAAAATGTTCTGCTCTGCGCCGCCGACACCTTTCGTGCCGCCGCCATCGAGCAACTCGAAATCTGGGGACAGCGCACCGGCACCGAAGTCATCAAGACCAGGCCCGGAGGCGATCCAGCCGCCGTCCTGTTCGACGCCCTTCAAGCCGCTGTCGCGCGCAAAGTTGATTATGTCGTAGTCGACACCGCCGGCCGCCTGCACACGAAAACCAGTCTCATGGCCGAACTCGACAAAATGCGGCGCACCGCGCAGCGCATCATTCCCGGAGCGCCCCACGAAACCCTGCTTGTGATGGACGCCACTACCGGTCAAAATGGCCTGCAGCAGGCGCGCATGTTCACTGAGTCCGCGGGAGTGACAGGGATTGTCCTCACCAAACTGGATGGCACCGCCAAAGGCGGAGTGGTAGTGGCGATCTCACGTGAACTCGGACTTCCCGTGCGCTACGTAGGGGTGGGCGAAAAAGCCGGGGATCTGCTGCCCTTCGTTCCCAGAGATTTTGTGGATTCGCTGTTTGAATAGACTTGGTCGATAGGGAGTTCGCATGCGAGATAACGGGCAAACAACTTCCACGTTGCAGAAGCTCTATGCCGCAATCTGCCGGATACTTGGCCGCAAGCCCTCGCCGCCGCCGGTGGATCCCTACGCCTACGTTACCGCTTCGTTACACCGCGGTCCAAAAGGACGCAGCGGCGCAGCGGTTGCCGACATCGAAGACGATTCGTATCGGGCATTTCCCCCGCGCCGCCAGACCTGAGCTGACGACTTTTACAGCCGTCTAGAACCGCGCTACGATTCCAGTCGAGATTCTTACGTTATTGCTTCCGCTAAACGACCCCGTGTTGACGCCCGCGGCGCTGTAGCCCGAAAAGTGGAAGTAAACCCAATCCACCTGCGCCACACGAAGTGCGATAAGGCGATTTAATTTTGCGTCGACGCCGCCTCCAACCATCAGCGTAAAGCCGTTCGTAGAGATGGAAACTCCGGACGCCGAACTCGTCAGATGAGCGCCTCCAAACAAAACATGACCAAAGGGCTGAAGGAAAGGCAAGCCAACTGTGACGATAGGCCCACCGGAGTAGGTGTAAATGTGATTGGAGACTCCGCTGACGCTGCCGTAGCCGCCTGACAAATCTGCCTCAGCTCCGAGAAACTTATTAAACTTGTACGCAGGAGCGATATTCCAGCCGTTAAAGCTCTGGCTGGTCCCCGATTGACTGGTGCCATTCGCCGTGATGTCACCATTGTGCAGATACTGATATCCACCAAATATATCGACCTTTGAGTCCTGCGCCATGAGGCGAACGGATATAAGACAGACGGCCGCGAACAAAACATACTTCTTCATACTCGATTATCTCCTAACTTGATTTGGCTACACCGATTGCTGGATGGATGACAACAGCCTCGCAACGGACCCTCGAAAGTTGAGCCCGACGACTGCCTCTAGGAATCTTAACTGCTGCCTCTCTGGGAAAAAACAAACCACGGTAACGTTCGAGCCAAAATCCTAACTTGCGCTTCCAAGACACAGAGAAGTGAACGGTCGTGCATTCCAAATTGCGTATTAATTGGGGCTACAGCATTGCTCAAATCGCTGAAATGTACGATCCAGAACCGTTAAGGAGCGTAGTAGCACGCAGGCAGTAAAGCAGTCTTCTCTCGACTGTCATGTTAGATTTCCCTGAATGCCTGATCAAAGCACCGACGAGCAATTCCTCCGCCACGCTCTGGACCTCGCCCGCCAGGCCGTCGGACATGCCTCGCCGAATCCGTACGTCGGCGCAGTCATCACGGATCCGCGAGGCAACGTAGTCGGCGCCGGAACCTACACATTCGAAAAGACAAAGCACGCTGAGATCCTGGCCCTCGAAGCCGCCGGATCTAAAGCCCGTGGCGGCATCCTCTACATCAATCTTGAACCCCACGCGCACCAGGGACGCACACCACCTTGCACGGACGCGCTGATCGCCGCCGGCATTCGTCGCATAGTAGCGTCTATGTCCGACCCGAATCCGAAAGTAAGCGGCCGCGGCTTCGAACAGCTTCGCGCCGCAGGCGTTCAAGTCGAAGTCGGATTGCTCGAGGATGAAGCCCGCCGTCTGAACGAAGGCTTCGCGCGCTACATCCGCCACGGCACTCCTCTGGTCACGCTGAAGTCCGCGATGACGCTGAACGCCAAGATCGCTCCGTATTCCGAACATCAACCCGATCCAACTCCCAAAAACGGATTCTCCGGCCACTGGGTCACCGGCAAACTCGCCCGCGCCCACGTGCAAGAACTCCGCCACGGGCACGACGCGCTGCTGACCGGAATCGGCACGATCCTCGCAGACAATCCTGCGCTGACCGACCGCAGCGGCCGTCCCCGTCGCCGTCCGTTATTGCGAGTAATTCTCGACTCGCATCTGCGCCTGCCCCTCGAATCGCGTTTGGTGCAAAGCGCAGCCGCAGAACGCAAAAATGATCTGCTCGTCTTCTGCTCGATTGCCGACGAAGGAAAGCAAGCTCAACTCGAGCAACTCGGCATCCGCGTGGAAAAGTTCCCGCCCCAGGCCGATGGATGCCCCGATCTGTCAACCATCCTGCGCCGCCTTGGCCAATTGGAAATAACAAACGTGATGATCGAAGCGGGGAGTCAAATAAACGGCGCGGCGCTAGCCGCGAACATCGTCGACAAACTTTTCTTCTACTATGCTCCTACGATCTTCGCGAGCGCAGGGTCAATCCCCTTCGCGAAGGGGCTTCCAAGCCAGATTCGATCCGCGCAAGTAAAACAGATCCGAATCCACCGCTTCGGCGAAGACGTTGCCGTAGAAGGCTACCTGCGCGATCCATACGAAGAGTAGGTCGTTGAATTCGCCAAACTGAGGTCTGACGCCTGACGTCTGCGTTTACAATATTCCCTTCCCCGGAGGCCTCATGTTCACCGGCATCATCGAAGAAGTCGGACGTATCGCCAGCATCGACCAGCGCGGCGAAAACCGCCGGATCACCATTGCCGCCCAGCATGTTCCCACAGAACTGAAAACGGGCGACAGCGTCGCAGTCAGCGGCGTCTGCCTCACCGCGATCGACATCAAGCCCGGGTCGTTCTGCGCCGACCTCGCGCCCGAAACCTGGACTCGCACCTCATTCTCCCGCATACGCGAGGGCGCGCTGGTTAATCTTGAATTGCCCATGAAATCCGAGGGCCGCTTTGGAGGCCACATCGTACAAGGCCACGTCGATGGCGTTGGACAACTGATTGCTCTCAGTCGTATCGCGAACTCTGAAAACTGGTGGCTGGAAATCGAGCTTCCCGGCGAGGTAGAAAAATACACTGTATTCAAAGGCTCGATCTCGATCGAAGGCATCAGCCTCACGGTCGCGAAGCTGGAAGGGAATCACTGCACCATAGCCATCATCCCGCACACGGTCGAGATGACGAACCTGCACTCGCTAAAAACCGGCGATCCCGTAAATCTGGAAGCCGACCTGATCGCAAAATACGTCGAGAAAATGATTAGACGCCATGCGTCCGAGAGTTCGCTGACAATCGAGGAACTAGTGCTGCAAGGCTTCTGAGAGCAACACAAGGCCAGAGTCTCAACGTCCAGACGAAATTGAATCCTTCGCCACTACTCCGCCCTTCATCACAAACTTCACCTGCTGCAACACTGTAATGTCGGCCAGTGGATCGCCCTCCACTGCAATCAAGTCAGCATACTTCCCCGCCTCGACCGCCCCCACCTTATCCTGCCAGCTCATCAGCTCGGCGGCATTGACTGTCGTCGCGCGAATCGCCTCCACCGGCGGCATGCCGCGCTTCACGAGTGCAACCAGTTCGTCCGCGTTTCTGCCCTGCCTTTGCGGATCGCCGGCGTCAAATCCAGCCGCGATCTTCACGCCCAGACTCATCGCCATCTCCACCTCCTGACGAACCCCTTGCAGGAATGCACTGACTCTCTGCTGTTGGTCGGGAGGGATTGGATCATTCTTGTGGGCTTCCATCGCCGCATCGATTACACCGACCGTCGGAACCAGAAACGTTCCCTTGGCCTTCATCATCTCCAGATCTTCGCGGTTGATGCGGTGACCGTGCTCGATCGAGTCGACCCCCGCCGTCAGAGCATTCTTGATCCCTTCTGCCGTAGTCGCGTGCGCCGCCACTTTACGATCCTGCTTGTGCGCTTCCTCAACAATGACGCGCATTTCATCCACAGTCAGCGTGGGATGATTCCAGTCAGCATAGACTTTGATCAAGTCCGCGCCATGCCCAAGCTGCTCGCGCACGGCACGACGTGCCTCTTCGACCCCACTCACCATCTGCGCCCCAGTAGGAAAATCAGGCAGGTCGGGAGAAACGCCAAACGGATTGTATTGCCCCACAGCCGCAATCGCGCGTGTCGCCACCTGCATGCGCGGACCTTCCGCCAGGCCCTGACTGATGGCATCGCGCAGCGCCACATCGGCATAACCCGAACCTTCGCTCTCCACGTCGCGAATCGTGGTGTAGCCCGCCTGCAGCGTAATGCGGGCGTTGTACGCCCCTTCGAGCGCGCGGAACGCCTGCGACTTCGTCGCCAAATTCAGGATGTATCCGTCATCATCGTCAGGGATGCGCGCCATGATGTGCGTGTGGCAATCGATCAACCCTGGCAAAACCGTGGCACGCCCAAGGTCGATCACTGCGGCGCTCTTCGGCGCATGAGCCTGAACGTCCGACGCCGAACCGACTTCCTTGATGCGATCGCCTTCGATCCACACCGCCGCGTTCTCCACGTAGCTCCCCTTGCGGACGTCGAGCACTCTCCCGGCTTTCACCACGAGAGAAGCTGGGGGCTGCGATGGAGCGGGCTTCGACTGAGCAAGAACAGACGGAATAGTTCCCGCAAGAGTAAGCGTCAAGATGTAAGCCAGCGGTTTCATGGCCGCCAGCTTATCTGACCAGCATGGCTCAGGCAAGAAATCTCAACGTGAAGGCTTTTGCTGGAAACCAGAAACTGGAGACTATCTTTAAGCCTCAATCTTCAACTCATCCAGTTCCAGAAATTCCTGGATGATGGGTTCGCCGCACTTCTCCATCTCCGCGTAAGTCCCGAAGAAAATCGCGCGCGCTTCATACAGGAACACAACCCGGTCGGCAAGCTTTTTCGCCAGGCGCATGTCGTGGGTTACGACGATGCTGGTCAGGTTCAATTGAATCTTCAGCCTCTTGATCAGATCCCCCAGAAGCTGAGCCATGAGCGGATCAACCATGGTCGTCGGTTCGTCATAGAGCACGCATTCCGGACGCGCCGCCAGCGCCCGCGCTATCGCGACCGAACGCTTCATCCCGGTCGATAAGTCCGACGGCAGCTGATCGCGCATCTCCTGCACTCCCACCATGTGCAGCAACCCATCGACGATTTGAAAAATCTGTTCCTCGCTCATGTCTTGAGCTTCGCGCAGCGGGAAAGCCACGTTCTCGCCCACGGTCAGGGAATCAAACAGCGCCCCGTTCTGAAACACCATCGTCACTTTCTTGCGGATGAGTTCCATTTGCTCTTCGTCGTAGTCGGTAATGTCCTGCCCGGCCACAATCACCCGACCCGAGTCGGGCTTGAGAAATCCCATAATGTGATGCAATGACACCGACTTGCCCACGCCGCTGCGCCCCAGAATGCACACCGTCTCGCCTGGCAGCACCTCAAAGCTGACCTGATCGAGGACAACATTGTCCCCGAACGCCTTGGAGACGTCCTTGAACTCAATGTACGGCGCGGATTTTATTTCGTCCGGCATAATACCAACTGCTAGCTCTTAGCTTTTAGGCTCCTAGCCTACCTGAAGCTCTGCAAAAACCCTTGTCATCCTGAGCGTAGTGGTATCTTCGCGTTTTCGCGAAGACGCCACGAAGTCGAAGGACCTGCTGTTCGTCGGCGCCACCAGCACCTGAGAAGTTTCCACCGCCGCCCCTGTGGGGACAGCCGCCCTCGGCTGTCCGGCCGGGCAAAGCCCGGCAGTCCCGACCACACCTCAGCCGCCAGCCTGCTCCTCAGCCGCCGTCAACTCCTCGCGGGTATTCAAATTCCGAAACGTTCCCGCCGAAAATCCAGCCGCCTCCAACTCCTCCTGCTCCACCACGTCCGTGCGTCCCGACTCGAACAGCGCATCAATCCTGTATCGCCCTGCGACCAAAGCCGCCTCCGACGGATCCGCAAACCCGCGCCGGTAAACCGCACACAGCGGCTGCAATCTCCCGCCCGCCCGCGCCACGCTAACTAAAGCCTTCGAAGTTCGGGCCCGCGCAATCAAGAATTCCACCAACTCTCGGGACACAAACGGCAAATCCACCGCGAGGATCAAATTCAATTCCGCTGCCGAAGCCCGCAGTGCTGCGTGAATCCCGGCCAGCGGCCCGCATCCGCCGAACGCATCTTCCACCACGGGAGCGAACGCCGCAAACTTTGCCGCCGGTCCCACGATGCGCACATCCGAAGTCAGCGACCGAGCTAGATCCAGAACCCGCGCCAGCAGCGTGCGGCCGTCGAGCGTGACGAACGCCTTGTCGGCCCCCATGCGCGTGCTCTTGCCGCCGGCCAGGATGAATGCCGCAAAAGAATCCTGCAAAAAAACTCCCTCGCCGCGATCATACATGGAGGGCATTTGGAGGGCCTAGCACATGTTGTCAGAGATCAGGATTGCGTCGCCGTGCCCCGCCACGTGGGAGCAGATGGCCGGAGACACTCAGGTACGCCACTGCGCTCAATGCAATCTGAACGTCTACAACTTTTCGGAGATGACCTCCGGCGAGATCGAGCAGCTGATCAAAGCCAGTGAAGGACAACGTCTATGCGGACGCCTCTACCAGCGCGCCGACGGCACCTTGATCACTAGAGATTGTCCGGTCGGCCTGCGAACCAGGATTCGCCGCGTTTCCCGCAGACTGTCCACCGCCCTGGCCGCTGCCATGAGTTTAGTCTTCACGGCCCAGGCATGTTCGCAGCAAACTTCCTTCACTACTGGGAGAATCGCAGCCGTACAAACCGGTTTTCATCTTGCCGTTTTAGATTCATCGGGAAATCCGATTGCCCACGCGCAAATTCTCTTGTTGGATAAGAAAACCGGCAAGAAGATCGCAGAAAGCCAAACCGACAAAGCCGGCAGATTCATCCTTTCTCATCTCGCGGCAGGGGATTACACGGCACTTGTCCAGGCTCCTGGCTTCGTTTCCGGGAGCACCTCCCTGTCGATCAAGCCAAATGCCATGCAGGACATTTCGATAAAGCTTCTGCGAAGCGAAGTTGCTTTCACTACGGGGATTCTCTCGCTTCCGGCACAAGGGCTCGTGCAACTCAAGTAGCCTCCACGCATTTTCTCGACTCGCTGACCACCTTCGCCCCACACGAAGGTAACCTACCCAAAGTTAGTCCTTCGGGCGATGATGTTTCTGCGTCCGAGGGTTCCACCGACCCGGAAGTAACCAATCATGTCCCAGAAAATCATGGATGTGCTCATGCTCGGGCGCTGCTCCCACGAGTTCTCCTGGCCGCGCCGCGGCACCGACGGAAATTATTACCAGGTCTGCCTGCTCTGTGCCGCCGAATACAAGTACGACTGGGACACCATGCGCCGCACCGAGCGCGTGGAGCACAAACTTGAAACCGGAGCTCGCCGCAGCCACGCGCGCGAAAAGCGCCCCAGCTGGGTGCCCCGTGCCCGCCGCCTCAAGCTCGACACTCCTCTGCGCTACCGCGTCAATCGCACCAGCACCTGGTACGAGGGCATCATTGAGAACCTGAGCCAAAGCGGCGTCCTGTTCAGCGGACCACAGCAGCTTCCGATCAACGCTCTCATCGAAATGGTTTTTGAAATGCCCGAGGAAATTTCCGGCCGCAAGAACAGCAACGTCGTCTGCCAGGGACGAGTCATGCGCGCCAAAGATGCGCGCGAGAAAGACGCGCCCGAGCCAGAAGATGGCAAAGTCGGCCTGGCCGCCTCCATAGTCGACTACAAATTCATCCACTAGGTCTCTAGCGCCGGCAGCCTGAGGCGGTTCCGCCCCCGCACTTTACATCTCCAAATCGCCGCAAAGCATCTACACTGTATCGGACCGCCCAGCCCACGTCTGGGCCACTCTCAGGAGTTGATTATGAAACGTGTCTTCCCGCGCTCCGCCATGGCGCTGGCAGTGCTTCTGGTCTTCGCCGTCGCCTGCGCGCGTAAGCCCGACGACGCCAAAATTTCCAGCGAGATTCAGTCCAAGTACGGCCAGGATTCCGGCCTCGGCACCAAACACCTTACAGTCGAGTCAAACAACGGAGTCGTCACTCTCAGCGGCACGGTTGACAACAGCGCCCAGCGCGATGCCGCCAGCCGTCAGGCCGCTGCGGTCGCCGGCGTAAAGGAAGTCGTCAACAACCTGCAAGTCGGGAACGCGCTGGCCTCCACGCTGGCCGCTACAACGATGCGCGCTTCTTCTTCGGTGCCCGCGCCTGGAGGAATCAAGCCGACGCCTTCGGCAAAGCCCAAGAGCAGCCCTCGCAAGTCCGGCGACGACGCGGTACTGGCGGATCCTGCTTTAACGAGCGACGCCGATCCGAACGTGAACTCGCCGAACGCGGGCGCAGTGCCGGCTGATCCACCGCCTCCGGCCCCTTCGGCGGATAACCAGCCTGCCAACACGCCGTCCGCGGACACGCAGCCTGCGCCGCCGCCCGCTCCTAAGCAACTCATCGTCGATCAGGGCACGCAGGTAACGGTTCGCCTCATCGATCCCATCGACAGCGAGAAAAATCAGACTGGGGACACCTTCCGCGCGACCCTCAACGCCGTACTCGAATCGGATGGAGAAGAGGCAGTACCCGCCGGAGTCGAACTCACCGGGCACTTGGTCGACGTAAAAAGCGCGGGCAAGTTTGCCGGACAATCCCAAGTCGTGCTGCAACTCGACAGCATCGCCTACGGTGGCAGAACCTATACTCTTCAGACTGACACCTTTCGCAAGCAGGCCGCCTCGCGCGGCAAAAACACAGCCGAAAAAGTTGGCGGAGGCGCAATTCTCGGTGGCATTATCGGAGCCATCGCCGGTGGCGGCAAAGGTGCAGCCATCGGAACTGCCGCCGGAGCAGGAGTCGGAGGCGGTGCGCAGGCCGCTAGTAAAGCACAACAAATCAAACTTCCCTCGGAAACAATTTTGAACTTCACCCTGCAAGCTCCGGTTACAGTGGCGCAACCCCCGAAGCAGGACGCCAACCGCCCCAAACTGGGAGATTCGCAACCGTAGAGACGTTGGCTTGCAACGTCTCCTCGGTCCACGACGGGAGAATCGTGAGCCAGAAACCGCTGCCGGCCCAGCGTGCTATCATGCCTGCCTCCCCCGTTTCTGCTATGCCGTTCTCCCACGTAGAAATCCGCCCGCGCCGCTCCATGGCGTTCTTTGCCCTGCTTTCGATCTGCATGGTGATCGTGTCCTACCTGTTCGTAATCGCTCTCGCGGCCGCATGCGTTTACCTGCCGTACTTGCTGCTGGCGTCGGGATCGGGAAACTTCCAGGTTCTCATACTTTTCGTTTTCGGAATCGTGATCGCGGGCGCCATGCTCTGGTCATTGTTTCCGCGCCCCGATAAGTTCACACCCCGCGGTGTGCTGCTCGATCGCATCACTCAGCCTCGCCTGTTTGCCGAACTTGAAAGTATCGCTGCCTCATTGAACGAACCCATGCCCACCGAGGTTTATCTGATCGGCGACGTTAACGCCTGGGTCGCAGACCGCGGCGGACTGATGGGAGTCGGCAGCCGACGCGTGATGGCCCTAGGCCTGCCCCTGCTCTCAATCCTGACCGTCTCCCAGTTTCGCGCCATTCTGGCCCACGAATTCGCGCACTACTACGGCGGTGACACCAGTCTTGGTCCCTGGGTCTACAAGACCCAGACCGCCATCGTTCGCACTTTTCAGAACATCGGATCGGTGCGGCAACTGGCGCGCTTCGCCATTCTCGGTGTGATGTATCTGGTTGTGACCACGCTGATGAAGTGGTATTTCAAGCTTTTTCTCCGCGCCATCAATCTGGTCTCGCGTCAGAAGGAGCTTCGCGCGGACGAATTGGCCTGCATGATCGCGGGACGTCAGCCGCTCGTCGACGGACTGCGCGCCATTCACGGCGCTACCCTGGCGTGGCCCTCCTACTGGAGATCGGAACTCGCTCCCATGCTCAACGACGGGGCCGTGCCCGGCATTGGCGACGGATTCGCGCGCTTCGTCTCCGTGCCCGTCATCCACGAACAGATTCAGAAGAGTCTCGAAAAGGAAATTCAGGAAGCCAAAACCCATCCCTATGACACGCATCCACCGCTGCGCGATCGTATCGCCGCCACTATGGTGCTGCCGGAGGGCTCCATCCCGGAAGATTCGCATCCAGCGCGCAGGTTGCTCGATTATCCTGACGCTCTCGAATTGCGCTTTCTGGAAGCCATGAATCCTGATGTGAAGCCGGGAACGCTGAAAAGCGTTTCCTGGGACGAAGCGGGAACGCGAGTAACGATTCCCAACTGGAAAAGATTCACAACGGAGTACCCTTCTCCGCTCGCCGGAGTTACCGCCGAGACTCTGCCCGACCAGATTCCGAATTTGCGCCAGATCGGCTCTGGAATCCGCGATCCCAAGGGCATGCTGCTCGACCCCGAACAGCGCACTCGCCGCGCCGGACAATTATTCGCAGCCGCTCTCGGATTAGCCTTGCTCGACCACGGCTGGCAGCTGGTCTCCGGCCCCGGAGTCTTTCACCTCGAGAGTGGCTCCGAAACCTTGAACCCTTTTCTCGTCGTTGAGCACCTCATGTCCGGCAAAATTACCGCGCAGGAGTGGATCTCGAAATGCCATGCTCTCGGCATCGCGAACCTGCTGCTTGCCCCTGCGATCCCGCAACAGCCGACCTTGCCCGGCCTGGGTCTCGAACCGGCTTCGCCGTGAAGGTCGCGAGTGTGTCTCCTCGCGTACACTTTTAATCGCCCATGCCCTCGATCACGGCGCTACTCCACACAAACAACGATGCCATGCGCCTAGGCCGCTGCCTGGAGACGCTCTATCCCTGCGACGAAATCGTAGTCGTAGACCACGAATCGAGCGACACCACCGCGCGCGTAGCCCGCGAATACGGAGCAAAAGTAGTCCCAGTACGAATGTGGGGACAGCCGCCCTCGGCTGTCCAGCGGAGCAAAGCGCCGCCGCTGCGGGACAAATCCGAATCTATCGAGGTCTTAATACCAGACGCGACGTGGATCCTTTGCCTCGATCCCCACGAATCCGTGAGCGAAGGTCTGGCCGCGAGCTTGTTCGAACTAAAATCTCAGCCCGCGAAAGCAACCCAGCCCTACTCCGTCTTCCTCCGCGAGGAAACCGTCGGAGGCTGGCTCCCACACCCCGCTCCACAAACTCGCCTGGTCCCACGAGCGTGGCAAGACTGGAAAGAATGGAAAGACGGGAACGGCAACTTCCCCGAGCACGATGCCTCCGCCCTGGTTCTCGAAGGCGAACTTCTCCGCTTTGTATTCCCCTAAAGGCTCATGTGGCGGACAGCCGCCTTGGCTGTCCGGGCGAGCAAAGCTCCCTCAGTTCCGCTTTCCCACCCACCACCTTGTTCGATATCTCACCGCCCCATGTCCGCTTGGGCAGTGACTTCAGTACCTTAGTCCGCCCCGAATCATCGCCTTATAATCGACCTAGCATCACCAACAGATTTCAAGGGAATTTCTCGGGGAAAGGTCCCGGAATTCTTGCGTTCTTTAGAAGAGCAAAGAACACAGGGCGCACAATAACGACCGCTTAACATGGACCCGCTTTTCGCATCGGCGATTTTCATAATCGGGCTGGCCTTCGGCAGCTTTCTGAACGTGTGTATCTACCGCTTGCCGCTTAACCTGTCGGTGGTGACGCCGCGTTCGGCATGCCCCGGATGCAAGCAGCCGATTGCCTCTTACGACAATATTCCGGTCCTGAGCTGGATCATCCTGGGTGGCCGCTGCCGCCATTGTAAGACCAGGATCTCCGCTCGCTACTTGCTGATCGAGTTGCTCACCGGGGCACTGTTCCTGGGCTGTTACTGGTTCTTCGGCTTGACGCTTTCCACTGCGAAATATTGCGCCTTCGCGTTCCTGCTGCTCGGGTTGATCTGCACCGACGCCGAGACGAAACTGCTGCCCGACAAACTCACCCTGCCCGGGCTCGCGCTCGGGATCGTCTTCAGTCTGCTCGTTCCCGTACATGATCTCGCTTCGCAGTTTCTGCCCAGCGCAGTAAGCCTTCCGTTCAGCGGAGACTTCACCACGCGGCTTCTTTCTCTGCTCGATTCTCTGCTGGGCGCGGCGGTGGGCGCGTCGTTCATATACGGCGTGGGGGCAATCTACCTGCGCTGGCGCGGCATGGAAGGCATGGGATTCGGCGACGTCAAGCTGATGGCCATGGTCGGCGCGTTTCTCGGGATCAAGCTGACGGTCTTCACCATCTTCACCGCGTCGATTGCTGGGTCGCTGTTCGGACTGACCACTGTGTTCTTCGTCTGGCTGAAACGCACGCGTCGCTTCACGCAGCGCATGGCCGACGCGCAAGCCGCACGTCGCCGTGGATGGCAGTCGGCGCAGGTGGTCTATCGCAATTATCAAATGCCTTTCGGCGTCTTTCTCGGCAGCATGGCCATGGTCGCCTTTTTTATCGGCAACGATTTCCTCAGCTGGTACGGGAGGCTCTGGTGAAAATCATTGCTAACCCCGTAATCCTCCGGGCTGCCGTGGTCTTGATCTGCGCCGGCTTCGCTTTTCTGCTCGGCCTGATCATGATCCGCCTGCTGCGCAAGAGCATCGCCGACGAAGCGGATCTCTCCGTCGGCACTGCGCCTACACCGGGAACTTTGCCGCTGCATCTTTACAACACCGTGATTCAGCAGCTCAAGCAGCAGAAGCACGAGTCCGATGTGCAATCCAAAGCCGAGCAGCAGCGCGCTCGTATCAGTGACACTTTCAGCCAGGCCGTGCTCGCGAATCTATCGAGCGGCGTGCTCGTCTTCGGGACCAACGGACTGATCAGAACGTCCAATCCCGCGGCCAAAGAAATTCTCGGCTTCGCCTCCGCCACCGGCATGAGCGCTAAAGATATTTTTCGGGGAGCTGTCGTTCTCAATTCTCGGGATGACTCGGGCGTACCCGTTGACGAGTCCACCAGCCTGGCCGACGAAGTCGACGCCGTCATGAACCTCGGCAGCAAACGCCGCCACGCCCAGGCTGAATACGAAACGCCTGCGGGCCAGACACGATTCCTGGCCGTAACGGTCTGCCCGGTTCCGGCACCGGACGGCCATCTGCTCGGCGTGGCTTGCCTGATCAACGACTTCAGCGAACTCGAAAGCATCCGCCACCAGCAGGAACTGCGCGGCGAACTTGCCGCCGAACGCGCGCTCGAACTGCGTTCCTCGTTGGCCACGATCTCGGGCTACGCCCAGCAACTCGCCGGCAACCGCTCTGCGGAAATGGCGCGACGCCTGGCCGCCGACATCACCGAAGAATCGGAAAGGCTCGAACGCAGCCTCGGAGGATTCTTGACCGAAAGCTCCACGGCTCGTGGAGGCACAGCCACCGGCGCTGCAGGGCAGCAAAGCTCCGCAGCAGTGGCAACAAGCTCGCGCAGTTGAAGCAGATTTTTCGCGGGACGTGATTCACCAGATTTGGATTCACTGGTTTCGCAGGCAGCAGATTTTTGGCAGACAGCAGATTTCGCAAACAGAAGGTGAGGGCTATGAAACACATCGCAGACAATGCCACCAAAACCGTGCTCTTCCTGGGCATCATGGGACTGATAACCCTGGGAATGATCAGCCTTCCGGCGGTCGCCCAGAGTGACGCCCCGTCGGCCGCACCGTCCAACTCCGCCGCGTCCTCTTCCGGCCAGGCCCTCGGCGACTACGCCCGGCAGGTACGCAGGACTTCCGGGCCGCCCTCGAAGCCAAAAGTTTTCGACAATGACAATATTCCGAAAGAAGATAAGCTCTCAGTCGTAGGGACCGCGCGGGAAGCTTCCGCCGACACGACCGCAACCGCCGCTCCGTCCGCCGATACGGCAGCGCCCGCACCAGCGTCCGGCGATGCCAAGGCGCCCACCACCTCCACCGCCGACAGCGATAAGGCTCCCACCAAGAGCACTGCGAGTGAGCAGGCGCCGCTGAAGGCCACCGCGCCCAAGACTCCCGAAGAGGAAGAGGCCGCCAAGCAGGCCGCATGGAAACAGTGGGGCGAGAAAATCAGCTCGCAGAAGGATCAGATCGATCTGACGGCCCGCGAGCTCGACGTCCTGCAGCGTGAATATCAGATTCGCGCCGCTGCCATGTACTCCGATGTCGGCAACCGCATGCGCAACTCCGCCGACTGGGACAAACAGGACGCCGACTACAAGCAGAAAATCGCCGAAAAACAGAAAGCTCTCGACGACGCCAAGCAAAAACTCGAGGACGTGCAGGAAGAAGCCCGCAAAGCCGGGGTCCCCGCCAGCGTCCGCGAACCGTAGCCCCGGAAACACAGTTAACCAACGTAGGGACAGCCGCCCCGGCTGTCCCTTTCTTATGTTCGAAGCGGTCGACAGGGATTCACCTGCGGATCTTTACGTGCAGGCCTTTTATATGGCGACAGCCGTCCCCGGCTGTCGAGGCGAGTGCAGCTCGCCCGGTCTTCCCCGTCACCGCTCTCGCAGGAAAACATCCCACCCCTAGCACCCATTTCGCCGCAGGACAGCCGGAGGCGGCTGTCCCACATGAACCATCGCGATTCAACCCTCCCGCAACCGCCGAATCTGCTTCACATGATGTCTCCCATGCACCAAATGAAATTTTCTCCACTGCGCCCCGCTCAACGGACCAAGAATCGGATGATCCAACAGAATCCCCCGGCCAAATCCCGCTTCACACCGCGCAATCATCACATCCATCTCCGCGATCTTTGGCCCGATCTCGGCCAACACTTTCTCAGCCGCCGCTCCCCGCGGCCGTGAAAATGGCGGCGCTTCCCTGCCAGACGGCAGGTAACCAAATCCCAGAACGACCCACCGCCTTCGCCGGTGCGCCCACGTGGAAGGCGTGACCAGCGGCTTTCCCGCTGCCAGTACGCGCTCCAGTCCCTTGATGGTGCCCGTGTAGGTCAGGTAGAGATGCTCGAGCACCTCGACGGCGCTCCATTTTCCTTGAGGATGCCAGCTCAGATGTTCCGCCGAGAACCCCTGCATCGCCACGTCTATCTGTTGTTGCAATTTTTTGAGTTGGGTGTCCACCGCGGTTACTCACCTCAAGCCGCATCTTCGGTTAGAATGTTGCGCGGCTTAGAACCCCATTCAGATTTATAACAGGAAGGATGCCATGAAGACGGCTGGCCTCGCCCGCACCGAACCCACCGCGCGTTTCGCGGAGATATCGAGCACGAGCTTCGAGATTGCAGAAAAATCCGGTTTTCGCTGCCGTGATGGGGAGTCCCGCGATTCGGGCTGGCGCGCCTTTGGGTGGCGCAGCGCTTTCAGCGCTGCGATAAAGCCAGCTTTTTCTGCGACGGCTTTAGCCCCTGTGTGCGCGCTTCTGTTGGCATTGTCAGGCTGCTCCTCGGAATCCAGCAAACCGGCGGAGACCGCCAAGCCTGAGGTCAAGGCTCCCGAGCTGATCACCGCCCGCTCCGGCTTCCAGAAGCTTTACGTCGCGGCGCGCGGCTGGCATCAGGACGCCACACCGTACCGGCTCGAATCCAGCATCACCACCGACGGAAATGGACACGACGGTAAGTCCGCCGTCTGGCGTGCCAGCTTCGCCTCGCCTTCTGCGCGCGCGGCAAAATTTTATACCTGGTCGGGCAGCAACGCCGACGGAGCGCCCGAGCGTGGCGTCATTCCCGGCACCGAAGACACCTACAACCCGTCCAACTCGTCGACCCAGGTGTTCGACATGGCATTCCTCAAAATCGATTCTGACCAGGCCCTCACCACCGCCCAGCAGCACGGCGGCGACAAGGTTCTCGAAAAAGCTCCCGACACGCCCGTAATTTACGTCTGCGACTGGAATCACAACACCAACCAATTGGTCTGGCATGTCATCTATGGAACAGCCCGCGACGGCGCCAAACTGACCGTCGCAGTCGATGCCTCTACCGGTCAATTCATCCGGGTTGAAAAGTGAGGCAAGAAGTTAGCTCCAGAAGTAAAGCGAGAAGGAACTTCGTCAGCTCTTCGTCACTGAACTGCTATTGCGGGAGAATTGGGGACGCGGGAACGCGCTTTACCGTTTCCCGTCGGGCCCGCCGTCTTCGTGCTTGATCTGTGCTGCGATCTGGGAAAAAAAACGGTATACCGCTTCGGCCGACGCGATCGCCCGCTTCAGCGTCCGCTCTTCGGCAAATTTAACTATGTCTTGCGGGGAATACTGCAATCGAATCCGGTCGGAGGCGCATTGTGCGCTCAATAACTCCACCGCCGCTGCGGCCAGGTCGGCCGTCAGACGGTCCTTATCTACCTGCTTCGATACTCCAGACATCATCTACTGCTCCTCCATTTCATGGTGGCACTCGATATACGCGCAGACGGGTTCCGGGGAGCCGTTGTGGGAGGACTGCCTTTTCGCGGTCCGGCGGAACCCGCCTGCGAGGTCATCAGTTGCTGTTAGTTCAATTAGTATACAGCGTTAACAAAACGCTGTGCAAGTAATTATTTTCGGTTGTGGAATTTAATTTCATCTTGTCCGGGAGGAAGATTGCCCCGTTTACCCGATCCGGAATTAGAACAGCGCATTCTCGCAGCGGCCTCTCGTCTGTGGGCCCGCGGCGGCGAGAAAGCGCTCACCATGCGAGCCGTCGCCAAGGTCGCCGGCACCACCACCCCCACGGTCTACGAGCGCTATCGCGACCGCAACGATATTCTTCGTTCCTTGCGCCGGCAAACCCGCACCGAACTCTTCGCAGCGCTCAGCCGCACGCGGACACTGCGCGAGACCATCGAGCGCCAGCTCGAGTTCGCGCTCGAACATCCACATGCCTACGAAGTGCTGTTCGATGGAGTGGGCAAGTCGCCTTCCCTGCACGAGCCCTGGCCTTCGTTCAATCTCTTGCGCGAACGCCTGGCGAAACGCCTCGGCGGAACGCCGCGCCAGCACACCCGTCTCATGCTCGCACTCTGGTCCCTCACTCACGGATCAGCCATGCTCATCATCCGCGGCCACTTCGAAGGCGCGCTACGCACCCAGACGATTCACGCCTGTGTCGACGCCATTGAAGCTATCCTCGACGCCGCAAAATCGAAGCGCATCGCCCACACCGGCCCGCAATGGCCGTCCACCTTGATTCTGGGAGAAGGCAAGCACAGCCGCGCAGATCACCCCAACGAAGCAAAATCGTCGAAGCTGCAAAAGCGCACGAAGTAATCGAAGAAATATTTCAGAAAAGAGCAGAAGATGGTGCCCCGCCCTTGTCGCGCTCTCGGCGACACAGCCTGCCCTGAGCGAAGTCGAAGGGTGGGGTACGTTGACCTTGGGACGTTGACGTGGGACTTGTTGCCTTCGGAGCTTGAGATGCGACAGCCCAAAGCCCGCCCTACCGCACGCTTGCGATCTTCCCTTTCAACCGCTCAATCGCTTTCTTGGCGTCTTCCGCCTGGGGACCGTGCGGCAAAATCCTCAAATAGCTTTCATATTCCTGGCGCGACTCCTCGGGACGGTTCATTTTCTCCAGACACTCGGCTAAACGAAATGTAGCGACCGCGTCATTCTCTTTGTAGACCAGCGCCTCGCGGTAACGACCTTCCGCTCCAACGTAATTCTTGCGCCTGAAGTAAAAGTCCCCTACCTCGACGTCTTTCGCCGCTTTGTGCGGATCCCAGGGATGAAATTCGCTCACATCGGCGTTGCCCGAGCCCACCGACGCATCCATCAATGCATCTCCGCTCTTAGGATGCGCCTTGGCATCATCGGACGGCGCACTCAAATCCACCTGCGTATCTTTACTGGAACTCTCGCCTTCCTCCAACGCGCCCGCGTCAACGCTGTCCGACCGCGGCGGAGCGGGCAAGCTATGCTTCGCCTGCTTGCCAGTCTGCGCATTTCCCGACGAGGCTGTTCCAGAGGAATTCCCCGATGGATCGGACGAACTCTGTCCCCACGCCGCCCCGCCACTCCCTATCAGGCTCCCAACGATCACCACCATCCACAATTCACGCATATGACAATTCTATTCTCCCCAGATCATATGAAGCAGGGTTCATGTGGAGCGACCGGCGTGACTGTTGTCCGCCTTTCCTCATCGCCAGCCGTAGCGAGCAGGAGCACCTGCTACGTCCGTGCTGCCCGGAATCCCTGCAAACATCGCCGCGCAGTCTCCATCTCCGAAAACCGGCTTCCCTCCTGCTCCACGAGGTAATACTCAACGCCACCCACGCTCTCGGCAGCGTTGAAGATGCCCTTCCAGTCGGCCACGCCCTCGCCGAACAAGGTCTTGTACCCCACCGCCGGATCGCGCGACCAGTCCTTACAATGGATGGACCGAATCCTCCCCGGGTTGGCTCGAATCCAGGCCACCGGATCGGCTCCGCCCTCGAGGCAAGTCCCCACATCCAGCTGCAACATCACCGAAGGCTTGGTTTCCTTCGCCAGCACGTCCATGGGACGCTGCCCGCCCACCGGCGCCCACTCCGCCTGATGATTGTGGTACCCCGCCCTGAGCCCAGCCGGCTCCAGCTTCTCGGACGCGGCGTTTAACTCCCCGGCAACCGCTTTCCAGCCGTCCAAGCCTTTGCTTTGCTCGGTCCAGGCCATCACGACATACTTGCAGCCCAGAATCAGATTCAAATCACGCACTCGCTCAATATTTTTTGCACTGAAATAATCTTCGTCGTTGTGGGTCGAGTAGCACTTGATCCCCAGGTCATCCATCAGCTTCCGCATCTGCTTGACCTGCGCCTCGGTCCACTCGAAATATGGCGCGTAGAATTCGACCGCCTGATATCCCATCGCAGCCACGGCGCGAACCGTGCCCTCGGGATCTTTCTTCAGTGCCTCACGTACGGAGTAAAGCTCCAGTCCAACTGGAATCGCAGCAGCAGAATTCGCGCCCAGCGCAATTCCGCGCAAGGCCCACGGCAAAACGGCAGACATCGCCAGGAATGAACGGCGAGTAAAAGGTGTGGCAGTCATGTCCAGAATCGTACCGCGTCCAAGTCCCTCGCCGGAAGGAAAAAGCCTGTGACCGCCAAGGTCGCTAAGAAACTTCGCCAAGGACGCGAAGAAGAACCGAGCCTAAAAAATGAATCATCTGCGGAGCCATCTTGGGTTGGGCCGGGCTGGGTTTGCTTAGCGTTCTTCGCGGATTTTCTTAGCGAACTTCGCCGTCAAAGGCTCTTGCTTTCCTGTCACTGCAACAGTCAATGAGCTCCGCCACCTTGGGCGGAGCCAGAAACTGGGCGTTAGCAGCTAAAAAAACAGGCCGCTCAGGGGGAGGCTCGAGCGGCCTGGTTGGCGAAGTCCTCCGGGGAGGAGGGTAAAGTTAAAGGCGCGGTATCGCCGCGCCGAAATCCTGAGCGAAGCGAAGGACCTGCTTCGCTCCGATGTCTTACATCGACGACGGATTCGCCTGGGCCGCCGGCGTCGCGGCCGGAGCGGTCGTATCGGTCGAGTTCGTCATCAGGCGCACATCCACGCGGCGGTTATCGGCGCGGCCCGTCTTGGTTTTATTGTCCTCGACCGGCTTGTCCTTGCCCAACCCGATCACGTAAATCTTGTGCGCGGGCACGTTGTACTTCGATGCCAGGTACTGAATCACCGAATTCGCGCGGCGCTGGCTCAGATCGTAGTTGTAATCCGCCGGCCCCACCGAATCCGTTCCACCTTCCAGCGCAACGATGTATCCCTTGGTGCTGGCAATCGTGGCCGCCAGTTGGTCCAGCGCTTCTTTGGACTTTGCGGTCAGGTTGTCTTTGTTGAAGCCGAATTTCACCGAAGTCTCGGCGACGGCGTGATAGTTGTCGAGGTTGGCGACGGTGTTGGTCAGAACGCCCACGCGCGTGTTGGCGGCGTCAGCTACCTCCTGCGCGGCCGCGGCATTCTGTCCAGCGGTCTGCGCCTTCTGCTCGACGGTGTCCGTCTTGGCGTTCACGGTGGCGAGGCCGGCCTGTACTCGCGCGTCAACGTCCTTGATGTCCTTCGAATTCTTCGCCGTGAGGTCGTCGAGTTCGTTGGTCTTGTTGATCAGCGGAGTGGTTTCTGACTTTACGTAGTTCTTGCTGGCGCAGCCGACCGTGGCTACCATGCTGGCTGCCAGGATTATCGCTAACGAAGTGCGGGTCATAGGGTGAGGCTCCTTATTCAAATCTTGACTCTATTGTCGCGCGCTTCGGATCGTCCGGCGCGCGAAATCTGAGGCCCTGGGAATGACAGAACGGTTACAAGTCCCACTTTAACTTCTGCACGGGAGATGCCAGTTCGTTTTCCACCGACCTTCTACGCTAAGTATATAAGTTCCAATGATTTACAGGGAGCTGCCAGCCGGTGCATCGGCCAGATAGCGCCCCCGGCAACGCAAACCCCACATGGGGAATGGAAATTTTATACACTCCGACTCACATTCGGGGCCAGACGGGTTCGTCATTGCCCGGTCACGGGACGGAGACAGCTCAGTTGTGCCGAGGCGGGCACAAGAGGGGGATCGGATCGCCTCGCTTATTCCTTCGATAGGCACGAAAATCACTCTCGTCGACCGTAATCACGGTGTGGTGAGGGTTCAACTCGCTCATACGAATTCTTCTGTATGACGTATTGTCAGTGTGTGACTCATATAAGCGAATTGTAAAACGCAGTTAGCGTATCGTAGGTAGGGTAAGAGCGCCCGCGCTCCTCACTTCCAGATATCCGTGATCGGCACTGCATCGCGGTCATTCGCTGTCAGGGGCTGTAATCCGAAATTATCTTCAATCGTGCGCAGCAGGCTGTAGTGGGAGTACCGCCGCGCCAGCACTTTCGGGTCCTGCGCGCTGGCGTCTTTCACCATGTCGCCCAAAAATAAAGTGAAGATCCGGTTGTCGTCATTTCCTCCAGACTCGTCAAAGGTCACGACCACCAGCGTGCCCGCCCGCAATTTTTCCGGAAAGGTATTGTCGAGAAAGTTCTTTACCCAGGCTCCGGCAACCGTAACCGTCGTATCATGCCCGTCGTGATTCATGTTGGGGCTGTAAAATGAGTACGCCACCAGTCCCTTCTTCGCATCCTGGGCGAAGAAGTTGTCCGACTTGCTGGAATCGACGCGAATCACCCGATCACAATACTTTTGCTGCACTTCCTGAAAGCTCAGGAATGGAACGTGCCGCCGCACATAATTTCCGCGATTGTCCGGGACGTGAAACGTGCCAATGGACCAGGGGCAATTGCCTTGGGGCAATTCCTCGGCATACTGCTTGAAATCCAGGCCTGCCGCCAAAAGAGTGTCGGCAATAGTCTTGTGCGCAGCATCGTTGGGAAAGTCTCGTTGCTTGTCTCCGACATACGATCCACCTTTGTGGATGTCGAAATCCGTCCCCGCCACCATCGCAATGTAATTCGGGTATGACGGATGAAACAGCGCATGAAAGTTGGTGAAGCTGGCGCCGCGCTGCATCAGAGCCGCCAGATTCGGATCCTGGATGGCGCGTTCGTAGTCCACGTTTTCAAGCACGATAATCACGACCCGGTCGAAGTGATGAGCGCTCGACCGTTCCGCCGCGCGCGCCGCTTCATCCTTCTTACCCTGCGCAGATTTTGTAATCTCCGGCTGACTCTGAGCAGTCGACTGCGTGGAGGCGGCCCTCGAGCACACGAAAATCGATAAAGCCACGCATCCAACCGGCATTAACAATCGAAAGAGAATTGAGCGCGCGTTCACTGTGGAAATCATGCTCTTCTTTTTAACACACCGTTTTAACCCAGCGTTGTAACACCGGATGTTCAATGTGGCATTTTGTAACGCCGTAGTCGCCGCTCTCATCGAATAGAATGCGAACATCCCTTCATGGACCTGCTGGCCAAAATTCGCACCATTCCCACCGAACCCGGCGTTTATCTGTACAAGAACGCCGAGGGCGACGTTATCTACGTGGGCAAGGCGAAAAACCTGCGCAGCCGCGTAGCCAGTTATTTCCACGAAGGCCGCTGGGAAGATGCGAAAACCGGCACGCTGGTGCGAGAGGCCGTCGACGTCGACTACATTGTCGTCGCCAACAACAAAGAAGCCCTCGCGCTGGAAAATAATCTGATCAAGCAGCGTAAGCCGCGCTTCAACATCCTGCTGCGCGATGACAAAACGTATCCCTATGTGAAACTCACGCTTGCAGAACGCTGGCCGCGCGTCTACGTCACGCGCCGGTTGCGCAAAGACGGCAGCGAATATTACGGCCCATACTTTCCGGCCAACCTCGCCTATCGCATCGTCGATCTCATTCATCGCAATTTTCTGATTCCGTCATGCAAGGTCGACCTGACGCGCTACCATCCGCGTCCATGCCTGCAGTACTACATCAAGCGCTGCCTCGGTCCGTGCGTGGAAAGCTTAACCACATCGGAGATTTATCAGGAAGCCGTGCGCGACGTGAAATTGTTTCTCGAGGGACGCCCCACCGATCTCAGCAAGTCTCTCCGCACACGCATGGAACAAGCCGCCGCCGCCGAAGAGTACGAGCGCGCGGCCAGATATCGAGACCTGATTTCAACCGTCGAGCAACTCCAGGAGCGCCAGCGCATGGCCGCCGCCGAGGGTGACGATGCCGACGTATTCGGCTATCACTTCGAAAATGGCATGCTGGCAGTAAATCTGTTCCACATGCGCGCCGGAAAAATGGTCGACCGCCGCGAATTCTTCTGGGAAGACCTGCCGGAATTTGGAGTCGAGCCAACTGAAGGAACCACCTCAGACCATGTCGGGACAGCCGCCCTCGGCTGTCCAGACGAGCAAAGCTCGCCAGCGCATTTGGCCGGCAGTGCCGGTCAGCTCGACGCAAAACCCAGCCAAACTGCGCCCGCCACGGACAGCCGGGGGCGGCTGTCCCCACAGGAACAATTTCACCCTGGAGAGTTCTTCTCTGCCCTGCTCAAGCAGCTCTACATCGGACAACCTTATGTTCCGCGGAATCTCTACGTCCCCGTCGACTTCGAGGACCGCGAAGCCCTCGAAGATCTTCTCTCCGAACAAATCGCGGGCATGAGTGCTCGCTCCACACGCATGCACATCCTCGTGCCGCTCCGTGGTGACAAGCGGTCGCTCATTGATCTTGCCGGCAATAACGCCAAGCAGTCCTACGACCAGCGTTTCCGTGTGCTGAAGCCCAACGCGCGCAAGATTCAGGAAGAGTTGCAGGAGGCGCTCAGTTTGCCGGAACTTCCCAAGCGCATTGAGTGCTTCGACATTTCGCACATCCAGGGCGCCGAGACCGTCGCCTCGATGGTGGTATGGGAAGACGGCAAGATGAAAAAGTCCGACTACCGCAAATTCATCATCCGAACGGTCGAAGGCGTCGACGATTTCGCATCCATGCGCGAAGTAGTGACGCGCCGCTACAAACGGCTGCTCGAAGAAAAAAAGCCGGAAGAAAAGAGAGCCATGCCAAGTCTGGTGCTGATCGATGGGGGCCTCGGACAACTGCATGCCGCCGCCGAGGCGCTCGACTCACTCGAAATTATCAACCAGCCTCTGGCGGCAATCGCAAAGCGCGAAGAAATTCTCTATGTCTACGGACAAGAGAAAGATCCCGTCGCGCTCGATCATCACTCGCCTGTGCTGCACTTAATCCAACTGATTCGCGATGAGGCCCACCGTTTTGCCGTGACCTTTCATCGCAAGCGCCGTCAGATGCGGGATCGTTCGACCGAACTGCTGGAGATTCCTGGAGTTGGCGCGAGCACAACACGACGCCTGCTGGAACATTTTGGCAGTCTCCAGGCGGTGAAGCACGCCGACGCCGCGGCTCTATCGGCAGTTGTGACACGATCTCAAGCCGAGGCAATCGAGAATCACTTTCGGAAATAGCTGATTCTAAAAGATCGCAGATTGGCGCCTGATTGATTCAAAGGACTTAGCGGGAAGAATCATATTAATTGCCGGGTCTCGCTTTCAGATCGGCGGCCTAACGCTTCGCAGGACCGATGCCAGGTACCCTGCAAGTCTGCAAGAGCGACGATCTCGGGCTGGGATAAACCGAGGCTGGCCTGAAGCCCGGAGCACACCAAATCGACCGCGACGGGGGCAGGCGTTGGTTTGCGGCGAGGCGCAATTTTCAGCGAAGTGTCTCAGGGCTCAAGCTGCTGATTCAAAAGCGTTTGCGGCGCCGCAGAAATTTATCTTCTGCAACATGTTGATTCTTCGGTGATTGCGGTCACAGCGGGACGATGCTCGTTCAAAAAACCATTTAACCGCAAAGGCCGCTAAGAAAAGCCGCAAAGCCGCAAAGAAGAGCAAACGCCACAGAGATTTTCTTGTGTGCCTTTCTGTGCGATTTTCTTTGCGACCTTCGCGGCCTTTTCTTCGCGAACTTCGCGGTTTAAAGCTTTTCTCCGCGCATCTTTACCCGCCGCGCTCGGGTGATGCGGTGGAGACATAACCGAAGGCATTCCGACTCGTAGTAGTGGCACGTCGATGAGTGCTATGGCGATTTATCGCCAGTTACCGCAAAATAGCGGCATGCGAATCCCGAGAACGGCTTAAGTCTTCGTCAGCGAATGATCGGCCCGCAGATGGCTAGGGGGCGACTAGAGCTAACGTAGGGTTCCGCCGACTTTGAGGGTGCGAATCTGGCGCATCTTCACAGTGTCCATCACCAAAATGCTGTGCTTCTGCGGTGCCATGGCATAAAGCGTCTTGCCGTCGTTCCCCGCCACGGCGCTCCAGAACGGCATCTTGGTCCTGATCGTACCGATCTTCTGCCAAGAGCGGGTGTCTATCACACGAAATTCGTACGCGACGGAGTTATCTGGTCGAACATTTGGGGGCCGACCGTAATCCAGATAAAAGCGGTTGTCGGAGTGGCGGTCGTAATCGCTGTTGTACCCGAGATAGACTCTGCTGCCGTCGGGAGAGGTCGGCCAAGCAGCAGGAGGAATGCGGTTGGGCAGACCGGCACGCGCCGAAGTATCGGCAAAAGCCTGGGAGCCGCGATCCATCTTAACAACGGCACCGTCTCCGCGAACGATAGCGATCGCTTGACTGCCGGGTACTCCAATCGCGTCGGCAACGCCCTCTCGTCGTTCCCACGGAAGTGTCACGTCCGCGTTTTGGAGCTCGCGGGAGTCAGCATCCACACGAATCATCCTGACGCGATTCGTCCTAGGACACAGGAAATCGAAATGATCCGCGGTTGGATAAGAGATGAATCGACCAGGGCCACAGTTCCCCAGGTGCACGATCCCCGGCAGAAACTCGCCCGCCTGTGTGTCGAAGGTAGCGAGCAGCAGGGAATCCGCACCGGAAGACTTGGGATCGTCGATCAGGATTCGCAGAGCCAAACCATCGCCGGAAACTGCCATCGTAGAAAATGGCGGGAGCCCATCTGTCACAGCGCGGCCCCCAACGGCTCCACTCCTGAGGACCACGCCCTCGGCAGTGCCGATCACCGCGAGTTCGCTTGAGTCCGCGTCTATTACGGATGCAACATAAAGGCGGCTTCCATCGGGCGAAAGCGCAAAATCCGCATGATCGCCCGTGCGGATGCTCCCCATCACTTTTGCGCTTTCAGGATCGATTAACCAGACGCGCCCTCCCGGACCGCCCGCATCGGGTTTGGGGTCGAGAACATACAGCCAACCAGGCTCAGGCTTGCCCCACTTCTCTATCTCTATATTCGAAGGTGCTGACGCACGGGTCTGCGTTGGTACACCAGTCTGGCCCGCTGGTGCGCCCGCTGTGGCCGTCCGAGCCACAAAACCGAGTACAAACCACACAAGAAAGACGGGAAAGAAAGACCGCCAAAGATTCGCTTTCATACCTTGCCCCCGGAACTCCCAGGTTGGACGTGTAGTTTTACCAACGCTGTCGCACAATCGAATTGAGCCCGAAATCAGAACGCGGGAAAGCACAAAGCAACTTCCCTGCCAAAAAGCACGCAAGAGAAGTCCCGCAACTCATTTGTTTTCAGAGAGCAGAGGAGCGAGACTAAAGGCGAAATCGGTAATCGGTGGCCGCTCTCAGCCAATGTGGTGGTTTTCGGCCAGTTACGGTCGAGACCCTAGCCTCGGTAGGTAAGCTAACCGCGCTATCGCGTGCGCCAAACTGTTCTTGGTCGCGGGCTGGGTTTACGGTTGCCAACAGGCCATTACGCTCATTGACCCGGAACGCGAACTGCCAGAATCCTCAATGAGTGAAATGGCGATATTACGCCAACTACCAACGGGCTGGTCCCGCCGTAGTGGCGTGGGTTTGAAAATCCAGAGAGGGTTTCGATAAGGCGTAAACTACCAGCATGACGGAAGAAAAATGCGCCAGGCACAACGTGCCGCTAAAACTGCGTCGCAATGTGAAAACCGGCGAACTGGCCTTGGCATGCCCATTTTGTGATGCGGAACAGCCACCCAAGAAGCGCGAGACAACTGGGGTCGGGCACAACACAAACAAGACCAGTCCTTGAGGGTGAGTGTAATGGCGATTTCTCGACAGTTAACGCCCGTGGCGGCATACTCATGGTCATGAGCAAAGAAAAATCTCCATCGGAAAAGAAGCGCATCAGCCTTGCGAAAGACCGCCGCAACGTCTACGGGGAGTGTCCGACCTCAAGCCGAAAGAATATCCGGCGTGGTAAGCAGCGGAGCCATATGGAAGTGCGGCGAGCTGCGAATGAGGAGCTTCGGGCTTTGAGGGGCGCAACCGCTGAAGCCGACGCGGACGTAATAGACGCTCGCGCCAAGAACCGCATACTTGCTCTCGCACGATCCTCGTTCAAGAAGGTCCCTGACGCTGCACTTGGCCTGGTCGTGGCACGTAAGGTTAAACGTCGAGCCAACCATGCGACAGGCCGCAAATCGCGGTAGTCTATTTACCGGGTCAATGAGTGTAATCGCGATGTTACGTCAACGATGGGAACTCACGTCTGGCTTGGGACAAAATTGCAGATCATCGGCCCCATTGCATCGCCCTCGGTCAGAATCGCTTTTTGAATCGACACCTTCAATACCTGATGCTTCTTCTGCTCTTCCCACGTCCTGTAAGCGTCAATCGAGGACTCAGGTAGCTCGATGTTGTCCTTTGACAAGACAAGCTCGCTCTGTCGCATCATCTTCTCAGTTAAGGCGATGTGGTCGATTGCGCGGGTCAGATGAATGTCCCCGCAACTCTGATACGGGATTTTGTCGATTCTGACGTGAACAACCTTACCGACTCTGTGAACATCCTCGATTGCGAGAACCGTAACAGTAATACCTTGGCCAGTCGTCCAAAGCTGACCTGTTTTGTACTCGACCGAATTAAGGTTGGAGTTTTCGGTTCGACTTTGAGCCATTCCGGTCGAAAAGCTGGCCAAAAGCAGAACCGCTGACAGGGCTATCTTGTTCGCAACGTTGTTCATGTAATCCTGCTCGTTTGCCGAGGCTGAATCGAAGTATATATCCATTTCGAGGGGACCGCGATGATAGCTGTTGTAAGCAGGCGATAGCGCTCAAATTTCGAATGCTTTCGGTTCGGGTCGCATCCGGTCTATCCGTCAGGAACCGAAAGATGAGTGCCATGGCGATTTTTCGCCAACTATCGCGGTGCAGGTCAGTGAATGGCTTTCATTGAAGAAGAGAAATATTTCGCGACCAGGATCGAAACTGACCCGACATTGCCGTTTGAGGCGTCCCGCAGGACTACAGAGAGTTGCGTGGCGTTGGGGAGCATCTGCACGCGTCGGGTATCGACCATTCCATCCTTTAACAGCCCCTCATACGTCACAGAGTCGAAATTCAAGTGAAAGGTCTTGTCGTTGGCCTGAACAATTTCCTGCTGGTTATTGAGCTGCAAGAAAGCTACTCGCAGTGTGCCAAACCAGTGGCCGTTTTTCTGCTCCATGCCTATTTCATGCAGATCAAAATGCAGATCGGCGACCAGCATTTGAGGACCAATGGAATGCACATGTACCCGAATTCCAATGCCAGTCGCTTCGAGTTGGCTGACGGCAGTTTGCGCGACCACAGCCTGGACCGACTTGAGCGGTGCGGCTGCCGGTTCGGGCAGGGCAAAGTAACCAGTCCGCGCCCGGACCTGCGCTCCGGGGGTTCTCACGCGGACCTTGATGTCGTGAAAGCTGCCATTCCATTTCACTGGGGCTGGGTAATAACCAAGAATGTAGGTGAGCCGGGAATCGTCAAGGGCATGACGGATAGCGCCTGCGATGTTATTCGTTCCGTAGAATGCTTTCCCGCCGGTGCGATCGGCCATGAGACGCAGGGTATCGAGGTTTGTGGCAGCGCTACGAGTTTGCCCGTGGGTATCGGGGTCCAATGGACTGGAATCTTCATTGCCCGTATTGTTGGTGGCCGACCCCACATCAGAGCCGAGCAAACCACGTGCGTCCACGGGATATACTGCGATATTCGCGTCGCTCAATGTCTGTCCCACCCTCAGGATGTCTCCGTCGAACTTAACGCCCGTGTCGTTGAGCCAGTCGAGATCGAAATTGTCGTGGCCCATGCTGATTGGAAAACTCCCCGAGATCCAGACCAGACTTTTTCGACCTTTTACCGGCCCGATGTGGTTTGCGATGGTGATCAGCGCGGCAACCGTCAGGTGAACGCGATCCTGACTCGAGGAATTGGCGACGTGTTGCTCAAAGGCCGATCTGAAGTATGCGTGGCTAGCGCTCACCATGGCAGTGGGCGAGGTGACATCTGGAACCTCGGAGTTGGCGAGCCGTTGTCCAGACTCCGCCTTGAAGTGGACCGCCGCTTCGCGCAAAGCGGAAGAGTCGGTCGTGAAGTCCTGGAGGACACGAAGACCGGTATTCCCCAGCCAGTAGAGCGCAACATGATCCTGCGGTTGAAGAGTTTCCAGAAACTTCAGCAACTGTTTCTGCGCGAGGGCCTGATCTGCGAAGTCGGTGTTCAAGGTATCCAGAAGAATTACAGTTAAGTTCGCAGCATCCGGCTCATCGATCCGGTTGCTGTACGTATCGGCCGGGAGCGGGATCTTGCTCTCTGCCCTAGGTGAGTCCGTTTCCTCAGAAAAAACTCGAATCTCCTGATGCTTCTTGTTGTCCAGTATCTCAAAATCATCCCTCGTAAGCCCGATGACGGGATTGCCATGCTTATCGTTGACAACCACATTGACTTGGACGAGTCGGGTGGTCGCCCGCAGCCTTGCTAGAAGCTCGGAGGGTTGGGTTTGCGAGGGTTGCTGATGTGAGGAGTCGGACTGGGTGACGGGATCAGATTGCTGTGCGAGGGCATGCTTTGCGCCGACAACGCTGAAGAAAATCACAAGGCTGATTGCCAGCAGAATCTCTCCAACTGGGAGTCTCCCCCACACTGCAATCATATCGATGAGCCTCGCTGGAGATCTGCTGGTCCGACGGCATCCAGCTTCCCGATAAGGTTGTCATTCTAGCTCACCGTCTCATGGCTGACGTAAACAGGCGATAGCGCTCAAATTTCGAATGCTTGCGGTTCGGGTCGCATCCGGTCTATCCGTCAGTAACCGAAAGATGAGAGCAATGACGATTTTACGCCAACTACCAGCCAGGTCCCGCCGTAGTGGCGCGGTTTGAAAATCCAGAGGGGTTTCAACAAGGCGTAAACTACCAGCATGGCCGAAGAACAATGCGCCAAGCACAACGTGCCGCTAAAACTGCGTCGCAATGTGAAAACCGGCGAACTGGCCTTGGCATGCCCATTTTGTGATGCGGAACAGCCACCCAAGAAGCGCGAGACGGCTGGGGTCGGGCACAAGTCAAACAAGACCAGTCCTTGAGGTTTTGAGTGTAATCGCGATTTATCACCAAACATTCAGATCTGGTGGCCGCGAAGCGGCGTTTTCACTGTGCGACCGCAGGCTTTAAGCCGTTCTCCAAAGCAGTTTTCCATTCCTGGAGCTTGCCGACAAGAAAGACAGCCATCTTCCGTTGCTGCTTTCTTGGTATGCCCGCTTCACTCTCTGCAACTTCTGCACCACGTGGCTGTGGATGCGAACTTGAATCGGATGCTGGATTCACATCATGCGAACCGCGCAACAACGACTCTAGTTGGATGTAAACCCCCCTTTCGAAGAGCGCCCTGGAATCGAGGGCCCCGCTTATGAGGCGGGCATCCTGCGGGATCAACTCCATCCGACGGCGGAGGAACTCTTCAACTTCAACTAGATCCGCTTGCTGGTTCGCGAGCTTGGAAAGCGGGGGCAGCGATTGAATGACTCCCTCGTAAACACCACTCCACACTTTGCGGAACTCATTCGCCCACCGTAAGTCGCCCACAATCTGACCGTTTGAGAAGATGACCGTATCAACCCCACCGCTACACTGATCGGGATCCGCAGCTGCAATCATGGCGGCAGCGCCGGGAGAGATCCCTCTGTAGTCGCCGAAAATAGTCACGCCATTGCCGAGCGCGTCGTACTCCCCCATCGGCCCTACCTCGCTTATGTAGTTCCCCGAGTGCGTGCTTGAGGGTTTTATTGGGCAATGAAATGAGGCATGCACGGCCACTATGGACCTAGAGTCCTGATTCTCGATCACTTCTTGCCAGATCTGTCTGGGTTCGTCGAACTCGGGCGCATCCTCCTTCACGCTCTTGATTTGCGCCGAAACGCTGAACGTCAGCAGCGTCATGACGAGAGCAACCAGCGGCGAATCTCTCATTTTCGTACCCTTGGACTTCTCAGGCAGCGAATCGTTAGGAGCTTATCCCGACTGGGCAATGGTACTCTGATCTTCAGCCGAAATTGGCGGAAGTTTAGCGTTTTTTCGAAGCGGAAGTTTAGCGTTTTTTCGAATAGGTATTGAAAACAGGCCATTACACGTTTTGTCCCGGAAGCCGGAGGGGCCCGGACAATGAGTGCTATGGCGATTTTGCGCCAACTATGAACGGCGTCGATGGGTTAGGGCGCATCTGCGGGCTTCTTGGTAAGCCGCAATGGCCCCGCCCAACAGGGCAAGCAATACATCTACTATCGGCGCCTTGTGATAGCCAAGGAACCGCTCCTTAAGCAGGCAGCCCAGAAAAATGGCCGAAAAAACAAATATAAAAGCAGCTATCGGGCGGCGTTTTGGAAGGGATTTCGGATGATCCAAATCGGCATACCTCGAGTGGGAACACTGAGACATGGTTCAGGAGGCTCGTGAACGCCTGTGAAAAGTAGAACACTTCTGCCCGCAATCTGCGGCTTACGACGGTAACTGACGCTAACAGGCGTGGGTGTTGAAAAAGTCCCTCAACAGAACGCTTTTTTATCTGCGAGCATTCCGTCGCCGGTTTTCTTGTCTCCGTTCGACTAAGTGGTGGCCGGCAGAACTGGTATTGTCGGCTGACTGAGGAAGCGCACCAGTCGTTTTATGTTCTGAGCTACCGCTGCCAAGAAGAACTGCTCGCGCACGAACCTGAGTCTGCGCAGACGCAAGCGCCGCAATCCGATCTGATTCTTCAGTTCCGCGAACAAGGCTTCCACTTTCTTTCGCTGCCGTTGTGCTTTGGCGAACTCTGGGGTGTTGACCAACTCCCGCGTACGTTGTCGGGCTGGTTCGTTCTGGTGGATGATAAGACCCCGGAAGGCAGCACTGGTGCATTGTGGCCGGAGCGAGCACGGGCCACACTTTTTTCGTGTCCCGATGTAGTTGAAGGCTCGATTGCGGTAAACTCGGCCACCGTAGTTGAGGAACTGGCCAGCAGGACAGATATAGCGATTGTTTTCCGGTTCGTACGTGAAACGCTCGGGGCCAAAGAATGGGCTCCTCTTGCGGTGGATACTGTCACGGGTCCGCATGTAGGGAGTGATGCTCCGATCGGCCAGCCATTGCAAGAACTCGCCGTTCCCGTAGGTCGTGTCGGCCGCCACCGATTCCGGCTCTCGTCCTTGCCATTGAGTGAAACGGGCGAGCATGTCTTGCGCAGCCACAGTCTCCTGACTCATGCGAGCGGCTGTAGCCTGCACGCCCACGATCACACAACTGTGATTGTCCACCAGATAGTTGTCGTAGTAGCCCAGCCGCGCCGGTGTGCCGCCCTTGGTGGCATAGGTAGAATCGGGATCGGTGGTCGAAACCTGGTCCTGTTCATGCACCGGCTCTTCCATCGGATTCCGCTCTTCCACTTCCCGCAGATACTGCCTCACGGTGTGGTTCACTCGCGCCGCTTCTGCTAATTGTTGGCGCGGAATTCGGCTCTCCTTCGCTGCATTCGCCTCCACAAAACTGCCATCGACCGACAGGTGCTTGCCCTGCACCAATCCCACTTCCACACACTGCCGCACGATCTGCTCAAACAGTTCCTCGAACAGCTTCGATTCCTGAAACCGTCCGTGCCGGTTTTTCGAGAACGTGGAGTGGTGCGGAATCTCCTGATCGAAGCCCAGACCGGTGAACCAGCGCCACGCCAGGTGCATGCGCAGTTCCTCCACCAGCTTGCGCTCGCTCGTGATGCCGTACAGGTACCCGATCAGCAGAATGCGCAGCAAAAGCTCGGGATCAATCGAGGGACGGCCACCCTCGCTGTAACTCTCCTTCAGCTTTTCCCGCACGAAGGCAAAGCTGATGTGCTTGTCGATGAGCCGCAGCAGGTGGGTCTCAGGAACTTGATCTTCTAGGCGGAAGTAATAGAACAGCGCTTCGGAGCGGTCGTGTTGCCCCATCATGATCAGCAGGCCTCCAAAAATGAAAATCCAGCAAAGCATGTTGAGGTCTTAACATGCTTTCGCTAAATCGCACCCACTAATCTTGGTGACTTTTTCAACACCCACAGGCGATGCCACTCATTGACCCAGGTGCGTCGTGGACGGTGGCGCCGGTTTGTTCCACTTCGTCTTCTCATGAAAACCGCCATGCTTCGTTCTTCTGCGGTTCTCCCTACTTCTATCTTCTGGTTCGCCCTAACCGCGGCTGGAGCGCAGGTCGCCCCGATCTCGCCACGCCGCAGCAGACGCATCCGCGCAATGTACAAGGCTGTGACGGCTTCCCCATGTTTTTGCCCGACGGGCAGGAAGTTGGACTGGGCCTCGAACCGCAATGCCTTAAGGTGCAGCACGAGATCACCGTTTTCATTGCGAATTGGGCGCCGTAGGGGAACTGTCGATTTTCGATTGTGGATTGCCGATTGATTTGCTACTAGCAATTTGCGATCGTCGACTGATGATGAATTCGCGCAGCGGATCGGCAGTCTGCTGCTTCGTTACTTCCCTACTTCTTAAAGCCATCCAGCACACAACTGCAATCATCCCGCACCAGCCGAGTATCCGAACCGCCGCGGCGATCTGCGTGTCGTGGTTCAGCACGCCTAGGCTGGAGAAAATTGCATACCAATCGTGCTCCACGAAGTCTGGATCTCCCGTGGTGACCAGCGGAAGCACCTGCGCGCGGGCATCGGCCATGTAGGTTGCGGTGTAGAGCCAGTTCTCGAAGAAGAAGAACAGGCAGAAGGCGAAGCCTGCGGTTTGACGTTCAGTGAAGAAATATGCGGCTAGAAGAAATGGAACCAGCCATTGCAGCAGCGTGCCACCCCATAGTCCGAGGGTAGGGCCGAACCATCCGAATAGATTGTGTCCGCCTTCGTGAACCACCAGGTTGGCAAGGTCGATGACGAGAAATCCGCCATCGGCAGAGAAGGCGTAGACCAGAAACCCCGCATAGAAGATCAGCCACGCAATCAGTGCGGGGCGGGAAACCGGTTTCCAGGGTTCGCCGAAAATGGACTGAAGATATTCGAGCATGGGCTGATTCGTTGATTCTAGGCAGCGCGGTTTCGCAGGGCCAGATTACGAACGTGAGCCAGGGCCAAACGGCGTCGCCGGGATGCCGGATTTCTTGTTACAGTGGTTTTCCGGACGCTGGAAGAACGATCGGCTTGGCGTTTGTGGTCAGAAGTTAGAAAGAGACGTAATGAGTTACGTCTCTACGATTTTGGATTTCTATGAAGATTCGGCAGTGGATTACTGCGATTGTGCTTCTTCTGCTGGTGGCTGCGGCCATTGCGGGAATGGTTTGGACGCGCGCGTTGCCGCCGCCGTCGGAAGACACGACCGCTACCGGCGCTGCGGGCAAGAAGGGAGGACGGAATTCTCCTGCGCCGCGCGCGCTGGTGGATCAGCGTCCGCTGCAGACGGCCCGGGCGATGGCGGCGATGGCGGGCTCTCCGGAAGAACAGGCGCTGGCGCACGAAGCGGAAAAAGTTGGCGACCACGAAGTCGATCTTGCGTTTTTCGACGCACTGCGCACGGCACAGCAGAATCCTCCGCCGCTGTCGGCGGAAGCCAAACAGATTGCCGCCCGCAAGATTAAGGCCGAGCAGACACTCAAGGACGATCAGGAAAACATCGGGCTTCTGACGCGAAAGCTGGCCACCGCGCCGGACGCGCAGAAAGATAACCTGCAGGACCAGATCGATGTCGCCAAGGCGCAGATGGATCTGGATCAGGATGAATTGGACGATGCGTCCGAGGATCTGGAACAGGCGGGAGGCGACCCGCAATCGAAGATCAAGAGATTGCAGGAGGAACACGAGGCCGGCGATCACAATGTGGCCCCGGCCGGGTCGGCGGTGAATCCGCATGAGCAAGATTTCCAGGCGCGTACCTGGCTGAGCGTGTTCCGGGCGTGGCAGGCTCTGCGCGAGAAGAAGTCGCTTTTGCAGCAGGCACGGGCTGAAGCCGTCACCAAGCAAGTCTATTTGAGCAAGAAGAAGGCTGATCTGGCGGCACAGGTCGCCAAGGACCAGGAGAATCGCGAAGCGGCGAAGCAGCAGGCCAAGGGATTCGCTTCCGTTGCCAACGCTGCATCGGCAAAGCCGCAACAAATGCGGGCCGCGATGAATCGAAAGCGGCGGCGAGGGCGGCGCTCGATTCGCTGAAGCAGTACACCCTCGATCAGAAAAATCTCGCGGACCGCGGACGGCGACTGCAGGACGAGCAGGATCTCAACGACATCTACGGAAACTGGATCGCTTTGGTGGCGGCCCGCGAGCGCGCGGCCCTGCATCATGTGATTGAGGCGTTGTTGTGGATTCTGCTGGTGGTGTTCGCTGTATATCTGGCGCACCGGCTGATCGACCATCTCTTCAGCGGGATGACGACGGAGAACAAGCGCGTCGAAACGCTGCGTGCGGTGGTGAAGTTTGGGGCGGAGGCATTGGGCGCAATCGTAATTCTGTTCATTGTGTTTGGCATGCCGACCCAGGTCACCACCGTGCTTGGACTGGCGGGTGCGGGGCTGACGGTAGCGATGAAAGATTTCATTGTCGCGTTCTTTGGCTGGTTCGTGCTGATGGGACGCAACGGAATTCGCGTCGGCGACTGGGTTGAGATCAATGGCGTGGGCGGAGAAGTCGTCGAAGTCGGGCTGCTGAAAACCGTCCTGCTGGAAACCGGGAACTGGACGGATTCGGGGCATCCCACGGGACGGCGGGTTTCGTTCGTGAACAGCTTTGCTATCGAAGGTCATTTTTTCAACTTCACGACTTCGGGACAGTGGATGTGGGATGAGCTGGAGGTGCAGATTCCGGCGGGTCAGGATCCGTATCCGATCATCGACGGCCTACAGAAATTGGTCGAGAAGGAAACGCACGAGAACGCCAGCAAAGCGGAAGCCGAGTGGCAGGAAGCGACGTCAAAGTATCGGGTGCAGGCGTTGTCGGCGGTGCCGGGGATTAACGTGCGTCCGTCGGGCGGAGGGATTGAAGTGCAAGTCCGGTACATCACACGCGCCAACGAGCGACACGAGGAGCGCAAGCGGCTGTATGAAGCGGTCGTCGAGTTGATGCACGGAAAGCGGGAGGCGGTTAAGGCGTAGCGGCTTCGGGCTTCGGGTGTCGGGCTTTGGGTTTCTGGTTTCTAGTTCTCGCTTTTGGGTTGCTTCGAGTCCTTCGCGGCTTCTCTTAGCGACCTTTGCGGTCAGAGGCTTTTTGAGTACTCGACACCCGAAAGACATCTGATTTGCTTATTTCGGCTGGTCTTTCAATTCTTTCTTGAGATATGCCTTGATCTTCTCCGGCAACCGCGAACTGTGCAGAATGTCGCGCAACTGCGCAGGCGGCAGGCGGCGAGCAAATTCCAGGGCGCGCGCCAACGGCGTGAATGGGCTGCGCAGCAGGGCGACGCGAATTTCTGGACGCAGTGACCACTTCGTGTGTCCGCAGACTGCTTCGACGAACAGCGGCGCGGCCTTGGGGCTGCGCAAGGCCTTGACCACGGCGGCTTCGGTGAGGCGTGGATTTTCGAGTGCGGTTTGCCAGACGCGAATTTCTTTGTCGAGCAGCAGCGCGGCGGCCACCTGAGCCGAAGAGCGGCGGGCCAGCGAGATTCGCTCCCCCAGGGTAACTGAGGTGATGCGGGCGACCAGCAGTTCTCCGGCAGCGCGTTTCAGATCGGCTGGGGCGGAGGGCGTCAGCGAGAATTGCATGAGGTCGAAGGTATAGAGTTCGCGAATCAGGCGCAGCGCGATTCGACGCGGGGCGCGGGGATGGGCCGCTACCGCCAGGCGCAGCTTGCGGGATTTCATCAACGCGGAGTTTTTCGTAATACGTTCGACATCCTCGGCGGGAAGGTCGCGGTTGTTGAGGATAGACAGGGCTTGGTCTTCGGTGAGGGCACCATCGAGGCCGGGCTGCGAGGCGCCCTGCGACGAACCGCCCAGCGCAGAGGACTCTTGAAACGAGCCTTCTGGCGAGTTGGATGCGCCGGTCTGAATTTCTCTTTCTGAGTTCATGCGTCTCGCCCATGTTTTGCCGCCAATGAGGAGTCTGCATTCTGGATCCCCTGGCACGCAGAATCCGGAACCTATTCAACTTCAAGATCAGCTCAAAGGCGGCGGACAGAGCCTGCCCTGAGCTTGTCGAAGGGGGTGTCCGTCCCGCACTCTTTGCGCGCCATCTTCAATGCGCCTTCTACTGGATCGACTACCGTGGGATTCATGTCTACCCGCAGGTCTTGCCGGCGGAGATCATTGTAGAAAACTTCACGGACGACGGAAGCATGACGAAAGACGCCTCCGGTCATGGCTATCGGGATCACGGCTACTGGGATCTTCGCGTCGTCCCAAGTGAGGCGGCGGATTACTGCTTCGGCGATCTGCGCCAGTTCTCCCCCCGCCTTGGCAAGAACTTGCGTGGCCAGATCGTCAGTGCTGGCGGCGACGGCAGGAAATAAAACGGCGAAGTCGGGAGGGGGGATCGAATTGGCGGCACGGGCCAGATCGGGCAGCGAGTGTACTCCCCAGGATTTGAGGAGAGCGGCAACATACGCAGACTTCTCGAATGCGGCGCGAGCTTCTGAATTTGCGTCGGAAAGATCCGCGGCGCGAAGAACTGCGCTGATGGCGGCGCGTCCGATCCAGTGGGCGGAGCCTTCGTCGCCGATGGCGAATCCCCAGCCTCCGGCGCGGGCGGTCTTGCCGTTGCGATCGCGGCCGTAGGCGATTGAACCTGTGCCCGCAATGACGATGACACCGGGACCGGTGTCGAAGGCGGCTTCCAGGGCGATCTCCATGTCACCGACGACGTCGATCGTCGTAGGAACGATCTGGGCCACAATGCTGCGCACGATCTCGGCTAACTCGGGACGAGCCGCGCCGGAACCTCCTACGCATGTATGGACAATTTGTGCGGGGGTGATGCCGGCGGCGGCGCAGGCCTGGCGCACCGACTGATGCAGTGATTCGCGCGCCTGGGCTTCACCGACGCGGACGATATTGCTCGGGCCGGCGGTAGCCGTGGTCAGCAGATGCGACTCATCGCCCACGGCGCAAGTGGTTTTCGTACCGCCTCCGTCGATGCCTAGGTAGTAGGGCACGGAGTTAGTTTTAACATAGGAAAGTTCTCGGATCTCAGTTCTCAGTTGGCGTCGTGACGACTATAGAGTCTCACTCGCGGACTGGCGGGATTGGCTTGATAATGGGCGCTGCATTGGCGCGGGCGCTGTTTGCGAAGAGCTTTTAACCGCAAAGGTCGCTAAGAAAGGCCGCTAAGTTCGCTAAGAACCACCTATCGGCTACAGGATCGTGCACAAGATCTTCTTTGCGAGCTTTGCGGATCTTCTTTGCGACCTTTGCGCTTAAAAGCTCTTAAATTTCAACCGCGACGATCGCTAAGAACGGCCGCGAAGGTCTCAAAGAAATGCCAAAGCTTATGGGACTGAACCATCTCGACTTCGCCATTATTGGCTTGTATCTGGCGGGGATTACTTTGTTTGGGCTGCGCTTTCGCAAGAAGCAGCGGACTCTACGCGATTATTTTCTGGCGGGGCGCGACATCCCCTGGTGGGCAATTGCGCTTTCGATTGTGGCGGCAGAGACCAGCACGTTGACGATCATCAGTATTCCGGGGCTGGCTTACGACACCAACCTCACCTTTCTGCAAGTTGTCATGGGATACGTCGTGGGGCGCGTGGTCATAAGTTTCGTCCTGCTGCCGCATTATTTTCGTGGTGATCTTTATACCGCTTATGAATTGATCGAGCGGCGTTTTGGGCGCGGACTCCGGTCGCTGACTGCAGGATTGTTTTTGCTGACGCGGTCGGCGGCCGAGGGTGTGCGTGTCTATGCGGTGTCGATCGTGGTTTCGATTGCTCTGGGGACGGGACAGGTGGCGTCGATCGCGATTATCACGGCATTAACTTTGATCTATACGTTCGAAGGCGGGCTGGCCGCAGTGATCTGGACTGATGTTGTACAGACTGCAATCTACGTTGGCGGGACATTGGTGGGACTGGTGACGATCGCACATCTGGTGCCGGGAGGATGGTCGGCGATCCACGCGGCGGCGGCCGAGGCAGGCAAGCTGCAGGTCTTTAATTTCAGCGGGAATGTGTGGATTCCCTACACGTTCTGGGCGGGACTGATCGGCGGAACATTTCTCACTACGGCGAGTCACGGAACCGATCAGTTGATCGTGCAGCGACTGCTGGCGGCGCGCGGGCGAAAACAGTCGGTGACGGCGCTGCTTTCGAGCGGCGTGGCGATTCTATTTCAGTTTGGCTTGTTTCTGACCGTCGGCATCATGCTGTGGGCTTACTACCGTGTACCTTCGACGAGCTTTGGGACTGCGGACCGGATTTATCCGACGTTTATTGTGAGCCACATGCCGCATGGAATTTCGGGGCTGTTGATTGCGGCGATTCTGGCGGCGGCGATGTCGAACTTGAGTGCGGCGTTGAATTCGTTGTCCTCGAGCGCGGTAATGGATTTCGGGCTACTGGATTGGTATGCGCGGCGGCGTCCTTTGGTGGATGAGAGAACAAAGATGCGGGTGGCGCGCGTGGCGACGGTGGGGTTTGCTCTGGTGCTGTTTGGGCTGGCGATGATCGCACTGCACCGGGTCGGCCGCGTCGTCGAGGTAGGTCTGCAGATTGCTTCGGTGGCTTACGGAGCGCTGCTGGGCGTGTTTCTGCTGGGTGTGTTGACGCGGCGGGCGAATCAGACCGGTGCGATGGTCGGGATGCTATGCGGATTCAGTGTCGAGCTGTATCTGTGGCTGTGGACGCAGGTGCCGTGGACATGGTGGGTCATGATTGGGACGGTGACGACGTTTACGGTGGGGTTCGTGGTTAGCGGGTTGGCGGGAGAGAAGAATTGATCTTGCAGTTTGTCGGGGCGAGGAGCTTTTTGCTTATTCACCCTTTAGCAGCAGGGACACAGGGTAAAATCTTGGAGATTTCGCCTCTGTGTTTTCTGCGTCTTCGATTGTGATTAGCTTGGGATCAATAAAGCGATGGGTGGTCGAGTGGAAGCTGGATTTCTTGGGTTTGGTAAGTTGAGGTGCCTATGCGGATTCGTGTGATTTTTTTGTGGGGTAGCCTCGCGGTTCTGGCGTGGGCTGGCGCATCGAGATTAGGGGGTCGCGCGCTTCCGTCTACCTGGGCTGCGCCGAGTGCGGAGGCGGGGCTGCAGAGTTTCGCCGCCTTGGACAGCCGAGGGCGGCTGTCCCCACATGATTCGTCTCAGGGGCAGGACCAGGCTCCGGCTCAGAGTGCGGCTCCGACTGCGACAGTTTCGGGTCAGACTTCGACTGCGGCTCCCGCCGAAACTCCGAGCGCGGCCCCGGCGCAGGAACCCGCCCCGGCGCAGGAACAGTCTCCTGCTACAACCCCGACCATGACGATTCGCGAGACGGTGCGGCGGGTCATTCTCGATGTGACGGTGCTCGACGGCCACGGCAAGCCGGTGCATGGATTGACGCAGGAGGACTTTTCCGTCACTGAAGACAAGCAGCCGCAGCGGGTGCTTTCCTTTGATGTATATGACTTCGATAAGACGTCGCTTTCGCGGGGGGCAAACGCGCCTCCGCTGCCGCCGAACGTCTTCGTGAATGTTCCGAACGTTCCGGAGCGTGGCCCGCTCTACGTGATGCTCTACGATCTGGTAAATACGGAAGTTACAGACCAGATGACGGCACGGGGGCAAATCCTGAAGTTCATCCGCAACAAACCTGAGGGTACAAGGTTTGCCATCTTCGTCAACTCCGATGAATTGTTCCTGGCGCAGGGATTCACTGCGGACAAGAATCTGTTATATGCCACCCTGGACGCGAAACATTCCAGGCCGCACGTGCCCAGGATCTTTCTGTATGGGAAAAACTATGGCTTTGGAAATCCTTACACCGTACTTCAGGTGTTGACGCAAATCGGAAGATATCTCGATGGCATCCCTGGCCGGAAGAATCTGATCTGGGTGGCGGGAACTTTCCCGACGGCGCTGTTTCCAGCGGAGGGTGACCCGGTCGATGCGCAGAATCAGATCAAGGCTGAGACCAACGCTCTGGCGCAGGCGCAGGTAGCGGTTTTTCCGGTAAACGTTCGTGGGGTCGTGGTAAATCCTGAGGGCGCATTGACTGGCGCGTCGCCGCGTGGCGGAGCTGGTGGAGAAGCGGCTGGCTCCCCGCCGGCGCCGAACGGGGCTCCAACTGCTCCGAGTTCTGGTGGCGGCCCAGTCGCAGCAGGGTCGGCGATGGCGGTGACGACCGCGAGCCAGGGGGCCGATTCTCTTGCCGCCGACTACCGGGCACAACAGGCCCTTGCTACGGCGACCGGAGGCCGCGCGGTTCTCAGCGACAACGATTTGAGCGCTGCTCTCGGTGAAGTCACCGAAGAAGGCGGGAACTACTACACGCTCACCTACGCCCCTCCGAGTCACGGGGATGACGGCAAATGTCACAATATCGGTGTAAAACTCAATCAACCCGAATACCGGCTCGCTTACCGGCGCTACTACTGCCGCGTCGCCATGGTCTCGAACACAGCAGAAGCCGGCGGGGAGAAATCGAAAGCTGGGGCGGTCGCCATCCCACTGCAGGCCGGCGATGACCTGCAGGCGAATATGAAGTGGGGAGCTCCGATGGTGCACGATCTAGTGTTCTCGGCGCATGTCCGCACCGAGGGTGGAGTGGCGATGGCAACTGCGGGACAGATGCAGGAGTTGCAGAATCAGGCGGACTACTTCCGCACCAACCATAAGAACAAAGCGATGAAGCCACTGCCGCCGGTGCGGGTTCAGAATTACGTGATTGACTACCGCGTGCTCGATCCGCAGCTCAGGGGGCAGGAAACGGGGAGCGGCAAACAGGCGTCGCTGGAGTTCACCGTAGCTGCGTTCGATGCCGACGGCAACATGCTCAACGGCATGGTGAATGATGCAGTGGGGCAGGCTTCGACCGAGGCCGGCGCGAACAAGTCGGGATTGTTCCTGGTACGGCAATCGCTGGAGGTTCCGGTGAGCGCGGTGGCGATACGAGTTGGAGTCCGCGACCGGTCTAGCGATCGTATGGGGACGTTGGAAGTGCCGTTGCCGCTGGCGGCGGTGGCCGCACACTGAGGGGACGCTCGGCGGGATTTGTGGTGGCTACGGCGAAGAGCCTTTAACCGCAAAGTTCGCTAAGAAAAGCCGCGAAGGACGCCAAGAAGAGCAAGAGCAAGGGCACTGCTTCTTAATTCGTGGGTTTTCTTTGCGTTCTTTGCGGCCTCTCTTAGCGTCCTTTGCGGTTAAAGGCTTTTCTGCCTGCGCTTAGAGTTAAAGGCATTCGTGGTCCTCGCGTATACTGGCTCACTTCTATTGACCCGACATGGCTGAGCCCTCCACTTCCCGTCTGGAACTGTCCCGCGATTTGGGCGTCAGCCACGCTTCAGCCGTCGTCGTCGGAACCATCATTGGCAGCGGGATTTTTCTGGTTCCGGCGGAGATGATGCAGGCTGTGGGTTCCGCCAAGCTGGTATATCTGGCTTGGGTGGTGGGTGGGCTGCTGTCTTTTTTCGGCGCGCTCACTTACGCCGAACTGGGCGCGATGAAGCCGCAGGCCGGCGGAGAGTATGTGTACGTCCGCGACGGATACGGGCCGCTGGCGGGGTTTCTCTACGCCTGGACCTGGTTTGTGATTGCGAAGCCGGCGTCGGTGGCTACGGTGGTCACGGGGCTGGTGCGGATTCTGGGGACCTTTCCCGTCTTTTCTTTTTTCTCGGCCAATTTTATTTCTGCTCCGTTCGCCGTTACCTGGGGACAGATGGTCGCCATCGCGGCGGCGATCCTGATTTCGCTTTTAAATTATGCCGGAGTAAAGAAAGCCGGCGAATTTCAACTGATCTTCACGCTGCTGAAGGTGGTGATCATTCTCGGGATCGTGGTGGTGTGTTTCAGCGGCCTGGGCAATGTCATGAGTCGAGGATGGAGTAATTTTGCTGGAACCTTTGCGGGCGCGAAGGGCGGCGTGGCAGGCTTCATGGCGGCTTTGGTGGCAGCACTGTGGGCCTATGACGGATGGAACGACCTCAACATGGTGGCGGGCGAGGTGAAGCGTCCGGAGCGGAATATCCCGATTGCTTTGATCGCGGGTGTAGCTACTGTGGGTGTGTTATATGTGCTGATGAATGCAGCTGTGCAGTATGTGTTGCCGGCGGGTGCGATCGCGGCGTCGGCGCGTCCGGCATCGGATGCGGTTGCTCTGGTGATGGGGCGTGTGGGAGCTGGCATCGTGTCGGCTGGGATGGCGTTGTCGATGCTGGTCACCTTGAATGGCACGATCATGAGCGGGGCGCGCGTGCCGTATGCGGTGGCGCGGGATGGATATTTTTTTCGGGGGTTGGCGGAGGTGAGTCCGCGATTTCATACTCCTTCGGTGGCGATTGCGGTGCAGGCGGTTTTGTCGATTGTCTTGCTGCTTCTGGGAGCGAATTTCCGGCAGTTGTTTTCGCTGGCGATTTTTGCAGAGTGGCTGTTTTACATGATCGCGGCCAGCACGGTGTTTGTATTCCGGTGGCGCGAACCCCACGCGGAGCGGGCTTACCGCACATGGGGATATCCCGTGGTGCCGGCCTTGTTTGTGTTAGTCGCGGGTGCATTGCTTGCGTTTACTTTCCGGAATGACTGGCCAAATTCGGGGTATGGAGTGTTGGTGATTCTGGCGGGGATCCCGGTGTTCACTTACTTCTCGCGGGTTCGTGGCGGCGCTGGCAAGAGCTCTTAACCGCTAAGGTCGCTAAGAAATGCCGCGAAGGACGCTAAGAAAAACGCACGACTTGATCGCAGAGCCCGCGGAGAAAATAAGGTTCGGACCCTCTCGTAACTTTGCGCTCAGCGTCACGCACCAGCCCACCTCGTTTCGCTTTCTTGAACTGAACCTTTTGACCGCTGAGAGCGCTGAGTAGATCTCTTCACTGATGAGCCTCTCTTTGGGCGGTGATTTCGTGTTTCCTGGTGGTTTCCTCCCTGTTTTATCCGACCGGCTCGGTTGATCGCGGGAGACGCCGTTACCGTGCCCGTTCTGGGCCCGGTTCTCAATAGGACGTGTCCGAGGTTACCTAAGGTCAAGAGCCGTGGACACGTTTACCCACTGTCCTATCTCCCGTATTTTGAAAGCTCCAGTCCCGGCTCTCTCCCCCGCTGGGCCCCAATGGAGTGAACTTGCATGGCCACGTCTTACCGCGGATTTCAACTCGGAATACTGCCTGAGCGCAAGATCGACAAGCGTGCTCTGGCGACCAGCTACGGTCTGATAACGGTGGCGCTGTTGATCCTGATCAACCTCAGCCTGCTGCTGCCAGAGACCATGAAGCTGCAGCAGTATCACGTGACCGAACTGATTCCGATGCCGTCTTTGCGGCCGGAACCGGCGCCTATCAAGGTGCAGCCGGTGGCCAAGCCGAAGCTTCTTCCGGCGGTGAAGTTGCCGGTATTTGAGCAGCCCAAGCTTGTGGTTCCGCGGGAAGTGCGGCGCGTGGCTCCGCAGCCGGTAGAAGCGCCGAAGGTGGTGGTGAACCAGTTTGCGCCGCCGCAGTTGAAGATGACCGCGGGCGGGGCGCGTCCGCAACTTGTGCATACGGGAGATTTCAATGCCGGGAGCACAAAGACGCCAACGGTGAATGCGGCCGTAGAGAAAGTGCAGACGGGCGGTTTCGGCGATCCTAACGGTTTGAAGGGCGAGGGCAAGCAGGGCGCAAAGCTTTATGCGGCAGCGGCCGGCGGTTTTGACATGCCGACTGGCCCCGGGCAAGGCAACGGTTCGGGCGGAGCGAAAGGCATCAAGGGCACGGTGGCGAGCGCGGACTTCGGTAATGGCATTGCCACCGGTGGCAAGGGCGACGGCCGCAGCAACGGCCAGGGCGTCGCGACCGGCGGATTCGGGTCGGAGCAAGTGGTGCACGGAGGGCCAAAGCTGGCGCAGGCGGATACGGGCGCGGCGACTACTCCGGTGGAGATCACGTACAAGCCGAATCCGGTGTACACCGACGAAGCCCGCGGCCTGAAGCTGGAAGGTGAAGTCCTGCTGGAGATGAGTTTTTCAGCTAACGGAACCCTGCATGTGAATCGTGTCGTGCGCGGGATGGGGCACGGGCTCGATGAAGCGGCGGCAGCGGCGGCCACCAAGATCAGGTTTAAGCCGGCCACGCGCGGTGGTGTTCCAGTGGATTCCACGGCGATCGTGCATGTGGTTTTTCAGATGGCGTACTAAGACGAGTTTTGAAGAAGACATTCCTGAATCGGGCAGTCGGGTAGAAAAAGAAGTCGGTCCGTGAAGCGGTTTGGAACTGAGTCATCGAAATTCTGGAGAACAGAGTCATGCGTACTTCGAACTGGATGTTTACTGCGGCCCTCGTTGCATCAGTCAGTATGGGATGCATGAACGTTGCCGCACAGCAAGCGTCGGACTCACAGCCATCGGCACAACCGGCCGCGCAAGCGCCAGCACAGGCCTCGGCACAGCCGGGCGCGGCGCAGACGGCACAACCGTCTGATCAGACTGCCGGAACTGCGAGCCAACCGGCGCAGGCACAGGCTCAGGCTTCGGATGCGGCCCCGACACAGCCGGTCCCGCCGCCGCCGACCGTTGCCCCAACCACGATGGATCAGGTCGTAAGCCTGTTCATCGAACGCGAGCATGGGTTGATTAAGGTGCTGGCGAACCGGACACCCGTGGTCGAGACTTATCTGCAGAACCTGACCAACGATCCGCAGCTGGGACCAATTCCGAGCGAGGACCACTACTTTCTCGGCCGCCTGGATATGGGCGAGACCGTCGACCGCAAGGACTATCTGAAAGAAGAAAGCCAAGGCATGGAAGCGCGCCTTTTGGGCGGCTTCCACAAGCTATACAAGGTGCAGTATCAACCCACGGGCTTTTCGTGGATGGTCTATGCCGACCGCACCGATTTCGATCGCGAACACTACAACTTCAGCTACATTCGCCGGGAATTTCTGGGCGACGTGCGCTGCCTGGTGTTCGACGTCAAACCGAAAGCGAAGTCCGGCAGAGGCCGCTTCCTGGGTCGCATCTGGGTCGAAGATCAGGATTTCAACATCGTTCGCCTGAATGGAACTTATGCTCCGGCGCCGCGCAACTCTTATTTCTTTCACATGGACAGCTGGCGCTTGAACCTGATTCCGGGATACTGGGTGCCGGCGTTCATCTACAGCGAAGAAGGCGACTTCAGCGCTGGGGTAAAGAACAAACTGGCCTTCAAGGCGCAAACTCGCATCTGGGGCTACGACCTGAAGAAGGGTGGCAAGGACGACGAACTGACCAACATCCGTGTGGATTCTGTGCAGGACAACAGCGCGAGCGCACAGGATGCCTCACCACTGCAGGCTGAGCGCGAATGGCAGCAGCAGGCGGAAGACAATGTTGTGGAGCGTCTGACGGCGGCGGGCTTGCTCGCTCCCGAGGGCGATGTTGATCACATTCTGCAGACCGTCGTGAACAACCTGGAAGTCACCAACAACATCGACCTGCCGCGTCCGGTACGCACGCGCGTGCTGCTGACTTCTCCGCTGGAAACTTTCAGCGTGGGCAACACCATCGTCATCAGCCGCGGGTTGATCGACGTGCTGCCCGATGAGGCCAGCCTGGCGGCTGTCCTCTCACACGAACTGGCGCACATCGTGCTCGGACACAATTTGGGCAGTAAGTACGCCTTCAACGATCGCATGCTTTTCTCCGACGACTCAACCTACGAAAATCTGGGATTCAAGCACATTCCGGAAGAAGAGACGGCAGCGGACAAGAAAGCGATCGAACTGTTGAAGAACTCTCCGTACGCGCAGAAGCTGGACAACGTTGGACTGTTCCTGAAAGCGCTGCAGGCGCGCACTCCGCAGTTGAGCGCGTTGCTGACCACGCACTTGGGGAATCCTCTGGCCGAGGCTGGCACGGTGAACCGTCTGTCTGCGCTGGCCACGCAGGGCCCAGCGCTCGACAACAACAAACTGGATCAGATCGCGGCCCTGCCCCTGGGCGGACGCGTGAAGATCAATCCCTGGGATGATAAAGCGGAAATGGTGAAGACAGCTCCGGTCGCCATCACCTCGGCTCGCGACAAGATGCCGTTTGAAGTGACGCCGTTCTATCCGCGGCTGGCGCGGTTTGGCGCAGGCGCTTCGAACATCGCGCCGACCACGGCCGCTGCCAACGGGAATACGGGCAACTAACCAGGCTCGGAGTTTCTAACTCAAGGTTGAAGGAAGACGTGGGCCGGATCCGGAATAATCTTCCGGGATGCCGGCCTTCGTTGCTTTTGGAACCTCGCCGAAACTGACCTTTAAACTTCCGATCGCATCATGCTGGGCGAGCCAGCATAATTTGAGTCCTCCACATGGCGGCCCAAGCCGCGAAACCGTCCTCCGTCTGGATGGATGTTTCCGGTGTCGCTCCCGCGCCGGGCGCTAGGGAGATTTGCGTGCGAAATTACGGCATCCACCGGATATCCGTCGTCACCGAAGTTGCGGATAATGATGCTTGGAAACTTCCTACGGAAAGAATTCGGGAGAACGAAAATGACGCTGAGAACGCTTACATTGCCTTTTGCTGTTGTGCTGCTTTGCGCGGCTTGGAGCGTTGCGCAGAGTGCGCCCGCAGGATCTCCAACCGGTGGGAGCACGGGACAAACTTCCACTCCGGGCGCGGCGACACCGCCGGCTGGAACCGCTACGCCGCCCGCAACTACTGCGACGCCGCCTGCACGAACCGCTACACCGCAGACGACGCCACAGAACCAGACTCCGGGATCCACGCCTAGCACTGTTCCGAATACGACAGCTCCCGCGAACTCTACAACGAACCCTAATACACAGCCATCGACGGTAACGCCAAATAGCGGTACGTCGCCGACCGCGTCCCCATGCGGCACCTTACCTGGCGCGGCGAACGGCACGTCTACCGGCTCGACGACAAGCCCGTCGAACCCGTCATCGTCACCATCAAATCCGCCGTCTCCGTCGGGCTCAGCTTCGACCCCTGGAAGCAGCGGAGCGCCGTCGTCGGGAACCGCTTCGACGGGTGCTCCCTGCCCGTCAGCGGCTCCGCCGAGCCCCTCCGGCGCTGCGACTCCGCCGTCACGCTAGGTCTCAGGACTCCTCTGTACCCATGTTGTACTTTCTGGAAAGCGGGCTCCTCTTGGAGCCCGCTTTTTGGCCTATCACGTGGCCGGACCGCTCCATCCCACCTAGAACGTTGATTCGCTGGCGAGATCAAAGAACACAAGCTCAAGCCCACAGCTTGCGGATCGGTTGGTCCAACGACCGACGACCAATGACGGTTCCTACGGGGTGCAGTGGAAGATCATGGCGGGGAGAATGTTAAACAACTGAAAATTGCGCGTCACCGAGCTGAAACTGGATTCGAGGTAAGGTTGCAGGGTGCGCGTGTATTGGAACAGAAGCATCGACCCGTCGGCTTTGAGGGCGAGGCGGGACTCATCGAGAATTTCGCGTCGGAGCGCGTCCGCCATGTTGCGATAAGGGAGGCTGCAGATGATGCAGTCCGCCTGGGCCAGGTTCTGCTCTGCCAGGATGCTCCGTACTCGCGCCGCTGAGCCGTGGACGACCTGGAAGCGCGGATCGTGCACGTTGGCGGCGAGATATTCCACAAAATCCGGATTCAGTTCGATGGCGATCAGAACGGCATCGCTGCGCATGCGCTTGAGGATTTCTCGTGTGAACGTACCTACACCGGGGCCATATTCGACGAGAACGCGAGTGCGCTCCCAGTTGACCTGATTCATCATGTCGTTGACCAGAAAGTGCGAACTGGGGACTACGGAGCCGAGCATCGCGGGACTTTTAAAAAAATTCCGGGCAAATAAAGTAAGGGACGAGCATCGTGCTGCGGATTTCTTAGCGACCTGCATCGGCATCTCCGTTTGCCCTCGCGAAGGAAAAAGTGCGGCTTTTATCGTAGCCTAACCGGCACTCATACAGCCTGCGACGCCGGCAGTGAATAGTAACAAGATTGGCACTCTGGCGACGGCAAATGTGGGATGCCATCGAGACGGATGCGGTTGGTCCTCGTTTGGCCTTCTCCAGGTGGAAGTCCCGCGTCTTTGCGGTGCGTGAGACTCGTTGCCCACGGTAACTTGCGGCTAGGACGGAGAGTCGTTGAGAATCGAATAAGGCGATTTCACATCGTAGGTCGTATATCTTAGATCACAGATTGAAAGCCTTGAAATCCGAGATCTGCAATCTGACATCTTCAATCTGAAATCGGTCGAACTTGTCCAAGGGTCTCGGCATTGCGGTCGTTGGAGGAGCAGGTTTGCGGCTTTGGCTCAATACTTTACTGAGGATCGCGGCGGGAACCTATTTCGTTGTGACTTCTCTGTATTGTCTCCTGGCTTTTCTGCCTTACACATTTGCTGCCTTTATCAAGACCCCTCCTTATGCGTGGATGCCGTGGCTGGCGCACCATCAGGCGCTACTTTATTGGATCGCGATTGCCTCGGGGTTAGGGGCGCGCTGGCCGTGGAAGATCCAGAACAGCAGGCGATTGTTTGTTGGCGTCGGACTGCTGGCTGTGGGTGGCGTGTATGTAACGATGCGCCCTTTCCTGCCGGGGCTTCAGAGCAATAACACCACCTATTTCTGGAGCCTGATTGCACTCCTGCCGGTGCTGGGATTTTCTTTGTGGCAATTGTTCAGCACCACGGCGGAACCCGGGAAGGACGAAGGCTTCGAAGGAATTAGTCTTTCCGCGGGACTTCTGGCCGCCCTTGCTATCAGCTTCATTTACTGGCTTGGTGCCAGAGCGCGCCTTTACAGCGACTCCCACACACTGCGCCTTCATTGGCAGGATGCGCAACTCGCATTCTGGAGTCTGGCGACGCACTTTGCCCTGGCAATCGTTATATTGACGGCGGTAAATCTGATTCTCTTGCTCGCCGCAAAGACAGGACATCCCCGTGCAGTACGGCGACTGTTGGCTGGAGCGTTGATTATCTTTGCTCTGTCATTGGCCCTGTCGCGTTTTCTGAACAATGCAATGAGCTTCGATGGCCGGGTGGCGTATCTTTACGCCGCCGCCCTGGCGTGCACGCTTACTCTGTGGGGATTCTCGCTGGTCACGCCATTTCTCGACCGGCACACTTCGGATGCGGTTGAGCATGATGCGAGCCTTTCCTCCGGACAAACGCTGGCAACCTGGATCGTGATTGCGGCGTTCACGCTGCTGGCGTTGGGTTCGCGATCGCTGATTGGTAGCGAAGACTGGAATGGCGTGGTCGAAAGCACGGCGGCATTGGTGTTCTGGATCGTGATCAGCGTGTGCGTATTCCGGCTGCGGCCGGTGCGTGCGAAATATTCCGCAACGGTCATCGCGGGGATGCTCGTCGTCGGGATTTTCGTCTACAAGGGACTGCAAGCGAGCGAGATTTTCTGGGCGAAATCCTTGGGATCGACGGACGATGAAATATCGTTCAAATTCGAGGACTACGGCACCCGCGACGCCTCATTCCTGCTGGCTCACCACATCCTGGGAAACAGCCGCGGAGAGAACTGCGGTGATTTGTGCCGCATCATGCGGGAGTACACGAATGTCCGCGACACGCACACGGATACGGAAGTACAACTCGTCGATAACCTGACTCCATCGTCGAGTGTGCGGCCGAACATTTTTGTGTTTGTGGTTGACGCGATGCGGCCGGACTATCTCGGCGCATACAACACTCGCGTCGACTACACACCCAACCTCGACGCATTTGCCCGAGACAGCGTTGTGCTGCATCACGCGTACTCGCAGTATGCCGGAACGTCGCTTTCAGAACCTGCGTTGTGGGCTGGTGCCATGATGCTGCACGCGCACTATCTGCAGCCATTTTCCCGGGTTGATGGTCTGGAGAAGATGCTTCGCGCGGATCACTACCAGATGGTCGTGAGCATCGACGAAGTGTTGAAAGAAATATTGTCCCCCAGCGACGATCTGGTGAAGCTCGATACTGACAAGGAACTGTGGAACCAACTGGAAATTGGATCGACGTTGCGGCAGGCGGAATCAGCTCTTGACTCCGATGCCGGACGGCGCGGACCGATCTTTTTCTATGATCAGCCCAAGAATGTGCATCAGTTTGCGCGCAATGATGTGCCTTCTCCGACTTCGCAACACTGGCAATCGCCCGCGGGAATGAATGCGCGCATCACTTATGAAGTGCATTGGGTCGATTCGCGGCTGGGAGAATTTTTCAGCTACCTCAAGCAGCGCGGGATGTATGACGACAGCATCATCATCGTAACCAGCGATCACGGGGACGCTACGGGCGAGTTCGGGAGGACCAGCCATTCGACGTCGATCTGGCCAGAAATTATGCGAGTGCCGATGATCATTCATCTGCCGGCGAAAATGCGGGAGCATCTGGTGTACGACGACTCGCGCCTGGCTACTCTGACCGATATCGCGCCGACTCTCTACTACTTGCTGGGGCATCGTCCGATCGCGCAGAACGCGGTCTACGGGCGGCCGTTATTCGCCGAAACACGCGAAGAATTAGATCGATATCAGAATAAAGATCTGCTGCTGGCTTCGGATGTGCGGGCGGTTTACGGGATTCTTACGGCGGACGGACGCTATTTGTATACGACTTATGATTCGCCCGCGCAGAGCTATTTATTTGATCTCGCGGCGGACCCTAATGCCGAACACAGCATTCTGACTCCGGCGCTCAAGCAAAAGTATGACGAAGAGATCATCGAGCATCTTCATTTGATCGGAGCGTTTTATGGATTCCGGCCGGGCGTGGGATCGCTGCTGGCGGGGAGGTAGCAAGTGAAGGGCAATAGCGACAGCGGAGAGCGGAGGCGGAGGCAAAAGCAAAAGCTAACCGCAAAGGTCGCTAAGATTTCGCGAAGGACACAAAGAAAGACTGCTCACATTGTGATTCAGTTAAGCTAACCTCAGCGACTGAAGTCGTGCCCTTCCCGAAATTACCGCCTCACAGCATTTGGGGGGGGCAAGTCATGCGATTCCTGGACCTGTGAGGGTCGCCATGGTCACCTCTGAGCCGCCCACGCCAAGCCATCGGCTCCTGCACCGGCGTCGATCAACCGAGTCACGGTCCAGTCTGAGGTCCGGATCTCGGCGACTTTGTGGCTGGCGTCGCAGGAGACATAAGCAACTCCGCCGTCCGGACGAATCAGCACTTCCTGCGGCGCGGCGGGGACATCGATCGCGTGTTCGACTTTCATCGTCTTGAGATTAATGACACCCACTTGTTTCGCGCCGGGCAGCGCGATCACGAGCCAATTTCCGTCGGGCGTGGCAGCGCTGCCGTAGCCAGTGGCGGGCATCGGGATCCATTGTGTGACTTTGCGAGTGGCAGTATCGATCACAGCGAGTTGCGGTTTTGATTGATCGGAAGTAAAGACGTAGCGGTCGTCGACGGACAGTGCGATGCGCTGCACGACCGGCGCCACTGAGATCACGTCGAGGGTCTTGCGGCCTGCAATATCCAACACCGAGACTGTACCGGAGCCGACATTGGTGGTGTAAGCGAAGCGGCCATCGTGCGTGATCGCGAACATGTGCGACTCGGGGCGTCCCGTGGGAACGGAGCCGACGATCTTCAGCGTGTGCGGATCGATTACAGCGATGGCTTTGTCGAGTTCGGTCGAGACATAGAGCAGGCCATCCTTCGGGCCGAACATGGGGCAATGCGGGCGAACACCGTGGCCGAAGTCAACGTTGCCGATGATTTTGCGCGACGCGATATCAATAACGACCATGTTGTTGCCGTCGCTGCCGGGCTTGCCCACTCCGGAATCTCCATAGATGGGCACGTAGGCCAGGCGGCCGTCGGGCGAGGCGATCACTTCATGTCCGGTGACACTTCCTTCGGGAATCGTGGCTACCTGCTTGCCTGCATCGGGATCGATGATTCCGAGCGTGTGCTCGGCTTTATTGGCGACGAGGAGGACACCGTGCGCGACGGTCGGCGGCGGAGATCCGGCATTCGACCTGGCTAGGCATCCTAGGATCAAGGGCAATATTAAAACGTACGAGCGTGGCATGGGCAGGCTCCTCTAATTTTGCCGAACACCGAGTCTACATCAGGTCACGCATTTTCTATTTCGGCATCTACTTTGCGCCCAGGTCGTCGTGCTCGTGATAGTTCGGGTAGGGTGGGCGTTTAATTTGCGGCAGCGGATGGTCTTTCAACTGCTGCAGCTCGACTTCGATCGCTTTCTCCAATTGTGCATCGCGGCCGTCGCGCCAGGCCGCGGGCTCGAGATCGACTTCGACGTCAGGCGGGATGCCGTGATTCTCTACTTCCCAATCGCCGTTGAGGCCGTAGATCGCAGCGCGCGGGGCGGTGACACGGCCTCCATCGAGGAGTTCGGGATAACCTCCGATGCCGACCAGGCCGCCCCAGGTTCTCTTGCCGACGAGCGGGCCAATGCCAGTCTTGCGGAAATACCAGGGCAGCGCGTCGCCACCGGAGCCGGACATTTCGTTGATCATCATCACTTTCGGGCCGTAGATCGCTTCTGACGGGCTGGACCAGTCGTGGCCTTCGCGCGTGACCACTTTGCTGAGCAGTGGACGGCGGAGATGGTCGATGATGTAGTCGGCGAGCTGTCCACCTTCGTTAAAGCGCTCGTCGATGATGGCGCCGTCTTTGCCGACCTGCGAGAAGAAATAACGGTTGAAGCTGGTGTAGCCTCCCCCGGCGGTGTTGGGGACGTGGACATATGCGACGCGGCCTCCGCTGGCTTGATCGACACGGCGGCGATTGCTTTCGATCCAGGCGAGGTGCCGAAGATTTTCTTCGTTCTCGACGGGAACGACGGTTACGTCGCGGGAATCTTTGCCGTCGGGATTGGCACCCACTTTGAGAACTACCTGCTTGCCCGCGGTCTCTTCGAAGAAGCTGTAGATCACATCCGTGGCGTGCAGATCGCGGCCGTTGACAGCGAGGATGTAGTCTCCGGCCTTTACATTGACGCCGGGCTGCGTCAAGGGAGCTTGCAGGCCGGGGTTCCAGTTTTCTCCGTCATAGACTTTGGCAATGCGATAGCGATTGTTTTCCAGGCTGTAGTCCGCGCCGAGCAATCCACCTTTTAGTTTCTTGGGCTCGGGCGCTTCGCCGCCGCCGATGAACATGTGGCCAACCGTGATTTCGCCGAGACACTCTTCGAAGAGATAGGTAAGTTCGGCGCGTGCGGCGATGCCGTCGAGATAGGGCGCGTATTTCTTCTTTGCCTTTTCGAGATCGAGGCCGTGATGGTGCGGGTCGTAGAAAAAGTCGCGCTCGATGCGCCAGGTCTCGCTATAGATCTGCTTCCACATGGCGCGCGGTTCCACATAGACTTCCCAGCCGTCAAGTTTCAGCGGGCCGAAACCGGGCTTGGGCGGGGCGCCGCCGCTGGGGCCGTCGTCCACGGCCGCGGTCGACCATGAGTCTCCCTTGCGGTACAGAATCTTTTCGCCATCGAACGAGACGGTGAAATCGTTCACTTCATCCATGACTTTATCGACCTTCCGCTTGCTGAGATCGAATTTTTGGATAGTCTGGTTCAAGTTTGGAAAATCGTCCTCGGTGATAACCCGCGGCGCTTCGGAGAGAAAGAGAATTCCCGTCTTGCCGGGCAGTAGATTGAGATAATTTGCCGCGGGGATGGGAAGCGAGAGGATGCGCTGGCTGATTCCGTCGAGATCGAGCTTGACAGCGATGGGCTCTTCTTTCTGGTCTTTTTCCTTGCCTTTACCGTTGTCCGTGTCTTTGCTCTTGTCGGCGTCTTTGGTCTGATCTTTAGTTTTCTCTTTCTCTTTGTCTTCCGCTTTCTTCTCTTCCTTTGACTTCTCCTCGTCGCTCTCAGGTGCCAGAGGCGACTTATCGTCTTTGCTCAGCACGGCCATGTAGACGCTGCGTGACACGCGGTGCTCCTGGCTCGACATGTCGAGTCCGGCGGTGGAGAGCGCGAGGTCCGTCGAGGCAGTGAAGTAGAGATATTTTCCGTTCTTATCCCACGCAGGATAGAGCGCGTCGCTCATTCCGTCGGTGAGCTGAAAGGCCTTGTTCTGGTCAAGCGAGTAGACGAAGACAGCGTGCTGGCCGCTGGGAAGTTGCCGGTTATAGGCAATCCATTTAGCGTCGGGCGACCAGGTCTGGTTGAGTTGGGTGGCGCCGAATCCGCCGTAGTAGTCGGCGTCGACGAGCTTGGGAGCAGGTTTCTCGATATCGACGTACCACAATTGCAGGCGCTTGTCGGAGTAGGCGATCTTTTTGCTATCAGGTGACCAGACGGGCGAATAGAAAAATGACGGTGGATTGCCCAGACTGATGTGGCGGACCGTGCCCAGCCCGTTCTGGTCGCGGATGGCGAGTTCATATTCGCCAGATTCGTCGGAAAAATAGGCGATGGATTTCCCGTCGGGCGACCAGGCGGGATCGCGATCGGCGACGGCGGGGCTGTGCGTTATGTTGCGAATATCGCCCTTGTCGGTGGGAACGGTGAAGATTTCCCCCCAGGCTTCGAAGACAGCGCGGGCTCCGGTGGGCGAGATGCCGAAGTTCTGAATGCGCTTGGGATCAACTTTTGCGAAATGCGGGCGCACGGCGTCGATGTCGCCGGTAACGTGGATGGTTACGTTTTTCGCTTGATGCGTTTGCAGATCGTAAAGTTTAATGGCTCCAAACTGCTCGATGACGATGGCGTCGGGGCCGGCGGAGGCTCCCTTGAAATCGAGACCGTCGCTATGCAGGGCTTCCGACACTTGCTTCGTCTTGGTGTCATATGCGAAAAGGCTGACCGGACCGTTGCGATCGGAGAGGAAATAGATCGTGTCGCCGATCCACATAGGACTGTCGTCATTCGAGTTCTCGCGGGGAACTCTTACGATGCTGGAATCTTTGAGATCGAGAATCCAGATGGGCGTGGTCTGACCACCGTGGTAGCGCTTCCAGGCTGGCTGCCATTTTGGATGCGGCACGTAAGCGATATGCGTGCCATCAGGTGAAAAGCTGGCGGCTTCGGCGATGGGGATGGGCAACTGCGTGGGGAATCCGCCGTCGACGGACACGGTGTATAGCTGATCCTCAAAGTGGATGAAGCTGTTGCCCCAGGAGTTGAAGAGAACTTTCTTGCCGTCGGGAGTCCAGCCTGCGACGTACTCGTCAGCGGGATGATAAGTCAGCCGGCGGGGAATGCCTCCGGTGGCGGGTACGACGTAGATGTCGCGGTTACCGTCATATTCTCCGGTAAAGGCGATCAATGAGCCGTCCGGCGAAAAATACGGCAGCAACTCTGCGCCGACTCCGGAGGTGAGACGACGCGCGTCACCGCCGTCGCGGCCAACGATCCAGAGATCGCCGCCATAGTTGAAGACGATCTCCGTCTTGCTGACAGTGGGAAACCGGAGAAGCAGCGGAGGATCTGGTTGAGCGGCTTGCAGGAATGTCGAGGCGAGGAATAGGGCTGTGAGGACGAAGAGTCTGCGCATAGGGGCTCCGGAAGATCGGCTGTACAACGTTTGGCTGCGATCAGTGAAGGGGAATCTTAATTTTGTGAAATGGCGCAGGTCAAGGCGCGGGCGCCCGCGCCAGATCTACCCTTTACCTTTGCCTTTGCCCGGCAGTCCAGCGGGATTTTCATGGGTGCGCTCGCGGAAGGCACCTTTCATTCCGGTGGCGAGTTTGACGCTTGACTCTCCGAATTTGTCGCGCAGGCGGTCAGCCGCAGCGAGGGCGTCTTTCCACCGCTGCTGGCGGGGAGCATCGAGCAGATCGATTTGATCAGGCTGGGACGTGAACGATCCGGCGTGCACGCCGAGCAGGCGAACCTGCACGCCTTTCTTCCAGTTTTTGCGAAAGAGAGCCCGGACCTGTTCGAAGATTTCCGTATCGAGCTGCGTCGGATTTGGTGGAGTGTGCGCCCGGGTGATGGTGGTGAAATCTTTGTAGCGCAGCTTGAGTTGAATCGTGCGGGCGTAAAAGTTGGCCTCCCGGAGGCGGCGTCCGACCATTTCCGACAGGCGCATGAGCGTAGCTTCGAGCTGCACAATATCGGCCGTGTCCTCGTTGTAGGTGTGCTCGTGGCTGATGGACTTGGCGTCGAGGTCGGCTCCGACTTCGTTGTCAAACCACCCGCCGGCATCTTCGCCGCGCGACTTTCCGGCGAGGGCGAGCCCCCACTTGCCGAAGCGGCCTTCCAGTTCGGAGTCTGCGAGTTTCGCCAGGTCTCCGACCTTCTGGATGCCAAGGTCGTGCAGGCGGCTCTCCATCACTTTTCCGACGCCGGGGATCTCGCGCACGTCCAGCGGGGCGAGGAATTTTGATTCTTGACCGGGGACGATCCAGAGCACGCCGTTCGGCTTGGCCTGCGCCGAGCAAACTTTGGCGATCAGGCGTGAGCTTCCGATTCCTACCGAACAGTTCAGGCGCGTTTCGGTTTTCATTCTCAGGTGAAGCATATGCGCCGCTTTCAATGGAGGTCCGTGCAGGCGCTCGGTTCCGGTCATGTCGAGATAAGCTTCGTCGATTGACGCCATTTCGACTTGCGGGGTGAATGCGCCGAGCACTTTGTAAACTTTTTCAGAACACTCGCGATAGCGCTCGGGGTGGCCGTCGACGAAGATTGCGTGGGGGCAGAGCTTCGCAGCCGTGCGCAAGGGCATGGCGGAGTGGACTCCGAACTTACGCGCGGCGTAAGAGGCTGCGGAGACCACGCCGCGTTCGTCCCGCTGTCCGCCGACCACGACCGCCTTGCCTTTCAGCGAAGGGTCGAACAGCTCTTCCACCGAGACGAAGAAGGCGTCCATATCGACGTGGAAGATGGTGCGGGTAAAGGCGGGCTGTTGGGCGGCAGCCATGGTGAGGATTCTAGCAGCCGACAGTCCTCCACACTCAGTCCGGAACCAGCGCCGCCGATGCACTCGGCTGGTGGACTATGTTGCAACGCTAACGAGCGGTACAATTCTAGTTCATGATCAGAGGAATCGGGCCCATTCCCAACCTCACGGTACCCCTGTTGCTCGCTGTGATTGGAGCAGCCTTGGGATGGTGGATTGAGAACCTGGTTGTGCGACGGCGTATCAAGAAGCACGGGATCAATTCAGAGCGGCTCCTACGAAGACTTGCTGACAACATCACGGCCAAACTGCCAGAGAGGATTTCTCTGGAAGAAGTTACGTCCCATGTCTGGAGCGAAACGGCGAAGTATGAGCTGTTGGGAAAGGCGATTGAGAAACTTGGCTTTCGTCGGGGCAGCGCTTTCAGGGGTACACCCCAGAAGTGGGTGGCAGAGTTCTGGATCGGTGGCGAGCCGGGCCTTTTCGCAATCATCTTCGAGCCTCACTCGAAGAGTGATGGAATTCACTGTGGGGTGGGCGTAATACACTGTGCTCGCTCGATAATCGTGTTTGAAAATACCGAGGAGTGTGGTCTTCAACATCGCCAACCTGATCGATGGCCTCATTGCGGTCTAGTTGAGCCACGCGAACTACTTGAAAGAGCCCTGCGGGAGCGGCCGTCAGGCGATGTAGAGTTTCTGGACACCGATACCTGTGCCCGGGTCTACGAAAAAGCTTTTAATGAAGACCTTGGGTGGCGACGCCAAGAGGGAATCAGTATTGAAGAAATGAAGAACGTTCTAATGCGCATGAAGAAAAAGGGATTGCTTCAGAAACCAGCCCGGCCCACAGCCGAAGGCTCGTAGCGTTTCCATGAATGGGCAGCAGTGCTACGCGAGCACCTTTTCCGCCGCCATTGCCGTCCCGCGCGTCTGCTTCACGCGCTCGTAGACCTTCCCGTACTCGCGCGCGGAGGCGTTCCAGGAAAAATCTTTGCCCATGCCATTGCGCATGAGCACCTGCCACGAGGTTTGGTCGCGGAAGGCTTGCAGCGCTTGTTTAATAGTCAGAAGGAGAGCTTCGCCGGTGTACTCGGTAAATTTGAAGCCGGTGCCTTTGCCGCTGCGGGCGTCCCAGGGTTCGATCGTATCGTCGAGGCCCCCAGTGGCGCGAACAATCGGCACCGTACCGTATTTCAGGCTGTAAATCTGATTCAGTCCGCAGGGTTCGTAGCGCGACGGCATCAGGAACATGTCGGCTCCGGCTTCGATCTTGTGGGCAATGGCGTTGTCGTAGGCAACTTTGACGGCGATTTTGTTGGGAAATTGCTTGTTGAGGCGGCGGAATAATTCTTCGTAGGGTTTGTCGCCGGAACCGAGGACAACCAGAATCATCTCCTCGCGGGCGAGCCGGTCCGCGATCTGCGCGATCAGATCGAAACCTTTCTGAGCGGCAAAGCGGGAGACGATTCCGAGCACGGGGAGGTTGAGGTCCGCCTTGGCCATGCCGAACGCGCTTAGAAGATCCTGCTTGTCCTTGGCTTTCGCGGAAAGATCCTGCGGCGAATACTTGGCGGTGATGAACTTATCGCTCTGCGGACTCCATTCGTCGTAGTCGACACCGTTTAGGATTCCCGTAACAGTCGCGGCGCGGTCGTGCAAGACGCCTTCAAGACCGAATCCATATTCGGCGGTTTGAATTTCCTGGCTGTACTTGCGGCTCACGGTAGTGACGAAATCGGAGTAGGTGAGTGCGCCCTTGAGAAAGTTGACCTGGCCGAAAAATTCCATCTTCGACATGGTGAAAAGATCCCAGGGCAGCATGAGCAGAGGCAACGTGTCGGGTGGGAATATCCCCTGGTATCCCATGTTGTGGATAGTGAAGACCGTACCCGCCTCGCGGAAGGCAGGATCTTCGGCGTAGACGGTCCGGAGCAGAACTGGGATCAGCGCAGCTTGCCAGTCGTGGCAGTGGAAGATCTGCGGCACGCCGAGTATTTTTGTAGCTTCGATTACCGCGCGAGAAAACAGCGCATAGCGTTCAGCGTTATCGGGATAGTCTCCCGAGGGCGTGCCATAAAGCCCATCCCGATCAAAATACGGTGGATACTCGACGAAATAGAAACGGATGCCTCCCTGGCTGCCTCCGGTAACGACGGAGGCGAATCGATATTTGTCATCGAACGGGATGGTGATGCTGCGAACGACGGTTGCGGGTTCGACGAGTTTGGTCTGGCGATAGCGCGGCAGGAACACGCTGACCTGATGGCCTAAAGCGGCCAGAGCGCGGGGCAACGCGCCGACGACATCGGCCAAGCCGCCGGTCTTGGAGAACGGAACGCCTTCCGAAGCCGCGAACGCGATGTGCATGAGTGCGAACCTCCCGCGAGCGCACGGTGGCCGCGGCTCACGCTATGATGAATAATCCCGGGAGCGCTTTTCCCGAGTGCCTGGACCGATTGCAGTCTACTGCTCGAGGAAATGAGGGGTCAACGTGCCCAAGGTATCTTCCGCACGCCGTCCGCACACGAAGCCTAAATTGGGACAGCATTTTCTGGCCAGCGAAGACGCGGCCTCGCGCATTGTGGACGCGCTGGGCGACGTATCCCAGAGCACTGTGCTCGAGATCGGGCCGGGGCGCGGCATTCTGACTTCCCTGCTGGCGAAGCGCGCGCGGCGGCTGATTGCGGTGGAGCTGGATCGCGTGATGGCGGCACAACTTCGGCTGGAGTTTGGCATGGCGCGGAATGTCGAGATCATCGAGGCCGATATTCTGAGCATCGATTTCGATTCGCTGTTTGGACCGAAGCCGGGGCTGGGGCGCCCGGGAATTGATCTCAAGACTGAGCCAGTGAAAGTCGTCGGCAATCTTCCCTATTACATTACGTCCGACATTTTGCTGCGGCTGTTTGACTACGCAAAATATTTCGAAACGATTGTGATCATGGTGCAGCGCGAAGTCGCGGATCGCGTCGCCGCCGAACCAGGAGGGCGCGACTACGGCATGCTTTCGGCTACGGCGAAGTTGTATGCTCGCGTGGATAAGTTGTTCACGTTGCCGCCAACTGCGTTTGTACCGCCGCCAAAGGTGCACTCTTCCGTGCTGCGGCTGACCATCGATCCGCAGCAGGAAAAATTAGGTGTGGCGGGCGGTGCGTTCGTCGATTTCCTGCGGCTGTCGTTTGGGCAAAAACGCAAAACACTGTGGAACAACCTGAAATCGAAGTATGACAGCGCGGAGTTGAAGCATGCGCTGGCCGTAGCCGACGTCAAGGCGACTGCGCGGGCTGAAACTCTTAGTCTGAAGCAGAGTGCGGCGCTCTACCGGGCTTTGAGCAACGGCGGCGGATCGTAGCCCATTCGTCAGCTAACCAGTCGGGCTCGCTGAAAGGACGGTCTGTGATATCCACCTTTCGTCATTCTCCTCGACATCCCATCCGTCCACCTGCGGTCGCCGGACGATTTTATCCACGCGATGCCGAAGAATTGCGTGTCGAGGCCGACGGTTATTTGGCACAAGCTGGCGCGGCGCCGGTACGGGCGTTGGGATGCATTGCTCCGCACGCGGGCTACATGTATTCGGGGCATGTAGCGGGCGCGGTGTTTGCGCGGGTGGAGATTCCGCGACGCTGCATCGTGCTATGTCCCAATCACACGGGGATGGGCCGACCGCTAGCCATCGTGAGCGAGGGCGCCTGGGAAACACCACTGGGCGAAGTACCGATTGACTCCGAACTCGCGGCAGCGCTCAAGCAGCGCTTCCCGGCTCTCGAGGAAGATGCCGTGGCGCATCGGGCAGAACACGCGGCGGAAGTCGAACTTCCTTTTCTGATGATTCGTCAACCTGACCTTACATTCGTGCCCATTGCTCTCGGGACGCGGCAGTTCGAACCGCTGGAGCAACTCGGGCACGCTCTGGCGGATGTGATCACGGCGCATACGGATTCCATCCTGATCGTGGCTTCGAGCGACATGAATCATTACGAGTCTGACGTAATCACGCGTGTGAAGGATCATCGGGCGATCGAGCGGATTCTGACGCTTGATCCGAGCGGACTCTATGACGTGGTCACGCAGCAGAAGATCAGCATGTGCGGCCTGGGTCCGGCCGTGGTCATGCTTACAGCGGCCCGGCAGTTGGGAGCCACGTGGGCCGACCTGGTGAAGTATGCGACCTCGGGAGACATTTCTGGGGATCGGGAGACGGTGGTCGGGTACGCGGGAGTGGTGGTGAGTTGAGTAGCGCCGTCATACCAGCGGCAGGCTCAGCGCAGGCTCTGCCGACAGCCGGCAAGATGCCGGCGCTACTCAGAACTAGTGGTGCGCACCGCTCGCTGCATGGCCCACCGGCGTCGTATGCACCGACGTCGACGTCGACGTTGACGATGAGGTTGTGCCGCGGGACTCGCCGAAACCCGAGTTGCCACCCCAGTTTCCTCCGGAACTTCGTCCCGAGCTAGCCGAGAACTGCGGAACGGGCCGCATTTGGACGAATCCACTTTTCGCGACTTGCTTATTCAGTTGATGCAAATCCGAGAGCGAACCGCGCGGAATTCCGAGACCTGCGGATCCAGCGTTCAACGTCATGGTCATGCGCGACGGAGGCATCCTGGACACCGGACCGCCTCTGCCGATCGCGACTGTATTCACGGAACCTGCCGGTGGCACCAGCGGGTGGGCGAGCGCGACGCCGCTGACATGGGGCACCGCCATCCAAGTGTTGAACCCACCGGGTTGCCACATCCAGCCGCGGCCGGGGATCGAGAACCAGTTGCCGTAGCGGTAGGGCATCCATCCCCAGGGATATGCGGAAACAAACATGTAACCGTAGCCGGGATACCAGGACCACGCGCCATCCATAAACGGATCCCAACCGACGCCTGTGAAGAAGGGCTGCCACATCATGCCGTAGCCCGGGACGTTGGAATAGCCGCCGTAGTAGCCGAGATCGCTGCCACCGAATCCGAATGGTGACGGATTATTTTTGGTGTTCGCGTATTGCTCGTGGTAAGTCGTGGCTTCTTTGTCCCAGGCATCGAGCGGGGACTCAGCAATGTTATCCGCAATGGTGGACTTGTCGTTGTCGGCTACGTCGAAGGTCGCGGTTTTCTTCTTGGCGACTGCGACTGTGCCAGATGGACCCTCGACACTGACATCGCCCTTGAATACGGCCAGATTGGCTGTGTTCGTCAGGGCATCTACGCGGAAGTGGGCCTGTTGATCGAGCGTCACTTTCTCGCCGGAAAAATTCAGGCTGAACTGATCTCCGCTCTTGCCCAGCCAGTTGACGTAGGCCATCCCTTCGACCAGGTTGATGACCGAGATGTGCTTGCCGGAGTCGCTCAGTCCGAGCGTGCTGAATTCGACCGACGAGTTGGGAGTCAGGCGCAGAGTGCTGCCATCCTCGAACTCAATTTCGGCGCGGCCATTGTCGCGCGTCTTCAGCTGCGTCCCTTGCGTGATGGGAAGGTTGAGGAATGCACTTTCAAAACCGATGCCGGTGTTCTTGTCGATCTGGACCGACCCATGCACATCGCTTAAGCGAACGATGCGCGCCTGCGAACCGGCGAAAGCGGGCAGTGTGGAAACTGCAACCGCCAGAAGAACCCAGCCAAATCCGGACAGAGATGGTTTGGACATTGCAACCCCCAGGGTCTTGCTGTGGCTATTAGAACACGGTTTTCCGCGAATAGTTGTAAAAGGTTGGTCAGTTGGCAGGGCGTCCGGGGCGGGACTTAGCGTGGCGGAGGAACCGGCTTCATTTCCATGATGCGCTGGGCGCGAGCACGGACTACGTTCATGACCGACTGGTCGTCGTAAATTTCCTGCAGAACGGGCTTAACCGCCTGCAGTTCATTGAGATCGCCGCGTCGGATTTCGTCTTCCATCCGCTTCAATTCCTCGTCGAGAGCGAGTTTCTGGTAGCGGTGGTAATGGGCGAGGCGGCGTCCAAATTCGAGGGTCGCCGCGACGTTTTGAAACAGGGTGGTCAACTCCTGGACCGGGGGCAAGGGGGAGAAATTGTAGGCGGCAGTAGTGTTCCGTGCTCCGTCTTTGTAACTCAGTTTCTTGGCGCCGGTGAAAGCGATTTTTTTGTTGCCGGAATCGATCTTGCCGGAAAAATAGCGCGCTTGCGCGGCCAGTTCAAAGATGCGGGCGCGAGTCGCGTCGGCAATGTCGAAGTCGGATTCATAGTTCTCCCGATCGTCGGAGTCGGAAGATATCTTCGCGGAACACTCGTAGTGGGCGTGCCCATCGGAGGTTACGGAGATCGAATAGCGGTCGGGATCGGACTTGGGGAAATCCAGGGAGAACGTCACGATGGCGGAGTCGGCGGCGCGAACGGGAAGGCTCATCAGCAAAACAGCTGCGAGAAAAAATGCCGCGATGGGCCATCCCTCGTAGCGTCTGGGTTTCTCGCTCACCATATTCTCGTCACCGTGCTGCCGCGCGCTGCCGGGTAAGAGTGCCTGCAGTGTGCAGGTGGCATATGGCAATGGCCAGCGCGTCGGATGCGTCCATGGGTTCGGGCAGCGTGGAGAGGTCCAGGAGACGGGTCACCATGTGCTGAACCTGGTGTTTCTCGGCACGCCCGTAACCGACAACTGAAGACTTAATCGTAAGTGGGGAATATTCGGCGACTTCGAGCCCGGCGGAAGCGGCGGCCAGCATCGCGACTCCGCGCACCTGTCCGAGCTTGAGCGCCGATTTTACGTTGAGGGCATAGAAGACATCTTCGATTGCGACTTCATCGGGGCGGTGCTGGGAAATAAGCGCACCCAGCTTCACGTAGATGCGCGAAAGACGAAGTGGTAGCGCTTCGCGCGGAGAAAGCTTGATGGCGCCGCAGGACAGGTAGCTGAGCCGGCCGACGGGATCCATTTCCACCACACCGTAGCCGGTGTATTCTCCGCCGCAGTCGATGCCAAGGACGCGCATTGAGTGCAGTGTATCGCGGGAAGGTGGGCGCGTTCCAGTGGGCAGGAGTGTGCGGGGTTCGGCAGAAAAACCTTTACCCCGCGAAGGTCGCGAAGAAAAGCCGCAAAGGACGCAAGGAAAATCTCTGGTGTTGTTCTTCTTTGCGTTCTTCGCGGCTTTTTTTAGCGATCTTTGCCGTCAAAGGCTCTTCGCCGGCGTCACCACGCCCACGCGTAGGCGTCGACCCGAGGATCGGCTCCGGCGCTGACCACGCCAGTGTTCACGTCCAAAATAATTCCGGCGTTCGAGCCGAGAGACCACGGAGGCGCGACCCTCAGCTTGTGGCCGCGGGCGATGAGCGCCTGGCGCGTGGCCTCGGGAATGCGGTCCTCGACCGACATATCTCCAGGATGCATGGTGTGGGGAAACGGCGACGCGGGAAAGGCGCGCGACGACCAGCGCGGCGCTTCGATGGCCTGCTGGATATTCATCCCGAAATCAATCATGTTGATCAGCGTCTGCATGGTGCGCATAACTTGATCGTCTCCTCCAGGACTGCCCAGAATCGCATATGGCTGGCCACCTTTCATCACAAGCGTGCTCTGCAGGGTGCTGCGCGGCCGCTTGCCGGGTTCGAGGGCATTGGCTTCGCCGCGCACCAGCGAATAGTAATCGCCGCGGCAGTTGAAGATGATGCCCGTGTCCCCCATGACCACGCCGGTACCGAACAGGCTGTGCAGGCTGGGCTCGAAGCTCACCATGTTGTGATCTTTGTCTACGACAGCAAGGTAACTCGTATCGCCGACATGGCTGGCGTTACCGTCGAGGACCTCCTGTACTGGCCGGTCGAGGGCCGACGCGCCGGGCGGCGTGCCAGGACGCAGCTCCAGTGAAGCTTTTGCGGGATCAATCAGCTTTCGGCGTTCGCGCGCGTAATCTTTCGAGAGCAGGCCGTCGTAGGGAATCTTGATGAAATCCATATCGCCGAGATATTTTTCGCGGTCGGCCATGGCGAGTTTCACGGCTTCCACGCTGGTGTGGAGATAGTCCGGACTATTGAGTCCCATCGCTTTTAGGTCGTATCCCTCGAGAAGATTGAGAGCGATCAGTTCGGTTGGTCCCTGACTGGCTGAGGGATTCTTGTAAATCTGATATCCGCGGTAGTTGACGGAAACCGGCGTCTCGACCTCGGCGGTGTATTCGGCGAAATCGTCGTAGCGGAACAGGCCTCCGTTGGCTTCGGAAAAAGCTGCGAAGTCGCGGGCGATGTCGCCTTTGTAGAAGCGATCGCGCGCCGCTTTGAGAGCTTCATGCCTGCCTTTAGACTTACTCGCTTTTTCCGCTTCGACCAATTTTCTTAGCGTGCGGGCCAGGTCGGGGTTCTTGAGAATCTGTCCGGCCTTCGGCGGCTGGCCGTTCGGCAAATAAATCTTGACCGTCGTCGGATACTTGAGAATCTTCTTCGATTCCGCGATGTAGGACGCGCCATATTCGCTCAGCGGGAAGCCGTTCTCCGCGAGATCAATCGCAGGCTGCAGAACCTGCTCGAAGCTCATCGTGCCCCAGCGGTCAAGCAGCGTATACCAGGCGTCGACGACGCCGGGCAGGCCTCCGGAAAGTAAGCCATCGCTCTCGGGAATTTTGCCGCCGTTGTTTTTCTCATACCACTCGATGGTGGCGAGTTTCGGAGCGCGAGGCTCAGCGTTGACGGAATAAACCTTCTTATCGCGCGCGTTGTAGATGAGCAAGACGGCGTCACTCCCAAGTCCATTGAGGGAGAAGTCAGTGACAGCGAGCGCGGCCTGTCCGCCGACAGCGGCGTCGAAGGCGTTGCCACCTTTTGCCAGTATTTGGCGGGCGGCTTCGGTGGCCTCGGCTTTCATGGATGCGACGGCAGCGTGGCGTCCGCGAATGACGGGGCGCATCGTTTGGGTGGAATCCGTCTGGGGGATGACTTGAGGTACGAGTGAGAGGATTAGAAATGAAGTGATTGCTAGCGACGATCTTCGGGGCATTGGTCTCTGCACCTCGGCTTTTATTGTACGAAGTCCATTTCAGCGAAATCCGGAGCGGTCGAAGAATAGCAAACCCATGTCGATAAGGCCTGTGGTTCCCACCTTTCGCAAAAGATGGGGAACCCTCGTCTTGGTCGTGTCGGCGTTCGAAAGGCAGGTCAAGCGCGAACATCAACTTCAAGAGCGTCGAACAGTATCCGCTCCACACACATACGCTAGCAGCACTTTGGGCGCCGAGCTTTGGATTCTTCTAACTCATTCCGGAACGCTGTATACGCGGCCGGTGACGATTGCATTCCCGCGCGGCTCAGGAAGCGAGTGTACGCCGCCTCGTCGAAGATTTCGCGCAGCGTGGCTAACACGATTTGGACCGCTGTAATGACGCGGTTCATGATCGCTCCTCGGCCAGGCGCGTCATTACGAACGGGGCTTCTTTTACTCTGGCTTGTTCCCTACCGCTCAAGACCGCGATCCACTGGCGTGCGGATTCGATCAGGACCAATGCCACCATCAGCACGAGACCGGCAGTCACAGCGGCGTCCAGCCGATTATTGAAAATTAAGTGGCCGGTAGCGGTGGTGGTCGGGCCGGCGGCGAGCACACGCGCCTGCGCCAGAAATCCGATTCGCGGGCTGGGGTCGAATACTTTATGCCACGAGGCTGTAAAGGTCACCGCCACGAGCCATGCCAACGGCACCAGCGTCACAGCGGCATACTTTGCGCGATGCATCTTGATAATGATCGTCGTGGCCACGCACAACGCGACCGTGGCGAGTAATTGATTGGCGATACCGAATAGTGGCCACAGCGAATTGATTCCACCGAGCGGATCTTTGACGCCCTGCCACAGGAAATATCCCCAGGCGGCAACAATCAGAGCGCTGGTTCCCAGAATCGATGGATACCAACTGGTTCGGCCGAAAGGTTTGTAGACGTGGCCGAGAGCGTCCTGAATCATGAAGCGGGCCACGCGCGTGCCGGCGTCGAGCACAGTTAAGATGAACAAGGCCTCGAACATTACGGCGAAGTGATACCACAGGGCCATCACTGTTTCTCCGCCCAGGCTCTGCGAGAAAATCCGCGCCATACCTACGGCGAATGCGGGCGCGCCCCCCGTGCGATTGAAGAGCGTCTGCTCGCCAACGGCGTGTGCGAGAGCCTGCATGTCTGTGGCGGTGACAGGAAATCCCCAGTTCGAGATGGTTGCCGTTGCCGCAGCAGGCATTGCACCCACAATTCCCGCGGGACTATTAATCGCGAAATAGACGCCGGGCTCGAGCACGCAGGCCGCGATTACCGCCATGATCGCAACCAACGACTCGCACATCATGGCACCGTAGCCGACTATGCGGGTCTGAGTTTCGCGGGCTATCAGCTTGGGAGTGGTGCCGCTGGAAATCAGGGCGTGGAATCCGCTGATCGCGCCGCACGCGATGGTGATAAAGGCGAAAGGAAAGACCTTCCCCGCGAATACGGGACCGGTACCGTCGACAAAGCGAGTCAGCGCGGGCATGTGCAGCGTCGGATGCAGGGCAACGATTCCGCCGGTCAGCAGTCCGATTGTGCCCAGTTTTACGAAAGTGCTGAGGTAGTCGCGCGGGGCAAGCAGCAACCAGACCGGCAAAGCCGAAGCGGCGAATCCGTAGACGACGATAAGAATCGCGAGAGTCGGCGCTCGTAGCGTGAACAACTGCGCCATGGAGGGATTCTGCGAAGCCCACTGTCCTCCCCAGATTGCGAGCAGGACGAGCAGGAATCCGACCGCCGAGACTTCCACCACCTTGCCTGGACGAATGCGGCGCAAATAAAGCCCCATGAGCAGCGCGATCGGAATCGTCATCGCGATCGTGAACGTTCCCCATGGGCTGTCTTTCAGCGCATTCACGATGACCAGCGCGACCACCGCCAACAGGATGATCAGAATCGCGACCACGGCCGCGTAGGCAACAAATCCACCGACCCGGCCAGTCTCTTCCTTCGCCATTTCCGTGAGTGACTTGCCGTCGCGGCGCACGGAGAAGAGCAGGATGACAAAATCCTGCACGCAGCCGGCGAAGACGGCGCCAGCGAGAATCCAGAGTGTTCCCGGAAGATAGCCGAACTGCGCCGCCAGCACAGGCCCTACCAGCGGACCCGGGCCTGCGATGGCAGCGAAGTGATGTCCGAAGACCACCCACTTGTTGGTGACCAGAAAATCGCGACCATTTTCAAGGCGCTCGGCAGGAGTGGCGCGAAGAGCATCGAGAGCGAGAATTTTTGCCGCGATGAACTTGCTGTAGAAGCGATATCCGAAGGCATAACAACAGGCCGCCGCGACCACCAACCAGAGCGCGTTGATGGGTTCACCGCGGTGAACGGCAATGACTCCGACCGCGACCGCGCCCAGAATTGCGATGCCCATCCACGCGAGAATCGACAGAGTCTTCTTCATGCCGTCGAGCATTGTGGCGAATTCTGCGCGGGAGTGCAAATGGAGCGAGAATCGCCTGGAGGCGCGTGTCTTCCAGTTTCAGCCGGCAGGTTTTGATGGTAACCTAGTTCTTCCGAAAGGTTGCTAACCCCGCGTATCGGGCCCTTCGTCGTGTCCCTGCCCCGGGGTGCATTCCACGGACCTCAATCCAATACTGATGCTGAGGAGCAAACGATGAAAGTTGGTATGTTGACTGGCGGCGGTGACTGCCCTGGCCTGAATGCGGTCATCCGCGCCGTGGTGCGCAAGGGAGTGTTTCATTATCATGACGAATTTGTCGGATTTCTAGAAGGCTGGCGCGGCTTGGTCGAAGACAAAAGCATGCCGCTCAATCTCGATGCGGTTGGCGGCATACTGCCTCGGGGCGGTACGATTCTGCGGACGTCGCGGACCAATCCCTCGAAGCGGCCCGACGGACTGGAGCGCTGTATCGCGACTATCGAGAAACACAAGATTGATGCGCTGGTTGCGATCGGCGGCGATGACACATTGTCGGTGGCGCAGAAGCTGCACGAAAAAGGAGTGAAGGTGGTCGGGGTTCCCAAGACAATCGACAACGATCTGAGTGGAACCGATTACACTTTCGGATTCGATACGGCGTGCAACATCGTTTGCGAAGCGATCGACCGTCTGCATACCACCGCCGAAGCTCACAACCGCGTGATGGTGGTGGAAGTGATGGGACGCGATGCAGGATGGATCGCACTTTACAGCGGAATCGCCGGTGGCGCCGACGTGATTTTGATTCCCGAGCGGCCGTTCGACATCGATAAAGTCGCGGAATCGCTGCGTCAGCGCCATGAACGCGGGCGTTACTTCTCCATCGTGGTCGTCGCCGAAGGCGCAAAGTTTTCGGCCAAGAGCGGCGAGGGCGATTCCATTCAGCAGGACATGGGAAAGGACGAATTCGGACACGCCAAGCTGGGCGGGGTTGCGAACGTCTTGTCGAAAGAGATTGAAAATCGTACTGGTTACGAGACGCGCGCGGTTGTGCTGGGGCACATTCAGCGCGGCGGTTCGCCCAGCGCATTCGATCGTGTTTTGGCAACGCGCTATGGTCTGGGCGCGATCGATATGGTGCATCGCGGAGAATTTGGCTGTATGGCAGCCCTGCGCGCGAACAAGATCATCTCGATTTCCCTGAAAGAAGCGATCTCGCGCAACCGCACCGTCGACCCGGAAACGATCCAGATGGTGGACGGCCTATTCGAAGAAACCAGTGTGAAGGAAACCGTAAACACTTAAGCCAGGCAGCATTCCGGCCTCCACTTGCAATCGGCAGGTGGAGGCCGTTTTCTTTGCCGCCAGCGGCTGGCGTAAAGTAGTGCCGGACTCGCGCTCATCACGATGCAACATCTCTATCTCCGGCTCGCGCCTGTACTCCTGGCGATGATTGAACTGGCGCTGATGGCTGGCGCTGGAATATTGATTGTCCGCTCACGGGGACGATCACAAAATCAGGGCGAACCTTCCACTATTCAACTCTTCGAGCACTTCTTCGGCCGGTTAGCACAGCGTCAGAACTTTGCGATGTTTGCGGTTGGCGCTGCAGTGATTGCAACGCGCGTGGCGTTGATTCCTTTGCTCGGAGTGCCCGAACCGAGATTTCACGATGAGTTCAGCTATCTGCTTGCGGCCGACACGTTCGCGCATGGCAGGCTCACCAATCCCACGCACCCGATGTGGGTACACTTCGAGAGTTTCCATATCATCGAACATCCGACTTACATGTCCATGTACCCACCGGCGCAGGGAGTGGTGCTCGCCGCTGGGCAGATACTTGGGCAGCCATGGATCGGACAATTGCTGGTGACCGGGGTGATGTGCTCAGCACTGTGCTGGATGCTGCAGGGGTGGGTGCCTCCGCCGTGGGCTCTATTGGGTGCCGCGCTGGCAGCGTTGCGGCTTGGCATTCTTAGTTACTGGATGAATTCATATTGGTGCGCCTCGGTGGCGGCGGTGGGCGGGGCGTTGGTTTTGGGAGCGTGGCCGCGACTGCGCAAGCATCCGTCTGTGCGCGTTTCGGCGATTCTGGCTGCGGGGCTCGTGATTCTGGCTAACAGCCGGCCGTATGAGGGGTTCGTGTTTTCGATTCCGATCGCGATTGCAGTTCTGGCATGGCTGATTGGATCGAAGGGCCCGGCGTTGAGCCAGACCGTGCCGCGCGTGATTCTTCCCATTATTGTGGTACTCCTACTTGGGGGATTGCTGACCGGCTTCTACTATGATCGCATTGCGGGTTCTCCATTTGTGATGACCTATCAGGTGAATCGCAGCCAGTACGCCGCTGCGCCTTACTTCGTTTGGCAGCGGCCGCAACCGGAACCTGAGTATCACCATGCCGTGATGCGTGATTTCTACCAGCGGGAACTCGCCGATTTTGAACGGAACCAGACATTCAACGGATACGTCGAACGCTCTGGGGAAAAGATTGTAGCGTGGTGGCAGTTTTACTTAGGTCCTCTGTTGACGCTTCCCTTGCTGGCTCTGCCTTGGATTATTCGCGACCGCAGGATGCGTTTTCCCCTGGCCGTGTGCGGGACCATGATCGCCGGGTTCGCGGTGCAGACCTGGACATTACCTCACTATTTCGCACCGGCTGCCGGCGCGCTCTACATTCTGCTGGTGCAGGGCTTTCGCCACATTTGGCAATGGCGCCGAAGCGCAGGTGAAACCGGGCGTGCCGTGGTTCGGGCGCTCCCGGTGCTCGCTTGCGCAATGATCCTGCTGCGCCTGGCGGCTATCGCGACGCACACACAGATCGAGTCCAGTTGGCCGCGGGGCAATATGGAACGGGCGAAAATGTTGTCCCAGCTTCGCGCGCTGCCCGGCGGCCACCTCGTAATGGTCAGTTATGGTGATCATCACGATCTGGACGAGGAATGGGTGTGGAACGAGGCAGCGATCGACAGTGCGAAAGTCGTGTGGGCGCGCGATATGGGCGAGAAGGACAATCAAGAACTTATCGAATACTTCAAGGATCGCCGTGTCTGGCGGATCGAAGCAGACGATTCGCATCCCAGCCCTGAACCGATTCTGCCGAGACACGATTGAAAATGCGTGGAAAATCCCCCGACGAGGGTTTAGTAAGTGAATTGAAATCCGGTCGTTGGCTCACAGCCAGGCGATTGCGGGCGCACGGTTTGATCCTCGCGCTGTGCTTGTGGTTGCTCTATGGATGGAACATCGCGACGCCGGGACTGCGTGATCGGGCCGGAAATCTCAAGGGTACCGATTTTCTGCATTTCTATGCGCTGGGCTTGCTGGCGAATTCGCATCGCGGCGCGGATTTGTATGACATGAACGCGCAGGCCGCACTTGCCGTGCGCCATGTCCCCGAAAGCGCGAGCTTGCAATATTTACCACTATATCCGCCCCAGGTTTCGCTGCTCTTTGGGCCGCTGGCGCGTTTGCCGTATGGCTGGGCGCTAGCGATATGGTGGTCATTCGGCGCCATGCTTTACGGCGTGTGCTGCTTTGGGATCTGGCGTGCGTGTCCGAACCTGCGCGATCATGGAGGAACGGTCGTCATCCTCGCAGCGGGATTCCCTGCTTTCGTACACTTAATCGCATGGGGACAGACGTCTGCGCTGGCCCTCGCGTGCTTCACGCTTGTGTTTTTCATGCTGCGCGGGGGCCGGAGTTTTGCCGCGGGTCTGATCCTTGGCTGCCTGATTTTCAAACCACAACTGGGATTGGCCGCGGCGGTTGTGTTCCTATCCATGCGCGCGTGGAGGGTCTTGGGGGGAGGCGTTCTCTCTGCGGCCGCGCAACTTGCAGTGGGCGTCACCTTCTACGGCGTGGACCCGCTGCGACGCTGGGTACAGATGATTGCCCATGTTGGTGCTGTTTGGCCCTGGCTCGAGCCCCGGCCTTATCAAACTCACTCGCTGCGGACGTTCTGGGCGATGCTGATCCCATGGGCAAGTTTCGCTTCGGGCTTATATATCCTGAGCGCAATCGTCGTGCTCGCCTTGACCATCGCTTGCTGGAGGCGCGGCGAATCTGTGCCACTGGCCCTCCGATATTCAGCGCTGCTTCTGGCGACAGTACTCGTCGCGCCTCATCTCACGGTCTACGATCTCGTGATTCTGGCTCCGGCGTTTCTGCTTTTGGCGGACTGGCTGGTGGCACACGTTCCTGACTCATCGAGTGGCATGCTGGCGACTCTGCTTTACTTCGCTTATCTGCTGCCGCTGGCGGGGCCGCTGGCGCGATGGACGCATGTACAACTATCGGTCGTTGTCATGGCTGCCGCACTTTTTGTGGTTTGGAGGATCGTTAATTCCTCTCAGATGCCTTTAACTTCAAGAGCTTTTAACCGCTGAGTACGCTAAGGTTCACGGAGGACGCGGAGAAATTCATTTCGGCGCGGTCCGCGGCTCGATCATTCAACAGTCGCCTCAGAGCGAACTTTAACCCTGACTGCCGAACAAGAACGCTAACGCTTCGGGAAAACGTCGCGCCCACGCAGATTCATTGTGCTTCGCGCCATCTTCAATTACCAAGCGCAGGCGCCGGTCATCGAGGCCGGCATGACGGAGAATTCCCGCAAATTCACGCACATCATCGACGACGCTCCGGTCGCGGTCTTCTTTACCCACTTCTGCGGTTCCTGTACCGAGATAGATTCGCTCCGGCCACCGCTTCACGTTGCGGCTTCCCTTGATCGCCTGCCGATTCGACGCCCATAATGACGGGCTCTCGAGCAGCAACCGCCCGATCGTCCCCGGAGTCATGGCCGCCGTATAGAGGGCGATCAGTGCTCCAAGCGAGGAACCACCGAGTCCGGTATTTTCAGCGCCGGTCGCGACCCGATAATTTCGCGCCATGAAGGGCATCACTTCTTTCATCAGGAAGGTGGGATAACGGCTGCCCTGCACACGGAACATCATGGGATTTAACGAGCGGTGCGGCATATATTCGCGAATGCGCTCTTTGCCGGCGTTGTCGATCCCCACAATCAGCATCGGCGGAATCGTGCCTTCGCGGATCAGCCGGTCAGCGGTTTCGTCGACGCCCCACTCGACTCCGGTAAACGACGTCGAGGCCTCGAACAGATTCTGCCCGTCGTTCAAATAGAGGACGGGGTAGCTTCGCCCCGCATTCCCGGGCTCGTCGTATCCCGGGGGCAGCCACACGCGGACAAAACGGGTGTTGCGGAATACGCGGCTAAGCAGTTGATGCAGGCGAAGATCTCCGGTCGCCGATTCCACCCGGATTACTTCGGACGCGGCTTGGGCTCCGCCATATTCATTTTTCTGGATTTTCCCCATCAGGAAAAGCGCACGCTCAGGATACAACGGCTGGCCAGGTTCACGCTGTCGTTCCTTTCATTCTAATCGCAGTCGCGAGGACGGTAATCAGCGAGACCAAAAACAACGAGATAAGACACAAAATGCACCACGTCTCCAAGACGTAACCTTCGATGTACGTGAGATACCCAGCAAAAGCCAGTCCGGCGATCGCAGCGCCCAGCAGGCGATTCGGCGTGTTTGCTCGCGAACGCTGAAATGTCGAGAGCACCAGCAGAAATGCATATCCCACGACGCCGATACCAGCAACCGGAATCCCCAAAATGCTGGAATACTCGCTGCGGTTCACGATGTCACAGCTGAACCTCTGGCTGAAATCGCAGAATTGGGTCGCCGACTTCGCGTAATGCCGCTGCAATGAAATCGACGACACGATCATGCCCGCCAGCGACAAGGCAGCAATACAGGAAAAAAGAATCCGCATCGCCCGCGGCAAAGTCGAGAAAATCGTCGACGAATCGGTCACGGCAGGGTACACCCAGTCTTCTGACTCAGGGCCTCCAGCGACAAGATTCCTTCTTTCGGCGGGTCTATGCCGAACTGCCAACTGGGGAAGAGTTTAACTCCAGCGACCTTGCACGCAACCGCCATTTCCGACGAGCCTTTGATGGCGCATTCCGTGTAAGGCACGTAGTGAAATGCCTCCCCAAACATTTCTTTCTGCTCAAGGCAGTGCGGGCACCAGTAGAGTCCGTACATTCTCGCCTGGTGGGCGCCGAGGCAATGAGCGAAGGCGTCGTATTTGTGATTCTTGTAATGCCAGCCTGTGTAGTATGCGATCGCCAGCACAATCAGGATGCCGGCCCAGATGAGTATTTTCTTGGCGCTCCCGCCATTTGTTGCGCTGCCATCGCGCTCCTGCTGACGTTTTCTGCGTTCCTCAGACATGAGACATTTTTATATCACGGGAGTTAACGCTCCTAGACCACAACGTTCAGGGCGGAAGGTAAAACATCCAACTCTTCCACATGCAGCGTCAGAACCTCGCCGTCGATCATGACGTCGATGGGAGCATCCAGCTTGAACTCGACGCGAGGCGCGGCTTTGCGTTCGGCTAGAGGATGCTCGATGTGAGTGCCGTCATAGAGACCGGGCAGATTGCGAATCAGGCCGAGGCGTCCGATGGGACCCCAGCGCACATATTCGATTAGACCGCTGGCGGTCTCGGCCTTCGGAGCGATCATCATGGTGCCGCCGGTGAACTTGCTGTTGTTGAAACTCAAGAACAAGCAGCGACGCTCGTCGAATGCCGATTCACCCTCCACTCGAACTGGAAACGGGCGGCGGTTGAATCGCGCCAGAGTTAGAAAGATCGAGGCAACATAGCCCAACTCTCCCCAGGTGCTAAAACGGCGAGCGCGCAGCGTGGCTACATCGGCGGCGAAACCCATGCTTAGCAGATTGATGCAGTAGACGATTCCGTCGCGGTGCCGAAGGCGCAGAACGTCACACGGACGGCTGCGCTGCGCGATCAGGGATTCAATGGCGTGATCAACGCCGCGGTTGCTGAAGTCACGCAGAAAAGAATTTCCCGTGCCAAGCGGAAGAAAGGCCAGCGTTGGACGTTCGCTCTCAAGAGCGTATGGGAATAGTCCGTTCACAACTTCGTACGAAGTGCCGTCGCCGCCTACGGCAATGAAGCGCCGAACGCCGCGATGGTAAGCCTCATGCGCGATCCTGGTCGCTTCACCCGCAGCGCGCGTGGCCGCTACTTTAACTTCAACACCACCAGCGCGCAGGCGTTCCAGAGCCGGACCCAGCAGTTTGCGGCTGCGGCCGCCGCCTGCGGACGGATTTACGATTGCGAGATATTCTTGGCCCAAAGGATCCTGATCCAGTTACAGTTCAATCCACTCTGCTTCCGCCCGTCATTAGACTCACAAGTTTGCAACGGTTGCGCGCTCCACCGCTTTTCCAATGTCCTCCGCCAGTGCCTGGCGCTTGATCTTCATGGAAGCTGTGCGGAGGAAATCTTTATCCCATACCAGGTAACCGGTGACGCGCTTGAAGTCTGGCAGACGCCGGTTCCGCGTCGACATGTCTTCAAGTAGTTTGCTGTCGAATTTCTGATTCTGCTCCAGCCGTAACACGATCACGAGCATCTCGTCGCCGAGCTCTTTTTTCGGCCAGACGTAGTTCGCCGCGAAGACGCAATATTCCTTGACGGGCAAGCCATCGAATACTGTTTCTATATCTTCGGGATAAATGTTCTTGCCGCCTTCGGTGACAATCATATTTTTCTTGCGGCCGAAAAGCTGCAAGTGTCCGCTGCCGTCGAAGCGGCCAAGATCACCGGTCAAGAGCCAGCCATCGACGATAGTTTCGAGTGTAAGTTCAGGATCGTCGAGATAGTGCGACATAACAGTCTTGCTGCTCACCGCGACTTCTCCGACACCCTCATGATCCGGATTCAAAATGCGCAGTTCGACTCCCGGAAGCGGCTTGCCGACGGTGTCGGCGCGAAACGGTTTCAGATCGTTCAGTGTGAGCGCGGTGCCGGCCTCGGTGAGTCCGTAGCCGTTGACCACCGGAATTCCAAGGTCGTAGAAGAACTGCATGGCGGACGGCTCCATGAACGCACCGCCGGTGATCAGAGCGAGCAACTCGCCGCCAAAGGCGCGGTGCACGCCGGGAAGCAGCGTTCGGCTGAGCTTTACTTTCGGACGGCGGCGGGTCAGCATTTTATTGGTCGCGATCATCGCGTTGAGAAGAGCGCGTTTCCAGCCGGGCAACTCGGCGAACTTGGCACGCAGGCCGCGTTCCAGATTTTTCACGATCATCGGAACCAGCGCCACGTAAGTAATGCGATATCGCACGAACGCATCGCGCACAAACTCAGGACGCAATGTACGCAGATGAACGACGCACGCACCACAAACGAAGGGGCCGATGAATCCGACCATGAAATCGATGGCATGATTTGTGGGAAGAATGCTCAGGTAGCGCACTCCTGGCCAAAATGGATACCAGGCGGTCAGAGCGCGGCATTGCTCGAGGTAGTTTTCGTGCGTGAGCACACAGCCCTTGGGACGGCCGCCCGTTCCGGAAGAGTAGACAATGCACGCAATATCTTCACGCTGGCGCAGAACAAAGTCGGGCGCGCCTTTCCGCTTGAAATCCTCCCAACGAAACGCGCCCGCCAACTCCGCACCGAGCGGTACTTCGGTGACGAGAACGATCTTGGTGCTGATCTTATGAAAGTCAGGAGCCTCGGTGATGGCGCGCCACAGGTAATACTCAACGACGAGGACTTTGGCCTTGGAGTGCGCCAGCAGTTGCAAGTGTTCCGTTGCGGAAAGCTTGTAATCGAGCGGAACCAGCACGCCGCCGCAGTAAAAGATAGCGTAGGCGGAAATCAGCCATTTCGACTGATTGGTCATGATGATGGCGGCGCGGTCGCCGGCATCGAAGTCGGCGTCTTCAAGCGCGCGCGCCAGAGGCAGCGCCATTTCTTTGAAATCGGAGTAGGTGAATCGTACTTTTTCGCGATCGCGCTCGGCCTCGATCAGACACACTTCGGACGAGAAGCGCTCGCACGCATCGCGCAAAGCGGCACCCAGACAAGTGTATTGGCGGAGATCGAGCATAGAAAACTGCTGATCCTGGATTGTAGATTGTCCGTTGAACAAACACGGGCACGGTCTTCAACAACGTGCCCTGGCAATTAACAATTAAGAATCAGCAAATCACAAGTTGAACCCTCACAGCCGCGCCTGAATTTTGCCGGCCAGCGTACGGAAGTCGGTTACGCCCTGCAGTTCGTAATCCGGCAACTCGACCCGGAAGTGGTTCTCGAGCTTGGTCAACAGATCGAGCGTTTGCAGGCTGTCGATGCCCAGCGTCTTGAAAAAATCGTCGTCAGGAGAGAGCTTCGCGCGCGGAACTTTGAAATGCGCGGCGGCTAAATCCAGGATTTCCTCGAGTGTCTTTTCTGCGGTTTCCATAGGCGGTATTGTAATTGAGTGAGACTACGGCAAATAGGGCTGTGCGTCCGCGCTTTCGACAAACTTTCTCAGGCCGGCTTCGACCGCCGGCCGCGAGAATAATTCGCAGAACAAGTCGATTTCACGTTGCAATTCTTCGTAAGGTATCGGCTTGATGAATCCCTTAGCTGCAGACGCGGTTGCCCGGTCGAATTTTGTCAATTGAGCCGCTGTCGCTCTCGCCGCGCGCAACGCCTCTCCCTCGCCCACCACCTGACTGACCAAGCCGATCTGTTGCGCCTTCGTCGCGTTGAAGCTGCGGCCGGTCAGGAGCAAGTCCCGCACGACGGCATTGCCCAAATCCCGCTTCAGGCGCGGAATTCCACCAAAGCCTGGAATCAAACCCAACCGTAGTTCAGGAAAACAAAAACGCGCCAATTTGTCGGCGATGATCAGATCGCAAGCCAGCGCCAATTCGAAACCGCCCCCAAACGTGACTCCGTGGACCGCCGCGATCGTAGTCAATGGGGCGGCATCGATTGCATTCAGTACGTGATGGATCCGCTCAAGAAAACTGCGGACACCCTGCAAGGCTTGTGCTTTCTCCATGGTTTGCGAACGCTGGTAGAGTTCGCGCAGGTCGGCTCCGGCGCAGAATCCGGCCTTCAGATCGCTGTGGATGATGAGCGCATGGGCAGATTGCTGCATGCTCTCGAGCGCCCGTGAAAATGTCTCTAACTCTTCAAGTGCCAGGATTCCGATCTCGTTGCAAGGGCCACGGTGAAGGGCCAGTTCGATGACGCCGTCTTTCAGCGTGTACGACATCGCCTCGCCGTTCCAGCTGAGAGCTTCCGACGGTGTCATGCGCTCTTTTCCGTTCTATACATGCCGTCGATTTCGCTCTTCATTCGCACTGAGATCAAATCGCGCTTCAGTTTTCCATTTGCTGTGAGCAAACCATTCTCGATGGAGAAAGGTTCGGGCCGCAGAACATACGCACGCACTTGCTTGTAGTGTGGGAATTGCAAATTGACCGCATCGAGTGCGGCCTGCACATCGCCCCCTGTTACGTTTCCGGTAACGATCGCGGAAAGGTAGCCGCGCCCATTGCCGACGACGACCACCTGCTGCGCGCCGGGCAAATGCCGCGCAATTTCTTCTTCAATAGATTCCGGCGCGATTTTGTGGCCCGAACCAAGCACGATCAGATTCTTGATGCGTCCGACGATGCGCCAGTTTCCCGACGCGTCCATTTCCCCCTGATCGCCGGTGTGAAACCATCCATCGCGCAAAACCTCGGCAGTCTGCTGCGGGCGGTTCCAGTATCCGGGAAAGACGTTCGGCCCGCGCACGACAATCTCCTCATTTTCGCCCAACCTCATCTCGATGCCCGCAATCGCAGGCCCCACGCGCGCTGCGACTGGATGTGAAGGATCATCCATGGTACAGATACCGGTGGTTTCGGTCAGGCCGTAGACCTGCAGCACGCGGATGCCAAGCATGCTGAAGTAGTCCTGAGTTTCGGGAGTCAGCGGTGCTGATCCACAGATAAGGGCCCTCAGATTTTCGCCAACCATCTTCTTTCGGATCGTGGGAAAGACGATCGTGTTGGCGAGCCACAACCACAAAGCATCGAACGACTGGGGCTTTTCCTTTCGACTCCATGTGGATTTGGCACGCACGTAGATTTCGAGCACTACTCCGCCTTTTTTTGTGATCTGCTCGTCGACGCCGCGACGCATGCGTTCGAGCAATTGCGGCACGTTGAGAAAGTAGTGCGGTGCAACGGCTGGCATATCAGTTGGAATCTTCGTCAGGTCGGTATTCAGTGTGACCTGGCTGCCGCGAAGCAGGAACGTGAGCATCGCGATCCACGACGCGCAGAAACTGAACGGCAGGTAATGAAAGATGCGATCAGCCGTTCGACCTCCCATTAGCTGATCCAGGCGAGCAGAAGTGCAGCCCAGCATGAAGGCGACGTTGGCCGCAGTGAGGATGACGCCTTTCGCTTCTCCGGATGTGCCAGAGGTGTAGATAATCGTAACGGGATCTTCATCACGCACTTGCGGAGGATCAAGCGCTATTCCTCCCGAGCCAGCAAATATCTCATCCAACAGAAAATGCGGGGGCGCGGCGGGCCAGTTCTCTTGGATTCCATCGCGCAGAGTCGCGTCGCCACAACAGACGAGCGACGGGGTGCTGTCTTTCATCATGGCGATCAACTCAGAAGAAGCCTGGCGGGAATAGAGCGGGACTACAATCAAGCCCTCGGCCATGGCGGCGAGGTCCACGGCCATCCAACGGATGCTGTTCGCTGCGAGCAAACCGCAGCGATCGCCCTTATGCAGTCCTTTCGAAGTGAGAAATCTCCGCGCCCTTCCGATTAACTCAAGGAGTTCGTCGCCGGTCACACCTGTGATTTTTCCGTCGCGGATTTCCTGCAGCACGCGAGTATTCGCCGCGGCTTTGAGTTGCGCGAATATTTCTCCGACAAAGGGCATGGTGATTGGCGGCGCTGCCGCAGCGGACTCAGCTGTACGCTGACACTAACTGGCGCAGTGATGCGTTCATGGGCGGAAGGTAGTCCTCCCAACTCCACTCGCCGCGCCGCGTAGGAAATTCCGGGTACCGGCGCTGCACTTCCTCTTCGAAGAAAACTCCCATACGCGCCATTACTTTCAGATTCTTCACCACCGTGCGGGCAATTCCGTCGGCGATGCGCTCACCCTGCGTGGCGAGTACTTCGAGCGCCGCCAGTAGCCGGGGCTCAAGGTCAGGATCATCCACGTTCATCAGCAATTCCTGATGCCCGCGTTCGCGCATCAGATTGCGGATGCGCTCGTCCATGGTAATGCCGGCCGACGGCACCAATGCCGGCATCGAAGTCACGATCCCGTGATAACGCGATGAAGCCATCATGTGGCAAGACCGCAGAATGCTGACCAATTCATACATCGTGTATTGATCGGAAGTGAGCACTGGGATGCCGCCGCCGAGTTTCTCAGAAATACGATTGGCGGGCCGCGCATCGAGACGCTCGGTCGCTACGAGAACTACGAATACATCGCGCTGTTTGCGAAACGCTCCAACGGCGCCGGCAATCGCGCTCAAGTACTTCTCATATGCAGCGTCGGCAGCCGGACCGGCATTGTGAAAATAAGGTCCCCGATAGTGACTCTTCTTGTATGCACCCGTAACACTGTGGACGGCAAGCTTGGCCAGCGACGCTTTCACGGGCCACTCAAAGGGATTGATCGGACACACCACAAGGACCGGGGTACGACCGTCCCAGCCCACCTGCCGTAAGACGCTTTTGTCCGTATTCCGCAGGGCGCGGCTCAAACGTCCAAGCCGTGTCTGTCCCTAACTCTGTGGGCACGCCAAGTTCGCGCAGCACAGTGCGCGATTCTTCGTTGCGCGTAATCACAAGCGAATTTCGGCAATAGCGGCCGCACATCCGGGCCAGCAGCGGGTCCATGTGGCCGGCTTCTGCGCCATATCCAATGGAGAGTTTATTCTGGGCCGCGGCCAGTCCGAGCGAACCGATCATCATGGTGGCGAGGGCGTTCGCGAACTTGCTCTTGAACATGGATCCTTCGCACGCCACTACACCGTGATACTTCGGCACTTCGCTCGACAGGAACGGAGGGAAAATATCGGGCAGGCGAACTTGTCCCGTGTTCTCGAAATAACCGCGAGAACGTTCAAAATCAAACGTCATCGCCGCTGAAGTCGACGCGTTCCGCACCCAGGATATGTCGAACCTGGCGCAGCATCTCCTCGACTCGAACGTCGGAGCCCATGTTGCGCGTGCCGTTGTAGCCCGCAAACAATAGCTTCAGCTTTTCTCCGGGCTGCCAGCGTGTGCCGCCACCTAGCATCCATCCCAGCTTCGCACGTTCGATGTTGCCGCTGACCCAGGCTTCCAGCATCAAGTCCATCATGCGGCGGTACCCCCTGCAGCCGCGGGCCAAGGTTTGTACGCGTACTCGAAGTTATTTTCTCGGCTGAACTTCAGAAGCGGAAAGCTGTATTGAGAAAACGGGACTGGCCTGCGTCCGAGTTCCGCCGTGACGCGCGCGTTGTCGAACACTGTGTTCCAAACGAGGTACGGCATGAATACTTTCAACAGAGACGCACCGTGGCCTAGCGATCCCTTCCGACCCGAAAGAAAGTTGACCGATCCAGCAAACGGCTTCTCCGTGAATGGCAGAAAGACTGGGGCACGTTTCTGCTGCGCAGCCGCGAGAGCGGTCGTCAACTGACGGAAGGTCTGAGAGGCAATACCCGAAGAAAGATGGTAAATCTCGAACTGCGGCTGATCTTTCTGGTGCAGGGTCGCAATCGCATCGGCGACGAAATCCACGTTCACGATGTCGATCTTGTCCGTAGGGCGAAACGGCAATGCGGGCAGTCCGGCAAGGAACACGAAAGCTTTCACCATATCGAACTGCATGGTCTCAGCGTGGCGGCTGTCGCCGAGCACGATGCTGGGACGAAAAACCGTCTTGGGCGTATCCGGCAATAGCACCCGAGTCATGTGCTCGCAGAACTTTTTCGTCCGCGCGTAGGGATCGTAATCGGAGCGGTCCCACTCGATGGCCTCATCTTCGCGAACAACCTCGTTACTGCGCTTGCCCGCTACCGCCACTGTGCTGACTTCACTGAAGCGGCGCAAGCCGTGATAGTGCTCAACATGCCGCGCCAGCGTAAGGACTTCGAGAGTGCCGCGCAGGTTCACGTTGAGACAACTCTTCTCGGATTTCCGGTTCAACGATGCCGCGCAGTGAATCACAGAGTCAGTAGTGTGCACCAGCCGGTCGTACTCGTCGCGGCTCAAACCAAATCCCGGCGAGGTCAAATCGCCAACGAAGACGCGTACCTTTGTCTGCAGGTACTCGTAGAAGCGCGGGAAGTCGAGATGCAGCTGCAACCCGCGCCACAAGCGCAACTGCGCTTCCTGAGGATCGCTGGCGCGCACCAGCAGGTTCAAGGCTGCACCGTGGCCCTCCAGAAGATTGGCGGCAACGTGCGCGCCGATGTATCCGGTCGATCCGGTCAGGAATATCGCCACGTGGCTCCGTTGGTCCCGGTCTTCACGGTGTCACCGTTGGCGGGCGCGAGTTGAAAGCTGCGCGGCGGCCGCGCTTCCAGCGGCCGGCCTTCGATCAGAGGATAAGTCCAGCGACGCAGCGCCGGGATATGAATATTGATCCAGTATTCCCACCAGTCAAGCGAACGGGTGTCGTAGCCGAATTCGGCCTTCTCTTCGGGCACGAGCGCGAAGGAAAGCTTCTCGATGTTCTCCGCGGCGAAATCATGCTCGTGGAGCAAGATGAACGGCTCAAAGAGTTCAATCAGTTTCTCGAGGCGCTCCAGATTGCGCTCCGCCCTGACGAGCGGTGCTTTTTTCAGCGGCAATGGCGACATGATGCGCTGGATCGACTTCACGATCGCTTTCTGCGCCGGCGCGGACATGCGGTTGTACCGTGTCTTCGAAACTGGAATCGCGTCAAAGCGCAGGCGCAGCCAGGATTCCAAACCTTCCTGTGCGCGGTAATGTTTGCGGTGCGCAAGCGAAGTCAACTCGATCGACCGCCCCATGTCGCAGGGATTGGTAACGGATGTAGCGAGTTGATAAAGCTGATCGTGACGGCGTTCCATGACTGCGCCGCCGATAAGAGTCATGCCGGCGCAGACGGCATCGACCGGGAGAATGTCGAGACGCTTGCTCTCATTCGAAGGCAATTGCCGGAAATAAGTGCCGAGAAGATAAGAGAGCGAGGCGGACGTATTGATGCCCTCGTTCCATCCCAGGAAAGGTTTGGCGACAGAAGTTTCGACGATCGCGGGACGCACAATAGCGATCGGCAGTCCCGCACCGCGCTTGGCGATCAGCGACTCGGCAAGACTCTTGGTCAGAGTATAGGTATTTGGCCATCCGAGTTCTTTGGCGCGATGACTGCCCGCTTCGGTGAGTGCCATCTTCAGCCAGCGCACGCGGTTCTTGCGAATCTGATTTTCAAGTGCGGCGCCTTGCAGGTCTTTCGCCGCGTGTTCTTTGGCCAGAGCCTGGATCCGCAATTCTGAAGTGACTTCTTCACTCTCGGCCCGGGCTTCTACCTGTCCGATCAATTCATGGAGCGAGTTCCATTCCCGTTCGGCTTCAAAATCGGCCAACGAGCGTGGTGTGTAGTTGGGACGCAGGTTCTCGCTGACCCGCCCATCCTGCTCACCGGCAACATAACAGGTGGAGAGGTGCAAGAGGCCGGCGTGATCGGAGGCCCGCACAAATTCCAGGATGTTGACGGCCGCGTCGGTATTCGTAGCCAGGGCATCGCGCAGGTCGGGATTGAAATCAGTCAGGCCTGAACTGTTAATGATGAGATCGAGATTCTTCTGCAGGTGGCGCGCGGTGTCGGCGTCGAAGCCGAGCCCGGGCAGGGTGACGTCCCCTTCTACGACTTCAATTTTGTCGCGCAGAAAACCGGAGAGCCGGTCCCCATAACGCGCAAATAGCGGATCAAAGACGGGCGAATCTTCGATCATCTTCTCGAAGCGTCGCTCGGCGGGATTCGATTTCTGGCGGCGAATCAGCAGATAGATTCGTTCCACGCCCGGCAACTCCAGCAGCGTATTCGCCAGCCAGACCTTGCCGATGAATCCAGTGACGCCGATCAGCATGACGTGTTTCCCGGCGAACGCTCGACGAACCGAAAAGCCCGGCGCCTGCCTGCGACCGTCAAAATGAACGATGGGCCGCTCCGTCGCAGCCGCCTGCCGCTCGGCAGGAATGACAGCCGCGCGCAAGGCTTCGACCGAAATATCGAGATGACGGGCCAGCGTCTTGGGAGCTCGGCGGCCGTCGGGCATGTCCTCGCGAAGGCGTGCGAACGCGCCGCGCGGGCGGATCACGGGTTCGAGCAGACGCCCGGTGGCTACTCCGTCGCGGAACTCCAGGCGGTTCGCGACGATCCGCCGGACACCCAGGTGCTGCGCCAGAGGACGCATGATGTGATCCAGTGCCTGACTGACCAGCACGACATCGGCGCCCGATTGCACCAGCTCACGAACCTTCTCCACGCCATTAATCTTCAGGCTGGGCTTCAACTTGTACTGGAAGTATTCTTCGCCGAGTAGGTCGAGACGGTCGCGTGTGACTCCGCGCAAGGCCATGTGCACCACGCGCGTGGCAAATTTGCGGTTCGTAGAGTAGAGAAACGGGCGCAGCAGCGCCATCAGGAAGATGAATCCGCGGCGACGGAAACGTTCGATGAATGTCTGCGCGTTCCAGGTGAAAAATGCCACCGGCCGGACCACGGTCAGGTCAAGAAGGCTGCCCTCGACCCGCCAGTAGACGGTGGGAGACACACTGGAATTTTGGTTTGTCTCTTGCAAAATGCTCCGGTTCTTGCCCAGCGCCGGCTCTTCACCAGCTGTCCTGAGGGCGTCTTGCCCCCGAGCTACAGTGGTCTAATGTAGTCGAGTTCAGACGGAGTTCCTATTGTAAACAAATGACGGCTGAGAGCGAAGCCCAACGCCCGCGTTCTTGGCCCATTGTCCGGGTCATAGGACGAGGCCGGAAATCCAGTTTTTATTTCGCTTTTTCATCGCTCCTCGTACGGCCGACGACTAAGGCGGTTGCCCCGCTTAAGGCCACGGTCGCACCAATCGCCAACAGTCCGCCACGAAATCCTCCATTTGAAGTGCGGAACAAACCGATGATGTCGGGGCCGAAGTATCCGCCAAGGTTCGCCAGGGAATTGATCACAGCGATGCCAGCAGCTGCGGAGAGTCCAGCCATGCGCGCCGTTGCCATCGCCCAGAAGGGCCCAACCATGGACTCCGCACAGACCAGGCCGAGCCCGATGCAGGAGACAACCACCACTGTGGAGGTGCCGTATCCGGCGCACACCAGCGCGACGGCGCCCATGAAGGCCGGAAGAGCAGTATGCCAGCGCCGTTCTCCCGAACGATCCGAGTGCACGCCCACCAGCACCATAGCTACCGCGGTCACGACAAACGGAATCGCGGCGACGACGCCCGTCTGGAAATAAGTAAGCCCTGACATCGAGCGGATCACGGTCGGCAACCACAAGGTTACGCCGTACATCGTCGTCGAGACGCCGAAGTAGACCAGAGAAAGCATCCAGATTCGTGGGCTGAGAAGCACCGCCCAGAGACTGCCCTTCACTTTCGCTGGCTTCAACTCCTCCTGCTTTTCGCGGGCGAGCGTTTCCAGCAGCCAGCTTCGTTCGCTGCCTCGCAGCCAGGCGGCGTCGTCTGGCGTATCCGCGAGAGTCCAGAAGACGATTGTTCCGAGAAGAATGGCGGGAATTCCTTCGATCAGAAACATCCATTGCCAGCCCGCGAGCCTGCCTTGATGGCCCAGCAGAGCGCCGGAGATCGGGCTTCCCAGGATTCCGGCGAGCGGGTTCGCGGTCATGAACCACGAGATCGCGCGGGCGCGGGCGCGACTCGGAAACCAGTGCTTCATGTAGAGGATCATGCCGGGAAAGAATCCAGCTTCGGCAGCCCCGAGTAAAAAGCGCATTCCGTAGAAACTGACAGGCCCACGAATGAAGATCATGAGGCAGGAGATGACGCCCCACGCTGCCATCAAAGCAGAAATCCAGCGGCGCACGCCGAATTTTTCGACCACCAGATTGCTGGGGACCTGAAACAGGAAATAGCCGGCGAAGAACATACCCGCGGCGCGGCCATAGGCGCGATCACTGATCCCCAATTGCCCGCGCATTTGCAGGACTGCAAAGCTGACGTTGATGCGGTCGAGATAGGCGACGATGTAGAGCAGGAACAGAAACGGCATCAGCCGCCACATAAGCCGGGAGACGACGGCGGATTCGAGACGGGTGGTTTCCAAAGTTGTTTCCGGATTTTGCACGTGGCAAGTGCAGGCGCGATTCTACGCCAAGCCCAGCCTTTGACGAATCCCGGCCACGATTGCTTGTGGTGTGGAGGCGATGTCGACAGTCACCGCGTTTTCCACTTGGTCTTCTGGTTCTTCCAGATCGGCAAACTGGCCGGCGAGAATCTGTTCGCCGGCGAAGTGTCCGTGGCGCGAGCGCACACGCTCGGCGATCAGAGCCGGGCTTCCCTTGAGATACGCGAAGCGGACATCGGGCCCGGCTGCAAGTTCCCACCGGTAGCTGCGTTTCAGCGCCGAGCAGGCGAGCACGACGTTCTTACCGGCGGCAATCCAGGATTCTATTTGCGTGCGAAGTCGTTGCAGCCAGGGAGCGCGATCCACATCGGTGAGCGGAATGCCGCGGTGCATCTTTTCCACGTTCTCCGGCGGATGAAAATCGTCGGCGTCCGCGAATTGCCAGCCCAATTGTTCAGCCAAGAGTAAGCCGACGGTGGTTTTGCCAGAGCCGGTAACTCCCATGACGATAACGATCATGCGTGGCTATGAAGCATACCCGAAGAGTGTAGTGCTGAAGAGTGTCCATCGGAGCGCGCAAAGCACCACCAAAATGGCACGTCCGCTGGATCGCCCAAAATAGACAGCTCAGGTCTGACTACTTCGCCGGGTACGTCTTCTCCGCACCCGTACGGCTGTTCGCTACTGAGAACGTACCGTCGGACTCAGCGATGACTTTGAGATATTTGCCTTCGCAATTCTCTTTAACGTTGGCGATGCGTTCGTCGGCAACATTGTGATCTTTATCGGATTCGGCGGCATAGTGAAGCTGCCACAAATCCTCCAGCCCCGGAGAATCGCGCACGATCTGCCAGGCCGCTGGACTTGAACCCTTGCGCGGGCCGTTGTCGATGATGGCTACCCGCGGATGTAACGCCCAGTCGAGAGCTTTCGAGTTGGAAAGATCCCCACCGTGATGCGTTACAAGAAAAAGATCGACGGTCCCCAGCAAATTATTTGGACAGGCCAACTGCAGTTCCTTTTGTTTGGTCAGATCGCCGAGATCAAGAAAGCGGAATTTGCCAAACGTGACTAGAACGCCCAGCGAGCGGGCATTTTCACTATTGTCGGCCTCCGCGGCCGGCTCTTTCGCGCAGTACTGGTTGACGGTGCCGGCTCCGGGCAGCGGGCTGGTAATCAGGTTTCCGGCCGCTGACAGCACATGAACTTCGATGCCTTTGATGGGCAGTCCCCATCCCGGCTTGATGACCACATGAGCGTGGCCGGCGATTGCCTTTTCATAGGCAGCATAGTCCGTGCGGGTCACTTCGGAGTCCTCGAGATTCGGCCCGTGGTCGACGAACGTACCGATCTTGATGCCGTCGGCCAGTTGCGGTACTCCGCCGACGTGGTCGCGGTGGTAGTGCGTGATCAGGACATAGTCGAGTTGCTTGAGTCCGGCCTGGTGCGCGGCGGAGACGATGCGATCAGCGTCCCGCCCTTCGTACCCGGGCCAGCCGGTGTCGATCAGCAACGATTCTCCCGATGGGCTCACGAGGAGCGTGGATTGGCCACCCTCAACGTCGATGAAGTAAATCTGGAGTGATTTGGGGCTCGCCGCAGGTGCGGTGAGGGGCGAAACTATCGGAAGCAGGCAGAGACACAGCCCGGCAATCAGAACTCGGAACATGACTGGCACCTTACGGGAGACGTTGGCGAAGATTATGCCACGGTGTGAGGCATCGCGGAGGACGTTTTCCGCACTCACTATTTTCGTACCATTTTTTCCTAAGACTTATGCCGAGACGGGGAACGCGACGTGTGATAGCCTGATCCGTTCAGCCGGGCGTTATTTTCTGATCTGAGAGCCCGGAGGGATTCTGGAAACGGGTGGTGACAGCCTAATTCATGAGTACGACGACGCTTCCTCTATCAGGTTTCCGCATTCGCGCCACTTCTGTTGTCCGCGACTACGCTGAACTCGGGAAACTCCGGGTTACATCGTTGATCGTTATGACTGCGTGGTGCGGATATTTTTTTGGCGCCCACAAAGCCGGCGTTTCCTGGTTGAGCTGGGGACTGTTTCATTCTCTGTTTGGGATTGGATTGGTTTCGAGCGGCACGGCGGCCTTGAACGAAGTGATGGAACATGATGTCGATGGCCTGATGCGCCGCACCGCGCTGCGTCCCATCCCTGCCGGGCGGATGACATTGCTTCATGCCACCGTGGTAGGCCTGCTGGCAGCCGTCGGGGGATCGATCTACCTGGCAGTCTTCACAAACCCGCTCACTGGCTTACTCACCTTCCTGACTTCGGTGGTCTACCTCGCTGCCTACACCCCGTTGAAGCGCATTTCTCCGATCTGCACATTCGTTGGCGCTTTTCCGGGCGCGATGCCCGGAGTACTAGGCTGGACTGCCGTTCGCGGCCAACTCGAATGGGGCACGTTGGTTCTGTTCGCGATCTTGTTCATTTGGCAGTTCCCCCACTTCTTCTCCATCGCGTGGTTGTACCGCGAAGATTATGCCAAGGGCGGAGTGCGCATGCTGCCTGTCGTGGAACAAGACGGCAGGTCGACCGCGCACCGCATCCTGCTTTACTCGGTGATACTGATTCCGATCAGCGTACTGCCCAGCTTTATGGGGATGGCGGGAAAAATTTATCTTGTCGGCGCTGTGGCGCTTGGTCTTGCACTGTTGTACTTCGGGATTCGCCTGGCATTTTTGGATTTGCCCCTGACCAGCGCACCCTCCAAAATGCGGGCTCGCCACGTTTTGCAGGCGACAGTGATCTACCTTCCTTTGCTTTTCGCTCTCATGATGGGCAACTCGGTGCATCCCTAGTATTCCAATCGTAGCTACTGGGCTCACAGGGAATCGCGCAGGACAGCCGTGTTCAGCGCCCTGGGCGATGCCGTATTTTGAATGCGCGGCTCATCGTAAAATGCTGTGAGGCAGCAAAATTGAAATTAACCGAAGATCCTCATCGCAGATTCAACGCCTTGACAGGCGAGTGGGTGTTGGTTTCGCCTCATCGCGCGGCGCGCCCGTGGCAGGGTGAAGTCGCCGGGTTGCATACCGATCCTGAGCCGGTGTACGACCCCGACTGCTATCTTTGCCCCGGAAACACCCGGGCTGGAGGCGTTCGCAATCCTGCCTATACTTCGACCTTTGTTTTCGACAACGATTTCGCTGCGCTGAAATTGCAGACCTCGCCCGATCGCTTCGATCTCGACAGCAAGGGGCTCCTAGTGGCCGAGCCTGAAGCGGGGATTTGCCGCGTACTGTGTTTCTCGCCGCGGCACGATCTCACTCTGCCCTCAATGGACCTGCCACAGATCGAGGCCGTAGTCGAAGCGTGGAGAGAGCAATTCCGCGAACTGGGCAGTATGAAAAGCATCCGCCACGTGCAGATTTTCGAAAATCGTGGCGCCATGATGGGAGCGAGCAATCCGCACCCACATGGTCAGATTTGGGCCACGGCATCGATTCCCGAGGAGCCGGCGAAAGAGTTAGCTACTCAGCGGGCATACCTGAAGACACATGGCAGTTGCCTTCTGTGCGACTACGTTCGGCTGGAAGAACGTGAGCAAACGCGCGTGATCTGCCAGAATGACGGGTTCGTTACGCTCGTGCCCTTCTGGGCCCTGTGGCCCTTCGAGACCTTGGTGTGCAGCCGCCGCCACATCGGAAGCATGAACGAATTTTCCCAGGAGGAAGTTCGATCACTGGGCAGAATATTGCAGCGAGTAACTTCTACGTACAACAAAGTCTTTGGAGTCCCCTTCCCGTATTCGATGGGATTTCACCAATCGCCGACGGACGACAGGGATCATCCGGAGTGGCATTTTCATGCGCACTTTTACCCGCCGCTGCTGAGATCGGCAACGATCCGCAAGTTTATGGTGGGATTTGAAATGCTCGGAACCCCGCAGCGTGACATTACTCCCGAAACCGCCGCAGAGCGACTGCGGCAACTAGCGGGCGACCAGACCTAGAGTAGTGTCGCGCCAGCGAATTTACTGATTAAGTGGCAGAAGAGCTTCGCACGCTGCTTCGCTGGCGATGCCAGCTCCGGTAGGCTGCACGCGAATCACGGCATCCTCGAACGAGCAAAAACTGCGGATGCCGGTCTGATTCAGGGTCACCGGTATGGCTGTCGCAAAATACTGCGAAGCCGGAGGGCCGCCAGCGCCAACGGCGGTGAAATTGTATCCGCTCTTGTTGCCACCGGCTAAAACGCTGTCGATCACGCAGGCGGTAGTCGAACTCGGTGTGCAAGGGGCCACACCACCCAGGTTGACCAAAGCAGCCGCGAACCCGACCGTCGGGTAAGTCGAGTTATATGTGATCTCCCCGGTATTAATTGTGCGGATCGACGCAACCGCCGACGATTCATTGGCAGCCATGCGGGCGCGCAGCAAGTTGGGGATGGCAATGGCGGCGATGATCAGAATAATGGCGACTACAATTAGCAGCTCGATCAACGAAAACCCTTTTTGACTTCGCATAGAACCAGACTCCAACCCCAGAATTTAGGGCGCGACAAGCTTACCACCAGAACCGTGCCGACGCTCGGAAATCCGCTAGGGACGGGCGATTTGGGCGGATCGGTCCCCAGCTCCACTTGAGCCCCAAGCTCGAACCGAAGCGAGTTGCGGCCAACCAACGACAAGCCCTAGACCGCGTGATTCCGACCATTTACTATTTCTCTTCCGTCATGAGCGTGGGGAACCGGACTTCAATAATGAGAACAAACCGAACTGCAATTCTTGCGTCATTTCTTTCGATTCTTTTCCTGGCCGCGACCGCACACGCTCAATGGGTCCCTCTCAACCCCGTTATCTCCTCGGAACAACAATCCGATGGTGTTCTGTTCACGATGAAGACGGGCACTCTGAAGCTGGAGGTGTGCTCAGATTCGATTGTGAGGGTTCTTTACTCGCCCACGGCGTCATTCACGACTCATGCCAGCCCGGTGGTGACCAAGAAGGATTGGCCGCACGCGCAGTGGACGACGCAGTCGGCCAGCGATTCCGTTACGCTAACGACCCCGCGAATGAAGGTTGTGGTCACCAACAAGGACGGAAACATTCTTTTCAGTGACGCGAGTGGACAGAAGCTGTTTCAGGACAACGGCCGAACCCTGACTCCAGTGGAAGTCAACGGCGAGAAAACCTTCCACGCGGAAATGTTCTCGAACCTCTGGGGCTCGGATGAGGCCTTCTACGGACTGGGCCAGCATCAGTCGGGAGTCTGGAACTATCGTGGCGAGGCAGTCGACCTCTCCCAGGACAACACCAACATTTCAATTCCGATGGTTCTATCGAGCAAGGGATATGGAATCTTCTGGAACAACGGCTCCCGCAGCCGCTTCAACAACCGCTTTCTGAGCGCGTTTTACCTGAGTTCGGAGGTTGCCGACGTTGTTGACTACTACTTCATGTACGGCCCGGAATTCGACACGATCGTGGCCGGGTATCGCGAGCTGACTGGCGCACCTCCGCTGTTCGGTAAGTGGGCCTACGGATTCTGGCAGTGCAAGAATCGCTACAAAACGCAGGCCGAGTTGCTCGACGTTGCACGCAAATATCGGGAGTTGCACATTCCCGCCGACAACATCGTGCAGGACTGGTTCTGGTGGTACACCATGGGTGAGCCGGTCTTTGACAAGTCGCGTTATCCCGACCCCAAGGGCATGGTCGACGAACTGCACAACGAACATTTCCACTTGATGATTTCGTTCTGGCCATACTTCCGCCCAGGAACGAAGACGTACGATGAGATGGACAAGCGCGGCTTCTTCATCGCCAAAACTGTAGTCGCGGGCTTTCATCCCCAGGGCCAGGCTCTCTACGATGCTTTCAATCCGGAAGCGCGAAAGTATTACTGGAACCTTATGGATCAGGCGCTGTTCAAGATCGGCGCTGATGCCTGGTGGCTCGACACGACGGAACCGGAAACAGAAGGCCGTGAGACCAACATTCTGGTAACCAACAAAACCGCAATGGGCAGCGGTGCGCGGTATGCCAACCTGTTTCCCTTGATGACCACAACTGCGGTGTACGAAGGTCAGCGCGCCGCGTCGAATGACAAACGCGTGTTTATTCTCTCGCGCTCCGCCTTTGCTGGAAGCCAACGCAATGCCGCAGCCGTCTGGTCGGGCGATGTGAATTCTGATTGGGTGTTCCTGCGTAAGCAGATTCCCGCCGGCCTGAATTATTCGGTCTCCGGGCTGCCTTATTGGACAACCGACATCGGCGGCTTCGTCTCCGGCAATCCGGATGATCCTGCGTATCGTGAGCTCTTTGTCCGCTGGTTTCAGTTCGGCACGTTCAATCCCATCCTGCGGGTACACGGGACGCGCTCGAACGATCAAAACGAGTTGTGGTCCTACGGCTCGGATGCGCAGAAGATTCTGGTCAACTTCGACCGCCTGCGCTACCGCCTGCTGCCCTACATTTATTCATTGGCGTGGAAGACGACACACGAGAATTACACACCGATGCGGGCGCTGGTTATGGATTTCCGTACGGACGTCCGCGCCGCAAACGTCGGCGATCAGTTCATGTTCGGACCGGCGCTCCTCGTCAATCCAGTAACGGAACCGGCCGCGACCACCCGCCATCTCTATTTACCGGCTGCGAAATGGTTCGACTTCTGGACCGGAGCATCCTCAGATGGAGGCCACGCTGTCGACGCACCGGCCCCGCTCGACCGCCTGCCCCTATTTGTACGTGCCGGGTCCATCGTTCCACTCGGACCGGACGAGGAATGGGCGAGCGAAAAACCGGCTGACCCCATCGAGCTGCGTATTTATCGCGGCGCCGACGCTGACTTCACGCTCTACGAAGATGAAGGTGACAACTACAACTACGAGAAGGGAGCCTACGCAACGATTCCACTCCACTGGGACGACGCTGCACACGCGCTCATCATCGGAGATCGGCAAGGCCATTTCCCGGGCATGTTGGAGTCCCGCACATTCCGCATAGTGTTCGTCGGCGACAATCACGGCGCTGGCGTCGAGCCCACCGCTCAGCCGGACAAAGTCGTCCAGTACTCCGGTGCGAAGGTCAGCGTTACGCCGTAGATCTCGCGACGAAGCGCGCACCGCTGAACGGACTCACTCAAGTAAGATAAGAGCTGGCAATCTCTGCCACCACGGAGATGAAAATTCGTCAGCTCGCCTGCGCTCTGGCTGCACTCTCAGCACTCGCTCTTTTGAGCGGGCAGCTGCTGCTTCATGCGCAATCTCCCATTCCGCAGAAAGCTGACAGTCCGCCCAAAGCCGCAGCTGACAGTCCGATTCAGTTTACTTACCAGCCGATTGATTTCAAGCTTGACAGCAGCGAGACGCCCGAGCGCCACGCGCCGGAGACGATGGCCGGAGGCGTCGCCGTTTTCGACTACAACAACGACGGCAAGCTCGACATTTTCTTTACCAACGGAGCCAACATCAAAACGCTCCACAAGGATTCTCCGAAATATTTCAACCGGCTCTTGGAGAACGACGGCAAGGGGCACTTCACCGACGTAACGGAGAAAGCCGGGCTGGCTGGGACCGGCTACGACGTTGGCGTCGCGATCGGCGACTACGATAACGATGGTTACGAAGACATTTTTGTCGCGGGCGTGTATCACAACACGCTCTATCACAACAACGGCGACGGAACTTTCACCGACGTAACCGCCAAAGCTGGGCTAAACAAGCCCGACGCGGAGTATGGGCCGCTTTGGTCGGTCGCAGCGGCGTGGATCGACGTGAACAATGATGGGCTGCTCGATCTGGTGGTCATCAACTATTTGAAGTGGGATTTTGACCACGAACCCGTGTGCCAGGGCTATGGGCATCGCGACTACTGCCACCCCAAGATGTACAAGCCCACTCCCAACCAGTTATTTCTGAATAACGGCGACGGAACTTTTCGCGACGCCTCGGTTGAAGCGGGTTTCCGGTCGCATCCCGGAAAAGGTATGGGAGTCGCCGCGGCCGATTCTGAACTCTCAGGCAAGATGGATCTCATCGTTCCCAACGACAAGCTAATGAACTGGTTCTTTCGCAACAAAGGCGGCGGAAAGTTTGAGGAAGTTGGTTTCGACGAGAACGTCGCGCTGCGCGAAGACGGCACCTATATCTCCGGTATGGGAGTTGATTTCCGCGATCTCGATAACGACGGCTATCCGGATATCATCATCGTCGCGCTCGACGGCGAAACTTTCCCCATCTATCGCAATACCGGAAAAGGAAGTTTCGTCGAAGTCACGCGGGAGAGCGGGATGACCAGGCTGAGCCTGCCGATGGCTGGCTATTCCCCGAACATCGCCGACTTCGACAATGACGGCTGGAAAGACATTTTTATTTCACGCGGCCACGTGCAGTCGCTGCTGTCTGCGCCAAATTTGTCCGTGGAACAGCCCAACACCGTTTTTCGCAATCTGGGCGGTATGAAGTTTTCCGCTCTTACCGCCGAAGCTGGATTCACGGCGCAACCTCCATCCCGTCACCGCGGCGCCGCTGTAGGAGATTTGAACGGGGATGGCCGCCTTGACGTGGTTGTGAGCGCAATCAATGCGCCCGCGGAAATCTGGCTCAACCAGAGCCCGGCCAACAATCATTGGATTGAGTTCAAGCTGCAGGGGACGAAGAGCAACCGCGACGGCATCGGCGCGAGAATTAAAGTGGTGACGAAATCGGGGGCGCAGTATAACCACATGAGCACCAGCGCGGGCTACGCATCCTCCAGCGCAGCGCCGGTTCACTTCGGCCTTGGGGCTAATTCCTCTGCGGATCTGGTTGAGATTCACTGGCCTTCCGGCATCGTGCAGCAACTGCGCAACGTGAGTGGCGACCGCATCGTCGCAGTCAAAGAGCCAGCCCAGTAAGAGCCTCTCAGTTCGCGGCGTGGCTGCGGATGCAGGACAAATGTTCCGGGCCCGTGATCTCTACTTTTCCCGCCCTTTCCCTGCCGACGAAAAAGCCGGCCCGCGAAGCGGGCCGGCCCAGGGTGATAAGAAGAACCGAAAGGGCAGCGGATCAATCCGCGGCCCATTCGGGGTCTACTTGTTTACTACCTGTTTCAACACCGGCGACGTGCTTCCGTGCAGGTTGGATCCGCCCTCATAGACGGCGGTGATATTGTGCGTTCCAACGCTGAGCGAAGACGTAGTGAACGTGGCGATGTGAGTGGTTGAGTTAGCGGTGGTCGTTCCGATGACGGTGCTGCCATCCTTGAACTTCACCGTGTTTGGCGTGCTGCCGCCGAACTGAGGGGTCGTTGTCGAAGTGAACTTCACCGACTGCCCCGACGTCGAGGGGTTCTTTGATGACACGACTTTGGTAGTCGTCGTCGCCTTGTCAACAACTTGAGTGAGATTGGTCGAGGTGCTGGCCAAGTTGTTTCCATTGCCGCCGTAGGTAGCAGTGATAATGTGCGAACCCGCGGGCAGCGTTTGGTAGGTGAGCGACGCCTGTCCGGCTGCGTTGAGCGCAACCGACGGTCCCATACTGATGCCGCCTTGTTTGAAGGTCACGAATCCCTTGGGCGTCGCGCCGAAGGAACCCTTGACCGTGGCCGAGTAAGTGACTGTCTGGAAGTAAACCGATGGGTTGGCACCGGAGGCGATGGTGGTGGTGGTGGGCGCCTGGATCGTGATGCTAACCGTGTGCGTGCTCTCCACGTTGCCGGCCACGTCTGTGCTGTAGAAGTGCAGAGTGTGCCCGCCAGTGCTGGAGATGGTGAACGGTGCCGAGTACGCTTGCACCGGGTTCGCTCCCAGTTGATAGTAGGTATGTGCGACACCGCTGGTGGTGTCACTCGCGCTCAGTGTGACCTTCACCGGTGTGGTGTAGGCGGTGCCGTTAAATGTTCCCGACAGAGTATCAGTCGTAGCGGGAGCGACCGTGTCATAGCACAGGTAGTAGAAGAACTGGTCTCCCGACGTGATGCCGCTATTGTCCCACGCGTCGACCGTCGCAAAATGGCAACCCTGACCAGCCGAAGCCAGGTCAAGCGAGCCGGACGTAGCATTGGGAAATTCAGGACCGCTATAGAAGGAGTTGCCGGACCCTGGAGTAGCTTCCGACGTGGGGTCGGTAAAGCCAACATCCCATCCCGACGAGAAACCGGCCACGCCAGTCGCGGTGAGTCCGCTCTGGGTGGTGTCGGCAATCGTCCAGCTTACGGTTTGGTCGGTGCGGTACCAGTTAACGGCGCCCTGGGTGTGGCTGGGGCCGCTGAAGGTGATGACAGGCGCGCCGAAATCCCCCAGATCATACGTATTGATACCCCAGGAGAGTTGCAGAGCGTTGAATGACCCCCAACCGGTGGTCAGGTCGTAACCCGTACCGGCGCAGTAGGAGCCGAGAGCGTCTGCGTTGGTGACGTCGTTGCTGTTGCAGCCTTTGAGTACATCATAGTAAGGGTAATGCGCCTCGTAGCTATTCCCAGTTTTGGTGCCCAGGTAGTAGAGTTTGTAGTCCAACTGCCCGAGCGGGGAGCCACCGAGACCGATCGCCAACAAATATGCGTTGGCTTGGGCAACGAAGCCGGACATCATCGGTGATGCAATGCTGGTGCCGGCAACACCGGAGAGAGAGCCGTTAAAGTAATAGTTCTGCCCGGAGTGGGCACTGGCGTTGAGTGCGATGTCGGGAACGCTGCGGCTGCCAGTACCGCAAGCGGGGGCAGACTGGAAGATACCTTGCTGATAGCCGGGCGCCGCGAATAGGTTGCTGCATCCGCCTCCGGTACCGCCATCGTTTTCAGAGCAGGCGCCGCTAAAGTTGTCGCCCGTCCAGGTCACTTCCGAATTGAAGCTGCCGTCGCCGTTGAGCACGAGTTGTGTTCCGCCCACGGAGACGACGTCGGGGTCGGATTCGGGGTAAAGGACGGCGATGGCATCGCCGCAACCGGCTGCGGCGCCGTTGTCGCCGGCCGCCGCCATGATCGTCCACCCCTGGCCAATCATCTGGTTGAACATTCCGTGCCAGGAAGTAACCAGACCAAAGCCGTTGAGGTAGTCCTCGTTCAAACCGTAGCTGATATTGACGACGTTCACAACGTTGTCGGTCAGCATCTGCTGGAAGATGTCACCGAATGTTCCGAAGCCAGTCGCCGTCTCATAGACATGAATCGACGAAGTGTCTTGGAAGGAACCCCGGCTGTTAGAGGTCGCCGTGGACCACTCCAGGTCAAGGGTGGTTTCATCGTCACAGCAGGACGGCGTGCCATCGATGTTATGGACGTAATAGTGGTATGCGAGGTACGGATACTGAGCCTGGAAGCCCGTCATGTCGGAGGCGGCGAAAGCGCCGTCGGTTGCCAGACCAATTGAAGTCTGGGGCGGAGTGCCGCCAGAATTGCCTGTCGGGTTGCAGCAATGTCCCTGCGCCTGAAGCGCATTGTAGTCGTACATACTGGACGACCAGAGGTCGGCCGGGTCGTAAAAGCCGTTGGTGACCTGAGATCCGAGCTGTTTCGCGCCGGACTTCTTTTTGCTGGCTAGGGCCTTCACCGCGGCTGGGTTGGCATTCTGCTGGCCTCCGGCACCCTCTTGACGGACCGGGCCTGGAGAATAGTCGGGTCCGCGCATACCCTTCAAGTGAGAGTTTGCGGGACGCATCCGGAGAATGCTGTTCAGGCCGTCGACGTATTGAATAACACCTGCAAGATTCGAAGGAATCAGCGGGTCGCGGTCATTGGAGAACTCAGTCTCGCCGTTCACTTCGTATTTGTTAATGTTGATGCTGAAGGCTTTCTGGATCGCTTCCACCGTGCCCTCGGCGTCAACCATCAGACGGTTGGGGTAGCGAGCGGTAACGGTAAGTCCTTGACTTTTGACCCAATCAACGACGGCCTGCTCGTCCTGGGCGGCTGGCGCGAAGCGGGCGTTCCACTCCTCTGGAGTCAGATACTTATGGAAGTTGGGCGACTTCTTGTCCTGCAATTCCTTGAGGAAATCCTCTTCTTCCGCCATTTTCGGCGCCTTAATCGAAATCGCCAGTCTCAATTTGGATGTGGGCTCGTAGGCCTGAATGGCTTTGGCGGTACCAAGCATAACCTGTTGCGGCGTGTTGTTCGCGTAGGGGGTACTCGGAGCTTTCAAGACCGGCCGTTGCTGCGCGGCTTGATCTGCCTGCGCCATCGCTGTGACGGTGAAAATCGTGGTCGCCAGCAGCGCGAACAGACACGTGCGGGCATTCGACCGAAGTGTGAATTTGAACTGAGACGAACTACAGAACCTCATAAAGAACTCCTCCTACCTGGAATTAGCTGAATTTGAACGCACCAACAACCGGACTTTGGCAGGTGGTGGCTTGCCGCGTGGAGAATTTCACTCCGCGCGCCTGACGCACCGCTGCCTGGACGAAGTGCCGCCTTAGTTTTGTAGCCAGAAAATAAAAGGGAAGAACCGCAGAAACCGGATACAACTGCTGAACCTCGGGCCCCACTCCCAAGGTCACCGGGGAAAAACTTTACAATTGTTACAATTCTTTGTCAACGCAAAAAGCCATTGTTGTAGCTGTTTCGAGACAATGTCACCTCCACATGACCGCAAGATTTTGCACTCCGCAAGGATAGTGAAGGCAGAACCGAAAGCGTTTCAAGTCGGGAACAGGCACGAGAAAGACACGGACGCCGACACAGCGACGGTCCAGTCGAAACCGGGTGCCTCGTACCTCAGCGGGGTGCTGGCGGCGTATCGGCGCGGCGGTAGACGCGTACATAATCCACAAGCATGATTTGAGGAAAAACAGATGAAGCGTCCGGGAGCCCACCCCATGGGCCGCCGACGGCCACATTCAACAACATGAAGAAGGGATGGTCATACACCCACTTTGTCCCGACAGGCAGATCGCTCGCCTTGCGGGTCTCGTAGAGATGTTGATCTACATAGAAGCGGATCGTATTTGGCTCCCACTCTACCGCGTAAACGTGAAAATCATCGGCAAATACCTGCGGCGGGGTGAAGCTGAACGGAGCACCGATTCCCTTATCGCCCGAATATCCCGGGCCATGAATCGTGCCGTGAACCAGTGCCGGCTCCTTGCCGATGTTCTCCATGACATCGATCTCACCGCACTTGGGCCAGCCGGCCTTGTCGATGTCTTCTCCCATCATCCAGAACGCCGGCCAGATTCCCTGCCCGCGCGGAATCTTGATCCGAGCCTCGAAGCGCCCGTAAGCCTGCGCGAATTTCCCCAGCGTCTTCAACCGCGCGGACGTGTAGTTCCGCGTCACGCCGTCAGCACCCGTGTATTTTTCCTGCAGCACCTTGATGACAAGGTTACCGTCCTGCTGATAAGCATTCTGCGGACGCGCAGTGTAGTACTCGAGCTCGTCGTTGCCCCAGCCGTTTCCGCCGTCCTCAGTCACCCACTTGGAAGCATCGACCGGCGAACCGTTTGTGCCATTGAACTCATCGCTCCAGGAAAGAGTCCACCCAGAAGGAGCGGCTTGCGGACTGCCGGCTTGCGCCGCAGCGATACCGGATGCAATCAACATCACCGTTAGCGAAAACGCGCAGCACCACCGAGTTGTCATATTCACTCCAGCGACACTGCAACATTCTACATAGATCATCTGGGCACAACCCGGCTCGCTCGTATTAGCCCTGATCAGTGCGCTCCCGATCTTGTCTCCGTCGAAGGTCTGGCGCCATTTTCAACCACACGCTTCATCCGCATTTCCTTCGCAGCCCTCATCGCTTGTGGAATATGCGCCCAGGCCATTCCTCTCTCTGTCGGTTGGCCATAGAGCTTCGGATTGAGGTAGTAGCCCTGCTCCTCCTTTCCCTTTGGTCGCTCGACAATGAGAGGATGCGCTCGGGCGAAGGCATCATGGCGAACGCCCGTGACTTGCCATGAAATCTCCAACCCGGCGCGGCCCCCAGCGATACGGAAAGCATGGTTTTGGATCTTCTCCGCAACATAGACCGGAGCGAAACCACCGAGGCACGTGAGTTGGTAGCGAAAATCTTCATTGAGCGCCTCGAACCAGTCCGGCAGTCTCACTGTGGCCTCTCCGGCATCATCCAGTACCACGTTCCCGGTGTAGATGGTCATCATTTCAGACGACTCGACCGAGGCGTGCATCAGGTAGCGATTCGCCGGATCGAGAGGGTGATCAATCTTGAAATTCTTGGTCGGAGCGCTCAGTGCTCCGGTCACGTCAACCTCGCCGTCAAGATATGCTGCGCAACAGCTGTCGGTGCCATCCCGATTCGTCGCGTATATGCCATAGCCACCACCCCCTTTGCTCAGGCCCGCGCTGAACCACCCGCCTGCCGATCCTGAGAGCCCGTCCGTTCCAGTGGCCACAATTCCTGACCCACCGGCACCGTCAGTGGTGGAAGCCACACCGCCGCTGGCATGGATACCGTCCCCTCCGTTCGAGTCATCTCCATTGTGACCTCCAATGGCGACCAGTCCCACGCCACCGTTCCCCCCGAATCCGTCAGCTGAACTAATTCCGCCCTTGCCGCCAGTTGCAACCATTCCATTTCCGCCGGGCTGGTCCACATCGCCCACCCCTCCCGTAGCGTGCAGAGCATCATTGCCGGTTTTCCCTGACCCGGCCACCGCGTTCGACCCAACCGTCGAGATAGCAACTGCCGAAGATGAGCTGGCTGCTGCGTTCAGCAGTCCATCGGTCGGGGGCGATGGGCCGATGCTGACAGCGGCAGTGACCGCCAATGTTCCTGTAATACCTTGATTGCCCACGAAACTATTGTTCGCGAGCAGGCGCGGCACCTTCGTCGTATCTAGGTTCAGCGTCACGGCTCCGCTCGTTCCGCCTCCGGTGAGGTCTGTGCCCGCATTCACCGCCGTAATCGAACCGATGACTGGAAAAGTCTGCCCTGGTGCGAAGGTGATTTGCCCTTTGTTGTTGATCTTCAGTCCGGTTTCCGCAGGAATAGCCGGGGCGGTCCCGAAAAGCAGGTTCAGCGTTGCCGAAGGAGACGCGGTATTGTTCGCCACGGGCTCCGCCTGCCAATGAAATGCCTGATTCGCAGCCGCTTTTGTGCTGCTGTTGAACGTAGCGGCGACCAGGCCAAACGGTCTCGAATCGGTCCCCGCAGACGCTGTCGCCGCAGCGGCCGGAGGCAGGTTTAGCAGACCGCGAACCGTCGCGCCCCCGGTTACATCCAAAGTTGCGGCAGGAGTGGTCGAGCCAATTCCAATTCTCGCCGTGCTGCCCGTGCCTGACTGAAACAAAACCGAACTGCCGAGCGCACTGGAACTGGTCCACAGCGGGAGATAATCCGCCGTGCCCGAACCACTGACCGAAGCTGGTGGAACCGCAGGAGACATCCCCGACGTGGGCGTTGCACTCAGCCCACTGCCAGTGGAGACCGGCGCGGCCAGCACGAACGCCGATGGCGGCAGTCCTCCAATGGTTTCCGCGTCAGCAGCTTTCAAAGCGTAGGGCACGCTGAGCAGCAGAACACGCGGTTGTTCTTCGCCGCCATTGACGCGTATGCCCAACCATCGGGATTCACTCGTGCTGAACAGATTGAGCGGCAAGCCCTCCGGCACGGTTGCACCCAGTTGAGCCGTGTAGTTGCCTTTCGCATCGGCGCGCACGTTCTGCGTTTCCAGCCACAGTGGAGCCCCGCCGGTTTGTTGACTGTAGATCGCGAAAGTGACGCCGGCAATTCCGGCGAAAGCTTTGCCTTGAGTATCGACTGCCCTTCCCGAACAATTCACCAGGCGCGGCACGGCGGTTACCGTAGTCGAAACGATCGCCTGCTGGGCGCTGATCATCCCGCAAAACAAGAAAAAACAGAAGAACGCACGAACAGATTTCGTGGTGATTTTCATCGCACAGCCCAGCCTTTTGAAGAGTCCCGTGCTCGATCGGCCTATCTGGTAAACCTGCGGCGCTGCCACCCACTCTGGGCGCCTCTGTTGGTATAAGACAAAAACACCGAAAACATTTCAGGACATATTTCGAGCTGCCTCGTTTTTAGGCCCGCCAGCATAGGCATGGAGCGGAAGGCCATGATTCGACGAACCTTAGGGGCAGGAATCAGGCGAGGCCGAGATCGCGAGCCGCCGTGTCGACGATCGATTCACCGATGGCGAGCGAAGCGGTTGCCGCCGGCGACGGAACGTTGAGCACGTGCAGTACTCTCCCGGAGGTTACAAACTGAAAGTCGTCGACCAGGGCTCCGTCGGGCTTGAGCGCCTGCGCGCGCACTCCAGACCCTCCAGGAACCAGGTCGTTGTTGCGTACTTCCGGTACAAGCCGCTGCAGGGCGCGTACGAACAGCGGTTTCGAAAGCGAGCGCCGAAATTCGTCAAGGCCATTGCGCCAGTGCATGCGCGCCATCCGCCAGAACCCTGGAAACGCAACCGACTGCGCCAGGTCGCGAATACTGACATCGCTGTGGCGATAGCCTTCGCGCGCAAGGGCGAGTACGGCGTTGGGCCCGGCATCGACTTTGCCGCCGATACGTCGCGTGAAGTGTACGCCGAGAAATGGAAAGCGCGGATCAGGCACGGGGTAGATCAGAGAGCGGACCAGTGAAGCTCGCTCGGGAATGAGATCGTAGTATTCTCCGCGGAAGGGCACGATCAATATGCCCGGAACATCGCCAGCCATCCGCGCGATTCGATCGCTGAACAGGCCGGCGCAATTGATCAGCGAGTTGGTCGAGTACGCTCCGCGCGAAGTCTCGATGACAATCTCGTCGCGCAGCCGACGGATGCCGGTGACAGCGGCGGCTGTAAGAATTGTTCCTCCACTCGCCGAGACCAGCTCTGCGTATTTCTCACAGACCGCGGCATAGTTTGTTATTCCAGTCGAGGGCACAACCAGTGCCTGCAGGCCGGTGGCGTGCGGCTCGATCTCGCGTAGTTCTTCCGGCCCAATCAAGCGCAGGCCGGTCAGGCCGTTCGCTTCCCCGCGCTGGCGCAATTGTTCTAGGCGCGGAAGTTCGTCGGCTTCAGTGGCTACGATCACCTTCCCACAAACTTCGTGCGCGATTCCGTGCTCGCGGCAGAACTCGACCATCGCCGCGGCACCCGTCACGCAGAGACGAGCCTTCAACGATCCCGGCTTGTAGTAAACGCCAGAGTGAATGACGCCGCTGTTGTGGCCGCTTTGGTGCCGGGCAACGCGGTCTTCCTTCTCCAGCAACAACAACCGAAGATTGGGAAAGCGTCGCGTAACTGCCATCGCGACGCCCAGGCCCACGATACCGCCGCCGATGATGACTACATTGGAACGAGAATCGGTCATGGGTTCAGACCGACCAGTTTACAGGGTTAGTTGACGACGAGACTCACCTGTGTGCTCTGACCTGCATCCGCTGGGGTTCCGGCAGACGTACCAGTGACCGTAATTTTGTACGTTCCCGAGGGAGTTCCCGCTTGGCCATGACCTCCGCCAGCGGAACTGACGCCGCTGCACGAAGCCAGCACTCCGAGTAGAAGCAGTGTTGCGATTAGAGTCCAGATACGCACCTTCCTGTTTCCCGGCTTGCGCTGCATAAAACTCCATGCCAGCGCGCCCGGCAACAGCAACCACATCGCGTAGAGGTTTGACCCGAAACCCCCTGGTGACCGCGAGGCGGTTGTCGCCGGAGTGGTGGAAATCGTCATCACAACGGTCGCGGCAGAGTTGCCAGGCGTGACCGGGGAAGAAGGAGCGAACGCACACTGCGACAGCGCCGGCAGCCCAGAGCAAGCCAGCGTTACGGCCGCATTGAATGAAGATCCCACTGGCAGAATCGTGAGGTTATATGGGCCAGTGGTCTGGCCGGCATTTACCGTCTGGCTGGTTGTCGAAGAGGTGACAACGAAATCCTGCCCAACCGTCAGCGCAACTGTAAAGGTATGACTGGGCCCTAAAGGATCGGTGGTCTTGATGTTGATGCTGTAACTCCCGCTGGCAGCGCTGGTGGGGACGTTGATCGTCGCTGTCAGGTTCGCCGTCGCATCGCTGGCCACGTCGATGGGATTCGCCGGCGACAGGGCGCACGTCGCACCCGAGAGCGCGCTGGGGTCGCAGGTCGCGTTAATCGAGCCGACATAAAAATCTCTGGAAGTCAGGGTGAGAGTCGCCACTCCTTGGCCGCTCGGAGGGGCAGTGAGCGACTGCGTTCCGGAGATGGAATAGTCACCCACGTTAAAGTTTACGGAGACGGTGTGCATGACAGAACCGGAAACTCCGCCGATCACGAGCGTGTAGTTTCCCGCCACGAAGCTCGTGCCATTGATGGAAAGTGATGCCGTTGCCGGAAAGGAACTGACCGACGCGGGAGTGATGCTGCAGCTGTTGGCACCGAACGTTGCCGGACAACTCAGGTTGACGCTGCCAGTGAATCCGTCTTGCGCGGTGACTAGGATTGGCCCAGTGGTCCCCGTACTGCCCGCATTGACTTCGGGAAACCCCGTCGACTGAGCCAGCACGAAATCTGGGTTAGTAGTGACGTTCAGCATGAACTGAGCCGTTATCGCCACAGTGGTCCCAGCGCTAGAGGCCTGGATGGTCACCGGATAATTGCCCGCAGGAGTATCGACCGGCACGGTCACGCTGGCCGTCATCGCGACCGGACTGCTCGACGTAGGGTTCACAGTGGCTCCCGGAGTCATTGAGCAAATTGCATCGACGATGGTGGTCGTGCAGGCGACGGCAACGCTCTGACTGAACGACCCAGCGGCGGTAACTTTGAATTCCACCGGCGATGAAGTGGTTCCCCGCGGCACGGTGACAGTTGCCGGCGTGGGAGGGCTGAGCGCAAAGCTGACTACGTGCAGAGTCAATTGCACCGAGTGCTCAATGTTATTCGGATCCGCCCCCACGCCCTGGAGCGTGAAGTTGTAGTCCCCGGGAGCGCCAGAGATGGCAACATTGAACGGTGTGGCTTTTCCGCTGGGAGGAGATTGCGTCACCGAGCAAGTGCTGGGTGGAACGGTCTCGCCGGTCCCGCAACTAAGGGCCACCGAGTTTGTGTATCCGTTTAAGTCGGTGATTGTTCCGGTGAATGCGCCAGTCTGTCCGGAAAAAACTGTCAATGGCGAATTGGAAACGGTGAGGCTGTAGTCGGCCGTTACCTGGATCGGAAACTGCCATATCCCGCGGCCGTACGTCGAAGCTCGGAGCAGTTCCTGACCTCCGGAGTTAAACAGGCCGAGTGCTGTAACCGCAACGTTCGGCAGAAATCCAGTTTGACTCGGGCCAGGCGCGGGACCAACTTCGGTCCAGTTAACCGAGGTGGTCGGAGAAACGAACACGCCGACATCGGTTCCAACATAGACCTCGCCGTTGACGGAATCGACGACCGCCGCATTCACCGGTGAGTCCGGCAGGTTGCCGGTGATGTCTGCCCAAACTATACCGGCATTTGTAGTCTTCCAGACATGCCCGGAGGTTCCAGTAAAACCCATTACGGTGACATATGCGGTTGCGCCGGTCGCATCCGATGAATCGAGGGTGACGGCCGAAATCGGGAACTGATTTGGGTTGATATTTCCCGTCGGGCCATTGTCGGTCACGTCGGAGAAACTCGCGGTTCCAGCCGTCGCATTTGTCGAGACCCACACTCGGCCTCCGGCGGGCGACGATGTTCCATTCGCCGGCCCTGGACCGCTGGTAGTCGCATACACGACGAGCGAACCGTTTGCATCGGTCGGCCCTCCGGCTGCGATTGAGCGCACCAGGTTGACTTCGCTCCCAGAGCAAACTCCCGAACCGAGCGTATCGAAATTCGGACTTAAGACTGTATATGTACCGCCTGCACGCGGCCCGCGCCACACCCGGCACGTTCCGACCAGCAGAGCCGTCGCGGACTGCGGATCGAGAACGTAAGGAAAATAGAAAGCGCCATCATCACCACCGATGTCGGAACTGCTGACGACGATATAGAAAGCACCATCAAGGCAAGCCACACCGTCAGGACAGAATTGCACGTCCAGCCCGCCAGGTGGAACATCAGGATTGGCGGCATAGAAATTCGCCGGCGCTTTGGGATCAATCGCCGTATAAGCCCCGTCGCCGCCAAGCACATTTCCCCAACTTGTGCTGGTTGTAGCTTGATTCGTCGCTGGAGAACCATTGCCCTGAGTTCCTCCGAGCAGCGTGTTCATGTCTGTCGGGTGCTGGGCAAAGCTGACGAACTGGGTCATCGATCCCAGATTCTGGTTGAGGTCGTCGAACTGATTCGTGCCCGCGCAGGAGCCGGTCGTGAGATCTCCGAAGCCATCGAGCGCACGGTATATCCCGCCATCGTTGGCGAAGTACGTCAGGTCTTTCCCAGACTCGCTGCCCGACGCCGGAATCACATAGGCAAGCGCGTGCTGCCCGGGATGCACGTGCGCGAGGGCGCCGATGGGATCGCATCCGTAGGCATGAGTAAGATTGAAAAAAGGCGAAACGGCGCACGTGGGATTCAGCGAATTGATCGAGCACTTGTAAAGGTTCACGGATCCCGCATATAAGTCGGTCGCACTGCCGTTCGGAACGGCCAGCAGTTCGAGGTCGTAAGCTCCCTGCTGCACGCCGCAACCTTCAACATCTCCGCAACTTGCGATGCCGGCGTCCGAGATCGAAGTCCACGATGTGCCGCCGTTGAGGCTTTGCCAGACGCCGCCATCAACAGCCACACCCGAAGAGACGGAAATGAACCACGCGTACATCTCGTTGCGCCCCGGCACAACCGTGATCTCAGAGCGATACACGGGACAGGTTTGACTATTCGAGGCGGAAAGCGGCGGGCATGCCGCAGCACTGAGCAAACTGGCGCCGGGTTGCGTGGCAAGGCGAGTCCAGGTCACACCGTCGGGCGATGAGTAGAAGCCGTGGTAGCGAACGGCTGCGAAAAACCGCCCGGCACTCGCGTTATAAACTACCGAGGTCGCCGAAGTAGCGTCCGTCACACCGCCGGGATCGGTTATCGCGTCGTAAGTCCAGGTCTGGCCAGCATCAAGCGAAGTATAAAGACCCCGCCGGGTGCTGGAGGTAACCGCGCCCTCGACCAGACCCTCAGCACTCGTAGCCATCGCGGCGACGACGATGTTCGTCTGCCCGCTGGCCGTGCTGAAGGCCATGCGGGTTCCTCCCAGACCGCTGAAGGAAAGCGCTCCGCCGTTCGCGGTTGTCGCCAGCGTCCACGTACTGCCCGCGTTGGTGGACCGCAGAATGCCGAGGCCGAAATAGGAGTCCGCAGAGTTGTCGGCCTCGCCCGTGGCAGCGAGAATTACAGTCTTGGTGATATCCGAATTGCCCGGCTGAATCGCCAGCGCGCCAATCGCGAGCGTCGCCTCGTAGTCGGCGATCGGAGCCCACGTAACGTTGGCAGCAGTGATGTTGGCGGCATTGCCCGACTTCCAGATTCCTCCCTGCGCTCCGGCGACGTATACCGTGTTTCCAGTCGGATCGGCGGGATCGATCACGACAGCCGTCGCTCGTCCAGCGACCTGGTGGTAATCCTGTATGCCGCTGCCGGTGGCATCGGAGGCGAGGGGCACCGGCCCCAAGGCGATCCATGAACTCGAAAGTGCGGTCTGTGGATTGGGACCGGACGCCAGCGCAGCAGCGTTTTGGGTGCGCATTTTCATTCTTGCCTGATACGCGCGCCAGCGAAGGTCTGCGGAAGATCTTCCCGGGACGATGCGTCCACGCAGGAACCATTCGTTGCGCGCTTTGATGTGGGCTGCATCAGGGACGCGAGTTGGCTGTCTTCGCTCCGTCGCTTGCGCACCTGCACTCGAAACCGCTCCGAGGCACGTCAGGCACAAAATGACCGCTGAGATTCGCGCGAACTGAAGAAAGCGAAGAGAGCGAGAAGAAAGGGAGAAAAAATCAGAACAACGGCACTGCATGTGAGTCTCGTCTGTAAGTATCGGGAGTAGGCGAGACTGACGCAATGCAAAAGCCGCAAAAAATCTTGGCTTCCGCCCACTATGGGAAATCCCATCGCGGGAATCGGCACTGATCCGCATCGCTCGAACCTGTACAATCGCAGGCAAGATTCATCGCGACGGGACAAGACATAAGAGATGAAGTTCTGGACGACATTCGTCGGTGCGCTATCGGTCGGTGGCCTTGTTCTGATATCGAGCGCCGGGACGGCACAAGAAAAGCCCGCGCCGGCGCCTGCAACAATAAGAGCCGAAGTGACCGTGGCGGCAGCCGCAGACCTCAGCTCTGCGCTAAAAGAAATTGCCGGCAACTACGAAAAGAAAACAGGCGTGACGATAAAGCTCTCCTTCGGAGCATCGGGCGCGCTCACACAGCAGATACAGAACGGCGCACCGTTTGACGTATTTTTTTCCGCCGACATGGATTATCCGCGCCAGCTGGTCACGGCCGGCGTCGCAGATGGAGCCAGCCTGTACGAGTACGCGATAGGCGAGCTCGTGATGTGGATTCCGGCGAACTCTCCGCTCGACCTCGAGCACAAAGGCGTGAACGTTCTGCTTGATCCCTCAGTGAAAAAGATTGCGATTGCCAATCCGCAGCACGCCCCATACGGCCGCGCGGCGGTCGCTGCCCTCAAGCACGCGGGCTTGTACGATCGAGTTTCAGACCGGCTGGTGTTGGGTGAAAATGTTTCGCAAGCGGCGCAGTTCGCTGAGTCGGGGAACGCACAGGTCGGGTTCGTCGCGCTGGCCCATGTTGTCGCTCCCGAGATGCAGGGTAAAGGAAAGTATTGGAAAGTTCCGGCAGATTACTATCCGGCATTGGCTCAGGGCGTAGTCATAGTCACACCCTCGGCTCATCAGAAAGAAGCCGCGGCCTTTGTTGAGTACGTCAAGACGAAAGAGACAGGAAAGTTGCTGCAGAAGTACGGCTTCACTTTGCCGACAATTTGAAAGTACCGCTATCGTCGCCCGTCTTTTTCTGACGGGCGAACTGAGAAGACGTCAATGGCCATTGACTGGCAGGCGTTCCGGCTAACGCTGCAACTCGCAGTGATCGTCTCAGCAACGTTGCTGATCATCGGCCTGCCCATTGCCTACTGGATCGCATTCTCCCGCCGGCGTTGGAAGTTTCTGGTGGAAGCGGTGGTGGCGTTGCCGATCGTCCTGCCCCCGACGGTTCTGGGATTTTACGTGCTGGTCGCCCTCGGCCCCCACAGTCCACTCGGCCGCTGGTGGATTGCACTGACCGGCCACACCCTTGCATTTACCTTCACCGGCCTGGTGATCGGATCGATTCTCTACAGCCTTCCGTTTGCGGTGCAGCCCTTCGCTGCGTCATTCTCCGGGGTGGATCGCAAATTGATTGCTGCTTCGGCGACGCTGGGCGCTTCCCCGCTGCGCACATTTTTTCGCGTCATCGCCCCGCTCTCCGTTCCCGGGTTGATCACCGGCGCCGCTCTCACCTTTGCCCATACCATGGGAGAATTCGGCGTCGTGCTCATGGTCGGAGGAAACATTCCAGGAGTCACTCGCACTGTATCGATCGACATCTACGACCGGGTTCAGGCCTCCGACTACGCCGGCGCGAATCAGACCGCGCTACTACTCCTGGGCTTGAGCTTCGCGCTGCTCGCGATCGTCTATGGCCTAAACCGCAAAACCCGGTCTCTTGGCAATGCCTGACCCGATCCTATGTGATGCTGAGCGAAGAATGAGGTGCGCGGAGGTGCGCAGCTCAGTCGCAGTCGAAGCCTCCCTATAAGCACCAGTGGACCCATGCCTGGCCACTGGCAAACGTTGCGAACGTAAGCCAGGCTCCCTAGAATGAACTGCGAATGAGTACAACTCACGCGACCGGGTCGGCTGAGGGCGCGGACGCATCATCGCGACCACTCCACGCCGACAGCGGAAGCGAGGATTTGAATTGTCGTTCTCTGAGCGCCCGCTTCCGCAAGCAGCCCCGCCCTGAATTCGTGCTGGATGTTGAGTTTCAGGCCGCTCCGGGATTCACCATCCTGTTCGGCGCCTCGGGCGCTGGAAAGACTACTCTGCTCGACTGTGTCGCTGGCCTCGTCACGCCCGACGTGGGGCACATTGCACTCGGCGATCGGATCCTGTTCGATTCGGCACAGGACGCGAATCTCCCCGTTCCCAAGCGTCGCGTGGGATATGTCTTCCAGACGCTAGCTCTGTTTCCACATTTAACGGTCCCGCAGAACATCGAATATGGTCTCGCGAATTATGTGGAGGCCGAGCGCAAGCGGCGTGCGTCCGCTATTCTTCAGGCCTTCCGCATCTCTCACCTGGCGGAGCGCAGCGCCCGCGAAATTTCCGGTGGAGAAAGTCAGCGTGCGGCACTAGCTCGAACTTTGGTGACCGACCCTGAAGTGCTGCTGCTCGACGAACCTCTGGCGGCGCTCGATGCGCCGACCAAGGCAAAGATCATCGACGACCTGCGCGCCTGGAACCAGGCGCACCGCATTCCAATTCTCTACGTCACGCACAGCCGCGATGAAGTCTTTGCCTTGGGCGAGCGCGTGCTGGTGCTCGATGCCGGACACATCGTCGCCCAGGGGATACCGCATGAGGTCATGTCTGCGCCACTGCTGGAAACGGTGGCGGAACTGGCAGGTTTCGAAAACATCTTCGACGTGGTAGTCGACTCGGTGCATCCGGAGCGCGGCACCATGGCTTGCCGGATCGTGCTCCACTCCTCGCCCAATAAACCTCCAGTGCTACTGGAAACTCCGATGGTGCGGGCAGGAGTCGGCTCGGCGTTGCGCCTGGGGATTCGCGCCGGCGATATTCTGCTGGCGACTTCGCCGCCCATGGGGTTGAGCGCGCGCAATATCCTTCCCGGGAGAATCAATTCGCTGCAGCAACGCGACATGATCGTCTCCGCGCAAGTGAACTGCGGCGTAGAGATGGAGATTCATCTGACGCTGGCCGCGCGCGATGCGCTGCAACTGGCTCCCGGTCACGAGGTCTGGCTTGTAATCAAAACCCACTCCTGCCATTTGATGCAGAGCTGACGATCGATTGTTTGGGCCCAAAGCAAAATCTTCCTGAGCATCCGCCGGCCATGCTAAATTGATGGGCACAGGCGGAGGTTCCGATCATGAAGCGAGCTCTTTCTCTCTGCTTCTTCGTGCTGTTCCTGCTAATTTCATCCGTAGTCGCCAAAGACAAATCTACAATGCCGAAGCTAGTCGTGAACGCGCGGTACGTGATGATTACTACGTACTACGGCGAAAACCTTGCCAGCCCACGCGTCCCGCCAGACGACCGCCAGGCTGCAAGCGATGTTCAGAACGCGATTCAGGATTGGGGGCGCTACATCCTCGTCTATGACCGCAAGGACGCCGATCTCATCATCCTGGTCCGAAAGGGTCGAATCGTCGAAGCACAGGGGGGAATCGGCATTCACACCGGCTCCGACCGGTCAAACCCCTCCATCGGACCCATGGCCAACGTCGATGCTGGAGACCCTCAAGACATGCTCGCGGTTTATCAGGCTACTCAGGGTGTCGACTCCCCGCCCCTATGGCGTGACCGGATGACGGGTGGCCTCAACGGTCCAACCGTACGATTGGTAGAGGAACTCCGCACCAAAGTTGAGGCGGCTGCGAAGACCCCATAAAGATCGGTCCTACTGGCGACGCTCCAGCCAGCAACGATGCATCGATCGCTCAGGACAGATTCCATTCAGAACGTCGCCCGGTGATTGGCCTTCTCTCCGTGCGTCTAGAATTTCCTGCGGCTGCATCTCGATCACTGCAGCCCACTGTCCCTTGCGCTCTTCCGAAAGCACAATCTTCGCGCCAAGAATTCGCGCAATGGCCGCCGGCGGCAGATCGCGGTGAAAGCCGAAGTACCGATGCTTGAGATCGTCCCACGCCTTCCACCGGCCGAGCAACGGAGTTGGCGGGTCGTACTTAGTTGAGAACACCAGCGCGACCTCAAAATGTGAACGAAACTCGGCAGCGGATAGTACCTCTTCGAGGGAAAAATCTTCGATGCGCACCACCTGCACCGGCCGCGTAACGTAGCCCAAGCTTGGATGCGTCAGTTCATCCGAAGCAGGCCATGCCGTGAGCGCATGCGCCATAGGATAGCGAGCCTCCAAAAAGCGCTCAGCGTCCTGGTGCAGTACTACAAAATCGCGATAGGCGAGATTATCCTCCGGAGAAAATCCATAGGGCGGATTCCAGAACCATGCCGCAATAAAGCTCAGGCTAACCATCGCAACCGCTGCGGGCCAGTAGCGCAGTCGCCTGCGCAGCGTCGAGACGGCCACCAGAATCACGAGAGGCACCGCCGGTAGCAGGTAGCGCGCCAGCACAGCCCCACCAATTAATGCCATGGCGACCACATACACAATAACGACCACGAGAAAAATCATCTGCACCGGAATCGCGATGCGCTTGCGCTCGACTCCGTCGTCTTTCAACGGAGCCAGCAGCATCGCGAGCAGCATTCCCAGAGTCAGCAGCCAAAGATGCATGTATCCGAAGGCCTGCCAGAGCCGCAACATCAGAGCGAGCAGGAATCGCACTGGGTTCAGAGTGGCAGCGACGTTGTAACGGAAAAACTCCGGATTGCCGAAGACGTATCCCGTCCGCACATAGTGATACGCGTACCATAACGCGAGTGGCAGGATAGGAACGAGCAGAGAAATGATTCGCCTCGCCCGTGAATTTGAAGTGGTCCATAACCCAAGCGCTGCAACGCGTTTCGGTGCGATGACGCATAACAACTCCCACCCCGCGAGCGCGAGCGGGGCAAGCACCGCAGTTTCTTTTGCGAGCACCGCCAGCGAAAACCAAACCGCCACCGCAACCGACCGGCGCTCGGAATCGAGATAGGCGCTCAATCCCCAGAAAATCAATCCGGCAGCGGCAAGATCCACCTGCGCCAGAGAACTCTGGGCGAAGAAAACCGGATACAACGCCGTACACAAAGTTGAGGCGACCGCGACTTCGGTATTCGAGACCCGCTCAGCAAGGCGGAAGAATCCAAGCAGTGAAAAAGCCGCGACCACGAGCATGGACGTCCGCGTCACCAGCGGCGCATAGCCCACCACCTTCCACCACAGCGCGATCCAAGCCAGCACCAGGGGCGGATGCGCGTTCGAAATGCCATGCGGAATCAGGCTTCCACTCAGCAGAAGATCGCGCGCGGCAGGAACGTAATATCCCGCCTCGTCCCAAAAATATGGAAGCTGCAGCAGTGACGAGTGCAGAACAAAAATCACGGCGAAGATGACGGCGAACACCAGCGCCGGATGAAAGTTAGAAGATCGCATGAGAGAAGACATTCTATCGGCAGAAGGATTGCCCTAACCAACGTTCGCAATCCGAAAGCAACGTTGCTCGACTCGTAGAGTCGTTGCGAGCAACGTTTCCTGCCGAGGCAGGCACACCAGTATGTGGTACGAGAGAGGTAGCAGCTACGTCTCTACGACGGCAATGCTCTAGTGCACCGGCCCCTGCGGCCCCATGCGGGGATCGAGTTTGATCTCGCCAAAGGCACTCTCATAGCCGGCCACATTCTGCTGCAAAAGCCCCAGCAGCGCCTTGGCCTGTTGCGGACTCAGGTAAATACCCTGGAAATTCTTGATCTCGACCTGGGTCTCGGTTTGCTGCTGAAGCGTGCCAAAGACAAGAAAAAAATCCCATATATTGACTCGCATCTGAACGCTGTTGGCGTAATTTTCGCGATAGTCGGCGCCGTTCTGTAATTTCACATTCGGTTGAGTTGGAAGGCTCATAGCCTCGAAGTGTAAACGACTTTGCCCTATCGAGAAAATCGGCCCAAGGTTTTCAGCGCGATTTGCCAGGTTTTGATCGGCAGTGACAAAAACTGTCAGCCGATTGATGGTTTGCGCTGTCCCCCAAAGGAGCAATTCTCAGAATGGCGCCAGGCTGATTCCCGATTCGGGCTGAAAACAAAGGACTTGCCCAGGTGACCCCCATTACTTTGGGAAGTACCTTTTGGCGTGCAAAGTGCGATAGAGTCTAGGCTGCTCCGTGAAAAATGGAGATGTACGGACTGCAGCCCAAGAACGCTATGACTCAAAATAACGATCCCGCCATGATGGAAGAGATCGTACTTCCCGAACACCTGCTCCCTGTGGGGTCGGTCCTGGGGCCGGGAGTCTCTGCGCTGGATTTGTGCATGGTTCTGGCCAAGATTTTTCGTGTGCAATACACCGAAGTGGCCTTGATGCGCCTCGAGAAGGGACTGCTGCGCTTTGTTTTTCCGGAATATCTGAGGACGACAGGCGCGATTCCGCTCTCCAGCAAGGCGGTAGCGGCGCACACGGCTTTGAGCAAGAAGGCAGAAATCTTCAACAACTTCGCCAAAGTAAAGCACGCCAGTATTTTCGAAACCATCAAGCCAGGCGCCGAAGAGGCCGAAGAGACGCTCGCACCCGCGCCAATTCAGAAGCTGATGTCGGTCCCCATCATGGATCGGGATTCGGTCGTGGTCGGAGTGATCCAGATTTCGCGCAAGGCTCTGGACTCGAAATTCGCACAAGACTTCAGCCGCGAAGACCTGCACGATCTGGAATTGATAGCGGGATTGCTCGCGACGGCTCCGGCGCTGCTGGAGAGCTAAGGCTCGCTGGAGTCGAAATGGAAGCCAGATTCGACCACCTTAAATCCTTCGTAGTGCGTCTTGCGACTCTTATCCCGCTGATCGCGACGGCCATATGTGCTCCTGTCCTTGCTCAGGATCGGCCGACCAAGGGACAGCCCGAACAGGCGAAACGGGAACGATTCTGGCTGGCCGGTCGCTATGACGGGAACCGCGTCATCGTCTACTTCGACGCGGTGAAGTTCGAAGGTGCGCTTTCCTCGAGCGGTCACGAGCTCGCGCCAGCGATCGCAGAGGGGTTTTTCGGTGCGGTGAAAGTGCCCGCAAACTTCGCATCCCGATTCCAGAAGGGGCCAACTGCCGAACATTTCGGTCTTGGCGACAAATATGACCTCCTACTGGAGGGTGGCCTAGTCAGAACTGTCACGCTGACCACCTTAATCGGCGCGGAAACGGACGAAGGCGTCGGTAATGACTCTTTTCTTGGAGCGCTCGCGACCCTCGAAAAGAAAGACGCCGGTTTTTTGACGGCAAACTATTACGTGCTCCGCCATCATCTCGCAAAGGAGGACGTCGGTAACGAACTCACTCCGCCAAATCCTGACGCCACATATGCCTTCTTGGAGCAAGAACCTGTCCGCTTCGACGTTCAGACGCAGATCGTCGACTTGCTCACGCAGCGCATGAAAACTTCGGCTAGCGATGCCCAGCGCCACACTGCGGAGCGCATCTCCCCGATGGTTGAAGTCCAGGCTTTCCATCTGCCCGACGGCACACTCCGATATTACGCGTCAGCGGAATGGCGCTCAGGAACGCGGACCATCGAGGGAGATGCATATGCGGTTGCGGCATGGATTGCACCTCAGCCCACGCCACACATCCTGGCCATCGAAGCACAAACCTTCGGCTACGTCTACGACCTACCAAAACTGTGGAATGTTATTGACCTAGGCGGGGGCAGGACGGGCATTATCGTCACAAACTCTGCCGGAGAAAGCATCGACACCGCTCTCTTCGAGTACCACGATGGCACCGACTTGAAGCACATGCGACGTCTGCAGTCGATCGCTGCTGGCGAATAGGCGGATCGATCGTAATCTCGTACTTCGTTCAGTTTGTCTTAAGCGAAACTCGCAGGTCGGCTCCCGTCATTTCTTTCGGTTCATCGACTCCAAGCATCCCCAGCATGGTCGGTGAAATATCGCGCAGTGATCCGTTGGGCTTGAGAGTGAATTTCTTCGAATTCTCGGAAACCACAATAAACGGCACTGGATTCGTCGTGTGCGCCGTATGCGGCCCGCCGGTCGCGGGATCGATCATCATTTCTGCGTTGCCATGGTCGGCGGTGATCAGCATGGCTCCGCCCTTGGCGCGGATCGCAGCCTCGACGCGGCTCAGGCATGCGTCGACAGTCTCAACTGCTTTCACTGTGGGCTCGATCTTCCCCGAGTGCCCCACCATATCGGCGTTGGCGAAGTTGACGATGATCACGTCGAACGTTCCTTCTTCGGTGGCTTTTACAACCGCATCGGCGATGCCCGCGGCGCTCATCTCCGGCCTGAGATCGTAAGTCGCGACTTTCTGCGACGGCACGAGCAGACGGTCTTCGCCGGGGAACGGAGTTTCCACACCCCCATTGAAAAAATATGTCACGTGCGCATACTTCTCGGTCTCGGCCACGCGCAGGTTGCGCATATTCAGGCCGCCCATCACGTTGGCGAGAATGTTCGCCATCGACTCCGCCGGAACCACCACCGGCAAACTGAAATTCTTGGCGTACTGCGTCATACACACGTAGCGCAGATTCTTCGACACGCGATCGCGCGGGATCGTTGCATCAAGATCGGAGGCTCCCGGAAGATCACTTCCACCACTGGCATTCAATCCGCTGTTACGAGCCAGGGCACGCGTGATTTGCCGCACGCGGTCGGCACGGAAGTTGAAACAGATGCAAGAATCCTCGTCGCGAATCGTAGCCAGCGGCTGCCCGCTCTTGTCGGTACAAACAAAGGGCACGACGAATTCGTCGGTGACACCTTTGTTGTAGGCATCTTTCATCCCTTGCACCGGATCGTCGTTCTTGCCGCCCTCCGCGTCAGCGAAGACCATCGCGTTGTAGGCTTTGGCAATGCGTTCCCAGCGGCGATCGCGGTCCATCGCATAATAGCGACCGTTCACGCTGGCGATCTTGCCACAGTTGTAATCGCGCATTTTCTGTTGAAGTTGTTCGAGATATCCAGCGCCGTTGGTGGGCAATGTGTCACGGCCGTCCATGAACGCATGGACGAATACGCGATCGAGCCCATTCTCCTTCGCCATCTTCAACAGCGCATAAAGATGGGCCTGCTGCGAGTGCACGCCACCGTCCGACAGCAATCCGAACAGCTGCAGTCGGCGCTCGCCCGTGCGCGCGCGCTTCATCGCGTCCAGCAGCACTGGATGCGAGAAAAATTCGCCGGTCTGAATCATCGCATCGATGCGCGTGATGTCCATGTGGACAATGCGCCCCGCGCCCATATTGAGATGTCCAACTTCGCTGTTGCCCATCTGCCCCTCGGGCAGTCCGACAAACGGTCCGCTGGTGTGAATCAGCGTGTTGGGATATTCGCGCAACAGCCGGTCGTAAGTGGGCTTCCGCGCGAGTGCGATAGCGTTGGCTTTGATTTCGGCGCGATATCCCCAGCCATCAAGGATAACGAGAACGAGCGGTTTCGGACGGGACATAGATTCGCTTCCAGCTCCTCTACCTAAAACAAGGTTTCGTTTGCCCCGCGCTTGCGCGGATTAACGGAAATCCTTACCAGATTACTTCGAGATCGTAGCGGTTAAATACTGAATCGGAGGTGACGATGGGCAGTTCCTCTTCCAAACTCTGTGCTATCAGAATGCGGTCAAAGGGATCGCGATGATGCATGGGCAAAGCTTCGATCCTCATGACGTGATCCAAGCTTATGGTCAAGGTTGCGATTTCGTTCTCCGCCAGCTTTCTTACCAAATATGGACCGACTGGCTCGGGCAGCGGAATCCTTCCCGCCTGCGCTTTGATCAGAATCTCCCAAATACTTGCGACACTCAGCCACAAATCACTCGGGCCGGCAAATATCTCCCCTGCTCGCCGGGAAAGCTTCTCACTCCCAGAAATGGCCCACAGGAAAGTGTGGGTGTCGAGGAGAGCTCTCATTTGTAAAACAGATCCTCGATTTCCTTCGGGAGCGGATCATTGAAGCCATCGGGAACCACAAACTCACCTTTTGCGCTCCCGAGAACGCGCCTCTTCGGCTTTGTATCGAAAGGGACGAGCTTTGCCACCGGCGTGCCAGCTTTGGCAATGACCACCTCTTCACCCAAGGCAACACGCTCCAAGAGCTTGGAAAGATGGGTCTTAGCTTCGTGGATGTTGACTTCCATACCAACATGGTAGACTAAGTCTTTAGCTAAGTCAATGTGCTGACTTCTCAGCAGCTTACTCGAACTGCAGAACCACGATCTCCGGATTCGATCCCAGCCGCAGCGGAGGCCCCCAAGTCCCTGCGCCGCTGGAAGTGAAAATCTGCATCTTGCCGATTCGGCTCAGACCGTACACAAATTGGCGATACATCCTCCGCGCCATCCAACTCCAGGGAATGAACTGTCCCAGATGCGTGTGCCCGGATAGCTGCAGAGAAACTCCCGCGGCTTCGGCTGTCGCCGGATGGTCTGGGGCATGGATCAGCAGGATGCTCGCGCGATCGCGATCCAGGTGCACGCCTCGCAGCACCGACGCCAGATGCCCGTCCTGTGTGGCGTTGCGGTAGGGCACTCCGACAATCTGCAAGCCTTCGACCTCAACCTTTTCGTTGCTCAGCACGCGCACTCCCGCCTTGGCGACCGCGCGCAGATACTTGCTGTCGTCTCCGAACTGCTCGTGATTCCCAGCCACAAAATAGACTCCATGGGGCGCGGTCAACCGTTGCAGCGGCTCGGTCGCGCGTCCGGCATCGATGGCTGTGCCGTCAAACAAATCTCCCGCAATAAAAATCAAGTCCGGATCTTCCTTCAAAATCTTCGCCACCATGCGCCGCAGAAAGCTGCGGTTCCGCACGTGCCCCAGGTGCACGTCGCTGATGAGGGCGGCCTTTCGCCCGCGCCACGCCTCGGGCAGGTTTGCGAGCTTCACGGTGGTGCGCGTGATGCGAGTCCAACTGGCGTTGACCACGCCATAGAGTCCAACCAGGACGGCAGCGCTGAACAGCACCTCCACCATTCGATGAAAGTTCACATCGAGGCCCACGAGGCGCGAGATAGCGAAGACAATCCACGAACCAGCCGCTGCCACGACGAGAAACGTCAGCAGTCCCAGCCAAACCGCGGCAGCCCGGTAAAACACCCGCAATGCAGAGTTTGTGTAGCGAAACGCAAGCACCGAAGCGGCCACAAAACTCACTGACAGGAGGCCGAGAATCACTTGTGCCCAACGATTCCCCGAGGTGTGCCCCGCAATAGAAAACGTCCAGGTCTGATAGAGGAAAAAATGCGCCAGAAAAAGAACGGACTGAATAATCGCGATAAAACCGAACAGGCCTTTTCGAGCCTTCATGCAGCATTAGATTCTCCACCCCGCCTTTAGGATGGATTCTTCTGGAGGCCGCCACCGCTCTCAGTTGAGACGGTTTTTCTCCGTGGACCTCCGCCGACCTCTGCGGTTCGCGCCGGTTAGCGGGCTATTCGCTTCAAATCGCGCAGAGAACGCCATAATGTGAATCCTGGGCACCCGTCCCGCAATCCAAGCTCACGTCTATCCCCGGTCCACGGAGAAAACCATGCCTATTAGCGAATTGCTCTTGCCCGAACTCGACGAAGAAATCAAAAAGACGCGCACCACCCTGGAGCGTGCTCCCGCCGACAAAAAAGACTTCGCGCCGCACCCCAAGTCGATGCCCTTGGGAAAGCTGGCGCCGCACGTAGCACAACTGGCCAGCTTCGGCGTGACCATACTCACGACTCCCGAACTCGACTTTGCCAAGGGCAGCACCAAGCCATTGCCGTTCGAGTCTTCGACTCAACTGCTACAGGCATTTGACGAAGGCGCCGCACAAGTGCGCGCGGCCCTGCAAGCCACTCCGGATAGTGCATGGACAGAAAACTGGAAGCTGAGTTTTCAGGGCAAGCCCATTTTTGAGGGATCGCGATTTCTAGCCTACCGCGAAATGTTTCTGAATCACATCGTGCATCATCGCGCCCAACTCGGCGTGTATCTGCGGCTGACCGGTAATCTTGTGCCGGCGACGTACGGTCCGTCAGCGGACGACAAGATGGGATTCTGAAGGCCGGTCCTTCAGGACCGGAAGAAGCCCATAACCGCAAAGCGCGCAAAGAAAATCCGCGAAGGACGCGAAGGAGAGCACTTGCCTTTTTAGCGTTCTTTGCGGATTTTCTTTGCGTCCTTTGCGGTTAGAAGCTTTTCGCTGGTCACTGAGTTCGGTAGTTCAGTGCTTTCAGCCCCAGGAACCGCGCCGTTCCCCCCAACTCCTCCTCGATCCGGAGCAGTTGGTTATATTTCGCGATGCGATCCGTACGCGACGCCGATCCGGTCTTGATCTGCCCAGCTCCCGTGGCTACCGCGAGGTCGGCGATGAACGTATCTTCGGTCTCGCCCGAGCGATGTGAAATTACCGACGTGTACCCATTACGCCGCGCCAGATCAATCGCATCCAGTGTCTCGCTCACGGTACCGATCTGATTTACTTTCACCAGAATCGAATTGGCTACACCCTTGTCGATTCCCTCCTGCAGAAACTCGACGTTGGTCACGAACAAGTCATCGCCCACGAGTTGAATCTTAGCGCCGATTTCTTGGGTCAGGTTCGCCCAGCCGTCCCAGTCGTTTTCGGCCAGCCCGTCTTCGAGCGACACAATGGGATAATCCTTCACCCACTTTGCCCAGAACTTCACCATCTCGTCAGAACTCTTCGTCGATTTATCCGACTTCTTGAAGACATACTTGCCGTCCTGAAAAAACTCGCTGGCCGCGGGATCGAGTGCGATTGCGATCTCTTCTCCGGGCTTGTAACCAGCCTGGCTGATGGCCTCCAGCACAACTTCGATCCCTTCCACATTCGACTTGACGGACGGGGCGAATCCGCCTTCGTCCCCGACGGCCGTGCTATAGCCCCGTTTCTTCAACACACTCTTCAGCGTGTGGAACACTTCGACACCCCAGCGCAGCGCTTCAGAGAACGATGGCGCACCCACAGGCATGACCATAAATTCCTGGAAGTCGACGTTATTGTCGGCGTGCGCTCCGCCATTCAGAATGTTCATCATCGGCGTCGGCAGCGTATTCGCGCCAGCGCCGCCCAGATAGCGATAGAGCGGCATATCAAGGCTCAGAGCCGACGCGCGCGCCGACGCCATCGAAACCGCGAGAATCGCATTCGCACCCAGCCGCCCTTTGTTCTCCGTCCCGTCGAGTTCAATCATCTTGCTGTCGAGCCCGCGCTGGTCGAAGGCATCCCAGTTAGCCAGTGCCTCAGCGATCTCGCCGTTGACGTTCTCAACGGCTTTGAGCACGCCTTTTCCGAGAAACCGGTTTGCGTCTCCGTCACGCAGTTCAACCGCCTCGTGCTCGCCGGTTGACGCGCCGCTGGGGACGATCGCCCGACCCATCGCCCCGTCCGAAAGAAATACTTCCGCTTCCACCGTAGGATTGCCGCGTGAATCCAGTACTTCCCGTGCATGAATTGCCGCAATATTTGACATGGGTTAGATCCGCTTTCTTTGACTGAGAGATACGAACCAAATGCGCCAGTTATTGGGAAACCCATGATTATAACGGATGGAATATGTACGTCAGTGATGCGGCGGGGAAAGACCCTGAATCAGAGAGGAAGCTACTTTTCGCTCTCTGTCCTCTGTGATTCAAGATTTTGACTAATCATTTCCACATCTGCCACTGGCCATTCGGCCATCTCTACCGCCCTCTTATCTCCAATGGTTCACCCTGTACTGCCTGCCGCTTGTCCCGGCTTGCAACGTGGTCTAGAGTCGAAAGATACATTTGGATGTTTGAGGAGGCACGGATGAAGAAGAGGATGATTTTACCCTGCGCGCTGCTGCTGGCGACAATGCTCGGAGCCCAGACCAGTTCGCCGGTTCCGGCGGGCACGGCTCTCATGGTTCGGCTCGACACGACTTTGGCGACGTTCAGCAATCGGCCGGGAGATCCATTCCGTGCAAGCCTTACCCAACCGGTTGTGCTGAATGGCCAGACGCTGCTTCCGGCCGGGTCGATTGTCGAAGGCCGTGTCACTAAAGTGACTGAGCCGCGGCGCATCTCGGGTAAGCCCTCAATCGGCATTCTGCCCGAAGCTGTGATTCTTCCCACGGGCGAACGCTACTTCCTCGACGCGACCCTGACCGATACCAACATTCCCGGCACCGATGTGAGTGCCGAAGGCCAGTTCAAAGGATCCACCCATGATCGCCGCGATCAACTGGAAGTCGGCGGCGGCACCGCTGGCGGCATGCTCGTGGGTGGATTGATCGGCGGAGGACCGGGAGTTCTGATCGGCGGAGCGGTCGGAGCAACTTCGACCACGGTACACTGGCTGGCCAAGCACCGATCCGCAGCGCTTCCCGCAGGTACGGAGCTCACGCTGGAATTGAATCGCCCGTTGACCATGGGCGCGCCGGCTCCGGCAGCTAGCGGCGGCAGCAAGTAGAAAACTTCGACATCCTTAGCGACGAGCCGGAGCCCTTGGTTTCCGGCTCTTTCTTTTCGGCACTCCGATCCGCCCGCTTACGCTCCGAAAAGCAAGTCTCCCTCGCTCACCAGTTGCAACTCGATCCATCCTTCGAGCGGCAACGAATCTACAGGTAACCGGTTCTGCCACAGGCTGAAACGAAGCCGCAGCTTGCTGGTGGCGGCCACGGCGGCTGGCCCAACCTTCCGCTCAGCTGACGAAGTGGACACCGGAGTCGCCAGCAGCCAGATCAGCGGGAATTTGAACTCGAAGTTGCGCAGCAGAGCCACTCTCGCGGCGCTGTCAACGCTTTGGGAGGACGCCAGCACGCGCTCTTCTCCCATATTTTCGATTTTCCATTCTTCAATCTTCCACTCCGTCAGGCGCTGCTCGCGGGCCGACGCATCCACGCGCAGAGCCCTTCGTGGACGCGGTTCACCCGCCGCCCACGACTCCACGTTCACCACCACTTCAAAGTTCTCCGCGGGAATCGCTCCCTTGAAATCGAGTCTTCCGTACAAGTGCGTGGCATCGATTCCCGCATACACCGCGTCCAGCAAGAATTGTTTGCCGTGCATCGCGCCTGCACGCTGATCGGCCGTATAGATTGCCGATCCCAGCCATTCGAAATACCGCACCTTGTCGCCTGTTACCCGGGGATGAATATAAGCCGTCTGCGGAATAAACGACGGACGCACTTCAGGACCGGAGATAGGCTGCGCCAAATAGTCAGGCGGGATCGCACCCAGAGCCTGATACACATTCGACAGATGCTTGCGGTAAAGTTCGTCAAAATCGCGATCGTTGGCCGAATGATGCTCCGGCCCGTACCACCAGTTCCAGTCACTGCCCTCCGCGATCAGAATTTCTTCAAAGGCCAGCTTGCGCTGCGCCTCGCTGGCCTGCGCCGCATTCTGTGCGTAGAATTCGCGCGCATGGTGGAGGTAATCCCACGAGCGATTGTCCTCGGGAGCGCCGATCCAGACATTGAAGTTCGCATTGATCCACGAACCCGGCACCAAAGACGACAGCTGACCAAAGTCTTTGTGCCGCGCGACGGCTTCGGAAATCGTCACCGCCTCAACCTCGGGCTCGCGCTGCAACCCGTCATAGAAGCGCCGCAGGAACTCACGCCCTGACTTGGGGTAGTACTCCCAGGCATTTTCGCCGTCGAGAATAATGGACACCACGGCATCGCGACCTCTTTCGAGCACCGGTCTTGCGGCTTCCTTGATGTTCCCAATCAAATGCCGCGCCGCATCGGCCGGAGGCATGCCCGAATACACGAACCCGATCAGATCAGAAATGGTGTGATCCCTAAACACCATGTTCATCACGGTCGAGCCATTCTCGTAACGATGAATGTTGTAGAGCTTCTCCGCCTGTTGCGCAGGCAAGCGCCCGTTTCCGTCGCGAGAAAAGAACAGGCCCGTACTGCGCCCCAGTACGCCTTCATCGGTGGCCATCCACTGAATACCGAGGCTGTGGGCGATGGCCAGCACCTCCTCGGAGACGCTACCTTCCGACGGCCACACGCCCTTGGGACGCATGCCGAAAACCTTTTCGTGCAGATCGAGAGCCCGGCTCAACTGCTCACGCGCGTCCTCGGGATAGCGAAACCGGTTCTGGGGCAGCGGCAGCCCTGGAGACGATACCGCGCCCGCGTTCGTATCGCAGACCAGCGGCAGGATCGGGTGATAAAACGGCGTGGCCGAAATCTCGATCGATCCCTTTTTCGCGGCCTCGGCGTGTGCGGGCAGCACTTTGCCGAGCAGATCTTTTTCCTTCGCAATCACCAGCTTCTGATCGTCGAGCGAGTAGTCGCGGCCCTTGGCCACGATCGCTGCGATATCGAGCTCCTCCAGAAAGAATTCGTCGAACCACGCGATCTGCGACAACACCTGCAGGTCGGTGAAGTCCTGCGGCTGAAAATAGCGTTCCGCACGCTCAGGATGATCGCCATGCTCGCGGAATCGTTCGTAAAGTTCGCGGTAGCGCGGATAACGTCCAATCACATTCCGCGGATTGGCCTGAAACAGATATTGCAGTGCGAAGCGACGCTCGGCCAGGGAGAGGTCTTTGGCCGGTTTCGCGGCCACGCTCAGAAACGGATCCTGAGCCGTCCCGGCAACGTAGTCCTGAATCTGTGCCATCAGCGACGGCACCAGGTTGAAATTCTGATGGACGTTGGGAAACTCGTCGAGCAACTTGACCATGCCGTAGTAATCCTTGAGCGCGTGCAATCGCACCCAGGGCAAACGATATTCGCCCGTAACCAGGTCTTTGTAGAAAGGCTGGTGCTGATGCCAAAGCAGGATGACGCGGAGGACGGGCATGGCTGGAAGGTCAGTCTAGCATGGGAATATTTCCGAAAACGCTGCCCTATTTCTTGGGACGCGGTGGTGCTAGGCGAGTCCGACGTCGCTCTTGTGGCCGTTTCCTCCACACCTCAGAGCAGGTAGATGTGACCCAGTGGTTTACTAAGCCTGGCTTGAGCGAGCGAAGCACATGCATTGCTCGGTGCCCTGTTGGGGGAAAGAGGCTCGTAAACCGAAGAGTTACTCCATCCCACCGAACGCCTGAAATCTTAAACTGCGTTCCATCACCTTCATCAATTCCACTCACAACAAAGTGTCCGTCCGTCACCGTAATCTTGTAAACCACCGAAGTCTCCGACACCGAATTCTCCACTTCTTGCCATGTCCCCACCAACGGGTGGTTATAGCGGACGGACACCTGTAAGGATTTTTCGGTTCTTCCAGGTGCCCACAAGGGTGTGGTCGGAACGCACACTCTTGCCCGCAGATTTGATCTTTTCTTTGACGAGCTTCTTCATCCCTATCTCTTGCTGTTCCAACGATCCCACCGATTCTTCACAACTCCAAACGTGGCCCGAGAATTTGACTCCACACTCCTTAACTTTATATCCACGCAGTCAAACCATCACCACCTGGAATTGAAACGGATAGAATTCCGCGAGCCGGCGAAAATCCTTTGCGTTGGCCGTGAGAACTCTAATGCCGAGCCTGCCCACGCTGGTTGCGATCAGCGCATCGTTGGTCAAGCGCCCTCTCCCTATTAGTTCGTAGTCGTATTTGAGGGCCAACCGGTTCAGCATTTCGCCCGTCCGAGTCCAATCCTCAAGATTTGGAACCAGAATGCGATTCTCGCGGGCAAACTCCAGTTCCAACGATTCCACCCACGCCCTCGAGCGTTCGTCCGCTCCGGCGTAAAGTTCCTCCAGCACTACCGCACTCAGCCAAAGACTTCCGCCTATGCTCACCCGTTGCAGGAGTCGAACCCAATCGCCAGTACGCCTCATCGCGGTGACGTAAATGGAGGTATCGAAAAGTGTGTCCGACAATTAATCCTCCAGATTCCCATACACATCCCGTATCTCAACTCCGCTCCGGATAAATCTTTCATTGGCTTCGGCGAGTACCCGATTCTTTCGAAGCTCATCGATTGTGAAATCCAGGGCACGTTCAATCGTTTCTGTTTCGGTCTTGGCCTTCAGAGCTCTTTGAGCACGCTTAATCTTTCCCACGTCCAGCTGAAAATGTTTGTGCGCTCGATTTCTTGCGGTAGCCATCTGGATGCCTTTCACTCCTGGAATAATTGATGTACATAAAGTCTATATTTATGTACATTGAAAAAACAAGAGCAATCGGAGACCTATGCCCGTTGCAAGAGTTGCCCATATATCCGTGCGGATTAGCTCTGCTCTTCTGTAAACTAAGGCGCCCCTACATTCGGCCCAGCCTATGCGCCCTGAATCGACGACCTCCGCGCCCCAGCTTCTCTCCGATCAGGACCTCTACCTCTTCAACGAGGGCAGCAACTACCGCATCTACGAAAAGATGGGCGCGCACCTGGTCACGCAGAGTGGACAGGCGGGGGCCGTCTTCAGCGTGTGGGCGCCGAACGCAAAGTCGATCACAGTGGTGGGCAGTTTCAACAACTGGAATTCCAAGGCGCATCCTCTCTCTCCGCGCGGTTCATCCGGCATCTGGGAGGGATTCATCCCGGGTGTCGCCAAGGGCGCGCTGTACAAGTTCCACATCGAATCGCAGCGCGACGGATACAGTATCGATAAGGCCGATCCCGTGGGCCTGTTTCACGAGAAACCGCCGCGCACGGCTTCAGTCGTGTGGGAGCTCGACTACAAATGGTCTGATCAAAATTGGATGGCCGACCGCGCCGCCCGCAACTCGCTGCGCGCGCCGCACGCGATCTATGAAGTGCATCTTGGTTCGTGGATGCGCGTGCCGGAAGACAACAACCGTTCGCTCACCTATCGCGAGACTGCTCCGAAACTGGCCGAGTACGTCAACAAGATGGGATTCACTCACGTCGAGTTCCTGCCCGTGATGGAGCATCCCTTTTACGGTTCCTGGGGATACCAGACCACCGGATATTTCGCGCCTACATCGCGCTGGGGCACGCCGCAGGACTTCATGTATCTCATCGACTATCTGCACCAGCACGGCATCGGAGTGATTCTCGACTGGGTTCCCTCGCACTTCCCTTCCGACGCCCACGGTCTCGCCTATTTCGACGGCACGCATCTCTACGAGCACGCCGACGCGCGCCAGGGATTCCATCCTGACTGGAAGACATACATTTTCAATTATGGACGCAGTGAAGTCCGCAGCTTCCTGATGTCGAGCGCCATGTTCTGGCTCGACAAATACCATATCGATGGCCTGCGCGTGGATGCAGTCGCGTCCATGCTGTATCTCGATTACTCGCGCAAGCAAGGCGAATGGATCCCCAACAAATTCGGCGGCCGTGAGAATCTTGACGCCATCGAATTTCTGCGCCGATTCAATCAAGAAGCCTTCAAAGAGCATCCCGATATTCAGACCACGGCCGAAGAATCGACTTCCTGGCCCATGGTTTCAAAGCCGGTTTACGTCGGCGGCCTCGGCTTCGGCATGAAGTGGGATATGGGATGGATGCACGACACGTTGAAGTATTTCCAGAACGATCCGATTCATCGCAAGTATCACCACAACATGCTGACGTTCCGCATGCTGTATTCGTTTCTGGAAAACTTTGTTCTGCCACTCTCGCATGATGAAGTCGTCCACGGCAAGGGATCGCTCGTCGGCAAGATGCCGGGCGACGAATGGCAGCGCTTCGCCAATCTGCGCCTGTTATTCGCTTATATGTACGCGCAGCCCGGCAAAAAACTGATGTTCATGGGCTGCGAATTCGGCCAGGTGCGCGAGTGGGCTCACGACTCCAGCCTCGATTGGGACGTCATTCAATATCCCGTCCATCGCGGGGTGCAAGGCTGGATGGAGCAACTCAACCGCTTCTATCGCAACCAGCCCGCCATGCACGTCTTTGACAACGATTCCGCTGGATTCGAGTGGGTCGATTGCAACGACAACGGAGCGAGTACCATTTCCCTGCTGCGAAAAAGCGAGTCGCCGCAAGACACAGTGCTAGTCGTGTGCAACTTCACGCCCGTCCCCCGCACCGGATACCGCGTCGGCGTCCCACACGGTGGATACTGGCGGGAAATGCTGAACAGCGATGCTCAGGAATACGCTGGCAGCGGCATGGGCAACCTGGGCGGAGTCGAAGCAGAAGAAATCCCTGCTCACGGCCGTCCGTTTTCCCTGAAGCTGACCCTGCCGCCCCTAGCGGCGCTGTTCTTTAAGGCAGACTGACCCACCACGACTCTCGTAGAGAGACCACGGCTCATGTGGAGACGGACGCCTCGTCCGCCCCGCCAGCGCGAGCGCAGCGGAACGAAACGGATGCCAGTGCGGTAGGGGCTCAATTGGATCTGAGGGAGAACACTCCTTGTCATCCTGAGCGAAGCGAAGGACCTGTGGAAGTGCCGGCAGTGCATATGCCTCCGGCAAAGTGCACAGGTCCTTCGCTTCGCTCAGGATGACAAGGCGTTCTTCTCCCCTTTAAATTTGAGTCTCCGCCCCGCAGCAAAAAACACGTGCCGTGCTATCCTCGCTGAAGCACGTCTCCCATGCGGATTCTGACCCGCTACATTCTGCGCGAGGTGACGGCGCACGCCATGATCGGCGTCGCCATCTTCACCTTCGTCCTGTTCACGCGCGATCTGGGACGCATTCTCGAACTGGTGGTACGCGCCAGCGCTCCGCTGCCTAGCGTCGCTGAAGTATTCTTTCTCACCGTTCCGGTGGCGCTTATTTACACGCTACCCATGAGCGTGCTGGTCGGAATCCTGATCGGCCTGAGCCGCCTCGCCGCCGACAGCGAAATCACCGCCATGCGCGCCAGCGGCATCGGAGTGTGGCGATTCCTCCGCATACTTTCGATCTTCGTCATCGCCGCCTGGCTTCTGGCGCTGGCCAATGGTCTTTACGTTGCTCCGAAATCGCAAGCGGCACTCGGCCGGCTCGAAGACCGCCTCAAGGGATCGCAAGTTTCTTTCGAAGTCCAGCCGCGCGTGTTCTATGAAGGATTTCCCAAGATCGTCCTCTACGTGCAGGACGTGAAAAGCGCTCAGGGCGCTGCGGTCTGGAAAAATATTTTCATGGCCGACCTCAGCGATGCCACCACTCCCAAGATCACGCTGGCGAAAGAAGGCATTGTGGTCGCAGAAGGGCCAGAGCGATTGCATCTCCATCTGATCGACGGTTCGGCCCATGAAACCGATCCCAACCACGTGGATCACTACCAGATTTCCACGTTCCACGAGACCGACATTCCCATTGAACTGCCTTCGACCAGCAAGCTCGACGAGTCTTTGCCCGCCACGCTCATGGAAACCGGCGCTCTGCTCGAGAAAGCACGACATACCGATCCCGTCTCCGCGCGCTGGTTTCTGATCGAGTTTCATCGCCGGTTCGCGCTGCCGACCGCATGTCTCGTGCTCGCATTGGTGGGAATCCCGCTGGGTCTGTCATCGAAGAAGAGCGGCAAGTCGGGTGGGTTCGTGCTCACTATCCTGCTCGTATTCGCATACTACGTGGTCTCGCTTGTCGGAGTTTCGCTCGCCCGGCAGGGCACTGTAGCGCCTTGGTTTGGAGCGTGGCTCGCCGACATTGTATTTCTTGCACTGGGAGCGTTCTTGCTCTGGCAGGCCGAAAGACGTCCGTTCGAACTGGCGTCGCTTCGTCTCTTCGGCAAGCGCGACCCGCAGCATCCGCAAGCCGCGATGGCACGCCGACGCGAGAATGCCTTCGAGCGCGCCTCCACCCGGCGCAGAGTATTCAGATTCAGCTTTCCGACGTTGCTCGATGACTACGTGCTGCGCGATTTCTTCGTCTACTTGGGAATGATCCTGTCGACTTTCCTGGTGCTCGTCATCGTGTTCACGCTGTTCGAACTGCTGGGCGATATTCTCCGCAACCAGGTTCCCGCGCTCGTTGTTGCCGAGTACGTGCTCAATGTCGCGCCTTATCTGCTCTACAACGTCGCTCCCCTGGTCATGCTGCTGGCTGTACTGGTCACGTTCGGTCTGATGCAGCGCTCGAACGAGATTACCGCGATTAAGGCCACGGGAATCAGTATTTACCGCATTGTTACTCCGGTGATCGTGGCGGCCGCGGTGGTGGCAGCGGCACTTTTTTTCGCGGACCAGTTCTATCTGCCCCATACCAACAAGCGTCAGGAAGCGCTGCACAACCAGATCAAGGGCAAGCCGGCGCAGACTTATCTGCGGCCCGATCGTAAATGGATTTTCGGCCAGAACAACGACATCTACTACTACCAGTTCTTCGATCCCGACCGCGACCAGTTCGGTAACATTACTGTCTTTGAACTCGACCGCGCCAGCTTCACCATCACGCGCCGTATTCACGCCGATCGCGCGCACTGGGCTGAGCAACTGAACCGCTGGGTATACGAACAAGGGTGGGATCGCTCGCTGAACGTCGCGGCCATGGTGAACTACCGCCCGTTCGATGTCGCCACGTTCCCTGACCTGCAGGAAACGCCGTCCTATTTCAAGAAAGAAGTGAAGCAGTACAACGAGATGAACTATGAAGAGCTGCGCCGCTACATTCGTGATCTGCAGCAGAGCGGGTTCGACGTGGTGCGCCTGCGCGTGCAACTCAACAAGAAACTCTCGTATCCGCTGATCACGCTGATCATGGCAGTACTCGCAATTCCTTTTGCGCTATCGACCGGGAAAAAAGGCGCTATCACGGGAGTCGCCATCGCCCTTGGGATTGCAGTTTTCTATACGGTGGTATCGCGGGTGTTCGAGATCATGGGCGACTTGAACCAACTTCCGCCCGCGCTAGCAGCATGGTCGCCGGACCTGATCTTCGTGCTGGTTGGCGGATACCTGATTCTGAAAGTGCCAACGTAGGAATCAGGCTCCGGGCTTCAGGGTCTGGAGCTTGACAGACGCAGGCAGGGGCGGGTCTCCCGTCGGAGATGGCGTCCCGGCTCCGTCGACGGTGGTGAATCTGAAATCTGCGGCCGGAAACCCTACTTCACCGCAACTCCCCAGGGAAAGTTGTCAGTCACGACCGCAGGCAGCGCGGTCAATGTGCCGGTGTTAGGCGTAACCACATATTGGGAGATGCTCTGTGAGTTATTGTTCGCCACGAAGAGCCAGTTGTCGTCGGCGCGAATGGCGATCGATCGCGGCGCCAGGCCGGTCGAGACCACGTTGGGGCTGGCTGCGGTCAAACTGCCCGACACCGGGCTTAAGTGGAACGGGGAAATCTGATTGGAGAGCGTATCCAAGACGTAGAGAAAGTTGCCAAAAGGATCTACGACCAGCGGTCCCGGACCGTTCGCATTGCCAGACAGGCTGAAAGGCGAACCGGTCACGGGCACGAGACTGCCGTCGGGGACGAGCGGGCAGGCTCCTGGCTTGGTCGGGGATGTTGGACCGCCATTGCAAATGGCATAGGCGCTGATCGTATTCGACTGTGTGTTGGCGACGTAGACAAAGCGGTTGCAAGGGTCAACGGTGACGCCCGACGGTACCGCGCCCGCGGTATAGGACGGGACCTGAGTCATGTTCGGCGGATTCCCCAACGCGCCAGACGAGGGATCTACCCCAAACTGCCACACCACTTGATTGGCGGAATCCGTCGCGTAAAGATATTCGGTCGTCGGCGGGTTGTTCCCGGGAGACGAACACGTCGCTACTTGGACCTGCTCGACTAGTGGAGGAAGAACGGTTGGCGTAGCCGCCAGCGCCGTGAAGTTAGGAGGCTGTACCGTTGGTGGCATGGTAAAAGTTCCAGCCACCGCCGTTAGGCTGGCCCCGCTGCCGATCGCATATGTATTCACTATCCCGCTTAAGCCTTCCGCCACAAACAGAAACTTGCCCGCCGAATCCATGAACAGCGAAACCGGATTCGGGTCCGCGATCGGCGAACCAACCGCCGTCAGCGTTCCATCGGAGTTCACCTTAAAGACTCCAATGCCATAGACGCTCCCAGAGCAATCCGGGACGGCGAGAATGGCCGCATACACGTAGGTCCCAGCCGGGTCGATCACGATCGACGACGGCACGCCGTTCAGAACGCATACCTCGGTATCGGTATCTGAAGTCGGATTGGCGACCGAGGAGATGTGGCCGTCGGTCAGGCCGAAGCTGTAGGTCTGAAGCAACCCTGAGCCTTGGCTGCCGACCACCACCAGACCGTCAGACGATGCGTTGTAATTGCTCCCGCACGCCACCAGCACGGCGATGGAAACCAGAACAGCCACTCCGAGCAACCACGCGAATCGTGTCGACATTCTCTGGTAAGTCTCCTGTTGTACGTGAGAATTGCGTGCAGGGATTGCGCGCACACATCGGCGACCCGCCGGCCGGGCCTAGCCTTAGCTCATCTGGAAAATGCAGGAAAATCTCAACCCATTTTTTATCAGGAAAGCGCGGGAAGAGCAAACTCCCATCAAGACAGGTTGGAACCTGTGGGAGGTTAAACGGTTGCCCAGAGGCAGGCGTGAGAGCTCAGGACCAAGGCGTCCGGCTTCAGGCTTCGGTCCGGCGCCACAGTCCACGGAGCTTCGGACGCCCTCGTCTGTGCGGCGGACACCGGTGCGCTGGCTGGGGGACGACGGCGTTCGGCCCGTACGAGAGTATTCTGAAATCTGAACTCTGACACCCGGGCGCCCGCCCTCATGCTTCCGTTCCTAAAGAAACAGGTTCAGGTTTTCGCGCAATCTGTTGTATCGGCGAGATCAGTGGCAATCGGATCTCTACCCGCAATCCACCCTCCATGCGGTTATGGGCAGACACTTTGCCGCCGTGAAAGCGCACTGCCCTCTCCGTAATCGCGAGGCCTAACCCCACTCCGCCGGTCAGGCGTCCGCGGGCGTCATCAAGTCGATAGAAGGGCTCGAAAAGCTTATCCAGGCTATCCGGTGGAACCCCCGGCCCGTTGTCGCTTACCTTAAGCACGGCTGTGGGCCCGTTGCCCCCCGGTTCACTCGCCAGTTCAATCTCGACCGAGGTTCTTTCCTGGGTGTAGCGAATGGCGTTGCGCACAACGTTTTCCACAGCGCTGTGCAGCAGAGAAGCATTCCCCCGGACTCCCCAATCTCCCTCACCGATGACCGTGTGCACGTGGCAGTGACGGGCCTGAGCCTCGAATTCGGCATCCTCGGCGACATTGGTCACGATCTCATCCAGAGGCACTGGAGTCTGCGGCACGACCTGCTCGCCATCTTCGAGGCGGGCCAAGGTCAAGATCCGTCCAATCAATTCGTTGAGGCGGCTGGCTTCGAGTTCGATGCGGTCCAGCATATCGTCGCCTTCCATGTCCGAGCGCTGCCGCGCCAGCCCGAGGGCAACATTCAAACGCGCCAGAGGAGAACGCAACTCGTGAGAAATATCGTTGAGCAAGCGCGATTGGGCTTTTACCAGCGTCTCGATGCGCTCGGCCATGCCGTCAAAGTCTCGCATGAGTCCAGCGACTTCATCCCTCCGCCGCGTGGCTGGAGCACCGCTGCGAGCCGTCAGATCGCCCGCTGCGAGTTGGCGAGTAGCCGCGCGCAGCCGGACAATCGGCTTGGTCAGATACCACGACAGAAAATAACAGACCAGCCCGGAGGAGATGATCAGGATGATCAGTCCGGGAAATGGCATTCCGCGCGGGCCGAAGAATACGCGGGGACCAGGGGGCAGGCCCATCACCAGCGTGTAGCGATGCTTGCCGTCCGAGGAAGCTCGTGAATCCCGCTGCACCTGAGGCGCGGGGAGCACAAATCCATCGCGCGGCATGCGTGGTCCGCCTTGAGCAATTCGAATCGCCCAGTCCGGTGCGGCACGGTGCGAGATTTCGATTCCGTGTTCGTCAAACAGATAGGCTCGCACGTGCTGCGTGGTCTCCACGCTCTCCAGATACTGCTGCACTTTCTGCTCGCCGCCTTCTTCGTAGGCGTTCACACCTTCGTTCAAAACTGTGGTGTGTAGACCTTCCCAGGTGGAACTGCGGGGTCGGAAGGCAAGCGTGACCAGAATGGCGAGCACAACGAACAAGGCCAGCGCCATCCAGAATGAAAGAAAGATTCGAAGAAAAAGGCTGTTCATGGCGGACTCTCTGGCCGGAGATTCTAGAGTTCTCTGGACTTCTCTCTCGGACGAGCAAAAATATAGCCTACTCCACGCACGGTCTTAATGTGTTCGTCACTATCCGTATCGCCCAGTTTCTTGCGCACTTTGCTGACGTGCATATCAATGCTGCGGTCGAAGGGCGAGAACTTGCGGCTGAGCACTGCATTCACCAACCGCTCGCGCGGCACCACACGTCCGGCCTCGCGCAGCAACACTTCCAGCAGATTGAATTCCACCGAAGTCAGGTCGACCGGCTTGCCATCCAGGCGGACGGTGCGGGTCGCGGGGTCGAGTTCTACATCCCCAACGTGAACGATGTCGGGTGCAGCGGCAGAACCATTGCCTGCTGCGCGTGTGCGCCGCAGCACGGCACGAATGCGCGCCACCAGTTCGCGCGGATTAAATGGCTTCGGAAGATAGTCGTCGGCGCCGATTTCCAGGCCAACAATGCGATCTACGTCTTCTCCGCGCGCCGTCAACAAAAGTACGGGAAGGCGTGACGTTGCGCGAATACGCCGCAGCACCTCAAATCCGTTGATGCCGGGTAGCATTACATCCAGCACCGCCAGCAGATACTCACCGGCGGTAGCTTTCTTCAGTCCGCTCTCACCATCATGCACGCACTCAACGGCAAAACCTTCGGCCTGAAGATACTCTCCCACCAAGTGGCAAAGTTCCACGTCGTCGTCAATGACTAGAATACGTTCCATCGTTAGCAACTCTTCTCCATTGTGCATCACCGGGAAAATGGCCGAAGTAAAGAATTGTCAAAGACTTGCGGGCAACCCAAAATGATCTCTTTGACAAAACTTTACCCGGTTTGACCGATTTTTTACGGCCACTCTGCGAAGACTCGTGTTTGTATATGAGGAAAGCAAACTCCCCGCATTCTATGGGGAACTGGAGTCACAATGAGATCGATTTTTTCACGTTTATTGATCGCAGCCGCTGCTGTACTGCTGGGCACCGCACTCGTCCAGTCACAAACTGCGGACGATGCACCTCCGCCGCCACCGATGCATGCCCACGGTCACGGTCATGAGTTCATGGGCGGACCAATGGGATTCTTCGCCAGAAACCTGGACTTGACGGATGCGCAGAAAGCCCAGATGAAGACCATCCTGCAGAAGGAGCGCCCTGCATCCAAGCCGTTGTTCCTGCAGCTTCGCCAGAACGAACAACAGCTTCACCAGTATGAGGAAGGTTCCTACGACGAGGCGAAGGTACGCACTCTGGCCGTGCAGCAGGCGCAGATTCAAACCGAGCTGACAGTGCAGCGCACCCGCCTTCACAGCGAGTTGTTCCAGCTATTGACTCCGGAGCAGCAGACCAAGATGAAGGAAATGGAAGCCAGTCGCGCAGCGCGCATTCAGGCTCGCGGCCATCAAGCGCCACCTCCGGCTCCGGACCAGCAGTAGAGAGCAGCAGTAGAGACCAGCAGTAGATCAAGTTTCCAGTAGCCGGTGGTCAGTGCAGGACAACTGAGCACCGGTCACTGTGAAGCTCAGGGCATTCCCCCATGCTGATGAGCGACTCGTATCTCTTCGATGTTGGTTGGCTGTTCTTCGCGGCCTGGTCAGTCATCGTGGCGCTGTTCTCTCTGACAGCATTCGGCAAAGACATCCTTCCATCGCAGCAGTCCGCAGAATCCCCACACAAGCCGCAATCGAAATAAATGTCAGTGGAGGGGATCGGATGCCCCTTCGGCAAGGTCAGAGCAGGTTCTCGTCCTCCACGAGGAGTGAAGCTCCGCGTGTGCCAGCGGTGTGGACGCCCCCAATCAGCGGCAACTGTGGGTTGCGTGCCGGGTGCAACTCTGGGAGTGGTTCTGGAGGTCCACAAACCGTGAAACCCCTAATCCCCTGCACCCCCGGCTGCTAGAATCTCATCTACAGAATCTGCATGTTGCTCAAGAGCCTGCGTCCTCTTCTGCCTTACCTGAAGCGTTACCGCTGGGGATACGCGGCGGGGACGCTCTGCGTCTTCCTGACCAATGGCATCTGGATTCTTTTTCCCCTCGTCATCGGCCACGCTGCCGACGACCTGCATCAGGGCGTCACCCGCCACAAGCTGCTGGTCTATGCCGGATTGCTGTTGGCCATCGCCGTCACCAAGGGTATCTTCCAGTTCCTGACGCGATGGATCGTGATCGGCGTTTCCCGCGACATTGAATTTGACCTGCGCAATGATCTTTTCGCCCGCCTCGAAGGTCTCTCCTACTCTTACTACCAGCGTCATCGCACCGGCGACATCATGGCGCGCGCTACCAACGACCTGAGCGCGGTGCGCAACCTGCTGGGCCCGGCGATCATGTATACGGCCAACACGGTCGTCCTGATGGCCGGCGGGCTGGCGTTCATGATCTCCATCAGCCCCCGGCTGACGTTTTACACGTTCCTGCCATTGCCGGTGGCCAGCATCATGATTCAGTACTTCGGGCGGCGCATTCACGACCGGTTTGAACGCATCCAGGCGATGTTCTCCGACATTTCCGCGCGCGCCCAGGAAAATTTTTCCGGAGCTCGCCTGATTCGCGCCTACGTGCAGGAAGAAGCCCAAATTCGCACCTTTGAAGCCGAGAATCAGGAATACATTCGCCGCAGCCTGAAGTTAGTGCGCCTGATGGGCATGCTCTGGCCCACGCTCGAATTGATGATCGGATGCGCCGTGGTGCTGGTGTTATGGCTTGGCGGCCGCGAAGTGCTGAGCAGACGGATCAGCGTGGGGCAATTCGTTTCGTTCAGTACGTACATGATGCAGTTGACCTGGCCCATCATTGCGCTCGGCTATGTGATCAACCTGTTCCAGCGCGGGACAGCATCCCTGGTTCGGCTCAACGAAATCATGCAGGAGCAAACCGAGATCGAAGATGCTTCCAGCGCACAAGATCGAGAAGTGATCGGCGAAATCGAGTTTCGTGGACTGAATTTCAGCTATGACGGAAAGCAAGTCCTGCACAATGTAAACCTGCGCGTGCCCGCCGGCAGCAGCCTCGCCATCGTCGGGCCCACCGGATCGGGCAAGACAACGCTGGTAAACCTGATCCCGCGCATCTACGACGCTGATGCTGGCACGGTTCTGATCGACGGGCGGCCGATTCGCGATTACACGCTGGCATCCCTCCGCCGAAATATCGGATTCGTCCCGCAGGAAACATTTCTGTTCAGCGACCGCATCCGCGAGAACATCGCTCTCGGCGTCGACTCCGCCACCGATACCGAGATTCACAATGCGGCCGAAGCGGCCAACATAGCCACCGATATCGAGAGTTTTCCTGAAGGCTACGAAACCATGGTCGGCGAGCGTGGCATCACGCTCTCCGGCGGACAGAAGCAGCGCACTGCAATCGCCCGCGCATTGATTCGCAATCCGAAGATTCTGATTCTCGACGACGCGCTGTCCAGCGTCGACACTCACACCGAGGACAAGATTCTGAATCACCTGCGCGACGTGATGCACGGCCGTACGACGATTTTCATCTCGCACCGCGTCTCCACCGTGCGCAATGCCGACCGCATCGCCGTGTTGCATAGCGGACGCATCGTAGAACTCGGCACCCACGACGAACTGCTGGCCTTGAACGGCTACTACAGCGACCTGTATAACAAGCAACTGCTGGAAGAAGAACTAGCCGAGGTCTAAATACCAGAAGGCGTTGTCATTCCGAGCGGCGGTTTACGGCGCGAGGAACATGCTCGTCCTTGGCGCGGGCAGAAAGCAGATTCCTAGCTGCGCTCGGAATGACAACTGACTTGGTAATGACAACCGACTTGGTTCTGCCTCAGATTCGAGTTCGATCTCACCATGCAGCGAGTCAACATCCCCGAAATCCTCGACTCAAACAACTGCCCTCCCCACGAGATCGCAGCCTCGCTGCAAGATATGTCGCGAATCAACCGCTGGTTTGGGGGAGTAGCCACCACTCGCAAGCTGATTGAGCAAGTCGCATCGTCAACCGGGCAGCGCAGCTTTACCCTGCTCGAAGTCGCCGCGGGATTCGGCGAAGTCCCCCGGCTCGCCGCCGAGAAGCTCGCCCGCAAGGGAATCACAATCGACGTAACCCACCTCGACCGCGACCACTCCCACCTGCTGCCCGGGAACCGCGCCGTAGTAGCCGACGCCCTAGCGCTTCCCTTCTCCGACAACGCTTTCGACCTGATCAGCTGCAGCTTGTTCGCGCATCACCTCGAACCGGATGAACTAGCACGATTCGGCGCGGAGGCCTTGCGGGTAAGCCGCTGTGCGGTCTTGATAAACGATCTGATCCGGCATCCAGTTCACCTGGCGTTGGTCTATGCCGGATTTCCGCTCATGCGCAGTTACGTCTCGCGCAACGACGGCGTAGCTTCAGTGAGGAAGGCGTACGTTCCCGCTGAGATGCGCGAGATTCTGGCAAAGGGCATCGGATCTGCCGCCAAGATCGAAATATCCCGGCATTTTCTGTTTCGCATGGGAGCGGTCATCTGGAAGGCGCAGCGGAATGATCGCTCGGGCCGTCAATCGTAGCGCAGCGCCACCGTGGGGCTCACCTTCGTAGCTCTCCTGCCCGGCACATAACACGCCAGAAACGCCACCGCCCCGAGCACGAGCGCGACCGCAACAAACGTCGTCGGATCGTGCGTGCTGATTCCAAACAGCAAGCTGGAGACAAAGTGCATCAAGCCCAACGCTCCCGCCAAGCCGATCAGTAACCCCACGCCCGCCAGGCGCAACCCTTGTCCCACAACCCAGCGCAACACTGAGGCGGGACGCGCACCCAAGGCCATCCGCACCCCAATCTCGCGCGTCTGCTGCGTGACCGAATAAGACAGCACGCCATAGACGCCTGTGCCGGCAAGAATGAGAGCAACGACTCCAAAAAAAGTGAGTAAGACTGCGGCGATACGTGGCGCCCAGAGCCCCTGGTTCAACACTTCTTCGATGGTTTGCACGTTCGTGATCGCGAGATTGCGATCGAGCGACTGGACCTGGCTCCGCACCACACCAATAGAGGTCCGTGGATCACTGGATGTCCGAACCTGAAGCGTTGCGGCAGGTGAGTAATCCTGGGTCAGCGGAAGATAAGCCATGGGTTGAGGATCTTCCCCGATCTGATTGATCACTGTATCGGCCACAACGCCCACCACCTCGATTAGTTGCGTTTCACCGAAAAAGTGGAAACGCTTCCCCAACGGATCCTCGTCCTGCCAAAAGTGCTGCGCCATCGCTTCATTGATCACTGCAACTGGCGTCGAATTTTTCCGGTCGAGATCATTAAAGACCCGTCCTTTTTTCAGGGGAATCAAGAGCGTGTCGAAATATCCAGGAGAAACGTCGTCCATTGTAGTTAGCGTGCCCCGATATCCCGAAGTCTCATCCTTGCCTTCCGGAAACACGGTCCGGCCCAACCCACCGCCCAACGGAGGATTTGCCGCCACCGCGGCTGACTGCACCATTGGCGTGGACACCGCGCGCTGGATGGCATCGCGGTAAAACTGTTGTCCGTGCACTTCGTCGTAGTGTAGTGAACCCAAATCGAATGCCATGACGAAAAGATGCTGCGATTCAAAACCAACGTCGGTCTTCTGGGCGTTCTGCATGCTTCGGATGAAGAGCCCTGCTCCGGCCAGCGTAATAAATGCCAATGCCACTTCCGAAATCACCAGGATGCTGCGCAGCGGCCCGCGTCTCCAGGTGGTAATGCCGCCTCGACCGCCTGCGTTCAGCGCCTTGGCCACATCGGTCTTTGAAGCCTGAATGGCAGGCGCAAGCCCAAACAGGATTCCTGTCATCAACGCCAGTCCGAGCGTAAACAGAAGAACCCGCCAATCCAGCGACAGATCAATATCGGTTCTCTCAATGAATGGTGGACGGTACGCCCACAGAACCCGCCGTCCGGCGAAAGCGACCACTAAGCCCGCCGCCGCGCCGATAATCGAGAGAGCCATACTCTCGGTCAAAAGCTGGCGAAACAGACGAATGCGGTTTGCACCGATCGCAGTTCGAATACTGATTTCGCGTTGCCGCCGCGCTCCCCGCGCCAGCAGCAGATTGGCCATGTTCACGCAGGCGATCAGGAGTATGAGCCCGACGACTCCCATCATGAGTGCGCCGGCAGCAACAAATTGATCGTGCTGATTGATGCCAACCGCACCGTCAGCGAGAGCAGAAACCGCAACGCTGCGCCCGCTGTTTTCCTTCGGATATTCGTGTTCCAATCGCGACGCGATCGTTCTCAATTCAGCTTCGGCCTGTGCGCGAGTCACACCCGGCTTCAGCCGACCGATCACGAGGATGTCTAGAAATCTCCGGCTGTTGAAATTCTCTTTCAGGAATCCGGCCAGCACCTGCCCGTACATGCTGTTCGGAATCCAGATCTGCTCTGCTGGACCGATCGTGAATGTACCTTTGAAGCCCTTCGGCGCGACTCCAATTACGGTAAACGGCGTTGCGTTCAGCGTCAGAGTCTTGCCGACAATGTTCGGATCTGCGCCCAATTTGTTCGTCCAAAGACCATTGCTGATGACAGCCAGGTTGTTACCGCCGGGCTTGGTGTCTTCGTCTGGAAGAAAGAAGCGCCCTTCCGATGGGCGAATCCCCAGCACGTCAAAATAGTTGGCGTTCACCAGTTGTCCCGCGACCTGCTTCGGATCTCCCTCGCCGCTCCAGGTGAGGCCGGCGAAACCGATGCACGAGATTGCGGAGAGCGTCTGGTTCTGCCGCTGGTAGTCCTGGCAGTTAGGATATGACATGCCCATCTTGTCGGAATTTGCCGCCGTCACTACGGTTTTGGCGTCGACGGTATCAATCTGCACCAGGCTCGAAATATCCGCAACCGGCAACGGGTTTAGAAGAATGGCATTCACGACCGTAAAAATCGTCGTGTTTGCACCAATGCCCAGAGCGAGGGACAGCACGCAGATCAGGCTGAAGGTCGGACTCTTCAGCATGGATCGCAAACCAAACTTGATGTCTTGAATGAGACTTTCGAGGTTGTTCATGGCAGCACCGTTGCCGGAATTCTACTCTTCCCGCGCACCAGCGCTACCAGTTATCAATTGTGAAGGGATTATGTCCTAAACGGGGAACCGGCTAGGCTGCCGTCCTGAATCCACGTGGCCTACCGCACCACCAGCACTTCCCGAATATTATCCCGTGCCAGGAAAAACTTGATCGAAGCGAAATCACGAAAAAGTGTCTCGATGTGGCGGTTGTTGAAGACGCGCTGCAGCCGAAACCCGTCGGTGATCGCCGTATGAACCGCGCCGGTCGGTCCGCGCCGCGCTTCCCGCTTCAGCACAATACGCTGCATCTCCAGCGTGTCTTTCCCGACGATGTGGAACCGGTAGCACGGAGAATCGGGTCCTGCGTCCTTGGTATGGAAGAACGCCAGCAGCATGCCGCCCGGTTTGAGGACCGACCATAGCCGCCCCATCACAGGCCGCACCAGATTTTCATCCAGATAATCGGGCAGGTTCCAGCACAAGACAAAATCAAAGTGCGCCGCCGGATAGACCAGGTTGTCCGCAAGGAACTGTCGGCTATCGAGGGTGGCGTTGCCCTGCTCATCTTTCGTGACAAGGTTGGGCTCAGTCGAGGCCACCAACAGGTCTTCGCTGTAGATTTTGTGGCCGCGCTCAGTAAAGAAGCGGATGTTCGCCGCCGAAGTCGATCCCAGATCGAGAACGCAGATGGGAGTGTCGCCGTCCCACAGGCGCGAGAGTTCGCCGAGACCGCTGGAACGGCGCGAGAGCTTCTGGGCGGCTTGTGCTGTTGCCGTCTCCGTGCCGCCCGATGAGCCGCGAAAGAGCTTCATGAAATTCTGTGATACCGATGCCATTAAATCTATCCTGCCCGGCGCATCAGGGAAAAGTTACTTTCCTGCGGCCTTCTCCGCCTTGCCCTGAATGTCGACCTTGCCCTTCAGGTAAGCGCCTTCCTCAATCGAGATGCGCTGCGTGGTGATGTCGCCGGTGACGATCGCCGCCTTGCGCAGTTCCACGCGGTCGCTCGCCGTCACATTGCCTTCGAGCTTGCCTTGTACGACCACTCCTTTGGCCTCTACCGAAGCCTTGACCTGGCCATGCGGCCCTACAGTCAGGCTGTTGTTCTTCAGGGCGATCGTGCCCTCGACCTGACCATCGACATAGAGATCTTCGCTGCCCGACAACTCGCCCTTGATCACCACTGACTTACCGATCTGCGCCAAATCTGCCGACAACGGAGCACTCATGGATATTCTCCTTCTCAGGAAAGCGGGATACTGCACGACCACATAATGGGAAGGCAGGTTACCGGACGGCTAAAGGACTCCCTCGACTATACCCAACCGTGAGCGCAAGCGGCAAGAGATGGACTGAACGATTCTGTGCCGCGTGTCCCGTCATGGTTCCGCTTCTACATCCGCAGACAACCTGACACCGTAGATTGCTACACTAACCAGCAGATGAATGGCCCTGTGAAACTACCGTTGTTGCGCGTCCCGCTGGTCAGCGCTTGCGCCGTCTTCGCGGTTCTTGCGACCGCGCTCGTGGCGCAGGATTCTCCCCCGTCCGCCATGCCGCCCAGCGAACTGGTTCGATTGACGGTGGCGAATGAAGTCGCAGCGGCACACAAGACGGCCGTCAGGCATACCTTTCGTTCTCGGAAAAAAACGGCAAAAGGATCGCAGACCAAACTGTACATCGAGACTAACGACGCTATCGCGGCAATGCTGATCGCGATCGACGATCATCCCCTGACCGCGCAGCAGCAACAAGCAGAGACCGGCCACCTGACCTGGCTCATGGACAACCCCGATCAACTCCGCAAGAAGCGGGCGCGTGAGAAAGAAGATGCGGAACACACGTTGCGCATCGTAAGAGCGTTCCCTGATGCCTTCCGCTACGAATATGCAGGAACCACCAATCAGGAGCCGGGTCTGGGTGCGAGCGCGCCCCTGGTGAGGCTGAAATTCACTCCGAACCCCTCGTACTCACCTCCCTCTCACGTGGAGCAGGTGCTGACCGGCATGGAGGGATTTCTACTGATTGACAGGGCCAGCCGCCGCATTGCAAAAATCGATGGCACGCTTTTCCGGGAGGTCACGTTCGGATGGGGCATCGTGGGCCACCTCGACAAGGGTGGCCGTTTCGTGGTGCAGCAGGCCGATGTCGGAAACGGCGACTGGGAGATCACGGAAATGCGACTAAATATCACGGGGAAAATCCTGATGTTCAAGACCTTGAGCATGGTTTCCGACGAGGTCTTCAGCGACTACCGCCGTGTGTCAGATAACCTTAGCTTCGCCCAAGGCGTGAAACTGTTGCGAGCCGAGCAGGAACAACTGGCCAGCAACGGCCACGACGAACCCTCCGACGCAAAGAAAAACCCGCGGTAGCACTCGTTTATCTCCCGAGTAACCCTCTACTCTGCCATTGCGTCCCCGCTAGGGATTCGATACAACATCTCCGGAGACGTGGGTTCTTATGAAAACTTTGCTGACTATGCTTCTGCTCGCCGCTTCGTTTCCGGCTCATGCAGCCGCGAAGGACTGGCATGATCAACTGCTCAACGCGATGCCGCTGCTCGGACACCGCAACTGGATCCTCATCGTCGACTCGGCCTACCCGTTGCAAGTCTCGCCCGGAGTCGAAACCATCGATACGGGCTCCACGCAGCTGGAAGTTGTGCGTGCCGTTCTCCACGCAATCGATGATTCCATCCAGGTACGCCCCGTCATCTTTATGGACGCCGAGTTACCCTTCATCTCCGACGACGACGCGCCCGGTGTCTCCGAATACCGCTCTTACGTCGGCCAGCTCCTTGAGAAGTATCCCGTCGAACAACTGCCTCACGAAAAGATCATCTCCAACATCGACGAAGCGGGGAAGACGTTCCATGTGCTGGTCCTGAAGACGAACATGACGATTCCCTACACCTCGGTCTTCGTCCGTCTCGATTGTAAATATTGGAGCGCTGACCAGGAAAAGCGTCTTCGCAGCAAGATGGCGGCTGGGCCCGCAAAGTAGCGCGGCGAATCTACAGAGCTCTACTTCGCTCGCAGAGTTTCCTTGCGCACCGTCAGCTTTTCGATCAAGTCGGTTCTGACCCGGTATCCCGTGCCCGGCTGGTCGCTGACGGCGATCATTCCCTGCGGCGAAACTGCGACTTCCGGATCGACGATGTCTTCCTTCCAATAGCGCTTCGAAGCAGATACATCGCCAGGAAGGCTGAAATTCTGCAGTGTCGAGAGTGCGATATTGTGGGCGCGGCCAATGCCGGTTTCGAGCATGCCGCCGCACCACACAGGGATTTTCTGCGACTTGCAAATATCATGAATCTTGATCGCCTCGGAAAATCCGCCGACGCGGCCCACCTTGACATTGACGATCCGGCAGGCGCCGCTCTCGGCGGCGAACGCGGCGCTGCGCGCGCTGACAATCGATTCGTCGAGGCAAACGGCAGTGCGAAGCTCCTTTTGCAGGCGCGCGTGATAATAGATGTCGTCATCCCAAAGTGGCTGCTCTATCATCAGCAGGTTGAATTGGTCGAACTTGCGCAGATGCTCGACCTGATCCAGCGTGTAAGCCGAGTTCGCGTCGCAACTCAGAGTGATGTCGGCCCAGCGCGAGCGGATACGCTCCAGCACATTTATGTCCCAGCCGGGCTTGACCTTGATCTTGATGCGGCGGTAGCCGGACGCGAGTTCAACCTGAATTTTTTCGAGTAACTGCTCGACTGAATCCTGAATGCCGATGGAAACGCCGCACGGAATCTCGCGCCGCGTTCCGCCCAGCAGTTTCCACAATGGCTGCTCCTTTTGCGTAGCTTCGGCGTCCCACAGCGCATTTTCCAGCCCGGCCTTCGCCATCCGGTGTGCACGTACTTTCGCGAAGAGCGCCGCGCAGTCGCGGCCGGAGTCGATGCGCTGACCCAGCAGTGCGGGAATCAGGTATTCCGTCAGCGTCGGCCATGCGCTGTCGATCCACTCGCTGCTGTAATACGGATCTTCACCGACAACGCTCTCGGCCCACCCGTCGACGCCCTCACAGTGGGCGGTGACGAGCAGAATGCGGCGGCTGTAAAGACGGCTAAAGCTGGTCTCGAAAAAATGCACCAGCGGCATTTGAATCTCGCGCAGCGTAATGGCTTCAATCTTCATAGGAATTTCGCGCGGTCACGGAGCAAGCAACACATCGCTCGTGACGTTGCTCTTCTCTGCGGCCTTGTCTTGGCGTGCTCAGCGGTCAAGAACCCTTGCCCGGTTCACCCTCGATCGCGTACGACCACTTCTCATCCCACCGTCCCAGCAAAAACTTTCCGTTCCCCTCCGGATCGCGATCATAACCGAGCACAGCCAGTCCGGCGCCGGAAAATGCCTTCAGAAACTGCTCCCGATTATGTTCCTGGATGTGCTGTGCTTTGGCACGAGTCCCAGACGCGGCCTTCCACTCGTAGATTCTTGCCGGAACTTCAATCTCCGTCTCAGCCTGAAACGGCGGATTCTTCCCCGCCGCCAGCAGCGTCTCGACCCGCTTCGATTTCAACCACCACTCAGCGATCAGCCGGTCGCTGGGCAGTCCGCCCTGCAACGGCGAAGACGTAATCCCGTACTGATTAATGTTGTAGCGGCGCGCGATCGCGCCCAGCTTCTCAATATTGAGATACGCATTCTTGATTTCCAGCGGATCGAACGTCCACTCGATCAATTCAATCCCGCGCGCCAGCGCATCTTCGCGCTGCAATAATTTCAGACGGCGGCCCAAGCCCGCATTGCGAAAGTCTTTGCGCACCGCCAGCATGTGAGAGTGCAGATACACATGCCCAGATCGCGTACCAGGGACCGAGAGCGCAAATCCGACCATCTCGTCGCCGTCGAACGCTCCCATGACCTGGCCGCCAACTTTTGCCGCCACTACAAACATGCGCAGCGGAATCAGTTCGGCGTCGGTGAAATTCCAGACTTCTTTCTGCAGCGCGACGCACGCCCGAAGCTCTTCAAGCCCTCGACAGCGCCGAATCTCGATGGAGTCCCCGCTCACGCCCGCTTCTCCGCGGCTTTGGCTCGTTGCCAGAGAGCTTCCAGCTCCTCGGCGGAGGCCTGGTCCGCAGACCGCCCCTCCTGGTGCAGGCGATCTTCCACCCACTGAAACCGGCGCTTGAATTTGCGATTCGTCTTGCGCAATGCCGACTCCGGATCGACTGCCAGATACCGCGCGACATTCACCAGCACGAAAAACAGATCTCCGACTTCTTCTTCCAGGTTCTGCTGCAATTCCTGTGAGATCACCGGACGTCCCGAGCCTGCCACTCCCCGGCCTTGCGGTCGCGGCCCGGGCTCGGGAAACTCTTTGAGATTCTCGCGAAGCTCGTCGGTTTCTTCGCGCAGTTTGTCGAACAGCCCTTCAATATTCGGCCAATCGAATCCTGCCCCGGCTGCGCGCGAACTCAGCTTGTGGGCTTCGAGCAAAGCGGGCATCGCGGTCGAGACCCCGGCAAGGACCGACCGTGGTTTTTCCCCACCAGACCTTTCAGTTGCAATACTATCGATGCCGTCCCGCTTCCGTCGCTCTTCCGCCTTCAGCGTCTCCCAGTTGCGCTTCACTTCGGCCGAAGTGTCAGCCTTCACATCTCCGAACACATGCGGATGCCGGTTCACCAGCTTGGTCGAAAGCCGTTCGACAACGTCATCAATCGAAAACGAGGCCTGCTCCTCCGCCATCTCTGCGTAGAACAGCACCTGCAGCAGCAGGTCACCGAGTTCGCCGGCAAGTTCAGGCCAGTCCCGATTGTCGATCGCTTCCAGGACTTCGTAAGTTTCTTCCAGGGTATAAGGCTTGATGGAATCGAACGTCTGCTCGCGGTCCCAGGGGCAACCTCCAGGGGCGCGCAGCCGCTTCATAATCGCGACCGCACGTTCGAAACGCTCTCCAGTTGCGGGCATGAGGCAACTAATGTAAACGACAGTCGCCAGCAGAGGCAATTGATTCGCGGCAATCCCGTCCCGGCGGCGAGAATGGTAGTATGGAGGATTCCATGGCAGGATTCCCGTCAGGCAGCCTTTGGGCTGTCGCGAGAATCGAAGCTAGTTGAGTCGAAACCAGTTCATGCTGAGATCCGAGTCGCTAAAACCCATCCAGAAACTACCGATGCCGCGCCACAGCGTTAGCCTGTGTCTCGCAGTCTTTCTTCTGACCATGCTGCCGTCGGCGTTCGCGCAAGCGGACTTCACACTAGTGGCGGCTCCGCTTTCGCCTGGTGCCATTAACCCAGGCGGAACGTCTTCTTCCAACATTACTCTCGGCGGTTCAAGCGCGTCCGTTGATCTGACTTGTCAGGTTTCGCCACAGCCAGCCAATTTCCCCGACTGCCAAGTAAGTCCGGTTTCGGTGGTTGCTCCTGGGGGAGCGGTAGCCACGATTACGACTAATTCCGTGACGGGTTCGTCGCCTCCCGGCCTTTACTCGATCACCATCACTGGGACTGATTCTTCGGGTTCGGTTTCCGCGCAGCAGAATCTGACCGTACTGGCGGTGACGCCTCAGTTCACCGTTACAGTCGCGGCCCCCGTCGCGCCTAGTAGCGTTCATGCGGGCAGCGGGGGTCAAGGCACGGTCTCGGTCAATCCTCTCAACGGCTATACCGGAAATGTCACCCTGTCGTGCGCGTCCATCACGCCGCTGGTGACGATTCCTCCCATATGCTCATTTAAGCCGGCCGTCGTCCCCGTCGTCAGTGGGGTCGCCGGCACGTCGGTAATCTCGATTAACACGGTCGGACCGATAACCGACAGGAATTCAACCCCCAGACCTAACCTGTATGCGATTTGGTTGCCGCTACCCTTGCTGGCATTCTCGGGCTTAGGCGCCGCGGTGGGCGGAAAACGCTCGCGCAGGATGTGGGGATTACTGGCCTTGTTCGTGTTGGGCGCATCGTTCCTGCTCATCCCGGCTTGTGGGAACAACAACGTAGCAACTACTAACGTCACTGGATTCACGCCCATGAATTCGTACACGTTCACACTTGTCGGCGTGGATGCCAATGGAGTCACGTCGAGCAATACCGGCACCACGACCGCGGCTCCGACCGTCGGTCTGACGGTGGACTAGAACACAAGCGCCAGACGGCAGAGCTTAGACCGTCAGGCTTGGCTTGCGCGCAGGGATGCAATTTCCAGAATTTTAGTTTTAAGGCTTAAGGTCTGAAGTCCGAAGCCGGAAGTCTGAATTTTTACGATGCTGCCCGATGCGGTTGGCGCTGAATCTCCGCCTGGTGCATCAGAATATCGCGCAGAGAAACTACGCCCTTCAGTTCCTTGCCATCCACAATGGGGAGATGGCGGAATCCGAATTCCTTCATGATAAACAGGCACTCTTCCACGGTTTCGTCCGCGGAAACTGCGCGCGGGTTCGCGCTCATCACTTCCGACACAGCCGTGGTGCCCGGCGTGCGCCCAACGGCCACCACACGGTTCATGATGTCGCGTTCCGAAATGATGCCCGCTAGTTCTCCGTTGCGCAGCACCGGCAAGGCACCGAAATTGTGCTCCATCATAAATCGCGCCGCCTCCAGCACTGTGCGGGTGGCTTCGACGGAATACACTTTGCGGTCTTTGAGAAGATCGCGGAGGGTGGCCATAAGGTCGCTCCTTCCTGAATAGTCGCGAAAAAATCCCGAACTCTGCCGGGACCTCGGCGGCAGCCAGCAGCAGTCCGAATAATGTATCACGAGAAATGGCGTGGAAAGCGACCGTCAGGATGAGCTGTTCGCCGCAAAGAGCTTCTCTGCCGTCTTTTGCCCGTGGCAGTAACGGCCCGCCGTCGCGGGCCGTGGCACGTTTTCGAAGCTGACCGGGTCAGCTCCTAAAACCGAAATTGCGGACCGAACGTCACGCGAAGGTTGTTATGAGCTCCGTGGTCGAAATAAATATCGTCGCCCACTTCAGCGCGAATGCCAATCGGACCGGCGAACACTTCGAAACCTCCGCCTGGATAAACCGCGAAGTCTGTCGTGCCCCTGGTCAGTCCCACAGTGTTAACGAAACCGGTTGTAGCATTCTGGTTATTGACGCTAAAGTTATCGAAACCAACCTTGCCGGTGACGAAGACGCGGAAGGGACCTGAACCGGTCTGAAACTTCGGGCCGAAGAATCCGTGCAGCGTGTGAAATTGCGTATTCACCACCTCGGTTGTCACTCCATCGGTGAACGTGTTCGTGAAGTTCCGCTTGAAGTCGTATGCCATTTCGGCTTCCAGTTGCACGCTGGGACGAATGCTGACCGCCGCGCGGCCGCCGACGCCAATGAAGTTTCTCACGGGCGAAGCGTCGCTCAGCCTGAAATAATCCACGAACGCTCCCACCTCAACATGGTCACTGGACTGAGCCACCGCGAGAGGCGCGACTGCGAAAGATAATAGGGCCGTCAACAACAAGAATTTGTGCTTCATTAAATTTTCTCCCATTTCATATTGTCAGCAGCGCACACTTCTCCCCCGGCAGCGGCGGAAAGGGAGCGGAACATGTGGCTGGCCAGACGTACCCTTTGACGCCATTTCACGCGCTAGAGTTGTGGAGAAATAGAAGAGCGAAGAAAAGGAAAAGAGGGTCAAACCCCGTGCTGACTACTGCCCGTTAAGCGTTGCTCGGTGCCGTTATTGCAGATGATTCAAGCGAGCTGGGATAGCGTCCGCGGTGCTGCTATCAGTCCGCGGCGTCACGGAGACCACGACAAATTTGCGCTCTTTGCTGTCGCGATCTTCCACAAGCAATAACATTTTGTCTTTGTCCAGCCGGAACTGCGCCCGCTCGCCTACGGGCAGGAGAATGGGATGCTTCTCACCCTGCGGACGAATGCGATAGATCACTCTCTCCGCTTGCAGGACATATTCCTGGCAGAGCACTTCCTGAGTCTTCTTGTTGCCCGAGTCCGTGCCGAGGATTTCACCAGCCAAGCTCGTTGCATCTTTCTCAGTCACGCCGCACCGCACCGAATCCATCTGCAGGAGTGTGCCCGTCTGGTAGGCCCTAGGCTCTTTGGCATAAGCTGCCGAGGCGATCAGCACAACGCACACCACCAATTTGAAGCGCATGTTAACCCCCAGAGGATTGAGACGAACCCACGTGAAACGCGAGCCGGGACAGGTCCGCCAGCTATGGAGTATTTTTCTATGAGGAAACCGGTCAAAACAGGTCACGCCGGTAATAGACCGAAAGTTACTGCGGAGGGTGAGTGCAGAATGATTCGTAACATTCGGTGCGGCCTGACACGACCGCGCAACGGCTGCATGCATTAGCCCGAGCCTGACCTGGGCGAAACTGAAGAGTAAATCCCGGTTAGCCAGCGACGCGGGCAAAGAATACCTGAAGGGGCTTCACGCGCAGATCACCGTTCCACAACTTCCTCCAGCATGTGAAAAAACGCCGGGTACGAAATCGCCGCCGACTGCGCCCCACGAATCAAAGTTTCTCCTGACGCGCGCAACCCTGCCACCGCAAACGCCATGGCAATGCGGTGATCGCCGAAAGAATCCAACTCCGCACCGTGCAAACTCTGCCCACCAGGAATCTTCAATCCGTCCTCGCGTTCTTCGACTTGCGCGCCCATGAGCCGCAAATTCGTAGCCACGGCCGCAATGCGGTCCGACTCCTTTACGCGCAACTCCTTCGCATCCCGAACCTCCATTCCCTGCTCGGTGTAGGGCGCGATTGCCGCCAGTACCGGAATCTCGTCGATCAGCGCCGCGGAGTCGCTGCCGGCGATGGTCGCTCCCTTCAAAGTTGCGCCCTCGACCTGCAACGATCCGATCATTTCGCCGTGAACCTCCTCCAGTTGCGTCACCGAAACGCGCAAGCCTATGTGCATGAGCACGTCGAGCAGACGGGCGCGCGTGGGATTCATCAGCAAATCGGGAATCATCAGATGCGATCCGGGAAAGAGCGCGGCCGCGCACAGAAAGAACGCTGCACTCGAAAGATCGCCCGGGATGCGCGCCTCGATTCCCCGCAATGTCTGACCACCACGAATCCCCACTTCGTTTCCGCCGCCGACACTCTTGCGCTCCACTTGCGCGCCAAAAGCGCGCAGCGCCACCTCGCCATGGTCCCGGGTACGTACGGACTCTTCGATTCGAGTCTCGCCCTCAGCCAACAGGCCTGCAAACAGCAGACAGGATTTCACCTGCGCGCTGGCCACCGGCACTTTGTACTCGATGGCTTTGAGATTGGCGCCGGCGATAAGCAACGGCGGCTTTCCGCCCTCCGATACAATCTGCGCCCCCATCGCCGAAAGGGGCTCGATCACACGCCCCATCGGCCGTCGCGAGAGCGACTCGTCGCCGATCATTTCACTGGTGAACTTCTGTCCGGCGACGATGCCGCTCAGCATGCGCATGGTCGAGCCTGAGTTGCCGCAATCCAGCGGACCGCCAGGCGCAACTAGCGTCGTCCCGCGCCCCTGCACTTCAATCACGCTATCTTTCCGCTCCCAAGTGACCCCCAGCGCGCGCATGCACCCTAGAGTGCTGGCGCAGTCGGCGCCGGTCGAATAATTTTCCAGCCGCGACGGCCCCTCGGCGATCCCCGCCAGCATCGCGTACCGATGTGAAATCGACTTATCTCCCGGCAACAGAACAGTCCCGCGCAAACCGCGCCCCGGGCGCACAATCACTTCCGACTCGTTTTTCATCCTGGATTGAATATAAAGGACAGAAGGCACCACTGCCCATGTGCGACGAACGCCTTCGTCCACCCCGAGCGAAGCAAGCAGCGTTACACGGATTGCTGGCCCAAACCCGTCGCGCGTCGCGACCCACGCGACTACGGACGAGCACTCCAGTGTGGGGCGGCAGGATCGAGCGGGGTTACCGGTGCTGAGCGGTTTCTTTCAGAATGCTGGCGGGAACTTCTCGCAGCGTAACTCCGAACTCAAACATCGGCGTCTCGGTGCCGCGTCCCCAGCGCGCGACTTCCCAGTGGGCGCGTACAAACTTCACCTCCGGATGCGCGCTCAGATCGAGGAGCAACGGAGACTCCTCGCAATAAAATTTCTGCGGAAACGCCGCAAGCGACTTCGTCTCCCACGCGACGCCGTCGGCTGACCCGAAGATGCTGACGCCGAGCGATTCCTGCTCGATAATCTTCGTAATCGCCAGCGTCACCAGGAACACGCGGCTGGAAGCGCCGCTCACGTCCACGGCGGCGCCATCGCCTTTCGCGCTGACGGCGGTTTGCGGAGGAACCAAAACTGACTCGATCGTTGTCATTGTCGGTGTCATCGCGAGGATTGTAGCAAAAGCCCAGTCCTCTGTTCCTGGTTCTCGGCCTGCAAAAAAACGCCGAGGCCCCTTAATGACAATCACAGAGTTCACAGTTATATTTATCGGCAATCATGGCGACCGCACTGCCGGTTCAAACTCAATCGCTCTTGAGCGGGACTGTGAAGTCTGCTTCGGAGCGCCTGGTAAGCGTCGATCTTTACCGCGGACTAGCTGTCGCCGGCATGATTCTCGTCGACAACCCAGGCAGCGACGATCTCGCCTACTGGCCCATCAAACACGCGGAGTGGAATGGCTGGACGCCAGCCGACTTCATTTTCCCTTCTTTTGTGTTTCTGGTCGGCGTGTCCATGGTGTTTTCGTTCGCGGCCCGCCTCCGCCGCGGCGAATCGCGGCGAAAAATCCTGTTTCACGCTTTCACCCGAAGCCTCATCCTCATCGCCATCGGCCTCTTCGTAAACGTCTCCCCTCTCGTTGGCCTGGACCTGCACACCTGGCGTATTTACGGTGTTACTCAGCGCATTGCCCTTTGTTACTTTGTGGCGGCGATTCTTGTGCTGTGGACCAACCGCCGCACGCAAGCCATCGCGTTGGGCGTTTGTCTTGTCGGTTACTGGGCTCTCTTGCGTTTCGTCCCAGTCCCCGGCCTCGGCATTCCGGGGCACAACATCCCGTTCATGGATCCTGAACGCAATCTCGTCGCGTGGTTGGATCGCAAGCTTTTCCCCGGACGCCTCTACAACGGCATGCGCGATCCCGAGGGGCTCATCAGCACGATTCCTGCAATCGGAACGACTCTGATGGGGGTGCTGACTGGCCACTGGCTGCGTTCAGAGCAGAGTCCAGGGACAAAAGTCGCTCGCATGGTCTATGCCGGAATTCTCGCTCTGGCGGCGGGCCTGATCTGGACTCACTGGTTTCCCATCAATAAAAATCTCTGGACCAGTTCGTTCGTGCTGCTTACCGGCGGCTTCGCCTTGATTTTTCTCGCCTTTTTTTACTGGACGTTGGATATCAAGAAATGGCGCGGCCTGTGGACGATGCCGATCTTAGTCTTCGGGATGAATGCCATCACTGGCTTCGTTGCCGATTCGCTGGTCTACGGTCCTGGCTATAGCTTCACGGTGAAAAACCCGAACGGTGGCACCATGAGTTGGCACGAAGCCGCACAGGCGTGGCTGGTATCGCTAGGCGCGAGCGCGGCCAATGCTTCACTTATCTATTCGCTGGCTGCAGTGCTGTTTTGCTGGACGCTGCTCTGGCTTTTGTGGCGGAAACGAATCTTTCTCAAGGTCTGACCTCGACACGCCACCTCATTCCGACGGATGCGGCCCCGTGAAGTCCGAGCAGCACGGCTTCTGCGTCGGCTTGAACTCCATTAATTCCACACGCGACAGATCGGGATCGAACACATCAAGCTGCCACTTGCCGTCTTTGCCGATCTCCGCCTGCTCGTCCCCGTGCGATTTCCAGCCGTGCGATTCCATGATGGCCTGCGCCTTCTTCATGTCCGCGACGCCGAGCGAGATGTGATTCATCACTCCGGTGAGTTGCAGATCCATGTGCTCAGGCTGGTTCAGCATGTACTCGAGCCAGTCGGTGCCCTCGGGAACTTGAATGGCCACCCAGTCCGTATCACCGTCTTTCATCCCGCCATGCCAGTAGGGACGAAAGCCGAGAACGTCGCGATAGAAGTGATCTTCAGCATCGCGGTGATACACCACGAATCCGGTATGAATCATGTGCCGCGATACGGCGGAAGCCGCGACCGGTGCCGCTTCTCCCTTGCCCCGCTCGACGAACTCAATGTGATGCCCCTCAGGATCGTCGACCGTAAAGCTCAGGCTATGGTCGGAGCGCCCTTGAATCTGCGACGCCTTGATTCCCTTCTCATTCAGATAGCGGCGCAGGGCGACGATGTTGTCAGTCGTGAACGCAACATGGTCCATGCGGTCGGTGGCCTTCGGATCCGGCGCAGCGCTATACCCAACCCACTGCGTACCCACCATGTAGCGCACCGTACCACCGGCTTCGACGGGCGCGGCAGAGGCAAAACCAAGCACGTCGCCATAGAGTTTTTTCACGCCGTCAGGCGCGGTCGTATAGAACGACACGTGGTCGATCCCTGTGATGCGAGGGCGCGCAGCCGGTGTTTGCGGAAAAGCGCTGGTTGCGAAGGCGGCCAGGACAAGAGCGAGCGTGGGTATCTTCATAGCGTTGACGATTCTAGACTAAGGCGAGCTCTTCAGCCTAAAGTCCATCCAGAAACTGGCGCAGCAGCCGAGCAACTTCCTCGGGTTGCTCCCACGCCGAGTAGTGCCCTGCTTTGGGGATCACGCGCATCTGGCTGCCGGCGATCTGCCCGCGCATGAGTTCGGCTTCGTTGATGCCGGTGAAGACATCTTCGTCTCCGGTTACGAGCAGCGTGGGAACATTGATGGTTTTCAATGTATCGACCGAGTCTGGCCGCTCGGCCATGCCACGCTGCACCTGCGCCACGCCCTGGGGAGACATTTTGCGCATCATGCGCAAGGCGCCGTCGACCAAGTCGGGACGTGTTTCCTGTGTGGTCTTAGCCAGAATGCGCGTCAACATGCTCTCGAAGAAGGGTTCAGTCCCGCACTCCAGAACATCGTTGGCGGCCTGCAGGCGTCCGGAGCGGCCTGCAGCGTTATCGGTGGGAGCCTTCGTGTTGCACAAGCCGAGGGCAGCCGCGCGCCCGCGGTATTTCCGCCAGAACTCAAACAGCGCGTAGCCGCCGATCGAGACTCCAATCAGCGGAGCGCGGCCAACACCGGCGTCGTTCATGACCTGCGCAATGTCCGCGGCGTGCTTGTCCATGGTGGCCGGACCTTCGCCCACGCCGGAGTTACCGTGCCCCCGCAGATCCGGCATGATGATCCGGTAGCGCGTGGCCAGCCTGTCGGCCACTGGCAGCCAGAATTCATGATTGACGGGAAAAGGATGCAGCAGAACGACAGGAGCGCCATCGCCCAGCGTCCAGTAAGCGATCTCAGTGTCGCCGCTCTTGATATGCCGGGAAGAAACGCGTTCCATGCAGAGATTTAATCACATCGCAGGCACGGGACATGGAGCCCGGAGGCCCTCATCCGGGGGACATCAGAAATTGGTGGCTTGCCGAGCACCGGCCGGCGCGGAGAGCAGCAGCGGCTCTTCCGGCATGATGATCCACGCAATCGGATACGAAATCATGCCGATCACCGTCGTAAACGAAACAATCAGCCACACCACGCGCACAAGTGTGACGTCGAGATCGAAGTATTCGGAGAAACCGATGCAAACGCCCGCAATCTTGCGGCCCAGGCGCGGACGCACAAGTTTCGTCCGGGCCAGCGAAGCCCCCACGCGAACGCCGCAATAGGCGCACACCGCAGCGTCATCCTGAATCAATTTTCCGCAGTAGTTGCAGTACATGGCTCGGCCTCCACAGATTAATACGAAATTATAGCCCGCGCAGTTCCCCTCAGCAGACGTCAACTATCCCTGCTCACGCGTGTGCGGTGATCAGGCCGGCGCGCGAGGGCGTCGGCGCTAAAGAAGTCATGGGCTTCTCACCAGCTACTCCCGGTACGCCTCCCGGATGTAGCGCCGCGCCTGATCGGCCGGACCGGTATTGGCGTTCCCTGCCAGCACCGTCTGATATTTCTTCATGGCAAGATCACGCTTCTGCAGCAGGTCGTACATCTCTCCCGCGGAGAGATTCGCCCTTTGCAGAATGTCGGGATCAGGGTTGGGCGCTTCATTCACCAACTCGTAGGCCGCGGCCGCGCCGGCGAGGTCTTTCTTGCTGCGCAAGAGCTCGCCCAATCCCCACGCCGCCATTTCGTAGTGCAACGTTCCGTACTTGCCTTCCCGGCCGTTCTGCCAGACTTTGCGGTACGTGGCCTCAGCTTCGTCCAGGTGGCCCGCGGAACGTTGCAGGTTGGCGACTTCGGTGGGGAACAAGTGGTTCTTCGGATACTTCGCCGTAAGCTCCTGCATGTACCCAAGCGCCTCGCCATACTGGTGATCGCGGCGCAGGAACAGACTCAGCAGAACTTTGGCGTCCGCCGCATTCTCGCTCTCGCTCTTGGCAACCTCGCGTAGATATTCAAGACCTTTCTCCCTCGATCCACTGAGCCCCGCCAAGGCTGCGGCAACTTTTACGCTCCAGGGTAAGTTGCCGACGACATAGTTGTGTGTGCCCACCACCATCTTGGCGTCAATGTAGTTGGGATCGAGTTCCAGCACATGTTCGTGATCATGGCGTGCCCCCACAGCGTTGCGCAGAGCCGAAAACCAAGCCCGCTCCACCAGTCCGGTATACACGGCAAACTGCGCCCGCGTGACCCCGCGGCAATACAGCGCATTCACGTCTTTGGGATTCGCCTTAAGTTCCTGTTCTTCCAGGTTCTCGGCACGATCCACAAGTTCCTTTATTCGCGCTTTTATCTTCGGATCTGTCGGGCGCGGGGTGCGGCCAATGAAGTTGTCGTTGGCGTAATCCCCTGTATTCATGCCCCCGGTCTCATACAGATTGCGCATCAGGACTACGGTCAGCAACCGATTCACCGCGAACGGATCGTTGGGATGCTTCTCTAGAATCCTCTCGAATTCCTGCGTCGCGCGGTCGTATTCCATGTTGTAAAAATGGTCGAAGGCAACGTCGGTCTGGGCATCATGCGGCGCGAAATGGGGCGCAGAGGAGGGGGGTTGGGTCTGGGCAGCGCCGCTTGCAGGCGCAAACCAGAGCGACAGCAAAATAAGGGCCGCGGTCGCGGCTTGCTGCAAGCGAGTCCGGTTCTTTTTCTTCTGACTCTTCACAAACAGATTCTTCTTAGTCTAAACGAACTGCGACTGGCATGCCTGAGCATGCCCTTCAGTGCACTAATCGGCGGGAGGCTCGAACCCTCTCCACTGAGGATTGCGTCGGACCACTTCTGGACGCTTCAGCGCCCAAGACCGCTCTCGTTTCAGCCCACTGGAACCAAAGCGCCCGCACCAGGACCGTTATCTACGTACCTGCAATGGCACCTGCGATCGGCTGCCTACGTCCCTATAATTTGCGCAGACAAACACTGACCCAGGTCGCGGGCACGCTTGCTCGAACAAAGCCGTTCCGGTGCACTGAATGGAGCTCAGTTGCACCGGGACCGCAAGTCGTCCCGCACCGGTTCAGTTGTTTTTGTTGGGCGCTCCGGAGTCTACCTGCTTTCGTAACTGGTTCAATTTACTCGCTCGCGCGAGTAATTATTGCCCTTGTTGTCGTGCAGACGGCCTTCGGAAAAAAATGCAAGTATCTGAAGATTCGGGACTTAGACGCATCCGGGATTTGGCGGTACAGATGCCAATGCACCATTAAGCATTTTGCTGCAAAGAAACTCTCTTATGGCTGAAGTTGCAAATGAAACCCAGCAGGATTTTTGGCGGCCGCCCTCCCCAGTCATGACGGAGGAAGTTGATGTCATCGTGCGGACTGTCGTTCCAACTATGGCCGAAACCTGTCCCCGCTGTGGCACCGAGTTCCTGCTTGGTTCTCGCTTTTGCCACTCCTGCGGCGGTCGTCGTCCGGAAACAATCAGCGCTGCAGCCAAGGCCGATGCGGCCGAGATAGCCGGACTTTGGGAAAAAACGGTGACACGCACCGGAGCGGTCGTAGCTGCTCTCCCCAGCATCTGGCGAAAAATCACTGTTCCCAGCTGGCTGCACTATCTTCATTTCCATGAGATTAAGCGCAGGGTCGGCCTTCCGACCGCGTCGTTGATCGCCTTTGTCGTCGGCTTGGGATGTGTTGCTGGTGCTCTGCTCGTTGGCTTGCTTACGGCCCGGAATCTGGTGGATTGGCAGGCGATCCAGTTCTACCGCGCAGAGTGGCTGCTGGCGGCAACGGCGTCGTTTGTCGCGGGAATCCTGTTGAAGAAGCCTTCCAATCCTGACAGCGAATAGCTCGCTCCACTCAAGCGGCTCCCCATTTCTACGATTCGCTTCTCGGACCGCTTTCCGAGCCCCCGCCTGACCCTGCGGCACGGCGTTGCTGGCTCATACGATAGAGATGATTCACAGGGCCGGTTCCGCGCCCCAGAGGCTGCCCATAGCTGATTGCCGCGGTTACGTAGGTCTTGGCCAGAAGCGCCGCTTCGGCCAATCCCCGGTCAAGCGCTAGATGGCATGCCATAGCTGTGGCGAAGGCGCATCCGGTGCCGTGAGTTGAGTTCGAGTGCTGCCGTTCTGCCTTGAAGACTTCCTGCTGCACTCCATGTTTTGTCGTGAAACTCAAGAGGTCAATAGCCCTTTCGAGATGGCCACCAGTAATAACCACGGCGGGAGCTCCCATCTCATGCAGTTTGGAACTGGCGGCTTTCATCTCGTCCAAGTCCGTCACTTTCATGCCGGTTAGAGCCGCAGCCTCGTCGATGTTGGGAGTGATGACGTCGGCTAGGGGGATCAGACGGTCGATCATGAGGCGGACTCCGGCTGCGTCGATGAGCTGCGCACCGGAGGACGACTTGAGGATGGGATCCAGTACAACGTTAGGCAAACGAGACCTGCGCTGCGCGTTTGCTTTTTGGCCAGACGGCTGGCGGATCAGGAAGTCCGCGACCGCTTTGACTACTCTCCCCGACCCCAGCATCCCGATCCGCACCGCGGCAATGTCCAAATCAGCAGCCAATTCTTCCAGGGTCTCAGAGATTAGGGACGGGTCGGTGGCCGCGACCCGACGCACACCGGAGGTCGACTGGACGGTCAAAGCAGTGATGCAAGCGACCCCATAACAGCCGTGGGCAGCGATGGTCTTGATGTCGGCAGTCACGCCCGCCCCGGAGGCAGGGTCAAATCCGGCGACGGAGAGCACGACTAACTGTTTTTCGGCCATGAACTTCCGATCCAGTGAGTCCCGATAGTACCCTTTTTCCAGGAGCGAGCGCTCGCCGAGGCAGGGAGTCGAAGTTACCTTTGGGGAAAAATAATCCAGAGGCTGCCTTGCAAGTCACCTCTGTAAATATATGATTCCATGCACGTTATGAACAGCACAACTGTAAATCACTGATTCCATGCCAGTTGTAAATTCTACCTTGCCGCCGTCCGTGCGTTATTTACCATTTAGTAAATGCGTAACTTGCCTCAAACAAAGGCGCTTACCTGTATGTTATTAAATTATAAACACGTTACGTGTGAAGTCGATTACTACGAGGTCACCAAATCACCCCCCGAGTGGCCTTGACAGGTAGTTTGGCACGCCGCTAGCATCTCAGAATCACGTCCAAAGTACCGAAGGCCATGGCTAGGACACTTTTGAGTATGCGAGGAGAACTGAATGCGAAGCACTTTTGCTCATGGACTGGCGCTCGTTGTCGTTGTAGCCAGCCTGGGAGCGGCTCAGGGACCGAACAACTCGGGGGCGACACCAGCACCAAATAGTAAAGCCCAAACCAAACCCGAAGTCCGTATACAGGCCGGTAAGCCCAAACCGTATCAAATTGGTACAGCTTCATGGTACGGCGAGAATTTCGACGGAAAACCGACCGCCAGCGGCGAGCCTTATGACATGTACGATATGACGGCCGCCCACCTGACCCTTCCTCTGGGAAGCTACGTCAGGGTCACAAACCTGCGCAATGGCCGGGCCGTCGTGGTCCGGGTCAATGACCGGGGGCCGATTGTCCCAGGCAGGATCATCGACCTGTCTTATGGCGCTGCCTCCGCTCTTGGTTATGACAAGCGCGGCGTCCAGCGTGTGCGTCTGGATTTAGTCCATCCCTCTCGGACGGCGTCGCAGCCGAGGACCAAATACGAGACAGTTGCCGTCAACAATCCCTCCGTGGCGGAACTCCGCTAGAAACCTTAAACTGGTGGGGATGCGAACATCCCTTTCCTTTGCGCACGGTGGCGTGAGCCATCGCGGTGGTGATTTACGCGATGGCGACCCGAGCAGTAACGATCCGCGAAGTAACGATCCGCGGCAGCGGCTCATCGTCGCCCTGGATGTGTCCACCGCCGCCGCCGCACAAAAGATCGTCGCGGCGGTGGGAGACTCGGCGCTGACCTATAAAGTCGGCATGCAACTCTTCACTGCCGAAGGTCCGCAGGTGGTGCGCGATCTCGTGGCTTCCGGCCGGCAGGTGTTTCTCGACCTGAAGTATCACGACATCCCCACAACCGTGGGAGCGGCCGTGGCGGAAGCGGCCAAGCTCGGCGTCAGCATGCTGACGGTGCATGCCACCGGCGGCGGGAAGATGCTGCGCGCAGCCGTCGACGCCGCGAAAGCACGCGCAGGGCTGATGGTGCTCGGCGTCACTGTGCTCACCAGCCTCGACGCTGCTGATTTGGAGAAAAACGGCGTCCAGGGGTCGGTGGAAGAAAGCGTCGTGCGCCTTGCGACCGTCGCGCTGGCAAGCGGATGCCAAGGCATCGTCGCCTCAGCCCGCGAGGCTGCCAGGTTGCGCACGGAATTGGGGGACAAGTTCGCTGTGGTCACTCCGGGTGTGCGCCCTGCAGGCAGCAATGTGGGAGATCAGGTTCGCGTCGTCACTCCGGCTAAGGCAATCGCTGCGGGAGCAAGCCACATCGTGGTCGGGAGACCCATCACCGAGGCCGCCGATCCGGCTGCCGAAGCGAGAGCGATTCTGGCGCAGATCAAGTAAAACTTTAAACCATGAAGGACACGAAGGGCCACGAAGGAAACCCTTCGCAATGTTTTCCTTCGTGGGACTTCGTGTCCTTTGTGGTACTCGCTTTCCGCTGCCCGTCGTAATATTCTGCGAAACTATGGCCCAGGCTAACGCCGCGCCCGGTCAGAAGCTCTGCATCGCCTGCAAGGAGCACCTATCCCTGCTGACGCGGCTGTCTGCTTCCACTGCAGAACCAAGCAAGTACCCGAGAAAGAGTCGGGATCCGGAAAGCTCTTGAAATGGATTGCCGCCGCCACAGCGGTGATCGGACTCATCACCGGGCTCAGCGGCGTGGTGGGTCCGTTGAAGGGCTGGTGGACGCAGGACCGCCATTCCAAGATGATGCTCGCCGCCGGTCAGAAGCAGGCTGAAATCGGTGAGTACGCCGCCGCATTCGACACCTACTCAGACCTGTTGAAGTCCGATCCAGACTATGTTCCCGCAATTCACGCCCGCCTGGATGCTGCCATGCTCTGGATCGAGGATTTTCGCGTGTCCGGCAAAGACGACAACGAGGTCACGCAGAAGGCCCGCGATCTTTCGACGCGGATCGGCCCCGTGCTCGAGTCCGGACTCACCACCGGCAAGGGATATCGGGAAACCGACCTTGTTGCTCACCTGGCATGGCTGAACCTGGCGAAAGTTCGTCTGACCTATGAAGACGCGAACGTCAAAGAAAATCTTGAACGCGCGCTAAAAATGGATCCGAACAATGTCTACGCCAACGCGATGATGGGAGACTGGCTGCTGCTTTACAACTTCGGGCTTGCAGATGCGAAGAAACATTTTGCCGTCGCACTGCAGGGCGGCACGGCCAGAGCGTTCGTGCGGCAGTGCCAGCTGGAATCCATGATGGAAAAGAGAGACGGCAATCTTGAGGTGCGGGCGGAGCTGATTCGCGTGGTCAATGAAATGAGGAAAGATAGCGAGCCGATCAGCGACAACGTTCGCGGGCGCATTCATTCCATGTACATGCCGGGTGTGGGCAGCGAAGCGGAACTTCGTGCCGTTCTTTCGGCTGTGCCGCCGGAAGACGCCTGGGCAACTTACCGGTGGATCGACCGTCCGCTCTCTGAATGGGCTCCCTTTGATAACTTCCAGCAGCAGTTTATTCGCGCCATCCTTGATGAGATTTCAGGCAAGCGCGACGAGGCGCTCGTCTTATTTCGCCAGCTTCAGCACGATCCGCAGAACGTGCCGGGGACCCGATTCGACCGGGTTGACGCCGCCGTTAAACGGCTCACGCGCTGAGTAGTTGCCGCCGGGAAAGCCCTTAACCGCAAAAGTCGCGAAGAAAATCCGCAAAAACGCAAAGAGAATCAGGCTCCCCGCGTTACTTCTGTGCCTTCGCTGACGTGCCTTGCGGTTCCCTGCTTTTGCGCCCACCATGTTCTCTGAGGGCTCATTCATGTCGCGTCGACTGCTTGCTGCTTTTCTTGTTTGCTTTGGGATCGCGTCTTTTGCCGGTGCTCAAACCACAGCAGGACTGGATGCGCCGCAGCTTTTTGAAAAAGGCATGAACGCTCTGGTGGGCAGCGATGCCACCCGCAGTGGCGCGAATGCGATCGAATATTTTCATCGGTCTGCCGACCTCGGCTACGCCCCGGCCGAAGTTGTGCTGGGATATTTGTACGAGACCGGGACATTCACTCCGAAAGAACCCGGGCAGGCGCTTTCCTGGTACAAGAAAGCCGCGCATCAGGATGATCCGCTGGCGCAATGGCTCGCCGGGCGTTTGATCTATGCCGGGGTAGTTGCACCGCGCGATTTAAACGAGGCCGCCGGGTACTTGCAATCCGCCACCGGCCACGGAAATCCCTTCGGTCAGTATCTGCTGGGCCAAATTAAACTCGAACGTCAGGATTATCCGAACGCAGCGGCATTGTTTCGCGCGGCCTCGCAGCAGGGTCTGCCGCAAGCGCAACAGCAGTTTGCCAGGTTGCTCCGCGATGGCCAGGGTGTGCCGCAGGATAAATTTGAAGCCTACATCTGGATGCTGGCGAGCAACGATGCCGGCAATCGTGAGGTTGCGGGGGATTTGCAGGCGCTCGAAGCCGACCTGGGTACCACGCAGGTGGAACAGGCCAAGAACCGAGCGCGACAACTGGAAACCTCGGTCACCCGCAGCGTGGTCGCCCACGGATGCACGGGCTGGCCGGGAGAGTTCGCCACGATTCCCGCACCGCCTCCGCCGGATTTGCAGAAGTTCTGCCGGTAGGAACTGGACACTCCCAGAACTTGAACGTCTCTCTGGAGGTGTCTTTTGCCTCAGATTGAATCAGTTGGCTTTTGGATTACCGGGCGATGTTTTGTCCTTGCGCTCGCGTTCGGAGGGAGTAACACCGAAAAGTTCATCGACGAACGGCTGGAGTTTCTTGCCGATCTCGTGGCCAGCGGTTACGTGTGACCACAAGTAAAGGCCAAGCATCACGGCTATGAAAATCCAGATTGCCCATTCTATGCCGGCAATGTTAGCACCTCCGAATTATCCCTCTTATTCGCATCCTACCCGTGGTAGTATTAAGGTAGTATGAAAGAGAAGACATCAATCACACTCTCGCGCGAAGTGTTGACCGGGATTGACCGCATCGCAGGCTCCCGGCAGTCGCGCTCCGCCTTCATCGAGGGCATTCTTCTGCAGTATTTGCGCGACCGGGCTCGCGCGCAGCGCGACGCGCGCGATATCGAGCTCATCAACCGGCATGCAGAAAAGCTGAACCGCGACGCTGAAGAGGGCTTGGAATACCAGTCACCAGAAGACTGGTAGGAGCTTCAACAAAATGCTGCGTGGAGATATTTATCGGTCTCATCGGCCGGAAAACGACCCAAAGCGTCATCGGTTCGTTGTCGTCGTGAGTCGGCAGGCCCTGATTGATTCTGGTTACTCCACGATCGTTTGTGCGCCGGTATTCACAAACGGTGCGGGGATCTCGACTCAAGTCGCTGTAGGTCCTGACGAGGGACTAAAGCATGAGAGTTGGATCATCTGTGACAACCTGCGAAGCCTTGCGAAATCTCACCTTACTCAGTTCGTGGGATCTCTTTCGCGCACCAAGCTAAGGGAACTCGATCGTGCCCTCGCAATCGCCGTGGGCCTCGAATAGAGACCCTCCTCCCAAGAAAAGAACAGCCGGATGCGAAAGATTCCCCCCTCCGGCCGTTGAAAGCCTAAAACTTCAAACTGGAAACTGCTGTTACAGCTTCTCGAAAAACTCACATCCCGAACACGAAATGTAAACTCCGCCCGGGACGCCGCGCTCGCGGTCTTTCACTCGCTTCACGATGCGGGTGGGCTTGCCGCACTTGGGGCAATCCGTGCTCTTGGTGGTGTCCATCACCTTCTTGCGGTCTGCTGTCTTTGCGATCTTGGGGCCGATTGCCATGGTGGAGTTCTCCTGATTTCGTCAATATTCGCTATTGAAATTTTGCGCAGCGCGATCCGCATCACTGCCCGGCGGATGATTGTGGATGGATTCTTTCTGATATCAAGCCAGAAACTTACGACGATCCACTCAGGAAGGCGTTACAGCTGCGTCGTCATGCTCTTCCGTCGTGTTTGATTTTACAGGAAGGTTATGCCGGCTGTCTTGCCGCAGCGGAGGAAAGCCGCTCAGTGCGCGGAGAAATTCAAACTGATCTATTGCCGAGCCCTCAAAGATTGTTCCCAGCTTCCCCAGCGTTTGACTCGCACCCGTTTTCGGTATATCTGTATACGCCACAACGATGTTCAGACGCGCCTTTTCGTCGATTTTCCTGCTCGCCGCTCTAGCCAGTCTCGCGGCGGCTCAGGCTGACGCCTGGCTTGAAGTCCGCACGCCATCCTTTGACGTTGTCACCAACTCGACCGAAAAAGACGCCCGACGTGTGACCCGGCAGTTCGAGCAGATGCGAGCGGTGTTTCACCGGATATTCCCCGCAGCCGATCTCGATACTGCGACTCCCATCGTGGTTCTCGCGGTAACGGACAAGAAGAATCTTCAAGCGCTCGAACCGACGGTTTACCTCGCGCCGGGGCAGACAAACCTTGCCGGACTCTTTCAGCCGTCCGCGGACCAGACTTATGTCTTGATCTGGCTCAACGGAGCGGGCGTTCATCCGTTCGGACCGATTTATCACGAGTACACTCACTTCGTCACCGCCAGGACTGGCCAGTGGATGCCGTTATGGCTCACCGAGGGCCTGGCACAGTACTACGAGAACACATTGATCCTCGAAGACGAGGTGCGCCTGGGGCGAGGAAGTCCAGAACTGTTCAGCGTTCTCGAGCATAATCCACTGCTGCCGCTCCCCACGCTGCTCGCCGTGGACCAGCATTCTCCCTACTACCACGAAGAGGACAAAGCCTCAGTCTTTTATGCCGAGTCGTGGCGCTCGCGCACTACCTGAAGACCAGGGACGATAAAGAAAATACTCACCGCGTGAACGACTACATCGACTTATTGCAAAAGAATGTTGACCCCGTGGAGGCCGCAACCCAGGCCTTCGGGGATTTGGCCCAACTCCTGGCCGAGCTTCACAAGGACATCGCGAGCGACGATCACTCATTCGTATCCCTGCCAGGCTCTACCGATGTGGACGATTCCGCGTTTACCGTTCGAGCCTTGAGTCAGAATGAAGCCGACACCATCCGCGCCGGCTTCCTGGCCCACGATCAACGCGAGAGCGACGCGCGTACGCTGCTGGAAGGCGTGCTGCGCGATGATCCTGGCAATGCTTTCGCGCACGAAATCATGGGACTCGTGGCTCTACAACAGCATAAGTTCGACGAGGCCCGCGGGTCGTGCGCGCAGGCCATCAAACTCGACGCTCAACGTTTCTTTGCCCATTATTGCGTTGCATCGGCCACGATACAGAAAGGCACGCCGGACGCGGCTGGCCAGGCCAATGCCGAGGAGAATCTGCGCGCCGCCATTAAGATCAATCCTACGTTCGCGCTCGCCTATGACGCACTGGGAATGTTGCTTCTGATGCGCCACAAGAATCTCGATGAGGCCTATCAGTCGATGCAACGAGCCGTCCAACTCGACCCGGGCACGGTCGAGATCCGCGTCGACCAGGCGCAGGTGCTGGCGCGGATGAATAAGGGCAAAGAGGGGATTGATACACTCGATCTTGCTTTGAAGATGAGCCACACTCCAGAGCAGACAGCCGCGGTCGAAAATGTGTTGCAATCCGTTCGCCGGTTTGAGGCCGAACAGGCGAAAGCAAAGCAGCAAAATCTTGTGGCGCTTCAAGGCTCGCCGACCACCGGCAAAGGAACTATCAAACCCGGCGCCGCAGTCGTGACCGATGCCCGCGCGATTTACGCGCCGGAACCGGATTACACCGAAGAGGCCCGCCAGGCCCACCGCGAGGGGCCTTGCGTCGTGAGCCTTATCGTGGGACTCGACGGCAAGCCCAGCAATATCGTGGTGACGAAGAAGTTGGGAATGGGGCTCGACGAGAAAGCGATCGAGGCAGTGAGTAAGTGGAAGTTCGAACCCGCCCGCAGGTATGGCCGTCCGGTACTGACCCACCTGACCCTCACGTTGCAGTTCAAAATGTTTGGCGCGAGTACCGCAAAATTCTTCGAACTTTCGGAAAAGGCGAAGACCGGGGATCCCGCGGCGGAGTTCGCACTAGCGAACGCCTTTTTCGAAGGCCGCGATATCCCGAAAGACGAGAACCAAGGCCTGGCGCTACTGCAGCGCGCCGCGCAGCATGGCTTTCCTCAGGCCCAGTTCCGGATGGGCGAACGCGCCTACGGCGACGGGAATAATCCCGCGAGCTACGTTGATGCATACGTCTGGTATTCCGTGGCGCAGCGCGGAGGCTACGAGCAGAGCGATCAAAAAGTAACCGAACTGGAGACACGGATGACTCCCGATCAGCTCACGGAGGCGCACCAACGTCTGCTAAGCGGAAGTCTCCCGCCGGCGAAATAGATCGCTTATCGGCGCAGCATACTACTCTCCGATTTTGCCGCGCAGCACGGTGATCGACGCCTTCGGAAGTTGATACAAGGTTTGCGCGTCGCCGTTTACCGTTGACTTCGACGGCGGTCCATCAGGATCGGCGTGTCCTCCCTCGCGTTCCCCGCGACGTCCTTCTTCGTGCTGGGTGGCATCTTCGTGCCACTGATATTCGTTGGATCCAAATGTGATGCGGTCAACGCTGCCTGAAAAATAGCGGTCGCCTCTCGTACTCGAATTCCTCGTGCCCGTATTCGAACTGGCGCCGTCGAAGGCAATCTTCACCGCGTGGTCGTTGAACTGATCACGATTGACCAGCATCACCGACCATTGTCCGTCTGGACGCTCAACCGCATAGGCCGTTACCAGCACGTTTCCGGCGGCATCTACGACATCGCTCGAGGCTTTGAACTGCTTGTGTGGCGCGTCCACCGGCTGCACCCATTCTTTTGTGATCACTTGGGCCGCTATGTACTGCGGCGGATAACCCGTTACTTTATAGTCCTTGTCGATCAATAAGAAATTTCCGAAGCCGCTTGTGTTTGCCGGATATGGCATGTAGTGGAAATAGTAAGTACCACCTGCGCCCTCGGCCATCATCGAGCCGACATAGTCCGCGAGCCACAGGCCGGCTTTCACGGACGAGGGCGGGGCTCCGCCTCCGATGTTGCCCTCCGTCATGAAGAAAGGAATGTTCGACGGCAGGCCGTTATCTTTCCAGACTTGCACGATGTGGCTCACATATCCCGGCTCGGGATACAGATCGGCCCACGAATACGTCGGTCGGTCCTGATACGGGTAATGCTCGAATGAGAAAAAAGTGAAGTCGCTGAGGCGTCCATGCGCTTTCAGATAGTCGACGAATCGTCCCAGCCATGAAACTTTCCCGTTTGCATCGGGCCATACTTCAACGTCGCCGAATGTTCCCTCAAACGGAGGACCGCCCAGCTTTGCCTCGGGTACGAGCTTATGAATGGCAGTCGCAAACTGTACGTACAGCGCGCCGTAATCTTCCGGAAGCATATGCTGCCCGTCGGCCTCTTCGCCCATCTCGATCCACGAAATCGGATAGTGGCGTTTATAGAGATAGGCGATTTCATTGGCCGCGTCTTCGGGATTCGCGTAGAGCATCGCGATCGGCACCATAGTCGGCAAGCCGCGCGTGATGCCGCTGGTCATGAAGAAATCGAATCCAACCTGGTCGCCGCGCGATTGATCGAGATCAGTGGCCGCAGTCCACGGATCGACCGATGAAGGCCAGGTCACTGTCTGATTGCGGCTCGGGTAATGCGTCACATAATCGTTGAATGCGCCGTCAGCCGACAGCGCTCCGACATAGAGTTCGTTAATCGCGTATCCCACGCAGTTGCGCTTGTCGGACGATCCATGACTGTCGCAGGTGTTCGAGGACTCGGTCATCCAGATGCGAAGGTAGCGCACCGGGATCGACCATGAGATCAACTTGTGCGTCACGGTCCCGCCCTTGCCGTCGTCTATTGTTCCTAACGGAAATGTCTGCCACGTGCCTTTCGTCGTTCCGTCGTAAAAGGGCTCAAGTTCGCCCGTCCAGAATTGCACTGCGTAACGCTTCGCATAAGGCTCGGCCCATGCGATGCGGATCGCGTTGAGATCGATCTTGCTGCCGAGATCGACAATCACCCATTGCGGATGCAGCGAATCGTCTTCGCCCGTGAAAGCCTTGGTCAGATACGGATTACTCTTCCAATAAGATTTCAAGTCGCCGTCGGTGAGCCGCGACCAGCCGTTGCCGTCGCCACGGCTGAATCCGCGATGCGGCAGCGGATACGCCCACGAACTGTGTATCGCTTCGCCCGGCTCCGCGCTGCCCACGAAGTATCCTTCTTGCTTTTCCGCGTTGCTCCACTTCCCTGCCGGATTCCAGTGCCAGGCCTCGACCATCAGCTCAGTATTCTGACGGTAGGTCACGGTCTGCCATCCCGCCCCGAGAATTTCGTGCAGAAGAGGTTCTTTCAGCAGGTGGTCGGGAGAGCCAGTGCGCAGGCGGTCAATCGCCGCTCCGAGTGAACGGACTGGGCTGAACGTATTGGCGATATGGGCGGGGTCGGCGTCCACGGTTACTTTCTGCGCGACCGCCGGAGTCGCCACCCACAACGCAATGCTCATCGCGAACGCTGAAACAATCCTGCGCTTGATCCCTGACGCCATGATGCCTCCGAAAGTTCACACCGCGGCAGCCTTGAAATTCGCCACCGGGTAGTGAATCGATTTAAGACTGGGAAAGAACGCAAACAGCATACACCGGAGTTCTTACAAAATGAACGATTTCGGCGCAGCATGATCGTGGTGTCGCGTCTGAGGAAGGTCAATATCAGGGCATGCCTACATTTGTTCACGCCCTCCCTGACCCGGAGTTCTACTGCGGGCCGACAGCTTGTCACGCAGGCCAAACAGGGTAATGGCGACGTTAATCCAAATACAACAGATTAATCGGAGGTAGTCCTTGACGCCTGAACTAACCAAAGGGTCTGGTTTCGAAGATGCACGATCACGATGTTTGATGAAACGAATGGGTCAGCCCTACTTCCCCCGACTGCATGTTCATGTATGTAAATGAACATCTCGCCGTTTTTGGACGTCGGCGCACCAAGGTTTCTTAGCACCTCCGACGATTTACCTCCAAGTTTGAGGAATAGAGGCAACTCAATCACAGGGCTTCCTTTTCGGAGAGTCTGACAACGAGAATCAACAACATCGCGGCTCGACAGCCGTTGCCATTGAAAGCTACCCACCGAATCACCGTCGATTTCTCCACTCTCCAACCAGAGAATCCATCCACCGGAACCATCTACCCCGTGATAGCAAAGCCATCGGAGGGCGTCACCGGCATCTCCTCTTCGCCCGATTTGTCCTCCAAGATTCCTTCGAACGTCCTCCATATTAGTTTGCTCTAGCACTATCTGGTAGTTTGAAACGCGGATCGCTGAGAGCATCTCTTTCGCAACCGTCGCCTTTAGATTGTCCGGAACATTCCACTCCGGGGGTTCCCAGAGGGTTCTAGTGCGAGGCTCTTGGGCCAACATCGCTCCTATTAGAGCGCACGCAACTATTAACAGTCTGCTCATGCCAGATACTGTAGCAGCACCACAGCTTCAACCGGACTCCTCCGTCGTTAACAAGCGTTTACACTCATCGGCGCAGCGGGCCTTTGCCGCCGCCGATCCCGGTTTGACCTCTCTTCCCCGCCCCTGCTACCGTCAAATGTTTGCCTCTAGGGTGCGCGCGGTCCTGTGAGTGGCAGACTGCTCGGTGTCTTGCTCAGGACTGCTGCGGTTCATTCATTAGGAGACCTCTTATGCCAGCCATCAAATTTCGCGGCGTCGATTTCATCCAGTACGATTCGCTGCTTACCGACGATGAACGGCTCGTCCGCGACACGACGCGGAAATTCATCGAAGAAAATCTCATCCCTATCATCGAGGAGTGCAACCGCGCCGGCCGCTTTCCGCGCGAGTTGGTCAAGCCCATGGGCGAGCTGGGATTTTTCGGTGCGTCGCTGAAGGGTTACGGATGCGCCGGCATGGGCAATGTGGAATATGGCCTGATGACGCAGGAACTCGAGCGCGGAGACTCCGGCGTGCGCAGCTTTGTCAGCGTGCAGTCGGGACTTGTCATGTATCCGATTTACGCCTTCGGCAGCGACGAACAAAAAGACAAATGGCTTCCCGCCATGCAGAAGGGTGAAAAGCTCGGCTGCTTCGGACTGACGGAACCCGATTTCGGATCGAATCCCGGCGGCATGCGCACACGCGCCCGCAAAGTCGGTAACGAGTACGTCATCAATGGCGAGAAGATGTGGATTACTTCAGGCTCGATCGCCGACGTCGCTGTTATCTGGGCGAAGGTTGAAAACGAAGACGACAAGATTCGCGGATTCCTGGTCGAAACCGACCGCCCCGGCTTCAAGGCTGAGGACATTCACGGTAAGTGGTCGCTGCGAGCGTCGGTCACCTCGGGACTCTCGATGCAGGATGTCCATATACCGGAATCGAATCTGCTGCCCAAAACCGGCGGCCTGAAATCTCCGCTGATGTGCCTGAACCAGGCTCGCTACGGCATCGCCTGGGGAGCGCTCGGCGCCGCGATGGCCTGCTACGACTGCGCCTTGCAATATTCGCTGCTGCGCAAACAGTGGCGTGACCAGCCCATCGCCTCGCACCAGCTCGTGCAAGACAAACTCACCTGGATGATCAGCGAGATCACGAAAGCACAACTTCTCGTGCTGCAGGTCGGCCGCCTGAAAGACTCGGGCAAGATCGAGCACCAGCACATTTCAATGGCCAAGCGGAACAACGTCTGGATGGCTTTAGAGTGCGCCCGGATGTCCCGCGACATTCTGGGTGCGAATGGCGTCGCGGATGATTACCCCATCATGCGGCACTTGATGAATCTGGAATCAGTGAAAACCTACGAAGGCACGCACGACGTACACTCCCTCATCATCGGGCAAAGCGTGACCGGGATCGACGCGTTCTAGGAGGTGTCTACATTTATGCCTTTACAGAAGAACAGGCGCGTCGCGTTTGCCATAGGATTTCTCATCGCGGTGCTGGCTGCGGTGAGGGCGTTGGCAGATGCGACGGTATTGTGGCCTCTGTCGTCGTTGTGGCAGCAACTGCGAGGCCCACAACGATTTCAGCTGGTCGGTGGGTTGGTGGTCGCGGTTGTGCTGCTGATATTGTTTTTTCTGGCCCGATCTCGCAAAGCCTGGTCTAGCGAAGAGTGATTCGCCATGCGCCCGCGGCGAACTAGGCTAGGCCGTTGGCTTGTCGCGCTGTGGAGCAACCGCGAGGAATTCCTGGGCGAAACGCTGTGCGTAATTCTCGAGCAGAGCCGGAATTCTTTTTGAGTCAGCTGACCGCAGCACCAGGCCTGCATGATGATGTTTCTTGATCCGCAGCACAACTTCGGCATCGTTGTAGGCTGAAGTGTCCGGATCGTCCTGCTTCGCAAGGGAGAGAATCACTCCGGCATATTCTTCTCTCACCGGCGGCAGATGGTAGCTGCCATCGCCGCCCGCGATTTCGATTCGTGCCCACTCCCGCCACAAGTTGATTCCGGTCGCGGCTTCAACCATCTCGTTGATATAGGCTCCGCCGACGCGAGCCGCGCACTCCAGAAAGTAAAACTCGCGATCAGCATGTGCCCGGATGAATTCGGCGTGCGCGACGCCGCGCACGAGGCCGAGCTCGGCAATCAGATCGCGATTAATCGCCCGCAAGCCGTCATCTTCGTCACTTCGCCGAGGCACGGTGAACGTCGTGAAAATTCCGCCACCTTGTGCGACGTTCATGGGAGGCTTGCCGTATTTGCTGACGTTGACGAAGATGATTTCGTTCTCGGACACCACAGAATCGACGTGATACACGTCGCCAGGAACGAACTTTTCCAATAGGTAGGACGACTGCTTATCGCCTAACTGATCGAGCACCGGCCACAGCTCGTCCGCTGTATGAATTTTCTTGATCCCGATGGCCGAGGCTTCCTGCCTGGGCTTCAGCACCCACGGTCCGGCGACGTGCTCCATGTAGTAACGGATGTCGGCATGATGCACAATAGGGACGAAGTCGGGCACGCGCACGTTGCGGTCGAGCGCGCGCATGCGCATGGCCAGCTTGTCCCTAAAATAGCGCATCGTGGTCAGGCCCATGCCAGGAACGCGCAGGTGTTCGCGCAGTGTCGCGGCCGTTTCCATGTCGTACTCGTCGAGCGCGACGATGCGGTCGATCTTGTGCGAGCGTGCAAGATGCGTTACCGCCTTCACAATGTCGGCGATGGGGATTTCTTCCGGAAGATAGAAAGTATCGTCGAGGCTTTCACGCGGCCATTCGGCGTCCCGCAGTTTCTCCGCAGTCAGTAGGAGCACGCTGCATCCCTGACGCTTGCACTCGCGCATGAATTCCTGCCCTTTTTCGTATGTGGTGATGCAGAGCAAAGTCAGCGGGCGCGGCTCAGGCATGGCGTTCATCTCGCGGCAGGTCTGCGAGAATACCACGGCACGAGTGGACGCAAGAATCGAATATCACGATTCTTATGATGACCCACAAGATCCCGGAGGACATCGACGACTCGCGGTGAACCGCACTCAGGACGCTCTGTTAGACTCTTGGCAATGCCAGACGGTACAACCGACATCAAAAATACCGCCCCCTGGTGGGGACTGCTGTTCTCCGTCGCGGCACTGGCGTGTAACGGCGCCTTTTTTTTGAATGCTCCGCTGCAGAGAATATTCCCCTGGCTCAGCCTGTTGTTGGCCCTCATCGCACTGGGCTTTCTGGCCATGGGGCTGCGATCGTTGATTGTCCATCCTAGACTTTACCACCGTAGAATACTGAGCATCGTAGTTTGCGTCATCGCCCTGCTTCCCGCCACTCTCTCCGTGCTCGCCTTCGTGGGCACACGCAAGCTGCCCAGCGCCGCGGAGGCACCCCAAATCGGACAAAGAGTTCCTGACTTCACGCTGCCGGATACGTCGGGGCAGCCGGTATCGCTCGACCAGCTTCTGGCCGCCTCCCCGAACTCGCCGGCTCCGAAAGCCGTTCTGCTGATTTTCTACCGCGGCTACTGGTGACCGTTCTGCAACCTCGAGTTGCGAGGCGTGGAAAAACATCTGGCAGAGTTCGAAGCGGCAGGAGTGCGGCCGGTCGCCATCAGTGTGGACCCGCCGGAGGTGTCGCGTAATCTGGCTGGTAAGCAGGGGTATACCTTCTCCGTTCTTTCCGATACCGACACAGCGGTGATTCGGCGCTATCATGTGCTGCACCCGGCAGGCGCGCCGGATGAGCACGATATTGCTCGACCAGCAGAGTTTCTCGTGGACTCATCGAAGATCGTTCGCTGGTCCAACTTCACCGAAGATATCCGTGTGCGAGCCCGCGCCGATGAAATGCTGGCCGCCGCCCGGCAGTTGCGCTAGCGTTTCCAGAGTTGCCGTTCTCAGTCAGCCCTGCGCCCGGGCCGCCCGCACCCACTCCGCGACCAGCGAGGCCATCACGACGAACACAATGGTCCAAATCATATAGAGGGCTTCTTGTTCGATTAATTGATGCAACTTCTCATTCACGACAATGCCCATCGAGCCAAGCGCAGTGTCAACAAAACCATGTACGGCCTGCATTGCTTTCCAAACCATACTGCCGTCGCTTCGCAGCGCACTCAGGCTGAGTCCGCCGAGCAATCCGGTGGCCCCCGCCTGAAATCTCTCGCTCGCCGTGGACACGGCGATCACCGCCAGCAGTGTGCCATTGAGCCATCCCGCCAAGAAACCGCAGGTGATAGGCCAGTCGATATAAATCCCCAGGCCGCCCAAGGCTACGTTGGCAACGACCCAAAGACCGCCCAGGAGTGGCACCCATGCGCAGTCCGAGGACATTGTTACCGGCCTTGCTACCGAGAGCGCACTATCTGCTGCAGCCGACATAGGAACCTCCGAGATCTCGCTGAAACAATAGTGCAGGAAGACCGCAAATCGTTTCGGCTCTCTTGCCGAATCACGGATTGCGGATGAACCTAAAGCGTTTCTTTTATCGCACCGGGGATTGCGCTATAGTCTCAGCCCGGCGCAAGACTTTTTGTTACTCGGTGGGAGGATTTTTATGGGCACGCAGACTCGTCCGGAAGGCAAGGCCCGCAGCTTTGGGGAGAACATTGAAAGCGACCTGGCATCGCGGTTCTTGCGCGTGGTCGAAGTCGCCGCCATCGCATCCGCCCGCACTATGGGTCAGGGAGAACGCAAACTGAGCGATCAGGTCGCCACCGAAGCTATGCGCAAAACCATGGACACGATCCCCATGCGCGGCACCATCGTTATCGGCGAAGGTGAGCGCGATGAAGCGCCCATGTTGTATATCGGCGAAAAAGTTGGCGCGGAGTTTCCCGACGGCAGCGATGTTCCGGAAGTCGACATTGCTGTCGACCCGCTCGAAGGCACCAATCTGTGCGCCACCGGGGCGCCCGGATCGATTACCGTGCTCGCCGCCTCGGACCGCGGAGGCTTGCTCAACGCTCCCGATTGCTATATGGAGAAAATTGTGGTCGGGCCCTCCTGCAAGAACTGCGTCGAATTGGATGCGCCCGTCGCTGACAATCTGAAGAATATTGCCAAACGGCTCCGGCGCGACGTGGAGGATTTAGTCGTGATTGTGCTGGATCGTCCACGCCACGAAAAACTGATTGCCGACATTCGTGCGGCGGGAGCCCGCATCCGTCTAATCGGCGACGGCGATCTTTCGGCCGGAATCGCCGCGGCGGTTATCGGCACCGGAGTGCATGCAGTGATGGGCTCAGGCGGCGCGCCCGAAGGCGTGATTACAGCTGCCGCCATCCGCTGCCTGAACGGATACATGCTCGGTCGCCTGGTCGTAAAGCCCGATCAGGAAGAGCGCCTCGCGCGGATGGGCATCAAAGATAAGAACCGCATCTATGAGGCCGAAGATCTTGCCCCGGGCAAGCAGCTGATCTTCGCCGCCACCGGCGTCACCGACGGAGCGTTGCTGAAAGGCGTCCGCTTCTTCGGCGAGGGCACACGAACTTCATCGGTCATCATGACATTACGCACCGCAAAAGTGCGATTCGTCGAGAGCATTCATTTGGAGAAAGGGCCGGATGTGAAGGTCAGATTCCTGTAGGATTGCGGCAGATGACCAGGCAAGTTGTGCGGATCATGTCGGTGCGAGCAACCGCCGTAGCACGCATCCTGGCGATCATCTATGGCGTGCTGGGTTGCGGGTATGTGCCTGCGCTTCTCTTCCGTGGCTCCAAGGAAATAGTTCTGCCGATCGGAGTCATCGCACCGTTGATCGATTTTAGCTTCAAACTTCACCTCCAGCCGCCCACTCATTTTTTGACCGGAGTGCTGTCCGAAGTTGCCGCTACCGTTTCCTACGGCCTATCGGGATGGTTGACAGGAGGAGTTGCGGCGCTCGCCTTCAACTTTGTGGCAGGAAGGATAGGTGGAATCGACACGTCTCTGTTCGCATTCGTGAACCCGCCGCCCCCGAAAACATCCGCCTCAGTCTCGTCCGAAAATCCTTAAGTCTTGCTCGTAGAAGCATCGAGATCATCAAAGTGCTTGTTTGCGACGAGTCTTAGCCTTCGGACCGGCGGATGGGCACGCCCGCCGCACAACCGCCCGGACGGCGACGCTACTCTTCTATTTCAGATACTCCGAATCTTTCTTCAACTCCTCGGGGACTGTCGGCATGGGCGGCCACTCCTGCGAGTATCCTTTGAGCAGCGGAGTCGCTATTTCGGCGCGCAGCGTACCGTCGTGGATCGAGAACTTGTGTGGATTCCCCGCGGAATATCCTTCCCACAGGCAGACCGCGGCGTAGGCGCCGTCTTTGCGCAGGATGTAATACGTCATGTCCATGTAGTGCAGCTTGGTCATATCGCCGTTGTAGTTGCGAACAATTCTCTTCAGCGCGTCTATGCCCGCTTCCTTCGGAGACATGCCGTGGCGCATGTTCTCGACGATGGTGTGCGCGCCGGCAACCTTGATGTTCTCCTCCCCAGCCCCGGTCGCGCCCGCCGAACCCACATCCTGATCGGTGTAGCAGCCGGCGCCGATGATCGGAGAATCGCCGCACCGCCCGGGCAGTTTGAAGGCAAGTCCGCTGGTAGTGGTAATGCCTGACATTTCTCCTTTCTCGTTGAGCACAGAACAGTGGATCGTGCCGGACGGCGGATACAGCACACGCCGCACGGCCGCCAGTTGGAACTCCGGCTCAATCCCGAGCTCAGCGGCGCTCTGCTTCAATCGCTGAATACGATCGCGCAGGTTTTCCGCCTGCGGTTTGCCGTCCGCAGCCGGCGGATGCCAGTGCGGATCAGCCATCCCCGGCCCCCACCAGTCGCGATCGGAGTTAAATTCTTTCCACAGCAACCAGATTTTTCGAGACCGGTCGGTCAGAAGATTTTCCCGCGGCAGTCCCATCGCCACGGCAAAACGTTCGGCGCCTTCTCCGACGAGCATGACATGACCGGTGTGCTCCATCACGGCCTTCGCCGCCAGCGAAACATTCTTGATGTTGCGCACGCCACCGACCGCACCGGCCCGCCGTGTTGGACCGTGCATGCAACACGAATCGAGTTCGACCACGCATTCTTCGTTGGGCAAGCCGCCGAGGCCGACCGAGTCGTCGTTGGGATCATCTTCCGGTCCCTTCACCACCCGGATCGCAGCGTCCAGCGTATCGCCGCCGCCCTTCAGAAAGGCATACGCGGCTTCGACGTAGGCGTAGCCGTTGTTCGCGCAGATGATAATCGGGCGCTTCGAAGACTCACTCTGACTCTGGCTTTCCTCGGCGAGTACTTCAGGAACAGCACCATGTGCGCCCACTCCGGCGGCCACTGCTCCCATCACTGATGTTTTTACGAAATCACGGCGCGAAAATCTCACGGGACTCTCCTTTGAACGCCGAAGGATATCACGACGTGGCACGGAATTCCTTGAACCAGGAGTGCCCTAGCTACCGAGAAGCGACCCAAGCGGTTGCAGACGCGGAAGAAGGACATCTCGATCGGCGCTCGACCGGGCCACAGAGAAGGCTGTCCTTGACGTAGATAACATTACCGGCTGGCGAACCGGCGCAGGCGTCCCGGATACGCGGCGCCAGCCCTCGCCAATTGATGGTCGACTCCCGGCGCAACTGGCTGTGCACCGGGCGAGCGGAATCGCAGCAGGGCTCCGATATTTCCAACCTTGTCGAACTCGGGATCCTCTTTTACGTAGAACGTCCCGATATCGCGGCGGATCACCCAAGGCAAGATAGCCTCGCCCACGTCGACAATTTCCTGGGTGGCCCGGCCACAAACCGGGCAAAAGTTAATGATGTGCGCGTCCAGATGACCGCATCCCGCGCACTCGACGGCATGGGCCTGAAATTGATCGCCGATCAGCAGCGTTTGCACTTCTCCCATTTCGAGCGAGCGCAGCACGCGGCGCAATCCGGTCACAGCGCGTCCGTTACTGCGCGACTGGCTGAGTACCTGGTTGACCATTTCGTGGCGGCGCTCGTTCTGCCAGACCTCTACAACCTGTTGAGCACGAACGCGGACTTCATCGGACGCGACGCGTCCCACGTCGACCGAGAAACGCCCAAGGAGTGCCTGATTCACGTAGGGGTGAAGTTGTGGCTCAAACTGCGAGCGGTGAGAGTCCTGGCAACCGAGAATCCATTTTTCAAAGAGGCCTTTTTCCAGCGAGTCCTTCAGAAAGTCGGCGACTGTCTTGAAGTGCTGGCGGACTTCGTCTACGACTCGACGTTGAGCGTGACCGGCATCGTAGCCGGCATAACCGTCGCTGCGTCCCTTGCGCGAGAGCGGCTGAAACAGGCCCTCGCGCTCGGTTAGTTCGCCAAGCCGCAAATCGAAGATGCGTGCCCGCTGGCGGTCGACCAGCACCACGCACATCCTCGGAAACGCGCCCAGCAGGTGGGCTAGCGGTTTGAGATGGAATTGCCGGTCGATAAAAAGTTGCGTTCCGGAGAGATTCGGAGGCAAGTCATATTCGCGCCAAAAGTTCTGCGCGGCAGAGGTAAACACAGCTTTGGCGTGGGTGCCGTTGCTGCGCAGTTCCCCCGAGAGGTGCAGAACGCGGTCCAGGTCGGCTCGAACACAATCTTTCTTTTCTTTGGACACCGACTTCTTACTCTCCAGGCTGCTCAGGGTTTCGCGCACCAGGTCCTTGATTAGAATCGTGTCTTCCTTGTGCGCCTTGTTGCGCGGCGTAGTGGGCTGAAAATAAAAACTGACGGCACACGGGTGCTCGATCTGAAATTCCGTCAGTTCACGGATTTGATCGCGAGTAATGCTCATGAAGTACTCCCAGAAAAAGTCGAAACTGACCTATGCGGCGCCGGGCGGGGCAAAGCGACCGCGAAACTCCCGGGTTAACCCCGGCGCATTGCGTAGGTGGTCACGCGCAGCGGAAATATACCCGAGAACACGATCGGCCGGAAGGCTCGTAATCGCCATAATCTCGCCGACGGTGAAGCCTTCGATCGCATAAAGAATGAACGCTTCGCGCGCACCCGACCCCAGATCGCGCAGGCCCGAGGCGATCAGGCGCAGAATCTCGTCAGAAGCCAGGATCTGCTCCGGGGTCGCAACTCGAGCATCGGGGATGATGCTCTCTCCGGTGAAGGACTCATCCGGCTGGTGAAACTGCAACTCCGCTTCGTCGCTGGCCTTGACGTTTGGCTGGCGCGTTGAGTCTTCCAGATGCACGGCGTGTCCATCGGTCTCATCCGCGCAGCAAAGTTTGTCGAGAGCCTGCAACGCCAGGTGGTAGAGCCAGGGCTCGAGCGCGAGCCGCTCGGGCTTCTCGAAGCCGTCACCCAGAGCGGCTGCGATGGTTTCATCGATCACTTCTTCGCGGTTGACTGTGTCGTAGGCGATAGTCTCCTGGGCTTCGCGAAAATAAATCTGGCGATCCACAAAACGTTCCAGCCGCGCCAGATTCACGTTGACATAGGAACGAACGTCGTCGGACGAGATGACTGGAGGATGGAGCGCGGCCAGAGTCTCCTCAAAAGGAACCTGCCGGACCGGTGCAACTGCGCGCACGCTGTTCCCGCGCCGCCCGCGCTGCCATTTATGCGACGAACGCAGAATCTCCTTATGTTTCGTCACTTGCTGCAAGAGATCTTCGAAAGCGGTCTTCACTGCCGCTGCGGCGGTCGGAGCAGATGTTTGCGCTGCCATCTGGCCCGATGGCAAACGCAGGTTCAACGAAACGCTCGTGCCCTCGCGAGGCGAAAGTTCTTCCACCACGCCTTTAAGGTGCACCAGTTCGGGCCGGAACACTTGAAGGCGTTTGCGCAGTTTTTCAACCTGATGCTGGATGTCTTTTTCTACGGCGGGAATTTTATGAAGCCGGTAGCTGACGTGAACATTCATAAGCGCCTCGGCTTTGCCTAACAAAGTCGCGCAACCAAGTGCTGTTTCACAGGGCGATCTAACCCAAATTGTACACCCGGCAAAAAAAGGCAAGCAGAGAATTCAGGCTGTAAGAAAAGATAAATGCAGCTTCGGGAATTCACCGGAAAACGAATTGGCGAAAAAGGGAAAGGGAAAGCTTGACTCGCCAGCATCCGTTGCAGTCGATCGAATGGGAATATATGATCCGTGAACTATGACGATTTGGAAACTGGTGTTGTTCACTGTATTGTCCGCTACGTTCACGGCCGTCGCTTCGGCACAGGGCCCGTCCTCGAAAGAAATTGAGAGCGTTTATCCCGACTCGCACGCTCTTTATCTCGACCTGCACGAGAATCCTGAACTCTCGGGCCATGAAATTCAAACTGCGGCAAAGCTGGCGGTGCGACTGCGCACAGCCGGTTACGACGTAACCGAGCATGTCGGCGGAACAGGAGTGGTGGCGATTCTTAAGAACGGACCCGGGCCAGCGATCATGCTGCGCACCGAGCTGGACGCGCTTCCCGTAGAAGAAAAGACCGGCCTACCCTACGCCAGCAAGGTTCATGCCAAAGATGACGCCGGCCGCGACGTTCCGGTGATGCACGCCTGCGGACACGATCTGCATATGGCGGCACTTCTGGGCACAGCCGAGATCATGGCGCGGAGCAAGAATACATGGCATGGCACCCTGATGCTGATCGGCCAACCCGCCGAGGAAACCATTGGAGGCGCCGATGGCATGGTCCGCGATGGTCTTTTCACGCGCTTCCCCAAGCCGGACGTGGCCGTGGCTTTGCACGTCGGCAATGAATTGCCCGCGGGGATGGCATCGATCACGCCCGGTATTTACAACACGAATTCGGATTCGATCCGCATCACGATCTACGGCAAGGGCGGTCACGGCTCGATGCCGCAAGCGACGATCGACCCCATCGTGATCGCAGCGCGCACGATCCTGAGCCTGCAGACTATCGTTTCACGCGAAATCAAGCCGGGGGAAATGGGCGTCGTGACGGTCGGCTACATTCATGCCGGGCTCAAGAACAACATCATTCCTGATCAGGCAGAGATGGGGATCACGGTTCGCACCTACAAGCAGGATGTGCGCAAACAGATTCTTGCCGCCATTACGCGCATCGCCAAGGCGGAAGCCGCTGCCGCGGGCGCGCCCCGTGAACCACTGGTGGAGCGTTACGAAGGCACAGACGCGGTTTACAACGATCCGGCCCTGGCCGAGCGTCTACGAGCGCCTCTGGAAGCGGCTCTGGGGAAGAAGAATGTAATCACCGAAGGTCCCATCACTCCATCCGAGGATTTCTCATACTTCATCGAACAGGGAGTTCCGGGATTTTATTTCAGCCTGGGCGGCGCCAACCCAGAAAAGTTCGAGGAAGCCAAGGCCTCGGGAACGCGGCTGCCGTCGAATCACTCGCCGCTGTTCGCACCCGACGTGGATCCCGCACTGCGCGCCGGGATTGAGGCGGAAGTCGCGGTACTACGGAATCTGCTGAATTCCTCATCGGAAGACCTGCACAAGCTGACGGCGGAGCAGCCGTCGCAATAAGCGCAAGTGAACATTTGTAGTTACATTTATGGTACCACAGTAGTATAATTATGTTCTCGTTTGAATGGGATCCGGTCAAGAATCGCGCGAACCGGCGAAAACACGGAGTAAGTTTCGAAACCGCCCGATATGCTTTTGACGATCCCGAAGCTTTAATGGATTGCGATTGGATTGAGCTTGGGGAGCGACGCTGGCAAACTCTGGGGATGGTCGGTGGCACTCTGCTACTTCTGGTTGCGCACACGTTGAGTTTGAAGACGAAGAGTATGAGATTGTCCGCATCATCTCTGCCCGGCGCGCAGACCGGAAGGAGAAACGGCGTTATGAAAAAGAACGTCAAGAGAATCGGGGCCGGTAGGCGGCTAACCGCGCGGCAGCGCAATGAAATCACCGCCCTCGCTGCCATGCCGGACAGCGAGATCGACTATTCCGACATCCCGCGACTGCCGGAGAGCTTCTGGAAAAATGCGGTGCGCAATCCGTTTTATCGACCGGTGAAGCGGCAAGTCACGGTGCGATTGGATTCCGACGTTATCGCGTGGCTACGTCGGCAAGGTAAGGGCTACCAGACACGGCTCAACCATCTCTTGAGAGCGGCGATGATGCAGGACGTGGCGGGGAAATGAGGAAGTGCTCTACACCACGACCGTCACTGAAGTCTCGGTCCGCGTGACCGGCCGATACAACGTGTCGCGCTCAATCGGTTCTCGCCCGGCGGCACGGATCAGGCGCTCCAACTCTTCGCGGTGCATACCTTGCGGGGTGGTCGCACCGGCGTCGTGATAAATCTTCTCTTCGATCACCGTGCCGTCCATGTCGTCGGCGCCAAAACGCAGAGAGATCTGCGCCATCTTGGCACTTACCATCTGCCAGTACGACTTGATGTGGGGGAAGTTGTCGAGCACAAGGCGGCCGACCGCGATCTGCTTCATGTCGAGCATGCCGGTGGTCTTCGGCAGGTGCTGCAGAGGCGTGTTATCGGGATGAAAGGCGAGCGGAATAAAGGTTTGAAATCCGCCGGTTTCGTCCTGCAGCGCGCGCAGCTTGAGCAAGTGGTCGACGCGGTCTTCATCGTTCTCGACGTGACCGTACAGCATGGTCGCGTTCGATTTCAATCCAATCTGGTGCGCGATCTTCGCGGTGTCGAGCCACTGATCGCCGTCAATTTTGTGGTCGCAGATAATATGGCGCACTCGATCAGCGAAAATTTCAGCGCCGCCGCCGGGCAGTGAATCCACGCCTGAGGCTTTCAGTTGCTCCAGTGTTTCGCGAATCGAAAGTTTGGCCCGCTTCGACAGATATGCAACTTCGACCATAGTGAAGGCTTTGAGATGCACTTGTGGAAAGCGCTCTTTCAAGCCAGAGCACAGATCGAGGAAATACTGAAACGGCAGATCGGGATGCAGTCCGCCGACGATGTGGAACTCCGTAACAGCCTCGGTGTACCCAGAAGCGGCGGTCTCAAACGCCTCGTCAAGCGCCATTGTGTAAGCGCCGGGAGCGTCTTTCTTGCGGCCGAAGGCGCAGAGTCGGCAAGCCGCCACGCATACGTTCGTTGGATTAATGTGTCGATTGACGTTGAAATAAGTTTTATCGCCGTGCATGCGCTCGCGGACGTGATTGGCCATCCAGCCGACGGCGAGAATGTCGCCGGTGCGGTACAGCGCAAGCGCGTCCTCGGCATCGAGCCGCTCACGGGCTATGACCTTGGCATGGATAGGCGTGAGCCGCGCATCATCCGTTTGAAAACTGTGCTGAACCATCCCCTCGATGATATCGCAGGAATACGGCTATGACCAACGAGACGGCGGTATGCCCACCTATGGCTACCGAGCGACGACGACGCGGTCTTGAATCCGCGCATACTCGTCTTCGGACAGCACATGCCGCGTCACCAGCTGGTGGGTGGTGGCATAGGGTCGCTCGGCGATGATGCGATCTGCTCTTTGCGTTGTAATACCAGGCAGCGCCGAAAGATCATCTTTGGACGCCTTATTGAGATCCACCGACTTCTTCTCGCTCAGTCCATCCTTGATACCTTCAGCCACAGCCTTGGTGTCGCGTTTTAGAGTAGAGGTCGCCTCGGCAGTTTTCTCGCGCACTTGATCAGGACTCTGATTCGGCGCACACGCGGCAAATGTAGCCAGAATGATTCCAGCGACGGCACATGAGACCAATCGGTATAACATGAAGGTTGGATGCCGTTACGATGGGGACGGTTGGCGTCCGTTTTGAGGATTCACAGCACACTCTCTCGCCCGAAACTGCATCTACCTTTGCAAGGAGTGCGCGACTTCACAGACGAGTTACACATCAGAGTGAAGGAGAAATTCGATGAAAAACATTCTTACCCTGTCGGCATTGACGGCGGCACTGATTTGCGGATCGGTGATGTGCGGAACGGCAGTATCACAAAGCGCGACGCCGTCGCCAAACAATCCCAGCACTGGGCAAATGCCAGCGACACCGGGAGCTCCGCAGGCCACACAGCAGCAGCCGCGGAGTGCGACCAGTCAGGCTCCCGGAATCGCTCCAGGGAGCGTGATCCCGGTCGAGCTGACCAAGACCATTGACGCCAAAAAAGCCAAGACGGGCGATGAGGTCGTAGCCAAAGTTACACAAGACATGAAGACGGCCACAGGCGACGTACTCGTTTCCAAGGACACGAAAATGGTGGGTCATGTGACGGAAGCCCGGCCGCGGACCAAGGAACAAAAGGAATCCGAAATCGGCATTGAGTTCGATCATGCCGTGACCAAGACCGGTGAAACGAACCTGCCCATGTCGATCCAAGCCATTGTTGCCCCGGCCAACATGTCCGCCCCAAACAACGCCTCTGGGAATGGTGTCGGTGAGCCCGCGGGCCCTGCGACCGGCGGCGCGACGGCTACATCGCCCATGGGGGGCGGACGCACTGCACCGCCCCAACCTCAACCTCAACAACTGCCCACCGGAGGGACTGATGCTCAGCCCTCGGGCAACGCGCGCCCGCCCATTAATGCCAGCACTCAGGGAGTAATCGGCATGCCCAACCTGAAACTCGAGGCAAACCCTGGGAATGCAACTCAAGGATCCATCGTCAGTTCGGAAAAAGAGAATGTAAAGCTGGAGAGCGGTACGCTCCTGCTGCTCCGCGTCAGCCAGTGAGGCGAAACGTCGGATAACGAGGTTGCCACGGGCGGGGATCCTCCAAAAACCACTTCGCCCAACATTCTTTTGGCACCCTCTCGATTCGCGGGGTCGAACTCAAGTTCGTGTTGTGCCACTATCGAAAAGCAGCGCGGGTCCCGACCGCATCATGAGCCGGGTCCGTTCCACGCGTGCTTGTCGCACTCCTCCTGTACAATTTTGCTTCCGATGAGTTCGTGTACAAAATGGTGGCTGAGCGCGTTCGCAGCGCTGATGCTAGTTGTGTCGGCGCGGGGAGAATCCGTCTCCCAGCTCAAGCCCACCGGCTATGTCAACGATTTTGCTCACGTTCTGGATGCGGCAGCCGTCGCCCAGATGGACGACATCTGCCGGCAGATCGACGAAAAGGCGCACGCACAGATTACCGTGGTGACGGTGCGGACGCTGGACGGCGCCGACATCGAGAGTTACGCAGTCGATCTCTTCCAAAAATGGGGCGTCGGGAGCAAGTCCACCAACCGCGGCGTACTGATCTTATATGCCATTGATGATCATCGCGCCCGCATAGAAGTTGGCTACGGGCTGGAACCGATTCTGCCCGATGGCAAAGTAGGGGGATTTCAGCGGGAAGCCATTCCGCTGATGCACAGCCAGCAGTACAGCGCGGCTCTCCTGCTCGTCACCTCGCGCGTGGCGAAGGTCATCGCCGACGACGCGAAGATTGAATACACCGGACCCGACATCCCCGCTACGCGAGCGCCGCCGTCGGAACGGCCCGGCACAGGGATCTCGCTTGGCGGGATCGTACTGCTGATCATCGTTGTCATCGTTGTTCTGGCGACGCCGCTGCGCAGCATCCTCTTCTGGATTCTCTTCTCGGGAATGTTCGGAGGCGGAGGTCGAGGCGGAGGCTGGGGTGGCGGAGGTGGTGGTTTCGGCGGAGGCGGCGGATTCGGAGGATTTGGCGGCGGCAGTTCGGGCGGAGGCGGGGCCAGTAGTAGTTGGTAGCATGAGAGGAAACGATGGATCTCGACGAGATACGTTCTGACAAAAGAATCGCAGAGTTCGTGACCCGCGTTCGCAATGCGGCGAAAGACAACCTGGTCAGCGTGATCGTTTTTGGATCGGCTGCGGCCGGAGACTTTCATCCAGAATTTTCCAACCTGAATTTGTTCTGCGTGCTGCGCGACAGCTCGTTCGCAGCACTACAGGGTCTGGCGCCAGTGACGAAGTGGTGGGACAAGCAGAAGCAACCCCCTCCATTATTCATGACCCGTGACGAGATCGAGCGCTCTGCCGACGTGTTCACCATCGAATTGATAGATATGAAGCAGCATCATCGCGTGGTGTTCGGGGATGACGTGTTGAAGGACCTTGCGATCCCGACCAACCGGCATCGCATGCAGGTGGAATATGAGTTGCGCGAAAAGCTATCGCTGCTCCGCCAGCACCTTTTGCTAGTCTCGGGGAATGATTCCCGCATGTGGGAGGTGCTGACGCGATCGGTGTCGTCGTTTGCCACGCTTTTTCGCCACGCGCTGATGGTGTCAGGTCAGGAACCGCCTCCCGGGAAGCGCGAGACCATAAAACTACTGGCGACGAGGATCGGGTTCGATGCTTCTGGGTTTCTGCAGGTACTGGATGTTCGGGAGCGTAAAGCGAAATCCCAAAGGTTTAATGTGACTGATGTTTTCACACGCTATCTGGCGGCGGTCGAGCAGGTAACTGCGGCGGTTGATAGAATGCTGGACTCAGATACCGCGACCGGATCGTAGACATAGACGCAATCTTCGCTCAGGAGAATCTCATGGGAAAAGGACTCATCGTCGTCGTAGTACTGCTGGCGATCGTGCTGCTGATTACACTGTTCGCATTCGGTCAGTATGTGAGCGTGAAGAACACGCTGGTCAGCAAGAACGAAGCTGTCAAGGCATCGTGGTCGCAAGTTGACATCGTGCTGCAACGGCGGGCCGACCTGATCCCGAATCTGGTGGAAACAGTGAAAGGCTACGCGCAACAGGAAGTGACCGTGTTCGGAGACATCGCAAAAGCGCGCTCCGCACTGCTTTCCGCAGGTTCGCCGCAAGAAAAGATCGCCGCGAACGGGCAACTCGATGGAGCGCTCGGACGGTTGCTGCTGATAGTCGAGAACTATCCGCAGCTCAAGTCGAACGAAAATTTCCTGCGCCTGCAGGATGAACTTGCGGGCACAGAGAATCGAATTGCAGTTGAACGCAAGCGCTACAACGACACTCTGCGCGATTACAACACGTACGTCCAGCAGTTCCCCAACAGCTTCTTCGCGGGAATCGCCGGATTCAAGGCGAATGAAGCGTACTTTGAGGCCTCGGAAGGATCGCGCGCGGTTCCGAAGGTAAACTTCTCAAGCCCGGGAGCGGCGACTCCGCAAGCGACTCCGCAGCCCGCCCCAGCACACTAGGCGCGGGGAGAGGCTGGCGGACGTTTCAGGCTCCGCCCGCCAGCTTCTTCTGCGCCAGCGGACGCGCAAAGGCACTCGTCGCGTTGTGCACATTGGTTTCGAGAACTTTGTGGTAATAATTCTTAGCCTGACCTCCGTCGCCCGACTTTTCGTAGGCCTCGCCCAGCAACGCCAGAATCAACGGATCGTGCTGGTCGGCCTTCTGCAATTCCGCAATCGCCGCCTTATAGTCGCCCGTATAGAACGCGACATACCCCGTGAGATACGGATAGAAGCGCGCCTGCTCTGGGTTATTCGCCTTGTCCAGAGCGGCTTTCGCAGCCACAACATGCTGCCGGGCTTCGGCGGCCTGACCGCGGCGGACGGCGACGCGCGCCTGCGCGCTCTCCCAGCGGAACAGCCACAGGTTCTTGTCCGCGTCGGTTAAATCTTCCTTGTGCGAGATCGTCTGGTATCCCATTCCGTACCACTTATAAGCGTGCTCCGCATCGCCTGACTCGAGATACATCCGGGCCAGTTCGTTACAGATCTCGGCAGCACCCACCATATCGCTCTTGGCCAGGCGCGCGTTGAAAACCTGCAATTCGGATTGCGCCGCCTTGAACATATCGCCCGCGAAGTCGTAGGAAACCGCCGTTGCACGCAGTGCCTGCTGCTTCGAATCCGCAGGAGCAACTTCGATCGCCTTGGTGAAGTGTTCCTGCGCATGGGCATAGTCGCCCTTCAGATCGAACGCCACCCCCTCGGAAAGATGCGCTTCATAGAAATCCGGCGACTTGGCGAACGCCCGTTCATAGAGCGCGATCGCATCATCCTGCCGGCCCTCATGGCTGAACTTCTGTCCCTGCTGCACTAGATCCGCCGCACTGCCGGGCGCAGGAGCCTGCGGCGCGGTAGCCTGTTGCGCGACCGCTGCCTGTACTAAAGAAAGACCAGAGATCAGAAAAAGAATGCCGGCTGTCCGAAACATATTGCGAAGCATAAGAAATCCTCCAATTTTTGCGTCTGCGATTATGCCACGGGATATGAAAACGAAGTAGATGCAGCGGATTGCAACTTTATCCGCGCAGCTTACTTCCTCAACAGCAGATCGCCAGCAATTGAGACGAAGAACAGGACCGAAATTACGCCGTTCATGGTGAAGAATGCGGCATTCAGCTTCGACAAGTCGTCAGGCTTGACCAGGGAATGTTCATAGAGCAGCAGCAGCACCACCAACAAGACGCCTACGGCCGCCAGCTTCCCCAGCCCAAACACCATCAACAATGCGACCAGAAGGCTAACCATGATCGCGTGGAAGCCGCGTGCGATCCAGAGCGCGCCGCCAATGCCGAAATATCGTGGGATCGAATGCAGGCCAGTCTGGCGGTCGAAATCAAAATCCTGGCAGGCGTAAAGAACGTCGAAGCCCCCCACCCAGAATGTCACGGCTGCGGTCAACAGTAAGATGCGGACATCGAGCGCCCCGCGAACCGCGATCCACGCCGCGGCGGGAGCAATGCCGAGCGCGAAACCCAGCACCAAGTGCGACCAGGGTGTGAACCGCTTCGTGTACGAGTACAACAGCAGCACGGCCAACGCTACCGGAGAAAGCCAGAACGCAAGCCGGTTCAATTGGCTGGCCGCAAGCACGAATGTCGCACTCGACAACACTACGAACACAGTGACAAACGCCGGCGAGAGCTGTCCCGCTGGCAAAGCGCGCGTACTCGTGCGAGGATTGGCGGCGTCGATCGAAGCGTCGGCCAGACGGTTGAACGCCATCGCCGCCGAGCGCGCGGCGACCATGGCAATCACAATCCACAAAAGCTGGTGTGCGGTCGGCAACCCTCCGGCCGCGAGCATGGCTCCGCATAGCGCGAACGGCAGCGCGAAGATGGAGTGCTCCCACTTGATCATCTCCAGCGTAACGCGCAGGTCGTGCAGGATGGGCACGACTCGATTGTAATGCAGAGGGTCATGGGTGCTGGGCGTCAGGTCTTGGGAGTTATGAAGAAGCTCAGTGGCAACTGCGAACACCTGCGCCGGGACGAAGACATTGCACCCAAGACCTACGACCCCGCAATCAGCGGGACGAACCGGCACAACTCCCGCCGCATTACCTGCAACTGGCCGTTTCTGATTTGAATCAACTGCAGTTGCTGCGAATCGGCCGAGCCAATCGGGATCATCATCCGTCCGCCTTCGGTCAACTGCGCGACCAGGGCAGGTGGCACTTCGCTGGCCGCTGCTGAAACCAATATCGCGTCATACGGAGCGCCCGCGGGATAACCCAGACTGCCATCCCTCTGAATCACTTTCACATTGACGTAACCCAGAACTTCGATCACCTCCCGCGCCTGGTCTGCGAGAACGGCATGGCGCTCCACAGAGAACACTTGCACTGCCAGTTCGGCGAGCAGCGCCGTAGCATAGCCCGACCCGGTGCCAACTTCCAGAACTCGGTCTGCGGCTTTGATCGAGAGCGCCTGCAGCATCAACGCCACAATGTAGGGCTGGGAAATAGTCTGCCCTTCGCCGATCGGCAGAGGATGATCCTCATACGCCTGATCGCGATAGCGCTCGGCTGTAAACTCGTGACGCGGAACTCGCAACATAGCGCCGAGCACGCGCTCGTCGGAGATGCCGCGAGCGCACAGCTGAGCGTCCACCATGCGCTGCCGTAAAGCGGCGTACGAGGCGCTTTCAGCGGAAAAGTTCATCTTGATTCTGAGAATGCCGGGCTCAACGAATGTGCGCCCCGCCGTGACGATTCTATTTCTTGCGGCGCCGGATGAGCACATCAAAGCTGACTACACCGTTTTGATCGCGCGTGCCGATCGCCGAAATGTTGCGCGTGAAGAAATACTCGCCCTGGATAATTTGCTGCGAACTTTGAGAAACGTTGGTGCTGTAAGTCAGCGAGACGTTGTTGGCGAATTGCTGCTCGATGGTGACCTGGGGGCCGCGGGCTGTAGGGTTGGTCTCCGAGGTCAAGCCCTGCGGATCGATCTTGATCCGGCTCACTCCAAAAATCTTTTGTAGCCGGCTGCTCACCGTCGAGTTGATCGCCTGGCTGATAATCAAAGCGCTGGCCTCGTCGGTAAAAGGAGTTTGACCTGATTGCTGCTGCAGCTGCTCCGACTCTTCGCTGGTTCGTCCCAGCGCCAGCAACGCAATGATGTCAGACTTGGGCAGGGGCGGCTCGGAGCGGTAGTTCACTGTGAGGCGGTCTGGCGTTCCAGTCACGGTGACGTCGAGGTCATAGTTGCGAACGTGAGTCGTGGCCTGCAGATTCACTTGCGGCTCGATCGCAACCGGATTCGCAAAAGTTATGTCTCCGCGTTCCAGGCGGAATTTGATGCCGTTGAAAGTCGCGTCACCTTCAAGAATGTCAGCCCGGCCCAATACGCTGGGGCTAGCGATCGAGCCCCGTACATGGAGATCGGCGTCCCCCGAAAGCCGGGCCACTGCGGTCTTCATCTGCAACTCGGGCGATGTGCGAACCGCCACATCGAGCTTCACATTGAATAGGGGCGAGTTGGCGGCGGTGATGGCCGCCGACTGGCGGCTCCGCTCGATATAGGAACCGAAGTCAAATCCCGGAGTTACTGCCAGCTTCGTGACCAGAATATCGCCTGAAACCGTCGACGCCGAGCGGGTTCCTACCCAGTGCAATTCCCCGTCGGCGGTGGAACTCACGCCCGGCGGATAACGCAACCTTACTTCTTTGCCGATCGCCGTCAAATTGAACGTGAGCTGCTGGTTGAAATTAGTGACGTCACCTTTCAAGTCGAGCGTCCCGCCTCCGCTGCGAGCGGTCAGCGAATCGACGTGCATGCGGGTCCGTGTAAACGACAGCGATCCGTTCATCTCGCTCAGGCCGCTGGGCAGTCCGGCATAGTTGATGGCTCCGCTTTTCACCTGAACAGTACCCTCAGGAAGCGGATTATCCAGGTTGCCTCCGACGGTCACATGCACGGTGGTCAGCCCGGTCGCCGTAATATCGGGGTCGAGGATGCTAAGAAATTTCAATTCGACTTGCCCGTCGGCGGTGAGATCGACGTCCTGCGAACCGCCCCAGCTGATGGAGCCGTGACCGGTCACATCGGTTCCTTCACCAACCATGTGCAGCGGTTCAATATGGACGGTCTCATTCCCATACTTAAACCGCACCGGGCCTTCATTGTGCAGCTTGGCATATTCAAATTCGATGGCTATGTCGCTCAGATCGCCGTCCAGAGTCCAGCGTGATGGATAGCGCAACGGCCCCCGCATCACTACCGTGCCGCCACTGGCCGAGTGTCCGGTCAACTGGTTTCTCCACAGAAATGACCGCCACAGCGCATCGAGATCCAGTTGATTGAAGTGTGCCGTAATATTCGCGGCGTAATCACCGCGCATCTCGACGTTACCGTCGATGGCAACCGTGCCTTTGACAAGGTCGGAGTGACCCGTGACGTGGAGACCGCCCGCCTGTGTGACCGCTTCCAGATAGAGTCCACCGGCCAGTTCATGATCGAGCGTCAGATCGCGTCCATGAATGGCAGCCTGGAGCACCGGCGCGTCCAGCGTTCCCGAACCCTTGAGCGTGAAATCGCCGCGGCCCTCGATCAGCAACTCCGGACGCTGAATCTGCTGGATCCGCGCGAGATCGAAATTTGTTCCGCTTAGATCAAGCCGGAAGCCGCGAGTGGCAGGAGTGTATGCGGCGCTGCCGGTAACGGCTGCATCCTGGTGCGTGAGTTGAATGTGGTTGAGCGCAGTCTCTCCGCCTGCGACGAGCAGGTCAGCATCGAAGCTCTCAATCGATTCCTGGAACGCAATCGCATTCGCGGCGCGGATGTGTCCCTGGACATGAGGATCGGCCCGGGTTCCGCTCATTTGCAGCGATACATCGGCCGTTCCCGACACCGGATAGTTCAGGCTCGCCAGCGCTGCTGTGGAGGCCACGTCAACTTGGTGCAGATTCACATGCGCCGTGAAGGGACTGTTAGCGGTGAACTCTCCCTTCTGCAGAAAAGCAGTCACGTCGAAATCAGCACTGGTTTCGCCGCGCCGCAAGGATCCGCCGCGGAGGGCGAGTTCATGTGGCGAGAATTGCACACTGGAAGTCAGCGAATCCCAGTGAACTTCATGAGCGGCTGCGTGAGAATTCGCCGGCAGGGTGAATTCGAAATCCTGCGCCGTGAATGTCCCGCCCAGCGTCGGAGCTGAAAGTGATCCTCCGGCCACGCCCACGAATGTGGCGTTGCCATCGACCCGAAATGGTAGGTGAGCCGGCCCGCCGAGCGCCGTCACCAGAGGCTGCCACTCTTCAAGATTAGAAGTCGCCGCTGAGACGTGCAACGTGGAAGAAGACGAAAGCGTTCCCGCAGCCTGAACGCGCGAGCCCGGCGTGGACAAGTTGAAGCGGGTCACCTCCAGCGTTTCGAGTCCCGCCTTATATCTTCCTTCAATCTGTGCGGTGACTGGCAATTCGCCGGGCGCCGGATGCGCCGGCGGGCTCAACTCGAGATCGATCGCAACCTCTGCATCCGACAGCGATCCCTTCCAGACTGCGTCTACCGTGCCCGCGGCCAGCCCGGCCGGATGAAAATTCCCGAGTGGATGCGCCGGGACGCTCAGCGCCGCGGCCACGTCGCCGGCAGAAACATCGCGCAGACGAATACGTACGCTGCCCGCCTGCACTCCCGGCAACTTAGTCTTCGGGGCCTTTTTTGCCGGGGGCCTGAATACGCCGATCTCCGCCAGCTCTTGCCCACCCTTTGGCGTTTTGCCTACCGTCGGCGGAATACTATGCAGCCAGTTGTCAATCTGTGCCTCGCCGCTGGCCGTACCCCCGAATACCTTCACCTGCAATTTCGACAACTTGATCTGCTGATCGGTCACCGAATAGTCGGTCATGGCGGCGGCCTTCTTGATCACTACTTGATCGTCCTGCCAGCCCAAGTCGTGCGCAGCCAAGGATCCAGTGGCGGCAAAATCGTCCAGCGTCCAGTGGCCGCTACCTTTGAGTTCGGCAGCACCTTCGCGCAAGTCGTGGCGGCGGGTGATCGCTGCAACCTCCGAGAGATCGATGTAAGCGTCATAGAGTCCGTCGGCCCGTGGGTTGCGGAAATCTGCAATTCGTCCGCTACCTCTCAGGTGCGACCGACCCGAATTCCAGCGGATCTCCTTAACGTCGATGAATGTCGGCGCAAGGCTGAAATCGACCGTAATCATCGACGAAAACGGACGGAAGCCGTTGAAAACAGTATCCACTTTGCCGATCTCAAGGCGGCTCTCGTAACGTCCGTGCAGGTAGGAATAATCCATTTGAACGCCGGCACCATCCACGGTGAACTCCAGCGGAATTTTCTTGTCCGCCCAGTCCAATTCGCCGTTTTGAACTGCCAGGTGGTTAATGGAGAGCTCAAACAACTGATCGACCGCTGTCTTGTCGAAACTCTGCAACTTCACCTTCGGCGCCGGAACATTGGTCGTGCCATCCGCCGCCACAATGATGTGGACAACCGGATGTTCGAGAATTAATGAATGGAAACCGAACTCGGTTCTCAGGAAGGAATTGACCTTGAGCTGCGCGATCAAGTGATCGGCGTGCACAAGAGGAATCTCGCCCGGCCCTTCCGTTCCATGCACGATGATGTTCCGTACCTCGACCTGCATGTGGAACGGAACAATATGGAAGCTGCCGACCTCGGCGTGGCCGCCGGTAATGCGCTCCACTTCCGCCACCAGACGCCGCCGGACGTACGCCTGGAAGGTATTCGTATTGGTGTACCAGAACGTGAGCAGCAATAGCGCCAGCAGCGCGCCGCCCGCGATCAGCAGATACTTCCACCCGCGCCGGTACCTGACCGCGGGTCCGGTCACCGCGACTGCGCTCCCTCTGGGGCAGGAGTCGCCACGCCCGGCATGCTCACTTTACTTTCCGAGCGCAGCGTCTGCAGCCACGATACCAGCAGTTCGTTGACCTTCTCTTCCGTGAGCAACTCGCGAATCTTGCCCGAAACATCGGCCAGCGGAACGTCGCCGGCGCCGGACTGCTTCAACTGCGGGACAAATTTTTCCTGGTAATAAGCCTCAATACTCTTGGAATCAATCTGCACCGCGGGGCGCAGATGCGCATCGCAGAGGCGCATGACGTCGATTTGCTCCCGTACGTGCGCCAGCAGGTCGTTTTCGGTGAGCTGATATCTCGCAAGCACTGCCTGCCAGCCCTCGGCCGTAGCGGCCTCCGGATATCGCTTCCGCGCATCTGCCACCGTCGCGGCAGCTTCCGCCTCGGATGCATGCTGAAAGTACGCCGACTTCATCTGTTCAGACAGTAGTTCCTGGTCAATCAGACGGTCGAGCACAGCGCGGCGGTCGTCGTCGTTGATTTCACTCAGCGCTTGGCCATTGAGCAGGGCTTCATAACGCAGCGCTTCGTCCCAGTCACTCTGCAGAATAATGTGTCCATTGACCGTGGCCACGATGCGGTCGACGATCTCGGCTCGCGCTGCCGGGACGGCCAAAGCCGCCAGCAGCAAAGCCACAGCCGCCGCCACAATGCCCGTCTTCGTAGTTACCCAAACTCTTTTCATCAGAATGGCTGACCTATGCTGAAGAAAACATTGAAGTGGCGCAGGCGCTGTTTCTCGTACAGTGTTTCGGTATTCCGTAAGACCTGCAGCGATCCGATCGATTGGAAGTACTTTGTTGGATTCAGATTGTACCCAAAATCAAAGCGCAAGGGGCCAATCGGCGTCTTGTATCGGATGCCGATCCCGACAGCATGCGAAGTATAATCATAGCCCGAGTTATTGAATTCAGTGAAACACTGCTGGTCCGCTGTACCAATGGCCCCCAGACACTGCCCCGGGTCGGGTTGGTGCCAGCGCATCAGTCCCTTCAGCATGTCGTGTGGTGCGGTAAAAACGTTTCCCATATCGTGAAAAACAGCTAATCCAAATCCCTCCCCTAGATACGGCAGGTCGAGCGGAGGAAGACGGAGTTCCAGATTGTTCACGAAAAGCGCCGTGCCCCCAAGGGGAAATCCTGAGCCTGGATCACGGGGACCTGCCTGATTTAACCCGAATCCTCGATGCGAGTTGCCGCCGCCGGCAAAGAACTGCTCCGGCAACGGAATCAGGGAAATGCCCTCGCAGACCGTCTCGTTTGTGTTCGGGTTGGTCGGACAAGCGCCCGGCGGCAAAATTCTGGTTCCCCGAAACGGCTGTTGCAGTCCAATGCTGACGGATCGTGCAAACACGAACTGATGTCCGGGGCGCCCTTTACCCCCGAAAGCGTAGTAGGTCGAATACTGCGCCAGGGCGCGTCCAAAGTCTGCCTGGGAGCTGAAATAGCTCGAGGCTGCGAAGCTATCCAACGTGAAATAGTTCCCCTTGGTGCTTTCGAGAGGATTGTCGCGTTTATCATGAATAAACGTGAATCCGGGACCACCCACGCGGGCCGGTAGCGAAAGAAGGTTAAACAGACCGGGCGAGAAGCCTTCAGCAAAATTCGTGGCTTTCACCCGGCGGAAATCGAAGCGGTAAGTCATTGAATTCGGCCCCGGAAGCGTTCCTGGGTCGGTCCCAGTGCTCCCAAACTGCTGGCGTAAGTCGATCTTTCCCTCCAAACGCTGCGACGTAAACGTGGCTACATCGAGACTATCGTCGTAGAAGACGGTGTAGATGAGCTTGAACCGATTGCTTTCAAATAACTTCGGAATCGTGTAGCTGACCAGGCCGCGCTGCTCGAACCGCCCCACGTGCGACTGAAATGTAAGGGTCTGATCCCGGCCCAGAAAGTTAAGCCGCGTCACATCGAAACCAACTCGTGGGCTCACCCCGGTGGTACCTTGCGGCGCAGTGTTTCCCCCGGGCTCACCCGTCTCAAACTCCAGACCCACTCCATAAGTGAAGGTGTAGCGCTTCGCCTCCTGGACCTGCACAATCACGTTCTTTTGTGGATCGGTGCCCTCCGGATTCTGCACCGCGGTATCGACCTGGCTGAAAATTCCCAAATCGTAAAGCCGGGTCTGGGTGTCAAGCAGTCCTTGCTGGCTCAGGGGCTGCCCCTCGTGCACCTGGACTTCACGTTGCACAACATAGTTGCGCGTGTGCTCGGTTCCCGCCAGCATCACGCGACTAACCGTGAAGCGTTCGCCTTCCTGGATGGTGTAAGTCACGTCTTCGCGATTGGGATCGTTGTCCGAAACCTTCGTCGTGATTTCCAGCGTCGCGTTGGGAAATCCGTTATTGAAGTAATAATTGAGGATGCGCTGCCGGTCACTCGCCAGATCTTCTTCGGAATAGGGCTGTCCCGGCTGCGTTCGGCCTTCCGGAAGCTCCGCCGCCGTCAGCGTCTTGTTCCCTACGATGCTGAACTCGCCGACCCGCGTCTGCGTGCCTTCGTCAATGTGAATATGCACCGCCAGCCGGTTCGGCCCGCCTTTGTAATTGTCGTCCACGTTGGTTTGAATCTGCACTTGGCGGAAACCATTCGAGCGATAGAGGGCTTGAATCGTCGCTACATCGCTTTTCAGCAGAACTCCACTGTAGCGGCCATGAGGCAGAAAGTGCGTGGCCGGCTGAATCTCCATGCGCGACAGCAGCGCCTTTGTATCCATGAACTGCTTGTTCCCGGTAATCTCGACCCGCACCAGTTTGTGAATCGGCCCCGGATCGATCTGGTAAATCACGCGCAGCGTCTTCGGATCGCTTTCCTTCTTGATCTCTACCTTGGCATCGAAGTGACCCCGCGTCTGCATATATTCCACCAGGTTGCGCTTGCCTTCATTGAGCAGGTCGTCGTCGAGCGCGTTTTCCTCGTACACCGGAATTTCCTTTTTCAACACCCCGCGGCCGACCTTGTATCCGGTGGCGTAGATCACAACCAGCGGACCGGGGTCAATCTGGAACGCAAAATCGGTGGCGTTGCTCTCCGGGTGATATTTTTGTTCGGCGATGGAGACATTCGCCAGCGCCCGGTTCTGTTTCTGGAACCTTTTGCGCAGCCGCCGCAGCGCGTCGCTGATCCGCACCGCCGTGAGCCGGTCGCCGGGGTTCATATGGGCAATGCTCTGCACGTCGCCGGCTGACAAACCGGATGTTCCGGTCACCGATACCTCCCCGACATGTGCCTGCGACCCAGGCGTGAGGTGGAACAAAATGTCGACCTGCTGGGTCTCCGGATGTTGTGTGCTTTCAGCCGTGACCCGTGCCCGGTAATACCCGTCCTCCTGCATGAGTTGCCGGATGTTCTCGATCGCCTTGTCCAGCTTTTCCCGAGTGTAAAGTTCCCCCAGCTGAAATTTTGTCGAGTTCACGATCTGATTCGGTGTGGGCCGATTCGACGGCGCACCCTCGACCTCAACCGCGCCCACAAAGAAATTCTCTGACGTGTCAAATGTGAGCGCGACCCCGTCCCCGGAGGGCACAACTTCCGCCTGAATATCGGCAAAGCGGCCCGTCGCGAAGAGAGCCCGAATGCTGTCTCGGAGGTGGTTGCGGTCCAGAAGTTCGCCATTTTTCTGGGGCAGCAGTTGCAACAGATGATCCCGCTCGCCGTCCGCGACGCCCGGCAGTTGAATCGTTTCGACAACCTTGCCTTCATAGCGGGAGATCGCGCTCGGTTGTGGCTCCTGCTGCGCCGCCGGCGCCTGTAGAGTCGCCAGCAGCAAAATCATCGTTAGGATTGGCGCGTACCTTCTCGGCAAGGTTCCCTTGGGTGCAGAAGTTATTTCAGTTGCCCGGCTTCCGTCTCTATGGACTTTCGGCTTTTTGCCTTCGGTCGTTTAGATTTGCTCGTTTAGCTTCGGCCGCTTACCTTCGATGGAAAACGCCAGGTTGTTGTTGTACGGATATTCAACATACGAACTCGACCGGCGGATGCTCAGGGCCTGCGCGCGACCCGATCCGCGGCGTCGACCATCCACAAGTGAAGCCTGCCACTTATAATAAAGGTTTTACGCGCTCCAACTGGTGACCTCTTTGGAACACGCTCCTCCCACAGTCGATTCTCAGAAACCGGTTGATTCTCCAAGAGACGACCGTTACTCGCGCCAGGTGTTGTTTCACGGCATTGGGCTCGACGGCCAACGCAAGTTGGAAGCTGCGCGCGTGGCCGTCGTCGGCTGCGGCGCCACCGGTTCGGCCCTGGTTGGATTGCTGGCCCGAGCGGGTGTCGGCACACTGCGCATCATTGACCGCGACTATGTCGAACCCAGCAACCTGCAGCGGCAATCGCTGTTCGACGAGAGTGATGCGGCCGAGTCCCTGCCCAAGGCCATCGCCGCCGCGCGCAAGATTGGCGCGTTCAATTCGCAGATTGTCGTTGAGTCCAAGGTAAGCGATCTGGTTCCCGGCAACATTGAAGAGCTGCTTGAAGGAATGGATCTCATCCTCGACGGCACCGACAACTTCGAGACTCGGTATCTGATCAACGACTTCGCCGTCGACCGTTCCCTTCCCTGGATCTATTCGGCCGCGGTCGGAAGTTATGCCGTAACCCTGAACGTGTTGCCCGGCCACACTGCCTGCCTGGCCTGCATTTTCCCCGACTCCCCGCGCGGCATGGTCGAAACCTGCGAGACGTCTGGCATCCTGAACTCAACAGTGAACCTGGTGGCGTCGATCGCAGCCACGGAAGCGTTAAAACTCCTCGTTGGGGGAGCAAATTCGGCTCGACTGAGAAAAACGTTGTTCTCGTTTGATGTCTGGACCAACGAGCACGCCGAAATCTCCGCCGCGAAGCCGCGTCCCGGATGCCGCACCTGCGTCGAGCGCGATTTCATTCATCTGTCGGGAGAAGCACATCCACACATCACATTGTGCGGTAGGAATTCTGTGCAAATCCATGAGCGCCAACGTCCAATCGACTTCGCCGAAATGGATCGCCGCCTGCAACCTCACGGCATCGTGCGCCACAACGACTTCGTCCTGAAGTTCTGGCACGATCCCTACGAGATGACGCTGTTCCTCGACGGCCGCGCCATCATCCAAGGCACCACAGACACGGCGGTAGCCCGGAGTCTGTATGCGAGGTATGTGGGAAGTTAGAGGGCTGTCTTCGATCTCTTACTGCTGGCACCACCACTACTGAGGCTGCCCCTAGCTTCGCGATTTCGAATCGCGAACACCCGACGTGGGCAGCGGCGGCTTTTCTGAGCGCGGAATCAGCTTTTTAATGCGGAACTCACGCCGCCTTGGTCATGAATGACGCACAGGCCGAGATCCGCGGTGCCCACCTTCCGAAAACCGCGGAAGGTGGGGCAGCCTCAGTTATTTCGGTACCGGCAATAACGAATCAAAGATCAGCAAGTCCGCCGTTGCGCTCAGCATGACAAGGAGTTGGTATCCAGCATCTCAACTCTGCTAATCTTCTGTGCTCGTGAGTCCCGATAACTCAGCCCTCCCGGAAAATGGCCGCCCTGAGCCCAGCCCCCTCTACCGCTGGCTTGTCCTGATCTTCGTCAGCCTCGCGATGTTTGGGAGTTACTACGCCTACGACGCTCTCAGCCCGCTGGCCGACGTGCTCAAACGGCAACTCGGGTTCTCCGACCTGAACATCGGATTTCTGCAGGCGATCTACAGCTTCCCCAACATTTTCACCGTGGTCATCGGCGGGTTCATCATCGACCGCATCGGACTGCGAAAGTCTCTGATGATCTTCGGTGTGCTCTGCTTTATTGGTCCGGCGATCACCGCCGCATCTGGACACTTGCCACTGATGGCTACCGGACGCCTGATCTTCGGCATGGGCGCCGAATCGCTCAATGTCGCCGTTACCACCGCCCTGGCCCGTTGGTTTCGCGGCAAAGAGTTGAGCTTCGCACTGGGATTAAATCTGACTGCGTCGCGCTTGGGGACCTTCGCCGCCCTGAACTCTCCCACCTGGGCCCGCTGGGCCTATGCCAACTGGCGCGATCCCTTCCTGATTGCGTTGGGTTTTTCCGCTTTGTCGTTAGTCGGCGCGATCATTTACTGGGTATTGGACGCCTGGGCCGAAAAAAATTACGACTTGGGGAAAGTCTCCACCGATAAAGTTGTCTTCGCCGACCTCTGGAAGTTCGGCCGCAGCTACTGGCTCATCGTCGCGTTGTGCATTGTCTTTTACTCCGCCATCTTCCCTTTTCAGACGTTCGCGGTGGAGTTTTTCATCGACACTCACGGCGCTTCGCGCGAGTTTGGCGGATTCCTGTCGAGCACCCTGACCTTGTTCGCCATGATTGTGACCCCCTTGTTTGGTCTGTGGGTCGATCGCGTGGGTAAGCGCGCCTTGCTGATGATGTTCGGATCGCTGCTCCTGATCCCGGTCTACCTGATGATGGCCTACACGCGCGTCAACTTGTACGTTCCCATGGCAATGATGGGCGTGGCGTTTTCGCTCATCCCGGCGGTGCTGTGGCCCTCGGTCGCCTATATCGTCGACCAGTCCAAACTTGGGACTGCGTATGGCTTGATGACGATGATCCAGAACATTGGACTCTTCGGCCTGAATACACTGGTTGGATGGACGAACAGTCACCAACATGCCGGTGCCGCAAATCCGTCCGGCTACAACGCGGGGATGTGGATATTTTCCGTTCTTGGCATCTTGGGAGTGCTGTTCGCATTTCTGCTCCGGCAGCGCGAACTGGGGCCGCATGGACACGGGCTAGAGACGATTACGACGAAGTCAACGGCTTCCGGCTGACAACTTCCAGGCTGGCATCTGAGGTCTGAGGGGTATGCCTGAGGCCTGAGGTCCGAGGTCCGACGCCTGAGGTGTGCAACCCGCTCTTTGAACCCTTTGAGTTACCAATTTTCGAAAGTGGCGACTCCAAATTCGGGATCGGGTTCATGCATCTAACGCCGGGTGCTTTTAACCTTGAGCAGGCAAAGGATTTCCGGTTGAGCAGGGCAACAATTGCGAATCCCAAGATCGGTATAGTGGCTCTGATATTGTGAAGCCTGCGGTTACTGTCGTGCGATCGCAATCGCCCGCAAGCCATACAACGTAAAGATAGTTAGCCGCATCTGAAAAAGTGCGGCCGGAAAAGGCAACTTGACCGACCCAGCCAAGCGACACAGCGAGTTTAACGAAGCCGAAGCCATCGAAAAGGCCAAGCAAGGGGATGCCGACGCATTCCAGGCCCTGTACGACCGGCACAAGCGGCGCGTGTACTCACTCTGTTTGCGGATGACGGCGAATACCGCCGAAGCGGAAGATCTGGCCCAGGAAGCGTTCTTGCAGCTTTACCGCAAGATTGCTACATTCCGCGGAGAATCGGCGTTTTCGACCTGGCTGCACCGGCTTTCGGTCAACGTCGTGCTGATGCATCTGCGAAAGAAAGGCCTTCCGGTCGTTTCGCTGGAAGAGACCACGCAGGGCGGCGAAGAAGACTCGCCGAAGAAAGATTTTGGGGCGGATGATTTGGCGTTAGCCGGATCCATCGACCGGTTGCATTTGCAGAGGGCCGTCGAAGATCTCCCTCCCGGATATCGCATGATTTTTGTCCTGCACGACGTCGAAGGTTACGAACATAACGAAATCGCCCAGATCGTGGGTTGTTCGATCGGCAACAGCAAGTCGCAATTGCACAAAGCGCGCATGAAGTTGCGCGACCTGCTCCGGACGAAAAGAGCCGAGAAGGCCGAAAAGTCCTGAGCCCGGAAAAATGCATTTCAGTAACACTGGTAACCCTTGGCAGAGGCGCAACAACTGCAAGCGCGTTGAAATTGGCGGTACACTATTTCGGCGCTGGCTTGGGGAGAGAGCAGTATGAATTGCGTTGAACTGCAAGAGAGCCTTGCGGAGAGTCAAGACGGCGGCAGCGCCGAACAGCGGGCCCACCTGAAAACCTGTTCAGAGTGCTCGGCTCTGGTAGTGGAGCTCCAGCTGATTTCCGCCACGGCGATTGAACTGCGCGCATCGGCGGAACCCAGTCCTCGCGTGTGGAACTCCCTCGAAATCGCATTGCGCCAGGAAGGCCTGATTCGTCCGCAGCGGCCGAATCGGTCTCTCATACCATCTTTCAGTAGCCGCTTTGGATGGGCGCGCTGGCTGGCTCCTGCAGCGGCCATCCTGTTGCTCGCGGTCGGACTCTATGTTCGTCAGCATTCGCAACCCCAGCAACTGGCCGGTAATCTCATCCGACCCGCCGTTTCCACTTCCGTTTCGGATGCCGATGGCACTGGCCCCAATGTTGCCGGATTGAACGACGACGACCTGCTGCAGGAAGTCTCCGACCAGACGCCCGCTCTGCGCGCCGAATACGCGGACAATCTCCGCAGTGCCAATGAATTTATTCAAGACGCGAAGAATGACGTCGCCGCCAACCCGAACGACGAGGACGCTCGCCGCTCGCTGCTCGCGGCCTATCAGCAGAAAGCCATGCTTTTTGAGTTGGCCATGGACCGTTCTCTGCAATAAGCTTAGGGAAACTTGGGGAATGAATATGAGTGGGCGCACAGTACGGGTGGCGGCAATCGAAGCAGTGGCAATCGGCGCCATGACAGTGTCAGCGCTGGCTGCCCAGAGCCGCAAAGAGTATCACTTCAATGTCGGGGCCAGAGCCGTGGTCTCGGTCAATAATCCCTACGGCTCCATCTCGGTCAAGCCTTCGGCCGGCAACACCGTCACCATCGATGCCGTGCTTCATTCCGATAAGGTTGAAGTGGACAACGCTCAGACCGGAAACCATGTCGACGTTCAGTCCCATCTGCTGGCAGGAGCCAGCCCTGAATCCGGCCGGGTGGATTACGAAATCCTGGTGCCCTCCGACGCCAGCATCACCCTGCAATCGAGCACCGGCCCGCTGCGCGCCGAAAAACTTCATGGCGACGTGACCCTGGAAGGCTCTGGAGCTATCGTGGACGTGCGCGACATCATGGACGCCCACGTCCACGTCAAAACCCTCAACGGCGCTGTCACTCTTACCAATGTTCAGGATGGCCATGTGGAAGTCGATTCCCTCAGCGGCGACGTCACTCTCGACGGCGTCACCGGACCGCTGGTGCAGGTTATCTCGACCAGCGGCCGTATCAACTACAACGGCGACTTCGGCCACAGCGGCGAATACCGGCTGACCAGCCATAGCGGCGACATCGAAGCTACTGTGCCTGAAAACACTTCCGCCGACGTTAGCGCCCGCTCGGTGCGCGGCGAAGTTCACGACGATATTCCTCTCCAGCCCAAGTCCCATTCCTGGTTCCCCCTGCAAGAGGGACGTGCCTTCATGGGTACCATGGGTCGCGCGGCGGCATCATCGACCGTAGTGCTGCGCAGCTTCAGTGGTAAAATCCACCTCAGGAAACGCTCCGCAAAATAACATCGAGAGACAAGCTTCTAGCTGCTGGCTTCCAGCCAGACAACTAGGTGGCTTGTCGCTGGAAGCTGATTCTTTTGAAGAAGCGTCCTGGCAAGTCCGTTAACGCTCGGAAACGGGTCGCGATGCGGTCTAAGCGGTCGGCTGCGCACGTCTCCGGAATCAAGACCCAGCGGAAGACGGGGGGCGGAATCGTCTTCCTCGTCGGCTTCATGGGCGCCGGAAAAAGCAGCGTTGGCCGTGCCCTCGGGCAACGGCTGAATTGGATCTTTGAAGACCTCGACGACCGCATTGAGCAGGGTGAAGAGCGAAAGATCGCAGAGATTTTTCGCGACTCAGGCGAAGCTGACTTCCGGCGGGCCGAATACGCGGCTCTGCGGCAGGTGCTCGAAGAACTTCGGGGCGGGGTGGTCAAGAAAAGGATCGTGGCTCTCGGAGGCGGCGCATTTGTGCAGCAAGCCAACGCCGCCCTGCTGCAGACCGCTGGCGTGCCGACGGTGTTTCTGGACGCTCCGGTCGAAGAGTTGTGGCAGCGCTGCCGAAGCCAGGCCGAGAAAGCCGCGACGGAACGTCCGCTGCTCGGCAATTTCGAGCAATTCCGAACGCTCCACCAAACACGCCGCAAGAGTTACTCGAAGGCTCAGATCAAGATTGAAACTGGCGGGCGCGACGTAGAAACCATCGCCGCGGAAATTGCGGAAACACTGGGCCTTAAAAAAATCGCGTTGCGCACCGAACAAGGAGAAGTCGAGTGAACCTGCAATCAGGAATGCGTTGGGCCCTGGCCTTCGCACTGAGTTCTTCGCTGACAAGTTTCGCCGGGGTGCCCTCCGACAAGAAAGACAAGCCCAAACCCGAGAGCTCGCAAATCGTCGACTCCGGCTCCTTTGGCATCCTCGTCCGGGGGCAGCGCGTGGCCACCGAGACCTTTCGCATTGAACAGCAAAACGGCAACAGTGTGATCAAGTCGCAACTCAAGGAAAGCGGCTCAGCCGACGCTGCCAGTCAAAAGTCCGACCTGGAAATTACCTCCAGCGGTGAGCTGCTGCGTTATGAATGGAGTCAGGCCTCCGGCGGTTCGCTCAGCGTGTTTCCCGACAACGAATTTCTGAAGGAACGAATCAGCAGTTCCGCCTCGGCGAAGCCCGCCGAGCAGGCATTCCTCCTGAGCAGCACAACCAACATTCTCGACAACAACTTCTTCGTGCATCGCGAAGTCCTGATCTGGCGTTACCTGACTGCAGACTGCAAGACCGAAGGCGGCAGCCTGAAATGCCAGCAGGGCCCGCAACAGTTCGGCGCGCTCGTCCCCCAGGACCGGACCTCGATCAGCGTACGCATCGAACTTATCGGGAGTGAGAAAGTCACAATCCGCGGCACCGAACACAATCTGCTGCGGCTCAACCTTACGGGAGAAAGTTTTGAGTGGTCCCTTTGGGTGGACCCTCAGGATCAGTTCAAACTCATGCGGGTAACGATTCCTGCCGATAACACGGAAGTGGACCGGGATTAAATTCACCCGGCGGCAGAATCGGGAATCCCCTGGACAACCTATTGGCGTTGGCTGACTCACGCACGGCGCGCGTATTGATCACAGTGCTGCTCTTCGCGCTGGGATTGGGCTTTCTTTACGTCGCACGCGCCACGCTCATGGCGTTTCTGTTCGCCATCTTCTTCGCTTACCTGATGAGCCCGGTGGTCAATCGTCTGGAGAAAATTCTGCGCGGGCGCGGCCGGGCCATTGCCGTAATTTACGTTCTGCTGATTGCCCTGGTTGTCGTGTTCTTCGTCGCGGTGGGTCCAAAGGTCACGCGCGAAGGCGCGCGCCTCGGCCAATCGCTGCCCGGCCTGCTCACCCAACTCAGCTCGGGCCAGATCGCGCAGCAACTCGGCGCAGAACACGGATGGAGCAAAACCAGCACCGACGTCGTTCAGGCATTTCTAGTTAGCCACAGCGACGAGATTACCCAACTAGCCCAGCGTGTCGGGTTGCGCATCGCCGACGTCGCCAAACAGGCGTGGCTCTTCGTCGTCGTGCCTTTGTTATCGATCTTCTTTCTAAGAGATGGGCGCGCCTTCAGTGACTTCTTGCTGGGAAATGTCCATTCCCGCCCGCAGCGCGAGTTTCTGGAAAATGTGCTCAACGATCTCAACCAGATGCTGGCTCACTTCATTCGCGCCCAACTTACCCTGGCCGGACTCACGCTGGTCATGTATTCCGCGTTTCTGGGCATCATGGGAGTTCCTTACGCGCTGGTTCTCGGCACCATCGGCGGCGTGCTGGAATTCGTTCCCGTGGTCGGCCCGCTGGCCGGCGCGTTGATGATTGTGAGCGTGGCCCTGCTGACCAGCTACCCGCATTGGCTCGTCCTCATCATCCTTCTCGGCGTGTGGCGCCTGCTCCAGGACTACGTTTCCTCTCCCCACATCATGGGCGAGAGCATGGAACTTCATCCTCTGGCGGCCATCTTTGGCGTGATGGCCGGAGCCGAAGTTGCGGGCATCCTCGGCATCTATCTTTCCATTCCAGTCATGGCCGGCCTCCGCATCGTCTTCCGCCGCTGGACGCTCTACGCCGAGAAAAAGAAGTTCGGTCCCCTCACCGAGTTCGGAATCGGTCATCAAGTAACCCATCGCAAGTAGTGGCAGATACGGCGAGAGCCGGATTTCCAAACCACAAAACACGGTTCGCCGGTGAGGATTCGAAAACACACACACGGCTCGGGAAGGGCACGGCTTCGGCCAAGCCCTGATGACGCCTTCAGGAACTCCGGCTTTTGCCCCGGAGGGACTCCTCTCGTGTCCGGACCTTTTCTGATCACTGTCAGTCACTGCACTGTCCGCGACTGACTTGAGTAACTCCCTTCCCGGCGCACGCCTGTTAAAATTCCAACTACCTTATGATCAGCAAAATTCGTGTCGGCATTCTCGGCGCCACCGGCGTCGTCGGACAAAGATTTATTCAGATGCTGGAGCATCATCCCTGGTTCGAAGTGGCGTGGCTCGCCGCTTCCGATCGCTCTGAAGGGAAAGTTTACAGCGAGGCTGCGCGCTGGCGCCTCAAAACGCCCATTCCTGCCGCCGTCGCATCGATGAAGGTTTCTCCGGCCACACCCGAAGGTGCGCCGAAAGTGATCTTCGCCGCGCTCGACTCTTCGATCGCTGCCGAGCTCGAGCCGCGTTTCGCCGAAGCCGGCTGCGCCGTGGTCTCGAACTCGAGCGCCCTGCGCATGCAGGAGGACGTACCCCTCGTAATCCCCGAGGTCAACGGCGGCCACATCAAGCTCATTGACATTCAGGGTTGGCGAAAAAAATCCGGAGGCTACGTAGTTACCAACCCGAACTGCTCAGCCATCGGACTCGTGCTCGCATTGGCACCTCTCGATCAGCGCTTTGGCCTCGAAACCGTCATGGCCGTCACCATGCAAGCCGTCAGCGGCGCGGGATATCCCGGCGTAGCCTCTCTTGACATTCTGGGCAATGTGATTCCCTTCATCAAAAACGAAGAGGAAAAAATGGAGGAAGAAACGCGCAAGCTGCTCGGCCGGATCAACGGCACCAGAATTATTCCCGGATCATTCGCCATGAGCGCGCAATGCAACCGCGTCGCGGTTGAAGACGGACACACCGAGTCCGTTTCGATCCGCCTCAAAACCAAAGCCAAACCGGAAGAGATTATCGACTCCTGGAATAACTATCGTGCCGAGCCCCAGCAATTGAAGCTGCCCAGCGCACCGGCCCAACCAGTCCTCTACGTGGAAGCCAACGATCGTCCGCAACCTCGTTTCGACGTCGATACCGGCGCCGGCATGACCACGGTGGTAGGCCGCCTCCGCCCCTGCGGCGTGCTGGACTGGAAATTTACGGTCCTCTCGCACAACACAATTCGCGGCGCGGCCGGAGCCGCAGTACTGAACGCCGAACTCCTGAAAGCAAAAGGCTACATCGGATGAAGAACCGGCGCGCGCCCGCCTCAAGAAAGCCACGCCGATGATCGTAATGAAATTCGGCGGCACGTCGGTTCAAGACGCGAAGGCCATCAACCGCGTCGCTTCGATCGTCGAAGGCCGCCTGGCGCAGAAACCGGTAGTGGTCGTCAGTGCCATGGCCAAGGTCACCGACACCTTGCTGACCATGGCCAAGGCCGCCGGAGCCGGCGAGCGCAAGGCCGCCCTCAAGCTTTGCCGCTCGCTGCAAGAGCGCCACTACAATACCGCCAGCGAACTCCTGGGCACCGCGCTCTTCACGGAATTTCATTCCGAGTTAGGCGCAGACTTCGAGGCGCTCGACGAACTCCTGCGCGGAATCTCCGCCGTAGGAGAAATCACTCCTCGCACCACCGACTACGTAGCGTCGTTCGGTGAAATGCTTTCCAGCAAAATCGTGGCTGCCGCCTTCGCCGCGCGCGGCCTCAACGGAGTTCACGTCGACTCCCGCGAAGTACTGGTCACGGACAATAACTACATGCAGGCCGTTCCGCAGTTCGAAGACACCAACGCCAAGCTGCAGGAAAAAGTTCAGCCGCTGCTCGAAGAAGGTAAGGTACCGGTGATGGGCGGATTTATCGGCTCCAGCCGTGCCGGTATCACCACCACGATCGGCCGCGGCGGATCGGATTTTTCCGCCGCCATCTTCGGCGCTGGCCTCAGCGCCGAGCGCATCGAAATCTGGACCGATGTCGACGGCATCCTCACCACCGACCCCAGAATCTGCCGCGACGCACGCCGCATTAAAGTCATCAGCTTCGACGAAGCCGCGGAACTTGCCTACTTCGGAGCGAAGGTCCTGCATCCAGCGACGGTGCTCCCCGCCATTCAGAAAAATATTCCTGTCTACGTTCTGAACTCGCTGAATCCTTCGTGCGAAGGGACGCGCATCACGACGCGCGCGCCGCAGGGCAAGAACATTTTCAAGGCGATCGCGGCCAAGAAGCGCATCACCATCGTCGACGTGGCCGCTCCCCGCATGCTGCTCGCTCACGGATTCCTGCGCGCAATCTTCGAAGCCTTCGACCGCCATCAGGTCGCCGTCGATGTAGTCTCGACGTCAGAAGTGAGCGTTTCGCTCACAGTAGATTCGAATCAGGCTATTCCGGCGCTGGCCGCCGACCTTGCGAAACTAGCCGACGTAAAATACGAAGGCCGCAAGGCGATCGTGTGCCTGGTAGGCGAAAACCTGCGGGACACTCCGGGAATCGCAGCGCTCGTATTTCGTGAACTGGCCGACAAGAAGATTCGCATGATCTCACAGGGCGCATCAGAAATTAACCTGACCTTCGTGATCGAAGAAGACGAAGTGCCCGAAGTCATCCAGCGTTTGCACAAAACATTCTTCTCGGAGCTGGATCCGGAAGTGTTCGCGTAGCTGGGGAAAGCCTTTCACCGCGAAGCTTGCCAAGAAAGGCCGCAAAGAGCGCAAAGAAAGGCAGATGTAAGAAGATTTTCTTAGCGTACTTCGCGGCTTTTCTTTGCGAACTTCGCGGTTAAGAGCTTTTCGATCTCGCATGAAACTGCTAATTCTAGGCCGCGGCAAAACGGGGTCGTTGGTAGCGGAAGTTGCCCGCGAGCGCCATCATGAAGTCCAGACCGCGGGAGCGAAAGAAAACGCAAACTGCGCCGCCCTCACGATCGAGAGTCTTCGCGAGATCGACGCCGTAATCGACTTCACGGCCCCGCACTGCATCGTCGCCCACATCGAAGCCTGCGTCCAAGCCGGCAAGAACATGGTTGTCGGCACCACGGGATGGCGCTCCGATCTCGACCACATCCGTGAACTAGTCGAGCAACACCAAACCGGATTCATCCACGCCGCGAACTTCTCCATCGGCGTGAATCTTTTCTTCGAAGCCGCCCGCGCAGCAGCCGCAGCCCTGCGCCACGATTATTTCGGCCAGATTTTCGAACGCCACCACGCCGACAAGAAAGACGCACCCTCCGGCACCGCAATCGCGATCCAGCGTGTAATCCGCGAATCCGGCGGCCAGGCCGAAGACCTCGAAATCACTTCCTTCCGTGAAGGGGACGTAGTCGGGATGCACGAAGTCATCCTCGAATCCGACAACGACCGCATTTATCTCTGCCATGACGCCAAATCCCGGCGGGGATTTGCCGAAGGCGCCATCCGCGCAGCTGAGTGGCTAAAAGACAAAAAGGGTTTCTACGATTTCAAGGAAGTGTGGCGCAATCTGTAACGGAAACTGAATAGGTGGGAACAGTCGCCCGCGGCTGTCCGGGCCGAGCGCAGTCCTGATTTTGCCTCGTCCTCCATCCGCGCTATCCTATTCTCATGCAACTCCGCGGTTGTGGCACCGCACTCGTAACTCCGTTTCATCAAGATGGCTCCATCGACGACGTTGCCCTGCGCAGCCTGGTCTCCTGGCAGATCGAATCCGGCATCGACTTCCTGGTTCCCTGCGGCACCACCGGCGAGACGCCGACTCTCACTCACGACGAATGGCTCTATGTGATCGACGCGACCGTCGAAGTCGCAGCCGGACGCGTCCCCATCGTAGCCGGCGCAACCTCCAACTCCACGCATGATGCGGTCGAGAAGGCGAAAGAGATCGCTGCGCGCCCCGGAGTCGATGCCATTCTCACCGCCTCGCCGTATTACAACAAGCCCACCCAGGAGGGCCAGTACCGCCATTTCAAGGCCATTGCCGAGGCGGTCGGCGACAAGGCGATCATTCTTTACAACGTGCCCGGCCGCACTGCCGCAAACATTGAACCTGCAACGCTGGCGCGCCTTTCCGAAATTCCCAACATCATCGGAGTAAAAGAAGCCAGCGGCAACATGACGCAGATTGCCGAGGCCATCAACGGGGTCCCCGAAGCCTTTCTGGTTTTCTCGGGAGACGACGCTGTGACTCTGCCCGTGATCGCGCTCGGCGGCGTCGGCATCGTCTCAGTCGCTTCGAATGAAATCCCGCACGAAATGGCAGCTCTCACGCGCGCCGCCCTCAACAACGACTGGACGACCGCCCGCGCTCTGCATCGCAAATATCTGCCGCTCATGCAAGCCAACTTCATCGAGTCGAGCCCGTTGCCGGTGAAAGCTGTGCTCGCGATGATGGGGAAAATCGAGGAGGTCTACCGCCTCCCGCTGCTGCCCATGCGCCGCGACACGCGCTCGCGCCTGCAAAAGATCGCCACCGAACTTGGATTGATTACCAAGCCCGCCGGTCCTGCTGCCGAAGCGCAAGAGTTTTTCATCTACGAAAACTGGGTCGCTGGCCCACATAAGATAGTTCTCCACCGCGGATCTTGCGGCCACTGTAGCCACGGCAAAGGACGCCCCGCCGGCCACGACGCCAACCACGCCCGCTGGCACGGCCCCTACGCCTCGTTGGTCGAAGCCCGCGAGACCGCCCACGCGATGACCGGAGTGCTGATTCGAAGCGAATGCAAGTGCATCTAGAACCGCGCTCTTGACGTCCCTGCACCTACAAAGCTTTGTCATCCCGACCGAAGCGCAGCGAAAGCGAGCGCAGTGGAGGGACCTGCTGTTCTCAGTGGAACATCTCGAACACCGTCGCACTCGACGCTCGACATCGGATTCCTGTCCTCGCCATTTCCCGTATACTTTTCCCGCATGTCCTCCCTGAAATCTTCCATCGAACGCCTGTCCGCGCAAGGCAAGGTCGAGCACGATCCCGAAGCACGCAAGACTTTCTTCGAATTCCGCGAGCAGCTCACACAAGGCAAAATCCGTGCTGCCGAAAAAGTCAAGGGACACTGGATCGTCAATCCATGGGTTAAGCAGGGCATCCTGCTGGGTTTCCGTCTCGGTGAACTTGCCGACATGACTGCGGGACTGTCGTTCATCGATAAAGACACCTTTCCTGCCCGCCAGTTCACCATCGCCGACCGCGTCCGAGTGGTCCCCGGCGGATCGTCAGTGCGCTCCGGCGCCTATGTCGCGCCTTCGGTGATTTGCATGCCGCCCATGTTCATCAACGTCGGCGCCTATGTGGACGAAGGCACCATGATCGATTCGCACGCGCTCGTCGGCTCCTGCGCACAGATCGGCAAACGTGTTCACTTGAGCGCAGCCGCGCAAATCGGCGGCGTGCTGGAACCCGTCAACGCCGCGCCCGTCATCATCGAAGATGACGTGCTGGTCGGCGGCAACTGCGGAGTCTACGAAGGCACGCTGGTTCGCGCCCGCGCCGTGCTCGGCGCCGGAACGATTCTCACGCGCTCGACTCCTCTCTACGATCTGGTCCGCGGCGAAGTCTATCGCGCCACCTCCGAAGCGCCACTTGAAGTTCCGGAGAACGCTGTAGTAGTCCCCGGCTCACGCGCGGCAAGAAAGGGCGCAGCCGCCGATTGGAATCTCTCGCTCTACACCCCCGTCATCGTGAAGTATCGCGACGAAAAAACCGACCGTGGAATCGAATTGGAAGATTGGATCAGGTAGATGACTCATTCACTAACTCGACCAAAATCAGACTCCTTCGATTTCAATCCCCCACATCATCTTTCGCGAAGAACTCTGGTCCGTTTTCTGAGATACGCTGCGCCCCTCATTCTCCTCAGCACTGCTGGCTTCGCCCAAAGCAGCGACAAAGATGCCTCGTCTCTCATCGAGAGGGCCAAACAACTCTCCGACATTCGTGCTGAAGGCGCGCCGGCGTTCCGACTGAAGGTGAACTTTAAGGAGACGCACGACGAATGACGGACTTCACCATCATCTCGACTAGCACTTGATTGCTCCGTCGTCCACTTGGGAAAACCACCCTGCTCTCGGCGCGAGGTTGCCAAAGCCCCCCGCCTACCATTTATCCTTACCGCATCACGAAGGAGAGCATAAGGAGAGCATTATGAGAGCACTGTCCGTATTTTTCTTGACCTTGGTCTTCGCCGCCGGGTTCGCCGTCGCCGCCGATCAGCCGCAACCACCCGCCACAGGCACTCCCGCCCCAGCGTTCAGCCTGCCCAGCCAGGAAGGGACGCCGGTTTCGCTCGATCAGTTCAAGGGCAAGTGGGTTGTGCTTTATTTCTATCCCAAGGATTTCACGTCAGGCTGCACCATCGAAGCTCACAATTTCCAGCGCGACCTCGACAAATACACGGCGAAGAACGCCGTCATCGTCGGCGTCAGCGTCGATAACGTGGATTCGCACAAGGGCTTTTGCACCAAGGAGGGTTTGAACTTCAAGCTGCTCGCCGATCCCGACCACGCGGTCGTCGAAAAATACGGCTCGATCATGGAATACAACGGCATGACCCTCGCCGCGCGCAACACATTCCTGATCGACCCCAACGGCGTGATCAAGAAGGTCTACCTGAAGGTCAGTCCGCAGGGTCACAGCGAAGAAGTGCTCACCGATCTGCAGCAGTTGCAGGCGGCAAAGTAAGGTAGTTGAACCAGAGCCCGCCTGAGCCGCCGCGATGTTTCATCGCGGCGCGCTCAGCATGGCAATCGCTTATTGAATGTTGATGGTCAACTTGCCCGTCCCGTTCGACGCCACGTGAACCTCGGCAAGCTGCGCGATCACAGCATCCGCTTGCCCCAGAAATTTTGCTGCGTACGTGCTGGCAATCCCAATCACTTTCATTCCCGCCGCCCGCGCCGACTCAATCCCCGCGGGCGCGTCCTCGATCACCACGCACTCCGCCGCCTTGAAGCCTAACCGCTGCGCACCTGTCAAATAAGGTTCTGGATGCGGTTTGCCGTGCGTCACCTCGTCCGCCGTCACCAGGACTTCAGGAACCGGTAACCCGCAGAAGCGCAGACGCGCACTGGCTAGAAGTTTCGTGCCAGAAGTGACCACACCCCAACGCCCGTTGGGAATCGACCACACTAGATCCCGAGCACCCGGCATTACCGAGACGCCTTTCTGATTATCAGCCTCGCGATTTTCCAGTTCCAGGACCTCTGCTTCAGCATCCAGATGCGGAGCTACCCGCTGGATCACCTCGAGTGTGCGAACGCCGTGGGCAATGGCCATGACCGCATCGCCGTCCACGCCCTTGCGCCGCGCCCACGCGCGCCACTCGCGGTCCACAGCTCCGGTGGAATCAACCAGCACTCCGTCGAGATCAAAAAGAATGGCGGCGCATGAAAAAGTAGGCATCAATATTTTTTTATCACGGAATGAAAATGAAGTCGTTCCGGTACCTTGGCGGCTACCCTCTAAAAAGTAGTCAGCGCACTATTGCGTGGTCGCCGGAAGGATGATCTGTTGCTGACCGCTCACCAACGCCTGCTGCTGCCGCACCGCCAAATGCCGTTCCCGAAAATGCGCTTTCGCACGCTCGCCCCAGGCGCGGACGAACCAGTAATTCAACCCGGCCCCAAGAGCCGAGCTGACCAACGGAATCACGCGTCCCGCCCACTTCTCGACCACCTCAGCCCCGGCCTGCGCCGCAATTCTTTGGATGACACGGGGCACGAATTTGTTGACCACTTCTTTTTCGAGCAAATCCCGGCTGATGTCCACGCCGGCGGCACTGGCTGCGGCGATCCAAAGCGCGGCGATTTCATCGTCGGTATTGAATTCGAATCCGTAAAGCAGACTCAACTTCTGGATGGTGCGCATCGTGATGGCGGAAAGAATCCCGAGATCCGGAACGATCGTCATCAATCCGCCAAGCCCCAGGCCTGCGCCTTCGATGGCCGCGACCTTCATGCCGCCGCGGATAATCGAATCGGCCACCACATCCAGTTCTCCCACATCGAGGGAAAACACACCGTGGTATCCGCTGATCGGCACGCGATACCCTGCCCGCAACTGCAGCAGAAATTTTGCCGGATCGACCCGCACGGTCGAATAAGCGCGCGTCAGCCCTGTCACCAACGCAGACTCAACCCGGCCGCGAAGCCACGATTTGCGCTGCTCAACCATCCCTTCCACCTTACCGCAGCAAGCGCAGGAAAGCCATGCGGAGAAGCGTGTAGGCCGAGTCGAAAGTCTCAGTTTGCCGGTATTTTGACGCCTTGGTTTAGTATGAACGCCCGGCTAAAATTCACAGGAGAGTATGCATGAGCAAATTTCTTATCGGCGTGATCATTGGATTGATTCTCGTCCCGGTCATTGTCTATCTTTACTTCGCTTCGGGGACCGTTCCGGTGGCGACATCGGCGCCGCCGATGCCCTTTGAGAGAATGCTGGCGCGCACGGCACTGCATGCACGACTGGATAAGGAAATGTTGAAGTCAGTCCCCATCGCCGCCGATGAACCCGCTTACGTCGCCGGCGCGCAAATCTACATGGACAATTGTGCTGTGTGTCACGGTCTGCCCGGCGTGCCCCAAACCGCAATTGCTCAGGGGATGTTTCCCAAGCCTCCCAAACTCATGGTAGGCACCGGAGTGACCGACGACCCGGCAGCCGAAACTTATTGGAAGGTCACAGGCGGAATTCGTATGACCGGCATGCCGGGGTTTGAGAAGACCCTATCGAGCACGCAGATGTGGCAAGTCAGCCTCTTGCTGGCCAACACCGATAAGCTGCCCAAGTCAGCAAAAGATGTCTTGGCGTCCCCGGCAGTGCCGGCTCGAGACGTAAAGAACAAACAGTGATTGTGAAGAAAACTAAACTCCATCCCATCCATGCCGAGCCGCCCTGGGATTCCCGCTACGCGTGCTCGGTACTCTGCACCTGGTACCCGGTACTGGCTAGTAACTCACTGTGCTAGCATCAAGATTACTCAATGCCAAGCGGAAAACTTCAGATTATCCCCCTCGGTGGCCTGGGCGAGTTCGGCATGAATTGCATGGCCGTCCGCTTCGGCGATGACATCATCGTCATCGACGCCGGCCTCATGTTCCCCGAAGCTGAATTGCTGGGGGTTGACATCGTCGTACCCGATATTTCTTATCTGATCGAAAATCGCCAGCGCATCCGCGGAATCATTCTGACCCACGGCCATGAAGACCACATCGGTGCCCTGCCCTGGTTTCTCTCTGAACTCAACGTTCCGGTCTGGGGCACCGAGTTCACACTGGCCTATGTTGAAGACAAACTCGACGAACACGGCCTGCTCGACGACGCCGACCTGCGCGAGATGCGCCCCAATGAGCGCTTCAAGGCCGGAATATTTACGGTCCATCCCATCCAGGTGACACATAGCCTGGTGAACTGCGTAGCACTCGCGATTCACACGCCGCTGGGAGTCATCATTCATACCGGCGACTTCAAAGTTGATCCCACGCCCACTGATGACAGACTTTTCGACCTGCATTCATTCGCCGAATACGGCAAGACCGGAGTCCTGGCATTATTCCAGGATTCCACCAACGTAGAGCGCAAGGGATACACGCCCAGCGAGCGCGCCGTCCGCCGCAAATTCGATGAAGTCTTCGCCCACACCAAGCGGCGTCTGTTCATCTCGTGCTTCTCCTCCTCGATTCACCGCATCAAGCTCGCCGTCGAACTGGCCCATGCCCACGGCCGCAAAGTCGCCTTCATCGGCCGCTCCATGAATAACTCATCGGAGATCGCCGAAGATCTTGGCTACATCGAGGTTCCAGATGGTCTGGTGATCAATCCCGGTGAAATGAAAAATTTTCCACCGGAAAAAATCTGCGTACTGATCAGCGGAACACAGGGCGAGCCCATGTCCGCCCTGTCACGCGCCGCCGTCGACAATCACAAGCATGCCAAAATTGAAAAAGGCGACACGGTCGTGCTTTCATCGCGCATCATTCCCGGCAACGAGAAGACGATCTACCGCATGATCGATCACCTTTTCCGCCGCGAGGCCTACGTCATCTACGAAGATGGAACCTCGCCGCCGATCCACGTCAGCGGACATGCCAGCCAGGACGAACTGAAACTCATCATCAACCTGGTCAAGCCGCGCTATTTCATTCCCATTCACGGCGAGTATCGCCAGTTGAAGCTGCACGCGGAAATGGCTGGGGCCATGCACAACTCAGTCGGCAAAGTCATGCTGATCGAAAGCGGCGACGTCCTCGAGTTCGACGAATTGGGCGCGCGCAAGGCCGGACGCGTCAACGTGGGCCGCGTCTGTATCGATTCCGGCAACCGCACCGACGTAGTCGAAGATCTGATCATCAAAGATCGACGCCATCTCAGCGAAGACGGCATCGTGCTTCCCATCATCGCCATCCACAAACTCACCGGCCGCATTGAAATGTCCCCCGAGATCGTGACCCGCGGCTTCAATGCCGGCGAAGACGGTGGAGTGCTCGAAGGTGCCCGCCAGATCGTAATGGAAACGCTCGATCAATCCAGCGATGAAGAAAAAGCCGACTACGGAGTAATCAAAGAAAAAATCCGTACCGACCTAAAACGCTACATCAGCAAACAAACCCAACGCCGCCCGCTGATCATGCCCGTTATCCTGGAAATCTGACCTTGTTCCTTCACACATGAATGCCCTCATCAGAACTTGTGAAACAGACGTTGTCGTTCCGAACCGCCGGCGATGAGGAATCTGCTTTTTCGTTTCCACCGTCCCGACAGCGACCTTGATCCAAGCTTCTTGAAAAAAACAGGGCGTTGAAATCTAAAATTGAAGCGATTTTCCGAAAATGCTATGTTTTTAGGCTCTTAACGGTGAGGTTGTGTGTCATGAAACGCTGCGCCTTACTCGCTCATCGGAATCTTGAGCAGCCAGGACGCAGGCTAGAAGAAGCGAAACAGACGATCCTGCCATACGAACTGCCACCCAGGGCCCCACGCCGCACAAACTTTTGAGCCCCGTTTATCCCTCGCCAATCTAAGAATCCTAAGAATCCAATGAGTGCGGCAACCCTACCCGCAGTGGACCGCGCCACCTGGCGCCCCGCGGCCAATCCATGGCTCATCGCCGTTACCGTTTCTCTTGCGGCGTTCATGGAGGTGCTCGACACTTCGATTGCGAATGTTGCCTTACCTCATATCGCCGGCAATCTTGGCGCTAGCAACGATCAGAGCACATGGGTGCTGACCTCCTATCTGGTCGCTAACGCCATCGTCCTCCCAATCACGGGTTGGCTGGTGAACCTGTTCGGACGCAAGCGCTTTTTCATGACCTGCATGGCGATCTTCACCGTCAGCTCCCTGCTTTGCGGCCTTGCTCCCAGCCTCGGCTTCCTCTTGCTGTTCCGAGTCTTTCAGGGTGCCGGAGGCGGAGGCTTGCAGCCCATGGCGCAAGCCATTCTGGCAGACACTTTTCCGCCGGAAAAACGCGGCCTGGCATTTTCTATCTACGGAATCACCGCCGTTTGCGCCCCCGCGATAGGACCAACTCTCGGTGGCTGGCTCACCGATACCACTTCCTGGAGATGGATTTTCCTCATCAATCTGCCCGTGGGTTTGCTGGCGCTGGCGCTCGTTTATCGACTGGTCGAGGATCCGCCGAACATCATTCGCCGCAAGATTTCCGAAATCAAACTTGATTACATTGGCTTCTCTCTGCTCGCGCTCGGAGTCGGAGCTTTACAGATCATGCTCGACAAAGGACAGGAAGACGACTGGTTTGGTTCGCATTTCATCATGACCCTGGCAGCCATCGCCGCCCTCTGCCTCATCGCGCTCATCATTTATGAATGGTTTCACGACGACCCGATTGTGGATGTTCGTCTTTTCAAAAATGCGAACTTCGCCACCGCTAACATGATGATGTTCATGGTCGGCGCCGTTTCCTTCGCGACGACTGTTCTGATGCCCCTGTTTCTCCAGACCCTGCTCGGATACACGGCTCAGGCAGCCGGCATGGTTCTTTCCGTGGCGGCCGTACTGCTGTTAATTGAGTTGCCGATCATAGGCTGGCTGATCGGCAAATTCCAATTGCGTTACTTGATCGCGTCCGGATGGATCATGCTCGCCGTCGGCATGTACATCTCCGCCAAAACGATGGACCTACTGATCAGCTTCCCCGCCGCCACCTGGCTGCGCATCGGACAATATCTCCCTCTGGGATTTGTTTTTGTACCCGCAACCACCGCGGCCTATATCGGAATTCGCGCCGACAAAAGCAACGCCGTGGCCGGCCTGGTGAACTTCACAAGAAATATCGGGAGCAGTGTCGGAACCTCCATCGTGACCACCATGATCGTACGGCGATCCCAATTCCACCAGGATCGCCTGGCCACCAATACAAGCATGGGGAACACACGTTTTCATGCCGCAATCGAAGGCATGGCTCAGCAACTCATGCACGCGGGATTGAGTCTGCACGAAGCCCGGAGGCAGGCTCTGGCTCGAATCTACGGAGCAATTCAGGCACAGGCCGCCGCACTGGCGTATATCGATACCTATTGGGTCCTCGGCATTGCCGCAGCGGTAATGTTTGCCCTATCGTTCGTTCTGAGGAAAAATGACCCGCGCGCCAGCCACGGCTCGGTATCAACTCACTGACGTGATCATGACTCAAACACTCGTCGACCTCAACGATCTCCAAGAAGCCCAAACCCGCCTCCAGGGAGTCACCAATCGCACCCGCCTGATCGAATTCGATCTCAGGGTGGCCCATCTCTCGCGTTCTTCACGAGAGGTGGAGACTTCGGTGCTGCCCGACTCTCGTCGTCTGTTCCTCAAACCCGAAAACCAGCAACCCATCGGCGCCTTCAAACTCCGTGGAGCCTACAACAAAATCGCCTCACTATCGCCGGAAGAAAGAAATCGCGGCGTCATCACTTACTCCAGCGGCAATCACGCTCAGGGAGTCGCCTACGCCGCCCGCGCTCTGAAGGTAAGAGCCGTGATCGTCATGCCCAACAACGCCCCCGCCATCAAGCGCGAAGCCACGGCGGCCCTCGGAGCCGAGATCGTTCCGGTGGGCCCCGGCAGCACCGAGCGTCAACTCAAAGCTGAAGAGCTCGCCGCGAAGCATGGATACGTAATCGTCCCTCCCTACAACGACGAAAAAATCATCGCCGGTCAGGGCACGATTGGTTTGGAAATCTTGGAAGACTTGCCGGAAGTCGAAGCTGTCTTCGCCCCTGTCGGCGGCGGAGGCCTGATCAGCGGCGTCGCCACTGCCATCAAACTGACCAACCCCAAAGTAAAAATAATTGGCGTCGAACCCGAACTCGCTTCGGACGCTCAAGCCAGCCTGCGCTCCGGAAAAATTGTTCAGTTCCCTGCCGAGCAAGTCTCGCGCACCATCGCCGACGGACTCCGCACCCAAAGCATTGGCGGCCTCAACTTCCAGCACATTCAGAAATTCGTCGACGACATCATCACCGTAACCGAAGCCGAAATTCGCGATGCGATGCAACTGCTGGCCGCAAACCCAGCGACCGTCGCCGAACCCAGCGGCGCAGTCTCCGTCGCCGGATTCCTCTTCCACCGCGATCAACTCCCCAGCACAAAACTAAACGTAGCCATCATCAGCGGCGGCAACATCGAGCCCGCCACGCTGGACGAACTCCGTCGTGGATAGTCCCGTCAGGGACGTTTGAAAGTAGCCCGGCGCTTCCAGCGCCGGGTGGAGTCACACGGATTTAGGATTGCATCCCGGAGGAATGCCGATGTTCGGACGCGAGTTTCGAAAAAATACTTGCGGATTACCCGCGTGCCCGGACCGCGAATCGCTCGGAAAGAGTGCCTCGGATTCACGCAACCCATGTTCAAATGACCTTGACTTCGATTCCTCGAACGACGATCCTATAAGCGTACCCGAACACCATGAATAAAGCGCGCCCGACCGGCCGTAAGTCCTTTATCGGCAAGATTTTGCCTGCAAGCCTTTGTAGCTCTAAGACTACTTTCCATTTTCTTGCTAAGCCGATGATTGCAATAGACCAGGGGGAGGGGGGTATACCCCGCACTCGCCCACTTTCCTATTTCGGAACTTCTGGCTGGCCGCCCTGGCCGCCATAGTTCTCGCTACAATTCTCACTTTTGCTCCGCTCGCCTCAGCCCAGGCCCAGCGCGGCACCTTGGTACACGAAGAAACCATCCGCGTCGCGCCCAGCGACGACTCTGCCAAACTAGGTGAAGCTGGACGCGGCCACGAACTCATCATCATCGACGCCAGCCGTGACTGGACTCACGTCGAGGCGATCCTCAGAGAGCCGAAGAAGGACGCCGACGAAGACGATCCACTATCCGAAGGCAAAACCATTACTGGATGGGTCTCCAACAAATCCCTGGTCAGCATGACCACGCCTAACGGAGACAAGATCGTATTCGGCGAGGCCGTCGACTCTGAAGATCAGGCCAGCCGCCGCCGTGGACGCCGCGACGCCGCACAGGATGCCATGCGGCTCTACTATCGCGTCTACGACTTGTTCCCCACGTCGCCGCTGGCCGGTGACGCTCTCTATCGCGCCGCCGACATTCGCTGGCAAGTCGAACGCGCCGACGCGATGACGCGCCCTTCGGCTCGCGAGCGCGAAGCTTACATGCGGGGCCAGATCGACGAACAGTGGATGAAGCTGGTCATCAAGAAATTCCCAGGCACAAAATGGGCGGATCTCGCTTCCTTCCATCTGATCGAAAACAAACTGTGCGGCGACTGGCAGGGCGCGTCGAAGTGTCCGGAGAAAGAAGCCGACATGTATGAGAAATACGCCACGGAACACGAACAATCGCCCGACGCCCCGGAAGCCTTGTACGAAGCGGCCTGGCGGCGCTCGGCGCTGATTGAGATCTACAAGACCGAAGCCAACCAGAAAAAATCCGAGGAATCGAAAACCCGCGCTCTCGCTCTCGCCCAGAAAATCACCACTCAGTACGCGCAGAATGATTGGGCCTTGCGCGCACAGAAGCTGATCTTCTACATTCAACAGGGCGTGCCAACCTTCGGAAACACGACGGAATAATCTTGCCAATTTATCAAGCCGTAGTTCTCGCCATTATCCAGGGCATCGCGGAGTTCGTCCCGGTCTCCAGTTCCGCTCATCTGATCATCGTGCGGCGCTTGCTCGGCTGGAATGAACTCTCTCCCGCCCACGAACTCACCTTCGACGTCGCGCTTCACTTTGGAACCCTGCTGTCGGTGCTTTTCTACTTCCGGCGAACCTGGTTTCAGATCGTCCGTGCGGCACTCGGAGGAAAAGTCGTTCGCTTCTCCGAAGCCGGAGGCGCCGACACCAACCTCACCGCCGACGAGCAGAAGGAAGAACGCCTGCTCCTCTGGTTCCTGGCCGCAGCGACCATTCCCGGGGCCATCGCCGGCAAATTGCTCGAACATTCTGCGGAAGACTATTTCCGTGAGCACATTGTGCTGATTGCAGCCGCTCTGATCGTGGTCGCGCTTCTGATGTGGCTCGGGGAAAAAGTCAGCCGCCTGGAAAAACCTCTGACCCGCATTTCCCTGACCGACGCTCTGGTCGTCGGATTCGCGCAAGCCGCAGCCTTGATCCCCGGAGTTTCGCGCTCAGGTTCGACGATCACCGCAGGATTGTTCTGCAACATGACGCGGGAGGCCGCGGTTCGTTTCAGTTTCCTGCTCTCGACGCCAATCATTGCTGGCGCGGCGCTGGTGAAGTTCCACGAACTCCACAAAGAAGGCTTGCCCGCCGAAATGCACGCCCCATTTATCGTGGGCATTCTCGTTTCCGCGATTGTGGGGTACGCCGCGATCGCATGGCTCGTCCGCTACCTGCAATCGAACAGCCTGAAAATTTTTATTGTGTACCGCATCGTGCTGGGCGTGGTTGTGATCGCACTGGCGTACGCGTGGCATCTTCAATAAAAGCGCCCCGCGCGCCGCCCGCTCGAATCCCGCTTCCGGCGCGCCATCCGAGCGGGAAGCTAACTGGATACTAGAGCCGCTTTCCCGCATTGTCGGAACCTTATCTTCTTGGCATAATGTAAGGGCTCTGGCCGATTGCGGCACTGGAGACGCGAAAGTGTCTTTGGTGAGAATCTGGCCTAAATGGATTATCTCGCAACGATTTTTGTGCCCACCAGCAACCGTCGGCTCAATGAGCTGATCGGTTTCCTGATGTGCGTCTCCGCGCTCCTCCTTTTCCTCGCGCTTGCGTCCTATTCTCCGCTCGATCCATCATGGAACAGCGCTTCCGTGCTGACTGGTTCGCACGCCGCCCGCAACTGGATCGGCGTTGTTGGCGCTTACACCGCCGACGGCATACTCCAGTTCTTTGGCATTGGCGCATTCCTCCTTGTAATCTTTCCCGCCATGCTTGGAGCGCGCTGGTTCCGCTCCATGAAAGTGCAGTCTCCGCTGGCCAAAAGCCTCGGCGGAATCTGGGTGATGATGTTTGTCCCCGCCATGCTCGCACTGCTTCCCGGCCATTTCCGCTGGATGCACGTGATCCCCGTTGAAGGCCTGCTGGGCCGCGTCGTGGGCGACTTCCTGATCCACTATCTGAACCTTGTTGGCGCCTACATTGTGTGCGGCACGATTCTGGCTGTCGCGTTGTACCTCTCGACCGCATTCTCGTTCTCGGCAATTCAATTGTGGGCTCCAACGCGCTTCGCCTTCGTTTCTGCGTTGTGGGGACGCTATCAGGACTGGCGGGAAGAGCGCGCCAAGAAGCGTCAGCAGAAAGAACTGGAGCAGCGTCGCATTTCGAAGCCGGTAGTGAAGACGCAGCTGATTCAGCCGCGTCCGCAACAGCAAGTTTCGCACGCCCCGGTTGAACCGCGCCGCACCGGCATCGAACGCATGATGTCGGAGGACGAACCCCCGAGAGCGGCAAATGCGGCGACTGGCGGGATTCTGGCAGAGTCTCTTCCGGCCTGGTCGACCGAGCCGGCAGCCGAGCCCGAGGTTGCCGAGCGCGCTGACAGCGGACACAAAGCCAAGACCACGATGCCGCGCATCGCCGGCGGATACAAACTGCCCTCGAGCAGCCTGCTGCAGCGTCCTGATGAGCAGCAGCAAGTTGACGCCGACGAACTCAAACTGCTGGCGCAGGTGCTGACGGAAAAATACGCCGAGTTCGAAGTTCACGGGCAAATCACCCAGATTAATCCTGGACCCGTCGTCACGACTTTCGAATTCAAGCCTGAAGCCGGGATCAAGTACAGCCGCATCACGAATCTCTGCGACGATCTTTGCCTTGCGCTGAAAGCTGAAAGCATTCTGATCGAGCGCATGGCCGGCAAGAGCACGGTCGGAATTCAGGTACCGAACCGCCAGCGCGAAATCATCTGGCTGCGCGAGAACATCGAGTCGCAGGAGTTCATGGGATCGAAGTCCAAGATGACGATCGCCATGGGCAAAGACATCAATGGCCGCATCGTCACGGCCGATCTCGCAGGCATGCCTCACTTACTGATCGCTGGCTCAACCGGTGCAGGCAAGAGCGTCGCCATCAACGCGATGATCATGTCGATTCTGTACAAGGCCACGCCTGATCAGGTGCGGCTGATTCTGGTGGATCCGAAGCGGCTCGAACTCGGCAACTACGAAGGCGTGCCACATCTTTACACGCCGATCATCACCGAGCCGAAACTCGCAGCGAACGCGTTGCGCAACGCCGTCCGCGAAATGGAGCGCCGACTGAAACTGCTTGCGGCGAAGGGCGTTCGCAACATCGACCAGTACAATCGGCTCTTCGATCAGAACGGCACGCCGAGCCTGTTTCCCGAGGATTCTGACGAGAAACCGATTCCCTTCATCGTCATCATCATCGACGAGCTGGCTGATTTGATGATGCTCGACTCGAGCAACGTGGAAGAGTCGATCACTCGTCTGGCGCAGATGGCCCGCGCGGTGGGCATTCATCTCGTTCTTGCCACCCAACGTCCCAGCGTCGACGTGATTACTGGACTGATCAAAGCCAACTTCCCCGCTCGCGTTTCTTTCCGCGTCGCAACCAAGGTCGACTCGCGTACGATTCTCGACGCCAACGGCGCCGAGGCTCTGCTTGGAAAGGGCGACATGCTCTATCTGCCCTCCGGATCGGCGCGCGTACATCGCCTGCATGCTCCGTTTGTGACAGAAAAAGAAATCGCCGCGGTGGTCGAATTCTGGAAGGCGCAAGGGCTCGCCGAATATCAGCAGCAGTTCCTCGACCCGCCGAAAGAAGAGCGTGATGCCGCAGCAGCCGCCAGCGGAGAGACTGGCGAGGACGGCCAAGCGCAGGACGATCCCATGTACGGCGACGCGGTGAAGTTGGTCGTGGAATTCGGCAAGGCCTCCACTTCTCTGCTGCAGCGGCGTTTGCGCATCGGTTACGGCCGCGCTGCCCACCTGATCGACCTGATGGAGCAGGATGGCATCGTCGGAGCCGCCGACGGCCCCAAGCCGCGCGAAGTGCTAAAACGGCCAGACTGGATTTCAGAAATCGAAGAGACGATGCGGTAAGACTGCGGCATCCGGATAGCGACAAGAACATCAGGTTCCTCACGGCTTTCAGGCGTTCGGAATAACAAACATTCCTGATGCCATGCCTACAATCCCAGCCAATTCCAGAAACGATCGGCCCCGCGGCGAAGCGATTCCGGCAGCCAGCTTTTGTAGCGCAGCAGCACGCTGGCCTGGACACTCTTCCCGGTCTTGGGCGAGAACTTGTTGCTGAACACCAGATAATATATTCCGGCGCCCGCGGGAAGTTCTTGATTGAGCGTGCCCTGGGCAACTCTGCCGCTCTCGTACAGCGAACTGGTCGCGTATCCGTTCTGCCAGACGGCGAAGGCAGCGTCGGTCAGCACTGAGACTTCGACGTTGTTGCTGTCCGGGTCCTGATCTTTGTCTTTGTCTTTGTCTTTGTTTTTATTGTTAGCGGCAGCCTTCTGCACCTCGCCCATCGCCGTGAACTGGCCGATGATGGCCACGTTCAGCGAGCCTTCCGGAAGAGCGAACTTGTAATAGCGGAAAGCGTGCGGACCGATCGTGAAAGGCGTGTCGAGAACGGTCTGATCATGTTTCCATCCGACCAACTCCTGAATTCCTTGCGCTACTGGATTCTCGCTCGCCGCAGTCCACGCGATGGCTCCAAGAAAAACAATTAGCAGGATCCACAGCACCAGACGCCGCCTGGATCGCGGCTTTGCGAATGCCGGCATCGGCGCGTTCAAGATGGGAGGAGCGCTCGCAGACGGGCGTTTCGCCGATGAACTGACCGGCTTGCCGCACTTCAAACAGAATTGCGAACCTTCCGGCAGTTCCGCGCCGCACTTACTGCATCCGAGCGATGCGTCCACGACCGGCGTTGCGGATGTACGCGATGGGGCAGCCACCGGCTGTCCGCACTTCAGGCAGAACTGCGAACCTTCGGGAAGATTGGCGGCGCATTTACTGCAAAACACGGCTGATTCTTTCCAGTCCAGAAATGACAGCCGATGTTAGCACAGGGACAGTGGCGCAAGGCTCACGCCGGCTTCGCTGCACTTCCGTCCAAGCCTAACTCTTTCGCGATCGGCTTCAGGGCTTCGATGCAGAAGGTGATGTGCTCGTCCAGGTCCACGCCGAGAGCGGCAGCGCCGTGGATGATGTCGTCGCGGTTCACCTTGCGGGCGAAGGCTTTGTCCTTCATTCTTTTTCGGACTGACCTGGCGTCAACCTCCGCCAGGGATTTCCCCGGCTTGATCAGCGTGACGGCGGTGATGAATCCGGCAAGCTCGTCGCAAGCGAATAACGCCTTTTCCATAGGAGTGTCGCGGGTCACGCCGCTGTATTCGGCGTGGGACATGATGGCGCGGGCAATGTTCTCCGGCCACCCGCGCTCTTTGAGGATGGCGTTGCCTTTATAGGGATGATCTTCGAGACTGGGCCAGCGCTCGTAATCGAAGTCGTGAATCAGTCCAACGACGCCCCACAGCTCTTCGTCGCCTGGAGATCCGTCTCCAAACTTTCCAGCGCAGGCACGCATGCAGGCTTCAACGGCCAGAGCGTGCTTGCGCAGGCTCTCGGATTGGGTGAACTCGGTTAGAAGTTCCCAGGCTGCCTCTCTCGTGTGAATTTCGTTCATCGTTGCAAGTGCCCCTTTAAATTCAAACGCGCGTGGATCAATGATTGTAGTGTCGATTTCATTCCAAATGAAGGGTCAGGGAATATCGCAACTCGGTTTGCGGGGCCCTATGGGTGGTCGCCTGTGAAGATGCCCAATGTGCCGCCGCCTCTGATCCAGCTTTCATCAAAATTCACGTACTTAATCGTTCGGCGGCGAAAGGTATACGACATGTGAATGACTCCATCCGGCGTTTCAATGATGGAAGGATACGAGTAATCAAAGAAATGCTGAAAGAACGCCTTCTGCTCATCGCCTACGTCAACACCGGCGATCGTGGCCGGAACTTTTTCTTGAGGTACGTCCTGCCCAATATCTACGTCGCGCACCCACGGCCAAGTTTGGCCGCCATCAAGCGAGAGCGCCACAGACAGCGGAAATCGCGCCTAGTCCGTGGGCTTACCTCTCTTGGTTGTCGCCTGGATGTCGTTAAACGCGATCACCAAGTGGCCGTTTTTCAAGCGCGCGACTTGTATCGAGGAATTGTTATTCGGAATCTGAGTCGGTTGAGGCTTCGTCCACGAACAACCATCCTCGGATCGGCTTACGTAAATCCAGTCGGCAAATCGGCTCCGAAAGAACAATTCGAAGTGCCGAGGCGACACTTCAATCAGATCTGGCTGCACAAGTCCCTGCGAATCCGGGACCACACATTCCTTCCAGCTATATCCCTGATCTGTGGAAATCTGAACGGACGAATAGTTGTCCTCGTCCTTGCGGGGCGTGTAATACATCGGCAAAAGCCACTCGCTGCCAGAAACAACGAACCGCTGCCGATCGAAAGAACCCGGCTTCGCAAACAGAACCTTGGATCGCGACCAACTCCTCCCCCTGTCTCCGGAAGTGCGGTAGAAAATCTGCGCATTCGACTGCCCTCCATTTGCCACCTGGGACGTATAGATCAGCCATAACAATCCCGCATGGGGTTCAAACAGAACCGGGTTTTCTAAGGCGGCTTGCGCCTCCTGAGCGACGATTTCTGGTTTTGTCCACTGGCTAGAGCCTTTGGGCAGGCGCGAGGTCACGATCGCTACGCCCGGCTTCCCCTCCCATCGACCTGAATAGTACGCACACAGCAAATCGCCGTTGCTCAGATCTAAGAGATTCGATGAGTGTGAACTCGGAAACACGACCGGCAGATAAGCGGTTTGTAAGCCAGCAACGGATGCAGGTCGGATCTTCCCATCGGCTAACTTTTCGATCAGCGAATCGCCGAGCACACTCGCCACCGCGACGAGAACCAATGCCACAACGCCTTCCGCAAACCGAAAACCTGCAGACATGTGAAGCTCCGCCACGGTGTACCGTGCCTCAACGAGTAGATGAAGCTATCGAAGATTCTAAACCGCTGTGCAATTTTCGAGTCAGATGTTCGAGAACAACCATCTCACTCACAACTGCGCCCATCGGAATGGGGACGCGAACATATTTAGTAAACACTGTACCCCTCCGTGATAAACCGCAGTTTTAACCTGCATTCTCCGCGTTTCTTACGTCCCATTTCGGGTTTTACCCGTGAAATTCGCGGGCTTGCTCCATTTTAACCTTGACTTCCACAGGCCTGATGCCGCAGATTGACCCTGCGGTCGGAACCTCTCCCCCAAGTTTTGGTTCCTGTTGTATCTGTAAGGAGTTGCTAGCTCTGGCACTCCCACAACCTGAATGGCCACGACTCTTGCCCCAGTAGACTCTAGGGAAGTCGTCCGTTGCGATCATTGCCTGTTAGTTCAATTCCGTACCACCAACAATAACTGCCGCCGCTGCCACGCGTGCCTTGACGAGGAGCCCGAGCCGGAGCCCATTGTCATGGTACAGCCGGTGATGATGCCGGTGCCGGGCCACGGACGCGGACATCTTAACCTGGCCACGTCGATCCGTTCGCTGCGTCTGCGCAATGGGCTCAGCCAACGCCAACTCGCGGGACGCATGTCGGTACCCCGCACCTATGTTTCGAAGATCGAGAACGAAAAGGCCACGCCTACGCTGTCGTCCCTGGAACGCCTGGCGCGCGCACTGGAGGTTACCGTGCCCGAACTGCTGAGCGGCGGTGAAAAGAGCCGTCAGGATGAAATCTGCGACCTGGTGAAAGATCAGTTTATTGCGGAAATCCTGCCGTTCGTTTCGCAGCTGAACGGGATGCAGATGTCGAGCATCCTCACCCAGGTGCGGGACTTGACGATACGGCCGCGACGGAGCGCTTAGCGAGTTCGGCGCCGAAGCAATGGGGTCCTTCGCCGCGAAGAACGCGGCTCAGGATTTCGGCACGCGACTCCCGCTTCGCTCACGCCGCGTAGTGGCTTCAATTTTATCCGGGCAACCAGCCAACACTTGCCGGGACCATCCACTGGTCCCGGCTTTTTTCTGCCTCGAACTTTCAGCGACCCGTATCCCAACTGGCACATCAAACAAGGGTGCCCACTTCTCTTGAGGTCAGCCATGGAAAAACTTGAGAAAACTGTCGTTATCACTGGCGCTTCCAGCGGAATTGGGCGCGCTTCGCTTTTAAGAATGAGCCGCGCGGGATGGCGCGTATTGGCCACCGTGCGCAAGGATCGAGATCGCGACAGCCTGCGCGATGTCGCAGGCGTGGCGCCGATCCTGATGGACATTGAGGACCGTGCGTCGATTGCAGCGGCGGCGGAAGAAATCGCATTTCAATCGCCAGGCGGGCTGGACGGGTTAGTGAATGTCGCCGGCATTGGCATGGTTCGTCCCCTGGAATACGCGAGCCTGGACGACGTGCGGCAGATATTCGAAATCAACGTCTTCGGCCAGCTCGCGATTACACAAGCGCTGTCCCCTTTGCTCAGCAAGAAGCGCGGACGCATCGTCAACATCACCTCGGTCGGGGTCAACATTGCAATCCCCTTTGGCGGACTGCTCAACGCCAGCAAGAGCGCGTTCGGGATGTTGAGCGACACGCTACGGCTGGAGATGCGGCCCTTTGGCGTGCGGGTGATCGCGGTTGAGCCGGGGGCGATTTCTACTCCGGCAGTCGACAAGACCCTGGGAGATATTGAGCAGGTGATTGCAAGTCTTCCACCCGCCGGGCAGGCGCAATACGGCGCGATGCTGAGAACTTTTGCGCAGAAAGCGTATGTTCGGGAAAAGAACGGGAGCCCTCCGGAGGTTGTGGCTCGGGCCGTGCATCACGCATTAACGGCGAGCCGGCCGCGGATTCGTTATCGTGTAGGCAATCACGCGAAACTGCTCACTTATCTCGCAAAAACGCTGCCAGAGCCGCTACTGGACGCATTGCGGCTGCGCATGTTTGGTATGCACATTACTCCGCCCGCGGCTCAGAGCCGGAAGCGCGGGTCCAGTGACAGGCTCGCGCTTCGCTGAGTCCGGCTGGGCGGGTGAATCCGAACTAGATCGACTGACATCTATCCACCATGAACCAAGAAGAGCTAAGGGCGTTCCCTGCCCAAAATGTGTTGTCTAATCTCGCCTCTGACAGTGCGGGATGGGCGGAGTCTCCACGCCAGTCGACGATTGCACCGCAGAGCGCAGGAGACTCTTCCCTGCTTGACGCCTATTCGCAAGCCGTCACGAGTGCGGTCGACCGCGTCAGCCCGTCGGTTGTAAATATCGAAGTGCACCAGAGCGCTGTGCGCACACCGGCAGGCGAATCGCGGGAACGGCGCGGCGGCGGCTCGGGATTCGTGTTCACGCCGGACGGGCTGGTCCTCACGAATAGCCACGTCGTGCACGATGCTGTAAAGATTGCGGTGGCGCTGTCTGACGGACGGCGCATGCCCGCGGTTTTGATCGGCGACGATCCGGCGAGCGATCTAGCGGTGATCCGCGTGGACGATCCCAGCCTGACCGTGGCTGCTCTGGGCGATTCGCAGCGGCTGCGCGTGGGCCAGGTCGTGATCGCGATCGGCGCTCCCTATGGATTTCAGTCGACGGTGACCGCGGGAGTCGTCAGTGCGCTGGGGCGGTCGCTGCGTTCGTATTCCGGACGGCTCATTGACGATGTGATCCAAACGGATGCATCGCTGAACCCAGGCAACTCGGGTGGGCCGCTGGTCGATTCTTCAGGGCATGTGGTGGGAGTCAACACTGCGACGATTTTGCCGGCGCAGGGCATTTGCTTCGCCATCGGTATCAATACGGCGAAGTTCGTGGCCAGCCGGCTGCTGCGCGATGGACGCATCCGGCGCAGTTATATTGGCGTCTCGGCGCAAACCGTGCCCGTCCACCGGCGCGTTGTGCGCTTCTACGATCTGCCCGCGGAAATGGGCGCCATCGTGATCTCAGTCGAGGAGGGCAGTCCGGCCAAGCGTGCGGGACTGCGCGAAGGCGACATCATTGTGGCGCTGGAAGGCCAGCCGGTGGCTGGCATCGACGATCTGCATCGCCTGTTGACCGAAGTACGGGTCGGCGTGAGTTCCACGCTGACCGTCGTGCGATGGACCGAGAAGCTGGAGTTGAAAGTGGTGCCGGAAGAGGCAAAATAGCTCGTGTGGCGCGGGCACATTCCTCGTCATTGCTTCCCCCTCCCTCCTGTGGTAGCCTCATATCGGGATGACCACTTTGCAGCACAAAGTACCTGCGGGACTAGACCGCAAAGAAGCGGAAATCTACCGGCATCTGGATCCGGCGCAGCTTCCCAGGCACATCGCCGTCATCATGGACGGCAACGGGCGCTGGGCCAAACGGCGCCATATGCCGCGTATCGCCGGACATCGGGCCGGCGTCGCCTCGGTACGTTCGACCGTCGAGACCGCGGCCCGCATTCATATTGGCGCGCTGACGCTTTACGCGTTTTCTGAAGAGAACTGGAAGAAGCGTCCCAAGAGTGAAGTCGACTTCCTGATGGGCCTGCTGAGCCGCTATCTGAAGGCGGAAGTTCCTACTCTGAACGAAAACAATGTGCGCCTGGAATACATCGGGCGGCAGCAGGAGCTCCCACACGACGTGCAGGAGCGCATGGCCTGGGCACGCGAGGCCACTGCCCGCAACTCAGGGATGGTGCTGACGCTAGCACTCAACTACAGCGCCCGCAGCGAACTGGTAGATGCCTTCCGGTCCATGGTGACGGCGGCTTCGCAGAATGGCGGCATCGATCACCTGAAAATCGACGAGGACATGGTGAGTCGGCATCTGTATACGCGGCATCTGCCCGACCCAGACCTGGTCGTACGTACTTCGGGCGAGATGCGGCTGAGCAATTTTCTGCTGTGGCAACTGGCCTATGCCGAGATTTATGTAACCTCGACATTGTGGCCGGATTTTCGTGGACAGCACTTGCTCGAGGGCATCGCTGAATACCAGAAGCGGGAACGGCGGTACGGCGGGCTGAATCACGGCGACGGTCATGGCCCCGCCGATGGGCCAAGCCTTGAACATGCGAAGGCTCAAAAGTAACGCGGCGTTCCCGACGTGGATGGATCTAACAGCAGGTTCCTCTCCGGCTGTCGCCGGCTCGGAATGACAGGCGTTCTCGGGATGACAAACGCTTAAGATGGGTGCAGTTCAGTAACCGCAGACTTAAGACGCCGGATTTTCGGCGCAAACTCACTTCCCTTGCTTAAACGCATCGCGACTGCAGTCGTACTGATTCCGATTGTGCTGGCGCTCATCTTGCGGGCGCCGGTGCTGGTGCTGGCAGTTGTAGCGGCGGTCGTGGCCCTGCTCACGATTCGCGAATTTCTTCTGTTGACGGAATCCTACGGCGTACAGCCGATGCGCCTGCCCACCTACCTTTTCACAGGACTTTTCTTTCTTCTGCTGGCGTTCAATCCCGGCAATGAGAAACCGTTGCTTTCGACAGCGATCTTTGTTTACTGCATTGGATTCGCCGCGGCCGTCGCGCCATTCCTGGCTCTGACGGTTGCGATGCTTCGCAAGCAACTCCCCAGCGGATATCCCGCGGCGGCGGCAGCCGTTTTTGCATTCACTTATATTGCGCTGCCCATGGGGATGCTGGTGCAACTCCGCCAGCAGTGGGCGGGTGCGTTCTACCTGCTGTACCTGCTGTTGGTGGTATGGGCCGGCGACATCTTCGCCTACTTCGTCGGCAAATCGGTGGGACGACATCTGATGGCCCCACGTATCAGCCCAAAGAAAACGTGGGAAGGCGCGGCCGCATCGCTAGTAGCCAGCGTTGCCGTGGGATGGCTGCTCTTCAGTCACGCGGAACAGATCAGTTCGGCGCTGCTACGTGCCGGCCTGATTACACGTCCCGGCGGAATGTATGGTCTGGAAATCCCCGCCATGGGACCGATAGTTCTGCTTACGATTGTGCTGAACGTTGCCGCGCAAATCGGCGATCTGGTTGAGTCGCTGATCAAACGCGGTGCGGGGGTGAAAGATTCGGGGGCGATGCTGCCGGGACACGGCGGCATGCTCGACCGCATTGACGCCCTGCTCTTCGCCGCCCCCGTGCTGTGGTTCTACGCGGCCTGGCGCGTGATGCAATGATCGCCGAGGGTTTGCAATCCGAAATCTACAATCTGAAGTTGAAATCTAAATGCCTTACGATCTGGCCTCTGCCGGAACTGGTTGCTGTACCGGAGTTGAACTCCCACCCAGCAACATCCGAAACGCGCAGCCGGCAATGAATGCGACTCCCGCGATAACACCCAATACCGCCGGATAGCCAAACCGTTCAAATGCCGCTCCGGAAGCCAGGGCCGCGACCGCCTGCGATATGTTGACCACCAGAAAATTCAACGAGGATGCGCCCGTCTGCTCCGACGGAGACACCTGATTCATCAGCAGGCTGTACATTCCTGGTTCGCTCATCCATTGGAAGCCGGTGTAGCACATGAAGACTACCGCCGCAGTGGACGCACCATGCACTGTGGCCAGGCTTGCGAGCGCCAGCGCCGCCGCGATTTGTGTGTACATGATTCCTGTGACCAGGCCGAATTTCTTCAGAACCAGCGGGGCCGCCAGCATAGCCACGACTTGAACCAGTTGCGAGCCGGAAAAGATTGACCCGATCTGCTTCACTTGCAGTCCCAGATGCTGGGAAAGATAGACGTTGAAGAACGGGCTGAACGCGCCCACCGCAAGACTCCACAACGCGACTGCAGGAAGGTAGCGCAGAAGGAACGGATTTCGCGGATACAGTCGTTTTTCCGGAGCAGGCGCCGACTCGAATCGCAGCCGGGAAATCGGCCAGTTCGCCAGAGCGACTACGCCGCAGGAGATGAGCAACGCCCACTGCTTAGCTCGAAGCGGCGTGACGGCAGGGCCGGCATGCATCAGCCATCCGGGTAGATGTCCGCCAATCTGGCCGCCTAGAATTCCAATTGCGATGCCGGATGAAAAAATCAGGCTGAATCCAAACGGACGGCCTGCAGTTGACGTCAGTTGCGCGACCGCCGGAGATATGCACACGGCCCAGATCGCGACGACTACGCCTCCGAAAAATGACAGTACAAGCAGAGAAGCTTCTCCGCCGAGCAGAGATCGCAATGCAAAGATTACAGGGACGAGAGTCACGCAAAGAAGCAAAGCACGACGCAGTCCGAAGCGCTGAGCGATGATTCCCGCCGGAACCGTTCCCACAATGGCGCCGACCGATCCGGCGCTCGTCAGCAGCCCGATAAAATGCTCTTTGAAACCGCGATCGAGCAGATAGAGGTTGTATAGAAGAAAAAAGATGAACATCCCGAAGACGAAAAAAAACGACGCGGCGAAGAATATCCAGAATTCTTTTCCTACATCTTTTTCCGCCCACCAGGAGCGAGCATCGCGCAAGAGTTTGAGCGCCAAATCAAGCGCCTTCCCGGACCATGCCTTCGAGACGGTCGATGGCCCAGTCCAGATCACGATAACGAAGTTCCAGGATCGGCTTTTCCAGCAACCGGCCCAGCGCCGTCTTTTGCGCGCGGCGCGATTCCTCTTCACCATGAGTAATTACTTGCCCAAACCAGGCCCGTGCGGCCTCCTTCGGAACGGAGCCGAAACCCGCAGGCAGCGTGTCCCGGCGATTCAGAAACACAACATAGTCCACCGACGAAGTGAGGGAGGTTGAGATTTCAGAAACGACCTCGGTGGCAAGCTCGATTGCTAGTTCGCCGGTAGCGCGTCGCGTAGGAGCCTGCCGGCCCAGTTCCGGAAACAGATCCACCGCCGCTTCGCGAAACCGTACCTGGTACGGGTTGCCGACCACCGTGAGATCCTTCCGGCTGCGAACCAGTGCGCTGGTATCGTCGGAGACAAAAGTCCATCCGCGGCGGGCGCAGGCATAAGCGAGCGAAGACTTGCCCGCCCCTGAATCCCCGCAAAGAAGTACGCCGCGATCCTGAAACCTGACGCACCCCGCGTGAATAGGCGCCAGATACAGGTGTTCCAGCATGCACAAAATGTTTCCCTCCAGGAAGATGTAGCGCAGATATGCCCGGTCATCCACCGTCGATTGCGTGAGCCAGCAAAAGCCCATTCCCCGGTTCAGATCGCAGACCGCATAATTCTCCGCGTCCGTAAGAGTGAGCAGCATATTGTGCCAGGATCGGCACGTCGGAATGGGAGGGCCAACCCCGTTGCCAGTGCCCATAACTCCCACGCGAAACCGCAGCGGCGGCTCGGAAAACGTTTTAGGAAACCGTCCCCAACTCTCCTGCGCAGCATCGAGTATTTCTGGAGAGTTGGTTGTGATCTCTACCGCAAATCCTTCTGGGTAGTAAATCCTTCGCAAGGGAAACTCGACGTCGCACAGCAGCGGGTCCTCTACTGTGAGGGGAAGGACAGCGGCGATATCCAGGCTTTCAACTTTGTCCATCTTCTCGGCTCCTTGGTTCGTGCCCTGCCAGTTCCTGATCCGTTGTTTTCGACAGGCTGGTTCGTCAATTGCTCCCGCATTCCTGTTGCGCTCAAAAACCGTACTTCAGCGCGAATTGAATAATTCGCGGATTCGATACAGTAGATGAAATCACACCAAACGCGGGGCCCGTGGAAAAATCAGAAACCGGTTTGCCGAATTTTGGAGTGTTGGTGAAGTTGAAGAATTCCGCCCGGAACTGCAGCGCGCTGGATTCCGTTACGCGGATTTCGCGCTGAATTCCCAGATCCAGATTGAGTTCGCTTGGCCCGCGCAAAATCCCTACGCCGCAGGTGCCAAAGCCGGTGCCGTCGCCGATCGCGGGCGGAGGCCCGAACGCATCAGCATTGAAATAGCCGTTGAGACGGCTGTAAAGCGACCCCGGCGACGCCGGGTTTGTTCCGGTACACTCCGCGCGCGAGAAGCCGGAGAGGTTCCCGTAGATCGATCCCGCGGTACTGTCGGTCGCGGTTAACGGAAGTCCCGATTGCAACACTGTCTCGCCCGAAATCTGCCAATGCGAAACGGCGTAACGCAACGGTGAAGGGCCAGAACGTAACTCCGGCAAGGCTTCTGTAAAGCTGACAACAAAGCGGTGCGTTCGGTCAAAGTCGTTCAGACCGCGAGCCTGGCGAGGATTGGTCTGGTCGTTGGTGAGAAATGACAGCAGAAACGCGGAGAGAGAGCCGGTCCCGCTGGTGAAGTCGAGATTCTTCGAAAACGTGTAGCTGGCCTGAAAGTCGAGCCCGTGCCGCATTTTTCGGATCAGCGTCGTCTGCAGCGCGTTGTAGTTCGAATCGAACGTAGTCTGGCATACGAACGATCCGCCGGCGACTCCTTCATATGGAACACGCTGACCGAGATTCTCCAGCGTGCTGCTGGTTTGTCCGTTCACCGGATTCTGCGGCGAGGCCAGCAGCGCCTGGTTGAACTCGACACACCCAGCCTGGTGAGTCGTCTTTGCTCCGACGTAGCCCACCTGCCAAAGGAAATCAGGTGCGAACTCGTACTGCAGATTGAGGTCATATTGCTGTATGTACGGACTGGTCAAATGCCTTCCGACCGCGAAGAACGTAACGCCGCTGGTCGGAGTGCGCGGGAGGAAAATCGGAAAACTTGAATCCGCAGGCAACGCCGGAACATAAGGCTGTTGAAACGTTGCCGCCGCATTGGCCACTCCGGCGAACGATTGCGTGAAGGCGAATGGAGCCTGCCCCACCGTCTGCTCGGCGAGATCGCCCGAGAGTTGATCGTAGTACACGCCATATCCTCCACGCAGGACGAGTGTTGGTTTGTCCGACAAACGCAATGCAAAACCCAGCCGTGGACCAAAGTTCTTGTAGTCGTTATTCCACAGGCCCGACGTTGAACTTTTCGTTACACCGTCCGGCAGCGGCCCCTTGTAGTTTGCCGGCAGCACATATCCGCTGAAACTGCCTGCAGCCGGGACTTCGTGCTGCGCAATTGACGGATCAAATGTAGGTAGCCGGGCATGGACGTCGCTCGGCGGACCAAAGAATTCGTAACGCAGGCCGGCATTCACAATGAGCCGTGGAGTCACGCGGTAGTCGTCCTGAACAAATCCCGCGAAATCGCGATAGCGCTCATCCTTGCGGAAACTTCCCGCCGCGCCCACGCTCTCGAAGATGTTGCTCTGCCCACTCCCGTTCTGCGCCGCGCTCTGTCCCAGTAGAAAGTCGGGGAAATCGAGAAAGAACAGAAATCCATCTTTTACGAACGGAACATTCAGCACAAGTTCATGACGCTTTATCTCCGCACCCATCCGCAAGTTGTGCTTGCCCCGGGTGATTGACACCGTGTCCTGCCCGATGAATGAATTCGTGTTTTGGAAATAAAACGGCTGGCCGCCCGTACCGATGACAAACAAACCGTTGACGTCGATGCCGGGCGTCTCGGGCAATCCTGACGGAGTGGCCATGCCGACGCTGGCGGCGCTGATAGGCTGGGCTTGCGAAGCGAGCCCGTCGAAGCGCATGAAGCCGAAGCGCGCGATGTTCACCAAATTCGAATTGAATACGTGACTATCCGACAGCACGAACATGTGATTGCGATCGGTCTCAACAGTTCCCCACCCGGGCACGTTGGCCCCGAAGGGAGAGAACGGCAGGGTCTGTGGTGCCCGCGAATAGAAGTAGCGACCAGACAGTTGATTCTTTGCGGAGATGTTGTGGTCAATATTGGCGCTGACCTGATCTTCGCGATAGCTTGCAGGAATCGAGAATGCCGATTCTCCCAGATCAGCCGAGAGGTTGCTCTGCGGCGTCGGAATCGCGTAACCGCCTCCAGAGAATTTCGCATTCAACAACGCCATGGCAACAGGATTGATGTTCGATCCATCGCAAGCCACCTGCGTACCTCCGAATGCCGTCTGAAAGAACGGATCGCCGGGGTGGTTCGCCGGACAGAAAGCCGCGCCCAGGCCGGCAGCACTGCGGTCGTCGGTTATCAGCGGAAGAAGTGACGACGACTCCGCGCCGCTGGAAAATCCGTTGCGCTGAATCGTGCCCTGATACGAAGCGAAGAAGAACGTTTTATTCTTGAGGATCGGGCCACCCACGGCCCCGCCGAACTGGTTCTGCTTCAATACCGGTCTCGGTTGATTATTCTGCTTGAGAAAATAGTCATTCGCGTTGAGCGCGTCGTTGCGGAAGAACTCCCACAAATTGCCGTGGAAGCGATTGCTGCCGGTCTTGCTCACGACATCGATGTTCGCGCCCGCGCCGCGTCCGTAGCTGGCGTCGAACATCCCCGTCTGCACTTTGAATTCTTCGATCGTGTCGGGAGCGGGAATAGCAAGCCCGATTTCAGCTTGATATCCCGAAGCCGAATTTTCCGACAGGTTATTGGCGTCGACGCCGTTGAACTGAAAATTGTTCGAGGTTGTCTTCGCGCCATTAGCGGAGACATTCTGATTTGCCTTGCCCAAGGCGCCCGCGTTCGGCAACTCAACCACTACGCCCGGACTCAACCCGAGAATCTGGGTGTAGTTGCGGTTGGCTAAGGGGAGCGACACGATCGTGTTTTCATCGGTCACGCGGCCGAGGGCTGAACTTTGGGTTTGCGCCAGCTCCGGCGACGCCAGCACGTCAATCTGAGTCGCTGCGGCTTTCGCCACGGCCATCTTTACGTCTACCACCGCAGTCTCGGTGACCGTGACGTGAACCCCGCGCAGCGTCTTCTCCTCAAATCCCGGAGCATTGACGGTCACGGAGTAGTTTCCCGGAATCAGCAGCGGCAGCCGGAAGGCGCCGTCGGAGCCGGTAGTGGCGTCGCGGGAAACTCGCGTGTCCTCGCTCACCGCTGAGACGTGCACGTTTGCCATCACCGCTCCCGACGAATCCGTAACTGCTCCGGCAATCGCTCCAGTGCCAGGCGCCTGCGCTATGAGCAAGGCGCTCATCAGCAGAACCACAACGCCCAATAGAATACCGCTGAACCCGGCGGCTCTCGGTTTAAGGCCTCCATCGCGAGAAGTCTTCACGATCCCGCCTCCGTCTTGAAAACAAACTCGAGCGTCTTGGTTTCACCGTCACCGACGGTGATCTTCTGAAACGATGTGCCCAGCTTTTCCTGCCAGGCGGTGATTGTGTAGGAGCCGGGCGGAAGATTTCTAATCTCGAAACTGCCATCCTTGCCCGTAACGGCAAAGAACGGATGTTTGAAAACGGCGAAGTAACTTCTCATCCAGGGATGAATATTGCACTTCACTGGAATGGAGATTTCTTCCCTCGCGAAGGTCATGCTCAAAGGCGCGCCCGGCGCCTGCGACTGATTGAGTTCGCGATTGTTATTCGGCGAAGGGTGGATGTTGTGCGTGGTGGAGTCCGCGTTCACGACTTTGAGTTCCTGATTCGCTCGCAGCGCCACCACATGCGGGGTGTAGGTGCATCCTTTCTGCTCAAGAACGACAGGCGTTTGCGGCACATCGTACTTGGCATCGCTGGGCAGGCCAGCCGAAACGTAGACAACAACGTTCTGCAAATCGCCGCTGCTGTCGGCGACGATATCTTCGGTCGCGCCGCTGCCGGCGTGCGCCTGCGCGCACTTCGGATCCTGCGACATGTCGATGTGCGTGGGCTTGGGCACAGCGCCTTTAACCTTTACCGTTCCCTTCACGATGCCCGCTGACGGTGGACTGACGACTGATCCTGCACGGACCGGGCGTACCGCAATGAGCGCGGAGAACGCAAGTATGCCGGCGAGAACTACCGCAAGAACTATAGGGAGAGACTGCCTCTTCATAGGAACTGCTTCCTTCTTGATGGATTTCGTAACAACTGCAATAAACAGAAGAACGAACGGAAACTATTCGCCTTTCGGCTCTGCCTTGGTCAGGCTGATTCCCTTCTTGTTGGCCGCCGGTAGCGCTTCGATGAAATGCACCAGATCCCAGGCTTGGTCTGGCTTCAGCGTGTCGGCGAATGACGGCATCGGAGTCCCATCGAGTCCGGTCATGAAGTCGCGAAACATCGCCGTGCCTCCGTCGCCGCACTTCACCTGTGTCCCGCTGGTGAAGTCGAAAGGCTGAATCGGATGGCCCTTGCTGTCAGTCAGCGCCGCTGCCGATGGCCCATTCCCTCGGCCTTCTTTTCCGTGGCAACTCCAGCAATTCATGTCCTGATAAAGTTGCGCACCCCGTTGCACGCTGTCGGACGACGTTGGCGGCTCGGGCGGAATCGAAATTGAAACTCCGGGCTTCTCTTCCTGAAATCGAGGCGAGAAAGTCTTGATGAATGCGATCAGGTCCGCGCGTTGCTGCCGCGTCAGCGGTCTCCACTGCGGCATGTTGCTGTTGTAAATGCCGCGGCTGATGGTTTCGTAGAGGTCGGTGTCGGTAGGCAGGCTCCCGCTCGGAGTCGAGCGGCACTTGAATGTAGCCTTGGTAAAGTCCCTCGGCTTAGGATCGAGCTGCGGAGCGCTTTCTCCCGCGCCGTCGCCATGCACGCCGTGACACGAAATGCAGTAGCGCCGGTACAATGCCTTGCCGCCGTCGGCGTGTCCAGTCAGGTTTCCGATCCTGCTTTCGCCGCTAGCCTGAGCGAATCCGAAGGTGCCGGATGCGATCAGGCACCAACCCGCAAAAACGACCAGCGCGATTTCACTTTTCTTCGTTGTGAAACAAGTCATGAGTGCTTTCCCGCCTAGAAATCGAAATCAAATCCCATCAGGTAACTGCTGCTAGTGTCGTCTCTGCCCGTAAGTGGAGCCGTTCCGGTGGTGAGAGTGCGTGCATACTCCTGGTGCCATGCCAGGCCGGCACGAGGACTCATGATGGGATACCAGCGATATCCCACGGTCCATACGCGCACGTCTCCCAGATTCTTGCGCATGGCGGGATTTGCCACTCGCGACATCTGCACCGTTTCGAACTTGCTCAATAAGATCAGCTGCGGGTTGTAGGTGTAATGAAGTTCTGCAAACCCGCCGTTCCAGGTTGGTCCCGCCGCACCCGGTGGTAAGACCGACGGCTGATTCGCCTGGACGCCATTGCCCAGGAAGACGTTGTCTGCGCCGTGCAGATAGAACGTGCTGAGATCGAACTTGCCCGCGTACCACAGTCCGTACAACCCAGTGCGGCTGAAACTTCGATTCCCCATTCCCGCGCCTGTAATCGGCGCGCCCCCGCTGGTTTGAAAAAACGTTGGCCGCTCCCCGACGTAGGCGAACGCTCCAATTTTTTGCAGCCCCAGTTTTGGCAACTCGAAGCCCTGTGTGAAATCGGCATAAGTGTCATACGAGTTCGTGGCTGAACCCACCAGCCCGTCGTTACTGTTCAGCACCGAAATTGAGTATCGGGTATAGCCGTTGCTCGAGTGCCCCAGGAGTTCCGCCCCGAGTTGGTGATCACCGAGGCCGAAAGACGTGCGATCGCCCGTGGGGGTGAAATGGTAGCTCTGGTAAAAACCTCCCTGGTCGCTCAGAAACAGTTGACGCTCCTCGGAAATAAGGGTGTCCAACTCGAACTTCCCGACCTTGAGATTCAGCCAGCGCGAACCGAGCAGGTTGTCGAACCGTATGAAATAAGAAAGAAGATGGGCCTTTCCACTGTTATCGATCGCGGGCTGTACACCGAACGAAATATTTTTGTAAAGCGTGCCGGCGGTCCAGATGTCGATGCCCGAGATATCGAACCCGGAAGTCGTGACCGTGGATTCCATCTGGCCGCCTGCCGGGTTCCCGGCAACGATGTCGACCGGAACGCGGTTGTCCGACTCGCGGTGCCACAATACCTGGGTACGAAACATGATCGGAAAATAGGCCGCCTGCTGAAAAATTGGAGCGTCATGACCGGTCATCAGTTGATAACCGTTGTCCTTGAATGTTTGTCCAAAGTTATTTAGTTTGGGCCACGCCTCATGACAGTCGGAGCAGCGCAGGCCGTATTTACGAGCAAAGGCAGGGATGCCAAACGCCGGCTGGATCGCCGCCAGCAGAAGCCCCAACACCGCCGCCTTCATGCCAATCGATTTCCCGTTTGCAATTCCCATACTGCTTCTCACTTTCTCCTTAACTCTGCAAAACTGCGCAGCTCCGGCGCCTCGTCTGGAGCCTCCGCACGCGTGCGGAATTCGTCGGCGCGCCCTCCAAGTTCTGCCGGCCACATCGCGTGACCCTTCTCGCGAGGCACAAATTTGTAACCGACCCCATGAATCGTCAGCAGGTGAACCGGATGCGTTGGGCTTCTCTCGATTTTCTGGCGTAGCTTCGCAATGCAGTTATCCACCGTGCGATAACTCGATCGTTTTCTTTTGGGCCATACCGCAGTGATCAGTCTCGGCCGCGACACCACAACTTCCGGTTTCGACAAGAAAAACTTCAGCACCTTGAACTCTTGAAGCGTCAGCACCACCGGCTCGTCCCCGCGACAAAGTTCCATCTTCTCGAAGTCCAGAGAGAACTCGCCGAACCGGGCAATCCGAGTGATCGTTCTGGCTTCAGCTTCTGTCATGGTCGCTTTTTCGGATGTCGCGATAAGCGCGACTAAGAATGTTCCCATGCACAATAAGGCTTAGTACTTGGGGCGCTTGTCACAGACATGTCACGTTGTTGTTAAATCCGTGCACCGTGCGAGCTAAGATTCGCGAAAGATATTTGACCTCTCGGAGACGTCGGAAGCGGACCCGGCGCGCGGGTAGAATCGGACCACGGAGGTTTGTAAGTGGCAGACTGCGGAATTTCACCCGAGCGCGGCAACCCCTGTGTTCAGCGGTCATTCGCGCGCCGGAGCGCAAATTCTTGCATACTCGACAGAAGCGCCGGCAGTTGTGCGCGTGAGCAAGTAGGCTGCCGTAACAGGGCTTCCTGCTGCTTCTAATTTGTAAAAGAAATGTCAAAAACCGATGCAGGACAAGGAATCTCCGCAAAATCGTTGTAAGCTTCGGTTGTAAGGTTCAGATGTTGTGCCACTTCCGGAAGAGTGTTCGAAACCGGGGGTTCTTCCCCAAACAGGACAGCTTTCTATGGGTAACCTCGCCACTCCATTCAGTTCCGCCAGACCAGTAACCACGACCAACTCGGCCAAGCCGAACGGACGTATTCTCGTCGTCGAAGACGATCCTGCCGTCCGAAAAGTTCTACGGCGGCTGTTTGAAACAGAGGGCTACGCGGTCGAGTTGCAGGGGGACGGTCGCGGCGCGCTCGAAAGTTTTCAGGCCTCTGCGCCGGCCGCCGTCGTTTTGGACCTGCGCTTGCCACGACTCTCAGGCCGGGATCTGTGCAAAGAGATCAAGGCGCAGGCGCCGACATTGCCTATTGTCGTGCTAAGCGCAGCCAGCGATGTCTCCGACAAAGTTCTACTGCTCGAACTGGGCGCCGACGACTATGTGACCAAGCCTTTCAGTCCTCGCGAACTACTGGCGCGCGTACGCGCTGCGTTGCGCCACACGGTGCGCACGCCCGAAGCGCAGGTCGTCAGTTTTGACGGCATCTCGCTGGACTTCAGGAAAATGGAGGTCAAACGCGACGGCGTGCCGGTGGTCCTGACCGCCCAGGAGTTCAAGACATTCCAGTTTCTGGTGCAGAACTCCGACCGCGTCATTACCCGTGACGAACTGCTCAACGAAGTCTGGGGATACCAGAATTATCCTTCCACTCGCACCGTGGATAACCACATCCTCAAGCTGCGTCAAAAGTTGGAAAAAGACCCGTCCAGCCCGGTACACTTCCGAACAGTCCACGGCATGGGCTATAAGTTCGTTCGCTGATTCGCGTGAATCCTTCATCGGAACCCGCGTCCAACTCCCACCAGACTGAGTCTGCCGGAGCACTATTGCCCCGCCTGCGTCTGCGCACGCGCTTCCTGCTTTCGATGCTCATCATCACAGCTGGACTGACCACCACCAGCCTGCTGCTGGTACGCCGGACGGTCGAGAGCAATGTGCGGAAAAATATCGCAATCAACCTGCGCAACTCCGTCAGCGCGTTTCAGGATTTCCGCCACGAACGCGAGACCATGCTCACCAGCGACGTGGCTCTGCTGGCGGATATTCCTCTGACCCGCGCCATCATGACCAGTACGGACCCGGTCACGATTCAGGACGCGTCTCAGGATGTCTGGCAACACGCGCGCAGCAGTTGTGACCTCTTCGTGCTGGTCAATCGCAGCAGCCAGGTCGTCGCGTTGCACACGAAAACTCCTGGCTTCACGCCGGAGGCGGCCGAGAAATATTTTCGGCAGTCCCTCGATTCCGATGAGGGTGACTCCAGCCACTGGTGGTACGGCGAGCATCATCTCTACCAGGCTTTCATTCAGCCCATTTACCGCGGCTCTAACACGGAAGGCACGTTGCTGGGATTCCTCGTGATCGGCTACGAGATCAACGATCGCCTGGCCGGGCAGGTCAGCAAGGTTGCGGGCGGGCAGGTCGCTTTCTCCTACGGAAACGAGGTCGTGTCCACGACCTTGTCGTCGACGCAGATGCAGGGCGGCAGCGTGCAGAATCTGGTCGCCGGCTCGTTTCAAGGAGATCCGCGCGATATCGAGATCGGCAACGAGCATTTCCTCGCGACTTCTCTCGTGCTCTCGGGCTTGGGATCGACGCCGGTGAGGCTCAGCGTGCTCGGCTCGTACGATCAGGCGACAAAGTTTATTGATGAGCTGAACCGTTATATTCTGCTGCTGGGACTGGCTGCGATCCTGGTCGGTAGCGCTCTCGTATTCTTCCTCTCACACACGTTCACGCGTCCGCTGGGCAGTCTGGTGGCGGGCGTCCGCGCTCTCGAAGGCGGAGACTTTCATCATCCGCTCGACCCGCGCGGCACCGACGAAGTCGCGGAACTGACTCGCGCCTTCGACCGCATGCGCACCAGCTTGCTCAAGGGCCAGCGGGATCTGCTCGAGTCCGAGCAACTTGCCACGATTGGACGCATGGCCAGTTCGATTTCCCATGATCTGCGGCACTCGCTCGCGGCCATCGTCGCCAACTCAGAATTTCTCTGCGACGGCCGCTTGACTGCGGCGCAGCGCGAGGAACTCTACCAGGAGGTCCGCACTGGGGTGAACCTGATGACGGATCTCATCGATTCACTTCTCGAATTCGCTCGCACCCGCGAGTCCCTGAACCCGGCCGACAGCAGCGTTTCAGACGTCGTCCAGCGGGCCGTGAACGCTGTCCGCCTGCACCCGCGACATCACGCCCGCTCCATCGACGTGCTGTGCCGAGGGCCGGTTTCCGGCTGGTTCGACTCGCGCCGTCTGGAGCGCGCTCTGTACAATCTTCTGTTGAACGCTTGCGAAGCGGCGCCGGCTGATGATGGCCGGGTCGAAGTCACCGCCGCTGACGTGGGTGATCTGATCGTGATTTGCGTCTCCGACAATGGTCCGGGCATCGCCGAATCTATTCGCGGCCGGCTGTTTCATCCTTTCGTCAGCTACGGCAAGGAGAACGGCACCGGCATGGGTCTCGCGGTCGTACAAAAAATTGTTCAGGACCACGGCGGCGAAGTTTCTGTGGAACGCACGGCTCAAGGCAGAACCGTTTTCAAAATCGTTCTGCCCTCACATCTGCAGGAGGACCTCCGCGGCCCTGGCCAGTTCCGCATGGACGTTCCGACTCTGGTGCCGGCTTCGCAGGAAGATGCCGGTCACAGTTCCATTTCGCATCCGGAGGCTTAGGCGCCACCCATCTCTTCGTCAAGGTGCAGGCCCCGGGTGCTGTGCAGGAGGATGGTGTGAAGAGCCTAATGAGTTCCGCGGTTCGCGCAACCGCGCTCGCGGTGGTCCCTTTCGTCTCGATCTGTGCCTTCAGTCAGGCACCGGCAGCGCCCGTCGGTGCCACTTCGTCCACCCAGGCGGAAGACCCTGGAGTCGCGGTGCGCGATTTGCAGGACCAGATCCGCCAACTTCGATCTCTGGTGGAAGAGATGCGCACCGAGAACGCGGAGTCGCGCTCTGAAATGCAGCAACTGCGGCAAGATCTTCAAACCACGCGTGCACTGTTGGAACAACCTTCGGGTCCGGTCGCAAGCCAGTCCTCTTCGGGAACCGCGGCCATTACCTCATCCGCCGCATCAGGCGAAGCGACCGAGGCTGCGGCTGCAGCTCCGCAGAGTGCTGAACTCGAGCAGCGGGTGCAGAAGCTCGAAGAATCCACGTCGTTAATCGGATCCAAAATCGACGAGCAGTACCAGACAAAAGTTGAAACCGCATCGAAGTATCGCGCCCGGCTTCACGGCATCATTCTGATGAACGCATTCCGCAACGTTGGCGGCTCCAACAATTTTGATTTCCCCGATTCCTCGCAGCCAGTTGCGCCCGGTGCGGGCGAGGCCAGTATAGGAGCGACGCTGCGCCAGTCAGAAATTGGACTGGAAATTTTTGGCCCCAACGTCGCCGGAGCCAGGACTTCAGCCGACGTGCAACTCGATTTTTCCGGAGGCTTCCCCAGAACTGGCAATGGTGTCAACTTCGGAATCGTCCGCTTGCAGACCGCCAGCCTGCGATTTGATTGGGAGCACACGTCCGTCGTCGCTGGTCAGGATTCGTTTTTTGCGTCTCCGCTCTCGCCCACATCATTCGCTTCACTGGCCGAACCGGCGTTCGGCTATGCCGGCAACCTCTGGGGATGGACTCCTCAATTACGCGTGGAGCGTCGCATTTCGATTTCCGATCAACAAACCCTCAGCATTCAAGGCGGGATTCTCGACAACCTCGACTGGGAATTTCCCGCCAATACCGTTAACCGTTCGCCCCAGGCCGGTGAACTTTCCGGGCAGCCTGCATATGCAGTGCGTACGGCCTGGTCGCGTCCGGTGTGGGAGCACCCTCTAAGCTTCGGAGTCGCTGGCTATTACGGCCGCCAGGACTGGACCTGGGATCGCTACGTCGATGCCTGGGCGGCGATGGCTGATTGGCAGATTCCGCTGATGCGCCGGCTGTCGCTATCGGGTGAGTTCTATCGCGGCCGCGGTATTGGCGGGTTGGGTGCTGCGACCGGACGCTCGATCGTGTATGGCGGCAATCCAACCAACGGTTCAACTCCAATTCGCGGCCTGAACGCCGTTGGCGGTTGGGCGCAACTCAAGTTTCAATTGACGCCGAAGCTGGAGATCAATGGCGTTGTCGCCGAGGACAATTCGTTCGCCGCCGACGTCCGCGGTTTTGCCATCGATGCCAACAACTTCGCTACCATTCTCGGACGCAATCGCGGCGCGTTGGGTAACGTTGTATTTCGTCCCCGCTCTGATCTGGTGATGTCTGCTGAACTGAGGCGGTTGCAAAGCTTCCCCTTCTATAGCAGCAGCACGACTACGAATCAGGTGAATCTCTCTCTGGGTATTTTATTTTGACGAGACACACAACCCAAATCCGGTCGCTTCCCGTCTTCGCGCTCCTCGCCATCGCGCAACTTCTGACCCTCGTTAGTTCCGTCAGGGCAACGGCGCAAGACACTGCGCTGAAGGCGCATGTCGATCTGACCCAGAGCGGCCATCGCCTCAAGGATGCGTCGAAGGCTGTGATCTGGTTGACTCCCATCGGCACAACTGTAGAAGCGCCGCGGCAGAACCCTTCGCAGATTCCGCAGTTGGTGCAGAAGGACAAAAGTTTTCACCCTTCATTGCTGGTCATCCCGGTGGGCGGCAAGGTGGAGTTTCCCAACCACGACCCTTTCTTTCACAACGTATTCTCGTTGTTCGAAGGAAAGCGCTTTGATCTTGGTCTCTACGAAAGCGGGACGACGCGTTTCGTGCAGTTTGACAAGCCCGGAATTTCTTTCGTCTTCTGCAATATTCACGCCCAGATGAGCGCAGTCGTCATCGCGCTGGCAACGCCGTACTATGGGATTTCTGACGCGCGGGGAGAGCTCACCATTCGCGACGTTCCACCCGGACGCTACGACTTGCAAGTGTTTCACTCCGCCGTCGCTCCAGAAGTCTTGCACGCCATGAACCGTGAGATTACCGTGACCGCGGGCGACACGACGTTGGGAAATTTCAGCCTGGCCGAATCCGATTTGGCAATCGCCCACAAGAATAAGTACGGTCGCGACTACGACCGGCCCGAACCCGCCAGCCCAGCCTATGCCCAGCCGTAGCAAGTCCACCGGAGGCGTTGCCCTTGTTTTCTGTTGTCCCTCGATGCGCCTGCTCGTAGAATCTCGTCACTTACGAACTCTGTGATGGAACCCACCGCAAACTCAACGCTGAAAAGGAGTTGGACACCGACCGAGCCGGCGTTTCGAAAATTTCTGCAGTGGCTCGACGAGGGGAGCGACTCGAAGGGCGAACGCTACCTGGAGATGCGGCGCAGACTGTTGCGTTATTTTGATCACAAACACTGCCTGGCTTCCGACGATCTGGCCGACGAAACCTTGAACCGTGTAGCGCGCCGCCTGGAAGAGCAAGGCACGATCACCGAAGCAACTCCTGCCCAGTACTGTTACATTGTCGCGAAATTTGTCTTTCTGGAATACCTTCGGCAAGCTCATCCGCAGGCCGACGCAACTGAAGCCAATCTGAGTTCCGCGGCGCTGGCACGCGCGTCGCGTCCTCTGCCTGCGACGGCCGAAGCAGAAGAGAAACGCATGGTGTGCCTCGAACAATGCATCGATAAGTTGATGTCAGAGGAGCGCGACCTGATTCTCGAATACTATCGCGGAGAGCAGCACGAAAAAATCAGGCGCCGCCGCCAACTTGCTGAGCGGCTTGCACTTACATTGAACGCGCTGAGTATACGCGCGTGCCGCATTCGAATCCGGTTGGAAGGCTGCGTAAACCGTTGCTGCGAAGAAGGTTGAGGGTGAAATCAGCATGAAATGTTTTGCCCCTTTTCGTCTTAAGTACTGTGGAGCAGGAATTGACTGACATTCCAAATGATCGACGTCTGACGCGTTATCTTCTCGGGATGCTGCCCGCCGACGAGGCCGAGCATCTGGACGAGTTGAGCGTGACCGACGATGACTTCGCGGCGGAACTAAGCGCAGCCGAGAACGATCTGGTGGATGCCTTTGTGAGCGGAGAACTTTCTGCCACGGACGCGGCGCAGTTCAAAGCCGCATACCTTTCATCGCCGCGGGGGCGCGAGAAGGTCAGGTTCGCCGAGAGTTTATTATCTTTTCAGCAAAGCCATCGGATCGCATCCCTGGCAGCCAGTGTCGATGCTTCGGTTGACACTTCGCTCTTTACTTCGCGCGAGCAGAAGGTTAGGAACCACTGGAGCTTCTTCGCGATGCCCAGGCTTGTCCCGCAATGGGGATTAGCCGGTGTTGCATTGCTGTTGATGGTGGCCAGCGGATATCTGGTGACCTCGAATCTGCAACTGCGCCAGCGCATCGACCGTTCCGAAGCGGAGCGGGCTTCGCTCCTTCAGAAAGATCAGGATCTGCGGAGCCAACTGGAGGCACGCCCACCTGCCATCCCGGCAACCTCTGGAACGAACACGAGCCAGCCACCGGCAGACCAGTCTATCGGCAAGCGCGGCGTCGACAAGCTCGGGCTCGACAGACTTAAGATTGCTGCCTTCTTGCTCGTCCCATCGCTACGCGATGCGGGACCGCCGCCGGCCGTCACCGTTTCCCCCGATACCGATCTCGTAGTCTTGAAGTTAGAGCTTGAGTCGAATGATTTCTCACGATACCGCGTCGCCCTCGTAGACTCGGCAACCCGGCGAACTCTGTGGACCAGTTCCGATTTGAAGCCTTTCGCCGATGGCGATAAGCGCGCAGTGTCTTTCGCCTTTCGATCCAGTCTCTTGAAGCTACGGAACTACCTCGTGCAACTGAACGGAGTTCATGCCAATGGAGCCGCGGAATTGATCAGCACTTATCCCTTTCGTAGTGTGGTAAAGTAGCACTCCCCAGAGCGTCGTGGGACGCAAGCTTGGGGCTCGCGATGCAGCAAAATAGTCGTCTTCCTACCTTTGAACTTCGCCGTATAGTCGCTCGCGGCATCCTGTTGGGGGGCCTCGTCGCATTGGCCGTTGGCCTGGATGCGACCGGCCAGACTGTGGCGCAAGCCGCGCCCGCCGATCAAGCAGAACCCACTCGTTTAGGACCCGGAAAGGCGATCGAACGAGAAATTTCCGGAAAGAACGCGGACCTTTACGAAGTCGCTCTGGGTGCGGGGCAATTTGCCAGCATCACCATAGAGCAACGTGAAATCGACGTGGTCGTCGACGTCATCGATGGCAACGACAAGATTCTGTCGGAATACGATTTCGAAAGCAGGATTCCCGGCCAGGAGCACGTCGTACTTACTGCTGAATCAGCGATCAGTTATCGACTCAGCGTGAAACCGAAATATTCAAGAGCAGCCGCCGGCCGTTATCAGATTCAAATCACCGAAGTCCGCCCCGCGACGGAGAAAGACCGTCAGCTGTTCGAAATGTTCCAGCTGAGCACGGAATCGCAAAGTCTCCACAGAACTGGAAAGTTCGATCAGGCCTACCCGCTCGCGGTGCGGGCCCTCGAATCCGGCGAGAGAGCGCTCGGCCTCAACGGCGGCTATCTCGGAGAAATGCTCATCAACCTGGCGGAGCTGGAGAGAACCAAAGACAACCTCGCGAGAGCAGAGGAGTTATACCAGCGCGCCATCGCCGTGGACGAGGCGGCATACGGCCGGGAGAGCCCGCAGCTGGCCTACGCGATTCAGCGACTGGGAGTGCTCTACACCGTAAACGGCGAGTACGCCAAAGCTGAACCGTTGCTGCAAGAGGCCCTTGCTATCACCGAGAAGACTCTGGGTGCGGACGACCCCAGGATGGTTCTGAGCCTGATGAACATCTCGCATCTACACGAGAACCGCCAGGCTTATGACCAAGCCTTGCCCGAACTGCAACGCGCCCGGGTCATCGCTGAAAAAGAACTCGAGCCTGAGGATTTCAATCGGATCGGTGTCCTCAACAATCTGGGCGATCTGTATATCTTCACGAACCGATACGATGAAGCTGAGCCTTTGACCGAGAGCGTGATCGAGATGCTTGAGAAGACGCGGGGACCGGAATATCCGCGGCTTGCCGAACCACTCTCGAATCTAGCGGTCATTGCGCGCGAGAAAGGGCAATACTCGCGCGCCCTCGAGTTGCTGCAGCGGGCAAAAGCTATTCGTGAAAAGGCTTACGGGCCCAGAAATTCCCAAACCGCCACTACTTTCATTTCGATCGGCAATGTATACCGGGCGCAGGGGGACTATGCCAAAGCGATCGACAACTACCAGCAAGCCCGCGACGTTCTAGAGACTACGGCTGGTCCTTACCACAGTCTTACGCTCCTGACCTATGTAAACGTTGCGATCGCCTACGCCGCGCTGGGAGACATTGGCCACGCCGTGGAATATCAAACGCTTTCAGAATCGACTCTGGAAAAGAGCATCGACCTCAATCTGGCCATTGGATCGGAGCACGAGAAATCGCAGTTTCTCAGCGCGACCTCGGAGCGCACCGACCGCACGATTTCCATGAATGCGTCATTGGCCCCCGATAACCCGGGAGCGATCGACCTGGCCGCGGTAGTACTCCTGCAGCGCAAGGGGCGTGTACTCGATGCAGTATCGGGCAGCATGGCGGCTCTCCGCCAACGGATGAGCCCTGACGACCAGAAACTGCTGGATGAACTCAACGTCACGACTGCCAATCTAGCCAAGCTGGCGCTGCACGGCGCGGGCAAGACGCCGATCGAGCAATATCAGGCGCAGCTGGCTTCGCTCGGAAAGCAGAGGGAGAATCTGGAGGCGGAGATCAGCCAGCGCAGCGCAGAATTTCGCACCCAGGCTCGATCCGTGACGCTTTCGACGGTGGAAGCTGCCATTCCTGCGAAGGCGGCGTTGGTTGAGTTTGCCTCCTACCGTCCCTTCGATCCCAAAGCAGACAGTAACTCGCGTGCGTATGGGGATCCGCATTACGTCGTCTACGTACTTCGCCGGCAGGGCGAGGTGCATTGGAAAGAACTCGGTTCGGCAAAGACGATCGATGATGCGGTGGTGGCGCTGCGTGGTGCGTTGCGCGATCCCGAGCGGAAGGACTTACAACATCTGGCCCGCGCCCTGGACAAAAAAATCATGCAGCCGGTGCGCGCCCTGGCCGGGGACGCCACGCAATTGCTGATTTCTCCCGACGGCGAATTGAATCTGATTCCGTTCGAAGCCCTGGTCGATGAGAATCAGCAGTACCTTGTGGAGCGCTACTCCATCAGTTATCTGACTACCGGACGGGACTTGTTGCGCCTGGAGGTGGCGCGGGCGAGCCACAGCGGCCCAGTCATCATCGCTGATCCGATGTTCGGCGAACCTGCGCCCCGCAAGCCGGGCATCGCCGAAGTCGTGAGCACGAAACAGGCGTCGGGCAATCCTTCGCGGGTCGCGGCGCGACGCAGCATGACCATGGCTGCCGATCTCTCTGCTGTTTATTTCGCTCCGCTCACCGGGACAGCGGTCGAAGCCCGCGCCATCCAATTACAATTTCCGGATGCGCAGTTGCTCACTGGACGAGCGGCAACCGAAGCTGCGGTCAAGCACGTGAATGCGCCCAGTATTTTGCACATCGCAACTCATGGCTTCTTCCTGACAAATCCGAAGCCGCCGGCTTCGGCAAACTCAGCGAACGACACGCGCGGCGTTCAGGCAAACGCCGACACGGAAAATCCGCTGCTTCGCTCCGGTCTGGCCCTGGCGGGGGCGAACCTTGGACAGACCGGCCCGGAAAAAGGAATCCTTACCGCGCTCGAGGCGTCAAACCTCAATCTTTGGGGGACAAAGCTGGTTACGCTCTCCGCTTGCGACACAGGCGTGGGCGAGATTCGCAACGGCGAAGGCGTATACGGACTGCGCCGCGCGTTTGTTTTGGCGGGAGCCGAATCGGTGGTCATGAGCCTGTGGCCGGTCAGCGACTACGCCACTCGCGAAATGATGACCTCCTACTACAAGGGCCTGAAAAAGGGCCTGGGACGCGGCGAAGCTCTCCGCCAGACCAAGCTCGCCATGCTGAAGCGGAAAGACCGCCAGCATCCGTTTTACTGGGCCAGTTTTATTCAATCCGGCGAGTGGGCGGGGTTGGACGGGAAGCGGGAATAGACTTTGGGGTGCAGTTTCTGGTTCCAGTTTCTGGCTTCTGGTTTCCGCTCGATGTGATCGGCAGTGTCGCCTGGGCGAGTCAGCCAAAGAGCACTTAACCGCGAAGGTCGCTAAGAAAATCCGCAAAGGGCGCAAAGAAAACCAAATCCGCGTCTCTGGCCCGGACTCTTTACGTTCTTCGCGGATTTTCTTAGCGATCTTTGCGGTTAAGTGCTTTGCTTTTTTGGATAAGCCCGTTACCGCTCAGGAAAGAAAGCATTTAACCCCAGAGTTCGCGGAGACTTTCGCCCCCACCCGGCTTTCCCTCGAGACTTTCCAGCTTTATTTCCAACAATCTTCACACCTGGCTGAAATGTTTTCCCTGCTTCTGTCTTATCTCAGTAGGCGCTCTGACGCGATCTCCGGGGTCTCACACAAAGACGAGCGCCCCTCGAAACGGCTCGTCCCAAAAAGCAGGAGGACTATGAGAACGCTTGGCCATTCCCTTCCAGCGTTGCTTGGAATGCTTCTACTCAGTTCGTTGCTAGTAGCGCAACAGGCGGCAATTTCAACTTCTTCCGTGGCAGTCGTGCCACGGCTGGTGAATTTTTCCGGCAAGGCCGTTGATGCTCAGGGCAAAGCCGTTGCGGGCGTGGCCGGAGTCACGTTCGCCATTTACGGCGAACAGAATAGCGGTGCTCCGCTGTGGATGGAAACTCAGAACGTACAGGCCGACAGCAAGGGCAGCTACACGGCTCAACTGGGCCTGACCAAACCTTCTGGATTGCCACTCGAACTGTTCAGCGCCGGCGAACCGCGTTGGCTGGGCGTGCGGATCAATGGCGGCGAAGAACAACCCCGGGTGCTTCTGCTCAGCGTACCCTATGCCTTGAAAGCAGCCGATGCGGAAACCATCGGCGGATTACCACCATCCGCTTTTATGCGGGCGGTTCCGGTGATCGCTAGCGGCGTATCGGCCGCGAGTACAACTGCTTCGTCGTCCGATGCGCTACCGCCCTTCACTGGATCAGGCACCACCAGCTTCCTGCCCCTCTGGACCAGTTCCAATTCTCTCGGCACTTCCGCGTTGTTTCAGACCGGCACGGGCAGCAGTGTAAAGATCGGAATCAACACGATCACTCCGCAAGCCATGCTCGACGTGAAGGGTTCGGCCACCATCCGGGCCACGCTCAACCTGCCGGCAACGGCAACGGCGAACTCTACGGGAGGATTTAAATCTGCTCCGCTGGGTTTAGTGGCCTCCGCATTTAACAGCGGCACCAGCGCTGCGACAAACGAAGTCTTCCACTGGATGGCCGAGCCCACTGGAAATAACACGAAGTCTCCTTCGGCGACGTTGAACCTTCTGTTCGCCAGCGCTCCGAACACTCCGGCGGAGACCGGGCTGAAGATCAACAGCAAAGGGCAAATCACATTTGCCGCGGGACAAACGTTCCCCGGCGGCAGCGGGACCGTGGCCAGCGTGGGCCTGAGCGCTCCAAGCTCCGACTTCACCGTGAGCGGATCTCCGGTGACCAGCAGCGGCACGCTGGCGTTGAATTGGAATACGGCTCCGACCAGCTCCGGCATTGCGAGCACCATCGTCAAGCGCGACGCCAGCGGTGCATTCTCCGCAGGCACGGTCACTGGCTCTACAAGCAGCACCTTCGGAGTTGTGGGCATCAGCGGTTCCAGCGTCGGAGTTGGCGGCTTCAGCAGCAGTTCACAGGGCATGCAAGGTTCGAGCAATACGGGTGTGGGGGTTTTCGGTGAGAGCAGCAGCGCTCCCGCCGTCGAGGGCCTCAGTGGTAGCAGCTATGGGGTTTATGGAATTTCTCAAAGCACGGCAGGTGTCGTCGGCCTTGCCGAAGGTACGCAGGCGACCGCGATGGGCTTTGGCCCGGACGGGGTCGTGGGCCAGGCGTCGAGTAGCTCAGGAATCGGAGTCCTTGCCATCAACAACAACTCGAGCGGTGAAGCTCTCTTCGCGATCAATCAGGGCACTGTCATTGGGCCGGCTGCAAAGTTTGTAGGCAGCGTCGACGTCGAGGGAAGCCTTTCCAAGAGTTCGGGAACGTTCAAGATCGATCATCCTCTGGATCCGGCGAACAAGTATCTGTATCACTCTTTCGTCGAGTCGCCCGACATGATGAACATTTATAACGGCGTCGCTACGCTCGACGAAAAAGGACAAGTGACGGTCACGCTGCCGGATTGGTTCGAGAGTCTCAACCAGGACTTCCGCTACCAGCTGACCGCAATCGGCGCTCCCGGGCCGAACCTGCACATCGCAGCCAAAGTGCAGAACAACAGCTTCAAGATCGGCGGCGGCCAGCCTGGAATGGAAGTCTCGTGGCAGGTCACCGGCATTAGGCATGACGCGTGGGCCAACGCGCACCGCGTGCAGGTGGAAGTGGAGAAGCCGGGGGTCGAACGGGGAACTTACATTCATCCTGAATTGTTTGGCGCGCCGAAAGAAAAGTCGCTCGCGGCGGCCCATCATCCGGAGCTGAATCGAATGCAGGCAGTGAAACCAGTGAAGTCGGCCGCAGTGGCCAAGTAGTCCCAGTAGCGTTTCACCCCGTGCGCCTTCCGCAAATTGCGGAGGGCGGACGGGCCTGGACCGACTGAAATGTTCTTGGGGCTTTTGTCTTATAGGAGTAGGACGCTATCCAGGGTGACTGGCGTCTCTGAGATTCGACGCGAGCGGTTCCCGGCCGGACTCGCTCAACTGTGGAGGACGACAATGAAAAAGCTTGGGCGATTGCTTCCGGGGTTTCTCGGGATTCTCATGGTGGGTTCGTTACTGACCGCGCAGGAAGCGGCCGTGTCGACATCAACCGTCGCTGTGGTTCCGCGGCTGGTGAACTACTCCGGCAAAGCGACGGATGCTCAGGGCAAAGCCATGGCGGGGGTTGCGGGCGTCACCTTTGCGATCTACGGAGAGCAAACCGGCGGAGCACCGTTATGGCTGGAAACTCAGAATGTACGTATCGATGCCAGGGGCAACTACACCGCTCAGTTGGGTGCGACCAAGGTCGAAGGACTGCCACTGGATTTGTTCAACACGGGATCAGCGCGTTGGCTGGGGGTGCGCGAAGACAGCGGAGCTGAGCAGCCGCGTGTATTGCTTCTGAGCGTCCCCTACGCGCTGAAGGCAGCGGATGCCGAGACGGTCGGGGGGCTGCCGGCATCCGCCTTTGTCTTGGCCGCACCTGTGTCCGGTGCGGTCAATGGGACGGGCGGGGCGAGTGCGACGGCTACGCCCGCCGCGGCTCCGACAACTTCGCTGACGGGCTCGGGTACCGCCGACTATCTGCCACTGTGGACAAGTTCCAGCGCGCTCGGCAGTTCCGTTTTGTTTCAGTCGGGGACGGGCAAGACGGCAAAAATCGGGATCGGCACAATCACACCCACGGCGACGTTGGATGTAGCAGGAGGAGAGACCGTCCGGGGGCTGCTGAACTTGCCCGCGGCTGCAACGGCGACAGCGGCGGGCGGCGCCGACTCGAGACCGTTCGGGTTGGTGGCCTCCACTTTCAACAGCAGCTCGCAGACCGCTTTCAATCAAGCTTTTCACTGGCAGGCTGAGCCGGTCGCGAATAACACGGCGTCTCCGTCAGCGACGTTGAATTTGCTGTTCTCCACCTCACCTGCTGCTGCTGCCGAGACCGGGCTGAAGATCAACAGCAAGGGTCAAATCACATTCGTGAGCGGACAGACCTATCCGGGCGCCGGCACCGCGACTAGCGTCGCACTGAGCGCTCCCAGCTCGGACTTCACCGTCAGCGGGTCTCCTGTCAGCAGCAACGGCACGCTGGCACTGAACTGGACGGTCGCGCCGACCAATGCAGGAACGCCAAATGCGATTGTGAAACGTGACGTTCTTGGAAGTTTTAGCGCGGGACCGGTATCTCTCCTGGCGAACTCCAGTAGTGCTGCGTTGACAGCGACCGATACCCTGGGCGGAGGTGGAGTGATCGCGTCCAGCACCAGCACCGGGGTCGCCGGCAGCGGCACTACCGGGGTGCGGGGGAACGGCAACATCACGGGAGTCTACGCCGCTGGCGGCAATTACGGCTTGTTCGGCACCGGCACCACGTATGGAGTATGGGGATCCAACAGCCCGATCGGAGTGCGCGGCGATGCCGCCGGCGGCGGATACGGTGTGTACGGCACCAGCACCAGTGCCGGCGGCTATGGCGTGTACGGCACTAACACAGCTGGCACAGCCGTGACTGGCGTGAGCTTCAGCAGCGGCGGCTATGGCGTGTACGGTGACAACGTGAGCGGCGGCGTCGGCGTGGCCGGCCTCAGTACAACAAATGCCGGGGTATATGGCCAGTCCGGCTCAGGCGGTTGGGCCATGGACGCCTACAACACATCCAACGGGACCGGAATCCTGGCCGGCAGCAGCGCGAGCTACGCAGGATGGTTCAACGGACCCGTAGAGGTTGACGGCAATCTCTCCAAGAGCAGCGGCTCGTTCAAGATCGACCATCCTCTCGATCCCGCAAACAAATATCTCTACCACTCGTTCGTCGAGTCGCCGGACATGATGAACATCTATAACGGCAACGTGACTACCAATGCGCAGGGAGATGCCGTGGTGAGCATGCCGGAGTGGTTCGAAAGCCTGAACCGCGATTTCCGTTATCAACTCACTGTGATCGGACAGTTTGCGCAAGCGATTGTGTCGAGTGAAATCGCCAGCGGGCGGTTCAGCATCAAGACCGACAAACCGAAGGTGAAGGTTTCCTGGCAAGTAACCGGGGTCCGGCAAGATGCGTGGGCCAACGCTCATCGCATTCCCGTGGAGGAAGTGAAGCCGGAGGCCGAGCGCGGGTTCTATTTGCATCCCGAGTTGTTCGGCGCGCCGGATGAGAAAGGAGTTCTCTGGGCGCGTTCTCCGCAAGCCATGAAGCGGTGGAAAGAAGCGCGCGCGAAAGACGCGGCGCAGAAGACCGCCGAACTTCTTTCGAGGCCGTAAAGCAGCCGAGGTTGCCCGGCCTGCTGCGTCTCGCGGCAAGGCCGGGGAGTTCGGTTCCGCAGAGATCAAACAAAGCTGTGCCGTGTACACATTCCCGTTCCCGCAATCTTTCCGCCACTCCCTAACGCTTCGTCCGGTGTTCGCCGCGACATCAGTTCTCGTGGGTTGAAGCGTGTTCTTGATCACGCATCACAATCTGAAATGTTTTCTTGCTTTTTGTCTTATGTGAGTAAGACGCTCCAGCCGGAGCGCCGGGGCCACAGACATTTCAGGCGAGCACCAGGTCGAGACGGGCTCGCTCAAACTGGAGGAGACTATGCGTACGAAGAAGATCAGCCACTTACTCCCTGTGATACTCGGGATGCTTTGGCTCAGCTCATTGCTGAGCGCGCAACAGGCCGCAGTATCAACTTCTTCCGTGGCTGCGGTGCCACGGCTGGTAAATTTTTCCGGCAAAGCGATTGACGCCGAGGGGAAAGCCATCCCTGGCGTTACGGGAATCACTTTCGCCATTTACGGAGAGCAATACGGAGGTTCTCCACTCTGGATTGAAACCCAGAGTGTAAAGACCGATGCGAAGGGTAACTACACCGCCCAACTGGGCGCCACAAAGACCGAAGGGATGCCTCTCGATCTGTTCAGCACCAGCGCACCGCGCTGGTTGGGGGCGCGGATCAATGGTGGAGAAGAACAGCCGAGAGTTCTGTTGCTGAGCGTGCCTTACGCGCTCAAGGCGCAAGACGCGGCTACTCTGGGCGGATTGCCGGCTTCTGCGTTCATATTGGCCGCACCCCCGGTTTCAGGCGGCGGCGCCGCAGCGGATTCGAATACGCCTGCGGTTCCACCTCCCGCGACTGTCACTGGTTCCGGCACAGCCGATTTTGTACCGTTGTGGACCGGTACGAGCGTGCTGACGAACTCGATTCTGTTTCAGTTGGGCAGCGGCAGCAGCGCGAAGATCGGGATCAACCAAACCACTCCCGCGGCAACTCTGGATGTAGGCGGCGGAGCAACCATTCGCGGCTTGCTGAACTTGCCGGCATCGGCGACCGCAACGTCCGCAGCAGGCACCATCTCGAGACCATTCGGTCTGGTGGCTTCGACCTACAACAGCAGCACCAAAGCTGCCGCGAATCAGGTCTTCCACTGGCAGGCCGAGCCGACCGCAAACAACACTTCATCTCCATCGGCCACTTTGAATCTGTTGTTCGGTACGGCGCCGAATGCAGCAGCGGAGACCGGATTAAGAATTAACAGCAAAGGCCAGATCACGTTCGCCTCGGGACAGACTTTTCCGGGTGGTAGTGGAACGGTGACCAGCGTGGGACTGAGCGCGCCTAGTTCCGACTTCACCGTGGGTGGATCACCCGTCACCAGCAGCGGCACGCTGGCCTTGAATTGGAATACGCCTCCCACCAGCGCAGACTCCGGCAATGCGATCGTCAAGCGCGATTCCACGGGCAGCTTTAGCGCGGGCCTCATCAATGCGATCGCGCTCAGCGTGAACAATAACGGCACCAGCCTTAATTCAGGCCTTGCGATTATCGCCAATGCCACCGGGGAGGCCGCAATACTCGGCGGCAGCGATACGAACGACGGCGTCGCCGGCACCAGCGTGTCGGGCATTGGGGTCTTTGGCGATAGCAGCAAAGGCATCGGAGTGCAAGGCGCCGGAGGCCCAGCGTCGTATGGAGTATATGGCACAGGTCTAACTGGTGTGGCTGGCCTCAGCAACGGCAACTACATCGGAGTGTACGGTTCTAGCACTGGTAGCAGCTCTTACGGAGTGTTCGGCTTGGATTCCTCTGGCACCGGAGTGTACGGGAGCGGCACCGTCGGAGTGTCCGGCATCAGCAGCGACAACGCCGGGGTCTATGGCCAGTCCGACACCGGTTGGGCCGTGGATGCATACGGCAATGGAAGCGCCACCGGAATTCTCGCGGGCAGCTCCACGGGCTATGCTGCCTGGTTCAACGGAGACGTGAAGGTCGATGGCAATCTCTCCAAGAATGGCGGTTCGTTCATGATCGATCATCCGCTCGATCCGGCGAACAAATATCTTTATCACTCATTTGTGGAGTCGCCCGACATGATGAACATCTACAACGGCAATATCACGACGGATGCGCAGGGCAATGCCACCATCTCCCTGCCCGACTACTTCGAGGCCCTGAACCGCGATTTCCGTTATCAGCTGACGGTAATGGGACAGTTCGCACAGGCGATCGTTTCCACCAAGGTTGCCAATCGCCAGTTCTCCATCAAGACCGACAAGCCGAACGTTGAGGTCTCGTGGCAAGTGACGGGCATTCGCCAAGATGTATGGGCCAACGCTCACCGCATTCCCGTCGAAGAGGCCAAGCCGGAGCAGGAACGCGGATTCTATCAGCATCCTGAGCTGTACAATGCACCTGCGGAAAAGAGCATCCTGTGGGCGCGTTATCCGCAAGCCATGCAACAGTGGAAGGCAGCCCGCACCGCCAAGGCTCCGCTTGCTCACAACCCCTTGGCGACCGCTTTAGCTCCAGCTAAACCGTAAGGATTGTACGAAAACCGGCCCGGCCTTTGCTTCTGCGAAGGCCGGGTTTCGTTCTTCAGGGAATTTCAGAGGCCCTCACTTTGCAAGAAGTATCCGCGGCCAATTGAAATTGCAGACGATAGGAGCCGCTGCAGTGGGTGCACTTCCCTGCACACGCACAGCTCACATGCGCGGGGGTTGGACGTTGCCGTATTCGTAGCGCATGGAGCGGTGGCTCTTGCCCAGCTTTCCGCCGATGTCCATGTCGAGTTCCTCGCGCAGCGGCAGGCGCCTGCTCCGCGAGATCCACAGTTGCGCATCCAGCTTTGCGTCTTCGGCGTCGCTGTGCATACCGTAAACATCGGCCGGTTCACCGTTCGTCGATTCCTGATGCAAGTAGCGGCAAGTCGCTTTGGAATTCTGCTGGGTTCCCGGCTCTTGCTGGAGCATCTCCTCGGGTGTGATGACGCTGCGAATCCATTTCCCGTTCACTTTGACGTAGACCGCTCCACTGATGTAGATCGCCTCGCTGGTCGTAGGTTTGCCATCGGCGCGGAAGGCGGCCGTCTCGGTCGTGTAAACATGCGTGGGCGTCACGGCCATCATGCTCATGGCATCGGAGACCGGCTTGCAGGCGCCCTCCAGCGCCCGCGCTGGCGTCGGCGTCGAAATAAACGAGGCCATCAAGAGCAGGAGGGAAAGAGCTCGCGGCATCGAAAGGATTGAGCGATCCATGGATTTTCCCGTGGGATATCTATTACGGCTCGACCTTATACAGTGTCGCCATCCCGGAGTCCATATGGTCGTCGATGTGGCAGTGGAACATCCATGTCCCGGGATCGTCTGGAACCATATCCACGGTCACCATCTGAGCCTGCATAAGCTCGATGACGTCGGTGCGCTTGCCATCCTGCAACACCACGTTGCCGTGCCAATGCGGAGTGTGCACGCTGAACTGTTCGCCGAGCGCGACCAGATACCAGCGCACGCGCTCGCCTTTTTTCATCGTCATTAAGGGTCCAGTCCCGTAGATGTGGCCGTTGATCGCGAACTTGGCGTTGGCGACGACGAAGCCCGATCCGACACCAGAGAAATTACCCTCGTTATCGACCGGAGCGAACTCGGTTTTATTCACGCCTTTGGGATCGCTGGTGAAGGTCTGAATGTTGTGATCGATGTACCAACTGACGTTCTCGTCAAACAGCATGTAGAGGCAGACAAATTCGCGGTCTACATCTTTGGGTTTGCCGGAAGCATCCGCCATGCCGCGGCGGGTGACCAGGATCGCGCCAATCAATCCCGTCTCAACGTCTTTTAATTCCTGGACGTGGGAGTGATAGAGCCAGACAATCGAACTGGAGTCGTTCGGCCCCGGCCCGGCGCGCTCGGGAACTTTCCAGGTATAGACGTGCGTCTTGCCTGGCGGGACGGCGTCGTCTTCTTTGTCGGCTCCGGAGGTTCTGTCGTCGTATCCGGCGCCTTCAGAGTCTTTTTCGTAAAACACGCCGTGAGGATGCATGCTGTAGGGGCGCGTGGTATTGTTCTTGAAGACCACGCGGATCGTGTCTCCGACTTCTGCGCGCAGGATGGGGCCGAGAATGCCGGTGTGCTCCCATTCGGCGGCCCGCGGCTTGAGCTGCGAGAAAGTTTCGTCGGTATATTCGCGATAGATCGCCTTGCGGTAGACAGTGCCGATGCGGTGCGGACCGCGTTCGGTGAAAATTTTCGAGTAACCCTCGAATTTCATGCCCATCATTTTGTTGACGCCGCCGGGGGCGTAGTCCCAGTCGACTTCGTCGGCGGCGATGTAGTAGGTGCGGACTATGGAAGTTGAGTCGGACGGAGACTGAGTTGCCCCTGCTCCCTGAGACAGAAGAACGAGGCACAAAAGTCCAAGAGCCACAATCAGTGGCGTCCACTTGTGTGAACTATGTTTGGTCATTTCCTCGATACCTTTCTGTCGAACGAGAATTATTTCCTAAATCACACGCGTTCTTAGGCGAAAGTGATCTGGCCGTTGTGGCCAATCTTCAGTCCGGTTTCCGCCTGGGTTCCGGTACCTTGCGCATACAGAAGATTCAGGCTGCCGGTTGCCGTTGTCGTGTTGTTGCCGACGGGCTCGGCCTGCCAGCGGAAGTTCTGGTTCACCGGCGTCGTGGAACTGCTGTTGAATACCGATGCGGTGAAGGTCATCGGGTCTGAATTTTTTCCTGCCGTGGCTGTGGCCGTACCGGTCGCGGGCAAGCTCAGATTTCCACGTAGTGTCGTGGCGCCCTTCACATCCAACGTTGATGATGGCGTACTGGTGTTGAGACCGATCTTCGCTGTGGTACCGGATCCTGACTGGAAGAGCGCAGAGCTGCCTAGAGTCGTGTTGGTGGTCCACAGAGTAAGGAAGCTTGCCGTGCCGGTTCCTCCGAGTGCGGGTGACAGGGACGCGCTCGATTCTGAATCCGAGATCGGCAACTTGTGTTCCGGCGCTCCCGGCGCAGGAGCAAGCATGAAAGCCGAGGGCGGCAGTCCGCCGATGGTTTCCGCGTCGGACGCCTTCAATGCATAGGGCACGCTGAGTAGCAGCACGCGCGGTTGCTCGGCCTGCCCTTGCACCTGCACCCCCAGCCAGCGCGCTTCGCCGGAGGCAAACAGTTCTGTCGGCAGACCCGCGCTTGTCGTGGACCCGAGCATGGCCGAGTAATTCCCCAGGTGGTCAGCGTGCACATTCTGCGTCTCCATCCAAACGGGGGCTCCGCCTTGCGCATCTTTGTACAGGGAGAACGTGACACCCACTACGCCGGTCATCGGCTTACCGTTTACGTCCAACAATGCTCCAGAGAACTTCACTAACGGTGGAACCACTGCGGCCGTAGTGCTTTGTCCAGAAGAGAACGAAGCGCTGCAGCAAAGAATCGCCAATAATGCGCTTACCCGAATCTGGTTGCGGAGCATAACGCCTCCTTCGCTCTGACGATTTGCGGTCGATCCGACTTTCTATCGCGCTGCCTTCGCGGCTTGGACTGAGTGCAACTGCTTCTGTCGCATTTCTTTTATCCGCTTCATCTGCTGCGGATGACGGGCCCACTCCATGCTCGCCTCCTCGGGCGCGCCGTAAAGCTCCGGATGGATGTAGTGCCCTTGGTAGAGGGCGGTCTTGGCTGGCTCGACGTTGACGCGGTGTGCATTCGCCCACGCGTCTTTGCGGATGCCGGTCACCTGCCAGGAGACTTCTACATTGGGTTTGTCGGTGTGAACCGTGAATCGATTGTTGGCGATCTTGGTCGCGACAATTGCCTGCGCGAATTGGCCGAGTACGGTCAACTGGTAGCGGAAGTCACGATTGAGGGCCTCGAAATAATCGGGCAACTCAACCACGGCTTCGCCTGCCGTGTCGGTCACGATATTGCCGTCATAGATATTCTTCATATCAGGCGATTCGACGGCAGCGTGTTGGAGAAGCTTGTTGGCAGGGTCCAGCGGGTGATCCATCTGCAGAACTCCAACGGAATCGTTCACCCCGGCCGTAACCGTGATTTGACCCTGGAAATAACCGGCGCTGGGTGCGAAGTCACCAGTGCCACTGCTTCCCACGATGGCTACAATTCCGTCACCACCTTGGAACGCGTCGTCTGCAACGTTTGCCGATCCCGTAAAAACGCCGCCAGGGCCACCGAAAGAGACGCCGAGCCCTCCATCTGCCGTTATGCCGGTACCTCCGCCAAAATCCCCACTCGAACTGAGGTCCCCACTGCCGCCAAAGGCCTCCAGCCCCGTACCGCCATCCTGCTGCGATCCGCTAGCTGCATTCGCGGCCTGGGCGTAGATGCCCGTTGTACCGGCTACGTTGGAGACAACACCCAATCCGGCTCCGGGAGTTGCCGTTCCAATTGCCACTTGCCCATTTTGCAGAACAGACATGCGGCGGGTGAAGTTTGTGTAGAAGTCGAGACCAAACTGGGTCGCCCCGACCACGCGATTCGAGGCGATGCCTTCCCCACTGCCGCCACCACCAAACCGAAGTCCTGGAGTGGGTCCGCCGGCATTCTTTCCGAAGCCATCCGCATCGATGATGGCGGCGCCCGCAGTCGAGGTCACCACCAGCGCGGCCGCACCCACGGTTCCGGTCGCCGTGAGGTTGGCCGTGTTGGTGTTCCCTTCCAGCCAGATCGTGCTTTTTCCGGTGAGATCGGTGATTCCCAGATTGCCCGCGCCCTCGGCGTTGCCGCTGCCGGCGGAGATGATGTTCCAGGTGTGGCCTCCGGCGCTGGAGTTGGCCAGTGCAAGCCAGGTTCCGAATGAGCTTGCACCGCCAACCGTCAATGGCGTGTAGCCCGTTGCGCTCGGAGTTGCGGCGATGCCCACGCTGGCTTTGAAGTCCTGCGGCGCGGTGAAATTGTTGGAGCCACCTAGCAACGGAACCTTCGTCGTGTCGACACTAAGGGTTACGTTGCCGGTGCTGCCGCCGCCGATAAGATCGGTCCCTGCTGTAACTCCGGTGATCGTACCCTTGCCGGTGCCGGGGAAAGTCTGGCCGCTGGCAAAGGTTATAACCCCCTTGCCGTTGATCTTGAGTCCCGTTTCCGCGACGGCTGCGGGAGCGGTAGCAAATAGCAGATTCAACGTGGCCGAAGGTGTGGCCGTGTTGTTGCCGGTGGGCTCGGCCTGCCAGTGGAAAACCTGATTCGCTGCGGTGCTTGTGCTGCTATTGAACGTCGAAGCTACTAGACCGAATGGTCTGGAATCGGCTCCGGCCGCAGCGGTTGCGGTGGCCGCATTCGGCAAGTTCAACAACCCGCGGATTGTCGCCCCGCCGGTTACGTCCAGGGTCGCGGCGGGAGTCGTGCTGCCGATCCCGATCTTGGCCGTGCTGCCGCTTCCCGACTGATAGATGACGGAGTCGGCCAGCACAGATGAGCTGGTCCAGACAGGCACATGGTTGGCAACGCCCGAGCCGGTCACGGTGGCCGCAGGCGGGGCGGTGCCGGGAGTAGTCAGGTCGATTATCGTTGCCCCCGGGGCGGCTGGCGCCGCTCGCATGAAGGCTGAGGGCGGCAGTCCGCCGATGGTTTCCGCGTCGGCCGCCTTCAATGCATAGGGCACGCTGATCAGCAGCACGCGCGGCTGCTCGGCTTGCCCCTGTGCCTGCACTCCCAGCCAGCGCGCTTCGCCGGAGGCAAACAGTTCTGTCGGCAGACCCATGCTGGTCGTGGAGCCGAGCATGGCAGAGTAATTTCCCAGATGGTCGGCGTGCACATTCTGCGTTTCCATCCACACGGGCGCTCCGCCCTGTGCTTCTTTATAGAGATAGAACGTGACGCCAATCACGCCCGTTACCGGCTTTCCGTTGAGGTCCGACAGAGCGCCAGAGAACTTCACCAAAGGAGGAACCACCGCGGCAGCCGTAGTCTGTGAGGAAGAAAACGAAGCGATACAGCACAGGAGCGCCAAGAATACGCTCATTCGAATCTGTTTGCGGATCATAAATTTCTCCTTTGTTCACAAATCGGTTGTTAACGAATCGATCAGACTTTCTACCGCGCAATGTTGCCAGCTTCTACGGCGTGCAGTTGCTTCTGCCGGGCATCTTTCATCTTCTTCATCGCTTGCGGATGGCGCGCCCAACCAATACCAGCCTCTTCGCTGGCACCGTAAAGCTCAGGATTAAGATAGTGGCCGCGCTCTCTGGAACTCTTTTGCTCTTCCACCGGGATGCGGTGAGCGTTAGCCCACGCATCCTGACGGATTCCGGTCACCAGCCAGGAGACCTTGACGCCCGGCTTGTCGGTCTTGATGGTGAATTGATGATTGGCCACTTCGCTGCCGATGATGGCTTGGGCGAACTGTCCAATCACGGTGAGTTGATAGCGAAAATCGCGATTTAGAGTTTCGAACCACTCGGGCAGAACAACTACGGCATCCCCGCTCGCATCCGTGACGGCGTTGCCGTTATAGATATTCAACATGTCGGGCGATTCCACGGCTGAGTGCAAAAGATATTTATTGGCTGGGTCGAGGGGATGATCGATCTTGAAGGCCGAGGCCACGCCGGAAGTAATGCCTGTGATGCCGACGTTCCCCTGGAAAAAGCCAGCCCAACTGTTGGCACTACCCGAATAAGCGAGGACTCCATCGCCATACGTTGAGTGATTCCCACCGTAGAAAATGCCGCCTGCCCCGTCCTGGAGGCCACCAATTCCGCCTTCGGCCAAAATTCCACTGCCGCCATCGCTCGAAGTCGACGTGAGATCGCCGTTTCCCCCCAGGCCGTACAGTGCGTTGGTTCCGTAGCCTCCCGAACCGTTTGTAGCGTTCCCTCCGTAGCCACCAATGGCGTCATACGAATTCGACGTCGCCCACACGTCCAGTTGATAGGTGGGATTCGATATGCCGACAGCGACCTGGCCGTTCTGAAGAATGGAGATGCGTGGAATAAATTCCGTGAACAATTGCAGGCCAAAGCCGTTTTCCCCGGCTACGCGATTGGAAGCGATGCCTTCGCCGCTGGCAGCGCCGCCGAAGCGAAGTCCCGGCGTGAGTGCGCCATTGTTCTTGCCGTAGACATCCCCGTCGATGATTGCACCACCTGTAGATCCGGCCGACGTGACACTTGCTCCATTGATCGTTCCAGTTGCGTTCAAATTTGCGGTGTTTGTGTTTCCTTCCAGCCAGATCGTGCTCTTGCCGGTCAGATCGGTGATTCCGAAATTGCCTGCGCCTTCCGCATTGCCCGCACCCGCGGAAATGATGTTCCAGGTGTGGCCCCCGGCGCTGGTATTTGCGAGTGCAAGCCAGGTTCCGAATGAGCTTGCACCGCCAACCGACAATGGTGTGTAACCGGTCCCACTCGGTGCAACGCCGACGCCGGCGTTCCCTTGAAACTCCTGCGGAGCGGTGAAGTCGTTGGACGTACCGAGCTGAGGAATTTTGCTCGAATCGAGATTGAGCGTGACCACCCCGGTGCTGCCGCCGCCGGTCAATCCCGCGCCTGCGGTCACACCGGTGATGGTGCCGTTACCGGGGAAAGTTTGGCCGCTGGCAAAGGTGATGACGCCTTTGCCGCTGATCTTCAGTCCGGTCTCAGTGGGAGCCGCCGTGCCTGAACCATAAAGCAGGTTGAGCGTGCCGGACGGCGAGCCCGTGTTGTTGCCTGTGGCCTCGGCTTGCAATTGGAACTTTTGCGGGACCGCCGCCTTTGAAGTGCTGTTGAATGCGGATGCCACAATCGCTTCCGGCCACGAATTCTTGCCCCCGGTCGCGGTGGCCGTTCCGGAAGCGAGCAGGTTCAACTTGCCTCCGAAGTTGATCGCCGTCGTCGTGGTCTGCGTCAGAATTGAGTTCTGAATATTCGTTGTGGTCGAGAACAGAGGGATGGCATTGATCGTGCCGCCGGTGGTGGTCACGTTCGACGACGCCGGGGGCAGTGTCCCGGCGGCGGCCGAACTGTTGGGCAGTCCCGTTGATGAAATACTGTTTGCTGCGGCCGGCGCCGCCAGCATAAAGGCCGAGGTCGGAAGTCCCCCCAAGGTCTCCGCGTCCCCGGCCTTCAATGCATAAGGGACGCTGAGCAACAGCACTCGCGGTTGCTCGGCTTGCCCCTGCGGCTGCACTCCCAGCCACCGCGCTTCCCCCGAAGCGAAGAGGCTGGTTGGCAATCCTTCATTTTTGGTTGAGCCCAGCGTTAGCGTGTAATGCCCTGTCTTATCGGGCTGGACATTTTGCACTTCCATCCACAGCGGGGCACCGCCCTCGGAGTCCTTATATAAAGAGAACGTAACGCCGGTCAGGCTGGTCAGAGGCTTGCCGTCGAGGTCGGTAAGTTTTCCGCTAAAGCTGGTCAGGCTGGGAACGATTGGCTTGGACCCGGTTGCGGCCGACTGACCCGCTGACAAGGAAATTCCGAGGCCAAGGACCAACAAGAGCGCACTGACCTGCATCCGATTGCGAATCGCATTCCGAATCATGGCTTCCCTCATTCCGTTCACCTTTTTGCCAGCCGCACTCAAGAAGTTCCGAGCAGCGGCGTGGGCGAATGTGAACGAAGAAAGAGGAGGAGTCAATGAAACAGCTTTTTAAGTCTGCATTAACAGGTAACTACAATTTGTGCAATGACTTAGGTTGGCGTCTTAACTGGTGGTCCGGGCGGATTGTCCGTGGTACTATTCGGGGCAGTCGTCGGCTCGGGCGACGATCATGGTTATCCCTACCCCAAAGGCGCTCTACTACCGCTTCGGGCCCTTCGAACTAAACTCCGCCGAAGGGACGCTTTCGCGCGCCGGCAACCGGGTCAAATTGCAGGATCTGCCCTGCCGGTTACTGTTGTTGCTGCTGGAGCACCCGGGCGAAATCGTGACTCGGGACGAAGTTCGCCAGCGCCTCTGGCCGGAAAACACTTTCGTTGAATTCGATAACAGCCTGGGAGTGGCCGTGCGGAAGTTGCGGGAGGCGTTGCGCGACGATGCCGAGACCCCGCGTTTTGTCGAAACCATTCCTCGCCGGGGATACCGATTTCTTGCCCCGGTTACGGTTCATGATCCGAACGCCGTGGCCGCCGCTGAGCACACCAATCTCGCGGCGCCCGCAGTGGGACAAAAAGAACCCAAGAAGGCTCCAGTGCTCGGCCGCTATTGGGCGATGGCAGCCTTGGTCGTGTTGTTGGTGGGATCGGTTATTTATGCATTCCGTTCTTTCCCGCGACACTCATCATCAACGGTCGAGGCCAGAGCAATGCAGGCTCACGTGCACGTTCGCCGATCGGTCGCGGTGTTGGGATTTCGTAATCTGCCAGGGCGTCATGAAGATAACTGGATGTCGGCCGCATTCTCCGAGATGCTGAGTACCGAACTCGCCGCCGGCGGCGACCTGCGCCTGATCTCGGGAGAAGATGTGGCTCGCGCCAAGAGCGAACTTCCTCTCCTGGATGTAGACAGTCTGGCCAAACCGACTTTGCAGAGATTGCGGACAGACCCGGGCGCCGACGTGGTGATTCTCGGCTCCTACACCCCGATCGTGGACCACGGCACCAATCGGATCCGCCTCGATATACGTGTGCAGGACACCGCAGCTGGCGAGACCATCACCGAAGAATCCGTAACGGGCAGCCAGGAGGACCTCTTCGAACTGGCTTCCAAGGCAGGCACCCGGCTTCGCCAAGTTCTGGGTGCGAATTCTCTTTCACAACAGGCGACGGCGGCAGTGCGCGCTTCGCTGCCTTCCAATCGGCAGGCGGTCCAGTTCTATACCGAGGGTCTCGCGCGCTTGCGGGCGTTCGATTTCGTGGGGTCTCGGGATCTTTTGGTCAAAGCCACAGTCGCGGATCCCAACTATCCTCTGGCCCACTCTGCTTTGTCGGAGGCGTTGCAGCACCTGGGTTACCGGGCCAAAGCCCTTGCAGAAGCTCAGCGCGCGCTGGAACTCTCGAAGAACCTTTCGCAAGAGGAGCGCCTGCTGATCGAGGGGCAGTTCCGGCAAACGATTGATGATTGGCCCAGGGCGGTTGAAGCCTATCAATCTCTCTTCAATCTTTTCCCCGACAGTCTCGACTACGGGCTGCGCCTGGCATCGGCGCAGCGCCGAGTGAAACCGGCGGACGCACTGCACACTTTGGACGAACTTCGCCGCCTTCCGCCGCCTGCCGGCGAAGATCCGCGCATCGATATGACCGAGGCGTCGTCCTGGATCTATCGAGACTTCGCCAAGGCACATGCCGCCGCCGAACGTGCCCTCGCGAAAGGCAATGCTCAAGGTTCGCCGCTGCTCGTGGCTCGCGCCTACGGAATACTCTGCCAGCTAACCGGCACCGGCACTTCCACAACGGAAGCCGCCAGCGCCTGTGAAAACGCCAGACAGAGCTATGCTGCGGCGGGAGACCGGAACAATGAAGCGCGAACGCTCAACGATTTCGCCATCCTGTATTACCAGCAGGGCGATCTGGCCCGCGCAGAAGCGATGTGGCGCGAAGCCACCCGCGAGTTTCGCTTGATCGGCGATTCCGAGGGTATGGCCGCTGCCGCGAATAATCTGGGCGATGCTTTGATCTTGCAGGGGAATCTGGACGACGCGAAAAAGTTTCTGGAACAGTCGATCCCCGATTATCAGGCTACTGAAGACAAGGTTGGAATCGCCCTTGTGTTGAACGATCTCGCCGACCTGTCTCGGGAGAAAGGCGATCTGGACGCTGCTCTCGCTGCCTACCAGAAGGCGAAGGCAATGGCCACGGAGAGCGACAGCAAGAGCGCAACTGCTTATGTCCTCACCGGAGTCGGAGAGGTGCTGACGGAGCAGGACAATCTCGCGGCGGCTCGAAAATCCTACGAAGAGTCCCTTGCGCTGAGAAACGAGGCTCAGGAGAAGCAAACCGCGGCCGAAACCAAGATGGCTTTGGCGCAACTCTCCATCGAGGAGGGTCATGCCGCCGACGCCGAACCCGTGGCGCGAGACTGCATGCATCAGTTTCATGAGGAGCAGCAGTCCGACGACGAACTGACCGCTGCCGGGGTGCTGATTCAGGCACTTCTCGCGCAGGGCAAGAGTGGAGATGCGCAAAAAGAAATCGAATCCGCACATGCCCTGACCGCAAAGAGCCAGAACCTCATCGTGCGTCTCCAATTTGCAGTGGCATCGGCGCGCGTGGATCTAACATCAACTCGTCCTGAATCAGCACGGCGACTGCTGGAAGAGACCCTTCAGGAAGCCCGCGCTCATGGCTTCGTGGGCGTGGAGCTTGAGGCCCGGCTCGCGCTTGCGGAATTGGCAAGACAAACAGGACGCACTTCTGCCGCGAAAGATCAGCTGATTGCTCTGGAGAAAACTGCGCGCTCCAAAGGATTCGGCTTGATCGCCCGCAAGGCTGCTGCCGCGCGCGCCTGATGGTTTAGAGTCTGTTTCTCTTGCAGAGGACAACCGACTGCGTTTGCATGGACTGCCGGGGTGCATTTCCCTCATCTGCCGCACAGGAACACGCTTCTCTAATCCCGTCCACGCTGCAAATAGTAGTGAATCGCAGGCGTGAAAATCAGAGAGAGGATCATTGAGCTCAGCAGACCTCCGATTACCGCGATTGCCAGAGGCTGAAGCATTTGCGAACCTGACCCAATGGCAAACGCCAGGGGCAGCATTCCCGCAACAGTTGCCAGTGCAGTCATCGCGATGGGGCGCAATCGGCGCCGTCCTGCCTGAATCATCGCGTCTTGCGCAGGAAATCCCAGTTCTCGGAAGTGCTCCTCGGAATCCAGCAGCAAAATGCCGTTCTTGGCGACGATGCCGATGACCATGATCATTCCCATGAACGAGGCTACATTGAACGTATTCCGCATCAACAGCAGGGCGAGAAAACCGCCAAAGGTCGATAGCAGCGCAGACGCTAGAATCGACAACGGCGCTGAGAATGTTCGAAACTCAAACAGAAGCACAATGAACAGTAGAAGTAGCGCCAGCACGAGTACAAAAAGCAAGTCCTTGAACGACTTCTGTTGCTCTTCATACTGCCCGCCGTATTCCACGCGGATGGAACTCGGTAAATTCAGAGTGGTCACAGCCTTTTGTACCGCACTCATTCCTTTTCCTAGGCCTACACCTTCAAACCGTCCAGTGATTTGCACGACACGCTGCAAGTTCTCTCGGCGGATTTCTGTTTCACCGGGATCGTTGGTGATTGTTGCCAGCGAACCGAGGGTCGCCGTATGCCCCGTTGCACTGGTGAGAAGGGTGTTGTTCATCTGATCGAGCGACGAACGGTTTCGATCGGGAAAGCGAAGCCGAATCGTATACGCTCGATCATTGAGGACGACCGGCGTGGTCGCTGGTTCCCCTTCAAGTACTGCCGACGCATCGATCGCAATCTCTTCGGGTGTAAAACCCGCGCGCGCGGCTACGCTGGATGTTACCTGGTAAGTCACTGTGGGACCGCTCACCGTATTTTCGACCCCATTCAACACGTCGACTACTCCCGGCACCTTGCTGATCGCATTCGCCACGCCCGGAGCCGTGGTGTTCAACAACTTCCCATCCTGTGCAAAGAGCTTGATCACGATAGGCTCCGGCTGGCTTGTGAGATCACCGATCATGTCTTGCAGCAGCTGAACAAACTCCACCTTCGCCGCCGGTTCCTCTTCCTCGACCTTTGAGCGAATGTCGGCGATGACCTCTTCCACATCCCGATCTCGCTTGCTCTTGAGCTTCACGGTAAAGTCACCGTTGTTCGCTTCCGTAACGGCGGCGAGGCCCAGTTGCAAGCCAGTTCGCCGCGAAGTCGTCTCGACTTCCGGAGTAGCGCGGAGAATCGCCTCAATGTGGTTCAAAATACGATTGGACTCTGCCAACGAACTGCCGGGAGGGGTGAAATAGTCCAGCACGAAACCACCCTCATCCATTTCAGGCAGGAGTTCGGTGTCAAGCAGCCCATAACTGAGGATGGCTAGCGCGACGATCGCCACAGAACCAGCGACAAGGAGCCGCGGCCGTTTGAGCACGGCCTGCATCACGCGACTGTAGAAGGCAACGATTTTGGCAAACAAGCCCGACTCGTGCGTCTCTTCCGCGGCCAAAAGTGCACCTGCATCTACGTTTTCGCGGGCCGAACTTTGTTCGTTCGATGTGTCTGCGCGCCGCACCAGATAGAGGCTGAGCGTCGGAGTCCAGGACAGCGCAAGAATCAACGATGTGAAAAGCGAAACGGTCATCGTTACCGCAAGGGCTCGAAAAAAACTTCCTGTTACTCCGGTGATGCTGATCAGTGGCAGAAACACAACCATGGGCGTGATTGTCGAGCCGACTAGTGGAACTGCGAGTTCTCGCAATGCGCTCTCGATCGCTTGAAAACGATTCTGGCCGGCATCGCGATGGAGCACGATGTTTTCCAATACGACGATCGCATCGTCAATCACTAAGCCGACTGCAGCGGCCAGTCCCCCGAGCGTCATAAGGTTGAAGCTCTGGCCTGTTGCCTTCAAGACGATAAACGTCACAAATAATGTGACCGGAATCACCAGGCCAGCGACCAGCGACGTGCCCCAGTCGCGCAGGAACAAAACCAGAATGATCGACGAAAGCACGATGCCGAGCAGTACCGCATCTCTCACACTGTCAATCGAGTCATGAACGATCGTCGATTGATCGTAGAACGGTTCAAGATGCACTCCCGGCGGCAGATTGTGCGTGAGCTCCCGAATAAGCGCGTGAACTTCATTCGCAACCTGCAGCGTATTGCTCTCAGGCTGGCGGTTCACATTCAGCAGAACGGCTGGTCTCCCGTTTGCCGTGACAACCGTGTAGACGGGCGCGGTCGACGGCGCGATGGTCGCGATGTCGGCGAGGCGAACTGGTATGCCGGCGGCGGAATTCTTTACCACAATTTGGCCGATTTGATCCGCTGTGCGTACCTGCCCACTGATCAAGGAAAGAACCAGTTGGTGCTCATGCTCGATCAACCCCGGGGAATCGATCATGTTGGTCCGGCGGATGGCATCGAGCATGTCCGGGACCGTGATGCCTGTGGTCAATAACCGCGCTGGATCTGGGGTGACCTGGAACTCCGGCACCCTGCCGCCCTGAATGACGACGGTTGCGACGCCATCGAGGCGGTTGATTCTGGGTTTCAGATCATAGGTTGCGAGTTCCCAGAGTTTGCTTTGTGAAACAGAGTCCGAAGTGAGGCTATACCCAATGATCGGAAATACAGCGAATGTCAAACGATGCGTTTCCACTTTCGCAGATGGAGGCAGATCCGCCTGCAGCCGTGCCACGACCGCATCGACGCGCTGCAGCGTCAAAATCATGTCTGACTTCCAGTCAAAGTACAAATCGATTTCCGCGGAGCCGCGGCTTGTAACCGAAGTTACTTTCTGCAGGCCCTGCACGCTGTTCACCGCTTCCTCAAGCGGCCGCGTGATCATTACAAGCATTTGATCGATGGGCGTGACACCGTTGTCCACGCCGATGACGATACGGGGGAAATCGGTGTCGGGAAATACGGAGACGGGAATCGAAAGCGCGAGGTAGGCCCCAACCAGCGCCAGGCTGATGGTCAAGAACAGGGTGGGTCGTGCCAAGCGCTGACACCAGGGCATCGCCACCTGCGTTGTCAAAGGGCTGGCCACGCTCGCTTACTCCTGGTCCTTCGGTTTGGCGGGGGCATTTGGCTTGTTACTCTGAGATTCGTCGGATTTGCCCTCCGAGTCGCCGGAATTATTTTTCTCTGTTGTGTCAGGTTTCTCAACCTGGATGGACGTTCCGTCGGGGATCGCGAAGCCACCCGAAGTAATTACTGGATCGCTCGCATGGACGCCACTCACAATTTGCGTGAGTGCCGCATTCTTCACACCAAGTTGCACTGGTACTTGATGCGCTTTATTGTCGTTGCCCGCCAGCAGCACGTAGTAGGCGCCATCTGCATTCTTGAAGACCGAAGCGGTCGGCACGGCCACCGCGTCTTTCACCGTCTTTGCAGTCATTTCGAGAGTGACCGTCATTCCAGGTCTCAGCTCGGGGCTGGCTTTCCGTGTTTCAGCCCAGACCTCTACAGTCGTGCTGCCCGGATCGAGTGCCGGACTTACCAGAGTTACCCGGCCCTGCACCGGATCGTCCACGTTCGGCAACTTGAGTTTCACGGGGTCGCCAATCGTCAACAAAGCCGCTTCCGACTGCGGGACGTGCGCCTTGGCGACGAGATGCGATGTATCCATCACGGTCAAGATTGGCTGATTCGCCGCGGCCAGATCGCCGACATACAGCGGACGATCTGTAACAACTCCGTCGATGGGGCTTCGGACTTCCGAATATCCTAACTGTGCGGCGGCAGCGCGATAACGCCCCTCCGCCGATTCCTTCGTGCCTTGCGCAGCCTTGGTTAGTTGCTCCTGACCTATGCGCCGCAAATCGGCAAGCTGTTTCTGCGCTTGGTCGCTCTGACTTCGCGCCTGCGCGAAAGCGACCTCGGCAGAATCCAGATCGCGCCGCGGGATGGCGCCCTGCTGGTACAAATCCTTCCTGCTTTCATACACTTTCTGGGCTGCGTCAAAGGTGGACTTCGACGTTGCCGCATCCAGTTCCGCTTTCTGCAATTGCTGCGGCAGACCGGAGTTTAAGGTGATCGTATAGGTGGCGTCCGCCTGCTCTAAATCTCCTCGGCTGGCTTCGGCTTGGGCCGCCAGATCTTTGTTTTCGAGAACCGCCAGCAGTTGCCCCTTCTTGACCCGGCTCCCGCGTTGGACTTTGAAATCGGCGATCGTGGAAGTTATTTTCGGCGCCACGGCGGCCTGTTTCAGGGGAAAGATCACTGCTTCCGCGGTCACGATTTGAGAAACGGATGTTTTCTGTGCCGGCGTCACCCCCACGCTCACGACGGGTTCCTTTTCCTTTTCGGTCGAGCTGCAGCCAGCGGCGATCAACAAAACAGCTGCAAGAAATATGGCCCTCCCTCGCGGACGGTTCTTCATGGCGTCGTCACCACTCCCGTCAGCGTTTGCAAATTCGCGAGGGCGACCCGGTAGCGGACAGCCCCGTCCTGGTAGAGAGTGTCGGACTGCATCGCTGCAGTCTGTGCATCCACTACTTCGAGCACCGTCGATTCTCCATTCTTGTAACGCAAAGTTGTAAGGCGAAGGCTCTCCGCGCTCAACTCTGCAGATCGTTCCAGGCTGATCAGCTCCTGGGATGCAGTCTGGGCTTCGGCGTAAAGCGACTGGATCTCCGCCAGCATTTTTCTCTGTGCCAGAGAAAGCTCGCGCTGCGCCTGATTCTTCTGTAATTCGGCCTGCTTCACCTTGCTTTGCGTCGATCCCCAGTTCCAGATCGGAATGTTCAGCGTTGCTACCGCAGATGATCCAAGGTTGGAGATGCCATCAGTCCGCGTCGCGAATCGGGTCGCGTCAATTCCGTAGAAATAATCGAAACTGAGGGACGGCATGTACGCGGCGCGTGCCGCGAAGACGTTCTGCCCTGCCGCCTTGGCGGCCTCAAGCGCGGCGCGAATGTCCGGGTTGTCCGCAGCCGCGCGCGTCTGAAACTCAGGCAGCGTCGGCAAGGGAACGTTGGCATGTAAGTCTTCCACGAGTTCGAAGCTATCGTTGAAATCTTGAAAAATCAGAATCGACAAGTCCAGACGTGCATTCAAGAGAGCAAGCTTGGCTTCCTGAAGTTGCCGCCGTCGATCGTTAGCCTGCAATTCGGCTTTAATGACATCGGAATGAGCGACCTCGCCGCCCTGCTCGAGATCCTGGGTAAGCTTCAGAAATCGATCCCCTTCGTCCGCCGCTCTCTGCGCCGCCTCCAGCTTGCTTTGCGCGGCCGCAGCCCCGAAATAGCTCTGGATAACCGTCACAACCAGACCTCGCGAGGCGATTTCGGCGCGGAAGCGAACGGCGGCCGCAGCCGCAGCCGCGCGACGTGCTCCGGCAAAACCTGCCAGGTCGAGGGTTTCATGCACATTGCCCTGACTGATGTATTCGTGCACTGCGTTGTTCGCAATGAATTTTACGGAGTTATCTACTCCACTGCCTTGGGTATAAATCGCCGAATTGTTGTAATTGACGCTGGGCAATAGCGCATCCACGGCTTGCTTCGTATCTTCATGCGCAATCAGCGACTCGGTTACAACCGCCTGGTAGCTCACGCTGTTACGGCGCGCGCGATTTAAAGCGTTCTGTAACGTCAAATGCAGAACAGGTTTACCGGGGGACGAAACAGGGCCCTGCTGCGCCGCCAAACACGCAGCCGTGCACAATGCGATCCACACAATGAACAGCGGAACCTTGCATACACCAACAACGTGAGGTCGAAGCCAGCGCATGGGTCCTTTACGCGGCAGGCGTAACGCTCGGGCCGCTTCAAACCATACGCTAATTACGTGAAGATAAATGCAGGATTAACCGCTACAGAGCTACTTTCGGAAGAAGCATCGTGAAGGTGCTGCCTTCGGAAGTGGAGTGGGTCAGTTCGATTTTTCCACCATGTGCCTGAGCAATCCAGGATGCGATTGCCAAACCCAACCCCGCGCCGCCGCTATCGCTTTCGCCGCGTGACCGGGCCTTGTCGGCGCGAAAAAAGCGCTCGAAAATCCGCACCCGGATATTGTCGGGAATCCCAGGACCGGAGTCCTCAATACTCAGGCAATACCACCCGTCTTCTACCCCGCACCGGGTGCAAATCGTGCCGCCTGCCGGAGTATATTTGATGGCGTTGTCCAAGAGATTTAACAGCATGCGTCGCACCAGCATCTCGTCTGCACGGATCGGCAGTTCGCCTTCCGCTTCGCAGCGAACCACAATCTGTTTCGCAGACGCCAGCGTTCTTACACTTCTGCAACACTCCAAAACAAGTTCGTCGAGATAGAAATCGCTCAGTGCCAAAGGGTGCTGGCCTGCGTCAGCCCGGGCGAGGGTAAAGAGATCCTCTACGATGTGTTTCAATCGTCTCGCTTCTTCTCCTAAGATGCGCAGCGACTCGCGATACTCCTCCTGCGTGCGTTCGGGCTGCGACAGAGTGACTTCCGCTTCTCCACACAAAATCGCCACCGGCGTACGGAGTTCATGCGACGCGTCAGCCACAAACCGCCGCTGCCGCTCGAAAGATCGGCTGAGGCGGTCGAGGAGTTCGTTGAACGACGAAGCCAGCCGTCCGAGTTCATCCTGCGGATTCTCCACCCGTAGCCGTTCGTGCAGATTTTCCGCGCCAATGCGGCTGGCCTGGGTGCTCATGGTCACCACCGGCGAAAGGCTTCTTCGCGCCAGCAAATAACCTCCGAAGCCGGCGAGTACAAGTGTGAGAGGAATTACGATGCCGAACGTTCCCGCCAGCGTCTCCAGAAACTCGTTCTGCCGGTGCAGGGATTGCAGAACGAGCAGAGTTGCCGCGTGTTGTCCGACGGAAAAGTGTCGCACGTAGGTTCTGTAGTAGCGCCCTCCGATGCGCGCCGAATGAAACATCCCCGAACCAGACGCCACAGGGGGCAGGGCACGGGTCAGCATTTCCGGCGTCGGACCAGCCCAATGATCGGGCGTTTTGCGGCTTTCAGATACGCCCAAAAGATGGCCGTCTGCATCGAGGACGACGAAGAATACGTCTTGAAACCTGTGCTCCGAGATTGCAGCGGCAATGGGGCCACCGAAAGGCTCGGCCTGCGGCAGACCGGCCGCTTCCGCGCTGACGGTCGCGAGAAAGGAATCGGCGAGTTCGACTGCCCCCGCGTCTGCACGCCGGACAACATTTTGCTTGAGGACGATATAAGTTGCGACAGCGAGCACCACCAGCACGAGCGTCATCGCGCCCGTATACCAGATCGTCAGTCGAATCCGGACTGAGTTAAACATCGCTACGATTCCGCCCCGTGGAGGGCGCGGCGTCTGGCGCGTCGCCGCTAGTCGAGAGAATGTAACCCGCACCCCGCCTGGTGTGCAGCAATGGTTTCATAGAGCCCACATCGATCTTCCGGCGGAGCCGGTTGATGTATACCTCGATCAGGTTCGAAAAAACATCGAAGTCCTCGTTCCAGACATGTTCCGCAATTTCCGCGCGCCCCACAACGCGTCCCGCGTTCCGCGCCAGAAACTCGACCAAGGCATACTCCTTCGCCGTCACCGAAATCGCCTTGCCCCCGCGCGATACCGTTTGAGCAGTCGTGTCTACAATCAGGTCAGCGACCATGAGCCGCGCGGACTGCAAGCCAGTCGGACGGCGAAGCAATGCTCGCAGCCGGGCCAGCAATTCGCGAAACTCAAAAGGCTTCGTGAGGTAGTCGTCGGCCCCGTAATCCAAGCCTTCAATCCGGTCTTCCACGGCATCACGCGCGGTCAACATCAGAATCGGAGTGCGCTGACCGGCGCTTCGCAACTCTCTGCAGACGGCAAACCCGTCCGGTGCGGGAATCATCACATCTAAGACGATAAGGTCGTAGGTGTTGATCGCTGCCTGGTATAACGCTTCTTCTCCAGAGCTTGCGACATCGACGGCGTAGGCCTGTTCCCGCAAGCCTCTGGCGACAAAGCGCGCAATTTTCGCGTCATCTTCCACCAGCAGAAGGCGCATCCCGGAATCATAATGCCGTGGTGGGGGTTTCAAGTACACGAAAGCGCTTTACTTCCGGAAGAAACTGTTCCTTCCAAATTAATCCTCTGTTCATCTTCCTGCGAGTAGACCGTTGTGGTGGCAGGCTGAATCGACGGAAGGAGCATCCAAATCATGCACCGGATATTGAGACCATTTTTTTTGAGCTTTTTTATCGCCGCAATTTTCATGGCCCTCCCCGGCAGTCCGTTCGCTCAAGCCCAAAGCGGCAAGTATCACGTCATCAAGACGGTGCCTCTAGGGGGCGATGAAGGCTGGGACTACGTGGGTGTGGACAGCGCCGCGCGGCGCGTCTACGTCTCGCACGGTTCGCATGTCGTGGTTCTCGATGCAGACAGCTACGCTATCGTGGGTGACATTCCAGACACTCAGGGAGTGCACGGGATCGCGATCGATCGAGATGCCGGTCGGGGATTCACGAGCAACGGGCGCGCGAATACGGTGACAATATTCGACCTCAGCACGTCAAAGGTTCTCGGTTCAGTTAAGGCAGGAAACAATCCTGACGCCATCGTCTATGAGGCAGGAACCAAGCGCATCTTCACCATGAACGGGCGTGGCCAGGACACTACCGCGATCAACGCCGCTGATGGAACCGTGGCGGGCACGCTCGCGCTTGGCGGCAAACCAGAATTCGCAGTCGCCGACGGCAAGGGAACGATCTACGTCAATATCGAGGACAAATCCGAGCTCGTCCATTTCGACGCGCAGAAGCTGGTCGTGATTAACCGCTGGCCGATGGCTCCCTGCCAGGAGCCGTCGGGTCTAGCCGCGGACTGGAAGTCACACCGGCTGTTCGCAGGCTGCGACAACAAGATGATGGCCGTGATCGACGCCGACACAGGGAAGGTTGTTACGACCGTTCCGATCGGAGACGGTGTGGACGCCAACGCCTTCGATTCCGTGACAAATCTGGCCTTCGCATCTACCGGAGATGGCTATCTGACCATCGTGCACGAAGATTCTCCCGACAAATACACCGTTGCCATGAATCTCGCTACGAAAAAATCCGCTCGCACTATGGGACTGGACTCAAAGACGCACAAGGTCTTCTTGCCGGCCGCCGAATTCGATCCGCCGGCGCCTGGAGAACGCCGCGGCAAAATCAAAGGTGGATCATTCGTCTTGCTCGTCGCCAGTCCGGACTGATAGTTTTTGCCGGGCTGCCCTTTTCATTGAGCCACCCTTTCGGCAGGGCACGGCATTCTTCGTCGGTGCGTCCATGTAGACGGTGGGCTCGCGAATGCTTGCGGGCTCGTTCAAGATCGATCAACCGCTCGATCCTGCGAATAAATATCTTTACCACTCGTTTGTGGAATCTTCCGACATGAAACAACATTGATTGCGGCGTTGCCACGTTCCACAGCAGCGGCGTGGCTCGACGCGCCGAACCTGGACTTCCACTATCCGTTGACCTGCATCGAGGCTTCGCGCAAGTCATGCCCTTCGTGAGGCGGCGGATATCCTCGGGCGTTTCGAAATTCCTGAGTTGGTCCCTAAAAGAGTCCTACAGTCAGCGAAGGCGGCAAATGTTGGGTAGCAGTAACTCTCTGAAAAGAAATGGCTCCTCAGGTAGGACTCGAACCTACAACCCTCCGGTTAACAGCCGGATGCTCTGCCATTGAGCTACTGAGGAGTGTCAGTCCGGGCGCTGAGGGCCCGGGCTCGGCGATCGGCTTTTATCATAGCATCCGGCACGCGGTCGTGAAAACACAGACCTCTCGGAAGATTTGTACGATATTTCTCGAGCGACCCGTGCTGTGCTCGCCCGTCGCACCCGGAGCATCGGAACAATCCCCCGGACGGAAGCCTTCGCTGAACGAAGGAGCGTCCGGGGTTTGACATCGCGTCGGTTGAATGCAGAAACCCGCCCTACTGTCCTGTCACCGTTGCCGAATACATTGCGTTCAGCAGATCTTGCGAGTGACCGTCGTAGTCGGCGTCGAGCGACCACATGAATGTGCCGCCCAGTCCGCGATCCCAGTCGGAATACCAGACGCGGAAGTAGGTCGAGAACGAGTCGTCGTAGGTGATGTAACCATCGCTCCCATCCTTCTTTAGCATGTACGGCACGAATGCGATTGGGTCATAAACGGTCTCCCACCCGTCTTTGTTGATGTGGTCTTTCAGCCCCGCGTAATTCACCGTCAGCACCGTGTTATCGCAGTCGCCGTCGGGTGTGGTGGCGGAGTTAGGACACAAACCAAAAATCTGGTGGATGTTGGTGTAGTGATAACCGTAGAAAGGCGTTCCCATGTTGAGCTTCTCGCCGGGAACATGACGCAGCATAATCGTCGCAGTGTCCTGAACGCTGCCGCCGGGTTGGCACTCCCATGGCGCGGGATCGTGCGTGTCCCAGAAGATCGGTGAATTGAGTTGCCCGTACTGCGTCCAGGGTCCGGCGCAGTCGTACATCATGATGTTGAAGTAATCGAGCGGGACTTGCAGATCGACCAGGTCGTAGCCGTACCCTGCCCACGGCGCGATGTCGATCGAAAGTGTGTAATCCGGATTCGAATAGCGAAGTTTCCGCATGAGTTGCACCAGGAATGTGCGGTCCACCGTCGTCTCCGGATATTCCCAGTCAATATCCAACCCGTCATAGTGATACGTTTCGTTGAACGCCTTGACGTTGTTCACCAGCCGCTGCACTTTGCCGCTGGTTTCGATTCCGTTGAAGTCGCCGCCTAGCAGCAGCAGAACCTTCACGCCCGCAGCATGAGCCTCGTTGTTGAGTTCAGGCTCGAGAAATCCATCCGGCACCGAGAGGTTGCCCTCGGCATCAAACGAGACTCCAGCGTGGTTAATGTGCGTAAGCTTCTTGTAAGGAATCTGAGCGTGGCCGTAGGCCGGAGTCTGATACTTGCTCCAATACCCGTAGTCACCCACGACGCGTTTTTTCAGATGGTTGGCGTATGGCTCTTGCGCGTGGGCGCATGGAATAGAGGCGACCGCGATCAAGCCGACGAACAAGAAAAAGACGAAACGTGCAAAGCATCGGGAATGGGAACTCATGAGGTGTACCTCCGCGGGAAAGAGGCTGGGGCCGGTACAGCCTGTCAGAAGCGGCGTCCAGCCTGAAGCCCGAGGATTTTACCATGAGACTAGCCGCGCTCGAATCAGAATCATGTAGAACCGCAGCAGCGCCCCTTTTCGCCCGCTTTACCTCATCCCCACGAGAGGCAGCCCTGTCGCTTGATTTGTCACTCGCAAGGGTTCCGCTGCCGAGGGCCTAGCCGTCAACGCATAAGCGCTGCTACCGGCGGGCATCGACATTTTCTTGTAAACATTCGCGAAGCGAATCCTGACCAGCCAGAAGATCATCAGCAGGAGTGGCAGGAAACTGAGAAAGATGAGCACTCCTGTCTTTCGCAATAATGCCGGGAATATTTGTTGCCGTGCCAGAAATATGGAAGCTGCGGCGATGAACAAGGCGAAGCACATCCGCCAAAGATGGCGTGCGATCCGTTGTGTGCCAAAAACTCCGCGGCGCACCAGCAATCGAATATCCCCGGCGGCGGCAAGCATTGCCACCGAACCCATAAAGAAGTAAGGCCCCGCGGGATATCCATACTTCAAGCCAGTCACCCCCAGCGCCGCTTGTAAACCAAATGTAACTTGTGTGGCGCCGACAACCGATACAACCAGAAGGGCGACGCAATCAAGAATGCCGGACGCTCCGTCCCGACGCCGGGCGGTCAGCCATGCCGTTGCCACCAGGTAAAACGTGAGCGTGCCTCCGAGAATATTGCCCGGCTGGGATTTCATGATTGCCAAAATTACTCCGCTCGCCGACAGGATGAGCATCGATATGACAAATACATTTCCCACGATGCCATGCCGCCGCGAGCCTTTCCGCAGAAACACTGCGACAAATCCAGATAGCATTCCCAAAGTGCCGGCGATGATGTGAAGAGGTAGTAGTGCTGATCGCATTGCTTCGCTCCTAGATGGGCCCTTGAGAACGTCGCAGCCGCACCGCAACGAAGAGAAAGCCTGCGGTGATTACCAACCCGATCCATAGACCCGGGCTAAGCAGGAAGTGACCGGGCGTGAATTGCATTCCCGGATCGAAGGGCATGCCGCCGGGCATGGGAACAGCCTCCGAACCACCGGACAGTTGATGTAGGAGCACGCCCGCGAAATACGAAGTGTTGAACGCGATCTTTTCCACGAACACGATCGCGAGCGGCGGCAGGAACGCCCACAGAAATGCCGCACGCCGCGCCCATGCGGAAACCATCAGAAACCACGCGTAGAAGGGCGCGTGCCCGAGCACATGCACCGTCAGCAGATGGTAGAAGAGTCCCAGCCATATCTGGAACAACGACACCTGCGCCCAATACGTCGCGACGCTCATGCCATTCCCATGCAGTACGGCGGAACTCAGTAAAAGCATGATGAACTGCGTGGCAGCTGTGAAAGCTACCGTTAGCAGCGGCAGAACCACGAGCGGAATGCTGGCCTTCGAGAGCACCGTGGTGAAGTCGGATACCGGTAGTGACTTCCAGAACAGGATGCTGCGGTCGCGGCGTTCACCATGCAGCGCGTCGAGACAATAAAGGACTCCAACGATCAGAGCCGTCGCCATCATCAGGCCCGCTGCGAAGTCGTAGGGTCTGGCCAGCACGCTGGGTTCACGGCCTGGGTCGAGTGCCGTCATCGCACGGACGGTTCCCGGCAGCCGAAACAGGCTGATCAGGAATGAGAACATCACACCCCCGGCCGCGGCCAGCGGCGCAATATAGATCGAGCGGTTCTCCCACAACTCACGCCGTACCGACCAGTAGAAGGGCCGAGTCGCGGGGACGAGCGCGGGAGTGAGTGCCTTTGACTCGAGGGGAGACTCGGGCATGACGTTCGATTGAATATTCACCTGGCCGCTCCTTGTGCCCGGCCGGCCTGATTGCCGAGCACGGCAACAAACAGGTCGGCAATACTGGGTGTACGGACCTCGCCCACCGCAGCGAGCTGCTGGCGATCGGTATTTTCAAATAGCAGGATGCTGCGTCCTAACACCTGGCGCTCATGCAGCGGCCTGAGCGCTCGGGCCGCTGCAACCTGCTCGGCAAGCACCGTCACTTCTGCATACCGAGACTCGAACTCTTCCATGTTGCAGTTGAAGACGATGCGGCCACGGTCGATGAACATGAGATCGGTAAGAACGTGCTCCAGTTCTTCCACCTGATGAGTCGTGACGACGATGGTGCGGCTGCGATCGAAGTAATCGTTCAGTAGCGAATCGTAGAACTGCTTGCGATACAGGATGTCGAGCCCGAGCGTCGGCTCGTCCAGCACCAGCAATCGCGCGTCGATGGCCATGACCAGCGCGATGTGCAACTGGGCTACCATCCCTTTCGACAGCTGCCTAACCTTACTATGGCGCTGGATCGTGGTCTTGGCGAGAAAACTCTCGGCCTTCGCGCGATCGAATCTGGGATGCACGCCCTCTACATAGTCGAGCGCCTGTGAGACCCGCATCCAGCGCGGCAGCACGGCAACGTCGGCAATGAAGCAGACGTCGCGCATGAGCTGATCGCGCTCGATCCAGGGGTCGCGTCCCAGGACCCTCAGTTCTCCCTGATACGGAGTGAGGCCAAGAATCGCGTTGAGCGCCGTCGTCTTTCCCGCGCCGTTGGGACCGATGATCCCCAGAATGCGTCCCTCTTCCACTCGCAAATTCACGCCATCCAGCGCTACAGTTGTGCCAAAGGCCTTGCGCAGGCCGCGTGCTTCTATGCATGCCATGGCTTCAGCGCTCCTTCGATCCGGTCTTCGACCTTACCGGCTCGGACTTTGCTGCGTCCGGCTTCGGCCGCCCGTTGGTGCCCGCGTCCAGCAGCTCTTCCGACTTCAATCCGAGCCGCTGGATCGTGGCCTGGACCCGGGGCCATTCTTCTGTAAGAAATTTCTGGCGTTCAGCGCGCAACAGCAGACTGCGCGCCCCCGCATTGATGAACATTCCGAGACCTCTTCGACTTTCAACCAATTGCTCGTCTACCAGCTGCTGATAACCCTTCAGGACCGTGAGGTGATTCACCCGGTACTCGGCCGCCACATTACGCACTGACGGCAGAGGGTCACCCTCTTTGAGCACGCCGTCGAGAATCATCGCGACCACACGGTCACGAAGTTGGCGGTAAATCGGTTGACTGTCGTTCCACTCACGGTCCATCACATTTTCCAGATCGCCTTACCGGTTGCCGAGCACTGATTTGCGTAAAAAGATACGCTTCCCCTACTTGGTTCGCTGCAACTCGAAGTGCGCATGCACCGGCTTATCCCCTGGCTGCATGTAGGTCCAATCCTCGACGTGATGATTGGCATCGATTGCTGTGAAAACGGCGTGATGCATATGTCCGTACTGCAGCCCACCGTCGACGTCGAGGAACTCGAAGTCTACTGTTTTTCCGTCCGACGACATCTTGCCCGTCATGCGCGGCCGATTTCCGGCATCACAATAGTGCGTAAGGAGCAGGTGGTCACCCGACAAATAAAGCATGGTGACAGGATGATCCGGTCTTCCGGCTCCGGTCATCTCATGCACGAGTGCGTTGCCCATGGAAGTCACGCGCAGCGAAACCTGTATGGGCTTACCTTCGATGTCGGCTTGCGGAGGGACAGTGGTCACGCGGCCCTCCCAGGACCCTGCCAGAGTTTTCAGTTTGTCAAAAGACTGTTGCGCGTCCGGCGTCTGAGCGCCCGTCTGAGCAAAAGCCACGGTGGAGAGCGCCATCAGCATCGCGGACAGCATAAAGCGAAGGGATTTCATCGTTTCTTCTCCTGCGTATTCGGTTGCGTGCGGCTCGGCATTTGCCGGAGTACCGCACGTCATATGGTGATATATATTACTATATCACTAATGTCAAGCTCTTTCTTTTCTCATTTGAACCCGGATGAGATATCAGGCCTTAATCCATGCGCCAGGGCGAACGCTCAGGCCAGTGCCGCAGGGCATCCTCTGCCCAGGCAGTCGTTTTATCTTTGTGGCAGGTCGTGCAGGGATTTGGAATCTTATATTTGTCGGTCATCGATGGCGTGATGAAAGCAAACGTGTGCGCTCGCACCTTCACGTCCGCAATCGTCGTTTCGATTTGGGGCATGTGACAGGCAATGCAACTGCTTCCCAGAGAACCTTTTTTGTGGTGAGTATGCTCCTCGATAGTGCCGGTGCGGGGGCCATTCAATGAAAGCGGTGCGTGGCAATCCATGCAGAGCTGGTCTGCGGGCTTGCGTAGTTGGGCGTAGTTATCCGTGCCGTGCACATCATGGCAGCTAAAACACGTCACGCCGCGACGGTACATCACACTCTGTACAAAGTCATTCCCTTGCATACGGTTCTTATGGGCCGTGCCATCCGCATAGTGTGTGAATGTGGTCTCGCCGAGCGTGTGATCTTCAAGTTGCCAAAAAACTCGCAGGTTCAAGCCCACGCGGTACCCGACGGGCCAGTCATAATACTTCCCTTCGATGGGAACCGTCACTGGACGTCCCTGCGAATGACACTGGATACACGTGTCGCTCGCTGCAACCGAGTTCATCCTTGCCGGATTGAGAATATTTTCGCGAGAGGGCTGCGCAATATGCTCACTACCCGGTCCATGGCACTTCTCGCATCCGACATTCCACTCCGCCACCTGTTTCGTATGGATGTCGTAGTCGACAGAATGACACCCGTCGCAGGTCGGCCCGGTAGGCCTCTGCATGTTGTCCGGCAGATAGAACGGCTCCCACCAATCAGTCCCCTTCGCCACAAGATAGGGCCGCCAGACTCGATGCGCAATATCCCACTGCGCGGGCTCTGGAAAATAGTCGTCTCCGCGCTTTGTAAAATAACGCTGCTTCCAAATGCTGCCGTAAACGAGGGCGACCTGGTCCTTCGTAAACTTGGCAATGGGATCGGTCGCAAGGTCGGGAATGATGGCGTCAGGATGTTCGCGAGGATCGCGAACCACATTGGCCATGGCCGTCTTTCGCCAGTGATCGTATATCTGCGCGTGGCATTTCTGACAGGACTGAGAGCCCACATAGTGAGCGTTAGCCGCGACTGACTGGCGCGGCTGCTTCTGTTCATCGGGCTGACGCAAATCGCGGATGTAAAGAACGAGCTTCCAGCTGTCGTCACCCTGCTCGTCGTGCGGTCTGCTCCACCCCGGCATGCCGGTCAGACGCACACCATTTCGAATGATGTAGCGGATCTCCCCATCCGTAAGGTTCTGTGTTTGAGGCAAACGCAGATCGGGAACTTTAGGGTAAAGGTTTCGGCCGACACTGGTCTGTCCCGCCCCGTCCAGCCCGTGGCATACGGCGCAACGATTGAGGAAACTCTCTCGGGCTTCTTTCAGGACTTCCGGCGTAGCCTTCCATGGGTTGGCTTCCAGACGGGCCTTTCGGGGGATGGAAAAATTCCGGGCGGCGCGAGCTATTTCCGTTTCCAGGTAAGACGGTTGATCCGCGGTGCTGAATCCACGCCACACCAGCCAGGCTCCGTACAGCCCGAGCAAAACCAACACCGCACCGCCGAGCAAAATAGAACACTTCCAAGCTTTCATACAAGAAATTGTCGCAGCCCATCTTCTTGCTGAAACGCGAATCCACCGACGAAGGTGTTAGCCCCCGGGTTGGTTTCCGGACAGCGGAAAGTCAAGCTGCTGTATGGGCTGTCTCCGCCAGTCTACGGCAGCGTAACATTCATGTTCAGATTGTGCGCGACGAAGGCCCAGGCGTCTGCCGTCTCATCGATAATTTTCGTGATCGGCTTGCCGGCGCCGTGCCCGGCTTTAGTCTCGATACGAATCAGAACCGGTGCAGGACCGGCCTGATCCGCCTGCATAGTGGCCGCGAATTTGAAACTGTGCGCCGGCATCACGCGATCGTCATGATCCGCCGTCGAGATCATGGTCGGCGGATACTTCGTCCCCGGCTTCAGGTTGTGCAATGGCGAGTATGCGTAGAGGACTTTGAAATCATCCGGATTGTCGGATGAGCCGTAGTCCGACGTCCAGCCCCAGCCGATGGTGAACTTCTGAAAGCGCAACATATCCATGACGCCGACTTCGGGTAACGTCGCTCCATAGAGGTCGGGACGCTGGGTCAAGCATGCACCGATCAGAAGGCCGCCATTACTGGCGCCGCGAATCGCAAGCTTTGGAGTCGAAGTATATTTGTTCGCGATGAGCCACTCCGCGGCCGCGATGAAGTCATCGAATACGTTCTGCTTCTTTGCCTTGGTGCCGGCGAGGTGCCAGTCTTCTCCATACTCGCCGCCGCCGCGGAGATTCGGCTGGGCATAGATGCCTCCCATTTCAAGCCACACAACATTGGGCACAGAGAAAAATGGAGTTAGCGAGATGTCGAAGCCGCCGTAAGCATAGAGCAGCGTCGGATTTTGACCGTCCAGCTTCAGTCCTTTCTTATATGTCAGGAACATTGGAACGCGCGTTCCATCTTTGCTGTTGTAGAACACCTGCTTGGTCTCATACTTCGCCGGATCGAAATCCACCTTAGGCTGCCGGAAAACGGAACTCTTCCCCGCCACGGGATCGTAGCGATAGATCACGGTCGGAGAGATGAAACTGGTGAAGCTGTAGAAGGTCTCTTTGTCTTTCCGCTTGCCGCCGAAGCCGCCCGCTGTGCCAATTCCCGGCAGATCAACGTTGCGCAGGAACTTTCCGTTCAAGTCGTGCACACGAACTTCAGTGCGCGCATCCTTCAAGTAAGACAATAGGAAAAGATTATTCACCACGCTGGAACTTTCGAGCTTGTCGCTGCTTTGCGGAACGACGTGTCTTCCAGTTCGCGCGCTCGGGATGGCGGGTATCGATCGCGATTACACGTCCGCGGGGAGCGTCGAGATCAGTTTGAATCCAGAAGACGGAGCCATCGTTGTCGAGGAAGCTGTAGCTGGCGTCGGCATCGTCGAGCAGCTTAACGATTGGCGAATCGGGCTGCGTGAGATCCTTGTAGTAAATCCGATTCTTGGGCGACGTGCCTTGCCATACAAAAATGACCAGATAGTGCCCGTCATCAGTAACGTTGCCGCCGAATCCCAGTTCTTTGTTGTCGGGACGCTCGTAGATCAGTTTGTCGTCCGACTGTGGAGTGCCCAGCGCGTGGTAGTAAAGCTTTTGGAAATAGTTCGCGTCCACCAGCGAAGTGCCCGCCTTGGGTTCGTCGTAGTGACTGTAGAAAAATCCCTTATTGTCCTTCGTCCAGGAAACACCAGAAAACTTCACCCATTTAATGAGGTCGGGCAAATCCTTGCCGGTGTCAACGTCGCGTATGTGCCACTCCGTCCAGTCAGAGCCGGAAATCGCCGTCGCATAAGCCATCAGCTTGCCATCATCGGTCACGACTGTGCCGGCGAGGGCAACCGTGCCGTCAGCAGAGAGCGTGTTGGGATCAAGCAGCACGCGCGGTTCTGCGTTCAGCGAGTCGGCAACGAGCAGCACGTTCTGATTCTGCAAGCCGTTGTTGTGCTGGTAGAAATATCGTCCACCCTCTTGCTCGGGGACGCTGAAGCGCTCGTAGTTCCACAACTTCAGCAGGCGATCGCGGATTGCGCCGCGATACGGAATCTTTTCGAGGTAGCCGAAGGTCAACTTGTTCTCGGCTTCGACCCAGGCATGCGTGTCGGGCGAGTCGACGTCTTCCAACCAGCGATACGGATCGGCGACTTTCGTCCCGTGATAATCGTCGACCTGATCGACGGTCTTCGCCTTCGGATAGGCGAGCGGCGCGCCATCCTGGGCAATGAGCGCAGTGCTGAACGTGTATGTCATGGCGGCGAACGCAATGAAGCCGATTAGTCTCATCAGGAGATCCTCAATTCAGATTTTCTCGGAAACTGGAAGGCGTATTGTGCCTCACGACGAGCGCGAAGTGCAAACAGTTGGACGCGAGTCGCCCAGCGATGTGAGCAAGAAGTGTTCCTACAGGAACGCTGTGCAAAAGCACAGAATCGCTGGAGCCAAGTGGTTGATTCTTCTAGATACGATTTTGGCCTGCTTTAGTTTCAGCGGCTTACCCTGTGGAAGAAACGTCTACTTTCGAGGACCTTCAATGCCTACTACAGTGGACTTGACACTGGAATCTGCGGCGCGGCTATGAGGTAGCGCTAGCCGCTTGCGCACTCTGCGGGCGGGCCGCTTCACTGCTCGGAAGCGTGGATTTCAGATCCCACTTGCAGACCGGACATCGAGTGACGACGGTGTAGACGATGTGACCGAAGACTGAACACTTCGCGTTGGGACAGATTTTCATAGCGGCAACGGCGCCGAACAAGCGCACCAGCGACAACGCCATCGTAACGCGATGGATCGTCATTTCGTGTCTGCCTTTTTGACTAGGACTGATTGGTTTTTCTTCTGGATGGCACGGTCACGCCTTCCTCCGACGAGGAATTCAAAGAAGCGAACGCGGCCTACGTAGTCAATCCTGCCTCAAGAGACAATCCTTTTACAAAGTTTCGGGCTTTTCCCTGTATCGAAGGCGCGGCCGTGCGCTCATTCCCTCGGAGGAAATCACTATGAGCCGGTTTCGTGCCGTTCTGCTGGCAACAGTAGTCGTGACAGGAATTCTTGCTGGCCTTCTCTTGCAACGTTCGCAGCGGGTTTCCGCAGATTCCAAGTGGAACAAACGCGACCACTCGGTCGATTTCCATGCACTTGAAATGATTGAGCGCGGACGCAACACGTTTCGCTATGCGACCTTCGGAGACGAAGACTATTGGGGCGGCACGCTGCAGATTCACAAAGCGATTGAAGGACAGAAGCTGGGCGGCGTAGGCCCCGGAGTAAGTCCGGCGACCGCCCTTGCGGTAGGGCTCAAGGTGGACGAGGATGCGCTCCCGGACTCGCTTATCCGGGCATTGCAGGCGGGACAAGTCAATTTGAACGATCCCGCCGTTACTTTAGCGTTGCTCAAGTTGAACGCTGTGGTGGGCCTGACTGGATTCTTCGACCGCACCGGCAACTTGAAGTCGGTAGGCCTGCAATGCTCTGTCTGCCACTCGACCGTGGACAACTCTCTAGTCCCAGGAATCGGTCATCGGTTGGACGGCTGGGCGAACCGCGACCTGAACGTAGGGGCAATCATAAGTCTTTCGCCCGATTTGAGCAGCGTAGCGAATTTGCTAAATACCGACCAGGCTACCGTGCGAGCCGTGCTTGCCAGTTGGGGTCCAGGGAAATTCGATGCTGAACTCTTTATGGACGGTAAAGCGTTCAACGGCACCAGGTCGGCCGCGACCCTGATTCCTCCGGCGTTCGGGTTGGCGGGCGTTAATCTGCATACCTGGACCGGGTGGGGTTCGGTGACACATTGGAATGCTTTTGTCGCTAATCTGGAGATGCACGGCAAGGGAACTTTCTATGACCCGCGACTTGGAGACGCCAGCCGCTTCCCGATCGCTGCAGCGAATGGTTTCGACAATGTCCGCAACGAGCCGGACTTAATCACCCCGAAGCTTGCCGACTTGCATTTCTTCCAACTTGCCCTTGAGTCGCCCGCGCCTCCCCCGAACAGCTTTGACCACGCTGCTGCGCGTCGCGGCAAAGAGGTGTTCGGTGGATCGGGTCAATGCTCGACCTGCCACGTTCCTCCGTTGTTCACCGAACCTGGGTGGAACATGCACACTGGTCGCGAGATCGGTATCGGTGACTTTCAGGCTTCTCGAGCGCCGGACGACCGCTATCGTACTTCTCCGCTGAAGGGGTTGTGGACTCACACCAAAGGCGGCTTCTATCACGACGGCCGCTTTGCCACACTGATGGATGTCGTGAACCACTACGATGATTTCAAGTCGCTGCACTTGACCGACCAGCAAAAAAAGGACCTGGTGGAATATTTGAAGTCGCTATAGGAGATGCGCCTGCGGGTATTGCCGGGAGGTGAGTGCGCCGCCCTTCTGCGATCTTTGCGGAAGGGCGGCGGGCACTTGGCACTCAGGGGTTGGGCAACACGCCGACGGTGCGGACTATTTGGTATATGGATCCGGGTAGCGCATCACGTTCTTGAGATTTCTTCCGCGCACAATGCCGGCTGAGTGATAGGCCAGGCCCCACGAATCAATCGTCGACAGGTCGGGAAAGATGCAAGCCTCAAGCACGGTATCGACTGGATCGCTCTTCTGCACCCAGCCGCCGCCATTGGCGTTGATGCCGCCGAACAGATCGCTGCCGCCGAGCTGGCTGCAATAGCAGGAGGCGGGATTTCCGTTGCAGCCCGTCCCTAGGGGAATCTTCGCATAATAGGCCAGGGCCGCGAGACTGGGTTCCTCGGTATACATGGTATTCAGCCAGATGTGAATGCGCGAACCATCGACGGGTGAAGTGAACTTGCAAAATCTGCGTTTGCCGGACAAGCGCAGCCAATTCGCCTGATTGTCGTCGTTGGTATTGAAGTAGGGTTCGCGAACATCGACCTCTCCACCCTTCTTGCGGCAGTAGGTCGCCATGAGCTCTGAAGTAGCATCGTCGGAATCGTCCACAGCGGACGCAACCGTGAATGCGGGCTTCGCGCCATCACTTCCCGCTTGCACCGGACGGCCCGGGACAAGAACAATAACCACAGCGATCAAAATACAGACCAACAACCCAAGAATCGGACGTTTCACAGGGGAGCCTCCTGAGGCTTGCAGCCTCGAGTTTTCGACCGCAACAAATTGAGGGGTGGAAGCTTACCACAGGTGCAGAGTTCGCTTCGGCGGCGTGCGGTGAGGGCAACCCGACTCTATCTCGCCGCTTTTAGCGAATCGAGTGGGGACTTGCATCTCAAATGTGACTATTTCGGCTTGGCGATCGCGGCATGCTCCAACATGAGCCACTTGTTTCCGACACGCTTCATCACCACCAGGGAATATCCCTGCACAGTCTCGGTGCCACCGCCGGCCTTCGGTGCAACTTCAGTCCAGGAGTCGGTCAGGTACCCGATATTGCCGGAGCTGTCGGCGCGATCCACGGTGATGGACGACATCGAAGCTCCGCTCGCCCTGAACTTCGTGAACGCGTCCCGCAGAACCGCCCTGCCCGAGATCAAACCGTCTTCGTCAAGCAATGCGGCATCTTCGGTGTACATGGCGGCGAGCTTATCCATTTCGTTGTTGTTGAACGCCTCTTTCCAGGCCTCAACGGCCTTCTGCATCTCATTTTTGAAATCTTCGCCGGCTGCTTCTTTCGGCGAAGTTAAAGCAACGGCCAACAACTTTGTCCTCGTTAAATCACCTGTTTCTGTTCGTGATTGTGTTTGAGCCGAAACGATTAAATTGAGTGCGATAAATACCACTGCCACCTGTGCGACGCGCTTCATGACCACCCTCCAGGAGTGATGCGACCTACGAAACTGCCGTGAGTTTAACAGGAGGCTTCTGCGTCGCGGTTCCCCGAGCTTTCCCTCAATTTTTGGGAAAGCCAGGGCTGTTCTTGATCTCACGAATCTGCTGGATGTGCCTTTCTGCGTGAGTGGAGATTTCCAGCATCCATTGCCAGCTATCGATGGGCTCTTTCTCGCCAAAGCTGTGGGACCGCAAATCATCGTTCGTTGATTTGATGTATTCAATCATCGTCGCGCGCAGCGCCTGAAATTTTGCCAATGCGACCGCCATATCTTTGTACGTTTCGACCTTCTCGTGTCCGCCGCCGGTTTTTGTGTGGACCACGCGGTCGATGCCGTACCACATGATGTCGGCATCCGTGGCGGACGACTTCTTGTCCTTCATATTCATGTTCGCGGGCGCCTTCACCGCGTCCATCAGTTCGCGCCAGTAGTCCGGCTCGGCCACCGCCAGATGGGATACGCATTCGCGGATGGTCCAGCGATCCGGCGAAGCACGATACTCCAGCTGCGCCGGAGAAAGCCCGCGCACCTGCTCGGCTACCATTTGCGTCGTCATTTGAAAGTGTACGAGTAGGTGCTCGCGGTCGTCGTCGGTCATCCCAGTCGCGCCGAAGGCGCTGAGAGCCAATGCAAGCACAAGAGTCAGAGAAAGGACGATGTGTCTCATGCAGCGGATGCTAGCAAACGAGTCTGCGTGGACCAAGAAGATTTCTTGAAAATAACCTGAACAGCAGGAACACCGCGATGTTAAGCGCGTGTTGTTAGGAGAGAGACCGGCAGGAAGCGAACGAAGCTGCCAGCATATCGGCCGCACTTCGGCGATTTCGGGGAGTGGCGGTGGCCCAAGCGTTTGATCTCGCCGGAATCAAAAACACACTGGGTGCCCCATCCTTCGCGCACTTTGCGAAGAGCCTGCCCTGAGCCCAGCCGAAGGGGTGGGTACTACGGACGCCTGCTGCAACGAGGTTTAAGCACAGGAGACCCAACGTGTGTCGGCAGCATCGTACCCGCCATTGCACAAAACACTAAGGACGGGCACCCTCTCATAATTTTGGGAGCTGCTGAGACCAAAGGCCTGGCCACCCGCCATCCGTCGATTTCGGCATATAATTTCCAGCCGAGAGGTGACACCCATTGGCCAGCGATCGGCTGCAGCTTGCGTTTCAGGCTCATCTGGCTGAATACTCGGCCCTGCGACAAGAGATGTTAGAGCTCGTCAAATGGCGAGACAGACTGGTGTTCCTGTCGCTCGGGTTATCGGGAGCTCTGTTTTCGTTTGCCCTGACCGCTGCGCCTCTCGATGGCTCCGTACTCTCGAGACGTGTGGCTCTGTATCTCATCGCGCCCCTCGCTGCAGAAATGGGAGGACTTTACCTAGTAATCGAGAGACGTATTTATCGCATCGGGACTTACTTTCGAGACCGTCTCGCCCCGAAGGTCAAAGGCCTTCTGGCTGGGCCTGAGGAGCCGCCGACTATCGTTTTTAGTTGGGAGTTTCCGGATCAGCGTGAATCGCTGACACGGTTGCGCCGTTGGCTCGAATCGATTGTGTTGATCTCAGCGTTCTCAGTCTCCGGTGCCGTGGCACAGTTGGTTATCTTCATCGATCGTCACGCTGGACGACTCACATGGAGCGGAGTTCGAGCAGAAACTCCCGTATTGGTCGGTTTTCTTTTCGCGCTTGCATCTTTCATACTATTCGTGAGGCGACACATGTTCGGACGGGATAAAAGAACTTCGCCTAACATCCGCCAGCCCTGAGAGTTACACGTCCGGCGGGGTGGCCCATGCCTTTGACCTCGCTGGCACCATGAACGCAGAGGGCCGGTGGCCCACTCAAGCCCGATTTTGGCTTGAGTGGGGATGTCCACAGCGCGGATGTTCACACGTCACAGACTTAATTCCACTGAAAAACTATATTCTCTTCCATGCCTTGGGGACTGACACGCTTTCACCAGAGTGGACAAAGTCATTTCATCACATTCTGCTGCTACCACCGCCGTCGTTTGCTCACGACCGACGAAAGCCGACGAATCTTCGAGGCAGCGCTGGAATGGGTGCGATACAGTTACAAACTCTACGTCTATGGCTATGTAGTGATGCCCGAGCATGTTCATCTCCTGCTCAGCGAACCGCGGCGGGATACGCTCGCCGACGCGCTGAAGTCGTTGAAACAAGGAGTATCGCGGCGTTTGATTGGCGATGCGGCGCACTTCTGGCAAAAGAGGTATTACGGCTTCAATGTTCGAGATCACGCGCAGTTTGTCGAAAAGCTCCGCTATATTCATCGAAACCCGGTAAAGGCCGGACTGTGTGAGCGTCCGGAGGACTGGCAGTGGAGCAGTTTTCGCCACTATGCAGACGGCAGCGCGGGACCGGTCGAGATCGAGTCAGAGTGGACAGCACGAGAACGCGAACGGGCAGCGGGAAGACTCTGTCCAACTGTAGAACTGCCCCACTCAAGCCAAAACCGGGCTTGAGTGGGCCACCCTGCGAACTCAGAAGAAGTGCAGTCCGCCGAAATCGTACATCTTGACGACCCTCGCTGCAGGGGTGTGCAATGCCCCATGAAAAGGAGAACCGATGAGCCGATTCTTGAGTGTCTGCTTGCTTGCAGGCTGCGGGATGGTCTCGGTCCTGGCGGCGTCTCACTCTCCGCAGAAAACTTCGATGGCAGGCGACCGCGCGAATGCTTCGCAAGCAACCATCGAGGGCTTGGTTCGGGATGTGGCCTGTCCCATTCAGAATCTGGACGGAACTCCGACAAACCGAAGTCTCAAATGCGTGATGGAATGCGTGAAGGGTGGTTCGCCGCTCGTGATTCTGACCAAGGATGGTCTCTTGTATTTCCCCATCTCCGACAAAATGCCTGACACGGATCAGCGGCAGAAATTGATGCCATTCGTCGGCAAATACGTGCGGGCGAGCGGCACCGTATTTGAACGCACAGGCACGCATGCGATCGTGATCACGGAAATTAAGGAGATGAAAGACATCCACTTGATGACAGATGGGCAGTAACTCAAGCTCACCTGGAACAAATAGCCTCAGCGGCTAAAGCCTGATTCTTTCTAATGTCTGGCGTCACGGCCGAAGCCGTGCGCTTCGCACCCGCGCCCTTCGACAAAGACACGGTACCCGTTAGGGTTTCACTCCCAGCTGCCAGAACAGGAACGAATACACGTCTGTGAACTCTTCGATCTGCTTGGTTACTGGCTTCCCTGCTCCGTGGCCGGCTTTGCTTTCGATTCGCAACAAGATTGGACGTGTGCGGCTTGTGCCGTTCTTTGCTTCGGCCTGCATCAACGCGGCCATCTTTTTCGCGTGCATGGGATCGACTCTGGTGTCGGTATCCGCTGTCATAAATAAGACGGCGGGATACTCCGCCCCCACCTTCACGTGGTGATAAGGGGAGTAGGCGTAGAGCCATTTGAACTGCTCGGCGTTTTCGGACGTTCCGTATTCGGGGATCCACAACTTTGCGATCTGGAAATCCTGATAGTGGATCATGTCGAGCAGCGGGACCTGGCAAATCACGGCGCGGAACAGGTCGGGGCGCTGCGTGATCATGGCGCCCATGAGCAGGCCACCGTTGGAGCCGCCCTGGATGGCGAGATGATTCTTGTCCGTATATTTTTCGGAGATAAGATGCTCGGCGGCGGCGATCATGTCATCGAAGACATTTTGCTTTTTGTCGAGCATGCCGGCGCGGTGCCAGTCTTCGCCAAATTCGGCGCCCCCTCGCAGGTTGGCGACGGCGAAGATGCCGCCGTGCTCCATCCAGAGATAGGCGGTGCGGCTGAAAGTGGGAGTCAGGCTGACGTTGAAGCCGCCGTATCCGGTCAACAGCGTGGGATTTTTGCTGTTTTTCTGCAGACCTTTCTTGTGAACGATAAACATCGGGACGCGCGTGCCGTCTTTGGACTGAAACCATTCCTGCGCAACTTCGTAAGCAGAGGGATCGATCGATGGAGCGTCGACTTTGGTCCAGAGCGAGGTCAGGCCGACCATCTCACCTTCGGGTCCGGTCGGGCGGATATTCACGTGAACCGGCTTCAGCTCAATACGAAAGATCGCTGGCGGAGTGGTGAAGGATTGAAATCCAAAGAACGCTTCGTCGCGGTTCCAGCGTCCACTGGATCCAAAGACTGTCCCGATGGCGGGAAGTTCGATGTCGCTTATCTTCTTTCCGTCGAGGTCGAAGAGCTTCAGTTGTGACGATGCGTTCTGTTCATACTGCGCGTAGAGTTTTCCGCCGTAGACGGCTGCGCCTTGCAGAACGGCGTCCGATTGCGGGATGAGTTCTTTCCAGTGGTCGCGTTCGAAGTCTCCAGCGTCGGTGACGAAGACGCGATAGCGCGGCGCGTCTTCGTTGGTGGTGATGTAGAGCTTGCCTTCGTAGATTTCGCCGCGGTAGAGAAAACTCTTGCCGGTGGTGAGACGGCTGGCCGGCCTTTCAGTTTTGGTGTCCATCAGGAAAAGTTCGGACTTGGTCCATCCCTGCTCGACGTCGATCAGCAGCCATCGGCCGTCGTTCGATAGATGAACGTTGGGCCAGTCCTCGGGATCGCGGCCTTCGCCGAAGACCGGCGAATCGTGGACGGGATCGTCGCCCAGTTCATGAAAGAAGACGTGGCGGTTGTACATCTCCTGTCCGGCGGCGACGTCGCCTTTTTCCGGATAGCGCGTGTAGTAGAACCCGGAGTTGTCTGGCACCCAGGCGATGCTCGCGGCGCGTGTGCGCTCGATGGTGTCGGGAAGAATATTGCCGGTGTTGGTCTCGATAATGTGCAGCGTGCTCATCTCGGAGCCGCTGGGCGAAGTGCCGTAGGCGACGTAGCGTCCATTTTCGCTGGGATGAAACCAGTCAAGCGCGATGGTGCCGTCGGCGGCCAGCTGGTTGGGATCGATCAGGACGCGGTCTTTCCCCTCCAACCCTTCGCGCACATAGAGGATAGGCTGGTTCTGCATGCCTTCGCGACGGGTATAGAAATAATGTCGGCCCGCAGTTTCTGGAACACTGACCGATCCGATCGAGAGCAATTCCGATAGGCGTTTGTGGATGGCGTCGCGCGCGGGAAGCGGATCGAGCACGGCGCGGGTGTAGGCCGTTTCCTCTTCGACCCACTTCTGCGTAGCTGGGCTTGTGCCGTCCTCGAGCCAGCGGTAGTTGTCGATCACCCGGGTGCCGTGGAGGATGTCGACTACCGGCTTTGTGGGAGTTTCAGGAGGTGTGGTAGGCAGTGCTTGCGGCTTGGGAGACTTCGGGTCGTTCGCAGCGTTGACCGCGGCCGCTAGCAGCAATAATGAAGAGAGCGCGCAGAACAAACGAAAACCTCCTGACATGAGCACCTCGAGTGGGTCCGGGCAATGATTTAAGCGTATCAGAATGGGGCGGGAGCTTCGGGGGGGATGGGCAAACCCCTTCAATCCCAGAGGACAGAAGAACGCTGGGTTTTGAGCATTGCTTCTCCGGTGGCTTGTGAATGCTGGCGAAAGAGCCTCAAACCGCAGAGTCCGCGGAGAACGTCCGCTGAGTGCTCTTGAACCACACTCACCCCACTTTTGAGGGTTTGACCCTATCCCGCCGACATGTTACAAATGCGAGTCTTGTGAAGGGACCGGGACTAGAGTAGTTCTTCTCTGGGCTGCTTTTCCAATGAAGCTTTCCGAGAGCAAACCCTGCGCAGACTCCGACGCGGCCAAACTTCGGCGCTCCAGTAAGTCTTGTGGTGGAAGCGCGTTCGGAACAAGTGCCTAAATACGTTTTAAAAATTCCTTAAAAGACATCCTAGTTCGGAGGGTTTCATATGCGCACATGGCTCGCCACCGCTGCGTTCCTGCGCCGCGTCACAACGAAAATTATAGCCGCCGCAACTCTGCTTACCGCGGGCGCCACGACTGCTCTGGCTCAGCCCGCCGGCGAGACGGGGGCCGGTGAAGCTTCACTGAAGCTGCCTGATCTTTCACAGGTCAGCTTTTTCAACGGCGCGATCGACGGCCACAAGCTGCTGCTGATCGGAATTCTGTTCTGCCTGTTCGGCCTCGGATTCGGCCTGACCATTTATATGCGGCTGAAGAATTTGCCGGTACATCGCGCCATGCTCGAAATTTCGGAGTTGATTTACGAGACTTGCAAAACGTATCTGATTACTCAGGGAAAGTTCATCCTGCTGCTGTGGGCTTTCATCGCGGTCATTATTGCGGCTTATTTCGGCTGGCTCTCGCCAGTGCCTGGAAAATCTGTTGGGCTGACGCTCCCCATCATTCTTGGGTTCAGTCTGGTCGGCATCGCCGGGAGCTACGGCGTGGCCTGGTTTGGCATCCGCGTGAACACATTCGCAAACTCACGGACGGCCTTCGCTTCCCTGCCCGGCAAGCCGTATCCGGTCTACCGGATTCCGCTTGAAGCTGGCATGAGCATCGGCATGATGCTGATCTCGGTCGAATTGTTGATCATGCTGTTCATTCTGCTGTTTGTACCGGGAGATTACGCTGGGCCGTGCTTCATCGGATTCGCCATCGGCGAGTCACTGGGCGCGGCCGCGCTGCGCATTGCCGGCGGCATCTTCACCAAGATCGCCGACATCGGCGCTGACCTGATGAAGATCGTCTTCAAGATCAAAGAAGACGACGCACGCAATCCGGGAGTGATCGCCGATTGCACGGGTGACAATGCCGGAGATTCGGTCGGGCCCTCAGCTGACGGCTTCGAGACCTACGGTGTGACTGGCGTCGCTTTGATCACATTCATTCTGCTCGGCGTGAAAGATCCCAGCGTGCAGGTGCAGTTGCTGGTGTGGATCTTTGTGATGCGCGTCATGATGCTGGTGTCGAGCGCGGTCTCTTACTTCTTGAATGCGGCGATTGCCAAGGCGAAGTACGGCTCTGCGAACGAAATGAACTTCGAAGCTCCGCTGACATCGCTGGTTTGGCTCACTTCGCTCGTTTCGATCGCGCTGACCTACCTGATTTCCTACTTCATCATTCCTCAACTCGGCGGCGATGGCACACAGTGGTGGAAGCTGGCCACGATCATCTCTTGCGGAACGCTGGCGGGCGCGGTGATCCCCGAGTTGGTGAAAGTGTTCACGTCAACCGAATCGCGGCACGTGAAGGAAGTAGTGATTTCGGCACAGGAAGGCGGAGCGTCATTGGGAATCCTGTCGGGATTCGTAGCGGGAAACTTCTCCGGCTACTATCTGGGCCTGGCGATGATGATGCTGATGGCGATCGGCTATTACATGAGCACGATGGGACTGGCCGTGGCGGCTGGAATGCTGGCTCCGGCCGTGTTCGCCTTCGGATTGGTCGCGTTCGGATTTCTGGGCATGGGCCCGGTCACGATTGCAGTCGATTCCTACGGTCCGGTTACCGACAATGCGCAGTCCGTGTACGAACTGTCGCTGATTGAGCAGGTAACCAACGTCCAGGCCGAGATCAAGAAAGATTTCAACATGAGCGTCGACTTCGAGCGCGCGAAGTATTTGCTAGAAGCCAACGACGGTGCCGGAAACACATTCAAGGCTACGGCAAAACCGGTGCTGATCGGGACGGCAGTTGTCGGCGCTACCACGATGATTTTCTCGATCATCATGGCGCTGACGAACGGCCTTACCGAAAACGTGAGCAATCTTTCGCTGCTATACGCGCCGTTCTTTCTGGGTCTGATCACCGGCGGAGCGATGATTTACTGGTTTACCGGGGCGTCGACTCAGGCGGTGACCACGGGCGCCTATCGCGCAGTCGAGTTCATCAAGGCCAACATCAAACTCGAAGGCGTGGTGAGGGCTTCCGTCGCCGACAGCAAGAAAGTGGTGGAGATCTGCACGAAGTACGCGCAGAAGGGGATGTTGAACATTTTCATCGCGGTCTTCTTCGGGACGCTGGCCTTCGCCTTCGTCGACCCATTTTTCTTCGTGGGATATCTAATTTCAATCGCGATCTTCGGGCTTTACCAGGCGATCTTCATGGCGAATGCGGGCGCGGCCTGGGATAACGCCAAGAAGATTGTCGAAGTCGAGATGAAGCAGAAAGGTACGCCGCTGCACGATGCGACCGTGATCGGGGATACGGTGGGCGATCCGTTCAAAGACACTTCGTCAGTCGCACTGAATCCGGTCATTAAGTTCACAACCCTGTTTGGATTGCTCGCAGTGGAATTGGCTGTGAAACTGTCTACGGACCAGGGCACGGGTCTGACTCGGGTGCTGGCGCTGGCATTCTTCGTAGTGTCTTTCTTCTTCGTATACCGGTCGTTCTACGGCATGCGGATCAAGGCGGGCGCCGAGTAAAATTGTCTTTCGGACAAACTTCAAACGCCACCCGGAGTGATCCTGATGGCGTTTTCTTTCGCGACGTTTTCTTTAGCTCTTGTGGGCCTAGTCCATCCTCCCTCGCCTGCCGCCGCTTCGCGGCTCGCAGACTCCGGATCGAAGGGCGACTACGCGATCTAGTTCGGTCCCTTCATCTTTTCTCTAACACTGTGGGCCAGCTTTTCGATTTCTTCGGCTCTTTTGATTACATCCACGGAGAGCACGTTTTCATCGGATTTATCAACATACTGTTTCAGCTCGACTGACAATTTCAGCAGCTTGTCGGTGTCCGTCTTAAGTGCTGCTACGCGCTCCTTGGCTGCCTTCTTTTCCATGTCGTGGGTGAGGCGGGCGCGGGCTTCCTCCTCATCGGTCATGGGAGTCGAGTCTCCGGTGTGCGGTGGGGGCGGAAGTGGCTGAGCCGATTGGTGCGGCGATCCAGACTGGGCCGCAGCGGACCAGGCAAGAAGGCAAAGGAAAATCAACCACACAAGATGTCGCGATGACACGGCAACCTCGCAGAGAGTCAATCTGCACTCATCTGCGGAAATTATACGTGGGCGGGATGTGCGGGCGAAAAAGTGTCGCCCCGCTGAAAGGGTCAAGGCGCCTATTCGCCATGGACGCGAGAGCGGTCATGACGAGAGACTCAAAAGCCCCATTCTCTCGCTAAGAACGCGAAAGAATGGGGCACTCGTTCGTCTTATTTAGTCAGTGAATTTACAGCGAGCTCATGTTAGCCAGGAACTCTCCGTTGGACTTGGTCTTGCCCATTCGTTCGACCAGGAGTTCCATCGCTTCGACGGGCGAGAGCGGGTTGAGCACTTTGCGCAATACCCAGATGCGCTGCAGATCTTCTTTCGGGATCAGCAACTCTTCTTTACGCGTGCCAGACCGTTGAATGTCAATCGCCGGGAAGACGCGCTTGTCGACCAGCTTGCGCTCGAGAATGATTTCGCTGTTGCCGGTGCCTTTGAATTCTTCGAAGATGACGTCGTCCATGCGGGAACCGGTGTCAATCAACGCGGTCGCAATAATGGTCAGCGATCCGCCTTCTTCGATGTTGCGGGCTGAACCAAAGAAGCGCTTCGGACGCTGCAACGCGTTCGAATCCACGCCGCCGGAGAGCACTTTGCCGGAGGGCGGAACAATCGTGTTGTAGGCGCGGGCGAGACGAGTAATGGAGTCAAGCAGGATGACTACATCGCGCTTGTGTTCGACGAGTCGCTTGGCTTTTTCGATCACCATTTCCGCGACCTGCACGTGGCGGGCGGCGGGTTCATCGAAGGTCGAAGAAATGACCTCGCCCTTGACCGAACGCTGCATGTCGGTGACTTCTTCGGGGCGCTCGTCAATAAGTAAGACCATCAGCACAACTTCAGGATGATTCGCCGTAATTGAGTTGGCGACATTCTGCAAGAGCATGGTCTTGCCGGCGCGAGGCGGCGAAACAATCAGGCCGCGTTGTCCCTTGCCGAGAGGCGTGAGGAGATCCATTACCCGGGCGCTGGCATTCTCACGGGTTGTTTCGAGTTTCAGGCGCTCCTGCGGATACAACGGTGTCAGGTTGTCGAACAGGATCTTGTTGCGCGCTTCGTCCGGCGATTCAAAGTTGACGGCCTCGATCTTTACCAGCGCGAAATATTTTTCGCCTTCGTGGGGTGGGCGCACCTGGCCGCTGATGGTGTCGCCGGTTTTGAGGTCGAATTTGCGGATTTGGGAGGGCGAGACGTAGATATCGTCAGGGCCCGGCAGGTAGTTGTAGTCGGGTGAGCGCAGAAAGCCGTAACCGTCAGGCAGAATTTCGAGGACGCCTTCGGCAAAGATGTGGCCTTCTTTTTCGCTCTGCGCCTGCAGGATCTTGAAGATCAGGTCCTGTTTGCGCATACCGCTGGCACCGGGCAGATCCAAGGTCCTTGCGATCTTGGTCAGCTCAGTGATGTTCTTTTCTTTCAGTTCAGCAATGGTCATGGTTCACCTGAACCCGTGCACTAAGACGTATTGCTTAGCGTCAGCGGGAGATTTTTAAAGGAGGGTACGCAGGGAAGACTCGAATACCACCAGGCAGGAAGGCGGGGCTGGTTAAGCAGCCCGCCGTTGTGCCTCAGCAAAATTCTCTGGTTCCGACAGTACCTCTTGCCGCGGCGAGCCAGCGATCCGGTCCAACACACCGTTCATTGTTTCCTGGATTCTGGTGCTGGGCCGATGGAACTTCCGCGTGGCCTTGGAGGCAAGCTGACAGAGCATATATCGGTTCCGCAGAGTTTGTAAAGCATCAAACACACGATCAGAGCGCATGTGCTTTATCTCTCCTTCTAGTTATGAATGTGGCCTTTCGCCTTCGTCCTTACACCACAGGAAGATGACCAGGCCCAAAATGGATCCCTAAGTCACTGATTCCGAGTCAGTTGTAAAGGAGTCTAGCGTAAAACTCACTTGAATAGATGCGCGCCAGGATGCGGAAGATGCTCGATTTTCTAGACTCGGGTCCCTCGGGGTGCAGGTACAAAAATAAACCCCAGAAGCTTCCGGACGTTCCTGGAACTCGCTAATGTATCGGCAAGAAGCAGAGAGGTCAAGTAATTATTTGTGATCGCCGGGAATGCTCCCTATGAGGCCATCCCGGAAATGAACCCGCGGCCTGGCCTACCTGTAAGTAAATGAAAATAGGTACGTTAGCATGATCCATGGAGCGAAACGCTCTCCAGCCGCGAGGTTCGCTAGTCGCTGGAGCCATTCTTGCCGTGGCGGTTTTCCCCCTCGGCTTCCTCCTTCGGATCGCTGAGCCACTTCCTTATTGTTCGCTCGTTAAGCTTCAATTCCACGACTGTAGCTTCAGATGGCTCCAAGCTGACGATCATCATCCGCATCGTGCCGGCGGAAGGATTGGTATAGATAAGAGTCGTTTCGCCACTGCCGTTGCCTCCACTGTTCGAACGCACACGGACGAAGGGATACCAGTCGGGACCGAGGGAATGTTCAACCACGCGGCTGACGTCGCTGACATTGTTGGATGTTTGAAATCCCTCGAAGACCGCGACCCTCAAGCCGCTTGCGCCTTCGGGGCGCGCGAAAAACAGCGCTACACCCAGCAGCGGGATATGCATGTGATGCACGCCGTAGTTGCTCTCAATGGCGTGGACTACGCCCTTGAATTCCGCATCGCCGGCACAAGCCAGAGTGGTCGTTGCGAAGAGAAGAATCAGAAGCCGAAACAATTTCATCGCTGTTCTCCCTGGTCGTTTTTCGACGATGGCTTGGACAAGGTCTTGGGATTGAGTTTAGGGATGCCAAACTCGCCGCCGAGCGCGGCCAGTTGGTCGACTTCGATCGGGCCGTCGATACTAACGAACGTAAGTTCCGTGGGTTCAGCGTCGATAATGACGATGCCGGCCATTTTGTCGTTCTCGAGTTTGAAGAAGACGTCGACGTTATCGCCGTGAGCCACGCTTCGAACACCGACGACTCGAGTCCAGGCAGGGGACTTAACCTGGGAACGCAAGGCTTCGACTTCGGCAGTGGTGTAACCGTCTTCGTGGTCGAATTCATAACTGCGGACGTAGATTCCCTTGAGGTTGGCAACCAGTTTGGCGCACTCTGCCTCTTCGGGATCGTCAGCGGAGAGAAATTTGCTGGCCCAGCGCAGCATTGGACCGTCCATGTTCACCTCGACGGTCTCTTTAGCTTTCGCGGAGAGTTTCTCGACGTCGGGGGGAATCTTGATATCCTGCGCCCGCGCGAAGGCGGCGAGTGACAACAGCAGGATGAGTGATAGCAGCGGCTTTTGCATAGACTTGCTCCTTGTGATCGTCACTTCTCTACTTCTCGTCTAGTTCTCAGTCTGGTCTGGGTGAGTCTGATTCGCATTCACCGGACTTGCATTGATCTGGTTAACTCTCGATCTTGCGAGTTGCAGCTTGCTGCCGGCTATGCGGAGAGCCAGCATCAGGCGCTGCTTGGCGGCTTCGCCTTCGGCGCGTTCGCGACGCATGTTCTGAACATGAATTCCTCCGGCGATGCCGGCGATCATCGCGGAGGCGATCGCCACTGCGGCGGCCCACCGGGCTAGCGGCCGCGTGAAAAATGTGAGCAAAGAATCGCGCGGGACCGCGCTTGATTTGGCCAGCCTCAGCGTTTCGAGACGCTGCTTTTCCACCTTCAGCAGGACGCGTTCGGTGAAGCCGTCGGGAGCGGACTGGCGCTGGAGCGCGTGTTTCAGCGCATCGTTTCTCGATTCATCCTCGGTCAGCTTCATAGGATCACATCTCCAGTGGCACGGGTTACTTTCTCGCGCAGCATAGCCAGCGAACGCTGCAAATGGCTTTTTACGGTGGCAAGGGGCATGGCGAGAGTTTCAGCGATGTCCGCGGCAGTCAACTCTTCCTGATAACGCAGAATCACGATCAGCCGCGGCGTTTCCGGCAGCGAAGCCACGAACCGGCGCAATTTCCGAGCCAGGAACGGGTCGCTTGCTTGCATTGGCGCCGCAGGCTCGGGTACATCGTCAATGCTCACCTGCGGCAGCTTGCGGCGGCGCTTATAGTCGATACAGCGATGGGCTGTTACTTTGCGCAACCAAAACTTCACGTGCTCCTCCGAATTCAGCGTCGCAAGGTTGGCGTGAAGTTGGAGAAAAACGTCCTGAGCCAACTCTTCGGCTGCTGGCCGGTCTGCAAGAAAATGCACAGCAATGCTGAATACCATCGACTGATGGCGGCGCACGAGGTCGGCAAAGTCGATTGCGGCAATATCCGCGACGTCCGCGGGAAGTGGCTCTGCCATAGCTGACACTCTTGACCGCCTCACTCTACCTATACGGAGGGGACGAGGCTCGGGAATGCAAAATCTTCGACGTGCCTGGCCTTAACCTGTCACAATTCGGGCAAGTATAGGCTGTGCGGGCGTTCTTAGGGCTCTGACAGTTACGGGCTAAGAGCCTTTAACCCGCAAAGGTCGCTAAGAAAATCCGCGAAGTGGCCAAAGAGTATCTGTCTGGCTGCGCAGAGCAGCGATAGGGGGATCATGAGCAATGAAGGAAATCCGGCTCGCGTTCAGATCATTCATTCGGAGGCACGGCCTCGAGAAGCTCTTCAGCTGAACGGATGGCTGGAGGAACTGGTGTCGCGCAAGGGCAGTGACCTGGTGCTGGTGCCTGAAGCGCCGGCATGCATCCGCGTCGAGGGTGCGCTTCTCGCGATCGATTCCCGGCTGCTTACGGGCGAGGAAATCGAAACTGCCATTCTTCCCGCGATGGCACCGCACGCACGGGAGGGTTATCAGCGCAGCCGGATTGCCGATTCGTCTTACCGGATCGAGGGCGTGGGGCGGTTCCGAATCAATCTCCATCATGAGCGCGGACGCTGTGCCGCCACGGTCCGCGCCCTGCCGTCGAGGGTTCCACTTCTTTCCGAGCTTCATCTACCGCCTGGAGTGGCTGGGCTCGCCAACATTCAACGCGGACTGGTAATCATCGGCGGAGCCACCGCATCTGGCAAGACCACGACCCTCGCAGGATTGGTCAACGAAATCAATCAGCGTGAAGCGCGCCACATCGTGACGATTGAAGACCCCATCGAATACGAACACGCGCACAATCGCAGCGTGATCGAGCAAGTTGAAATTGGCATCGATGCGCCGGACTTCCCTACCGCTCTGCGGGCCGCGCTGCGGCAGGCGCCGGATGTGATCGTCGTCGGCGAGATGCGCGACCCTGAAACGGCGAGGATCGCCCTCGCGGCCGCCGAAACCGGACATCTCGTGTTCACCACTCTACATACGACCGATGCAGCGTCGACAGTCTCCCGTATCGCGGATTCATTCCCGCAGGAGCGCCAGCACACCGTCCGCGCCGAGATGGCGATGGCGCTGGCGGCAATGCTGACGCAAACTCTCATCCCGCGACGAAATGGAGGCCGTATTCCCGCCGCGGAATTGCTCATGGTCGGCTATGGCGCCCGCCAGCACATTCGCAAGAACGCGCTGCAGCATCTGCATCAGGAGATCACGATTACGCGCAAGCAAGGATCGTTCACGCTGGAAGAGTCGCTGGCGCAGCTAGTGGTGCAGGGCGAACTGAGCCGCGAGGATGCGATGCTGCGGGCGATTCACGCGGATGATCTGGACGTGATGCTGAAAGGCAAGGGATTCTAGGCAGGAATCGCAATTGTGATAATCGGACGAATGGTCTGTCACGCCCAATACGTGCGGTCCAGACTTCTGTACTGAATCGCCTCGGCAATATGTTTGGGCTCCAGGTTCGGCGTGCCATCCAGGTCGGCGATTGTGCGGGCTACTTTCAATATGCGGTCGTGGGCCCGGGCGCTCAGGCCCTGCTGGGTCATAGCGCGCTCCAGCAGGCGTTCGCAGTCGGCAGAAAGTTCACAGTAGGCGCGGATGTGGCGGGAGTGCATCTGGGCGTTGCAGTAGAGCTTTTCGCGTGAAGTGGAGAAACGTTCCGTCTGCTTCTGGCGAGTTCGCAGGACGCGGGCGCGGATCGTAGCCGAATCTTCGGGCACGGTCGTGGATCTCATCTCCTTATAGTTCACGGCAGGAACGTCGATGTGGATGTCGATGCGGTCCATGAGCGGACCTGAGATTTTCGAGATGTAGCGCTGGATCATCGGCGTCGTGCAATGACATTCGCGGGTGCGGTCGTTGTGGAAGCCGCATGGACAGGGATTCATGGCGGCGGCCAGCATAAAACGCGCAGGAAAAGTCAGCGACATCGACGCGCGCGCAATGCTCACCATGCCGTCTTCGAGCGGCTGGCGCAGGACTTCGAGCACGTTGCGGGGGAACTCCGGGAGTTCGTCGAGAAAAAGCAGGCCGTTATGGGCCAGCGAAACTTCACCGGGGCGCGGAATCACGCCGCCGCCGATCAGCCCGGCATCAGAGATGGTGTGATGCGGGGAGCGGTAAGGGCGCGTCCCGACCAGGCCGCTGCCCGCGTCGAGCACTCCAGCCACGCTGTGAATCTTGGTCGTCTCCAGCGCTTCTTCAAACGTGAACGGCGGCAGGATAGTTGGCATGCGCTTTGCCAGCATCGTCTTGCCCGACCCGGGCGGGCCGATCATCAGAATGTTATGGCCTCCGGCGCAGGCGATTTCGATGGCACGCTTGGCGGTCTGCTGTCCTCGAACGTCTTTGAAATCAACGAAGAACTGCTGGGCCTCGCGCAGTAGAGCATCGCCGTCGGCCTTGACGGGCACAATTCCGTTGCCGGAGTTGACGAAGTGTATCACATCGAGCAGCGAGCGCACGGGATAGACTTCCACGCCGGTCACCATGGCAGCTTCTTTTGCATTGGCTTCTGGCACCACCATGCGGGCAATTTTTCGTCCGCGAGCTTCGAGGGCAATCGGCAAAGTGCCGCGAATGCCGCGAATGCCGCCGTCGAGCGACAGTTCGCCGACGAATAAGCAGTCTCCGATTTCTTTCCTGGTCAGGCCGCCGTAGGCTCCGACGATCCCGAGGGCCATGGGAAGATCGAATCCACTGCCTTCTTTCTTGATGTCGGCAGGGGCCAGGTTAATCGTGATGTGCGTTGGTGGAATGTCGTATCCGCAGTTTTTCAGCGCGGCCCGGACTCGGTCGCGGCTCTCGCGAACCGCAGCGTCAGGTAAACCTACGGTGTGGAAGTGGTCCTGGTCGCATTTAATGCCCGAGCAGTCGACTTCCACCTGAATGATATTGGCGTCAATGCCGTAGACTGCGGCGCTGAGGGTTTTATAGAGCATGAAGTTTTCGAATCTATCCCGGCAGGCACACGAATCCTGACTTTAGCCCTGAATGTCATCCTGATCTGCCAGGTACCTACTTTAAAGAGTTGACGTGCAACTAGCTGTGACGGATGTCACCGGAGAGCTGTGGAAAAGTGGCCTATATTTCGGGTCTTGCGCAACCGTCTCATGGGCGTGTCTCACGTACCAAGATGTCCAACAGAGCTTCGGTTGTTTGCCCGCACTGAATGGAATTAGGATAACTTCCACAGGATCAGAAGCTTCCCCATGCCCTCCGACCCTACGCACTCTCCGCGCTCTTCCCCGCCTCAAGGCAATCTTGATCGCGAAGAATCGCAACTATGGCGCTGGCTTTTAGGATTCATGCTGCTGCTGGCGGTCGCCCTCACTGGATTGCTCTGGGAACGCCTGGAAGCAATTCCTTATTCACTGCGTGCGATTCCACTGGGAGTGCTGGTGTTGTCGGTGTTGTTCGCGGCCTATGCATATGGGCGGCGTCGGGAAGTCGGCGAACTCAAAGGATTGTTGCGCGGGCTAAAAGAGCACGTGGGCGCCGCGCCCTCTGAAGAGCAGCTTGACCAGCTCAGCCAGGTCATCATGCGCTCGCAGCGCAATTTCAAGGAGCTGATCGATTCCATCGACGATCCGGCGTGCGCCGCTTCACTCGACGGAACTCTGCGAACCGTCAATAAACGAATCACCGAGTTGACCGGGTTTACGTATTCCGAGTTAATCGGCCGCAAGATCTACGATTTTGTGGACGAACCAGGACGCGAAGAGGTGGAACGAAGCCTGGGACGTTTCCTCGAAAAAAGGCGATGGGCGGGGACGGTACGGCTCCGGCTGAAGAATAGTTCGCGCCCTCTTTACTTCGATTGTGCGCTGAACGGGATCGTCAAGGGCGATGAGGTCGTGGGTGTGAGCATGCTAGGCCGCGACGTCACCGAGCAGCGGGAAAAAGAGCTGCGCTTCACCGAACTGTTCGAAACTTTGCAGGAAGGCGTCTACTTCAGCACGCCCGAGGGACAACTGTTGGAAGCAAATCCGGCGCTGGTCAGCATGCTGGGCTATGACGACAAGACCGAACTGCTGGCGGTCGAGCCTCCGGCATTGAATTTCGAACCGGGCAAGCCGGTTTTGGGGCGGGCGGTGGACGATCGCGGTGGCGTGCGCACGCGCGAGATCAAACTCAAGCGCAAGAACGGGAGTGCGGCAGTCTTCCTCGATTCTTCACGCGCCGTTTGGGACACATCGGGAAATATCATCCGCTATCAGGGCACTCTGGTCGAGATCACTGACAAGCGTGAGATGGAGCGGCAACTGGCGCAGCAGGAGGAATTCCGCCGGCGTCTGTTGGAGAGCTTCCCTGACCTGATCCTCGTGGTCGATCTCGGCGAGCGGTATACGTTTGTCAGCTCGCGATCGCAGGATTTGCTGGGATATCCGCCAACGGAAATGCTGGGGAAAAAGATTTCGGACTTGGACGATCATTCTCCGGAACTGGCGGCGCTTTATCATTCCGTGGTTTCCGGCCAGCAGGTATTTGGGTCAGCAGAGTACAGCGCACGCCATCGCGACGGAACCTGGCGAACCATGCGCGCCGCGGGCAGCCAACTGGTGGATGCCGAAGGGAAGATCACGGGCGTAATTATTTCCGTCCGTGACATCACGATCGAACGCAAGCTGGAGCAGCAGGTCGTACAGAGCGAGCGCCTGGCGGCCATGGGCGCAATGATCGGCGGCGTAGCGCACGAATTGAACAATCCTCTCACCAGCATTCTGGGTGTAAGCGAACTCTTGCAGGACACTGAAACCAATGAGACCTCGCGCAAGCAGTTAGCCATGCTGCAGCGCGAGGCGCGGCGCGCGGCAGAGATCGTCCAGAACCTGACTTATTTCTCGCGGCCTCCCGCGCCGGGACGAAGCAGGATCAATCTCACCGAGGTAGTCGAGCGCACGTTGAACCTGCACGCTTATTCATTGCGCAAGAACAACATCACCGTCGACTTCTTGAAAGACACAGGCATGCCCTATGCCCAGGGCGATCCGCACCAGTTGATGCAGGTTTTCCTCAATCTGATTGTGAATGCCGAACAGGCGATCCGAGAAGCTCGCGACAAGGGTACGCTCCGGATTCGTCTCGGCCATTCCGACAGCGCAGCCTGGGTCAGTTTTCACGATGATGGGCCCGGCATCCCGAAGGAAAATCTGGCCAGCATTTTTGATCCGTTCTATACCACGAAACGCCCGGGACGCGGCACCGGGCTGGGATTGAGCATCTGCAAATCAGTGATGAAGGAACACAACGGCAGCGTGGAGGCAGCGAACGCTCCCGATGGCGGAGCAGTCTTTACCGTGACGCTGCCGGTGGCCGGGGCGAACTGAAACTGGGTCGAGCTGCTTTCGTAGTTATCAATATCAATCGCAGATTAAGCAACGAATGGCGGGGTTCTCGCGGCGGATCGACGGGTTCGGACGATCGCCCCACCAACAACGATCGCGAGCGGATCGAAGCAGGACCACAGCATCCAGGCGAAATCCACAGTTCCGCGAGTCGCGACCCACATTAACGCAGCGCCAATCATGGCGCAAAACACCAGAGCTAGCGTCACCGTGGCGACCAGCTCCCTGCCCCTGGCCGCTAATGCGACCACACATCCCACGATCAGAGCTGCGATGAGGTGTGCACTCAGCATTCCGTCCGTCGCCAGGAACATGTAAGCCTTGAAATGAATCGACCAGTACGTCAGATACCTGTCGGTTAGCGCCGACAATATGGTGTGAGGCAGCCCAGAAACAAACCTCAGCAGGAAAAATCCTCCGCCTACGACAGCGAGGGTCGACCATGGAGCGACTCGGAATCCAGTGCCAAAAAGATGTGCGATGGACTTCACACTCTGCCGCCAGTACCATCGTCGAGCCACACGAATGCCCGACCTCGATGCGAGGTGCGAATATTCCTCAAGCAGGTCGCCTGAAATGGACTCCGCCTCTTCGTCAGCAGTGAATAGACCGATGAGCCACGTGGCGATGCGCGGCGGCGGAGCGAAGTTTGTTTGGGACGTCATGGATAGCTCCTGATGAGATCCAGGCCTTCGGTCATGCTTTCGAGGGCTCGATGTGTGCGATTCACCGCCACTACTCCCTTCGCCGTGACGTGGAAAAACCGCTTGGACCGCCCTCCGCGCTCGGGTGTGGGATCGCCGAGGCGGGATTTCACATACCCCTTCGCTTCCAGACGATCAAGTGTGGCATAAATAGCGCCGATCGAAACCTCGCGCTTGGTGCGAAGTTCGATCTCCTGCCGCACCGTAACCCCATAGGCTCGATCCTCGAGTCTCAGGAGTGCGAGGACTACCATGTGTTCGAATTCTCCAAGGTAATCGCGGGCGGACATTATCTATACAATATAGAATAAATGACGCATAGTCAATCCAACGCGATCGCAAATTAGATGGGGGCTTCGCTCCAGATCGGACAACCGAGGCAGATGTCGTCACGCGGGCCTTCTTAGCGCTCTACTGCCATCGCTACCGCATTCCCTCCACCGAGGCACAGCGCGGCAATTCCGCGATGCACGTCGCGGCGGATCATTTCGTAGATCAGCGTGACCAGAACGCGCGCGCCGCTGGCGCCGATAGGATGTCCGATGGCAACGGCACCGCCGTTCACGTTGACTTTGTTTGGATCGAGGCCGAGTTCGCGCATCACACCGAGCGCCTGGACGGAGAATGCCTCGTTCAGTTCGTAGAGATCGACATCTTCGTTCTTCCAGCCAGTCTTTTCCCAGATCGTGCGGACGGCTCCCACGGGAGCCATCATCACCCACTTGGGTTCAACACCGCTGGTTGCCTGGGCCACGATCCGGACCATTGGCTTCGTACCAAGCTCTTTAGCCCGCGTGACGCTGGTGACGACCACGGCCGCCGCTCCGTCGTTGACGCCAGGAGCGTTGCCCGCAGTTACGGTCCCATCTTTCTTGAAAGCTGGCTTTAGCGCTCGCAGTACTTCGATGGTCGTGTCCTCGCGCGGAGATTCGTCTTTATCGAAAATCACTGGTGGCGCGCCTTTTTTCTTCGCCGGAATCTCGACCGGAACGATCTGCGACTTGAAGCGGCACTCTTTGATCGCAGAAATCGCTTTGCGGTGGGAGTTGACGGCGAACTCGTCCTGCTCTTCGCGAGTGATGCAGTATTTCTCGGCGACGTTTTCGCCCGTGATCCCCATGTGGTAGTCGTTGTAGATGTCCCACAGGCCGTCGTGAACCATGGAGTCGACGATCTGCGCGTTGCCGAGACGGTATCCCTTACGCGCCTGCGGCAACAGATAGGGAGCGTTGGTCATCGATTCCATTCCGCCCGCGACGACGATTGAACTGTTTCCGGTCTGAATCGCTTGCGCCGCGAGTGCGACAGATTTCAATCCCGAACCGCAAACCTTGTTGATTGTCATGGCACCTGTCGCAGGAGACAGTCCACCGAAGATTGCAGCCTGCCGCGCCGGATTCTGACCGAGCCCGGCGGTGATGACGTTGCCCATGATGCACTCGTCAACCTGCGCCGGATCGACGCCGGAACGCTGGACCGCCTCCCGCACGGCGATCGCGCCGAGTTGCGGTGCAGTGAAATCAGAGAGGCTGCCCTGAAATTTCCCCACTGGGGTGCGGCAGGCGGAGATGATGACAACATCGTCGAAAGAGGCCATGAATCAAGCTCCCGCGAACATTTCGCTCTGCCATTATAGATGCAGGCGAGAGAGAAATGCGGCGCGCGTGCGGAATTACGAAAGCGTGGGTCGGGGGATGCAGAACAGCACGCAGCCGTTTCCAAAGTTGATCCGCGCGCGGTGGTTTGACTCGGCTGGCTTCACGAAAACTGCCTGCAATTTAATTTCATCCGAACTTTTCCGTTGACTTTCTCTCGCGAAGTTTCGTCGCGTGACTTTGGTACCACGACTTCGCGCGATTTGATCGTCATTTTTCTCTTGACTTCATTTTTCATTAACTCTATGTTTCAAATAGTTGCAACAAAACAACGTTGCGAATTTTCCATGAAAAATGGAAGGGAGAATAGAAACAATGGCAACCAAGAAAAAGGCAAAGAAGAAAAAGAAGCACTAAGAAAGTTCAGTACGAAGTCAAAAAGGGGGACGCGTAAAGCGTCCCCTAAGTTTTTACAGCAGATGTTTCATTGATCTGATCGATCAGATTCGTTTCGATTCGCTCGGTGTCGCTCGTGGAATGCGTTTTTCCTTTTCTGGACAAAGACTCCGGTACGAGCAGAACGCGCAATGCATACCGGGCTTGGCGTCAAATTTCCCGCTCGCGATTCCAATGGCTGCGTTTTCCACGCGGTTGCGCGCTGCCAGCAGATCGGCTTCGGTGCGCGTCGTGACGACGGGAAGATTAGTTTCCAGATTGTAGAAGCTGAGCCCGCCTACTTCGAAGCCCCACTTTTCTTTGACGGCGATCGCGTAAAGTGACAGCTGCAAACTCTTGTCGGCATTTTCCTGATCACGAGCCTTGCCTGTTTTGTAGTCGACGACGGTCACGCTGCCGTTCGCTCGGCGGTCAATACGGTCGATACGGCCACGCACCGTGACTTCGCCGACGCGAATCTCAAACGGCTCTTCCGTATGCAAGACTTCCGGGGGTTGTAGCGACCGGAATGAAGCAAGGAAGTCGCGCAACTGGACGATTCCCTGCTCTTCGTAGAGTTCATGCTGATATCTTTCCTGAACTCCGGCCGCGGCCAGGTCAGCGCGAAACTGGTCGATGAGTTCTTCGTCCGTCCTGGGGCGTCCGGCGCGAACGGAGTCGAAATAGTCTTTGAGCACCCGGTGCATCGAAGCCCCGTATTGCATAGCAGCCGCAGGCTTGCCGGCGATCCGCCAGTCGCGTTCCAGTCGAAACTGCAGCCCGCAGCGTTCATAGGTGTCGACAGCCGATGCGCTTAGTTTGGCGCTCAGCCCCTCGATCACCGGCAGTTCGAACCAGGCAGCGGTTTGCGACTCTGCCGGATACGTCAGAGCCGTTTCGGCGAAAATGTCGAATCTGGTCTGCGCGCCACTAGCCGGGATCGCTTTGAACCATTTGCCCAGACTTGGATTCTCGATCAGTTCGCGCATGTACCCGTCAGGATTCTTGTTGACCTTTCCCCGGCCTTCGCGCGAGTAGATGCGTAGCGAGTCGCGGGCGCGAGTCATGGCCACATAGAACAGCCGGCGTTCTTCCTCGTTGTGCAGGGTCTTGTCGTCGCCGTGGCCTACAGAGTCTGTATCGCGTAGTTCGTTGGGGAAGGCCACGAGCGTTTCTTTGTAGGAACTGGGAAATGACTGAGCATTGGCGCGCAGAATGAAGACGTGCGGAAACTCCAGCCCTTTGGCTCCATGCACGGTCATCAGACGCACGGCGTTTTCGTTTTCGCGGGCTTCGAGCGGAATCACCCCGTTGGCTTCGCGAAAATACCCGAGATAGTCGACCAGTTCTTCCAGTTCGGTGGTCTTGTTGATCTTCTTTTGTTCCCAGGTTGCCACGAAATTCAGGGCGGCCTGAAGGACGGGTGAAGTTGCATCAAGGGCAAACTGCTTCACGATGATGTCGAGGGCTACGCGTGCCTTGGCGTTCCGGCGCCGAATCTCTTCGCGGGCGAGCTGCACGGCTGCAAGAACTTCAGCGCCACCTTGCACGCCATGCAGCGACGAGGAAAGCGGAACGACCTTGCCGTCCCGTGAATCACGGGCGATTGTTCTCAGGACTGTGCGCAAGTGCTCCGGGTTGACCCGGAAGCAAGGCAGGGCCGCAACTCGAAACAGGCTGATGTCATCCCCCGAGTTGACTACCGCTTGCAGGCAGGCGAACAAGTCGCGCGCCTCGGGCGTGTCCGAAATGTCCATGCGTTCGATTACGAACGGGATGCCAGCCTCGGCCAACTCCTGGACAACGTCATCGCGTTGATAATGAGAGCGATAGAGGATGCCGAAGTCGGACCACTTGCACTTCGATTTCCTCTGCGCGTCGCGAATGTAGCTGACCAGTTCCGGACCCTCTGCGTCCCGCTCTGTGAGCACCACAACATAGACCGGCAGTCCCGTGGACTGGACTTCATTTTTTCCCGCTTCTTCGTCGCGGGCCGACTGCAGCGGAGCGCGCCGGTAAGCCAGCGCACCGTCGCTGTGCTTGGCGAATACCGGAGGATTCCTGTCGATCAAAGCAAAAGCGGTACGCAGGATCGGCGTGGTCGAGCGCCGGTTCTTTTCGAGCGCCACGAGTTTGAATTCCGGAAAGCAGCGATGAAACAATTCGAAGGCGGCGCTCGACGCCCCGCGAAACCGGTAGATGGCCTGGTCGGGGTCGCCGACTGCGAAAATATTTCCTTCACCTCCGGCGAGGCGGGCGAGAATCTGGATCTGGGCGAAGTTGGCGTCCTGGAATTCATCGGCCAGAATGAAATGGGCTCGAGATCGGGCGTCGGCCAGAAATTGCTCGTCGCTGTGCAACAAGGCGTGGGCGCGGACGATCATGTGGCTGAAGGTGCCAAGATTTTCTTCCTGCAGCCAGCCCTCGACCCTGGCAAACACTCGGGCAATTTCGCGGCAGCGTCCAAGAACTTCGGCGTCATCGATCTCTGCTTTGGATTTCGCAACCCGCGGGATAGAAACCTCTCCGCGCTCCAGGCGGTCCACGTAGGCTGAATACTTTTCAGGCGTGACCAGTTCGTCGTGACAGCGATCAATGAACTTCAAAAGATCGCTGAGGAACTGCCCGACGTTGGCGGCCCGCACAAAGTGGTCGAGATGCAAGTCGCGGATGCGGCGGCGCAGGTAGATCCACATATCCTGCTCGTCGAGGACGCCGAAATCTTTGTGGACGAGTTTGAGCAGCCCGAGGCAGTAATCATGGAATGTGGCGGCGTTGACGGTCTTCCCCGGAACGAGTTTACGCAGGCGTTGTCGCATCTCCGCCGCGGAGTTGAGGGTGTAAGTGAGCGCCAAAATCTCGTCGGGATGCGCATGACCCTCTCGGACCAGTCGCTCAATGCGATGGGTGAGGACCGAAGTCTTGCCCGTGCCAGCCCCCGCCACGACAAGCATCGGGCCATGCACATGTTCGATGGCCTCCCGCTGGCGATCGTCTGGAATGAACGACGCGGGACGGAAACTCGACTTCGACGGCGGCATTGGAAGTCAGAATATCACCTGTGGCGTTGAGGAAATCACGCCCGCCTGAGCTCTGAGATCGCGATCGCGGTAGCCGCAATAGCTGCAGTCTCGGCTCGGAGGATCGTGGAACCAAGCGAAGCCGAGATCCATCGGGAATTACGAAAGAGCTGTAATTCTTCATCGGCCCAACCACCCTCGGGTCCGACCGCGAGGGCCATCCCGCCTTCCGAACGCAGAGCGAGGACATCGCGCAACTGAACCTCTTTCTCTGATTCGGAGAGTACAAGACGCAAAGAGCCCGGGACTGAAATAGCATCCCGCAACCTGATCGGGTCTGCAATTTCCGGCGGTTCCGTCCGGCGCGACTGTTCGGCTGCCTGGAGGGCAATCTTCTTCCAGCGCTCGGAACGTTTCGCGGAGGCGCCGGCCAGATGCGCGTCCGTCCGGCGAGCGATCACCGGAACAATGCGAGCGACACCGAGCTCCGTGCACTTCTCAATGGCCCACTCCATGCGGTCGAACTTGAAGACCGCCAGCAGCAGGCTGATTTGGGCAGAGGCCGTCGTGGGGACTTCTTCACCGAGCTCGAACTCAACTCGATCCGGGATTACATTCACAATGCGTCCGGTGCGTACCACCCCGCCGGTAGCAATGTCGAATTCCTGGCCAACCTGCGCACGCAGCACACGGATCAGGTGTTCGGCGTGTTCTCCGGTGAGGGCAGCCCGGTTGTTGGAAATTTCGTCGGCGATCCAGCGGCGGCGGGTCATAGAACTTTTGAGTGGCTCGGCGTTTCAGCGCTGCGATGCGGCGTTTTCTCTGAAGAAGGCTCTAGCTCCCAGGCCGACAGACTTGTCACCGCTTAGCCGAACATATCTTTCATTCTGCCCAAGAGCGAGCGCAGCAGTGGTTGATTATCGATTTTCGAGAGCGCATCCAATTCCTGCAGTAGTTCGCGCTGGCGCTTGTTCAGTTTGCCGGGTATCTGCACGCGGACCTCGACGTACAGATCGCCTTTGCCGTGCCCATTCAACACGGGCACGCCCTTATTACGGACGCGAAATGTCGTAGCCGGCTGCGTGCCCTCGGGAATCTTCAACGTATGCTCGCCGTCCATGGTGGGGACGCGAATCTCCGCGCCCATCGCGGCCTGTGCAACAGAGACTGGAACGACACAGTGTAGATCGTTGCCTTCCCGCGCAAAGAACGGATGTTCCTTCACATGCAGCACAACATACAAATCGCCCGCCGGACCGCCGAACTGTCCAACCTCGCCTCCGCCCGCAAAGCGAATGCGGGTTCCATCTTCCACACCCGCCGGAATCTTGGCATCAACGGTGCGCTGCCGCAGGATGCGGCCCTCGCCTTTGCACTTCAGGCACGGATCAGTGATCACGCTTCCCGCCCCCTGGCACGTGGGGCAAGTACGAGCGATGCTGAAGAATCCCTGCTGGTAGCGAACTTGCCCGCGCCCGTTGCACGAACGGCACGAGGTGGGGCCTTTCCCTGGAGCGGCGCCGGAGCCCCGGCACTCTTCGCAGGCTTCATGACGGCGGACAGTGACGCGAGTCTCTTTGCCGAAAAAAGCTTCCTCGAACTCGAGGGTTAGATCTTCGCGGAGATCGGCGCCGCGTTGCACCCGGCTACGACGTTGTCCTCCTGAGCCCCCAAAGAGATCGCCAAAACCGAAGAATTCTCCGAAGATGTCGCTGAAATCCTGGAAAACCGTAGGATCGATTCCGCCACCGGAAGCAGGTCCACCGCCCAGCCCCGCATGGCCATAGCGGTCATAGACGGCGCGCTTGTCCGAATCGGCCAGCACGGCATAAGCCTCGCTGACTTCTTTGAACTTGTCTTCCGCGTCGGGATTATTCGGATTGCGGTCGGGATGAAACTGAAGAGCCAGCTTGCGATAGGCGCTCTTGAGTTCAATCTCGGTGCAGGTACGGGTCACGCCCAGCACTTCGTAGTAGTCGCGTTTCGTGTTCGTCGTCAGAACTAGCCTTCCTTCAAGGGATCAATAATCAGAGTTGCGTACGTGCCGGAATGAATCCAGCGGCCGCACGGTTCTATTTTCCTAGGTTCTTCGCGACCTTTACCATCGCGGGACGCAGCAGGCGGTCTTTGAATTTGTACCCGCGCTGTAGTTCTTCAAGCACCTCATGGTCCGCCGCGTCTGAGGTTTCTACCATTTCAATCGCTTCGTGAACATGCGGATCGAACGGCTCTCCCTTGGCGGGGATCGCCCGCACGCCCATTTTCGCCAGTGCGTCCTGCAATTGCTTGTAGATCAGTTCGACTCCGCTGCGAAAGTCTCCCGGCGCAGATTTAACCGTCAGCGCCCGCTCGAAGCTGTCGATTACCGGCAGTAGTGCCTTGACGGCATCGGCCGCGGCGTAGTCGCGAAAATCCTGTTGCTCTTTGCTGGCGCGGCGGCGCGCGTTCTCAAATTCAGCCTGGGCACGGGCCAGACGGTCCACCAAGGTGTCGCGTTCAGCCTTCAACTTCTGCAATTCGGCCGCGAGACCCGGCGATTCCATCCCCGCAGCCCCGGACACTCCTTGCGCTTCCGTTGAGTCGTCCCCGTCCCCGGCCGAAAGTTCGTGTTCCAGGTCGAGCGCTGAAGTCTCGCCCTCCGATTTAATGTTTATTTTCGCCATGACTGCTGTAGTTCACTCCGATTCATTCAGTATCTTGTCGAACAAACGTGCGATATACGAGACTGCAGTAATGGTGTGCTGATAGTCCATGCGTGTTGGGCCGATCACCGCGAGCGAGCCCATAACTTCGTTGCCCGCGTGCGCAGGCGCTCCAATCAAAACAAAGTTCTGCATCGATGGCAACGCGGCATCGAGACCAATAACTACGCGCACCGCTTCCTGCTTGACGTCAAGATAGGCGCCAAGCAGTTGCACAACTTTCTCTTTTTCCTCCAGCGTCTTCAGCATCTCCTGCAGTCGTTCGCGGTCCTGCTCGCCGGCGACCAGGTTAGCCGCGCCTTCGACGAAGACCACTTGCGATCCCTGCTCGGCTGCGAGCGCACCCTGCTTGTAAAGCTGTTCGATGGAGTGCATGAGCCGGTCGTATTCGCTCCGCTCCTGCTCCAGGCGGCGGCCCAGCTCCACGCGCATGGACTCCATGGTCCACCCGCGGAAATTCTCGTTGATATATCGAGCCGCCAGATCGAGATCGGACTGCGAAAGATCGAGACGCAACACGCGGTCGCGCACCAATCCGGATCGCGTCACCAGCACAGCTAGGACTTTGAGGTCCCCGAGGCGGGAGAAATACACATGCTCCAGGGCATTCTTCGGACCGCTGGTCGCTACCGTGACTCCGACGTTGCGCGAGATCAGCGACAAGACATGCGAAGTCCGTTCCATGAACTCCTGCACATCCGTGATGCCCGCCAGCGAGTCCGAGATCATGCTCTCTTCCTGCGGAGCCAGGCGCGCACTACCAGAAATCTGCTCGACGTAGTAGCGATAGGCCTCGGTGGTTGGCACGCGGCCCGCAGATGTATGTGGTTGCTCGAGAAAGCCGGCATCGGATAAATCAGCCATCACGTTTCGAATCGACGCAGGGCTCAGCCCCTCGCGATTCGAGCGCGAAAGCGTGCGCGATCCAACCGGCTCGCCCGTCGAGATAAAAGTCTCAACGATGGCAGTCAGAATTTCGCGTTCGCGATTCCCGATATTGGGGTCAACGGGCATGAAATGTTTCTGTCAGTATCCCGAACTGAACGGCGGCGATCTGAGGGAGAACCTGCGTCCGATCCATTCTACCTAACTATCTTAGATGCAGAAGCTTAGCTTTTGGACCAAAGTTGCGATTCTGTTTGGATTCTAGGAACGGGTTGGGGGAGTGTCAAGGGCGCCCCCGCCTCTCTCCGCAGAAAGCCCCTAACTGCAAAGTTCGCTGCAACAGGAGGGTGGCTGTCGGGCTTTTCTTTGCGTCCTTTGCGGATTTTCTTCGCGAACTTCGCGGTTAAAGGCTTTTGGTCTTCGCGAGCATCGTACGGCTATCATGTACGAGCGACCATGAGATCAAAACCTCACATTGCCGTCATCGGCGCCGGAGCCTTCGGCGGCTGGACCGCCCTTCATCTTCGTGAGCGCGGAGCTCGCGTCACACTGCTCGACGCCTGGGGTCCGGGCAATTCGCGCGCATCCTCTGGCGGCGAGACCCGGATCATGCGCGCCGCTTACGGCCCCGATCAGCCCTACACCACATTGGCGGCCCGAGCACTGCAGCTGTGGGCAAAATACGAGCGGAGCTGGAAACGGCGATTTCTGCATCGCACCGGCGTTCTGTGGATGGCCGAGGAACGCGGCGACGGCTTCGAACGCGGCTCCGTCAAAATGTTGCGCGCTGCAAAAATCAAGTTTCAGGAACTATCGGCCGTCCAGATGAAGAAGCGGTGGCCGCAGATTAATTTCGAAGGCATCGAGTGGGGGATCTTCGAACCCGAATGCGGATATCTGGACGCGCGTTCGAGCTGTCAGGCCGTGGTCGACGCGTTCATCGCGGCCGGAGGTAAATACAGGAAAGGCGCAATCATCGAGCCGGAAAGTGCGCCCTGGCCTGGCTGGCTCATTTTCTCGGATGGTTCTAAGCTTAAAGCCGACGCCTACGTCTTCGCTTGCGGCCCCTGGCTCGGCCAATTATTCCCGCAAACCATCGGCGATCTCATCCAACCCACCAAGCAGGACATTTTCTTCTTCGGCGCGCCGCCGGGCGACGATCGTTTCAACGACAAGCATCTTCCCGTGTGGGCCGATCATCACGGCAGCTTTCGCTATGGCATCCCCGGCAATGGACGCCGCGGATTCAAGATCGCCGACGATACCCGCGGGCCGGCCTTCGATCCCACCAACGGCGAGCGTGTGGTCAGTCAAGAAACTTTAAAAGATATTCGCGAATACGTTGCGTTCCGCTTCCCTGCCCTGAAGAATGCACCGCTGATTGAAACGCGCGTCTGTCAGTACGAGCAAACTCCCGACAGCAATTTCATCATCGACCGTCATCCAGTACTGGAAAATGTGTGGCTCCTGGGCGGCGGCTCCGGCCACGGATTTAAACACGGCCCGGCACTCGGCGAGATGATGGCGAGGTTGGTCTTAAAGGACGATGAGCCGGATAAAGTCTTTCGCCTGCGCGCTTCAGAGCCTAACAATTCAAGGTTTGTCATCCTGAGCGGCAGCTTTTGCCGCGAAGGAACTGTGCAACTTGCCGGGGAGTGCAAGGTCCTAGGCGGCAAAAGCGCCGTTCAGGATGGCAACTCTTGCGCTGGGTCGTGCCTACTGAATAGAAATCACGCTGGCCGGAGCATTGGCTTTGATCTCGTCCACGCGCGCCACCACGTTCCGAGCAAATGCATAGATCGACTTGGCGTGCGGTGAATTTTCGCCTTCGAGCACGATCGGCTTGCCGCCATCGCCAGCCTTGCGGATGTCGGGGTCGAGCTCAATGCCGCCGAGGAACGGTGCGCTGAACTGTGCGGCCATCTTCTCCGCTCCGCCGCGCGAGAAAATATCCACTTCATGCTGGCAGTGCGGGCAGACAAAATAACTCATGTTCTCGACCACGCCGACGACGTCGACCTTCATCTGGCGGAACATTTCAATGGCCTTGCGCGCGTCCTGCAGCGCGACGTCCGATGGAGTCGAAACCACGACCGCTCCCGTAAGCGGCACGGTCTCACCAGCGACAGCGCGATATCGCCCGTTCCCGGCGGCAGATCGACCACGAGGTAATCGAGCTGTCCCCATTCCACCAGTCCCAGAAACTGCCGGATGATCTGGTGCAGCATCGGCCCGCGCCAGATAATCGGCTTGTCGCCGGGATTGAGAAATCCCACGGAAATCACCTTCAGGCCAAAAGCTTCCAGCGGTTCGATGCGATTCTCGCCCAACATGCGCGGTTGTCCGGTCACACCCAGCATTCTCCCGAAGCCGAGGTCGTGATTGGCGAACCACTCGGCTGTCAACCGGGAAGGGACCGTGAACCCGTTCGGACCCCATTCGTCGCGGCGGATGTCGAGCGAAATGCCCTTCAGCACGGGCACGGCGACTTCACCCAGTGAATACGTCTTTCGGATTTCGCGGAGCCGGATGAATTCCATCGTTGTCCCTCCACAGACGAACGGCCGGTCACACACGTTTTATCTCCGCCGCGACGAATGGGGTCCGAACGGGTTCACGGTCCCTTCCCGGTTGACAGCCGAGTCGTTTTCGCCGATCACGACCTCGGCTTCGGGAGTCAGTTTCTCCTTGATGACTTCGTGCCACTTCGGTATGCAGCCAGTCGGTGAGGCGCACCCGCACTTTGACGGGTCGGACGCAGTCGCCGTCCGGCACCCAGATCGGGTGGCGCGTGAGCCGGCCTTTGGCGGCACGCTCGATCCGATATCGTCGGCAGCACGCCGCAAGCCTTGTTCGTACTGCGAGCGGAATTCCGGTGCCACAAGGGCCAACGTGGGCCGATATGTCAGGACCGCGGCGTTGGGAACGAGCAGCGCGTCCTTGCGTTCGTCGACTTTGAACTGCACGTTTGCCGTCAGGTAGGGGAGCAGTTTACCGACAGCCGCAGTATCAGGCGGGTTGCGCGGTTCCCTGCGGCGTGCCTGCGGAGGCGTAATGATCGAGCTTGCCGTCTCCGTTTTCGACATTGACGACAACGGTGTAGGTGACGACGTTCTGAGTCATCGTGGCATTCAGCCGGATCTGTCCGACAACGCCGTGGAACGCGTCCGCCGGGTAGGAGTCGACGGTGAACGTGACATCCTGACCGGGATAATGTTTCCAATGTCGGCCTCGTTGACCGACACCAGATCTGCAGCCGCCGCAAGTCCTTCGCGATGAGAACAGACTCGGGGCGTTCAAACTCGACACCACGGTTGGCCGACGTTCACGCGACGATCAATGATGATCCCCTTCACGGGCGACTTGATCGTGCAATAACCGAGATTCTTCTCGGCTTTGAGGAGCGTGCCTCGCGATTTTTCGACCGACTGCTTCGCCTTTTCCAGGTCGGCCTCGGCCGCCGGGACAGAGGCGTTGGCCGTCTCCCAGGCGCTTTGCCAAGCGTCGATTTCCGTCTGCGAAATCGAGTGTTCCAGCTCCAGCCGCTTGCCGCGTGCAAATCACGCTCGGCCTTATGGAGCTGAAATGCATCTGGATCAGTTCGCTCTCCGCATGTCGGACGTCGGCCGCACACACACCCAGGTCGGCACGGGCGATGGCGACCTCGGGGGCATACAGCGATCGTCGATCCGAGCCAGCACGGTCCCTTGCTCGACCGGCGAGCCGTAATCGATTGTGCGTTTCGCGTTGGCCGGATCCCGGCCGAAGGAGATGATTTGGCCGGCAACCTGGGCGACCACGTCGATCACCTCTTCCGGCTCGATCGTGCCCGTGGCGACGATCGTGGCAACCAGGCTGCCGCGCGTCGGATGGTCCGTGCGAAACAGCGGTTCACTGGTGCGCCCGCGATACCAGTGCCAGCTCGTCTGCATGCCGCCGGCTAATCCGGCCGCGACAAGTAAGAAGAGGACCAGCTTACGCGATATCCGAAGGCGAACGGCGCGGGTCATGCGTGCGGCGTCACGTGAGGAACAAACTGGGGCAGGAGCAACTGCAGGCAGGAGGAACCAAGGCGGGTAGGAGATTCGTCCCGTCCGTATTCTAAAGGCCGACCTGACCGCCAAACAAGAGCAGTGACTGCCGAGGAGGGATCTTTGGGAGCTGCGACTCCTGCCGATCCGACCGAATCCCTTTGCCAACCCGCACCGTCAACAAAGCACAGACAGCGTGATCCGTGATGACGTTGACCCATGGTGCGCCACGACATATAAGGCCGCGCGAACGTCTTGTCGGCGATCTTGATCCGAGGTTTTCGACCGACGGACGACGCGACCAGCGCACCCGCGATTGAACTCACCGAGGAGGGCTGATGGATTCGCAACTCCAGCCAGAATACGAACGGCTGAGCCAGCAATCCGAATGGCTGGCGAGCTACTCGATCGGGGGCAAAACTTACGGCTCGGGCTTCAACCACGATCAGGATGTTCGGCCCGGTCAGTTTTTCCAGCTTGTCCCCGAGGCACGGCGGATTCTGGAATTAGGTTCCTGCCAGGGGGGCGGCACGTTCCAACTCGCCAGGCACCCCGGCTCCGAAATCGTTGCCGTCGAGGGCCGCGACTATAACATCGCCAAGGCGAGGTTCGTGCAGCGCCTGCTGGGGATCACCCAGGTCGCTTTTATCGAAGCCAACCTCGAAACGTACCCTCTCGCCTCCCTCGGCCGCTTTGACGCCGTTTATTGCGTCGGCCTCTTGTACCATCTCCCAAAACCCTGGGAATTGCTCACCAGGCTCCAAGGCGTCAGCGACGTCATCTATCTGAACACGCATTATTGCCGCGCGAGCCGGGCCGCTCGCACCGTCGACGGCTATGAAGGCGCGGACTGGCGTGAAAGCGGCTTCAAGGATCCGCTGTCGGGACTGTCGACATGGTCCTTTTGGCCGACCTTGAACTCTCTGTCCAAAATGCTGTTGGACGCCGGCTTCATCCCGAAAATCCTCGAAACAGACACGACGGCCCCCGGCCAATCTCCCACGGCACGACGTCCTCGCCCGGCACGCGGCGAGCATGTTGGCCGCCGAAAAGGACGGCCTCTTGCGAGAACTGCAAACGGTCCTCGCAGCGACTGCCGGCCGATCACGGCAGTAAACTCCGCGGCCCGTTCGCGACACGACTGGCCCAGTCGATGGCCCAAGTCCGCCGCGCCTATCGCCGACTGACAAAGGTGGCCTAACAGGGCCGCGTGGAATATCGCGGCAGCGACACCTCGCGCGAAAGGCGTCATTTCTGCGCAAAAACGACCCCTTTTGGGGGCGAAACCGGACTGAACCGGCGGCCATCCGCCGGTTTTTTTGCGTTTTGACCGTTTTTTTGACGCGAAAGCCCTCCCCAAAAAAGAGCCTTTTCCGACCCGACAAAAGACGATTTTCCCCGAAGAAAATAGCCCTTTTCACTCCGGCTCGGTCCCTCGCCGCGAGGGATTTTTCTGGTTTTTCTGTGGTAGAAAGGGGGTCCCGACACCGCCACAGAAAAATCCCCCTCTCGGCTCAGCATGGCGTGGCGACTTTTACTGTAACTTTAATTGCCACAATATCTTACGTCGCTCCTCCACCACCACAGAAAAATCCGTTTCGTTCACAACACGAGGTCAGGACGTCACGACGTCAGGTCGCCCGCCCTTTTTGACCTCACCCTGCCTGCCGTGCGGCAATCTCAAGGTCGCGGAACAACCGGACCAAAGCCGGAAGCTGGTAATGCGCATTGAGTCCGCTTGGATTTGGCAGCAGCCAGACGCACGGCGCCTCCGAACATCACCGTTTGCGAACCGACCGACTTCGCTTGCCGATCAACGACCGCCTGATAAGCCGCGATTCCCAGGAACGTGACCCAGCGTGGCCGAAACCGCCGGACTTTTTGCTCAAGGCGTCGAATGCCGTGGGACAGGTCGGTTGCGGTGAGTTCGCAAGCTCTCGCGGTGGCCCGATTGACCATATTCGTGATGCCGTAGCCCCGATCCAGCAAAAGTCTCTCTTCGGAAGGCGAGAGAAGTCGATCGGTGAAACCTGCCCCCTGCAACGCGGGCCAAAAACGATTGCCCGGCCGTGCAAAATGGTGGCCGACGGCCGCCGAGTACAGGCCCGGGTTAATCCCCACGAACAGGATCCGCAAGTCGGCGGCAATCACGTCGCGAATCGTCTTGCCATAAGCGGCCCGAAGTTGGTCTTGAGTCGGCGTGTGCCGCTCCGTCACCCGTCGCATGCCTGAACTCCTCGAGCGGACCGTCAGTGGTCTTTACCCGTTCGGCTCGCCGTTCGGCCCGCCGGCACCAAGCACGGCACGATGGCCCCAGGGACACAATTGCCAACAGAGGCCAGCCTGATCAAGCCGTTCGAGCCGAGCCGGCCGGCCATCGATTGCGACGAGATCGCTTGTGGCGGCCGGGAAAATTTTGCCATACTGTGCGGCGAGTTCCCGCGTTCGAAGCGACGTTTGCGGGCTTCGCCAGGTGAACCATGAAAACCTTGCTCTCGACGAAGGCATCGTCTTGCTGCGGCTTGTTTTGCAGTCATGCTCCTTTCCACGAGTCGATTCGACGCGCGCGGCTTCGCGCAGGTCGCGGGACCGCGAATTGCGACATCTGTCCCGTCAAACCGGCCTGGCTGGCGGGAACCGGCAGGCATTTGCGAATCAAGCTGGCAGGCGAAATCGTCGATTCGACCGGGGTGCCGACCGACGGCTGCAAACTCAGCGTCACATTGAAAGCGCTGCAATCTTCGCGACGAATCTCTCCGTGGTGCTCTACCATAACCGCTTTCAGGTTTGGGTTCCCGTCGGAGGTGGCAGTTGGTTTAGCGTCCACGTGACGGCGGCTTCCGCGGACGGGCAACGCATGGCTCGCGAGACCATTTCGGCATTGGAATTGCGCCAGGCGGCAATTGACGGGATCAAGCTCTCCCTCAAGCCGCCGGAACGCTTTTGGAACGTCACCGTCGTGGAAAACGGAACAAAGTCCGCGATGCCTTTGTCGTCGCCCAGGTTGACGGCGTGTCGCACTCGGCGAAAACGAACGGGAGCGGAGTCGCCCGCCTTCCATTGATGAATCGCGACAAGTTGGCCCAACTGACAGCGTGGACCAACGACTTCAAGGTCGGGGGCTTTGCGTTTTATCGCGATCCCCCGCGGGACCCGTCGGGAAGCAAGTTCACCGTCGAACTCGAAAAGTGCCGTCCCCAGGTCATTCGCCTGGTCAACAAGGAAAACCAGGCTCCCGTTCGTGATCTGCCTTTTGTGCTGACCGTGGGCACCGGCCCTCCGAATTATCAATTTCTCGGAGAGACGCCCGGACGCGAAATGAAAACGAACGACCAGGGAGAGGCCGTCTACCGCTGGTTTCCCGATTGGAAAACGCATGGCTCGTACGTCGAGATTGCCGATCCGCATTGGGTCAGGACGGGAGAGGCCGAAACCGTGAAGGGCGCGATGCTCGTCAAAGTGCGGAAAAGCCGATTCGCTGCCCGCAAGCGAGTCGTGGGACAGCTCGCCTCAGCCCGCCACGATTTAGCGGGGTTCTATGTCGAGATGTATTCCTTTCAAGGCGAAGAGAAAAACCAATCGGACGTGCGGTATGCGTTTACGGACGAGAATGGCAAGTTCGCCGCGGATTATCTCCCGGGCTCGACGTATTGCATCAATCTCAATGACGCTCGCTACGTCAGCAACATCATCGATCTGATCCCGTACGATCCGGACACGCAGAAGACGAACCCACCGTCGCTGACGCTCTCGGAAGGGCAACCGGTCGAGCTCGCCCTCACCTCAGGGCCGGCAAGAGCTCCGATCGCCTACCAGTCGATCTTCCTGCAAACGCTTCATGACTTCTCCTGGCACGCAAACGGGACGAAGCACAACGGCAGGGGCAGTCGCCGCTGGTCGGCGACGACCGACGAACACGGCAAGGCTCGCACGTTTGCCCTCGCCGGAGAAAAAATTCAAGCCTCTGTGTTCACACCCGATTGGCGATCGGAAGCGTCTGCCGACGTGAAAACGAACGGCCTCACGCGACTCGAGATTCACCGGGACGTTGCCGCCGCTCGCCTGATCAGGGGACGCCTGCACTTGGCAGCCGGCGTCGCGGCCAACTTGCGGCAGGCAGACATAGAAATCGGCTCCGTCGACGGCGAAACGCACGAGCGATTGACCCGCAAAGCAAGCGACACGGGGGAGTTCAGCTTCGAGTCCAAGGCGTCCAAGATCGGAATCTACGCCCGCACGAAAGATTCCCGGGCCGCCGTCGTCGCCGTCGTTGATCATTTCGACCGGCCGCTCGAGTTGAAGCTCAAACCGACGGTCGAATTTCGCGGCCGATTGCTGGGCAACGGGAACCGGCCTGTGAAGAGCCACGCCGTTCGCGCCGCTGTTCACGTCGGGAAATTTGACTGGTCGAAGAACTGGCCGACAAGTTTCCAGGCTGCAGATTTCCCTGCCAGAACCGATGAACGAGGCAACTATTCGATCTCCGGGCTTCCGTGCGAATGCACAATTCGCCTGTTCGCCGATTCTTTGAACGGCCCGAGCCGCGAGCAGTTTTTGGACGACATCTACCTGGTCCCCGGCGAATCGCGCCCGCGCCGGGTGAGCCGGCTATCGAGGCGTCGTGGCAAACCTTCTTTCGCCGACGCGCTATGCAGAGACGCTGCGCGATTGCCGTTTGTCGCATTTCGGCGCGCCTGGTTCTGCTCTTTCGGCCGGCCGAGGAAACAAAGAAGTTCGTGGGAGACAATTTTTTAAGCGACGACTCGACGAAGGAACTGATCTCCTTCCTCGAGATCCGAGGGATCTCTGAAACGAGGAATCGGCCCCCGGAGATCACGAAGTTTGCGAATTCCCAGCACTGGCCCCTTCCCGGGAAGGGAAAGGCTTTCGCGCTGGCGATGGATCCGAACCGGCGAGAGCTCGGCCGGATCGAAATTGACGCGAAAGACCCGGCCGGTCCAAAACTCGCATCCGACTTTATTCGCCGGCACGCGCCGCCGCGCCGGTCGACGCCCGGCAGGAATGGGACGAAGCCTTCGCGACAGCCCGCAAGTCTGGCGCGAGTCTAGGTCCGCATCAGCCAGCGCTATTGTCAGCCCTGCTTTTTGCTGGCTCGCTGGCTCGACGATCAAAAGGAACTCCTGGAGCAGGACTACGTCTTCCTCAAGATCGACGACGTGCGCGATTCCTCCATGGTGCCGAAGTTGCCAAACGGCTCCCACGGAGCCGGGGACAAGGTGTTCCCTTCCACGCCATCTTTGCTGCGGAGGGCAAAATGTTGATCACCAGCGAGTCCCCGCTGGGCAATATCGGCCACCCCAACGGATTCGAGGGGAAAAAGCACCTTCGCAAGATGCTTCTCGCGACTCGTAGCCGGTTGACGGAGCAACGAGATCGACGAACTGTCGTCAACACCCTGGACGATTGACGACCTTCGCCGACTCGGGGGTGTTATCGCGGTAGGGATGGCCCTTGCGGGCCGCCCCCCGCACAGATCCGTACGTGCGGAACTACCGCATACGGCTCTTACCTTGGATGATGACGAGCTGGCCGCAGATGCATGCTGCTCGTACGCCCAGCAGTCCGATGCACCCGCGTTCCCGGCACTGTGTCCGGCGCGAGTAAGGTCTGATCGGCGTTCTCCTCGGTCAGCCCCCTTCCCTCCACAGACTCCGCCGAGCCGTCGGCAGTCCGTCGTTGTTCGCCCGCTTCTTTGGTACTATGAGACTGTCTGACTCCCCGGAAACGTGCATGTCGGACGTGTGGCATCGCGCCTTCTCCGACCGATCCGCTTCGAAGGAAACGGATGTTTCCGGGGTCTCCCGGCTTCCGCGAGGAAAGTTTCCAACCGTGCGCGTGGTCTTAGACTCCGTGGGGGTGACTCGGACTCGCCATGATCGTTCGACATCACTGTTGCCTTCCCCTTGTCAGGACAAGGTCGGCCACCGCAAAAGAATGTTTTCGGAGCTCAATACACGGCCCGGCTGTGCCTCTGTGAACGCTTCGCCTTGCCGGTTGCCCGACACCACGCATCACTCGAGGCCGAGGCGACTGGCTAGGTCTTACCTCGTACGACTCTTTCATTCGCTACTCTCCTCCGGCTTGTGCCGGCGCACCCTGACACCTTTTCCTGCCTCGGAGCGGATTCCGCCTACGCCCTGATGCCGAATCATTGTTCTGGGCGGCAAAAATCCCCACTTGGACTCGAATCAAGAACCTGCTGATTAAGAGTCAGCGTGGCAAGTATGCCGTCGCCGTGGGTGCCAAGGCGCCGCGCTCGCGCGAATCAACTCGACAGCGACGCTTGGCCGTGCGAAAATGGGAGCTGCCCGTGACCTGACGGAGCTATTGATGTCGACTCGCGAAGAAATTGCCCAACAAGCCTTGGCCCTTTCCGCAGATGACCGCGCTCATGTCGCGGACGTTATCCAGCAAAGCCTCACCGGCGGCGAATTTGCGACGCCGGAAATTGCGTCGGCATGGGCTGAGGAAATCGAGCGGCGAATCGACGCCTGCGACCGAAGCGAGGTCCGACCCCTGGATGCCGAAACCGTCATCCAACGCATGCGTCAGTACCTCGCCGACCGCCGGGCGCAAAGTCCCGGTCGTGAACTTCACGATCCTGCCGGCCGCGGACCTGGAAGCCCTCGAGGCGGCAGTCTGGTAGGACGATCAACGGGTCGGACTGGGTGATCAGTTCTTGAAGGAACTCGAAGCGGCCTTCCACAAGATTCGGGATTCGGCCCAGGCGTGCTCGCTGTTGGAGTGCCACTCTGGTCCGCAGGAAGTTCGTCGGTGCCTGCTAGGCGATTTCCATACCTCGCGATTTCTCTCTCCACCGGCCCGAAGAAACGGTGATCATCGCGGTGAGCCATATTCGCCGACATCCGAGCTATTGGCTCGACCGAATCGAATCGTCGCTGCGCGAAACGGTAGTACCGCCATGTGCCGACGGATTTGGTAGAAGTCCCCGCCAGCCTTGAGGGAACGGTTCGACAAAAGAATGAAACATGGCGGACAGTGGTTCGACGGCCGGCTCCCTACCGGTGCCGAATCCGGATTGGCTCGTGGGAAACCCCTCGGGGGCCGGCACGGCCCCCCGCCCTGTGGATTGGTTCCGCGGGCCTGCTGATCCTGGGCGTGATCCCCATCCTGTATGGAGCATGCAGGCCGAAAGGCGCTTCGATCTCGCTGAGCTCGGGCTGATCGCGACGGTGGAGACGCTCTTGATCGGAGTGAGCTCCGCGGTCGCGGCGATGGTTTTTTCGCAGCGTGATCTGCGCTCAAATGCAGTTCTGCTCGTGGCGCTGGCGGCGCTCGACTCGGCGGTCTCAGTTGCCGGCAGCCCCAAGATGATCCTGATCGACCGGGCGCTGGCTGGCCTGGTCGAAGGCGCGATGGTCGCCGTCTCGATCGAACTGATCGCCCGCTCCCGCCACGCCGAGCGGCTGGGCGGATATTTCCTCGCCATGCAGGCCCTGGCCCAAGGCCTCCTCGCCCTCGGATTGGCCGGGTGGATTGTTCCGGCAAGGGGGGGCGAACGGCGGCTTCCTCGCGCTCGGAATTGTGTGCCTCGTTTCGATTGGGGTGGCCCTGCTCGTCCCCACGGAATACGGCGAGATGCCCAAGCCCAGCACGAGCATGGATGGCGTGCTCACGGTGAAATCCCTCCTCGCTCTGTTGATGATCGTGCTCTTTTTCATGTTCGTCGTCGCTGTCTGGACATTCCTCGATCCCTTGGGCGGGAAGGTCGGCATCGACGCGAAAACGGTTGGCGAGCTGGTCTCCATTGGCCTGTTCGTGCAGGTGGCGGCTTCGCTCGCCGCAGCGTGGCTCGAGGCGTATCCCGACTACCGCCTCGGTATTCTCGGCTGCGGCGTCGTGGGATTGATCGCAGCGGCGATTCTGGGCGCCAGCCCCACGCTCTGGATGTTCTCTGTCGCCGTCTTGGCGATCAGTTTCGTGTGGATGTTCATCGTCCCCTTCATGATCGGCATGACCCTGGCGGCGGATTCCACGAGGAACACCTGTTTGCTGGTTCCCGCCGCACAACTCTTGGGGGCGGCGTTTGGGCCATTGGCCGCGACGGCTTTCGTCGAGGGCGAAAATGCAAGCGCCGTGCCGCTGTTCGGAATCGTCCTGACCGTGCTCAGCCTCGCGCTGTTCGGTCTGTTCCTGATCGCCATGCGGCGCCGCGGCGCCGCGTGAAACGTCAACGGCTGCCGGTCGGGGTTTTCAGGCGGTCGCCCTCGGCTGCCGCCCGAAGAATTGGCCCCGCAGAGGCAGGCCTTGAAGCCCTAATTGCCGTGCTCGATCCGTTCGCTGGATCCAAAAGGGCAGAACGGGATCCCTCCCCGTGCAGCTTCCCAGGCGTTGTCCGCGTCGGCCTACTTCGACGCGGCGGCGCGGTGGTTTACTTTCCGCGCGGCCGCGCGGCGGCGGCGGCCGCTGAGCAGGTAGATTCCGACCGCACTTCGGTCAGCGGATCGCCGGCCGAGTCGATGCCGTCGACGCGGGGGAGCGGGTCGAAGATGATTTTCCGCCGCTCTGGCGTCAGTTCGTCCACTCGCTCGCGGATTGTCAGCCTGCCGAACTCGATCGTGGTTCGGTTCTCCGGCCAGACGGCCGTCGCGTCGGCCACCTGGTCGCCGGCCTCGGCCAGTTGCACCAGGATGCGGAACGTCACGGGCCCCGCGGCCAGGCGCTCGGACATCTCCGCGGCAAGAAAGTCGGTCGTTTTTGCGGCGGCCTGGTCGGCGGTGAGGAACGCGGTCCCCGCCTCGGGCCACAGGCGGAACCGGCCGAACCGCGTGGCACCGGCCGCGTTCGTGAACTTGAACGCGGTGATCGCGAAGTAGGCCTGCCGCGCGAAGCTCACCGGGATCGGCTTCGGTGCTTCGACGAAAGTCTTCGCCGTCGGGTGGGACCCCAGGAACGCCACGATCGGCGGCGGGGGGGCCGCATCGGGACCGCTGGCGGCCACGGCTCGCAGGAACTCCAGGAACTCCTCGCCGGTCCGCACCGGGAACCCGTTGTGCGAGTGGGCCACGATGTCGGTGTGGACGTGGTCGTCCAGGTGGAACCGGACCGCCATCCCCTGCGGGCTGGCCACGCTCGGGTCGTTGTCCGGCGCGGTCGGCACACCGGCCCCGAGCGAGAACCGCACGGTGACCGGGGTCGACGGCCGGTTGGCGTGCGGCGCACGGGTCAAGCCGGCCGCGGCCGGGCCGGGAGTGAACGTTCCGGCGTACATCGTCCCCTTGGCGTGTGCCGGTCGGAATCCGGCGTGAACGCCCCCAGACAGCCGGTCAAGAACGGCAAGCAGATCGGCGGCAAGCGTGGACGGCATGGCGTGGTCTCCTGTCCGGTGTCGGCTGGAAGAGATACGGCCCTGTCGCCTCGCAATTGCGGTTCGACCATTAGACTTCAGATGCCGCGACGGATGCCAGGGATGAGGAGAGGGCAGAGGGGGACAACCAGGACGGGAGTCATTTCCGAGGGCTCGCGGACGAGTTGGCCTTGACATCTTCCGCGGCCGGGCGCCGGACAGAAGGTGCGTTCGAGTCCAAATTGGCGTGACACCTTGGAAGAGCGGCACAGTCAGCCTCCGTCCCGAACAGCCGCAGTCACCCTTTGGCGCGGTTGAGCACGTAATACGCTGAGCCAGCCGATGGAGTTCGAGCGCCTTCTTGGCATTTTCCGGCTTGAGCGACTCTCTTTTCCGAACGCCGATCGGTATGGCTCATGGTCCGCTTTGGTTCGCCCGAAATGACTGACGACCCCTTTAGCTCCCCTGCGGAATGAAGACACCCGATCGCAGCGAGCGCGGGCGGAGCGTCGGGCCGAGGAAAGCCAGTTCGGCACGCGGTGCGCGATCGGCACAAAAATGCCCCCACTTGGACTCGGACCAAGAACCTATGATTAAGAGTCAGTTGCTCTACCAATTGAGCTATAGGGGCCGTTGAGCGAGGGACAGAAGGCTCGCATTGGGCGGCGGGAGAGCGATTCTACTGGTGGCGGGAGGGGGCATCAAGCAACGGGTCCGCGTGCGGAGTCACGGGACAGGCGTGCAGAGCCGTAGGTAGAGATGCCTAAAGCGGCCTTCGCGCATTCGCCCGAAATGGTACACTGCGGGAACCCGGCGGCACCGCGACCCGCCCCGTGTGGCGATCACCTGTTCGGTTGAGACACTCTCCAGCTTGCCCCTACCGCTTGGGACCGCACGAAAAATCTGTGTCCGCTTATCCGCCAGGAAAGATACAATTTGGTAGCTGCCGATTGGGAAAGTCGGCGAAGCGGGCGAAATTGTCTTGGATCAGGAGGCGGGCATGGTGCCGCGAGGCGG
>CAWJRY010000007.1:0-93772 GCA_963845405.1 uncultured Acidobacteriaceae bacterium | reverse complement strand
GGCTCGCGATGCGAACGGGCGAATCACGAACGCTGTCCTTTTGCTGCACGGGACTGGTGGTTCGGGACGGCAGTTTCTGGCGCCACAATTCGCTGACGAATTGTTTGGTCCCGGACGACCGCTGGACCTCGCGCGCTATTTCATCATCGCGCCCGACGGTATTGGGCATGGCAAGTCGTCGAAACCGAGCGACGGTATGCACGCGCGTTTCCCGCAATATGATTACGACGACATGATTTTGGCCCAGCATCGTGTGTTGACCGAGGCGTTGGGAGTTCAACACTTGCGCTTGATCTTTGGTACGTCGATGGGCTGCATGCAATCTTTTGTGTGGGGCGAGACTTATCCTGATTTCATGGATGCCCTGATGCCGATGGCGTGCCTGCCCGTACAGATCGCGGGGCGGAACCGCGTCTGGCGCAAGATGCTGATGGATGCAATTCGCGGCGATCCGGACTGGAAAGATGGTGAATACAAGGAAGAACCAACGCAAAGCCTGCGCACCGCCCAAAGCCTGCTGGTGATTGCAGGTAGCGCGCCTCTCGTGATGCAGAAAAATCTTCCAACGCGGGACGCAGCAGATAAATTTGTCGCAGATTCTGTTACCGCTCGAATTTCGAACCTCGACGCGAACGATCTGCTGTTTCAGGTGAATGCATCTCGCAACTATGATCCCTCGCCGCACCTTGAGCAGATCGTTGCGCCCGTGATGTGGATCAATTCGGCGGATGACTTTATCAACCCGCCGGAGCTGGGCATTGCAGAACGGGAGAGCAAGCGACTCAAGTCTGGAACGTTTGTTTTGCTGCCCATCAGTGACAAGACCCACGGCCATGGCACCCATACTTGGGCCGCGGCTTGGCACGAATATTTGGAACAAATTCTGAGCCAGCCGGCTCATTGATCTCGAAATGAGCCTCGATCCGCAAAATGATCCGCAAAATGATGTGTAAGAGTATGAGCAAAAGTCTAGGAGATCTCAGGCCGACTCCGAGTGAGCGCCCGGCGTGCTCTCAGGTAGACTAAATACTGTCCCGCACTCGATTTGAATCGACGACTGAATCAATTGAGGCCATGATCAACGGCAAACGCATCGCGGTCGTCATGCCCGCCTACAACGCGGAGAAGACCCTCCAGGTCACGGTTGGCGAACTGCCCGACCTGGTGGATATCCGCATTCTGGTTGACGATCATAGCCGCGACCGCACCGTCGAAGTCGCACGCCAGCTGGGACTGAGCGTCTTCCAGCATGACCGCAACTATGGTTACGGCCGCAACCAGATGACGTGCTATCGCGAAGCGCTCGCCGCGGGCGCGGACGTCGTGATCATGCTGCACCCTGATTATCAGTACACACCGTTGCTGACTACGGCCATGGCGAGCATGGTCGCTTACGATGTGTATGACGTCGTGCTTGGGTCGCGCATCATCGGTGGGCGCGCCCTTTTGGGTGGGATGCCGATCTACAAATACATCGCCAACCGCCTGCTCACTGCCTTCGAGAATCTTTTCCTCGGAGTAAAGCTTTCGGAATATCACACGGGCTATCGCGCCTTCAGTCGCAAAGTTCTAACCGAGTTGCCGCTGGTGGAGAATTCGGACGACTTCGTTTTCGACAATCAGATGCTGGCGCAGTGCGTGAATTTTGGCTTCCGCATCGGTGAAGTGTCGTGTCCCACGAAATATTTCGAAGAGGCTTCATCGATCAACTTTCGCCGCAGCGTGCAGTACGGCCTTGGCGTCGTAGCCACCACTTTGCAATTTGCGCTGCAGCGTTTTGGGATCATCCACCTGCCTCGCTTCAGCGACAGCGGCCGCAAACTTGAATCCAGCGGCGACTCCTACTATGTCGGACACAACGAGCCCGCGCGCCAACCATAGTCCCGAGCAGTGACAAACGCGTCGTTGTCCAGTTCGTGGCCAATTGGCCCGCTGGACCATCCCCCATCTCACCCTGTATTTTGCCTTCAGCCACTAAAGCGACATGCTTACCGCGAAAAATCTCGCGCGATTGCTCTCGTTGACCGCCGCCGCATTTCTCGTGATGGGCTACCATCCCGGATTGGAAGATGATGCCTTCTACCTGGCGGCGATCAAGAGAAATCTGAACCCGGCGCTGTTCCCCCACGACGCCGATTTTTTTCGCTTGCAGTTTCAGGCCACGATCTTTGACAAGCTCATCGCATTTTCCGTCCGGCTGGGTCATTTGCCGCTGGCGTGGACGGTGCTGCTGTGGCAGATAGCAGCCATCTTTCTGCTGCTGCTCGGTTGCCTGCGGATCGCTCGTCATTGTTTTTCTGACGGCCCTGCGCGGTGGGCCGCCGTGAGCCTGGTTGCAGCGCTGCTCACCTTGCCGGTTTCCGGTACCGGAATCAATCTCGCTGATCAATATCTCCATCCCCGTACGCTGGCGACGGCCGCGATTCTCGCCGCTCTCGTAGCTGTAATCGACCGGCGGTTCTGGCTTGCCGGATTCCTGCTGGCGATCGCATTCGCGATTCACGTCCTCATGGCGAGTTTTGGAATTTCTCTATGCACGTTTTTGTGGTGGGCTCAGCGCAGGCGGTCGGCGGGACGTGAATCTGCCCTGCCCATCATGGCTGCGATTCTGCTGCCTTTGGGCTTTGTCATCCCTTTCGGCTGGATCTTCGAACCTTCTTCGGATGCGTGGCGCCAAGCCGCGGCGACTCGCAGCTTTTATTTCGTCACGCGCTGGGCGTGGTACGAGTGGGTGGGAATCTTCGCTCCATTGGTGATTCTGTTCAGTTTAAGAGTTTTCTTTCAGCGCCGGGAAGAAGCTGCGAACGCAGTTTCTGGAGACGAGGGGCGCAGGGCCAGTGCTCCTGTGCTTACGCCGCTCCTATCTGCTCTTATCTATTACGGCTTGTTCCAGACCGTGGTAGGCCTCACCATCATGCTCCCGCCGAGGCTCGAACGCTTGCGCCCCTTCGAACCCATGCGTTATCTGCACCTGCTCTACCTGATGTTCTTTTTAATCGTCGGGGGATTGCTCGGACGTTTCGTTCTCGGCCGCCATGTTTACCGGTGGGCACTACTTTTTCTGCCGCTGAGCGCGGGCATGTTCTACGCGCAGCGCCAGATGTTTCCGGAGACTGCGCATATCGAGCTGCCGGGCGCCGCATCAGAGAATGCGTGGCTGCAGGCCTTCTCCTGGATTCGGCAGAACACGCCCGTGGACAGTCTGTTCGCGCTCGATCCTCACTATGTCGAACTGCCGGGCGAGGACTACCACGGATTTCGCGCGCTCGCCGAACGCAGCGCACTGGCTGATTATGTAAAAGATGGAGGCATGGCATCCCGCGTCCCCCGTCTTGCCCCGCGCTGGCTGAAAGAAGTGAACGCGCAAAGCGGCTGGCGGAATTTTCAAGCGACCGATTTTGAGCGCCTCAGGAGTGACTTCGGCGTCGACTGGATCGTTGTGTCGGCAGAGCAAGGAAATCGATTGAGCGCACTTGTCTGCCCCTACCAGAACCGTCAGCTTCGCGTGTGCCATCTATACTGAAAAATAGCGCCAGCATTTCGTGGAAAAGCTGTCGGGACGCCTGCCTTACGTTCGCACTGCGCTACTGACTGATGCAGACAAATTCTTCTTCTCTATTGCGCGTTCGACCGTACATTCTCATGGCGGCCGTGGCTCTTGCGGTACGGCTCGCCGTCATTCCGTTTCTTTATCACGACTGGATGGATCCATTCGTCCTCGAACATTGGGCGTTCGGTCTGATCGCGCGCTCCATCGCCTCCGGTCATGGATTCGGCAGCCCGTTCGCGCCCACGGGTGTGTCGGCACTCCTGCCACCGGTTTATTCCTACCTGCTTGCCGGGATTTTCAAGGTCTTCGGAATCGAGACTAAAGCCTCCGTCATTGCCGCACTCTCGCTCAACAGCGTGTTCTCGGCGCTGACCTGTGTGCCAGTTTTTCTCATTGCCAAGCGCGCATTCGGCGATCGGGTGGCCAAGTGGGCGGGCTGGGGATGGGCGCTCTCGCCCTACGGCGTTTACTACGGAGCCGATTGGGCATGGTCGACTTGTCTGGTCACGCTCGAACTGGCATGGCTGTTCTGGTTCGCGTGGCGCTTAGAGGAAGAGAAATCGTCGCGAGCCCGCGACTGGCTGGCCTTCGGAGCGCTCTCCGCCTTTTCCGCCTTGACCGAGCCGGTGGTGCTGTCGGTGCTGCCATTGCTCGGCCTATGGACGATCTACCGGCTCTATCGTCAGAAGCTTCCTTGGCGAGCACCCTTGCTGGCGGCAGCTCTCGCAGGCGTTGTGGTTCTCTCACCCTGGATCGGGCGCAACTACGAAATTTTTCACCGCTTCATCCCTGTGCGCAGCGGGTTCGGACTCGAACTCTACGTCGGCAACAACGGCTTTACCCAGCATTGGATCAACCGCTCCCTTCATCCCAACCACAACGCTGCCGAACTCGCCGAATACGAGCGCGTCGGCGAAATGGCTTATATGGATCACAAACTTCAGCAGGGGAAAGATTTTATTCGCAGCCACCCGGCCTGGTTCGTGTGGATGACTGGCCGCCGCATCCTCTACATGTGGACCGGCTACTGGAGCCTAGATCGCGACTACCTGAAAGACGAACCGCTCGACCCGCCCAACATTTTCGTCGATACAACTTTGAGCGTCCTGGGACTGCTTGGGCTGTGGCGTGTCTTTCAGCGCGATCGGTCGCTGGGCGCGAGGTTCGCGATCGTCCTGCTGTTCTTTCCTCTGACGTATTACATTTCGCATCCCGAGACCTACTATTTTCGTCCTGTCGATCCGCTGATTGTTATTCTCGCGGCGATGGCGGTGGCTGGCGGCCCGAAGCGGCAGAAGATAGCGGAGTAGCGCTACCGGACGCCGGCACTCCTCAGATTGCGGGCCCGCGGGATCGGGGTTTAACATCTAGGCAATGGCGAGCACATCTGTATCTCTTTCAACCCAAGGCCGCTTCACCATAGGGCTGGGCGAGATCCTGAATTTTGCCTATGACGCGTTCTGCAGCAACAAACTGCAATTCCTGCTGACCGGACTCGCGATGGCGGTCGGTACTGCATCCGTGATCCTGGTAGTCACGATCGGCATGACGGGAAAGCAGTACGTCCTGCGCCAGATCCAGGCCATCGGAGCGAACATGATTTACGCCGACTATCAGGGCGGGTCGCAACGCATCGATTCGACACCCGATCCCATGACGGCGGAAGACGTGCAGGCTATACGGGAGCAGGTCACAAGTGTAGTGGCTGCTTCACCCACGGTTGCGCTCAGCGACCGCATCAGCGAAGGCGGCGGCAAGCAGCGCGATATTCTGTTGCTCGGCGTCGATCCCGAATATCAGCGGGTGCGCAATCTGACTGTGCTCGCCGGCCGTTTCTTCGATTCCGAAGACTCGGCCGGACGAAACAAGGTCGGTGTCATTACCGACAAGCTCGCGCAGAAGCTTTACGGATCCCCGCGGGAGTCGGTCGGCCAGACCATCAAACTGAGCGGCGGGCTGCCCTTTACCATCATCGGCGTATTCAAGGAAAGTGTGGACACCTTCGGCCAGTCGGAAATCCAGGAAGACACCATGCTCATCCCCTACACGGTGAGCCGGTTCTTCACCCCGACCGCGGCGGTGTATCAAATTTATTTTTCTGTAGCGAGCGCGCAGGATGTGGTTCCCGCCACTGCCGCGATCAAACGCGTGCTGCAGTCCCGGCATCGGCCCGAGTCGGTCTACAGCGTCCAGAATCTTACGCAGTTGCTGAGCGTAGCCGAGCGTACCGCCAACGCTCTGACTGCCGTGCTCATATTGGTTGCCTTCGTCACCCTGCTGGTTAGCGGCATCGGCATCATGAATATCATGCTGGCGACGGTGACATCGCGTATCCGCGAGATCGGCATCCGCAAGGCCATCGGCGCCACCAATCGCGAAATTCGCTTCCAGTTTCTGGCCGAGGCGATCCTGATCTCGTTTGCCGGAGGCATCGTCGGTATCCTCGCCGGACTTGCCATACCTTTTTCGGTGCGTCTGTTTACGGACTACCATTTCCCGATTTCCGGGCTGTCGGCGATCATCGCCATCATCGTGTCATCCATTGTCGGGATTATCTTCGGCACGATTCCCGCCACCCGCGCCTCGCAGCTCGATCCAGTCGAGAGCCTGCGCTATGAATAAAAGCTTCTAGTTTTTTGTTTCTCGTCTCTCGTCTCTCGTTCTACGTTTGGAATTGCTGCCGGTACCTATTGGAAGGGCACGCCTTAGCGCGCGTCATCAGGATGGGTCTGTCGTTCCCGAAGTATGATGTGCTGGTTTAGCCTCAGCCGGAAGCTAAGGACGAGAAAACTAGAAAGTAGAAACTTCGTCACTCGATCCGCGAAAAAGCTGCCTAAAAGCCACAAAGCCGGGCTGGTTTGCCCGGCCGTTTCTATTGTGGAGCTGAGTTCCTGGTCGTGTTTCGACCAGGCTTACCCAGGATGTCAAGTCAGCATTCTCATTTTGCGGCGCGGGGTCACCAGCCCGCGGACGCGGTTACATCACCAACGCGAGGTTCTCCAGTTCATGCTGCAACACTGGGAGGGCGCACCCTGCCATCTCGACCCGGCTTGCCGCGTCGAGCGCATCCTTAGGAGAAACCCCATAACCACGGCCCATCAGGAACACCTGAAGCAGTTCGGCGGCCTCATAGGAATCGATCATGCCCCCCTGGAGCAGATCGTTCCGCAGCGCCGTCAACTCGGTCACCGTGAACCTGTCCTTGTCGTTCATGATCCTGTCATTCATCATCATCAGTTCGTCAGTCATGGCCGTCATCACCTCCGACTCCGACCTTGGTTACCTTTGCCGTATTAGACTCATCGGCAGCTGTGGAAGTTGCATGCAATTGAAATGCCGCAGTCGCTTTTCAGTACCAGTACGGTCCACAACTTCCTCTGGATTCATTTAACCCCTAGGAATATCGGAAGTTGCGGGCGTGTCCGGTACGGCCTTGAGCTGCAATTTCTACTCTTGGTACCCACAAGTAATCTCAAAACTGACACATTGTGTCGTTTCGGAGATGACTACGGTCATTGCTGGACAGGATCGGTCAGCCGCGGACAGAAGCTGATTGGGGGCAGAAAATGCCGGAATCGAAGAAAGGCGTCAGATAAGGGGTTACGAAAACGTCCTGCAAACTCGCGCCGATGCTCACCTCAGACTGCCGGAGGCTAGCTTGAAGTTTGGGGCCGGGGCGAGAAGTCTCTATCCAGTGCCTGAGGCGGAACGGGTTCGCTGTGAGCTGTCAGGCTTCGATCGTCGCTTCGTCGACCAGCATGATCGGGATATCATCTTTCACGGCATAGACGCGGCGACATTGCTGGCACTTCAGGCTCTCGGGGTTTTGACGATACTCGAGCGGCTGCTTGCACTCGGGGCAGACCAGGATTTCCAAAAGCTCTTTATCAATCATGACCGGAGCATTGTACGACATAAAATCCTCCGTCGCCCTGCGATAGAATTAAGGCCCATGACAGCAACAATTCTTGACGGAACCAGGATCGCGCAGGAGATCCGCAGCGAACTTGCTGCGGAGGTGAAAGCCATGACCGGCGCGGGTTTGCGACCCGGTTTGGCCGTGGTGCTGGCTGGACATAACCCAGCTTCGGAGATTTACGTACGCGGCAAGGTCAAAGCTTGCGAGGAAGTGGGTATCTACAGCGAGAAGCTGACGCCGCCTGAATCGGTCGGTACTGGCGAACTGCTGGCGCTAATCGAAGATTTGAATCGGCGGGATGAAATCAACGGCATCCTGGTGCAGTTGCCTCTACCGGCACAGGTCGATGCTAAGAAAGTCTTGTTGGCGGTTGATCCGGCCAAAGACGTGGATGGATTCCATCCCATGAACGTAGGATTCTTGTCGACGCAACGGCCGGGATTGGTTCCCTGCACGGCCGCCGGAGTCATCGAGATTCTCAAGCGAAGCAATATTCCGATTGCCGGGCGTGAAGCCGTGGTCGTCGGGCGCAGCGACATCGTGGGTAAGCCGGCGGCAATGCTCCTGCTCAATGCCAACGCCACGGTGACGGTGTGCCACTCGAAGACGCATGAACTAGCGGGAGTTTGCCGGCGGGCTGACATTCTGGTAGCCGCGATCGGGCGCGCGGGAATGATCACTCGCGCTTTCGTCAAACCGGGGGCGACTGTGATCGATGTAGGGATGAATACCGTGACCGACGAACTCGAATTCCAGCACCTTTTCGCGGGCAACGCCAAGCGGGAAGAGGCTTTCCAAAAAAAGGGTTCGGTGTTGATCGGTGATGTGCATCCCGAGGTCGCCGAGGTTGCCGGGGCGCTTACGCCCGTGCCCAGGGGCGTCGGGCCGCTGACCATCGCCATGCTGATGTTCAACACGGTGAAGGCGGCGAAGATGCGCAAGCGGTAGCCAATGGCGCTATGTTAAAAGTCGGCCTTACCGGAGGCATCGCCTCTGGCAAATCGGTGGTGGGAGACATGTTCGTTGCACTGGGGGCGCACCTGGTCCAGGCGGACCGGATCGCGCACTCTCTCATGCAACCGGGGGAGCCGGTCTACAACGAAGTCGTCCGCCACTTCGGGCGTGAGATTTTGAATCCCGACGGCAGCGTCAATCGCGCCAGGCTGGCCGAAGTGGCGTTCGGTCCGGCCGGGGACGAGCGCGCTTCGCGCATCGACGAACTCAATCGCATCGTGCACCCTGTGGTGATTCGCAGCCAGGATGAATGGATGGAAGAGACGAGCCGCCAGGATGCGCACGCAGTAGCGATTGTGGAGGCGGCACTCATTCTCGAAGCAGGTGCAGCGGAGCGCTTCGACCGGCTGGTGGTCGTAACCTGCAATGCCGATCAGCGTGCTGCCCGGTTCGCCGCGCGGCAGAAAATCGATCTCGATGCGGCGCGCAAAGAAGTCCTGCGGCGCATGGCGGCGCAACTTCCCGACGCTGAGAAGATTAAGGCTGCCGACTATGTGATCGATAACTCGGGCGAGGTGGATCAGACCCGTGAGCAGGTGCAGAAAGCCTGGGAGAAACTCCGTGCCGAGGCGCTTAGCAAATGAATCGATGCGCGGGCAGCCGCCCTCGGCTGTCCAGTCGAGCGCAGTTCGAGCGGATTTAGTGCATTGATCTCTTGAAAACCGGACAACCGAGGGCGGCTGTCCCCGCATGGGCGGAGTCTCCTTCGCAATTCTGCCCGGGTTTAGAATCGATCGAGGGACCTTTTTGTTCCCTGATGGCGTATCTACCCCTGACCTCAGAAATTATGTTCAGAAATCTGGAAGGCTTGAAATTATGAAACTCCTGCGGCCCATAATTCTAACGCTGGCCATTGCCGGCGGATTCTTCTATTTCACGACCTGGCGTTCGAATTCGCAGGGGGGTGGGTTGCATGCGGCGAACTGGCTGAGTCATCCCGCGCACGTAGAGATTACCGAGGCGGCGCCAGGGGAGACCCTCGACAGCGAAGAGCAGAACAACATTGCGGTCTACCGCAAGAATATTCCGTCGGTAGTGAACGTCACATCACGCGCCATGACTTATGATTTTTTCTACGGTCTGGTTCCGCAGGAAGGGCAAGGCTCCGGCTTTGTGATCGACAAGGATGGGCACATCCTCACCAACTATCATGTGATCGCCGAGGCTCGGCAGGTGGAAATCACTTTGCACAATCGCAAGAAGTACAAAGCGACCGTGGTGGGGACCGATCCGGCGCACGATCTGGCGGTGATCCAGATTAAAGCGCCCGATCTGGTTCCGGCGGTGCTGGGCGATTCGCGAAATTTGCAGGTCGGACAGAAAGTCTATGCCATCGGCAATCCTTTCGGCCTGGCAGGGACGATGACGCGGGGCATCGTGAGTTCGATTCGCCCAGTGCGCGAACCCAACGGCGCCATGATCGACGAAGCGATCCAGACCGATGCGGCCATCAATCCGGGTAACTCGGGCGGCCCGCTGATGAATTGGCACGGCGAGGTCATCGGCATCAATACGATGATTTTGTCGAATGTGCAGCAGAATTCCGGCATTGGATTCGCGATTCCGATCAATACCGCAAAAGCCGTGCTGAACGATCTGATGACGCTTGGCCGAGTGCGACGACCGGCGCTGGGCGTACGCACAATTCCGATCAGTCCGGAGTTGGCGGACGAACTTAACCTGCCTGTCGATTTTGGATTGCTCATTATTCAGGTGACTCCAAACGGCTCGGCGGAGCAAGCGGGACTCCACGGCGGCACCGAACCAGCCTATCTGGGCAACACGCGAATCATGTTGGGCGGCGATCTGATCGTCGCCATCGACGACCAAAAAGTTGAGGACGAACAGGATCTCGCGCAGATGATGGATAACCACCGCGCCGGAGATACGGTGAAAGTGACCATCTACCGCAACAAGAAAAAGATCGACGTGAAGGTTGCGCTGGGCGAAGCGCGCGAACAAGTGTGAAAAAAACTTCCATCCGTCGGCCGTCAGATTCAGCCGTGGATCACCCTGGGTTAGAATAGTGCTCTGCCTATGACCGCCGTCCTTTAATTCCGCTGGTTGCTTCCTGAGCGCACGCAGTGTGCGAGGCGTTCTTGCACTTCTCTGTCTTACAACCAGAAAGGATTTCTGAGATGCAATTTATCGATAAGGCACTGGCTCGCCGCTTCGAGTCGTGCGAGGAAATGCCGCAGGTTGAATACGCGAGAGTCTTTCAGCGAACGCGTCCCGAGATCGGGGCGGCCGAAAAGGAAATCTGCGGCGGTCACATGATCTTTGCGGGAGTAGGCTCGCCGATCGGACGGGCAACGGGCGCGGGCTTGGGCGGCGCGTTCACGAACCAGGATCTCGATCGGATCGAGGATTTCTATCGCGGACACGGGGCTCCGTCGCAAGTGGACTTGTGTCCGATGCACGGCCCCGAGGTGTTTGAGATGTTCAGGGATCGCGGGTATGCGATCGCAGAGCTGAATAACGTTCTATACCGGAAGCTGCCGCCGGATGAAAACTTTTCTTCGCCACCGGAAGGGTGTGAGATTCGGCGGGCACTCTTAGAAGAGGCCGAGGTCACAGGCGCGATCGTCGAGAGCGCATTCTTTCCCGATGGAGCGCCGGAGGCTTACCGTGGCTTGATTACCCCGCTCTACCAGATGCCCGGGGCGCTGGCGTTTGGGGCGATCGTCGATGGCCGCCTGGTGGCATGCGGGGCGGGATTGGTGATTCCCGAGCACAAAGTATTTGCGCTTTGCGGGGCTGGCACGCTGGCCGAGTATCGCGGACGCGGCTTGCAGACGGCCCTGCTGCGGGCGCGGATGGCGGCTGCGATCGAGGCTGGAGGCGAGTACGCCGTTGTCGTCACTCAGGGTGGAACAACTTCGCAACGTAACGCCGAGCGCCTGGGATTTCACGTGGCCTACAGCAAAGTGACGGTGATCAAGAAGTTAGAGTCTTGAAGCTCCTGCCCGGCGTTGCGATCGACCGTCCGCTCATTGCATAGTGGAACTCATGACTACGGAGAATGTTGTTTTGCAAGGTAAGAGCGTGCGCCTGGAGCCGCTCGAAGCGGACCATGTTGACCGATTGGCGGAAGCGAGTGCGGGAGACGCGTCTCTCTACCGGTGGAGTCCGATTCCGCAGGGAAAAGCAGAGGCGAAGCGCTACATCGATACTGCATTAGCGTGGAGAGACGCCGGTACCGCGCTGCCTTTCGCGATTGTGCGCGTCACGGATGGGATCGTCATCGGTTCGACGCGCTTCTGGAACCTGGAGCGGTGGGCGTGGCCCGAGGGGCATCCGTCTCACGGGAGGGGTGTTCCGGACGCCTGTGAAATCGGCTACACCTGGCTGGCGCATTCCGCGATTCGCACCGCGGCCAATACCGAAGCCAAGCTGCTGATGCTCAGTCACGCTTTTGATTCCTGGCAGGTTCTGCGTGTTTGTTTTCACACTGACGCGCGTAACCATCGCTCACAGGCTGCTTTGCAGCGCATCGGCGGAAAGTGCGAAGGAACACTACGCGCTCATCGCATGGCCGCCGATTTCATCCCGCGCGATTCGGTCCGCTATTCAATCGTCGCCTCAGAATGGCCGGATGTAAAACAACGGCTGCTTCATTTAATGGAGCGGACGTAGATCGCCTCGCTGGCCCGATCGGGCGAGGCACCTCTTCTTAGGGGATCGTTTTGGGTTTCAGGCCGTACGCCGCGACCCAGGAGTCGTACGTTGCCTGCGTGGCCGGCCATTGGAAGCAGAGAGCGTAGCCATCAGGATGGGCAAACCACAATTGTTTCATGCCGTACGGTGCGAGTTTTGGTTCTTTCAAATCGAGCCCATGGAAGCGCAGATGTCTGTACGCGGCGTCGAGATCTTCGCAGCCGAAAAACAGGCAGATGTCGCCGTGGCTTGCCACGCGCGCTGGATCCGGCCTGTCAGGTCTCCGATCTTTCTCGTACGCTGTGTTGAGCATGACCTCTGCGCCATTCAACCTCAGCCCGGCCCAATTGCAGTCGTCGCCCGGCTGGGATGAGCTCCAAACTTTGAATCCAAGCACGTCTCGGTAGAAACGAATCGCGCTGGGCATGTCGAAAACCTGTAGTAGCGGCGCGACACCGTGAATATCCATATGCTTTACGACCCCTCCTTTTGGCGGGAAATATATCAGAAGACGGTCATTGCTTGGTGGTTCGACGCAACCCGTATTCCCTGGGTAGGAAGGAGGCGATTTCGGTTTGATTTGTGAGAGAGAGTAGTTTTCGATTCGCTGTCATATCGAGAAAACAAGCTGCCATGAACGCGTATGGCTTGACTCTCCCAATCCGCGATCCGCGTGATAGCCTTTTCCAAACGAAACGACAGCAGCATGCCCGTGACCTACAGCATCGACGAAACAGCGAAGATCATCCGTACAACCTGCAGCGCTCCTCTGACATTTCCCGAAGTAATAGAGCACTTTCGGACCCTGAGTCACGATCCCGCCTGTGCGGGACATCTGGACGTGTTGTTAGATGTGAGCGAGGCGGATGCGCTGCCTGCGACCACCCAGCTCGGAGCGGTCGCCACGGAGTTGGCTGGAGTCCGCGCGAAAGTTCAGTTCGGAGCCTGCGCCATCGTGGCGACGCGCGACGCGATGTTCGGCATGATGCGGATGTTCGAAGTGCTGGCGGCGCGATATTTTGAAGTGATCCATGTGTTTCGAAGTTACCCCGAAGCTGAGGCCTGGCTGGTTGCGCAGCAGAGCGCCAGAGGCGCGGGCTCGTCTACGTCCCCGTGACGTCGCGGATTCGCACAGGCCCAGGGTTGGGGAAGGGGCTAGCCACTCAGGGCACACAAGATTTGACTCCGCTCCTCTGACTCGGCTAGCCTCAGAAGTTCGCTCCGTCCAACACTTTCAGCCAGCATGAGATTCCCGCATAAATCATCTCCGTACAAGTCGTTTCCACGCCCATCAGTGAATTTCCTGGTGATCGTTCTCCTGGCCGGAACGGCACCGGTGGCGGCCTCCACACGGCCGGTCCAGGCCGAACACGGGATTGTGGTCACGGTGCAGGAATCGGCCTCGCGCGTGGGCTCGGAAATACTGCAGGCTGGCGGCAATGCGATCGATGCGGCGGTGGCTACGGGATTTGCCCTGGCCGTTGTGCATCCACCGGCAGGCAACATCGGAGGCGGCGGGTTCATGCTGGTCCGCATGGCTGACGGCACGACGCATTTTCTGGATTACCGCGAGAAGGCACCGGCGGCGGCGACCCGCGATATGTTCCTGGACACGCAGGGCAATGTGATCGAGGGTGCGAGCGAAATCGGTTACAAATCGATCGGCGTGCCCGGATCGGTGGCCGGCTTGGTCTATGCTGAGCAGAAATGGGGCAAGCTCACTCTCAAGCAGGTGATGGCTCCAGCGATCAAGCTGGCGCGCGACGGCTACACGCTCTCGTCAGATGAAGCCAGGGAGATGCACGACCAATATCTAGCGGAGTTTTCGGAGTCGCGCCGTATATTTCAGCGCGATGGTGACTACTACAAGCCGGGGGAGATTTTTCGCCAGCTCGACCTGGCGCGAACGCTGGAACGGATCGCGGAGAAGCCGGATGATTTTTATCACGGCGCGCTCGCTCGTGAGTTGGCCGCAGCCATGCAGAAGGGCGGAGGGCTGATTACGGCTGACGATCTGGCGCACTATGAAGTGAAAGAGCGCGAACCCGTGCGCGGGACGTATCGCGGCTTCGAAATTATCAGCGCTCCGCCGCCGTCTTCGGGTGGCACCGTATTGGTGGAGTCGCTCAACATTCTGGAAGGCTACGATCTCGCCAAATTGGGCGACCGGTCAGCGCAGTCGATTCATTTCACAACCGAGGCCTTTCGAAGGGCTTTTTTCGATCGGGCGGAGTTCATGGGAGATCCCGATTACGCCAAGATTCCTGTGGCGCAGTTGATCGACAAGAAATATGCGGCCGCGTGGCGCGAGACCATTGATCTGACCCACGCCAGTCCGAGCAAGGAATTGAAGCGGCCTGCGATATTCACCGAGCTGGAACAATATGCAGCCGCGCATCCTCCGGCTGATGCTCCTCCGGAGTCGAATCACACGACGCATTACTCTGTTGTGGATGCGGAAGGGAACGCGGTTGCCGTGACGACTACGATTAACGATTGGTTCGGATCGCGCGTCACAGCCGATGGCCTGGGTTTTCTGATGAACGACGAGATGGACGATTTCTCATCGAAGCCGGGCGCACCGAACGCCGATGGACTGATTCAGGGCGCTGCCAACGCGATTGGGCCAGGGAAGCGTCCGCTGTCGTCGATGACGCCGACCATCGTCGTTCATGATGGCAAGGCAGTGATGGTGCTGGGCTCACCGGGGAGTTCGAAGATCATTACTACGGTCGCAAACGTCCTCATGGGTGTGATCGATTATGGAATGAACATTCAGGAAGCGGTGAACGCACCGCGCTTTCATAATCAATGGCTGCCTGATGTGCTCAACGTGGAGAAGTGGTTCTCTCCCGATACGCTGAGCATGCTTCGCCAAATGGGATACAACGTTCAGATTGGCCTCCGAGGGCCGGATTCTTACGGATACTGGAGCGACGGTGAATGCATCGCGATTGACGAAAAGACTGGCGAGCGATTGGGTGCGACCGATGGCAGGAATAGCAGCGGGAAAGCGGTTGGATATTAGCAAAGGACCGGCATGCTGAGGGCGGTTTCTACATATCTGTTCGTCAAGGAGCGCTTGCATCCGGGCATCCTGGATGGGCTGGCGCGGAATGGCGTGCAGGCGATCGAGATTTTCGCCGCGCGCCAGCATCTCGACTATGCCAATCGCAAGCAGCACGTGAAGGAGACTGCCGAGTGGTTCCGCGGCAGCGGTATACCGCTCTACTCGGTGCACTCTCCGCTCTATGCCGACTACGAGTGGGGACGCGCTGGAGCTCCGCCGATGAATGTGGCTTCGACCGATCGCGCGGGACGAGTTGAGGCGATGGACGAGATCAAACGTGCACTCGAAATTGCTGAACAGATTCCGTTTCGCTTTCTGGTACAGCACCTGGGAACGCCCAACGAGAGTTTCAGCGAGAAGAAATTTGAAGCCGCCATGACGTCGATCGAGCACTTGCGAGCCTTTGCCAAACCGCTCGGCGTGCGGATTCTGCTGGAAAACATTCCGAACGAACTTTCCACACCCGACAAGCTGGTGGAGATGATCCGCGGCGCGCATTTCGACGACGTGGGCGTTTGCTTCGATTTCGGGCACGCGCACATGATGGGTTCGGTGCGCGAAGGATTTGAAATCCTGCGCGACCATATTCGCTCCACGCACGTGCATGACAACACGAAGGATAAAGATTTGCACTTGTGGCCGGGGCAGGGCACGATCGACTGGAAGGAAGCGATGGAGTTGCTCCGTTCCGCGCCGCAGACGCCGCCGCTGATGCTCGAACTAGCGGAAGACGAGAAAGTGAATCCGCTGGAGAAGCTGGAGCAGACGTTCGACAAGCTTGAATCAGCATAGGAATTTGATCACTCAAGTATCAAACTACAAATCTGACTTATGTCCTCACCCGTAACGACGATTGCGGAAATCGGCCAGCACGAAGGTCAGTCGGTCACGATCCGCGGCTGGCTCTACAACCTGCGCGAAAGCGGAAAGCTGTTGTTTCCGCAGTTTCGCGACGGGTCCGGCGTCATTCAGGGAGTTGTGCCGAAGAATGCGGTGGCGCCCGAAGTCTTCGATGCGGTCAAGACGCTCACCCAGGAATCGAGCGTAATCGTCGAAGGCAAAGTTCGCGCGGATAAACGCGCGCATGGCGGATACGAACTCGACGTATTGAATGTGCAAGTCGTACAGCGTGTGCCGGAAACGGATCCCTACCCGATCACTCCCAAAGAACACGGCACTGATTTCCTGATGGAGCATCGCCATTTGTGGGTGCGATCGCAGCGGCAGGCGTCGATTCTGCGCGTGCGTGCGGAGATCATCAAAGCGGCGCGCGATTTTTTTGACGAACGCGGCTTCACCCTCACCGATCCCCCGATCATTACCCCCGCGGCCTGCGAAGGCACCAGCACTTTATTCCCCGTCGACTATTTCGACGAGCAGGCGTTTCTTACGCAGTCGGGCCAGCTTTATGTCGAAGCGACGGCTATGGCTCTGGGCAAGGTGTACTCGTTCGGTCCAACATTTCGCGCCGAAAAATCAAAGACGCGGCGTCACCTCACCGAATTCTGGATGGTCGAACCCGAGGTCGCCTACGCCGAACTCGATGATGTGATGGAACTCGCCGAGGGACTGATCAGTTTCATCGTGAAGCGGTGTCTGGAGCGGCGCGCTGTTGACTTGAAGACGATTGGCCGGGACGTTGCGAAGCTGGAAAAGATCGCGCCGCCATTTCCGCGCATCAGCTATGACGATGCGGTGAAGAACCTGCAAGAGGGTTATGCCAAGGGCGCACTGGAATCAAAATTTGAGTGGGGTGGCGATCTGGGCTCGCCGGATGAAACCTATCTCTCGGCGCAATTCGAAAAGCCTGTGATGGTGCATCGTTATCCGGCAAAAGTGAAGGCATTTTACATGGAGCCGGATCCGCAACGGCCGGACTTAGCCTTATGTGTCGACGTTCTCGCCCCTGAAGGCTACGGAGAAATCATCGGTGGCTCGCAGCGCATGGCTTCGCACGAATTGCTATTGCAGCGCATTCACGAACATGGCTTGCCGGAAGAAGCATTCAAGTGGTATCTCGACCTGCGCAAGTTCGGCAGCGTGCCCCACGGGGGATTCGGCATGGGCATCGAGCGCGCGGTAGCGTGGATCTGTGGCCTCGAACACGTGCGCGAGACCATTCCATTTCCCCGAATGCTGTACCGGCTTTACCCGTAGGACTTATGACGACCGCAAGTTCTGCCAACAGCAGCGCGCGAAAGATCCGTGTGATCGGGGTCCCCCTCGACTTGGGTCAGTCGCGGCGCGGCGTCGACATGGGGCCTTCGGCCGTGCGTGTGGCGGGCCTGGAAGCGCGCCTCGAAGCCCTTGGGCACGAAGTCGAAGACGGCGGCAACGTGGCAGTAGCTATTCCGGAGCAAAAAAAAGAAGGCGACGCCAATGCTAAGTACTTAAGGGAGATCACGGCTACCTGCACCAAACATGCCGAGCTCGTTTTCAAGACCCTTGAAGCGGGCAAAGTCCCTTTGGCGCTCGGAGGGGATCATTCGATGGCCGCGGGCACGGTCTCTGGCGTCGCGGAATTCTACCGGCAGCAGAAACAGCGAATCGGCCTCATCTGGATCGACGCGCACACCGACATCAACACGCCGGAGTCATCGCCCAGCGGCAACGTACACGGCATGCCGCTCGCCGCGTTGTTGGGGTTGTGGCCGTCAGAGCTGGGGAATATCTACGATTTCTCGCCGAAGGTGAAGCCGGAAAACTGCGTTCTCGTCGGCGTGCGTGATATTGATGCGGTCGAAAAAGAAAATGTAAGGCGTGCGGGCATCGGGGTCTTTACCATGCGTGACATTGATGAGCGCGGCATGCGTACTGTGATGGAAGAAGCATTGCGCCTGGCCGGGCGCGGCACTGCGGGCTATCACATCTCACTCGATATGGACTGGATCGATCCTGAAGATGCACCGGGCGTAGGCACTCCCGTCCGGGGCGGCGCAACTTATCGTGAAGCGCATCTCGCTATGGAAATCATTGCCGACCACGGCCGCATGCTGAGCTTTGAAATTGTCGAAGTGAATCCCGTAATCGACGAGCACAATCGCACAGCCGACCTGGCCGTGGAACTAGCATTGTCAGCTTTCGGGAAAAAGATTCTTTAATTTTCGACATGCGATGTGTCTAGTTTTTGTAAAACCTGCAAACCATTTCGGCGTTTTGTGACGCTTCCGTAACGACAGCAGCATCTACTCCTCCATAACTTTGCCCTGTTGGAGGAGAAATCTGTGAAGCAACCGGAAATCTTAATGGCGTGTTTCCTGGGCGTGATCACCGCGGGTATTGTGAATGCTTCCGCGCAGACCAATGCCTATCGGCAGACCAATCTGGTTTCAGACTTGCCCAATACCGCGGCACACTTGGACCCCAATCTCGTAAACCCCTGGGGTCTGGCGCTCATCCCGGGAAAGCCATTCTTCATTGCCGACAATCACCGAGGCCTCGTCCGAACCTATGACGCCCAAGGCAACGACGCTTTGCCGGTGGGCTTTGCTATTCTCGTGCCCGCCGGTGATGCATCGCCGGCAACGCCAGCTGCTGTCGTCATCAATCAAACCCATGGTTTCATTCTTGATAGCGTTCGCAGCCAGGTGCTCATTGCGACCGAGGATGGCACCGTCTCAGGGTGGGCGAGCGTCAACGGCGATTTCCCGTCATTTGCCACGCAAGCCATCGACAATTCTCGCCTGGGCGCGGTCTACAAGGGGCTCGCGGTTCTGACCCCAGATTGTTGCGCGCCATTTCTTGCAGTTACTAACTTTCACAGTGGGTTGATCGAACCTTATACCCAATTTTTTGATCAGCTCGCTCCCCCGGGATCGTTCACTGACCCGACCCTGCCCGCCGGATATGCACCATTCGGAATTCAGGTCCTCGGCAAGCATGTATTCGTGACCTATGCAGTGCAAGGCGCGAAAAAGCGCAACCCTGTGGCAGGCGCCGGAAACGGCGTCGTGAGCATCTTCGACCTTGAGGGTAATTTTCTGAAACGCTTTGCGTCGCACGGAAACCTGAACGCACCCTGGGGAGTCGTGAGGGCTACTGCAAACTTTGGCCAGTTCAGCAATGCCATCCTGATCGGCAACTTTGGCGATGGAACTATCAATGCATTTGACCCGGGGACAGGAAAATTTCTGGGCCGGCTCAAGGACAAGACCGGCAAAGTAATCGTAAATTCCGGTCTGTGGGGTCTAACCTTCGGAAAGACGGGCACCGGTGATCCGAATACTCTGTATTTCACCGCCGGTCCGAACCAGGGGCGCGACGGGCTGTTTGGTGCCATTACCGCCAGTGAGTAACCGGGGTTAAGATGTCGCAAGTTAGAGCCAGGTGAATAAATCGGGGCCATTTCGATGGCCCCGAGTTTTTGCATCCCTAAGGCGGTGGGCTTGAAAATAGGAACCTGCGTATTCACTCTGGGTGTGATTGACGCGGCCTTCGTTCGCGTCCAAACTGAAAGGTCATGAAAAAGATTCGCGTGGGCATTCTTTTTGGCGGGCGCAGCGGAGAGCACGAAGTCTCCCTGCTCTCGGCCGCTTCTGTTCTTAATTTCATCGACAAGGAAAAGTATGAGGTTGTGCCCATCGGTATCACGAAAGACGGGCGTTGGCTAACCGCTGGTGATGCTCAGAATTTGCTGACTGGCAAAGCGGGCGAGGGTTCTCGCTCCACACAGGCAAATCTGCGCGCCGGCGATCCTGAGCGTACTCCTTCTGCTGCCGTGTTGGCGCAGGGCGAGTCGGTTGTGGTCCCTCCGGAGCCGGTGCATCGCGAGCGCGGGCTTGTTCCTTTTCAGAGCGACGCGACTCTCACGCGGCGCGCCAGCGACCGCGCCATTAATGTCGATGTCATCTTCCCTGTGCTGCATGGCACCTTCGGAGAAGATGGCACGATCCAGGGCTTGCTCGAACTCGCCGACATTCCTTACGTCGGTGCAGGAGTGCTCGGCTCAGCCGCGGGTATGGACAAGGATGTCATGAAGTCCCTGTTCATTGCCGCGGGCATTCCGATTGTGAAGCATGTCACGATCCTGCGCACCGCGTGGGAAAAGCAACCGAAGAAAGTTCACAAGTTGGTCGAGAACAGGCTGAAGTATCCCGTATTTGTGAAGCCGGCGAATCTGGGGTCTTCGGTCGGCATCAGCAAGGCGCACAGCCGCAAGGAACTCGGGCCCGCCATCGAAGAGGCTGCGAAGTTCGATCGCAAGATTGTCATCGAGCAGGGCGTCGGCGGCGCGAAACAAAAGGCACGTGAGATTGAATGTTCGGTCTTGGGCAATGACGAGCCGACGGCTTCGGTGCCCGGAGAGATTGTTCCCGAAAAGGAATTTTACGATTACACCGCGAAATATCTGGATGAAGGTTCGCAGCTGATCATCCCCGCGAAACTGAGCAAGGCCGAGACCAAAAACGTTCAGGAGTTGGCAGTGGCGGCGTTTCAGGCGGTGGATTGCTCAGGCCTGGCGCGCGTAGATTTTCTGATGGATCCGAAGACGAGAAAGATTTTTCTAAACGAGATCAACACCATGCCCGGCTTCACATCGATCAGCATGTATCCCAAACTGTGGGCAGCGTCGGGACTCGCCTACCCAGACTTGATCGACCGTCTCATTCAACTTGGCATGGAACGGCACGCGGACAAGAAGAAGAATCAGTACAGCCGGTGACCGGAACTTCGAAGTACTGATTGCATAGAGAGCAGAGCGTCTTGAGTGAACAGCCGTCAGACTATGGACGCTGAGCATCTTTTCCATAAAACATGTGGACCAATTCTTGGGCGACGCGCGTCATTTCCTGAATGCCGCGATGGCCGCTGTCCATGACTCTGCCGGGCTGTCCCGAAGCCGGTTTAGCATCAACCGGCGACTCAGAATTCCCCGCGTCCGTGGCGGTCGCTGCGAATCCTTTGCTGACGCTCGCGCCGAGATTTTCATAGTCAATCTGCCCGGCGGAGCCGCTCTTACCGGTGCCTTGCAGCTTTCCATTCCAGCGCGAGGAGGGCATCCAGACTTCAATTCTGATATCGGAGTCCGATGTCGGTTTCGATTCCACTACGACGCGGCAAAATGCCGGAACATTCTTATAGGGTGCGGTCAGATCGCGGCTACCATTCGGCGTTGGAGGTCCTGCGAACGATCCTGCGGCTACGCTTTCGGCAAGAATAATCGTTGCGCCTGATACCTTCACTGCCATGATCTCCGCGCAGGATTTCTGGGCCCGCGCGCCCGCGCTCGCAGCGAGCAGAAAAGCTGCCAGTAACGACGCCAGGCGAAAGCATCTCTCCATAACGGCTCCGATGACGTCGGACCCTAACTCTACTGTGCCCCAGCCTTCTGCATGAATGCCGCTTGATCAGTTTTAAGTTTCTTCAAACCGTCCATGGGCAGATAAATCATGTGACCTGCATCGTAAGTGGCGAACGAAATGTTGTCTCGATACTTAGGCGGCAGGTCGAGGTGGTCAACCGTGTAATTGGCGGCATAGTACGGCGTCGCCAAGTCGTAATACCCCTCCATGACTAGTATCTTCAGATACGGATTTTTCACGATGGCTTGCCGCAGGGCCGAAGCCGTGTCAGGAAATCCCTGGCCCGCCGATCCCCAATCCCAGCTGTCATTGGGACCCCGCGGAGCGCGCACATTGTAAGGCGTGTCGACCTTGTAGCCTAGCTCCGTCCGAAGATAGTTGTTGAACACCGACGTAAACGGCGGCCCGGTCGCTGCCCCTGTCGGATCGTAAAAAGGCGTGTCGAGCAGGCCGTTGGGATCGGGCCCCGTGTAGCGCGCGTCCAGTCGCCCGATGCGCAGTTTCTGATCGATCAGAAGGTAATGCGTGAACTTCTGCACGTTGATGCGCAAGTTGGCTTCATCGATCACTTCTTTGCTCAGGCCGGTGAAGCGCGACAGTTGATCGATAACGTTCTGCCGCTCCTGCGCGGTCATTGCATCTCCCTTGTCGAGAGCCTGCTCGTACTCGGTCGACGCCCAATGCTCCGCCTGCCGACGGGTGTGGTTCATGTCTTGCGCGAGATCAGGGGCGAGCTTGTGGTGATAGCCCGCGATCATTGTGAACGACGGAATCAGAAAAATATATGGTTGATCGTTCGTGAAGTTCTCTTCTAGCGTTTCGAAATTCAGCACGGTCGAAAGCAGAGTAATGCCGTTGAACGAAATGCCGCGGTCAGCCAGGTATCCGGCAATGCCGGCGGAACGCGTGGTGCCATAACTTTCTCCAAAGAGAAACAGAGGCGATGCCCAGCGTTCGTTGCGCGTGATATAGAGGCGGACGAATTCACTGAAGGCTTCGATGTCTCCCTTGACTCCCCAGAATTTCTTGAACATCTCTGAGTCGGCCGCGCGGCTGAAGCCGGTGCCGATCGCGTCAATCAGAACGAGATCGCTCTTGTCGAGCAGCGTGTAAGGATTGTCCTCGATGCGATACGGCGCGGGAGGCATGAAGCCATCCTCCTGCAGCACGACTTTGCGTGGACCGAGCGCGCCCATGTGCAGCCAGATCGAAGCCGATCCCGGGCCGCCATTGAAAGCGAATGTCAGCGGGCGCTTGGCGGAATCCGCGCCTTCAAGCGTATAGGCGACGTAAAACATTTCGGCTTCGATCTTGCCGTCGCCGCGCTTGATGGGCAGGCGTCCGGCGGTCGCCGTATACTTCAGCAGCTTTCCGTCGACGGTGATCTGGTGATGGGTCACCGCCGGCGCCGCCTCGGTCATGTCGTAGTGTTCTTCTTTGTCTTTTTCTTTGTCACCGGAACTTTCGTGGACTGCCGGCCTTTGTTCAGGCGGGAGTTCAGGCTTCGCGGCGCTCTCTGCGGCTTTCTCCGAAGACTGGGCGGCAGGCTTCGTCCTGGGCGCCGCCGCCGCAGGCTTGGCTGAGTCCGATTGTTGGGCGAGCGAGACGGCACACATTGAGACCGCAAAACTGATCAAGACGACGGCGAACATCTGCGAACTTTTCTTCATGATTCGAGTCCCCGAAAAAAGCGAAGGAGTTCTCGCGATCCGATACTGCGCGCGAGTCGGGGGAAATTGTACACCCCAACAGAGACAGGAAACTGTTGTTGGGCACGCCAGACTATCCTTCAGCGGATGCGATGGCTTCTTCGATTCATCTCAACTTTTATCGCTCTGGCGCTGGTCGCTGCTCAGCACCCGCGTTCCGCACCGCCGTTTCTGATGCGGCGACCAAGAACTGTCCGAAGCCACGAAGTGATCCTATGAAAGTCGATGGGGTGCTCCGTCCTTTGTCGTGTTCTTCGCGCTGGGGCGGGGAATTTTGATCGCGTGAGCAGCGCCTGGTAAGACGGCAATCTCGAACCGCCGGTCGCATGGTTTTCGCGCTCTTCGCGGGAAGTGAGGATTTCATAATTTAGAGATGTCCCGGTCCCCAGAGATTGCGAAAACCCTCAAGTACCAGCCCTCTGCCTGCACGTTCGTAATTTGAAGATGCATCCTCACGATGGTCAACTCAGAATTGCCCACCACTTCACCGGCGTCCTCTGCCGATCGCGGACGCCAAGTCTACGATGAACGCTGTGGCCGAAGAAGAAGGCGGCGATGTTACGGCCCCAAATTACCGTTCTCTGCATTGACGACCATTGGAACGATCTCATGGGCCGCAAGGTCCTCCTTGAGCAGCAGGGCTATCGCGTGCTCGAGTCCACCGACGGCGACGAGGGCCTGAAGCTGTTCTGGACGAACAAAGTTCACGCCGTCGTCCTTGACTACCAGATGCCGGGCATGAGCGGGGACGTGATCGCGGCCAAAATGAAGAGCTTAAAGCCCGACGTTCCTATCCTGCTGCTTTCGTCTTTTGGGCCACTTCCACCTAAAAAGCTGCGCTCGGTTGAGATGTTCCTGTCAAAATCGCAGGAGCCGAAAATGCTGGCCTCCGCAGTTCGCACAGTCCTTCGCCGGCCGAAGCCATTTTTTCACCGCTGGCTCAATGACTGGCGCGGCCGCAACCGGACGGTGCTGCCATGAATTTCCTCAACCGGCTCTTGAGCAAGCGGTGCTGGCATCATTTCGCGTGGCCTCGCGCCGATGCCGACGGCCGCCACTACCAGATCTGCTCCAACTGCGGCATCGCCTACGAATACGACTGGAACACCATGACCCGCACGAATCGGTTGATGGTAGCCGCGGTGGCAGATTCTTCCGCCGCTATGCGAATTCTGAGGAACCAGTCTGCGACACCCTCGCATCTAAGATCGCCACTCGCGCGCTAGCGACGCCCTGCATCTGGATGCGCTCGTTTCGATTCCTTCTTGACGAACCCGGCCTCGCCTTGTAATATTTTAGGGACAAGTTTGCTTTCACCCAAAGTGGGAGCAGACCTGAATTTCATGCAGAGTGGCTGAGGGACGAGCCCTGTGACGCCACGGCAACCGATCCGAGATCATATATCCCGGATGTCTGGTGCCAACTCTCTCCTGGAAACGGGGAACATGGGATTCGGCATGCGATCTGTATTGGCATTCCGATAACCTCTTTTTCCTTTTCCTGGAAAAAGAGGCCTTTGTGTTTTACGGCCAATTTTTCCGGCTCGTCCTCAGCTATTCGCTGCTTTTGGAAAACGAAAGGCGAGTAGCTACATGTCGAACTACGAACTGCGCTGTCGGGAATGCGGACGGACATGGGGAAACCAGCCCCGCTCTATCTGCGACGATTGTTTCTCCCCTCTGGAAATTGCCTACGACTACGACGCTGTGCGTGCGTCCTTTACTCGTGAGCGCATTGCCCAGCGATCCCCGGACATGTGGCGCTACGCAGAACTCTTGCCCCTCCCCCAGGGGTTTAAGCCGCGGCTTCCGGTCGGATTCACTCCACTGTTCTCGGCTCCCCAACTAGCCGAACGACTGAGTGGAACGACCGCCGCCGCGGGGAATCTCTACCTCAAGAACGACGCCGTCTGCTTTCCGACGCTGAGTTTCAAAGATCGTGTGGTCGCAGTTGCGATCTCGCAGGCGAAAGCCTTCGGCTTCGACACCGTGTCGTGCTCCTCGACCGGAAACCTGGCCAATGCCGTCGCCGCCCATGCGGCGCGCGAGGGGCTGAAGGCATGGGTCTTCATTCCGTCCGACCTTGAAGCTGCAAAGGTTCTCGGCACTAATGTTTTCGGTGCGAAAGTCGTTCGCATAGCCGGCAACTACGATCAAGTCAACCGCCTCTGTTCACAGATTGCGGACGAACATCGCTGGGGCTTCGTGAACGTTAACCTGCGCCCCTACTACGCCGAAGGATCGAAGACTGTAGGCTTTGAAATCGCCGAGCAACTCGGATGGCGGCTGCCCGACAACGTGGTCTGTCCCATGGCGGGTGGATCGCTAATCGTGAAAATCAAGAAAGCGTTTGACGAACTGATCAAACTGGGCCTGGTTGAACCGAAAGAAGTGAAATTCTTCGGCGCGCAGGCGACTGGATGTTCTCCGATTTCGACGGCGGTAAAGACCGGCAGTTCGGAGATCGAGCCGCAGAAGCCCTCGACCATCGCGCGTTCACTCGCCATCGGCAATCCCGCGGATGGACACTACGCCATCAAGACCATCAAGGGCAGCGGTGGATGGAGCGAAGACGTCAGCGATCCGGAAGTCATCGATTCGATCAAACTGCTGGCGGAAACCGAAGGCGTTTTCACCGAAACAGCTGGCGGAGTGACCGTGGGCACGGCGGGTAAACTCTATCGCCAGGATCGCATTCTTCCCGAAGAAACAACCGTCCTGTGCATTACCGGCAACGGACTGAAGACCACCGATGTGCTGGCGGGCTCGTACGAAACCGAGGCTGCGATCGCGCCCAAGTTGGCCGAGTTCGAAGCGTACTTGCAACGGACGCTGGACGGGGCGGAAATTCCGGGTGTCATCGCTGCCGGCGTGGGGGCGTAAGCATGCCGATCACAGTTCAGATTCCGACAGCCTTGCGCCGCCATACCTCAGGAGTGAGCTCAATCTCCTGTGGGGCGGCGAACCTGGGAGAGTTGTTTTCCGTCCTCGACGAAAAATTCCCCGAACTCAAGCCACACCTGCGCGACGATCAAGGCCAGATTCGCCGCTTCCTCAACATCTACGTGAACGAAGAAGACATCCGTTTTCTGGGCGGCCCCGGATACGCGTTTCAGGAAGGCGATGAAGTTCTGCTGGTTCCCTCGATCGCCGGCGGAGCGAGGTAGCAAGAAGCTTCCTTTGTCATCCCGAGCAAGGCGAGGGATCTGCTTTTAGCTGGAAGCTGATGGCACACTTCTGCGGACGCCTTACTTTGGCGGCGGAGTCGGCGTCGCGTCCGGCTTCTTCTGATCCGGAGGTTTTTCGCCCTTCGGAATTTCTTTGCCTTCGTACAGAATCTTCACGTTCGTCCCGAAGCGCTTGTAGTCTTCGTACTTCACGATTTCTTTGATGTGGATGTCGCCAGTCTTGAAGTGGAGTTCGTCGTCCGCCTTGGTATACGCCGGAAACCAGTACAGGCCGTCAATCTGCTGCCGCCAGGTGGTGAACTTCGGGTAGAGATGCTCTTCCTTGCCGCGCTTCTTTGAATCGCTGATGTCAGGTACGCCCTTGCCGTAAGTCTTGACGATCTGGAAGTCGTGGTCGTCGACCCAGATGCGGCCCTGGAAATAACGCTTCTTCCCCACAATCTCCTTGGGAGCGACGTCGAAGACATAACAATGCAAATCGTCTTCCTGCTGTTGGCCGACGTACAGGATGTTGTACTCCGCAAGTTCGTCGGATGTGAGCACGAATGGCAGCCGGTGCCGGATGTCCTCAAAATCGCCCTGATCCATGGAGAGGCCACCCTGCTCCAGGCTTGACTGCGGAGCGAAGACCACGTTTTCCATGCGCTTGCCCTTGTCGTCGAAGAGTACGTCGAAGACTTCGTGATATTCGCCCTTGGGAGTCTCTCCGTCGAGGACCTGCACCTTCACGTCCTGGCGGTAGGTGTACTGATCGCGCGCCAGTTTGAACTCTTTTTCTTTGGCCGCAAAATGCTTGATGATCTCATCCGGCGTGGTGTCTTTCGGAGGCGTGTTTTCCAGTGGACCTTCCTGGGCAGTCAGGGGCAAAGCCCCCAGCACCAGCAGCGCAGAGAGAAAGAAAAACAGAAAACGGCCAGGCAAGAATCTCATGTGTCTAGTTTATCGAATCAGTGCGAGGGCTGCCGAAGAAACGTGGCAAATACCGCGGCGACTCCCCTCCAACCCCTCTCCGCTCAGCGAGGCTGGAGGAGAATGCGCTGCAGTTCTGCCATTCAGTTGGATGCGAGAGAGCAAAATGGGTTGCCGGGCGTGATCTTAGCCGCGCGGTCAAGCCCTTTCATGGTCCGTTGCGGCTGAATCTGATTTTTAAAGGGTTTTGTCATCCTTAAGCGGAGCGCATTTTGCCCACCGAAGGACCGATGCAATCTACCAGTACCCAGGGCATCGCTGGGAGGGCATAGGTCCTTCGGTCCGCGAAGTGCGTGGACCTCAGGATGACACCGCAATGGAGTAAAACGATAGGCGGGCCCAAGTTGTGCAATCAATGATTGCAATGCTATCATTGATTGCATGGCTAGCATTACCATCCGCCGCCTTCCGGAGGCCACCAAGCGCCGGCTCCGTCTGCGGGCTGCCGGTAACGGCCGGTCCATGGAGCAGGAGGCCCGCGAAATTCTTAAGATCGCGCTGACTCAAGCCGACTCTCAGCCCGAGAATCTCGGCGACGCGATTCGCAAGTTGTTTGCACCCTTTGGCGGCGTCGATCTTAAAATCCCAAAGCGTGAGCCGATTCCTGAAAGCAGAATTAAAAAGCTGCTCCAATGATCGTCCTCGATACGAACGTTTTGTCAGAAGTGATGTCCGCGTCGCCCGAGCCGGCCGTCAGTCGCTGGCTCGCACGGCAGTCGAGAGATAGCGTGTTTACTACCAGCGTCAGCATGGCTGAGATCCTTCAGGGAATCGAACTGCTTCCTCGAGGAAAGCGAAGGAGCGGGTTGCTGGAGGCGGCCGAAGCCATGTTTTTCGGGCTCTTTCCCGGCCGAGTTCTCCCCTTCCACGAGGACGCCGCGCGTGCCTTCGCGCCCATCGCGGTGAACCGCCGCACGCACGGACGCCCAATCAGCTTATTCGATGCACAGATCGCAGCCATAGCGCGGGCCGACGGTGCGACACTGGCGACCCGCGACACCGCCGATTTCGAAGACTGCGGCATTCTCCTAGTTAATCCCTGGCGGGGCTAAAGATTTCGATAGAAAGCATTGTCATCCTGAGGCGGGCGGTTCTTTGCCCGCCGAAGGACCTATGCAATTCGCCGTCAGCATAAGTGCTGCCCGCTGAGTTGCATAGATCCTTCGGCCCGCAAAACCCGCCGGCCTCAGGATCACAAGATTTGTGGTCGGTCGGGAAAAAATAAGAAGTTGAGAGAAGCTAGAAGCTCTCCTCTCCCCCCTGCTACACTTTTCCGTTTGCCAAGGAGTCTGCACATGCGCCGTCTTCTTCTATCTCTTCTCGCGCTTACCTTCGCACTTTCTGCTGTCGGTCAAGCTAAGCATCCCTTCACCTTCGAAGACATGATGAAGCTGAAGCGCGTGGGCGACCCGCAGGTTTCGCCAGACGGCAAGTGGGTGATTTTCAGCGTGGTCGACGTCGATCTGGAAGCGAACACGAAGACGCCGCACATCTGGATCGTGCCGCTGAATGGCAGTCAAACAGCAGGTTCCTCCACTTCGCAGGATGCTTTGCCTTCGGCGAATCATCCTGCTTCGGTCGGAATGACAAAAGAGAACAGTGGGTCAGAAAAAAGTGGGGTGCCCCACGTCTCGCCGAATTTGCGAGACGTCGGAGCCACGGAACGCGAGCTCATTCCCGATCAGGATGGAGACCGTCCGCGCTGGTCGCCGGATGGGAAGCGCTTTGCATTTCTCTCGACAAAAGAAAGCGGCTCGCAGGTCTGGATCGCGGATTTCAACACCGTTGCGGGAACGGTGAATACAGTTCACAAATTCACTTCGATCGCGACCGAGGCCAGCGGAGAACTCTGGTCACCCGACGGCGCGAATATTCTCGTCACGTCCGACATCTACCCGGAATGCGATGGTGCGCCGGCGGCTGAGGCGAACTGCAATGAGCAGAAAGTAAAAGAAGCGGCTGAGTCGAAAGTCAAAGCCCAAATCTTTGATCGATTACTCTATCGCCATTGGAACGCCTACAAAGAAGGCAAGCGCAGCCACATCTTCGTGATAAGGTTCTACTCCCCTGATGAATCGATCGGGGGTCCCCTGTTTCTGTTTCCTCGCGACCTCACTCCCGGCGACTACGACGCGCCCGTATTCTCGCTCGGAGGGCAGGACAACTACGCCTTCTCGCCCGACGGGCAGGAGATTTGCTACACCTCGAATCACGACAAGAACCAGGCCGCCTCTACCAACAACGACCTGTGGATCGTACCGGTGGGCAGGGCGGACTCGGCCGCCCTGCCGGTTGCGAGAAATATCACCGCCGAAAATCCCGCCAGCGACTCGACGCCGCTCTATTCGCCCGATGGCCGCTACATTGCCTACCGCGCCCAGCAGCGTCCGGGATACGAGAGCGACCGCTTCCGGCTCATGCTGTACGACCGCAAGACGGGGGAACGTCGCGATCTCGAGCAGCATGCCTTCGATCATTGGGTGGGAACATTTGCCTGGGCCCCAGATTCGTCCGGCCTCTATTTCGTTGCGGAAGATGAGGGCCATTCGCAGATCTACTGGTTGGGCATATCGAGAACGGACGTCGACCATGCGGCAGGTAACGACGTGACAATACACAACACCAACATTGAGATTAAGACACTGCTGCCAGGCGGCTTCGACGACGATTTGGCAGTGGTGCCAGACGGCAAGACTCTTCTCTTTACCCGAATGTCAATTGGCAGCCCGACCGCTATTTACTCAGCCCCGCCGGTGCTCGGGCCGTGTGAAGAAACTGCCCCAAAGGTACAAAAGTGCAAGCTGCCGCAGGTCGAGCAACTGACGCATTTCAACGATCCGCTCCTATCCCAAGTCGCTATGTCACCGCTCGAATCCTTCTGGTTCCCCGGCGCGAACGGCGACAAGGTCGAAGGCTTCCTGGTCAAGCCGCCGAATTTCGACGCCAGCAAGAAGTATCCCGTGAAGTTCCTCATCCACGGCGGGCCGCAGGGGGCGTGGGGAGACGATTGGAGCTTTCGCTGGAACGCCGAACTGTTCGCGGCGCCGACTTCTGGGTCATCCAATTCAACGACGAGCAGCGGATACGTCGTCATCATGATCAACTTCCACGGCTCGACTGGCTACGGACAGAAGTTTATCGACGCCATCAACGGCGACTGGGGCGGCGCTCCGTTTGAAGACCTGATGAAGGGCCTCGACTATGCGGAGAAGACTTATCCGTTCATCGACAAAAACCGCGAGTGCGCGCTGGGCGCCAGCTACGGCGGATACATGGCCAACTGGATCCTCGGCCACACCGACCGCTTCAAGTGCATCGTGTCGCATGACGGCATGTTCAACGCCGAGTCCGCCTGGGGCACGACCGAAGAACTCTGGTTCAACAACTGGGAGTTCAAAGGCACGCCCTACGACAATCGCGCGAGCTATGAGAAGTGGTCGCCGCACCAGTACGCCAAAAATTTCAAGACGCCGACGCTGGTGATTCATGGCCAGCGCGACTACCGGCTCGATGTGAGCGAAGGCTTCCAGCTTTTCACCACGCTACAGGAAGAAGGGGTCCCGTCGAAGATGCTGTACTTCCCGGACGAAGGCCATTGGGTGCAGAAGCCGCAGAACGCGCAGCTCTGGTACAAGACGGTGAACGACTGGGTAGATCAGTGGACGAAATGAAGCCAGTTTCCGGTTTCGGCGGGGCCGTGGTTGAAGCGCTTGAGATTGCGCCTGACATGCTGATCTCGTAGAGACGTAGCTCGCTATGTCTCTAGGGGTATTTTCGGACGCGTCGGCATCATGCATTACAATGCCGCGGGACATACGCAGGCATTTGCCAATGAAAAGGAAGAAATCCCCAACCCCTCCTAAGAATGCATTTGCCGAACTCTCCCAGGCTGGCGCCGAGCGCCTGCTGGATTCCTTCCTCGCGAAATATACTCCTGAGATTGCCACGTTTGCCCGGCGGGCCATCGGGACGATGCGCAAGTTGGTTCCGGGCGCAATCGAGATGGTCTACGACAACTACAACTGGCTGGTGATTGGTTTCTGTCCCAGCGAGCGGCCCTCAGAAGCAATTTTTTCCCTTGTGCTTCCGCCGAAGGCTGTGACCTTGTGCTTTCTGCAGGGATCTCGTCTGCCCGACCCAGCCAGCCTTCTGCAAGGAAGCGGCAACGTGGTACGCAATATCCGGCTGTATACCAGCGGGGTCAAAGACGCGAAAGTGCTCGATGATCTGGAGGTGCTCAGTCTCATTAACGTGGCGCTCAACCGCGCCAAGGTTCCGATGACCGCTGGGGCGCGCCGCAAGTTGATCATCAAGTCGGTTTCCGCGAAGCAACGTCCGCGCCGCTAGTTCCTCACGCGTCGCAGAGACGCACCTTGCTGCGTCTCTCTCGCCACATGCAGTCCTGCTTCCGGCTGCAGGAGACGTTGCAAGCAACATTATCTACGCTTGGGTTCGTTGCTTTGGCCCGGATGCTTCCTCGTAAGTCGTTGAGTCTTGGTGCAAGTCGTTGGAAACCTTTGTAAGTCGTTGATAAGTCGTAGGACCCCTCTGCCGTGCCGCCAGGCAACGAATTATGCCGCGCAGGATGTCGCCCTTGCCTCCAGCAACGATCGTCGCTCTAAGGGTCGTTTCCGGCCCAAGGAATGGCATCGTGCACAGCAGCCTCCCGCGCGATTGTGAGGTCACGACGAGGTAGAGGCAGCTACGATTGCCAGAAAGCGATCAAAACCCGATTTAAAGCGAAAAGTTAGAGGTCGTACAAGTGTGTACATACAGCTTTGGGATGTAAGACCACTTCATTCGCGCTCAGCCAATTCTGGAATGTGTCTTCGTGGATCTCCGACAGATGGCCGGCGATTGTCATTCGTGTTTTCCGTCGCGGGCAGGCCGGGCAAGATTTCGAGCGGGTCGTTGAGGGTTGCACCAGTTCCCGCGGCGACGGTGACATCCACTTCCAGCGGAGCACTGAAACCGCCGCTGGAAGGTATAAGGCTCGCCAGCCCATTGATATCGCTGACTACTGTGCTCTGGCTCACGCTCAGAATGATCGGTGTGACTGGGTTGCCGCCAGCCGGCGGAGTCGCGAGAGGACGCAGCACCGTCGTCTGGAACAGCACAGGCGCAGCCAGCACGGTGTTGGGCGGCGAAGAAGAATCTGTCACCCGCACGGCCACAGGCTGAAACGCCTGCCCGGACGTAATCTGTCCGCCTCCGGCCACGGGCTGTAATTGCAGTTGCGACGCCGCGACCGGATTGGCGTAAAAAGTCTGGCACGGCGTATTGTTTGGACCTACGCAGGCGCTGACTTGTACCAGCGAGCTGAATTGCGAAAGCAGTAACGAAACGGTTGCGTAGCCGGTGGAACTGGTCTGTGCGCTGGCCGCGCTGAGTGTGCCAGCGCCGTGCACGACGGTGAAGTTCACTTTCGAATTATTCAAAGGCGCGCCATTGCTCAAGACTCGCGCAGTAAGCGGCACGTTGATGGTGGCTCCCTGGCTGATCCAAAGGTAAGGCGTGAGCGCGCCGATATCCGTAGCCGATTCGGTGGCGTTGAGGGTAGCCGTCACCGACTTCGCGGAGGTGACCCAGGGAGCCAGTGTCGCGGTGATACCAGAAAGACCAGCCGTAGAGGGGGTGAGCCAGGCTGCGGCATCGCCGCTTTGGTCGGTGATCGATGAGCAGGAGGACTTGCCGCCGCAGACAGAAAGCTGCACGTTGTTGGTGGCACTCCATGCGATGGTGGCGCCGCTTACTGGGGTGACACCGTCGGCCGCCAGAACGCGCACGCTGACCGGGTTTGTGGCTTGCGTCCCAACCGGTGTGTTTGGATTGAGGCCGATGAGCAGAACGATGTTGTCGCTGGCCGCGGCGCCGTAATTCAGCACGTTGGACATCGTGCTCGATGCGCCGTTCACTGGATTTGAGATCGTAATGCTCTGAAGGCCATCTCCGGCCGGGGGTGCGGCGAGGATGATTTGTCCGGCGTCAATCGCTAGTGGTGCGACTGCAAATCCACCGACGGCGATGGTGAGGCCTTGGGCAAATCCCGTGCCCAGCACGGTGATCGGACCGCCGCCGACACTGACGCGCGCGGGCGAAACCGAATCGGCGTAGAGCACATTGGCGTGGTAGTGGTAATCGGGGCGCCCATCTCCCCGCAGATCAGAGATGGCGATCAGGAAATTGGACGAAGCAGCGATTTGCGTGTCCAGCCGGGTCAAGCCGAAGTTGACGGTGTTGAACGGAGATGTGGTGAGCGAGGGAGGTCTAGTGCCCTCCGGATCGGACGCGAGCCAAAGCCCGACCAGGGGCTGCGTCTTGGACTCCGTAGGATTTCCCGATTCATCGAGCGCCGTCACGGCGACTGACATGGTGCGATTGCCTTTGGCCGGCAATAAGAAATAAGCCACGTCGCCGTAGCCGCTGAGTGATCCCACCCAGTCGCCTGCGGATGGAACGGTGCCGGGCGCAGTCCAGGTTTGCGAGGGTGACCAAGGCGGCACGGGCTGCGCGCTGGCGGACATGAGGACATCCTGCTGCAGATCCTGACCGGCGCCGACGGTGACAATAATCGGCTGGGTTGCACCAGATGGCCGATCGAGATACGGCGCATACGGACCCACTCCCGCCGACCAGATGGGATCGAGCGGCTCGACTGTCAACTGGTATTGGGTGCTTGCGGCGTTAAGTACCTGCAGACCGCTGAGATCGAACGAGCCTTCTGAGGTCTGCGCATCTGATCCCCACTCGCTGTAGGGAACTCCGAGCGAGTCGTTGAGGCCTGTGACCGGGTTGCCAGCATCGCCGGTGAAAAGAAATCCCGAAACCGATGACGCGGCATACTGGCGCGACGGCAGGCCGGTCGAGGGGTCGATCCACCGTGCGACAACATTGACGCCCTGCATGGGCTGCGTCGGATTTCCCGAGTCATCGGTGAACCATACTGTCCCGTGAATGCCGGCGGTATTCGTGGAAAATATCTGCTTGCCGGCGTAGTTCGGCTGATTCTGCGCCGTCACGGGATAAAGGCGCGCGATCGCCGAGGTGTCATCCATCGACAGTTGGTAGGGATTCGGGTAGCACCGCGTGATAGGCACGCAACTCGTGGGATCGACGTCGTGCATCACGGGAAATCCTGCGAAGTCGGCGGTCGTCGGCGCAGGCGAACCGGTGACTACGTTGAGATTGAGCTGCGACCATCCCAGGCCGAACACAGCGCCAATCACGCGCACCAGCCGGTATTCGACATCGACGACCTGCGAAGACACTTGTGCGCACTCGCCATTGATGACGATCAGGGCGTGCTGGTACGTGGCCATCGGCCCAAAATTGTCGTTACCGCCATAGACGGCGTTGGTGAAGCATTGGCTGGAGTCGCCCGCGCCAGTGCCTAGCAGCGCATCGGTTACCGAGCCGTCTTCGTCGTAAACGACGCCCACCGGTGTACTGATCGCCGAGGGCTGAATGTCGGCGGGTAGCGATATTGTGCCGTCGGAGTTGACCGTCACGTTCGCGCCGTTCACGTCTTCGCCGAGTTGGCCGCCCCTGGTAGCGGCAACTGCCGCAGTGGAAACGGATGTCCACTGGCTGAAGGCGTCGGCCACCAGCGAGTTGGCCGATGTGTTCGGCAGAATCGGGCTGAGATCGCCCTGATCGGTGTAATAGGTGATCACGCCTAGCGGCCATACCAGCGGTTGTCCGGTCATGGTCGGGGCGAAGTAGCTGGTTCCGGCTATGTATTGCGGTCCTCCGGCGCGCGCTAGCGCAGCGAACAGAGAGACGATGGTGGCAGCGATCGCGAACCGCAGCAGGCATCTGCGTGCCACTGATGCTGCGGTGTTCAAGGCTGCGTTCCGGCTCATGGCACTCATTGTTCACCGCCTGCGCGTTCAACGGCAGCTGCGAAATCTTGGAACGAGACCAGCGACCTTCCATGCAACATTGAATCGGTGCGGAACGCCGTGACCTGTTGCGCGGAGAGCGTGATCCGGCCCAGCGGATCGATCTGGAAGCGCCCAAGGGGTCCACCGACGCAGCTGGTTAAGTCCAGACGGCTCCGCGGATAAAGAAAAAGCAGCGCTCGGTCCCCGATTCGGTAGCGTTGGCCTCCGGTCCACGCGCCCATCCACTGCGAAATGGTGAAGGCGTCGCCGGGAATCACTCCGCGAATGGCGCGTTCGACATGGAACGTTATGGAGATGGTTGTCACTGCGTTGCTATGGCCCGCTGTGCGGATCGCGGCGCTTTGCGCGATGGCTGTGACGGTTCCGGAAAAGATAACGCCCGCTGCTTGCACAATCTGTGGCAAACCGATTGTGCCGGGCAATGTGATGGGGAACCGCGGTGGCTGGGGACGCGGACTCGGGTTCTGAATGGGAGACAGCGGCGCGCCCGGCGGAGATAAGGGAAAGGAAACTTCGGGAGCGGGACGGGCGCGATCCGACTGCCCGGAAAGCGAGCTCGCTGCCGGAATCAAGAATACGATCGCCAACGCGAACATGGCGAGCAGACACGGACAACTCCTCCCATGCATTGGGGAGACCTCGTGGTGTGACGTCTGCTCGGAGGACAACCGGGAAATCGGGGAACAACTCAGCCTAGATCACATCGAGAAAGAAAAGATGTGACGGATGTCACAAGCAGCCTGTGGATTTTGTGGCGGCGACGTCCCCCGGCTTCGATCTGCAGACAAACTCCTCCCACATCGCAGCTACAATGCCCTGCGGGAGGATTCATGGGGAAATCGCGGAGACATTTTCTGGCAACTACCGGGCTGGGAATGCTGGGTGCTGCGGCAGGGTTACGGGGGCAGAACCAGAGTCAGAATCAGGCAGGACAGAATCCAGCCGATCTTCATCCAGCCGATCTTCCTCCGGGAGCGCCGCCAGCGTTCGGTGCGGGCCCGGCCGTGGGTCCCGAAGTTTCGACGACCACATTTGCCGAGGCCGAGAAGCTGGTGCAGTTCGAAATGACCGCTGCCGAGCGCGCTATCGCTGCAGGCAGTTGGCGCAAAACCATGGCTGCGGTGTATGAGCGGCGCACGGGGCCGCGCAAGCTCGCGATTGAAAACTCGGTTGCTCCAGCGACCCGGTGGAATCCGGTGCTGCCGGGACAGAAGTCTGGTCCAGAGCATGATCGCTTCGTGCGCAGCCAGATTGATCCCGGTCCGCTGCCTGTAAGTGATGAAGACCTTGCGTTCGCTCCCGTGACGAAGCTCTCGCGTTGGATCGAGACGCGCAAGCTCAGCTCAGTTCGGCTGACGAATCTTTATCTAAAGCGCCTGGAGCGGTTCGATCCCCAACTGCACTGCGTCATCACGCTGACCCGCGAGTTGGCAATGAAGCAGGCGCGGCTGGCCGACGCCGAGATCGCGGTGGACAAATATCGCGGACCGCTCCACGGCATTCCTTGGGGCAGTAAGGATCTGCTCGACACAGCGGGCATCCCCACGACCTATGGGGCTGAACCGTTCCGCAATCGTGTTCCAGCGGAAGACGCTGTAGTGGTGAAACGCCTGCACGAGGCGGGCGCGGTACTGGTAGCCAAACTCAGCCTGGGGGCACTGGCGTTAAACGATGTCTGGTTCGGCGGGCAGACGATGAATCCGTGGCTGCTGGAAGAGGCGTCTTCCGGATCGAGCGCTGGCCCGGGGGCGGCCACAGCAGCGGGGCTGGTCGGCTTCGCGATCGGCAGCGAGACTGGAGGCAGCATCGTCAGTCCATCGATGCGCTGTGGAGTAACCGGACTGCGTCCGACGTACGGGCGAGTCGCGCGCACTGGCGCGATGACACTGTGTTGGTCGCTCGACAAGCTTGGTCCAATGGCTCGCAGCGTCGAAGACGCCATGCTGGTGCTGCAGGCGATCTCGGGTCCGGACGCAGGCGACGTGGCCAGCGTTCCCAGCCGGCTGGACTTCGATGCGAGTGCGAGCGTCGAGGGGCTGCGCGTGGGATATTTTCCGCAGTGGCTGAACGAAAATCCGGCGACCGCGGTAGATCGTGCCGCGGTCGATATGCTGAAAAAAGTTGGCATGGTGCCGGTCGAGGTGTCGCTTCCAAACTGGCCCTATGACTCGATGAACTTGATCCTGTTCGCCGAGGCAGCGGCCGCATTCGAAGAATTGACGCTCAGCGGCGGTCTGCGCGAACTGAAAGCGCAAGTGCCCGATGCGTGGCCGAATATCTTTCGTCAGGCTCGCTTCCTTTCCGCGGTGGATTTCGTGCAGGCCGACCGGATGCGCCGCAAAGTAGCCGAAGAGATGGCGCGATTGTTTTCGCAGGTGGATCTGCTGCTCGTGCCCTCGCTGCGCGATGAGATGCTGACGATTACGAATCTCACAGGACACCCCGCGCTGGTGGTGCTGGCGGGTTTTATCGAAGTGGCGAAAGCACGCAGCGATTGGGCGCCAGATCCGGAGCATCCGATGCCGACTTTCAACCCACCGCGCCGCGTGCCGCACGGCGTATGCCTCATCGGGCGTTTGTTTGGAGAAGGTACGATGGTGAACGCCGGAATGGCGCTGGAGAGGGCATTCGGAGTAGTCGGGGACCGGCCACCGGGTTTCTGAAGAACGCTTTAGCGTTCGGTCTAGGCGTCATCGTAGTCTTCGGTGAGGGAGAGCAGGAATGCCACCAGCGCGTTCAGGTCGTCGCTGCTGATTGACATGTTGCGGAACTCGGCGGGCGCATTGCGTAAGAGTCCCCGCCGTGCCAACTGCGAACTATTGATGTAGAACTGCACGACGTCCTGCAACTGCAGCTTGCTTCCGTTGTGGAAGTAGGGACTGGAGTCTTCGAGATCACGCAGGATTGGCGTCTTGAACTGCGCGATCGTGCTGGCCAATCCTTCTTCCATGGAACAATCCTGGCCGACTGCGCAAACGATGGATTTCAGATTCGCTTGCGGGTTGGGAATGTCCGGGTTCTGATAGATGTTCCACATTCCAAGGTCGGCGTAGCCCGGATGTCCGGCATCGGCCGCTCGGCGAAGGCTTTCAGAAGCATTAGGATGATTGGCCGTCGCGGGCAGATAGAGATCGTAATTCGCATTGCGCTGCGCCAGCGATGGAATCGGCAGACTCATGAAAGATCCGGCGCCGTGCGCAGAGTCATATTCTTCCTGTGAGACTCCGGTGTTGTGAAATACGAAGTCGGAAAAATTTGGCGCCTGATGGCAGGACGCGCAATTTCCCGCATGCTGCGAGCCATCGGTTGCGTTGGCAGCAGCTTTTAAGAAAATCTTGAGGCCTGCAAACTCCGTGGCTCCGAATTGAAAAGGGTTGGCGTGATATTGGAATGATCCATAGGTTCCGTCGACCCAGACCGGCTTGTTGAGCCCGAGGACAATCTGATAAAGGCGCTGGTTGTATTGCGCGATACTTTCGCCGGCGTTGGGCTGGACCGGCAGATGATTGATCCGCAGAAAAACATCGTAGGGCGATCCGATATAGCGGCCGAATTCGTCCTGCGAAAAAAGCAGGTCACCCATGTAAGTGCTGATGCACTTGGCGACGAGATTCAGTATCTGATCGGGCGTCGCGGTATTCGCATCAATGCGGTCAGCGGCGGGAATCAGAAGGTCGGAAGTAATTCTCTTATCGGTGCCGAGAAATAATGTGCTGTAGGAAAGTCCGTTAGTGCGATCCTGCGCCAGTTGGCTGGAGCCGTCGTCTCCTCGAATGACAAGCGCAACCTGCGCGAGGGCCTGCTGATATTGACTCGGAGCCCAACCGAAGTTGCGGCCCGTAAGAGTACCCTTGACCAGATCTTCCGGAGTCGCAAATTCGCCATCAAAATGCAGGAAGGTTGGACCGGGATGCGGCTGCAGAGAGCCGACCATGTGCATGGAGTTGCGCGGCGTCAGAGTGAAAGCATTCATCGGCAGAGGAATCGGACTGCGCGCCGTAAAATCCGAATAAGTGCGATTGCCCGCGCCGGTGACGCCTTGAAATTCGGTGACGAAGTGGCACGAACGGCAGTTCATCGACTGCCCGGCGAACGGTCCGGGCAGAGTTCCGTTCGTGGTGTAGACCTGCTCGACGATAGGATCTCCAACGGCTAGTGGCTGGTTGACGCCCGCCATGTGGGCGGCAAAATATTGTGCGAAGCGAGGATCCAGAAATAAGCGTTCGCCGACTGAATCTTCCGCCGGCGTGACATCCACATCCGTCTTGAACTGCGGAGCATCTCCGGCGCTGCAACTGGTCATTAACCCCAGCCACGCGGTCGCAACACTCAGCGCCCCGATCGCGAGCCAGGTCAGCCAAAGATTTTTCTTGCGCGTCATCATTTTATTGTTCGTTTTCCTTTGCGGCGAAGTCGCCAGGTCTCGAGGCTGTTCTACGGGTTGTTTTCGCCCAGACTCTTCACATAGGCAATAAGTTGCCAGCGTGATGGCTCGGGGAGCGAACTCCAGGAAGGCATCCCCCGCCGGCGGTTGCCATTCTTCAGCAACCAGAAAATTTCTCCGTCGGTTGCGGTCTGTACTTCTTTGCTGCGAAGACTCGGCCTCTTGCCCCGGCCGAGCGCGTCTGCGCCATGGCATTTCGCGCAGTGGTCGGCGAAGAGTCTTGATCCGGCGGCGCTAGCGTCGGATTGGCCGGCGTAGGGATTGGGACGTTGCCGATCCGCGTCCGGGACTTGTTTCATCCAGGAATCGTCTGCCGCGGCGCAGATCATTGCCAGCAGAAGAATAATCGCGACACACATTGCTCGTTGCCGATCCACGTTATCGATCTCCGCGATGAAAATGGGCGAATATCTGCTGAAGTTCATAAGACACCGAAAATCGAAGAATCAGTCCAGCACTGTTGCGATTCAGTCCGAAGTTGGGAGAAAACGTGACGGTTGGACCGCGCGGAATGTTGAATCCGACGGTGGGGCCGGCGTAATGCGAGGTCGCTTTCAATCCGAAGCCGTCCAGATCGCCCAGGCCGCCATACAATTCGGCGCCGCCCGTGAAATTCTCGCGGCAAAAAACACAGGGACGGCTGCTGGCAGCGAGTGCCAACGGATGAGCTACACCCAACGCATAGCCGAATTCCCAGGGCTCGGCTTCGTTCAAATCCTTCTCGGAGATGAAGTTTTCGGAAACATTCCAGCCGCGAAAATTGCTGGAGAGGATAAGTTTGAGTTCCAGTTCGCGTTCAGTCTCGGAACCGCCTTGGGCGTTGGTCAACAGCAGATCGGAGACGCTGTCGTGGCCGACGACTTCGAGCAAGCTACGATCGGATCGCTTTAGATTCTCGTATTCGGCGTAGAGCACGGGGTTGATGAAGTGCTCGCGAATCAGCGGCCGAAAGCGGTTCTCCCAACGGAAACCGGTGAATACGGTGCTGTCGTTTGAAGTGCGCTGGCCGGAGAGATAGAACTCAGTCGTCCACCAGCCCTTCGCGCCGTATTCGAACTCGATAGTTTCGCCGAAAAAGGGATTTCCATATTTCGGCGATCCCTGCGCCGATTTGAAGGAAATCTCGAGATTCCCGGGCTCTTCCATGTCCTGGGAGTAGGTAACGAAGTAGGGCAACTCCTGCGCGGCACAACCGGCCGCGATGCAGAGCGAAAGAGACAGAAGGATGATGCCGCGCTTCATAATTTGTTTTCTTAGCCACTCAGTTGCGAATCAGTTGCATCTAGCTGACACACCTGTTTGCGAAGCGCTCGGCATCTGCTGGATGCAATTACTGCAGGTTCTAGTTGCGAATAGGTTGCATCTAAGGTGGCAAAGCGATCCTACGGTCTGTCCGTTCAATGGGTCAAGCGCTCGACACATTTTGTGTTTCACTCTGTTTGCGACCAGTTGCGACAGGCCGGCAGCCGGGAGTCGATTGGGTGGGGCCAACCGGCGGAGAGGTCGCCTATCCATGGGCGCAATCGGTATAATTGCCCCTCGATGGCGCTGACGTCTGGCACGAAACTTGGCCCTTACGAGATTCAATCGCCGCTGGGTGCGGGCGGGATGGGCGAAGTCTATCGCGCGCGCGACACGCGCCTTGGGCGCGATATCGCAATCAAAGTTCTTCCTCAGCATCTTTCTTCCAATCCTGATCTGAAGCAGCGCTTCGAGCGTGAAGCGCGCGCTATTTCTTCGCTGAACCATCCCCACATCTGCACGCTGCACGATGTTGGACATCAGGATGGCGTCGACTTTCTGGTGATGGAGTATCTGGAAGGCGAGACTCTCGCTCAGAGGCTAAAGAAGAGCCCACTTCCGCTGAAGGAGGCGATGCGAATCGGAATCGAAATTTGCGAAGCGCTGGATAAGGCGCACCGCGCCGGGATCATTCACCGTGATTTGAAGCCCGGCAATGTCATGTTGACCCGTAATGGCGCGAAGTTGATGGATTTTGGCTTGGCAAAAGCCGCTGCCGCGGGCTTGGGTTCGGCGGCCTCGCGCACTCCTCTTCTGTCAGCGGCGCAGACCATGAGCGAGGCCAGTCCCATGTCGCCGCTGACTACGGCGGGCGCGGTGATCGGCACGATTCAATACATGGCCCCGGAGCAAATCGAAGGCAAGGAAGCGGATGCGCGATCGGATCTGTTCGCTTTGGGCGGCGTGCTTTATGGGATGGCGACCGGCAAGCGGCCGTTCGAGGGCAAGAGTCAGATCAGTGTGGCCAGCGCCATTTTGGAAAAGGATCCGGAGCCGATCTCTGCGTTGCAACCGCTTATGCCGCCGGCATTTGAACATGTAGTGAATGCGTGTCTTACGAAAAATCCCGACGATCGCTTTCAAACGGCGCAAGACGTCAAGCTGGAGTTGAAATGGATCGAAGCAAGTAGCCTGCAGTTCGTGGCGCCCGAAGCGCCCACCAAAACTCAACCGCAGTTCTTGCCTTGGGCAGTTGCGGCCACGGCCATCGTGCTTTTTCTGCTTGCCGCAGGGGCATTTCTCTTAGCGCGGCGTGGTCTTCCGCTCGTGCATTACAGAATGATCAGCTACCGCGAGGGAATTTTGCAGACGGCCCGTTTTCTCACGACGGACAAACCATCGTCTATAGCGGGCAATGGGAAGGGGAAGCTCCGCAGGTTACGACTGCGCGGGCGGGAAGTCCGGAATCGCGTCCGCTGGGAATTCCTCCGGCAACCGTGGCGGCCGTTTCATCCACCGACGAGTTGGCGGTAATAGAAGGCTGCGAGTACATCTTTCTGGTGGACTGCGGAGGAACGTTGGCGAGCGTGAACCTCTCGGGCGGCGCGCCGCGAGAGCTGGCGGAACATGTTGCTTACGCCGATTGGAGTCCGGACAGCAAGCAGTTGGCGATGGTGGTCGATTCCTCGAACGACGCCCGACTGGAATATCCTCCGGGGCATGTGTTGTACCGGCAGAACAGTGGCTGGTTGGGTCATCCCAGGTTTTCTCCAGATGGCACAATGATCGCCTTTGAGAACCATCCGATTGATTCGGACGATGGCTCGATTGACGTAGTGAATCTGCAGGGCAAACGCACCATCGTCACGCAAGGTTGGCTAAGCATCGAAGGATTGGCGTGGCGTCCGGATGGAAAGGAAATCTGGTTTGCGGGAACGATGAATACCGCGGGATGGGCCGACGCGATCCACGCGGTTACTTTGTCAGGAAAAGAAAGAACTGTCTTGACGATACCGTGGGTGCGGTTGCATGACATTGCCCCGGACGGGCGGGTGCTGCTGTCGCGCGAGAACTGGCGAACGCAGATGATTGGCCTATTTCCCGGAGATACTGCCGAGCATGCCTACTCCTGGCTCGATGATACGAATCCCACCGGGCTTTCCAATGACGGCCGCTGGATCAGCTTTAACGAGTCGGGAGAAGTCTATTACCTCAACGGCGATCGTCTGGCATATTATCGGCGCACGGACGGGTCTGCGGCGGTAAGCATGGGAGTGGGCCAAGCCGCCATTTCGCCGGACGGAAAATGGATTCTTACCTTCGGCCGCGAGCCCAAAATGCTACTGCAGCCCGTCGGTGCCGGGGTGCCCCGGGAGTTGCCTACTCCAGGGCTCAGCGTGTTTGACAATGCGGTATGGTCCGACGATAGCCGGCAGATTGCCTATGAAGCATTGACATCGCAGAACGACTGGAACGTCTATACCGAGAAGATTGATGGTGGGCAGCCCGTTCTGGTGAAGGCCAAAGGACGTAACTCCGATCCGACTCTGTCTCCGGATGGAAGTATCGTAGCCCTGCACGAAGACAGCGGAGGGATCTCTCTGTATCGCGCCGGCGGCAGCCAACCGACGGCGGTGAAAGGAGTGACCGCTGCGGAGCTTCCCGTCCGATTCATTGATGGAGGACGGTCGCTGCTCGTCGCCGACAATAGCACCAAAGATATCTTCCTCACGATCGTAGATCTGGCCAGCGGGCGCCGCCAGCCCTGGAAACGATTGTCGCTCGGCGTTCAGCGCAAAGGAAAGATCATCGCGCTCACGCCTGACCTGAAGTATTACGCATACTATTTTCCGCGCTATTCGTCCGATCTATATCTCGTCGAAAATCTGCATTGAAACAAAGGGCGAGGCAGACTCGCACCGGTTCGGACAGGCGCCTCCGCCCTGCGCGGGCAGTCTGGCTTGCTTGTTGCGCAAACCGTTGCGCGGCCCCTACAATGCACTGCTCGCTAGCGAGCTATCCGTTACTCACCCTGGAGGCAACATGAATCTAAGAAAGACCGCGTTGACGGTCGGACTTCTCTTCGTCGGCACGATGTGTTTCGCACAAAACCCCAACCTTGGAACGTGGAAGCTCAACGAAGCCAAGTCGAAAATGGCCGCCGGATTCCCGAAAAATACTACAGTTACTTACGAGGCTGTCGGCGACCAGATGAAAGCGACTGTCGACGGCGTCGATGCTCAAGGGAAGCCTACTCACAACGAATGGACGGGCAAATTCGACGGCCAGGATTATCCTGTCACCGGCGATCCCAATTCAGATACGCGGTCACTCAAGCAGATCGACGCCCACACTCTGGCGTTGACCGTCAAGAAGGCGGGCAAGGTTACGATTTCGGGCAAAATCGTCGTCGCTGCCGACGGTAAGAGCCGCACTCTTACCGCAAGTGGAGCTGACTCGATGGGCATGAAAGTCGAAGGCGTGTCCGTCTACGACAAACAGTAAATCATCCCCAACCGGATGCCCCACCCTTGTCGCGGTTTTTGCGACAGGGTGGGGATTTTGATTTTGGTTGCGACTATTGATGATTGGGGGATGCACCGTCGAAGTCGGAGTCCAAATTCCTTCGACTTCGCTCCGAGCCGGCTCTGTCCCGCCAAAGAACGGCGGGGCAAGAATGAGCCATCCTTCTGATCATCTGATACATGATCGACTATAATTCGGCGCACCGATGGCTTTGACCTCTGGCACGAAGCTCGGACCCTACGAAATTCTGTCGCCACTAGGCGCGGGCGGAATGGGCGAAGTGTACCGGGCGCGCGATTCGCGGCTTAATCGCGATGTAGCCGTCAAGATTTTGCCCGCATTGTTTTCCGCTGACGCAGACCGGCTGCAACGTTTCGCTCAGGAATCGCGGGCGGCGGCCGCGCTGAACCATCCTAATATTCTCTCCATCTTTGACATTGGAGGCGACCACGGCACTCCTTACGTTGTCTTCGAATTGCTCGAAGGTGAGACGCTGCGTGATCGCCTCCGCACCGGTGCTCTCTCGTCGCGTAAGGCGATCGACTTCGCGCAGCAAGTGTGCAAGGGGCTGGCGGCGGCGCACGAGAAAGGAATCGTCCACCGCGATCTGAAGCCGGAGAACATCTTCATTACGCACGACGGGCGGGCAAAGATTCTGGACTTCGGCCTGGCCAAGATCACGCGGCCCGAGCCCGATGCGGCGGGGGACGCTCCCACACTCCAGGCGAACACTGAGGCGGGAACCGTGATGGGCACGGTCGGCTACATGTCGCCGGAACAAGTACGCGGCAAAGTTGCCGACTCGCGCAGTGACATCTTTGCGTTCGGCGCAATTCTTTATGAAATGCTGTCGGGCAAACGTGCCTTTCATGGTGATTCCACGGCCGACACCATGAGCGCGATTCTGAAAGAAGATCCGCCGGAACTGACCGAGACCAACCGTACCATTTCTCCGGCTTTGGACCGCATCGTGCGGCACTGCCTGGAGAAAAATCCGGCAGAGCGCTTTCAGTCCGCGCGCGATGTGGTGTTCAATCTCGAGGCGCTCAGCGGCATTACGAGTTCCAGCCGGGGCGGCGTTCGGGCGATGCCTGAACAAAAGCCACGACGCCGATGGCTTATACCGGTCGTCGCCGGTCTGCTGGTTCTGGCGTCATGGGCAATGGTGTATCGCTACGCTCGCGGCAAAGCCGCGCCCAGTCCAACGTTTCGCGAAATTACGTTCCGCAATGGCGGGATTTTCGACGCGCGCTTTGCGCCCGACGGCCAGAGAATCATTTACGCGGCGTCCTGGGAAGGAGAACCGACGGAAATCTTCTCGACGCGTTATGACAGCTCCGACTCCCGGTCCGTAGGCTTGCCGCCAGCAAACATTCTCTCCGTTTCTTCGAAGGGAGAGATGGCGATTGCGCTGCACCCGATCGATTTCAACGGCTTCCTGCAGACCGGAACTCTGGCGCGGGTTCCGCTGGATGGCGGCGCTCCGCGGGAAATGCTGGAAGACGTGGTCTGGGCGGAGTGGACTCCGGATGGTCAGTCCCTCGCAGTGATCCGGCCGAGCGCGTCTTCGTCTTTGCAGTTGGAGTATCCAATAGGTACGACGATTTACGAGCCGCAGGGATGGGTCAGTCATGCGCGGTTTTCGCCCGCCGGCGACCTGATCGCGATTGCCGATCATGTGCCTACCGGCGACGACGGCCGCGTGGTCATCCTTGATACCAAGGGCAATCGCAAAGTTACTTCTTCTTTTTACTCCAGCGTGCAGGGCCTGGCCTGGACGCCGAACGGCAAGGAAGTCTGGTTCTCGGCGGCGCTCGCGGGGGCGCAGCGTTCGATCTATGCGCTCGATCTTTCAGGCAAGGAGCGGTTGGTATTTCGCGTGCCCGGCGGATTAACAATTCGCGACATCAGCTCGAAAGGGTTGGTGCTGGTGACCGCGGACAAAGCCCGGATTACGATCTCGGCACTTGCCCCGGGAGAGATGCGGGAGCGCAGTCTCTCGTGGTTTGACTGGTCTCTGCTCAGCGATGTGTCGGATGATGGCAAGACCATCGTCTTCTCGGAGACCGGGGAAGCGGTGGGATCGAATTACGGAGTCTTTCTGCGCAAGACCGACGGCTCGCCTGCGGTCCGGCTAGGCGATGGATACACCGGTGTGATCTCTCCAGACGGTCAGTGGGTGGCCGCTCAAGCGGGATCGACGGGAAAGATGGTATTACTGCCGACCGGCGTCGGTGAAATGAAGGCACTGGTTCCAGACAAATTCGACCTCAGCGGAGTTTCGTGGGCGCCCGATGGTAAATCGGTTATCTTCACGAATGCCGAGTCAGGGCATCTTCCGCGCACTTATTTGGTCGACGTGCACAGTGGCGCTGTGCGCCCCATCACACCGGAGGGTACATTCGGATCGCGAATCACGCCCGATGGGAGGCTGCTGGCCGTGGATCGCAACCACGAATACTGGTTTTTCCCAATTGCCGGGGGCGAGCCGCAAAAAACACAAGTCACTTTGAAGCACGGCGAGAGCCTTGTGCGTTTCATCGATGGGGGCAAGACTCTGATTGTCCGCACGCGCAGCATGCCGCTGCTGTTGACCCGCATCGACGTTGCGACTGGCCGTCGAGAGCCGTGGAAAGAAATTGTTCCGGCTGACCCATCGGGCGTGCGCAGTGTTCCAGTGCTGAAGTTCAGCGCCGACGGAAAGTCCTATGCCTACTGCGTGGGGCGCATTCAATCGGACTTGTATGTCGTGGATGGGCTGAAGTAAGCGGGAGACGTTGACCAAACTAAGGAGGCGTGATGAAACTGCTTCTGGAGAGCCGACCGGTGGGCGATGTCCTCATCGTGCAATGTCAGGGAAGAATTGTGGCCGGGCCTGAAGTCTTGAAGCTGCATGCCTTTGTAGGCGACTCCATCGCCAAGTATGGTGATGTCGTCATGGTGCTTGAAGGGGTCGAGTTCATCGACAGCAGCGGATTGGGTGCGCTGGTCCGCTTACTGCAAACGGCGAGATCGAAAAAACGCGACCTGAAGCTTACTCGTGTCCCGCCCAACATCCGCAAGACGTTGGAAATGACTCACCTGCTCGCGCAATTTGAAACCTACGAATCGGTCGAAGAGGCGATTACTGCCGCTTACCTGGGATCGAAGTATTCGCCAGGAATAGCGGGCGACGAAAGGTCACGCGTTCTCTGCGTTTATGAGTCGTCGGACGTTTGCACGTTTCTCCGCGAATTACTGTGCAGCGCCGGATACAACGCCTTGACCACATCGAACATCGACGACGCCCGGATACTGCTCAAAGCAACGAAGGCGAAACTGGTAGTGCTTTCAGCGCGGATGCAATCCGCCTATGGCAAGCCAACTCGCCAGGCACTGCAGCAGATCGACCCGGCGCTTTCGTTCGTCATTCTGGACGAGGACTTCGCCACTCAGGATCCCGGAGAAGCTGCAGAGAAGCTTCTGAACGGAGTCCGAGAAGCAGCCATGGCGGGCAAATCTACATAGATGTGATTGGACCGGGAATCGCTTTCTTCCGGACGGAGTGGCGGCTGATCCGAAAGTTGCTACCACAGAAAAGGCACAGGTCTCTCCATCGTGTTCTTTTTCCTTTGTGCCGCTAGCAGCCCTCCAGTTTGCCCATCTGCCGTTTCCAATGGGACAATATCTTCCTATGCAAAAATCGTTTACTTCTATGCTTCAACTGCTGGCGGCGGGGATGATGCTGCTCGGCTATGCGCCGGCGCAGACGCCCGCGGCCACCACTTCACAACCGGCTACAGCACAAACGGCCGCTCCGGCAAAAACGGCGCAGACTCCTGCTGCGAAAAAGCCTGCCACCACGGCTAGAGCCGCGGCTCCTTTGACGCTCAAGACGCAAAAAGAAAAAGCCAGCTACGCCGTGGGAATGACCATTGGCTCAGGCCTGCACCGGCAGGGAGTGCCGGTAGATCCGGCGCTGGTTGCGCGTGGACTCAGGGATGCCATGAACGGCACCAAGCCTCTCCTGAGCGACGAGGAGATGAAGGCTGTCCTGACGCAATTGCAGACTCAACTGCGTGCGCAACAGCAGGAGAAAGCGCAGGAGGCCGAGGCCAAAGCGCACGAAGCCGGCGAACCGAATCGTAAAGCGGGTGATGCGTTCCTCGCCGAAAATAAATCGAAGGACGGTGTGGTGACGTTGCCCAGCGGCCTGCAGTACAAGATTCTCACGGCCGGCACGGGGCCGAAACCAACGGCCACCGACACGGTCACCTGTAACTACAAGGGAACATTAATCGGCGGCAAGGAATTCGACAGCTCGTACAAACGTGGAGAGCCGGCCTCATTCCCCGTTGGCGGCGTGATCAAGGGATGGACGGAAGCTCTCCAGTTAATGCCGGTGGGATCGAAGTGGCAGTTGTTCATTCCGGCGGACCTGGCTTATGGCGACCGTGGCGCACCGCCAGATATCGGTCCGGGCGAGACCCTGGTTTTTGAAGTCGAGTTGTTGTCGATCGGAGAGCACAAGAGCAGCGAAGAGCCGAAGAAGTAACAGCGCTTTCCGAGCTCAAAGTAGTGGTGTCATCCTGAGCGAAGCGAAGGACCTATGCACATCCCGGCCCGTTGCACAGGTCCTGCGCGGCAAAGAACGCCGCTCAGGATGACAAAGCTTTTCAGGCGTGCAGCGCCTACCGATTTTCCGCGATCTGACTCTAAAGCGACTGCTGCGAATGTTCTTCCGCAGATAAGTTGGCTCCCGCCAGCAACAGCAGGCCCGACAGGAACGCCCATAACATCAGGCTCACCGAAAGGGCAAAGGGACCGTAGACTTCCTGAAAATTCAACCAGGGCAGCGCCATGATGTAGGCGTATTTCAGCGCCTCGCACAACAGGCCCATGATGATTGCCGCGGGCAGCACGGCGCGGGCCGGAACCTTGCCGTTGGGCAGCAGCCAGTAAATGAGAAAGAAGATGGCGATGCTGGCGGCGATGGCGAAAATCTTCATCACCAGAAAACCGATCAGCCGTACGACACCGGTGCCGTAGCCACGCAGCAGAAACTGCATGAACGCCACCGGGCCGGCGGTCAGTGCGATCGAAAGCATCGCCAGCGCGCCGCACGCGAACGCGAGGCCTAGTGAAACCAGTTGATTCCCTAGATACGACCGGTTTTTCTCGAAGCGCCAGATGCGGTTCAGCGCGACCTCCAGCGGCAGGAAGACTCCCGAAGACGTCACCAGCAGGATGATGAGTGAAACTACTTGCACGCGCTGCCGTGAGTCAACCATGGCATTGAGATTGCGAATGACGAATTCCCGGCCGGCGGGCAAATAATCACGCAGGAGTTGGACGATCACGTCGTACATCACTTTCGAACGAAACACGCGACGGATCAGCATCAACATCAGCATTACGAATGGAAAGAACGCAAGAATGGCATTGGCCGCGACCGAAAAGGCGAAGGTGTGCACGTCGGTGCGCGTCAGATATTTCAGGGTCGAGAGCACCAGACCAGAGCGGCGCGGCACGGGGCGCGGGGAGTCTGCAACGGCCTTCGAGGGAATCGGAATGGTGATGGGCGAGATGGGAGACTGTGCCATGAGCGAAGCATTCCTTACGTCACAGAGACGTACTTGCTACGTCTTGCCGACGGAGGCCGGCCAGTTCTTGGTCAGAAGAGATGTGACAAGTTACGTTTCTACGATCGGACTTGGCCAGCCGCTTCTTGCGCCGCCGATCCTGTGGTTGTTATCGCTGGTTCATCGTAGCAGAGGGTCCGAATTTGCCCCACGCACGACAGGCCAATGCTGCAAAGGAGGTTCGGGAAGATTCCTTTATCTTTGTTAAAGCTACCTCAGAATGACCTGTGGTCAGGTTACGATTTCTTTCAAATACTTGTTGCGAATCGTTTTAATAGTGCTTATGATCTGGTGCTCAATACCGGGGTCATGCCCGGGATTGAGGCCAGCAAGTGCGGTTGACGTTGAATCGAGTGGTAGAAAAGCGCCAAATTGTCGGGCTCCTGGAGTTCGCCTCGCGGTTCGTCTCCGCGGTGGAGGGCTAAGGGAGCTTTTCCTGTTTTGGGGACGAAGTTTGGGTTCTTCTCCTGCCGGGGCAGCGCCAATCAAAATTCATCCGGGTTCTTTGAGGGGGCTCTGGCCGACTGGGGCGATATCCGAGAATCTGGGGAATTCATTCTTCGCGATTGGTGAAAGGAGTTTTTGCCGTGAGAGAGAAAGGAACAGTGAAGTGGTTCAACGGGGCGAAGGGATATGGATTTATCCAGCGCTCTACGGGGGAAGATGTGTTCGTGCACTTCTCCGCCATCCAGGAGAACGGCTACCGCACGCTCAACGAGGGCGAAACCGTGGAGTTTGACTTGCTGAAAGGCCCTAAAGGCTTCCAAGCGGCAAACGTCGTACGCGCATAAACCGTGAACCATTCCAGAACCCTCCCAGTCCCAGCGGGAGGGTTTTTTGTTGTTTGCCGGACTGCGGGCGCTTCTTGGTAAGAATCTGGTACCATGACCGTTTGGTGAGGTGATCATGCCCCAATTTGTGATCGAGCGCGAAATCCCGGGCTTGGGAAATTTATCGGATGCGGAAATGCAGGAAGCCGCCAGAAGGTCGGTGGGCGTGCTGAAGGATATGGGCCCGGAGATCAAGTGGCTCCACAGCTATGTCACCGGCGATAAGATGTACTGCGTCTACCTGGCTCCGGATGAGGAAACGGTTCGTGAACATGCTCGGCGCGGAGGGTTTCCGGCAAATCGCGTCTCAGCTGTGCGTCGCCTGATCGATCCCAGCACGGCAGGCTGACTCTAGACTGAGTTTCGTGTCCCAGGACCAGCCTCGTCGTCGTTGAGCGCCTCCTGGATGGCCTGTTCGACTGGCATTGCCCACCCTTCCATCCATGCTGTCAGGCCCGCCGCATTGCCGAGCGTTCGGCGTGCAAATTCCAGTGCTTTCTCCAGCCTGGGTTGCTCTTCGGGGGTGAGCGGCGCGCCCAATCGTTGACGGAGGGCGGCAGCTGCTCCTGCCAGATGCAGCGACTGTTCGGCATTCGATTGCGCTGCGGCGCAGGCGGCCAGCGATTCGAGCCCTCTTGCCACTCCGCGTTTGTGGCCAAGCCCTTGGAAGCGCTTGATGCTTTCGCCGTAAAGGGCGCGCGCCTCGGCGTTGTTGCCCTGGTCATAGCTCAGGCTCGCGACGTCGGCGAGCGCTCCAGCAATTCCCCAGTCGTCTCCCAGTTGGCGAAAGGCCGCAAGACTTTGCTCGCAAAACGAGCGCGCGACCGCGAAATCTCCTTTTTCTCGAGCGACGTCGCCCAGATAGTTCAGGGTCCACGCCACTCCGGCGCTATCTCCAGCCTTTTGGAACGTGTTCAGGCACTCGTCGTAGAGCGAGGATGCCCGGGAATACTCGCCCCGAAGCTTCATCACGTTGGCGAGATTGCTGAGGGCTCGGCCCTGGTCTGCAGAATCGCCAAGATCCTTCCAAATCGCGACACACCGTTCGAACAATAAAGTTGCAACGGCGAAGTCGCCACGTTCGCGGGCGTTGACGGCCAGTGCATTCAGTGCGACGGCCACGCCGCGGTTATCGTTTAGCTCGACACACCTCTCCAGATTTTCTTCGAACAGTTGCTGCGCGGAGCCGTAGTCCCCCTGTTGGCTCGCCAGAACCGCAGAAGCAAACAGCAGGCGGGAGCGCAGCGTTGGACGCGCCGCTGCGCCTTTCAACGCCAGGAGTCTGGTGATTGTGTCGCGGCCCTCCGTAAAGTGTTCCCGCGAGTCCCAGAAGCGAAACAGGGCGGCGCCAAGACGAAGACCCCAGTCCGCATCCCCCGTCTTGATGAGGTGATCGAGCGCCATGCGGAAGTTATCATGCTCGACCTCAAAGCGGTCGAGCCATACCGGATCGGCGGCCACGTCCTCGGCACCCTCTTCGGCAAGCACCAGGTAATATGCGGCATGCGCTCGCCGGGTTGCTGATTCGTCCGCACTCTCGGCGAGGCGTTCCAGAGCGTATTCACGGATGGTGGAAAGCATCACAAAGCGCGTTTCCGACGGGAGTTGCTCCACATGCTGCGCCAAACTCTTGTCCACCATGGACGCCATGCCGTCGAGCACATCAAGGCCGAGATCGCCCTTGGTGTCACACACCGCTTCCACGCCCTCCAGCGTGCAGCCGCCGGTGAATACGGAAAGCCTCCGGAACAGAGTCTGTTCGGCAGGATTCAGCAGGCCGTAACTCCAGTCCACGGTGCTGCGAAGAGTTTGCTGTCGGGTAGGCAAATCGCGGGCGCCACCGGTCAACAGGTTCAAGCGGCTTTCGAGGCGGGCGAGCATGGCGGCCGGCGAAAGCATCTTAATGCGTGCAGCTGCCAGTTCGATGGCCAGCGGCAAGCCATCAAGGCGCGAGCAGATGGCCGCCACCGCGGACGCGTTCTCCTTCGTAAGAGCGAACTCGTGTTTTACAGCCTGTGCGCGTTCTACAAAGAGCGCCACTGCTGGAAGGCGCGAAAGCGCTTCCAGAGGCGGCATGGATTTGGGATCGGGCAGTGCCAGCGGGGGCACGGGGAACTCATGTTCGCCATAGACGTGAAGCGGCGACTGGCTGGTGACAACGATCTTGAGTTTCGGCCCTGTGGCGAGCAACTGTGCCACAATCCCCGCGGCCGGAATGAGGTGCTCAAAGTTGTCGAGCAGGAGAAGCGTCGGCTGTTCCAGCGCGCCGGCGTACTCCTTCAATCTTTCCTGTGGCGACTGATTATCGGTTTCACGGATACCCACCGCTTGCACGATGGTGGAGGCGATCGAGGCGGGTTCGGCAACCGCCGCCAGAGCGACGAAGCAAACTCCGCCAGGGAACTCGGCCGCAATATCGCTCGCCACCTGCAAAGCAAGGCGGGTCTTTCCGATGCCACCGGGACCGGTAAGGGTTACGAGTCGCACGTCAACGCGGCTCAGGAGCTGGCGCATAACCGCTGCTTCATCCTCGCGTCCAATGAACGCGGTGCGCAGGACTGGCAGGTTGTTGGGACGAGGCTCTGAATGGCGGACAGGCAGATCAGCGAGGCGGTCGCGCACGGCGGCGAGATCACGAGCCAAATCCCGAGTCGAGCCGTAGCGTTGTGCGGGATCTTTGGCAAGGCAGCGTTCCACTATCCAGACGAATGGCGCGGGAGCTTGAAATGTCCGGGCCGCGAGGCGCTCCGGCTCATCGCGAAGAATCGCGGCCGTAGTTTCCGCATGGCTTAGTTTCTGAAACGCGGGAGACCCGGTCACCATTTCGTAGAGCACCGACCCCAGGGAAAATTGGTCGGATCGAAAGTCAACTTCACCGCCGGTAGCCTGCTCCGGGGACATGTAGCCGACGGTCCCCATGATCACCCCTAGTTCTGAAATGGTGGTATCGGCGTCCCCTGCCGGTTCCCGGTGGACCACCTCCAGTTTGGCCAGACCGAAATCAAGAATCTTCGCCGTACCGTCAGCGGAAACCATCAGGTTCTCCGGCTTCAAATCTCGATGAACGATGCCAATTCCATGCGCTTTGCCGAGAGCGTCGGCAATCTGTGCCGCGATGGCGACCGCCTTTCGAAACGGGATCGGGCCCGAGGCAAGCAGTTCACGCAACGTCTGCCCATCCACGAGTTCCATCGCGATGTAGTGTCTGCCATTTTGCTGCCCGAGTTCATAAATCGTGACGATGTTAGGGTGATTGAGCGCGCACGCAGAGCGGGCTTCCTGTTCAAAGCGCGACAAAACGTCGGGCTGAGCACAGCGGTCCTCCGAAATCGTCTTGATTGCGACTTCGCGGTTGAGGCGAGTGTCTTTCGCGCGGTAGACGTCGCCCATCCCGCCGGCGCCAAGCTTCTGCAGAATCTCGTAAATCCCGAACCGCATCCCTGGCGACAGGGCGGATGGCGGGGAATCTGACGTGGGATGCTGGGTCATGGACTTTCTGGCGTTGTTCTCGAAATCCCAAAGTGGAATGTCACCGCAGAGCAAGTCAGTCAATTCCTGAATCGCTGCGGCGACAGGTTTCGCAGCGGCCGCGCGGGTGCATTTATAATAGCCCAGATATTTGGAGGGGATTCGTGGATATTCGAGCGGTGCAGCGCCCACTGAAAGACCAGTACCGGCAGGAACCATCGAGCTCCCGAATCACACTCACAGCGCACGGCACGCAGACCGACGCGCCGATCTCCTGCTCCGTGGACCTGGGACGGGCAATCTACAACGCGGAAGCGCACAAAGGTGTTGGCGGCGCGGGCACCGGCGCTTGCTCCGGAGATCTGCTGTTAGGTGCATTAGCCGCATGCGCGCAGATCACCTGCCAAATGGTGGCAGCCGCCATGGGCATCCCTACCGAGGGCATCGATGTCACAGTCGAGGGCGATCTCGATTTGCAGGGAACGCTTGGGATATCGAAAGTCGTGCCTGTCGGATTTGAAAATATCCGAGTAATTTTCGACGTCCGCGCACCGGGCGCGACCGCGGAACAGCTAAGCGCATTGCAAGCGAAAACCGAGCAGTATTGCGTGGTGATGCAAACCCTGCAGCGTCCGCCAAAGATCGAGAACCGGTGGGAACACCGACAAAAGCTTCAGAATGGCTGACCGTCTAATTGATCTTCGACAGCTAGTCGGAGACAACGGTAGCCAGTTTCAGCCCCCCGACTAGTGGGAGAGTTTCTTAGTTGGCGCCGACGGGTCCGGGCCTCTAACCCCTGCGTGGCTCAGATGTGGCGATGGCTCACAGTACGCGACAGCAGCCACACACAGAGTGCGCCGCCAGTGGTGATGCGCGGAGTTTTTGTCCGATCGACTAATAGCGCATCACGCGGCCGAGTGACCTATTGTTGCGCCGATGCTATCTGGTCGTTCCTCAGCAGACTGACCTCGACTCGTCCGGCGTGTATGGGTTTGGCCATTGTTCCGCCATCTCCACCGACTGACGCGTCGCCCATTGCCACGGAGTAAATGCGATAGACAGGAACCTGATGGTTGAGTACCAGGTAACGCACGACTGAGTCAGCCATCTTCTGCGATGCAAGGATCGCGGCTTGACCGCGGCCCGCGGAGAAGCCTTGTATTTCGACAACGTAGTTGTGCTGATCCTTCAGCGGCGAGGCCATCTGGTCAAGCGCATCCTTCGCTTGCTTGCTCAGAAGGCTTTGACCACGGCCAAAACGAATTTCCGTTTGCGCGGTTGGCTTGTATTTGTCGAGGTTGCCCACCTTCTGCTCCGCGGTGGACACGTGAGACGTGGCTTCAGTGGCCGATAACTTGGCCATCTCTGCCTTGCTGCCGGCATCGGTCGCATGCTGGTCAGCCAGACTTACCTTCTCGGAAGCAAGCTGAATGCCGTGTTGAGAGCGTGCATCGACGTCTTTGATTTTCGCAGCGTTCCCCGCGGTCAGTTCATCCAGTTCGTTGAGCCGATCGTGAATGGGCTCCGTGTGACGCTTCACGTATGCCTTCGTCGCAAACGGGTGGCGGATGAGATTCACCAGATTAGGATCGTCGCCGTCCCAATAGTTTTGCGGTGTTTGCGGCGGTATCGGATCCAGGGTTACGTCAGCGCTCTGGGACGGAGCAGCGGCAGGAGTTGTTGACTGCTGTGCGAATCCTTGCTTCGTTAACCCCGCAAGGGCCAGTCCCGAGAACAACAGCGACATTACGAAGATGCGAAGCTTCATTTAGAACCTCCCCCGAGGATGAAGCTTTGAAGCTCCAGGCCGGGTCAATGGGTTGTTAGGGGGATCGGTGTATTATGCCCCGAAAGAGTATACCCCGCAAGGCAAATGCGATGGCTCTTTTGGGCCACAGGGCGAAAAACGAGCCATTTCCTATAGTTAGTTGTTGCGGAAAGCAGGCCCGCTGACCTATCTCACTTCCAGCGAAACCAAGTCTCCGTCCGATGGTCCGCCCGCTTTGTAATTGGCCGTGATCTGCCGGTCTCGCCACTCACAGGAGAAATTGTCGGCGCCGATCAAAAGCAGGGATTTGTAGTCGGCGGCGCGCAGCTTTAGCTCGACGCCATTGGAGGCAACAGTCACAATTGCGGCGGGAGCCTGCGAGCAATCGACATCGACGAGATTCCCTCTGAGGAATTTTGTCGGACGCATGTCGGCAGGGCTGGAGGTCTGCGCTGCCTTTTCGGAGGCGGCACGTTTGGCAGCGTCTTCTTCCAGCACATCGAATGGAGACTTCTGCGGCGCGAGCTTGGGTTGAGGAGCAGTCGCCCCCGCAATTCCGTACTTGCGTTCACTAGCTATCTGATCGATCCGTTCGCGGGCGAGCGCGGCGATCTTACGGTCTGGACTGGCTTTCAGACGCTCCAGTTGGGCTTGGGCGGCGTCCCACTTCTTTCCGGCAATGTAAATCAAGGCGAGGTGGTAAGGATAGCGATCGTCGCGAGGGCTCAACATCATGGCAGCGCGCTCGGACTGCATGGCCGCGGCCGGGCCTCCACCTTCGTTGCGTGCAAGGGCGAGCAGATCATAGGCGTCTGCAAGTTCGGGATACCACTCCAGTACAGACTTTAGATCGAGCATCATGTTGGGGAGGCCCTGCATGTCGGCATGATGGGCCTGCGCCATGCGGTATTTCAGTGCCGAAACGTAATAGCGCACCCACATATCGCGTGGATTCAGCGCGGCCGCCGATCCCAGTTCGGTCAGGGCTTCATCGAACTCGCCGCGCTCCATGTGATCCCAGGCGAGGATGCGATGAGCAACGGCATTTCCGACCGCCGTAGTCGGAAGCTGCGCATCGTCCGACCGTCTCTCGGCTTGTTGCTGCTTTGCCTCGGATTTTATGTCTGCCGTAGTGGGAGCGGTAGCCAACTGCTGCAATTCTTTCAGACCGGCCTCGCGGCGGTCGGGGATGCGGATCTGAACTCCTGCGTAGAGGGCCAGGGCATCCGATTCAGGGATGGGTTTCGATGTGATGGCGGAATCTTCAGGGCCGACGGGAGCAGGGAAACGGTAAGCCTGCTCGGGGCCAGTCGTCCCAGTCGCTGGCGCGGACTGTCCTCGCGCTGAACCGAGTGCGGTGATGACCGCGCTCTGCAGGCGGAAGTAATCCTTTACCGCCTGCTCCAGTTGCGTCGAGGTCATGCCATAGGCCTGATGAATCGCGTCTTCCACGGGAACATGCTGATTCAGCACGAGGCCGAAGTATGCGCCGGCTTCGGGCAGCTTCTTCTCGTGCAGAAGGTAGTGCATCACGATCCATGACTCGGCGTAATAGAGCGTGTGGTGCGTGGCTTCGTTGTAGGTCAGGGTGTCGTGCTTCATCGTGAACAGGTCGGGGATGGGGATCCAGGTCTCCGTCCCCAGCAGTTCAGTAAGTGATTTCGCAGGACTCGTGTCGACCCGGTTTCCGATCTGGTTGACGCTGGAACTGAGTTCAGGGTCGCCGCCTATCTCGACCTGTCGATCGTCGAGGCGAATTGACGTGAAGTATTCGGCGAGGCCTTCATCGAACCATCCTTGAGCCGGGGGATAGTTGTAATTCAACAGCATGTGGGTGAAGTCGTGGGCGACGGCGCGCCAGGGTTCTGGTTCGAACAGGTTCAGTGCGATGAAGTCTTGATCTTCGGCGTGGAGAAAGAAACCCGGAACGTCGGTAGGTTGTCCCTGCGCACTTCCTGGAAGGTGAACCAGAGGTGCGAGCTGGTAGTACGTCTTGTCATTCTTGAATGCGAAGATAGTCAGCGGAAGGGGTTCGCTAAGGCGATCTTTCCCAAGCAGGGTCGCGAAGACCGAGCGCATCTGCTCGAAGCGCAGCGCGACCTCACGCCCCTTCTTGTCGCCGGCGTCGGTGATCACGGTGAAGTGCGTGGAATGGACTTCGAGCCAAGGGGGCTCCGTCGCGGCCGGCGCGTGGAAGCAGAACGCCGATGCCAGCAGCGCGACCAGAATCGGGATGGAACGGGTGCGGGGCATGTTACCAGCGCAAGCCGGGAGAGGAACGTCTAAAGGAAATGCTACCACGGCCCGCGGAGCCACAAAACAGACTACGCAGCCCGGTCTGGTTCGGAAGCCAAGTCCAATCCTCCGCTTAGGTAGAAGAAAGCGCGCGTTGAGCCTTGCCGAAGAGGCTTCTGCCCCTATCATGGCACTCAAGGCTGAGCGACGCACCGTTATAATTCCGGACAATGCTCATTCGCTCGGGAAGTCACGTTCGTGTCGTCTGTCTGATCGCACTCTTGTCGGCAGCTTTCGTCGCCGACGCTTTGGCCGGTTCGTCGTGGACCGGCGTGCTAACCGATGCCGCGGGAAAGCCCATCAATCAGGCCACCGTCAAGCTGCATTCGACCAACGGTCACGACTATTCTTTTACAACCGCGGCAGACGGCAGATTCGCATTTGCCGGGATCGCAACAGGCAGCTACGAAGTGTCTGTAGCGAGCGCAGGTCAGGAATGGAAGGCTTCTGCTCCGCTTTTGGTCAAAGATGACGCTGCGCTGACCATGTTGCTGCGAATTTCTGCGCCGTCGAAGGAACTTAGCCTCATCGCCTCGAATGGCGACGCAGGAGCGGCCCAAGCCAGCGGCGGTGAGCATCTTTCCAGCGCCGCGGTTTCGAGCCTGCCGCTCAATGAGCGGGACTTCAGCAAACTGCTCCTGCTAGCCGCTGGCACCATGACTGACACTAACGGAGCGGCGAATTTCACGCAGCAGTTCGCCGTGAACGGCCAGCGCGGATCGGCCTCCGTCTTCGCCATGGACGGTTTCGACACCACTGACGCGGAGCTGGGCGGGGCCACGTTTTCCAACTTTAATGTCGATGCCATACAGGAAGTGCAGTCGAGTTCCGGCGTGATGCCCGCCGAGACCGGACATGGTGCAGCGGGCTACACCAATGTTGTGACGAAATCGGGCGTAAATCAGGTGCATGGCAGCATGTTCGAGTTTCTGCGTAATGCCTCGCTCGACGCGCGCAATTATTTTGACAACGATGTCGCGAACGGCCGTCGTATTCCTCCATTTGTGCGCAATGAGTTTGGATTCACCAATGGCGGCCCGGTGGTGCTGCCACACATCTACGACGGCCGCAGCCGGACATTTTACTTTGGCGAGTATCAGGGATTTCGCCAGGTGCTGGGAACCACGCAAGTTATGCCCGTGCCGACAGCAGCCGAGCGGCAGGGAATCGATACGACGTCCTATCCCGGCGACACGCTGACGGTTCCGGTCAACTCGTCAGTCATGCCGGTGCTGAATGGCTATCCGCTGCCGAACCAGCCAGCAGGGGCATTCGGCGATCGCACCTACGCGATCGCGTCGAAGGTTTACACGCGCACCGATCAATTTTCGCTGCGTATCGATCACCAGATCTCGCCCAAGGATTCTCTGCTCGCGCGCTTCAGCTTGAATCAGGTGACGGGGCCGACCACCAATCCCGACCAAACGGCGATCAATCCGAACTTCGGCGTGAAGTTTTTTGATCACCAGCGCAACGTTGGCGTGAAATATACGCGGACGATTTCTCCGCACCTGATTTCGGAGACTTCTCTGAGCTACATTCGCAGTACGCCATTTTTCCCCACTACCGATCATACGCAACCGGCGATTGGCTTTGCCGACGGGTTGTTTCAGCCCTACAACTTGCCGGGCGGGTCGATCTTCGGCTCTTACGGAAATCTCTTTCAGCTCAAGCAGGACATGGAATTTACCCACCGTACGCACTCGTTCAAGTGGGGCGCAGAGATTCGCGTGAACCGCGATTCCACGATTTTTGGCACGAATCCCAACGGGGCCTATGATTTCGGCGGTGGCACAGCATATTCGCCGGTCAACATTCCGTCAGCCAGCGGGACGCATGATATTTACGTGGGAGATCCGCTGCCGGATTCGCTGACCGGACTGCTCACCGCGACGCCCTACTCCTATAACGTCACGGCTGCGGCCAGCGTTACCCCGGTGGGCGACAAGTTTGACGAAGCAGGGGTGCGCCGCGAGGCCTACAACTTTTATTTTCAGGACGCGTGGAAAGCCACACCACAGCTGACAGTGAGCTACGGGCTGCGCTACGAAGTGGACAGCCGCATTCACGAGGCGACCAAGCGGACGTCCCTTCCGGTATTTACTGGAGCGGATGGCAAATCCACCGGCTACTGGGATCGCACGGCCACGCAAACGGTGGTGATTAATCCGCAGCCTCCATACGACCAGGATTGGAACGGCTGGGGACCGCGGCTGGCGCTGGATTATGCCGTGGGAAAGCATACGGAGTTGCACGCCGGCGGAGGCATTACGACGCTGCTTCCAAACTTGTGGCAGGACAATTTTCTGACAGCGGCGATTCCCTATGTGTTCTCTCCCGACATCACCGCACTTCCGGGGATTTCGGTTCCGTTTCAGAATACTGCCGTGCCCCTGAATCTCCCGACTGCATACAGCGTTCAGGGGCAGCCGATTTTCGCGACCGGTCGGACGCAGGACGTGCCCGCAGATACGGTAATCGATTTGCCGCGATTTCAGAGCGATCTGGAAGCGCTCACCCCGGGCGATCAGGTGCAGCTGCTAACGATCGTCGGAATCGCTAAGAACTTCGGCAACGGCTATATAGGCAGCTGGACGGCGGGCGTCGATCACGATTTCGGCGATTTCAAACTCAATGCCTCATACGTGGCGACGGCAGGGATTCACTTGCCTCGGGTATATTCGCCGAACAGCTATGCGGGGGCTGACCCGGCTTTCGCCCCGTTCACGCAGTTCAACTCCGCCGGACAGGCGATAGGTGGGTTCGGGCCCGAGGCGTTGATGACGAGCGGTTCGCATTCCAGCTATCACGCGTTGCAAACCAGCCTCACCAAGAATTCGGCGCGCGCAGGTTTGGGCCTGCAAGCGAGCTATACCTATTCCAAGTCTCTGGATGATTCGAGCGCCGTGCTGGGTGGCCTCTTTGGAGCGGCCGGAACGATTCTGCAAACGCAGCCGCAGAATCCCTGGAACCCGTCGGCCGAGAAAGGGCCATCGACGTTCGATGTAACACATGTGTTCAATGTGAGCGTGATCCAATTACTGCCCCTTGATCACGTGGCCTTTTTGCATCCGCTGGGACGGACAATCACTCGGGGATGGCAGTTTCTGAACATCACGACAATGACTACCGGATCTCCGTTCAGCGTCTACTCGGGCATCCAGCAGACCGGAGCGGGAGCGGGAGGCACCGATCGGCCGGATCTGGTCGCGATGCCACATTTCTCAACCAGCGGTCCGGTGCGAGAAGATTATTTCGGTCTGGATGCGAATAACGCATCGTTCTTTAATATTCCCATCAATGTTGCAGGCGGCACGGGGCCGAATCATGGGCGTTTTGGAACGCTGGGACGGGATACTTTTCGCGGGCCGGGCTTCCATGATTTTGATTTCGCATTAATCAAAGACACTCCGTTTGGTCATCGCGGCAGTGCGGAGCTGGGGACGGTGGAATTCCGCGCCGAGTTCTTCAACATGTTCAACATCGTGAATTTCGGCCTGCCGTCGAACATTGTGCGCGGCAGCGGCTTTGGGATCATCAGCAAGACAGCAGGGAACTCGCGGCAGATTCAGTTTTCGCTGAAGCTGATTTACTGAAGGAAAGTGGCAGGAAAATTGCCCGTGGATTGTTGCATAATTATGAGATGCCATTTCCGATCAAAGTCTGCGCCGTCTGCTCTGAAGAGTTCGAGTTGAAACCGGGAAAACCCGGCTTCGCGAATCGTTGTCCGGCATGCAGTGAGCCCGAAGACGCCAGTCCCGTAACCAAGCGAGGCATGGACGCCGACGAACGCAAGTCTCAGAAGGAAGCCAACGAAGCCCGCAGACAAGCGATGCGCAACCTGCTCTATCGCAAGGACAGTTAAGTTCGCCCGAGATGTTTTTTCGCATCTTTTTCTGAGGTTCTTACGTAGTAACTCCCAGGAGAAGTGTGCCCATGCTGACGTTACGCCTGATGGGATTCCTGCTCGCGGCTTCGCTGTCGTTTGCCCAGAGTTCGCCACCAGAACAGCCAAAGGAATCTGAACAACCGCTCCCGCCGTTGACGGCAGAAGCCATTATGGCAAAAGTGGCCGCGAATCAAGATCGCAGCGAAGCCCTGCGGAAGCAATACGTCTACCGTCAGCACACCCACATCCTCACGCACAAACCCAAAGGAGGCCGCCTTCTGCGCGAGGAGACGACTGAGTATGACGTAACTCCGACGCCAGATGGAAGCGACAAGCAACTCAAGCTACTCACAGGCCGCTATTGGAAGAAAGGCAAGTACGAGACGTTCCAGGGTGAGCCTGCGCCGGAGTCCGACGGTCTTGATGGCAGCCTCATCAAGGACTTCCGCGACGATCTGTCGAATGACAAAACCAAAGACGGTCTGGCGAAAGATTTGTTTCCCCTGACCAGCGAGCAGCAGAAAGACTACAACTTTCAACTGCTCGGTCAGGAGGAGCAGCAAGGACGCAGCGTCTACCACATCGGCTTCCGGCCGAAGGACAAGAACGACATCACGTGGGCTGGCGAGGCCTACATCGACGCCGCCGAATTCCAGCCGACACGAGTGTTTACGAAATTATCGCGCCGTATTCCGTTCGCAGTACGGACGCTGCTGGGAACGGATCTGCCCGGCCTGGGATTCAACGTGGTCTACGAACGTCAAGAAGATGGAGTTTGGTTTCCCGCCACCTTCGGTACGGAATTCCGGATTCACGCGCTGTTCTTCATCAACCGGGACGTGTCGGTGTCAGTGGAGAATACAGATTTTCAGCACACGCACGTCGAGAGCAGAATGAAGGTGATTGGGCCGGTGGATTAGGGAGACGGTTGGTGAGCCTTTGACTTTGCAAATACGAGATCAACAAGGGGTACCCAGTTCCGGAATGGGAAGGAAAAGGCGGGCCACCCCGCCCGATGAGGATGCAAATTCGGAGGCTGACCTGGTTGACAAAGCAAGAGCCTTGAGAACCTGAAAGGCGCAACTGAGCCTGCATTTTGCATGGTATAATCTCGTTGGGATTCACTCGATTTCGAGAATTACTCCGGTCATGCACGCTGGCATTACCGCCTGAATTTGGGGGTTGCAAGATTTGATTCTCTGAGCAAATTAAAGGCTACTGAACTGCTAGACTTTAGCTGTAATGACTCTGTGATTGCTGCAAAAGGTCGCAACCTTCCGGTATCCCGAAACATCTTAAGATTGTGGTAGCATCTAGCCCTGATGGTCAACCGACTCAAATCCGACTTCTTGGTATCAGCGCCATCATTCGTGTCCGGGGCTGGTCGACTGCTTGACTGGTACGGTTTTTATGACAGTTACAATCAGAGCCGTAATGGGCAAGAGGCCGATGCGAAAGCGATGTTTTCCAACTGGTTTATGGTCGGCCAAGACATTGATGATTCTATAGTGGAATTCGAGGCATCCCACCCGTAAAATACATACTCACGCCCGTGAGTAGAAAACACAACAATCGCGGTATGGTCCAGTCACAAGGGGCATCCCTTCGCATAGAAGCCCAGATGCGTCAATGGTCAGGGCCACTTCCTCAGCCTGAAGCTTTAGAGCGATACAATCAAATTGTGCCCGGCTCCGCCGAAAGAATAATGGCCATGGCTGAGACGCAGCACGACCACCGAATGGGAATCGAAGGAAAAGTCATAGATTCAAACATCTCTGCTCAAAAGGTCGGGACGATTCTTGGATTCGTCATCGTAATGACAACCATCTTGGGTGGAATTTACCTGATCCATGCTGGAAAAGAAACCAGCGGACTGACCTCAATCATTTCTGCTCTCGTAGCGTTGGCTGGGGTATTCGTCTACGGGAAAAACCGACAGAACAAAGAGCTTGCCGAGAAAAACAAACCGCTATCGAATTCGCGCTAGTCAACAACGCACAATTTAGGTCACTACCGGCAAGGCACTGCCTGAGCCAGCCAGGGGCGGCTGTCCCTAAAATGAACCTAGTCGCCGCTGGCGTGGTTCTGCGTGGGAACCAGGACCAGACGCGGGCGAGTTGGCTCGGGCTGCGCGCTACGCCCGAACGTGTGCAGGATGCCAATGACAGCGAGATAAGCGGCGAGAATTCCGAAGCTGACGGATGCGAGGACAGTCAAGAACAGAACGACGGGCATAAAAAGCGAGATCACGATCGACCAACCTTCACGAAGTTATTAGATTGCCGCGGCTTCCGCTCCGGCTGCGCAATTCTTCAATTTATCCTGCATTGACGCCCTGCGCTGTTAATCACTAAGATACGGAGTAGAGCTGTGCATACCCACTTTCGGACATCTCTGGTTCCCTGTCGACGTTACGGAAGGGAAATCCAGCGCAGTTTTTAAGACCACTGATCCAATGGCGATTACTAAGATTTCGGTGCGCGGAGCCCGGCAGCACAATCTCAAAAACATCGATGTCGAGATTCCGCGGAACACGCTGACCGTCGTAACTGGGCTGAGCGGGTCCGGGAAATCGTCACTGGCCTTCGACACGATCTATGCTGAAGGGCAGCGTCGCTACGTGGAGACGCTGTCGGCCTACGCCCGCCAGTTCCTGGACCAGATGGAACGTCCGGATGTGGATGCAATTGACGGACTTAGCCCCTCGATTTCGATCGAGCAGAAGACCACCAGCCGCAGCCCGCGCTCAACCGTCGGCACGATCACCGAAATCTACGATTATCTTCGCCTGCTGTTCGCTTCCATCGGTGCCCCGCATTGTCCTAAATGTGGGCGAGCGATCAGCCGACAGTCCGCCGATCAGATTGTGCAGCGCGTGATGGCGCTGACGCCCGAAGACCGCGTGATGGTCATGGCGCCAATTGTCCGCGGACGCAAGGGTGAGTTCAAGAAAGAGATGGAGACGCTGGTCAAGCACGGCTACACCCGGGCGCGGATTGACGGCGAACTGGTCAGCCTGGATGACGACGTCGAAATCAATCTCGATAAGCGCAAGAATCACACTATCGAAGTCGTAGTCGACCGCCTGCTGGTGAAGCCTGGGATCGAGCATCGCCTGGAAATGTCCGTCGGCCTGGCGATGAAGTTGGCCGGGGGGCTGGTGCAGGTCGCCGTCGTAGGCGGTGAAGAGACGCTATATTCCGAGAAGCTGGCGTGCCCGGATTGCGGAATTAACGTTCCCCAGCTCGAGCCACGCTCGTTCTCGTTCAATAGCATGTATGGAGCGTGCCCCGAGTGTCACGGCCTCGGCAGCAAATATGATTTCGATCCGGCGAAGGTGATTACAGACTGGTCGAAGCCGCTGCTCGACGGCGCGCTGGGGCCGGGATCGGCATCGCAGAATCTGATTCATCAGCTACAGATCGTAGCTGCTGCTTACAAGATTGACCTGAGCATTCCGTTTGAGAAGTTTCCCGAGAAGACGCAGGACTTTCTGCTCAATGGCGAGCCCGGACGCGGGGGCAAGACCGGTTTCCACGGCATCTTCGGATATCTGAAGCAGAATCTGGAAGAGTCGACGTCAGAGGGCTACCGCGACTGGCTGATGGATCATATGTCAGCGACCGAATGCCCAGCATGCCATGGCAAGAGGCTGCGGGCCGAAAGTCTCGGGGTCAAGGTGAACGGCGTTTCGATCGCCGATTTCACGGCGATGCCAGTGGCGCGGTCGCTCGATGCGGCACGCGGCATCAAGCTGGCCGGACGCGAGGCCGCGATTGCCGGGCGCGTCATGCATGAAATCGTGGAGCGGCTGCAATTTCTTAACGCCGTGGGCTTGGGATACATCTCGCTCGATCGCTCGGCGGCGACTTTGTCGGGCGGCGAAGGACAGCGCATCCGGCTGGCCACGCAGATTGGGTCGAAGCTGCGCGGAGTGCTCTATGTGCTCGACGAGCCGTCAATCGGCCTCCATCACCGGGATAACGGTCGTCTGCTGACCGCCCTCGAAAAGCTGCGCGACCTGGGCAACACGGTTCTGGTGGTTGAGCACGACGAAGAGACAATCCGCCGAGCGGATTACGTCGTCGATCTCGGACCCGGTGCGGGACGCCACGGCGGCAGCCTGGTTGCGCACGGCACGCCGGACGAGATCATGCGCGATCCGAACTCGCTGACCGGGGCCTACATCTCCGGCAGGACGCAGATTGAGATGCGTCCCGAGCGGCGGCACGCGAACGGTGCCGCGCTGACGATTCTGGGTGCGAAAGAGAATAACCTCAAGAATCTCGACGTGACGTTTCCGCTCGGCGTAATGACCGTCGTGACCGGCGTTTCGGGTTCGGGCAAATCGACGTTGGTAAATGACATCCTGTATCGCGCGCTGGCACGGCAGCTTTACCGCTCGCGCGAAAAGGCAGGTGAACACAAGGCGATCTCGGGAGCGGAGCATATCGATAAAGTGATCCGCATCGATCAATCGCCGATCGGGCGCACGCCGCGCTCCAATCCGGCGACCTATACCGGGGTGTTCACACAGATTCGCGACTTCTACGCGATGCTTCCTGAATCGCGCGAACGCGGCTACAAGGCGGGACGATTTTCGTTCAACGTTTCCGGTGGGCGCTGCGAAGCCTGTCAGGGCGAGGGCCAACGGCGCATCGAGATGAATTTCCTGCCCGATGTTTACGTCTTGTGCGAAGTGTGCAGCGGCCGGCGCTACAACTCGGAAACACTGGCGGTGAAATACAACGGATACTCGATCGCTGATCTTTTGGAAATGCCGGTGTCCGACGCGCTGCCGATTCTCGAAAACATTCCGCAGGTGAACCAGAAGCTCAAGACGCTGGTCGACGTCGGCCTGGGGTACATTCATCTAGGACAATCGGCTGTAACGCTTTCCGGCGGCGAGGCCCAGCGCATCAAACTGGCGCGTGAACTAAGCAAGCGGCAGACGGGCAAAACCCTCTACCTGCTCGACGAACCGACCACGGGACTGCATTTTGATGATGTAAAGAAACTGCTCGACGTGCTGCACCGGTTGACCGATCTGGGTAATTCCATCATCATCATCGAACATAATCTGGATGTGATCCGCAACGCCGATTGGCTGATTGATCTTGGTCCCGAGGGCGGCGAAGAAGGCGGCCGGATCGTAGCGCAGGGAACGCCGGAGACGGTGGCCCGGGTGAAGAAATCGTACACCGGGCAGGCGCTTGCGGGATATTTTGGTACGAAGAAATACTCGGAGTCTGGAACGGAATATCCGGTTAAACTCGCCTAGAGAAAGTCATTTTGTCTCCTCCCGAAAATCCGCAGTTTGAGCCGCAGCAACTGGGGAGCAGGAGCCCGCAAGTCGCGCTGTCCGATCCGCTGCTATCTAGTCGCATGACTGGCCGGGGAACGGCCGATGATCCATTCGTAATCGAGTCGCCACGAATCGGTTTCTTCAACCTTCTAGGTTCGTCTGCCCAATCGATTTTGGATGAAGATAAAGAAGGACTTCGGTACCTCTTTCCTGCGTCACAGGAAAGTGATGTTGCTCCCCCTGCATGCGATGTACTGATGATTTACGCCCGCGTGGAAAGTGATGGCGCTATTGCCGGCTCCGCCCGCGGGCTACGTGACATCATCCGAGAATCGGGGGCGGCAATTGTCGTCGTAGCGTCGGAGAATGATCGCAGCAGCTATCTTGCAGCCGGCAGGAACACAGGCTATGGCCGGGCAAATCTCGTCTTAACACTAAGCAGGAAGGGGTCAGCGTTCACACGGTTCTTTGCCCAATTATTCGGCGATATGTCGAAGGGCAAGTCAATGCCGTTAGTTTGGGCTGAACTCGCGCCTCAGGTTCCGGGGGCGACCCACGAGAATTGTCCCGAATCGATTTTTACCGCAGAGCTTGGCCATATTCTTTTCCAGTTTGATCCCGCGGCCGCCGTGGTGGTCTCCGCTCGGCCGCCGGTCGAGAATCCCGTGTGGAGCGGGTGGGACGTGCTGCTGATCGCGGCTCTGACATTTGTAACCATGGTGGTCCTGCAGGTTGGGGTGATGTTTGTAGGGCATTGGCTGTGGTATCCGCGAGAGAGTTGGGGCGATGTAGCACAGAAGCCGATCCTGCTGCTGATCTCGCAATCGCTCGTCTACATCGCGGTGGCCGCGTGTATGGTCGCGCTCGTCGAAGGCAAGTATCACGCCCCGTTCTGGCCGGCGATCCGGTGGAACTGGCCGCGCTCAGCGTGGAGACTGCTGGCGTTGGGAGCCGCGATGCTGTTCGTTCTCAGCCTCGTGCAAAGCCTGTTGCCCATGCCGAAAGACACTCCCTTTGAGCATATGTTCGATCGCCCGCGCGACGCTTTCCTGCTGTCAATCATTGCCGTCAGTGTCGGGCCACTCATGGAGGAGTTGTTTTTTCGCGGGTTCATGTATCCGGTGCTGGCGCGGCGCACAGGCGCGAGCTGGGCGATCATTCTGACGGCCCTGCCCTTCGGTCTGATTCACCTGCCGCAGTACGGATGGGCCTGGGGCGCCGCACTGGTGATTTTTCTCGTGGGGGTAGTATGCGGGATAGTCCGCGCCGCCACGCGATCAGTCGGAGCCAGCTTTCTAGTCCACGTCGGTTACAACGGAATGCAGATGCTGATCGCGATCGTGGCTACACGCGGCTTTCAGCATATGGAAAAAGGGCTGGTGTTCGGGATTCGGTAGCGGCTTAGTGGCCGCCTGCCAGCTCGCGCACGATTGCGCCTACGAATTGCTTGGCATCGCCGAAGAGCATGAGAGTGCGATCTAGATAATACAGAGGGTTGTCGATGCCGGCGAAGCCGGGGCTCATGCCGCGTTTGATGACCATGACGGTGTGAGCTTTGTCGACGTCAAGAATCGGCATGCCAAAAATTGGGCTGGATTGATCGGTGCGTGCCGCCGGATTGGTCACATCGTTCGCGCCGATGATGAGCGCAACATCAGTCTGCGGGAAGTCGCCGTTGATCTCTTCCATTTCTATGAGGCGATCGTAGGGAATGTCGGCTTCGGCGAGCAGAACGTTCATGTGGCCGGGCATGCGTCCGGCGACGGGATGGATGGCGAAGCGGACTTCGATACCTTTCTTGGTCAGAATGTCGTACAGTTCGCGGACTTTGTGCTGCGCCTGCGCCACCGCCATGCCGTAACCGGGTACGATCACAACTTTATTGGCTGCCGAGAGAATTGCGGCGGCTTCCTCGGGCGTGGCGCTGCGCACGACTCGCTCTTCTTTTGCGCCGGCCGCGGACACCTGCACCTGGCCGAAGGCTCCGAACATGACGTTGGAGAAGGATCGATTCATGGCCTTGCACATGATCAGCGACAGGATGAACCCGGAAGATCCATCGAGTGCGCCCGCCACGACCAGCACCTTGCTGTTCAGAACAAATCCCAACAGCGCTGCCGAAAAGCCCGCATAAGAATTCAGCAGCGAGATTACGGTCGGCATGTCCGCGCCGCCAATGGGAGTAACGAGGAGCGCGCCAAAAATCAGCGCGACAATAACCATGATCGGAAACAGCAGCGCGTGCGCAGGATTGACTACCAGCGCGATCGCCAAACCGAGCGCTCCTGCCAGGACGGAAAGGCTGACTATATTTTGCCCACGATAGACGATGGGGCGCTGCGGCAACACTTCCTGCAGCTTTCCCGCGGCGATCAGGCTGCCGGTAAAGGTAAGGCATCCGATGATGACTTCCAGCGCGATCTCGCCCATCTGAAAGCGCGTGACCGGCGCGGTGCCCACGTAATACTCGGCAATACCGATCAGAGCCGCCGAAAGCGCGCCGAGAGCATGGCTCACGGCAGTTCGCTGGGGCACGGCCGTCATGTGTACGAGGCCAAGCGGGATGCCGACTCCAGCCCCGACGATCAGCGTGATGAGGATCCATCGGTATTGCACCAGTTCGGGATTGAAAAGCGTGGCGGCGACAGCCAGCGCAGCGCCGATCTCTCCCGCTAAAACGCCCCAGCGGGCGCTCGCCGGAGAATTCAGCAGCTTCAGGGAAAGAACGAAGAGAACGACCGCGATAATGTACGCGAAATCGAGATACTGCTGAAGGGCCAGCGCGGTCATGACTGTTTCGACCTGGGTTTGAACATGCGCAGCATGCGGTCGGTAATCAGAAATCCGCCCACCATGTTGCTGAACGATGCCGCCACCGCAATCGCTCCCAGCACGGTTGTGAGTCGTGTTTCATGCCGCCCGGCGATGATGATGGCCGCCACCACCACGATCGCGTCAAGGGCGTTGGTCAACGACATCAGGGGCGTATGGAGCAGCGGTGAAACGCGCCTGATCACTTCGAACCCCACGAAGCCGGCCAGGATAAAGACATACAGGTTAGAAATGAAGTCTGCTGGCATGATTGCTCCTATATTGTTTGCGTATCCCCGATTTCCGTAATCGCTCTCAAGGCTGCGACGCGCTCTGCTCTCGCCATGAGTAATACCAATCTTTCACCGACTGCTGCTCGCCACCGCCGGCATCTTGAAGAATTCACGCACCCGCGTATTCACCACTTCGCCGCCGTTGGTGACCATGGTCTCGCGGATAATTTCATCCTGCATGTTTAGCTGCAGCTTGCCGTCTTTCACCATGTAAAGAAGAAACGTCGTGATGTTGCGGGCATACATCTGGCTCGCGTGATACGGAACACTGCTTGCCAGATTGATGGCGCCGATAATGATGACGCCGTGCTCTTTCACGGTTTCACCCGTGCGCGTGAGTTCGCAGTTGCCGCCGCGCTCAGAGGCCAGGTCGACGATCACGGAACCCATGGCCATTCCCTTCACCATTTCGGCGGTAATCAGTACGGGCGACTTCTTGCCGGGAATCACCGCAGCCGTGATCACGACGTCGCTCTCGGCTACGACGCGAGTGAGCAATTCGCGCTGGCGGGCATAAAAAGTTTCATCCTGTGCGGTGCCGTAGCCCCGGGCGTCCTGCGCGTTCTGCGCTTCGATGGGAAGTTCAACGAAGCGGCCGCCGAGGCTCTGCACCTGCTCCTTGGCTGCTGGACGCATGTCATACGCAGATGCAACCGCTCCGAGCCGGCGAGCGGTTGAGATTGCCTGGAGTCCGGCAACACCCGCGCCAATGACGAAGACACGAGCTGGCGTGATGGTTCCCGCCGCTGTGGTCATCATCGGGAAAATGCGCAGAGAAGTTTCCGCAGCGAGCAGTACGGCCTTGTAACCGCAGATCGTGCCCATCGAAGAGAGCGCATCCATACTCTGGGCGCGCGTAGTGCGCGGTACAAGTTCTACGGAGAACGCCGTCACGCCCGCTTGCGCGATCTGCTGCACGACTTCAGCTGAACCGAATGGCCGCAGAAATCCGATCAGCGTCTGGCCGCGACGCATCAGTGGGAGATCAGCTTTGCCGGTGGCGTCGTTCGATCCGTAGCACAGGACCTGCAGAACGACGTCAGCAGCAGCGAATACGGCGGCGCGATCGGGAACGATTTTCGCGCCCTTTTCCGCGTAAGCAGCGTCGGGATAGCCCGATTGCTCGCCTGCTCCCGCCTCGACGATAACCTCAAGTCCAGCTTTTGCGAGATTTGGAACGACCACCGGAACCAGCGCGACCCGCCGCTCTCCGGGATAGCTTTCCTTCGGAACTCCGACGATCACGCGGCTTTGGTCCTTTCTGCGGCGGTCAATGGAACTGGCTGCCTGGCACTGCCGAGCAGTCTCGGCGGATGGGGATCATTTCATGATGGCGGCTGCGAATTCTATGACTTGCATCACAAGAACCGACAAAAACTGGACTGAAAACATTAACAGATCAGAGTTCGAACTGGAAGTTCGCGGAGAAATTCAAATTGAGCGCTTACGACGTAATGTTCTAGATTGAATCCGCTCCGCCGATCTGCCTCAGATGATGAAGCAGATGAATCAGATAATCATTCGCGATAAAACCAAGAGTCACGGGTTCACCCGATCCGATGCGGCACGGAGTTTCCAGCTTATCGGGTGGCAAGCGGGCGATTACATGAGCGAGATAGCGGTTGTACAGGGCCCACAAGGAAACTAACAGAGTCCAATCGGCTTCCTGTGGCTCCTGTACCCGCACGTTTCCTTCCTGATCGTAGCGGGGGAAATCCAGAGCCGTTTGCAGCGCGGCTCGGACAAACCGCTGGTGATTGTTGGACGCGGAATCGATCAGATGACCGATCACCTGCTTTCACGACCATCCTCCGCACAGGATCGGCCGGGCACTCTCGACCGCACTGATTTCACATAGCCTGGGCTCCGCCGTTGCGACCACGGATAGCAGTTGGTCACTTAGTGCTTTCATGCGTTTCGTCCCTCGGCGAAGCGGTAGTGCCATACTCTTGCCGCGCCGATCAGATTCGTGTCGTCACCGAGAGATGCCAGCGTCAACACTGTTTTTTCCGCTGGTACGAAGCGGCAGCCACTGCGAATCACGGCGCGAATGCGGTCCATAAACAGCGGTGCGCTTTTCATCACGCTGCCGCTGAGCACGATTGCATCCGGAGTAAAAAGATTAATCAGATTCGCCAGACCCAGGCCGAGGTAGTAGGCCTCGTGCTCGACCGCTTCACGAGCGATCGCATCGCCCTGTTGCGCCAGTTCGCAGATTCGCTTTGCTGTGATGCGCTCACGATGCGGATAGTCCGCCGGCGCATGCGCTTGCAGCCACGTCACCATGGCCGGGCCGGCCGCCAAAGATTCCCAGCATCCGTGAAATCCGCACGAGCACGCGGGGCCGGCTGGATCAACCACGTGATGTCCAACTTCAGGATGAGCGCCGTCGACCCCACGATACAGTTTGCCGTCGAGAATGATTCCGCCACCGATTCCAGTGCCAACGGTCACATACATCAGCCGCAAACGATTTTGCCCCGCGCCCCATCCGGCCTCGGCCAGGGCCGCGGCGTCGCCGTCATTTTCCAGCGCGACGCGCAGGTTAAAGATCTTCGCCAGATCGCGCACTGGACTTTCCCCGCGCCATCCGGGAAGAAAATCCACATCGCCAAATTCGCCGCGCATGGGATCGACCGGACCAGTCGAGCCAATGCCAATTCCGGTCAGTTCGACTCCGGCATTCCGTGCTGTGTCACGCAGCATCTGCGAAATCAGGTCAATGCTGCTGGAGTAGTTCTTCGGATCGGTTGGTGACTGCATTCTGGAAAGCACCCGCCCGCTACCGTCAACGATGCCAACCGCGATCTTTGTCCCCCCAATGTCGACGGCGCCGATCACGCGAACTCCGGCTTCATCGCCTTCGCTTCTTCAAACGTGATCCGCTTTTTGTTCCTGTAAGCCAGATTCGCCATGTGGACCGCAATCGCGGTGCGATATCCCATCTCCACCGGCGCATTTGGCGTGGCCCGGCTGCGTACGCAGTCGATCCAATTCTGCATGTGATTCTGATCTTTGGTTTTTCCCTTGGTGTCGTCGCCATCCGGACGGTTTATCTTCTCCGGCCAATACTGCAGCGGCTCCTCGAAATGATGCTCCAGCGTTCCGTCGCTGCCGAGGATGCGGTCTCCCAGCCCGTAATGTTTGTTGCTGAATGTCGACTGCCACGTTACGACGATATCCTTCGGGAAGTCGAGCGTGACCGCGATCGTGTCCGGAACCTCGCGCCGGTCTTTCTCCGAGAACACTCCGCCCGACATATAGGCCGCTGAGGGCAGCGGCAAATCGAGCGCGCCCATGATCCAGGCAATCTGGTGCACCATGTTCTCCGCGCAGTTGCCCCCAGAAAATTCCCAGAACAGCCGCCAGTTGATCAGCCGGAAGCCATCGAAGGGCCGGTCGGGCCGCCCGTTCAGAAAGGCTTTCCAATCGACATTTTGTGCGTTGCAGTCCGAAGGCACTTCGCGCACCCACTGTCCTTTGCCATGCGGCGTGTTGCGGCCCATATAAGACTCAACGGAGGTGACTTTCCCCAGCCATCCCTCTTTGATCCACTGTTTGGCGTCGGCCTGCGCTCCGGAACTCTGATGCTGCAATCCGATCTGCACCACGCGATTCGATTTATTCGCCGCCGCCAGGCACTGATCGGCCTCAGGGATGGACCACGTCATCGTCTTCTCAGAATAAAGATCCTTTCCCGCCGCGAGGGTATCGACAAAATGCAGGCGGTGAGTATGCAAAGGACTGGCGACAATTACGGCGTCGATGTCTTTCATGTCGAGCAGGCGGCGATAGTCTGAGAAAGTCTGGATTCCTGGAACTTTATCTTTCACCGCATCGCGCCGGCGACTGTATATGTCAGCCATAGCCACCAGTTCGACACCGGAAACGCCGCGAATCTGTCCCAGCAATTCGGAGCCGCGGTCGCCGACGCCGATCATGCCAACGCGTACGCGATCGTTCGCCCCGAGCACGGTCGAACGTGGAAACGCCAGCACGGCGGCCGTTCCCAGCGCCGCCTGCTTCAGAAACGTACGGCGGCTTGACCCCGATGTCGAAGTGTCGGTTGTTGCCGCGTCGGTCGTCGAAATTTCAGTCATGGATTTCTCCTTCATTACAGTTACAGTGCATCCGCCTGTTGCAGAAGCTTCTTCATTCCAGCCCAACTCTTGCGCGATGACTCTTCCGGCGAGCCGCCACCGTTCCAATGTGTCTCCAGGCTCACCGCAAAGTGGTAGCCGTCGCGCTTCAGCGCCTTGAACTGTCCAGCCCAATCGATGATGCCGCCGCCCATCGGGGCCCAGTCGTATCCCTTGCCCTTCTTGACCGCGTCTTTGCAATGGCAGTGGCCGATGCGCTCTTTAGGCAGCAGATTATAGCCATCCGGATATGGAGTTTCGCCTAAAGTCGCGGCATTTCCAGGATCCCAGTTCAGCATCAAGTGCGGAGTCTTCACGCCATCCAGTGTCTTCGCCGCCTCGGCCCCAGTTGCGGTATTGCACGCGGGTTCGTTCTCAAGGACCAGAGTAATTCCCTCGGCGCCGGCTTTGTTGGCAGCGTCGGTCAGCTTCTGATTGATTGCGGCGCGGTAAGAAGCCTGATTCTCCAGACGCCAGAAATCGAAGCAGCGCACGCGGTCGGTCTGAAATGCCTTCGCCATAGCGATGGCACGGTCGAGGACGTCATCCTGCTGCGCGAAAGTGAAATTTGCGCCGAAGCCGCTGCCTTCGCTGAACTTCGACTTCGGGGGGCCCGGCCAGTCCGTCTTAAACAGTGGGCTGGCGATGTCGGTCACTTGTAGCTTATATTTTTCGAGAATTCGCCGCGCCTCGGTGATTTCTTTCTGGTCGAGGCTCACGATGTTCTTTTTCCACATGCTGCGGAGTTCGATCCATTGCATCCCGAACTCGACTGCGGCAACCTCGCAGGCGTGGGCGAAGTCCTGACTGATCTCGTCGTTGATAACCGAAACGCGGAATGGCGAACTGGGGCCTGCCGGTGGTCCGAAACGGGGCATCGCGCCGGCAGCGGTCACGGCGGCCATCCCTTGAAGAAATTGGCGGCGTGCGAATGGCATAGCGTGCTCCTTGCGCAACAGCGGACGCGGCGGCAGAAGACGCCAACAAATCTAACACTATTGAAAGCACGGATGGTAGCCGGCGGGAACGAACACGGAGGGCGAAAGTGAGGTTCGTACGGAGTAGTGGGACTTTCACGCGCAAAACAAAACGCCCCAGACTCGATTTGAGTCTTGGGACGTCTGTTGATCAGCCCTCCCCCAAGTGCTGCTCAAGAACAACTTTAAGGCTGTCCTCGATTTCGGTAAATGGCTCGGGTGTGCCATATATGGCACGAAGGTGTAGGGTGCGGAGGGTGCTGGAGTTGGCGACCATCGCGGCTTTCGCGAGCGAGATGCCGGTACCATCATTGCTGAAACCGCCCTACGCCGGATCGAAAAATATCGCGTAAATTTACTAGCCTCAGGCATCTCCAGGTGCGAATATGGGTGCCTCTGAAAATCGAGTCTCCTTGAGCGAGGCCTCAGCGTAGAAACGACCCGACCAGAGGGTCTCGTTCCGAAAGGATCCGCATTATGGTTCTAGGTATGTCCCTCTCAACGTTCACGATGCTGCACGTTCTGATCAGCCTGGTAGGGATCGCTTCCGGCGTCGTCGTCGCCTGGGGTCTCATCGCTGGAAAGCCGCTGCCCGGCATCACCGCCATTTTCCTTACGACGACCGTTCTGACCAGCGTGACCGGATTTCTCTTTCCTTTCGAGCACCTGTTGCCCTCGCACATTCTCGGTATCCTGTCCCTGGTGGCGCTGGCCGGCGCAATCGTGGGGCGGTACGTCACGCATCTGGCGGGTGCCTGGCGGACGATCTATGTCATCTGCGCAGTGATTGCCCTGTATTTCAACATCTTTGTCCTGGTGGTGCAGTCTTTCCTGAAGGTGCCCGCCCTGCATGCGCTCGCGCCCACGCAGAAAGAGCCGCCGTTCGCGATTGCACAGCTCGCCGTGCTGATCATTTTTGTTGTGGTGGGAATTTTTGCGGTGAAGAACTTCCGCATCAAGGCGCAAAGCGAAGGCCTGAAACGCGCCGCGTAGGTTATGCGTGCGGGTGAAGACGCGTAAAGTCTGGGAAACGGGGAAGGTCCGGGAAATATAGATTCGGATCAGGGCTGCGCTTCACGCCTGGTGAAAGACTTGCCCTGGGTGGCGCAGCGCTTTCAGCGCAGCGATCAGGCCTTTCTTTTCTGCAGTCGCTTCTGCGATTCCGCCAACCGGCGTGAGGGGCGACGGCCCGCAAGACGCCTTGTGCCCCTGGACAGCGGCGGAGAAGCTAAGAAGGACTCCGCTGACCGTCCTGTGATGATTTTCTAATCGTTGTCCTGCAATGGGACGCATTCCGCTTTTCGATCTTCCCGCGCACACTTGGCTGACGACGGTCTGTATTGATCAGCTATGTGTAGTCCCGGAGCCGATACTGAATCATCGTTTCGATTCGAGAGGGACGTTCCGGAGGATTACCAAATGTGGCAAGTCAAGAGCGTGGCCCCCTGGGCTCACAAGCTCGCGATGCGCAGTCTGCTTCTGGCCGGCACCACCACCTTGCTCTTGCCCCTGGCATTGGCGCCGGCGGCCGGTGCACAGATAAGCGTCGGCATCGGAGTGGGGGCAGGTCCGCCGGTCTGTTCCTACGGCTATTACAACTATGAGCCCTACGGCTGCGCGCCCAGCGGTTATTACGGGCCGGGCTATTTCTACAACGGCATCTTCCTCGGTGTTGGTCCCTGGTCGAACTGGGGATATGGGCACGGCTGGGGTGGACATCGCTTCAACGGCGGTGGTGGAGGAAGGTACGTAGTCGGCGCCCGCGGATACCGGAGACAGGCCGGATATGGCGGGAATCGTGGTTATGCGGCCAATCGCGGACGCGGCCCGGGCCCGCGCGGTAACGCATATCGCGGAAGCGCTCCACGAGGCGGCGGTCACGCGCAGGCAGCGCGTGGTGGCGCGACTCACGGCGCGACTCACGGAGCGTCTCACGGCACACCTCAGCACGGTTCTCACGGGGGTGAGCCGCACGGTGGCGGCGAACACAAATAGCGAGTAGCGGCCCCACCCTGGCCGTACCTGGAACCAGACGCGGCGGAGCTTGACGGCTCCGCCGCTTGGCATTTCTGCACAAGACTAAGCGCCTCAAGGAAAAACGTCATTTGCCGATAAACCGACTAAGGAGGTTTCTGCGATGCGGCCGTTGATACTGATCGTCCTTCTGGCGTGTATCCGGCCATCGGCATACTGCGCCCAGAGCACCTCCGATTCCGATGCCGGATCGAAAATCATCGCGTTGGAGAATCTGTGGAACCAGGCCGCACAAGCTAAGGACATGGTGGCGCTGGATAGGATCCTCGACGATGCCTTTGTCTATGTCGACCCCGCCGGCAGGCTGCTGACCAAAACAGATGTCTTGGCCGATGTAAAGGCGTCTCACGGGATGCGGTTCGGGTCAGAAGCGATGGTTGTCCACCTGCACGGTGAGACGGCGGTTGTGACCGGGATTTACCGCATGGAGGGTCTGGAACGGGGAAAGCCGTTTGTACGCCGTGACCGGTTCGTGGATACCTGGCACTACAAACACGGGTCCTGGATCTCGATCGCAAGCCTGGCAACGCCAATCAGATATTGAGAGCGTTCCGCCGGCAAGCGAAGCGCGACGTGACCAATCCACCCGCAAACTCTTATGAAACCCATAGTCTGGTTAGCCATTCTGAATTGCACGCTGGTCAGTGCTTCGATCTGCGCGCCGATGTTCGTTGCCGCCCAGGAGGCAACCGACGGAGAAAACACCGTTGCGGAGATACGCGCCCTGGAGCGGGCGTGGAATGAAGGCGAAGCGCGCAATGACAACCGTGCGCTCGACCTGATTTTCGACAACGCCCTGGTCTACATCGAATACGGCAAGGTCGTGACCAAGGGAGAATACCTGTCGAGGATAAGAACAGAGGTTCCCCACCAGCAGCAGATCGTGATGGAAGGCAGCACGGTGCGAACCTTCGGCAGTGCCGCTGTCGTGGTTGGGATCTATCGCGAAAAAGATGTGAAAGACGGGAAGGTATCGCTTTCACGCTGGCGCTTTATCGATACCTGGGTGAAAAAGTCAGCAGGTTGGTTGCTGGTTGCGGCGGCGTCCTCGCCTTTGCCGAGATGAGGTGAGGTTCTTATCGCGTTTCGTGCGCGTGAAAGCCTGTGCAGGCCCGTGTAGAAAAGAAATGAAATGCGGAATCTGTTTCCAATTTTGCTGCTGTTGCTGGTCACGAGTCGACTTAGCACTCAGAGTACAGAGCAGGCCGATCCCGAGCGGGACAGAATCCTGTCGCTCGAAAATGCCTGGAACCAGGCGGTGCAGCTGAAAGACGCGACAGCCCTCAGGATGCTGCTCGCTCCGGACCTGATTTACGTCGACTACGACGGCACGCTAATGAATAAAGTCGAGTACCTGGACAGCATGCAGTCGTCCTGGCAGCATCCGGCGCACCTGGTGAACGAATCCATGACCGTGCATCATTACGGCTCGGTGGCGGTGGTTAGCGGCGTGTGCCGTGAATCCGGAGTGCGGAGGGGCAAGCCTTACGCATTAATCGAGCGTTTTACCGACACATGGGTCCGTCGCGGCGATAGTTGGCTGGCTGTAGCCAGCCAATCCACGCTAATGAACCAGTAGCCGATCGCGTCCCTTATGCACAGAACCATCCACTTCGAAACACGTGTTGGCGGGGAAGAGGCACAGCTAGGGCAGGCTGGTAAGTGATTGCAGGAATGGAGCCGACGAGCGGACTTGAACCGCTGACCTGCCGATTACGAATCGGCTGCTCTACCAACTGAGCTACGTCGGCTTCGTCATCGATTCTAAATGCAGGCTCAGAAAGCGTAAAGCGGAAGTCCCGTTACTGCGGGCGACGGCAGCGTCAGATAATATTCTGCAACTCAACTGCTCCCGACGTCTCACGCCGCGCGCTTTTCCGCCAGTGCGTCATATTCCTGCTGCGACTCGCTCGGCAGCAGCACCCACATCGTGTAGACACCCACTGCCGTTCCTATGGGGATGTTGATGAACAGCACCAGGAACGCCAGAACCAGCGCCAGGATTCTTGCCCACGGTTCACGATGCATCAGGCCCCAGCCCGCGGAAAACCCAAAGGCCGATCCGCCGATGATGATGACCGCAACCACACTCAGCAAGGGACGCAGAAATGCTGGCGCTCCCGCCGGACCCCCAGGGGCGAACAGTGTGTTCGCGAGAATATACAGAATCGCGCCGAGGATTGCGTTGAAGGCGGAGAGGGCAAACCAGAATATCGCGAGCAACTGAATATGACCTTGTACACGGTTCGGACGTGGCCAGGCTTCCGTTACCGGGCCGACGATCGGTTTGCCACACTTGCTGCAATACGACTGCCCCGCTTGCACCGCTCCGCCGCATCCATCGCAGAACATGAATTCTCCTCGAGTTGCTGACTCTGGCCGCTCATTTGCCAAACAAATCCTTCCCCAGATGATACGTTGAAAATTCGTAACAGTTCCCTCGACTTCTAGTCAGACGCGTCATGAACTGCGCTTTCGTGCGCCGCGCCTGAGCTTACTCGCGCACCGTAGCTGAAAGGAAAAACGAAAAGGCCACCCGGCAACTGGGTGGCCTCTTCTTCAAGGGAGAATAGTTCCAACGGAGGCAAAGCCGTCAAAACTTTCTGGAGAAATCTTATGAGCCTAAAAACAGGGGTGTCAAGCGATTTTTCGTAAATAAATGTCTTTGTTTTCAGTATGTTACAGAGTCGATCAACAGGCCGTGAAAGTGTAGCAATTTGAGACGGGAACCCTCGCTTTAGGGCCTAAGCCAATATTTCTAAAGCTACTTACCCGGAATCGGGAGGGATTCAAGACTGATTCGGCGGGCTCGAGGTGCCGGCGTCGGACCCGCCGGGAGAGGCACCGCGGGTTCCGGCTTCTCCGAGGCGCAGCGATATGAATTCCATGTGTTCAGGCCGATCAAAAACCTTATCGGGGAACCAGCGCTTCATCAAAATGCGGAATCCGCCGAAGGCCACGCCGGCCACAATCGCGAACCCGCCAACCACCCCGCACAAGATCACGACGTTAAGCACAAGCGAGTACAAGTCGCGAACTTCGTGCCGATCGGTGGCCTGGTTCCACGTCACGCTGGCTTCATAGTTCACCAGGTTGAGCAAAGCATTTGCATCACTCGCAGAAACCGGACCGCTGGCAATCACAAGAAGCGGGCCAGTGCGCTTGTAGAAAATCTGCCCGGCAGTTCCGAGATTGGATGCACTCGTCGCGGAGATACCGGCCTGCGGTTGAGGTTGTTTTTGAGCGGCGTCGATGCGCTTCAGGTGAGCGGCGGCCAGTTGCGGCGTGGGATACGAGATCACCATTAAAACTGCTTCGCCACTCGGCATCTCATACCGTCCCAGCGACACCTCCGAGCTGGCATCGAAATCAACCGTATCGGAGGAAACCGGAGGCGCTTGCGCGGCCAATGCCAGCGGACCCATCACATATTTCTGCGTATTTGCGATGTAGCTGCGATGCGGCATGAACTGGATGAACGTGGGCAGGTTGACGAGGCTTCCGGCAGGACGAGGCAGAGCGCCCGCCAGTATGCGCAACTCCGCTCCCGACATTGCTGACTCTTTACTGAACTGTGCATCGACCAGCACGTGTCCGCGATAAAAAAGTACGCGCTGTCCAGCTAGAGCCGCGCCCTGGTCGCCAATCTCCTCCGGATACATCTCGGGCTGCAGGTAAAACGTATAGGCCCCGAATGCGCCCGAGGCGTCGGCAAAACGCGCGGCGCGAATTTTCAGGGTGCGGCCATCGTCCCGCGTATAGGTAGCGGAAGCGAGATCGGTGAAACGATATTCCTGCAGAATGGCAGCGTTGCTGGGATCCGCAGCCGCAGGATCTTTGCTGGTTGTAACGGAGCCGTGAATCTGCCATCCGCCGAATTGGTCCGGAAGCAGCGGCGGCGCCTGACTTGGCTTCGTAGGAGATTCGGCGGCCGCGGCGCAGACCGATCCAGACAGGCCCAGTCCAGCCAAGCCCAGAAAAACCCCAAGAAACACGGAAATACAGGCAGAACGGGAGAAATTCATCGGTTATTCCTGGCGAAACCTGAAACAACGTCCTCAAGGACCTTCATAATTAGACCACAGCTGCACCCGAAAAGTTTCCCATGACCCGCAACTCCATGATTCGCTGACCTTAATTCCTGTCGGGCGTCAAACCTCCGCTGCATGGTCTCGTCTGTCCGCCGTTTTTGAGGATCGAGGTCTGGCGCCTAGCGTCTGCGGTCTGAAGCAGTCTGACGCCGGATTTGAGAGGGGTTACCATCCGGCGCGATGCTACACGTCGGGGCCATTCCCAAATTTTGCTTCCGGAGGCAAACTGACTGTGGGTGAGACATGCCAGTGAGCACTGCAGAAAAGAATCATCGCCGGGGAAGCCGTCAAAAGGCGGTTCTGGCGGTAAGACTCAAGGCTAAAGACATCTCCGGAGACGTTTTCGAGGAACTGGTGCATACGCTGGATGTGACCCCCGTCGGAGTACGACTGGGTGCGGTGCGCCGCGAATTGAATCTGCTGGATGAAGTTACGATTTTCTATCGCCAGCGCAAGTTGCAGTTCCGCGTGATCTGGATCAAGAAGCTGAAGGGGACCTCAGAGTTTCAAGTAGGGCTGAAGTCGCTTACGCAAGACGGAGAAGCATGGGGAATGGGTTCTCCCGAATATCGAGTTCAGTCGGCGCCGGGGCCGGAGATTTCACGGGCATCGGGAGTCGTCTGAGCAACCCAGGAAAAAACTTATGCATGAACTATTAAACAATCTTTGGCTAGACGAGCAGGGTCAGGACATTGCTGAATACTCGGTGATGCTGGCCGTAGTACTTGTCATCGTGGTGGGCACGGTCCGGCTCATCGGATCGAACGCGGGAAACATCTTCTCGCAGGTCGGAAGCACGATCCAGTAGGCGCTTGGGCAGTACTCTCGCCGTTTCGCTACTCTGCATTCAATTCTGGAAAAAGGCGCGGCCCAGGCCGCGCCTTTTCGCGCATTCTCGTCTCAAGACAGCCAGCCGTTCAACATCTCATGGGTTCATTGCCTGCCTTTTTCGGCCGCGAGGCCTCCTACTTCGGGCAGGTTCGTTTGCTGAGAATGACACCCGCTCGCGGCGACTGCGTAAGGTCCAGCATGTCGCTCAGATCGTGCGCATGAAGATCGCGCTGGTTCATACTGGGCAGGTTGAATACTTCTTCGGCTTCTTTCAGCACGGACGAAAATTCTAGCCGCTCATGCGACACGTACTTCGTCTTAGCGTAGGGAGAGATGACCAGCAACGGCACGCGCGGCCCGAGGCCGTAGCTGTCCACTGCGGGCGGCGGGATGTGATCTGAGAACCCGCCGAAATCGTCCCATGTAATTGCAATAACCGTCGAGTTCCACATCGGCGATTGCATGATCGCATTGACTAGGCTGACAGTCCAGTTCTCTCCGGCGCACACCGAGTTCGATGGATGCTCCGATGCGTACGCCGGAGGCGTCACCCATGTCATTTGCGCCAGCTTCCCGGCCTTCACGTCCGTGATGAACTGCGTGACGGGCAGCACGTTTGTGCTCCACTCCGGACCATTTCGTATGTGCTTGATCGCGTTCATGGCCGAATACTTGTAGCCATTGTCGTCGTTCGGCGCCGCGTAGTATCGCCATGTCACGCCGGCGGTATCCATAATGTCGGACAACGTCGTTATGTCCGTACACGGATACACGTTCGATTGCACCTTTGTCTTTGGATCGATCCGAAGCACGACGGTCCCAGCAGCGGAGTCGCACCCCCATGAAAACGGTATCGTCCACTCCGTTCCATTCCACCATCGCGGCGTGTCGACCATCCCATCTGATTGGGCGGCGATCGTATACAAATGATTCGGAAACGTCGGCCCGGCCAGACTTGAAAACATATGGTCGGCCAGCGCGTACGTCTTCGCATACGTCCAGTAGTTCGGAATGTCCGCCTGGTAGAACTGCAGATAGCTCTGATTGTTCGGACCGAGCAGATAAAAGCCGTCCATCTTCCCGCCATCCATCGCCAGTTTGGTGCAGTTCCATGTGTGGCACGGATTCGGCGGCGTGTCCGTCGAATGCGCGAGAGGCACGATATTCGGGCCAGCCATCCCTGTCTTTGAACCCACGGCGCCGGGGAAGGTCCCAAAGAAGTTGTCGAACGAGTGATTCTCCTTCACGATAAACACAATATGCTGAATCGGGCTCTGTCCCATCGCCGTCGCGCTTAAGAACGCTACCACCAGTCCGACCTTACCTAGTTTCATGGGCACTCCTTGGATTGCGTCTGAAATGGTACCCGCAAACTTCTGATTATTCACAACCTCAGCCGAAAACCTCTACCGCCAGCCGCCGGACTGGCCATAGCTAACACGGCGGCACACCCGGACACGCGACTCATCAGTCGAAGCGACGGATTCTCTTGCAGTGGGGGCCGGGCATCCTGGCGCAGATGAAAAAGCCTTAGGGGAAGGCCAAAGGAGACTAAAGCATACCAGAAGCCGGTGGCCGCTCCCATCGGTTTCTTAACCGTCCTTCTTCTTAACGTCCATGGCGAAACCTTCGCAACGTTTGTGTTGGATGCTTTCCGTCGTCCGCAGGACGTGCAACAATGTGCAACAATCTGCAACCTCGCGAATAGCCAAGTCCGCCAGCCTTAGCGGCGTCGAAGCCGTGTCCGTCGAAGGCATAGTAAGCCTGTGAAGGGCAGAAGAAAGTCAGCGTCGGTCTCCGTCGCCAGACGAAATCGCGGACTGCTGTTCAGCTCCATGTTCTTCTTTGCCGCGTTTTTCTTTGCGGCCTTCGCGAATCCTTCGTGTCCTTTGCGGTTTAAGGCTGTTCTCCCTGGCTCAACGTTTACACCACGTTCTCCAGTGCCAGAGCCATGCCCATGCCGCCGCTCACGCAGAGAGTAGCGACGCCGCGCTTGGTGTTGCGCTTCAGCATCTCGTGCAGCAATGTGACCACGATCCGCGTACCGGTAGCCCCAATCGGATGTCCCAGGGCGATTGCTCCACCATTCACATTGAGCCGTTCACGATTGAAATTTAAAGTCCGATCGCAGGCCAGGACCTGCGCCGCGAAGGCTTCGTTCAATTCCATCAGGCCAAAGTCATGCAGCCGGAGACTGTGCTTGTCTTCGAGCTTGCGCAGCGCCGGAACCGGGCCAATCCCCATTGTCCGCGGATCAACACCCACCGATGTGACCGCCATGATCCGTGCCAGAGGCTTCAAGTTGTTCGACTTCACGAAGTGTTCGCCAGCGACGGCTACAGCGGCCGCACCGTCGGTGATGCCCGAGGAATTTCCCGCGGTAATGGTTCCGGTTTTCGAGAACACCGGCGCGAGTTTGCCCAGCTTTTCCATGCTCGCGTCCGCAAACGGATGCTCATCCCGCGAAAAAGTAATCGCGCCCTTCTTACCCTCGATCGTGACCGGCACAATTTCTGCATCGAACCGGCCGGCCGCAATCGCCCTGGCTGCACGTGTCTGAGACAGCAACGCAAATTCGTCCTGCTCGTCCCGCGTGATTTTGTATTGCTCCGCCAGTAACTCCGCAGTCTCGCCCATCACCATCTTCGCCAGCGGACAGAAGAATCCATCGCGATACATCCCATCGACCAGTTCCTGGTTGCCCAGCCGGTATCCCCAGCGCGCGCCGTCGAGATAGTAGGGAACCCGCGACATCGACTCGGTCCCGCCAGCAAGAATGCAGTTGGCATCGCCAAGAAGGATCGACTGATACGCCAGGGCTATTGATTTCATGCCCGATGCGCAAGCTTTGTTGACGGTGAACGCCGGGACTTCCTGCGGCACGCCGCTGCGCACTGAAATCTGCCGCGCAACATTCGGGCCTCCGCCAGCCTGCCGGGCGTTGCCGAAGATTGTTTCCTCAACCTGCTGAGGCTGAAGCTCCGGCGCGCTCCATGGCAGCCTTCGCCGCGACTACGCCCATATCAGCGGCGGTTAGTGAAGCCAGCGAACCTCCGAATTTGCCAATCGGCGTCCGCACAGCCGAAAGAATGTAAACCGCCTGCAAACCGCACCTCCAAACCTTTGAGTCTAGCAAACTGCACCACTACCGGAGTACACTCGTCGTTGCAATTCCGACTAACCTCCCTCATAATAAGAGTTTGCCTCGATCTCGCCGGACTCTTCCGGAACAAGGATATACGTCTCGTGCTAATGATTCGTCTGGCGCGCCGCGGTGCGCGCAAACAACCGCACTATCGCATTGTGGTCATTGAGAAGGAACGCGCCCGTAACGGCCGTCCGGTGGAAGTGGTCGGGACTTACAATCCCCGCACCAATCCCGCAAGCGTCGAGCTGAAGCGCGACCGCGTCGAGTACTGGGTGTCCAAGGGCGCGCAAATGTCGGAGCGGGTTAACAAGCTGTTCTCAAAGGCTCCGGCGCCGGTCGCCGCCGCCTAGAGTTCAATGTCGTTCCCTCCTTTCGCGGTTTATGCGAACGGAGCATGCCCTCGCCGTAGTCGAAGGGTGGGAACTACGGACCTCAATTACATAGGACTTTATGACTGAGCCCACTGGAAACGTGCGCGCGCTGGTTGAGATGATTGCGAAGTCGCTGGTCGACGCTCCCGACGAAGTCTTCGTTGAGCAGTTCGACGACGGCGTCATCGAACTCGAAGTCGCCGAGAGCGATGTCGGTAAGTTGATCGGACGCCAGGGCCGCACCGCCCGCGCTCTGCGCGCCTTGTTGGGCGCCGCCGGCCACCGCGCCCACCAGCGCTATACGCTCGAAATCATTGAGTAGCGTATGAGTACGTGTTTGGAAGCGCGGCTGAAGCCGCGCCGCACAAGCAACAGAGACATGAGCGGCGTTAGCCGCTGAGGGCCGCCGGAGTTGAGTCCCGAAACAATCGGCGAGTTCATAACGCTGGCCCGCGTGGTGAAAACGCAGGGCCGGCACGGAGAGGTCGCTGCTGAAACCCACAGCGACATCCCAGACCGCTTCAGCGCGGGGATGAAATTGTTCGCGCTGGGCAAAGAGAACGACGTCCGGCGTGAGTTAGAAGTCGAGGAGTTGTGGCCGCACAAGGGCATGCTGGTGTTCAAGTTTGCGGGCGTCGATTCGATGTCAGACGCCGAGGCGCTCATCGGATCGGAGTTGCAACTGCCGATCACTGAACGCGCGCAACTTGATCCGGGCTGGACGTACGTAAGTGATTTGATCGGTTGCACGGTGTTCGATCACGGACGCGAAGTGGGCCGCATCGACGACGTTCAGTTCGGGGCCGGCGAGGCTCCATTACTGATTGTGACAGGTGAAGCGGGCCGGAAGTTTGACATACCGTTCGCTGAAGCCTATCTGGAAGGCATAGACGCGTCGCGCAGGCAGGTGCGGCTGAATCTTCCGGAAGGCATGTTAGACATAAACGGGCCCATGACACCGGAAGAAAAGCAGGAACAGCGGGCGGAGAAAAGCAAGAGCCAGTAAATTCCCCCGGGTCCTTGGTTGAAAAGGTTTCAGGTCCAGATGAAGGCCGACATTGTAACGATTTTCCCGGACTTCTTTCGCGGACCGCTGGATCACGGCATTACCCGCCGGGCCTGTGAGATGGGCCTGGCGAAAATCGAAGTCCACGACTTGCGGCAGTTTACGCACGACAAGCACCGCACCGTGGATGACCGCCCTTTCGGCGGCGGCGAAGGCATGGTGCTGAAGCCAGAACCGCTCTTTGAATGTCTGGAGTCGCTGCAGTTGGCCTCGCGGGATGATCGATTAAAGGGTCGCGCGAAACAATTGGTGATTTTGCTTTCGGCGCAGGGCCAGCGCTTCACGCAGAAGGTTGCGACCGAACTGGCCGCACTGGAACGCATGGTGCTGATCTGTGGCCGGTACGAAGGCGTCGATGAGCGGGTGGCGGAGTTTCTCGCCGACCGCGAACTCTCGATCGGTGACTACGTAATTAGCGGGGGCGAACTGGCGGCGGCGGTAATCATCGAAGCGGTCACGCGATTGCTTCCGGGTGCTGTGGGCAACGAAGCATCGACGCGGCAGGAATCGTTCACCGCAGACGCCAGAGTGGAGGTGGTGGCGCGGATTCGACGTGTAGCTCGCGAGGGTTACTCGACTATCCGCACTACACGCGGCCCGCGGAATTTCGCGGGATGACGGTGCCGGAAGTTCTGATCAACGGCAACCACCGTGATATTCGGCGCTGGCGGCACGAGCAGGCTTTGAAAAAAACCCTGCGGAACCGTCAGGATCTGCTCGAGACGGCGGAACTGGACCAGGAAGATGCGAACATACTGGCCCGCATCAGGAACGAACGCGGGTAAGATCTTCGGTCAGAGCTTTGGTCCTAAGATGAGCCAAAGACCGAACACCTAACGCCCAGGACCTGTTTTAGAAATCAGAGTAACGTAAGGATAATCATGTCAAATCTCATCATTGAAAAACTGCTGGCCAAGACAAAACGCACGGACATTCCCGACTTCCGGCCCGGCGATACCGTGCGCGTGCACGTGAAGATCAAGGAAGGCGACAAGGAGCGCGTGCAGGCTTTTGAAGGCGTGGTGATCAAACGCGACAATGGCCCGCAGGCCAGCTTTACGGTGCGCAAGATCAGCTTCGGTCAGGGAGTTGAGCGTATTTTCCCAATTCACTCAAAGGTCATCGACAAGGTCGACCTGATGCGTTCATCGAAGGTTCGCCGAGCTCGTCTGTTCTACTTGCGTGCTCTGAGGGGCAAAGCCGCACGCCTGCGCGACGTGGAAAAGGCTTAGATCACTTCTTGCGATGGGCGGTGATGGCCGACAATGGATCACTGCCCCTATGCACCCGACGTAGCCGAGTCGGGTTGGGTCGGGAACCCTTCCGAGTGGTTCTTCTTGTTCTGTTCCGCCTCGTATTCCTTTCTGGTGCCGACGAAAAATTCAATCTTGCCGCCCACTGGAATCCCATCTCCCGTCGCTGAGACCGAGTGCGAATACCCCCAGACCGCGCCTTCGCTCGAATTCTTAAAGATAGGCTGGGGGTTCATTAGGAGTGTGGATGTGGTCATCCTCCCGCTCCGAGGCACAGCCACTACATACGAGTTTCCCTGCTTCGCCAGGGCCGGCGCGTCCTTGATACCCATCTCCATCAGGAAATTGCCCGTATAACCCGACGGGATTTCGACGATCAGATCGGGCCCATAGCCTTTTTTCGAGCACCCGCCCGCAACGAACAGAATGACTGTACAAAACACCATTAACCAGCCCCTGCGATTCATCCCTTCACCTCTTGTGCAGTGCCCGGGACATCCTGTCGTTCGGGTCTGCGGCGAACTGGTACTCGTGCGACAATTTCGGTTCCGGCGGCGGTCGAATTTATTTCCAGCCGGCCTCCAATCTCCCGGATCCGTTCGGTCATGCCGGCCAAGCCAACACCGCTCCCCGCCCCGTCGTCGCGAAGGCTCTGCAGAACCGCCGCGGGCATGCCACGACCGTTGTCCTTCACCCGCAGAATCACGTCGCTCCCCGCCACGCGCAGACTGACGTCGGCGCGGGTCGCACCGGAATGCCGGTGAACGTTGGTGAGAGACTCCTGCAGAACCCGGAATAAAACCAGTTCGATCGATTCCGAGAAGCGGCCGGCACCGTCGCGAATCTCGAGGTTCGTGTCAATGCCGCTGCGCTTTCCGAATCCCTCAACGAACCAGCGGGAAGCCGAATTCAACCCGGCCTCATCGAGCAGAGGCGGGTGCAGCAAATGCGAGATGGTACGGGTCTCGGAGATGGAGTCGTCGAGCAGCTTGATACAGTCGGCGAGCGTCAGGTCGCCGGGAAACCTGGATTGCAGAATCGAAATCGCCATCTTCAGTGCAGCCAGGTGCTGCCCGACGGAATCGTGCAGTTCGCGGGCGAACTTCCGCCGTTCTTCATCCTGAATCGTCAGCAGCCTGGCGTTGAGCGTCCGTTGTGCGGCTTCTACGCGCCGCCGCGCTGCCACCTGATCGGTCAGTAACCGGTGGTGTACGACGAATAGAATCAGAGCCAGGAAGAAGCTGGAAATCAGAATTACTGCCATCCACGACGACGAATGTCGCACTCGCGCCTGGCGCTGCGCCAGCAGCTGGTCTTCGCTGTCGTACATAGTTTGCAGCAGACGGTCGCTGTCTTCCGCTATCGCGACGATCTGGCGGTTGATCTTAGCCTGCCCTGCCAACGTCGAATCTCCGTTTTTCTTGAGCTCGATGGCTTGGTTCATCAGGCCAATCCGCTGCTCATTGAGTGCCGCCAGCTTTCTGCAATTGACCTGCTCCTCAGTGTTGTCGGCCGTCCGGCGCTGGATGGAGGCGATGGTAGTCCGGATCTGATTGACAACATCAGCCTGACGTTGCAACAGGGAATCATCGCCGGTGTCCACATATTGCGCGCGCAGCCGTCCTGCGCGAGCAGTGGTCATGGCGAATTGAGCGAGATCGCTCTGGACGTCGCGCGTGTGGCGGACCCAGCCTTCACCGGTGTACAGGCGGACGAACGCGACATACGCGGCGCAACTGCTGAGCAAAAGAAGAATCACCGCGGCGGCGAGAGCCGCATTGGCCTTTCCCATGGAGGACATTCTGAACCCGGCCACCCATCGATTGTAAACGAATGCGGAGCCGAGCCTTGCGTGGCTTGGCGAGAGACTTATCCCGCGGCGGCGACCAGCGGTTCAGTGACGACTTCAACCCGGGCGAATTCTTCGACCCGGTTCGTGCGCAGCTTGCTCAGGACGTAGCTCAGAAGCGGACGGTCTCCCCGGCGAATTTGCTGAAACTCCACGCCCATGCCGAGATTGTCCACCAGATATTTCACCTGCGCCCTCAACGCTACCCTCACGTCGAACATATTCAACAGCAGGCGGAAGTCAGTCCCGGGACGCGGCAGGTCGGTCGCTGCGATCCGCGCGCCATACTCAGATATCTGCTGTATCTCGCCTTCCATTCGCTGTGCGCCATCGATTACCTGGGCCTGGCCTTCGGCATAGAAGCGCGGACGGCGGCGCCGATTGGCTTGTGGCGTGTTATTTGCCGAAGAACCGCTCTTGGCGTGAAATGAGTCGAGAATTACGGGTTGATACTGTTCCTCGATCTGACGCAACTCTTCATCCCACGGCGTCCTTCCCTCATCGACGCAGCGCACGGTGAACTGTCCGCGCAAAGTCGACGCGGGATCCGCGGTCCAAACCACCTGGCAGACCGCTTTGCTGCGTCCACGTTCAATCAGGACCAGGTCTCCAAGCGTGACTGCGCGTGTGCTAACCAGCCGCGCTCCCCGTGGATAAATGTCGTACGTGCACGCCGTCTCCGCCGGCCCGCGCCCTTGTTGCGCCGCCAGGCTCCAGCGCACCGGAAGCACGAGGTGCAGCGCCTTGCCTGCTAGCAGACCGCTTTCTGTGTAGGATTTGTGTTCCAAGAACCGAATCTCCAGGAATTTGGCGCTAAGGCGAAGTTACCAGTACATGTCCAACCGGACAATGTACGCCAGTAATCTGCGAGATGGTTACCAGACGATCCAGAGTGTCCATGAGTCTGGCGCCGCTTGCCCCCGGCGGAGCCTGAGGCGGTCCAGTCGCATGCCCTTCAGCCCCTTCAGGTTGTCACTCGGACCCGCTTGGGCAGGGGAGGAGTCCGTTTTCCACACCTGCTGGCGAATCTCTACTTGCACAGTTCCCGCTGCTCGACGAAGATGTTTTCAACCTCCTTGCCTTCAATGACTAAGACGTCCGCGGCCATGACACGTCGGTTGTCCGCGTCCGCGGCAAAATTGCGCCTGCTGAAAACGCTGCGCTGCACACTGCGCTACGAGAAGCGGGCGTGGGCTGCAGGTGCGAGGCTCGTGGCCGGAGTAGACGAAGTCGGCCGTGGATCGCTGTTCGGACCCGTCGTTGCGGCTGCTGTGATTCTCGATCCGGCGTACCGCGTGCGCGGGCTGCGTGATTCCAAACTGTTGCTGCCCGAACGCCGCGAAGTGCTGGCGGAGCGCATCCGTGAGCACGTCGTCGCTTGGGCGATCGCGGCGGTCGATGCGGCCCGCATCGACCAGATCAACATTTATCAGGCCTCCCGCGTGGCCATGCGCGACGCGGTGAGTCAGTTGGCTCCAGCTGCCGACCATTTGCTGGTGGATGCGGTTCGTCTCGACTGCAGCCAGCAGCAAGACGCCATCATTCACGGCGACGCCCTTTCAGCATCCATTGCGGCAGCCTCGATTCTGGCTAAGGTCGAGCGCGACCGTATGATGCGGGAGTGGGACGTAGTCTTTCCCGCCTACGGCCTGGCCTCGCACAAGGGATACAGCACGCCGCGGCATTTGGCCGCGCTGCGCGAGTACGGCCCCACTGCGCTGCATCGCCAGTCGTTCGCGCCAGTATGGCAGAACCCCGTGCCGCAGGAGGCCTTTGCCTTCATGGAAGAGGAAGAAGCTCAGGAAGAGATGGCTGCGGGATGAGCGGCTAAATGGAAGCTTCCAGCGCAGTGCTCTCTCCGGTACAATTCTGTAAGTACACGAATACGAAGGATTGCACCAAATGAAGCAACGAAAGCGAGTTACGAAAAGCGGGAAAAATCGCCGGACCAGGACCAGATCTGTGGCGACCAAAGCTTCGGCTGCCCGTTTAAAGCCCAGGAGCGGAAGGCATCGTGGCCTAAGCCTCAAGGCCTCGATGACTGAAGCTCTCAAGTTCTACAGGCCGATTAAGAATCCGGTGACGCTCCGCCTCGACTTCGATGTGATCGCGTGGTTCAAGAAGGACGGACGCCGCTACCAGACCCGCATCAATGCCGCTCTTCGAAGGGTCATGGAGCGGGAAATGAAAGCGAGCAAGTAGATTTCTGTCGAGCGTCCGAACTTACTGGACCTCTACCCGGAATCAAAAGGGCCCTTATCGGTTGCAAGGAGTAGACTTGAAATGTTTCTGGCATAAAGACCATGGCGCCATCAAACAACTTGATCATCAAGGATCCAGAGGTGCTCGGCGGCACGCCGGTCTTCCGCGGGACTCGGGTTCCGTTCCAAGCCTTGCTCGACTATCTCGAAGGTGGCCAGACTCTGGGCGACTTCCTGGATGATTTGCCGACTGTAACCCGCGAAGCTGCCGTTTACGCCCTTGAACACGCCAACATGATTGTTGTTGGCGAACTGGAATGAAACTGTTGCTCGACGACACTGTGCCCGAGGAGGGCTTGGCCGGGAAGAAAAACGGGGAACTGTTGGCGATCGCTGAAAAGGCTGGTTTTCAGGCCTTCATTACCCTTGACCAGCGGCATCGAATATCAGCAAAATCTCTTGTCGAGAACAATCGCGGTAGTATTAATCCGCTCGAAATCAAATCGGCTGACTGATCTACTGCCCATAGTCCCGGACCTGACGCGGCTGGTTGAATCGCTTGAACCCGGGCAAATGGCCAAGATGACATTAATAAAATAGCCTATGCGAACCCTGACCCCTCTGATCTTTGCTGCGCTTGCCTCAGTTGTCCTCGCCCAGTCCCAACCGCAACTCAACCTGATGCCCATGCCGGCGAGCGTACAGGCCGGACCGGGGCAATTGCCGATCACGCAGACGTTTTCGGTAACCGTCACAGGCATTCACGACGCATCGGTCGAGGGTGCCGTGCAGAGGTTCGTCGCGCAGCTCTCGCGTCAAACCGGAATTCCATTCCGGCCGAAAGCGGGCGCTTCTACTCTGGAGATTCATGCGGACCGTGGCCGAGAGGCTGTCCAAAAACTCGGCGAGGACGAATCCTACGAACTGACAGTGAGTGATTCGGGCGCGAAGCTGACGGCACCCACGCCGCTGGGTGTGCAGTATGGCTTGCAGACATTTTTGCAACTCGTCCAGATCACTCCGAGTGGTTTCGCCGCGCC
>CAWJRY010000006.1:0-444561 GCA_963845405.1 uncultured Acidobacteriaceae bacterium | reverse complement strand
AAGAAAAGGAAAAAGACGACCAAAAGGGGTGCGGGAGGGAATATGCCTGAGAATGACACTACCGCGACGAGGAAGGTGCCAACCAATCGCTCATTGACGTTAACAGGGCTGCCTGCCGATGAACCAGTCAAGTGCAACAACCGCAATAAGCAGCTCGATATTGGCTAGCGGCCCCATAAACAGCAAAGGCACCTTTTCCATTTGGGAAAGAAACGGAATTGTTATCGCTGAGAACAGGGCGAATAGTGCTGCAATCACCGCCCAGAGACGCCAGTTCCTGCGGGAAATCCAGAACGCTTTGGCAGCGTAGCCTAATGCAAAGCACGCACTCCCGAATCCAACAAACCAATCGTTCCTAAGATTGCGATGTATCCCTCTTTCGGTGTCATGTATTGTCACAGCGATAGCTATTGTGACCGCCGCCAAGTGGACGGACTTCGATGGAAACTTGCTGCGGGTCAGGCGACGGGTCTACGACCGCAAGGTCGATGACCTGAAAACCAAGAAGAGCGAACGCCTGATTCCGATCCAGAACGCGGAATTGTTGGAATCCTTGCGCTCTTTGGGCGAGGGGCAGGAGTGGGTCTTTCGCACCCGTGCCGGGACGCCGGTCATCCCCGGCAATTTCATGAAGCGTTATCTGCGCCCGGCGTGCAAGGTGGCGGGGGTCAACCCCGGTGGATTCCACGACAGCAGACACACCATCAACACGCTGGTGCAATCCCTTGGATCGCGCTCCCGTGTGGCGGCGGACATTCTCGGTCACACGACTGCGAAGCTGGCTGAGAACCTGTACGACCACGCTTCGGTCGCGGAGATGGGGAAGGCACTCTCCTCCGTGGTCAACGAGTTGTTACCAAACGGTAACAACTCAACATCTGCGCAGTGAGTGAATATGCGCTAAGCCCGCATAAACAATGATGAAGATGGTGAGCGCGGTAGGAATCGAACCTACAACCTACTGATTAAGAGTCAGTTGCTCTGCCAATTGAGCTACGCGCCCGCGGTGGGAATCCAAACGGAAGGCAAGAACGAAATTATAGCATTCAGAATGTGCCTGGCCCGGATTCGGCACGATGCCGGGCGACTTTCATTCGAGATGACCGCGAACCCAGCAGACTAGGATTGGAGGCAGCCGCCAATCTTGCCAGCAATTTTGCCCGCTGATGAGTGCGTGAGCAGCCCTCGCGTCGCAGACGTGCGCCGCCACTTCGCTAAGAGCGTTGATGAACCTCGGCGGCCAGACCTTGCGCGGTTTCGCGCGCGACCGGGCGCCGCGGCGGCAATGGATCGCTCCCCGCCGGCGGCCGATGCTCAATCGTTCCAATGACCGGCACTTCATCCATGCCGTCGGCGTAGGCCATCGAGACAAAACGCTGCTCGCTGCACATGCGGTCAATCATGCGCTGCTGCCGCCGCGAGAGCACCGCGTGCGGCAGGATCGGAAAGTTGCGGAACATCCAGAGCAGATACGCTCGCTGGAACCAATTTGGAGGAACGACATAACGCGGACCGATCGGTGTTTGCACCTGCACCACACCTGCCGCGAGTTTTTCGATCATAACGGGGGACCCGCCTGGAACCTAAATTGGCCAGACCAATTCTAGGGCCGCCATTATTGCACTCTTAGCGATGCAATGGAAAGTCCTTTTTTACTTTACAGACTTTAGCGCGGTGCACCTCAGGCTAGACGGTGATTTCAGGCAGAATATCCATCCGCTGAATCTGCGCCGCGACGCCGAACTCAGATCCGTTTTCTTCGACTCGCACAATCGTGGCCTGGCAGCACACCCAGCACTTCTCTCCAGAAGTCAGTTCCGGAGGGAGAATGAGCACAAGCTCCACTTCGCTTCCAATCGCCATGCGGGACTTAGTGTAGAGGAAAATGCCGTTCGCGCTTACGTCGCGGGTCTGGGCGGTGAGGTCGGCGCCATCCGCGGTCCGGACATGCGTGGGAACGCTGGTAGCGATGCGGCTTCCGGCGCGGCGTTCTGTATCGGCTTTCGTCATCGCGGTTTCATCAGGCGAAAGGGCCCACCTAATGTACACCACGCCGTCAAGCGGGGAGCGTCACAGATTGAGCCTCAATGAACCTCTGTGTCCCCTATGGTTGGGCATTTCGGGGGCCTGAACGAGACCCCCGGTTTCCCGAAGATCTTCTCCCGGGAATCCAAAATTTCCACTCTATAGATTGGGCCGCTTCAAGCGGGCTGCCGGAACAACCAGCGCCTGCTCCATGGTCGGGACATTGGTACCCCGCAGGCGGCCTTCGGCTTCGTGCAGTTTCTCGACCTGCATGGTCTGGTAATAGGCCTGCACCAGCAGTTCCAGGGTGAAGGGATTGTCCTGATCTTCTTCCAGATTTGCGATCGCGTCTTCGTACTTCTTCTGATCCATCAACAGCGATCCACTGGCACCGTGATACGAGCTTTGAATTACTCGATTGCGGCTGCCGTTAGCCAGGGCTTCGAGTTGATGCAGCGATTCGTCGGCCAACGCCTGATTCCCAGAGCGCGCGGCCCGGACAGTTCGGAACCGAAGGATGCGCGACAGTTCTTCATCGCGATCGGAAGCCGAAATCGTGGTCCGGTGATGCAGTGCATCCTCGGCCAGTTTCAGGTTTCGCAGCGCGGCGCCGTCGTCGGTCTGATATTCCGCCATGTGCCGGTAAGCCTGCGATTCCTGCAGATCTTGCTCTTTGGCGTGAGCGTCTCCTGCGATTTCCAGGAAGCCCTTGTCGGCTTCCGCATAATTGCCATCGCGTACGTAGGTCATCGATTTCTGCATGCCGTAAGTCAGACGGTCGGCTTCGTTGTGCGCGAATCGGATCGCTTTGTCATACTCCGCGCGAGCCTGTTCCTGATTGCCCATGAGCGCGTAAGTGTCGCCGAGGCCAACCTGCGAAGTCACAAAATCCGGATCGATCTTGAGCGCGGCGCGATAGTGCGTGAGCGAGCCTTCGAAATTGCCTGCCATCCGCAGCAGTTCACCGTAGGAATCCTGCGGGTTGGGTTCTTTCGGCAGCAGCGCGACGTAGCGGTCCATGGCAGCGAGGGCCTTGTCGAAATGCCGGTTGCGGGCGTAGACGTAGGCCAGATCGTTGAGAGCCGCAGGAAAATTCCTGTCCAGGACCAGTGCTTTTTCCATCATATGTTGCGCCTGATCGTTGCCATCTTCGCCCATCAGCCAGTTGCCGGCCAGATACAGCAAATGCTTGTCGTGCGGATACATCTCCAGCATGTCATTCATGGCTGTGATGCCGCCCAAGTAGTCGCCTTCCTGCACCTTGGCGACCCAGGCCACCATCAACTGCTCTCCTGGCGTCGATTTCGCCGCCAGTTCCTTTGCCTTGTCGCGGGCTGCACTCACTTCCTGTGGATTGCCGCTGTTGAATGCGATCCAGGCCCAGGCCACGGCCAGCTTCGGATCCTCTTTCACCGCCGCGCGCCACTCGTCGTTGCAGCGCTCCAGATACAGATTCTCGTAGTCCGCCATGCCCTTCACGTAGAGTTCGCGAGCCTTTGCGGAAGTCGTCGTAATCGGGAGATACGTGGATGCGCCCTTCTCCAGATGATGGGCATAAACTGGCGCGGTCAGGGACAGGCCAAGGGTGAAAACGGCACACATCTTCATCGGAGCGAGGACAGAGCGACGCATCGGTTTCTCCAAAACGACTGAACTTTGCGGGGAGGAAATACTGAAGAAAGGGTAGCATCGCCGTAATCAGCGGACGAGGTGACGAAAGACGTTGGACGGGCGCGATAAGGGCGATAGTTTTGTGGCAGGGATTCAGAATGCCGCTGAAGTAGTTTCGCCCTGCAAGACGTTGACCGCTACGAGATATAGGTATCAAGATCCTGAAAATGAATGACTTAGATCGAGAGGCTTGCCCGTCTCCTGATCCGTAGCGCCTACCTGCGGGCCGATGCGCTCACGCCGCCTGGCCGGCGAATGCACCCGTCCCTACATGAGCTGAACTAATTGCGGTTTTAGAACGTGAAGGCGAGGCCGCCGCGCACCGAGCGGGCGGATTGCACAAGGTAGACCGTTTGCCCGTCCTGGCCGAGCACGGGAACGTATCCCTGGGCCAGCAGGTTGCGGACATCGATGATGGCTTCCATGTGGCTGGGCAGGAAACCGTGCGACGGTATGGGCTGGCGGATGAACAGATTCAGGAAGGGATCGCTTTGTCCGGGAGAGGAGTTGAACATGTCTACCGGAGTAATCGCCGGACCGTTCACCCAGCGGTAAGAAGCGATCCAGCGCGTGTGGGTGCGGGGAACGATTCCGCTGAATTTCGCGGCAATGGCGTGACGGCGCTGCGTGCTGATCCACTGCTGCGCTTCCTGCAGCGAAACATCGGGCCGCGTCAGGTCGAGCACTCCCCCAAAAGCGTAGTCGATTGTGGCCGTGAGATCGTCAGAGAACTTGCGCTGCAGCACCACCCGCAGTCCATCAGTATCGAGAGTATTGCCCGCATAGCTGAAGGTTCCGGAAGCGACATCGGGCAGCAGGAATCCGCCGGCTGCGGTGACTTCACCCATGCCGGTGATGGCAGTATCGCCGATACGATCCGCAAATACGGCAACCTGCAGGTTGTTCTTGCCCATGCGCCGCGACACACTGAGTTCCTGATGATGGGCGCGCTCAACTTTAGGCGTATACCCCAGAAGGCTGACGCGCGGATTGGTTTCGCTCAAGTCGGCAGGCGCAGAATCAAAACCCTTCTCAGCCCGCAGGTCCGGGCGGGACGTGGTATAGGCGTACTCCAGAATCGTGTTGGGCGAAAGATGAACATCCGCCGAACCGTAGGGACGGAATGCCGTCACGCGCCCCAAAAACTGGATGGTTTGCAACTCGCTGCCAAACTTCAATTCCACAACGTCGCCGAGGGGGATGTCGTCCCCTGCGGAAAGCGCCAGAGCCTGAAGGGCCGCGTTATGCAGATTGGGATCGGAAGGCGCGAAGCGGCGAACAGTCAGCCCAAGAGTTGGTGCCGAACCATCCATCATGCGATGGGAATAGCCGGCCCGCAAAACGGCCGCTGGAACTCCTTCGCCGTAGCCGACGTTGCCACTGAAGGCCAGCGTTCCGTCCGCGAAAACCGAGCGCTCCAGCGTGAAGCCGGTGCTCATGTCCGAGCCAGTGCCATAACCGCCGGCGGCTGATCCGGCCAGGAATGACAGCGTCCCTTTCAGATCGTGGCTCTGACTTTCGGCAGGATCATTGAACGCGGGATCGTCGAAGACGCGCAGGATGGGACGGTTCGCAACCGACCGCAAAGTCCACTTCCAGTCGTCATTGTCGGGAACTGTCCGCACCGGGCCCAACTGCATCACGTTGAGCAGCGTACTCAGGGTCACGTTGATGCTGAGCGTCGCTCCGGGACGCAGCCCGATCTTTTCGCGCAGGGCAGGCAGGAAAGAAGGTGCGGTAACTTTCAGGTTATAGAAGCCCGGCAGAAGGCCAGTGGCAGCGTAGTAGCCCGCGCCATCTGTAAAGACTGTCAGGGAGTGATTGGCGGCGCCGAGAATCTCAACCACGGCGCCCATCTGGGGCGAGCCGGCGGCATCGCGCACGTAACCTGAGATCGCTGCTCCGGACCTGTTCTCCGCCCATACTGGGATCGACAACCCCAGTACGAGTGCACAGATGCCCAGTTCGCGCAACCTCAGTCCGCGCAGTCTCAGTGGACGCAATCTCAATTCGCCCCACCCCCGGGGAAATCGCAGCGAGCTACTCTACTGCAAACACCGCCGACGGATCAATCGTCTGCTTGGAAACGTTGTCGTTTACCTTGATTTCAATCTTATAAATGCCGGGCTGCAGGTTGGCGGATACGATCGATTTCTGCAGCGTCACCTGCTCGCCCACGTTGCCCATGGTGTCGGTGGTTTCCGTTTTCTGGATCACCGATCTGTTCGTAGCAACGTTAGTGATGTTGTATTCGAAAGAGGCGGAAGGTTTGTGCGTCTTCTCATCCACACCCAGGTTGTACACCTGCATCCAGAAATTCAGCTTCTGATCTTTGTCTCTTCTGAACACAGCCGGCTTGCCGTCGGCGGGGCCAACGCGCGGCCGGACTTTTGTAGTACCGATCACGAAACTACCGGTGCCAATTGCTTTGGTCGGAACCGGTTCCATCTGGTCCGCCACGATCAGGCTCGATGTCGCCAGTTTGTCGTCAGAGTAGTCGGGCACCAGAATGCTCCGGCTCCAGACTCCTTTGCGGTCGCCATTTACATCCTTTACCGCGATGTTCAGCTTGTAGCGGCCGGGGCGCAAGGGGACTGCCTTCCAATACACGGATGAGTTCTCCGCCGTTCGCGGCAGCAGCTCTGCGGGCACATCGACCTGCACCGTGTCTTCGAAAGTCTGCACGATCTTGCCCGTTAATGTAGTCAAACGCGCGAAGATGTTGACCGTCCCGCGCTGCACACCGTCTTTGTTGACGAACGTGATGTCGCGGTTCTTCATCTGAATCGTCACCGGCACCAGCACCGTATCGCCAGTAACCTTCACGAAGTCCGAACGTACGTCGAAGGGCATCGGATTCAGGATGACCTTGGAGTTCACGATTTCTTCCAGGTCAGTGAACTTGACCTGCGGCGCGGCGTTCAGTTTGGCGAACTGTTCCAGGCGGTCAAATTCTTTGGTCTGCAGCATGCTGCCTTGCGGCCCCAGGCCCAGACGCTCCATCCCGCCGCCATTGAAGCGCGCACTTTTGTTCGCCATTCCCATCTGTTCCCACATGGTCAAACCGGCATTCGGGGTATAGAGCAACGCATCTTTCTCGGAGCGATCCATCGTCATGTGATATTCGCCGCACATGCAGGTATCGACAAACTCAATGATGACTTCCTGCCCGATGTTGTCCAGGTAGCGATAGCGCCAGTCTTCAAACGGGAAGGTCGATGTCTCGCCGCCGCCTTCGTCCATGGGCCGCTCGTAGGTTCCACCGGAGGGATGCGATTCGATCTCGTCCGGCTTGCCGTACATGATGTAAATACGGCCGCGATCCGTCTTCCATCCGGGCACGCCGGCGGCAAAATGCTCGTTGGCGTAGGCGATGCGCTGGTAATGCTCTTCCTTGTACTCGTTCTCTTCGGTATCGGGAGTCGGGTCGCGGCGCTGCCAGAAGGCTTCAATGAAGCTGTCGCGCTCTTCGTCGTTGGAAAGCTGTTTGAAGGCGGCACGCTCTTCGTCGGTGATGATCCAGATGACGTCCTCTTCGAGCCACTTCTTATAAGGCTTGCTTAACTCGACCTTGAGGGCGCGCTGATTCCGCTTCTTCTGCTTCTCATTGGGAGCACGCTTTAGGGGATCGACGGCATCATCGGCGGGCTGGGTTGAAGCAGCCCCGGCGGTGTCCTGGGCGGGCTGATCCGCTGCCTGACCGGCGCTCTGGGCAGCGCCCGGATCGGCAGTTCGATCGGCCGCCTTCTGGTCGGTCGCATCTTTCGGCGCCACCGGTGCCGGCTGCGCTGCCTGATCCTGGGCGAAAGCACCCGTGGCCACAAGGCCTCCGGATACCAGCAAGATTCTTAGAAGCCTTTGATACGAAGCAACCCGGAACATGAGAGGGACTCCTGCCTGGACGACCGTTGTCTTCCCATTTTAGGCCGTTTAGTTATGTGAAAGCAAGGTTAAGTCGTGCCCGGAGAACAAATTAAAACCTGCCCCAACCCGTCTAAATTAGAAGCTGGGCGGGACGCTCCGAGTTGCCCCGGACCAAGATCAATTCCGGCGCCCCCCACTGGGTGCCCGAGGGCTGTTCAGCGTCCTCCGCCGCCTTTCTTGTGTTTAGTGAATTCAGGACTGGCTCGTTGTCGATTCTGTGACCGCGATTCAGGCGTTTGCAGGCTATAATAAAATCCTCGCGGCAGTGGTAATCCCAGCGGGGCGGTCTCGGCACTCCTTACATTTTCCTGATCGGGAACTTTCCCGGCGGCAGGATCGTATCAAAGAGTGTGTCCGTCACCCGGGCCGTAGCGTGTGGAGGCCAAAGCAGTGTAAGTGCAGCTAGCAAATGGATTTGAGCCTTCCCGGGGACCACAGCTGGATGGTGGCGGAGATCATGAAACCTTGGAAAAAATTTGCAATCGGCGCCGGTGCGCTGGTTTTGGTCGCAATCATTATCGGCGTGACCGTTCATCAGAGTGGCAAGAACGTAGCGACGGTCCAGACCGGTAAGGTGCAACGTCAGGATCTCGCGACGATCGTAAGCGCTTCCGGTGAGATCAAACCGAAGACTTACGTCAACATTGGGGCCAACGCCTTCGGCAAGATCACGCACCTTCATGTGAAGGAAGGCGATCACGTAAAGAAGGGTCAATTGCTGGCACAACTGGAAAATGTACAGTCCTCGGCGGACGTGAACGCCAACGAAGCCTCGTTACAGGCGGCGCAGACCGACGCCGTTGCAGCCGACGCCGCGCTGAAGACCTCGCAGGCGGACCTGGTCCGCGCCCAGGCCGATTTCGACCGCAACAAGCTCGACTGGGACCGCGCGCAAAATCTATTTAAAGATGGGCTGATTTCGAAATCTGATTTCGACAGCCGCAAGAATGCGTGGGCGACAGCAGGCTCAGGCCTGGTGCAGGCGCAGGCCCGCGTGGCGCAGGCCAAGGCGCAAAACGATTCTGCCGACAAACACATCACGCAGGCCAGCGCGAACCTCACCCACTATACCGACCTGTTGCAGAAGACCACCTATCTCGCGCCTTACGACGGCGTGATTACGAACCTGCCCGTTCGTGAGGGAGAGACAGTCGTGATCGGTATTCAGAATGCTCAAGGCAGCACGCTGATGACGATTGCCGACATGTCGGTGATAACGGCCGAAGTGAAAGTGGACGAAACCGACATCGTGAATGTGCACATCGGGCAGCCTTCGGAAGTTACGATCGACGCGATTCCAAACAAGATTTTTCACGGCACGGTTTCTGAGATCGGGGACAATGCGATCGTCCGCTCCAGCGGTGTATCGACCTCGCAATCGGCCACCGCCAGTGAAGAAGCCAAGGACTTCAAGGTTGTCGTAACGCTGACGGATCCGCCGCTGGATCTGCGCCCGGACTCTCCACCACGGCCAAGATCACGACCGCGACGCGGAGCAATGCCCTGGCGGTTCCGATCCAGGCGCTCACGATCCGCACCAAGGAACAGATCGAGCAGCAGAATAATCCACCGGGTTCGGTGCACGCCGCACCACCTGCGGCCAAAGAAGTTGCATCCAAAACGAAGAAGAAAGATGACGATGTCCAGGGTGTCTTCGTGATCCGGAACAAGAAGGCCGTATTCGTGCCAGTGTCTACGGGCATCACGGGAAACACCGACATCGAAGTGCTGGATGGCCTCAAAGAGGGAGACGAAGTCATCACCGGGACCTATAAGATTCTGCGCACTCTGCGTCCCGGCAGCAACGTGAAGATCGACAATTCGGTCCCCAAGAAGGAAGACGAGGAAGCGTCATAACCTTAGCTGGACTGGCACGTCCAACGGAAAAGCCGGTCTGGGTGTCGTAAGAAATCTGATTCAAGCAGGTCTCGCAGGAGCAGTGGTCGCAAAGCAGGTCTCGGAAAACGGAGTCCGAAGCAGCAAGTACTGAACCCAAAAGATCGGAGAGGTCAGTGGCACCGGACAGAGTGAGCGAAGACCAGGAGAAAAACATGGCAACCGCCGAAGTAATCAGCATGCCCAACACCGCGCCCCTAGCATCGCCCGAATCGTGCATGATCGCGGCCGAAGATCTCTGGAAGACTTACGACATGGGGTCGGAGCAGCAGGTGCACGCCCTGCGCGGCATCAATCTGCGCATTCAGCGCAACGAGTACGTTGCGATCATGGGTCCGTCGGGCTCGGGCAAATCGACGCTGATGAACCTGATCGGCTGCCTCGACACGCCTTCGCAAGGCAAGTACTGGCTCAACGGTCAACTGGTCAGCGAACTGGACGACGACGAACTGGCCCGCATCCGCAACAAGGAAATTGGCTTCGTCTTCCAGACTTTCAATCTGCTGGCCCGCGCCACGGCTCTGCACAATGTAGAACTGCCGCTGATTTACGCTGGCATTCCGACTCAGGAACGAATGGAACGCGCCAAGGGTGCGTTGGCTGCGGTTGGCATGGAAGCCCGCATGAGCCACAAGCCGAATGAACTTTCCGGCGGCCAGAGGCAGCGCGTCGCTATTGCGCGAGCGTTGGTCAACAAGCCTTCGATCATCCTGGCCGACGAACCCACGGGCAATCTGGATTCGCAGACCGGTATCGAGATCATGGCTCTGTTTGATCGGCTGCAAGCCGAGGGCAACACGATCATTCTGGTCACCCACGAGGGCGACATCGCCGAATACGCCCACCGGGTCATCCACATCAAAGACGGCGTCATCGCCAGCGACGAGAGCAAAGGCCCCGGACACCGCAGCTAATCCAAATGGACCCCCGGGCGCGCCGTCCGGGGAGCGCCACAACTCTCGACCCTTACCTTTCCCGCCGCGCGCAGGGGGATCTTTCGACAGCGCTCAAGCCAAGCTGCGTCCGCCCCTCCACAATCTCAAGCCACTCGTTTGTTCCCTATGGCAATTGCAGTTCCAGCGAATAGAGCTCCCGGCTGCTCACGTCGCGCATGATCAGCACTGATCCATCGGGAGCCACGCCATTCCAGGGCGCGCTGGATTCCTGCATGAAAACGCGTGGGATGCCTTTCAAGGCAAGGACTCTTTCTTTCCTGGAGTTCGCGATCGCGACGCGGTCAATCTCCGGGCCATCCTCCCCCAAATCTTCGAAATAGGCGTATTTGCTGTCCGGGGACCAATTGGGATATTGCAGAACCCGTCCACTTGCCAGCTCCGACCATTTTCCCGTTCTCACATCCATCAGCGTGGCTTTCTTGGTATCGGCGGAGAGCGCTGAGATGTAGTGCCCGTCCGGAGACCAGCGCGGACCCAGCATCCCTTCGCTGCCGGCAAGCGTCGTCATCTTTTTGGTTTGCAGGTCGAATTGAGCGATGGAAAAATCCTTCGGATTCTTGCCGACAACCCCAGGCGGGTAGAGGGCAAAAATGAGGAACTTCCCATCCGGCGACCACTGCACATCATCTGGCCATCGGGCGTCGCCGATCTGCACCGGTTCCGCCGTGCCCCCATCTGCCGAGACGATGCAGGCTTGCTGCGTTGTTCCCGGGAGGTTACAGGCGAATGCGATCTGTTTTCCATCCGGAGACCAGTGTGGCATCGACATGGTCATGGGCGCATACGTCAGTCGTAGTTTTTCGCTGCCATCACTGCGCATGCGCCACAACACGTAGTCGGGATAGCTCACGTAAGCAACCCACTTCCCGTCTCGTGAGAAATCAGTTTCGCCGCCGGAGATGCCGCTCAGATAAGGAACGAATTGCTGCGATTTAAGATCGAAGCGTTGTAACTGCGTCTTCTGCTGCTCTCCGATAACGAACAAACGATTGCCTGCCAGAGCTGGAGCGGGGCTGAAGTAGGCGAGCGGTCCCGTTGTGATGGGCATGGGATCCGGCCTGTGCGGATGCAAAATTCCGCCTTGCTCGCGCAACGCCCAAATGTCGGTGCGGCCATTGTGCAGTGCGGCGAAGAAGTAATAGCGGCCGTCGGCGCTCCATTTACCGCAACATTCACCCGGAGCCTGATGAAAGCTGTCGGAAAGCAGCGGATGCATCCCTGTTCCATCGATGCCAACTTCCCACAATCCGGAAGCTGTATCGCTCGCTTCGCGCGCGGTGAAGCGCAAATACTTCGCGTCTGGCGAAAACATCATGTCCATGCAGCAGCCAGGGGCAGTCGCCAGCTTGTGCGGCTTCGTTCCATCCCAGCGGGCAAGATAGATGTCGCCGCGTTGCGCGTATGCCAATTGTTGACCATCGCGGGACCAGGCCGCGGCATTCACGATGAAGTCGCCGACGCGGCGCGGCGATCCAGCCGGAACGGGAACAATCCAGGCTGTTCCCGCCATGGAAGTAAGAAAGCCGGCTTCTCCGCTGAGAGATTCGACCAACAGCTCCGAACGGGCCGGAGATACGTCGAACAGAAAGTTATTATCGAAAGGCGTGGAAATACGGCTGATCTCGCCGCCGTTAGCCGACACCTGGCTCGGCAGCCAGCGTTCGTTCACGGATTCGGTGAAGTAAACTCGCGGACCGTCGGTGAGCACCATGTCCTTGGGCAGGTCGTCACTGGTAAGTTGCTGGATCGAGAGCACACGCGGTGGCGGCAAAGACCCGCGCAACGCGAAGAACGCAGCCGCCGAGACCGCTGCAATCACCAGCAGAACCGCCGCCGCAATGAATCCACCTTTTGTTTTTCGGGCTGGCTCAGTCTCGGCAACTGCCGCCGCCGAGCGCCCCGAATCGGTTTCGCGCTTCAAACGTTTGAAGTCCGAACGCATCTCGGCTGCGCTCTGATAGCGAAGCTCAAGATCTTTTTCCAGCGCCTTGTTTACGATGCGCTCCAGTTCCGGTGGCAAATTCGGATTCATCCGCATCGGCGGCGTGGCAGACTTGTTCAGAATTAAATTGAAAACGGCTGCGGTCGTGTCTCCGCGAAAAGGCAGCGCGCCCGTCGCCATCTCATACAGCACTGCGCCGAATGAAAAAAGATCGGTGCGCGCGTCGAGTTCCTTACCCAGCGCCTGCTCCGGCGACATGTAGGCAACCGTGCCTACCGCGCTCCCTGGACTGGTCAACTGCTCGTTGCTGATCGTCCTCGTGGGCGTCCCCGCATCCCCAGTCGCAACTGGTGCTAACTTCGCCAGGCCGAAGTCGAGAATTTTCGCGTGCCCTCGCCGCGTAACAAAAATGTTGGCTGGTTTGATGTCGCGGTGCACTACGCCACCGTTGTGAGCCGCGTCCAGCGCATCGGCGATCTCGATTGCCAACTCGAGCAGCGGCTCAATCTCCATGGGCCGCGCCCCGATGCGGTGTTTCAAAGTCATTCCATCCAGGAACTCCATCACCAGGAAGGATTGCTCTTCGTGACGCCCCACTTCGTAAATCGTGCAGATGTTGGGATGGTTCAGCGCTGAGGCCGTGCGTGCCTCGCGGCGGAAACGTTCCAGCGCGTGCGGATCGTTGGCCACATCTTCGGGCAGGAACTTCAACGCGACAAAGCGGCCCAACTCAGTGTCTTCGGCCTTATACACCACACCCATGCCGCCACCGCCCAGCTTCTCGATGACGCGGTAATGCGAAATGGTCTGGCCGATCAAGATGCGCACGCCCCGGCCTGCAATGGTAGGGATAAGGGCGATGCGAGTCAACGAAGCATCGCATGCGCATCGACGTGGGCAGTATTTCGAGGAATGCGCTTAGGCCTGTCCCAGTTCAACCGGGGACGGTTGATCTTCCACAAGCGGTGGTGGCTCTGCACTCACTACGCGGTCTCTGCCTTCTTTTTTCGCGCGGTAGAGTGCGGCATCCGCGGCCTCGAGCAATTCTTTGGCAGTGATCCCGTGGGTGGGAAAGTTAGCGACTCCCACGGATACGGTGAGAGTTCCCAGGGGCTGTCCCTGATGCAGGACAGTCAACTCGCGCAACTTGGACCGGATATGTTCTCCGCGGGCTTGTGATGCCTTCAGGTCGGCCATGGGGAGGACAATGACGAACTCCTCGCCGCCGTAGCGGCACACGATGTCTTCCGCGCGCACGCTCCTGGTCAGGATTGACGCAGTGGCGCGCAGGACGGTGTCACCGGCATCGTGGCCGTGAGTGTCATTGAAGTTCTTGAAGTGGTCGAGATCGAGCATCAACACTCCCAGATTGTGGCCGGCTCGTTGGGCGCGGCGGGCTTCGCGTTCCAGCACCTCGCCGAGGTAGCGCCGGTTGTACAAACCCGTGAGCGCATCGCGGATCGACTGCGTGTGCAGAGCTTCGCGCAACCGGATGTTGGCTACTGACAACCCCACTTGCCCGGCGAAGGTGGTCTTGAGCGAGAGTTCGGAGTCGGCCAGAGCCGGCGCTTCATCGGTCGCCTGGAAATGCAGGATGCCAAATGCTTCGCCTTGCGCCAGGATGGGGATGCACAGGAACGAGTGCTTGACTTCGGCGGCGTGGACACAGCGCGCGGTCTTGTCTTCCGCGACCACCAGGTGCGGGTGGCCCGTGCGCAATGCCCAGCAATCACTCGCTTCAAACACGTTCGCGGAAAGCTGGCAGTTTTGCCATGATCCGGCCATTTCGGCCACGCTGCGTCCCGCATCCAGCAATGCCAGCGCCCCGCGGGTGGAAGGAAATATCTTGGGGGCAAAGCCCAGCGCTGCGGCAAAAACTTCCTCTTTGGTGACGCAACTCTGCAGCAGTTCCCCCATTTTCGCCAGCAAGGTTGCCCGATGCGAACGCTGGGTCAGTTCTCGTAGGATGCTCTCGTTACGCTCATCAAGCTGCTGGCGGGCCACGTCTTTTTCCGACATTTCTGCCTGCAGCCTCGTATTGGCGTCGGCGAGTTCTTCAGTTCGAGTCCTGATTTCTTCCTCGAGAATCTGTTGATCGTGTTTCTGGCCTTCGATATCGGTGCAGGTGCCGAACCACTTGATGATTTTCCCTTTTTCATCCCGCACCGGATTCGCCCGGCCCAGGAACCAGCGATAGGTTCCGTCGTGGCGGCGGAAGCGGTATTCGATCTCATAGGAAATTCCAGTCGCGATCGAATGCTCCCATTTTTCGGTACAGGTCGGGAGATCGTCGGGATGCAGCATCGACTTCCAACCCACCCCGAGGCTTTGTTCGGCAGTCAATCCCGTGTACCGGTACCAGACGCTATTGAAGAAATCGAGCGAGCCGGACGGATCGGTGGTCCAGATCATCTCCGGCACCGCCTCCGCCAACGTACGGAAGTAGAGTTCACTTTCCTGCGCACCCACGGTCGCCTTTTTTTGCATCACCAACACACGGCGCAGCATAGAAGCCACAATGGCACCCACTAGAATCACGAGAGTCACCATCGTGATGGCGGTCCCGAGGGAGCCGTAGTTTCCGTAAAGCATCACGATCCCAAACAAATCCCCTCCTGAACACGCACCGCGCGGGAGTACACCTTTCCCCGTTTTGTGGAACTTCCCAGATAACTTATCGGCAAGGGCAGCACTTCACGTAAGGCGGATGTTGGCAATGGAAGTCGTCAGTAACAACGAATAAGGAAGGCGGAATGAGAGATTTTTGATCGTTCTCTCTGCGCACCCGCTCTCAGCGTCTCAGCGGTCAACAGCATTTGAGGGCCTAGCGGAGGAAGCTTTTAATCGCCGAGGTCGCGGAGAACGGTCGCGGAGAGCGGCCGCGGAGTACGCGGAGAAAACCCGCGCCGCGCGGCCAGACTCCTAACTCACCGACACTCTGGACCCAGAAGAAAAAAAGACGTAGCGGAGCTACGTCTGTAAGACAGGGAATGCGGATGCGATTATGGGTTTGCGCTGACGGCCTGGTCGCCGGGCAAGCCGTGACCGGCGATGAAGAAGTTGTGATCGTACATGTTGCGGTACATGCGGCCTGCAATCTCGGCTGCTTTGGGACCGAAGGTCGGGCGTCCGCCCTCGAGGAAGACCACGACTACCACGCGTCCTACGCTGGTGTTGGCGTAAGAAGCGAACCAGCCGAAGCGGGTTCCGGCGTGAGAGCAGGTTCCGGTCTTGCCCAGGATTTCTTCTTCGTTGAAATTGAGCCGCAGGCTGCGAGCGGTGCCGTATTGCACCGCGCCTGCCATGCCGTCGGAAAGTTCAGGAATAATGGGTGCGATATCGAGCTGGCGTTTGACCCGCGGCTGAAAGTTTGCGACCTCGTCAGGAGTCGTAGGATGCTGCAGGTAGTAGAGCGTTCCACCGTTGGCGATAGCGGAAACCATCGCGCCCAGTTGCAGCGGCGTCATCGAAACGCCTTCTCCAAAGGAGCACATTTTGCCGACGCCGCCCAGCTTCGCGGGAATTGCCTCGTCGGGATAAGTGCCCAGCTGTTCGCCGGCAATATCGTATCCAGCAAGTTCGCCCAGTCCGTATTGGTGAGCGTAGTACGCGACCTTTTCGAATCCGAGCTTGCGGCCCAGAGCCTCAAAGTAAGCGTTGTTGGAGTGGGCCAACGCTGTGGTGAGATTCATGCGGCTGCGGCCACCGAGAGCGACTTCAGTTTCTTTGGAGACCACTCCTTCGCTGAGCGCGGCCAGAGCCACAGAAAGCTTAATCGTCGAGCAGGGCTGAGCTCCGCTGGAAAGCGCAAGCTTCTGGTTCACCATGGCCAGCACGCGTCCGCTGGTCGGCTCGATGGCGACGACTGTGCCATTCATGTTGCCGAGGGCGTCAATCGCAGCCTGACGCACGACAGGATCCTCGCCAGTTGTGACGTCGCCCGCCGCAATGTCATCCGCGAACGAACTCATGGAAAAGCGCTCGCGATAGCGGCGGTGGTGGTGCGTGGTCACGGAAACAGTCGTGACCGTAGCGCGGTGGGCGCGCGCGAGATGGTGCAGGCGGCGCCGCGTGCGCTGTGTCTCACTGATTTTCTGTTGTGCTTTCGCCTTCGCCGTGGTGCTGTTGGCGATGTGCGCGGCCCAGCTCACTCCCGCGAGCGGAATACAAACCAGTCCAGCCGCCAGAAACCTGAAAAGCAGACGAAGAACGCTCGTTCCTTTTGACATCCTGTGACCCATGCTCCCCGGAATCTACTTCGTTCGATGCACGAACCCTGCCAGTGGCCAGTAACCTGGCTCATTTCACCTAACTTCGCGATAGTACGAAACTTAAGCCATTTCTGGCAACATTAAAGTTTAGCTGCGAAGAAACATTATTATTCCATTAACCCATTATGGGACAATCACATACAAGCGGATTACCTCTGTTCTAAAGCCCTAGGTAATGCATTACCCGGTTACTGCGAAGGTACTGCGCCCGGTGGAATAAAGTGAAAAGCTTTTCCGTAAGACCTTCCATCACATCACGTCGTTGCGTTTGCGCAGGAATGCCGGTACGTCGAGATCGTCCTGCTCGAAGTTCGGCGCCATGGCGCTGCGCATGCTGTCGAGCGAAATAACCGGGGCTCGATCCAGCGTCTGAGCCATTGCGACCGGAGCCAGATCGTCGGCGTAGGAGCGTTCGTTACTCGTGCTTCTATTTGTATCGCTCTCAGAGAAAGCCTGTTCCGACATGATCCGCTCCGGTTCATCCATCGGATCGCGGCGCCCGACCGCATCGGGAAATTCCATGGCATCGTCATGCGAGGACGCGAACGAAGCGTGGGTCTCCTGTTGCCGGTGCCGCGCTGACCGCACTTCGCGGAAGCCCGTTGCGATCACCGTAATCTTCACCGCATCTTTCATCTTCTCGTCCATGACGGCGCCGAAGATGATGTTCGCATCCTCGTGCGCCGCGCCCTGAATGATCGAGCAGGCTTGCTGCACTTCCGCCAGCTTCAGCGATGTCGATCCGGTGATGTTGATGAGGATTCCGCGCGCACCGTCGATGGCTCCGGCTTCGAGAAGCGGCGAGGCAATGGCCCGTTGCGCCGCTTCGATCGTGCGTTTCGCGCCGGTCGCCGAAGCTGTGCCCATCACGGCGTATCCCATGCCCGACATGATCGTTTTCACGTCGGCGAAGTCGCGATTGATGATGCCGGGAATAGTGATGATGTCGGAAATTCCCTGCACGCCCTGGCGAAGAATGTCGTCGGCGATGCGGAACGACTCGAAGAAGCCGGCGTCTTCGGCGACCGCCAGCAGCTTCTCGTTCGGAATAACGATAGTCGTGTCGACCGAATCCATGAGTTCGGCGATCCCGCGCTCAGCCTGCGCCATGCGGCGTTTGCCTTCAAACGAAAACGGCTTGGTAACCACCGCCACCGTGAGCGCGCCCATTTCACTGGCGAGCGACGCAATAATCGGAGCGGCGCCGGTGCCGGTGCCACCACCGAGGCCCGTAGTGACGAATACCATGTCGGCACCTTCGAGGGCTTCGATAATTTTGTCGGAATCTTCGAGAGCGGCCTTGCGGCCAACTTCGGGATTCGCACCCGCGCCAAGACCGTTCGTCAGTTTCACGCCGAGCTGCAACTTCACCGGCGCGTGCGACATGCGCAGCGCCTGCAGGTCGGTATTGGCGACGATGAACTCGATGCCTTCGACACCGGCATCGATCATGCGGTTGACCGCGTTGCCGCCGCCGCCGCCCACGCCGATCACTTTGATCTTGGCGTCGTTGCGGGCCTCTTCGTTAAAACTGATGCGAATGCTGGAATCGTTTTTCATAGTGTCCACCTTTGATCCAAAATCACTCTCCGACTAGCTTTCTTTCGCGCCCTTTGCGGATGTTCTTTGCGAACTTTGCGGTCAAAGGCTTTGTGCTTTGGACGGCGCAACCTAAAAGCACTTAACCGCAAAGTTCGCTAAGAACATCCGCAAAGGGCGCGAAGAAAATCAACTTCGCTGCTCACGCGCCTTTTCCTACTAATAACGCTTTCAGTCTCGTTCCCCAACGATCTTCCTGCAGGCCTCGCGCCACGCGGGCTCGCTGGCCGTAGTTCACCATGCCCAGCACGGTCGCGAATTCCGGTTCGGACAACGTCGACGGCATCTTCGCCAGTGGCGCGGGCCATGACAGCCGAACCGACCGCCTTACCACTGACTCCGCGACGTCGAAAATTCCCGGCAGACGCGACGCGCCTCCGGTAAGCACGATGCCCGCAATGCAGATGTCGAACATGCCACTCTGGCGCAGCGTGTCGCGCATCATCTCGAACAACTCGCGCGCGCGCGGCTCGAGAATTTCCGCCACCAGTCGCTGCGGCAGCAGACGCGACGGACGATCTCCCACGGACGGAACTTCAACTTCATTGCCTTCGGGAATCAGCGTGACGATCGCATTGCCGTAAACCTTCTTGATCTTCTCGGCCTCGGCGAGCGGGGTACACAGTCCTACCGACAAGTCGCTCGTAAAATGATCGCCGCCCAGCGGAATCACTCCGGTATACGCGACCGCGCCCTGCTGAAACACGATCAGTTCGGTCGACCCCGCGCCAATATCGGCCAGGCAGACACCCAACTCGCGTTCGTCGGAGCGCAGCACTGAATCGGCGGCCGCCAGCGGTTCGAAGACGGTGTCGTCGACGTGCACTCCAGCTTTGTTTACCGCAGTGATCACGTTTTGCGTCGCACTGGTCGCCGCCGTCACCATGTGGACGCGCACTTCGAGGCGAGCCGCCATCATACCCAGAGGATCGTGCACTCCAGACTGCTCGTCGAGGATGAATTCCTGCGGCAACAAGTGCAGAATCTCGCGATCCGCTGGCAGCGGAATGGCGCGGGCGCGATCGACCGCCTGCCGAATCTCATCGCGGCCAATCTCTCGCGGACGCGTGCCCAGACTGATGCCACCGTGAGTGTTGATGCCGCGCACGTGCGCTCCGCCCAGTCCGACGATGGCATTCTCGACCGGCGCTCCAGCAACATCTTCCGCGGCCTCGCAGGCTTTCTGAATCGCCGCCACTGCCTTGTCGAGTTCCACGATCACACCTTTGCGCGAGCCGCGTGAGTCGGCCACGCCGTGTCCGCGATAACGCAGCCCGCTCTCGCTGACCTCGGCCATGAGCGCGCAGGTCTTGGCGCTGCCTACATCGATTGCCGTCAGAAAATTTCCCTGCTGGTTCCCCATGCTTTATGAATCCCGCCTTATGAATTTCCCGAACGCGAATTAATTTGCACTCGTGTTCGACTGCTGTTTGGCAATCGCCGGACTCGGTTTCGCGATTGCCGGATTCCGCGTCGCAACGGACGCGGACTGTGCCGGTTTCTTAGGACCTGCTTTGAGCGGCGTCGCGCTGGCCGTCCCCGATTTCGCGGGCACCGCTGGAGTCTTCATGGTGGTTTTCGCAGCCGCGATCTTGCTCACCGGTTTGCTTGGCTTCTTCGCTTTCGCTTTCACCACCGGCTTCTTCGTGGCCGCGCCCTTGGGCTCGAGTTTTTTCGGCGACAGCTCGAACACCGGCTTGGGCAGAGGCTTTTCATGCGGCCCGATGCGCGTTCTGAGCGCGGCTTGCTTGACTCCGGCAGCTGCCGCTGCTTTCGCCGCACTCGGCGCGAGAGCCGCCTGCCGCGGCTTACCTTCCATGTCGGGATTCACGATCACCTGATTGTCGTAGCGCAGATTTACCGACTCCAGTTTCTGGAACTGCTGCCGCCACTCCCGCACGTGACCGACGTAAATCTTGTAGCGCTTCAGGTAGTCCGACGAGCCCAGTTCGACCAGCACGTCTCCCGCGGGATCATTCACCCGGATTTTCAGGTCATCGAGATCGGAGAGATCGACTTCGCTCAAATCCTGCGAGTAGCGCGCGCCGCTGGAATCGAGGTCCTGCACCAGTTCGTTGTAAGCCTTCATGCGGGGAGCGCGGGTCGAGAGGGGTTCACCAGGATTCATCCCAAGAATTACGGGGAAGGAATATTTGTGGTTGCGCGGCAGTTCCATCAGCGTCCCGCCGGCATCGATCAGGGTAATGTGCGGGCCCACGCGGGCAAATGCCACCGGCGTACGCTCGTGGATCTCAACTTTGAGCCGGTTGGGAACGAAGCGCATCACGCTGGCCGACTCGACCCACGGAATCTGCTCGAGTTGCGCCTTCTGCTGCGCCAGGGGCACGAAGAAAATATTGCGCCCGATGTCAGCGCCCATCACTTCCATGATCTGGGCTTTGGTCACGTTCTGCATGCCCGTTATTTCAAGGTTGTCGCTGGACTCCACGCGGAAGCGCCACGAATGCTCTCCATAGCCGTAAAGACCGGCGGCGCCGAGTACACCGGCGCATAAAATTGCGGCCGCAATCGAGGCCCACAGCAGGCGGTTGGCGGTTTTCTTGGGGAGCGAACTGCGGCGGGCCGAGACGCGCTTTTGCGCGCGCAGAAACGGAGACTCCTGCTCCACGTCCAAGTCAACCAGGCGAGCGTCGTCAAGCTCCTCGCGCGCGGGTTCGACGTGCGAACGCTCTGCGCTGGGCGGATACAACTCTTCCTGCAAGATGGTGCCGCTTGATTTCCGCGCCATCAGTTCAGGTTTAATTGTCGCCAGGAATCGCTGAGCTTTTTTACTATAGCGGCATTTTTCAGAATGAGATAGATGAAAAATTGATTCTTTTGCACAGGCAGGAACCGGATTGAACACGGCACGAACGGGCTACACATGTTGCCGTTGCAATACGCGAGCAAGAATTAATTTTGTCATTCCGACGCGTGAGCCACCGATATTTTTGTCATTCCGTCGCGTGAGCGAAGCGAACGGGGAGGAACCTGCTGTTTGCCGGGGAGGAAAGCAGATTCCTCACCGGGCTTCGCCGTTTCGGAATGACAAAGTCTTCGGGGAGGAAATAAACCGGGTGCGGCTGGTTGACCGCGCCCGGTTTTTTTCAGGAGGTAAAACTCGGCAACTCGTTCGACCGCGGGTTAGACCGGACCGCTATCCGGCATCTCGATGTGAATCACCGGAACTGCGGGAACGCTGATCTTCGGGATACTGATCCGGGGAATATCGATTCGCGGAATGTTAACCGTCGGCGCGTCGACTCTGGGTATGCGCGGCATATTTACATGAACCCGGGGGCAAGCTTCGATCCTCATCGCCCTGATCACCACGGGATTCACAGTCACCGCCGGAATGCGGCTGCAGGCTAACCGAATCTGAACCGCCTCGCGACGCGCCTGATCGCCCTCCAACCGCGCAAACTGGGCCTCCTGCCGGGCTGACGTAGCTTCCCAGCGGCCGACTGTGGTCTGGGTGCGGACGATTCTGGCCTCGGCACGTGCCAGGGCCGTCCCCAACCGGCAGGGCGTGGTTTCTTCGGGGGGCGTCACAAATTGCGCCTCGGAAAAGACCTGGTCGGCGCGTCCGGTGGCCAGCGCCAACACGACGGCAGAGCGCGATTCGATTCGATCCACGACGCGGTGCGCCTGCGCGAAGCCGCCATCCTGATAAAACCCGTTGAGTCCCAGGGCCACAACTCCTGCAACCAGCCATCCCCATGCTTGTGTTTTCATAGCTTTGAACCCGTATGGCAAATAGACGGAGCCCGTTGAATTCGGTTAGCAAAGGAAGATACGGAAGCAAGGGGCGGAGAGTTCCCGGCTAGCCTCCGATTACACATGCAGGGTCGTAATCAATCCCGATTGAGACATCGGCTTGTCATTGACTCCGTCGTTTCGCGGGACGTAGGATTTCCCCCAATGATCGGCCAGACCATCTCGCACTACAGGGTTCTGGAAAAACTTGGTGGCGGCGGCATGGGCGTGGTCTACAAAGCCGAGGACACGCGGCTCCACCGTTTCGTCGCGCTCAAATTTTTACCGGACGACGTGGCGGGCGACGCACAGTCGCTGGCGCGATTTAGACGTGAGGCCCAGGCCGCCTCGGCTCTCAATCATCCCAACATCTGCACCATCCACGATATCGGCGAGGAGAATGGCCATGCCTTTATCGCCATGGAGTTTCTGGAAGGCGTGACCGTGAAACACCGGATCACCGGGCGGCCGATGGAAGTTGACGAGATTCTACGGCTGGGAATCGAAATTGCCGATGCGCTCGACGCGGCGCATGCCGCGGGAATTGTTCACCGCGACATCAAACCGGCGAACCTCTTTGTGACGAAACGTGGTCATGCCAAAATCCTCGATTTCGGCCTGGCCAAAGTGAAGACGGAGCGCTTGCAATCCTCTCAAACCACCGGACTGCTCGCCACCGCAGAAGGCACCGAAGAACACCTCACCAGTCCCGGCACAACGTTGGGTACCGTCGCGTACATGTCGCCTGAACAGGCGTTGGGAAAGGAACTGGATCATCGCACCGATCTCTTTTCTTTTGGCGCGGTGCTCTACGAAATGTCCACGGGAACGCTTCCCTTCCGCGGCGATACCACGGCCGCAACTTTTGATGCGATTCTCCACAAGTCTCCGGTTGCACCAGTTCGCTTGAACCCGGATCTGCCTCCCCGACTGGAAGAAGTCACCAGCAAGGCGCTTGAAAAGGATCGCAATCTCCGCTACCAGCAGGCAGCCGAGATGGGCACGGACCTGCAACGAATCAAGCGCGATCTGGATTCCAGCGGGCGGCCGCTCGTGGCGGCTGACGAATCGACGCTCTCCGGAGCGTCCATCGCAGCGCGTGGAGCGAGCGCATCCTCATTGCACCTCGCTGGCACGGCGAGTTCAAATGCCCACGCCTCAGCGCCCTCCAGTGCATCGTCCTCTGCTGTGGCCGCCGCCCGGCGGCATAAGACGGCCACCGGGGCCGCACTGCTCGCTGGCCTGCTGATCGCGGCCGCGGCCGCTTACGGGGTATACACCTTCTTACGGCGCCCGGCCTCCGCCCCTTTTCAGAGCTTTTCCATCACCCAGCTAACCAATACCGGCAAAGTGCAGAACGCCGCCATTTCTCCGGATGGCAGGTTTCTGCTCAGTGTGCAATCCGACCACGGGAACGAAAGCCTGTGGCTGCGGAATATTCCCACCGGCAGTGACACGCAAGTGCTTCCGGCATCGGGGGAATCGTTCGCTTCTCTCGTCTTCTCACCCGACGGCAACTCTTTCTATTTCCGGGACACCGCGGGCGCCAAAGGGGCATTCAATCTTTTCCGGGCTCCGCTGCTCGGCGGTGCACCTACCTTGGTCGCCAAGGATGTCGACGGAGGTCCAGTATTTTCGCCGGACGGCAAGATCGTCGTGTATTCGCGCTACAACGACCCAGAATTGAACAAGTGGCGACTGCTGGAAAGCGACGCCGCTGGCGGAAACGAGAAAGTGTTGTGGGTCGAACCCGAAACCGGCGGTCCACCCGCTCAACTCTCATGGTCCCCCGATGGCAAACGCGTGGCGATTTCGACGTTGGTTTCAAGTGGCAAATCTCTCAGCCAGATTCGATTCTTTGATTTCGCGAGCGGGAGCATGCAGCCCTTCGTCGCGCCCGCTGACAAAATCATTTTGGGCAATGCCTGGGCGCCGGATGGACGAGGAATTTTTGTCAACTATGTGCCCCGCGGGGAGCATCTGTCAGTCAAGGAGCAGATCGGTCTGTTCTCCTACCCGGACGGAGCGTTTCATCCCGTCACCAACGACCTGACCGACCACAACTTTCTGTCGCTTGCAGCCGATGGCCACGCGCTGGCAACGGTGCAGGAGGAGATTTCGACTCAGATCGTTCTCATGTCACCGAGCGGGGCCGGGCCCGTGACGCCCGTGCCCGGCATCGCGGCCCGTGAAAGCCTGCCGAGCTTCTCCTGGACAGGGGATGGGCAATTGCTCATCTCGCACGGGGATCGCCTCGTTCGGCAGCACACCGATGGCACCCACGCGGTCACCATTCTGAGCGATCCGGCGGCCTGGATCAGCGATCCAGTATCGTGCGACAACGACCGCTGGCTTGCCTTGAACTGGATGGTTCACGGTGAAGGAAGCGGTAACCGAATCTGGCGGACGAATCCCGACGGCTCCGGCGCTATGCCGCTCACCTCCGGAGAATTCGGCAGCCTCTGGGGATGCTCGCCGGACGGGAAGTGGCTGTATTACACACAGCAGATTACGAACGGCGTCTGGCGAGTCGCTGCCGGCGGCGGAAAACCCGAACTCGTGCCGGGATCAAATCCTCCGAATTCGCTAACGCTTCAGGCCACACTTTCGCCTGACGGCAAGACGCTGGCAATACTTACCGAAGTGCTGAATCCTGAGTCGAAGAACTACTCCAGCCGGGTCTTGCTCGCCAGCCTGGGCTCGGGCGTGCGAAACCTCGACCTCGATCCCGCTCTGAAGGTGGTATTCCGTTCTGAGGGACCGCCCGCCAGCGCCGGCTTCCACTTTTCTCCCGACGGCAAATCGATGGCCTTTGTGATCGACGAAGCGGGGCAAGATAATATCTGGATTCAGCCCCTGGACGGATCCAATGGAAGAAAGCTGACTCACTTCAACGATCCTGAAAAAATCCGGGATTTCCGTTGGTCTCCCGACGGCAAGGCTCTGGCCATGCAGCGTTTTAGTTCTGTCTCCGATGTCATCCTGTTGCGCGATACCGGCGCTTCGAAATCTGCTCCCTGATCCTGGTTCGCTCGGCCCTCTGCGTTAGCTCAATCATGTCGCCACGTTCGCACCTTGGGGCTCTTTCAGCTTCTCTAAAAGCATCGGCCCTAGCTGGGAGACGCTGCCTGCGCCGAGGGTCAGGATCATGTCGCCATCTTTTGCGACCGCAGTGGCGGAACTCACGGCGTCGGCAAACGAACTTACATACTTGGCGTTCTTTCCACTCTTCTGCCGGATCGCGTGAGCCAACAGCTCGCCGCTGATGCCTTCAATCGGCTTCTCGCTGGCAGCATAGATGTCGAGCACGAAGAGCGAATCGGCGTCGGCAAATGCCGTGGTGAATTCTTCCATCAGGTCACGGGTGCGAGTGTAGCGGTGGGGCTGGAAGATGACGTGAATTTTGCGGAAGCCGCACTGCGTCGCCGCCGCCAGCGTGGCCTTGATCTCCGTCGGATGATGGCCGTAGTCGTCGATCACGCTGATGCCCGCCGCCTGGCCGCGCAGCTGAAAGCGCCGGTCCACGCCGCGAAACCCATCGAGGGCACTGCGGATCGCATTGACCTCGACATCGAGGCCGACGCCTACGGCGATCGCAGCGGTCGCATTAAGAATGTTGTGGACACCGGGAACGTGGAGAGTGAATTCGCCCAGATCTTGCCCGCGGTAACGGACCCTGAACCGATTCAGAGGCGGGTGCCCCGTTTCTCGCGCGTCTTTTGCGGCTGGAGCGGGGACTTTGATCAGAAAATCCGATCCACGTTTTATGCCGTAAGTCACCGTGCGCCTCTGCACTTCCGGCAACAACCTCCGCAGCATCGGATCGTCATTGCAGGCCACGATCATCCCGTAAAAAGGCACGCGATCCATGAAGTCGAGAAAGGTTTTCTTCACGTCGCGCATGTTGCGGTAAGTGTCCATGTGCTCGCGGTCAATGTTGGTGACGACCGAGAGAATTGGCGACAACTTCAGAAACGACCGATCGCTCTCGTCGGCTTCGGCCACCAGATACTGCGACTTGCCGAGGCGGGCATTCGATCCCATGGCATCGACGCGGCCGCCGACAACGACTGTTGGATCCAGTCCTCCGGCGGCCAGCACCGCTGCAACCATCGAAGTTGTGGTCGTCTTGCCGTGCATGCCCGCAATGGCGATTCCATACTTCAGACGCATCAACTCGGCGAGCATTTCGGCGCGTTGGATGACAGGAATGTGAAGCTTGTGGGCTTCAGTGACCTCAGGATTCTCGGCGGCGATGGCCGAACTGGTGACAACGACCTCGGAGCCAGGAACATTTTCCCCGCGGTGTCCTTCGAAAATCGATGCGCCCATTCCGGCCAGCCGCTGCGTCACGGCGGAACTTCTCAGATCTGACCCGGAGACCTTGTAGCCGAGATTCAGCAGGACCTCGGCTATGCCGCTCATGCCGATTCCGCCAATGCCCACGAAATGTATGCGCTGTATCTTGGCAAACATTAAAGTTAAATTCTTCGCCGCGGATCTACGCGGATCACTCGGGTAACCCTTATGAGCTTTGTCATTCCGAGCCGCTCACAGCCAAGACAGCGGCTAGAGCGAGTCGAGGAACCTGCTGTTCTTACGTGGACCCGTGAAACTCACCAGTAGTCCGTGGTCCGTCTTCGATTCCCGCCAGCCGTGCGGCCATGGCCGCGATATCCCGCGCCGCGTTGGGGTGCGCCAGACTGCGCGCGGCCTCACTCATCTGTTCAAGACGCATCGAATCCTGCAGCAAAGTCGCGATGGTTTCCGCCAGCCAGACGCCTTCCAGCTTCGACTCCTCTACCACCACCGACGCACCGTGCCGCGCTAAGGCTTCCGCGTTCACGCGTTGATGATCGTCCGCCGCTCGCGGAAACGGCACGAACACCGCAGGCTTCCCCGCCGCGGCAATCTCCGCGACCGTGCTCGCGCCCGACCGGCAGACGACAAGATCAGCGCGTGCGAACGCCGCCGGCATGTCTTCGATAAATTTGGAAACTTCTGCTGACTCGCCCATTTTCCCGTACGCCGCCAGCGCGTCATTATAATCACGCTCGCCGGTCTGATGGATGATGTGAATCCCCGGCGCTTCGCGCTGCAACACGGGCAAGCAGCGAATCATGGCTTCGTTGATGGCATGCGCGCCCTGGCTTCCGCCGAAGACGAGCACGGTCGGCGTCCCGCCACGCTTTGGCGGAATCTCGAAGAACGCCTGCCGCACCGGAACGCCGGTGACTTCCGCGTGTCGAAAGTATTTTGCCGTTTCTTCGAAATGAACTGCCGCCGCTGATACGAACTTCGCCACCACGCGATTGGCAAATCCGGGCACAACATTCGGCTCAAAGGCCAGTGTCGGGATATGTTTGACCACGGCCGCCAGCATCGCCGGGCCGGAGGCATATCCACCCACTCCGATCACGACATCGGGCGAGAACAAGTTCAACATGTCGGCCGCATCCCACACCGCGCGTGGCAGATCGAAGGTGGTTTTCGCCCGCGTCAGCAGGCTGACATTTTTCAGGGCTCCGACACGCACCAGACGCAGAGGAAATCCTGCGGCCGGGACGAGCCGATTCTCAATGCCGCGCGCCGTCCCGATAAACAGGCACTCGGCGTCATAACTTTTCTTAAGTTGGTTGGCGATGGCCAAGGCCGGGATCACGTGTCCGCCCGTCCCGCCGCCCGCCAGAATGGCACGCATGAGGTGACTATAAACCAGAGCGAAAACTAGCCACAGATTTACACGGATTCCACGGATAAAACAAAATGCTTCAAAATATCCGTGTTGATCCGTAAAAATCCGTGGCGGAGTGTTTCTTACTCCGCCTGCTTCGTAATATTCAACAGCACACCGACACATGCCAGCGTCACAAACAGGGACGACCCTCCGTACGAAACCAGCGGCAGCGGGATACCTTTGGTCGGCATCATCCCGAGCACGACGCTGATGTTGATGAAGGCCTGCAACACCACCATGCTGGTGATACCGACGGCAAGGTAGCGGCCGAACATGTCACTGGTACGCCACGAGGCTCGCATCCCGCGCCAGAGGAAGATCGTGAACAGCGCCACCACAGCGATTGCACCCACCAAGCCGAGTTCCTCGGCGGTAACGGCAAAAATGAAATCCGTGTGCGGCTCGGGCAGGTAGAACAATTTCTGTTTGCCTTCCATCAGACCCACGCCGGTCAGACCGCCCGTCCCTACGGCAATTAGCGACTGAATGAGGTGGAATCCCGCCTTCTGCCGCTCGGCATACGGATTCCAGAAGGCCAGAATGCGATCCCGCCGAAAACTCACGTGAAAGATTAGAAAATACAGTGGCACCAGAGATGCGCCGAACGCGTATGCAAAATATCGCAGGCGCATTCCTGCGACATAGAGAATGCAGGTCGCGATTCCGGCACAGGCGATGGCGGTACCGAGGTCGGGCTGCAACACGATTAATCCGAGGAAAGCGACCACGGGCGCGGCCGCCGGCAGTAGCGTGTTGCGGACGTCGTCCATCGTCTTCGAGCGGCTCTCGAGAAAGTACGCGAGGAACAGGATCAGTACCGGCTTGGCCAGTTCTGACGGCTGGAAGGAAAATCCTCCGGCATGAATCCAGCGATGGGTGTTATGCGAGCGGTCAAGAAAGAAGACCGAAATCAGCAACAGCGTGGTCAGACCCATCAGCGAAAAAACCAGCGCCGGATGCTTGTAGCGGCGGTAGTCCACGCGCATGGTAATGACCATGGCTGCCAGTCCTGCAACGGCCCAGACCAACTGCTTCGACAAGAACGCATACGGAGAGCCGAAGCGCTCCCGCGCCATCACCGCCGACGCCGAGAAGACCATGACCAGTCCGACAAACACCAACAACATGGTCACAGTAAACAGCCAGCGATCGACACTCACACGCTTCGCCATGGGAAGTTCATTTCACCACGGAGGAGGAGAAGCGGGCAGAGGGAATTGTGGATTGTTGGAATTTGATTGTTGCTTGTCTTGGTTCGGGGGGTTTCTGCGGGTGCGCACGCCACTCCCAAGGAAGGCCCGCGGACGCCTTAGCTCCCGAATAAGTCTTCAAGATCACGACGACCGTGCACTACACGAAGGATTTGCACGCCGTCGTTGCCGTCGACGCTATAGACGATCACGTACTCCCGAACTGTGAGGCTCCGTGTTCCAGGCCCAAAATCGTCGTCGCGTGAGCGTCCCAGATAGGGCTGGCGCGAAAGGAGAAGGAATGTGTCCGTGAGGGAATCAATCAAGCGGTTCGCGATTCCCAGACCACCGCTTTCGTTCGCAACGTAAAACCAGATATCGTCGAGGTCAGCTTCGGCTCGTTCCGAGAGGCGATGAGCCATCAGCGGCGCGACTGCTCAGTCGCCAATCGAGCCCGCCCACGATGTTTCACGTCTTCGGCAAGGTCTCGCATGGATTGCTCGGTGATCACCCGTCCTTCGCCCCGCGCCAGAGAAGCTTCTGCCAAGTCGATGGTGGCGCGTAATTCCGCTCGCTTCCGTTCGCGCTCTTCCCACAACGACAAAGCCTCCTCAATCGCGTCCTCTGGACGATGCAGGCGGCCGGATTCGATGGCTTGCCGGACAAACGCTTCCTGGTCGGGAGTGAGACGTACTTCCATGGATCAAGCGTATGAGGCGGAAATCGGAGTGTCAAGCAGAACAGAGATGGCGACAAGGGCCCACAACCGCTGAGAGCTTTGCGCTCAGACCCGTTCGTGCCACTTTAACCCGCCGGGTAAGTCGTCGGCAGCGAATTCCAAATGTATTACCCGACGCTGCTCGGGCTTAAGACACGCGGACGAGGCGTGAAGCAACAGCGGCCGCATCAGGATTGCACCGCCCCTCGGGACCGTGCACACGGCGCTCGGGCGCTCCTTCAGCGCACCAATTTGTTCAGCCGAAAGCACACCCTCTTTGTGAGAGCCGGGTATGACGCGAAGTGGTCCGTTGTTTTCATTGCTCTCGTCCAGGTACAAGCGGATGGCTAACATCGTAGCCATGACCCGTGGCGGGGGCTGCACATGAAGAACGCCCTGTTTCGTCGTCCAAGGACCGAATTGTGCGACATCCCGGCGTTCGCGAACTGCAATGGTCCGATCCTGGTGCCAAACGACCTTCCAGTTCGATTCAGGAGTCTTGTTAAACAATATCCCGCGGACAGCAAAGCACTCCGACCCAAGTATGGTGCCCACGAGTTGTTTCACAGCCGTCGCGAGGGCCAGATCCCGCACGGCTGGAATGTGTAACAGATTTCGCTGCGCGTGCTTGCTGCGGTCAAGGACGGCAGAGAGAGATTGCACGGTATGCTCATCGAGACAGCTTGAAACAGCCGCAAATCCCTCGTCCTCGACTCTGCGCGCCAACTCGTCAGACGCCACCATCATCGCCCTGCTCTATCCGCCTCCGCAGCCAACACACGCACGATCTCTTTGAATACCTGCCCGCGGTGTTCGTAGTTCTTGAACTGATCGAAGCTGGCGCAGGCGGGTGCGAGGAGGACTACGTCGCCCGACTGAGCCACGGCGCTGGCTCTGCGGAGGGCGTTCTCCAGCGTCTCGGCGTGCACTACTTCGACGCCTTTAATCTGGGACTCGATCTTCGCCGCGGCCGCGCCGATGGTGTAGACGCACTTCACGCGCTGGCGCAGCAGGTCGTTGAGCGCGGTGTAGTCGCTGCCTTTATCTTTGCCTCCGAGAATCAAGTGAATATTTGCGGGGAACGATTCCAGCGCCTTGATGGTGGCGTCGACGTTGGTGGCCTTCGAATCGTTGTAGTAATCGACGCCGCGGATCGTCGCCACAAATTCCAGACGGTGCTCTACTGCTTTGAAATCGCGTACCGCCTGACGAATCTTCTCAGGAGCGCAACCCATCAGAGCGCCGGCGCACACTGCGGCCAGCACGTTCTCCAGGTTGTGCGCGCCCTTCAACGGGATTTCGGATACCTGCATGATCTCGCGCTGGCCCGATTTGTCGCGGAAAAGAATATTGCCGTCGCTCACCCACGCGCCCTGTTGCCCTTCTTTCTGGCGGCTGAACCAGAAGACTTGCGCACTGGTTCGCGCGGCCATGACTACGCACGTCGGATCGTCGGCATTCAAAACGGCGAAGTCACTTCCCTGCTGGTTTTCGAAAATACGCGCCTTCGCGTCAACATACGCATCGAACGTCCGATGGCGGTCGAGGTGGTCGGGGGTGACATTCAAAACAACTGCAACTTTCGGACGGAAGCGCTGAATCGTTTCCAGCTGAAAACTCGACACCTCCAGCACTATGACGGTTTCAGGCTTGGCGCGTTCAGCCAGCGAAATAGCCGGCGTGCCGATATTGCCACCGACGAGCGCGGGAAATCCGCCCGCCGTCATGATCTCTCCGGTGAGCGTCGTGGTCGTGGTCTTGCCATTCGATCCCGTGATGGCGACGATTGGGCCAGGCAGAAAACGCGACGCCAGTTCGATCTCGCCGATCACAGCCTCGCCGAGGGCGCGTGCCTGCGCCAGCGGTGGGGCGTTCACTGGGACTCCGGGGCTGACCACGATCAGGTCTTGTCCACGAAATGTGCGGTCGCCGTGGCCACCGGTCTCGACTGTAATGCCGTGATCGAGCAGCACCGGAATCTCGTTGCGCAGTTCGTCGCCGGATTTCGTATCCGACACGGTGACCTGGGCCCCGTGCTGCTTCAAGAACAACGCCGATGCCACCCCGGATTTGCCCAGGCCGACCACCAGCACGCGTTTTCCATTCAATTCCATCGCAACCGTTTCACCACGGAGTCACGGAGACACAGAGAAAAACGAGAAACAGCATTTGCCTTTCTCCGTGCCTCTGTGCCTCCGTGGTGAATTCTTTCCTACCTCAACTTCAGCGTGGTCAGTGCGAACAGCGCGAACACCAGCGACGCAATCCAGAACCGTACAATTCCATCGAAACCGTTTCACCACGGAGACACAGAGAAAAACGAGAAACAGCATTTACCTTTCTCTGTGCCTCTGTGCCTCCGTAGTGAATTCTGCCCTACCTCAGCTTCAGCGTGGTCAACGCGAACAATGCGAACACCAGAGATGCAATCCAGAACCGTACAATGATCTTCGACTCTGACCAGCCCATCAATTCAAAATGATGATGCAGCGGCGCCATTTTGAAAATTCGTTTCTTGCGCAGCTTGTACGAACCGACCTGTAAGATCACCGAGACTGCCTCGATCACAAACACTCCACCGATAAACGGGAGCAACAGTTCCTGCTTAATGATCACCGCGACCGTGCCGATCGCGCCCCCGAGAGCTAACGATCCCACGTCGCCCATGAAAACTTCGGCGGGATGCGCGTTGTACCAGAGGAATCCGATCGACGATCCAACCATCGCACCGCAAAAGATCGTCAGCTCCGCCACTTGGGGCATGCGTTGCAGCTCCAGATAAGTCGCGAAGGTGGCGTGGCCGCTGACGTAGGTGAGCACTGCAAGCGCCGCCGCAGCGATCACGGTACATCCGATCGCCAGGCCGTCGAGGCCGTCGGTGAGATTCACCGCATTGCTCGCTCCTACGATCACGAACGCCACGAATGCAATAAACGGTAAAAACGCGAGCGGCCAAATGTGCGGATATCGCTCCAGACTGCTCACCACCAGGTCCGGATGGAACTGCTTAAAAAATGGCACGATCAGGCGCGTGGAATAAAGGTTGTAGGTCTGCATGGCGATCAGCATCGAAGCAATCACGATGCTGGTCGCGATCTGCAGTCCTAGCTTGGCGCGCCCAGTCAGGCCGAGGTTGCGGCGGTGTATCGCCTTGGTATAGTCGTCGGTGAATCCGATCGCCGCAAACGCGCAGGTGGAAAAAATTGCGATCCAGATGAAGCGGTTGCTCAGGTCGGCCCACAGCAAAGTTGGGACGACGATTGCGATCACGATCAGCAGTCCGCCCATGGTGGGCGTCCCTGCCTTTTTCTGGTGTGCCTTGGGACCTTCTTCGCGGATGTACTGTCCAATTTGAAATTCACGCAGGCGGCCGATGACCAGCGGACCCACGATCAGCGCGGTAAACAGGGCGGTCAGGCTGGCAAACGCGGTGCGGAACGTGACGTAGCGAAAAATGCGGAACGGCGCGACCGAGTGCTGCAACTTGACGAACAACAGCCAGTAGAGCAATCCGCCTCCGTTTCGCGCCGCGATCAGTTGTTGCCGTTGCGCCGCGCTTTCCACTTCTCGAGCGCATTCTCGAGCTTAACGCCGCGAGAAGCCTTCAACAGAACCACATCACCGTCGCGGGCTTCGCGAGCCAGCCACTCACCGGCCTCTTCAGGCGTGGCCACGAATTCTGCGCGGACGCCTGCACGCCGCGCACTTTCAACCATGGCCTGCGCCAGGCCGCGCACGCCGAGAAGTACGTCTATCTTTCTCTCGGCGGCATGTTGACCGGCGCCACGATGCATCTCATCCGCTGCCGGGCCTAGTTCGAGCATCTCTCCCGCGACGACGATGCGGCGCTTGGCATTCATCGCGGCCAACGCATCGACCATGGCCCGCAAGGCCTTCGGATTGGAATTGTAGCAATCGTTGATGACCGTGATGTTACCCACTTGGAGAACCTGCCCGCGTTGGTCCGGGGGCGCGAGCGTCGCCAGCGCGGCGGTGCATTGTGAAAGCTTCAATCCCAGAGCGAGGCCAACTGCTACCGCGGCCAGCGCATTCAGGATGTTGTGCTCTCCGACCAGAGCCAGCGACGCGCGCTCTCGCCCGCCAGAAGTCACTACATCAAAGCTCGACCCTTCCGCGCCGTGAGTGTGGATATTCTCCGACCGAACGTCAGCTGTTACCCGCGTGCCGTACATCAGGATCTTGCCTTTGAAGTCGCGGCCAAATTGCGAGACGTATTCGTCGTCGGTGTTGAGCACGGCGGTTCCATTCGGAGGCAATGACTCAACCAACTCGTATTTGGCGCGCGCGATGCCCGCGAGCGAATCGAAAAATTCAAGGTGCACCGGTGCGACATTGGTGACCACACCAATCTCGGGCTGAGCGATTTTCGCCAGTGCGCGAATTTCTCCCGCGTGGGACATTCCCATCTCGATCACGGCGACCTCGTGCTCCGGTTCAAGTTTCAGGAGCATCAGCGGCAGTCCGAAATGATTGTTGAAGTTCCCTTCCGACTTGAGCACACGGAAGCGCGAGGCGAGAACATGAGCGACCGCTTCTTTCGTCGTGGTTTTGCCCGCGGAGCCAGTGATGCCGACCAGCGGCCTGCCCCACAGCTTGCGCACCGCAGTGGCCAGGGTTTGCAATGCGATCAGCGTGTCGTCGACGGCCAACAGGCGCGTTTTCTCTGTGTACCGGTGCACCTGATCTTTGCGCACCACGGCGGATACCGCGCCTTTCTCCAGCGCAGCTTCAACAAAGTCATGGCCATCCAGGCGCTCGCCTTTGACCGCGAAAAAGAGCTCGCCGGGCCCGACCGTGCGCGAATCGATCGAGTAGGCCCGTGCAATTTCATCTTGCCGGACAGCCGAGGCTCCTGTGCCGGCATAGACCGCGGCGGACACGAACTCGGCGATTTTCGTAAGCTGAAGTTTCATCACTTACTCTCCGCCGAAATGCAATCGAATCCGCCTCCGCGGAGAGCCTCGCGCGCCACGTCGACGTCGTCAAATGGATGCGATCCGTCGCGTGTAACCTGCACCTTTTCGTGCCCTTTACCCGCCAGCAGCACGATGTCTCCGGGCTCCGCGTTCGAAATTGCTATGCCGATCGCTTTGCGGCGGTCGGGTTCTATGGTGTACTTCACTTCCGTTTTCTGCAGGCCCACCACGGTGTCGTTGATGATGGCCAGCGGATCTTCGCTGCGCGGATTGTCGGAAGTGAGCACCACGAAATCGCTGCCTCGCCCGGCGGCTTCTCCCATCAGCGGACGCTTGGCGCGATCGCGATCGCCGCCGCATCCGAATACGGTCAGCACTCTGCCCTTGGAAGCATCGCGCGACACGAACGCCCGCGCCAGGGCAGTCAGATTCCGCAAGGCATCGTCGGTGTGGGCGTAGTCCACGACGACAGTGAACGGCTGGTCGCAATCCACTCGCTCGAATCTACCCGGCACGTGCGTAAGCGAGTCGACGCCGCGCGCAATCTCATCAGAACTGCACCCGCGGGCTAGGCACGCAGCCGCAGCGGCCAAGATGTTGTAGACGTTGACACGGCCGATCAGCGGAGAGAAAACTGGAATCGTCTCTTCTGGCGTCGCCAGATCGAAGCGTGTACCACGAGGGCTGATGTCCGCGTGCTCGGCGTGGAAGTCACCGCGCTCCCATCCATAAGTCAGCACGACTGAACTACGCTTGCGGCTGAATTCGGCTAACTTCGCGCCGTATTCGTCATCGAGATTCGTCACCGCCACCCGCGGAGCGTCGGTCCCGCATCCCTCGAACAGCACGCGCTTGGCGGCGAAATACTCGTCCATGCTTTTGTGATAATCGAGGTGATCGCGCGTGAGATTGGTGAACACAGCGACGTCAAACGGAACGCCGTAGACTCGCTGTTGCGCGAGGGCGTGCGAAGAAACTTCCATCACCGCATCAGTCGCCCCCTGGCCGATGGCTTCGTTCAGGATGCGGGCCAGTTCGAGCGCCTCCGGCGTGGTATGGGGCGCGGGGATGACTCGGCCAGCCACGTGATATTCAATAGTCCCGATCAGTGCGCTCTTTCGTCCTGCCGCGGTGAAGATCGACTCGATCAAAAGCGCGGTGGTACTTTTCCCGTTCGTTCCGGTAATGCCTGTGACTGCGATGCGCTCAGCCGGACGCTTGTAGAAATTCTCGCTCACGCGCGCGAGTGCGCGCCGCCCATGCGGCACGAGTGCCCAGGCAACTCCCTCCCGCGCCTTCTCGGTGGGCGAGTCAGTGACCACCGCAACCGCGCCGGCTTGAATGGCGGCGTCGATGAAGCGGTTGCCGTCCGAAGTTTCGCCGCGCATGGCCACGAACGCGGAGCCGGGCCTCACCCGCCGCGAGTCATATTCCACACTACTCACGTCCGGGTTCCCGCTCTGCGCAAGTACCTCCGCGCCATCCAGTAGATGTTGAAAAAGCATTGATCGGAATTATAGGGTACGCGGTATCACGAAGGACTTCGCCGCCAAGGCTTTCCTTCGTCTATCTTCGCGTCGTCTACGGAGAAAAACGTCTCTTTTGCGAGGCATTTCCGATTACCAACGTCATGTTTTCGGACGCTCACGCTGCGCGTATCGTGGCTCCATGAGCACCGGAACCGGTTCCGCGAAGATTCGCTGTGCGCAGTGTGAACAGCCCGAGAGCAGCTGTGAGTGCGAGAAGTTCTGCTGTTTGTGCCAGACTGTCCTCGACGTACGCATTTGCACCGACGGCCTGATGTACTGCGAACCCTGCCGTATCGCCTGCGACTACAAGATCGGGGACTAAACTGGCCGCCCAGATCCGCAGTGGTACATGGTTGGTCACCTCTGCGTAAGCTCGTGCCTGTCGATTCCTATCTTGCTTGACTCGCGTGAATACTCCAGCAAAGGCCCTATTGCACAAGAAGATAGGTCAGTTCTAATCTGGATATGTGAGGCCTCTTCTGATCACAGATTCAGTCATCGCGGTCTGTTCCCATTTCCTTGGCAACTCACAGTCTTTTAAGGCAGAATAGAACGTTTTTGCTTTGCACAGTCTTTTTACGTCTCATAGAGGTTACGCGCTCATAAGGAGATCGTCATGGCCACCACGATGCACGTCAGCGACATTGCTGAGTTGCTGAGCGAAGGCAGGACGCACTTCAATCTTTCTCCGGCAGCTCTGGTGGAGCACTCCATCCGGCGCGATGAAGCGAAGTTGGCCGACAATGGCTCGGTTGTCGGATATACGAATCGCACCGGGCGTTCTCCCAAAGACAGGTTCATCGTCAAAGACGAAGTCACGGCAAACAGGGTCGCGTGGGGCGCAGTGAACGCGCCGATCGAGCCGGAGAGGTTTGACGCTCTTTACGAGCGGGTGATGGACCATTTGCGCGGCCGGGAGCTTTTTGTACAGGATCTCTTCTGCGGAGCCGATCCCGCCTACCGGCTGCCGGTACGAATCGTCAACGAATACGCCTGGCACAACCTGTTCGTCCGGCAATTGTTCCTGCGTCCATCCGCGGAGGAACTTAAGAAACATCATCCCGAGTTCACGGTGATCGCGGCTCCCGAGTTCAAGGCCGATCCCCGGCGCGACGGAGTCAACTCTGAAGTCTTCATCCTGCTCAACTTCACCCGGCGCACAGTTCTCATTGGTGGAACATCGTATGCAGGCGAGATGAAGAAGTGCATCTTCAGTGTTATGAATTTTCTGCTGCCGCAGCGCAACGTTTTCCCCATGCACTGCTCAGCCAACGTGGGACATGACGGTGTAAGCGCCCTTTTCTTCGGCCTGTCAGGAACGGGCAAGACGACGCTCTCCGCCGATCCCTCGCGCGATCTCATCGGCGACGACGAGCATGGATGGAGTGCCGACGGCATCTTCAATTTCGAAGGCGGATGCTATGCCAAGTGCATCAAGCTCTCGAAGAAGAACGAACCGCAGATCTGGAATGCGCTTCGTTTTGGCTGTGTGCTGGAAAATGTGACGCTCGATCCACACACCCGCATTCCCGACTACAACGACGACGCCAAGACCGAGAACACGCGTGCTGCGTATCCTGTGGACTTCATTGAAAACGCCGTTATACCCGGCATCGGCGGGCACCCTAAGAACGTCGTATTCCTCACTGCGGATGCCTTCGGCGTACTGCCGCCGATTTCGCGGCTGACGCCGGAGCAGGCGCGGTATCACTTTCTTTCGGGCTACACGGCCAAAGTTGCGGGGACCGAAGCTGGCGTGAAGGAACCTTCGGCGACATTCTCGACCTGCTTCGGATCGCCTTTCATGCCGCTGCCTCCGAGAACCTATGCCGAGATGCTCGGCCGCAGATTGGTTGAGCACAACGCGCAGTGCTGGCTGGTGAATACCGGCTGGCAGGGCGGCCCGTACGGCATCGGCAAGCGCATGGAGATCCCGCATACGCGCGCCATGGTCGACGCGGCCGTCGAGGGCGAACTCACTCGGGAAGAGTTCGAAATCGAACCGACATTCGGATTTTCGATTCCGAAGTCCTGCCCCGGAGTTCCGCCGCGAGTGCTGAATCCTCGCAATGCATGGGCCGACAAAGCTGCCTATGACAAGTCAGCCGAAGACCTGCGCAACCGCTTCGCCAAGAACTTCGAGAACTTCGACGCACCGCCGGAAGTAAGGGCAGCCGGTCCAAAAGCGCAACGGTAATAATCAACCTTTGAGGAGCCGGACAGGCATCCTTTCCTCGAATTGCATCGCGATCCGTGCAATCCACTCCGAACCACCCCACTTTCATAGGCTTGCGGGACTCGAACCCTGTGATAAAGATTCCTCGCAAACCAATGAAAACAAGGTAGTTAAATATCGTCGCTGAATCGATTTAACTTGCCGTTAGTGACCCGCACCTCGCGGAGTCGCCCCCATTTGATCAGCAGAGTCTAGGAAACGCGACAGCGCGTCTCCATCTCGCCGCAATGGGCATTTCTCGCAACAACCGGTTCGCCGCAAAGCCGAGCGGTCCTTTCATTCTGGCGCCCCACTCAGTACTCGGTACTCGCGACTCTCTACTCTCACAGCGTCACCTCCATCTGCAGGCTTTCGATCATTCCATTCAGCTTGCTCTGCGCGGCGTCGCGCTTCTGTTCCAAGTCCGTGATTTCGCGGCGCAGCGCCTGCACGTGGTCTTCCTGCTCGTTCAGCTCGCGGACGTAACGCTCGACCAACGCCTTCTCTTCGGCGCTGCCCTTCAGCGCTTTCATGTTTTCGCGCACTCGCTTCTGATCTTCGGAAATATTCGTCACCTCGGCCCGGCGCCCGCTGATGACCGCGTCGATCACCGCGATGTCATTCTTCTGGCTAAGCACCTGCCGCAGCGCCTTCTCGAGATCCGTATTGATCATCTTCTGATCGAGGAAGAATTTGATGTCGCTGTCGCCAATGTTGGTGAGCATGTAGCGGTTCGTGATGGGACGATACTGCTTGACCAGCAGTGTCGCGGTTTTCTTCGGTTCGACCACGATCCGGAAACGATGAAACGAAGCCGAACTCTCGGCTGGGGTTTCATCGTCAGTGAGTTTCCATCCAGGCAGCGCCGGGTGCTCAATCACCACGGTGCGCGCGGCCGTGTCGCGGTTGCGGATGGTGTAAGTGTTTTCCTGCCGCTCCTGAGTGGACTGCGTCATGACGCCGTGCTGGATGATGACCTTGGTGACGCGCTGGTTGTCGGATTTCTCTTTAGCATCGACCAGCACCCCGAGATCGGCGGCGTAGGAGAGCAAGCGCTTCTCGCCCGGCTTGATAGCGTCCATCAAACCTTCGCCGGCGAAGGCATCGCCCTCCAGCACATTGAAGCTGCCGCCATCGAAGGTAAGGTTGCTGGTGTTTTCCAGCCAGAGAGCGCGAAGCACCGAACTCTCCGACGGATTCCAGACCGAGACTTTTTCGGCATCGATCCGAGATTGCAATATCGGCACCAGCGCCGACTGGTTCTTGCGGATAGTGACGCGGTCTTTGAGTTTGTATTCGAACAGGTCGCCGACTTCCTTGGATTGGCCGACGGTGGTGCCTTGCTCGAGTGATTCGGCGATTTCGGTAGCGTCGGGACGAGGCTGGCCATTTATCGTTAGTCCTGCATTGGGCCGAAACCTGCTTCCGCCAGTGCCGCCCCCACTGCCCGCGCCGAATCCTCCAGAGACACCGTGAATCGGTCCGCCAATCGGTTCGCCAATCACTCCTCCCATGCTGCCTCCCGGAACTCCTCCCGGCACGCCTCCAATCACACCTCCCGAAACTATCTCGGGCAGTCTGGCAAGCTTACCGTTCACCGTGTCCGCGCTTTCCATCGTCGCCTCATGCGTCTGTGGCGTGAGCATCGCATTTTCGGGCAGAGGCACCACTGGCCGCCGCGTGTAATACGGCTGCGAGAGTTCCTGCACAAACGACTGCGGCGCGCCCGCGACCAGCGACAGTTCAACGTTCTTCCAGTCTTCCCCGACCGTGTTGTCGACGATGGCCCATCCCTGCAGCAGAGGCTTGCCCTCGTTCGGAATCACAAGTCTGTAGGTGCTCTTCCACACCGGGACTTCGCTGATGTAGCTGACCATCAGGTTGCGCTCGCCCTCGCCCGCGGTCGAAATCGTCATGCGGCGGACATCCTGATCACGCGTTGAAGCGACAAGACCCAGATACTTGCCCACCTCTTCGTTCACTTCTTTTTCGGCGACGCGAACGCTGGTCGACGGCGTCAGATCGAAGACACGCACTTCGCCGCCGTCGCTCACAATCGAAATCTGATCGATGGTGACTTTCTGATCGCCCTTGATCGGAATCTCCCGCTCATCGATGCTGAGCAGGCGCCCGCTGGCATTTTCCGATCCGCTCCGGACTTCCAGCCGCGCTCCGCGCAGAGCATCGAGAAACTGTGCTGTGGTCGGATTCTCGCCGACGGGTAGACGCAGAGAACCGAGACGATGTTCCAGCGGCGCGGTCGAGTTGTAGCTGACGCCGGTGATGCGTCCCTTGCCGAGATCGAGAACGGTCAGAGACTTCAACACATCGTTCAGTTGAGCGGTGGTGAAGTCGATGTTCACGTTTTGGCTGCCGCGAACGTGCCCCGCGTGTTCGAAGTAACCAACGCCATTCTTGTAAAGAATCACCCGTGTCACGGGCAGGCGGGTGGCACTGTCGGATGTGCCGGACGAAGTTGATGGTGCCGCAGTTGAAGTGGAAGACTGCCCAGATGAGAGTGCGACGAACGCCAGACCGAGGGGAAGAAAACGTACAGCCGCTTTCAGTAAATGCATGGCTCCTCCGTGAAGGGTTCTGCTTCGCAAGGGCCGGAGAGTTCGAGTGCGCGAAGTACAGACTCCCTGGTTCTAGACACCTGGATTTAGACACCTGAGCGGAGGGGTCTGGAGCCGTGGATGCAACTGGCGTGTTCTGAGATGGCTGAAGGTATGGAATGGTGAGGCGCGGTGGGTTCGCACCCGCGCTCAACAGCCGAGGCGGCTGTCGCTACATGTTTTTCGCGTAGAGACGACCGCCTCGGCTGTCGGCAATGCGCGTGGTCCTATGCCTTCTTTATAAGGCGACTTATCCAGATCAGGAATACAGCGCCGATGATGGCGACGATGATCGTACCGATGACGCCTCCGGCGTAAATGCCCAGCAGACCCATGAGCCAGCCGCCCACAACGGCGCCCACGATGCCGAGGACGATATCCATCAGCGTGCCGTAGCCGCCGCCCTTCATAATCTTGCCGGCAGCCCAACCCGCGATCAGTCCAACTACTATCCAATAGATCAGATTCGTAAGCATTTCGAACCTCCTCGACAGAACGGGAGGAGCCTATGTGTCGGACGCAGGTCTGTCAAGTCGCCCCTACGAACGATCTTGCTGCGTTTCAATCAGGCTGTGTTTAAAATCAAGCTGTCTCTACATCAAGCCGTCCCTCAATCAACCTATGTTTGCCCGCAAGATTCGCATCGAATACGAACAGGACGGTCGGCAGCTTCCCTGCCCGTTGAAGTGGCTCGATAACTTTTCGATGCGCAATTTCACCAACGCCAGCATCTTCGACGACACGCTCCCCGTCTCCGATGGGCGGATGGAAATCGGCTCCATGGTCCCACTGGACGAACTCGGAGAAGCGATGGAAGATTGGTTCCACCGCAAGGGATACCTGCCTAAAGAGTCCAAGTTGTTACTAGCGGAAAACTGAAAACGGCGGGACACTGCCCGAAGTGCCGACCGGACGGCAGGTCGTGAAATTTTGACTCGGCACTAAAGTCGTGCCCTGGGGAGAATTCTCTTATTTTTCATAGACTTGCGGGCAAGTGGAAATTGGAACGCCAGTTGCACTTATAAGTTCGGAGGTGTGCCATGAGCTACGAGGCATCGCAGCTATCCCCCCATATGGGCACCCGCAGCAGCCACAGGGAAGTTTTCGTCCGTGCTACTTCACGTCGTCCCGAGGAGGGTTCCTGGGATGCGCAGTTCTGGCGATTCTGGTTTCAACGCAAACCAGAACTGGCGAAGCCCAAGAATGGCTTTATGAACTGGGGCACGATTTTCGGCCTCGCGATCACGGTCGCGATCGGCGCGACGTTCTGGACCGGCATAGGCCTGCTCGTCGCGCGTCTCTGGAAATAGCGCCGTCAAACCAGCGGGATCCGCCAGCGGGATCCGGATGACAAGAGCACAAGAGCACAAAACAAATGACAGGGGCAGCCATTGCAATGGCTGCCCCTGATTCATTTCCATCAATGCTGATTCCTAATGGCTACTTGTCGTAGTGCAGCAGAGACATCACGTTGTAGCCTTTAAGCTTTTCCCGGCCATTCAGGAAGTCAAGCTCCACAACAAATCCCAAGCCCGCAATTTCGGCACCCAGCAGGGACGCGAGTTTGGCTGTGGCTTCAGCGGTGCCTCCGGTGGCCAGCAGGTCGTCGACGATGAGAACGCGCTGGCCCTTCTGGATGGCATCCTTGTGCATCTCGAGGGAGTTAGTGCCGTACTCGAGGGCGTAATTGAACTTCACGGTTTCGGCGGGAAGTTTGCCGACCTTGCGCACGGGAACGAATCCGGCATTCAAGCGGTAGGCCAGAGCGGGCGCGAAGATAAAGCCGCGCGCTTCCATGCCCAGAACGAGGTCGATCTTCTGATCGACATAGTGCTCGGAAAGACGGTCGACCAGTGTGGCGAATCCGACTTTGTCTTTCAGCAGCGTGGTAATGTCGTAGAAGAGGATTCCCTTCTTGGGGAAATCCGGGACTTCGCGGATGAGTTGTTTGAGTTGATCGGAATTCAGTTTTGAGTTGGCGGACAATCTACCACGCTCCTTCAATACGAAATGAACTAAGGCCGTCGGCCACGCGATCCTCGGATACTTCGACTGCATCCACACGCGCCGCCCGCGGGCCTTCACGCAAGCGCGAGTGCAGCCCAGACAGTTGGTCGCGAGTCCCCTGGGCCATGATTTCGACGCTGCCGTCGTGATTGTTGCGCACCCATCCCGCAATACCCAGGATGTGCGCCTCGCGCTCCACAAACCAGCGGAAGCCGACTCCCTGTACGCGTCCGCGAACAATAAATCTCCGCGCCTGGATGCTCGTATCATTCATCGTCGTTGAGACGTCGCTTGCAACGTCCTGCGTCCGGCCACCCAGTGCCCCGTTTCATCCGGGTACCCCATTTCTCGCCGTTCTTTGCGAGAGTGGGAATTGTCTCCGGAGCCTGATCTCTCGCTCGCACATGTCCTTACTCGCACAAAGAGACGCAGCAGGCTGCGTCTCTACGGATGCTTTTGATCGGCCTACGCGCGTGACAGGTACGCGCCTTCCGACGTATCCACCTTGATCTTCTCGCCTTCGTTGATGAACGGCGGAACCTGCACCACTAGCCCGGTTTCGGTCTTCGCGGCCTTGGTCACGCTGGAAGCGGTGGCGCTCTTCAATCCGGGTTCCGTCTCGATCACCGTGAGAATCACGGTCTGCGGCAACTCGATTCCGACCGCTTTCCCGTCGAAGAACTCGACTTTAATCTCAAGATTCGGAATGAGATATTCCACCGCATCGCCCAGAATTTCCTTGGTCAGATGAGTCTGTTCATAGTTGGCGATGTCCATGAAGTAGTAGCTGTCGCCGTCGGCGTAAAGGAACTGCATCTCCACTTCGTCCACGTTGACCTTCTCGATCGGATCGGGCGAGCGAAAGCGGTGCTCGAACATGGCACCGGTGCGCAAGTTGCGCAGCTTGGCCTGGATGAAGGCGCGCAGATTGCCGGGCGTACGGTGTTCGACGCTGAAAACAGAATGCAGATCATTGTTGTGCTTGATGATCATGCCGGGACGGAGCTGGGTGGCAGGGATCGACATCGGTTAAAACTCTCCTGTTTGCAATTGCAGTTTGCGGAGCCGGCGAAAGACGGGCAGGCCACAAGTTCCGCCGCTACGATGGCTAAAGCCTTATTTTACACTCAGGTGCGCAGGAAAAGAAAATGGCTCGTGGCTAGGTGTCCTAAACTCAGCAACCGCAAAGGGCGCTAAGGTATACGCCTAAGGTACAAGAAGGAAGTAGGCGGCAACGAAGTCCACCGTGTCCTTCATCTTGCTGGTCCTCAGATGCAGCCTTGGGAGGCCCGGTTCGAAACGTTCCCAAAACGGCCTGGGTTGCGTAACAACGCGCCCTAGGTAGAAAGCCCGATAGGCTGAGCCCCCTGCAAAAGGACTAGAATCGTTTCGAGCTAGATCGTTGCGAGTAAGAAACCGGAAAAGAGGGCTTCATCATGCGCATCGGAAAATACGAATCGTCAGACAACAGCAATATCGGGACGGCCATCACATTTCTTCTGATCGGACTGGGAGCCGGGGCATTAACCGGGCTTCTGCTCGCTCCCAAGAGCGGCAAACTGCTGCGCCGCGATCTGAAACGCGGCTACGATGACGCCAAAGACACGATTGACGACTGGGCCGATGATGCCAAAGCGCGCATGGGCGACGCGAAAGACACTGTCCGCGAGGTCGGTGAGCGTGTCCGCGATGTAGCCAGCCGAGGCGTTGACATCGCCTCGGATTTGCGCGACGCTGCTCGGGAAAAAGTCGAACCGCTGCGCAAAGCCATCAATCGCGGCTGAGCTTCGCCCTGGGGCGTCAGGCGTCAGACCTTTGATGAGTTCGGGCCTTTCTGGCCCATGAGGTCTTGCGCCTGATGTCTGACGCCTTTTTCAGTACAAATGGAAATCCACCTCCACCGCAATCTGGGTCGCAACCGGCTGGCCGTTTAAAGTTGCGGGCTTGAAACGCCACCGTGCGACTGCCTCCATCGCTTTTTCATCCAATCCCATGCCCAGGCTCTGGCCTACCCGCATGGCGTAAGGCCGGCCGTCCTTCCCCACCAGTAGCAGCAGCATGACGACGCCCTGCATTTTTGCCTTGCGCGCTTCGTCTGAGAAACTTGGCTCCGGGTTGTAGATCACTTCAGGCACGGTTACGCCACCCTTGCCTGCCGGGAAAATTCCTGGCGGACCGTTACCAGCTCCGGGACCGGCAGACGGCCCCACACCGTTGCAGCATCCCGGTCCGATTCCTCCCGGACCACCGGGCCCGTTCGAAAGCACAGACCACTGCGAGCTTGGATCACCGATCTGCCCGTCCTGCGGCAACTTGATGTCAGGAGCCACCATCACGGTTTCTTCGACCGGAAGCTTCGGCATTTCTTTCGGCAACATCACCGTCGGCGCAACGAACTGATCCTGCAAGGATGCCTTGGGAAGATTGCCATGCGATGCCGGAAGCTTATCGAAATTCCCGCCGCCTCCGCCATTGTGCCCGGCGAACACCAGTGGCAGCTCCGAGAGATACGGAGGGTCTCCGAAAATCCTGGGCGGGTTTCGAATCACGCAGCTCGTGAGGTAGACGATCAGCCCGAGAATCAGTCCCTGGCCAAGCAGCGAAAACATGAACGCTTCGCGCCGTGTCCGGTATGGCGTGTGGCGATTCGCTGAAAACATCGAGAACAGATTCGGGTCGGGAGATCCCGAAGGTGCTGCAGTCATGGCACGCTCTCCTGCCCGAGAAAATCGACGAAGGTCTCGGGCACACTCGCCGTAAGACGCGGCCACAAAGAAAAAGGATTTCCGTGGGAAAGAATCTCTAGAACTCGAACAATGATGAAGCTCGAAGAGTGATGAAGAGTGCGGCCCTGGTGCCCTCGTCCGAGGGGAGTCGCCGGACTGGCGTCGCTACTCTCCCTATCACACGACTTAGCTAAAGATCGAGCTGAAGATTCCCTTAAGTCGATGGAAGAAGCCCGGCTTTTCGGCCTTCACCCGCTTCGGCGGCGCCTGAACTGTCGTATCCAGGTGCACGCGCCGGACGGACGAATCTTCCACCGGCAAATCCATCGCCTCCCGTACCGGCAGCGGCGCGTTCGCGTTGCGGTTCCGGGCGCTGAACACAAGAGGTGCATCCATTTGCGACGGCTCGTTTGGAGACGGTGCTGCGGACGCGGTTTCGGGCCCGCTCGGCGGAGCTGTTGCTGAAGAACCTGCCGCGGCCGGCTCGCTTCCCGCGGGCTCGTCGGTGCCCCCAATGTGAACCTTGGCTGGTAGTTGCGAGTCCGGCACCACCGCCGGAGTGGTAGGGATCGAAGTCTTCAGTACTGGCATGGGCGGAGGACATCCGCACTCGAGTGGAATGTCGGTGTCGAACTTGTTGATCTGCCCCCCGCGAAAAACTATCTGCTCGGTCGGCTTTACTTCGTACGAGCGATCCGCCATCAACTCCGAAACGGTCACCTTCGAGGTGTTGCCCATCAGCCCGCGCACGCAAGTATTGCCATGGGAGTCGCGCTGATGGCGTAGTGAAATTCCCCCGGCCCCGTGAATTGAATACGGAAGTCGGGTGTGAGCACAGTATCCGACGAAGCGTCGAGAGAATAATGCGTCTCCAGCGCGCCGGTGCTCATGCCGATCATGACATCCTGATTTTTCCGTGATGGTGTGACCGAAACGGTTGTTCCCGGACACACGCGAACTTCTCCGCCGCGAGCCAGCCGCAGCACGGCCGTTTCACTGCCCGCGGTCACCGCAGAACCTGAACCAATGCGGCTTCCCGCCAGTACCACCGCGCCTGAGCCTCCGGTCACCGGCACCGCAACAGGGGCTGCGCCAATCGCCACCTCTGGCACGGTGGGCAGTGGAGGGGGTGGCGTCTTGGCGGCGTTCACGTCTTCCGGAGGCTTCAACCGGACCATCAAGCGATTGCCAGCGCCATCCCAGGTGTAGCCATAGGGCGCAAGCAAATCGAGAACGATGCGGATCACCGGAGGGCTCGCCTGATATTGATCCGCCCGAATGGCGAGGATGTTCCCCTGATCGATTGGGACTTTCTTTTGCACTGGTCCGAGACGAGCGTTCGGGAGATCGATTACCAGACGCGGTGGCGAGTCGAGCGTCATGATCTCCGGAATCACCGGACCGCCGCTGGAAAGAATTTCCACTGCAGGTACGCCGCGTTCGTGCACGATGCGTACACTCTTTACGGTAGGCGGCGGACCAAACGTCTGCGCACACGCTTCCGCCACCAGCAGGAACGCAAGCATCGTGAAGTAAACAGATTTGAGTGCGAATCGCAACGAATGATGGCCTCGACAGGGCTTAAGGGAAACATATCACTTAGAGTAGATCGAGAGAAGGTGACTGACGTAAGACATAGACCTGGGGCGCTGCGTCAGCTCTGGGACGCTGGAGGTCGGGCGCTCGACGTCCGAGATCAACCGTTCAGGCTTCCGGCAGAAATTCGTATTCTTCAATCACGGCGGCCACGGCCAGTTTGCCATCGTCGCGCGAATTTTCCACCCGTACCACATGCCCCTTGCACTGTACGCGAATGCTTTCGGTAAGAGTAATCTCGGGAGGAAGTGTGAGAGTGAATCCGATCGCCGACCCTTGTTCGACTGCGGACTCGAGATAAAAACAAATGCCGCGCGCGCTGACGTCGCGAATGTGGGCCTGTTCGCCCCGCGTGCCGTTCTCGCCATGGTCGACTGTGACTGGGATATGGAGTGCGAACCGTCGAGCAGCTCGCTTCTCCTCCTGAGGCTCAGCCATGCATTCCCTCCGAAGTGGCGTTCAGTGGCGCTGAACTGATTTTGACTGATAAAGAGGATGCTCCGTACGTATTTAGCCGTCAATACCACCCTTGGGTCAAGCGAGTGGCTCTTTCAGGCGAGACCATCCCAGGTCTGGATTCAGGTGGCAGATAGTAGATTTCTGGATTTGAGCTCCGGGTTGGAAAGTCTGCAGTCTGAAATTGCTTTTGCCGCGGTGTAAGCTGACATTAGGAGTTACGGTGTGATTTTCGTACTCGACAACTACGATTCGTTTACCTACAACCTGGTCCAGTACATCGGTGAACTGGGCGAGAGAGTTGAAGTCCGCCGCAACGATCAGGTCACGGTGAAGGAAATTGAAGCGATGCAACCGGAACGCATCGTGATTTCGCCGGGACCGTGCACACCTTCCGAAGCCGGCATCAGCATCGAACTGATTCGCCACTTCGCGGGCAAGGTTCCCGTGCTCGGCGTCTGCCTTGGACATCAGGCCATCGGTGAGGCCTTTGGAGGCCACGTGGTGCGCGCCGGCCACATCATGCACGGCAAAACCAGCGCCGTAATGCACGACAACAAGACCGTCTTCCGCGGCCTTCCTATGCCGATGACGGCCACTCGCTATCATTCGTTGATTGTCGAAGAGAAAAATCTTCCCGCCGATCTCGAAGTCAGCGCTTGGACCACCGAAAAAGACGGCACCCGCACGATCATGGGACTACGTCACCGGCGTCATGCCGTCGAGGGGGTACAGTTTCATCCCGAGAGTGTGCTGACGGACGCTGGCAAAAAGCTGGTGGAGAATTTCTTGGCAGGGGTCAGTCGCCAGTGACTAGTGGCTAGTTACTCTGCCCAACGAGTTCAGCAATCCAGTGAGAATCTTTCCGACTTCGGCCGTCCTGGAGATTCATCCCGATTTCTTCCAAACGATGAGGTCGCGATATTGACTGAATGACGGGCTTACCGCGCTTTGCACTCCGTAACTATGCGCTGTAAGGTCTAGGGAAAGATGCGATGTTCGTCACAACACCTGGTGGATTTCCTGAATCGGCACTTGCCACCGTCCACTATCACTGATCACTGCCTCTAGCTTTACCCACAGCCCGCAACACTGCCTGAGCTTTGTTGAGGCTCTCCTGAAACTCCGACGCCGGATCTGAATCGGCGACAATTCCAGCCCCAGCCTGCAAGTAAGCTTTCTTGCCTTGCATGAGAAGCGTGCGAATGCCGATGCAGGAATCCAGATTGCCTGCGAAGTCGGCGTACAGCACCGACCCACCGTAAATTCCGCGCCGCGTCGGCTCCAGTTCCTCGATGATCTGCATCGCCCGCACCTTCGGCGCTCCGCTCAGTGTTCCCGCGGGAAAGCATGCGGCAAAAGCATCGATCGCGTCGAGATCCTTGCGCAGAGTGCCTTCCAGCGCCGAGACCAGGTGCATGACGTGTGAGTAACGTTCGACGTACATCAGATCTTTCACTTTGACCGACCCGTATTCGCTCACGCGGCCAAGATCGTTGCGGCCGAGATCAACGAGCATCACGTGCTCAGCGCGCTCTTTTTCGTCGTTGCGCATCTTCTGTTCGAGTTGAAGGTCTTCGGCCTCGTCCTGCCCGCGCGGATGCGTGCCCGCGATTGGACGGTACTCCAGTTTTCGTCCGGTAACCCGCACCAGCATCTCGGGAGAAGACCCCAGAATGTGCGTGTCTCCCGTTCGCAGGAAATACAAATACGGCGACGGATTCACCTGCCGCAGTGCGCGGTATAAATCGAACGGCGCGACACCGGGAGTGAAATCGAGCCGCTGTGACAACACCACCTGAAAGATGTCGCCGGCAGCAATGTATTGTTTGCAGCGCTCCACACTTCGCAAGAAAGTTTGGCGGCGAGTACGTGCTTCAACCTTGAGCTTCCCTTTACCCCGCGCAGGCTTGCGCCACATCGAGGGACTCCAGCCTCTCTCCAGCTTTCGCTCCAGCACAGCGATGTCGCGAATTGCGCGGTCGTAGGCGCGCCGCGGGCTCTCACGTTCCACGTCCGCCGCCGCGACTATGTGGATCTGGTGCCGCAGGTGATCGAACGCCAGCAAGCGATCAAAAAACATCAGCTCGGCATCGGGCAGCTGTAAATCATCCTTCGCATGGTCGCCAATTTTTTCCAGCTGCCGCACCACGTCGTAGGCAAAATATCCTACGGCACCTGCAGTAAACGGCGGCAATCCCGGCACGCTTGCCGGACTATGCTCGCGCAACAGACTCTTCACCACCTGAAAAATACTCTCCCGCGAAACCTGCCGCTGTCGGCCTCGTAGAATCTCGACCTTGCCTTGGCGAGCAGTCACCCGCATATAAGGCCGGACGCCCAGAAATGTGTAGCGTCCGATCTGCTCGCCGCGTTCAACCGACTCCAGCAGGAACGCGTAAGGTTCGTCTTCGGAAATCGCAAGGAAGGCGGAAACCGGAGTCAGCAGGTCGGCGCTGACAGATTTCACCACGGGAACGAGCGAGGCCTCGCGCGCAAGGCGGGAGAATTGTTTGAAATCCGGAGGCAGCATGATTATGGAATCCGAACCGCGCTTTTGGCTTGCGTTCTCAGTTTCAGGGTGACTGATCGCGAGCTGCGGACATTCATTATAGGGGAGCAGAGTGTCGATGGTCGTTCGGCGGTGTCCGTTAGCAAAATCCCGTAGCTTGGACGATCTGGAGGTCGATCTTGAGGACGATCTGGAGAACGACTAACGACCAGCCACGAGCGGCGTCTTTCCCTCACTTCTCCGCGTCGCGGAGCAGGACGACGTCAGCCTCGCGATGGCCGCGGATGATGGCGAGTTGCTTCCCGTCGAACGAATAGTCGAAGTCGCGGATGAATTCCGACTTGAAGTCGGTGAGCTGCTTTCCCGGAGAGCCGTCGAGATTCTGGAGCCAGAGGTTGTCGGTCTGCCCGTCGCGCGCCGGATAAAGAATGCCCTTACCGTCGCGCGTGAACAAAATCGGACCATCACCGAACACCACGCCGTACTCAACGCGCGACCGTTCAAAATCCACGAACCGGATCGGCTGGCTGAAATCCGGAGGCACCAACCCCAGCCTCTCTTTGGTATCCGAGCCGGAGTGTTGGGTCACAATCGCCACCAGCTTTCCGTCCGGCGAAACGGTGATCCGCGCGAAAGAGGCATAATCCGGAAACTGCTGCGATGCGCCTCCCTCAATCGCTACCTTGTCGAACTTTGCGTCCGCGTCCTGGTAGAACACCGCCTTGGAGTCGGCCGAGCAAGTCGGCGCGTAATCGAATTTCCCGCTCGTCAACTCCTTCACGTTCCCGCCATCCGCATCCGCCCGAAAAATATGCGTCTCAATTTTGGCGGATGCCAACGCCATAAAGACGAGGTGCCCGTCGGGGCAGGAATGCGCAAACCCGGGAAAACGGTTCTGTGAAAATAACGGAGTTTTCGCGCCCGACTCCGGATTGAGCAGCGTCACCCCGGTGTTCGCCACCGACATCAGCAGTTGACCATCGCGGGTCCATCCGACTTCGTAACTCGGCGAACCCTCCATAGCAAGTTGCCGTGCCTGCGCACTGCTGGCGCCGGCCGGCATCACATAGGCTGTGTTGTGCGTCAGCCGCTCCACCGCCGCCGCTGTATGTCCGTCAGCTGCCAGGCTGAGATCGACATAAGAGTTGGTGTCGCGCGTCACCGCAGACACCTTGCCCGACGGATACGCGATGTGAAAGATCTGAACCTGCGGAGAAAAAGCCGGAGACGCCAACGCCAGCAGCCCGCTGCCATCCGGCAGCCACACCGGCTTCGTAAAGTACAGGTCTTTCGAAAGCAGAAAGTCATTGCGCTTCCCGCTCTCTGCGTCGAACGCGGCCATTCCGCCCAGCGCATCTCCCGGCAGCGAAAGCGGCATCACGATCGTCTTGCCATCCGGGGACCACGCCAAATCGAATTGCACTTCTCTCAGCGGTCCCGTGACGATCGTCTTTTCGTCACTCCCCTCCGCCGATCGAATAATGATTCGATACTCGCCCACCTTCGGATTGTTGGCCAGGATGTAGGCGAATCTCTTTCCATCGGGCGAGAGCGTGATATTCGAATCGATATCAGTGACCAGCTTCTGCGGCGTTCCGCCCAGCACTGGCGCGCGGTACAAAAATTTCAGCGAGCTGCTGCCCGGCTCCAACCGCGTGAAATACAAATAATTTCCGTCCGGCGAAAAACTTAGCCCGGTATATCCAAATGGCCCCGGCGGCACCACCTGGGTCGTGCTGTTCGTCGGGACATTCTGCAGCAACAAGCTCTGCTGCCCGCCGTCGTCCAGCACGAGCAACAGATATTTTCCATCCGGCGAAATCGCCACCAGCGTCGCCTTCCCACTCGTGGTCGCTTTGCTCACGGCAAAATTCTGAAACGGCGCAGGCTTGCTGCGCGACAGCAACGCATAAATTCCATACGCCGCAGCCACCATCAGCAGAATCGCCACCACCCCGCCAATGCCCAACCCAACCTTGTGCTGCTTCGCCACCGTCACTACGGCAGAGCTTCCGGAAGCCTGCGCAGCTTGAGCCCTCCCAGATTCGCCCACTGCCGCTGCAGACGCGCTGACCGCCGCCTCCACTCCCGCAACCGGCGTCTGCCGGCTCGAATCCGTATCGCGCTTCAACCGCTGCAGGTCGGTGCGAATATCAGAAGCGTGCTGGTAACGCAGGTCGCGATCCTTCTCCAGTGCCTTGTTGATGATGTCTTCCAGCTTCGCCGGCAGATCAGGATTCAGGCGCATCGCGGGCGCTGGAGCGCGGTTGAGAATGGCCTCGAACACTATCGCCGAACTTTCCCCGCGAAAGGGCAGCGTCCCGGTTGCCATCTCGTACAGCACCGCGCCGAACGAAAACAAATCCGTCCGCGCGTCCAGTTCTTTGCCTTTGGCCTGCTCCGGCGACATGTAGGAAATCGTTCCCACCGCCGTGCCCGGATTCGTCAGTTGCTGCTCGTCGATCACTTGTGTCGCGGTATTCGCCGAACCGATCTGGCTGGATGAACTGGCAGCAGTCGCGACCTTGGCCAGCCCGAAGTCCAGAACCTTGGCATGTCCGCGCTCGGTGACGAAAATATTCGCCGGCTTGATGTCACGATGAACAATGCCTTTGGCATGGGCGGCATCGAGAGCGTCGGCAATTTCGATGGCCAGCAACAGAAGTTGGCTGGTTTCCATCGGGCGGCCGGCAATCCGGTGCTTGAGTGTTACGCCGTCGAGAAACTCCATGGCGATGAACGCCTGGCCGTCCTGCTCGCCGATGTCGTGAATGGTGCAGATGTTGGGATGGTTCAGGGCGGATGCTGCTTGCGCTTCACGCTGGAATCGGGCGAGCGCCTGAGGATCGCTGGCGACATCCGGAGGCAGGAACTTGAGCGCGACGAAGCGATGTAGCCGGGTGTCCTCGGCCTTATAGACCACTCCCATCCCGCCACCGCCCAGCCTCTCGGTAACCCGATAATGAGAAATGGCTTGGCCGATCATTATCTCGCTATCTCGCAGGTCATAGTCTCGCCGTTAACGTCCCACTTCACCCGCCGTCCTTGGTGCTCGTGCTTAGTCCGACAGCGGTTATTGCAGCGTCGCGCCATGTTAGGCGTGCGTGTTTTCCAAGTCAACAACTCAGCCAGCCCCGCCGAACCAATACAAGAGTGGCGAGAATTCGCCGGGGCAGTCAAACTTTGGTCACTTGTTCAGTAACTCACACGCGCTAGAATCTTTAGATATCCCGAGCATTATGAGCATTTTGCGCCGCTCTGCCGCACGCACGGCAGGACGCCGCAGAGCATTCTTGGACCTTCAGTGCGGCAGAACCAGCAATCGAAATTGACGGGATGATTCTGGGGGCCGAAGATTACAGATTAAGCTGACACGAGTTTTATGCTGGTTAAGTTCTGGGGCGTGCGCGGCTCTACGCCCACTCCACAAGCCGAGAACCTGCGCTACGGGGGCAACACCTCCTGCGTCGAGGTACGCCTCGGCAATCAGATTTACATTTTCGACTGCGGCACTGGATTCCGCCGCCTCGGCCACGAACTAAAGCGCGAGTTCGGCGACCAGCCCTTCGCAGCCCACGTCTTCGTCTCGCATTTCCACTGGGATCACATTCAGGGCATGCCCTTCTTTCGCCCGCTCTACGACAGTCCTAACAGCCAGTTCATCTTTCATTCGTCCGGACGCACACGCAGGCTGGAGCAGGTCATGGCCGAACAAATGGCCGCACCGTACTTTCCCGTGAACCTGAATCAGATGAAAGCGAAGCGCAATTTCTACGACATCGAAAACGGCTGCCTCCCGATGGACGATGGCATCCACATCAAGACAGCGTGGCTGAATCATCCGCAAGGCTGTCTCGGATTTCGTCTCGAGACCAAAGAAGGCGTGCTGGTTTATGCCACCGACAATGAACCCGGCGACCCGACTTTCGACAAGGGCGTGCGCAAACTGGCCGAAGGCGCCGACATCCTGATCTACGACGCGCAGTACCTGCCCGAAGAATACGAAGCACGCCGCCGTGGCTGGGGACACAGCCACTGGCGCGAAGCCGTCAACGTCGTTATGGAAAGCGGCGCGAAAGAATTGATCCTCTACCACCACGATCCCGACCACACCGACACTGTCATCGACCAGGTCGTCACCGACGCGAAGAACTACTATCCCAAGGTCCGCGCCGCCGCCGAGGGCATGGAAATCAAGCTTTAAATGGTTTGTACTCTGTCTGAGCTTCTATGCGGGCAAACCCATCCTCCGCAACATGGCCAAAAATCTGGGGTCGCCGCGGAGGTTCTTGAAGTAGGGGTCGCACTTGAGCAGGGTAATAGCTGCGCCTTCGCGCGCGTCGTAGGCTTTATCCAGCCAGCTAAAGGCCATATCCTTGTCCCCGACGAGGGCGTAGAGGACAACCATATCGCTGGCCACAACCGATTCCTTCTCGTGCTTCTGGCTGGCTAAGGTCATCTCGAGAATCCCTTGCCAATATCCTTTCGCTCCTCCGCTTCGGAATGCATTAAGGGCGGCTTCCGCTTCGGCGGCAGCTTCTTTCGGGACCATCCCGCCCAGCAATTCGCTTTGCTCCTTCTCTTGAATCGCTTGCTCGTACCGGCCCATGGTGATCAGCAGTGCGGAGAAATATTCGTGCGCCAGGGGAAACGTTGGGTCCATGGCGATAGTGTGCTGGTATTGCTGATAGGCCTTTTCGTAGTCTCCGGCAAAGTAATAGCTCATTCCCATGAAGTTGTTGATGGGCAGCGAGAGCGGATCTAGGGCGAGCGCTTTTTGGTTTTCCGCAATCGCTTCTGCAGTTCGTCCCATGGGCAGCAGATAACAATTCGAATAGAACAGGTGGGCGTAAGCCGAATTCGGATTCAGTTCAATCGCCTTCAAGAATTCCCGCTCCGCTCCCGGAAAGTCAAACTCGTAGTGTGATTTCTCCATGCCCAAAGCGGCGTGGGCCTCGGCCAGCGACGGATCTAACTGGATGGCCTTCTCTGCAGCCGCCCGGGCCTGCGGCAGGCTTTCCTTCGCGGTGTACGCCCCTACGATGTTGCTGATGTTGTAGGCGTCGGCCATGCCGGCATAAGCCAGAGCGAGGTCGGGATCCCGGGCGACGGCTTGTTGAAAGTAGGCAATGCTCTCTTTGATCCCGACCGGGGTTCTCTGATTCCAGTAGTAACGGCCCTTCAGGTACAGGTCATAGGCCTTGGGATCTACGGTGCGAGTCCTGGACAGAGCGATCTGCCGTTGCGGCGTCAGGTTCAGCTGCACTTCTTGTGCGATAGTTCTACCCAGTTCGCTTTCGATCTCCAGCACGTCGTTCAGGTCGCGGTTATAGTTTTCGGCCCAAAGATGTGTCTGGTCACTTACTCGGATCAACTGGGCGCTGATGCGAGCCTTTCCACCCTCCCGCCGGACACTTCCCTCCAGGATGTAGTCCACGCCCAGGTCTTGTCCGATTTGGCTGATCGTTTTGTCAGTGTGCTTGTACGCCATGGCCGAAGTGCGCGCAATCACGCCAAGTTGTTCCGGGCTGAGTTGCCCCAGGTCGGTGATCGTCTCCTCGGTAAGTCCATCGCTGAAATACTCCTGGCCGGAATCCTTGCTTAGATTCTGAAAGGGCAGGATTGCCAGCATGATCCGTTTTCGAGCGACGGAGTCCGCAGCCCTCCGCGGGCGCACAAGATAGCCGACACCGGTCACCAACAAGAGCAAGACCAGTGCCGCTGCCGCCGCAACGACAACCTTTGGCGACCGCCACGCGCTTACTTTCGGCGGCTCCAGGTTAGGCGTGATTTTTGCTCCATCGGGCCCCAAAGACTCTGCTGGAGTATCCCGCCTTGTACCGGTATTCGGGGCGACACCTGCGGCACCTTCTGCCGTTCTGACCGAGTCGAGGGGACGGATTTCGTCCACCGGGGCGATGAAGCGATATCCACGTCGGGGCACGGTCTCAATGAATCTGGGATTGTCGGCTGAATCTCCGAAGGCCTGTCGCAACTTGCGAATCGCAGTGTTGATGCCCTCGTCGAAGCCTACGTAGGTGTCGGCAGGCCAAAGCCGCGATTGCAACTCCTCCCGGCTGACCACTTCTCCGGGATGCTCCAGCAACATTGCCAGCACTCGAAACGGTTGCTCCTGCAGCGCTACCTTGCGCCCGCTCTTATGCACTTCCCCGGAGCGGAGATCGATTTCGAAGAGTCCGGCGTGAACCCGGCGGCTGGAACTGGCAGGAGTATTCATCGATTCTACTCAGGGGGCTGCCATTTTACCCCAGGAACCGAGTTCACGAAACGCAACAACTCCTTCGCCAACTTTCTCTTAGCAAGTCAGGAAGCGGTTAGGACCGATCTATGGACCGACTCCGGAAAGCACGCTATGACACCACTCGTACGGTGCTCTTCCGCATTCAATCCGGAGGAGGCCAAGAAAAAACGCAACAATCCAAATTAACCTTGAAGGAGATTTTTATGAACAAGCTATACACATTCGTGGCGGCACTGGTTCTTCTCACGTTCGGGGCTGTGGGCTCCGCATTCGCACAAAGCGACTTCTCCGCCTGCAACAACAGACTCATTGCCGGCAACTACGGATTCCAGATTCACGGCACCAAGTTGGGGGGCCAGGGGCCAACTGGGGCTCAGGAAGGTGTGGCCATGACCCAATTTGACGGGATGGGGAATCTCTCGCAGATCGACGCCGTAACCGTCAACGGTGAAGTAGTCGCTGATTTCACCCACACGCCCGCAAACGGCACTTACACCGTGAACCGCGATTGCACCGGCACGCTCACCATCAATTTCACCGACGGACGCCCGGTGGTAGTCACAAACTTCGTGGTGGTGAATGACGGCTACGAGATCGATGAAGTGGTGATGAGCGCAGGCGGAAACCAGGGCATCCTCGCTACGACATCCGTCGGGAAGAGACGCTTTACCAGACACTAAAATGTTGACTGATGAGCGCTTGAGAGGAGTGGCGGGGGGCCATCCTTCGAAAGTGAGCACAGTCCTGTGTGGCCCATCCTTTGCGGGTTCTGGCAAGGGGTGGGCTTTCCAGCACCGCAGTTCAGGCGCCGTCACGCAACCATGCGGGGATAACCATGCGCGGAAAGACGAGTGGACTGGGGCTGGCCCACCTTTGCGCCGCCACGGGCTTAGGCTGCCCCACCTTTCGTGATTTTCGAAAGGTGGGGACGACGACAGCCGGCGCCATCGCGATCTGTTCCTTGAAGTGTTGGAGCAGGTGCGGCGGCGCTCCCACCGTGTGGTCGTCGGCTATGTCGTGATACCGGAACATGTCCACCTGCTGCTCACTGAGCCCGAGGTCGGAACTCCGTCTACCGTGATGCAAGTATTGAAACAGCGTACCGCTCGCGCCTTATTGCCGAAGAGACGGGTGGCCCAGGCTTTTCAGTGTGCTCCTTCCGTCCGGTTCCGGAACGCTGGGTGCCCCGTCCTTGCGTTTTTGGCAAGGGCGGGTACGATGCTGCCGACATGGCGGCTCACCATGGGTTCGACGAACATTTCGTTTCGAAATCAGACGGAGTGAATGCGGTGCTGCAAGCGTCCGTGGTACCCACCCTTCGCAAAGTGCGCGAAGGATGGGGCACCCAGTGTGTTTTTGATTCCAGCAAAGTCAAAAGCCTGGGCCCCCCGCCCAGTTCACCCGTCTGTCCCCACATTATCGGATGAAGATTTCGTTTCGAAATCACGCAGCGTAGATGCGGTGCTGCATGCGTCCGTGGTACCCACCCTTCGCAAAGTGCGCGAAGGATGGGGCACCCCGTGTGTTTTTGATTCCAGCAAAGTCAAAAGCCTGGGCCCCCCGCCGCGCCGCAGGAGGAATTTGGTCCGTCACCCTCGTCACAGTGTCCATCTGGGTCGCCCGTCGTGGTGGGGTTATTCTTGACGTAGCTATACAGGTTGAGCGACTGCGGGTTGCCAAAGTCGGCGTACGGTACATCAATCGGCGTGGTCGCCCAGTCCGCCGTCATAAAACGTCCGATGACGTTGCCATAATACCTGGCACGAACATGTCCAGCCCGGATTCGCTATCCCGCTCCTTGCCGGTATAACCGGACGGGGATTGCGCATGCTCTTTTGCACAAACGCCGGAGTGCATCGTAGATGGGAAGCCTCCCATCGTAACGCTATCCCAAGTCCAAACATCGAGACCTGTGTCAGCTGCCTCAAGAGGAACGATCAATGATGTTGAACCTTGAACGGGCCCATCGTACTTACACTCAGTGAACGCGGAGGATGGCCATTGGCATTCCAGTGAAAAACGCCAACGAACGTCCCCACTATCGTTTTGTCGAGCGTTCCCGGCGAGCCACCCCTTAGTGCGTCTTGAAGCTGTTTTTTTCCTTTTGCGCTTGAAGGAATGATCAGAGCGATTCCAATTTCCTTACACGAAGAATCGAAGAGCCCTTCATGCTCAATCCCGTCGCTGCGATACTGGCCAGTGACAGATATGAGTACTCCATCGAATTGTTCGGGAGCTGCCAAAGAACATACTGTAACCGTCTTGGGGCGCACTTCGGTATGACCTACCTTTGGCATAAAGGAAGATATGGTTGCCATCAATACTGGAACTACTAGGCTGCGAAGCGATAGATGTTTCCTCATTGAGGCGGTACTCCTGATGTTGGGGTCCAGCTGCATCCGCACCAGATTTGCGTAGTATTTGTCGAGTTTGCGACAACAGGCGGGTGGCCCAGGCTTTTCAGTGTGCTCCTTCCGTCCGGTTCCGGAACGCTGGGAGCCCCGTCCTTGCGTTTTTGGCAAGGGCGGGTACGATGCTGCCGACACGGCGGCTCACCATGGGTTCGACGAAGATTTCGTTTCGAAATCACGCGGCGTGAATGCGGTGCTGCAAGCGTCCGTGGTACCCACCCTTCGCAAAGTGCGCGAAGGATGGGGCACCCAGTGTGTTTTTGATTCCAGCAAAGTCAAAAGCCTGGGCCACCCGCCCGGGGTTCACGCAATTTCCAGTTGACCCGACCCTTTCCTACGTGAATACTGAATATCTCGCATTTGAGTATCAGACCGTTACACTTGGGCCAGGGACGTCTTTGCTTCAGGGGATTACGCGCATAGCTGAACATGAATTGACTCTCAACCTGAGTGACGGTTTAGTTGACGATAGTGGGCCTGACATCACGGCCGATTTCTCAGACTCAACCTATCACGCGCCTAGTCCTGACCTCAATACTGACGAGATTGCGACAATTCAAGACGTGAACGGTTGCCCAATGGAGGGCGACGTTGGAGGAAACCAAGGCCCGCTCGACCCCGGGTCACCTGTCGTCTCTGCTGTCAAGAGGCGTAAAGGGCACATCTTCTGAGTTATGACCTTTCGGAAGCGTTAGGTTAGAGCTGACTGTCGGAAATGGAATTTGAACCCCCAACGTGGAAGGTATATCAGTTCGGCCCGGCAGGAACCTTCTGCGCGGCGACAAATAAGGGTTCGCGACTACGGGAGGAAAACCGATGTTGAGAGTCTTGGTAGTGTGCATTTTGTTCTCCTCGATGTTGTCGGGTCGGCCCAGCACCGAGATGCCCTGTACGATTGACCAAAATCGGTCGCAGGAGCACGGACGCAGAGACACGTCTGAGCCGGGAAGTGGCGAGCTTACACGCTGGATGCGGGAAATGCGGAAGCGCAACATTAAAGCGATTGATGCCGAAGCCACATTTGTCTGGAATCATAGAGTAGAGAGTCTCTCCATAACGAATCTCAGCTATTACTCTACTTACAGTGGAGAAGGATCAAGGCTTCTGGATACATCACCGGACTCGGATCCCTTCAGCAAGATGCTAGCCGACGCAGCCGGTCCAATCCTTGCGCAGCAACTCAAAGAATTGGTTCCAGAAAAGCTCGCGAAATCACGACTCAGCCGCGCAGGCGGAGTCATCATAGTTACCTTGTTCGACGATCCCTGCCTTCCGGCGAAGGCTTCGGTAGCGAAATTGGTCGACCCAGACGTGTCGCCGCTCATGAACGCGGCCGCCGGGCATAGCCTGCCGCATTTTTACTCGACCCTTCAAGCAGGCGCCGAAGTGAATGCGCAGAGCCAAACGGGATTTACCGCTCTCATGGCGGCGAGTTCTGCGGGCAATGTTGAGATGGTGAGAGTGCTAGTTGAGCGTGGAGCGAGAGTGAACGACAAAACCGTCGACGGCAGGACGGCGTTGCACTACGCGGCAGAGCGTCCCAATACGTCAGATGTTATACCTGTATTGCTAAAGGCGGGGGCCGACATAAACGCTAAACTCGGTTCTACAGCGCAACACCTCGCAGGTGCAAGTCCGCTGATCATCGCGGCAGCGATGGGAAACGCTCCAGTGGTGAAGCTGCTGCTTGATGCTGGGGCCAACAAAAACGTGCTGACCTGGGATCGGATGACAGCTCTAGACGTGGCTCGGCACCCGCCAGTCCTTCCTCGTCCCGGACATGCCGAAGTCGTCAAGCTGCTCGAAAACACGTCGCAGCAATGAGCCCCGTCCGAAGCAAGAATAGATGACAACTGGAGTACTGTCTAAGGCTTTAGCAGCAGCATTACGCGAAGTTGTGACCTGCTCCCCGTTTTCCGAACAAGTCCGAGTATGATTTCGGACGAAGGAAAGGGGAAGAAGTATGTCGAAGAGCAGGCACACGGAGGCGCAGATGATCGGGGCGCTGAAACAACTGGAGGCGGGACGCAAGGCGGAAGACGTGGCGCGGGAAGTGGGGGTGTCGAAGCACACGATCTACGCCTGGAAGGCGAAGTACGGCGGGATGGATGTGAGCGAGGCGCAGGAAGCCAAGCAGTTGCGGGATGAGAACACGAAGCTGAAAAAGCTGGTGGTGGATCTGAGCCTGGACAAAGAGATGCTGAAGGCGCTGATCGCAAAAAACGGATGGAGCTCGTAGACCAGCGGGCGGACGCGGACTGGCTGCGGTTGCAGTACGTGGCGAGTGAGCGCCGGGTATGCGGGCTGATGGGGATGGCGGTAGCGAGTTACCGCTATCGGACGACACGCAGCGATGAGCCGTTGCGCACGCAGCTGGTGGAGTTAGCGCGAGAGAAGCCGCGCTTTGGGTATCGGCGGCTGCATGTGTTAGTGGGTCGCGCGGGAGAGCAGGTGAACCACAAGCGCGTGCATCGGGTGTATCGGGAGGCCGGACTGATGATTCGTCGGAAGAAACGGAAGCATTGCGTGCGCGAGGGAAAGCCGCTGGTGGCGCGGACTTCGGCCAACCAGGAGTGGGCATTGGATTTTGTACACGATGCGGTGGAGTGTGGACGGACGATCCGGGTGCTGAGTGTGGTGGATGCATATACGCGGGAGTGTTTGGCTTTGGAAGTGGATACGAGTTTTGCCAGTCGGAGAGTGACACGGGTGCTGGACGCGATCGCATCGGAGCGCGGAATGCCGCTGGCGATCCGCTGCGACAACGGGCCGGAGTTGACCAGCCGGCATTTTCTGGCGTGGTGGCGGGTGGCCCAGGCTTTTGACCTTCCTGAATCAGAGAACGCACGGGGTGCCCCATCCTTTCGCGCACTTTGCGAAGGGTGGGTACCACGGATGCATGCTACAACGAGGTTTAAGTATAAGTAGCAGCGATACTTCGTGGAAATCATTTTCGCATCGTGTTCGTTACGAAATCGAAACTTATGGCAGGGGGAAAGACGGGACTTTCCCTAATCAATCCCTTCCTCTCAGGTCGGCTGCGGTTGTTTGGGTCAGCGGAGCAGTCGTCTTCTCCGGTCAGACTTCAGATCAGGTCCGATCTGAGCACCCCCTCCTCCTTGCTTCCCTGGCTTCCCCACTCATATACTCGGAACGTTTGCCCGCCCCCGACCGGGATCCGCCCGGCGACCGGCTAAGCGCCAACCTGCATTCATTCCGGAGAAGATTTTATGACGACGTTGACCAGCGACCCGTTAGTGGATAAAGAGTCGAATCCGTGGGAGTCGCAGCGCGCCCGCTTCGACCTGGCCGCGCAAAAGTTGAATCTCGATGAGGGCATCTGGCGCATTTTGCGCTATCCGAACCGCGAACTCACGGTCTACATTCCGGTCCAGATGGATGACGGCCACCTGGAAGTATTCACCGGATTCCGGGTGCAGCACTCGATTGCCCGCGGGCCGGCCAAGGGCGGCATTCGCTATGCGCCCGACGTCACGCTCGACGAAGTCCGGGCCCTGGCCAGCTGGATGACCTGGAAGTGCGCCGTGGTCAACATCCCCTTCGGTGGAGCGAAGGGCGGCGTCATCTGCGATCCCCACAAGATGTCGATGGGCGAACTGGAGCGCATGACCCGCCGCTATACCTCCGAACTGATCGAGTTTATCGGCCCCGAAAAAGATGTTCCCGCCCCCGACGTGAATACCAACGAACAAGTCATGGCCTGGATGATGGACACCTACTCCATGCACATGCGGCAGACGGTGACCGCCGTGGTGACGGGCAAGCCGATCAACATTGGCGGGTCGCGCGGGCGCCGCGAGGCCACCGGACGTGGCGTGATGATCGTCTGCGACGAGGCCTGCAGGAAGCTCGGCATCGATCGCGAGCGCGCTCGCGTGATCATTCAGGGGTTCGGCAACGTCGGCTCCAACGCCGCGCAACTGATGAGCGAAGCGGGATACAAAATCATCGGCATCGCCGAAGTCGGCGGCGGCCTGCACAACAAGAACGGGATCGATCTGAAAGCGCTGATCGAGTTCAAACAGAAGAACGGCGAGGTGCACGGCTTTCCCGGCGCGGAAAAAATCGATGCCGCGGATTTGCTGATCAGCGATTGCGAGATCCTGATTCCCGCGGCGACCGAAAACGTCATCACCAGCCGCAATGTGGACCGCTTGAAGTGCCGTATTCTCACCGAGGGAGCGAACGGTCCGACAACCTCTGCCGCCGACGATGTCCTCAGCGACAAGGGTGTGTTCGTGATTCCCGACATTCTGGCCAACGCCGGCGGCGTCACTACGTCCTACTTCGAGTGGGTGCAGGACCGCCAGGGCTATTTCTGGAAAGAGTCGGTGGTGAACGAGCAGCTCGACGCCATTATGAAATCGTCTTTCGAAGACGTTGTGCGCTATGCCGAAACGCACAAGGTAAACAACCGGATCGCCGCGTACATGCTGGCCATCGATCGCGTCGCTTACACGATTCGCCAGCGCGGCATTTACGCTTAAGTCAAAGTCCCCCCGCTCTTTTCGCACAGAACGCGAAAGAAGGCTGGGGGCATCCAAGTTAAAGATTGCGAGGAGAAGCAATGAAATTGATTGAGAAGCAACTGATGGTACAGATCGCGGTTCTGGTCTTTGCTCTTTCGTTAGTCGGCAGCGCGGCCGCGCAAGGTTCCGAGCCAGGGGTTCCCGAAATCGCTTCGGCGGCGCCTCAGGCCGCGGGAGATGCGATGAGAGCCCAGCCCTCCGCCAGTAATAAGCTCGACCTCAACACGGCCACCAAAGATCAACTCAAGGCGCTGCCCGGAATTGGTGACGCTTACTCCCAGAAAATCATCGACGGACGTCCCTATCGCACCAAGCTCGATCTGGTGCAAAAGAAGATCATTCCGCAGGCGACATACGACAAAATCAAAGATTCAATCATCGCCAAGCAGGCCAAGGCCAACCCGACGGCCACGCCGAAGTAAGTGGGCGAATTGTGGAGTCCCGGCCGCTTTCGTCCGGGGTCGCGCAAAGCGCGACAGGCTCGGATCGGCATTCGAATGTCACTGCTCTCTTCGCCCGAGGCGGACCCTTCGACTTCGCTCAGGGCAAGCTGCGTCCCCCTCCACACGCCCTTTCGAGTCCTATCCGCGCATTGCGTTCCGCACTCTCGTGGAGGATAATCAGTTTGGTTTCCCTCTGGTCCCGTAGCCTGTAGTGTGAATCTGCCGAACTCCATCACGCTGCTCCGCATCGCCTGCATTCCTCTGCTCATTTGGATTCTTTCCAGCGCACGCTTCAGCAGCGTCACCGGCGAAAAAGAGTTGCTGGCCTCGGCCCTGTTCATCGCCGCTTCCATGACCGATGGCATTGACGGCTACCTCGCGCGCAAGCGCGGGCAGATCACGACCATGGGAATTCTGCTTGATCCCCTGGCCGACAAACTTCTGATCGCTGCTGCGTTCGTGGTGTTGGTGCAACTGAATCCCAGCCTGGTGCCGGCGTGGGTTGCAATTGTCGTGATCGGACGCGAATTCCTGGTCAGCGGCTTGCGCTCGATTGCCGCGTCGGAGGGTTTCACGATCGAGGCGAGCGATCTTGGCAAATTCAAAATGGTCGTGCAGATCGTCGCTGTCGTCGCCGTAATCCTCGATCATCACTGGAAAGAATGGCCTGTCTACAGCCACTACATTTTCCCCATTCACTGGATCGCGAACCTGGCGATCTGGTTCATGGTATGCGTTTCTCTGGTGTCGGCTGCCGACTACTTTGTCGCTTTCTGGTCGAAGATTGATCGCCGGGTGGTCAAGAGCCGCCGCCGCGCCTTCATTCTGAGCCGCCGCAGAAAACCCCTGCCCGCCCCGCCTCCGGCGGACCGCGATGTCGCTACCACGACCTAGTTCGGGATTCAGTCCGGTCGCTGCGGTGTCCGGCGATTTTTCTGGGGATGAGCGCGCTCTGCTGCTTCGCCTGGCTCACGATTCCATTCTCTCGGCGCTCGATGTCTCTGAGGCTGGACTCCCGCTTGATCCTCCCACGCCGCATCTGGCAGAGCCCCGCGGTGTGTTTACCTCGCTCTATCTCCGCCGCGAACTCCGGGGATGCGTCGGCTATGTACTTCCGGTAAATCCCGTATACCGCGCGGTTGCGGAAACGGCGCGGGCCGCGGCTTTCGAAGATGAGCGCTTCCCTCCGGTGACGTGCGAGCAGGCGCCGCATCTGGAAATCGAACTCAGCATTCTTTCGCCTCCGCAGCCGATTTCTCCCGATGCCGTTGAAATCGGCCGCCACGGCCTGCTGATCACCCAGGACGGACGGCGCGGCCTCTTGCTGCCGCAAGTGCCGGTCGAGCACAACTGGGATCGCGTCAAGTTCCTGGAGCAGACGTGCCGCAAAGCCGGTCTGCCGCTTGATGCCTGGAAAAACGGCGCGCGGATCGAGGCATTCACGGCGGAAGTATTCGGCGATGAGTAGCGGGAAAACACCGCCTGCACGCAGCCTCGAGTCGGATGGATGGAATCCGGGACGGATTGAATCTGCGGATAGACTGGATCACTATGTCTGGATAAATAACTGGAGCGGCAGAACCGTTGCGTAGCGAGCGAAGTCATGATCGGTGCTAAATATCTGCCAGCCGTAGCGGACGGCAACGGCGCACATCAACAGGTCGGCGTTTGAGCCCGCGATGCCCGCGCGAATACATCGGTTGGTTGCGCGTGCCGCTTCCTCGTAGTCGCTCTCGTCCAACTCGACGTTCCTGAACCCTCGCAAGTGATCGCGGATTCGCAAGAATACAGATTCCTCGCGAATTCCGGAGAGCACTTCTTGCCGTGTCGAGCCCAGAAGTCTGACTTGCTCTTGCCGCACAAGGTTGTACAGATTCTTCGTGACGCGCCGCTGATCCGGGGACAAGTCTGTGGTTTTGCGGCGCAAGGAAAGCGACCAAACCGGCGTATCGACAAGAACCATCACCTGCGCTTGCCCCGGCGCCAAGCCTTGTAGTCGTAGTCCGGATCGAAATCTACCGTGCCGAAGTCTTCCAGAATCTGAAGTTGCTTACGGCGCTGAACATATTCCTCAAGAGCAGTTGTGACCGCTTGCTTCTTGGTTTTATGGTCGCCAAGACGACGCGCCTCTTCAATTAGTTTGTCATCCAGCGCGAGGTTCGTAGCCATGTGTAGATTCTTACACATCCTCATGTGTAACATCAAGGCTGAAAACAAAACCGGGAACGGTTGCCCGTCCCCGGTCTCGATCCTTCAACTTGAAAAATGCTTTAGTTGACTTGATCCACTTCCACGTTGTCGCCCGCATGCACATCTTCCAGTGAGAAGACGATCATGCCGGTTGCGGTGGTCGGGGTGACGCCGATGATGATGATTTCGGCTACAGCGCGCCGCGGAAGATCCCGCACGTGAATGACTGGTCCGTTGCCCTTGGTGAACCGGGCGGGATCGAACGACGGCGTCTTCATCTGTGAATCTTCGGCAATCGCCGCTTTGAACGAAAGCGAATCCACGGGGTCGCGCAGGTCCGCGTCATACGGACGCACAGCGCGGAAGAAATCTCCCACCTTGACGCCCTGGTTCGCGCCTACGTTGATGTACAGCTTTTGGCCGGTACCCAGCTCAGAATCGAAATCCTTACCCATCACCACGCGGCCCGAGAGTTTGTTGCTCGGGGGCAGGAAGCGATCGAAACGGATGGGCGGGTGGAAGGCAATGCTCAGCTTTTCGGCAAACGGAATCGCCGTGTCGCCCGGGTTGACGCCGTCGCAGGCGTATTCGATCTGCGCGATCGCGGCCTTGCTGCGCGTATCAATCACTTTCACGCGACCCACTTCTTCATAGGCCTGGCCAGTCGCTTTCATCAGTTTCTTCTGTCCGGGATACATCTCATATTCGTTGACATCGCGCAGAGCACGCACGATCTCATATTCCGCTCCAGCGCTGTATCCCGTGCCCTGCATGAAAATCATGTCGCCGCGCGTAAACTTCGTGGTGCTCGGCGTCTCCAGCCCGCCTGCGACGTAGTTGGCGTCGGGCAGGGTCTGTTTGTTGATAAACCCGGAGCAATAGACGTCGGCATAAGTCGGCGTCTGCACCCGCTCGGTGGGAAAGCTGTTTACGGTGGGGCTTGTTCCCTGAGGAACTTCGGCGGCGGTTGCGTCATCGCCCGATTGGGCCCAGCACGCGGTCGCCAGCAACAATACTAACAATCCTGTTTTCTTCATGTTACCTCCAGGAGAGGACCGCCACGCGTTCCCTTCCCCAGTTAAAAGCCAGAAAATAAAGGCCTAGCGGAAGGTAACAAGGGGGTAAGGGTGGGTCAAGGTTACGAGGGTGTTGGGCGTTCGTGGAAAAAGTTTTTCGACGCTAACGTGAATCGGTTGTTGCATATGGAATTAAGGCCCTGTAATAATTCGCCGTTCATTTCCAGTCGTCGAAGAAAGCGCATAGCCCAACCCCGATGATCTCCGCTCCCGGCCACATGCCCCGTCTCCTTCCCCTGCGCTTGCCTCGGGTGTGCGTGGCTGTGATCGGCACCGATCCTACGGAAATGACGGAAAAGGCGGAGACTCTCGTACGGGATAACCCCTTCCTGGAGTTCAGGTTAGACTATCTTTCAAAACCCGGCCTGGCACTGCCCAGAATCAAGCGTTTTATGGAATCAAATCCCGGCACAGTGGTTATCGCGACGTGCCGCCGGGTCGCCAGTGGCGGCAAGTTTCGCGGCTCGATCGCCTCGCAACTCGATATCCTGGCCAAAGCCTCGGCTGCCGGATGCCAGTTGGTTGACGTTGAACTGCAAACGGCCAGCAAGTGCAAGCCCGAGCAATTAAAGAAGTTGCGCACGCGCGCCGCGCTGATTCTGTCGTTCCACGATTTTCGCGCCACCAAAAAACTCGATGAAACGCTTCACAAGATGCTGGCCTATCCCGCTGACTTTTACAAGGTTGTCAGCACCGCGACCACGCTCTCTGACAATGTCACCATGATCAAGTTTCTTGCGCGCGAGGGCGACAAACACTCTCTCGTCGGCATGTGCATGGGAGAGCAGGGCTTTATTAGCCGAGTGCTGGGTGTGCGCGCGGGCAGCGTATTCACCTTCGCTTCCGCAATTGTCGGCGAAGAGACTGCTCCCGGCCAGGTGACCGCGCAAGAACTCCGCAACGTATATCGGATCGAGCAAGTGGACGCAGCCACGCGAGTCTACGGAGTTGTGGGCGATCCCATCGCGCACTCGCTTTCTCCGGCCATCATGAATGCGGCTTTCCGCCGTGAAAACGTGAACGCGGTCTATCTGGCGCTGCACGCCAAAGTCCTGAAAGATCTGTTGACGTGCGTGCGGGAAATTCCGATTCACGGCGTCAGTGTCACCATGCCCTACAAGGAATCGATCCTTTCGCACCTCGACAATACGGACTCTCATTCGGCAAAGATTGGAGCCTGCAACACCGTCGTAAGAGCGCAGGATGGAAAGCTTTACGGGTTCAATACCGACTCTTCCGGGATCGTTCGGCCGCTGGAACGCCGTCTGAGCACCCTCGAAGGAGCGCGCATTCTGGTGCTTGGAGCAGGCGGAGCCGCGCGCGCTGCAGTTTTCGGGCTGAAGGAACGCGGCTGCGAAGTTTACATCCTGAACCGGACCGCCGGCCCAGCGAAGAAACTGGCGCACCAGGCTCGCGCCCGCCTAATGAAGCGCGCCGACCTGAAGAAACTGGCCTTCGATGTCATCATCAATGCGACTCCCGTCGGCATGGGGAATACACGCGAAACTCCGCTGCAGGAAAAGGAGATCAATGCCCGCTATGTCTTTGATATGGTGTATGATCCGCCGGAAACGCGGCTGCTGAAATTAGCCAAAGAGCGGGGTGCACAGGTCATCCCCGGTATCGAAATGTTCGTGCACCAGGCGGCTCGGCAGTTCGAGATCTGGACAGGCAAACCCGCGCCCTGGGATGAGATGCTGCGGGTGGTTTTACTCGCTCTGCAGGACCGCGCCCGACGCGCCAGCGTTGGAAAATGAGGGCGGGCGATGCGCCTTGTTAATAAAACGTTGCATTTTTGATGGTCACCAAAGTAATATGACTTTAGGGAACGTGACTGTAAGCGTTTCCGGTTTTTCGATTCACCCTGTACCGCCCGTTTCATTCTTCCAACGCAGTTCAAGCTTTGGCGAAAAACTCGACGAGAGGCGACCCGGTTCGCCTCCAACCCGGTTCGGAGAGTTCACTATGGCGTGGTACGCGTACTGTCTTACCGAGCACCAAACCCTCCCTAATGGAACCCGCACTCGCCGCCCTTTTCTCCTCGAGGGCGTTCAAGGTGTTAACGGCGCAGCGGTTCTAAGCTATCCCAGCGGTGAATTTGCTGTGATCGTGAGCGAATACGACCACACTTTAGGCGAATTGGACCACAAAGCCGCGGTCGATCACGCCCGCGTGGTCAGCAACTGCTTCCGCAACCTGACCGTCCTGCCGTTCCGCTTTGGGACGATCTTCGACAGCGACGACGCGCTCCGCCAGGCCGTCCGGGTCAACCGGCGGGCTTTTGGCCTGAGTGTCGCCAAACTGCGCGGCAAGAGCGAGATGCACATCAAACTGGTCGTCCGGGACGGCTCGCTGCGCGAAGCCATGATCGACGTCCAACTACCCGATACCGTCGGCGGCGACTATCTCTCCAAGCTGCGCGTTAAGGCGTCGCGCGAGCGGGAGCGCCAGACCAAGGCGCGGGCTCTGTCAGTACAGGTACACAAACTGTTTAACCCGCTCGAAGAAGAAGTAAGTTGCAAGAAGGTCGCTCCCGAGGGAATGTTGATCGACATCGCCCACCTTATCGACTCCAAGAGCGTGGAAAAGTATCAGAACCGCTACACCACTGCCGCCAAACAGTTGAAGAACTGTGAAGTAGTGATCAGCGGACCGTGGCCTCCGTACCATTTCCTTCCCGGCAAGCTGCGCACCGTGGCGGGAAACAGCTAAACACTTATCACATTGAATTCATTTCGGATCGGCCAAAACCCGCGCTGGAAGCGGGTTTTGTGCTGTCTGGAGTGCATTGAAAGTGCATTGTTCTGCACTCCGTCTTTTCGTCGTCTGCTGTAGCATGAGGTTGAGCAGGCGATCTCTCTGGCGTTAAAGCGTTAGCGGTCAGTCACTTACCCGAGTGCACCTGCCGGACTACTCCGATTTCCCGCTTTGGTGCGGGAAGTGCTTCTGTCATGTGTAACTAAGAGGCCGCTAACTCACGCATGACCTTCACTTTTTCTCCGTTCCATTTCCCGAACAGTCGTTCCGATCGGCGGAGCGGCATGTTGCATCGCCTATCCTGACATCGCCTACCAAATTCGCCTCTTGAAACTTGGCCCCAGCAATGGGGCCATTTTTATTTGTTGTCGGTCTAAGACTTCTCCCAACAACCTGCTCGGCCCCTGGAACCACCGACTCTTCATGGCTGGCTTCTGGTTTCCAGTTTTCTGGTTTCTTGTGAGAAATCCTGTGGCTTCTGAAAGCCGGAAACCATCACGTTTCGTCATCAGGGCGCAGTCAGATACACTGACGAGCGACCATGACTCCACTACACTCCCGCTCCGCTCTTTCTCCTGTAACGCGTTCTCTGGCTGCGTGCAGCTTCACGATTCTTATGGCTGTACTTTTCTTGAAGCCTGCCAGCGCCCAGAACCAGCCGCCCAGTCCGGCGGCCAGCCCGTTTGCGGCCATGCCGCAGGAGTCGCCGGCGCAGATGGAAAACTTTCCTGCGGAGCTTCGCGAACAGCTCGTAGCCATCAGGACAGCGGCGCTGAGCGACGATTACGCGTATCACCAGCTCGAGCACTTGACGGAGAATATCGGCGCGCGCCCAGCTGGATCGCCGCAGGCCAAGGCAGCAGTCGAGTATGTCGCCGCCGAGTTGAGGCGGCTCGGCCTCGAAGTCCGGCTCGAGGAAACGAAGGTGCCGCACTGGGTGCGCGGCACCGAAACCGCGGATCTGATCGCGTGGCCCGGACAAGCTCCCGGCACCAGGCAGAAAATCGTGCTCACCGCTTTGGGTCTAAGCAGCGCCACTCCGGCTGATGGGATTACCGCGGATGTAGTCGTGGTGAACAATTTCGACGAGTTGAAGGCGCTGCGCCACGACCAGATCGCGGGTAAGATTGTGCTATTCAACGACCTTTTCGACAAAGAAAAAAGCGCGGCCGGATACGCCTTCATCGCTTACGGTGAGGCAGTACGCTATCGCGCCGCTGGACCGAAGGCCGCGGCTGATCTGGGCGCTGTTGCGGCTCTGGTTCGCTCCGTAGGTGATGCCGATTTTCGCCTGCCGCATACCGGCTTCGCGATCCCGGCCGGAATTCCAGCGGGCGCGGTCACTGCTGAAGATGCCAATCTGATCGCTCATCTCGCGGCCCAGGGTGGGGTCCGTATGCACCTGACGCTTACGCCGCAGAAACTCCCGGACGAGACCAGTTACAACGTGGTCGGCGATCTGAAGGGCAGCGACCATCCCGAACAAGTGGTCGTGGTTTCCGGGCATCTCGATTCGTGGGATCTCGGTACCGGAGCGATCGACGACGGTGCAGGAGTTGCAGTCGCGATGGAAGCCGCCGAGATTTTGCAGAAGCTGCATCTGCGGCCGAAGCGTACGCTGCGCGTCATTGCATGGATGGACGAGGAGGAAGGAGGAGCCGGCAGCCAGTCCTACACCAAAAGCCACGCGTCGGATTTTCCAAACTTTGTGGGCGCGATTGAGAGTGACTCGGGCGCGGCGCATCCGCTGGGCTTTGAAGTCCGCTTGACGCCGCCGGCCATCGACCTTCTGCAGCCGGTATTGGACGTGTTGCAGAGCTTCGGGGCCAGCGTGTTTCAGCCGAGCAGCTACCCGCCGGGCGCTGACATCTCAGCCATGTCGGAGGCCGGCGTTCCTGCCTTCGGCATCATGCAGGATGGCCGCACCTACTTCCACTATCACCACACTGCGGCCGACACGCTGGACAAGATTGTCCCCCGTGAATTGCGCGAGAACGGCGCAGCGATGGCGATCATGGGATATGCACTGGCCCATATGAAGAATCCCCTGCCGCGATAAATTCGGAACACGTTAGGCCGGAGGCTCTCGTCTGCCCGGTCAGCACATTGTGGCCGGATCCTGGGCAAGGGGTGTCCTAAGGATACGTAAGACGTAATGCGGTTATTCTTTGCAGCCATTGGCGCGGTTGACGCATCTTAATTTACGCGCTTATCATCTTCGTTTGGCGGTTAGACCAAAGACGTCTCCGGAAGGAGGCGTCTTAAGACTTTCAAGGCATGAACAGGACAGAACCGGGTTGAAGTGATCTATGGACAAGAAGAAGCTGGAGTCATTTAAGAAACGTTTGGAGACGCGGCAGCAGGAATTGCGCCGCACTGTGAATCGCACGCAGGCTGACGGCCGCTCCGCGGACGAAGATACCGCGCAGGATGTCGCCGATCGCGCCGCGAGTTCCTACACTAAAGAATTTCTATTCAGCCAGAGCAACAACGAGCGGCAACTCCTGCAGATGGTTGACAAGGCGCTGGTACGCATCCGCGAAGGCGCTTTCGGGGAATGCATCCACTGCGGCAAAGAGATTAACGCCAAGCGCCTCGAGGCCGTGCCCTGGACGCGACACTGCATCGAGTGTCAGGAAAAGCTGGAGCAGGGATTGCTGGAAGAAGCTCCGCGATAGAGAGTCTATCTCTTGCAAAGACGCCGCCAAGAAATTGGCGGCGTTTGTGTTCTTGCCCCGACATCAACCAACATTGTCATCAAAATACCCTAAAGATACGAAATACCTGTCTAGTTCGCTGGTTTCTTTCCTTCCTCCGGCTTCGGTTCCGCGCCGGGCATTACATTTTTCAGCGGAGCCTTGCGCGGCTCTTCGAGTTCAGGATGCGGCAGCGGCTTGCGTGGCAGCATCTGATCGCGCTGTGCCGTGTTGTAAACGAAGATGGCTTCGACCACGGCCGCCTGAGCGAGATCGTCCGGTTGCAGGCGCTCATAGGTATCCTGATTCGAGTGATGTGTGCGCGAGCCGTAGTCGAGCATGTCCTGAATGAACTGGAATCCCGGGACGCCGACCGAGTCGAACGCTTCATGATCGGTGCCGCCGGTATCGCGCATGGTTAGAGTGCTCACGCCCAAGTCCTGCAACGGCGCCATCCACTGCTGAAATATGGGACCGACCGCCGCGTTCTGCTGCAAGTACACCCCGCGAACTTTTCCCGAGCCGTTGTCGAGGTTGAAGTATCCGGAAATTTTCTGCTGCTCCGGCTTCAGTTCGACCGGGCCAGCTGGCTTGCGCAAAAAGTCAGGCAAGTCCATCTGGTCGGGTGCCGTTGAGAGCGGGACGAATCCGAAATGCTGTTTGACGTAGCCATACGATCCGAATTCACCCTCCTCTTCGCCGGTCCACAGACCGACGCGGATCGTGCGGCGCGGCTGCACGTGCAGGGCGTTGAGAATGCGCATCACTTCCATCGCGACGACAGTTCCTGCGCCGTTGTCGGTCGCGCCGGTCGCGGAGGCCCATGAATCGAGGTGTCCGCCCACCATAACGACTTCATCCTTTAGCTTCGGATCAGTGCCGGAGATTTCCGCGATGGTGTCGAAACCGTGCTCGTGATCGCCAGTGAATTCGGTTTCCACATCCATTTCAACCGTGACTGGCACGTTGGCGTTCAGCAAGCGGTAGACGCGGCCGTAACTCTCGATAGCCATCACGACGATCGGAAGCTGTTCGGCGTGCTCGCGTTTATAGGTAAACCAGCCCAGGCCGGAGCCGCCGTCGTCGAAAATTGTCCCGCCTTGCCCGCCGTTGTTGCGCCCGTCGCGGCTTGGGATCACGACTCCCACCGCGTGCTCGGCGGCGAAGAACTGTCCAGCCTTTTCGCGAAACGCCAGCCGTCGGATGAAATCCTGAAATCCCTGCTCCGGCTCCATGACGTGTACCGGATATTCAACCGTGGTCTTGAGATTGGCGTCGTCGCGGCGCTCGAACAATGCCTTGTCGATCGGCTTCACATCGCGCATGTCGCCGAAGAAAATAATCTTCCCTTCCAGCTTGCCTTTATATTTTTCCAGATCCTTCTCGTCCTTCGCATTCACCCAGACCGCGCGCCCGCTGACCGGACCCTTGCTCGCCGGCGACCACGGCAGCGCCTGCGCGATGAACACCGCGGTATCCGGCACGGACATGCGCACCCACGTATTGAGCTGGCGCCAGCCCAGGCCGAACTCGCCCCAGTCTTCGAGGTGGGCGTTCGTGCATCCCATGGCGGTGAATTGGTCGCGCGTCCACTCATTGGCACGCTTCAGATTCGGAGAGCCGGTTAGCCGCGGCCCGATCCCATCCATCAGCCCGGAGGCGTATTGCATGACGTGCGAGTGCTGCAGCCCCTCGTCTCGAATGCGCTGGTACATGGTCAGGTCGAGCGTCTCGGTGGCAGGCTGAGGCAGTTCGTAGGAAGGCTTGGCGGTGTCGTCGGCGGCCTTCGCGTCTTTCGTTTTCTTGTCGGCAGCGGACAGGTTGAAGCTGAGGCATAACAGAATTGCGAGGGTCGAGATCAAAATTCTGGCAGATGACATTTTGCTGGTTCCTCTCTGGGCGGGAAGCAGAGTAGCAGATGCGGGCGGCATTGCGAAAGACGCATTCACATTTGCCTGTGGAAGCGCAATAGGGAAACGCAATATGAGGATTGGTCCGTGGAATCAGCGATTTCCACAGCCTAGCTTATTAGAATATCGAGGTGGGCGCGCAGCTAAACTGATAGAGCGCCGGTCTGCAAAACTGCGAGATGCCCGTCCGAGTCGGGTCGCGTCCACCTCTGACATCAAGTTGCCGAGGCTAACTCAGTCCGTGACTAGGAGGCACTGACTGAAATCCAACCTCGGAGGAAGCAGGGCAACGTAGATGAGGAAGCATCGCGTTGCTGTAGTCGTCCTAATTATCCGGATCACCGCCAGCTGTATGCTGGTTTTGATCTCGATAATATCTGGCCCCGCCGAAAAGGTAGTTTGCTTGACGTTTATCACATTGTCAAATTACGCGGCTGTTAGAAATGTAAACCCGCCACATAGATCATCCCCACTCGTTTGGTGCGTAATCTCCTCATGTTTCAAGCCGATTTTGCGGGCATGGGTTTCGATTTCCGCGCCCTCAAGGCACCGCCCAATAGACCTCCCGCTTCATCCATATAGCACCAAAAACCATCATGTTGGGTTAGCCAAGTCATTTAGTGCACGCGTAACTCGCTGAAGAAAATAGATTTACGAATTCGACATGAAAAAAATAATGCGCGTATGCCCAGGGCATTCTCCAGCGTCATGCTGCAAGCTCGGTCCATCGCCCTTTCTTTGACGCCCCCTTTTACCCCTGTTAAACTCCTTGTTTGCCATACTAGTTCTGTCCAGCCACTGTTATCGCTAGAAGGGAAGTCCGTGCGCGCAGAGACCCGCCATCAACTTAAACAGGATGCATTCAGCCGCGCCACCATCGACGCCGCTGAGAGAACCGCCAATTGGACCGTCGAACACAGGTCGACCGCAATCATCTCCGCGGTCGCCGTGATCGTCGTGCTCGCCGCCGGCATCGGCGGATGGTTCTACCTGAGTTCGCAGGATGAGAAGGCCAGCTTCGAAATGTCGCAGGCGGTCCGAACCATGAGCACGGCGCTGCGTCCGGCGGACGCGCCCGCCCAGCCCGACTTTCCGACGTTCACTTCCGCGAAGGAACGCACCCAGGCTGCCCAGAAGCAGTTTCAGGCGATCGTGGACAAGTATCCTCATACCCGCACCGCCGATATGGCGCACTATTTTCTGGGAGTGACTGCGGTCGACCTGTCAGACAACGCCGCCGCCGAGCGCAATTTCAAAGAAGTCATCTCCGCGGGAAACAAAGACGTCTCCGCCGTGGCGAAGTCCGCGCTGGCCTCGCTCTATGGCCAGACGAATCGAACCAAAGAAGCTGCCGCGCTTTATCAGGAATTAATCAACAAGCCGACGGCTTCGGTCAGCAAGGTGACCGCGCAGTTGCAGTTGGCCGAACTCTACCAGAACTCCAACCAGCCGCTCGACGCCAAGCGCATCTACGAACAGGTCAAGAAAGAAAATCCCGGCAACGAAGCCGGACAACTCGCCACACAGAAGCTGGCGGAACTGAAGTAGGCTCCTACTTCCTTCGCCCAACGCGGACTCAGAGAGGGGCACAAGCGTGTTCGCCGTGAAGGTCATGTTATAATGACCATAGTCCTGAGGAGTGGTTATGAAGACCGTGCCAGCTGGTTATTTCAAGGCGCGCTGCCTGAAAATTATGGACGAAGTGCGCTCTACGCGCGTACCGGTGACCATCACGAAAAAGGGAAAGCCCGTTGCCAAGCTCGTCCCTGCAGACGGACAACCGGAAGAAGTCTTTGGCTGCCTCAAAGGCGAGATCGAGATTGTCGGCGACCTCATGTCGCCCTTGGTTCCACCGGAGGACTGGGAGGCGCTTCGTTGATCCTGCTCGATACCCACGCACTGGCGTGGCTGGTCGCGGACCCGGTACGCCTCTCGCGACAGGCCGCTTCAGCTATCCGCCGAGCACGCATCAGCGACGGCCTGGCAATCTCCAGCATCACTGTATGGGAATTGGCTCTGCTCTTCGCGCGGGGAGTCCTTCGCAGTCAGACTACCGTGGAAAGTGCCGTCCAGAACCTGCTGACTCGCTCTGGCGTCATAATCATGCCCATCACCGCGGAAGTCGCGGCGATTGCAACACAGTTCTCAGACGACTATCCAAAGGACCCGGCGGACCGACTCATCGGCGCTACAGCGCTGGCGGAAGGCATGGCCCTGGTAACGAAGGACGAGAGGCTGCGACAACACTTTCGTCTCAAGACGATTTGGTAACGTACTATGTCAACGCGATCCAAGCTTCAACGAAGAGGAAAATTCAGGTTCTGCCGGATTCTGAGTTAGCGATGACGCGTCGTTCGACCACATTGGCTCATGATGACAACCGTTAAGAGGCGCATTCATGATTGCTAGCATGATCCGTAGGGAAGTCTCCGTCTTTTTATTCGTCATTTTCGTCTCCCTCGCCTCCGCGCAAACAGCTCCACTCTCTTCCGTTCCTCCCTCGCGCCTGGCCCACCTGCGCCACGGCATCAATCTTAGCGAGTGGTTCGCACAGGTCTACGATCCCAGGGGATACACAAAAGACCATTTCCAAAACTGGACCACTTCCGCCGACATCGCGCTGATCCAGTCCGCAGGATTCGACCACGTGCGCCTCAGCGTGAACCCGCAACCCATGATGGAAGCGGCGCGGCGCCCGGGCGGCAGTGCCGAATACTTCAGCTACCTCGACGCCGCAGTCAAGATGATTCTCGATTCAGGCCTGGCAGTTGAAATCGACATGCATCCCGATTCCGATTTCAAAGCTCGCCTGAAGGAAGACGATCCGGTCGAACGCTTTGCCGATTTCTGGCAGACCGTCGCGCAGCATTACTCTTCATGGGATGCCGAGCGCGTATTCTTCGAGATTCTGAACGAGCCCGAAATGCGCGATCGCTATCGCTGGTATGGCGTCGAGGCCAAGCTGGCCGCCGCGATCCGCCGGGGTGCGCCCACGCACACGATCATCGCCGCCGGCGGAAACTGGGACGACGATGATGACATGGTCTTTCTCGAACCGCTGCGCGATCCGAACGTGATTTACGTTTTTCATTTTTACGAGCCGCACATCTTCACCCATCAGGGCGCGACCTGGGGGTCGTATTACTGGCGATGGGTGAAGGGCCTGCACTATCCGTCGTCACCGGAGAATGCCGCGAAAGTTGCCACCGCTGTTCCAGAAGCGGTGCACCGGCTGGACGTGATTCGTTACGGCCAGGATCACTGGGACGCCGCCCGCGTGGAAGCGGAAATCAATCAGGCGGCCGACTGGGCTAAACAGAATGGCGTTCCCCTGATCTGCAACGAGTTCGGTGTCTTCCGCAATTTCTCGGATCCCCAGGATCGCTCCCGTTGGATCACGGACGTGCGCACCGCGCTGGAACGCCACAACATCGGCTGGGCCATGTGGGACTACTCCGGTAGTTTCGGAGTGGTCACAAAGAAAGACGGCAAAGCTATGTTGGATGAGACGACCGTGAAAGCGCTCGGGCTCAAGATGCCCGCGGGCCAGTCATAGAATTTCGTCTCGGCAGAAGCGACTGCTGGATGCTCATCGTCGCATGCAATGTCTCTGCAGCCGTCAGTTTGAAAATCTTGATGTTGTTCCCGAACGCGTGGAACTGGAGATCGTGGAACTCCGGCAATCCGCGCAGTTGATCCGGCAGATCGATGTCCCATCCCGCCTGAAAGATCCACACAGGGTCTCCTGGCCTGGCGTCAAAGGTCGAGATCAAGCCCGGGCCAAGGCCCAGAAAAACCTCCGGAGTGAAGTTCGTCGCCGTCGTTCGGTTCGCGGTAACGACTCGATAGCCCCGGCAACTAAAGGTCTCGAACTGTGCGTTGGAAACCTGCACCGAAACCGGCTTCTGTTCGCAGAGATAATGTCCGAGAACGAGACTGCTCTCGTAGTCGGTAAAGATCAGGCCGCCTGGGGCAACCCTCCCGCGTAGAAATTCTATGGCTTCGGTCATGTGCCCACGACTCTGATCGGCGCGTGTGATGTACGGGTGGTGCTCCTTGCCGAAGAGCGCGCACATTGCAACGATCCCCAGGGCCACTATTAAACCGCGCGTCCAGTTTTGCGCTGCTAGCCGTGAAATAGCAAAACTGACTCCTGCGATTGCCGGAATGATGAGAAAGGCAGAGTGGCGTGTCCCGCCGTAGGGATACACATGCGCCAAACTCGCGCCGCAAGCCAGCACAAACAACAGTACAAGAAACAGCACAAGGTGCCGGCGGGTCCGTTCTGCTGATCCACGCCAGAGCAGTCCGAGGGCCAGAAGAAAAAGGAGTCCGGCGATGTCTCCCACGACCAGTTGTCCGAAGATGAATTGAAACACTCCGAAACTGTGGCCGAGCACAAACAGGAAGGGATTGTCTCGTCCGGCTTCAAAGTACGAACGTCGCAGATAGAACTCACTCATCCAGCCTTGCAGCACGGTTCGCGACTCTCCGCGGCCGAGTTGCGACAAGTGTGTTCTGTACAAGAACAGTAGCAGCGCCAGTGCTCCAAGCTGCGCCGCAGCCCACATCGCGACGAACTTATCCGAGGGCCGCCCAGCCGGACGCGCGAAAATCTTCAGTAGCCCGTAGCTGCCCAGCGCAACCGCAAAGAACAGCGCCGAGTAATGCGACAACATCCCGAGATATAAAAATCCGGCAGACGCCCCCATCCACCAGGCAGAGCCCACGGCCAGGGCTCGCTCCAGGAAATACAGCGCTCCGGCGAGAAACATCAGCAGCAGCGCATACTGCCGTACCTCAGCCGACAGGCGCACGACGGGAGGGAGGAGAGCCACAAGCAGGAGCCCGATGAAGCCCGGAAGACGTCCGATCACCATGCTCAACCAACGGAAGAACAGCCAGCAAAAAATTGTCCCTGCGATCACCGAAGGCAGGCGCAGCCACAGTTCCGACGTGCCCAACCCCCGCACGCAATGCAGCACCCAATACAAAAGCGCTGGATGCGACTCCGCTAGACTGGCGTGGTAAACAAGACCTAGAGACGCTTGATTCGCAATACGAAAATGCAATGCCTCGTCCGGATTGAGAAATGTACCCGACGCAGCCCACAGCCGCGCGACAAATCCCGCCAACAACACGACGGCTGCGGCCAGTTTGATGTGATCCGCAAGCCAGCTCTCGACGGGGCTTAGGTGTGCAACGGAGATAGGACGATCTGTCATTCTTGTTGGAGTCTTCGAATATCCAGGGTTTTAACTCAGGAATTGCGCTTCGAACCTCCGGCACTTCCGATCCGACTCAAAACGCGCCCAGCCATTTCACAGGAAACCGCGCCGCGAGAGCGTTGGCCAGGCGCTCATCGGCGGTAATCAACTCTGCCTTAGCTTGAACCGCTAAAGCCACATACAGGCAATCACAGACGGCGCGATCATACGCGAATGCAATGGTTAGAGCTTCGGGCAACAAAACGAGGGACGACACCGTGGCAAAATCACGAGCCCTCATATCGCCCGCAACAGCCTCTGCCTGATCCCGTCGCCACCTGCGCTGCCGCGCACCCTTCCATAAGACGTTGGCGACCTCTGCCCAGAAGACATCCGGTACGATGAACTCGATTTCTCCCAGGACATAGCGCCTCAGCAAGCGCAGAGACTCCTCGGTGAGTGACTCCTGGGCCGACGGCATCGCCCACTTAATCGCGACGCTGGCGTCAATAACCAATGCGTTCAACGCTCGCGGTCCTCGCGAATCATTTCCTCGGCCGAAGGAAATGGGCCTGGCGACAGCGGAGGCTTAGACCTCAGCTCAGCCAGACGATCGTAGAATTCCTGCCTCCGTTTAAGCTCCGCGGCAGTCGGAATGTTCTGTTCCAGAAGCGAGATCACTTCTGCCGCAATCGACTTGCGATTGGCGCGAGCCCGCTTGCGCAGAGCCTTGTAAATTTCATCCGGAACGTTTTCAACGTAGAGTGTTGCCATAGGGATTCCCTATGCTTAGTCTAGCAGAATCCAATGGAACAAATCACCCGCTTTTCTTGACACTACCGCGCCTCTCGCTTTATCCTAAGTCTTGCTCCTTGCGGTACTTACGCCCCTTGGCGTGCTTCCGCGGGTTTGGATCGGCGCGTTGGCCGCGGAGATTGCGCGATGTTCCTCGACATAAAGAAACTGGAACTGGATCCTCTCGATTTCGACGAGGAGTTTCAGCCCGATGTCATCGACTTGGCAGGCGAAGCTCGTCAGATCACACCCCTAAAAGCCGCAGGGCACGCTGAGATCGTCGAAGAGCATCATGGCAAGCATCTGATAATTAAAGACATCCGCCTGCGCGGAAAATTGTCAGCCGGGCTGGAACTGCAATGCGCCCGTTGCCTGGAGCCGGTCAAGCGCGACGTCACGCGGGAGTTTGAACTGCTCTATCGCCCTCTTGGCGCCGACGCCGGACGCGACGAGCTTTCAGTTACCGACGCAGAAGCCGAGATCGGATATTATCAGGGGGACGGGATTGAACTCGAAGACGTCTTGCGCGAGCAGGTATTGCTGGCGTTGCCCCTGAAGGTCATCTGCGCGGAAGATTGCCGGGGCTTGTGTCCGCATTGCGGCAAGAATCTGAATCAGGAACAATGTTCCTGTGCCGTGGCGCTGCAGGATCCACGATGGGCAGCATTGAAAGACATCCGAGGCAGAATCGAGCACTAGAAATCAGCTCTCAGCTATCAGTTCTGAGTTTTCACGAGCTGAAAGCTGACAGCTGAGAGCTGATAGCTTCATACGAGGAATTTAAAGAAATGCCTAATCCGAAACGGCGTCACTCACAAAAGCGCACTTCCACTCGACGCGCCCACGACGCGCTCAAAGGCCACAGCCTTTCCGAGTGCCCCAACTGCCACGAAAAGAAGATGCCACACCGCGCCTGCCCGAAATGCGGGTACTATAAGGGACGCGAAGTCCTCGACGTCAAGGAAGCCAGCTAAAATACCTTCACCATGCCTAGCGTGATCGCGCTGGATGCGATGGGCTCTGACCGCGCGCCCAAGCCCGAGATTGAGGGCGCGATCCATGCCGCTCGCCAGTATGACGTGCGTGTACTCCTGATTGGTCCGGAGGCTGAGATCAAATCGGAGTTCGACCGCCACCCGTCGGCCGCGCGCCTGCCCATTGAAATCGTCAACGCCAGCGAATTCATTACCATGGAAGACAAGGTGGAGGCGATCCGCGCCAAGCGCGACTCCTCGATGCGTGTCGGCCTGCGCATGGTGCGTGAAGGCCAGGTTGCCGGATTCGTAACCGCCGGAAATACCGGTGCAGCCATGGCCACGGCGAAGATCGTGCTGGGTGCGGTTCCCGGCGTCGATCGCCCGGCGCTGGCCGCGGTTTTTCCGACCGCCCCAGGGAATCCTGCTATGTTGCTCGACGTCGGCGCGAACGTCGACTGCACCGCACAAAATCTAGAACAGTTTGCTGTGATGGGAGACATTTATTTTCGCGCCATGTTCGGCAAACGTTCGGCAACGCCCGGACCACGTGTCGGCCTGCTCTCTATCGGCGAAGAAGAAGGCAAGGGCAACGATCTCACTCGCGAGGCTTTTCTGTTGCTCAAGCAGCTTCCCCTGAACTTTGTGGGCAATGTCGAGGGCCGCGATCTTTATAACGGAAAGGTCGATGTGATCGTCGCCGACGGATTCGTGGGGAATGTCGCGCTTAAAATTTCCGAGGGCGTGGCCAACCTGGTGCGCACGGCATTGAAGGAGTCGCTCAAGGCCACCATCACGCGGCAAGTCGGAGCGCTGCTCTCGCGCAGCGCCTTCACCGACTTCAAGAAGCGCCTCGATCATACGGAATACGGAGGCGCGCCGCTGCTGGGCGTGAAAGGAGTCTGCATCATCACGCATGGCTCATCGAACGCCAACGCTATCAAGAACGCGGTTCGCGTAGCAGCTGAGTTCTCCAAGCGCGGGATCAACCAATCCATCGAGCGCGGGTTGGCTAGGCTGCGGCCCGCACCCGTCGAAGCGGCAGTCGCTCAGCCCAGCTGATCTTTTCGCTATCCATGACAGAGAAAATCACTACTACGTCCACCATCGCGTTGCTCTTCCCTGGCCAGGGATCGCAAGTCATCGGCATGGGGAAAGAGTTGTACGACAAGTACCCACTGGCCCGCCAGACTTTCCACGAAGCCGACGACGCTCTCGGATACAAACTTTCGCAGCTCTGTTTCGAGGGCCCGGAAGACCAACTTCGGCTCACCGAGATCACGCAGCCCGCGATTCTCACCGCCTCTGTCGCGGCGCTGCGCGTTCTGGAAACACGCATGCCCAAGCCGGCCTACCTCGCTGGCCACAGCCTGGGAGAGTACTCCGCCCACGTCGCGGCCGGAACATTCTCTTTTGCTGACGCCGTCCGCACCGTCCGTAACCGCGGCAAATACATGCAGGAAGCCGTGCCCGTCGGCGTCGGCGCTATGGCGGCAATTCTCGGCATGGACCTCGACAAAGTCGCTGCTGTCTGCCAGGATTCGGCCCAAGGCGAGGTTTGCGCGCCCGCCAACATCAACTCACCCAACCAGGTCGTCATCTCGGGTAACACCGCCGCCGTCGAGCGTGCCGCAAAACTCGCGACCGAACGCGGCGCCAAGCGCGCCATGCTGCTTCCCGTAAGCGCTCCGTTCCATTGTTCGCTGATGAAGGCCGCACAAGACCGTCTTGAGTCCGATCTCAACGCCCTAAAGCTGCAAAAGCCGGTTTACCCAGTCGCCTGCAATGTTGACGCCGAACTGGTCACTGACGATCTGCGCGCCCGCGACACTCTCGGACGTCAAGTCACCGGTTCGGTGAAATGGGACCAGAGCATGCGCCTGCTGATTGCAGAACGAATTCAGACCTTCATCGAAGTCGGGCCAGGAAAAGTTCTCTGTGGATTGATGCGGCAGATTGACCGCTCGAAAACTTGTCTCAACGTGGCCGATGAAACTTCACTCCAGACTACTCTCGAGTCGCTTGGGCAGGATTGCGCCTAACGAGGCTCAGCGAAAAATCAGCTCGCAGGGCGGGAAGCTGAGGGTCTTGTCCGATTTTTCCACCCACACCTGCGCGTGCGTAGCGCGATCATTCACCACCACATCCACTACTACGCCCGTGCCGCCGCCCGGGCAAGTACTCGCCCCAAAGACTTTCTGGGTCTTGATCAGTCCCCAGTCGCCCCCCGGTCCCCAATCGCGATAGAACTCATTGAACGGATATTTTGGATGCTCCTGGGGATGCTGCTGCCATTGCGGATCGTGCATCCAGATGCCGTAGGCAGTGTTGTAATCCTGTGCCTGCAGAGCGTCGAAGAACTTGCCCGCAACGTGCTCCTCGGGCAAATAGCGGAACCACCAGAGCAGACCAAGCAGGATCACCGCGACCACAATTGTCAGAATGATTCGCTTATTGCGCTTCCGATCCCTCAGCGGATCGTATTCCTTGGCATCTAAAAGTGTCATACCCATCTAGCATAACGGACACGGCAGCCAATGCAAAAGTTCCCAGGAAGAATTGGGATGCCAGCTAGTTGGAAATTCTTCAAACCGTGAACTGTTGGGTTCACTGCTCAATGACCCAATTTCCCCACTCCTCTGATCCGTCACAGGGTTCGCTTGAACAGCGGAATCGCAATCCCCAGTGTGGCGGCGGCAAAGACGGATAGGAACAGCATGTCGCCCCACACCGCCGTGAGCGACGTCTCTTTCAACAGCAGGCACTTGAAACCGTCGACCGCGTAAGTGAATGGATCGCACTTCGCAATCGCGCGCAGCCACGGCGGAAATGCCTGAATGGGATAAACCGATCCGCTGGGAAAAAACAACAGTGTATTCAGAATGCCAAACATGGCGCGCGGCACCAGCGGATCTTCAATGCGCACCATCAGCAGAAACATCATCGTGTTGAAGGCCAGGGAGGTCAGCACGATCATGATCAGCAGCCCGAAGATCGTCACCGGATTAAAAATTGTGCCCACTCCCGCCATCAGGGAACCGATAAACACGATGATCACGCCTGTCATCACTGCTTTGATTGCGCCAGCGAGGTTCAGCCCGAGCACAAGCTCCAGCTTCGTAATCGGAGTGACCAGATATCCCTCATGAACGCCGCGGGCTTTGTCGTCGATGTAGAGCATGCCGCCGCCGATCATCACCGACACGAACATGGCTAGCGCCAACGAACCGGGCAACAGATATTTCATGTACTCGATGTAGGGATAAAGCTCGACGATATCGAGCGCAGTCTGCTGCAGGATGCGAGGTGAAACCGTGGGCTGGTTGAGCGCGTTCGTAAGGTCGGTCAGTTCGCTCTCAACCGCCGAACTCATGAAGTTGTCGCTGTTGTCGACTACAAGCGCGATGCGTGGATGATTCTCCTCATACACTCGCCGCGAAAACTGTGGCGGGATAATTACCGCGCCTTCCAGCTTGCCGTTGCGAACGTCCTCCATGGCCTGCTTGTCGCTGTTGTAAGGAATTGGAACGAACGTGCGAATGTTGGCTCGCACGGAATCGAACGCCTCGCGCACGCGCAGCGCTTGTGGCCCGCCATCCTGGTCGACGATCGCAACCCGCGCATCATGGATTTTCCCGCCAAAGGCGTTGCCCAGAATGATGAGCTGCACCAGCGGAAAGATCATTGACGCCAGCATCAGCGCCGGCGAGCGGAAGAACTTGCGCATCTCGCGCTCGACAATAGCCATCATCCGATTCATGTCTTCAACCTCGGGGGGTTCACGGCTGCAGTCCCGGCCGCTGCGGCATGACGAACGCATACGCCTTCTGCAGTTCGTCGCGCAGTTGCCTTCCGGTGTAGTGCACGAACACGTCGTCGAGCGTGGTGTTCTGCACTGAAAGCGACTTCACGCCTACTTTCGCAGCCACTGCCATCTCCACCAGTTCCGTTGTCGTCCGCGATCCGTTGCCGGTCAGTACACGGAACATCCCCGCGCCTTCGTGCTGCACGGACGTTACGTCGTCGAGCGCGTGGAGTTGCTGTTCCCAGTCCGGCGGGGCATTCTCGAACTGCGCTTCAATTACATTTGATCCAGGCACACTTGCCTTGAGCGCCATGGGCGTGTCGAGCGCGACCAGTTTGCCGTGATCAACAATAGCGATGCGGTCGCACAGCCGGTCGGCCTCGTCCATGTAGTGCGTCGTGATCAGGATCGTCAGTTGGCGCTTCGCCTTGATATTCCCCAGCATCTCCCAAACTGCGACGCGCGATACGGGGTCAAGCCCGGTCGTCGGCTCGTCGAGAAAAAATATTTTCGGATGATGCACCAGCCCCCGTGCAATCTCGAGCCGCCGCCGCATCCCGCCCGAAAGGGTTTTTGTCTGAGCGTCACGCCACTTGGTCAGATCCACCAACGCGAGAAGTTCGTCGATCGATTCCTTGCGCTGATTTGCCGGAACGTCGTAGAGCTTCGAATAGATACTCATGTTCTCTTCGACGGTAAGATCGAGATCGCTGGTCAGCGCCTGCGGAATCACTCCGATCATTCGCCGCGCCGCGTTCGGATCCTTTTCTACATCCTTGCCCGCAATTCGCGCGTAGCCGGCGGTAATCGGAATCAGCGTAGTCATCATGCGAATCAGGGTCGACTTCCCTGCTCCGTTGGGACCAAGCAGCCCGAAAATTTCGCCTTCCTTCACGCTGAATGAAACATCATCAACCGCGGTGAAGTCGCCGTACTTCTTGACGATGTGCTCGACTTCGATGGCGGACGGTGCAGACGGATCGTAGAGCGGCTTCTCCATACCAACTGCAGTTACCTGCGAAGGCGTACCACCGTTCGTCTTGGGATTCGACTCGACCATCACTGTTGCCCCGCCGTTGCAGTGCTCTGCGTCGCTTCGCCTTTCAGTTGCTCAGGCGACACCAGCACCTCCGCCGTCATTCCCGGCACGTACGCGCCTTTAGGATTATCGAGGCGCACCTTCAGCACGATGGTCTTGATGTCGCGCTTGCGGCGGCTCACATCGCGCTGCGTGGCAAAATCTCCTTCGACGCCCTTAAAGAACACCTTGCCGCTTGTAACCGTGCCTCCGGGCAGCCGGATCCGCAGCGTATCGCCGTAGCCGATATGGTCGGCGTAAGTTTCCGGGATCGCCACTCGCGCCCACGTGTCGCTCAAGTCCACAATGGTCACGATCGGCGCGCCGATGTTCACCACCTCGCCTTGCCGCGCCGCCCGCACCGACACCGTCCCGTTGACCGGCGCGTAAACGTTGGTGTACCCGAGCCGCACAGCAGCCTGGTTCTTCAACGCCATCGCATTCTTCAGGTCCGCTTCGGTCGCTTCCACGGTGCTCTTCGCTGCATTAGCCTGCTGGGTACGCGCAATCGCTGAATTCAAGTCTGCTTCCGCCGCTTTGACTAGTTCCTGTTGCGCCTGCGCCGTTGCCTGCGCGGCCCGTAGATTAGTCTCGGCCTGCACGCGATCCTGATCTGATGCCACTCCCACTTTGGCCAGTTCTATCGTGCGCCGGCTGTCGCTCTGGGTGCGTTCCAGTGTGGCCTGCGCCTGCAGAAGCTGCGCCTTCGCCGACGACAACTTGGCCTGAGAGTTCGCCACATCACTCGAGGTCGATCCCGCCGTTGACTCTTCGGTGTGCAGCATTTCCGCAACTTTATTACGTTCGCTGGCAATCGTCGCCGTGGCCGCTGCCTCCTGTGCCTGAAGTTCGAGCGGATCAAGCACAGCGATCAAATCTCCGGCCTTGACCGGTGTGCCTTCATCGACGAGCAATTTCTGGATGCGGCCTTCAACCTGCGCGCTTACGATTACCTGGTTCGCGTCGACGGTGCCGATCAGCACCAGGTCGCGCGAGTGATCGGTGGAAAAAAAGTAATAAGTCGCGGCAATCACGAAAATGATGCCGAGGAGAAAGAAAAACCGGTTGCGCGCGCTCATGAGCGTGCTCCTTGCGTGGCATTGTGTTTCGGCCGGAACAACGAAGCGGAGATGAGATCCAGAACCGCGGCCCTCCGTTCAGCTATGCGCTCCGGCGTCAGAGGATTAAAGCCGACAATTCTTTGCATCATCGGCGCGTTGCTGAAATAGAAAACGATCATGGCGACCATCGAAGGCACAAAGTGCACAGGATTCACCGGACGAAATTCGCCGTCCGCGATGCCTTTACGCATCAGTTCGCTGACGCGCCCGAAAATCGGCTGGATATATGTCTTGATTACTTTGTCGATGTGCGGCGAAGGAGCCTCGCGCGCCCGCATCATTTCGCGTTGCATCAGCCGGGGATAGATTTGGTTCGATGCGACAAAATCAAAATAGGCTCCCACATAGGCCATGATCTTTTCGCGTGGAGCCAGGTCGCTATCGAGTACACGAAACACTGCTGTCTTCAGGCCCGAAAATGCTTCGTCGAGGATCGCACCATAGAGCGTTTCTTTGTCTTTGAAGTAGTAGTAGATCAGAGCCTTGTTCACCCGCGCTTCGCGAGCGATGGCGTCGGTGCGCGCTCCCGCAATACCGTGCTCGGCAAACTCGTGCGCAGCCGCGAGCAGAATAGCGGAGCGGCTTTCCTCCGGCTGGCCGCGCGAGCCCATGCGGATTCTGCCAACGTGGGGATGAGAGCGAAATAATCGAGCCATAGTTCCGATCCATATCAGGCAAAGGGCGCCGGCAATCGTTAATTAACTGGTTAGTTAGATTATACACCCTTCGGGCCCGGATGCAAATGTTGTTTTGTCGACCGGCAGGCGAACGGAATCGGCAGGTATACTGCACTTGCCCGGAACCAAACGAGAGACAAAACGGAGAGCCCGAGAATAATGTCCGCACAATCGCACACCCCTCCCCCTCACGTCGGTATGCTGCAACTCCTAAATGGCGCCTACGTCGCCGGTGCGGTCAGCTGTCTGGCCCAGCTAGGAGTGCCGGACCTGGTGGAGAGTGGCGCCAAGACAGCCGAAGAACTGGCGGCACAGACGGGAACCAACCCGCAGGCGCTGTATCGCCTGCTGCGCGCTACTGCCAGCGTGGGAGTGTTGGCGGAAGGGCCAGAAAGAACGTTCTCGGAGACACCCATGTCGGCGGTTCTGCGGGCCAACGCGAATCCCAGCCTGCGGGCGATGGCGGTCATGGGTGGCCGGGAGTGGCACGGCCGCGCGTGGTCCCATCTGGATTACTGTGTGCGCACTGGAAAGCAGGCTCTGGACCATATTTACGGCGTGCACATCTTCGAATATTTGAAGCAGCATCCTGAGGAAGCACGGATTTTCGACGACGCGATGACGGCGCTTTCGATGATTGACGGCCCAGCTGTGGCCGAGGCCTATAGTTTTGACGGTATTCATTCCATCGTCGACGTGGCCGGCGGCCACGGATTTCTGCTGTCCACAATCATGGCCAGGCATCCGCATTTGAAGGGCACACTCTACGAAGCACCACATGTACTCGAGGGATGCCGGAATGGACCGCTCACTTCTGTCATGGACCGCTGCACGCTTACCTCCGGCGACATGTTTTCGTCTGTGCCACAGGGTGCTGATGCTTATTTAATGAAACACATCGTTCATGACTGGCCGGATGCTGAGTGCATTCGATTACTTACGGCCTGCCGAAAGGGAGTGAATCCAGGCGGCAAACTTCTGGTAGTCGACTGCGTGATTCAGCCGGGAAACAACTTCTCTCCCGGTAAGTTTCTCGATCTTCAAATGCTGATTTTTCCCGGCGGTTGCGAGCGCACGGACAAGCAATTCCGCGAATTATTTGCCGCCTCGGGATGGCGATTAAACCGGATCATCCCCACGGCTGCCGCCGAATCCATTATGGAGGGAGTTCCGGCCTAGCTGGCGTCGTCTGCTCGATTGTTGTTCGGTTTGTGTTTTAATGCTTCTTCCGTTCTCGCTTTCGAGGAATATTTCATGAAACCGCTGCCGCTCTTACTCAGCGCTGCTTGTGCCTTATGCATCTTCCCGTTCTCTGGAAGGGCACAGTCGGCACAAAAACCCGACCGCCAGGTCGCCGTCACCATCGACGATCTTCCCGCCGGTATGGCGGATCACCTGCCCGCAACCGAAATTACCGCGCTGACGGCCAAGCTGCTGGGCACGCTGCGCGATCAGAAAATCCCCGTCGTGGGGTTTGTCAACGAGAAAAAACTCTACAAGACGGGCGAGGTTGACGAGCGCATCAAAGCGCTGCAGATGTGGCTCGATTACGGATTCGAGCTCGGCAATCACACCTTCAGCCACGCTTCACTGGACCAGATCAGCCTGAAAGCGTGGGAGGAGGAAGTCATACGGGGAGAAACTGTGACCAGCATGTTGCTGGCGCAACGCAAGATGAAGCTGCGTTACCTTCGCCACCCCTATCTCGACACCGGCCGTGACCTGCAGACGCGCCGTCAGGCCGAGGCATTCCTCATCGACCGCGGATACCGTATTGCTCCGGTCACGCTGGATGGCTGGGACTGGATGTTCGCTGGAGTGTATGAAGACGCCAAGAAGCGCAACGACACGGCATTGCAGGCTCAATTGGTGAAGGAATATCTTGCGCATCACGACGCTTCAATCGCCTACGCCGAGCAGCTTTCCGCCAAAGTTGTCGGTTACGAGCCCAAGCAAGTCCTGCTCCTGCATGTCAGCCAGCTCGAAGCCGATCATATTGGTGAATTGCTCGATCTTCTGCGCAAGCGGGGATATCGTTTCATCACGCTCGAAGATGCGCTTAGCGATTCGGCGTACAGCCTGCCCGACACCTACGTCGGCGAAGAGGGCACGGACTGGATCGAGCACTGGGCGATCACGCAAGGCAAGATTCCGCAGGGCGCGCCCGCTTTTCCTCAGTGGGTCCTCGATCGCTCGAAGGCGCTGCAACTGCCCACCGGCCAGGTCACGGCGCCGGCTCCTTAAGGGCAGGCACGTTGCGGATCGCCGCTTGCGAGCTATTGTCTGAAGCGGCGAAGAACGCTTTCACCGTTTCGAGCTCTTTGCGCACGGCCCCGGCGCCAGGCCCGGATGGTTCTTCTCTCAGGCACGACTCCAGTTCTGCAATCGCATTCGCTCCCCGCCGCTCCTGTTCAAATGCGCGTGCTGCCACACGATGCGCAAATGCATGCGGCTTATCCAGCGCATGCGCCCGCCGGCTGGTCGCGATGGCTTCGTCGAAACGACGGTCCATGAACTCGGAGTAGGAGAGCAGAATCAGGGTCATGGGATCGTTGGGAGCGAACGTGGAGGCCTCGTCGAGCGCGACCTCGGCATCCGGAAAATCGCCGCCGGCGATGTTCATTCTCCCGACATTAACGTAGGCCAGCGCAAAATGATCATCGAGGCTAATCGCCTTTTGCAGCGATTCACGCTCTTGCACGGGATCGCCGAGTTTCGAATAAATCACTCCCAGATTGTTGTAAGCCACCGCGTAGGTGGGGTAGATGGAAATCGCTTTGTTCAGTTTCTGAATGGCCTGCGTCAGATCCTGCTTGCCGATCAACTGAGTTGCCTGATCGAATTCTTTGCGGGCGCGGCTTGGGATGCTGAGATCTGAAACCGACACGAATCCACTCGATGGCACGCCGTAATTGTGCTTTCTGGAGTTCGCGATCTTCGCTTTCACCTCGAGCTCCTCGGGGCCGCCTGAAGCAATCTGGATTGTGACTGGATCGGCCTTGGCAAAACCCTGGCCAGTCACCGTGAGACGGTAAGTACCTTCCGGCAGGTTAAAGAAGTCCGCCGCGCATTCACTGTTGGTCGCAGTTTCGGCGACTGGTCCACGGTGCCCGATCAGCGAGACATGAGCCGGTGCTTCACAGAGTCCACTCGCAAAGTCAACTCGCACGCGCACCCGGTGCATGATGCTGCCCGTATCGATTTGCGCCGCAACCGAACCCGCCAGCAAAAGGAAAACAACAAACACGCGACCCCTCATGGCACGCTCCAGAGCCGCCGTCAGGAATCCATTCGTTGCCTGTCACCGCCAAGCACGAAGGCTCATGTGACAACTTGGCCGTGAGACGCACCAGCGGAAGGTTGGGTAGCGATCCATCGCGTTTGCGAAAATTAATTTCGCATTCGTGTTCGTTTGGGAACATCACGATGACAGACACACACTGTGAGAGATTGAATGTTATGCCGTTTGTTCAGTGGCAGGAAAACCGCATGAGGAACAGAATGACAAGCGAGATGCGACGATCCTGGGCCGAGACCTCTCAGCCATCAGTTATTGACCGATCTTTCCTGGTGTAGTCCCGAGCGAAGCGAGGGCTTCTTCATTTCGTGGATGGTGCGGTCTTGCTCTGGTTCTCCATAGAGGCTGCGGGCTCCGCCGTACCGATAAGTGGAACGAGTTTTCCTTCTCCGTGGTCGAAAGATAGAAACTTACCATCGTGGACGCAGGCCACTCCCGAGGCCGTGCGCCCATCGCTCAGCTGAAAACGTCTCATGACAGTTCCATCATGCGCACTGATCTCGTAGATGGCGTCGTCAGTTGCGGAATTAACACGCGCATATAGGTTCAGGTCACTGGTAATGAGTCCGTCGATCTGCGTGTTTTTCGGCAGCCGGGTGCGGATCGCGGTGATTGCGCCACCCTCGTTCACGTCAAGCAACGGGAAGTTAGTCTTGTTCTGTACGACGATGATGGAATGGCCCTCGGGCACAAACTGCGCGGGTGCGAGGTAGGCTGCTTTGCCTTTACCGGAGCTATCCTTGGTTCCGAACATCGATTCCGGAGCGTCCCCCTTCGGGATTTGCAGCAACCGCAAAAGCGTGGCGTCGTCCTTCAACATTGCCAGCTTCGGGGAGTGGTCGTTTTCGTCGTAGCCGAAGGCGAGAAAAATTCCCGATGGGAATACACCAATCTGCTCGATTTCGAAAGAGACATCGACCTCGATGGTCTTCTTGTAATTGCCGTCGCGGTCGAAGCGCACGATGTAGAGATTACGTTCTGCGCTGTTCTTTGTGAATTCGCCCTGGGTGCCATCGGGCTTTATGTAGGTTCGCTTTACCGGCTTGTTCTCCTTCGCTGCCCTGATCAGGAAAATCACTTCCGAGTCGGATGCGTAGTGATCGACTTCCCTGACATCGTAAAGCTGCTCGGTCGCCTGATCGAGCGGGAAAGTATTCGCATGTCCAGAAGGTGAAACCGAAGTCAGCAAAAGAGAGGGCGGGACAAAAACGGGTGGCTGAAACTGGCCGCCAGCCGGCACCATGTCAACGAAGACGGTTCCATCTTCTGTGCATTGGAAGGGGAGTTTGATTGCATGGGAAGCCTCGATGCCCGCGACGGCATCTTTGCGCTCAAACGAGATGCTGTAGAGAGGCGCGGATTGCGGTGGCTTAGTTTTGGGCTTGGCCTGACCCTGCGCTGACAGAGACATCGCGATTGACAAAGAAAGCGTAATGCTCGCAATCGTGCGGTGCATGACTCACCTCCATGATTTACCTCAAAGATGAGATCGCATCACGCATGCCGTCCTTGCAGCAAAACAACGTCAATAGAATAAATACTTGCGCCACTTATCGTCGGAGCGGCCCATCAGACGCATAATGTGGCGACTGGTGTGGAGGTTGAAGGCGCGGGGCTCGCGCATTAGCTTCATGCCGGACTCGGCGGGAGACTGGTTCCCTTTGCGGCGGTTGCAGGCGTGGCAGCAGGCGACCAGATTCTCCCATGTGGACGAACCTCCGCGCGAACGCGGGATTACGTGGTCCAGCGTCAACTCACTCGACGGCAGCACGGTACCGCAGTACTGGCAGGTGTTACGGTCGCGCAGAAGGATGTTCTTGCGCGAGAGCGCGCGGCTCTGGTGCGGGATGCGGCGGTACTCCAGCAACCGGATCACTGAAGGCACGCGCATGGCGACGCGGGCCGCGTGCAGAAAGTGTCCGTTCTCTTCCTCTGTCATGGCCACGCCCTTGAGCACAAGCACGAGGGCGCGACGTGCGGCGCAGACGTTAATGGGCTCGTAAGAGGCGTTGAGCACCAGCACAGGGGCGAGCAGAGCATGGCCGTCGCCGGCGCGGTGTGTGGCCGCCGGCGCGAACAAGCCGGCGGAATGCCGGGATGCCGGTCCTGCCTCGTGTTCGATGCGGTGTGCCATGGTGCGAAGTTTCTAGTTTCTTGTTTCAAACTTGCGATCAGCCGTGGAACCTGAAACGGTGCGAGCTTGAAACTTCTATCCGGCGGCCTGCGCCACCGACGTTTCCGCTTCCAGACCTTCGGTCTCAACCTCTGCGTACTGAGATGCCAGCTTCAGCGTGCGGGCCACGGTCACGACCCACACCTTCGCCGCGCCCGCTTTGCGCAGGACGCGGGCGCATTCCGAAATCGTGGTGCCCGTGGTGTAGACATCATCCACCAACAAAACTTCGCGGCCAGTGACTTCCGCGGCACGGGGGACAGCAAAAGCTCCCCGCAGATTTTCGCGGCGCTGGTGGCTGGTCAGGCCAATCTGCGAAAGCGTGTCGCGAGTGCGTAACAGAATTCCAGTGGCAAGCTGCAAACGCCCGCGGGCAGGCGAAACTTTCAACGCAGCGCGCGCGATCAGCTCCGCCTGATTGAATTCGCGCTGGCGCCGCTTGCCCTTGTACAGCGGAACGGGAATCACAAGCACGGGCGCCGGATCGAAGTCCGGCTCAATGCTCGCGATCGCGTCGGCCAACCGCCCTCCGAGGAAACCAGCGGCCGGACGCACGCCGTTAAATTTCAGCAGATGAATCAGCTCGCGCAGTCCCGCGTTATAGCTGCCATAGGCGACGGCCCGAATGAACGGGCGATCGATGCGGCGGCACACCGGGCAAAACCTGAGACCTGAAGCATCGGCCTCGGCAAAGGTCGAGAGCACGCGCTCGCCGCAAATCGAACATACCTTGCCGCGGATCGGCCGAACTTGATCCAGGCAATCAAGGCACACCGGAAGCCTGGAGATATTCAGCAGGGGCGACGTGCAAATGCGGCAGTCGGAAGGAAACAGAACGGAAAACACGCTCTCGGCCGCGCGGCGAAACCAGAAGGACAAATAGGGTTCAGCCGAAACATCGCTTTCCAAACCAGCCCGCTGCAAGGCTGTCTTTCGCCGGGAAGGCTTCTCCAGCACAATAGAATGCCCCGCCACTGCAACCCTGGCGGCGCCAGCCCGGATTTGGTCCTCACTACTGCTGAAGACGTCCTCCTCGCGTACCCGACAAAGCTCATCCGCAGGCAAGGCTCAAACAAGCAACGGTCAATACAACTCAACGGCGGCCAGGATACCTGCTGTCAGCAAGTATAGCGGCGATCACCGGCGCTAGGCAACGTTTCGACTGGACGTGGCCGGATGCCTGCCCGGCATCATCTTCGGCGTGTCCGACAGCCTCTGCCGCACCGGCGTGAAGATCAGGCGGTAATCGCGCCGGAAGCATTCTCCGCAGCGCACCGGCTGCAACAGAATAAGGCGCAGCAAATAACGCTCGGTGAAACTACGCCGCCTGGAGCGGAAGCCGACTTGGCTGCCACAGTCCGGACAACGGTAAGGAGGAACGAAGCGTTCACTGGCATTGGAACTGGGGGAGTCACTACTCATACTGCACCTCGATAACTCTCTGAGACACTGCACGTCAAGAATGACGAGCTGCGAAGGGGCGGCTGACGATTGGATTGATTTTACACCTACTCGGGGAGCCTCGCTTAAAGCTCTTTGCGCAAGACGGTGGTGCAGTTTGGAGAACGATGAGTATCAGGACATGCCTCAGGCATGGTGTCGGCAGCGCCGGACCAGCGAGGATTCAGCCACTGCGGGGTAACCAGGTCCCCGTCGGCCGAAGCCCTTCGGATTTGGAGACTTGACGGCATGGCTGAACTGCGGCACTCGCTGAGCGGACAAAGGCATCCGGCCCTACGCGGGCACGAGTGGGGACGGCGCGCGATGCTTTTCGATATACTGTCCCCGGCGTACAGGACGCCGCCCGTCCGCGGAGAGGACTGAGTCCACCTGAGTGCATTCTCAGAATCCAAGGTTCTCACGAACCTCCTTTTTCGCCCGATGCAGCGGACTCCGGGCATGACTACGAAGGAGGTCCGTCATGGCTCGTAAGTCCGCAAAGCAATTTCACGATCGTCAGTTCCCTGTTCGTCCCAACCTCGATCAACTCAAACACCAGGCCAAGGATTTTCTACGCGCAGTGCGACAGAGCGATCCCGCGGCGGCGGCTGAGCTGAGAAAACATCACCCCAAACCGCCCGAACCGGAGGAGGCCAAACTGGCGGACGCGCAATCCGCCCTTGCCCGCAGTTATGGCCTGGCGAGCTGGCCGCGTCTGGTCACTGCCTGCCGCATGACCGACGCGATCTGGCGAGGCGACGTCGAGGCCGTGCGAGCATTGGTGCTGAAACATCCGCGGCTGCTGCATGAAGCGGCGCGTGGCCTGGCCGACAGCAATTGGGGCCCTCCGATGTCCTATGCAGCAAATGTGGGGCAGGATGCGATCATACAGATGCTGCGTCAGCAGGGAGCGACCGATGTGCAACATGCCTTCGATCGCGCCTGCCTGCAAGGGCAGATTGAAACGGCACGAAAGCTATATGCCATGGGCGCGCGTCCCGCCGCAGGTTGCGTGATGGGGCCCTGTGAAACACTCAACGATGCGGGGCTTGTGTTGCTGTTTGAACTTGGCGCTGACCTCGCGGATGCGCAAGGCGACCGGCTCGCGCCCGTGGCGCTTCTGCTGCAAACTTACTGCCGCGGTCCCGAGGGAAAACATCGCTGCCTTGAACTCATCGCCGACCGCGGCGTCGAGCTTCCTGACACGCCGGTGATGGCCGTTCATCGCGGCCGCATTGATCTGCTGGAGGAGCACTTACGGAGCGATCCGGAGATGCTCAAGAGAACTTTTTCGCATGAGGAAATCTATCCGCCCGCGTTGGGATGCCACGCTGACCACTCGTTTGCTCTCCACGGCACACCCCTGGCGGGCACGACGCTTCTACATATCTGCGTCGACTTCGACGAACTTCAGATCGCGCGCTGGCTGATCGATCACGGCGCCGACGTGAACGCAAAGGCCGAAGTCGACGCCGACGGCTTTGGTGGACATACCCCGCTGTTCGGCTGCGTCGTGTCGCAGGCCTATCTGTGCCGGCGGCAGCAGGATGGAGAGTTCGCGCGACTGTTGCTCGATCACGGCGCCGATCCGAACGCGCGTGCGTCGCTGCGCAAGCGGCTGCGCTTCGTCCCGGACGAGTCGATGCATGAATACCGCGACGTCACGCCGCTGAGCTGGGGTGAACGATTTCACGGACCGGGCTCGCCGGGTCACACTTGGGTAAGCAAGCCCGCAATGCAAGTGATCGCCGAAAGAAGCGGCCGGCCGTGACCGTGCGCTTGTCGAGTTTTTTTCGGCGGGGGAGGGGATTTTTCTTTGTCCCGGACCAGCGATTGTTTTCGAAGTCAAATCCCCCGCCCCCCCGTAAAAGACGCGACAAGGACAGGGCATCGACACTTGTCATGTGGCCTTGCCGCGTGCTAACGTGCGCCGTTCGTTTGTTATGCTCGCAACGCGAATACGCGGCAGCTCTTTGTTCTTCATCCCAGGCATAAAAGGATTTCGCCCATGAGCAGTCCCAACCCCGGAACAGGACCGAAGAAGCACGTTCCCTTCGTGCCCGAAACCATGGAAATGAAGGAGTTCACGCTCCGCGCAATACTGCTCGGGCTCTTGATGACGGTTGTTCTGGGCGCGGCCAATGCCTATCTGGGACTGCGTGCCGGGATCACAATCGCCGCCACGTATCCGGCTGCCGTGATTGCGATGGCGGCCATGCGGGCGTGGAAAGGATCGCTGCTCGAAGAAAACATCGCGCGAACCGCCGGTTCAATCGGCGAGTCTGTGGCGGCGGGCGCAATTTTTACGCTGCCCGCGTTCTTGTTGGCCAAGGCGTGGCCTTCGTTTCGGCCTGCCGATGCATATTGGAAATCCACTGCGCTGATCCTGGTGGGCAGCATTCTGGGAGTGCTGTTCATTTCTCTGGTGCGTCGCGGAATGGTAGAAGATCCAGAGTTGCCGTTCCCGGAATCGCTGGCCGCGTCGGAGATTCACAAGGCCGGACAACGGGGCGCGGAAGCCGCGAAATATCTGTTCTGGAATATCGGGCTCGGCGGCATGGTGTATATTCTGGGAAAATTCGGCCTCTTTGCCTCTGACACTGATCTTCACCTCAGTGTCGGCAGCCTCGGACACAGCCAGGTTCGTCTCGGCACCGCAGGCAGCACAAAAGTTGTCGCGACTGGGGGCACGACCATGTTCGCCGCGCCCAGCGTAAGCCCCGCATACCTGGGCGTGGGCTACATCATTGGCCTCAAGCTCGCCTCACTCCAGTTTGCCGGAAGCGTGATTGCCTGGGGCTTGCTGGTTCCGTTGATGATCTATTTTCTTGGGCCGCAGCTCAGAGGGTATATTCCCGCGGACACTCCCGACAATTGGGCGGGGATGGCGGATGCTGTGTGGCGATACATTGTGCGTCCCATTGCCGTCGGCGGAATGCTCGTCGGTGCCGCCTACACGTTGTTCAAAATGCGCACGAGCTTGACCGCTGGAATCGGTAAGGCGTTCGCTGATCTGCGCCAGACGGCCGACCAGCAAGCAAAACTCGCCCGTACCGAGCGCTACATGAGTTCGAAGATTGTATTCAGTTTGATCGGATTGACGTTTGTACTGATGTGTTTGCTCTACATGAAGATCTCGGGGCTGGTGTGGCCAGCCATTCTGGCGGCGGTGGTCATGCTTCTGGTGGGATTCTTCTTCGCCACCGTATCAGGAAATCTCGTTGGATTCATTGGCTCGTCGAACAATCCAATCTCTGGACTAACGCTATCGACGCTGTTGATCGCCGCGCTTCTGATGGTCGCCCTGGGAGTCTCCGGCACCTCGGGAGTTGCGGCGGTGCTGGGCGTCGCGGCGGTGGTTTGTGTTTCGTCGGCAGTCGCAGGCGAACTTTTGCAGGATTTCAAAGTCGGCTACATTCTCGGCGGCACTCCGCAGAAAATTCAAGCTGCGGAACTGATTGCGGTTGTCGTCGCTAGCCTGGTGATGTACTTCCCCCTCATGTTGCTGCATGAAGGCAGCATAAGGGCGGGCGGTGTGGGATTCGGCGGCCCCGAACTTCCCGCTCCGCAGGCCGGACTCATGGCGACGCTGGCGATGGGTATTGTGGGCCACGAGATGGCGTGGCCGCTGGTAGTGGTGGGAATCCTCTTTGGCGTTTCCATGATCATGATGCAGGTGAAGAGTCCCATGCTGGTTGCGGTTGGAATGTATCTGCCATTTGGCACTACGTTCGCAATTTTTGTGGGCGGAGTTTTTCGCTCGCTTGGAGATTGGGTGGCCGAGCGCCGCGGATTTAACAGCGCACAGAAAGCTCGCGTGGAAAACTCCGGGGTGCTGATCGCCTCCGGACTGATCGCCGGAGAAGCCTTGCTGGGCCTGATCTGGGCAGGATTACAGTTTGTTCCGCAGTGGGGCGCGCCGAACCATCCCCCACAAATCTTCAGTACTCCTTCTTACTTGGTCGGAGGAATGATCGTGCTGGTGAGCCTGGCTGCGCTGATGATCTTCCTTCCGGTGTCGGCCGCGGGCGATCCTAACGAGCCAGCCCCGCCGACCGCAATGATGTAATAGCCGTGGGGCGTGTCTTCGGCATCGCTCGCGGCAGGCTTTCGTCCGTTGCACCGATAGGTCTGAACCACGAGGGCACCAAGGTACACGAAGGCATTCTGGATCTCCTTCGTGTACCTTGGTGTCGTTCGTGGTTTCGTGTTGTTATGTCGATTTCTGAAAATGTCGCAGCAGTGCGTGAACGGATCGCGGCGGCGGCGCGGCGGGCGCGACGTTCGCCAGAGGAGATCGCGCTGATGGTTGTCAGCAAGACGCAGCCTCCAGAGCGAATCCGGCAGGCGTACGCCGCCGGGCTGCGACTGTTTGGCGAGAACCGGGTGCAGGAGTTCGTGGGGAAAACGAACGCACTCGCTAATCTGGCCAATTGCGAGTGGCACATGATTGGCCACCTGCAGACGAATAAGGCGGGGAAAGCGGCCGAATTGTTCAGCGCGGTCGATTCGATCGATTCCGTAAAGCTGGCTGAAAAGCTGAATGCATCCGCTCGGATCCTGGGCAGGAAGGTAAGCATATTGATTGAGGTGAACGTCGGCGGTGAGCCTGCGAAGAGCGGCGTCGCGCCTGAATCACCCGCATTGGGCGAATTGCTCAAGGTCGCCCCGCAATTCGAAGCACTCGACCTGCGCGGTTTAATGACAGTCCCTCCGTTCACTCAGGACCCAGAAGGTGCCCGGCCTTACTTTCTCCGGCTCCGCGAGCTGCGCGATTCTATCGCGGCGCGAAAACTGCCTGGCGTCGGAATGGATGTGCTTTCCATGGGCATGTCGCACGACTTCGAGGTGGCGATCGAAGAGGGATCAACCTGCGTGCGCGTAGGAACCGCGATTTTCGGAGAACGAACAAACACATAACCCAGAGAGGACTGAGGGAAACCCAAGGATTGATGATCCGATTTCTACGATCCGGGGCTGGCGTTTCTTTCGCAGTCAAAGTTCATCCTCGCGCGAAGAGGAATGGCATCACCTTCGAACTTGGCGATGTGCTGAAAGTTTCGCTGACTGCGCCGCCGATGGACGGGCCAATCAGGCTTGTGTCGAATTCTTTGCGAAACTTTTGAAGGTGCCGCGAACTTCCGTTACCATTGCGTCCGGCCTGAGCAGCCGGAATAAAGTTGTGCGCGTCACGGGGCTGCGGGGCAAGCACGCGAGCGGTTGGAATAGCGCCGGCGGACAGCAGGTCCCTCGACTTGTTCTCACCGCGCTGGGCGCGGCTGGAACGGCGCTCGGGATGACACGACCGGAGGCGCTGGGCGCGCCTAAGCGCTCGGGATGACAAAATATTTGAGACTCACGAGGCCATATTGACTTTCTCTCAGCGCTTCGAGGAAATCCGTACCGGGTTCGAGCGGCCGTTCTGGGTCGCCAACATCAGCGAGCTTTTTGAGCGGCTCTCTTACTACGCGGCGTTCGCGTCACTGGCGCGATATCTGCACGAAACGCTGAACTTTGGCGTCGAGCGGGCCAGCAGCCTGACTGGATTATTTGGCGGGCTCGTATGGTTCATGGCCGTGTTTGGCGGAGCGCTTGCCGACCGCCTTGGCTTCCGGCGGGCGCTGTCGCTGGCGTATCTCATCCTCAGCGTCGCATATTTCCTCCTCGGCTCGATCGGTTCGCCCTGGCTGGCTCCGGTGCGCAACGCCATGCCGCTGGTGGTACTGGTTTCGATTGTGCTGATGTTGCCGGCGCTGGGCATCGCGCTCGTGAAACCAGCCGTCGTAGGAACAACCGCGCGCGCCTCGAAAGAAAATGTCCGGTCTATCGGCTATTCGATCTATTACACACTGGTGAACATCGGTAGCGCTGCCGGGCCGTATCTGGCTTCGTGGGTGCATCAGCATGTAAGCGTGGAAAACGTGTTTCGCATGGCGGCGCTGAGCGTCTTTGTCATGTTCTTCGTCGTGATCCTGCTGTTCAAGGAACCGCGACAGGCAGGCGAAGGAAAAACCGCCAGCCTGGGCGAGGTCACGAAGAATTTTCTTACCGTGCTCTCCAACCCGCGCTTCATGCTGTTCTTGTTGATTTTTACCGGCTACTGGATCGTCTTCTGGCAGGAGTTCATCGCCCTGCCGCTTTATGTTTCAACATACATCAATCCCAAGGCCGACACCGAATTGATCCTGGTCGCCGATCCGCTGACTGTGATTGCGCTGACCCTGGTAATCGGTTTTCTCACCAAGCGCCTGCACGCCTTCCACGCGATCACGCTGGGAACGCTGATCACGAGCCTCGCCTGGATCATCCTCATCGTGCGGCCCACGGTTTTCATGGCCGTGATTACGCTGATCGTCGTGGCGATCGGCGAAATTATGCAGCAGCCGCGCTATTACGAATATATTTCCCGCCTCGCTCCGCCCGGGCAGCAGGGCACCTACATGGGATTCGCTTTTCTTCCCCTCGGCATCGGCTCGCTCATCGGAGGCAAATTCAGCGGCTGGCTGATGCATCACTTTGGCGAAGAACTGCACCGTCCGGAGCTGGTGTGGTGGTCGGTGGTCGCAGTGGGCGTGGCGACTACGCTGCTGCTGTGGATTTACGACCGCTTCGTCCGAAGAGAAGCTGCGGCGGGTTCTTGACTTCGGACAAGGCCTGAGCGATCGTTCGCCCCCAGCAAGCAAATCGCAAAGGAGGCATCTATGCCACATTACCTTCAGCAAGTCGCCTATTCCCAGGAAGGATGGGAAGCCTTGGTGGCGAATCCGCAAAATCGCATCGACGCCGTGCGGCCCGCAATCGAGAAGTTGGGAGGGAAGATCGAATCGGCATGGTTCTCGTTCCGCGACTACGATGTCGCCGTGATTGCAGAATTGCCTGACAACATCAGCGCGGCAGCCATTGCCACAGCAGCACGGGGATAAAGCGTTCAGCACCACTGGCCATAAGGCGCATAGCATACCCCGACGGTGATTCGATGAGCTGGGGCACAGCCGCCGAGCGTGGCTCGACTGGGCAGCCAAGCGCGGCTGTCCCCACATGAGTTTGTCGATTCGCTCAAATCCTTTCTGTTGTTTACAATAGAGGTTTGCTCATGAACCTTCCTGCCATCCAGGCCGCGTTGCGTGAACGCAATATCGACGCGTGGCTTTTTTACGATCATCATCACCGTGATCCCATTGCCTATCGTGTGCTGGGGCTGCCCACGAGCCTGATGGTGACGCGGCGCTGGTTTTATCTCGTCCCGGCAGAGGGCGATCCGATCAAGCTCGTTCACAAGATCGAGGTGGGACATCTCGATTCCCTGCCGGGCAAGAAGCATCAATACTCCGGCTGGCAGGAATTGTTCGACAAGCTGAAGGCGATCCTGGCGAACACGCGTGATATCGCCATGCAGTATTCGCCCAACAATATTGTTTTCACGATTTCGCTGGTGGATGGCGGCACGATTGATCTGCTGCGCGGCTTGGGCAAAAACGTGGTCAGTTCTGCCGATCTAGTGGCGCAGTTTGAGTCGACCTGGAGCGAGGAGCAGATACAATCGCACTTCTCGGCACGAGACAGCGTGGATGCGATTGTCGCCGAGTCGTTCAAAGAGATTGGGCAGCGCGTGCGCAACGGTGGGACGAAAGAGCACGAAATTCAGCGGTGGTTCATGGAAGCGTTCGCCCGCGAGAACCTTCTGACCGACGATCCTCCGATCGTGGCCGTGAACGCCAATGCTGGGAACCCGCACTACGAGCCGAGTTCCGACCATCCGGTGCCGGTGCGCGAAGGCGATCTGGTGCTGCTCGACGTTTGGGGCAAAAAGAAAACACCTCACGCTGTGTATTACGACATTACCTGGATGGGCTTCGTGGGCGCGGCGCCCTCCGGGCGCATGCGCGAGATTTTTGAAATCGTGCGCGACGCGCGCGACGCGGGCGTGAAGACAGTGCTTGACGCCGTGGGCGCCGGACAGCGCATTGCGGGCTGGGAAGTGGATCGCGCCACCCGCGGATACATCCAGAAAAAAGGTTACGGCGAGTATTTCATTCACCGCACGGGACATTCGATCGGCACCGACGTCCATTCCAATGGCGCTAATATGGACGACCTGGAGATTCACGATGAGCGGCAGATTCTTCCCAACTCCTGCTTCTCGATTGAGCCCGGCATCTATCTGCCGGAGTTTGGCGTACGCAGCGAGGTGAACATGCTGGTGCGCGCCGGCGCGGCGGAAGTGACCGGGAAAATTCAACGCGAGATTGTGACGATCTGAATGGCGAATTCCACTACAGAAAAAACGAAGGCGGCGCCAGCGGAACCGGTCAGCATGATGTCGGTGGTTGCGCCCGCGATTGGCTGGCTGATTCCCGGTGCGGGGCACTTGATCCAGAAACGCTGGATTCGCGGCGGCTTGCTGTTTGCTTCGGTCGTAACGATGTTTTTGCTTGGCCTTGCCATGCAGGGGCGCATTTACAAAGCCAACGGCGGCGACATCCTCGCTATGCTGGGCTTCATCGGCGACTTTGGAGCGGGCGGGCTTTACATCGTGACCATGGTCATGGACTGGGGTCAGGGCGCGATTCAGTTCGCAACCGCCGACTATGGAACGAAATTTATGATCGTCGCGGGCTTGCTGAATTTTATTTCCGTCGCCGACGCTTATCACATTGCCATTGGGAAGAAGCGATGAAACCGCTCTCAGCCATCAGCTGTCAGCTCTCGGCCAAGAACCACGGGTGGAGACAGTGACTATCACTCTCAATCATTTCAGCGCAGCCACCGTATTTGCGTTGTTCGCGTCGATCGTGTTTGGAATTACGCACCGCGAGAATACGCGCGACATGATTCGCTACGGCGCGTACTGCTTCGTGATGTTTCTGGGCGGTGCGATCCTGGCGGGCTGGGTGATGTGGCTGCTGCGAAGATAGCTTCTAGCTTTTGGCTCTTAGCTTTTGGCTCTTGGCTCTTGGCTTGAACCCATTCGTAAGTCTTCGCCGAATCCGATGTTGAAGAGAACCCGCATTATCTCTGGCTAATGAGATGAGCCAAGCGCCGTTCTAACGCTTCAATCAGATAATAGAGCACGATGCCCTCGAGCATTGTGACCGGAATCCAAACAAGTATTCCGACGGTGTTGGTGTTGCGGAGAAACACGCCGAAAATAAGCCAGATGAGCAATAGATGCGCCAAGAACGAAATTGTGAAAGCCACCCAGAAAGAAGCCTGTCCCCATTTTGATCGAAACCCGCCTCCCAGATACCAGAAGGGCGTCAAAGTTCCTACAAAAGCGGCATCCCACTTCTGCGACAAGTGCAGCTTATAGAGTATGAGGCCAGCGACAGCCGCAACAGAGCAGGCGGCTATCGAGCTGTTGCGGCTGGTTTCGAACGAATCACTCTTCACGATTTCATCGAGAACTTCATGGCACGATTTGGGTTAGCTAAGAGCTAGTAGCTACAGGCAATAAGCCGCTACCCTTCCCACACGAATGCGTCGAAGATTCTCTTCTCGTCGAAGTTCAGGCGGTGGTAGAGCGCGACTGCGCGCGCATTTGCTTCCGTCACCGTGAGCGACAACATCGAAAAGTTCCGCCGCTGCAGGCTGCCGACGGTCGCCGCAAGCAAGGATTCACCAATTCTTTGCGACCGGTACTCGGGAAGAACGCAGACCTGAGTGACATGGCCGACATCGTGGCGCACGCGCGAACAGAGGATCAGGCCGATCAGATTTTTCGCTTTGCGATCCAGCGCCACAAACGATGACTCGGCGTCGAACAGCCCGCATCCAGGGAAGCGCACGATATTGTTGAGGAAGCGCAGCGATCCGCTGAGCGTGTGGTACTGATCATTGATTTGAGCATCCACATGACCGCGATAGGCGGCGGTAATGACGGCGGCTGAGGGCTGGTAATCAGCTTCGGTCCAGGGGCGGATTTCGACCTCAGGATGCGCGAAAGTTTGTGCGGGCACTTTCTCCGGAACGCCCTTTGCAAATGGAAGCACCATGAAAAGCCGCGGATGGCGCTGGAATCCGGTGTCGAGGAACGGGCGTGAAACAGCATTGGCTTCATGCGCCAGCAACTGCGCTTCCACACGATGGATGCCGGGAGACTGCTGCAAAGTCTCGATGACGTGCGTCAGCAACTTGAGTTCGACCTGGCGAGCTTCAGGAAGGCGCGCTCCGTTGGTGACGTAGAGGTCGCCAATCACACCTTTGCTGCCTTCGTAGACGAAGAATGAATAACCGAAGACGCGGCCGCGATCGACGGCGGCGTAGCCGGGCAGAATCTTCGAATCCACGTAACGCAGAATCATCTCTGCTGAGCCGGTGTAGTCCCAGGACAGCAGACGCGACCAGACCTGGGTTTCGTCCTGCAGCAGGGGGCGCAGATCCACGGAAGAAAAATGTCTGAGGTCGAGGATCTCCAAAGGGCTCCTGCAGCGGCTACCAGCGCCGCGCGGCAAAAGGCGTGGCGGAAATTCGAGTGTAGTGGGTTCGTGAAGAGGAGGCAAACTGCGCGAACAAGCGGCGGCAACAGGCTCGAGCGAAGACGCCCTACCGAATGGGCCTTGCAACTGGCTTTACAAATGAGGTCGGAGCAGCTGCGACCCAGTAATAATCAACGTTCTGAGGAGCGTAGTGGCCGAGGAACGAAACGCGGCGGCCCGCAGTTTGTTTAGCGACGTTGCTCTCCCACGTGGGCGGGGCCACCAGCAAGTGCTCCTCGGCCGGCACATCACCCGCTTCGTAACGCGAAATCTGTTGGTTGCGGTAAAAAGCCAAACCGTATTCCAGTTCGCGCGAAACTCCGGCAACCGCCAGCGGTAGACGGTGCGTATCGACGCTCGCAAGTTCGACAGCAAGCGGACGCGCGGATAGCGCTTGATCGATGGCCGGCGATCCCACCTTCAGGACGGCTGCAACCGCCAGCACTACCGGAATCAACGTGACGAACCGCAACATGCGCAGGCTCAGCCGGCTGACCAGCGTGAGTGCTATTGCGGTGCACAGCACGAAAGCCACAGCGAGCGCGACGATCAGGGGACGCCCCGCAGGCAAGCGATGCCCAGTCACGATGTACGCGGTAAGCAGCGCGGGCACAATCGGCGCGCTCGCCACCAGAGCATGCGGCACCGCCAGCCACTTCGAAACGGGCGTGTTTTGTTTTGACCGCCGGCGCAGATAGTCCGCCACGAGCAGACCACCGGCGGGCACAGCGGGCAGAATGTAGCCGGGAAGTTTCGACTGCGAAAAGGAGAAGAACACGACCGGCACAATCAGCCAGCAGCAGGCAAAGAGACTGAATTGCAATTCCCGATCAGCCTCATCGGAAAGCAAGTGGCGTTCCGTCCACCACGTTCGCAGCGGCTCGACGACCGCAGCAATCACGACCACTGTCCATGGCGCCAGGGCTAGCGCCATCACCGGCAAGTAGTACCAGAACGGTTGCCGGTGATGGTAGAGATCGGTCGAGAAACGGGCGAGATTGTGCTCGATAATAAATTCGCGAAAGAATTGCGGATTTCCCACTTGCACCGCGATGTACCACGGCAGGGCGATCGCGCAGAAGAGTGCGATGCCCGTCAGAGATAACGTTCTCACAGCCAACCGCCACTCACGCGTGAGCGCAGCGAAGGCGAGGATGACAATCACCGAAAGAAATACGGCAACCGGTCCCTTGGCTAACGTGCCCAGCGCCATGCAGATATAAAACAGCGCGAGATAGACTCTGTTTTCGCTTTCGCGCCAGGCCCACCACGTGAGCATGCCGATCGAAAAAGAGACGGCCAGCGCCATGTCCATGGACGCGGCGTGGGCAAACCCGACAATGGCGGCGCACGAGGCGGTGATCAGCGCTGCGTCGACCTCGACGCCCCGCCGGAAGCGAAGGAAGAAAAAGTAGACGGCAAGCACCAAAAGCGTGGCATCGATCGCCGACGGAATGCGGGCTGCGCGATCGTTCACGCCGAACACTGAGTAAGCCAGCATTGCCTGCCAGTAATAAAGCGGCGGCTTTTCGAGCCATGCATGGCCGCCGAGGACGGGAGTGATCCAGTCGCGTCTTTCGAGCATTTCGCGCGCGACCTGCGCATAGCGCGGTTCGTCCGCCCCGATTAGCCCGAACTGGCTGATGCCATAAAAGAAAAGAAACGCGCAGAAGCCGGCGAGCAGCAACGCGTCGGTGCGGGTGCGCATGTTCATGAGGGAGTCTGAGATTGCAGATTTTAGATTTGAAGAACCGAATCTCCGCGGACGACTGAGCCCGTCAGTCTACAATCACAAATCTGAAATCTGAAATCGTTTTCTATTGTACGGAAGGTCCCCGCCGAATCTGGGAAAGCACCTGACGCACCGCTTCACGCAGCGGGCCGGTGAGCGAGCATCCGCTGGCGCATTCGTGGCCGCCGCCGCCGAAACTCTCGGCCACGCGGGCCACGTCGAGTTTGCCTTTGCTACGCAGGCTCACGCGATAACGACTGCCCGGCAACTCGCGAAAGAACGCCGCCACTTCCACACCCCCGATGGACAGCACGTAATTCACCAGACCTTCGCAGTCTTCTTCAATGGCGCCGCAGAGTTCCATCTGCTCCTGCGTCACCCAGACGTAGCCAATGTGGCCTTCCAGTTGAAGGTTGCGCAGCGCTTCGCCGAGCAATCGGATTTTCGCCACGGAGTGCGCGAAATAAATCCCGCGCGCGCAGTGTGCCGGATCGGCTCCAGCCAGAACGAGTTCCCGCGCCAGGGAGAAGGTGTTCTGATTCGTGCCCTGAAACATGAACGAACCGGTGTCGGTCATCAGCGCCGTGTAGAGACAGGTCGCGATCTCCGGAGAAGACTTCACGCCAGCTTCCCGCGCCAAGCTGAACACCATTTCGGCAGTCGCAACCGCGTGAGGATCGATCCAATTTACGTGAGCAAACGGACGCCCGCTGACATGATGATCAATGCTGATCAGGAACTGGTTTTCGAGCCCTTCGAGGCGAGTACGATTAATGCTGTCGCACTCGAGAATGATGGCGGCCTCGTAGCCGCCCGCAACGCGGCTTGATTGCACGACCTGGTCGGCAAACGGGAGCGAACGGTAGATGCGCGGCACGCCGTCGTGCAAAACGACGTCAGCCTGCTTGCCCATGGCGCGCAGTATCTGGCAGCAGGCCAGCGCCGATCCAACGGCGTCGCCGTCGGGCCGAGCGTGCGAAGTCAGCACGAAACGTTCGCGCTGTCCGATCTGCCGGAGCACGTCCTCGAGCCTGTTATGCGTTCTCTCCACCGGTTTCCTTGCGGGCCTTGCCTCGTTTCTTCACCCGCTCCAACAGCTGTTCGACACGTGCCTTTTCTCGATCCGACCGATCGACTCGGAAAACCAATTCGGGCGAGCGCCTCAATCGCAGACGATCTGCAAGCTCATGCCGGATGTACGCTTTCGCGGCATCGAGCCCCTGCAAGCTGCGCTCGGCCTCGGCCTCGTCGCCGTCGACATCTACCAGAACCTGCGCTGAACGCCCGTCCTCGGCGAGATGCACGCCAGTCACTCGGACCAGACCGATGCGCGGATCGCCAAGTTCGCCTTCGACCAGCGCTTCGATCTCCTCGCGAAAGGCTTCTCCTAACCGTCCGCGATGATATTTGACCCCCCGCTTCTCCACAGTCTCACCCTGACAAAACGCACTGAAGTAAAACGCATGAGAATATCAGAAAACGCGGCGCAAGTGTTGGCCCGGATGGGCCATTGTTCGCAGCGTCATTGTCGCGCTGTTTTGGCGGATGCGATAAGTACGGAGGTAACAGCGTGTTAGGGGCGAAGCTGTCGTTAGTCGTCGGTTTATTAGTCGTTGGGCAAACCGATGAGACCCCTGAGAATGTCTAAAGACCAACGACTAGCGACTACGACCAACGACAGTTCTCAAAAATACTCCACGAATGAATCAGCGATGTCGGCGCCATGATTGTTTGCGATGCGGGTGGCCGCGCGCTCCACGTTTTTCATCAGGCCGTCGAGATAGTCGCGTGAATTCGAGATGCTCACGACGCCGATCGTGGCGCGATTCCAGAGTTCTGCAGCATCAAGTTCCGCGACCGAAATATTAAAGCTGGTACGCAGCCGGTCTTTCAGGCTGCGAACAACCTGGCGGCGGTCCTTGATCGATTGCGCGGCTTCGATGTGGAGTTCGAGAGTGAGAAAGGCGATCATGGCGGTCGTTCGTCGCTGGTCCCTTAGCCCGCTCAGCAGGCTAAGAACAATCGTTGGCAAAACCGTCGAGGCACGGTTCTTAGCCAACGATCAACGACAAACGGCCAACGACGGTTTCTACGCGATCACTTCCGCCGCGATCCGTTCGGTGACGAAGGCTTCGATGACATCGCGGGCCTTGATGTCGCCGTAGTTCGCGATTGAGATGCCGCACTCCATGCCGTTGGTAACTTCCTTGGCATCGTCTTTGAAGCGGCGCAGCGAGCCGACTTTGCCTTTGAAGACGACCACGTTGTCGCGCAGCAGCCGCACTTCGGAGTTGTTCTTGATCAGGCCATCGGTCACGCGGCAGCCAGCGATGGTCCCAACTTTGGGGATGCGGAAGGTCTCGAGCACTTCGGCGCGGCCCTGATAGGTTTCCTTGATGGTCGGTTCGAGCAGGCCACTCATGGCGCGCTTGATCTCGTCCTGCAGTTCGTAAATGATCGAGTGCAGGCGAATGTCGACTTCCTCCTGTTCCGCCAGCTCCTGCGCCTTGCGCTCCGGACGTACGTTGAAGCCGATGATGATCGCATTTGACGCCGACGCCAGCAGCACGTCGGTTTCGGTGATTGCGCCTACGCCCGAGCGCAGCAGCTTGAGCCGCACCTTGTCGTTCGAGAGCTTGGTGAGCAAGTCGCTGAGCACTTCGACTGAACCACCCACGTCGGCCTTGAGGATGATGTTCAGTTCCTTGGTGCCGGCGGTCTTGATCTGCTCCGCCAGTCCTTCGAGCGACACGCGGGAACTCTTGGCCAGCATGGCCTCGCGGGCTTTCTGCTCGCGATATTCGGAGATGCCGCGGGCCTTGTCGCGATCGGCCACGACAACAAACTGATCGCCGGCTTGCGGCAGACCTTCCATGCCGAGGATTTCGACAGGCGTTGACGGCGGCGCAGACTTGAGCACTGCTCCGCGATCGTCGAACATGGCGCGGATCTTGCCGTAAACATTGCCCACGACGAAGTTGTCGCCGGCGTTGAGCGTGCCGTTCTGCACCAGAACGGTGGCCACAGGTCCGCGGCCGCGATCGAGTTTCGCCTCGAGCACGACGCCCGTTGCAGCGCGCTCTGGTGTCGCTTTCAACTCGCCGAGGTCTGCGACCAGGCAAATCATTTCCATCAACAGATTTAGATTAGTTTTCTTCTTGGCTGAAACATCGACGAATACGGTCTTGCCGCCCCAGTCTTCGGGCATCAGGCCGCGGTCGGCGAGTTGCTTTTTGACGCGGTCAGGCATGGCCTCGGGCTTGTCGATTTTATTTACCGCGACAATTATCGGAACTTCGGCGGCGTGCGCGTGATCGATGGCCTCAAGTGTTTGCGGCATGACGCCGTCGTCGGCGGCCACGACCAGGACAACAATGTCAGTCGCCTTGGCTCCGCGGGAACGCATGCGGGTGAAAGCTTCGTGACCGGGCGTATCGAGGAACACGATCTCGCGGCCTAACGCCGGAGATTCTTTGTCAGTGATGCGAACTTTGTAGGCGCCGATGTGCTGCGTGATGCCGCCGGCCTCGCCTCCCGCGACGTTAGTGAGGCGGATCGCGTCGAGCAGCGTAGTTTTGCCATGATCGACATGGCCCATGATGGTGACTACCGGCGGACGCGGCGTGACCTCGATCGTGGAATCTTCCCCGCTTCCCGCGGCAGCGTCGATGTCTTTTGAAGCCTGCTCTTCGAACGTAATCACGTTCGTGTCGGCGCCGAAGAAGCGCGCCATCTCGCTCGCCAGTTCCGCGTCGAGGGTCTGGTTCACCGTCGCGAACACACCCCGGCCGAGCAGGCGTGAGATTACATCCTTCACGCGAATATCGAGCTTCTCCGCGAGATCCTTGACGCTGATGCCCTCCGTGATCGTGATATTGCGCGTGATCGGCATCGGCTCGTTCGACACCACCATGCGGGGCGGTGGTGTGTAGCCCTTCATTGGGCCTTCTTTTACCCCGCGAGGAACATAGCGCTGCCCGGGCCGCCGAGATGGACCTCCCGGCCGGCTGCCCGGACGAGCCGGACCTGGAGGAGGCAATCCAGGGCCGACGCCGAGAGGACGAGCGCCTGCTGGCGCCGTGCGCGTGGGATGCATCGGACGGCGTTCGCCCGGACGCAGCGGCGGACGCGGCGCGCCGATTCCCGGTGCTTGCGGGCGGGGACGCTGGAAAATTGGCTGCCCAGGTACAGGGCGGCCGGGAGCGGGACGCATTCCGATCGGCACTCCAGGTTGCACAGTAGGCGTTACCACCGGACGCGGCGGGGGAGCCTTATATACGGGACGCGGCCCGGTTTGCGGCACAATCATGCGTGGCGCGGGCGGCTGCGGCCTGGCTAGTGGGGGCGGTGCGACGGGACTCGAAACTGCCGGAGTCTGTGGCGCCGATGACGCCACCACAGGCGGTTGAGCAGGCGGGGCTACCACGGCGATCGGCGGTGTAGAAACGCGTGGCGCTATTACTACTGGGGACGAAGGTGTGGACGCAGCGAAAGTGGGCCTTTCTGCAGTCGGGGCGGCCGGAACCACAGTGGGGCGCGGCGCGGACGGCGGAGGAACGGGAGGCGCCACAACCGCTGCTGACGGCCTTACCACTGGCGGCGCAGCGACTGTTGTGGGCTTTGCGGCCACTGGCGGCACAGGCGGGCGCGCTGTAGGCGCTACCACTTCCTTCTGTTGCGTGATGGCTCTGAGCACATCTCCCGGCCGGGAGATGTTTGACAAGTCAATCTTGGTCTTGATTTCCTCTTCGCCGCGCACTGGGCGCGCCGACTTGGCGGTCGGCGACGCGGCTTCCGCCAATCCACGCAGGCGGACTCGCACCTTTTCCGCCTCGAAGTCTTCCAGCGAACTGGAATGGGTCTTCTTCTCGGTCACCCCGACTGCTTCCAGGACATCGAGAATAGCCTTGCTTTTAACTTCCAGCTCCCTGGCGAGATCGTTGATTCGAACCTTGCTCATCCGGCCTTTCTTGTACCCCGTGTTGTGGCTTAGGTCTTCATCGCAGCCTCACGGAGTCGTCTTCTTGTGTTCGCACGTCGTCGCAATTAGATTGGCGCGTGCCATACTACTCGGTCGTTTCCGGAGCCGAGCCGTCTTCCGGCTTATGCTCGTGTTCTTCAGTCACAGCAGCTTCTCCCGTTGCTTCAGGAGCAACTGCAATTTCACGCGTCTCTTCTTCACTCGCGGCGATTTCGGCCGCGGCTTCCGGCACGGTTTCGGCGGGAACTTCCGCCGCGGCAACCTCTTCCGTCACAACGTCCTCGGCCACCACTTCGCCTTCCACGGCGACCGCATCGCCTTCCAGGCTGGCGAAATAATTATTCACCGCGAGGCTGATTTTTTCCACCGTCTTGGGACCAATCCCTTCGATGGCTTCCAGTTGTTCGGGAGTCATGTCGGCGAGTGCTTCTACCGTGGAGACGCCCGCAGCCGTAAGCTTCTCGACCAACCCCTCACCCAGGCCCGGAACATTCTCCAGCGGAGTCGTCGCGGGAGGAGCCATCGCTGCCATCTGCAACTCCACTTCCTGCCGTTTCTCTTCTTCGCTCTTGATGTCGATCTTCCATCCCAGCAGCTTTGCCGCCAGGCGGACGTTCTGGCCTTTCTTGCCGATGGCGAGTGACAACTGGCTGTCTTCGACTACGACTTCGAGATGCTTGTCTGCGCTGTCGATCACCGTGACGCGGCTCACCTTCGCGGGCTGCAACGCCTTCTCGGCAAAGGTGACGGCGTCCTCGTGATATTCGATGATGTCGATCTTTTCGCCCCGCAGTTCGCGAATGATTGATTGCACGCGCATGCCCTTCATGCCTACGCATGCGCCCACCGCGTCGACGTCTTTGTCTTTCGACATGACCGCGATCTTGGTGCGCTCGCCGGCTTCGCGGGCAATGGCGCGGATCACCACGGTGCCGTCGTAAATTTCCGGAACCTCGGTCTGGAACAAGTGCTGCACCAGATCCGGCGCGGCGCGCGAAACCACCACGCCCGGTCCTTTGGACGCTCGCTCGACACGCGCGATTACGACCCGTACGCGCTCGCCTACCGCGAACGACTCCAGCCGCGACTGCTCCTTGCGGGGCATGCGTGCTTCGGCCTTGCCGATGTCGAAAATCACATCGGGACCTTCCACTCGCTTTACCGTGGCATTGACGATTTCCGCCACGCGGCCGATGTATTCGTTGTAAACCGTGTCGCGCTCGGCTTCGCGCACTTTCTGAAAGATGACTTGCTTCGCGAGTTGCGCGGCAATGCGCCCCAGAATGCCTTCGGTCACTTTGGGAATGTGCAACTCGCCGCCGACCTCGAGGCTGGGATCGACCTTGCGCGCATCTTCCACCGTGATCTGAAGATTCGCATCCTCGACCTGCTCTGGCGTCTCGACGACTGTCTTCACCGCAAAGGCGTTGATCTTACCGGTCTCTTTATCCAGCTTCGCATGCAGGTTTTCCTGCGACTTATAGTATTTGCGCGTAGCCATGACGATGGCGTCTTCCACCGCGCTGACTACAATCTGCGGATCAATCCCTTTTTCCCGGCTCAGTGCGTCGATCGTGTTGTAGAGCTCACTTGCCATAAAAGTATTCCGTTATGAATGCTGACTTTCATCTGCTGGTCTCAGGTCGCAGGTGCTGGTCTTAAGCAGGCCCACGACCGCCCGCATTTCAGAGTTCCGGCACTAAATTCGCCTTCTCGACGTTGGCGAACTCGATTTCAATTTTCTGCCCGGCGGCGTCGCCCATTTTCTTGCGCGACTTGGAACTAGCCACGCTCAAATCCAGCGTCAACCGGCCGTCGTGAAAACTTTCCAGGCGCCCTTCAAAGTGCCGGTTGCTGTTCAACGGCTGCCGCGTTGTCAGTTTCAGGCGGCTGCCGGTGAAGCGACTGAAATCCGCCGCTTTGATCAACCTGCGATCCAGCCCCGGCGATGAAACTTCGAGCGTGTACGAGCCCGGCATTACGTCTTCGACGTCGAGAATGGTGCCAAACTCTCGACTGAAGTTGGCACAGTCTTCGTGCGTCACGCCCTGCGTTAATCCAACCCCGGATCGATCCCTGCTGCAGGCTTGTCGAGAAACACCCGCAGCATCCGCGCCTTACCTCCGCCGAGAAACTCGACTTCGACTACCTCGAGTCCTCTGGAGGCGGCGACGCGGTCCGCGATTTCCCGCACGCGATCAACGTCAAGCGCCATGAATCCAATAATTTACAGGCTATGGCTGCAACCACCGGCGGGCTCCAACTAAAAAGTGGGCTTGCGCCCACTGGTGTGCTTCGCCAAATGCCGGTATTACACAACAGTTCTCAATTGCCTAATATACGCCCCCTCACCATAAAAGACAAACCGGGGTCCGAGGTGGAACTTCGCGTTTCGGACGCTCACTTGCAGGGTTTTTGCCCGAAAAGCGGCCTAGATCAGAAACAAGATCAGCCGCGTGTTGACGGTCGACCGATAACGCATGTCCGGCAAGAAGGTAAGTCACGATGGATGCGAAGACGCACGAATGGGAGACACCGAACAATGAATTCCTTCGTGATCTTTTGTGTCCTTCGGGGGTTGAGGTTTTCTCTCGCTGAGCCAAGTGCAGTTGCCTCAATCCCCCGCCCTCTCTAGAATGAAGAATCACCCAACGGCTGGGAGAGTCCTGAAAAACTATGATTCATTTTCCCGTTCCTGAGGCTCTTACTTTCGATGACGTCCTTTTGCTGCCAGCCCGTTCTGACGTGATCCCGGCGCAGGCCAGCACGCAGACGCAGCTCACGCGCAACATCAGCCTGAACATCCCCATCGTGAGCGCCGCCATGGACACGGTCACCGAATCGCACATGGCGATTGCGCTCGCTCAGCAGGGCGGCCTCGGCATTATCCATCGCAACCTGAGCATCGATGAGCAGGCTAACGAAGTCGACAAAGTGAAGCGCTCTGAAAGCGGCATGATTGTCGATCCAGTGACCATGCACGCCACCGACAAGGTTTCTGACGCGCTTGAAGTCATGCGCAAGTACAAGATTTCCGGTGTGCCTATTACCGAGAACGGAAAGCTGGTCGGCATCCTCACCAACCGCGACCTGCGTTTTGAATCCCGCTTCGACATTCCCATCGACAAAGTGATGACCAAGAAAAATCTCATCACCGTACCCGTGGGGACCACGCTCGAAGAGGCGGAAAAAATTCTGCACCAGCACCGCGTCGAGAAGCTTCTGGTGGTGGACGACAAATACAATTTAAAGGGTCTGATCACGGTCAAAGACATTCAGAAGAAGCTGAAGTATCCCAATGCCGCCAAGGATTCGCAAGGACGCCTGCGCGTGGGCGCTGCGATCGGCGCTACGGGGGATTTTCTGGAGCGCGCGCAAGAACTGGCGGAAGCGAAAGTTGACGTGCTCGCCATCGACAGCGCCCACGGGCATTCATCGAAAGTGCTGGACGCCGTGAAGCTGGTGAAATCGAAACTGCCACACGTGGATCTCCTCGCCGGCAACGTCGCGACCTTTGATGGCGCTTGCGAATTGGCCCGCGCCGGAGCTGATGGCATCAAAGTCGGCATAGGACCGGGATCGATCTGCACCACGCGAGTCGTCACCGGCGCGGGCGTGCCGCAGATCACTGCAATCGCGGAAGCGTATCGTGCGACAAAGGATTCCGGTGTGCCCATCATCGCCGACGGCGGCGTCAAGTATTCCGGCGACATCACCAAGGCGTTGGCGGCAGGCGCGAGCGCGGTGATGATTGGATCACTCTTTGCCGGCACCGATGAAAGTCCCGGCGAATTGATTCTCTATCAGGGCCGTTCATTCAAATCGTATCGCGGCATGGGCTCGCTCGGCGCCATGGCCCAGGGATCGAGTGAACGCTACTTTCAGTCCACCGAAGACGATTCTTCATCGGCATCCACAACGCATGATGGCGAGCCTAAAAACCGGCTCGACAAACTGGTTCCCGAAGGTATTGAAGGGCGCGTTCCGTACCGGGGATCGGTCGCGATGATCGTCTACCAGATGGTCGGCGGACTGAAGTCTGGGATGGGCTACTGCGGCTGCTCGACGATTTCCGAATTGTTGCAGAAGACGCGCTTTGTGCGCATCAGCGGCGCGGGCCTGCGCGAAAGCCACGTACACGACGTAATGATCACCCGCGAGGCTCCGAACTATGCGATCGAGTAACGGAGCCTACTTAGGTTCGTGCTCATCTGAGGACGGTCGCCCTCGGCTGTCCTGTCCGTCGACACCGGGCCGCGGTTTAGCCGATTGAACCCTCATCAGAAAAATGTTCTGAAGACGTGGATCGCCGCCATCCTGTGGCTGATCGTCATCGCCGTCGAGTCAAGTTCGATCGGCGCTTCGACCAATACAGGGCGACTCCTTTATCCCATTCTGCATTTTTTGTTTGGCATCGGTCCTGAGCGTTTCGAAACGATCCACTTCTTTATCCGCAAGGGGGGCCATGTCTTCGGCTACGCCCTGCTGAGCATTCTGTTATTCCGAGCGTGGCGCGAAAGTCTGCCCACGGTCGGCAATCCGAGATGGACGATCCGCTGGGCGAACCTCGCCGTGCTGGGCACCTTGCTGGTAGCCAGTCTCGACGAATGGCACCAAAGCTTCAATCCTCTGCGCACGGGAACTCCGAAGGACGTCGCGCTCGATACCTGCGCCGGAATCGTAGCGCAGATTCTGATCTTGCTTTGGGGGAGACTTTTCTAGGAGGCCGCACCTCTGGGACGTGTCCGGTCTGTCACCCTGAAGCCCGCGGTTTTTGCCGGGCCGAAGAACCTATTCAATCAGCGCGGCGTGCCAGGTCCTTTGCTTTGCTGAGGATGGCAAGACGCTGTCAAACAGAACTGCGCTTCGTCGACAGCAGCGCGGCTGATGATACCGCCAGTCCAGCGGAGAAATAAAATGGCATGCTGGCACCGTAATGCTTCCACAACTCTCCCGTGATCAGGCTGGCCGCGAGTGTGGCCACGCTGGTGACAAAGAAATAAATGCCCAGCGCGCGGCCCCGGATTTCGGATCCCACCGTTTCGATCACCAACGCCTTCAGCACCGGCTGCGTGAGAGCGTAGTAGAGGCCGTAAATGGCCATCGCGATCCAGACTGCCAGCGTCGATGAAGCGCGTCCGAAGACAAAATAGACGACTGCAAAAATCAGATATCCCGCCGCGGCTATCCGCTTTCTGGAAAGACCGCGTCGCGAAAAGTGGTCACTAAACCATCCTGCCGGCCAGGAACCGAGAGTGTAAGTGATGTTGAAGACGAGTCCAAGAAGAGGCGCAAGCGCAACTCGGACGCCGACGCTCTGGGCCCGCATTACCAGGAACATGTCGCTCGAATTTCCCAGCGAGAATAGAGTCACGGCGACGAGAACAAAGTAGAAACTGCCCGGCAATGTGATGCGCCCGCCGGACGGTGAAATGGGATTCGACGTGATTCCGATTTTCGGCGCTTCCCTGATTAGAGCCGCCCGGCGCTTTTCGCGGATGCCGAACAGCGCCACCAGCACGCACAACGCTCCGGGAACGGCAGCGGCCAGGAAAACACCGCGAATTCCGTAGCGCGCAAGAAGAACCAGCGCCAACAGAGGACCGGCGATCGCGCCTGCGGAGTCCATCGATTGAATCAGGCCGTACGCCGCGCCCAGCCGGCCTTTCGGGACGGATTCGGCGACCATCACATCGCGCGGCGCGCCGCGCACTCCTTTGGCAAGGCGGTCGGTGAAGCGAATCAACAGAATGTGCCACCACGCGCTGACCACGGCCAGCAGCGGCTTCACGGCGTTAGCGACAAGATATCCAGCGACCACCAGGGGCTTGCGGCGGTCGATGCGGTCGGTGAGATATCCCGAGAACAGTTTTGCAAACGACGCAACACTTTCAGCGATGCCTTCAATCAATCCCAACTGCGCTGGTCCCGCACCCAGCGAAACCAGAAACGCAGGCAACACCCAGTACGCCATCTCGCTGGCCGTGTCGTTCAGGAATGATGTGGCTCCGAAGGCGTAGATGTTGCGCGCTGCGGACGGTTCCCGCTCAGGAAAGCTTGCAGGCATGAAGGAGTTTTATCACGGGAGTCAGCATGTCGAGGAGGAGGAGAGAGAGTAAAGGGTATCCGAGAGCCGACGACCAAAGACCCAACGCCCGTCTCAGTACATTGCGTCGTACTTGGTGACTTCCCAGTCAGCGCCCTGATGCGCCATGGTCAGCGTGAAGAGATCCTGATCGACTCCGGGTTGAGCTGGACCTGCATTGCTGAGCCGCTTCCCACGATAGTGGAGAATGATCAGCGGCGAAGCCTCTTCCCAGTCGACCAGTTCCCAGGACAGCAGCGGATGCTGCGCTTCGGATTTGCAGATGTAATGAGCGTATTTCTTGTGGTAGTCGTGCTCCCACTTGTTCAGCAAGTCGTCGCAATGCCCGTCGCGCAATTCGTGCAGAAATTTATTCGCGGCGTGTTCGGTCGAACGATCGCGGAGCGGATTCATCTTGATGCTGACCGGCAACCCTGTCAGCGGATCGTGATCTTCAGATCGCGCCAGCACCGGTCCCTGATTGCTGAGCCACCAGAGGTATCCCACAAACACGAAGACCAGCAGCGCGCCAGCGCCCACGGCAATGCCGATCTGAGTCTTGGTGAAGGCCATTCACTAAAGTTTATAAAGATGACAACAGCGGCGGCAAGATTACGACTGATTGACCCGCTGGGACATGTACGAGTGGGGGCCAGAGGTTTTAACCGGAATGCCGGTAATCCCGCAGAAAAAAAGGCACGGCAAAAAGCCGTGCCTCAAATCTCTTTCGATCGAGAAACTACTCTTTCTTCTCGGAGTCCTCTTTCGCCGGCTCGATGCCTCCGTCGTGCTGGGCCTGCGCTTCGGCATCTTCCATGGCCTTTTTGGCTTCGGCCGCCTTCTTGGCGCGGGCTTCGGCTCGTTTCTCGCGCTTCTCGTCCAGAACCTTTTCGCTGCCGAGCAGTTCAAGGAACGCCTTGTCGGCGCCGTCACCCTTATTCCAGTGGGTACGGATGATTCGCGTGTATCCGCCGTTGCGGTCGCCGAAGCGCGGTCCGACGGTGTCGAACAGCTTTACGACGGCCTCATCGGTCATCAGATAGGCGGCGGCTAAACGACGTGCGGCGAGATCACCCCGCTTGCCCAGAGTGATCATCTTTTCGACGATCGGCTTCGCAGCCTTGGCCTTGGGAACACTGGTCTCGATGCGCTCTTCCACGATCACTGATGTGACCAGGTTGCGTAGCAGCGAACGCCGGTGCGCTGTGTTCCGTCCGAGTTTGTATCCAGCAACTTTGTGACGCATTTCAAGCCCTCAGGGGCTAAAGCCCCAATTTGTATTTTGGCCCCGGGTGCCACGGCTGAAGCCGTGTCCATCCCGAGGCGCGATTCCTACAGCTGATCGTCCGGTCCATAAGCCGACGCGGGTAGCGGGACGTTCGACGTCGGTCCCGGAACCGCGTTGCCATGCTCGTCGATCTTCATACCCAGACTCAGGCCCATCGAGGAAAGAATCTCCTTGATCTCGTTCAGCGACTTGCGGCCGAAATTCTTGGTCTTGAGCATCTCGGCTTCGGTCTTTTGTACGAGTTCGCCGATGGTCTGTATATTCGCATTCTTCAGGCAGTTGTAACTGCGCACCGAAAGCTCGAGCTCCTCCACGGAACGGTTGAGGTTCTCGTTGTGGATCTCAGGCTTGCGGTCGTCCGAAGTTGACGTGCCAGTTTCGATCTCTTCCTCGAAGTTGATGAAGATGTTCATGTGGTCCTTCAGCAGCTTCGCCGCCAGGCCAATCGAGTCAGCCGGCGTAATGGAGCCGTTGGTCCAGACTTCGAGGGTGAGCTTGTCGTAATCGGTGATCTGACCGAGACGGGCCGCTTCCACCGTGTAGTTGCACTTGCGCACGGGCGAGTGAACAGAGTCGATCGGAATGAATCCGATGCCCAGGTCTTCGTCGAAGTTCTTGTCGGCGGAAGTGTAGCCGCGGCCGCGCTTCAACCGCATTTCCATGTCGAGCTTGCCACCCTCGCTGACCGTCGCGATGTAGACGTCTTTGTCGAGAACTTCGACGTCACCGTCGGCTTCGATCATGCCACTTGTGACCACGCCCGGCTGATCAGCGCGCAGGTAGATCGCCTTGGGCGCGTCGCCGGAGAGCTTGAACGGAATCTGCTTGAGATTGAGGATAATGTCGGTCGCGTCTTCGACGACGCCGGGGATCGACTGGAACTCGTGCAACACACCTTCCATCTTGACGGCGGTGACGGCCGCGCCTTCAATCGAGCTCAGCAGCACGCGCCGCAGGGCGTTGCCCACGGTCGTGCCGAAGCCGCGTTCAAACGGCTGCGCCCAGAAAATTCCGTACTTGTCGGTGAGGGAAGAAGTGTCAACTGCGAGACGTTTCGGTTTCTGAAAACCCTTCCAAAGCATGTGTTTCTCCTTCGGCCGTTTGGCTCAATCCCGACTCGCTGAGTGGTCCAACTCAGGTCAAAGCCGGAAAAGGCTGATCTGGCACGAAAAATAGACCAACTGCATTGAGTAATTGGGAAATCAAAACCCAACCCCGCCTTGCTCTTCAATTACTCAATTACTAAATTCCCCAATTACTCAATTCCGATTACTTGCTGTACAACTCCACAATCAGCTGCTCATTGACCGGCAATTGAATATCTTCGCGCTTGGGCAGTGAAAGCACGCGCGCCTTGTAATTGTCGCGATCCACTTCCAGCCAGCTCGGCATCGTGCCGTGGCTGGCGAACTCCTTGGCCAGTTCGAGCACAGTGAGCTTTTTGCTACGTTCGCGGATCGAGATCTCTTCTCCCGCGCTCACTTCATACGAAGGAATGTTCACCTTGCGGGTGTTGACGATGACGTGTCCATGGCGTACCAACTGGCGCGCCTGGCGCCGGGACTGGGCAAATCCCAAGCGGAACACCACGTTGTCCAGACGGCGCTCAAGTTGTTGCAGGAGCAACTCGCCCGTCACACCACGTGAGCGCGCGGCCTTCTCGAAGTAGTTGCGGAACTGCCCTTCCTGCGTGAAGTAAATGCGCTTGGCTTTCTGTTTTTCGCGCAATTGCAGACCGTAGCCGACGATCTTGGCTTTGCGGTCTTTTCCATGTTGTCCAGGGGCGAAATTGCGCTTCTCGATGGGACATTTATCGCTGAAGCACTTTGAGCCTTTGAGGAACAGCTTCATGCCCTCGCGGCGGCACAGACGGCAGACTGCATCGGTATAACGCGCCAAGTTTCTTCTCCTTTAGATGACCGGTTTACAGGTTTGGCTTCACCCTTCATCCCGGACGATAAAACGGTCGTTGGTCGTCGGCCCTTGGTCGTTCGCCGTCTGGATTCTGCCAACGACTGAACAACGAACGACCAACGACGCTGCTTACACTCTGCGACGCTTCGGCGGACGGCAGCCATTATGCGGAATGGGCGTAACGTCGCGAATCGAGCGCACTTCAATGCCGGATGACGCCAGCGCGCGCACCGCCGACTCGCGTCCCGAACCAGGGCCGCTCACGCGCACGTCAACGCTGCGGACACCGTGATCGCGCGCCATGCTGGCGGCGTTCGAAGCGGCTTGCTGCGCAGCGAAGGGCGTACCCTTACGCGACCCCCGGAAGCCCAGCGACCCTGAACTTTTCCACGACAGAACGTTGCCGTTCATGTCGGTGATAGTCACGATCGTATTGTTGAAGGACGCCTGCACGTAGCACAGTCCATGCGGAACGTGCTTGCGCTCCTTCTTTTTGAAGGTTTTCTTCTTGCCTTTTTTCTCCGGTGCGGCAGTTGTGCCGCCCGCTGCTGCTGGTTTTGCCATGATTCGCCTTTGGCTCTTGGCCATTGGCTCTTAGCCCTAAGCCAAAGGCCAAGAGCCAACAGCCAACGGCAGATTTTAAGTCTTCGTCGCAGTCTTCTTCTTAGCTGCGACCGTTCCCTTGCGTGGACCCTTACGCGTCCGGGCATTCGTATGCGTACGCTGCCCGCGGACCGGCAGGTTGCGGCGATGCCGGAATCCGCGATAGGAGCCGATTTCGATGAGCCGCTTGATGTTCATCGAAACTTCCTTGCGCAGATCGCCTTCCACTAAACCTTCGGCCTCAATGACCGTACGGATGCGGTTGACCTCTTCTTCGCTGAGGTCTTGCACCTTCTTCATCGGCTCGACCTTGGCTTCGTCCAGGATGCGCACGGCGCGGGGCCGCCCGATCCCGTAAATGTAGGTCAGCGCGATATTGATATGTTTCTGGCGGGGAAGATCCACGCCTGCAATACGTGCCATTTTTCTTAACCTCGGCGGCTGTGCCGCAGCCTTAAGAGCTTTTGGCTTTTGGCTCTCGGCTTTTAGCGAAGAGTCAAAAGCTAAAAAGCGCCTTACCCTTGGCGCTGTTTGTGTTTCGCGATGACGCAAATCACCCGCACTACGCCCTTGCGGTGGATGACCTTGCACTTGTCACAAATTTTCTTTACCGATGCTCGTACTTTCATAACTTTTCCAGCCTATCCGCCCTCTGATGAGATCCTTCGCAAAGAACGCTCAGGATGACGCCAGCAGGCTCCCACTTCGCTCATGCCTGCTAAACGGCGTCATTTATACCGATACACAATGCGCCCGCGATTCAGATCGTAGGGCGAAAGCTCCACCGCGACTTTATCTCCAGGCAAAATGCGGATGAAATTCTTGCGCATCTTCCCGGAAACGTGCGCCAGCACCTGATGTTTATTTTCCAGTTCCACCCGGAACATGGCGTTGGGCAGCGGTTCCAGAACCACCGCCATCACTTCAATCGCGTCTTCTTTGCTCATGCACCCCTTGCGGCTCTTGGCTGTTAGCTTTTGGTCTCTAGCTGAAGAGCTAAAAGCCAAAGGCCAAGAGCGTAGTTACTGCGTCAAAATCACTGGACCATCTTTCGTCACCGCCACGCAGTGCTCGAAGTGCGCGCTGAAACTGCCGTCCACGGTCACCGCCGTCCACTTGTCGCCGAGTACGCGCGTTTCCGGCTTGCCGTAATTCACCATGGGCTCGATAGCAATCACCATACCTTCACGCAATTTCGCGCCATGTCCCCGCGCACCGAAGTTCGGGACCTGCGGCTCTTCGTGCAGCTTGGTGCCGATCCCGTGCCCTACAAACTCGCGCACCACGCTGAAACCGGCGGCCTCCACATGCTCCTGCACTGCAGCGCCCACATCGCCCACCGAGTTACCGATTCGCGCCTGCTCGATGCCGCGATAGAGCGAAGCTTCCGTAACTTCCAGCAACTTTTGCAACTCCGGCTTCACTCCGTCGCCCACCGGAACCGTGATCGCCGCATCGCCGTAATATCCGTCGAGCACCACGCCGCAATCGATCGAAACGATCTCGCCGGCTTTGAGCACCCGCTTTTCCGACGGAATACCATGCACAATCTCTTCATTCACCGACGTGCACAACACACAGGGATAATCGTAATATCCCTTGAACGCCGGCTTGGCTCCGAGTTCCGCGATCTTCTTGTCGGCGGCTCGTTCGAGATCCATGGTCGTGACGCCGGGCGCGACCAGCGTTCTCACATGATTGAGAACCTGCCTGACGATGCGGCCGCTCTGCCGCATCTTGTCGATCTCTGCCGTCGATTTACATACAATCGCCATACTCATCTTCACGCGTTATGATCTTCCAATATCCTGAAAATCTGACCGGTGACTTGGTCCATCGGCAAATCGCCGTTCACCGAGATCAGCCTTCCCGTGCGCTGATAATAATCCGCTACCGGACGAGTTTGCTCCTGATAGGCCGTCAATCGCGGCTGAATGATTTCGAACCGATCGTCCTCGCGGGTCACCAGCCTGGTTCCGTCAAGATCGCAGAGTTCATCTACGCGGGGCGGCTGGAAGTGGACGTTATAGATCCTTCCGCAGGTGGGACAAGAACGGCGTCCGGTGATCCGAAGCAACAATTGATTATAGTCGACGTCCAGGCGGATCACAATTGGCCAAGCCCGGGTCGCTCGCGGATTGTCAAAGATCTCGTGTTCCAGCAGAGCATCCAGCCATCCCGCCTGGGCCGCAGTTCGCGGAAACCCATCGAGAACATAACCGCGATTGCAGTCCGCCAGCAACAGCCGTTCGCGGACCATGTTGCAGACCAGGTCGTCGGAAACCAGCTCGCCGCGCGCCATCACCGCTTTTGCAGCCTCGCCCAGTTCGGTTCCCAGCGCTACGTTTTCCCGCAGCAAGTCTCCTGTCGACACATGCGGAATCTGGTAACGCTCCCGGATGCGCTTCGCCTGAGTGCCTTTTCCCGCCCCCGGCGGACCGAGCAGTACTACGGGTCCCACATTTCGTGAGGTTTCCTGCGCCATCGGCTTGGCCAAAGCCTCCCGATCTCAATCTCCCCGGCGCCCCAAGCAGCCGAGATGGAGCAACCTCTAGAATCCCAGTCATCGAGACATTACTTGCAACGTCTCTGCAGCATCGATGCCGCCGGTAGAGACGCAGCAAGCTACGTCCCTACGAACACAGTCCTACCATCTACGGCCACGGATGCGGCCGCTGCGCGGCGTAAATCCATCGTAATGGCGCATGATCAATTGCGCCTCGATCTGGGTCACCGTATCCATGGCGACGCCCACCACGATCAGCAGCGACGTACCGCCAAAATAGAAATTCACGCCCAAACCGTTGGTTACCCACACGGGAAGCCGCTCGAAAAACGAGCCACCCAGCCAGAACGGCAAATGGTTCAAGTGAATGCCGGCAATCATCCACTCTGGAATGAACGAAATGATGATCAGGTACAGCGCACCCACCAGTGTGATGCGCGTGAGCACTTCATTGATGAAGTCGGCTGTGCGCTTGCCCGGACGAATGCCGGGAATAAATCCCCCGTACTTACGCATGTTATCGGCGACTTCGCTGGGATTGAACACGATCGACACGTAGAAGTACGCAAAGAAAATAATTCCCACCGCATACAACAGTGTGTACAGCGGCTCGCCCCAGCCGAGATAGCGAATCAGATCTCCGAAGTAGCGGTTACTTTTCAGGCCATAGCCTATGGTCTGCGGCAATGTCAGAATCGAAGAGGCGAAAATCACGGGCATGACGCCGCCGGCGTTAACCCGCAGCGGCAGGTGTGTGGACTGCCCGCCCATGACCTTACGTCCAACCACACGTTTGGCGTATTGCACCGGAATTCGCCGCTCACTGCGTTCGACATACACGATGAACGCCACCACCGCGATCATGAAGATGACCAGGAAAACCATCAGCGGGAAGGTCATCGCTCCCCAGGTTGCGTTCTTGGCTTTCTCGACCAGGTCGACGACGCCGCGGGGCAACCCAACCACGATGCCGGCAAAGATCAGCAGTGACATACCGTTGCCCACGCCGCGTTCAGTAATCTGCTCGCCCAGCCACATGATGAAAGCGCTGCCCGTGGTCAGAGTCAGCATGGTCATCAGAATGAAGCTGTAGCCCGGAGTGAGCACGAAGTCGCCCTGCTTTTGCAGACCGAAGGCGATGCCGAAAGACTGCACGGCGCTGAGAATTACCGTAATGTAACGAGTCCACTGCGTAATCTTTTTGCGGCCAAGTTCGCCTTCTTTCTGCAGTTTGGCCAGCGGCTCATATACCACCGTCAGCAATTGCAGAATGATCGACGCGGTGATGTAGGGCATGATGCCCAGGGCGAAGATCGTGAGGCGGCGCAACTGTCCGCCGGAGAACAGATCGACAAACCCCAGAAACGATCCCTGGTTCGATTCGAAGAACTGCGCCAGCTTGTCGGCATTAATTCCCGGCGTCGGGATGTGCCCGCCCAACCGGTAGACGAACAACAGCGCCAGCGTGAACAGAATTCGCCTGCGCAGGTCCGGGATCCGGAAGATGTTAGCCAGCTTGTCGAACATTACTGCAAGACCTCAAACTTGCCACCCGCCTTGGTAATTTTTTCCTGCGCCGACTTCGAGAATTTATGTGCGTGCACCGTAATTGCCGCTTTTAACTCACCGTCCCCGAGAATCTTTACCGGATGCTTGGTCTTGACCACTCCGGCTTTGCGCAGGACTTCGGGCGTAATAGTCGTTTCCCCGAGTTCCACCAGGCGCTCCAGGCTCACGATGTTGTATTCCTTGCGGAAGATGTTGGTAAAACCACGCTTGGGCATGCGGCGATGCAGTGGCATCTGGCCGCCTTCAAAACCGCGGATCATGCGCGAACCGGTGCGCGAACGCTGGCCCTTGTGTCCGCGGGTCGATGTCTTGCCCATGCCGGAACCCATGCCGCGACCGACGCGCTTGCGCTTCTCGGTAGCCTTCTTCGGTGCTCGAATATTTGAAAGATTCATAAGTAAGCTTTCAGCCATCAGCTATCAGCTATCAGCCAAAGCGTTTTGCGCTGAGGGCTGATAGCTGACAAACTGAGAGCTATTCTACAAACTCGACCAGATGCGGGACCTTGGCCACCATGCCGCGGATCGCCGCGTTGTCGGGACGCTCGATGACCTGGTTCAGCCGGGTGAATCCCAGTCCCTTGACCACCAGTTTCTGTTTTGTCGGGGCACAAATTGCGGAGCGCACCCACTTCAGGTGCAACTTGCCGCTGCTCACATTCGTTTTCTTCGCCGTCATTTCAAACCCCTGAAATTCCTGTTTACAGTTCCTGCGCCGTCTTGCCGCGCATGGTCGCGACACTCTCACGGCTCTTGAGGTGGCGAAGCGCATCGAACGTCGCCTTGATCACATTGTGCGGGTTGGTTGTGCCGATCGATTTCGTTAGTACATTCTGGATCCCCACCGACGTCATCACCGCACGCACCGCGCCCCCCGCGATGACTCCCGTGCCTTCCGGAGCGGGCTTGAGCAATACTTTCCCGGAACCATAGCGGCCCAGAATCAGGTGCGGAATTGAAGTCTGCGTCAGGTTAACCTTGATCAGATTCTTCTTCGCCGACTCGATCCCTTTACGGATGGCCTGCGGAACCTCTTTCGCTTTACCCGAACCGTAGCCCACGACGCCCGCTGAAGGATCGCCCACCACGACCAGCGCCGCAAACGAAAGATTCTTGCCGCCCTTGACCACTTTCGTCACGCGGTTGATCGCGACCACCTGGTCTTTCAGTTGGTACGAACCTGCATCGAGCTTTTTAATCACTGTTGGCATTTGTAAACCTAGCCTTTGGCTGTTAGCTCTTGGCTCTTGGCCTGTGCGCTCCAGCTAACCGCCAAGAGCCAAAAGCCAAAAGCGGTTTTTAAAACTGCAATCCCGCTTCGCGCGCCGCGTCGGCCAGAGCCTTCACGCGCCCGTGATAGATGTATCCACCGCGGTCGAAAATAACTTTGGTGACGCCCTTGGCCTTGGCGCGTTCGGCAATGGTCTTGCCTATCTCTTTCGCCGCGGACACGTTGCCACCGGTGCGCCGATTTTCCTTCTTGCCTTCGGCCGAACTTGCGGACACCAGCGTCTTACCATGCAGATCGTCGATCACCTGCACATAAATATGATTCAGCGAACGGTATACATTCAGCCGTGGACGTTCCGCCGTTCCCTGCATCTTCTTGCGGATGCGCGTGTGCACGTATCCACGCTTTTCGTTTTTTCCAATTCTTCTCAGCATGCAATCTGTCCTTGGTCGTTTGTCGTTGGGCCGTTGGCCCAAGACTCCCGACAGTACTGCACCTTCTCAACTCGCGCCGCACTGACCGGCAGCGCCTGACTCCGCGAACGACCGGCGACTGACGACGACCGCTACTTCGCTCCGGTCTTTCCGACTTTCTTTTTCAGGCGCTCACCCGAATAACGCACACCTTTGTTCTTGTATGGATCGGGCGGACGCAACGACCGCATTTCCGCAGCCACCTGCCCGACTTGCTGCCGGTCGATTCCGGTCAGCGTGATCTTTGTCTGCTTGGCGTCAACCGTCGCCTCGACTCCAGTCGGCAGCGGATACTCGATCAGATGGGAAAAGCCCAGACTGAAGACAACTGTGGTCTTCCCCTTCATCTCGGCGCGGTAGCCGATGCCGACGATTTCCAGATCGCGCGTCCAGCCCTTGGTGACGCCTTCGACCGCGTTGTTCACCAGCGCGCGCGCCAATCCATGAACCGCTGCCTGCGAATCATTCTGGCGGATGGCGACCAGGTCTCCGTCCTTTTGTTCGACGGTGATTCCGGCGGGCAGAGCGGTATCCAGCTTGCCCTTCGGCCCCTGAACCAGGACTGTGTTGCCTTCGACTTTGATCGTAACTCCCTTGGGAATCGCGATCGGTTTTTTTCCAATTCGTGACATAAGATCTTAGCTCTCAGCTCTCAGCCGTCAGCTCTCAGCTTGATTCGCTGCCGCCTTAGCTGAAGGCTGACAGCTGATAGCTGATAGCTGGTTCTCTACCAAATCTGACAAAGCAACTCGCCGCCCACGCCTTCTTTGCGGGCCTGGCGTCCGGTCATCACACCGCGCGGGGTGGTCAGGATATTGATCCCCATGCCGCCCAGAACGCGCGGAATCTCGGTGCGGCGCACGTAGACGCGGCAGCCCGGGCGCGACACGCGCTCCACCTTCGAGATCGCCGCTTCGTTGTTGGCGCCGTACTTCAGGTATACCCGGATGACCTTGTGGCCTTCCTCTTCAGTCGGCTTGAAATTCGAGATATAGCCCTCTTCCTTAAGAATGCGGGCAATCTCGAGCTTCAAGCGCGAAGCCGGGATATCAACTTTTTGATGCCGGGCCTGGAGTGCATTCCGCACTCGCGTCAGCATGTCTGCGACCGGATCGGTCAACCTCATCGCTTTGCTTCTCCTTGAGCCACCCGTTCGCTCCGCACCGAGCGGAGAACCTGCGGCAGCTGCAACATCAACTTCAACTTCGGTCGTTCATAATGCGTCGTTAGTCGTTGGTCAATAGTCGTTCGCCGTTCTCTCGCAGCCGCCAGCTTTTGCAAACGACTAACGGCTAACGACCTGCACTTAACGACTTTCTTCTACCAGGACGACTTCGAAACCCCTGGAATCTCACCGCGCAGCGCGAGCTGGCGGAAGCACAAGCGGCACAGGCCGAACTTGCGCAGAAACGCGCGCGGACGTCCGCATAACTGGCAGCGGTTGTGCTTGCGCGAAGAGAACTTCGGTTTCCTTGCGTCCTTAACTCTTTTTGCTGTAGTTGCCAACTTTAAAACTCCCTCTGTAGAGACGTAACTTGTTACGCCTCGTCCGCCGCCGCTAAGACGTTGCAAGCAACGTTCTAACAGCGCAATCTCATTGCGCCCGGAAGGGCATCCCCAAATGCTTCAACAACGTCCGCGCCTGGTTATCGTTTGCCGCTGTGGTCACGATGGTGACGTTCATCCCTTTCAGCTTATCGACCTTCTCGTAAGAGATCTCCGGGAAGATCAACTGGTCGTGCAGCCCAAGCGTGAAGTTCCCGCGCCCGTCGAACGACTTGGTCGAAACGCCCTTGAAGTCGCGGACGCGCGGCAGAACGATATTCACCAGCCGGTCAAAAAATTCGTACATACGGTCGCCCCGAAGCGTAACCATCGCTCCGATCGCCTGGCCTTCGCGGACTTTGAACGCCGCGATCGACTTCTTGGCGCGCGTTGTAACCGGCTTCTGCCCGGTAATCTGAGTCAGCTCGTTGACCGCCGGATCGAGCACCTTCGCGTTTTGCGTCGCCTCGCCCACACCCATATTGACGACAATCTTGTGCAGCCGCGGAACCGCCATCGGATTCTTCAGTTCCAGCTCTTTCAGCAAGGCCGCAGCAACCTCCTTCTCAAACTTCGAGCGCAGACGCGGACGTTCCTTCGCGCTATGCCGAGCCTGGTCGGGAGCCTTCTGCTCCTGCGAACCTTCCTTCGATGATTTCTTATCTTTTGCCATTTCGTCCCGTCAACTTCCCTCTCACGGTTTCGGGTTGCAGCAAGCTTTTAGCTCTTGGCCCTTAGCTCTAAACCACCCGCGTATACCGGTTCGTGAGATTCAATTTCCACTTCACTGCCCGCATCGTTAGCCCCAAGCCAAAAGCCAATGGCCAAGAGCCGGCAGCCTATTTGTCCAGCGTCGTGTCACACTTCTTGCATACTCGGACTTTCTTATCGCCGCGCTTCTCATGTCCGATTCGGACCGGGCCACAGGTCGGGCACACCAGTTGCACGTTGGAGATCGCGATCCGGCTCTCCTGCTCGGCGATACCACCCATGATGTTGCGCTGCGGATTCGGACGTACGTGCTTTTTGACCATCATTACGTGCTCCACAAGGAGCTTCGCATCGTTCGGAAACACGCGCAGCACGCGTCCTTCCTTGCCCTTGTCACGTCCGGTGATCACTTTCACGGTATCGTTGCGCCGGATATCCACTCTCACGTGTGCTGTGCTTACAGTTCTCATATCTAAACTCGTCTCTGTATCCAGCCAAAAACCGAAGACCTAACACCGCAGACCGCGCTCTAGATTACTTCGGGTGCCAAAGATACAATCTTCAAAAATTTCTTCTCGCGCAGCTCGCGCGCCACTGGCCCGAACACGCGCGTTCCCACCGGCTCGCCCGCGTCGTTGATCAGCACCGCTGCATTCGAATCGAAGCGGATGTAAGTGCCATCGCGGCGCCGGTGTTCCTTGCGGGTGCGCACAATAACCGCCTTCACGACTTTGCCCTTCTGCACCTGGCCCTCGGGCACCGATTCCTTGACTGCGGCGGTGATAATGTCGCCCAGCCCGGCGTTCAATCCGGTCGAACCGCCCAGCGGCAGAATCATCTGCAGCTTGCGGGCGCCGGAGTTGTCGGCGACCTCCAACATCGATCTCATCATCAAAGCCATGGCGTCAGTCTCCCTTGTCTCCGCATCGCCGTTACTTCACCGCGACGTCGACCGCAGCTTCCGGCACGATCGCGGCCTTGCGCACAATATCCTTCAACTTCCAGCGCTTCAGCTTCGACAACGGACGCGTCTCTTCGATCCGCACCACGTCGCCCACACGCGCTTCATTGCTTTCATCGTGCGCGTAAAACTTCTTGTTGCGCGCGATCACGCGGCCGTAGAATGGATGCGATTTCTTGCGTGTCACCGTCACCACGATGGTCTTGTGCATGCGGCTGGAGACTACTTCTCCCACCACTTCCTTGCGGCGGCCCTGCACTTTCTGAGTTGCTGGGGTTGCTGTTCTGGTTCCCGCCATTATCGTTTCTCCGTTGCGGCTGTCCGCGAGCGCTCGCTCACCAGCGTTTTGACGCGCGCAATGTCTTTGCGCAGGCCGCGAATTTTTTTCAGGCTTTCAGTCTGGCCCATGTTCAGCTGGAACTTCAGCTTGAACAGCTGATCGGCCAGATCGCGCTCCTGGTGTTGCAGTTCGGCATCCGTCAGGTTTCTGATCTTGTCTGCTTTCATAAAATCGCTCTCAGCTCTCAGCCTTCAGCTCTCAACCAGAATCGTTCAACCGTCAAGCTGACGGCTGAAGGCTGATAGCTGACGGCTTCTAGTGCATCGCGCCTTCGCGCTTGACCAGGGTCGTGCGCAGCGGCAGCTTGTGTGAAGCCAGCCGCAATGCTTCCGAGGCATCGGCCAGCGTCACGCCTTCCATCTCAAACAGAATTTTTCCCGGACGCACTACCGCGACCCAGTGATCGGGAGCACCCTTGCCCTTGCCCATACGGGTTTCGGCCGGCTTCTTGGTCACCGGCTTGTCGGGAAAGACCCGGATCCAGATCTTGCCGCCGCGCTTCACGAAACGAGTCATAGCCACGCGGCTGGCTTCAATCTGACGGTCGGTAATCCATCCCGGCTCCAGCACTTTCAGGCCGAAATCGCCGAAAGACAGCGTGGATCCGCGCCAGGCTTTGCCGGTCATGCGCCCGCGCTGCTGCTTGCGGTACTTCACTTTCTTTGGCATCAACATAGAATCAGCTCTTAGCTTCTAGCTCGTGGCTCTTAGCTAAACTTCTTTAAAATCCGCCCGCTACGGCCGTTTGCGGCTCGCGCTTCTTGGTCGGCAAAATTTCGCCCTTGTATACCCAGCACTTCACGCCGATCACTCCGTAAGTGGTCCGCGCCTCGGTGAAGCCGTAGTCAATGTCCGCACGCAGGGTATGCAGCGGAAGCCGTCCCTGCAGGTACCACTCGGAACGCGCGATTTCATTGCCGTTCAACCGTCCGCTCACGCGAACTTTGATTCCCTTGCATCCGAAGCGCAGCGCCGAATCCACCGCCTTGCGCATCGCGCGCCGGAAACCCACGCGCTTTTCCAGTTGCAGTGCGATCGATTCCGACACAAGCTGCGCGTCGAGTTCCGGCTTGTGCACTTCCTGGATGTCGACAAAAATATCCTTACCCGCAGTTTTCTTCTGCAGTTCGGCCTTGAGCTTGTCGATTTCCGCGCCCTTGCGTCCGATGATGATTCCCGGGCGCGCCGTCTTGATGATGATGCGCAGCTTGTTCCCCGGGCGCTCGATCTCGATCGAACTCACCCCCGCCGACTTCAGCTTGTCCTTCAGTTCGGCCTTGAGCTTGACGTCTTCGTAGAGCTGCTTGTCGTAATCACGCTCGGCAAACCACCGCGACTTCCAAGGCTTGGTGTAGCCAAGGCGAAAACCATAAGGATGGACTTTTTGTCCCATTGCTTCTCCTAATCAAACCCGATCAACCGTCTCATTCCGAACCCGCGCAAAGCGCCGGTGAGGAATCTGCTGCTAGCCTATTTCGCCGCGGCTTTCTTCTTGCCGGAAGCCTTGCCAGCGGCTTTCACCGCCGGAGCCCGCCGCTTACCCTTCACCGGAGGCGCCATCCTGCCTTCCCCGGCAACATGTGCAGCCTTGTCGCCACCCTTCCCACGTTCCGCCAGGATGAGGATGATATGCGCGATACGCCGCTGATAGCGGTAGGCCCGCCCTTGCGGCGCCGGACGAATGCGCTTCATGCGCGGCCCTTCGTTCGCGATCGCGCTCTTCACATACAAGTTATCGATCTCGACATCGAGTCCCTTTTCGCTGGCAAGAAAGTTCGCGTTGTCCAGCGCGGACTGCAGCAGCTTGCCCACGTGCGCTGCCACGCGCTTCTTGGTGAACAGCAGCGTGTTGCGTGCCTCTTCGACGCGGCGTCCCTTGATCAGTTCCAGCACCAGGCGCGCCTTTTGCGGCGAAACTCGCAGGTACCGCATTTCAGCTCGAAATTCCATAGTCTTCGTCTCAGCTCTGAAGCTCTTGGCCTTTCGCTCTTAGCCAAAAGCTAAAAGCCAAGAGCCAAAAGCGATTTTCCTACGCCTTCGGCGCTGCCGGGGCTGCCGGCGAAATCGCTCCCGGACCACCTGGAATTCCAGCCGGCTTGGCGGCTGTTTCCGTCGCAGCCCGCATGGAATGTCCCTTGAACTGGCGGGTAAAGCTGAACTCGCCCAGCTTGTGGCCCACCATGTTCTCGGTGACATATACCGGGATGAACTTCTTGCCGTTGTGCACCGCGATCGTATGCCCCACCATCTCCGGGACCACAGTCGAACGGCGCGACCAGGTGCGCAGCACTTTCTTCTCGTTGCGCGAATTCATTCCATCCACCTTAGCTTGCAGGTGGACATCGACAAACGCGCCCTTCTTGGTTGAACGTGCCATAAATCAGCTCTCAGCTTTCAGCCGTCAGCTCTCAGCTGACAGCTCTTTCAAACTTTGTCATTCCGAGCGCAGCGAGGAACCTGCTTCTCTTACCCACGCTTCTTGCTGCGGCGACTCACAATAAACTTATCCGTGCGCTTGTTGTTCCGCGTCTTGTACCCGCGCGTCGGCTGGCCCCACGGGGTCACCGGATGCCGGCCGCCTGAAGTCTTGCCCTCACCGCCGCCGTGCGGATGGTCCACAGGGTTCATCGACACGCCGCGATTGTGCGGACGCTTGCCCAGCCACCGCGACCGCCCGGCTTTTCCGATGGTGACGTTCTCGTGATCGATGTTGCCAACCTGCCCGATTGTCGCCATGCAGTCTTGCGAAATCTTGCGAGTCTCGCCCGACGGCAACTTGACCAGCGCGTACTCTTCTTCTTTTGCGATCAACTGCGCCGACCCGCCCGCCGAGCGCACCATCTGGCCGCCCTTACCCGGCTTCAGTTCCAGATTGTGGATCTGCGTGCCCGGAGGAATATTCCGTAGCGGCAGCGCATTCCCCACCAGAATGTCAGCCTCGGGACCACTGATCACCTTCTGGCCTACCTTCAGTCCCTCCGGCTGAATGATGTAGCGCTTTTCGCCGTCGGCATACGCCAGCAGCGCAATGCGTGGTGACCGGTTGGGATCGTATTCGATGCTGACCACAGTCGCCGGAATCCCAGCCTTGTCGCGCTTGAAATCGATGATGCGCAGCTTGCGCTTGTGCCCGCCCCCGATGAACCGCATCGTCGTATCGCCCGAATTGCGGCGTCCGCCCGTGCGCGGCTTGGGCTCAAGCAACGGCTTGTGCGGATTCTTCGTCGTGATGTCATCATTGACGATCGTCGTGCGATAGCGCAGCGTCTGCGTCGTCGGTCGATATGTCTTAATTGGCATAATTAGCCTTTAGCTCTTAGCCATTCGCTCTTGGCCTAAAACCCCTTGTTGTTCCGAACCGGCGTTCTTTGCCGGTGAGAAACCTGCTTCTTCCCGTCCTACAGATTCTGCGCGTACTCCGGCATCTTCTCGCCTTCGCGCAGCCGCACGTAAGCTTTCTTCCAGTCCGGACGGTAGCCGGCAAACTTCCCGCGCCGCCGCTCTTTTCCCGGATACACCGCCGTGCGCACCGAAAAAACCTTCACTTTGAAGATCGACTGCACTGCCTGCTTAATCTCAGTCTTCGTCGCTTTGGGCGAAACCTGAAAGACGAGCGTGTTCTGCAGTTCCTTGATGGCCAGGCCCTTTTCGGTAATCACCGGCCGCCGAATAATCTGGTATGCGGATTTCATGATGGCTAGGCTACCTCCGCCGCTTTTTCATGCTTGGTCCGGCGCCGCGGAGTCCCAGTCGCCTTCTTTGCCCCTTCATCTTCCTTTTCCGCGTCCTTGTGCTTCCGCTTCGATACCGAAGACTTCAGCGAAACCTGCAATTTCTCGATCGCAGGATGCGAGAAGATCACGTGGTTGTAGCGCAGCAGGTGATAGGGATGCACTTCGTTCCCGCGCATCAGTTCGAGGCCCGCAATGTTGCGCGCGCTCAACTCCAGATTCTTATTCTCGTGCTTCGCTTCTTCGACGATTAACACAGTCGCATCAACGTTCAATGCGTTGAGTGCCTTGCGAAAGTCCTTGGTCTTCGCTTCCCTCACGTCGAACGCGTTCACCACGATCAGCTTTCCGTCGGCCAACTTCGCGGCCAGCGCCGACCGCAGCGCCCCCAGCAACTTCTTCTTCGGGAAGCTATAGTCGTAAGACCGCGGTTGCGGGCCATGCACCGTGTAGCCATGCCGCCACAGTGGCGACCGGATCGATCCGATGCGGGCGCGTCCCGTGCCCTTCTGCTTCCAAAGCTTCTTGCCCGAACCGGAAACTTCCCAGCGGCCCTTGGTCTTGTGTGTACCGGCACGCTGCCCGGCGCGGTAGTGCTTCACCGCTTCCCAGAGCAGATCCTCGTTGACTGCGCCGAAAATCTCGTCGGCGAGATCCAGCGTCCCGACTTTCTTCCCGGCTAAATCGTGTATGTCTATCGTCGCCATATTGCTTTCGTCTTTCGTCCTGGGTTAGCCAACGACTGATGACTAACAACCAACGACTGTTCCTATGCTTTCTTCGCCGCTCTCTTCGCTGCCTTCAACGGATCGACCGTCGCCGAACCCGCAAATCCGCGGCGCTCTCGCGGCGGCTTCTTCGCCTTGCTGATCACCAGGTAACCGCCTTGCGGTCCAGGCACGCTGCCTTCGACCACCAGCAGATTCTCCTCTTTGTCGACGCCCAACACGCGCAGATTCCGCTGTGTGATGCGCGCATTGCCCATGTGTCCCGACATGCGCATCCCCTTGAATACGCGCGAGGGAAACGCCGACGATCCGATCGAACCCGTAATCTGGAACATTGAACCGTGCGACTTCGGGCCGCCGGCAAAATGGTGCCGCTTCACCACGCCCTGAAACCCTTTACCCTTGCTGACTCCGACGATGTCGACAAATTTTTCCCCATCGAACATGTCTACCAAAACCCTGTCGCCAACCTTCAAGGTGGCGGCATCAGCTGAACCGTCGGTCTCAAGCGCCACTTCCCGCAGGAACTTAACCGGCGGAAGATTGTTCTTGGCCAGATGTCCGCGCTCGGGCTGCGACAGCCGCGACTCTTTGACAAACTCGACCAGGCCGATCTGGGCGGCCTCGTAACCGTCTTTAGTAGCCAACTTGTGCTGGGTCACCACGCACGGACCAGCCTGCAGCACGGTGACCGGGCGCACATCGCCTTTCGAGTCAAACAGTTGCGTCATGCCGACCTTCTTGCCCAGAATGCCTGTAACTCTCGTTGCCATTTCCTTCTCCGTGCCCAGCATGGCCTATAGCTATTGGCTGGGAGCTGTTGGACTTGATGTCCTCAGCTTTTCTGCTCGTCAGTCCGGAGGCTGTGCCAACGACTAACGACAAACGCCTATTTATGCTCTTTTCCGAATGCCTTGATCTCAACATCCACACCCGCTGGCAGATCGAGCTTCATCAGCGCATCCACCGTCTGTTGCGTCGGCTCGAGAATATCGAGAAGTCGCTTGTGGGTGCGGATCTCAAACTGCTCCCGCGATTTCTTGTCCACGTGCGGCGAACGCAACACGCAATACTTGTTCTTCATCGTGGGCAGCGGAATCGGCCCCGCAATCTGCGCGCCGGTACGGCGCGCGGTTTCCACGATCTCGCCCGTCGACTGATCCAGAATGCGATAGTCGTAAGCTTTCAACCGGATGCGAATTCTTTCTTTTCCAATCACAGTGTCATCTCTCTAACCCCTCCCGCCATCGGGAGGAAAGAACCTGCGGCAAGCTGCAAGCCGCGAATTAGCCTTTAGCCTTTGGCTATCAGCCTTTAGCTATGTCATCCTGAGGCGACGCTTTTTGTCGCCGAAGGACCTATGCAACTCGCTGTCATCCACCACGACTCCGCTCTCACTGAAAGCTGGAAGTTGATAGCTGACAGCTCCCTTACGTCACAATCTCCGAGATCGTTCCGGCGCCCACCGTATGCCCGCCTTCACGAATCGCAAACCGCAAGCCCTTTTCCATCGCCACCGGCGTGATCAACTCAATTACCAGGCTGACGTTGTCTCCAGGCATCACCATCTCGGTTCCTGCTGGCAGTTCTGCCACGCCCGTCACGTCCGTCGTGCGCAGATAAAACTGCGGACGGTATCCCTTGAAGAATGGCGTGTGTCGTCCACCTTCTTCTTTGGTCAGGATGTAAACTTCCGCCTTGAACTTGGTGTGCGGAGTGATCGATCCCGTCTTCGCCAGCACCATGCCGCGCTCGACATCTTCTTTCGCAATGCCACGCAGAAGAAGCCCCGCGTTGTCGCCCGCCATGCCCTCGTCCAGTTGCTTCTTGAACATTTCGACGCCGGTCACAACCGTCTTGCGCGTGTCGCGGAAGCCGACAATTTCTACTTCTTCGCCCACCTTCACTTTGCCGCGCTCGATACGTCCCGTCACTACCGTGCCACGTCCCTGAATCGAAAAAATGTCTTCAATCGGCATCAGAAACGGCTTGTCCAGTTCGCGCGCCGGCTGCGGAATGTATTTGTCCACCGCCGCCATCAACTCGTCGACCTGTGCCTCCGCTTTCGCTTCCCCATTCAGCGCGCCCAGTGCCGAAACCCGCACTACCGGTACATCGTCGCCGGGGAACTTGTACGACTTCAGCAACTCGCGCACTTCCAGTTCCACCAGTTCAAGCAGTTCAGGATCGTCCACCGCGTCAACCTTGTTCAACGCCACCACCAGATACGGCACACCGACCTGGCGAGCCAGCAGTACGTGTTCCCGCGTCTGCGGCATCGGACCATCGGTCGCAGCCACCACCAGAATGCCGCCATCCATCTGCGCTGCGCCCGTGATCATGTTCTTGATGTAGTCGGCGTGGCCTGGGCAATCCACGTGCGCGTAGTGCCGGTTCGCCGTCTCATACTCGACGTGCGCCGTCGCGATGGTAATGCCGCGTGCCTTTTCTTCCGGCGCGTTGTCGATCGAATCAAACGACCGGAACGTGTTCTTCGGATTATGCTTCGACAAAACTTTGGTGATCGCCGCCGTCAACGTCGTCTTGCCGTGATCGATGTGTCCGATCGTCCCTACGTTTACGTGCGGCTTTGTGCGATCAAATTTCTCTTTCGCCATATTCCAGCCTCTAGCTCCTTGCTTCTAGCTCAAACCTAAAATCTTGTCATCCTGAGGCGCCGTTTTTTGGCACCGAAGGATCTATGCAACTTTTCACCGCCAGATCCTTTGCAAAGAATGCTCAGGATGATCGCAGCGGGCTCCCGCTTCGCTCACGCCCGCAAAAGCGCGATCACTTCGCAGTCCCCTGCACCTTCGCGATGATTTCCTCCGCCACCGATCGCGGGGCCTCCTCATAACGCGCAAAGTGCATCGAATATTCCGCGCGGCCCTGGGTCGACGAACGCATGTGAGTCGCGTAGCCAAACATCTCCGCCAGCGGAACGATCGCCTTGATCACCTGCGAACCAGCACGGTGCTCCATGCCTTCAATGCGTCCGCGCCGCGAACTCAAGTCGCCCATGATCGTGCCGGCATAATCTTCAGGTGTGACTACTTCGACCGCCATCACCGGCTCCAATAACACCGGAGATGCCTTGCGTGCCGCTTCCTTGAACGCCATTGAACCAGCAATCTTGAACGCCATTTCGTTCGAGTCGACATCGTGATAGCTGCCGTCGTAGAGCGTCGCCTTCACATCGACCATCGGATAACCCGCCAGAATTCCGCCTTCCAGAGCTTCCTGAATTCCCTGATCGATCGGTTTGATAAATTCCTTCGGCACCGAACCGCCGACAACATCGTTGACAAACTCGTAGCCCGTCCCCGGTGGTTGGGGGTCGAGATAAATCTTGGCGTGCCCGTACTGGCCGCGTCCGCCCGTCTGCCGGATGTACTTTCCTTCGGCCTCCGAATGCCTCCGGATGGTCTCCCGATAGGCAACCTGCGGCTTGCCCACATTGGCTTCGACCTTGTACTCGCGCATCATGCGGTCGACGATGATTTCCAGATGCAACTCGCCCATGCCGCTGATGATGGTCTGCCCGCTGTCGGGATCGGTGTGAACCTTAAACGTAGGATCTTCCTGCGCCAACTTGGATAACGCGAGGCCCATCTTTTCCTGATCGGCTTTCGTCTTCGGCTCCACTGCAACCGAAATCACAGGAACAGCGAACGTAATCGATTCCAGCGCGATGGGATGATCTTCGTTGCAAATCGTGTCGCCCGTGCTGACATTCTTTAAACCAACCGCCGCGCAAATATCCCCCGCCAGAATCTCGCTGATCTCTTCCCGCTTGTTGGCGTGCATCTTCAGCAGGCGTCCGATGCGCTCGGTCCGCTGAGTGCGGACGTTGATGACTGAGTCCCCGGTCTTGAGCTGCCCGGAATAAACGCGTATGAAGATCAGCTGGCCCACGAACGGGTCCGCCATGATCTTGAACGCCAGAGCCGAGAAAGGCTGCTTGTCGTCGGCCGTGCGGGTTATCGCTTCCCCGTTGTCAGGATTCGTTCCGCGAGTTTCGGGAACATCGAGAGGCGACGGCAAATAGTCCACAACCGCATCGAGCAGAGGCTGTACGCCCTTGTTCTTGAATGACGTACCCACAACCACCGGAAACACTTTCAGCGCAATCGTGGACTTGCGCAGTGAGGCGCGCAACTCCGCCGCGGTGATCTCTTCACCTTCCAGAAATTTGTGCAGAATTTCGTCGTCATTCTCCGCGATGCTTTCAACCAGCTGGGCATGAAATGCCTCAGCCTTCTTCTTCAAATTCTCTGGAATCTCTTCGGTCTCGTACTCCGCTCCCATGGTCTCGTCCGTCCACACGATCGCCTTCATGTTGATCAAGTCAACGACGCCTTTGAACTTATCTTCCTGGCCGATGGGGATTTGAATCGCGACGGGCTTGGCACTGAGGCGTTTGCGGATGGTATCGACGGCATGCTCGAAATCAGCACCCATCTTGTCAATCTTGTTAATAAAACAAATTCGTGGGACGCCGTACTTGTCGGCCTGCCGCCAGACTTTTTCCGACTGCGGCTGCACGCCGTGAACCGCGTCAAACACCGCCACAGCGCCGTCCAAAACGCGCAGTGAGCGCTCGACTTCCGCCGTGAAATCGACGTGCCCCGGCGTATCTATAATATTGATGCGAATATCGCGCCAGGTGCAGGTCGTGGCCGCAGATGTAATCGTAATACCGCGCTCCTGCTCCTGCTCCATCCAGTCCATGGTGGCAGTGCCTTCGTGCACCTCTCCGATGCGGTGCGTCCGTCCCGTATAAAACAGGATGCGCTCCGTCGTAGTGGTCTTACCGGCATCAATGTGAGCCATGATGCCGATGTTCCTGCACCGTTCTAGTGGGACTGTTCTGGGCACGACGTTCTAACTCTTTCTGGGCTCTGAAAATTGGCTTTTGGCTTTTAGCTCTTAAGCTTTTAGCCAACCCGCCCCGTTCTAGCTAAGGGCTAAAGGCTAAGAGCTAACAGCTGTCTTACCACCGGTAATGCGCGAACGCCTTATTCGCTTCCGCCATCCGGTGCACATCTTCCTTCTTCTTAATCGCCGCGCCCTTACCCGCCGCGGCATCCAGCAACTCGTTGGTCAACTTCTCGACCATTCCCTTTTCACCGCGGGACCGAGCATAAGTAATCAGCCAGCGAATTCCCAGCGATGTCCGCCGATCGGCATTCACTTCCACTGGCACCTGATAATTCGCACCGCCCACGCGCCGCGTCTTCACTTCGAGCAGCGGCTTGGCATTCTCAACGGCCTTCTTGAAGAGCTTCAACGCTTCGTCACCGCCCTTTTCCTGCACCTTCGCCAACGCTTCGTAGAAGATGCCTTCGGCGGTCGAGCGCTTGCCCTGCCACATCATCGAGTTAATAAATTTCGTCACCAGATCCGAGCCATAAACGGCGTCGGCCGGTACGGTCCGCTTTGCGATATGTCCTTTACGAGGCATTCAGCTTTTAGCTCCTAAGCTCTTAAGCTTTTGGCTTGAGCTTTGGGGTCCGCACTTGCGCACTCACCCTAACTCTCTTCTACTTCCTGGCCAACGACTAGCGACGAACAACTGGCTTAACCCTTCTTCGGCCGTTTCGCTCCATATTTCGACCGTCCCTGCATACGCCCGGCAACACCCACCGCATCCAGGGTCCCGCGAATCACGTGATAGCGCACGCCTGGCAGGTCCTTCACGCGGCCCCCGCGGATCAACACAATCGAGTGCTCCTGCAGGTTGTGGCCGACACCGGGAATATACGTCGTCACTTCAATCCCATTCGTCAACCGCACGCGCGCCACTTTGCGCAACGCCGAGTTCGGCTTCTTGGGCGTCTGCGTATACACGCGGGTGCAGACGCCGCGCTTCTGCGGACATCCCTGCAGTGCAGGGCTCGCCGTCTTGTAACGGGGCCGCTTCCGGCCGTCTCGCACCAACTGATTAAAAGTAGGCACTTGCTGCTCCTTGTTGCCCTGAACTACGCACGAAATCCCGCAGTCGATCGGGACAACACAATTCTGAACTGAACGGACATCCTGACGCACGACCCTACGCTCATCCGCAGGCATGGCCAGCACAAAGCCAACCATTACTTCTCACCGCGCACGAACGCCGGAGAGATTCTGGATTCCCTTTCAGACTTTACGCTGCCGACGGTGGCGCCCGGCCAAAACTCCGGGGGCACTCCGTTTCGTCAGCCTTGCCCTGCATGTCCTTCCACGAAAGGGTGGAAGGCGCCGCAGGCACGTTTCAGCGAGGAAAGTTTCCGTATCCCTACCCGAAACCGGAAACGTCTTTCAAAAGCTTCGTTGCAAGTCCGTTCCAAACAGACACGAAAAACTCGCAGCGCACAGCAAGCCTGGATGTACTCGCGGAACCAAACTACTATAGCAAGTGCCGCGAAACATCGTCAACCCATGTTTTTGCATCCCACCTCTCGGACGTTTTGGGCGCGCCGGAAAGTTGCTGTAATTTGCGGCGCTTGCTGATTCTGTCGTCAGCCTCTACACTACAGGTTTTCCACTTCATAGGAAGGTTCGACGCGCTTTAAGACAGCGCGCGCGAACCGCGCTAAAAGAGGAGTGCATGGGTCGGTTTCTTCCGGGTGTTCAGCGGTGCGTGATTGCCATCATTTTTGCAGGTGCAATTAGCAGTTGCGGCGGCCACAAGCCACCGGGAGTATCCCCATTTCCCGCCAGGATCAATCTTTCCCCCGGCGGCAGCACGTCCGTTCAACTGGGTAGTACCTTCCTCTTCACAGCCAGCGCCACGAACTCGAGCGGCACCAGCGTTGCGGCAAGCTTCAGCTTTGCCTCAAGCGACACTTCGATTCTCAACATTGCGCCTAACGGCGTAGCCTGTGCCGGCGTCTGGGACGCCCTGTTCTCGACCTGCACCCCAGCCGGCATCGGCGTAGTCCAGGTCACCGTTACCGCGCTCGGCGCAAGCAGCGTGCCCACGTACGTATTCGTACATCCCCCGATCGACAACATTACAGTCACAGGGGTGCTTCTCGACGGCGTCCCGATCCAGGAACCTTGCCTCTCGCAGGGCCAGTCCATGACTGTGGAAGCGCACGCCTTCAACCAAGGTTCCGACATTACGGCTTCTGTGGGCCCATTTACCTGGTCGGCCAATAATCCAAGCGTGGTTCATATCTCCCCCATCATCAATCTTGCCTATACCGTGGCCACGGATCAGGCAACCGCCACCGCCGGGTTTCCAGGAATTACGCAGATCTACGCCTCCGCCAGTGGCGTTTTCAGCAACTCGTTCCAGCAGCCACAGTTTAGCAACGCGCAAGGAACTTCCCCCATACTGGATTTCTTCGAAACCTGCCCCGTCCAGAACATCACACTCGAAGTGGGGCGCGCAGGATCGCAGCAGAACACGTTCTCGATCTCCAAAGGCACCGCGCAAACTGCGGTCGCTACTGTGACCGACGTGATGGGAAACAGCTCCCTGCCCAATACCATCGGAACTCCGGTACTGAGCAAGATCCCGCTGACCTGGAGCGCATCCCATCCGGGGGTCATAAACGTGAGCACCGGATGCACCGAATCCTGCTCGTTATCCACGCCATCTGCCGGCGCCGGTACTGTAACCGCATCCTGTTCTCCGCCTTCCTGCAATATTGGATTTCCGTATGCCCCGGCCGTGTTGTCCTCATCTGCTTGCGCACAGTTCTTTCAGTTGACCAGTTGTCAGCAGTTCATCCCGGCGCCGGTTTATGCTTCTCCGGTGTGCCCGGTTCCAGGAGTCCCCAGTTCCTGCCTTACTACAGCCGGCATCTCTGGAATCGTTGAAGGCGCCCCGATTACACCCTCAGTACTCGCCACCACTCTCGGGTGCAGCGATACCTCGCCAACGAACTGCGGAACCGCCATCTATAGCGTCAACCTGAGCAAGGGATCGGTCGGCTCGCCGACGTTTATGCCCACGAATCCAAATTCTCTGCTTTTCAGCCCGACGGGCGACCGCGTTTATGTAGGAGGAGATTTCGGGGCTCAAGTGTTGAATCCCGGGAATCTCGGCACCACGAACTCGGCTTTCACGCCCCTGGGCTCGATTACAGGAAAAATCCTGACGACATCGGCCGATGGGACCGTCGCTGTATTCTCGGACACCCTTCACATTCCCAACCAGGTCTACATCGTAAACGCGGGCAATCCCAGTTCCTCGTCGGTGACCCCGTTGAACATTTCGGGAGCATCGGTGGCAGGGTTTTCGCCCGACGGATTGAAGGCCTTTATCTTTGGATTCGACACTAACGGCAATCCAAATCTCTACGTCTATTCGGCCCAGGAAGCTTTGCAGGTCATTCCGCTGCCAGCGCAGACTACGGTCAGCTCGATCGTCTTCTCCACGAATGCCGCATTTGCCTATGTAGTCGAATCCTCGAATGGCGGCGGTGGACCAGCCTTCAGCGTCTACAACACCTGCGACAATCAGATTTCGACGAATCCAACCTTCAATCCCCAGGTTTTTCCGCTCGCAGCGGCGCCGATTGTTTTCCGTGTCATGCCCGACGGCCAGCATTTCGTCGCACTCGAAAGTGGCGGGAGCATCGACTTCATCACCGCGAGTATTACCGGTATCCCGGTGGCACCGCTGCAACAACAGCCAAGCAACACTTCGCTGTGCCCCATGACGGTCAGCCACACGGTGAAAAATTTTAATCTGCAGCAGGGGAACATCACGCCCATCAACTTCTTCGCGTCCCCGGACGGCAGCCTGCTCTATGTGCTCGCCAGCGATCGCGGTAGCATACTCGTCTACAATTTTGTCAGCAATTCGGTGAGCGGAATTCAGTTGCTCGGCAATACAACGCCTCGGGCGGGAGACATCAGCGTCGATGCCGGCACAATTGTCGTGGCCGGCAACGATGGCGCGCTGCACGAAATCAACACATCAGTCGGCGGAAATGATCAACTTCAGGTCACTTTCCCCAACTTGCCGGATTACCTCAATCCCTTTTGTACCTTCACGCCGGACTCAGGCCCGTGCACGTTCGACACCGTGCTCGTCAAGCCTTAGTGATATTTTGGTGGAGAGGACTTCAGCGCCGTGATAGGTGGCTGAAGTTCGTTCACGGTTTCACTCGGAACTGTTGGTCAGATCCTTGCCCACGCTGTCGAGCACGCCGTTGACGAAGTGGACCGACTCCGGGGAAGAAAATTTCCGCGCAATCTCCAGTGCTTCGTTGATCACCACCGCCCGCGGCGTGTCGGGATAGGCCAGGAATTCAGCCACCGCCGCCCGCAGGAGATTGCGATCTACTGCGGCCATGCGTTCCATGCGCCAGTGTTCGGCGTGGCGCTCGATCAGGACGTCGATCTCGCCGCTGCGATCGGTCGCAACCCGAAAAAGATCGTCGGCAAACCCCCGAACCTCCGGAGTGGCCGTCGCATTCTCAGCCCAGAACGTGCGCCGTACCTGGTCGGCGTCCTGCTTGCCCATGTCAGATTGAAACAGCATCTGCAGAACCAGTTCGCGGGATTTGCGGCGAGTACCCATCGGGAAGTTGCAGTGGTAGAAAGCGCTGAATATCCAGTCTACTGCAGAGGAAGGCTATCGACGCTTCTTCTTAGGACTCTTACTACGCGCTTTGTCATTCCGAGCGGAGCGAGGAACTTGCTTCCTGCTGACGGCTGAGAGCCGAGAGCTGATGGCTTTCTTCAGGCCCGCCATCTCTACCGCCGCGAGCGCCGCCTCGAAACCCTTGTTCCCCATCTTCAGTCCGGCCCGATCAATGGCCTGCTCCAGCGTGTCGCAGGTCAGTACGCCGAAAGCGTGTGGCACGCCGGTCTCCTGTGCCGACTGCCCGATCCCGCGCGCGCATTCGTTTACGATGACGTCGTAGTGCGCCGTGTCTCCGCGCAGCAAACATCCGAGGCAGATGATCGCGTCGTATTTCTTTGTCGCAGCCAAAGTGCGCGCCGCAGAAGGGATTTCAAACGCCCCCGGCACACGCACGATCGTCAGATTTTTTTCTTGGGCACCAGAACGCAGTAGCCCGTCGTAGGCGCTCTGCAGCAGCCGCTCCGTGATGAAAGCATTGAACCGTGCAACCACAATCGCGAAGCGCTTGCCGGAAGCGTTCAGTTCACCTTCGACCGCGCGCCGGCGAGGTTGAGCGCGTAACTCCGCGTGGGCGTCGTGATTGCTTTCCTTCTTCATTGGTTGTTCGAGTCGTTATCCTGGGAGGCCTTTTCTAGCCGCAAAGGACTTATGCAATTCGCCGGCGCCAAGATGCGCAGACCCCTCGGCAGCAAGAACCCCCTCAGGATGACAAATGATCCGAGTGAACCCGTGCAAATGCGTGGCAAAAATAATTACTTCCCTTTGAATTGCGCCACCCGCTTCTCCAGAAACGCTGCAGTTCCCTCAGTCTTGTCTTCGGTCGAGCAGGCAACAGCGAACAGTACGGCCTCCAGATAAAGCCCCTCGCTCAATGCCATCTCCATGCCTTTGTTGACGGCCTCCATCGCATACTGCACCGCCAGCGGAGCATTCGCAATAATCTTCGCCGCAATCGCCTCCGCCCGCGGAATCAACTCTGCCGGAGCCGTCACTTCATTCACCAGCCCGATGCGATGCGCTTCCTGCGCCGTGATCATCTCCCCCGCGAGCACCATCTGCATCGCGATCCCCTTGCCCACCAGCCGTGGCAGCCGCTGCGATCCTCCATACCCAGGAATAATCCCCAGCTTCACTTCGGGCTGCCCCAGCTTCGCATTCTCACTCGCCAGCCGCATGGTGCAAGCCAAAGCAATCTCGCAGCCGCCTCCAAGAGCAAATCCATTGATGCAGCAAATCACGGGCTTGCCGAGATTTTCAATCAAATTCAAAACCGACTGCCCGCGATGCGTATATTCCTTGCCCGTCACCGCATCCTGCTTAGCCAATTCGCCAATGTCCGCCCCCGCAATAAACGCCTTCTCTCCCGCCCCAGTAAAGATGACGACGCGAATCGAAGCATCGCCCTTGATATCATGAAACGCCGCCCGCAGCTCCTCCATAGTCGCCATGTTGAGCGCATTCAGCACCTTCGGCCGGTTAACGGTGACGTAAGCAATCGAGTTCTTCTTCTCCAGCAATATGTTTTCAAAATTCATAAATCCCCTAATGCCTTATCCGTGTTAATCCGCGCAAATCCGCGGCTAAAGTTTTTGCGCCTTTGGTTTCTCCGGGTCCGCATAATCATAAAATCCCCGCCCCGACTTCCGCCCGTACCACCCCGCCATCACCATCCGCTTCAACAGTGGAGGCGAAGCAAACCGCCGCTCCTTGAACTCGTCATACATCACATGCGTAATGTAATAAGTAGTATCGAGCCCCACGAAGTCGAGCAAAGTAAACGGCCCCATCGGATACCCGCACCCCAGCTTCATCGCGTTATCGATATCCTCAATCGACCCCACGCCCTCTTCATACGCGCGAATCGCATCCAGCAAATAAGGCACCAGCAGCCGGTTTACGATGAATCCCGTCTTGTCCGAAGTCCTAACCGGAACCTTCCCCAGCTTCTTTCCGAACTCATAAGCCGTCTCGAAAACGTCGTCGGCCGTAGCAATCGTCCGTACCACTTCCACCAGCTTCATCAGCGGCACCGGATTAAAAAAATGCAGCCCAATAAACCGCTCCGGCCGCTTCACCGAAGTCAACAACTCCGTCACCGAAATCGAAGAAGTATTGGAAGCAAAAATTGCCTCTTTCTTCACCACCCCATCAATCGACGCATACATCTTCTTCTTCTCATCCACATTCTCAATAATCGCCTCAATCACAATGTCGCAATCGCTGAGGTCGGATTTGGAAGTCGTCCCCCGCAGCCGCGCCCGAATCGCGCTCTTTTGCTCCTCCGTGATCCCGCCCTTCTCCACCGGCCGCTCCGCAAACTTCGCCAAAGATTTCTCAATCCCCGCAAACCCCTTGTCAAGAAACTTCTGCTCAACCTCAAGCACCGTAACGTCGAACCCAGCCGTAGCGCAAACCTGCGCAATGCCAGATCCCATAAGCCCGCAACCAAGCACCCCAACTTTCTTGATTTCCATATCGACCCCTAACTAGGTTTTAGCTGTCGTCGGCTTCCAGATCGCCATCTGACCGCCACCCTGTGCGACGAGCCAAGTCCCACGCTGGTCGGCGAACGTCCAGCCTTCATAGCCGCTTGAATCATTGAACACATCAACTCGAATGTCGCCCGTGAAGGTGATGCATAGGTCGGCTGTCTTCTCATCGATGCGGGCGTTCTCCACGATTTTTCCGCTAAGGACGGACAATGCTTCGACGGTGACATCTATCGGCTGGGGCAAACCAAATTTCTGCTCGTGATCCGATCCGCCGAGAACAACTCCGTCGTTACTGACTATTCTCCAGGGGCACTGCACGTTAAGACCGGCCGCTTCAAAATTTAGTCGCCAGGAGTCTTTTGCATAGTGCTCTACCGATGTCACGGACAATCCGCGCAATGATTCAAGCATCATCTGGCTGGGATTTAGCTTCTGCTTCATGAAACGACTCTCACGGTTTCTCTTGCGCTGACGAAGCCTCCGCCGCCAACGCACGCCGTCGCCAGCCTATGCTTCCGCTTCCGCAGATCCAGGATCACTATGCTACGTCCAAACTCATTCATAGCAAAGTCCGCGGACGCCCGAATAGGTATGCATGGGTTCCGGGTTAAAGACACCGGACAGAAAGGGGTTGATCAGCGGCCTTCGAGATTCTTGAGCCGGTCTGAGAGAGACTCAACTTCGGCGTCCAGCGCGCGAAGGGCCGCGGCATGGCTTTTCTGACGCAACTCAACAGGAGACGCCCACTTATGAAACTCGGTGAGCAAGGTAGTTTCCACCTTCTCTAACCGTTGGCTAATCCACTGTTTGTCGTCTTCCGTGAGCATTTCGGAATTATACTCCGCAGGGACCCGGGTAATAAAATTGCCCACTCCCGGGCGAAACAAGGAGCGCCTAACTCATGCTCTCCACCACCATCGCAATCCCCTGCCCCCCGCCGATGCACGCCGTCGCCAGCCCATACTTCTTCTTCCGCCGCCGCAACTCATACAGCAACGTAATCACCAGCCGCGTCCCCGTCGCCCCCAGAGGATGTCCCAGCGCAATCGCCCCACCATTCACATTCACCTTCTCGCGGTCCAATCCCAATTCCTTCTCCACCGCCAGATACTGCGCCGCAAACGCCTCATTCACTTCAATCAAGTCAATGTAGTCCAAACTCAGCCCAGCCTTCTGCAGCGCAATCTTCGTCGCCGGCACCGGACCCCGCCCCATCAACTTCGGTTCCACGCCCGCCACGCCCCAACTCACAATCCGCCCCAGCGGACTCATATTCCGCTTGCGCACTTCATCCAGCGACATCACCACCACCGCCGCCGCCCCATCCACAATCCCGCTGGCATTCCCCGCAGTCACGGTCCCGCCCTTCCCAAACGCCGGCTTCAACTTCGCCAGCCCTTCCATCGTCGTCTGCGGACGCCGGTGATCATCCTCCGTCAGCATCTCCCCGGAAGCCTCGCCCTTAGAATTCCGCAGCGCCACCGGCACCAACTCTTCCTGAATACGTCCATCCTTATAAGCCGCATCCGCCCGCTGCTGCGACCGCAGCGCAAACTCATCCTGCATCTCCCGCGTAATCCCCTGCTGCGAACCATACAGTTCTGCGGTGTTCGCCATATACGACCCGCAATAAGTATCGAGTAGCGCCACCATCAGCGAATCTTCCAGCTTGCCGCCCGGCGCCAAAGTAAATCCGTCGCGCCCGCGAATCACAAACGGCGCCTGCGACATCGCCTCCATCCCGCCGGCCAAAACAATCTTCGCCTCGTCGGTCTGGATCATCTGCGCCGCCGACACAATCGCCTGCATCCCCGACCCGCACAGCCGGTTCACCGTCAGCGCCGGAGTCTCAATCGGCAGCCCCGCCCGCAACCCCACGTGCCGCGCCCCATACAGCGCATCGCCGGAAGTCTGCTGTGCATTGCCAAACACAACGTGATCGAATTCTTTCACGTCAATCCCGGAGCGTTCGATCGCTCCCTTGGCCGCGACCGCGCCTAACTCCTGCGCGGTGAAGTCCCTCAATTTGCCGCAATAGCGGCCAAAGGGCGTGCGAGCCCCACTGACGATAGCGATGTCCCCTGGTTTCAGCATGATTTTCCCGAAAGAATTCCGATCAGGAGCGATCAGAATCGACAACCAAACTGCTCAGTTTAGCAGCGAGCGAGGAGTTTTGACTATTAAGGACCCGAGGAGTAGCGCAACCGACGCGTGCATGCGATTCTCTTCGCGTCCTTCGCGGCTGTTCTTAGCGACCTTTACGGTTAATGGCTTCGGCCTCAACAAAAAGCATTTAACCGCGAAGACCGCAAAGAAAATCCGCAGGACACAAAGAAAGCCCGTTGAGATATCCGAGACCAGGACATACAAGGCCGGATGAATCGATTCTGCTACGCCACGGCCCCGGCGGCCAGCGCCTGACCCAGCGCCACAATCTTTCCCGGCCCCTGCGCCATGGCCTGTCCCAGCGCATGTTCGGCGCGATTGATCACTTCGGTGACGACGTCAGCGGGATCGTACTCCGCCTTGATCACCGCTTCCGCCAGCCCCGCAGAGAACTGTGCAGGCATTTCTTTTCCGCCTTCCTTTGCCGGGAGACGGACAGGCGCGACGATCTTGCGCAGCTTTTCAATAGCCAGCATCGCCTCTTTTTCAGCAGTCTCGCCCAGCAGGACCGCAATTGTGGTGGTGTCGTAGCGAAACGCCAGATCGTTTGTGCGGATATTCGCTGCGAAGAGCTGCCCCACGCGCTCCATCATGGTCTGGACTTCCGCTTCGCCATACTCGCGGATCATGGCCGCGCTCTTGCCAAACTGAACCAGCAGAACGGAAAGCGCGGAAGCGTTCTGGATGGCACGCTTGCTCTCCGCCAGTAACAGATCGATATACGAAGCCCGCTTCAGCAATCCGGATTTTTCGTCCGTTACCGAAAGATTCTTGACCAGTCGTCGCAATCCCGCGTTGTTGAGCGCGATCACCATCTGCTCGGTCAGAGTCTTGAGCACAAGCATGTCACCCTGCTGCCAAGTGCGCGCCTTGTTATGAATCAGCAGCAGGATGCCAACTTTTTCTTCGCCGTCGCTGAGGGGAATCGCCAGAATTGAAGTCGCGCCGAGTTCTGCAACCGTCTTCGTCGCCGACTTCAGTGCTGGCGCGTTCGACGCGTCACTGATGGCGAGCGGATCATGTCCATCCACCGCCTGATGCAGGCACGCGACCAGTTCGGCAATCGCCGATGCACTGCCTTTCTTGATTCCTTCGGCACAAAACTCATCGACGGTCGTCGTGGACACGCCGGGCTTGCCCATGGCCAGCACGCAGCGTGTCGTATCCCAGTGTGCGCCAATTTCTTTCACCGCCGTGCTGAGCACGGCTGGAGCCGTGCCCTGGTGGTACAGCTTGCGCGTAATCTCCGCCACGCGGGTAAAGCTACGCACATCTGCCGCAGAATCGTGTACTGGCGCAGCCACGGGTGCGGCGGGCACTGGAGCGGACGCGGCTGCAGGCGGCAATGGTGCCGACCCGGCATATCTCGGCGTAACTCCGGCGGCCATGTAAAGCCGCTGCAGATCCTCGTTGCGCTCTTCCTCTCGGGGAAAGAGTTCCTGAATTCTCTGCAGCCGTTCGACCGCTTTGTTACGCATCCCATACTGCACCAGAATTTCCGCCTGCAGCATAAGATCCTGCAGCGTGGAAGCGCCAAGCGTAGGCTCGGTCGCGTGCGCGGGCTCCTCGGCTGCTTTGCTGACAGAATTGAACCGGGACGCAATCACCTTGAATCGACCGTCGTCGACCTTTCCCTTAAGCAAATCCAGCCTCTTCAAATGTCCAGGCTCATAAGGATCAACTTCGGCGGCACGATCCAGGCAATCGGCCGCTTTGGCAAACTCTTCCGTTCCAACGTACAGATCGAATAACTTCAGCAGAGTCTGGCAATAATCGTTTTCGCGATTCGACGCATTGTAAAGTTCGCTCAGGAACTCCAGCACCAGCGGGGAGACCCGATGCTGCGCCGTGATGTCCTGCATGATGGCGATAAACTGGCGCCTCTCGCCGCGGCGGCGCTGGAACTGTTCCAACTTGCGGGCCAGCGCAACTGCAGCCTCATCCTGTTCGGCATCGATCAACTGCCCGATCAGCGCGATGACCTGTTGCACCCGGGCCGGATTCTGCTCAAACAACTGCCACACCAGCGGTTCGGCCTCGGCGAAGCGTCCCGCCGCAACCAGCGCGCTCGCGTAAGTCTCCCGCATCTCCGGGATCGCCTGGGCTGAATTCAGCTGGGGTTCAAGGATGAAAATTGCAGCTCCAGCCTGTCCTTGCGAAAGCAAGGTCTTCCCGTAGGCCAGGGCGATGCTCGGATCTGACGCGTCTTCCTGATACGCGCGCTCACACCAAGGCGCCGCATCGCCGCCTTCGGTCGCAGCCACTTGTGCCACGCGCTGAAAGGCCAGAGCCGCAGACTTGCGATTTCCCAACTCAGAAGCCAGTTCAGCTACGCGCAGCAAATTCGCCTGCGTGGGCTCAAGGGCGACGACTCGGTCGAGGATCTCGGCCGATTCCTGTTTCTTGCCCAGCTTGACCAGATCGGCCAACGCTGTTTCATACGTGCCTACGGCGAGCTTCTTGTTCGAACCTTCCAGAAGCTGTCCAAAGCGGAATTTCTGCTGCCACGTGGGACTGCCATGGCGAGCTAACTTCTTGTAGGTCAGGCTGGCGCGGGTCGCGTCTCCCGTCACTACCTGGCGCTCAAACAGTTCGCCCAGCAGGCGGACGGCATCGGCGTTCCGGCTGACCGAAAGGCATAGATCGGCGGCCAGTTGCCGGACTACATTGTTCTCCGTATCATCCCGCAAAACAAGCAGATACTCTTCCAACGCCTCGACGGTCTTGCCCTTCTGCAGGAGCTTTTCGGCCCGCTCCACGCGCTTGGCCAACTCAGCTCGGTCGAGTCTCTTTGTGATCTCAGGCATGCGGAAATGAACGGACGAACCCTGCTCCGATTCTAGGAGCGGGCCAAGGTAGCAGCAATGCGGGAACACCCAGCCGCGATTACGAAGGTCACCCGGGTCTCGGGTTTCTTGCGGCAGCGTAGGGTCGGAACGCCTGCCCTGCCCCAAGCCCAGAAAGTCAGCCCGAGAGCGAATCTTGTACCCATCCAAATGCTCTGTCATCCAAACCTGCGAGAGCGAAGGGAGAACCCCAGCTCCTTGCCTGCGTCATCCCTGCCTTGAGAACTGAGGGAATGCCATCGGGGAGCCAGCCGTACTGCGCTTCCTACTCTGCCGGGTCAGCGCCTTTGCGGAGGAACCACAGCGACAGAAAGAAAACATTTGCGTTGCACCTACGTTTGTAGTAATACTACATACGCTGATAGGAGATGTAATGGCGGAACCGAAATTGACGAAACTCGAACTTCGAATCATGGAAGCTTTGTGGACTCGCGGCCAGGCCTCGATCCGGGAGATTCAGGAAACTTTTCCCTCGACAGGGCGACCGGCTTACACCACGATCCAGACCGTCGTGTATCGCCTGGAGGCCAAGAAGGCCGTGCGCCGGGTCAAGAAGGTGGGCAACTTCCACGTTTTCGAAGCCACAGTTTCCCGCGATATCGCTCAGCGCAACCTCGTCGACGACCTGCTGGCGCTCTTCGGTGGGCATACTCAGCCGGTAATGGCTCACCTGATCGAATCCGGCAAGCTGACTCTCGCGGATGTAAAGGAAGCGGAGAAAACTCTTCGCAAGCTTGAGGGTAGGGAAAAAACGAAATGATCCTCACCGCTCTGGGCAATCACCTGTGGCAGTCGACGCTCTTCGCAGCTGCGGCGGGATTGCTGACCTTGCTTTTGCGCAAGTGCCATGCTCGCATCCGCTATTGGCTCTGGCTGGCAGCGTCGATCAAGTTTCTGATTCCTTTTTCACTCCTGGTGTCGCTTGGGGGTCTTCTTGCCTGGTCTCCGGGAGCGGCATTTACGAGTAATCGGCTTCTGTTTGCAATCGAAGTGATTTCTGGCGCCACTCCCGCCGTTGTCCCGGGCCTAGTCTATCTCCTCCCGGCGCTCGTTGGAGTGTGGCTCTGCGGTTTCCTGGCGGTGCTTTCCCTTTGGTACGTGCAGTGGCGGAAGATATCCGCTGCAACGCGTGACGCGGTTCCCCTACCCGAGGGGCGCGAAGTGCAAGCACTACGGCGCGCGGAACGCCTTGTGGGAACACAAAAGCGGCTCGCAATACGTTTGTCGTCTGCTTCTATCGAACCCGGAATCTTCGGCATCGTCCAGCCCGTCTTAATATGGCCCGAAGGGATCTCCACACGCCTCGAAGACGCGCAACTCGATGCCATTCTCACGCATGAAGTCCAGCATGTATGCCGGCACGACAACCTGGTGGCGGCGATCCACATGGTAGTCGAAGCCATCTTCTGGTTTCACCCTCTGGTGTGGTGGTTGGGAGCGCGCTTGGTCGAGGAGCGCGAGCGCGCCTGCGACGAAGACGTTTTACAGCTGGGCAGCGAACGGCAGGTCTATGCCGAGGGCATTCTGAAAGTCTGTGAATTCTGTCTGGAATCTCCGCTCGCCTGCACGTCAGGAGTTGCAGGCGGCGATCTCAAGAAAAGGATGGTTCATATCATGACCGAACGTATGTTGCACAAACTTGATCTTGGACGAAAACTTTTGCTCGGCGCGGCGGGACTGGCGGCGATCGCCGGTCCGATCGCGTTTGGGCTGGTAACCTCAACCGCTGCCCGTGCTAACTCCGCGGCTGGAAGCGCAGTCGCACAGCAGCCCGATCAACCCACCGCTGCACATGCCTCGGTGCATGCTTCAAAGGAAGAGATGACGGCGCTTGTCCTGAAAAAAATACCTCCGGAATATCCCGAAGCAGCCAAGAAGGCGCATATCCAAGGCCAGGTGATTTTGAAAGCGATCATCGGCAAAAGCGGAGACGTAGAAAACCTGCAGATCGTGAGCGGACATCCGCAGCTCGCGCCGGCTGCGATCGAGGCCGTGAAGCAGTGGAAGTATCGCCCCTATCTCCAACAGGGACAACCCGTGGAAGTGGAAACCGAGGTCACCGTGAACTTCACACTCGCCAACTAGGTCGCCTTCTCGCAACGAGAGATTTCCCGAACGGCACAAATGGAATGGGGAGGGCGGTTGACCCGCGAGTCTCTTGCGCATCATCCGCCCACCCTCTCCGTGCTGTTGTGCCCATGCCATCGTCGCCCGCTTCGTCAGCCAACCAGCGTGCTGTTCGGAAGTAAAACAGATCGCCAGGCAACCCATCAGGCCGGTTTCGGCTGAAGGTGGGGGGATGAAATTGCTTCTTACTTTGCCGGAATCGAATCGAACTTACCGGAAGACTCTTCATAGAAAAGCGCTCCCTCTTTTGGATCGCCCCCGCTCCAATGCTTGTGTCCGCCCGGAACGCGCAGAAAACTGCCAGCCCCCACCCGCTTAGCGCCGGCTTCGTCCTTGTACAGATAGGCGCCCATAATGACGACGATCGAAATGTCGTTGGTGTGTGTGTGCATGCCTGCATCGAATCCCGGCGCGAACTTGGTGAATGTGGCGTGCGCTCCTTTTTCCGCGTCGCCCCAGATTGCCGCCATCGAGACTCCCTTTGTGGTCTCGTGGAAACTCGCCTTATCAGCAGAAGCGAAGACCACCTTCGAGTCCTGCTGTCCCTGCACCCGCCCGATCGACCAGAACATTATCAACGCTGCCGCCACCCCAACAGTTAGCAATGATTTTTTCATGTTTTCCCTCCGAGTATTTTCGTCACATGTTTCTGACGCCGAGCGAATTCTACGCTCTTCGCGAAACGTGTTTCGGTGGATCGCCGGTTTTTGATGAAGCGCCGCGAACAGGCGCGACTGAGGCACGGACCCGGCGGCCACTCTCAAACGAAACTCCGCAGCAGTTAGCTCAGGCGAATGTACGTCGTGTAGGGCTCGTCGCCCATCGCCGTGAAGGGTAGCATCTTGATTGGGCCACTCGCGGTATCAACCTGCCAGGTCTGGGCCGCCGTCTTTTTCGCCGCCAGCAATTGCGCGCGCGTAACTTTCGGCTCAGAGTCGGTCATCGCAAAGAGCACGAGCGGCCCCACCAGGAGCGCCACGGTCTCCGGATGCTGCGCATCGACTGCCTCCAGGCGCGTCGTCATCGGCAATTCAACGTCGATGCGGTCTCCGTTCTTCCACCGCCGTTGCAAGTGCGCGAAGCTTCCCGCCTGCGCCGTCTCACGTTTGCCGTTGACCGACACGGATGCGCCCCAAGCCCACCCCGGAATCCGCAAGTTCACGACAAATTCCGCCAGCTTCGACGTCTTCACTTCAAACTGCACATGTGTATCGAGCGGATATTCGCTTTTCTGCGTCAATGAGATCTGTGCACCGTCCTGGGTCCAACGGACGGTCGAAGGAATGTAGAGATTCACATACACTCCGTGGGCATCGCGAAAGTACGTATTGATGCGGTAATCGGCGGCGACCTGTGGCAACGTCCCCGAGCAACACGGCCAGCCGTGAGACGAATAAACCTTACGGCCCTTGTAGTTGTAGTCAGAGTAGTAGAAGGTCCGCCCATCGGCCTCGAGCGGGTTCGCTCCCAGGATCGTGTTGTACATTATGCGCTCCATGCTGTCACCGTAGCGCGGATCGCCCGTCACGCGCAGCAGGTAGCGCGTCAGCTTGAAGTGCGCGTACGAGCCGCAGGGCGTTTCGAAACTGCTGTGGGTATTACTGAGGCTGTTGCAGAGGTCGGAACTCCCAGTCGCGCGCAAAGTTTCATCCGGACCCCATCCTCCGGTCGCGAAGCTCTGCGCCAGCAGCATGTCGAAACCATTCTTCGCGGCGTGAAAGTGTTTCTCACTGCCCACGGTCATATACGCCTGCATCGCTGAACACAACGAATTCACGTGGCTGTAGGCGTGGCGGCCGGCCAGGTCATTCTGTCCAGTGGCCAGCCGGTCGAAAAAGGTGTCGTTCAGGTATTGGATTCCGAGAGCTTTATAACGCTCGCCGGCACCGCGCTGGTAGGCCAAAAACAGATTTTCCGGCATAGTGTACGACTCATCCCAGGTCCAGGATTCATCCTTGCCGGGCCGCCAACTCGTGCCGTGCTCGACCGCGTGCTTCGGCAAGTGTTGCATCGCAGTGTCGGTAGTTTTATCGAGAATCGCGAACGCATCTGGATCGCCAACATACTTATGCGAATCGATCAGCCCGCACACCAGCTTGTCGTAACAGTAAGCGGGGAAGCGATTGTTTTCGTAGAAGTCTCCCGCGATCACCTGCGCATAAAGCCGGTTCAACCGAAGAACTTTTTCGCGCGCGGCTTGTGATCCCGTGATCGCATACACGCGTGCGATCGCCGAAACCCACTGTCCAAACGTCGCCGACGGCGCAAAACCAGCTTCAAATGTATGCCAATCATAATTTGGGTCGTAGCGGTACCAGCCGCCCAGATCCTCGCCCGGCGCGGGTTGACCGATCATCGCCCGAAAAGGTTTGAGCAGTGCATCGTCGCTCAGCCCCATCAGTACCGCATGGGTATGGTGCAGTTGATCTTCATGCAGGGGACTGTCGAGGGAGACATCACCGTAACCGAATTCTTCGAGGGTTGCAGATTGAGGCGATTCAGACGCGAGGACGCCGGAAAATGCCGCGCTCGGAAAGGTAAGCACAGTCGCGGCGGAAGCCAGCGCGCTCGATTGAAGAAACCTTCTGCGGGAAACGGAATTCCAGGGAGACATTGTTCCTCCCAACTTTCGGGATCTGTCTACAGGCGAGCCAACTTCAGGAGGCAGCAACAGCTCTCGCGCGTTGTGGGCGCAAAAAATGAGGGAAGCTACCGCTGGTTTTCTCCTTCTTTGTACATATACTTGATTGCGGGCTTGTAAATCATCAGGTTGGGCTCACCTGATTCGCGATTTACTTTGATGCAATTGCGGTCATACCACTCGATGATGCCCCGCACTTCCTCGCCATCGCGCAGCACGATCACCATTGGCGTCCTGCCCTGCATCTGTTTCTGATAGTAGAAATTCTCCGCGTTGGTCTGCTCCGGCGGCGTAAGTTTCTTGCCGCTGCCTGGGCCCCCCATCGAACGATCGCCGCGGTCGCCGCCGCGCTCTGGGCGGTCATGCCGCTCCGGTCGTTCGCGCCGATCCTGCATCTGCGGCTGCACCGCCACAGGGCCATGATTGCCGTGAGTCTCCCCGCGAGCCAGCGTTGGCCGGATCAGCTTGCGATTCGCGAAGTGTTCCTTCTCCGCCGACTCGGCTGCCGGAACGGGATCCATGATTTCCTTCATAAGTGGCGTTACCTCGGATGCACGCTTTCGCGCGAAAAGCTCGCTTCGGGAACCTGGGGTTGTAAACGAAGGCGTGAAATTTTAACTACCGTACCACAGGAATACCGCTGTGACAATCCTTCCCACGCCGTCCCAATAGCTGTCACGAAGACGTTTCGGTCCCCCGCGCCCGCAAACGTATTGGTACGAACGTCGCAAACACGCGCCACAATCCGGATCGTGCGCCAGAACTCTCAGCTCGTGTTCGACAAATCCGCACCGCGCCGCTCCCCACCGCTCCACGTAACGATCGCTACCAGGCTTGCTACGAGAAGCAGAGTCCAGGCCAGTACGGGCGCGAACAACCCTCCATAGCGCTGCTCGGCGAGTTTAGCCTGCAGCACCCCGTTGCGCGAAGACAGCAGGTTTCCTAACTGGTAGGCGAAGCCGGGAAATGTTCCCCGCACTGCAGGCGGGGATAACTCATTCAAATGCGCGGGGATCACTCCCCACGCGCCCTGCACCATGAATTGCATCAGGAACCCGCCTAGAGCCAACATAGGCACAGTGTGCGAATACGCCCACAGCGGAAGGATAGGAATCGACAGTAGCGCCGCAATCAGAATGGCTTTCCGGCGCCCGATCTTTTCCGACCAGGTTCCGAAAAAGATTCCTCCCAATAGCGCGCCCATGTTGGCGACAATCGCGATAAATCCCACCGTCTGGGGCGCAAACTTGTGATCCTTCTGCAGGAACGTAGGATAGAGGTCCTGAGTCCCGTGGCTTAGCGAATTGAACGTAAACATCAGCGCGACGAGAAAAGCAAACGTGCCTACATATGTGAGGATGCCCTTGCCCAGTCGACTCTCCGCTGTCCTCGATACACGTCCCTGAGCCCACGCCGGCGACTCGTCGACTTTGGTGCGAATGTAGATCACAAGAAGTGCCGGGAGTGCTCCGATCACAAACATTCCGCGCCATCCAACAAATTGAAATACCGTTCCGTAGGCTAGAGCCGCCATCAGATATCCGACTGCATATCCTTCCTGCAACAAACCAGAGAAGAATCCGCGCCCCTCGGCGGGCAACGTCTCGAACGCCAATGCCGCGCCCACACCCCATTCCCCGCCCATCGCAATTCCGAACAACGCTCGCGTGATCAGAAACACTTTCAGGGAGGGAGCGAACGCCGAAGACAGTTCAAATACGGAGTACGCGATGATGTCGAGCATCAGCGTCGGACGCCGTCCATAGCGATCCGCCATCATTCCGAAGATGAACGCTCCCAAAGGCCGAAATGCCAGCGTGATGAAAATCGCTTCAGCGACCGCGGAAACCTTCGCCTGGAATTGCGTGGCGATGGCGCTAAGACAGAAAGTCAGGATGAAGAAGTCGAACGCATCCAACGACCATCCCAGAAAGCAGGCGATAAAAGTATTGCGCTGCACCGAAGTCAACCTGCGAAAATGTCCAATGAATTCCATGGCGTTGCGCTCGGTTATTCCCTAGTGAACCTTGGCGGTCTTCGAGGTTTAAGCTTTTCTTTGGTAGCGCCAATCTTGCGGATGCTAGCATATGCTTTCATCCGGTCATCACAACTTCGCCCATGCCCGACCTCGATGCTCCGCAACGCCAGTCCACCGATGCGCTGATGCTGACCGGGTTCTGGTATCGCGCTCTGCCTGCCGACCGCGTGCATCGCAACGAGCTTTATAAAGCGACATTGCTGGAAATTCCGTTAGTTCTGGGCCGCGATCGTGTTGGCAATCCCTTCGCCCTGCGCGACGCCTGCCCGCATCGCGGCATGCCCCTGAATTGCGGACAATTCGACGGCGAGAATCTCGAGTGCGGATATCACGGCTGGCAGTTTGACGTTCATAACGGCCAGTGCCAGCTCATCCCCTCGCTGACCGCCGATCAGAATCTTAAAGTGGATCGCATCTACGCCGGCAGCTATCCGTGCGAAGAGCGCGACGGATTTCTGTGGGTCTACATTGCCGATCCCTCTGCCCCCGGTGCGGGATTCGCTCCGCCCGTAAAGGCTCCCGGTCCTGCGCCGCAAATCGAAAAATTCAGCGACAAATACAAACTCGCGTACCTGCAGGCCGAGATGCCTGTCAACATCGACCACGGCATCATCGGCCTCATGGATCCCGCTCACGGCCCGTTCGTCCATCAGGCATGGTGGTGGCGCAGCCGTCACAGCATCCACGATAAGAAAAAGAATTTCGAGCCCATTCCCAACGGCTTTCGCATGAGCGCGCACACGCCCAGTTCAAATTCCGCACCCTACAAGCTTTTGCGCCTGTATGCCGACGCCGATTCCATCACTACGACGATCGACTTCGTTCTTCCCAATCTGCGAAGCGAGACTATTCGTGCTGGCAGGTACTGGTTCTCGAGCCTCACGACGGTCACGCCGATCACGCGCAGTAATTGCCGCATCGATGTAGTCGCTGCCTGGAATCTGTTTCGCTGGATGCCGCTCGGGCCTGAGTTGCTGAAATTTGTCTTCGCAAAATTCGTCGAGCAAGACCGGCGAACCATGGAACTTCAAGCCGAAGGCCTGAAGCACAATCCGCACCTGATGCTGATCGACGACGCCGACCGACCCGCGAAATGGTACTTCCAGCTGAAGGCCGCGCACATCGAGGCCAGGCGCACTGGCACGGAAATGAAGCATCCGATGTCAGGCCCCGTAACGCTGAAGTGGCGGAGCTGAGGCGTCTTGCGGGCATGAGCGGCGCAGGAGGCTGCAGCCGAAATCCCGAGCGTTCTACCCGAGGGATTCTCGATCTGATGTGGGACAAGCATTCTTGCCCGTCGGCTTTGAAGTCCTGTCGCTCCAGGTTTCGGCATCCAAGGGAAATGACCAACATGCGCAACAAAAGTTTCCTTCAGCAACACTCGCTCAGCATCGTGACCGGACTAGTCCTTCTGACATGGATCGTCCTTTACATCCGATCAAACCCGAATACCCATCTGGGATCTTTTTTCGGCAACGCCATCGCTGATTGGTCCGGCCTTCTGGTCACCGTACTCGCCACAAAATTTCTCTATGAAAAGGGCTCCGCCGAAAGCCGCAAGCCCAGCCATCACTGGCTCAGCCCAGTGGTCGAAGCGCTCCAGAACCACTCCCTGACCATTTTCCTTCTGGTAACAGGCGCCGGATGGGTGTGGCTGTTCGCGATTTCCGATCCCGGGTCAAAGTGGGGACAGGTCGTCGGCAACATCGTTTCCGAGTGGACACAGATTTTTGGAGTGGTCATCCTGACCAAGAAGCTGATGGAGGCCAACTCGAAAGAAAGCAAGCCGGTAGAGTAACTCTCATGCACCGGACTACAAGAGGAAACGGAAACTAAAAACTAGAAGCGATTACTCAGCCACGAGCCAGTCCATCGCCTCTTCTCGCGTCTTGAACGCCGGGAACTCCCGCTGCGAAAAGGTTTTACTGTTTTCGTAGAATACGTGCGGCACGCTCTCGGCTCCCACCCACGCCGACCGCTTCACATATGGACGATCGAGCACCAGCACTTCCTTCATTCGCGTCGCAACCTTCTTGTCGACCTCCGCGCCTGTGAAGTCGCCGAGGGTCAGCATCGATCCAGGCGCATGCCGCGCCACAATCTCCTTGATTTGATCCAGCAACAAAAGCATTTCCTTAGCCGTACAGTGGCTGAAGTCTATCAAAAAAATGGCATGGCCTTTGTGCTTGATGAATCGCAGACGATCTTCCGCAAGATTGCCCGAACTCATGAGAGCAGGCCCTCCACGACGCCGTAAGCTCCGCCCAAAGCGGCATCCAGCGCGGACGCATCTTTGCCCCCGGCTTCCGCCAGATCCGGACGCCCGCCTCCTTTGCCGCCGACTCTTTGCGCTACCGGGGCGATCACCTTGCCCGCCTGCACCCGGCCAGTCAAATCTTTCGTGACCCCAACGATCAGGGAAACAGTTCCATCCGAAGCCGATCCCAGCACCACAACTCCCGAGCCGATCTTGTCACGCAGTTGATCGACCAGCGTGCGCATCTGCGCCCGCTCCAGATTATCGACGCGATGCGCCAGCACTTTCACGCCTTTCACTTCTTTGATCTTTTCTCCAATATTTGCAGTCGAGGATGAAGCCGACTTCATCCGCACCTGATCGAGTTCCCGCGTAAGGCGCTTGATTTCGCTGTCCTTCTTTTCCAACTCAGCCTTCAATGCAGAAGCCGGAGACGTCGTCCCGGCGTGGGTAGAAATCTCCCCTTCACTGGGTGCCCCATCTTTGCGCGGCTTTTGCGCAAAGGTAGGAACCACGAACGAAGACACTACCTGTTCTAATTCATGATCTTTCCGGAAATGTCGCAGCGAACCCTCGCCGGTAACGGCTTCCACGCGCCGCACTCCAGAAGAAACGCTGCCTTCCTTCAAAATCTTGATCAGGCCGATTTCGCCAGTCTGCGCAGTGTGAGTCCCGCCGCAAAGTTCAGTCGAAAAATCACCGATCTTGACCACCCGAACCTTGTCGCCATACTTCTCGCCGAACAAAGCCATCGCATGGTACTGGTTCACGGCGACGTCGATCGGGACGTCGATAAGAGTCTCAACCTTGAAATTACGCAACACTTCCCTGTTGATGATGTCCTCAATATCCTGCAATTCTTCGTCTTCCACGCGAGTGAAGTGTGAAAAATCAAAGCGCAGATGATCCGGTGCAACCAGCGATCCCGCCTGCTTCACATGCTTCCCCAAAACTTCGCGCAACGCTGCATGAAGAAGATGCGTAGCCGTGTGATTCCGCATCGTCGCGTTGCGCACGTCGGTGTTGACCACCGCGTCGACGCGATCGCCTACGCGGATCGCCAGTTTGGCGGTGACCTGATGCGCGCGCACGCCCTGAACCGGGTAGTAGCAGCCCTTCACGTCGGCAACGATGGTGTTGTGATCGTCGGAATAAAACCATCCGCGATCGCCAACCTGCCCACCCGCCTCGGCGTAGAACGGCGTGTGATCAAGAATGATCTCGCCTTCATCACCAGACCTAAGTTCCTGTGCGCCCTTACCGTTATGAATGATCGCCAGTACCTCGCAACCATTGGAGCGAGTCTGCCCGTAGCCCTCAAATTCAGATTTCGGCAGTTGCTGGTACGCGGGGTTCGCCGTCTGCTTCGCAGCACCCTTCCAGGAAGCACGAGCGCGGGTCTTCTGCTCCTCCATCGCATGATCAAAGCCAGCCTGGTCGAACGCAATGCCCTGATCGCGTGCCGCATCCTGCATAAAATCGAGCGGCATGCCGAAGGTGTCATAGAGCTTAAAAGTCTCTGCCCCGGCAAGTTGCCCCTTCGACTGCTTCAGTAAATCTTCGAGTCGCTGCAGTCCGACTTCGAGGGTGTGCGCAAACCGGGTTTCTTCCAGATGTACGTTCTTTGACACACGTTCAGCGGTGTCGTTCAACTCCGGATACGCATCCCGCATCAGACCCCGCACCGCAAAGACCATTTCGTGCAAGAACGGCTTTGTCTGTCCCAGCAATCTTCCATGAGTAATCGCGCGCCGGATGATTTTCCGCAGCACATACCCACGCCCATCATTCGCTGGAAGAACGCCGTCAGAAATCAAGAATGTCGCCGCCCGCGAGTGATCTGCGATCACGCGCAGAGACGCCGCCGATTTGGTGTGCGCCTCTTTGTTCAACTCTTTCGTCAACAACGTCCCCGTCAGCTCTGCGGCGCGCTTGATCAGCGGCGTAAACAGGTCCGTGTCGTAATTGGAGATCACGCCCTGCAGCACAGCCGCGACGCGCTCCAGTCCCATCCCCGTATCAATCGATGGCTTCGGCAGCGGATTCAGCTTGCCGCTGGCATCGCGATCAAACTGCATGAACACCAGATTCCAAATCTCGACATAGCGGCCGCAATCGCAAGTGAATGCGCAATCCGTATGACCTTGATCGGACGCAGCCGGACCCATGTCATAGTGAATCTCGCTGCACGGACCGCACGGCCCCGTGTCGCCCATCTGCCAGAAATTGTCCTTCAACCCCATCTCGTAGACACGCGACTTGTCGACGCCCTGCGCGACCCATAGGTCATAAGCTTCGTCGTCGCGGGAGAGGCCGCCCTCGCCGTTAAAGACCGTGACGTAGAGCTTGTCTTTGTCAATGCCGTACCAGGCCGGTGAAGTAATCAGTTCCCATGCATAGGCGATAGCATCCTTCTTGAAGTAATCGCCAAACGAAAAGTTCCCCAGCATCTCAAAAAAAGTGTGATGGCGGTTGGTGAATCCGACATTCTCCAGATCATTATGCTTGCCGCCGGCGCGTACGCACTTCTGCGAACTCGTAGCTTTGTTGTAGTCGCGCTTCTCAAGCCCCAGAAACACGTCCTTGAACTGGTTCATGCCGGCGTTGGTGAACAGCAGCGTGGGATCGTTCGCCGGCACAAGAGACGACGAATGGACCTCCTTGTGCCCCTTTTGCACAAAGAAGTCCAGAAATTTGCGGCGGATTTCAGAACCCGTAGGCATGAAGGAGCAATTCTAAATGAACTACGCCCGCGGGCGTCGCGCCGAGGGCCTGAGAAGCAAATCTAACCACAGAGGACACACGGAAATCGCTCGGATGCCTCCCAGCGCTTTTCTGCATCCTCCGTGGTTACGGGGTTGACTAGTTCGGAGTGTCGGCCGGCTTGTCGTCTGTGCCCTTTACTTTTTGGTCCACATCTTTCGCGCCTTTCTTGACGCCGCTACCCGTTTTCTTGGCGACTTTCGCGGTCGCATGGCCAGTCTTGTCGGCCGCCTTCTCGGTATCTTTCGCAGCGGTCTTCGTGCCCTTCTCCGTATCCTTCGCTGCGGTTTTTGTGCCTTTCTCGGTATCTTTGCCAGCCGTCTTCGCTGCATGGCCCGTCGTCTTCGCTGCGGTCTTCGTTGCCGAGCCAGTCTTGTCCGCGGCTTTCTCAGTATCTTTCGCCGCGGTCTTGGCTCCCTTTTTCGTGTCCTTCGCCGTGGTCTTGGCTGCGCCCTTCATGGCGTCGCCGACGCCCGGTTTGTCCTGGCTCGGAGTACTTTGATCCTGGCTATAAGCAAATGTCGCTGTGGCCAGCAGGGTAGCCACAAACATTACCGCCCACTTCGTCTTCATACAATCCTCCTAGGCTTCTCGGAATTCGTTCTGGAGTATGCAATACCCGATGTCTCGATGCAACCGCGGCCAACCTTGTTTCGTTGGATGCGGAATCCTGGCGCGGGCGCTGCACTGGTCGTATGTCAATGGATTCCGGCTGGCAGTCGGTCGAACTCTAACTTTTCGGGAAATGATGCTGATCGCATCAGGCGGTTTCGCTTTCCAGCGCGCTCAGCGTTTCATCATCCAGGTCCCACTTCTTCAGGATGATAAAAATCGTCTTCATCCCAAACCCGGCCCGCTGGAGCTGACGAAAAATTCGTGCTACTTGTTTCTGATCTGTAGGCTTCGACAAGCGCTTCTTGCGCAAATACTCCCGCGCCTGCGCTTCTTCACTCACGCCGTCAAACGCTGCATCCACGGCCTTCGCAATTACATCCCCATGTACGCCCTTGGTCTTCAGATCAGTGATGATGCGCATCCGTCCGAAGCGCTGGTTGTCCCGCCGCAGAGAAGAGTACGACGCCGCAAACTGGGAGTCGTTCAGATACCCATGATCCTTCAGTCGCCGCACCACCAACTCGATCAGTGTCTGGCCATACTCGGACTCCGCGTCCTCTACCCGCGCCCGCATCTTGCGTTTCAGTTCGGCGACAGTGTGCATTCGCCGCGCCAGGGCACCCACGGCATATTCGTACAATTCATCTTCGGAATAGCTTCTCTTCCTGGGACGCGAGAAGGGCATGTGCTAACGATAGCGCAAATCAGTACCCGGCACTGAGTCCAATACCGGCACCCATCCCGAGTTGACCCAAGTTGGGAACTTCGGATGAATCATCATCGCATGAATTATCACTGGACGAAAAAAGGGCGCGCTTTACGCGCGCCCATCAAGGAGACCAACCCCAATAAAGACCAAATCTCGAATCACAGACCGGCTTGGAACCTAAATGCAGGAGCCCGAAGCCGGTAGCCCGAGGGCCTGCCTACCGTCCGCCAAATCCCGCCGTCTGCATCGATTGGCGCGAAATGTCCGCCGTCGAGGCGATACCCTGCATGCGGAGTTTGAAGTCATCCGCGTTCGAGGCGTTCTCCAACGCGGTTTCGTAATTCACCAGGCTCGCCTGGAACAGATCCCACAGCGACTGGTCAAACGTTTGCATGCCGTATTGCGACGTGCCGGCAGCAATAGCATCACGAATCGATCGCGTCTTTTCCGGCACGAGAATGGATTCGCGAATGAATGCGGTATTGATCATCACTTCCACGGCAGGCACGCGCCCGTCGCCGTCGCATCTTCGCACCAGACGCTGGCTGACGATGGCCCGTAGCACCGCCGCCAACTGCATGCGAATCTGCTTTTGTTCGGGCGGCGGAAAGATCGAAATAATACGGTTGACGGTTTCCACGGCGTCCAGCGTGTGCAGGGTCGAGAACACCATGTGGCCGGTTTCAGCAGCGTGCAGCGCCGTCGAAATCGTTTCCAGATCACGCATTTCGCCGACCAGAATGACGTCTGGATCCTGACGCAAAGAAGCGCGCAGTGCCGCGCCGAACGAAGGCGTGTCCACCCCAACTTCGCGCTGGTTGACGTAGCCCTTTTTGTCGCGATGCAGAAATTCGATCGGGTCCTCAATGGTGACAATGTGTTCCGCGCGCGATGAGTTCACCCGGTCGACCATCGCTGCCAGCGTAGTCGACTTGCCCGAACCAGTCACGCCTGTCACCAGCACCAACCCGCGCGGCATATCGCAGATCTGCTCCACTACCTTAGGCAGAAACAGTTCATCGAGTGCGCGAATCTTAGTCGGGATGACGCGCAGCACCAGTCCAACATTGCCCCGCTGCTGGAAAATGTTCACACGGAAGCGTCCCAGGCCGGCGACGCCATAGGCCATATCAATTTCCGTGGTCTCTTTGAATTTTTGTTTCTGCCGCGCCGACATCATGCTGAAGGCCATGTTCAACATGTCTTCCGCACTGATGCGGGGCTGGTCGGTTAACGGCACCAACTCGCCGTCAATGCGGAGGTGTGGATAGTTTCCCACCTTCAGGTGCAAGTCCGAGGCTCGGCGTTCCGTTGCTATCCGCAGCAGATCATCAATATTCATCGAAGAGGTTCCGTTACAACTCCTCAGTATGATGAACCGAATCGTCACCTTACCCAAGATGACCTAGGTAACGGCCTCGAATCGGCAACGGGACAGAGCCTTAAGTTTCTGGTCTCGGTTGCCGTTCGATGCGAAGCGGCGTCGAGGGCCGTGTCTCGTTGACTGCTGATGTGGCCATCCTTAAGATGAATTGATCCGTGGGGGCGGGCGCGTCTGGAGATCGGCCAAACTATCTCGCACTACCGCATCGTTGAGAAACTCGGCGGTGGTGGCATGGGCGTCGTGTACAAGGCCGAGGACGTCAAACTCGGCCGCTTCGTCGCCCTCAAGTTCCTGCCCGATGACGTAGCCAAAGATCAGCAGGCTCTCAGCCGCTTCGAGCGCGAGGCGAAGGCCGCTTCAGCCCTGAATCATCCGAACATCTGCACGATTCACGAGATCGATGACCAGCATGGCCAGACCTTCATTGCCATGGAGTTTCTGGACGGAGTGACGCTCAAACACAACATCGCCGGTAAGCCCATGGAAATCGAGACCGTGCTCGCGCTTGCCATCGAGATTGCCGACGCGCTCGACGCAGCCCACGAAGGCGGAATCGTCCATCGCGACATCAAGCCGGCGAACCTGTTCGTCACCAGGCGCGGCCACGCCAAGATTCTCGACTTCGGATTGGCCAAGGTCACGTTACGCGGCAATCGCGGCACAGAGGGCGCGACCGCGACGCTCCAAACTCTACAACGCGAAGAGCACTTGACCAGTCCCGGGGCGACGCTTGGCACCGTCGCTTACATGTCGCCCGAGCAAGTCCGTGGCAGAGAACTGGACGCGCGCACCGACCTGTTCTCGTTCGGAGCGACGCTCTATGAAATGGTTACCGGCGCCGTGACTTTCCGCGGGGAGGGACCAGGGGACATTCTCGACGCGATCCTCCACAAGGCCCCGACCGCTGCAGTGCGTATCAATCCCGAAGTCCCGCAGGAGTTAGAGCGCATCATCCACAAGGCTCTGGAGAAAGACCGCGAACTGCGTTACCAGCACGCTTCGGAGTTGCGTGCCGACCTGAAGCGCCTGAAGCGCGAAACGGAATCGGGCAGAGTGGCTCCAGAGATCATAGCGGATTCTTCAGGCGCGACTAGACTTCCGGCGGCCTCACCATCTCTGCCCCCCTCGGGCGCATCATCCAGTTCTGTCTTAGTCGCGGAAGCACGGCGCCACAAGAGAATGCTGGCCGGCGCCGCTGTCGTGGTCGTGGTTCTCGCCGCCGCAGCATGTTTTGGCGTCTACAAACTTCTGAGCCAGGCCAAACCTGCTATCGACACTCACAACATCAACATTCGTGAGCTCACCGACCACGGCCAGGTCATTGGATTTGCCAGTATTTCATCCGACGGCAGACTCGTAGCCTATGGCAGGCGAGAAGGAGAACGCAGTCTGCGCGTGAAACAGATCGCCACAGGGAGCGAAGTCACGGTTGTTCCTCCCGAAGCTGGTTTCTTCGGGTCGGGTGCCACCTTCTCTCCGGACGGGAATTATCTGTACTACACACACACTGATCCCGCCAACCCAAACAACGTCAACCTCTATAGCGTGCCGTCTCTGGGCGGGCCTTCCCGTCAGATTGTGAACGATGTGGCCAGTGCGGCTGCGTTCTCTCCAGATGGCAAACGCATCGTCTACCGCCGCACCGTTCAAGCACAGAGCGAAGATCAGATTTTGATTGCGAATGCAGACGGGACTGGCGAGAACGTCATCTACCGCCGCGGAGCCGGCACTCAGGGCTTTATCACGGATCTTTCATGGTCGGCAGTCGGCGACCTTATTGCCGCCGGCATATTTGAGACCGCGAAAGACAGAATCACATCCATTTTTGTAATCACTCCCGAGGGTAAGCTGGTAAAGAGCTTTCCGCTTCCAGCGCTCGTTCGATCGGTCGAGTGGCTGCCAGACGCGTCGGGGATGTTCTTTATTGCCGGTGAAAAATCGACTGGACTGCGCTGGCAGATCTGGTTTCAACCGTATCCAGATGGAGAGCCTTTCAAAATCAGCAACGATTTGAGCAAGTACAGCTCCCTGAGCGTTACAGGCGATGGCCGGTCGTTCGTCACAACGCAGCAGCGCCCGACCGCAACCATCTATGTGAGCGATTCACCGGCGGTCCTTAACGACAAGATCAATTGGAAGTTCACTCCCATCTCGACCGAACAAGCGACCGGCTATGGTCTTGCCTGGACCGCCAACGGCAAGCTCGTGCAATGGGACACGGCGTGGCATATGTATGCCACCAACGCCGACGGCAGCAACCGCGTTCGTTTGCTGGAAAAGGACGATTTGGTCTTTGAACCAAGAGCCTGCGGCTCGGGCAATGACGTGGTCGTTGCTAGAGTCCTCGAGGACAATCATCCCAACATTTGGCGCCTCAGCACGGCAACTGGAGAGTTGAAGCAACTGACTTTTGAGCAAGATGTGGAGAAGGGTTCCTGCACGCCGGATGGCAAGTGGGTGGTCTACAACGAATCCTCATTGAAAGACGGAGTAGGACACATCTTCAAGCTCCCCGTTGATGGCGGCGCACCCGTGGAACTGGCTAAAGGCACTGAGTTCGCACCTCCGGTTTCGCCCGACGGGAAAATGATTGCTTACGGCAGAACCGACGGTCAGGGAGCGAGCGCCAAGACCAAGATCGTGCTGGAGAAACTCGAGGATGGCGCAATCGTGAAGCAGATCGAACTGCCGCCGACGTACGACTGGCTAAAGTTGGGTTGGACGCCGGATAGCCGCGCGCTCACGTTCGTCCATAACACCACGGCAAGAGTACAGAACGTCTACATGCTGCCGCTGGCGGGTGGGACTCCCGTCCAGTTAACGCGCTTCGATACCGAGCCAGCCGTAGTGGCCGGGTACGCCTGGTCCCGGGATGGGAAGAAATTCGCCGTAACTCGAGCCCGTTACAGCGATACGGATGTGGTTCAATTCAGCGGCTTTCGTTGAAATAACCAACAAACTGAGCCATAAAAAAGCCGCCCAGTGTGGGGCGGCTTTTCATTGTGCGTAAAGCTTACCCTACGCCGCACTTTTCGCTACGGGTGGACGGAACGGCTCATCGAAACTGCCGCCGTAGATCGATGGCACTTTCGATCCCATGGGGCGCAGATACGTCGCCAGCTCGCCACGATGGTGAATCATGTGGTTGTTCAGAAACCCGAGATACATTACCGCCGGCAGGTTGAACACGCCGAAGAAGCCGACGGGCGTCATCAGTTGTTCCGCTGACATCGCAGCTACCCGCGCCAGGCCTGCCTTCAGGTTCTGGTCGTACCACGCGACCACTTCGGCAGAAGTCTGCGGTGTGTGCTCGGGGCTTTCCATGTTGAACTTCAGATCGGCGATTCCGGTCAGGAATTGCACGTCGGTGTTGGCGATGTGCCAGGCCAGATCTTTCGCGGTGCGGGCATTCGGATCGGGCCTGTAGCTGGAGGCCGCGTCTGGCACGGCCGCGATCACTTTCCTGGTGACCTCCGCTTCGCGCGCGATTCCGTCGATCATCATGGCGCGATAGCCGAGGGCAAATTCGGGGCTGAGGCCTTCAGACATATTTTTCTCCTTCAAGGGTGTCTTGTACCGCCGGGGAAAGAAACGGTTGAAAGGGGCGCGTGGCCGCGCCCCCAGCTTCCGTTGACGAGTCCGGATTATACCCCGACCGGCTGTTTACTGCGGTCTTTGCTTTTGACGGGCACTGGGGTGAGCCACCCATAGCGATCTGACTTCTCGCCGCGCACAATGGCGTAAAACTCTTTCTGCAGAGCTTTCGTGATCGGCCCGGTTCCCTTGCCGACGTTGATCTTGTCCACCGAGCGAATCGGCGTGACCTCGGCTGCAGTCCCGGTAAAAAAGGCCTCGTCGGCGATGTAAAGCATCTCGCGCGGAATCATCTGCTCGATGACAGGAATGTTCAAATCGCGCGCGATCTGCACGACCGAGTCGCGGGTGATCCCCGGCAGCACGGAATTTCCCAGCGGCGCAGTGATCAGCTTCTCGCGATGCACGAGGAAGAGGTTTTCGCCCGATCCCTCACTGACGAATCCGTTGATGTCGAGCGCGATACCTTCGACATACCCGTTGATAATGGCCTCCATCTTGATGAGCTGCGAGTTCATGTAATTCGCGCCCGATTTGGCCATGGCGGGCAGTGTGTTGGGCGCAATGCGCGTCCAGGAAGAAACGCAAACGTCGCAACCGTCGTTCTCACCGCCCAGGTATTTTCCCCAAGGATAATTGATGATGTAAACCTCGGTCGGCGAGTTAAACGGATTCACGCCCGCCTCGCCGTAGCCACGAAGAATGATCGGGCGCACGTAGCAGGGCCACGCACCGTTATGGGCAACGGTTTCGAGCATGCCCTTGATGATCTGTTCGCGCGTGTAATCGACGTCGATGCGGTAGACCTTGGCCGAATCCAGCAGGCGCTGAATGTGTTCCTGGGCGCGGAAAATCGCCGGCCCGCTGGGCAGTTCATAGCAACGAATGCCTTCAAATACCGATGATCCGTAATGGACGACATGCGACATCACGTGGATGGTTGCGTCGTCCCAATTGATGAGTTTTCCGTTGTGCCAGATCTTTTCAGTCTTCTGGATGGCCATTGCTACTCCTTGGGGGGATTACTGAACATTATAGCTGAGGGAAGAGCGCTCTCAGCTGTCAGCTTTTAGCCGGTTCAACCCTTGTGATCCGAGCCGACCGAACTGGTGACGTTAGTTACCACAGAAAGAATTGCCCAGCGGGACTGGCTGTCCCGTTCGCAGGTTGATTTGGTGGCCGGACGGGTGAGTCACCCGTCCCCACACACCTGTCTCCGTTTGGACTCTAACGATGCCCTAGTTATTTCGGAACTGGATTGTTTGGACAGGCGGTTGGCGGTATTGTTTACAGCAACGGGCCCTCTCTCCCCGAGGTAGATCCTTCCCAGGAGTTTGTGGATGCATTCCAAACTGGTTCTCTATTCGATCTTGGCAGTTTTTTGGATCGCGGCGGGCGTGGATGGCCAAAAGGTGCCCGTCACGGTGCCGGTTCCATCTCACGTGATCTTGGTGATGGAGGAGAACCACGGATACTCGGAGATTATCGGCTCTTCACAGGCTCCGTATCTCAACTCCCTGGCTTCACAGGGAGCCTTGTTTACGCAATCTTTCGCGCTGGCGCATCCCAGCCAGCCGAACTATCTGGACCTATTCTCTGGGGGAAACCAGAGCGTCATCGATGACTCCTGCCCGCATACGTTTTCGACGCAGTCTCTGGAGAGTGAGCTGATTGGGGCGAGAAAAACTTTCACAGGATATTCCGAGGACTTGCCGGCAGCGGGCTCAAAGATTTGTGTCTCAGGAAAATATGCTCGCAGGCACGTTCCATGGACGGACTTCTCCAAGGATCTAGCCGCTGATAACCAGCCCTTCACCAGTTTCCCGTCCGACTTTTCAAAGTTGCCGACCGTGGCTTGGGTGATACCGAATCTGGACGACGATATGCACGACGGGACTGTCCAGCAAGCTGACAGCTGGCTACAGACCAATCTGCTGGATTACGTCACATGGGCCCAGACCCACAACAGCCTTCTGATCGTGACGTTTGACGAGGATGAGGGCACGACGGCGAACCACATTGCCACAATTTTTGTCGGTCCGATGGTCAAGCCAGGGAAGTACAGCGAGAAGATCAACCACTACAACGTGCTGCGGACGATCGAACACATGTACGGACTGCCGTACCTGGCAAAAACCACGACGGCGACGACCATCACTGATGTATGGAAGTGAGCGGCAAAGCGATGCCACGGCCCGACACACCGGGCCCAAGGACAGCCGAGAGGACTGTCCCAAGACAGGCTGATTAGTTTGTCGGCGTCAGGGCAGCTTTTACGGTCGCGTTCGAAAGTTCGTCGCCGCGGAAATACCTGGCCTTGTCTTTCGATCCCTCTTTCATGTCGGCGGCTTTCATTTCTGGCATCGCTTCGTACGGCTTGGAGTAGTCGTTGGCCGCGTTCCAAAACAAGAATCCGATGCCGCCTTTGGCGCGGGCGGTTTCCACCTGAATCTTTATGTATTCGGGGGAGTAGGTCTTGGTGCGCCAGCGGAAGGCTTGCAGCCAGGGGCGGATTACTACGCCGGTGGCGAGGTTTCCATCTGGATGGGTGATGAGTTCGAAGCGTTGCATGGATTCGCCGATGAAGTGGGCGGGTTCGTCGCCGGGGTGGGCGATGTTGTCCATGCCGAAGAAGTGTGAGGGGTAGATCATGGGGCTGAGGACATCGCAGTAGTGGGCCATGCCGACGATGTCCTGTCCAGTATGCGCGAGGTCGACCTGGCGCTGCCAGGCCATGACTCCGAAGACGTCGAGGGACAATAGGACGCCGGTGGGATGCAGTTCGGCGTAGGCCTTTTTCAGGAAGCCGGTAATCACGTCTGTGCGCTGCGGGCCGCGCTTTGCTGCAGTACAGGCAGCGGAAGATTTTGGTGCCGGCGGTGCAGTTCCTCTCAGCTTCGCCCCTGCGGGACGCGTGAAGGCACCCGTCGCCACTTGGGCAGGCGTGGCATCCACGCAGGAATCTTGCTGCGCTGCCGCGAGCGTAGATTCGTTTTGGAAGACGAAGGCGGCGTCTTTCTGGTCGCCTTCGGCGGGGAATCTTACGTAGTCGAATTGGATTTCGTCGACACCCAGCCCGGCGACGTATTTGGCCAGGGCGATGTCGTAGTCCTGAACTTTGGAGTTCGATGGATCGGTCCAGACCAGCTTGCCGTTTTCGCGCCACGCTGTTTTGTTCTTGCGCGATTGAACCGCCAGCTCCGGATGTTCGGTTACGAGGTGCTCGTCGCGGAAGATCGCGATTCGCGCGATGGCGTGCATGTTTTGCTGGTGGATGAAGTGCACTAACTTGGGCACGTCGTGGATGTAGACCTGGTGCTTGCCGAGCAACGGATGCTCATAGGGAATCGTCACGCTGCCGTCGGAATCTTTAATATCGAAGACCACGGCGTTGCCTCCGACTTCGCGCCAGTGGCGAATGATGCGGAGTCCGTGATCGCTGGCGGCCATAATACCGGTCAGGTAAATCGCACGTGCTTCAAAATCCTTGGCGACAGGGATCGTCTTTTCGATGATCGCTGCCGAGAGAATTCCCGGGATTGTCAGTTGCTCGTTGGCCTTCAGGATATTGGAGCCGGCGGACTTCTTATTCACTTCGCGGATCGCGTCCGCTAATTCGGACGACGTCAGGTACGATGTGCGCCCCAGATAGCGGCGCGCAATCGTCGGAATGGCTTCTCCACGCTTCGCAGTGTAGATCTCACTGCCAAGCGCGGCGATGGGCGGAGCGAGCTTGGATGAGTCCGGAATCGAAGCGCTGACGGGTTGCAGTTGCGGCGCCTGTTGCGCTGCGGTCGCAGTTGCGGCCTGCGGAGTTTGAGCTTGGGCGGCGAAGTCCGAAGAAGAGCGCGGGCCCAGATGCCAGGCAGCGGCTCCGAAAAGAAGACAGGAAACTCCAGTGACGATGCGAATCGACGAAAGGCGCAAGATTTCCCCCAGAAACTATCCTGATCGCGATAGTAGCTTTGAGCTTTGTCGACCGCCAGTTACGTGGGGCCAAACACGGTTGACTAAGGCAGCACCCGTGGGGCGGTTTCGGGTTTCCAGTTTCTGGTCTTGGGTGCGATATCCGATGTGGAGGCTTCGTTTCACGTGGCCGCCGAGGTTCGCCCTTCGACGAACTGGGCAGGATCCGGCAAGAGGCGAGTCGACTGTGTCTGCATAAGGCGAGAAAGGTCGTAACGACGTTCGACGCCACCTGGTTACGTGCCGGTGCATGTTCCTTCCCCGATGGTGCAAAGTATTTCTCTTATCTCCGCCGGGGCTTTCCGGATAGGCCGGTTTGAAGGGCATAAGTGGGCTCTAACTCCTGTAGGATGCTGGACTTCCCGAAAGCTTGGATTGGGCCCGGCCGGTGGCCAACCGTTTGCTTAGTTCTAGCTAACCCGGACGAGCCACGATCTGCCTAGGCAACGTAAAGCGCCGACAGATTTGGGCAACTTCCAGCAATCTGGCCGAAACAAGGAAGAAAGCCCATGAGTCTCGGGAATAGCGGTACAAGAGCCGAAGAAACGGCCCAACGAAAGGGAAGAACGTCCGGGAAGTTGCCGGGCAGTGATCCTATGAGCATGAGAACGAACCTCGCCACTGTGCTGGATCCGAACCGCCGCAGCAACGATGCCGGAGAATTCGATGCTGCCCTGCGCCGCCGCATTGTGGGGCAGGATGCTGCGATCGAGAAGGTCGTCGAGATCTATCAGATGTTTCTGGCCGGCCTGAATGCGCCGGGACGTCCAGTAGGGAACCTGCTGTTTCTGGGGCCAACTGGATCGGGTAAGACGCGCGTCGTCGAAGCCATGTCGGAGGCTTTGTTTGGGGATGCGCGCGCCTGTATCAAGATCGATTGCGCCGAGTTCCAGCATTCGCATGAGATCGCCAAGCTGATCGGTTCGCCTCCGGGATATCTGGGGCATCGCGAGACTCATCCGCTCCTCACGCAGGAGGCGTTGAATCAGTGGTTTACCGAGAAATTGAAGCTTTCGATCCTGCTGTTTGACGAGATCGAGAAGGCCAGCGACTCGCTGTGGCAGCTGCTTCTTGGCATTCTTGACAAGGCTACCTTGACGTTGGGTGACAACCGGCGCGTAGACCTGTCGCAGTGCATCATCATCATGACTTCGAACCTGGGCGCTGGCGAAATGATGGATCTGGTCGACGGCGGGTTCGGGTTCGCGCCGAAGGTGTTTGAGGTTGATGAGTCGTTCGACGACAAGATTCAACGCACCGCGGTGGAAGCGGCGCGAAAGAAGTTTACGCCAGAGTTCATGAACCGCATCGACAAGACAGTGGTTTTCAAGACTTTGCGCGACGAGCACCTCGCACAGATTCTCGACATTGAACTGGGCATGGTGCAACAGCGCGTGCTGATGGCGGCGGGTACGAACCAGTTCGTCTTCAACTGCACGCCGGCGGTGAAGGAATATTTGCTGAAGGAGGGTACCGATCCGCGGTACGGGGCGCGCCATCTGAAGCGTGCAATCGAGCGCAATCTGGTGTTTCCGATGGCGAACCTGGTTGCGACCGGACAGGTCAAGCTGGGTGATTTCGTCCGCGTGGACATGGCTTCGGAGAACAAGCTGATCTTCGTCAAGGAAGCCGAAAATACGATGGCTCCGGTGCTGCTGGAACGCTACGGCGCTGCGGCGGCTAACCAGCCCGTGGCGCGGGCCGCGCGCACCGCAGCGAACAATCGACGCGACTTCGGGGCCACTCCGTCTCCGTCGGTGGCGGAGAGCAAATAGATTTCTTGAGTTCTGCCTTCTCGCTTGATCCGCATCTCGCGAGTCGTATTCTTCACTCTGGCGCCGGAAACCCTCCGGCGCCTTTTTCTTGCCAAGATTTGCCGTCAGGTAAGGGTGCTTCGACTGCCCTCAACACGACAGAATGAACTTCACTTCAGCAGGGCTTTGACAGATAGCGGCAATCCGAAGAGCGAGTCGGGCAGAGGCTCATAGCTCACGGACTTCACCGTGAAGGTCTGGGAATGATTGCCGCTGCGTGAGGTGAGTTTCGTCGCCACCAGCGGGCCGCCGAAGCTTTTGTAGTCCTCAAACTGGAGCGTCGCGATGGCGCCAGACGAAGTATCCACCTGAAAGCGGTAGCCGGCCAGCAGACCGGTCTGGACGTCGTAGAACTGATTGTTGTCCTTACCCCAATGCGTGGTGCCGTGAAGCCAATAGCAGCGGTGGCCTTCGAAATCGGTGACACCGGCCAGATCGAGATTCTTGAAATAGTCGGGCTGGTGAAGCGAGTATTGCAGGTCGGCGTCGCGGCGCGCGGACTCTAGCGGCGTATCTTTGTCGATACTGGCTCCTTGCGCATCGATCGACCATGAAACGGCGCCGTCAAATCCCTGGGTGACCTCCGAGCCGTCGGGTCGAGTAACTTTGAACAGCGACTTGAAGGGCTTGGCGTGTGCGACGAAGGTCGCTTTGCCAGGCGTGCTGGACGACTCGATCCCTCCGCGAACGATTTCGGATTGGACCTTCTTTATGGCGTCCACGCCGCCGAGCGCGTGCTTATAGTTTTCCAAAACCTCGGCGGCGGTCTTGAGGGGAGCGGCCTGCGAAGAGAGCGGCGCTGCAGTGACAAAGAGGACGGTTACCAGTTTCAGCAGTTTCATGAGCGTTGGACGATGAGTCGGGGAAAAGGTTATTTGTGATTTCCGAGCTAGGCTTTGGCAAAAAAACGATCGTCGAGAATTCGCCGTGTGCGAGCATCAACTAGAATCACGGCAATATGCGTGGGCGGATTCTAGCTACGGGTTTGGTGTTTGTGCTGGCGGGCACGCTAGCAGAGCGCAGTTCTACACAAACGAACGGCGCAACGCCGATGCCTCCCGCTGCGGCAGCCAAAAGCGCGACCGCTCTTGCAGGCAATGAACCAGAAACTGCCATCGGCAGCGAGGCTTGCTCGGGTTGCCACGCTGAAATTTACAAGTCTTATTCGAAGACAGTGATGGCGACGGCGAGTGGGCCGGCTTCCGACGGCCTGGTCACGGGCGAGTTCATCCATAAGCCATCAGGCGTTCATTACCGCGTTTACCGGCAGGATGGACAGACGCTACTGGACTACGAGCGTCCGGGCAAAGACAGGCTTCATCAGGGAAACCTTCATCAGGACGGACTTAGCGGGCAGCGCGAACTCCTGTATTTCATTGGGTCGGGCAGGAAGGGGCGCAGCTATTTATTTTCGCAGGCCGGGTTTCTGTTTGAGACTCCCATCAACTGGTATTCGCAGGAACGCCGCTGGAATATGACTCCGGCTTATACCGAGACGCGAGAAAGTCCGATGAACCTGCCGGCGTATGTGGATTGCCTGAATTGCCACACCAGTGGGCTACAGGCTCCGGTTGCGGGCACGGACAATAAGTTCTCTGGCAAACCGTTTTTGCATGGAGGAATCACATGCCAACGCTGCCACGGCTCGGGCGAGAGGCACATCGCGGGCCAGTCCATGACGGGCAATTCTCCGGGCGTCACTTCTACAATCGCCAATTCTTCAGTCGCTGATTCGACGATTGTGAATCCGGCGAAGTTGCCTCACGACCGGCGGGATTCAGTTTGCATGGAGTGTCACTTTGAGGGGACCGTTGCGGTCGAGCAACCGGGAAAGCGTCTCTATCAGTTTCAGCCGGGGGAAAAGCTGTCAGATTATATCCACTATTTTCTGCGCGTGGAAAATGAGTCGGAGAGAACGCAGGCGCTCAGCCAGTTCGAAGCGCTGGCGCTGAGCGCGTGTCAGCGCACGTCGGGGGAGAAGATGTGGTGCGGGAGCTGTCACGATCCACATCAGCAACCGGAGGCGATGGAGAAGGCGGCATACTACCGGGGCAAATGCCTGAACTGCCACGGAGAAAATTTCGCGGCCAAGCACCACCCGGACAAGCCGGATTGTATTTCTTGCCACATGCCTGCGCTGCCGAGCAAAGACGTGGCGCACACGGAGACGACGGATCACAGGATTCTGCGCAATCCGAGTGAACTCCTCCTGGAGAGCCCGCAACCGCACGATGCCACCTCGGCGCCGCGAATCATGCCTTTCCCCGAGCGCGATGCGGCGCAGACGAGCACCCGGGATCTTGCTTTGGCCTGGGAGACGCTGGCAGAGCGCGGTATTCCAGGGGCTTCGCGGGAGGCGGAGCAGTATCTTCGGACCGCGGTGAAGGAGCGTCCGGAGGATGCGGTGCTGCTCGCGGCACTGGCATTCGTGGAGCAGGAGCGCGGGCAGCCACAAGAAGCGCGAGAACTCTATGAACGTGCGCTGAAAGTAGATCCACTCGCCAACGATGCGGCGACTAATCTGGGAGCGATCGAGGCGCAATCGGGAAATCTGAAGCGGGCGGTTCAGTTGTGGCAGGGACCGTTCGAACGCGTCCCGTATCGCAGTGCGATTGGAATGAATCTGGCAATGGCATTCTGCGCCGCCGGGCAGAAAGAGGATGCGCGGCATTATGTGGAGCGGGTGCTCGAATTCAATCCGGATTTCGGGAAGGCGAGGCAGTTGTTGGCACATCTGAATGCGGATCCGGTGCAGTGCAAACCTTGAGAAGATTTTTATATTGGGGAATCTTGCAATTGAGTAATTCGATGGCGCTGCACCCATACGTTTACGGGATTGGTGCTCCTGCGTTGACAATCTCCCCTATCTCCCATAGCATCAATAACTTGAAGCATCATCTTCAGCTTTCAACCGGGAGCCGCTTGTGATCAAGCTCGACATCATCAACGAAGTGGTGGCTAAGACTGGCATCACTAAGACCAAGGCGGAGCTGGCCGTGGAAACCGTCTTCGAGAGCATGAAGAAGGCGTTGTCCCATGGCAATCGCATCGAGCTGCGCGGATTCGGTGTGTTTAATGTGCGGCCCCGCAAGACCGGAATCGGGCGTAATCCGCGCACGGGGGCGGAAGTTTCGATTCCACCGGGACGCGCAGTGCGCTTCAAGCCGGGAAAAGAATTGCAGTCGATCGACTGAGAGTCGATTGCGCGGCGATCCTGGAAGGAGCAGTTCGCGATCTCTTCGTTCTCTCCGCTGACGGTGCATCCTCGTAGTAGCATCAAAGAGTAGTCCGTGATTCGAAACTCCCGGACTCAAGAATCGCATGTCGGAACCTAGTCCCCCTATTTCCACTTCCACGATCGAGTACTACCACGTCCTGCCAGTGCCGCAGGGACGACCTCCGCGCGAACGTTATTGGCTGCACGGGTTGCTGCTGCTGGCAACTTGCTTCACGACCCTCGTTGTGGGCGCCCGCATGGAATTCAACTTCCTGCACAACCTGCCACCGTTTGTCGTGGGTGATGAATGGCTTCCCTTCTTCCCGCTGGGATGGATCGCGGCGCAGCCGTCGCGCTTGCTGCTGGGAGTTCCGTTCTCAGCAACACTGCTGACGATTTTGCTGGCGCATGAGATGGGGCATTATCTTTTTTGCCGGTACTACGGAGTGCGCGCCACGCTGCCGTTCTTCATTCCCGCGCCCACGTTGATCGGAACCTTGGGCGCGGTAATACGCATCAAGGCCCCGATCCGGTCGCGAGCCTCGCTGTTCGATATTGGAATCGCAGGGCCGATCGCGGGCTTTGTGGTTGCAGTTTCAACCCTGGCAGTGGCGATGAGTTTGTCGAAGCCGCTTGCGCCGGGGATTGGACCGTCTCAATTGAAGCTGGGATTTCCGGCAATCTTTTATCTCGTGCACAACCTGCTGCGCGGCTTGATGCCGGGGCACGCGATTGCAGGGCTGCCTTTGAGCCGCGTGTATCTGCATCCTACAGCGGTTGCGGCATGGGTCGGAATGTACGCGACTGCCCTCAACCTGCTGCCCAGCGGGCAACTGGATGGAGGTCATATCGTCTATGCCATAGTGCCGCGCGCGCATCGCGTCATCTCCTGGATCACGGTGGCCGGCCTTGTTTATCTAGGACGCTTCAGCGCGGGGTGGTATATGTGGGCGGGGCTGATTACGCTGATGAACGTCTTCACCTACCGGCAGCAACAGGCGCCGGATTATCCTATGCTTCCTGCCAGCCGCTGGGCCTTTGCTCTGCTGGCTCTGGTCATGCTGGCGCTGACCTTCAGCATCTCGCCAATCCAAGCCAGCTGAGATACTTAGTACCAAGAGCGAACTGCAGATTCGGCGATTGGCAGGCCCTCACATCAGCCAGAGCGCGTCGACATCCACGATGACTTGCGTACGGGGAATTTTCTGTTGCGCAGCGTAGGTCAGCATCGCGCGCAACGCGGTGTGCAACTTTTCACGGCTGGGAGATTTCAGCACGAAGTGGTAGCGATAATCGCGTTTCAGGCGCAGAATGGGCGCAGCCGCAGGGCCGAGCACACGGACGCCTTCGTGCCGAGTCTGGTCAAACCATCTTCCCAACACTCCAGACCACTGCAAAGCATCGTCGAGTTTGTCGCTGCGGATCAGCACGTTGGCTAGAGCGGAGTATGGCGGGTAGTGCATCCAACTGCGGAATTGGAGTTCTTTTTCGTAGAAACCGACGAAGTCGTGGCGGGCGGCGTACTGCACGGCGTAGTGGTCCTGAAAATAAGTTTGCAGAATGACTTTTCCGGGAGAGTGGCCGCGACCCGCGCGTCCGGCGACCTGTGTTAGCAGTTGGAACGTACGTTCGGCAGCTCGAAAGTCGGGCAAGCCCAGAGCCACATCTGCGCCGACGACGCCGACCAACGTCACTCCGTGGATGTCGTGGCCTTTGGCAATCATCTGCGTACCGACGACAAGGTCGAGTTCGCCTTCGTTCAGCGCGTTCAGCGTGCGCTCGAAATCTTCTGGACCGCGGACCGTGTCGCGATCGAGGCGAGCGATACGCGCCTGGGGAAACGTCCCGTGCAGCAACTCTTCCAGTTTTTCTGAGCCCGTACCCAGAAAGTAGACGTATTCACTGCCGCAGTGCACGCATGCCTTCGGGACAGATGCAGTGTATCCGCAGTAATGGCAGACCATTTTGTGTTCGCGCTTGTGGTGAGAAAGGGCGATAGCACAGTTCGCGCATTCCAGCTTCTTGCCGCAGGTACGGCAGAGGACAACGGGGGAATATCCGCGGCGGTTGAGCAGGACCATGACTTGCTCTTTTTTCTCGAGTCGCTCCTTAATTTCCGCAGCAAGTTTTCGTGAGATGACCTGTTCGTGGCCGGTTTCCTGAAATTCCAGACGCATGTCGACAATTTCGACTTCGGGAAGCGGGCGCTGCTCGACGCGGTCGCGGAGTTCCACGAGTGCATATTTGTTTTTCCTCGCGTTGAAATAGGACTCAAGCGACGGCGTGGCCGAGCCCAACACCACGACGGCATCAGACATTTTCGCGCGCATCACAGCAACGTCGCGGGCGTGGTACCGCGGGGTTTCTTCTTGCTTGTAGGAGGAATCCTGTTCTTCGTCGACGATAATCAGCGCAAGATCGGCAACTGGAGCGAACACGGCGGAGCGCGTGCCCACTACCATGCGCGCGTCGCCACGCTTGATGCGATGCCATTGCTCGGCGCGCTCGCGGTCAGTCAGGGCCGAGTGCAAGATTGCGACTTCGTCGCCGAAAATCTGATGCAGGTCGGCAGCAACGGCCGGTGTGAGACCGATTTCGGGGACTAGCAAGATGGCGGAGCGTCCTCCTTCGAGGACAGACCGCATACCCGCCAGATAGACAGCAGTCTTGCCTGAACCGGTAACTCCGTGCAGAAGCGTGCCGGAGAACTTCCGGGCGTCGACAGCTTCGCGCAGGCGCATCAGTGCGTTCTGCTGTGCCGCGTTGAAATCGAAGTCGATGCGTGGCGGGCGCCGTCTGCCGCGGGAGATGGAAAAATCAGCGGGCTCTTCGATGAGTTCGATCAGTCCGCGGCGGACGAGCGTAGCGAGAGTTGTGCGTGGAAGTTCGAGCGACTGCAGTGTCTCAACCGAAAGTTTTCCGCCGGCCGCTGTAAGCGTGTCAATCAGGGTGCGCTGGTTGTCGTTCAGCTTGCCCTCGGCGGATTTGAGGACTGCGACCGTTACTGTTCGCTTTGCGTCCCGTGCGGCGGAACGATCTTCACGCACTAGCCATTTCTTGCGAACCATTCCAGCGAGAACTAGTTTCGATGCACGCGTGGCGGAGCGAAGAACTTCTTCTCTGACAAGGTCCGCGCCGTCGATTTCAGGTTCTCGTCCAGCCAGATAATCGAGCACGCGAAATTCGGCGGCTTGTTCTTCCAGCGGACGGCGGGCGCGGGCGGACGAGCCCGACATGCCGGCGAGATGCAGCGCCATCTGGCCCTCTTCAGAGATGCGGTATGCGATGCTCCGTCTGAATTCAGCGCCCAGCGGCAGCATGGTGCGAAATACCTCGCCGATGGGGGCAAGGTAATAGTCCGCAATCCAGCGGCCGAGGCGTAGCAATTGTTCATCGAGTACAGCAGTCCTATCAAGAACTGCAATGATATTTTTCGTTTTGACCGAAGGCTTGCGATCATGCAATTCGACGACGATGCCTGGCATGCGCCGTTCACGGAACGGGACGAGCACACGTCCGCCAACGACCGGGACGGCTTCCGGTGGGATGCGGTAGGTAAACACCATGTCCAGTGGCACAGGCACGGCTACGTCGCAGAATTCGGGCATTGGTTGAAGGATAAACTAAGGTTTGTTGCGCTGCGGACGGACGAGGACGTCCGCGCTTACGTGGCTGGCTTCGGTGGAGTCAGGCCCAGATATTTCATTACCATCTGTAGATCCTTCCACGCTTCGCCCTTCTGACGCGGGTCGCGGAGAAGAAACGCGGGGTGATACGTAACCGCGAGTTTGGTTCCCTGCCACGCAGGGTCGTGTGTGCCCGCAGGCATGAAGTCGTAGAAGCGGCCGCGCAGTTCCGACATGGGCGCGTTGATGGCCAGCAGATTCTTTGCTGCGACGGCGCCGAGGGCGACGACGACTTTCGGTTTGATGGCGGCGATCTGGCGCATTAGAAACGGCGCGCAGGTTTCGGATTCATCGCGCTCAGGCGCGCGGTTTCCCGGCGGACGACATTTCACCACGTTGGCAATGTAGATTTCTTCGCGCTGCAGTCCCATCGCTTTGATCATGTTGTTGAGCAGTTGGCCGGATCGTCCGACGAACGGTTCGCCCTGTTCGTCTTCATCGGCGCCGGGACCTTCACCGACGAACATCAGTTCTGCGTGCGGGTTGCCGACGCCGAAGACGATCTGCTTACGTCCCTGCCTGGCCAGTTTGCAGCGCGTGCAGTCGCCGAGGTCTTCGCGGATCAACTTGAGTGCGATCGCGGGATCGTTGACGCCCTGTTCCGGTCGGGACGTGAGAACTTCAAGAGGATTAGGTTCTTTGACGGTTGCGACTGCGGCGGATTTTCGGGCGGGCATTTCCTCTCGCTGTTCCGGCTGAGATATGGCAGGGTCTGCTTCTTCGAGCTCGATCACCTGTCCTGCGCCTGATTCGCGGCGGTAAAAATCGTAGATGCCGAGATCGTGATAGTAACGGATACGTTCGCTGAGTGCTCGACGAAGTTCGGGATCAAGAACCTGGGGCATTGGCTTTTCGATTGTAATGCAGAGGCACGAATGCCGTGGCGGCTACAGCAAACAGCAAGGTCCTCACCGCTTCGCGATGGGGAATGACAGAGCTTAGAATTAGGGCTCAGGCTTTTACTGGCGATTTGCTCGGGTGGCGAAGGCGGGCGATCTGGTCGAGGACGCGCTGCGCAACTTCCCACTTCGTGGTCTCGGGAACTTCGACGACTTCGTCGCGGGTAATGATGGTCACCGCGTTGCGGTCTGAATCGAAGCCGACTCCTTCCCGCGACACGTCGTTGACTACGATGGCATCGAGATTCTTCGCTACCAACTTCTGACGAGCGTTTTCCAAAACGTTCTCGGTTTCGGCCGCGAAGCCGACTACTATCTCCGACGTCTTCTTGGACGACACTTCTTTAAGGATATCGGGCGTGCCCTCGAGATCAAGCGTCATCGGGCCTTTACGCTTGATTTTTTGGCCGGCGGCGAGTTTCGGACGATAGTCGGAGACCGCCGCAGTCTTGATCACGATGGTAGCTTGCGACAGCAATCCGAGAACGGCATCGCGCATTTCTTCGGCGGATTCGACGCGGGTCAGTTCTGCGGCACCGGGCGGAGTAAGCGACGTCGGTCCGCTGACCAGAAGCACCCGTGCGCCTCGGCGCAGTGCGCCTTCGGCAAGAGAGTATCCCATGCGACCGCTGGAACGATTGGTAAGGTACCGCACCGGATCGATCTTCTCACGGGTAGGGCCGGCGGTGATCAACACGGTCTCGCCCGCAAGATCCTGCGATGCGCCGAGCGCTTCGAGAACCGCGGCGACGATACTTTCATTTTCCGCGAGGCGGCCCGGACCGGTCATACCGCATGCCAGGTATCCCGCCTCGGGTTCGACGATCTTTACGCCGCGCTGGCGAAGGATCTGCAGATTTGCCTGGGTGGCGGGATGGTTCCACATATTGACGTTCATTGCAGGCGCGACCACAACCGGAGCAGTTGTCGCAAGGTAGAGCGTACTCAGAAAGTCGCCGGCAATTCCCTGCGCGAAATGCGCGAGAACATCGGCCGTGGCCGGCGCGACTAGAAGCGCATCGATCGACTGTGCTACCGCAATGTGCTCAATGGCGGAATCAATGTTGGGCTCCCCTTGTTCTCCAGCAGAGTCCTGCGAGAACATCCCAGTGATGACTCTTTCTCCCGAGAGCGCAGCAAAGGTGAGGGGACGAACGAATTCCTGGGCTGCGCGGGTCATGACGACCTGCACGCGGATCCCGCGGTCCTGCAGCAAGCGAACAATTTCCGCCGCTTTATACGCTGCGATTCCACCGGTGACGCCAAGGGCGATCTTCATGATGTTTGTCGATTCATGATTCTTGATGGTTGATTGGAAAGCCATCGGCATTTCGCTAATCCACAATCACAAAATCAACAACTCTCCTGGTCTTGCCGCGATTACTCTTGCCCCAGCGCTTTATCCAGGACTTCGCTCGCCTGTTCAGCGGCGGTGCGAGTATCGGGGATTTCCCACTTCACCTTGCCGGCGCGGATTTCGTCCTGCGCGATGCGGCACGGTTTGCGGGAGTTGGTGTCGACGACAGGCGGGGCGCCGGACTGGAGTTGCCGCGCACGCCGCGCCGCCACCAGAATGTAGCGATAGTTGCTGTCAAAGCCGTCGATCAACTTCATTGGGGGCTCTCCCTTGCAAAGCGATTTGGAGTGCAATTCGTGCCGAGCGTCGAACCGTATGATCGTGATCCAGTACCATGACCGTTCCAGACGACTTCTAAAATGATACCGCGAAAACTACGCGCGTGCTGATGGCACGGCCGTGCCAAACGAGGCCAGGATGGGCTGCACCCGCGGGCGGACGTTTTCCAGCCGGCAACGCTCCGCCAGATCGACGATGGCTTTCTCTTCCGCGGTCAGGGGACGCTCCGACTGGCGCAACCGTTCCGCCACAACGATCGCCTGGAGGCTCTCGATTGACTCCTTCAGGTCGTCGTTGATCAAAATATAGTTGTACTTGTTGTAGTTCTCAATCTCACGAGTGGCCGTGACCAAGCGGCGCTGAATCACTTCTTCGGCGTCTTCGCTGCGCTTTCGCAGGCGCCACTCCAGGGTCTTGCGGTCGGGAGGCAGGACAAAAATACTAGGCGCGCCGGGGAGTTTCTTCTTGATCTGTGCCGCCCCCTGCACATCAATGTCGAGCAGCAGGTCCTGACGCTTCAGTTCCGCTTCTTTGAGGAAGCGTCGCGCGGTACCGTAATAATTTCCGAACACGTTGGCGTATTCCAGAAATTCATTGGCCTTGATCATCTTCTCGAATTCATCGCGCGGAATGAAATGATATTGCTTGCCATTTTGCTCGCTGCCGCGCGGAGCGCGAGTGGTGTAGGAAATCGAAAATTCGAGATCCGGAACGAGCTTGAGCAATTCGTTGACCAGCGTCGATTTACCCGACCCCGACGGGGCCGAAATGATGAAAACGATGGGCTTGTGGGGTGCGCTCATTCCAGGTTCTGCACCTGCTCGCGGGACTTTTCAATTTCCGCCTTCATGGCCAGGCCCGCCTCGGTGATGTTGAGCGCTTCGCCAGCCAGACCAGAAGTTTTCGAAAGCAGTGTGTTAGCTTCGCGATTCATCTCTTGCAGGAGAAAGTCGAGCTTCTTGCCGATCTCGCCGCCTTCCTCGAGTAGCGCGAGAAAGTGTTTCACGTGAGTCTCGAGGCGGACGATTTCTTCCTGGATGTCGCTGCGATCAACCAGAAGGGCGGCCTCCTGCAGCACACGGTCCTTGTCGACGGTGACTCCCAACAGTTCCTGCAGGCGCGATTGCAGCCGCTCGCTGTAGTTCTGTAGCACGGCACGGCGGTGCTGCAGAACGCTCTTGTCAGCTTCGAGCAGATGGGCCATGCGTTCGCGAAGTTCGCGGGCAATGCCGCGGCCCTCTTCTTCGCGCATCCGATTCAAGCGTTGCAGGGCTTCGCCGACACAGGCCATGACGGCCGTCTCAATCTCGCCATCGGCGGATTCGTTGGCGGAGTCGAGAGCCCCCGGGATACGAAGGACAGCATTCAGATCCGGGTCGGCGGAAAGCGAAAACTCGGCGGCGGCGGCGCGAAAGGCGGCGATGTATCCTCCGACGATCTCACGATTGAGCGAAAAAGTTTCATTGACAGTGCGCTCGAGACTCAGTGTGACCTCGACATGGCCGCGCGAGATTTTTTCCTTCAGCAAGCGACGGAGTTGCATTTCGAGCGAGTCCGTTCCCGAAGGCAGCCGGAAATGCAGATCGAGGAAGCGGTGATTCACCGACTTCAGAGAAAGCGCGAAGGCGAGCCGCCCAGCGGACGAATGGGATGCTGCGCTAACCCCGGCGGCTGGCTGGCGCTGTACTTCACCTCTGACCTGGGCAAAACCCGTCATCGATCGGATGGGCATAGGGCCGTGGTTATCCTTAAACGTCAGTCCTTAGGTCTCTGCAACTGCTTTGGGTGCTTCTGTATTACTGAACTGAATTTCGTAGAGACGCCGGTACGTACCTAACTTTTGCATCAACTCGTCGTGCGTCCCGATGTCGGCGATGACGCCATGCTCGATCACCACGATACGATCGGCGCGGCGCACAGTCGAAAGGCGGTGTGCGATCACGAACACAGTGCGGCCGGACATCAAATTATGCAGCGCGGCTTGCACCAGCGACTCCGACTCGCTGTCGAGCGCGGATGTGGCCTCATCGAGAATCAAAATCGGCGCATTCTTCAGCAATGCGCGGGCGATTGCAAGGCGCTGGCGCTCGCCTCCAGAAAGCCGCACGCCGCGCTCACCGATCATCGTATCGTACCCCGCCGGCAAGTTCAGAATGAAGTCGTGCGCCAGAGCGGCGCGGGCCGCGGCCTCAACTTCTTTCTGCGGAACGTGAGGCTGGCCGTAGGCAATGTTATTGCGCACGGTGTCGTTAAATAATACGGTCTCCTGCGTCACGATGCCGACCTGGGAACGGAGCGATGCCAGAGTAACATCGCGAACGTCGTGACCGTCGATGAGCAAGCGTCCCGCGGTCACATCGAAAAAGCGCGGAATCAAGTGAACGAGCGTGCTCTTCCCCGCGCCGCTGGAGCCGACAATGGCGAGGACTTCTCCACGGCGGACCTCAAGATCAACGCCGCGCAGGATCTCGCGAGCCTCGTCGCCGTCCTCATCGTAGGCGAAGCATACTCCGTTGAACTTGATGCTCTGCGAAAAGCGGGGGAAGAGGCTTCGCACCCGGTTTTTCAGACACGACGTCTTCAGTGTCCATGAATTGAAAGAGTTGCGACGATGCGCCCAGCGCCTGGTGGAAGCTGTTATTAAACGCAGCGAACTTTCGCACGGGATTGTAGAGACCGAGGACGACAGCCACGAACGTGACAAAATCTCCCAACGTGAACTCGTTGAGTGCGATCCGGCTGCGCCCCAACAATAGGAGCAGCGCGATCGCGATAGCTCCAAACGTGTCCATGAGCGGAGAACTGATCGCGGCCGCGGCTACCGAGCGCAGGTTGGCTCGAAACAGACGCTGCGCAGCCGTTCGGAAGCGGGCCACTTCCCACGATTCCATGCCGAAAGCTTTGACAATGCGGTTGCCCGTGATGGTCTCATGCAAGATGTTTTGCACATCGGCCAGATGGTCTTGTCCGCGGCGCGTCGTGGATCGCACTCGGCGGCCGATGCGCACCGCGGAAAAAATGATGAAAGGGACAAACAATAGCAGCACCCATGCCAACTTCCGGCCAACAATCACCACCAGAACGACCATGAAAATGAAGGTGAAGAACTGCTGCAGGAATTCGGCCAGCACACTCGACATGGCGAACTGAACACGCTCAATGTCGTTGATGATGGTCGAGATCAGCGTCCCAGTCGTGTGTTTCTGAAAGAATGCCGCCGACCGCCGCAACACCGAGTTGTAAAGATCGTTTCGCAAATTGGTGATCATGCCGAATCCGGCGTGGTTCACCAGGTAGGTGCCTGCATAATCGAACACACCTTTAAGCAGAGTGGAGGCGACCAGGGCGTAGGCGACGATGGTCCATGCATTGTGAAAATGGGCGGGAACGAAGCGTTGGAGATAGATAGCCTGCCCGCTACGCGGCATGGTAAAGAGGACAATATTTTCCGAACCTGAGGCTGGATTCAGGACGCGATCAAGTACAGGCTTCAACAAAGCCCAGCGGAACGCCTCGAGAAAACCTACCGCGGCCAACAACAAAACTCCGGGAAATAGCTGCAGCAAAAACGGAAACACGTAGCGGACCAGGCGTGTCAGTTGCCGCATGGGGCTCCCAGGCGGGGCAGGGCGAGGTCGCTGGCTGCCGAAGGAATTTGCATGAGACGCAAGCCATTATTCTACTTGAGGGGCGTCCCGAATATGGCAATTCCGCTTCCCCGGCGCGGCCCTTTCGATCTAGAAATCCCGTTCCGGAGGCGGCTGAACCGAGAGCAAATCGATCGGCGGGATCGCTCCCGCAATGTTCACTTGTAAAGTGGTGAGGCGCCAGATGCCTTCGCTCTTCACGGCCACCACACGAATTGTGCCCCTGCCTCGAGGACCTGAGACAGGGATAGAAAAATCGGCACTGCCTGCGCTTCCAGTCACTTTGAGCTGCCCGGAGATGAACCATCCTGGCTGAATGGGCTCACCAAGCTGCGCGCGGACTTGCGGATCGGCCACGGCTCTTGCCATGGCCTGGTTGTAGGCGTCGCTGCTGTGGAATGACGCGAAGATTCCCGTCAAAAGAATGGCAACGAATCCGCCCACCAGCAGGGCAAGGATCAGGCATCCGAGAGGAATCTTCCAGCGCGGATTCTGTTCGAGCCAACTCCTTCTGATCGGTGACGGCTGAAGTGGATAGGGTGGAGTGGGCATGGAAGCGCTGAGGTTAATTGGGGCTATCCCGGTGCGCAACTTTGACGCGATATCCGGCGTGGCGGAGGTGCTTGCCTACGTCTTCGGCGATCATGACGGAGCGATGCTGGCCACCGGTACATCCGAAGGCGATCGTCAGATAGCTCTTGCCCTCGTGAATGTAATGAGGCAGAAGGTAGACGAGGAGGTCAGAAATCCGCGAGATAAATTCCTTCGTCTGCGGAAACGAACGAATGTATTTCGCAACCCGGGGGTCGCGCCCGGTCAGCGGACGGAATTCGGGCACGAAATGCGGGTTGGGCAGAAAGCGCACATCGAAGACGAGGTCTGCATCCTCGGGAACGCCGTTTCGGAACCCGAAACTGACGCAGGAGACTAGGATGCTTTTCTCCGCCGATTCCTTCTCGAAGGTTTCGTTGATGTGAGCGCGCAGTTCGTGGACGTTGAACTTGGAAGTGTCGATGACGAAATCGGAGAGGCGCCGAATCGCACCCAGATGGCGGCGCTCTTCCTTGAGGGCGGATTTCACCGGGGCGTCGGTGCCGAGCGGGTGGGGGCGACGGGTTTCGCTAAACCGTCGCAGCAAAACCGCGTCGGAAGCTTCCAGGAATACGACTTTGGTTGGAATCGTCCGCTTGACGGATCGCAAGATGCCCGGCAGTTGCTCGAGTTTCGATCCTTCGCGAACGTCGACGACCAGCGCCGTGCGCCTGATCTCGCTCGACTGCATGGCCAGCTCGGCAAATTCGGGGATCAACTGGACTGGCAGATTATCGACGCAATAGTAGCCGAGATCTTCAAAAGCCTTGAGCACAGAGGCCTTGCCCGAACCACTCATGCCCGTAATGATTACCAACTCCGGCTTGTGCTGCGCAGGTAGGCGCGTGGGCTTTCTCTTCCCCTCCTGCTTCAGACTCTTCCGTGATTTGCGCGAGACCTTCCGGCGCTCCATGATCGGATACTAGCACCGAAGCCAGGACTGCGGTTCTAGCTCCCGATTGCCATCCGAGATACCGCTGCTAAGCCGGTTCAAGCGAAGCCGGCGACTAATCTCATCGGGGAAGCTAATTGTCTGCGTCCCGGGCCAACCTGTAAGCTATGGCGTCATGAAAAAGTTTGAACAGCTTAGCGAGCGCGAAGTGTTGGCCCTGGCCATCTCTCTCGAAGAAGAAGACGAGCGCGTATACGCGGATTTTTCGGAAGGCCTCCGGCAGGACTATCCGGCAACAGCCTCGATGTTTGATGGCATGCGCGAAGAAGAGTCGGAGCACCGGCGGCGGTTGATCGAACTATTCCAGCAGAAATTTGGCGAGCATATCCCATTGATTCGCCGCCAGGATGTACGCGGCTTCGTCGAGCGGCCTGCGTTGTGGCTAGTGCGTCCGCTGCGCATTGAGGCGGTGCGCAAAGAGGCTTCGACTATGGAGGTCGAGACGCGGCGTTTTTACGAAAAGGCGGCCGCCCGTACCCAGGACGCAAGCATCCGGCAACTTCTCGACGATCTGGTGAACGAAGAACGTTTGCACGAGGAGCGCGCTCAGGAACTCGATAAACAGAAGTTGCCGGCGAACGTGAAGGCCGACGAAGAACTGGCGCAGCGGCGATTATTCGTTCTGCAGATTGTGCAGCCCGGCTTAGCGGGCCTGATGGATGGTTCGGTGTCAACCCTGGCACCCGTGTTCGCCGCGGCCTTCGCCACGCGTAACACAGGCGATGCATTTCTGGTCGGTCTAGCGGCATCGTTGGGAGCGGGTATCAGCATGGGTTTTGCGGAAGCCCTTTCCGACGATGGCAGCTTGACCGGCAGAGGGCATCCCTGGGTCCGAGGCGTCATCTGCGGGGCGATGACCGCGCTCGGCGGCATCGGACACACTCTGCCGTTTATGATCCATGATTTCCGCGTCGCCCTCTGGGCCGCGGGTGCAGTGGTGGTGGGAGAATTAGCCGTGATCACATGGGTACGCAAGCGCTACATGGACACTCCGTGGATTTCGGCCGCGCTGCAGGTCGGGCTGGGTGGCACACTGGTATTCATTACGGGCGTGCTGATCGGGAAATCGTAGGAGATTTCGGATTTGTGCTGTTTGCCGCAAGTTGACTTTTCAATTTGCACTCTGAAATCGACAATCTGGAATCCTCCTACGGCTGGGTATCCAGTGGGTGAGTGCTCTTTTCGTAGAATTCGTTCTGCAGTTTCAGGCTGACGTCGTCGGCCTTCACGGCCTGAATCGCCTTCACCACCGAACCAATCCACCATTTCATTTGATATTCGCCGAGCTCTTTGGTGGCGACCGATCCGTCGCCGGAATAGTGATTGGGAAAGCGCGTGTACCACCAGATGCCGGTATAGACACCCTCCGGAAGCTTCTGGCGTTTCTGATCTGCACCGGATTCGTTCGTCGCGCGGTCGAGGTGGACAGTGTCGGGGCGGGCGATCATCATCTTCGACGTCTCGCTCTCGCCGGCGTGCATGTCGATCGTCGTTTTCTTCAGCGGGCCGCCGTGCTGCGGTGTGCGTTCGTCGAAAACATAAACGACATAGTCGTGAGGCTTGTCGAGCTGCGTCTGGGCAAAGAACGGCAGCAAACTTTCGTTGCCCCCGTGGCCATTGACGATCAGGATTTTCTTGCAGCCGTTCCGCGCCATCTCATCGGTCGTTTCTTGCAACAGTGCGAGCTGCATGTTGCGGCTGTAGGCCATGGTGCCGGGCTCGTGGCGGGCTTCGGCAATCTGGCCGAAATAGTATTCAGGAAAGACGACTGCATATTCCTCTTCGGCGGCGTGCAGCGCGGCATAGCGCACATCGAGCAGATCGGTGCCGAGCGGAAGGTGCGGCCCGTGCTTTTCCAGGATGCCGAAGGGCAGCAGGCACGTTCCCTGCGACCGGTGAATGCCTTCGCGAAAATCAGAGGCCGTGAGTTCTTCCCAGTGTACGGAAAGTTTCGACGCGGGGACTGTGGCTTGTCCACGAAGGATGTGCGGCAAGGTCACCACAACACACAGGGCAACAAACATGAAGACGGAATGAATCTTGCAGTAGTCACGATTCGAGATCATCATGGCGGATTTCCTCGGCTGCGAATTCTAGCACGAGAAACCCGCTATTCAAACGTATCAATAGAAGCACCGCGCACGAAAAGGGTGCTCGTGAAACTTCTCCTAGCGCGCGCCAAAAGCTGCGCCACGCACGGATGTATAGACGGCATCGAAGACGCTCAGGGCCTTGAGATTCACTACTCCGCCAACGCTGATGGGGTCGGCAAGATAGAGGACCTGGCCATCCGCGTTGCTAAAGGCTGGCCACGATGGCAGCCGTGCGCCGTTCGGATTGCCCCATCTCGCAAAATTGACCCAGTAGCTGGATATTTCATCGGCCACCCTTCGATCGGCGGCGGTCCAGTGCCAGGGCGCCTGATCAAGGTGGTCGAAGACGTACCAGAGTTCGGCGAAGTGACTGGCGCCCCACCCGTCATACACTGACCCGGATGGAAACGGTGGCTGCTGTCGAAATGAATAGTAGTAGACCGGGCTTTTTCCCGTTGTGGCCTGCAATCTGGCCCAGGCCCACATGTCCCAACCAAAGCGGAGGTCGCGCTCCAGGTCGAGTCGCGCCTGTCGCGCTTCTTCGTCCGTGGCGTGATGATAAGCTGCGATAAGAGGCGCTGGCAGCTGGCCCCAGCTGTGCTCAAGATCGCTCTCAAACGTGGCAGCCTTCACATGGCTGACGTCCACTAACGAGCGTGCTTCTTCCGCGTTTGATCCGATGAGCAGCGGAACATCATTCTGTTGGCCCGTAGCGAATGCTTCATAGGGCGCGGCGGGAAGCACATAGGGTTCGATCACCGGGTGGCTGATGTCACCAGCGGTGCCACCTAACAGCGCCGCTGCAGGCAGCTTTCGTAATTCCCGCAGAGATGATGCTCCCAGGGAAGCGGCGTACTTTTCTCCATCATGTTCAGCGTTGGCCAGCAAGTATTTGGGCGCGAGCTGCAGAGGCTCGAAAAGACCGCCGCTCTCTCCGATAGCACGCTGGAACAAGCCTTTCGCCCGCGGCGAACCCATCAGCATGCTCACCGACATGGCACCGGCGGATTGACCCGCAATGGTTACATTTTTCGGGTCTCCGCCAAAATTCGTAATGTTTCGCTGAATCCATTCCAGGGCAGCGATCTGGTCCATCAGGCCATAATTCCCTGATGATTTGTGCGGGGACTCGCGCGTCAGCTCTGGATGCGCAAGAAAACCGAGAGGGCCAAGCCGATACGCAATGGTGACGATGATCACACCCTTGTGAGCCAGCTGGTCGCCCCAGTACAGAGGCATCGAGGCCGACCCGTTGTTGTAACCGCCGCCGTATATCCAAACAATCACCGGCAGATGCTCCTGCGCGGGCTTTGCGCTTGCCGGGGCCCAGATGTTGAGGTAGAGACAATCCTCGCTCACGGCCGGAGGAGTTTCGCCGGGCATGGACACACCGGCTTGGGTGCAAGCTGGCGCAAATTCCTCCGCTCTTCGCGTGCCAGTCCAAGGTGCGACAAGTTCTGGTGGCCGCCAACGCAAGCCGCCCACTGGCGGAGCGGCGAATGGGACTCCTTTGTAGACGATGATGTCGTTAACGCGCACTCCGGAAATCGCTCCCGCTTCCGTCGAAACTTGCTGCCCGAGCGCGACACCGACCAGTTGGCCTGCCGCCAGCATAACCCACACGAATTGGCACCGGTTTCGCATGCGGACTCCTTCGCTGTTTGGCTTGCACTTTCGGAAGGCGCTAAGAGGAGAAGACTTCAGATGGGCTGACTTAGTTCAGGAAACCTGAAGGAGTAACGTGACGTTGCTTGCTCGACTACGATGCTAGGCTTGGGCGTCATCCATTGTCAAAACGGCGATAGAACGTCCTTAGAATCCAGAGAACCGCCACGCACGAGCTGCATTTGATCGGCCTGATGGGTTACAGGCGTCGCAGACACGGTGTGCGCGGACAAGACATCAAAGCCTCACCCCTGTCCCTCCAAGAGCGGTGGGACAGGGTGGGGCATCGATCTTAATTTCGCTTCCGCTACTTCAGAAAGATTTCCTGCATCAGCTCTGAGCTGATGATTTCGCGGATTTCGGCGCGCTTCTCGCTAAGCTGTTGGCCTTGCGCCTTGCCGCCCAGGACCTTGTCGCGAAACATTTCGCCTTTTGCCGCGAGACCGTCCATGGCGGCGTAGTTCTTGTATTCGACGGCGACGCAAATGTCCCAGTCTTCCGGGCTGTTCTTGGTCTGCTTGAGGAACACCTTGTAGTCCATGATCACGCCCTGTTTCTTCTCTTCGTCAATCAATGGCTTGGTGGTCTGCTGCAGGCTGGTCAGGTAGGCGTCCATTTGCGTGGGTTTAACGCGGATTAGCTGCACGCGCCAGACGGGACCTTCGGTGTAATGTTCCTGCGCGAGTAGCGAGGGGGGCGAGCAACAACACGAATACAGCGAGGCCGTAGAGTTTTTTCATGGTGATCTCCTGATTGTGTGAGTTAAACGGCGGGAGGATCATACGCTCAATCAGAAAGAACATGAGCCGTGAAGATGGGCTAGTCAGTCAGGATCTCCCCAATCTGCTCGCGAAGGAACACAATGGGGATTTGAATGGAAGTGACTGATAGCTGACGGCTGATAGCTGACAGCGGTTCTAAGGCACTTCGATGAGCTGCATTTTCCCGTCGCGGGCGCGGTGCAGGACCATCACTTTACCTTTGAGGTCGCGGAAGATGAAGACGTCGCGATCCTTGAAGTGGGCCTCTTTGATGGCTTCTTCCAGCGTCATGGGGCTCACGGCCACGGCGTCGTTGGAACGCACCAGATGCACGTCCGTCGTCCTGGCGACGGCGGGATATTTATGAACCATCACGGGGACGGCGGTCTTTTCCGAGACACCGATCGCCATCTGCACTTCCGTCTGATCGCGTTCCGGTGAATGCCCGTTCCACTTCTTGACCTCTTCGCTCTTGCGCGCCGAACGTTTCTTCGATTGCCAGCGCGTTTTATATTTGATGGCTTGCCGTTCAAGGTGATCAAGCGCTTCGCTGACCGCGATGGTCATGTCCTTGGCCTGAGCCAGGCCGACCAGCGGGCCGTTGCGCGGGCTGATCGTGATTTCGGCTCTATGACGGTGCTTCTCGACCGTGAGAATCACATTGGTCTCAAACTTGTCGCCCAAAATTTTGCGAATTTTGGCGAGGCCGGTCTCAACTTCTTTGCGGATGGTGGGAGTGACTTCGTAGTGTCGTCCTGTGTATTCCACATTCATGAGCGCCCCCTCGTAGTCTCAATCATCGGATAAATCGGGCACTGCATTAGTCTTCGATCGATGGTCGATGGTCGTTAGTCGTTGGCTCAACCTGTCCATCGCTGGCCGCTTTTTACCAACCACCAACGGCCAACGGCGCTATTTCTTTACGCGCCGCTGGTGCGTGCTGGGAATACGCATATCTTCGCGGTATTTGGCCACCGTGCGCCGGGTCACCTGGATGCCCTGCGATTGCAGGATCCTCGTGATTTGCTCGTCGGTCAACGGCCGGCTGGGATCTTCATCCTCAATCAGCTTTTTGACCCGGCGTTTGAGGATCAGCAGCGAAGTGCCTCCGCCCTCCGGTCCCTGCACGCTCTCGCTGAAGAAGTACCGTAGCTCGAATACGCCTTGCGGTGTATGCGCGTACTTGTTGGCCACTGCACGGCTTACCGTGGAAGGATGCACGCCGATTTCTTCGGCCACCTCCTTGATCATCATGGGCTTGAGTTGATCGATGCCCCGTTCGAGGAAATCCTGCTGGCGGGCAACAATGCAATAGCAGACCTTCGTGATGGTCTGCTTGCGCTGCTCAATGTTCTTAATGAGTTGAATGGCGCTCTTGTAGCGCTCTTTCACGTAGTCGCGTGTGTTCTTGTCGTTAGTACCGTCGCGCGTGGCCAGCTTCTTGTACGCGGGGTTCAGTCGAAGCTGCGGAAGGTCTTCGTCATTCATAATGACCAGCCACTCGTCGCCGTGCTTCACGAATGCCACGTCTGGCTCGATGAGGCGAGCCTGGACCTTGTTGTAACGCAGGCCGGGTCGGGGATCGAGAGTGCGAACGTAGTCGAGAGCCTGCTGCACCGCCTCCAGGGGACGGCCGATGGCTTTGGCAATCTCTTTGTGCCGCTTGTTCTGCACGTCGCGGAGATGGCCATCGACGACGGCCGTAGCGTCCTGCAAAACCTGGGCTGTGCCGTTTCCGTTACCGTTTTTGTTCAGTTCGAGTTGCGCCTGGTGATAGCGAAGCTGGTAGAGCAGGCACTCTCGCAGATCGCGGCAGCCTACACCGGGTGGGTCGAGCTGCCGCACAACTTCCAACGCTTCCTGAAGATCTGCCGGGGCAAATCTCGGTTTGTGTCCGACCGCTGCTCGTGCCGGCAGTTCCGGGGCAGGAGCAACCGCGGCGGCCGCATCTCCGCGTGACAAAACTGATGCTTCTATCGGCAGTTCGGGGGAAACGGCGGGCGCGATTGCGGCGCCTGCGATGTCGCCAAGGCGGCCGGTATAGGCTTCTAAGTCGACATCGGCAGATTCCAAGCTTTCTGATTCACCGATCGCTTTGCTGTCCGCTCCCACTTCTGCGACCGCGTCCCCTTCGCCCTCTCCCAGCCCAAGCGCAACCGCCTCGCTGACGATGTTTTTCGCGACAACAGCGTCGGATTCTGGCGTGGCCGGCGGCGCGATGCCGAGCAATTCGTCGTCACTGGCGATCAGGTATCCGTCTTCGTTCAGATTGCCGATGATCAGGTCGGCAGCCTCGCGCACTTCCGGTTGCAGGCTCAATGCGCCCAGTTGCCAGGCCAGGTGGTCCGTGAGATTACTCGGCTTAGATAGAAAGTTTTCGAATGACGGGCGCTCGATCTCTTCCATCTCGCTGTGGGTGCGATATCCGGGATCGAGATAGTCCTGGAAAAACGATCCGAAATCAATTTCTTCGAAGGGATCTTTCTTTTCTGCGGTGGCGGGATTTTCTTCGGTGCTTGCGGCAGTAGCGCGCTCGCGATCTTCTTCTTTTTTGCCAACTTCGTCGAGCAGGGGAACCGACTCTTCCAGTTCTTCGAGAACCGGATTCTCCACCATTTCGGAGTTGATCATGTCCTTCAGCTCGAGCTTGTTGAGCGCCAGGACAGAGACCATCTGCACCAGGCCCGGGGTAAGGATCTGGCGCTGCGAGAGCTTTACGCTGAGTTTGTGTTGCAGTAAAACCATGTCGTTAGTCGATGGTCCCCGGTCGTTTGCTTCGCGTCGCCGGTCGTCAGCAGTTCGGAGCTTGCATCTGCACTACCGTTTTTTTCTCAATTTTCTCTGAACGCCTGATGCGACGTTCGTCTTTGATAATTGCAACATCACAAACCGTAACGATTGCAGCAGACGAACAAAAGAGAATTCCAGGCGCACTCATTCCTGCTTTTTCGCTTATGGCAAAAGCGACCATCGCAAACGCACCTGCCCCCGCTAGAACAGTCAACAGGAGAGCACCGGAACACATCAGTCCTCGTCCAAGCTTGTTGTACTTCGGCTGCAAGATCGCTCCAACAGCAAGGATGCCGGGATAGATAGCAACGAACGGGCCAGCCAGTGCGGTACCTGCTGCAGCCAAAAGGCAGCTCCCAGCGATGCACCGATAGCGTGTTGCTTTAGAGACAATTGCGTCGGTCATGCTTCCCTTACTCGCCACTGACAACCAGCCACTGACCATTCTCTATACCAGCGAGAAACTCTCGCCCAGGTACACCCGCCGTACTTCCGGATCGCTGGCCAACTGCTCCGGCTTCCCCTGGCGGAAAATTTTGCCATCATCGATGATGTACGCCCGGTCGGTGACGGAGAGCGTTTCACGTACGTTGTGATCGGTGATCAGCACTCCAATGCCGCTCGCGCGCAGACTGCTGATAATCTTCTGCAAATCCAGAACGGCGATCGGGTCGATCCCGGAAAACGGTTCGTCCAGCAAAATAAACGTTGGGTTGATGCACAGGCAGCGGGCAATTTCCACGCGGCGCCGTTCCCCCCCCGAAAGCGCATATCCCCGGTTCTGGCGAATGTGCTCCAGTCCCAGCTCGTCGATAAACTTTTCCATCTTCTCGCGTCGTTCGTGCCAGGAGATTGGTTGCGCTTCCAGCACCGCGAGGATGTTCTCTTCCACCGTCAGTTTGCGAAAGACCGAAGCTTCTTGAGGGAGATAGCTGATGCCATACTGGCGCGCCCGCAGGTACATGGGAACGCCGGTGATGTCCTGGCCGTCATACAACACCCGGCCACTGTCGGGAGGAATCAGACCCACGATTGCGTAGAAAGTGGTGGTCTTGCCTGCGCCGTTAGGACCTAATAAACCAACAACTTCGCCCTGGTCAACGCGGAGACTGACCCCATTCACAACGCTGCGGCCACGATACGATTTGCCAATCTCATCCGTGGCTAGGGTACGCATTTAGCTTGCCATTATCTGGCCACTCGGGTCTGAGTTACCACAGGAGTACTTGCTTCGCCTTCTACGAGCACCCTATCATCGCCTCTGAAGAAAGTCAACGAAACCCCGGTAATCTTGCCCTGTTCGGCATCAAAAATGCTAGGCGGTCCCCCGGTCAGGACGAATTTGTCGTCGGCTGCGGTGTAAAACAGTTTCTGTCCGGTGGCGCGGCGGTTCGGTTGCTGGATGATTATGTCGCCTTGAGCGACCATGCGATCAAGCTGGCCAGGACCGGCAAACGATTGATTATTATGCGTTTGTACCATTTCGGTCGGGGAGATTTGGCTGCGGGGAAGCAAGTAGGCATCTGCCGTTTTGGCTGTTGCGGTGAAGTCTGTTCCCTTGGCTACGACTCCCCCTTCATAGTGAACCTTGCGTTCGGAATCGGCGTAAGTAAGCTTGATCGCGGTGATAGTTATGGGGCTTGACTGTCCCAAATTGACCAAACTTCCATTTTTTCTGGCGGACGTAACTGGGCCTAACCCGGTCTTATCCGCACTGCCTTTGTCCGCTGACACTTTCCCAGCCTGAGCCCTTTCCGATTGGACCAGAATCGTCTCCACGGGCTGGGCTACGGTGCCCTGAGCCGTCACGAACCGGCGGTCTCGGTCGAATTGGATGCTGGGTGCTTCGATGATGTTCGCGTCCTGCCAGAGACGCGCCCTCCCGGAATAAAGCGTGAGGCCGGAACTGCTGTGCGCCGTCATGCTTTGGGCGGTGACGTGAATCGGTGACGCCGAGGCCAGCAGTGCTCCGTCGGGCTGCTCCTTGAGTTCGCTATAAGTGCTTTTTACGTCGATATCGGCGACAGCGTTGCCTGTCGCGCGATTCATCCGAATCGTCCTGGCCGTCGTCGCCATACTGCCGCTGGCCACACGCGGGCTACCCGTAAGCACCAGCATCTGGTCGGCGGGAGTATAGCGAGCATTATTCGCCCAGGCTTGCATGCGCTTATCGGGCGTCTGGCCATCGGTATAGGCAACGTTGCCCTGCTGCGTGACGGAATCGATTTCCCCTTGCGGAAGGAAGATGGCGTCAAGCGCGTCGCTGGTACTAACGCGGTCCGGCTGGCCAGCGGTTGAACTGACGATGCGAGCGTCAGGCTCGCCATGAATGCTGGCGAGGTGATTTCGGCTATCCCCGGGCGTGATCTTGCCAAGGTTACTTTCGAACTTGGCATCGAATTTGCCCGCCGTCACTACGGTTCGCTGTTCTGAAGAAGCCTTCGCGCCCGGGTCGGTGTCTGGCGCGGATGCGATAGTGATCTTCGCCGCACCCGAGGTAACAGCCCGCGTCAGGATGTGTCCCTGGGCGACAGTAAAGTCGATAACGGGCGCCGTGAGTTCGAAATCCTGCGGGCCGGAACCTGCGGCCGGATTTTTCGGGCTTCCGCCAGAAGCTGTGGTTCCGCCAGTGGTCGTCCTTGCAGCTTTCTGAGTGAGGCGAGCTCCGTCGAGCGCGTGCACGGCCTGCAACTGATTCCGGCCTCCAAACTCCAGGATCATGCGTCCGGCGTCTCCCTCGGCCGGTTGCGTTCCTTCTTGCTCAAGGTGCACATTACCGGTCAAAGTCGTCGAGCTCAGGTTCTGTTTGGGAGTCAGCAGGAATTCAGCCTGGTCGGCGCGAGCATGGATCTCCGAACTCTGTTGAGGCTGACCTGCTCCCCTGCCGTGAGAGGCCCTGCCCGGCATGGCCTTCGTCTCCGCGTTGACGTTGCCAGTCGCCAGCGCCCGCTCCACGTTGTTATCGGCGCCAAGGTAAAACACGGCGCGATCCGATTCCATCGCTTCAGCAACGCGCTGAAGGTGTGGGTGGTACAGTACGATCTGGCGCGGTTCGTTGGAAATAAATCCGCTCCCTGCCTCGATCGTTCCTTCGTAAGAGCCGGTGAGCACAATGTGAATCTGCGAGACCAATGTCAGAGTGCTGGTCTGGCCCGCGTACTTCACACCCACGGCCCATCCTGAAGCTTGCGCAGTGCGGAATTCAACTCGCGCATCGGTCCACGCGTTGCCTGTATCTTTATTGAAGACCAGGTCGCGGGTCTTCAGATGGATGGGATTCTTGAGTTCCTTGGGGGTGGATTGATCGGGACTGGCGAGACCCGCGGGATTCGCCACCAGATCGATCTGCACTTCCCCTTTGGCGGTGACATCGCCGGTCTTTTGATCGTAGGCAAAATCATCGCCATAGATCTGATCGAACCGCGACGAGTCGCGGCCATAAAGCACGATGTTGACGTTGCGCAGCTCGGCGTGGCCGTTGAGCTTGAACTCTTTGACGTCGCTGGCCTGGACTGTAAAAAGTGTCCGTTTTCCATCAGACTTCGAGATTTGAAATCCGTTGACCGTCTGTTTGATATCAATGCCGATCTTGCCGGGGATACGGCTCAACACGCTTGTCGCCTTCAGGCGCGCATAGATATACATCCCCGCGACGACCAGCGTGAGCAGTACGGCTGTCGCAGCCAACAAGCGTCGTAAACGATAGATCGGAAGCGCCATCTGGCTCCAGTGTAATGCAGAGTCGTAGTCGGTCGTTGGTCATTGGTCGTTGGCTGAACCCTGGCCCCCAGCTCCTTTTGTCATCCTGTGCAAAGAGAAGAACCTATGCACTCTGCCGGCAGTGCTGCGTGCGGTCCAGGGGCACAGGTTCTTGTTCAGCAGGAACCAACGCAATTTCATCTACACTGATTGCCACACTTTCGATAAACATGACCAACGCCCTGCCCTTGCTCGACTTCCACAATCTCCGCGTAATGCGGGGCCAGAAAGTTGCCCTTGACGACTTCACGTTGCGCATCGGCGCCGGCGAGCACGTCGCCATTCTCGGTCCCAACGGCTGCGGCAAGTCGACCCTGATCAAGACCATTACCCGCGAGTGCTATCCCGTCGTGCGGGAAAATTCTTGGATGAAGCTCCTCGGCCAAGACAGTTGGGACGTATTCAAACTCCGTGAGCACATGGGGATCGTATCCAACGATCTAATGCTCTCCTGCACTAGCGAAGCCACTGGACGCGATGTAGTACTGTCCGGCTTTTTCAGCAGCACCGCGATCTGGCCCAATCACACGATCGATCCCGAGAAGATCAAATGCGCCGACGCCGCGCTGGCGGAACTAAAGATCTCGCATCTCGCTGACCGTCCCGTGGACGCAATGTCGTCAGGAGAAGCCCGCCGCGTGCTCATCGCACGTGCGCTGGTCCACAAACCGCAGGCCTTGCTGTTCGATGAACCTTGCAACTCGCTCGACCTCTCAGCCCAGCAAAGCGTGCGCCGGACCATGCGCTCGCTGGCACAGACGGGAACCGCGATTATTCTCGTGACGCACGAGCTGCCCGACATCGTCCCCGAGATTCAACGCGTAGTGCTGATGAGGCAGGGCCACATCGTCGCCGACGGAGCCAAGGACGAAATCCTGCAGGTCGACCGCCTGACGTCCCTTTTCGGTGTCGACTTGGAGCTGTCCCGCCGCGACGGTCACTACAATCTCTGGTAGAACTCGATTCCCAGTGAACACTCTGGCGAACTGACGCCCTCGGATTCGATGGTTTCTAAATCGGGAATTGCTTCGCACAGTGCTGAATCCCGCAAATAAGGCGCTTGACGGGCCGTTTGGACGGGCACATAATCCCTCACCGGGCCCCAGTATCCATCCGATCCGTATCAGGAGGACTACCATGCGTTCGCCCAGCAATTCCCTTCCGTCTCAGTTTCTGCGAGTTAGCTCCTTCATCGTTTTTCTCTTCTCCTCTTTAGCGTATGGTCAAACACCACCCTGGGGGCAGGCTCTCAGCTTCGGCGGTTCCGGCAGCGACGGAGGCAACGTAGTGAAAGTCGATCGCCGCAGCAACAAGTACGTAGCTGGATTTTTTTCCGGCACTGCGAAGTTCGGCAGTCGCACGCTGAAGTCAGCAGGCGGCATGGACGCCTTTCTCATCAAATTCCGCTCTGACGGCTCCATGGGTTGGATCGACAAAGTCGGCGGACCCGGCGACGACCAGGCGTGCGCTATCTCTTTTGACGGAGACGAGAACGTCTATGTGTCGGGCTCGTTCACGGGCACGGCAGTCTTCGAGTCCACCGACGGCGCATCAAAAACCGTTAATGGAGCTGGCGCGTCGATCTACCTGGCAAAATATAATCCCAGCGGAAAACTTCTGTGGGTTCAGTCGGGCATCACCGGGGAGGGAAACAACGAAGGATTCGGGGTCGCCGTGAATCCAGCGTCTGGTGTCGTATATATGACCGGACGAACTCAGGGTTCCACCACCTTCTCGTCATCAAACGGAAGCTCTCACGTTGTCGGGGGCGTCGGATCATGGCATGTCTACCTGGTGAAGTACGATGCCGCCGGCAATTTTCAATGGGGAGAACAAAATTCAGCCGCGGGCAACAGCTTCGCTGAAAGCGTTGCGATTGACTCCGAGAATAATGCATTCGTGGTCGGCTGGTTTGAGAACCAGGCCACGTTCAATGGTCGTGATGGCAAGAGCATAACAGTGCAAGGCATCAGCCAAGGCGCCGGGGCTCCTCCGTATCCTGACGATGCCTTCGTGGCCAAATACAACAGTCACGGCGATGTGCAGTGGGTCAACGATATTGGCGGCTACAAGGCAATTGCCCACGACGTAGCCGTGGCCCCGGATGGCAACATTGGCATTACGGGTTTTATCGGGAACATCGACGACGGCGCCACCAGCCAGGCCCAGACCATCGTTTTCTCCCAACCGCCGGGGACATCCATCAACCTGGGTGGCGGCGTATTCACCGAGCCCTACAACCCCGACGTTTTTGCGGCGATCTATGACCCAGCCGGAGTTTTGCTCAGCGCAGTGCGCTATGGCGACTCGCAAAATGACTCCGGCGGCGGCATCGCCTTCGACGCGCAGGGAAACATGTACCTCTCCGGAATGTTCGGAGGAACCGTCGACTTCGGCGGCGCCACACTGAAAGGCCCCAAACAAAGCAATCTCTACGTGGTCAAATACACCGGCAGCACATTGGATTGGGCCAAGATGGCGCCCGGCTTGGGCATACAAGGGAATTTTGAAGGTGAGCCTCGCGTGGCCGTGAATTTAGCGACCGGCAAAGTCTTTGTTGCGGGCACCTACGTGGGCAGCGGCCAGGTCGGCGCCACAACTCTGAATAGCCTCGGCGACGAGGACATATTTTTCGCCAGCATACCGCCCGTTCCGACGGACTAACTATGCACGCAGATCCGGGTGGACCTGCACAAGGAGCAAGCTCATGCGTTCGTCCAACGATTTCGTAGTTCGCGTTCTTCAGTTTGCCTGCCTGATCGTTTTCGTTCTTTCCTCGCTGGCCCTCGGCCAGGCACCGCCCTGGGGAAAAGCTCTCAGCTTCGGCGGCACTGGCACCGACTGGGGAAGCGTAGTCAGGGTCGACCGCAAGAGCGATAAATACCTCGCGGGATATTTCTCGGGAACGGCAACGTTCGGTTCGAGTACTCTCACATCCGCGGGCGACGTGGATGCCTATCTGATGAAGTTCGGCCCAGACGGCTCTGCCAACTGGATCGTGCAGATGGGCGGCGAAGGCTACGATCAGGCCTTCGATATCGGTTTTGATGGTTTCGAGAACGTGTATGTCGCGGGATCACTCAGCGGCACCGCTACCTTTGAATCCGTAAACTTGCCCCCAAAGGTCGTCAACGGCTCGGGCAACTGCATGTTTCTGGCGAAGTACAGTCCCGCGGGCGATCTTCAGTGGGTAGAGATCGGAGTCTCCGATTTTGGCAGCAACAATGAGGGTTTCGGAGTGGCCGTCAACCCGGCATCCGGCGTGATCTACATGACTGGGCGGGCTTCCGGCTCGATCACATTTACTTCATCGGACGGGCGCCATTGCAAGTTGTCGAACGGTGACACTGATTGGCATGGCTACCTTGTGAAATATGACCCCAGAGGAAATTGCCAGTGGGCCGAACAGGATGCGGCCGGTGGAAACTCGATCGCGCACAAGGTCGCGATTGACTCCGACAACAACGCATACCTGGTGGGCTGGTTTGAAGGGTCGATCACATTCACCAGTGGGGATGGCAAGAGTCAGACCGTGCAAGCCTATAGTCCAAGGGGCGACGACCCCTATCCGGACGACGCTTTCATCACCAAGTATGACGCTCATGGCGACTTGCAATGGATCAACCACATCGGCGGCTGGAAAGGGATCGCGAACGACGTGGCTGTGAGTCCGACGACCGGCGATGTCACTCTGACCGGGTTCATCGGCAACATCAACAGCGGCGGCAGCACGGCCGAGACGCTGGTGTCATCGCAAGCGCCCGGTTCGACCATCAATCTAGGCGGGGGAGATTTCAGCTATGACGTCGTCCTCGCCACCTACGATGGGGCGGGAGTTGTGCAGAGCGCAAGCCGCATCGGCGGCAAAGACACCGACGACGGTAGCGGCGTCGCCTACGACAAACAGGGGAATTTGTACGTCGCGGGACTCTTCGGAAATACAGTCGATTTCGGGGGCATTACGCTCAAGGGGGCGGGTCCGAACAATCTTTTTGTGCTGAAGTTTACCGGGAGCACACTCGACTGGGCAAAGATGGCTCCCGGCGGGGCCACCCAAGACATGGAAAATGATCCGGGTCTGGCGGTGAATTCCAAAACCGGCAAGGTTTTCGTGGTAGGAGCCTATACGGGGTCGGCGATCTTTGGCGGGACAACGTTGACCAGCGCGGGCTCCGACGACATTTTTTTTGCGAACATCCCACCTGCTACAGATTAACGTGGGGAAGTTCTAGTTTCTCGTTGTAACAGACGGGGAAGGCGCGGGGTACGCAACGGACGCGCCGCGGGGGTTTTCTAGAACCTAGAAACCGGAAACTTTTCTCTAACGCTCTCACGCTTGAAGTCCCGTAGCGTGAGTTCCAGGCCGCCATACTCGGGATGATCGTTGTATCCGATGGTGAAGGCGATATCGACGGTATCACCTGCCAGCAGCGGCGACTGCTGGATGCGTTCGGCCATTCGCCAGCCCAGAACATCGATGACAGTCCTCAGTTCCCGCTTCTCAGTTCTCAGTTGCGTCGCAGCTGCAACTTTTTCACTGCGGCGGATGGCTGCGCCATCGGGATGGCAGTTGGGAGTTACCAGAATCGCCTCGGTGGTCAGTTGATGTTCTGTTTCGGTTGCTGGAATTTCTTCTCGCCCCGCTGCCGCGCGGACTTTCAGTTTGATGTGTTTCTCTTTCAGAATTCGTGGCGGGGCAATCAACTCCGCTCGCGCGGAAAATACCGGCTCGGGATTTCCCACCCCGTAGGGTTCGAGAAGCTGCAGTGCCTGAAAGAGCGACGGCGTGATCGCGCTCAAATTTAGTTCCGCGTCAAGATCGAGAGTCGGATCGAAGTCCGATGGCATGAGGCGCGCGCGGGCGTGCGCGTCGAGATGCGCCCGCAGTTCTGCGATATTGGCGGACGGTAGAGCGAAGCCGCAGGCGTGGGCGTGTCCGCCGTGGCGCGAAAAAAGATGGCTGCACGACTCGATCGCATCCAGCAGATGAAATGCCTTGATCGAGCGCCCCGACCCGAACGCTTCTTCTCCGTCACGCGAAATCACGAGGACAGGACGGTGGTAGCGTTCGACGATCCGCGTGGCCGTGATGCCGATCACGCCGCGATGCCAGCCCTCGCCGTCGATGACGATGCAGTAAGCATCACTCAAGACCGGATCGCCGTTGAAGCGTTCTTCTACCGCGAGCAGGATTCGCCGCTCTTCTTCCTGACGGTCGGTGTTGAGCTGGTCGAGTTTCGCCGCGAGTTCGCGAGCGCGGTCTGCGTCTTTGACGCTAAAAAGTTCGATCACGTCGCGGGCAACGTCCATGCGGCCGGCGGCGTTGATGCGGGGCGCGATGCGGAAGGCGACCTCAACGGAACTTGGCGGGCGGTTGTTCGAAAGTTGTGCCACTTCGAACAGCGCTTTCAGTCCCGGGTTCACCGCGCGGCGCAGACCGTCGAGTCCCAACCAGGCGAAGACGCGATTCTCGCCGGTCAGCGGCACGGCATCGGCGATGGTCGCGATCGCCACGACTTTCATGAAGGACAGCAGGAGTATGTTCTGATCTTTTCCATCAAGACGGCGCTGCATGAGACCCTGCGCGACTTTGAAGGCGACGCCTGCGCCGCACAATTGTTTGAAGGGATAGCCGCAGCCTCGCTGATTGGGATTCACTACCGCAAGCGCTTTCGGCACTCCGTCGGGACCGGGGAGATGATGATCGGTGACGATCAGGTCGACGCCCAGCCGCTGCGCCGTCTCTGCCGGCGCGAAGGCTCGGATTCCCATATCGACGCTGATGATGAGTCGAATTCCCGCCGCCGCCGCGCGCTCGATCACATCATCGCGCATGTCGTAGCCTTCGCGTATCCGGTGGGGCACGTGGAAATCGGCTGCGCCGCCGCAAAGTTCGATCGCAGTCTTCAGAATGATGACGGCCATGGTGCCGTCGACGTCATAGTCCCCGTAAATCAGAATGGGATCCTTGCGTTCAATGGCCGCGTCAATGCGGTCGACGGCGGCGCGCAGCCCGGTCATCTGCTCGGGCGCGTGGAGATGGGATACCGATGGCGAAAGAAAACGCTCGGCCGCGTCGACGTCGGCAATGCCACGCCGCAACAGCAATGGCGCCAGGATTCCGGCGACGCGGTCGTCGGCGAACCCGCGGATCGAAAGACCGCGCAGGCCAGCGATCAACGAGTTCACCGCATGCAGATCGGCTGGCGCGTGATTCCACCGCATAGGTAAGTTTGAAGTTTACTACTCGGAATGCAAGACCCACCGAACTCCCAGGCGGGCGGTGCGTCCAAACACTGGATCAGTTTGAAATCGCAAGAAAGTGCAGGTAATAGACAACGATCGCACCAGCCATCAGGATCGCTCCTGCGAAATAGAGGGCAGCCGCTCGGAGGAGATGACGGGACAGGCGCGTTCCAACCCATATTCCCCCCGCGATACAAAGGAGGCCGAGGACATTAGGGAACAACCCACTCCGTGAGGTGACAAACCACATTGAACTGGCAAGTGAAATCAATCTCAAACTGCTACCTCCGGCGCCTTGTGCTCCAATAGCTCCGCCATTTCTAGATCTCGTCCTGACCGGGCTCATCGAGAGTGAGTCCGCCGAAATCATCGGACACGTCGACCAGGCGCTGGTAGCGTTCGTACCATTCGGTGGAAACTTCACAGAGGAACATCGATCCCTGATAGGCCCAGCCTAGTTGCAGGAATCCAACCTGGCCATCGTGGGTGCGCAGCCAGCGGGCGTCTTCCACGTCATCGCGGTCGGTGAACTCGGAACTGGTCAGCCGCTCCACCAATTCGTCGAGTTCCTCGCGCTTGAGCGCCCACGAGTGCATGGTAAGGAACGGAGTGCCCGCCGTCTTGGCCAGTTCAACGAAATCTTTCCAGCCATCCGGATTGTCACCCATTTCCCACATGACGCACTGCACTTCGTCGTAGTCCACGAAACCGTGGAAACGGCGCATGCCGTGGCCTTCGATGAAGGCCACCATGTCGTCTTTGATCGTGCTGAGATCGTCTGGGATGGGAGACATAGCGAAAACTCGTAAGGGTTGATTGTATGCCGTTCGCCATTTCGGTGCCAGCACGAGGATGTGGATGGCCTTTTGGTTAGTGCGCGGGTGTGGCTGCAGTCATCAGGCTGACGAATAGGCGGTAAAACCTGGCGGTATCGAGGTCCAGTTGGATTTCGACTGGGCGGCCGCCCGTTCTCGGGTTGTCTTTGCCGAGGCCATCTTTTGCCGACCAGGTCAGGGTGTTGCCATAGCCTGCGCCGCGGTCCAGATCGACACCCATGTAGCGGGTTTCGCTCTTGGTGATGATCGATGGATCGATCCACGCGGCTGCAGCCAATTCATCCCACATGATGTCGGCGCCCGGTGTGAACATGGCGAAGCGGGCGATGTAGCGCGCCATCGGCGTGCCGCTGGCTTCGATCTGCTTGACCAGCGCGGGCATGAGATGCGTCTTCACCGAAATGTCGACCGGGGTACAGGCGATTTTCTTCCACGGCGCGCGCAAAACTATTTCCGCCGCGTCGGGATCGAACCAGAAATTAAATTCGTGCCGCGGATTGTTGAGAAACTCCGGATTGTCGCTCTCCGGACTCAGGCTGCCGCCCATGAACACCAACTCCTGCGCCAAACCCGGGAATTCCGGATCGAGGGAAATTGCCAGCGCGAGGTTGGTCATCGGCCCTCCCTCGTAGATGGTGACCTCGTGCGGATACTTACGAACCATACGAATCAGGAAGTGCGCGGCATCTTCGTCAGTGGCCTTGGTCGTCGGCTGGCCTTCGGGCAGCGCCGGAACGACCGACGGTTCATGCCACCAGCGCTCATCCCACGCGCCGGCGTAGGCGACTCTGCCGTAACGCTGTTGCCAGAATTGCGTTTCCTCGCGGCGGCGAACCAGAGGGAATTCCGCGCCAGGGACGACGGGGATATCGGTGCGGCCGATGATTTCGAGCAACCGCAGGGTGTGCGCTACCTCTTCGTCGCGCCACTGATCTCCGCTCACGACGGTGATGCCCAGCACCTCCACCTGCGGCGATTGGATCATCAGCAGGAGAGTCTGCATATTGCTGCCGCCGGGGCCGGAGCAGTCTTCGTTGATGATGACTTTGCGGCGCGGCTGGGCCAAGCAGAGAGCGGTGGTCAGCAGCAACCCTGATGTCAGAAAAAATTTCATTCTCGTCACACCAAAATTTGCGGCGCCGGAATCAGAGAGCCCAGTTCTTATCTTGCCGCTAGCGCGTCTGAGTGTCGCACATGATAATAGGTTCCGTCATGACCTTCCTGCGCTTTCTCATGCTGCTGTCGCTCATTGTCTGGATCGGCGGGCTCATCTTTTTTGCCTTCGTGCTCGCGCCTACAGCATTTCAGGTTCTTCCCAGCACTCACCTCGCAGGCAATCTCGTTGGACGCGCCCTCGGCAAGCTACATTGGATCGCCATCGTCTCGGGAATCGTCTTTCTGGTCAGTTCCCTGATCTACAGCCGTCTGCTTGACGGAACGTCGCACGTTTTCGCGGCGCGCCACGTGCTCATCTGTCTGATGCTTGGGTTAACCCTGCTGTCGCAGTTCTGGATTATCCCGCGCATGGATACCCTGCGCGCACAAGTCGCGGATTTTGCGACGGTCCCTCCGGACAATCCCGAACGAGCAGAGTTCGACGTGCTACATGCCTGGTCCACTCGCGTGGAGGGCGCGGTCCTGCTGCTCGGGCTGGTTGTGGCCTACTTAACAGCCGCCGGTTTCAGCAGGCATTGACTGGGTCGTGCGCAGAGAACGCCAAGAGCTCGACCGCCGAAGATCGCAAAGGAATGCCGATAAGGGCGCGAAGAAATATTGCCAAAGAACGAATCTCTGTTCACCGTATCTGAGAGATTTTCTTTGCGATCTTCGCGGCTTTCTTTTGCGATCTTTGCTGTGAAGGGCTCTCCACTCTTGAGAGCTTCCCTAACTCAAGGCCTTGTAGCGGAAACATTCGACCACATGGTCGTTCACCATCCCGACGGCCTGCATGAAGGCATAACAAATGGTTGATCCGACAAAGTTGAAGCCGCGACGTTTCAGATCTTTGCTCATAGCGTCCGATTCCGCGGTGCTCGCGGGAACCTTGCCGAGGGACTTCCGCTTGTTCACGCGCGGCTTGCCGCCCACGAACTGCCAGATGTAGCGATCGAAGCTGCCGAACTCGTCCTGCACCCGCAGAAATGCTTTGGCATTTTCGACGGTAGACGCAATCTTCAGCTTGTTCCGGACAATGCCGGGATCGCGCAGCAACTGCTGAATCCTCCTGCGATCGTACACCGACACACGTACAGGATCGAATCGGTCGAACGCTGCTCGATAGTTTTCGCGCTTATTGAGAATCGTATTCCAGCTCAGGCCGGCCTGCGCGCCTTCGAGGATAAGAAATTCGAAGAGCGTGCGGTCGTCGTGCACCGGCACGCCCCATTCTTCATCGTGATAGCGGACAGCGAGTTCGTTGCTGGCCCACGCACAACGAACTCGCGGCTTCGGGCTGTTAACCACAGGCGTCACGGGGTTTCACACTCCTGGAGACAAACCACTTCGGCTACTCCAGTGATTTTGGATCCGACTTGTTTACAGGCGACTTGGTATCGAGCAGCGAGACGAGTTGCTGAGCGCATGCCGGAATGCTGACTTTGCCTTCGCGAATGATTTCTTTCGCAGTCAGGCTTTTTCCGTACAGCTTTTCGTTGGCGCTCCCGTCGGACCGCAGCGTTGAGCCTTCGAGCGAGACTCCGGCAAACAATCCCTTGTTCCGCGAGTAGGAAAGAATCTCGGCATCCATCACGATGTCAGTCGCGCCTTCGGCTGTCCGTCCCTTGGGGCCTGCTGCCGCCGATGCGTCCGCGCCCAGCTTTACTTTGCTGTAGAGCAATGACTCCGCGCCCTTGGGATTCATCACCAGAAGCACAAAATCAGTGGCTTGACCGCCGAGCTGAAATCCGATGCTGACGCCTTCGAGGGCGTAAAGCGCCGGCGCTCCCCATTTGCCTTTGTAGTGCTCGCCACTTCGGCAGATCATGATTCCCCGGCCGTAACTGCCCCCAATCCCGAAAGCTCCCTTTTTCACTGATGGCAAAATGATGAGGCACTCTGCCTTGTCGAGAAGCTCCTGCGGAATGTCATCGGGAATGTTCAGAATCTCTTTGAGGACGACTCCGGCGTCTTTAACGCGATCTTCTTCGTGCTCGTCATCGGCGGCGAAGGTCGCGATTACAGACACAAGCACAACCGCGAGACAGGCTATAAGTTTTTTCATTGGGATTCCTCCAGAAAGATTCTAAAGAAAAGTTGGCTAAATTGCTGGCGGCTGCTGCGGAGGCTGCATCCTATCTGCATGCCAACGGCTTCTCCGCGAGGGCCATTCACTTTTGGGCAACTGATAGAAACTGCATGTGTTGTACCATGACCCAACGAGTGCTCCTTTTGTAACTTGGCACTTGTCGTGCCCGCCCCCTAAAGTCAATCAGATAGCGGCATTTGGCCGGAATACCGATTTCGGCATCCAGCGTGCATCCAGTAGCTTGGAAGTGTCTTCTGGACGCGGATAGAGTGAAAAAATTGGATTCTTCGGGCATGAAGTACACGAACGGCACTCTTCGGGTCATGGCGCTCCTGCTGGCTTTGGGGGCTTTGGGCGGCCAGTCGCTGGCTCAGTCGAGTTATGCATTGTATGCCCCGAACCTGATTGCGTACACGACCGCGAGCGCGGCCCCGGACAACTCAACCGCTAATACAGACGAGCGCACTCCCGACGATCAGAGCGCGTTGATCACCATCCGCGCCCGAGTGAACGAAGTCAATGTGCTGTTCATCGCGACCGACAAACACGGCAAGTTTGTGCGTGATCTGAGCCAGGGCGATTTCAGCATTCTCGACGACCACAAGCCGCCCCAGGCTATTCTCAACTTCCGCCGCGAGACCGATCTGCCCTTGCATCTGGGACTGCTGGTTGACGTGAGCGGTTCGGTGAACGGCCGATTCGATTTCGAGCAAACCGCGGCTGCAAGTTTCCTGCAGCACACGCTGCGCGCCGGCTTCGACACTGCTTTTGTCGAAGGCTTCAACACGCACACACAGATGGCGCAGGACTCGACGGACAATGTAACCCTGCTCGCGGCGAGCGTACACAAACTGCACGATGGCGGCGGAACCGCGCTCTACGATGCGGTTTACCACGCATGCAAGGAGAAGTTTCTGAAAGATCGTTCTGAGCACCCCGTTCGCAAGGCGATTATCATCGTGAGCGACGGGGAAGACAATCAGAGCGAACTCACGAAAGCCCAAGCCATCGAGATGGCGCAGCGCGCCGAAGTTATCATTTACGCGATTTCGACCGACGACAGCGGGCTGGTGATGCGCGGCGATAAAGTGCTGGAACAACTAGCCGAAGCCACCGGCGGGCGCGCCTTCTTTCCCTTCAAAATGAAAGACATTACGCACTCGTTCGCGGCTATCGAAGACGAACTGCGCAGCCAGTACGTGGTCTCTTACAAGCCAGCCGATTTCGACGCCGACGGGCGCTACCGCTCGATCGAAATTTCCTCTTCAAAAAAAGACCTGCAAGTGAGAGCGCGCAAAGGCTACTTCGCGCCGCAGCAGTAAATCCGGCTCCGGCTTCGCTTCCTTACAGACCTCAGACAGGTCCGACCTCCGTCGCCTTCGACGCCGATTAGTCTCCTCTGTGTTGCCCTGTGTCCTTTTTGTAAGGAGTTTAGGATACGCGCGGATATCCCGATTCATTTTGCAGTTACAGCTTTCTATGCTAACGTCCGAGTGAATTCACTCCAAGCCGGGAGGCGCTGATGGGTGCAATCATTTTCCTGGTCATTCTCGTGGTCATCGTCGTTGTGCTGGTCGGCATGTATAACGGCCTGGTACAGCTAAGGGTGCGCTGCGACTCGGCGTGGTCCGATATTGACGTACAACTCAAGCGGCGTCACGATCTGATACCGAACCTGGTCGAGACAGTGAAAGGCTACGCTTCCCACGAGAAGGGCACGTTCGAAAACATTGCCAAATTCCGCTCCCAAGCCATGCAGGCAACTGGGCCAGCGGACAAAGCGGCGGCCGAAAATCAGCTTACCGGTGCGCTGAAGAGCCTGTTCGCCGTGGCGGAGAATTATCCCGAACTCAAGGCTTCGGAGCAGTTCACGCAACTCCAGGGATCGCTCAGCCAGACCGAAGACGCGATTCAGAACGCGCGCCGCTATTACAACGCGGTAGTGCGCGATCTGAACACGAAGATTCAATCGTTCCCGACTAATATCCTGGCGGGGATGTTCAACTTCACGCCGCGCCAGTTCTTCGAGACCACCGACGCCGACCGGGAGCCGGTGCAGGTGAAGTTCTAGCCGATGAAGCCGCTACCCCTTGTAGAGAAGTTGCTCGCAACGTCTTTCTCGATGGCGGGAAAGAGCCGGCACAAGCTACGTCTCTATGAGGTTGCGCTGTGTATCCTGGTTTTAGTCTCACCGCTGGCCGCCAAGTCCTGGCGTGTGACCGACTTTCAAGACAGCATCACAGTCGACAAACACGGCGATGCAGTCGTGATCGAACACATCACGTTGTCATTCGTCGGCGAGTGGCATGGAATTCACCGGACGATCCCCATCGAATATCCAGGGCCAGAGGGAACCAACTACGAACTCTACGTCGACGTCACGAGCGTGACCGACGGCGACGGCAGCAAATTGAAGTATGAATCCTCGGTTTCCAACGGCTCGCGCGATTTGAAGATTTACATTCCCGGCGCAGTCGACACCACGCGCGCGGTCGAGATTACCTACCGGGTACAGAATGGAACTCGATTCTTCAAGGACTACGACGAGTTCTACTGGAACGTTACCGGCAACGATTGGCCGGTGCCGATCGATCACGCTGCCGCAACCGTCAACTTTCCTGATTCAGCTACGGGATCGCTGCGTGCGCAGGCGTTTACCGGCGTCTACGGATCGAAAGATCGCGGCGCTAGCGCCAAGGTCGACGGGGCAACGGCGCAGTTCGAGACCACCAGTCCATTGCCCATGCGCGGCGGGATGACGATCGACGTCTATATTCCGAAAGACATTCTCAGCGAACCGAGCTCGATCACGCGATTCTTTTGGTTTATCGGCGGCAACCCAGTACTATTTTTGCCGCTAGTCACGTTGGCGGTGATGTTCGGGCTGTGGTGGGTTAAGGGACGCGATCCGGACTCGGGCATGTCGGTCGCGCCGATGTATGAGCCGCCGGCAAACATTTCCCCGGCGGAGGCCGGGACGCTGCTCGATGACACGATCCATCCCCGCGACATCACCTCCACCATTGTCGATCTGGCGGTACGGGGGTATATCAAGATCGAACTGGTGGAAGATAAAGGGCTCCTCTTTACCCACAATGATTACGTCTTCCATTTGCTCAAACCAATGGCTGAATGGGACGACAAGAGCCTGGCTCCGCATGAGCGCGTGATGCTGGAAAATGTGTTTCAGGGTGGCGCGGACACTCGGCTTTCCAGCCTGAAAAATCGCTTCTACACCGCTGTGCCCATCATTCGCGCCGATATTATGTCGGCTCTGAGAAACAAAGGCATCTACCTTCTCGATCCGGAATCGGCGAATGGGTACAGCGTCGTCGCGGCCATTGCGATCCTGATTCCATTCGCGATTTTGCAATACCTGGGATGGGAAAATTTCTTGAATTCAGTTCCACTGCTGATCGTGTGCGTGTTTCTTTCGGCTGTGATCTGGTGGCTGTTTGCGCGCGTGATGACGGCCAAGACGGTGAAGGGAGTACGCACTCGCATTGCGGTACTTGGCTTCCAGGAGTTCATGAACCGCGTGGACGCAGAGCGACTCAAAGTGATGCCTCCGACCACATTCGAAAAGTTTCTGCCTTATGCGATGGCACTGGGCGTGGAGCATCACTGGGCTCAGGCGTTTGCGGGGATCATCAAAGACCCTCCGAGCTGGTATGTGGCTCCAGGCGGTTATGGGCAGGGGATGGCGTTCAATGCCCTGCTCTTTTCGAGTTCGATGCATAGCATGGCGACCGATATGCACCAGGTATTCATCTCGGCTCCGCGCGCGAGTTCGACCGGCTCGGGCTTTGGCAGTGGAGGATTCGGTGGCGGGGGCGGTGGATTCTCCGGCGGAGGATTTGGCGGGGGCGGGGGCGGCGCGTTTTGAGCGAACCCGCCATGCAGCCCTTTAACTGCAAAGGTCGCTAAGAACTGACGCAAAGCACGCAGAACAGCGCGATCAAATGCGAAAGGGCCGCGGTGATCGCGGCCCTTCCTTTATTCACACACAGGGTGGTTTATTGTTCTCCGGCGGCAGCACTGCTGCCCCATAGAGCATTGCTGCCCCAGAGAGCGTTGCTTCCCCAGAGTGCATTGCTTCCCCACAACGCATTGTTGCCCCAGAGTGCGTTCGAACCCCACAGAGCATTGCTCCCCCACAAAGCGTTACTGCCCCAAAGAGCGTTGCTGCCCGCTGTCGTAGTGCCGTTCCCGGTTCCACCGCTTGTAACTCCTGTACTCGCTCCGGTCACGAACTGCGAAGTTCCCCACACCGCTGCATTCGACCACGTAGCTGAAGTATTCCAGACCGCGGTTGGACTGTCGTTGAGATATACGTTGCCGGAGGTCGCGTCGAACGACGCGATCGGAGACATCGCTGTCCCCTTGGCCAGGTCCGTATTGCTTAATGCCGCTTCCACGTCGATGTAGCCGGCGCCAATCGTGAACACGTCATACTGATCGGTGTAAGTGATCCCACTCGTGGGGTCCGTGGTGCTGCTGAAGGCCGGGAATGACTTCCAGGCGGTCTTCATCAGCCGGGCCTTCACCTGATCGGGTGTAAGACTCGGACTCTTCTGCAGCAGGTCGGCGACGACTCCACTCACCACACCCGCCGCCATGCTCGTGCCGCTCAACGTGAAATAGCTGGACGACGGCGCGCTGTTACCTCCATTGACGTAGTAGCTGTTTGGTACCTCATTGCCAGGGTTCTGCGCGTAGAGCGTGGAGCCCGGCGCTTCGAGCGAAACCAGAAGATTGCCGGGAGCAACCAGGTCAGGCTTCACCACCGCGTCGATGGCCGTCGGTCCCTTGGAGCTGTAGCTGGCAATCAGGTCGTCGACGCGCGTGGGCGTTCCCATCGGCTTCATCGCGCCCACGGTAAGCACGTAAGGATCGTTGCCCGGCGCGGTGACCGTGGCATAACCGTCGGTCGGCTGGTAGCGGCCATTGTTGCCGGCGGCAACGACCACTACGATGCCGCTCTTCCACGCCGCTTCCACAGCCTGACAGAGAGGATCGAGGGTGTAGTTTTCGTAAACGGCGCGACCGAGCGAAAGATTGATTACCCGAATGTTAAACAGTGGCTTGAGAGCGATAGCCGTGCTGATCGCCGAAATCACGGCGCTGTCGCTGCCCGCGCCGTTTTTATCGAGGACCCGAAGATTGATCAGATTTGCCTGTGGCGCGATACCTTCAAACGTCCGCGAATACTTTGACCCTTTCGAGCTGGCGCCATTGCCCGCGATCAGGCCTGCGATGTGTGTGCCGTGACCATATTGATCGTTGGCGCTGAGATTTCCAGGCACGAAGCTTTGATTCCACACCACGCGCGACAGCCCCAGAAAGCCGCCATTCAAGTCGGGATGGCTGCTGACTCCGCTATCGATCAGCGCGACTCCCACTCCGGCTCCGGTATATCCCGATTGCCACGCGGCGAAGGCGTTCACGGCCGGCGCGGCGTTGCTGAGCGTCGGAGCCAGCGGGCGATCCAGGCTGACGTATTTCACGTTGGACTGATTCGCGAGCGTGAGCACCTTTGCCAGCGGTAGGTCCGCGACTAACGCGTTGACCAGCGGCAGCGAGTTCAGCAGTGATCCCAGCGTCGAAAGAAGCTGGAGATCCAGCAGAGCGGGCGCGTTGTTGTACTGCACTACGACCCGGACCGTAGAGCCCGTCGCTTTCTGCAGGTCTGGCGACAGCTTCTGGTTCGGGACGCTGGCGGTGTTGCTGGCAGCGGAAGCCAAGGTCACGCTGGCCAGCAGCAATATGATCAGGAACTTCTTCATTTCTCCCCCAACTTGAAACGCCCTGAGATGTGTAACCGCACCGCAGGTGACTATCTAGTTGCAGCCCGGGTTCCAAAATTAGAGAACCATTGCCCTTATTTATCAATGGCTTACAAGGAGTCGACGCGGAGCAAAGCGGACACTCTGTCCCACTGCCCCAGGCATGGGACAGGTTGTCCCAGCGCGCGCAAACGTTAGTAATCACGTGATTTGTTTTAGGGCGGACAGGGCACTGCAATTCATTGAAAATTTAGGTACTTCGATGTCCTGGGGACGTTCAGAGCGCACGCGTGTGTTCATCGCCAGCCTGGCGCTGGCAGCGTGCGCCTGCTTCGGATTGGCTTTTTCCCACTGGCAATCCACGGATTCGGTCAAGTTCGTCTGCTATCTGGTGGCGGCGGTACTGGCATCGTCGCTCAAGGTAGGGCTGCCCGGGATCGAAGGGACGCTTTCCGTCAATTTTCTGTTCACGCTATTGGGCATTCTGGAACTCAGCCTGCCTGAAACGCTGTTGATCGGACTGGTAAGTACGCTGGCGCAATTTTATTGGAGGCCGGCGCGACAACTGAAGTTGATCCAACTCGTATTCAACCTGTCGCAGGTGACGGTTTCGAGCGCGATTGCGTTTGGCGCATACTACCTGATTGCGACCTACGTTCCTCATGGGCGCGGATCTCTTGCCCTGCTGGTGGCCGCGATTGTCCACTTCGCTTGCAACACAGCGCTGGTGTCGACCATCATCGGCTGGACCGAAGATAAGCCGATCTCAAAAATTTGGAACGAGTGCTACTTCTGGTCTTTTCCCTACTATATGGTCGGCGCCGCGGCCGCCGGGCTGGTTCATTTCCTGAACCGGCACATCGGATGGCAGTCGTCCTTGCTAGTTTTGCCGCCGATTTATCTTATGTACCGCTCTTATCGTCTGTATCTCGGCAAACTCGAGACCGAGAAACGGCATGCCGAACAGGTTTCGGTTCTGCACCTGCGGACCATCGAAGCGCTCGCGCTCGCCATCGAGGCCAAGGACCAAACTACCGGCGAACACTTGCAGCGCGTGCGCGTGTACGCCATGGAGTTGGCGAAGAACCTGGGATTGAGCGACGACGAAACCGAGGCGCTCCGGGCCGCGTCGGTGCTGCATGACATTGGCAAGCTGGCGGTACCGGAGCACATTATTTCGAAGCCGGGGAAATTGACGCCGGAAGAGTTCGAGAAGATGAAGATTCATCCTGTTGTCGGGGCGGAGATTCTGGAGCAGGTCGACTTTCCGTATCCGGTTGTGCCGATTGTTCGGGCGCATCACGAGAAATGGGATGGCAGTGGCTACCCCAACGGACTATCCGGCGATGCAATCCCGATCGGAGCGCGCATTCTCGCCGCGGTCGACTGCCTCGACGCATTAGCTTCGGACCGGCAGTATCGCAAGGCACTGCCACTCGATGAAGCCATGGCCAGGGTGGCTGCGGAGGCGGGTAAGAGTTTTGATCCGAAGGTGGTTGCGATTCTGGGCCGTCGTTACGTCGAGTTGGAAAAGTTGGCGAATGAAGAGCCGTTGCAGGCTCCGGTGAAACTCTCCACCGATATTAAAGTGGAGCGCGGTTCCGCGCCCGACGCTGGATTTGCCGAGTCTGCCGAACCGGCGGGGAAGGCTTCAGACGCCGGCGCAAATGCGTTCACGCTGCTTGCGGATGCGCGCAAGCAAAGCCAGGAGATCATCGAACTGAGCCGGCGGGGATTGCTACGCGTAGAAGACATCTCTGCCCTGCTTTCTATTCGCTTGAAACATCTGATGCCGTTCGACGCAGTCGCCGTCTACACGCGCAAAGGCGATACTCTGCTTCCGGAGTTTGTGAGCGGCGAGAACTTCCGGCTATTTTCTTCGTTACGGATTCCTCTGGGTGAGGGCTTGTCGGGATGGGTCGCGCAGAATCATAAGGCGATTTTGAACGGCAATCCGTCGGTCGAGCGGGGATATCTGAACGATCCGAGCACGTTGCGGTCGGCATTGGCTGTCCCCCTGGAGGGGACTGCAGGAGTTGCAGCGGTGCTGGCGCTCTACCGGGCGGGACAGGACGCGTTTACGGCCGAGGATCTTCGGATCGCGGAGGCAATCGGTGTAGGCGTGGGGTGCGCGATTGAGGATGCGGGGAAGACTAAGGCGTCGGCGACTAGCGCGGGCGCGCGGTAGTGTAGGGGCCAGGCTTTTGCGCCTATTTACGCAGTGCGCGGGCGAAGGCCCCGCTAAACAGCTCGATCGGATTGCATCATTCCAGTTCGAAGCTTACGTACATCAGGGCACCTTCGCGCTCTACCTGGAGGGCGACTGCGTCGCCGGTCTTGAGTGAGGCCAGAGTGGTCCGCAGTGTATCCATGGAATCGATGTGGGTTGTGTTCACCTGATGAATGATGTCACCGGCCTGCAGGCCAGTGTCGGGCAGGATCAGGTCGGCGGCGCGTCCCACAACGACCACGCCGGAAGGGATTCGCAACGAGCCCAGCTGAGAGTGCAAGTCGCTGGGGATATCAATGGCCAGGACGCCCAGACGCGGAACCAGACTGTTCTCTGGATTCACCTGGTCGAGAAGTTGGTCCATCTGATCGCGCTGCTCGAAAGCGGGAACGTGGAGGACCTTTCTTTCGCTGCCGCGCAGAATATCAAGCTTCACCACCTGATCGAGACGATGAAGATAAAGCGCGGCCGAGAGTGATGGCAGCGTATCGATGCGGCGATCGTCGGCAGACACGATGATGTCCTGAATCTGCAGGCCGGCAGCGGCTGCGGGGCCATCAGGTTTCACATCTACGACCACGACGCCCCAACGCTGCGGCAGGTGCAGTGCTTCCGCGAGGGTCGGCGTGATCTCCTGGGCTACGGCTCCGATTTCGACACGATGTACGTGCCCGTTCTTGCGCAGGCTGCGATAGACGAAATCAACGATGCGCGCGGGAATGGCGAAGCCCAGTCCTTCACTGCCTCCGCCTTGGGACAGGATAAAGGTGTTAATGCCCAGAACCGAGCCGTTCATATCCACGAGCGGGCCTCCGCTGTTGCCGGGATTAATAGGCGCGTCGGTCTGAATGTAGGTGAGCGGTTTTTCGGGATCGGCCTGGCGTGCGACGGCACTCACCACGCCCATCGTGACGGAATTCTGCAGACCTTCAGGGCTGCCAATGGCGAACACCAGCTGGCCGACCTGCGGCCGCTGCTGGCTCAGAAGCGGAAGCGTCGGCAAATCGGTTTCGTCAATCTTGAGCAGCGCCAGATCGGTTTCCTTATGCTGGCCCACCAGTCTCGCCTCCAGGATTCGTCGCTTGCCGATCGGGACTTGTCCAGCGGAGTCACCCAAGGGCAGGGGAAGCGCGACCCGAATCCGCTGTGCGCCTTCGACTACGTGAGCATTGGTCATGATGTAACCGTTTGAATCAAGGATTACGCCTGATCCGACTGCATGCTGGCGAACGATGAGCGCGGTCTGGGAACGCTCTTCTTCATGTTCGCGGAGGGGCCCGTATCCGGTGACTAGAATCTGCACCACAGCGGGAGATACTTTCGCTGCCAGGCTTTGCAGAGCTCCGTTGAGCTGGATCAATACGTTGGGTGTGTCCGCCGCCTTGGCTTCGCTTTTCTCAACGGCGGTCTCCTTTTGGGATGACGCCGCGGGCTTCTGGGTCGAGCTTTGTGCCAGAAGACTGACGGCCGTCGAGCCTATGACACAAAAAAGTAGACCTTTGTGCACATTTCGGGTCCGAGAGCTTGCGCTGAAGAAGGATGGATTCGCCATAACACCGCTCCGTTGTGTCGAATGAAGTGTCGAACTGAGACCTGAGAAAACACTACCATGCCCGTCCCAGGGTTGACGTAAAGCTCGGTCCACCTTATGGCAAACAAGCTCGCAGGCTTGATGCGGCGGGGGGGAATCTAGTTGCTACCGGTAACTAACGGGCTATCAGGCTTTTACACGGGTATCGTTCCGTGATATAACCGCCCCTAAGCACAGATGCGGGTCTTGAAGCCCGCTAGGAGCTTGGTTTCATGACGATGGCCTCATTTGCAGACGAGACAGCGAGTTCAGGCCAGCACAGAGGAGGCCCCGTGGGCGAAGAAGCACGGACCGGTAAACGGTTTCCGCTGGAATTGCCGATCAAGATTCATAAGGGCGAGACCGGTGGCGACGCCAAGGGAATGACGGGAAATCTCAGCGCGGCCGGGGTGTACATCAAGGCCGACGCTTCGATGGAGATTGGTTCGCCCGTGGAATTTGAAATTACGCTGCCGCCGGAGATGACGGGCGGACAGGAAAACGTGACCATCCAGTGCAAAGGCCGGGTGGTACGCAGCGACGAAACCGGCAGCGGCGGCGAAGGCCGCGGCGTGGCCTGTGTGATCGACTCATACGAGTTCGTTCGGAACTCATAAGAATTTCCGGGAGCGCTGAAAAATGCTCAAACTGATTCTGGCCGATAACCAGGCAATATTCCGGGCGGGCATCGCCAAAGTGCTGGCCGTGGAAGACGAGATGCGCATCGTGGCCCAGGCACAAACGCCGGAGCAGATGTTCATGGCTCTGGATAAGTTCCGCGCAGCAGTGCTGGTGGTGGCGGCAGGATTTCACAATGACTTCGCCGCGATCGTGGTGGCCGCCAACAAGGCCAAGACGCGAGTGATCGTGCTGGCCGACACGGGTGAGAGCGCGCAACGGCACATGACCAATGGCGCGCATGGCGTCGTCTACCGCAATGTGACCAGTGCGTCGCTGGTCGACTGCGTGCGCAAGGTCGCTCGCGGCGAAACCTGGGTGCAAGATGTTGCCGTGCCCAGCGAACTCACCGAAAACGATATGGTCGGGTTGCGTGTGCGCGACCGGCTCACTGCCAAAGAACTGCGCATCGTTGCGTTGATTGTTCAGGGATACAAGAATAAAGAAATCGCCTCGCAGCTGGGGACGACCGAGCAGGTCATCAAGAATTACCTGCGCAACGTCTACGACAAGATCGGCGTGTCAGACCGGCTGGAACTGGCGCTGTTCACCATCCATCACCGCATTCTGAATGAGGCCGCGGCCGCAACGGCTGCGGGCACGACTCCGCAACCGCCGGCGGGAGTTTCGCCGTAGATTTCACTTTTGTGAGAGAGGCCGCCTGCGGGCGGCCTTTTTGTTTTTGGGTTGCATTTCCCGCGACAACTCTCGAATCATTATTTGCAACGCTTGCATCTATCGCATATGGAATTCCGACAGATGGGCCGTTCTGGTTTGAAGGTTCCGGTATTGAGTTTTGGCACGGGCACGTTCGGTGGTGGAACTGATTTTTTTCGCGCGTGGGGATCCAGCGACGTGGCCGAGGCGACCCGCCTGGTCGACATCTGCCTGGAAGCAGGGGTCAATCTCTTTGATACTGCCGACGTCTATTCGAAGGGTCTGTCGGAAACAATCCTCGGCAAAGCGATCGGGACACGCCGCGATCAGGTGCTGATCTCGACCAAAGCGACCTTCAAGATGGGCCCGGGTCCGAACGATCTGGGTTCGTCGCGGCATCACCTGATTCCGGCATGCGAAGCGAGCTTGAAGAGGCTGGGCACGGACTACATCGACATCTATCATCTCCACGGATTTGACGCGCTCACCCCGGTGGAAGAAGTTCTCAGCACGCTGGACAATCTGATCACCAGCGGAAAAGTCCGTTACATCGCGTGTTCGAACTTCTCAGGCTGGCACTTGATGAAGTCGCTTGCGGCTTCGGATCGTTACGGCTGGGCACGCTACGTCGGCCATCAGGTCTATTACTCTCTGATTGGCCGGGAGTACGAGTGGGAACTGATGCCGCTGGGTCTGGATCAAGGCGTGGGGGCGCTGATCTGGAGCCCGCTGGGATGGGGAAGGCTGACAGGAAAAATCCGCCGCGGGCAGCCTCTGCCGAAAGAAAGCCGGCTGCACAAAACATCCGAACAGGGACCGCAAGTCGCGGACGAGCATCTCTACAGGGTTGTGGATGCGTTGGACGAAGTTGCCAAGGAGACAGGCAAGACCGTGCCACAGGTAGCGCTTAACTGGCTCTTGCAGCGGCCCACCGTTTCGAGCGTGATCATGGGTGCACGCAATGAAGAACAACTGCGGCAGAATCTCGCGTCGGCAGGATGGGATTTATCGGCGGCGCAGATTGCGAAGTTAGACTCCGCCAGCGATCTTGTGCCGGTTTATCCGTACTGGCACCAGCGGCAGTTTGCGGAGCGGAATCCCACGCCGGTTGCGATCCCCCCGAAGTAATTCGCGAGACTACTTTGCGAAGTGCTGGATCAGCGCCGCTGCGGTCGCATCGCAGGCGTTGAAGGTTTCGCCGCCGGCCTGGTTGGTCATGATCAGCACGGCAAAGTCTTTGGCGGGCGCCATCCATACGATCGCGAAGTTTTGCGTGTTGCTGCCGGCGTGATTCAGGGCGCGTCCGCCGGCCCACGAACGGTCGGCGAGGAGCCATCCAAAGCCGTAATCTCCGCCGAACGGTGGCGTGTGCAGGCGCTTGAATGTTTCGGGCTTCAGAATTCCCTTCTCACCTTGCTCGCCGCGCAGATGCGCGGTGACGAATTTTCCCCAGTCGACGATGGAACAATGCACCGTTCCTGCCGGGCCGATCGCAGGAGGATTGTCGGCCAGTGGGCCGGGCTCGATGGGTTTGTGCACGCCGAGGGTTAACACCATGTGCTGCCACGGCTGGTCGATCTGCTTCGAATCAGTCTGCTTCGGATCAGTTTTTCCGGGAGTTCCCATCGCGCCGAAGCCGCAAGTCTGCATTCCAAGCGGGTTGAAGATGCGCTTCTGCATCAGGCTCTCCCAGGAATCGTTGGCGATTCTTTCGGCAATCGCTCCGGCCACTGCGTAGTTGCGATTGGAATAGAGAAACTTGCTGCCCGGTTCGTTCACGGGAGGCTCGCTCAGGACCATCGCCACGTAGGCCGCGCGCTGCTCGCGGGGCGTGCCGGGCAAGTCATGCACATCGCGGAAGTCTTTTCCTTTCGGCCAGCTTTCGTCACTCAGACCAGCACGTTGCGCGAGCAATTGTTCCAGCGTAACTTTGCGGTACGCGGGATCCATCTTCGCTGCGAGTTCGGGGAATATCTGCTCCAGCGTGGTGCTCCACGAGAGCTTCCCTTGCTCGACCAAAGTGGCCAGCAGGGTCGCGGTCATGGCCTTGGTGTCGGAGCCAAGATGGAATTGGTCGTTGATGGTGACGGGCGTGTCGGTTCCGTACTTGCGCACGCCGACGGCGCCGACTGCAGAGAGTCCTTTGCTGGTTACGATTGCTCCGGCGAGCGCGGGCAGATCGTATTTCTGGCGGATGGGTTCGAGCAGCGAATTCAGGTTTTCGGGGGCTGGCGGACTCTGCGAGTCAGACGCGTTGGGCGCGCAGGCCAAAGCGCAGAACACAATGCCGACAGCACACACGCCGATGCCTGCAATCGTGATGGCCAGAATCCTCAGATCTAGATCTTCTCTCCTACGACTTTCGCCTGCGTGAACAGATAGAGATAATCCGGGCCGCCGGATTTGGAATCTGTGCCCGACATGTTGAAGCCGCCGAAGGGATGCGCGCCCACCATCGCTCCGGTGCATTTGCGATTGATGTACAGGTTGCCGACGTGGAATTCCTGAATCGCACGGTCGATCTTGTCGCGGGACTTCGTGTAAACGGCACCGGTCAGGCCGAACTCGGTGTCGTTGGCGATTTCGAGCGCGTGGTCAAAGCCGCGCGCTTTGATTACGGCCAGCACGGGGCCAAAAATTTCTTCCTGCTCGAGCTTCGACTTCGCAGGAATGTCGGCGAACACCGTGGGTTGGATGAAGTATCCCTCGCCCATCTCCGTGATGCGATTGCCGCCGGTGAGCAGGCGTCCGTCTTTCTTGCCCTGCTCGATGTAGCTGAGGATCGTTTTCATCGAGCCTTCATTGATCACCGCACCCATGGCGGCGTTCTCGGCAACGTCCCCGACCTGGATTTTTTCGACGCGGGATTTCAATTGCTCAATGAATTTATCGTAGATGCGTTCGTCGACAATGGCGCGCGAGCAGGCTGAACATTTTTGTCCCTGAAAACCGAAAGCCGCTTGCGCCACGCCTTCGACGGCAGAGGCGATGTCGGCATCGGCATCGACGATGATGGCGTCTTTGCCGCCCATCTCGAGGATAGTGCGTTTGATCCACATCTGTCCGGAAGCCTGGTTGGCGGCGACCTGATTGATGTGCAGCCCGACTTCTCGCGATCCGGTGAAGGCGATATAGCGCGTTTTGGGATGCGCAACGACCGCATCGCCGAAGCTGGCTCCGGCGCCCGGGCAGAAATTCACTACGCCCTCGGGCATGCCGGCTTCTTCGAGCAACTCCATGAATTTTGCGGCGATGGTAGGCGAGTCGCTCGACGGCTTCAGAATGACGGTGTTGCCGCTGACGATCGAAGCCACGGTCATCCCAGCCATGATGGCGCAGGGAAAATTCCACGGCGGAATCACCGCGCCCACGCCCAGCGGAACATACCGCAGCGAATCGCGCTCGCCAGGCAACTGGATCGGGGTTTGCGCTTTGCCGAAGCGCAACGCCTCGCGCGCGTAAAACTCGCAGAAGTCGATAGTCTCGGAAATATCGGCATCAGCTTCTGCCCAGTTCTTGCTGACTTCGAAAACCAGCCACGCCATGTATTCCATCTTGCGCTGGCGCATGAGGTCGCCGACGCGGAAGACCAACCCTGCGCGCTCTTCGATCGAAGTCCGGCTCCACGATTCGAAAGCCGCGAGCGCCGCCTTCATGGCGGGATCAACGTGCTCCTTGCCGGCCTTCTGATGGATGCCGACAATCTCCGATGGTTTCGACGGATTCAGTGACTTGATCTTATCGGCGGTCTTGATGCGCTTGCCGCCGATCACGAGGTCATACTCGTGGCCGAGCTGGCTTCGAACTTTGGCAATGGCCGCGCGCATGCGGCGCGCGTTGTCGTCGTTGCGAAAATCAAAAAAGGGTTCGGTGACAAACGGTCCGGAATGCAGAGACGCGCGCGGCCCCACGGGGGCTTCCAGTATCGCCATAGCGGTAATCCTTTCGACGGTCCGTGCCTGGGTAGGAGACCTCCCTGGTATTTTACAATGCTGCGGCACTGGGATGCGCGCAGATTAAGCGGGATTACTCGCCAGGCACGCTAGGCGATCTCATTCCAGACATACAAAAAATCAGCATCGCTCGCCGTAGCCACATTGCGCCCGCCCTTGTGGGTGGCACGATTCAAAGCGGATCGCACTTTTTCCTTACTCTCCGCCAAATCCGCCAGCGGAACTTTCAGCGCGATGCCAGCCGGCAGCTGATCAAGATCCGAGAGAATCTGGGTCACTACCTGCTTATGCTTGCCATTGCGGCCCTGGGGAACATCCAGCTGTGTCATGGTCTTGAAGTTCATAGGAGACTTGTTCGCTCGAGCGGCCATCGCATCTTCCTCCAAGGATTAGTATCCTTAAACAAACGTGAAACAAACGTGAAACAAACGTAACATAACGTGACGACTCCTGCAAGTACAAATCCGATCCGTAATATAAAGGCATATTCCGTGACCGCACGTCACCTTACCTCACCGTAAGGCAATTCCGTCTGGGAGTGCCGTTAATTCTCCGACTGCTGCAGGGCTAACGTGGGCTTCCGCGCCGCAAAAGATATAACCCGTATCCCTTCGTCCCTGTTAGCGTTTTGGTGTGATCAAGGAGAGAGTTGATATGAAGCAAACTTATTTCGAGCAGGTTCCGGTGCGGATGCTCAAGGACCTGGTGGATGTTTCCGGGAAGCAGGATGCCTCATCGCTGACCCAGCGCAGCCTCCGCCACCTGCTGCTCTGCCGAATCTGCTCCCTGCCAGTCCCAGTGGAATCGGCCAAGACCGATAGCGAAGGACAAGCCATTCACGAGCAGTGTTACCTCCTTAAGGCGACTCAAAAAATGACTGCGCCGAAGACACGGCGCTCGCAACCGGGGTTGTAGTCGGACAAGCCAGAACTGCAATTCCACCAATGCCAGCCGCCCTGTGCCCGGCTTGAAACCTGCTCGCAGTTTGCACTCGTTAAAAAACCTGCCAAGACGAATTCCCGTGCCCCCGATTCCTGACCTTTGGAATTCCTGATCCTGCCCATCCGTCCCGATGTTAGACTCGAACGTTTTCCAGAGGATGTGAGGAATGGATACTCAACGTGTAGGAGTGATCGGCGCGGGAACGATGGGGAACGGTATCGCCCACGTCTTCGCTCGCGGCGGACTCAGCGTCATTCTCTGCGATGTGGAGCAGGAGTTCCTCGACCGCGGGCTGGCAACCATCGGGAAGAACCTCGAACGCGAAGTTGTCAAGAACAAGATCACTGCGGAAGATAAGGCTGCTGCGCTGAAGCGCATTCAACCGGTCACTGATCGCGGCGCACTTGCCGCTTGCGATTTCGTGATTGAAGCTGCGACCGAGAAATTCGAGATCAAGGCGGAAATCTTTCGCGACCTCGATCGCCTGACTCGGCCCGAGATCATCCTGGCTTCGAATACATCTTCGATTTCCATTACCAAGCTTGCTGCCGTTACCAAGCGTCCCGAGAGAGTTATCGGGATGCACTTCTTCAATCCCGTCCCGGTCATGAAACTTGTGGAGGTCATCCGCGGGCTGGCCACTTCGCAGGAGACGTTCACTGCTGTGCGTGATCTGTCACTGAAGCTAGAAAAGACTCCGGTGGAGGTAAACGACGCGCCGGGTTTCGTCTCGAACCGGGTGCTGATGCCGCTGCTCAACGAAGCCATGTACGCGGTGATGGAAGGGGTGGCCACGCCGGAGGCCGTCGATAAAGTGTTCAAGCTGGGGATGGCCCATCCCATGGGCCCCTTGACGCTCGCCGATTTCATTGGCCTCGACGTTTGCCTCGACATCATGCGCGTGCTGCACAGCGGAGGCGATCCCAAGTACCGGCCGTGCCCGCTGCTGGTCAAGATGGTCGACGCCGGCCGGCTGGGACGGAAGAGCGGGCGCGGATTCTACAAATATTGATGATTTCAAATGGCCGATTGCCGACGAGTTAAAGTCGAATGAAGATGTCTGCGAACGGCGGCACCGCGAGGGAAGGCTGGTTTTACCTGCTGGCTGGTTTGTGCGGCATTGGTGCGGGATCGACCGATGTCGCAGTTGACGATCTGCTGTTTACAGCCCTGTTGGTGCTGGCTTCCTGCATGCTGCTGGGCCTGCTGCGGCCTCGACGGCCCTGGCGCTGGGTCATCCTGGTGGGAATCTTTATTCCGCTCACCGAACTTGCGGCTTATCTGCTTCTCACGGTCAAGCCGACACGGGCGCAGATTTACGGATCGTTTCTGGCATTTCTTCCGGGCGTTGCGGGGGCTTATGGGGGGTCGGTAATGCGCGGAGTTGTCGATCACTTGAGGCATGGGACGTGACGCAGGCCGCATGAATTTTCGGACACTGCTTCACAGCTGTTCACCGCAAAGTTCGCTAAGAAAAGCCGCAAAGAAACGCGATGAAGATCACCAAGCAAAACGATCGCGGATCGACCACGCTGTTCTTTGCGACCTTTGCGGGTTTTCTTTGCGAGCTTTGCGATCAAAAGCTTTTGTGACGGTGGACTCACCGGAGTCCGGGAGAGAACCATGCGTAAACTGCTTGTTTGCTTTCTGGCTTTTTCGGCTGCGATGCTGGCTCAGACGGCTTCGATGACTCCTGCTGCCAGCTCGCAGCAGTACACGCTGAAGGCTACACCGAAAACCGTGGCCTGGGGATACTACGATGCGGCCGCTGCGCCGGTGCTGCACATTCACTCCGGAGACAGCGTCACCTTTGAGACTCTCATCACCAACAGCCCCACGGGACTCGAAAAGGCCGGCCTTCCGCCAGATGAGGTGCAGCAGAACCTGCGCGACATCTACAAGGAAGTCACGGACAAGGGTCCGGGCGGACACATTCTGAACGGACCGGTGTTCATTGAAGAAGCGGAGCCGGGGGATACGCTGGAAATCCGCATCCAGAAGATCGACCTCGCGATTCCTTACGCCTACAACGCTTTCGGACCGAACCGCGGCTTTTTGCCGGAGGACTTTCCCTACCGCAAGATGCGGATCATTCCTCTCGATCGCGATCGCATGGTTGCGAAGTTTGCTCCCGGAATCGAGGTTCCTCTGCATCCGTTTTTCGGCAGTATGGGAGTCGCTCCTCCAGAGGCTTCCGGCCGCATTGACAGCGCGCCGCCGGGTGTCCACGCCGGCAACATGGACAACAAGGAACTGGTGGCCGGAACCACGCTCTACCTGCCGGTGCACGCGCGCGGGGCCTTATTCGAAATCGGCGACGGGCACGCCGGGCAAGGCAACGGGGAGGTGGATATCACCGCGCTCGAAACATCCTTGACGGGCACGCTGCAGTTCCTGGTGCACAAAGGGACGCACCAGAAATATCCGCGGGCCGAGACGCCGAAGCAGTACATCAGCATGGGCTTTCATCAGGAACTATACGAGGCTACCCGGATTGCGGTGCGGGAGATGATCGACTTCCTCGCGACCGAGAAGAAGATGAGCCGCGAGGATGCGTACATGCTGATTAGCGTGGCCGGAGATGTTGACATCACGCAACTGGTGGACGGGAATAAGGGAGTTCATGTGATGCTTCCGAAGGCGGTATTCAAGAACTAGGGCTCAGGGAGCAGGAAGGCGATGCTTCCACTAGCCACAAAAGTTACTCGCGGTTCCACAGGGTGAGCGCGTATGCTGCGGGTATGTGCGTGAGCCTCACCATGCTGGCCAGCGGCAGTCGCGGCAACTGCGCCATCGTGTCCAGTTCGAGCACTAAGATCCTGGTCGATGCCGGCATCTCCTGCCGCGAAACTTTCAAGCGCATGAAGGCGCTCGGCGACGATCCACGATCTTTGTCGGCAATCCTGGTCACTCACGAGCATTCTGATCACATTTACGGATTGGCAACGCTGGCTAAGAAGCTGTGCATCCCAGTGTTCATGACCGGGGCCACGCACCAGGCCTGGGCGCGGGCGCTGCGCAACGAGAATGGCGAGCGGCCGAAACTGGAAAAATTCGAGCGCTTTGAATCTGGACACGGCTTTCAGGTAGGCGATATTGCGGTCAGGCCATTCACTATTCCTCACGACGCCGCCGACCCGGTGGGGTTCACCTTCCGCGCCGAGGGAGTCAAAGTCGGCGTTGCTACCGACTTGGGATATCTGCCGGCGAGCGTTCGCGATCACCTCAGCGGCTGCGATGTGCTGGTCATGGAGTCCAACCATGATCTTGAGATGCTGCGGGTGGGCCCCTATCCGTGGTCGGTGAAACAGCGTGTGATGAGCCGCGTCGGGCATCTGTCGAACCTGGCCCTCGCGGATTTCTTCAGTAACGACTATGATAATCGTGCAGCTTTTGTCGTGCTGGCGCATCTTTCTGAGCAGAATAATCATCCGGAAATAGCCCGGAGAGAGGCAGAGAAAGCGCTGGCTACGCGGGGCGGCCTGTTTCAGAACCGCGTGTTGCTGGCAGCGCAGACTGAAGCGTTGGAGCCGATTCGCCTGTAAGTGATTCGCCGATAGCAGGGCGTGTATTTGGGCTCGAGCGGTCTTTTGTCGCATCCCATGTGTTGCAGACCATGAGTCAGCAGTGCGTTGATCCCATCGTAGGCAAGATTCTGGCGGGCTGGCGTTACGATATTTCCGGCCTGGCACCAGAGATGTGCGCCGACTACGAGAGCCATCTCGAGGCCTGTACCAGATGCCGCAGCCGGCAGCAAATTCATCGCATGATTGATGTTGGACTGATTGCTCTGGCCTCGATTTCCGCGGCGGTCTTTCTGCTGGCCTTTGGCGTGATCCGGCACTTCGGACCGCATCATGCCTTCTGGCTTGAAGTCATTGCGCTCGCCGGCTTCGCCTTGTCGGCGTTGATCTGGCTGGGTGTAGCGGTAGCGACACCTGCCCCGGTCACGGTGCTCGATGCCGCCAAACAGGGCGCACGGCGCGTGCATGATCGCCTGCCCGAGGAAATCCGGCAGCGGCTGCCTGAAGAACTCCGCATCAAGATTACGGGGACTTAATCGGATGTTGTGCATTTCTCGCACGATGGCGCTCTTGCTGCTCGGGACGATGGCTGCGGCACTGCCGGGCATGCAGACGTTGGCGATTTCCGCAGATTCGCCGCAATCCTCTCGTCCGGCAGCTTGTCACGGGCATCATCCGGTAACCCCTTCGAAGGCTCCAGTGAGTTTTCAGTGCTGTGTGAATGGTCATCATACGGCGCTGCCGAGCGCGTTGTTTTCGCCAGGGCCATTTACCCAGGCTTCTGCTTTGGATGATCAAAACTCTTTCCGACAAACTGCGTCTGAATCGATTTATCTGCAAGGGTCTACTATCTCGGCCAGTCCGCCAATTGCGGCCCCGCTGCGCGTCTAGACCTTCCGCACAATGATCGGCCCTCAGGGGCTGAAACCCGCTTTTCCGGCCAGCGCTGGGCGGCACGGCCGAGGCCGTGCTTTTCCCAGGATCGATCCGGGACAGACCAAACCGCGCCGGCCAGCGCGCTAAACCCGCATTTGCAGGCGAGGTAGATGGTGAAGATTACGTTGTTTGTTGTTTTATTCCTGTGCGCGCTGGCGAAGCCGTTCGCTTGCGCGCAAGACGGTACTCCGGCTTCGTCCCCGGACGCGCACGCTGGAAGTGGGCCGCAGTCCGGCCAACACGGAACGCACGATCAAGACTCAGCGATGCCTGGAATGCAAATGCAAATGGAAGACGAGGCCAACTCGCAGATCCCCTCGCCTCACTCCGGATCAGGCACGAACTGGCAACCCGCCTCAGTACCCGCCAACGAGTGGATGTGGATGCGCGGCGGGTGGGAAGTCATGGCTCACGGCGTCATCTTCATTGACTACAACCATCAGGCTGGCCCGCGGGGAGAGGGCAAAGCGGAGTCGGTGAACTGGGGCATGACGATGGAACAACACAAGCTCGGCAAGGGCGCGATTCTGTTCCGGCAGATGTTTTCGGCGGAGTCGTTGACCTCGCCCCATCCCGGCTTTCCGGAGCTATTCCAGACCGGCGAGACTTATCACGGGGAACCGCTGGTCGATCATCAGCATCCGCATAATGTGTTTGCGGAGCTGTCTGCACTTTACCTGCTGCCGCTGACGGACAAAATCTCATGGGAACTTTACGGCGGGCCATCGGCTGAACCCGCGCTCGGCCCGGTCACCTATATTCACCGCGCATCGGCATCGGAACTTCCGCTCGCTCCGCTCGGTCATCACGAACAGGATTCGACCCATACCAGCTTCGGCGTAGTGACCACCGGGTTCGTGATCGCCCGCCTCAAACTCGAAGCTTCAGCCTTCAACGGACGCGAGCCCAACGAAGAGCGCTGGAGCATTCAGATGGCGCCGCTCGATTCCTGGTCGGGACGGGCACTCGTCGCTCCCTCACGCAACTGGGTTGCGCAATACAGTGTCGGACGGCTGGAGCATCCCGAAGCACTCGAGCCAGGCAGCCAGTGGCGGGAGACAGCCTCGGTCGAATACAACCGGGATTTATCGCCGTCGAGGGCTTGGTTCTTGGGAAATTGGGCTACGACCGCGATCTGGGGCAGAGTTCACAAGATCGCAACCAATACGACCCTGAACAGCTATCTGCTGGAGTCGACGCTGAAGTTTCGCGAACGCAACTATGTTTTTGCGCGGCTGGAACTGGTCGATAAAGACGAGCTTTTTCCTGAAGCGCCGGTTCATCCTACCTACCGGATCGGCGCCTATACGTTTGGCGGAGAGCGCGACCTCATTCACGATCGCGCCTGGCAGCTTGGTCTGGGAAGCGATGTTACTTTCTATTCGAAACCTCCTGTCCTTGATGCAGCCTACGGCAGCCATCCAGTATCGTTTCAGATCTTTCTGCGAATGCGGCCTGGAGGCTCCAGCCACGCTCACGGACATTGAAAAGCCTCCCGCGAAGCAAGACCGCTGTTGCCCAGCCGGATTCCGGCAAAACTATTCCGACGGCCTGCCCGCAAATGCGAGAAAATATCTTCTGCAATGCCCAGGGCTTTGAAGACTCTGCGAGTCGTGCAGTGGTCGATGCTGGTCAGCATACTGCTCTATGCGATCGTGGGAGAAGTTCTGGGTCCGCGGGCGCGCGCGGTGGACTCCTCGCTGAGCTACATTTTCAGCACCCTGGCCGTCGGCATTGTAGGAGCGATTTTTGTGGTGCGGCGCACCTTGGTCTTGCGTGCCGCGGCCAGCTTGTCAGCCCATCCGGACGACATCCTGAGTCTCGAACAGTGGAGAACCGGATACGTCGCGACCTACGCGCTGTGCGAGGCGCTGGCCTTGTTTGGCCTGGTAATGCGTTTCCGCGGATGCACCCTACAACAGAGTGCGCTGTTCTACATCGGAGGCTTTGTCCTTTTATTTTTCTTCCGGCCGCGGGAACCCGTCAGCGCCTGATTTTTTCGGCGCCGACATATCTTCCTGCTAAGGTAATTTCATGTCGATCAATGATCCCAAGGAATTGGCCGGGATGTGCGCTGCTGGCAGGGTAGTTCGCCTCATGCTGGACGCGATGAGCACCGAGGTGCGCCCCGGAATTACCACTGCGGAACTGGACGAAGTGGGTGCGAAGGTAATGCGGGGACACGGCGCACAATCCGCGCCGGCGATGGTATACGGATTTCCCGGCGTCAATTGCATCAGCCTGAATGATGAAGCGGTCCACGGCATTCCCGGGCCGCGCGCGCTGCAGGAAGGCGATCTGGTCAAGCTCGACGTCACCGTGGAAAAAGACGGGTTCATGGCGGACGCAGCTGTAACGGTGCCGGTGGGAGAAGTGACGGAAGAGCGCAAGAAACTGATCGCCTGCGCCGAGCGCGCCTTCGCAAAAGCGATGCTGGTGGCGCGCGCCGGCTTTCGCGTATGGGAGATCGGCCGGGTTGTCGAGCGTGAAGTGCGGCAGAGCGGCTTCTCCGTCATTCGCAATCTGGCAGGCCACGGCATCGGACGCACCATCCACGAAGAACCGCGCGTACCCAATTATCCCGCTGCGGATGCAAACCAGGTTCTCACCGAAGGATTGGTCATCACCGTTGAACCCATTATCGCCGCCGGATCCGGACGGGCGTTCACCGCTCCGGACAAGTGGACGATCATCACGGCCGATCACCGGCCCTCGGCGCACTACGAACACACCCTCATGATTACAAAAGGCGCGCCGATCCTGCTGACGGCGGCGTAGGGCTACCTCCTTAGCGGCTGGCCCCGGGCTAATCCACGTGGGTAGTTGCAAAGAAGCCCACAAAAAATTAACACTCTTGCACAAGCGCCCCTAAAACTGATCCTCCCCCAGCCGCCAGGCGCAACACTCAACGGAGGAGTGTCTTTATATGAAGGGACTCGGATGGCGTCTGCTTCTAATGCTGGCATTCGCGCTGGCTGTGCGAGGGATTTCGCCGGCTCAAAACATTGGTGACAACAGTGTCTACTACGTCACCTACTACTCCAATGCAATACACAGTGATGGTGTTCGGGATCAGGTCGTGCGCCTCATTAACGACGGCGATACTGCAGCGGATCTGTGGGCGTCGTTTTACGTGTTCGATGACAGCCAAGAGATGCAGGAGTGCTGCAGTTGCCAAGTCACGCCAGATGGGCTGACCTCAGAATCCGTGGAAACAAATATCATTCCACACACCTTGACCGGCCAGGTCAAATCGCGTGGCGTGATCAAGATAATCTCGTCCTCGATCGCGGCCGCTGGCCCGACAAACTTTACCAACGCTCCGACACCTGGGCTGCGTGTGTGGTCGACTCACACTCAGAGGGACACACCTACTTCTGGGGCTTACTACACCAGCGAAACTCAGGCAGCGCCGGCAAACCTCGCGTCGTCTGAAGAAAAAGTGCTGGAAACCCTCTGTTACTACGTCTACGTACTGGGGGGCGACGGGCCGGGAATTTGTAGTTGTACCCCGGAAGGTGCCGACTTCTAGAGTGCTATGTATTGATGTGGCAGCTCGATAGGCCGCGCTTTTCCAGATACTGCTGGTGGTAGTCCTCGGCCGGATAAAACGTCACCGCCGGAACGACTTGGGTCGCGATTGGCTTTGAGTATCGGTGTGCTTTTTCGAGCGCCTCTTTCGAGGCCTGCGCCTCTTTGGCCTGTTCGGGCGACTCGTAGAAGATTGCGGTGCGGTACTGCGTGCCCCAGTCCGGGCCCTGGCGGTTCACCTGCGTGGGATCATGGTTCTCCCAGAAGACCTTGAGCAGGTCAGCGTAGCGGACTCTGGCCGGATCGAATTCCACTTCAACCGCTTCGGCATGACCCGTGCGGTCGGTGCAGACTTCCTTGTAGCTGGGATTCTCGGTCTGGCCTCCGGTGTAGCCGACCCGTGTTGAGATCACTCCCGGAATCTGCCGGAAGGTAGCTTCGACTCCCCAAAAGCATCCCGCTGCAAATATTGCCTTTGCCATGGTGGTTCGCTCCATTCTGGAGATTAGATGATACCTTGTCCCAAAAGTTACGAATGTGTGGAGTACCGCCCATTTAGCCACTCTGGGCGATTGACCCTCAGTCGGAATCACGGTAGAGTCCGAAATTGGGGTTTGCCGAGGAGTAGTGTCTGTGGGTCGTTCGACCAGCCGAACTAAAACCGCGCCATGGGCCGTGCACAGGGGTGCACTGGTACTCCTGCTATTGGCGGTGACAACGTCGCAGGCTGCCCTGGCGGCGTTCGCTCCGCAAACTCGCCTTGGCTATCGCACCGGCGATCAATGGGAACCGGCCATGGCTGCCGACGCCCACGGTCACATTTACGTGCTCTATCCGCAATACGGCAAAGCGGCGGACTGTCCTAATTGCACCCCACCCGTGATGGCCCTGCTGATCAGCAACGACAACGGGATTACATGGCAAACCTCGCGGGCTATGCTTCCCTCTTCGACTGGACAGTTCGACCCCCAGATCGTGGTCGATCCGGTGGATCGACAGACCGTGTACGCGTCGTGGCTGCAGCGCGATAAGCGCGACGTCATCGTGGCGCGGTCGCTCGACTTCGGTCGAACCTGGTCGTTTTCAGTAGCCGAGCGCGGCCGCGAAGACGCTGACAAACCTGTGCTGGCGGTTCATGGGGCGGATGTCTACGTGGGATTCAACCACGATGAGCAGTTCCTGGTCGCCGCCTCGCACGATGCCGGACAAATTTTTACCGTCGCGCGTGTGAATCCGAACGCGGCTCAGGGATCGTCACTCGCGGGAGGAGCCACCGTCGATGCCTCGGGCAACGTCTATTTCGGATGGACGGCATACGAGCGCCACGAAATGCGTACTCGTCCGGTCAGCGTCTATTTAAGCCGATCGCCCGACGGCGGGCGTACCTGGACCACCACTTTACTCGATGTGTCTAGCGCGCCGCCAGAGTGCGAGGCCCAGAACTGCGAGACCGGATTCCTAGGCGCGCAGATCGCCCTGGCGTCGGACTCATCCGGCGCGCTATACGCGCTGTGGAACGCTGGCGCGGCTCATGGCGCAGCGGAGCGCATTTATTTTTCATCTTCCACGACCGGGGGCGCAAGTTGGTCGGCCCGAGCGGACGTCTCCACGGCGGTGGCGGGCGTCGAGCATTGCTTCCCGGCGATCGTGGCCGGAGCCTCGGGCGATGTACGCATCGGCTGGATGGATCTGAGAGCTTCGGAGCCTGCCCATCCCAACCGGCTGCTGTGGAACACGATTTACCGCAGTTCGACCAACGGTGGCGCTACCTGGAGCGCTGAATCGCTGCTTTCCGGTCCGGCCCGCGGATACGATTACATTCTTCCTACAGGCTTCCGCTTCCCTTTTGGCGACTACTTCAGCCTCGTCATCGACAGTGAAGGATCCACTCATTCCGTTTGGGGTGAAGGCCGCAACTACAAATCTCCCGGGTCAATCTGGTACACTCGCGGCCGATAGCTGAGATAGCACCTTACCTCAGACTGTCTTGGTGGGCCATCTTTACTCCGGACTCCGGCAATCGCGGTATTCCGCTTCAACATCGACATTCTTAGTCCAAGGCATTCTGTTCAGTCCGTAAAACTGAGGGGGAGGATCTAATGTATTTTCTGGGCGTCAATCTGTGGGCTGTCTTGGTATGTGCTGTGGTCACCATGGTGGCCGGCTTTCTGTGGTATTCACCCATGCTGTTCGCCAATCCCTGGATGGTTCTGATGGGGTACGATCCCAACGACAAGGCCAAGATTGCGGAGATGCAGAAGAGCGCAGCGCCGTCGTATGCCATGTCGACGGTGGCCGGCCTTCTTTCGGCGTTTGTATTGGGCAAACTGATCTCCGTTGCGGGGGCTGTCACGGCAGTCGACGGATTGAAAATCGGCCTGGTGGTCTGGCTGGGATTTGTGACCACAGTGCAGTTCACCAACGCACTGTTCAGCCACCAGCGCAATAAGCTTTACCTGATCAATACCGGGTATCAGTTGGTGTGCTACGTGGCGATGGGAGCCATTCTGGGGGCTTGGCACTGAGGCGCTACTGTTAACGGGCACAATTGTGTGTTGCCGGGGACTTGTGTGCCACCATTGTCTGTGCTCATGGTTAGAGAGACGTAATAAGCTACGTCTCTCCGATAGCTTTATTCCAGCTGCATTCCGCCGACCAGGTCGACGATGTTTGTGACGTGGTGGTCGGCGCACCAATTCTGCAACTCGTCGACAATCTTTTCCGTGGCACACGGATCCCAGTAGCTGGCCGTGCCCACCTGTACCGCAGTCGCGCCGGCCAGCATGAATTCAATGACGTCGGCGGCGGTTGAGATTCCGCCCATGCCGATCACCGGGATCTTCACCGCGTGCGCGGCGTCATAGACCATGCGCACGGCAATCGGCTTGATCGCGGGGCCGGAGAGTCCGGCGGTTACGTTGGCGATGCGCGGCTTGCGTGACTCCGGATCAATCGCCATGGCGACGAAAGTATTGATCAGCGACAGCGCATCTGCGCCGGCTTCCTGCGCCACGTAGGCCATTTGCGCGATGCTGGTCACGTTCGGCGAGAGCTTCACGATCAGTGGTCGCTGCGCTACACGCTTCGCAGTGGTGACCACCTCATCGAGCAGGCGCGGATCACTGCCGAACTGCATTCCTCCCTGCGAGGTGTTGGGGCAGGAAACGTTCAGCTCGTACGCGGCAATTCCCTCGCCGTCGTTGAGAATCTGAATCGTGCGTTCGTAGTCCTCGCGGGTGTAGCCGAAGACATTGGCCATCACGACGATGTTCTTGATCTGCCGCAGGCGCGGCAACTTCTCTTCGAGGAACGCCTGTGCGCCAATATTCTGCAGGCCAATCGCGTTCAGCATTCCCGCGGCGGTCTCCCACAGGCGCGGCGGGGGGTTACCGATCATCGGTTCTTTCGACAATCCTTTGACGATGATGCCGCCCAGCTTGCCGAGGTGAACGACATCCTCGAACTCGACTCCGTAGCCGAAGGTGCCGCTGGCCGCGATCACGGGGTTCTTAAATTGAATGCCGGCGAGAGTGGTGCTGAGATCGGGTGTATTTCCGGCGTTGTCGGAAGGAGTTGTCATGGCCGGCTTTCTCCCGCAGGCGCGCCAGATTTCGTCGCCGATCTCGAACTGTCGTGTGTCAGGAGGTGCGCTGGTGCGAGCGCCTCGGTCAATACGCGTCCCACGGCATGAGTGGGAGCGTTAATCCCAAGCAACGAGGCCAGCGTCGCTGCCATATCAACAGGCTCGACGTTCTGGCGATAGGTCCCTGGCGCAAAGGGCAATCCGTAAAGCGCAAGCGGGACATGCGTGTCGTAGGTATAAGGCGACGCGTGATCGGTGCCTTTTAAGCCGCCGACAGCGTAGATGTCACCCACGCCCATCACATACCACCCTTCCGCGGGCGTATAACTGTTCAGGAATTTTCGTCCCAGCGCCGTGTTGGGGACTTCACCCTCAGCCAGTTGCGACTTGGTGTAATAGTCGCGCAGTCCGGCTTGCTTCATGGCCTCGCCGACGGCCTGTTCGGCATCGCGCTCGTGCACGTGAGCGGTGCCGAAGGCTTCCTGATCGAGCCACGCGAGGGGATAATCCAGCCTCACATAAGACGCAGGATGCCCTGCCGAAAACTTTTCCGTAAGCGCACTGTTGATTTCAGCCTCAATTTTCTTGGAGTCTAGATTCGCGGCTGGAATGTGCAACTTCTTCACTGCATCGGGCAGAGATGAAACGCCGTGATCGGCCGACAGGGCGATCCACACATCGGCCAGCCCGATCTGATGGCCAAGAAAGTTGAAGAACCCGGCGAGCTGGCGATCGAGATCGAGCGCCATCTGCTGCATGTCCGGCGAATCCGGCCCGACTTGGTGACCAAGGATGTCGTTCGGCGAAAGACTGATCGAAAGAAAATCCGTGGCCGGACCGCGGCCCACGTTTTCGTAGACCACCAACTCTTTGGCGAACTCCAACTCATATTCGTTGCCGAACGCGGTGGGGCCGACGACTTCATAAAAACCAGCGTCGGATCCGTCTCTGCCTTTGCGGTGCGCGGTCGAACGCAGAAGAGTGCCTTGGGCATCTTTCCAGTCGCGATCCCAATACTTCGCAGGGCGAGTGGAGTTGAAATCCTGCACCCAGCGCGGCAATTCGTTGCGATAGTACGTAGAAGTCACCCACGCGCCGCTTTTGCCGTCAATCCAGTACGCAGTATCTGCCGCGAATCCGCCAGGTAGAATCGACGAGCGATCCTTCAACGAAACCGCAAAGACGCGAGACTTGCCCTGCGTAGCCAGCTTGAGTTCATCCCCGATCGTGTCGGCGAGGAGGTTGTGCGGCGATGCGCCCGCCTTGTCTCCGTCTACACCCACCAGCCTGGTGTCATCGTCTTCGACCGAAGTCACCAGGCGCTTCTTTTTCTGGTCCCACCATTCGTTGGCGGCAATACCGTGGCCGTTGCTGTAGGCGCCTGTGAATAGCGTGGAGTGGCCGGGCGCGGTGCGGGTGTTGGCATAGTTGTAATTGCAGTTTGGAAAGTATGCGCCATGATCGAGCAGGAGCCGGAAGCCAGCGTCCCCGAATTGGTCGCGGTAGCGCTCCAGATAATCGCCGCGGAACTGGTCGATCACGATGACGACGACCAGCTTGGGCCGGCCATTGTAAGCGGATGCGTTGCCGGAAACGGCGAGCGAAGCTGCGGCGGCGAGCACAGCGAGGAAAAACAGCAACCGCGCAGTCTCGCGGACCGGGAAAAACCGCCTGGGTGAAGATTGCCGGATCGAGTTTCGGCGAAAGAAAGATCGCATCGCGAAGTAAGTGTACACAGGCTCGGCGAATCCGCCAAAGCGGACCAACGCGTTGGAGCGTTGTCGAGCAGAAGGCTTGCTTTGCGTCCTTCGCGAATCCTTTGCGCTCTCCGCGGTTAAAAGCCTTTGACCGCAAAGGATACTAGGAAAGTCCGCGAAGAACGTAAAGCAAGAACTCAGCGACAGTCGGAACCGTCCTACTATCTTGTCCGCAAGGTTCGGGGATGCTACGATCCTCGCGCCGTTTTTCCTACTCACCGCGAGAGGTTCTTCATGAGAAAACTGTCCCTTGGTGTGATCGCCACCTTGCTGATGGTTTCAATGCTGGCGGGGCAGCCACCGAAACCGCGCCGGGCCTCGGCCGCCACCCTGGCACGCGGCAAATACCTCGTAGAGGGCATCGGCATGTGCGGCGACTGCCACACGCCCGGCAATGCGCGGGGAGAGTCATCTAAAGAAAAATGGCTTACCGGAGCGATGCTCGGATTCAAACCTATCGTCCAAATGCCCGTCTGGGCCGACACAGCGCCCAAGATAGCAGGACTGCCGGGATGGGATAAGGACGCCGCCATCCGCTTCCTGATGACTGGCATCGCCCGCAACAACCTGCCCTTGCGGCCGCCCATGCCGCAGTTCCGCTTCAATCAGCAGGACGCCGTGGCGATCGTAGCCTATCTGCAATCGCTCGCGCCAGGGAAGTAGCGAGAAGCTTTTCGCCCTCCTGCCAGGTGCACTTCCGCCCGATTTTCCGATAAAGTAGTGAGTTCATGCTTGATCTGAATTTCGTTCGGGAAAACCTGCCTCTGGTCGAGGAAAAGCTGCGCCAGCGCGGCATGGATCCCGCTGCCGTCCTCAAGGACTTCAGCGAAGTTGACACTCTGCGGCGACAAGCCATCACCGAGGCCGAGACCTGCAAAGCACAGCGTAACAAGGCGTCCGACGAGATCGGCAAGCTGAAGAAAGCCGGACAGGACGCCAGCGCCGCCATGGCGCAGACCAAAGAACTGCGCGAGAAGATGCAGGCTCTGGAGCAGACCGCTGCTGATCTCGACGGCCGCCTTCGCGACATTTTGATCGGCATCCCGAACCTGCCGCACGCGAGCGTTCCCGTCGGCCACAGCGCAGAAGACAACGTTGAAATCCGCCGCTGGGGTATGCCACCGAAGTTTGATTTCGCCCCCAAGTCGCACTGGGATCTGGGCGCTGCACTGGGCATTCTCGACCTGGAGCGCGCGGTGAAGCTCACCGGGGCGCGCTTCGCCGTCTACTGGGACCTGGGCGCGAAACTCGAACGCGCGTTAATGAATTTCATGCTCGACCTGCATACGTGCCAGCACGGATACACCGAGGTTTTGCCGCCATATCTGGTGAATTCCGAATCCATGTACGGTACGGGACAGCTGCCCAAATTTGCCGCGGATTTGTTTCGTGTGCCGCATGGCGAAAAAGATCTGTGGCTGATCCCGACCGCTGAAGTCCCGGTCACAAACCTCTATCGCGACGAAGTGCTTGACCCGGCGCGGCTTCCGGTCTCGCTTACCGCTTACACTCCGTGTTTCCGTAGCGAAGCTGGATCCTACGGAAAAGATGTGCGCGGGATCATTCGCCAGCATCAATTTCAGAAGGTGGAACTGGTCAAGTTCACGCGGCCCGAGAATTCCTACGAAGAGCACGAAAGGCTCACGCGCAATGCCGAGGAAGTCTTGCAGAAACTGGGCCTGCATTACCGCACCATGGCGCTGTGTACGGGCGATATGGGACCGTCTTCAGCGAAGACGTACGACATTGAAGTCTGGCTGCCGGGGCAGCAGCTATTCCGCGAGATCTCTTCGTGCTCAAATTTTGAGGCCTACCAGGCGCGGCGGGCGAATATACGATATCGTCCCGAAGGTAAGAATAAAACCGAATTCGTACACACGCTCAACGGCAGTGGTTTGGCCGTGGGCCGCACCTGGGTCGCGATCGTGGAGAACTATCAGCAGGCCGACGGAAGTGTAGTGATTCCCGAGGCGTTGCGGTCGTATATTGGTGCGGAGAAAATCACGCCAAAGAAGTTTTGAGCAATTGGCAACTGGCCATTGCACATTGGAGCATGAGACTCTGCTAGCAAAACGCAGATGCCTCACTGGCTGACGCCGATTCGGTACGGAAAGGTTTTCTATGCGGTCAAAAGCTAATGGCCAAGAGCCAGGGTCTAAGAGCGAAGAACCGAGTTTGCCAAGACCAAGGAGCGGTCACTAGACTTGCATAGAGCCGAACTCACTACTGTCGCGCCCAGCGCGCCTCTCCCGATGAACGCCGTGTGGCGCACAATTCGCGGATACATCCTGTGGCAGTACGAACGGGGTACTCTTCACTACGACATCATGGTCACGCTGATCCTGATCTTCATTTTTGTTTCGCCGCGCGTGATCAATTTCAACGACAAACCCATCGGACGCAATCCGCATCCGACCGAAGTGACCGTTACGGCTGACGCGCAGGGTAATCTGCGGTATCAGGTTGCAGGCAACGCTATTTCGCCCGGCGACGATCACGCCATACGGGAGCAATTGCTGCGTATCATCGAGCCAATTTCAGGCGCAGTCTCGATTGTGAGCTATGAGGTGGTTTCCGACCGTAACGGCGCCGTGCAGAGCTATAAGGTGGTCGTGAAGCGGGACTAACGCGATCCGCCTGGCAGGTCAAAGGCAGAGGTTCCACATGACACGTTCGCCGCTCGGTTTTTTCTTGCAGATTTCCAGCATGTTGCCGGTTGCGCTGGCTTGCGGGCTACTCCACTTCGCCGGGTCGCCTCAGCAAAAACCCGCCGACTCTGGCGCACGCGAAGCGGTCCTGAAGACAATGGACTCCGCCGCCACCAGCTTTCGCGCTACGCAGGCTGACTTCGAGTGGGATCGCTACGAAAAAGTCATCGGCGAAGTCATCGATGTGCAGACGGGCACGATCTATTACCGCCGCGCCGGCAAAGACATCGAGATGATGGCCGACGTCAAAAAGGCCGGAAGCAGCCCCGAGGAGTTAAAACCGGAGCCGAAGTATGTCCTTTTCAGCGGCGGCAAGATTCGCATGTATCAGCCCAAGCCCGACCAGTTGACCATTTACGACCTGGGCAAGAACAATGCAGATTTCGAGAGTTATCTTGTCCTTGGTTTTGGAGGCAGCGGGCAGGACCTGATTAAGGCTTTCGACGTAACCTATCTGGGCCCTGAGACAATCGATGGCGTCAACACGGGAAAGCTGCAACTGATACCGAAATCCGAGAAGGTTCGGAACACATTCAAGCAGATTCTCCTCTGGATCGACCTGCAACGCGGCATCTCGGTGCAGCAGCAGTTCTTCGAGCCTCAGGGGGATTACCGCCTCGCCAAGTACTCCAATATCCAAGTCAAAGACAAGATCGCCAACGACGTTTTCCAGCTCAAAACCACCGGAAAGACGCAAACCACTTCACATGGCGGCTAACTCATTGAATCTAAACACCAAGAAATGTTCTCCGATTTGCACAGAGGACGTTATACTGGCCCCATCTTCAGTTGGGCTCATTCATGGCTAAGGTTTTCACGATTACAGTCCCTCCTAAACTGGGAAATAAACGTCGGGAGCGCACTTCAGATCCTCGCTATGTAGACGGGCAACGCTTGCTCGTTGAAGCGATGAAGTACCTGGCGCAGATTGACCCGGTAAAGAACCGTCCCGCGATCGAACTCCTTTCCGAGCACGTCCGCACCCGCTTCCGCATGAGCGACTCGCCGCTGGGCTAGCGCGCTTCATTCGATCCCAAAAACAAAAAGGGACAGCTTTCGCCGTCCCCGGAAATCAACTCGCCCGGATCAGAAGGCAAACCTCAGCGAGAACTGCATGACTCGTGGCGTAGTCAGCGTGCGCTGGTACTTGCCGAAACCGGTGATGTCCACCAGGTCTTCTTGTCCGCCAGAAATTGCATTGGCGGCATCAAACCGCACGGAGTTGGTCACGTTGAAGACTTCCCATCCAAATCGGATCAAGCGGCTTTCGCTGAAGTTCCAGGTTTTATTGAGCCCGCCATCGATGCTGAAAAAGCCGGGACCGCGGAAATTGTTGCGCTGGCCGGCTTCGCCCGGGTAGGTATCGCGGAAGAGAACCGGCCCGGTTCCGGTCGGAGTATACGGACACAAGCACTGAATGCTCTGTGCATTTTGAAAGGCATTGGGAATGCCGCTGGAGTCGATGAATACGCCGGTCTTTGGTTTCGGACCGATGAGAACGGATGTGCCTTCCAGTTCAAAATTGGTAGACCAGCCGTCACCGGCTGAAACGGAGAAGGGAAAACCACTGGTCCAGCGGCCCAGGGCGCTCAATCCCCATCCGCCAAATACAGCATTCATGAAACCGTTCGACGTGCTCCAGCGCCGACTTTTGCCGTAGGGAAGATCCCAGATCGCGTTGAAGTTGAGCTGTTGGGTGGTGTCGAAGTCGGAAGGCGCACGCCACAAATCGGGAGACCAGGCATTAATAGCCTGATCATTGTAGCCAACGCCGCCAGAGGCTTCGAATCCATTGATGCGTTCGGCGTTCGAGCTGGCATCGATGGACTTGGAATACACGTAATTGAAATCGAATTGCAACCCCGAACTCATGGCGTGACGCAGCGTCAACTGCAGGGCATTGTAGTTGCTGGCGCTGCGAGTGTCCCAGGCGTAGAGCGAAGAGAACTGATCCTGATAGTACTGATACGGCGTTCCAGGACCGTAATACGTGCCGCCGGCGCCTGTTCCAGCGCAGGCTGGGTAGCAGAACACGTCCGCGATTTCCTGTGCGGTGGTTTCATTCCCGGCATAACAATAAAATTCGTCATACATGTTCTGGGTTGCGGTTGGACTCGCCGGAGCCGTTCCGGGGGAGCACGGAGTGGACGAGTCATTCCCAGAAAGCAGACCCGGGCCCGCTGCCTGCGGGAATAAATTCTCCCAGTAGGGGATCGGCTGGATGTTGTTAATGGGGGTTCCGGCGGCGGCGTCTTTCGCGAATACGGTCGCAGCCTGGAAATACGTTGTGCGACTCTGCGGATCCACCAGGTTGAGTGGTTGCGCCAGATCGACCTCCTGCAGCAGGCGATGCGCGAACCGGCCCGTGTACGTCGCCTCCAATACAAAATTGTGCGCGAATTCGCGGGTAAGAGAGAAATCCACCACCTCCGAATAGGGCGTCTTCAGGTGGTCGTCAATGCCCCAGGCAATGGCTAAGCCATAGGTATTGGGATTCCCTGGAGGCGTATAGGGAAAACCGCTGGGTGAAGGCGAGATTTCGCCGGCGGGCAAATTCGCAAGCCCGAGAAGTCCCGTATATCGAGGCGAATTATCGACCGTGGAGACACCCGCAGGGTTGCTGAATGATGAAGTCAGGCCCCAGGAACCGTTGCGGTCAAACGTGTTGACGACGCCTTCGCCGAAATGATCGAAGTAAATCCCGTAACCGACACGAATCGAGCTCTTGCCGCTATCGCCGAATAGCGTATGCCAGAAACCACTGGCCGCGTGGGGCGAATAAGCGATCGCAATCCTCGGAGCCAGATTCTTGTAGTCCCATGCCCAGTAAGGCTTGCCGCTATTTGCCTTTCCGGAAAGATCGAAGGTCAAGTCTGGCTGAACGACGTTGCCCGTCAGTGCCTGTGCACCGCGGGTCCTAAACCACTGATCCATATCGACCGTGGGAGCGACCTGATTGCCCCGGTTCTCGAAAGGAGGTTGTAACAGCGAGTAGCGGACTCCGTAGGTTAGCACCAGCGCGGGCGTGACGTTCCATTTGTCTTGCAGGTACATCTCGCCTTCAAAGTTTTGGAAGTGCCGCGGAACCAATTGGCCGTTGGGAATCTGTTGGCCCGATTTGTTCTGATTGGCCTCAGTAAAGGTCTCGCTGAGGATTCCGGCCACGTCCATGGCCGCGAAGCTGTAGGAGGTACCGAACGAGCCGTCCACGTCAGGGTAAGCCCCTCCTTGAGAGGCGTCCATGAGGGCAGGATCGAGGCTGACTCCTTCGTTGGCGATAAACGATGGATTCATCCAATAAAGGTTCGTCTGGGCGGTCGAAATGTTGTCCGCATTGGATAAACGGTTGTTATGGATGAACCGCCAGTTAGTCCCAAACTGAATGGTGTGGGTGCCCCTAGTCCACGAGACGTCGTCGACGAAGTTGTGTACAGGGACATTGGTCAGAACGGTCTGACTGGCAAGAGCCTGAGTATCCGTCAAGCCGCGAAAGTTGACGAAGTCCTGTGAATTGAGCCCTCCCGTTCCTACCCCCTGGCGGATGAACGCATAACGGAAATTGTTGATCAGATTGTTGCCCAACAAAGCCGTGTACCCGCCGGCGATTCCTTTACTGTTGTTGGTAAGGAAATCGAAAGGCGGCTGGCCGGGAAACTGTGGCGGCTGCTTTTCGTGATCATTCTGAAGATTGGCACGCACAAAAAGTGTGTGAGTGCCGCTCGCGTTGATCTTGTAGTCGAACTTGGCGATGTACGTGTCATGCTTGATCGGATCGGGGCCGGCGAACGTGTAGCCCGCGGTATTGAGCAAATCTCCTTCGCTGCTTGAATTGGGCAGCGGGTATTTCATGAACAGGGCGTCGGGGTTGCCCGTGCCGCCAATGTTGGTGATGAGGCCATTTGGGCCGGGTCCGACAGGATTTCCGGGTGTCGCAGGGCAGGTAAGGTTTGCCGCACATCCCTGATCTAGCGCGGCAACCTGGTCGGGAGTTAAAGTCGCGATGTTAAATCCCTGGAACTCGCTGCCGCCTGGCACGACGTTGATTGTGGCGTTACCGGGATCGCAATTCGAATCGCTGCCAGGGTCGCACAAATACTTCAAGTAGCCTTCGCGTAAGCTTTGGGTCGGTATTTCTTCGGTGATCTGCTGGTTCTCCGCCGTGCGCTGGCCTTCATAGGCGAGGAAGAAGAATGCCCGATCCTTTTTTATTGGTCCGCCCACTGTGCCTCCGAAAGTATTCCGCAGGATGTGCCCCGGCACGTTCGGCAGTCCATTCGACAATTCCGACTCCTTGTTGAACCAGTCGTTGGCGACGGTAAAAGTGGGACGGTTGTATTCGTAAAGGGAACCATGGACCTTGTTCGTACCACTCTTGGTCACCAGGTTGACTTGCGCCCCGGACGAGCGTCCTGAGTCTGCGTCGTAGTTTCCGGTGGTAACGCGGAATTCCTGCAAGGAATCGAGCGTGGTGCGCATGGCGCCTTCGAAGGCAAAGCCTTCGAGTTGATCGTTGTCGTCCAAACCGTCGAGGGTGATGTTGGTCTGATCACTGCGCGCACCATTGACCGAACCACCTCGGCTGTCCGACATCTGCTGATCGTCGTTGGTCTTGCCGATGTAGGTAACGCCCGGCTGTAAGCTGAGAATGGCGACCGGATCGCGGCCTTCCGACGGCAGATCGGTTAACTGGCGGGCGCTGAAGTTATTGCCCAGCGTAGCATCCTGCGTGTTGACTTGCGGTGCTTCGCCGCTTACGTCGACGATCACCGAGCCGCCCTGCACTTGCAAAGCGAGGTTCATTGTTGCCGGGCTGCTCACCTGCAACAGCACGTTCTCGCGCTTGGTCGTAGCAAAGCCTTGCGAGGCGACGGTAAGAACGTAATTGGCCGGTGGAACTTCGAGGAACTGATATGTCCCCTGGTCATCTGTGTTGGTAGTTCTCGAAAAACCTGTCGCCGCGTTACTGAGTGTGACCGTCGCGCCGGACACAACCAATCCCTTCGCGTCCGAGATCGTGCCACGCAAGGAAGTGGTCGCGGATTGTGCGGAAGCCAATGTACCTAACGCAAGGAAACAGCCCATCAACGCCGCCAACAGCCGCAAGCCAGAACGCATAGCAAGCTCCCTTTCACCCACGAGGGCGTTACATTTCAAATTTCTTGCCCAGGAAGACAGCTAACACTTGAGGACAGCTAACACTTAAAGACCTGGAAGACCTGTTGGGTCGATATTGTGCAACTTCGAAACCACACAATTCAAGTTGAATTTGCGGTGTTTATGGACTCTGTGAATTATCGAATTGAAAACAAACGCTCGCGAGATGTTGTGTATGGACACGAGCGTGATCGGTCATCAGCCAACGAAAATCCTGGCCCGCATCGACCAGACGGAGAACCGCTCCGCGATCGAGATCATCTTCACAGTACGTCCGCATTCGTTTCCATAGGAGTGATTCGACACTGGGCAGAGCGTCCAGTTCGGTGTTTACATCCGTGAATCGCTCGCGTTGAACCAGCGCGAATACCAAAAAGAAAAAGGAGACGGCTTGTGCCGTCTCCTTTTGCTGGCCTAGCAACCGGTTAGAACGTGTACCGCGCCTCGAACTCCATTCTGCGGTAGATCGTCAAGGTTTTGCTGAAAACTCCAAACGAACTGGACTGGTCTACGCCAGTGTTCGCAGTCAGAGCATCGAAGCGGACGTTGTTGAAGGCGTTGAAGACATCCCATCGCAGCTGAAGTTGCTGGCCTTCCGTGATTTTGAATGCCTTATGCAAGCCCAGGTCTGTATTGAAATATCCCGGACCGCGCAGTGTATTGCGGCCCCCGACCTCTCCTGGAAAATCCTGCCGGTAGGAATTGAGTGCGGTTTGGGAATTCTTGAATACGTTGGGAACTCCGTCTTGGACACTCGTTCCAGTGGAAGGATTCGGCCCAATTTGCGTAGCAAATGCACTTAGATCCCAGTTCGTCGCCCAAGCCGCACCGTTGCCGACGCTGAAGGGCAAGCCGCTGGTCCAGCGTAATACGCCAGTCACGTCCCATCCACCCAGAATCGCATCGGTCACATGCCCCGCTCCCGCTCCAAACGCCCTGCCGCGACCAAAGGGCAACTCAAGTACCCAGTTCGAATTGATCTGGTGGGTGGTGTCGAAGGTAGAAAGCGCGCGTTGCAACCTGGCATTCCACGCGTCATAGATCTGATCGCCCGGACCACCGAGGTTGCCAATCCGCTCCGCGTCCGATCCCATATCGATGGACTTGGAGAAGGTGTAGTTCAAATCGAATTGCACGCCATGCGACATGGCATGCCGCAGCAGCAACTGGCCCGCATTGTACGCACTATTTCCGATGGACCGCCACGCATACAACGACGCAAATTGGGAGGCAAAATATTGCGGCGTTGTCTGGGTGACGCCGCCCAGAGTTATGCAGCCGGGAAAGCATGGAGTTCCACCCACGCCATCGATGATCTGCTGGAAAGTGGTCTCGTTGTGCACGAATCCGCACGACATAAGGTCATACATGTTCTGGGTCGCCGTCGGACTCGCGGGAGCGCCCCCGGCGCAGCCGGCGGCGCCTCCGGCGCCAGCAGATGTGGCGCCGAACAGATTTTCCCAATAAGGAATTGGCGCCACCTGGCTTTCTGGAGTACCGGCCAGCACCGCATTGTCGAGCAGACGCGTGGCCGAGTAGTAGTCGGTGTGCGAGGCCGGGTCAACGATGTCCCGGGGCTGCGCCAGATCTTCCTGCTGCATCAGCCGGTGACCGATCCGGCCCACATAAGCCGTTTCGATCGTGAAACCGTGACGCAACTCGCGCTCAACGGAAAAATCGAAACCGTACGAATACGGAGTCTTAAGCTTGTCATCCAGCCCCCACTGCACGGCGAAGTTGGTCAAGGGAAACTGGACTGGGAAACTAGCCCCCGGCGAAGGTGTGATGAGCGAAGGAGGCAGCGTATATAGACTGTTCGTCGGCCCCATGCGAGGGGTCGTGTCGACGTCTTGCACGCCTCCGGTGTTGGTCAGCAGCGTGGAAAGACCGAACGAACCATCCTGGTCAAAGGTGTTTACGATGCCCTCTCCGAAGTGGTCGTAATACATTCCGGCGCCCATTCGGATGGAAGTCTTGCCCGGACCACCAAACAAGCTTCCCAGCCAGCCATTCTCAAAACCGGGCGAGTAAGCGATCGCCAGGCGCGGGGCAAAGTCTTTGTAGTCATAACCCCAATAGGATGGTTTGCCGTTGGCATTGCCGGCCAGCCCGAACGAGATGGGATCATCGAACGCCTGCCCAGCCCCCATCGTCACCGCCCGCTGGTTGAACCAGTTATTCAGGCTGAATGTGGGATCGACTTCGACTCCGTTCTTCTCGTAAGGTGGCTGCAAAAGCGTCCACCGGAGGCCATAAGTAACGGTTAGGTTGGGCTTGATTCGAAATGCATCCTGAGCATAGGCCTCAAACTCATGAGAGACGAAATGGCGCAGGTTCGGGGCGCCATCCGGTAGAGTCTGGCCTTTGGTGGTGAAGTTATATCGTTTATCTACTTCGGTGATGATTCCCGTTAGCGCAGCCACCGGATAATCATAGGAATTGTTGAATCCCAAGTCGACTGCGGGCAAACCGAGGGCAGCAAACTGTGGAGCGCCGGGATCAAGACTTAGGCCCTTGTTCGCCATGCCGGAGACATCCAGCCACGAAGCGTTGGTGACGGCATCGGAAAATGAACTCAATGTGGAATTGCGAATGTCACCGATCAGCCTAAAATTCGCCCCGATCTGCAAGGTGTGTTTCCCGTGAGTCCACGATATGTCATCCACAAAGTTGTGGACCGGGACAACGGCGGAGAAGGAATCGTTAGACTGTCCCGCGGGATTGTCCAGGCCGCGCAAAATGACGTAGCTGACATTCCCCGCCCCAACCTGATCAACCGCCTGGCGGACAAGCCCATATCTGAAGTTGTTGATCAGAGTCGGAGACAACACTGCGGTGTACCCTACCGCAAGGCTCTTAGCGACGGTGACTTGGTTTAGATTCGCCGGTAGCCCGGGAAACTGGGGCGCGCTGCCCGCGACATCGCCGTTCATAATGCCGCGGAGAAATACACGGTGGTTCCCGTTCTGCGTGAGGTTGAAATCCAGCTTTGCGATGTAGGTGTTAAGGGTCTTTGGGGTTGCTCCGGCGAAGGTGAATCCCTGATAGTTGTAGCCGTCCGCGCCTACTGCAGCGTTGGTGTTGGAGGCGGGATAAGTGTTCAAAATTGCCTCGGCAGCCGAGTTCGCTCCTGGCCCCAGCGGGCAGGTGCCGTTCGCGGAACAATTGGGATCGAGCGCAGCCAGTGTCGATGGGGTTATGGTCGCCAGCAGGAAGGTGGTGGTATCCCCACCCGGCCCCGGAGTGATCGTGACATTCCCATTGGTGCCAACAGCGCAATTCGGAGTCCCAACATCACAAAGATAACTGACGATTCCCGATCGGAGGTTGGCGCTTGGGACCACACGAGTAGTTTGCGTGCTCTCGTGTTGAATCTGTTTCTCCCAGTTCACAAAGAAGAACACTTTGTCCTTCTTAACGGGCCCTCCCAGCGAAGCGCCGAAAGTGTTGCGACGCAGGAATGGCGGAGTGTTCGCCAACCCAGAAGAGACTTGCGCATTCTCCTGGAACCAGTCGTTAGCCTCGCCGATATTGGAGCGGTTGGCTTCATAGGCGCTGCCATGCCATGAGTTGGTTCCACTCTTGGTGATCAGTGAGACCTGGGCTCCAGAGGAGCGTCCCGCATCCGCGTTGGAGTTTGACGTGGTAACCCGGAACTCTTCCACCGAGTCCAGAGTCGAGCGGAGAGCTCCCTGAAACGCAAAGCCGTTGTTCTGGTCGTTGTTATCCACCCCGTCCAGCGTCACATTGGTCTGGTCGCTGCGTCCGCCGTTGACGGCCCCGCTGCGGGTGTCGAACATATTGTTGATTGCGGTTCCCGACGTCGGCGAGGTGTAAGTGACACCCGGCTGCAAACTCAGAATCTCGACCGGATTGCGGCCTTCAAACGGCAGCTCGACAATCTGCTTGGTTTCGAACGCGTTTCCCATCGAAGCGTCCGTCGTGTTGACGCGGGTATTCTCGGCCGACACGTCTACGCTCACGGCCTGGCCCTGCACCTCGAGCGTGAAATTCAGCGTAGAAGGAACAGCAACCAGAAGTGTGACGCCATCCTGCTTCACGACTGCAAAGCCGGTCCCGCTCACGGAGATGGAATAGGTCGACGGCGGCAACTGCAGGAACTGATAGTCGCCCTGGCCGTCAGTCTTAACGCTGCGCGAGAACCCGTTCTGGGGATCGGAAATCGTAACGGTCGCACCCGGCAGCACCGCGCCTTTTGCGTCGGAAATGGTTCCGCGCACCGAAGTAGTGCCTGTCTGGGCCCAAACCAGGGAACCGGCCAAAAGGAACATGCCAACCAGTAGACAAAGCGCACGTGAACCAGGACGCATAGAGCTCCTTCACCCAGAAACGGGTGTTCATTTCGGATCGGCCTTCCCAAGAACGAACAAGTGACCGAGACCCTTGGGCGGGCTGTTGGGGCGGTATTGTGCAACTTGACAGCCACACAGTTCAAGTTGAATCTTCAATGTTTAGACGATTTGTGAATCGTTTGAATACACGGTATTGCGTACATCGATTCCAGATTTGGAAGTTTATGCAGGCGAGTGGAAGAAGGCGGCGGCAAGAAGTATCACAATGGGATAGCATTCCAGCGTGTAGCGGGGCTCGGGGTTTTCCAGCGTTCCGAGAAACGCGGAGCGCAGCACTAGAAATAAAACGAATAGCCCGATGCCAAAAAATTTGTGGCTGCGCCACAGTCCAGCGCCAGCCATGACGACGTAGAACAAATTGACAATGCCAAAAGCGATGCTGACGGCGAGCCACCTGCCCTCGTCGTTAAACTCCCACCAGCGCGGATCCGAAGGTAATAATTCGGTGCGGGGACGCAACCACATGTCGGCAATGCGAGCAGCCGGAAGCCACAGATAGTAGCGCAGAGGCGTGGTGTGAATCCGCTCGGCTGCCAGCGTCGCGAAGCCAGCATCAAGTTCCGGAGTCATGTCGTGGTCGGCGTTATAGCCGGCGAACAATGCGCGCGTCCGCGCTTGCTGCTCCGGAGAGTCGAAAGCGCGGTTGGGCAACAGTGTCGCATCCAATTCATCTCCCGGAACTTTCCAGTAAATCTCCTCAACCGAGACATACTCCGCTGTCCAAGTCTTCACCCAGCGATTGAAGCCGGTCATGGCTGGCTCGTCGGAGTCGGTCGCATAGCGCGGCGCCAGCGGCTCGAAGCGGTGCAGCGTATGCAGATTGCGCAGCGTCCAGGGAACCAGAGGAGCGCTGGCACCCAGCGCGACCAGTGCTCCAGCCCACAGGATTGCCCGCGCGGTCAACGCCGATCTTTCCGCGCTAGTGCCTCCTGCCGGCCGCAAACTTCCCACCAGCAGCCAAAGTAGATAGAGGCCGATCGCAGCCAGCAATATTCCTCCATCTGGACGCAGCAGAATTGCTGCTCCAACCGCGAGGCCGCAGCCGAGCCAAATCAGGCGCCCACGCAGGACGTTCTCATACACCCCGCCCCGCAGCAGACCACGCACAGCCAGATCGAGAGCCACTGTAGTGAAGAAAATCTCCAGCGTTTCCGTCAGAGCAGCGGCTGCATAGTTGGCGAGAAAAGGACAAAGCGCGGCCAGAAGAAAGGCAACCTGCGCGGCGCGTTCGGAAGAAAAGAGACGCCAAGCCAGATCCGCAATCAGAAAGCAGGTTCCCAGATCAAAGAGCACCTGTACCAGCAGAACGGTACGAAAATTCTCGATTCCGAAGAGAGCGAAGATTGCCGCCAGAAATGCCGGATATCCCGGTAGACGCGAGAGCGTGGGCATGATCACGCCCGAGTTGGTTATGCCGTAAATCCCGTGCTGCAGCCAGTTCTGGGCAATGTTGGCGTAGAGATGAGAATCATCGACCACGCCCGGAAACCAGATGACGCCGAGTAAGCGGAACCCTAGAGCTACCAGGCTCGCCCCCAGAAAGAATCGCGCTTTTTTCCTTATCAGTTCCCGCAGCCCCGGTTCCGGCACGCAGCGAATATAGCGCGTCGCGGCGCTCCCGGCTTCGGCAAAATTGCAGCTTACGACTCAGAGCTGCCACCTCACCCTGGCGTCCGGCAGGTCGGCTCAGTACCTTGTCCCACCGGCCAATTGACCATGTGCGATCCGCAGCTTACGATAACTGTTTCATCCCTCCATGGCTGAGCCAGTCTTCTATGATCCTCGACGTGCCCGCTGGAAACGCTTGCGGCGTACGTTTGACGTAGTGGCCGTCGTTGTTTCGGCGTTGATCCTTATCTTCGTCTACACCGCGTTGCGCGACGAAGCGCTGCCTGAATTTCTGTTCTCGCCACAGAAACGCGCCTTCCGAGCGCTGAAGGAAAGCGAGAAAGAGAAATCGCGCGAACGCCAGAAGAAGCTGGCAGCGCGCTCTCATCGCAAATCGAAGTTGGCGGCTTCGCAAGTCAAACTGAACGGCGAGGAAGGAATCCGCGCCGCTTTCTACGTGCCGTGGGACGCGGCCAGCTTCTCCTCGCTGCGCGATTATGCCCGCCAGATCGACATTTTGTATCCCGACTGGCTGCACGTGTTAAGCCCGGACGGGCGACTGCAGGGCGTCGACGATCAGACGAACAAATTGTTCGACGTCGTTCAGGGCAACGCAGTCCGGGCAGTCGACGATCGCGTCATGCCGTTTCTGAACACGGAAGACACCAGCATGGAAGTCTTCCCCATGGTGAACAATTTTGATGGCGCGAACTGGTACGGCGGCATCACAGATTTCCTGAACAATCCCGATTCGCGCGCGCTTTTCCGTCGCCAGGCTGCTCAGTTTCTTTCTTCGGGTCGCTATCGCGGCCTCATGATCGACTTTGAGGCGTTTCCGCCCGTCGGCCAGCCCGGCTATCTCGCTTTCCTCAGCGAACTTTCAGGCGATCTGCACGCTCGAGGATTGAAGCTTTACGTCGCCGTGCCGCCACACAGCAACGAGTACAACTACTCCGCCATCGCGGCGGCTGCGGACGGCGTCGTGCTGATGAACTATGACCAGCACTATCCCGGAGCCGATTCCGGCCCGGTCGGGTCGCAGGACTGGTTCGTGCAGAACCTGAAATTCGCCAGCAGCGTGATCCCGAAAGAGAAGATCCTCTGCGCCATCGCCAACTATGGGTATGACTGGGTGCAGAAACCGAAGACAGGAACGCCGCCGCCGGAAGAACACGATCACTCAGTTACCGTGCAGGACGCATGGCTGGCAGCGCGCGATTCAGAAGTAGACGTCGCGTTCGACGACGACGCTCTCAATCCTCACTTCAGTTATCTCGACGAGCGCGGCTGGCGCCACGACATCTGGTTCCTGGATGCAGTAACCGCCTTAAACCACATGCGGGCCGCTCAAACATTGGGCATCCAGACATTCGCTCTCTGGCGTCTTGGCGGTGAAGATCGCTCTCTGTGGCGCGTCTGGGATGTCCCCGGTGATCCGACTGCCACCGATAAACTGCGCGATGTGCCTCCCGGCGCCGAGGTTGATATGGAAGGCCAGGGCGAAATTCTGCGCATCGAAAATCCTCCCGCCCACGGCACGCGCGATCTCACTATCGATACAGACAGCAAGCTGATCACCGACGAAGTGTTTCAAACGACGCCCGAGCCTTACCGCGTGGGCCGTTACGGTTATAGCCCGAACAAGGTCGCGATCACGTTCGATGACGGTCCCGACCCCGAGTGGACTCCCAAGATTCTCGACGTGCTCAGGGAGAAGCACGCCACAGCGACTTTCTTTCTGATCGGCATTCAAGCCGACAAATTTTCCGGCATCGCCAAGCGCATTTATCGCGAAGGCAACACCATCGGCAACCACACCTTCACTCATCCCGACGTCAGTAATATTTCTACCGCCTACATGAAGGTGGAGTTGAACCTGACTGAGCGCCTTTTCGCCAGCCTAATCGGCGTACGCGCCACGCTGATGCGGCCGCCTTATGCTATCGACGAGGAACCCGACACCGCCGATCAGGTGCGGCCACTCGAACTCTCTCAGGCCATGGGCTACATTACAGTCGGCAACCGGATTGACCCTAACGACTGGAGTGACAATCCTCGCCGTCCAGCCGAGCAGATCGCGTCATATGTGCTGGCCCATTTGCCGCCGTGCCGCGCCGAAGATCTGCGCTGCGGCAATATCGTCCTCCTGCACGACGGAGGTGGCGACCGCGCTGAAACGGTGCGCGCTTTGCCGATGATTATTGACGGAATCCGGGCTCGCGGATATGAAGTCGCTCCCGTGTACGAATTGCTGGGCAAGACTCGGGCCGACGTCATGGCTCCGTTGCCAGCCGGAGAGCTCTGGGCCGCTCGCCTCGATCGCTTCGGCTTCTGGCTGTTCGATGCAGGCATCGTCGCCATTACCTGGATTTTTCTCATTGGCGATCTGCTGATGACCGGCCGTCTCCTGTTTATCGGAGCCGCCGCAATCTATGACCGCTTGCACGAAAAGATCTTCGGCAGGCCCGCGGAGGTAGCTTCCTACAAACCGAAGGTTGCAGTCCTGATCCCGGCCTACAACGAAGAAAAGGTGATCGAGCGCACGGTGCGCGCGGCACTCAATTCAAACTATCCAAATCTGTTCGTTATCGTGATCGACGATGGCTCCAAAGACCGCACGCTCGAAGTCGCCCGCCGGGCTTTCAGCGCAGAATCATCTGCCGGCAAAGTTCTGATTCTCACCAAGCCCAACGCCGGCAAAGCCGAGGCACTTAACTACGGGATCGAGCACATTCGGGATGCTGAACTTTTTGTGGGCATCGACGCCGACACCGTCATTGCATCTGACGCCATTGCGCGACTGGTGCCGCATTTCATCAATCCCAAAGTCGGCGCTATCGCTGGCAATGCGAAGGTTGGCAACCGCGTCAACCTTTGGACTCGGTGGCAAGCCCTGGAATATATCACCAGTCAGAATTTCGAACGGCGTGCGCTCGATGTTCTCGGAGCAGTCAGCGTGGTGCCTGGAGCCATCGGTGCATGGCGAGTTTCCGCAGTGCGCGAAGCTGGCGGATATCACATCGATACCGTCGCCGAAGACGCCGACCTCACCATGGCTCTGCTGCGCCGCGGATATCGCGTTGAATACGAAGACATGGCTCTTGCTTATACTGAGGCCCCGACCAACGCAAATGGCCTAATGCGCCAGCGTTTTCGCTGGTCGTTCGGCATTCTCCAAGCTGTCTACAAGCATCGCGGAGTCTTCGCCCGCAAAGGCGCGCTGGGATGGGTCGCACTACCCAACATCGTAATTTTTCAGATTTTACTGCCCCTGGTGTCGCCGATGATCGACATCATGTTCGTCATGGGAACGATTTGGTACTACATCCAGAAGCACTTCCACCCGGATTCGACCGATCCGGCCAGCTTTCACAAACTGGTTTTGTTCTTCTTCGCGTTCCTGGTGATCGACTTCATCACCTCGGCGATCGCCTTTGCTCTGGAGCGCCGGCGTGCCGACGACAAAGAAGATGCGTGGCTGCTCAGCCAGGTCTGGCTGCAGCGCTTCGCCTACCGCCAGTTATTTTCGGTGGTTTTGTTCAAGACCCTGAAACGCGCCCTCGAAGGCCGTAAGTTCGCCTGGGACAAACTGGAGCGCACAGCGGCAGTGAACTACGTGCCCACTGAGAATCGCGATCATGTGAACGTCCCGTAGGTCGGAATCATGCTTTCAGTGAAATGGCGAGAGGACATGGAAAACCATGTTTGAGGACCTGCGCTACAGCCTGCGAGTGCTTGCGAGGAGCCCCAACTTCACGCTGGTAGCCGTAGTGGGCTTGGCCTTGGGGATTGGTGCGAACAGCGCCATTTTCACCGCAATGAACGCCGTCCTGCTTCGCCCTCTTCCGTACAAGGATGCGGAGCGGTTGGTTCTGTTGTGGCAACTCAACCAGCACAACGGAGACCACGAAATTAAGGCGAGTGCGCCTGACTATATCGACTGGAAGGAACAGAACAGTGTCTTTCAGGAAATGGCAGCATTTAATGCGAACTCTGGTCTTGGGTTGAACCTCGGTGGGGTAGGTCAGAGCGGGGCGGGTCACCCCGAAAGAATTTTCTCCACTTCGGTTACAGGTAACCTCTTTTCAGTTCTCGGCGTCACGCCCGCCTTGGGCCGGTCATTCCTCCCGGATGAGGAGCGCCCAGGCTCCGCTCCGGTTTGCATTCTCAGTGATGGTCTTTGGAAACGCCGATTTGGTTCCGATCCGAAAATCATCGGGAAAGCAATCACGCTCAACAGCGAGAGGTGGACCGTAGTTGGCGTCATGCCGGCGGGTTTCCGTTTCCCACGGAGTGTCGATCCTGTCGATCTATGGGTACCTGCAATGGTCCGATCGACTGCAAGGACGAAGCGCGCCCACCACTATCTTGGCGTCATAGCACGGCTGAAGCCAGGGCTATCTCCCGATCACGCACAAGCCGAATTGGATGCACTTGCGCGTCGGATGGAATTGCAATATCCGGAAACCAACGTGGGCCTCGGAATCAGGCTCGTCCCCTTACGCACGCAGATAACGGGGAACATCCGTCCAGCCCTTTTGGTTCTTTTCGGAGCGACCGCTTTTGTTTTGCTCATCGCATGCACAAACCTGGCCAACCTGTTGCTCGTGCGAGCCACTCTACGTCAGGCGGAAATGTCGTTGCGTCTCGCCCTAGGTGCTTCCCGGACGCGACTAGTCCGACAACGACTCACCGAAAGCGCGGTGCTGGGACTGTTAGGCGGCATTTTGGGATTAATGCTGGCCTTCGCGGGGACGCGCCTTGTTCTCATTCACAGCCCTAGCAACCTTCCCCGGACGAATGAGATCGCCGTCGACGGCCGAGTGCTCGCATTTACTCTAGGCCTATCGGTCTTCACAGCGGTTATCTTCAGCGTGGTGCCTGCGCTCCAGGCTTCGAAACCGGATCTAATCAGAACACTCAAAGTGGGGGGCAGCGGATTCACCATGGTGCAGGGCTGGCAGCGCCTCCGTACCCTGCTGGTAGCTTCCGAGATGGCTTTGGCCTTGGTGTTGCTGATTGGCGCAAGCCTGATGATCAGGAGCTTCTTTCGCCTTCAGGAAGTGAATATCGGGCTCGATCCGCTAAACGTATTAACCATGAATACGACTCTCACCGTTGATAGATATCCGGCGCCCCGCCAGATCGCTTTCTATCGGGATGTTGTACAACGAATCCGCGCTCTACCTGGGGTCAGGTCCGTCGGCGCGGCTGATAATCTTCCTCTGGGCGGGAGTGATGTCCACAGCTTCGGCATTGTGGGGCGCTCAGCTTGGGGTCCGGGCGATGAACCCTCAGGTGAATTCGGCGTTGTAACCCCGCAGTACTTCAACGCAATAGGCATTCCTCTTACGAAAGGTCGTTACTTTACTGAAGGTGACGGTGACGAGGCCCCCAGAGTCGCGATCATCAATGACGCGGTTGCCAGCCATTACTGGCCGCAAGAAGATCCCCTCGGCAAGAAGATCACAATCGACTTCGAACGGGAGCCACGAGAAATCGTGGGTGTGGTAAGAAACGTAAGGCATCTGGGGATTGACCAACAGGAACCGCTGCAGGTGTACATACCACAACCTCAAATCGGCGGTGCAGCGATGTATCTGGTTGTACGCACCACTTCTGATCCGCTGAACCTGGTGCCATCTGTTCGCGCGGCGGTCGAAGCGGTGGATCACGATCAGCCCGTTTACGATATTCAGACGATGGAGCAACGTCTCTCAGATTCAGTATCGCCCAGACGTTTTAATATGCTTCTCTTAGGAATATTTGCCGCGATAGCACTCGTCCTTGCAGGCGGCGGGACATACGGTGTCATGTCATATTTTGTTACTCAACAGACTCATGACATCGGCGTCCGCATGGCGATGGGCGCCGACCACGTCAATATCCTCACGCATGTGGTGGGAAAAGGTCTCGGTATTTTATTCTCCGCGCTGGCGATCGGCATGGCCGTAGCGTTTGCGTTTTCGCGCGTCATGTCCGGGTTGCTCTTCGGCATCAGGGCCCTCGACCTACCCAGCATAGTCGGGGCTTCAGTCCTGTTGACGATCGTGGGGCTTCTGGCCTGCTACATTCCCGCTCGCCGGGCTATCAGGGTTGACCCTGTGGTTGCCTTACGCCACGAGTAGAAAATATCTGACCCGGCGCCGCTCAGGAAAATCTTCTGCGGAAACTTTCCTGCCACGCACGGGTACCTCCGGGACGAATGCCATCTCTTGATAATCTCAGCGGGATGCACCTTCCTGCCGGAACAGCAACCCCGCAAACGCCGTCAGATCCCGCCGCCACACCATCCACGTATGCATGCCCGGGGTCTCAATGTCGGTATGTTCGATGCCCTTCGTCTTCAGCCATTCGCGCAGATTACGATTTGCCGTAATTAAATGGTCTTCCGTGCCGCACGCAATCCATAACAGGTGAAGCTGCTGGTTGGCCTTGGCATCGAGCCCTGGAAAATCCTTTTCGAAGTCGTCTGGAATTCCTCCCGAACTGAAGGCTCCGATCCAGGCAAACTTATCGAGATTGTTCAGCCCTGTCCGCAGAGACTCCGCACCGCCCATCGACAACCCCGCGATCGCTCGCGCATTGCGGTCTTTTGTGACTCGATATTCGCTTTCGACCGCTGGGATGATCTCGGTGAGCAGCGCGTCTCGGAACCCGGTGAAGTTACGCTCGCGCAGATCGGTATGCCCCACAGAGCCCCAGCCCTGCGCTACGATTTCCATGGTCCCGTAGCCGAGCGGCATCACGACGATCATCGGCTTGGCCGTTCCCTGCGCGATCAGATTGTCGAGAATCACATTGGCGCGACCTACTGCAGTCCATCCACTGGCATCGTCGCTGAACCCGTGGAGCAGATATAGCACCGGATACGTCGTCTTCGCAGTTTGATCGTAGCCCGGTGGCGTATAAACATAGAAATCGCGCTCATCGCCCGCCACTGCCGACTTGTAGAAATGATGATGCACTTCTCCGCGCGGCACATCGTTCACTTCCCAAGACAGTCCGGGCCCGGGCACATGCACAAAGTTCCCCGCAGAGATCAGGTTCGGCACCAAACCGTGATTGAAGGGATCGAGAGAGCGCGCACCGTCGACGCTGAAGGAATATCCGTAGTAATCGGGAGCAAGCGCCGCAGTCGTGACGCTCCACACACCTTTGTCATCTTTCTGCATCGCGAGGGGTTCCGCGCCTTCGAGCGCCAGCTTCACTTCCTGCGCATTGGGAGCGCGATAACGAAACGTCACGCTGTTGTCGGGATGCACTTCGGGCGAGACCAGCCATACCGGAACTGGCGGCGCTTTCGCCGGCTCGGGCTTGGCCTGCTGCGCAAGGAGGAGAGAGGAAACAACGAGGGGAATCAGAACTACAAGATGGAACGAACGATTCATGGCCACCTCCTGAAACTCAGAACGGCCAATTGTATAAGGTAAGCTGGGAAATCAGTTCTTGTTGGCCGCGACCTCTAGCCGCGACTCGGCACGCTGAAGCGCGTCGAGGGCGCGATCCACGTCGACGCCGGTATCGCCGCTGGTCAAGCGCTCCTCAGCGCGTTTCTTGGACTCGCGCGCCCGCGCCACATCAATTTCCGCCGGACGCTCCGCGCTCTCGGCGAGAATTGTCACTTTATCAGGCAGCACTTCCGCAAATCCCCACGCCACCGCAAGATGCTGCTCGCCAGCCCCGGAGCGGAATGTAATCTCGCCCACGGCGAGCTCGGTAATCAGCGGCGCATGCCCCGGCAGAATGCCAAGATACCCGTTCTTCCCGGGAATCTGCACTTCCTCCGCCGTGGTGTCTACCACTTTCTTTTCCGGCGTGACAATCTCGAGTTGGAAAGTATCAGCCATTTGCTGTTTAGTGGTTGGCCATTTGTCGTTGGTCCTTTGGCATCAGTCGCCGGTGTCCGCTAACGACCAAAAAACATCGACCAACGACCGCCCTTACGCTGCCGCCTTCATTTTCTCTGCCGCTTCCAGCACTTCCTCGATCGGTCCCTTCATATAAAACGCCTGCTCGGGAATGTGATCGTACTTCCCTTCCACAATCGCTTTGAACCCTTTGACCGTGTCGGCGACCTTGACGTACCGTCCGGGTGCACCCGTGAACTGCTCGGCCACGTGGAATGGTTGCGACAGAAAACGTTGAATCTTGCGGGCACGCGCTACGGTGAGTTTCTGGTCCTCGGTCAGTTCGTCAATGCCAAGAATCGCGATGATATCCTGTAGATCTTTGTAAGTCTGCAGAGTCTTCTTCACCATCTGCGCCACGTCATAGTGCTCTTGCCCAACGATGCGCGGATCGAGAATGCGCGAAGTCGAAGCCAGTGGATCGACCGCAGGATAAATTCCAATCTCCGTCAACGCGCGTGAAAGCACAGTCGTTGCGTCAAGGTGAGCAAACGTCGTCGCCGGCGCGGGATCGGTCAAATCGTCTGCCGGCACATAAATCGCCTGCACCGAAGTGACCGAACCTTTCTTCGTGGACGTGATGCGCTCCTGCAGTTCGCCCATTTCCGTCGCCAGGTTCGGCTGGTAGCCGACGGCGCTGGGCATGCGGCCTAACAACGCTGACACCTCAGACCCTGCTTGCGTGAAACGGAAAATGTTGTCGATAAAGAGCAGCGTGTCTGCGCCTTCAGCGTCGCGGAAATATTCCGCCACCGTCAACCCTGTCAGCGCCACGCGCAGACGCGCCCCGGGAGGTTCCGTCATCTGCCCGTAAATCAGCGCCGCCTTCGAGTGCGCCGGATCGCCCGGCTTGATCACTCCTGACTCCGTCATCTCCAGCCACAGATCGTTTCCCTCGCGTGTCCGCTCGCCAACGCCGGCAAACACGGAGTAGCCGCCGTGATTCTTGGCGACGTTGTTGATTAACTCCATGATGACGACGGTCTTGCCTACTCCCGCGCCGCCGAACAAACCGATCTTGCCACCCTTCAGGAACGGCTGAATGAGATCAACAACCTTCACTCCGGTCTCAAACATTTCCGCGCTGGTGGCCTGTTCGTCGAACGCCGGAGCGAGCCGGTGAATCGGCATGCGCTCTTTGTATTCGACAGGTCCGAGCTGATCCACGGGTTCGCCGATCACGTTCATCACGCGCCCCAGCGTTCCGCGGCCGACCGGCACGGAAATCGGTCCGCCCTGATCGATGGCCTTCATACCGCGCACCATACCGTCGGTCGGCTGCATGGCCACGCAACGCACGCGACCCTCGCCTAAGTGCTGCTGGACCTCAAGAATTACGTTGATCGGCTCCGGGACGGTGAAACCGTCGCTCACAACTTTGACGGCCTGATAAATCGGAGGCAGTTTCCCTTCGGGAAACTGCACGTCCACCGCCGGTCCCGCCACTTGAATGACATGCCCTACGTTTTCTGGCATAACCCCTCAGCTCTTGGCTCTTGACCCTCGGCATTTAGCTAAAAGCTAAGAGCCAAAGGCCAAAAGCGATTTTGCTTACATTGCCGCCGCGCCGCTGACGATCTCGATAATCTCTTTCGTGATCTTTGCCTGGCGCGCACGGTTCATCACCAGAGTCAGCGAATCGATCATGTCGGTGGCGTTGCTGGTGGCCGAATCCATTGCAGTCATGCGTGCGGCGTGCTCGGCTGCCACGGATTCCATCAACGCCCGGAAAATCTGAATGGCGACATACTTCGGCAACAAGGCACGAAATAGTTCATCCGGTGGCTGCTCGTAGATGTAATCCACTTGCGCCGTTCCGAACTGCGAGGATGCCTCATCAGCAGCGCTTCCGCCGCGTAAGCCCACGCCTGCACTGATCGCTGCATCTTTCGCCTTTTTTCTCTCTTCTCCCGTCATCTCTTCGGACAGGCGTACCGTTTGTTCGCCGATCTGCTCGATGGGAAGAATCTGTTCCACGATCAGCCGCTGAGCAATCACGGACTTGAACTCGTTGAATACAACGTAGACCGAATCGATCTCTTCACGCTTGTAGCGCGCAATCGCGCTCTGGGCGAGTGTCGACGCCTGCGTGAATGCCACTTTCCCGAGAATGCCGACGTGCTCACCGGTGATCTGCGTTACACCTGCCCGGTCGCCAGCCTTCGACTCCTCCTCGACCGAATCCGACACCTCCGCCAGGCTGCGCGTCTGTACTTTGGCCGCGGGATAACGCCGCCGCAGAAAGTCGCGCCCCTTGCGCCCGATTGCTTCAATGTCGATGTTCTTTCCTGACTTCGATTCCAAAAAGCGGGTGGCCGCCTTCGTAATGTTGGCGTTGAACGCACCCGCGAGCCCCTTGTCCCCCGTGACAACAATCAGCAGGATGGTTTTCTCCGGACGCTGCGCCAGCAAAGGATGCTTGGGCTCGCCCGTCTCCGGATCGTAAATCTCAGTCCGCGCCACCAGCGACTTCAGCACGTTCGTCAGCATCTGCGCATACGGACGCGCAGCCAGCGCGCGTTCCTGCGCCCGGCGCAACTTGGCGGCCGAGACCACCTTCATGGCCTTGGTGATCTGCCGCGTGTTGATCACGCTGCGAATGCGCCGCCGAATGTCGAGAATGTTGGGCATGAAAATTGCTCTTGGCTATTGGCTATTTGCTATTTGCTTTTAGCTAAGGCTTCTGGGATTCAAGCCAAGAGCTAAAAGCCAAGAGCCAAAATCCTATTTCGCTACCGCCTGTCGCGACGCCACAAACTGCTGCTTCGCCTCTTTAATCACAGCCTGCAACTGACCTTTCAGCCCGTCGTCGAGAACTTTCTTCTCCATGATCGTGCGCAGCAGGCCGGGATTGGTCGAATCCACATACTGATAGAGTTCCGCTTCGAATTCGCGCACCTGATCAACCGGCATATCATCGAGGAAGCCGCCTGTACCGGCGAAGATGATCAGAATCTGCTTGGAGAACGGTAGCGGCGAGTACTGCCCCTGCTTCAGCAATTCGACCAGCCGTTGTCCACGATTCAACTGTGACTGCGTGGCTTTGTCGAGATCGCTGCCGAAAGCCGCGAATGCCGCCAGTTCGCGATACTGCGCCAGTTCCAGCTTCAGTGTGCCCGCAACCTGCCGCATGGCCTTGATCTGCGCGCTGCCTCCGACGCGGCTCACCGACAGACCGACGTTCACCGCCGGACGCACGCCTTGATTGAACAAGTCGGTTTCGAGATAAATTTGTCCGTCAGTAATCGAAATCACGTTCGTCGGGATGTACGCGGAAACGTCGCCCGCCTGCGTTTCAATAATCGGCAGCGCGGTCAAAGATCCGGCTCCGTTTTTATCGCTCAGCTTGGCCGAACGCTCCAGTAGCCGCGAGTGGAGATAGAACACATCCCCGGGATAGGCCTCGCGTCCCGGTGGACGGCGCAGCAACAGAGAAATTTCACGATACGAGGCCGCGTGCTTCGAAAGATCGTCGTAAATAACAAGAGCGTGCCGTTTGGTATCGCGGAAATGTTCCCCCATCGCGGTTGCGGCGTAGGGCGAAATGTACTGCATCGGCGCGGGCTCCGACGCTGACGCAGCGACAACGATGGTGTATTCCATCGCGCCGGCATCTTCCAGAATCTTCACAACCTGCGCGATCGATGAACGCTTCTGCCCGATCGCGTTGTAAATACAGATCAGGTCGTTGCCCTTGCTGTTGATGATCGTGTCGAGTGCAACCGCGGTCTTACCCGTCTGCCGGTCGCCAATAATCAACTCGCGCTGTCCGCGGCCCACCGGAATCATGCTGTCGATGGCCTTCAGCCCTGTCGCCATCGGCTCGCGCACGGGCTGCCGGTCAATGACTCCCGGAGCGATGCGTTCGAGCGCAATGAATTTATCGGTCGGGATTGGTCCCTTGCCGTCAATCGGCTGTCCCAGCGAGTTGACCACGCGCCCGATCATGGCGTCGCCCACAGGCACGCTCATGATGCGGCCGGTGCGCTTGACCTCGTCGCCTTCTTTGATCTCGGTGAATTCGCCGAGCAGCACCACGCCCACCTGGTCTTCTTCCAGGTTCATGGCAATACCAGCGACGCCGTGCGGAAAGGATAACAACTCGCCAGCCATGACTTTGTCGAGTCCATACACGCGCGCGATGCCATCGCCCAGGGTGATGACGGTGCCCGTCTCGTCCACGGAGATCTGCGATTCGTAGTTCTCGATCTGCTCGCGGATCAGCTTTGTAATTTCATCTGCCTTGATTTGTGCCATAAAATAGCTCTTAAGCCTTTGGCTGTTAGCTGTTAGCTACGCCATCTCCCACAAATTTGTCATCCTCAGCGAAGCCGAAGGAACGCTATCCCTAATCACTCGAACGAACTTTTCGAGAGATTGAGTCAAGCTTAAGAGCTAAGAGCCAACAGCTAAGAGCTGATAGCTTCCTTAATCTTCTCCAACTGCCCCTTCACCGAACCGTCGTAAATCGTACTGCCCACGCGGACCACAGCGCCGCCCAACAGTGACGCATCGAGTCCATAGCGCGCGCGAACTTTCATTCCTGTTACTTTTCCCACTTGCGCTTCGAGCGCCAGCTTTTCGTTGTCGCCGAGTTCGCGGGCGCTGAAAATTTGCGCCTCCGCAAATCCCATCTCAGCGTCCAGTTCTTTTTCAAACTGATCGAGGATTCTTCCCAGGAACTGCACCCGACGATGGTCGATCAACACGGCTACAAGGTTGCGCACCCGGCGGTCGATCCCCTCGCGCTGCACGATCGCGTCCAACAATTTGCGCTTCTGATCGGCTGGCACCGCGGGATTTTCCCACACCCGGCGCAAGTCCGCGTTTTCCGTCACAAGCCTGGCAATCTCGCGCAAGCCGGCCTTGGCACTCTCCGCATCGAGACGCGCGCTCAAAACCACGGCGGTAAAGGCCCGGGCGTATGTGCTGGCGACGGAAGCCATGGCCTAGTTGTTGTCCTTTCCCGACTTTCCTGGACCATCCACCGCTGCAGTGAGTTGCCCGGCAAAGCCACGAACCAATGCCTGATCAGTCGCTGCATCGACGCGTATCTGTTTCTGTGCCAGTCCAACCGCCAGATCGGCCGCGTGTGCTGTCAGTTCGCGGCGCGCTGCCTTGGCTGCGGCTGCAATCTCCTGTTCCGCTGCCGCAACAATCTTCTGAGCATCCTCTTTGGCCGCGGCCTGGATGCGCGCCGCCTCCGCTAGTGCCTCTTTCTCGGCGTGCTCGCGGATTGTGTCAATCTCAGAATCCAACTTCGCCAGCCGCGATTCGATCTCGCCCAGTTTGCGCCGCGCTTCCGCGCTTGCCTTCTGCGCTTCCTGCATCGCTTTCTGGATCGCCGCCGTACGGTCGCGGAGCATTCTCGGAACATACTTCCGAGCAGCCCAGACGATGATGAAGGCAATCACCACGAAATTCAGGATCACGCTCAGCCAGTACGATTGCTGCAGACTCAATCCTGTCAGGCGGGCAATCACCTGCACCGACGCCGACTGCTTGAACTGGGCGGTTTCGTCGTTTTCTTCTCCAGCTGCTTCGCGGCTTTCGTGCGCCAGTCGTTGGCCGGGACCGGGCTGGCGCGCCGAGTCGTTGCTCGTTTGTTTCTGTTCGGCCGAGGCCGCCGGTGACGCTGCCGGCTCCTGAGCCCCAACCAGCACCACGCCGGCGCAGGTCATCCCGAGCAATGCCAGAAATAAGGCTCGCAGAGTTTTCGTCGCCACCGTCATCGAACTCATCGTCCCGCACCCGCCGGCTGCAGCACCCGCCGCATGATTTCCTGTGCCAAAGTGGCCGCTTCCTGTTGCAATCCTGCCTCAGCCGCGAAACGATCTGCCTCAATGTCTTTTTTCGCAGCCAGCACCTGCGCCTGCGCCTTGCCGCGCGCTTCATTCACCGTGCTGGTACGAGACTGCAGCGCAGCCTGCCGCCGCGCTTCCTGGGCGTGAAATACCGCGCCCCGAGCCTCGCGCATCCGCTGCTCGTACTCCGCCGTCCGCGCCTCGGCCGCCGCGATATCGGCCCTGGATTTCTCCACTGCACCTTCGGTCTTGCTCCGCCGCTCCGCCAGCACGCGCTGTAAAGGTTTGTGAACAATGGTGGTATACAGCGCGTAGAGCAGCGTCAGCAGGATCACTGTCGGTACCGCTCCGAGCAGTAATTCCCCTAGTTGTCGCAGCGTTTCATCCATGTGGTGCTGGTGTAGACCGGAAAATGAGGGCTTTGAAAACTGTTAAGTCTAGCGTCTTAAGCAAGTTTGTGTCAACGCGAACAGGCTAAGGCTCGATCGTCGCCGGCGGCCTAAAATGCGGCCCTTCTTGCCCGCCTGAGGACGTCAGGCGGGTCAAACTAGAACCTCCGCAAATTAATGGAAACACTGGTTTTAGGCCTATTGTGCGACTCTCCAAGAGCGCGCCGAGGACAGATTCCTCCACATAGTCCTTGACTTCGCGTCAAACGGGATTAGCATGGAAATATCACCTCCGATCCAATTCAGGATCGAATGGGCCGATAGCCAAGGACTGTCACCGCTTCTTGGTTGCCGGCCCATTTAATTTGCTCTAGTGCTCGGCGAGTTACCACGGCCAGAGTCAATCAATCAACTGGTCAACCGCGCGCCTTGACCACCCATTCCCTGGTTTTCCGCACCACCGACGCCGGTGCATCGACTTCTAACTCCACGGAGCCTTCCTTGTACTTCCGCGAATGAATCCGCGACCGCGCTTCCAGCAGTGACAGAATTTTCCCTTCCTGCTGCGGGATACGCAACCGCACACGGCTGATCGGATCTTCCTGGATCATGGCGTCGATGCGCCCGAGCAATTGCTCTAGTCCCGTGCCTTCGACCGCCGAAACACATAGCGTCGCCGGTCCCGCAGATGACGCAGCGCTCCGAGCCGCATCGGCCATCAGACTCTTTGCCACCTCGTCATCGAGCAGATCGATCTTGTTCATTACGCGCAGACGCGGCTTCTTTTCGGCCTCAAGTTCTTTCAAGACGATTTCCACCTGCGCGTCCTGCTCGGCTGAAAGCCGGCTGCTGGCGTCGGACACATGCAGAATCAGCGACGCGCGCTGCACTTCTTCGAGCGTGGCGCGAAACGCCGAAACCAGCGTGTGCGGCAGGTTGCGAATGAACCCCACCGTGTCGGACATGAGAATTTTCCGCTTCGACGGCAACTCCACGCCGCGAATCGTCGGATCAAGCGTCGCGAACATCTTCGACGACGACAAAACTCCGGCCTGCGTCAGCGCATTGAACAGGGTCGATTTCCCGGCATTCGTATATCCCACCAGCGCTACAGTCGCGACCGGCGCGGACTCGCGCCTCTGGCGCTGCTGTGCCCGGATGCGCCGCACGTTGACCAGTTGCTGCTCCACGTGCCGGACGCGCCGCGCGATCTTCCGCCGGTCGGTCTCGAGCTTCGTTTCACCCGGACCGCGAGTGCCGATGCCGCCCCCAAGCTGTGACATCTCAATGCCGTGTCCGGCCAGCCGAGGCAGCATGTATTGCAACTGCGCCAGCTCGACCTGCAACTGGCCTTCCCGGGTTTTAGCATGCCGCGCAAATATGTCGAGGATAAGCTGCGTGCGATCGATCACTCGCCGCTCGACGATCTTTTCAATGTTGCGCTGCTGGGAAGGACTCAGATCGTGGTCGAACAGGATCACATCGGCATTCGAAGACGCAGCTGCCCCGGCGATTTCCTCGAGCTTGCCGGCGCCAATCAGCGTCGCCGGTTCGATCCGGTCCCGCCGCTGTAAAATTTCCCCGACAACGCGCGCTCCTGCACTCTCAGCGAGGGTGCGCAGCTCCGCCATCGACTCCTCGGCGTCGAACTCAGGAATACCCGGCTGGCCGTTCGATTTCACGGAACCTGGCGCGCCGGTTTTTATCGGCTCCGGGCCTGACGGCTGCAATCCCGCTGCATCGCGCGCAGCCGCAGCCTGCGCAGTGACCGTTCCCTTCGCGCCCGAACGTTTCCTGGTGCGCACATCCATGCCGACCAGAAATGCGCGCTCGGTATCCGGTTGCGCGAGCGCAGTTTCGCTGCCGAAAGACGCACGTTCGCCGGCTCGCGTACTGTCGCGGGATTTCTTGGAGTGAGTACTTCCCAATCCGAAAACGCCCTATCCTTCAGTGCCCGAAGCGCTGGCCGCGGTCGCCGTCGGTGCCGGGGCTGCGCTCGCCACTGCTTTCTCCGGATGCACTGGATGGCCCACGTGTGTCGGCGCCACTCGTCCCATCACTACAGTTGAGATGGCGTGCTTGAAGATGAGCTGCTCCTGACCGTTCGCCTCTAACACCACAGAGTACTTGTCGAACGACCGGATGCGGCCCGTCAGCTTCACCCCGCTGAGCAGATATATGGTGATGCTCACTCTCTCTTTGCGGGCTGTGTTGAGGAAGGAATCCTGAATATTTTGCGCCGGCTTATTGCTATCCATAGCCGATCTCCTCGCTTGCGGACGATTCCACTCACCAGCCACAGGTCCTAGCCCATGACCGGCTCACACCAACAGCCTTTCCCGGAACCTTCCCGATGGCCACGGGAACCGCGGGGAAATCCCGCTAAAGTGGGCGCGCTGATTTTTGCAAGTCCGCATTCCGCGCGGACGGTTGTGAGTACCATACGGCGATCTTCGCCGCTTTTCAACCGCGAACTTGCACGGCTTGAAGCGGTCCTGAAATTCCTCGACCATGGAGCCCCGAGGCTTTACCCTGTGTCCCCTGTGTCCCTGTGGTAGAGGAATTCAGGACCCCACGCGGCTTCATTCTGTTGACAGAGCCCGCCAGCCGGGTGCAGACTTCCCACGACTTTGAGCCAGTTGTACCGGAGGAATCCCTAAATGCACCATCTCGTCGCCGTGGCACCATCCCTGGTCACCCCGACCATCACCGGCAAGGAAGCCACACAGCTCATCCTGCGCTGGTTCCACTTCATTGCAGGCATTACCTGGGTCGGTCTGCTCTATTTCTTCAACCTGATCAACGTCCCCTTCATGAAGCAGGTGGACGCCGCCGCGAAACCCAAGATTCTCCAGAACCTGACCTTGCCCGCCCTGAACTGGTTCCGCTGGAGCGCGCTGGTCACTGTCTTCGTCGGATTCTGGTACTGGGGTCAGTTCTATGTCGGACCCGACGCTGAGCGCCAAGGCACCAGCGCGCTGAGCACCATCGGATTCTTCTGGCTGCTCTGGATCGCGGTGTGGTTCGTGCTCTTCATGGTGATCAAGAAAATGGCGCCCAGCGGATACGTCCTCGGCACGATCACCGCGATTCTGGTCTACGCCGCAGGCTGGTTGTTCGTGAACAAAACTCCCGTGGGCGGGGACGACATCCATGTGCTCGCCATCGGCGTCGGCGGAGGCATGGGCATCGTCATGCTGTTCAACGTCTGGGGCATCATCTGGCCCAGCAACAAAAAAATCATTCGCGGGACGCTGGCCGGCACTCCCCCAGCCAACGCCGCGGTTCTGGCGCGCCAGGCATTCCTGGCTTCCCGCACAAACTTTTTCCTGTCGGTGCCGCTGCTGTTCTTTATGGCGGCAAGTTCTCACTTCTCAAGCACGGTGATCTTCGGAAAGTAGGTTCGGAGGTTGCGGCGATTCCCAAGCCTACGCCAAAGCGTAGGCTTGATTTTTGCCTTGCCCAGCAAGAAAAAAGGGAGCCGGAATTTCCGGCTCCCTTTGATTTTCGTGAAGCAAAGTTAGAAAGTGAAGGTCGCGCCCAAGCGAATGTTGCGCGAGATCTGGAACAGGTTCGGCGAGCCGTAGTGCGAGTTGAGTAGCAAACCCGCGGCATTGGCCGTCGCCTGAGCGTTGTACCCGGTCTCAGCTGCCTGGTAGAAGTCCGCACCGTTAAGAATAAAGCAGGGGGCCGGTACACCACCAGTGCCGCATGCAGCCGAGGGAGGCTCGATGAAACTCGCGTTGTAATTCGAGTTGAATCCCCCCCAGTATGACGTAACGGCACGTTGATTGAGCAGGTTGGTCAAGGTTGCGGTGAAGCTGAGCACTTCGTGCTCGTTGTTCTTGTTCACCTTGATGGCATGTTGCAGGTTGAAATCGGTCTGGGTAAACCACGGCGTACGGCGCGTATAGGGATTCCCGAAGTCGACCGTTCCGGTCGTCGGGTCCGTCGTGGCATTCACCCATTTGCCTCGGCCAAAAATGTAGGTGGCCTCGACCGGGGTTTCGCCCTCTGCCAGACCCAGATCAGTGAACGCACTCATCGGGCTGCCCTGATAGGCAACCTGGAAGAGTCCAAAGGTCGTGGTGTTGGTGTGTCCCCTCCAAGGCAATTGGTAATACACGTTACCCTTGAAGGTATTGGGACGATCTGTCGGCAAAGGCCCATTGTTTGACTTCCCGTTGGCTCCGAAGTAGTAGAACGGTTCATCGAACGAACGGGTGGTGTCTGGCGAGTTGCGTCCCGTCGTGCCTCCATCGGTCTGGTCGGTGGTGGTCAGACCGGTATAGTTACCCCACAGGCTGCTCCAGGTGTAGCTGAACATTCCCGCCCAGCCGTGGCTGGTAGTCTTAGTGAGCCGGACTTCTAAGCCGTCGTAGTTGCGAACCGCCGTAGGGTTATTGGGGCACCCGTTGCAGGTGCCAAAATCGCCATTCGCGTTAAACGCGGCGGTGCCAGGGCCGTAAGCATCCCCTATCGAGGTCAAATAGTTGGCATACCCGTTGAGGGTCTTGTTGACACCCTGGCCAGGATTGACAATCGTATAGATCTCGAAAGCTTCCCTGTCTGCTAACGAAGCGTCCTCAATCACGTGGTCGAGGCGGCGACGATCATAGCGCGCTTCGAAAGCCCAGTCCCTTCCAATCTGGTAGTCCACGCCGGCGACGTACTCGTGCTGGCGATAGGGTTTCACACCAGGCGCGACCGGTTCCTCCGGGCGGAAGTTGACGTTTTCAATCAGCGAAACGCCGGTACCGGCGTCCGTCAGGGCTGGTGGGGCGTTGCCGCCAGCAAAATTGGCTGGCACAGTGGAAACTCCGGTCGGGCAGGCACGACCGCCCGCGTTGTATTGCAGAGTGATGTCGGGGTTCGAGAAATTGTTAGCGGTTCCATCCGAACCAATCGGATAGGTGCAAGTCTCGAATCCCTGCGCGCCGAACGAGGTCTGGGCCAGCAGCAGCTTCATGACGTCGTTGGTAACGCCGTAACTGCCAAAGATCTTCAACTTGCCATCCCGCGATCCCCATGCAGCTCCTAGGCGAGGTTCAATCTTATCGGCCCACGAGAAATTGATGGATCTGATGTTAACGCCGATGCCTGGAGGTGCAGGCAGGTTCTCCTTCTCAATACGGAGGCCGAGGTTCAGGGTCAGACCGTGCCCGATAGTCCAGGCGTCCTGGATAAACAAGGCATGGTTCCAGTCGCTAGCCGGGACTACGGTGCCGCTGGGAGTTCTCAGGACGGTCGCGAAGTCTTGCACTGTCAGGTAGCCGTACTGGCCAGCGCAATTGCCCCATTCCGCTATCAGAAGGGCGCAGTTATCGTTTCCATTGGTTGTGCTCGCCGCGTAGTTCGCCGTCGACCCGAGGTATTGGAACGCGAACGGCAGGTTGCCGTGCTGATCAATCACGTTAGAAAGATGGTTGAGTTGATACCCACCTTTGATGTTGTGAGTACCCCACCAGCCGCTCTTGAAGAACGCGACGTCCTGATCGAACTGAAAGTGCTTACTGGCATTGACCTCAGTGAAACTTTGATCGAAGGGGGCGGTGGTGGTGCCACTGGAGACTTGCAGAGCAAGGGGCAGAACGCCGCTCGGAGTACAGGGCTGAGGTGTGCAATTGGGAGATACGGGCGGAGCGCCAGCAGCAGCGACGCCGCTGGTTTGAGCGGAAAGATCGACTCCCTGAGTAGGCCAGCCAAAGTCGTGATAGTTGGTGAAGAAGTAGCCGAAGCGAGTGGTAGCGACGACCTGCGGAGTCAGCGTGATGTCTGCACCAACATTGTACGTCGCGTTTGGGGCCGAGTAGCCGAGGCCATGTGCGTACTGCGTGAGAGGACTATTAATGCCATTCACAGAACCTGCCCCGACGAGTATCCCGCCGCTGTTCAGGAGGCCTTCCGTCGAATCCGCATTAGGCAAGCTAACCCCGGACGCTCGCGAGTACTGGTAGAGCCACGAACCAAAGAGTCGGACCTTCGAGGTTAGAGTCGCGTCAAGCCGGGCAGTACTGAAGTACTGCTGGGCGTCATCATTGAAGATCTGTTTTCCAAGGACCGAATTCGCCGCACTCGAAGAAGGCGTGAAGTCTACCGTCCTGGCTCTGGAATTGTACTGCGGAGCAAACCCCAGGAAGAACCACAAGCGGTCTTTTACAATGGGGCCGCCGACGGTAAAGCCGGGCGCAGCGATCCTGAAGTGGTCCTTCTTCGGCTGGTAGTACTGGGAGTCAGCGTCGGGAGTAGTTACAGTTGGATTTGGATTGTAACGAAGATTCTCTTCCGGAGAACCGTCCAACGAGTCGGACTCATAGGTACCGAAGAATGAGCCATGGTAGCCGTTGCTGCCCTTCTTCATGACGACGTTGATCACGCCACCCAATGCCCCGCCGTGCTCGGCTTCGATGCCTGAAGTCTTGACCTGAACTTCCTGAATAAACTGGAACGGAACGTTAGCGTTGGAAGCGCCGCCGGAAATGTTCTCCGTATCCTGGCCTTCCACAAGATAGCTGCTTTCCGAATCGGCAGCCCCGCCGATGGAGAAACCGACGGCCTGGCCGTTGCCCGCGCTGCCCGGCAGGGATCCGCCAGAGTTGCCGGTCATGCCGGCCGATCCACCTGCGAGAGGCTCATTGCGTGCCATCGGGGCATACTGAATGACCGACTGGAAGCTGTAGCCGTGAGGAGTATCGCTCAGCGTTTCGGCGGTCAGGTTGGTCTGGTTCGCGTTCGAGGTGACATCAATCACGGGCGCCATTCCGCTAACTTCAACGACCTGCGAGGCAGCACCGACTTCGAGCGAGATATCAATCGTAGGGAGACGGCCGACTTCCAGGGCTAACCCATCCCGCTTCACCGTCCTGAAGTTCGGAGCCGATACCGTGATCGAATACATTCCGGGCGGCAGATTCGCGAACCGGTAGTAGCCCTTGGAATCCGTATCCTGGGTCTTGGCACCTTCTAAGCTTGGTGCCGTCACCTGTACATGGGCGCCGCTGACAAGGGCTCCGCTAGGATCCTTCACCGTGCCTTGCAAGCCGCCGGTCGTTTCCTGGGCAAACAGAACCGCGCTGGCCGCTAATAGGGTGATCACCGTAAACAGCAAACCGCAAACTTTAGGGGAACGTTCAAACCGCATTTCCTGCCTCCTTGGAATTTTCAACTTCAGTTTCGGATTCGAGCGCCTTTTGGCCAGTCGTGGGAATCGGCACGATCCGATCTACCTCGTAAAATCTGAGCCTTCAATGTCGATATGAAAACCGCTGTTGTCCGTTCTAACGCTGTCTTAAGACAACATCACCGACACACAAGAATAGACATTTGGACAGCTTAACAATGCAACTTACAATCCAATCACTCCTACTTACTAAACACATTGCTATCAATTACTTTGATGTCTTGAAATATGTTTACAATACAGTAATCAGTAGAGTTGCGGAATGGCTACTATGGAAATTGGAATGTTATGTTTTGGAAGAGATTCGGATTTCGAGGTTTTATCGCCGATGCTTGGCGGGAGCTTTGGTCGCGACTTCGCCCGGGGCCAGCACCCGGCGAACAATCGGAGTGTTGAGTTTGTACTTTCGCTCGCTGACATTCCCCAAATCGTCCTTCACGCGGAGAATGAAAACCGGCAGCATGCCTTCTTTGTCGAAATTCTCTTTCGTGATCGTGACTGGCAATACGCCGTTAAGCCCGTGCTCGCGGTAGGCCGTCTCGTAGCGGTGTTTACGGGAGTTCCAGGTAAAAACCCGTACCTGATCGTAGTCGTAGGGCTCTCCGTCGTGAGGCTCGGTCAGCAGGCAGAGATATTGGAGAACATTTTTCTGCACGCCTTTATCATTGTCAGGCACTTCATCCAGAGCGAAAAAGGCGACGAAGCGCTGGCCCTCGGCATATTGCGCGACCTCGAGTGGGACATCGACATCCACCATTCGCGATAGCACCCATCCCACGCGGCCCTGCTCGTCGCGCACCAGCCACCAGTCCTCGAGTAAGGGCCCCGCTGGAGCCTTACCGCTGGACTTTCCCGTTCCCGGCCTTATCGTGGGATTCGCGACGACCTGCTTCTCTGCCGTCGCCCGCTTCAGGATCGCGACCTTCGCGCCCGCAGCGAGGAGATACAAATGGTCAGTGTCGCGGCCTGGCGTGACGTGCAGATTGGTTGTGTTGCGCAGAACCCCCGGCGCCTGCACCGGATCGTTCAGATTATCTTTCGTGAGTGTCTGTAGGCCGTCGAAGGTTTTCTGGTCAACCAGGAAGCGCTGCTCGATCCAGCCTTCGAGGCCGCTGGCGGTGCGCACTCGAACGAAGCGCTTCTCCCGTTCCAGCACCTCAACTCGCTCTCCGTTCTTAACATCGCCCACGCGGTTGTAGATAGCCGCTACCTGATCCCGCAATGCCGCCTGGGGTGCCGAGACATAGGCCACTTCCAGCACCCGATGCCGCCCCTGGCAACCGGGCATTCCCATGATCACGGCCAGAGCCGCTGCCACAGCCCAGCGGCGGCAGGGAGAGCCAAATCGCGATGAATGAACGAGTCTCACGGTTGTTTGTGCGGAACTCTTCACTATAGCGCGTGGCAGCGCTGCTTCCGAAGAACGAAGGTTGATGCCCAATGCACCTGCCGGGAACCTGACAGCCCACCTCGCTTCGGTTACCATAGACAAAGGGACGATCAACCCTCACGGAATGTTGCCTTTGCGGCGCGAAAGCTGCCAGGAACGTGCGGGCTGCATCTAAAATCTTCTAGAGGCGTATCTCACAAGGCATTCCGAAAGCTGATGAAAACCACACTACGAATTCTCGCTCTTCTAGCTCTGGCAGCCTGCTTCGCGCTGCCAACAGGTACCATCGCTCAAGACACGGTTGATTCCGTCCTGCGTCCGCCCAAGGGATCGCAGGTTGCCATCGTCGTATTCGAAGACCTGCAGTGCCCCATGTGCCGGCGCACCGCGCCGCTGGTGGAGCAGGCTTCAAAGACCTATAAGATTCCGGTGATCCGCCACGACTTCCCCTTGCCGATGCATAACTGGTCGTATCAGGCGGCGGTGATGGCGCGCTTTTTCGACACCCACTCCAAAGAACTAGGCAACGAATTCCGCGATTACATTTTCGAGAACCAGTTGGAAGTCAATCCCCAGAACCTGCGCTCTTTTGCCGAGAAGTTCGCCGCCGCGCACAAAGTGGAACTGCCTTATGTACTCGACGCTGGCGGCAAACTCTCCGCGCTGGTCAACGCCGACCGCGATCTGGGCAAAGCCATCAAGCTCGACCACACTCCGACGGTCTACATCGTCAGTAGCCGGAATCCGAGCAAGCCCTACACTGAAGTCCGCGACAACACGCAGCTCTACTCGACCATTGACGCCATGATGAAAAACTAGGGCGGACGATTTTTATTCTGGATTGATGATTGCGGATCGTTGATTTGCTGATCGTTGATTGAAACGCCAGAGTGATCGTTCGAGTACTTTTTCCAATCAACAATTTGGGCTAGGGATCAAGAAAGCTGACTTCCCACTTCTCGCAAAGGACGCGAGAAATGGGTACCCTGCGAATTCGGAGACCACTGCCTCGCTCGACCCCTACGGAGCGGTCACCGTCAAGTTGGTCTGGAAGTTGCTGTTGACACCGTTGCAGCTATAGACCGCGAAAATCGTCACGGTGGCCGGCGTGGTTTGGAGGCCCGTCGTGTCGATTTGCGCGGGATCGCCGTTTGTAATGGCAACTCCACTATTATTCGTGGACCACTGCACGCCAGAACTGATATCTACCGCACCCGACACCCCTGACACTACCGCGGTTGCCTCAGCGGTAACGGCAGTATTCTGCTGGACCGTATCGGACGGGCTGAGCGTGATCAAGAAGTTCGTTCCGTTTTGCACGCACACGGTGGCGGAAGCGGTTGAACTCACTCCCTGATATTCCGCCGTGATTGTTGCCGGCGTCGCCGCGAGGTCATTCCCGGTAAGAAGCCCTGAGGCGCTGATGCCAACCGCCCCACTGTCGCTCGACCACGACACTTTGCCGGTGATGTTGCCAGCTGGCGTAGAGTCGGTGTTGGTTCCGAAGACTTGAAGTTGCAAAGTGCCCCCGAGCGGCACGTTTGCCGTAGATGGCGTGATGGTGATGGAACCGATCTGCTCGGGCACAAAAAATCCGCGGCAGCTTCCCGCGAGCGCCAATGTTGCGAGGGCGGCGAAAGCACCCGCCAGTCGGAGTCTTGATTTCGTGGATGACATGTTCCTGGTTACTCCTTGTCCTGGATACTCCGATGCTGCCTGGGGGCGCGGGCTCGGGCTTCAGGCCTTATCAGTCAGCGAAAATTGTAGCAGAGGTCGTTCCTCCCGGCGCACACTCCAGTACCTTCACCACACCAACGGAACCATCCTGCCGGCCGAGGCCTTCCCCGGTTAGAACGGCAATCATGTACCCACTTGCAAAGAAAAGTGGCCAGCGCAGAACTGGCCACTGGCCGCTACTTCACTAGCCACCGCTTCTCCTAGTGAAACCGCTCCTCTTTCTTAGGCGCTTTCTTCGGAGGCGGATTCGATTTATGCGGCTTCGGAGCTGGCTTATTCGCCTTCGGCTGACTATGCGAAGGTCTCTCCTGCGCTGGAGACTTGGCCGCATTGTCCTTCGGCTCCGAAGTCGAGTTGGCGCCGTTGCTCTTCTCTTCTTGCGACGGCCCGCGAGCCTCCTGCGGGGTCATGGCCGGGGCGTGATATTCCCCACCCGCAGCCCGGGCCGGAATCGCCGAGTGGCTGCTGAAATCGCCGGCCTTCGCGGTAGCAGCGATCGCCGGACGTCCGTGATTCTCCGACGCAAAGTTCTCGTGATTCTGGCTGGCCAACTGCTCGTGTTGAGTCTGCGCGGGCAGCGGAGCGGTGTGCTGCTCGTGCTCGGCAGCCTCTTCCTGCGGCGTCGGCCTCGCCTGAATACCGCCTTCCCCCTCGTTAAAGCTGGTGGTGGCAGCGTTGTTGACGACAACAGTTTTGCTGTAAACGTTGGTCACGTTGCTGACGCTGACGTTACTCACCGCGCGGTTGTAATAGAACCCTCCGCCGCGCCATTCGCCGCCAACGAAGCCCACGCCGCCGTAGCCGTACCCGTAGTTAATCCCGCCGTAGAACCCAACGTGCGGCCCCCAGTATCCGGCGTGCCACGCATACAATCCCCCGCCCCATCCCCAATAACCGGGCGTCCAAAGCATGCCCACCGGGGCCACCAGCCACGTTCCCGGAACCCAGTAATAACCGCCTTCATCGTTCCAGGCCCAGTATCCGGGAGTCCACATGTACCCCGGACCGGGGCAGACCGGCTGCGCGTAAACCGGCAGGGCGGGCGGACCGATCCGCACCGAGATGCCGACTCCAATCTGAGCGGACGAAATGGCAGTCAATGACACAGCGAAGACTGCCAACAGCAGCCAGCGAACTACAACTGGAATGGTTTTCATCGCCTAAGGCTCCCTGGGAGATCCGGGCCGGACCTCTTTACAAACGTGGAAGTTACAAACGTCAACTCCATTTTGACGCAAAAAACGAGACCCGGCCTCACTACGTTCTTTTCTTTAGTAACACTGAAAGCCGGAGTATGTTGCACACCAAAAATGTTTGTGGAATGAGCGGGTTGGCGGGATAGAGAGGCAGCGCGGAACCCAGCTGAGAACTGTGAGAACTGCTAATTCGTCTTCCGCGCCCGTGCGATGCGCTCGTCGATGGGCTTGCGTCCGGAGAATCCTTCGTCCGTACCGTGCCAGTGCGAGATCGATCGCTCTCCCAGCTTCCAGCACAGCAAAACGATCCGGCCTTCCACTTCGCAGGGAAAATCGAGCAGACCCACTTCCAGATCCTTGACCTGCACGCCGATGGAGTCGATTTCCGCTAGCGCATCTTTCGCGCGTTGCTCGGCTTTCACGCGCTCGGCCTTGCGCCGGGCCAGGGAAACGATTTCGACAAACGTTCCTCCCGCCAGAAAGATGCGGTGCTGCAACATCTGCATCTCGGCTTCGAACTGCTCCACCAACTTCTTGCCCGAAATGGCGTTGCGCAGCAACGATTCGAGCACCGGAAGCAGCGTCTGCGCTTCGTCGAGTGTGAAGGTGCGGTCCGGCATGCTTCTATTCTACTGCATACCGTGGGGGGCGGGCACTCCCTAACGACTGCGCTCAGGGAATACTGCATCTGTTTCGAGCCACTGATTTGAATTACTGTTTAGCGCCGCCCGCAGCCGACGCATCCGCCCCGAGCGCCTGCACGTCGCCGACAATCTTCCCCAGGGCCGCATCAAAATTCCGGTCACGATTCCCCTGCAGCAGCGCCCACTGCGCGTGCTCGATGAATCCCCACAGTAGAACGTTGGTTTTAGGATCGCGAATGGTCAGGCGAAATTCCGGATCATAATCCGACGAAGTCAGCGTATTTCCCTTCAGCACGGGCCGCTCGATCTGAAACTGGATCTCCATCACGAGATCAGCGTCCCCGGGATCGTTTACCAGTTCGTAATGTCCCCAGGATTTCAGAGCCGCATAAAACCCGTCGTACGTGCGGTCCGGTCCGCCGTTGTAGAGCGGATCCGTGGTCGACCGCTCGTCCCCGCCCGCGTTGGCGATAAAGACTTTCTTCGCCGCAAGGATTCGCGCCGGCACCGGAGCCGGGCCCGCCGCGGCCGCTTTCGCCGATTGCGCTGCAACCGGGGAAACCGCGCACAACGATATCGCAAGAACGATAACGGCAACCGATAGTCTGATATTCCTCACCATAAACTTTCCCTCCCCCTGGACTCGCCCACACTGTATAGACGTGGAGACCTCATATTTACTGTAGATTTTAATCAAGCTCTGTAAAGTCTTGTCGTGTTCGGCCCAGTTACCTGGGTATGCTTACCTGTGCTGGAGTGCCAAGAGCCACGCCGCGTCCGCAATCGCTCACATAGAGCAGCGTCTGCGCATCTTCCCAGGAAGGCGAAGTCGCGTTGCAAGCGGCAGAAGTAAGTTTCTGCTCTCGTCCGCTTTCGATGTCGCGTACAAACAGATGCCACGCCCCGGATTCGCGCCGGCTGAACGCCAGCATTTTCCCATCCGAAGAAATCGCGGGATAGCGTACCGCTCCGCGAATCTCCGCGAGCGCTCGAATCTCGCCAGAGGCCTGCTTCCATAGCGCCAAATGGGGATCCGCCGCGCTGCCCGCAGCTGCAATCAGGTCACCCGCTGGAGTCACAGTCATTTCTAGTACTTCACCGAGTTTCTGCGCACCCGGCACGGGCGCAGCCCCGGGTGATTCTTCCGACGAAGCATCTTTCGCCATCCAAATTGCCGTTTTGCCGTTTTCTTTCCGCAAGAAAGCAAGCCAGCGTCCGTCCGCAGAAATCGCTGGATCGTAACCTTCCGCGACATACTCCGGTACCGCGTCCGGCTTTCCAAGTTGCGCAGCGGGCAGACGAAAAATCTGCGAATGCTGGCCGGTCACTTCGAAATAGGCAAACGGAGACTGCGCCGACGCTGCGATCGCGAGCACGTCGCCGGTCACGGAGAGATGCTGGATTGCGCCTGCCGGAAGAACGACAGCAGCGTAGGAATCCGTGACCATTTCGTCGACCACGAGATTATCCCCGGCGCGAGCCACCGAGAACGAACCGTAGCCCGCAGAAACCGGCGGCAACCTCCGTGAGAAATCCTCAGACCGGTTGCGCAGCGCACGCAGATTCGAAACGGTGAGCGCAACCAAAAACAATGCGGCGCAGGCGTATGCAAATCTGCGAAATCGAGAATCCGCCCGCGCCGGGGCTTTGGACAGAAGCAGCAGATACAGAAGAAAAACTCCGGCCAGGCGTCCTTGCAAGTGGGCATACACAAAGGCCGGCATCGGACTGCATGCTAAGGCGAATAAAACAACAGCGCTAAGGGCAGCGCCACGCTCGCCCCGTTTCAGCAGATAGTCGACGGCGACGATCACCGTGAAGATCAATACGCAGTGATGGTAGGCCGCCGGCATCGATGAAGTAAGAAGCAGCAAAGCGACGAACGTCGCCCACTCCCATGCCCTGGCCTGCGGAGTCTCCTCGTCACCCGTAAAGAACAGGAAGCTGAATAGCAGCACCGTGGAAACCAGCGCCTGCACAACGGCATACACGGCGGGAGAGTTCACCCACGGCGTGGGATTCAGTTCCGGCTCCGCCAGAAAAAGACGGTGGCAGAGTGCGGTAAATGAGTTCCACTGCAGCACGTAAGGAGAAACCAGATCGCCGTGCAGCGCGCGCGGCAAGATATCCAGCAGCAGAATCTTGTGCACGTTCCAGCCGAACAGAAGAACCGACACAACTCCCAGAACGGCGCCCCCGCACACCAAGCCGGCGGCCGCTCGCCAGTTCCGTTTGCGCACGAAGAGAATCAGAAAGAAAACTGGGAATATCTTGAACCATGCCGCCGCCGACAAAATCGCTCCCGAACTGAAGCGATGGCCGCGGCATGCCGCCCAGTAGGCGAAGCAGAGCAGAGCCAGGATCACGACGTAGTACTGGCCGAACAGAAAATTCTCGCGCAGCGGAAGAACACAGAGCGATGTCAGCAGCAGAAGCCGCCGCCACGGGAGTTCCGTTGTCCGGCGCAGAATCCCCAGCAAGAAAACCATCAACACCAGATCGAGGATGAGCCATGCGCGCTTGGCGTTAAGCGATTTGAGCGACGCGAGCAGCAGCATAGGAGCAGCGCACATCGGCGGATTAGGCACAAAACCGACGAGCGTCTGATCGATCCGTTCATGGTCTTTGTAGCGTTGTAACCATCTCCATTCATAAGCGCGGTCAATCGGAGTGCCCTGGTGATGAATCACCGCGGGAAGAAAATAATTGGGGAAGTCGGTGTTCATGACACGCCACGCTGGTAGGAATCCGTGCACGATGAATGTAGCCACCAGCGCTCCCAGGAGCGTCCACTCGAAGATTGCGAGCGCGCGTGCCGGATTAGAAGCGGACGTGTTCTCTGCTAACACCCTCAATCTCCTGACGATCGGCCTGCGGTAATTCCGATCAAACCACGGCTTCAATACGCTCTGATCAAAGCGCGTTTCTGGACTGGCTGACAAAACGGGCTGTTTGGGTGGCGCGGCTTTGCAGCGGTGCGATTAGGCTCTCTTTCGAAGGAGCTTTAGCCCTAAGGCTCGGACGAACCTGCACCCAAATCATCAGCGCGTGCGCCCGTGCGAGGGATCGGGCGACGTCGCCGCATCGACGTCCACATGCAATTGCAAACCGGCGGCGACTTCGGGAGGATAGCAGTTTCCATCGCGGCTGTAGTTGGTGCAGTGCGCGGCCACATCTTTGCGCCGTGGCGACTGCGCGAATTGCCACACTTCCGCGAACTTCACTCCACTCTGCGCGGGACTCGGTGGAATCGATGGAAATCCGCATCCCGGCGCCGGCGGACAGCTGTCATTGATCGCCCAATAAACAATATCGCGGGTTCCAGCGCTCTTGTGAATATCTTCCGCCGTCACAACGTTGTCGTCATCTGTCGCCGCAATGCCGGAGCAATAAATTCCCGCGCGAAATCCGCCGCCAATCACGCCGTCGACCCACGCGAAGATGTATGCCTTCTGCTCCGGCAGCATCCGGCCTCCCTGCTCCTGATCAAGGAAAATAATGGCCGCTCGCGGAAACCCCTCACGCTGCCCGGCAGCGACAGCAGCACGAGCATCAGCGCGCCCAAGGCGCGTGGCATTGGCGACAGACTTCAATTCCGCATAGAGCCGCCCGTTGAACAACATCAGAAATCCAAGCCCAGCAGCCTCTACCGCAGCGCGGTGTCCGCTCCATGTATTGACCTTCTCGCCCGGAGGCCTGTTCAGCCAGTATCCGGAGTAAGAAAAAGTCTGCCGCAGCGCGGCAAGATTCGCATCTCCGGGATAAGTGTTGCGATCGAAACCCAGATAGGTACTCTGCGCCCACACCGTGCCGCAAAGGAAAAACAACGCGGCCGTCATAGTCAGCCACCGCAAATTCATGGATTGAATTTTAAACGGATTCGATCTTGCCTGCGTTCACTAGCTCGCCGCGCCTGGTCCAGAAATAGAGAGCACACGCGCCGACCGTCAGCACCAGTCCCACCCCGAACTCCGTCGTCACATACAATGTTTTCCCAACCGGTGCGGTCATGCGATCGAAAATTGCCTGGATAAAAAGATTGTGGCTCGCATGCATCACCGCCGCAGTCCACAAACTGCCGGACTTGAGCCGCATCCAGCCCATAATGTAGCTGTCGGCAATCACCATCAGCGTGAAGCAGGTCAACGCAAATGCCGGCCGCGTGCCAGCGTTGTAATCGGCGAACAAGAGCCCCGGATAATGCCAAACCGCCCAAATGCATCCGCTGAGCAAACATCCCCAGGTGAAACCGGTCTGCTGCACCAGACGCGGAAGGAGAAATCCGCGCCAGCCAATTTCTTCTCCCAGCGCGCGGGCCGTGCTGCTGATCACACCCAGGATTGCATAGCACGGAATAGCCAGAAACAGCGCAGTTGCGCGCGGCCAGTCGGGGAATCCGAAAGCCGATGCCAAGGGAGACGCGAAGTCTGAAAACGCAAACGACCCGCGAATTGCCGCCCACGCCACAATGTAGACCGGCAATGCGTACAAGATGGGAATCACATACGCCCACGCCACATACCGCGCCGGCCGCCAGCTCCAGCCCAGTGTTGCCAGGTTGATTCCGAACAGAGCGCAAGTCGCGAACGCGGCAAACGCAGGGCACCACATCACCAACGACACCACCAGCCCGTTTCCGGCGCCAATGTGCCCAGTGTGGATCATCAGGTAATACGGCAGGCTGGAGAATCCGAATACCAGCAGCAGATACGTAAGGATTTGTTTGGCCAGCGGTCGCATGAGGCAGGCATCTTACCACCGCGTTGTCGGACGATGCCGGGGAGTGCACCCAAATGGCATCTCGGGCGGGTGGTTTAACCGCCGATGTGAACCATCGTCCGGGACGCTGGCACGAAGTCGGGCTCACCGATATGATGTCGCTCTTCTTTTTTCTGGATGACGCCGCGGATGAACTCCGCCAAGTCTTCGTCGCTCGCGCCGCGGCGCATCTGCGCGTGCAGGTCGTGATCCCACACCGAAAACAAACACGTCCGAATCTTGCCGTCGGAGGTTATTCGAATTCGGCTGCAATGCCCGCAGAACGGATGTGACACCGGCGCAATGATTCCGATTTCTCCGACGCCATCGTCAAACCGATAGCGTCGCGCCGTCTCCGAGCGCGCGTGCGGAATTTCGATCAGCGGCCGGTACTCCGCCATTCGCGCCAGGATTTCATCGAGCGTCACCACAGTCGACGGCGACCAGGTGCGGTCTTCTTCAAGCGGCATGAACTCGATGAATCGCACCGTGACACCCTCTTCGCGGGCAAACATGCCGAAGGGAATGATCTGGTCCTCATTAAATCCGCGCAGCAGCACGCAATTGACTTTCAACGGCCACAGCCCGGCGCGGCGCGCGGAACGAATGCCGGCCAGCACCCGATCATATCCCGCGGACACTCGCGTGATACGCGCGAACCGGTCGGGATCAACCGCGTCCATCGAAACCGTCACGCGCGATAGTCCAGCGTCCTTCAACGGCTGCGCCAGATCCGCGAGCAGGTGACCGTTGGTGGTGAGGGCAATCTCGAGGGGTTCACCGTCACCGTCCGCATTGGAACGCCGCAGTCTCGCAAGATCGCGAACGAACTCCACGACACCGTTGCGCAAAAGCGGCTCGCCGCCAGTCAGACGAATCTTCGTGACGCCCATCCCCACCAGCACGCGCGCCATGCGGAGATAATCCGAAAAGGGAAGGTCACCGTACAGCGCACCCTCGTTCCCGGTGCGGCAATACACACACCTGTAGTTACAACGGTCGGTGATGGAGATCCGGAGGTCGCTGATGCGTCGCCCGAATTTGTCGGTGAGGGGCACAGCTTCTACCTTACGCCACAGCCCATTATCATTCCGAAGGGCCTTCGGCCCTGGGGAACCTGCTCTTGGGGCATAACCGGCCTGTCTGTGTTTTTCTTTGCGAACTTCGCGGATTTCCTTAGCGATCTTTGCGGTCAAAGGCTCTCGGCGTCAAAGTACGCCAAAAGCGTGCAAAGCGCACGGGGAAGATGCCTCACGGTTTCGCAGCCAACGCCTTCGCAATCGCCGCGTCGGCCAGCGGCGCCATGACCTTGAATCCCGCCGCATTCGGATGCAGCCCGTCATCGGCAAGTTCTTTCCGAAGCAATCCTTTGTCATCGACCACAGCCGAGAAATAATCGAGATACACGATCCCGTTCTTGGCGCAGTAATCCTTGAGCCAGGTGTTCAGCGCAAGAATCCTCGCCATCGGACGCTGAGCAAAAAAATCCTTTGCCCGCTCGGTGTAATTGTGCACCGGCAGCACGGAGGAGAGCACTACGTGAATATCATGCGCGCGAGCCAGTTCCGCCATCGAAGACAGGTTGGCTTCGATGTCCTCGTTCCGCATCGGACCGGTATTGCCCGCGATGTCATTCGTGCCCGCCAGAATCACCACAACCTTGGGATGCAAGTCAATCACATCCTGGCGAAACCGCACGAGCATCTGCGGCGTAGTTTGTCCCCCGATGCCGCGATTGACGTAAGGCTTTCCTGGAAAATAATCAGCCAATTTCCAGATGTCAGTGATCGAGTCGCCAAAAAACACGACACGGTTCTCGCCCAGACCCGGCGAAGTCAATGCCGCATCGGCCTCGCGATACCTCGCCAGCTGCCCATAGTCGTCAGTAAAGACAGCTATCCGAGAGGCGCGATATTCGTCGAGACCCGCGAAGCCGGTCGAGGGGATCGCTGGCGGCGGGGGAGAAGACTGCTGAGCTACGGCCGAGAGCGTTAGTATTGCGAATAAAATTAATCTCACAAGAGGATTCCCTCCCGACTTTTCAATTGTCTGATTCATTCCTCGTCTTAGGCGATCCCATTCAAATCTGACTGACTTGCATTTTCCAGTCGTCAATAATCGACCCAACCCTAGTTCGGTTAGCTTGCTTAAACGTCAATACTCCTGCCCCCAATTCGTGCGAAGCATCGTATCACCGGCGTTCGATGTCAAGATAGGTTCAGACTCGAGCTTGGAAGCTTCGGGTTCGCTGCAGAGCAGCGGAATACACGAAGGAGCCTGCCTACGTTAGACTGTCAGGTTCTCGGAGACATCCTCTTATGAACTGGACGGGACGCATCGTCCTGCTGCTCGCCATCGCCGCTTCCGCGTACCTGTTTTGGCGCAAATTCGGGCGGGCGCTGCGCATCATTCTCGATGCGAAGCGGGACGCCGACTTTCAGTTACGACCGCTCTGGCCGCGCATCCGCCGGGTGCTCTGGGAGGTCGGCGCGCAAGGGTTGGTCATTGAGCAACGTCCTCTGCCCGGCCTGGCGCACGCTCTCGTGTTCTGGGGATTCTGCGTCTTCGCCTTGGTCACGCTGAATCACATCGCGATGGCATTTGGGTTGGGATTTCTCTCGCGCACCGGCTTCGGACGTTTCTATTTCTGGTTCGTGGGCGTGTTTGCGATTGCGGTCGCGATTTCGATTGCAGGCCTGGCGTTTCGTCGCTTCGTAGTCCGTCCCAAGGCGCTGGAACCACTCTCACCCGAGTCCGGCCTGATCGCATTTCTCATCTTTGCGTTGATGGTCACCTACCTCGCGTCCTTTGCGGTAAATGAGGGAACTCCCGCTGCGTGGGCCGTCTGGTGGTCGCACACGGCGGTCCTGCTCGTGTTTCTGCCCCTCATTCCCAAGACCAAGCACATGCATCTGGTGCTGAGCCCGTTCACGGTGTTTTTGGAGCGCGATGGGTTTAGCCGCATCCCGCCGTTGGTGGGCGATGAAGACTTCGGTCTCGTCGCCGGCAAAGATCTCACACAAATCGCCGCTCTCCAGGCATACTCCTGCGTCGAATGCGGACGCTGCACCGAGCACTGTCCCGCCAATGCCACGGGAAAAATTCTCAATCCGAAAGAAATCATTCTCGGCGAGCGCCACTACCTCGACGACTTCGGCCCCAACAGCGAAGAACCGCTGTTGGGCAAGCACTTATCGATGGAAGCGGCCTTTCAATGCACGACCTGCGGAGCCTGTGAGTTTCAGTGTCCCGTAGGCATTCAGCATTTGCCCACCATCATTGGTCTGCGCCGCGGTGCAGTCAACACCGGCAAATGGGACAACTCTCACGGCAGTGAATTATTCGTAACCCTCGAACGCTACGGCAATGCCCTCGGATTCGCCCCCTCGGAGCGGCAGAAGTTCATCGAGAAGAACAATCTGCCGTACTACGACGGCACGCAGGAGTATTGCCTGTGGATGGGCTGCCTGGGTTCGTATGATCCCAACGGCCGTAAAATTGTGCTCGCCCTGGTCGATGTGCTGCGCTATCTCGGTGTGAGCTTCGGCGTACTGAAGCAGGAAAAATGTTCGGGCGATCCTGTACGCCGTCTAGGCAATGACTACCTGTTCGGCGAACTGGCGCAGGGAAATCTGGAGCACATTCGCGAAAGCAAAGTTCAGAAGATGATTTCGATCTGCCCGCATTGTGTCCGCACGCTCGGCACGGACTGGAAAGATCAGGGCGCGAATCTTGAGATCGAACATCACACGGAATTGCTGGCGCGTCTGCAGGACAAACTGCCGGCAAGCACTGATACGAAAGAAATCGTATTTCACGATGCCTGCTACCTGGGCCGTTACCGCGGAATTTACGACGAGCCGCGCGACGTAATCTCGCGCTTCGGCAAGGTGGTGGATCCGCCGCGCGCCCGCGAGCGCGGTTTCTGCTGCGGCGGAGGCGGCGGATTGATGTTTCTGGGGGAAGAGACCGGCAAACGTGTCAACGTCGAGCGCGCGCAAGAACTGGCGGCCACAGGAGCGAGCGTGGTGGCGGCGGCGTGTCCATTCTGCAACTCAATGCTGCGCGACGGATTAGCCGCAAACTCTGCGACGCCACCGGAACTACTGGACGTAGTACAGATTGCGGCGGCGGCGATTGCAAAAGAGAGACCGTAAGGGAGTAGCTAGCCACTCTCGGCGAATCTCAAAACCCACTTGTCATTCCGAACCGGCTTCAGCCGGTGAGGAACCTGCTTTTCCTTCCCCTGCCAATGAACTGCAGGAAAGTCCTAGCCTCCCGCTTTGGCCTTTTTCACTTCTTCAATCAGCGGCGGAACAATATCGAACAAGTTCCCGACCACGGCGTAGTCAGCGATCTCGAATATCGGCGCTTCGGAATCCTTGTTGATTGCGATAATCGACTTCGCGCCCTTCATGCCGACAATGTGCTGAATCGCACCGCTGATGCCGAGAGCCAGATAGAGCTTGGGCGCGACTGTCTGTCCCGAGGAGCCAACCTGCCGGTCCATCGGCAGCCAGCCCGCATCGCAAATCGGACGAGACGCCGCAATTTCTCCGCCCAACGCATCCGCCAATTGCTTGGCGAGTTCGATGTTCTTCTGCTCCTTGATGCCGCGGCCCACCGAAACAATGATCTCGGCCTGCGTGAGGTCGACCGCCTGCTTGGCCTCTTTGAAAACTTCCTGAGGACGGTTGCGGATCACGCCATCAGCGATCTCGACCGTCACTGTCTCCACCGGTGCTGCGCTCGCCCCAGCTTCAACCTGATCGCCGCGAAACGCGCCATTCTGAAAGGTCACGAACCACGGAGCATCGCTCGCGAAACTCACATCGGCCGAGAGCTTGCCTTGGAACATCTGACGCGTGAAGAGCAGTTTACCGCCTTCGTACTTGAAGCCCACACAGTCGCTGATGACAGTTCGCTCCATCGCCGTGACTAACTTCGGGATGAAGTCGCGCACCTGATACGTATGCGGCATCAACACAAGCTTTGGCTGTTTCGTCGCCAGAAATTGCTTCAGAGCCGCGGCAAACGCATCGGGAGTGTAAGGATCAAGTTTCGGCGACTCAACCGAATAAACCTTCGTGAGCTTCTTGGCCGCGACCTCGGCGGCAACCGAAGCGCCGTTGGCACCGACCACGGCGGCTTCAAGAGTCCAGCCAGTAGCAGCCGCAATCGCCTGCCCGACAGTAATGGTTTCCCACGAAACGCGATTCAGCTTTCCTTCGCGCTGTTCGACGACGACTAGAATCGTATCAGCCATAACCGGCCATAACTCCTAAGTTGCTCTTGTCATTCCGAGCGGGCAAAGCCCGCCGACGAATCTGCTTTCTGCTTCGCCACCACAGCTGCCGACGAAGAACCCCACGGCTGGACATGCGAAATGCGCCCGTCGCCACAACTACAGCACCCGCAACTCATTCCGCATCTTATCCACCAGCTTCTTGGCGATCTCCGCCGGCGCGCCCTCAATCACTGCCGTCTTCTTCGTTTTCAGTGGAACGTAAAGGCGCTCAATCTTTTGCAGATTCTCGCCGATGACCGATTGCACCTCCGCCAGCGGCACCTTCCTCATCGGTTTATTCTTCGCCTGTTTGATGCCGATCAGCGTGGCGTAGCGCAGCTTGTTAATGCCCGACTGGATCGTCAGCACTGCGGGAGTCGGCATGTCGACGAATTGAAAGTATCCCGCCTCGAGTTCGCGCTTCACGCGAATCCCGGCATCCGTCTTTTCGATCTGCATGATGATGGTGGCGTGCGGCCAGCCGAGCAATTCCGCCAGGATCACGCCTGTCTGCGCATAGCCATAGTCGTCGGACTGCAATCCGGTGAAAATGAGATCGAATTTTTCATCTTTAATAGCCGCCGCCAGAGCCTTCGCCGTATTGAAGGCATCGAGCCCCACAAATTTATCGTCTTCCAGATGAATTGCCCGGTCCGCGCCCTTAGCCAGCGCCTCGCGCAGCACCTGCTGCGCTCTCGCGGGGCCACTCGTAATGACCACGACTTCCCCGGTGTGCTTTTCCTTCTGGCGCAGAGCTTCTTCGAGAGCGTACGCATCAGGTTCGTTGACCTCGTACGAGAGGTCTTCGCGGATCCAGGTGCCCGCTTCGTTGAGCTTGAGCGGCGCATCTTTCTGCGGCACCTGCTTCATGCAGACGAGAATTTTCAAGGTTATTAACTCCACGGAACAAACAGGAAAGTATAAATCAGCATTCGTCCAGGGCGCCGCAGGACCGCCCTCGCTTGCCGGGCACTATTCAGTAAACACGACCGACTGCACTCCCGAAATCTCGAAGCGTTTGCGGCAGCGCACGTTCTTGCAGCCCATCAGGTCGTCTTTGCGCAGCATGTAGGAGCGCGCTTTGGCAAAGCGGGCGCGGTCGCGCTCATCGGCGCGTCCCCCGAGCTGGCGCTTCTTGGTGCGAACCACCCAGGTGACTTCGTACTCGGCCGGCTGGTGGCAGTGCGGGCAATTCAGCGTCGCCATCTTCTTTTCTTGTTTCTCGTCGAAAAAATCGCGCTCTTCCATAACGTTGGCTCGTCCTCGGCGGGGAAACCCTGGCGAATATCCCTCGTAGTTTCCACCGTAGTAACAATTATTGCAGTTTTGTTGGCGACAAGCTATGGCAACATGGACCTGACAGGTCTCCCACTATGCCACGAAAGAAGCGACGCAAGCATTTTGAGGCTGTAACCGCAGTGAAAGAACTGGCCCGCGAACGCGTGGGAGCGCCCCCGGCCGGACAAATTGTTGTCGAAAAAAAGAAGAAGCCGGAGAAGCACAAGCCCACTTTGGGCAAGCTGCTGACTGAACCTGAGTAAACGCGCTCAGCTCGCGACCGCGACGGCCACGACCTTCACGAATTCCTTAATGTCATCTTCGGTGGTATCGAACGAGCACATCCAGCGCACAATATTCTCCTCCTCGATCCATGGATAAAAGAAATAGTGCTCCTTGATCTTCGCAATCGCGGGCTGGGGGATCTGGGCAAAGACACCATTCGCTTCAACCGGCCAGACGACCTTGACCTCTGGAATCTTGCGCACTTCGCCTTCCAGGATGCGCGCCATGTAGTTGGCGTGTTCCGCGCTGCGCCGCCACAGATCGTTTGTCAGCAGTGCTTCGAACTGGGTCGCGATGAAACGCATCTTTGAGGCCAGTTGCATTCCCTGCTTGCGCAAGTAAAGAAAATCCTTGCTCAACGGGAGATTGAAGAACACGACCGCTTCCCCGCCAACAATTCCATTTTTCGTTCCGCCGAAAGAAAATACGTCGACGCCTAGATGGCGCGTCGCCTGGAGCAAGGTTTGCCCAAGACTGGCCGCAGCGTTGGCGATGCGGGCGCCGTCCACATGCAAGAACATTTCGTGCTCGTGCGCGAAGCGGGCGAGCGCCTGAATCTCTTCCGGAAGATAAACCGTGCCCATTTCGGTGGATTGCGTAATTGAAATGACGCGAGGCTGCACGTGATGCTGATCTCCGATGCCGTGATAGGCGTGCCGCACCGCGTCCAGCGTAATCTTGCCAGCCTGATGCGGCAGGGGAATCAGCTTGCATCCTGCGTGCTTTTCTGGAGCTCCGCATTCATCGGTGTAAATGTGCGCGTAGTCACTACATAAAACCGCGTGATACGGGCGATTGATCGCTTGCAACCCGAGAACGTTGGCTCCGGTTCCACTGAAAGTAAAGAAGACATCGATCTCTGGACCGAAGTGTTCTTCAAATTTCGCCAGGGCCGAACGCGTATACGGATCGTCCCCGTAAGCCATTACGTGCCCCTGGTTGGCGCGTGCAATCGCCTCGAGAACCTCGGGATGCACTCCAGCATTGTTATCGCTGGCAAAACCGCGGCTGGGCGAGTGAACCTGTGGCATATATCGAATCAATGTAGCAGACCAGCCGAAGGCTGGGCGTACCCCGCCAGGACCGCAGGGGCCTTTTTCCGCGCTATGCGAGTCCCTGGCGAACTTTGCGTTTGACAGCTTCTCGCCGGCAAAGGCAAGTGATTGGCGTGCGCAGCAACCCACGAATTACAATCCCACTTCTGTTTATTTTCGGAGGCAGCTTCTTGAATCAGAAGATGAGTCGCGTACTGCTGGTCATCATTCTGTCGTCCCTCGTCGCTGCGCAAACGGCCGAGCAGAAAACGGCACGCTATCTCGACTCGATCCGGCGGCAGCCGCCGCTCCTACTGGCGTTCCTGCACGACGTCCCGAAGGGCGGTGATCTGCACAACCATCTCAGCGGCGCAATCTACGCCGAGGATCTCATCGACTTCGCCGCATCTGACAACCTCTGCGTCGACCGCACCACGTCGCAGCTGATCGCCCCGCCGTGCGATTCCTGTGAGAAATATACTTCGAAGCCGGCGATCCACTGCGCCTATGCAGACCATATTCTTTACGGCCAGATCATCGACGCGTGGTCCATGCGCAATTGGCGTCCCGGTGACGAATCCGGCCACGACCACTTCTTCGCAACCTTCGACAAGTTCGGACTGACCGCGCACAATCACGTGGCTGAATCGATCGCGACGGTGATCAACCGCGCCGCACGCGAACACGTGCAGTACGTCGAATTCATGCATACCGCCGACGGGGGCGCCGTTTCGCGGCTGGGCCTGAAACTCGGATGGAACGCCGACCTCGGCAAAATGCGGGAACGGCTCCTCTCTGAAGGCTTAAGAGAAATTGCTGCAGCAACCACCAAAACCCTCGCCGAAGACGAAGCCCGCGCCCGAACCGAACTCAAATGCGCAACGCCCGACGCCGAACCGGGATGCAACGTCACCGTTCGCTACCTCTATCAGGTGCTGCGCGGACTGCCGCATGAAGCCGTGTTCGCCCAGATTCTGCTCGGCTTCGAACTGGCTTCGACCGATCCCCAGTTTGTCGGCCTGAATCTGGTTATGCCGGAAGATTGGTACGTGCCGATTCACGATTTCAATGACCATATGGCGATGCTCGACTACCTGCACGGCGTCTATCCCAAAGTGCACATCACTCTGCACGCGGGCGAATTGGCCATCGGCTTGGTCAAGCCAGAGGATCTCGCCTTCCACATTCGTGCCTCGGTCGAGCGCGGCCACGCCGAGCGCATCGGCCACGGCGTCGACGTCATGAGCGAGAAGGACGCCGTCGGCCTTCTGAAAGAGATGGCCGCGCGCAACGTGCTGGTCGAGATCAACCTCACTTCCAATGACGAGATCCTCGGCGTCAGTGGAGACGAGCATCCGTTACCGGTCTACATGAAATACGGCGTGCCCGTTGCCATTTCAACCGACGACGAAGGCGTCGCCCGCTCCGACATGACACACGAATATCTGCGCGCGGTTGAGGGTTATCGATTGCCGTATATGGAACTGAAGCGTATGACGCGCCAGAGCATCGAGCACAGCTTCCTGCCCGGAGAAAGCCTGTGGGCTTCAACAAAACCGGCGTTCGTCCCGGTCAAAGTCTGCGCTGTGGATTCAGCGGGTTCCACCACGCCGTCAGCCGCATGCGGCAAATTCCTGGCGGCGAATGATCGCGCCCGTGAACAGTGGAAGCTGGAACAAGAATTCGCAAAGTTCGAGAAACGATTCTAGGAACCTGGGCGTAGTGGGTGCCCCAGTTCTCGCGTGCCTTTTGCGCGAGAAGTGGGCACTCTAGCCGAAACTCAGAAACCGATGCCCCGCAAGCGAACTCTAATTCCGTCGCCGCTCGCTTGGCAGATGCAGCCCAGGCCCGTCACCCCTCCGATGCTGCCGGTGATTCCCGAGCGCGGCGGTACGCAACTGCGGACGCCTTTGCCCGTCGCCATCGTCGACACGCGCGAGCAGAATCCGCTTTCGTTCCGCCGCTTTAAAGGATGGTTCGCCCGCATCGAGTACCGTGCGCTCCCTCTCGGAGACTATTCGGTTGAGGGAATGGAAGACTCATGTGTAGTCGAGCGCAAGGATCTCGCCGACCTGATTCAGTCATTCACCACAAATCGCAGTGTCTTCGTCAAACGTCTGCGCCGGATGAGCCGTCTTCCCCACAGCTTGCTCCTCATCACCGCCCCGCTCAGCGAAATCAAATCCGAGTACGCGTATCGCGCCGCGAATCCTAACCGCATCACGCAGTCGCTGATCGCCGTGTTGGCGGGCTTGCGCGTGCCGTTTATCTGTACCGAGACTCACGAACTCGGCGAAGAAATCGTCGCCTCCTATCTCTATCAGACGTTTCTGTATGATTGGCTGGACCGCAACGGCCACGGATCCTTCCTGGCCGACGGCGACCTGTAACCCGATCTGATTATCACGATGCCTGACCAATTCTCTCCAGCCGAAGCCGCCGCGCGATTAATTCTGGACCGCACTTCCCTGCGCCCGAATATCGGCCTCGTCCTCGGCTCCGGCCTCGGCGGATTCGCCGACTCGCTCACCGACTCCATGGCAGTTCCCTACGCCGACATTCCCGCCTTCCCTTGTTCCACCGCCATCGGACACGCGGGCCGCATGATCATTGGCAACGTGGGTAGCGTTTCCGTCGCGGCCATGCAAGGCCGCGTGCATCTCTACGAAGGATATTCGGCGCAGGAAATCACCTTTCCCATTCGCGTCTTTGGACGCATGGGCATCCGCGCAGTAATTCTCACCAACGCTGCCGGCGGCATCAATCTCGGCTACTCGCAGGGCGCGCTCGTCCTGATCCGCGATCACATCAACCTTCAAGGCGCCAATCCGCTCGTGGGCATGAATGACGATCGCTTCGGCGTGCGTTTCCCCGACATGACACACGCCTACGAGAAGCAGTATCGCGAGATCGCGCGCACCGAGGCGGCAAAGTTAAACATTGCGCTGCACGATGGCGTCTACGCCGCGCTGCCGGGTCCGAGCTATGAAACTCCGGCGGAAATCGAATACCTGCGCAGAATCGGAGCCGACCTGGTCGGGATGTCGACCGTGGCTGAGGTCATCGCCGCGCGCCACATGGGAATTAAAGTTCTGGCAATCTCCTGCGTGACGAACATGGCCGCAGGAATCCTGGACCAACCACTTTCGCACAAAGAAGTAATGGAAACCGGCGAGCGCGTGAAAACCACATTCGAGTCATTGCTAAAAGCCGTGCTTCCGCGCGTAGACGCCGATGTCGCGGGATAACTCGACCCAAGCGGATGCGCGCTAAAAATTCATTGTCATTCCAAGCGCCTTGCTTCTGGCCCGAGGAACCTGCTTTCTCGCCGCCCAAGCCTATTTCGCGCGCGGAATCGCCAGCGCCGCCGGCGGCTTCACTCCATAAGTTGCCGCGAAATTATTCTGATTCACCGCCAGCGCCAAATGACCCCGCGAATCGACATACAGCAGCGGCTGGTTCAGCGGCACATCGCTGAAAGTTTTAACAAACTTGATTTTCATTTCTCTGCGTCCTACCGTCACCGGCACTTCCTGCCCGCGCTGGTAGCCGAGTTTCAGAAAATCTTCCGCGTTCACATTCGTGACGAGATTTCCGAACGGACCATCGGTGGCGATGACGGTGGCGCTCAAGCCACGCTCGTCAATCGTCGCCGCCTTCAGTTCGAGCCGCACCAGATCTTTGACCGCCACCTCCGGACCAACCTGCGTCCAATCGTCACCCCGCGCCACGTGAGCGCCCGCCGGAGAAAAAATGTCGCGCCCGTGAAACGTCGACGACAGCTTGCTCCCGATCATCCAGTCCGGGTTCGTAATCTCGCGCACAGCGTCAATCCCGTCGCGCTGCTCCACCAGAGTCAGCAGCCCGTTGTCAGGCAGAACAAAAAACTGTCCGCGCTTCGATCGAGCGACGATTGCTTTGCGCGTGCTTCCGACCCCCGGATCGATCACCACCACGAATACCGTTCCCGCCGGATAATACGGGGTCGCACCAAAGAGAAACCGCGCACCGTCAAGGATCGAAAACGGCGTGACCTCGTGCGTGAGATCGACGATGCGCACGTCCGGCATGATCGAGTACATCACGCCGCGGCACAGCGCCACTGAATCGTCGACCACACCGAAATCGGTCATGAAGACAATCGTCGGCGGATATTTCGCCGCCGACTCGCTGGCCGCGAAGCCCGGCACGGAAGACAAATTCGCGAGACATGCGGCAGCGACAACTAGCAACGCTCCGGCGAATCGTATGCCGCCTCGAAATGAAGTCATGATTTATTTCCTTCGCTCTGAATTTGTAAGCCCGTAATTCTAAACGAAAGCCGCGCGGGTTCGCGGGAAGCCGCGTCCCGCCGCTTCCAACCGCGGATCGTGCCCGCAGTCTATAATGCTGCCATCCCAGGGGACGGAAGATTGAAGATGAAAGATGGAGGCTCTTATGTCCGCAGTGATTCCCGAAAAGTATCGTGATTTATTTCAGAAGCGCGCATTCGCCAGCTTGGGCACCTTGATGCCCGATGGCCAACCGCAGGTCACGCCGGTATGGTGCGACTTCGACGGCGAGCACGTCATCTTCAACTCCGCCAAGGGACGCCAGAAAGACAAAAATGTGCGCCGCGATCCGCGTGTGTCGGTCGCGATCATCGATCCCGAGAATCCTTATCGCTACCTCGAAATCCGCGGACGCGTAGTCGAGATCACCGAAGACGGCGCATCGGCTCACATCGACAAGATGGCGAAGAAATATCTCGGCGCCGACAAATATCCTTACGGCCAGCCCGGCGAAGTCCGCGTACTCTACAAGATCAAGCCCGAGCACACCACAGTGATGGGATAGGTGGGGGTGAATTTTATGTGGGGACAGCCGCCCTCGGCTGTCCAGTGGCCCAGATTCTTCGGGCCGCGGTATAGGGAAACATAGCGCCAGCGTCCTGCCGGCTGCAGTGGGGCGTCTCGCCCCACTGTCAAACAACAGCACGCTGGTCGAGGAGAATTCCATCCCCACCCACAACTTCTGCTTCCTCGGCTTCGGCAATGTCAACCGGACCCTCGTCCGCCTGCTCGCAGACCGCACCCATGAACTGCGCGAGCGCCACGGCATCACATTCCGCGTTACCGGAGTCGCTTCCCGCCGCCTGGGATGGATCGCAGACGCTAACGGGTTGGATTCGGCGGAATTGCTCTCCCCGAAGTTCATCAACACTGCCCGCATTTCTCGGACAGGAGTGTCCGCGCCACATGAACCGGGCAACGTCCGCGAATGGCTTGCCGCGGCAAAAGCCGATGTGCTCTTCGAAGCCACTTCCCTCAATGTCAAAACGGGCGAACCCGCCGTCGACCACATCCGCGCCGCGCTTGAGCACCGGGCCCACGCCATCACCGCCAACAAAGGACCAATCGTCCACGCCTACCGCGAACTCCGCGAACTGGCCGCGAAGCAAGGCAAGAAATTCCTCTTCGAATCCACGGTCATGGACGGTGTTCCCATCTTCTCTTTGTTCGATCAGCTCCCCGTGATCCGCCTGCAAGGCTTCCACGGAATCCTCAACTCAACTACCAACGTGATCCTCAGCGAAATGGAAAATGGCCTCACCTTTGATGACGCGCTGAAGAAAGCGCAGGAACTCGGCGTCGCCGAGACGGACGCGACCCACGACATCGACGGCTGGGACGCTGCCGTAAAAACTGCCGCGCTCATCACCGTCCTGATGGATGTGCCCATCCGCCTGGAAGAAATCGCACGCGATGGCATCCGCGACCTCACCATGCAAGCCGCACGCAACGCCCGTCGCGATGGCTGGCCCTTCAAGTTGGTCTGCCGCGCCCAGCGGGTCGGCGTCGCCGTGAAGGCAAGCGTTGGCCCTGAGAAAGTCCTGGCAGGCTCCCCAATGGGTAAGATCACCGGCACATCGTCCTACATCCATTTCGAAACCGACATCTTTCCCGGCCTCGCCATCACGGAAGAAAATCCCGGCCTGTATGCAACTGCCTACGGCATGCTGGCGGATTTGGTCAGAGCAGTCGGCATGCACTGAACGAGATTGAACACCGCGTAGCCTCGTTAGCGTTGTTGCGCCACAGCCCGCTATTGCTCATGCTTTTCGGTGCCTGTTCATGGCTGCCCCGCTGAGGCGACCGGCCTTACCGTGAGCGTGCTTCCATCAATTACCGTGAGGGTCTCTTCCGCCATGGTTGCCACGTAGGCCTTTTTGGTCGCGGCATCGACGCCGATCGCGTACGGACCCTTTCCGGTATTCACGGTCGCGACTACAGAATTGAGCGTTCCGTCGATCACGGTTACGTTGTTACTGTGTGTGTTCGCCACGAAAATCCGGTGAGTTTCCGGGTCGATGGCGAGGGCTTGAGGATGCTCGCCGACGTGCACGGTTGCGATCACCGAACTGCTGGCTCCATCGATCACGGTCACGCTGTCGCTCCCGTAGTTCGCCACATAGACTCTGTTTGTCGCCGGATCGACCGCAACCGCGCATGGGATCTCTCCCGTATCCACCGACGTCACGGCGTTGGTTTTCTCGTTGAGGACCCACAGTTTCGCGCTGCCCGAGCCGGTAAGATAAATTCGGTTCGTTGCCGGATTCGCAACAATTCCCCAGAGGTGCGTATCCACAGCAACGGTTGTAAAGCTGTCGTTCGCGCCGTCGATGACCGTGACCTTGTTGCCCTCATAGCTGGTCATATAGATCTTGTTCGTCGAGGCGTCAACGGCGATCGCGTCGGCCTGCACTCCCGCTTTCAAAATGCTTGTCTGATTGGTCTTGCCGTCGATCACCGTCGTCGTGTTGCTGAAAGTTTTCGAAACGTAGATCTTGTCGGTTGCCGGATTCACCGCAACCACATATGGCAAGCTTCCGACGGACACAGTTGCGGTAACAGCATCCGTGGATCCGTCGATCACACTGACGGTGCCACTCCCGGAGTTCCCGACGTAGATCTTGTTGGTAACCGGATTGACTGCGATTGCTTCGGGCTCGGTTCCGACCTTCACTTTCTTAGAAGAATGGGAGCTATTAACCACCGTAACCGTTCCACCCGTCGAGTTCACGGCGTAGGCCTTATGTGTTTTGGGGTTCACCACAACGCCGTGCGGACTGATCTCGAGTCCTGTAGCTGAAGGGCGTTCCGCCTGCACCGAAGGCCGTCCCACCCACGCAGTCGGCCTTTTCATCAACAACGACACGATCGCATCTTCGAACAGCTTGTTTTGTGTGTCGCTGGTAAAGATTTTGTCGCCATGCCCCATGTTCATGTAGATCATCTTGTACTTTGTGTTGGTCCAAACCACGGGCAAGTCTCCGCCGGTTAAAACATCCTTCAGCCCCAGCGGATAATTCGACGGATCGAAAGTCACCAGCACGCGGACGTCTTTATTCAGGCGCGGGCTCGGTTTCCAGACATACCATTCATTTGCTGGCGCGACGAAAGCAACGGGCAGGTTCACGGTCGCTGGATGTGTCCGGTCGTCAACGACCAGCCGTGCCGGCAACGGCGGCCAACTGTTGATCTCAAACACCGCTCCCCCAAGAAACTCGACGAACCACGGCCAGTTCGTGTCTTTGTCGTTGTAACCAGAAGAATGAAACCCCAGCCATGCGCCTCCGTTTTCCATGTAGTGCTGGAATGCGAGTCTCTCCTCCGCAGTGTTAGGCGATTCGTTGAGCCACAGGATCAGTTGATATTTCTTCAAGTACGAATCGTTCAGATTTGCCCAGTCGCTCGTCGAGTCGAAAATAAAGTTGTCCTTCGAGGCGAGAGCGGAAAAGAATTTCAGGGCGCCTTCCGCAAACTGGACGTGGTCCGGCTCCGCGTTCGGCGAATAGAACGCGAGAACGTTAAACTGCGCCTTACCACCTGACTCAGGCTGGGGCGATTGCGCTGTGCCTGTGCTGATGGCGACGATGGAAAACAGAAACACCATGCAAAAACAGCGTCGGAACCGATGCCCTGAGCAAGGCAGAAACGCAAATAGCATGAGGAATCCTCACCCTAACGGTCGAACCAAAAAGATGTCAAAGACGGGGAGCATAACCGACTCTCTGCCCCAGGTCAAAGTCTGGAGCTGCATTCGCATTCGCGTGCGAGCGGAGACAAAAACAAGGCCCTATAGCGGAAGGCACGCCACAAATCAGCACAGAATTTGTTGCCTGCAATCCGATGCTGGACCAGACCAGAACCCCTGCGGCAACGAAATTAATATGGTTCGATATGTAGGGGCTTCTGTCCGGTATCGAACAGACTCGTTTGTTCGGATAACGTAGACTGCCCGACCGTGACGAACGACCACGATAGCTCGCGCGCGTTGCCCATATGCCCGCTTTGCGGCAAGCCTTGCCCCATTGAGGATTGCGTCACGGATGCTGAGGGCCAAGCCGTTCATCGGGATTGTTACCGGAACGCGCTAATATCGCACCAAAGATCGCTTTAGGTTGCTTCTTGCCCACGTCCCCACTCTCTTCCCTCTTGATTTAGCTTGTGCCGCACCGTTGAGCGGACTACTATCCGCGGTAATAGTTCTATTCCAAATTTGTGCGGACATGGCGAAGATCCCAGATCACATCGATGTCAGTCCAATGGCAGTGCCTTGTCCCCGTTGCAGGGCAAAGGCTGGAATCGCCTGCGAAGTTGTCGGCGGCGAGGTGGAGCTAATTCACGTCGAAAGAATCGAGATCGCAGCCGCCCTCAACGCTGCGGCAAAGAAGGCTCAGCGGACCAGGCAATAGACGATTCTTGGCGTTTGGCCCGCAACCGGTCCTGTAATAAATCCACGGCCACACGCGAAGCGTTCACTCAACACGGATGCGCCACATTCCGCCCGTCATCCCTTGCCAAAAGAAAAACGTCCGCCTCGCGGCTGCACACTCTAATTCTTTTCGTGAGCAATACTGTACAGACCCCAGAGAAAGCGAAGCCTAACCTAAGACTGTCTCTCCCAGGAGGCGGTAATGTCCCACGAAGAAGATTGGCTCCCGCGCTGCGTACTATGTACACAATCGGTAAATCTGAACGACAGCAAAGCCGATGAATACGGGTGCGCCGTTCATGAAGCTTGCTACGTCTCGCTGCTTGTCAAAAAAGAGCCGAGATTTCTGGCCCGAACTGAGCCTAAGCGTGAACGACTGTCGCTGATGACGATTTTGATGAGTGCCGGTTGGAATTAACACGCTGGAGTCTTATCTCCCGAAAAACTCTCCTGCTCAAGGAACCTCCAGTGTTCAAAACTACATGTTCAGAATTGCACAGATTAGGTGGGCATTCGGGACGTAGGCTATCTCTGTGAGTATTCGCAGTGGAGCCTTCTATGACCACGAGCCAAAGACAAATCGCGCTGGCCGTTCTCGAAACCCTAAGGGAAGAGTTGATGTATGGGCGACTGAATAACGGAAGTCGTGTGCTGGATGTAGCTGATCTCCGGCAATACATCTATGAACAGATGAACCGCATAAGGACCGATGGCCTGGCGATGGGACTCAGCGTCAGCGATAGTGCACCCGACCAGGAGATCGGCGAGATCAATTCGCCTTCGAATTGACGGCCGCGTGGTACCAGCAAACCGCTAGCGGTGAGTGAATCCCCTCGTTTCCTCTTTCAGGTCCTCTGAACTCGGGTTCTAACGTGTGCTTTTCTGAGCAGACAGTGCCTCACGGGGCGGGCTATTGTTATTGAGGATGAGGGAAGAGCAGTGTCTCTGGGGGCGAAGAAGGAAGTGGCAGTATGCCTAGAATCTTGCTGGCCGAGGACGACGACGCTGTTCGCGGCATGTTACAGGCAACGTTGGAACGTGACGGCTTTGAGGTAGTTGCCGCATCGAACGTGCGCGACGCACTCCATTACATCGCAACAGAGGATTTTGACGCACTGCTTTCCGACCTGCACATGCCACGCGCTGGGGATGGTTTCACCCTGGTGAGTGCCATGCGTCACACCCACCCCCAGGCCGCGACTCTGGTGCTCAGTGGCTATCCGGCCATAGATGAGGCTTTGTCTGCCATCCGATTACAGGCTGACGAAATCCTCGTGAAACCCGTCCGAGTTGCCGCCCTTCGGGAAGCTATCCGGGAGAAACTCAAGAATCCCGTGGCCCGCAGCCCGCGGCCTACGGAGAGCGTGGCCACCATACTGGAGCATGACCTGAACGCTACGATTCAAAGCTGGATGGCATTGGTAGAGCACGACAAAGAGTTGACGTGTGTCCCGCTGAGCTTTGAGGCACGGACCGGCCATCTACCGAATCTCATCGCTGACCTGATTTTCCGCTTACGCCTTCCTCCCACCGCAAAGGGCGACATCTGTATCGCGGCACGTCAACACGGTGACCTGCGGCGTCAGCAGGGGTATACCGCCGCGATGGTGGTGGAAGAGTCGAGAATTCTGCAGATCAGCATCTTTAACACCCTGCAAAATAACCTCGACAAAGTAGATTTCAGCAAAGTGCTTCTGGATGTGATCACTATCGCCGACGAAGTGGATTCACAATTGAAGCAAGCCATGCTCAGTTACTCCACCCCTGACCCCACCGTTGAGCGGTCGGCTGCGTAGTCCGGCAGTCTCCCCGCCCTTCCACAGGCGTCTCTAGATGTGGCCAATAGTTGTTCGGGTTTTGTTAGGGCTGGAAATTTTGGAGGCGCGGGTCGGAATCGAACCCCAGGCGCGCCTTTAGAATCTGTAAGTTACTGATTCTATGATGTCCTAAATGTCCACAATGTCCAGGATGTACGGGTCGGTAGCACAAATTAGCACAAAATTCAGAGCTTCTTGGGAGCCGTTGAACCCGAAAGGCGTTTCGGTTCGGTCCCCCCGAGGGCCTTCTCACCTTCCTCGATACTGACTTCCTCCGCCAGGGATTCGCCTTTCGAGATGTCATGGATTAGCGGCTTGCAAACAACTTCCCTTATCACCAAGGATGAAAAGAAATGAGAAGACGGAGCTGCTTTCACAATTACAGACGTATCACCGGAGCAAGCTATGACGTGTTCACCGCCCATGACCGCGCCGGAGTCGCACGCGACTAGGACTCCCCAAACACATAACGACATTCCACCAGAGAAAAGTTCGAGCGTTCTCCGTACCCGATCATCGAACGGACATGCGGCGCGCAAAATCGGGACATTAAATTCTTGGAATAGCGTTTGTCTGCGCTCTGGAACCTGGAGGGCTGGAGGGGGGACCGTCCCATGTGGGAAGCCAACTCCTACCACCTTGATGCCCCTGAATTTTGGGTCGGTCAAGTACTCGGTGCATGCGATCTCTAGGCCATCCCCATTCACAGTGAAGACAATAATTTAGCTGGATCACGACGAAAAGGAGTAACAACAATGCCACGCACAACTAAAGAAAGACGCCAATATGAAGCCGGGCACGGCTGGTGATTCCCGCTTGTATGGCGCGGTTGAACGATAGCCGTAAGCACTCAGCAAGATTGACTCTGCCCTCAGCTAGGAAGTGACGCGTTGGGGATTGAAGGTCTTTCATTTGAGTTTCAACCCGAATGCTTCTACGAGTGTTATGGCATTTTTCAACTTGAGCACGTTTTCAAGAAACGCCTTCATTTCGGCGTCGGCAAGGCTAGGCTCATCCAACTGGTCTTGGTTGGATGCGATTGTCCTTCCCACCGTCGTGAAGATGGTAACCGCGCCCACCCTTGTTATCCGCGTCTATTCGCACGACTACAGATTTACATTCCACTTTTTCAAGCGGCCAGCCTTCCTCGTAGGGTCCGTAGTGGTAGGAAAAAAACTGGCGGTTGAAAGTGCCACCCGAAAGCCTCCAGTTTTCCTTTAGCCGGATGAAATGGCGTGATGCCTCAAAGGTTCCGACAAGGGTAGAATTCCAGCCGAACAACTTTCCGAGAGGACCAAATCGGGGTTCGAGCACGGGCCGACGCCAATCAAAACCTGGAGTACCTTCAAATTCCTTCAACAGCTTTCTAACAGACGCTTTGAACTCATCAAGGTCCATGAACGCCCGTTAGGCTGCATAAGCGAGGGCCGCTTGCTTGCGTTCCTCCGCCTTTCGCGGACACACTTCTGAAAGCGGGTGGGAACGGGGCTTGTTTGAGAGGCTTGCATTGATTTCTGGACATACCCTACCTTGCTCGAATCTAATTCGCTAGAATCGCCTCTAATGCGATTTTGGGATTTTTCGTCCCTTTGTTTTCAACAGTTTGCGGATGCTGTTTTTGACGTGTTTTCTGACTCGCTCGGAGAATAGCCGTCATGTATCTTCGCCTTTTGTTCTCTAATTGAAATCTATTATCGTCCGTGTGGAAAAAACGGGATGCGTGCTCCCTAAGTCGTTAGCTGTCAACATTTTACAGTGCTACCATCTGCATCTCTATGAAGGCAAAGCACTTCCCGTCGTACTAGAAGGACCACACCTTCTTAGGCGCTGCCACTTCCTTCGCTACTGCATCCGGCCACGGCCCTACATGCGCCTTGTCCTCTGCTGTCTTAATAGCGTGGCACGCACGGCACAAGCCTTGCAGATTGCTAATCAGATAGAAGCCTGCCCACTTATCAAACGGATAGCGCCCGGACTGTTGCGCCTGGACGATGACCACGCCCACCGGTACAACGTGGTCCACAATCTCGCTGATTCTCATTTGACAGCGGGCGCAAAACGGATACTTGCACAACACCCGCGGGCTAATGCCGCGCTTCCAACGCTCGCTCTTGTACAGGAACGCGTAACGCTCGCGGTCCGTAACCGTGTGTTCCTTGATGCCGTCCAGCGTGACCGGGCTGCGCTCCGCCTTGCACTTGTCACAGAAGCGCACGTCGTCCGGGATTTTCGTCTGACAGCCCGAGCACATCCTCATTACGCTGTCCCCGGCTTACCCTGATTGAAGATTGCCGATTCTGCTAGCGCGATGGCATCCGCACGAAAACCGATTTCCCGCATGCCCCTTTGCCAACGCGCATCGTTAATGCTTGTGTCGTCATCAAGCTCGTAATATTCCGCGAAGCGCGGGCGGGTGTGCTCGCAAAGTTTGCAATCCGGTATGACGCCCATACGTATGAGCACCCACTCAATTGCCCCGATTTCCGTTGTGCTGAATCCGACCGCTTCCAGTTCCTTGTCGAAGATCATCTTTAAGTTCCTTTCCCGTCATCGGAGGCTGTTGCACACGGCGCATTGACAATTGGCGCTTGGCGCGTGCGCGGTGTGTCCCGCTGCGATTACATTGTCCGGTACGCCCGATATGGGCCAAGGTGCGCCGGGCGCAATTGGCGGGTGTGTAATAGGCTGGCCGCACACACATCTTTCAGGCTTCTTTCGTCGTATTTGCTTCATGTCCCGTCCTCCCGTTCCTGACCACAACGCCTTTCCGAAAACCATTGTTTGCCATCTTGACCATCTCACTACACTACGAAGAACGAAGTTCGTAGTAGTGAGGGAGTGGTATGACGGGTGATTAACCACCCACCACCATTCAAGTACTAAGGAGCGGTCGTCAAATCGGGCCGGTCTGACAACCTACACCGAACAGTTCATATTTCTTGTTGCCCACCCATGTTGCGCTTCGTGGAATTCCCAGTTTCTTTAGCTGTGCCTCTGTTTTCTTGTTGGATAGTTTGGGATTATCCCGAATGAACTGGATAACGGCGGCCTCTTTTCCGTCCGCGTTAGCTGGCACACCACCCGGCTTGCTGCTCAGCTTTACGTCCGCATTCGGCGGGGCAACGATATGCAACCGGCCCAACGCATCGCTCGTAACTTCAAACGGCTTGGACTTGAAGTCCCGTTGCTTCACATTTTTCATGTACGAGGGCGATTGCCACTCGTCGTTATCTGGATCTTGCAGCCGCGTTGCCCAACAGGACGAAACAAAAGCGCCAAGATCCCCGCTGCCCCGCATCGCGTTCTCTAATGTCAGCTCGGATGCCTCTTTAGTTCCTTTGGGGCTGTGGAATAGCACAATCACCGAAGCCGCGCCACTCTTCATTAGGCCGAAACAATTCGCGGCAAAAACCTTCATGTCCTCTGAGGAGTTTTCATCTCCGATGACGAAACGGACCGCGGTATCAATAACCACTACCGCGCCCGTTAGCTCGTCCGTGGTTAGGTCTGTCAGCGTAAGATGACCTTCGCTGTTCATGGTTCGACAGAAGAGTGACTTACCCACGTATGGCAGTAGGCCAAGATTACGCATCCTGTCTGCGAAGGAAAGCAGCCCCATTTCCGGGCACAAGTACAGGACGCGCTCAGCACGTTGGACGACGGGGAAATGACAGAATAATGGCTCTCCGGTGAGTACGGCATGGACGGCATTACACGCCACAATCGTCTTGCGCTGGCCTACGGGCGCGGCAATAGCGGTTATCACATCTTTCTGTAAGAAGCCCTCGATTAGAAATGTGGGCTTGGGCGCATTATTCATCTCCTCGAATGTGTGATACCGCGTCCGCCAATCCGCGATTTTCTTTTCCAGCTCGCCTAACACCGGGATTGGTGCAAGCTCCGGCAGTGGAAATTTTGCACAGTTCTCCGCGGTGCTTTCCAACCGCTCATGGTCCACCGGCTCCGCGATAATTTCCGGGTCTTCGTTCAGCTCCATCATTCGGGCAAGAATGGCATCTTTGCCGCATCCCAGATTGCGGATTGCACCGGTTTGCTCCAGTAAGAAGCCCGTCCGGTTTTCGCCCGCATGCACCGGGAGTTTCCATGCCGTCTTGAGCACCTTGGAATTGTTTGATGGAGCGGCTACGGGCTTGCGTAGGTTACGGACAAGATCCGGCGTTGTGGCAAAGTCACCAAGAGCGCCGTCTATCACTTCATAGGGTGCGCCGGGTTTGTCGTGCTTTTCGCCGTGGAGCGCTTCGCTACCCGCCGCGAGCACGTATCCGCCAAGACTCTTGACTTGTCCACTGCATCCGTCCATCTCCCAGATGCCAATGTCCCGGATAGCTCCGCGGAAGTACATATGGACTTTGAATTCTGGGCGGCTGCCACTACGGACGGTGTAGGTTGCTGGAAGGCGGTTGCGGTCGCGCCATGCGATGAACGATGACAGATTCGACAGCCCGTAATCCACGTCCAACACCGCAACGTCACTCGCGCCGGGTGCGAATCCAGGATTAGCAGACGGATGCTTAGCCCACCAAGCGCGAATAACCTTCGGGTCAGTGCTCGCATCCTTGAACCCGTGTGCGGTCAAGGTGCTTTTGTCTCGCGCTACAGGGAAGATGTGTAAGCCAAGAGCCGCGTGGCGGAGTGCGATGTCCAGAACAGTGGTCATTGTGCGGGCCTTTGCGCCTTAATTAGTGCGTTTGGTCCGGCGATTTTAATTTCAAACCCGGCCATTAGAACGCCCACGATGAAAGCGCCGTTCATCATGTAGGTCCGCGTCTCGCGCTCAAACGTATGCTTGAGCGCGTAGGAGTCTTGTTTCCAGCGGAGCGAACGGTCAAACGATGAAAGCCAACCGGCCAATCGTTCTAGCGTCGCCGGAGATAGTCCGCCGATGCAGTTTGGATTCTGTAACTCCGCACGAAGCCGGTTATGCTCTGAGTCTGTGATCTTCCCCCAACGCGTCCAAGTGCGAAACCCGTATGCGTTCAGATCCGGCAGAAAATCAAGAATGTCCGCGAGCGATGCTTGCTCGCCGGAAAGCTGGCAAATAGCCTTGCCATTTTCCCGAACGTGCAACGGGCTTAGCCGTCCGTCAATCTCGTTCATAAGAACTCCCTTCGGAGGCATTTTGCCCCTCTATAAATGGCGCGGAAAGGGTTAAGTGCGCTGAAACAGAACGGTTTAGCATCAATTTACTAACTAAGTAAACATCGGAATGAAATGTGTACTCTTTTGTTACTGCCGGTCTACTGCTCGCCTATTCCGTCTCCGCGTGCTCCTCTACCGCCGCCCCGATGCGCGGCCCAAGTGCGGCGGGCGGGACTCTTGGCAACCGGCGCGAAGCGAGCACGCTTTCCAAACTCTCAGCCGCGAAAATCTTGGGCGTGCAATGGGACTGCCGCGCCGCGTCCTCTAACTCTTGCGCGAGCGCGTCCGGTAAATTCAGCGAAAATGTCAATTCCATTTCTTTCCTCCCTAAACAGATCGAGCGATTTTTCCGACAACGCGCTCATAGACAGCGCGTGGAATCCGAATAGCGCGGTAACGGCGCTTATTCATCTTGGCCGGGCGTTCAACCACATAGACGCCCCGCACGTTCTCAAACAGGCGCATTACTGTCTGCCTGGAATAGCCGGTCATGTGCGCCACTTCGGCAACGGTGTATGGCGGCGGCGTCCTCATCTGTTCATCTTCCGCAGTGTCCTGACCGCGTGGTCCGTGAACTTATCCCCGTGTTGCCGGAGCACGTCATCCACGCCGCGGCTGTCGAACGCCTGGACGTGATAGCTCGCGTGGTGGTGAACGTGAACCTCCCCGCCACTGCTGTTGCCATTGCCGAACTTCGCCAGATGGCTGAGGCTTTCCGTCATCTTCTTTGTAAGCACGGACTCGCCCGGCGTGAGCATGGCGGGCACCGTATCCCCTACGCCTACGCCCGGCACAATGCCGCCCGCTTCAAAGGCCATGACGGATGCAAACGCACCCGCGGCCAAGACAGCGCCCAGGATAGGGTTGCCCGCATCGGCAAAGGCGTCCGCGGCAGCCGTCCGCGCATCGCTAAAGCGCTTGCGTTCTCCGATGGCCTCATGTGTCATCAGCCCTTGGAGTGCGCTCTTAATTGCGCCCTCAAGAATCTGCGAATCAGTTTGCTGCATCATGCGGGCGAAGGACATCTTCCCCGTGAGCACTTGGCTAAAGCCCGATGCATAGGTGTCCTTCATTCTGTTTTCGGCAGACTGAATACTGGCGAGCTGCTTGTTTTGCGCGGAATTGAGCAACGCTTCGTCCTGATTTTCAAACTGCTGATCCAGCTCCAGGAGCCTATCGTTTAGCGCCTTCTTTTTGTTTTCGTAATCCTTGGCGTGCGTATCGAGCGCGGCCAGCTCAGCGTTCAACGCCTGTTGTTTCGAGTTGTACTCTTGGGCGTTGAATGACATTTCCATATCGAGGATCTGAGCTTCTGTCATGCGCCCTTGAGCAATGCGGAGCTGCCCGGCTTCACGGTCCGCGGCCAATTGCAATTCAGCCGTCTTGCTACTGTGCCCGGCGTTTTCCGTGCTGGCTGCCTGTGCGAGCTTGGCCCGCTCGTCCCCAAGTTCCTTAAGCCCCTTGGAGAGTGACTCCATACCTAAGAGCTGTAATTCGTCCGCCTTGTTAGCGGCTTCCTGCTCTTTATGGATAGCCTCAATGGTTGCCTGGAGGGATACGCGCTTTTTGTTTTCCGCTTCCACAAACAGCTCCGGGTGGAACGCCTCCGGGTTTTGGGCCTCAGCGGATTGGGTCTGGTAACTCTTTGATTTCTCCGCAAGTTCCTGTTGGCGCTCTTGAAATGCGCCGACATTAACCAGCTCGTTGTACAAAGCGCGGACGTTTGCTAAGTCCTCTTTCAGCCCTGGAGCCGTTGTGTTCTGTGCGGCAAGCTGCAAGTCCTCCAGTTTCCTGCCCACGGAGCCAATCTCTGTTTCCAGCGCTTGCGCCGCTAGCTTCGTGTCCCCGGATTGCAGGAATGCGGAATAGGCGTTGCGGAACTTGTCGAATCCCTCTTTAAGTTCGCCCTCTACGTTCTGCCCAAAGATCATCGACATGATGTTGCCGCGCTGCTCGCCGCCAAGCATCTTGTCGATGTCGTCTTGGACCTTCTTAAAATTGCCGAGCAGGTTGTCGAATTGCTGTTGGCTGATGTCTTCTAACTTGTGCTTGAGCGCCGATAGCGGGCCGCCCGTCAATTCCTCTGTGGCGTTTACAACCTGCTTGATTTCCCGCTCCGTCTTTTGGAGCGATGCTTCGGAGTCGTCCCCGATTTTTGACCACGCCGCCGCATCTTCTTCCGCGGCCTTTTTCAGCTTGTTCATGTGCTCGATTAGCAGGGTCACGCCCGCCAAAATTGCGAGAAATGGAAAAGCCGTTTCCATTGCCGCGCCGATAGGTCCAAGACTGGCAAGGAAGGTGGTCACGGCGCGTGGCAGCCTAAGCCCAAACTCATCGCCAAGGAGGGCCACAGAATGCCGGGCCTCCGTCATGCTGTAGCTAGTACCCGCGCCCATGTCTTGAGCGCCGTCTTTAATCTCTTGGAAGGATGACCGCGCCCCTTTCGCGGCTTCGGCTAGACCACTCGTAAAGACAGCAGTCTTGGTTTGCAGATCGACCGACAGGGACCAAACGTTATTGCTCATTTCTTCATGTCCTCAAGCCCTTCCGTAAGGGCGTCATAGAATGTGTCAAGCACTTCGTCTTGCACGGACCGTGCGGCATTCTCCAGCCAATGCAACGCCGGGACATGCGCGTCCCCCATCTCTTGAATCAGCCCATAAAATGTTTTCTGGCTAGGGCCAATTCGCAGAGTCAATGCGCCTTCACTCGGTACTGACTGCCGGTGAATGTCCATCTCCAGTGCGCCCGTGAGATATGGCGCGGTTTGTTTGGCGGCCTCTATGATTGGCTTGGCCGCTTTCATCTCCACACGGCGGAGAAATTTTTTAACGGCTCGCTTGGACCCATTGGTGAATGCTTCTTCCAGCTCGTCCAGGCCCTCAATGTCTGTGACTATTTCAACGTCCAGGTCTGCCATATGCCCCACAATCCTAAAAAGAAAAGGCCCGGCTCCAGAACGCTCCCCACATCCCGGAGCCGGTGTGTCAAGCCGCAAGCGCTAGCTCGCGGAAATTGTTAAGCCCTGGATTGCGTTCTGGTCCCGGACCCTCCCGTCCGTCCGTCTGCTAAACAGCAGGTTAACCAAGCCTTGCGCGGCTCCAGCTTGATCCAGGATTTTGAGGAGTAGCGCACTGCCGCCTCTGTCCCCTATCAGATACCCCCTGGCGAAGTCCCCGAACAGGACAGCCGTGTTATTGCGTGAAGCGGACGGCATCTGAGCTGAGTAGGCAACCGGGTATCCGAACAGGAAGTCCTGATTCCCGACACGGGTAAAAGCAGGTTCATACAGCCCGGACTGCGTTTGGGAAGCGCGTATTACAAGGCTCGTTCCCTTGGTCATCACGAAGGAAGCATTAAGCGCGTAGCTTTCCTTCAACGTCCCAATCAAAGAGCGAATGCCCGCGGTTGTAACGTTGTTTCCGTTGCCGTCCGGCTCCGCCGTGATTCCCGCGCCCACGTTTCCAATCAAGCCTTGCGGTTGGCCGGAGCCTGTGCCGGTGAGGAATAGGGATTCTTCGTACTCCAGGAAGTCCGAAACGGCGGCCTCCAAGATGAACGAGTTAAAGCCGCGCACGTCCTGAAAAAATTCGAGCGCTGTTTCAATTTCAACACCGGCCATAAAGGCTGAAAGTGTGAACTGGCCCAAAACAGGAGCGGCCACTGTAAAGGCGGATGTTTCCGACTTGGCCGTGACCCCGGCTCGCACGGTAACCTGTGGCACTCTCAGGTCGGCCTCAGTGGCAATGACCCGCGACAGACGCCGGATGGTCGAATTTTGCGGACTAAGAGGCACCACGTTTCCGTCAACAGTGACGGGCACGGCATACCCGCCGAACATAGAGACGCCTTCCTGGAGGGAGGCGGTGAGAACACCGCCTGAATGCCATGCGCGAAACGCCTCCAGGTAATCCCGGCTGAATCGTTCGGGAATCATTACCTCGCGGCCCGATCCGTGTTGCACGCGTTCGATGTTTGGCAGCCGGGGCTGTTTCGCAAAGAAGGCGCGAGCTTCCTCCGTGCTTCGTGTTCCGGTTGGCGTGGCCTTCGCCGCCGTGATTTTTTCTAACAGGTCCCCGGCTTCTTTGATATGCCGGTCAAGATTCTGCTTGGCGTAGGGTGTGAGCGGGGTCTTCAGTTTCTCATGTGCTGAGATGATTGACTCCGCCGCGTTCAAGGCATGTGTGTGCTTCTCTTGCAATTGCTCCAGCGTCATATACTTTTCTCCAGTGTTTCGATTTGAAGTACGCCCCGCCTGATTTCCGGGACGCTTTACTAGCGCCGGTTAGCTATGGGGCTGGATCGCGTCATTCACGCGAGCAGCTAAAACTTGTTTGGGTGTGGCGGGGAAGGACCACCCCGCCCACCCGTTGCCAACAGGTCCTCACTAGAGGCCCACGGGCAAACTTCGGGCGGTCACTACCCCGCCCATGCTCGGCACTCCGAGAAATTCATCGGGCCGGGCAAATTCACGTCAATTCCTTCCAGGCTTCGGGCCGGTAGAGCGCCCGCGCCGTGTCCGTGCCCTTGATCTTTGAGCACACATAGCGGGCGAACGGGATCACGGCGTCCATCAGGACCGAAACTGCCTCCGCGTTTTTCTCTGACTTCGCTTGACACTCGCCGTGGACGAAACCCAAGGTTCCGCAAAAGGGCAACGCGTTGGCCGCCACGTATTCGAGTGCCAGCAGCGACGATGCGCCGAACGGAAGCACGATCAACACAAAGTCACCTTCCCGGCCATATACCGCCGCGGATATCTCTTCGCCGTAGATCGACTGTCGCTGTATGCTCATGTCCATATTCCTAGTTAATTGTTGCGGCTATCTCCCGCTCTACAGAAAGCGCTACTGCCGGGTGAGTCCTTCGCAGGTTGGACACGATCTGCTTGAGGTATTTGTCAAATGCGAGGGCACCCGCGATGTATCGCTCCGCATCCTCCGGCGTGATCGACAAGTCCCGAGTCGCCAATTCCGGTACGCTATCAAGCGCATTAACCGATCCACAGATCATTTGGAAAAGGCAGCCGATGCGCCCGTTGAAAGCCTTGTCAGAAAGTCGGCGTGTGGCGTGCTGCCGGGCTGCCGGGGCGGGGCTTGCCGCCTTAACTATCTTGCGGGCCTCCGATACTTTCATCTCCCCGCGCCGGACCTTGGCGGGTAGATCCTTGATGGCTTGCGGCGCGTTCGGCTTCTCCGCGGCGGCTAATACGGTGCCCGCGTCCGGGAGTTTGCGTTGCGGGACCTTGTGCTTTTTCGCTAACTCTGCATTGGCAAACTTTTTCTCTGTAGATAGCGTTTTGCTATCCACAGACTTTCCATCGGACTTAGCCTTCCGCGCCGCGGCGGTTTGAATGGCCTTAGCCTCCGGCGTTTTAGCACGCAACCGCTCAATTGCCTTGATAAGCATGGCCCGCTGGTCATCCGTGACATTGCGGCGGCCTAGCTGATTCTCTGCAATCCATAACAGCGCCGCGTTACGGTCCGGTAGCTCAAGGTAAGTGACGCCGTATCCCTTGCTCCATTTCTGGCAGATGGCATAACGGTTATGTCCATCTAACAGAAGATCCCCGCCGCCTTCCCACACGCGCAATGGGTCCTGGCATCCATCGCGCTTGATGTTTTCCTCAAGCAGCCGGTATTCCTCTGGTTGCAACGGCTCAATTAGCGCCTGGAATTCCGGGTCAATCTTGATAATTGCCATCGTGTCACTCTCTCGAATCCCTTTACCGTTAACGGATACAGAGGCCCGTTACGGAGTCCAGTTTCCAGCTTGTCAAACCAAACAGCACGTGGTATCATTCTTACGATGAACCGACAGTATAGTAAGAAGACAAAAACCGCTCTTAGTCTTAGTGACCGCGAGCCGGAGCTGTGGGCTATCTTTGGGCGTCTTGAGAATGAGCGGGAAACGCCTCAATCGAAGCGTGTTGGGCGAATTCTTGGATTACTAAGCAGTCTCGGAGAGGAACCGGGCCGTATGACCGCCGTGGGAATCACAGCCACGTTGCACCACTTGCTAGGCCGCTATCGCTGGATTACACGTGCCCTGATTTCACCTACACCGGAAGGCTATCGGGCCATTTTCAGACGCGAACCGGAGGAAAAGAATCTATCGCGGGAGGATGAATGGGAGTATAGAGCGGTAAGAGAGCTGCTTGATATCACGACGATGTATCCGAGTGCCCTATCTCGATTGCGCCAATGCGGAAACAAGGAATGTATGCGATGGCTCTTTACGCCGCATGGAAAGACACGGCAGTTTTGCAAAAATGATACCTGCAAGCAACGCCATTTTGATAGCGACCCGGAGCAGCGAGAGAAGAAGAGAAAGTATATGCGTGGCCGCTACGCCGACCTAAAAGGCCATGCCCGGAATCCAAAGAGCGGCGTGGGGCTTAGGCGAAAATCCTTGCGCTGATTAACCGCCGCCGAGGGTGCCCGGCTGTAAAATAGCCCTCTATGGCAAACCCACCAAGCCAGAAAATGATGTGTTACGACCTACGGGCTTGTATAACAAGCGTGATCGGAAATTTGGAGCTTTATCAGGATGCGGAAACGCCGCAAGAGAACAAGCAACGGATGCTGGAAAGGGCTACGAAGGAGGCGCGCCGTGCGTTCGATATGACAGAGGGCACGTTCAAAGCCATTTGCGCCGTAGACCGTACTGTCCTGTTCCCGATTCCGCGGCCCAAGAAGCGGCCCGCAAGTAAATAGCCCGCTTCTCCCACGCCTACTATCTTGCCGATGGCGGCATCCGTCGTGCGCTCTTGACGCGGCACTAACTTACAGGCGTGCGACTGTAGGTTATCCGCCGTGGGCTTCCCGCCTACGCGCTGTCGCGGATACGGAAAAAAGGGGGAGGATTTCAAACGCTCACGGCGCGGCCCGCCGAACGGAAAGCAGCTTCCAAGGCCGGGCGGAACTCCAGAACCTTGCAGCGCTTCCGCTTTTTTCTCCCCGTGCCACGCTTCCTTCGCACGGTCCAGACATGCCCCAGAACAACCACGTTCTTTCCCACCGTCCGGTGATCCTGCCTCCAGGTTCCATCAGCGTCAACGCGACCGTGTGTGACACTCGGCTCGTCAAGGATTTCCGATAAGAGCGATACAGTTTTTCTCCTTTTGGTAGCGTGCATTTCGTAAGCCCCTCCCAGGCATGACCACAATCTAGCCGCGGGCCGCCGTCTCCGCAATAGACCGTCCGGAACCTCCAAAATGGTTACTAAATGACCATAACTCGCTCATTCTAAACCTAGTTAAGTGGACTTCTAAAGTGGACGTGGTAAAGTTCCAAGCGAATACAAGGCGAAAACATGATATTATCGCCCGCGGAATGGTTAGCAAGCAGAAAATCAACCGCGAGCGGGTCCAGGCCGCGCTCAACACGCATTGTCCGAAGTGCGGACACGCGATTCAGCCCGGCGAGATACGGCGCATTGACTCTGAGCAGATGGAATGCCCAAGCTGTGGCGAGCGGTTTACGCGCCGTGCTGCCCTGAGCAGCCCTAAGCGCGGGGCTTGAATACCCCTACAGTTTTGATAGACTATTGGCCCATTATGGCTAGAGAGCTTGTCTGGCTAGAGAACCAATCTTTTTCGGCTTGGGGATGCTCGGCATGCAACTGGATCATTCCGAACCTTCGCACCCAACAGTCCGGCCAGCCTTCCGCATCCGCTCGCAAAGCATTCCAGAGTCACGACTGTGCTGAATTCCCCCGTCATACATCGACAAAAGAAAAGCGTCCGCCGCGTGGCTGTGACCTCTGATTTCTTGGATTGAGCAATACAGCTCAGACCCCAGTAAAAGCAAGGGCTAACGTGGGGGCTGTCTCTCCCAGGAGGCAGTTATGTCCTACGAAGGTTGGCTTCCACGCTGTTCCATTTGTAAGCAATCAGTCAATTTGAATGTGAGCAAAGCCGATGAATTCGGGAGGGCTGTGCATGAAAATTGCTACGTCTCATTGCTCATACCGAAGAAAAAGCCGCCGTTCTTAGCCAGAATTGAGCGCGGTGAAGTGGTAAACTTCCCGGCAAGGCGGCGGGTCGCTGCACTGTAGGGAATGTCTTCGCAAGCACACCGAAATGCGGACCAAGTAGGATTGAGTTCCGAAATGAGTGGATCTGCCGCCTGTTTCTTTTCCGTTCAGCGCTTCTTCGCCCACGTCGCCACAACAAGACTATCCAGCCGGTCCTGCCGCCCTTTCATCCATTTCGAGTAATGGCGCTCCGTCGTCTTTATGCTTTCATGCCCTAGCAGCTTGGACACTTCCTCAAGCGGGACGCCCTTCTCCAGAAGATCCACCGCGAACGTATCCCGCAATCTGTGGCTCAGCATATTGCCGCGGGAAACAATCCCGGCAGCCTTGAACAGCTTGCGGAAATCCTCTTGCCAGTGGCTTACGCACGTCGTCTCTGTGCCCTGGCCGGTCCAGAACACATACACGGGATTGCCATTGAGCACGGCCCGTAATTCTTTCGCAACGGACAGCGGGATAGGCACGCTTACGTGGGTCCCTGTTTTCTGCCTGGATGTCACGATGCGATAGAGCTTCTTCGCTTTGTCCTGGACAATTTCATCCCGGCGTAGGGTCACGGCGTCACGGATGGCAAGGCCGCTCCAACGCATGAGCTGGACAAGGGCGCGAACTGTGCGGGCTTTGCCGGGCGCGAACCTGTGGTGACCCGAGAACGTCTTGGGGATGGTAGCTAGGAGCTTTGCGTATTCCTTGGCGCTCAGTGGAAGCGTGGGCGCTTCGTCCGCCTTGATGGAGGACAGCCGGGGCACGCGGTCCAGCCACTTGTTGTCATAGCAGAAGCGAAGGAAATTCTTGAGCCGGGCCTGGACCATCTGCCGGGTGTTGGATGATGGGTACAGCGCTTCCCACTCCGCTTGGTAGTCAATGAGCATCTCCCGCGACAGCCCGGCCACGGTGTAGGTCCCGCGGCCCTCCGCGAATAGCCGGAATCGGTCCAGCTCGCGGGCGTACTTGTTGAGCACGTCCGCCGTAATGCCTTGGTTTTTCTTGTCAGCATTGAATACATCCACGGCGTCCGTGAGCGTCCGCGCCTCCGTTGGCTCCGCGGGCACGCGCCCGGCTAGCTGGTCCTCCAGGCGGCGCTTGATTTCCTCCGCTTCGACCCATGAGCGCGTACCGGCCTTCCGGCGTTCCTGGACCCCGTTGAGCGTCCAGCGGAAATGCTTGCGGCAGTTACACCGCTTGGCGAATTCATCCCCGGCATACTTGCAGTCGGCGGAGTGGCGGACGAAGATTGTGATGACGGGTGCGGTGCTCACTGTGTCCGCCGTGGCCGGGCTTTGGGATGCGCGAAGCCCCAGATTCGGCCAAACGATCCGCCTCTTGCTCCGAAGGCGTGCTCTCATGGCTCTGTGCAACAGCATCGGACGGAAGCGTTGTAGCACCGGGCTTGTTATGGCCAAGGATAATGTGCGCGAACTCGTGCGCCACAGTGAAATCAACTTCCGTCTGTGACTTTGATTCCAGCCGTGGGCTTAGATAGACGAAGATGCTGTCTCCCGGACCACAGGGCAATACGCGACCGAGCGGCGCGGCGGACGGTGCAAAAACCGTGAGGGGTGGCAGATTGTCTAGCACGTCATCCGGGACACGCTCCGATATTTTCCGCATAGCAGCGATGGTCTTGCGGCGGTCATAGTCAAACCAGCCCGTCTCAATGTACTGGTAGCGGAAATCAAGCCAGCGAGCATCGCTGCTCATTTCGCCCCCAAGCTGGCCTTAACGTCTGCTGTTAGGTCCGTTGCAAGGTTCTTCGGTTCGCATTGCCCGTGGCCCGCGCCGTACCGGGCATCCTCCGTGGTCCCGATGAATTCCAGCCGCCCGTCGTTCTCTGCTTTTTTGAAGGACCAAAGCTGGAGGGCAACCTGTGGCTCCCCGTAGCCGCCCATAGCGTTGTGTGAGCGGAACACGTAGCAGAGGTTGTACGCGCCCTCCAGGTAGCCATTCGTCCTCTTGGTTGGCTTGGTTTGCTGGACGCTTATGAGGACAAATGAATCGGGGTCATTCATCTGTGCGCGTATGAGCGGCACAGTCTTGATGGCCTGTTGGATGGCTGAATCGGTCTGTGCGATTGCCGGGCTAACCAGCATCGCGGCGGCTAGAGCAAGCAGACAAAGTGTGTGTTTCATCTGCCTACGGTAGCGCAAAATTAGCACAAATTCTAGATATCTTCGGTAACCAAAAGAAAAACCCGCTGTTTATGCGGGTTTTGTGTGCTTAAATTTTGGAGGCGCGGGTCGGAATCGAACCGACGCATAAAGGTTTTGCAGACCTCTCCCTTACCACTTGGGTACCGCGCCCTCGGTATACGTTAGCGTCCCGGCGAGAAAAAGTCCATCTGAGGAAGGCCAGCCGGCGGGAAACAAAATCTGGAGCGGGAGACGGGGGTCGAACCCGCGACATCGACCTTGGCAAGGTCGCGCTCTACCACTGAGCTACTCCCGCTCGTGCGCTCATTTTACAGCACCCGCGTATCGACTGACAATTCAGGAGCGCCTGACGGACGCTGCCGCGGCCCTCATTCGCGGAACGGAGCTAGTAGCTATGCCAGCTCCGCTTCAATTTTCTTAGCAACCCTGTCCAGCTTCACGATGCGAAAACTACGGACCTGCCCGGCGCGCACAGGCTCTGCTTTGGGTGTGGGACTGGAACCGCTTTTCCAGCGGGCTTGCAGCATGGAGCTCAGAGAAGATAAGTCTGCCTTGGAGGATGCCGATGCCTCGGTCGGCACCGGATCCTTCGCCGCCGCCGCTCGACAGGTGGCCTGGATGCCTTCACCGAGTTCGGCGCGGCCTCCGGCATCGTCCATCAATCGCCCGGTGACTATATCGCCCTCGTTATGCTCGGCGAGATATTCATCGATGCCGGTCGGGACGAGTTGCTTCATCCCCAACCGCATCTGGCGCTTTTCGAGATCGATGGCGAGCACTTGCGCTTTCACCACCTGCCCGACGCGTAGCATGTCGTGCGGAGAGTTAATGCGCTTCTCGGCGGTGATGTCGCTAACGTGGACCATGCCTTCGATGCCTTCAGAAAGTTGTACAAACGCGCCGAACTTGGTGAGATTCGTGACGGGTCCCTCGACTGCCGAGCCAACCTGAAAGCGTTGTGCGATGTCAGCCCACGGATCCCCCAGCGCCTGCTTGAGTCCGAGTGAGATGCGGCGCTCCGGCGCCTGCACCTGCAGAATCACCACCTCAACCGTCTCACCCTCCTTCACGACGTCGCTTGCTTTTCTGATCTTGCCCTTGGACCACGACATTTCGGAAATATGAATCAAGCCCTCGATGCCGGGCTCGAGTTCGACGAATGCCCCGAAATCCATCAGCCGCGTTACTGTGCCCCGCACCCGCTCTCCGGCTTTGAATTTCTGCGCGACCGCATCCCACGGATGCGGCTGCAGCTGCTTGAGTCCAACTGAAATTCTGCGCTTGTCGGCGTCGTTCGCCAGCTTTAGGACCTTCACTTCAACCTGCTGGCCGATCGAAAGCACGTCCGCAGGCTTATTGACACGCCCCCACGCGATGTCACCTACGTGCAGCAGCGCATCGACTCCACCGATGTCGACGAAAGCGCCGTAGTCGGTCAGGCTGCGCACCGTCCCGCTTACGGTTTCGCCCTCTCGGATCTTCGAGTAGAGCCGGTCTTTCGCCGACCGTTCTTCCTCTTCCGCAACCGCCCGCCGATCGACGACAACATCTTCATCGGTAACGTCAAGCTTGATGATGCGGCAGCGAATTTCCTGCCCCACCAGACCTTCCATCTCCGCCGCATCGCGCACGCCGCTGCGTGAGGCTGGCATGAACGCGCGCACACCGACGTCAACACTGAAGCCCCCTTTCACGAGGGCCGATACCGTGCCCAGCACTACAGATTTGTCGGCAAAGGATTTCTCGAGCGCCGTCCAATCCATGGGACGCTCGACCTTGAGCAGCGACAACTCGTAATAACCATCCGGGTCGCGCCCCTTCACAGAAACCAGAAACTTGTCTCCCGGCTTCACCGCCTCTCCGCGCAGCGCGGCCACCGGCAGAATGCCTTCCGACTTGTAGCCAATGTCCAGGAATACCGATTCATCGGTCGCCGCAATCACGGTGGCCTGAATCTGCTTGCCGCCCTCCGCTTTGCGCGAATGGCTCTTCTGATACTGCGAAAGAATGTCGCCGAACGACTCGGTACTCTCGGAGACAGCTGGAACGGCAGGAATTTCTGGGTTGGAAGTCACTGGGTCAGCCATGAAAGGTTACAGCCCTCATCAGGAATGGAATTCACTAGCATAACATCGCGACTCGTGTAGGGGCGGACGCAGCTTGCCCTGAGCGAAGCCGAAGGAGCCTGCCCTGAGGCGAAGCTGGGTGCCCCATTTCTCGCGCGTTCTTTGCGCGAGAAGTGGGATTTTCGCTTTTCCAATATCGTCCGCGCCGTCCTAGTGCGCCACCCACTGCGGATCGTCTTCCGGCTTCACGATTTGGCCATCGCGCATGTGGATGATACGGTCACCATACTTCGCGGCCTCGGGATTGTGCGTAATCATTAGTACTGTCTGGCCCAGTTCATCTTTTGACCGCCGCAGCATGCCTAGAACCACATCGGAGTTTTTCGAATCCAGGTTACCTGTAGGCTCGTCGGCCAGCACAACGGCAGGCTTGTTGATGAGCGCCCGCGCCAGCGCGACCCGCTGCTGTTCACCGCCGGAAAGCTCCGACGGACGATGTCCCAGCCGCTTGGTCAATCCAAGAAGATCGGTAATCCGATTAAAGTGCGCCGGGTCGCGGTCGCCATTGCCAGAAATTTCCTGCGCCATCATGATGTTCGATCGCGCGTCCAGCGTAGGCAGCAGGTTAAATTTCTGAAACACAAATCCGATCTTGCGCTTGCGCATACGGGTGCGTTCGCCGTCGGATAGCTTGGCCAGATCGTCGCCGTCGAGCAACACGCTGCCTCCGTCAGCCCGCGTAAGGCCGCCCAGAAGATAGAAGAGAGTGGATTTCCCGCTACCCGACGGTCCAACGACGCTGACGAACTCGCTCTTCTGTACCTCGAACGAAATGCCGCGCAGCGCCTCGACCTCGATTTTGCCGATGTGGTAGGTCTTGCGCAGGTCTTTTGCTTCGATGAATGCGGAACCCATGCCTGACAAGAATCTTACACGAAGGTCCGCTCAAACAAACGACGACACCTGCGCACAATAGAAAGTGTCACAAAGGGAAACCCCGGTGAATTCCTTCGTGAACCTTAGTGTCTTTGTGGTGAAGAGTCTTACGCGACGCCGACCTGGGATGGAAATGTCCCCGACGGCCTTTGTTGCTGCAGCCGCTTGGGCCCGCGCTTGCGCACCAGCAGCAACCGCACTCGCTCCAGCAGATCGATAGGCGCGTACATTCCTTTAGTCAGAAAAACGTCGGCCTGCGAATCGTGATCGTAGATCCGGACCTTGCTCGAGATAAGAATCGCGGGAGTCGTCGGCGATACATCTTTGATCTTTGCGATCAATTGCGGCCCATCGAGTCCCGGCATCGCCATGTCGGCGATCACCAGGTCGATACCTCCCTGGCGGAAGCGCTCCAGCGCTTCTTCCCCCCGGGAGAAGCTGGCCACGCGGTAGCCGCGCGTCTCCAGCATAATTTTACGGTGAGAGAGAGACTGCTCGTTGTCGTCGACACACAGAATCGTGCGCTTTGGTTTCATCCGCCTTCTTGCAATCCCGCTGGATTCGCCCGGCCCGGCCGAGCCAACCATGGGATTTCATTTCTCAATATGAAGAATTTTCAGAGCGACTTGCATGCTAACCAGAAGTCGCACACCTGTAAAGTAGCGCCGGTGCCAATGGGACTTTCTGGCCATTGATTTTTCTTTCAGCAGGTGCGCCTTAGGAATTCACGCGTCTTGTGCGCTTGCGCCTAGAGAAAAACTTCTCCTCGCATCACTTCAATTGCATTGCCGCCGACGCGCACGTTAACTATCTTGTCACCACTGCGCGCGGCGCGCACAAAAATTCTGCTGGGCCGCCGCATCTCGATTCCCTGCTCGATCAGGACGCGTTCGTCAGGCTGAGTCACACCATGCGCGACCATCCACGAGGCCGCGCAACCAGCCGCCGAGCCGGTCGCGGGATCTTCACTATTGTAGAAAATCATTCGTGCGTGCAGCCGCGCCGCCGGATCGACCGTCTCCCGCGCCACAAAGTAAAAAAACTTCCCGCCCGTCTTCTCCAGATATTCCGCGGCTCGGTTCGCGTTCACCTGCAATCCCTGGATCACCGCCAGCGACCGCAACGGCGTCACCGTGTAAGGAAGCCCGGTGGAGACAGTCTGTATTGGCAGCGAAGGATCGAAGTCTTCAGTGCGCAATCCCGTAACCCGTGCCACGGCCTCGCGGTCATGTTCAATTCCAAACACCGGTTCAATCTGGGTCATCTCTCCGAAAGCCGGCTGGTCCACCGCGTCTTCAAAGCGCACCGGAACCCGGCCTACATTCAGGTCGAGCACGATCTCTTTAGTCTCACTGATTTCATCGGGTGCCCCGCTTCTCGCCGATTTTGCGAGAAGTGGGGCCTTGGCGTTGGCCCCCCGCAATGCAAAAGCCGTGCCCAGCGTGGGATGACCCGCAAACGGCAATTCCTCCTGCACCGTGAAAATGCGCACCCGCACTCCGCGCTCCCGCTCGGTTGCTTCGTCGCGTGGAAGAATGAACGTGGTCTCCGAAAGATTCATCTCGCGAGCGATCGCCTGCATTACGGCATCGCTCAGCCCGCGCCCATCGAAAAATACCGCCAGCGAATTCCCCTCCAGCGCCTTCGCAGAAAAAACGTCCCACTGCGCCATCGCCAGCCGTCGCGTCGCTTCGCTCATGAAGTTCTCCGGACTCGTAGATGCTGCGCCAGACAAGAGGATGCTCCGGTTTTGCGCAGCGATGCAGGAAAGATGACGGCAGCCGCAACAGGCAACTCAACCTAGACATCACAAGGGAACACAGATGAACCCCAACATGCGAGATCCCTGCTCCCGCCCTTCGTGGCAAGGAATCTGGTGGACGCGGCGCCCACCGTTTGACACCTGCCCCCGCCGCTTCTATCCTAGTTGCCATGACTTGCCTCGCAGCCCGCGCCATGTGTTGTTGTCCTCTGGCGCAGGTCTGTGGGTAGGAAGTCAGCGAGATTCTTCCTACCCACCCGGTGAAGCGGGTGGGTTTTTTATTTCATCCGCTTTGCGGTTTAGCCAAATTGAAAGCCCAGGCGGGTCGGTTTTCCGAATCTCGATCCGATCTAATTTACTTAGGAGAAAAAACATGACTACCGCGACACTTACCGAAGCGCCAGTTCTCCGCATCAACGATACGGCTCCCGACTTCACCGCCGAGACCACGCAGGGCAAGATCCACTTTCACGAATGGATCGGAGACGGCTGGGCCATCCTGTTCTCCCATCCCAAGGACTTCACGCCCGTCTGCACCACCGAACTTGGCTACATGGCCGGTCTTGAAAAGGAGTTTGCCAAGCGCAACACAAAGATCATCGGACTGAGCGTCGACCCCGTCACCAGCCACAGCAAGTGGGCCGCCGACATCGAAGAAACGCAGGGACACCGCGTCAACTATCCCATGATCGGCGACCCTACGCTTGAGATCGCCAAGCTCTATGGCATGCTGCCCGCAGCCGCCGGAACAACGTCGGAGGGTCGCACGCCGGCGCTGAATGCCACGGTTCGCACCGTCTTCCTGGTCGGGCCCGACAAGAAGATCAAACTAATGCTCATTTATCCCATGAGCACCGGCCGCAATTTCGACGAAGTGCTGCGCGTTCTCGATTCGATTCAGCTCACCACCAAGCACCAGGTCTCGACTCCGGCCAACTGGAAGCCTGGCGATGACGTGATCATCAGCGGCAACGTCTCCGAAGAAGACGCGAAAAAGAAATATCCCAACGGCTGGAAGACGCCGAAACCGTACATCCGGATCGTGCCCCAGCCGAAATAGGCGCAGCACAAAACGACTCGTGGCGAAACGAATCACGCAGTAAATCAACTCGCGGAGCCCCGGACGCCTCGTCCGGGGTCGCGCAAAGCGCGATAGGCTCGGATCAGCGGTCGGGTGATGCTCCTCGCTTCGCTCGGGGGCAGACGTGGGTGCCCATCCTCCCCACAAAATTGTGCCGCTGGTCCTGCCTGCCCTATGCAGAATCTTTCATCTTGACAGTCCCTCCCGCATGTCGAAAACTTGTAGGGCTTTACTGCTGAGCGCGTTCCCGCCCCCCGAAGAAATACGAAACGCAATTAAAAACAATCCGCATACAGCCGCCCCGACCAAGGAGCATTTGGATGAAAACCAAGCCAGTTCTTCTCAGCGTTGTGCTCTTGCTTGTCAGCTTATCCGCGTTCGCCGCAGGGCCACCGCCGTTTCCAAAGCTTACGGGCGCGTTCAACATCACCGGCTACAAAGAGCCTGAACTCAATAACCCGTATACCTATTGTTTCGAGTTCACCAACGACGGATCCGTCCTGGGATATCCCAACAGCGGCAGTTGGACTGTTCCCAGTTACGCTCCCGGCTGGTTCGGCCAGTGGTACGCAAACGGCGATGAACTGGTAATGAACGGCGTGGCCAACGGAACTTACCTTTTCACTTGGACCGGAAGAATCTTGAGCAGCGGAAAAATCGGCGGCCGGCAAGTGGAATTCCTGATCAGCGGCGCGACCGACACCGCGGGCACATTCCTCGGAAGAAAATTGTCCACCGCATCCTGCCCAGGCACTGCAGCAGCCACCGACGTCGCCGCCAAAACAGGAGATCCCGCGAAGTAACAGCGTCCAGCCTCCGGAGCGTCCTCGGTTTTCCGTGGCGTTCGGCGGCTGCCGTGCATCGTCTCATCCGAGTCCCGCGGGCTGCAACGCGACTGTCCAACTCCTCTGCTACACTGGCGTCCTTCGCACAAGGAGCCGCTCATGGCCGACACACCGCAGTCCTACGCTCACCACACCCGATGGGATCCGCTGTTTCACTTTTTCGTGCTCCCAATCTTCGTGATCGCTCTGATCCTGTGCATCGTTCATTTTGTCGCGCATTTTGGTCACAGCGACTTTCGGGATAATTTTCACGCCTTCCTGCTGATCCTGCTGGCCACAGCGCTGCTCGCGGCGGTATTGAAAATCCGCCTTAATGCACTCAAAGTGCAGGACCGCGTCATTCGACTCGAAGAACGTCTCCGCCTGACCCAGCTTTTATCCGAACCTCTGCGCTCGCGGATCTCAGAGCTGACCGTAGACCAGCTCATCGCGTTGCGCTTCGCATCCGACGGTGAAATTCCGAAACTGGTCGAGCGCACGCTGAAGGAAAATCTGGGCCGCAGCCAAATCAAGCAGGCAATCCAAACCTGGCGCCCAGACAACTGCCGCGTGTGAGGGGCGTCTCGCAACAAGGCCAACCGAGCGGAAAGCCAGGCGAGCGGGAAGGGCACGAGTCCACTCGTGCCGTTTAGGATCGAGAAGAAAATCCGGCCTTAACCGCTGAGGCCAGCGTTCCGGTAGTCATGACACCCTGCGAATCGCTGGCTGGAACGGGTCGTCCCTTGTCCCCGCCTTGATTACAGGATGATCCACATCCCGTTCGCCTCGCCGAATCAGCACGATCGCTCCCAGAATCGCCACTGACGCCAGCGCCACACGCAAGGTCAGCACCTCGGAAGCCAGCAGCCATCCCAGCAACACCGCGACCACAGGATTCGCATACGTATGCGTCGCCACCAGTGCCGGCGGGCAACGCTGCAAGAGCCACGTGTAGGCCGTGAAGGCAATGATCGACCCAAAGACGATCAGATATCCAAGGCCCAGGATTGACCTCTGCGAGATACTGGCCCAATGCGTGGCGTGGAACTCGCCGGTAATTCCTGCCGCCATCAGAAGCATGGCCGCACCGCAGATTGTCGGGAGCGCCGTGCGCCCCAGAGCGTCCTCGGGTAACTTCAGCCGTGGAGAGATCACAACTCCCGCCGACCACGCCAGCGAACCGAGCAGCACGGCAAGCAATCCCAGCAGACTCGATCCTTTTGTCGTTAACTCCGCCCAGGTCAGCGCCGCCACGCCCAACACGCCCAACCCCAGGCCCAGCGCGCTGATCCGGCTGATCTTCTGTTGACCCATCGCCCATGCCAGAACCAGAATAAACATCGGCTCAGTCGCAATGAGCAACGCGGCCATGCCCGATGCAACATATTGCTCGGCCCAATGCAGCGACCCATGACCGACTAAAAAGAAGAGCCCGCCCACGATCACTCCTGCCTTCCAGTGCTCGAGTTTGGGACGAAACCCGCGCGCGCAGGCGAAGGCCAGCAGGATAGAGCCCGCAATCGCGTGCCGGACGCCAGCCGTCACCAGCGGCGGAATGGTTTCGACCGCGTAGCGAATCGCGAGATACGTCGATCCCCACACCAGATAAATCGCCCCGAAAGCGAGCGCCATCTTGATGGATTCAGCACGGCTGCGAGTCATTGATGGGCGGCCGGCGGGCATGATCACGGGCCTTCCTCCTATGTTTATCATCCGTTTGCTTTGCAAAAGCGCTTTGATTTGCCCGGATTGATCGCGAAACATTCTACTAACCTCTTAATACTGTTTTATAGGTTAGGTACGATCTTAAGCACCGAGGTATAACTTGTCAAGAGTAGTTTGACGGTTAGATAATGTTACCCTAGTAGGGCAGGACTGATTAGCGGCAGTCGATCGCTGTCAGAACAGGATGAATCTGCAAATGAAAACGGCCGCAAGAATAGACGTTCCTGCCAGGCGGCGCGCCCCACGCTTCGACTTGATCGCAGGCAATGTCGCCCTGGATTTCATCAACACGCTGGACGATCGCCCTACCAAACCCAAAGAGCTTTTGGAGACTTACGCAGACCTGGCGCGATTTGGCGAAGACACCGGGTTGCTCGATCCCACCGACGCGGACTCACTGGTCGAACGCGGCGCGCTGTTTCCTGAGCGGGCCAGGAAATCGCTACTGTGGGCCAGAGAATTGCGAGAGGCGATGCATGAGGTCTTCTGGGCCGTTATCACCAAACGCGCACCTACGCCGATGGCTCTGGCGCAGGTGAACGCGGGCATTCAGTCTGCGTCTGCACACCTTCGCCTGAAGCAGGTGCACGGACGCTTCGAGTGGCGATTCGACAATCTGGCACTTTTCAATGGCATCGCTTTTCCTGTGGCCCGCGCCGCCGGCGAGTTGCTGGCGTCGGACGAACTGCCGTTCGTGCGCGCCTGCGCCTCGAAAACCTGCGAATGGTTTTTTCTGGATACCAGCAAGAACCATCACCGGCGCTGGTGCGACATGACGCGTTGCGGCAATCGGGCGAAAGTGCAACGCTTTTACGCGCGCAAGAAAAAAGGAAGCAGCTAGATTCTCGAACTGGTGTCGCGTGTACCTACAGCTTCAGTCAGCAGGTGATGACGCTGTTTCACGAATTGGCCAACCTCGTTCGGAGTGAAAAGTCTAAAATGGTATCCCTTCGAGGAGGCTCGGATGGGAAGTGACCCCACCAGCACCGGGCTTCATGCCCAGCGGCGTCGAGGTTTCCTGATCTCAACGGCAGCCATGTTGATCGTTCTCTTGCTTCTTTTGCCAGCCGCGCAGTCACAGTCTGCAAACCATAGTGGCAAGCCCGATTTCGCGACGGTCAGCGCGTTGATCCAACAAAAGATCGCCAGCGATCACATCCCATCGATCAGCGCGGCGGTAGCTCGAAACGATGAGATTCTCTGGGAAAAAGGTTTTGGCTGGGCAAATCGGGAGCAGCATATTGCGGCAACCGAGCACACCATGTACGCGCTTGCTTCCGTCACGAAGCTGATGACGGCCACCGCGATCATGGTTCTGCGCGACCGTAAGCAACTCGATCTCGACCGGCCGATCAATGAGTATCTCGGACCGGCAAAATTAAGGAGCTCAATCTGGAACCCATCCGACGCAACAGTGCGCCGAGTGGCCACGCACACAGCGGGCCTGGCCACCTACGACAACGGTTATTACTGTCGTGGAAACGAAGGCGATTGCCAGGACATTATGCTCAGCCGCTTTGGAGTCTTGATTTGGAAGCCCGGCGAGCGCTTCGACTATTCGAATCTGGGCTATGGCGCGCTGGGAGATGTCATCCGGCATGTGTCGGGAATGAAATATGGCGACTTTCTGACCAGTCAAATTCTGGCGCCTCTTGGGATGACATACTGCTCTCTTGGCATAACTCCGGGCCTCGAGGCATATGCAGCCCAAAGATACAGCAGCTCTGACGGCAGTCCTGCCGACTGGAGCCCAAACGAACCCAGCAGTCAGGAAGCCGCGTCATCCCTTTTTTGCAGCGCACATGATCTGGTGCGCTTTGGGATGTTTCATCTTAAGGAACATGTGGCTGAGAAGAGTCCGGTCCTTTCCGCTTCAGCCATAGACGAAATGCAGGCCTCGACCGTGCCCGCGGACGACGGTTATCGATATGGGTTTGGTTGGTGGCACGAGGATCGGTTTGGGTACAAGGTCATGTACGCCAGCGGCGGCTATGATTATGCGCAAGCATTGCTGTTCACAGTGCCCGCAGAAAAAATCGCCATCGCAGTCCTGGTCAACACCGGCCATGCGACCGTCGCGAAAGAAGTCGCCGACGAAATCGCCTCTTTACTGATTCCTGCTTATCGCGAAAACCGCGTTAAGGCGGCGCACCACGACCGGCAACAGCCTGCTAAGGAAGCAAATGCGCTGGCCTCTCTCTCCGGAACGTGGAACGGGACCGTTCAGACCGAAACACGCGAAGTTCCGCTGACACTCACTGTCGACAAGTCTGGTACCGTCCATGCGTTTCTCGCGTCGGAACCGGCCAGCGTTGAGGAAGGAGCGGAGTATCGGGATGGACAGTTCCGAGCTAAAATTTCCGGTACCTCGGGTTCGTACGAGAGGGATTCGAAGAAAGCCCTTGCCCTCGACCTTCAGTTATTTCGTCGATCCAGCGGGGTATTGAATGGTGGCGCGTCGACAGTGCCCCTCTCTCAACCAGAGTGGGGTTTGGTGACGTACAGTGTTCAACTGACCGCAGCGAAGAAGCAGTGAGCCGCGGCGTCGGAAAAGGAATCAGGCCGATTCTCATGGCTAAGCTCTGAACTCGCCGCTAATCGCTAGGGTGTACGGGCCTGCGCGTTGAAGACGTGCGACTGGTTTCTTCTCGATACCGACGGGATGCCCGGGGGCTCTTCGCTACAATTGACGATCTACCTGGGAGGCGCCCTCATGATTGCTCGCGTTCTTGTTGTTCTTGTGCTGTCTGGTTCCGCGCTGGCGCAGAACGTCGTCCACTACACCACGACCAACGCCAATGTGAAATATCTTTTCGCTACGGCCGAGCCGGTTGCTCACCTCAAGCCGGGGGACATTCTCGACACCAACACGCTCGACTGCTTTGGCAATGGGCTGAAGAAGCCGGGCGACACTTTGAGCATGGCCAAGGGAGACAATCCGCTGGCCGGGCCGTTTTATGTCGAGGGTGCGGAGCCGGGCGACACGCTGGTCGTGAAGATTCTCGATCTGCAGGTCGACGGCGAATATGGCATCGGCGCCTTCTCTCCGGGATTCGGCTCGCTGAATGGCACGCATTACACGCCGGTGCTCGAAGCTCCGCTGCCGGAGCGGGTGTGGTTTTATCACATCGATCATGCGGCGAACACGGCTACGTTCAAGGCGATTGACACGGATTTTTCGGTGCCGATTCCGATGCATCCGTTCTTTGGGTGCATCGGGGTGGCTCCGGCGAGTGGCGAGGCGCGCAGTTCGCTGGTGCCGGCGGAGTTTGGCGGGAACATCGACTCTCCGGAAGCGAGCGTGGGCAACACGGTTTATTTCCCGGTGAACGTCAAGGGCGGGCTGCTCTATCTCGGAGACGGGCACGCGGCCATGGGAGACGGCGAGGCGGCCGGATCGGCGATCGAGGTCCCGTTGAAGGCACGAGTGCAATTGAGTGTGATCAAGGGACGCACGATTGAGTGGCCAGAGTTTGAGAATGACGAGGCCATTATGACGGTGGGCGCTTACCGTCCGCTGGACGATGCATTTCGCATTGCCATGACCGAACTGGTGCACTGGATTCACCGCGACTACGGATTGTCGGAGCTGGATGCGTACGAGTTGCTGTCGAAGGTGGGGAAAGTTCATCTCAACGAGATGGTCGATCCGAATTATGTGATCGTTGCTTCGGTGGAGAAGAAGTATTTGCCAAAGAAGAAGTGACGAAAAAGCAGGTTCCTCACCGGCTAAGGCCGGTTCGGAATGACAAAAGTTGGTGGAGATGCGCTGCCAGCTTTTGCTTCGGCGTCAAAAATCAAAAGCCCCGTCTGTCCCTGCAAGAAAACGCAGGGACAAGGACGGGGCACCCCCTACTATCTCTATTTTTCTTTATCCCTTCACGATCTTCTTTGCGTTGGGATCCCAGACGGCTACGTCGTTGTTGAAGTAGGCGAAGTTCGACAGGTGGCAGCCGATGGCGGCGTTGTTGCCGAATATTTCGTTCTCCGTTACCGGCTTGCGGCTGCGGACTGCGCCAAAGAAGTGAGCCTGGTGGTCGGCGGTATCGTTGTATCCCGCAGGCGACGCATAGGACTCTTCGTCTTTGTCGAGCTTGGTGGCCAGGACGGCCGTCCTGGGATGATCGGCTTCCCACTGTTTGAGATATTGCTCGCGCAGTTCCTTGGGCCAGCCCATGGTTGAGTAGCCCTCCGGTTCGGGGCGAGTATCTTGCGGCGCGAAGCTGAGCGTTGAGTTGCGAATGATCATCGTTCCCTCGGTGCCGTAGAAGCCGATGAATTCTCCGCCATCGTTGTTGAGGTTGCAGCGCAGCGTCACTTTGAAGTTCGGGTAGTCGTAGAGCGTTTCGATCAGATCGGGATACTCGCGGCCGTCCTTGAAGTGGTAGAGACCGCCGGAGGATTGAGCGCGCTGGGCGACGGTGTTGGTTCCGGTAATGAAGTGGATACCAGAAATCAAGTGGACAAACAGGTCGCCCGCGAGACCTTCGCCGTAGTCGGTGAAGCAGCGCCACCGGAAAAAGCGAACGGGATCGAACGGGCGCTTGGGGGCGCTGCCGAGGAATGTATTCCAGTCGATAGTTTTTTCGCTGGCGTCGGGAGGAATGGGATAGACCCAGGCGCCGCTGGGAGAATTGCGGTCCCAATACGCGTTGATGGAGTAGACCTGGCCCAGTTTGCCCGAGTCGTAAATTTCTTTGGCTTTGGCGTACAGAACGGAACTGACTCGCTGGCTGCCGATCTGGATAATGCGGTTATTTTTGTGAGCAGCCTCAATCATGGAGAATCCATCCTCGACCGTGTGCGACATCGGCTTTTCGCAGTAGACGTCTTTGCCGGCGGCGCAGGCGTCTTCGAAGATGTGGCGATGCTGGTGGTCGGTGACGGCGATGATGACGGCGTCGATATCTTTGCGATCGAGGATGGCGCGGTATTCGCGCGTAACGTCGATGCTGGGATCGCCGACGGCCTCGCGGGCGGCGGTGTGGCGGCTATCGTAGAGATCGCAGGCGGCGACGCATTTCACGCCGGGCACCAGAGTGGTGGCCTGGAGCAGTTCGCATCCGCGCACGCCAGTGCCGATGGAAGCAAAGCGCACGGTGTCGCTGGGTGCGACCGGGCGCGCCGGAGAAAGAGGCATACCAGGGCGCGGTGCGGCTGAGAGAAGATGCGGTTGCAGGACGACTGTCGCGGCCGTCGTGGCGGCGATTGCCCCGGTGCCAAGGTGAATAAATTGACGACGGGTCAGGGGGTTCTTTGCCATAAGATTTCCGCCTTCATTGATTTCGTGGAATGTCCGCGACGCGTAGGACGACGCGGAGGGTTACCGGGGAGGAATTATCCCACAGGAGTGGGCGATTTAGTAAAACGATTTTCTACAGGCTGGCGCGAGGGGAGTGGAACGAAAAACACAGCGCGCGAATCGGGACGAGCTCCATCTCGCGACGCGGGAAATATTCAGCGCCCGGACGGGTTGTGAGCAAGCCTGCAACGCGTGAATCAGGTAGTGGAAAAGATGAATTTACCTGCGCTTGCCAAGGGACGCCAAACCCGCTACTATGGCGCGCATTCGCGGATGTGGAAACTGCGAATTGCCGCTTCCCTCGCCCCTTTCGGCGGGAAGCATATCGCTCCGTGTTTTCCCCTGTAACACTGGTGATGCTGTTCTCTGATGCCGACAGGTTTCCCAACGGAGAAGGAGGATCGTTCTCGTTCTCTGTGGTGGAACCCAATTCTTACAACCGTTTCCAGCCCGCTCCCCAGGAGGATGCAAATGAAACAAGGAGTAGTGATCCCCGCAATCAGAACCAGGCGCCAAACAACGCCCGGCCTCTGCCTCGCGGTTGTCGCATTGATCGCTTGCGTGGCGCTGCCGGCTTTTGCCGGAAGCTTCGTTTCGCACAACACGCCGAAGTATGTGAAGACGGCGAGAAATCTTGGGCCCGAAGATCCGGCAAAGACAATGGACGTCAGCATCTGGCTAAAGCCACACAATCGCAGCCAGATGGATTCCCTTGCCAAACAGCTCTACGACCGCAACTCACCCAGCTACCGGCACTTCCTGAACCGCACCGAGATCGCAAGAATGTTTGCGCCGACGGCGGCGGAAGCAGCGACGGTGCAGAAGTTTCTGGAGTCGCACAATCTGAAGGTTTCCAAAGTCGGCCCCGACAACTTTTTCGTTCGAGCCACGGGCTCGGTGCGCGACGTACAGACAGCCTTCCATGTTCAGCTCAATAACTATCAGGTGCGGGATAAAGTTGTCCGCGCCAACGCCAGCGATCCCTTTGTCGATGGCGACGCCTCACCTCTGGTGTTCTCGGTTTCCGGACTGGATTCCGGCGAGTACACGCACCCCGCCATGCAGCGGCCAACCCCGCCCACGCAAAAGACCGCCAGCAGCGCGAACGTTGTCGCAGCGAATCTGACTCCAGCCGGCAACCTCTTCTCATCGGTTTGCTTTAACGGCAACGTGACCGAAAAGATCTCGACCAACAACGACGGATCGTTTCCGATCGGAACCTTCACCGGCAAGCACCTGAACCTGCAGAGCCTGACCAGCAACGGTTGCGCTTATACGCCACCATCGATTCAGACGGCCTTCAACCTGACCGGCCTGTACAAAGAAGGATTTGACGGCACGGGGCAGACCATCGCGATCCTCGACTGGTGCGGATCACTCACCATCACGCAGGATGCGAATGCATTCTCGAAGAAGTTCGGGCTACCGGCTCTGACTTCGTCGAACTTCCAGATCATCTACACCCCGACGCCGAGCCTGTGCGAAGCGACCGATCAGGTGGAAATCAATCTGGACGTGGAGTGGGCCCATGCGATCGCTCCCGGCGCCAACATCAACCTGGTGGTTCCGCCGTCCGCCAGCTTCCAGGACGTGAACGAGGCCGAATATACGGCCGTGAACTACGGCCTGGGCAACGTTATTTCGGGCAGCTACGGCTCGGTGGAATCGCTCACGGCCGCGACCGAACTGGCCAACGAAAACCTGATTTCCGAAATTGCAGCCGTCTCGGGAATTTCGACCAACTTCGCCACGGGTGACGACGGCGACTTCACTGTGTTTGGGATTCCGGCCACAGTGCAAGCTCCCGCGGATTCGCCATGGGCGACCGCTGTGGGCGGCTCCACTCTGGCGCTGAACAGCAGCAATCAAATCCTGTGGCAAGCGGGCTGGGGCAACAATGAGACACTGCTGGCAGAGGAATTCGAAGTATTCGATCCGCCCCTGGCCTTCGGATTTCTGGGCGGCGGCGGTGGCGGCCCCAGCGGTTGTGCCACACAGGATTCCAGTGGCGATTGTCTGGCAGGCTTTCCGAAGCCGTGGTTCCAGAAGGCGCTTCCCGGCAAGGCTCGCCTGTTGCCGGATGTTTCGTGGCTGGCCGATCCGTTCACCGGAGCAGCCATTCTGATCAGCATCCCCGGCCAGGTTCCGGAGCAGGTTTGGCAGGTCTGGGGAGGAACCAGCCTGGCAACTCCGATGTTCTCTGGACTGTGGGCCATTGCCAACCAGGAAGCGGGCGAGCCATTGGGCGACGCCGCGCCATACCTGTATTCCATGCCGGCGGGAACAATCTACGACATCGTTCCCATCAACTCTAAGTTTGACGTGACCGCCTCCATCAAGGAGTCAGCCAAGTTGACCAACAACTACAACGCGAATGACGTGATGGGCGGCTCCTCGCCAACCAACTTCGTCAGCGCAATCTGGGATGACCCTGATTTCCAAGCGACGCCGATCGTCATCTCCTTCGGCACTGACTGCACAACGATTGTCGGATTCGGCATCACGCCGTGCGGCACGCCGGCATCGTTGAAGACCAAGACCGGATGGGACAATGTCACCGGAGTGGGAGTTCCGAATGCGAAAGCGTTCGCCGACGCCTTCGCCCCGGCTCCCAAGGAAACAAAGTAGCATCTTCGTAAAACTGCCTCCGCTGCCCGAAAGGGTGGCGGAGGTTTTTATTTGGAGCGAGATCCAGTGGAGAGGTTATGTGGGGACAGCCGCCCTCGGCTGTCCATGCCGAGCGCAGCTCGGCTGCTATCACAATTCGCAAAGGTGGCTCGGCAGAGCGCGAGTTCCGACTCTTGAGTTCTATGAATGGGGAAACGACTGGAAGAAATCAGAGAAGAAAAAAGGATGGGAAAAATTGAAAGGGCCGTGACATTGGTTATGCTCTAGCTGCTCGCTCCTGCGAGGGAGCTAACAGCGTGGATGCATGTACCGTCACGACCCCTTGATATGATCACTACTTTCGCAGTTCCAAACCCCAACTACCCCTCGCAGAGCCGTCGGTTTTTTCAGGTCTGGTCGCCTTGCAGGTCGCCCCGCCCGGCTGATCATTCAGTCTCTCGGGTCGGCTCAGGTTTATTTGTGCCGTCCCTTTCGACCGTCGACGGGAGCAACCTTAACAGAGCATGCATAAAAGTCAACGCAAAGTATTGGTGCAATCGCGATTAAAAAGCTGTGCATAACGCGAAATGTAAATGATTGAGTTTGCGGATAGTTATTCACAGGCAGCGTCGATTGATCCGCGTTTTGCACAAATGTTTCACAGAGGGAACGACCTCGCAGAATTACTGACTGCGAACCAAATAATCGTCTTGACGGTTTGCGGCGATGAGCGCATCTTTCATTTAGCGGTTAGCATTTTGCAGTTGGCGATCGGCAGTTGAGCGCGAAAATCTTAGTGATCTCAGAATTAGTGGCCTACGTGGACGGCGGGTGCCTGGGAAATCCCGGGCCGTCGGGCATTGGAGTGGTGATCAATGGCTGCGCCAGCGGCCCGATCCGCATTGCGAAGTGGATTGGACGCCAGGACAACAACGTCGCCGAGTACGTCGCGCTCATGGAAGCCCTGCAGTGCGCCGTATCGATGCACGCCCGCAAACTTCACGTCTATTCGGATTCCGAGGTTGTGGTCCGGCAGATGACAGGCGAATACACCTGCCGCAGCCCGCGTCTCTATTCCCTGCACTGGACCTGCCGCAAGCTGGCGCGCTCCCTGAAATTCTCCATCTCGCACGTGCCTCGTGAGAGTAATGCCGAGGCCAATCGGCTAGCGCAGTCCGCCCTCCGCGGACGGACCCAGTAGAGCCGGTCTTTGCGGTCAATTCTTTAGAAGCCGGCTGCCCCACCCTTCGCGGTTTTCGAAGGGTGGGCACCGTGCTGCCGATATCAGGAGATCTCCCGGACGCGTAGCTCGGCTGCCCCACCCTTCGCGATTTTCGAAGGGTGGGCACGATGCTACCGACATCAAGTGATTTCCCGGACGTGTAGCTCGGCCTTCCGCTGCTCGTTGACCAAGACCGGCCCTCGGTCTCCGCTGGCATAGTGACGAAAGCTGCTCCACTCCCATTCCTGCGGTTCTAGCACCAGTCCACGCTTCACCGGATTGCGGTGGATATATCGGAGTTTCTCCACGCGCCTGCTTTCGCTGAAAACGACGAAGTCATAGAAGCGCGATTGCCAGACGTGGCCGTAGGCCAGTGTCCCGCTCTGGGGACCGACTCCCGAACGCATCCTGCGAAAAAGGCGTCGAGCGAATCCCTGTTTCAGAGCTTGCATCACGATGGAGGGATCTCCGCGCTCGGGTTCGGTTAGCAGCAGGTGGACATGTTCGGGCATCACCACGTAGCCGACGACGACAAAGTGATAACGCCGGCGCACCTGCTCCAACACTTCAAGAAACAGGTCGCGATTCTCCGCGGTGCCGAGCACAGGACGCCGCTGGTAACAGCTGGTCGTGATGAAATGCGAATATCCAGCGCCGTAGTAACGGCGAAGCCGGGCGGGCATGAACGTCTTCTAACACGGAACCGGGTCGGTTGTATGTGACGGGCAAACATTGCGCCGGCAGTTGTGGTACCCACCTTTCGAAAATCGCGAAAGGTGGGGCCAGCCTGGCAACGACCGGCAACGTTTTGAGAATTGAAAGTCTCCAATCACGCTGAAAACAGTTCATGAATTTGCCTCTCCGCGAACCGGAATAGAGCCTTGTAGAAATAGACCGCGTTGCGCACAAAACGACCGGGGGCGGGCCGAAGGACAACATCATACCCCCCCCCCTTCGGAAAACTTGCAACCTATTTCGGGAAACCCAGAAACCGCAAACCCCGCGACAAATGCGGGGTCTCGACGATTTCTGCTGGTCCAGGATGGAGCCGACAGCGAACCTGGCTGCCCCACCCTTCGCGATTTTCGAAGGAGCTTGCCCTGAGCTTGCCGAAGGGTGGGAACGATGCTGATGGGTGTCAGGAGATTTTCCGGCGTGTAGCTCGGCTTTCCGTGGTTGGCCACCACTACCGACGGTTGGATGTGACGAGTGGATCGCATCGGCATTTGTGGCGCCCACCCTTCGAAAACCGCGAAGGGTGGGGCAGCCAGAGGTCGTGACCGCGCGCAGGTAGGTCAGCCCCAAAAGAAATCCACAGCCGCGATCGTGACGGATAACCTTGCCTCTCCCCTGGAATCAGCGCAACATGGACGGACCAGAGACTAAGTGAGCTCCAGCACGAAGGGATAACTCCCATGCTTTCAGGATTTTGCCCGCAAGTGATTGTGGCCCTAGGATCATTTTTCAAATTCACTCTAACGCGAAGATTCCAATAGATCGAGAAGGGGAGTATCTCCATAACGCCGCGAAGGTGCGACAGAATGCCCCACAGCTTGCCCCGGACTTGCCGAAGGGCGTCAACCCGTGGCCGGGAAGTGAAAGATGAACAGGCCCTGAAGAGGAGAAAGAAATGTCACGACACCTCGTGCTCCTCTCCGTCACTGCTGTTTGCGGGGGGTAACACTTTTGTCATGGTACTTCCGCGTGGACTGGTTCTTGACACTGCTCGCGTCGCGAGCGAGACTCATGCTAACTGCATCCTTAAAAAGATTGTGATGAGTCCGCGGTGACCGGACTGCGCCATCCCTCCGCCGCGCTCGGTTTCTGGCTTCTACTTTCCGGCTTCCGGAGGGCAGCGTTTCACTGCTGCTGCAACCGAGAGCCTGAACGCAGACGCCGGACTATACGGAGGGGCATTGCACGAAGGCAGCGCAACTCGGACTTCCCAGGCCAGCCTCTCGGCGGCCCTGGCAGCGGCCAATGCGGCGGCGCGCACCGCAATCCAATCGGACGCGCGTTTTCCCGGAGAAGATGGAGGCCGCTCGTTGGCCGAGATGGCGTATCGCGATCTCGACGCCACTCTTCAATTACTCGCCGACCGAGCGCAATACATCACTGGATCAACGGGAGCGGCGATCGCCCTGCGCCGTCTGGGCAAAAACGACATGCTATGCCGCGCCAGCAGTGGGAGCAACGCTCCTGAACTGGGCGCGCTGCTATCGGCAGAGTTTGGACTGTCGGGCGAGAGCGTGCGCACGCGCCAGGCTTTGCGTTGTGACGACGCCGAGCGCGACGTGCGCGTCAACCGCGAAGTCTGCCGCCAGATGGGCATCGCATCGGTAGTCGTGATGCCGGTGGTGCACGATGACGAAGTCCTGGGAGTTTTTGAACTTTTCTCAGGCAAGGTGAATGCGTTTGGCGAGCGCGATCTCTCGGCCCTGCAACGGCTGAGCGAGATGGTCGAAACCGCGGTAAAGCTGGCACACGCGGTGCAGGAATTTCCCGAGCGGTTGAAGGCCTCTGGGCCTGCCGCGGAGAGCGTCGTGGATGCCTCCGCCCAGAGTGTGGCTGGCGAGATTCTCGACGAGCCTGTTCTGGAAGTGGATGAGGATGAAATCCTTGAGGCGTTCGAGCCCGAAGTTCGGGTCGAGGTTCAAAGCGACGCCAGGGTAGTAGAGGCGTCCGCCGCGCAGAGCGAAGTCTCCGGCGGAGTTCAGAGTAATTTCCAGAGTGATATTCAGAATGAAGTTCAGGGCATAGCTGCGGAAAAAACTTCAGCAGTAGCGGCGCAGGAGGTTCACGCAGCAGCCGAAATCGCGATTGCCGTGGCGCAGCCGGCCACGGTGTTGCCCGAACCAACGGGACCTACGGCACCGACTGCGAGTGCAGGTGAAGAATTAGCGGCGAAGATAAGTCCCGCGAAGAAGCCGTTTTTCTGGTCGGCGGCCGGTGCGAGCACGGACGCGCAAAAGCCGGCTGAGCTTGACCAGACTCATGTGCCGCCGGTGTTGCGGAATCTGCGCAAGTGCGAGGCTTGCGGCTTTCCGGTTTCGGCCGGACGAACTTTCTGCGTGGAGTGTGAAGAGAAGAAGTGGCGCGGACAGCTCAGGACTCCGCCAGCCGCGTCGAGGCCGAGCTCGGGTGCCGCGGTTTCGACGGCGAGCGCATCGGCCAAAGTGCCAGCGGCTCCGGCGCTGGGAACTTCGCTGTCAGGAACGTTGACCGGACTTTCGATCTCAGCCGCTTCGGCTTCTCCGCCAGCGGCTCGGGCATTTGCGGCGGCAGCACAGTCGGTAGCGGCTCCGCAGAACTCGTCTGCTGTGAACGTGGCCCCATCTTTGGCGCTGCCCGAGGCTTCGCCAATCGCGACTCTTTCTGCCACCCCGGCCCCCGCGAAAGGAATTGAGAAGCATCCCGCGACCGGAGATTTTTCGAAAATAGCTCCGCCTTCAACGCCGGCTGCGGCCGCGCCTTCCCAACCGGAAGCAAAGGCGGATCTTAATTCAGCGACGGCGGTCGCGAAAAACGCTCCGGTGCCCGAACTGGTGTTAAGTGCCGGACTTGCGCCTTCGCGGTCGTGGTTCGCGGCCAACAAATATATTGTCGGAGCACTTCTTGTGGTTGCGGCCGTGGTGGCGGCTGTGTTCCTGCTGCGCTAGCCGTTCCGCCATTCGATTCCGCGTCCAGTCCCAGTTCTTGCTGGGTTGCCGTTTTTTGCAACTGCAACTACCACCCCCTTTGACACTTAGCTCAGTTTCCCAATGTGCGCTTTTTTGCAACATTCCTGCGATCCTCAGGGTGCGAATCTCTTGACAACGGAACCAACTCTGCTAAAGTTCGAGGAAGGTTGCACACTACGTCCGAACTCGCAGGTGACCTGTTTATGAAGAATGTGTACGAAGTATTGCGACAAAAAGAGATGGAACTCACCCGCCTCGAGAAAGAAGTGGAGGCGCTGCGACTGGTGGCTCCGCTGCTCTCGGAAGAAAAAGAGGCGATGCTGGACCTGCCCAAGTCGGTGTTGCCGGCGGCGGTGAACGGTCCCCAGGCCACAACCCGAATTCCGGTTCCAACCACGCCGACTATGCCTCCGCCGCAGCCCGTGCGCGCTGCCGGATGGGAAGAAACCGCGAAGCGCTGGCCGTAAACGCCGGCACTTGGTTCGGCAGTGTCTCCGTTCGTCGGTCTATCTCACGTCCGCCCAAGTTCCGAATACAGCCCAGGGACGTTTCTCTGGGCTGACGTGTTTTTGGGCTTACGGCTGGAAAATTTCTAAATCGCTAACGGCTGAGGATTAGCAGAAGGGACAAAACTGCTCACTGCGAGTTATGCTCCCACAATTTCCCGGAGTGCGGCCAGAAGACGCTCGACTTCTTCGACGGTATTGTAGTGGACAAGTCCAATGCGCAGGAAGCCACCGGATTTCTCCACATCGAGATGCTCGGTGAGATTCAACGCGTAATAATTTCCATCCCAGGTGAACAGGCCGCGGTCGCCGAGTTTGGTGGCGAGTTCGAGCGGAGTGTAACCGTCGATTCTCACGGCGAGCGTGGTACAGCGCTGGTCGAACTGCTCGGGGTCGGTGATGCCATAGATTTTGAGGCCGGGGATTTTCTTCAAGCCGGCCATGATTCTTTCCAGCAGACCGCGTTCGTGCTTGTGAATGGCTTCGTACGAAGCCTCGATCGCTGCTCGTCTATTGGAGACTTCGGGAGAGGCGCGCCTGCCGAGATCGGCGATGTAATCCACGCAAGCCGTGATGCCGGCGATGCACTCGTGGTTGAGCGTGCCCCACTCCCAACAATTCGGAATCGCATTGGTGTTCGGATCGGACTTTGTAAGGGCGCAGCCGCCTGAGGTGATCGCGCTTGCCGAAAAGCACTCCCATGTGCGGGCCGAAGAATTTGTAGGTCGAGCACACCAGAAAATCGCAATCGAGCGCGGCCACGTCAATCAGACCGTGCGGAGCATAGTGGACGGCGTCGACATAGGCGAGCGCACCTGCGGAGTGCACGAGGCGAACGATTTCTTTGATTGGATTGATCGTGCCCACGGCGTTCGAGGCGTATCCGACGGCGACGAGCCGGGTCTTGCTGCTCAGTTGGCTGGCCAAGCTGGTGAGGTCGAGGGTGCAATCTTCGTTGTGAATTTCCGCCCAGCGGATCGTCACTCCTTTTTCTTCGAGCGCGAGCCAGGGCGAGACATTGGCGTCGTGATCGAGGCGCGTGACCAGGATTTCGTCGCCCGGTCCAAAGTCGTGGGCGATTGCGCGGGATATGGCAAAGGTCAGCGTGGTCATGTTGGGACCGAACACGACTTCATCGGCGCCGCAGTGCAGAAAGTCTGCCATGGCGGCGCGGGCAGCGGCGATCATGGCGTCGGTGTTTCGGCTGGTGAAGTAGGCTCCGCCGGTGTTGGCGTTGTCGCGGCGCAGGTAATCGGAGATGGCGTCAATCACGCGCTGCGGAACTTGCGTTCCTCCGGGGCCATCGAGAAATGCAGCGGGAAATCCATTCACGGTTTGCGCGAGCGCGGGGAACTGAGAACGAACGCAGGTCAGGTCGAGGGGGGCGGGCACGGCGGATCCGGTGGAGGGCATGGCTGTCTTTATTTTTATCACTATCATGGCAATTCGTTGCGACGCGTGACGCCCGTTCGACGAGCTCGGGGCAGGCACTCGCGAAAGCCCACGCAAATCATTCTTCCTCGTGTCTTGCCTCGTTTCTGGAACCTCTCTACACTCGACGTGTGCCGAAGGAACCGGATTGTGGAATTGAAATCTTGCACGCGCGAGCGAATCATTCGTGAACTGGTACTTCTTTTTCTTTCTCATCTCGGGTTTTTGCAGCGTGTTGTACGAACTGGTCTGGCTACGGCTGGCCATGGCTCAATTTGGCGTAACGACTGCCATGGTCTCGATCGTGCTTTCGGTGTTCATGGCCGGGCTGGGGCTGGGATCGTGGGCCAGTGGGCGCTGGCTGAGTTCACGGCGAACGGGCCGGATTTCAGCCTTGCGCGTCTATGCCGTCATTGAATTGCTGATCGGAATCTCGGGCATCGTCGTGCCTTACGCTTTCGTGTGGGGACGGCGACTGGTGGCACACTCCGCACTGTCGTCATCGTTCGGGTATTACTCCGTCACAGGGATATGGGTTGGAATCTCGGTCGTGCCGTGGTGCGCGCTGATGGGAGCGACCGTCCCGGTAGCGATGCAAGCCATAGGGCAGACGATTCCCAGCGAGGCGCGGCGATCGTTCAGCTATCTCTATACAGCGAACGTTTTCGGTGCGGTGATCGGGACGCACGTTCCTCTGTTTCTGATTGAACTTCTGGGATTTCGCGGGACGTTGAAGGTCGGATTTGCCTGCAATTGCACGATCGCGATTGCGGCGTTCGCACTCTCGTTGAAGTGGCGGCACAATCCGTCAAGCGAACCGGAAAGAATTGTCGCGGCGCCGGCGGTCAACGGGTCCGACGGCAGATCGATTCTGTGGCTTCTGTTTCTAAGCGGGCTTACCTGCATGGCGATGGAAGTGGTTTGGGTGCGCTGCTACACGCCATATTTCGGGACTGTGGTCTATGCGTTCGCTTCGATTCTTGGAGTTTATTTGCTCGGAACTTTTATCGGCTCGGTAGTTTACCGGCGCTGGAGTCTGCGGCATACGAAAGAGAATCCCTTGATATGGAGTGCGCTGGCGACTTGCGCGCTGTTGCCGCTGATCGCAGCCAGCCCGCTCATCAGGATGGATCAACTCTTGCGGCTGGAGCTGGGCGTGGCGGGCTTTACTGGACTTCTCGGATTTATTACTCCGATGCTGGTGGACCGATTTTCCGCGGGCGATCCAGGCAGGGCCGGAACGGCTTATGCGATCAACGTCGTGGGCTGCATTCTGGGTCCGCTGCTCGCGGGCTTCGGGCTGCTGCCTTTCATGAGCGAGCGCTGGGCATTAATTGTTCTGGCGCTGCCGTGGCTGATTCTGGGGCTGGCGCCGCTGCGTCCTCGGGCGCACGCGAGGCCTGCGACGCGCATGGCGGTTTATTCGTTGCTTGCGCTTTCTGCTTGGCTGATGATCGTAGGGAGAGGGTACGAGACGCGATTCTCGAAATACATTGTGCTGCGCGACCAGACGGCGACCGTTATCGCGACCGGAAACGGGATGTACCGGAAGCTTCTGGTGAACGGCTACGGGATCACGAATCTGACGCCGATCACGAAATGGATGGCGCATCTGCCGCTGGCGGAGATGGATCGTCCGCCGAAAGACGCGCTGGTGATCTGCTTCGGCATGGGCACTACGTTTCGCTCGCTGCACTCGTGGGGAATTCCGGTTACGGCCGTGGAGCTGGTTCCCAGCGTTCCGAAATTGTTCAGCTATTACCACAGCGACGGGCAGGAGATTCTGGCCTCGCCGCTGGCGCATGTCGTGATCGACGATGGGCGGCGTTTTCTGGAGCGGACACCGGAACAATTCGACGTGATCACGATTGATCCGCCGCCGCCGTTGCAGGCTGCGGGATCGAGCCTGCTTTACTCGGAGGAATTCTATTCTGTGGTTAAGCAGCACTTGCGCGCGGGAGGGATCCTACAGCAGTGGCTACCAGCTACGCCGGATGCAGATCCGGTTGATGTGGCGGCTGTAGCTCGCTCTGTTCGTGATTCGTTTCCTTACGTGCGCGTGTTTCGCGACGAGTTTGGAGTTCACTTTTTGTGCAGCGAGCAACCGATTGCCCGGCGATCGACCGAGGAACTTGTGCAGCGGATGCCGGCGAATGCGCTTACCGATCTCACGGAGTGGGATCCGGCTCGCGACGGCACGACTATCGCGATCGAGCAATTGAATACGCTGCTGGGACAGGAAATGCCGCTTGATTCTCTAATCGCCATTGCGCCGGAGACGCCCGCGATTACCGACGACCGTCCCGTGAATGAATATTACATTTTGCGTAAGTGGATGCATCGCGATCGCGGAACGGCCGAGGCGAGGTTGCGGATTCCGTGACGCGCCGCGCTCGGTATCGCTGATCCATGAACGATGATCGATGATCGGTAAACGATAAAACCTAAGGCCACCGAGCTTCTCGGTGGACAATCCTGATCTTTGAGGGTTTCATGAATCTTCTGCGTTTGTCCTCCAGTTGGGTCGTTGGCTCGTCTCTCGCTTTGATGAGCTTTGTCTCGATGGGCACGGCGCTGGCCCAAAGCTCGGCGACGACCGCCGCTGTCGCTGACTACGTGAAGGCCGAGATGAAGCACCAGCATATTCCCGGCCTCGCGCTGCTGGTCGTGAAGAATGGAAAGACCATCGTCTCCGAGGGCTTCGGGTTGGCCAACGTCGAACTGCAGGTTCCGGTGAAGCCAGAGACGGTATTTTCAGTCCGGGTCCGTCGGCAAGCAGTTCACGGCAACCGCGGTCATGATGCTGGTGGAAGAAGGCAAGATCGGCCTTGACGATCGGCTGACGAAGTATTTTCCCGATGCGCCGGCGGCGTGGAAAGAAGTGACGGTTCGCGAACTGCTCAGTCACACCGCCGGATTCGGCGACTATCCCAAAGACTTCGACATGCGCAAGGACTGGACCGAAGACGAGGAGTTGAAGCTGATTGAGAGCATTCCTCTGGCTTACCCTCCCGGCACAAAATGGGATTACAGCAACTTCGGATACGTGACTCTCGGCATTCTGCTTCACCGTGTCACCGGAGAGTTCTACGGGGATTTCCTGCAGCAGCGCATCTTTCAGCCGCTGGGCATGGGGTCAACCCGCATCATCAGCGAAGCGGATATCGTTCCCAACCGCGCGGCCGGTTACCGGCTGGTGAAGGGTGAATTGAAAAATCAGGAATGGGTGTCGCCGGTAGTCAACACCACTGCCGACGGAAGCCTTTACTTCACGATTCTTGACCTGGCGAAGTGGGACGCTGCACTGTACACGGAGAAACTGCTGAAGCACTCGAGTCTCGACTTGATGTGGACTCCAGTGAAATTGAAGGACGGCCAGACCAACAAGAGCAACTACGGATTCGGATGGGTCATCGTTCAGCGAAACGGTCACCGCTGCATTACTCACGACGGATCATGGCAGGGATTCGAAACGGCCATCGCCCGCTATGTAGACGATCAGCTCACCGTGGTCGCTCTCTCGAATCTGGCTGGCGCGGACCCAGAGAAAATTGTCAGGCACGTCGCGGACATGTATCTGGCAGCAAAGTAACGGGGTCCCGGACGCCCTCGTCCGGAGTTGCGCGCAGCGCAATGAGCGTCGACTGCAGCGATGCTCCGCACGCGAAGCTACGCTCCGCGCAGCAGACGGCGCGTCCGCCGCTCCACTTGCATTTTCATTCCAAACTTCGGCCGTAGGGTAATCAGCGGCTGCGGTTCTACCGGATGATCTGGGAACAACCGCAACTTCCACTTCTGCGCCAGCGTGGCCAGCAGCAGCACGCCTTCCATCTGCGCAAACGATTCGCCGATACATTGCCGCACTCCGGCGCCAAATGGAAAGTAGGTGAACTTGGCGCGCCGCGATTTCGCTTCCGGCGTGAAGCGTTCGGGATCGAAGCGCAGTGGATCGGGAAAATATCGCGCGTCGCGATGGGTGACGAACTGGCTGATCAGCACCGTCGTCTTGGCCGGGAAAGAATATTCACCAAGTTGAAAGTCGTTGCGCGCCGAGCGGCCCATGGCCCACGCAGGAGGATAAAGCCGCATGGATTCGGCCAGCACTGTGTCCACGTAGCGCAACTTTGGCAAGTCTTCATACCCTGGCAGGCGACCTTGTAGTTCGCGATCGATTTCTTCGTGGAAGCGGCTTTCGCAATCCGGATTCTGCGAAAGCAGATACCAGGTCCATGAAAGCGCGTTGGCCACGGTTTCGTAACCTGCAAGAAAAATTGTAATGACCTGATCGCGCAGGGACTGCTCGGATGCAGCACTCTGATCGGGAGAAGCTTCAATCATCAGATCCAGCAGACTGCTCGCATCGTTAGATTGCCGCCGATGCGCGGCGATCATGCGGTATACGACCGCGTCAATCCGCTTGCGCGCGCGCACGAATGCAGCCAATCCTGGCGGCCTTGCGTGCACCAGCCACTCTGCGGCAGGCAGCATTACCAGAAAATTGTAAAGACCCATGATGCGGTTGATGGCGTCGGCGAGTTCGTCCGTTTCCTCGCGCAGATCGGTGGCAAAGAGCGTTCTCGCGACGACATTGAGAGTGAGATGCATCATGTCGATAGCGATATCGCGCTGATCGCAGTCGCGCCATTTCTCCCGCATGGTATCGGCTTCGGCAACCATGGCCGCGGCATATTCCGGGATGCGCTGGCGATGGAAAGCCGGCTGCGCCACCTGCCTCTGCATGCGATGCTGCGCGCCTTCACTGGTGATCATGCCCTCGCCGAGCAGCATCTTCGTGCGCCGCACCGTGCGTTCCTTGATGAAATTTTCGTTCTGCACTACCAGCACTTCGCGGATGTAGTCGGGATGATTCAGAAAGACGATGTGATTCCATCCGATTTTGTAATGGGCAATGTCGCCGTAAGTGTCGGCGAGGTGCTGGAACAGTAGGATGGGATTAGCCGGGCGAAATCTGCGGAAGGCAAACCAGAGAAGATTGCGCTGGAATCCGGGCGGAAAGCGGTATGACGAGTGGTTGTACGCTCCGCCCACGTTGTTCCCTGCTGCTGTCGCCATCTTGATAGTTTACGTTGTGGATGCGGAAGTTGGGCGGTGGGGCAGTCGGTCCCGTAAGGACCGGCGATAGTAGCCCGCCAGGTTTACTGGCGGGTGCGCTCGGGAAGCCTTGCGGCTCGCGCCGTGGGCACGACTGAAACGGATTATCCAGACAGTTCAGGCGTCCTCCCCGGGACGCAGCTCTAACGCCCGAACCGTACCTGGCGTTAAAACCCCGGGCTATCTTCGGATGTCCCTCCGGGACAAAACTCTACGGATGCAGGGGCTGAGGGTTAGACGCCTCAAGCCAAGTTCCGGAAATTGCTAACCCTACCTACTTGTTCCGGCTCTCTGCAGCACATCCAACTCGGCCAGCACTTCCGCGCTGTGCTTGAGCGGGTCGACGCTGGTATAAGCTTTCGCGATCTTGCCGTTGGGATCGATGAGGAACGTGTGCCGCGCGGCAAATTTCACTACGCCAAAATTCGTCAGCGATCCGTAGGAATCAGTCACTTTGTGGTCGGTGTCGGCCAGCAGCTTGAAGTTCAGGCCTTCTTTGGTGCAGAACGTTTTGTGTGAGTCCACGCTGTCGAGGCTTACCCCCAGCACGACCGCGTCACGTTCGGCGAACTTCGGCTGATCGGTTTGAAAATTGTGGGCCTCGCGCGAGCAGCCTGGCGTCTGGTCTTTGGGATAGAAATAGAGGACGACCCATTTCCCGCGGAAATCTTTCAAGCTGACCGGTGAGCCTTCCTGCGAGGGCAGCCGGAAGTCGGGAGCATTGCTGCCCTCAGCGGGAGTCGTTGAGCGCGACAGCAACCTTGGAACCAGCAGCACCGCTGCAATCACCACGATCAACAAAAGTACGATTCGCAACATTAAGAGCCTCCGTGCCACACGCGGATGCGATTCTAAACCAGCAGCGCTTCCAGCGCTTCTCCCTTGGCTCCGCCAGCAAAAATTCTCGCGATTGAATATGATGGACTATTGCGCATTCATTGACGGAGAAACCAGACGTGGCTCAGACGGAAACCGACGGCTCAGAAGTCTTAGAAACCAGGGAATGGGTCGATTCTCTGGATTATGTTCTCGAAAAGGGCGGGCCTAACCGCGCCGGACGCTTGCTGCAGCAACTTGCGCTGCACGCGCGGCGCGAAGCCGGAGTCAATCTGCCTTTTTCTGCGACCACGCCGTATCAGAACACGATCGCAGTTCCGCAGCAACCGCCATTCCCCGGCAGCCAGGAGATGGAACGCCGCATCAAGAGCCTGGTTCGCTGGAACGCGCTGGCCATGGTTGTGCGTGCCAATAAAATTCAGGAAGGCATCGGCGGTCACATTTCGACTTACGCTTCTGCCGCCACGCTGTATGAAGTTGCGTTCAATCATTTCTTTCGCGCCCAAACGGAAGGTGGCGACCGTGACATCGTTTACTTCCAGGGCCATGCCGCTCCGGGCATGTATGCCCGCGCCTATCTCGAAGGGCGCATTTCGAAGGAAAAGCTGCAAAACTTCCGCCGCGAACTGAAGCCCGGAGGAGGTCTGAGTTCCTATCCACATCCCTGGCTGATGCCCGAGTTCTGGGAGTTCCCGACGGTTTCGATGGGCCTCGGTCCGATCCAGGCGATTTACCACGCGCGCTTCATCAAGTATCTGGAGAATCGCGGGCTTAAACAATCCACCGGCGGGAAGGTCTGGGCATTTCTTGGCGACGGCGAAATGGATGAACCGGAATCGCTCGGTTCCATTTCTCTGGCTTCACGCGAGAAACTCGACAACCTAATTTTCGTCGTGAATTGCAATCTACAGCGGCTCGACGGTCCAGTGCGCGGAAACGGAAAGATCATTCAGGAACTGGAAGCGATTTTCCGCGGCGCGGGCTGGAATGTCATTAAGGTCATCTGGGGATCGGACTGGGACAGCCTCATCCGGAATGACCGTGATGGCTTGCTGGTCCGGCGTATGGGCGAAGTCAGCGACGGGCAGTATCAGAAATATTTTGTCGAAAGCGGAGCTTACTTCCGCCAGAATTTATTCGGCAGCGATCCTCGCCTGCTGAAGATGGTCGAGCACCTATCGGACGACCAACTGTCGCGCATGCGCCTCGGCGGACACGATCCTATCAAGGTTCACGCCGCCTATCGCGCCGCGGTCGATCACACGGGGCAGCCGACGATCATTCTAGCGAAGACGATTAAGGGTTACGGCCTTGGCGAAGCTGGTGAAGGCAAGAACATCACGCATCAGCAGAAGAAATTGAACGACGACGAACTGCAGATGTTCCGCTCGCGTTTCGGAATTCCGATTCCCGACGACGAACTGCACAATGCGCCGTTTTACCGTCCTGCCGACGACAGCCCGGAAATCAAATACATGCAGGCGCGCCGCGAGCAACTGGGCGGATACATGCCGCAGCGCAAAGTGCGCGCCACGCCGATGAAACCGTTCCCCGATTCGAACTTCGAGGAATTTCACAAAGGCACCGACGGGCGGGAAGTCTCAACCACCATGGTGTTCGTGCGACTGCTGGCAAAGTTGCTGCGCGATCCTGAACTTGGAAAGTTCATTGTCCCGATTGTCCCCGACGAAGCCCGGACCTTCGGTATGGAAGCGCTCTTCCGCCAGGTGGGAATTTATTCCAGCGTGGGCCAGAACTACGAACCGGTCGACATGGACACGCTGCTTTACTACAAGGAAGCGAAAAACGGGCAAATTCTCGAAGAAGGCATCACGGAAGCAGGATCGATGTGTTCGCTGATCGCGGCAGGCACGGCGTATGCGAATCACGGCATCAACACGATTCCGTTTTTTATTTACTACTCGATGTTTGGTTTCCAGCGCATCGGAGACCTGATCTGGGCCGCGGCGGATATGCGTTGCCGCGGATTTCTGGTTGGCGGCACCGCCGGACGTACGACGCTCGCCGGCGAGGGACTGCAGCACCAGGATGGCCACAGCCACGTGCTCGCTTTGCCCGTGCCGAACTTGCGGGCCTATGACCCGGCGTTTGCGTACGAGATCGCCATCATTATTCAAGACGGCATCAAGCGCATGTACATCGATCAGGAGTCGATCTTCTACTACCTGACGGTCGGAAACGAGCCTCTCGCTATGCCTGGAATGCCCGCCGATCCGGGCGTTCGCGAAGGCGTGCTGAAGGGCTTGTACCGCTTTAACGTGTCGGCCAAGAGCGATGCCAAGCTGCGGGCGCAATTGTTGGGGAGTGGCGCCATCATGTTCGAGGTGCTGAAGGCGCAAAAGATTCTAGGAGAAAAATACGGTGTGGCGGCCGATGTGTGGAGCGTGACCAGCTATAAAGAACTCTATCGCGACGCCAACGATTGCGAACGGTGGAACATGCTTCATCCCACGGAGCCGGCGAAAGTTCCTTATGTCACGCAGAAGTTGAAAGATGCCGCGGGCCCATTCATCGCGGCATCGGACTACATGAAGATTCTCCCCGAGAGCCTGGCGCAGTGGGTGCCGGGACATTTTGTCTCTCTGGGGACTGATGGCTTCGGCCGGAGCGAGAACCGGGTTGCGTTGCGCGACTTCTTTGAAGTGGACGCGAAGCATATTGTTCTCGCCACGTTGGGAGCGCTCGCTAAAGAGAAACAAATCGGCACCGATGTAGTGCAGCGCGCGATTCAGGAATTAGGAATCAATCCTGAAAAAGCGAACCCGGCAATCTCATAAATTCAGCGGCATCCTAAGAGGAACGAGATCAGTGATTGAATTCAAGCTCCCGGAGTTAGGAGAAAACATCGAACAAGGCGACCTGGTGCGGCTCATGGTCGCGCCCGGCGCGATTGTCAACGCGGGCCAGTCGGTCATGGAGCTTGAGACCGACAAGGCGGTTGTGGAAGTGCCCTCGTCGGTTAGCGGAACGGTGCAGGAGATTCGCGTCAAGGAAGGCGATAAGATCAAAGTCGGCCAAGTCATTTTTACGGTCGACAACGGGGCGGGTGCGAAAACCGCTGAGCCTGCTAAGACCGCATCAGTTCCGCCTGGAGCTGCGCAGCAAGCGGCTAAGGCGGCACCACCACCCGCTCCCCAACCCTCGAAGCAAACAGAACCTGCGCAACCGGCGCCGGAACCACCTGCGCCTTCAACCCCGCCCGATTCCAAGCCCGCGACCGCACCGGGAGCGTCCGAATTCAGGCTTCCCGAACTCGGCGAAAACATTTCCCAGGGCGACCTTGTCCGCCTGATGATCTCCCCGGGCACAAAAGTTTCTGAAGGCCAGCCGGTAATGGAACTTGAAACCGACAAGGCGGTTGTCGAAGTGCCATCGTCGGTCAGCGGCGTAGTCAAAGAAGTAAAAGTCAAAGAAGGCGAGAAAGTTAAAGTTGGGCAGGTAATCTTCACCCTCGAAGGCGGAGCGCTGGCGCAAGCTGCGCCGTCGCAAGCGCGCAACGCTCCGGTCGAACACGTCACTGGACAACACGGCGCGCGGCTCGCGTTCCAAGCCGCGATTCGCGCTGAGGGCAAGACAGAAGAACAGGCACTGCCGCCGGACCAGCCGCAGCAGGGAGATTCCGCGTTCAGCATGCCGGCGCAACTGGGCAAAGTTGCCGGGACCGAGCATCGCCAGGCGATTCCGGCTGCACCGCATGTCCGGCGACTGGCGCGTGAAATCGGCGTCGATATCTACGAAGTGAAAGGGACCGGGCCAGGTGGCCGTATCAGCGAAGACGATGTCAAGATGCACGCGAAAGGCCTGCTCGCCGTAGCGGCGACCGCTGCGCAGGTGCCGCGGGCCGGACACTTCGCCGCGCCGCAGCTTCCGGATTTCACTAAGTGGGGCAAGGTCGAGCGCGTTTCGATGCGCGGCGTGCGGCGCAAGACCGCCGAGCATCTAGCTGAAGCCTGGAATACGATTCCTCACGTCACGCAGCAGGATCGCGCCGACATCACCGAACTCGAACAGCTACGTGCACGCTTCGCTCCCAAAGCCGAGGAAGCAGGTGGCAAGATGACCGTCACGGCAATCGCTTTGAAGGTTTGCGCCGCGGCATTGAAAGTCTTTCCGCAATTCAACGCCAGCATCGACATCGAGAAGGAAGAAATTGTCTACAAACAGTACATCCACATTGGTGTAGCAGCTGACACGGACCGCGGCTTGCTTGTTCCGGTGATCCGCGATGTCGACAAGAAGAATATTGTTGAGCTGGCGGTTGAACTTTCGCAGCTCTCGAAGAAGGCACGCGACAAGAAAATCACGCCCGAGGAAATGCAAGGCGGCACGTTCACCATTACCAACCTGGGCGGAATCGGCGGCGTGGGCTTCACACCAATCGTCAATCTTCCGGAGGTTGCGATTCTTGGGCTGTCGCGTTCGCGCATCGAGCCGGAGTGGATCGAAGCTAAGGATGGGGGCAAGTTCGAGCCGCGGCTGATCTTGCCGCTCTCGCTTTCTTACGACCACCGCCTGATTGACGGCGCCGATGCGGCGCGCTTTTTAAGATGGATCGCGGAAGCGTTTGAACAGCCGTTCCTGTTGTCGGTGCAGGGATAGAAGCGGTACCGTCTTCTTCGGGACTCGGTTTCTCCGTCTGCGCCTCGCCTGGGACTCACGTCCTGGGTCAATAAATGCCGTCTTTCCGCGACTCGAACTTGCAAGGGCAAAATCTGAATGTCTGAACCTCAATCTCTGAACATTGCTGTCGTCGGCGCCGGTCCCGGTGGCTACGCCGCGGCGTTCCTGGCCGCCGATCTCGGCTTGACCGTCACGCTCATCGATCCCGAGGCGAACCCCGGCGGTGTATGTCTCTATCGCGGATGCATTCCGTCAAAAGCGCTGCTGCACGTGGCAAAACTGCTGGAAGAATCGGAGCAAGCGAAGAACTGGGGAATCGAATTCGCTGCGCCGAAGATCGATCTGGCGCGCTTGCGTTCGTGGAAAGAAGGGGTCGTCAAGAAACTGACCGGCGGCCTGGGTGTTCTTTCGAAACAGCGCAAGGTGAAGTACATCCAAGGGCGCGCGGCGTTTGAAAATTCAACTACGCTGCGGGTCACGAAAGCGGACGGCTCGGAGGAATCGCTTGTGTTCGACCGGATCATCCTTGCCACCGGTTCGCGCCCCGCGATCGTTCCCAGCTTGAGGCTCGACACGCCGCGCATGATGGACTCTACCGGCGCTTTGAATCTTGAAGACATCCCCGGCGCGCTACTAGTGGTGGGCGGCGGATATATCGGCCTCGAACTGGGCTCGGTTTACGCCACGCTGGGTACGCGCGTTACGGTGGTCGAAATGCTCTCCGGGTTGCTTCCCGGCGCGGATCGCGATCTCGTGCTCCCGTTGCACAAACGGCTCGAAAAGCTATTTGACGGAATCCTGCTCAACACGACCGTCACTTCGGTAAAAGATGAGGGCAGCGGCATCCGCGCGACGCTGAAGGCACAAGACGGGAGCGTGCAGGAAAAACTATTCGATCGCGTGCTGGTATCGGTGGGCCGTAAACCGAACTCGGAGATTCCCGGACTCGACAAGACTCAAGTCAAAGTCGGGCCCAAAGGTTTCATCCAGGTCAACAAGCAATTGCAGACCGACGATCCCACGATCTATGCGATCGGCGACGTGGTCGGCGAGCCGATGCTAGCGCACAAGGCGATGCACGAAGGCCGAACGGCCGCCGAGGCGATCGCGGGACACAAGGTCGCCTTCGAGCCCAATGCCATCCCAGCAGTCGTCTTCACCGATCCCGAAGTCGCGTGGTGCGGCCTGACCGAAACGCAGGCACAAAACGAAAATCGCGAGATCAAAATTGCCAAGTTTCCCTGGGCCGCATCCGGACGCGCCGTCGCAATTGACCGTCCGGAAGGCATGACCAAACTTCTGATCGATCCGAAGACCGAGCGGGTGCTGGGTGTCGGCATCGTTGGGGCGGGCGCGGGAGAAATGATCGCTGAAGGCGTGCTCGCGATCGAGATGGCGGCCCTCGCGCATGACGTGGCGGCGACGATCCATCCGCATCCGACGCTTTCAGAAACGGTTATGGAATCCGCCGAAGTTTTCTTCGGTACAAGCACCGACATCTACCGCCCCAAACGGGGATGAGATTCCTACTCCCTGCTCCCCGCCGCTCGCGGGTCGTTTCGATACAATGAATTCACAGTCATGCCCTTTTTTCTTAGACCGACTCTTCTTCTCATTCTCTCTTTCTCCGTCAGCCTGCCGTCCCTGGCGCAGTCGCCTCTCAGCAGCGTGTTGCAATCCTCTTCAGCGGCGGCCTCTAGCTCTTCTAACTCGCCGACCGATCCTCTGAACCGCACCACGCCTTCAGGCGCGGTCCTGGGATTTCTTCAAGCCGCGCAGTCCGGCGATTACAACATTGCAGCGCAATATCTGCAGATGAGCGCGGCGCGGCGGCAATCTGAAGGCGAGGATCTGGCCAGCAAACTCAAACTCGTAATGGACCGCGCTTGCGACTGCAGCCTCAAGCGTGTGAGTACGCAGGCCGAGGGAACGCCTCAGGAAGGCCAGCCCTTCGGTCGGCAGAGAATCGGGACCATGTCGTCGGGCGACATGGAGGCTGATCTGGAACTGGTGCGCGTCTCCGATCCGAATGCCGGAAAGATCTGGTTGATTTCTTCCGACACGCTGGTAAGGGTTCCCGAACTCTACGATCAGGTTGAAGCGCGGCAAGTCGAGAGCAAGCTGCCAGCGGTGCTGGTGAAACATCAGATTGCGGGTATGCCGCTGTGGCAGTGGCTCGCACTGCTGCTGGCGCTGCCTGTGGCGGCGGCTCTGGGATGGCTCGTGCTGGTTCTGTTGGGCGTTCCGGTGCGCTGGTGGGCGCGCAGGGGGGGCCACGCGGATATTGCGAACTGGCGCTCGGTCTCGGCTCCGGCATGGCTGCTCATGGGCACGCTGGTTCATCAATCTTTCGCCCGCTTCCTGGGCATCGCGCTACTGCCGCGCCACTACTATTTCCAGTTCACTTCGGTGGCGCTCATCATCAGTGCGACATGGATTCTGTGGCGCGCCGTTCGCTGGTCACTGCGCCGGGTGCGCAATCGGGCGCTGGCGCACGGGCATGCGGGCACAGGATCACTCATGCTGCTCGGCGAACGCATCGTCAAAGCTGTAATCTTCGTCGCGGGCACGCTGGCCGTTCTCGGCAGTCTCGGCTTCAACATGAGCACGGCGCTGGCCGGCCTCGGCATTGGCGGACTGGCGATTGGCTTCGGGGCGCAGCAAACGATCGCAAATCTTTTCGGTGGAGTGTCCGTCCTCGGCGATGAAGTGATTCGCGTGGGCGACGTCTGCCGTTTCGGGGATCGCACCGGCACGGTGGAAGACATCGGGCTGCGCTCGACTCGTGTCCGGACTGATGAGCGCACGTTGCTCGCGATTCCGAACGGCACCGTGGCGACCATTAATGTGGAGAACCTCAGCCGCCGTGACAAGATTCTCTTCAAGACGAATCTCGGACTGCGCTCGGATACCAAGGCAGATCATGTGCGCTTCGTGCTGGCGGAGGTCCGCCGCCTGCTCTACAGCCATCCCAAGGTCGAAAGTGGAACGGTGCGGGTGCGCCTCACCGACATCGCCGGCAGTTCACTTACCTTGGAAGTAAATTCGTACATCCTGACGCGAGATTTCAACGAGTATGCCGCGGTCCGCGAAGATTTGCTTCTGCGCATGCTGGACGTGGTCGAAGACGCAGGCAGCAGTCTCGCGCTTCCGGCTCAGACCCTCTATCTGAGCCGCGATTCAGGCGTGGAAAAAGAGAAGGCCGACAATGCGGTAAAGAAAATTGCCGCGCTGCGGGAAGGAAAACAATTGCCTTTCCCAGATTTCCACGAAGAAGATATTTCTGCGTTCAAGGGATCGATCGCGTATCCACCGCCGGAGTCCGCCGTGCTCAAGCAACCGGATGTTCCGGGCAAGGGCCGCTGAGCTGCCAAGTTCACCGGTACATGGTCGGGCGTAACTCAAATGTGGAGACACTTGCAACTTGCGCGTGCTTCCAGACGCGCCGAAACGCCACAAAAATCGGCCTATCTCGAATTACCGGCGTAACTTGCTGGAGCTTACGGGTGTACCTACGATTGACTCTAATATGGGTTACCAAGCTCTTCTCTTCTGTCCTGACGAAAAGACCGCACGCACGCTCACGCAGGTTTTGAGCGAGCTGGAGTTCAGCGTCGAGCCCTGCACGGAAACTTTCGCCGCGGTAAAGAAGCTGATGGGCGAGCATTTTGACGCGGTTGTGGTGGACTGCGATAACGAGCAGAACGCCACACTGCTGTTCAAGAGCGCGCGCAATTCGACGTCAAACCAGGCGTCGCTTGCCGTGGCCGTGGTGGAAGGTCAGGTCGGAGTGGCCAAAGCATTTCGCATCGGTGCCAATCTGGTCCTGACCAAACCCATCAACGTCGAACAGGCTAAGGGAACCCTGCGCGTAGCGCGAGGATTGCTCAGAAAAGGTGAGGCAGGAAAACCGGCGGCGCCAATAGGAACCACTCCGACGCCGTCAACACAGCGTCCGGCGGCGCCGATGGCCAAGCCGGCTCCCACTGCATCACAACCGCTCGCAACCAGACCGAGTGTGGCTACGCCGGCAAGTTCCGCGGGTTTTGGCGATGCTCCAGTCCCAGCGCCATCCATCGCGAAGAAAGTTGCCGCGAGCGCTACGCCAGCGGCAACCTTGCCGTCCACAGCGACTCCAGCATTCTCCGCGGCAGCTCCGGCGATTTCGGCTGAGGTGAAGCCGGCGTCGAAGCCGGCTGCAGCGGCCTTTCCAGCGCCATCTACGCCCCCGGCCCTGTGGGCGGGTAGCGGAGCGGCGAGCGCCCCGGCTCCAGCGCGTGAAGTTCAGCCCACTGCGGCCGCGGAAACACTCGTTAGCTCTGTCACTGCAGAGAGCGAAATTGCTGTGAGCAGCGGATCGTCCGGAACGCTGGAAACAATCTCTTCAACTTCAGATGCACCCGCGCCTTTGTTCACCTTCGGCGGGGCCAACGCCCCCGAGGAGTCGGGCGGAAGCAAGAAAATCTTGCTGGGACTCGTGGCAGTCGTACTCGTCGGCGCTGTCCTCTACGTCGGACGAAGCTACCTCGGCGGACAGAGCTCTGCGCCACCGAATCAGCCCACCACTTCCGCGACACCCTGGAACACGCAGCCAGTTCCTGTTTCTTCGGCGCCAAGACCAGTGCCGAGCAAGCCTTCGGCGCAAACAATTTCTCCAACCGCGACTTCGACGACGGGACCGGCGACGACGCCGTCAGCACCTCCGGCGGACATCGAGCTTGTATCCAGCGATAATGCGCACGCCGGTCCGAACCCTGCCAAAGAAAGTGCGTCGGCCGCTAAATCCGCACCTCCGGTCGCCGAGACTGGAGAGACGCCCCGGATTGTAAAGGGCGGCGCAGTACCAAAGATAAAGGCGCAGCCGGCGGCGCCGGACACTCCAGCACCCAGCGTGATCGGGATCGATGCGTCCGCTTCCACTGGACTACCGAATCTCGGTGCGCCCGCGATCTCTCCGAAGCCTGTATTGCAGAGATTGAATATTTCTCAGGGGGTGTCGTTGGGATTACTGGTCAAGAAAGTTGAGCCTGTCTATCCGCCCAACGCAGTGCACATGCAGGTGGAGGGCTCAGTTCAGCTGTTGGCTACGATTTCCAAAAGCGGGGATATCACCGACGTAAAGGTGTTGAGCGGGGACAAACAACTCACTCGCGCGGCTTCCGACGCAGTGAAGCGCTGGAAGTACAAACCCTATCTGTTGAATGGCGAGCCCGTCGAAATCCAGACGCAGATCACAGTCAACTTCCGGCTACCGCACTAGCTCTCGTAGCACGGTCTTCGCTTAGAGCAACCTTAGCCATAGTCATCGCGCCACCACTTCGAAGGGTCTCATCATCTCGTTGTCCTCATGTTCGAGGATGTGGCAATGCCAGACGTAGCGTCCCACGAAACCCTCGAAGCGGGTAATGATTCGAGTCACCATCCCCGGATCGGCGCGCACCGTGTCTTTCCAGCCCGCCTCGCTGGCATCCGGTGCAATCGCGGGTCCTGTGTACCTCACCTGTCCTGTGCTCCAGTAGGTGCTCACGCCGAAACTTCTGCGATCGAGAATCTGGAAGCGAACCAGATGCAGGTGAATCGGGTGTGCGTCGTCGGTAGTGTTGACCAGTTCCCAGATTTCCGTTGACCCGAGCGTGGGATTCTCCGTGACAGGCATGCTCCAGTGGGCGTTGTTGAGCAGCATGGTCATGGGACGCTGCACGAGATCGTCGACTTCCACCAGGCTTAGCTTACGGGTTTTGACCGCGGCCGACTCTTCGATTCTTGGAACCGGCCGCAAACGCTCCGGTAGAGCTTTGGTGTCACTTATTCCTCGCGCCACGCGAAACTGCATTACGGTCAATTCATCGTTTTTCATGACGATGTTTTGGCCCCCCGCATCAGCGAAATCGACGATCAGGTCTGCTCTTTCCCCGGGCGCAAGGTTTAGGCGTTCGATTCTCACCGGCGCGGGAAGCAGTCCCTGATCAGTGCCGATCTGATAAAACGTTCGCTTCTCCGGAAACGACAGACGCAGGAACCTCGCATTGGATCCGTTCAGCGCGCGGAACCGATATTTGCGTGGCTCGACTTCCAGATAAGGAAACAGCTTGCCATTGACCAGAATCGCGTCACCGAAAACCTCCGGCGTCCAGGGCTTCTTAGGATCGCCGGAAACGGGGTAGTTGAGTTGGCTTTCGAGATCGAAGATGCGGTCATAGATGACCAGTGGGATTTCATATTTTCCGCGAGGCAATTCGAGCGCATCCTCAAATTCGTCCCGCACAAGGAAGGCACCGAGAAGTCCGGCAAAAACGTTGAGACGGTTAATGCCGAGCGCGTGGTCGTGGTACCACAACATCGCGGAGTCCTGCCGGTTGGGATAGTGGCAGATCGCGGACTTGCCCGGCACAAACCAATTTTCCGGATAGCCATCGCTTTCCGGCGGAGCCTTCGCACCATGCAAATGAACAACCGTTCGCACGTCGGGCTTGTCGGCTTCCGCTCCGTGAATGCTATGGTCGATGGGCAGAAAATGCGAAGTCGGCAATTCGTTGGCCCATTCCACCAGCAATCCCTGGCCGCTGCGTGTCTCGATCGTCGGTCCGGGAGAAGTCGCGGCATATCCCCATTGGCGCGTGGGTTTCAGATCGCGATGGATTTTGCTTTCAAACTGACGCATTGGAATGCGGTAGTAGGGCAGCTTCTGTGCCGAGTCGACGGGACTTGGACGCAACTCGTTGGATTTTGCGATTTCAGGAATCGGAAGGGGATCGACAAACTGGGCCAGAGAACTTGCGTTCAGCTGCGTCCGGAACTTCGGTGCAGGCGCGCGAGAGGCACTTTGCCGCAAGGCGAGCGCCATGGCAGCCGCTCCGCTCTTTTGAAGAAATGTTCGCCGCGAGATCGACAGGTCCAATCCTCCTCAAGGGCTAAAGCCCGTTTCGCTGGACATCAAACACGACTGAAGCCGTGTCCTTACCAAACGTTTATCAGACAGCTTCTCGCGTGCCAAAGAAACGCCGCTCAAACTGAGCGGGCATGCAAGCTCGCTGGCTCGCATACCCGCTTGATTGCCGGACTCGATTCTACGGTAAGGATTACTCTTTCTCGCCGGTGCTCGGATTCAGGAAGAGGATGCCGTTGGGGCGATACTTCGTGAAATCGAACATCGAGCTGATCGAGTTAGCGATGCCGTCGAAGGATCCCTGGCCAATGCGTTCTCCACCGAGCCAGTTGTCTTCGATGAAATGGATCACTGACGACTGATCGGTCACCGTATGGTCCACGAAATTCTGCCGGGCCCACGGCGAAATCACAAGCAGAGGCTGTCTCGGGCCGTAGCCGCAACGCCCGAGAGCGTGTGTGTTCTTGGGGTCAATTCCCGGCAGCGCCGTCGCACCCGAACCGCAGGTTCCCGTCCCAGTGAGTTCGTCGGCTGGGCCGGTAGACTGGTTCACGATCGGACCCATGACGTGGTCGTACCAGCCGTCGGAGTCATCGTAGAGAATGACGACTGCGGTGCTCGGCCAGCTGGGCGACGCCTCAAGAAAGTTGACCGTTTCCGTGACAAAAGTTTGTTCATCGAGGGGATCCGAATATCCCGCGTGGCCATCCTCATAACCCGGAGCTTTCAGGAAGCTGACTTCAGGCAAGTTCCCCGCCCCGGCAGCTGCGAAAAAGTCCTTGATGTCGTACTGGTGGTTAGCCGGGCCCGCATGGCCGATTTCTGCAACATCCTTGGGCCGCGTGTGCGCTGGGTTGGCGGTCGATTTCCAATAAGCAAAAAGGGAGTGGTGTGCGATGTAATCGGTTTCGGTGACGCCGGTAATTTTCGAGGTGGTGGTCCGGTTGCAACCGGTCGAACCGTCTTCGTTCACGATGCCGAGATTAAATCCTCCCATGAACCCGCCCCAGCTGACGCCGGCAGCGGTCAGCAGATCTCCGATGTTCTTGCCTCCCATCGTGCCCTGCGCACGAGTGGAAGAGGAGCAGACGTCGCCCAGAGGATCGGCGTCGCCGATCATGGTCAGCGAACCGTTGCCACCATCGACTTCATCTCCAGTTCCGTTGAGTGTGGCGATGACGCCGTTGGTCTGGCCTGACACAAGATTGATGACCCCAGGTGTCGAAGGACCGAATGTCGAACCGTGCGAGTTATCGCTCATGGCGAAATGCTGCGCATAGTTCCAGTAGGCAGTGACGGTGTTGCCATCGTAATAGCCCATGACGAGACCGTTGGTTTGGGTCACGCCGGAGCCCGAAGGTGGTGGTCCGGCCGTGCCGGTGTTCAGGGGAAACAAGTCCATCAGGCCGTTATGAAACGCCAGTTGCTCGGCGTCGTAGTCGTGATCCTGATCATTGGTAAAGGCCTGCGAGCGATCGAGCCGGAAAGGATTCGACGCTCCTGTGAGGTTCGCCGGATTCATGTTCGGATTCGCATGCAAAAGCGCGCCGCTCAGACCATCAACCGTCGGAGTGTCGGAAGCCGCGACAAACCTGGGCTCGCCCGAAGGATTCTTCGCATGGGGATAGGTGCCGAAGTAGTGATCGAACGAAACGTTTTCCTGGAAAATCACAACGAGATGTTTAATCGGGGTTGCGGTCTTCGGTTGGGCTGCAAACGCGGGAATCGCGCTCGGTCCCAGAGCCGTGGTCAGTGCCAGCAGCAATGCCATCGCCTGTCTGGGGGTGTCGGATTTCAGCTTCTCAATCATTAACTTCTCCTCGTGGTCCGGTTTTCGTACCGGACGCTGAATGCGCGGGTTGCACCGACCTTAATCACCCAATGTTGCAACCGGGTTGCTAGATTGTTAAATGAATGTGAAAAGCCGACTGGCATTCGGCCTGGCAGGGGCGGAAGTTTTCCACAGATTTTTTATTGGACATCCGAAATCCAAGGCGCTTCAAGTAAGCTACCCCGAATAGCTCGGGGAAATCAGGTGAGTCGCGGAGCGTTAGGAGGGTTTTTTAGCGTCCTTCGCGGGTGTTCTTTGCGACCTTTGCGGTTAAAAGGTCTCGCTCTGGACAATCAAAAGACTTTAACCGCAAAGAACGCGAAGAAATTCCGCAAAGGACGCAAAGAAGATCAGGTCAGTGTGTCCTGAAAGTGATGGCTCGCCTCTACTTACTGCGGTTGCAGCGTCTCGTCCACGACGACCTTGCCGCCTTTGTCGGCGGTGATGACCTTGTGTACGGGCGCGTATCCGGTCAGCGTGATGTCGATCACGTAGTTGCCGGGATCGAGCGCCACGTCGAGAGGCGAGTTCTTGTCCATGATGTGCTGGTTGATTGCGACCTGAGCTCCTTTGGGCTGGGTGTGGATGCTCACAGTCGCCTGCCCCGCCTGCGCGCCCTTGCCGCCGAACAGCTTCGACATCTTGCCGACGGTCTTGATGTTGTCCGAATTGCCCAGCGGTCGCAACGTGGGCGCGAAGTTGAAGGTTTGGCCCAGGGCGAATTGCGCGTTCATGGTTTCATCGATGTATCCCATCTTGCGCACCAGGACTACGTGCTGGCCCTTATCCACGCTGATTTGTGCAGGCGTCTTGGTGGCCATATCGCGTCCATCGACATAGATGTTGGCTCCGGCGGGATCGCTGTTCACCACGAGCGTGGCCATCAACTGCGCGAGGTGAACCACAACCGTCGCGCGGTTGCCGGAGAGCACATTGACTGTGCGCGTATCGGTGCCGTAGCCCGCCTTGCTGACGGTAATCGAATGCTGGCCCGGCATAAGATTGGTCAGCGCAAACGGCGTGACATAACTTGCATCGGTTCTGCCATCAAGCGCCACTTGCGCGCCCTGCGGCGTGGAGTCGACGGCCATCTGCCCCGGGATGATTGCGGGCGCAACGGGCGCCGGCTTCTTCTTCCCATTTGCGCTACGTGATCTTGCGGCCGGAGCGGGCTGCGCAGGAGCCACAGGCTCAGATGTTTCTGGCGCCGGGGCAGCGACCGGAGCCGGAGCACTCTGTATCGGCTGAGGCGCAGGCTGGGCCGTGGGCTGGGCCGGAGCTTCCGCGGCGGTCGTTGTACGTGGCGCTCCCGAATCGTCGTCGCCATTCAGGCTGTGAACGTAGATGGTCACACCGATGCCAATGGCGATAATCAGCGCAACCGCCCCGCCGATCGCGTAGAGCATCAGCTTCGGCGGAACATTCTTGATTTCTTTGATCGCTTTTTCGGCGACTTCTCGCGGTTGGACCTTTGGTTTCTCGTCGTCCCGATCCTTCAAGTGGCCCGAAAACATGGTGGGTGCAGCCGGAGCCTGCGGCGCGAACTCAGTCGGCGGCGGAGGAGGCGGTGGAGCGATGTAGACTTCCTTCAACGGCGGCAATTCGGTCATCTCCGAGAAACTGGTGCCGCCCCGGGTGGCCTGCCCGCCTTCCGCCATCATCGGATCGACTGCAATCCTGGGATGTTCGTCGTCGTTCTGTGGCTCAAAGGTATCAACCTGAGGCTCATCCGCAACCGCGGACGACATGTACGCGGCTGGTTGCTCCGCGGCGTTCAGTGTGGCCTTGACGCTGGCAGAGATGAAACTATCCGAGAGATCGATTTCAGGCGCCGAGGAAGACGGCGCCTCCGACGGCGCAGAAGATGGCTTGGCAGAAGGAGAAGGTGCGTAACGGCCGGCGCCTGCCGCTGCCGCAGCAGCCTTGGGAGCGGCCAGCGTTGACTTCGGCGACGCGAGCGGAGTCGTAGCCTTCGCGGTAACCGGTGCAGCCGGTTTCTTTTCCACAGGCCGCGATGCGGCGGGCGCAGCCGGCCTGGCCGGTGCGGCTCCCTTGGGTTGTGCGCTCGCTCTCGCGCCGGCCGCAACTCCCTTGGCCGCTTCAGGTTTCTTCGCCGCAAGCGTTTTGGATTCCTTGCACTTTTCGAGATCGTCCAGCAGTTCGCGTCCGTTCTGATAACGCTCCGCCGGATCCTTGGCCAGCGCCTTCATAATCAGATCGCTCAGCAGAGGATGGACTTTCGGATTCACGTGGATCGGGGCCACCGGCGTGCTATCGACGATGCTTTGCCGCAGCGACTCTACATCTTCGCGGTCAAATGCCTTGCGCTCGGTGACCATCTCATAGAACATCGCACCCAGGCTGAACAAATTCGAGCGGGAATCCATTTCCAGGCCCTGCACTTGCTCGGGCGACATATAGTAAAGGCTGGTCGCTACTCCGTCGGGAACCAGATGGGCAAACTTTCCCACGCTCGAGACACCGTACCCGAGCAATTTCACCGTGCCATCCCAGCCGCACATAATCTTGGCGGGCTCGAGGCTGTAGTGAACGACGCCATGCGATTTGGCGTGATCGAGTCCGGCGCACAACTGGCGGCCAATGTCGAGCAGATCCCAGATCGTGAACCCCTCTTTACGCGCCAGCATAGTGGCGATGCTGTTGCCTTGCACGTACTCCATGGCGGCGCAGAACTGGCCTTCGATTTCACCCGCGGCATTCACAGTCGTGATGTTGGGGCTGCTCAGAACCTTGGTGCTCTCGGCCTCGGCCATGAGCGCTTGCTCCAGCGCTGGGGCACTTTCTCCAAATACGCTGAATTGGATGGCTTTCAAGGCGATCGTTTGACCGCTCTCCGGGTCGTTGGCTTTGTAAACCGTGCCCGTAGGCGATTTCGCCAGTTCACTAAGAATTTCGAAGTGGCCGATTTTCGTAGGCATTAGTCTTTCCCGCTCCATCCCATGGCGAACTCCCGCGTCCTTGCGCCCAAGCCCCAGACTGGCGGAGATCCCGTGGACAGGGTAAGCATATCGCCGCTTAGGTATGGCTTCGAGTTACGAAAGTAAGCCGTTGGGGACGGGAGTCAGTCGGCGCCGACGACGGAAGGACTGCGAACAGCATCGTGGAAGAGCGGCGCTTTCAGTACCGCGTAAAGCGACCGAAATCAAGCGATCCCCCGTAACTTTCTGGTCCTACCGGCGATTGTCATTAGTGAATGGCAGCGGCTATTCGTTCAGACAACCGGCGTAGGTGATTGATCAGTTCTGTAGGTTCGTGCACACGGAAGTCGACGCCCAGCAACATCAGATGAATCGTCAGTCCCTCGAGCGAGTGAGCTCCGGTGCGCAGGAGGCAGGACTCATTGTCGATGGCTTCAAGCACTCCAGCGGAGGCCGGCACTCGCTTCGCGACGGATTCGACAGGAGCGAGCAGCGTGACGCGCGCGCGGTAAGGATACGGCACGCTGGCCAGGGACTTCGAAAGATAAGCAGCAAAGTCGCCACCGGGCGGTTTGCGGGGCTTGAAGCGCGTCGACGTCTTCAGCTTGCCTTCGATGCGATCGATGCGAAAGGTTCGCCAGTCTTTGCGAGCAGTGTCCCAAGCCACGAGGTACCAGCGGTACCCCGTATGCACGAGCCGATGCGGCTCGACCATGCGCACGGTGGCGGCGCCGGCGCGGTCGCTGTAGTTGAACCGGATGCCCTCGTGATCGCGGCAGGCTCCGGCGATCGCGGACAGTCGGCTCGCATCCACGGTCGGATTCTGGTGCCGCAAGGGCAGGATGAAAGTGTGGAGCGCGGCCATGCGATGACGCAGCCTTGGCGGCGACACCTGCTCGAGTTTCAACAGCGCGCGCACCGATGCTTCTTCGACGCCAGTCACGCCGCCGCTTGCGGAAGTGCGCAGGCCCAGCGCGACAGCGATGGCTTCTTCATCGTCGAGCAGCAGCGGAGGCAGGTTCGCGCCGGCGCCAAGCTGGTAGCCACCGGCAGTTCCCGAGGTCGAGTGCACCGGATATCCGAGACTGCGCAAGCGGTCGACGTCGCGGCGCAAAGTCCGGGCGGTAACGTCGAGCCTCTGGGAAAGATCGCCACCCGACCAGTAGCGTTGCGCCTGAAATAACGACAGGAGGCGAAGCAGCCGGGCTGACGTTTGCAGCATGTTTCGTATTGTGCCATAGATCGAGGACTGAAACTGTCCGCAATGGTTGATAGGTTCATGCCACTCGCTTCGGGCGCCAGGACATCGCGAATCGCCGAAGTGGACGACAGAAATAATGTGGAGGACCGAAATGAAAATAGCCGAATTACTTCTGGCAGAACTGGAGCGGGAAGCCGTCAACTCCCGCCGCGCCCTCGAACGTGTTCCCGAGGGAGAGAACGACTGGAAGCCGCATCCCAGGTCGATGGCGCTCGGCTATCTCGCGGCCCTGATCGCTCACATGCCGTCGTGGATCGTGGCGATGGTAAAGCAGGATGAACTGGACCTGAAGTCGCCCGATGCCACGAACTTCCACGCATCCGCAGAATGGCGCAAGCGCAGCGACCTGCTGGAATCTCTTGATGCCGCCGTGGCTAAGGCGCGCGAGGCATTGCTGAACGCGACGGACGAGCACTTGCTCACAGCATGGAAATTTGTGGTGGGCGGGCAGGTGGTCAGCGAGAATCCCCGGCATGTAATGATCCGCGACAGCGTGTTCAGCCACCTGGCGCATCATCGCGGGCAGTTGACTGTGTATTTGCGGCTCAACAACGCGCATGTGCCGGCGATCTATGGTCCGTCGGCGGACGAAGGAATTTTTTCGCAGAGTACTCGCGACCGGAGACGTGAACCGCGCATCTCGACTGCACCGGATTCCCAGCGTAACTCTGAGTTCGTAGAACGGTTGTTATTGTTATGCGATGCCCTCGGATGACATTTGTCATCCGGGGGTGATGACGATCTCCACTTGCGGGTAAAGCGCGAATGGAGAAGATTAGAAGTATCGATAAAGGAGGGCGGCGGGGCGTGATACGAATTGAATCCGGTCTCGTTGGCGGTTGCGAGCAGCTTGGTTTATCCTTGGGGCCACGGGGCATTCCAGTGTTCTCTGTCCGCTCTGCGTTTCTTCCTGTTGCTGGAGTTCACTCATGACGTTAACCCGATTCGTCACCAAGAACGCATTTCGGAATAAGCGCCGCAGCATCTTAACGGTGCTGAGCATCGCTTTTTCTTTGCTCCTGCTCACGCTGATGATGACGATCTGGCAGTCGTTTTACCACAACCAGGGCAGCACCGAATCGGCGCAGAGACTGGTGGTACGGCACCGCGTCTCCCTGACGTTCAGCTTGCCGGGTTTCTACCGGGAAAAAATTAGGGCGATGCCGGGGGTTCTCGCAGTCGTCCCGGTTTCGTGGTTCGGCGGTGTTTATAAAGACCAGAAGCCGGAGAATTTTTTCGCCCGCTTTGGCACAGACCCCGACGAATTTTTCAAAGTATTCCGTGACATCGAGATTCCTGAGGACCAAGCCAAGGCATGGCAACGTGACCGGCAGGGGGCGATTGTCGATGACTCGCTAGCAGCAAAATATGGTTGGAAACTGGGTGATCGGATTGTCTTGGTGGGCGATATTTATCCGGTAACCCTCGAGTTGTATGTCCGCGGCATTTTCCACTCGAACCCCGACAATAAGACGCTCTATTTCAACTCCAAGTATGTGGAAGAAGCGGTTCCATTTTTCAAGGGACAAGCCGGCACGTTCAGCGTGTTGGCGGCCACGCCCGCGGACGTGAGTAAGGTCGCGGCTGCCATCGATGATACATTCCGTAACTCGCCACAGCCCACCAAGGCTGAGAGCGAGCAGGCCTTTGGGCTGGAGTTCGTTGCCATGATGGGCAACGTAAAGGCTTTCATTTTGGCCATCTGTTCGGCGGTGGTTTTTGCCACGCTGCTGGTCTCGGCCAATACGATGGCGATGTCGATCCGCGAGCGCACTCGCGAAGTTGCTGTACTGAAGACTCTCGGCTTCACGCGGCGTGGCGTACTCAGCCTGTTTGTGAGTGAAGCGGTGGCGCTGTCGCTGGGCGGAGGGGCCATCGGGGCCGGCCTGGGTTGGCTGATGGTATACGGCTTGACTCATTCGAAACAGTTCATCAGCTTCTTCCCACTGCAGGTTACGCCACAAATAGGACTCCTTGCGCTGCTGGCTTCGGGGTTGGTGGGACTGCTGAGTTCGGCCATTCCCTCATATCACGCCTCGCAAATAAATATTGTGGATGGACTCCGCCACATCGGCTGAGTTATTGCAGGATGACGTCATGACTTTGGGCAGTTTCGTAATGCGCAACGTGTTTCGCAATAAGCGGCGGAGCCTGCTGACGCTGGTCAGCATCAGCTTTTCGCTGCTGTTGCTCACGCTGATGATCTGCATCTGGCGCTCGTTTTATGTAGATCAGATCGCACCCGAAGCGTCGCGCCGCGTGATCACGCGCGACCGCGTCTCGCTGGCGTTTTTCCTGCCCGCCTACTATCGCGACAAGATTCGCAGCATTCCGGGAGTCACCGCAGTGGCACCGATCACATGGTTTGGAGGGCGCTATATCGATGATCGCCCGAACCATTTCTTCGCGCAGCTGGCTACTGATCCGGACGAATATTTGAAAGTCGCGTCCGACAAGATCGTCCCGCTGGAGCAGGTGAAAGCCTGGCAGCAGGATCGTGCCGGAGCGATGGTCGACGTGACTCTGGCAAACAAATACGGCTGGAAAATTGGGGACCGGATTACTTTGCTGGGGACGATCTTCGAAGTCAATCCGGAGCTGACCATTCGCGCTATCTACCATCGCGATCCGCCTCAGAATGCCCTGTATTTCAGCACTAAGTATCTGGAAGAGGCGGCGCCGTGGTTCAAAGGGCAGGCGGGCTGGTACTCGACGCAGATTGACTCGGCGGATGATGTGGCGAGGGTGTCCCGGGAAATCGACGACATGTTCCGAAACTCGCCGTTGCAGACGAAAACGGAGAGCGAAAAAGCGTTCCAACTGGGTTTCATCGCTACGCTTGGAAATGTGAAGGCCTTCATCCTGGGGATTTGCGGCGCGGTCGTCTTTGCCATCATGTTGGTTTCCGCCAATACCATGGCCATGTCGGTGCGCAGCCGCACTCGAGAAGTGGCCGTTCTGAAGACACTCGGATTCACTCGCCAGCGCGTGCTGTCGATGTTTATGAGCGAGTCCGTGGCTTTGGCCGTGGCGGGTGGAGTTCTGGGGGTTCTGGCGGCAATCCCGGTGATTTGGTTCTTGACGCGCGGATTCGTCGCGCTGGGAGTTCCGCTCTCCATGAAAGTCAACGTGCCCGCGGCAGGTCTGTCGTTGGCGGTGGCCGTGATTCTAGGATTGGTCAGCGGATATCTGCCGGCGCACAACGCTTCGCGCATGAATATTGTGGACGGGCTGCGGCATATCGGGTGAAAACGCAGTTGAGAGATCAATTATGGCGATACCGATCAGTTACAACATACGCAATTTGATTCTCCGCAAGGGGCTCACGCTGATGACTGCGCTGGGAATCGCGCTGACGGTCACGACGGCAATTTTTCTGATGGCGCTGGTGGCCGGACTAAACCGCGCTTTTGTCAGCAGCGGCAATCCGCTGAACGTGCTCGTACTGCGCAAAGGCTCGGAAGCCGAGCTGTCGGGAGGATTCGACGCGTCGCTCTATCCCACGCTGAAGACCCTGCCGGGCATCGCAAAAGACAGTCACGGCGAGCCGATGACCTCCGGCGAGTGGGTGGTAGTAATCGTGTTGCCGCGCAAAGACGGCACGGGCGAGGTCAACGTGACGGTGCGGGGCATGATGCCCGATGGTCTAGAAATGCGCCAACTCTCCAGCGGCCCCAAACATCGGCCCGGTGTAAAACTCGTCGAAGGACGCTGGTTCCAGACCGGGCAACGCGAAGTCGTAGTCAGCGATTCTATTCGCAGGCGATTTTCGCACGCCAATATCGGCGACACCATGGAGTTCGGCAAAGGATCATGGAAGGTGGTCGGAGTCTTCGACGCGGGCGGCTCTGCCTACGAGTCAGAAGTGTGGGGCGACGTGAACCAGATGGCTTCTGATTTCGACCGCCAGGGCGGCTACTCCTCGGCCTATTTGCACGCAACCGATCCAATCGCAGCCGAAGCCCTCAAAAATCGGGTGAGCGACGACCAGCGTCTGAAACTCGAAGGGGTCATCGAAACCGATTACTATGCCAAGCAGACAAGTTCGGGCGCACCCATCAAGATCATCGGAACCGTCGTCGCGTTTATCATGGCGATCGGATCGATCTTCGCCGCCATGAACACGATGTACGCGGCGGTGGCATATCGCGGGCGGGAGATTGCTACGTTGCGCGTGATCGGCTTCTCGCGTCCGGCGATTCTGACATCGTTTGTTCTGGAATCTCTGTTGCTGGCTTTGCTGGGCGCGGCGGCGGGAATCCTGCTGATGCTGCCGTTCAACGGCATGGAAACGGGCACGTCGAATGCCGTCACCTTCAGCGAAGTGGTATTCGCACTGCGCATCACATGGCAAGTCGCGTTATCCGCTCTGGTGTTTGCGCTAGTTATGGGATTTGTGGGCGGACTGGCTCCCGCGTGGCACGCGGCACGGCAGAATATTCTGAATGCGCTGCGCAGCTAGGACACAACGAAACTTTGCGGAAGATTAAAGCATAATCATTCTTATGGCGATTGACACCAAACACGAAGACTTGCAGAGCCTGCGCATTGATCGCAGCCAGCGCGGCGACAGCGCCGGAGAACCTCCTACCTGGGCCCGCCGCTACATCCTTGGCGGGATCGTGGTAGTCGTGCTGCTCGGCCTCGTCGCTTTAGCTTACCGCCTGTTTTCTTCTGACACGCCGGAAGTCGAGGTAGTCCGCGCCTCGGTCGAAAGCAACGGCAGCAACGATGTGGGATCGACAGTACTGTCGGCCACAGGCTATATCGTGGCTCATCACACCATCAACGTGAATTCAAAAGTCACTGGCCGGCTGTCCTGGATCGGCGTGGAAAAAGGCGACAAAGTTAAAGAAGGACAGGTTTTAGTGCGCCTGGAGGATCAGGAATTCCGCGCATCCTACGACCAGGCTCGGGGCGCGGTTGCGAATGCGCGCGCATACCTGGAGGAGTTGCAACACGGCTCGCGGCCGGAAGAGATCCAGCAGGCGCAGCATAATCTCGACGAAGCTCGCGCTACGCTGGCAGATGATAAATTGACGCTCGACCGCACCAAAGAACTTGCCGGCGCTGGCGTGGTTTCAAAACAGCTCCTCGACGATGCCACCGCCAAATTTGGAGCCGACCAGGAACGCGCTAACTCTCTGCAGAAAGCGTTTGAGTTGGCGAAGATCGGGCCCCGTCCGGAGGAGATTGCGCGCGCTCAAGGCACGCTGGCGCAGGCCCAGGGACAGATGGATTATGCCAAGTCACAGCTCGATGCCACGGTAATCCGCGCGCCTGTAACGGGAACAATTCTCGACCGTACCGCAGAGAAGGGTGAGTTGATCACGGCACAGTTTGCCAGCGCCGCAGCGGGTGGTCCTCAGGGCTCAGTCGTGTCGCTGGCCGATCTCAATGATCTTCAGGTCGAACTGGACATTGCCCAAGCTGACTTTTCGCGGCTTAGTCCCACGCAAAAAGGGATCGTCACGACGGACGCTTATCCTGACAAACAATATGACGGCGTCATCGCACAGATCTCGCCGGAAGCGAATCGCCAGAAGGCGACCGTGCAGGTCAAGGTGCAGGTGCTGAATCCGGGAAAGTATCCCGACGTGCAGCTGCGGCCGGAGATGAACGCGACTGTAAGATTCCTGGCCAACGAGACGCCGAAGAATACGAAGGAGCCTTCGGGAGTTTTCGTCCCCACAACCGCGATTCGCGATCGCGACGGCAAGAAGATCGTTCTGATCGCATTCGATGGCAAAGCGGTTGCGCGCGAGATTCACATTACCGGCCAGAGAGCCGACGGTGCGCTGGTCGATGGACTGGTCGGCGGCGAGACCGTGATCACGACCGCGCCGGCGACATTGAAAGATGGAGACAAAATTAAAGTAAAAGGGCAATCCTAAAAAGGGGTAATCATGAGCACAGTCGCACAACCCAACGTTGCCACGACTACGAAAGTCGTACAGGTACACGGCGTAAGTAAGATATTCAAGCGCGAGTCCTTCGAAGTGAGGGCGCTCGATGACGTCTCAATCGACATTGCCAAGGGCGAGTTTCTCGCGCTGATGGGACCGTCGGGATCAGGCAAGACGACGCTGCTGAATATGATCGCCGCGATCGACCGGCCGACCGGCGGCGAACTCCTGGTGCAGGGGCAGGATATTTTCCGCTTCAACGACGCGCAGATTGCGCGCTGGCGCAACGAGCACATCGGCTACGTGTTTCAGACGTTCAATCTGATTCCCGTGCTGACGGCGTTTGAGAACGTCGAGTTGCCGCTGCTGCTCACCAAGCTGACGGCACAGCAGCGTCGCGACCACGTAGTGACCGCGCTGAAGCTGGTCGGGCTCGAGGATCGCATTCACCATCTCCCCAAACAGCTCTCCGGCGGACAGGAGCAGCGCGTCGCGATTGCGCGCGCCATCGTCAGCGATCCGACATTGCTGCTGGCTGACGAACCCACCGGCGACCTAGATAGTCATTCGGCGACTGAAGTTCTTGAGATTCTGAAACGGCTGAATGAGGATTTCCACAAGACGATTGTGATGGTAACTCACGATCCGCACGCGGCTTCGTATGCGCATGTGACCCGTCATCTGGAAAAGGGGATGTTGCTGCCGCCAGGATAGGGTGCACCTAGGCGCAAGACAAGAAGGACCGCACCTTCCAGGATAGCGACAGCCGAGGGCGGCTGTCGCCACATTGCATCTCAGGGACGCGGCTAAGTAATCGATGCCAGCACTGCTTCGCTCGACACTTGCTCAGTTCTAGACTCGGCAACCCATAGCCATGCCCGACGGCCATTGCTCGCGGCTACGGCTTGGGCTTCGCCGTAATCGACCAACCGGTTCAGCACCGTGGTTACCGAAGCCATCGGATCCTTGTGGTGAGCCAGCAGTGACGGCATTTTCTTCTGGAAATAATCGCAGATGTCGCGCGCGCTCATGGCGTGACCCGCTTCCATCAGTATCATGCGACAAGCCTTGGTAAAGCCTGGCTGGCGGCCGCTGCTCTTGCGGTCGACGAGTTGGAGCAGTTCTTCGTTGAGGACTCCGTCACCGAACAGATTGGCCAAGCCTGCAATGGTCTGCTTGACCGTCCCAATGCGCTTCATGATTTCGGCACGCTGCCGCAACAGGGTATGCAGCTCTTCCTGCGCCGATCGAACAACTTCTTGCACGTGGCCGATCTCCTGCCGCTCATTTGACCTGGACCAGCCGTTTCCGTTCTGCCCGTTTTCCATGTGACGCTCCCCCAAAATGTTTGACCCTATTCCTGAGTGCACTATCTCCGCTCACGTTGATCATTGATCATCTGTCATTCATCAGTCACAGCCGTACGACGTCGGCGACAGGGGACGCCGCAAATCTGGTGCCTTCGTAGCGCCGGCGACACAGTAAAACCCTCGACGGGGGGCAGAACCCCGCTTAAAGATCTGTACGCTGTCAGCCGTCCCTCAGTTCCCTCGATCTTGCTGGAAACGATCGGTCCAGCGGCCGCATCACCTGCGTCTTTAGACGAAGCAAGTGCAAATTGGTTAACGGATCAGACTGGAATCTTTACCTTTATAGGAAGATGCCTGGCGCATGCAGATTGTTGCATCCAGCTTACCGCAGTGATAGTCAAGCCAATTGGGTTAGGATAGCCACGCAGGAAACCGATTTACGGCAGAAAGATGACCAGCACTCTGCCGTCGGAGTGATAGCCGTCACCAGTGGCATTCTTGACGTCCTGCATCTGGTTTCGGTGGCAAATGCAGGTAAGTGCTTTTTTTGTCTTCGCTCCCGAAGCGGAACCCCTTCCGAAAACGGGATCCTGCCGAGAGCAAGAGCGGCAACTGCGGCCCATTCGGGCAACGCCAACTTTCTCCCTTTCCGATGTTAACAAAGAATGGCAACAGTCGAGCTACTGGCAAACTCACAATCCGACCCCGTCCCCGGGCCTTTGCGCATCCTGCTGGTGGGAGCCAAAGAGGAAGACTTCTTCCTGATCCGCGAAATACTGGAACGGACGCGCCCCACCCTGACGGCTGACCTCGACCACGCGCATTCGCTCGAAGAGGCCAAGACCCTTCTGCAACAAAAAGTTTATAGCCTGGTTCTGTTCGCTCACGAAACCGGGGACGCGTCAAACGTGCAACTTCTGGGCCAGAATCTTTATGGCGCCGCCCCACCGGTCCCGTTCATCGTGATGACGGAAAACGCGGACGAGAACACTGTGGCGGAAATCATCGCTGCCGGCGCTTGGGAGTGTGTAGCCCGGTCGCATCTGGACGGCGTCGGCCTGGTGCGCACAATGCGCAGTACACTGGCGTTGCACTCGGTGCGGCGGGAACGGCAATCTGCCGAAGAATCGCTACGGAAGTTGTCCCGAGCGGTCGAGCAATCGGCCGACACCGTGGTGATCACCAATCGCGAAGGGATCATCGAATACGTCAACCCCGCATTTGAGGCTCTGGCCGGATACAGCTACGCGGATGTGTGCGGCAAGACTCCTCGCATCCTCAAATCGGGCGAACAGGGGCCCGACTTCTACACGGAGATGTGGAGGACAATTCTCGCCGGGAAAAACTATCGCGGCATTCTTGTGAATAAGAAAAAGAACGGGGAGCTCTATTACGTGGAAGAAAGCATCTCGCCAGTGCGCGATAGTGCGGGCCAGATCACGCATTTCATTTCCAACGGGCGGGACCTCACCGAGCGCTTGCGGCTGGAGGCACAACTCCTGCAGGCACAGAAAATGGATGCCGTCGGCCGCCTGGCTGGCGGAGTGGCCCACGACTTCAACAATCTGTTGACTATCATCACCAGCTATTCGGAGCTCGCGCTCGACGCTGTCCCGCAGAACAGTCCTTTGGAGGCGAAGGTGCAGGAGATTCTCCTGGCAGCACGGCGGGCGGCCAAATTGACGCGCCAACTCCTGGCCTTCAGCCGGAAACAGCCGCAGGCGCTGCGCGTGACTGACATCAATCGGGTGGTCGCCGATATCGCCAGAACACTGCCCCGGCTGATCGGCGAGGACATCGCCTGCCGCTTCGTCCCCGGGGAAGGATTGGGCCCAGTGCGAGTCGATCCCGTGCAGATTGAACAGATTCTGATGAACCTGGCCGCCAACGCGCGCGACGCCATGCCGCAGGGCGGGAACCTGTCCATCGAAACGTCAAGCGTAGTGCTTGACGAGCCCTACATCCACGATAAGCCCGCCGTCATTCCAATGGGACGCTACGCGCTGATTACGGTCAGCGACGATGGCGCAGGCATTCCTTCCGAAGACCTGACTCACATCTTCGAACCCTTCTACACAACCAAAGCACCCGGAGAAGGCACTGGCCTGGGGCTGGCTACGGTGTACGGAATCGTAAAGCAAAACAAAGGCTACATCTGGGCGTACAGCGAACTGGGTCACGGGACGATCTTCAAGATCTACCTGCCTTGCGTCGCAGAGCATAGCCGCGCGGACCCCGAGAACGAGATTGTGCGGCACGAAACTCTTCCCCGAGGATCAGAGACCATCCTGTTGGTGGAGGACGAACAAGCGGTTCGTCGCGCGGCGGCGGAGTTCCTCGGACTGCAAGGCTATACCGTGCTGGAGGCCCGTGACGGGATCGAGGCTCTCTCCGTCGCGAAGAACTACGGCGCCATCATTCACCTGGTGGTGACTGACGTTGTGATGCCCAACATGAGCGGTGGCGAGCTGGCACGCGAGATCCTCAACCTGCGGCCGGAACTAAAACTGCTGTTCGTCTCCGGATACGCCGGCAAGACCGTGCTCGACCACAAAGTGTTTGGCCTGGAGACAAACTTCCTGCAAAAGCCATTCACGCTGAAAGAATTTTCCGGCAAGGTGCGTGAAGCTCTGATCTGCGAAACCCCTAGAGCGACGGCCGCCAACGCGCAATGAGCCAGTGGTTTGATCCACCTCTTCGCCAGACCCTATAATCAACCTGCGTACTCCGAATGAATCCACCGGCAGCCCCCAGGGCTCTTCCCGTTCAGCGGATTGTGGTCTCGTCACTGCTTATTCTCACCGCTCTTTGGCTGGCGATCTACGTGGCCGGTATGTTCACTCCGCCGTTGCTGGATGACGTCGACACGATTCACGCGGAAGCGGCGCGCGAGATGCTCCTGCGCCACGATTGGGTCACGATGTATACCAACGGCGTGCGCTACCTGGAAAAAGCACCGCTGATGTACTGGAGCCTGGCCACAAGTTACAAAGTGTTCGGCATCAGCGACTGGAGTACCCGCCTGCCCCTCATGCTGGGAGTTCTCGCTCTGGTACTGGCCACCTATGGGCTCGGTAGTTACTCCCTCGGAGAGCGTGGGGGATTTTATTCCGGCCTGGCTTTGGTAACGTCGATTGGACCTTATATCTTCACCCGCTTCCTGATCCCAGATGTGCTGGTCGCACTGTGGCTGGTAGTTTCGTACTACTTTTTCCTGCGCTCGCTGGAGGAGGAAAATCCTTCGCGGCTGACGTGCTGGGGATTTGCCGCAGCCTGCGCGCTGAATGTGCTGACGAAGGGACTGATCGGCCTCGTGTTTCCCATCGCGACGATCGGCCTCTACCTGTTGCTAACCGGGAATTTACGCCACCTTGCCCGGCTGCGGATCCTGTCGAGTACGCTTGTGTTTTTGATCCTGGCCGCGCCGTGGCATATTCTCGCAGCGATTCGTAATCCGGCACTGGGACAGGCGCGCGGATTTCTCTGGTTTTATTTTGTCAACGAACACATCATGCGCTTTCTGAACAAGCGCGTACCGCCTGGATACGACACAGTTCCGCTTCTTTTGTTCTGGATTCTTCTTTTGCTCTGGCTGGTTCCGTGGGCAGTTTTTCTGCCGCAGGCTCTGCGTGATGTGCCATTGCGCTGGCGAATATTGCGTTCGCCGATGGACCGCCGCTCGCGGGCAAACCTGCTCTTTTTCCTGTGGGCCCTGGTCATTCTGCTCTTCTTCAGCTTCTCGACGCGGCAGGAGTACTACACGATTCCGGCTCTGCCCGGAATCGCTCTGCTGGCCGGCGGCTGGCTCGCCCTCGAATCCAAAGCGGACGCACCCACATCAGTGCGACGTGCGGGGCGCGTTTCGGCGCTGGTCCTGATGATCGTGGGAATCCTCGCCGCGGCGATTGGTCTGGCACTTCTAAGTCACACTCCGCAACCGTCAGCTGGGGTGGATCTGGCTGATCTTCTGAAAAAGAATCCACAGGATTACGATTTCTCGCTGGGCCACGTGCTCGACTTCACTCCCGAGGCGCTAGGAATGTTTCGCGGCCCTCTACTTGGAGCATCGCTGTCGCTATTGTTTGGGACAATCCTCGGTTGGTGGCTGCGGCGCAAAGGCAGAACAGCCTGGGGAAACGCTGCCCTCGCCTTAATGATGGTCAGTCTGCTCACTTGCGTGCACGTTTCGTTCGCACGCTTCTCGCCAATTCTTTCGTCGCATGATCTCGCAGTGGCGATAGAGAGAGAATACCAACCCGGCGACCTCATCGTCGTGGACGGCGAATATCATCAGGCATCGACTTTGAATTTCTACACGCATGTTCCGCTGCGCGTGCTGCACGAGCCCAGCGGCAATCTGTGGTACGGGGAAAAGTTTCCGGACGCGCCGCATGTTTTCGAAACGCCGCAGTCATTTGCTGTACTCTGGGGGGCTCGGGAGCGTGTGTTTCTGTGGACGGATCAGGATGATCCTAAAGAACTGGCGGGAATGCCGCACTTCCTTCTGGCGCGCAGCGGCGGAAAAGCCATTTTTACCAATCGCCAGCCCTAAACCTGTGGGGATGAGACGCTATAATCAGGCTGGCAAATGATCCCCGGCGTTCTCAGCGCTCACGGAATCGATCATGGTTGGCGGGCGCTTCTTCTCTTGGCGCTCGCCGGTTCATTCACTTCCACCATCTATCTCGCTCTGACTCTTGTCGCCACGGTTCGCTATTTGCGACGCGCACGCGAGGCCAAGGCTGCGGTTAGCGCGACGCCATTGTCGTCGCTGCCTCCGGTAACGATCTTCAAGCCAGTACACGGCGCGGAAGAACAGCTGGCCGCAAACCTGGAGAGTTTTTTTCGGCAGGATTATCCCAACTACGAATTGATTTTCGGCGTGCGCCATGCGGACGATGCGGCAGCCCGTGTCGCGGAAGAAGTCCGCGCACGCTACCCGCACATTCCGAGCCGAATGATTGTTTCCGGACCTCCGGCGTGGCCTAACGCCAAAGTTTTTTCGCTAGACAAGATGATTGCAGCCTCATCGAACTCTTACTTCATCATCAGCGATAGCGACGTTAGAGTTGCCCCGGACTTTCTCCGCCAAACGATTCCGCCTCTGCTCGAGTCGAATGCCGGCCTGGTCACCTGCATGTACCGTGGCGTCCCGGCGGTCGATTTATGGTCGAGGCTCGAGGCCCTAGGGCTCTCGGTCGAGATGTCGTCTGGAGTAATGGTCGCTGACATGATGGAGGGAATGCGTTTCGCTCTCGGGCCAGCGATGGCAGTTCGGCGCGACGCCGTCGAGGCGATCGGCGGAATTGCCGCAGTCGCCGATTACTACTCCGACGACTTTGAACTGGGGAATCGCATCTGGGCGAAGGGATTCAAAGTCATTCTTTCGCATCACGTCGTCGACAATGTTCTGACGTCGCGGTCGCCTCTGCGGACTCTGGGCGATCAACTGCGGTGGATGAAGAGCACGCGCTACTCGCGCCCCGTTGGCCATGCAGGCACTGGCCTCACATATGCCATGCCGTTTGGAATTCTCGGGTTGATCAGTGCGGCGGCGCTTGGCCAGTGGCAGCTTGGCGTCGGCTTGTTCGCCCTCGCCTTTCTGAACCGGATGATTCAGTGTCTAGTCGTCGGCTGGGCTGTGGCGCGCGATCCGCGGGCGATTTGGTATGGGTGGCTTTATCCGGCGCGGGACTCTTTGGGGTTCGTGGCGTGGATGTTGAGTTATACAAGTCGGAAGTTCTATTGGCGCGGAGAAAGTTATAGCTTCGGAAAAGGCGGCAAGATCGCTCCACTGGACAGACCGGTTGTGCCAGGCGGGCGGCCGTAGTGCCGGCAACTTGCCCGGCGCTACGGAATTATCCTTTTCAGCCGGCCCTTTTTCAGTTCGAAGCGGTCGCCGCGCCAGGTTACGGTGTGGCCCGCGAAGCTGGCGATCCAGATGGTGACGGCTATCAGATCGCGCGCCGGAAGTAGCCACAGATTCCTCAGTAACTGGCCGTCGTGCAGGACAGTCCGGCCCACGACGAGCGCCACCGCCACGCGCAATAACACCACCGCAGCGAGAGCGGCCCACGACCACGGCGCTCCGCCGGCAGAGACGACGGCCAGCAGCGCCCACATCAATCCGAAGGTCGAGATGAGTCCGACGTATCCTCCGGCGCGCGCGTCGCGCACGCCGCGGGCCCAGCGCAGCTGATGAGACCAAAAGCCGCTCACGTCGTAGGCGGGAAGATGTGTCTCGACGACAACGTCGGAAAGCTGTACCTGCAAGCCCAGTTCGGCGATGCGCCGGCCGAGTTCGTAGTCATCGGCAAGGCAATCGACGAACGATTTAAATCCGCCGGCGCGATCGAGATCGGCGCGGCGAAAAGCCAGAGTCGAGCCCAGCCCAAATCGAAGGCCGCCCTCCAACTGCCGCGCCACCAGCACGCTCGCGCAAAAATCCGTGCTGAGGCCGAGCGCCTCCAAGCGCGAGCCCAGAGTTGAGGCAGGCAATCCCCGGTACAAACAAGTAACCATGCCGACTCGCTGGTCACCGAGCGTCGCCATCACGCGGCGAAGGTAGTCGCGTTCTATGTGAATGTCGCTATCATTGACGATCAGGTAGTCGTACCGCGCCGATTGCAGCATTTGCTCGAGATTGCTGACCTTCACATTGGCGCCCAATTTCTCGGAACAGACGACCAACCGGATGGCCTGATCCGGGAATTCAAGCTGCAATTTTCGGACACTGGCGACCGCCGGATCATCCGAATCGCTGACGCCAAAAATAAATTCGTACGCGGGATAATCCTGCAGGCAATGGCTGCGGAAGCTGTCGTAAATGTTGGGATCGACTCCTTTCAGCGGCTTAAGAATCGAAACTGGCGGCAGGAATGGTGTGGAGCGGGCGTCTTTGCTCGTCGATTTTCGTTGTGCGAGAAAACCGAAAGCACTGCGCAAACAAATCAAATAGTAGATTGCACTGGAAACGCATCCGGCAGCCGCGACGATCTGCAATATCCCGACGATGGAATGAATCATGCGCGATTGCCGGGCGGACTATTCGTATCGCAGCGATTCAATCGGGTCGAGGTTCGCCGCTTTCCACGCTGGGTAAATACCGAAGACCAGGCCGACTCCGGCCGCGGAGGCGAAGCCGAAGATGGTCCAGAACATCGACATGCGGGCGGGCAGCGATGGCCACAACATGGGAATGATCCCGACTGCGATCGCGCCCAGCAGAATTCCGATCACGCCGCCGACCGCGGTCAGTATTATCGCCTCCAAAGTAAATTGCAGAAGGATATCCCGTTTTCGAGCGCCGATGGCTTTGCGCACGCCGATTTCGCGCGTCCGCTCGGTGACGCTCACCAGCATAATATTCATCACTCCCACGCCGCCGACGATCAATCCCACGCTCGAAATCGCAAACATGCCTACGAAAAGAGCGCCGGTAAGCTGATTCCAGACATCTGAAATCGAATCCGAGGTCATCACGGCAAAGTTATCCGGCTTGTCGAACGGAACTTTCCGCCGGCGCCGCAGCAATTCCCGAATTTCGTCCATCGCCTTTGGCATATCGTCGTGGGAAGTGGCCTTGACACTGATTACGTGCTGCTTCATCTCCGGATGCAGAGTTTTGAAAGTCTTCAGCGGCAGGATGACGCGATTGTCGTTGGGATCTTTGCCCCCGCCGAACACAGACTTGATCTTCGACACCGTGCCGATCACTTGAAACAGCCGGCCCTCGATGTTGATCTCTTTGCCGAGGGGATCCTGATCGCCAAACAACTCATGCTGCGTCTCGTAGCAGACCACAACGACCGGCGAGTGGTGCTCGTCGTCAAAGTCGGTGAACCAGCGGCCACTGGCCATCGGCAAGTCGAAGACATCCTTAGCCTCTGCCATGTCCCCTTCGAGGATCGTGTTCTTCACCTTCTTGTCCTGATACTTGACCGCGTAGGTGCCGATTCCAAGTTCGGGGCGGAAGAGGCGCAACCCTGCCGACACGGCCTTGATGTGTGGCAGATCACGCATCGCCAGCGCATCGTCATAGGTAAGTTCCTTGCGCATGCGCATTTCATCGGTCATGCGGCCAAAAGTGAAGAAGTCCAGGTGGAACACGAAAATGACATTCGATCCGATGCTGGCCACGAGTTCGCGGACGTTATCATCGAGCCCGCGCCCGATCGAAGAGACGCCGATCACCATTGCAACGCCGATCACGATGCCCAGCACGGTGAGGCCCGAGCGCAGCTTGTTGCTGCGAATCGTGTCCGTCGCCATCTGAACGATTTCGCCGAATTCGTCTTTGCGAATCATAACTAGCGGGTTCCGCTCTCCGACTATTTGTTCTCGGGAGGCTATTCATCAAGCCGGGAGTCGGGACCTTACATCTCGAATCTTAGCGCCACGATCGGGTCCAGACGCGCCGCTTTGCGCGCAGGATAGACTCCAAAGAATACGCCCACGCTAGCCGCCACCGTTAATCCTGCAGCGACTGCCCACAACTTGATCGACGACGGCATGCCGATCAGCAGAGTAACGAATTCTGCGAAGCCCACTCCCGAAAGCACTCCCAGCGTGCCTCCAATTAAAGACAGAATCACCGCTTCGATCAGAAACTGCAGCAGCACATCGCCCCGGCGCGCGCCGAGGGCCTTGCGAATACCGATCTCGCGAGTGCGCTCCGTCACCGAGACCAGCATGATGTTCATAATGACGATGCCGCCCACGATCAGCGATACCGCTGCGATGCCGATCGTCGCCATGAAGAAGGTATTGCTCAGGCCGGACCAGATTCCGAGCAGGCTGGCGTTGGTCTCGATCTCAAAACTATCTTCGGCGCCCGGACGATCATGGCGATGCGCGCGCAGCGCCACTCGTGCCTCGTCGATAGCTTCGTCGAGCGGAACTCCGGTAGCCTCAGCCTTGCCCCAAATCCCGATGCTGTTGTTGTGCGCCCCGTACTGCTTCAAATACACCGTTACCGGGATGAGCACGTAGTTGTCGGCGCTCTGACCGAGCGTCTTGCCTTTTTTCTTACCTACGCCAATGACCTGGTAGGTCCAGCCATCGACACGAATTTCCTGGCCCAGCGGGTCGAGTCCGCCCAGCAACTGTTCAACGATGTCGGTGCCGACCACCGCAACCTGGGAGTGGTTGCTGAGGTCGGTCTCGTTCAGCATGCGCCCGTAAGTCAAATCCGTATCGAGAATGGTCGCCACGGAAGGCGTGATGCCCTGGATGGTCGTGTTATTGATCGATTGCTCGTTATGCTTGACGCGTCCGCTGCCCTGCATCAGCGCGCCGACGTACGCACAATGACGGCAAGCGTCGAGCACGGCCTGATAGTCGTCGAGAACGAGATCCTTGCGTTTTTCCGCAGCCAGGAAGTGCTCAACATTGGTCTCGACGGCCGACATCTTGGAGACAATGAACACGTCCGCGCCAAGGTTGAAGATTTTCTTCGCGACGTAATCGTTGATGCCGGAGACGAACGTCACCACGGCAATCACCGCCGCGACGCCGATCACGACGCCCAGCACTGTGAGGACGGAGCGTAGCTTATTCGCCCACAATGAGCGCAGCGCGATGCGGATGGATTCGATGATGTGCATGGATCGGGCGTCGGACCTCCGGATCTTAGACCGCACCCTTCAGCCCTCGGTGTCCGACTGGGTATCAGTTTAACAGCGAATTCACCTGGCTTCTGCAGTTTGAGAGACCCCATCTCTGGAGCGCAATGAAGACCAGCGTCCCTGGACATCCTGATCCATACAGCCTCGGACGCCCTCGTCCTGGGCCGCGCGAGACGCGATAGGTTCGGGTCGGCAGTCGGGTGACGCTACTCGCTCCGTTCGGGGCGGACAAGGGCGTCCGCCCTGCGTGAACAGGGATGCCGACGGCTTCACGATTAAGGGTTTCATCCTCGGCATGGGATCTGGAGCTCTGTCCCGTATAATCAATCCGTAGGCAGCCGGACCGGACGGCCGCTTTCGCATCTTCGGAGCGGGAGAGGAAAGTCCGAACTCCGCAGAGCAGTGTGCCGGATAACGTCCGGGACGCCGGGTTCAAGCCCGGTGGACGGAAAGTGCCACAGAAAACATACCGCCACGGCGGCAACGCCGGGGTAAGGGTGAAAAGGTGCGGTAAGAGCGCACCGCTGCGACAGTAATGCCGCGGGCAGGGCAAACCCCACACGGAGCAAGACCAAATAGGGAGGAAGTCCGTAGCTTGATTCTTTTGAACCAGGTTTCGGACACGTGCCAGCTCGGTGCGTCAAACCTCCGGGTAGGTCGCTAGAGCCGCGCAGCAATGCGCGGCCCAGAGGAATGGCCGTCCCGCGGGAGCAATCCTGCGGACAAAATTCGGCTTACAGGTCCGGCTGCCTTAGCTTTGTTTTCTGCCATTTGCTTCTTCTGAAACTTCCGAGTCCCGCCCATTTGCCTGAGCGTGTGAAGAAGAGCGGACTTTTCAGCGCACGCCCGTCACCATAAAAAGATCCGACAGTTCCCGGGTGAACGAGTAGGCGTAGGTCTTGCCGTCGGCCGTCATGCGGACGCTCACAATCGACGTCACTCCGTCAGAGTCACTGGGGGCAAGGGTCGCAACCAGATCTCTCTTCCCTGTGGCCAAATCGATCCGGTACACCGGCGCCGAAGTTTTTTCGTCCTGATACACATAAACCGAACGTCCGTCGGTGGACCAAGTGACCCAGACATCCTCGGGCATCCAGCCGGGAAGGAGCCGGGATTCTCCGCCCGCGATCGGATAGAGCACGCCCTTTCCACTCAGATCGCGCGCAAACATTAACTTGCCGTCGGGCGAGACCACATGAGACTCAAAATAGTGCGTCCGTACCGAAATCACCGGAGTTACCGCGCGCGCAGCGCCGCCGGCTAAATCCTGAACATACATTCGCCATCCGTGGCCATCGTCATTCGCGAAATAAACCGCCTTTTGATCCGGCATGAACCCCATTGCGTTCGACTGCTGCACCAGACTGGAGGTCAATACGCGCGTCTCACCCACACCCGTGGGAATGAGAACTGGCTGGGATACACCAACCGCAGCGGCCTCAAACGCCAACACCAGCGTGCCGTCCGGGGAGATCGTTGGTATTGACCATTCCCCAAGTTTGATCGCGGGTGCCCCGTCGGCTTTCCGCACATAGGCTAAGCCAGAAGCGCCGGCGGCCGATCCCCAATCGTCAAACACAATTTGTGAGCCATCCGCCGAAAGATCTCTCAACTCTGCGTAGTCGAGCCAGGAGAGATCACGCTCTTTTGCGTCTTTTTCCCCACGAAACTGTATTCCGGATCGCCACGATTCTTTCGTAAGCAAAACCCGGCCATCGCGCGAGACGTCGTGAAGTCGCAGCATGCCAGGAAGGCGAAGAACGATGCGGTCCTTGCCATTCATCCCGATCGCATGAATCGCGTCGGCCCAGGCCTCCTTGATGGTCCCGCCGACCCACACTTCGTCTCCGGGGGGCGACCAGGCCAGTCCCTCCAGGCTGACGTAGGTAGCGGAACGGATCAGCTGCTTGCCGCTTCGATCAATTGCCAGCGCCCAGCCCGCGTCTCCGTCGACCCCCTCAGTTTCTCCGAATGCCACAGCGTTGCCGCGCGGAGAAATACGCAGGAAGCGGAGCGGGTGCTCGGTCTCGTAAATCATCTTCCCGCGTGGAAATTCCACCCGGTACTTTCCTTCCACCTGGCGGATCACGGCCATCTCGCTGCCGTCCGCCGTCCAGTCGGCCGCCAGAGCATCCTCCACAATCTCTCGCGGAGTTCCCCCGGCAACCGGCACCAGCCCCAGCGTGCCCTGGCAGTTTCCGATGTAGCGGTCTTTGCAACCGAGTGATATCGCCATATCGGTCGCGGAAACCGCAAATAAGGTGGAGTTCACCAGGCCCAGGGACCGTGATTCCGGGCTGTCTGGGACAGTCGAATAGAGCTGAAGAGGCTGTCCATTCCAACTGGCGCTGTAGTAAATCGATCGTCCGTCGGGACCGAAACGCGCGGCATACACCAAGCCGCGCTCAAAGGTAAGCTGATGATAGGCGGGCACAACAACCGTAGCGGTTCGCGTACCGAGGAACCAACTTGTCCCGGCAACAAGGGCAATCGCGAGCGCGCTCAAAACCCATGGCACGATCCGTGGGCTGGCGTTGCCGCGTGACGGCACCGCAGCGGCGCTCGCCGACGAAACTCCGGAAAGTCCTTCCAGATTGAAGGCCAGATCACGCGCCGATTGAAATCGCTGCAACGGCTTCTTTTCCAGGCAACGCCGGACAATGCGTTCCATAACCGCTGGAATCGCGTTGCCCGACATGCTCAACTCCGGCGGTTCTTCCTTCAGAATCGCCGTCATAGTCTCGGCTGAGGTGTCCCTCCGGAAGGCGCGCTGGCCGGACAGCATTTCGTACAGAATCGTTCCCAGGGCAAAAATATCCGAACGAGCATCGGCCGGTTCGCCCTTCACTTGCTCCGGCGCCATGTATCCGACCGTTCCGACGACTGTCCCAACAGAAGTGGGTTGTGCCTCAACCGTGGCGCAATCGTTCGAAACCGTGTCTGGCACAGCCAGTTTTGCGAGACCGAAATCCAGAATCTTTACTCGGCCGTCCTGTGTCACAAAAATGTTTTCTGGTTTCAAGTCGCGATGAATGATGCCTTTATCGTGCGCCGCTGCCAGACCCTGGGCGATCTGTGTGCCATATTCCACGATTCGCCGCAACGGGAGTGCGCCGCTCAATTCCTGCCGGAGTGAATGACCTTCCAGACACTCGGAGACCAGATACGGCGCGCCGTCTTCGGTGCCGATGTCATGCACGGAAAGAATATTGGGATGGTTCAGTGCCGCAACGGCCCTTGCTTCAGTCTCGAACCGGCGCAAACGCTCCTTGTCTTGGGCGAACGCCTCGGGCAGAACTTTGATGGCTACGTCGCGCCCCAGGCGGCTATCACGAGCGCGATACACCTCGCCCATGCCACCTGCACCGAGCGGCGATTGGATTTCGTAGGGCCCAATTCTCGTGCCAGAGTTTAGAGTCATGCGCCGGCGTAATTATAGCCTGTGCAATAGGTTGGAGCTGACGCGAAGATTCCGGGCACACCCGTGACTTCACGGGAACCATCTGAACTTCAGATTGGTCAAATACAAATAATTGATCGATATCGATGATTTGCCCTATTGACCGAAACTGATCTCTGCCCGTAGTGTTACTTACAACATGTTGTCCCATTTGCATCACCGCCATCATCATCACGCGCATCGCGCGGCGGCGGGGGTGCATACCTAGCTCGACAGCACTCTTAGAGATTCGGCTCGCTGACGCGATATCGCTCAGCGGGCCTTTTGTTTTTCCGCGGGAGTCTGGATGAGAAGCTCTTGCGGCACGGAAATATGAAAGGAACTACGTCGATGAACACAGCACTCGATTTCGATTTTCAGAAGATGAGCGGACTCGTTCCCGCAGTGGTACAGGACGCGCGCGATGGAGAAGTCTTAATGGTCGGATTCATGAATCGCGAGGCGCTCGACGTCACACTGGAAAAAGGTTATGTGACGTTTTACAGCCGCACGCGCAATGAACTATGGACCAAGGGTGCGACATCGGGCAATCTCCTGCGCGTCGTCTCCGCTCTCACCGACTGCGACCGCGACACACTGCTGCTGCGCGTCGAGGTTGAAGGCGCAGGGGTGGTCTGTCACCGTGGGACGCGCTCATGTTTCACCGAGCCTATCTCCGTTGCTGCGGCCGAGGTCAGTCAGGCTGAGGAGACGCGATGAAGTTGCGCATCGGTATCCCGAAAGGCAGCCTGCAGGAAGCGACTCTAACTCTCTTCGCGCGCGCCGGCCTTCCTGCCTACACCAGCAGCCGCTCGTACTTTGCGACGACTGCGGATCCTGAGATCGATTGCATGCTGATTCGCGCGCAGGAAATGGCGCGGTACGTGGAACACGGTGCGATTGATGCGGGCCTCACCGGGCTCGATTGGGTGATCGAGAGCGGCCTCGAAGTCGTCACCGTCGCAGACCTGATCTATGCCAAGCAAAGCCGGGGCAAAGTGCGCTGGGTGCTGGCCGCGCCTGAGGATTCTCTTTTCCGCAGCGTCAAAGATCTTTCAGGCCGCATTATCGCCACCGAACTGGTGAACGTTACGCGCGATTACTTTCGCAAGAAAGGCATGGACGTGAAGGTCGAATTTTCGTGGGGAGCAACCGAGGTCAAGCCCCCGATGTTGGCCGACGCGATCGTCGAAGTGACCGAAACCGGCAGTTCGCTGAAAGCGAACCGGCTCCGCATCCTCGAAACGGTACTCGAGTCGAACACGCAACTCATCGCCAACAAATCCTCATATGCCGACGCCGGCAAGCGCCTCAAGATTGATAACCTTGCGTTGATGCTGCGAGGCGCGATGGAAGCACAGGACCGCGTCGGGCTGATGCTGAACGTGCGCAAGGCGAACCTGGCTGCTGTGCTCGCGGTGCTACCCGCGCTGCAGAAGCCAACCATCTCTCATCTGAGCGACGAAGACTGGCTCGCCGTTAACACCGTGATTGACGAGGCGGCGGCATGGGACGTGATTCCGCGGCTCAAGCAGGCGCAGGCCGAAGGCATCGTCGAATATCCCCTGAACAAGGTGGTGCTGTGATGCGGATTCTCTCCGGCCGCGAAGCCGTCTCGATGGTGGAGCGCATCGCCGCGCGCGGGTCAGACTTTGCGAAGATCGAGCCCCAGGTGCGCCGCATCGTGAACGACGTTCGCCGCGAAGGGGATCATGCGCTGCGCAAATATACCCAGCGGTGGGATGGCCTGCGCGCGAATCAATCTTTGCGGGTGTCGATAGATGAAATCGAGCAAGCGCGTCAATCGCTCGCACCGCCGTTGCGCAAGGCGCTCCGTCAGGCCGCGGCAAACATTCGCCGATTCTGCGAGTGGCAAAAACCAAGAGCGTGGACTAAAAGCCGCAATGGAGTCTCGCTCGGCCAGCTAGTGCAGCCGCTCGAATCGGTTGGCTGCTATGTGCCGGGCGGGCGTCATCCTCTGGTCTCGACTCTGCTGATGACCGTAATTCCGGCTCAGGTTGCAGGAGTCAGGAACATCCGAGTCGTCTCACCGAAGCCGTCGGCGGAAATTCTGGCCGCGGCCGGATTACTCGGTGTGCAGGAGTTCTACCGGGTCGGGGGAGCGCAGGCGATCGCGGCATTGGCCTATGGAACCATGAGCATCCCGCGTGTCGACAAGATTGTTGGACCAGGAAATGTTTTCGTAACGACAGCCAAGAAGCTGATCTCGTTCGACTGTGCGATTGATTTTATCGCGGGACCGACCGAGGCCGTGGTGCTGAGCGATTCGGGCAATCCTGACTTCATCGCAGCAGATCTGGTCGCACAGGCAGAGCATGATCCCGACGCACTCGCCGTATTCATCACGACAAAAGGCAAGTTGGCGCGGTCGGTCGCGCTGGGCGTTGAGCGGACCAAGCAAGGCAACCCGACCGCCTGCGAGTCGCTAAGCCTGCGTGGAGTGATTCTCGTCGCGGCATCGCCCGCGCGGGCTCGGGGTTGGGCGAACCGCATCGCTCCGGAACACATTACGGTCTCTCGCAAAGACGCGCCCTTTATCCGTAATGCGGCTTCGATATTCATCGGCGACTACTCGCCGCAGGCGGCAGGCGACTACGCTTCCGGTCCTAACCACGTGCTGCCCACTGCGGGGCAGGCACGATTTCGAGGAGGCCTCAGCGTCCTCGATTTTGTGAAGCTCATCACTGTGCAGAAACTTTCTGCCTCTGGATTGCGACGTATCGCGCCCACCGTCGTGACACTCGCTGCGGTCGAAGGCCTGCACGCACACGGCGCATCAATTCGCGCGAGGTACGAAAATGCTTAACTCCCGACCCGCTGTTCGAGCGCTGCCGATCTATCATCCTCCGCTGACGGGTCGTGATGGTCTGCGCTTCGACTTCAACGAGAATACTGTGGGATGCTCACCGCGTGTGCTTGACGTTCTGCGGCAGTTGGGACTGGGGGATCTCGCGCGTTATCCCGAACGCGAACCCGTAGAAGCGCAAGTGGCCGATTTTCTAGGGGTGACAAGCTCGGAAGTTCTGTTGACGAACGGTGTCGACGAAGCGATTCACCTGCTCTGTCAGACGTACCTCGACGCTGGCGACGAAGCGCTAATCGTGGCACCGACGTATTCGATGTACCGGATCTACGCGATGGCGGCCAGGGCGCGAGTCACCAGTGTCGCCGCTGGGAATAATTTTCAGTTCCCTGCGGAAGAATTGTGCAACCGCATCACGTCTCGCACGCGGCTGATCGCCGTCGCCAACCCGAACAATCCCACCGGCACGATTGCGTCTCACGAAGAGTTGCTCCAAGTCGCGCGCTCCGCACCGGACGCAGCCGTACTGGTCGACGAGGCCTACTTCGAGTTTTACGGACAAACAATGCTGGCTATCCAGCGCGACGTTCCCAACCTGTTCGTAGCGCGTACCTTTTCCAAAGCCTATGGGCTCGCTGGCCTGCGCATCGGAGTGTTGCTCGGAAATCCTGAGCAAATGCGCGCGGTGCGTCTCGTCAGTTCGCCTTATAGCGTGAACACAATTGCTCTGGCCTGCCTTCCAGCAGCACTCGCGGACCAGACTTATATCCAACAATACGTAAGTGAGGTTCTCCAGTCGCGCGCGCGACTGGAGCGTGTTCTAGCGGCCAACGGCATTCAGTTCTGGCCCAGCCACGCGAATTTCGTGCTCGCGCGCGTTGGCCTCACTGCCGCTGATGCAGCTACATTTATGGATCACATGCGGCGGCGCGGCATCCTGGTTCGCGACCGTTCCAGCGATCCCGGTTGCCATGGATGCGTGCGCATCACGCTCGGCCCGCGCGAACATTGCGATCGTCTGCTCACCGCACTGAAAGAGGCGCTCAAGGAAATCGCCATCCCGCAAAAAGAACAACTGGGAGCCATCCGGCCATGAGAAAAGGCAGCATCCATCGCGTCAGCAAAGAGACGCAGATTCAGCTCGCGCTCACCATCGAAGGCCGCGGGCGATATAACGTCTCGACCGGCATACGCTTCTTCGATCACATGCTCGAACTGTTCGCGCATCACGGAGGCTTCGACCTTAAACTCAAGGCCCAAGGCGATCTCGACGTCGATCAGCACCACACGGTGGAGGATGTGGGCATTGTTCTCGGGCAGGCATTCGACAAGGCTCTCGGCAGCAAGCGCGGTATTCTTCGCGCCGGATATTTTCTGATGCCGATGGACGAAACCATGGGCATGGCGGCGGTCGATTTCTGCGGGCGCACCGCCTGCGTAGTCGATACGAAAGTCCGCACCCGCCTGGTCGGTGATCTGCAAGCCGAACTGGTGGATGACTTTTTTGAGGGATTTGCCCGCGGGGCGCGCGCCAACGTTCATGCGCGCGTGCTTTATGGCCGGTCGAGCCACCACAAGATTGAAGCCCTCTTCAAAGCCTTTGCCCGCGCCCTGCGCGCAGCGTGCTGGCGGGACAGACAGATGCTTCGCCTCCTTCCCAGTACAAAAGGAGTGCTGTAGTGATCGCGATTGTGGATTACGGCGCCGGTAATCTCACTTCGGTGAAGAAAGCTCTCGACTGGCTGGGTTGCGAGTGCGCTGTCACTTCCGATTCCGGGCAGGTAACACAAGCTGAAAAAATCGTTCTCCCCGGGGTGGGCCACTTTGCTTCGACAGCTGCGCTCGGCCGCTCGGGTTTACGCGATGCTATCGCCGAGGCAATCGCGCGGAGCGTTCCCTTTCTCGGCATCTGCGTCGGCATGCAGTGGATGTTCGAGGGCAGCCAGGAATCACCCGAAACGCCCGGCCTGGGCCTGCTTAAAGGTGAATGCGAGCGCTTTCCCGCGAATGTGAAATCTCCGCACGTGGGATGGAACAGTTTGCAGATCGATTCTTCGTCGCCTTTGCTTCGTGGAGTCCCCGCATCGTCCTTCGTCTACTTCACGCATTCCTTTCGTGCTCCAATTAACCAGACCACGACCGCGTGCTGCGAGTATGGGGGCCGATTCTCCGCGGCTGTGGAGCGCGGTCACCTGTTCGGTGTGCAGTTCCATCCTGAGAAATCCGGCGATACCGGCCTTACGATTTTGAGGAATTTCTGCGAACTCTGACATGCTGACCAAACGCATCATCGCTTGCCTCGACGTCGACGGAGGCCGGGTTGTAAAGGGAGTAAAGTTCCTGAACCTGCGCGACGCGGGCGATCCGGCCGAACTGGCGAAGGTTCACGCCGCCTCAGGAGCCGACGAGATCGTGATGCTCGACATTTCTGCCGCGCATCAGCATCGCACTACATTGCTCGATACCGTGCGCAGGGCCGCGGCTGAGCTATTCATTCCTTTCACAGTCGGCGGCGGAATTCGCAGCCTGAAGGACGCCGAGACCGTCTTTTCTGCCGGTGCGGATAAGATCAGCATCAATTCTGCTGCGCTGCGCGATCCAAGATTGATTACGCAGATCGCGGAGCGCTTCGGCTCGCAAGCCGTGGTCGTGGCGATCGACGCCAAGGGGACTGGGGGTGCGCAACGCTGGGAGGCCTTCGCCCAAGGTGGGCGAACCACGTCAGGCAGAGACGCAGTCGAATGGGCGCACGAAGCGGAGTCGCGCGGCGCGGGCGAAATACTGCTGACCTCGATGGACCGAGATGGCACGGGTTCAGGCTTCGACTGCGAGTTGACGCGCGCTGTGGCTGACTCGGTTCGCATCCCAGTCATCGCCTCCGGAGGTGCGGGCGGCGCGCAGCACCTCGCCGACGTCTTTCGCAACGGCCACGCTGACGCCGCGCTCGCTGCGTCAATCTTCCACTACGAATTCAGCCATCTTGGTGATCTCAAGCAGGAACTCGCCGCCCAACAGATTCCGGTGAGGTGGCCATGCTGATTCCGTCGATCGACTTGATGGGCGGCAAGATCGTGCAACTGGTGCAGGGCAGTCGGAAGGCTTTGGAGTTTGACGACCCTCAGGAGTGGATTCACCGCTTCTCGAAATATCCTCTGGTGCAGGTCATCGATCTCGACGCCGCCATGGGCCGTGGCCACAACGGCGATCTTGTTCGCGAACTGGCCCGCCAACTTCCCTGCCAGGTCGGCGGCGGAATTCGCTCGATCGACGCTGCTCGGGCCACGCTCGAGTCCGGCGCGCACCACGTGATTCTCGGATCGTCTCTGATTGCGCAAGGAGCGATCAACATGGCCTTCGCCCAGGAAGCCGCAATCGAACTGGGCCCTGAACAGCTTGTGTTCGCGGCGGACTGTCGCGGCGGCCGGGTTGCGATCAAGGGGTGGCAGGAGGCCACGGGGATCGCCGCCCTCGAAATGATCCGCGCGCTCAATCCTTTTTGTAGCGCGTTCCTCTACACCAACATCGACACGGAAGGTTTGTTGCAGGGCATCCCGATGGATATCGTTCGCGAGCTGCGCGAGGCCACAGCACGCCGGCTGATCGTCGCAGGCGGCATCCGAAGCCATGAAGAAGTAGACGCACTCGACGCGCTCGGTATCGACGCAGTCGTGGGCATGGCGATTTACAGAGGGTTGATGTCAGCCTGATGCTGGTGCTTCGTTTGCCGCGCTGCTCTTGCGGCACCTATAATCAGTAGTGGCGCCGAGAGTTCAGTTTTCGGCCAGCCGCCGCGATTCCACGAAATTTCATTTTGAGGAGCACTTCATGTCTGCACCCAGCCGCCGGCCGGAAATTCGCCGGCGCCGTACCCGCAAAGAAAAGATCGTCCAGTTGCGCAAGCGTCTGGCCGCCGCCAAGACCGACGCCGATCGCACCCGCCTGACCGCTAAGCTGCACAAACTCGCCATTGGTTCGCCCGGCCAGCCGCTGCTGAAGTAATACGGGAACGTAAGTTAAGACGATAATTGGGTTGAGCGCTCTTCAGCCGACTGTGCGCGACTCGCGCCGGGAACGCGCTGATACGCGTCCAGGATCCGCCGCACCGAGGCGTCCCATGAAAATTTGGCCGCCTGCTCGTAGCCGCGCTCTTTCATGCGGTCACGCAGAGCCTGATCGGTGAGTACGCGATGCAGGGCGCGCATGATCTCGAACACATTCTCCGGGTTAACCAGCACCGCTGCTCGACCCACAACTTCCGGCAGCGACGAAACCGCCGAGGTCACCACGGGCGTCCCGTGCGCCATTGCTTCCAGTGGAGGCAGGCCGAAGCCCTCATACAGCGACGGAAAAACGAAAATCTTCGCCTCGTCATAAAAAATTCGCAGCACCTCGATGGGGACAAATCCGAGGAAGCGCACGTCGTTTTGCACGCCGCTGCGAATCACGGTGCGCCGCAGGTCTGGATTGCCGGAGAGGTCGTCTCCAATAATGATGAGCTTGAGATCGGGATACGCCCCGTCTTTTTCGAGTTCACCTTTCAGCGCCGAGAAAGCTTCGATCATGCGCACAACATTCTTGTGCGCGCTGATGCGCCCGGCATAGAGCAGAAACGGATACATGACCTGGTAGCGTTGCGCAATCAATTCGCGGTCGGCCGCGCTGGCATGCCCGCGAAGAAATCGTTCGTCAATGGCGTTGTAAACCACTTCGATCCGGTCCGCGGGAATCTCGAACAGCTTCTCGATTTCGATTTTGGTGAAATTCGATACGGCAAAAATGCGTTCTGCTCCGCGCAGCACGCGCCGGGTCGATTGAAAGTGAAGCGAGCGCCAGAGGCCGCTACGCTCCCGCGGCCGCGACATGTGCTCGAGCATGTCGTGGACAGTCATTACATAAGGGCACGGCAGTGCACGTGGGATTGAAAACAAATTTGGAATGTGTACCAGATCGCAATTCAGCCGCTGCAGCGCACTGCGGAATTCACGGTAGCCCTGCAACGACTGTTCCTGCGACGTCAGGGGGACTGCGTGAAAATTGGCCGGCAACGCGCCGATCTCCTCGACCTTGGCAGGAGTGCCGATCAGAAGATATTTATTCTCGCGGTCGAGCCGTCCCAGCGTACGAACCACGTTGCGGATATACGTGCCGACACCGAACTCGGTCATCCGCCGGATGTCGATGGCGATCTTCACCGCTGGCATTTAACCACAGAGCGCGTTGAGGAACACAGGGGAATTACGCCCGCACCTCGGCCTGCGCCTTCGCTCTGCGATCGGCATACAGCGGGAAGGCCTCGCACAGATCGAGCACCTGCTTGCGCACCCTGGCCAGGGCTGTCGCACTCGCACGTTGCAGCAGGCCCTCGGCAATCCAACGGCCCACCTGGCGCATCTCCGTTTCTTTCATGCCGCGCGTGGTCAAGGCCGGCGTACCGATGCGAATCCCGCTGGGTTTCATCGGAGGATTGACATCGAACGGAATGGCATTTTTGTTGACCGTAATTCCGGCCTCGCCCAGCGCCTTTTCTGCCTCGCTGCCCAGCATGCCTTTCGAGAAAACGTCGATGAGCATGAGATGCGTGTCGGTGCCCCCGGAGATGATGCGGAAGCCCTCGTCAGCCAGCGTCTGCGCGAGTACCTTTGCGTTGACCACGACTTGCCGTGCATAATCCCGAAATTCGGGCTGCATCGCCTCGTTGAAACACACTGCCTTCGCTGCCATGATGTGAACCAGCGGCCCGCCCTGCATGCCCGGAAAAACAATTTTGTCGATGGCCGGACCGAATTCAGCTTTGGAAAGAATCATCCCCGAACGTGGACCGCGCAGAGTCTTGTGCGTGGTCGAAGTAACGATGTGTGCATGCGGCACGGGCGAAGGATGCGCGCCTCCGGCGACGAGTCCGGCGAAGTGCGCCATGTCGACGAGATAGAGTGCGCTGACTTTGTCGGCAATCTGGCGCATGCGTCCGAAATCGATGATGCGTGGATACGCGCTGCCGCCGCCGATGATCAGCTTCGGGCGTTCTTTCTCGGCAAGCTTTTCCAGTTCGTCGTAGTCGATAGTCTCGGTTTCTTTGGTGACGCCGTAAGGAATGATCTTGTACGTCTTGCCGGAAAAATTCAGATGATGGCCATGCGTTAAGTGTCCGCCATGGGCCAGGTTCAGTCCGAGGATGATGTCGCCCGGTTGGAGAATGGCGGCGTACGCCTCCATGTTGGCCTGCGATCCGGCGTGCGGCTGGACATTCGCATGTTCTGCACCAAAGAGTTGTTTAGCGCGATCGCGCGCCAGGTTCTCGACTACATCGGCAAATTCGCAGCCCCCGTAGTAGCGCTTGCCCGGATAACCTTCGGCGTATTTATTCGTGAACACGGAGCCCGCGGCTTCGAGCACGGCTTCGCTGACGAAGTTCTCCGAGGCAATCAACTCCAGGCCTTCATGCTGGCGGCGAGTCTCGTTGTCAATGGCGGACGCAATCTGCGGATCGTTTTCGTAAAGCGAGCGATACATCGGAGCAGTCTTCGGCATAGGTTAGTCCGTTTCCTTCAGCATTTCGTACAGGTTCGGCTGCAAAATCTCCATATAGCGTTCGGGCCATTTCGCAGCCGTGAACCCAAACTGGGCGTACAGGGTATGTGCATCGCGTGTCGTCAGGACCCAGCGCCTTAGTCCCTGCAGTTGCGGATGCTGTTTGATGCATCCCATCAGCAGCTTGCCCAATCCCCTGCCCCGATGTGAATCCAGGATGAAGACGTCAGCGACATAGGCAAAGGTACCAAAATCGCTGATCACCCGCGCAAATCCAATCTGCGCCCCCGCTGAGTCATAAACCCCAAAGCACAAAGAATTCTCCGCGGAACGGGCAAAAGTCTCGAACGGAATCTGTTTCGCCCAATAGGAGTGCACTGCAAGAAAACTATGAATTCCATTCAAATCGAGCCGCGCCCGGTCTGTGCTCACGACAAAGCCGTCGCGCTGATGCTCCACGATCTCGTCCGTAAGTAGATTCCGAGTAGAAATCATCGTTACATTTTACCTTGGTGAGAACTATCGCGCCCGCCAGACCATCGACCTCACAGGCAGAGTCTGGCGACTATTCAAACGCAGTCCTAAAGAACGACAGCAACTGCCAGCCATCCATGTATTTGTAGGGCGTCTCGCCCATGGTGTAGTGGCCGCAGGGCAGCGCGACAACTTTGTGGTCAAGTCCATGGCGCTCGAATTCATGTACAACGTCACGAGAAAGCTCCGGCAGAAACGTCAAATCGTACTTCGCATAAACAATCAGCGACTTCTTTGCCCACCGGGAAAATTGCCTGAAGAACGACATGGGACTGACGCCCAGCCATGCGTGGCGCAAGCGTTCCAGATCGATCTGCTGCTCGATCCCCTGCCGGATATGGCGCGTCGACTGCCCGTGCCAGACCACGTCGGCGACGTAGGTCGACGCATGGTTGAACGCAGCTACGCGCAGCCTTGGCTCGTGTGCCGCAGCAATGAATGCATAGCACGAACCCAGACTCGTGCCCACGATTCCGAACTGGCTGTAGCCCTGCTGCTCAAGCCAGTCAATACAGCTACGGATATCGACCACGCCCTGGCGCAAAGCATCGAGCGTACGTCCGATGTTGGCTGACACAGCATAGTCCGCGCGGGTAGTCTCGGCCGGCATCCGAATGTCGTGATAGGGCATGCTCAGCCGCAGCACCGCGATTCCCAGCATGTTCATCACGCGGCAGAGGCTTACGTAGGCAAGCGCGTCGGCATTCCAGTGCGGCAGAAGGATGATGGCGCGGCGTCCACGCGCCGGGAACCAGCGGGCATTCACGACATTGTTTTTCGGATACGGCGTTTTGACGGGTGAAGTGAAACGCAGAAATTCCGCGGACGTCCCTTTTACTTTGGCTTCGAGCTTAGAGTCGGGTACCTCGCGCGTGGAAAAAACTTTAACTTCGCGCGTCTCCAGGCGGAAGTCGCTGGGCCGCGTGTAGGAATAAAACTCGTCGCTGGCAGCGACGATGCGATCGTTGTATTCGAGAATGAATTTCTCAGGATTGTCCTGCGCCAGCGCAGGAATCTGACCCGGGCGGAAACCGTTTCGGCAAGGCCAGTCGCGCGCAAACTCCACGCCCCAGTCCAGCGGGCGGACCACGCGGTTCTTGTCCACCGACGTGAGCCGGTGCTCCCAGTCGTACATCCACTGCGCGTAGCGTGAAGGTTTAGTCAACCTCCCAGTCTAACAAGCCTTTTAAGCAGGGGCGCGAACTGCGCACTCAACGGCCGCAATTGGCAGTTGGTACTTGGCATTTGCCCGCCGAATGGCAACTGCCTTGGTCGCGGACCGGATCGTGACATCGGGAGGATTTTTGTTCAGCTTTGTGACATCCATCACCGACAGCCATTTGATATCCGCACCAAGATCGGCAGGCTGACAAGCTAATCCTGTCGCTGTAGCTACATTTGGAGTTACAATGAAATTTGAGTGGGATGAAGCCAAGAACCGGGCGAACATTCGCAAACATGGGTTTGATTTCGCCCAAGCGGAAGAAATGTTTCGCGGCGTTCTTCTTGTTCGTCCGGATACTCGTGAGGACTACGGCGAGAATCGATGGCTCGGGATTGGCATGATTCAGGGCGGCGTTGCCTTTATCGCATTCGCGGAATGCGCTGAAGACATGATCCGCATCATCTCATTGAGAAGGGCAAATCATGAAGAAAGCAAAGAATACGAGACCGCAGTCCAGGACGGACTGGAAGCGGATTGATGCGATGCGGGATGAGGACATCGACTACTCTGACATTCCGAAGCAGGGCCCGGATTTTTTCGCGAATGCGATCATCTGGCCAGGTGCGAAGAAGCAGATCACGCTCCGCATAGATCCGGACGTGTTGGCTTTCTTTCGCAAGCATGGACGCGGATACCAGAGCACCATCAATGCCGTGCTGCGCAAGTACATGGAAACGAGGAAAGAATCGGCGTCAGACGTCAGGCCTCGATCGTCCCTCAACCAGCATGCTGGCGGCCGGTGAGCGCGCTTTCGCGCACGTCGCAACGCGGATACAGGGCACAACGGACGAAAAGGCAATTACGAGTCGAGGTCTGAAGTCCGAGGTCCTATGCCCATTCCTAACTCACGTACCTTCGTGGAACCCGCTTCGAAATATTGCATAGGATTTCGTACGGCGTACTGTTAGCCAGTTCCGCATGCTCTAAAGCATCGACGCTCAGGCCTTCGCGCTCGCCGAGCAGAATCACTTCATCTCCTACGGCGACGCCCGGAATTCCCGTCACGTCAGCGAGTGTCAAGTCCATCGAGATGCGCCCGACAATTGGCGCATAGTGTTCGCGCACGATGACGCGGCCTCGATTTGAAAGCTGACGATTGAATCCATCGGCGTAGCCCACCGGCAATACGGCTACATGCGCCGGAGCTTTCGTCACATAAGTCGCGCCGTAGCCCAGCGGCTGGTTCGCGGCAAAATTCCGCAACGACAGAATCCGCGTCTTCCAGGTGAGAATGGGTTTCACCGCCAGGCGCAGCGTTCCTCCGCTGACTTCTCGTCCTGCGCGCTGAAACGGCAGGTAGTAACCAAAGAGCGCGACTCCGGGACGCACCATGCTGTTCCACGTCTCTCGCCGCGAAATGACTGCGCCGGTGTTGGCCATGTGCACGAACGTGGGTTCCATACCGGCTTCGCGAACCGAGCGGCGGGCCGCCTCGAAGGCGCGTTCCTGTTCGGCGACCGAGGGTGCGTCCATAATTTCAGACGACGCGAGATGTGTGGAGAGACCTTCCAGCGTGAGATGCTTCGCCGACTGCAAGGCCGCGAGCACTGCCGGAAGCTGATCCATGCTCACTCCCAGCCTGCCCATGCCGCTATCGACTTTCAGGTGGACGGGATGCCGCGCCACGCTCAGCGCCGCTGCCGCCGCATCCAGCGATTCGATGTGCCAGGTTTCCCATATCGTCGGCGTGAGCCGCAGGCGGATGATCTCGCTTTCCTCGCCGCGCCAGAATCCCGTCATCAAAAGAATGTTGGCGCCAATCCCGGCATCGCGCAGCGGAATCGCTTCATCGAGCGAGGTCACGCCCAGCCAGCGCGCTCCTTCGACTTCCAGTGCGCGCGAACACTCGATCGCACCATGTCCGTAAGCGTCAGCCTTTACCACTGCGCACACAGTGACGCTCGCTCCGACGTGCTTTTGTACCGTCCGAAAATTTTGCCGCAGTGCGGTCAGAGAGACTTCGGCCCAGGTGGGACGCGTCGCCACACGTCTCAGGATTTCTGCTGTGGTCGCCACTTTCGCGATTATAGCGGGAGCAGGCCGCGCGCTCAGGTTACGCTCGGGCTACTCCCGCCCATTCATCCTCGGCCACGCTCCAAAGGTCCAGCGTCTTCACCCCTCACAACACATCCCCTGAGGACAATCATTGCGCGCCAGTTCCCCAGAATCTAATTTCCCAGGATGAAGTTCACCGTGATCCGCGTCTCTACTTCAACCGGCTCGCCATTCAGAATGTATGGACGATAGCGCCATTGACTGACAGCGTCGACCGCCGCCGGCACCAGCATGGGGTGTCCTGAGAGCGCGCGCAGATTGTCGATCGTCCCGCTCTTGTTGATCACCGCAGCCAGAACGACGGGGCCCTGAACACGCGCGCTTCGAGCCAGCGGCGGATACACCGGCTGCACTCGGCGAATCAAGCTGCCCTCCAACATGATTGATGTGCGGAAGGTGCGCTCCGGTTGCGACCGCAGAGTCGGCATGATCGGCCGCTCCCCGGGAAGCAGCGACGAAATTCCGATACCGCCCGGCTCGCCAGTTGCGGGGCCGGCGGCTCCACAGATGCCGGTACATGGCTCACCTAAAGGCTGCGGGGCAGGATCGCCAACGGAAACTGTGGTCGGGATTCGCGTCGGCATCATGATCTGCGTTGAAATGGCCGGAACTACCTGAACGGGTCTGCCGGGGGTACTGTGCGGTTGCCGCGCAGGCCCCGGATCGGGCCGTCCCGCGCTGATCGGCGTCGAGACCGTTCGCACTGACGGCAGCCCTACTGTAGTGAGCAGCGGCACGAGCAGGAGTAGTCCAATCACGACCGCCTGCAATCCAAATGAAGTTAATGTGGTCCAGCTGCGGCGGGCGCGTTGCGCCCAGGAAGTTTCGATCAGGCTGTCGGCGAACATATTCGGAAACATCGTGTCCTCCCGCATGAAATCTGTTTGCTGTTATGGACACCACGAACAATCACGCCGACAGCGCAGCAGCAAATAAAAAAGGCCGCGTTTGCACGCGGCCTGCTGGAACTTTTGAGACACCTGAGGTGTCCCGCTTAACTACTGTTTTGGCGCTGCCGGAGTGGTTGGCTTCGGAGCCGCCGGCTTCGGTGCTGCGGGCTTCGGTGCTGCGCCAGTTGCAGGCGGCGCGGGCACTCCCGATTGCACGTTATAGGCTTCGACCACGGCCTTGGTGATATCGACCGATTCGCCCCACCACAGCACCGGACTCTGCGGCCATGGTTTCGACGTGTCCACCATGATGACGAAGCCATTGTCCTGCGAATACTTCACGATCATCGGCGCCATCTTTTGCAGGATGCGGGTCGCGATCTCCTGCTGCTGGTTGCCGCCATCTTCCTGAAAATCCTGAAGAGCGCGGTCGAAAGTCTTCTGCTTGCCTTCGATCTGCTTTTTAAGATTTGCAGCAGCTTCTTCGTTCAAACTGGGTCCCTGAGTACTGAGCTGCTTCTTTAGAGCCTCGAGTTCGTCGTTCTGGCCCTTCAACTCATTCTGCTTCGGCTCCAGCTTCTTGGTAAGAGCATCCAGGTCACGGCGGCCTTCGTTGCTGCCGAAGATGGCCTCCTGGATGTTGATGGTCCCGACTTTGGTGCCGACCGGACCGGTCGTCGCCGCTCCCGCGGCTGGTGCTGCCGCCGGGCTCGACGGGGTGGCGGCGCTGCTGGTTTGGGCCAATGCGGAAATCGTGAAGATCACAGCAGTGGCCAGGAAAAGTCGCAAGAACTTGCTTGTCATTGGATCTTTTGAACTCCTTGGAACATACTTATCGGAACATGGTTCCGGGAATGAACTTCGCTCTCGCTCTCAGATCGCTGCTTCGGTAACGCTGGGCCGCACTGAAATGAGGTCTCCGCCGCGGTAGCGGCCGCCGTCGGAAAGGGCGCACTGAATTTGCCAGCGTCACACGCCGGCATGCGAGCGTGCCGTCCACCCCTCACGATTCGCTCGGTGGCGTGGATCACAAGCATTATAGAGTTCTCACCAAGCCCCGTCAAACCCAGCTAGCCAATCACTCTCGACTGTCAAGACCTAGAACGTCGTGGCCACCGTAAACCGGAATGTCTTTCGCGGTTCGCGCAATTGGAAACTTGGAGCATAAGTGTTCACAGCCAGGTGGTACGTATAATCGCCGGCCGCGCCCGCCGGGAACATGCTCCGCGTGATTGGAATCGGCGGCGTCGCTGGATTGTCGAGCCGCACCGGGTTGTACGCCCAATAGATGCGGAATGGCGCGTTGACCACCGGCAGGAAGGTTTGCAGTTCCAAACCGGTCGACATGCGCGGACGCCAGTTGGTGGATTCGAGTACCTCTAGTTGATTCGACGGCGGCGGATTCAACCGCGCCCCGCCCTCGCAGTTGAAGCCCGCATCCAGTTGAGGACATCCGAAATACGTGCTGATCACACCCTGGTATTGCGCGGTCGCGATCTGCAACTGCGAACGCCGCAGGATCGGATCGATGCCCGTGTCGATGAACGGCACAATGGCCACAGGTCCGGCGATCGTAATGCGGTACTCCAGGTTGGTCGAGATACTCAGGTCGCCGCCGGGGAATACGATCTGGTCGACCGGGATCGGAACCGTCCAGTTGCCTTGCCGCGGATTGAGCGGATTCTTCAGCACCGGCGTACCGTCGGGATTGGTCAGTGTGATCTGGTTCGAGCTGGGCAGGAAGGCCACCGGCGAAATCGACCGAATGTCGAAGCCGCGAATGTCATATTCACCGCCCATATAGAAGCGCTGGAACGGCGGAGCCACCAGGCCAGCAAAACCGCTGATAAACGATCCCTGCACGTTGAAGCCGATCGCGTTGCGCCGGTTCTGCATCGGGATGAACTGCTTGTAAGAAATCACCGGCCGGATCGACCTCACAGTACCGCCAATGCCGGCCAACTCCATACCAGCCGTCATCTGATGGCCGTGGTGGGGAGAAATTCCGCTATCCAGCGTGTTGAACGAGAAATTCGGGAAAATCTTGCTGGTGATAATTCCATCCACCGCGTTCGGCCCCGAAATGCCGCGGAATGCGATGAAGTCGAACAATGTCTTCGACGCCGTGCTGAGCGGTACCAGGGTTGAACGGTCGAGCGAATAGGTAATCCCCAGCCGCTTGAACGACCTCCGCAGCGGATAGCTCAACGACGTCGTAAAGCCCACACTCTGCTGCGAATAGTTCTGCAGGTTCTGCACGACCGCGCTCGGCAGGTTCAGGCTCTGACCCCTGAAGATCGAAAGCTGCCGGGCCTGGTCGAAATTGTATTTATTGCCGAATACGGTGAAACCGAACTGCAGCGGGCGGTCAAACATGTAAGGCTGGGTATAGCCGAACAGCACGCTGCGCGCCAGGTTGCCCAGACTGATCTGCACCTGCAGGGTTTCGCCGCGTCCCAGGAAGTTGTTGGTGGCATAGTTCAGGCCGATGAACGCGCCTTCGAGGCCGCTGACGCCGCCATTTAGGCCGATGCTGTTCTTGCCTTTTTCATGCACGTGCAGGGTCAGGTCTACGTATCCGTTTTTCTCATCGAGCTTTTTGTCCGAGACATTGGGGTCGTCGGGCTTGAGTTGATCGAAATACGAAAGCTGGTTCAGCCGGAGCAGACTCAGCTCCCACAGCCGTGAGTCGTAGACTCCGCCTTCTTCGAGCGCCAACTCGCGGCGGATGACCTTGTCGCGCGTGGTCGTATTCCCTGCAAACTCAATGCGCCGCACGTAAAACTGCTTGCCCTCGTCGATGTCGAATTCGATGAACGCCAGCTTCTTGTCGTCGTCAAACGTGGTGTTCGGCACTGCAGTGTAGTTGATATAGCCGTATTCGCCGTAGGCCTTGCGCAGCGCCTCGATGCCTTTGGAAATCTTGTCGCGGCTGAAGACGTCTCCATCCTTGAGCGGGAAAAGATTGCGCAGGGCAACTGTGTTAGTGATCGCTTTGTTGCCTTTGAACGTAATCTTGCCCAGCCGGTACTTGTCGCCCTCCTCGATCGGCATCGTAATATCGACAGCCTTGCCAGCCCCAGGCTGGAACAATGGGATGTGAACTCCCTTGTTTCCCGTGTCGTGAATTTCCGTCTTGGGATCGCTTACGCCAACTTTGAAATAGCCCCGGTTCTGATATTCCGCTCGAACCCTCTCGGTGTCTTCTTCCAACTTGGTGGCGTCGTAGGTTTTGGCGAAGATGTTTTCGAGGAAAATCGAATGCGGAATGCCGATTGGCTTCAGATTCTTCATCGCCGCGCGCAAAACCCTCGATTTGATGTTCTTGTTGCCTTCGAACTTGATGCGGCCGACTTTTACCTTCGGACCTTCTTTGATCACAAACGTAATCCCGACCGCGGCCGGAGGAATCTGCCGCACCTCCGTCCGGATAGTCGCGAACTGGCGTCCGTGCTCCGAGAGCAACCCCTTAATTGAAACCTCGGCTTTCTTGATTTTAGTGGGGTCGTACTGGCTCTCGACGCTGAGGCCAACTTTGTCCTGCTTGAAGCGGTCGAGAATATCGCTGTCGGAAACCGAACCGTGACCGACATAGAGAATCTCGCGAATCGTGGGCCTTTCCTTCACCTGCACGATGATGCGCCAGCCCTTGTCGGTTTTCTCACGCACGAACTTTACGTCTTCGAAGTAGCCCGTGTTCCACACCGAGTTGAAGTCGCGTTCGAGCGCCGCGGTGTCGTAAATGTCGCCCGGCTTGGTGAAGATGCGGGCCTTGATCGTGTCGACGGGAATGCGTCGGTTGCCCGTGACGTTGATTTCCGAAATCACGTCGCTCTGGGCCCAGACCAGGCTGCCGGTCACCAGCAGAAGCGCAACCAGCACCCCACAGACGCGGAGCACACGTCGCCCCACTCCCGGCCAAGCCCGTTGAAACAAAGGAGATGTCAATGATGAGGTGCCGGGAGCACATGCGCGCTCGGGCACAACAAGATTCTCCGAATGAAAGCGAAAAGGAATCGCTACGACCTCAGCCTCTGGAATGTAAGAAAACTGACATTATACAGGTAGAGCAATGGAATGCCTCCAAACCGCAACTCTTAGTGTCCTATCTTTCGGTTGCCCTCAGTGCTGGTCCGGAGCGCGTGGCAGAAAAAATCCCGAGCACGGATTCTCGCGGCCACCGACCACTAGCCACTGAATTTTGGTTTGGATAACTCTACCTCAACCAAGACGGAATAAAACGTAGCCGAGTTGCCCATGTCGGTAAGTTTTTCTGAAGTAAGAGAGTTAATACTCTGGAAACCGGGAGTCATCTTGGCCCAATTCAAGCTGGCTGAGACCACTCCGGGCTGAACTTTGCCGTCCACCCGCGCCTTTAGCAGTATCTCACCTCGCTGGTTAAAAACCCGTACGCAATCGCCATTCGCAATACCGCGTGTCCGGGCGTCCGCTGTGCAAATCTCCAGCAGGCCGGTTTCCTCCATCTCCTGCACCGACGGCACATTCGAAAACGTTGTGTTCAGGAAATTGTCTGACTTCCGCGCCAGCAACTCCAACGGAAGCGCTCCCGCCCTGTTGCCGTGCCGCGATTCTGATGGTGGCCTGAAATCGGCAACCGGATCAAGCCCCTGCTCTTTCAGCGCTTCATGATAAAGCAGCGCCTTGCCCGAAGCAGTCTTGAACCCGCCGCGAGCAAACGGCAGAAACGCGGACTGGCCACTATCCGCTGTCCCCTCGCCACCGAACTTCAACCGGACCGGACCGTCCTCCAGCATCTCCCGGTCAATCCCCGCGAGCCAGGGATTCGGCGAATCCAACGCCCCCTCGATCATCTCGTCCACAGATTCGCGGAAGCACGCATCCTCAAATCCCATCTTCTCCGCCAAAGCGCGAAACAATTCGACGTTTGACCGGCATTCCCCCAACGGCTCAATCGCCTGATTCGAAACCTGCAAGAAGTAGTGCCCGTAGGCTTTTTGCAGGTCCTTATGCTCAAAGAAAGTCGTTGCCGGCAGCACGATGTCCGCGTAGTCGGTGGTGTCGGTAAAAAACTGCTCGTGCACCACGGTGAACAGATCGGAGCGCTGCAATCCGCGGATCACTTCGTTGTGATTGGGGCACACGGCCGCCGGATTCGAGTTATAGACAAACAGAGCCTTCACCGGCGGATTTTTAATCGTATTGAGCGCGCGGCCAAGCTCGACCATATTGATCGTCCGCGCTTCGCGCCCCAAAGCGGACTGCATCAAATCGGGACGCTTCAACGCATCGCCATTGAAGCCAAACGCCCCGCTGGTCGACAGTTGCAGCCCGCCACCCACTTCCTTCCATCCGCCGGTGACGCAGGGCAGCATTGCAATGGTGCGGGTCGCCATCCCTCCGCCCTCGGAGCGCTGAACACCGTAGTTGAGGCGAATCACCGACGGCCTTACGGTCGCATATTCTCGAGCCAGCCTGCGAATGTCGGCAGCTGAAATGCCCGTCCACTGCGCCACGCGCTCGGGAGGATACTCTTTCACTTTCTCGCGCAGTTCCTCGAAGCCCAGCGTGTATTTCGAAACATAATCGGCATCGTGCAGGTTGTCGCCGATAATCACGTGCATCATACCCAGCGCCAAAGCCGCGTCGGTGCCCGGATTGATCGGCAGATACCAGTCGGCGCACTCCGCGGTCCGCGTACGGTAGGGATCGATCACTACCAACTTCGCCCCGTTTCGCCTCGCCTCTACGATGAACGGCCACAGGTGCACGTTGTTCCCATGAATATTCGCCGCCCAGGCGATGATGTATTTCGAATGCCGGAATTGCTCCGGCTCGGTCCCCAATTTCTCGCCCAGAACCGAGAGCAGTCCCGCCTCACCGGCCGCGGAACAGATAGTCCGGTCAAGTTGCGAAGCTCCCAGCCGGTGGAAGAACCGCCGGTCCATCGAACCGCCGTTCAAAGCCCCCAGAGTCCCACCGTAGGAGTATGGCAGAACAGACTCACCGCCAGATTCGGCGATGACGGCGCGAAAGCGCCCAGTAATCTCATCCAGAGCCTCATCCCATGAAATCCGCCGCCAGGTCTGCTTGCCGTCCGTGGGAGAAGTTTGGGTGGGGTCAGCCGCCCCCAGCCGCCCTGGCGGAGCGGAGCTCCGCTGCCCAGCTTCGGGTCCCTTAGGCCCAATCCGCCGCACGGGATACATCACACGGTCCGGCGAATACACACGGTCCAGATACCTCGCCACCTTGGCGCACAGAAATCCACGCGTGACAGGATGCTCGGGATCCCCCTGAATTTTCGTAGCCCTTCCATCCTGCACGGTAATCAGAACGCCACACGCATCCGGACAATCGTGCGGACACACGGCATGGACGACCTGCTTCATGGCTCGTTCGATTATACGGTGCTTTCACGCCGCTGCCCGAATCTGCTCTCCGGAATCGGCTTGTCAGAACGAAGTGGTTGATGTAACTTTTACAGTTTCACCGGCCGGCGACAGTGGACTCCGAATATTCGTCGGACCTGTGAACATAAGCGTAGAATCGGGCCGTGGAGAATGGAGGTAGGAACGTGAGTGACTGTCTTCGCAGGCTGTGGCGCGACGATGAGGCCCAGGACATCGCCGAATACGCAGTGATGCTCGCCGTTATTCTGGTTCTGGTCGTGGGAACGATTCGGCTGGTCGGAAGCAACGCGAACACCGTTTTTTCTAATACCGCCAGCGCCATTCAATAACCCGCCAGAATGCATCCGACGCTTCCCCTTTAGCGTGTTCGTAAGAACTTGTGCCCCGCCCCGGTTGACGTTCCCGGCGAAATAAACTACATTGTAGCGGTAATGACGAAGCCAGCCTCCCTCGGGGAATTTGAACAAGTTGTCCTGCTGGCTATCCTGCGCCTCGGCGAGAGCGCTTATGGCGTAACCATTCGCTCCGAGATTGCTGTCTGCACCAGGCGCGATCCCGCCCCGGGGGCGCTCTATACGACCCTCGATCGCATGGAAGAAAAAGGAATCGTACGTTCCTGGCTGGGCGACGCCACGCCCCAACGCGGCGGACGGGCGAAACGGTACTTCGCTTTGACCAGGGAGGGACGCGCCGCCTTGATCAAGTCACAGAGCGCTTATCAGAGCCTGCTTGAAGGTTTGGATCTGCTGGGAGGTGTCCATGCATAGCGCATCCATCGCCGAGTGGGTAGTCAGCCGGTTCACGAGCGAGAAACGCGCCGCGTCCATCGTAGGCGACTTGCTAGAACTCAAACCGCAGAAGGGGTCTCTCTGGTTCTGGCTTTCGCTGGCCCGGGTCGTGATCGCTCTCGCCTGGCGGCGGCCCTTGGCCTTCGCTGCGGCGTTCATGTTCGGCGCATGGGCATGTTCCGGATTGCAGTCGACAGAGTCGATGGGACTAAACGCGATGCTCTCGCATCAGTTCCCATGGATGAATCTGTTCTGGACGTTCTTCTACATGCTCTGGTTTGTGATGGTTTATACCGCGATCCGTTATGGCCTGCGGGACCGGGTGGCTCAACTTGCAATCGCCCTGACAGTCCTAACGACAGCGCTCGTGTACTGCTGGAGGCAACCCGCCGTCCTTGTACCGTGTATCGCCTTGAGCGTTTGCGTCGTTGTTGCCTCGATCTGGATTCGGGAACGCCGCCGGGCGGCACAGGTTCTTTTTGTCGTCGCTTCAGTGGGCTTCGCAGTCGGTCTGCCCGCCATGCGCCTGGCCGACAAATATCTGAACTTCGTTGTCCCCATGCCCAGGAAAGTTGAAGGAATGCAGGCGCAAATTCAGGCGCATCCTTCGGTGAGCTGGGTGTATCTGGTTATGATCTTCGCGACCGTCTGGATGATGACGGCAGCCTGCTCGCGCATGCACGACTGGCGGATGCGCACTCCTGCGATTGACTCCAACACCGGGAGCGAATCCGCGTCCTAGAACGGCGCTCAGCAAGACGACAATCTACTTAAGCTCCATCACTTCCTTCTCTTTGTTCTTGCTCATCTCTTCCATCTTTTTGATTTCATCGTCGGTGAGCTTCTGAATTTCTTCGAGTGAGCGCTTCTCGTCGTCTTCGTTGATCTTCTTGTCTTTCATCGCCTTCTTAATGGCATCGTTGCCGTCGCGACGAATGTTGCGAATAGCCGTGCGGTGCTCTTCCAGCACCTTATGAAGATGCTTCACCATATCCTGGCGTCTTTCTTGCGTCAGGGCCGGCACGGGCACGCGAATCATCTTGCCATCGTTCATCGGATTCAGGCCCAGGTCGCCACCGCGAATCGCCTTTTCGATCGCACCCAATTGCGATGGATCAAACGGCTGGACAGTAATCAACTGTGCCTCCGGCGCGTGCACCTGCGCCACCTGGTTCAGCGGCATCTGTGAGCCGTATGCATCGACCGTTACACCGTCGAGCATGTGCACGGACGCGCGGCCCGTGCGCGTAGCTGCCATCGCCTTGCGAAAATCCTCCACCGCCTTATCCATGCGAGTCTTCAATTGAACATAGGTTTCTTTGAGGCCCGGAATCGAAGCCATCGTCGCTTGCGCCATAGTGGTCAGCTCCAAATCATTGCAGTATCAAAACGCAAAATTATAAACCCGGAATGAATAATAAAGAGAGATACCGCCACCCCGTGTCTCTCATGCAATCTTCAGGTCTCCCAGTCATTCCCCGGCATAATTCGTTTCATGAATTCATCGAAGAGGGGAACTGTAAACGCTGTGTCCCCATGGCCTGGACTCCAAATCATTCCCTTCGAAATCAGGCTGCTTCTGACCGGGCCGAGTGAAGAAACCGAACGCTTGAGCCTGACCGCGATGTCTCCTGAACGGTGGGGCCCCGGACCAAGATCGGACATAGAACGCAGATAGGTTCTCTCGGTTGGTATCCAGCACTTCGTCGAAGGCCTCTGCTTACACGCTCACCAGCGACCCGATCTTCTCCCCCAGCACTACGCGCCGGATGTTGCCATGCTGGTTCAAATTGAAAACGATAATCGGCAGATTGTTGTCCTTGCAGAGGCTGATGGCGGTCGAGTCCATCACTTTCAGCCCCAGCTTCAGCACATCCATGTAGGTGATCTGATTGAATTTCTTGGCGCCGTCTACTTTCATCGGGTCGGCATCGTAGATGCCGTCCACTTTTGTGGCTTTCAGAATCACGTCCGCCTTGATTTCCATGGCGCGCAGCGACGCCGCCGTGTCGGTCGAGAAATACGGATTGCCGATCCCGCCCGCGAAAATCACAACCCGTCCTTTTTCCAGATGCCGGATCGCGCGCCGCCGGATGAACGGCTCGGCCACCTGGTTCATCTCAATCGCGGTCTGCACGCGCGTGTAAACATTCTGCTTTTCCAGCGCGTCCTGCAGCGCCAGCGCATTGATTACGGTCGCGAGCATGCCCATGTGATCGGCCGAGACGCGGTCCATATCTCGCGCCTGGTCGGCAACACCTCGGAAGAAGTTTCCCCCGCCCACGACGATGGCAAGCTGCACGCCCAGCTTGTGCACGTCCGCCAGTTCCGCTGCCACCTCATGGATGCGGGCGGTCTCGACGCCAAAGCCCTGGTTCGCCGCCAGCGCCTCACCGGAAAGCTTGAGCAGAACGCGTTTAAAGGCAGGGGTTGTCATGAAATCAGTGTCCAGTTTCCGGTTGCCAGTTTCCAGCCGCGCTTTCTTGAATCGCGATAGGCCGCCGAACGTATCAGTTGTGCTTCGAAATGATTTTGGGTGGCGCAGCGCTTCAGCGCTGCGATAGGCCGCCGAACAAAAGCGGCTTCAGCCGCTGAGGTACTCTACTCCACTCGCGGGACCACAAAAAAGGCGCCTCGCAGGGCGCCTTTAAATTACTCGCCTTTCGGCTCTGTTGGCTTGGCCACGGCAACGGTCTCGCCCGCATCCCCGACCTTGAAACGCGCGAAGCGCCGCACCGCGATATTCTCGCCCAGCTTGCCGACTTTCGCCGCGATCAGCTGCGCGATCGAGATGGTCTGGTCCTTGATGAAAGGCTGCTCCAGCAGGCAAACCTCTTCATAGAACTTTTCCATCTTTCCCGTAACCATCTTCTCGGCGATGTTCGCCGGTTTGCCGCTGGCGATCGCCTGTGCGAGATAGATTTCCTTCTCGCGATCGAAGTCCGCCTTGGTCACGTCTTCCTTGCGGACGAACTTCGGATCGCTGGCCGCAATGTGCATCGCAACATCGTGTACCAGCTCTTTGAAGTCGTCTGTACGGGCCACGAAGTCGCTTTCGCAGTTCACTTCGACGAGCACACCAATCTTGCCGCCGGCGTGAATGTAGCTCGCCACCGCCCCCTCGCTGGTCACGCGAGTAGCCTTCTTGGCCGCTACTGAAACGCCCTTCTTGCGCAGGATCACAACCGCCTGCTCCATGTCGCCTTTGGCTTCGGTCAAGGCCTGCTTGCAATCCATCATCGGAGCTCCGGTCTTCTCCCGGAGGTCCTTCACTTGTGCTGCTGAAATATTCACAGTAGTAGTACCCATAAATCCGTTTCCAGTTTCTGGTTTCTAGTTTCGAGTGGTTAGGAATGTTGTCCTGGTCTCAGGTTACCCGAAACTAGAAACCTGAGACCGGAAACTCGCTCTTAACAAACTTTGACCCGCGCCAGACGACCCGCGCGGGTCCAATTTCTAACGCCGGGTTTTGATTGACCAACGACCAGCGACTGCTCTTAAACCGTCTGGCTCTCGGCCACCTTCGGTACTTCGGCCTCTTGATTGGCGACCGGCTTCTTGTGCGTCCCTGTTGCGAGAACCTCTTCCATACTGATGTCTTCCGAAGCATCGATCGCGCCGGCTTCTTCTGGCGGATACTCAACCACAGCCGCCTGAGCCGCCTGCGCTGCATCGCTCGCCGCCTGCATGTCGGCGACCTGCTTGTCAGTCATCAACTGCGCGCCTTCGGCAATCGACTCCGAAATCTTCGAGGTAAACAGCCGGATCGCCCGCAGCGCATCATCGTTGCCCGGAATCACGTAGTCCACTTCACTCGGATCGCAATTCGTATCCACGACAGCGACCACTGGAATGCCCAGCTTGCGGGCTTCTCGAACTGCAATTTGTTCCTTATTCGAATCGATCACAAAGATCGCATCCGGCAACCGGCTCATGTTCTTGATGCCCGCCAGGTTCGCCTGCAGATGCTTGCGCTCGCGTTCGAGCTTGATAACTTCTTTCTTCGGCAGCAGCTCGTAGCGGCCATCCGTGGCCATCTCGTCGAGCTCTTTCAGCCGCTTCACCGACTTCTGCACCGTGACCCAGTTGGTGAGCAGTCCGCCCAGCCAGCGCTGGTTGATGTAGTAGCCGCCGCACTTGGTGGCTTCTTCGGCGATGGCATCCTGCGCCTGGCGCTTGGTGCCCACGAAGAGCACAATCTTGCCGTCGGACGCGAGATCCTGCACGAACTTCGACGCCTCTTTGAACATCTTCAGCGTCTTCTGTAAATCGATGATGTAGATCCCGTTGCGCTCTCCGAAGATGAATTCCTTCATCCTGGGATTCCAGCGCTTGGTCTGATGCCCGAAGTGGACGCCCGCTTCGAGCAACTCCTTCATGGTAATAGTAGCCAATGAACCTCCTCGTTAGTCTGCATCCTTCGCGCTAGCCTGCCGCTCCGGATTGCCATTCCCGCCCCGCACGCGAGGCACGGGAAGAATTGAACACCTAAAACAAGCTGTCAGCTTCCTGCCGTCAGCTCTCAGCTAAACCAAAAAACTTGTCATTACCCCACAACTTTGTCATTCCGAGCGAAGCCGAGGAACCTGCTTTCCCCGCCAGCCGCACGAATCGCGTTCCAGCACCCTACCGCTTGCTGAACTGGAAGCGCTTGCGTGCGCCTTTCTGTCCGTACTTCTTACGCTCTTTGCCGCGCGAATCCCGGCTGACCATGCCCTCGGACTTCAGCTTCTTGCGCAGTTCGGCGTTGAACACCATCAGAGCGCGCGCGATCCCAAGTTTCACCGCGTCGGCCTGTCCACGCACGCCGCCGCCCAATACATTAGCGATGACGTTGAACGTCGCTCCCGTGTCCGATGACGCCAGCGGAGCCTTCGCCGCCGACCGTTGCGCCGGAGTCACGAAGTATTCCTCAAATGCGCGTCCGTTGACCTTGAAGTCGCCGCTGCCGGGACGCAAATAAACGCGGGCAATCGCCCTCTTCCGGCGGCCCGTTCCGTAGTATTGAACTAACTCTGCCATGTAGCTCCTAGCTGCTAGCTTCTTGCGAAACCCAGAAGCCGCGCTCTTCAATTTCAAACTTGTCATCCTGAGGCGACGCTTTTTTGTCGCCGAAGGATCTCGGACTCAACGAGCGCTGCCTTACGAAACCGCAACCTTACGCGCCTTGTACTCCCGCACTTCCAGCTTCAAATCCTGCGGCTTCTGCGCCTGATGCGGATGCTTGTCGCCCTTATACACGTTCAACTTCGAAAGCATATGCGTCGCCAGCTTGTTCTTCGGCAGCATGCGCTTCACCGCGGCTTCGATCACCGCTTCCGGTTTCCGCACCATGCGTTTCTTGAACTCTTCGGTCCGCAGGCCGCCCGGATATCCCGTGTAATGCTGATACACCTTCGACTCAGCCTTGAAACCGGTGGTTCGAATCTTCTCCGCATTGATCACGATCACGTGATCGCCCGTATCGAGAAAAGGCGTGTACTGCGGATTCTCTTTGCCCATGAGGATGCGCGCCACTTGCGAAGCCAGGCGCCCGAGCACCTGCCCGTCCGCATCCACGACGTACCACTTGCGCACAATTTCCCCCTCTTTGGGGAAATAGGTTGACATCGGAAACTCTCCCAGATTGAAAAAACTGCGAAAGAAGACCGCTCGTTGATTCCCCGGCGAGGACGCCAAGACCATCAGGCGGGCAACCACACGACCACCAAAGTCTTTACGATACCGTAGCCTGCAAAGAATTGTCAACGTTCTGTTACTCGCCCCGGGCTGGTGGTAACGTAAGCGCAGGAGGTATCAATGATACGACCACTCGTAGGATTTCTGGCTCTGTCTGTGATCCTTTCACTCCCCGCATCCGCACAACACGCCGCCCACGGCGGTCACGCCGTAGGTGGCGGATACATTCCCAAGCACGGCCCGCCTCCCTCGCGCGGCACTCCGCGCCAGGCTCCCGCTCGCGGCGAAGAAGGCCATCCCTCAGCCCCGCACGTCCACCACAACGGCGAATGGGTTGGGCATGATGCCGGACGCGGCGATGCCCGCTTTCATCTCGACCATCCCTGGGAACACGGCCACTTCACCGGAGGCTTCGGCCGCGGTCATGTCTGGCATCTCGCAGGAGGCGGTCCGGGCCGCTTCTGGTTTGGCGGCTTCTACTTTAACGTCGCGCCATTCGATGTCGGCTTCTGCAACGACTGGCTCTGGGACAGTGACGACATCGTGATCTACGAAGACCCCGACCATGACGGCTGGTACCTGGCTTACAACGTCAGACTGGGCACCTACGTCCACGTGCAGTACATGGGGAACTCGTAGTCTCTTGTCTCACGTCTCGGAACTTTCAAGTGTCTCTCAAAGCACAGGCGCCGGAATCGGAACTTCCCGCGCCTGTGCCACACTCCGCACCGTGCGGAATGTGTTCTGCCCGTCCAGCTTGTGCGAACGGCCCGGTTGGCCGCGGGCGACTCGCCTGCGCGAAAACCATTACAAATCTCCGCGAGTTGCGGTAGTGGTGCAGTTTGATGCACCACCACCCGAGCGGCGGCACCTTTGACTTCCCCCCTGCCCCGACCTACCATACTGCGACCTAAGGACCCGTTGACGACACGCGTCTTTCGTGGAGTTCGATGAATCCGGAGCGCTGGAAACTCATTGATGATCTGCTCCAGGCCGCGCTGCAGCTGCCGCCGCAGCGTCGCGAGGATTTTCTGCGGAAAGCCAGCGCCGGAGACACGGAACTCCTTCAGGAAGTCCAGTCTCTGCTGAGTTCTCACCGTGACGCCGGAAGCTTTCTGCAAACCCCGGCGATCAACCTGGCGGCGCGGACGATTACCTTGTCGGAAACACAGGAGTCTGCCGACCCGGTCCTGGGTCAGATCTTTTCCCATTATCGCGTGCTGGAGTCGCTGGGCAAGGGCGGCATGGGTGTGGTCTACAAGGCCGAAGACACGCGCCTGCACCGTTTCGTGGCGCTGAAGTTTCTGCCCGAGGACGTAGCCCGCGACCCGAACGCACTGGCTCGTTTTCAGCGGGAAGCTCAGGCTGCGTCCGCCTTGAACCATCCCAACATCTGCACCATTCACGACATCGGCGAACAGAACGGGCGAGCCTTCATCGCCATGGAATTTCTGGATGGGATGACGCTGAAGCATCGCATCGCCGGGCGTCCTCTCGACATGGAAACCTTACTCTCGCTGGCGATTGAGATCGCCGACGCCCTCGACGCTGCCCACGCCAAGGGTATTGTTCATCGCGACATCAAGCCCGCCAACATTTTCGTAACCAGCCGCGGCAGCGCGAAGGTTCTGGACTTCGGTCTCGCCAAAGTCTCCGGGAAACGGGGCACCGGAGACGAAGCAACCGCCACGATCGAGTCGGAAGAGCACCTCACCAGCGCCGGCGCGGCTCTGGGTACGGTGGCTTACATGTCGCCGGAGCAAGTCAAAGGAAAAGAACTGGACGCTCGCACCGATCTGTTCTCGTTCGGCGCCGCCCTGTACGAGATGGCAACCGGGTCGCTGCCGTTTCACGGCGACACTTCCGCCATGATCTTCGACTCGATTCTCAATCGAGTGCCAATACCTCCGGCGCGCCTGAACCCGGCCATGCCCCACAAGCTCGAGGACATCATTCACAAGGCGCTGGAGAAAGACAGGAACCTGCGCTACCAGCACGCGTCGGAAATCCGTACCGACCTGCAACGCCTGAAGCGTGACACGACTTCGGGCAGCGGAGCGGCATCCGCGTCCGGCCCCAGTTCGACGATTACAGCCATCACCGCGCAACACAAAACCGGCGTGGCCCTGAGCGCAGTAGTTGCCCTGATTGTGCTGGCCGCGGCTGGATTCGGTCTGTACTCGCTCTGGACCCGCACCGGCCCTCAACCCTTCCGGAGTTTCACCATCACTCAAATCACCAACACCGGCAAGTCGGTGGCAGCCGCAATCTCCCCCGACGGCAAGTACATCATGAATGTTCAAAATGACAACGGGTTGGAAAGCCTGTGGCTGCGCAACGTTCTCACCGGCAGCGACACGCAGATTATCCCTCCATCGGCCGCCCGTCGCAGGGGTCTCAGTTTTTCACCGGACGGAAATTACGTGTTCTTCGCCCAGAATGGCGGCATTGGCCCGGAGTTGTTCCGCATGCCAGTGCTGGGTGGAACCTCGCAGTTGATCGCGAAGGATATCGACAGCGTTGTCACCTTCTCTCCCGACGGGCGGCAAGTTGTCTACGTCTGCGGCAACGACCCGGCCTTTGGAGTATTCCAACTGCTGTCGGCCAATCTCGACGGCAGCAATACGACCACGTTGCTCAGTGAAAAAATCGCAAACGGAGACAATAACAATTTTCCCCGTTACACGGCCTGGTCACCCGATGGAAAGAGAATCGCTCTCACTCACGGTACCTTCGGCGATACCGAAGTGCTCAAACAATTCGATCTTGCCACAAAGCGCATAAGCGTAATGGCAAGATTCCCCAAAACCCTTCTCTACCAGGAAAGCTGGCTTCCAGAAAGCAACATGCTCATGGTTGCCTATTCGGAGAAAGGACCGAATCCGGGACGCAGGCAGATCGGCGTGGTATCGAGCACCGGAGGCAAACTTCGGCCGGTCACTCGCGACACAAATAGTTATTCGGGGTTGAGCATGTCCGCGGACGGAAAGACCGCCGCCACCGTCCAGGTCAAGACCACACGGACGCTGGACATTATCCCTACTGGCGGTCTAAGCGGTATGAGCGGCAAAGCCATGCCAAGCTCCCAGATCGAAAACGTAGAAAACTTCGACTGGACGCCGGACGGCAACCTTGTCGTTACCGATGGCTCCAAACTCTTGCAGGTGAAGTCCGATGGCTCGAAGCTGAGCGATCTGATCAACGATCCCGGTGCGGCGGTAGTGAATCTGGTCCGCTGTGGAAATGCATACCTGGTCGACTGGTCTTTCCACTCAGGAAAAGACGGCACCGCTATCTGGAGAGTCGATCCCGATGGCTCTAATCCCGAAGAGATCGGCAAAGGAAATTCCAACACCTCTCCCGCCTGCTCTCCCGACCACAAATGGGTCTACTACCTCGACACTCTGCTCACCTGGAGGCGCGTGCCGGCAGACGGCAGTGGTCCGCCGCAAGCCGTAGCCGGAACCGCCGTCCCCGACATGTACGAGTATCTGGGAAATATTGACTTTTCGCCGGATGGTAAGCGCTTCATGGTCGTCGCCATGAGTGAAGACCCGGCCACGCGCGCGACTCGCATAAATCTGGTCCTCGTCAACCTGGATGCGGATCCAGATCGAAGTTCAGTCCATCAAGTAATTAACCCCGATCCACGCATGTCGGCCGGTATGATGGCCGCCACAATATACACCGGCGGCCCAAAATTCAGCCCCGACGGCAAAGCGATCGTCTACGACATCATCGACAAAGGAGTGGGAAATCTCTGGTGGCATCCCCTCGATGGTTCGCCCGGCCACCAAATCACGAATTTCACCTCAGGCACCATCAACTCGTTCCACTGGTCGCCGGATGGCAAATCCTTGGGGGTCACGCGGGCCCACGACATATCGGACGTCGTCGTCCTTCGCGAAACCACCGAATAGCCGTAATAACTGAGTTCCGCCAGGAATAACAACGGTCTTCTTCGCGAGCTTTGCGGAATTTCTTTCCGAGCTTCGCGGTTAAAAGCTCTTTGACGTTGCTCGAAAATTGGCGGAGGGAATAAAGACTACTCGTAGGCCAGCGCGTCAATCGGATCCCGTTGCGCCGCCTTGAACGCTGGATACAAGGCTCCCGCCAGCGCTCCGGCCAGGGCAATCACACTCGCCCGCGCGACCCAACCATAGCTCCAGAACAGCCGGAGCACGGGCCGCTCGAACATGATCACGCGCCGTGTCGCCAGGCTGATCAGAATACCGGCAACAATGCCGACTGCGGCCAACAGCATCGTCTCCCGCAGCACGACATTCACGATGTACAACTTCGACGCGCCCAGCGATTTCAAAATTCCGATCTCTCGCGTGCGCTCCATCACCGCGGTGTACATCGACTGAAAGATGACGAGGAAACCGACGACCACCGCTACGCCGATGACAATCTTGATGGCAAGATCGAATCCCGGAAGATTGTCCGGTGTCATCATCGACAGGTATTCCTGCATAGATCGCACCGCGTATTTTTCCATGCCCGGAACCTGCTGGATCGCACTCTCCACTGCGTCAATGTTCCTGGGATCATCCAGCTTGACGTAAAAAACGGAAGCCTTGCCTTCAGCGCCCAACAAGTCCTGCATCGTCGTTAGAGGTAGGAACTTGCGGCCCCCCTTTCCGTGGGGCACGATTCCGCAGATGCGGAACTGGTGAGCCAGAATCTCGATCGAGTCTCCGACCTTCTTGTGATTCATTCCAGAAAAAAAATCGTCAACAATCACGTCGTAAGCGCCCTGGAAGGGTCCGCCGGAGAGATATCGAAAGGCAGGAGGTAGGGTGTTGTAGCTATCCAGGTCGATCCCGTAGACGACCTCAAGCGGCTTCTGGCTGAACCACCAGATGACCGGCACCGCCGAAACGACATGCGGCACCTTGCGTAGAACGGTCCCGTCTTTCACCGAAATGGGGGCGCCCGACATCGCGATCAGTGCCGTCGATCCCGGCGGCATCACCATCAGATCCGCGCCGACACCCATCTGGCTCTCTTTCGACCCGTTGAGCAGGCCGTAGAACAACGCCACCACCAGCAGGATCATGGTGATTTCGAGCGCAATCGCGCTCATGGTGATCAGCGATCTCGTCGGCCTGTGCACCAGGTTGGCGACAACCATTTTGTTCATCATGGGAAATTAAATTCCGCGACAGAGTTCTGAGAGTTCCGTGGTCCCATTCGCGAGAAGATTCGTATCAGGGTATGCCTTCAGGCATACCGCAACTGCGTCCTGATGATTGCCGGATTCACCCGCTGCGCCCTAAATACCCACCAATTGCAACACGGTCAGCCAACGCCTCCGATGCGGCCCTACTGCCGCTTCAATCCCACCGGCGCCACCAGGCTTGATTGCGGTCGGTCCAGATGCACCACTTCCGCGCCCGCCGGCTGCTCCAGCACGAACTGATCATCCGTCAGAGGCTTGTTCATATCCACTTTCAGCAGGTGCAGCGTGATGTCGTACTCCTCTTGCGGCCGTGTGATCTCGATGCGCGACGGAAAGCTCACCCCGCCGTAGTCTTTGTATTCCGCATAGCGGGCCTCGGTGGCAACCTTGGAGTTTTCATCGTAGATGTACTGCTGGTGCGGTCTCAGGTCAGTGCGCCCGAAGACTATTTTCCGCGAGAGTTCCCAGCCATTGTCGGTCTTGCGGATCACCACCAGTTCGTAGTCCCCTTGCAGAATCGGATGCCCCTTGGCGTCGTGCAGCGTTTCGTATCCGTTCTCCATCACGGCAATCTCGGATTCGGGATCGATCGGAGGAATCAGCAGCGCATCGTAAATATTCTGCGGCCGGATGTTCTCCATGGGCTGGTCCGTATTCGGCGTCGCCATCTGGTTCACCCCGATCACGAAGCGGTTCTTCGAGGGAATCCACAGCTGGAACCGCTGGCCGTCACTGACCATATCGAACGCGGTCGTACGCACGATCGGCATCAGCCCCGTCATGTGCAGCGAACCGGGCTGCCGCGCCAGAACATATCCGCGGATTTCTTTGTAGTCGGTGACATGACCCTTCTTGATGCCCCCAACCGAGGTGTCGATATCCACCGTTGCTTTGACGGAATGAATGGTCTGCGCCTGCTGATTGATTATGTCGATCAGCCCCCGCTGGCTCGCGTCCTTGAGCGGCGCCGTCGAATATTTCTCTTCGACGGGACGCGTGCGGAACACACAACCGGCCACTGGCAACATCGCAATCGACAACAACAGCGACGAAAGGAGCCCACTACGGCTGATGAAAATAGGAGAACGCATCAATCCATTGGAGTATATCCCACTGGAAAGGTTGCAAAAGGAATCTGGGACAGTTTAGAAAGTGTCCTAACCTGTACAACATACGGTCCGTGGAGGGCGGTCCGCCCTCGTCCGTCCCAGCCATCGTCGATGCTATCCGCCCGCACCAAAGTCAGCCACACTATCGTTAGCGCAACTCGTATTCAGGATCATCTAAACTCTAACCATCGTGCGCAAGATCATCTGGCTAATTTTGCTCGCGGGCTTCGGCGCTGGGGGATGGTTCGCCTGGGCGCTACTCACGCCCGTCGAACCGCCCGCGCAGACGTTCGTCCTGCTGCACCCGGGATACTCCAGCCGCCGCATCGCGGCTGAATTGAAGAAAGCTGGAGTCATCCGCAGCGAAGAAGCCTTCGTGCTCTGGCACTACCTCCGCCACAAGCGCTCGCTCAAAGCCGGCGAATATCTGTTCGAAAAACCGGCCAGCATCTTCGATATTCACAAGCGCCTGGGTCGCGGCGACGTCTACTTCCACACCGTGGTCGTGCCCGAAGGCTTCACCATGTTCGATATCGCACGCGCCGTCGAAGCCGCCGGCCTCGGCTCTGCGGAAGACTTCCTGAAAGCCGCGCAATCCGATACCCGCCTGATCGCGGACATCGCTCCGGGAGCCAATTCGCTCGAGGGTTATCTTTTTCCCGACACCTACGAATTCACCCGCATGATGTCCATGCATGAAATGGCAGCGGCCATGGTGAAGCAGTTCCGCCAGGTGGCGCACCAGATCGGGCTGGCGCCGTCGGCCACGGCTGCAGCCGGAGCGGAGTCCGCGAACTCGCCCCATATTTCTGTTGAGCTGACCGTTCAGGTCTCGGACCCGAACCAGCCACCCAACGAATTGGAGCGCACCGTCATCATGGCCTCAATCGTCGAGAAAGAAACATCAGTTCCGGAAGAAAGACCGCTGGTGGCCAGCGTCTACTACAACCGGCTGGAAAAGAATATCGCGCTCGACGCCGACCCCAGCATCATCTACGCCGAGCTTCTTGCGGGAACCTATCAGGGCGCGCTGCACCATGCCGACATGCAATTCGGCTCGCCCTACAATACTTATCGCAACCCCGGCCTGCCGCCCGGCCCCATCGCCAATCCCGGACGCAGCGCCCTCGAAGCTGCCATGCACCCCGCGCAGAGCGACTACTACTATTTCGTAGCCGACGCCCAGGGCCACCACCGCTTCGCCCGCACTATCGAAGAGCACAACAAAAATGTAGACGCCTACCGAAAAGCCATGCGTGCTCACTAAGCGTCACCACGCACTCTGTCATCCTGAGGCAGCGGAGTCCTCGGCGATAGCCGAGGACTCCCAACGAAGGATCCGTGCAACTCGCCTGTAGCACCGCCGCTCTCAGCAAGTCCACAGATCCTTCGGCCCGCAAGAACCGCGGTCCTCAGGATGACAAAGCCGTTCTCACCGACTAGCATGCCGCGATCAAACACGCCGGCTCTCCATCCACCCCTGCAGAATCAAAATCGCCGCCATCCGATCCACAGCCTGGCCGCGCTTCTCGATCGAGAGGTCAGTCTCCCGCAACAGGCGGTTAGCCTCAGCAGAGGTCAGGCGTTCATCCCACAGGTGGACCGGCAGCCGAAAGCGCTTGCGAAGTTCCTCAGCGAAACCCTGCATTTTCTCGGCCTGGACGCCTTCGGCTCCGCTCATACGCAGCGGCAGGCCTACCACGATCTCTTTGATCTTGTATTGCTTGATGACGCGCTCGATCTGGCCGAAATCGTGCCGCTTGTTCCGGCGCTGAAGTGTTTCGAGCCCCTGCGCGGTGATGCCCAACGGATCTGAGACCGCGACTCCGATTCGCCGGGAGCCTACGTCGAGTCCAAGAACACGCGCGCCTGGATCAAGGGTCACCGGGGGATTATAAGGGCTGAAAGGCTCCCCAGCCGCTGATCCCCATGAACCCAGTAAAAGTCTTTATCTTTCATTTGGTTACACGCGAAGGCATGGAAGAGATAGGGAGTCGCGAACTCGCCTTGCCTCGAATCGACTACTCCGTCGGCAATCAGTCTGCGGCGTTCAAATGCATTTTTATCAGTAAGTTACAATGAATTCTAAGGGCAGCCCGAGCCCACCCAACTACCTTGCTTTCGTCCCGCTTTGGGAGTAGCATCAACAAAGTAGAAACGAACGCTTCTCCCCGCGACCCTAACACCTTCCTGGTGGTCAAACATGAGCGGTACGGACTTGAATTTCCACATCGGCGACAAGGTCGTCTATCCCAATCACGGCGTGGGTGTGATTGAACAGGTGGGCAGCCGGTCGGTAGGCGCGAACGTCGAACGGTTTTACTTGCTGAACATCAAGGCCAGCAGCCTCAAAGTTATGGTCCCCTGCCAGAATGCGGGCAGCGTAGGCCTCAGACGCGTCGTGCGCAACGGCGAAATCCAGAAAGTGCTGGATTACCTTTCCATCGGCGAAAACGGCGGCAACGGCGATTGGAAAGACCGTTTCAAAGAGAACTCGGACAAAATGCGCACCGGTTCCCTGCTCGAAGTTGCCGGAGTCCTGAAGAGCCTGATCGCCCTGCACGCCGCTAAGCCTCTTTCTTTCCGCGAGAAGAAAATGCTGGAACGTGCCCGTTACCTGCTCGTCAGCGAACTGGCCATGGCCCGCAACACCGAAGAAGCCAAAGTCGAAGAACTCCTCACGCTGACGCTGGCGAAGTGCAAACTGCGCTTCCCCGAAGCGTCGGAATTCCAGGCGTAGCTCACCCGCTTCCTACAGAGAGAACGCAATCGCGGCGCGAAACCAGCGCTCCGAAAGCGAAGCCCCGGTTTCCAACGCCGCGGGCCGCGCGGGGTTTATAATCCTCGGGACTGTGTGTAAGTCATGACCGAAATCATCAAACGAAAACTGAAGGAAGAGATCGAGGCGCTCGAGCATGAGCTGATCCACGAGCTTCCCAAAGAAATCAAAAAGGCCGCCGCCCTGGGCGACCTCAGCGAAAACGCTGAGTATCACATGGCCAAGCAGCGCCAGGAGTTCGTCAAGGCGCGCGTCCGCCAGCTGGGCAAACGCCTCGCTGACCTGTCGATGGTCAACATGAACAACATCCCGCACGACAAAGTCGGCTTGGGATCGACCGTCAAGATCTTCGACAACACCAAGAATGAAGAGAAGGAATACAAACTGGTGATGAGCGAAGAGTCCGACGTCACCACAGGAAAGATTTCAACGACCTCGCCCATCGGCCGCGCCCTGCTCAACAAGAAAGTCGGAGACGAAGTAATCGTCGACTCTCCCAACGGCAAGCGCGAGATGGAAATCCTGAGTCTGAAGACCATCCACGACCTGCCGCCCGAACTCGACGAACCCGCACCCGCCGCGCCAAAAGGAGCGAAGGGGTAATGGCTAGCTGGACCAGCGCCTTCGGCCGCGCCTGCGGAGTCCTGCTCGATACCATCGTCCGCTGGCTGGCCCTCTCCCGCATCAATCCCAACGTCCTCACCTTCATGGGACTGGTGGTCAACACCTGGGCCGCGATCCTGTTCGGCATGGCCGCCGCCGGCAACCAGAAGCGCCTGTTCATCTATGCCGGGCTGGTCATCATCTTCTCCGGCTTCTTCGATCTGGTCGACGGACAAGTCGCCCGCGCCACCAACCGCGTCACCCGCTTCGGGGCCTTTTTCGATTCCGTGGTCGACCGCTACAGCGACGCCAGCCAATTCTTAGGACTACTCGTCTTCTACGCCCGCGGAGGCCGCTTCTTCTACGTAGTCCTGACCGCCTTCGTCATGGTCAGCGCCATTATGGTCAGCTACACCCGAGCCCGCGCCGAATCCCTGATCGGCTCCTGCCGCGTAGGATTCATGGAGCGTCCCGAACGCCTCGTCTTGGTAATCCTCGGAGCCCTGTTCAACCGCATGGCCCCCGTCCTCTGGATCATCGCCGTCCTAAGCACCATCACCGTAATCCACCGCATGCGCTACACCTGGACCCGAACCCAGGGCCCGCCAGTAAGCGCAACAAACGCCGGCCAAGCCGCGTAGCGTTCGTACCGTAGCTTTCGTACCGTAGCGTTCGAAGCGTAACGTGCATAGGCGCGAGTAGTTCTTCACGAAATTGTCATCCCGAGCGAAGTGATTGAAAGAGCGAAGCGAGTTCAATCACGCAGTCGAGGGACCTGCTGTTCTCCAACACCACCGCAGCCCTCGCCATTCCCATTTCGGCCCAACTCCCGAATTTAGCTTCGCTAATCGCGCGGCTACCCATTCTCACCGGACTACACTGATCTCACAGACGGCTTTAGAGGGTGATGCCAGTGGGTACTGGACGCGGTCCGCGAAACCGTCGAGCGGCTTATCAGCCATTAGGGTTCGACTCCCTCACCCTCTGTGGTCACTCGACATCCTCTATTCCGCTTGACTTCGCCTCCGCCAGAGTTATCCTAAAGATGTTTCGCGGACGTCGTTCCAGTTATTCACGACCATAAAGCCCCGGCTGATAACCGGGGCTTTCGTGTTTTCGTAACCATTCCCCACCTCCAGTTTTTTCCGCGCCGCTTTCATGTAATATGTCTCCCTTCCCCATTTCACTCACGCATGGCCGAACTAATCTGGGGCGGCAAAAAGTACGTCCTCCCCTCGCTCCTCCCCGAGTTCGCCGGCAAAGTCGATCTGATCTACATCGATCCCCCATTCGATACGGGAGCTGCCTTCTCCTTTAACGCCGTTATAGCAAGCACCGGTAATGATGATGAAGACGGTCCTCGACTGCTTCTGCGGCTCCGGCACCACCGCCGCCGTCGCCGAAAAACTCAACTGCCGCTGCATCGCCTGCGACCTCGGACGCTTCGCCATCCACACCACCCGCAAGCGCCTGCTCGGCATCCCCGGCGTGAAGCCGTTCATCGTCCAGAACCTCGGCAAGTACGAGCGCCAGCAATGGCAAGTCGCCGAGTTCGCCCCATCCCCTGTCATCACATCTTCTTCCCCTGTCATCCTGAGCGGAGGAGTTGCTTCACGAAGTGAAGCAACTCCGCAGTCGAAGGATCCCGCGCATGTCGATAACCACCAGCGGCCTGACAGGGAGTTCTCACGAGATCGTGGTGGAAACTCCTCGACGGGTCCGTCGTCACAACCAGCAGCTGCGGGGTCCTTCGACTCCGCAGTTGGTTCGCCTTCGCGAACCAACCGCTCCGCTCAGGATTACAGATTGAAAGAGCAGCGCGAGCGCGAAGCGAATTACCGCAAGTTCATCCTTGAGCTCTACCACGCCACGCCCGTCAGCGGCCACGTCTGGCTGCACGGCGTGAAAGCCGGACGCATGGTCTACGTCGGTGCAGTGGACGCGCCCGTAACCCGCGCCGACGTATACGCCATCGCCGCCGAAGTTTGGAAAGCCGCCGGCAAAGGCGCCAACTCACCGGAAAAGCCCGCCGTCGATGTCCTGGGCTGGGAGTTCGCCCTCGAACTCAACGAAACCGCAAAAGAGATCGCCGCCCAGGCCCGCGTCGATGCCGCCTTCAAGAAAATCCCCCGCGAGGTGCTGGAAAAGAAAGCCGTCGAACAAGGCGACGTTCACTTCTTCGAACTGGGCGCTCTGAAAGTAGAAAGCAAAATCAAGAGGCGCGAACTGACGCTGACACTTTCGAATTTCATCATCCCCCTGGACGACGTCCCCGCCGAAGTGCGCAGCGCCATCAAGCACTGGAGCCAGATGGTCGACTACTGGGCCGTCGACTGGGACTACAAAGACGACACCTTCCACAACCAATGGCAGTCCTACCGCACGCGCAAGAACCCAAAGCTCGAGCTGTCAGTAAAACGCGAGTACACCGCGCCGGGCGAGTACACGGTAGTAGTAAAGGTAATCGACATTTTGGGAAACGACACAACAAAAACCCTGACAGTCGAGCTGAAATGACCCAAAACTCTGTCATCCTGAGCGTAGTGAGCGCTGCGCAAAGCGCAGCACTCACGAAGTCGAAGGACCCCTTACCCGCATGCACGAAGATGAACGCGTCAGGGAGTTCTCACGATGCAGCGGTTGGTTGGAGCTGTTATGAAAGACCACGAGTATTTCGTCTACATCGTCTGCAGCCGCTCAGGCACCCTTTACATCGGCATGACGAACAGCATCTACCGCCGCGCATTTCAACACAAACGCGGAGAGATCGAAGGCTTCGCCAGCATGTATCACTGCGATCGCCTGGTGTACTACGAAACCTTCGATGATGTTCACAAAGCCATCGGACGCGAGAAACAACTGAAAGGCTGGAGGAGATCGAAAAAAATCGTCCTGATCGAGTGGAAGAACCCGCGCTGGGCCGACCTGGCCGAAACATGGGGAGCCCAAATGGCTTTCGCGGGAGAAACAATCAAGGGCCGATAAAAACCCTGTCATCTGAAAAAACTTTGTCATCCTGAGCGAAGTGAGCGGCGCGCCTCAGGCGCCACTCACGCAGTCGAAGGACCCCTGAACCGCTGGAACAGACTCGGACGCGTCAGGGAGTCCTCAAGATGCAGCCAGCGCAGGGAGAACTCCCTGAAGCGCTCGCGATGACGGTAAGGGAAGAGGGGTCCTTCTACTCCGTAAGTGCTCCGCTTCGCGGAGCACTTACTACGCTCAGAATGACAGAGAGATAAGAGCCATGCCACGCAAGAAGAAATCCGTCACGACATCATCACGCTGCAGAAGATCGTCGAGCGCGACTACAAAGTGCCTGAGCCGCAAACAGCGCAGGAGCTTATCGGCTATTACGCGCGCCGGATCGCAGAGGCCGTGAAACTACCTTCACAATTTTCCATCCTCGCGCCGAAAGTGCGTGATTTCTTCGAGAACAAAGCGTTCGGGCGTTGGGTAGATATTGAAAAACACGAAACCGTAAGAGCAATGGCTACGCCCGTCGCATCTTATGTCTGCACCGAGGAATTCAAGAGAGTGCTTAAACAGTTGAGCATCTCCGAGCAGGAACCCCAACTTATCGGCTCAGCGCGGATGCTCTCCAGTTGTCAACCCTTTCCCTGGTCGCGCAAAGTTCTAGAAGCCAACAAATCCGTCTTCAACATGACCCCCTGCGACAACGACTTCGAACGCGATTTCGCGCGTTTCCTCGAAAATGCAGAAGATGTCAAGGCTGGTGCGAGAACGCTTCTGCCCTGACCGGAACTTCATGGCGCTACCGCAAGATTCCGCAGAAAGCATTCGAAGTCTTGCAACCTAGTAGGCTCGCCGACCTCGCGGCATTGAGTTCTCCACAGAAGAACTTGTGACATCCAACCTTGACTTTTCCCACTTTCAGAATGGGGTCATTTTCGACTCTTTCCTGCGCCCGAATTTTGTGTCGATTCCCCCACTTTTTTCGCTGGTTTGACCGCACTCCGCCAAGCCTCACCTGTCATTACACTTGCAGCCGCGCCCGGGACGTTTTCCACCGTTCCTTGAGTTATCCACAGTGTTCCTGCAGGAACACTTCTCCAGTTTAGGCCAGACGATTGCTCGCGGGATCAAGCCGGCTCACTCCTGCTAGACTATCCAGTTATTTTTTCTTGTTTTTTTTTGCGAGGAAACTTTTGCTGACTGATCCTGTGCTGGTGGTGCATGGCGGGGCCTGGGCCATGCCGGATGACATGGTCGAGGCGCATCTGCGCGGGGTGAACGCGGCGCTGGTTGCGGGATGGCGCGTGCTCGAGCGCGGCGGCGCGGCGCTGGACGCGGTCGAGGAAGCAGTCGTCATCATGGAAGACGACGAGACGTTTGACGCGGGGCGGGGCAGCTTTCTGAATCGCGACGGCAAGGTGCAACTCGACGCCCTCATCATGGACGGTGCCACGCTGCGCGCCGGCGGCGTCGGGTGCGTCGAGCGCCTGCGCAATCCGGTGCGCGCGGCGAGAAAGATTTTGAGTGAGAGCCCGCATGTGTATTTTGTAGGCGAAGGCGCAGAGAAGTTTGCCGCGGAGCATGGCGTCCCGCTGTGCGCGAATGAGGAGCTGGTCATTCCGCGCGAAGTCGAGCGCCTGCGCGAGTACCAGGCGAAAATTCCCAACCCTTCGACAGGCTCAGGGCAGGCTCTGGCCGAAAAAAACGCGGCTGGAATAGGGCGCCCCGAGCCGGGATACGACGGCAACGACATGTTTGCGCCACATATTTCGCATGACACCGTCGGCGCGGTGGCGCTCGATGCAGCAGGAAATATTGCGGCTGCAACTTCAACTGGAGGCACGTTGAACAAGGCTCCGGGACGCCTCGGCGATTCGTCGCTGATTGGATGCGGCTGCTACGCCGACAACCTTAGCGCCGCGGCCTCGACGACCGGATGGGGCGAGCCCATCATGAAGCTGGTACTCGCCAAGTGGACTGTCGATCGCATTCAGGCAGGCAACATGCCCGAGTGGGCCGCGCAGGAGGCGATGAATTATCTGCAGCAGCGCGTCAACGGCCACGGCGGAATTATTGTGCTCGATCCAAGCGGCCATTTCGGAATCGCGCATAACACGCCGCGCATGGCCTGGGCGTACCGCACGGTGCACAAGCAAGATGTGGGCATCGTCCGCGAGGGGTGATTAACGAAATCCTTCGCTGGGCTGAAGAATTATTGTAGCCATTGTTTCTGGATCTTTTTCGCCAGGTTGAGTGCGTCCTTCCTTGCCAAGTAGATCGTAATCGCGACCTTGCCTTGTCCGATCTTGACTCCTCGGACACGGGTAACGCTCTTAGACCCGCCCTGTCGCTTTATTCCCATCGTTTTGGCGATCTGCATAAACACCTACCTTCAAACAGCGGCTTCGAACCCTTCGTGCAGGTAACATCTCACGGCTTAACCGTCTTGACAATGGGGCTGAGCTATATCAAGATTCAGACGTTCAACAGGCGGTCTTCCCTCTCGAATGCCCGCCAGACGCAGGATCTGCGCCTTCTTCATTCGCCACGTCTTGGGGACAATTTTCCGCTGCTCAGGAGATTGCATGCACTCGTCCCGGTCCCGCCCTTGCATTTCGGCATGTGCTATCGCCATTTTTATCGCCGCGGGTTCGATTTCCGCGTTGGCTGCCGACTACGTTCGCGTCAATCAGATTGGGTATGAGGCGGGGCATCCGGCGCGGGCTTACCTGATGACTGCCAAGGCGATCACTGGCGCCAGCTTTGCTCTGGTGAATTCGAGCGGGCAGACGGTTTTATCGGGCGCGGTCGGGTCGACGCTGGGCCTGTGGGGGAAGTTCGATGTGTATCCCATCGACTTCACTCTGCATAAGCACGACACCTATACGATCTCGGTGAGCAAAGGCGTCAAGGGAGTTTCGCCGGCTTTCCGCGTCGACACGCCCGAGAATCTTTACTCCGCGCCGCTGGCGAACAATCTTTACTTTTATGAGAACGAGCGAGACGGAGCGAATTTTATTCCGACACCGCTGCGCACTGCCGCGGGGCACCTCAATGACGCGAAGGCTGCGGTTTACAGTTCGCCGAGCTTTGATGATGACGACAATATTATTGGCAGCCTGGCGCCGACGGGCGCGACTATTAACGCTGAAGGCGGCTGGTGGGACGCGGGCGACTACTTGAAATTTGTGCAGACGGAAAGTTACGCAGTCGCGATGATGCTGGCGGGTGTGCGCGATTTTCCGGAGCAGATGGGGAACCGGTCGCGCAGTTCTGATTTTACCGGCGAGGCAAGGTTCGGGATCGAGTGGTTGCAGAAGATGTGGGACGACTCGTCGAAGACTCTTTACTATCAGGTCGGCATCGGCACGGATTTCGAAGATTTCGATTATCTGAGCGATCACGATATCTGGCGGCTGCCGCAGGTGGACGACACTTACGCTGGAAGCGATCCGACATTTCAGTACATACGCAACCGTCCGGTGTTTGTGGCGGGGCCGGCGGGGTCGAAGATCAGTCCGAATCTTGCGGGGCGTCTCGCCGCCAGCTTCGCAGAGTGCTCGCAAGTGTTTCAGGAAACGAATCCTGGACTGGCGAAGCGGTGTCTGTTGGAGGCCGAGCATATTTTTGATTTGGCGGATACGGCTCCGACGGGAACTCTGCTCACGACTGCGCCTTACGACTTCTATCCGGAGAGCGAGTGGCGTGACGATCTGGAGTTAGGAGCTACCGAGATCTATCTGGCGTTGCGGCATTGCAATCAGCCGGAGGGTTTGCCGCATGTCGATGCCATCCATTATTTAAAACTGGCGGCGACCTGGGCTCACGCCTACATCACTGGTCCGGGCGACGCGGGCGACACGCTGAATCTCTACGACGTTGCCGGGCTGGCGCATTTTGAGCTTTACCGGGCGATCGAGCGGGCGGGAAATCCTGCTGGACTCGCTGTAACCAAGGCGGAGCTGCTCAGCGACATGGCGAAGGCGATTACGAATTCGGTGAACAACAACGCGACTGATCCGTTTGGCTTCGGCCTGCCTTGGGGAACTTATGACAGCATCGCGCATGGAGCAGGGCTTGCGGTGATGACGGCGGAATACAACTACCTCAGCCACAGCAGCAACTACGAGACTGATTCGCGCCGATGGCTGGCAAATATTTCCGGAGCGAATGCGTGGGGCGTGACCTTTACGGTCGGCGATGGAGAAACTTTTCCGGACTGCATGCAGCATCAGGTGGCGAACATCGTGGGATCACTGAACGGGGAGTCTCCTGTGCTGGCGGGCGCGGTGGTTGAAGGAGCAAACAGCTTTCCAACGGGCGGGCGGCTCGATGGGATGCAGACGTGTCCGGTTGGCGGCGGAAACATTTACAAGAAGTTTGACGGGAATGGCGCCGTCTACAAAGACAATGTCGTTTCATATTCGACCGACGAGCCTGCCCTGGACCTGACCGCGACTTCGTTCTTGATGTATGCGTGGCGGATTGCGGGCGGACCGGAAAAGCAGTGACTAGTGATTAGTGGTTGGTCGCCAGTTCGATCGTGGGGCCGCCGACAAATCGGCGATCAAGCGTCTCAACTTTAGTGCGGGAGTGAATCCCACTCTTCGGCACCGCGTTGCAGCAGGGCGGCGCGATCTTCGGGCAATATCGAGCGCTGTTGGATCAGGTCGTCGGTGGCATGCGCGAATTGCGCGAGGTAGGCTTCGCGACGCGCGTAACGCTCGACGATGGATTTGCGGGGATCGCCGGATTGTTTGCGGTCAGCAGCATCTTTGGGGAACACGAGATACGAGCCCGTCATGGCGATGCGCTGAGTTGGTGCGCCGATGGAGGTATCGCGCAGGTTCCATCCGGTGTAGGTTGCGAGCGGGACGGTGATCTCGGGCAGGTGGATGCCCCCGAGTTCGTTGCCATCGGCGTCCACTTGCGGGACCAATACTGGAAATGGTTCGCCAACGTGCGGCGGCTGAATGGAGAGAATTCCGTCGCGCCAGTTGGGGCCGTAGTCGAGGCGGTAGGCGGTGTTCGCTTCGGTGGGGAGTGCCACGTGCGGAATGCGGGGGAACTTTAATTCGCTTAGGGACACGAGTGTGTGTGCGGCAATGGTGGAGTATGCGCTCGGTGGTGGAGCGGTGCCGTTGCGAACCCATGCGTTCATGTTGGCGATCATCGCGCGCCAGAAGAAACGGACGGGGAGCGGCGACTCGGGCTCTTGCCCGTGAAACCAGGTTTCTCCGAGTGCAGGCGGGAACGGACCGGAGAAATGTTGCAGGCCGGTGAAGTGGTAGATGCGGACGTTGGGACCGATCTCAGCGTCGTGCTTGCCGTCGGCGGTGGTGTGAATGAGCGAGGCGGCGCGTCCCCAATATTCATAGGACGTGTGGGAGAAGAAAATCCTGGGGACGACATGCTCGGCTTCCGCACGGTCGAGCAGACCTGCTTTCTCTTTCGTGAGTGGATCGACTTCAGGCTGGTCGGTGAAAGGGAAAATGTCGGTGGGGAAAAATATTGCGGAGCTCGGCTGCGCGTCACGTGAAGGCTGGGCGAAACGATAGTTGAAGCTGCCTCGGCCTGCGCCGGCCACGTGCGCGAGGACTCCATCGAGAGCGATGCGTCCATCTTCATCGGCATTGAATCCCTGGTAGAGAAAGTTGCGCAGGAAGCGGCCGTTCTGCGAGATGCCTTCTCCGAGCACGCGCGTGGCGGGCGTCACGGCGTCGGGCGCATGTTTTGCATAGGACGCGAAGTCGCGCACGGCGGCGAAGCTGAGTCCGGCGACGACTGGGTCGGCGACTACGTAGACGTATTCGTAAATGCGTCCGGGCTCGAAGCCGCCATTCAGATGGATGGAGCGATCGCTCGGGGTGAGCTTGCCGTCAACCATCGCGGCGAATTGCCATTCGGAGCGCGGGATTATCGTGCGCTCGGCTTCGCGTGAGTCGCGAACTGTGAGCGTGTTGCGCGGGTCGTCGGGTTGTGCGACCGGATACTCGGAGCCTCCGATGTTTCCGACCATGACGTGGCCGAGCGGAATTTCATCGGCTTTGGCGGGAAGCATGATATCGCCACGCAGCAGGCCGGTGATGGTTTTGCCGTGATCTTTCGCGATCGGGGCATAGAGGCGGAGGGCGTTGGGGCCGGCGGCGTCCCACTGCCAGCCCAGGGCGACTACGGTGAAACCGTTGCGCAACAGCCAGGCGTCGCCGGCGCTGTGCGAGAGATCTTCGTCTCCGCCATCGACCAGGGAGAGGATGTGCGCGTGGCCGCGGTTAGGGTTTTCCAGAAGCAGGGTGCCGTTGCCTTTCGATGCATCCTTCGGGCGAATTGCGACGAAGTCGGCGGAAAATTCTACTTCGCCATTTTGCAGATTGACTGCGTTGGCCAAATCGACGATGGGGCGGTTGTGGATGTTAGAGATGGAGACGGAGAAATAGATTCGTCCGGTGATGCGTTCGTAGGGGCCGGATTCGCCGAAGGGCTGGGCGTTGAGGACGTCAGCGCGGGTCGTGATCTCGACGTGGGTGACGCGGGCCGGCAGGTAGGGAGTTGCGCACAGGAGAAGCAGGCACAGGGTTAGAGGGCGGGTGATCAGGATCATGCCGGGCAGGATAGCACTTGGCGGGCGTCTGCGGAATGTGCGGCACTCTGGGGCCCACCGTCAGTCCGGCTGGCGGACCGACACTAGCAATGGAATCCCAAGCGCACCTTTATGTGTTTCCACAGTCATCGGGTCTCCGGGTTTGGCCTCCAGGTACAACCGTTCGGAAACCGTTACTTTTTCGTGAGCCCTGTTTGCTCGCCACGATGTAAGTTCGAGGTCGTAGTAAACGCTCCCCCTGTGGTGTGTAGGGATCGTGCGTGTGACGACTTGGCGATGCTGCTCGACGGGCGAATGATCGAGAGCACCATTTAGAAACAGAACCGCAGGAACAAATGGGCAGCCGAACGCCAACCATGTCGTGAGGGGAAAGAAAGATCGGGCGTTCTCCCCTGCCTTCGCTTTTCTCCAGGCGAGTTCGTCAAGGTGTAACTGATCACGCACGGGATCCCGGCCACCCACCAGATAAGCGTGTCATCTAGGGGCGGATAAGTAATCACCATGGCGACGAACCCAATAAAGCCTGCAACAGGTCCGAGGAACAAAGTCCCATGAACCTTGACCGAATCCTGGCCGGAAACCGACGAATCGGCGCTTAGCGCGCCGTGATCAGGTGCCATGTCGTCCATGCCGTCTCTCATCTCAGATCACATGCGTCGCAAAAAAACACTCTTCGGCTTACAACCAGCCCTTAGTCCGTGCGATCCGCGCTGCTTCTATGCGGTTGCCGGCGCCTAGTTTGCTGATGGCTTCGGAGAGATAGTTTCTTACTGTGCCGTCGGAGAGGCCTAGTTCGACGGCGATATCGCCGCTGGCCATGCCTTCTCCGGCGCGGCGTAGCACTTGCCTTTCGCGATCGGTCAGGGGATCCATCTCGGCCCAGGCTTCGGTTGCGAGTTCGGGATGAATCACTCGGAGTCCCTGATGGACGCGGCGCACGGCGTCGGCGAGTTCTTCGGCGCGCATGTCTTTTAACAGGTAGCCAGAGGCTCCGGCTTCGAGGGCGCGGCGGAGATATCCGGCGCGAGCGAAGGTGGTGACGATAACCACGCGCGTGCCTGTCTTTCGCCGCTTCAATTCCGCGGCGACATCGAGTCCGCTCATGAGCGGCATTTCAATGTCGGTGATAAAAATGTCGGGCTTGTGCTGGAGCACGGCTTCGAGCGCTTCTTTGCCATTCCGTGCCTGGCCTACTACGGAAATATCGCCTTCGATTTCGAGCAGTGCAGCCAGGGCTCCGAGTACCATGCCCTGATCCTCGGCCAGAACGACGCGAATCGTTTTGCGGCTCTCTTTCTGGTTTTCTCTGGCTGGAGGATTCAAACTTCGATGCCTTCCTGTTTCACAGATACTTCTTTCAAGGGTAAATTGATCACCAGCATGGTACCGGAACGATTCATGCGCTCCAATGTTCCTCCAAGCATTTCGACACGCTCGCGCATGCCGCGGAGGCCATTGCCTTCGACGGTGGAAAATCCCTGCCCGTCGTCCTGAATCTCCAGGCGGCACGATCCGTTCTGCTGCTCGAGGCGCAGCCGGCAGGAGCGAGCCTGCGCGTGCCGGACCACGTTGGTGACGCCCTCGCGGACGGCGAGCGAGAGAACACTTTCCTGAAGGGCAGGAAGTTTCACCGTCGTTGCGGCATCGCACTGAACCGTGAGGCCTGCGGTTTCAAGCGTCGACTTGGCGTTTGCAAGTTCAGCGACCAATCCCTGGGAGCGATATCCGCGAATCGCGTCGCGCACGTCGGAAAGCGCCTGGCGCGAGATCTGTTCAACTTCACGAATTTCCTTTCCTGCGCGCTGCGGATCGCGGTCGATCAGTTTTCCGGCGAGTTCCGACTTCAGTGTGATTACCGACAGAGTGTGCCCGAGGACGTCGTGCAGATCGCGGGCGATGCGCTCGCGCTCGGCGACCTTGGCGAGATGCTCAACCTCTTCGTTGGCCTTGCGCAGCCTCCGGTTCATGCGATTGCGCTCGGCAAAGAATGTATTTCCGGCGCCGATGAATGCAGGGAAAAGGGCGGTGAAGAAGAAGGTCCAGCGATCGACATGCAGCAACAGTCCCTCGATCGCACCGATAGCCGCTACCGCACCCAGGCCGATGACAGCGGCTTTTTGCGTCTCCACGCAGAATGGGAGCATCGCCGCGCCGAAGATGAAGAACGTGGAGGCTCCCGCATTGATGGGTTCGAACAAAACTGCAAGCAACACCATGCCGGCAACGTGTGCGAGGGCCCGCGGATTCTCCAGGAAGAACAACCCGAAGTACAAGACGAGAAAAATACAGGTGCCCAGACCATCCAACAGCCATATCCGCAAGCTGGCGTGGCTTACGACGGGGTCAATGAAGAAGAAGCCCAGATACACGACCCAGAGGAGGGGACTCCATCCGTGGTCTTTATCTTTGAGGATTACGCGCCACGGCTTCAGCTTCCACCGGCTGCCGGTTCCGCCGTTGATCTCACGGTCAAACGCTACAAGCGGCATATCTCTATTTTCACCCCTTCGGTCAATTCCGGCCAGTGCGCAGCATTGATCCCGCACTGTACCAAACGAGCGCGGCGGCAGGAATCAGCAGGCCGAGCCATTTCGCTCCGCCGAACAGAGAGATCAGGCCGAGGAGGATGAGGACGATAGTCCAGCCGATTGATTTTTTTGAATTTGCGCTCATACGAATCTCCTGGAGGCCGAAGCCCAACTTCTTTCTCAGCTCCATCAAACATTTCCTAGCCGTACATTTTTTCCTGGTCGCGCTGGAAGCCGATTCGGGCTACGCCCAGACAGATCATGGTGAATGCGGCCAATACTTCCCAGTGCGTGAGGGAAGACCCGGGCGTCCCAGCGCCCACTACGTTCAAGGCCAGTTGCGACAAGTGATACGGCGGCAGAGCCAGCGCGATATGCTGCACGACCTTGGGCAGGAACTGGAACGGAACCCAGAGTCCGCTGCAGAACGACATCGGCAAGTAGATAAGATTGATGGCGGCCGGCGCGGAGTTGGGTCCGGTGAAATATCCAAGAGCCAGACCCATGGCCGAAAACGGCAGTGAGCCGACGGCCAAGGTCCCCAAAAGGTGCGCGAAGTCGGCGAAGGGCATGCGCACGCCGCCCAGAGTGATGCCGAGGGTAAACAGCGCAAGTACGATGATGGTGCTGAAAATCACACTGGTGATCACCTTGGCCGCAAAGTATGCGAACGGAGGCATCGGGCTGGCGCGTTTCACCTGGAGCCATCCCAGGCCACGGTCTGAAGACAAGCCCGCCGCAGTACCGAACAGAGACGCACCCATTACACCGAACGTGCCGTAGGTTGCAATCAGATACGCGGGAACAGGCGTGTTACCGATGGATTGGTGTGAGTTCAGCACCAGTCCGAACAGAACGTAAAACATGATCGGGAAGCTGAGCACCGACGCCGTGTACATGCGCAGGCGCAGGTTCTTGAGGAATTCGTATTTCGCTTCCTTCAAGTAAATCGTTGCGGTGTGGCCTGGGGAACGGACGATCTGCCGGTTGCTCAAGGTCATGGCGGCGGTGCTCATAGCGTTTCTCCTTACCGTGCGTATTCCGTTGAAGCGTCGCGCAGTGTTCAGTTGGAGGTATTTCCGTTGCGCGTAGTGTCCTGGGTCAGAGCGAGGAAGGCTTCTTCGAGTCCAGCGCTGGTGACCTCAAGGTTCGACAGGCCGGCATCGCGAGCCAGCAGTTCGCGGAGTACCGGTTCAGCTTCGACGGCGTGAATCTCTACCGCTTCGCGATCTTCCTTCACTTCGCTCACACCTCGGATCTGCCGCACAGTCTGGAGGCTGAGAGACGTGATACAGCGAATCCGCTTACCGCTGGTCTTCGCCTTGATTTCTGACGGCGTGCCCTGGGCAATGATCTCTCCCTGATTGATGACGGCGACGCGGTCGGCGAGAGCGTCGGCCTCCTGCAGGTAATGGGTAGTGAGGAGGACAGTTTTGCCGCGGTCGACCATTCTGCGGATTTCATCCCACAACAGGCGGCGGGCTTCTACGTCGAGACCAACGGTGGGCTCGTCGAGAAAGAGCAGGTCGGGATCCCCGCAAATTGCCAGCGCGAACAGCACGCGCTGTTTCTGACCTCCGGAGAGATCACCGAATTTCCGGTCGCTTAATTTCTCCAGTCCGGCGGCAGCGAGAACTTCCGCCAGAGGAAGACGCTTCTCGTAGTAAGTCGAGAACAGGTCGATATGTTCGCGGACCCGGAGAGTTTCGGGAACGCGGCCGACTTGCAGCATGGCCCCGGTCCTCATCCGATTTGCAGGATTCGTGGGGTCGCCACCGAAGACGCGCACTTTGCCGGTGTTCGGCTGCAACAGTCCCAGGAGAAGTTTCACCGCTGTGGTCTTGCCGGCGCCGTTTGGACCGAGCAAGGCAACCACTTCCCCGGCGCGCACGGAGAAGTCGACGTTGCGCAGGGCGCGGACCGGACCGTAATTCTTGTTCACTCCCTCAAGGCTGGCGACAATTGAATTCGGTTGGTGCGCGACGGCGTTGTGCCCCTGATCTAGAGTCGCGATGGTTGCGGTTGCGATCATTGATTCCTCCGGCGAAGCCTGCAAGGTTCCTGGGAGTTCTGTTCTCTGCCAGTGATTGCATCATCGCGGATGGGCGATCAGCGCACCAGTGCCATACATCACGCCGTGGGCGTGACAAATGTCACGCTGAATCCTGAGGATTAGGCGGGGGAGGGTCAGCGTCTGGAACTTTAGAAAGCGATTGCCAGCGTCGGCAAACGGCAGGGCTTGCCCTGAGTTGGTCGAAGGATTCCTCGTTGCTTCGCTCCTCGGATGACAAAATCTGTTGGAGGACGATGCCACGGGCCCGTGGCTCATTCGTAACTGTTACGAAATCCGGACAAAAGCGAGGAAGGACTGCACACGCCAACGGCCCTGTATTGCAGCTGTCCCAGCGCCAGATCCGGCAAACCAGGCTATGGGCAGCCGTTCTCGGCTGTTCTGATTTTGTAACAACTTTTCAGAGACGGAAAAAAAGCACAATCAGGGATCAATCGAGTCCCGGGTTTGGTATGATTTCTCAATTGACCCTGGGAGGCGCGTACGATGCTGCCCGCTGGAAAAAGCCTTCGTACCCTGCGCGAGAAACTCGGCCTTACTATGCGTGACGTGGATACTTCCAGCACACGCATTGCGGAAAAATATCGCAACGACGAGTTTACGATTCCGCCGAGCCGCCTTTCTGATATCGAGACCAAGGGCATTCTACCCAGCATTTACCGCCTTTACACGCTATCGGTAATTTACCGGCGCGATCTCCGCGAACTATTGTCCTGGTATGGCGTCGACATGAACAACATGGCCGCCGATCTGGGGATGGTATCACCTCCGAAATCGCACGTTTCCGACGCGCTCAACGCGCTGCCCAACGTGCAGGTTCCGCTGAAAATGGATCCTGCGTTCGACGACCGCCGGACCACCAATTTGGGCCGAATGGTGGAGCAGTGGGGATTGGTTCCGTTTGCTTACCTGGCGCAGTTCGCCAACAGCGCTTTTACCTACGGCTACGTGGGCACACAGGATTTCACGATGTATCCCATTCTTCCTCCGGGCAGCTTCATTCAGGTTGACGAAGCAAAGAGCAAGGTGGTGGAAGGCTCCTGGCGCTCCGAATACGAGCGGCCGATTTATTTCGTGGAGACCCGCGACGGCCACACCTGCTGCTGGTGCAGCATGCGCCGTGAAGAAATTATTTTGCAGCCGCATCCGCTGTCTCCGGTACCGGTGCGAATTCTGCGCCATCCCCAGGATGCAGAAGTACTGGGACAGGTGGTGGGCGTGGCTATGAAGTTGACCGAGTGGCACGCTCTCGATTCTTCTGCAGACTCGAAAGCGCCACCAGCACTGAATTAAGATGGCTCGCCGCGGGTGAATCCTTGCGCTCGCCGGGCAGCAAATCGTCGAAACGCTCGTTCAACTTCTGCACGTAATCCCGCTCGGTAAAACCGCTGTCTCGGCTCGATTGCTCCAAATCATTTTCCAATGAGGCCAACGGCGATCGCAAGATCCCGGTCATGATCTCGGCGTGGGCCGTCTTCAACGCGCGCTCGGAAGATTCCGGCCCGTGGACGGCTTCCAATCCCCAATGCTGGTAGCGTCCCTGGGAACTGCGCAGGGACGCCAGGTACGCGAGTTTGCCCAACAGCCCGCTCACGGCGGCGAGAGTGGTTTCCTTCAGGTCCTGCAAGGCAGATTTCAGCGTCATTTTGTTACGAATTCCGAACGCTCGAAGAATTAAAAACGCATTGCGACTTCGATTGCGGCCATGAAAGTATCACGGTCCAATTCGCAGTCACAAGGAGAAAACAATCGTGAAACGAACCCTCTTGATCCTCGCAGCCGCAGCTCTTTTCTTCAATACTTTGGTGATTCCAACCGTCGTCCGCGCTGACGGAGGGTCGACCGGCACCAGTTGTGGCAAGACCTTGTGCAAGCCGTAACCGAACCGTTCAATTGTGCACCAAAGATCGGCGTGCTTGACGGAAGGCTCGCCGATCTTACGAAAACAGAACAAAGAACGCCTTAGGGTTGTGGCCTGCAGCGGATCGCGGTATAGTGCCTAACCATCGCTATGCTGCAGGCGCACTCATTCCTTTGGCATTTTATGTGGGTCGAGCCCAACGCCTGGCTTCTCCTTCTGGCGTTCCTGGTTTGGCGACGCGGCATCAAGCAGTTCCCCGCCTTTCTCGCTTTTGCCTTGGTCGCCCCTTTCGTGCAGTGGGCAATGTATTTCGCCGACATTGCGCCGTCGGTCGACGCAACGAACTTCTGGCGCATGGACTGGGCCAGCCTGGTGGTCGAAGGATCGCTGAAGTTCGTGCTGGTCGGGGAAATCTTCGGAAATGTTTTTGGTTCTTACCCGGCGGTGGCGCGTTTGGGAAGATCACTGATCCGTGGCGGCGGCATTGTTTTGGTACTGGCCGCAGCTGTGGCGGCCGGCTTTGCTCCGAAGGACAGCCTTTTCGGCATCGTTTCGGGAGCCCATTTACTGGAGCAAACGATCTTTCTTGTCGAATCTGGTTTGCTCGTCCTCATTTTTGCTTTCTCATCCTATTTCCATATTTCATGGGGACGCCAGATATTCGGGATCGCTCTTGGTCTTGGGATTTCCTCCTGCGTGCATCTTGCCACATGGGCGGCTATGGCAAACGGGGGGTTGGCCGACTCTACGCGCTACCGATTGGACTTCGTCAACATGGCGACGTATAACCTTTCCATCCTCATCTGGTATTACTACCTACTCGTTCCTAGGAAGATTCAAACGAAGCCCAAGCCTCGTCCCTCAGAACCTCCCGCAGATCCGCTGGCCGGGCCGTCGGTTGAGGAGCACCTCGATGAGTGGAATCGTGAACTGGAGCGTCTCTTACAATGATTTTAGCTATCATCTTGATTGTCTTCGCCGTGTTGGCTCTGGGCGTCATACTTGGAACTACGTGGCAAAGCCTGCAACCTTCTGAAGAGTCGGGGCTGCCCGCCGGATTGAGCCGGTCGATGTCGAAGCGTTCCGCAACCTGGTCAATCCCGACGAGGACGAGCATCTGCGCCACCGACTGCCTCCGGCGGAATTTCAGCGCGTCCAGCGAGTGCGCTTGCGCGCTGCGGCTGCGTACGTACGGGTAGCAGGACGCAATGCCTCAATCCTGGCGACGATTGGCCAGAGCGCTCAGAGTTCCGACGATGTTCGCACAGTCGAGGCCGCGACCCGGCTCGTCGATCAGGCGTCGCTGTTGCGCATCAATGCTTTCGTGGCGCTTTGCCGCATTCGCATCGCGATGGCCTGGCCGAATGCCGGCCGAAGTGCCCGGCCGGTTCTTGAGGGTTACCGGGATCTTAGCGGCGCGGCTATGCTTCTGGGGCGGCTGCAGAATCCATCGGATCCTGTGCGCATCGCCGCCAGCTAAAGGATCGCGTTGCGTTTTCGTCCCTCCTCACTTTGGACCTTATATTTGGAAATCCCCACTTCTCACGCAATAAGCCGCGCGTTGAATGGGACCGCCTGTGCGTAGATCTTGATCGCTCTGACGGGGTGACTTACGGGCGTCCCCTTGCCGAATCCTGACTTGTTTTCAGCCGCTCTTCTGTTATAAAAACCTGCGGGCGTGAATCGGCTGCCTGCAGTCGTGAGTCATTCTGGAATTTGCCGCGAAAGTCATCCCCACCGCCGCTCGCCTTCGCGAGTTCCAAGGGAGAACCTTATGATCCGCACCTTGCGCGCTGTTTGCGTTTCCTGCTGCGTGATGCTGCTCTCGGCCGTCGCGATGGCCCAAGGCGGAGCTGCCACGGGCGATCTGCACGTCACCGTGAAAGATCCGAAGAGCAACCTCGTCGCGAATGCCACGGTCACGGTGCGGGATACAGCCAAAGGCCTGGAGCGAACCGCGACCGGCGACGGTCAAGGCGAGTATAGCGCGCGGCTGCTGCCTCCGGGCACCTATGCGGTGACGATCGATGCTGCCGGGTTTAACGGTATTTTAAGCACCGGGGTGGTGATCACAGTCGGAGGCCAGGTTGAGCTTCCTGTGACCCTCTCTGTCGCGACTGGCAAGGAAGTGGTCGAGGTCAGTTCGCAAGCCGCGCTGGTCGAGACCTCGCGCAGTTCAACCACCGACACGATTGGCCAGCGGCGCATCGACAATCTTCCCATCAACGGCCGCAACTACATCAATTTCACGCTCACCGATTCGCAGGTAGTTCGGGACAACGCGCCCAACACCGGCGCGGCGCCAACCTCCGGACTGAACATGAGTGGACAGAGGGCCCGGTCAAATTTGGTGAATGTGGACGGCGCCGACGCCACGGACAATTCCGTCAACGGCGTGCGCTCGACCGTGTCGCAGGAGGCGGTGCAGGAATTTCAGATCATCACCAACAGTTATGCGGCGGAGTACGGACGCGCTTCCGGCGGCGTCGTCAACATCATTACGCGCTCGGGATCGAATGCCTTTCACGGCGATGTGTTCGGATACCTGCGTAATCGCAATTTTCAGGCGGTGAATCCGTTCAGCACGGTTCCGAATCCTGCATATACCCGTGTGCAGGGCGGGGCGGCGTTCGGCGGCGCTCTTAAGAAAGACAAGACATTTTTCTATTTCGCGTATGAAATTACGCGGCGGCACGAGACTGGGTTCTCCAGCATCGGGCAGAACAATTTCGATCTCATCCCCTTCGACACGACGCAGGTCGGGCTGCCATTCGGCACATTAGACCTGACTGCGGCCCAGATCGGCTTCCTCACCAACCCGACAACCCTGGCCGCCGAGGTAGGAGATACGACGGGGACCATTGCCCACGTTGTCGCCAGCTATGCAGCGATCGCCGGAGCCTCGTCGGGAATGGCAGTCAATGGGGCCTGGCCCGCAGGTTTGGGAGGGTTCCCGGGCTTCTTTTCAAGTTGCCAAGTGCCCCCGTGTTTCGTGCCCGCGTCCTATCAGACTCTGGCCTCGCAAGAGGGGAACTTTCCCGTGTTCGAAGGGACGAGCGTGTACTCTCTGCGCCTCGACCACAATTTGACGACCAACAATCACCTGATGTTCCGCGCCAATGTAAGTCCCAGCACCATTACTGGGATTGAAGTTGGCGGCCAGTCGCAGCCTTTTGGGCAGAATGCGTACTCGCGGACTTCAGAGCAGACATTTCGCGACGTTGCTGGAACTGCTCAAGACATAGTGACGATCGGAACGAATCGTATTAACGAATTTCGTTTCCAGTACGCTCGCCGCGGGCTGGCGTACTTTTACAACACAGCGATTCCCGGAGGCTCGGATCCAGCGGTAAACATCCCGGGTTACGCGTACTTCGGTCGCGAGCCGTATTCGTTCATTCAGAGGACAGAGCAGCGGTATCAATTTACGGATAATTTCTCCTGGACCATCGGCCATCACGACACCAAGTTCGGAGCTGATTTCAACTATCTTCCGATCAAAGCCATTTTCACCGTCAACTATGGCGGGGTTTACGACTTTGGAGGTCTCTCGGCGAGCAATGCACTTCCCAGTGCCGCTTATGGCGCGTTGCCCGCGTCGCTGCAGCAAATCATCGCTCCGCTTTCGGCGGTGCAGGCCTACGGCTTCGGTATTCCCGGAGATTTTATCCAGGGCATCGGCAGCCCGAGCGACACGTTTCACAATATTCCGATCGGATTATTCTGGCAGGATTCGTGGCGAGTCAGCCCGAAGGTCACTCTGAATTATGGCGTGCGTTACGACGTGGAGATTCCGCCGAAGTTCAAGCCGCCGCAGGGGCTCGCGCTTCCCGCCTATAACCTGCTGGGCTTGCAGAAGGGCATTCAGACCGATAAGAACAATTTTCAGCCGCGCATTGGGCTGGCGTGGGATCCGGCGGGCAATGGCAAGACCGTGGTTCGGGCGTCGTATGGAATGTTTTATGACCATCCGCTGCTGGGATTGTACTTTCTCGGCGACGCTTCGGACGGTTCGTCGAGCGGGCAGCTTGCATTTGCCGGTACTTCCACCTGCAACGGTGCAGGAAATCCGGCCAATGTGAATGCAGTTCCGATTTTCCAGGGGACGCTGGGAGGGGCTGGGTGTACCGCGTCGGCAAATTCAGCCGTAAATACCAATCTCGGCTATCTCCC
>CAWJRY010000005.1:0-278275 GCA_963845405.1 uncultured Acidobacteriaceae bacterium | reverse complement strand
GCCTTCCATGAGAAGGCCGGTCGGAGTCAAGGCGATTCTTTTTTTGCTTGGTGAAACATCGTTGTTCTCCCTGCCGAGTGGGTACCGTCGCCATGCTTCCATTCGCACTCTCGAGGAGCGATTTCATTTCGCTCGGTGCATGTTGGGCGTTCTCGTTACAGCCGGCGCTGCCATCTGATTATCGCCCTGTGGTTCTGCTCTTTCAGAGTGAAACCCGGGCCAGGCGATTAACGCAGTCACCGGAACTCGGCTTTGGATTTTTTCTTTTCTTTTTTGGAAAGATTTTACTTTTTTTTCTGCTAGCCGCTGCCGGCAGCGATGCGACTGGTTGTTATGCAGCGGTTGGTATACTTCGCCGCTCACCCACAAGTGATGCAGCAACACCGCCAGCTTTCTGGCGGTGGCAACAATGGCTCGCTTCTTGCCGCTCTTTCCTCCCCGCTCCGCCAGCTTCAGTCCCCAGCGCCGCAGATCACAATCGATGCCGAATGGTCCCAAGATGTGCTGTGCTCCCTGCACCAGTAGCGTTCGCAGATAGGGATCGCCTTCTTTGCTGATGTGCATCTGCGGCTCGCTCTTGCCCGAGTTCCTGCGTCCCGGCTGCAGTCCCACATAGCAGCCCACGTCGCGACTCTTGCCAAAACAATGCGGATCTTCCAGTGTCAGCATAAACGTCAACGCGATCAACGTGCCCACACCCTTGATCTGCTTCAGCAGCGCCACCTGCGGATAACTCTCTTGCGCCAGTTTCTCGATGCGCTCGTTGTATTCGCGAATTTGCTCACTGACGGATTCGATGCACGCCAGCAGCGGCTCCAGAGCACTTTGTAGTTCCGGGCTCAGTCCTTCCGCTTTCTCCGGATTCATGTTGCGCACGTTGCAGCCGCGCAATCTTTCGCCGTAAGACTTCGCCAGTCCGCGTGCCGTGTTGACCAGCGCCGTCCGCGCTCGCACCAGTCCGGCGCGCGCCCGGATCAACGTCAGATCTGCCTGCGCCTTCGCACTGCAATGCTTCACCGGACTACAGCAACTGGGGATCGATTTGCGCCAGCCGCGCCAGAGTTTGCGCATCCATGCGATCGTCTTTCTTGCGGCTCTCCCCGATCAGCCGCACCTTGCGCGCATGCGCCACGATCACTTCGTGTCCCAACTCGCTTAACAGGCGGCTGATCCACGGCGAATGCGTCCCGGTTTCCAGTGCGATCCGGCTGCGCGGCATGGCTCCGAAGACTTCGCGCAACGCTTTCGCATTCGTGCCAACCCGCTGCTCCAGTTGGATCTGGCCGGCTTCCTCCACCACGCAGTACCAACTGTTGCGATCTCCCAGATCTAATCCGATGGTCAGTTTCTGCTGTGAAATATTTCTGCCCTGCTTCGGCGCTGCGATGCTAACCTTCTTCATTGCCGGTCTCCTTTTATCTGTGCCTTGAGCACCTCGATAACTTGGGAGCGTACAGCATCCCGTCCGGAGACCGGCCTTCTCATCCCATCTGATTTGAACAACCATCCCGGCGGTCAGGCGGTGGGCGTCTTAGATTTCCGTAGTCAAACCGTGGAGAATAGGCGGATACTGCCTTAAGCAAGGCACTTGCCGGAGGGCTCGCATGGCATCGTTAGGGGCACGTGCGGTCGTGTTCTGCTTTCCGATAGTCTTGGGATGGCTCCCGTTAGCGGCCCAGAGTTCCAGCTATCATTTGGAATTCGATGACCCCAAGTCTGGGCCCCAAGAGGTTGTTCTCGTCAACGATTCGGAAAAACCAATTGAAGCCTTTGTGGCGTCCCAGCGATGCCAAAGAGCTCATGGCGGGAGCAGGGCCGAGGGCAGCGAGGATACCCTCTTCTTCTCGGGACTACGCGACGATATACGGGCTGCTGATCGAAGCGGGCCACCGCCTAGCGGACTTCTTGATCCAGGAGCGCGCTGGAGAACATTTCTCGTCATGATGCCGGAGAGGGGTGATTGCCAGAACCAGATCACTGCTGTTCTGTTCTCGGACGGGAGTTTTGAGGGGGACGACGCCGCGATCCGAAGTTTGAAGGCCGGGCGAGACGGTTTGGCGGCAGCGGTCCATTACTGGGTCGATAGAATCAGCCAGGAAAAACCGGATGGTTCGACGCTCTATGCCATGCTTGCTGAGGTAAAGGACCGCCTAGCCGCCGATGAGGCGAAGCGGAAAAAATACCCGACCACCACACAAAGAGATCCGTCTGCGCAGCCACTGTGGGAATACTGGTCGAGCCAGGCAACGGTCGAGGGTGACATCGAATTGCTTTTCCCGAAGGATCTCAGCCTGGAAAAACCCAGCGAAACCTTGCGAAAGATCGCCAATATGATGACTTCGTGGAAAATAAAGATTGACAGCAATCTGGCTCTGCAGAAACTGAATGCCGTTTTTCCGCCAATCACCGAGTCATCCGAATCAAGCAGATAGGTAACCCGCCATCGCACCCTATATAAGGGTGCGTTTTATTCGTCAACTTGCTGCCAAATCAGGCAGCGCTGCCGTAATATCGCCATTTCACTCATTGACCGCCCATCCCAGTTCCGGGGGCAAAACGTGGAATCGCCTGATTTCAACAGCTACCTTGCTAATCGTCTGAAGGCTCGGCTATTTGTGCCGTTTCATCTCTTTGAGTAGGCCCCCAAGGACAATCGAGAAGAAAGCCACTCCAACTACGCAAATGGCGATCATTCCGAGATTGAGCATCGATTCTCCAGCGCGCCCCTGACACCAATTGCAGCACCCGCCGCATAAAAAGGGTGTAAAGAATTCGAGGGACTGTAAAATCACTCGATGAAAGTTCTGAAGATGCTGAGCAAACCTGCCGCGTGGGCAAGTGGGTGGACAAGCGCAATTCTGTGCTTTAGTGCGGCCACTGGATATTGGCTAGCTGGGGAACGTCGTAGAGCGTTATTCTGGGCTGTGCTCGGGGCAGTCGAAGTCGGAGCAATTGTTTTGTAGGGAACAGCAGACTGAGATCCCCATGCAAATCCGCTCGCTAGTGAAATCTTGTTCGGACCTTTGGCCGCAGTAGGTAAAGCAGCAACGCGCCTGCAATCGTTAATCCCCTGCCGCCTCGCAAATAGTCACCCCGTACAAGATTGATGGCGTCTCCAGCAACCTGAAGACTCTGGTCGTTGCAACCGAATCGAAATCGGACTCTGCCATTGCTATTCCTCCGATTGCGTCGGTCACAATTAATTCGAAGGACGATAAACGCGGTGCTGGCGCGGACGCTGTGGACTTAACAAGATGGCTCAGCAAGGAGGCTGCTCTGAACGGGATTCAGTCCACAGACTGCAGCCATGGCACATCGTTGTGACCTATGACCAGTTTGATGAGGACGGCGACAATGTGCACAGTGGCGTCTACGAGGAATACTGGGCGGGAGCAAAAAAGTACAAGAAAATCTATAAGAGCGACAATCTTAATCAGACGGACTTTGCCACGGAGAAGGGCTTGTATCGTCTCGGAGACCAGCAATGGCCTGACCGGACACAACTACAGGTTCGGACCGAGATAGTTGAACCGTTTTCCTACGCCGCTACACTAGTGGGTTTTCACGGAAGAAATGTCGAGCGCATATTCAGCGACTATAAGCTTCAGTGTGTGGTCATTGAAAAGGACTCCGAGATTAGCAATCCAACACAATACTGTTTTGAACCTGATGGTTCAGTGCTTCGCTATAGCAAGGGATTCGGCTGGTTCCAGACGGTCTACAACCAGATTGTGTCATTTCAGGGACGAAGCCTCGCGCACGGGATAGAAGTCACCGATGGCGGGAAGCCAAACCTGAAGCTGCGAGTGGAAAAGATTGAATTGATTTCGCATGTTGACGATGTGGACTTTGTACCCCCACCAACCGCGATTGGTCCGCTCGGTGATCGAGTATCTGGTGTGCATCCGGTGCCGATTAAGACGAGCTTTCCTCAATGGCCAGCCTCGCTCAGATCGCAGCATTTTACGGTGACGGCGGAGGTTGTAGTCGGAAAGGATGGGCAGGTCGTGAGCGCCCATGGGGTCTCTGGCCCTGTGGAAGGCTATAAGACATGCGAAGACTCGGTACGAAAATGGGTATTTAAGCCTTATCTGATCCTTGGTGAGCCAGTCGAGGTAGAAGCAAAAATTCTGTGCAGTAACAATTAGTTGGCGTTAAATCTTCCATTACACACTCATGTGACCGAACGGCAGAACTCAATCCCAGAAACGCACAGCATTCCACACGCCTCCTCCGCTCTTTGCGTTAAACTAGCCACAGCCCATGGCTCAATTCGTCCACCTGCACCTGCACACTGACTATTCTCTGCTTGACGGCGCTTGCGACGTCGACAAACTTTGCGCCCGCGTCCAGGAACTCGGCATGCCAGCCGTGGCCATGACCGACCACGGCAACATTTTTGGCGCGGTTCACTTCGTCAATGCCGCGCACAAACATGGAGTGAAGCCGATCGTCGGCTGCGAACTCTACGTCTGCAAAAAGGACGACCACAACATCGAGCGCACGCCGCCTGAAGGCGATACCTACAACCACTTGCTGGTGCTGGCCGAAAACGAAGAAGGTTACCGCAACCTGGTCAAAATCACCTCTGAAGCTTCACTTCATGGGTTCTATTACAAACCAAGGGTAAGCAAGCGGTTTCTAGCCGAGCATTCCCGCGGCCTGATCGGTCTTTCTGGATGCCTGAAAGGCGAAGTTGCAGAGCGCCTGGCCGAGGGCAACTACGATGCAGCCCGCGCCGCAGCCGGCTCTTATACCGACATCTTTGGCAAAGGAAACTTCTATCTCGAGATTCAGGATCAGGGCCTTGAACTGGAACACCGCATTCATCCGGGGCTGTTCCGGCTTGAAAAAGATCTAGGCCTTCCGCTCGTCGCGACCAACGACAGCCACTACATCTGCGAAGACGATGCGCACGCGCAAGACGTGATGGTCTGCATCCAGACCGGCAAGTCGATTCGTGACACTGCCCGCATGAAGTTCGAAGGCACGCAATTCTTTCTGAAGAGTCACGACGAGATGACGCGCGTCTTCAAGGATTCTCCGCTGGTCCTGGATCGCACTCTCGACATCGCCGAACGATGCAGCCTTCGCCTCGAAAAAATCGCGACGCCGTTCCCGCAATTCGATGTTCCTCCGGGCTACACCATCGACAGCTATTTCGTGCACGTAACGCGCGAGGGCTTTGCCCGGCGTATGAACATGCTCCGCCCCTTGCACGAGCAGGGCAAGCTGAAGCATTCGATCGCCGACTACGATCAGCGCCTGGAGCGCGAGCTCGACATCATCCAGCAGATGAAGTTTCCCGGCTATTTCCTGATCGTCTGGGATTTCATCCGCTACGCCAAAGAACGCGACATTCCTGTTGGCCCGGGCCGCGGATCAGCCGCCGGATCCCTCGTTTCTTACGCGCTCGGAATCACCGACATCGATCCCCTGCAGCACGAATTGCTGTTCGAGCGCTTTCTGAATCCCGAACGCGTTTCCATGCCTGACATCGATATCGATTTCTGCATGAACCGCCGCGGCGAAGTCATCCAGTACGTCACGCAGAAATACGGCCGCGACAACGTGGCCCAGATCATCACCTTCGGGACCATGGCCACGAAGGCAGCCATTAAAGACGTCGGCCGGACCATGGACATCCCGTACGCGGACGTTGACCGCATCGTCAAGATGGTGCCGGCGCAGCTGAATATCACGATCGATCAGGCCATCGAAGATTCTCCGCAATTGCGCGAAGCGATCGAAAAAGACGGCCAGATTCGGGAGATGATCGAGACCGCGAAAAAGCTGGAGGGCCTGGTGCGCAACTCCGGAGTGCACGCCGCCGGAGTCGTGATTTCGCCGCGCCCGCTCACCGACCTGGTCCCGCTGCACAAGACCAAGAACGATGAAATCGTTACCGCCTTCGACATGGTCGCCATCGACAAGCTGGGATTGCTGAAGATGGACTTCCTCGGGCTGACGACGCTCACGATTCTCACCGACGCGTTGAAACTAATTCAGCAGACGCGCGCTACGACGCTGAAGCTGGAAGAGATTCCTCTCGAAGATCACGAAACTTACGAGAAGGTTTTCTACAAAGGACTGACGTCCGGCGTCTTCCAGTTTGAATCGCACGGCATGCGCGACGTGCTGCGCAAGTATCAACCGAACTCCATTGAGGATCTCACCGCTCTGAACGCGCTCTACCGCCCGGGGCCGATTCAGGGCGGCATGATCGACGATTTCATCGACCGCAAGCATGGACGCAAGAAGGTCGAATACGAATTGCCGGAGCTGCAGGAAATCCTGCAGGAGACTCTGGGAGTAATCGTCTATCAGGAACAGGTGATGCAAATCGCCAACCGCCTGGCCGGATATTCCCTCGGTGAGGCCGATCTGCTTCGCCGCGCCATGGGCAAGAAAAAGGCGGAGGAGATGGCGCAGCAGCGCGAGCGTTTTGTCGAGGGCGCGGCGCAGCGCAAGTATCCAGCGAAGAAGATTGAAAAGATTTTTGACTTGATGGCGCAGTTTGCGGGATACGGTTTCAACAAGTCACACTCCGCGGCATACGCGCTGCTGGCCTATCACACGGCCTATTTGAAGACGCATTACCCCGTCGAGTTCATGGCGGCGCTGCTGACGTCCGTCACCGGTTCGACTGATGACGTCGTCAAATACATCAACGAATGCCGCGAGATGGGAATCGCGGTCGAAGCACCTGACATTAACGTTTCCGACGCGAACTTCACGCCACACGGCGAGTCGATCCGCTTCGGCCTCGCCGCCGTAAAGAATGTTGGCGGCAATGCGATCGAATCGATCGTCGCTGCGCGCAAGAAGCTGGGACAGTTCAAATCGATTTTCGAGTTCTGCGAAAACGTCGATTTGCGATTGCTCAACAAACGCGTGGTTGAATCATTGATCAAGAGCGGGGCCATGGATTCCCTTGGCCGCAGGGCTCAGCTGATAGCAGTCCTCGATAAAGCGATGGAGCAGGCGCAAAAAAGCCAGCGGGACGCCGAATCCGGCCAGCACGGCCTGTTTGGCGTCTTCCAACAGGACGAGATCGTCTCGAACAACGACAAACTGCCGAACGTTCCCGACTGGGACGAGCACACGCGCCTCTCTGCCGAAAAGGAAATTCTCGGCTTCTTTATCAGCGGCCATCCGCTGGATAAATTCAAGGACAAGCTCCAGGACTTGCAGGCACTGACGACGCAAGAGATCGCCGCGATGAAAAACTCCACCGGTAAGGATGAGACCATCGCCACTGCCGGCATGATCGGCAACCTGCGCGTGCTCAAATCGAAGCGTGGAGATTTTTATGCTCAGGCCACGCTCGAAGACATGTCAGGAACGATCGACATGATCGTCTTTCCCGAGGCTTACAAACGCATTGGCGATAAAGTGAAGCTCGAAGTTCCGGTGCTGGTGCGGGCTGGCGTACGCATCGAAGAAGGTGCGAACCCGAAGATCACGGCGGCCGAAATCATGCCGCTTGAAGACGCCAAGATTCCTCTGCCCCGGGCGCTCCGGATCCGCATTCCGCTCGACACCTCTGCCGAGAACACAGTCGACGATCTGCACGCGTTATTTGTTGAACGTAAAGGCGAAGCCCGGGTATTGTTCGACGTGGAACGCCAGGGGGATTTTATGGTGGTGATGGAGGCAGACGGCTATAATGTGCTGCCGGACCGCAACTTCATCGCGCGGGTCGAGCAACTGTGCGGACGGGGCAGCGTTCGCGTCATCACGTAGTGCAAAATGGCAGCGACTGAAAAAGTAATCCAGGAACTGGAGCAGATCGAGCGTCAGGTGGCGGAGATGGAATCCGCCGTGCCCGATGATGAGACTCGCCGCCAGATCGAGATACTGCAGGAACGCATCGAGGCACTGAGACGCGAAATGAGCGCACCCCTCACCGCCTGGCAGAGAACCGAACTGGCCCGCCATCCCCAGCGCCCGCAGACGCTCGATTACATTGAGCGGCTGTTCACAGACTTCAGCGAAATTCATGGCGACCGGGGCTTCGGCGACGATCCCGCCATCGTCTGTGGCATGGCGCGCTTTCACGGTGAGAACGTGCTCGTCGTCGGCACACAAAAAGGCCGCGACATGAAGCAGCGTGTATTCCGGAACTTCGGCACGCCGCATCCTGAGGGATATCGCAAGGCGATCCGCGTGATGCAACTCGCGGAGAAATTCAAGCGTCCGATCTTCACTTTGGTCGATACCGACGGTGCTTATCCTGGCATTCACGCCGAAGAGCGCGGACAGGCCGAAGCGATCGCGCGCAACCTGCGGGAGATGGCGCGGCTGGAAGTGCCTATCATCGCGACCGTCATCGGGGTCGGGGGCAGCGGAGGCGCATTGGCCATCGCCGTCGCCGATCGCGTGCTGATGATGGAGAACTCGATCTACTCCGTGATTTCTCCGGAAGGTTGCGCCGCCATCATGTGGCGCGACGCCACAAAAAAAGAACTCGCTGCCGAGGCCATGCGGATCACCGCAACCGATCTGCAAGAACTGGGATGCATCGACGACATCGTCCCCGAGCCTGAAGGCGGGGCACATCGCGACCACGAAGCCGCCGCCAATCTACTCGACGTCAGCCTGCAGAAACAATTGGCGGCGCTGAAGAAAATTCCTCCTGCCGAATTGATCGTGACACGATATAATAAGTTCCGCAACATGGCCCAGTTCTTCGAGGCCGGCTCGTAGGAACTTGCCCCCCCCATTTCCAAAGCAGGTTCCTACGTCCTTGAACATCGGTGATTTGCCGCGACAGGCGGGCGATGCCGCCGTATAATGTAGTGTTTTCTTCGTGTTCCACGCGACGACAAGAGCACGGGCGGCGGTTTTCGAGCCCTGACTGAAGGAAGGTGTTGGGATGGCCACTACGGACGTTGTGCCCCACGAATCAGCCGGAGGCATGGGGCATAAGCGCATTGTCAACGACATGAGCATTCAGGTCGGAACCGTCAATGGATCCGGCTCGCAAAGTTCGAACACGGTTTTGCTGCGGACGATTTTTCAGATGGGCGTTCCCGTCTCGGGCAAGAACATGTTTCCGTCGAATATTGCCGGGCTGCCCACCTGGTATACCATTCGCGCCAACAAGAACGGATACGTCGGCCGCAAGAAGGAAATTGACTTCCTTGTCGCCATGAATCCGGAGACCGCGCAGGAAGACACCATGTCGCTGGCCGCCGGCGCTTCCGTTCTCTACGACGAACCGCTGGCCCTGCACAAACTGCGCGACGACCTGATTTTTTATTCCGTCCCTTACGACAAACTGGTCGCTGCCGTATGTCCCGAAGCCAAGCTGCGCAAGCTGGTCAAGAACATGGTGTACGTCGGCGTCGTGGCTAGCCTGCTGACCCTCGACATGGCCGAGGTGGAAAAAGCCATCCGCAAGCAGTTCGCGACGAAAGTCAAGGCGGCGAATCTAAATCTGGCGGCAGCTCAAGCGGGATTCGATTACGCCAAGGCGAATCTGCAAAAGCGTGGCGCTTTCTACATCGAGCGCATGGACAAGACCGCGGGCAAGATCATCATCGACGGCAACTCCGCCGCCGCGCTGGGCTGCATGTTCGCCGGATGCACGGTCGTGACCTGGTATCCGATCACTCCGTCGTCGTCGCTGGTGGAGACCATGATCGACTACATGCACGAGTACCGCATCGGTCCCGACGGCAAGGCGACTTTCGCGATCGTGCAGGCGGAAGACGAACTCGCCGCCATCGGCATGGTCATCGGCGCAGGGTGGGCGGGTGCTCGCAGCATGACCGCAACCGCCGGACCTGGCATCTCACTGATGTCCGAGTTCGCCGGCCTGGCGTATTACGTTGAAGTGCCGGGCGTGATCTGGGATATTCAGCGCGTCGGCCCTTCGACCGGTCTGCCCACGCGCACCTCGCAGGGCGACATTCTTTCGACCGCGTTTCTCTCTCACGGCGACACTAAGCACATCATGCTGATTCCCTGCTCGGTCGAAGAATGTTTCACCATGGCCCCAGAGGCTTTCAATCTGGCGGAGAAGTTCCAGACGCTGGTATTCGTGATGTCCGATCTCGATCTGGGCATGAACAACTGGATGTCCGAGCCATTCAAATATCCGGAGACGCCTATCCAGCGCGGCAAAGTTTTGAGCAAGGAAGATCTCGATCGCCTCGGCGGATTCGCCCGTTATAAAGACGTGGACGGAGACGGCATCGGCTACCGCACTATTCCAGGCACGTCGCATCCCGCGGCAGCTTATTTCGCGCGCGGCAGCGGGCACAATGAAAAATCGCAGTACAGCGAGCGCGCCGACGACTTCGAAAATAACCTGGAGCGTCTGAACCGCAAGTTCGAAACCGCCCGTTCCTTCGTGCCGCGGCCCGAGATCACGAAGGGCGACAACGCGAAGATCGGAATCATTGGCTACGGTACTTCGCACTGGGGAATCACCGAGAGCCGTGACCAGCTTCGCGAGGAATACAGGATCGAGACCGACTACCTGCGGCTGCGCGCATATCCTTTCACTCGCGAAGTTCATGAGTTCATCGAGCAGCACGAGCATGTCTACGTCGTGGAACAAAACCGCGACGCTCAGATGCTCACGCTCCTGAAACTCGACCTGAAAGTCGAACTCCTGGGACGACTGCGCAGCATCTCGCACATTACCGGACTGCCGTTGGACGCACGCTCGATCACCGACGAACTGACCAGTATGGAAGGCAGATGAATCGGGAAGGGTGCGAGTCTTGCTCGTGCCGCAAACGCTCGAATTCGACCGCGGCTTTAGCCGCTGAGGAAGCAAAGAAATGTCTACCACGACCGTAGAACCCGGAGCAGCGCCAGCACCCAAGACCAACCGCATCGGCCTCACCGTCATCGACTACAAAGGCGGCAAGACCACGCTCTGCGCCGGCTGCGGCCACAATGCGATCTCCGAGCGCATCATTGAAGCCATGTACGAGATGGGCGTCGAGCCCGAACTGGTCATCAAGCCCAGCGGCATCGGATGCTCATCGAAATCTCCCGCATATTTTCTGACGCGCTCGCACAGCTTCAACGCAGTGCACGGACGCATGCCCTCCGTCGCAACCGGTGCATTGCTCGCCAACCGCAAGTTGATCTGCATCGGCGTCAGCGGCGACGGAGACACCGCTTCCATCGGCATCGGCCAGTTTATTCACCTCATGCGCCGCAATCTGCCGATTATTTACATCATCGAGGACAACGGCGTTTACGGCCTCACTAAAGGGCAATTTTCGGCCACCGCCGACCTCGGCTCGAAGCTGAAGACCGGCGTGATCAACGATCTGCCTCCGATCGATACCTGCGCCCTTGCGATTCAGATGGGCGCGACCCTGGTTGGGCGCTCATTTTCCGGCGACAAGCGCCAACTCAGCGCCATGTTGAAGGCCGCGATCGCCCACAAGGGCACGGTCATGCTCGACGTGGTTTCGCCCTGCGTCACCTTCAACGATCATGAGGGCTCAACCAAGTCTTATAAGTATGTGAAGGAACACGAGGAGATTTTGCAGGAGGTCAGCTTCGTTCCGCACTTCGAAGAGATCGATGTGGAATACGATGCCGGCTCAACCGTCGACGTGACGATGCACGACGGCTCGCACTTGCACTTGCGCAAACTGGAAGAGGATTTTGACGCCACCAACAAACTTCGGGCCATCACGCGCCTCCACGAGGCGCACGAGAAAGGTGAAGTCCTCACCGGCATCTTCTACGTGAACCCCGAAGCGCCCAATTTCATGGACATGCTCAACGTTGTCGATCAACCGCTGGCGACGCTGCCGGATTCAATCACGCGTCCGGGCAAAGAAGTGCTTGACGCAGTGATGCAAGAATTGCGGTAGGCCCTTCCCTACGCGGTCTTACCCTGCGGTTCCCCGCTATGTTCCGGACTCTCGCCGGGTTCGGGAAAATCGCTATCGGCGTCTTTCAGCATCGGGTCTTGATCGCGATGTCCGAGTTGGTTCTGGAGGCCGGCGTTTCCTGGGCCATTATGATCGGAAGTTTCTGTTGCACCCTTGCCCGCATCCTGATCTGGTGTATCTGGCATGATTCCAACTCCGTTTCCGGAAGCAACTTTATCACTGGACCTGAAGCCCGCCTATAGCTATAAATGGGGAGCAAGGGGTAGGAACATCCCGTAGCAGAATCCGGAAAAGTCCAAGTTTGGGAATGAACTCGGGAATAAAAACAAAGAGGAGTATATGAAGCGGTTTCTAACTCTATTGATCACTTTCGTGCTAGCGAGTGCCTGCGCCTGGGCAGTACCACAATCATCTCGGCTCACGCTCGTGAAAGCGACGCATCCGCCAGTCCATCGTCATCGCGCACACCGCGCCGGGCGTGCAGGTCGCCACCATCGCGCCCACCGTTCTCGCCACGCGGTCTAGCCCTTAAGGCCGACGAACGGACGCTCACTTTGCGGTCGTCGCTACTCCCAGCTTGCGCAGCCGGTCCCGGGCCTGCAGCGCCTCCGGCGAGTGCGGATAACGCGCCACCAGATGCCGCAGCTCGGTGACGCCCTCATCCTGCTTCCCTGCCTCGATCAGAGCGAATCCCTTTTTCAACTGTGCTGACGCAGCCTTGTTCCCGCTGGGAAAATTCTGCAGCACCTGGTCGTAGCTTTGCGCCGCCTGATCGTACTTGCCCTCGCGGAACTGAATCTCGCCAAGATAGAAATAGCAATTTCCCGCTAAGTCGGTATTCGGATAGAACTTGATGTAGTCGGAGCACTCCTGCGTCGCCAGATCGTTCTTGTTGCCGTTGTAATCGCGCAGAGCGTTGTTATAGAGAACGTCTGGAGGCGGCGCCTGGGCGATTGCCTGCTGCTGCGCTTGCGCGGTGGCCTGCTGCGCCGCCAGACTCTGCTGCGCGGCCTGCATGTCTTCCAGCTGTTTAGTGACCTTAGACAGGCGGACTTTCAGCTCGTCCATGGTGTCGTTGAGCGCCTGAATCTGCCCCGAAAGTTGATCGGTATGTCCACCCGCGTCAGCCTGCTGCTTCTGCAGCGTCGTCTGCAGTGTATTGAGCGCACCCACGACCTTGTTGATGGCGTCGGTATCCTGCTCAACCAGATTTTTCATCACGCCCATGCGCTCATCGAAGCTGCGCTGCATGGCCGTCATCTGTTCCTGCAGTTGCTGCACCTGCGTCTGCAGCTGAATCATGTCTTTGTTCACGGCCCAGGCCGGAGCCGCGCCCACCCACAGGACGGCAGACAACGCAACGAAGGTAAAAATGCGATTTAGTTTCATAAACGACTCCCTGAACAGTCAGTTTCCACAGCTTCAGCTTAGATGTCACGATTGTCCCACAGGCTGGGAAGAATTCAGCAGTGAAAGGGTCACCCCGAACCGGAAGATTCAACGGGGGATCCCGCGTCGCGCACCCGGCTCACGCGTGGCGCAAGAATATCCGGGGGACGCCGCCATCGGCATCCCCCGGCACAGGTCACTTCTGGTAGACCAGGTGGCCACGGCGATTCTGCTGCCAGCAAGCTTCGTTGCTTTCTGTGCAGAACGGTTTCTCTTTGCCGAAGCTGATGGTCTTGATGCGGCTGGCGCTGATGCCGGCCGACGTCAGGGCATTCTTCACTGCGCTGGCACGCTGGTCGCCCAGAGCCAGGTTATATTCGGTTGAGCCGCGCTCGTCGCAGTGGCCCTCGATGGTGAAGTTGATATTCGCATGCTGATTCAGGAAAGCCACGTCAGCCTGGACGGAGCTCATCTGATCCGCTCGAACGTCAGCCTTATCGTAATCGAAATAGACGTCCTTCACGTTCTGGCTGAACAAGTCTTCATCGGTTACTGACGGTGCCGGAGGAGGCGGTGGCGGTGGCGCTTGAGTCACGGTCAACCGTGCCGTCGCTTCCTGCGTTCCACCCGCGCCCTTGGCGACTAGATGGTAGGTCATCGAGTCGGTCGGATTCACGGACTGCGCGCCATTCGCCTGCACTGCGCCGATGCCGTCGATCGACACATCGGTGGCGTTCGTCGTCTGCCAGGTCAACGACGCGGACTGTCCCGCCTGAATGCTCGTGGGATTTACTGCGATCGAGGCCGTCGGGCTCGGAGGAGGCGGCGGCGGTGGGGGTGGCGGCGGAGCCGCTTTTTTCTTGCAAGCGCCCAGCATCAGCAGAGCGCTCAGTGCGACGATGAGAAACAACCACTTCATACTCCGGTTAGATCCGCTTTGCTTCAATTTGTCCTCCTGCGACCCTGAGTTTCAAGGTCAGACGAAGTGTATTTACTATTTCCAACTCCAATTAGGTTGCGAGTTCCGTCCAGTGAACGTTAATTGCTGTACCTTGCTTCCATCGGCCAACATGCTCCAAATCTCCAGACTGCCCGAGCGGTTGGACTGAAAAACAATGTGCCGCCCATCCGGAGACCAGGACGGAAAATCGTTCCGCCCTCCGTCATGGGTAAGCTGCACCCACTGCTTGCTGGCGATATCCATCAGATAGATATCCGATGATCCCGGCTCGCCCGGCCCATATTTCCGTACCCAGGCCAGCGCCAGAAACTGCCCATTAGGAGCCCAGTTCGGCGACACGGCATATCCCTGATCTGTCATTCGCTGCTGGTTGGTGCCATCGGCTTCCATCGTGTAGATCTGCGGTAAGCCGGTCCGCCCGCTCACAAACGCGATCTGAGAATTTGTCTTGCGGTTCCACACCGGAGAAACATCCGGCCCCTTAGCCGTCGTCATGCGATGCAGATTTCCGCCCGATGCGTCGGCCACATAAATTTCAGGTTCCCCGCCGCGCGATGAAGACAACGCCAGCTTCGTGCCATCGCCCGACCACGCTGGAGAGAGATTCGTTCCTCCAAAATGTGGAAACGTCAGCATGCGGTTCAGGTCGAGCGAATACATCATGATTTCCCAGCCGGTCTTGGTCAGGGCACTAAAGGCGAGGCGTGATCCGTCGGGCGAAATTCGCGGTGATAGCGCAATCGATCCCAGATGCGTGAGCTGGTGCTGGTTCGAGCCGTCATAATCCATCGCCCAGATTTCCTTGTGTCCACTGCGGTCGCTGACAAAATAAATCTGGCTCTCGGCGATTCCAGCGATGCCGCCGCCAAGGCGAAAAATGATCTCATCGGCAAACTTATGCGCCATCACCCGTGCCGCTGCGTCGCTGGCCTTGTCCGAGTACTGCTTGCCCAGAACCTGCGGCGACTGGGCATTCTTCACGTCGTAGAGCCAGCCCTGTACCGTGAGGTTTCCGTTCGTCACGCCAAGGCTTCCGAAGGCCAGCATGCCGGCATTCGGCGGAGGCGCGTTCCACGCCAAAAGATTAACTTCGGGCGGCTGTCCCGGTGTTTGCAACGGATAGAAACTCTTCGACACCAATTCCACCACGCCGGAAACGTCGAGATCGTTCCACAGCGTGTCGTTGAACGTCTTCAGCAGAGCGGCGTTTTGGGGATCGGTCGTCGAAGGCTTGAAGTCCGGAACGGCGAGCCGAACTTTTTCCATTCCCAGGCTGGTTCCGGTCTTGACCCAATCCTGCGCGGGAAGAGTGAGAGGAAGAAAACAGAAGGCGAATACCACGCCACACGCGAGCACGCGTGCCCATGAACTCTGTAACCTACCGGACCACCGCTGGCGGGTTGGTCTATCGAGTTCGTTCATCCGTTGTCCGAACAAACGCGGGGAAGAACATACGCCGTACGACAATATCGTATCACGATATGTATGCGAATCCAAAGCCAATTTCCTCGTCATCAGTGTCCTGTACTGGCCAGCCTCTGCCTCGGTTTACTCCACGAACTCAGCGGTTAAGCGCTCTTCGGTTCGAAGCTCCCCGCCCCACATCACTTCTTGTAATCGAACCAGTACTCCACTGAAATTTTGCTCCCGGAATAGTCTGGGGGCAATGCTCCAAAGGTATCGATTCGCTGTAATGCCCGGACCGCGGAAATGTCCAGCGAAGGCACGCCGCTTGACTGTTCCACCGACACGTTGGCAGGATGTCCATCCCGCATCACGTCAAACGTGATGTAGACCCGCTGCGCCGACGTGATCCGCGGATCCACTTCGTACTTCAGCCAGTTCTCCGAAACCTTCTGCTGAATCACGCGCACGTACCACGCATACTTCGTACCAAAATCTCCGCCCGCTCCAGTAACGCCGAATCCACCCTTTGCCCCCGCCGCGCTGAAAGTTCCGTAAGGACCGCTGACCGGACCCCCTTCGCCAAACGCAACCTGGTTCGATTCCTCTTCCGGCGCCGCCTGCGGCTTCTCTTTCGATGCCGTCTCTTCTTTCTTTTTCGGCTTAACCTTGGTGTTCTTGCCTTGAATCGCGATCGCGTCCGGCTCTTTCTCTTCGACCTTGGGCTGCGACTGTGTAACGCCTTTCGACTCGTTGGCCAGCACGTTTTGCGTTTGCGCCGGATTCGCCGGCAACGGCACCGTACTCACCAGCGTCGCGCCGATCGCTTCCCCGCCGCCGCCCGCGCCCCAGGTCTCGCCGCTTCCTCGGGAAACCACCGCCGAATAAACCAGCAAGGCCGTGGTAATCCCGACATGCAAGACCGCGGACCACGCCAGCGCGCGTCCCCACCGATCGTGCTCCAAATAAATCTCAGCGCTTGCCGCCACTTTGCTCCAGAGGTTGCGTGACGATACTCACATTCGTAATGCCGGCCGACTTCACCGCATCCATCACGGTCGCGAATGCGCCAAACGGGACGTTCTCATCGGCGCGCACAAAAATAAACTGGTTCCGCGGATCGCGGATTTTCTGCCGCAGCTTCGTACCGATTTCATTAATATTGATGGCGTCATTCCCCAGAAAGACGCGCTGATCTTTGTTAATCGTAATCACCAGGCGCTCTTCGGTAATCTCCCGGACCGTCCGCGTTTTGGGCACGCTGACGTCGATTCCCGACTGCAGCACCGGCGCGGTTACCATGAAAATGATGAGCAGGACCAGCACCACGTCGACCAGCGGAGTGATGTTGATATCGGCCAGAGCCGTTTGCGTGCGCCCGTTTGCCGCCGTGAACGCCATCAGCGCCTCACTTCTGCCGATTGCGATATCTGCGCCTGACTGTGTTCCACCGCATTGAGAACTTCGAGGGCGAAGTCATCGCCGCGCGCCGCGAACTCCCGAATCGACGCGCCAATCAGGTTATAAGCAATCACTGCCGGAATCGCCGCCGCCAGACCCGCCGCGGTGGTAATCAACGCTTCGGAAATTCCAGGAGCCACTGCCCGCAGCGTGGCCGCCCCGGCGGTTCCCAATCCATGAAACGCATCAATGATTCCCCACACCGTCCCGAACAATCCGACAAACGGTGACACGGCGGCGGTGATCGCGAGCCAGGGCACGTTGCGCTCCAGCCGCGTGATTTCTTCCGACGCGCCAATCTGCATCCCGCGCTGAACCGCAGTCAGATTCCGGAGCATGCCCGAAGTGCCGACCTGCCGCTTGTATTCTTCAAAGCCGCCTTCGAAGACGCCCACGAGGGGACTCGGACGGAACTGATCCGCGACAGCAGCAATATCCTGCAACCGCTGCGCCTTGCGAAACGCGCGCACGAAACGCCCGCTCTGTATTCGCGCCCGCCGCAGCAGGTTCCATTTGGTTAGAATGATGGCCCACGAGATCAGACTGAAGGCCAGCAGCACCAGCAGCACCAACTTCGCCACTGGACCGCTATTGGAAATCATGTCGACGACTTCGCCGCCGACGAATGCTGCCAGCAAGGGGAAAAATGGCATGAGATTTCGGGTGAACCCTGTTCAGATTATAGATGAATGAAGTAGCCCATTCGGCAACACGTACCCGATCAGCCAACGTAGATTTGTGAGGAATTTCTAAGGGCTGCTGGTCCCAGCCGCGAAGCCGGATGCCCCATTTCTCGCGGATCCTGACAGAGTTAGATCCTACCGGCTCACTCGCGGATCGCTGTTGGTAAACGCAAACTGCACCGTCATCGAGTCGAGATACGGCGAATCCAGCGGTGTAAAGTGCAAGTCCTTTACCTGGAACGCCGCATAAAATCCGTCAACTTTTATGATGCGCCGAGTGCGGATCGCGACCAGCCCAAACCGGTTCGGATTCAACCACCACAGATTATTTTTCGGATCGGCCGAAGCCTCCTGGTCCGCCAGCAGAATGTTGCTATAGATGGCATGATGCAGATCTCTCAGCTTCACCCGCCACGCGGTGATCTGGCCGTCGCCCTCCGGTCCCTGCGGCGTAATCGTCAGTTCGTAGCGGTCGTTGCCCGCGGAGTCTTTGATCCGCTCGCGGTAAGTCGGATTCTCCGGCGTAAGTTTCGCTTCGAAACTCGCTTCCGTGATGCGAGTCTCCCCCTTGCGAAAACTCTCCGCATAAATCGTGGGGACACTTTGAGCGAGTGCCGGGAAGGTGAGCGACAATGCAAAAGGAAGCAGGATCCACTTCATGGCCGCTGGATTGCCTCCAGTTTCTGCCCGGGCGCGCAGACTGTCATCCGATTCACCGAGGCTGCCAGCCAGTCGCACAGCGCGGCAGAAGCCAGATTGCTGTTGTGCGCAAGCTTCCAGACTTTCGCCCACAACCACGGCCGCAACGCGGCGAACACCGCAAATCGAGCCTGCTGAAAACCGCCATCGGAATCCACAAACCGCTCCAGGACAGGAAACGTGAAATCAAATTCATCTGAAATCGCCTTCACCGCCGCAAACTCAACTCCTCGCGCCTGCGCCGCGCGCGCGACCGCGGCGGCTTCCATGTCGACGAACTGCGCGCCAAACGATTCCCGTAATTTTGCCTTCTGCGCCGGAGTCGCCACCGATCCAAAACTCACCAGGACCCCGTCGCCTCCGTTTAGGCTCACTCGGCTGCCATCCCCTGCGTTAATCACCTGCGCCGGCTGAATCACGGCTCCCGCCTTCATTCCGGGATCGAGCGCGCCGGCGAATCCGACAGAATAAACCACCGTGGGTGCATAAATGGCAATCACCGCTTCGGCTCCGCGGCGCGCCGGCTCTGCGCCAATGCCGCCACAAACGAGAACGACGTCATTGTCTTCAAAGAAGCGAAAGCGTCGTCCTTCGTGCTCCGTGTCGGTAACGCGCCACCGTTTTACCAGCGGACGCACCTCGCGCTCCATCGCGGCCACAATCGCGACTCTAGGCATATCCGTTCGCCCGAAACCATTCCACCGCCCGTCGCAGAGCGTCTTCGACAGGAACGATCTTCCATCCCAACTCGCGCTCGGCTTTGTCGGAGCTGGCAAACATCTTCTTTTTGCCCATGCGCACCGTATCCACTGTCGCACGCGGCTCGCGTTTCAATATACGCCCGGTGATAGCTTCGTCGATGACGCCGGTCGCAAACGCGAAAAAATACGGCAGCTTGATCTTCGGCGATGACATGCCGGTAATCTTTCCCAGTGTGTCGAGAATCTGCTTCAGAGTCAGGTTCTCTCCGCCCAGAATATAGCGCTCGCCCGGCTTCCCTTTTTCGAGCGCCGCAACATGCCCGCGCGCGCATTCCTGTACATCGACCAGATTCAGTCCGGTCTCCACATAGGCGGGAAACTTTCGCTTCATGAAGTCAACGACAATGCGTCCAGTCGGCGTCGGCTTCACATCCTGCTCTCCTACGGGAGTCGTCGGATTCACCGTGACCACGTGCATCCCGCCGCGGCCCGCTTCGAGGGCGATCTGCTCCGCCATAAACTTCGAACGCTTGTAAGGACCGATCATATCGGCCAGCGCAACCGGAGAATCCTCATCCGCGGGATGCCCATCGCCGGTGAATCCCATGGTCGCGACGCTCGAGGTGTATACCACCCGCCGCACGCCATTTTTTCGCGCAGCGTTGAGAATCGCCCGCGTGCCTTCGACATTCGACCGGAACATCTCGTCCGGATCCCGCACCCAGAGTCGGTAGTCAGCCGCGACATGAAACACGGTATCGCATCCCGACATCGCCTTCTCAAGCGAAGCAGGATCGCGCAGATCGCCAGTAACAATCTCGCCTTTGAGTCCAACAAGATTTCGCAGATTGCTGGTAGGCCGCGCCAATAGCCGTAGTTCCGCGCCCCGATCAGAAAGAGCACGAGCGACGTGAGAGCCTAGAAATCCAGTAGCGCCGGTGACGAAAGCTCTCAAAATCATTCCTCGGTTCCTAGTCTAAAGCAAGGGCTGGCGCATGGTGGATAAACTGAGGAGGAACGAGCTGAAGGCGAGCTGACACACCCGATGCTCTGGCGCGGGGTTTTGAGTGCAATCGTCTGTCAACGACGATCCGTCGCGTCAATAACGGCGCAAAATAGTTTCCGCTCGTCGCGGGGTGCCATGCGGTCTCGACTGCGTAACTCTATTCTCTTCGCCGGCATTTTTGCCATCGGCTTCAGTTCCGCCCAGGAAGGAACCTCAGAGGTGCCAGTCCCTCGAAACGTCTACGGGGCAATCATCGCTTGTGGGGCTGACGGCCAAGCCTATTTCTCTTCGATCGGCGATGAGTATTTCGTCCTGCGTACATCACTGGACGGATCAAGCCTGAAGTTCAGGCTTCCGAAAGTGGCGCATTACGCGTACGCCGGAGCGGTTGCTACCCACGCGGGTGGTGTAAACGTCTTGTCGAGCTGGACAGATCGTACGAAGTTTATGAGGACGATGTACCACTTCGATGAGCAGGGGAATTTGCTTGCGCAGCATTCGGTACGGGTCGATCTAACTGACATGATGATGGTCATTACCCGTTCGGGCACAACAATTCTGGTGGGACATCGGGACGAGGACGGGCAGTATAAAGGACTGATCTTGGACTCCGAGGATCGGATCGTCAACGGCTTCGATCTTCCATCACCTCCCGACGAGGGAGAGTGGACCTACGGTGAATGGCACAGTCCCTCAGATCGTCTCCTGATGACGACAGGAGACAGGGTGGCCTACGTGCTGCTGCACTCGAACGAACCACCGAGGACCATGATCGCGACGATCTCGGAAAGCGGTAAGGTTAGCGTCAAAACCCTGGAGCCGATATCTGAGGACCACCGATACATCCAGTGGCTCGTCGGTCCGGGTGTCGCAGTCGGGCAATACCGTCTGACTGGTGACCGCCGTCGAGTGAACGGGCACCATGTCTGGAATTTCGATGAGTACGACCTGAAAAGCGGCAACAGAATCGCGAGCAAGATCGCTCCAATGGGCGAGTTCACTCCATTCACTGCCGCTTGTTACTACGGAGACTCGGTCACAGGGCTGGGCGCCCGTCAGGTTGCGCCTGATGAGCCCTATCTCCGGCTTCGCATCGTCAAACTCCAATAACCGTATGAGAAGGCTATTCTTGGTGGCTGACCTAGCATTCCCATTTGCGCTCACCAACCGGGCTTAACCCACAACCACCCGCAATATGGCTCGCACGGCTGGAACCGCGTGCTAACTCCCTGCCTTCTCCATAATCTTCGCGTAGGTGGTCAGCGCGAGCAGCGGGAAATATTCCCGATAGAGGTGATACTTCAGATAGAACACGCGCGGAAATCCGGTGCCCGTGAAAAACGGTTCATCCCACGAGCCATCTTTTTTCTGCGTGCGCAACAGATACGCGATGCCGCGCGGGACTGAGTCGCTGCGTGTGTCGCCGGCCGCGAGCACTCCCAGGATCGCCCACGCGGTCTGCGACGGCGTGCTCTCGCCCTGTCCGCGCAGACTCGGATCGTCATACGACCCCACGGTTTCACCCCAGCCACCGTCGGGGTTCTGCATCATGCGCAGCCACTCCGCTCCCTGCTGGATGCAAGGTTCGTGCAGGTCCATCCCAATCGCGTCCAGCCCTCGCAGCACCAGCGCAGTGCCGTAGATGTAATTCACGCCCCAGCGCCCGAACCAGCTGCCATCGGGTTCTTGTTCTTTACGAATAAAGTCGATTGCCCGCTGAACCACCGGATGGTTCTGGTCATATCCGTAGGTCGCGAGCATTTCCAGAATGCGCCCCGTAATGTCGACGGTCGCCGGATCCAGCATCGCGTTGTGATCGGCAAACGGAATATGCTCGAACACCATCTTGTCGTTATCTTTGTCGAACGACGCCCAGCCGCCGTTCTTGCACTGCATAGAGAATATCCAGTCAATGGCGCGCTGCACCGACTCGCGCTGGTAGCGCCCGTTGCCATGCTCCACGCGGCTCAGCGCCAGGCAAACCATCGCGCTGTCATCCACGTCAGGATAAAACTCATTATTGAATTCGAAATACCAGCCACCTGGCTGGCCTTTCTTGTTCTTGACCTTCCAGTCACCGACGGTGCGCACCTGTTTCTGCAGAATCCAGTCCGCACACTTCACCATTCGCGGATCGTTCGCCGGCACACCCGCCTCGCCCAGCGCGAACAGCGCATACGCCGTATCCCATACCGGAGACATGCAGGGCTGCATGCGGAAGGTATCTTCTTCTTCGATCCCGAGTTTCTCGAACTCGTCCATGGCGCGAATCACCTGCGGATCATCCAGCGAATATCCCAGGCAGCGCATAGCAATAATCGAATTCATGATCGATGGATAAATCCCGCCCAGCCCATCGCTCATCTCGAAGCGCTCCAGCATCCACTTCTCGGCGCTCTTCAAGGCAATCGAGCGCAGCGGGCGCACGTGCACGCGCTCAAACCAGTGCGTCATGCGATCGAGCACAAGAAAGAAGTTTCGCCACGAAACCAGCTTCTTCGCCCAGTGCAGGTGCATGCGTGACTTCTGCATTCCGCCGACGAATAACTCTTCCACACCCATTTCGCGAGGAATTTTCTTGAATGGCTTTTTGGCGTAGGCAATCGAAAGCGGCACTAGAATGGCGCGCGACCACGATGAAATCTCGTAAATATTGAACCAGAACCACTTCGGAAACAGCACAATCTCTGGCGGAATCGCCGGGACTGCGTCGTAATCGTATTGCCCGAAAAAACACAGATAGATCTTGGTGAAGGTATTGACTTCGGTGACGCCGCCCATCTCCAGAATCTTCTTGCGCGCGCGCTCCAGCACGGGATGGTCCGCCGCATACCCTGCCAGCTTCAACCCGAAATAGGCCTTCACGGAAGCGCTGATATTCGACGGCCCCGCGGCGTAAATACTCCAGCCGCCGTCTTCGTTCTGATGCCGCACGATCCAGTTTGCCGCCTTCTGAAAGCGCTCTGCATTGCCGGTTCCCAGGAGCGTGTGCAGAAGAATGTAGTCCGACTCGAGCGTGGTGTCGGCTTCAAGTTCGCCGCACCAGTAGCCTTCTTCATGCTGCTCGGAAAAAAGAAACTTGCGCGCCGCCGCGACCGCAGCGCCAACGCGGCTGCCAAGTCCCTCAATTTTTCCGAAACGAAGCTGTGGGCTGGAACCGACAACGGGAGAAACAGGCGGGGAAACTATATTGGCATCGGGGGAGTTAGTATCCATGAATTCTTTGCTCCAGTTCTTCAGACCAGTCGTCCACCAGGGAGACACCGAGGCACGGAGTTAAAGAACTTTTCTGACAATCCCGCCTCGAGTAAAAATAGGCACATTGAAATTTAGAATGAGGCCGACGCGCTTGCTGGTCATTTTCAAGTAAGTCAGAATCTGGGCTTCATGCACGGGGAGCACGTGCTCCACGCTTTTGATTTCAAGAACCACCGCATTTTCCACTAGCAGGTCCAAGCGGTAGCCGCAGTCCAGCTTGATGCCTTTGTATTCCACAGGAAGTGGAACCTGCCTCTCAAATCTGATACCGCGCAGGTGGAGTTCCTGGCAGAGGCATTCCTCGTAAGCAGACTCCAGTAAACCGGGGCCGATCGTGCGGTGCACTTCGATGGCAGCGCCGATGACACGCTCCGTCAGTTCTTCATGGAGGAGATTACTCCGTGTCTCGGTGTCTCCGTGGTAATTCATTTGATGAATGTCTAATCCGCGCTGGCCGTAGCCGGAGCCGCCGCAATCGCCTCCACAATCTCCGGAGGCAGCCCAAACCGAACATTCTCTGGCATCACCTCAAGCTCCTCGACGTTGTTGAAGCCCTTGGCACGTAGGAACGTCACCGTCTCTTCCACCAGATGCTCGGGAGCCGAAGCCCCGGCTGTGAGCGCGATCGTCTTCACGCCCTTCAGCCAGTCCGTCTCAATGTCATTGCAGCTATCGATGAGATGCGCGTTGGTCGCCATGTTGCGCGCCACTTCCACCAGCCGGTTGGAGTTCGAGCTGTTTTCCGATCCCACGACCAGTAACAAATCTGCTTCGGATGCAACCTGCTTCACCGCGACCTGCCGGTTTTCCGTGGCATAACAAATATCCTGCGCCGCCGGCCCCTTGATATTCGGGAACTTCACCTTCAACGCCGCGATGATGTCTTTCGTCTCTTCCAGGCTGAGTGTCGTCTGAGTCAGATACGCCACGCGATTCGGATCCGGCACCGTCAGCGACTCAACCTGCTCCGGCGATCCCACCACCTGCGTCACCAGCGGAGCCTCGCCCAATGTTCCAATCACCTCATCGTGATCTTTGTGTCCAATCAGAATCAGCGAATATCCTTCCTTGGCGAACTTCACTGCCTCGACGTGAACCTTAGTCACCAGCGGACAGGTGGCGTCAATCACCCGCAGCCCTCGCCGCTGGCTGTGTTCACGCACCTCCGGAGAAACTCCGTGGGCGCTGTAAATAATGCGCTCGCCGTTTGGCACCTCGTCTTCGCTGTCAACAAAAATGGCGCCTTTACCGCGCAGCTCCTCGACCACAAAGCTGTTGTGGACAATCTCTTTGCGCACGTAGATTGGCGGCCCAAACGCCTCCAGAGCAATGCGCACCACGTCGATGGCCCGCACCACACCCGCACAAAATCCCCGCGGCTTCAGCAACAGCAAAGTTTTTTCGTCAGAATGTGCCAAGTATCGCTCCGCTCCTGAACTTCGTCTGTACTCCCGTTGCAAAAAAATGCAGATACAAATGTAAGTCTAAATGTGGGACAGTCGCCCTCGGCTGTCTAAGACGAGCAAAGCTCGTCCGGTTCTCTGCGTCCAGCTCCCCGGCTTGAAGCCAGCATCTTCTTTGGATGCAACGCACCCCTCAAAATCTGCTACTTTTCAGCCTACACCCACACCGCCCGACTCATACTATTAAACTACCGGAAAGTACCCTCTTGGTCAACGTAACCCAAAGAAAGCGCTGGGATTAGCAGCAAATGGTGTTCTTCCCTCCTGGACCAGCAATTCGCCGAATAGCACCCTAGTGCCAGTGCTTCCTCCACCCGTGCCATTGTCGCCAAACAAGACAAGGAGCAACCTTATTGGCGTCGACCCGCGAAACCCTAATCAGCGATCCGACAATGCTCGAACTCAAGCTCAAAACGACCAGCGGAAACTTCCCAAGCAGCCGCATTGCTGTCGAGCAGAAACAGCCCCGCAAGCAAGTTCTCGCGCTCGCCCTGTTGCTGGTCACCTTCGCAGCATTGATCGCGAAAGATCACGACTTCTGGTTCGGCTCCGACGACTCTTCCGACTCAGACATAGTCAACGCTGACGTGGCCCAGTCGTCTCCTGCGCAAACCGTCGCCCCGGCCGCGCACAGCTCAATTCCTTCTCCCGCTTTCACAGCGAAGAATAAGAAGCAGACACCAGCGAAGGCGCAGATCGCGTCGACACAGGCCGCACCCGCGACGCAGCCCACGGACTCCGGCCTGGTCGCGACCGATCGCACCGCGGTTCCGCCGCTTGACGTTGAAGTCATCGCCGGCGACAAGCACAGCAAGCTTCACCCCGGCAGCAACAGCACGAACCTTGAGATCACCAGCACCGCGCCCGCCGCACCGGCCACCAACGCCGCCGAGCGCGTGCCCATGTCGACCACCGTTCAAGGCGGATCAATTGGTGATTCTTACCCGATGCTGACGCAGCAGATGAAGGTTCAGGGATCAGTCGTCCTGCAGGCCATTATCGGTGCCGACGGCAACATCCAGGACCTCCGAGTCCTGACCGGCCCCGCCATCCTGACCTCAGCCGCCCAGCAGGCAGTTCGCCAGTGGCGCTTCAAGCCCTTTCTGCAGAACGGCCATGCCGTAGAAACCAAGGCCCGCATCACGGTAAACTTCACCATCAACGTCGGCGACAATTCTCCCAAAATCAGCTAGAAGGATTTGTTGTTAGATAGATTTATGTGGGGACAGCCGCCCTCGGCTGTCCAGGCGAGCGTCGCTCGCCTGCCGCCGACACCATCACAGATTTTGAAGAAAGCAGCCGCTCGACCTGAACAGCCGGAGCCTATCCCCACATAATCCCTTAGGCATTCGCTTTGATCATCTGCTCCGCGTGCTTCCGTGAAGTCTCGGTCAGCTTCGCGCCGCTCAGCATACGCGCCACTTCCTCGGTACGCTCCTCACCAGTAACCACATGAATGCTGGTCCGAGTCCGCCCGCCGGCCTCTTTCTTCTCAATGACGTAATGATGATCGCCGAACGTGGCAATCTGCGGCAGATGCGTAACGCACAGCACCTGATTCCCCCGCGCCAAAGCCTTCAGCTTCTTTCCCACGGACTCGGCAGCACGCCCGCCAATCCCAGTATCAATCTCATCAAAAACCAAAGTCCGCTGGGTGCCCCATTTCTCGCGGTTTTTGCGAGAGGTGGGAATTTGGGTATCACCACGAACCTGGGTGCCCCACTTCTCGCCTCTTTTGCGAGAAGTGGGTTCCACTGCTGCTTCCACGGTAACTTTCAAAGCCAGCATCACCCGCGACAACTCCCCGCCCGAAGCAATATCTTCCAGCCGCCGCAACGGCTCTCCCGGATTGGTCGAGATCATGTACAACACCTGATCGATCCCCGACCCGCTCCAGTTCGCGTTCTCTTCGGACGAAGCCATCTCAATGCGAAACACCGACTTCATCGCCAGATCATTGATCTCCGCCTCGACCAGCTTCTCCAGCCGCCGCGCCGCCTCGTGCCGTTTCTTCGACAACACCCTCGCCAGCCGCAAATATTCTTCGGCCGCCTTCGCCAACTCTGCGCGTAATCCCCGCAGGATTTCGTCCTTATTCTCGATCTCTGACAACTTTTGCGCCACATCGGCCCCGAACTGGATCACTTCCTCCAGCGTCGGCCCATACTTCCGCTTCAGCCGGTCGAGCAGTGCCAGCCGGTCTTCCACGCTAGCGAGATGTTCAGGCGATGCTTGAATGCCTCCCGCATAATCGCGGACGGTCGCGCCCACATCCTCGACGCTGATGCGCGCTGTCTCCAAAGCCGATAGTGCCTCCTGAAACCGCGGCTCGTAGCGCGCCAGCTCCTCAATCTGTTTCTGCGCCGCCCGCAGAGACGACGCCGTCGAGCCGTTGCCCTCGTACAGCAGATCAAACGCATTCATCGCAGCGTTGTAGATTTTCTCCGCATTGGCCAGGACGCGCTTTTCCGTCTCCAGGCGCTCGTCCTCGCCGCTCTGCAAACGCGCGTCTTCGATTTCGCGCTTTTGAAATATCCAAAGATCGACCAATCGCAGCCGGTCCTGCTCGCCCTGCTCCAGTTCGTCAATGCGCGCGCGAATTTCCTTCCACGCCGTAAACGCCGCCTCCGCCGGATCAAGAGCACTCGCGGCGAATGCATCCAGCAGCGATAGCCGGGCCGGACCATCGAACGAAAGCATCGACTCGTTCTGCGCGTGAATCGTCGCCAGATGCGGCGCCAGCAGCCGCAACACAGCGACCGTTGCCGGCTGATTGTTTATGAACACGCGACCCTTGCCTCCGGCCGCAATCTCGCGCCGCAAAATCAACGAGCCGTCGTCGGTCTCATCCAGGCCGTTCGCTTCGAGAATTTTCTCCACAGGCTTCTCCGCCGCGCCCTCGGCTTCAATCACAGCCGAAATCACCGCGCGCTCCGCTCCCGTGCGAATCACATCGCTCGAAGCCTTCTCGCCCAACAGCAGGGCCAACGCGTCGATCAGGATCGACTTCCCCGCCCCGGTTTCCCCCGTAAGCAGGTTCAGTCCCGGCCCAAACGACACGACCAGGTTGTCGATGACCGCGTAATTCTCCAGCCGCATCTCAATCAGCACAGAGCCTTCCCAGGCACAGGATTTTGCGCAGCATAGCATGAAAGGCATGAGGGAGTTGCGGGAAGCGGCAACCCCCATGTGGCCGCGGGCGCATTCGCCCGCGCGGTCTTGATCTCATCTGGCCCGGAAGAGTCCTTCAAGCCGCGAAGCGGCGAAAGTATGCAGCCCACGGCGTAAGCCGTGGATGGACCGTAGATGGCGGTTAAGCCCCGAAGGGGTGAAAGAGACCTTGCCATCCCTCTTTCGCCCCTACAGGCTATTGTCTCTCCTTACCCTCGCACCCACGGCTTTCGCCGGGGGCTGCATTCTTCCGCCGCTTCGCGGCTAAACTCGAGCCACAGCCCCCCCCACACCAAAGTTTTCCACACCCCGCTCTCCCCGGCACTCACCCCGTTCCTTCGCATACAATGGTAGTACCCATACTGAAACAATCATTACCTGAGGATCATCTAACCAAATCCGTGGCTATCGCCGGACAATACGCGGTCGACACCCCGCCCCGCACTTTCCCTACCACCATGCAGGCCGCCGTCTATCGCGGAGTCAACGACGTTCGCCTCGAATCCGTCCCCGTACCCGCGATCGGCCCCGGAGAGATGCTGGTCCGCGTCCACTCCTGCGGCGTCTGTGGCACCGACCTCAAGAAAATTTCCAGCGGATCCCATTCCGCGCCGCGCATCTTCGGACACGAAACCTCCGGCATGGTCGCCGCCGTAGGCGACAAGGTCCAGGATTACCGCGTAGGCGACCGCGTCATGGTGTTCCATCACATCCCCTGCCGCGACTGCTTCTACTGCCATAACAAAACATTCGCCCAATGCTCGACCTACAAGAAAGTAGGCTGTACCGCTGGATTCGAGCCCTCCGGCGGAGGTTTCGCCGAATACGTCCGCGTCATGGATTGGATCGTGCAGCACGGCACCGTCCGCATCCCGGACGGCGTTTCCTACGAGCAGGCCTGCTTCGTCGAGCCCGTCAACACCTGCATGAAGGGCATCGAAGCCCTCCGCCTGCACCGTGGCGAGACCGTCCTCACGATCGGCCAGGGCCCCATCGGCATCATCTTGAGTGTATTGGCCCGTCGTAAGGGGGCCAGCTTGATCACTTCCGATTTGTACCCCGAGAGGCTTAGAATAGGTACAAGTTTCGGATTAGAGAAAACCATCGATGCATCGCGGGGGAACGTGGTCGAACGCGTGCGCGAATTAACCGACGGACGTGGCGCCGATGCCGTAATTCTGGCGGTCGGCGGCAGTGCCCTCATCCGTACCGCCATGGACGCCGCACGGCCCGGTGGCCGCGTGTTGCTCTTCGCCCAGACCCAGCATGGCGAGGCCGTGATCGATCCGGCCGCAATCTGTGTCGACGAGAAAACGCTGCTCGGATCCTATAGTGCATCGGTCGACCTCCAGGAAGAGGCGGCCAACTTCGTGATGAACCGTGAAATGGATCTCGGAAGCCTGGTCAGCCATCGCTTCCCGCTCTCCGCGAGTCCCGAAGCCTTGGACCTGGCTGCACATCCGCAACCATCATCGATGAAAGTTTTGATTCAACCGGGCAACAACTGGGCTCCCTAGGTGTTCAAGTAGAGGAGCGGCTCTTCGGCGCCGCGTAAACGTGCACGAGACTCTGGGCTTTGGCCCCCGAGGGCAGTAGGAAGGAAGCAGTGAACGGAAAAATGACCGCGGCCGTCTTGTACGGCAAAGAAGATCTGAAAATCGAAAGAGTTCCCATTCCTCGCGTCGGCGATGGCGAGGTTTTGGTGAAAGTACAAGTTGCTCTCACCTGCGGCACCGATCTCAAAGTCTTTCAGCGTGGCTATCACGCCCGCATGATCGTGCCACCCGCACTTTTCGGTCACGAACTGGCCGGAGTCATCGAAGAGGTCGGCGCCGGGGTCAACGGGTTCAAAAAAGGCATGCGCGTAGTCGCGCTCAACTCCGCGCCCTGCCAGATGTGTTTTTACTGCTCCAAGCATCAGGAAAACCTCTGCGAAGATCTGCTCTTCAACAACGGCGCATACGCCGAATACATAAAAGTCCCCAAGCGCATCGTCGAAGCCAACATGTTGACGATACCCGATAACGTCAGCTTCGAAGACGCGGCCATGACTGAACCGCTGGCCTGCGTGCTGCGTGGTCTGCACGAAACCGGAGTGGAAATCGGCGATACCGTCGTAATCCTCGGCGGCGGCCCCATCGGGCTGATGTTCGTGCAGGTCGCACGCGCTATCGGCTGCAACGTGGTCTCCGTGGTGAAGCGGGACGAGCAGGTCACAGCGGCCAAGCAGATGGGCGCGCACGAAATCGTGCAGATCACAAAAGTTCCGAACGTGGTGGAAGCCGTCCGCGCTCTAACGGCGCAGAAACGCGGCTGCGACGTCGTGGTCGAAGCCGTGGGCAAGCCCGAAGCCTGGGAGTGGGCCATCGAAATGGTCCGCAAAGGCGGAACCGTCAACTTCTTCGGCGGATGCGCCAGCGGCACCAAAGTGCAACTCGATACCGACCGGCTGCACTATTCCGAAATCACGCTCAAGGCCACGTTCCATCACACCCCCGAAACGGTTCGGCGAGCCTTCGGGTTGATCGCGGCCAAGAAAATTCGGCCCACCGACTACATCACCGGGGAGGCGCCATTGTCGCGCCTGCAACAGGTTCTGCGTCACATGCTGAACCGTGGAGGCGACATCAAAACCGCCATCATCCCCGGACACTGACGTTTTTTGGGCTGCCCCCTGGCTTAAACGGTATTCAGTAGCTTCCATCGCAGCGCTGAAGCGCTGCGCCGCCCGAAGGCGAGTTGGGCGATGCTATATCTCGTGTCCTCCGGGCTCATGAATGTATTTCTTTTTGGGTGGCTATTGTTTTGGTTATGGTCCGTGATCGATTATGCTCGCCAACGCTATCTACCGGGAACAAGGAAGGGGCGCTAGGCGAATCAAGTCGAGGAATGAACACAACTGCCAATCCGTCCCTGGCCCTCGGCTGGAGCCGCCTCCCCGCCGCCTACGCCATCCCGTCCACGCCTCCGACGCTAACCCAAGCCCGCGAATACTGCGCTCACTTAGCTCGTACGCATTACGAAAATTTTTCGGTCGCGACATGGTTCCTGCCGCGCCGCCTGCGCCAGCATTTTTTTAACGTCTACGCCTATTGCCGCATCTCCGACGACCTCGGCGACGAAGTCGGCGACACCGCAGCGTCGCTGGCGCTGCTCGATCAATGGGAAAAGGAACTCGACGCCTGTTACGACGGCGTACCGAAACATCCGGTGTTCGTCGCTCTCCGTGAAACCGTTCGCGAATTTGATATTCCCAAACACGAATTCTCTGATTTACTTCGCGCGTTCAGGCAAGATCAAACTGTCACGCGCTTCGAAACCTTCGACGACGTGCTCGCCTATTGCCGCTACTCCGCGAATCCCGTGGGCCATCTCGTCCTCTACCTCTGCGGATACCGCGATGCCGAACGCCAGCAGCTCTCCGACTTCACCTGCACCGCGCTGCAACTCGCCAACTTCTGGCAGGATGTCAGCGATGACTACGCCAAGGGCAGAATTTATCTCCCGCTAAAAAGTCTTGGACGCTTCGGCGTAACCGAAGACGACATTGCTCACAACCGAAACACGCCGGCCTTCTGCACCATGATGAAATACGAAGTCGGACGCGCCCGCGCGTGGTTCCGTCGAGGACTTCCCCTCATCGGCCAAGTCGATCGCGAACTCGCCGTCGACCTCGAACTCTTCAGCCGGGGTGGCCAGGAAATCCTGCGTGCCATCGAAAAACAGAATTACGCCGTCCTCGGAAATCGCCCGTCCATATCTAAGCCGCGCAAACTCGCTCTCGTAGCCCGCGCAGCCATCGGTAAGCTTTTTTCCGCCACGGATTCACACCCATCAACACCGATCAGTCAAGACAAGAATGAAAAAGGGGTATCCGCGTGAATCCGTGCAAATCCGTGGCAAACGTCCCTTGCGGGGGTAACGAAGCGTGAGCGCTGGCACTCAATCCGCCGCCGCTGCCTGGACGCCCGCCGCGCCCCAGCTCGTCATGGCCTACTCCGTCTGCCGCGGCATCACCCGCACGGCGGCAAAAAATTTCTACTACGCCTTCCTGGTGTTGCCCCGCCGCAAACGCGAGGCCCTATGCGCTGTCTACGCCTTCATGCGCCGTTGCGACGACATCGCTGACGATGAATCCCTCGGCCTGCCCGATCGTCGCCAGAAGCTCGACATCTGGCTCGACGCCCTACACCGCGCCCAGCAAGGCCAGCCCACCGACGACGCCATACTGCTCGCGCTCACCGACACCCAGCGGCGCTATGCCATTCCCGCTGGACTGCTCGATGAACTCGCCCACGGCACCGCCATGGACATTGAAGATCGCCCCCTCGAAGACTCTCCGGCCGCCGCGCCCGGCCTGAAGGTTCAATACGCGACCTTCGAAGATCTTCGCCTCTACTGCTATCGCGTCGCCTCAGTGGTAGGCCTGGTCTGCATCCACGTCTTCGGATATCGCGATCCGGCAGCCGAACCCCTCGCCGAGCACTGCGGACTCGCATTCCAGCTCACCAACATCATTCGCGACGTGAAGGAAGACGCCGCCGTAGGTCGTGTCTATCTTCCACAGGAAGATCTCGCCCAGTTCAACCTGTCGGCGCAAGATCTGCTGGCCGTGCCCGATCCCGCGCGCATCCGTCCGCTGCTCGCGCTCGAAGCCGACCGCGCTCGCGAGTTTTACGCCGCCGGAGACGCGCTCATACCTTACGTCTCCGAGGACAGCCAGCCTGCACTGTGGGTGCTGGTGAATATTTACCGCCGCCTGCTCGAAAAGATCGCCGAGAAGCAATACGACGTCTTCACCGCCAAGATCTCGCTCAGTCGATGGGAAAAACTCCGCATCCTGGGGAAAGGCTTCCTCAAGCGGATCACGTAAAATCCAGGGTGTCCCATGTCTCGCCGGTTTTGCGAGACATCGGAACGCCATTGCTGATGCCCCAAACTCTCCAACCAACCGTAGCAGTCGCCGGCGGAGGCCTAGCCGGACTCGCCGCCGCCTCCGCCCTGTCTGACTCCGGCTTCCACGTCACGCTGTTCGAAAAGCGTCCCTTCCTCGGCGGACGCGCTTCGTCCTACGAACATCCCGGCACCGGAGAGATCGTAGACAACTGCCAGCACGTTCTGTTCCGCGTATGTACGAACCTGGTCGAGTTTTACGACCGCATCGGAGTGGCCGACCAAATCCGCTGGTACGACCAGATGAATTTTATCGAGCCCGGCGGCCGCACCTCGGTGATGAAGTCTTCGCTGCTGCCCGCGCCCATGCACCCCGCGCCGTCGTTCCTGCGCTTCCCGTTTCTCAGCGTCACCGAAAAGCTCGCAATCGCCAATGCGCTAGTCCCGCTTACGCTAACTGTACAACGCGACACTGGAAAATCTTTTCAGGACTGGCTTGATCGACACGGACAGACTAAACAGGCCGTCGAGCGCTTTTGGCGCCCCATCCTGATCAGCGCGCTCAGCGAAGAACTCGATCGAATTTCCATTTCCGCCGCGGCTCAGGTCGTGCGCGAATCGATGAAGTCAACCGCAGCCCGCCATATGGGAGTCCCGACCGTCCCCCTCACCGACCTCTACAACGCCGCCGGAGATTACATCCGGGCTCGCGGCGGAGCCCTGCATTTCCGCCAACCGGTGGAAGGATTCACCGCAGACTCTTCGCGCATCCAACTCCGCGTGAGAAATCAAACTTCCGAGGTTGCCCCACCCTTGTCGCGTTCTCCGCGACAGGGTGGGAATTCTGACTCTACCGTTCCCCAACTTTCCTCCGAGCCGCAGAGTACCGCATTCGACTATCTGGTCCTCGCGCTCCCCTTCGATGCTCTCGACCGCGTCCTGCCCGACGCACGCGAGAGCGCGCCCCTGCGCGAGCAGATCCACCACTTCGAAAACTCGCCGATCACCGGTATTCATCTCTGGTTCGACCGCCAGATTTCCGATCTCGACCACGCCGTCCTCCTCGACCGCACCATCCAGTGGATGTTCCACAAATCCCGCTTGCAGCCGATGCGCACTCAAGCGCGAGGCGGACCGGAAGGGCACGACTTCGGTCGTGCCGACAAGACGCTCCCCACGAAAGAGGTTTCAGCCCCTGAGGGCGGCAGCTACATCGAACTCGTCGTCAGCTCCTCCAAATCGCTGATCGACAAATCGCGGGCCGAGATCGTCGATCTTGTCCTCAAAGAAGTTCGCGAATTCTTTCCCGCCGCACGCTCCGCGAATTTGGTGAAGTCCACTGTCATCAAGGAAGTCAACGCCACCTACTCGCCGCGCCCCGGCATCGACGCCCATCGCCCCGCAGCATCCACGGCGTGGCCGCGCGTCTTTCTCGCCGGAGACTGGACCGCCACCGGTTGGCCCGCCACCATGGAAGGAGCAGTCCGCAGTGGGTACCAGGCCGCCGAAGTCGTCGCCCGCTCCGCCGGACAAAGAGATGCGCACTTCCTGTCCCCCGACTTATCTCCAACCGGATTCATGCGCCTGTTTGGGTGACCACAGCTTCGCGTGCCGGTGCACGTTTCGAGCCGAGCACCTTAGCTGCTCTTTTCTCGCACCAACACAAGCCCAACAAAAATGGCGCAAGCCCACTCGGGCCTGCGCCGCTTGTTTTTGCTCTCTATATCCAGAATATCAAATCGAAAGGGGTCAACTGGACATTTCCCCAACAATATATTCGCCACGCAATCAGCGACTTAGGCAAAAAGCATCCAGTTTCCCCTCTTGACAAGATTTTGGCTCGATGTCAAAAACGCAAAATTACATGCCACTCTGCTGAAAGATCAAGGCTTCTTTATCGCGGCGAAAATCGATCTCGTTGAGCGTCTTGTTCGGGGCGCTCGACAGATTCGTTACGATCTGGTCCTGAGTGACTTGTTCGTCATTCGTCTTCAGTGTCCCCGGCACGGTCGCCACGGTTTTACCGTTTTGCACGAAGTTCACTTGTACATTGGGGCCGGTTCCCTGCCATTCAACCTTGTAGCTGCCGGGTTGCAGGTGCGTGCCGGCGACTTGTACAGCGTCGGAAATGTTTACGTTGTGCTGGTTCTTATCCCGCGCGAACGCGCTCAGAGAAAACAGCAGGGCAAGAGTCGACAAGAGTGCCACGTACTTTAGGAATTTCATTTCGAGATTCTCCTTCTTGATAGAAATGGAAAAGGCAAGGCATATCCCTCTCCGTGATTACGAGACAGTCAGTTTCGAAACCGACCCTCTACTAAATACAGATGCGCTGTCGGATGGTGAGGATGCAGTGGTTATGAAGGCGGAATGTAACGTTATGCAAATCTTTGTAAAACCGCGGTTACCCGTTGAACTTCGGATTAACCTGCCAGCAGCGCCACTCCTGCCGCTACAAGCGTCGCGGCAATCCAGCGGCGGCGGTCGACCCTTTCGTGCAGGAAAATTCTGGCAGCGAAAGCGTTGCCGATGAACGTCAGCGATGCGGCTGCGGGAGCAACCAGGCTGACGTCTCCCCAGGAGAGCGCGAACAGCAGACTGAAAAACGCGACCGCCATCGCGGCGACGCCAAGAAAGAAATTGGGATTAGCCAGCGTGCGCCCGATCACCGTCCACAAGCCAGCACGTCGCCACAAATCATGCACGTCACCGACTTGCTTCATCGCGCGGGCCAGCAGTATGTCGCCGACCACCGACGCGATGACGATTGCAAGGATTCCGCCCCACGTGTAGGCGTGACTCATGGCTGCGCTCCGGTCGAGACGGCTCCAGCCTCTTCGGGCGCGGCTGCTCCACTTCTCGCGTCTTTTGCCAGAAGCTCACCCTGCGTTGACTCGAAGGGTGCAGATTTCTCATGCTGATCAGAGGTCAGCGCCGGACCTCCGGCAACAAATCCGACACCGCCCGAAATAAGCGCGATGCCCAGCCAGCGCAACGGGCTGACTTGCTCGTGCAGCACAAACGTAGCCACCAGCGCGAGCAACACGTAGCCCAGAGATGTCGCCGGAAGAACATACGTGAGATCAGCCCACGAGAGCGCGTTCATGTACGACGCGAAAAACGCGAGCAGCAACAGAATGCCAATCGCGACCCAGGGATTAAGCACGGCAAGAATGACGCCTTGCAGATGATGGAGGGAAATGCTGCCGGCCTGCTTCATCCCGTGCGAGAGCATGGAGTCGCCGGCCGCGGCGAAGACGGTCACTCCAGCCAGCACAAGATACTTACGAAAGGTCACTTAAATCCTGCGGGGCGAAGTCGCGAAGCGATGGCATTCGTCAGTCCAGCACGTAGGCGCTGGGAAGATGTTCGAGCGGCCAATTCGAGTCCCTTCATGGACGGCACTCAGACCAGCCCGGGGCAGACTTAGGCCTTGGCCGGCTCAGCGGCGGCGGCAGCGTCGCTGTGTTGCTTCACCAGTTTGTTGCGGGCGTGGCGTAATTTCAGGAACGTCTTCGCCTCGCGGTAGAGCCGCTTGCGGTCATTGCTGTCAAACATCGCATTCTTCAAGATGCGGTAAATCGCTTTCGGCCGGAAATAATATTCGTCGTAGAAACGGTGAACCGCCGAGAGAATCTCATCCGCCGGCAACCCGGGATACTGAATGTGCGCCAACTGGTGTCCGCCTTCGTCGACCATCTTGTTGTCGCCGACGATAAAGCCGTTCTTCACCGCATAGTCATACAACTCGGTGCCGGGATAGGCGTGCGCCACCGAAACCTGAATGGTCTCGACATCGAGTTCCTTGGCGAACGCAATCGTGTTGTTGATGGTCTCGCGCGTCTCGCCGGGTAATCCCATGATGAAGTCACCATGAATGACCAGGCCGAGTTTGTGGCAATCCTTAGTGAACTGGCGGGCGCGTTCGATGGTCGCGCCTTTCTTGATGTTCTTCAGAATCTGCTGATCGCCGGACTCGTAGCCCACAATTAACAGGCGGCATCCCGCCTCTTTCATGGCCTTGAGTGTTTCGAAATCCGTGGTGACACGCGAGGTGCACGACCAGGTGAGCCCCAGCGGCTTCAGCTTGGCGCAGAGCTCGATCGTCCGTGCCTTCTGGATGTTGAACGTATCGTCGTCGAAGAAAAATTCCTTCACTTCCGGCCAGTAAGCCTTGACCTTCGACATCTCGTTCGCGACATCATCCGTGGAACGCTTGCGCCAAGGGTGTCCGCTCAAAGTCTGCGGCCATAGGCAGAAGGTGCACTGCGCCGGGCATCCGCGTGTGGTGTAAAGAGACACGAACGGGTTCAGCAGGAACGGCACGTTGTACTTGGTAACATCGAGGTCCCGCTTGTAAACATCGGTGACGTGCGGCAACGCGTCCAGATCCTGAATCTGCGGCGCGTCGGGATTGTGCACGACCTTCCCGTCTTTCAGGAACGAAACTCCGGCAATTTCCTCGATAGGCTTACCATTGGCGTAGTCAACGATGGCGTAGTCGAATTCCTTACGGCAGACAAAATCGATCTGCGGACAGTCGCGCAGCGATTTCTCGGGCAGCACGCTTACGTGCGGACCCACGAAGGCGACCTTCATCTCCGGGTTCGCCTGCTTGATCGCCTGCGAAATGCGGACGTCGCCGGGGAAGCCGGGCGTCGATGTGAACAGGACCAGGAACTCATAGCCCTTGGCAATCTCAATCGTTTCCTCTGCGGTAATGTGATGCGGCGGGGCGTCCAGCAACCGCGCGCCCTCGATCATGCCGGCCGGATACGCCAGCCATACCGGATACCAGTAGCTTTCAATTTCGCGCGTGGCGGGCCAACGTGACCCGGCGCCTCCGTCGAAATTCTCGAAGGATGGGGGATTCAGGAACAGAGTTTTTAAAGGCATATTGGGTATGCGTCTATTTTAGCATTATGACGGGCGGATTCGGGGTCCAGGACGGTGTTTGGGATGGTTCCCGGCGGGAAAGAGTAACCTCATACCGCGAGGTTCTGGGTTCCGTACCCAAACCTTCCTATCCCTTTGTGGCAAAGGGGTTACTGCGCTTCGTAGATGTTTGGCACCCGGAAAGTGACGCCGTTGTCGTCGTTAGCCTTGACGGTTGCGGCGAGATCAAGGTCGGCCAGCGGGATTCTCTGCGTGTGTTGCGGCGCGAAGGCCCACAGCGTCCGCCCCATAATCGCGTAGTTCTGGACTTCCTGTTTGTGCTGGTCGCGGAAGACCAGAACGGTCGCCGGCATGATCGGCGCTCCCGGCTTGTCTTCTTGTTGCAGCGCAGCCGCTGGACGCGCGTAAGCATCCTGATCGCCGTCGGCTTCCTCCTGCTGGAGCATACGCTGCTCTTCCAGGTTTTCGGCGTTCATCTGGTCGGCGGTGGCGAGGTCGTTCTGGTAATCCTGGTCGTAGGACGAATCGTCATAACCAGAATCCCACCAGTAGGGATCGTAGTAGCCCGAGTATCCCCAGGGATAACCAAATCCGTAGCCGTAGAATCCGCGGCACGGGAAACCTCGGCAGATGTTGCGAAATCCGCGATTACGAAAGCGTCCGTTGCTGAATCCGTTATGCAGAAAGGGGCCGCGCGAGAAACCTGCGCGAGCCGGAGACGCAAATGTGCGGGACATTTGCGGGCGGGAGCGCGCACCGCTGAAAGTGTGTACGCCTCCGGAGCTGGCATGCGAAACAAACCCGCCGCCGGAATGGCCGCCGCTAAAGCTGGAGTGGCCGCCGAAGCCTCCGCCGTGTCCGCCTCCATGACCTCCGCCGCCGTGCTGTGCGAATAACGGCACAGCCAGAAAGAGCGCAAACGCGGCGATGGGAGCCATCCGGCGCATAGCTACATTATAAGCCCGCAAGGCAAGGACTATGCCGAATCTTGACTTTACCGAAGTCTGGGGAGGGCCGTCCTCGGCACGACCTGCACAACGTGAGAATGATCGGAAGCGCCATCCTTGCAGAAAAAACATTGCGGACCCCATTTCTCGCGCGGTGTTGGAACGATGTAGGGACTTGCGTCAACAGCGTCTCAGAATCCCACTTCTCGCAAAGGACGCGAGAAATGTGGCGCCAGTCTGGTTTCTTATCCGCATACGCAGCGGCAGTGGCGAAATTCAGTTCTGCGCTCCGCCGCCGTGCTTCTGTTTGCAAATTTTGCAGTAGGTGGGTGGGAGCGTGTTGTCGACACGGTGCTTGATCGGGGGCAGCGTGCGCAGGTAGGCAAAGATCGCCTTGAGGTCGTCGTCGGATAAATTCTTGAACTCCCCGTAGGGCATGATGGGGTTCAGTTCGCGCGCTCCCACGTATCCGGTACGCAGCGCGGTGATGAACGTGGCTTCGGTGTAATAACTGATCCCGGAAGGATCAGGTGTAATGTTGGCGCTGACGACATCACCCCACGGGCCGTGGAGGTGGTCTCCGCCGGCAAAGGGCAGCTTATTGATTACGCGATGGCAGCCACAGCCCAGGCTGACCAGGTACTTGCCGCGCGCGAGAGGGTTCGACATGTCAGGACCATGCACCGGTTCCGTGACGGGCTCCGGCGCACCGCGGACCAGGTAATTCACGGGAAAGTTGATGTGCGAAGGCGGCAGCGGATTGCGCATAGGCGCCAGCGATCGCAGAAATACCACGACCGAGGCCACATCTTCGTCCGACAGGGCCTTGTATTCGACATACGGCATCATGGGAAAGAGCGTAGTGTCGTCGTGCTTGATACCTTCGCGGATGGCGCGAGCGATCTGATCGTCACTCCAGTTGGCGCTGCCGGTTTCAGGATCAGGAGTGAGGTTGGGCGCGACGATAGTTCCAGGAAAATCTGGAATGGGCAGTATTTGTCCCGCAAGTTCCATCCCCGCCGGCATGGGCGCTCCATGCTTGGTGAAGTCCAGCGGCGAGTGACAGGTTTCGCAGCCCAGGAGTCCCTGGGTGAGATAGCGGCCACGGGCTACTCGTTCCGGAGTGCGCTCGAATTGCCGGCTCGTGACTTCGCGTTTTCTAGGACCGATGAAGGGCCGCCATCCGATCGTAAAAGTGATCGCCCCGGCCAGCACGGCACAGAGTACGACAAGACAGATCAACAGAATCTTCCAGAGCCTTTTCACTCGCCATCCTTCAGATCAGTTGTGAGATGCCCCACAGCTTTGCGGCACATAATACGAGGACGGCGGGGCGACATCAACAACCGATTTGAAGCAGGTGATACCGGAGAGTGCACACTCGTGTCGACTTTTTCTCGGCGGGGCGCACGCCTTCTGCATGCTGAGGACGCCGGACTGACTCCGGACTGGCTCCAGACTAGGGAGTGACTCTCAAATCGGTGAAGTGTGCGATGGTGCCGGGGCCGATCCATAGAGCGATGCCGCCCTTGGCCGGTGTTTGCTTAAGGTCGTTCACGATCAGGGTCGGCTGTTCCGCCCCGTTGACATACAGGCGGGCGGTCGAACCTTTCACCTGGATTTTGATCCGGGTCCATTCCGCGGGAACAAGATCGACGTACGCTTCATACTTTCCCGGAGTTTCGGAGCGCAATTTCTCCCAAGGGAAGCCGGGAACGGAGACATATTGTGCCGAGTGATTCCGTTGCAGCTGATCTTCGGCGCGTCCATTCTTCGGGCGCAAGTAAAAACATTCGAAATGAGAGGAGTCTGCCGAGACCCGAAACGCAATCCCGACGAAGCCGCGCGCCAGCGGCGGTGCGTCAGGAACCGTATCGCCCGTGAGCGAGAGTTCAATCGCGCCATCCTGAAGCGAGAGGCCGCGAACGACAGCGAAAGTTTCATCCTGGTCGGTTAGAGCAGACTGTGTAAGGCGGACCGCATCGCGTCCACGATAAGCAACAGTCTCGGCTTTGACATTGTGAAGTTCCATCTTCTCGAGAGGGATAGTTTCGCGCGGAGTCGACCGTTGCGCACAAAGTACTCCGGACAGGGCCAGAGATAGAAACGCGAGGAGCATCGGGGAGAAGATTTTCATTTTCGTTTCTGTTCGCGGCAATCGGATTGTTGTTTCAGTCATTTGATTCTCATGGCGATGCGCTGATCTTGCGGGAGGTCTTTGGCGGCGTCAGCACACTTATCGAGAGCTGCAAGACTTGCCGCGATTATCCGCGGCCCGCACGGGCATTCGATTGGACGCGTAGCGATGGGGTTGGTTAGCTCAAGCGATGGTGAGCCGGGAAGCACAATTCAGACCGCGCCTTCTCGCTGGCGCCGCTTTCGCGTGGCGCCAGCACGCCCCGACGGCCGAGTGTTTTTTGCTACTTCTTTTTCTTCTTTGGTTTTGGTTTGTCTTTTTTAGGCGGGGACTTCTTAGCAAGCTTCGGCGTTGATTTCACAATTAATTTCGCGGGCTTCGCCTCAGCCTTGGCCGGCGCGGATTTTTCGGGAGCTTTCCCTTTCGCACCGACTTTTGGCGCTGGAGCTGCGGGTGCCGCGACCACCGAAGCAGCCATGGCTGCACCCTTACCTTTTTTGCCCGGCTTCGCGGCAGCTGCTGCTGTCGCGGCTGCGTTAGCGGCGTCCGCTGCGGCTTTTGCGGCACGTCCGCGGCGTGGTGGAGGAGGAGGCGGCGGTGGGGGAGGCGAAAACGGCTTCAGGAATTTCAACGTCTCGGTGCGCGAGCGCAATTTGCCGTCAAGCAGCAGCATGAAAACATCGTGTGCGAGCTTAGGATATATGGGTAGTTGCGGAGTGATCAGCAGTTCGGTCATTTCCGGTAACGGAATCTTCTGCTGCACTTGACGCCATTTGGTCAGGTAATTCTTGATTTTCTGTTCGACCGACTGCTGCTTGGCGGTGACAGCGAGAAACAGCACCATCTCCGGACGCGCGGTGGTCAGCAGAGTCCAGGTGCGCGAAGGCGTGGCCGCTTCCTTGCCCATCAGTCTCTTTGCGAGTTCCTTGGCGTGATCTTCGATGTCACGCCAGGCCTCGACCAGGTCTTTGCGTGGGATCAGGCGCTGCAGGTCGGAGACATCTTTGTCCGAAAGGCGCGCGGTGAGGAAGTGCATCACTGCCGGGCCAGCGTCGGGAACGACTCCAAAATCGACCATCTGCTGGCGCGTCTTCATCAGCGTGCTGAGTCCGTTAGTATCGACTTTGGCGGTGGTCCAGTGGTCGTGCAGAACCTCGAGCCAGCCTTCTTTCTCGAGCATCTTGACCACGTGCAGGGGATCGTCTTCGTGCGCCAGCGCCGCGATCTCGTGCCCGATCGAACTGCGCAGGATGTGATTGATGTACTTGCCTTCTTTGGCCGCATCATAGCGAGCCTGGGTCCGCTCTTCGAGCGGCCAGTGGAAGCGAGCGGCAAAGCGCGTGGCGCGAATCAGCCGCGAAGGATCTTCGAGAAACGAATAGTTATGCAGAATGCGAATCAGCTTGGCTTCAATGTCGGCCACGCCGTTGAAAGGATCGAGCAGAAGACCGCGCGATCCTTCGTTGAGCGAGAGCGCCATCGAGTTGATGGTGAAGTCGCGGCGGCGCAGGTCCTCGTGAATGGTCGCGGGCGTGACGACGGGCGGCTTGCCCGTCTTTTCGAAGACCTCGGTGCGCGCCATGCTGATTTCGGCGCGGGCGTTTCCGGGCAGCGCGATGAAGATCGTGCGATTGTCTTCTTCGACGGCCGTGATCTTGGCGCCGGCCTTTTCGAAATCCTTCTGCAGCTTGAGGGGATTACCCTGGACTGTGAAATCCAGGTCGCGGATGGCGAAGCCGCTGATGATGTCGCGGATGGCGCCGCCGGTGAGATAAAGATTCATGCCCGCTGCGCGGGCTACTTCCTGGATCAGGCCGACGCCCTTCAGTTGATCCGGCGTCAACCGGAGTTCCATCGTGTAAATGTAGTCAGCCATTCGTTTTCAAGCGGCTTCTCGGCCGGAATCCCGGTCGGCGACCGCCGTTTGCGGCCGAAGACTGAGCGGGCTGGATGGTACTATTTCCACAAGATTTCCACAGGCCTGAACCCCTTGCTCCAAAGAAGCCCGCTGCTCTTGGTGCAAGTGACTTAATACAAAGTACTTAGGCAAAATGGAATCTTTGCGGCAAGTTAAAGAAAATAACACAAGGTTTACATTTTGGCTACTGCCAAGGCGGATTCCGCGAGTTTTTCGAGGAAAGATGCGAGAATCGCAAGGCAGGCTTCGGCTTTCGAGCTTCAGACGCCGGCTTTAAGTACCGACGGTTGCTGATTCACGGAAGTGGTTCCCAGAAGCCCGAAAGCTGACGCCCGAAGCCCGTTTTTATGCCTTCGACACACAAGAAAGTCATTGTCCGCAAGATGGACCGGGATTCGGTCTCGGGATATGTGTCCCCGACACAGTTTATTCAAGAAGGCAAGCTGGAGCTCCTCAATACGGCGGGAACCGTCGTATCCATGGAGTTGCGGGAGATCAAGGGCGTGTATTTCGTACGCGAGTTCGGCGACTCGGAGTCGCTGACGCGCAAGACGTTTACTTCGCGTCCGCGGTCGGAGGGCTTGTGGGTGCGGCTGCGCTTCAAAGACAGCGAAGTGCTGGAGGGGTTGATGCCTGCCGATCTGACCCAGTCCCCGCCCGAAGGATATCTGGTGAGCCCGCCGGACCAGCGTTCGAATACTCAACGGATTTTCGTGCCGCGCGCGGCGCTGGAATCTTTGACGGTGTTGGCCGTGATCGGCGCCGGCAAGCGACAGCGGCGCCCGCAGGATCAGCGGCAGGTCACGCTGTTCGAGGAATAGCGATTATCGGAGAACCGCGACTGGACTCGGTTGTCCGTGGTACCCCTGTTCTTAGACACTGCAGAGGTACGGGCCCGCTAGCTCAAGACTACGGTTGCAGAAAGTTGCGATGGTTTACGCGGATTAATTCCCGTGAGCCTGTCTGCTCGAATTTATTGAAATGTGGGACAAGTTGAGGTAACGTGTGGGGTCCACGCGGGACGGGCGGTACGACCCGGATCGCGAATGAGACGAATCGGTATTCCTTCCTTCCCTGACCGTTTCGGTCTCCACAAGCAGATCGCTGAAGTTTATCCACTATGGAAGTCAATCCATTTCACAGACAAGGTGTGCCCATGCCAGAGATGCGGTCGGCGTCGCTTCGCGTGTTCGTTCCTAAAACGCACTTCATGATTCGCTTTCTTCTCTGGCTGGTGGGCGCGAGCCTGAGCCTGGCGCTGCTGGGTACGTCGGCGCGGGCGCAGGACGCTGCACAGGGCGCGAACTCCACAGGGGTTACGCCGCTGATCACGCAGGCGATCGACGAATCGCGGTTAACGACGCTGACAGGAAATACTTACCCGATGGCACGGCCGGAGTTCGATCTGGGAACCGCACCCGCGAGCCTGCCCATGCAGCGCATGTTGCTGGTGCTCAAGCGCAGCGACGCGCAGCAGGCCGAACTGACGCGATTACTCGACGAGCAACAGGACAAGTCGTCGGAGAATTATCACAAGTGGTTCACGCCCGAACAATTCGGCAAACAGTTTGGCCCGACCGACGCCGACATGCAGACCATCAAGTCATGGCTCGAGTCGCACGGATTTCAGGCGGGATCGACCAAGGGCCGCACAGTACTTGAATTTTCCGGGTCGGCCAGTCAAGTCGAAGAAGCGTTTCACACGCCGATTCACAAATACGTGGTGAAAGGCGAGCAGCACTGGGCGAATTCGCGCGATCCGCAGATTCCGGCGGCGCTGGCGCCGGCGGTGGCGGGGATCGTGTCGCTGCATAACTTTCCGCGGAAAGCGACGAACCAGTTCGTCGGCAAGTTCTCGGAGAAAACGCGGCAACTGACCTCGCCGACCCCGCAATACACCTACACGTGCGGCAGTTCGGAGTGCTATGCGGTGTCGCCATACGACTTTGCTACGATCTACGACGTGCTGCCCCTGTGGAACGGCGGAGTCAACGGCACCGGGCAAACCATCGCGATCGTGGGACGCACCAACATCAACCCGACGGACCCGACGACGTTCTGGAGTCTGTTTGGACTCACCGTGCCAGCCAACAAACTGAACATCATTCTCAACGGCCCCGACCCGGGCATCAACGGCGACGAAGCAGAAGCCGACATTGATATCCAGTGGTCAGGCGCGGTTGCGCCGCAGGCAATCGTAGATTTCGTCACTTCAGCGACGACCAATACCAGTGACGGCGTGGACCTCTCGGCCATTTACGTTGTCGAAAACAATCTTGCGCCAGTGGTCAGCGAAAGTTATGGTGAGTGCGAACTGGGTCTGGGAACGGCCGGAAATCAGTTTTACAACGCCATCTGGGAACAAGCCGCGGCTCAGGGCATCAGTGTTTTCGTTTCGTCGGGAGATAACGGCTCGGCGGGCTGCGACAACCCGGGCGGGCCGGCAGGGTATGGACTGAATGTAAATGGAATTGGCTCTACACCCTATAACGCGGCGATCGGCGGAACCGATTTCAACGAATACCAGACCTGGTCGACTTACTGGAATGCGACCAACGATCCCACGACTTCGAAGTCCGCGAAAGGTTACATTCCGGAGACGACGTGGAATGACTCCTGCACCAACGCGCTCGCAGTGACTCTCGGCTTTGGATCGACCGCGGAGCAAGCGTGCAACAACCCGCAGATGTACGAAGATGGTGGCGTCATCTCTGAGGGCGGCAGCGGTGGACCAAGCAATTGTGTGGTGAACTCACAGGGAGTACTGGGCTCGTGCACCCAGGGTTACCTGAAACCGTCATGGCAGAAGGGGACGGGAGTTCCGGCCGACAACAAGCGTGATCTTCCCGACGTGTCATTGTTCGCCAGCAACGGATTCTTCGGCAGCTTCTACGTGATTTGCGAAGAGGATGCCACCGGACCCTGCAACCTGGAAGCTCTGGCGGGCTACGGAGGCACGTCGGTCGCATCTCCCGCATTTGCCGGCATCATGTCCCTGGTGAACCAGAAGATAGGAACGCCGCAAGGTGTCCCTGGTTTTTCTTTGTATCAACTGGTGACTAAGCAGGCAAACGCGTTCCACGATGTTCCCTCCGGCTCAACCATCGCCATGCCGTGCAACACCGGAAGCCAGAATTGCACGACCTCGACGAGCGGCGACACTTACGGCGTGTTGAGCGGATACAGCACCGGAGCAGGATACGACCTGGCCACCGGGCTGGGATCGGTCGACGCCGCCAACCTGGTCAATAACTGGAGCAAGGCAACGTTCACCTCGACCGTCACTACGCTGCAGATGAACGGAGGAACGGCGGTGAGCGTGACCCACGGGACGGCTGTCCCCGTGAGCATCGGCATCAATCCAAGCGCTGCCACCGGGAGCACGGCGCTGCTGGTCAACACCGGGCCAGGTACGACGACCGGGCAGGACATCGACGTATTCCCATTGAGCGGCGGATCAGTTTCCGGAAGCACCAGCCTGTTGCCCGCCGGCACTTACAACGTGATCGCGCATTACGGCGGAGATGGCACGTACGGCGGCAGCTATTCGAGTCCGGTCAGCGTCACGGTGGCAAAAGAAAACGGCGTCGTTTCTTTGCCAGGCCTTCAGTTGTCAGGCTCCACGACTACCACGGTGAGCTACGACTCTCAGTATTTTCTCCAGGCAATCGTGGAGAATTCTAAGGGTGCCGTATGCGATCCTCCACCTTCTGGCGAGATCGCCTGCCCCACCGGAAGTATCAGCCTGCTTGCCGACGGCACTGCGATTCCGGGCGGGCCGTACACCTTGAATAACACGGGAACTGTCCAGACGCAGGCTGAGGCGTTCGCCCTGACCGGCGGGACGCACACTCTCACGGCGCAGTACAGCGGCGACAGCAACTACAACGCGAATTCGGGCTCGGTGGTGATCACGGTCAATAAAGCGGCAACGAACGCCGGCGTGCCTAACGTCGACGCCACTGATTTCAAGAATGTCAGCATCAGCACACTGATTCAGGATCCCAACTCGGTTCAAGGAGCGATCACGCAGCCCACTGGATCGGTGACGTTCTATTCCAACGGCACTGCGATCCCGGGCACTGTAACGTACAACGATAGCTACGGAGCCTATTTCGGACTGGACGCCTACCTGACGGTGGCTTTCCCGGCACCGGGAACCTATAGCATTACTGCCAGCTACGCCGGCGATCAGAATTATTTGAGTTCGACGTCGTCAGCAACCTCGGTCACGTTGCAATATCCGCAGCCAGTGATGACGGTGACTCCTTCGACGCAGACAGTTTCAGCCGGGGCTTCTGTCACTGTTACCGCCCTCGTGGACTCCGGGAACAAGACGGTGTACCCGACCGGGACCGTGATGTTTGTCAATTCCCAATCTGGCGCCACGTTGGCCGGACCGACCGCCTGCACGAATGCTACGGACAGCACCGGACACTTCTCTTGCCAGGCGGCTGGGACGTTCACGGTGAACAGTTCTGAGGGCGTTAACGCAAAATATAGCGGCGACACCAACTATCCCGCGTCTTTGGGGGGAGCTTCGATCAGCGTTCCTGATTTCTCGATCGCGATACCGTCGAACGTAGCAACGGTCACCGCGGGCCAGACAACACCAGTTACGTTAAACGTCGCGGCACTTTCGGGCTTCACCGGTACGGTAAGCAGTTTCTCCTGCTCGGGGCTTCCCGCGGAAACAACCTGCGGCTTCAGTCCGGCACAAGTTACCGGCTCAGGCAGCACGACGCTCACCGTGACCACTGCTGGGGTCGGTCAGGCGCGGCGGCGTGCGGCCCGTGACGGCGGTGGGATCGGCTGGGAAGCTCAGGCCGGACTTCTCTTGCTGGGTATATGTCTGATCGGCATTCCGTCACGGCGGCGGCGCGGAGCGATACCAATGCTCATGATCGTGGCTTTGTTTATGAGCATGCCGGGATGCGGTGGGGGCGGAAGTTCAGGAACACCACCGCCAACGAATAATCCGGTGCCGGCGATTAGTTCCGTGTCTCCAACCGAGCTGGCGTCAGGCTCGGCCGGCCAGACGCTGACTATTGCCGGGTCAGGGTTTATGCCCTCCTCGACGGTGACATACAACGGCACGTTTCACGCCGCGACGTACGGAACGTCGACCAATCTTTCGATCCAGCTCTTAGCCGCCGACCTGGCAACAATAGGAAGTTATCCGGTGATAGTGAGCAATCCGGCGCCTGGCGGTGGCCCCTCGGGCGGCGTGAACTTCGATGTTGTGACCGGAACGCCGACGGGGAGCTTCACGGTGACCGTAACTGCCGTGAGCGGATCGCTGACGCATACGACGACCTTCACGCTGGTTGTGCAGTAGCGCAGGAGCGCTCGCACCATAGTGCACACTTCTGTGGTGCCTCACGCTTGCGCAAAACACCGCGCAAGGGGTGGGGCACCTAGTTCCCGGCTCTGTCAGAAACGGGGAATAGCGCGCAACAAACGCGGCACCCGAACGCCGCATCCCGCGGCTGGTGTAGGATTACTCGCGTCTGCTCTCACCCTCATGAAACTTTCTGCGATTGCTGCTGCTCTCGATGCGCGCCTGGAGAACGGCGCCCCGGATACAGAAATCACTGGGCTTAACGGAATCGACCAGGCCGGGCCGGGCGAGCTTAGTTTTGTTTCGAACCCCAGGTACGCGGCCGCGGCGCGCAGTACGAAGGCTTCCGCGGTCATTGTCGGGGAAAACTTTCCGGCGATTACGGCGGCCATGCTGCGGGCGAAAGATCCGTACCTGAGTTTTGCGCGGGCGCTGGAGCTGTTTCACAAGCCGCCGCGATATGAGCCCGGCGTGCACGCCACGGCTGTGGTGCACAAGAGCGCGCGCATCGGAGCAAAAGCACACATTGGACCGTATGTAGTGATCGGCGAAGATGTCGCGATTGGCGCGAAGGCGGTGCTGCTCGCGCATGTTGTGATCTATCGCGGAGCGAAGATCGGCGACAACTTTTTCGCTCATGCTCATGCCGTGGTGCGCGAGGACTGCCGCATCGGAAACAACGTGCTGCTGCAGAACGGCGTTGTCATCGGCGCTGACGGCTTCGGGTTCGCCCGAACTGTCGAGGGGCATTGGCACAAAATTCCGCAACCCGCTCCGGTCGTCATTGGGGATGATGTCGAAGTGCAGGCGAATTCATGCGTCGACCGCGCAAGCGTGGGCGAAACCCGCATTGGACGCGGCGTAAAGATCGACAACCTGGTGCAAGTCGGTCACGGCTCGCGGGTAAGCGAAGACGTCCTGCTGTGCGCACAGGTTGGACTGGCGGGATCGACTGAGATTGGGGCGCGGGCGATCCTGACTGGGCAGGTTGGCGTGGTCGGGCATTGCAAAGTTGGAGAGGCTGCGATCGTCACTCCGCAGAGCGGCGTCGCCAACGACGTTCCGGCCGGCGCGCTGGTCAGTGGAGCGCCTGCGGTCGATCACAAATTGTGGCTGAAATATTCGGCAATCCTGCCGCGACTGCCAGAGCTGGTGCGCGTGCTTCGACGAAAAACACCTAGAGAATAACCACAGCGGCAATCAGGTGACTGCTTCTGGTGCTTCGCTTCCCTGCCGGAACTTTTCCGGCAGACCGCTCCCGATTGTGGCCCGAACTTTTTCCATCAAACATTCACGGTCGCCGAAATCCTTGGGCTCGATCGGAGGATGAAAGATCACTTTCACCAGCCCTGGTTTGATGGCCAAGCGTCCCTTCGGCATCGCGGCATGAGTGCCGGTAATGGTCACCGGGACCACGGGAACCCCGCACTTCTCGGCGAGGTAGAACGGTCCCTTCTTGAAAGGCAGCAACTTGCCATCGAACGAGCGCTTGCCTTCGATATAGATGATCATATTGATTCCCTGATCGATGACCGCTTTGGCCGCAGCCACTGCATCGATGCCAGCATCGCGATTGCCGCGATCGACCGGGACCAGCGATCCCATGCGCATGGCGCGGCCGAGGATGGGAACTTTAAACAATTCTTTTTTCACCATGACCGATGTGCGTTTCGGAATGAGCGGGATTTGAATGGGCGGATCAAGATTGGACGCGTGATTCGACATGAAGATGTAACTGCGACTGGGATCGAGTTTGTCAAGGCCGGAGGTTTCGACCCGGACGCCGGTGAGGCGAACACCGTTCCACGCTCCCCACATGAACATGCGATACAGAACGCGAACGTCGCCCATGATGAAAGCGGCAGGAAATCCGATGAGCGCAGCCAGAGGAGCGGTCAAACCCCAAAAGGTCAGCATCACGATGGCGCGAATCATTACTGTGAAGCCTTGTCCGGGATTGGCTGCGCCTCGCCTTTGAGCCAGGCGGCACGGCGGGCGCGCTGTTCGGCGGTGACTTGATCCAAATCTTTGATTGCGTATGAAATTTCCTGGCGGCCGCCGATCTTCCATTTCAGCTCGCGATCACCGCCCCGGCGGCCGCGAACTTTCACTGTGATCGTGTCGCCGGGCCCGAGGTGGGCTAACTCCTGGCGGGATTCCTGGCCGGCAGTTTTTCCTTGCAGTTCGACAATCGTGTCGCCGACCTGCAGGCCGGCATGGTCGGCTTCGCTGCCCGGCGTGACCGCGACTACCGACATGGGGCCGTCGAAGTTGCGGGACGCGGCGAAACCAGGGTCGGGGGCGGTGCTGGCTGATTGTTCAATGTGCAGGCCGACCGAGCGGAGAAAATCATCCCATGGAATTTCTTCAGTGCCGGCAACGTACCTGGTAAAGAACCATCCCAGATCGGAGTGGCTGACGGCTTCGGCGGCTTCGCGTACTCCGTTGGAGTCGTCGAAGAAGCGATTCTGTTTGGCGTAATTCGCATTCATCCATTGCAGGAGTTCGCGGAGAGAAGCTTGCCCGTGACTGGCGTTGCGCACCGCGAGATCGAGCATGATGCCGAGCAACTCGCCTTTGTTGTAATAGGAAATGCTGCGCTCGGGGCGGCGGTAGTAGGCGTTGCCTTCGAGCCACGCGTCCAAGCTCGACTCTTCTGCGGACTGCGAGAGGTGCGCCGGACGCCGCTCCAGTTCGGTAATTTCGCCGCCGACGCGATCGAGGTATTGTTTTTCATCGAGCAGCCCGGCGCGTAGCTGAATCATGCCCTCGGCGGTGCTGGTGACCCCTTCGCTGAACCACAGCGCACGCGTGTAATTTTCCTTCGTGTAGTCGACCGGCTCAAGCGTTTGCGGACGGATGCGTTTAACGTTCCACAGATGGAAAAACTCGTGTGCGGTCACGCCCGTCACGGCACCGAAATTCTGCTTCACCATCTCTGCGTTGATGTCGATCGCGGTGGAGTAAGCGTGTTCCATGCCTCCGCCGCCGGGGCCGCGGGGAAAGTGATACAGGAACATGTAGGAGTCGAAGGGACGATCATTCATCCAACCCGTGGCCGCAGCGACAATCTTGTGCAGCGCGGCGACTAGCTTCTCCATGTCATAGTCGGCAGGATCGGCGTCGACGATGACGCGGAAGTGGCCTCCCGCTTCCTCGAAATCGGCTTCGCGGAATGCGCCCAGTTCTACTGGAGCATCGACCATGCGGTCATAGTTTGGCGCGCTGAGGTCGGAGTTATCGGATTGCGTCAGCGGCGTGGCGATGTGCCATTGATCCGGGACGTGGCTGAAATGCACGCGCACCGCGGCACTTCGAGCATCGATGGGATACATCAGGATCTGCGCAAGATTGAGGAACGCGTGGTGCGCATTCAATTGCGCTCCGAAGGGTCCGGGGGAGTCGACGTAAATCTGATAGTCAACTACGGCGCCGGCTTGGGTGCCCTGAACTTGCCAGCGGCTCTTGTCGAGTTCGAGGATCGGAAGATCTTTACCCGTGCGATCTTTCGCCTGCACCCAGTTGACGTATTGCGCGAAGTCGCGAACCTGGTAGAGAGCATTCCATACGGGAAGCTGCAAGTCGCGCCGCGGGGGACCGGGGCTCAGAGTGATCTGCACTTCGACGAGATGCTGGTCAGGGGAATCGAGCGAAATGTTGTAGCCGATTGTTGCGGGCGACTGCCCGATAGAAGGTGACGCGAAAAGTACGATCGTGAAGAGACTTAAGGCGCAGCGCCTGAAGGCGCGGCGGTTGTGACGAATTTTCGGCACGCCTGAAGGCGTGCCCCGATACGAATCCTGATCATACAAACCTCGAGGATACGCATCGTGACGTTGATACGAAGCGCACGTGGACCTTTGCTCAGCCCAGCACTCGTTCATTTCTGCCCCGCCAACTCGCGCAGGCGCGCCGGGAGTTTTTCATAGATACCGCCGAAGCCGCCGTTGGAGAGAATGGCGACGATGTCTCCACTGCGCAACTCGGGAGAGACTGTGGCGACGATTTCGTCGGCATCGGCCAAAAGGCGTGTCCGGCGGCCGTTTTGCTTGATCTCCTCGGCAAGAGCGGGCAACTCAAGACGCTCATTTTCAGGAACAGCTTCGGACCGAAAAACACCGGCGACCACGATTTCATCCGCCAGCGCCAGACTGTGGGCCAGATCGCTTTGCAGAATTCGGCGGCGCAACGTATTCGAGCGCGGTTCGAGAATGGCCCACAGGCGCGCCCCCGAGTAGCGCGCGCGCAACGCCTTCAACGTCCCGGCAATCGCGGTGGGATGATGCGCGAAGTCGTCGATGATGGTGATGCCATTCACTTCCGCCCGCACTTCAAGGCGGCGCTTCACACTCTTGAAAGTCTTGAGCGCAGCTGCGATTGCGCCCTGCGGAACGCCGCATGAGGCGGCCAGTGCAGCGGCGGCGGTTGCGTTCCAGACGTTGTATTCACCGGCGAGGGCGAATTCGAAATCGCCCCACCTTTGATCATCGCGCAGGATGGTCCAGGTGGTGCGGTGGGGTTCGAAGCGCAGATTTGCAACTTTCCAGTTTGCCCGCGGACCAGCTCCATAGCGTTCGATGGGGCAGAATGCCTTGGCCACGCTGCGATCGAGACTCGGGCTCTGAGCCTCGCTGTCGAAGGCGATGATGCGTCCGCGGCGCGGAATCAGATTCACCAGGCGCTTGAAAGCTGTCTCTACGGCGTCGAGATCCTTGTAAATGTCGGCGTGATCGAATTCCACGGAGGTCAGAATGATCGAGTCCGGAAAATAGTGCAGAAACTTTGGACCTTTGTCGAAAAATGCCGTGTCGTATTCGTCGCCTTCGAGAATGAAGTATTTTCCCGATCCAAGCTGGAAACTAGAACCGAAATTTTCGGCGATGCCGCCGATCAGGAAGGAGGGCTGCAATCCCGCGGAATGGAAAATCCACGCGAGCATCGACGTCGTTGTAGTCTTGCCATGCGTTCCGGCGACGACAAGAACTTCTTTGCCGCGCAGAAATTCGTCGTGCAGAAGCTGCGGCATGGAACAGAATGGAATGCGCTGGTCGAGCACGTGCTCCAGTTCAACATTGCCACGCGACATGGCGTTGCCGATCACGACCAGATCGGGGCGTGGCTCTAAATTGCTGGCGGCGAAAGGTTGCGCAATCGGAATGCCGAGCCCGCGCAGGAAGTCAGACATGGGTGGATACGCGGCGGCGTCGGAACCGGTGACGTGAAAGCCGCGCTGCTGGAGCATTCCGGCGAGCGAGGCCATCGCCGTGCCGCAGATGCCGATGAGGTGAATATGTTTTGGATCGTTCATGCTGTCGTCAGCCCGGCGCCTAAGGCGCGTCGTGTGTCTATCTCTGTGCGATATGCCTGAAGGCATATCCTGATACAAATCGATTCTCGCCAACAACAATCCTAAAGTTCGACGGCTGATTCCAAAATCTTCAGTGAGACTCTTCCGGCGTGGACTGTCAGTTTCGCTTGCACTCCGAAGGGCAACGTGATGTTGCGCGATGTTACGTGGCCCGAGCGAACGCCGAAAGCTACGGGCACTCGAAGGTCACCCACTATTCGCGTAACGACCTCCTGCAAGGTGTAGTCCTGATGCGCGGTCTGGACGCAGTCCAGCATTTCGCCGAAGACGATACCGCGAACGCCGGCAAACTTCCCGGCCAGCTTCAATTGCATCAGCATGCGGTCGATCTGAAACGGCTTGGCGGCCAGATCTTCTAGGAACAAGATCGTGCCTTTCGTTTTGATTTCGTAGGGCGTGCCTAGCGACGCGACCAGGATCGAAAGGCATCCGCCGTAAAGGACGCCCTCGGCATCGCCGTCGACCAGGCCGCTGACTTCCGCGCCCAGAGCCACATCCCACGATTCCGCGGCTGACAGCGCGGACTGCCATGAGGCCGTGTCGACGCCGTCTGTATGCGTCCAATCCTTCGCCACCATCGGTCCATGGAACGTCACCAGTGGTGCGGCGTCCGCGAAATAGGTGAGAAGCGACGTGAGATCGCTGTAGCCGACGAAAATTTTCGGATTTGCTTTGATCTTGGCAAGAGCGATCTTGTTCAGAAGATAGTTCGCGCCGTAACCGCCGCGGGCACAGACAATTGCGCGCACATCCTTCCGCGTGAACATGTCTTCCAGTTCGCGGGTACGGCGCTCGACCGATCCCGCGAAGTAAAGGTCCTTCTCCAGAATCGATTCCGAATAAGTGGGATCGTATCCGGCGCGGCGCAGCGCTTCGCAGCCCGCGTCGAGATCGGCGCGCTTGATATTGCTGGCGGGCGCGACGATGCCGACGGTATCTCCGGGGCGAAGAGCGGGCGGCTTGACGCGTGGATTGGACAAAGACATGAAGTCCTAAGGCTACAGCGAATCTAGAATCTTGCCGATACGATCACAGTTTCAAGTCAGAAAGAATTCTCCGCGGCACACCAGCCGTGCAGGACCGCGCAGAAAGATGGCATTCCCTTCCTGTCGCACAGTCTGCGTTCCGCCGGGGGCGTGGACTCTTACCGGCGATTGAGCCCGCCCGGCCGCAATCGCCGCCGCCGCCGCCGCGCATGAACCGGTGCCAGAGGAACGCGTTTCACCAACTCCACGCTCGAAAAAAATAGTTTTCACATCGTGCTTGCCACTGGCCGCGGCGAACTCGACATTCACTCCCTGTGGGAACCGGACGTTACGCTGGATTTGGGCGGCCTGCGCTTGCCAGTCCGCGGGAAACTCGCGGACGAAGATGACGAAGTGCGGGTTGCCCACGGAAACCGGAGTTCCGCTCACTTCGCCTTTTCGCAATTTCACAGCAAACTCCTTCTCGACTATGGCAGCGCCCATTTCCATTTCAAATTCATATTCGGAGCTGCTGCGCGCGGTCAGCGAGCAAATCTTCGGGCCGGCTCCGGTCAGAATCGAGATGCGATCCTTGCTGCGGGTGGAACAAAGATGAGCCGCGACGCAGCGCGTGCCGTTGCCTGAAATTTCGGCCGCAGAGCCATCGGCGTTGACCAGCCGGATCTCCACATCGGCGGTGAAGTGCGGAAACATCCACTCTACGCCGTCGGCGCCTACTCCCTGGTGACGGTCGCAGATGCGCCGCGAAAAGTCCGCAACATCGGGCGGAGCCAGCGCGCCATCGATCAGCACGAAGTCATTGCCGCAGGCGCTGGCTTTCACAAAAGGAATTGTGCGCGGGGACGAACTCACTCGCGCTCCACTCGCCCCAGCGAAACAGCGCTGCGCAGCACGGTAGAACCCTGCAGTTGACGGAGCAACTCCTTTTGTTCGCGATTGCACCCTTCGACATCAAATTGCAGGCGAATGTGCTGGCCGGTGTTTCCGGTACCAACGTTCTGCATCAGCTGGCGGTGTCCTTCGAGAATGCGGTTCACCTCATTGCTGACCTCGTCGAGGCTGCCGCCGGTCACTTCGTAACTGCTCACCAGCAGCTTGAGGTTGAACGTCTCTTCCAGATGTCCGAGCAGGAATTGTGCGAGGAGCACTAGTCCGGTGGCAAAAGTTGCGGTGAGGTAAAGACCGCCGCCGGCGGCCATTCCGACCGATGCGACTACAAACAGAGTTGCGGCTGATGTTAGCCCGGTGGTGAGGCCGCGGTTGTGGAGAATGGAGCCCGCGCCGATGAAACCGATACCGGGGATGATCTGCGCAGCGATGCGCGCGGCGTCCGACGGTACGCCCGCGAGTTCCGCGGACAACAGCGTGAACAAGGCGGCTCCTATACAAATAAACATGTTTGTGCGCAGACCGGCAGCGCGGTGTTTGAGCTCACGCTCGAGGCCGATGAGACCACCGAGAAGCGCCGCGAGAATTACACGCGCCAGCGCGCTGGTGACCAGTCCACTCACCATTTCACTGTGCAGTAATTCTTTGAAGTATTGCCAGTTCATGCGGCTGAGGCCTGTTCGCGCACTCCTCGGATGGCCGGATTTTATCATCGCCGCAAGATGCGAATCATTAACCCGGCTGATTACCGCGTGCTGTAGAGAATGGCGTGGGCCTGTCCGGATACGTGGATCTCGATCAGTGCGTGAAGGTGCTTTCCCTGCACTGCCTGCCAGACGGGATCGCCTTCGAAGGCCAGGACGTATTCGGCATATTGCGCGGGATCCGCCAGGGCGCGCTCCCATATTCCTTCGGAATCGCTGGGCTGCCTCCAGACGCGGTGATTGCCTTCGTTGATGACGCGGCGGAGCGGGAACGCGGCTCTCTGCAAAGCTCCGACATGGTCGCCCGAATACATGAGCAAAGTGCAGTTGGACGGTAATTTCTGAAGCAAGGAAGCCAACTGTGCTTCGAGTTGATTGCGGCCGCGCATGTTGACCTGAGCTTCTTTCAAGGAAATCGGCGTAGCGCGCCAGATATCCGCGTAGCTCAGTAGCACGAACGCGAAGATGAGCAGTACGAGCGCCAGGCGAGTCTTGCGCCTCCAGCGCGCCGATTGCGCGACTTCATAGATCAGTATGGATAACGCTACGGCGAAAGCCGGGAGCAATTGCAGTCCGTAGCGGAGGTTGTAGTGGCTGAACGGCCACCACTGCGGGATGAAAATGGGAACTCCGCCGTACGCGACCGAGAGCGCGTAGAAGGGCAACGGAACGAGAAGAAGCAACAAGGGCGCGAGACGCCGGCGAACGGAGCCGCTGACCACCACGGCGGCAATTCCAAGAACAAGATATACGGCGCCGCAGAGCAAGACCCAGACACGTTGCATCCACTGGCTCGGAACGACGTTAGCTTCCGCAGATTTTAGGAAATAGAGGGTCGCGACCGGCAGGTTTCCGGCGCCGGGATGACCCGGATTGCCGGCTGTCTGGGTCTTGCGTTCGATCGCTTTCGCGGAGTACGGTCCGTTTTCGAATTCGAGTGGATTGCGGTAGACGAGTGCGTTGTAGGCAAGCCAGAGTGCCGGAGCCGCAGCAGCTATGAAAACGAACTTGATTGCTGCTGAGCGTGAAATCGCGATTGGCTTTTCGTCGGGATTTCTTCTGAGTAGCGAGAGCATGACGACCACCACCGACATGGTGACGGCCAGGAACCATCCGTCGTAGCGAGTCAGACAGGCCGCTGCCACACACAAACCACATTTGGCCAGAGACTTGGCTTCGCCGCGAATGAATTCGGCGAAGAACACAACGGACCAGAGGAAGAAGGCGAGATAGAGCGCTTCTCCCATGGCGGTGGTCTGCAGGTAAATCAGATTGGGATTGGCGGCATAGATCAGTGCGGCGGTCCAGGCGGCGAGCCGGGCAGGCAAGGCGGTTGCGGCGTCCCGCGATAACTCGTCGCGCGACAGAGCCCCGCGAACGAGGCGGAATATTCCCACGGCTCCGAATACGAATGCCACCATGGACGGAATCGATCCACCGACGCCGCGGCTCCACATTTCATTCGAGATCAGGAATGGAATCATCAACAAGTGAGGCAGAGGGAGCCAGACGGTTCCCAGTTGCAGCGGGCCGGGAGTAATCGAATCGAAGACGCGGCGCGCGATGTTGATGTGGGCGATGGCGTCGCCATAGAGAAGTATTTCGCCGCGCTGGTTATAGAACAGAAAAGACAATACCGAGGCGCATGTCGCGAGCCAGGTCAGGAGCCGGACCTCGGAGTCCCAGGGCGACGCGGGCGGATTTTTTGCTGGCTTGGCCATGCGCGAATGACTAACGAGCGCGGAAGATCACTTGCAATGACGTACTTATGATACGTCTCTTGCCGCTGATGGCTGGCCTGATCGTGGATAGAAGAGACGTGCCAACTTAGGTCTCCACGGTCGGACTTTTCTAGCTTTTCTTTTTGTCCAGATACTTTCCAAGGAGCAGTTTCAGCTTTTTCTTTGCCGACGCGGGAATCTTGCTGCGATCGGTCTGGATGGCGTGGGCCAGCGCGGATCCGCACTTGCACGAGCGTTCGCGGGGCATGGACGCGACCGTGGCGCGCACCACTTTGGTGGCGTTCTCGGCATTCTTGAGCAGGACAGAGACGACTTGATCGACGGTGACGGCATCGTGTCCCGGATGCCAGCAATCGTAGTCGGTGACCATCGCGCAAGTGACGTAGCAGATCTCAGCCTCGCGTGCGAGTTTGGCTTCCTGCAGGTTGGTCATGCCGATGATGTCCATGCCCATGCTGCGGTAGACGTTCGACTCGGCCCGGGTCGAAAACTGCGGACCTTCCATACACACGTAAGCGCCACCGCGCTTGCCGACGACGCCAACGGTCTTACAAGCTTTTTCGACCACACCGGAAAGCTCTCCACAGATGGGATCAGCGAAAGAAATGTGGACCACCACACCGCCGCCGAAGAACGTGTCGATGCGATGGCGGGTGCGATCGAAAAATTGGTCCGGAATCACGAACTCGAGCGGACGGTGCTCTTCCTTGAGTGATCCGACGGCGGAGACCGAGACAATGCGCTCGACACCGAGCTGTTTAAATCCGTGGATGTTGGCGCGAAAGTTCAGTTCGCTGGGCAGGATGCGATGGCCGCGTCCGTGGCGGGTGAGGAACGCGACTTTACGTCCTTCGAGGACGCCGCAAACGTACGGGTCGGACGGCGCGCCAAACGGCGTCTTCAGGCGCACTTCTTTCACCTTGCTGAGTCCGGGCATGGAATACAGTCCGCTACCGCCGATGATGCCGATCTCCGCCTGTGCCATTCATCCTCCAGAAGCGTGAAATGCTCAAGTGCAAACTCGTGATTATACAGGAGGGAAAATCTGCGCTCTCTGAGGCAGAGCCTGCGACGCAAGGCGCGCTACAATTTCTGCATGACATTCTGGCGAGTATGCGGCAGCCTATTGCTTTTAGGCGTCTTTGCGAATGCGCAGGAAAAATCCTCACCTCAACCTGCGCCGAAGTTCGTTACAGTTCCGGCGACGATCGACCACAACCGAGTCGTGATTGATGCCGACCTCGCGCTTCCTGATGGCTCGATGCAGGGGGTTCATGCCTGGGTCGATAACGGTAACGCCGATCTTGAAATGTCGCGGCATCTGGCGGCACTGCTAGGGCTGGCGGTTTCGTGCGACGACCATGGGTGCTCTTCTGCTCCGCCGCGCGAAATCGTGATCGGTAGCATGGCTATTTCGCTCGCCGGATTGAAGGAAGCGAAAATCCCCCTGAAGCCGGAAAGCCCTGCGACCGTCATGGATCCAGGCTTAAACGCGGAGATCAATATTCCAGCAACGGTGTTGCGACACTATGACGTGCTGATCGATTTCCCTGAGCACAAGTTTTCAATTGGTGCGCCGGGAACGATTCATTTTCTGGGACCGAGTGGAAAAGTGCAGATCAATGCGGCGAACGGTTTGATACAGATTCCAAGCCGGATCGAAAACAAGAAATACAATCTCGCGCTCGATCTAGGGGCATGCATCAGTTTTCTTTCGGACGAGGTGTTCGACCCGCTGGCTGCGGCGCATCCTGCTTGGCCGCACATGACTGGAGCCGTGGGCTCGGCCAACATGTGGGGTCTGGACGAAGAAACGAAGTGGAAAGTGATGCGCGTAGACCGTGTGCAATACGGGCCGCTATTTCTGACCAACGTGGCGTTTGTTGACTTTGCGAAAGATCGCCGGGACTTCTTCGACAGGCGTGCGGGTGTAGCGACTGCGGGGTTGCTCGGCTCCAATGTGCTTCTGAATTACCGAGTCGGAATCGACTATACGCACTCGGTTGTCTACTTCGATCTGGGGCGGACGTATACATTCCCGGACTTTACGGTGGTCGGAGTTACTCTGCGTCCGGAGGATGACGGGCGCTTCACAATTCTCGCCGTTGCCGATTACGAAGGCGTGCCCTCGGTGCCGGATGGTCCGGACGGCATTCGGCCGGGTGATCACCTGACGGCGGTCGACGGCATCCCGGTGCGCGGGTCTACTTTTGGTCAGGTTTGGTCGATGCTGGGAGGGACACCGGAGAAGGAGCGGAGATTGACCGTCGAGCGCGGCGGCCAGCAGTTTGTGGTCGCGGCGAAAGTACGGGAGTTCCTCAAGGAAGCCGACGACGATGATTCGGGGAAGAAGAAGTCGGGGCGGTGATTTCCGATTTTAGATTTCAAGAGTTCAGATCGGTGATTTCAGCCAACAAAGATTACTTCCCTAGCACTTCTTTTTCCAAGATCGCGGTTGTGGCTGCGTCCAGGCTTTCGCTTATCAGAACCGTGTCGCCTTGCTGTTCGATTACGACTGCGCCTTCTTCTGTGTTCCAGACGTGGCGGCCTTTTAGCCGCGCGATTGCCGAGTTCGCATCCTGCGCAGGCTGCAGATTGGGCGCGGGATCCCCCACGGCTTCCGACTTCTTATAACGCTGCTGCAAACTTTGCGCATAGATAGCGGCGAATTCGGAGGCCGCGTCCGAGTTGGCCCAGCGCGACACGTAGAGCAGACCGAGCGGCGCGGTGGCATCCGACTTGGGGCGCGCGGCGTAATAGTATCCGCCACGCCACTCGGGGTACATGCCCTTCGATGCCTTCTCTCCGACATATTGCTCGATCAGCACGGCCACATCGAACTCGCCCATCGCGCCGATATCGAACTTCTGATAATCCTTGAAATCGCGTTTGAAATCCGGGATGTGCATGGGCTCGATCTTCTCGCCCGAGAGGTAAGTATCTGGCTCCATGATCTGGCGCGTGGTGTGCGGAGGATTCTGCAGCAGTCCCTCGAACGCTTTTTCCTTGCCGCCTTGCTTCATGAGCTTGATGACGAATTCCATGCCGTAGCTATAAGGAAACGTCATCGACTCTTTCATGAAGATCGGCGCTGCGTTGAATACCTTGGTGCTAGGCGTGCCGGTCATCGACTCGGTCTCCATCGCCTCGACAAGCTGGGGCGCGTCAAGGATCGAGCGTCCGGCCGGCGCGAGGGCGTATTGGAACATCATGGCCTGGGCCTGGCCTTCCACCACAGCCTCGCGCGCGCTATCGATTTCGTCGTTCTCAATGTCCGTAGACGTGGGATCCTTCTTGATTTCGCCGAGATCCTTGTCGCCTTTTTTCATCCACTTCTGCAGGCCGATGGCTTGGTCTTGCAGAGCGTGGGTCAACTCGTGCGCCATCACCGGCTCCTGCTCTTCCATCGGTACCCAGTCGAGCAGATTCACCGTTCTGGTCTTGGGATCGTAGTACCCAGCAACTTCTTCGCGCAGCAGCGCGACTAGAAACGTTTCCAGATTGAATTCGCGCGGCAGCAGCCCGAACTTTTTCAGGACCAGCTCCGAGCGGCGGAGACGCTTCGTATCCTCGTCATCGACGTGCTTGGTGAGATAGGAGACGACTTCGTCGCGGCTGGTCAGCTTTCGCTTTACCTGTCTGCGGATGGGAAGGCCGGACTGCTTGCTGTCGAACTCGAGAATCTCGTCGACCGAATGGAAAAGCTCTTCGGCCTGGCTGGGCGTGATCTTAACTTCCTGATCGGCTGGCGCTTCGGCGGGTGCGGGCTTCTGTGGTGATGCGGGCGACGATTGCGCAGAACCGGCGTTTTGGTTCGCAGGCGGCGCATCTTGCGCGTATGCGGGCGGCTGCGCCCAGGTTGTCGCAGCCAGTACAACCGCTAGAAGCAGCCGCCGGACCCGTATACTTTGCCCCTCGGCGTTATTCATTGAGATTCAGTCTATACGCTTCCCTATACTTTCTCTCATGACCGCTGCTAAACCCGTGAATTTGTGGACTTCGACCGAACACGCTCGCGATTATCTGGGGCGCGCGGATTCTATCTCCCACCGCAGCGAAGGGGAATCGGCGCTCCTGGAGTTTATTCCGTCGGGGACTCGGCGCATCCTCGATCTGGGCACTGGCGATGGGCGATTGCTGGCGCTGGTTCGAGCGGAGTCGGTAAAGCGGGGGCTTCCGGAGACTGAAGCGGTGGCGGTGGATTTTTCTCCGGCGATGCTCGAAGCTGCGGGCAAGCGCTTCGCCGGGAATTTTTCGGTGCGCGTGGTCGCGCACAATCTTGACAATGCGCTCCCGGATCTCGGGAAGTTTGACGCAGCGATCTCCTGTTTCGCGATCCATCATCTGATCCACGAACGCAAGCGGTCGCTTTACGGGGAGATTTACGGCCTGCTTAATCCGGGCGGCGTCTTCTGCAATCTGGAGCACGTCAGTTCGCCCACGGCGCGGCTGCATGAAGAGTTTCTGCTTGGGATCGGGTACACGGCGGAGACTGAGGATCCGTCCAACAAGCTCTTGGATGTGGAGACGCAGCTCGGGTGGCTGCGCGAGACTGGGTTCGCAGATGTGGACTGTCACTGGAAGTGGCGGGAGTTGGCGCTGCTGGCAGGGCGGAAGGTGCCATCCTGAACGCGCGTGGTGCCGCCCCGAGCGGAGTCGGAACAATTATAGGGATCGTTCGACTGCGCGTGCCGATTCGCATTTGCGAGTAGGTACACTCCACTCAGGATGACAGAGCAGATTTATGCCTGGTGCACTCTTTCAGCGACCCACTCGCCTGCTTCCCGCGTTCCTAGTGGACCGCCGATATCCTGCGTGGTCTTTTTCTGGCGGACGGCTTCGAGCACGGCAGCTTCGATCTTTGCCGACTCGTTCGGCAATCCCAAGTGAGCGAGCATCATGGCGGCTGTCAGAATTGCGCCGAAGGGGTTGGCCATGTTCTTGCCCGCAATCGGCGGGGCGGAGCCGTGGACTGGCTCGAACATGCTTGTCTTGCCGGGATGGATGTTGCCGCTGGCGGCCATGCCGAGGCCTCCCTGCAAGCCGGCGGCGAGGTCGGTGATGATGTCGCCGAACATGTTATTGGTGACGATCACGTCGAACTGGCGAGGGTCGCGCACCATCTGCATGCAGAGCGCGTCGACGTACATGTGTTGTGCTGTGATCTGCGGATATTCGCCGCTCACTTCTTTGAAGACGCGCTGCCACAGGCTGCCGGCGTGGGTCATGGCGTTGGATTTGTCGCACATGAGAATTTTGTTTCGAGGCGAGCCATCGAGCTTGGTGTGGTTCCGGCAATATTCGAAGGCGTAGCGAATGATGCGCTCGACTCCCTTACGAGTGTTGATATCTTCCTGTGTGGCGATTTCGTCGGGTGTACCTTGCTTGAAAACGCCTCCGGCATCGGTATAAACACCTTCGGTATTTTCGCGCAGCACTACGAAGTCGACGTCTTTGGGCTCGACTCCCTTCAGTGGGCACAGCGCCGCATCGAGCAGGCGGACGGGACGCACATTGGCGTAGAGATCCATCTGGAAGCGCATGCCGAGAAGAATTTCTTTGGCATGGATGTTGGTCTTGACTCGGGGATCGCCGAATGCGCCGAGCAGAATCGCGTCGAAATCGCGCGCCAGCATGGCAAAGCCGTCGGGCGGCACGGTCACGCCGTCGCGCAGATAGCGATCCGCGCCCCAGTCAAAATCGGTGAAATCGACCGCCGCGCCGGTGGCCTGAATGACTTTCACAGCCTTCGGGATGACTTCCTGGCCGATGCCGTCGCCGGGGATGACGGCGATGCGCTTCCGGGCTGGCAATCGCGTGTCCACGGCAGGAACGTTAACACAATCGTTATAATCGAACTAGATCGCTGAAAAGCTACTATGGGGCTCACTGCACTCCAAATTCAGAGCGGCGTTAACGTCAAGGGACCGGGCGCGCGCGCCGGCGAATATCGCGGCGCGACGACGGCGGCGCGCTTTGCCGATCCTCAGGCGGAACTGTCGGCGCTGCGCACCGGATGCGGCGTTTACGATCTCGGCTTCCGCGCCAGAATTTCGCTCACCGGCGGCGACCGCACGCGCTGGCTGAACGGGATGGTCACCAACAATATTCGCGACCTGGCGGTGGGATCCGGCGTCTATGCGTTTCTTCTGAATCCGCAGGGGCGCATTCTGGGGGATCTTTGCGCTTTCAATCGCGGCGAATCCATTGTGCTTGAGACCGACCGCAGCCAGGTGGAAAAACTTCTGGCGACGTTTGATCACTACATCATCATGGACGATGTGGAGGTCTCCGACCTCGGCGAACAGATGACCACACTGGGCGTTGGCGGCCCAAACGCCGGAGCGGTGCTGCGGACAGCGGGCATTGAGATTCCAGAGATGAATCCGCTTCAAATTTTTGATGCGAAGTGCACTTGCGATTGCGACTGCGTGCAGTGCACCGTCATGCGGGGCGAAGATGGCGCGTACGAGAGCTATGAATTGTGGGTGGCGCCGAGCGAGGTCAAAAAAACCTGGGATGCCCTAATCGCTGCGGGAGCCACGCCCGTTGGGTTTGAAGCGCTCGAGTTGCAAAGAGTCATTTCGGGGATTCCGTTGTATGGAGTCGATATCCGCGAGAAAGATCTGCCGCAGGAAACCGAACAGGCGCATGCTTTGAACTTCAACAAGGGATGCTATGTGGGGCAGGAGATTGTTGAGAGAATCCGGTCTCGCGGCGCGGTGCATCGCAAGTTTGCCGGGTTCCTGGCGGATTCTTCTGGCGAGATCAAAGCAGGCAGTCGCATCGTCGCCGGCGACGTGCAGGGGAATAAAGAAGTGGGCGAGGTTACCAGCGCTGCATCGATCCATTTCGCAAGTGGAGAGAAAACCGTGGCGTTGGGGTACATCCGGCGCGAGGTGGGATTGCCGGGGCGTGAGGTTACGATCGGAACCAGCACGGCTACAGTGATTCAGTTGCCGGTCGAGGATATCCCTCAGCACGAACCCGCTCTGGTCGAGCATCATCGCGACTGACATATAGAACTTTTAACGGCTGAGGACGCGGAGAAATTCCTGAGGACTAATTTATGGCTGAAAAAAGACACGAGCAATCCACTTTTACGGTTACGGACCGGCGTTTGTTTAACTCCGAGGGCGAGTTGCGGAGTGACGTTCCCGAGCAAGTAGAGCCGCCCAAGGATGCGCCTCCGGCGCCGCCAGCGGAGGTACCGCAAGCAACTGCGCCGTCGCAGGTCGAGTCGCCTGCGGTCGACCCTTCCGCGCATCCGGCACCGGGAGACGCAGAGACCGATCTGCCTCCGCCTCCGACGGCTGAAGAACAGAGCGCGCAGGCGGATGCTTATCACAAATCTTCGAAGGCGCTGGACTCGCAGGTCGAACTCAACGGGCACTCGGCGAAGGAATTCGAGATGACCTTCGAGCGCTTCCTCGCGTCGCTCTACATGACGGCGATGCTGCAACTTGGATTGATGCGGCAACAGGGCGAGCAGCCCCGCATCGACATCATTGGCGCCCGGCAGACCATCGATACCCTCACACTGATTGCAGAAAAAACCAAGGGCAATCTCACGTCTGCTGAACAAAACTTTCTGCAGAACAGTCTGTACGAATTACGTATGGCGTACGTTGAGGTCACCAATGCGCTGACGCGTCCGCCGCAGGCCGGACCGGCGACTGGAACCGGAGGACGATGAAGGCGACGCTGACCGTGCTGGGCAGCGGGACGTCCATGGGCGTGCCGACGCTGGGCTGTGAGTGTGCGGTCTGCCGCTCAAAGGATCCGCATGACCGGCGCACCCGGCCATCGATCATTATTGAGTATGGCGGCAAGGCCGTGCTCATCGACACCTCGCCGGATTTCTACGCACAGGCTTTGCGCGAAAACATCACGCACGTCGATGCCGTGCTCTACACGCATACGCACGCCGACCACATTCTCGGCATCGACGATCTGCGGCCTCTCAGCTTTCAGCACAAGCCCGACAAATTGCCACTCTATGCGCGGCCCGACGCGGCCGCGTTCCTGCGGCGCATGTTCAGCTACATCTTTGACGCGGATTACAAGTTTGGCAGTTTGCCTCAGCTTGAATTGAAGCCCATCGATGGACCCGTTGACATCTTTGGCGTGCAATTCGATCCCGTAATTCTGATTCATGGGGAGACCCAGATTTACGGGTATCGCTTCGGGTCAGCCGCATATTTGACTGATCACAGCGAGATCCCCGATTCGTCGATTCGTCAGTTGCGCGGGCTGGATATTCTCTTTCTGGACGCTCTGCGGCACAAGCCGCATCCGACCCACTCGACGGTGAAAAATTCGCTCGACATTGTGGAGCGGCTCAAGCCTAAGCGGGCATTCTTCACCCACATTTGTCACGATCTCGCGCATGAGGCGACGAATGCGACCTTGCCGCGCCACGTCCGGCTGGCGCACGACGGGCTGAAACTGGAGTTTGACATCAGTGGTCAGTGACTAGCGGCCCGTCCAACTCCACTCATCACACGCATGCTGATTTTTCACAAACTCGAAGAGATTCCCGCCGACTTTGGGCCGACGCTGGTCAGCGTAGGCAACTTTGATGGCGTACACCGGGCGCACGCACATGTGCTGCAGGAAATTGTCGCGAGGGCTCGCACCAGCAGCGCCAAAGCGGTAGCGGTGACGTTTGAGCCGCATCCGGTGCGGATATTGCGGCCGGAATCGGGATTGAAGCTGCTTACACCCACGACCGAAAAGCTGCGCCTGCTGAAGCTTACAGGAATCGATGCGGTGCTCTTGCTTCCATTCGGCCGTGATCTGTCGTTGATGACGCCGCGAAAGTTTGCCAAGACTGTTCTGGAAAACGGACTGCACGCACGCGAGGTACACGAAGGCTTCAACTTCCGGTTTGGACACAAAGCGGCCGGCGATACGCACATGCTCGCCGACTTTGGGCGCGAGATGGGATTCGATGTCAAAGTTTATTCGGAGATGAAGCTGCGGGGCGAGTGTGTCGCCAGCAGCCAGATTCGCAAGCTACTGCGCGAGGGACGAGTGAGCCGGTCACGGCATCTCCTGGCGCGTCCGTTCTGCATCCTCGGGACGCCGGGGCGCGGCCGCGGCTATGGCTCGAAGTACACGGTGCCGACGATCAACCTCGCGCGTTATGAAGAACTTATCCCGCAGGACGGCGTTTACATCACTTGCACGCGCGTCGGCGATGAGCGCTTTGTTTCGGTCACGAATGTGGGCAATCGTCCGACGTTCGGAGCAGATCTGTTTGCCATCGAAACCCACCTGCTGAATTTCCATCCCATCGACCTGACGCCGGAGACGGAAGTGGAGATTTGTTTTCTCGACCGGCTGCGCGACGAGATCAAGTTTCCGTCAGTAGAGGCCCTTCGAGAACAGATCGCACGCGATGTGCAGAAGGCACGAAGGTATTTTCATCTGCTCCGACAGGGGCTAAAGTCAGATTAACCATGCCTAGCTTACTGCGTGGGTAGGGTAAGAGCTCCTTGCCGACCGCCTAGTAGGAATTTTCTTCTTCAGCCTGCCACTCGCTCGCTTACAATCCGCCAGTCTCGTTTCAACTCTTCATGGCGATCGGCCCCTTACAACTGATTCGGCAGGCAACGCATGGACAGCGCCGTACACTGCTGGCCGCGGGTCTTGGGTGGGCTCTCGATGCCTTCGACGCGATGCTCTACGCGCTCGTACTCGCGCTGCTGATGCGCGATCTCGGCATGAGCAAGACGGTTGCCGGCCTTTTAGGGACGCTCACTCTGCTGGCATCGGGGGTCGGCGGCGTAATGTTCGGATTTCTAGCCGACCGCATCGGGCGCAAACAAGCGCTGATGGCGAGCATTCTGACCTATTCGCTGTGCTCGTTTGCCTCGGGACTGGCGACGAGTATTGCGATGCTCGCTCTGGCACGATTTGTGCTCGGCCTTGGAATGGGCGGCGAATGGAATACGGGCGCGGCGCTCGTGGCCGAGAGTTGGCCCACAGAATTGCGCGCCAAGGCAATTTCCATTGTGCAGAGTTCCTGGGCTCTGGGCTTTGCCGCGGCGGCGCTGGTCGCAGGTCCTGTGGCGCGATATTACGGGTGGCGGGCAGTATTTTTTGTAGGGATCATTCCGGCGGCGATCACGTTGTGGATTCAGCGGAGCGTGCCGGAGTCGGAGATGTGGACCGAGCATGAACAGAAATTGCACCACGACAGCGGTGGCACTGGACGCAGAAACGTAACCAGTTTCACCTCTACAATGGCAATTTTTCGCACTCCCTACGTACGATCCACTTTTGCTTTGTTACTGTTCAACTTTTTTGGGATGTTTGCCTGGTGGGGGCTGTTTACGTGGCTTCCGCCGTATTTGTCCCTTCCGGTTGCGCAGGGCGGGCGCGGCTTCGGCGTAATGGGAATGACTACGCTGCTGGTGGTGCTGAATCTGTTTGGCATGTTTCCTGGATATGCCAGCTTTGGCTGGGTTGCCGATCATCTGGGACGGCGCAAGGCATTTCTTGTCTATACGTTGACAGCGGCTCTTTTAATTCCGCTTTATGCCGCGGCGCGATCGCCGGCCTGGCTGATGGTGCTGGGAACACTTGTCGCTTTCTTCGGGACAGGAATTTTTTCCGGCTCCGGAATCATGGGCAGCGAAATCTTTCCAACGGCGGTGCGGGCCCGGGCTCTGGGCTTCACGTACAACGGAGCGCGGACTCTGAGCGCGCTCGCTCCGCTGGTGATTGGACGGGTGGGTCAGACGAAGGGATTGAGTTCGGCATTCTATCTCTGCGCGGGGAGCTATCTGCTGGCTGCGTTGATGACTACGCAACTTCCGGAGACCAGAGGAAAACGGCTGGAGTAGCGGTGGTCAGTGATTGGTGGGAGGTGATCGGCGGTCAATGATCGGTGATCAGTAGGAGGTGAGAAATCAAATCGGCGGAATTACTCAATCGGTTCGACCACGACTGAGTCTTCTTCCCTGCTTGCGCCCCGCCCGGGCAACTGTACGATCACGATCGCGCACAGTACCAGAACAATTCCCAGCGTCTGGATTACGCGTAGTCCCTCGCCGAGCAGCGCGGCTGCCAGCAGAATGGAGAACACAGGCTCCAGGCAGCTGGTGATAATGGCGCGCGTGGGCTCGAGGTATTGCAGGCCGAGGAAATAGAGCGAAAAGGCACCGAGCACGGAGATCATCGAAAACGCGAATAGGAATGCCCACTGTGCGGGTGCGTAGTGAGCGGCCAGGACTTTCCATGGCGGGTTCACGATCAGCCAGAACACCGATGCGGAGGTCAAGGTCCAGGTCAGCACGCGCCAGCGGTCGTAGCGGGCCAGGATTCGGTGTCCGCCGACGTTGTAGAAGGCGAACGAGAATGAAGCCAGAAGAGCAGCGAAAAATCCCCATGAGTCGAGGTGGAAGGGCTTCGCCGAGTTCGAGCGCACGATGCCGATGGTAAGTGCGATCCCGGCGATTGCGACCGCCACGGCGGCGACCTTTTGCAGCGAGAGTTTTTGCTGCCGGCGCGCGACTACGTAGAGCAGCACCCACACGGGCGCGGTGTACTGCACGATGATGGCGATGGCAACGCTCGTTCTCTGAATGGCAACGTAATAGAAATAGTTCGACGCGGCTACTCCCAGCATGCCGAGCAACAGACACTGAATGAGATCGGATGTGGGTAGCTTGATGCGTTGCCATCCACGACGGCCTACGAGAAGCGGAAGTAAGACAAGCAGCGAGAACGACGTTCGCGTCTGGGAAAGAATGAGTGGATCGATAGGATGCAGCGTTTCTCCGGTCAGCGGCAGTTTTCCGGTGAATATCGCGCGACCGAGCGCGGCGGAAACTCCCCAGAGAAATGCAGCGGAGGCGATGAAGGAATATCCGCGCAGGGGACGAGGCGCGTCGCCTTGCTGACGCCCGTCCAGCGGACTCATTCGACCTCGTACTCAATCTCGAAGGTAATCTTTGCCGTCTTCTGCAACATCGCCGAGACGGAGCAATATTTGTCTTTCGACAGGCGAACCGCATCTTCGACTGCTTTGCGCGAAACTTTGCCGCCGACCCGGTAAACCAACTTGATTGCCGTGTAGACCGCAGGGTAGCCCGACGCGCGCTCGCCTTCGGCACTCACTTCGAGACTGGTGAATGGCTCACGCTTCTTGCGCAGGATGCCGACCACGTCAGAGGCGGTGCATCCGCAGAGCGCAATCAGCACGAGTTCCATCGGAGTGCCGGCAGTTTTTTCGGCGGCTGCCGTATCCATCACGATGGCGTGCCTGGAATCGCCTTCGCCGACGTAACGCTCACGGTCCGTCCAGAGAACTTTTGCGGAGATCATTTTCTACCTTTTGTTGTCAGTGCTGGGCTCGGGATGAATGAGCACGCGGAATAATTCCGGCGCCTGCTGTTTGAAGCGGATTTCGAGTTCGGTTTGAATGTCGTGCACGCGAGCGAGCGTCAGGTCGTCGGACAGGGTGCAGTGGCACGAGATGTAGAGACGGCCGCGCACACGTTTGGCAACTACGTCATGCACGTCGAGGATCTCGGGAAATTCCGCGGCGACGATCTTGAGACGTTGTTCGAGTTTGGCGTCGCTGACCAGCTCTTCGGGAGTTTCGATGGTCGCGGGCTCGCTCTCGATGTGGGTCACGATGTCGGAAATTTCCGGCAACTCGCGACGCATGTCGGCTTCGAGTTCGGTCACCTGATCGTGCGCCGCTTTAAGAGTCATACGCTCATCGAGTTCGATGTGCTGTTCGACGTGGAGATGTCCGGCAAGATCCTGCACGCTGATGTCGTGCACATTGAGATTGCGATCGGTAGCCACGGCACGAATGCGGTCGAAAATATTTTCCGAGTGTGGCGCCCGCGGCAAGGGCTGGACGGTCACGTCGGCATCAGGCAGGATGCGGTGAACCGCCTCTGACACGGCCGCGGCCAGATGTCCTGACCGCTGGAAGGTTACGGTCCGGGCTAGTCCGACGCTGAGATCGGCGAAGTAGCGGTTGCCGGCGCGACGTATGCGGACGCGATCGACTTCGAGGACGCCCTCGACGCGCGCCACTGCATCCTGAATCTGCGAGCGGACTCCGGCGGGCGCAGCGTCGAGCAGCTGATCAATCGTCCGCCGGGCGAGCCGCCAACTGACCGAGACAACTACACCTGCGACAAAGAGAGCGGCGATGGGATCGGAATCCCGCAACCAGTCGATGTGAAGAGTCCGGCCGGCCAACACGAGCGCCAATCCAAGCACAACTACTCCGGCTGACCAGATGTCGGTGGAAAAATGCAGCGCATCCGCTTCGAGCGCCTGGCTGTCATACTTCGTGGCGATACGGCCCAGCACGCGCGAGCGCCACAGGTCAACGCCCATGGAAAAAAGCATGACGGCAAACGCAGGGGTCGAGGGCTCAATTTCGACATGACGGTAGAACAGGCGCAGTACGGCTTCGTAGATGATCCAAACGCAGGTGAGTAACAGCAGGCCGGTTTCGACAAAGGCGGAAAAATTCTCGACCTTGCCGTGACCAAACTGGTGATCGGCGTCGGCAGGCTTGTCGGAGACACCGACCGAGAAAAACGTAATTAGAGTGGCAATCAGGTCGAGCCCGGAGTGGGCGGCTTCCGAAAGAATGCCCAGACTGCCTGTGGTGAAGCCGACCACAACTTTCAGGCCGGTGATCACCACCGCCGCAATCACGGAGCTGCCCGCGGCGGCGCGCTTCTCGGCGCGCATCGAGTCCGATGACGAGATCACGGGGCTTCCCGACATTCAGGCATTATCGCTGGTGAGAGCGGAATGCGCCAAGCGTTCCCCGAATCGCAAGGAAAGGCTACAAGCACGTAACCGCAAAGTTCGCTAAGAGCAGCCGCGAAGTACGATAAGAACCCAGGCCAGGCCAGTTACGACGAATCTCGCGCATTTCACACTTTACCGAACCACTTCCCCTTGTCCAAACGGGCTAGAAAACGCGGCTTGTTGTGCTAGGATTTCATGTTCGGCAGTATTGAATTTTCTGATGGACCAATCCTTGGAGGAAATGAATCATGCGTAAGAGTTGGCTGCTGTGTGTTCTGTTGGGGACTCTGGCTTGGGGCCAAGGAGCGCCGGGCACACCTCCCCCGGGGCAAGCCAGTCCGGTTGCGCCTGCAGATACATCGTCGTCGGTGCCGCCCACCGCAGCTGTTATTACCGTGGAGGGCGTGTGTCCGCCAAAGCCGAAGGCTGCTGCTGCAGCGGGGTCGACCGCGAAGCCGGCGACGGCGGGGAAAACCGCCGCCGTGACCACTCCCGCCGATTGCAAGACCGTAATCACCAAGGAAGAGTTTGAGAAGCTGCTGAACGGTGTGACTGCCACTCCTACGCCGCAGTTGAGGCGGCAACTGGCCAGCGTGCTGCCCCGGTTCATCGCCATGTCGAATCAAGCCCAGAAGCAGGGCATGGATAAGGCTCCGGAGTTCGCGGAGATGTTGAAATTCGCAAAGATGCAGATCCTCACTCAGGAACTGCAACGCAAGATTCAAAAGGAAGCAGCCGACGTTCCCGACGCCGAGATCGAGAACTACTACAAGAGCAATCCCGAGGCGTTCGAGCAGTTCAACCTGGAGCGGCTCTTTGTGCCCCGCACCAAGCAAATCGAAAGCGACGCCAAAGAAGACGACGCGAAAGATGAAAAGCTGACCGACGACCAGAAAAAAGCCAAGGAAGCCGCTGACAAGGCGAAGCAGGATGAAGCCGAGCAGGCGATGACCAAGTTGGCGGAGGATCTACGCGCGCGCGCTGCGGCCGGAGAAGACTTTCAGGCTCTGCAGAAAGAGGCGTTCACGGCGGCGGGAATGAAGATCGAATCGCCAACGGTGAAGATACCGGGCGTACGGCGAACGGGCCTGCCGGCAGCTCATGCGGCTGTCTTCGACCTGAAGCGGGGTGAGGTTTCGGCGGTCATCAACGATTCCGGCGGGCACTACATCTACAAACTGGAAAGCAAGAACGAGATTCCTCTGGAGCAGGCCAAGCAGGAAATTCACAATACTCTGGTGAACCAGCGCACGCGCGACATGATGGAGAAAGTAAACAACTCCTTCAAAGTGGAGACCAACGACGCCTACTTCGGACCTGGCCCGGTGGCGGCACCTCCTCAGCAGCGTTTGCCGAACCGGCGGCCGATGGGCGCACCGGGAAACACGGGCGCACAACCTCAGACCCCGCCGGCGAGCCAGCCTCCGGCGCAAGCCCCGGCAGCGAAACCGAACTGATGGCCAAGCCTGTCGTTGTAGTTACGGGCGTTTCCGGAAACCTGGGATCCAGACTGCTTCCGCTGCTGGGGAGTTATTCGGTGATCGGGATTGATGTCAACCCTCCCGCCACTGACTCCGAAATGCAGTTTGAGCGCATGGACCTGGGTGAGGAATCCTCTACCCGCGTGCTGTACGAACTGCTGCGGGATGTTCACGCCTTCGCCGTGGTCCACCTTGCATTTGTAATCGATCCGGTGCGGTCGGGAGTGCTCGACGTTGAGCGCATGTGGCAAATCAACGTGGCGGGAACCGCCCGCGTGATGGAAGCCATTACCGAGGCCAACCGCACCACCGATGACGGAGTCAAGCAGTTCATCTTTCCCAGCAGCGTCTCTGTCTACGGGCCGGAGTTGCCGGAACCGGCGAAAGAAGAGTCGGGATTCGGCGCTCGCACTCTGCCCTATGCCATCCACAAGAAGCAATCGGATGAAGTAGTACAGCAACGCTCTCCGTCCCTGCGGGGATGCAGCGTCTACATTTTGCGTCCACACATTTTTGCCGGGGCCAGCGTGGAAAATTATTTGCTAGGGGCATTTCGCGGGACTCCAAACGGCAAAAGCGCGCGGGCGGAAAAAATGCGCCGCGAGGGAAAGCGCCTGCCCTGCATGCTGCCGCGTGGACAAAAGTATCTCGACAACCGGATTCAATTCGTACACGTGGACGATATGGCACAGTTGATCCGACACATCATGCAACGCGAACCGGAGATGCAGCGCCTCACGGTACTGAACGTCGCTGGACGCGGTGAACCGCTCACTTTCGGACGCTGCGTCGAGATGGCGCAGGCGAAGCTGTGGCGTGTCCCGGGAAAATGGTCGATGCGGCAAGCTCTGAAGTTCTTGTGGAAGCACGGAATTTCGGCGATTCCTCCCGAGGCCGTTCCGTACATGACTGGGGAATACATCATGAATACGGAACGGCTGCGGCGTTTTCTGGGGCCGGAGTATGAGCATGTAATTCGCTATACCATCGCCGATGCGTTCGCGGATTCATTCCGGCGCGATACACCTGCAGTCTGAAGCGGCCCGCGCTCGCGGCTTTCCCTGGCATCCGCCTTACTCAGAAGCACATCCAGCGACTCGGTCCATTGATCGTCACAAAGGCCACCGTCAACGGTTGGGCGTATTCAGAGCGCACTTCGGCTCGCGCCTGGTGAACTTCCAGCAGCGCTGTTCGAAGTAAACAACCGCCAGGATGCGAATTTATTCCACTGAAATATTGTTGTGGTCGAGGGAATAAAAGTCGGGCTGCGGAGTTTATGCTATCGAGGTGCCAGACCAGCGCTTGCCCACCGCAACGTTCGAAGAGCTGGCCATGCCCTTGTTTGATCAGCTCTACAACTTCGCGCGCTGGCTTACGCAGGACACTGCCGAAGCCGAAGACCTGGTGCAGGAGACCTATACCAAAGCGTTGCGCGGCTTTTCATCATTCCAGATGGGGACGAACTTTCGCGCCTGGATGTATCGCATCCTGCGGAATTCGTTCTTGAGTTCGCGAACTGGCCTGAAGACCACGGTGGCCATCGACGACGAAGATGTGGAAGTGATCCTGGTCGACTCGGGTCCGTCACCGGAGGGTCTGGCCATCGAGCAGAGCAATCGCGAAGTTATGCAGCAGGCCCTGGCGGATCTGCCGGTGCACTTTCGCGAGATTCTGCTGCTCTGCGAAGTCGAGGAAATGTCGTATCAGGAAATTGCGCAGACACTGGCGATTCCGGCAGGCACCGTGATGTCGCGACTGTCTCGCGCGCGCAAAGCCTTACGCACTTTGCTGCAGCAGAAGTTTGCCGGAGGTTCGCGTGGCGTGTGAGGCGTGGCGTCAGAAACTCGATCTGTACGCGGACGGTGAACTCACTCCCGCAGACGCGGCCGTGCTGAACGCTCACCTGCGGACTTGCGCCGACTGTGCCGCAGATGCACTTGGGCGGGTGCAACTGAAGCGATCGGTTGCAGCGGCGGGCACTCGTTATCAGCCAAGTGCCGCATTTCGAGCCAAGATCGCCGGCAGCATCGCCGCAAAGCCACACCGTGTGGCGAACTGGTGGTGGAAACTTGTGGCCGCGCCCGCGCTCGTAGTGCTGATGATCTCAGTCGCGGTGAGCCTATACGTCCAGACTCAGAAGGCGCGCCAACAGCGGACTTTCAGCGAACTGGCCGATCTGCACGTCGGCATGTTGGCCAGTGCGACACCGTTTGACGTGAGCTCGACCGACCGGCACACGGTGAAACCATGGTTTCAGGGAAAACTTCCTTTTACTTTTAATCTGCCTGAGCTACAAGGCACGAACTTCACGCTGCTGGGGGGAAGCATCACTTATCTCGAGCAGATGCCCGGAGCGCATCTCGTTTATCAGCTGCGCAAGCACGAGATTTCCGTTTTCATTTTTCAAGATCGCAAGACAAAGGCGGCGAGTCTGCCCCCGGGTCCGCGTCATGCCCTGTCGTTCAACATGGAAGGCTGGACACAGGATGGGTTGCAGTACTTCGTCGTGGGCGACGTTGGACCTGGAGACATTGAGGAGCTCAGCAAACTGCTGCGCGGGGCTGCCTAGATATGTCATGACAGCCGCCCTTGCTATCCAGCCGGGAAAAGTTCGGCAGAGTTGAGGCCGCGGGAGAAAAGCAGTCGAGCTTTGCTCGACCGGACAGCCGAAGGCGGCTGTCCCCACACAAACAATTACCTCCGGCCGCGGTACAGGCCGGCGATGCCGAGCGTGTAGGGCGTCCATGTGGCTTCAGTGAAGCCAGCGTTCTTCATTCGCGCCAGCATTTCTTCCGGCGGCGGAAAGCGCTCGACCGATGCGGGGAGATAAGCGTAAGGGCCGCGAACACCTGAAATGGCGGCTCCGATGCGCGGCAGTACCTGCTTGAAATAAACGCGGTAGAGCGTGCCCATTGGTCCCTGGGGCTCGCCGAAATCCAGAATGCCGCACTCGCCGCCGGGCCGCAGCACGCGAAGAATCTCGCGCAATCCGGCGTCGTAATCGGCGAGATTGCGAAACCCGAAAGCTAAAGTCACAAGATCGAAATGATTGGGGGGAAACGGAAGGTTCAACGCGTCAGCCTCGATCCAACCGGGCGTCAATGGAGCCGTGGACTTGGCAGTCGCCCGCTGCAGCATGGCATGGGAGAAATCCACTCCCAGAATCCGCGGAGTCGACTTCCCTGCCCCGCGCCGTAGCGCGAATGTCATGTCCCCGGTACCGCAACACAGGTCGAGGACGCGAGCGTCGGGCTGAGTGAGAATGTTGCGAAAAGCTTTCGCCGTGCGACGCCACCAGAGGCGGTCCACATTGAGTGAGAGGACATGATTCAGCAGATCGTAGCGGGGTGCGATCGAGGTAAACATCTCGCGCACGGCGCACGCCGCCGAATGCCGGTCACTTGCGCCTGTGGGCGCAGCGCCGACTACGCGGGGTTTGCTGATATCCGGCACGGCGTTCGCGGCGGGCATTTACTTGCGTCTCTTCCGTGATCGAAATTCGGATTTGAGCTTCGGTCGCGTTTTCTTGGATTGCTTCTTCAGTTGAGCAGCGATGAGTTCGATCTGCCGAAGGTGGTTCAAGTCGTGTCCAGCGAACATCCGTGCGATATGCGTGATGGTCTCTTTACCGCGCTCAAGATGTAGGCCATAGTTCTCCCAGCTTTCACGAGGAAGGCCCTTCAGCAGCACCAGATTATTTTCGCGCAGAACGCGGAAGACTTCGAGAGCCAAGCGAGGATCGCGCTTGCCGTACTGAAAAAGTGACGCCCATACGTCCTGATCAAAGGGCTGAATCGTGATTCCGCTCGCGCCCAGCGCCGAGCGCATCCTCCAACTGCCGACAATTTCGGCATCCGACAAGTGCACCAGGATCTCGGTAATCGACCACTTTGACGGCTCGGATTTCCACTTGAGTTGCTGGGGAGACAGTCCGCGAATCAGTTTCTCCAGCTTCGCGGCGGTTGTCCGCTGGACTCTGAGAGCATCCTGTCCTTCTACGTAGCCCAGGATCCGTTCGATGTACTGCTGCGCTGTTTCCTGCATAAAGCTCACCCTTTTGCATTCTTTGTTTTCGCTTTTCCCCAAACCCCGGCAGCGCGCGACATGCGGCGCAACTCTTCCACGGCATCGATAACTGCGTTTTCCGGTACGTCGCTGGCCACTTCCACCTTGCCGATTTCGCGCGGCAGGATGAAATGCACCACGCCGTTCTGCGTTTTCTTGTCGGACTGCAGCCGGGCGAGGATCTTTTTCGGACTCACGTTGACCTCTGGCAGTCTCCCGAGACTGAATACAGCGTCGGAGATGCGCCCGGCGGTAACGCTGTCCGTACGTCCGACGCTAAGCGCGATGCTGGTGGCGGCAATGATGCCCCAGGCGACCGCCTCTCCGTGAAGCAGGCGCCGGTAGCCGGTTTCAGCCTCAAGAGCGTGGCCGACAGTGTGGCCGAGATTGAGAACACGGCGCAGGCCGTCTTCGCGCTCGTCGGCGGAGACCACTTCGGCCTTGAGCTTCACCGACTGAGCGATGAGCCATTCCAATTCCACGGGATCGCGTTTCAGAATTCGGGCGTGATTCTGTTCGAAGCGCAGAAACAATTCGACATTGCCGATAATGCCGCACTTCAGAGCCTCATACAGGCCGGCACGAAATTCCCGATCGGGTAAAGTTTTGAGCACGCTTGGATCGATAAGCACGACGCGCGGGTGATGGAAGGTTCCAAGCAGATTCTTGCCGGCGGCCAGATTCACTCCCGTCTTGCCGCCGATGGAAGCGTCAACCTGCGCCAGCACGGTCGTGGGGATCTGAACCAGTTCGAGGCCGCGCATATAGAGCGAGGCCAGCAGACCGCTGACGTCGCCCACAACGCCGCCGCCGAGCGCGATGATCACGGCCTTGCGATCCGCGCCGAGACGAGCCAGTTTTTCTGCGAGGGACTGAACGGTTTCCAGGCGCTTGGCCGGCTCGCCATCTGGCATGACGATCACCTGTGGCGTGAAGCCTCCGGCTTTGAGCGAGCGGACCAATTTGGTCCCCCATCGCTTGCGCACGGGAGCGACAGTCACCACGAAGACTTTGCTGGCCTGCGGCAGCAGTTCGCCCAGCACGGAACCGGCCCGGGCCAGCAGTCCATTCTCGATCCAGCCCTGATACGGGCGCGGAGGCACGTGGATGGTCACTTGCGCCATGGCATTCCATAATAGCGTATGGGGGCCGGTGGATTCCTTTGCGGCCTTCGCGGATTTTCTTCGCGTTTTTAGCGGTCAAGAGCTCTTTTGCCTGCTTCCGTCCAAAGCTCTAACCGCAAAGGTCCCTAAGAACAGCCGCGAAGGACGCCAAGAAGAGCGCAGAACATCCGCAGTGGATGGTTTATTTCTTGTCTTTCGCCGGAAACACCACCGACGTTACCATCGCAATCAGCAACACGGCCGCTACCACGCCCAGAGTAATGTGAGTTGGGATCGGAAAACGATCCGCGGTGAGCATCTTCAGGCCGACTAGAATCAGCAGCGCCGCCAGACCGTAGTGCAGGAAGCGAAAAACTTTGATCAGTTCAGCCACAGCGAAATACATTGATCGCAACCCGAGGATGGCGAACACGTTCGAAGTGTATACAATGAACGCATTGAGAGTAATCGCGAGTACGGCGGGAATGGAATCGACTGCAAACAACACATCCGTGGTTTCGATCAGCACCAGAACCATGAGCAGGGGAGTTGCATAGAGGCCCGGCTTTCCCCGCCAACTGCGGACAATGAATTTTCCGTCCTGATAGCTGTCGGTCATCGGAATCCACCGGCGCATAGCTTTCACCAGTGGGTTCTTTTGCGGATCAACCTGATGCTTACCTCGCAGCAAGTTAATCCCACTCAGAATCAGCAGCGCCCCGAATACGTAAAGGACCCAGTGAAAGCGGTGAATCAGGCCGACTCCGGCGAGGATGAAGCCGCCGCGCAGAATCAGTGCGCCCAGGATTCCCCAGAACAGCACACCGTGCTGCTCTTCTTCCGGCACTGCGAAATAACGGAAGATCACCAGGAAGATGAATAGATTGTCGACACTGAGGGAAAGTTCAATGACATAGCCGGTGACGAATTCCAGCATCGGCTGACGTCCCTGCCAGAAGAAAAGAACCGCGGCGAAAACGGCTGCCAGAGCGACCCACAGCGCGCTCCCAATCAGAGCTGCGCGCGGGCGCACGACCTGCCCGGGCCGGTGAAAGACGCGCAGGTCGAGCACCAACATGCCGAGCGCGAAGACATTGAAGAGAATCCAGAATAGAAGCAATGGCAGTTCCCGCGGCAATTGTTGATTCTAGATTGTTGACTTCAGATTTCAGATTGAGCAGCACTCAAAATTCGAAGTGTCCGGCAACATCTGAAATCTGCAATCTGAAATCTACAATCTGCGATCATTTCTGTCTTCCGCGCTTGCCGCTGGCCCACTCGTCCATAAGGCCGAGAGATTTAAGCAACTCCTCCGAATGGGAATCGACAATCGTCTGCTGAATCTGGTCGTGAGTCAGACGCGGTCCGATTTTCTGGGGCAAATCGGCCAACTCAACGGCGAGCGCGGCGGCCTCGGCTACATGCTTTTTCAACTGTGGAAAATCCACCTTGTCGTAGGTGTCGGAGATGGCGTGGTAGTTTTCCATGTAGTTCGCCTCCTCCTGTTCGGCAACGAAGGTGGGTACACCCTCGAGCATGAAGTCGAAGTGGTCGGTGCCTCCCTCCATCGTGGGGAGGAGATCTTTCACATCAAACTGAGCCAGCGGCGCGATCAGCGGGCGAGCGGCACCGACGATGTCTTTGCGGCCACCGACCGAAAACCCTGTGGTCTTACCTGTGCCTGAGTCGTAGATGATCACACCGGCGGCCTTGTCGAGTTCATGGCGATGATTGACCGCATAGGCATGCGAGCCGAGGAGTCCCTGCTCCTCGCCGGAGAAAAGAATGAAGCGGATGGTGCGCCGCGGCTTTACGCCGGAAGCCTTGATCGCCCGCAGAGCGTCGATGACAAGCGCGGCGTTACAGCCGTTGTCGAGCGCTCCGGTGCCGAGTTCCCAGGAATCGAGGTGGGCGCCGAGGATCACGAATTCGTCCGACTTCTCACTCCCTTTGATTTCAGCAATCACGTTCGAAGCGCGAATTGGCCCCCCGATTACGTTAGGAATGCTGAGATCGGCCCACACCGAGCGTCCCGAAGCCAGGACGCGTGCGATGCGCTCGCCATCCTCGCGCGCAACGATGACCATGGGAAGCTTGTCGATCTCGCCTTCACCCGTGTTAGTGTGCCGGTAAAGAATGTCGTGCTCACGCGTGGCCATGAACGCAATGGCCTTCGCTTTGCCTTTCACGGCGAGATCGATCACCGGAGGGGCCTTCGAATATTCGGCGAACAGGTCGTCCCACGTTTTGAGAACCGTCGAATGCACGAGAACGATTTTGCCGGCAATGTCGCCCGCCTTCTGGAATTCCGCCGCCGAACCTTCACCGACGTCAACAATGGGAACGTGTTTGACCGGCGCGAGCGCCGGCGCCCAAGCGATGGACACGGCGTGAACGTGGAAGACTGACAGAAGGGTTCCACCGACCTTGGTGGCGCTGATCTCATACGAAGACGTCGCGATCATCTCCGTCGCCCCTTCAGCCCAGGAGTTGGGAATGCTGAATCCTTCCGCGTGAACGCTGTCGGCGCCGGCTTCCGTAAACGCCTGCGTGCCCCATTCGACAGCATGCTGCATCGCGACAGTACCCGGAACACGGCCGCCGATCTGATCGGTCAGACGATGGAGATTGGCTTCGAGTGTCGAGGGTTGAAGAGCTGACTGAATAACCTGGTTGACATCGTTGTCAGCGGGAGGAGTTGCGGCAAAACTTACAAGGCCCAATATCCAAGCGCACAAGAGCGTTTTCACGGTTCGCATATGGGGTGCATTAGAAATGAAATTCTGCAAAAGCGCAAAAATGTGAGCATTTGCTATGTCTGGGAGAGGCCCACAGAAGGTCGTTCACTTCGGCGGGAGCGAATCCATCTTGTCGAGAATGCGCACCGTTTCGAGCATCACGCTCCCAACGATGGTTAGACTCTTGGGGCTGAGCTTGTCGACCGTATCCTGTGGAGTGTGCCAGAAGACGTTGTTGTAGCCATACATGAAGTCGATGAGGTCGGCGCAAGCCACGCCGCGTTTGGTAAAGGGAATGTGATCGTCAGTGACTTTGTTGTTGTGGCCGAAGAAATGTGATTGATATCCCAGGCGAGTCGCAGCTTCGTAGACTACATTCTCCAGCCAGGGCGTGGAATTCTCGTCGCGATCCACATTGAGATCGGCGTCGCCGATCATATCCGCCAGCAGGAATGCCCTGATCTTTTTCAATGTGCCGTCGGCTTGCCACTTCTCGGCAAGGTGCGTAATTCCATACAGGCTGTCGTCGAGAAACGGAGTCTCAGGCTCGGGCTTCATCGCTTCTTCGGCGTCGTCCCACACCAGCCACACACTGTAGCCGTCAAGCTGCTTGCCGCGCAGCTGGTTGGCCAGTTCGAGCAGCAGGGCGCTGGAAGATCCGCCATCGTTGGCGCCGACATACGAGGTGCCTCGGAGTGGATAGTTCGTGTCGTAGTGGCTGGCGATTACGATGATGCCGTCCTTCTTGCCGGGAAACTTCGCCACTATGTTGTGTACAGGAAACTTGCCTGCTGGAGTGTCGGCGGTGAAGATATCGTTCTCAACTGCGTCACCTTTCAAGCGCGAAGCGATGTAGTCCTCAACTTTTTTGTGGTTGGTGCTGCCCAGCGGACGCGGGCCAAATTTCACAATTTCTTTCACATACTGCAGGGCACGATCGCCATCAAACACTGGCGGCAGTCCGCTATCGGGTGGGAGATTGAGCGGTCCGGCATTGTCGGCCGCGGGCGCAGCGGCTGCTGGAGTCTGCGGCGCAGGCTGCGAAGAGGCGCGGTCGCGATCGCAGGCGAGGCACACCAGCGTGCAAGCTAAGAACACTGTCGGGAACGGCCGTGATCTCATGATTGCGCCTGCTTCGCCTTCCGCGCCTCGCGCTGGGTGGGATGAACCACGTAAGCCACGCCAATACTCAGCGCATACAAGCCGATCATCGGCGCTGCGAAAACGCACATGTTTATGATGTCCGGTGTGGGCGTAACGATCGCCGCAAGAACGAATATCACAAGAATTGCATAGCGGAAGTTCTTGATCATGAATGATGGCGTCATGATCCCCATGAAGGCCAGAAAGAAAACGAGAATGGGTAGCTCGAAAATTACTCCCATACCCAGAATGATGCCGAGAAAAAGATTCGTGTATTCGCTAATGGTAATCATGGGCTGAAACTGCCCGTTGAAATCAACGAAAAAATTCATCGCCCGCGGATAGGCGACGGTATAACCGAAATATCCGCCGAGAGCGAATAAGCTAATCGTCGAAAGCATGAATGGCACAACGTAGCGCTTCTCGTTCCTATAAAGGCCGGGGGAGATGAACATCCAGACCTGGTAAAGAACGAAGGGCGAGGTTAGAAATAGTCCTGCCAGCATCGCAATCTTCAAGTAAAGGTTGAAGGGGTCGGTGGGATTGGTGTAAACCAATTTCTCAGGCAGATGGTGCGTGTGAAGCGCATCCATAATGGGCTTCTGCATTACCGCGTAAATTCGCTCGCGATAGCCCCAACAGATACCTGTTCCCACGGCAACGGCGATGGCGGAATACACCAGGCGCTTGCGCAATTCCTCGAGATGATCGAGGAAGCCCATGGTTGGCATCGAATCGGAATCTCCTTCGCCGCCGGAAGCGAAGGCCGAGAAATTAGGCATGCGACTCCTGCGAGGAGGAAGTCACGGGCTCTGGGGACGGAAGCGCTTCGGTGGCAGGCTCGTTTGTGTGCACCGACGCGGGGGGATCGTCGGTCGAGGCCGCTAAAGTTGCGGGTGCTTCGGCGCTACCTTCCGCCTGGTTAGTGTCGGCAGAAGAAAGCTCGACCGGCGAGGGTTCGGTGGGTGAGTCGCCGGTCCAACTCGCTTCGGGCAGCGTGCGCGCGGCCGTCCCTTCGGGGGCCGGGGCGGGAGCTAGAACCGTCTGTGTGTCGGTTCGCCTTTTTTCGACTTCCAGGTTCGAGATTTCGTGCTCGATCTGGGCCTTGAATTCGTTCGAGGCCCTCTTGAACTCGTTTAGATATTTGCCGATCTGGCGGGCGATCTCCGGCAACTTCTTGGGCCCAAAGATGATGAGGGCCAAAAAGAACAGGAAGATCGTCTCGGAGAAACTCATGCGGTTCATCATACTGCCGGAACTGGAAATGCGGCAACGCACGGCCGCACCCAGACAAAAAGATGAAAAGACGCAAACAAGTCGTGCTCTGGCAGCCCGTTACGCGGGCCGAATGTGTAGGGTTGGGGTGAATGCTTAGCATCGGGTAGAAACTCGATGCGTAACCGACTAACGCGTATGATGTTCGCGCCATGCAACTCTGGTTTGCCCGCGGCAGTGAAGTCTCCATCCGCGAACAGCTGGTGACGCAGGTCATGCTCGGCATCCTGAGCGATGATCTGGCGCCCGGCCAGCGGCTGCCCTCGACGCGCGAGTTGGCGCGGCGGTTTCACGTGCATCCCAACACCGTCAGCGCGGGATATCGCCAGTTGCAACGCGATCGTTGGGTAGAGTTTCGACGCGGCAGCGGCGTTTACGTTCGCGCCAGCAAGCCTGAACTACCACCCTCGCCGGCGCGCGAACTGGATCAGACCATTGCCCGTCTCTTTCGTTCGGCACGGGATCTGGGTGTTTCCCTGCCCGCGCTGCGCTCGCGTTTGCGACAGTGGCTGGAAATGCAGCCGCCAGATCATTTTCTGCTGGTGGAGCCGGACGAAGAATTGCGCCGCATTCTGGCCGCGGAAATCGCGGCAGCCGTTACGTTCCCCGTAAGAGCGTGCGATCCAGTGGATTGTCCGAAGAGTCCCGAGGGTGGCGTTGCCGTGGTGTTGCCCAATCGAGCGGCTCTGGCGCGACAGTTGCTTCCTGCTGGAACCGAGGTGCTAACCCTGCAGCTTCGCTCGGTACCCGCCTCACTCTCCATCTATTTACCTGCGCCAAAGGGGACGCTGGTCGGCGTGGCTTCGCGCTGGGCCGAGTTTCTTAAGGTCGCACGCGCCATGCTTACTGCTGCGGGATTCCATCCCGACAGCTTGGTCCTTCGCGACGCGCGCGAGGCCAACTGGCAGCGCGGCCTGAAACAAACCGCCGTCGTGGTGAGCGATTCGCTGACCGCGGCCGACCTTCCTGTGGGCTGTCGCGCCATTCCTTTTTCTCTTCTCTCGGAATCGTCACTCGACGAACTGCGGCGATACGTGGAGTTCATCCGCCAGCCAATCGAGACTTTGTAACCGCACGGGTCAACAATCCTAACCAGGAAGACCTTCATGTGACACTTGAGAAAGTGCTCCACAACTGCTTGTTCAGACGGATTGGTTTCCTTACGCTTGCCTCACTGAAACCCTGAGGAGGCCCAGCGTATGACGAAATGGATAGCATTCGGTGTACTTCTAGTTCTGGCATCGCCGTTGCTCGCGGTCGATGGACGCGAAGTGAAATATGTTGGCGGGACTGTCCCGGGCATGAAGGCCGGAGCGATCGGCAGGCTCGATACAACGACTGACGCCGCGCTCGTGTTCGAGCATGCGGGAAACAAGATCACGATTCCCTATGAGGAGATCCAGTCCTTCGATTACTCCTCCGCGGTGGCACACCATCTGGGAGTGTTGCCGCTGATCGCCCTGGGTCTGTTCCGGATGCGGCAGCACCAGCATTTTTTCCGTATCTCGTATCGCGGTCAGGGGGATGTAACCGAGGTAGTGGTTTTCGAAGTGCCCAAGCAAATGCCACGAACCCTGCGCGCCATCCTGGAGGCGCGGCATGTCCCGTATGTCCCGGAACCGCGACACCCATGCAGCGCCGGGGACTGAACCTCGACCGGCGATCTCTAAGTCTGCGATCGCGTAGGACACTCCAGAAAGTGTAACAACCGCACGACCACCGGCGCTGCCCAGGACCTAGGATTCGCTCATGCCAGACGTGCTCACCAAGAAGGCACTGATGAAATGCCAGGCTTTCGTTTATGTAGTGCTCGCATGGCTGCTGCTGGTGGCGAATCTTGGCGCGCAGTCGAACGATTGGGATGTCCTGCAAGGTGTACCGGAGGGAGCCAAGATCAAGGTCACACTGAAACGCAGGGCCACATTCGGTCACTGCATCCTGGAGGAAGTAACGGACGACCATCTCGCCTGCTATTTCACAGCGCTGGGAACCCGGCAATATGGGCGGGACGAAATCAAGGCCGTGTTCCTGGGGCGACACAGCGCCCGGATGGGGTTCGCGGTGGGTGCGGGTACGGGCGTGGCTCTGGGAGCAACTCGCAGCTGCTGTGACACAAACACTCGGATCGTTGACGTGATCATTCTTGCGCCGGTGCTTGGAGGAATCGGCGCGGGCATCGGGGCTATGGTCGATCCGTTCCTCGATGGGAAGACGATCTATCGCAGCCCCGACGCTAAACCTGCCAAACCAAGGGGCACGACGCAAGTTCACGCTTCTACCACAGTACGCGGGGACAACGAATCTCGGATTCAGAGGTGATTTTATGCATTGCAAGCACCGATTTCTTTTTCTGATGGCTTTGCTTCTTCCGGTCTCAAGTGCGGGGGCGCAAACGCGAGACTCACAGAACGATCTCACCGGTATCGACGGCTCTAGTTCAATCAGCGTGGCGCGCTGTCAGTACACACCGTCAGACCAGGCTTGCGCCACAATCTCTTCAGGCCAAGAGAGCCGCAGCGCGAAAAACGAGGACACGCTGGCGCAGCTCTCGAGAAGAGCTGGTCCGCCGGTGCGGCCGCGAGGGCTGCGTCCTTACTCGCGCAGCTATCCCTCGGCGTGGGAGCGCCCGGACGGCCGTCGCGTGCTGATTGGCGCGGTTATTGGGTTCGGCATCGGAGCTGCCGTGGGGGCGAAGGCCGGCTCCAATCAATCGTCGGACGTGGCGCTCAGAGCTTCTTTCGGCTTCGGTGCGATCGGAGGCCTGATCGGAGCGGCAATTGGGGCTAGTCCGCCTCCGTTCTACGCTCGAAACCGGCGCCAGCGAGTTCCGTGGCACGAAAAGAAGCAGGATGACGAGGATCAAATAGCCGGTCTGGCCAAATCCGCGAACGCTTCAGGGAACTAGCCACAAGCGGAGGCCACGGAGGGGCGGACGCCTTCGTCCGCCCGGCCTGCGCAAACGAAACTTCGGGAGCAGGAGAAGATGGCTCCCCGGATGAGGCGTCCGGGGCTCGATACGCGCGGCAGTGAGGCTGGCCGCTTCCCTTTCTGTCAGCAGTCGGGGACGACTTCATAGTTCACGCATTGCGATTTGTTGCTCCCTACGTACCATAGCGCGGACATGTTGTTCTGATTGGGAAACGCGTTAAACCAGAAAATCCAGTCGAAGCCGCCAAAAGCCAGGGGCGTATCAAAGCCGAATTCGTCGGCCCATTTGTTGGGATCGCAAGTCGTTCCGTAGTACAGAACAGCGTTAAACGGATACGTGCCCGCGGTAGCGACAGAAATCGTGACTCCCTGGTAACTGTTGCCGTTGCTCTGGTATCGGCAGCCCTGAAACGTTGCTCCGGGATCGGTGGCGGGCACTTTCAGCGTCAAGGTCGCCTTGGCCGAGGTCGTGCCGTCGCTCGCGGTCACGTGAATGGCGTGAGATCCAGACACTCCTGTGCTCGGAACTTTGATGGTTGCGGTGGAGACCCCGGCTCCGGGCGCGGGAATTACCTTGGGATTAAAGTGCACCGAAACTCCTGCCGGAACCGAGACTGTCAGATCGAGCGCGTGATCGTATCCGCTCGTGACGGTGGTTGTGACTTTGGCGGATGCGGAGTGTCCCGGGGCGATGGTGACGGTTGACGGCTGGATCGCGACGGTAAATTCCGGTGTTGTGTCGGAGATTTGACGCAAAGAGGTTAGGCTCAACGAAGCTCCCGCCAGAGTATTTCCATAAGTCGCCGTGATGGCGACTTTGCTGTTTGCGCCGACCCGTGAGGTCGAAGCCGCGACCGTAGCGCTACTCTGGCCGGCGGGAATATCCACGATGGTTGGAGCCGCGATGAGGCTTGCGTCAGAATTCTTCAATTCGACGGCGATTCCGCCCTCCGGGGCTGGTTGGCTCAAGTTCACGGTAATTTCGGCGGTTGCACCGCCCACGAGCGCGGGAGGCCTAAGGGTTACACTGGCGACGCTCATGCCGGCCGGTTGAGTTGAGCGGGCAACGATCCCGGAGAAGCTGCCGGGGACGGCTGGTGGCGACCCTGAGCCGCAGCTGACCAATCCCAGCAGCCCCCCGGCTAGCGCAATTCGCGAGATGTGCAGGCATTTGTGGAGGATTCGCATGTCGATACCTCAATGAGGAAGTTGCCCGGGGACCCAACTTGGGCTGATCTTCACATTTACCGGGAGAAAACGGCAGGGCCAGAGGTGCATCTGACGGGATTGTCTCAACACAGAAGTGTTAGGTCTTGTAGACGTCTGGCCCGGATGTGGCATCGACGAGGAACCCCTTTGCCGGCCCCTCGCATCTCATAAGCAGGCCGGATTCCGGTTGGTTACCAAGGGTGACTATCCCGGTCCGGGCACGTCTAATCGGGTGGTATACTGCGTATATTCAGCGCCGTAGCTGGGGTGGAAGCTAGCCCTCAACGAAGGAATTCTCACGATGGCTCGTAGTTCTCGGCGGTCTCACTTCCTGGTAGCGTTCTTTCTCGTAGCCTGCGGCTTCCTGGGCATCATGTTTGCCCAGCGCTCCGGACAGCAGCCTTCGATGGCCAGCGACTCCGAAGTCAAGGACAGCTTCAAGCAGTTCACTGACGTGTACTCGATCATCGAGGACAATTACGCCGAGCCGGTGAACGCCGACAAAGCCATCTACAATGGCGCGATTCCGGGCATGCTGCACGCGCTCGATCCGCACTCCAATTTCTTCGACCCCAAGTCCTACGCGCTGATGCGCGAAGACCAGCGCGGCAAGTATTACGGCGTTGGCATGACGGTTGGTCCGCGCAACAATAAAGTGATTGTGATTTATCCGTTCGTGGGAACCCCAGCTTACAAAGCCGGCATTCATCCCGGCGATGTGATCGTCGCCGTTGACGGCAAGTCGACCGAGAACATGAGCACCAGCGATGTGGCTGATCTGCTCAAAGGACCAAAGGGCACGACGGTTCACATCAGCATTTCGCGCGAAGGCGTCGAGAAGCCGATGGAGTTCACGCTGGTGCGCGATGAGATTCCGCGCTATAGCGTGGATGTCCACTTTTTGATTCGGCCTGGCGTCGGCTACATGCACGTCAATGGTTTCAACGAGACGACTGAGCATGAAGTGTCGGACGCGCTCGATTCCTTCGGCGATCTGAAGGGATTGATCCTCGACCTGCGCGGCAATCCTGGCGGCTTGTTAAGCGAAGGCGTCGGCGTGGCTGATAAGTTCCTCAAGAAAGGCCAGCTCATCGTCTCCCATCATGGACGCGCATCGGCGGAGAAGCGCTACATCGCACAGCATGGCAACGGTGGCAAGGATTATCCCGTCGTAGTCTTGGTAAACCGGCTGACCGCATCGGCAGCGGAGATTGTTTCCGGCGCGATTCAGGATCATGACCGCGGCCTGATCGTCGGCGAAGTCACCTTTGGCAAAGGACTGGTGCAGACGGTCTATCCGCTGTCGGAAAACACAGGTCTGGCGCTGACTACGGCGCATTACTACACGCCCAGCGGACGACTGATCCAGCGCGATTACAGCAATATTTCGCTCTACGACTACTACTACAACCGCGACCAGGCGGAGAATCCGAACAACTCCAACCGCGAAGTGAAACTCACCGACAGTGGACGGACGGTGTATGGCGGCGGCGGTATTACTCCAGACGTCAGCATTCCTCCGGTGAAGTCCAATCACTTCGAGGACACGTTGCTGCAGCACTATGCGTTCTTCAACTTCGCCAAGCGTTATGTCGTGGATCACCATCCCACGAAGAGCTTTGAAGTCGATGACGCCACCATGGACGAGTTCCGCAAGTCGCTGGATGCGGCCAACATTCCGTATACACAAGCGGAGATTATCGACAACGGCGACTGGATTAAGTCGAACATTAAAGCGGAGATTTTCGTGGATGCGTTTGGGCAAGACGAGGGCATGAAAGTGCGCGCAGAGACCGACCCCGAAGTAATCAAGGGGCTGGATCTTCTGCCGCAAGCCAAAGCCTTGGCTGACAATGCGCGCAAGATCATCGCAGAGCATAATGCTGCGCCCGCATTTAACCGGTAATGTGTGGAAAGCAATTCCTGAAAAGGCCCGGACAGCTTCCGGGCCTTTGTTTTCGGCCCAGTGTTAGCTCGGTGGCTCTTCCAAAGTGCGTGGACCACTAAGTACGCGAGGTCGCACGAAGGGAACCACGAGCACCCTTTGCTTCATTGACTTCGTCTGCCTGCTATGTGAGAATCCGCGCAAGAGGCTGCTTTTGCGGGGTTTTTGGCGAGGGCGGCGGATGTCGATCCTCCTCCCCACGAGCAGTTCTGGAACCGGAAAATTCGAGCCGGAATGACAGATCATTTTCACTTGCACGGGAACGACGTGGTAGCGGTCACCGCTCGACGCCTCGGGCTGAGGACGGTTTGAAATCCCCTCTTGTGGCTGGAGCGGTTCTTCTGGCTTTGATTGCGGGCTGGACCGACCTGCGCAGCCGGCGGATTCCCAACTGGCTGACCGTGCCGGGACTTTTGATCGGGGTGGCGGGCAGCATCGCCCTCAGTGGATGGGGTGGGCTGAAGTCTTCCCTGCTGGGTGCGGGCCTGGGGTTGGCGCTGCTTCTGCCGTTCGTGGCGCTGCGCAGCCTGGGCGCGGGTGATTGGAAACTGGCGGGGGCATTGGGAGCGTTCACGGGACCGGGAGTGCTCGTCGATGTGCTGCTCGGATCGGTATTCGTGGCGGGACTTATGGCTGTAGCTCTGGTGATCTATAAAGGCCGCGTTCGTCAGACTGCGAAAAATATCGGCCATATCCTGATTTCCCTAGCGACGTTCCGGCTGCCGGGGGCGCAGGTATCACTGGACAATCCCGACTCGCTGAAGATCCCGTACGGGGTAGCGCTGGCTTTTACGGTTGTGCTGTATGGAACACTCTGGAGCATGAGAGTTGTGGCTTAGAGTGTGGCCTAGGATGATGAATTCCATGCGAACCATCTTTCGAAGACTGGCTGGTGAGACACGCGGCGCCGAGATCGCCGAGGCCGCAGCCGTGTTGCCGGTGATGTTCATGGTGCTGCTTGGAATCTTCTGGTTCGGGCAGGCTTTCAGCATTTATGGGACGATCACCCGCGCGGCGCAGGACGGCGCGCGCGCCGGCGCAGCGCCTTACTGTACGACCTGCGCCACGGGAGTCTCGAGTTCGGCCAACGCTTACAACGCGGTCGAGGCAGCCCTGAATGCGGCCAAGCTCGATGCGTCTCATGCGCGCTATCCAGTGCCGCTGCCGACGGGTACCTCTTGCACTCCACCAACCCCACCTATCGGCAGTACGTCGTGCGACGGAACCGCCAGCAGCACGGTCTGCGTACAGACGGGAATTCAGTTGTCGAATACGACCGGAGGCGCCACAGGAGTTTGCGGCGTTGCAGTTTCGTTTCAGTATCCGTTCCAGTTTGTCTTGCCGTTCACTTCGATCAGCAATCAAAGAATCTGGTTGACCGCATCGGCGCGCGCGCGGGTAGAGGTGCAGTAATGAGATCGAGCCTCGACACTCTGTACGGCCGATGGGCTCAGCGCACCTGGCGCGACGACGGAGCACAGATGGTCGAGTTCGCCGTGACGCTGCCACTGCTGGTTGTGTTTGTAGTCGGCATCTTTGACTTCAGCGGAGCATTCACGCTCAGGCAGAAGCTGACTAATGTGGCGCGCGATGCGGCGAGGGTAGCCGCGGCCGGTCCCGCGAATGACGTGGGTTCTTCGGCCTCCGTGCCCGCTTCTGTCACTGACGCCTATCAACTCGTGACGAACTACTTTATCGCCAACAAAATCAATGCCTGCGGCGTGACGGCAGCTGCCGCTTACACCGCTCCGGCGATCTGGACTTACACCGCCAACGCCAATGGCTGTCCAGCTCCAGGTTTGACTATCATCATCAATCGCGGCTACTACTTTCCGCAGAGCTTGAGTGTTCAGCCCGCTGCCACAACCTGTTCGCCGCAGCCGCCGGGCGGGCACACGGCTGAGATCAGCACCTGCGTGACCATCAAGTATCCGTACCAATGGAAGTTTGGCCGAGCGGCGAGCCTTCTGGGATCGACTCCGGCGCTTCCGCCGACGATTACGGCGACGGCTGTGGCCATGAACGAAAACTGATGCGAGACCGAGATTTGATGAATCGAGATTTCCTCCACCAATGAAACACCCGCTCATTCGCCGGCGCCTTCAACCGAGCTTTCGCCGGGAAGACGGAATTACCATCGTGCTGGTGGCGATGGCTATGGTTGCGATAGTCGCAATGGCGGCGCTCTCGATCGATGTGGTTACGCTGTATCTGGCGCGCATGGAAGCGCAGCGGGCGGCCGATGCAGGAGCGCTTGCAGCGGCGCGGGTGATTTCCGTATCGAGCCTCACCGGCGATCCGAACAACACCTCATGGGGATCGATCTGCGGTGGCAGCGCGAGCCCAGCTACAACGGCCGCCTTCGCGGCATCGACACAGGGCGGAGTGAACGGCGTCTCACCGACAGTCACCGTGTCGTACTCGGCAAGCGGCACTACATCACCGACCTGTTCCGGCTTGCCGGCTGCATTTGGAGTGAATCCTCTGGTCACCGTGAAGGTCACACGCAACAACCTGCCGACATTTTTCTCGCGCCTGTGGGGAAATACCGGGAACACCGTGAATGCAACGGCGGTGGCCGAGGCCTTTAACTCGTCAAATTCTGGAAACGAAGGCAATAACGGAGCATCCGGTACGATCATCCCGGTGCAGCCACGATGCGTGAAGCCGTGGATGGTGCCCAATCTGGACCCAATGAATCCTGCCAACTGCACCAACGCATGCACACCCTTCGTCGATACGAATAACGGGCAGATCAAGCGCCCGGGGATCTCTTTAAACGGTACCAGCACGCATGTGATCGGCGAGACCTTCTGGCTGGTACCGGATTGTGTTCATTCCGGCGGCACTTGTGCCTTGCGTCAAGCGACGCCGGGCGCCAATTACAACGGCAATGTCACATATGCGCATGCGCCTCCGAACCTACTGTACGTGCCCGGACAGCCTCCCACGACGGCCCCTGTGGCGGTACCCTCCTGCGCTGCCGGCCAGAGTTTGTATCAGCGTGCCGTCGCCGGCTGTGACCAGACGACGGTCTATCATTGTGGTGTGCAGAACCTGAACACAGTCGAGTTGAACGAGAATCCTGATACTGACACTACCGAGGGTGTGGCGTGCCTCATTCATGAAGGAAGCCCGACTGCCGGGCAGCCTGACGGCCAGGATACGCTCGATGATACCGCTTACCCCTTCAAGATCGTTTCTGGTGGATCGAATCCATTGATCGCAGCCAACACCAATATCTCCGCCAGTAACTCGATCGTCTCGGTTCCCATTTACGATTCAGCGAATGCAATCAATGGCACCGGAATCAGCCAGGTGACGATCGTCGGCTTTCTACAAGTGTTCATCAACCAGACGAATACCTGGGGCAACGTCTCTGTGACAGTTCTGAACGTGACCGGATGCAGCAACGGCAACGGACAGACCGTAGGCACAGCGGTGATGGGTTCGTCTCCGGTGCCGGTGCGGCTGGTGACGGCCCCATAGGGGCGCATTCATTCCACCCTTATGGTTGTGAACTGTCGCGGAAAGCGCGATTATTCCTGGGGATCGTCGCCGGGAGAAACTACCTCAGGCCTCTGCGCCACAGGATCGACCCCTGCGCGGGGCTCCTGCTGAGGATTGCCGGGCTGGGGTGGGTCGGAATCGTCCATGTCGGGTTGATTCACGGCTTGCATGGGCGCAAGGGCCACCGGACCGCCTTCGCCGCGGGGCGTGAGCACTAGTCGCTCCAAATGCGAAGGGTCATTCGCCGCACTCAAAATGAGAAAATTAAACTTGGACCCGTGCAGCAACTGCGCCACAACCTCGGGTGCGGGCGCGGGACCAAGATCGACGACTACTCGCTCCTGCTCCGCTCCTGGTGCGATCGAAACCTCGGCCCCAGTCCGCTGCTGAATTGCATTCAAGACTTCCGACAGAGTCGCCTTGTTTGCCTTGACGGCTAGCAATCCATTGCGGAATGAAACATCCACTAGCGGCAGCGGCTTAGCGACAACGTTGACATGAATGGCTTCTGTGCTAGCGGTAAAGTTGGCCGCCACCAGTCCGGGACGCGTCGGCTGATTCGGGAAATCGTCTACGCCGGCGGAAGTATCGGATGCGCCGCCGGTGATCTTGATCATCACCGTCCGGCCATAAGGAAATACCTGATAAGACTGCGCAGCTTTCAAATCAAGCACGATGCGCGTAACTGGAGGCTTGGATTCAAACAGGCCGATGCGAAGATCCTTCACTTGGCCGCGGTCGACGGATTGGCTGCGCAACTGGCTGCCCGGAGTGGCATTGGGAAAGTCGATGACGAGGCGGTCAGGACTGGTCAGCACCCGAGTTTGCGGGACGATGCGGTCGCTGGACTCGACTTCAATCTCAACTGCGTCTTTGCTGCCCAGCACCTGCACCCTGCGAATCGACACCTGCGCCAGCAGCGCGGACGAGCACAACGCGACCAGTAGCATCCGGCCTGCGATATATGTGGAAAACTTGCGCATGGACTCCTGCGTGCGGACAACCCGGCCCCAGTTCTGCAGCGATTGTAGCAGCGTTTCCAGGGCACGGGACCAATAGTACGGCCTTACCTTAGGACTAGAACCTAGGGTGTACCGAGGGGCGTCAGTATCTCGCCCAGGATGTCCGGTTGGTCGGAAACCCGCTCCAGATGAGGGTTCTTTGCGCCGTCGTGGTAGTTGACGGAATAGGTCTTGAAGAACTGAGCGTTCTCGACCAGTAAGTCGATCGGGCGGTCACTTCCCTGCGCGGCTTTGAGCGCAGCTTCCAGGATTGTGGGAGTCCACTTTCTGCCGTTGACCGCCAGCAGAGTCATCCCCGGGCCGAGCCCGGATTTGTAGGCAGGCGATCCGACGGTGACGTCGTTGAGTTTGCCGTCTTTGGAAATCGAGAGTCCGAGCGAATGGGAGAAGTCCGCTCGCTTGGAGAGCTTCTCGCTGGCCGCGATGAAGAGGTTCGGCTTGTCGTTGTAGACCAGCTTCCATCCGCCACGCTCGATTCCGCCCAGCGGTGCGTGCGCCGCAGTTTTGCTGACTCGCTCGCGCAGAAGGCTTGCCCAATCGTAAGGGGCGACTTCGTTCAAGGCGTGGACGACGTCGTCAAAGGTATACGGGACGACCTGCGGCGGGCCGCTCTGGCCGCCGTGAAAAGCGCGGCAAAAATCATTGAGTGAGCGCTGGCCGTGAGTCTGCTGGCGAATGATCGAATCGACTTCGAGCCAGATCAGTTCACCCTCGGGATAGTAGTCGAGACCGCGCCGCCAGCTTTCCCACTGCGACCCCAACATGCGGAGAGTCTGCACCGAGCGCGCGGTGTCTTCCAAAGGACGCCAGGTGCGGCCAGTATGATTCTCCTGCGCGGCGGCCGTTTGGGCCAATGCCTCGCGATATTGCTCGGGCGACCAGAAGCCGCTGCGCGCGGCGAGCACGGTGCCAAGATATTGCGTCAACCCTTCATAGACCCATAGCAAGTCGCCGATCATGGGCTCCTGATAATTCGGAGTTGCCAGGCCCGCGGGGCGGCGATATTTTCCATTCCACGAATGGGTGAACTCGTGCGGCACCAGTTCGCCGTAGAGCATGTGCAGACTGGGATCAAGCAGGGTTCGCTCGGATGCGACGCTGTCGTTGGACTCGTGATGCTCCAGGCCATGCCCGCCAACCTGGTCGCTCAGCGTCAGCAGGAAGTGATAGTCGCGGTAGTGGCGGGCTCCGAACAACGCTCCGGTTTCAGCCACGAGTTTCTGATACGACGCGAGATCCTGCGGAGTCATGGCGAGGTCGGTATCGGCGTCGGCGACAAGATCCATCACATGAACCGGAGTTTCTCCGGGCTTGGTGAGTTCGATCCTGCGGTAGTGCAGGCCGGCGATCAGCGGCGAATCGATCAGCGTAGTGAGAGAAGATGGCGCGAATTCGACTTCGTGATTCGTCTGCCGAGCTACCGGCAATGCTGTGCCAAATCTCCATCCGGCGGGAAGCGTCACCGAGGCTGCGAAGGTCACATCATCGGAGCGCGCGTCTTTCGGATACAGGACCACCGCGTTCCAGTTCAGGTCGAGCAGATTACTGGAGGCCGCCGGCCCGCCGCCACCGGCGCTATCCTGCGAAGTGATGGCGTCGAGAAATACCTCGATGTCGGCAACTCCGGCAGGAACGGTGACGTGGAACTGGTACATATCGACGGGGTCGCGCTGCCAGGCAAGAGGGTGGCCGGCGCCTTCCATGCGAATTCCGGTGAGGGCGGCGATCGGACCGCTGGGGCGGTGATTGCCGGGAATCCATTCAGGAAAAACAAACGCCATTTCGCCGGCATGAGCGGGAATCTGCAGGTGCGCGTGATAAATGTTGCGCGGAGCGTCGGTGAGATCCACGTGCAGCCGGATGGCCTGGGCCGCAATGTTCGGAGTGAATAAAACCAGAGACGAGAGAAAAAGAACAATGCTGCAAGCCGCACGACGCCCTGCACCGTCCACAGAAACCTCCGCTTGAAAGAGAAGCAAAAGATTATCGAAAGCAGCCGCGCAAGGGCAAGGGGTGAGCGAGCGGACAGGTCCCCAACAATCTAGGAGATGATTCCAGGAGAGACTGCCGTTCCCGGTACTTCTCCATGGACCCACGTTTCATCGGGATTGGTAGAAAGCAACGGCCAGCCCTTAGAAAGCACGAAGCGCAACCACGCTCCGGCCATTTGTGAGGTGACCACAGCGGTAATAACCAGGGTGGTGTAAAACGCGGCATTGATGATGCCGGCATCATAGGCGACGCTGGCCAGCACGATTCCGGGACCGCCGCGAGCATTCGTCGTCATGGCAATGTTGACAATGTCGAGGCCTCGGAATCCGCCCAACCGCGCGGCAAGGCCAGACGAGAGAATCGAAATCAGCGACGAGCCCACCAGAAATGCCAGCAGAATGGCGAGTGAGAATTCTCTGCCGAAAACCAGTTTGTAACCGATCAAGCCAAAATAAATCGGCACGAAAAGGCCGAACGACACTTTCGAAATGGCGTCAAGCGGCGCGGCGAACCGTTCCCTTTGGCTCCCGTAGAGTCCGCCAACCACGCCGTAGCCCGCGAGCAGCGCGGCAAATTGCAGGTTCACATCGAGTACCGCCGCAAGCGCACAGTAGCTCATCAGCACTGCCATCACATAGCCGACCGGAGAGGCCTTATGGAGGACATTCCAGCGAGCATTGCTTACCCATTTCACAACGGCGGGCGCGATCAGCAACGCAATCAGCGTGTATATCAGCGTGCTGACGATATGGAGGAAACCGCTCCGATTACATGCTGATTGGCCAGCGTCGCGGACTTGGCTATGGCGGTGGCGAATGCCAGAACCGTCCACAGCGCAATATCCTCAAGCAGCGCATAGCCGAGGATCAGGCTCACAAAGCGGGTCTTCATGATCCCAAGATCCCAGAAGATCCGAGAAATCACGGGAATGGAGCAGACCGCGGTACCGATCGCGACAATGAGCAAGGTTGAGATGGGCTGGCCTACCGGTCCGGTGAGCAAGTGCAAAGGCAAGAGATTGGCAAATCCCAGCCCCAGCACAAGAGCAAAGCTGGCCAAATCAGAAACGGTCAGCAGTAGAAAAGTGTTGCGTCGATTCTCTTTCGCCAGCAGCCGGCGCGTCTCGGCTCCGGAGCAGAACATCAGCAGAATCAGGCCAAGCTGGTAGAGAAAGCCCATGACCGTGCTGGCGCTGGGCGAAAACAAGAAAAGTTGCGTGAACGCGCCTGGCGCCATTAACTTAAGCACAAACGGGCCGAGAACGATGCCAGCAAGAATCTCTCCGACGATGCGCGGTTGCTTGAGCCGCTCGGCCACATAGCCGAGGCCGTGCACGGCCACAAGAAGCGTGGCAATCGTGAGGACAAAATGGCCGAACTCAGTGGACGACATTCTGTTTTCTTCTCAACCTAAAACGTACTCGATAGTAGCCGGGTTCGCCAAACACTCGCTCTGAAACCGGGAAACACGAGGCTCTGTGGAGCGTGCAATTCGAATACCATTGTCGGGCACACTGTTCCGCGTAAATGAACTGGATCACAGTCTCGTAACCGGGAAATTCCGCCGCTCACTGCATGAATTTGCACAATTTGTTACGCCTTCCAATGGCCCGCCGAGCGAAGCCGTTTCTGGTACCCTGAAATGATTTCGATCGACCGATCGTATCGAATCGAACGAGGAAATCGTATCTGAAACATAGTTCCAGAGGGACCCGCTCCGATGCGATTTGTAGACCGCGAAGAAATCGCCCGCCGGCTCACATATGATGTGTGCATTCCGATTGTGCGCAGTGCGATGATCGCGTTTTCGCGAGGCGAAACCAAACAACTTCTGCGCTCAATTATTCCGCTTTCAGACGGACGGATGTTCGGCGTTATGCCTGGAGCGATGGACGCTCATGGTCCATTCGGTGCAAAACTGATCAGCGTTTTCCACCAGAATTTCGCTCTCGGCAGACAGTCCCACCAGGGTCTGGTCATCCTGTTCGATGCCGAAACCGGCGCTCCTGTATGTGTACTTCACGCAGACGAAATCACCGCCATCCGAACGGCAGCGGCCAGTGCTGTGGCTACCGACGCTCTGGCTCGAAAAGACGCCACCCGACTCGCCATTCTCGGTTATGGCGAACAAGCTGCCACTCACGCCCGGGCGATCGGTAAGGTGCGGAACCTTACCTCCATCGTGGTCTGGGGACGCTCGTCCGACCGCGCACTGGCATTCGCGAAGCGGATGCAGCCGGAGTTGGGCGTCTCGATCTCTCCTGCCCCCAGCGTAGAAGAAGCAGTGGCTCAAGCGGACATCGTTTGCACAGTCACTTCAGCGACGGAACCAATTCTGAAGGGCGAGTGGGTGCGTCCGGGGACGCATGTAAATGTAGTCGGCTCCGGATTTGCGGGGCCCGCGGAGGTGGACAATGACCTCGTCGTCCGCTCGCGATTCATCGCCGACAGTCGCGAGGGCGTGCTGAAGCAAGGAGCCGAATTTCTCCGTGCCAAAGCCGCCGGGCTGGTGGGGGACGATCACATTGTCGCGGAGATTGGCCAGGTGCTGGCGGGAGAAATCCCAGGACGCCGCTCATCAGAAGAAATCACGGTGTACAAATCCCTAGGGCATATCGTCCAGGATTTGGCGAGTGCGTGGGCAATTTATTCGCAGACTGAGGCGAGTAGCGATGGCCTCGGAAGCTGATTTTGAGATTTGGTCAAGCGAGTCGGGATTGTGCCGCTCTGCGGCATTCTCTTCTCTCCCAAGGTGCCGAGTACAATGGCCAGTCGCATTTCCGGGCACCCCTTCTGCAACGCCAATACATGTCGCGGTTTATAATCCGGCGAGGTTCTCTTGAATGACCAACCGTGTTCTTTTGACTTTTGGGCTTCTTCTTGTTTCTACCTACTCAGTCACGCAAACCCCATCAGTTGCATTCGACGGAATTGAAAAGTGGAAGGGGGCATTGACAGCGACAACCATCACTTCGCTAAAGAGTTTGTATTCGACTGACCCGCCGGCGAGGTTCATGGGCAAGGGCCAAGAGCCAACACCCGACATTGCGCAGGAGACCGATTTCTGGCAAGAGCTGGTTTCTTCCGGCATGACCGACTTCGAAATCAGCACTCTCGGAGAGCAGGATCAGCAGGGACTCCATGTTGTGAGTTTGGCAGTTTCCATGAAGACGAAAACAGCAGCCGGTCCGCGAACCCGCTACGTAACGGAGCAGCAAGCGTGGCAACAGCAGGGTGAACAGTGGCGCATTGTAGTGGCGACGCATTCCGATGTGGTCAAAATGCCTCCGGCTCTGAAGCCTAACCCGAATCTCTATAACAAGAACGCGGACGCCAACGTCGAGATTCAGGAAGCCGTGGCCAAGGCGAAGAAAGATCATCAGCGCGTAATCCTGGTCTTCGGCGGAAACTGGTGCTACGACTGCCACGTGCTGGACCAGGCATTTCATCAGACGGATGTCGCTCCCCTTGTAGAAAAGAATTTTCAGGTTGTGCATGTGGACATCGGCGACGACGGCAAGAAAAACAGCGATGTGGCGGCGAAATATCAGGTTCCGCTCGAAAGAGGCGTCCCGGCGCTGGCGATTCTTGGCCCGGATGGCAAGCTGCTGTATTCGCAGAAGAATGGCGAGTGGGAGTCAGCTCGTTCGCTTGACCCTGACGACATAATCGCATTTCTGGACAAGTGGAAGCCCTGAGGTGACAGCATTCGATCGCATGTTGACAAAGTAGTGACAAGATTGGCGGGCGGGGCGCTTGCAAGTGCTTGAAAGTATGGTGGAGCTAGTCGGGATCGAACCGACGGCCTCGTCGTTGCGAACGACGCGCTCTCCCAGCTGAGCTATAGCCCCACGCGCGGGTCGAACCGTGGATGTTCCACCCGAATCAAACCAAAGCTAGTTTGTTGAAATCGCTGAGTTATTTTATCAGCGTTCGCAGATCGGCACCAAACCCGCGCGTTACTGCGGTGCTTCATCCCGTTTGCGGGGACCAGAATCGCCTTGACGAAACTCCCGGTCTCGCGTCTAACCTAGAGAATAAGCAGTACCATCCGCTGAGGGACGCGCCCGATGTTTGCGCAACTCAATCCCGCGACCGCGCGCCGGCAGGGCTGGCTGTCAGGATCACTGGCGCTGCATGGACTTCTGCTGGCCTGGCTGCTCTATCCCGTGGAGCCGCAGTTGATCAATCCCATCTCGGTCGCCCTGGGGCAAAACGGCCATTCGCTCACCCGGCTTTACTGGCCCAGCAAGATTCACGACGACAGCACTCACAGTTCTTCGGACAAGGCGACCGAGCGCTACCGTCATCAGCGCTTCAGCAGTGCTAAGTTAACCTGGAAGACGCCCGCGCAACTGGCCAAGCTGGCGCCGCAGATTCCTCTGACCCGTGCCGAATCCGAGGACAGTTCGAAGACTCAGACGCTCTCCGCTCTCGGGCACGGAACCCAGGCCGGCCTTCCCTACGGAACTCTGACTCGTGGCCAGCTTTACGGCGATGAAGTTCGCCCGGCAATCCCGTTCGAGACGTCCGATCCGGTGGCGTATCCGTGGGAGCTGCCGGATTCTGAAGGCAAGGTTGTGGTTGAAATCACGATCGACGTGCGCGGCGAGATCGTCAACAAGACGGTGCTGCAAAGTCTCGGCCCTAAGCTCGACGAAAGAGTTCTGGTTGCGCTCGACCATTGGCACTTTCATCCTGCCACGCGCAACGGAGCGCCTATTCCATCGAAGCAGGATGCAATATTCCCCTTCCACGCCCGTGGGTAGGTCGTATGATAAACAGCATGAGAAGACCGCATCTTCTGATTTCTGCGGCTTGGCTGATGCATGCGGTCGCCTGGTTCCTTCCGGCAATTAACGGTGTTCAAAGCTGGGGGCTGAGCGACGCCTACCCGGGATGGGCGGCATTTCTACTCGCATCCTGCGCAATGCGGCGTTGCAGCGACACTCCCTTCGAAACCTGGTACGCCACCGCGCTCGCTGGTGCAAGCGTTGTCGTAACGGTCCTGTTCATTCTCGCCTCACCGTGGATTGTGTGGCGAGGATCGCGTTCATTCCAGCGCGCGGCTGCCTGGATCGCAGCTTCTGCCTTTATCCTCGATGCACACTGGTGTGTTCTTCCTGTAACCGACCGGTCGGATCTTGGAGTCGGATATTTCCTCTGGTGGTGGTCCTTCGTACTGCTGTCGGTAGGTCTATTCGATCTCGCAAGACAAGGTGCGCAGCGCCATCCCCTGCCGCAGGAGCGTCTCCCCGTCATCTGACGGCCCGTTACAAATCGGACTGCGTGACCTTCCGCGCTTCCCCCCCGGCAACCGATATAATGACCAAGTGAGCAACATTCAGCAGGTCGCGTCCGCGGATTTCCCCACGCGTTGGGGGAAGTTCCGCATCTACGGCTTTAAGGCGACCGCAGCGCTGGATGGAAAGCCCGGCGAGGAGGCGGTCGCGCTGGTCATGGGCGATGTTAAATCAGCGCCGCAATTGGTGCGGGTCCATTCGCAGTGCCTGACAGGGGACGTTTTTCACTCGCTGCGCTGCGATTGCCGGCAGCAGCTGGAGCTTTCACTGGCCATGATCGGCGAAGAAGGATCCGGCATTCTGATTTACGAGCAGCAGGAAGGCCGCGGCATCGGGCTGATGGCCAAGCTTCAGGCCTATGAATTACAGGATGCCGGGCTCGATACTGTCGAAGCAAATGAGCGCCTCGGTTTCAAGGCCGACCATCGCGACTTCACGCTGCCCGGCGAAATCCTGAAGGCATTGGGCGTCACGCGCGTGCGCTTGCTCTCGAATAATCCTGATAAGGTTGATGCCCTGGAGCGCGCCGGAGTTCGCGTGGTCGAGCGCGTACCCTGTGAGGTCGTTCCGAGCTCGCACGCTGAAGAATACCTCAAGACCAAGAAGGAGAAACTCGGGCATCTCTTCACCTCACCATAGTCCGAGCCCCAGCGATTCGTTCCTGATACGATTCTTCCCGATTACGTTTGGGGAGTGAATCCCATCCCCTTCGCTTATGCCCGGGACTCCAACCCAACACTGGCCGCGTTTTGCCGTCCTGCTGGCCCTGCTCATTGCAGCGAGCATGACGTATTACCATCTCGGAATTTTCATCCCGCATGCGATGGAAGGGCGAGCAGCCAAAGGTCTCGACTGTGGCTATTCGTTCGGAAACGATTTCTATCCAATATGGCTAACTTCGCGCGAGGCGCTGTACGAGCATCGGAATCCGTACAGTCCGGAAACGACCCGAGAGATACAGACGGGTCTGTTCGGGCGTCCCTTCGATGGCCGCAATCCTGCGGACCCGCCCCGGGACTATCGTGCATTCGCCTATCCTGCTTATGTCGACCTTATTTTCTGGCCTGTGGCATGGCTGCCGTTTCCGGCGATGCGAATTACATTAGCACTGGCGTTTGCCGCACTGACGGCTTTCAGCGTGCCGCTGTGGCTGCGCGCGCTCGGGTATCACGCCCGCACGCCACTGTTGGTCATTCTCATTTCAGTTACGTTATCCAGTTATGCGGTGCTCGAAGGCCTGTTCGCCGTGCAGGTGGGACTGCTTGTGGGATTTTTGCTTTCTGCCTCGTTTGTGGCGCTGACGCGCGGCAAACTGTTTCTCGCGGGGAGTTTGTTTGCTTTCACGTTCATCAAGCCACAGGTTTCGGCGGTGGCCGGGGTGTACTTGCTGTTGTGGAGTTTTTCGCGCTGGCGCGAGCGTCGGACCCTCACCTACGGATTACTCGCATGGTCCGGACTGCTGGGTGGACTGTCACTGCTGGTCTGGCCGCACTGGATTCCACAGTGGCTGCACGTGCTCTCGGGATACGGAAACTATGCGCCCCCGCCGTTGATTACTTATTCGCTCGGTCCGAGATTGGGGCCAGTTCTAGGGCCGTTCCTGATCGCCGGACTGCTGATGGCGGCACTGGTTTTGATGTGGCGCATGCGCCGCGCTCCCGCTACGTCGCCCACCTTCATGTTGACGGCCAGCTTGCTTTTCGCGCTCACGTCGATCACGCTGCTGCCAGGACAGGCGGTGTATGACCACGTAATTCTGCTGCCGGGCATCCTCTTGACGGCGTGGACGTGGCGGCGGCTTGCCGGGTCTAGCCGGGCTTTTGCTATAGTGCTCGCCGCCGCCGCATTAGCTCTGTTCTGGCAGTGGATCATCGCGATTCCTTTGTTGATGGTCCGGCATTTCCTCTCGCCGGAAGAATTCTTCGCGAATGGCCTCTGGTTGCTACCCTTCCACGCCGCCGCTTCTGTGCCGCTCGCAATTGCCGCAGTGCTGGGCTTCAAGATGTGGAAAGGAATGAGAGGCAATCCGGCTCTTCGAGAAAGAGAAATGTCGCAAGATGTGACCTAAGAACGAGTTAGCCTTGCAATATCTTGCTAAGGGCTTTCCGCCTTTTGCTCGGCAGATAATGCAGAGCCGCTTTGGCCAGCGCTGAGTAGACTTCCCGGGCCTGCGGGACATTGCGGAGCACGCGCAGATGCCGCTTCACGGTCTCGACGTCGCCGCGAACGATGGGTCCGCTGAAAGCTCCGGCTGCGCCCAACGCGGCATAGTTAGCAAGCGTCTGCTGAAGGATCGGAACGATTCGACGCCGGGCTTCTTTACTGGGCACACCCGCCACGGACGCGACCTGCTCGGTCGTGGCCAGAAGCGCGTCGAACAGCGGCGACGCGAACGTTCCCCACGCATGATACGCAGGCTTGTCCCTCTTGCGAATTGAGAAAGCGTGACCGCCAACGTCGCGTACGATCCTGCGTGCCGCGCGAACGGCGACAAGGTCGCCTTCGATGGCGAACGAAACACCCGCAAGGTTGGGCCGCGATCCGCGCACAAATGTCATCATTGGATGCACGGACGCGACTGCCGCTCCGCGGCGTCGCAGAACGTCGAGTTCGTCGCTGCTGACGGCACCGCTGGAGTGCAGCGCGATTTTTTTCTTCCACTCTGGCTTCTTCCAGTCGAGTTTGCCGCCGAGATCCCGCGCCGCGCGGGCGATCTCACCGTCCGGCACTGAGAACCAGATGAGCTCTGCGCGCATCTTCGCCGGAAGATCGATGATCGCGAGTGCCCCAACCTCCGTCGCCAGCTTCTGCGCTCGGTTCAACGAAGCGCCATGCCGGCGCGCCACGATGCTATCGATCACGTATCCGGCGGCGGCAAGCGACACAGCGAGCGCAGAACCAAGATTCCCCGCTCCCACAACAACGACCCGCGGCATCGGTGCCATGCCCGGCAGGATAGCAGAGAGGGCGAAGGGCAGACGGCAGACCCTCGGACGTCCGACTTCAATTCCGATTCACTAGCCGGGGCGGACGAAGGTGTCCGCCCGGGCGGGGAAGTCCCGTCAGAGGAGCCTGACTCCGAAGGTCTGACGCCTGCTTTATATTGTTGGTATGACGAAATCCAATTCTCATCCATCTCGTCGCAACAAAACCACGAAAGCGCGCCTTGTCTCTTCGCGTATTGTGTATCGCGGCCCGGTGTTCACGGTGACGACCGACCATGTCGACGAACCTGGCGGCATTCGCGTCCATCGCGACCTAATTCATCATTCCGGTTCGGTAGTCGTGCTGGCGGTCGATGACTCGGGAGCCACGCCCCGGATCCTTCTCGAACGCCAGTATCGTCACGCCGCGAATTCTTTTCTATGGGAGTTGCCCGCGGGGCGCATCGATCCCGGAGAACACGAACTGAGGGCCGCGCGGCGTGAACTGCTGGAGGAAACCGGATATACCGCGGCGAACTGGAAGCGAATCTTGAAGTTCTATGCCAGTCCCGGTTTCGTCGCCGAAACCATGGCGGTCTTTCTGGCCACCGGACTCCGCGCCGGTAAAGCACAGCCCGAGGCCGACGAATTCATCTCAAAACGCATGGTGCCACTGCCTATGGCCGTAAACATGGTGCTCCGCGGCACCATCAAAGATGCCAAGACAATTTCTTCCGTGCTCTGGCTCGACCACGTGTCGCGCACCAAATCCCAAAGGCGGTAAGGTCTATGGCTTCCGTTTGGGTCGGTCGCCGAAAGGTTTCAGAAACCTAGCCGCCCGGATTTTCTTGACACTCCATCTCCATCGTTTCAGAATGCATCCTAGATTACAGCGGTGCACGTCCTTGGGCCCCCCAAATAAGGACGTGCGGAAAGAGGGGCCGTCAGTGGATCGTCTGAAAGGAACCGTCAAGTGGTTCAATAACGCCAAAGGATACGGGTTCATCGGCCGCGCGGATGGCCCGGATGTTTTTGTTCATTACAGCGCGATTACATCCGAGGGATACAAGAGTCTGCAGGAAGGCGACCCGGTCGAGTTCGAAATCACCGAGGGTCAGAAAGGACCGCAGGCAGCGAACGTGACCAAGGCTACTTAATAGCCGCACTGATATATTCTCCGCTCCGCGAGCGCGACCGGCACCCGCCAGGTTGAAGTGTCTAGTTTCAGTTCCCCGCCCTATTCGAGCTTCGCGACGCTCCTTGCGCTGGCCCTTCCACCCCAATCTTGTTTATCTTTAGATCGGATAACCAAGCCATGGACAACAAGGCCATCGCCAACATTCTCTACGAGACTGCCGACCTGCTTGAAATCGACGGGCAGGACTCGTTCCGCATCCGGTCGTATCGCAATGCCGCGCAGGCTATTGAGAATCACTCGCAACAAATTAGAGATCTCATCGCCGAGCCCAAACAGGTGCTTGCCATCCCCGGCATCGGCAAGGGGATGCTGAATAATCTGCAGGAACTTTTCAGGGACGGCAAGCTCGCCATTCAGAGTGATTTGCTCGCCAAATATCACCCGTCGATGCTGCAGTTGCTTAAGATTCAAGGCCTGGGGCCGAAAACGATCGCCCTGATCTGGAGCGCTTACAAAATCTGCGATGTCGATGGAGTCGAGAAGCTGGCGCGCGACGGCAAGATTCGCGAACTGCCGCGCATGGGCGAGAAACACGAAACCAAGCTGCTGAAGGCCATCGAAGACTATCGCCGGATCGGGGGTCGGTTTCTTATCGACGCGGCCCAAGCCGAGGCCGATAAGCTCGCCGAGTATCTCGAGAAATATCCGGGCATCGACAAGATCACCCCTGCCGGATCTCTGCGCCGCGGGCGCGAGACCGTGGGCGATCTCGACATTCTTGTCACCGGCAAAGCGTGTACGACGGAAGAAGGCCGGCAAAAAGCAATCGCGTACGTGGCGAAGTACCCGCCGCTGATGGACATCATCGCCAGCGGCGACAACAAGATCAGCTTCCACCTGCGCAGTGGCATGCAGGTCGACGTGCGGCTTCTGCCGCCGGAGTCCTTTGGCGCGGCCATGCAGTACTTCACCGGATCAAAGGCGCACAACGTTGCCCTGCGCCAACGCGCTCTGAAGATGGGCTACACCTTGAACGAATACAGTCTCGCGACCCTGGAGGGCGAAAAGCCGGTGGCCGGCAAGACGGAAGAGGAAATCTACGCCAAGCTGAAGCTCGACTACATCCCGCCACAGATGCGCGAAAACCTGGGCGAAATCGATCTGGCGGAAAAGCACGCCCTGCCTGATCTCATCACACAAGAAGACTTGCAGGGCGACGTCCACATGCACACCGTCGAAACCGACGGCAAGAATACCATTGAAGAAATGGCTGAAGCCGCGAAGGCCCACGGATACAAATACATGGCCATCACCGACCATTCAAAGAATCTGGCCTTCGCCAACGGGCTCGACGATAAGCGCGCTGTCGCGCACATCGCCCGTATTCACGAGTCGGGCAGGAAGATTGAAGGGATCACAATTTTCGCCGGAATCGAAGTCGACATTCTGGCTGACGGCGATCTGGACCTGTCCGACGAAGTGCTGGCGCAGATGGATATCGTCATCGCCAGCGTGCACTCGGTTTTCAACCAGGAGCCGGCGAAAATGACCGAACGCCTGCTCAGAGCCGTGGAGAATCCCAACACGTCGATCATCGGACATCCCACCGGCCGGATTCAGTTGCGCCGTGATTCCTACCAGTTCGACATGCGGGCGGTACTGGTTGCGGCTGCGGCACGGAAGGTCGCAATGGAATTGAACGCCTATCCTGACCGGCTCGACCTTAACGACGTGCATTTACGGCAAGCCAAGCTTCAAGGCGTAAAGATCGTAATCAATACGGACTCGCACCACACTTCGCACATGGACAAGATCCGCTACGGCGTTCTGCAGGCACGTCGCGCGTGGCTGACGAAGGACGATGTGCTCAACACCCTGCCGGTGCAGAAATTCGCGAAGGCGATGAAGCACGGCTGGTGAGACTCACGCCTCGTCCGCTGGGTCACTGTGTATTTTCCACAACTTTTTCTTTTTTCATGTTCATATAACCTTGCTCCTCGTTTTGCGGCCTCCAACACTGGCAGATAGACCAGAAAGAGGAGCGGGACGATGGAAGAGGAGACAAAGGAGCACGAGCCACCAACAGGCCAAATCAACGCGTTCGCTTGGACCTACGCACAAACAACCGGTGAACTGCAGCAGGACGGAAAACCAGTGGCGACCGGCTATTCCGGATCCGGCGCAGGCAAAAATAATCCCGACATGCAGCATATTCACGATGTCGGGCCTATCCCACAAGGTGACTGGACGATTGTCGGTCCGCCCGTGAGCACGGCGAAGCACGGTCCCTACGTCTTGAAGTTGCAACCCGCCGCCGGAACGCCGACGTTTGGCCGCGATGGTTTTCTTATGCATGGTGACTCCAAAGAGTCGCCAGGATGTGGCTCCCAGGGTTGTGTTGTGATGCCACGGGGGGTAAGGGAGCAAGTCTGGAACAGTGGTGACGCGGATCTGAAGGTTGTGGCGGAAACCTCGAATCAGGATCCTGAGGGAAACGGTCCCAGATAAGCGACCCGGGGCTTGAGGAACGTGAATATTCCGAGCGCGGTCGCGTTGCGTTGAACCGCAAGCGTAGAATCGGCGAGTGAGAAAAGCGTATGCCTGATCAGACTCCGGTTCCGCCGCCGACAGCACCCACGGCCGCAACACCGGCTCTGGCCGGCCCCACTATTCACATCGGCGAAGAGTTCGGTACGGCGAAACGGAATCTGCCGCCGGCCAAGATTGTAGCCATCACGATTGGTGCCGTACTGCTGGTGGTTCTGGTTACTTCATTCCTGAAGAGGGCCAAGCCGCAGGCCTCGGGATCACTCGACAACGTTGCCTCTGTCGAAATCCCCACCCAGGGATCCACCATGGTGGCGCTGACCTTCACATTGCGCAACACCAGCGGTAAGGTCTTCGCCATCCAATCTCTTCAGGGAAAAGTCAAGACCGCTTCCGGCGAGTCAACCGCTGACGCTGTCTCCGCCGTTGACTTCGACCGGTATTTTCAGGCGTTTCCCGCGCTGAAGAACGGCGCACAACCGCCTCTTCCGCCGGATACCAGGATTCAACCCGGCGAAGTATCCTCCCACACCATCATCGTGCTATTTCCCATCAGTCAGGATGCATTCAACCAGCGCCAATCCACCAGCGTCGTAATCCAGCCCTATGACGAACCGTTGCCGATCGTGTTGACCCGGTAAAAAGCTGCCCTTGCGCGAAGGCCACCTGATGCGGTTTTATAACGACATGAAAACAATCCGGAATTCTGTGTGCATTGCCGCTCTGCTTGTGTTTCTACTTTCGACTGCCTTCGCCGGGGCAGCAAAACCCGCTCCGGCCAAATCCAGCCAATACATCCTCTACGTCGGGACGTATACAGAAGACGGCAGCAGGAGCAAAGGCATCTACGCCTACCGCTACGATGCGGGTACCGGCCAGACGACACCACTCGGCCTAGCTGCGGAGACGACCAATCCGTCATGGGTAGCATTGCATCCCAAAGGACGTTTTCTGTATGCGGTGAACGAACTCCCCAATTACAAGGGCCCGAACAGCGGAGGAGTGAGCGCATTCTCGATTGATCACGCGACGGGCAAACTCACGTTTCTGAACGAAGTGCCCACTCGCGGCGCAGACCCGTGCTATGTCACTGTCGACAAGACCGGCAAGTATGTTCTGGTGGCGAACTACACTGGCGGCAGTATCGCGGCCTTCCCTGTTCTCAGCGATGGGAAACTCGGCGAAGCTTCCGCCTTTGTGCAGCACACCGGACACGGCCCGAATGCGGAGCGCCAGGAAGGGCCGCACGCCCACTCGATTGACCTCTCGCCCGACGACCGCTTCGCCATGGTCGATGATCTCGGCCTCGACGAGTTGCTGGTCTACAAGTTCGATAGCAGCAAAGGAACGCTTACGCCGAATAATCCCCCCTTCGCCAAAGTCGATGCCGGCGCGGGACCTCGTCATTTCGTCCTTCGCCCGGATGGCAAGTTCGCCTATGTGATCAGCGAAATGGGGCACACCGTAACGGTATTCTCGAATGATGCGGCAAGCGGAAGACTGCAATCCGTACAAGCGATCACGACGCTGCCCAAAGGTTTCACCGGCCGCAACGACGACGCAGAAATCCGCGTGCATCCCTCAGGCAAGTTTCTCTATGCTTCCAACCGCGGAGACGACAGCATCGCCATCTACGCAATCGACAGCAGTAAGGGAACGCTGACACAGGTAGGAATCACTCCTACAGGGGGCAAGGAACCGCGCGGCATGGAGATTGATCCTACCGGCGAGATGCTGTTTGCCGCGAACCAGAAATCGGACAATATCGTGGTGTTTCGCATCGATCAGCAAACGGGCCAACTCACGCCAACAGGGCAAAAGTTCGACGTGGGATCACCGGTGTGTGTGAAGTTTCTGAAGAACTAATTGAGCACTCGTAGAGACGTGACTTCGGGTTCGCTGCCGAGGCGGGCTAGAAGAGACGTGAGAAGTTGTTTCTTTACGATTTCTTTTGTAGGAATCTTCTTCGCGCCAGGTGCGTGCTCGCGTTCGGGGTGATCTCGTCATACTTCAAGCAAGAGATCGAGCCATCTACTTCCAGCACGGCGAGCGCGACCTGATCACAGCTGTTGATGCCGTGTTCACGCAGCGCGCGGTGCAGTTCATCCATACTGACGTGCTCCCGGGCCATGTGTGCGTCGATGGTTTTTCCATCATGAATCAGCAGCGAAGGTTCTCCCTCGATTAACTTTCGCAAGCGACGGTTGGCGCCTGCTACGTCAGCCACAAAATAATTCAGAATGAGCAGCGTGCAGGCCGCAATCACACCTCCCAGAAGAGATGTGTCGGGCCCGGTCATGGCGTTTTGCACAGAGTTCGAAAGCAGAAGCAGCAAAACAAGATCGAAAGGCGTCATCTGCCCGACCTCGCGCTTGCCGCTGAGACGCACGCCGACTAAAACCAGCAGATAAATCACGCCCGTGCGCAGCACGATCTGCAGCAGCACGTGGGATCCGGGAAAAAGTGCTCCGCTCATCTTTTAATGTTTAGTTCGCAGTTACTGGCACCGGCGCACTTTTCGGAGTGCTCAGGTATCCCGTGGCTTTGTTCTTATCCACTGTCCACACGACCAGTTCAAACAGCATGCGGTCGCGTCCCGAGTAAAACTGAATCGGCTCGGCAACGTTACGATCTTTCTTCTCGATAGTCTTATCGTCAGACGTAACGTTCAGCGTGTACTTGCCTCGCTTGGCATCCGCCTTCTTCAATTGCAGGCTGACGGTGGCCACCGGCTGGGGCTTGGCGCCGCGAAGCAGCGTGAATTCGTAATAATTGCGGTCGCCTTTGTGCTTCAGGACTTCGAGGTCGCCGGCGGTGTGTGCGATCAATCCGGTCTGCACTCCCAGGTCGCCGATCGTACTCTGCAACTTGGCCTTCGTCGCTTCCAGGTCGGCTTTGGTCGACGCTACATCGCCCTTCACTCCGCCGACATCGGTCTTGACCCCGGCAATGTCGCCGCTTACCTGGCTGATCTGCGCTTTCTGCTCCTGCTCCAGCCGGGCTTCGGCGGCGTGCTGCTCAGCCTGCAACGCAGCGGTGCGCTGCGCCAGCTCTTTCTTGGTCATGCCCGCCTGTTTGGCCAGCGTTTCCTGCTGGGCTTCGGAAGTCTGCATGCGATTTTGCAGTTCCCGGAGCTGGGCCTGACTCGCGCCCAAGTCCTGCGTAAGCTTTTCAATCGTCTGGTGCGTCATCCAATGGGCGTATCCTGACGCGGCCACGAACACTACGAACAGCACAATCAGAATCCATTTGCCCGCGTTCGATGGTTGATCAATTTGCACTTCGTCGGCCATATCCTCTTCCTCCTCGGGAAGCATTCCATAAGAATTGCTGGGATCGATTAATTGTTGTGCAGGACCAAGAGCGTGTCAATTAGCTCATGGGATGCGGCATGCACATTAGAACGATGCCTTTAGCGTCGCAACGCCAGGGCCTCGCGCAGCACCGGTTCGGGATCGCGGCGTATTACCGAGGCCTGAGCGCCCAACTCCTTCTCGATTTCTCTCCGACTTGAAGAAGGTGAATCTGGAGTCGCTGCCTCGGTCCCCTTCCCGGAAACAGATTGTGTCAGAGCTGCTGCCCGTTTCAAATTCTCCGATTTCACCATGCATGCATAGGCCAACCGCGGCGGAAACCCGGAGTCCTCCAGAAGGGTACCGTACGCGAACCAGTCCTCGGCACCGGCCCCTGTGTCGCCTGCGGAGCTGTCCAGCATCAGAGCGTGCTGGTAAAGCTGCAGCGCCTCGTCCAGCTTGCCGGTTTTGGCCTGGAGCGCGGCCTCGTTCACATCGGCCACACTTTCGAGCTTTGCCTGCCGGGTCTGCACCGCCAGCTTTTCCGCCAGATGATAGGCCTTCATAGCCGTATCGGTCTGCGATGCGCGCCCCTGGCAATCTGCAAGGCGCAGCACGATGGCGATAACCTGCTCGGGCGCGGGACGATTCTGCACCGGCTGTCTGGCGATCTTCTCGAGATAAGCGGTGTAATGCGCAGCCGCCAGCGGAGCCTGTCCTTCGCGATCCAGTTCGTTGGCCAGATAAAGATGCGCGTTGATTTGATTTGGATCGACGGCGATCGCCTGCTCCCAATCGGCGCGAGCCAGGTCAGCATGACCGCGCTGCAGCGAGAGGAACCCGCGATCAACGAGCAAATTGGCATCCTTGGGTGCATATTTCAGCGAGGCATCAGTCAGGTCGAAGGCTTCGAGGAGCCGGTTTTGATCGATCAAGAAGCGTAGCAGCGCCTGCCGCGCGGCCGGATCGGCTGGATTTGACCGCAGCACGGTTTTCCACGCCGCTTCGGCCTGGCCAGACTGGCCGTCTTTCAGCGCCCGGTCAGCCAGCCGCATCTGTAACGAACTGTCGAAAGAATCCAGAGCCGCGGCGCGCTGCAAATCGTGCATGTCATCGGTGCGTAGCGCCAGATAATAGCGTGCCTGATCGACCGTCCCCCAAACCAAAAGCAACAACGCCACGCCCACTCGCAAGCAATGAGCGCCTGTTGAGCGCCCTGCGATCCATTGGCAGGCGGTCGCGAATCTGCCTCCTGCTTCCGCTGCAGCCTCGGTAATTCGATCTTTGGAGTTCAGCAGGAGCGATGCGATTCGCCCATCTCGCAGCTTCCAGATTGCGCCGTCCAGAATGAAGTGGTGAATATTGATCAGAGCAGTAAATATCAGAAAGCTGGCCGTGAAGTCGTGGTGAAGTGCGCGGCTCGCCAGCCACGGGCCGGGGACGAACAGCGCAATGCCGCCAACAACAAGCACGCTGAAATAGGCCAACGGCCGCCAATCTCGTTGTTCCTTGCTGTGAACGTCGCCCCTGTTTTCACGACGCGCGTAGTAGCTCGTGATCCAGAGATACTGAGCGGAATGCATGACGGCCAGCACGCCCGAACTGTAACGGCTCTGCGGAATCTCCAGGCCTTTAATCAGCGAGATCGCCGCCGGCAGCAGAAACCACAGGAACTGCGAAGAGAACAGGGTGAGGGAAGGCGCGAGCTTTCGCCATCCCGTAACCCGAGCCAGGCTCGTGAGCCCAAAGGCCGAAAGTCCCAGGAACCCCACTCCGAGGATGATTTGTTCCCACCGGCTGATGACCGGCGGAATTCCCAGCGAGATAAATAGAGGGTCCGTCGACGGTCCGGTATGAAAACCGAGAAACAGAATCAGGTACGACGCAATGAACGCTCCGTACAAAGCACGCCGAACCGATTTGCTGGGATCGGCCCCGGCGCGGCGCGCGAACATCATGAACAGTCCGTAATTCTGGCCGCTGTAATGCCATGGGCTCCAGGTGAGGTAGATTGTGAAAATCCAAGGCAGAATGCGCAGCCAGTGATGTGACAGCAGCAGCGTCAGCACTACTAATGCGGTGATGTGTACGGTGAATATCCGGTATTTGTGGAAGTCTTCCGCACGATGATAGGCGCGGTAAATTGTCGCCATGTAATGCGGATAATTGAAAAACAGAGCCAGCGCATAAAACACAACCGACCATGTACGCGCGCTCGAAGCCAGTGAAACATACGACAGAAGCAAGAGGGGAGCCGACCACGCACCGCAGCCCACAATCAGGTCAAGCCACGGATTGTAGATCCAGAGTGCCGATTGCTTCGACGTAGGACGGGGTTTGCTCATGACTTGAGTGGTCGCTGCCTTGATGTGAATTATAGGTGGGCGAATTGGACCCATGCGTGATCAGTAGGGTGCGATGGCAGTAACGAAGGTAACGAACTGGTGGGAACGGAATGGGATCCCGGGTAACGGGGAAAGCAGGTTCCTCACCCGCCTGGAAGCCCGGTGAGGAATAGACAAGTAATACTGAAGTGAGAATGACAAAGAGTTTGGAAGAACGAAAACACTTGTCATTCCGAACGGCGCAGCCGTGAGGAACCTGCTGTTTCGTGTAGAGCAACAGCGTCGCGTGGCATCGCTGGCCTAAAATTTCCAGCGCGTCGACTTGCTCTGAAAATGTTTCTCCCACAAACCGAAGACTATTTTCGGACGCACTGCAAAGACCGGCTCTTTCATCGAAAGAATGTCATCTTTCATGGTCGATAAATCGAATTTGTATTTGCGCTCGTAGACCGGAATCATCTTATGGCGAGCCGCAACGTCAGCAACTTCGGCCACGCCCTCGACGATCACCGCTTCCTGTGCATGCTCGGTGCAGACGATGCAATTCGGATTCGCCGCCAGATTCCGAGTCTTTCGCGATGTGCTGCCAGTGCTGAATACAAAGCGGCCATCCTGCCAAAGGCCCCAGACGATCATGGTGTGAGGAGAGCCGTCCGGCTTGACTGTAGTGATCCAGTAGTTATGCGACTTCTTCAGGCGCTGCTCGGGCCAGGTCCACGGCAGCAGGCCTTTCCTGCCTTTAGGCAGGCCATAGCCCGGCATCTGGGGACGGCTGGGTTTCGGTCTCAGAATTTTGGAACTTTTATTAGCCTGCATCAGAACCCCGCAGCATCGTAACGATTAACTCTGATGCGCCTCAACCTCTTCGTGACGCACTGTGACGGCGTTGCCTGCGACATTCACCCTCGTGCATGCATGTCCGTGGCCCAAAGCGTACTTCACCGCGGGATAAACCCGCGACGAGGCTACGGTCAGAGCCAAAGAGACGACGGCTCTCTTCCCCCAGTGAGACACGATCTCGCTGCGCAAACGATCCGACTCCGCGATGTCGCGCCGCAGTACGGCGCGCGCAAAGTGGTATCCCAGGGCTGCGTCGGGCGGCAGCTCCCGTTCGTTTCCTGCCAGTACGGAACGAATTGCGGCCGAACTGACTCCCTCGCGCTCTGCCATCGTTACGACCAGTTGTGCGCACGGGCCGCAATCTTCAGTTAGCGTCGCAACCAGCTTGGCTGCGAACCACGCTTCCTTGGGAACGTCTTCACGGTACGACGAGATCCCTAGGATTTTCGAGAAGCGAAAGAAAGCGCGCGGGCTTACATCGTACACTTCCTGCATGTAAGAGGCATCGTAATTGAAGTCCCGCGCGAAGGCGTTCAGGCGCCGCCGAATCAGCCATCCCAGCATCGTGCATCTCCTTATGAATTTAGAGATGCCACGAGTGGTCTAGAGATTCTTCTTTGTCCATTGGTCGATGCGATCCAGGGCCTGCTGCAGGTTGTCCAGCGAATTGGCTACACTGAAGCGCAGATAGCCTTCCCCGAACTCGCCGAATGACGTGCCTGCGAGTGCCGCTACTCCGGCCTGTTCGAGCAAAGCGTCGGCCAGCGGCTTCGACTTCCACCGGGTGCCAGTGATGTTGGGAAAGACGTAGAAAGCACCTTTCGGCATGCGGCAGGAGAAGCCCTTTATCTTGTTCAAACCGGCCACAACCACATCTCGACGTTTCTGAAATTCTTCGCGCATGCGGTCGACGGAACTCTGGTCGCCCCGGATCGCCTCGATCCCGGCGACCTGCGTGAAACTCGCCGTGCAGGAATTCGAATTCGTCATCAGGCGCGTAATGTGTGCCGCGAGGTCCGGCCGCATCACTCCATAACCCATTCGCCATCCGGTCATCGCGTAAGTCTTCGAGAATCCGTCGAGCAGGATGGTTCGCTCCTGCATGCCCGGTACCGACATAATGGAAAAATGCTGGCCATCGTCGAACAGCAGGCGGCTGTAAATTTCGTCCGACAACACCATGATGTTGCGGTCGCCAATGGCTTGAGCCACCTGCTCAATGTCGCGGCGCTGGAGCACTCCGCCAGTCGGGTTGTGGGGAGAATTGAGAATGATCAGCCGAGTGCGGTCGTTGATGAGTCCAGCGAGTTCGTTGACGTCAAGCGCGAAGTCACGCTGCTCGCGAAGGTGAATCGGCACGGCACGTCCGCCCACATAGTGGATCATCGACTCGTAAATCGGGAAGCCGGGGTTGGGGTAGATGACCTCATCTCCATCATCAACTAATGCCAGTATTGTGAAGAAAATAATTGGTTTGCCACCTGGAACAACCACGACTTCTTCACTCGTAACATTCACTCTCCGGGTCTGTGAAACATACTCCGCCAGAGCCAGCCGCAGGTCGGGCAGGCCCGCAGAAGGACCGTAATGCGTCCAGCCTTTGCGCAGCGCCTCAATGCCGGCTTCCACTACATTTGCAGGAGTGTCGAAATCAGGTTCTCCGATTTCCAGGTGGATTATGCTTTTTCCCTTGCGCTCGAGGGCACGCGCCCGATTCAGCACTTCAAAGGCAGTCTCTGTGCCCAGTCGCGAGGTCCGGCGCGCGAGTTTTAGTTCGTACTGAGTTTGACTGGCTCTATCCATCGCAGAAACTCCTTCGAGCGGCAAACGGCACATTATACGCCCGGAAGTCGGGCTCAATCTGCCGTCGTCGAGCCGTCTATTGCAGGGTCTCTTACGGACAGAGGCAGTTTTGCATGTGGCTTAGAGCAGACGTAGCAGGCTACGTCTCTATAACTGGAATAAGAAATATGAGGTTACTCCGAGACACTGTGTTCTTCGTTTTGTGAACGAAGAACGCGGTCGACCGAATACGGAGCGCGCTTGCTGGGCTCGTAGTAGTGGCGGACCTGCATTTCTCCGAGCAGGCCAATGGCGAGAAGGTTCAATCCGCCTAGTAGCAAGCCCAGAGCCAGCATCATCAGGGGACCGTGCTCGCCCATGACCGGGACGTGGCGGAGAAACTTTTCCATGCCCAGCCAGAGGACGATGCCGCTGCCGCCGAACATGCTCATCATCCCGAAGGTGCCGAAGAAGTGCAGCGGGCGCGAAAGATAGCGCAGCAGGAAGCGAATCGTCAGCAGGTCGAAGAAAACCCGGAAGGTGCGCGTAATGCCGTAGTGCGACACTCCGCGTTCGCGATTCACATTGCGGATCGGCACTTCGCAGATTGCTGCACCGTGCCACGAGGCCAACGCCGGAATAAAGCGATGCAATTCGCCGTAGAGCGGAACCTGCTCCAGAATCTCGCGGCGGTAAGCCTTGAACGTGGTGCCGAAGTCGTGGATGTCGACGCCGCTGATCTTGGCCATCAACCAGTTAGCGATGCGCGATGGTATGCGGCGCATCCAGAAGTTATCGACGCGAACTTTCCGCCATCCGCTGACGATGTCGTACCCGGCGGCGATTTTTTCAAGGAACAACGGGATGTCATTGGGATCGTGCTGCAGGTCGCCGTCCATGGCGATGACGTACTCTCCGCGGGCGTGATCGAAGCCGGCGGCAAGCCCCGCGGTCTGGCCGAAGTTGCGGCGCAGCTTGACCACGGTCACACGGCTGTCGACCGCGGCGATCTCGCGCAGCATGGCGAAGGTGTGGTCGCTCGATCCATCGTCCACCAGCACGATTTCGAAGCTCTCCCCGTGCGCCTCCATGACCACTTTGAGGCGGTCGTAGAGGTCGGTGACATTCTCCTGCTCGTTATGGAGCGGGACTACGATGGAATATTTGGGCACGTTTGCGTTAATTATAGCTCGAACCGCCGGGATTGCGTTGTCAAGTTCGGTAAAAAAGACTCCGAGCGGTAACTCGGCTGACGCTTGAACACGAGCGCTGAGTGATGCGAGAGGACTGTCGCGTGCTAGGGTTGGAATAGCCGGTCATGCGTTGGGCGGCGGCGGTGAATATCTAACCGAAAAATGCTCGGCGAGGACATGTAACGACAAGTTTCCCAGGAACACGGAGTTCACGTGAATCAAGCAATCTCGAATCGACAGACCTGGCCGGAACTCGAGTGGGAACAGTGGAAAGATACGGCCGACTCCTTGCATATGTTCATGCAGATTGTGGGCAAGACGCGCCTGGGACTTACCCCTGTTCAAAACCACTGGTGGAACGTGCCTTTTTACCTCACCGCGCGGGGACTCACCACTTCGGCCATGCCGGAGCCAACGGGCGGACTGCTCGATATTGAGTTCGACTTCCTGGCACATGAGGTGGTATTTCGATGCAGTTCAGGCCAGAGTGAACGACTGGCGCTGCGCCCGCAAACGGTTGCCGCGTTTTTCGCCGAATACTTGACGGTCCTCGGTAATCTGGGCGTGAAGGTTGATATCAATCCGATGCCGGTGGAACTCAAGGATCCAATCGCCTTCGATCAGGACACTGTTCACAAGAGCTACGACGCCGATGCCGTCTCACGATTCTGGCGGGTTTTGAGCAATGCGGACACGATCCTGAAACGATTCTCAACTAATTTCTATGGCAAGATCAGCCCGGTCCACTTCTTCTGGGGTTCCATGGATCTCGCGGTGACTCGCTTTAACGGTCGCAGAGCGCCCGCCCGTCCGGGAGCAGACCGCATTCAGGCCGAAGCTTATTCTCACGAGTGCATCAGCGCCGGCTTCTGGCCCGGAAATGGCGGGTACGGACAGGCGGCGTTCTATTGCTACGCAGCGCCCGTACCGGATGGCCTAAGCGATGCCGTGGTTACAAGCCAAGGTGCGTTCAATCGCGAGCTTGGCGAATTTCTGCTGAAGTATAACGACGTGCGGCGGACATCCGATCCGACTCAGACCGTTCTGGAGTTTCTTGACAAAACTTATTCGGCGGCTGCCGATTGCGCTAAATGGGACCGCGCCAGTCTGGATCGTCGCGACTCAATTGCGGAGGCCGCCATACGTCACCGATGAGAGCCTCATATGTCACAGCCTCTTCCGAGAACGCACCGTCGTTATCTGCAGACGCCTCGGAGAGTCCGTCAGCCCTGCTCTTTCAGTTTTAATTTCGATTTATTTTCTTCCAGAAAAGTCTTGATGTCTCCAGCTGCTCCCAGCAGGCGGTTCCACTGTTCGTAGTAGAGCGTTACTGGAAAGCGGCCTAGGCCGTAGACGCTGACTCCACCCTTTTCGCCGACTTTGAAGATCAGGTCGCCGCTGCGTTTCTTGGTTTCAACTTGTTTTTCAAGTTCAGACAGCTTTGCTTTGAGTTCCTCGTACGTTGGTTCTGACATTCGTCCCTCGCGTTTGAGATTTGGATGATTTCGCCGGAGCAGCCCGCTCGCCCCGGTAATGTCTATAGTAACTTGCCGGATGTTGCAATATGGCGGATAACCCTTTTAAGCTGTGCAGAGTCTAAGTCCGAAGTGGGAAACTAATGCGGTCGTTTATACGGTGGTCGGCGTGGCTCTGCCTGTCCCTGATGTTGTGGACGGGAGCCGTGGAGTCTACCCACAATCACCCCAATCAGACCGCGGCTAATTCTTGCTCGATCTGCGTGGCGGCGCACAGCACCAGCCCCACGGTAAGCTCCGCTCACATTGCTCCGGTCTTTGCGACTATCGGCCTTCTGCGTGAAGAAGATGCCGTTGCCAAGGCGCGCCTCGATTTCTCCGATCTAGGCATTCGCGGTCCTCCTGCTCTCCTGTAGGGATTTCTACAAATTCAAATTGTAGTTCCGGCTGGGCGCTTGCGCGTCCGGCCGGCCAATTCCCTATTCAGCAGTTGTCCATTCATCTCAGGAGACCGTCATGCCTACTTCTTATTCGTGGCGCTATGCCGCATTCGCTGCGGTTATATCTTTGGCAGTTACCCTCGCGGGTGCGCAGTCTGCGGGCAATTCCGGATCGGTTAACGGCACGGTGTTGGACTCGACCGGAGCTGTCGTACCCAAGGCGAAAGTCGAAATTCATAATCCGGTCAGCGGATTTGACCGGTCCGCCGTTACCGACACTGCCGGGAGATTCGAGTTCACTAACATTCCCTTCAATCCCTACCATCTCACGGTCACGGCGGACGGATTCATGGCTTTCTCGCAAGATGTAGAGCCGCGATCGTCTGTACCTGTATCGATTTCGGTGAAGTTGGCTGTGGCCGGATCAACCACGTCCGTCACCGTCGAATCCACTGGCGGCGACCTGGTGGAGAACGATTCGACCTTCCACACCGATGTAGACCGGGAACTTTTTGACAAGATGCCGCTCGAGAGCCGATCGTCGTCGGTCAGTTCCCTGGTCACGCTATCCACTCCCGGCATCGCCGCCGATTCAAATGGCCTGTTCCACGGCCTGGGCGATCACGCGGAGAATTCATTCTCGGTCGATGGCCAGCCCATCACGGACCAACAGAGCAAAGTGTTTTCCAACCAGATTCCGCTCGACGCGATCCAGTCAATGGAAGTTATCTCGGGCGCTCCGCCAGCCGAGTTCGGGGACAAGACCAGCGTCGTGATCAATGTGACTACCCAATCCGGCCAGGGCGTTACGACCCCGCATGGCAGCGTCATCGCTTCCTATGGTTCGTTTGGAACCTCTGACCTGGGCATGAATATGGCCTACGGAGGAAAGAGTTGGGGCAACTTCATCTCTGCCAGCGGCTTAAACAGCGGGCGGTTTCTTGATCCTCCGGAATTTGTCGTCATGCACGACAAGGGCAATGAAGAGAATCTTTTCGACCGGGTCGACTATCAACTGAGCGGCGCCGATTCGATTCACCTGAACTTCGGCTACACGCGCTCATGGTTCCAGACGCCAAATTCCTTCGATGCTCAACTGGCTACACCGTGGAACGGAGTGGTTGTCGATGACGGTGGACTCGACCCTGATGGCCACATCGTCGGTCTGGCCGATCAGAGGTCACAGATCCAAACGTTCAACATCGCGCCTTCCTGGACGCGACTGATCAGTCCTACAACGGTGTTCACCTTCGGCGCCTTCATCCGGCGTGACGCGTACAACTATTATCCGAGCGCCAATCCTTTCGCGGACTTGGGGGCGCCGGGCGTCCAGAGCGAAACCGTCGGCCAGGACCGTACGCTTGCGAATGCCGGTGTCCGATCATCGGTGGCATACGTCAAGGGGATTCACAACATCAAGGCGGGTGCGGTCTATGAACAGACCTTCCTCACGGAAAACGACAATGTCGGCATCGTCGACCCAACCTATCTTGGCTCGCTGGTTGATGGGAGCGGTCTGCCGTGTTTCGCTGATGGTGTCGCTCTAGATGCTCCCTGCACGACGTTGCTTCCTTACGATCTGACGCAAGGGGGTGGACTGTATTCGTTCCGCGGCCATACAGACGTCAAGCAACTTGCGCTCTATGTTCAGGATGCGATCACCAAGGGAAACTGGGCCTTCAATGTCGGCTTGCGCGGCGATTTTTACAACGGACTGACCACGCATCGCGAAGCCGAGCCGCGTCTCGGGATCGCTTACAACGTCAAGAAAACCAATACTGTGTTACGCATCTCTTATGCCCGTACGATGGAAAGTCCATTCAACGAAAACCTTGTGCTTTCGAGCCTGGGATGCGGCGATCCGGTTCTCAATCCGCTGCTTCTCTGTTCGTCGCCGGGTATCACTCCGTTTAGTCCGGGATGGCGCAATGAATTTCACGCCGGGATCCAGCAGGCTTTCGGAAAGTATCTTGTGTTCTCGGGCGAGTACATCTGGAAGTACACACACAATGCCTACGACTTCAGCGTGCTGGGCGCGACTCCCATCACTTTTCCGATCGAGTGGGATCGCTCCAAGATTCCGGGATACGCGGGACGGGTCAGCGTGCCGAGCCTGCACGGATTCTCAGGGCTGGTGGTCTTTTCGAGCGTGGCTGCCCGTTTCTTCACTCCGCAGATCGGAGGAGCCGGGGCGGTTCCTTCCGCGGTGGGGCCATTCCGTATCGACCACGACGAGAAGTTCAACATGACGGCTCACATGCAGTACCAGCCATGGAAGCGCGGTCCGTGGATGGGCTTCAACTGGAGGTATGACAGCGGGTTAGTGGCTGGTCCGGCGCCGTGTGCTGGCGGCAACTGCGCAAACGGCCCGGCAGGGACTGACGCCGTGGTCGACGTATCCGGGCTGAGTCCGGATCAACAATTCCAGGCGGGATTGTTCTGCAATGGAGTACATGCCGCCCTGCCGAGCGCGGCGCATCCTATCGGAACGCCAATCAGCTCCAGTGATCTGTGCCCCGCTTCAGAGTATGGATCTTCGCTTCTGCAGATACCGGAGCCGGGGACCGAGAACGATGATCGCAATCCACCACGCATCGCGCCTCGCAACCTGTTCGACGTCGCGGTCGGACATGACAACCTGTTCCATGGCGATAAATATAAAGTCAGCCTGCAAGTCACAGCCATCAATGTCACCAACAAATATGCCCTTTACAATTTCCTTTCCACCTTCAGCGGCACACACTATGTCACACCGCGAGCACTGACGGCGGAACTTGGATTTCACTTCTAAGGAACCGTTTTCAGAGGAGCGGGCGGCAGTGGACCTGCCGCCCGCTGCTTTGTGCGTCCAGGAGCCGGAATTAGTGCTTAAGATTGATAGAATGAACACACCCGGTGCAGCGGCGCTTCAGATTTCCATGGGAGACATATTTGTCTATCAAGTTTGCGGCACAATTCGCGGTTTGGCTTGCATTCGTAACTCTGTCGTTCCCCATGCTCTGCCCGGCACAGGGCACCCCACCGGCGGCAAGCTCCGATGCGCAGGCGCAATCGGCGACTCCGGCTCCCACGACAACGAAAGATCAAGGAGCATCTGCGAACAAAGACGCCCAAACGACGGACCCCAATGCCCCAAAGAAACCAGCCGACTCCTCCAGCCAACGACTGGGCTTCGCGTTACCTAATTTTCTGACAGTTCAGAACGGCGCCCACCTGCCCCCGCTGACCGCGAAACAAAAATTCAGGGTCGTGGCCCGCGGATCGTTTGACCCTGTCAATTTTGCCTGGTACGGACTGCTCGCCGGCATCAATCAAGCGGACAACGCTGAACCTCAGTACGGGCAAGGCTGGGCCGGTTACGGCAAGCGGTACGGCACTACATGGGCCGATGGTGTGATTGAAAACTTCATGGTGGGTGCCGTTTTTCCCTCCGCGTTCCACCAGGATCCGAGGTTTTATCAGTCTGGAAAAGGCAGTTTCGGTCACCGCTTCGTCTATTCGGCCTCACGCGTTTTCGTCACCCGGGGCGATTCGGGTCACCGCCAGTTCAATTTTTCGGAAGTGATCGGGAGCGCCACGTCGGCCGGCATCTCGACGTTCAGCTACCATCCCAAAGGTACGTACCTGAGCACGCCGACAAATCCCCATATGTATATTTCGTCGGATCGAAACCTGTCGAACGCCGCCACGGTCTGGGTAACGCAGATGGGAACCGACGCGGCGACGCTTGTGATTAAAGAATTTTGGCCCGACGTGGCGCGAAAAATTAAACGGAAGAAGGCCGAAGCGGCCAAGTGACATTGAAGAATACTCTTGGTGAATTGACTCGATTTCAACATCTTGATTTACCCGCAAGATCAACAGCCTGTAGCGGCAGACAGCACGGAATACCCCCTCGCAGAGTGCGCAGAAAAATTCAACTTGAGCCATACCAGCACGCGGGCAGCATTTACGGGGCTTCCCTTTCCCTGCTAACATCATGTGTTTACAGTTGAACTTTCAACCAAACCTGATTTACGCCTTCATAAATCCACGGAGGGATCATGGCAATTAAAGTTGGCATTAACGGCTTCGGACGAATCGGCCGTAACGTTTTTCGTACTGCGCTTAAGGATCCGAACCTGGAGTTCGTCGCGGTCAACGATCTGACCGATCCTAAAACGCTGGCGCATCTTCTGAAGTATGACTCGATTCTTGGTAACCTCCCGAACCAGATTTCAGCCGGACCTGACAGCATCACGATCGACGGCAAAACCATCAAGGTTTTCAAGGAAAGAGATCCTGGAGCGTTGCCATGGGAGTCCGTGGGAGCGCAGGTTGTGGTCGAATCGACCGGACACTTCACCGATGCGAATGACGCCAAGAAGCATCTTCGCGGGTCGGTTAAGAAGGTAATCATCTCGGCGCCCGCGAAGAATGAAGACATCACACTCGTGCTGGGAGTGAATCACGAGAAATACGACGCCGCAAAGCACAACATTATTTCGAACGCTTCCTGCACAACGAATTGCCTCGCGCCCGTCGCAAAAGTGATTCAGGACGAGTTCAAGATCGTCGCCGGCACCATGACCACGATTCACTCCTACACCAACGACCAGGTAATTCTCGACTTTCCGCACAAAGATCTCCGGCGGGCGCGGGCTGCCGCGATCAACATGATTCCAACGTCTACGGGCGCGGCCAAGGCGCTGAAACTGGTGATTCCGGAACTCGCGGGCAAGCTTGACGGATTCGCCATGCGCGTCCCCACTCCCAATGTTTCGGTGGTGGACCTGGTAGCCTGGGTCGAGAAGAAAACAACGAAGGAAGAAGTGAATGCGGCGCTGAAGAAAGCATCTGAATCGGGTCCGCTGAAGGGATATCTGGGTTTCGAAGAGCACGAACTCGTGTCGTCCGATTTCAAGGGCGACGCGCGCTCTTCGATCGTGGATGCGCCGATGACGTTGGTGGTCGCGGGCAATTGCGTCAAGGTGATCTCCTGGTATGACAATGAATGGGGATACTCTTGCCGCGTACGTGACCTGATCAACTACCTCGCAAGCAAGGGTCTGTAAGCTTAAGTGGCGCGGGTGGCCGCGCCACATTACAGTCACCTGTACCATAAGGATGACCAGCGATGTCCAAGCTTTCGATCCGTGATCTTCCTCTTAACGGCAACCGTATTTTCATGCGCGTCGATTTCAATGTGCCGCTCGAAGATGGGCGCGTCATGGACGACACCCGCATCCGCGAAACGCTGCCCTCGATCGAATATGCTTTGCGGCACGGTGCGCGCCTGATTCTGGCCTCGCACCTGGGGCGTCCGAAGGGCAAACCGAATCCCAAGCTAAGTTTGAAGCCGGTCGCCGAGCGCCTGCGCATGTTATTGGACAAGGAACTGGCGCGGGGCGAAAACGTGGGATTCTGCCCGGATTGTGTGGGGCCGGAGGCTGAAGAAGTCGCCACGCAGCTGGAAATGGGCCAGACCCTGTTGCTGGAAAATCTGCGTTTCTATGCGGAAGAAGAAGCAAATGATGAAAAATTTGCCAAACAGCTCGCGCATCTGGCCGAGTACTACGTCAACGACGCTTTCGGCTCAGCGCATCGAGCGCATGCATCCACGGCGGGGATTACCAGGTTTGTGAAGCAATCCGCAGCCGGGCTGCTCATGGAGAAGGAACTGAAATACCTGGGCAAAACTCTGGAACATCCCGAGGAACCGTTCGTCGCCATTCTCGGCGGAGCAAAAGTCAGCGACAAGATCGGCGTGATTCAGCACCTGATGAACAAGGTGAATTCGCTGATTATCGGCGGCGGCATGGCTTACACGTTCCTCAAAGCACAGGGGCAGGAGATTGGCAAGTCGCTGCTCGATGCCGACAAGGTCGATCTCGCCCGGCAATTGTTGGCTGAAGCGAAGAAGCGCAACATTAAACTTCTGCTGCCCATCGATCATGTGGTCGCCACGAAGCCGGAGATCAATGCCGTGGTCCAGCAGATCGGCGAAGGTCAGCCCATCCCGACTGAGAAGATGGCTCTCGACATCGGTCCCAAGACGGTTGAATTGTTCTCGGAGGAAATTTCTCGGGCCCGGACGATCTTGTGGAACGGGCCAATGGGAGTGTTCGAGGTCCCAGGATTCTCCCGAGGGACATTCAAGATCGCGCATGCGATCGCGGAAAACGCCGGTGCCATCTCCATCGTCGGCGGCGGCGATTCAGTTGCGGCCGTAAATGCCGCGAACGTAGCCGACAAGATGACGCACATCTCCACCGGCGGGGGCGCGTCGTTGGAATTTCTGGAAGGCAAGAAGCTGCCCGGAGTCGAGGCGTTGACGGACAAGAAGTGACTCTCCTGGGCACTGGCGTGCGAAGCTTCACAATTCGACTTCTGCTCGATGGCGGCAAAGCGATTGAGATCCACGGCCCCGCCGACATTACTGGGGAGGCGACGGACGCCATCGTGAATGCGGCAAACTCCTATCTCCTGGGCGGCGGCGGAGTCGACGGTGCCATTCACAATGCCGGGGGCCCTGCCATCCTTGCCGAGTGCCGGCAGATCGTCAGCAAAATCGGAACGCTGCCAGCCGGGGTGGCCGTCATCACGACCGGCGGACGATTGGCGGCAAAACACGTCATCCATACTGTGGGTCCGTTTTATCGCGGCGGAAAACAAGGCGAAGCCCGGACATTGGCAAGCTGCCACCTCAAGTCTGTGCGCCTTGCCGATGAGCTCGCTCTGAATTCGCTGGCATTTCCTGCGATCTCGACGGGCGCGTTCGCGTATCCGGCAGCCGAAGCCGCCCCAGTTGCGATCTCTGCCACGCTCGAAGCTCTGTCTTCCACGAAACACGTCACGCTCTGTCGCTTCGTGCTCTTCGACCTGTCAACGCGGCGCGCGTACGAACGCAGCGCCGAGAGACTCCACCGTTCGAATGCCACTTCCGAATTCCGCATCGAAAAGGCTCACTCATGAGAAAAAAAGTAATGGCCGCCAACTGGAAGATGTACAAGACGCCGGACCAGACTCGCGACTTTTTCCATGACTTTCTGCCGCTGGTCTCCGCGCACACTCGCGACGAAATTGTCGTCTGCCCGCCGTTTCTCGATCTGCCCGCTGCCGTCGAAGCGGCCAGGGGATCGAATGTGGCCATCGGCGGACAGAATGTTCACTGGAAAGAAGAAGGCGCGTTCACCGGAGAAACTTCCGCAGCACAACTGCTGGCCATCGGCGTCACGCACGTCATCGTCGGGCACTCGGAGCGCCGCCAGTACTTCGGCGAGACCGACGACACCGTCAACCTACGTTTGAAAGCCGCACTGGACGCAGGGCTCACGCCGATCTGCTGCGTCGGTGAAGTCCTCGAAGAACGCGAGGCCGGGTTGACCGATGACGTTCTCCGCCGCCAGTGCGTACGCGCTTTCCACGCCGTCTCCGTGAAGAAAGCGGCGAACTTGGTCGTCGCATATGAACCTGTTTGGGCGATCGGCACGGGCAAAACCGCCACACCGGAACTCGCTGCCGAGGCGCATGCTGTGATCCGCAGCGAGGTCGCTGAGATTTTTGGTGAGGAGTTCGCTCAGGGTCTTCGCATTCTGTATGGTGGATCGGTGAAGCCGGACAATGCGTCCGCGCTCATGGCGCAAGAAGAGATTGACGGCGCGCTGGTGGGCGGAGCTTCGCTTGATCCGAAATCGTTTGCGGCGATAGTGAAGTACTAGAGAGCTCAGGTTCACTTCCGTCCGATCGCCATGATGTGCGCACTTGCGCCGATGACGGAGGGTTCGCGCTCGACTTTGCGGACTGCGGCGAGCAGGCGTTCGCGCTGCGTTAGGTCGCTCCACAATTTTTCGAAGTCGCGAGCCAGCCATCCCGGACCTTCGATCGCGACCAATTCGACGACCTGGAATCCGGCAGCGAGAAATTCGCGCGATAATTCTCCCGGACGATGAAAGTAAGAGTCGGTGAAGTAGATCGGATTGCTTGTGGGGTTTCGGTGCTGGCCGTCTTCGAGGTCCTGCGCGACAATGGGCGCGAATGCGCCATCATCGAAGAATCCGCTCGATAGCGAGTCGAACAACGACGCAAAGCGACTGATACCGGCCGCCCAAATCAGCCCCCCGGGTCTCAGTGAGCGGTACGCTTCACGCAGGCAGGCTATTCGGTCTTCCCTTTCAACCAGATGATAAAGCGGTCCGAGGAGCAATATCCCGTCGGCGGTAGAGTCGCTAGAAGAAAGACAGCGCGCATCTCCCACCTCGCACGATGCGAGAGGATGATCAGGCTGCAGCGCCGACGCCGAGCGGGCCTGCTCGATGTGCTTGGGCACAGGATCAGTCAAATGCACTTGATATCCCTGGGCCGCCAGCCAGCAGGCGTAGACTCCGGAACCGCCGCCCGCGTCAATAATCGTTGCCGGGGGTGGCTGAAGATGACGCAGAATCAACTCCTGCGTGCGTGCCTGCTCCAGTTGAAACCATCCACGACGCAGCCGTGAGGCTTCATCTACTTCGTTGTAGTGCTGAACTATCTTCCGGTTGGAATTATCGCTGCTCATAAAAAGCAATGTTGGCCAGCCCGCTAAACTCCGCTGACCCGGCGGCGAGGGGCACGATGGCCGAGTTGCATGGAGACGTGCCGGGACGCGTCTTTCAATGCTTCGATAATGCGGGGCATGGTCTGCTCGTTCACTTGGTTGATGGTACCGCTCAAGCCCAGACTCGCCTCAATAGATCCGCTCTGGTTGAACACCGGTGCGCCAAGGCATCGCGCGCCTAGATTATTTTCTTCATCATCGACGGCATAGCCCTGGGCGCGCACTTTCTCCAGTTCTTTGAGCAGGCGGCTCGCGCTGATGATGGTCTTCGCGGTGCGCTTCTCCATGCCGCGCTCGGCCAGGATCTTTTCCAGCTTCTCCTGCGGAATGTAAGCCACCAGAGCTTTGCCCACGCTCGTAGCATGCACCCGCATTCGCCGGCCGACCCAGGTGTCCATGCGGATGAATCCTTGCGGCTCGACTTTTTCGATGTAGACCGCGTCAGGCCCGTCCAGGATCGCCAAATGGCAAGTGAGATGAGTCTTCTCCATCAGATTGCGCATGATGGGGAGGGCCACTTCGCGGACATCAATTCCGCTGAGCGCGCCGCGGCTCAGACTGAGAATTTTCAAACCCACGCGATATTTGCCGGTCTCGCCGTCCCGGTTGAGATATCCCTGCGTTTCAAGGGTGCGCAGGATGTAGCTGGCCGAACTCTTTGGAATTTGAAGCTTGCGGCTGATGGCAGCGTTGCTCAGACCTTCCGGTTCCTGGGCTACGGCCTCGAGCATGGCAAGAGCCCGCTCGACGGCGACCGACGGGGATTCCTGATTCAAGGGCATGCCGAATCGTTATGGTAGCAAAATGATGCATGTACAACAAAGTGAATATATGTTCCATGTATTGAACACCAGACTTGACCTGCCTGGAAAGGTCACATACGATCCGCCAGTATGGTGAATTCTTGTTCACTATATTGAACACACAGGCCGAACCCCCGCGGCGCCAGGAGCCTGAAGCATGACACCGACCGCCTTGGAAGCCCCGGAAACAGCCTCCCTGCTGAACCTGGTCAACACCACTCCGCCCGACTTCGACGCCGATCGCGACCTGCCCGCCGGATTTCTCGAATTCTTCCTTCCGCTGCACCGCGTGTTTACGCCGCGCCAGCAGGGGTTGGCGACGCGCCGCGTCGAGGCGTTGCAAGCTGCACTCGAAGGCGTAAAGCCCGCGCATCGATTTCCGTCTGAGGCGGTGCGCAATGGGTGGAGGATCACGCTGCCCGACTGGTGCCGCGACCAGCGCAATCAGATGACGGGGCCGGCTGACGACGCCGAACTCTGCGTCAAGATGCTCAACGCGGGCGCTCCCGGCGTGATGCTCGATCTGGAAGACTCTTGCGTCAACGCTTGGGCGCACCACGAAACCGGAGTCGCGAATATCCTTGCCTGCCTGCGCGGGCAGCTCAGCTACTTCGACAAGAAACGCGAACGAACAGTCACGATCCGGCCCGGTGAGACGGTCATCTTTATTCGGCCGCGCGGATTGCATATGAGTCAGGCCGGTGTCATACCTGGCGACCTGATTTCGGCGTCCCTCTTTGATGTTGCGCGCATTTTCTACGGCATCGATCCGGTCGAGCTGAAGCATCCACTTTGCATTTACATTCCGAAATCCGAATCCGCCGAAGAAGCTTTGTGGTGGCGCGATCTGTTCCAGTCCCTGGCACGGTGGCGAGGGCTGCCGCACAACTACATTAAATGCATGGCGCTGGTGGAATCGCATCCGCTGGCGTTCCAGATGGAAGAGTTTGCGTACAACTTACGCGACCACATCATCGGGCTGAACCTCGGGCGCTGGGATTACATGGCCAGCCTGATTCATTTCAATCTTGACGATCCCGCCTGGGTTCTGCCCGATCGCAACACGATTCCGCACAATGTCGCGTTTTTTCAGAACTTGCGCGAGCTGATGCCGGAGATTTGCCATCATCGTGGAATTCTCGCCATCGGTGGGATGACCGCGCTTTATCCCAGCCGCGAAGATGCGGAGCTGAATGCGCGAGCGCTGGCGGCGTTGGAAAAGGACAAAAAGAATGAAGCCGACTGCCTGATGGACGGCGCGTGGACGGGGCGTCCCGATCAGAATGTAATCGCGATGGCACAGTTCCCTGCTCCGAATCAGCTGGCGGCTCGGTCACGGAATGCGAGTCGCTATCCCGCCCTTCGCCCGGCACCGGACGGCATAGGAAAACGCACCGTGAACGGGACGCGGGCAGCGGTGCGTACGGTGATCCGCTACCGGCACGGCGTGCTCAGCGGCAAAGGCGCGAGCTTGCTTGACGGCTACATGGAAGACCTCGCGACCGACCGCATATACCGGCTAATGATCGCGCAGCGCGTGCTGCACAGCGATCTGATCCGCATAGAAGACCAGCACGGGCGGGCAGTGAAGCACACGCCGGAATTCATCACGCGATTGTTCGATGAAGAGCTGGAACGCCTGCTTTCTGAACTTTCCCGCGAGGTTGCGGTCATAGAGGCAAACCGCTTTCGCTGGGCCCGCGAAATCAGCGAAGCCATGATCGTCAACGAAGAATTCAATCCGGTCTAGCCGTCCCCCGAAGATCGAAGCAAGCATCATCGCCCGAAAATCGAAGCAACCTTGCTGGAGGGGACACACATGCGCGCCAACCCAAACGGAAGTGAAAATAATAAACACAAAACCAATCTCACGGCCGAGGTGCCGCTGGGCGACACTGAACGCGTTGCGCAGTATGCTCTGGCGCAGGACTGCATCCACTACGATTGGGCAACAAACCCGCGCTGGAATGGCCTAGAGCGTCCCTACACTGCGGAAGATGTTCTGCGATTGCGCGGATCGATCTTCATCGAGCATACGCTGGCCCGTATGGGGGCCGAGCGCCTGTGGCAGTTGCTCCAGACCGAGCCTTACATCAATGCTCTCGGCGCCATGACCGGCAACCAGGCGGTACAGCAGGTGCAGGCCGGGCTGAAGGCGATTTACGTCAGCGGATGGCAGGTTGCAGCCGACGCCAATCACGCCGGCACAATGTATCCCGACCAGAGTTTGTATCCAGCCGACAGCGTTCCGAATCTCTGCCGGCGCATCAACAATGCGCTGCAGCGCGCCGATCAGGTTCACCACGCAGAAGGTAAAGTCGCTCCCAGCGAAACGTGGTTCGCGCCGCTCATTGCGGACGCCGAGGCAGGATTCGGCGGCACTCTGAACGCGTTCGAATTGATGAAAGGCATGATCGAAACAGGAGCGGCCTGCGTTCATTTCGAAGATCAGCTTTCATCGGCGAAGAAGTGCGGGCATATGGGCGGCAAGGTCTTAGTTTCGACAACCGAAGCCATTCAGAAGCTGATCGCGGCGCGGCTTGCGGCCGATGTGATGGGCGTCCCCACACTAGTCATGGCACGCACCGATGCCGATAGCGCGTATCTGCTGACCAGTGACATCGATGCGCGCGATCGCGTGTTCTGCACCGGAGAGCGCACGCCGGAGGGTTTTTTCCGCATTCGCGGCGGCATCGAGTCCGCGATTGCTCGCGGCCTGGCTTATGCACCTTACGCCGATCTGATCTGGTGCGAGACTTCTCATCCGAATTTGGAAGAGGCGCAGCAATTTGCGGATGCGATCCATGCCCGTTACCCAAACAAGATGCTGGCCTATAACTGTTCGCCAAGTTTCAACTGGCGTAAAAAGTTGGACGAGGGGACCATCGCTCGCTTCCAACCAGAACTGGCGCGCATGGGATACAAGTTCCAATTCGTCACTCTGGCCGGCTTCCACGCCCTGAATCTCAGCATGTTTGAGCTGGCACGCCAATATAAGCTCACGGGAATGAGCGCTTATTCGCGTCTGCAAGAAAAGGAATTCAGCAGCGAGAGTAGATTTGGGTATGAAGCAGTGAAGCACCAGCGATTTGTTGGCACGGGATACTTTGACCAGGTACAGCAAGTCATCAGCGGGGGGTTGGCATCGACGGTGGCTTTGGCGGGATCGACTGAGGCTGAACAGTTCGCAATCACGCCAGCCTCGCAAGCCATTCATAGCAACGGCCGTCGGACGGCCGTCGGCGTTGAGTCTCTTGCGGACGAGATGCTATTGCCTTCCGGCGACTGAAGTCTGATGTAGCTCTGCTTCTGCGCGATTCGTGCGATGACTGGGCGGACGAGGGCGTCTGCCCGCTCCACCAGCATGGACTTTGCGATGGATTCTGTCCTTCAGCTAGCCACCTCTTACAAGTTCACCCCTGACTTATGTGATAATGGCCCGCCACGCCCCCGGCACCCATATTTCAGGAGGGACACTCCCTTGGCAGTGACTATTTCAGGTCTGTCGAAGACCTACCCTAACGGCGTCAAAGCGCTCAAGAACGTTTCGCTCACCATCGGCAATAACATGTTTGGCCTGTTGGGCCCGAACGGCGCGGGCAAGAGCACGCTGATGCGCACCGTCGCAACCTTGCAGGACCCCGACTCGGGGACGATCACACTCGATGGCATCGATGTCCTCAAACAGAAGAACGAAGTACGAAAACTTCTGGGATACCTGCCGCAGGAGTTCGGCGTGTACCCGAAGATGTCAGCGATCGACATGCTTCATCATCTGGCGGTGATGAAGGGAATCACCTCCTCAAGCGAGCGCAAGGAGATGATCGACGCCCTGCTGCAACAGACCAACCTGTGGGACGCGCGCAAAAAAGCGTTGAGCACTTTCTCGGGCGGCATGAAGCAGCGCTTCGGAATCGCGCAGGCACTGTTGGCGAATCCTCGCCTCATCATTGTTGACGAGCCCACCGCAGGCCTGGATCCGGCCGAACGTAATCGCTTTCTGAATCTGCTCAGCTCAATTGGCCGCGAAGTCACGGTCATTCTTTCGACTCACATTGTGGACGACGTTCGCGAACTTTGCCCCCGCATGGCAATCATCGCTTCGGGCGAACTGCTGCTGGAAGGCGCACCTTCAGAGACGCTAGCGGCCCTCCAAGGCAAAATATGGAGCAAACTCGTCGGCACAGATGATGAACTCCGCGCCCTTGAGTCTCAGATGAAAGTAATCTCCACGCACCTGGTGGGCGGCCAGCACGAAATCCGCGTCTATGCCGATGCCAGCCCCGGACCGGGCTTCCGCCCCGTCGATTCGGGCCTTGAGGATGTGTACTTCCTCAATCTTTCACAGCAGACGAAGAACTGAGGCGAGCGAACTGCGATGAAACTATTCTGGGAATTTTTTACCTTCGAGCTGCGGCTTCGGCGCAAGAGCATCTCGACTTATGTTTATTTCTTTCTCTGGTTCGCGTTCAGCTTCTTGTGCGTCGCCTCCGAGAGCTTCGGCCCGGTAGGATCGGGGAATGGCAAGATTCTGCTCAATGGGCCGTGGGCTGCATCGCTAAACTATATTTTCATTTCCCTTTTCGGCCTAATCGTGATCGCAGCGATCTTTGGCACTTCGATCCTGCGCGACTTCCAACGCGACACCTACCAGATGTTGTTCACCAAACCAATTTCCAAGTTTGCGTATCTGGGGGGGCGCTGGGCTGGATCGTTCGTGACAACAGTCTTCGCGTTTTCGGGATGCCTTTTCGGAGAATTTGTCGGCACTCTTGCCCCCTGGGCTGATCACTCCCGCATCGGCTCCAGTCACTTCTGGTGGTATGTTCAGCCATTCCTCTCGATCACGGTCGTGCAGATCTTTTTTCTGGGATCGCTATTTTTCGCCGTCGCTGCGCTCTCACGCAAAATCTTCGTTGTATACGTTCAAGGCGTAGCTGTCTTCATGCTCTATCTGATCGGCTTGACGGTGTTTTTCGTCACGCGATCACTGGAGCATTTCTGGTCGGGAATACTGGACCCCGTTGGATTCATTCTGCTTAACGACATCACGCGCTACTGGACCGTGGTCGAGAAGAATTCTCTTCTTCTGAGCTGGTCTCCCCATGCGGCCTCAGGGATTTTCCTGTACAACCGTTTGCTCTGGCTAGCCGTTGGTGTTGCCTCTCTGGGCGCCGTATGGTCGCTGTTCCCTATGTCGGTCGAAGCGCTCACCGCACGCGCTCAAGGGCGGCGTGCCGCGAGAGCCAAGCAGCAAGAAGAACTGGAACTCCGACCAGTGCGTTCGCTGGTCGCGGCGCAACTGCCCCGCGTCCACCAGAGCTTCTCCCTGGGAGCGGTCTTTTCTCAATTCCTCTCACTCTCGCGTATACGGATTCGAATCATCCTGCACGAGATTCCCTTCTGGGCAATCGTTGGCCTCATGATCGGGTTCGCCATTAACAACGGCTCTTTCGCGGGCTATGTCGCCGATGTGAGGGTCTGGCCCGTGACTTACCTTATGCTCGGCGCCGTCGAAGGTTCCGCTCTGGTGTTCCTGTTCATTGTCGCCGGACTCTATGCCGCGGAACTAATCTGGTGGGAACGCGATCTCCACATGGAAGGAATCCACGATGCCTTGCCCATGGCCGACTTCGTCGACTGGCTTTCGAAACTAGTGGCGATCGCTTTCGTTGAGTTAGTCCTGCTGACCATTGCCATGCTCTGCGGCATTCTGCTTCAGACGATCCAGGGCTACTACCACTATGAGTTGGCGCAGTATTGCAAAGAGTTGTACCTCATAGTGTTTCCACAGATCATGGCCGGGGCGCTATTCGCCTTGTTTGTGCAGACCGTTGTGAGCAACAAGTTCCTAGGCCACGGCATCGCGATCGGCACAGTGATTCTGATGTGGTTTGTTCTTCCCCCATTTGGATGGGAAAATTCCCTTTACCTGTTCGACACGATTCCGACCTACACCTACAGCGACATGAACGGCTATGGCCATTTTGTGCCGTCGATCTTCTGGGGCCTCACCTACTGGATCAGCGTAACGGCGCTCCTGGGAGTCGTCTCGATCGCGTTCGCACGGCGCGGGGCTGATGACAGCGCAGCAGCCCGTGTGCGTCTGGCCAAGGCCAGACTTCCACGGCTCATCCCTGCCGCTGTTTTGTGTCTGGTCGCTGCTCTCGGCAGCGGAGGCTGGTATTTCTACAATGGGCACGTGCTGAACGAATACTTGAACAGCAAGAGCCGCCGCAAACTTCAGGCGGAATACGAGCGCGACTTCAAGAAATACGAAAATCAGCTGCAACCCAAGATCATCGCGGTCGATAGCCAGATTGACATCGATCCGGCTCACCGTTCGTTTTCCGGGTGGGGGCACCTGACTCTGCAAAACAAGACTTCACAGCCGTTGTCGGAGATTCACCTGACCGATTCGATGCAATCGGTGTCTCAGGTTCACTTCGATCGCCCGTTCCATCTGGTGAGCTCTTCTCCCCGTTCGATGTATTCGATCTATGCACTGGAGCAGCCACTGGCTCCTGGTGACAAGGTGCAGCTCACATTCAATGTTGGCTGGACTTCTCACGGATTTCGCGATGGGAACGAAAAGCCTGAACTGGCCTACAACGGAACGTTCTTCGACGCCAGCTATTTCCCTTCACTCGGATACGTGCCCGGAAACGAACTCGACGATCCGCGACGACGGCGGGAGGAGCATTTGGGACAACTCGAGGAGTTGGCTCCGCGCGGGGATCCGCAGCAGTCCCTCTACAACATTTTTTACAAAGATTCCGACTGGATCAGCTATCACACCGTCGTGAGCACGTCGGGTGACCAGATCGCGATTGCCCCCGGATATCTCAAGCGCGAATGGAAGCAAAACGGGCGTAACTATTTTGAGTACGGCATGGGCGACACCAAGATTCTCGACTTTTATGCGTATTTGTCGGGCAACTATCAGGTGCGCCGCGAGGACTACAAGGGCACGAAGCTCGAGATCTACTACATCCCCGGCCACGAGTACAACCTCGATGACATGCTAGCGTCTGCTAAAGCCGGACTCGACTACTACCAGGCAAAATTCAGCCCCTATCAGTTCGGGCAGTTCAGAATCATGGAATTCCCGCGGTACCGGACGTTCGCGCAATCGTTCTCCAACACAGTGCCCTATTCGGAGGGTATTGGCTTTATCCAGCGCATGGTTAAGAAAAGCGACATCGATTTCACCTACTTCGTCACGGCGCACGAACTCGGCCATCAATGGTGGGCACACCAGCTGATCGGCGCCAACGTGCAGGGATCGAACATGATGTCGGAAACACTGGCTGAATATTCAGCGCTGATGCTGATGCAGCAAAAGTACGGGAAAGACAAGATGCACCGTTTTCTGCGCAACGAACTCGATCGCTACCTGCGCGGCCGGAGCGGTGAAGTACGCCACGAGCCGCCACTGGCGCTCGTGCAGCGCGAACCCTACGTTTGGTATCAGAAGGGGGGCCAGATTATGTACACGCTGGCCGATTACATTGGCGAGGACAAAGTCAATCTGGCCCTGCACAATTTTCTGATGCAGTATCGCTACGCCAATGCCGACACAACGCAGAGCGTTCCCTACCCTGACACGCGCCAACTGGTCGCGGCCCTGCGGGCGCAGACTCCGCCCGATTTGCAGTATTTGATCGACGACGGGTTCGAGTCCATCGTGCTTTACGACAACAAGGCCGACACCGCCGTGGTGACTCCGACCGCCGATCACAAGTTCAAAGTGACGCTGACGGTGCATGCGCGCAAGGTCAAAGCCGACGGAAACGGCAACGAAAGCCCCATGGCTCTGAACGACTACATCGAAATCGGCGTCTTCAAGGGCAAGAAAGACGAAGAACAGCCGCTCTATCTGGAGAAGAAGAAGCTTACCCAGGAGCAGAACACATTTGAGATCATCGTCGACGAGATGCCGACGCGCGCCGGCATCGATCCCTATAACAAACTGGTGGATCGGATCGCCGACGACAACATCATCGACGTCGCCAAGCCGTAGCTCGGGCGCGACCTGCTACAGCAAACTTCTCTCGCTGGGCCGAAGGCACGCCAAAGATTCTTTAGCGATCGAGCACTAGTATAAAGCCGCTATTGACCCGCCCCCAGCTGCCATCTAAAACTCACTGACTAATCGACGAGTCGCGTCCTGGAGCAGTGTGATGTTCACGGACCGAGATTTCGGCGCCGTGGATGATTCTGCCTCCGCAGCCGGCATGTAACGAGGCGCGCGGAACTTGCAACAACTTTTGAACAGGGGATGAAATGAAATTTAGACGTTTGTTCTGTCTGACCTTCGGGACAGTTTTTTTCTTGAGTGGCTTCGTCTTCGCCCAACAAGCTCTTACCATGCCAGCCACGTCCGACCCTTCGCCGCAGCAGGCTGCTACGCCTGCAGTTGCGTCATCAACCCTTGCACAGCAGCAAACAACGGTAACGCCTCCAAAGCCGGCGCCGCCGACCAAGCATATGCTTGGCCCGCTCGAGGTTTCCATCAATTGGCGCACCCGGGCCGAGGGTTGGTACTGGTTTCAGGCCCCTACCGGAAACAGTGAATACGGCTTTTGGGGTTCATTGTTGCGCATAGGAATCGGGCAAACCGGGGACCGATTTGATTGGTTTCTGGAAGGGGAGCAGCCTTCTATTCTCGGCTTACCGGACGATGCAGTGATCGCGGCTCCTGCGGGCCAACTCGGCCTGGGCGGGAGCTACTACGCCGCGAACAACAATCACACCAACGTGGCCAATGGGTTCGTGAAGCAAGCGTTCGTAAACTTCAAAAATCTGGGGCCGGTCGGATTGAAAATTGGCCGGTTCGAATTCTTCGACGGGGTTGAGGTCAAACCCAAAGATCCGCTGCTCGCGACGGTAATTCAGTCTCGCATTTCGAGCCGCCTGATTTCGAACTTCGCCTTTACCGCGGTACAGCGCTCGTTCGATGGAGTCCAACTCTCCGCGAATTCCGGGCAGAACAACTTCACATTCTTCGGCGCGCGCCCGACCCAAGGAGTTTTTCAGGTTAAAGGAACGGATGAACTGGATGTGGACAGCTACTACGGCGCCTACACTCGCTCCGTGACAGCCCGGCAAAGTGCCGGAGAATTGCGGGTCTTCGCGATGGGCTACATCGATCATCGCACGCTGGTGTTAAAGACGGACAACCGCCCTGCGCCAGTTCGATCCGCCGACCTCGGTAAGATTGAAATCGCGACCTGGGGTGCCGACTACGCCCATGTCTTCAACACCGATGAGGCAGGCAAGTTTGATTTTCTACTTTGGGGGGTGGTGCAGACCGGTTCCTGGGGCAACCTCTCGCAACACGCGGGCGCATTCGTGGGTGAGGCCGGATGGCAGCCAGCCGTCAAAGTATTGAAGCCCTGGATCAGTGCGGGCTATTCGTGGGGAAGTGGCGACGGGAACAACAGTGACTCGCGTCACGGGACTTTCTTTCAGGGCCTGCCCACACCGCGGCAGTACGCCCGCTTCCCCTTCTATAACATGATGAATAACGAAGACTTGTATGCCACCCTGAATCTGCGTCCAATCAAGAAGTTGGGTCTGCGCAGCGAAGTGCATGCTCTTCGACTGGCGAATGCCGCCGATCTTTGGTATTCGGGTGGGGGCGCATTTCAGCCCAAGACCTTCGGTTTTACCGGCCGTCCCAGCAACGGAAACCGCGGACTAGGCAACGTCTGGGACCTGAGCGGCGATTACCAGTTCACGCCGTCTTTCAGCGCCACCCTCTATTACGGCCATGCGTGGGGTAAGGGCGTAATTTCGGCGATTTATCCGAAGGACGCAAACGGGCAGCTCATTTTCCTGGAGACTAACTTTCACTTCTAGAGGTGAGTGCCAGTCGGCGCCGACGGATAATATAATTCCACTATTGACCCTGGATCGTTAAGGTGTGATCGTGTTGACGTTTCCCGGGGTTCAGTCCCGAGTCTTTGGGGGAGAGGATTATGGCGGTTTCGAATCCTGCGGTTCCTACGATTCATGCGGCGCCGGCGAGTAATGCGAGCTTATCCGAGAAGCTCAACACGACATGGCACGAGCGGGGCCTGCAGGTCTTCATGTTCATTGTGCTCGCACATTGGGCCGAGCATCTGGTCCAGGCTTACCAGATTTATGTCATGGGCTGGCCGCGGCCCAAGGCCAACGGATTGCTCGGTTTGTGGTATCCGTGGCTGATCAAGTCAGAGACGCTGCACTACGGGTACGCCTTGGTGATGTTGATCTGCCTGTGGATTTTCCGCAAAGGCTTTACTGGTCGGTCGCACACCTGGTGGATGGTGGCGTTCTGGATTCAGTTCTGGCATCACATTGAGCACTTCCTGCTGATCTTCCAGGCGACGACTCATCACAATTTCTGGGGCAAACCGGTTCCCTGCAGCGTCCTGCAACTAGTGTTCCCCCGGGTTGAGCTGCATCTTTTTTACAACTCGATCGTGTTCATTCCTATGGTGGTCGCGATGTACTACCATGTGTTCCCGGCTCAGGGCGAACAGGGGAATCCAGCCTGCACCTGCGAGTGGGGCCGACATGATTCAGCAAAGGCTGCCTGACCGAAATTGCGTCGTCGCTTTCTAATCTTTTCCGGGTTCGTTTGCGCAGCGGCTTTGCTCGCCGTTGGATGTTCCAGAACCATCGAACCGTCGCCTTCGGTTGCAATCGAGCACAAAATCTCGCCTGAGCCGGTGCGAGTTGGACCGGGCGTGGTCACGCTCAATTTATCCGACGCCAGCAGTAAGCCGATCACTGGGGCGCACATCGCGATTGAAGCAGACATGTCGCACCCAGGAATGAGTCCTCGTTTCGGTGAGGCGAAAGAATCACAGCCTGGCCGCTACCAGGCTCACCTCGAGTTTCAGATGGCGGGAGATTGGGTTATCCTCCTCCATATCACCCTACTCGACGGGAAGAAAGTGGAACGACAGTTTGACGTGAGGGGCGTCCGACCGAACTAGGTAAGCTGTTGAATCCATCCTCCATACCGGCCCTGGAAACTCCCGATTCGGTTCCATTCGATTTGATGCGAGTGCCGGGCCTGGGCCGTTTATTCCGCTGGCGCTATGCCCGCCCATTGCTCCAAGCCCCACTGCTAGTGCTGAGCGTGGTGATGATCCTCGATGGATTATTCGGACCAACGCTAGCGCCGAAAAACCTCGCCACAACTCTGAGCTGGCTTCATTTTCGCGGCGTACTGGTGCTGGTCCTGCTTTGCGCGGGAAACTTTTTCTGTCTGGCCTGTCCCTTCATGCTGGTGCGTCAGATGGCGCGACGGTTCGTTACACCTCGGTTTACATGGCCTCGAGCGCTGCGCAATAAATGGATTTCCGTCGGACTCTTCGTCTTGATTCTGTTTACTTACGAACTCTTTGATCTGTGGTCTTCGCCGTGGTGGACAGCGTGCTTGATCATTGGCTACTTTCTTTCAGTGCTCGTGGTCGATGGCTTCTTTAAGCATGCTTCGTTTTGCAAATTCGTGTGCCCCATCGGGCAGTTCAACTTCGTAGCTTCCACCCTTTCGCCGTTTGAAGTGAAGGTCCGCGAGCAGGATGTTTGCACCCGTTGCCATACGAAGGATTGCATTCGGGGCAGGCGCGAGCCAGTATCGGATCTGGTAACAATTCGCGGCTGCGAACTCGCGTTGTTCCAGCCAAGCAAAGTTGGCAACATGGACTGCACCTTCTGTCTGGATTGCGTTCATGCCTGCCCGCACGACAACATTGGCATCTTAAGCCGGCTGCCCGCGAGCGAGCTAATGGTGGATCCGATTCGCTCTGGGATCGGGTACATCTCGCGACGCAAAGACATTGCCGCATTGGCGATTGTATTTACATTTGGCGCATTGCTGAATGCATTTGGCATGGTCAGCCCGGTCTATGCCGTGGAACGCTGGCTGGGACGAGCGTTGCATGTGAGTCACGAGACTCCCGTGCTCGGCGTTATCTTCGCGTTCTTTCTTATTGTCGAGCCGGTTGTTCTGATCGGTCTGGCAGCGTGGTTGACGCGCGTGTGGGTGGGGGGCCAGCGCGCCCTGTTAGCGCTGGCCGTGAAATACACTTACGGCCTGGTTCCTTTGGGTTTCGGCATGTGGTTAGCTCACTACAGCTTTCATTTTCTGACGGGGCTATACACGGTGATACCGGTGATGCAAAACGCGATCGCGAGTTTGGGCCGGCCATTCCTGGGAGAGCCCCGTTGGACCCTCACCGGGCTACCGCCGAACGTAGTGCAGGTCGTCGAGATCGGGTTCCTGGCCCTCGGGCTTGCCGGTTCGCTGACGGTGATCCACGGTCTGGCTGAGGACGATTCTCCGGGAAAGCCGCTGCGCGCGTTCCTTCCGTGGGCGACAGTTTGCGTACTTCTGTGGTGTGCGTCGATGTGGTTGATGTTTCAACCGATGGAAATGCGCGCCACGATGATGACTGGGTAGGTGGCGCTATTCGAATGAGCATGCGGAATCGCCCATCAGGCGCGCAAGAAGTTTCGGCCAGGCTCTTACTTGTGCTCTCGCTGCTGTTGCCTTCGCCAGCCAGCGCACACAACGGGCCGCCGTTTCCTATTATTGAAAACCAGAGAGTCGGTCCTTGTATAGTCGCGCTCTGGACGCATCCTGACGTGGGCACTGGAGCGTTTTACGTATTCCTGGAACCGGCTCCGGGCGAAGCGGTGCCAGATGATCTGAAGATCGAGATCGGGGTACAGCCAGTAACGGGTCGGCTCCCAGAGGTGCTTTATCCAGCCGCGCGCGTCAAATCGCGAGGCCAAGTAGAGTTCAACGCACAGGCAGACTTCGATCGCCAGGAATTGTGGCGGGTACGCCTTATAGTTCAGAGCGCGCAAGGCAGAGGCGAAGCCACGGCTAACGTAGAAGTGACTCCGCCGGGCTTCGGCCGGTGGGACCTCTTGTTGTATCTCCTGCCGTTTCTGATTGTGGCATTCTTGTGGTTTCGCGGTATTTCTCGCGCGCGACGGCGAAGGAGTGTACAGGTGACGAAACTAGATCCTGCGGCGGATTCAACGCGGATGACGGGCAAGGCGGATCGCGCCAATTGACAGTGCGATTGCACCAGCGCCGGGTTCATGGAGGCCGGCTTCTGATGGGCATCGAAACGTTCCCCTGTCGTAACCGCCGGCGTGACAGACGATCCGTCGGTTCTCAGTGCGCGGTCTTCCTGCTTACGCTGAGCTTTGCGGCACTGCTTTCGGGATGTCACTCGGCGCAGAAACTGCCTCAGAAGGGATCAAAAGCGTACACCGACGTTGTTTCGGCTTTCTATATCGGGTTAGCGGCGTTGCAGGTTGGCGACGACGTTCACGCCGAGAGCAAACTCTCGGAGGTCACGAGGCTGGTGCCCTCGGAACCAGCGGGCTGGGCGAACTGGGGCGTGCTGGCCTTGCGCCAGCGAAACTACGACCGGGCAGGATACCGACTCGAGCGCGCGCGCGATCTGGCCCCGCGCAATGACCAAATCTATGATCTGTTGGGAATTCTTGAGGCCGATCGCGGGCACTCTCCAGAGGCGATTGCCAATCTGAGAAAGGCAATACTACTCAACCCGAAAAATCTGCGGGCGGCCTACGCCCTTGCCGAAGAAATCGAACGGCAAGGAGGTCCCCACAGCGAAGCAGAATTTCAGCAGCTGATGCAGAAGATTCTCGCGGCACAACCGGACAATCTTGCAGCGTTGCTCGAATTGAGCAGGGTGGCCGCGAAGCGAGGCGATGCCGCAACGCTGAAATCGACTGTGGCGCAAGTCAGCGCCCGCTCGTCCACTTGGCCGCCGGAAGTTAAGCAGCAACTTATGATGGTACAGGGTGCGGCCGCGCGTGCGGATTTGCGCGCGGCTGCTACGCGAACCACCTTTCTGCGCAATGTACTGATGCGCGTCCCTGAGTACCGGCAAAGTCTCTCCGTTATCAAGGCGCCGGCGGGCGAAGAAGCGCGGCCTCTGGCTCATTTTGTGCGGATGGAGTCGCCCGTCTTTACACCGGCGCCTCCGGATTTGGCGCTTAAGTTTACCGATCAGCCGGTGCCGGATGCCGGCGATCGTCGCTGGAATTGGATTGGCGCGATCCAACTTGGCAGTGCAGGCGCGCCCGTGATTGCTGAAGCCGATGGGCGCGAGGTGCATTTATCAAGTGGTGCGACGCTTCCCTTTCCAGGTGGTCCATCGAAAACTCCTCCGTCATCGGAGGGGATCCTGCAGGTCGACTTCAACTACGACTTCAAAACTGACCTGGTGCTCGCCGGGACCGGCGGGGTGCGTTTCTTCCGGCAGGACAGTCCAAGTGCATTCACCGACGTGACCACCCAAACTAAGCTGCCTAAGTCAGTGGTCAATGCTCACTACAGCGGCGCTTGGGCCATTGACGTTGAAGCCGACGGCGATCTCGATATCGTGCTGGGCGCGAATGAAGGATTGCCTACCGTGCTGCGAAACAACGGCGATGATACATTTCTGGCGATTCATCCTTTCGCCGGAATCTCTGGGCTGCGCGGATTTGCCTGGGCAGATTTTGATGGTGACGGCAATCCGGACGCTGCAATCATCGACGGCGCGGGCAGGCTTCATCTCTTCATGAATGAGCGACAGGGCCAGTTCCGCGAGCGGGCGCTACCTTCCGGATTGCCGTTGATCAAAGCGATCGCGGTCGCAGATGCGAACAACGACGGCATCATCGATCTGGTCGCGGTGCAGGCTGACGGCTCCATTGTTCGGATCTCCGATAAGAACGAAGGGCAAAGCTGGGAGACGGTTGAGATCGCGCGAGTTCCGGACCCCGCAACGAGTCTGCAGGGCGAAGTGCGCCTGCATGTAGCCGATCTCGATAATAATGGGGCGCTGGATTTATTCCTCGCTCCGACACAAGCTTCTATCCCAGGCGGAGCGTTGATCTGGCTTGGCGACGGCGACGGCAAATTCCTATCGCTCGACCACGCCGCTGGAGCTGCATTGGTGTTTGACGCCGCGGATTTGAATGGCGATGGCAAGCTTGATCTGCTGGGACTTTCCGCCGATGGCAAACCGGTGCAGACAATCAATGAAGGGACAAAGAATTATCACTGGCAAGTAGTACGCCCGCACGCAGTGCAGGCTGTCGGTGATCAGCGCATCAATCCCTACGGGATAGGCGGAGAGATTGAAGTTCGCTCCGGCTTGCTGGTGCAGAAGCAACCGATCACTGGGCCGCAACTTCACTTCGGATTAGGAAACCAAACTGAGGCGGAGGTTGTGCGCGTGGTCTGGCCGAATGGCACGGTGCGCGCGGAGTTTGGCGTGAAGGCCGACATGGACATCATCACCGAGCAACGGCTGAAGGCATCGTGCCCATTCCTGTTCGCGTACAACGGGAAGCAGATGGAGTTTGTGAAGGACGCCGTGCCCTGGGGTTCGGCAATTGGTCTGCGCATCAATACTCTCGGCTCTGCTCAGATTGCCGCCACCGGAGAGTGGTACAAGATTGGCCGGGATCAACTAGTTCCGCACGACGGCTATTACGACCTGCGCATCACGGCAGAACTCTGGGAGGTTTACTACTACGATTATCTTGCGCTCATGACCGTCGACCATCCGGTGGGAACAGAGATTTTTGTCGATGAACGTTTCGTGATTCCGCCGTTGAAACTGGGACTCACGACCGTTGCGACGCCACACAAGATTGCGCGCGCCAGCGACGACACCGGTCAGGACGTCACCGACATCGTCAATACGCTGGATGGTCGAGCAGTGGCCAGTTTTGGACGCGGACAGTATCAGGGCATCACTCGCGATCACTATCTCGAAGTTGACCTCGGTGACGACGCGCCAAAGAGCGGGCCCCTTTACCTGATCGCGCAGGGATCGATTCACGACACCGAGTCGTCGGTGAATGTTGCCATCACGCAGGGAAACCGCTGGCGCGCTCACGGATTGAGTGTGGAAGTGCCCGACGGGCACGGGGGTTGGGTTACTGCCCAGGACAATCTCGGCTTCCCTGCTGGGCGAAAGAAAACGATTCTCTTCAATTTGACCAATACGTTTCGAGCCGGAACTCCGCGCCGGGTGCGCATCCGTACGAACCTGGAAATCTACTGGGATTGCATTCAGTGGGCGCAGGGCGCGCCGGCTGCTCCCCTAAAGACTGCGACGCTGGATCCTAGTGTTGCAGATTTGCACTACCGCGGATATTCCGTTATGCACATGCCGGGGGCCGCACGCGCTCCCGAAGTGCCGGACTACAACCAGATCGAGGGGACCAAGCAACGCTGGCGCGATCTCATCGGCTACTACACACGTTACGGTGATGTACGCGAACTGGTCGATCACATCGATGATCGCTACGTGATCGTTAATTCCGGCGATGAACTCGCTCTACGTTTTGCCGAGCAGCCGCCAGCGCCGGCAGGCTGGGTGCGTGATTTCGTCATTGTCGGCGACGGCTGGATCAAAGACGGTGACTACAACTCAACTTTTTCGAAGACCGTGCTGCCGCTGCCGTATCACGCCAAGAATGAATACACTACGCGTCCCGGCAGCTTGGAAGAGGAATGGGTTTATCGGCAACATCCCGACGATTGGAAGAAGTATCACACGCGCTACGTCACTCCTGACGTTTTTAAGAACGCGTTGAGGGGCCAAACCGGCCAATGACAGGCAATAGGATCGCAAGGCTTCTGGTCGGCATTTTCTTTGTCGCGCTGCTGGCGACTCCTTTTGCCGTTAGGCGGATATCCGCCGGGCGAGATGCTGACAGGTCGAGGGTCGACGCGAAGACAGCGCTGGCTCGTCATGGTTTTTACCTTGAGGAAGTCTCTCGTGCTGCCGGCATCAATTTTGTTCACCAATCTCCCAAGCTCGATCCGAAATTAGATCCCATCATGCCGGAGGTCGCATCGATGGGCGCGTCGGTGTCGATCGTCGATTTTGATCGTGATGGCTGGCCTGACATCTACGTCACGAACAGTGCAATCGGCAGCAGGAATGCGCTTTACAGGAACATGCATGATGGCACATTCAAGGATGTTGCCGAGGAAATGGGCATTGCCGACGTGAACCAACCCGGCACGGGCGTTTCGACAGGCGCGGTGTGGGGAGATTTCGATAATGACGGATACGAAGATTTGTTCCTGATCAAGTGGGGGCGTCCCGAATTGTTTCACAATGATCAGGGCCACGGCTTCACGCGGGTTTCTGATCAGGCTGGATTGCCGCCGTGGATCAACGCGAACACGGCCATTTGGCTCGACTACGACGGAGACGGACTCCTTGACCTGTTCGTTGGCGGCTACTATTCCGAAAACATTGATCTTTGGCATCTCACTTCAACAAGAATCATGCCAGAAAGTTTTGAGTACGCGAAGAATGGAGGGCGAAAGTATCTGTTCCACAATTTGGGCAATGGAAGGTTTGAAGAGGTCAGTGAGAAAGTTGGCATCCAGAGCCGGCGCTGGGCGTTGGCCGCCGCAGCCGCTGATCTCCGTGGGACTGGTCATCCTGATCTATTTGTTGCCAACGACTACGGCGTTTCGGAACTTTATTTCAATGACGGCAAGCGCTTTCATGAGGTTGGCGAGCAGACCGGCGTAGGCTTTGCCCCCAAAAGTGGCATGAATGCGACCTTCGGCGACATCCTCAACCAAGGCCGATATGCCATCTATGTTTCCAATATTTCCGAAGATGGCATTCTCATCCAGGGAAACAACTTATGGATCCCAAAGGAAGGTACCGCGGGCGATGCCATCAAATATCAGAATTTGGCGCGCGACTTTGGCGTAGAGCTTGGAGGATGGAGTTTTGGCGCGCAGTTTGGCGATTTGAACAATGATGGAACGCTCGACCTGTATTTGACCAATGGCTACATCTCCCTCGATCGCAATCGGAGTTACTGGTATGACTTCTCCAAGGTTGCCGGGGGCAACAGTACGATTATCGGCGATGCCAAGAACTGGCCGGCATTTGAGGGGCGCAGTCTTTCGGGATATCAAAACAAGCGTCTCTGGCTGAACGATGGCGCCGGCAAATTTGTCGATGTGGCTCAGGCCGCCGGCGTTACCGATACATATGACGGGCGTTCGGTCGCGCTCGTTGATCTATGGAATCGTGGCGTCCTCGACGTCGTTGTCGCCAATCAGAACGGGCCGCTGCTGCTTTACAAGAATACGGTCGCGCCCGACAACGACTGGGTCGAATTCGAATTGGAAGGCACCATCTCTAGTCACGGCGGGAGCAATCGCAGTGCGATCGGCGCACAAGTCACTTTGTTTTGGAATGGCCAGAAACAGGTGCAGGAGGTTTCCGGCGGCAGCGGTTTTGCAGCACAGAATGACCGCCGCCTGCATTTCGGAGTTGGCAAGAACCCACAAATCGAAAAGGCTGTAATTCGTTGGCCATCGGGGAAGGTTCAGACCATCGATCAGCCCGCGGTTAATCAGTTACACAAGATGAAGGAGCCCGTGTGAACCAGTCGATGACCACGCCGGTCGTGCCGCCTCAGCTTCCGGTTCAGCGCAAGCCGTTGTTCAGTCTCGACAACCGCTACATCGCGCCCGCGTTCATCACTTGCATTCTGCTGGCTGGTCACTTGTCGTTCGGAATTCTCGAGAGCTACCAGAAGACCCTGCTCGCGATCGTTACCAGTATCGGTCTCGAATTGGTGCTGGGACGCATCTTCTTTCACAAGTGGGTGCACCCCGCCAGCGCTTACATCACGGGGATCAGCGTCGGCATCTTGATTCGCTCGCCTGCATTCTGGCCGTATGCATTGTGTAGTGCAATTTCCATTACGTCCAAGTATGTGCTGCGGATCAAGGGCCGACATATCTGGAATCCGTCTAACTTCGGCATCTCTGTCATGCTGCTTCTGGCGGCTGAGACGGTGGCCACTTTGAGCATCCAGTGGGGCAATTACCTGTTGCCCATGCTTGTGATCTGGGCTTTGGGGTCAGTCATCATCTGGCGGCTACGGCGCTTTCACATCACAGGAATTTATGTTGCGTCCTTCATCGCATTCGCATTCGTTCGAAGCTGGATGACCGGCAGTCCGTGGCAGTCGGAGATTGCGCCGATTACCGGACCCATGTATCAGCTGTTCATCTTCTTCATGATTACCGATCCGAAGACCACGGTGCGGTCGAAGCGCGGCCAGTGCCTGGTCGTGTTCCTGGTGGCCATGGTTGAAATGGCAATGCGCCTCAACCAGGTGGTTTACGCGCCGTTTTATGCACTCTTTGTGGTCGGCCCGACCGCAATGCTGATTGAAATCTGGATGGATTCGCGTCGCGCGAATACTGCAAAGCTAACGGTGGCACAGTGATCGCTTCCCGAAAGGACGGTGACTATCTGCTGCGAGGACGCCGAGGCGGCTGCTTTCTCCTGCTATGTGCTCTTCTTGGGCTGCCGAGTTGCAAGCAGAAGCAGGCAAGCGCGCCCGAAGCTGCTCCTGCGGTGCAATCCCAGAACCCAACACCAATAGCGCCTCCGGCTGTCTCACCTTCGCTGGATGAGAGCGTGAAAACTTCCCGTCCTTCGGGCCCCATCGAGTTCACGGATGTAACCGCGAAAGCCGGCCTTCACTTTAAACACAACAGCGGCGCGTTCGGAAACAAGTATCTTCCCGAAACCATGGGCAGCGGAGCCTGCTTTCTGGACTACGACAATGACGGATGGCAGGATATTTTGCTGGTCAATTCAATGGACTGGCCGGGGCATGGGTCTGGGAAATCCTTCCCTGCTCTGTATCACAACAATCGAGACGGAACCTTTAGCGATGTAACCCGGCAGGCCGGGCTCGCCATCGAGATGTATGGGATGGGTTGCGCAGTCGGTGACTATGACAATGACGGCAACGTCGATATCTATATCACCACGGTTGGGTCGAATCATCTTTTCCGCAATCTTGGGAATGGCAAGTTTGCAGACGTGACCGCCAAAGCTGGCGTGAGCGACCCGGGATTTTCCGCCAGTGCTTTGTGGTTCGACTATGACAACGACGGCAAGCTGGATCTCTTCGTCGCACACTATATCGACTGGTCGATTGCGACGGATCAATACTGCTCACTCGACAATAAGAACAAGTCCTACTGCACTCCGCAGAGGTACAAAGGCCAAAGCTCGACGCTTTTCCACAACCGAGGCGACGGAACGTTCGAAAACGTGACGAAGCGCGCCGGGCTTTACGATCCCACGAGCAAGGCTCTTGGCGTCGCGTTGTTGGATTATGACAACGATGGCTGGATCGACCTTTTCGTGTCCAACGACACTGAGCCGAACAAGCTCTACCGCAATAACCACGACGGCACTTTCACGGATGTCGCCGTCGCGGCCGGAATTGCTTACAGCGAAGCTGGCACGGTTCGGGCGGGAATGGGCACGGACGCGTCTGATTACGACGACTCAGGATGGCAAAGCCTCGTGATCGGCAACTTCACCAACGAGGGAATGGCGCTCTACCACAACGATGGCTCTGGCCTGTTTACCGATGAAGCCCCAGCTACAGGCCTTAAGAGAATATCGACCAAGTCGCTAACGTTCGGCACTTTCTTTTTTGACTATGACCTCGATGGCCTGCCCGACATCATCGCGGTCAACGGTCATGTTTCCGACGACATCGGTGTGGTGCAGCCAAACGTCAAGTATGCGCAGCCCCCGCACCTATTTCGTAATTTGGGAAAGGGTAAATTTGAGGAAGTGACTTCGAAGGTCGGTGCCGCCCTGCAAAAGCCAATTGTGGGCCGGGGTGCGGCCTATGGGGATTTCGATAATGACGGCGATCTGGATTTGTTGATCACCGCCAACAACGGCCCGGTGCGGTTACTGCGCAACGACAACGCGAATCAGAATGACATGCTGCGAGTCAAGACTGTGGGCACGCGCTCGAACCGCGACGGCATCGGAGCGAAAGTTACAGTCAAAACCAGCGCTGGTATGCACCTGTTTGCCATGGTTAAAACGGGATCCAGTTATCTATCTCAGAGCGAGCTGCCGCTCACCTTCGGCCTGGGCAAACCGGAAGCCGGCAAAACAGTGACCATGGAGATTGTGTGGCCGAGCGGACAAAAAGATACGATCCCAAACATCAATCCGAATCAGTTCATCACCGTGAAGGAAGGCAAAGGAATCGTCTCGATCCAGCCTATCGTCTTGGTCAAGACCGGCCGCTAGCCTACCAGCGGTGGTCGCTGATTCAGTTCTCGTCGAATGGCGCAGCAAGCAATTCTTCATCGGATAATCCCATGTTCAGACGGATGATGATGTGGAACCGCCTGACGGGCTACGGCAAGCGACGCCCAGACGAGACACACAAGAAAGGCAGCTTTCGATGCCAATTAGAGTCGTCGGCTAAAGGCAAGGTTCAAGGGCAACGTCAACCCAGTCGGTCCGCTTGCGAGCAAGACGCTTCTTTATACACTTATCGCTACGTTCGACCCACGAGCGCTGGCGCGGTGGCTTCTCGAGTCATTTCTCCGTCCACCATGCGCCAGATTCCCATCGGATTCGAGTCCTTCACTTCCTCCGGCAAGGCCTCGTCGGGAAATCCTTGATAGCAGACCGGCCGCGTAAACCTGAAAATTGCCCTGGTCCCTACGGATGTGGAGCGCCCATCGGAGGTCGAGGGATAGGGGCCTCCGTGGACCATGGCGTGGCTGACCTCGACTCCCGTCGGGAATCCGTTGAATACAAGCCGGCCGACCTTGTTCTCAAGAATCGCGATCAGATCGGCGAAATCACGGAGGTCTCGATCGGTTCCGTGGATCGTCGCGGTGAGGTGACCTTCGAGAGCGCGGGCGAGCTCAAGAAGTTGCTCCCGACTCGAGTGACGCACAAGAAGCGTAGTGGGACCGAAAATCTCCGAATCCAGATTCGATCCCAGGAACGCATCCGCATCGGTTTCAAAAAGCGCGGAGGTTACGGCAAACCCCGCAGGAGCGTCCGGGCACGGAGCTTCGGCGACGAGGGTTACGGCAGCGTCGGCCTTTCGCGCAGCAAGCGCCGAATCATACGAAGAATGAATCATCCGGGTGAGTAAGTGGAAGGGTGCCGATGCCGTGACCAGGTGTCGCAGTTTGTCTGTAAACGAATCGGCCTCGTTGCACTGCGCGAGAAATACCAAGCCCGGCTTGGTGCAGAACTGGCCTGCCCCCAGAGTAAACGAGGTGTGAAGCCCCGCGGCAATATTGTCACGACGCTCTCGCAGAGCGCCCGGCAAGATGAAGACGGGATTCGTACTGCTCATCTCAGCGTAGAACGGAATCGGTTCGGGGCGCGCCGCGGCTACATCCATCAATACTCTTCCGGCGGCGCGTGACCCGGTGAAGCCTCCCGCTTTCACGAGCGGATGCTTCATGAGCGCAGTACCAATCTGCGCTCCGCTGCCAAACAGTAGCGAGAAAACGCCTTCCGGCATGTCGCACTCGCGGAGGGCTTCGCGAACCATCCGCCCTACAAGCTCGCTGGTGCCTGGATGGGCTGCGTGCGCTTTGACGATGACGGGATTTCCTCCGGCCAAAGCCGAAGCAGTGTCGCCTCCGGCCACGGAGAACGCCAGCGGAAAATTGCTGGCGCCGAAAACCACGACCGGGCCCAGCGGACGGAGCATGGAGCGAATATCCGGCCGGGGAGCGGGTTTGCGATCGGGATCGGCATGGTCGATGCGCGCGGCCACCCACGAACCTTCCTCGGCAACCTGTGCGAACAATCGAAGCTGGGCGCAAGTACGGGCGGTCTCACCCTGCAACCGAGCCTGCGGCAGTGCAGTCTCCTGGCCGGCGCGCGCGATGATCTCGGCCGCAATTGACTCGATCTTCGTCGCTATCGCGCGTAAGAGTTTCCCCCGGTCTTGCCCCGAGGTGCGACCGTAGGCGTCAAAAGCTTTCGAGGCAAGGCGGACGGCCAGGTCTACTTCTTCCGAAGTTGCCGCGATGAAGCCCGGCTGGAGATGCTGTCCAGTGGTAGGATCGGAGGCGTACAGTGGTTCTCCAGAACCATTCCCCTCTCGAAAACCAATCAGTGAGCGACCCGCGAGTTTTGCCATTTTCCTAGTTTACTTTCTGTTGGGCAGCGCGAGACCGGCAACGGGCTGCGGGCGGGAGCGCAAAGCATCGCGAATGATTTTGCGGGTCCGCTCCAACTCGTCGCCGACCAACTCCAGGCGCGGCGGGCGTACACGAGAATTCCCAATACCAACCTCCACCTGCACAAGCTTGATGAGCTGAACGAAGTTCGGCACGGTATCCATGCGCAGGAGGGGCAAGAACCAGCGGTATAACTCAAACGCCTGGGCGCTTTCTCCATGGATCGCACCCTGGAACAGCTCCACTGATTCCCGGGGCAGTGCGTTCGCCAGGCCGGCAATCCAACCCGTCGCTCCAACCCCAATGGCCTCCAGCACGGCATCGTCAACACCGACGGTGATCTCGAGGCGGCGGTCGAGCAGCGCGCGAATCGCGGAAACGCGCCGCGCGTCTGTGCTCGACTCTTTGACAGCCTCGAAGTTTTCGTGCTCCGCTGCCAATTCCCGAATCTGTTCAGGAAGAAAATCGGTTCCGTAGGCGACGGGATTGTTGTAGAGCATGCAGGAAAGCGGAGTCGATTCGAATACAGTTGCGACGTGCATCTTCATCTCACGCCAATTGCCCTGGTAGACATAGGGAGGTAATACCATGAGAGCATCGCAACCGAGGTCTGCAGCCGTTCTTGCCAGCGCCACGGCCTCAGAGGTGGTAAGCGCTGAGATGGAAGCTACGACGGGCCCGCGTCCCTGAACCGCGCCGACACATGTGCGCAGGACTTCCAGCTTCTCGTCAAAAGACAAGGTCGCGCCCTCTCCCAGTGAGCCGAGAGCAACAATCCCCGCGCACCCGTTGTCCAGGAGCCAACGGCAATGCTTCGTCACGGCGCCGTGATCGACATGAAGATCTTCAGTAAAACTGGTGGTGATTGCAGGCATCACACCCTTCCAGTTCATCAATGTCCTCCTGTTAGTTCGCTGGATTGCGTTTCCAACTGCCTCGAAAGGGCCGCCAAGGTTTCGACACGAGCGGGGAAAACCGGGGGACGAACCGAATCCGGGTTCCACTTAAAAATAAATTGTGTCGCGGGGCCGCAGACGCGTCCCTGGCAAGGCCCCATGCCACAGCGCGTGTGAAGTTTGGCGGAGCGCCAGGATGTGTATGGACGCAGACGCGAATAGGGCACATCCTCGCAACGGCAAATCATGGTTTCGGGCAAACACAAACTCCTCAGTTCCGTACGCAGGCGAAACGTGCGATCGAGCAATTCCGCAAACCGGCGTGCTTTACTGCGCTTGGAAAACCATTTTGCTGCCTCGTTCGTTTGTCCCGTCGCCGCCAGCCCCGCAATTTGCCCCTCAATGAGCGCCAACTCGACGCCTCCGACGCTGGTGGGCTCACCGGCACAGTACACCGATGACACCGTTGTTTTCTGGAAGTCGTCGACCTGCACAAATCCATGGCGAACGGCACATCCTAGTAGCAAGGGCAATTCGACGTTGGGAATCAAATGAAAACCGCAGGCCAGATAATCACACGGGATAATCTCAACTCTGCTTGCGCGGGAAATGACTGCGCTTTCGACAGTAGCCTGGCCGCGAGCGGCGAGCACCCAACTGTTCGCTGCGAGCGGAATGCCAGCGAGATCCCGTTTCAACTGAACTCCCTGAACAATTTTCTCCGGCCATCGAACCAGAGCCGAGCCGAACCGCGCCAGGCTGCCCCAGGATGCCTGCTCACAAATCAACGGTATCTCGGCGCCATGTTTGCGGAGGTATGCAGCGACCGCGAGCAGCAAGGGACCCGTACCAGCGACGACGACGCGCTTGCCGCGAATCGGAAGACCGCTTTTGACCATCGCTTGCAGACCGCCCGCGCCCATCACATTCGGCAATGTCCAGCCCGGAAAGGGCAGGAATCGCTCTCGCGCGCCGGTTGCCAGCATAAGGTTCTCGTATCTGAGTTCGCAGAAACCGTTGAGGCCCTCTGCCAGCAGAACCCCTTCTTCGGGCTGATGCACGACACGCAATCCGCAGAGCGCGGTAGCACCGGACATTTGCAACCGTTGAGTCCATGTCGAGGCATCGCGGTTCGGTTGACCGTGCGGTCCGCCGCGCCAAATCTGCCCACCGAAGTTGGGATTGTCGTCGACAATTCCGACGCGAGCCCGATGCTCCGCCGCGACAGCCGCAGCGGCCATACCGGCGGGGCCTCCACCAATCACCAGAACGTCGAAATGGCGCTGCTCTTCTCTGCTCATTTGTTCTCGTGTTTCACTTTTCTTATTTCAGTTCTCGGTGTCGATTTCCATACCGTGCTGGCACAGTACCTGACAACTTCGAGCGTGCAAATTTCCGTCGATCGAGGCCCGGCACTCAAAGCAAATTCCCATGCCACATAGCGGGCCACGCGGCTCACCGCTGACCGACCTTCGACACGCCTGTCCGGCAAGGACCACCGCAACAGCCGCCGTCGTCCCCGAGGGTACACAGACTGGCGCTCCGTTTACGGTCACGGTGACCTGGCTAGACATGCGCGTACTCCTTCGCAGTCCGCGAGGGCAGGTAGGGCTCAATGGGGATTTCTGGTTTTGAGCCGGTGATCTGGTCAGCAAGAATGCGCGCAGTCCCTAGGGATGTTGTAATTCCCAAACCTTCATGGCCGGTCGCAAGAAATATGGACTTGTCTCCAGTCCACGGCCCGATGAGCGGAAGCTTGTCGGGAGTTGCGGCACGAAATCCCGTCCAGGTACGCACGGTCGATATCTGAGCCAGGCCCGGCATGTATTCCTGAGCACGTTGCAGCATGCGGACGAGCATAAAGTTATCCACTTCCTTATGCTCTGCACCATACTGACGCGAAGATCCGATAAGAATCTGTCCCGTGCGGCGCGGTTGCACGTTGAACGCGACCGAATCGCTGCTAACGGAGTGAGCACTCTTCAAATAGCCCAGTTCTACTAACTGATGCCTCAGGAATCCATGATAACGGTCGGTGATGACCAAGTGGCCCTTCCTCTTTTTGATCTGCAGTCCCGGCGTAAGATCGACGGCGGAAGATCCGGCTGCGTTCACGATGATCTCAGCAGAGATCACCGTACCATCCGCCAGCCGAACTTGCCCTTGGCTAATCTGTGCGACGGGAACATCGAGGCGAAGTTTCGCACCTCGCTCCTGCGCTCTCTCCACTAGAAAGCGGGCAGCACACGGCGGATAGAGCACGCCATCCTCGGGGACCAGGAGGCCGCCGGCCATTCCCGGACGAAGATTCGGTTCTGCACTTTCCAAGGCGTTGGCATCGAGCACTTCGGTTGGCACTTCACGCTTGCCATAGTAGTTATGCTTGCGACGGACTTCGATCATTTCCTCTTCGTCAGCCGCGACCCAGATTGTTCCGCACTGTTCGTACTCCACATCATCGGGCAATTCGGATCTCAGCGCTTGCCATAGTTGTTGTGAGTAGCGAGTCAAAGCAAACTGCGCGTCGGAGTCATCCATGACCACGATGTGACCCATACCTGCGGCTGTTGCGCCGCTTCCGACAACGTCCTGGCCGATAACTGCGAGACTCAGCCCACGGCGGGAGAGTTCATTCGCACACGCGGCACCCACAATGCCGGCGCCCACGATGACAACGTCATAGGCTGCTTTGCTCATGCGCGAATGCCCATACACAATGGATCGCGTGGATCCAGCACCAGATCGGCCTCTGCATTCACGAATGCAGATCCTGTAATGCTGGGATAGACCTTGCCCTCGCGTACCTTTACGCTGCCTTCAAACACACTGCCGACAATGCTCTCCTGCTTCCACGTTTGCCCTTCGCGGATTTTGCCGTCCGCATAAAGGCAAGCCAGTTTGGCACTAGTCCCGGTGCCGCAAGGAGAACGATCATAAGCCTTGCCCGGACAGAGCACAAAATTCCGGCTGTCCACTCCCGGAAGTGGCGATGAAGCGAACAGTTCGACGTGATCGATCTCTTTGCCGTCGGCGCCCGCGATCCCCTGGTCACGAAGTGCCTGGCGGATCGCCCAGGTAAACGTTGTTAGTTGGTCGACATGCTGGAGGGTCAAATTCATTGTGTGATCGCGCACGAGGAAAAACCAGTTCCCGCCCCAGGCTATGTCTCCATGCACCTGGCCGTACCCCGGAACGTCGACGGCGACATTTGCCTGACTGCGATAACTCGCGACATTGTTGACCGTGACCTGGCCGTCCTGGTGGAGCACAGCGCTGACTGTACCGACTGGTGTTTCGACTTTGTGTTCGCCTGGGCCAATCTGGTTCAGGTAGGCCAGGGTCGCAACCAGGCCGATAGTGCCATGACCACACATTCCCAGGTAGCCGACGTTGTTGAAGAAGATAACGCCAGCGGCGCACGCGCGATCGACAGGATCACAGAGCAAGGCGCCGACCATAACGTCCGAACCGCGCGGCTCATTGACCACGGCCGATCGGAAACCATCGTTTTCATTGCGGAAGCGCTCCAACCGGTCCGCAAGTGAACCGGTTCCAAGATCAGGACCACCACTCACCACGAGCCGAGTTGGCTCGCCTCCCGTGTGGGAATCGATGACCCGGACTTTACGGCGTTGTTCACTCGTCATTAATTCGATCATTCCCAGCCCTATTTACAGAAAGGCAACAAAGAAGAGGGGCCTCCTTAATTAGATCGTCACCTGTCGTATTTTATGGATACAATATGCAATCGTCAAACGCAATTACGCTTTCTGAGGCGGTTTAACGTTGACTGCAAAAGTTGCACTCCAAGCTCCCGATCCGAAGCCCAGAGAATTCGCCCGCGGCTTAGGCCTGTTCGACTGCGTCATGGTTGTGGTCGGCGCCATGATTGGGTCGGGAATCTTCATTGTTCCAGCAGAGATGGCCCGCCAGATTGGGAGCGCAGGCTGGCTGCTCGTGGCATGGAGCGTGGCCGGCCTACTCACGATCGCTGGAGCTCTGTGCTACGGAGAGCTCTCAGCGATGATGCCGCAAGCCGGGGGCATGTATGTCTATCTCCGCGAAGCATACTCGCCGTTATGGGGCTTCCTCTATGGCTGGACGTTATTTTCCGTCATCGAGACCGGTACCATCGCCGCGGTAGCCGTGGCCTTTGCGCGCTTTTCCGGAGTGCTGTGGCCTCTGATCTCGGAAGACAAGTATCTGATCGCTCCCATCCGCCTCTCAAGCCACTACGCCTTGTCGCTTTCAACCGCTCAATTGCTTGCGATTGCAGTGATTGCATTCCTGACATTCAGTAATACTCTCGGACTGCGCTATGGCAAACTGATTCAGAACGTGTTTACCGTCGCTAAGACTGCTGCCCTGGGTGGCTTGATCGTTCTTGGGATCCTCATTGGCCGAAATGCCGCCGCGGTCCACGCAAATTTCGCGAATGCATGGCATGCGCGCGGGATCGATTCCCTGGGAGGCGGACTCACCGCTGGATCTTTGACCGGCCTGCTGGTCGCTCTTTGCCTGAGCCAAACCGGGTCGCTGTTCTCCGCCGATTCCTGGCACAACATTGCATTCGCGGCTGGTGAAGTGAAGCGACCAGAACGCAATGTCACGCTTGCCATGGTGATCGGCGCAACCATCGTGATCGTGCTCTATGTTCTGGCAAACATTTCGTATCTTGTGACACTACCACTGGTGGCCATTCAGCATGCGCCGGCGGACCGAGTGGGCACCGCCACGCTGCAGGCCATCTTTCCGGGTGTTGGAACTTCGGCAATGGCCGCTGCCATCATGGTCTCGACATTCGGCACCATCAATGCTTTGACGTTAACAGGAGCGCGTGTCTACTATGCGATGGCGCGGCAGGGGCTTTTCTTCCCTTTCGCGGGCAAACTCAACAACGCTAGAGTGCCTGCCTCCTCGTTGAAATTGCAGGGGCTCTGGGCTGCGTTTCTCGTCCTTCCCCGCACGTATGATCCGGCAACGCTGCTGTGGGGAAACTTGTATAGTAATCTGCTCGAGTATGTGATCTCCGCCGCGCTCATCTTTTATGTCCTGACCGTGGCAGGAGTTTTCCGGCTACGCATCAAGCGCCCGAATGCGCCGCGACCGTATCGTACGATCGGATATCCGGTGATCCCAGCCCTCTACATTCTGGTTGCGACGACAATTCTTGCGGTGCTTTTCGCCTATCGTCCCGCCACTACCTGGCCGGGACTACTCATTGTCGTGGTGGGAATCCCCGTCTATTTCTTGATCGCATGGGCCGGACAAAACGGAACCACTGAACCACCTGCATAAACCGCTTATCTGGATACAATATGCGATATAGTAGATAGCGAAATACACACGAGAAATAGAAGTCAAACTTCGATTTGGACATTCTCGATATGGACCTAGAAATCACATCTGAATCTGCAATTCCGCGCCAGTCGCTGACTTCGGCAGTTGCTGATAAATTGCGCGATCAGATCATTCGCGGAGAAATCCCGGAGGGAGCGCAGCTTCGCCAGGATGCGATCGCCAGTCAGTTCCAGGTCAGCCGAATTCCGGTTCGCGAGGCGCTGCGGCAATTGGACGCGGAGGGGTTGATTGCCATCGTTCCGAACCGCGGCGCGATTGTGCCCGCGTTGTCCCCTGATGATATCGAAGAGCTGTTTTCAATTCGCGCCTTACTCGAACCCGAGGTTTTGAAGCTTTCGATTCCGCACCTGACGGAAGATGACTTTTCGGAAGCCGATGCCGTTCTGAGAAAATATGTAAGCGAACTGCGGCGGGATGACCACGTCTCAGCCTGGGGCCGACTGAACTGGCAATTTCATTCGATCCTTTACTCGCGCGCCAATCAGCCGCGTTTCATGGCGATTATCCGCAACGTCAACAACAATGGCGAGCGCTATACTCGCTTGCAACTGTACTTGACCCACGGGATGAAGCGCGCCAATGAAGAGCACCACCAGATTCTGGAATTCTGCCGGCAGCGCGACGCTACCCAGGCCTGCAAACTCTTACGCCGACACATCCAATATGCGGGCGAGTCGCTCAAACAAGCTCTGGAGCAGAAGCGCAGCGATGCGCGAGCGAATTCGGGAGACGGTGCGGGGAATTCCGAATCCTAGCTAAACGGTCGTCGATATTGAACGGATCCTCACTGCGCCCGTAGCAGAATCGCACCATGGCGCGGGACTTCTTCCGTGTAGCTTCCACTGAAGGAGCCCAGATCCTTGTGCTCCCATAGGTTTCTGATTTTCGCAGTCCCTTGCAACCCAATCTCTTTAAAGCTCAGGGTTATAGGATTGGTAGACTCACCGCGATTGAAAAGACCAACCGCCACGCTTCCATCGGACAGAGGCTTGGCCCAAACTTCGAGCGGACCTTCCTGAGCGACGCGCCGGCCTTGCGTGCCTTTCACATCCTGATCGATTGCGACCACTTCCTTATTGGTGAGGATGCTGAGGGTTTCCGGAGTCATCTTCGAGAGATCGTTGCCAGCCAGTAGCGGAGCGGCCAGAAGTACCCACAGGCTCATGTGGGTGATGTATTCGTCATGATTCATGCCGCCGTTACCAACCTCCAACATATCCGGATCGTTCCAGTGTCCCGGTCCGGCGAAAGGCTCCAGGCCATCTTGATCGAATCCGATCACCGACATGCGGTCATAGTGATCGTTAATGTCCTCGGTGGTGCGCCACAGGTTTCCGCCGAGCGAAGCGCCCCATCTCCACACTCGGCCATATCCATACTGGCACAGGCTGAAAACAATGGGCCTGCCGGTGTGCAGCAGCGCATCGTGCATTTTTTTGTAGACGTCTGGCATCTGGTCGCGACGGTAGACTTTTTCTGCGCTGCACCAGTCATACTTCAGGTAGTCGAAACCCCAATCGGCGTACTGCTGGGCGTCTTGTTCCTCGTGTCCGTAACTGCCTTCGTATCCCGCGCAGGTCTTGGGTCCAGGCGAAGAATAAATTCCAATCTTCAGCCCCTTGCCGTGAACATAGTCCACCAGGGCTTTCATGTCGGCGAACTTCTGGTTAGGTTGGATGTTGCCCTTCACATCGCGCGTGCCTTCCCAGCAATCGTCGATATTCACGTAGACATATCCCGCATCCTTCATCCCATTGCTGGCGATGGCATCGGCGGCGGATCGAACATCGTCCGCCGTAACCTTGCAGGCAAAATGATTCCAGCTGTTCCAGCCCATCGGAGGGGTTGCCGCGGCGGTCGAGTCGGCGGCCGCAGCTGTTACGACATAGCCCAGAGTTAACATAATCAAGACAAGTGTTTTCATAGTTTGAATGCCCTGTGAGTCGTTTTGAAACCGCTGCGCGCAGCGGAGCGCCTAAAGTCGAGCAGTATGCGGTCAGCTCAGCTGGCCGACCACCTCGAACTTCTTTTGATTTCTCGTGTTAATGATGACAGTATCGTGGTGAAGGCCTCCCACAGTTGCGGGTTCCCCGTTCACGGTCACGCTGCGGACCGGCGTCTCCAGCGGGAGTCGCAGCTTGAAGTGTATTTCTGAAGGCACCTTCGCTCCGGTTAGTTCTACCTGGCCAACCACAGACTTGGCCGCCGGCTTGGCCGCCAAGTTGAAGCTGATGCTGCCCCATCGCGTCGGAGCATGCTCGATTCCAATATTTTTTCCGGAGGCCACCCACTCGCGCGGCACGCCTTTCGCCAGATACATTCTGTCTTCGTCAGAGTCCTCGAGCACCAGCATCCAGCGCACAAGGAGCGGAATCGTTTGCTGCGCTGGAACACAATAGGTCGCAGAGTCGCCGGTGATGCCGGTAACTTCGCCGGCGGTCCAGCTTCCCCGGGTGTGGGCATGATAGCGATGGGAGTAGAGAAACAACAGGAATTCCTCAATGCGGTCGAGCCGCAAGAGTGCCTGCGCGTAGCCGTAGGAGATGAAGCCCAGAATCTCGCGGCCATCTTCCTGAAAGCGCCATACATTGGCCACGACGCCCAGGGTTGTGGCGCCATAGGCGCGCATGCAGTCGATGACCTGGTTCGCTAGATGCGCCGGCAGTATGTCGGCCTGCAGCAACTCTGCATAAGGACGGTGCGGCCATTGCTGCGGGCTCGGCTTTTCCTTTTCCAGCGATTCACGAAAAGTCAGCGTCGTGCCAGGAAACAATCCGATGTAGGGTGGGGCCTTGTCAGTCTGAACATTTTTCTGGATGGTTTCGACGGTCCGCTCCCGGAGCGTCTGGCCGCGCGCGAGCCAGCCTTGTGCCTGCGTCTCCATGCCGGGCGAAGAGTCGAGGTGGGCCAAGTCGATCCAGGCACGCGCAATGTCCGTGAATCCACGGGCGGCAAATGCGCTGTTAGCATAGTAGGGCTGCCAGTAGAGCGACGGATCCTCCGTGAGACATGAATCCGATTCACTCCATCCACGAATCAATCCGTAGGCGGGATTCTCTCGTGGCTGTTGCAGACTCTCGTCGTGCATGTCGGCGAGCAGCTTCGCTGTCGCCTCGATCTTTCCCCGGTGCTTTACGAGCAGATCGCGATCGCGCGTGTAGTTGAAATATCGCGCCAGCAGCGAGAGAGTCATGCCAAACTGCGCGGTCTCAGGACCGCGCATGTCAATCATTCCCCTGGAATCGACGTACTCCGTGAAGTAGTTGTCGATGAATAGGTGCGCGGTTTCAAAGCGGCCCCACTCCATGTTGGTGTAGATTGCACTGGTAAAGATGTCCTGAAATCCGTCGTACTCCGATCCGGCGTAGTCGCGGTCGACGGCGCCGTACTTGGGATACATGCCTCCCGGCCGCGTCATCAACTCCTTGGCAAAAGAGTGCTTCGAAATATCGATCCATGCGCTCTGCGGAAGCGACGCCGAAGTGAAGTCGGGCAGTTGCTCGTCCCAATACTCCGTGAACGCGAGCAACGCGCGATAGAACTCTTCGGGTTGCGGATCTTCACGCCCAGGCGGAAACGCGGGATAACTGTGGCCATAAACGACCTTGGCAATCTTGCCGTCTTCAATCAATGCTGTGCGATGCCAGGTGTGCACGATGTATCTGTTCTTGTTTGCGCTCACATCGCCAAAGACGATCACTTCCCAATGAGTTTGGTCGGAGATTGGAATCACTTTGCGGACAGCAGGCATCCAACCGCCAACCAGGCCGTCATAGACCTGACCTTTCTTCAGAGCCTCACGCAGTTCGGGTGAATATTGAATGGGATGGTAGGTCCGCGTATTGCCGCTGCCATACACCGGAGTAACGTCGTAAGCTTCCCTGGTGCCGACGAAGGTGGTCCAGGTACGCGGATTCTTCTCGGCCGAGGCCACGGGCGGCGCGGCTGATCTTACTTTTTCAGGATCGGGGTCGCCATTTTGCAGGAGGCGATCGGCAAGAAGATCGGGAGAGGACACGCCGATTTCTTTGAGCGCAAGACCCAGGTAAGGAATTCCTTCCGGCATCGAGGCCTCTGCAGTTTTTGCGAGGGTGCGCCGTGCGCCCGACGACGACTCGAATACGAGAGCGCCTTCGCGGGAACGCAAGTCTTCCCAGACGGTCCACGAATCGGTTTCGGTCTTGAATGAAGCAATTTGCGCATAACCATCGAGGGAGACCGCCGCAGCCGGCTTTTGCGCGACTCTTCGCGGAGCGCGAAGGCTACTTGATGCTGATGCGGTCAAGCTTCGGGACAGAGAATCCCAGCCAGCCGCCGTGGCTGCTATCCCCTGCAGAAAATCGCGCCGCCGCATGGTCGTCATGTTCGCTTAACTATCGTTGATTGACTATGGTCAACATGGATCACGTTTAACGCTGGTCAGGCACCGCGATTACGCGCGTCAGCGCCGTCGCCGTCTGCCGTTACCCAGAGACGCACGGTCTTCTTTGATCTCGAAGTTAGGCGGAGGCGTCACCCCGAACAGGTATTGCACGAAGTAATCCCAACGGCGCCGCACCAGATATAACGCGTGTTCGCCGCTTTCTCCATGAAACATGTTGGGCACAAACAACATGTCGAAATTCTTGTTCGCTTTCATCAACGCATCCACGAAGCGAATCGTTTCCACGGGATGGACGTTGTCATCAATGTCTCCATGCTCAAGCAGAAGATGCCCCTCGAGTCGCCCCGCCATGGTCACGTTTGACTGCGCCGCGTAGTCGTCCTGCACCGGATATCCCTGGTAAGCCTCATTCCACCAGGCTTTGTCGAGGCGAGCGTCATGATCACCGGAAGTGGAAACCCCAACTTTATAGAATTCGGGGAATGCCAGCATCGCGTGAGCGGCGCCGTAACCTCCGGCCGATGTGCCAAAGATTCCGACTCGCATCGTGTCCATATACGGATAGCGCGCGGCCATTTGCTTGATCAGGGCCACATGATCTTCGAACGAGCCACCCAGATTGCGGTACGAAAACTGATGGAAGGCCCGTGACCGTCCAACGGTGCCCCGTCCATCGACCATGACAACGATGAATCCCAGCTCTGCCATCGACTGCAGCCAGAGCGTGCGGCCGAAAGTCTTAGGTACAAAAAATCCCTGCGGGCCCGTGTAGACGAATTCGATGATCGGATATTTCTTTGCCGCATCGAAATTCGAAGGACGCCAGATCAACCCATAAATATCGGTCGTACCGTCAGCGGCTTTCCCGGCAAACGGCTCGGCGAACTTCCATCCAGTCTTCTGCAGTTCGCTCGTGTCTGTCTTTTCCAGCACGCGGACTTCAGAGCCGTCTTTGGTGCGGCGGAGCACAGCCTGCCCGGGCAAATCTGGACGGGAATAGTTGTCTACGAAGAAATCTCCGTCTGGCGAAATGCTCACCGCATGGTCGGCATTCTCCGGCGAGAGTGACTGCAATCCTTTCCCATCGAACCCAATGCTGTACAGATGCGCCTGGTAGGGGTCCTCGCCCTTCTCCCGTCCATTAGCCAGAAAGTAGATTCGGCGGTTTTTCTCGTCGATGCGCTCGATTCCCTGCACGACCCACTGGCCCTGCGTGATCTGATTTTCCAGCAGTCCCGTCTTCCGCTTGTACAGATAGAGATGATTCCAACCATCGCGCTCTGATGACCAGACGATTTCTCCAGTGGCCTCGACGAATCGGTAGAAAGTTTCGCCGGGGTCCAGATACGAATCCGACTGCTCGCGCAGTAGAACCTTTTGCTCCCCGGTCGATGCATCGACAACTCGCAGCTCTTTGGCCTTGTAACCGCGCTCATCGTAGTCGTAGAAGAAGCTCTTGCTGTCGGGGAACCACTCAAAATCAGGGCCGTCCTGAAATGGGAGTTCGATCGATGCCGCGGCTACGTCAATCCGCTTGCCCGATTGAATATCGAAAATGATCGTTTCGGCCTTCGCCAACACTTCTCCCGGAAGTGGATATACGTAGGTAAAAGCTCGCGGCCGCAACTGATCTGGAGGAACAAATTGCAGGCTGGTGAAGCGACCGGCGTTTCTGGAATCGATACGGTAGGTGATGAGCTTCGAGGAATCGGGCGACCAGAATACCGCAGCTGGCTGCTTCACGTCTTCTGTTCCCTGATCAACCATCACCCGCAATGACGGCAAGGGAGTCGCATAATCCCACGCCGCGGCGCCGTCGTGGGTCAATTGCAGCACCGTTCCAGTCGAAGTGTCTCTCAGGTACAGGTTATGTTCCTTGACGAACGCAGCCCAGCGTTTGTTAGGCGAAAGCGTTTCATTTGCCGTCTCCGGATGTGCGGGTTGCCTTTCGCATTCATAAGTGGCCAATCGACAAGTCCATTGGGCATCATCGACGGAAAAGCGAAGGGCGGTTCCACCCTCGACAAACTCGATTTCGGAAAACGGCAAGGCTGACGGAGAATACTCCTGGTCGGCGGCGTGGGAAAGCGCGGTCGCCAGTCGAGTGTGATCAAAAGCGGGATCGACCGTATTTTTATCAGCATCCACCAGGATGAACTCAGTATCTGTCAGTCCAACTCTGCGATACCAGAAGCGATTAGTCTTTTCGATCCAATGTGGAGTCACATCGGCGACAGAAACCAGATGCCGCATGTTGCCAGGAAGGAAGCGTTCCGCGCGCTGATAGTCCTCGAGCCTGCCTTGAGCGAGCACTGCTGAAGGCAAGAGAGTCCACAAAAGGACAACGATGGAAACGAGCCGGCGAGATGATCTCATCATGTTGGAGTTTCGCAAACAACTAAAAATGCATTCGCCGGAAGCGACGGGATCGGTCGCAATCAACGAATGCATGGATGGGTCAAAGCGTTACCTTAAAATTCGAAGTTCGCGCGCAGTTCAATTTCGCGCGCTCCCCCATTCGGAGAGTTCTGATAGGGATTGAGGCTGCCGCCCGTTATTAGCCCAAACCCTCCGCTTTGAATAGCATTCCAGCCAAAGTTCAAGCCTCCGTTTGTCGCACCTGGACCGAACGTCGGATGATTAAACGCATTCAGCATCTCAGCTTGAAAACTGAAGCGCAGTCTCTCCGAGATCGGGAGGTGCTTCGTAATGGAGACGTCATCGTAGGTATTGTGGGGTCCATGCAGCCATACGCGTTGGCCAAAGGTTCCTGGGTTGATGTTGGGAGAAAGATACGATGAGTTGAAGCCGCCCGCCGGATTCAGATACTTAGGATTGATGAACGCAACGTTCGTCGTTCCCTGGATCGGATATTTTCCGATAGCGCTTTGCAGTTGCGCGGCAGTTACCCCGTTTAGGGTTATACCGCCGTCGCCGTAGTCGTTAAAGGTACTGTTTCCGCCTAACAACAGGAATGGAGCACCGGTCTGGAACGTATAGATGGTTCCCACTGTCCAACCACCTATGATGTGATCCAGCACATTGCTGCTATTCGCAAACTGCTTGCCTTTCCCGAATGGCAGGTCATAGGTACCGTTAATATGCACAACGTGACGAAGATCGAAAAGAGTCGGGCCGTAGCTTAACCGCATATCGCGTAGCGTAAACACCGCACCTTGGCCTAGCCAGTTGTTTTGGGTTGCGACGCCTAGAGTATGGCTCCAAGTATAGTTGGCATCAAACTGCAGGCCGTGCCACCCTCGCTGGCGGAGATCGACCTGTAATGCATTGTAGTTGGAGTATCCTTCAGCTACGGTGTAGCTAGGGGCGCCTCCAAGACTTTGCGCATAAGGATTGGCCTGGAAGTAGTTGATCGGATAACCCGCCCCCGCCGCATTGAACGTGCCCGCCGTCACATTATTGGCGCAGGGAGTGAATGCCACCCCAACCAGGTTGCACAAATAAGGGACCGTTCCATTGATACCCGCCAGAATGCCTGCCATCGCACCGGCTTGCCCCGTCTGCAACTGGCTGATGAAATTCGAAGCTCCATAGTCGGTTAGCGGAACCCCAGCCCCTCCAGACCCTTCGGTAGCAAACGCGGCGTCAAAAATCGGTGTGGCTACCTGCCCGGCATAACCATTGTTGGCAAACGAAGTGATCCCTTGCGTCTGGTTGATCGCGAGATTCGTCTGCGCATTCTTGAATTGCGTCAGGAAGCTGTCCGGGAGCTGACTGGTAGTCCCGAAAATGTTGACTTCATTGGGGTTGATGTTAAACCACTGGCGCAGCGACCGGCTTCCTACATAGCGCATTTCCAGCGCAAAACTTTGGCCAATTTGCCGTTGGACACCGAGATTCCACGATTCCGTGTAGGGCTGTTGAATATGCGGGTTTATACCATTCACCGAACCCAGTTGCCCGGGGCTAGGCCCAAAGGTGAAATCTGAAATCGCTTCGCTGGTCTGATAGGACAGCGGAGCGAGGGCATACGGATGTCCGGTAAACTGTGCCGAAGTGGTCGGATCGGCGCTAGCGTCGAAGTTGCCGATCGAAAGGGTTCCGGGTGCAAAGGTGCCAGTCACCCCGGAAGTGTTGGCCGCAAGGGCGAATGACTGGTAATAGAACGAAGCTGCATCCGTCGCCTGATTCCAGACATATTGCTGAGGCTCAGTTTCAGTTCTGAGTGAGAAGCCAGCGCGAATTACGGTTTTGTCTCCACCGGTTAGTTTTTCCAGCATGCCGCTGTCAAAGGAAGGATTCCACGCAAAACCAATGGCGGGTTGCAGTGCCTTGTTCCAGGAATTGTAAGGCTTGGCGTTCTGAACCAACATCGGATTCAGGCCATTTGGATCGGAGGTGAAAGATCCAGGATGGAAAAGATTGTTAATCCCGGAAGGCCCGTAAATCGCGGCTGGACTCGCGGAGTGATATAGATTGGAGAGATCTTTATCCATCGCGGTGAAGTCCCAGCGCAGCCCGTAGTTGAGGGTAAAATTTTTCCGCATGCGATAGGAATCCTGGAAGAAAATGCCCTTGCCTCCTATCAGTTCATCGAGGTTGTACCTTCCAATCTGTTGCACATAGTTGTGCTGCGAGGGTACAAACGCGTAGCTTCCGCCAACACTGGCTATCCGTCCGGTCAGAATTGCATAGAGCTGCTCGGCCTCAGCTTGCTGACCCGAGCTTGCCCCTGGAAGCGTGGCACCGCTTCCGGAAATCGTGAAAGCATTCTGCGCTGGATCTCCATTCGCGAGTCCGAAGTTGGCGACTGGATATCCCAGTTCCGGGTTGTAGTAATGGTCCTGCTCGCGCCACCAGGAGAATCCATAGTTTATAGTGTGGGCGCGGTGTTGCCAGGTCATGGTGTCAGAAGCGTTGAATACAGGGTACTCAGTATTGATGCCCGAATAAAAGATCGTGCCCGACATCTGCGCGCCTTCTGGGTAGGGTGCGCTCGGATAGTTCCAGCCCAACTGCGGATTGTTAGCGCTAAGAGGTGGGGCGTTGTAAGCACCGAGACTCCGGTTGTACAAGAATCCTCCCCGGAACTCGTTTACCAGGGTGGGAGATAAGGTCCATGTAAATCCGAGGCTTGTGGTGTAGCTCTCGTCGCTGTTGCCGGCTCCCGTCTTAGCGAAGGTTGAACCAGGAAAATCAGGAGGATTAGCGCCGGGAAAATTGTCCTTCGTCATGTTCCAAGCCAAGTTGAAGCGCATTTTCTCCGAGGCAACAAAATCGACACGGGCCGCAGGAAAGTAACTCGTCTGCGCGTTGTTTACCTGCCAGGTAAGGTGATTAAGATTGGGATCGCCCCGACCGTTCGGGCTTACCTGTCCGGAGACCGTTGCTGCTTGCACCGCCGCCAGCACGGTTGAAGGGCAATATACAGCGGGACAATTTAGCACCGCAGTGGGTAAGGTTTGGCCCTGCGAACAGTTGACATCTGTGTTGCAGCTCGCCGCCAGCGAAAACAAGTTGACCGTTTGGCCGTTGAAGGAAAAGACTCCTGTTTGCGCACCTGGCGTAAATACATCATTTGCAGTGGTATATGTGCCTGGAATCTTCCTCTCCGCGTAGCTACCGAAAAAGAACAATCTGCCTTTGAGAATCGGGCCGCCGACGCTGGCTCCAAAGTCGTTGAGGTGGAGAAGATTCTTAGTCGCCGGATTGCTTGGGGTTAACGCGGTCTGAGCATCATTCAGCCAACTATTCGCGTTCAGGCCGTCATTCCGGAAGTCATCGTAAATGCGACCGTGGAACGCATTGCCGCCACGCCGTGTGATGAAATTGAGCTGCATGTTGGCTTGACCGTACCCCTGGTCGAGATTGAGTGATTCGGTTTGCACCGTCATCTCCTCAATCGATTCTAGCCTCGGGGAAACGGTAGGCGCCGCGTTTCCGCCGAACTTCATCCGGCTCGGGCTACCGATGACTCCATCAATGTTATTTCCCTGAGCAATCGCCGGAAGGCCATCGTAGGTTCCAGCCTGCTGCACAAAGCTGGCTCCCGGGACCAGAAAGGAAAGTTGCGTCAGGTCCCGACCTTCGATCGGCAGATCTTCAATCTGCCTGAGATTGATCGTGGTGCCAATCGCATTGGTGGTCGTTTCAACCAACGGTGCCGTGCCACCGCTAACTTCCACTTTCTCGCTAATGGCCCCGACTTTGAGCGTGGCGGAGATGTCCGTCGTCTGCGCCGCTTGCACTACGACGTCGGTAAACACTTGAGTCTGGAAGCCGTTCTTGGACACCGTAAGTTTGTACTTTCCAAGGGAAAGGTTGACGAAGGTGTACGTGCCCTTGTCCTGTGTGTCGCCCTTGCGCAGGTCGTTGGTCGCAACATCCAGAAGATCCAGTTGTGCACCTTGCACAAGGCTCCCGCTTGGGTCCACGACGGTCACCGAGACCGTACCTTCAGAACCGCGCTGGGCCCAGGTAAAGGGGACGACGCAGAGCATCAGCAGGATCAGCCCCAAAGCTTTCGCGTCACCTAACACTCGGTACGAAGATTTGGAAACCATTAATGTCCTCCTAGGGACGCCATAAAGGGCTATTCCGCCCACTTTTCTCGATGCTGTGCAGCCTCCGAACCTCGTGGGACGGGCTAACTCGATGCCGCATCCGCACGAAATAGGGCGCACAACCCGGGAAACGTTTACCCGTGATGGGATTTTGTATACTTTATTCGCTTCTGTTGTCAACCATATTTTGCCAGACCTCTTGTGGCTGATTTTCTGGACTCACTAGGGGGGTCAACTTGAGGCCTTCCCAGGTTTGAAGCCTGCCCCAGCACACGAAAATCGGGTGAGGAGGCTCGGTTTTTTCATCGCATTCGTGTGGACACTTTAACTTACACTCAACCGGAGAACCTTCGATCAGAGCCTTCCCATGACACTTCGCTCTCAGGTATCAAGACGGGATCTGCTCAAATACATGGGCGCCGCGGGTCTGGGGCTCACGGCGCACGGCCTGTTGAGGGCGACCCCACCAACCAGCGCGATCACTTTTGTGGATGTGGCTCGCTCCGTGGGAATCACCTTCCAGCATGACAACGCAGCCTCCCCGGAGAAGTATTTGATTGAGACCATGGGTTCGGGCTGTGGATGGATTGACTACGACCAAAATGGGCTGCTCGACCTGTATCTGGTAAATGGAGCGGCCACTCGCCTGTACAGTCCAAAACAAAAGTTGCGAAGCGCGCTCTACCGGAATAACGGAGACGGCAGCTTTACAGACATCACGCTCAAAGCGGGCGTCGGCGCTGAGGGCCTCTTCGGCATGGGGGTCGCCGTGGGTGACTATGACAACGACGGCTTCCCGGACCTGTTCGTCCTCGGTTATGGCCGCTGCATCCTCTACCACAATAACGGGGACGGAACCTTTACCGACGTGAGCGCGCACGCAAGAGTCGAGAACTCCGGGCGATGGGCCTCGAGCGCAGCCTGGTTCGATTACGACAATGACGGCCGACTGGATCTGGTCATTGCCAACTACGTCGATTGGTCGCCGGAGCACAACTTCTACTGTGGCGATCAGGGCCCGGGGATGCGGAGCTACTGTCATCCAGACGATTTCCACGGTCAGCCGCCGACGCTCTATCACAACAACGGCGACGGGACCTTTACCGATGTCAGCAAGTCAACCGGGGTGGGACTGAAGGCGGGCAACGGTCTCGGCATCGTCACGTTCGATTACGACGATGATGGCTGGCAGGATATTTTCATTGCAAATGACCACATGCCGAATTTCCTGTTTCACAATAACCGCGATGGCACCTTCCGTGAAGTGGGATATGCGGCCGGCGTTGCGGTCAGTGCGGACGGTCAATTTGAAGCCGGCATGGGAACGGATGCGGCAGATGCAAGCGGCAGCGGACGACTGGATCTTGTCGTCACGCATCTCGATATGCAACTGGCCCGGTTCTACCAGAATCTGGGAGATCAGAATTTCGATGATGCAACCTTGCGCTCAAAGATTGGCTATGCGACCTACCACATGAGCGGATTCGGCGCGCGCTTCATGGACTACGACAATGACGGAGCGCGCGACCTTTTCATGGCCAACGGTCACGTTCTGGACAACATCGAACGCTACCACGCCGAAATCCGTTATGCCGAACCCAAGCTGATGTTTCACAGCAATGGGCACGGAGCGTTCGAAAATGTAAGTGACCGTTTGGGACCGGACTTTCTGCTGCCGCGGGTAAGTCGCGGCGTGGCCGTCGGTGATTTCGATAATGACGGCGACCTCGACATTCTCGTGAACAACAACGGCCAAGCTCCGCAACTGCTGAGGAATGACGGAGGAAATGCCAATCACTGGCTGGAAATCTTGCTGATCGGCACCAAGTCCAATCGAGACGGCGTCGGCGCACGAGTGAAGGTATCGACTGGAGACCTCATCCTTTACGACCAGCGGAAGGGTGGGATGAGCTATCAATCCGCACAGGATCCGCGCCTGCATTTTGGATTGGGATCACGCTCGAATGTGGACGCGATCGAGATTCGGTGGCCGAGCGGAAGTGTCACCAGGCTGGGCAGCCTCAGGAGCGACCAGATTATTGCGATTAAAGAAGGGGTGGGCATCGTGGAGCGGGACTTTCCGCGGGTGCCTGCGCGCTAAACACAAAGGCATGTCAGTGCGGCTGTGGAATCTTTTCTTCGATGGTTGCATGGCCGGCATAACCCATCTTGCGATCACCGGGAGCGGAAGCGATGCGGTCAGCCTGATCGCGATTTAACTTCTCAAGAGCGGCGAGCGCTTCCTGCGCCGACTGGGCATCCCCTTTCCGCTGAAACGCCTTCGCGAGATTCGCATAGACAGAGGGTCTGTCGGGCTCAAGCTGGCGCGCTATTTTCAGATGAAGAATCGCATCTTCGAAACGCCCGGCCGCAAGATAGAGGCTGCCGAGCGCAGTCTGCGAGGCCGGATCATTCGGCCGCTGCGCAACTGCTTTTTCCAGCGCGACTTGCGCTTCCTCGAATTCCGACTGACCGGAACTGACGCCAGAGCGAATCAACGCTTCTCCGAGAACCGTGAACAGGGCGGGACTTTCATAACCTTGCTTCACGCCTTCGCGAGCGAAGCGAATTGCGGCAGGAATTTCTCCAGCGAACAATGCCTGCTGTGCCGCGGCAAGGTAGCCGATCTCTGCGTTGGGTGCGAGTTGGCGAGCCAACTCAAACTGCGGCTTGGCCTGATCCGGCAGGTCGAGTTGGGTCAGAAACATGGCTCGTTCGTAATGAAGGCGCGCAGACTGCGGCAGATTCTGTAGTCCGATGTCGATGACCTTAAGCCCGAGCGTGTAGTCTTTGTACTCCATGCAGGTATCCGCCACGAACACATAGAGTTTCTCGTTTTGCGGCGACAGTCCGACGGCTTTCTGCACAGATGACAGTGCTTTCTCAGGTTGCGCGTCTCCGATGTATGCCTGAGCGAGCAGATTATCCACGTCGACGTCACCGTGCCCGCTACGTAGTTCGTTCAGAACCGCAATTGCCGGTTTGAACTGGTTCGTAGCCACATAGCAAAGCGCGAGGTTGAAATTCGCCATGTATTCATTGGTGACTCGCCCTCGCGCCGCCAATAAGTGCGGGATCGCTTCGTGGAAGGATCCATTGCGTGTAAGGGCCGTCCCGGTTTGAAGTTCGGCTTCAAAGTCGCTCTGAGATGCACGACCCGACCCGCTCTCTTGCTGCAGACCTGACGAATTTGGGTTGCTGGAGACTTGCTGTCTGCCGGCGGCTACCTGAGCGTGAATCGCGAGGCATGGAAATATCCAAAGTATGACCGCTCCGTAGACCGCACTGCGGCTTCGACTCCACGCCGCGCACCGATGTTCACCGGCAACACTCGCTACTTCCATTTGCCCTGGCCCTCGACAATTCTGATGTAACGATCAATCGGCAGTTCGGTAAATCTCTCGGTCTTGCCGCTGGGCTGTGGCCACTGGATCTCGATCCAGTCGAGTTTCGTCCGCTTTCCCAGTCCTAGAACCATGCGAGGATCGTGCGAAGAAAGGTAGCTGCCGCCGCCGACTTTGAATTGATGGCGCTTCAGATCGCCGCTTTGATAGGTCACCCTCGCGCCTATGGCATCGATGTTGGCCTTCGTACCCACCAGCATTATGCCGAGCCAGTGGTTCTGGCCGCCGACATTGTTCTTTAAAAGCACGGGCGCCGCGTTGTTCTGCGCGATGAGCACGTCCACCGAACCGTCGTTATTGAAATCGCCTACTGCCAGCCCGCGCCCGGAAAGCGGTTTGGAGAAAATAGCTCCGCTCGGCTGGCTGACATTTTCAAAACCTCTTCCAGTGTTATGAAGGAGCAGCATCGGTTCCAGAAATCTCACTCCTTCGACCCTCTTGTCGACTGAGTCATCGGGATGGCCGTTGCAGAGAAGCAGATCGAGGTCACCATCATTGTCGTAGTCGAAGAACTTGAGTCCCCATCCGCTCAGCAGACGCGTGGCCGCGCCAATGCCAGTCGGAAGTGCTAAGTCACTGAAGACCTCGTTCTTGTCGTTGTGGTAGAGCGAGAACATTTCATGATCTATGTTGGCCTCGAACAAATCAATCCAGTCATCCTGATCGTAGTCAGCCGCATCGACTCCCATTCCCGACCGAGGTTTTCCAAAGACATTGACTCCAACTCCGGCGAGCAATCCGATTTCTTCAAAGCGTCCCTTGCCGCGGTTGGCAAACAGGAAGTTGGGAACGGTGTCGTTGGTTACATACAGATCCATCCGCCCATCGTTGTTCACATCCGCGGCGACCACTCCCCACGCCTTGGCCAGAGACTGCGAAATGCCAGACTCTTTGCTGACATCGGTAAACGTTCCATCGCCGTTATTGTGGAAGAGCCGGCAGGGCATGGGATCGTAAATGCTGGGAATGCAGTAGAAACGCTCGCCGCTCAGGCGATCACCGCAGAACTTCAACTTGTCCTTGCTGTAGTCAACGAAGCGGCAGACGAATAGATCGAGCCGTCCGTCGTTGTCATAGTCAAACCAGACGGCGCTCGTCGCCCAGCCGGGCGCAGCTACGCCGGCCTTCGCCGTCACATCCGTGAAGGTGCCGTTTCCATTGTTGTGGTAGAGAATGCTGTGGGGATACTGCGTCACGTAGAGATCAGGGAGGCCATCACCGTCATAATCACCAACGGCGACGCCCATGCCGTAGGCGTCACCTGGCACACCCGCTTTTTGTGTCACATCGGTAAAGGTGCCGTCACGGTTGTTGCGATAGAGCGCGTTCCGCAGAGGGTGGGCCGGCTGATAGAAATCGCAGGGTCCACTGTTCACCAAATAGATGTCCATCCAGCCGTCGTTGTCGTAATCGAGGAACGCGCAGCCGGGTCCTACCGTCTCCGGTAAATGGGCCATTGGAGAACGCCCGTTCACATGAACCCAGGAGATTCCGCTCACGGACGCGGGAATTTCTTCGAAGTCAGATAGCGACTTCTCCGGGCGGGGGAGAGCCGAGGCGTGGAACAAGCCCGAACCGGCCAGCATGCTGGCCATCCCGGTCCCGCCGAGCGCCTGAAGAAAGCGGCGGCGGGAGGCCGCATTCCAGCCGTGCCTTGGGCTTCTCACCATTCACCGAACTCCAAGTCGTTTCACTTGGGTGTCTGCGCGCCCGGCGGACTCTTTGCCGCGGCCTCACGCTGCAATGCCATCTCCCGATCGGCCTCAGGCTTCTGGCCGGTGCGGGCGTAGGCAGTGGCCAGTTGATAATGTCCAGCCGGATCTCCCGGCTGCATCTTCACATAGCTGCGCAGGGGCGTGATCGCGTCTGTGAACTTCCCCGCGGAGTTGAGCGACATTCCTAGAGCCAGATACGCTTCCTGGAAGCCTTCGTCCAGCTTCGATGCTCGCGAAAAATGTGCGATCGCTTCGTCCCATTGGCCGGATTGGCGGGCAACCTCTCCAAGCATGAATTCCGCCGACGCATTTTCGGGGTCGAGCTTCACTTCCTCGTTGAACTCTGCCTTGGCCCCTTCCGCGTCCGTCGGAGATTTGGAAAGAAGGATGCGCCCGATGCGATAGTGAATCCCGGCCAAGGTAGGCTCTTGCTCGAGGATCTTTTTGTACTCAGCGATCGCCCGGTCCCAGTTTTGCTGAGATTCAAAGGCCTCCGCCTCGAGTTGCTCTGCCTGATGGGAGGTCGGTGCCGTAACTGCCAACTCCTGGGCTGCCCGCGAAGCAAGTTCCGAATAGAAGTGCGTTGTGTTGAAGAGCACTTCCGGATCGTGGGGAAATTCACGGTTCAGAACCAGCAGTGCTTCGACGGCGGTTTCCGTCTGGTCAAGACTCATGGCGCACCGAGCCGTTGCCATAACCGCGCGGTACTTGAGCTGCTTGTCGGCCAGACGGGGCGCCGCCTTTTTCAGAAGCGGTAACGCCTCCTGGCAACGGCCCTTCACCGCCAGGCTGATGCCATGTTGGGCCGACGCTGAAGAATCTATTGCTGGCGCTTTCGATGACACTTGGGCGGAGGATGATGCAGCTAGACATACGCAAACAGAAAGGAAGAAGACGCTATCTCGGGATGATCTTGCCCTGGAGAATCTAGTCATGAAGAATGCGAACCTAAGGTCGCCGCTCCCGCGAAGTATATCCTGCGGCTTTCGCAGGAGTAGGCTGGGCGGTGTAACAACTCCTGAATCCAGAGACGAAATTTGATATTTCGCTAGAATCCCCAAGTAGTGTATACAATATCCATCGTCAAAGCTCGACCCCGGACGTGGAGAGGAAATAAGCAATGACGCGATTCCCGGAATTCTCTCGCAGACATTTTATGACTTCGGTTGCCGCTGTCGCAGGTTCAACTCTGATACCGAGAACCTTGATGGCAACTCCCGCGCAAGACCCAGTCGTGAACACAACTCAGAAAGATGGCAAATCCATCACGCGAGAGAGGGTTCCCTGGAGAGTGCGCCCGTTCCCCATGAAACAGGTGCGATTGGGCGAAGGACCTTGCAAAGTCGCGATGGAGGCCGACCGTAAATACCTGCGTTCCCTGCCACCTGACCGTCTCCTGCATACCTTTCGAATCAATGCCGGCATTCCTTCGACTGCGGAGCCACTCGGCGGATGGGAAAAAACAGACTGCGAGCTTCGCGGTCACTACGCTGGCGGCCACTACCTCTCCGCCTGCGCCCTTATGTTTGCGAGCACGGGAGACGAGGCGCTCAAGAACAACGCTAATACGGTCGTGACTGAACTCGGCAAGTGCCAGAGTGCGCTTAAGAGCGGATACCTGAGCGCCTTCCCGATCGAGTTCTTCGATCGTCTGCGCGAGCGTCAAAGAGTGTGGGCTCCCTTTTACACCGTGCACAAGATCATGGCGGGTCTTCTCGACATGTACGTCTATTGCGGCAACGAGCAGGCGCTGGACATGGTTCAGAAGATGGCAGGTTGGACGGCAGGATACACCGGTTCGCTCAGTTACGAACACATGCAACGCGTGCTGGGCACGGAGTATGGCGGCATGGGAGAAGTGCTCTCAAATCTGTACGCCGTCACAGGCAAGGACTACTACTTGGAAGTCGCGCAACGCTTCGATAAGAAGCAATTCTTCGATCCGCTCGCCTCTCACCGGGATGAGTTGAAGGGTCTGCACGTCAACACGCATATTCCGCAGGTGATTGCAGCGGCGCGCCTTTATGAACTGACCGGCAATCGGCGGTACCGCGACATCGCCGAATATTTCTGGGATGAAGTCGTCAGCGAGCGCTCGTATTGCACCGGCGGGACGAGCAACGGAGAGTCGTGGAATACCGATCCGGGCAAGCTTTCGACCGAACTCAGCACCAACACCACAGAGTGTTGCTGCGCCTACAACATGATGAAGCTAACGCGGCACTTGTTCGGCTGGTCGCCCGATGCTCGCCTGATGGACTACTACGAGCGCACTCTGTTCAATCACCGCTTAGGCACCATCAATCCCGAGGACGGCACCATGATGTATTACCTTCCGTTGGCGACGGGCTACTGGAAGACTTTCGGCAAGCCATTTGACGCATTCTGGTGCTGCACCGGAACCGGCTCGGAAGAATATGCCAAGCTAACGGACACCATTTATTTTCACGATGACGACTCGCTTTACGTGAATCTATTCATCGACTCGCAACTGGAATGGCCGGAGAAGGGTCTGCAGGTGAAGCAGCAAACGCGCTTCCCTGAACAACAAAGTACAACCGTTGCAGTCATGGTCAAGAGCCCGACACAATTCTCCATCAACCTTCGCATTCCATACTGGGTAGAGGGCGGCAGCGTCAAGATCAACGGCGCGCCGCTGCAGGCATTCGCGAGCCCAAGCAGCTATCTCACCATTAACCGTGTGTGGAAGACGGGAGATAAGATTGAACTCAGCCTGCCGATGGGCCTTCACATCGACAGCATGCCGGACGACCAAACGCTGCAAGCCGTGATGTACGGACCGCTGGTTCTGGCTGGCCGCTTCGACGCCGTCACGAGAGAAATGACATACGGAGATTACGAGCCGAAGCCGGGCGACCAGAAGAAGGTGCCGGACGTCGTTGCTGACGCGAGTAAGCCGACCGCGTGGATTCAACCCGACCCCAAAGCACCTCTCACGTTCAACACGGTGGGACAATCACAACCGTCGACACTGGTGCCGCTCAACCAAGTCATCCACGAACGTTACGCAGTCTACTGGAAGGTCGACAACAAGACTACTTAGAATTCAGACTTCTCGTTTGAACGCCGCCTCATCTGGCATGTTGGGTGCGTCTTTTCTTGCGTGCCTCGAGCGGCGGTGAGGACCCTTATCGGGAGGACAATCAATGACACCCTGCGCTCGGCTAATGCATGGCTGCGTCATTTTCCTTTGCGTTGTGGCCGGGTTTTTACCGCCGCATTCATCGGCTCAAGCCACCGCATCGACAACCGCATCAGTCGAGGAGCGACAACAGCAACTGCTTTCTCTGTTCGACGAGGAGTGGCAATACACTTTGCGTACCAGTCCCGAGTATGCAACGACGCTGGGCGACAATCGCTACAACAATCGCCTGAGCGACGACTCTCCCGAGTTTTTCCAATCCGACCTCGACCAGAAGCGCAAATTTCTTGCGCGTTTTGAGGCGATTGATCCCATTGGCTTTTCACAACAGGACGCTCTAAGCCGCGACCTGATGATTCGCGAATTGCGTCAGGACATCGAAGGGGCAAAGTTCAGGAATTGGGAGATGCCGGTAAACCAGATGGGTGGCCTGCACCTCGATCTGCCGGACTTGGTTACATTGACGCCCTTCAATAATGTCTCCGATTACGACAACTATCTGGCACGTCTTCACCAAATCCCGCACGCTTTCGATCAGGTGACCGCAAATATGCGGCGAGGGTTGCATGACAATCTGATGCCTCCGCGCTATCTTCTCGAGAAGGTCGCCGCTGAAGCGGAAGATGTCGCGAGCAAGACTGGCGAGAGCAGCCCGTTTGCCAAACCGGTGAACGACTTCGCCTCCAGCGTGCCAGCACTCGAGCAGAAACGGTTACGCGACGCCGTTCTCGCGGCAATCGCGGACCAAGTCGTGCCCGCCTACCAGCGTTTCGCCACTTTCGTTCGGACCGAATACGCTCCGCACGGCCGCATCGATCCTGGAGTCTGGTCGCTCCCGGATGGAGCGGCCCGCTATCGCTTCGCCATCCGTCGCATCACCACTACCAACAAAACGCCGGAGGAGATCCATACCCTCGGACTGAAACAGATCGACGAGATCGAAGCTGAAATGCTCGGGGTCGCGCACAAACTCGGATTCAAGGATCTGGCGAGCCTGAACGATCACATCAAGAACGAACGAAAGTTTTACGCAACCTCAGGCCAACAGGTGCTCGATTTGTACGCGAATTACGCGCGCGGCATGGAACCCGAACTGCCCAAGCTCTTCGGCCACCTGCCCAAGAGCCAGCTCGCCGTGATCCCAATGGAAGCTTCGCGCTCAAAAAATGCTGTGCCTGCGGATTACACGGATGGCGCGGCGGATGGTTCGCGTCCCGGCCACATCAACGTGAACGAGTACGATCCCGAGCACCGCCTGGTGCTGAACATCGAGGCAATCGCCTACCATGAAGGCATACCCGGCCATCACCTGCAACTCTCCCTCGCCCAGGAAATGGGAAATCTGCCCGAGTTTCGGCGTCACGCAGGGTATACCGCCTTCGTCGAGGGCTGGGCCTTGTATGCCGAGCGACTGGGAAAAGAAGTCGGCCACTACCAGGATCCGTATAGCGACTACGGCCGGTTGGAGAACGAAATGTGGCGGGCAATCCGACTGGTGATCGATACGGGAGTGCACGAAAAGCATTGGTCCCGCGAACAGATGGTGAGCTACTTTCATCGCTACACTGCAATGGATGAACCCAATATCCAGAGCGAAGTCGACCGCTACATCGCCTGGCCGGGGCAGGCACTGGCTTATAAGCTCGGACAGTTGGAGATACTCAAATTGCGCGAGCAGGCACGCCAAAAGCTTGGGGACAAGTTCGACCTCCGAGCGTTTCACGACGAGGTACTCGGGAATGGAGCGTTGCCGCTGGATGTGTTGGACTCGGAAGTCAACTCCTGGATTAACGGCCAAGGAAAATAGCTTCTTCGGGACGTGCTTCGCGTAATTAGAAGGAAACCTGAACCGGTTTACCGTCAAAACTCACGCTGCGTGTGGCTCCGGCGAGCTTAATTGCGAAGGTTCGGGATTCGGGCTGAAGCATGCGTGATCCCGACGCCAGTTGCAGACTAAACGTCTTGCGGGCATCGTCCCACGCCATCTGGATTCCCATCCATTCCCCCGTGCGATAGTCGAAGGAGGTACCGTCGTCCTCGTAGAGCAAAAATGAAGCGTTGGCTCCAGGATAAATTGAGATAGAAAGCGGTTCATCGACCTTCTCGCCAGTAAATTGCTTGACCGGGCCCAGCGGCAAAATCGACGCCTCGCGGACATAAAGTGGCAGCGTTCCGAGATCCACGGATCGGCTGATTTCGCGCCCTCCCTCGATGCGCTCGTGCGTCCAAAAATCATACCAGCCGCCACGCGGGAGGTAGATTGATCGACCCGTTGCCCCTTTTTCGACCACAGGCGCCACCAGCACGCTAGGGCCCCACAAATATTGGTCGTCACACACGACAGCCTTCGGATCATCAGGAAAATGCACCCACAAAGCGCGCATGATAGGCATGCCGGTGGTCGCACATTCGCGCACCGCGCTGTACAGGTAGGGCAACAGGCGATAGCGCAGGTCAAGATATTTTCGGCAGATCGGTTCCACGCGTTCATCGTGTAACAGGCTGGAATCGGGAATCGCCGCCCCGCCGTAATTTCTGATCTCAACGGGACCTGGATCTCCGGTGTTCCATCCCCAGGGAAGTCGCAATTTCCAGGTGCGTCCGTGACAGCGGAAAAGCGGACAGAAAGCGCCAAACTGAAACCAACGGATGTACAACTCAGCAGTAAATTCGGGGGTGGGAACGAAGCCTCCGATGTCAGTGCCCCAAAACGGAATACCGCTAAGCGCGGTATTCAAAGCGATAGGAACGTGGGTCTTGAGGGTCTCCCAGGTCGAATACACATCCCCCGACCACAGGAACGAGGCATACCGCTGCATGCCGGCGTAACCATTGCGATGCAACGCATACGGACGCTCATTCGGCCGATCGATCTGCGGCCCTTCCCAGTACATGCGATTGCGAACCAGACGGGACGGAATATCGAGAGAGTCCCCTTCGTCGGGCCACCATCCATCGACGCCCATAGCAAAGTCTTTGCGATGTGCATCCCAATAACAACTCGCCGATTCCTCATCGAAGCGCGATACGTCGCACGGATCATGAACCGTTCCGCGAAGTCTGTCCGACAGAATGACGGCATGCATCACGGCATGGAAATGCTCCCGGTGCAACTCGTCCAGCATCACCTTGGGATCGGGAAAGACGCGCTCGTTCCACACGAACGAGCCATTTTCGGTATTCCAGCCAGAGGGGCAGAAACCGGTGCCTAAATAGATCAGCGCATCGCATGGCAGTTTCTTTTCGCGAAAGGTTTTGGCTTCGGCTAGCACTTCCTCTCGGCTTGCAAGCGTGCGATGAGACTGTTGATACCCAAAACTCCACAGTGGCGGCATCTCGGCGAAACCTGTCAGCCGGGCGTATTCAGCCAAGATGGTGGCGGGATCGGCCGAACCAATGAAGAAGAGATCGAGGGCAGCACCCGGGTTAGCAGAGTGAAACTTCCCTCGTTCACCGGTGAAGTCGAAAGTGCCGTAAGGCTGATGAAAAAATATCGCCCATCCGGAAGTGCTGATGATCCAGGGAATGGGCACACGACCGCCATGGGTGGCGAGCTTATAGCCGCCCTGCCCACTGACCATGGAGTCCGTCGATCCGCGGCGATCAAATTGTGGACCACCCTCGCCAGACCGAACAATGGCGAACTCCCATTCAGAAAGGAAAGAACACCTGCATTCTGGTCACAGGCCAATTGCTGGATGACGTCGCCGGTCAGGTTCGACACTTCGATATTCACAGGCTGGAAGGAAATTTTTAGGCGGAAATCGCCCGCAGAAACTCTGTGTGTTGTGTCCGCCCGGAGTTTCGTGATCGGACCGCGCCAGGACTTCACAACCAGCGAGCCGTTCGAGGGGATATCGCCCGTGGATCCGTCCTTCACGGGAAGAATGCTCAACCGAAACGTATGCGCGCTAATAGGGGTGACTTGAATCTCAACTTGAGCTTCTTGAGGGAGTGCCGCGGCGGCGGCCGGCTGGCGCACAAGCATGGCGCCAGAGGCAGCAACCAAGCCCTTCAACACATCCCGACGATTCCAACGTGGCCTCATCACTCCTACTCCCGCGACTCAGAGGGTCTTCCGTCTCCAGCTCGATTACTCGGTGATTGTAGCGGAAACCATCCAAATGGAGTAAACGTTTACCATGTTGGGTATAATTCCCACTCATCGTTCTGCACAAACGTTCGGCGCGATAAGGAAATTCAGTTGCAAAGCAGATGCCGCACTTGCCGTTTTCCACCAGGCGATTGCAGAAGGCCACGGGGAAGAGGATTTTTCTGCCGTTTCCAAGACGGCCCCAAGGCGCTCGAATCCTTAGGCTATGACGAAACGAGGACGGAAACTCATGAACTTTTTTCAACTTTCCCGCCTATTTTTCTTCGCCCTAATCGTGTCAATTGTATGTTTAGTGCCAATTCTCGGCGCACAGCAACCTGACCACAAGAAACCTTCGGCGCCGGGTCCCATGCTGGATGAGGGAACCGTAAACTACGACACCCCTGACTTCACGCTAAGCCTCGTCCGCTCCTCCCAGACCGTCGCGGCCCTCAAACCCAAGGGAGCCGACGGCTTCGACTTCACCCCCGGAGACCTGCTCATCGAGCGTTCGCAGAATGGATATTTTCATCTCGGCGACATCACTTTGCGATTGCGCACGGAAGATTCTGGCGGCTGGAAGAACTTTTCGACTGCAGCGGCACGTACGCCGGTGCATGCCTTGCCCGCGGCTGCGCCCGTGCTGGCTTCTGCCGATCTGGCGCCCACTTTGCCTGCAGATTTCCCGCTGCAGATCGCGAGAACATGGGCCGTGGACGACGGCAAACTCGTCTTGCGGTTCACGTTGACCAACGCATCTACGAAAGCTGTGCAGATTGGAGCGCTGGGCATCCCCATGATCTTTAACAATGTGCTCAACGACCGCTCGCTGGAACAGGCTCACGCCACCTGCTCGTTTTACGATCCCTACATCGGCGAGGATGCCGGCTATTTGCAAGTGACCCGACTGAGCGGACACGGTCCGGCACTCGTGGTCGTACCCGACGGCAGAACGCCTTTTGAAGCCTACAACCCAATTCTCGACAGGCCGGGGCGCTGGGGCGCAACACCGATATTCACCGATCCCACGCCGCGAGGAATCACCTTCGAAGGATTCTACGAATGGATGGTCCACAGTCAGGCATACGCCGAGAATGAATGGAAGAGCGCGCAACCCTGGAACACTCCGACCAGCCTCACCCTCGCGCCCGGCGAATCGAAGACCTACGGAGTCAAGTTCCTGGTTTCCGATTCGATTCGACACATCGAGAAGACGCTGGCTGAAAATCGCCGCCCTGTCGCGGTTGGAGTCCCGGGTTACGTTCTGCCTCAGGACGTTGAGGGGCGCTTGTTCCTTCAATACGGCGAGCCAGTCACCTCGTTAAAAGTCGATCCCCCATCAGCAATCGATATCCGCGAAGATTCCTCGGATCACGAGAATTTGAAAGCCTACACGCTGCAAGGCAAGGCCTGGGGCCGCGCGCGCCTGACCATCACTTATGGCGATGGAACAGTGCAAACCATCCACTGCTTCGTAATCAAGCCGGCTGCTCAGGCTGTCGCTGACATGGGACACTTTCTCACGACTCGCCAGTGGTTTACCGATTCGAGCGATCCTTTTCACCGCGCCCCTTCTGCGATCACTTACGACCGTGAGACTAACCAGCAGGTGCTGCAGGACAGCCGGGTCTGGATCGCAGGTTTGAGCGACGAGGGCGGCGCTGGTTCCTGGCTCGCCGCAATTATGAAGGAATTCGTCCAGCCGGATAAGGAAGAACTCGGCAAGCTTCAACGGTTCGTCGACGGAGTTCTATGGGGTGGCCTGCAATCCAAGGATGGACCTCACCCGTACGGAGTACGCAAGAGCCTCTTCTACTACCAGCCCGACAAGTTGCCCTCGAACTATTACAACAGCGACTTTGACTGGAAATCCTGGACAAGCTGGAACAAGCAAGCCTCAGAGGCTGTCGATCGTTCTTATGACTATCCACACGTGGCGGCCGCGTATTGGGTGCTGTACCGCTTGGCTCGCAATCATCAAGGCCTGGTCACCAACCATCCCTGGGATTGGTACCTGAATCATGCCTACGAGACGTCGATTGCCATGACGAATTATGCCCAGGATCTAGCTTTGTTCGGTCAAATGGAAGGCTCTATTTTTGTGGAGATACTGGCGGACCTTAAACGCGAAGGCATGAACGCGCAGGCCGAGGCTCTGGAAAACAAGATGCGCGCACGTGCCGACCGCTGGAGAGCGCAAGCGTACCCGTTCGGGAGCGAAATGCCATGGGATTCCACAGGTCAAGAAGAAGTCTATGGTTGGACCAAATATTTTGGCTATCACGACAAGGCCGAGGTCACGTTAGACGCGATTCTCGGATACGATCCCGCGATTCCACACTGGGGCTACAACGGCAGCGCACGCCGATACTGGGATTTCATATTTGCCGCGAAGGACAAGCGACTGGAGCGGCAACTCCACCACTATGGCTCGGGACTGAACGCCATTCCGGTGCTCTCCGAATATCGTGACCATCCCGCCGACTTCTACCTGTTGCGAGTTGGCTACGGTGGAACCATGGGCGCGCTGACCGACATCGACGAGGACGGATTTGCGTCCGCAGCGTTCCATGGGTTCCCCGACATGCTTAGGCACGACCCTCTCAGCGGTGACTATGGTCCGAACCTGTTTGGACATGCCTGGAACACCGCTACATACATTGTGGATCACCCCGAATTCGGTTGGCTCGCGTTCGGCGGAAATGTTACGACGCATGGCAATGTGGTAACAGTCACTCCACGCGACTCGTTCCGAGGGCGCATTTACATCTCTTCCTTGGGACTGTGGTTAACGCTCGATGCGGGTGCATTTGACAGCGTCGTCGTGAATCCCGATACGGGGGTCGTACGAGTGGGACTCGTCGGAGCCACAGAGACAACACCGAGGGGGCTGTTACGAATCGAGCAACCGGCCAAGATCAACGGCGTTGGCATCTATCATCCGGCTTCGCCTTTGCAGTCTGAGCGTGGCGCCGTTGTGGTTCCCCTTCAGAAGCAAACAACATGGCTAGAGCTCAATACGGCGCGTTGATTCCGAATCTACACCCGTCTCCAAGAACTTGGCTATCATCAGATTGGTGGGCGGGAAATGTGGAAAACGTTTGCTGTAAGTGCTAGAAGAGCACGGAGTTCCGACGTACCCTATGGTAAGATGACTCGCGCTCAGACTGATCCATTTCTCATCCGAACCCGATGGATATCCGCGAAATCGCCCGCAGAGCGAAGGTTTCCACCGCCACCGTTTCCAGGGCTATCAATCATGTCCCAACCGTCGACCCTCAGCTCGCCAAGCGCGTGTGGAAAGTCGTGGACGAACTTGGATATTACCCCAACACACAGGCGCGAGCTCTCGTTTCTGGACGGAGTCGCATTTTTGGCCTGATCGTATCTGAATTCACCAATCCATTTTTTCCGGAGATCGTGCAAACCTTTGAGACCCTTGCAGTCGAGAATAATTACGAGATATTGCTCACCTCCACGGTGAATGATCCCAAAAGGATGGAGTCGTCGGTTCGGCGCATGATCGAACGCAGAGTGGACGGAGTAGCGATTCTCACGTTCGGCATGGAAGAATCGTTGCTCGAACACCTCCGCTTCCGAAGCGTCCCCCTAGTCTTCGTCGATGTAGGACCAAATGTCAAAGGAATAGCCAATATCAGGATCAACTATCAGAACGGAATTCGTCAGGCGGTACAGCACCTGGCCGCCCTCCGGCATACGCGCATCGCGTTTGTTGCAGGCCCAATGCATTTGAAGTCCGCACTGGCTCGGCGAGAGGCTTTCAAAGCCTCAATGATTGAAATCGGTCTTGTGCCGGACCTGATTGTGGTGGGAGATCACCACTTGGAAGGCGGGATTCGCGCCTTGATTGAACTGAGCCGTTTAAACTCGCGCCCGACTGCCGTGCTCTGCTCCAATGACATGACGGCGATCGGAGTCATGCGGCAAGCCTACGAGCAGGAAATCAAGATCCCCGACGATCTTTCTGTAGTCGGGTTCGATGACATACGCATTGCAGAATTCACAATTCCTCCTTTGACGACAGTTCAAATGTCGCAAAAGGAGTTGGCTAAAATTGCTTTCCAGGCTCTTTTGAACGAAGTCGAAGGCAACCCGCCCTCGCATGAGCGGCACGAGTATGAACTGACCACAAACCTGGTGCTCAGACGTTCCACCGCGCTGGCTCAGGGAGGAAGGCTCTTGACGACGCCCTCCAAAAGAGCCGTGGCACGGAGATCGCGCAAGCTCTCAACCGCGGTCTAGAACTCGGAATCGCCTTTCCACGCCTCGCGCCAGCCCACGTTTCGAAGAAAGGAATTCGCGTCAGATCCCCGGGCAGGTTACAAATTCGGTGAGAGTGGGAATAATTTCGGTTGCGGGCAAGGTGGGTAAACGATTACTGTGCTAGGGCAGTTCTGCGAGCCCGCCAGGAACAAATCTCGGTGGTGTGGCAATCCAGGTTGGGACATACACTGTCATGATCACGGAAATGGAGACTGCTGATGGCCATTGTGGCGGGAGTCGATTTCGGTACGCTAAGTGTTCGCGTGTCTCTGGTCGATAGCGAACGAGGCCTGCTCGAATCCGCTGACGCTGAATACCCGTTGCATCGCAAGCGCGAAGATCCGGAATACGCCACTCAATCTCATGACGACCACATGCGGGCGCTCGCATCCGCAACCCGCGAGGCCCTCAAAAAGGCAGGCATTCGGGGCGATCAAGTACAGGCCCTCGCGCTCGATACTACGGGTTCATCGGTGATTCCAGTTGGTAAAGATTTTCAGCCACTCGGCGAGTACTACTTATGGTGCGACCATCGGGCTAAGGGCGAGGCCGCCGAGATCACCGCCATGGCACATCAAGAAAATCTGGAGGCCATCCAGTGGTGCGGCGGGGTTTACTCTTCGGAGTGGGGGTTTTCCAAGTTGTTGCACTGGCTGCGGCACAACCCTGACAAACGATCGCGGTTCGTGTCGGCCTTCGAACACTGCGACATGGTCGCGGCCACCCTTTGCGGAGTTACGGATCCGAAGAAGGCGAAGCGCAGCATCTGCGCCATGGGGCATAAATGGCTGTGGAACGCACAGCTAGGCGGACTTCCGCCGGAGGACTTTCTCGTAAAAGTTGACCCACTGTTGAAAGGAGTTCGCGCCCAATTGGATGGGGAGTATGCCACTTCCGATCAAATTGCCGGTAAGCTCTCCGCAAGTTGGGCAGAAAAACTGGGACTCAAGGCAGGTATTCCGATCCCGGTTGGCGCCTTTGACGCGCATTGGGATGCGATTGGCGCTGGCTGCCGAACCGATGACATGGTGAACGTGGTCGGCACCTCGACCTGCATCATTGGAATCACCCCATCGGTGAACCTGGTGCCGGGAGTTTGCGGCGTCGTGCAAGGCAGCGTGCATCCCCGGCGCACGGGGATCGAAGCCGGACTCTCTGCCGTCGGAGACATATTCAGTGCGATCGCTTTGCGCGCAGGCACCGATGTGGCGACACTGAGCGCGGGCCTGGAGAATTATCGGGCAGGTCAAACTGGCCTGCTGCGCATGACCTGGGACAACGGAGACCGCACCGTGCTGGTGAATCCCAACCTGCGCGGCGTCACGCTGGGATGGAATTTGCAGAGCACGGCGCAAGATGAACTCTTCTCCGCCATCGAAGGGACCGCATTTCATACACGAGTGATTCTCGATCGCATGGCGGGGCACGGAGTCCACATCAAACGTGTGATCAATGCTGGCGGCATTCCGCAGAAGAATAACGTCTTGAACCAAGTTTATGCGGACGTCCTGGGCCGGCCGGTATTGGTTCCAAGCAAGAGCGTGGTCAGTCTTGGATCTGCAATCTTCGCATTTCTGGCGGCCGGCGCTTTTAAGACCATCGAGGAGGCCCAGGACAGCATTTGCCCTTCCTATCGCACGTTCCTGCCGAATCCTTCCGCGCAACGCACCTACGACACTCTGTACGGTCTTTACAGCAAGTTGTATTTCGCCTTGGGGCAAGGGGGTGACGATGGAATGGGAGAAATCCTTCCGAGTTTGATCGCCGTAGCAGAATCCGCAGCCCACGAATCCAAGAAGTGAGCGCACACCAGGACCAAACGCTGAAGGCTCGGAGAAGCTGCGATCGCTCGTGATCGCTCGCAGTTCCCGCCACAGCCAAGGCCAGACTCATCTTGTTTTCGCTCTTGTTATTTTCGTCGGCCTGATAACTCAACTCTTCTGACCCCAGCAAGTATCGCCGAGTAGTTTCAGGAGTCTGAAGAAAACAATCCTTTCCTCGCTCTCCGCGTCGCCGTATGCGCCTAGAAATAAAGGGGCCGACTAGTAGCGGAGCCCTTCACGTTGCAGTATGTCGCTAGACACGATAACATTGGGACCACGGCGAGCCGCGTACACTTGCGGTAGGATGCGTTCCAAAAGTTGTTTGCACGACCGGCAGACTTGCTACGGTCTGAGGATCGCATCGCGTGCGAAAGAGTTGATGCAAGGTCGAGCAGATAGGAAATGCCATCACGACGAACTCGCTAAGCTATTGATCACAGATAATTTACAAAGTGCGGAAGTGGTGGAACTGGCAGACACACCATCTTGAGGGGGTGGCGCCGAAAGGCGTGGGGGTTCAAATCCCCCCTTCCGCACCAAAAGTATTCTTCCAGACTTGCACTGGGGCCGTCCGTCAGAGGTATTTGAATCAGCCTGAGGCTTGTGAGCCTAGAAATCCTGAACTGAGAACAAACTGACCTTATGATTTTCTATCTTGTCACGACGATTCACATCCTGGTCTGCTTTTTCATTATTTTGGTAGTGCTGCTGCAGAGCGGCAAAAGTGGCGACATCTCCGCTGCTTTTGGCGGGCAAGGCAGTCAGACGGCGTTCGGCCCTCGGGGCGCGGCGACGGCGCTCTCGAAAGCCACTACTTGGTCGGCTGTCGCTTTCATGCTCACTTCCATCACGTTGTCGGTGTACGCTTCGAAGCACGGGGGCCCGAAGTCGGTCCTGCAGGACGTCAAAACTCAGCCAGTCAAGACGCAGCCTGCGAAAACTCCGGCTACTCCGCCGCCCACCCAGCAAAAATAGATTTTTTTGATTTTGACGGGCGTTGGCGCAGAGGGCCTGCAGGCGCCTGAGAGGATTCGTAAGGGCTGCACCGTCAGCCTACGGGAAGTGCAGTCTGGCCTCCGCATCTAGCCTCTTCATCCGGTCTCTTCGGCGATCGAGTGATCCCACGAGCTACAGCATTTCTTTACCGAACCTACCCGGCTGGCATAATTGTATTTCCCTTACCGGCAGTGCTACCATCCGCTTGAGGCTGTTTATAAGCGGGAGGTAACGAATGTCAGATCGCGACGGCAATAGTTTAGTGTGGTTCTTGGCGGGATTGGGTCTGGGAGCCCTCGCTGGAGTGCTTTATGCTCCCCGTTCGGGCAGCGAGACGCGGGAAGTACTGCGCCAGCGCGCCGAGGATGGCCGGGACTATATGCGAGGCCGCGCCCGCGAAGCACGTGAACAGGCCACGCAGTGGGCAGATCGAGGCCGCGAAGTGGTCAATCAACAGAAAGACCAGTTCCGTGCCGCATACGAAGCCGGCCGTCAGGCGTACAACGAATCCACAGCGGAGACAGGCGCACCCAAGGGTCTCTAGCACCTGATTCCCTTCCGGCCCAATGGAACAACAGTTATGGAACACATCACACTGTTCATCGCTCTGACGACATTTGCTGTGCTATTGCAGGCCGGAGTTCTCGCGGCCATGTATGTTGCCATGCGCCAGAGCGGCTCGCGCATGGAGGCGCTGGCTAATGAAGTGAAAACCAAGCTCTTGCCCGCCGCCGAACAGGTTCGGGAGATTTTGCAAGAGCTTCATCCCAAGCTACAAGTCATCGCCGACAACCTGCAGGAGTCAACCACTGCCATGCGCGACCAAGTCTTACGCGTGGATGCCGCGGTAACCGATGCCGTGGATCGCGGCCGTTTGCAGATTATTCGAGCCGACGAATTGCTGAGCCGCACACTGGACCGCGTGGAACAGACTTCAGACATGGTTCACAAGACCGTGATCTCTCCGGTGCGCCAGTTCTCCGGATTGATGCAGGGCATCACGGTCGGTCTGGAGTTCCTGTTTGGCGGGCGAAGCCGCAAGAATGGCGGCTCGCGCGAAGAACGGCGTCCCGTGCCCCAAGACGAGATGTTCATCTAAGATCTCGCATCTCCCCGGACTTCGACTAGCACCAGGCAGATCATTTCTCCCTTTGAGGGGGCGAACTCTCATGAACTCTCGCTTTTTTAACTACGCGCGTGTCGCTGGACTTGTGCTGGCAAGCGTCATCATTCTCCTGTCAGCGACGGTACTGGCGCAAGACACAAACAAAATCGACACGAGCGATCAGGAAAAAGCGATCCTGGGACAACTTCGCAGCTTGCGCCAGCTCGACGATACGACTCGCGCCCGTACCACCAAAGATCTCGCGCTGCAGATTCGAAACCTACCGGTCGCGCCGAACAAGGTACACCTGGCGGGAGCGCTGGCCGGCCTTTCCACCGAAGGCGATTTCGGACGCGACACGTTACAGGAGGTCACCACCACGCTGGCGATGGCGCTGAAGGAACAGCCACCGGCAGGAAAACCAGGCACACCGAATTTTCTCTATGTTGAGCTTGCGTCGCTCGTGCGCTACGAGCATATGCAGGCTTCGTCCGACAATCCTCAGTTCGCCCAGGCCATGGCCAAGCTAGACGCCGCCGATGCTACACGCCAGAAAGCCGACTTCACCCTGACCGATCTGCAGGGCAAGGCATGGCACCTGCAGGACCTGCGCAGCAAAGTTGTTCTGGTGAACTTCTGGGCGACGTGGTGTCCGCCGTGTCGCAAAGAGATGCCGGATTTGCAGGCTCTCTATGATAAGTACAAAGATCAGGGTCTGGTCGTGCTCTCGATTTCCGACGAGGAGTCGGCGAAGGTCGCGCCTTTCATTCACGAGCGCAAGATCAGCTATCCGGTGTTGCTCGATCCGGGGGGAAACGTTCACAAGCTGTACGAGGTGGATGGCATTCCGAAGAGTTTCGTATATGACCGCGATGGCAAACTGGTCGCGCAGTCTATCGACATGCGGACCAGAAACCAGTTTCAACAGATGCTGGCGCAAGCCGGACTGCAATAGCAGGACTGCCCAAAGAAGATAAATGCGATATCTAGTGCGAGCGCGCGTGAAGCCAGGCCGTGAGGCCGACCTGATTGAGGCCATCGAGCAGGAAACCCTTGGCCAGGGATCAGTTGCTGAGGGAGAGTATCTACGCAATATGAAGGAAGCCCGGTTAGGCCCGGACGAGACGGCCCGCTGGGTGGAAGTCTGTTACTGTCCTACGCCGCTGCAGGAAGAGTGGCCATACTGGGAGGAGTATTTGGACCTCACTCGTGTGCAGGATGCGCACGACCGCCGCAAATGCCGCGACGAAAACGGGACCGAGCCTTGGGCCTGCGGGGAGTGCGACTGCACCGCCCGGCTGGAGCAGAAATTGAAAGCGTCGGGCGCGCCGTTTCTTGACACGCTGCGAAGTAAACCCGCAGTACTGAAGTAAGTGATCCCGAGATGGCAAGTTTGCGGTAAAATCGTTGAACGACGTTAGATCCCTGAAGGTTTGCTTTATGAAACGATTCTTGAGTCTTGCTTTATTGACGAGCGCGTGTTTGATTTGCTGCATTCCTGCGTTCGCTCAGACGAAGAATTCCCCGTACACCGAGAGTCGCGAGTCACAGAAAGCAAACCGGAAGCAGGCGAAAGCCATGAAGAAGTACGCGAAGGCGCAGCGCAAAGCGCAGAACAAGATGTTCAAGAATAGCCAGAAGAAGACGCACTACCCGCCGCAGGCATTTTAACCACGGAGCCATTTTCCCGAACTGACCTCTACGCGATCCACCCGCCACCAACCACTACATCGCCGTCGTAAAAGACTGCCGCCTGTCCCGGCGTGATGGCACGCTGCGGCTCATCGAAGCTGACTAGGATTTCGTCATCTCCGGTTCGCTCGATCTTCGCCGCGGCAGGCTCGTGGCGATGGCGAATCTTCACTGTCGCGCGCATCGGCTCCCGCAGGTCCTCAACGGAGATCAGATTCACGCGGCGGGTGCGCAGCGTGCTGGAATAGAGGTGCTCCGCGTCCCCCACCACCACCTGCTTGTCGGCGCCACTGATCTGGATGACATAGAGCGGCGATCCCGTGGCCACGCCGAGCCCTTTGCGCTGGCCCACAGTGAAGTTGTGAATGCCGGCGTGCTCGCCGATAACTTCGCCATTCGTGGTGACGAGTTCTCCGGCAGTATCGGGCAGCGCCTCGCCTCGCTCGGCGAGATAGGCATCGATGAAACGCTTATAGTTCCCCCCGGGGACGAAGCAGATTTCCTGTGAGTCGGGCTTTTCTGCGAGCGCAAGACCGTGCTTCCGAGCGAGTTCGCGCACCTCCGACTTGACCATCTCTCCCAGCGGGAAAATCGTGCGGCTAAGCTGTTCCTGGGTCAGACCGAAAAGAAAATACGTCTGGTCCTTGCTCTGGTCGGCAGAGCGCCTGAGCAGCCAACGCCCTCGCGCGTCGTCATACCCCACCCTGGCGTAGTGGCCGGTTGCAACCCGCTCGGCCCCAATCTGCTGCGCCACAATCAATAGCTGATCAAACTTTAAGTGATTATTACAGAGGCTACACGGAATCGGCGTGCGCCCCGACAGATATTCCTCAACAAACGGACGCACCACGTCGCGCTCGAACCGCTCCTCATGATTGACCACGTAGTAGGGAATGCCGATGTGCTGGGCGACGCGGCGCGCATCATAAACGTCGTCGAGAGAGCAGCAGCGTCCCTGCACCGACTCGGGCATGCCTTCATGTCCGGCGAGCCGTCTCTGATTCCAGAGCTGCATAGTCAGACCGATGACATTGTGGCCTTCGGCGCGCAGCATGGCCGCGACGGTGGAAGAATCCACACCGCCTGACATGGCTACGGCTATCATCTCGGTACTCAGTTTCTGGCTCCTGTTTCGTAGTTTCGAGTTTCTGGCTCCTGGTTCTTTGCTCCCAGCTCGCCTAGCCCGGGTGGTGATGGAAGTAGATTAGCACCGCATGGGCGATAAACCCTGCCGCGAACCACATTCCCGCTTCCGCTATTCTTCTGAATCTTGGCGTCATAACTTTCCTCGGCGGCCGCCTGGGCGGCGCGCATAAGTCTTCCCTTTTGAATAAAGTTCCGAGCCAGAGGCTAAGAGTTCGGAGTTAAGAGCTGTCTTCCCACCGGCGAAAGCTCTCGCAGTCGGGCCACGACTTCTGGCACGAGTTCGAGAGCGAAATCGATGTCGCCTGCTGTGGTCTGCTTGCCCAGGCTGAAGCGGACGCTGGTCCTGGCCTGATCATTTTGGAGTCCCATCGCGACGAGCACATGCGAGGGCTCGATCGCGCCTGACGAACATGCCGCACCCGTCGAGACTGCCATTCCCTTCAGATCAAGAGCAATCACCAGCGCTTCTCCGTCGATGTGATCGAAATGAATGTTCGTGGTGTTGGGGACCCGCGGCGCTCCGTCACCGTTCACGCCCGCCTCTTCGATTCGGGCAAGAAGGCCCAGCTCGAGCCGATCGCGCATCACCGCCATCTTCTCGGATTCGCCCCGGTCGAGCGCTTCCCTGGCCAACTGTGCTGCCTTACCCAGAGCGACGATTCCCGGCACGTTCTCAGTTCCCGCGCGGCGCGAACGTTCATGGCGTCCGCCATGAAACAGCGCCTGGATGCGAGTTCCCTTCCGCACATAGAGCGCGCCCACGCCTTGTGGCGCGTGCATCTTGTGGCCGGAAATCGAGAGTGCATGGCAACTAATCTGTTTCACATCGATCACAACTTTGCCCGCAGCTTGCACCGCGTCGGTATGGAAAGAAACGCCAGCCTCAGCGGCAATCCTTCCGATTTCTTCGACTGGCTGCAAAACTCCGGTTTCGTTGTTCGCCAGAATGATCGAAATCAGCTTCGTGTTGGGACGAAGCGCCCGCCGCACGTCGGCGGGATCGACCAGTCCTCGGCCATCAACTGGCAGAACGGTTACCTCGCGGCCGATTTCTTCCAGATGTTTGCACGTAAGCAATACCGCGTGATGCTCAATGCTCGACGTGATCACATGATCGCCCGCCAACGTCAGACCAGTGACAGCGAGATTATCCGCTTCGGTACCACCACTGGTAAATACAATCTCGGATGCCCTGCAGCTGAGCAACTCCGCCACGGACTCGCGCGCGCTTTCGACCGCCGCCCGCGTCTCCTGCCCGTGATGGTGGATCGAAGAAGCATTGCCGAAGCGCTCCAAGAAATACGGGCGCATGGCCTCAAGCACCTCAGGCAGAACCGGGGTGGTGGCGTTGTTATCGAGGTAAATGCGGCGCATAGAAAGCCAGCGTCTATTTTACGCTGTTGCAGAGGATCAGAGAATGCGCTGCAACGAGGAGCAGGATTTCCGAGCAGACCGTTGTTTGACGGCCTGCTCGGACCCGCACCTAGTCTTTGGGAACGATAACCTTCAGCACCTGGCCAGCCCCAACCGGAGGGGGACCGAAGCCGAGGTTCGATACGTAAAGGTTCCCGTCGGGACCGACGGTCATTGCTGTAGGCAATGACAGCCCGGTGGCAATTTCGGTGTAGTTGTTCTTGCCGTTGACTCGCAGAATCGTCCCGGTCCCCGGTGTCGGGAACGGGTTCCCAGTGGTGTTCTCGAGCACATACAACCGACCTCTGGCATCAAAGGCCAGACCGACGATATCGCTGAAACCGATGTAAATGGTTGTGAGTTCTCCCCACGGCGTGATTTTCATGATCTTCGACGACCCGTCTTTGATGGGGAAGGTATCGAGATTACCGACAAAGAAGTTATGTCCATCGGTCGCAATAGCAGTTGGAACGATGTGGCCCTGGATCCGCGAGATATCACTAATTCTCGTGATATGGCTGTCCAGACTTATAGCATCAAGTTCGCCATGATTCGGCTCGATTGCAAAAAATGTCTGGTCGACCTGCACCATGCTGTACCAAGTTCCATCCGGCTCAAAATCCCCGGGGTTAGGGTTATCGACAGGATGTTTCTTCTGAAACGCCGACAGGTCAGCGACCATGTTCGTGCTGCCGTCTGGATTGACGCGCAGGATGGCGTTGTTGGTACCAACAAGCCCATGAGAGCAGCCTGCCCCAGACGTAAGCGCATACAGGGTTTTTCCGATGAAAGCCACATCCGCGATGCCGCTGACGAGACTTCCCTGCGATGTCGAAGTTTGGTTTGAAGGCAGGTGGTCAGCGACCGTGCGTACTGTTCCATCCGGCGCCACCTTCGATATTCTGGCGGTAAAGCCGCCCGTGTATGGACCTACGGGAGGGATCACTTGCTTGCAGAGGCCAGCTGTCGAGGTCGTGCCCCCGGCACCACCCTCGGCCACATAGAGATTGCCGTCCGGACCAAACTTGAGTCCGCGCGGGTTGTTGAAACCGCTCGCAAAAACCGACACATTGCCGGATTGCGCAAACATTACCGGCGCGAAAGCCGACACAATCAGGCTGGACAACAAAGGCAAGAGCAAAAGTCTTTCCGTCCCGCAAATGCTTTTCATTGGAACCGCTCCTTAGGATCCAGTTGATCCGGTCGAGCGTTATCGCATACGAACCGGTCTGGCGCCAATACAGAATGGGTCACCACCCGATCATTCTGAGATCACAGCGCAAAACATTGAGACAGCGATGAGTTAGGCCGGGGTTGGGCTTGACAGCACGACCCCGAAGAGTCAAAAATTTTGCTAATTTCCCTGGCCCCCACCCTGCAATCTTGGAGTTCCAGGAATCCGCAGAGAACCTAATGACTCCTCACACCTCAACGACGCCAGAAACTGCACGCTTCGGACCTTACGAGGTTGAGCTGCGCTCAGGGCAAGTGAGGAAGTTTGGTATCCGGATCAAACTGGGCGAACAGCCACTACAGATCCTGGCGATGCTCCTGGAGCGGCCGGGCGAACTGGTAACGCGCGATGAATTGCGGGCCAAGCTCTGGCCCGACACGTTTGTCGACTTCGACCACAGCCTCAATTCCGGGGTACAACGTCTGCGCGAGAGCCTTTCGGATACGGCCGAGAAGGCAAAATGGATCGAGACGGTGCCGCGTCGCGGCTATCGCTTCGTGGGCGAGGTCCAGTGGACGGAATCGAACGGTGCGACGAGCCCGTCGGAGAGAGCTCCCGCTCCTAGCGCGGTGGATCCCATCGCCGAAGATGCGCTCGAACAACCGGCTGTCCCTCAATTGGAAAGGCTGCGCCGGTTCGGATGGCGCTCCGGCACAATGGTATTTGCTTTCCTCCTGGCAGTGGGAGGAATAGTGGGACTTATCCAGCGCGAAATCATCGCCCGACGTGTTCCCACGATTCGATCGCTGGCGGTTTTACCGCTGGTAAATCTTTCCGGCGATCCAACTCAGGATTACTTCGCCGACGGAATGACCGACGAACTCATCACCGCCCTGGCCGAGAACCGCAGCCTTCGCGTTGTTTCCCGCACCTCCGCCATGGAGTACAAAGGCGTGCAGCGCAATGTCCGCAACATCGCCCGCGAACTGGGCGTCGACGGCATTCTCGAAGGCTCGATTGAACGCACGCCCATGAGCGTCCACATGACGGTGCAGCTCATCTACGCACCCACCGACTCCCACGTCTGGGCCGAAAGCTACGATCGCGATCTCACCCGGGCGTACGCTCTCCCCGAGGAACTTTCCCAAACCGTCGCCAAAGAAGTGAAAGCTGCCACTTCGTCTGCTCCTCCGCAACGCTACATCAATCCCGAAGCCCACGATGCGTATCTGCGGGGACGCTTTTTCTGGTTCAGCTTCAACATTCCACAAGCCCTTCCTTATTTCGAAAAAGCCATCCAGCTTCAGCCCGACTATGCCGCCGCCTGGAGCGGTCTCTCCGATACCTACGCAATCGCTGGAATGGGCCAGCGCCTGTCGCGACAGGTCTCATCAAAGGCATTCGACGCCGCCCGCAAAGCAGTGGAACTCGACGATTCCTTGCCCGAAGCCCACAACTCGATGGGCGCGTGGTACATGTTCTACGGCTGGGACTTGCCCCGCGCCGATGCCGAACTCAGGCGCGCCATCGCACTCAACCCCAATTACGCCGAAGGCCACTACCTGCGCCACAAGATTCTGACGGTCATGAATCGTCTGGACGAAGCAGAAGCCGAAGCAAAGTGCGCTGTCGAGCTCGATCCCTTTGCCCGGTCCTGGGGACTCGGAGCCTTCTATGCCAGGACGCGGCGATACGACGCAGCGATCAACGAACTGCGCACGCGCCACGCGGCTCGCCCCACTGACATTTCTGTCGTCTGGTGGCTCTCGAGAGCTTATTGGCTGAAAGGCATGTACAAGGAATCGCAACAGGAATTGGAGGAAGGCCTACAGTTGGATCACAATCAGAAGGTCCTGGCTGCCGCGCATAGAGAATGGGTGGAAGGCGGGGAAAAGGCGGTGGAACAAGGGGCATCTGAGCGCGTCAAAGCACAGGCCCGTACATCCTACGTTTCGGAATTCGACCTGGCGGCGGCAATCGCTTCCACCGGCGATAAAGACCAAACCCTGAAGCATCTCGAAGCCGCCTATCGCGAACGTGACCCGGAAATGATCGAGATCCAGTACGAACCTCTTTTCGACATTCTCCATTCCGACTCGCGCTACCAGGCTCTGGTCAAGCAGATTGGCCTCCAACTCGCGCCGTGAGCGCCTCATCCCATCAGTCCTGCGAGTTGGAGTTCGACTCATCCCACTTTTGATCTGGGTTAGGCCGCCCGTCTCCAGCCCACCGGGAAAGACCCGGATTCACCTAGAAACGTACGACAACTCGGGTTAAGGGGCGGTTTTACCGCTGGTCAATGGGAATGTATGGGCTGGGATATTCCGGGCCTAAGTAGTCGGCGCGGGGACGAATCAGCCGGTTGTCATCGAGTTGTTCGATCACGTGCGCAGCCCAGCCGCTGATGCGCGAGATCGCGAAGATGGGCGTGAAAAGATCCAAGTCAATTCCGAGCGTGTGATAGGTGGAAGCTGAATAGAAATCCACGTTTGCATTCAGTTTTTTCTCGGCCTTCACGAATTTCTCGATCTTCTCCGACATGTCGAACCACTTGTTTTGTCCACTGGCCCTACCGAGATCGCGGGACATGACGCGGAGGTGTGTGGCGCGCGGATCCTCGGTGTGATAAACCCGATGGCCGAAGCCAGGAACCTTCTTCTTACTTGCCAGCATGTCTTTGATGTAGTTGACTGGGTCGGATCCCGAGGCATCAATCGCCATCAAGATCGTAAATACTGCTTCGTTCGCTCCGCCATGGAGCGGACCTTTGAGCGCACCAATCGCTGATGTGATGGCCGAGTGCATGTCCGACAAGGTGGCCGCGGTGACACGCGCGGCAAACGTGGAAGCGTTCAACTCATGGTCGGCGTGCAGAATCAGTGCAATATCGAGAGCACGTTCGGCGGTGGTCGACGGCTTTTTCCCATTCAACTGCAGCAGGAAATTCGCAGCGTGCGAGAGCGTCCGGTCGGGATCGACAACGGCTTGTCCCTTGCGAATGCGGTCGTAGGCCGCGACGATCATAGCAATCTGCGAGGTCAGACGGATCGCTTTATGCACGTTGGCATCGTGATCGTTTTTTCTGTCTTCCGGATCGTAAAACGAAAGCGCGGAAACAGATGTCCGCAACACGTCCATAGGCAAAGCATTTTTCGGTGCCGTTCGCAGAAACTCGATGATTGCGGGATCGATACGGCGGGCTTCGGCCAGTTTTCCCTGCAAGTCCTTTAATTCAGCGCGGGTCGGTAACTTGCCAAACCACAGCAGATAGCATGTCTCCTCGAAGGTCGAATGGTCGGCCAGTTCGTGGATGTCGATGCCTCGGTAGGCCAGGACGCCGCGATCTCCGTCGATGTAGCAAATCTTCGAGGTCGTCGCAACAACGCCCTCCAATCCCTTGGGGGCATGAGTTGTAATCGCACTAGACATTTATCTCTCGCCTCGGCGCCGTGATCTTCGCGCTGAATTCGTCGCCACCCGCGGAAGGACGCGCGAAGGCCAACCTTTGTTTATACCTGAAATGACGGCCAGTTTCCAAGACAGCATTTTGCACCGCCCTTCGAAACGAGTGTATATTGACTAGTCCGTCCTCTGGCTCCTGAGTGTCCGTTTTCGTTCTTCGCAATTCCTCATGGAGGATCCATCCAAAATGAAACGCCTTTTTTGCGTTGTTCTCCTGTTCGCGTTCATGTGTTCGACCCTCGCTTCCGCCGACGAAGGCATGTGGCTTTACAACGCTCCGCCAAAGGACAAGATCAAAGCTAAGTATGGATTTGAACTTACCCAGGAGTGGCTGAACCACGTTCAGCTCTCTTCGGTCCGCTTCAACAACGGCGGATCGGGATCGTTTGTTTCGGCCGATGGCCTGACTTTCACCAATCATCACGTTGGCGCCGCCTGCGTGCAGCAGCTTTCGACCGAAGGCCGCGACTACATCAAGACTGGCTTTTACGCCAAAACGCAGGCTGAGGAGGCCAAGTGCCCCAACCTGGAACTGAACGAACTGGTTGGCATCGAGGACATTACAGATAAAATTAATGGCGGGCTGAGGCCAGGAATGTCGGCGCCGGAGGCTGCCCAGGCCCAGCGAGCGGCCATGTCGCAGGTGGAAAAAGACTGCACTACGGCGACCGGACTGCGCTGCGATGGTGTAACGTTCTACTCCGGCCAAGTCTACAACCTCTACAAATACAAGAAATACACCGACGTGCGCCTGGTGTTCGCGCCGGAGTTCGACATTGCGTTCTTCGGAGGCGATCCTGACAACTTCACTTACCCGCGTTACGACCTGGATATTACTTTCTTCCGGGTCTACGAGAACGGCAAGCCGGCTCATCTCGATCACTACTTGCGATGGTCGAGCGCCGGAGTAAAGGATGGCGACTTGATTTTTGTCTCCGGACATCCAGGAAACACGGGGCGACTGCTGACCATGGCGCAACTCGAATTCCTGCGCGATGTGCAATACCCGATCGCCCTGAAACTGTTCCAGCGCCGAATCGCCATCCTGCAGGACTTCAGCAAGCAGTCGGAAGAGAATGCCCGCACTGCCAAGGAAGACATCTTCGGCCTGCAGAACTCAGAGAAAGCGATCACCGGCTACCAATCGGGGCTGCTTGACAAGGCGATCATGGATGCGAAAGCTGCCGATGAAGCCAAACTGCGGGCGGCATTCAAGGCCGACCCGAAGAACACCGGCGTCCCCGATCCCTGGGATGAAATCGCGCAGGCGATCAAGCTGCAGCAGTCCATCTACAACGACCTGAGTTATCTGGAACGCATGCGCGGGTTTTCCTCGCGAGAGGCAGGAATCGCGCGGGCGCTCGTGCGCGCAGCAGCAGAAAAACCAAAGCCGAATCAGGAGCGTATGCGAGAGTTCCGCGACTCGGGGCTGCCTTCGTTCGAACAACAACTGTTCTCGCCCGAACCGGTTTACAAGGCTCTTGAGACGGCCCTGCTGACCGACTCGCTCGGCGAGATGCAGGACGCCATGGGCAAGGATAATCCGGACGTGCAAAAAGTACTGCAGGGGAAGACTCCCGCAGAGGCGGCGCAGAATATGATAGCCAACACTAAGCTCGACGACGTAGACCTGCGCAAGCAACTCTATCAAGGTGGACGAGCCGCGATCGAAGCAAGCAACGATCCGTTAATTGTTGCGATGCGTGCAATCGATCCTGACGCCCGTGCTGCGCGCAAACAGTTTGAAGACAAGATCGATTCCGTGTTACGCCGCGACGGCACTATGGTCGCAAAAGCTCGATTCGCCCAAAGCGGATTCAACCAACCACCCGACGCAACGTTCACCTTGCGCTTAAGCTACGGAGTGGTGAAGGGATATCAGGAGAACGGCAAAGCAATTCCCTTCGATACTGACATGGGCGGAGCCTATGAACATGCCGCTGAACACAACAACCTACCGCCCTATAATCTGCCGGACGGCTGGATGAAGGCGAAATCCAAGCTCGACCTGAAAACACCGCTGAATTTCGTTTCTACCGCAGATATTATTGGAGGAAACTCCGGGTCGCCAACAGTGAACAAGGAGTCCGAAGTGGTCGGGATCATTTTCGATGGAAATCTCCAGTCTAATCCCTGGAACTTCGCCTATAGCGATGTGCAGGGACGCGCCGTTTCCGTGGACTCGCGTGGCATTCTGGAGGCATTGCGCAAGATCTATGGCGCTACGGCCCTGGCCGATGAACTGATGGGGACGAAGGCCGGCGCCGCGAAAGCCGGCAACTAGCCGAACGTTTTCAACAGATGAAAAAACCGCCTCAGTTGGCGGGCTTTTTATCCATCTCAACAGGCAATCGCGAATTCGCTTTCATTGTTATTCGGCGGTAGTCTTCGTGCCATCGCCGACACTTTTTTCGGAAAGGAACTGGTATGGGTCAACCCGTAGTTCACTTCGAAATCGGATGCCGCGACAATGCCAAGACGTCGGATTTCTTCGCCCGTCTTTTCGGTTGGCAGATGCAAGCGATGGGACCGGCGGTGATGATCAATACGCAAGCCGGGAGCGGAATCCAGGGTCACATAACGTCGCTCGGCCATGAACCGCACAACTACACGACCGTCTATGTACAGGTAGATGACGTGCACGCTTATCTTGACAAAGTGGCGACGCTGGGCGGAAAGACTGTGGTACCGCCGGTCGATATTCCAACGGGAACGTTCGCATGGTTCGCCGATCCGGAAGGTAACACAATCGGTTTATGGAAACCGAAATGAAAGTCATGCTGGCCAGAGACTCAGGGCCGTCTTACTTAGAATCTGCTGCTGCACAGCCGCGCTGAGCGGAAGCGCGCGGAATTCGTCCAGGTTCTTCTTGATGTCCGGAACACCCGGCCCGGGCCAGTCTGTGCCGAACAGAGTTTTGTCTGCGATTTCCTCGATCCTGGGGAAATATTTCAGCAGCGTCTTGGGCGGAATGCCGCTGATGTCGAGATAAACATTGGCATGACGGCGAACCAGAAAGAACGCAGTCTGCATCCACAGTGGGCGCCCGCCATGCGCCAGCAGAATCTTCAACTTGGGAAAATCCACGGCGACGTCGTCTACATAAATCGGATCCCCGTACTTGTTGCGCGCGCCGGGGAAGATTGACGTGCCGGTGTGGAACATGACGGGGACACCGTTGGCTTCGGCGGCGCGATAAATAATCTCCAGTTCCTTGGCACCGGTTAGATAATCGTTGGGAAAAAGTAACTGGTGCGGCGGATGAATCTTGATCATCTTCAGTCCCAGACGCAGGATCTGTTCAACGTCGGCCAGAACGTTGGTCGTATGCCGTGGATGCAAGCTGCCGCAGGAAAGCAGGCGGCTGGGATTCTCCTTCACATAGTCTGCGACAAATTGATTCACGCCGTTGGTAAAACCAATCACTTCCGGCGCGACATAATTGATGAGCATTGCGCGGTCAACGCCCGCGGCATCGAGAAACTTCAGAAACGCTCTGGGAGAGCTGCAGAATTCGACAATCTGATCGAAATTCGGTCGTTTCTTTTTCATGAGTTCAAGCGCCTGGGGCTTGAACATTTCCATGGGCTGGATGTGAATGTGGCAGTCGGTGATCATCAGTAACCAGGAATAGCCGGTAAGGATCTCGCGCAGTCAGCATAACAGAGAGTCAGTTGCTGGCCGCAGCCAGCACACCTCTCTTCGTAAAAACTCGGATCATCTCACGCCGGTATTCCGGCGTCAGCGCCGAAGTAGTCAGCGGCTTCGCGGTTTTAGCAGCCAAGTCGCCGACAGCAGCGGCGAGTTCGTCGTTGACGATCTTCCCAGCGAGCAACTCGAACACACCCTTTACCAGCACCGGTGCTGGATTCACTGCCGTGATTGCAACGTGGGCATCGACGATATGCCCGTTCGACCGCTTCAACGCAATCGCGACGCCAGCCAGCGGATAGTCGATCGATCCCCGAACGCGAAGCTTGCGGTAGACGCCGTGGTAATCCGCCGATGTTGCGGGTAGGAATACGCGGGTAACCAGTTCTCCCGGCTGCAGTTTCCGGTAGTTATCGCCCAGGCCGGTATAAAAGTCACTCAGCGGCACCCGTCGCACGCCAGCGGCGCTAGCGATCTCGATTTCAGCATTCAGACAGAGCAGCGCCGGTGGCGTGTCGCCCGAAAAGGCTGCCCAGCACTTTGTTCCGCCCGGGGCAACGTGACACAAGTCACCGTCCTTTTTGATGCAGAATCCGCAACCCTTACGCCAGGTGAGCGACTGGTTGTACCACAGGCAGCGAGTGTCGAGGCAGATGTTACCGCCGATCGTCCCCATGTTGCGCAGCACCGGCGATGCAACCGTGGCTGCAGCCGCGGAGAGCACGGAATAGTGCAACTGAAGAAATGGCGACTTTTCAATGGTGCGAAGAGTAGTCAGCGCCCCGATCGTCACGCTTCCATCGCTGTGCGCCTCGATACCGCGCAGTGCGACGACTCCACGCAGATCGAGAATGAACTGCGGTTCGAAAAGCTTTTGCCGCATCGAAGGGATGAGATCTGTCCCGCCAGCGATAATGTGCAACGGAATCTGTGGTGTCGCGCTTGGTTCTTGCGCGGGAGACTCGCTCTCGTCGGCACGAACCACATATCGGGCCAGGAATTCGATCGCTTCATTCAGCGACCTGGGTCGCAGAAGCTTGAATTGCGGCAAGCTCAATCCGCGCCTCCCCCCGAAACTTCGCGCCGCGAGGGATCGAGCGCGTGCCTCTCTGGTCCTTTGCCCTTGAAGCAGAGCGCTCCTCCATGCTCGCGAAAACGCTCAGGGGCGGTCGGATCCACGCCCTCCGTCAGATTCAAATGCTTGGCATTGTTCTTCGCGCGCAGTGCTGCCAGCACTCTTTCCGGCGTAAACGGAGCCTCGTGCAAACGCACGCCGACGGCATCGTAAATTGCATTTGCGATGGCAGGAATTGTTGCTGCCAGCGAGCCCTCGCTGCACTCTTTCGCTCCGAACGGACCCTCAGGATCAATACTCTCGACGATAATCGGCTCGATGGCAGGCGATTCCACGGCCGAGGGACTGCGATATTCGAGCAAGCCGGGATTCATCAGCATGCCGTCCTTCCAAATCATCTCCTCGGTGAGCGCCTGTCCCATTCCCATCCACACCGAGCCGATAATCTGACCCTCGACCGACACGGGATTCAACGCCCGGCCGCAATCGTGTGCAGCCCACACTTTGTGGACTGTCACTTCGCCGGTGTCTTCGTCTACGCTGACTTCGGCTACCTGCGCGGAATATGAATACGCGGGTGACGGCCCTACGCCAGCCCCTTTGTGTTTGCCTCCGCGCGCTTCCGGTGGAGGAGCGTAGGAACCGGTTCCCGTCAGCGTGCCGTGAAAATCGATCGCGGCGACGACGGCCTCCTCGAAGGTCATCGAGACCTTCGGCCCTTCGTCTTTGCGCTTCTGCTGCAGCGACCCGCGCAGAATCTGGCCCTCAACATGGCCGCTGACCGAAGCTTGATTTCTATCCTGGGAAAACGGTGCACCCGGAGCAGACAACAGCTCATATCGGGACGAGCGCATCCGGCCATCGAGTCTGCACGGTATTTGGGGGGACTCGCTTTGCGGGACGGCTTCCTGCCCGGGCATACCCTGAGCGGGCGCGCCCGAGTCCACATGGCGTATCTTGCTAACTAAATCCTCGCGGAAAAGAAGCTCCTCTACAGAACAGCCCATTTTCTTCGCTGCCGCGGCCGCAATCAGCTTCTTCACTTCCTGAGCCGCTCGCAACGTGGCATTCCCTGCCATAAATGTCACACGGCTGGAGTAGGAACCAATGTCAATCGGCGTGAGATCCGTATCGGCAGCGATAACCCGCACCCGCGACAACGAACAGCCCAGAGCTTCGGCCGCAACCTGTGCGGTCATGGTGTCGGATCCCTGTCCGATTTCCGAGGCACCTGTGTAGACAACCACGCCGCCATCGCGGTCAACCTTGATGTTGACCGTCGAATGTGGCATGTCGGAGCGGATGATCGAATTCGCCGCGCCGCTTACGTAATGGCTGCAGGCAATGCCGAGACCGCGTCCCTTGGGCAGTCTCCCGTGGCGTTCGCGCCAGCCCGAGCGCTCGACAGTCTTCTCGATGCATTCAGGCAACCCGTAACTCTGCACCCGCAGGCCGTTAACCGTGACACATGGTGGTTGCAACAAGTTGCGGCGGCGGATTTCTGCGGGATCCATCTCAATCTTGGCGGCGAGTTCATCGAGCTGCGATTCAAAAGCGAAACGCACGTTCACCGTACCGTGCCCTCGCATGGCACCGCAGGCGGGTTTGTTGGTGAGCACGCGATAACCGTCATACTGAATGTTGGGAATGTCGTAGAGCGCACCCAGCAACGCCCCGGAGTAGAGGATCGTCACCACGCCATAGGAGCAGTACGCCCCACCATCCTGCACCACGCGTGCTTTGACTGCAGTAATGCGGCCATCGCTCTTGACGCCGGTTTTCAAATCGATGATGGTGCGCGGTCGGCCCCTGTGCGCCCAGAACACTTCTTCGCGGGTATATGTGATCTTGACCGGGGCTTGCGCTTTGCGGGCCGCCACTGCAGCGATGATTTCCAAAGGAATCACTTCACTCTTGCCGCCGAAGCCCCCGCCCACCAGTGGTTTGATCACTCGAATCTGCGACATGGGCATATCAAGAACCAGCGACAGCTTGTGCTGCAGATAGTAGGGTACCTGGGTCGAGGACCAGACTGTCAGCCGTCCCGGTTTTCCAGTGTGCGGATCGATCTCGAAAAAGGCCAGCGTGGAATGCGGCTCCATGGCCGCGTGTGTAACTTCATTCGCAATGAAGCGCGCCTCCGCCACAACCTCGGCATCTGCAAAACCATGGTCGGGATTGCCGAAGGAGTGGTGGTAGTCCTTTTCGAGATTGCCAGGCTTGTTGTCGTGGATGAGGTCAGTTTTGGCCATCATCGATTCCTCGGGATCGAAATAAGCTGGCAAGACTTCGTAGTCGACGTCTATTAGTTCTAGGGCATTGTCAGCAACAGCTTCAGATACCGCGACGACGCACGCAACATTGTCGCCAACATATCGCACCTTGTCGACCACGAGAGCGTGCTCGTCATGCCCGACCGGGAGAATGCCGTAGGGATTCGGCGCATCTTTCCCTACGACAACCGCGATGACGCCTTCAAGTTTCCCGGCTCGGCTCGTGTCGATTCGCTTGAGGCGTGCATGCGGATATGGCGAGTGCAAAATCTTTCCGACCAGCATGCCGGGCAGACTGAGGTCGTCGGTATATCTACCGGTACCCGTGGTCTTCCCGGCCGCGTCGATCATGGCGGTCCGTTTGCCGATGATGGAAAAATTACTCATCTTGGGTATGTGTCGTGCCGAGAACTCTTGCGACTCCGGGAATTCTTGTCAACGGTTCGAGTGCAACGAGGGCCCTGCTTCCCGGGGTCCAACTCACCTCACTTGGCTGCCGCCAATCCATTTCTCTCCGCGGCCACCGCCGCCCGAATCGCTTCATACATCTGGTTATAGCCGGTGCAGCGGCAGAGATTGCTGCTCAGAGCACTGCGAACATCGTCCTCAGATGGGTCTGGGTTTTCCCTGAGCAGCGACTTCACTGTCATGATGAAGCCGGGGGTGCAGTAACCGCACTGCGCTCCACCCCAATCTCCATAGGCCTTTTGAATCGCCGCCAGACTGCCGTGCTCGGTCACTCCTTCGATGGTCGTAATCGGCTGTTCCTGGCAACTTGCGGCCAGCAATGTGCACGACATCATCGCCACGCCGTCAATGAGCACAGTGCATGCTCCACAGGAAGAATCGTCACAGCCCCGCTTCGAGCCAGTCAGTTGAAGATCCTGCCTCAAAACATCGAGCAACAGTGCGCTCGGCTCAATCGCAAGCTCGTGCGAGCGGTCGTTGACTCGAAGCTCGATAAGTTCTTTTTTCATGGATAGCTTTTGGCCCTTCGCTATCGGCCTTTAGATCGTCCCCTCAGGTGCCGGCTAAGAGCGGACGGCCAAACGTAGCGTCTAGTAGCCCGGCACACTCCCATCCACACTTCGGGACCATGCATCGATGCCTCCGCGCATTGATTGTGTCTTTTCAAATCCCTGCTGGCGCAACCAAACGGTGACGTTCATTGAGCGCACGCCGCGGTGGCAGACCACGACGATGTGCTCCTCGGGACCAAGCTCCTGATGCGCTCGCGAGGGCACCTCCCCCATCGGCATCAATCTCGCACCGGCGATCGCCGCGATCTGGCATTCCCACGGTTCGCGGACGTCCAGCAGAGTAAACGTCTCCCCAGCATCAAATTTGGCCTTCACATCCTCAGGAGTAATCTCGTAATCCATTGCGTCGCTATTTCCCGATCCATTTCGGCTCGCGCTTTTCCATGAACGCGCGGATGCCTTCATTTGCGTCTGCGGTTTTCATCAACTCCTCGAAATAAATCCGCTCCGCCCGAGCCAAGCCTTTGTCGAAATGGATCGAGTCCCAGGCGTAGAAGGCCTTCTTCGCCATTCCTAGCGCGACCGGACTGAGTTTGCACAGTTGGCTAATAAACTCTTCCACCACAATCCCCAACTCGCTCTCAGGAACAGCACGGTTCGCCAGACCGATCTCGGCCGCTTCCCTGCCACTGATCGTACGTCCAGCAAGTATTAACTCAGCAGCGCGCTTCTGGCCCACGATCACAGCCAGCACCGCACATGCGACAGGCGGATAGCAACCTAGTTTGATCTCAGGAAATCCCCATTGGGCAGAATCGGTTGTGTAGGCGACATCGCAAACCATCGCGAGTTCAGCGCCGCCGCCCAGGCAATGCCCGTTCACGGCGGCGACTGTTATCTTCTTGCTGGAAATAAGGGCACGAATCACGGCGTGAAACTTCGCCAGCATGATTTCGACTTTGTCGGGAATATGTGCGGCAACGTCAACGCCTGCGGAAAAGTCCTGTCCCGCGCCTCTGAACAGAATTACAGAAACTTCAGGCCGCGCTTCGATTTCGGAGAGCGATCGTGCCAATTCCTGCATCATGCGAATGTCAATCACGTTCAAAGACCCGTGCCGGAGCGTAATTTGTGCCGCTGGAGGGGTTATCTCCACAGTAAGACGTTCGAGTTCAGGCGCGACTGACACAACTCCCACGATGAAATCCTTGTTCTACAGGTTGATCGCCGATTTCCGCACTTCGCCAATCGAAGCCAACGGGTCGCGCGCGCCCGTCTTCTCGGCGATCCATTTCTTCTCGGTCTCAATGATATCCAGCAGCAACTTCCGGTCTGCCGGGCCGGGCATATAGTCCTTCAAGTGCTCTTCATAAGCGCGATCGTCGAGCGCTTCACCCGTCTGCGCATGAAACTTCTGTCCCGCCCAGCGCCCGATGAAGCGGTTAAATTTGATATCAGGTGCGTAAAGTTTTGGCTCTCCCGGCCTTAGTGAAGAATTGAAACGCTCGATCAGGCCTGCCACTTCGTCTCGATATAGATGACGGTTGTAGTCATTGATATCGTCAAGGTCTGGGGTCTTTTCGTTTTTCGGTTCGTCGTAGCGGCCCTTCACTCCCCAGACGTAGGCCCAATGCGCTGAAGAAGAATGGTCGGTGCCGAACAGATCGTAGGAACTGGAAATCCATTTGTTGAGATATTTTTGAATAAGCCAGCCCGGAATCACTCCAGCTTCCACGATGCGCCGCAAGCCGTCGTTGCCCGTGCCCATGTGAAATGCCTCTTCGCGAAGCATGTACGACATGGAGCGGCCGAGCGGCGCGAATGCGGAATACTTCAGCATCTGCAGTTGAAACTTTCCGTCGCGGTCGACGAAGTCCGTATACGTGAAGAAATCCATCCAGTTATCGACGTCGACGTTAAATGCTCCCAGCAGACGCTTATTCTCGAAGGCACGGCGCTCCAGCATTTTCTGAGCTTCGACTTTTCCGGAATATCCGAAGTGGTCGATCAACAGCGCGCACATCTGCCAGCCGTGCCGCATCTCTTCAATCATCACGCGAGTGATGGCGCGGCGGTCCCAGTCGGTTGGGGCGTTTTCCAGCAGATTGCGCTGCTGCTCAACGCTGGCGAACTCCGTGTCGCCCTGATAGACGATCATGTTCATCAAGGCATCGCGCATCTGTTGAGTGGGTATCTGGCGCAGATTCTCCCACTTGCGGCGACCCTTGTACGAGCCGAACTCGATCTCTTCGGTGTCGATGGCCCCGTAGAGCGTGTCGAAATGAAAGGATTCGATGTCGTCGGTGTTGACGCCGATGTCCTTGCGCCAGTCGTTGAACAGGCCCGTCCAGTCGCTGAAAGTTCCGATTTTGGCTACTTTTCCCGGCATGATTCCTCACTCATTTTGCGCACTATCCCATATTCAGCCAAACCGTTTTTAGTTCCGTGTAATGTTCGATCGCGTGCGCCCCAAGTTCGCGACCAAAACCCGAGCTTTTGTATCCGCCAAACGGCAAAGCGGCGTCCATTAATCCGTAAGTATTGATCCATACTGTCCCTGCCTTCAGTCGCCGCGAGACGCTGTGGGCTCTCTTCACGTCGCGGGTCCAGACGGCGGCGGCGAGACCATACGGATTTTCGTTTGCCTGCTCGATGACCTCGTCTACGTCGCTGAACTCCAGAACGGAAAGCACCGGACCAAAGATTTCCTCGCGTGCGATCTTCATATCATTCGTCACGTCGCTGAAAATTGTGGGTTCCAGGAAAAAGCCCTTACTTCCGTCAACTGCCACGCGACTCCCACCAGTTGCCAACTTCGCGCCATCTTTCTTACCGGCCTCGATGTAGGCCAGAACCGTCTGCATCTGCTTGTCACTGACGATCGCACCCAGGCGAGTCTTCGGATCAAGTGGGTCGCCGGGACGCATCTTCGCAGCGCGCGCGATCAATTTGTCGGTGAATTCGTCCTTCACTTTGCTTTCGAGAAACAGGCGCGAACCGGCATTGCAGACTTCGCCCTTGCCATAGAAAATGCCGGTGATTGCGCCCTTGACCGCATTGTCGATATCGGAATCGGCAAATACGATATTGGGTGACTTTCCACCCAACTCGAGCGTGACGCGCTTCAGCGTGTCGGCCGCACCGCGCATGATTTCTTTGCCGACGGCCGTCGAACCGGTAAACGCGATCTTGTCAATGCCAGGATGCGCTACGATTGCCTTCCCTATCTCTGGTCCGCCGGTGAGAATGTTGATCACTCCCGCGGGGAATCCCGCCGCAATCGTCAGCTCGCCCAGTTTCAGCGCCGTGAGGGGTGTTTGCTCAGCCGGCTTGAGAATTACCGTATTGCCGCACGCAAGGGCGGGACCGAGCTTCCACGAAGCAAGCAGCAGCGGGAAATTCCACGGAACAATGAGGCCAACCACTCCGACCGGTTCGCGCAACGTGTACGTAAACGCGGTCTCGAAGGTGTTCACGGTCTCGCCGTGAATTTTGGTAGCCAAGCCCGCATAGTAGCGCAGGACGTCAATCACCATCGGCATGTCAACGTAGCGCGATTCGAAAATTGGCTTGCCGTTGTCGAGAGTCTCCAACTCGGCGAGTTCGTCGATATTTGCTTCGACCAGGTCGGCCAACTTCCAGATCAGGCGGCCGCGCTCGCTGGCTGAAAGTTTGCGCCACGGTCCGCAGCGGTCTTCGAAGGCCTGGCTCGCAGCGGCGACAGCAACGTCTAGGTCGGCAGAGGAAGCTTCCGCAATCTGCGTCAGGACTTCCCCGGTGCCGGGATTGATGGTGTCAAACTTTTTTTCCCCATCGACCCACTGGCCGTCGATCAGAAGGCGCCCCGGATTAAGCGTTGTTCTTGAGGCCGCGAGCATCGATCCACCCTTCGTAGTGTCCGCCCTAAGTTTTGCGGCGCTGTTACCGCGTGGAATGGGCAAAGGCGCCCGTCTTCCTCACCATCAACCTCGCTGACCTACTTTGCTTTGAACACCGCCGGCCGCTTCTCAACATATGCGGCCAAGCCCTCCTTCGCGTCTTCGCTCTGGAAGAGCAACTGCTGGTTCTCGCGCTCGACTGCGAGCGCCGATTCCATGGGAATCTCCCAGCCCGTCTGGACTGCGCGCTTGATGCGCCCCACGGCTTTCGCAGCCTTGTTGGGCGGACAGAACTGTTTGGCGTACTCCATCATGTTTTCCATGAAGCCATCGCGCTCATAAATATCGTTGATGATGCCGAGCTCCTGCGCCTCTTCGAACGAGAACGTGTTGCCGGTGACCATCAGTTCGATGGCTTTGCTCTTGCCGACGAGGCGCGACAGCCGCTGCGTGCCGCCGGTGCCGGGCAGGACACCCAGATTCACTTCGGGGAGACCAATCTTGCCTGCATCTTTACGCGCAATGCGAATGTCAGCAGCCATCGCGATCTCCAGACCACCACCCACGCAATGCCCATTGATCGCCGCGATTACCAACTTGGGAGTGTGCTCGAGGCGCAGCAGCATCTCGTTGGCGTGCAGGCAAAAGTAATACTTGAACGTAGGATCGACCGTCGACAGCATCTTGATGTTCGCGCCCGCGGAGAAGAACTTGTCTCCCGCGCCGGTCAACAAAATGACGTAGACGTCATTCTCCATGCGCGCGCGCAGAATCGCCTCATCCAGCTGGCGGTTCATTTCATAGGTGTACGTATTGGCGGGTGGATCGCACATTTCGATCACCGCGACGCCGCCGTCCGTCCGGTAGTTGACCAATCCCTTCGTAGTTTCACCCGCTGCCGGCTGCGTAGTAGTCGCCATGTCTATGTCTCCTTAAAATTCTTGTAATTCCAAATTAGCTTGCTCTGCCCCAAAGCATTGTCAGACCGAGCCCAGCGAGGAACCTTCTTTTCTTCTTCCCTGACAACCGATACGTTCAACGCACGTCCCTGCGCCCCTTGCCGCTGGTCATAACCCCGCGCAGAAAAACATCGCCCATCTCGCTTGCCAACCGTTCCGCATCCGCGTCGACCTTCGGATTGTGCCAGGTATAGATCCAGTTCATCATGCCGAACAGACTCATGACTGCGGTGCGCGTGGAAATCTGCAGTCCTCGATCCTTCTTCAAATCCTCCAGCAGTCCAACGCACAGGCGGTAGTACTCTCGCTTGATGGCAGCAATCTCCGAACCGAAACCATTCTTCAGTGCATCGTCCTCGTGCGTCAGAACCTTCATCGCCGGTTGGTTGTTCAGAAAATATTCCAGATGATTCAGGATGAGAACTCGAATAGAAGCTTCGGAATCGGTCACACCTTCCAGACGCTCTTTGAGACGCTGCACGATGGTGGTGAAGGTGTGTTTCTGGATCAGGAAAAGCAGGCGCTCCTTGGATTCGAAGTAGTAGTAGAGCCCGGCGAGTGACATGCCACTCACCCGCGACAGATCGCGCATAGAAGCCCCTTCGTATCCCTTTTTGCAGAAGACCTCGGTGGCGTGGGTCAAAATCTCTGCGAGGCGACGGTCATACCTCGTGACCGGCGTGGAAATCGCGCGGTGACGCCGCGCGGATCCATGGGTTGCCGTCGAAGTACTCGCCATAACCGTAAAACTCCAGATCATTCGAACGTTCGTTCGAATGGCTAGAGTATACGCCGGAGCGACTTGGACCTCAAGCAGAATGCGGCTGGCGCAGTTTACGTCTCTTGTCCGCTCTTCGTAGAGCAGGGCCCACGAAATAAAAACGCGGAAAGCGTCCTAGTTCCTTACGTCCGCCAGCAATTTCTCGATTTCTGATTTCAGATCAGCGGTAAGCGGAAGCAATGGCAGGCGCGACGGCCCACCGTAATAGCCGTTGAAATCCATGCCATGCTTGAGCCCTGGAACCCCGAGATCGCTGCCTACGCGCTGGGCCGCTTTGACGATGCGTTCTTGTTTCAGGCGCGCGAGTTCCGGATCGCCCTCTTTCCACGCGGCATAAATCTCATAACAGGCGGTCGGGGCAGGGCATGCAAAGGCAAGGATCGCTCCGACTGCACCTGCGTCGAGCGAGGGATGTAACTTCTGAGCCGCACCAACCAGCACCTGAAATCCTACTTCTTTCTGCCGAGTCTTGAGATTTCCCACGACCTTAACCGCCACCGACGATGGACGAGTGGACAAACCCACCTGCGCTCGTGATTCTGAGGCAACCTCCGCGTTCCCCACCAACGCTCCCACGGACACGAGTGATCCGTTTTCACCGTTAGAACTCGATGACGCTGCTGTCAGCATGCGGGGCGTGACTGCTTCAAATGTCTCCGTGACCGTGGCACTGCGCTTAATGTGTTTCGTGCCGTCTACCACCCTTCGCACTTTCTCCACATCGCCGCTCGATTCTTTGATCGCGATGATGTTCGGATGTGCGGCCAGTTCGATAACCAGTTCAGCCGGCATGTCGTAGGCCGTAAATGGCGGCACGTTGTAGATCATCACCGGCAAGGGTGAATGGTCAGCCACGCTGCGGTAAAACGCCAGCAAGTTGGCTGGATGCATCTGCCTTCTGTAAAAGTGGGGAGTGCGTATCAGGGCAACATCGTATCCAAGTTCCGCAGCGTATTCGGTAAGCCGCAGCGTTTCGATCGCCGACTCGACGCCCGTCCCCGCGATCAGCACCTTGTTGGGCGCCGCTGCCTGACGCGCGGCCTTCAGCACGTCGCGCCGTTCATGATCAGACAGCATAATCGACTCGCCCGTCGATCCGAGCACGACGATGCCCGCCACCGGCGTCCGCGAGTAGCGTTCTGCGTTCGATTCGAGCTTCTTAAAATACACGTTGCCGTCCGGATAGAACGGCGTTGTGATGGGAGGGAAAATACCGTGTAAGAGCATGGCCTATTTTACCCGGTTGCCCGCAGCTGCTCAGCGCCGGAATTGAGATGCTCCAGCGAAACTGCGCCCAGCTGCACCATGATCGCCAGTTGATCGTAGTTGTCCCAGGCTTCAACAATCTTTCCTCCAAAGAACCGTTGGATGCTCATGCCCTTAGCGGTGATCTCCTTGCCGATCGGCGCGATGCCCATGAATGGGCTCGTATGCTTCATCTGGATCGTCCACTGCAACATCGCGAGGTTGCCCTCCGCGATGCTCTGATGGAATGTAACGTGAATCGAAGTAAAGGCGGCGCGAAAAGCACGCCAAAAGTGCTTGAAGTTTTCGGGACCAACGATGTCGCTGCCATCGTGAGTTTGCCCATGGCCAACAGCGTCCGGAGTGCACATCTCGTCGATCGTTTGTTCGCGACCTTCGTTCCAGACTTCCTCGAACCATCGGCGAATCAGATCTGAGTTACTGGCCATTCCGGTCCCTCCTAAAGTATCTCGAACCCCGGACTCGGCCTGAAATACTGAACCACTCCGCGCTTGACGAAATCAAGCCAACGCCGGCCCTGCGCGGCGCTCCGCATGCAGGTGCTGCAAGGCCTTCACCTTCACTTCGCCGCGTTGGAGCGCCGCTATACCCTCCGCGGCTGCACGCGCCGCGGCGAGTGTAGTGATGGTGGGGATTCGCGCCGTTACCGCCGCTCGTCGGATAGCTTTCTCATCAAACCAGGGCTCGAGTCCCGTCGGCGTATTCACGATCAACTGGATTCGCTGGCCCTTGATAAAGTCAACTACGTTGGGGCGTCCTTCTTTCACTTTGTAAACGCGCTCTACGTTCATGCCGGCAGATTCAATCACATCGGCGGTACCGGCTGTGGCCACGAGTTTGAACCCCATATCAACAAATTTGCGCGCTACCGACACGACATTCCTCTTGTCGTTATCCGTCACGCTGATAAATACCGTGCCTTTCACCGGCAGTTTCTGCCCCGCCGCCAGTTGCGCCTTGGCGAATGCTTCGCCGAAGTTGTCTGCCACTCCCATCACTTCGCCCGTGGATTTCATCTCCGGCCCAAGAACTGTGTCGACTCCAGGAAATTTATTCCACGGGAACACCGGAGACTTAACGTAATAGTAGTTCCCCGTATCGAGATCGGATCGGTTCTTGATGTTCTCGGGCAAAAACTCGCGCAGCTTCCGTCCGGTCATCAGCCGCGCCGCGATCTTCGCCATCGGAATACCCGTGGCTTTCGAAACGTAAGGCACGGTTCGGGAGGCCCGCGGGTTCACTTCCAGCACGTACACTGTTCCGCCTTCAGCGCCATTGCCTGCCCCATGCCCGTTTCCGCGGGGGATGGCGAACTGAATATTCATCAGCCCGACGACCTTCAGCGCTCGCGCCAGTTTGAATGCGTAGTCGCGCATGCGCTCGAGCAGTGGCTGCGGGATATCGACCGACGGCAACACGCACGACGAATCGCCGGAGTGGATGCCGGCTTCTTCGATGTGCTGCATAATGCCGCCGATCACGACATCCTCGCCGTCCGACAAACAATCGACGTCCACTTCGATCGCATCCTCTAGAAAGTGGTCGATCAGCACCGGACGGTCGTGCGAATACTCGACCGCTTCTTTCATGTAGCGAACAATCGACTCTTCGTCATAGGCGATGACCATAGCGCGCCCGCCCAAAACATACGACGGCCGCACGAGTACGGGATAGCCGATACGTTTCGCGCCCTCAACCGCTTCTTCGATCGAAGTGGCCATTACGCCTGGAGCCTGCGGAATTTGCAAGTCCTCGAGCAACTTGTTGAAATGCTTGCGGTCTTCGGCGAGATCAATCGACTCTGGCGATGTGCCAATGATATTGACGCCCGCTTGTTTCAGTGGCAACGCTAGGTTCAGGGGCGTCTGCCCGCCGAATTGCACGATAACGCCCACGGGCGCGCCTTTCGCTGTTTCGTGCTGGTAGATCTCCCACACATCTTCGAAGGTCAGCGGCTCGAAGTAGAGCCGATCGCTGGTGTCATAGTCAGTCGAGACGGTTTCAGGATTGCAATTGATCATGATCGTCTCGTATCCATCTTCACGCAACGCGAACGACGCATGGCAGCAGCAGTAATCGAATTCAATTCCCTGCCCGATGCGGTTGGGCCCGCTGCCCAGGATAATCACTTTCTTCCGGTCAGTCGGCGGGGCTTCGTCTTCGTCTTCGTAAGTCGAATAAAGATATGGCGTGAAACTTTCGAACTCCGCCGCGCAAGTGTCGACGCGTTTGTAGACAGGCATTACGCCATGTTTCCGACGCGTGTGACGAACTTTTTCCTGCCCTTCCAGACGCCATGCGGCCGCCAGGCGTCCGTCAGAGAATCCCATGCGCTTCGAATCGCGCAGCACTTCCGTGGGGATCGACTCCATCGGATGTCTTTCCAGTTCGAGCTGCTGATCGTTGATTTCCTTGAGCTGGTAAAGAAACCACGGGTCCATCGAGGTCATCTTCGCGATCTGCTTGACCGTGTGTCCCTGACGCAGCGCGTACTGTACGTAGGCGAGTCGCTCGGGATGCGGCGTGACCAGTCGCTGCGTCAGAATCTTGGGCTCGATCTTGCCGCCGCCGACGCGCTTGCCGGTGTCGAGCGAGCGGATACCCTTCATCAATGCTTCTTTGAAGGTACGACCGATCGCCATCACTTCGCCGACGGATTTCATCTGCGGACCGAGCGTGTCGTCAGCCCCGGGAAATTTCTCAAACTGCCATTTCGGAATCTTGACCACGACGTAGTCAAGCGTCGGCTCGAAGCATGCCGGAGTCTTGCGGGTGATGTCGTTGGGAATTTCATCGAGCGTGTATCCCACAGCGAGTTTTGCGGCAATCTTCGCGATCGGAAACCCCGTAGCTTTCGAGGCCAGCGCCGAAGAGCGCGAGACGCGCGGATTCATCTCGATCACCACCATGCGTCCGGTTTCGGGATTCACGCCAAACTGAATATTCGATCCGCCAGTGTCGACGCCGATCTCGCGAATCACTGCAATCGAGGCGTCACGCATCGCCTGATATTCGCGGTCGGTAAGAGTCTGCGCTGGAGCGACCGTAATCGAGTCGCCGGTGTGAACGCCCATCGGATCGAAGTTCTCGATCGAGCAGATGATGATGACGTTGTCTTTGGTGTCGCGCATCACCTCCAGCTCAAACTCTTTCCAGCCCAGCACCGACTCTTCGATCAGAGCTTCGCGCACTGGAGAGAAATCCAGGCCGCGGCCCAACACCTCCCCCATCTCTTCGCGGTTGTAGGCGATGCCTCCGCCCGAACCGCCAAGCGTGAACGACGGCCGGATGATTACCGGAAATCCAATCTTACCCGCGAACTCGATGCCGTCTTTGACGTTGTTGACCAGCGCTGACTTGGGCACATCGAGGCCGATCTTCTGCATTGCGTCTTTGAATACCAGCCGGTCTTCGGCTTTTTTGATGGCCGTAACGTTCGCGCCGATCAAGGTCACGTCGTACTTCTCCAGCACGCCACCATCGGAAAGTTCGATTGCCAGGTTGAGCGCAGTCTGTCCACCAACGGTAGGCAGCACGGCGAATCCAGCACCCGGCGACATTTCACGCTCAATGCGAATGATCTCTTCCAGATACTCCAGCGTGAGCGGCTCAATATAAGTTCGGTCGGCCGACTCCGGGTCGGTCATAATGGTCGCCGGATTCGAATTCGCCAGCACGACTTCGTATCCCTCCGACTTGAGCGCCTTGCAAGCCTGCGTTCCGGAGTAATCAAACTCAGCCGACTGCCCGATGATGATGGGCCCGGAGCCGAGAATCAGAATCTTCGAGATGTCAGTGCGTTTTGGCATTATTGTGTTTTCTTAAATGCAATAGCCTTGCCCAACAAAGACGATGTGAAGTTTGCGAAATTCTGTTCGGGCACGGGCTCAGCGTAGTTGCCTCTAGAACCATCCGAACTGTTCGACATCAGGAAGCAGGCTGAGTCGTAAAGCCTCTCGCGCACCAACCTTAAGATCGAGTTGAGCATTCAAAGTCTTATTCCTGGTCAACTACCAGAACAGGATTTGAAAAGAGCGTTGAAAGTTTTCTTTGCAACCTGTCCGCTGCAAAATTCAAATAGCTCTTGTCGATTTCAAAACTCACGCTGTTCCTTCCGCTTTTCGACGCTGCCAGGCCCGTCGTCCCTGTTCCCATGAACGGGTCCAGGACCGTGTCGCCCACGAAGCTAAACATGCGAATCAAACGATCCGCTAGCTCCACCGGATAGGGCGCAAGATGATCCTTCGTAGACGCACCCGCCAGGCCATTCCAAATCTGCTGGAACCACTTCCGGTGCTCATCAGTTGAGATCACGCTGAGTATCCGTTCAGCCGCCGTCGGAGTTCGATATCCGCCTGACCTACGCTGCATCAGAATGAATTCAATGTCATTCTTGTCGACTTGGTTCGGCTCATACGGTTTTCCAAGAAAGCCTCCACCACCATTCTCGACTTCATACGCGGCGTTCGCAATCTTGTGCCATATGATCGGAGCTAAATTGTCGAATCCGATTCGTCGGCAGTGTTCTTGAATGCTCGCGTGCAGCGGAACCACGGTGTGTCGTCCCTCGTTTTTCCGACGAGAGAGACACACGTCTCCAACCACACAAATCAGTCGACCACCCGGTACTAACAAATCGAAGCATTTCTGCCAGACCCTGTCTAACTGGACCAAGAATCCCTCATAGTCCGCGATATGACCCAATGGCCCGCCGTATCCCGATATTCTTTGAGTGTCCAATATGGCGGTGAAGTCAACACCAGATGAACCGCACCCTTGAAATTCGTTCCCATCTCCCTGGCGTCGCCGTGAACGAGCAAGTGTCGCGTCGGAATTCGCTCAACTGTCTGGCGAATAAGACTCAACAGCGACGGGTCTTTGGCGATCCGCGGGATTGCCGTCTGAAGATCCCCCAAGTGACGGAGTTCCTTGGGCAAAAAAACGCTCAGATCAACTTGATCCAACTCGTTGATCCTTCGAATCGCTGACGTCGTCACCCTTTCCACTCCTCCATCATCTTCGTGAATTCCTTGAACAGATAATGCGAGTCATGCGGACCGGGCGCGGCTTCGGGATGATACTGCACGCTGAACAGCGGCAGATTCCGATGCCGCAAACCTTCCAAAGTCTGGTCATTCAAATCGATGTGCGTCAGCTCCACTTCGCTATCAGGCAGCGAATCCGGATCGACTGCAAAGTTGTGGTTGTGTGCCGTGATCTCGATTTTGCCGGTCTTCAATTGCTTCACCGGATGATTCCCGCCATGGTGTCCAAATTTCAGCTTGAACGTCTTGCCGCCAAGTGCGATCCCAGTGAGTTGATGCCCTAAGCAAATTCCAAAGATCGGCTGACGTCCCATCAGACGACGGATCGAATCCACCGCATACGTGCACGGCTCCGGATCACCCGGCCCATTGGATAGGAAGACTCCGTCCGGCTTGAGAGCGAGCACATCTTCCGCCGGAGTCTGCGCCGGGACGACCGTGACCTTGCAGCCCTCGCCGCGCAGCTTGCGCAAAATGTTCAGCTTGATGCCGAAGTCGTACGCGACAACGTGAAATCTCGGCGGTTCATCCTTCACTCCGACCACGGCGACCGGCTCGTGTGACCGTTCACCTGTTTCCCAGACGTACGCTCCCTTGGTGCTCACAACTTTGGCCAAGTCGGTGCCGTCCATCTTCGGAATCGAGTTCGCCTTGGCCACCAGCCTCTCGGCGTCAGTTTCAAGCGTTGAAACCACACCACGCATCACGCCGTGATCACGCAGATGCCGTACCAGCGCGCGTGTGTCAATATCCGACAGCACCGGCACCTTGAATTGTTCCAGATATTCCTCGGCTACCTGCGACGAGCGCCAGTTCGAGCTGACGCGAGAGAATTCGCGGACGATCAAACCCTCGATCCACGGGCGTGTGGCTTCGTTGTCTTCCTGGTTGGTACCGTAGTTTCCGATTTCCGGATTGGTCAGGACGACAATCTGCCCGGAATAAGAAGGGTCGGTGAAAATTTCCTGGTAGCCAGTAATGGAAGTATTAAAAACGACTTCGCCGTAGCATTCGCCTTTGGCGCCGTAGCCTTTGCCTCGGAAGACGCGGCCGTCTTCGAGGGCAAGGATAGCCTGCATTCTCGCTCCGGGGAGTGGATTTTAAGAATTTTATCAGGGAATACGGTGTGATTGCAGACAATTCGAGGAAATGGTTGTGGAAAATTCGGAGAATCGTGCTGTCGGGCGAAACAAGCTCATCGCACGCGCCCAACTTTATCCATCGGCCAATAACCGAAAACCGCTTTACCGTAGATAAAACTCTGATTCACGGGACCAAAATCGCGGCTGTCGTTCGACATCGAGCGATGGTCACCGAGCACGAAGTAGGAGTTCGGAGGCACGACCGTGTCAGCATACGACCGCGAATCAGTGTAAACCGGCGGCACGTAGGACTCGTCGATTGCTTCGTCGTTCACATACACCACTCCGCCATCGATGCGGATGTGGTCTCCTGCCATCCCGATGACGCGCTTGATATAGCTTTTCGACGGGTCGCGAGGATAGCGGAATACGACAATATCCCCGCGCTCAATCGGTTCCAGCCGGTAGACAAACTTGTTGACGAAGATCCGTTCCTGATCTTCGAGGGACGGCATCATACTGGTGCCCTCGACCTTAACCGGCTGGTAAATGAATACGATTATGAAAGCCGAAATCGCGAGGGAGATAACCAGGTCGCGAACCCAGATGCCAAAGCCAGGACGCACCCTCGCCGAAGAACCCTGCGGAACAGGCTCTGCAACTGGCTGTAACGGCGCCACCGCAGGTGCGCCCGTAGCGCCGACGGAACTATAGTCTGGGGGAGGCTCCGGCATTTTGTTTCTATTGTATACAGAACCACCGCTGGTGGCTCCAGGTTGTACGCGATCGGAGTCTTAAGCAGGACATGGCCGGTTCGTGGCGTTTCCAGCCGCCTTCGCAACGCGGTACAATCACAACGTGAACGCACCGGGGGATCTATGACTGGCCGTTTCCATCATAACAAGCTCATTCATCGCAGCCTGACCTTGGCCTTTCTTTTTGCCGTAACCATGAGTCTGTCGGCCCAGTGGGCTGCTCCGCAGGCAGAAGCCCCCGTGCCCGCCTACAACGCCGCTCCTCCGCCCAAAGGAACAAAACTGCCCCCGCTTCTGACCAAAGCTGACCTCTGGGGCGCCGACGCGCAATATCCTTATCAGACTCATGCCTATGAACTGGCCGCGAAAATCCCAGCGGTGCTCCACCAGCAACCGTGCTACTGCTATTGCGACCGCATGGGCCACAACAGCCTGCACAGCTGCTTTGAGGGCACTCACGGGGCCCAGTGCTCCACTTGCCTGAAGGAACTCTATTACTCCTACCAGCAGCATCAGAAAGGTAAAACCGCAACGCAGATACGCGCCGGAATCATCAAGGGGGAGTGGAAACAGATTGATCTGCAATCGGCTGCGTTGATCGAGTAGCGGCTAGGTTTCGAAGATCCCCACGCCCGAGGCGGCGATGATCTTTTGGGTACACGGCACCAAGGTAGTGCGGGGCCGACGTTGCCCTCAAGCCATCCTTTGAGTGATACTTTACTGCTCAAGCCAAACGCAGTTTTGCAAGGAGTTTCTTATTCCCAAGAGCACAGGACGAATTTTGCACATGGCTCAGAAACCCACCGCGAAGAAGCCCCTGGCGGAAGATCCGCGCTACGCGCAAGCGCTGCAGAGTTACGAAGCAGGACTGCGCGCCATGCAGGAGCACAAGTTCGACAAGGCGAAGCCTCACTTCCAAAAGGTAATTGCCGGGCCCGTTAAGGAATTGAACGACCGCGCCGCAGTTCACCTAAACACCTGCAACCAGCATCTAGAGCGCTCGACGGCCACGCAGTTCAAGACAACCGAGGAGCACTTCGACTACGCCGTTTCGCTGATGAACGTGGGCGATTATGTCACCGCCCGCGAGCATCTGGATAAACTGCTGAAACAAAGCCCCAAGGCGGACTACGTAGTCTACGGACTGGCGGCGCTCGATTGTCTCACCGGGCATGTGGAGGATTCTCTCCGGCGGCTGGATGAGGCTCTTCGCCTCAAACCACAACTCCGATTCCAGGCGCGTAACGACTCGGATTTCCAGAACCTGGCGGAGGATCCGCGCTTTACCGAACTTCTATATCCCGATCCCGGCGGCGAACTCGGTGCGGGCGACGGCGAACTCCACGAAAACGAACCAGTCTAGGAGGCGGGTGGGGAATGCTCCCGTGAAATCCAAGACTGCCGAGCTTTTGTCCCCGGAAAAGATCGCGCGTGATGGAAGCCTGCGTGTCGTCGCCATCGGTGGCGGCACAGGGCTTTCCACCCTGCTGAAAGGGCTCAAGCGCTTCACTCTCGCTCCCGGTGAGGTCCGTGTAGCCACGGCGGATGCACGTGTCATAGGCGATCTGTGCGCGGTGGTGACCGTCAGCGACGATGGCGGGTCCAGCGGCCGCCTGCGCAAAGAACTGAATATGCTGCCGCCCGGCGATATTCGCAACTGCATCGTCGCGCTCAGTGAAGACGAAGCGTTGCTCTCGAAACTCTTTCGTCACCGTTTCGATAAAGGCTCCGGACTCGAAGGTCATAGCTTCGGGAATCTTTTTCTGGCCGCGCTGACTTCGATCACTTCGGATTTTTCCGAAGCCGTCCGTCTCTCTTCGGAAATTCTGCTCACGCGCGGCCACATTTATCCTGCCACGACTTCCAACATAGAACTTGAAACATTGATGGAAGATGGCACCCGCGTTCGCGGCGAAACGAAAATTACCGCCAGCAAAGTCCGCATCCAGGAATTATTTCTCGTTCCACCTGATGTCGGACCCATGCCGCAGACGATGGAAGCGATCGCACACGCCGACATGATCACGATCGGTCCCGGATCGCTGTTCACCAGCCTGATTCCCAATCTACTGGTGCGCGGAATTTCGCAGGCGATCGTCGAGTCGCCGGCCACCAAGGTTTACATCTGCAACCTGATGACACAGGCCAATGAGAGCCTGGGCATGTCTGCCGCCGACCACATCCGCGCGCTGAATCGCCATGCTCAGAAACAGATTTTCGACTATGCGCTCATTAACCGCGCGCCCGTCTCCAACGAGATGAAAGCCAAATACGCGCTGGAGGGCGCATGCCAGATCGTCAACGATCTGGAAGCGATCGAAGAGCTTGGCGTGATACCAGTCCTCGGCGATTACCTGGAGGAAGAGGCTGGCGTAGCCCGACACGACACCGCCCGCGTGGCTCACGATCTGATGCAACTCGCAACCCAACCCCCACGCAGCCACAGATAGGTAGCGCTTTAGAAGCGCTTCTCATTCCGAACCGCGGAGCGCTGAGGAATCTGCTTCCCGACGGCCGCTACCTCACCCCGTTTGTTCCCACCGTCGCACTTCCTGTATCGTGATGCTTCGACCGAAGCTCTACCGTCTTCGAGGTCAACGCGGAACATGCGGTCTTCCTTTCTTTTTTTCACTTTGCTGCTGGCATCAGCACTTTGCGTGGCTCAAACAGGCCCCGAAGAAGGCGGTCACGAAGTCGAGGTCTGGGCCGGCGGCGGCCATTCCGTTCCGGGCGGGCGCAGCGACACTGGTGCATTTAACGCCGGCATGCGCTATGGATGGATCATCACCGGGCCGCACCTTCCCGGCCTTCTCCGCGGACGTTTCGAATATGCCGTCGACGCTGTTCCTGTGTTCTTTGTCTACCAGCCCGCAAACACCGCCTACGGCGCGGGTTTCGATCCCCTGGGCTTGAAGTGGAACTTCGTACGCCACGGCCCCTTCTCCCCGTATCTCGAACTCTGCGGCGGCGTAGTCCTCACCGATCAAAGTGTTCCCACCTACACCAACACGGTCAACTTTATGGACCAGGCCGCCATCGGCACCCACATTCTCGGCGCGAAATATAATTGGAGCCTCGAACTGCGCTATATGCACATCTCCAACGCAGGATTAGCTAATCTGAACCCCGGCGTCAACACGGTGCAGGTAAGACTTGGAATCGGCAGGTTTTTCAAGCACGGCTTGCGCTCATTGATGTGAACGCCCGTCACCCGACCGTGCGCGGCTACGAAGCCTTTAACCTATGTGTTGCACCCGTAACCTAGCCCAGCTATCCTCTTCCCTTATGTCCACGCTCGTCGAATGCGTTCCAAATTTTTCCGAAGGCCGAGATAAATCAAAGATTGACGCCATTGTTGACGCCATGAAGATGCCCGGCGTCTACCTGCTCGACCGCGAGAGTGACTTTGACCACAACCGCTCGGTCATCACACTGGTCGGCGAGCGCGAAGCCATTGAGGAAGCCGCCATTCGCGGCGCAGGCAAGGCCGCTGAGCTGATTGACCTCAACTCTCACGAAGGCGCACACCCGCGCTTGGGCGCGACCGATGTCGTCCCGTTCATTCCCATCGAAGGCGTCAGCATCGAAGATTGCGTCGCTATGGCGCGGCATGTCGGTGAGCAGATCTGGAAACGTTACCAGATCCCAATTTATCTATACGAGGCCGCTGCGACCACTCCCGAACGCCAGAATCTGGAAAACATCCGTCGCGGACAATTTGAGGGCATTCGTGCCGACATCGCGACGAATCCCGCGCGCCGACCCGACTTTGGCGAGCCACGCGTGCATCCCACAGCCGGTGCAACGGTCGTTGGCGCGCGCAAGTTTCTCATCGCCTACAACGTTTTTCTCAACACCACCGATGTCGACATCGCCAAGAAGATCGCCAAGGCCGTCCGTTCTTCGAATGGAGGATTCCGCTTCGTCAAAGGCGCAGGATTCCCTGTCCGGGGGCTGGCCCAGGTTTCGATGAATCTCACCGACTTCGAACAAACGCCGGTCCATCGCGTCTTCGAGGCAGTGAAGCGCGAGGCCGCGCGCTACGGTGCGATGCCCGTCTCCAGCGAAATCGTTGGACTGATTCCTAAAAAGGCTTTGGAGCAAGCCGCCGAGTGGTTCCTGCAGGTCGAAAATTTCGATTCGTCGCTGATTCTGGAAAACCGCCTCGCCGCCGTCATGGGAGGCAAGATGGCCGTCGGCGGATTGCGTGCCGGCATCGAACCTTTCATCGAGCAACTGGCTGCTCCGACGGCCACTCCCGGCGGCGGCAGCGCTTCAGCGGCTACAGGGGCGATGGCTGCAGGCCTAGCAGTCATGGTCGCGTCGATGTCACGCGGCAAGAAGGCGTATCTGCAATACGAACCTCAACTGAGCGCAGCCATCACCCGCCTGACTCCGTTGCGCGAAGAGTTGAAGGCTGCCATCGATGCCGACGCAGATTCCTACGATTCGGTGATGAAGGCCTATAAACAAGCCAAGACTTCCGACGAGAAAACGAGCGCAGCCGTGATCGAAGCCGCCTTGAAAGAAGCGACCACCGTTCCTCTCAGCGTCGCCGAAAAAGCTCATGAAGTCGCGCGGATCGCGCAATCGCTCGAACCTATCACCAATCCCAACATGAAGTCTGATCTGACGACTGCGCTCGCCCTGGCTCGAGCGGCCATCACCGGCGCATTGGCCAATGTCGAGATCAATCTCGCATCGCTGACGGATCAGGCCTTCGCGGCAGAAATAGGAAAACGGGCCGAGGCCACCCGCGTATAGTCCCAGCCGTCGAGGCAGTATGGCAGGAGTTGGACATCCCGACTCAGCTGAGAGTCGCGCGTCTTGGCGCAAATGCGCGGCTTTCTTCTTGTGGTCGCGCCCTTGTCGGTGCTCGCAATCGCGTTGCTTTCGAGAAATTCGACTCACTCCTTTCGGATAATCGCCTGCTTCCAGGACGTTCGTGGCCTCCGCTCATCCGCTCGCGTCAGGATTGAGGGCGTAGACATCGGCATAGTCCAGAGCGTCCGCGCCCAACCGACCAAATCCACTTGCCCGGCGGTAGTTGAAATGGATTTCGAACCGACTATCCGTTGAGTATTCCTGTTAATGCCGTCGCGTTGGGTAGCACAGAGGGCATTCTTGGACCAACGTATGTGGCAAACGGCGTCCAGAATCGCTGTTTCTTTTGTTGGTTCAAATCGTGCGAAAAGACAATTTCTCCTATCGTCAGATTATGACTGCCCCACGTATCAGCGAACAGGAACGACGACTGATAGCCCGGCGTTCTCACGCCACCGTTGAGAAGACGGAGTTCGTTTCATGTCCAGAACCTTTGGGGAATATTCCTGGTGATGTCATCGAAGAGGTATGGCAAGAGGAATGGATCACTAGGTCTCAGTGAGGCGTTACTATCCGACCCCCTACGGTTTGTCGCATGGTTGACGCACTCTTCAGCGGCTTCAAGACCACCGGCCTCCGCAACACGGTTTCCAGCAGATATCTCTCCGCCGCGATTGCTTGCGCCGTGGGACTTCCCGGCGCGTATCCCTCGGCGGCTATGACCAGGGCTTCGTTTCTCGCCAGAGACGCGGGTTTGCGCAGAAATCCGTTGGTACGCCGTTTGCGGTCTCTTTTTAACGCCTCCGCTTGCTCGATCTTGATCCGCCGGATATGGCCATCGTGCGTCGCGTCCAAGGCATTCGCGAGGCGCAGGATCGCTGCCAGCTTCAACACGATCTTCTGTTCGTCGGGAAGCAGGTCGCGAATTGCCTTGTGACTGCTGACCGGCAACCCTCCGGCATGAAAGCGGGCAACCAGTCCGGCACGATGCATGGTGGCGTCGCTCCAGCCCAAAGGTGTGCCGTGTGCCTTGATCAGTTCGAGCGAAGCCTTGTGATGTCCTTTGTTTCCACTCGATTTGCCCACATCGTGCAAGAGTGCGGCGATCTGGAGGCTGGCGCGCACGTCCGACCGAGCGCCGTTCGTGGCCGCGGAGCCAGCGTCGAGTAGTCCTATCGCGCCGAGGCCGTCGTAGAGTTCGAGCGCCAGACGTGCCACGCGCTCGGAGTGAGCGAAGTCCGGATCGAGAGCCTTCGCCCACAACTTCATGCGACGCTTCGCAACCTCCTGAATCTGCTTGCCTTGCGGCAGCCGTGCCCGCCACACATTCCACAAAGATTCAGGGCCGAGGGTTCGTTCACGATATTCTTCGACGCGCTTGCTCCGCTCTTTAACGATGCGTGCGTGCCAGGCAGTGCGGGAAGCGGCATCCGGGAAAACATGGCAGGACAGCGCGGTCGCCCAGAGAACGTCGAGATCGTGGACCTCGCCCAAGAGGTCCTGCATGTGCTTGAGGTCGTTGCTCCAGGCCTTGTGTTCCTGAGGCAGAAAATTCTCGACGATATATCGGAAGCGCTTGATGCCGATGCGCAGGGCGTGCAGCGCGATCTGCGAGCGGTTACGCATGGCCCGGTTGTGCAGCTGGCGAGCCGCTGTCCAGCGCTCGAGAGCCAGATGCTTGAATACTGCGCTTCCCGGCCGGATTTGAGCTGCGCGAAGCGGCAGTGACTTACTCCACTGGCGCCATTGCTTACGGTTGAATCCGTCTTCGGCCAGCACGTCTTGGGCTTTGCGCTTCTGCTCGGCTTCACGGGCCGTCAGGATTTCCAGCAGGGCGTGGGCGGCAGGATCGGGTTCGTTCTGAATTAAAGCCGTACTAATAGCAGTTTCGACGGTTAACGAGGCTTGTTCCACTTGCGGCAGAGTCGGCGAGCCTGCCGTGAGCGACGTCGCAGGGACATCCGCTCCCACACGGGTGTCGATGGGGCCCAGCTTTTCCAGCCACTCCATCATCACCTGCACATCGCGCAATTCGCCTAAGCTCTGGAACAGGCGTTTGCCAGCTTTCTTCATGGCTTTCCAGTCGGGATCGGGATCGACCGCGATCAATCCATCAGACATAGAGCGGCAGCGGCGAAGGGCTACGCGCAAGTCGTGCACCGGATCAGCGCTGAAATCGGCGGCTACGTGGTCGCACTCTTCGAGCACGCGCGTCATCCAGTAGCGTAGGCCGGTCGTTTTCGCAGGCGTCTTCAAATCAGTGATGGCAGCGGGATCGCGCTTCGCGAGTATTCTACTGAAGATGCCGGATCGACGTTTTTTGGCCGGAACTAAGACGAAATTACCCTTACCGAGCGCCGGGACCTCGCAGAATCGCCCAGATTAAGAGTCCTCGCATTGGTTGGGGCATGCCCCGCGGGGATTCCACCCTTTAAGGTCAATTACCTCCGTAACGTTTGAGCCCTTACCTTTTGCCTTTACCCTTGAGCTTCACAGTTGCGATTTGAGGAGCTGACTATCTCCGCCACAAACTCATCGCTAGGTTCCCGAGCGGCCTCGGCACGCGCCTTTGTTCACAGCCTGAACATCCTGATCAAGTACGCGCGGATGTACGGCTACGATCACAAGCGCACCGAGGGTCAATTTGAAACCGCCTGGAATGAACTGCAACAGGCCCTGCCAGCGGGCGGAGACAGCGGCTTCCTGCTCGGAGTTTCCGACCAGAAGCTGCTGCTCGATGGCATTCCCCTGGAAACGGGAAACGCGGAACGCAGCTTTGCAACCTTGCTGAACACCGCCGGACTTGCCAGCCTGCATTTTTCGAAAGACGTCACCATCGAAGATTTCACGCGCCTGGTGCGCGCCTTCACCGTCGCCGGCTCGAAGGCCACCGATGTGGCCAAACAGATCAAAGAAGCGCTGGGCGCGAGCAAACTGGCCAGCACCATCAAGATTAACGAAGTCAAGTTTGTAGCTGCTGATCCGCTGACCGGCGATGTGAGCATTGCGGCACAGATTGCGGCGCAGACACTCGGTCCGGAATTCAAGCAGTGGCTGAACGATCCGCAGAAGCTGATGCAGTTGATCGCCGCGGCCGAAGGCGCGAATGCGGGAGGCGGCGGAGGCGGTAAAAGTGGTGACGGCGTGGTTATGGTGCCGTTGGGCAGCGTGCCCAATGCTGTGCCGGGCGCGGTCGCGTCCCATGGCACCGGGACAGGCGTGGGTGCGGCTCCGGCTTGGACCGGCGGAATGGTCCCGTTGCAGGAGCAGGAAGTCATCCAGGCGATCCGCTTGCTGACGCGCTTCGGGCAGGTGCAGCAGGATCCGACCACTAAAGAAGAAGATCTACAGAAGGAACTCACCCAGACCGATCCGAATACGCGGCTGAATCTGCAGCAACTGTTGGGCAGCCTGGCGGCAAAGGCGACGTCGGAGCAGGAGGACACTCCGCTTCTGATGAAGGCCGCCGAGCACATGGCCATTCGCTTCGCCCTGGAGCGCTATTCGAAGGGAGAAGTCAAGGTCAACGCCGTCCACCAGATGATGGAGCACATGAGCCGTCAGATGGACTCGTTGCGCCAGATCCTGAAGCTGCAGGAAGACAAGATGAGCAAGGCCGGGATTCTGGTGGAATCGCACGCCGACATCCTGGACCGGATGTTCTGGGCGGAAGTGCCGGAATCGGGGAAAAAGAGCGTGCTGCTCTCGCACGAGGCTCCATGCGTGCCGCCGCGCAATGTGCGGCAGTTCGTGGAAATGCTGCTCGACCGTGAAGACAAACAGGATGCGGCAGAGATTCTGGATAACTATTCCAGTTGCCTCACCGCGAAGGATATGGAGTCGCGGCGCAAGTCTGCGATTGGTCTTAGCCAGTTGGCGGACCTTTACGCACGACTGGGTGGCCAGTCGATGGGGGTGGCGATTCGCCGCCTGTGCGAACAGCTGGTTACCGATAAAGATCCCGAGCTGCAGAGCCTGCTCAGCGCCGCTTTCGTGCGACTGAGCCAGGAAGCCAGCGCATCGAAGAACTATGCCGCGGTGAACGAAGTTTGCGCGGGCATGGAATTAGTCGGAGTGCAGCGCCCGGTGTTGATGACTGATCTGCGGCCGCGCGTTGGCGTAGAGAACCGGTTGCCCGAGTTCATTGAAGAAGCTCTGCATCTCGATGCCGTGCCTGCTGATTTGCTCGCCGTTCTGCGCCGGACTTGCCAGGCCGGAGCTGAGCATCTGGCAGACCGTTTTTTCCGTTGCATGCGGCGCGACGAGTGCGACCACATGATCGAACTGGTCATGCAGTTGGGATCTCCGGCACTGGCCCAGTTACGCGAAATTCTGCGCACCGGCCAGCCACGGCAGGCCGCGACCGCTGTCGGATTGCTGAGCCGATTGGATGTGCGGACTCTCCTGGAACTGTTGCCCGTGCGCCTGCCCGAATGGAATCGTTTCTATCACGACGTGGTGGTGCGGCAAATTGCATACGGGGCCGCCACCGATCGCGGACGCACTCTACTCGAACTGGCCGATGTTCTTGACCCGCTCGTTCTGCCCGAGGCTGTGGACGAAATTGGAATGAGCAGCGACATCAGCTCGGTGCCGCCCCTGATTGCCATGGCGCGGCCAGGAGAAACCGCTTCGCGCTCCCCATTTGTGCAACTCAAGGCAGTAGAGTCGCTGGGGCGCCTGAAAGATATCGAGGCCGTGGCTACGCTCCGAGAAATCCTGGAAGCAAAGAAGACCTTTGGCTGGATTCATCATCGCGAGTTGAGAATTGCTGCTGCACAAGCTCTGTCGAAGACCGATCCACGTTACGGCTCGCAGGTGCTCTCCGATAGCGGTCTGGAACCGGCGGAGCTATCAATCGCGCCGCTGGATATGGCTCCGGCATGTCCTTGGGTCCGGCAGCGCCGCTATGAACGCATGGTGCTGTCGAAATCGGTGACGGGCACAATCGGCAGTTCGTGGGGTAAATCGAAGATTCTGATCCGCGAACTCAGCCTCGGCGGCGGCATGGGCACGAAGGAAGACAATTTGCGCATTGGCAGCGAGGCCGACCTCGAAATCTCGCTGGGCATGCGGACCAAGATCAAAGCGCATGTCTTACTACGCCGCGCGCGCGTCAACGAAGTCGGATTCGAGATTGTGAACACCGACCTCGAAAGCCGCTACCGCCTCCGCCGCCTGCTGGTCGACGCGCTGACTCACGCCCCGCAGAACAAAGGGCAGGAGTGGGGCGGTGAGCGGAAGGTGTAAAGCGGACGTGGCGTGGCGAGGAACAGCGGGTTCCTTTCGACTTCGCTCAGGGCTGGCTCTCGTCGCTGTGCTTCTCGGAATGACAAGTCTTTAAAGCGAGAAAAGCCTCTGCCGCTTGGCAGAGGCTTTTGTTATCTTTCCGCAAATTCCGACTACTTTACTTTCAAGAAGATGATCGCCAGCGTGTACAGCGCCAGCGACTCGATCAGCACCAGTCCTAACAGAAGGGCGAACTGGATGCCCGGTCGTGCAGCAGGATTACGAGCCAGGGCTTCGGTGGCAGCGGCGGTGGCCTTGCCTTGCGCCAGACCACATACCGCGGAGGCGATCGCCATCGAGAATCCAGCAGTAATAGCGACCCAGTTGGTCTCGCTCGCGCCGCCCTGCGCGAAAGCAGGTATGGCGAAGCAAAGAGCGGACAGCGTCATGAACAGATGACTCAATTTACGCATTGTGTTTCTCCTCGTATTAAATTTCCGCCAGTGGGTGGTTGACGTCATCCCGTACAGACGCCCTCACGCTTGCGGACCGCGACAAAACTCGGTGCTCGCCTAATGCTCTTCGGCTACCGCTCCGGAGACGTAAATGATCGACAACAGCATGAACACATACGCCTGCAGAAAGGCGACCCCAATATGCAAGCTCAGAAAAATAACTGGGATGCCAATCGGGATCATGGAGAGAAATACCAGGGTGACCAGATCGCCGGCGAAAATATTGGCCCACAGACGTACGGTGAGAGAAAGCAATCGGGCTAGGTGGCTGACCAGTTCGATCGGGAGCATCAGAATGGCCAACGGGATACGGGCAAAGATCGACATGCCCTCCATGGGCGGCCCGAAAAAATGCAGGAGGTATTTCGGCCCGGCATGCTTGAATCCCTGCGTGTGGTAGTAGAAGAACGCACACACCGCGCAACCCAGCGGCACAGTCGGAACGCCGGTCGGCGACTCAAAACCCGGAATCACACCGATCAGATTACAAAGCAGGATGAACACGAAGAGGATCACGAAAAAGGCAGTGTAGGGTTCGTTGTGATGCCCAATGATTTCTCGGCTCTGTCCCGAGACGAATCCCTCGAGGCTTTCGAAAGTATGCTGCAGCCCTCCAGGAGACTCTACCGACAGGCGCGACCGGACCAACAAGAAAAGTACCAGCAGGAAGAAGAATACGAGAACCTCCATCGCGACAGAATTCGGGATGGGTGCGTGGACATATTTGGGCTCAATGTGAAGCATCCGCAGAAATGCGGTGACCGGTCCGGCAAATAGGCGGTTCAGTATTTCGGTAAACCAGAGTTGTTCAGGCATGGAAAAAGTAGCTTCTAGCTGCTGGCTCCTAGCTTTCTTCGATGGTTACACGTACCGTTAAACTCCACGAGCCAACGCCGCGTACGCTTCGTAGAGCAACTCACAGGCAATCGCTCCTACGGGCAGAAACAGGCCCGCAAACAGCCCTCTGAGGCTCGCGGGGAAACTGGTTAATATAGCATACGCAGCTACTCCCAACAACATGTAGCGCAAGAGGAATCGCAGGACTATCCCCGCTCCGGACTGGCGTTTGCCGGTGTCAGTGACGCGGTCCGCCAGGGCCCTTACAACCGTCTTGAGCCAGTGAAAATTGAGATACGCAATCGCGCATCCCAGCAGAAACCCCAGCGCTGCCCAACGGCCAAACTTCCCCCAGGCGGCGGCTGAGAGTGCGAGACCCAGGGCGATCATGAAAAGGCGAATCCGATCAAGCGCGCCGGAGTAGAAGGTCTCGCCGTGAACTACAGTCGCTGCTTCAGCTTCGAGATTCGAAGGTTCGCCGGCCATGCTGAATCAAGCGTCAGGTAATTCGATGATCGCCGCTAACGATCTTACTTCGTATCGCGGGCGACGCTACGAATAAGTTCGATCAATCCGGTAGCCGTTCCGAGCAACAGGCCTACAACGCTGATCCACGAAGTATGAAGCCAATGATCCAGGGCGGAGCCGAGGAGCCATCCCGCAACGGTGCCTGCCGGAAGCATGAGAGCCAGCTGGCTGTAGCGTCCCACTTGCACCCACGGATTCTTCTTCTGGGGGGAGTTATCGTCGCGGGGTGCGGGGGAGGAGGACATTGGCAGGCGCTAGCGATTGTATCGCAGGCCGCCGGGGACGAGCGCTAGCCTATATATCGCATGGCGACCGGGCTTCCCCCTTCCGGACAGCCGAGGCTGTGGTCGACACATCAGGTCTAGTGCGTCAGCTTCGCTATGGACGGATTCTGCGCTATGCCCAGCGCCCAGTTCACCAGCTCGATGAAGCGGTTGGGAAGGATTCCGATGAAGATCGTGGCAAACGCAGTAACGCCGAGCGCAGCCCGCATGGCGTAGCTTACGGGCAGCTTCTCTTCCCCGGCTTCGGCTTGACGCATAAACATTGCGTTGGCGATCTTCAGGTAGTAGTAGAGCCCGAAGACCGAATACAACACGCCTAGCGCGGCCAGCGCGTAGTGACCTGTTTCGACCAGGCTCAGGAAGATAAAGTACTTCCCGTAAAAACCGGCCAGTGGCGGAATTCCGGCGAGTGAGAGCATGAAGATCAGCATGAGAACGGCTTCGACTGGGGCGCGCGAGTAAAGTCCATTGAGGTCGTCGAGTTCGTCGCCGATCACCTTCTTGTGGCGCAAGGATGTAATCACACCGAACGCGCCCAGGTTCATGAAGGTGTAGACCAACAGATAAATCAGGATGCCCTTGATGCCATCGCCATTCAGTTCGGTGGCGGTGCCGGCGATGAGGCCGAGCAGCATGTAGCCGACGTGGGCGATCGAGGAGTAGGCCAGCAAGCGCTTGGTATTGGTCTGGGTCAGCGCGGCGAGATTCGCTCCGGTCATGGTCGCGATTGAAACGAAGACGAGTACGGGAAGCCAGAGCGGGCGCAGGGGGCCCAGTCCCACCAGCAAGATGCGGATGAGCATGGCCCAGCCGGCGGCCTTTACCGCCACCGACATGAATCCCGTAATGCTGGTGGGCGCGCCCTCGTAAGCATCCGGAGCCCACTGATGAAACGGAACAGCAGCTATCTTGAACAGCAGGCCGGTCAACGTGGTGAGCGTAGCGATCACCAGAATCGGCTTGTAGGCCGGGTATCGCACCAAACCGGTCATCGCGTTCGCGATTACGCCCAGGTTGGTGCTTCCTGTCAGGCCATAGAGCAGTGACAATCCGTAGGCAAAGATGCCGGAAGAAAAGGCCCCCAGTAGAAAATATTTCAGCGCTCCTTCGTTCGAGCGGCGATCACGGCGCAAGAAACCGACTAGCACATAGGTGGAGATGGCCATTAATTCAAGGCCGATAAAGATCAGCACGATGTCGGCGCCTGCGGCCATGCACATCATGCCCGCGACCGAGAGCAGCATTAGAGCGTAGTATTCGCCGTGATTCTCGTGTTCTGTCTCCAGGTAGGTGACCGACATGAGAATCGAGATCGCCGTGGCCACAAGGAACAGATAAAAGAAATAGATAGCCACGCGATCGACCAGCATCGTATGCATCATGCCGGTCGAATAAGGTGCGTCCCTGAGCCAATGCTGAATGTTGTAGACCGCCTTAGCCGAAAACAGTACCCCTACGAACGCGGTAATGGCGTTCAGCCATTTCTGCTCTTTCGGCAGCATGAGATCGATCAGCAGAATGCCTAGTGCAAATAGCGCGAGCAGAATGATGGGCAGGGCCAGCACGTAATCTGTCGACGTCAGCTGGTAGACTCCGCCCACTAGTCGATCTCCTTGGCAGTGGGAGTCTTAGACTTGGCTGCCGACGACGATACCGCAGGAGCCGACGCCATCTGCGGGTCGACAGTTCCCGGTCGCATCGCTGCGTTGATCGCGGCATCAGGTTTCGGCGGTTCGGCGTGCATGGTGGCGATCAGATGATTGACGGGCTGGTCGAGAATTTGAAGAAACGGTTTGGGATACAGGCCGATCCAGAACGCCATGATCATCAATGGTACGAACGTCGCAATCTCTCGCGGCGTCAGATCATGCAACTTTTCATTCTTTGGGTTGGTGACCGCGCCGAAGAACACGCGCTGGTAAAGCCACAACAGATAGGCGGCGGCTAGCACAACTCCCGGAACGGCCCATGCCGCCCACTGCCACTTCGCCATGAACGTACCTAACAGAATGTAATACTCGCCGACGAAGCCGTTGAGCAATGGCAATCCCATCGACGACAGGAACATGATTAAAGCGATGGTCGCGTAGACCGGCATCACGGTCGAGATGCCCCCATATTCAGCGATCTCGCGCGTATGGCGCCGCTCGTAGAGAATGCCGACGATCAAGAACAGCGCGCCGGTTGAAATGCCGTGATTCACCTGCTGCAACACTGATCCACTAAGCCCCAGCGGGGTAAGAGCAAAAATTCCCAATGTGCAGAAACCAAGATGGCTGACCGAGGAGTACGCCACCAGCTTTTTCATGTCTTTCTGCATCAGGGAGACCAGCGCGCCGTAGAGAATGCCGACGATGGAAAGAAAAATCATCCAGCCGCGGACGGTCATGCCGAGAAACGTTGCGGGGTTTGATAGCACTCCCGGGAAAAACGGCAGCGAGAAGCGAATGAAGCCATAGGTTCCCATCTTCAGCAGAACACCAGCCAGAATGACCGACCCGGCCGTCGGCGCTTCGACGTGCGCGTCGGGCAGCCATGTGTGAAAGGGGAACATTGGAACTTTAATGGCGAAGGCGAAGAAGAAACTCAAAAACAGTAGCGTCGCGACATGCGGTCCATAGTCGGAATAAATGTGCGGCGCAGTCTGGTACAGGGCTTCAAGACTGAAGGTGTAGACGCCGGTCGCGGCGTGATGGTGGAGATAGAGAAACAGAATGCCCAGAAGCATCAATACCGACCCGGCCAGGGTGTACAAGAAAAACTTGATGGCGGCGTAGAGCTTGCGCGGGCCGCCCCAGATGCCAATCAGCAGGTACATCGGAACGAGCATTGCTTCCCAGAAAACGAAGAAGAGAAAAAAATCCAGCGCCATGAAGACGCCGAGCATGCCGGTCTGCAGCACGAGAAACCAGATGTAATATTCTTTGACGCGATTCTCAATGGCGGTCCACGATGAGAGGATCGAGATCCAGCCCAGAAGCGTGGTCAGCATGATGAGCAGAAACGAAATGCCGTCAATGCCGAGCACGTAGCCCGAGCCGATCGTGGGGATCCAGTTGTTGGCCGAGCCCTCAATGAACTTGAAGCCCGGCTCGAAGCGCTTGTCCCAAAACCAGGGCACAAGCGGCAGCGAAATCAGGAATCCGCCGAGCGCGAAAATGTTCGCGATCCAGCGGACGGCGTTCTTGTTCTCCTTGGAGACGAACAAGAGCAGCAACGCGCCCACCAGCGGCGTGAAGAGAATGATCGATAGGATGTGGTTGTACATTCGCTTTTGGCTCTTGGCTCTTGGCTTTGACTTTTGGTCTTTTGACTCCAGCTAAAAGCCCAGAGCCAATGGCCAAGAGAGATCTTCAGTGATACACATAATAAAAAACGAACCCGACTAATCCTGCGGTCATGACCAGCGCGTACCACTGCACCAGTCCCCATTCGAACAAGCGCGCTGGATAACTCAGCATGCGCGCCAGAATCGCTGGACCGTTAACGCCGATGCCGTCGATGATCCACTTATCCCACCAACTCGAAACCGTTCCCGAAACGCGCGTAATCCATCCTGCCCCGTTGACCAAGCCGTCGATCACATGCGAATCAAACCACGACGACGCTTCACCGAGCCCCAGCACGCCCAGTCGCAGTTTGCCGAGCTTGCGCCGTCCGGTAAAAAGGTAATCGTAGCCCTCATCGACGTAGTATTTGTGCATCAGCGTTTTATAGACCGGCGGCGCAGCGGCAGCGATCGGTTCAACAAAGCCCTTGTCCGCATCTTTATAACTTCTGCGGGCCAGAGCCCAGCCGCCAAACGCGGCAGCGAGCGACAATCCCATCAGCAGCCATTCGGTGCTGCTATTGTGCTCTTCTTCTTTTTCCCCAGCAGCTAGTTGGCTGGATTTTCCCTCGGCCTGAAGAACGTATGCCTCGGGAGCGAAAACCGGCTCGAGAAACTTCGTAAAGCGGTCGGAGCCGCCGAGGCTCTGAGGCCATCCCAGCCATCCGGCGCCAATCGCGCAAATTGCGAGCACCACCAACGGCATCGTCATCGAAAAAGGCGATTCGTGAATGTGATGCTCCGCTTCGTGGCTCATGCGCGGGCGGCTCTTAAATGTGAGATACATCAATCGGAACATGTAGAACGCGGTCATCAATGCAGTCGCGTAGCCGATGTACCACAGGAAACGATACGCACCGCCCTCGCGCGACCAGGTTTCCCAAAGAATCGCGTCTTTTGAAAAGAATCCTGCGAAGGGGAAAATTCCCGCAATGGCCAGCGTGGCGATGAACATAGTCCGGTAGGTCGTCGGAATGCGATGGCCGAGGTCACCCATGTTACGCATATCCTGTTCACCGCTCATGGCGTGAATTACCGAACCCGAACCGAGGAAGAGCAGCGCTTTGAAGAATGCGTGCGTGAAAACATGAAAAACGCCGGCGGCGAAGGCTCCGACGCCGAGGGCCAGGAACATGTAGCCAAGTTGCGAGACCGTCGAGTACGCCAGCACGCGCTTGATGTCGTTCTGCACCAGGCCGATGGAAGCGGCAAAGATGGCCGTCAGAGCGCCGACGATAGCAACGGTCTTCATCGATGTGGGCGCGAGGACGAACAGCGCGTTCGAGCGCGCAACCATGTATACGCCAGCCGTCACCATGGTCGCCGCGTGGATCAGCGCGGATACCGGTGTAGGGCCTTCCATCGCGTCGGGAAGCCAGACATAGAGTGGAAGCTGAGCAGATTTGCCGCAGGCCCCTACAAAGAGCAGCAGAGTCGCAGCGGTGATGTAGCTAAGTATGTGCGCCGAGAAATGTCCGGTGCGGGCGAGCGCAGTCACTTCGGTAAAACGCAGAGTCCCAAAGATGGCCGCTACAAAAAACATTCCGAGAATGAACCCGGCATCGCCGATCCGGTTAACGATGAACGCCTTGTTCGCAGCGTCACTCGCGGACTTGCGGTGAAAATAGAATCCAATCAACAAGTATGAACACAGTCCCACGCCCTCCCACCCAACGAAGAGCAGCACATAATTGTTGGCCAGGATCAGCGTCAGCATCGAAAACATGAAGAGGTTGAGATACCCAAAGAAGCGGTAGTACCCGCCTTCATGTGCCATGTATCCGGTCGAATAAATATGAATCAGCATCCCGACGCCGGTGACGAACAGCAGCCAGATGCTGGAGAGAGGATCGAGCAGGAATCCTGCATCGGCGCGGAAGGTCGCTGGCGCTCCAAGCTGCGTTGTATAGCTCGTATGGCCGGTGTCGCTGCCGAGCCAGGTATAGACGATCGTCTCGTATCCGTGCTTCTCAGGATGCGCCGCAGCGTAATCCTGATACTGCCACACCGCCCCACAGGCCATGATGAACGCGAGCACGATCGCACCCACGCATACCGCGCTCACCGTGGACTTCTGCAGCCTGCGGCCGAAGAAGAACATGATGGCCGCGCCGAACGCCGGCAGCAGCGGGATGAGCCAGATGTGGGATAAGAACATATCGTTAGTCGTTCGCCCTTAGCTTTTGGCCTTTGGTTCTCAGCTCAACCTCTTTGGCCTCGAGCTGATAGCCAAGAGCGGTGTTCTACCATTTCAACAAATTGACCTCGTCCACGTTGACCGTCTCCTTGTTACGGAAGAAGGCGATCAGGATACCGAGGCCGACCGCAGCTTCGGCAGCGGCGTCGGTGATTACGAAAATCGCGAACACCTGGCCATGCAATGCCGTCGCGCCATGCAACCCTTGCCAGTAACGCGAGAATGCGACCAGATTCAGATTGACGGCGTTCAGGATCAGCTCAATCGACATCAGTACAATCACGACGTTGCGGCGCGTCAAGACTCCGATCACTCCGAGCAGAAACAGCGCTGCACCAACTACTAGGTAGTGCAGGGTCGAGATGTGCAGCAGACTATCCATGCTCTCTCTTTTCTGTTTCTTCTAAATTCTGTTTCTTCTAAATTCTTGTCATTCCCAACTGGACTGAAAGCCCGGTGAGGAACCTGCTTTCCGCCGGCCCCCTACCGACACTTGCAAACCCCCAGATTCCTCAACGGCTACGCCGTTTTCGGAATGACAAACACTCGCCTGTCAGATTCTTTTCTTTGCCATCACTACTGCTCCGATGATCGCCACCAGCAGCAGCAGCGAGGCGATCTCGAAGGCGAACATATACATGCCGGTGTGCGGATCGTAAAGCAGGCTAGCGATCCCCTGCGTATTCTGCGTTTCCGCGTAGGTCAGCCGGCCCTCTGGGAACAATGCCTTCCCTTTCGTGTAAATCGCGATGAACAGGCCACCCAGTGCGGCGGCAGCGACGATCCCGATCAGCCATTGCTTGTTGAACTGCCGCTCCTTCATGCTGCGATCAAGGTTGATCAGCATGATCACGAACAGAAACAGCACCATGATCCCGCCCGCATAAAGAATGATCTGAACGCCGGCAACAAACGGAGCATAGAGCATCAGGTAAAGTCCGGCCTGCGCCAACAGAGTCGTAATCAAGGCCAATGCCGAATGCACGGCGTTTTTGCGCGTGATCACCAGCACGCCCCCGATGATCATGATCCCGGCGAGCAAGTAAAAGAAAAACGGTGTGGCTACCGGAGGGTTCATAGGACGTGACTCAGCCACTCCTTAAACGGAGCCTCGACAAAACCCGCAATCGCGGTCAGAACCAGAACGCCGAGACTAATCGGGAGCAAAATCTTCCATCCCACTTTCATGAGTTGATCAAAGCGGTAACGCGGGAACGTGCCACGATACCAGATATAGAGGTACATGAACGCGGCAACTTTAGCGCAGAACCAGAAAATATCGCCGACCCGGTCACGCACGGCTGGGACGAAGAGGACCACACCAATCAGCGCCAGCAATGCGCCAAACCCAGCGAGACCGATGGTCTGAAACTTAAAGAGTGGATGCTTGGGCATGCGCGCCGTGCTATAGAAGCACATCGCAGCCAGCAGCAGAAATGTGATTCCCGGAAAAAGCGAAAAGACAAGATCCCACGTGGGGCCGTTCAGCCAGTTCGGAAAAGGCCGCAGCCATCCGCCAAGCCAGAGCGTCACCGCGATGGAGGAAACTGCGATCATTGCGGAATATTCCGCCAGAAAGAATAGTGACCAGCGAAAGCCGCTGTACTCGGTATGGAATCCTGCCGTCAATTCGGATTCAGCCTCAGGCAAGTCAAACGGAGCGCGGTTTGTCTCCGCGACCATGGCAACCGCAAAGATGAAGAATCCGATCAGCCCGAGAGGAAAAAACTTGAAGACGAACCAGACCCCCTGCTCCTGCTGCCGCTGCACAATCTCAATCATGTTCAGCGTGCCGTCTTTCGAGCCGAGACTGGTCATCAATATGACCGAGACCACCGCCAGCCCCATCGCGACTTCGTAAGAGATCATCTGAGCGCTCGAACGCAGCGCCCCCATCATCGGATAATGCGAGTTCGACGCCCATCCCGCGGTGACGATACCGAGCACGCTGAGCGACGACACCCCCAGCATAAAGAGAATGCCGATGTTCATATCGGTGATGGCGTGCGTCGGCCCGAAGGGGACGACGACGAACACGGTGAAGGCTGCGAGCACTACAATTAGCGGAGCCATCCAGAAAACGAAGACATCAGCCTCGGCCGGCATGATGTCTTCTTTCAGCAGCAACTTCAAAGCATCGGCGATTGGCTGCAGCAATCCATGCGGGCCCACGCGCATCGGTCCAAGCCGAACCTGCATGTGCGCCAGAATTTTCCGCTCTAGCCAGTTCATCGCGATTACCGCGACAGAAAGGCCGAGAAACACAGCGACGATGTAGACGAATGCCCAGAAGATATTGCCGGCAGAACCTGGAGTCTGTGGGCTGGACAGATAGGACTGGATGTAATCGATTAACTGATGCATCAGCGGTCCACCTCGCCGAGAACAATGTCGAGCGTGCCGATGACGGCGATGACATCGGCAACCAACTGGCCGCGACACATCAACTCAAGGGCCTGCAGATTCACGAATGACGGAGGACGCACGCGCACTCGATAAGGCTGTGTCGATCCGTCGCTCACAATGAAATATCCCAGCTCGCCCTTCGGCGCTTCGATGGAGTGGTAGACCTCGCCCACCGGAGGCTTCATCACCTTGGGGACTTTAGCCATCACGGGGCCTTCAGGAATACCCTCAACGGCCTGCTCGATAATGCGCAGCGACTGACGGAACTCGGCCATGCGCACCAGATACCGGTCGTAGGTGTCGCCGTTCACACCGACCGGAATATCGAAATCAAAATTCTTGTAGTTCGCATAAGGCTGGGCCTTGCGCAGATCCCACTTCACGCCACTGGCGCGGAGGACCGGTCCGGTAACGCCGAGCGCAATGCAATCCTGGGCTGAGATTTTGCCCACGCCCTTGGTACGTTCGACCCAGATGCGGTTGGTTGTGAGCAATTCTTCGTATTCGTCGATTTTCGGCTTCACGAACTTGACGAAATTCTTGACTTCTTTTTCGAAGCCCTCGTAGGCCTCGTATTGCAAACCGCCGATACGGAAGGCATGCGTCGTAAGCCGCGCTCCGCAATATTTCTCGAAAATCTTTAGAATTTCTTCGCGATCGCGGAAGGTATAAAAGAGCGGCGTAATCGCGCCGATGTCGAGCGCATGCGTCCCCAGCCACAGCTGGTGGCTGGCCATGCGATTCAATTCCGTCAGAATCACGCGGATGTATTGGGCGCGCGGCGGAGCTTCCACGCCGAGAAGCTTTTCGACGGTCTCGCAATATCCCAGGCCGTTCGAGACAGCGGCGACGTAGTCCATGCGGTCGACGTAAGGATTGAACATCGTGTACGTGCGATGCTCGGCTATCTTTTCGACACCGCGATGGAGATATCCGATGACGCACTCCAGCCCCATCACCTTCTCGCCGTCGAGCCGCAGAATCACGCGCAGGACGCCGTGGGTCGCAGGATGTTGCGGACCCATATTGATGACGAGTTCGTTCGCGTCGAGAAAAGTCTTGTCGGGCGTGTCGAGATCGAGGGGCGAGAGTGTATTCGGATCGGTCATTGATTCGGTCGTTGGTCGTTAGCCCTTGGTCGTTGGTTTTCGGTTACTGGCCGCTCTCAATCCCGAGGTTGATCTGCACCCATTCGTTGTCCTGCTGCAAGATGCCGTAGTCTTTGCGTAGCGGATGTCCCTTCCACCCGTCAGGCAGCAGGATGCGCTTCATATCCGGATGGCCGTCGAACTTGATGCCGAACATGTCGAAGACTTCGCGCTCCAGCCAGTTGGCGGTCACCCATATCGGTACTGAACTGGCGATGCTTTCGCCCTCGGCAATCTGCGCCGTCACGCGGATGCGCTCGTTACGTGGAAATGAATACAGCACCCATACCACGTCAAATTCTTTTTTCTCCCGCTTGGGATAGTGCACTGCAGTGATGTCGACGCAGTAATCGAACTCTTCTTCGTTGCGGAGAATCTGGAGAAGTTCCGGAATGAGCGAGCGAGCGACCACCATGTAGTTCTGTCCAAGATGCGTCAGCGGCTCGATGCCGGAACCATATCTGCCTTTCAATTTCCTCACCATCGGAGAATCCCACTGCACCGGCACGGGAGCGGCGGGCTTGGGCGGAGCAGCAGCGGCAGGTTTAGCAGCGGCAGGCGCTCCTGGCGCGGCTGCTGCCGCCTTTGGAGGCGTCGCCGGACCGGCCGCAGGCTTTTCCGGCGGAGCCTTTGTTTCCGATTGAACCGAACCCGCGGGAGTGGCTTTCACTCCGCGCGGCACAGGAGCCTGATCCGCCGACGGCTTCGGATCACCTTCCGGCGGTGGCGACGAGGGGGATTTGATTTCGTCCGGCATAGCTCGCGAAGGCACAAACCTACGGCGCAGCGTGCGTTGCGAAGAACGTTAACTTTTATCAGCTTGACGGGATGGTGTCAACGCGTAGCCCAAGTAGGACATGCCATTCTGAAGCGTCATCCTAGCGCAAGTCGAGAGGCGTCAGCCGCGAGCCTGCGCCTGATACTGCTCAATAAGATCGCGGATGCGCTGCGCATCGCGCTTGCGGTGGCCGTGGCTGGTAATGGGGTCAGTCCCGCCAGTGGACTCGACAACGATCTCGGACCAGAACACGCCCGTAGAAATATGTACTGACGCGATCTTCGACATGGCAATGCTCTCTTCGTTGCTGCCGAACAGGCGTGACTTCACCCGGGCCACGCGTTGCGGGCTGATGACCAGCTTCGTGGGAAAAAAGAAGTTGCCCTGCGTCCAGCGGCTGGCGGCGAAGGTTTCGGAAGGCGAGCTGTCCATCGGATTGTCGGTGGCAGGCGCCATGTCAGTCCCGGTCTACACCCATTCGAGCGCACCTTTTTTCCACACCCAGATGTAACCGACGACTAGGATTGCCAGAAAAATCAGCATCTCGACCAGCCCAAACAACCCGAATACTTTGAATTTCACAGCCCAGGGAAAGAGAAAAATCGTCTCCACGTCGAAGACGACAAAGAGAATCGCGATGATGTAATAGCGAACGGTATAGCGTCCGCGGGCGTTGTCGACCGGATCGATGCCGCACTCATACGGCATGAGCTTGGTCTTGCTGGGATTGTCCGGACGCACCAGCTTAGCCGCCAGCAAAGTCACGGGCAACAATACGCCGACGAAGGCGATGAAGATGAAGATGGGTACGTAGTTTTGCGGCATTCGCAGGCCCTCGCTCCGGAATCGGCGGAGCAAGTCATAGTAGCGCCGAAGTGGCGACGGTTCAAGAAGGAATCGAATCTTCCAGCCGCCGTCACGCTTACGAGAATCCATTCCTCGCCAGAGGTAACTCCCGCACGCGCTTCCCGGTAGCAGCGAATACAGAGTTGCATAATGCGGGAACGAATGGAGGCACGCCCGGCTCTCCGACGCCAGCCGGTGGCGCAGTACTCTCGACAATGTGTACGTCAACTTCGTACGGCGCATCGTTCATTCTGGCGACGGGATAGTCAAAGAAATTGGACTGATCGACGACACCGCCCGTCGCCGTGATTTCACCGGTGCGGGCGATGCTGGTTCCAAAGACCGCAGCGCCTTCAAACTGCTGCCGCACCATTTCAGGATTCGCCACGATACCCGCGTCGACCGCCGTATAGACATGCGGAATACGGATCACACCGCTATCCTCGACTTCGACTTCGACCACTGTCGCAACATAAGTAAGGAAGCTGCGATGGACCGCAATCCCCATTCCGCTCCCCTTCCCTGATTTTTTCTTGCCCCATCCGGCCTTATCGGCGGCGACCTCCGCCACGTGGCGCAGGCGCGCTGTATCGAAGGGATATTTCTCTGCCCTGTCAGAAGATGCTTTCCCTGCATCCAGGCGCCGATTGGCGCCAATCATCATGAGCAGGTGGTCGTACGGATCGCGGTTAGCCGCGTAAGCCAGTTCGTTGGCAAACGACTGCACGGCGAACGCGTGATAAATGTTCGCCACCGAACGCAGCCATCCGATGCGAATGTGGGCCGCAGCCTGTCCGTTTTCCGAGCGAAAATTCGGAACATCAAACGGAACAACGTTCCATCCCATCGACATCTCTCCGTCATCACCGTAAACCGCATCCTTGTCAAACGTTGATCCAATGGGAGGAAATACAGAGCGTTGCAGCCAGGCTTTCGGCCGTCCTCTGTCGTCGAGCGCCGCCTTCAGATACATGGCGGCCACCGAGTGGTAGTAGTCGAACTTGATGTCGTCTTCGCGGCTCCAGACGACCTTTACCGGTTTACCCGTCTTCTTCGAGAGCACTGCCGCTTCGACAGCATAGTCGGGCTTCGATTTCCGGCCAAAACCTCCACCGAGAAAAGTCACATGACAGACCACGTTCTCTTTCTTGAGACCGAGCGCCTTCGCGACCTGTTCCTGCAGGCCCTGCGGATCCTGCGTTGGCGACCACACCGTAACCTTTTCTCCCTGGACGTCAGCGACCGCAACAGGAGGCTCCATGGAAGCGTGCGCCAGATGCGGCGCAAAATATTCCGCTTCCACGATTTTGCCGCCTTTGCTGAATTCGGCATCGGGATCGCCGACGGTATGAACGACTTTGCCCGGCTGGCGCGCGGTCTGCTGCAATTGTTTCTTGTAGTCGGCAGAGTTGTAGCTGGCGTTGCTACCGTTGTCCCACTCAATTTTCAAGTTCTTGCGGCCCTTAAACGCGGCCCAGGTGTTGTCGGCGATAACGGCAACTCCTCCGAGCGGCTGAAACGCATGCGGAGGCGTAAAGGGATCGACGGCGATGGTATTTTTCACGCCGATGACTTTCAGCGCAGCGGAGTCATCGACCGATTTCACTTTCCCTCCGAGCACGGGTGGGTGAGCAATGGCGGCGTAGAGCATGCCCTCGACTCGAACATCCATGCCGAAGAGCGCCTTTCCTGAACAAATCTCTGGAACATCAAGGCCGGGCGCTGGTTTGCCGATGTAGCGCCACTCTGACGCTGCCTTCAGCCGCAACTCTTCTTTCTTCGGTACCGGCAGCTTGGCGGCCAGAGCCGCCAGTTCGCCGTAGCCGAACTTGCGATTGGAGTTCTTGTCGGAGATGGTGTGGACCGGATCCAGGACACACTGTGCCTCGGAAACTCCCCACTGGTGCGCGGCGGCGCGCACCAGCATGAGGCGAGCTGTAGCTCCGGCTTCGCGAAGAACGTCGAAAAACTCACGCACGGAGTGCGACCCGTCGGTATCCTGCGAGCCGTAGCGCTCGTCGCCGTCGCCCTGAATAACTTTGACGCGGCTCCAGTCGGCGTCAAGTTCATCGGCGAGAATTCGCGGGAGGCTGGTGCGAACACCGTTCCCCATCTCGCTCCGATGGGCCACAATGTAAACCGTGCCGTCGGTCTCGATGCCGACAAACATGCTGGGATGGAACAAGGTGGACTCGACACTCGGACTCGCTCCCAAGGTTGTTCCGCTTCTCGCTGCGTTTACGAGAAGTGGGGATTTCCCTGCGCAAAGAACGAATGCCCCGGCAGAAAGCATCCCCTGTAGGAAACCGCGACGGCTGATGTTGTCGATGGTGATCATGCCGTCTCCTTTGCGGCCTGCTTAACCGCCGCCCGGATGCGCTGGTAAGTCCCGCAGCGGCAGATGTTCCCCGCCATCACGGAATCGATATCGTCGTCCGTCGGATGCGGCTTCGACGACAGCAGCGACACGGCCTGCATGATCTGCCCGGGCTGACAATATCCGCACTGCGGAACATTCACTTCGGTCCATGCTCTCTGCACGGCGTGCGGGCCGCCGCTGGAGATCGCCTCGATGGTCGTGATCTCGAGATCCTGCACCGTACCCATCTGCTTCGTGCAGGAACGGATTGCCTTTCCGTTCTGCAACACAGTGCATGCTCCGCACAACGCCATGCCGCACCCGAATTTTGTTCCCGTGAGTCCCAGAATGTCGCGGATATACCAAAGGAGCGGCATCTCAGGGTCTCCGTCGAAGGATTGCGCGAGTCCGTTTACTTTGAACTGAATCATGGATCACGTCCTGAAGCGCAGTGGGGTTGGAATCAGGAAGCTATTCTAGCGCCAACGGTACGAACGGGTCATGCCTGTTCTGGATAGAAAGCGCTACGGCTTCTCCCAGTGTGTCGTATTGAATTGTTTGGGATCGAACACGCCGGGGTCAAGTTTCACATCTCCCTGAATATCGGCGTAATCCTCGCTGAACGTGAGCCTGTCATCGGAGTGAACCTCGACGCGCGCCGCAATCCATGCGCCGGCAAGCTTGCGGTAATCCGCAAAGCGGACGTCGTCGACCTTGGTCGGGTCGCGGCGGCTCGGTTCAATTACGCGCACGAACAGCAGGCTGTCTTTCTCCACCCAGAATTGCTTCGACTTCAGATCGCCCTTGTCGGCGCCGACCACGTAGACGGGCTTGCCTTCCCACGTATCTTCGCGGACTTTGCGCAGATCATAGCCTTCATCTTTTACAACCTTCGCAGTCGTTGCCGGATTCTGCGTGTACGCGTCAAAACCCAGTACAAGCAGAATGTTCACATATGGGCGGCTGCCCGCGATCTCACCACTCTTAATGATGGTGAGACTTCCATCGGTCATGAGATACCCGTTGCCGTCGGTGGGCTTCCCGATATCGATTCGCAGCTTGCCCGGCAGCAAAGCCGCTTCATACCAGATCTCGACTTTGGTCGTGCCGTCCGCGTTGTAGGTCGTGCTCTTCTGGGTGAAGGTCACCGTCTTGTACCACGACGCCTGATAACGATCATGCATGTCACGAATCACAGCTTCACCGTCGCGTGGCTGCTGTGCCGCAGATACGCACGAAACCACAAGCAACACCAATAACAACTTTCCTGATCGCATTTGTTTCCTCTCAATAACGGTGAAGATTAGCGCGAGAACTGGGACGGAAGGTCCGACGACAGAGTCTAGACGAATGAACAGGGTGAACGATAGTTACACGCCGGGTTTCGATTTGTCTGGCATAACGAAAATACGCCGCGCCAATTCAGACTTGAGCGTTGCATCGTCATAGTAGCGGGAAAGGATGCCATTTTCCCAGATCAGCAGATCTGGATTGCGGCCCGCAAACTCCTCCCAGGCCGCGCCGCTGGACCGCTCTATGCGCTCGCGGATCAGAAAGAAATACGCGTGCGAGATGGTCTCGTGATAAACCTGCGCCTTGCCACGAGCCGCCGCAAAACGCTTAAGAGCCGAGCAAAATCGCTCAAGTGCCTCCAGCGGCGGGAATTGCGACAGATACGAAAAGGCCAGACGCACGTGGTCGGCGTGATGGAAGGAATTTTCCGGGATCGCGTCGGCTTCAAAGCGATCGATGAATTCTCTGCCACTTAACTGAATGCTGGCTGAACGCTTGTCAACCGCCTGTTGGCCGATGGTAGGCATCGTCTAAATCGATTCCTCGCTACTCACTTTGCAATCGCGATCGCCAGAGCGGCGGCGGCGTAAATGAGGAGATTGCCGACGCTGTAGGCACCATGCAAGAGATGAACCAGAATTGCGAATGTGAAAACAGCCACCAGAAGCCATGCCCCCCGAATCGTGGTTTTTGGAATGAGCATCAGGACGCAGCCTGCGATCTCTCCCCATCCCAAAATTATGCGAATGAAACTGGGCATGTGAGTCCGCGCGAAGTCGTGGGCGGCGCTGGGCAGGACGAAGAGAACGGCCTCAGTCAGAACCACGAGGCCAAGAGTCCATTGCAGAATGCTGAGTGCGGCTTTGGTGGATCCTGTGCTCATGCCTTCCTACTTCCCCACCCCGCGTTTTCCCGGGGATTTTGACTTGATTTCTTTGAGACGGTGACTGGCCGCGGAGTCAAGATCAAGCTCGTAAAACTTCTTCAATTGGCGAATGCGTTCGAGCGATGCCGGGCTGAAGGGCGTCTTCCCGTCAAACGCATGCAGCACGATCCCTTCAAGAACATCCCCGAGCGTCATATCGTGATACTCGGCAAAGGCTTTGAGGACTTTCAGAACTCGCTTCTCTATGCGAACGCCGGTCTGCACCCGCTCGATCTCCAGCTTAGGATCGTCGTCCATGTGTACCAATGTACCACGGTACCACCGTCGATGCAACTGAGCTCTACTCCCGTGGAAAAAGCGTTTAGGTCGAATTGTTTATAATCTTTCTTCCATCCCTAAGCCTCAAAAGGAATCCATTGGCCCTCGATGACAAGATCTACGACCTGCGCCGCGAGAAGTTGAAACAGATTAAAGCTCTCGGACAGGCCACGTATCGCAGCAAGTACGAATTCACCCATACCCTGGAACAGATCCTGGCGCAGTACACGGCGAAAACTGCCGAGGAACTTGAGCAGGCGCGCGTAAACGTGCGCGTTGCCGGACGCATCATGGCGATCCGACTGATGGGCAAAGCCGGGTTCGCGCACCTGCAGCAGGACGGAAAGAAGCTGCAGATTTACGTAAAGAAAGACGCAGTCGGCGAGAAGGGTTTCGAGTTGTACAAACTGCTCGACTTGGGCGACCACATCGGGGTCAGCGGATATCTCTTTCGCACGCGCACCGGCGAACTGTCAGTTCATGTGGAGGAGATCACCTTCCTCAGCAAAGACCTGCTGCCGTTGCCCGAAAAGTTTCACGGCCTGACGGACGTCGAACTGCGCTACCGGCAGCGCTATGTCGATCTGGTGATGAATCCGGAGGTGCGCGAAGTGTTTTTGAAGCGGACCAGACTTGTGCAATCGATGCGGCGCATACTGGACGCCAAGGGATTCATCGAGGTTGAGACGCCGATGATGCAGCCCATCGCCGGGGGAGCGGTGGCGCGCCCGTTCGTCACCCACCACAATACGCTCGACATGGATCTCTACCTGCGTATCGCGCCGGAGCTTTACTTGAAGCGCCTTGTGGTCGGTGGGCTGGACCGCGTATATGAAATCAACCGCAACTTCCGCAACGAAGGTCTCGGCTGGCGGTGGAATCCTGAATTCACCATGCTGGAGTTCTATCAGGCTTACACCGATTACCAGGGCGTGATGGATCTCACTCAGGACCTGATCACGCAGGCCGCAACAGATGTCACCGGGGGAACGATCACCCAGTGGACGGTTAAAGAGGGCGAGAGCGAGGTCGTGCATCGCCTCGACTGGGGCAATTGGCAGCGCATGACCATGCGCGAAGCTATCAGTCGATTCTGGCCTGAATCCGCCGGGGTAAAACCGGAAATAAGCGATTTCAACTCGAGCGACGGCGTGAAGAACCTGGTTGACCGCTTCAACAAATCGCAGGCGCACATGGCTTACGATCCGAAAGAGCCTGCCGGGAAAACTATTGCCGCACTTTTTGAAGCCACCGCCGAAGAGCATCTCACACAGCCCACGATCATCTACGAGTTCCCTACTGCTGTGTCCCCGCTCTCCAAGCAAAAGCCGGATGACCCCGACTGGACCGAACGCTTCGAGATCTACGCCGGACAGATGGAAATCTCCAACGGCTTCAGCGAACTCAACGATCCCGAAGATCAGCGGCGTCGATTCGAGGCGCAATTGAAAGAACGCGAGCGCGGCGACGAAGAGGCACACCAGATGGATGAGGATTACATCCGCGCGCTGTCGTACGGCATGCCGCCGGCCGGCGGCGTCGGCGTGGGCATCGACCGTCTGTGCATGCTGCTCACGGATTCGCACACCATTCGCGATGTCATCCTGTTTCCGTTGCTTCGGCCGGAAAAAGCCTCCACTACAGAGAACACAGGGGACGCAGGAAAGAACTCACTATGATTACCTTGCGGGTATTAACGTGCCAGTACCCGACAATGCACTATTAGTAGTGCATAGGGATTTCTATACTTCTCGCAGTTTGGGTTTCGATGTGGCAGCGCTACCGTAGTGCCCTGACGGGCAACTGGGTCGGTAGCGCTTTGCATTTTGCCGCGGTTTCTACTTCCGAATCTTCGCCGCAGTTTTCTCGGGCGCTGACCTGGGTGGCTCGTACGGAGGCATGTCCGGGCTGAAGTTCGTGCTCAGATAATCGATTAATGCGTCATGGTCTGCGGCGTCTACCACCGCTCCCCACTTTATCATCTTGTCAACTTCTTTGGTCCATGCCCCCTTGCTCAATCGCTGTTGCAGAATGATGCGTGCCTCATGACACTCCAGACACGAAGTCGTGGCCTTCGCCTGCATGGCCCCGGCAGGCATATCCTCGATGACCTTAGCCGGTGTTTTTTCATCTGACATTGCCCGGAAAGGTATTACTGCAGCGATTAACCCCGCTAGCAGGAAGAGAATCGGGGGGAAGAAGCGCCGCAAATTTCGCGACGTCCCACGCGACAACGAATTACGAAACACGTCTTCACGAAATCTGCTTTCACGAAACATGGATCTTCACCTGATCGGCGGCGTTGTACAGATAGCCGCTCGGATTCCAAACTGGAGTAGCGGGCTGCGTGCGTCCCTGGCTGTCGGTGGCGCGCGATAGAATCGTGTAGTCTCCGGCCTTGGCCTTCCACTCTTGACTCCAAAGACGCCATGCATAGTGGGAGTGCTCCCTCCCCAAACTCGCTGGACTCCACGTTGTTCCATTGTCGACAGAGACTTCGACCTTCACGACGTCAGCTTCCCCGGCCCAGGCGGCTCCATGAATGGTAACCTCTCCACTTCTCAGGGTCGCGCCCTCGAGCGGACCTGAGATCACGGATTTTACGTTCAATCCGGTCACCGGATGCGTATCCTCCGGCTTCACCGCATCACCTGGCTTCAGTGGCTGGTTGGGAAGGCGGTATCCGGGACTCATAAAGTTGCCGACGAATTCTGAATCGAGAACCCTGACCTCGGTGAGCCACTTACAGGACGCCGCTCCGATCCATCCAGGCACCAAAGCACGCGCCGGGAAACCATGATGCTTGGTCAAAGGCGTGCCGTTCATGTGCGTCGCGACAAGAGTGTCAGAGTCCAAGGCCTTTTCGACGGGTATGCTCCGAATAAACGGCGGAACTCTCCCCGGAACTTCGTCGAACCCGCGGAACATCACGTGCTTCCCCGTGGACTTCACCCCCGCGCGTTGCAGCACGTCGCGCAGCCGTGGGCCGGAAAATCGCGCGGTACCCACCGCGCCTTTGCCCCACTGAATCCCGGGGACTTGCGGACGGTGCAGGCTGCGTCCGTTGCCGGCACACTCCAGCGTATTGACCACGGAGTGCATCTCGAGCTTCGACAGTTCGGCCAGGGCCAGCGTGAAGGGCTTCTCGACTTCGCCGCCGACATTCAGCCGCCAGTCTTCGGCACTCAGTTCGCTCGGTTCGTGCATGTGGTTGCGGACAAAGAATCGCGGCACAGGCGTGAGCCAGGTATTGAAATCCTCGACCGGGGTCTCGAGGTCCACGAAGCGGAAGGAACGAACAATCATCCCGTCTTCCCCGGGAACTTTGATCGTGTGGCTTTCGGTCGCCGGCCGCGCCCATGACATTAATGACGACGAGGACCCGGCTACCAATGCAGCACTGGACATTTGCTTGAGGAAAGTCCGTCGTGGGTTCATACCTTCTTCATTCCCCTTCTTCATTCCTAATGAATAAATTTACACCGCCGAACCCGGAAAAGCAGAGTATCCACAACCTGGGACGAAGAATCGAAGACGATTTGGTTCCCCCAGTTCGCCCGTCTCAGCGTTCGAATCACAGTCCCCAAATTCGATTCGCGCCCAGGATCAACCCAAACGTAAGCGCCCCGCTGAATCCACCTCCGACGATCACAACATTCTTTCGGATTACGTTCGCTTGGCTCATTTCTCCGCCTGCGGTGTTTCTCACCGAACCTCCAAAACTCTGGCCTTCGGGACTCGACCTCAATTCGCAACCAGGGGATTGAGCCGCTCCATGGGCAGTTCGCCTTGCGCCAGATTTTGAGTAACACCGCCGGCCCGGAAAAGGAGAGTAGCCAAAACCGGGCCGGCGGCGATTCTGAAGAAGTGCGCTTCAGAACATTCGTACTTACACTTGCCCTCTAAAAGATGAAAATCGAGTCGAACTGCAAGCGCTCGAGCCATGGCTCGGTCGTCGCCAATGGACGTCCGATCAGCGCAGTGAAGCCCAACTGCACGTTTTTGTCGAACTGGTAGAACGTGTCAACGCGATGCTCCGTCACGTTCGTGCCCTGGCGAATATCGCTGTAGTTGAAGTTTCCCAGCACAGCCTCACGCTCGATGTAGAGGTGCGTGTAGCCGATTTGGAAGTCTCCCTTTTCCTGCAGGCGACCGAAGCGTCCTTCAGCCCAATATCCGCGGCGCTGATTTGCGAAACAGGGCGAATTCTGCGCTGTTTTGTAGGTCGTCGTTGCGGTATTGGCGGGAGTCGAGACGATGTTGGGCAGGTTGTCGCATGCTCCCATGTTTTGTACATAGTCGCCGATGATTGCGATCGGGACCTTCGGATGTCCCGTGTCGATGTCAATACGGGCGATGTTGTCGAATAATTTGAATTTTGAAGCGAACTGCGCGTTCGTGATGTTCGTGACCCCAGTGGGGTACGACGTACCGGCTACCGTGACCACGGTCGTCGCCGTTGTCGTGTAGGTTGAATCCTGAACCGGGTTGCCAGAGGTCAACGGAAGCACGCCGCTCAATGGCGTCTGCGGATTCTTGCTGTTCGCCTTCGCGAGCGCCAAAGCAATCGCATCTGCGCCGTGAAAGAGATAGAAGCCCGAGTACGCACTGAGCAGCACGTGCGGAGCAATCTGCAAAGATGCTTGCACCTGGCCGCCGTAAGTAATCTGCTGGGTAATTCTTTGATCTGTGGGCGCGGTCTCAGCAACCTCCGCGAAAGGAAGCTGGAACCCGATGATCGCGAATCGCTTAAAAACCTTCGAGTCAGGTTTGAATGCTAAAGTCTCGGCCACGCCTTCCGGATTGAGATCCTTATCCCACGTAAGTTCGGTGTTGTACCAGGGATAGCGGAATTTACCGCCAATCAAATCGAGGTTCTTGAATTGCTTCGGACTGTACTCCACGAAGGCCTGATCGAGCGCGACCGTTTTTCGGGTGTAGAAGCCAGTGAGGGTTTGATTGGTCGAGGTCGGATCGTTGATGTCGCCACTGGCCAATGTCACCCCGGCACGGAATTGCGAGCCCAGATCCGCCACCGCGTTAAAGCGCGCGCGGACGCGGGCGCGCATGCGGTCTTGAGATTCGTTCGAAGGTCCGCCGAAAAAAGGTTCCCCGCGCAGACGTATGTCGCCGCTGAAAGAAATCGGGCCCAGGCCCTTAATTTGGCGTTCGAGATTGCGGATGCGTTCATCGGAACTGCCAGCCTGCGGAGTCTGCTGTTGAGCTTGATCTTGCGACTGCGGCACATTGGCCGATGTGGGTTCAGACCCTGCCGCCTCAGTAGCCGTCGGTGCAGCGGGTGCGGTCGGAGGTGTGGTAGAGGCAGAAACTGAGGCGGTCGCCGGTGCGGCGTTGATCGAGTCAGTCCCGCTCACCGCCGGCTGGTGGGCTGCCTCCCAGTCCTGCTGGCGTTTCAACTGGAGCGTGAGCTGCTCGAGCTGCAGTTGCTGCGCGGCGAGAGCGTCTTTCAGAGCCTGGACGTCAGCCGCCGTAACTGGCGCTGGAGCCGCGGGGGCAGCTGCGGAGCTGGTTGCTGGAGACTCGTTCGACGCGGTCTCGGTTTGCGCCCATGCGCCGGCGGATAAAGCCGCCAGCATAAGAGCCGTGGAAAACAATTTCTTGGTTGAGTTCATGGAAGTACAGTCCTCTCCTTTGTGAGTTGATAGCGTTCTGTTGACGGGGGAAGAATCTCTATTGAAGTCGCTCCTGCCGTTAACTCCAGTGTTGCACTTATTACGATTGACATACTAGACATTATAGTTAAACCGGTGCTTCCCTTTATTTCTTGCGCTTGTTTACCTTACGGGGGATCCCGCGAGTACCGCTCTCACCGGCGTTTTACGTGGCCGATGTCAAACCCCACTTATGTTGCAAATGCCGCTCCATGCCTTTAAAGACTACGCCGTCGACGACGTAGCCGATCGCGATGATCAACAGCATCACGGCGATGACCGCGCTCATGTCATTCAGGTCGCGGCCCATCATCAAAATCTGACCGAGGCCGAGACTCAGATAGAGCATCTCCGCGGTGATCAGTGAGCGCCACGCAAAAGCCCAACCCTGCTTCAGGCCGGAGACGATAAATGGCAAACTCGCCGGCAACAAAACATACCAGAACAACTTGAATCCTTTGGCTCCGAGATTGCGGCCGGCCATGCCGAAGATCTTCGGCATCTGCTTACGCCCATCCTCCATGGCCAGGGTCACCGACAGCAGTGAACCCATAACAACGACGAACAGAATCGCATTCTGGTTCAAGCCAAACCACAAAAGCGCCAGAGGCCACCAACAGATACTGGGCAAACTCTGCAGGCTCACCAGTAAGCCGCCCATGGTTTCCTCGAGAAACTTGCTGCTGGCGACGCCTAGCCCGAGAATCATGCCGAGCACGACCGAGATGCTGTAGCCGATCAGTACCCGCTCCAGGCTAACGCGGATCGCGATCCAATAGGTGTGATCCTGGAATCCGGCATACAGCGCCTCACCCACGCCCCACGGTGTGGGAAACAGGTAGGGCGGCCAAACCTTCAGTTTGGCCAGCAGCGTCCACAGGCCGAACAGCGCGGCGTAAAAGATGATGAAGCGGGCGGCTCGTTTCATACTCGCACGCTCCCCTCGTCTCCCGCCTGAACGTGCGGCTTCACACCTTCGTTGTATTCCGCTTCCAGGGAAATATTGATTTCCTCGCGCAATTCATCCAGAATCTCGCGGGCTGCGCGAGCCACGTGCGGATCCTCCAAATGACGCGGACGCGGCAAGCTGACTGGAAATTCGCGCTTGACCCGCCCCGGCCGGAACGTAAGCAGAGCGACGCGGTCGCCGAGTCGAACTGCCTCGCGGACGTTGTGTGTGACGAAAATAATAGTACGGCCGGTTTCGCTCCAGATGCGCTCCAACTCATCATGCAGCAGGTCGCGGGTCTGGGCGTCGAGCGCGGCAAAGGGCTCATCCATGAGAAGGACATCGGGTTCGGTCGCAAGTGCGCGGGCGATAGCGACGCGTTGCCGCATGCCTCCCGACAACTGATGTATGTAGCTGTCTTTGAACTTTGCCAGATGCACAAGGCGCAGATAGTATGCAGTCTTCTCTTCCCTTTCGGCCTTGCTGAGGCCTTTCATCTTCATGCCGAACTCGACGTTCTGGCCAACGGTGAGCCACGGGAATAATCCATGCTCCTGAAAAATCATGATGCGGTCGGTGCCGGGTCCCTGCACAGGTTGACCATCAATCAATATCTGCCCTGAGGTCTGTTGGTGCAGGCCCGCAATCAGAAGCAACAATGTGGACTTGCCGCATCCCGAAGGGCCGACAACGCACAGGAACTCTCCCGCTTTCACCTGCAAGTTAATACGATCGAGCGCAAGCAGACGCTCCCCACTCTGGGCGCGGTAACTGAGACAGATTTCGCTCACGCCGACTTTCGCGGTCTCCGGGGAAGCGGTCCCGCGCCGGGGGTCCGGCTGAGATCGGGGCAATCCGCTCGCGAGGATTTCCCGAACGCGAGGGAAGGCGTGGTTCTACCGGAAATGGTTCAACAGGAATCGGAAACTGCGCCGGGACATTCTGCGCGTTCGCACTCATTGGATCGCCTTTCTCTTTTTCTCTGCAAGCACCTGATTCAGCAGCGTCAGATCGTAGAGCCGGGAAAGATCAGGCATCTCGCGTCCCAGAAAGCCGCCGTCAAAAGCCTGCTTCGCCGCAGTGGTGAGCGCCTCATGCAGCGGGTCATAGGTAACCTGCATGCGCGAAAATGCTTCATCGAGAACTGCTGGAGGGAGGGCCTTGCCAGTTTCGGTTTGAATCTGCTGGTTCAACAACTTTTTGGCATCCACCTGGTGAGCGTCGATCCAGTCGGTCAGATCCACATTGGCCCGGATCCAGTTCTTCACAAGATCGGGGTGAGCTTGAAGAAACTTGGTATTCACCACGATCAGGCCGATTACGAATTGTCCATTCGGCCACAGCGTGCGTTCATCGACGAACAGCCGGCCGTTGCCGTCATGAATCAATCGGGTCGCCCACGGCTCGGGAGCCCAAGCCGCGTCCAGATCCTTCTTCAGGAACAGTGTTAACTGATCCGGATTGGCCATGGGAACGATCTGCACGTCGCCCCCCTTGTCGTTACTCTTCATGCCGTGACTCTTGAGCCAATTGCGCAGTGCAACGTCCTGCGTATTGCCGAATTGTGGAGAAGCCACGCGCTTGCCGTGAAAATCCTCAGGCTTGTTGATGCCAGAATCGTTGCGCACAATAAGTGACGCTCCTCCGCTGGCTGCTCCTGACACGACCCGAAGCGCTTCGCCGTTGGAGCGCACATAACCATTGATTGCCGGATTCGGCCCGACGTAAGTCATGTCGATTGCACCGGCAAAAAGCGCTTCGATTGCCGCGGGGCCGGCATTGAAACTTGTCCACTGCACTTTGACCTGCGGTCCCAGGGCCTTGTCGAAAAAGCCGTTGGCCTTACCCACCATGGCCTGGGCATGTGTGATGTTAGGAAATGCGCCCACACGAATCGTGTTCGCGCTTCCCTGCGCCCAGCAGGCGACTGACATGGCCAGAAACAATATTGCTGTGAGCGAGCGCTTAATCACGCCTGTGGCCCCCAACGACCATGGGTAGAATGCTGCCCGGGTCCTTTTTCTGTGTCTTGGCGCGCTTTCCGGTCTTACTATTCCGCGGCCCGTGATCGGCTATCAGGTCAGCCAGTGTAGTGTGGTCAAGGATGCGGGCGGCCGCGTCGCGCACGTCCAGAAAAACCTGATACAACGCACGGTGCGGCAGGTCCCGATCGATCAGTTCACGCAACTGCTCAGCGTCGCCGAACGGCGCCAGCGGCCCGTCGATCAGCCGGATGATTTCGCTCATGCGGATCTCGCTCGGCTCCCGGCGCAACTGGTATCCGCCCTTGGCCCCGCGTACGCTCTCGACCATGCGAGCGTTTTTGAGTTCGAGCAGGATCAGTTCCAGGAATTTTTCCGGCAGCACCTCTTCATAGGCGATGTCGCGAATCTTAATGGCTCCTTGATGATGGTGGCGGGCCAGCATCATCAGGGCCTGGAGTGCGTAGAGTCCTTTTTGTGAGATTTTCATTGGCCTCGCATTATTCCATAAACTCAATCGAAATGATAGACTTTATTGACGTGGAGGACATTGCAAGCGAAATTCCATTCCGCCGGCGGCTTCTGCATGAATTACTCCTTTGAAGTTAATGGGTTAGTTCCGATGCTGGAATGCTGCTCCCGGGTTGGTGTGAATCGGATTGCAGCTTCGCGCACTGGAAAAGTTCCTCCGTGTGGTCGAATCTGGCGGCTTCGAAACTTCTTGCAACCGGCCTAGCGGAGGAGCCTATGACTGCAAAAATCGCGAGGAAAAATCCGCAAAGGCGAAGAAGAACAAGATCAAGGGCAAAGCATCGTCAGGGCGTTTCTTAGCGTCCTCTGGGACTTTGCTGTTCTTTGCGGGCTTCGCGGATTTTCTTTGCGAGCTTTGCGGTTGAGGGCTTTTTGCAGCAGACGAGGAGCTCTCATTCAAGACATGGGCTGAGTAAATGGTCTCGGAAACGGAAGAATTTTTGATGCAGAGAAACGCGCAGCAGAAATCCCGGTCATCAGGCTGAGACGCGCAGCACTAGCACCGTAATATTATCCGGACCGCCGCGGTCCAGCGCCATCTTCACCAGCGCGACGCAGGATTCGGCGGGAGCGTTCGCTTGCACGGTGCTCACCAGGTCCTGCTCGGCGACGACGCCCCAGAGTCCATCGGTACAAAGAACGAGCGTATCGCCGATCCCGAGCGCCAACGGATGCTGGGGAACATCGGGCGTCAATTCTCTTCCTGAACCGAGGGCGGCCGTAAGAATATGGCGCTGCGGGTGGGACTCGGCGTCTTCTTCGCGCACAATGCCGCTTTCCACCAGCCGACCCACATAAGAATGATCACGCGTGAGCCGCGAAATCAGGCCTCCGCGGACCAGATACAAGCGGCTGTCGCCGACGTGGGCAAAACAGAGCTGCCGGCCCACCAGCGACAACGCGGTGCAGGTCGTGCCCATGCCTTGAAGTTCGATGTGCTCCGCAGCGTAATTCTGAATGCCTACGTGAGCTGCCGCGAAGGCCTCAATCAGCGCCGCCTGCGGATCGTCCCCCACGGTGCTGCCATATAAGTTCTGAACGGTTTCAACCGCGAGGCGGCTGGCTTCCTGTCCGCCTTCATATCCGCCCATGCCGTCTGCCACCACCGCAAGGCGGCCCAGGCGCTGGAATCCCTCGTCCGAATCGGGCTCCCAGTAAAGAACCGAATCCTCGTTGTTGGAGCGCTGGCGGCCAACGTCCGTGAGGCTCGCCACTTCCATCCCCGGCCGAGCCTTTCGGCGCGGCGCGGAACTGGCGCGAGCCGCTACGAGTTGCGCGTGCGAACCGGTTTCTGTCGGATCTGAAGACAAATGAGAGACCGTATGAACCCCGGTCATTATAAGGGAAGGCCGAGGATTTGCGCTTTCGGTAGTGAGCTAACTGGCGGTGCGGCGGGGAGCACGAAAGGCTTTTTGCACCAGGGTGTACCGCGCGGCTCCGACCAGACCGCAGTCGTCGTTGAGTATGATCTTGACCGGCATGTCGTTGAGCAGGCTTTCCATGCGGCCCTTGTCGAGAAACGCTTCCAGGAAAACCGGGTCCTTCATCTTGTCGACGTTCTTGGCGGCAATGCTGCCTCCGATGAAAATGCCGCCGGTGGACATGTAATGCAGGGCGCAGTTGCCGGTCTCAGCTCCAAACACTCCAACGAAAATAGACATCGTCTGATCACAAATGGGGGCCTTGCCTTCCTTTGCGAGTTGGGAGATCAGCGCGGGAGGATCAGGTGCTGCGCCGATCTGCTCGTGCAACCAGGCCGGTTCTTCGGCTTTGTGCGTGTCGCGAAGGAAGTCGTAAATATTATGGATGCCGGGTCCGGAGAGAATGCGTTCGCAGCTGACTCGGCCATATTTTTTCTGGAGATACACCAGCAATTCCATTTCGATATCGCTTCTAGGGGCGAAGTCAGCGTGGCCGCCTTCACAGGGAAAAGGATGATGGCGAAATCCGTCCCAGAACAATCCGGCGACGCCGAGTCCGGTGCGCGCGGAAATGACGGCGCGGTTACCGTCGGCGTCATCGGAGCCTTCACTGAGCGTGATGAAATCTTTGGAATCGAGCGCATCGATGCCATAGGCGTAGGCTTCGAGATCATTGAGCAATCCGACCGAAGGCAACTTGAGTTGTTTGGCCAACTCAACTGAGTCGATGATCCACGGCAGATTGGAAATCTTGCTGCGGCCGGAGCGCACCGGGCCGGCCACGCCGAAGCATGCGCTATGAACAGGAATGCCCTCCGAGCGGATGAATTGAGTGAGAATCTCCGGCAGACCGTCGTGCTCCTGGTTCATATAGATCTTTTCAACCACGCAGGAAAGTCGACTGCCTTCAGTTTCGAACGCGGCCAGCCGAGTGCGAGTACCGCCGATATCGCCGGCAAGAATCATGGCTCAATCTTCCTCCATTGACGTTCGTCGAGTTGCAGCAGTTGATCCGAGTCGGCAGGTCCCCAGCTGCCAGATGCGTAGTTCGGGAATTTGCGCGGAGGCAATGCCCGCCACACATCCAATACCGGATCGACCACGGTCCATCCTGCTTCAACCATATCCGCCCGCTGAAATAACGTCGCATCGCCGATCATGCAGTCATACAGAAGAACCTCGTAGCCAGTGTAGGCGTCAGTGCCAAAGTATTGGGAATATTCAAAGCTCATGTCGACGGAGCCCACGCGTAACAGGGGACCAGGAATCTTTGCACCGAAGCTGAGCGAAATTCCTTCCACCGGCTGAATCTGTATGACTAATGTGTTGTTGTGCGGCTTATGCAGCGGCGCATTGCGGAACAGTTGAAAGGCTGTTCGCTTGAACTGAATTGCAATCTCCGTATGCCGCGTGGCAAGGCGTTTTCCCGTGCGCAAGTAAAACGGCACGCCCGCCCAGCGCCAGTTATCGATGTTCAGTTTAAGGGCGACGAACGTTTCAGTGCGCGATTCGGGAGCGACTCCAGGTTCGGAGCGGTAACCGGGCACTTTTTCCAGTCCACGTTTGCCGTCGACAATGGCCTCGATCATTCCCTCTCCGTACTGGCCGCGCACGCTGCGCTGCAAAACGTCATCGGAGTCGAAGGTTTGCAGCGAATGGAGGACCTTCGCTTGTTCGTTTCGCACCGCATCCGCCTGAAACGATACTGGCGGCTCCATCGCGGTCAGGCTGAGCAGTTGCATCATGTGGTTTGGCACCATGTCACGGAGGGTTCCGGCGCTGTCGAAATAAGCGCCGCGACGTTCTACGCCTACGGTCTCAGCGTTGGTGATTTGCACGTGATCGATATACCGCCGATTCCAGATCGGTTCGAAAATGGCGTTATCGAAACGAAAGACCATGATGTTCTGCACCGTTTCTTTGCCGAGGTAGTGATCGATGCGGAAGATCTGGTTTTCCAGCAACACGCTCTTGATGTCGCGGTTCAATGCTTTGGCGGATTCCAGATCGTGGCCGAATGGCTTCTCGATGACCACGCGCCGCCAGCGTCCGCCGTCTTGTTTCGCCAGGCCAGATCGTCCCAACTGCTGAACAATCGGAGCGAAAAACTTGGGCGCGGTCGCCAGGTAGAAAAGATAGTTGCCCTGGGTGTTGTGTTCGATGTCAATGGCGGCGAGCCTTTCGCTGAGCGTCGTAAATGTATTGAGATCGCCAAAATCACCACGCTCATAGAACAGCCGTTCCCGCAGCCAGTTCAAATGGTCGGCAGTATCCGCGCCCGATGGAAGAAATTCGCTGACCTGGGTCCGAAAGGCTTCGACGGATAAATCGTCGACTGAAACTCCCAGTACAACGAAATTGTCGGGCAGCAACTTCGCATGCACCAGGTTGAAGAGCGATGGAATCAGTTTTCGTTTCGTGAGGTCGCCCGCGGCGCCGAAAAGCACGAAGACGCACGGGCCGGCAACTTTGCCAGCGAACTCCGCAGGAGTACTCGGGTTGGTCGTAGTGCTGGCTGCCATTCCTGACGCTCAGTCGTGATTCGTGTGAAATCGTGGAGTGGCGAGCATTGTAGGACAAACAGGTTTGAATTCCCAAACTCGACGCTGACCGCGCTGGCAACACATTCTCCGCCCACGCCATGGAAGTGCATCAAACAGAGTTGACGAAGTAGTCTCGCGAGTCTGGCATGATGTGCTCCGAGGGTGTACGATTCTCCCGTCTCGCTGGACCTTTCTCGAAATTGATCGAGTTGACGGCCTTATCGTAGCAACGCCGCGTAGCAAAGCCACGAGGAGGAGCCATGTCCCTCATTCCGCAACGCGTCATCATCCCACGACCTGGAAGAATCACGCTGTGTCTCGAAGTTGCGCTTTCTCTGCTCCTGTGCGTAACTCCGGGGCTGTCACAAAAGGCGCCGGACACTAGCCTACCCAAATACGATCACCAGACCGAGATGAAGACCAAAGGAGTGGTGGAGGAAATCAACGTTCTCACAGTAGGCACGCGGAAGGACTTCACGGAATTAGTGCTGAAGAGTGGCGACGATAAGTTGCACATTTACGTCTGCCCCAAGCCGTTTCAGGACGAGATGGGAATCACTTTTACCAAAGGCGACGAAATCGCCGTAACGGGTTCCAAAGTAAAGCAGGATGCTTCGGACGTGATCCTCGTGCGAGAGATGATAAAAGGCAGCGACACCCTGATGTTCCGTGACGACAAAGGCAAGCCGGTTTGGGACGAAAGAACCGGCAAATAACCAGTCACTCCCTCTCCTCGATTAGGCGCGAGATTTCTTCCCACAAAACGATCGGCGTGGAGTTTCACCGAAATCAAAATACCTTGCGCGGACGCAATTTCACGGAGCACGATGACACCTCCGCGCCCGGCGTCGTGATCATCAATGAAGCCATGGCGAAACAGTTCTGGCCAAAGGGCGATCCGCTCCAGGATCGCCTGATCGTCGGACCCAATATGGGCCCGGTCTTCGTGGAACCCGCGCGCCAGATCATTGGCGTCATCGGAGACATGCGCGACGGCGGCCTCAGTGTGGCTCCGGGTCCCACGATGTACATCCCGGTTTCACAAATGCCGGACAAAGTCACCGCACTCAACTCCCGCATCGCCCCGCTCTGGTGGATTGTGCGCACGCGCCTGGAGCCGCATACCGTCACCGCATCCGTCGCAGCAGCCCTGCGCGAAGCCAGCGGAGGCCTGCCCGTGGCGCACATCCGCAGCATGGACGAAATCGTTATCCTTAACACCTCGCGCGAGCGCTTCAACATGCTTCTGCTCACCGTTTTCGGTTTATCCGCACTGCTGATGGCGGCGATCGGCATCTACGGACTCATGGCTTATTCCGTGCAGCAGCGAACCCAGGAACTCGGCATCCGCATGGCACTGGGTGCGCAGAGCTCGGACATTCGCAACATGGTCATCCGCCAGGGAATGCTGCTTGCGGCCATCGGCCTTATCATTGGCATCGGCGGAGCGTTTGGGCTGACCCGCTTCCTCGCCGATTTCCTGTTCGGAGTCAAGGCCATGGACCCGACCGCATTTATCGCCACGCCAGTGTTGCTGGGTGCAGTCGCGCTCCTGGCAATCTGGATTCCCGCCCGGCGCGCCACCCGCGTCGACCCCATGACGGCCTTGCGCTTCGAATGAAAAGACTTGCCAGTCGAAGACCGGCAACTCGCTGGTTTGGTCATCGCGCCCGTCATTTCGCTCTCTGTCGTGTAAAATCGGCGGCCAAGTGGGGCAATGCGGAATTAACGAACATCCAAGGGAATCGGGGGGAAACTGCAGACAGACGGGACGCTTATGGGGAGCAGTTTGAAAACCGCTTTACTCCCGGGACATTCCCATTTTCACAGGATTAATTAATTTCTAACGAATTGTCTGGTGCCGGGAGGGGGAATCGAACCCCCACAGTCCTTTCGGACCTGCGGATTTTAAGTCCCCGGAAGGGACTTAAGGTCTACCCACTGTTTACGCGGCTTCCCGCATGTTTTCAGATATTTGCGTCGCTTCCGCATCGCCCGTCTAAACCCGCCCAGACCTGCCCAGAATCGCCTTCGCTCTTCGAATAAGCCCCCGTGTAAGCCCCCGGTCAATCAGTGTAATGGCGATGTTTCAACAATTAGGCTCGCATACTTCAGCCAACCTGCAGAGTGTTCAGATGGCCTTCGAGGCGCTGCACGCTCATTGACCACGTCGCCCACGGGGCAAGAAGAGGGAACGGAACTTGATAGAGGATTGTCCACCCATGAGAGTGAACTACATTATCTCGCAATTTATCTATTTGGAAGGGATTCTGTTCAGTCTTGCATGCGAAAAAAGTGCGGTATACGTCGCGGTATCCCTCTATAACGCTGTCGAAAATCACGATCGACATTCCGCCTTGCTGTCCCTCGATTACGTTCCACACCTGTCTAATTTCGTTTGCCGGCGACCAGGCAAGTGAAAATGGGATGGGAACAGGTGGCTTAACCTTCCGCAAGGTGAGCCAGCCCCGGCCCCAGGCAAACCTCCACCTGAAAGCGGAGGGACCAATGTAGTGAAGACCCCACCGAGCAGCGAAGGCGCGCATCGCGCGCGCGCGAAACAGCAAACTGGTTCTGACCCAGCCAACGATCAGAGCAATGACGGCAAGCACTGGAAGGAACTTGAGCAATATCACAGCAGAGCCATCCTCATGTCCAGACAGAATGTTGCCAACAGGCCATTACACTCATTGACTTTGAGCAGTATAAACGGGCAGCGACATCGCCTCAAACTTAAAACCGCACCGCAAGAGTGGAAAGAACGAGGCGCTGCTAGCCCCGCCCCCGTTGACGAGACGGGAAGGCTCTTGCGGTGCGGCCCTTGGGAGCGGACTCGCCACAGGGGAGCCATTCTCCTGCGGCGCTTGCTCCACATCTTTTACGGGCCGCTGGATGACGGCCAACGGCCCGGTATCGGGAAGCAACCTCCGGGGAGTGGAGAGACTCCCGGCTCGCGCCCACGTGTCGCGGCTTCCCGAAATCTCTACACGCGTGTCGTTGCCACGTTGCCGATAAAATCCTCGACGCCCATACTCAGCCCGCCCTGCGGCATCTCGCCCGGCCGTCGGCCTTCGGCAATGGCAGTTAAATTTTGAATTTCAAATTGCATGTGTAAGAGGCGGTCCTGTATCGCCACCGCGTGCACGCGCACCGACTCGCGGCGGCAGGCGTCCTCGTGCTGCGCCAGCAATTCCTGCTGTTGCGCTTGCCAACCCACTAACGCCCGCGCTTGTTTAGCTACGTCCTCATCGCTCGGAAATGTCGACGGGTCCAGCGGCGTGCGGTACGCGGCGATATTGTTGCGCGCCTTCACCAGTTCGTAATGCAGCCGCAAGCGATCGGCCTGCGCTTGCTTTACTTGCGCGGCCAACGGACGAAATCGTTTCAGTAGCGCAGCGCCTTCGTGGCGTAGCCGTTTAATTTCCTGTTTGGCCGTCTCGCGGCGTCTCATACCTTCAACGGCGACTGCCGCGTCTAGTTGGCGTTGGGCTTCGGTCACTGCGGTAGACATTCGTCCTCCCTGTATTGCGGGTAACCTTCCAGCACCAGCGCTTGCGCGAGGTGCCGTTCGAAGAACTCTCGGCTTTCCTGTAACTGTTTCAGTAGAACGCGATCCCTAGTGCTCAACCGCGCGCGGCGCTCGTCAAGCTCTTGCAGCTTACGGCGGCAATCCTCTACGGTCGGCGCGTTCCGCATCGGCGCTTACTCCTCGTCATAACGGCTACGCCAGAATGCTTCGTTCTTCTCGTTCAGCGCTTGCAAAGCGTTGCCCAGGTTAAAGGCGCGATCCTGCGTAGCGCCCGGCATGCTGTAAACGCGAATACCGCCGTCCTCCGCTGACTGCGCGCGAAACTGCTTACCTTTGAACTGGGCGACCTCGGCGTTATCGCCGTCGTAGATGCAAAGCCCGTCGCAGTCCTCGGGCTTCATCTTGCCGTTGCTGGCCGAGCAGTTGCAGATTGCGCTGTGGTCCGAAGGGAAAGCCGCGACCTGGAGAACCTTTGTGGCCGCAGGACTGACTTCATCCTTCGTCCTGTGCGCTTCGATCTTCATTTTCGGGTTACAGCGCATTACTTACCTCCCGCGCGGCGGCGATCATTCACGGTTCCAGCCAGTGGGCTGCGATTGCCGGGCCACATGTTGTCGCCGCGATCTTCGTTCTGGGCGAGGACCGTCGCCTGGCTCACTTGCTCGGGAAGGTTGCTACCGGGCGGCGCGTACTCCGCAGGGCTCCGACCGTAAACACCTTCGCTTGCGGGCGCAGCGGCAGTGCCCGTATCGTTGTCGTCGCCGCCGAGACCGGCGCGTACTGTGCTAGGGTCGTCGCGGTTCCACTCGCGGGGCGTGGGCATCGGCGCTTGCGGCTGGTTGCTCGGGCCGCCAGTAACGACCCAGCCAACCGGCTCGCCAACAACGGTAGGCTCGGTCGCAATACGCGGATCGGTGATGTTGTTCGGCGGCGCGGCGTTCGGGCTGGTCGAACGGATTATTTCATCTTTGGTTTTCATTTCTCCCTTTCAAATCCCGCCACGACGCGGCGGTTTACATAACCTCAGCGTCCTCTGCACTCCGCGCTGGGCGCGGCGTTTCCTCGTCGGGGGCTAATTCGGGGGCTGTTGGCTTCACGAAACGGACATTTACAATCGGCCTTTCTTCCGCCGCCGCCAGGTCGATCTCCGCCGTCGGCGTAACGGGCAACTCGGGCGAGTGGAACACGAAGAGCGGCGCGCGCCTCAGCACGTGGTTACGCATGAACGCGACTAGACGGCGAATGCGCTCGTTGTGCCGACTGCTCACTGAAACCTTCCCGTAACTTCATCGCGAAGTTGGCTCAAGGAATCTTGCAGCCCAGTGCGACGTTCGAGCTCGACGAGCAGCGCGCCCTGTTCCCTAATTTCGATTCCGGAGAGTAGCGTGTTCAGAATGCCGCTTATCGTCGCGGCTACCTTAGGTTCCAGCTCGGCGCGATGTGTCTCGACGGCGATCTGACCGAGGATCGCGAGGCACTCGTCAACGGTTTTCGGCGGCTCGAAGTGCAGCAAACGAGCCGGATCGAATATCGCCCGCCGTCGCCCGCCTTTTTCGCCTAGCTTGCTGGCGACTCCTTTGGTGTGCAGCGGACAGTACTTGGTCCCACGCATCGGCGCGGCCTTACACCGTCGCCCAGTGCGCGCCGTCGCGATGCACGCCGCTAAACGGTGGGGCGCTTGGGACGGAGCGCACGCACGCGGTTTGCTTGCTTTCACGGTCATACATCTAGTTTAACGGGGTGCAATCGGCGGCGACTTAAAGACGTAACGCATGCCGTAACGCGAAGGGTCATGCGGCGGATTACTTTAAGTCCGGCAAGTACGGCTTAGATATAACTTCCCTAAGAGGCAAAATATTTTCGATCTATAGAGAAGTTATATCTGGAGCAGGCTTGCCGGACTTATCCTTTATTTTCAGCTACTTGCTCCGCGATGTACTTCGGGTCCATGAGAAGCCCTATGCCCACATACACCTTTTCCTGTCGCTGCGGCCCAGTACCCGGCACGGTGCGCCGCGTATCCTGTATTCCGGGCCGCGCCAACAGGTCGCTCTTGAACTGTACGGGCGTAGGGGCAATGGCCTGCGCTCCGCGCTCTTCCTTAAACCATTCCGCAAAGCGCCTGTAGAGCGACGCGCGAGGGACGTGCAGGTTTTCTTTGAACTGGCAGCAGTCCGCGTAGAAGTTATCAAATACATTTTGCTCTTTGCGGTACTGCTCCTTGGCCGCCGCAATTTTCGGTGCGACGTAGAAGTTTTGGTTGGCGTAATCGAGGTAACCGCGAATCATCCACGCGAAAATGCCCGTGTACTCCTTTTCGAGTTTTTGACGCAGCAATTTATCGCGCTTCTTCTCATCAACTGCGTGGCTGAAGGGGATAGGGACTACCCGGCGCCAGATAGAATCGTCCGTGCCGCGAATGCTAGGCGCGTTGTTTGTGCGTAGCAGAATCTTAGCTTTGGGTTTGAATCCCTCAGCCTCGCGGTAAAGTTCGCGGCCAACCATAGTGTCATCGCCCGTAGCCTGCTTCACGAAGTTTTCGTCGATTACGCCTGTGAACTCCGTTTCGCAACTGTTGACGAAGCGCGCGCCCTTTAGCTGGATAGCCCGCCGCTCCTCAGGCTGGCCGTTGTGCTTGCGGAGGAATATGTCGGGGCTAACGCTCTTGGCGTAGGTGCCTAGGACGGCTTGAATAGTTTCTGCATACGTACTTTTTCCGCTCTTGCCCGGCCCGTACATAATCTCGATGATTTGTTCGTGGCTGATCCCCGTACAAGCTAATCCGGCTAGCTGTTGCAACGTTCGCTGTACGTCCGCGTCGCCGTCGGTCCAGTCGCTCAGGACTTTTAGAAACAGCGGGCACTGCGCTTCGGGTTCCCAGGCCACGACCGTCTGGCACGTGAGTAGGTCGTCAGGGTTGTGTTCTCGGAGCTTGGCCGTTACGGGCACGCGCGGCTTTTTGGGTTGGAGTGGTGGCAGTTCGAGCGTTCCGTTGCGGCAGTTGACGAGTAGGTCCTGGCTATCGCTGTCGAAGCTCGAAACCGCAATCCGCGGATCGCTCTTGGCCAGCTTGGCGACGTTCTCGATGCGGCGGGCGTCCACGTGCTTGGCCAGCGCGAGGAACGCCGCATTGTCGCCACAGTCCAGCGCATCCGTGCGTGCATCCTCGAACATGTTCTTGACGGATTCCTGCGTAGCATTGGTCTTATCCACGCGCCACACACCTTCGGCGTAGTTGTACCAAGCGCGGTTGCAATGGCGGAAATCCGCCCCGTACTGACTTACCCAGCGCCGCGCGTTGCCCGGCTCGTTCATCTCCCAGCTATCGACCCACTCGGGGGTAGCGGCCATTAGCTCCTGCAACTTCTCTACAGCGCGCTCCGGGCGCTTACCCTCGGCGCTGTGCCACCAGAAGAAATCGTCCAGTCCGGTCTTGGTGGCTCCGCCCAACAGAGGCAAGTCCACGAAGCAAAAGTGCGCTACTCCGCGCGCCTTTAGGACGGCGGCTTTTACCGCCACGCTGCGGAGCACGTCGCGGCGGCTCTTGGTCCGCTTATCGTGGTCCGGGATGGTGTAGTAGGTTGCGCCTTGCAGCGTCCACGCGTTGAAGTCCTCCAGCAGCATCTGGCCGTGCTTGCGGGAACGGAAATTCCAGCAGCCGCCCAAGCCCACCATCGGCAAGCCGTGCTTGGTAAACACGCTGGCCTTCTTCGCCCCTTCGGTGTCGATCTTGGGCACGGTTACGTCCTTCGCCCAGGCGTTCCAATCCACGTCAAAGAACGGGTAATAGATGCGCGGCGGCTTGCCGTAAGGGTAGAGGTATTTATTCTTGGGCTGCTTATCGCCGGGGGCAAAACGGCGTTGTGTGCTCCACTGCCAACCCAACGGTTTGCCGTGAATGTCCTGATGAACGATGGTGCGCGACCAGATTCCCTCGGCAATTTCGCCGGGCAGGTCTTCCGGCTCCAAACAACTGCACGCCAACCACTCGGTGACCTTAGCGTCTAGTTCGGTGGGTCGCTTGCCGGAGAAACTGATGGTAGGTTCGTCGTCGTCTACGGTATAGAGTTCTTCGTCAATTGGTTTTGGTAGGGCAGGGGCAGACTTCGCGGCAGGTGCCGACGCGCTCATTTCTATCTCCCATATCACTTACTGGCGTGTAAGTGGGCTGTTAGTTACTGGCTCTGGGAGCCGCCCGATACTTGTTAAGAGTACCGGGCGGTTATGGGAGTACAACGAGCCGAGCGCATCGAGGGAGCCACCCCCGATCCTTTGATTATAATTTAGCCCACAGTTCACGAGCTAGCTGTTTTACTTCCTCCCTACTCAGTGGGCTGCCTGACAGCTGTTCCGGTGTGCCTCCAACGTCGCGTACTTGTTCGCGGAAGCTACGATTCGCCCTGCGACACTTCTTTCGGAATAGCTCTGGAGTTATCCGCCCCGTGTCCCGCAGCATGCCTAGGAACCAAACCCACATACCGAAGTGGTCGCCGGACATAAATACCGTCGGTTGGCGGTAGCGCTTCATGACGTTTTTAAGTTTACTTGGGTTCGGAGGGCGGGTTATAATAACCGTAACGCTAAAGGTAACGCATGGAGGAAGGTATGAAGACCGATAAGTGCCCTTTGCCACTGCTGGTAATCAGCAAGAAAGCCCAGGCCGAAGGCGTCGTGTGGACAGGGAATAAAATGCAGCACGTACGTCATTTCCGTGCGGCGCGCGAGGCGCATCGCCCGCTGCCTGCCGTTGCCCGGTTGCTGGGATTGGTACAAGTGGAAGCCAGCAAGAAGGCTATCTTGGAATGCTGGTGGGAGTGTTCCCGAGTGCCACAGCACGACATTTCAACCTACAACGACGGCGCGGAGAATGTTGCGAAACCGGAAAGAGCCAAGTACGAGTCGGCGGGTCCGGTACGCTCCTTCCTGCCCTCCCTTTATAACCGGCAAATGGGGGTGCCCGGCTTGGTGCTCTACTGGCCCGCTAGAGGTCCAATGCGCCCGGCACTCCTATGTCGCGACGAGGAGGCAGCGGCACTAGTGGTGCTCCTTTTCTCTTCAATCACGCGCTGCCCCGGCTGCGGGGCCCCGTTTACGCCGGGTCGGGCCGATCAGGAGTATCACAGCAATGCGTGCAAGCAGCGCAGCTACCGAGCGCGGAATCATAAGAAGCGAATTGGAGGCGCGGTGCGATAATGGCTAGAGGAGGAAGCCAACAATGACAATTTGCACTTCACATGTATTGCGCGAACCGACAACCAAACAGTGCGCTCCGAGGAACGTGCGACACAAGGAGAGTTTGAAATGCGGAATGTGTAACCAAGCCTACACGGTTGATTACGAGGCTTCTTGCACAGCCCCGTTGGACGTGGCAGGTGTTCTCGCTGGAGCGCAGGCATACATCAATACAGAACACCTTTCTGAACATAGGCGAGCTGAAGGTGAAATTGCCAATACGAGCGGCGCAGCCTAGCCACTGAGCGTGGACCCGAAGCAGCAAATTTACTTGGGCAGTACAGTAGGCTTATAATAAGTATCGGGACGGCATCCTACAGCCGGGACACGGCGCACTGAGTGGTAACCCGCTAGCAGTACACCAAAGCGGTGGAACCCACGAGCCGAGCAAAGCGATTCCGGGGAACGCGCGCCAGTTATAGCGCGACCTCAACGGACGCTCAACTTTGCTCCTTGAGGCTTCACCATGTGTCCCGATTCTTCCGGTGGTACCCCTTCATTTGAAACTATCTCGCCCGCGTTTGCGGCGGCGCTCATCGCTGGCCAGCAACTTCCCTACTCCCACGCCAAGCTACATGCCAACCGCAAAGACGTCGTTTACGTCTTTGACGATCCGCTGCGCGTCGGCGCGGAGCTACAGCGGCGGTACAACGCGGGATTGCTTCCGGCCGTACAGGCCAAGGCAGTGAACGAGGCGCGCGGCTATCTTGCCGAAGAGTGCAAGCGAGTAAAGGGGGTCGGCCATGCCAAAAGCTAAACCCGCTCCCGACGACTCCCCGTTCATCACCCGGCGCGAAGCGGCTCGTTTGCTGCGCCTCAGTCTGGGCGCGATAGACGAAATGATCCGGCGCGAAAAGTTGCCCGCCTATCGGCCCGTGGGCCGCCGAATCCTGCTCCGCCGCGAAGATTGCGTTCGCGTGGTGCTGGAGTCGCCGGTCTGGGAACCGACGCGCTGAGAAGGCTCCTTTTCTTTTAGCTCACGGGTCAGCTATACTTAGCTGACCCGGTTAGCTAACGCCGGGCACCGAGGAAGCCACGATGAACAAGAAGAAACTTCTGCAAGAAGTTTTAAGCGAGATCGGGCGCAAGGGCGGCAAGGCCAGCGCCAAGAAACTCACCGCCGCGCAGCGAACGGAACGCGCCCGCCGTGCAGGATTGGCGGGGGGACGTGGGCGCGGCAAGAGAGGCGGCACGCGATGAAGAAACAAGAGGAAAAGCGGCGGCAGCGCGGCTCAGGCAGCATCTTCCGCAAACCGCCAAACAAAAACTGGTTCATTCAGTTTTACAAACATGGCAAGCGCATCCGCGAAGGCACCGGCTCGCCCGACCACGATGAAGCCAAGAAGCTACTGCGCCAACGCCTGCACGAGATCGACCAGAACGCCTACATGAAGCGAACGGGCCGCCCGGCGCGCGTGCGCGATTTGTACGAAACCTTAAAGTTGGAGCGCGAAGCGAACCTTAAGGGGAGGAAACGGGAATTGCCAAATCGCTGGGCGCACCTAGAGCCAGCTTTCGGCGCGCTTCTGGCCGCCGAAGTCTCGACGGACGACGTGCGGCGCTACGTCCGCGCGCGACAAGAAAAAGGCGCGGCACCGGCCACTATCAACCGCGAACTTGCCACGCTGAAGCGCATGTTCCGCCTTGCCACACAAAGCACTCCGCCCAAGGTTTCGCGCGTACCGTACATCCCGATGCTCAAAGAGGATAACGCGCGCACGGGCTTTGTAGAGGATGCCGACTACGCACGGCTCACGGCGGACGCTTCGGAGCTTTGGCTTCGCACGTTCCTTGAACTCGCCTACTCCTACGGCTGGCGACGCTCAGAATTGCTAGCGCTGCGTGTGCGCCAGGTTAACTTGGCCGCGCGAGCCATACGGCTCGATCCCGGCACAACCAAGAACCGCGAGGGAAGGCAAGTGGAAATGACCGGCAAGGTGTATGAGCTACTGCGCGAAGCGGTAGAGGGTAAGCATGGGGACGACTATGTGCTAACGCGCGCGGGCGGCGCGCGCGTGCGGGACTTCCGCAATGCGTGGCAGGAGCTTTGCGTTCGCGCGGGGTTGGGGCAGTACATCTGTAAAAAATGCGCGCACAGAGCCGAACCAGTCCCCGCCAAGGCCAAGCGGCTACGCGGGCAGCACGGAGCGGCGTACCGCTGCCCGCAATGCTTCGCCTCCAAGCACCGGGCCTTCCGCTACACGGGGCTGATTCCGCACGACATGCGGCGCTCGGCGGCCAAGGCGCTACGCGCGGCGGGCGTACCGGAGAGCGTGGTGATGGCGATGGGCGGTTGGAAAACGGCGGCGATGTTCCGGCGCTATGCCATTGTGAGCGGCGCGGACGGGCGGGCCGCCGTCGAAATGCTGGAACGGTCGCGGGCACAGCGGGCCGCCGCCGTCGCTGAAACAGCCCCCGAAACAGCCCCTTTTGGGGTTGGGGCGTCCGCCGTTGCGCCCGGAGCTAAGTTGAACTAGATGCTTGGAAGCCGCGTAAACAGAGGGGTTCATTGGTGCCGGGAGGGGGAATCGAACCCCCACAGTCCTTTCGGACCTGCGGATTTTAAGTCCGCTGCGTCTGCCAATTTCGCCATCCCGGCAAAGTGGGACTCACTTTCCATTGGCACTGCCTGACATCATAAGTTGTTTTCTGCTTTTATCGCAGCGCTGAAAGCTCTAAGCCACGCTAGATCGAACGTTTTCGCCGTTCAGATCTCCACGACAAACTAGACCTGGATTACGTCGCCCTCGCGCGCCACGATTTCGTACAACACGGGATTCACGAAGAAACCAATAAACAGCCGCGAAATAAGACCAGCCACAATGACGATGGCGAATGGCCTTTGCGTATCCGATCCGATGCCGGTAGAAAGAGCGGCGGGCAGAAGTCCCAGACAGGCGACCAGAGCCGTCATCATGATCGGGCGCAGCCGCAGCAGCGACGCTTCACGGGTGGCCGCGCGAATTCCCAATCCCTCCTGGCGCAATTTGTTGATATAGGAAACTAGAATCACGGCAGTTTCCACCGACACGCCAAGCAGCGCGAGAAGACCCAGGACCGAGGAAACGCTGAACGGGGTATGCGTAAGCTTCAGAGCAACCAGCGCACCCACCGGCTCCGTCATGATGACGCCCAGCGCGATGGTGACGGGAAACTTGAAGTTTCCGTAGAGCGCAAACAGGATCATGAAGATCAACACGATGGCCAGCGGACCAATCACATACATCTGCGATTTCGCTTCGAGAAACTGACTGTATTCTCCGCCCCACTCCATGCGGTAGCCCTGCGGCAGCGTAACCACTTTCTTCACGGCCGCCTGCCCATCCCGAACTGCACGCTCCAAATCGCGCCCTTCGACGCTGTACTGCACTCCGATGTAGCGTGAATTATTTTCTCGATAAATAAACGACGCACCATTTCCCTGAGTAATGTTCGCGAGCTGGCTGAGCGGAATCTGCTGCCCGTCCGGCGTTCCCACCAACAAGTTTCCGATTTCGTGCGCGCTGCTGCGAAATTGTGGCTGCATGCGGACCACCAGATCAAACAACTTCTCTCCCTGAATGACCTGCGTGACCGCCTGTCCCCCGACTGCGGCTGAGATCACAGCCTCGACGTCAGCAACATTGATTCCGTAACGCGCGATCTTGTCGCGATCGACATCAACCAGCAGGCTGGGTTGGCCCAGTTCGCGCACTACCGTGAGATCAGTGAATCCCGGCACCTTAGCCAATTCGTTTTTTATCTGAATGGCTTTTTCCTGCAGGATGTTCAGATCTTCGCCGTAAATTTTGACTGCCAACGAACTTTTAAGTCCGGTGAGGGCCTCGTCGACGGCGTCTTCGGCAGGCTGCGTATAGTTGAAAATAATTCCAGGGAAGGCGTTAAGCTTCTTGTTGATCGCTTCGACCAGTTGCTTCTTCTCACTGATCTGGCCGCTCCAGGATTTGTCCTTGTAAGGCTTCAAGCCAACATAAAACTCGCAGTTGAAAAAGCCCGTAGGATCAGTGCCGTCATCCGGCCGCCCCAGTTCCGAACCAACGACGGTGACCTGCGGATACGACATTAAGATGTCGCGTATCTGTGGAGCGATGCTGCTGGCCTCTTCGAAAGAAATCGTGTACGGCATGGTGGCCCGCACCCAGAGCGCGCCTTCATCGAGGTGTGGCATGAACTCGCCGCCGATGAACGGCACCAGCAGCAGCGCCGCTCCGAAGATCAGCGTTGCGATCACGATCGTCGTTTTTGGCCGGTCGAGCGCCCAATCGAGCTGGACCGCATATTTATTCTTCATCCATTCGAAGGCACGATTCGGTTTCTCGCGCACGCCTTTTCGGAACCAATACGACGCGAGTACGGGAATCAGTGTGAGCGTCAGTATCAGCGCACCGACCAATGCAAATGACATGGTTTCGGCCATCGGATGAAACAGTTTTCCCGAAGGCCCGGTCAGCGCATAAATCGGCAGATATCCGGCAAGGATGACGGCCACCGAATAAAAAATCGGCCGGTCGACATCTTTCGCCGCCGCAAGAATCACCTCGTTCAGGTTGTATTCTTGCCCCTCTCGCAGGGCCAGTTCTCGATAAATGTTTTCGATCATTACCACGGTGCCGTCGATGACGATGCCGAAATCAATGGCGCCAATGGATAGCAAATTCGCAGCCACATCGTGCGCATGCAGCACGATGAATGCAAACAAAAGAGAAAGAGGAATGGTGAGCGCAACGATGACAGCGGCGCGGAAGCTGACCAGAAAAAAGATCAGCACAATCAACACCAACACCATACCGCGCAACAGGTTCGCTTCGACCGTGTCAGTAGTCAGCGCGACCAGTTCGCTGCGGTCGTAGTAAGGATGAATCTTGACGTCCGGCGGCAGGATCTGATGGTTCAGTTCTTCAGTCTTTGCCTCGACTGCCTTGAGCACGTTCTGCGTCTGCTCTCCGCGCAGCATAAGAATGACGCCTTCGACGGCATCGTCATTTTTCTGGAAGCCGAACTCACCCAGTCGCGGCGCGTGCCCGATGGTTACATCGCCCACATCCCGCACACGGATGGGCACACCCTTATTCGCGCCCACGACGATATTTCCAATGTCATCAGTATTCGTCACCAGCCCGATGCCGCGAACGTAATAGAACTGTCCGCCCTGCGAATAAAATCCGCCGCCGGCATTCGCATTGTTCGCCGCCAGAGCGGCCGTGACTTGCGGAATCGTCAGGTGATATCCGTAGATGCGCGCAGGGTCGAGCAGCACTTGATACTGCATCACCGTTCCGCCAAAGCCGGAGTCATCGGCGACGCCATGCACCGACCGGTACGACCGTTCAATTACCCAGTCTTCGATCGTCTTCAGTTCCTGCGGGCTGCGGTCGGGGCTTTCCAGAACATATCGATAGACGAGTCCACTTGGGCTGAACAGCGGCGCCAGAGTCGGAGTGACGCCGGTCGGCAACGTGGCCTGCGCCAGCCGTTCGAAAACAATCTGCCGGGCAAAATAATCGTCGGTGCTGTCCTCGAAGGTCAGAATCAGGTCGGACAATCCATAAAGCGAGATGGACCGCATCACCACCATGTGCGGGACACCGTTCATCTCGAGCTCCAGCGGAAGGGTTACGAGACGTTCGACTTCTTCCGAAGCGTGATCGGGCCATTGAGTGACGATTTCGACCTGCGGAGGCGCGAGGTCAGGGTAGGCGTCCACGGGCATCCGCTGAAATGACAGGATTCCGCCGACCGTGATGAATCCAGTCAGCATCAGGACCAGGAACCGCTGCCGCAGTGCCGCTTGGACTATTCTATGAATCATTCGGTGATCGCAGGAAACAAAAAACTAGAAACCAGAAACCTGCCCGGACAAGCTAGCGTTGTAACGAGTTGGCAAACTGCAGGAACAAGCTGCCACTTCCGACGACCTTGTCTCCCGCCTTAAGCCCACTGGTGATCTGCGTCTCTCCATTCAAACTTTCGCCCAGAGTCACCGAGCGCCTGCCGAACTGGTTCGCCGACGCCGCGGCGTACACAAATGGCTGGTTCTCGTTGTCGCGCAGAATGGCGGCATCCGGAAGCGCGATGGCATTCGGAATCGTGCCCGCTTTTACGGTCGTCACCACATACATATCTTTTTTCAACTTCTCGCCCGGATTATTAGTTGCGATACGCGCCTGCAACGTGCGCGTGCTCGGATCGAGCGATGCAGCAACGTATGCGATGCGCCCGTGAAATGTTTCAGGATAAGTGTCGGTTTGAATATCAACCTGATCTCCCACTCGCACGAAAGGCAAATCTTTCTGGTAGACGTTCACCAAGACCCACACGGTACTCACGTCGGAGATCATGAAACATTGCGTCGTGCCGGGTTGGATAAGCTGTCCGGCAGACACGTCCTGCTCGACCACCAGGCCGCTTATCGGTGCTCTTACCGGAACTTCGAAAGTGGGGGGGGCTTTCACGAGCGCATCGGGATCGGTAATTCCCATGACTCTCAGAGCGGCTTGTGCCGCAGCCAGATCGCCTCCGGCCTGTATCTCAGCGGATTGCGCCTGCTCCACATTTTGTTCCGCGATCGCATGGTGCTCGAATAAATCCTGGGCACGCGCGTTCGCCTTTTGCGCCAGAGCGTAGGCATCCTTTGCTTTCAGAAAGTTGGTGCGGAGCTGCGAGAAATCCGGGCTCGCCACGTACAACATGGGTTCGCCCTGAGCTATCTTCTGTCCCGGCACCGCTACAACGCGGGACACCGGCCCGCTCACCTGCGTAATTACCGGTGTAGTTCGAAAACTGTTGTAAGCGACGGCCCCAGTGAGACGAAGAGTTCGGGTCAATGTTGTGGGTTGCACCGTCAGCACCTGCACATGCGACATCTGGTCCTGGGGAATCGTAAATAGCTCGGCACTATTCGAATTGCTCGCGTTGCCCGCTGCGGCGGCATTGGATCCCGAACTCTCGCAACCGGCGAGCGCCAGTAGCATCGTGGGTATTGCAACGACTGCAATCCGTCTCCACCTGGGCCCACGGCATGTGTTCATTGCAGGTTCCTCGTTCCCACCGCTTCCTTCAGTTGCTCCAGGGCGGTCATATAAGAGGCCAGCGCCTGGCGATAGGCCAGTTGAATGGAGCGGTAGCTGCGCTCGGCGTCGAGAAAATCCAACAGGCTGGCGGAGCCGCGCTTGTAAGCATATTCACTGATGTCCCGCGAATCCTGCGCCTGCTTGAGATACCCGGAAGTATAGAGTTGCACCACTTCGTCATTGCTCCTGACCGCCTCGTAAGCATTGGCAACATCGGAGATCACCGTGTCGCTGGCCGCTTGCTCTTGTTCTTGTGCCTGCGTGAGAGCGTAACGAGTGCGCGCGATTTCTCCCTGATTCCGGTTGAAGATGGGCAGCTCAAAATTCGCAAAGATCGAGGCCGTGTTCTCCCCGGAGACGTGCGTGAAATCGTAGGTGCCGTTTACGTCGACCTTGCCATTCGCTTTGGCCAGTAAAATCTGGCTCTTGGCTGCGGTGACGCCCAATTCCGCTGCCTGATAGTCCGGCCGCTGCTGCAATGCCTTCATCTGCAAGTCTTCCTGGTGGGCTTTGAGCGGCTGGTAGGCCAGATCCCCAATTACGTCGACATCGGCAGGCACCGCGTTATAGCCCAGAAACCCGCGCAGTCCGACCAGGGCCTGCGCTTTCGCCAGCCGCGCCGAAGAAACATCGGTCTGAAACTGCAGGAGCTGCAATTTAATCTTAAGATAGTCAGCTTCACTGATGTATCCCGACTTGAATTGGGTCTCTCCGATATCGACGGTCTGCTGAAAGCTTTGGAGATCCTGCAACGCGAACTGAAGCGTAGACTCCGCCAGCAAAACACTGACGAACTGCTGGCCCACATTGAAAATCAAAGTCCGTTCTGCGTCGGTGACTTGTGCCCGAGTGACGGCCGTCTGATCCCGCGCGGCTTGCAGGCGGTGTTGCCGCTTGCGCCCGCGTTCGAACAAATAACTGAGTCCGACGTCGAACTGCTGCACGTTGTTGAGATTGTCGCCCGAGAAATCTTGCGGACTGAAGAAAGGAACGAATTGAGTGTCGGCCCCGAACGTAGGATTGGGTCGTAAGTTCGCAGTGATCTCCTGTGCTTGATTCTGAAGAATCAGCGTGCGCGACGCCTTGAGGGCATGGTTATGTGCCAGAGCCAGATCCACGGCCTGGTCAAGACTGATCAGCGTCGTATTTTGCCCATTGCCTGCCCCCACCAGCAAAAGGAAAAACATCGCGACCGGGGCGAACGTCCGAAAGTACCGGGAGCGCATAAGGGTTCGTTCAAAACAAACTGACAGTGCGCCGCAGTTGCTGCGCGGATGCTCGACCTCGACGAGCATCCTCTCCGTCTCATTATCCTACTTCATTTAAGAATGCGATTCACCGCTAAATGGATGTATT
>CAWJRY010000004.1:0-277090 GCA_963845405.1 uncultured Acidobacteriaceae bacterium | reverse complement strand
TGCCCCAACTCACCTACCTCGAAGCCATCCGCCAGGGAATCTGGGAAGAAATGGACCGCGACCCCTCCGTCTTCTGCCTCGGCGAAGACATCGGTATCTACGGCGGCGCCTTCAAAGTCACTGATGGATTCATCGACCGCTTCGGCCCCGAGCGCGTCATCGACACGCCCATCGCCGAGTCCGCCATCGTAGGCGCAGCCTTCGGAGCGTCGCTCACCGGCATGCGTCCCGTCGCCGAGTTCCAGTTCATGGATTTCATTCCCTGCGCCATGAACCAGATTTCCAACATGGTCGCGAAGACACACTACCTCTGGGGCGCGCCCGCGCCAATCGTCCTGCGCGGCCCCAGCGGCGGATACGTGCACGGCGGCCCCTTCCACTCGCAGAATCCCGAGATGTGGTTCGTCCACAATCCCGGGCTGAAAGTCATCTGCCCGGCGACGCCCTACGACGCCAAGGGCCTGATCAAAGCCGCCATCCGCGACAACAACCCCTGTATCTTTTTCGAGCACAAATATCTCTACCGCCGCATCAAAGGCGAAGTTCCAGCCGAAGATTACGTCGTTCCCATCGGCAAAGCCAACATCGTCCGCAAAGGCCGCGACCTCAGCATCATCACCTACGCTGCCATGGTCCACTCCGCACTCGAGGCCGCAGAAATCTTAAGCAAAGAAGGAATCGATTTAGAAATCCTCGACCTGCGTACCGTCTCTCCGCTGGATCGCGAAGCGATCGCCGCCACAGTAAAGAAGACCAACAAAGTAATCATCCTCCACGAGCACTCCCGCACCGGAGGCCTCGCCGGAGAAATCGCCGCCATCATCAACGAAGAAGCCTTCGACGACTTAGACGGCCCCATCGTCCGCATTGCCGGCCTCGACAGCGCCATCCCCTTTTCACCGCCGCAGGAAGAACACTACTTGCCGAAAGTAGCCGACATCGTCCGCGAATCCCGCCGCCTGAAAGCATATTGAACCGTGACCACTACGAACCAGGTAGGGATGGACGCCCTCGTTCTTCGAGCTGAGCAAAGCTCTACAAACTCTTCTCGTGGGGCATTCACACGTGAGGAGACGTGACCGGCGAAGAAAACGAATCACTTCCCAACTAGCGCCCCACCCCGCCCATCTGCCACAATATCCCGTCCGGAGGCCTCATGAAGAAGTTCATCCTAGGTGTCATCGTAACCCTGCTAGTCCTCATCCTCGGCGGTCTCGGCTTCGCCCTGCTCGGCTTCTTTCCCACGGAAGCCAATGTCGAACCTCCGCACATCGAGCGCCGCATCGCCATGGGCGCCGTCGACGCATCCGCGGAGCGCCACGCCCCGCGCATCATTAACCCCCTCACGCCGACCGATCAGTTTCTCGAAGATGGCATGAAGCTCTATACCATGAACTGCGCCCTTTGCCACGGAGCTTTCGACCGCAAACCCGCACCACTGGCCAATTCGTTTTATCCGCCGGCGCCTAATTTCATCTCCGACCCACCCGACGATCCCGAGTGGCGTGTCTTCTATACCATTCGCACCGGCATACGTTATACCGGCATGCCCGCCTGGGACAAAACTCTCAGCGAGCAAGACCGCTGGAAGATCACCATGCTGCTCTCCCACATGGATAAACTCCCACCGGCCGTTCAGGAATTCTGGAAGACCAGTTTCGGTGTGGCTCCCAACGGCGCTGACGAAAAGATGAAAGACGACAAAATGAAATAAGCGGAGAAGAAATAAGGCAGTCCCGCGTTGATTGATCTTCCTTCGCGACTCAGCGGTATTTCTCTTCGAACTCTGCGGTAGGCTTTCAGGTTTGATTGCCAGCTCACCACCCGCACTCGCAGAACGTTATAATGTTCGTTTGCGTGCGGCTTCCTGTTTTGAAGGCCCGCGTGGAAGGAAATCATGCCGACTGACATCATCATGCCCCAGATGGGTGAATCCATCGTCGAAGGAACTATTACCAAGTGGCTGAAAAAGCCCGGCGACAAAGTTCAGCGCGACGAACCTTTATTCGAGATCTCTACCGACAAAGTCGACGCTGAAATCCCCGCCCCGGCTTCCGGGGTTCTTCAGGAGATCAAAATCACCGAAGGCACCACAGTCGGAGTGAACACCGTCGTCGGCACTATCGCGGTCGATGGCGAAGCGGCCGCCGCGAAGTCCACCGCCGCGCCGGCAAAAGCAGCGCCTGCCGCTGCTGCTCCGTCGTCAAAAGAAGAAAAGAATGCCGCGCCCCCTCCGGCCCAGCCGGCCGCATCCACTCCAGCGGCCGCGTCTCATAACGAAGAGGATGAAGAGGCCCGCTCTTCGCCGCTGGTCCGCAAGATTGCCCGCGAACACGGTGTTAGCCTCTCTCAAATCTCCGGCACCGGACTCGGCGGCCGCATCACCAAGCAAGACATCATGTCCTTCATCGAGGCGCATCCATCACAACCCGCTCGTGCGGGGACGGACTCACTCGCCCGTCCCGCCGAGCGAAGCGATGCGCCGCCCGCGTCCCGCCCCACCGTGCCAGCGCCTTATCCCGGCGACCTGGTCCCGCTCACCAACATGCGCAAGATCATCGCCCAGCGCATGATCGAGTCGCGCCGAACCAGTGCCCACGTCCACTGCATGTACGAAGTGGACTTTACCCGCATTGTCAACCTACGCGCCAAGTACAAAGCCGGATTCGAGCAGCGCCACGGAGCACGCCTCACCTTCATGCCGTTTTTCGTACGCGCAGCCGTCATGGCTCTGCAGCAGTGGCCCATCATCAACGCTTCGCTCGAAGCCGATAACATTCGCTACCATCGCAGCATCAACGTCGGCATCGCCGTAGCCCTTGACTGGGGGCTCATCGTCCCAGTCCTAAAGAACGCCGGAGATCTCAACTTCCTCGGTCTGCAGCGAGGTATCACCGATTTAGGCGAACGCGCCCGCAACAAGAAACTCAAGCCCGACGACGTCGAGGGATCTACCTTCACGGTAACGAACCCGGGCCAGTTCGGAGCCGTCTTTGGTTTGCCCATCATTAACCAGCCGAACTCCGCAATCATGGGCGTCGGAGGAATCACGAAGATGCCGCTGGTCATCACCGACAAAGACGGTAACGACTCCATCGCGATCCGGAGCGTAGTTCACCTCACGCTGGGCTATGACCACCGCCTGATCGACGGCGCAGTAGCAGACCAATTCATGGCTCAGGTGAAAAAGAATCTGGAAACCTGGAGCGAAGAAGTCGGCTAAGCAACACCGCTGAATCTCAGCCGCGAAAGCACGCCTCGACCATAGCCGCGAAGCGGCGAAAGAATACAGCCCACAACCTGCCCTGAGCTTGCCGAAGGGGCGCAAGCTGTGGATTGTCATCAATGAATTGACGCAGCAGTCCCGTGGGGGCGAAAGACAACATCGCAAAATCACTGCGGTCCCACAGTCGGCGCCGCTGCATTCTTCGCCCACGTCGACGCGTTCAGACATTCCACAGTCCCATCGATGATCCGGGAAATTCCGTCCTTGAATTTCTCAGGGTCGACGACCTCCCGCGCCGACACGGCATCGATCGTCGCCAGCGCATTCTGCAGGAAGCTCATCGCGGCGTCCTTCTTCTCCGCTCCGGATTTATCTCCGAAAAGTCCTTCAATCCCGTTCACTAATGCAGGCACAAACGCAATCCCGCGCAATAACTGCTCCAGAAAATTCATGTTCCCTCCGAGGATATTTTCCCCACTAATTCGACCCCTGACTGCGAATCTGACCTATACCAGGCTGGCCAGAATGTTATTGAGCGTCGCCAAGTTTCCGTCGGCGCCATCGGTTGCCTTGACCAGCAGCGTCAGGCAGGCTTTCAGTTCGAGCGCTTTAGTCTGTGCCACGGCCAGCATCCCGGCCATGTCAATGTCCGCCGCATTCGCGGCTTTGAACGTATTGCCAGTCGGCAAGGCGACATTCTTCAAATTTGCGATGATCGTTGTGCTAGGTGTACTCATTTCTTCTCCTTATTCCTTACATGAAATCGCTTACAATTCTTGCCTGTGAGCGGCCATGTGAGGCGCCCGCTCATCTTCGTAATGCCGCTGTGCTTTCTCAGCGCCTACTTCTTCGGAGTCGCCCTCTTGCTCTCGTTCTCATACTCTTGAATCAGCGCCTTGATCTCCGCTTGCCCATCGCGCAAGTCAACAATCTGAACCTGCGCCTTGATCCGCTCTTCTGTGTTTGCTGCTTCGATCAACTCCACGTTCGTGACCCTCGCCTTTGTCGTCTCAATCTCCGCATCGCGTCGCGATGAGTTACGCGCATCCTGCAGTGCGTACCCAGTAATTGAAAGTGCGATCGCTCCCAGCGCGACCAGCGTCCGGCCATCGAATCGCAAAAGATTGCTCTGCTCTCGTTTTGCGTGAAGCTCATTTCTGAGAGCCTGGTCCAGTGCATCCGTCATGGCTTGCATTTCCGCCAACTGGCTGAGCACCTCGAACTGAAAATCTTTCGCGGTATAGGGTCCAGCCCGTAGCGGTTTCATCCCACCCACGGGCTGCCGGAACCCTCCCTGGAGATCGTCGTCATTCATAACGGATAATCAATATGCAGCGCCGCTGCATAACGTGAGTATCGTGGCGGCGATGAGTTGTCATACAGTCGCAAAAAATAATTCTGCGTTCGCGCAAGCCGCGGCAGGCTGAACGTTTGCGTCGTGAATCGCCCCAGCAGATTCCGGTCGTTGGCCTGCCCCCATCCATAATCGTGAGCGCGGACTTCAAATCCGCATCCGCTCGGCGGAATCATCCCCACGTCGACTTGCGCCGTAGTTGCGCTCACCGCCGTAATCTGCGCCTCGGTCAGATTTTCCAGGTAGTACGCTCCCGCCTGCGCAGTCGAAAGGCGAACCGGCACATCCTGTAAAGGAACTGCCGTCGCACTTGCCGACTCCTGCAACGCCAGCGGCACAGCCAGATCGTTGGCGAACTCAATCGTGTACATCCCGCGGTCACCGGCTGGATCCATGACGTTAATCGTGACTTGCCGCACGATCGCGTCGAACACAGCGCCGCGCGACGGCACGTTCACCCTGACTGCATCTCCAGGGAAAATATCCCCGGCTCCTCCCGGCAGAAAATCGCTATACGTCTCATAAGTTCCCGACCACGCAGCCCCGGTCGCATCGTCCAGGATCGCAAGGGCCGCGTTTTCGCAATCCGCCTGCGTTCGTGCGCTCGGACTCTTCATCGTTCGTACCGCCCCTCGCACTCCGTTGTCCGCCCCGCTTGCCAGGCCTGCAATGCTTGCACCGTTCACTACCTCCGCTATCGCGCGCCCTGATCCCCGATAGCTGGCCACAATCAGCGTGTTCAACGGCGGCACATACTGCGGATAGAAATCCAGCGTCGTCGAACTCGCAATCTCACACGCCGCTCCATCAGACAGCGCTCCCGCCAACTGTGTTACATAGCTCGAACCAGGCAGCGCCATCCGCACTTCTGCGAGCGAAATGTGTGCCACGTACGTATAAGCGATACTGCACTGCATGTGAATCGCATCTACCAGCGCGTACGTACAGAATCCTGGAGCGTCGGTAATCACGTCGTCATACAGCACTGTCGCCGCCGCGACCAGCGTCGCCGGATTTGCCGGATCAATATCCTGCACCTCCAGCACTACCCTGAGATTCGCCGCCACCGCCGCGCCACCCAATCCGCTCCCCGCCGGATGCACCGACGAGTGATATGTCTCGCCCGACCGGTACACTTCCATCGAATATAAATACGTCGTGAAAACGTAACGATGTCCCGGAGTGGTAGCCATCACCGGCCCCGTCACCACTCCGCTGATCAGCCCCTGAATATTCGATCCCGAACCTGCAGGCGTAATCTGAAATCCGGCGAGACATTTCGTCGCTAAAATCGTTCCCGTATACAGCCCGCCAATTACGCCTTGCGACGCCGCCGCAAAACTCACGTCGCCATGCTGCAATTCGAGTGCTCCTCCCAACTCGATTTGCTCAATGAAGGCAACCGTCGTTTGCCCGTCCACTCCAGTGCCACCGTTTACCTCAAGCGTTTGCGCCGTCACCGATACCCCCGCGACCGAATCAGTCACAAGCCAGGTTGCCGCATCTAGCCCCAGCCCGGCGTACTCTTCATCGATCAGGGCTGGCTTGCTCTCTTGAAACGGCGTCTGGGACAAATAAAAGCGCAGGCTCAATCCGTCGCCCACAAAATAATCTCGGACGTACGCCTGAGGTTCGTTCAGTCCAGTCGCAGTGATATCGTTGACCAAAAGATTCGGAGAAGTCAGGTTCAACCCCATTGGCGTAAAATTCGCATCCGTCTCTTCGATCGCATACGCCGCCGCCCCCACCGCGGCCAGAGTTAACCCTCCATTCAAGGCCCGGTAGCTCGCCCGCGCCGTCAGGGCAATTTCCGCAGCGTGATACGAAAACTTCTTCTGCGGATTCACAACATACACAGCCAGCGTGTCCACATCCGCAACCGCGCTCGTGTCAAATCCGCCCGGAAGCAAGTCTTGTGCCAGTTGCCGCAACGCCGCGCCTGCAGTCCGATTCACAAATGGAGCGCGGTTCGGCAACGCCTTCTGATCAAGCAGCACCTCATCGCTTTCCGCAACTAACTCATATCGATACACCGGCCCCTGTTGGCCCCATCCCAAATACTCAGCCTGCGAAGTTTGAGTCAGATAACCCGTGAACATGTAACTCCCGTTCGCTTTGGTCAATATCACTCGCGCGCCTGTGGCCGGAGTCGTTATTCCGGAGAGGCCCGCCAGGCCGCATCGCAACTGAGTCGGCTGATTGATTTTCCTTTCGATACGCGGAGCGACCGTCCCATCCAAAACAGACGTATAGTCCACCGCGCCTAGCCCTTGCAGATTGTCAATCGTAAGTTTCATCGTAGTTTCGTCCGGTTCTTAACTGATCACTGACAACGATCCATTGACGACAGCCCCTAATACACCTGAGCCAAAGCGGCGGGAAAATAACTCCGATAACACAGCACCGTCTGCCCATCATTCGGATCGCTGTAAGGCAGCGCCACAAACGAAGCGCGCAACGAAATGGCCGATAGCGCCTTCTGAATCACCGCCAGTTCCTCCCGAACAAACCCACCCGCAGCCTTCCCATTCGATCCTGCATTTGGACTCAACCGCGGATAATAAAAGCAAACTCGCCCGCCCGACTCTTCTTCCGCTACAAACAAGGCTGACCACTCCTGAAAAAACGCTCCGCCTTCCCGATCCACAAATGCCACGACAACTTGTGCCGAGGCCCCGGTCGCCGGAGCTCCTCCCAGCAACGGCTGCGCCAGCAACACCGTCGTCGCCGTCACTTCCACCACTCGTCCCACGTTGAACGTCACGCGCCGGATATAATTCGCGTCTTCGTTCACCGCGGCCGGACTGCTCACGTACGCCGCCGCAATCCCCGAACCCACGTAGCCGGTCTGTTCCGCATAATCCAGATCCACAGCGAGTAAACATCCCGGAGAAAAAGTGCTGCCCACCCCGGAACCAAACACCAACTCGCTCGCGGTCGATCCCGTCAGCACTGCCTCTGCAACAGCAGGTGTTCCACCTGAAGGCGCTGGCGTGGCACTACCTGAAGCCGGAGCCAGAACATTCATGTGCTCTGACCCGCAAGCGAGCGCCATCTGCAACTTGCCCCACTCCCGAAAGTCAAACGTGACTCCAGCGTCGAGAGGTCCACGAAACTGCGCTGCCGGCATAGACTTCGCACCCGATCGCACCACAGCCGTCGGTGTCTCATACCATCGCCCAAAGTTGTCAATCCATCCCAGATCCAGCCACGGAGCAGGCGGATCATCCAGCGGGAACCTCCCGCTCAATCCCGGATCGAAAATTGTCGGCGTCTCGCTGATCCTGTTTACCGGCGCAAAGTACGCCCTCATCTGCCGCGTCACCGGAACCATCGCTGCCCGCACCGGAGAAGTACTCATGACAGCGTCACCTCCGAAAAGAAGTAAATCGTCAGCGTCGCCTTGCGCTCGACTCGCGCATCCTGGGAACTCTCGGCGTCCTCAGTTACGCCGCTCCTCGCGCGTTCCGGAAACGACACATGTCCCCAGAACATACCGGCGCCCTTGCCCTCAAGGAACGACGGCTGCCCCCAAAAAACAGTCGTACCCAAATCCGCGCTCGGCGATTGCGTGTAATCCCGTTTCTCAGTGTTCGGAGGTTGGCAGATGCTGAGGAGTTCATCATCTAGTTGACCCAGCAATCTGCCGCGGTCCACCATGCTCTGAACCGAACCGAAGGTGTAATAGGAAAGAACCACATCCAGGCTCATCAGCGCGCCGTTGCCCGCATGCCCCCCCACCACATCCGCCGCTCCCCATTCGATATAGAACGCGTTCGGCTGCGGCTCCGCTGACGACGGCGGCAGATTCTCCATTACCACCACGGCCGGCACGGTCGCCCCGTTCACAGTCACAGTCCGTGCTGGGTTCAATCCCGCCAGCCGCTGCTGTAACGCCAGAAAAAAACTGTCCTTGGCAAATTGCATAAGACCAGCCCTCCCTCACTCCACCGCCGTCACCACATAGAAATATGCGGTTCCGGCAAAATTCTCCGGCTCTGCCGTCTCGATGTGAAAAAGATCGGTTCCATACTTCAACCCCAGCACAACGTTGAACAGATCATCTGCCGATCCCATCCCTAACTCCGGTAGCAAATCCGAAATCACCGAGGCCGGCAGCGTAAACTCAATTCGCCGTCGCGGCCCCAGGCTGGTGGTCGGCAAGTTGTGCACGACCACTGGAGAGATCACCAGTTCCTGCACACCCGGATCCACCAGTCCCAACTGTCCTCCCGAATCGCCCGCAGTCGCACTGGCCGGCAACAGCAAACTCACCGTCTCTCCTCCCAACGCCTGCAACATCGCATCAGCCGCCCGCACCAGTGCTTCGCCGCAAATCCCGCCACCCATAATTTCCTCCGCAGTCCGTAGAACCCGCCGCCACCGCTGGACACTGACCGCCGATCACTGCCCACTGTTATTACGATCCCTTCCGCGACACATACGGCTCCAGAAGAGTGCACACCGTCTCATCGACGAGCTTGTCCGAAAAATATTCCAGCCGCATGCGGTCGATCTTCCCCGACTTCACATTCAGAGCCGGCGTAGCCTGTGCATTCTTTACGATCTGGGCGCACGCCACTTGCACCGGCGTTGGAGTCGGGCTCCATCCCGCGTTGTAGACCACATCCACTTCGTTAAAAAACAGTCCCAACGCATTCACTGGAAACGTCAACTCCCCACTCGCCGCCCAAATATCAATCGTCGTCGGATCAATCGCCGTCCACATCCCTGGCAACGCGAACACCAGCGCAAATTCCAGGCTCAACTCTGGAAACGGCCACTCCCCGCGCCGCGGAATTCCATATCGTCCTTGCAGCGAAACAATCGCCGTAGTCGCCGGAGCCACCGTCACCAACGGCAAATAACTCAGCCGCACCGTGTTCAGTTCCGAAGGCATCTTCAACCGCTCTTCGTACTGGTTGACCCCCAGCGTCAGTCGCCGGCAATGCGCGTCGATGATGGCCGACGCCGCCGTCACCCACGATGGATCGGTCGCCGCATTCAGTCCGTAAGTCAAGTAATCCGTAGTTTCCAAATAATTCATAATTGAGATCTCTCTGACAAAAATGTCGTTGGCCGTCAGTCGTCGGTCGTTTACCGGAAACGCTTTCTCGCCTAGAACCCGCAAGATCGCGTCGAGACCAGCCAACGACCAATGACCAACGACCAACGACCAAACAACCAACGACTGCTTTCCTACCTCTGCACCTTCACCTCGTAGTGCGCAAAGTTTGCTCCCTTCACCACCGGAGCACCGAACTTCACCACTACCATCTGCTGAGTCAGGGCACCCGGCAGCCCCAGCTTGAACACCCGCGGATTCGGATCGGTCAGCCAGTGATACTCGATCAGATCCTCGGTCACGATGTACGCGGGCAGCACCGCCGTGCCCGAACCGGGCGTTCCCGTATAGCCGAGTGCCCACTCCGGAATCAGCGGCAGATCGCCTGCCTGCGTCGACAGCGCCTTTACTCTGAAGCCGGCCGTGATCTCCACCGTGTTCAACACCACGTTGAAGTCCGTCTTCATCTCCCGGTCGATCAGGTCCAGGAGCACAGGGTTCGCGTAGATTGCTGTTGGACGCACCTGAAACGACGAATTCGCTACCATCGTGGCAATCGTGCTCTTCAGTCCGTCGACAATGCTCGCCGTCGTTCCGATTGTGGTCGTGTTGCCGCCCGCTTCGATCTGTCCGATCACGCCGAAATATTGCGTCGTGGTCGGCGAACTCAACGACGTATCGGTGCCGTTCCAGAGTGCAACATCGTGCGTACGCAGAAGCCCGTCTACCGCGTCCGCCAGGTCCTTCGCTTGCAGGTACGCGAACTGGCTTTGCTGCGACGTAACTTCCAGATCGAACAGGTTGTAGTTGATCTGCGACACCAGCGCCTTCAGCGGAACCGACAACTCGATGCGAGTCGGCGTCTGCGCTACCGGTGCGATGTTGCGCGGATCCATGAATCCCTGAGTCGCCGTCGGCGCGGGGATCGCGGTCTCCTCAAAGAAGCGCGACGGATGCCCCGTGGCCGGAACCTGCTTCAGTCGCTGCCCAAACGCCCCCCGCCGCTGTACGATGTCGAAGATCTCTGTCTGGTAGCGTTCAACCTCGATCGCTCCCGGCCCTAGATAATCCGCCGCCGCCATCAAGTCCAAAAATTGTCCCTTCATGTTTTCTCCTAGTTTGATTTGCTTCCTCGATCAAAAACTTAAAGCCCGCAACAACAAAAAAGGTGCGATGATTCGCGCCCCGCTTTGACTGGCAAACGACCATTGGCAACTGGCGACTGATCTACTCGATCATCCCCGCCCGAGCCAGCTCCGCCTTCACCGCAATCCGCTGCTCCACGCTCAGGCTCTGCATCGACTTATCCAGCACGCTCTTGTCGATTTTCTCCCCCCCAGCATCGGTCCCACTCTTCGCCAGAATCGCCGACACCATCGGAGGCAGGGTCTTCCGCACCATTCTTGCTGCCTGAGCTTTCAGATCGGCGTTGGATTTCTCCAGTTCTGCTACTCGCCCTTGCAACTGACGCGCCCCGTCGCCGTGCTCCGATTCATACGAACCCCGCTCATCCACTGCCGCCACGATGCGATCCACTTTCGCATTCAGCGCTTCCTGCTGCGCATCCAGCCGCCCCAACACGCGATCCAGCGATTCGGCTGCATTTCCCAGCCGTTCCGCCGTCGCCATCAACTGCTGCACTATCTCTTCATTCATCGTTATTTCCTCCTCCATTCACACAAGCCCTTTCTTAGCGTCCTTCGCGAAATTTTCGCGATCTTTGCGGTTCAAGGCTTTTGATCTTCCTGACTCGACACTCACTGCAGGACAAGCCTGCTCTAGCTCCCGAGTGCAATCCAGGTCTCTTCGTAGGCCGCTTTGTTTTTCCGCAAGATTGCCGCTCCCGTGAAAGTTACTCTCGTCAGAATCCACACCCGCGCCCGGATGTCAGCCAGCATGACATCGGCCAACTCATACGACATTCCCAGTCCGCTCTCCGCCGTCGCCTGTAAGGTGACAGGACCAACGTCGTTTCCTGGCTGTGCTCGAATATCCACAGCCAGTTCCCGAATCCGTTCCGCGGCAGCCGCCAGCGAAGTCCGCAGCCTCTCTCCCTCGCTCTGGAATGCGTCTGCCGCAACAGTCAAGCGCACCGGGTGCCCCATCCTAGCCGCGCTCTTTGCGGCTAGGGTGGGAACCGCGGGCCCGTCCTTCTTCGCCGGCCGCCGTCCCGACCGCGCAATCTCTTCCACAATGTCTGGAAAATCTTTAGCGTACAAATACCCGCCCACTTCCAGATTGCGCCCTACGATTTCCGCACAGGTAATGACGCCCACTTTCCGCCTCTGATCATGCCGGTCAAACGAGGGAGCGAAATCCAAAGCCATCCCCAGCAACGACGGCAGTGCCGCCTCCGCCGCTCCCCGCGTCAGCAAGACCCGGTGTCCCTTCGACCCCGATGGCGCGCGCTGCGAAGGCACATCTACCACGGTCAGCACTCCTCGAAACTCCGCGCGGTTCGGATGCCCCTCCACCTCCGGCATCTCAACCGCCATGCTCTCCAACGCAATCGTCATCACACCCTGCTTTCATTTTCCGTTGTCATCCTGAGCGAAGCGAAGGACCCCACCTTTGCCGGCTGCCCCAGTTTTCGCATCCTCTGCGAGAAGTGGGGACCTTGCCTAAGCCTCTATTCTGGAAACCTATCCACCAATCTCCGGCAGCCCCCGCATCCTCCGTACCTCATTCACAGTCAGCACTCCGCTCTGCAGCAGAATCTGCTGGATCTGCGCCTCCTCCAGCGGATCTGTCGTCTCCACATCCGCAAACACAAACTCAAGATCATTCCATCCCAGTTTCTTCCCGATCGCGTCCCGGGTCAGCGCTTCCGCCAGCAAACGCGCTGTCGGCACAATCGCCTGTCGGAAGGCCAGGTCGTTGTATTCCTCCGCGGTGGAGCGGTTTACATCCCGCTCCACCCCGAGATAAAACGGAGGAAGGTCGAATGCGTCGGCGACGATTCGCAGCAGAAACTCCTGCCACTGCAATCGCAAATCTGCATCGGTGCCTCCACCGAACCTCAGCACCTCCGGCTTACTTTCGACCGATAGGATGGGCACCTTTCCCGTGCCCTCAATCTCGTCTTGCCACCACCGGATCAACCGCTCATGATGTTCCGGCGTCAAATCCTGCAACCACAACGCATACTGCACCACCGTGTTCGAAGCCAGCCGCGACGCATACCGGTGCGCGCCCAGAAACGAGTTGATGGTTTCGAACGCCACCTCAAGGCGCCCCAGCCCGAACGGCGTATGCGTCCGCGGGTTCAGCCGGATATACATCAGCTCATCGTCATTCAGCTCGATCTGGCCTTTCGCTCCCGACTGATTCGTAATCTGCATGTATCGCTGCGAGCTCGGAGATCCATCCCAATCAATATTCATGCGGATCGACGCCCCATCTACGGGCCACAACACCAGCGGCATCGGTCGCTGAGAAGCAACGGGTGCCCCACTCAACGCGGTTTTCGTTGAGTGGGGACTCTCACTCCATTCCGGATTCCTCTGCACCTCGATCGCCCCAAAACCGCCAACAATAATGTCTTCCAGAACCTGCTCCGCCATCGACCGGAACGAGTCATCCGGATTCGGCGTTTCAAAGTTATTGGTCAGAAGGCGCACCCGCGCAGCCCCATCCGGAATCGCCTCGAGCGCATACCCCTGTCGCGGCTGTACCCGCCATCGCATCCCCGCAATCCGATCCTTAATACAGTTGATCGCCCGCCGAGCAATCGGTATCTCCGAAAACCGCCGCAAGTTGTACGGCGTCAGCTTCGGCACCGCATCGCTCATCGGACCGTAAGAATTAAAGATCGAAGGCAACGCCTTAGTCCGCCGCCTCTTCTCGATTTGCATTGAGGAGCTCCCGGAGGACACTCCCGCCACCCGGCGCCACGCGCCGCGCACCGCCTCTGTAATTTTCATGATTTTGTCAGTCTTACTCGAATGAACACTGAACTGGTTGCCCCGCCCTTCTCGCGCACTTTGCGAGAGTGTCGAGATTTTGATTTCCCTCTGTGTCCTCTGTGGTTAACCTTCCGATCTCGCTCCGTCCCAATAAAAAAGCCCCGCCGCAGCGGAGCCACAATCCAACCCGGTCCGGACTTCACGGCATATTAGTGAAAATCCAAAACAGCCCAGTTCCCACTCATGCCACAACAATCGGCAAGGTCAATCGCGATCACCAAACACACCCAGCAACACCAGGGCAACGCTGATCGTGTTAAAGATTCTCACTACGCCCTCAACTCCACCCTCGCCAGCGCTGCAATCTCGGCCATTCCCCTTGTCTCTACTACCTTGATCCCGCTCTCCTCCATCATCTCCAACGCAAACCCAACCTCACTTCCGGCCCGATCTAACCCGTCCTCAACCACCGCCGTCAGCAGCGGCGAAGCCCCAACCGCCGTCGCCATCGCCGGAGCGATCCGCGGATACCTGGCCGCCAACAACACCGCCGCATCCACGCCCGCCTTCAGCGAGACCGCATGAAACAGTTTCAGTTCACCGCCCACGCGATATCCAAAATCAAACTTGAACGGATCGCCCGGCTTCGTATACGGAGCCACCGGCACCGCCTGCAACAACTTCAGGACGCCAGCCTGCTCAAACGCATCCCGCATCGTACCCAGGATTTTTTGCCGTCCTGTAGCGTCGCGTTTTCCACCAGTTCGCGCCGCCTCAAAATACAACGAAGCCATCGTCTCCATCTCTGCTGCCGGATCCTCCGTCAGAACTCCCTTCGTCGCCGAAAGCTGAATCAGATTCGAAAACGAGTCCTGCAGCTTCAGCATTAAGGTCGCCCGATCCTTCACCTCACCCAACTGTCCCCGAACTTCCCGCTCCAGTGACTCCAGCATCTCCACATCCGCTTGCGGATCCAGACACCGCACCCGCCGCCAATCTCGCGTAAACCGCACGTCCGCAAATCCCGCCCCATTCGCCCCCGGCTCCAGCATCACCAGTCCAATATTGACGAACTCATCCTTCACCGCGTCCGGCACATACCGCAACAGGAAAAACTCGAGCTGTCGTCGATCTGCCATCAGGCGTCAACCTCTGTGTATCCCCTAAGCCTGCTCCACCCACCTCGGAAACGGCTGCCGCGGCGAACTTCGAAACGCCTCAATCAATTCTCGAACCGTCCCGCGCCGTGCGATCAGCGTCCACGCAAGTTTCTCCAACCCGTCTCGGTCTCCGCCATACCACTCCGGAGGAATTTCATTCACCAGATCCCACACAACCTCCGGCTTCATCGTTTCCACCCGCGATAGCCAAGGCTCAAAAGATTCCCACCCGTGCACACTCTCATATACTTCATTCCGCGCGTAAACTCCCCGCAGCGGATAATCCGGAAAACTCCACTCCCCCGCATTAAAGCAATATCCCTGATCGATAAACGCCGCCGTGTATTTCTTCTCCCGCAACTTTCGCCAGAACGCCGCCTGACGCCCGTTCGCGTTCCCAGTCCATTTGTCCAGTACCAGCATTCCGGCAAACGTCTCCAGATTTCGCACCCGTCCCAGCATCTCCACAGGAAGGTAATCGAACACCTGTCCTTCCAGCGGACTCACCACATACCGCGATCCGAATTGTAGTCCCGCCTGGCATCGGATCGTGTTGTGTACCAATTGGATACTCAGCTCCGCCGTATGCTCCACCAGCCATTCGTCGACTTGCACCATCTCTGTCGCCGGCACTGGAAGTCCTACCCGCTCTGCCAGTCGCGTCGCAAGCATCTCGTTCGCCAGAACTCGCAAGTGCTGCGGATTATTTCGGAACTTCACTACGTAGAAATTCCCGTCGGAGCAGCGCATCAGATGCCCCTGCGCGCCTCCCCGCATCCGCCGAACGTGTTGAACCGCTTCCACCAAAGCCGGACATCTTACCTCAACTCGCCCTCATTTTGCTGTGACGAATGAACATCCATCTTCGGCAATTACTGGTCATTGGCCCCTGATCACTGCCCACTGTTCCTAACCCACCGCTAGCGCACCCACCTCCATCGCGCGCTTCCGCGCCCCGCGCCCCGCATCCTCGCGACGCGTCCCCAGCGCGATCGCCATCGCCATCACGCAATCGTCATGCGCTCCTTCGGTCGCCGCCGCGTGCCCATCCGCATGCCGCACAAAAGTCTTCAGTTCTCCCAGCAGCCGAGGACTATAGAACAGCTCCGGTTGCTCGACCAGCACGGCTCCCAGATTCTCGATCATCGCCGGCCGCGTCACCGCCGACGTCAGCCATCCCTCCTGGCCGCCCTGTTCATAGATGTTTTCGTAATGCAGGTGCTTCAGATGAGCCAGCACCCCGTATCCATGATTGTTCCGTTCCACTGCCACCAGCGCGTTCCTGTACTTGCGCCCCAGCTCCGCCACCCGCCGCGCCAGCTCAAACGGAGGAAAGTGCCCATGCAGTTCCGCGCATTGCAGCCCCTTGCTCCGCTCCACCACCTGCGCGCATGCATAGTCCCCCTCGGACCCGCCGCCTGCTGAATCCACTCCAATGATGTACTGCCACTGAGCGCCGTCATTCGGTGGACACCAGATCAATAGCCGCCCGTTGTCCTGCGATTCCGTGATCTGCCCTCCCCGCGCCGCCGCTTGCTCGATCGCCGCCATATCAAATACACACTCTCCCGAGGCCACGAAGCACGACACAGCATCCTCCGCATATTCCTGTTCCGCCATCGCGCGCAGCGTCTTCCATTGTTTGCGACGCCACGCGATCTGTCCTTCCGTCAGGTCATGCGAGCTCATCAAATCTTTCTCTTCGTCTGTCAGAGGCAGCACTTTGCCCTTGCCTACATCTTCGCGATAACTCTTGTCGTACCACCAGGGAAAAAAGTGCTGCGTATACCCTGTCTCGTCTGCCTTAATCCATTCCTCGTAAAACACGCCCGCCGCTCCGTTCGCCGTGGATTCCAGAACGATCTCGCCCTCGGGAACCACAGCCGCCCGCAGCGACGCCAGCGTCTCCATCCCGCTCCGCGGCCACCGCGACACCTCCGAACAATGCAAATAATGGATCGTCATCCCACGGCCTGCGTTATCGTCCGCAGTTTCGACCCGATACTCGCTGTCCAACTGCGGAAACACCAACTGCCGCACATTGGACCGTGAAGTCCTCAGCACCCCGCGCCGCATCCGCGCCGGCATATGCTCACAGAATCGCCGTACAATCGAAAAAATAACCTGCGCCGATTCCTCCGTATGCGCCACCTGCACCGTCAGTGTCCCTGGCCGCGTGATCGTCTGAATAAAGAATCGCGCCGCGACATAGGTCGTCACTCCCAACTGCCGGGCCTTCAGCACAATATTTCGCCGGCTGCACTTCTCCGAATATTCCTTCTGCGCCCGGTTCAACTCGAGCATCCCCAAGCCTTCACCCTTTCGCCGGATCTTCAACAATTGCGAGATCATCACGTCTCGCACTGTCTCTTCTCCAATGTGCTCGTCAAGCATCAACCCGAGTTGTTGCAGCAACCGCAAATCCCCCATCATCATCCCTCACCAAGAATTCCAACTAGCACAGCCGCCTCTGAAACCGGGTGCCCCACCCTTGTCTCTGCGTTCTGTGCAGAGACAGGGTGGGGATTCTGATCTCCCTGTGCCCCTTTGGTTTAAGAGTTTCGTCACGGACCGCACTTTTGCTACTTCAGCAATCCACCGGTAGCCCACCGCGCCACCTTCCCATGCTGATGAATCCTCAACCCGGCCGTAGCCTTGTCCAGATCCACATTCCCCGTTTTTGCCGTCATCGTAGCGTTGTAAGAAGTCACAAATTCTCCAGCACTCAGTGGAGCCTTAACGTTCACCGGACCCTCATCCTTCAGCGCATTCTGCGAAAGCGCCGGAGAACTCGCCAGCGGCACCACCGCCGCCAGTGACTCCACCTCCGACAGCAGGATTCCCACCACTGCCGTAATCTTGGCCTGCGTAGCCGCATCCTTTATATGTAGCGCAGGCAACACCGCCGCCAGGCTCCCCTGCGCCGCCGAAATCGCGCTTTCAATCTGATTCACAATTCCAGGCTTCGTAGCCGCGTCCGCCTTCTCATAAGCTGCAATCAGCGACTGGAGCAGTTGCAAGTCCACTCCTGCCTGCGTCCCCGCATTCTGAATTGTCTGTAGATCGGTCGCCGTCACCGTCTTACCCTCCAGCGCCACCACCAGCGTCAGCAGATTCGCCGCGGCCGGAATCATCGCCGCCACAATCTGCTCCGCCTGCCCGATCCAGTTCGTCGAACATCCCGCCATGCCGATCGTCATGCCCAGCATCAGCGTCATGCACAGCACCAGCGAAACCGCCGTGCGCGCCCCACCACCAGTGTTTTTCTTAATCTCGTTCTTCATCCCGTTCCTCCTTAATTTGTTCCAGCCAACCGCCCAGGGTGCCCACCCTCGTCGCGCCTTATGCGACAGGGGATTCTGACTTCCAAATTCGTCCCGAAATCCGTGTGTCCCATTTCTCGCGCGTTTCTCAGCGTGAGAAATGGAGAAATTTCACTCCCCTACAGCACTCCAATAGTGAAGTGCACTCCCGCCGGCAGACTCCCCCCATAAGTCGTCCCCGGAATGTAAGCGTGTGCCCCAATCTCCCACCCACTCCCATAACTGTTCTGATTAATTCCGTTGATGTCGATCTGATACGCCGTCCCCAAATTCTGCCCTGCATCCACCACTGGCGACGCCGCCGTCGGACGAAAGTCCAGCCCTACTCCCGACGCAAATACTCCCGTAGCCGCCGACTTGTAGTAAAAATTCCCGTCCGTCCCGGTCTCAAGCGCGCCCGTCCCCAGCCAGTTCACTAGCCCCGTATTCGTCTGGATCGTCGCCCCACCCGCCTTCAAATCCGCAATCAGATTCGTGACTTCGGTTCCGCTCAGCTCGCCGACTCCGGTGGCCGCATTGAAGTGCCAGAAAATTCCCCACGGCACTCCCCACACTTGCTCCTTCCACAGCAACGCCTGCACTTTCTGCTGCAATGCCGCTGGTGCCAGCCCCTGCCACGACGGATTCACCCCGAAACTAGTAATGTTCTGAAGATCAAATCCGCTCGCATACGTATCCTTCGTCCCCAGGTCTTCCTTCAGTGCGCCCCGTGCTCCTGTATAAGGCACGCCGGCTGTAATCGCCTGCATCGCACTCGTTTCATATCCTCCGGGATACACATAAACCGGCGTTGCAGGCAGTCCCGTGAGATTCGTCGTCATCCACTGCCGCGACAGAGTGATCTCGTCCGTAGTCAGCCGGGTTACATCCAGTTGCATCGCGTATACGGAACTCTTTACGCCCTGCGTACTCACGTCGGCCAGATCCTGCGCCAGCAGCGCCGCTTCCGTGTACGCCGAACAGCCCGTTCCATACGGCCCCTGGCATGGAGTCGCCTCCGTCGCAGTAAACTTTCCCGTTGCCACTAGCGCGGTGCGCAATCCCGCGATTGTGCCTTGCGGTTGTCCCTGAGCCAGGTTGTAGCTCACGTTGTCTGCAGCTCCGGTTACCGTGATCGTCAAAATCTTGCCGCTGATCGCGAGCGTCGCCGCCGTTCCACTCCCCGTGTACTGAATGTCGAGTGCGTCGGTATTCGTGTAGTACGTGTGCGAGATCGAATGCGAAGTCACATCCCGCCCCGCGTTGATCCATCCTTGAAATTCTGGGATCAGAGTCTGCGCCAGCGCATATCCCACCGTGATCGCGGCTCCGACCGGAACGCTGGCCGCATCTGCAATCGGCAGCACCGTGCTCGCGTAATACGTATCCGCGCCCGGAGTCATTCCCGCGTCGTCCACCGTCAACGTCACCTCCGCGGGATATCGCTGCCAGGCCTGCACCGCCGGTGGAGTATCCGCCGCTATATTTCCCAATCCCGCAATCGGACCACTCCCGCTCACCGCCTCCACATCCGTCGATCCCGCCAGCGCCAGACTCGAAGCATAAAAATGACAGAAGGAATAAGTCACAGCCCCGGTGTTATCGACCAGCGCCCCATCCCGGTTGGCATAACCCTTGTCGTTCACCATCGTGATCGCCGTCGCCACGCCATCAAACCTGAATCCGTCATAGTTCATGTGAGCTTCCGAGTTGTATATCTTGATGTCCCCTGGTCCGGGCGTGCTCTCGTCGACGTAAAACCCCAGCGGCTGCGTACCTTGCGGAATCATCGAATCCGTTTCCATGTTCGCGAAGACTAGATGATCGCTTGTCCCCTGTACGTACACTCCGTACTGGTCAAACCAGTTCACAAGAATGTGCTGAAACGTCAGCCATGACTTCCCATTGACATTGATCACCGGTGTATTGCTAATCGCCATCGGTACAATCGGAACGCCATAAAAGCTCCCTGGATTTCCCACCGAGTACGTGTACACAAATCCACTGGCCAGATAAAAATCCCACTGCGCCGTCAGATTCGTAGTTGAAGCCGAAACCTTCTGCCCCCATATCGATCCAAACAAACAGAAGTTCACAGTCGTGAACGTCGCCGGGACCGCCGCCTTCCACGCATTGCCCGTCACATTCACCCAGGCCGACGACGGCACCGTGTAATATCCCGTCAGCGTCGGCGGCGCCCCCGTTCCATACGCATCAAACGCAATCGGATTTCCCGAACTCCCCGAAGATCCCGGCGCCAGACCTTCATTCCAAACATCCCCCCGCTTGAACAAAACCGAATCCCCCGAAACAAAGCTCTGCGAGTTAACCTTCGCGATCGTCTGCCATGCAGTCGACGCTGAAGTCCCGTTATTCGAATCACTTCCTCCACTCGAACTGACGTAGTAAGTAGTAGCCTCTGCCAGGGTGCTCCCCAACAACACACCGGCCACCACCACCAACCCTGTCCCTACGATCTTTCTCCACCCAGCTTTCTGAGCAGTTTGTCCCATTACGTTCTCCCGTCACTCCAATAAAAAAGCCACCGGGCAAGGCCGATGGCCAACACTATGTTCATGTGGGGACAGCCGCCCTCGGCTGTCCAACCGGGCAAAGCCCGGCAGCTCTCACCACCACCCCGTGCCCGACCCTACCTCCGCGCCACCACGACCTGCTCGCACCCTCGACGATAAGTCACCCGCGCACTCCTGCACTTCGGCGGACTCACGCCCGCATCGCACTCGACCAGCGTGATCGCCGAAGCGCAGCTCACCGGAACAATCAGATTCGGCAACATCTCTCGCTCCGCTCTCCGCGCGCACCCCAAATCACCAATCAGCGCCAGGCAACAAAACACAAGAAACACTCCGCTCTGGTTCATACTCACCATCCAAAAAAGCTAATCCCCAATAAAAAAGCCACCGGCGAGCCGATGGCCGACACTATGCTCATCTGGGGACAGCCGCCCTCGGCTGTCCAGCCGGGCAAAGCCCGGCAGTTCTCACCACCACCACGTGCCCGACCCTACTTCGGCGCCACCACGACCTTCGGCCCGAGACCATCGTCGTCGTGGTGACCGGCTACGGAACGGTGCAGTCTGCCCCCACTCAGGACCAGGCTACAAAACAAAATGAACACGCCTCTCCCGCTCATACCCACCATCCGAAAAAAATTGTCCCCAACAAAAAAGCCGCCGGCAAATGCCGATGGCTAAAACAAACCTCGAAGGTGCCCCATTTCTCCGCACGTTCCTCAGCGCGATAAAGCTTGCCGAAAGGGTGGGGAAGTTGACTGCCCCGCCTAATAAATCAACGCCGCAGGAACGCAAGCCCCAGAGGACGGACTATCCGCCGGCGGCATAATCGTCGCCGGCAATATTCCGCCCGACCGCGGCGTAATGCTGAATCCTCCCGACCCCTGCGTGCTCCCGCAAGTCCCAGTGCCCCCGGCCTCACCTTTATAAAAGGTAACGGCGATAGCGCTCGGACTGCTCAGCGAAGGGGGCGCAGTCGTCAGGCTGCTGTAGTAAGCCAGATAATATTTCCCCGGCTGGAGCAACGTACTGCCCTGCTGCCACGAAATCGTGACCGGCGCCACCGCTGGCGCGAACGTGCTCCCGTGCAAACTTCCCGCGCTCAGATTCAACACCAGCGTTCCCGCGCTGTTGTAAAGCCCAAGATCGTAGGTGTTCGTTGAAGTGTTGTCCGGATTCGATCCAACCGTGTACATGATCTTCGACGTTGTGGTCGGCTGCATCACCATGATTCCCCACAACAACGCCTTATTTGCCGAAGACGACGGAATCACTCCAACATTTCCTGAAACCGGCTCGGTAAGAAATCCGGTCGCATATCCGCTGGCCACCATCGCCGTAGTTGCGAGCTGTGTGTTGTTAGTTCCAAAACTTGCCGTCGGCGCCGTCGGAGTCCCCGTAAACGCCGGCGATGCCAATCCGGCCCCCGCCGGAGAATCCAGCGAGATCCTCACCCCATACGTTCCGCTCCCTGGACTCAGCGACTCCACTCGCCCCACCACCTGCACGCCCGTCGGACGCGTTGCTCCCGCATCGTGGCAATCGCCCGCGTTCGATGTGCTCGCCGACACGAAATCTCCCAGCGCCGGCGTACCGTCGAAGGAGCAGGGCACATATCCCCGATACGTAATCACTGCATTCCCCGTCGTCCCCGACCCGTTGCTCACAATTCCAATCAGCCCATCCGTATCCGATGTGCCCGACTTTACCGCGCAGCCCGCCGAGTTGTACTTCGCCAGGAAATTGAGCGAAGTCCCCGTCGTCCCGTCATTACACAATTCAAAGTTCAGCCGCCCAGAAGTCAGCGTATCGAAGGAAGTTGCCGCGAAAATCGTCTGCGGAGCGAACGATGCGTCTCCAATATTGAACGAGTTATTTGAAAATGGCTTCAACTCGCTCGACGAATTAATTCCCCATCGCGTCGTGCCCCCAATCGCAAATCCCAGCCCACGCTGCAAGCCGCTCCCCGCATTTTCATTTCGGACCACGAAATATCCGTTCGTAGCGTCCCAACCCAGGCCGGTGCGTTCGTAATTCGACGAGTTCGTATAAGTCCCGTATACGTGCAACCCTTGCGCGTTGGTCCCATTCACTTCGCCCAGATCATTCGCATCTTCCTGATTTAAATTCGGAAAGTACGAACTCGTGGCGCTCGTCGCCACCTGTTGCGGACTCCCGCCATTCGCCGAGACATAAAAATTTCCGTCACTTGAAATTCCCAGCGCCGAAGTTCCCGTGCTCGCCGGCGACATCGCCGTCCCCGGAATCGGCGAACTGACTGTCCACGGCCCCGCCACCAGCAACTGCCCGCTGATCGAAACATTGCCGCTGAAGGTTCCGCTCACCGCCGAAATGCTGCTGCCACTGGTCGCGTTCGCTCCATAATGTCCCGGCCCAAAGAGCTGGATCCCTGCATTCGCGCCCGCACTCACGGCTGTTTTGAACCGCCCCAGAATCTGCGTGCCCACCGCCACCTGTGTCGCATCACTCTGCCCCAGATCCGTGCAGCCTCCGCCCGTCGACGCGCTCACGCCGACCAGGTTATTGACGGTCGTCGCATTGTCCGGAATACAGAAGGTGCTGCCTAGCGTGGCCACTTCCACCGCGCTACCGGACGTCAGCCCACTCAATTCGATTCCAAATGCGTTGTCGCTCCCTGCATTGTTCACTACAACCGTTCCGCTCGAATTTAGTGCGACCACCTTATAAGGAATCCCCGTGCTCTGCCCCGCGGTCTGCGTCGTGCTCTCAAATCCGGTAGCCAGCGATCGTGCTCCGCTCGCCTCCTGCGTGCAATAACGAAACGCAGTCGCGTTGAAGCCGGTGTTCGCATACCCCACCGCATCGTCAGCCACGCCGCCATTCTTGCCCACCTTGGTCGCCAACACGCACGACGGATCGCTGGTCGCGCTGAAATGCGCCAGGTAGTGATTCACGTCCGCGAATCCCGTAACGCCCGACAGATCGAGCGAGGCCAGGTTGTCCACAAAAAATCCGTCGCCCCCCGCGTCATTCTCCACGTGAATTCCATGCGCATGCAGCCCGACGGCATTCCCCGTCATCCACACCGAATAAGGTTCGTGCGGCTGCTGGCTGCAGCCACTGCAGCGCATCGCAATCGTCGAATCCTCCAGCGTCCGGACTCCCCCATTCCCCAGTCCGCGCCCATCCACAATCACCGGATAGAAAGTCAGCCCGCTTTGCCCCGGTCCTTCATTCGACGGCATGTGCAGTTGCCGCGCATAACTGTTCCCACTCTTGTAACCGGAATAAAACGCCGTGTTAATCCATGGACCCGTCCACGTGATGTCATCCGGCCCACTCTGCTCCTGCGCCGTCCAGCCCAGAACTCCGCAAGAAGGTTCGTTCGAAGCCGGAGTCATCGTGTTTACCCCGCCGCCCATCCCCGAAAGAGTCAGGTGCTGGAGCTTCACCCCAAAAGAATTCGGTGACACTCCAGGCACGCCCGTCCCCAGCCCGACGAAGCACGTGCTCAAATCCACCAGCGGTGGAGGATTTCCCGAGACCGCCGAAACCGCCGGCACCACCTTGATCGTCGCCAGCCCCGCCGCAATCGCACATCCGAACGTAGCGTCCAGAGATCCCGCCGCTCCCGGACACGCCCACTGCGTTCCCACCAGATTCGATTGCTCCTGTCCCGCTCCATTGACCGCTGGCACAGTTGCCGTTCCTGCAAAGAAATCCTTCGCCGCAAAGGCTCCTGACCCTGCAGCCGTCGGCGCATGAAACTGGATACTCTGCGTGCTCGTTCCATTCGCGCACGTCACCGCCGCTTCCGCCGTCGCCGCCGAATACCCCGGAGTCTTGTTCGATCCGCCCGTACCCCCCGTTCGGTCCAGCGCCTCCCACAGTTCCACGTAATATGTTCCGTTCGTCAGCGATCCGCCGGTCCCGATGCAACTGAAGTCCGGAGTATGATTTCCCGTCCCAGTCCATGATGTCGCGTTCGCCGGTATGCCCAGAGGCGCAGGATACGAATTCCCGAAACTCAAAACTGTTCCCTGATTGAATGCTCCCTGCGATCGCGACGGATTCTGCTGTCCTGCAATCGTCAAGTGCGTCGGCAGCGTCAGCGGTACCTCCGTCAGATAGCAATTGAACGGCGCTGAAGTTGCGCACGTATCGCCCGTTCCCGTCTGATGCCCCAGCACGATCGTTCCGTGAAAGTTCACAAACGGATCGGTCGTGAAATCCTCCGGCACAAAACTCCAGATCGTCCCCGATCCTGCCAGCCCTAGATTTGCCAGGTATGTTTCGCACGCCGCAATCGTCGCATTGTTTACTCCATCCACAATGCACAACGGCGACGCCGTTCCTGAATACGGCCCGATGCTCGCCGCTGAAATTCCTCCCGTCGTCGTAATCGGAACCTGAAATGATTTCTGCGTCGTCGTCAGCCGCTCCAACCAGTTCGTTCCTGTCGGCACCGCATTGATGTACGACGAAACAGAAGTTCCTGCCCGCTGTGACAGGCCGCCGGCCTGGTCGAGGCCAATCGCGATGTCCCCCGTGTCGTTCGCCGGACGCTGCCCGGCCGCCGCCAGCGTCTTGCTCATGTTTGAATCCTGCAGCGTGATCAAATCATTCGGAGCGCTGATCACCTTCCCAAAATTCAACCGCCCTTTGCTGTTCACCGCCGGCCCGTTGTTGGATGTGTCCTGCTGCTGCAACACCGTCGCGATCGATCCCGATCCTCCGCCCCCTTCGCTGGTCAGGCAGCTGACCCAGATCGGACTTCTCCGCCGACTCACTCCCGCCGACTTACATTGCGCCGCCACAATCGACACCCCCTGCGTCCCCTGGCTCGCCACCGCCGACGGATCCGCTCCAATCTGTTCCACCAGCACCGTCGTTCCATTGATCACCAGATTCACCGGCCAGAACCAGAACGCCGGTGTGAACTGCTGCGCCGCCACCGTGTACGCTCCCGGTGCGGCCTGCGTATCCGTGAACGAACACATCCCATTCGTTCCGCACGATCCTGAAATATTCGTTGCGATCGCATACATCCCTGCGCCCCACGGAGCAGACGCCGATACCCCCGTCGTCACCAGCACATCCCACGTCACCGTCCCCAGACTCTGCCCCACATTGCTCTGCAATTCCACCGACGGCCACGCCAGCGGAATGCTCACGATCCCGTTCACCGGCTCTGCCCACCCGGCGAACAGCACCGGCCCATACCCCAGCGTTGAACTCCGCGGCACCACAAAGTAGGTCCGTTCCGTCGCCGTCCCCCCGCCTGTTGCGAATCCTGGAGGAAACCCGTTCACCGGAAACGTCCCCAGAATTTTGTTTCCCGTTCCCCCTTGCAGCAAGAATCCTGCCTGCGCCGCATACCCATAGAGAGGATTCACCGATCCCCCCGTCGACTCCTCATAAATATTCTGCAACGTGGCTGGCTGCAGTCCTCCGAAATACCGGATGCCGTAAGTCGGAAAACCCTGGCACACCGTGTCCGTCACCACCATCCCATTTCCCCCGCCCGTCGCGCAGTTCACTCCCGTTAGCTCCGAATCGTGTACATACGTGATTCCCGCGTTCCCTTGATCTGCCCGCTCGTAGAAGAATGCCCCAATCGGCCAGTTTGCCGTCTCATGCAAAACCACACTCGAACGGTTTGCCGCCCGCTCCACAATGAACTGCTGGTCGTTGTCGTTGACGATTCCGTACGTGAAATATCCCAGGCCCACCGGACTGCTCTGAAAAATGTTGATGTCCTGCGCCGCCACGTGATCCGAATTGTTCTCGATGAATGCGTTCAGCAGGTTGCAGAACCCGAACGTCGCTGCTCCCGTCGCAAACGTCGTCGTGCCAAAGCTAACCGTAAAGCTGGACGAGTTCGGAACGCTCAGTACCGGCGAACTCCAGTGCTGGTCCGCGGTCTGCGAGTGATATTCGCAGTCCACCGTATCCCCTACTACAAAAGGATGCGCGCTCGCCGTCGTAACCGTATAAATCCCGCTGCTCGCCACCACACTCGAAACCTGCACCCCATCCACATTCACCGTCGACGTTCCCGACACGTTGTAGATCTTGTGATGATTGACGTAGGGGAATCCTTGCGTTGTTCCCACATAAATGCAGCGGTCCCGCGTCGAGCAGGAAATCAGAGCTCCGGCTCCGTCGAGAATTCCCCCGCGGCCGCGCAGGTAAATCGACGCATACACGCTGTAAGGAGCATCCGCCGACAACTTTACATACGGGCCCGCTTGCGAATTCGCATTCGGGGCCGCCCCCGAGTCATTCACCCACGCATCGTTCCACGCCTCCTGGATTCCCCCCGTCGCCGATCCCACCGTATATCCCGTCGCATGCGTGTGCGCCGTGGTAACAATAATCGTTCCGCTGTTCGCCCCCGGCGTGCAGCTCCCGCCAATCACCGGCACTGCTTCCGCAGTTCCCGTCCCGGAAACATAAACCTTGTAGATGTAGTAATTCGCGCCCGATGCCGTATCGATTCCCAGTGGGCACGGACTCAAATGGATTGTCGCCGTGCCCGCCGTCGCCAGGTTATCCCCCGGCGTCTGTGCCCAGTTCCAGCTCGAAGTTACATACCGGATGTTCGCCAGATTATTCGTGGAAAACTGCGTTCCCGCCGGCTGCGAAATTGTCTGCGTTGCCGTCGGAGCCGTCGACAGATTTCCCGTCCCCGTCCCGCACGCCCCCCAACTCCCATTCCCCTGAAGGCAAGTGCCCGACGTCGCCAGCCCTGTCCCCAACTCACTCGCGGGAACCAATCCCGTAACCAGATCAGCCTTTGCCGCCCCGGCGGTATCTACATAAAGTTTGGTCGCAGCCTGCAGCGCTGACACCGGATTCCCCGGCAGCGTGATCGGTCCGGTCATCGTTCCGCCCGCAGTCGCCAGAAAATTTCCCGCTCCCACATTCGATACCGACGTATCCACATAGCCCTTGTTCGCCACCTGCCCCGATCCAGTCGGAGCCGGAACGCTCGGCGCAGCCGAAAATGTCTTCGCGCCGCTGATCGTCTCCGTTCCCCCCAGATGCACCACCGCACTGTCGTTCGCCTTGGTCGCCAGCTCCGAATTCACGTACTGCAAAGAGACCGGCTGTCCCGCCACGCCCGATCCCGGGGTGGCCCGCACCGTCGCCAGGTTCGCCGGAGAACTCGTCGGCACCACCCAATACTCAGTCCGGACGCTGCCAGCCCCAATTTGGTAGACGACGGTGTAATACACTCCCGCCGGAACCGCGCCCGCATTCGGAACCAACGCGACGCTGAACGTTCCATTCGACGCCAGCGCGGTGTTCGTAGTCCCCGCCGCAATCTGAGTCCCGCCCACTGTCACAAACGCCGGCCACTCGATGATCAGGTTCCCCTGCGCCGCGCTTCCGTCGGCCTGATACACCGTGTCGGTCACAGTCGTAGTTGCCGGACCACTCTGCGGATCAGCCGCAGCTCGAGCCCTCGGGATATTCAGCCCGCACACCACGACCATCAAAATCGCCCAACAACAAAGCCGCCCCACAGGGCGGCCGCCAGCGTAACGCATATCTCTCTCCTCCATCGGAGCCATCTCAATCACAAAACTCAAGCCGGGTAGGGACTTTGACCTTTGTACATGTTACTCAAGCCCGCTACATCGATCTCTTGCCTAACCCGCGCCCTCCAGAAACCTCTCCACACTTCTTACATAAACCTCGGCAAAATCCACTACCGGACGCCGCGCTTCCATCCACGCCATCGCATCCTCCAGCTTCCACCCCATCGACCCCAGCACCGCCAGCGCCATCATCGGAGCACGATGGATCCCCGCCGCGCAATGAATAAACACCTTGTTGTCCGGTTCCGCCAGTGCGTCCAGGACAAACTTGACCGCATCTCCAAACAACGACGCCGGCTTCGGCTCGAAATCATCGTCCGTCGGATTCCAGAACACATTGATCCCACAGTCTTTCCCCAGAGCCGTGTCATCGAACTCGATCTGCATGTCCACGATGTGCGTAACCCCCGCCCCCGCCAGGCTGGCCATGTTATCCAAGTTCCAAATTCCTCCGCCCACACCAATCTGCGCAGTCAACCAGGTGATATCCATTCCCCTCCGTACGCGGCGTCCAGTGTGATGAGGCTCAGTGCGGGGCGAACAATCCTGCCCCCCAACCAATCCCATCTCCTCCACGCCAGGCATTTCCATCCCCTCGGAGCGTTTCGCGACGAAAAAGATGGAAATTCCTGTCCGCCTCATTCTACGGTAACCCGGAGTACGGATTTGAATTCCAAATTCATCTCACCAAGGCTCACCGAGGGGGCCCCACCGTTGTCGCGTTTTATGCGACGGGGTGGGGAAGTTGACCCCCAACATGCCCACCCAAACCCGATCGACTCTCAACTGCTCTCACTCGCCCTCCGAAGGCAAATCTGCTACCACTCGCCCCGCACCCTCAGCGCCGCCCTCTCCCCCATCCGCGCTCTCAACCGCCGCCCTCTCCACTTCCTCGGTCACGACCGCCTTCCGCTCCGGACCCAGTCGATCCAACAGCGTCTTCGCCAGGCAATCTTCCTCGGGCGTGGCCTGACTCCCATCCGTCGGTGGAGGATACACTCCCGCCATCTCAAACAAATACTTTGCCGGGGCCAGTTCGCCATTTTTCGCCTGGGCAATCACGGCCGACGTGATTTCCCGTGCATCGGCCTTCACCATCCCGGAAATATCCTTGTGAACCTCTGCTGCATCCGTCTGCTTCTTCGGTGCGGCCTTCCTCTTCGCGGTCTTCTTTGCAGCCTTGCCCTTCGCTTTTTTTTTCATGGTCCCAACATTCCGAACTCCCTTATATTCGCCATTCAAAAAACTGTGTCATCCTGGGCGGAGCAGGACGCCAATCGCCCTGCGCAGTCGAAGGACCTCTGGCGCCACCCACAACAATCAGCGTCGCCAGGAGTTCTCGCAACGCTTTCTCTCGCAATAGCCCAGTGACGATCGCGCCTGAGCGTCCGCCCGCTCCAACAAAAAGGCCATCGCTGTTTGGCGATAGCCCTCCCAAAAAGCAGAAAGCGCGCCTGGAAGCGCGCCTTCTGTCCGAGTTCTATTTTTTCTAACTCTCTATATTCAGAATATCAAATCGCGCAGGGTCAACTGGACATTTTTCAAAATTTATTTTCTCCATCTTCACAACGACTTAGCGAGTTTTGGCCCTCTTCCCCCTCTTGACAAGATTTTTTGCTCGCATCGAGCGACTCCATCAATCCCTTCTCGAGCAAGATCTTGCTCAACGTGTCGAGCACCATTGGGACCAGCCGCCGCACCGTCTTTTCATTGCAATGCAGCAGTCTCGCTGTCCCCTCGTGATCGTGCTCCTGCAAAATGTGGCGCCCGATCAGTTGCCGGGAAAACTCATCCAGTTGTTGCAGGCAGATCTCCATGTCGTGCACGAAGATAACTCGATCTTCAAACGTTCCCACTTTGTAGGAAGTAACCTTCGCGCGAAAGAATTCCTTTCCCAACACTGACGGCAGACGCCCGGTTTCAATCGAATACTTCAGGTAACGCCGCAGCATCGCAATCGTCCTCCCCCGATAGACCCGCCGCTCTGGATCCTCGTAGGTCGATTCAACCTCCTGCGGATAACCACCCACGTCCATCTGGGGACGGACGCTTTCGTCCGCCCCGCTGCCCGGCATCTCCACCGTCCGCCCAGGAAATTGATGAACCCGAAATCCCTGCCCAGCCGGCACGTCGCCCGTTTTAGCCTCGACTCGCTGCGGAGGCTTGCGCTCACCTGCCTCTGCGCTTTGCGCTTGCTGCTCCCGGAGATTCGCCTCCGGCCCCTCCGCGTCGGCATTGCCATGGATCCACGCGATCATGCCGCTCATGCCACACCTCCCATGGCTTCAAAATCCATTTCGTCGCCATCGCCCGGATCGATCTCATAACGCTCCACTACCGTGCGCCGCCGCACCGGCAGGATCACACGGTCCGTTCTTTTCTTCGCTATCTGCTTTGCCCTCGGCAATGGCAAGTCGTCCACTTTGGGCAAGCAGTGGTCGCAGTAAATCACTCCACCCCCACATTCCCGCGCCCACAACCCCCCGCAGCGCTCGCAATACTTCAGTTCCATGCGCACTTCTTGTTTTCCTTGATCGCTTTTCATGACACTCCTTCCAACGCGTCCGAATGGAGATTCGTCGCCCAGCAGGCGCTACTCCGGGATCTCTGGTCGGAATCCATAGTCCCGGGTCAAAAAAAAAGCCTGCGCAGATTTCCGCCGCTTGGCGGAAATCGAGCGCAGGGCTCGTTTCTCTTACGATGGCCTGCTTCGGCTATTTAGTTGTAAGTGGGTGCTGGAGACTACGTTGCCGGTTGCGTTCGGCCTTGAACGTCCTCCGCTTCCACAGTTCTCTGCGTGATCCCGTCGTCTCCCTCCGCGCGATCTGCGCGCTGAGAGAAATAGCTTTCTTCATAGCCTGACTTGAGCACGCGCCCGTTCTGTATAACTACGCTCACCCGTCCGGTGAAACGAAGAGATATCAACAGCCGCTCCATCGAGGCCGAAAGCACTTCAGCCGATCGCACTTTTCTTCGGAACTCGCTGAAGTTCTTGTCTATGTTCGAGTTATCTGAGTTACTCGTCATGGCCTTGTCCCCGGAGCGTTAGTAGTCGCACAATTCCGCGATCCTATAGCTGTGAATTTTCTCAGTCAAGGTTGGACAGACAATGCCCGCTGTGGAAAACTCGGCCCATGTTATAAATCCAAGTCTGACTCGCGTATTTGCCTTATACCCGGGGGCAACTCTGCTCCTCGAACGCCATTACAACTCACTTACTCAATTTCGCAGGCTGACTTCAATCTGTACGCCGTTCTGAAAAACGATACTTGTACGGTGAGATATGTCGAGATAGCCGGAAATCATTCAATCTTGCGCCCGCAAAACGCGTTGATCCCTCTGAAAAGAGTAAAGATCGAGGAAGACAAGATCCCAGCCGACTATCTGGTCGGGCGGGTGTGCCATGCCGGGATAGAACTGTAACGGCAATTGTTGTTGGATGATTCTGGATGGTTGATCGAAGCGACACGAGGCGGGACCCATTTTTCGCGCATTCTTGGCGCGACAAGGGAAGGCGTTGGCGAGAAAACCTGACGCGAGTTTTCAGTTCCCGCGAGGCCGGAGCCGGGCGAGATTCCTCCGCCCGTGAAGAAAAGCGCGAGCTGTCGGAAGGACATCGCAAGAAAACTTGCGAAGACGTCCTTGCCGCCTTCCTTCGTGGGTTCCCACCCTTGCGCAAAAATCGCGCAAGGATAGAGTCCTCACCGTTTGATCGCGCCTACTTCAACGCTGCCAGCAGCTTGTCTCCGTCGGGAGTGCCCCACCCGGTGCACGGATCCCAGCCCGCCTTCGCCGCAAATTGGCCGCTGAGCAGCCCGTCGGTGTCGTTGTTTCCTTTGGTGATGTCGTTCAATACCTGCTTCGGCCCGATGGCCGAATACAACAGCGCATTGAAGTTGCCCACCCGCGCGCCCAGTTGCTGGTTGCACAATGCGATGAGCGCTCCCCAGAGTGGCGAGGCCGCGCTGGTTCCTCCCACGATGCCGAACTTGCCTCCTGAGTACGTCAGGTAGCCCGTGTCGGGATCAGCATTGGCCGCAACGTCTGGAATGCCTCGTCCCTGGAAGTGAGAAGGATTGATCGAGGCCTGCACGATGCCCTTCTGCCAGGCCGGAACGGCGATGTAGTCGCTGATCCCACCGCCCGTGCCGTTGCCCGGACCGTCGTTCCAGACCACTTCACTGGCGATGGCCGGTTTGCTGCCCGATTTCTTGTGCAACGTCGTGCCTCCGACTGCCAGCACGTTCGGGTCTGTCGCTGGATAGTTCACATGCGCTCGTCCGTCCTGCATTTGCGCCTCCGACCCGTCGTCGCCGGTCGAGACGCAAACTGTGATGCCCAATTGCGCTGCCGCCAGGAAGCTTTCGCCGATGTGATCGATGGCCGCCGGAGTCCACAGGATAGAATTTTGGAAAGGCTGGTTCTCATCCCATCCCCAGCTGATGGAAACGACCGCCGGGTCGTTGGTCTTGTCGGCGATCACGGCGCTGATGGCATCGATGAGCCCCTTTTCGTCGAAGGTTGAGAAATACACGGCAATCGTGGCTTCAGGAGCGAGCGCGCCCGCCACGTCGATGTCGAGCATCACTTCTCCAGTCGAGTCCGGGTCGGCCGCGGGATCGACGGAAACGCTGTTCACCGGAATCGTGAGCACGTTTGGTTTGGCGATGCCGAGTTTCTGGAAGTAGGCGGTAACACTGTCGGCTTCCACCCCCCCTCCGAACTCGAGCAGGCCGATGCACTGGCCCTTGCCGGTGGCGTTGGGGAAGTTGTAGAGCGTAGCCAGTTCCGGCGGTTCGAACCACGGACGGCGTGGCGCAGCGGCCATTGGCGTCAGGACAGCAACTTCAGCGACCGCCGGATGGCGCCGCAGGTGACGGTGATTGTTGAAGCCGAAGACTCCGGTGACCGCATCTTTGAGTTCGGCCGGGATTGAGACCGGGCCGGTATGTCCGTGAAAGTCGCCCAGCTTGTCCTGGTGGTAGTCGAACAGAGTCACGCCGAAAGCATTGCTGATGTCTTCGACTGTTCCGGCCAGTCGCATGCGGGCGGCACCCGGTTCACTGCGGGTTACTTGCAGATTGTGTTTCTGCGCGTAGGCCGTGATCTGGTCGACCGCGGTGTCGGACGAGCCGTAGGCTTTCTCAAGTTCATCGCGCGTCATGTACTTGCGATCGCGCGGCTTCTTGTTTTCGAGTGCGGCGAGAGTGGGCAGCTTCTGTTTACGCGCAACCCCCAGAGTGACTTCGATCCATTGATTGGGGCTGGTCTTGCGCTGGACGATGGAGCCCGCCGGTAACGTGTGTGTGCTGTTGGGTAGCTCAATTTGCTGCTGCATACTTCTTCTCCTAAATCAGAAATCAGACGCGAATCGATCGCGAATCAAAAGCGAATCAAGAGCGATTGAGACAGCGAACGAAACGCGAGTGAAACGTAAAGCGCGGCTCCCCCTTGGGCCGCGCGCAGGTTGCTTGCATCCGGCGAGTACAGTACCGCCGGGGCGGAGTTGGCGATGGCCCAAGTGCGATGGGGAAGAAATTTTCACACTACACGCTCCTGCCCCTGTCAGTTCATGCCTGCGATAACTCCCCAGCAGGCGAAGGCGCTGTTCAGGGTGGTGCAGTACTGGTAGACGCCGTAGATGGCTCCGGCGACGCTTTTCAATTTGTCGATGATCTGAGTCGGCGTGGTTCCGGCGGGAAAGGCCGGGACGACGATCTGCGGCTCGGAGGCGTTGCGGATCGACAGCCACTTCGGCTGTTGCGCCGCAGGCAATTCACTTATGGCGAAGAAGGCAAAGGCGTCATCGGTGTCGTTCATGATGCCCAGTTCCTGCAGTCCCTCGGAATCGTCTTTGTCGTCCACGGTGAGGTAGTCGGCGGAGACGATATCCATAGGCTGCGCGCCCGGAACCGGATTAACGCCGGTCACATAGATCGACGAAGCCGGTCCGGGCGGCTGGAGAAAATCGTATCCGGGACGGTGGCCAATTTTGGCGTAGCACTGATTCAATCCCGGGACGGCAAGTGGCGTGAATTGTTGCGCCGCGATCTTGATGTACTTGTCGTTGATGGTTGGCGCGCTCTTCAGCGCGAGGGCGTCGGTCAGTTGGGGAAAGGCGGCGTATGTCTTCTGAAGGTGCAGGCGGGCGTTATCGGTGATGGCGACATCTCCGCATTGCACCTTGCTGCCGATCCCGCCGGCGGTTCCGGTGCTGATAACCGTTTTGGGCTTAAGTTCGCTGACCAACTGCTTGATCACCGGGATGAAAGGCATATCCTCGCCATTGCTCTTGGGATGCAGTTCGCTTTTGTAGAGCACGACGCGGACGGTGCCGATGGTCAGCGGCAACAGATATCCAAGGATTCCGGCTTTCAGTGCGTCGTCTTCTCCGCCCTTGATGAGCGGTTTGAACGTGCTGAAGTTGTGGCCGTATCCGTACCAGGTCTTCTTGCGGCCCGGCGTCCATTCAGAGTTGTTGGTGAAGACGTCGAGCAGCGCGCTGATTTCAAGGTCGGTGTAGAGCAGGACCAGCACGTCGGTGGGCTCGTTGAGCGCCGTAGTGATGGTCGTTCCGGGGGCGATGCCGCTGAAAGTCCTGGCCACGGGCCCCAGATTGTCTGGGAAGGAAACTTTTGCCAGCTTGACGACGACGGGCGTCTCGTTCAATGCGGCGACCGCGAAGGCATCGTGAATATCGACGCCATTGAAGGGGCCGCTCATGAATTTTTGGGTGGGCATGGTGTGCGGTGGCATGGTTTGGGTTGGCACGGTGAACCTCCTTGCTCGAATCGATCTGTGGAATTATTTGGCCCAAGTCCCCAGGGTTCGTTCCCTAGCTCGCGTAGGGACGGACCCCCTTCGGCAAGCTCAGGGCAAGCTCTCATCCGCCCCTACGTCAAAACGGTCTGTATCAGGGCTTCGCTTCAGCGATGCCGCCGCTGTACGCGAGCGACCGAACGGCCTCGGCCGCTGTTTCTCACCGTCGGAGCCTCGGCCGCTAAAGCGGACAACGGCGGCGAATCTTGTGGCATGCCTGAAGGTCATGCCCTGATACGAATCGTGTTTCGCGTAGGCGCGGACGCCCCTTCGGCAAGCTCAGGCCAGACTCTCGTCCGCCCGGTTTTCGTATGCGCTCCCCGGACGAATGCGTCCGGGGCTACGTGAGTCGTGACGCTTACTTCAGATCCGCCAGGTCGGCCTGCAACTGCTGCAGGCTGAAACCTTGCGGGGCTTGCTTCTTGCCGTTGATGTAGTCCGTGCTGAGTATGGCGTAGGCTTCGTCGCAATACGTCTCCCAGAAGGACCAAGTCATAATCTGTAGTGCTCCCCAAGTCACAACCGTTACACCGCGCTGGTCGTAAGCGACGACGGGGACGGCATGGCCTCCCCACGACCCGGGCGCGCCGTCGCCGGTCGGGCCGCCGGGCGGGACTGACCAGGGTTGGTTGTTTTGCGTCTGCGCCTGCGCGCTCTTGGGCAACTGCAGGCCGATGTAGCAGCCCTCGAAGATGTAGACCGAATCCATGATGTGCGTGTGATTCGAAGGTTCAAGCGCGACGTAGGCGCCGATTTTGTGGCTGGCGATCCCGGTCTGGCGCCAGTAGTTAAGCACGTCGGTCTCGTTGGCGCCGTTGTCGTTGGCTCCGGTCACCGGATTGTAGCCGGTGATGGCGGAGTAGGCGGCGACGATCTGCTTGTCGGTGGGCGTGACCATTTTCTTGCCGGCGCTTGCGGTCCACTCCATGATGAGGTGTCCGGCGGCGGCGCAGGTACAATCGCCGATCTGATCGTTGTCCATCATGCCCCAGGCAGTAATTTTCGACGCGATGTTGAACGTCGCGGGCGGCGCGGGCAGCGCGGGCGTCAGATAAGAAGCCAGCAGCAGCGCGCGTGGATCGTGCCGCGCCACAGTCTTGCCCAGTTTGAGTTTCCTGGGGTCGATGCGCGTGGGATCGGAGCGCAGAGTTACGGATGCGCGCGAGTCGGGAATTGTGGAATCCAATTTCTTGACGGCCATGAGGAGGTCTCCTTGGCGAAGGTGCAGAATTTCCTGAAATTAAATTTTGGGCCGGCCGCCCGCAGGTGTACGCAGGCGGATTGCAACTGCAATGAGGGGAAGAATCGAGCGGATTTTAAAACGGAATTGGGGTTTTGAAAAAAACAAACGAAAATTTGTTACGAAAAACGAACAGAGAAAACCGGAACAGGGTGGCCACGTCCGCCTCGAGGAGCGCAACTCCGAGTGTGCCGGCGGCTCATAAGCTCCAGATAATCGGCAAGCTGCGAATTGCGTGCTGAAGCACGCAACCCCGGACGAGGGCGTCCGGGGTTCCATGAGTCGCTTCGGCTTCCGTGAGTCGTGATCGCTAGAAGTTGAACTTGATTGCCAACTGCATCTCGCGCGGCCCGTTGCCGGATTGGTAGAAGATCTTTCCAAAGTTCCCGGTATCGTCGACCGTCGTGTCGGGAGTACCAAACACGGGATGGTTGAACGCGTTCCGTGCCTCCAGGCGGACCTCAACGAACATCTCTTCGCGGATCGGGAACTGCTTGTTAATCGACAGGTTGGTGGTAAACGACCAGGGCGAACGGATGCTTCCTATCGCGCGCGGAGCATCGCCCAGAGTGAAATCAGGGGGGCGGGTGAAGATGCTGGGGTTAGCATAGTAATTGTCCACCCAATCCGAACCATGATTGCGCTTGGGCGTTCCGGAGATGTCGGGCCGCATCGCGCCGTAGGTCGGGATCGCATTTCCATCCGCGAGGGTGAAAGTCAGAGGCCGGCCGTCGGCAATGCGCCAGATTCCGTTTGTCTTCCACCCACCAATGATCGCGTCCGCCCAGCGTGGCATATTGCCTAGCAGCATGCGGTGCCGGCCGAACGGCAGATCGTAGGTATAGCTAGCCTGAATGACGTGTGGAATGTCGAAAGTCGACAAGCTGCGCTCTAGCCAGGGTTTGTTTGGATCCTGCAGGCTGGTGAAGCTCCCCAGCCAGGTCACGTTGTCGTCCGCCTGCGACGAGTCGTCGATTGACTTCGACCAGACGTAAGTGACCAGGAATTGCAATCCGTTGGAGTAGCGCTTTTCCGCGCTCAACTGCAGCCCGTGATAAATGGAATTCGCGATGAGCTGAACATCGGTCGCCACACCGGTGAACTGGGGATAGGGAAGTTGCAACTGAAACTCCTGGACCTGCTCCGAAGATAAAATGCTGTTGGGGTCGCTGATCGGTCCACCATTTTGCGAGGAGAACGGATTGTCCACATAGGTGAGCAGTCCGTTGATATTCGCGCTGGGGCTCTCGACCTGAGGCCCGAGGATGTTCAACTGGTTGGCGCCGCTGAACGCCAGGTGAGTGCCTTTCTTGCCGATATATTCCGCATTGAGCACGATATTGCCAGGTACTTCCCGTTCAACGCCTAAACTCCAACTCTGTTCGTAGGGCGTCTGGTTCGCGACGGCGGTGCGGAGCGGGCCGTTCGCGCCATACCCGACATCGTTCAACAATCCGAGCGAATTCCCGGCGGGTTGAATCAATCCGTTGGGATAAGGATTGCTCAGATGGAGGTAAGGAGTCGCTCCGTCGTTCTGGTAGGTGCTAATCACATTGGTGTACTGGTTGAAGCCCTGGCCGCCATAGGGTACAACGCCGGTGACGCCCGATCGGGACTGCCCGTAGTAAATCCCGTAGCCGCCACGAACCACCATCTTCGGGGCAAACTGATAGGCGAAGCCGATGCGTGGCTGAATGTCGTGCCAGTCGGTAACGTAGGTCGTGCGCTGGCCTGGAGTCGCGAATACTTCGCCACCAGTCAGTTGTAGCGTCGTTGGCTGGCCCGTGATTTCGTCGTCATAAGACAGACTGCCACCGTTCAGAGGACTCGTCACGTTAGGATCGAAGTAGTTCTGCCGGTTATAGCGGTCGGTGCGCGGCAGCGTTACGTCGTAGCGCAAACCCAGGTTCAACGTCAGTTTTTGGTCGACCTTCCAGTTGTCCTGGCCAAAGAACCCATACTGGTAATTCGAGGTGGCGGGGCGAAACTGGATCTCGTAGTAGGAGTTGCCATTCATCGTCCCCATGAGGAAGCTTGCGAAAGAGTCCCCACCGCAGTAGGCAATTCCCGTATTTCCGTAATTTGGGTTGCTTGCGTCCGGGCAGGCCGCGGAACCGCTCTCGTCAAAGCTGAAGATGCCGACCGGTGCATTGGTCTGAATGTAGTTGATCTGGTGTAGGCGTCCGTCGAAGCCGAACTTCAATTCGTGCGGGCCGTGCACCTTGTCGATTGTCGCCGACAGTTGCCCCGTATCCTGGCCGAGCCGGTAATTGCCGTAGGGATCCGTGCCGGTGCTGGTTCCACCATTGTTCGCGTAGGTATTGATGTAAATAGCTGGCACGCCGGTGAACCCATTGCTCTGCAGGTAGGACGGGAACCCTAAGGTGCTGAGAGGATCGCTAACCCCGTGAGGGTTGTAAGCGTCGATATGCCACACTCCCCGCGTGAAGCCCAGGGTCGTGTTCAGCAAAAGAGTCGGGCTGAACGTATGGGTGTCGTTGATGGCGAACAGGTGGGCGTTGGTCCATCCCGGACCACCCTGGCAAGGATCAGTGAAATTCTTGAAACAGTCGAGGCCCACAGAGTGGTTGTACTGGTACGAATATTTCACGCTGACCAGGTTCTTCTCGCTGAAACGGTTGTCGACCTTGATGTCAAACTGATCGTTGTAGCTCTTACTGGAGCCGGATCCAAACCAGTTGTCGTAAATGCCCTCCTGGGGCGTGTTTGGCTCCGGATAAAGCTGCAGCATCTTCTGCGCCACGGGATCGATCAGATTGCCGGGCGTATTTGGGGGTTGAAGGTTCGCCGGCAGTTTCGGATTGCCCGGACTGGTGTAGATGCCAACGTTGTTGAAGGGAATGAAGGTATTCGGGCCGTTCGCCAAGGCAGCGCCCACATTGCTGTCGTAGATGCGCTGGTATGGGTCGAAGAGTTGCCCGCTGGCGACCGTCGTCGTTATGTCATCGGCCTGCACACACCGTCCGTAGTTCGCGCTTCCTGTTGTCGAGTCCCAAGCCCCAGGATGAAACACACCGTTGGCATCGGTATTGCCTTGCGCTAAGCACACCTCGCCGAAGTCGGCTTGGTTGCGCATCGCATCCGTAGGCACTCCAAACTGAGCCGTGCTCAAGCCCGTCGAGCGCAAACCGTCGTAATCGACGAAGAAGAATGTCTTGTTCTTGGCGATCGGGCCGCCAAACGTGAAGCCGTAGTTGTTGCGCCGCAACGACGGAAGGGGCTGCCCGGCGCGATCGGAGAACCAGTTGTTGGCATCCATGATTGCGTCGCGGAAAAAGTCATACCCGCTGCCGTGGAACTTGTTGGCGCCCGAGCGCGTGACCATGTTGACGACCGACGCCCCGGAAAATCCATACTCTGCGCTGAAGTTGGTCTGCTCCACTTTGAATTCTTCCACCGCCTCGGGAGAAGGAAGATAGGTTGCCGCTGTAATGCCGCCGTTCGGTTCGGAGTTCGTGACGGATGCGCCGTCGGTCAGAATGTCGGATGTCGATCCGCGGCTGCCATTAGAAGCGAAGTTCGTGCCCGTGCAGGTGACGTCGCACTGGTCGTCCATCTCAGTCACGCCCGGCGCAAGGTTCACCAGCTCAATCACATTGCGGTCGATCAATGGCAGATCGTTGATGAACCTGCGATTGATAACCTGGCCGGTCTCCGCGTCGTTGGTCTGGATGGCCTGCGCTTCGGCGGTCACCGAGACGGTCTGGCTGGTGCTGGCGACCTTCAAAGTCAGATTTGTGGTCGCGTTCTCGTTGATGTCGACTTTGAACCTGCCGCTGGCCGTCTTTCCGAAGCCCTTGGCTTCGGCTGAGACCGAATACTGCCCTGGAGGAATCGAGCGGAACAAATAGCGCCCGTCATTGTCCGAGGTCGTGTTGAAGGTGTAGCCCTTCTGTTGATCGGTGAGGACGACTTTGGCACTCGCAACGACTGCGCCTGTCGAGTCAGTGAGCTCGCCGCTGACCGTGCCGAAGTACGCTTGGCCCAAGAGTGCGGCGGGCAGCGCGAGCAAGGTCGCGATCATCAGAGCAGCGACGATCAGAGTTGCGGCTGAAATCTGTGGACGGCTGACCGGAAGAACCGAAGCGGATGAATTCATCTTGCACCCCTTGTCGCGGCGAAATGGACCAGGACCCGCGAAGCCCTCAGATGGATGGCGGGAATATTAAACCGATTTAATGTTTTACGTCACGAACTATCTGAGCCGGGAATGGAAAATATTATGAAAGGGGTCCTGACACTGCACAGATGTCAGGAAGCCACCAGGGCATGGCACGCCAATTGCCTCGCTGCCTGCGCGGATCAGGGCTTCGGGGCCTCCATAATCGCCCGGGGCTGGTCTAGGCCTACTGCACAAACGTCAGGACCGTGGCTGCGACGCTGGGGAAGGGTGAGCCAGTTATCAGCGCCAGTGCGCCGGTGCTGGGATTTATGGTGTAGGCGGAGATGCCGGCGGGGCCGGAGGCGTAAAGAACGTCCCCGGTAGGGTTGACAGTGATTGCTCCGGTGGGGATGGCGAAGGGCGATCCCGAGATCGGCGTCAGTATGCCAGTCGTGGAATCGATGCTAAAGCCAAAGAGCATGTCATCGGCGGCGACGTAAAGAAAATTGCTGACCGTGGTTAGAGCGATCGGCAGATTGCCAACGGTGAATGGAGATCCGGGAATCGGAGTCAGGGCGCCACTCGAGCCGGTAATGGCAAATCCAGCGACCTGGCTGGTCGAAAGCAGCGTGGTGTATACGAAATTTCCGGTTGAGTCGACCACGATCGCTGCCGGCTGACTGATGGCAGCGTTCGGCAGGGCCGCGAAAGGAGAGCCGGGAACGGTGGTGAGTTCGCCGGTGGCCGAAGCGATGGTGAAGGCGGAGACTCCGCCAGGCGGGGCATCGTCAGGGGCGAACACGAAGCGGTCCTGGGGATCGACAGCCAGGAAGAGATTCACTCCCGAGGGAAAGGGCGAATTGGGGACTGCGGTCAGCGCGCCGGAGGCGTCGACCTGGAAGGCGTCGATTCTTCCGACATCGGCGACATAGAGAAAACCTGTGTTTGTGGTTGCGAGTCCGGCAGCGACACTGAGCGAGCCCAGGCTGAAGGGCGATCCGGGAACGGCTGAAAGGTTTCCCGTCATGGCGTTCGACCAGGCGCTGATCTGTGAGTTTTGAAAATCGGAGACATAGAGAAACTGGTTGTTGGAGGCGGCCATACCCAGGGTGGCTGCTGGTCCGGGGATCGTGACCGCAGTGCCGAGGGCGCCGCCGCCGGAAACCTGGAAGGAGGAGATTTCTCCGCTGATACCGGCCGCGTAGAGGAATCGCGGGGCAGGGCAGGCATCGCCGGCCGAATCGCAACAGTTGCTCGTCGTCGCTGCCGCGCACACCGTCATATGGTTGCTGCCGCATCCGGCGAGCGAGAGCAGAGTCAGCGGGGTGAGGAAGATCGCGGAAAGGCGAAGAGCGAGCGTGGACATAAGTCCTCCTTGAAGCTGCGCGGCGCGCGCATCAGGGCTGCATCGCAAATAATGCTAGCAGGTTGACGGGGCGTTTGAGGCGGGATGGGACAGTTCGGAGAGTGTCACAGTGGACGGCGTCCGGGCGCGGAACTTTCAGTGTCATCTTTGGTGTTTGGTGTTTGGTGGCTGGGTGGACGAATGCGTCCGACCCTACATAGTCCAGTCTTGCAGGAGGTGACGCAGGATTTCCGTGGCTTCGCTAAGCGTTTCTCGTTCGAGGGGCGCGAGTGCTCCAAGATGTTGTGCCAGGTCGGCGACGCGCCGGTAGCGCGCCTCATGCACCAGGCGCGTGCCTTTTGTGCTGGCGCGTATCTGCAGGCGGCGGGCGTCGTCGGCGTCCGCGGTGATCGTGATCAGGCCGCCGCGGGCGAGGCCGGTGACGATGCGGCTCATGGTGGGCGGTTTGACCTGCTCGGCGGCAGCGAGTTCGCCGAGAGTCTTCGGGCCGCCGAAAACCAATACGGAAAGCGCGGAAAGACGCGCGGGGCCTTCGCCGGTTGCGGTGTCCTGCTGCCGCACGCGGCGCAGCAGGTGAATGGCTGCGGAGTGCAGGTGGTCGGCCAGGGTTATGGTGGCGGAGTCAACGTCCCCACCCTTCGACTCGCTCCGCTCGCTCAGGGCGGGCTCCTGTCGCACAGAACGCGACGAGCGTGGGGCACCGTCGCGAGCTTTCTTGATTCTTGACTTCTTCATGGGAATATAGTTAGCTATGCTAACTAATTTAACTGAGGAGGTCAAGGATGACTACCGGGATCGGGATTGAGCGGGTGGGGCAGATTGCGATCAATGCGCACGATGTGGAGAGAGCAGCAGGATTCTATGAGAGCACATTGGGGCTGAAACTATTGTTCAAGGCTGGTCCGGGTCTCGCGTTCTTCGACTGCGGGGGCGTGCGGCTGATGCTGACGCTGGCGGAGAAGCCGGAGTTCGATCATCCCGGCTCGATTCTGTATTTTGTCGTTCCCGATATTCAGAGCGCACACGCCAGGATGAAAGAGACGGGAGTGAAATTTGAAGACGAGCCCCACCTGCTGGCGAGAATGCCGGACCATGATTTGTGGATGACGTTCTTCCGCGACTCGGAAGGGAATCTCCTGGCTTTGATGAGCGAAATTCGGAAATAGCGCTTGGAGAAGAGCAAATGCAAAAACCTTTTACCCCAGAGGACACAGAGGCACAGAGGAACACGGGGTAAACAATTACGGTTCGCTGCCGGGTCCCTTTGCTCTGATATCATCTCTTTCGACTTGGCTTTCGAGTTACGCTTTCAAGTTACATGTATGGCGATCATTCGCAGCAGGCAGGATTCCGAAGACGACGATTTCGACGAGATACCCGCCGTTTCCGGTAGAGGAGAAGGGATCATGGACGAAGCTCCGGGCACAGGATCGGGCGCTGGGCGCCGCGATGAAGATATTGCACTTGATCTGATGAAGTTCGTAGCCATGACCACGGGCTACGGGCGCACAACCTCGACGGGCGTGGGGTTTCAGGGCACCGGCGCGGCCGCCAAGCCGGAAGATTACGCCCAGCATCTGCTCGAGTTATACGGCAAGTGCTTGAGCGCAGTGGAAGGCGCACCTCCAGGCTCGGGGAAAAAGTAAGACGCAGACGGCTCCCATCGCTGCTGCGAAGTGACAGGAGCAAAATTCTGGTGAAGACTGCGCTCGTCTCGGTAGTGCGGGTGGTCGTACTGGTCATCGTGGTAGCCATCGGGCTGGTGGCCGCGTCTGGGGCCGCTATGGGACAGACGAACGCGGCTCCCGCCAGTTCCGCTCCCAGTGCTCCCGTGCAGTCGAATCCGGCTTCAAAGCCTGACGCACCCAAAGCTGATTCCTCCAAAGCAGATCCGTCCCGGCACGAATCATCCTCGCAGGACTATTCCAAAGAAGCCCTGGTGATCGAGCGTCTCTCGACGAAGATCACGGAAGAAGACGACGGCACCGGCGCGCGGGAGGTGACCGCGGAAGTGAAGATGCTCGCCGAGGCGGGTGTGAAGGCCTTCGCCGTTCTCAGCTTTATCTATACCAGCGCCAACGAAGCGGTGGACTTCGACTATGTGCGGGTACGCAAGCCCGATGGCACGGTCGTCAAGACTCCGGACTACAACATTCAGGACATGCCTGGGGAAGTGACGCGCACCGCGCCGCTTTACAGCGACATCCATGAGAAACACGTAGCGGTGAAGGGTCTCGGGGTCGGTGACACGCTTGAATATCTGGTGCGTTATCGTGTGCTGAAGCCCGAGGTGCCGGGGCACTTCTGGTTTGAATACTCCTTCAACAAGGTGTCGGCGGTGCGCGATGAGCAGCTGGAAATCAGCGTCCCCAGCGCGAAGTACGTCAAGGTCGTCAGCCCTGAATTCAAGCCGGTAGTTGCGGAAGAGGGAACGCGGCGGGTCTATCGCTGGACGCATACGCATCTGGAAGTGAAAGAGAAGGATCCGGACGAATTGCCACGGCGGATTCCGCCGAATCCTGACGTGCAGATGACAACGTTCGCCAGTTGGGACGACGTGGGGCGCTGGTATGGCGGCTTGCAGAAAGATCCAGTAGCCGTGACCCCGGTGATTCAGGCGAAGGCGGCGGAGCTGACGAAGGGACTAAAAACCGACGACGAGAAGATTCGCGCGCTCTACACGTTCGTCTCGTTGAAGTACCACTATATTGGGCTGGATTTCGGGATTGGACGGTATCAACCGCACGCGGCGGATGATGTCCTCGACAATGGATATGGCGATTGCAAAGACAAACATACGCTGCTGGCATCGTTGCTGAAGGCGGAGGGATATGACGCGTGGCCGGCGCTGATCCACGCCAGCCGCAAGCTTGATCCGGACGTTCCGTCGCCGGCGCAGTTCAATCATGTCATCACGGTCGTGTCACAGGGCGGGCAGAATACCTGGCTCGATACCACGCCCGAAGTTGCGCCCTATGGATTGCTGATGCTGCAACTGCGCGACAAGCAGGCGCTGGTGATTCCGACCAATAAGGCGGCTGTGCTGATGACGACGCCGGCGAATCCTCCGACGCCGGGGCGGCAGGAATTTTCCATGGAAGGGAAGTTGGACTCGGAGGGAACGTTCACCGGGCACGCCAAGCAATCCTACGAAGGGGATGTGGGAGTGATGCTGCGGGCGGCATTCCGGCAAGTCTCGGAATCGCAGTGGAAGGATCTGGTCCAAAGATTTTCCCACGGGCTGAATTTTCAAGGCGATGTCAGCGAAGTAAAAGTCTCGCCGCCGGACGAGATCGACAAGCCTTTCGAAATTTCTTACGACTATGTGCGCAAGAATTATGGCGACTGGGAAAATCATCACACCGGACCGCCTCTGCCACTCATGGGGCTTGAGGTCGTGAAAGACGCCAAAGACCGAAAGCCGCCAGAGCCGATAGTGCTGGGTGAACTGGGCAAGGTGACTTATCACGCGCGGGTGCAGTTGCCCGCGGGATATGACGCGGTGGCACCGGCGCCAGTTCATCTGCTGGAGCCGTATGCGGAATACACCGACAACACGAAAATCGAAAAGGGCGTCATGACTACGACGCGCGAGTTGATCATCAAGAAAAATGAGGTTCCGTTGAACGACTGGGAGGAATACCGCAAGTTCGGTATCGCTCTCTCGGATGACGAGTTCGGATACATCACGCTATTGGGCGGGGGCAATCTGGTGGTACTGGGAAAAAAAGACGGGGACAAGGACAACGGGAATAAAACGGGGAGCGCGGATGTTGACAGCGTATTCCGCGAAGCCTACGAGGCGGCGCAGAACCACGACCTTCAGCGGGCGAAGGAGAAGTATGAGCAGGTGATCGCTCTCGATCCCAAGTACCCGATGGCGCACCTGAATCTGGGCGGCGTTCTTTTGACGCAGGGCAATGTCCCCGAAGCGCGCGCGGAATGGCGCAAGGAGCAGGAGGTCAATCCCAAAGATGTGCGCGCCTATCAGGTGCCCGCGATTTCCCTGACCTACATGCATCTCAACGATGAGGCAATACAGGAGTGGCGCAGTCTTCTGAAGATCGATCCCGAAAATCGGACAGCTGCCGCGAGCCTGGGAGGGCTTCTCTACGGGGCTGGTAAATATTCGGAAGCGGTCGAGATTCTGGAGACCGCGGTGAAAGCTGCGCCCGACAGTCCGGGCTTGCAGATGCAGTTAGGCTCGGCCTACTTGAAGACGGGGCAAAAGGAAAAAGCAATCTCCCACATGCAGTCGGCGGCTGAGCAGGACGGCAAACTCAGCGCTAATCCGATGATGTTGAACGATGTCGCGTACGCGCTGGCGGAGGGCAACGCTGCTCCTGACTTGGCCCGGCGATATGCGGAAGAAGCCGTAAAGAAGCTGGAAGCGAGTTCCATCATCGAGACAGCCGCTGCCGATAGCGGTGCGCGTACTACCGCCCAGCTCTCGATGGCGTGGGACACACTGGGTTGGGTTTATTTTCAGAGCGGGGATACGAATCGCGCCGAGAGTTTTGTGCGCGCCGCGTGGCTGTTGGGACAACGGGCTATCGTCGGTGAGCATCTGGGAGAGATTTACGAGAAACAAGGGAAGAGAAACGAAGCCGCGAACACTTACCAACTGGCGCTGGCGGCGGAGGGTTCAGTACCCGTTCGCGTAACCGGCGTGCCGGGGCATTATTCCGTAGTGCCGAGTTCTTCTCTGGTCGATTCGAGCCATACGCTGGATGGCGAGATTACGGCGCGCTACCAGAAGCTGACCGGGAAGAAACCCGAACTGCGCACTACTGTTCGCCTGCCCAATGGCGAGTGGACGAAGACTCCGGGCGAGCAACTCACCCAGATGCGTACGGTAAAGTTTGGAAAACTGCCGAACCTTTCTGGCTCGGCGGAATTCACGATTGTGTTTTCTCCGGGAAGAGTGGAGAGGGTGGAATATGCGAGCGGGGAAAACTCGCTGAAGGATCTGACAGAGAAAATCAAGGCTGCGCATTATCAAGTGGAATTTCCTGAAGGCAGTCAGGCCAGGATTCTGCGGCGGGCCGATGTTGGTTGCTTCCCTGCATCGGGCTGTATGGCAGTACTGGCTCCGCCGAGCAATGTGGCGCAACTGCCGGGGCAATACTAGGGCGGCGCGGGGGGCTGAAGCTCTCGATACCACTGCGGCAGGTAACCCGGCCTTTGATCTCGTGGCCTTCAAACGTAAGACGCTGCCCCGTCCTTGCGTTTTTTGCAAGGGCGGGTACGATGCTGCCGAAACATTCGGTCTCTTCTACTTAACCACCTAAACCTCGTTGCAGCAGGCGTCCGTAGTACCCACCCTTCGCAAAGTGCGCGAAGGATGGGGCACCCCGTGTGTTCTTGATTCACTAAGGTCAAGAGCCTGGCCCACCCGCCTCCACAATCTCTCAAGACTACTTTCCTGCTGCGGCGTATTGAATTCCCAACTGATCAAATAAAAAGCTGAAGAAATCAGCGTTCTGCTCGATGGTTTCGTCGAGGGCGGTGCCGAAGCCGTGGCCGGCGGCCGAACTGGTGCGCAGCAGGATGGGATGGTCCGAGCTGTTGGCGGCTTGCAGGCGCGCGATCATCTTTCGTGACTGCATGGGGTTGACGCGGTGGTCGTTTTCTCCCGTAGGCATGTAGATCGCAGGATACGCCGTCCCATCTTTCACGTGATGATAAGGCGAGTAGGCGTAAAGCGCCTTGAATTGCGCAGGATCTTTCACTGTGCCGAATTCGGTGACATTGAATACTCCGTTCGGATCGAGTTCGACTCGCAGCATGTCGTAAATACCAACCTCGGAGACGACTGCGCGAAACAGTTCGGGACGTTGCGTGAGCGCCGCGCCCATGAGGAGGCCTCCGTTGCTGCCGCCCATGATCGCGAGGTGCGCGGGGGAAGTGTATTTCTGATCGATCAGGTATTGGGCGCAGGCGAGGAAGTCGTCGAAGACATTTTGTTTGTGCGTGAGATTGCCGGCGGAGTGCCACTCTTCGCCGTATTCAGCGCCGCCCCGGAGGTTGGCGTCGACGTAGACGCCTCCCTGATCGAGCCACAGGCGAAAGAATGATCCGCCGAAAAAGGGTTGCTCGCTGATGCTGTAGCCGCCGTATCCATAGAGCAGCGTGGGGTTGGTTCCGTCGAGCTTTGTGCCCTTGCGGCGAATGATATTCAGGGGAACGCGGGTGCCGTCTTTCGAAGTGGCGAATTCACGGACGACTTCGGTGTCGTCGAACTTCACGGGTGAGGTCTCGAAGAGCGCGGTGCGCGTGGCTTTGCCGGCAGCGGCATCGAAGTAGTACCAGGCGGGCGGATCGATGTAGGTGGAGGTGAAGAAGAGCACATCGCCGCCGCCGACGGGAACCATCTGGCTGATGGACGAAATGGGAGGCAGCGGCACGTCTCCCATTGCTTCGAGCGGAGGAGGTGCGGAACGTTGGCCACGCTGGGAATCTTTTCTTCCGAAGACGCGCACGCGCGACGGGCCGCCCATGATGTCGATCACGTAGAGACGATTCCACGCGGGGACGAAGCTTTGGATGGACGCACGATCCTTCTCTTCAGCACCGTCCGGCGTCTGCGGGACGACGACCTTGGCTTCCGCCAGATCAAGCTTGGCCAGCGCCAGGCGGAGAATCTGCCCACGGGGCGCGTCTTTGCGCGATAGCAGATAGAGAGCCGGATCGGTGCCGAATTTTACGGAGACGATGCCGTCTTCGAAGTGGGTGAGCTGGGTCCAGTGGCCGTCGGAGTCCATCAGGTAATGGGCGAACTCGCCACCATCGCCGTTGGCGACAGCGGCGAGCAGCCAGCGTCCGTCGTCACTGGCGTGCAGCAGAACCTCGGCGATGCGCGGAAATTCCTTGCCGATCACGTAGGTGTCGTCTTTGGGATCGGTTCCGAGTTTGTGAAAGTAAACCTGCTGGTAGAAGTTCGCGTCTTCGGGCGGACGCTCGTTTCCCTGCGGATAACGCGTGTAGTAGAAGCCGGAGCTGTCGGCCTTCCAGGCAATGCTGCCGCCGCCGGTGGCGAAGTTGACGCGAGGAACGACGTCGGACAGTTCTTTCCCGGTGGTGACTTCGAACACGTGGGCTGAGCTGTCTTCGGAGCCATTCTCGGAGAGCGCGGCGGCGACATATTTTCCGCCGAACGAGGGCACGTAGAAGTCGACCGAGAGAGATCCCTTGTTGGCCGCGGTGTTGGGATCGAACACGACCTTGGCGCTGGCAGGGTCGTCGGCGGAGCGCATGACGACGAGCATGGGTTGCTGCTGAGGTGGCTGGTATTTTTCTGCAAACAACATTCCCGCACGGAACTGCAGATCATAGTAAGAGGCGGAACTGGCGGCGACTAGTTCGTGGATGCGCTTCTTGATGGCCTCGCGGGCCGGCAGGTGATCGAGATATTCGCGGGTGCGGGCGTTCTCGGCGGCGCTCCATTGCTTCACGGCGGGGTCGTCCCAATTTTCGAGCCAGCGATAGTCGTCGGTGATCTTCACGCCCTGAATTTCGTCGGTGACGGGACGCTTCGGCGTATCCGGAGGCTTGGGAATCTGAGCCTGAGTGATTAAGGTGAGCAGAGTGACGAGCAGAAGTGTTTGCAGCGGCCGAATCGCTTTCATAGAAAACCTCTCTGGGGCGCGCCGGAAATTATACATTCACGGCGAAAAGCTCTTAACCGCAAAGGTCGCTAAGGTTTCGCGAGGGACGCGAAGAAGAGCTTGCAGGGTGCGCGGTTTAGACCGGTTCTCTTTGCGTACTTTGCGGTCACAGGCTTTTGGCCCGCTGAGGACACGGAGGAATCCTCGAATCACCGAAGTGGCGCGTAAAGGCCAAGCTTTACTGAATGTTTGGCGGAATCAGTTCGGGGGCGGTTACGTTGCGGGGCGGCACAATCCCCAGCCGTTCGTAAACCGGGCGCATCTCTTTGCGAATGGCCTTGAGTTGCGTGCTGAACCAGAGCGCTCCCATGATGCACATCAAGCCGCTGAAAATTACAGTTCGCGGCGCGCCGATGGAGTGAGCCAGCCCGCCTGCAAGAATGCTGCCCAGGGGCGCGGTGCCGACGAAAGCCATGGTGTAGAAGCTCATCACGCGGCCTCGCATTTTCTCGTCCACCAGGGTTTGAATGATGGTGTTGCTGGCGGTTAGTCCGCGCATCATGCCGAATCCAGTGAGGAGCATCATCAACATCGAGAGCCACAGCACGTGCGAGAGCCCAAATAAAATCAGGCCAGTGCCAAGCACGCCTGCTGCTACGGGGATGACGCCGGTCAACCCGCGCACCGATCTTCGAAGGACGAGCGTCAAGGCGGAAAACAGCGAGCCCACACCGACTGCGCCCATGAGGAAGCCCAGAGTATGCGGACCTCCGTGCAGGACCTGTACGGCAAAGACCGGCATGAGCACCATGTAAGGCCATCCCATCAGGCCGAGCAACGCGACGAGCAGCAGGATGGTGCGCACCGGCGAGAAGTTGGCGACGTAGGTCCAGCCCTCGCGCAGTTGATCGATCATGGTGGCGGACGTTTTCGCCAGTGCGGCGGATCTGACGCGCATCATGAGCAGGGAAATGATGACGGCGATATAGCTGACGCCATCCAGAGCGAAGCACCAGCCCTCATTGGTCGCGGCGATCAGCAGGCCGGCAATCGCGGGGCCGACCAGACGAGCCAGATGGACCATCGAGGAGTTGATGGCGATGGCGTTCGAGAGGTCGGCTCGATCCTCAACCATCTCGATCATGAACGACTGCCGGCCAGGCATGTCAAAGGCGTTGACGGTCCCCTGCACTACGCTGAGGGCCAGCACTTCCGCGATGTTGATGTGATGCGTGAGCGTCAAGGCGGCCAGAGCCAGCGACTGCAGCATCGAGACAGTCTGGGTCCAGACGAGGACCGAGCGGCGATCAATGCGATCCACGATGACACCGGCAAACGGAGCCAATAGAAAGGTGGGGATCTGTCCGGCAAAGCCGACGGTGCCGAGCATCAAAGACGATTTGGTGAGCCGGTAAACCAGCCATGAGGTGGCAACGCGGGTCATCCACGTGCCGATCAGCGAGATGCTTTGGCCGCCGAAAAACAGGCGGAAGTTTCTATGGCGCAGGGCGCGCCATGCATGGGAGAAATCCCGTTGCGATTTTGATTCTTGTGGTGGCAATGCGGTCATGTTCTGCGGGTTCGAGGCAACGCTTGCCAGGAAACGCGGTCACGGCGCGAGCTTCGGATCAAATTACAGAGAGGGCGAATGAGGATTTCTCCGCGCGATAGGTCGCTATTTCTTCCTTATGATATCGCCGCGCTGTGATTCTGGGTCGGCAGCTGTGATGGTGTTAAGGAAAGCAGGTTCGTCACCCCGCAAAAAACGCAGGGTTCGGATGACAATGGGTCGGGTGGGGAGGAAAAATTAAAAACCGCGCCCGGTGAAGGGGCGCGGTTCTATCTCAACCCGGAGTGGAGGCGGTCGGGGCCAGAGTGCGACTTAACGTCGCTTCTTGCCCTTTTTCTTTGTTTTTGCCTTTTTCGCAGGCTTTTTGGCTGTTTTCTTCTTGGCTGGCCTCTTGGCCGCCTTTTTCCTGGCAGGCTTTTTCGCGGCTTTCTTAGCCGGCTTCTTCTTGGCTGGTTTCTTTTTTGCAGCTTTCTTGGAGGCGGCTTTCTTCTTGGCTTTGGGCTTGCTGGCTCCGCCTCCGCCACTGGGGGCGGACGGCGCTGGCTTAGGCGCGGGTTTGAATGCAGGAGGTGCCGGCGGCGCTACGGGCGCGGGTTCGTGGGCGTCCGTTTCTGGGGTGCCGGATTCTTCCTCCTCCTCTTCTTCCTCTTCGAAATCCTCTTCCAGCGACTCGCTGTAGGCGCCAGTGTCGCCGAATTCATCTTCTTCGTCACGTCCATAGAGCGTGGGATCGTAGAAACTCATTGCTCCTCCTGATTCAGTAGCGGCCGGGTGCGGGTGGTGCGCCCTGGCTGCGGGCACGGGAAAATTTTAAAAGACTACAGGGACTTCTGCTGGAACGGCGGGCGATTATAGCACGACGATCAGCGCGGTCTGCAAGCACTGGAAACGCAGACTGCTCACTATCCTGTTATCACAGGGGGATGGTACGAGGGAAGAAGAAAAGGCGGAAAGTTTCGTTGATTTCCTTTCTCGGGCGGCTTAGAGAGGCAGAGTCTCGGACCTAGGATCGAGGCCAAAGTCAAAGTGCCCCGCCCTTCGATTTCGCTCAGGGCAGGCTCTGTCACAAAAAAACGTGACAAGGGTGGGCATACCCTCGTGATTCAGCGGGCTAGCTGGATTATCAGAATCATGCCGGGGCGGAGGGTGGCGATGTTGCGGTTGTCTCGCTTGAGGGCTGCTACTGTGGTGCGATAGGCGCTGGCGATCGAATACAAGGTTTCTCCGGTCTTCACTCGGTGATGCACGACGGAAAGGTGCGCAGTTTCTGATCGATCCATCTTCTCGATCTGCGCCAGCTTGGTAGCCGGCGGCTTGGTGCTGGCGGATTCGGTTTTCGATCCCGCGGCGGAGTGCTTCGGCTTGCTGGCACGGGCGGAGGCTACTTCCTCGTCGTGCGCGCTGGGGCTGATCGGTAGATGCAGGGCCAGGACTCTGCGTCCGCCGAGACTGTCGCCGCGCAGGCCGTTCCAGCGGCGAAGCATTTGCGGCGAGACGCCGAAGTTTTCCGCGACGGTTTCGACGGTGTCTCCGCGATGAACTTTGTAGCGCGTGATGCGGCGGGCGTAGGTCGCGGTGTCGCTGGCGGGATGCTTGCCAGGAGTGACCGGAATCACCAACTTCGCGTCGGATTCGAGTTCCGGGCCATCAAGATGATTAGCTTCGGTGATCGATTTGGCTGTGGTGTGATAGGTACGCGCAAGCGAGGCTAACGTGTCGCCCGACTGAACCGTGTGATACCGCCACCACAGGCGCATGCCAGTCGGGATCGAGGCTATCGCGGTTTCGTACTGATCTTTACTTCCCAGAGGCAGGTGCAGTTCGAATTTTCCTTCGTGCGGCGTGGTCAGACGCAACAGACTGGGATTCAAGTCCTGGAGCGCGGGCGCGGTGGAATTCACACACTCGGCTACCAGGCGCAGGTCCACGGGATAGTTGATCGTGACTGTGTCGTATTTTGCCGGGTCGTCCATCGAGACGTCATCGAGACCGTACTGCGATGGATTCTTGGTCATGATGGTGACGGCGAGGATGATGGGAACGTAATTCCGCGTCTCTTTGGGCAACACGTTGCGACGATAGAGTTCCCAGAAATCAGCGTAGCCGGTGCGCTTCACGGCGGCCTGTACGGTTCCGGGGCCCGAGTTATAGGCGGCCATCGCCAGGTACCAGTCGCCGAACTGGTTGTAGAGATCTTTCAGGTGGCGGGCAGCGGCTCGGGTGGATTTCTCGGGATCCTGGCGATCGTCAACCCACTGGTTGTGGGAAAGACCGTATCCCCGGCCGCGGCTGGCCATGAATTGCCAGATGCCGCGGGCCCCGACGCGGGAGACGGCGAGCGGATGGAATCCGGACTCAGCCTGGGCCAGATAAATCAAATCCTGCGGGACGCCTTCGTCTTTCAACGTCGACACAATCATGTTGTGGTAGCGGCCGGAGCGGGCAAAGGCACGCTCGAAGACGCCGCGTCCGCGGCCGGAGAAATAGGTGATGTAGCCGGCGACCTGGTCGGTCATCATCAGAGGCAGGTCGGAATTTGTGTGCTTGATCTCGGCTTGCGCCTTGGCTTTGACACCGGCATCGGCGGCGGGAGTGACGTCGTTGGTCTGGTCGATCGGCGCGGGCTCGGACTTCTGTTGCGGCTCCTGCTGGGCGTCCTGGGGGGCCTCGGAATCGGCGGCAAAGCTACCCAGATTCAACTGATCGACTCCGGCCACGATGCGGTCGAATTCTTTCTGCAGACGATCATCGGAGCGGATGTCGAAATTGCTGCCCAGCAAGGCATTGAAAGCGTTATCGAAATTCTGTTTGGCGGCGTCGGTATTGCCCGCCTGGTAATTGACGAGGCCAGCCTGATATTCCTTTTCAACGCTTGCGATCAGGTCGGCTACGGCATCGGAGGCTGCATTCGACTGCGGCGGCGCGGCGGATTCAGAAGGTGTTTGCTCTTGCGCCTGTTGCTGGCTGGGCTGCGGAACGGCTGATGCGGCGGGAGTTTGCGCGAGGGCTGTGGCGGGAGTTGTGGCAGATACGGCCGCCTTCGATGAATCTGGCTTCAATGTGGGCGCAGTCGCCCCCGGCAGGAGCGATACTGGCCGCTGCGCAGTCTGGCACGAACTCGCAGCCAGAAGTAGAGCGGCAAGCGCGATCGTCCGAAGATAGAGATTCACTAATCGCATATTTCTCTATGAGATGCGTAGTTCTGCCTGCTTGGAAGCCGGGTGAATTCTATCAAAAATCGTACGCGGCGATCCGGGTCCGGGTCAATCGCCGAAAGGGAAGTTGCGTGGTTACTTTGGATAGGTTACCGGACGCGGTTGGCGGGCCGGAGTGCCCACCGCACATTGACATTGTTCCGCACCGCACTTGTCCACACCAAGGTGGGAACCGGAAGCCGTTTTGGCTCGTATGGGTACGATATAAAACTCGCATGATAGAACTGCATCGGGAAGGAGCGCATGGACACCGATCTGGCGCGAATTGAACGCGGGCGCGGGCGAGCTGACATTGGGATGCTGCTGGGCATTGCCGGCGCGGTGGCGATCGTCCACTTGCTGACGAACGGGCGTTATGGATTGCATCGCGATGAGCTGCAATTCTTGACGGACGCGCGGCATCTGGACTGGGGGTTTGTGCCATATCCGCCGTTCACGCCGTGGGTGGAGCGCATCAGCCTGGAGATTTTCGGGATGTCGCTGGTGGGGCTGCGGCTGTTTTCGGTGATCACGCAGGCCGCGGCGGTGGTAGTGACCGGTTTCATCGCGTGGGAATTGGGCGGCGGGCGACTGGCTCAGGGAACGGCGGCGTTCGCGGTTGCGCTCTCGCCGCTGCCGTTGTTCGAAGGCACGGAGTTTCAGTATTCGACATTCGATTATTTGTGGTGGGTGCTGATCGCGTACTTCGTGATTCGGATGCTGAAGACAGACGACCCGCGATGGTGCCTCGCGATCGGGGCGACCATCGGCGTCGGGTTCATGACCAAGTACACGATGGGATTTTATGTGACCGGGATCGTCAGCGGCCTGGTGCTGACGCGGGCGCGGCGATTTCTGGCGAGTGGATGGTTCTGGGCGGCCATTGCGCTGGCGCTGGTGATCTGTCTGCCGAACCTGGTTTGGCAGGCGCGCCACGATTGGATCTCGCTGCACTTTTTGCAACATATTCATAAGCGCGATGTGGGCCAGGGCCGGTCCGACGGGTTCCTGGTGGGGCAGTTTCGCATCTGCACGAATCTTTTTTCAGCGCCGCTGTGGATTGCCGGGCTGATTTTCTTTTTTTGGGACCGGCGTTATCGCATGCTGGGGTGGATGTACATGATCCCGCTGGCGCTGTTCATGGTTGGGAAAGGCCGCGACTACTATCTGGCGCCGGTTTATCCGATGCTGATGGCGATGGGCGCGGTGGCCGGGGAACGCTGGGTTGCTCGCTTGTCGCGGCTGTGGCGCGGCGTGGTGGAAGGCGTGCTGTTTAGCGGGATCACGGCATACGGGGTGCTGCTGGGCCTGATCATTATTCCGTTCGCGTCGGGCGGCCCGCTGAAGGCATTTGCGCTCAAGAACAATGGCGATCTGCGAGAGGAGATTGGCTGGACCGAACTGTGCGAGGCGGTTGCGGGCATTCGCGATTCTTTACCTCCGGATCAGCGTGAGAATGCGCGCGTGCTGGTGGGGAATTATGGCGAAGGCGGCGCGATCGAGATACTTGGGCCGGCGTATCATCTGCCTCCGCCGATCATGCTGACGAATTCGGGCTGGCTGCGCGGATATCCTACGCCGCCGCCGTCGACTTTGATTGTGGTGGGATGGTCGCCGTCGGACATGGACGGGGCGTTTACTTCATGCCGGCTGGCGGGGCACACGGCTAATTATGGCGTTAAGAATGAGGAGAGTGAGGATCATCCCGATATTTACGTGTGCGGAGGGCCGCGGAAATCCTGGGCGGAGTTCTGGAAGGGTCATCAGCGGTTCGGGTGAGGACGTGTCGCTATGGGATCGTTCATTGCATGCCCGGCTGACCACCTTTCGCGATTTTCGAAAGGTGGGCACCTCTAAATGCGGACACGATGTTCACTCGTCACATCCAGCTTCATGTCAAGAAAATCGCCTGGTGACCGTCAGCCATAGTGCCCACCCTTCGAAAATCGCGAAGGGTGCGGCAGTCGAAGTCGCGGCGGCGCAGAGACAGGCCAACCCCCGGTTCGGATGAGGAAGGGTCCAGTCGAGAAACTCAAGAATCAACAATCTTAAATCTGGAATCTGAGATCAAAGTACCCACTTCTCGCGCACAGAACGCGCGAGAAATGGGGCACCCGGCCCGCATTCTCTTCTTCGCGAATGGCATGCCATATAATGGCGCGCACCTACGACTGTTACGGAGAGCACTCCTGATGAAGCTCGCCACTTTTGAAATCTTTGCGCTGACTATTCTGGGCTCGATGTTGTCTATCAGTCCCGCGCTTGCCCAATCGAAGGACGACTCTGGCAAAGACAAGGACGCTTCGACGAAGCCGGAAGATCTTAAGCCGGAGCAGCAGGCCAGCAAAGGGTCGGTCACGATCTCGGGAAAAGCGATTGCCTACGACGCCTACGCCGGGACGATCGTCGTGCATCCCAAGGGTTGGGATGACGTTCCGCAGAATGCGGACAGGGACGATAAGAGCCTGCCTCCCGAAGCCAGCATGTTTTACGTGGCGTATTTCAAGTCAGGCGATCCGGGGCCACGACCGGTGACGTTCTTTTATAACGGCGGCCCGGGTTCGTCGACGGTGTGGCTGCACATGGGAGCATTTGGACCCAAACGCGTAGTCACTCTAGACGACTCCCATACGCCGGCAGCGCCCTACTCAGTCGTCAACAACGATTACAGTCTGCTGGACGCGACCGACCTGGTTTTCATCGATGCTCCCGGAACCGGCTTCAGCCGCGTTGCTGGAAAGGATCGGGAAAAGTCGTTCTATGGTACCGATGCCGATGCCGACGCCTTTGCCGATTTCATCGCGCAGTTTCTGGCGAAATACGGACGCTGGAATTCGCCGAAATATTTATTTGGCGAAAGCTACGGCACGACGCGTTCGGGCGCGCTGATCAACGTTCTGGAAACCGGCCGCCTTATCGATTTCAACGGAGTGGTTTTGCTGTCGCAGGTCTTGTGCTACGACATCAACGCGGATACGCCTCAATTCAATCCGGCAATCGATCTGCCGTATGAGTTGGCGCTGCCGACTTACGCGGCGACCGCCTGGTATCACCACAAGCTGCCCGACGCGCCGGGCGAGTTGGCGGCGCTGCTGACGGAGGTCGAACACTTTGCGATAACCGATTATGCAGTCGCGCTCGGCGCGGGATCGACGCTGTCCTCGGACCAGCGCCAGGCGATCGTGGCGAAACTTCATCGCTACACCGGCTTGCCCGCCGAGTACATTGAAAAATCCGACCTTCGCGTCAATGCCGGGCAGTTCGAGAAGACTCTGTTCGCGGACACCGACCTGACTACCGGACGGCTCGACACCCGCTTCTCCGGGCCGACACTCGATCCGCTGAGCCGGGAAGCGGAGTACGATCCGCAATCGGCGGCGATCGGGTCGGCTTATGTTTCCGCGTTCAATGACTACGTGCGCAAGGATTTGAAGTTTGGCGAGAACCGCGAGTACAAACCGGAGATCGACGTTGAGAAGAATTGGAATTTCCTGCACCAGCCTCCAGGCGTACCCGTTCCCATACCGCAGGCTACGAACGTCATGGTCGATCTTGCTGGTGCGATGAAATACAACCCCGAGCTGAAAGTCCTGGTCAACGCGGGCTATTTCGACCTGGCGACGCCGTTCTTTGAAGGCGTCTACGAAATGCAGCATTTGCCGATACCCGGGAAGCTGCAGAAGAATATCGAATTCAAGTTTTATGAGTCCGGGCATATGGTGTATGCGCACGAGACCTCGTTGAAAGCTCTCCATAACAATGTGGCCGCTTTTATTCTCAGCACGGAGAATTTAAAGAAATAGGCGTACCAGACGCAGAGTTATAGGACGATCCGTATCAGGGCGCCGCTTCAGCGATGCCGCCAAGGGCACGAAGCAGAACGGCTTTAGCCGCCGGTCGGCGCCGCAGCGGCTAAAGCCGTCTCACGTTGTGCTGTGTTTGTGGCACACCTGAAGGTGTGCCCTGATACGAACCTTTGTCCTGATACGAACCTTCTTAGCGGTTGTGGCGGCGGAGGTAGTCGATGAACATCTGTTCGACTGGCTTGTCGTAGGCCATCAGAACGTGGCGGACGGTGTGGCCGCTGACGAAGTGGCAGACTTCTTCGGCTAGATTTTTGGCGTGATCTCCGGCGCGCTCCAGCGACTGGGTCATGAAGATGACTTGCAGGCTGGCCTGGCGGTGAATATTTTCCGGATTCTCGATGTGGCGCAGGAAGATCAGGTTGCGCAGGCGGTCCATTTCGGCGTCGGCGCGTAGAACGTCGATAGCTTTGCCGATTTCGCGGGCGGAGAATGCCGCGCCGCAATCGGTCAGCATTTTTTCGAGGATGGTCGCCATCTGGGTGAGGTCGCGGGTATCTTCGGGATCGATGCGTCCGCCGGCAGCCTGGGCGCTGTTGGCGAAGCTGAGCAGCAGGTCTCCAATGCGCTCGAGGCCGATCATGAATTTCATACAAGCGAGAAGCTCGCGGGCCTCGGCGGGGCCGACTTCGGTGATGGCGGTGGTGACTCCGCTGTCGATTTCCATGTCGAGGGTGTCGAGTTCGCGCTCGCGCTGGCGGAGGGAGTTGAGCAGGGCGCTCGATCCGGTGGCGATGCCTTCCGCCGCGGCGCCGGCGGCCTCTTTGGCCATGCGACAGGCTTCGACAGTGCGGCGCACAAGATATTGGTGAGCTGGCTCGGGGTTCGGAGCTTCGACGCGCGCGGTACTCATAAGGACGTCCGTGTGGCGCAAGGAACGGCGGTTGCGGATCGTGTCCGATCCTTGACGTCTCTTTCCAACATTATAGTTGTCGTCCGGCAATTCGCCTCAGAATATGCCACTTTTTCGGTGCGCGGGTTAAAGGGGCGTGAATATTCCGGTCGAGGATTGTGCTAGCGTCCAAAGAGTGCGCCACCCGCCTTCGGTTAGAATTGCTGCCGTGTCAGCCGACTCAATTTCCGTAACCCTGGGAGTGGGATCGGGCCCTTATCAGAAGACGCTGGTCGAGAGTCTCCTCAACGCAGGAATGTTACGGCGGGTTTTCAAGTCAGGCCTATCCCTGGAGGTCCAAGATCCCGCTCCCGACGGCTCTCTGCACGTGATCAAGCGGTTTCCCATTAACTTTTGGACGACCCGGATATGCTGGGCCATCTGGCGGCGCATCCCGGAGATCGTGCGTCCCCACCCGCCCATCATGATTTCGGTGGTGCCCGCCGACCGGCTCTATTCGCGTTGGATTCCGCGTTGCGACGTGTATCACGGCTGGATGGGATTGTCGGTGAATTGTTTTCGAGCTGCGAAACGCCAGGGTGCGGTTACATTGCTGGAAAATGCAGGACGACATCCTCGGCACTGGCACCAGGCGGGTGTGGAGGAATGCAAGCGCTTTGGCATTAATCCGAGGGAACGGAGTACGGTCCTGCCAGCGATGCTGATTCGCCGTATCACGAAGGAGTACGAACTTTGCGACCGTATCTTGGTGCCTTCAAATCTTGCTTATCGTAGTTTCGCGGAGTTTGGACTGGCGGACAAAACGATGGTGGTGCCTACCGGCGTGGATTCGGAGTTCTTTACTCCTGCTCCGGTGTCGGAGCCACAAGACAAGTTTCGGGTGTGCTTTGTCGGACGCGTGGAACTAGCAAAAGGCGCCGGATATCTGCTGCAGGCATGGAAGCGCCTTGCTCTGCCCAATGCTGAACTCGTGTTGGTGGGCAGCGTGAAGCCGGAAATGAATTCTTTGATGCGAGAGTACGCGGATTCAACGGTAAGAACGACGGGAGTCGTCATGCCGGATGCGCTTGCGAAGATCTACCACGAGTCGGATCTGTTTGCGTTTCCTTCAGTCAACGAGGGGCTGGCACAGGTGCTGCTGGAGGCGATGGCTTCTGGTCTGCCTATCGTGGCTAGTGACTATTCCGGCGCAGACGACCTCATGACCGATGGGAAAGAGGGATTCATCGTTCCGGTGCGCAACGTCGATCGTTTGGCGGGGGCGATCTTATGGTGCTACCAGCATCGGGATGAAGCTCGGGCTATGGGGCGAGCCGCGCGGGCGAAGATCGAGAGCCAGTTCACTCTCGATCACTATAGTCAGCGGCAGATTGCGGTATATCGTGCCGTCGCGGCTTGAGCGGAAGGTGCAAATCCCAATGGCTATCTCTGCCAATCTTGCCGCTGCAGCCAAGCTTCAAATTCCGCAAATTTGTTCAGTAGCGTTTTTGCTGGGAGGCGATGACGGTGTGTGTGATAGAAGCGCGGACGCCGTTCCTGGAACATGTAGCTGCGGCATTGAGCATTAAAAAATGACGAGCGATTCGTTGCCGCGAGGCGCATGCGCTCGGTCTTGGTCCCGGGCGCGAACGTCGCGACGGTGCCCCGCTGCGAGTGGTATTCCGCCAGCATTTTCCTCTTACATTCGACTTCGGCTTCACTGAGCTGCCATTCGATAGTATCCCCCGCCGGTCCTTCCGATCCGCCCGTTGCGAAAGCTGAGTCGGTATCGCGGAACCGCTGGCGGATAACTGCTCCTCCTTTATCAAGCCAATAAATCGGGAATTCGAAGCGCTTCACCGATAGAACTGCGGCGATGTGCGTCGCCAGGAAACTGCAAGTATCGTGATCGATGTGTGCGCCTTCGTAGGCGTGGGAAATGATGGCATCTGGAGAATATGACTGCGCGATTGCATGCAGGGAAATGGCCGCGTCAGGAAGATCCTCAAAAAGGTGCTGATCGCTGAAGTAGGAACCGTCGGGCCGGGAAAGCCTTTTGAAGGTAGAGTCAGGAATTCGGCCGATCACGCGGGAAGCCTCTTGAAAGCGCATGTCTGCATAGGCTTTCAGACTTCCGAAATCGCGCTCGATGCCGTAGCCGGGAGGAGCCCCGTCGGTGGCGAAGACGATCAACGGGGCCGTCAGTCTCTGGAGCAGCCCTCCGAACGCGATGGTTTCGTCGTCGGGATGAGCGACAAAAATCAGCGGGCGCTGCGGAAAATCGATAGACACGCAGTGAATCTATCACCGTTCACGCTGGCCTGAGTAGTCCTGCTAGATGGAGGTTTACGCGACGGGAAGGGTGAAGAGGAATTTACTGCCGTGGCCCAGTTCGCTTTCGGCGCGGATGGAGCCGCCGTGGGCGAGGGTGATGTGTTTGGCGATGGCAAGGCCGAGTCCGGTTCCGCCGGATTCGCGGGAGCGGGCTTTGTCGACGCGGTAGAAGCGTTCGAAGAGCCGCGGGAGGTGTTCGGAGGCGATACCGGCGCCGAAATCCTGCACATAAAATTCGACTCCGAGAGCTGGACGGCCGGGGGCGGCCGTCCCCACATGGGCGACCGTCCCCACAGAGCCGGGGGATGCCGCGCCCACAGGGCGCGCGCCGAGGACGATGCGGCTGCCGGTGCGTCCGTATTTCATGGCATTGTCGATCAGGTTCGAAAATACCTGATGGATGGCTTCGCGGTCGGCCAGCACGAGCGGCAGGGATTCGATCGTCCCGCCATTTTTGTTTTCAGACTCGATGATTTGCAATTCGACACCCTGGGCGCGGGCGATCTCTCGAAAACTTTCTTCGGCATCGTGCAGCAGTTCGAGCGGAGGAACGGGTTCAGTCTCGAATCGCGTCTCGCCCGATTCGACTCGCGCCAGCGTGAGCAGGTCTTCAGTGAGGCGCGACATGCGAGCGGCATTCTTGCGGATGATTTCGAGAAACTCGCGAGAGGGGCCGGAGTCGCCGGACGCAGCGTCGAGCAAGGTTTCGGAGTATCCCTGAATCGAAGTCAGAGGCGTGCGCAGTTCGTGGGATACGTTGGCAATGAAGTCGCGGCGCGTCTTTTCGACGCGCTCGGTCTCGGTGAGATCGCGCAGCACGGCAACGGCTCCGCCATCGGGTAAGGGCGCGGCCGTCACGTCGAAGGCGCGGCCGGAAACGATGGATGTGGCGCGGGCTGTCGTGACTTGCTTCGTTGTAGTTGCCGCTTTGACGGCGGCCAGAAAGTCGGGGTCGCGGATGGTTTCGACCACGGGCGCATTCAGTCGCGTGTGCTGCGGGACGAGGCGGTCCATGGGCTGGTTGGCCCACTGCACGAGGCCGTCGGAGCTGACTGCGATAACAGCGTCCTGCATGCTGTTGAGTAGAGTTTCGAGCTGGCGCTGGCTGGAACGCACGGCGGCAAAACTGCGTTCGACCTGGCTGGCCGTGCGGTCGATGGCGGCAGCGACGCGTCCAATTTCGTCGAGCGAAGGATCGTCGAGACGGGCGCGCAGGTCTCCGCGCTCGATGCGAGAGGCGACCTCGACGATCTGCTGAAGACGGCGAGAGGTCCAGACTGACGCCAGGGCCGCGACGATCGACGCGATCAGCAGAGCGAGAGCGGAACTCCACAGCAGCCGGCGATGTACCTGGGCCTGCACTGCCTCGACGTCGGAAAGAGGATAAGCCAGGCGGACCGCACCTGCGGAAATAGGTGCGGCGACATACAGGAAGGGGATGCCGAGCGTGGCACTGCGGCGTTCGTTCATTCCAGTCTTGCCGGCGAGGGCGGCGGCGAACTCGGGGCGGGTGGCGTGATTCTCCATGGTGGCGGGATTGGATTCGGAGTCCGCCAGAACTTTGCCGGAGGGGTCGATGACGGTGGCGCGGGCTCCTGCGGCCTCGCTTTCCTGTGCGGCAATTTCGGTGAACGAGTGCGTGTGGTCGGAGTCGACGCGGCGCGCGAAGAGCAGAGTTTTTTGCGTGAGGTTGCGTTGGATTTCCGAGCGCAGCGACGCTTCCCAGGCGCTGCCCAGCACAAAATCCATGGTGACAGCAGTGGAGGCTATGACGAGCAGGAAGACCGCCAGCAGCTTGAAGAAAATGCGGTTCTTCACGTTTACGCTTTCCTCATTTGTGGCCTCGGGTACACAGTGCGGCGAAACTGGGAGGAAAGTCAAAATCCCCACTCTAGTCGCAAAGAACGCGATTAGGATGGGGCACCCAGTTCTTCGTGGTTCTTCACCTTCTCCTCATTTTGGGGTCTCGAAGCGGTAGCCGGCGCCGCGCACGGTCTTGAGATAGCGCGGATTCTCCGGATCGGGCTCGATCTTCTCGCGAATGCGGCGGACATAGACATCGACCGAACGCGGAGTCACGTAGGCAGTGTCGCGCCATACGGAATCGAGGAGATGGTCGCGGGAAAAGACGCGTCCCTTGTGGCGCGCGAAGTAATCCAGCAAACGGAACTCAGTTGCGGTAGTGGCGACAGTCTGGCCGCGCACGGTGAGCGTCATGGCCGAGGGATCAATTTCGATTTCGCCGATCTTCAAAGGGCTGGGCGGAAGCGGGCGTTCGAAGCGGCGCAGCACCGCCTTCACGCGGGCAACAAATTCGCGGGGGCTAAAAGGCTTCGCGATGTAGTCGTCGGCGCCGAGTTCGAGTCCGAGGACGCGATCGGCCTCGCTGCTCTTTGCGGTCAGAAAAATTACGGGGACGGCGGAGAGCCCGATGGTCTGGCGGATGGTGCGGCAAAGCTCGAGGCCGTCCTTGCCCGGGACCATGATATCGAGAACAAAAAGCGCGGGGCGCTGGCGCTCGGCGTCGGCGAGAACGTTCGATCCGGTGGGATAAACGCGTACCGTGAACGCTTCGTTTTCCAAGTGATGGCGAACGAGGCGCGAAATGTCAGGATCGTCTTCGACGACGAAGATGTTGGGTTTCACGGGTTCATTGTAAACGGAAAGCACTGGCCAGTAGCCAGTTGTCAGTCGTCAGACGCAGGTTCGAGCGTGATTTTCATCGGATTGTAACAATGAGGTTTGCGGTGGAGTCGATATGAAACTTTTTGCCGGGCGGGATGACGGCGGTGGCGCTGTATTCGGTGATGACGGCGGGGCCGGAATATTTGGTGCCTCGGGCCAGGTCACCTCGATCGTAGATCTTTGTGGGGAGGTTCTTGCCGTCGAATTCGACTGGGCTTCGTGGCGAGGAAATCCTGCCGAGTTTCGCTCGGCGTGGAAGGGCGATTGCGCTCGTCCCCACATGGGTCTCGGTGGTTCGTACGGTCGAGCGAAGGCGGAGGGTTACTAGTTCTACTTCGCGATTGGGATGAACGTAGCCGTAGCGACGGTGATGCTCGTGCTCGAAATCTGCTCGCAGGTTTTTCGTCAGGGGGGTGTTGAGTTCATAGCCCTGGCCGCGGTAGCGGATGTCTACACTGCGGTGGTAGTGAACTTTTCCAGGCCAGGCTTCGTTGCGGAAATCTTTCGCGGCCATTTTTTCGAGTTTGGCAAATTCGCGATTCAATTCTGCTTGCGGAATTTTGCCGGAGACTCGCCAGAGCACGGTGCGCGAATAGTCCTTCACTACATCGCTCGCTAGAATGCCGAGGGCGGAGAGCGCGCCGGGGAAGGCGGGGATGATCACATGCGGGATGCTCAGCGCTTCGGCGAGGGCGCAGGCGTGCAGGCCTCCGGCGCCGCCGAACGCTACGAGCGCAAAGTGACGGGGATCGCGTCCGCGTTCGATGGATACTACACGGATTGCTTTTTCCATCGTGGAATTGACTACGCGAATCACTCCGGCAGCGAATTTTTCGAGCGTGAGGTTCCATCCCTGTTTCTTTAGCCACTCTTGCGTGACGCGGCGAGCGCGGTCGAGGTCGAGCGTAAAGTCTCCGCCGAGAAAACGGCTGGGCTGGAGGCGCCCGAGCAGAAGATTCGCGTCAGTGACGGTGGGTTGGGTGCCGCGTCCGTAGCAGATGGGGCCGGGATCGGCTCCGGCGGATTCGGGGCCAACGCGCAGCACTCCGGCGGCGTCGAAGCGGGCGAGCGAGCCTCCGCCGGCGCCGACGGTGTGGATGTCGAGCATGGGCACGCTGACGGGCAGGCCCGCGATCTGCGCGTCGTTGGCGGTGGTGGGAGAGCCTTCGACCAATGAGACATCGGTGGAGGTGCCGCCCATGTCGAAGGCGATGATGCGATCGAATCCGCTGGCGCGGGCGGTGGCGGCTGCGCCGACCACGCCTCCGGCGGGTCCGGAGAGTACGGTGCGGACAGGTTCGCGGGCGGCAGTCGAGAGTGAGGTGATGCCTCCGCTGGACTGCATTACGAAGATTCGGGGAGGCTTTTGGCGCCGTCCCGCGGGGGCTGAATCCCGAATCTTCTTTGGAGTTTCTATCGCAGAGCTGAAGCGCTGCGCCACCCCAAGACCAGAGCGAGTTTGCAGATTTTCGAGGTAATTCTGCATTACTGGCTGCAGATATGCGTTGATTATTACTGTCGACGTACGTTCGTATTCGCGGAATTCGGGGAGGATTTGGTGCGAGATGGAGAGCGGCAGTGCGAGTTTGTTGAGCGCTTCTGCTAGGGCTAGTTCGTGGGCCGGATTGGCGAACGAGAAGAGCAACGAGATGGCGATGGACTGCGGCTTGGCGGTGGCGATCTGACCGGCCAGCCTGCGCAGTTCTTGCGGCGCGGGTGCAGTCAGAATTTTGCCATTGCTGGCGGTGCGTTCGTTCAGACCGAAGCGCAGATCTGTTGGGATCAGTGGTTCGATGCGGTCGAAGAAGAAGTCATAAAGCTTGGGGCGGGCCTGACGTCCGATTTCGATGGCGTCTTCGAAGCCTGCGGTGGTGACCAGCGCGGTGCGGGCGCCTTTGCGTTCGAGCAGCGTGTTGGTACCGACGGTTGTGCCGTGGAGCAGGATTCGTTCTCGGCCTGGCGCGATTTTGCTCAGGGCTTCGACAATGGCTTGCGAGGGATCGGCTGGTGTGGAGAAAACTTTCAGCATTTGCAGGCGGCCTGCTTCGATCCAGACGCAGTCGGTGAAGGTGCCGCCGGTGTCGATGGCGATGCGGAGAGGTTGGGGGCGGCGAGGCATGATTGGGCGGAGGATCAGGGTAACATTTCGGCGGTTTCCTCAGGTCTGGCAATGAGCGCGAAACACGTGCGTCCCGAATGTGAGGTAGCATTTGCGAATATGAGATACGAATTCATCGTGGAAAGTTACGCGACGGAGAGGGTGAAGGTGGTTAGCGTGTGGAGCGAATTCGCGGACGCGGATTTGCCGGTGCGTCCGCGGGATGGCGATACGCGGGGGCGCAGTGTGCACGAACAGATGGTGCATCAGTGCGTGAGCGAAAATTTGTGGTTTCGCAATATGTTGGGCATCGATGTGGGCGCGCCGCCATTGCCTGCCCGGGAGACGCGGCTGGAATTTATCAAACGCTATGCCGAGGACAGCGGAAAACGGCTGGCAGTTTTACGGTCGAAAGATGAGGCATGGTGGGAGACGGATACGAGGTTTTTTGACGTGCCGCGGTTGCGGGCGTGGGTGATGGTCAGGAGGATGACACATACGTCACATCATCGCGGGCAGTTGATGGCGATGCTGCGAATGCTGGGGCACGATTTACACAGCAACTATGGGCCTACGGCGGATACGGGCGGACTGATGCAGAATCATGCACCGACGATTTATGCGTATGACAGCGTGGAGGAGTTGGTGGCCGGGGAGAATGCGGGCGGGGCGAAGAGAATTTTGCCCGGATCTGGAGGGAAACCGGTTACGGAGCGGCCTCAACATTAAAAGGTTAAAGGCGGGCAGGAGTACTCGCTCCCCCTGGCTGATGCTCCACGCAAGCCTAACCACCAGCAGACTTCACGATTCGAATTCAGAACCGCTTAGTTTTTCGCTACTGGGGTCTCGGTCTTCGGATGCGGGAGCAGGTCTTTGGCTGGGAGTTTCGCGTCGAAGACCAGGTTGAAGAATCCGACCATCATTTCGTCTGAGTTTTGCTGACCCCAGATTACTGTCTTGGTGGGATCGGGATTCTCAGGATTATCGGCGGAGTTGTCGAAGTGCGCGGTGCACTCGATTTTTGTTCCTTGGGAAGAGTGATGGGTGCGTCGAGGTTATACCAGAGTTGCCAGTGCCAGTTATAGGCCGGAACTCTCAGGAGCGTTTTCGTTTCGCCGCTGGGAAATACCAGGCGATATTCGAAATCTTTTCCCCGCGTGTGCATGTGGGGATGAAGCGCAACCAGCTTCACTTCTCGCGGTACTTCAAAGTCGGCGTCGACGCGATAGTTGGGATCTCCGGGCGGAATTTTGAATGTGCCGTTCACCGCGGAGAGCGTCAATACGCGTTCCTTCGGAGTCTCTTTCGCGAAAACAATTCCGAGCCGCGCCTGGTCAGTCGTGGCCTTGCCGTTGGGAGTGTAGTGGACTTCGAGAACGATGTCGGAGCCGGCTTTGATCAGTTTGGCCTGGCCGGGCCGCAGGATTTCCGCATTCTGACCGGGAGCGTATCCCACTAGAAAGTCGCTGGGGAGAGCACTGGTATCGTTCTTATCGTCTTGCTTGGGCGGCGGGGCTTCGAAGAACACTCCAGTCTTCTGGCCTTTGAAGTAGTTCGATCCGGGCTCGCGGACATAAGGAATGATGTGATGGACCACCGAGCGATCTGTAGGGCGCGCTTCAGCCGCCTGAACCCACTTGTCTTCGGTGAAGCCCGTGGGCAGGATTACATATTGATACTCGACCATCCCGGATTCGGGCACTGAAAACGGGTGCGGCAGTTCGAAAACCGCGTCTGGTTTGGGAATGCCCCAGCCGTCGACGAAATTCACGGGTGCGGGCATGTCCTTGGGGTCGCCTTGCGGCGCGCCTGCATTCGCCCAGGCGACGATCGTGTTGATGTCCTTTTCCGTTAGCGAACGGTCGTTGGCAAAGTGTCCGATGGCGGGGTCGGCGTACCAGGGAGGCATCGCTTTCTGTTTCACTACGCGCTTCATGCTGGCCGCCCAAGGGCGCGCTTGCTCGTAGGTCAGAAGCGGAAAGGGCGCGGCTTCGCCCGGGCGATGACAGGTCTGGCAATGCTGCTGAAGAATTGGCGCGACGTCGTTCGTGAAAGTGGGACTGGGGCTTTGACACAGGGAATATGTGCCCAGCGAAAAGATGACTGCGATCTTCGAAATTGTTCGGCCCATAAAAGCTCCTCACCGGAGAGCGATTTCGGTTCCGCTTCGAGCGAAAAGTATACGGGATTGAATGGGCTGCCGCGGTGACTTTCTGCTGCTGCCCGCAGGACAGCCGAGGGCGGCTGTCCCTACATGAATTGTGGCGATCCTGCTTATGTCTTCGTGGTGAAGGCCAGCGTCAGGAGTGTTTTCTGTTCTACCTCGTGGGCCTTGGAGCTGCCGGTGGCGGGGCTGGCGCTGGAGCTGCGCTTGACGGTCAGCACGTGGCGGTCGCCGGCGATTCGTTTCAGACGGGGCAGCATGTTGAAGAGGGCTCCCATGTTGGCGGGCTCTTCCTGCACCCAGACGATATCCGCGTTTTTTCCGTGGCGGTCGAATTCGGCGATGACTTCCTGCTCAGGGAACGGGTAGAGCTGTTCCAAGAATACAATTGCGGTGGTCGTATTCTTTCTCTTCTTGCGTTCGGCCTGGAGTTCGTGGCCGATTTTTCCGGTGCAGATCAAAATGCGGTCGGCTTCTCCGACTTCCATGTCGGGGATGACGTTCAGGAACTTCTTGTGCGTGAAGTCCGCGATCGGTGACGAGGCATCCGGATGGCGCAGCATGCTTTTCGGCGTGAAGACAATGAGCGGTTTGCGCCAATGACGTACGGCCTGACGACGCAGGAGATGAAAATACTGCGCGGCGTTCGAAGGCTGCGCGATCTGAATGTTGTGCTTCGCGGCGGACTGAATAAAACGCTCGATGCGGGCGCTGGAATGTTCCGGTCCCTGGCCCTCATAGCCGTGGGGCAGGAGCAGCACTACGCCGGAGAGCAGGTTCCATTTGGCTTCGCCGGCGCTGATGAATTGATCGATGATGGCTTGCGCGACGTTGACGAAGTCGCCGAACTGGGCTTCCCAGAGAACGAGCGATTCGGGATAGTCGCGGCTGTATCCGTATTCGAAGCCGAGAACGCCGGCTTCGGAGAGAGTGGAGTTGTGAATTTCGCAGCGGGCCTGTCCGGGCGCGATGTTTTCGAGAGGAACGTATTCGTTCTCATTCTCGATGTCGATGAGGACGGAATGGCGCTGGTTGAAAGTTCCGCGGCGGGAATCTTGTCCGCTGAGGCGCACCGGGATATTCGTTTTCACCAGGCTCGCAAAGGCCAGGGCTTCGGCCATGCCGTAATCGACCGCACGTTTGCCGGAACCCATTTCGGAGCGTTGTTCGAGCAACTTTTTCACTTTCGGATGAATGTGGAAGCCGTCGGGATACGTGGTGAGACGGGTTGTGAGTTCGGATAATTCTTCGGGCGAGAGTCCAGTCTCGACTTCGAATTCGGGCTTGTGCAGGCCGCCGAAGTATTGATCCCAATATTTCGGGAGCTGGCGCAGCGTGGGCTTTTGCTTGATGCTACCGGCTTTTTTCTGCGCTTCTTCGAAGTCAGCCTTGATCTTATCGGCCTGTGCCTGCGCGTCGGCTGCTCCGATGTCATCCGCGTAGATTTCCCACAGCGGCGGATGCTCTTTGATCTTCTTATAGAGGAGCGGCTGCGTGATGGTCGGGTCGTCAACTTCACTGTGACCGTGGCGGCGATAGCCGATGAGATCGATGACGACATCGGTGCCGAACTTGTAGCGGTATTCAACCGCCATCCGGGCAACGCGGACGACGGCGTCGACATCTTCGCCATTGACGTGAAAAATCGGAATCGACTGGCGGCGCGCGATGCAGGCGGCGAAGCGCGTCGAATGTTCTTCGACGTAGCTCGTGGTAAAGCCGAGAAGATTGTTGACGATGATGTGAATCGTCCCGCCGACGGTGTAGCCGGGAAGATCGGCATAGTTCATGGTCTCGGCGAGGATTCCCTGTCCTGCAAACGCGGCATCGCCGTGAACCAGGAGCGGGAGATATTTTTCGCGTCCGCCTTCCCCGGTGCGGTCTTGTTTGGCGCGAGTGCGGCCAACGGTTACGGGATCGACAGCTTCGAGATGACTCGGATTCGATACGAGGTGGATGTGAACTTTTCCGCCACTTCGCGTTATGTATTCGCCGGTCGCGCCCATGTGATATTTCACGTCGCCGGAGCCGAGAACGCTGCGTGGGTTGACGTCTTCGAATCCAGCAAAGATTTCTTCGGCAGGCCGCTGGGCGACATGGGCGATCACATTGAGGCGTCCGCGATGGCTCATGCCCATGACGAGTTCAATCGCGCCACGCTCGGCGGCCGCGTCGAGAACTTCGTCAACCAGAGGGATGAGTGCGGTCACGCCTTCCAGCGAGAAGCGCTTGCTGCCGAGATAACGCTGTTGCATGACCTGCTCGAACACATCTGCACGAGTGAGCAGATCGAGAATGCGGCTCTGATCTTCCTGAGGAGGTTCAGACTCCATTTGCTCGTAGACCCAGCGCCGGCGCTCGGGATTGTAGATATGGTTGACCTCGACGCCGATCGTGCTGGAATAAATTGCGCGGGCTTCGCGGGCGTATTCGCCCTCGTGCTCAAGTTCAGGAGTTTCGCGAGGGCGGAGGAAGCCCAGTGGGTCGAGGTCTCCTTCGAGGTATCCCCATTGGCGGTAGGCGTTGAAGATGCGTTCGCGCTCGGGGTTGGAGCCGTTGGTCGAGGCTTTGTCGAGCACGGCGGTCTTGATCTTTGCTGTCGGCATATTGAGGAGTGCTGTTCCTAGAATAAAGGATGCGGGGGTGGGCGTGGGGGATTCGGAGTCACGAGCGTAACCCGAGGAAACAGTTGTGCAGATTGAAGAGGGAGTCAAAATCCCCACCCTGTCTCGCCAAAAAGCGGGGAGACAAGGCTGGGGCACCGTCGAAAACCGGACAGCCGAGGCGGCTGTCGCCACATGAGCATCTCAGCCTACGATTTTGTAGGGGCGCATCATTTCGTTGTCTTCGTGTTCCAGGACGTGGCAGTGCCAGACGTAGCGGAATTCCTCGCCGGGAGTTATTTGAGCTCCGGCGGGAAGATCGAACTTCGCGATCACGCGGGTGACGTATCCGGCGTAGGTTTTGACGGTATCTTTCCAGGCGGGGCGCTCATTGGATTCAGGCGCCATCGGGATGCCCACGAAATTTAGTTTTCCCGTCGTCATATAAGTTTTCACGTCGAAGGGCTGACGGTTGAGAATCTGGAACTGGACGAGATGCATGTGGATGGGATGCACGTCGCCCGTGGCGTTGGCGAAAGACCAGATTTCCATGGACCCGGCTTTGGGATCTTCGGTGATGGGATCGTCCCAGCGTTTTTGGCCGAGGAGTCCAATCATGGTGTAGCCGTCGGAGGGGCGGTCCATTTCGCTGAGGGCGAGAGTTCGTTCACGGACGGCGTGTGCCGGATTCAGAGGAGTCCAGGGCGCGAGCGTGTCGGGAAGGGAACTGGTGTCTTTGCCGGCGAGCGGTTTAGTTACTTTGAAGAGGATAACGTCGGCGGGCACGATTTCTCCGCCGCGCGCGTAGGGAGCCGCAGCGTCGTTGATGAGCGCGAAGTGTTTACCTTTGTGTTCCGAGAAATCGATGACGATGTCGAAGCGTTCGCCGGGTGAAAAGATCAAGTAATGCAAACTCAACGGCGCGGGGAGCAGCCCACCATCTGTGCCGATCTGGCGAAAGGGCGGGGCGTCCACGGGTTCGCCGTTCGGCTTGCCTGACGCCTCGGTGGGAATCAGCGTCAGATGATAGAAGCGCGAGTTGGAGCCGTTGACCATGCGAAAGCGGTACTTTCGCGGTTCCACTTCAAGGAATGGGGTGACTTTGCCGTTGACGCAAATGTTGTCGCCGAAGAATTCCTGCATCCACATGGGATGAGTGCCGTCGACCGGTGGAGGATAGAGTATTGAGCCGTCCACTCCAAACTTGCGATCCTGAATCATCAATGGGATTTCGTATTGGCCGTTGGGCAGGTTCAGCGCGTCTTCCTGGTCGTCCCGAATCAAATAGAAACCAGCCAGGCCGGCATAGACGTTGAGGCGTGTGATCCCCATCGCGTGATCGTGGTACCAGAGGGTGGTGGCAGCCTGGTCGTTCGGATAGTGGCAAGGACTCGCCGGTGCGACGCTTCCGGCTTTGCCGTCTGAGGTGACCCATGCGTCGGGATAGCCGTCGCTGTCGGGCAGGACTTGCGCACCATGTACGTGGGTGACGGTGCGAACCTCAGGCACGCCTTCCTCCGCGCCGTGGATGGTGGGATCGACGGGAAGAAAATGTTTCGTGGGAAGTTGATTGATCCACTTCACCAGGAGTGGTTCGCCTCGGCGGACGTCAAACGTCGGGCCGGGCCATGAGGCGTTGTATCCCCAGATCGTGGCTGCAGGAAGGTCACGATGTGCTTTGTGCTGGAACGGAACCATGCGAATCTCGACGGGAGCGGCACCTGGCTTAGGGCGAATCACTGTTGGAATCGACAGCGCAGTTACATAGCTGGAGAGCATTCCCGCGGGGCGCGCCTGCGGGAACGCTGCAGCCACCGAGCCGCGCCCGTTAACGCTCATGTTCATAGGGGACGCGCTTTGTGGCTGACCGAAGAGTCGCCGTGGGCCGGCGAGCGCGGCGGCACCCAGTCCCATTCGCAATAAATCGCGCCTGCTGAACTTCAAGACTTCCTCCCGGTTAATGATCAGAACGTCACGATACAGACGTTTTGTGAATCTCCGGTTAACGTCACGGGTGAAGGCCGGTCAGAAATGGATTCTGACCGGCCGGTTGGAATGAAATGCCGCGAAACTATTTATTTATGAACCGCCCGAAATCAAACGCGTCGAACAGGTCCCCAATGGCGGGAGTATTCAACGGGACGTATGGATTGTCACTCGCCACTTCCGGGTTGGGCAGATTGTCCCGGCTGCGTCCCGTCAGTGGTTTGAGCTGCCAGTTGCGCTCGATGAACTTGATGAGCGAAACGTGGTCGGAGTAGCCGTGCGTCACGTGTCCGCCAGTGGCGTAGCGGGAAACGATCAGCAAGGGGATGCGGGTACCGTCTCCGAAGAAGTCGACGGGTTGGACGTAACCGGAATCGTAGTAGCCGCCGCCTTCGTCGAACGTGATGAAAATAGCTGTGCTGGCCCACAATTCGGGATTTTGCTGCACAGCGGTGATGATGTTTTTCGTGAAGCCTTCGAATATCTCGAGCTTCGAAGACGCCGGATGGCCATCGGAGGGCCAGCCCGGCTTCACGATTGAGACGGCGGGCAGATCTCCAGACTTGATGTCCTGGTAGATATTCTGGGAATCCTGGATGTGCTGCGTGCGCAGAGCGGTGTTGGTCATGATATCGGTGGCGTAGGCGAACGGATTGCAGATGTTGCAATACGTGTCCAATGGATTCTTGAAGGTGGGGTCGGTGACGTAGGCGTTCCATCCATCCCCGTAATACTTCCAGGAAATACCTTTTTCCATCAGCGCGTCGCCAATGTGGCGAACCGAACTGCCGGGGATCGTGAACGGAGACAGACTCAGGGACGACGAACCGTCGCCGTTGAAGCCGGGGTTGTAGTTGTTCAGGATGTAATAGTGTCCCGTGTCGCAATTGGGCTTAACCGGACGAGGCAGAGATTCCAGGTAATTGCGAACCGCAGGAACACCGGGCTGGCTGGAGTCGGCGCAATTCACATAGCTGCCGCCGCCGCTTCCGTCCGAAGCGCCGTAGCCGTCGGAGTCGTACCAGTTGTTGGTGCCGGGTTGCGGATTCGGATTCTCAACCTGAGCAACCGGCGGGGTGAGCGCTTTACCCTTGCCGTTGCTGTACCAGATGGAATCGGCAAATCCCAACTCGATATGGTTGGCCATGGTTCCACCCATCACCGATTGATGGAAGTTATCGCTCAGGGTGTAGGTGTCGGCCAAGTGCTTCAGGTAAGGAGCGTCGCCCTTCTGCACGTTGTAGAACTCCATGGCAGTCGAGCCTTCGCCGGTTGACAGGTAGCTGCTGGGAGGCGTGGTCGAACCGCTGGAACCGTCGCTGCCCGCGCCGATCGTAGTTTCCACCCAGGGAAACAGATCCGCCGCGCAGCCGCTCGGATTATCTTTAGTGGCCAGGGCTGCGTCGCAATCCAACTGCTGCCACATTTGGAAGAAGCGGTGCACCGGGCTGTTGGCGTAGTCGTCATAGGTGACGCTTGGCGTGAGCTGAAATGCGCCTTCCGGCAGGTCGAGGTCGTTCGGGATGCGGGTATCGGGCACCGTGTAAGCCGCAAGACCTGTGCCGCCGATCGTCAGATCGACATAGTAAGTGGGGAACAACTGGTGCGGCTCAATTTCCTTGGCCAGGGTCAGATTGGGGAGGAAGGGTTGTGTCGGACCACCGGCGACTACTGGAGGAATGTTGGTGTAAACGGTCTTCTCCGGCGGGCTGATCGAGAACTTTCCCGCTCCGACCGTCGTGCTGTCGACGGCGCTGTACTGAGCGGATAACGCATAATTCGGGCCCGGAGTGCCGTCCGCATTGATGATGCCTTTGGAGAGCAGGTTGGAAACGGTCTCTCCGGTCTTGGGCTGGTAGGTCGCGAAGACGTGATCGAAGCTGCGGTTTTCTCCGATGATGACGATCACGTGTTTGATGGGAGAAACAGTTCCAGGATTTTCCTGGGCGGTGGCGGGAAGCGGTGTTCCGAGATTCGCGATAAGCGCGACGAGGCTGGTGCCAACAGCGAGATGCTGCCAGGCAGTCGCCAAGAATCCGACTTTAGACATAGACTTCCTCCTGAGCGAAAACTGCTCAAGCGGAAGGTAGCCGCCGCGGGGCTACCGGAAGGTGAAGCGGCGATGAATTGCGGATCAATAAATATTCACAGCGGAACTCCGCATGGAGAGCCTGGAGTGGCGGATTTCGCAAGACGTAGCGCTGTGTGAAAAGCGGGTGAACGGCAGGTTACGAATTTTGCACACGCCACGAGAACTTGTTCCGTCCCTTAGGGACTCGTTCCACCTGAGAACATTTGGACTTATGACGATTTTGGGCTTACCGACGCTGCTGGGGGTTCCGTTTGATGGTTTTTCTTCGTATTTGCGTGGGGCGGGCGACGCTCCTGCAAAAATTCGGCAGGCTCTCCGCTGCCATGCTTCGAACCAGTGGACTGAACTGGGCGTCGATTTGGGATCCGCCGGGACTTACGAAGACTCCGGGGATATTGACCTCAGGAGGGCGGACGAAAAGAATGCGTTGACGGCAATCGAGGGCGGAGTGGGCGTACTGCTGGGGCAGGGCCGGCGCCCGGTTTTGCTGGGCGGGGATCATTCGATTACCTTTCCGATTCTGAAGGCGATGGCGAGCAAGCATCGGGATCTGACCATCGTTCATTTCGATGCGCATCCGGATTTGTATGACGAGTTTGAAGGGAACCGCTTCTCGCACGCTTGTCCATTTGCCCGGATTATGGAGGCTCGATTGGCGAAGCGGCTGGTGCAGGTGGGGATTCGCACCATCAATCGCCATCAGAGGGAGCAGGCTCAGCGATTCGGCGTCGAGGTGGTCGAGATGAGGGCGCTGCCAGCATATGAAAACTTGAAGGCCGACGGCCCGGTGTATGTGACTTTTGACATGGATGCGCTCGACCCGGCTTTTGCACCGGGAGTCTCGCATCGCGAGCCGGGAGGGATGTCGGTACGGGAGGCGATTGCTCACCTGCACGCCATTGACGGCGAAATCGTGGGGGCAGATCTGGTCGAATACAACCCGGTGCAGGATGTGGCTGGGATGACGGCGACCGTTGCCGGGAAGATACTCAGAGAGCTGATGGGCAAGATGATTGCAGGATGAGATGGGCCGAACGGACCCGGTCCTCGAAGGGACGCACCTGGCGTTGCCTTCGGGACGCCGGCGGGACAAATTCACGAGATTATTTTGCGTCCGGAAGCGCGGAAGGCGAATCTTTAGGGAAAGGGCAAAACGGGCGCGGGTTCATACGTCCAATCCCCTTGGTTAACTTCAGAATCTTATGGTGAACATACTTCGAAAGTATAGGGCGAGGAGCCTGTTTGCGGCGGGTCTGGCGGCGATCGCAATTACGCTGGGCTGTTCGACGAATTCGGCTCAAAATCCGCAAGCCGGCGGACCTCCGGCCATGCCAGTCAAAGTGCTGGAGGCGAAAGCGGTGCCGGTCAGTGACTCGACGGACTATGTGGCGACGTTGAGGTCGCGCGACTCGGCAGTGATCATGCCGCAGGTCGAAGGGCAGATTACTCACATTTTCGTGCACTCTGGCGAGCGGGTCGAAGCGGGCGGGGCGCTGATGGAAATCGATCCCCTGAAACAGCAGGCCACGGTGAAGAGCCAGGAAAGTGCGCGGGAGGCTCTCGAGGCGAATGTAAATTGGACGAAGCTGCAGTACCAGCGCTCCCAGGCTCTTTTCGCCGCCGGGGTAGTCAGTAAGCAGGATCTGGATCAGGCGAAATCCGCCATGGATTCGGCTCAGGCACAAATGGATGCGCTGGGCGCACAGGTCAGCGAACAGCAAGTGCAGCTTCATTATTACAAGGTCGTGGCGCCGCGCGGCGGTATTGTGGGCGACATCCCGGTGCGCGTGGGCGATCGCGTTACCACTTCGACACAGTTGACCACGGTGGACCAGCCGGGCAGCCTTGAAGTCTATGTGTATGTGCCGATCGAGCACTCATCGCAACTGAAAATGAATATGCCTGTGCAGTTGCTCAACAGTGAGGGCAAAGTGGTGGCCGACTCACGCGTGAGCTTTATTTCTCCGCAAGTGGACAATGCCACGCAGACGGTGCTGGTGAAGGCGCGTATTGCCAATGGTAACGATGCGCTGCGGCAGTTACAGTTTGTGCGGGCGCGCGTGGTGTTCGGCACGCATCAAAACCCGGAAGTTCCGATGCTGGCAGTGTCGCGTTTGGCCGGCCAATATTTTGCATTCGTGGCGGAGCCTCAGAATGGCGGGTCTTACGTGGCCCGGCAGAAGCCGCTGACAATCGGACAGACCGTGGGCAACGATTACGAAGTGCAGGATGGCATCAAGCCGGGTGACAAGGTGATCATTTCCGGGACACAGTTTCTACGGGATGGTGTGCCGGTGATTCCGCAAGGCTGACGACCGCGCTTCCGATTCTCGGCTTTGGTTCGTTCGTCGCAGGTTTTCAACAAGATTATCCGGCAATAGGTTTATTTGCGCTTGGCCGATAGAGGTTGTTCCGCAATCTGGATCGTTTGCGGAGCCGAGTGCGAATCCAGAAGTGTTTGAGCTGACGCCCGAAAGCTGAAGCCCGGAGCCCGATTTCCTATGTTCGTTAATTTTTTCATTCAGCGGCCGGTATTTGCGACCGTTTGCGCTCTGTTGATTGTTCTGGGAGGCGCGGCGGTGATTCCGACCCTGCCGATCTCGCAGTTTCCGAACCTGGCCCCGCCCCAGGTGGGCGTGACCAGCGTCTACATCGGAGCCAGCGCGCAAACGGTCGAGAGCGCGGTCACGATCCCCATCGAGCAGCAGATCAACGGAGCCGAGGGGATGAAATACATCACTTCGACCAGTGGCAACGATGGAACAAGTACAGTTACGGCAACGTTTGACCTGAACCGTGATCCGGACCTGGCTACGGTCGACATTCAGAACCGCGTCAACACGGCCCAAGGCAGGCTGCCCGCGGCCGTAAAGGCAGTTGGCATCACAACAGCGAAGACTTCGCAGAACTTTGTTTTCGGCGCCGCCGTGTATGCCGACCAGCAGAAATACTCGACGCTGTTTCTGAGCAACTACCTTGATGTTTACGTCCGCGACGCCATCAAACGCATTCCGGGGGTCGCTGACGTCATCATTTTCGGCGAGCGCAAATATTCCATGCGGCTCTGGCTCGATCCGGTAAAGATGGCGGGACGCGCCCTGACCGCCACTGACGTGGTGAGCGCGCTTTCCGAACAAAATGTGGAAATCGCGGCCGGTCAGGTCGGGCAGCAACCCTCCCTGGCCGGACAGCAGTATCAGATCAGCGTGCGGGTTGTGGGACGGTTGAGCGAGACGACGCAGTTTGATGACATCATTTTGAAGACCAACTCCGACGGAACCCTCGTGCGCCTGCGAGATGTTGGGCACGCCGAACTGGGTGCGGAGAGTTATGCCAACGATCTGCAGTTCAACGGGCAGGATGCGATCGGTGTCGGCGTGACCCAGCTTTCGACCGCGAACGCGCTCGACGTGGATCGCAAGGCGATTGCGGAACTGGACCGGCTTTCGAAGGCGTTTCCGCCCGGCATGCACTACAAGGTCGCGTTCGACACTACCGACGCGGTGGGCGAGTCGATCCGCGACGTGGCCTTTACGGTCGGTTCGGCGATCATGCTGGTCGTCCTGGTCATCTTTATCTTTCTGGGCGACTGGAGGACGACGATGATTCACTTCATCGCCACTCCGGTGTCGCTCATCGGCACCTTCATTTTTGTGAAGTTGCTGGGCTTCTCTATCAACACGCTTACATTGTTCGGCATCACTCTGGCCGTCGGCCTGGTGGTCGACGATGCGATTGTCGTAATTGAAAACATTGAGCGCCACATCGCCGAGGGCGAACACGATTCGCACAAAGCGGCAGCGGCAGCGACCGCCGAAATTACCAGCGCTGTCGTCGCGACCTCGCTGGTGCTCTGCGCTGTGTTTGTGCCGGTTGCGTTCTTTCCTGGGACGACCGGCATTCTATTTCGCCAGTTTGCTCTGACCATCGCATTTTCCATCGCTATTTCGGCTTTTAATGCGCTCACCCTCGCTCCGGTGCTGGCGGCGATCTTTCTGAGCGGCTCCCACCGACAGAAATGGTGGTGGCTGCAGAAGTTTGACGACGGCGTCGTTGCCATGACCCGTGGGTACCGCGCCGTGCTGCATCATGTGCTGAAACATAGACTGGCGATGGTCGTGCTCTTTTTCGCCGGCCTGGGCGCAACTTATTTCGTGTTCACGCGCGTGCCCACGGGGTTCGTGCCCGACGAAGATCAGGGGTACTTCATTGTCGTGATCCAGGCTCCGTCGGGAGCGTCGATGGGATATACGAAGGCGATCGGGAAACAGGTTTCCGACATGCTGGCGGATGTTGCAGAGGCGGAAGGAACTTTCTCGATTGCCGGCTTCAGTTTTTCCGGAGCGGCGGCGAACCAGGGAATCATTTTCGTACCACTGAAGCCTTATTCGCAGCGTAAGGGTGAGGAGCACACGGCGTCTGCGATCGTGAACCGCGTTCGCCCGCGGCTGTTTGGGGTTTCGGGAGCGATCGTGTTTGCGACGCTGCCTCCACCCATTCAGGGATTGGGACAATACGGCGGTTTCCAGTTTGTGGTGCAGGACCAGACCGCTCACAAACTGGAAGAGTTGGCCGCAGTCACGCAGGGGTTGATGGTCCAGGCGAGCCAGCGCAAAGATCTGGTCCGGCTGTTCAGCGCATTTACCGCAAACGATCCGCAATACCTGGTCACGATCGATCGCGAAAAAGCCAAGAGCCTGCACGTGCCCTTGTCGCAGATCACCGACGCCCTCGGTGTCTACATGGGTTCTTCGTACGTGAACGATTTCGACTTCAACAATCGCTCCTACCGGGTGTATGTGCAGGCGGACAAGCAGTTCCGCGCGTCGGCGAAAGACATCGATCAGTTTTATGTGCGCTCCGACAGCGGAGCCATGCTGTCGCTCGACAACCTGGTCAGCGTTACGCAGACCACCACTCCGCAGGTCATCAGCCACTACAACTTGTTCCGCTCGGCGGAGATCGATGGCTCGCCGGCCCCGGGATACAGCTCCGGCCAGGCCATCGCGACTATGGAAGATCTCGCAAAGAAAATGCCGCAGGGATTTTCTTACAGCTGGACCGGGTTGTCTCTCGAGGAATTGGCAGCGGGCGGGACTTCGCTCATTCTGTTTGGACTGGGCACGCTGGTCGTGTATCTCACTCTCTCGGCGCAGTACGAAAGCTTCGTGCTGCCCTTTATTGTGCTGTTGGCGGTGCCCATGGCTCTTCTGGGAGCACTCGGGGCGCAGTGGGTGCGCGGCTTACAAAATGATGTGTTCTGCCAGGTTGGACTGGTGATGCTGGTCGGCCTGTCGAGCAAGAATGCGATTCTAATCGTGGAATTTGCAGAGCAGTTGCGGCAGCGCGGGATGCCGTTGGTGGAAGCCGCCATTCAGGCGGCGGCCATTCGGCTGCGTCCGATTCTGATGACTTCCCTGGCATTCATCCTCGGAGTGCTGCCACTCGTGCTCGCCACGGGTGCGGGAGAGAATGGACGGCACTCGGTGGGGACAACGGTATTCGGCGGGATGATCATGTCCACGCTACTGAATCTGTTTTTTATTCCCGTGCTGTATCTGATTATCGAGGGCTGGCGGGAGCACGGCAAAGCGCAAGTGCCGGCAGCGGTGAATGAACCGAAGAGCTAGCCTGTCGCGGTGAAGAGCCCGAAATTCGTTCACCACTTGAGGACACACAGGGCTTAAGATCTTTTCTGTTCTTTGGGTTTCCTGCGCCCTCCCCGTGGTGAATCAGGATGCTGCAAGAAATTCGATCGCCTCGTTTCTTTTTTCTCTTCGTTTTCTTTTTGACTTACCTTCTGCGCGAACTTCTTGTTTTTTCTCCGACGCTCACATCCGTGACTCCGCCTGCCACTGGCGGAGTTTGGAGCGATCGCGTAGTTTTGCGCGATGCGGCAAAAGGAATTCGCGAGGCGTATGAGTTCGCGAATTGCGTAGTTTGTGAAAACCTTTTCACACTGTTTTTGCGCAACACAACAGTTATACAATTCCTCCCCGTTTGAACGTGCCCGCGGATTCACTTGCCGCGCGATGGTGAAGTTCTTCCGGAAAAGCAAAACAGTGTTCCAGACCCTAGGAGGATTAATGAAGCGCTCAGTTCGGTTGTTCGTGGCCGTCGCAACGGTCGTTGTGGTTTCAGGGTTGTCCGCGTGGTCGCAGGAGGAAGCAGCAATAGCCGGCCCGCCTCACGTGAAGGCCTTGCCTGGCACACTCGTGGTTCCTAAGTCCAGCGTTCCGCAGACTCCGCCCACCGGCCACAAGTTTGTGGCGCATACGAATTTGCAGTTCGTGATTCCCGGCGGCTTTACGCCCGAAGAAGCGCCCCCGTTCACTGGATTGGGCTATGAAACGCCGGCTTCGCTTGGGTGCGTATATGGCCTCGTCACAACCGTATCGGGCTGCAATCCCAACACGACGGTCAACGTTCCCACCGGCGGAAGCCAGAGTATCGCGATTGTCGATGCGTACGACGATCCAGACGCGGCTGGAGATTTAGCCTGGTTCTCGCTGCAGTTTGGTGTTCCATTGACTGCGTCGCAGTTCGAAGTTGTGTGGGCGGATTCGATCAACAGCTCCTGCTACGGGTTCGGTGTGCCTGTCGACCAGACGGGCGGCTGGGAACTCGAGGAGGCGGTGGATGTCGAGTGGTCGCATGCGATGGCGCCTAAAGCCAAGATCTATCTGGTGGAAGCTTGCTCCGACTTCGATTCGGACCTACAGCAGGCGGTGCTCGTTGCCAACAATCTGGTGCAGTGTGGAAAGACAGAAATCAATCTGACGACGGGCGTCCTGGGCAAGTGCCCTTCGGGGAGCACGGGCAAGGGAGAGGTTTCCATTAGTTGGGGAGGCGACGAGTTTGCAGGCGAAAACGGTGCGACATCCTGCGCAACGCTCGATGACTCCTGCTTCACTGCGGCCAACGTTGTGTATGTAGCCTCGACGGGCGATGTACCCGGGGTTATCTGGCCGGGGACTTCGAAAAACGTGGTTGCCGCCGGTGGACTCAGCACGCGCCGCAATCCCTCGACCTTCAACCTCGTCGGTTCGACGGCGTGGGCATTGGGGGGCGGCGGCCAGAGTTCGATCGAAGGACGTCCCAGTTATCAGGGTTCGATTTCGACCATCGTAGGAAGCTGGCGCGGCGTTCCCGATCTTTCCTTCAACGCTGATCCTTACACTGGCGTTTGGGTCTATGACACTTTCCCCATGGACGAGTTCGACTTTTTCCAGTGGTGGACCGTCGGGGGAACCAGCGTCGCGGCTCCGTCCATTGCTGGAATTATCAACCGTGCAGGCGCTTTCGCCGCCAGCTCGAACGCCGAGCTGACGACCATCTATGCGAACAAGGCGGTGACGGCCGACTTCACCGACATCACGTCCGCATACTGCGGCCCCTATATGGGCTTCACGGCCGTGGCCGGGTGGGATTACTGCAGCGGTGTCGGAGCTGACAAGGGCTACGCGGGGAAGTAAGGTTCCAGAGCGAGTCTGAGTTGTAGACTTGGTTCATTGAAGTGACGGGGACGGGAAACCGTCCCCGTTTATTTTATTGAGCCGGAAGCATCGAGCCCGCGCCCGTTCGTTGATTTCAGTTTTTGCCGCGCTTCCCGGCGGCGCATCTTCGCCATCCACTCTCTCGAATACATCGTGCCTCGGCACTTGGGCGAGCCGCAGTGACACGGTGCCGGAGCCTCATCGTCGTACAGGTTGTAATCCCATACCAGTTCTTCGCCGGCGGTAATTTCGCGCAGAGCGAAGAGCCATACACGGCCTTTGATCTCATCCACTTCACAGTTGGGATCGCAGGAGTGGTTCAGGTAAGCGCCAAGCCCTTGGCCGTCAATTACGGTTTTGCCATCGTCGAGGCCATACAAATAAGTGCGGGAAACGCCGTCGTAGAGCCGGTCGGCTTCCTCCGGAGTGATGCGTGGGCCGGTGTACTCGACGATGCGGGTTCCGCGGCGGATCGGCGTGTTGGTGTAAACACCAACCGAGTGAATGGGCGAAGGACGGACGACCAGGGGCACAGAACTAATTTCGCACAGCCGGGCAGTTTTGGGGAATGGGTTCTCGCAGAATGAGTGCCTAAATTTTCTTCGTGGTTATGAAGAAAATAGAATGGCGCGATCCTGCCAGACTACGGATCGTAGACGGAGCTGCCATAGCCTTGTTTCCGCGCGCCATCCTGGAGATCTTCCAGCATTTTCTGCTGCTGTTCCAACTGGCTCTTCATCGTATCGACCTGATCCTGTTTCTGTTTCTGGCGCTCGTTCCACTGCACGCAGTTTGCGACGCAGTTCGCTCCCGCATATTGGATCGACGCACTCAGGCTGTTGATGTTCTGCTGCAGAGTGGCCATGTTGTTTTTCAGCGCCACGATCTGGGACTTCCATTGTTCGGCGGGAACTTTTCCGTCGGATTGGTTGGGTTGAGGATCGCTGCTGCCCGCGGGCTGAGCACCGCCGCGATTCATGCTGGTCGGCATGATGTGCTCGGGGATTTCGTCATTCGTGATAACTCTTTTCGCCGGCTTCGCAGACGGCGCATCTTTTGTCGGAGCGTTGCCCGAAGCGTCCGCAGCCTGAGCCGCTGCGCCGGGCGCGACGTTCGGTGGAACCGGAGTCGCAATGGCGGAACTCTGGCCGTCTTTTGCCGGCTGCGTGCTGGACGAGTCTTTTTGCTGTTTTTGCAGGCGTGCCTGCCGGGCAACGTCACCGAGAGATGGAGAATCCTGGCCCAGAGCTACGAGCGCGTAAAGAGAAAATCCGGCTGACAAGAGAACGAGATTTCTGCGTACTGACAGCATAGAGCTACCCCCGGTCGCAGTCCGTTGGGGGTGTACTGAAAACGGAATGCTAGAGAATAGTAGCGTCGCGGGCGAGTCGATTTGAGATTACGTTAGTACAACCTTGGCGTTCGCGAAGGGTTCTTTTCCGAAAAGCCTGCGATCAGGGAATCGAGCTTTTGGAGCAGCCGGCCGTTTCCCTGACGCGGATACTGCTTCAGAGCATTGCAATAGACGGGCAGATTGTAGAGGAAGGACTCCACGCGCTCTTTATTCAATTCTTCCCAGTAAGCGCCGTAACCGGATTTTTCAAGCCAGTAGGCGTTGAAAATCTGTTCGAACTGGTGACTCACGGGCATGGCGAGATAGGGTTTACCAAGATGCAGAGCCTCGGAGACGAGCGAGAATCCGGAGTTGGCGACGACTGCACGTGCGTTTACGAGGTCGGCGAAGAAGCCGTCCAGGGACGGCTTCTTATAAAGGATGTTCCCGTCCTGGCCTTCGCGGCCGAATCCGTAGGCGATGAACCGGCAGCGGACCAAACTCAACAACCGGCCCAGCGCTGGAGCGGGCGAGGTGACATAAACCAGGACATGATCGCCTTCGTTTGGAGTGGCGGAGAGAATTTCCTGCCGCAACAGGGGCGGAAACAGAAACGTATTGCGTTTGCGAACGGGTGCGGTGAAAAACGAAATCACCAGATAGGCACTGGCGCGTGGAGTCATCAGCCGCGTTACTAGCTTGGCGGCTGCGGCGTCGCGACGGTACTGCGACGGATACGACACCACGGCGTTGGTGAGGCAGTGCTGATTGTCGATGGAGATCACAGGCAGCCGCTTCTTGTGGCCGATGTGGCAGGTCAGCGGCTCGAAGTCAGTGATGACGACGTCGATTTTCCATTGATCGACGAGATCGCTCAAGTGGGCAACACTCTTCGCGGCTTGCGGAACTGTGATGAGATTTTTTGCGAGTGTGCGGCGGTAGCGCACGCGATTATTCACATAAGCGAAGTGGAAGCCGTAGATCTCGCTGACATCGAATCGCTCTCGGAGATTATTCAATCCGCGATCGAAGGAAGCAACATGGATGGTGTGTCCGAGCGAGGCGAGATGCGACAGAACCTCTCTGGCTCGAGTGGAATGCCCTGAGCCCTCGCCATTTACTCCATATAAGATGTTCGTCATCGGAATCGACCGCGAGTATAGCTGAACGCTAGGCTCGGGAATGGGTCAATCGGCCGTGTGCTGAAGTGCTACGAGGCGGTGGTTGCAACCGGCTGCAACTCCGCGACTATCCCAACGCTCTGGGCTTCTTGAAGCTGCAACGCTGTGTTTTCATTGGCTTAGAGTCGATGCTCGAGTCCATGGTGGAGAAGAACTACTCTGGGGCGGTGTACCCCTTGCAATTCCTTGCATGCTGACTGTACGTTGCATATGCGAAGGTGCCTCCACTAAAGTTGCATTGACTGGGAGGCTCCAGATGCTAGGATTTGGTTGCAAACCAACAGCAGAGGCTCTCGATCTCAATGACTTTGGTCACGAAGCACCTGTGACTATGGATAGGGATTTCGGAGGCCAGCAGACAAGTAAGTGCTAGGCGACTCTGTTGCAAAGCGGTACCATAGCTGCAAGGTGTTGCATCCTGGACCGACGGGGCAGTCGAAACGCAGGCGTTTCGGGCGAAACTGGACCCGCCAGGCAACATTCGAATAACTGGTTTCACAGCAATAAGAGGCCGGTCAACGGCCCTTGACTTTGCAAAGGCACATAATTACGATAGGTTTAGTAGACATTTAGCGGACGTTCCCCCCAAAGCATCATTCTCCCCTTAGCCTCAAACGAGGCCGCAGTATGTCTTTCTCCATGTAATCGGGAGCACCCGGAAGGTGTGACTCAGAGGGCGAAGCTATGGCCACTTTCATACAAGCGTGGGAAACTCCTCAACTGGCACCCGGTGCCGCCGATGAACTCCAGAGTTGGTACGCGGTGCAGACTCGGGCGCGCCACGAAAAGAGCGTAGCGTTCCGGCTACAAGAGCGTGGAGTGACATCGTTCCTGCCGCTGATGACGGAGACGCACCGCTGGAGCGACCGCAAGAAAGTCGTGGAAGTCCCTCTTTTCGGCTGCTACGTCTTTGCCAAGATCGCACCGACCAATCCGGATCGTCTGCGGGTCTTGCAACTGGATGGTGTGCTTAGCCTGGTGGGCAAACGCGGCGAGGGAACGCCGATTCCCGACGGACAGATTGACTCGGTCCGCCTGTTGCTCGAAGAGAAGCTGGAATGGGGTTCGCATCCGTTCCTGAAGATTGGACAGCGTGTGCGTATTCGCAGCGGAGCGCTCGACGGCATGGAAGGAATTCTGGTTTCGCGGAATGGAGACCGCACGCTGGTGATCTCGGTCGATGCCATCCAGCGGTCGCTGGCGGTTCGCGTGGAAGGCTACGACGTCGAGCCGGTTTAAAAGTCCGTACGCTCTCACTTTTCTACACTCACCCTCGTTTTTATGAAGTTCTGCTCATCGGTACGGAGCCTCTAACACTTGCCGGAAAACCTGACTGAAACTGTGCGTTTGCTGATCGTGAGCCGGGAGTCGGCGGTGTTGCGCCCGCTCTGGTCCGTCGCAGAATCGCACTCGTGGCATATTGAGAGCGTAGTGAGCGCGTGGGACGCCATGGAGCGGGTGCAGTCCGGCGTCGCGCCTCACCTGCTGCTGCTGGACCTGCCGCGTGGAGACGGTGACAGCCTGCACATTCTGCGCTGGATGCGCCGCTTGCGTCCCGACCTGCCAGTCGTAGTCCTTTGCTTTCCAGAAGATGCCGGCCGAAAGATGGAAGCCACCCGCTTGGGCGCGCAGGAGGTTCTGGTCCGCCCGTTCGAGGAGGCGAAGCTTGAATCGGTGATCAGCCGCTATCTGGATTCAACGGAAGATACCGCGGACATGGCGAGCGAAGATATCGAACCGCTCGGCCCGGGAGCCTTTTTCGTGAGCGCGGGTCCGGTCACCCAGAAGTTGCGAGCCCAGGCAGAGTTGCTGGCCGAGGCCGATGTTCCGGTTCTGATCCTGGGAGAAAACGGCAGCGGCAAAGACTCGGTCGCGCGGCTAATTCACAAGCTTTCGGTCCGCTCCGGATTCCGGTTTCTGAAGGTGAATTGTGCGGACATGCCGGCGGAACTGCTGGAGGCCGAACTATTCGGGAACGGCCGCAACGGCCACGCTACTCCGGGAAAGCTGGAGCGCGCTGAGCGGGGCACCATCTTACTCGATGAGATCGCGGAAATGCCGGTGGCCCTGCAAGGTCGTCTAATGCAGGTATTGCAGGAGAAGCAACTCTGGCATCCGGGCCGGGAGCAGGCTGTTGCTCTGGATGTGCGGGTGCTGGCATCAAGCGGCGCTCCCATTGAGCGCGCACTGGCTGAGGGCAAATTGCGCGAGGATTTGTATTATCGCCTGAGCGCTTTCACGGTGCAGGTGCCTCCGCTGCGCCAGCGCCGCAACGAGATTGCGGTCCTGATGCGTCACCTCATGCACAAGCTGGCGCGCCATTACAGTCTGCCCACCCGCGAGTTTTCCGATACGGTTCTGGAGGCCTGCCAGCGCCACTCCTGGCCAGGCAATCTCAAGGAACTCGAAGCGTTTGTGAAGCGTTATCTGGTGGCGGGGGAAAACGAGCTGAGCTTTGGCGACGTCGATGCGCCTACCCCCGATGGCAGCCACGGAAACCGGGCATTCGCCGGTCGCAAGCTGACTCACGCGGGGGCTGGCAAAGGCGAGGAGCCGTCGCTGCCCAAATCGCTGAAATCGCTGATCCAGAGCGTCAAGGGCGAAGCGGAACGCAGTGCAATCGCGTCGGCGTTGCAGAAAACGGGATGGAACCGCAAGGCTGCGGCCCGATTGTTGCAGGTGAGCTATCGCACTTTGTTGTATAAGATCGAACAATACCAGATGAGCGTGCCCGATCCTATGCTCTCGGCTCCTCCCAGAGACCGCTACGTGCTTGAGGAGTCGACGGTGAAGGGCAGTGGAAACGGAAAAGCAAGTTAAGTCACCTATTGGATTAGAGATGGCTGAAAGGCAAATGGCTTGGGCAACGGTAAAGGAGACGTTATGACGAGGATCAGCTGTACGCTGTGGCTTCAGCGACTGGCTGTACTCTTCATGTGCGGGCTTCTGGGAAGTGTGCTCGCCGCGCAGAGTGCGCCGCAAGCGGCGACGCAAAATGCCGCAGCCAACAGCCCGGCATCCACGCCGAGTCAGTCGTCGGCCGAGGCTTCCGGCGCCAAGGCACACGACGACAGTTTCGTAATCGGCAATGATGACGTGCTGTCGATCAACGTTTGGAAAGAGCCTGACGTTTCGCGCGTGATCCCGGTGCGCTCGGACGGAAAGATCTCGCTTCCGCTGGCCGGAGAGATCCAGGCGGCGGGACGGACTCCGCTGAAGCTGGAGCAGGACATCGCGAGTCGGCTGAAGAACTACATTGCCGAACCGGAAGTAACGGTCATCGTTCAGGAGATCAAGAGCCAGAAGTTCAACATCCTGGGGCAGGTAAACAAGCCCGGAACATATGTTCTCTCCAATTCCTTAACGGTGCTCGATGCCCTGGCGGCGGCTGGCGGCTTCCGCGATTTCGCCAAGCAGAAATCGATCTACATTCTGCGGCAGAACGCGGACGGCACGCAAAGCCGGCTAGCGTTTAATTACAAGGAAGTATTAAAAGGCCAGCATCTGGAACAGAACGTCAAGTTGCAGTCGCGAGACACGATCGTCGTACCGTAAGAACGCCGCGCGGACGTGTAAGTTGAAATTGAAATCAAAACTTAAACCGCAATTGAAAATGCGAATGACACGATTCAAACAAATCTGCGCTGGGCTCGTACTGCTGATGGCTGCGCCCTTGTGGGCGCAAGTGAACAGCGGGTCTGTGCCCGCTACTCTGGGCGCTCAAGACGCTGGCAGCAGCGCGCCGAGCAATGGGGATCGAATGCAGACTCCGCCCCAAGTCAGCGGCCAGGCGTATTCGACAGATCTCACTTCGGAGGAACGCTCTAACTATGTGCGGGCTGGCATCACGTTCACGAGTGCTTACAGTGACAACGCAATCGGATCGGTCAACGGGCAGGCGGTCAGCGACGTCAGCTATTCGATCATGCCGACAGTCTCCCTCGATAAGACCACTCCACGGCTGCATACTGTCTTCAGCTATGCGCCCGGGTTTACCTTCTACCAGCGGGAAAGCTCGCGCAATGAAGCTGACCAAAACGCATCGATCACCTTCCAGTACCGACTAAGCCCGCACGTTACTTTGAACGCGGGAGATTCGTTTCAGAAGAGCTCCAACGTGTTTAACCAGCCGGATCCAACCGATGTGGGAGTAACCGGAGGAACGCAAAGTACTAACTTTTCGGTGATCGCTCCCATTGCCGATCGGTTCACCAATACCGGGAACGTAGGTATTGGTTATCAATTTGGCCGGGACAGCATGATCGGGGCAAGTGGGAACTTCAGTAATCTGCACTATCCCGACGCCAGCGAAGTGCCCGGGCTTGTACGATTCCAGTTCGCAAGGCGGATCGTTGTTCGTATCGTTCCGCGCTTCGCAAATGAACTACTTCGGCGCGACCTACCAGTATCAGAGGTTTCTGGCATATCCAGTCGTCGGCGTGAATGAAACCCAGACCCACGCAATACTGTTCTTCTATACGCTCTATCCGACTACACGGTTTTCGATTTCGTTCTTTGGTGGGCCGCAGTACTCGGATACGGTGGAGACGACCCAACCCCCGACTCCCGAAGCGCGTGCCTGGACTCCAGCGGTAGGCGTAAGTGTGAGCTGGCAGGGGCGGTTGAACAGTGTGGCGGTCAGCTATGCGAAACAGATCTCGAGTGGTGGGGGGTTGAGCAGCGCGGTTCAAAGAGATAGCTCGAGCGCAGTATTGCGCCAGCGAATCGTGCCAAATCTCACCGCCGGAGTATCGGGGTCGTATTCCAACAATCAGGCTCTGGACAGTGAGCTTTCGGGTGGCACCAACGGACACACGCTGGAGGTTAACGCAACCCTGGAGCAGCAATTTGGGCAGCATCTGAGCGCCATGCTGGGATATACACGGTTGCATCAGACCTACAGCAACATTCCGTTGTTTTCTTCGACTCCAGACACGAATCGCGAATTTGTTTCGCTTTCCTATCAATTTTCGAGACCTTTGGGAAGATAATCATGGCTCAGATGGTTGACGATAACGAAGAGCAAACGCAGGCTGGCCCGAGTCTCCAACATTACCTGGGCATCGTTCGCCGCCGGCACCTCCACTTCTTGATTCCGTTATTTTTGGTATGGGCGGCAGTGTGGGGGGTGAGCTGGGTGCTTCCACCGCGCTATCAGTCGACTACGCTGATTCTGGTGGCGGAGCCCACCATGCCCAAGGATTACGTCACGCCCAACGTAAATGAAGATATGCAGCAGCGTCTGCAGAGTATCAGCCAGCAGATTCTCAGCCGGACGCGCCTTCTTCACATCATAGATCAGTACAATCTTTACGCCGAACCCGGGCAACGCCAGGCTTCGGCCGACGATAAAGTCGACCGCATGCGCAGAGATATCGACATTCAACTGGTGCGCGACGCTGGCAACCAAGTCACCGCCTTCAACGTCCTCTATACGTCGACGGACCCGCACGTTGCGCAGAAAGTCACGGGAGAGCTGACGAATCTGTTCATCAACGAGAATCTTGAAGTGCAGCAGCATGAGTCGGAAGGCACCACGAAGTTTCTCGAAACCCAATTGGAAACCGCCCGCGAAGGTCTCTCCGAACAGGAAGACAAGATTCGCCAGTTTAAGGGACAACATGTCGGAGAGATGCCGGAACAGCTGGCGAGCAATCTGCAGATTCTGAGCGGACTGCAGGCCCAATTGCAGAGCGACGAAGATGCCCTGAACGCTGCCAAACAGCAGGGTGTCTACCTGCAGACATTATCCGACCAGTCGCGCACGCTGCAAGGTTCGACAAAGTCGGGAGATGGCCCGTCGGTGGGACTGCCGGCTCTCGACCAGGAACTCGACCGGCTCAAAGCACAGCTCGCCGACCTCAGCTCGCACTACACCGACCGCCATCCCGACGTTCGTAAGGTGAAAGAGCAGCTTGCCAAGACCGAAAAAATGCGCGATCAGTTGCTGGCCGCAGCCAAGGCCCACGCGGCGGACAACCCGGACGCTACCAGCACCACGATCCAAGCCGCAGACCCGGCGTCGGCTCAGATCCAGAGCCAGCTGCATGCCAACCAGGTTGAAATCACGAACCGCGAGCACTCTATCGTCGAGATCAAGGCAAAGATCGAAGACTACCAGGGGCGCTTGAATCAAGAGCCAATTCGCGAGCAGGAATTAGCTGATTTGACCCGCGGCTACGAACAGTCGAAAGCGAACTACGACGATTTGCTGAAGAAGAAGAACGGGTCGGCCATGGCTACCAGCATGGTCATGCTGCAACAGGGCGAACGTTTCACCATCGTCGATCCGCCTAGCCTGCCGCAGAAGGCAGACTTTCCGAATCGGCTGAAGTTCTGTGGCATCGGGCTGGGGCTCGGATTGGCCTTGGGTGTGGTCGTGGCCGGAGCCTTTGAGATGAAGGATGATCGTGTGTACGGCGAGAAAGAACTAAAGAACTTGTTGCCGGCGATGGTTATCGCGGAAATTCCCGCCATTGTGAGCGATGTCGACGAACGCCGGGAGCGCAAATGGATGTGGCTGGGGTGGGCAACGGCAGCTGTTGTGGGTGCTACGATACTGGCAGGATCGGCGTTCAGTTATTTGCGCGGGTAATCATCCTTCGATATGTACAAGCGCTTTTACAATCTGCAGCGGAACCCTTTCGAGATCACCCCGGATCCGTCGTTTCTGTTTCCCACCAAGCGCCACAACGAGGCGCTGGCGGCGCTCTACTACGGTGTGAGCCGGCATAAGGGTTTCGTGGTGATGACCGGGGAAGTAGGCACAGGCAAGACGCTCTTGATCCGCTGCCTGCTGCACTTGCTGAACCGCAGCAATGTCAATTACGCCTATGTCTTCAATTCGCGGCTTGCGCCGAATGAGTTCCTGCAATACATTGCTGGCGACTTCCGGCTTCCCACTGCTGGAAAAACCAAGAGCGAACTTCTGCTCGACCTGAGCAGCTTTGTGATTGGGCGCTTTCAGAAGGGCCTGACCACAGTGCTGGTGGTGGACGAGGCGCATCACCTTTCGGTCGAGGTGCTGGAGGAAATCCGGCTCTTGACGAACCTGGAAACGCCGCAGGAAAAGCTCCTGCAGATCCTTCTCGTTGGTCAGCCAGAGCTAGACGCGAAACTGGATTCGAACGACTTGCGCCAGTTGAAGCAGAGGATCGCGCTGCGCTCGACGCTGAGCCCGCTCGATCTGGACGAGACCGATGGATACATCCGGAGGCGCTTGCAACTTGCCGGCAGCCCTGATCCGGCGCTGTTGTTTCCAGTTGAGACAGTCGCCGAGGTGCATCGCCACTCGCGGGGGTTTCCGCGATTGATCAACACGCTCTGTGAAAATGCGCTGATTCATGGATACGCCCGGCAATCGCAAAGCATTACGCCGGCGATGATCGAAGAGATCGCGTTGGATTTTCGTCTGAATGTCGTTTCGTCGGCGCCCGAGCCGGTTGCCAGCGGCGAGCCTTCGAGTGATGTGCAGCAGGCGGCCCGCACTCTGCTCGATCTGTACACCCTGCTGCAGTCGGCGCACGGCGGCGGCGAAAGCTTCAAGACGATGCTGGATGCAGGAGTACGCAGACGATGAGCCGAGTATTTGACGCATTGCAAAGGTCGGGTACCGAGCAGTCGGGAATCGAATACCCGGACATGATGTCGATGGTGACGGAAGTGTTTGAAGCGCCCCCAGATCCAATGGCCACGGAAGCGCCAGCTGCGGATCAACGAGCGGTAGCGACACCAGCGCCAGAAAGAACCCTCGGCGGTTTAGACAGTTTCCCCTCGCTGAAAGTACGGGTTGCCGGGAACAGTCGGCTGGTGTTTTTCACCGAGCCCGACAGTTTGGCGGCGGAGAAGTTTCGCTTCCTGGGGGTGCGTTTGCGGCAGTTGCAGCAGACGCGCCCGCTGAAGAAGATTCTGGTTACCAGCACGATTCCGGAAGAAGGTAAGAGCCTGGTATCGGCCAATCTGGCGGGAGTCTTGACCCGCAAAAAGCAGAGAGTTTTACTGATCGAAGGCGATTTGCGCCGACCCACGCTGGCCCGGCAGTTCGGTCTGGGCCATCTGGCTGGTCTCGGAGAATGGCTGCAGGGCGAGCCCCGCGCGGTAACGAATATCTACCACCTCGATGGCCCGAATTTCTGGCTGATGCCAGCCGGCGACCCTCCCTCGAATCCCCTCGAGCTGATGCAGTCTGGCCGTTTGAGTCAGCTGATGGAACAGCTCTCTACCATGTTTGACTGGATCGTGGTGGATTCTCCGCCGCTGCTTCCTCTGGCAGACACAACGGTGTGGGCCAGGTTGACCGATGGTACTCTGCTGGTTGCCCGCGAAGGGAAAACAGAGAAGGCTCCCTTGCAACGAGGACTGGAAATACTGAAGAAGTCGGATCTGTTGGGAGTTGTGTTGAACGGCTGTTCAAGCTCGGACTACAAGAACTATTATCAGCGTTATAGTTCCCCCGAATCGAAGTAACTGCGTCCGTCATTTGCGGCGCGCCCTGTATCGTTAGTTAAGACAGTTCCTCCCCCCAAGAAACGCAACGCCTCTCCCTGAAGGCGACTGGCCCATTGGAATCAAGCACAGTCAATTCAGTTCAGACGGCACGCACGCGCGAATCAGGAGAAGAATTTGTGAAACAGCGTCGTTCAGTTGACACACTAGGCACAAGCTTTTTCGGCGGCGAGACCGAGTCCAACACCGACCGGGACGTTCTTAGTCAGGAAGCCTTTCACAAGGTGATCTCGCTCGAGCGCCGCCGCACCGAGCGTTCGCGGAAACCTTTCCTGCTGATGCTGCTTGAAATGGGGGATCATGTACCGCCCGCGGCGGTGGGCAAGCACTTGAAGAAGTTGCTCGAGGCGCTTTCTTCATCTACCCGCGAGACCGATGTTTCCGGCTGGTATGAGAACGGGCGCGTTATGGGCGTGATGTTCACCGAAATTGGCATGGATGATCGGGACACCATCGTGAACACCATGATTTCCCGCCTCAGCGAGATTCTGCGCAGCCGCCAGAGCCTGGAAAAACTGCGGATCTCGTTCCATCTGTATCCGGAAGACTGGGACCAGGACGTTCCCAAGCGTCCCAGCAATCCCGCGCTGTATCCAGATTTGGATGCGCGCGAGGACAACCGGCGGTTCGCGAGCGGCCTGAAGAGAAGTATGGATGTGATTGGGAGTGTGTTGGCGCTGTTTCTCGGCGCTCCGGTTTTTCTCGCGGTTGCGCTGGCGATCAAAGCAACCTCCAAGGGGCCGGTCTTCTTCCGTCAGCAGCGCATCGGCCAGCATGGAACGCCGTTTGTGTTTCTGAAGTTTCGCTCCATGCAGGTAGACAATGACGCCAATATCCACAAGGAATACGTCACCAACCTGATTGCGGGCAAGGCTCAGAAGAATCCGTCGAACGGAAATGGCGGAGGCGTATTCAAACTAACCAAGGATCCCCGCGTGACGCCTGTTGGTTCTTTTCTTCGTCGAACCAGCCTCGATGAGCTGCCGCAGTTTATCAACGTGCTGAAGGGCGAGATGTCTTTGGTGGGACCGCGTCCGCCGGTGCCGTATGAAGTGGAAGCCTACGATCTGTGGCATCGCCGGCGCTTGCTCGAAGCGAAACCCGGTATTACCGGCCTGTGGCAGGTAACCGGGCGCAGCACAGTCAAGTTTGACGACATGGTACGTCTGGATTTGCAGTATGCCCGAAGTTGGTCGCCCTGGATGGACATCAAAATCCTGTTGCGCACGCCCGTGGTTGTCATTTTTGGCGACGGCGCACACTAAGTCGAAAAACTTTTCTCGTTCGCTCTTCCTCCCGACCGACTCCCCAAGTTGAGCGCCCCGTTTTTCAGCAAACCATCAGTGAAAGCTCAAATCCCAACCGTGGAGTTTGTGGGTCATGATTAAGTTTGGTGTCATTGGATACGGCTATTGGGGCCCGAATGTGGTCAGAAATCTCGACCGCACTGAGGGCTGCAAGGTTATCGCCATCTGCGACAAGACTCCGGCGTCGCGAAAGGCGGCGCAGAAGGCTTATCCCGCCATAACGGTCACGTCGCATTGCGAGGAATTGCTTACTTCGACCGAGATTGATGCGATCGCCGTCATCACGCCGGTGTGGACGCATTACGAACTGGCCAAGGCTGCTCTCGAACACGGCAAGCATGTCTTCGTCGAAAAGCCTTTTACAAGCAACGCTGCCCAAGCCGAGGAATTGATCAATCTGGCCGCCAAGAAGAAGCTGAAGATCATGGTGGACCACACCTTCCTGTTTACCGGAGCGGTCAGGAAAATCCGTCAGGTGCTGAAGGAAGGCACGCTGGGGAGCATCTATTATTACGACTCGACGCGCGTCAACCTTGGTCTCTTCCAGCACGACGTGAACGTTCTTTGGGATCTGGCGCCCCACGATCTATCGATCATCGATCACTTAATTGCCGAGAGTCCGGAGGCAGTTTCCGCTACGGGACAGACCCACCTCAACGGCCATGAAGACGTTGCGTTTATTACGATCTATTTTCCCAACAAGATCATCGCGCACATCAACGTGAACTGGCTGTCGCCGGTGAAAGTACGCACCACGCTGATCGGCGGCGAGAAGAAGATGCTGGTATGGAACGATCTTGAGGCCGACGAAAAAATCAAAATCTATGACAAGGGTGTAGACATCACCAACCGGCAGGGCCTCTACAACCTGCTCGTGAACTACCGCTCCGGCGATATGTGGTCGCCGCAACTGGAACAGGGAGAGGCGCTGAGCCAGGAAGTTGCCTACTTCGCTGACTGCATCACCAAGAATGTTGACCCCTTTAACGACGGCGCTGCTGGATTTCGTGTGGTCAAGTTGCTTGAAGCTGCGACTCAGTCGCTTTCAAAAAGGGGAGAACTGGTCTATCTGTAAAGAGCCGCTTATCTCCTGACCTCCATCTCAACGGCACAAAATTCCTTCCCACTCCCTTCCAGCAAGGCTTGCGTGGCATAGCGCAATTCTCTTCGGAGTGCGGTCGGGCCGTCTCACCAAGACGATCACACAGACCGAGCAAAATTAGACATGGAAAATTATTGCTCCATTGCGCCCAGCGTCAGGCTGGGCAAAGACGTCAAGCTTTCGCGCTTCATCAATCTGTATGGCTGCGAAATCGGCGACGAAACTAAGATCGGCGCCTTCGTCGAGATCCAAAAGAATGCCAGAGTCGGAACCCGTTGCAAGATTTCGAGCCACACTTTTGTCTGCGAGGGCGTGATCATCGAAGACAACGTGTTCGTGGGGCACAACGTAGCATTCATCAACGATTCCTTCCCACGGGCCACCACAGGTGACGGAGAAATGCAGACCGAGGCGGACTGGAAGGTCGAACCCACGTTGGTGAAGAAGGGTGCATCGATCGGTTCCGGCTGCACCATTCTGGCCAACGTCACGATCGGCGAGAACGCCATTGTCGGTGCTGGCAGCGTAGTCACCAAGGACGTGCCCCCCAATACTATCGTTTTCGGAAATCCCGCAAAAATACATCGTCATATCGACCAAGCCAAGGAGGCTGCAAAGTGAGTCAAGCCAATATTCCTTTCTTAGATCTGGTTACTCCGCACGCCGAACTCGAGCAGGAATTGACCCAAGTTTTTCAGCATGCGATCAGGACCGCCGGCTTCATCGGCGGTCCCATGGTGGAAGATTTTGAGAAGGCCTTCGCAACCTTCTGCGATGCCAATCATGCGGTCGCCATCAGCAGCGGAACCGATGCGCTCCGCTTTGCCCTGATGGCATGCGGAGTGAAACCAGGAGACGTCGTCGTCACCGTGCCGCATACGTTCATCGCGACCACCGAGGCAATTTCGCAGACCGGTGCGCTGCCCGAGTTTGTGGACATCGATGAGCGGACCTACAACATGGATCCCGTCAAGCTCGCGGAGTATCTGGAAAAACAGTGTACGGTCGACGATGCCGGCATCCTGAAAAGCCGCCGCAGCGGCCGCCCGGTCACGGCGGTGGTTCCAGTTCATCTTTACGGGCAAATGGTGGACATGGACGCCATCCTGGAACTGGCCGAACGCTACCGTCTGGTTGTGATCGAAGATGCCTGCCAGGCCCACGGCGCTGAGTACTTCTCAACGAAGCGCAACCGCTGGATGAAGGCCGGATCCATGGGGCTGGCTGCCGCATTCAGTTTTTATCCGGGAAAGAATCTGGGGGCCTGCGGCGAAGCGGGCGCAGCCACTACCAACGATGCTGCCATTGCCAAAACCATGAAGATGTTACGCGACCACGGTCAAGCCACAAAGTACTATCACGATATGGAGGGCTACAATGGCCGCCTGGACGCGATCCAGGCCGGCCTGCTGCATGTGAAGCTGGGTCATCTGGCCAAGTGGAACGCTCAGCGTCGCGAACATGCGACGCACTATTTGCGGCTGATGAAGTCCGTGGACGGAGTTCTGGTCTCGTGCGAACCGTCGTGGTCCCGGGCCGTTTATCACCTATACGTGGTCCGCACCGACGATCGCGAGGGCCTGATGGATCATCTAAAGAAGGCTGGCATCGGCACCGGAATACACTATCCGATTCCTCTGCACCTCCAGAAGGCCTACGCTTCGCTGCAGTACAGAACCGGAGATTTTCCTGTGGCCGAAAAGGCCGCCGCTGAAATTGTTTCCTTGCCCATGTTTCCGCAGCTCAAGGCGGAACAGCAGGCCCGCGTCGTCGAGGAAATCCTGACTTTCACCTCAATGACAGTCCGCAAGCAAGTTGAGCACGATGCAACGAATCTAACCGCTGTGAACCGCAGAGCGTAGCGTCTTTGTCATCACGCTCCAAGATAAAGACGACGGCGTCTTCACTGTTCGACTGTTCGCAGCAAGTCATACGCCACTCACACGATTCCCACTGCTATCGAGTCTCTCTGACTGTTGCCAGCGTGAACCCCCTGTCTAAGTAGCTAACGTCAGTAACGCTCACCTCAGGAACAAACATGCCAAGCACGAGTGCAGTTGCGGACGAGAGGACAGCCATCTCGAATGAACGGAGTGTACGTCGTGTGCACCGTGTGAGCAGCGGCCTGAAGTATCGTCCTGACATTGATGGGCTGAGGGCAGTCGCGGTCGTAAGCGTGCTTGCTTTTCATATTGGATTGATCGGATTTAAAGGTGGGTTTGTAGGTGTCGACGTCTTCTTTGTGATTTCCGGCTATCTAATAAGCTCGATCATTTTTGCTGAAATTAAAGCCTCGCGTTTCACGATCGGTGGATTTTACGAACGGCGCATCCGCCGCATTTTCCCGGCACTTGTTGCGATGCTCGCCGCGACTTGTGTTTTTGCAGTTATTTACTTGCTCCCTGGAGAACTCATCGATTACGCAAAATCGATGCTGGCAGCAACAGGCTCAGCTTCTAACTTCTATTTTTGGTGGCATTCTGGCTATTTCAGTTCGCCAACATCGAAGCCCTTGCTGCACACCTGGTCCCTCGCCGTGGAGGAACAGTTTTATATTTCCTTCCCGTTATTCCTGTTTCTGGTTCGGCGATTCTTCCGCCAGTTCCTCCGTGCTGCGGTCATAATACTTTTTTTTATATCGCTGGTGACGAGTTGGATTGTGGTCTCACGTAATCCAGAGACTGCGTTCTACATGCCGTACACTCGCGCGTGGGAGCTCTTGCTCGGAACCCTGTTGTCGTTGGGTATGTTCCCGCGTTTGAGAGCTGCTTGGTTGCGCAACACAGCAGCGCTGTGCGGGATCGGTATGATCACATGGTCGGTTGTGTTCTATTCGCAGGACACTCTGTTCCCGGGCCTCAGTGCCCTGATACCCTGTGTAGGATCAGCTCTTATTATCTGGGCTGGCGAGGCCGGGGGATCGCTCGTTGGCTCAGCTTTATCGTGGCGCCCGGTGGTGTTCATCGGTCTGATCTCTTACTCACTGTACCTATGGCATTGGCCGGTTATCGTATTGCACCAGATGGGAGTGCTGGTAGGACAGGGGTCGATTGCCCTGGCCGGCCATTCGGCTCTGTTGTCTGTCCATTGTTTGGACATGCTAATCGAGGTTCTGCTTTCGTTCGTTCTCGGAGTTCTGTCCTGGAGATATGTCGAGCGACCTTTTCGAAGTGGTTCTCTGCGCGTGGGTGGTCGACCGCTATTCGCGCTGGCTGGTGGCGTGATAATCATTTTAATGGGATGCGCTATCTGGACGGTGCTTGCACATGGGTTCAGGGGACGTTTTCCGGAAAAGGCCTTGCAAGTCGCGTCCGCTCTTGATGGCGCGCAGGAAGATAGATTCATCCGAACGGGGGTCTGTTTTATAACCACGGACTATCATTTCGAAAAGTATAACTACGACACCTGCTTACGCGAGGACAAGAGCAAAAGGAACTACCTTTTGCTCGGGGACAGTCACTCGGCGATGCTCTGGTCTGCGTTATCTTCGGCTCTCAAGTCCTCAAATGTCATGCAGGCCAGTACCGCCGCCTGCGAGCCGTCCCTTACTCCTTCGGGAAGCGATGACTGCAAGAAGATGATGGGCTACATTTTTCAGCAATATTTGCCGACGCATCCAGTTCAAGGGGTATTCGTTGTCGGGCGATGGGAACAAAAGGATCTTAATCCTCTTACGAAACTCATTTCGTGGGCCAAGCAACATCAAGTGCCGGTGATTATATTTGGCCCCGTACCCGAGTACGACGCGCCCTTGCCAAGGCTTCTCGCGTATTCGATCGCTTGGACCAAGCCCGGTCTGGTGGGTCAACATCTGGTTGATAGCACCAGAATACTGGATGCCGAGATGCAGGGTATGGCTGTAACCATTTGGCATGTACCCTACATCTCACTGTACCGAGAGATATGTGGTGCCGACGGTTGTCTCGAATATGCCGATGTGGCTCACAAGATACCGCTGATGGGCGATACTAACCACCTGAGCACGCCGGGTGCTTCCTTTGTCGTGCAGCGTCTAGTCGACAAAGGCGAGTTGAACTAAGCGGGACCTGTTCGACACAGAATCGCTGCCGGGCTCCTTTGAGGCTAGAAATCAGGTTTTCGCGACAATCGTGCAATCTCGAGCGATAATGCCCGTCGAAACCGCATCTCAAGCACATCACCGTTCGGTGCCGAGACTGAGTATCCCTGTGGCTGGAGGTTCGCCGAAAGGCCAGCGCATTGCGGCGCTCGATTTCACGAAAGGTGCTTTGGTCTTGCTCATGGTGCTGTATCACTGGATCAACTATTTCATCGGGCCGCAAGTGACCTACTACTACAAATACCTGCGGTTCCTGACTCCATCATTCATCTTCATCGCCGGATTCATGATCTCGAACGTTTATCTCTCGAAATATGCTGCAACTGATCCGCGGCTTTCGAAGAGATTGTTCACTAGAGGGTTTAAGCTCTTCGCCATCTTTGTGGCTCTGAATTTAGCTCGCGTTCTTGTTTTGCCCTTTCTAGGCACGAATTCCATGGCGCAGAATTTGCTCGATCCTAGAAATCTGTTCACGGTATTTGTCTCGGGAAATCTTCCGGTCTCGGGGAGCAAGCTGGTTTCATTTTCGATTCTCGTGCCCATCAGTTATCTGCTTATGCTTTCTGGAGTGCTGATGATCCCGTACCGGCTCTACCGGTACACATTTCATGTCATGTGTGCCGTGTTCTTGTTGAGCATCTTGATTTTAGGAATGACCGGCGCGCGAAGTTACGACCTTGAGTTCGTCACGATGGGGATGCTGGGCGTGCTAGCAGGATTCGCGCCGATCGAGTCGATTAACAGTCTCGTACGTCACCCCTATATCCTGGCGCTCGCCTATGCCGGTTATGTGATTACGATCACATCCTGGGATGTCTACTTTCCGCTCTTGGTGGTTGGAACGGCTCTCAGCCTGATGGTCATCTATCTGATGGGCACTAGAGGCAGAGAGTCTGGCAAAATAACAAGTGAGTTCATTGTGCTCGGAAAATATTCGCTATTTGGATACATCTCCCAGATTGCAATCCTTCAGATTCTGGATGCGGCTTCGCACCGCCTCAATCTGGGAATCGTGGGGCTGGGTTTATCGTTTCTGGCAGCGTTCGCTCTCACGATTGTGAGTGTAGAGATCGTGGATATTGCAAGAAATAGAATAGCGAGCGCGGACCGAATGTACCGGTGGGTCTTCGCGTGAGGCAGAAACCTGCGTGTCCGTTTGTGGAAAGCCGTACTGTAAGGGCGACTGAATGAACTCGACTCTCGCTCTACTGCTATGCAGCGCCGGAGTCGCAGGGCTGTTCTATCTGGACCGCGATAAGACGGTGCGGACGTCTAAGGCCTTCTGGTTACCTGTTTTCTGGCTTTTGATCGCCGGGTCGAGACCGGTTTCATCATGGTTCGGGATCGGCAGCGACACCGACGGCAGTATCGCAGCGACGCTCGACGGGAGTCCGATGGACGCCTTTATTTTTGAGGTGCTCATCATCGCCGGCCTGATTGCTCTGTTCCAGAGGAGGAATAGAGCAATTACCATCCTCAAAGCAAGTGCTCCTGTCCTTATATATTTCCTATATTGCATGATCAGCACAGCGTGGTCGCCGATTCATGGTCCCGCATTTAAGCGCTGGATCAAAGATGTTGGCGACCTGGTCATGGTGCTGCTGATCGTCACCGAAGCGCAGCCCGTCGCGGCGCTCCGGCGGCTTTACTCCCGAGTCGGCTTTATCTTGTTACCGTTTTCGGTCGTGTTGATCCGGTATACCACGCTGGGCGTCGCATACGACGAGCAGGGGCCCCTGGTCACAGGAGTAACAACCAACAAGAATTCGCTCGGTCTTATCGTGTTCGTGATTATGCTGGGCGTCCTGTGGAACATACGGGCCTTGCTGCAAAATAAGAAAGCGTCCGATCGCGCTCGGCACCTAGTGGCCCAGCTAACCCTGTTTCTCTTCGGTATTCTGCTGCTTAAGATGGCGCACTGTGCGACCGCTGTCGCCTGTTTCGTTCTCGGCGCCGGTCTCATGCTGGCGACCGGCCTGCGCTTTATCAAAAAGACACCCGGCCGGGTGCATGCGCTTTGCATGGGCATCATTCTGGTGGGCGGCATCACCTTGCTGTTCGGTGGTGAATCCGTCGTTACTGGCGCGCTCGGTCGAAGATCGGATCTGGGGCGCAGCGACATATGGAAGGCGGCGATCGCTGCCTCCGATAGCGCGCTGTTTGGCACAGGCTTCGAGAGTTTCTGGAACGTGAACGTGGAGAAAGTTGCGAACGGTCTCCGCGGCTATTGGGGACCAACCGCTCATAATCTCGTGTCGGCTCACAATGGTTACATTGAAGTCTACTTGGACTTGGGATGGATTGGCGTGTGCCTGATCGCGTCGATTTTCGTAAGCGGGTATCGGCAAGCCATCAAGTGCTTCCGGCACAACCCCGAAGTGGGGAGCCTGATTCTCACCTACATTGCCACGTGCGCCTTCTACAGCATTACCGAGGTAGGTTTCCGGGTCCTGACCCCGTCGTGGTTCTTCCTGTTGCTGGCGGTGATCAGCGCGAATGGCTTTTCCGCTGGCCTCGTCGGCAGAGCCAAGCGCAAAATCACGGCTTCGCCCATCGGCGCGGAAAGCAAAGCACCTGCCATCACCGAACCCATTCCAGAACCAGTCTGGGCCCATACCAACACATTCTGATAAGAGCCGTAGCGTCCCTTAACTCCAAATTCCCCGAGAATTTGTTCCACGGGCGAGCGCTTCTTTTTAACAACTGATTCCGACGATTTCAACCGATAAGCTGCCAATGAATACAGGACGGGAAAAGCTCCACATTGATGGTAGGGAAGTAGTCATGGAAGGCCGCCTCTGCTCAGTTGCGCATGTGGACGGCGAGGGCTATCAGTTTTTGCCGGACCCGGAATCGGCGATTGCTGCATTGCGAAGCTCGAATACGCGAGCGGACCTTTTCACGTTCCTTCAGAAGCTGCCTGAGACCAAGCCGGCATACGCCTATCCGTTTGAGTGGGACAATTACGCGATCCTTCCAGTGTCCACATTCGATCACTGGTGGACGCGGCAGGTCGATGCCAAGACCCGGAACATGGTGCGGCGCACGGAAAAAAAGGGTGCGGTTGTGCGTGAAGTGCCCTTCGATGACAGCCTGGTGCATGGAATCTGGAAGATTTACAACGAGTGCCCGGTTCGCCAGGGTAGACCATTCCCGCACTATGGCAAGGACATCGAGACCATCCGGAGGATGAAAGCAACCTTCCTCGATAGCAGCATTTTCATCGGGGCCTTTTCCGGCGAGCGGTTAATCGGATTCATCAAATTAACCATGGACGAAACCCGGTCCCAGGCCGGAGTCATGCACATTCTGGGCATGATCGAGCACCGGGACAAGGCGCCGACGAACGGTCTCATCGCGCAAGCGGTGCGCTCCTGCGCCGATCGCGGCATTACCCGCCTTGCCTATGCGAACTACGCCTATGGCAACAAGGTGAAAAGCAGCTTGGCCGATTTCAAGAAGAACAACGGATTTCTGCGCGTTGACGTTCCGCGCTATTACGTTCCGCTCAGTGCTTGGGGTGCGCTGGCGTTTCGCATCGGATTGCACCGGCGACTGGCGGAGCGCGTACCGGAACCAGTTGCCGCAAAGCTGCGTGAGCTGCGCGACCGTTGGTATCAGCACAGACTTCACTTGAAAGCAGAGTTGCTCTAGGAGATATCTTGCCCGGAATTGTAGGTCTCGTTACCAAGCTACCCAGAGCGGCCGCCGAGCAACAGTTGCTAGCTATGGTGAAGTGTCTGCGCCATGAGCAGTTTTATAACTGCGGCACATGGAGTGACGAGGAACATGGCATCTATGTTGGCTGGGTAGCTAGACGCGGATCTTTTGCCGACGGCATGCCGGTTCGCAACGAAGACGGTGAAGTAAACCTCTTCTTCTCCGGCGAAGAGTTTCCAGATCCCGATTTTAAGACGGCACTTCGAAAGCGCGGGCACCAATTCTCGAACGACGAATCCTCCTACCTGGTTCATCGTTACGAAGATGAGGCGAATTTCCCGAAGGGATTGAATGGAAGATTCCACGGGCTGGTCGTCGACCGTCGTCAGGGCACCGCGACTCTATTCAACGACCGCTACGGATTGCAGCGGTTGTACTATCACCAGGCCAATGACGGCTTCTATTTTGCCGCAGAAGCGAAGGCCATTCTCAAGGTCCGGCCGGAGCTGCGCACCATCGATTCGCGCGGGATTGGAGAATTCGTCGCTACCGGCTGTGTGCTCGAGAATCGCACGCTTTTTCCGGGCATCCAACTTCTCCCGCCCGGATCCGCCTGGGGTTTCCGCAATGGTGTGCTTGAAGCACAGCGTTCCTACTTTGAGCCCAAGGAGTGGGAGCAGCAGGAAGCGCTATCGCCGGAACAATATTATCCGCAGCTGCGCGACGCATTCACAGGCAATCTTTCCCGCTACTTCAACCCGAACGAACCCATCGGAGTTTCGCTGACGGGTGGCCTGGACACGCGCATCATCATGGGGTGGCACAAGGCGGAACCGAACACTCTGCCCTGCTACACCTTCGGCAGCATGTATCGCGACCATGAAGATGTGAAACTTGCGCGGGGCGTGGCGAAAATCTGTCGGCAGTCGCATGAGGTGATTACGGCAGGCGCTGAGTTTCTCTCTCAGTTCGCACACTACGCGGAACGCACGATTTACCTGACTGACGCGTGCGTCGATCTCAGCCGTTCGCCGGACCTCTACGTAAACGAACGAGTTCGGCAGATCGCTCCGGTGCGCATGGTGGGAACGTATGGCAGCGAAATCCTGCAGCACGCGGTGATGTTCAAGGCTACCGAGCCGGCAGCGGGAATCTTCGATCCGCTTCTCGATCAGATTCGTTCGGCAATCGCTACGTATGATGCATCCCGACAAGGCCACCCGGTTTCGTTCGTCGCGTTTCGCCAATCGCCCTGGCATCACTACGGTGTGCTTGGCTTGGAACAGACTCAGGTCGCGATTCGCTCGCCCTATCTCGACAACGATTTCGTCAAAACTGTGTACCGCGCTCCCGGCCCCTCGACGGAGATCGCATTGAACGATGAAGCGCGCTTGCAACTGATTCTCGATGGAGACCGGGAGTTGGCGGGTTTTCGAACTGATCGCGGCATTCGCGGCCTCAACAGCGTATTCACGCGCTCGTTTCTCGAGTTCTTCTTTAAGGCGGAATATGCCTATGACATGGGGATGCCGCAGTGGCTGGCGCAGATCGACCATCTATTCGCCCCGCTTCACTTAGAGCGCATCTGGCTCGGCCGCCATAAGCCCTTTCATTTCCGCGTCTGGTACCGGGATCAACTGAGCGACTACGTCCGTCAGACGCTTCTCGACGAGCGCGCGCTAACGCGACCTTACGTCACGCGGACCGGAGTGGAGCGGATCGTAAAGGGGCATCTGCGCGGAGAGCGCAACTACACGACCGAGATCCATCGACTGCTGGCGCTCGAATTGGCGCATCGGTTGTTCGTCGAGGCCGCCTAGTCCGCAGCACGAAAACTTAAGATTTTGAGAAACAATATGGGTAGCGAAGTCAATCCTCTGCAATACGTTCTGATCAGTCCCAGCCGCAACGAAGCGCGCTTGATTGAAAACACGCTCAAATCGGTGGTGGCGCAGACGGTGCTGCCGCTGAAATGGGTCGTGGTCAATGACGGCTCGATCGATGCGACAGCGGAGATTGTCCGCAAATACGCGGAACGCTACAGCTGGATTGAAGTGGTGGATCGTCCGGTCCGCAAAGAGCGGCACTTCGCAGCCAAGGTCCAGGCATTCAATTCCGGATTGGAGCGTGTGAAGCACCTTCCTTACGACATCATTGGGAACCTCGATGCCGACGTCTCGCTGGACCCCGATCATTTCGAGTTTCTGCTCTCCAAGTTCAGTCAGGATGACCGGCTGGGCGTTGCCGGCACCGTATTCACCGAGCCCGACGGATACAATTCCGCGACCGACAGTTTTGAGGGACAAACGTATGTTTCCGGGCAGTGCCAAATATTTCGACGGCAGTGCTTCGACGAGATTGGCGGATATGTTCCCAGCAAGGCCGGCGGCATCGATTGGATGGCAGTTACTACCGCCCGCATGATCGGCTGGAACACGCGCTCCTTCCGCGAAAAGTCCTTCTTTCATCATCGCGTACTGGGAACCGCCGAGCGCGGCATTGTTGCCTCGAACTACGCCTACGGCAAGAAAGACTACATTCTCGGCGGGCATCCGCTTTGGCAGATTTTTCGTTGCCTGTATCGTTCCGCGAAGCGCCCCTACGTGGTTGGAGGAGGCGCGCTGTTGGCCGGTTACACGGCGGCTTTTCTCAGCCGTATGGAACGGCCGGTTTCATTCGAACTCATGCACTTTCATCGGGCCGAGCAGATGCGGAAACTAAAAGCGATCCTCTCGTCCTTGCGCCACTTCAAGAAAGTCAACAATTTTGAGCTTCTGCCCGCAGAAACCAATTCGGCTGGAACCGGAGTTACAAAGTAGTCAGCCTGGATTTTGCGAACTGAAAGCCTCTAAGGGCTGAACATGACATCGACCGCAGCAACCACGCTGGACGCTCCTGCAAGAGTCGGCACAGATGCTGTGCCGCGTGAAGATGTGCTGGCATCCATGCGACGTTTCGTCTCTTGGCTCGACTCCTACGGAGAGACTTCCTACGATTTTCAGACGTTCTATGCGAGCGATCTATGCCGCAATGCGAAGCAACTCTACTATCGTAAGCCGTTACTGGGCACGGTAGCAGTCGCGCCGATCATTTTCTGCGAAGCGTTTCTGCCGTCGGCTCGCCGCCTTTTCTGGAAGCGGCAGAGATTTCCCATTGCGGATGCGCACTACGCCATGGGCTTCGCGCAACTAGGAGCGTATCTCAATGATGAGAGCTACTACCGCCGGGCACTTCACTTTTTGCAAGTCCTTGAGGATACTCGTTGCCCCGGCTATGAAAACTATTGCTGGGGTTATCCATTTAACTGGGGCACCCTGCGCGGCACGATCTGGGCGGGGACACCACTGATCACAACAGTGCCATATGTGTACGAGGCATTCCGCGCGGTTTACCAGGTGGATCACAACGAACGCTGGCACCAGATCATGCGATCGATCGCCGAGCATGGCTTCATCGACTACAAGGATTTCGCGACTTCGGAACGGGCTGCGTCCTGTTCCTACAGCCCCATCCCCGAGCAATCGGTTGGCGTGGTCAATGCCAATGCCTACCGGGCGTTCCTGCTGACGCAGGCGGCGGCCGATTTCTCTGAGGATCGCTATCAAAAGACCGCCGACCGGAATCTTAATTTTGTGCTGGAAGCGCAGAATCCGGACGGCTCCTGGTATTACGCGAAGGATGGAAAGCGGCTCTTCATCGATCACTTTCATACCTGCTTTGTCATGAAAGCTCTGGCCAAAGTCGAGGCTCTAACCGGTAGCCGGGAGATTACCGCGGCCATTGAGCACGGAGTCGACTATTACGTCCGCAATCTCTTCGATGAAGAGGGCGTGCCGAAGCCTTTTTCGCGTCCTCCGCGCCTGATTATTTATCGCCGGGAGTTGTATGACTACGGGGAGTGCATCAATCTCGGCGTCCTGCTCCGGGGCCGGTTCGAAAAATTAGACCGCCTCGTCGACGGCGTGGTGAATCAAGTTCTGACGATCTGGCAGCGGCCCGACGGCGCCTTCCGGTCGCGCCAATTGCTTTTCGGCTGGGACAATGTTCCGATGCACCGATGGGCGCAGGCGCAGTTGTTTCGTAGCCTATCTCTCTATCTTCTTCAAAGCGGTCAGCCGGTAAATTCTGCGAGCCTCAGAGCCTAAATCCATGTGTGGAATCTGCGGACAGTTTAGCTACGAACGGCATGCTCCGGTCTCGCGCCGTGGCATAGAAAAGATGGCACGCAGCATCGTCCATCGCGGCCCCGATGACGAGGGCTACTACGTCAGCGGGCCGATCGGATTGGGCTTTCGCCGCCTCTCGATCATCGATATCGAGGGTGGCCACCAGCCCATGTCCGATGCGGAGGAATCTATCCGCGTAGTCTTCAACGGAGAAATCTACAATTTTCCTGAGCTGCGCCGCGAACTCGAAGGCTGCGGTCACGTCTTTCGAACCAATTCCGACACGGAAGTGATTGTCCTCGGCTACAAGCAGTGGGGCGATGAGATTCTCAACCGGCTGAACGGAATGTTTGGTCTGGCGATTTGGGACGAACGGAAGCGACGGCTCGTAATCGCGCGGGATCCCTTCGGGATCAAGCCCATCTATTACAGAATCGAGGGCGGCAATGTATGGTTCGGTTCGGAGATCCGCACCATTCTGGCTGTTGCCCAGGAAAGTTTCGAGCCTGATCCTGTGGCTCTGAATCTTTTCCTGCGATATCGTTTTACGCCCTCGCCCCACACGGTCTTCAGAGGCATTCGGAAGCTGGCGGCCGGAACAATGCTGGTTTTCCAGGGTGGCGCATACAGCCTTCAGCGCTTTTACCGTTACCGTCCGGAACCATTCTCTCCCCCGAAATCGGAAAATCAGGCGCGGGAAGAGTTGCTCGAAATCTACAAGCGAGCCCTGAAGCGTCACCTGCTCAGCGATGTTCCCCTTGGACTGCTGCTGAGCGGAGGAGTGGATTCTGCGCTGCTCCTGGCCCTGATGAATCTCTATGGGGATTCGTGGCGCACCTTCACGGTTGGGTACGGCAGCGTTTTCGTGGACGATGAACTCTCGGACGCGGCACAAACCGCCGCTGTCTTCGGCGCGAATCACACCGAGGTTTTGCTCGACCGCCGGACCTTCGAAGAGTCGCTCCCCCGCGTCGTTGAGTTCATGGAAGAGCCAGTAGCGACACCCTCAGTTCTGCCAATGTTTTTTGTCTGCGAAAGAGCGCGGCAGGATGTCAAGGTTGCGCTTATCGGTCAAGGTCCCGACGAGCTCTTCGGCGGGTATCGCCGCCATGTAGGAGTTCGCTATGGTGAATTCTGGGGAGGCTTGCCAAAGTGGGTGCGAGGACCGATTTCTTCCGCGGTCGAGGCGCTGCCCCGGAACGAGACCTTAAAACGCGGCGTGCGCTCGCTGGATACGCCCGAACGCCTGCGAAGATATCAACAAGTTCTTTCCCTCCTGCCTGGCGATCAGATCGATGGCCTTTTCAAATCGGACGTTCTGCCACCTGCGGCTGGAGATGAAATTCTGAAGTCGTGGGAGGATTTTTCCGATTTGATGACAGACACCGAAGAGCTCGGCGGCTTTCAGTTCGTAGAGATGCGCTCAACCCTGCCGGATGAGTTGCTGATGTACGCCGACAAGCTCTCGATGGCTCACGGCCTGGAAGCGCGCGTTCCCTATCTAGATAAGGAAGTGGTCGAGTACGGGGAAAGACTTCCCGCAAGTTTCAAAGTGCGGAATGGGGCGGGCAAATGGCTGCACCGCGAAGTCTGCAAAGCCTTTCTTCCTGCCACGATTCTCCGGCGCAAAAAGCGCGGCTTCGCCATGAATGTCGTCGATGAATGGTTCCGCGCCGCGCAATCGCAGAAACTGGAAGGAATGTTGCTCGACCCCCAGTCTCATCTATTCGAGTATTTACAGCCCGCCGCCGTACGCGGACTCCTTGACGAGCACCGCTCCGGCGCCAGCGATCACCATAAGATCTTATTCAGTCTGGTCGTTTTGGAAGAATGGTTGCGAACGAGCTTCGTCCCGGCTGAAAATCACTCCAGCTAAGAAGGCAGGAATCACAAATCACTCTGGAGTTTGTGAATGACAAAGGCACAGAACATCGGCACGGTCTACTCACGCGAATTCTTCGCTGGACAAGTTGCCGGATCATCTAGTTCTGCGGCCGTTGTCGTGCCGCTAGTATTAACGTTCTTGCCAGTCAAGAGCGTCATCGACATAGGTTGTGGTGTAGGTCCATGGGCAGCTGAGTTTCTGGCCAACGGTGTTCCAGACGTCTGGGGTATTGATGGCGGGTACGTCGAGCGCTCCCAGTTGCGGATTCCGCGGGACCGGTTTTTTGCACGCGATCTAACGAAGTCGCTGCAGTTCGACCGTACCTTCGACCTTGCAGTCTGTTTGGAAGTTGCCGAGCACCTTCCAGAATCGAGGGCAGCAGGTTTAGTCGGTGATTTAACCGCGATGGCTCCCTGCGTATTGTTCTCAGCAGCCGCTCCTGGGCCGACCGGAACCAATCACATAAACTCGCAATATTTACCGTACTGGATCGCGCTGTTCAAAGTTCACGGATATGAAGCAATTGATCCAATTCGGCCCCGGATTTGGGGTAACAATTCGGTTGAGTGGTTTTACCAGCAGGATACGGTCATGTTCGTAGCCCCCAAACATCCCCTGCTTGTCAAAGACTTTCCGAAACCCCACACCATCATTCATCAAGAATTGTATGAACAGGTGCTTCGGTCGACTCCGACGCTCGGGATGATGGTGAGAAGCTTCCCCGAGGCGGTCCGTCGCTCGATCCGCTATCACCTAGGACGTCCGTCGCGTTAACCCGCGGAACGATTGAGTGGCCAAGGTAACTGTCTAGTGCCACTAGCCGATGCCGTGCTCGGTTTGCAGGTAAACCGACGACGCCGCCGAAATGATAACGCGCAAATGTTCCAACATCACTAAAGGCATCAAGACTTGAAGCCATTTCAGTCCGACGGCACTTTCCGACCTATCGTCACGGGCGAGAACCTGCGCCGCACGGCTGTGCGTGGCGCCGGGGCGGCGATTGCTGCTTCGGCGGGAAACTTCGCTCTGCAGGTCGGGTCCATCGGCATCCTGGCCCGCCTGCTTTTTCCGTCTGACTTCGGAATCGTAACGATGGTGACGACTTTTAGCCTGCTGCTCCGCAGCTTCGGGTTGGCGGGATTCACGGAATTTATCATGCAGTGCGAAGAGCTCACCGATGCTCTGGCCAGCAATCTTTTTTGGATTAATCTCGGCATCGGTACGATAATGACTCTGGCATTTGCCGCCTCCGGCCACCTGCTGGCTCGTTTCTTTCACAACCCGGCCGTAGTTGCAGTGACTTACGGGATGTCGCTGACGATTGTGATTGGGTGCCTGGGCTATGTACACACGGGGTTGCTGCAGCGCGCCATGCAATTCAGGGCTACCGCCATCGTCAGTTTCATTGGCCAGGTAATCCAGTACATAACCTCCATTGTCTTGGGGATGCGGGGCTGGCACTACTGGGCGCTGGTTTGGGGCAGTGTGGCGCAGACGGTAGTCTTGGCTGCGGGCGGTTGGCTGGTGTGCCAATGGGTACCCAGTGGGCCGAGGCGCGCGTCGGGCACTCGACGCGGGTTGAAGTTCGGAATCACGGTCTATTTGCGTTTTGCCTTCAACTACGTGACCCGCAACACTGACAACGTTCTTGTTGGCTGGCGCTTTGGCGATCAAGCTCTTGGATTCTACAAGAAAGCCTTTGACTTGTTTGTTTTGCCGGAAACGCAGCTGTTGTCGCCGCTCTCAGCGGTTGTGGTGAGTACGCTTAGTCGCGTCAGCCGGGATCGCGAACAATTCCAGCGCTATTTTCTGCGCACAATATCGGTTCTAGCCCTGGTAGGGATGGGAATCGGGGCCGATCTTGCATTGGTGGGATCGGATTTCATTCGCTTTCTTTTTGGGTCTGGGTGGGACGAGGCTGGTCGAATCTTCGCATTGTTCGGTCCTGGAATCGGCGTCATGTTGCTGTACAACACACACGGGTGGATTCACCTTTCAATTGGCCGCCCCGAACGATGGTTCAGATGGTGCTTGTTGGAGTTTGTCTGTACCGCGAGCCTATTCCTGCTGACTCTGCGGTGGGGTCCGTCGGGAATCGCGTTCGCTTGGACCGCCTCGTATTTTCTGTTGATGTTTCCGGGCTTCTGGTACGCAGGCCAACCCATCGGTCTCGGTATGGGCCCGGTCCTGGCCGCCATCTGGAAGTTTTTTGCCGCGTCGGTTGGGGCTGGCGTCGGCACTCTTCTGATTTTCAAAGCGATGCCGTATTTCGCGGCGATACCCGGCGTCCAAGGAGCTTTTGTGCGAATGGTTTCCATCTCGCTGCTGTTTTTCGGGCTCTATGTCGCCGCAGTGATTGCACTCCACCAGGGGCTAAGACCGCTCAGTGAGACCGCTGATCTAATTCGCGATCTCTTGCCCGAACGTATGGCCGGGCGGGTATCGCCTGCCGCCGTCGATGCGACTGCGGCGATTGCTGAATCGCCCGAGGGTGCCAAACTGCAGCCCGATCTTGTGGCAGTTCTCGACAGCACCGCCGCCAAAGCGTGAAGACAACACACACTTGCGGTGATGGCGCGATCTGCGGTGCTCTCCCTCACAAATTTACTAACTAGGAATAACTAGTCCAAAATGACTCTCGATGTCCAGGCCGAACTTGAACAAGAGCGTTCCAATGGAGCAGGTGTGAACCCACTACGCATTTTGCTGTTGGGGTCGGATTGTGATCCGGAGCGTGTCAGCATTTCGTATGTAACCTACTGCCATGCGGCAGCGCTCGCCGAACTTCATGATGTCACTCTGGTAGTCCGAGCACCGAATGAGGCGTCCGTGCGCCGCGCAAAGGCCCCGTTTCGCGCTATTGAAGCAATTCGGATGCCTAGGCTGGAACGCTTTTATGCCTGGTGTTTTCGCAAGATATTCAAATCCAACTTTACCAGCCAGGCCCTGACCGCTTTCGGTTATCCATTTTCTCTGGTTTTTGAATGGCGCGCTTGGCGGCAATTGCGGCGGCGGATCGCTGCGGGCGAGTTCGATGTAGTGCTGCGTATCCTACCGATGTCAGCGGTCATTCCTAGCCCCTTTGCCTTTTTTCTGCGGAACGGGCCGATACCCTTCGTGATTGGACCAATCAATGGTGGACTCCCCTATGTGGAGGGTTTCAGCCAAGCTGACAACGAGAAGCAATGGATTTCCGGCCTACGGGGGCTGTACCGGTTCATGCCCTTCGCTCGATCGACTTATCACAAAGCGGCAGCCATCATCGCCGCTTCCTCTCAAACCTGTTCCGAGTTTGCCTCTTATCGCGACAAGCTGTTTTTTGTTCCAGAGCCCGGTATCAGCCGTTCGCTATGCGCCGAAGACCAGCGCGGCCCGGAGCCGAATGCCAAACTCGAGTTGGTCTTCGTGGGTGGGCTGATTCCGTGCAAGGCCTGTGATCTGGCGCTGCGAGCGGCTGCTCCTCTTCTACGAAGCGGTTCGGCCCGTTTCACTATCCTTGGAGATGGACCTGAACGGAACCGCCTTGAGCAACTAGTGACATCTCTTGGGATCGGGAAGGCCGTCCACTTCTGTGGGTGGGTTGACCACGCGGCGGTGTTCACGCAACTGCGATCCGCCGATGCGATGGTATTTCCCTCAGTTCGCGATTTTGGCGCAGGTGTGGTTTTTGAGGCACTTGCATGCGGCGCCGTACCTATCGTTGCGGATTTCGGAGGACCCGGGGATATCGTTCATGCAGGTGTGGGATACAAGATCCCTCTTATCAATGAGAGCGACTTTGTACTGAAGATGGAAAACATCCTGACGGAGTTGGCCCAGAATCGGGATCAGTTGGATCGGCTACGCCGCCAGGGAATGGCCTATGCGAAGGATCGCCTCACGTGGGAGGCGAAGGCGCAGGATACGACCAGAGTCCTGCAATGGGTCTGTCGACGAGGTCCAAAGCCAGATTTTCTGCCGCCGAAGGCCTTTGCTGCGAGTACTGTCTCTTCGCAAAGAGATCGTGCCTCTTATAACGGGAGCCCGGCGTAGGGGGTTAATGCTTAGCCCCCACGCACACGAACAGGGAAGAATCTGTCGAAAACCGAAGTCGAGTGCAAGTAATGATGCAAACAATGAGAGTTAATGAGGAGTCCCGGGCTCAAGGGGCTGAAGTCCAGAAGCTGGCGTCACCCGATCAACCGTCGGACGTCGCGATCGGATTGCTCACCGGGTGCATCGACAGGCCCTATGTATTCGGACTGGCCATAGCACTGGCTTCCAAGAATATACATGCGGACATAGTTGGCAGCGATGACTTAGACAGCCCTGAACTACACAATACCGCGCAGCTGCGTTTTCTAAATTTCGGTGCCCGCTATGAACTTGGTGCTAACGTTGTGGAAAAATTGACGAAGCAGCTGGTCTACTACGCCACTCTGCTGCGATATATTACCCACTCCAGCCCAAAAATATTGCACATTCTGTGGCATAACAAGTTTGAGATGCTCGATCGCACGATCCTGATGCTGTACTACAAGGCGTTAGGAAAACAGATTGCCTTCACCGCGCACAACGTGAACCAAGGAAAACGAGACGGGAAAGATTCATGGCTCAATCAATTCACGCTCAGAGTCCAGTATCGGTCGTGTGATCACATTTTCGTTCATACAAAAAGAGGAAAAGAAGAGCTTTGCCGGGAGTTTGCGGTAGCCGAAGAAGCAGTCACCGTGATCCCGTTCCCGATTAACAATGCCTCGCCAGATACGGAGCTAACATCGGCCGAGGCAAAACGGCGTTTGGGCCTCAAGGACGATGAAAGGGCAATTCTGTTCTTCGGAAGAGTCAGGCCCTACAAGGGCATGGAGTACCTGCTTGATGCCGTTCATTTGCTTTTGGCCAACAAGCAAGCAAAGTACCGGCTAATCATCGCCGGCGAGCCAATCAAAGGATGCGAAGATTATCAGAAGGAGATCGAAAGGACAGTAAGGAAAAATTTTGATCAAGGGCAGGTGCTCTTGAGGATCCAATTCATTCCAGACGAGGAAGTGGAAACGTATCTCAAAGCGGCCGATGTTCTCGTTCTTCCGTATAAAGAGATTTGCCAGAGCGGTGTACTCTTCCTGGCCTATGCCTTCGGCCTCCCAGTAGTCGCGACTGACGTGGGATCTTTTCGTGAGGAGATCGTCGAGGGCAGCACCGGCTTTCTATGCAAGCCAGGAGATGCCGCTGAAATGGCAAAGGCCATCGAGACGTACTTCGCCAGCGATCTTTTCAAGAATTTAAATGTCCACCGGCGGAAAATAAAGGAATACGCGAACGCGAATCACTCGTGGCACGCAGTCGCCGAGCTCACCAGTAGTGCGTACGCGAAAATGTTAGGAATACAGCTATGAAACCACTCGTCTCGATTCTTATCGCCGCATACAACGCACAGGAGTGGATCGGCTATACATTGCAATCGGCAGTTGCGCAGACTTGGTCCCGCAAGGAGATCATTGTAGTGGACGATGGGTCCACGGATGAAACCGCCGAAATCGCTCGGAGTTTCGCCTCGAGAGGAGTCACCGTTGTCTCTACGGGGAACCGTGGCCTTTCCGCAGCCCTAAACTGCGCCTATAAGCTCAGCAAGGGGGACTACATCCAATTTCTGGATGCGGACGATCTTCTTGCACCCGACAAGATCGAGCGGCAACTTGCGGCTCTCACATCATCGGATAGTAAGCGAGTACTCCTCTCTTCGCCGTGGGCTCCGTTCTACTATCGGACGCGACATGCCCGCTTCGTTCGCAACGCAGTTTGGGAGGACCTCCCTCCAGTGGAGTGGCTCTTGAGAAAATTGAGCGAAAATCTCCATATGCAAAATGCAACCTGGCTCGTGAGCCGTGAATTGGCCGAAGCAGCGGGGCCCTGGGATGAAGATCTTTACTATGATCAGGATGGTGATTATTTTGCCAGAGTACTCTTGGCGTCCGAACGAACCCGATTCGTGCCTGAAACAGGAATTTTCTACAGGGTTACTGGCACCAACCGAATTAGCTACATTGGCAGCTCAGATACAAAAAAGGAGTCGCTGCTCCGTTCAATGAAACTACACATTCAGTATCTTTGTTCCCTTGAAGAAAGCGAACGTGTCCGAAACGCTTGCGTGACCTACCTGCAAAACTGGTATCACAATTTCTATCCGGAAAGGCCAGACCTTGCTGAGGAGCTGCAGAGAATAGCCGCGCAGCTTGGTGGGCACCTGGAAGAACCTCGTCTGCGCTGGAAATATGCGTGGATTAACCCCATCTTCGGATTGAGAACCGCGAAGCTGGCCCAGATGGTGCTTCCCCAGCTCAAGGCTTCATGCGTCAGGCGTTGGGACAAGGCAATGTACAGACTAGAAACGGGCCTGCCAGTGCGAGCTTCTAAGGCGTAACCCCAGCATGTTCGTGGATGCTGGACGATATTTCGCGAGTGCCCTCTAAGCGGAGCTAGGAACCCTTTGCTCGAGTCCGAAGCCCACTCCGAGGTATACAAACCCATTCCTCTCTTATTCCCGAGGCTAGACGCAGGGCTAGTTACGGCTGCTTGTCTCTTTCCCCGGTCTAATAGTACTCACCTCTTCGTACAACGGGCTCAAGTAAAAGTAAGGTAAGGTGGATTTCGATATGACATTCCAATTCCTCGGCAGGAAAATCACCAAGGATCAGAGTCGCGATACCGGCATGGCCATGGTTCTCCTGTTTCTTATAGCGGCTGCCACGCGAAAGCGGGAAGGGTATTTGTTTGTGGCGATGGCCCTGCACGTTCTGAACATGACAGTGCCTCAGATATACAGGCCCGTCGCAGTGTTCTGGCTGGGCCTTTCTGATCTCCTTGGAAGTGGAGTTTCCCGGATTCTCCTGTCCATCGTGTTTTTTGCCGTAGTGACTCCGATCGGGATATTCCGTCGGCTGATCGGCAGGGATTCTCTAAAGCTTCGGGCTTTCAAGGCAAGTAAGAAATCAGTCATGTTGGAGCGAAACCACACGTTTGTTGGTCAAGACATCGAGACGCCTTACTAACGGAAAAGAAGTGAGGCGACTGTTTCAGAACTGTTCTGCACCACGGTTTCAGGTCATAAGGAAGGAAATATGAATTTCTTGAGCGATCTATGGGGTTTCCTGAAGAACAGAAAGAAATTTTGGTTGCTGCCACTAATCACCATTCTTCTCGCCCTTGGCATTCTCATCGTGCTGGCGAGCGGATCTGCGATCGCCCCGTTTATCTACACTTTATTCTGATCACCACTGCCATTCAGAAACGAACTAGTCAGCAGAGAGGGAACCTCTACTATGAAAAGGGCAATCCTCGGTATATCGGCCTATTACCATGACAGCGCCGCTGCGATTCTCGTCGACGGAGAGATCGTGGCTGCGGCGCAGGAGGAACGATTCACTCGAAAGAAATACGACGAGTCGTTCCCCATCCACGCGTGTCGTTACGTCTTGGATGAGTCTGGCATCAAGTACAACGACTTAAAAGCTGTAGCGTTCTACGACAAGCCCTTCCTCAAATTTGAACGGCTCCTAGAGACCTATCACGCCTTTGCCCCCGCTGGTTTCTGGAGCTTTCTTACAGCGACGCCAGTTTGGATCAAGGAAAAACTGTTTATGAGGCGGATGCTTGCCGACCACCTCGCAGAACTCGGTGACGGCAAAGTGCCAGTCTACTTCCCCGAGCATCATCTGTCGCACGCAGCGAGCGCGTTTTATCCTTCGCCGTTTCCGGAAGCGGCGATCATGACTGTTGACGGGGTCGGCGAGTGGGCGACGACGACTATCGGGCGAGGTCGGGGCAACCAGATCGAAATCCTGAAAGAGCTTCAATTTCCCCATTCTGTGGGGTTGCTCTACTCGGCCTTCACCTACTACACCGGATTTACCGTGAACAGCGGCGAATATAAGCTCATGGGTTTGGCCCCCTATGGGAATGCTGCTTCACCGCAGACCGTCGACTTTGTTCGAAAGATCAAATCCGAACTCGTCGACATCCGGGAAGATGGATCGATTCTCCTGAACATGGACTACTTCGAATATGCAACCGGATTGAAGATGGCCAACGAAGGGAAGTGGGAACAGCTCTTTGGAGTGCCCCGGCGAAAAGCCGAGTCCGAGATTTCCCAGGTGTACATGAATCTGGCGCTGGCCATCCAGCAAGTGACGGAAGAGATTGTCCTTCGCCTCGCCTGCACGGCGCGTCAACTGACCGGTTGCAAATACCTGGCAATGGCAGGCGGCGTTGCGCTTAATTGTGTAGCGAACGGAAAACTGCTTAGAGCCGGGACCTTTGAGGATCTCTGGATTCAGCCGGCCGCAGGGGATGCCGGCGGCGCGGTGGGAGCGGCTTACGCGGTATGGCATATTCATGATGGAAACGAGCGGCACACGAATGGGTGCCGGGACGCAACCAAAGGTTCTTATCTTGGACCCGAGTTTTCCGGCGGTGAAATTCGCCGCGCTTTGCAGAGATACAACGCGAAAAGCCATTACTTTGAAGACTTTCCGAAGCTTGCTGAGAATGTTGCTGAAAAGCTCGTGGAGGGCAGCGTTGTGGGTTGGTTTCAGGGCCGAATGGAATTCGGACCACGTGCGCTGGGAGGCCGGAGCATCCTGGGCGATGCAAGAAACCCCGAGATGCAGAAGAAACTGAATCTTAAGATCAAGTATCGTGAGGGCTTTCGCCCATTTGCCCCTTCGGTCCTGGAGGAAGACGTTGGAGAATATTTTGATCTCGATCGTGAATCCCCATATATGCTCCTAGTGGCACCTATTCGCGCGGATCGTCAAGTTCCGCTCCCTGAAGGCTACGCTGAAGGACCTCTCTACGACCGGCTCTATTTTCTCCGGTCCGACTTGCCAGCCATCACTCATATCGACTACTCCGCGCGCATTCAAAGCGTCAGCAAGAAAACCAACCCCCGATATTGGGACCTGATCAACGAGTTTAAGAAGTTGACTGGTTATGGAGTAATCGTCAATACCAGCTTTAATGTTCGCGGCGAGCCGATCGTCTGTACACCCGATGACGCCTATAGATGTTTTATGCGGACCGAGATGGATTACTTGGTTGTCGGGGATTACGTTCTCGACAAAAAAGAACAGCCGAAATTGACCGACGAAGGTGATTGGCGAACTGAATTCAAGCTTGATTAGGGCCATGAAGATTCGAAAAATATTAGTTAACTTAACCCTGCTAGTCGCGACTACTGGGATCGGCCTGCTCTTGGGTGAGTTTGTCTCCCGTCTGGCCCTAAATCCTTCCGACTACTTGGGTGTCGAGATGGTGCAAGACAATGTGCTCGGAGCTGTGCCGTCAGCGACGGCGAAAGCAGGATTTGACGCGTGGGGCTTTCGAAACCCTGGAGTGCCCAAAACCGAGGATATCGTCGCGGTCGGAGATTCTCATACCTTCGGCAACACTGCAAAGATGGAAGAATCGTGGCCTTATGTACTAGGGCGCCTCACAGGCCGCCACGTATACAACATGGGCATGGGAGGCTACGGACCTAACCAATACTTTTATCTTTCCAATACGAAGGCACTTACCCTTAAGCCAAACGTGATCGTTTGGGGGCTGTACATGGGAGATGATTTCCAGAACGCCTACGCGATCACTTATGGGTTCAATTATTGGGCAAAGTTGAGAAGACTCCCAAGCCAGAATGTAGACGCTAATATCTGGGACCCACCAACCCCAATGCCTAATTTGCTGAGGAAAGCTAGGGTGTGGTTATCCTCGCACAGCGTGATTTACCAGCTCGTGTTTCACGCCTCGCCGGGAGGGCGCCTTCAAGGCGAAACCCAGATCAGAAACGCGGCAGAACTCTACCCTGGAGCCGCCACGTCGCTAGCTGTCCCTGGGAAAAATATCTTGGAAGCCTTCCGTCCAGGGAGCATGCTCAGCCGCCTTGATCAGGACAATCAGGACATCCGCGAGGGTATGCGGATCACGTTCGAGCTGATTAGGGAAATGAACGAGATCTGTCAGCAGCGCCACATCCGCTTTGTCGTTGTCGTCATTCCAATAAAGGAGGAGGTTTTTTCGGATTATTTGGAGCACAACCGAAAACTGCCACTTAGTGATGTGGTTGACAAGTTGCTGCCTAACGATCGCGTAGCCCGGAAAAAGACGTTTGAGTTTCTAACCGAATCGAACATCCCGTATGTTGATCCGCTGCCAGCTCTAAAGGATTCGGTGGGGAGATGAACTCTATGCTCGCAGCGCAACCGACATGCACCCCAGCAAGAACGGATACCGGGTCATTGGGGCATCGGTTTTCGAGGCGTTCAAGAGATCTCCGGAACTCCTTCAAGCCCGCCACTGATATGTCCCTCGAGCAACGGGAACTGAGCTGCGTCGTTGATCTCGGGCTTGAGGGCAAACCTGACGAGCCCGATTTCTTCGCCGGATCGAGGCACCAGAGGGATTCAGCAAGGCTCGTGCAAACTGTTACGGAAGTTCATGAAAGCACCGGGCTCTCATGCTAGACAGCCAAGGCCGCCGAGTTGAAGTGGCGTCGCTCCTTGGAACCTGGCCGCTGTACTTCCGTGACTGGCGTGCCGCACGTGCCGTCGCTAGACTCTCTTCACGACGCACAAAATCGTCTGAGGCCAGAGAGATAATAAATGAGAAGCAATTTTCTTTTCCCCCCTTATCTCGATGTTGCTACTATTTTCTGCATTCTCATATGGACAAGCATCGAGCGGCATCCTCGTTCCCAGCCGGGCGATTGACTGGAGCCATGCAGGACTTCCAGGCACTCTTCCAGACGGCGAGACTACGGCAAATCCGTGGACACCTCCCACTGGCCGGACGCAATGCGTTACCGCTGCTTGCCAAACCGTGACGAACGGTGCAGGCGGATCGACTCCAGCGCAAATCAATGCCGCGATCGCCTCGGCTCCAGCGAAATCTTATGTATTGCTGCCACCCGGCACGTACTCGATCAATTCAAACATCGTGCTGTACGGGAACAACTACGTAACGCTTCGCGGCAGTGGACCGATGTCGACAATTCTTAATTTCAGCGGAAGCGGCACCGAGTTCCAGTTCGGCGTGTGCTGCATGGGTGTGGGCAACGGAACGTTGAGCGCCGTCTCCTACCCGGTGGGCGCCACATCGGTGACCCTCACCGGAATCGGCAGCGCCTCGAATCTCACAGTCGGAAGCGTGGCATGGATTCAGCAGTGCGACACTGGATGGACCGGATCCGGCATCAATGCCTCATACTCACAGCCGAACTGTACATCCGGCTCCTACGTTGATCCAGGCGGCATCTGGGTGTGCGGCATCGATTACCCACAATGTACGCAAGATACCGCTCAAAGCGGAAGCCATACTTTTCAGAAGCAAAATGTCATTATCACCGGCGTGACCAACAACGGTGGAGGCTCTTACAAAGTCACTTTCTCCCCCGGCCTGTACATGCCTAACTGGTCCTCCGGCAACAATGCCCAAATGATTTGGCAACAGTCCTCTGCATGGAGTTACGGCATGGGAGTGGAGGATATGACTGCCAACTTCGCTTACAACGCGAACGAGAAGTTCGACATCGGAAATACCTACGCGTGGTGGGTGAAAGGCGTGAGGATCACCGGCTATCCTACGAATACCAGCGTCGGCATCGGACAGTCTGCTCACGGCCTCTTTTTCAATAACTACATCTATGGCCAGAACCCCGACAATCTAAGTTCGAATATCAGTGAGCCTTTGCTGCGTTCGTCAGATAGCGACAATCTGCTGCTGAACAACATCATCACTGGCGGAATTTGTGCTTGGGCGGATGGACAGACGACGGGCGATGTGATCGCGTACAACTTCTGCCGCGATACAATGACGCAATATTACATATCAGTGTCTCTCGACCACTTGCCTTACGAATCATTCCTGCTGACAGAAGGAAACCAGTTTCCGCAGGCTCATGATGACGACACGCACGGGACGCACGATTTAAACACCTACTTTCGCAACTACCTCCGAGGCTGGGATTCCCCTTACGTAACCCTGAATCCGTGGAGCTTCACGCTAGATAATTACCAGAGGTTCGATAACATTATCGGGAATGTGTTAGGCGGCCCTCTATCCACCGCCTATCAGGGAACATCCAGTGGGGCTGGCAATGTCTACGTGTTTCCAAGCAGCGATACGTTAACGCAAAGTAGTGCAATGCGATGGGGGAACTGCGATGTGATCAGCGCTGGCTGCCGGTTCGTCAATTCCGAAGTACCGACAAATCTTTCGGCCTGGCCCAATTCAGTAGCTTTCCAAAATTCGATTCCGAGCGGCAACGGTTTGCCGTGTTCATTTTTCATATCCAGTCTTTCGTCCTCCCCCTGCACAGTTCTTACAAATGGCGGTACGGGGTTGAGCTGGTGGAAGGTGTGCACAAACTGGTCGGCGTTCCCGACTTCGTGTTCCGCAGCGCAGACTCAGCCGTTTCCTCCCATTGGTCCAGAGGAGAGCGGCGGCCCTTATGTGAACGGCCACGCCTACGACGTCCCGGCGGAAGTGGCTTTCCAGAATCTGCCAATCGACGCAAGTCTGCAGCAGTCCTACAGCATCACGAGTTCCAGTTGGGCTAGCGGCACTGAAACCTTAACAGTCAGCGGCCTCCCGAACTTACTGCACCTAATGGGCGGTTTTCAGATTGTCGGCGTTCAGGCCTGTAACAGCGCGGCAGGGGCCGAGTTTGTAATGACATCCTCCAGCGCTACCACAGTCAGCTATGCCCTTGCAGCGAATCCTGGCAATTGCGGCGGTGGAACCATGAAGTTCCCGGACGTTCGCCAATTCGATGAGCGTGTGTACCAAGCCGATTCCGGAGGAAATACTTCCGTCAATCCTCCCACGGGACTCAGCGCATTTGTGCAATGATCGTCTGGCAAGTGCCGGGCGGCCAGGTGCGGCCCGACAGCGATCCGCAGCCGTTTTCCCCCTAAGTGGTTGAGTAGCATTTACTCCAATCAAGTGTTTTCCACAAAGACTAAAGAGAGTCCAGATATCTTCATAGTTCGCGTCCTGAAATCAGGACGCGAACGTTCTGGACCCTGCCCCTATCCGCAAGGAGATCGATGAAGAATACTGCGTTGGTCACCGGTGCCGAGGGGTTCATCGGCTCCCACATGGTCAGGTTTCTGGCGGCTGAAGGCTGGAACGTCATTGGCGGTGTTCGACTGCAAGCCAGCTCGGGCCCCAAGCTGAAAAACCTCCGGTTTGTTCAGTGTGATCTGACCAACGGCCAGCAGGTCGAAACGATTTTTCGTGAGTATCAGCCCACGCATGTTTTTCATTTAGGCGCCCAGAGCTTTCCGACCGTCTCCTGGGCCGACCCTGTGGGTACATTCCAATCGAACATCATGGGATCGCTGCATGTGTTTGAAGCGATCCGCCACCAGAAGCGGCGCCCGATCATTGTTTCGGCATGTTCGAGTGCGGAGTATGGAAATGTGCCGGCTTCGGCAATTCCGGTCAGTGAGGAGCAGCCACTCCATCCGCTCCATCCGTATGGCATCAGCAAGGTATGTCTGGATCTGCTGGCGCGCGAATATTTTCTCGACTACCAAGTACCGGCCGTTAACATCCGGCTGTTCAATACCACCGGACCCGGGAAAACCGGTGACGCTCCCTCAGACTTCGTGCGGCAATTGATCCGGATCAAGAAGGGCCAACAGAAGCCCGTCATCGAAGTCGGTAATCTGAAACCGCACCGCGCTTTCCTCGACGTAAAGGATACAATGCGCGGGTTTTATCTGGCCGCCCTCAAAGGACATCGCGGCGAGGCCTACAACCTGTGTGCGGCCAAAACCTGTGAAGTCGGCGAACTGCTGCGGATCGCGATCGAAATCTCGAGATTGAAGGTCGAGGTTCGATCGGCGGCGAGCCTGATGCGTCCATCGGACAAGAAAATCATCTTTGGCAGCACGAAAAAGATTCGAAAAGATACGGGTTGGAAGCCGACGCTGTCTCTGAAGCAGACGCTCACGTCGATGTTGGAATATTGGGATCGTACGCTGTAGCCTGAAGCCGTGCCGAAGCCCGCAGTCTTCAGCCAGAGAAAAGCATGCAGGATATCAAGGCCGTAGTGCTCGTTGGCGGTCTCGGGACGCGATTGCGGTCCGTCGTGCCGTCGGCACCCAAGGCCATGGCGTCGATTGGAGAGACACCGTTCCTCGAGTTTCTCGTCCGCCAGCTCCATTCGCAGGGGATCCGCCGGATGGTGATGTGTACCGGCTACCTCGCGGATCAAATCGAGAGTAAATTCGGCGATGGCCGAAGCTGGGATGTGTCGATCGAGTATTCGAAGGAAGAAACGCCTCTTGGCACGGCTGGTGCGGTGAAACTAGCGGGGCACTATCTGCAGGGTGTTCCTGAGTTCATGGTTCTGAACGGAGACTCGTTTCTGGAGTTCAATTTAACCAGCTTGATTGGATTTCATCGAAAGCACCGCAGCGCAGTGGCCACCATGGCGGTCCTTCGAGTCGAGAATGCCAGCCGCTATGGAACCGTGGACACAGATACCGACGACAGAGTCATCGAGTTTGCCGAGAAGACCGGCAGAGACGTTCCGGGAATCATCAACGGCGGGATTTATGTTTTCAATCATAGTGTTCTACGGGAGATTCAGGAAGGCCCAGCTAGTCTAGAAAGAGATGTATTTCCGCGATTGCTAGATCAGGGAGTTTATGCGCAGCAGCAGCATGGAATGTTTATCGACATCGGTACCCCAACGGACTATGCCCGTGCGCAACAACTCTTGCGGCGGTCTTGATGAGCCGTCCCCGAGCTGCAGCTTACTTGGAGAAATAGATGACAAGGACAGATGATTTCGAACGTCGAGTAAACCGCTCCATCCGGGCATCGATCGACACGAAGGAACTTCTCCTTAAAAGCCCGGAGCTGATATCAATCGTTGCCCGGGTTGCGGAGGTGATGGTCGAGGCGTTCCAAAAAGGCAACAAGATACTCTTGTTCGGAAATGGCGGGAGCGCTGCGGATGCACAGCATATCGCGGCGGAATTCGTGGGACGATTCGCCTTTGATCGCCCGGCCCTGCCGGCCCTCGCGCTCAATGTGAATACATCTTGTATTACGGCGATCGGGAATGACTACGGCTTCGATCGGGTCTTCTCGCGGCAACTGGAAGCACTGGCCCGCGGCGGGGACGTTGCTGTCGGCATTACGACCAGTGGCCAATCGCCGAACATCCTTCACGCGATGTCTACGGCGAAGAAAATGGGCCTGCATACCGTTGGATTGACTGGATTTCGAGGAAGGGCGTTGAAGGATGCAGTGGAATATGCCATTTGTGCCCCTTCGACCGAAACTCCGCGCATACAGGAGTGCCACATTCTTATTGGGCACGTGATCGCAGAATTAGTGGAACAGACCATCTTTCACGAAGAAGGTTGCCTTGCTGGATCTCGTCCGAGCGAGCGAACCTAAATCTCTGAGACGTCTCTATAAAGAGACTGGCAGTTGAAAATGAATTGACCTCAGCAACCGATGTCCTGTTTTCGGTACAAAGTTTACCGCCTGGGGTCGCGACGAACCTGATCCGACCAATTCGCACATTTTCATCGTGACTCTTGTTCATAGCGACTCTTAGGAAAGGTTTAAAGATATGGTAATTACAAGCACTCCGCTACGCATTTCATTCTTCGGTGGTGGTACCGATTATCCAATATGGTATCGAGAACACGGAGGCGCCGTGTTGTCGACCACGATCGACAAGTCCTGCTACATCACCTGCCGCTGGATGCCGCCTTTCTTCGAGTATCACAGTCGTATTTCTTATTCCAAAGTTGAGAACGTCAGCGCCAATAGTGCGATCGAGCATCCAGCCGTACGCGGTTGCCTGCAACTCATGGGGATCAGCGAGGGCGTGGAAGTGCATCACGTTGCAGATCTACCCGCCCGGACAGGGCTCGGAACAAGCTCGGCGTTTACCGTCGGGCTGCTCAATGCCCTTTACTCTCTTCGGAATCAAATGCGGGACAAGCATTCCCTGGCGATGGAAGCAATCAAGGTGGAGCAGGAGATACTGGCAGAGGCTGTCGGAGCGCAGGATCAGGTCAGCGCCGCTTACGGCGGTCTGAACCGCATCGACTTTAGAACCGACGGATCAGTGGACGTCAACCGCATCCTGACCTCGGGCGAACGAACTGCAGAGTTAGAGAGCCATCTAGCGCTCTACTTCACAGGCTTCTCCCGAATCGCCTCCGAGATTGCCCGGGAGCAACTGCGGCAGACGCCGAACAAGACCCGGGAACTGGATGCAATGCGCGGCCTAGTCGATGAAGCACAAGCGATTGTAACCGAACCGAACCGTCCCATCACCGATTTTGGCCGTTTACTGCACGAAAGTTGGAGCATCAAGAGAACGCTGACTCAAAGAATCTCGAACCCCGCGATCGATGAAATCTATGAGGCTGGACGAAGCGCGGGGGCCCTTGGTGGCAAACTGCTGGGTGCTGGGGGCGGTGGCTTCATGATATTTTTCGTCCCCCCGGAGCGGCGGAATGCATTGCGCGAGCGGCTGAAAAAACTGTTGTGCATTCCGTTCAAATTTTCGACCAGAGGCAGCCACGTCGTTTTGTACGAACCGGAAGCAATGTATGACCAGTCCCTAGCGAGTGAAAGGAATGAGATCTACGCGCGGAATCCTGCTTCTGGCTCTTAAGATTGAGCCACAGGTGTTCGAAAACGCAGGGCTTCCTACTCTCTCTCCGCTGTATTGGCGGCTCCAAGTAAAACATTAGCCTCATGAAGAAAAAGATCCTGATCGTAGTTGAGAACCAGCCGGTTCCATTTGACGGTCGCGTGTGGAAGGAAGCCTGCTCCCTTCGCAAGGCCGGTTATGAGGTCACGGTCTTGTGCCCCAAGGCTAAGGGTTACACCCTGGGGCACGAGATCCTCGACGGGGTACGGATTTATCGCCATCCCATGCCCGAGGAGGGCAACAGCGCCCTCGGATACTTGTGGGAATATAGTTGCGCGTTGTTTTGGGAATTTTGGTATGCGTGGTGGATCTATTTGCGGCACGGTTTTCATGTGATTCAGGGTTGCAATCCTCCTGATGATATTTTCCTGATTGCGCTGCCTTTCAAGTTGTTCGGCGTTCGATATATCTTTGATCACCACGATGTTATTCCGGAGCTGTACTTCTCGAAGTATGGGAAAAAGGGCTTCCTGTACAAGATTCAGGTTTGGCTCGAAAAAATGACGTATGGCTGCAGCGATGTCGTCATAGCGACCAATGCCAGCTATCGCGACCTCGCCATTACCCGCGGACATATTTCTCCCGAGGACGTGTTCATTGTCCGCAATGGACCCGACCTTGAAGCTTTCAAGGGAGTGCCGGCAAATCCTGCCTTGAAGCATGGGAAGGACTACCTGGTCGGGTATGTCGGAACCATGAGCGACCAGGAGGGTTTGGACATACTCCTGGATGTCGCGGCCGAACTAAAAAAAGCAGGCCGTCGGGATGTCCATTTTACCTGCGTGGGAGGCGGCCCGGCGCTGGTCAGCTTGCGAAAAATGGTTGAAGAGAAGCAACTAGGTGACGTGGTGAATTTTACAGGAAGAATTTCCGACGAAGATTTGTTGGCGATACTCTCTACCGCCGATGTCTGCGTCAACCCCGACCGGCCCTGCGAGATGAATGATATTTCCACTATGATCAAAATCATGGAATATATGGCTCTTTCGAAACCGATCGTGCAATTTGATTTGCGCGAGGGCCGGTTCAGCGCTCAGGAGGCGGCGGTGTACGCCGATCCGCGGAACCAAGTGGCTGATTTTGCCCGCAAAATCGTCTGGCTGCTCGATCATCCGGAAGAAAGCAAAAGAATGGGTGAATTCGGCCGTAGAAGAGTCGAAACCGAACTGGCATGGGAGTATTTCGTGAACGATCTCGTGGCGGCGTACGAGAGAGCTTTCGGCAAGCGGGGATGGCCAGTGAGTGAAACAGCACACAATGGTTGAAAGGGCCAAATTGCAGACATGAAGGACGAGCCCACATTCGAGCGGGAGAAACCGAGTCGAAGAATTGAGAGCGTTCTGGAACACAGAATGACATCTCCACGGTTCCGCGGCCGCATGATCGGGCTGATGGTGAGAGTGCTCTGCCTGCTTGTAGTGGGAATCATACTGACGGCTGGATTGTGGCCGTTTCACGCACCCCGGAATGCGGTAGGTTGGTTGAGTGAAGCCAAGGGCGTTCGTTTCGGCAGGCCCGGAAGCATCGTAAGTGAAGGCCCGTTGGGAGTGGACGAGACGAAATCTGGCAATTCCTGCACTCTCGAACTGTGGTTGGAGCCAGCTCAGATCGACTCGTCCGGCACGATCCTAGCATTCTACGATTCGACGAGCGACGACGTCCCGTTTAGGTTGCGCCAAGTTCAAAGCGGACTTGTGTTGCAGCGAATCTCTCAGGATGGCGCTCGCAAGCCGGCGGAGATTTACGTGGCCGATGTTTTCAGCAGCACCGCACCTGTCTTTGTCACGATCCGTTCCGGGGAAAGCGGAGCGGCGGTCAGTGTCGATGGAAATCTCCTCAAACGCCTTCCCGATTTTTGGTTTTCGAGCCTGGATCTGTCCGGCCAACTGGTGGTTGGCGACGCTCCAACGCATTCTTTCGGTTGGTCGGGAACCGTGAAGGGTCTTGCGATCTATAGTCGCGCACTGAGCGAGGACGAGGTGTCGCGGGAGTTTGATAGCTGGACCAAGTTTGGACGGCCGAATTCGAATGACAACAAAGGCCTTGTTGCCAGCTATCCTTTCGATGAGGGCAGCGGCAACGTGGTCCATAACCAAGTCGAGTCGGCGACTAACCTGATCATTCCCGACCGCTTCATAGTTATCCATAAGCTGTTTCTACAGCGGCCATGGGACGAATTCACCAACAGCCGGTCCTATTGGGAGGATGTCGCGGTCAACATCGTCGGCTTTATCCCGTTGGGTTTGATTTTTCGCGCCTATTTTGCGGAGATTGTCGGGATCAAACGTCCTACTTGGATGACGGTCGCCCTCGGTTTCGCTGTAAGCCTGACCATCGAAGTGCTGCAATCCTATCTTCCAACGCGAGACTCGGGCATGACCGACCTGATTACGAACACTTCGGGCACTGCTGTGGGAGCGGTTCTTTGCGCTTGGGTTCTGAAGAGTAAGCGCTTTACTGGGACTGCATGTGTCGCTTGTTCTGGAACTTAGAGAAGGAAGCATGCATGCACAGACAAACCTTAAAGCTCTCAGTCGGCAACAAAGTAATTGGCATCTCAAACCATGCGAATGATTTGGTCCAGGCAAGAAAGTCCGAACGAATCGGCGATTTTTATTGATCGCGACGGCGTGATCAATTGCCGCAGGGCAAACGACTATGTGCTGGACTGGTCACAATTCGTTTTTATGGGTGGAATTCGACAGGCATTGCGGGAACTGGCGTCGTTGAGGCTACCGATGATTCTGATTTCCAATCAATCGGCCGTGGGCCGGGGCCTGATTCGGGCTGTTGAACTGGAGAACATCACGCAGCGTATGTGGGAGACGCTAAAGGAGGATGGCACCTTACTGAGTGCCGCCTACTTTTGCACCCATCGGCCGGACGAAGAGTGCGCCTGCCGAAAGCCGCAACCGGCTCTGCTGAACCAGGCGGCCGCCGACTTTGGCATCGATTTGTCCCGCTCAGTCTTTATCGGGGACTCGGACGCAGACGTGAAGGCGGCGCAAGCGGTCGCTTGCCAGCCCGTACTATTCGGCCCGGGCCATACGGCGTGTTCAGATTCGTTGCAATGGATGAAGGCTCTGCCGGTCGCCCTCTCTGCCAAAGATCTGTTCCAAGTAACCGTGGGCGCCCTGCTGAGGGCGAACCCGGACGTCGTCTCCGCGGATATTGTTTCTCCCAGGCTTTCATGACTCAGATCTTTGGCACTCCGACCGGGGGCTTTGCGGCCACCGGCAGCAAGCGCGCACGAAGCGTAGATGTAGAGGCGGATGTTCACGTTACGGATCCGCTTACGGACCAGCGGTGGAACCAACTGATCGCCGAGCATCCCCTGGCATCGCCCTTTCACCAGCCCGGATGGCTTCAGGCATTGCGACGCACCTACGGATATCAACCGTTCGTGTTGACCAGTGCGGCTCCCGGCGAAGAGATGAAAAACGGGATGGCGTTCTGTTGGATTTCGAGTTGGATCACGGGCTCGCGCGCGGTGTCGTTGCCGTTTGCGGACCATTGTGAACCGTTGGTAAGCGGTGAGGCGGAACGAGTTAGATTCATGGCCTGGTTGCAGGCGGAACGTACGAGTCAAGGGTGGGACTATGTGGAACTTCGTCCCCTGCGGTTGTTCGAGAATCCGATCCCTGGATGGTGGCCTCAACGCTCCTACTGCTTCCACGAACTCGATCTTGACCCCAGCCTGGAGACGTTGTTTTATGGAACGCACCGCGACTGCATCCGACGGAAGGTCCGCCGCGCGGAAAGAGAGGGAATCGCGTATGAAGTGGGGCGTTCACCGGAACTGCTGGACGCGTTCTACCGGCTGTTGTTGATTACTCGCAAACGTCTGCGAATTCTGCCGCAACCGCTAAGTTGGTTCCGAAACCTGCTGGAATGTATGGGAGAGAACCTGCAGATTCGAGTAGCGCGGAAAGACGGTCAGCCGATTGCCTCCATCCTGACTCTGAAGCACCGGCGGTCAGTTGTTTACAAGTATGGATGCTCCGACGAAAAGGCGCACAATCTGGGCGGCATGCCCTTCTTATTCTGGAAATTGATTACAGAGTGCAAAGCCGAAGCGGCCGAAACGCTTGATTTTGGCCGATCCGACCTGGAAAATGAGGGCCTGATCAGATTTAAGAGTGAATTCGGCGCGCGCCAGCACAATCTGACCTACTACCGATCGCCGGGAAGCGAGAAGCAAGTGATGCAAGCCCGCCACTCTAAGACCGCGGGCCGGGTGGTATCGATGCTCCCCAATGGAATTTCCTGCGCTGCCGGCCGGATGCTGTACCGCCACATGGGCTGAAGGACGAATCCGCGGCGCTTATGATTTTCAACGAAACGAAAATTCCTGGAGTCTTCGAAATTGGCCTCGAACCACGGGCCGATGAACGCGGTTTCTTTGCGCGCTCCTGGTGTCAGAGGGAATTCAACGAGCATGGACTGAACTCCAGGACGGTGCAATGCAACGTCTCATTCAATGAAAAGAAGGGAACGTTGCGCGGAATGCACTACCAGGAAGCTCCGTTTGCCGAGGCCAAGATCGTGCGGTGCACGCAGGGGGCGATTTACGATGTGATCGTCGATCTACGTCCGGAATCAAGCGCTTTCAAGAAATGGACCGGGCTGGCACTGACCTCTGAGCAACGCAACATGATCTATGTTCCCGAGGGTTGTGCGCACGGGTTTCTCACACTCGAGGACAACACGGAATTGTTCTACCAAATGTCGGAGTCCTACCATCCCGAGTTGTCCCGCGGAGTACGCTGGAACGATCCGGCTTTCCAGATTGTCTGGCCGTCCGCGGTGCAGCTGATCTCCGAAAGGGACGCGTCGTATCCAGACTTTAAGCCATCGCTATGCACTTCCTGATAGAACTCGATCAAAAAGACCCGGTCGGAGTCGGCAGGGAATTACACGATTTCGCTTCAGATCTTTATCCGATCTGCAGGAGCATTACAGGCGATGGAATTCGTCGTACGTTAGCGATGATCCAAGAACGGATTCCGCTGCAGATCTTCGAAGTGCCGACTGGAACAAAGGTTTTCGACTGGGCTGTCCCCAAAGAGTGGAACATCCGCGACGCCTACATCAAAGATTCGAGGGGCGGAAGAGTCGTGGATTTTAAAGCCAGCAACTTGCATGTGTTGAGCTACAGCAGGCCGCTGCACGCGACGATGCCGCTCAGCCAACTCATGCCGCATCTCTTTACTCTTCCAGATCACCCTGATTGGATTCCGTACCGAACGTCCTACTACAAGGAAGACTGGGGATTTTGTCTGTCGCACAACCGGATGATGGCGCTCGCGGACGGCGATTACGAGGTCTGTATTGATTCGAAGCTTGAGGGCGGCAGTCTGACCTATGCTGAGAGCTTCCTTCCGGGCGAGTCAGCCGACGAGATCCTGGTTTCGTGTCATGTCTGCCACCCTTCACTGGCGAACGACAATCTTTCTGGCCTGACAGTTGCAACGGCTCTGGCCGGGTTTTTGTGCGAACGCGATCATCATTACTCGTATCGGTTTCTATTTCTTCCGGGGACGATCGGACCGATCGCATGGCTTGCCCGCAACCGTGAAAATGTCGGACGCATTCGCCATGGATTGGTTCTGACTGGCATCGGAGATGCGGGTGGATTTCACTACAAAAAGAGCCGCCGTGGAGACGCCGAGATCGACCGTGCCGCGGCCCATGTGCTGCAACACTGTGGCGAGTCCGCCGAGGTCCTCGATTTTTCTCCCTACGGGTATGACGAACGGCAATATTGTTCTCCTGGTTTTAATCTCCCGGTGGGATGTCTTATGCGAAGCGTCTGGGGCACGTTCGCGGAATACCACACGTCGGCCGACAATCTCGACTTCATCCGGCCTGCGCAACTGACTAAGTCGCTGCGCGTTTGCGCCAGTGTATTCGACGTGCTGGAAAATAATCGACGCTATCGCAACTTGAATCCTTACTGCGAACCTCAGCTGGGAAAGCGAAATCTCTACCGGTCAACCGGAGGCGAGAACATCGGGGCCGAAATCAACGCTCGCCTTTGGGTGCTAAATTTTTCTGATGGGGAACATTCCCTGCTTGAGATCGCTGAGCGCTCGGGAATGGCCTTCCCGGCCATTGAGTCGGCAGCGGAGACTCTACTTCAAAATGGTCTGTTGGCGGTGGCAGACGGTCACGGAGAGTCGGCTAACAGGGCCGAGCCCTCACTCGCGTCCCGCTCTTCGCTCGGCTAACCATAGCCGATACAACGGTTTACAAGGGTCTTGATTGCCTCCCCGGGTGACGATATCATTAAGCCAACTCCTCCCATTATCGCCGGATTAAAGCCTTGGAAAACAAGGCAGGGAAAGGATTTCTTCCCTGATGGATTCCAGGCGACTGAGAAGACATTCGGGGAAATAACCGCAATCAAAATGAAAATATTGCTGACAGGACACCGGGGCTATATTGGCGCCGTTGCCGGGGCGATCTTGCAATCGGCCGGCCATGAGGTCGTGGGATTGGATTCGGACCTTTACGCCGGCGGCGATTTTGGTGAACCGCCTCTGGCAATTCCCGAAATGCGTAAGGATCTCCGCGATCTAACTCTTTCGGACTTCGAAGGCTTCGACGCCGTGGTACATCTGGCAGCATTGTCGAATGATCCTGTAGGCAATCTCAACCCGCAGCTGACTTATGACATCAATCATCTGGCCTCCGTGCGGATGGCGGATTTGGCCAAGCAAGCGGGAGTAACGCGCTTTGTTTTCTCCTCTTCGTGCAGCACTTACGGTGCGGCGGGCGACGACTTCCTCGATGAGACCTCTTCGCTGAACCCAGTGACTCCATACGGCGAGTCCAAGGTGCTGGTGGAACGTGACATGGCGCTCCTGGCAGACGACGACTTCAGTCCGACCTACATGCGGAATGCGACGGCTTACGGCGTCTCTCCGAGGTTGCGGTTAGACATTGTTCTGAACGATCTGGTCGCTTCGGCGCTAACGACCGGGCTGGTGTACATCAAGAGCGATGGCACACCCTGGCGTCCGATCGTGCATATCCGGGACATCATGGGGGCGGTCGTGGCCGCACTCGACGCGCCACGCGAAGTCGTTCACAACCAAACGTTTAATGTGGGACGAAACGACGAAAATTTCCGTATTCGCGAACTGGCGGACATTGTCAGTGAAATCGTTCCCGGCTGCCGCGTGGAGTACGCTCTTGGCGGCGGGCCCGACTTGCGTTGCTATCGCGTGAACTTCGACAAGATTGGGAGGCTGCTGCCGGCGTTTCGTCCGCAGTGGACTGCTCGCCGGGGTGCGCAGGAACTGTACGACGCCTATCGCGCCACTGGATTGACGGCAGGCGAGATCGAGCGCGGCCGCTACGTGCGCATCAGCGAAATCCGGCGTCTTCAGAAGGCCGGTCAACTGGACGAATCGCTGCGGCGAATTCAAAAAGGCGCGGAAACACCGGTGATCGTATGACCACATTGGAGAGAGAAACCACTACGGTTGTTCCCGGCCCACCCGATACGCGATCCGGCACAGCGAGCTGCCGTTTTTGCGGCGCGTTCCTACAGCGTACCTTCGTGGATCTCGGATTGTCTCCATTGTGTGAGACCTACCCCTCGGCGGCCGATCTGAATCACGGAGAGACCTACTATCCACTTCATGTTTACGTCTGCGAAAAATGCTGGCTCGTGCAGTTGCAAGAGTATGAGAGCCCCGAACAGATTTTCAGCGACTACGCGTATTTTTCTTCATTTTCCGACTCCTGGCTGAAACATTGTGACAAGTACTGCGAGGCGATGAAAACGAGACTTGGTCTAGGGAAGCACAGTTTTGTCGTCGAAGTCGCAAGCAACGACGGTTATCTGCTGCAGTATTTCGTCCAGCGCGATGTTCCCGTACTGGGGATCGAGCCGGCCGCCAATGTCGCCAAAGTGGCGGAACAGAAGGGCGTGCCGACGCTGGTCCGCTTCTTCGGAACTGAGTTGGCGGCGGAACTAGCCGCGGAAGGCCGCTGCGCCGACCTGGTTCTCGGAAATAACGTGCTGGCGCAGGTGCCGGATCTCAACGATTTCGTGGAAGGCCTCAAGATTCTTCTGAAGCCGGAAGGCGTGCTGACGCTCGAGTTCCCGCACCTTCTGCAGTTAATCCAGCTCAACGAGTTTGATACCATCTACCACGAGCATTTCTCCTACTTCTCGCTGCTGAGCACCATCCGGATCATGGAAGCCCACGGACTGCGAGTGCTTGATGTCGAGGTACTGAAATCGCACGGCGGATCGCTCCGCGTCTATGCCTGCCGGGCCGAGAGCCAGATTCACAGGCTTAGCGCCAACGTTGCTAGAGTCCTGGGGGGTGAAGCGCGAGCCTTGCTCGACAAAGCGGAAGGCTATGAGAGCTTTGCGGGCCAAGTGAGGGATGCAAAGTTTGGACTGGTGGATTTCTTGTTGCAGGCGGCGAAGGAGGGCAAAAAAGTCGCCGGCTATGGCGCTCCAGGCAAGAGCGCTACTTTGCTGCACTACTGCGGCATCGGCAAAGACCTGATCGAATACACGGTGGACCGCAGTCCATACAAGCAGGGGCGCTTCCTGCCGGGCAATCATATTCCGATCCATCATCCCGACCGCATTCGAGAGACAAAGCCCGATTATGTGGTTATCCTCCCCTGGAACTTGAAAGACGAAATCATCGACCAGTTACAGTTCATCCGGCAGTGGGGTGGGCGCTTTGTGGTGCCGATTCCGAAAGTGGCCGTGTACTGAAACTGCTCGCAAAGTATTGAGCGAGGACTTCGTCGGAGGAATAGTTTTGAACATTTACGTCGATTCCAAAATGAGCGAGGATGCACGACGCCAGGAACTGTACGGGGGCGCGGTGTTCGTACATTCCCCTTCTTCGAGCGCGCTAGAACTGTGCCAGCTCGCGCAGAACATGATCGAAGAAGCTTTCCATCCTTTCAATCCATTGACGGTGCATGAGCATCTGGCGGCGGAAAAATGCGCAGAGATTCTCGCGACTTTGAAGCCGCAATTCATTCATCATCCGCGAGCCAAGGAATGCATTCGAGGCATGCTGGCGGAAATGGGGCATGATCTGACCCAGACGTATTTCGACGTTCCTCGTCTGCGTACGGCGTTCCCCGGCGATTATTTGAAATCGGGCATCGCCTATGCGTTTCATCCCCATCGCGACACCTGGTATTCAGCGCCCTTTTGCCAAGTCAACTGGTGGATGCCGGTGTACGAATTGAACAGCGACAATTGCATGGCGCTCCACCCCCACTATTTCGCCAGGGCGATCAAAAACGGATCGCGCACGTACAACTACTACCAATGGAATCTGGAAAGCCGCCACAATGCGGCGCAGCATGTAAAGACCGACACCCGGGTGCAGCCGCGTCCGGAAGAGGAGATTGAACTCGATCCGCAGATCCGGATGGTGTGCGACCTGGGCGGCGCCTACCAGTTTTCCGCTGCCCACCTGCACTCGACAGTTCCAAACACTTCGGGGAAAACCCGCTATAGCATCGATTTCCGAACCGTTCATGTGGGCGACGTCCTGGCGAGAATCGGAGCGCGTAATGTGGATGCGAAATGCACTGGCACCACGATGGGCGACTATTTGCGGGGAACTGATGGTTCGCACCTGCCGGACGAAGCGATTGCGATGTACCTGGACGGCACGGAAGTGCAATACACAAAGACGTAGCGCGTCGCCTACGATAGGAATGGGGGAAGGAGGGCCGGCATATGAAAGTCGTACTATTCTGCGGGGGCGCGGGCATGAGGCTCCGCGGCTATTCGGAAGATGTCCCCAAGCCGATGGTCACGATCGGCGCACGGCCCGTGTTGTGGCACGTGATGAAGTACTATGCGCACTTCGGGCACAAAGATTTCATCCTCTGCCTGGGATACAAGGCGAACGCCATCAAGAATTATTTTCTCGAGTACGAGGAATCGGTCTCGAACGACTTTGTTTTCTCCAACGGCGGACGGCAGCTCGAGTTCATGCAGCGCGACATTGACGACTGGAAGATGACGTTTGTGGATACCGGCCAGCGCTCTACGATCGCGGACCGGCTGCGCCTGGTGGAACCCCATCTGAACGGCGACGATATGTTTCTCGCCAACTACAGCGATGGCTTGACCGACTTTCCCCTGCCGAAGATGATCGAGGAATTCTCCCTGCGCGACGCCTACGCATCGTTTCTGTCTGTACAGCCGAGGTCCAGCAGTCTGGATACAGTCCATCTGGCGGAGAACGGCTCAGTGCGCGCGATCAAGCCCATGAAAGACTCTAATATCTGGATCAACGGCGGCTATTTCGTTCTGCGGCGTGACGTGTTTCGCTACATCAAACCGGGCGAAGAACTGGTGTACCAGCCGTTCCAGCGGATGATTTCGGAAGAGCGCGTATGGTCCCCGCGTTACGACGGTTTCTGGCAGTGCATGGATACCTTCCGCGACAAGCAGATACTTGACGAGCTGGAGGCTTCGGGTGAGGCTCCGTGGTGTCTGTGGAGGAACGGCACCCGGGAGGCGCGAGCCGAGCAATGCTGAAGCTAAAGTTTCCCGACGAGGGCGCCGATTCGCTGGTGGTTCTTTGTCTGGGAGCGCATTCCGATGATATTGAAATCGGTTGTGGCGGGACGCTGCTGCAACTGAAAAAGACTCAGCCCAAAGTGAAATTTCACTGGGTGGTATGCAGCGCGGCGGGAGTTCGCGGTCAGGAGGCGGAAAGAGCGGCCGAATTGTTCACCGCCGGTTGCGAGAAGCATATCGTGCTCAAGGAATATCGCGACGGCTTTCTACATTATGACGGCTGCGCCGTGAAGGAGTTCTTCGAGACATTGAAGGAGCAAGTCAATCCCGACTTGATCTTTACCCACTGGCGGGAAGACGCACATCAGGATCATCGGCTCCTCTGCGAATTGACGTGGAACGCATTTCGTAATCACTTGATTCTAGAATACGAAATCCCCAAGTACGACGGAGATATCGGTCGGCCAAATTTCTTCGTTCCCCTGGACAAGCCCCTGTACGGACAGAAGGTCGACTATCTGTTGGAGGCGTTTGAATCGCAGCGCAGCAAGCCGTGGTTTGCCCGTGAAACCTTTCTCGGGCTGATGCGGATACGCGGCATGGAATGCAACTCCCCGAGTGGATATGCGGAAGCGTTTCACTCTAAGAAAGTGGCAGTGTGACGCCAGAGATCGAGGACTTGTCGAAAGCGGCATGGCTAAAGAAACAGCCCGGTGACACCAAGTAGTTCGATACTAGCTAAGCGCTCCCCCTTACCCCCCTATTTTCTAGGACGAGGTGCGGACAACGTGAATATCACCGTAATTTTGTGTACTTATAACCGCTGCTCCCGTCTGGCGAGGTCGCTGGAAAGTACGATGGCGCTCGAACTCCCCCCGTCGATCGAATGGGAAATCCTGGTTGTCGACAACAATTCGACGGACCAGACCCGCAAAGTCGTTGAAGATTATATGCAGCGGAGTCCGCGCCGCTTCCGGTATCTCTTTGAGCCCAAGCAGGGCAAGTCGCATGCTTTGAACTCTGGAATTCGAGCAGCCCACGGGGAGTTGCTGGCGTTTATGGACGACGACGTCACTGTGGAACCAACCTGGCTGCAAAACTTAACTGCGGGATTACATGATGGGGAGTCGGCGGGTGCAGGGGGGCGTATTCTTCCTGGTTGGATGGGTGCCGTCCCACACTGGCTTCCGATTGCCGGCCCTTATGCGGCCGGACCTCTCGTTCTATTTGATCAGGGACCTGTCGCCAAGAGACTGATGGAGCCGCCGTTCGGCACCAACATGGCTTTTCATCGGGGGGTGTTCGAAAAATACGGTGGCTTCCGCACCGACTTAGGGCCGTGCCCGGGCACTGAAGTCCGCAATGAAGACACAGCGTTTGGCCGCCAATTATTAGCGGGAGGGGAGAAATTAAGATATGAACCCTCTGCCGTCGTCTTTCATGCGGTTCCCACGAATCGATTGCAAAAAAAATACTTCCTGGACTGGTGGTTCGACAAAGCTCGCGGGGATATCCGTGAAGCCGGAAAACCTTCGGCTGCGGTATGGTGTGTCGCAGGTGTTCCGCTAAGTGCGTTTCGTAGGTTGGTTGTGTGGACGCTACGTTGGATGATCGCGTTCGGGGCTCGACCGCGATTCGAGTGCAAACTTAAAGTCTGGCTGAACGCGGGTGTGATTGCGGAGTATCGCTGCCTGTCGCGGGATGCGCAACGATTGCGGATGCAAGCCGATGCCGACTCTGTCGTGCGAACCAATTTGGTTGCGCCATTAAGCCAAGTCTCTACAGAACAGACAGCCAGATCCAGAAATGGACTGGGCTAATGGCGTCGGTAGACGTGTACAAGGAAGATGGAAATCGGGATGACGTTGACATGAAGTTTGACGCGTCGAAACAGCTGCAAGCGCGCAGCCATCACGTCATTCCTGGCGGCTCGCACACTTACTCCAAAGGAGACGATCAGTTTCCGGAGGCGTCTCCGGTGTTCATCGAACGGGGGAAGGGCTGCCACGTCTGGGATGCAGATGGAAATGAGTTTATCGAATACGGGATGGGCCTGAGAGCGGTCACCTTAGGACACGCTTTTGAGCCCGTTGTGAAAGCGGCTTACGAGCAAATGAAACTGGGTGCCAACTTCACTCGCCCAGCCAAAATTGAAGTAGAGGCAGCCGAGGCTTTTCTGCAGACCATCCACGGCGCCGACATGGTCAAGTTCGCCAAGAATGGGTCCGATGTCACCACCGCCGCGGTGAAACTTGCGCGTGCCTATACCGGACGTGACTTGATCGTTATCTGCGGCGATCAACCTTTCTTTTCTACCGATGACTGGTTCATCGGCAGCACGGAGATGAATGCCGGCATCCCCAAAGCTATCGTCGACTTGACTTTGAAGTTCCGCTACAACGATCCGGCGAGCCTGCGCGAATTATTCGACCGGAATCCGGGCCAGATTGCTTGTGTCTTGATGGAAGCAGAAGCAACTATTCCTCCCGATCCAGGCTACCTAAGGGCAGTGAAGGAGCTGTGCGAGGAGCGAGGCGCGGTCCTTGTTTTCGATGAGATGATTACGGGATTTCGCTGGCACTTAGGGGGCGCCCAGAAGTTTCACGGCGTCACTCCTCATTTGTCCACCTTCGGCAAAGCCATGGGAAACGGCTTTGCCATCTCGGCGCTGGCGGGCAAGCGTGAGGTGATGCGGCTAGGGGGGCTGGACCATGATCGGGAGCGAGTCTTCCTGCTCTCTACTACCCACGGCGCGGAAACGCACGCGCTGGCGGCCTGGCTTTCAATTGCCCGCATCTACCGCGAACAGGATGTAGTCGGGTATCTCTGGCGGCAAGGGGAAAAGCTGCGGGCTGGGATCAATGAGGCGATTGCAAGTCATGGTATAGGGGGAAAGTTCGAGCTGATCGGTCAGCCTTGCAACCTCATCTATCAAACGAAGGACATCGATAATAGACCGTCGCAGTCTTTTCGTACTCTGTTTCTTCAGGAACTCATCCGAGAAGGAATCCTGGCGCCCTCGTTCGTGGTCAGCTTTTCACATTCCACCGAAGATATTGAGCACACAATAGATTCAGTTGATCAGGCTCTGAAAGTGTACGCTCGGGCGCTCGAAGGTGGGGTTCAGAAATATATAGTTGGACGCCCTGTGAAACCGGTCCAGAGAAAGTTCGCCTGAGCTCCGTTTTTGTCCTCGCCATGCTGAACAGATCAATATCAACCGCTGCTGACAAAAGAGTGCGGCGATCTTTCTGGATCCTTTCTATAATCTTAGGGTTCCTGCAGGCATGGGCATCTAGATCGACGATTTCCAGCGACGCTGTCTCCTATTTCGATATAGGAAACTTAATGTGGCACCGTCATTGGTCTTCAGCCGTCAATGGACTTTGGAGTCCGCTTTATTCCGCAATTCTCGGTACGGCTAACGGACTATTGCGTCCGTCACTACATTGGGAATATCCCCTTGTACATCTTGTTCTGTTCATCATATTCCTATTGGCGCTTTGGTGTTATGACGCTCTCCTCCAGCAACTGATTCAGTTGAGGCAAGAGACGGAATCGAGTGAAGAGATGTCGATTCCGGTTTGGGTGTGGTGGGGCATGGGATACACGCTGTTCTTGTGGTCGTCACTACGACTTATCAAAGTATCTGAAACGAATCCCGACATGTTGGTCGCGGCATTCTTCTACCTTGCCTGCGGCATGCTCGTGAAGATTCGGCGAGGTACTGCGGCGCGGTCCGTATATCTGGTTTTGGGTTTGGCCTTGGCGCTCGGCTATTTAACGAAGTCGATAATGTTTCCTGTTTCGCTTTGTTGCCTCGCGGCTGCATTCGTGATCGCGCGTACTCAACGGCGCCGGGCGTGGATAACCGTTGCTGTTTTTCTGGCCCTCTCAGGACCGTACATCACAGCGCTGTCGTTTGCCAAAGGCAGAATAACTTTTGGAGATTCTGGAAGGTACAATTATGCAGTTTATGTGAATGATCTTCCTCAGTTTCATTGGCAAGGCCGCGAAAGCGAAGGTGGCGACAATGGGCAACCCCTGCACCCAACACGCAGGATCGTTCTGCACCCCGCGACGTTCGAGTTCAGCAGCCCGGTTGCAGGCACCTATCCGTTTTGGACAGATCCAACGTATTGGTACGAGGGCGTTCGTCCCAGGTTCAGTTTAGGTTCAGCAGTCCGCAATGAGTTGAATCTCCTCGGAATTGAACTGCTCTTATTAACGGACCTGCATGGCAGCATCATGGCGAGCGTTTTCATTTTGCTTTATACGAGCGGCCGAAAATGGAGCGTGCTGAGCGATCTAGCGGCATATTGGTTTCTGATCATACCTTGCCTGGCCATACTGATGATGTACGCGCTGATTCATGTTGAACCACGATATCTCGGACCCTTTTTTGCGGTCATGCTCTTATCGATATTCTTTGCCGTGCGGCTGCCGGCGTCATATGAAAGCCGTCTCTTGTACTCAGCCGTTGCGGTTCTGATGCTAGCGATGTTCTTTTTCCCGTTGGCCTCGCCTTCGCTCAATGTGCGAGGGTTTGTGAGGGACGTTCTGGGACACTCTCAGATGGACCCCAATTCACCTGAAGAAGTAGCCAAAGCGATGTACGGCCTCGGATTGAGGCCAGGAGATCACATAGCGTCTCTGCAGCGGTCAGATTTTGGCATGTCAACCTGGGCGTGCCTTGCGCGCGTTCAGATCGTGGCCGAAGTCCTTTACTGGCCAAATTACTGGCCAGTTTCGCCCGAACTCCACTTTCAGTCCAACATCGACAATGATTTCTGGAGGATGGACTCGGCGACGCAGGAACGAGTCATTCAAGCCCTGGCGGGAACAGGGGCCACATTTATTGTGTCCCAATTGGCCCCTCCTGTGCCAGATGTCCCGGGTTGGCGCCGGGTAGGGAATACACAATATTTCGCTTACCAACTTAATCTCGCCGGCAGCCACGAAGTTTTGGGAATGGCTCCGGCTGGACTCACCCGCGCGAACATATCAAGGGATCAGAGACTCAACTGAACAATGAAAGAAGACCTGCAAGAGTTGTACAAGTATCGTGAGTTGCTCTACATGATCGCCTACCGCGACATCAAGGTCCGGTATAAGCAATCGATCATGGGATTTTTGTGGGCGATCCTGATGCCGATCTTGATCGTTCTCTCCGGCATTGTGGTCCGTTACGCTTATGCCATTGCCGCGCATACGCCACTCAAAACTGGAGACATCGCCGGGGTAGCTGTGAAAGCTCTCCCGTGGGCGTTCCTGGTTTCGAGCATCCGATTTTCTTGTTTAAGTTTGATCAATAACAAGGAATTGGTGACAAAGATATATTTCCCCAAGGAAATATTCCCGATCGCCGCCATGCTGGCCAGCTTCTTCGACCTTCTGGTGGCCTCGGGTGCCCTGGCCATCTTTCTCTTTATCGTTCATGTTGGGTGGAGTCCTTACATCGCCTGGGTCCCGTTGCTGCTTATGACGATGGTGATGCTGGCAACCGGGATCGGGATGATCGCGGCGGCTACCAGCCTTTATTTTCGCGACGTGAAGTTTCTCGTCGAAGTATTTCTCACCTTCGGAATTTTCTTTACGCCGGTTTTCTACGACATCAGCATGCTTGGAAGCAAGGGCAAATGGCTGTTGCTGAATCCGATCAGTCCGATTCTTGATGGATTCGGAGCTTGCATCGCCCGCCAGCAATTGCCCAGCTTGCCGTGGTTTGCCTACAGTCTGGCGTGCGCCCTGATCGTTTTCGTGGGTGGATACATTTTTTTCAAGCATCTGGAACCAGGTTTTGCCGAAAGCATTTGAAGGATTATTACGTGTGCCCATATCACGCCGCCCACTCTCCGTCCTCGGAAAGTAATTGGTCGAAAATCTGAACATGATATTGCGGAGCGGTCCAACTCAGGACAATCCAAGTCGGTTCTACATCAATCCAGGCAGCCTATCTCGGGTGATCATGGGAGCGAGCACGTGGCGATAGGAACAACAATCGATCTAAGTCAAGTGGTGAAGAAAGTCCAAGGGTCACGAATCGCATACACGAGCGATGAAATGCCCAACCTCGACTTTTTGCGGGCCGTCGCTGTCCTGATTGTTCTATTCAGTCACCTCGCCTACTTCGCCGGTTTCACGAATTTCGGACATCTCAGACTCAATTGGTTGGGGGTTATCGGCGTCTATTTCTTCTTTGTCCATACATGTTTCGTTTTGATGCTTTCGCTGGAAAGACAGTTTAAGGGACAAGGCGCATTCCAGCTATTCGGGTCTTTCATGATTCGGCGCATTTTCCGGATTTATCCATTGAGCGTCGCCGCGATCCTTCTCATTCTTCTGTTCCGTCTACCTCAGGCCGAACTGCACCCAGGCCATTTCATTGAAGCTTCGACCGATTTAGCGAGAATTGCATCGAATCTTTTGCTCGTTCAAGGACCAGGCAGGTCGCTCCTCAGTGTGATGTGGAGCCTGCCGTATGAAATGGGGATGTATCTGTTCCTGCCCTGGTTCTTCTTGTTCTTGCGACCCAATCGTTCACTGTGGCGCGTGGCTGCCATCTGGTCGATCGGAGTCCTAATAGCAGCGTCATTTCTCAGTTACGCAGGGTGGCCGATCAGGGATGACTTTATCGCCTACATTCCTTGCTTCATACCTGGCGTGATTGCTTATCAACTGCAAAGAACGAGACACCGGAAACTTCCAGCGTTCTTCTGGCCATTTGTCGTTCTTTTGGTCATCCCGCTTTACATATACGAACAAAACTGGATCGCGGATTTTCGCGTTAAGAGCTGGATCTTGTGTCTGACGATCGGCCTGACTGCCCCCTTTTTCGCCCAAATCTCCGGTAGATGGATCGCGGCGCCAGCTCGCCTGATTGCAAAATACTCCTACGGCATCTACTTGACGCACACTTTCTGCATTTGGCTCGTGTTCGAACAATTGCATAGGGTTTTGCCACGAATCGCGCGATACGGACTCTTTGTTGTCCTGGCCACGGGGCTTCCAGTGGTGTTTTACCATGCCTTGGAAGAACCGATGATCCGCGTTGGAAAGCGTGTTGCGAAACGCTTTGAGTCCCGTTCGATGATGAGTGCTTTAGCTTAGGTTGGCTAGCTTGAAAGCTAGTTTGGCCATTGCTATTCGCGCGCACCTATCAAAGCGAGCGGCTTGTTGGCTGCTTGCTGGTATCATCACCCCAACCGAGCTGCACGCCCACTAAAAGTGTCGAAGGATAAGAAATGTCTGACGTTGCCATCCGCATGGAGCACGTGTACAAAAAGTTCCGCAAGGGAGATGTCTACAACTCCCTGCGTGACCTTCTGCCGGCTCTGACTGGACGAATGTTCCGGCAGGAAGAACTCAGTGAGGTCGACAAAAGGGAATTCTGGGCGGTTCAGGACCTCTCCTTCGAGGTGAAAGCTGGCGAATCGTTCGGCATCATTGGCCACAACGGCGCGGGCAAGAGCACCGCACTGAAAATGCTGAGCCGGATCATGAAGCCCACCAAAGGCCGCATGGTGGTGAATGGCCGACTCTCGGCTCTAATTGAAGTGTCGGCAGGCTTCCATGCCGATCTTACCGGGCGGGAGAACATTTTTCTCAATGGCACGATTTTGGGTATGAGCCGGCGGGAAATTCAATCGAAGCTGGACCAGATCATCGCATTTTCCGGAATCGAGGAGTTCATCGACACGCCGGTCAAGCGCTACTCCTCAGGGATGTATGCCAGGCTCGGTTTCTCGGTCGCCGCTCACGTCGACCCCGACGTGCTGATCGTGGACGAAGTGCTCAGTGTGGGCGATTCTCTCTTCCAGCAAAAGTGCGTGGAACGGATGCAGGAAGTAGTGCGCAGCGGAGCTGCGGTCCTCTTTGTCTCGCATAACCTGAAAACCGTTGCTGATTTCTGCGACCGGTGTCTGTTGCTCGACAAGGGAAAAACGGTCACGATTGGAACTCCTCAGGAAGTCATTTCTACTTACCTGCACAAATCATCCGGCGGGCAAGCAGCTAGTAGCAGTTCTGGGCCGGTGCGAGTCTCGAGCGTTACAGTCCGCGACGAAGAAGGGGAAAGCATGCAGTTTCGATCCGGCCAAAAAGCATGGATCGACGTCGAGTTGGCTGCGCTAGCCACTTGCAAAAAGGTATCGGTCACTTTGTATATGAGGAACGACAGATTCGATCTCGTTTTCGATACTTCCACCGACCGCCTCGGCTACGACGCGTGCGACATGGAAGCAGGCGACCGCTATCGCTGCACATTTGAGCTGGATCTTAACCTGGTAGACGGCACTTATTACCCCTCCGTTGTTTTGTACAGGTACGATATTCAAACTGTTTATGACCGATGGGAGCCGGCAGCAACCATCTACATCTCTTCCGAGGGGGCGGTGCGCGGCATCGCGCATTGTTTCCCGCGAGTTATCGAGCAGGAGCTTCGTAGAGCGGCGGATGCGACGCCCCTGGCAATTGCGGCGGCGGAGCCGTCGACTACGGGGAAATAGTTTCCACTTTCGGCAATCCAAGATATGGGTATGACATCACCAATTGTTGACCGGTCGCGTGAAATGGACGAAAAATCGTGGTGGGACTTGTGGAACACATCCCACCGAAGCAAGGACAACAACGATGCGGTCTCCAGCGAGCTCTTCCAGCGAGCCGCAGCCGCCGTCAATGGTATTACCGGAAACGAAAATTGCCGTGTCCTGGAAATTGCGTGCGGCACTGGAACGCTTTCGAGAATGCTGGCGTACTCCAGCTACCACGGGCTCGACATCTCGCCTGCGGCCATCGAGGTCGCCCGCGAGAAGAGCGGTTCCATTTCGCTCCCTCCCGGCGCCAGCCCTCCCAGCTATGAAGCCGCTGACTTTCATGAATGGCCCTTGCCGGAGCAGCCGTTCGACGTTGTCACTTGCATCGATGCGATTTCGAGCATCCGGGATCAGCCGGTCGCGATGAAGAAAATGGCTCAGAGTGTGCGGGTCGGTGGCCACCTGGTGCTCACCACCATCAACCGTTTCGTGTATGACCGCATTCAGCGCACGCCAACGGTCCGCTTCGAAAGCGGGCCGGTGTCTCATTGGCTCACTCGTGCTGAACTTCGCGCCTTGGTGGTCCAGGCCGGACTGACGATCGAATTGTTTACCACGATCATGCCGCGCGGAAATCTCGGCATACTGCGTGTGGTCAATTCGTGGCGTTTGAATGAAGCTTTTGGACCGGGCGTCGAGGCTGTCCTGCAACGCCTCAAAGAACGGGCAGGGTTTGGTCAATACAGTCTTGTAATCGCGCGGAAGGATCATTGAAAACGATGGAAGGAGATTCGGACCGGAACGCGCATATGAAGTCGCAGTCATCAAAATTAAAAGCCGGCGATTGGGTGGAAGTCCGCGGCAGGGACGAGATCCTGAGCACCCTCGACAGCGACGGCTGTCTTGATGGCATGCTGTTCATGCCCGAGATGTTTGCGTTTTGCGGCAAGCGGTTCCGGGTCTACAAGCGGGCCCACAAGACTTGTGACACAGTCTTTCCCGTTCGCGGACGCCGCGTGAACCATGCCGTCCATCTCGAAACGCGCTGCGATGGCAGCGCCCATGGTGGATGCCAGGCCAGCTGCCTGCTCTTCTGGAAAGACGCGTGGCTACGGCCAGTCACGGACCATTCTGCGCCAGCCGCCAGCCACGGGCAATCGATAGACGGACGATATAGTGGACCCTCGGAAGTATCGCGGACTACAGAAGCGACGGTGTGGGCGAAGACGCAGAGCCCGGACGCGGCCGGCGGCGAGCCTCTCTACGTTTGTCAGGCGACACGGCTCCCTTATGCGACCACATCTCTGGAATGGTGGGACATTCGCCAGTACATCGAGGACTACACCTCCGGCAACGTCGGGCTATGGCGCGTCATTTGCGGAGCTGCCTATTTTCTATTTCAAGCGCTCAATCGCGCTCCGAAAGGTGCCCGGACCTTGCGCTGGCTTTACAACAAACTCTATCCGCTCTGGCGAGGCCATCCCTATCCCCGGGAGCACGGAACCATTCCCGTGGGCGAGTCTACGCCGCTGCTCAAGCTTGATCTTCAGCCGGGAGAGTTGGTTCGCATCAAGCCGTACCAGGAAATTCTGGATACGCTCGATGGACGGGAGCGGAATCGCGGCCTCTATTTCGATGCCGAAGAAGTTCCCTACTGCGGCGGAGAATACCGCGTGCTCAAGCGCATCACCCGCATCATTCACGAAAAGACCGGCAAAATGCTGGAGATGAAAACTCCCAGCCTCATTCTTGACTCGGTGATTTGCGAGTCGCGCTATAGCGAATGCCGGCTGTTCTGCCCGAGAAGCATCTACTCGTACTGGCGGGAGATATGGCTGGAACGTGTCGAGACGAAGTCGTCTGACCCCGGACGGGCGATCACCGAACCAGGCGCATCGCAATGCGAACCCGCATCGAGCGGCCGGTAAACTCCTGTGCGCCAACCTTTCGTCAGCGTCGTCACACCGTTTCACAACACGGCCGACTATCTCGCCGAATGCATTGAGAGTGTGCTCGTTCAAACCTACTCGAATTTCGAATACATCCTGGTGGACAATTGCAGCACGGATGGTTCGGCCGAGATTGCCGAGCGTTACGCTGGCCGTGACCCACGAATCCGCCTGATTCGCCGCACTCAGCTACTCTCGCAAGTTCAGAATTACAACCGGGCCTTGGAAGAAATTTCCAATGCCGGGCTCTATTGCAAGATCGTACAGGCCGACGACTTCATCTTTCCCGAGTGCTTGCGCTTGATGGTTCAGGCGTTCGAGCAGTCCGAATCCATCGGCCTGGTCAGTGCTTACTGGTTGAAGGGAAGCGAGGTCCGCGGTTCCCGTTTTCCGTATCCGACACCGATGCTCTCGGGCGGGGAGATGGCTCGCCTGTATCTACGGACTGGCCTGTGGGTCTTTGGTTCGCCAACGGCGGTGATGTACCGGTCGTCCGTGATCAAAAGCGATCAGCCGTTTTACCCCGAGTCCCGCTTACATGAAGACACGGAGAAATGCATGCAAATACTGGAGCACTGGGACTTCGGATTCGTCCATCAAGTGCTCTCGTTTTCGCGGGCGGACAACGAATCGATTTCCTCATCTGTCCGCGACCTTCAGCCGGAGGCCATTGACCGCTATATCATGGTGCAACGCTATGCCTCAGTTTTTCTGAGCAAAGAGGAAGCTGCCGCTCTCAAGAAAAAGAGCAAGCTGGAGTATTACGTCGTACTCGCCGAAGAAGCCCTGCGCGGGCGGGAGCCCGCTTTCTGGCGATACCACACCCAAGGGCTAAGTACTCTCGGAGAAAGAATTGATCGGCCTTTTCTGGCTCTTCAGGTCGCTCGCAAAATAGTGTGGAAGGCGGTGAATCCTGGCATGGCACTTGAAAAAATGCTCCGCGTTTTGAAGGGTTATGCGCGCCGTGGCAACTCCGCGGCAACTTCGCCGGTTTCGCCGGAAAGAACCGACGCGCCCGCCGCAACTACATCTCACCCCGCGAGCAATAGCTGACGCCCTGTTAGGAAACGAAGCGCAATCATGGATGGACCACGAATCTCCGTCGTCATGGTGACGCGTAACGTAGAGCGTTTCCTTGCGGAGTCGATTGAGAGCATACTGAGTCAAACCTTCACGGACTTCGAGTTCATCATTGTCGACTTTGGCTCGACGGACAGAACCGTACCCATTATTTCCAGCTATGTAGCCAAGGACAGCCGAGTTAAGCTCCATGAGATATCAAGTTGCGGGTTGGCGGAGGCCCGGAACGCGGGCTGTTCTCTTGCGCTGGGACAATACATCGCCATCATGGATGCCGACGATATTTCCATTCCCGAACGCCTCATGCTCGAGATTGCGTACATGGAGGCACATTCTGAAGTAGGTCTCCTAGGCGGCATTACGGAGTGCATTGATGCGGCCGGAGCGCCATTGGCCATCCGCTCGCATGACTTTCCATTTGAAGATGACGAGATAAGAACGGCGCTCACCGAACGCTGCCCGTTCTGCCAGCCAACGGTGTTGATCCGAAAAGATGCCTTCGTTCTCTCTGGCGGCTACCGGCCATTGTTTACCCAGGCGGAGGACTACGATCTATGGCTGCGGATCTCCGAGCGCTTCCAATGTGCCAATCTCAAAGAACCGGTGCTCAAGTACCGAATTCATCCCAATCAGGTATCGATGCGTCGGCGGAGCGAGCAGACACTTTGCGTGCTGGCCGCACAAGCAGCCGCGGCTGCGAGGAAAAGTGGGGCTCCAGGCCGACTGGACTCAATTACCGAAATCACGCCAACAACGCTTGCCTCGCTGGGAGTGACAAAGGCAACGCAGGAGCGCAGAATTGTCAACGACTGCAGGGATTGGATTCGTAATATGCGCCTGGCAGGTGAGGGATCTGCCGCTCTCGCCGCGGCTATGGAAGTCGTGCAGGCCGATTGGGAATTTGTGGAGCGATGGCAAATCGCGGATCTGTACCTTACTATCGCGGGGCTTTATTGGGGACAGAAGAAGTTCATGAGAAGTTTTCTCGCTGCTGCGCGAGCGGTCGCCATGCGACCCAAGGTCGTGGGACGCCCGCTGGGACCATTATTAGAGCGGCTTGGACTAGCCTAACTCAGTCAAGTGAAACGCTCACGGTCGCACTAAGAACGACCTTTCTGAAATCTCAACCTTTGAAAATGCACAGCCACCAAGACGTGGGTTCTAAGATCGGTGCAAACTATAAGCGAACCCGGGCATGGGAGACCTTGCGCGCGGGTGGGATGGGGGAGTTTGTAAGGGCATGGAGAGGCTGCCGACGTGAGTTCTGGGCTTGGTTCCGCTGCCCGTCGGTTGCATTGCCAGATGTAAGGCACCTTACCGAGTCCCTGGCGGTTCTGAACTCACAGGCCCCCGCTCAGGCAAACGCAGAGAACGACACCGACGCGCCAATTTTCGTGCTCTCCACCGGATGGAGAGCGGGTTCGACGTTGCTCCAGCGCATCATCGCAACCGATCCGCGACTGCTTCTTTGGGGAGAACCGCTCGGAGAAATGACGATTATCTCTGGGATTGCCGAGACGATCACCCGCTCCATTAGCCCGCGAAATCTGCAATTGTGGAAGGACCAACCGGATCCGACTTCACCAGGGTTGTCGACTTCCTGGGTTGCCAACCTTTATCCACCGAGCGATGACTTCCGCCTGGGGTTGCGAGGTTTTTTTGACCGATGGCTCCGCGAACCGGCCCGCGAGCGCGGCTTTACCCGTTGGGGTCTCAAGGAAGTGCGGCTCGGGGCAACAGAGGCGGTTCTGTTGCACTGGTTATATCCGAATGCCAAGTTTGTGATTATCTCCCGCCACCCGTACGACTCTTTCCGATCTCTGGCCGACGCGCAATGGGACCCCGTCTACTACCGGTATCCGGATGTGTGCGTTGACTCAGCCGCCAGTTTTGCCAGGCACTGGAATCGGCTGGCGGTGAGTTGGTCCGAACTTCCTGCAGGGTTTCCCGTCTGCCATATCAAGTACGAGGATCTGATCGGCGGCAAGGTGGATTTACGCAAATTCGAATCCTGGTTGGGCATCGAGCTTAAGGAAAGCGTCGCGCTCTCGGTTTCTGTGGGCGGCACGGCCAAACGCAGTCATTTGAATTGGTATGAGCGCTTGATCATTGCGTATGAAGCCGGGGCGGGGATGCGCGTCAGCGGTTACTCCCGATGATCCTGAAGATAGAGGAGCCTAACCCCATCCCAATGGCCGCTAGTCGCGACTTACAAGTAGACGCTCCGTCCATTCGGCTCCCACTCGATTTATGGAGTCTCGCGGTTGTCGCGTTTGCCGCCATTATCTTGGCGCTCCCACTGCTGATCCACGGGCCCATGTTGCAGGGCCATGACACCTACGAGCACATTAACTATTCGCAACACTTCAGTGAGCAATTCTGGGCCGGCGAGCTGTATCCGAGATGGCTGACCGGAATGTGCCACGGGTTGGGCAGTCCGACATTGTTTGTCTATCCTCCGCTCCCAAGTTATGTTTACGCAATATTGTCGCCGTTGGGAAGGGCGTTTCACTTCGATGCCTTCAGGATAGGAGAATTTCTAGCCCTCTTTGGCTCTGGGATTTGTTCGTTCCTTTGGTTGAAGACAATGGTCAGCAGGGTCGTCGCGCTGGCGGGCGCGGTGCTCTACATGCTGATGCCCTATCATCTGGCGATTGATTTCTACCGCCGGACAGCTCTATCGGAATGTTGGGCTCTGGTGTGGATTCCGTTAGTCCTTTACTTCAGCGCACGATTGATAAGGCCAAAGCCTCACTTCTCGGTAGGGTTGGCGGTCGCTTACGCCCTGCTGATCCTGAGCCACCTGGTCAGCGTGTTTATTGTTTCCCTGATACCGCTGGCAGCAGCTTTGGTCCTCTCGCCGCGAGGAGACAAGCTGAAATCGCTCCTCTACACCGCAGCAGGAATGCTTTTAGGTATCGGTCTCTCGTGCTTTTACTTTCTCTCTGCGCTTTCCCACGCCAAGTATTTTCCGGTCTCGAGACTGCCACTGTGGGCGTATGTGGAAGGCCATCTCCTTAACCTGGGGAGATTGTCCGATGCCGGTTCTGACGGTTTCATTCGCCTGATGACTTTGACGGTGGTGGACACGCTCGCCGTCTGCCTAGCGTGCAGCGTGTTCGTTCTAGCCAAAGGGCGTGTAAGGTCGAGGAAGACGATCTTTTTCTGGCTGATGGTTTGCGTGATTCCTGTACTTTTGATGCACGGTCGTAGCGCTAGGATCTGGCACATGTGTCCTCCGCTTTTTGCGGCGATTCAGTATCCCTGGCGTTTGAACATCGTTTTGTGTATCGCCGCGCTTCCGATGGTCGCGATTTTCCTTTCCGAGATTTCTAACGTGCGCCCGCTTTTCCGAGCGTCGTGGCTTGTTCTTCTATTTGTGCTGTTGACTCCGTGGCTGCTTTCGTACACCAGCATTTGGGGCCGTTACCGAGTGGAAACCGCGCGGCAGATGACGTCCGTTGATGACGACGACGGATGGTTCCGGGCGTGGATAGCTCCGGGAACCGACGACGCGAGCGCGCTCCGAGCAAGCGCCGGTCCCCACTTGACGTTTTTGGGGGGCAGCGGCAGTGCCGATGTTCTCCTATGGAAGCCCAGGCACATCGAGTTCCTAACCAACAGTTCGACCGGCGGCCCGGTGATGATCAACCAGTTTTACTATCCGGCCTGGCGGGCGTTGGATGACAATCGTCAAGCCGTTCAGGTTAGGGCTAGAGCGCCAGAAGGGTTACTGGAAGTGAATGTGCCACCAGGGCTGCAGAGAATCCGACTCGAAATTCCTCTTGGCCCAGCGGAACGGATTGGACGGTGGATCAGCGGCCTATGCGTATTGTTGAGTGTGGCGCTGGCGCGGGGGTTTGAGGCCGCCCCATAGCCATGGTAATGTGCCGGCAATCGGGCAGATGATCTCCGTTACGGGCTAAGAGCGGCGCACGAACCGGGAACCACGAGTTTCCGCGAAAGGCAGTATACCGAATGCATAAATATCACTCATTCCTATGTTTTTCACTATTCAGTGTATTGCTCTGTCATCCGGCAATATCGGCATCTCAATCTGATGTTAATGGTCAGTGGCTTGCCTTTAACCGAGCCGGCGCTCCGAATAGCCATCTGCAATGCTTCACGCCAAGAAATGTCTCCGTGTCGAACGGGAATCTGGTTATCACTACGAAATTAGAGACTGCCACGTGCAGCAGCTTTGATATTGCGCAAGCGGCACACAGCTATACCTCCGGCTTTGTTTCGATGCGGAACTTTAATTTTCTGTATGGCACGATCGAATTCCGAACCAAATTCGGTGGTGGTACCGGTACTGGAGCGTGGCCGGTGGTGTGGATGTACGATGCCCCATGTCAGGCCAGTGATCCGACAGGTACGGAAGGTCCTTGTATTGGGCAGGAAATCGACATCGCCGAGATCCTGAACAGCGATTTCACACACGTCAACCAGCAGATTCACGTCGACGACTTCAAGCACAACGATGGATGTTCGGCTTCAGCCGCAGATGTCAGCCAGAACTTTCACGTCTATCAGCTGATCTGGTCCGCGGGCTCGCTGGTCTTTAAGATCGATGGAGCAACCACCTGCACGATTAGCGGAAGCTACGTCCCGAGTGTGCCGATGTATATAAAAATCAATACGTTTGTAGGAAATTCTGGCGGGCCAGTGAAGAATGGGAGCCTTCCCTGGACAACCCTCGTCGATTATGTGAAGGTGACCCAAGGCTCCACGGTAGTGTTCAATGACGATTTCGATTTAGACGCAACCGTCCGACCTGCACTGCCAGCGCCCCCTTCCAGCTATCAGCCACCCCAAACTTCAGCCTCCAGAATCTTGTCGCGGTGGCCATTTAGGTTTTTTATCGGCTGTCTGGTGTTCGTCATTGTTTCAGCCGCTTTTAAGTTCGGGCGTTCAAAGCGCTCGGCCACATGAGTGATATCCACTCTTAAGGTATCTCGCTGGCCACAGGAAGCTGAGGCAATATTCCACACGGCGTCCTGGAAAAAACCGTTAGTGCCGGTTCCGGGTTATTTCGTCGCTCCCCGTGTAAAACTGTGTTTATTACGATGATGAATAGCTGCGTGGTTCAACACTATCGTTGTCCGGAGCGATATGTACAGCTGTCGCCAAAGGGACCGCTCTCCCAGGAAAAAGGATACTTCCGATTCGGCGATGACGCGATTTGTTATGGCAGTTACAGCGGCCTTTCTCCATCGCCCCTTCCGACTGGTCCGCTTCACGATTCCGTCCATGACACGGTCATCAAAGGCGGAATAGTTTATCTCCCATTTGACCCATCGCAAGTAGCCGACAATCTTCGCTGTGAGAGATATGTAAATCACACGGACCACGGAAAGCCCGGTTCAGCATTGTCCAAGATGTATTACCTCGTGCGACCGGCTCTTTCGGTGGGAGTTCGTAAGCATCTGCAACGGTTCCACCTTAGGGGATGGGACAAGCTCCCATTTCCGCGATGGCCCGTCGACCACAGTGTCGACAATATGCTTGAGCGCCTACTTCAGCTTTCGCTCCGAGCGCAAGGCGGGGGACGCTTGCCTTTCATCTGGTTTTGGCCCGATGGCGCTCCGAGTTGCGCGATTATGACGCACGATGTGGAAACCACGGCGGGAAGAGATTTCTGTTCGACCTTAATGGACATCGATGATCATTTTGGAATCAAAGCGTCGTTTCAGGTTGTGCCCGAAGAACGCTACGAAGTCCCCCGAGAATACCTGGATTCTATTACCAAGCGTGGCTTTGAAGTTGCGGTTCAAGATTTGAATCATGACGGCAACTTGTACAACGAGCGCCAACAGTTCTTGAGCAGAGTCGTCAAGATCAATCGTTATGGTCGCGAGTGGGGGGCGGAAGGCTTTCGCGCCGCGGTCCTCTACCATCGCGAAGAATGGTTCGATTCTCTCGATTTCTCCTATGAAATGTCCGTGCCTAATGTGGCGCACCTCGATCCCCAGCGCGGTGGATGCTGCACCGCCATGCCCTATTTCATTGGCAACATATTGGAGATTCCAGTGACGGCCACTCAAGACTATTCTCTGTTTCACATCCTGAGGGACCACTCGATTGACTTGTGGAAGCGACAGGCTGAACTCATTATGGAAAAACATGGCCTCATGAGTTTCATTGTCCATCCCGATTACATCATGACCCACAGGGAACGGAAGACATATGAGACGCTCCTTGGATATCTGAGTCACCTCCGCGACGACAACGGCGTTTGGATTTCCAGGGCAGGCGAAGTAAACCGCTGGTGGAGGCAACGAGCGAGCATGAAGCTCGTGGAAACAGAGAGTGGGTGGCAGATCGAAGGTGAGGCCAAAGAACGAGCTCGAATCGCTTATGCCAGTGAGGAAAACGGCCGTATCAAGTATACCCTTAGGCCAAAACCTGTAGTGCGTTGATTGTCTAACTGAATTGGAGGATAACCGTGAATTCGGGAACAGAACTTGGTAATGCCGGGGTACGCGAGATTTCGAAGGTGGAAGGGACGCACCCAGGTCGGCTTGAAGTGGTTGTGATTGGCGCGGGACCTTATGGGCTTTCTGCTGCCGCCCATCTGATAGCCAAAGGCATTCGCGTGCGGGTATTCGGGGAGCCGATGGAGTTTTGGGCAAAGAAAATGCCGGAAGGGATGTTACTGCGGTCCCCACGAGTGGCGTCGAATATTTCGGATCCGGAGAGCGCGTTCAGCCTGGAGGCGTATGAGTCGGCTGCAAAGATTGAGCCATCGGCCCCGCTTCCCCTCGATACTTTCGTCGAGTACGGGCGCTGGTTTCGCCATCAGTTGGGGTCGGATCTTGACCTGAGAACCGTCGCCCGTGTCGAGCGCGACCCTCAGGGATTCCGTCTCACCCTAGAAGACGGAGAGGTGGTTCCATCTCGACGGGTCGTTGTCGCGACCGGTATTGGACCCTTCCGGAAAAAGCCTGCAGTGTTCAAGAACGTGCCGGCCGAATATGCCTCTCATTGCTACGAAGGCCGGAATGTGCGGCGGTTCGCAGGCAAGAAGGTTGCGGTGATCGGCGCCGGCCAAAGTGCCTTGGAATCCGCTGCTCTGATCCATGAGGCGGGAGCGGATGTCGAATTGATCGTCCGGAATTCCAAGCTGAAATGGATTGGCGGTCACCCGTGGTTGCACCAACTGGGACCCATTTCACGCATACTGTACTCTTCCCATGACGTGGGTCCGGTCGGCATCAGCCGGTTGGTAGCCTACCCCAAATTGATGTCATACGTTCCGTTGAAGCTTCGCGACAAGATCCGGAAGAGAGCGGTTCGATCAGCGGGTTCGCGCTGGTTGCCAGAGCGATTGAAGTCGGTGAAGCTCACGACTGGCCGGTCCGTATCGCAGGCCGCCACAATTAACGACGTTCTTGTCCTGAAGCTCGATGACGGCAGCGAGCGCCGAGTGGATCATGTCGTACTCGGCACCGGATATGAAGTGGATATTTCACGCTACGAATTTCTTCCTTCGGAACTGGTGCAAGAGGTGCACCAATTCGGCGGCTATCCAAAACTGGCAAGCGGTTTCCGAAGTTCCGTACCTGGTCTGCACTTCATTGGCGCCGCCGCGGCGCGAAGCTTTGGACCACTTCTGTACTTCGTCGCCGGGACCGAGTTTGCGTCGCGCGAACTGGTTTCACATATCGCGCAACGAAAAGAGAATCTCCAATGAACACAACGGCTACCTTAGAAGAACCGACGACGACTGGGCCGCTAAGCCACAAATCCGTAGGGGCGCTGGTTGTGGGAGGCGAACATCCCGGCTTGGGTATCGCTCGGAGCCTGGGTCGAAGGGGAATTCCTGTTTGTTTTGTGGACGATCAACATTCGATTTCACAGTTTTCGAGGTATGCGAGTCGGGTGGTCCGTGTTAACGATTTGCGAGATGAGCGCAAAACGGTGGATAGCGTTCTCGAAATCGGACAGCGCTATGGGCTGAAAGATTGGGTCCTCTTCCCGACTCGCGACGAGACTGTGTGCGCCTTCGCGCGACATCGTGACAGACTCGCCGAGTTTTTTCGCGTCACGACTCCTCCGTGGGATAGCGTGAAGTGGGCATGGGATAAGAAGAATACCTACGAATTAGGAGCACAGTTGGAGATACCGGTTCCAGGTACGTGGAACCCTAGAAACGAGAAAGATCTGGTCGAGTTGTATGGCCGATTGCCACTCGCGGTCAAACCGGCTGTCAAAGAGAACTTCTTCTACGCAACTGGCTCGAAAGCGTGGAGAGCAGAAACGCCTGCTCAGCTCAACGAGTTGTTCCGCAAGGCTGCGGAGCAGATCAGGCCGGAAGAAATCCTGGTCCAGGAGATCATCCCCGGAGATGGCCGGCAACAGTATTCTTTCTGCGCGTTTTTTCGCGATGGCAAGACTCACAGCAGCCTGATCGCGCGGCGCATGCGTCAGCATCCGCGCGAATTCGGACGGGCAGCCACGTACGTCGAGACGGTTGACGCGCCAGAGGTCGAAGAACTATCCGAGCGGTTTCTGAAAGCCATCGACTATTACGGTCTGGTTGAGGTTGAATTCAAACAGGACCCGAGGGACGGTCAGTTTAAATTGTTGGATGTAAACGCTCGAACCTGGGGTTTTCACAGCATAGGAAGACCAGCGGGAGTCGATTTCCCATATTTGCTATTTGCAGATCAGATGGGGGACACCTCGTTGCACAGCCGTGGGCGCGCTGGCGTTGGCTGGCTGCGATTCATCACGGATGTCCCTACAGCAGCGTCGGATCTCTGGCATGGCCATTTGACCGTGAAATCGTATCTGCAATCTCTCCGGAGTACGCGGGTCGAGTCCGTGTTTTCATGGCGGGACCCCGCGCCTTCGATCGCCGAAGTAGTGATGCTTCCTTATTTAGTGACAAAGAAGTATGTATTATGAATTTCTTAAAATGAGAGTGATTGGTTCCGCAGAGTCGGATGGGTCGGGAAAGAGTTGTGGGGTTTCGATTAGACGATTTTGGTATTGGTCCAGGCCACTTAGGAGAACAGGGGCTGGGCCGAACGCGGTCAATCAGTTGGAGAGAACGCTTCGGTCAAAATTGTGCCAGACAACACTGAACCAAGCGGAATCGCTCGCATCATCAACAGGCGCCACTTCAGTCCGGCGGCTACTTTTTTTGCGGCGAGCTGGCTAGCGCTGTTCGTTTTGTCGGCGATCGCCCTGAAGTTTCTGCCGGACCCTTTTCTTTGGATCGGGTGGAGCTGGAGCTCTGCCTTATTAGCCGGCGCATGCAAGAGCAAAGGCTCTAACACGCGGGTTGTATTTTTCAACATCGCCGCGTTGACGGTCCTTTTGTCGGGCACAGAAACTTATTTCACGTTCCACACTCCGGTGCTGAGAGTTTACTCCGACGGCTATTTCCTTCCGGATGATGTTTTAGGAACGGCTCCGGCCAGAGGAATGGTGGGACACTCCACCGAATATGAACACGGCAAGCTGGCTTATGACGTCACATACACCATCGATTCCGATGGACTCCGCGTGGCGCCTAAGCCGAACGTTGCGGCTCCTCCCCTTAGTTCCATTCTGTTTCTTGGCTGCTCGTTTACCTTCGGCGAGGGACTTCAGGATGACCAGACCCTGCCGTATCAAGTGGGAGAACAAACTGGAGGGCGGTACGCAATCTACAACTTCGCTTTTCACGGCTACGCTCCCAATCAGATGCTTGCAGCCATTGAAAGCGGAAAAGTTCAGCGGACAGCCCTGATCCCCCCTCGTTATATCGTGTACACCGCTTTGCCCGATCATATAGCGCGTGTGGCGGGGAAGATTCCCTACGGCAAGCACAGTCCTCGGTATCGGTTGCAACCGGATGGTAGCGTCCAAAGGGCCGGACATTTCGACGATGATGAGAAGCAGCGCTCGCGGTTTACAGCCAGTCTCGTGGGAAATCTCCTTAAGTCGGCAACCTATCGATGGATCGTGAGTATTCAATCCCATACGAATGAGAACGACGTGCGCCTGCTCTTTGCTCTGGTGCGGCAGTCGAGGGATCAGCTGAAAGCCGAATACCCCGGCGCCGAATTTCACGTTATCCTCTGGCGTAACTTCCCATACGAACAAGAGATCTATGACGAGATGCAAGCCGGCTTCGCACGAATGAACATTCCCACGCATTTGATCGAGAATATTTTGCCCGGCTACAATGCCAACCCGCAGCAATATTGGCTCACCGCGGAGAATGCGCACCCGAACGCATTAGCGAATCGCCTCATCGCGCATTACGTAATATTGGAGATTCTCTCCCATTAACCACAAGCAGCTTTGGAATAGGCCTGAAATGGCCGAAGACCAATCGTAAGCCCCTGCCTGCTCTGTATCCTGGCCTCATTGTTGCCTCGTTCCGCGTCTACGCGGGCACATCGGCATTTGCAAGGCCGCTCTAGTGCCTCCCGACTACCCTTCACCGCTTCTACCACGCTCTTACTCCACTACATCGCGCTGGTGGCCACGCAGCTCATGCGTTGGAAGAACAATCGGGTCGCCCCTTCCGGTAGCGCAGGCATCAACTTCCGCCTGTCCAGTTTCGACCGGTATCAAGTTTCCTAGCAGTACAAGCCCATAGGGTGTAACTATCAAATCGCAGCAGCTGTCATACTGAATCAGCACAGCAGAGGAGATCAAGAGTGAGTGTGTCAATCAGCATTTTTGGATTGGGGTATGTGGGATCGGTCAGCGCAGCGTGCTTCGCCAATCTTGGCCACAATGTGATCGGGGTTGACGTCAGCCCCACCAAAGTGGAGGCGTTAGCCTCAGGCCGCAGCCCCATTGTCGAAGCTCGGGTTAGCGAACTGATCGAGGAGGGCCACAAGACCGGCCGGATCCGGGCGACGACGGAAGCATCGGTTGCCGTCCGCGACTCGGACGTTTCGTTCGTCTGCGTAGGCACTCCCAGCCAGCGCAGTGGCAAACTGGATCTGGGATTCGTCGAGCGCGTAGTTCGCGAAATTGGCGCCGCCCTGAAGCAGAAAAAGTCTCATCACGTCGTCGTATTGCGAAGCACAGTTTTGCCGGGAACTACCGAATCGCTGGTAATTCCCGCGATTGAGAAATCCAGCGGTCTCCGCGCAGGAGTGGACTTTAGCGTCTGTTACAACCCCGAGTTTATGCGTGAAGGATGCGCCGTCGCTGACTTCCACCAACCTCCCTACACCATTCTTGGCGCACAGAAGCCAGAACATCTGGCCCGGCTTCGCGCACTTTACAAGAGCGTCCCCGGGCCTGTCTTCGAGACCAGCATTCCGGTGGCAGAGATGGTGAAATACGTATCTAACGCTTTTCATGCTGTGAAGGTCACATTCGCCAACGAAGTTGGAACCTTGTGCCAGCACCTCGGCGTGGATACGAACACCGTGACTGAAATCTATACTTCCGACACGAAGCTCAACATTTCCCCGGCTTATTTGTCTCCGGGATTTGCATTTGGCGGATCGTGTTTACCCAAAGACCTTCGCGCACTGTCATACAAGGCGAAGGAACTCGATCTCGGCCTGCCTATGCTTGAGTCAGCGTTGCGCAGCAATGCCGTGCACGTCGATCGCGCGATCGAAGCCGTGTTGCGGACCAATCAACGAAAGATTGCTTTCCTAGGGTTGAGCTTCAAAGCCGGTACCGACGATCTGCGCGAAAGCCCGCAAGTGCAGATGATCAAGCGACTGCTCGGAGAAGGCTGCCACGTCAAGATCTGGGATCAAGACGTCTCGCTGGGACGGCTCGCCGGGTCAAACCGCCAGTACATTGAAGAAGTCATCCCTCACATCGGTTCACTTTTGTCGTCCGAGTTCGAGGACGTCGTCAACAGCGGAGACGTGATCATTATTGCAACAAAGGTCGATAACGACCGGCTGGTCCACTGTCTCAAACCTTCCCAAACTGTCATTGACCTTGTGAATCTCGATCCTGCGAAGCGGCCGGCGGTTCCCGGGCCCTACCACGGGATTTGCTGGTAGCTGAAATCGGCCAGAGATTCGCAGCCGAGAATGGGCGCGGGGCACTGTGATCATCACTGTGTCAGTGGGCCGCGTACATGCCCCGGGGGGCATTGGCACAGATTATTCAAGTTAGTACCGTGGCGCTCGGTCGCTTCCTAACGTCAAACCTACCGCCTCAGTCGCGCGCTCGATGATCGGCATATGGCTCTGCTAAAGTTTGAAGTCGATAATCTCCCACCGTCCGTCTCACGCCGTCCAGTTTTACCAGCTCGATTCCCTTAGTCCACCCACCCTCCTGTTTGCTTCCTCGCCTGCAGGGGCTCGTTGTTCATGAATCGACATCAGTTGGCGCGCCTCCCGTCGGGACCCGAAAATTGCCTCTCCAGAAACCCGCCGAAAGACTTCACCGTTTCCACCCGCAGTTACTGTCCTCGCCCGAGTCTCGGTCCAGATCGCCACCGACTTTGTGAATGTCGACCCTGGCAATCGCCTGCTATTCCGCAGACGTATCCAGGGAATTTCGCGGTCAACCTTCCGCGAGTGCTCTGCCGCCAGGTCAGGAGGGAGTCCAATCCAATGGGCTCTGGTTTAAGAAGTGATTACGCGTTAGCGTGAAGTCCAGGCGTCTGTCCCGCGGTCTTGTTCAGCACATGTGCTGCGCTCGACTTTGTCAACAAAAAGTTGTCCGCGAAAACGGCGTCAATACCCGAGCAGAAGAATGTGCGTACGGCGTCTTTCGGCCGGACGACCGGGGGTTCTCCGGGCAGATTGAATGAGGTGTTCACCAGGATTGGGGCGGGCGCTTCTTCGCCAAACAAACACAGGAGTTCCCACAGGATTGAATCAGTTTCCCTCTCCACGATATGGAGGCGCACCAGACCATTGGGAAGTTGCAATTCTCGTGGCAGCACGTCCGCATCCGGTCGCACCCCGGCCAGAGAATTCATGAACCGGCAGAGAGGAGATCCGGCGAAGTAGCGGGCGCAATCCACTTCACGCACTGACACCGCAAACGGGCGAAACGACTCACGGTGTTTTACGAAGTCGTTCAGGTTTTCCGTGACATATGGAGCCCAAGGCGAAGCCAAAACACTGCGATGACCGAGGGCGCGTGGGCCGAATTCGGTGGCACCCTGAAACCAGCCCACAATCTTCCCAGCTTGCAATAATCGTACGGCAGATTCGAACTTCTTTTCGTCAGTGTTCTGTACGGCATAACGCGCTTTCACATTGTCCAGCACGTCCTTGATTTCACCCCTGGTGTACGAAGGTCCCCAGTAGACGGAACGAACTTCGGGATTCCGCGGATTGTTCATTTCCCGATGCCACACCCAGGCCGCAGCGCCAAGCGCGCAGCCTGCATTGCCGGGAGCCGGGGGTACGAAGATGTTTCCCACTCCAAACCTGCGCTCGAGAGCAGCCACCAGGAGAGTGTTGTAAAAGACGCCGCCCCCGAGGCACATCTTTTGCAAACCTGTCGTCTCTCGCATGTCAGCCAGCCAATCAGAAATCACTTCCGTGATCGCCGCCTGCACGCTGCTCGCTAAATTTCGTCTCTGTTCCGGTGTCAGCCGAGATTCATCAGAATCGAGTCCGAGCTCCTTCCAAAACCGTGCGAACGGCTTGAACACAGCGTTCAAGTCGCGACCGAAGTAACGGTAGTCGACTTTAGGCACGACTCCACCCGCACGCAGTATGCGAACGAAAAGCTCTTTGTACTCGGGTTCGCCTTCCAGACTCAGCCATTGTGTCTTGTGCTCTTCCCGCGACGGCGAAAAGCCCAGCAGCCTCGTAACACACGAGTAAATTCGTCCGATCGAGTCGCTGAAAGAAATTGCCTTCTGAATGTGAATCTGGCTGCCTTCGCCGTGCGCGATCATTCCGCCATTTCCATCGCCTTCTCCGTCCAGGGTCAGGATCAGAGCCTTTTCGAATGGAGAAAGGAAAAATGCGCTCGCAGCGTGACACGAGTGATGATCGAGGGGTACGACTTGCCGTGGATTTTTCGTTTTCTGCCGTAGTGAACGGATCGAGGTCCACTCCCGCGCGAATCGAACCGAATCTTTTCCCTCTTGGTACGCGGTGGCGAACGGCGATTTGGGCGACACGTAAGCGCGGGAGAACGCTCGGCGCCTCCAGCCGCCCGAGGGATTGCTGGCCACCGCAACCACATCCAGATCAGTCCAGGAAATTTTCGCCTGATCCAGACAGAACTGGATCGCCGCTTCGGGTACGCGCCGCTCCGAAGCAGGCTGTAGTTTCTGATTCTCAATCGCAGCGACAATGGTGCCATCTCGCATGAGGGCGGCGGCAGCAGAATCAGCCTTGAGCGACGAAATCCCAAGTATCCACATGACGGAATCGTTTCCAGAGCTTGTGGTTGCAAATCCCTTAGGCTGGCAAAATTCACCAACTCCGTACAGAAGGGAAGTTCAACACCCACTATATGGCCTCCGCAACGCCGAGTAAATACGATGGTTACTCTCGTTTTGTGCGTCCATCCTTTTGTGATCATTGTTGCCTCCCTCGCGGCGATACATTTTATGTGGGCAGAACAGTGGTCCGGTGAAGCAGCCCCTCGTTTTTGTTCGGATTTCGCAACAAACGCTCTGCAAAATAAATCACAGTCTCTCACCGCCGATCCGCGGTAAAATCTTCCCGTTTGTCTCGCCATGCCCTCGGCAGCTGTATCAACGGACCAGAATTTCCGTAAGGCTCCTATAAGTCACCTTCCTCGGGAGGATGGTATGCTTCACCCTCGGTCGCTTTCTTCTCCTAGCGTTTTCCTGATCCTCATCACGTTGTCACTTGCACAGTCCAGTGGTGCCGCAGGTTATCGGCAGAACGGACTGCCTCCTGGGCAACAACAGCGCCCTGGAGTACCGCACAGGCTCTTGAGGCCGCGAGTGGCAAACTTCAGCCGATACAGAGATGGAGTTGCCACGTTGAATTCTTTCCAGTCGAACACCCCTCAGCTGCCGGCAGTGGACTTTGCGCGCCCGGTGATCTACGACTCGGGCGGCAATGACGCCGAGTCAGCGGTGGTTGCCGACGTGAACGGTGATGGCAACCCTGACCTCGTGGTGGTGAATGCGTGCGTGGACACCGATTGTGCGGCGTATGGGTCGGTAGGGGTGCTGTTGGGCAGGGGCGACGGCACCTTCAAAACGCCGGTGAGCTATGACACCGCGGGTTTTTTCGCTTACTCGGTGGCGGTAGCCGACGTGAACCGTGATGGCAAGCCTGACATAGTAGTGGCCAATTTTTGCGGCCTAACTGCCGACTGCGAGTCGGACCTTGGCAGGAATGGCACAGTGAGTGTGCTGCTGGGAAACGGCGACGGCACGTTCAAAACGGCGGTGGTCTATGACCCAGGAGGTTTTTTCCCTATTTCGGTAGCCGTGGCCGACGTAAACGGCGATGGAAAGGCGGATCTAATTGTGGCGAATGAGTGTGGGGACGGCACTTGTCTTTCGTCAGCGCCGAACGGCACGGTGAGTGTTATGCTGGGAAATGGCGACGGCACGTTTCAAACAGCCGTGGTGTATGACTCAGGTGGACTGTCTACTCGGTCGGTGGCGGTGGCGGATGTGAACAGAGACGGCAAGCCCGACATTGTGTTGGCGAGCGGTTACGATGGCGGTAGCAATCTTGAGGAGGGTGCGGTAGGCGTTCTTTTGGGCAAGGGCGATGGAACGTTCCAAACAGTCGCGGTGTATGGCTCAGGTGGGGACGAAGCCAATTCGATCGCAGTCAAGGACGTGAACGCGGATGGCAAGCCGGATCTCGTAGTGGCGAATGAGGGAGCAGTAAGTGTCTTGCTGGGAAATGGCGACGGCACTTTCCAGGCACCGGTGAGTTACGGCTTCAGCGGATTTGGCAACTCTGTTGCCGTCACCGACGTGAACGGTGATGGCAAGCCCGACGCAGTGGTAGCGAGTTCTTGCGGCGGTGGTCCCAGCTGCGGCACGGTGGATGTCTTGCGGGGAAACGGTGACGGCACGTTCCAGGCGGCCGTGAGTTACGCTTCAGGCGGACTGGGTAACTCAGTCGCCGTTGCCGACGTAAACTGTGATGGCAAGCGCGACGTAGTCGTGACGAGTGGGTTTGGTGGTCGCTCTGTGGGGATACTCATAAATATGGAGTTACCGACCTACCTCACCCTCATCAATGCCGTCCGGGAGGACGAACACAATCGTCTGCTGGCGGACATCATGGTACTGACGCTGGAATTAGCTCGAGACGCTGCGGCCAAAGGCCACAGGGCTGACACAGACTTGCTGCTGAACGCCTTCATCGGTGAGGCTGAGGCCGCCGAGCAACACAAGTTGCTCAAGCCAGCAAGTGCGGCGGTCCTAATTTCAAATGCGAAGGCACTCAAAATATAACCCGATTTCTGACTCTGTCAACCTTGCGCGCAAAATACGAAACATTAATGGCTTGGAACGATGGTGCGCCATTCGAACATCCAAAGGTGTTGCGCCCTTCCTTAGTCGTTGCGCTAGACTCTGATTGTAAGAGTCCGTCTCATCTCCATGCATATTCTTCACGTCGTAGGGGCGAGACCGAACTTCATGAAAGCTGCTCCGGTGCTGCGCGCCCTGGCGGCGCGGGGAGCCCGGCAGACACTGGTTCACACCGGACAGCACTACGACCGCAACATGTCGGATGTGTTCTTCACTCAGTTGGAGATCCCGGAGCCCGACTGGAACCTCGGAGTCGGTTCGGGGAGCCACGCACGGCAGACCGCGGAGGTCATGACCGCGTTTGAGCCCGTGGTGCTCGAGGCCAAGCCGGACGTGGTGCTGGTTTATGGCGACATCAACTCTACGGTGGCCGCGGCCTTGGTGTGTGCCAAACTGCTGGTGCGGGTCGGCCATGTCGAAGCCGGCCTGCGGTCTTTCGATCGCACTATGCCGGAAGAGACCAATCGTATCGTGACCGACCGGCTCGCCGACTTCTTGTTTACTCCCTCCGAAGATGGCGACATCAACCTCAAGAATGAGGGAGTCGCTTCCGAAAAAATTCATCGCGTCGGAAACGTGATGATCGACTCCCTGGTACAGCTTCTTCCAGCGGCCCTGCAGGTTCCGCGCAACGGCTTGCCTGAACGCTATGCACTCGTGACCCTGCACCGCCCGTCCAATGTGGACGATAGCGAAAGCCTGAAGAGCATTCTGGCGTCGCTGCTCGAAGTGAGTGATCGCATGCCGGTAGTCTTCCCAGTGCATCCGCGGACGCGGCAACGCATTGCGGACTTTGGCATCGATGTCGAAAAGCTGCACTTGGTCGATCCCGCGCCGTACATCGAGTTTCTCGCGTTGCAGCGTGGTGCTGCCGTGGTCATCACCGATTCCGGCGGAATTCAGGAAGAGACCACCTACCTGGGAGTACCGTGCGTGACCCTGCGCAGCAACACGGAACGCCCAATAACGGTATCGATGGGCACGAACGTCCTGGTTGGGCAGGACCGGCAGAAGCTGCGTTCGGAATTGACGAATATCTACGATGGCAAGGGCAAGATGGGCTCGATTCCTCCGTTGTGGGACGGGCACACCGGAGAGCGCATCGCAGATATTCTGATGAGTCTTTGAGACTGTTGCTTCTCAGCAGTGAACAATCTTTGTGCTCTTAATTCCGCGGGTAGCATTGCGGGTGTCGACGACCAGCTGTGCTTCCTGAACGATCCGGTGATAGTCGTAGTCCGAGTGATCGGTCACAATGAGAACGAGGTCGTATTTCCCCAGGTCTTTTAACTCCGCGCATTTCAAATCCAGGGAGTACTTTCGGCCTTTTCCAATAACAGGAAAATAGGGATCGTTGTAGCTGACCTCAGCCCCATCTTTTTGCAGGAGTTCGATGATCGTCAGTGCGGGCGATTCGCGCAAATCGTCGATATCTTTCTTGTACGCTACGCCCAGCACCAGCACACGCGCGCCATTCACAGATTTCTTATGCCGGTTTAGCGCCGTGGCCACCGAAGCCAGCACGTGATACGGCATGTTGGTGTTGATTTCTCCAGCCAGTTCGATGAAGCGCGTGCGGAAATCCCACTCCTTGGCCTTCCAGGATAGATAAAACGGATCGACGGGAATGCAATGCCCGCCCAGTCCGGGACCCGGATAGAAAGGGTGGAATCCGAATGGCTTCGTCGAAGCTGCTGCGATAACCTCCCAGATATCGATTCCCATGCGCAGGCAGAGCAGCTTGAGTTCGTTCACGAGCGCGATGTTTACGCAGCGGTAGATGTTCTCGAGCAGCTTGGTCATTTCTGCCGCGGCCGGAGACGAGACGGGAACCGTTCGATTGAAGATTGCTCCGTACAGCGCGCAAGCGAGTTCCGATGCCTGCGCATTCAAGCCACCGACGACTTTGGGGATGTCCCGGCGTGCCACGGTGGTGTTGCCTGGATCCTCGCGCTCGGGTGAGAAGGCCACCAGGAATTCCTTGTCCGTGGGAGCGCTGTTGCGCGCGGCTTTGAGCCCAGACCGGTTTTCCTTCTCAAGAATCGGAATCATCACTTCTTCCGTCGTGCCGGGATATGTCGTGCTTTCGAGCACGACCAACTGGCCGGCGCGGAGATGGGGGGCGATGGAGTGGGTCGTGCCTGTAATGTAGCTGAGGTCGGGCTCGTGGTACTCATTCAGAGGCGTCGGAACGCAGATGATGATGGCGTCCATCTCTGCGATCTTGGAATAATCGGAGGTCGCTGAGAAGCCATTCGCTTTGGCGGCCTGAATCTCGTCGGCCCCAATGCGGTAGATGTAAGAACCTCCCTTGGCGATTGCGTCCACTTTGCGGGAGTCGATATCAAAGCCGGTGACACGGAACTTCTGGGCGCTGTACAGCAACGCCAGCGGAAGCCCAACATACCCGAGGCCGATGATGCCAACACGGGCGTCTCCCTGCTTAATCTTCATCTGAAGTTGATCAACGGACGTAGCGGTTGCGCTAGAATCGTGTGCCATAAAGTATGTGAAGCGAAAAGTATGCCGGTGCTTAAGTTTAAAAGATTAGTGTACATGTTGGAACCAGGCTGACTTCCGCGTCAAGTGCCGGTAGCCACGTCTCATCACTGCTCGAAAGGGCTGCCAAACGACGAATCGAAATGGCTTTTTGTTTTTTGGGGGCGTCGCATGGTTTTGTTCGATCGAAGACATGATTGCGGTTCGCCGTTTGCTCTTGCTGCAGAAACGTTAAGAATCTCGTCATCGAGGAGGGAGTAGATGAAACTGTCAGTTGTCGTGCCGGTTTACAACGAGCGGGCCACGGTACGACAAGTGATTGAAGCGGTGCTTGCCGTGCCATTCGATCTTGAGATGATCTGCATAGATGACGGATCTACCGACGGCTCACGAGAGATCCTCGCTGAGTTGAGAGAGAAATTCCCCAGGCTACGCGTATTCATGCAGACGAATAATATGGGCAAGGGCGCTGCCCTGGCACGCGGGATTCAGGAGGCGACCGGCGACTATGTAATCATTCAAGACGCCGATTTGGAATATGACCCGGCCGAATATTCCGCATTACTCGGCCCACTGGAAGCCGGGAAGGCAGATGTAGTGTACGGATCCCGCTTCATGGGCAGCGGACCTCATCGTGTGCTCTATTTCTGGCACTCCGTTGGCAACTGGTTGCTCACTCTCCTTTCCAATATGCTCACAAATTTGAACCTGACCGACATGGAGACCTGCTACAAAGTATTTCGCCGAGAAGTGATCCAGGCGATTCAAATCGAGGAGAAGCGCTTTGGCTTTGAGCCAGAAATTACCGTCAAAATCGCAAAGCGCCATTTGCGGGTCTATGAGGTCGGTATCAGCTATTCGGGCCGGACTTACGAAGAAGGCAAGAAAATCGGCTGGAAAGACGGTTTTCGGGCGATATGGTGTCTTTTAAAGTACTCTCTGAGGGATGGGAATGTCGCGCTTGCGCCGGTCGACCTAGGTCGAACCGGTATCGATAGCTAAGGAGCCACATCACCACAGTCCCGCGCTAGGTCGAAAATCAAAGCGGGTAAACCCTGTCGAGCTGCTGCGACCCCAGGTGGCCTCTGTTTCTTTCTCGCCAGTCCCAAGAAAGCCGCGGAGTTGCGTCAGATTGGTGGAAGGAAGAACGATAGCATGCCGGTCGATGCGGATCCTCTACCCGACCCGATGAGCGCGGTTGCGGTACCAGAAGGGATTGCTCGTCACCATCATCAAGCAGCGAAGCGCAGTGGAAATCCTATTCGAATGTATGACGGCCTAACTCCGGAAGCCATGCTCTCGCTTGATGCGATATCATCTTCACATCGGGCACCACATGTTCCTCAGGTTATTAGCGTTGCTCGTTGCAGTTGGGTGTGAAGGCAGCATCGCCAGCGCGCAGATCGGCGCTGCTTCGATTGCGCATTCGACATCGGTGCTGAGTCCCGCCAGCAAGCCAAAAGCTCAGCCCAAGCTGGCGCTTCCGCCGCAATGTCCGGTGGCTGGACTTCCCGCCGCGCAGCCCTCATCCGCCGGTCACCACAAAGTGATCCTTAGCTGGACTGCAAGTTCTCCGTCACCGAAAACTCCAAGCTTGGCCGTGGGCTATTGCCTGTACAGAAGTGTAGCGAAGGACGCGCCGCTGAAAAACGCGACCTGCGCACAATGCCAACCGGTCAATACAGTGCCCGTTGTGGGCACCAGTTGCGTGGACGATCTCGTCGCCGACCAGACCACGTACTACTACGTGGTCACCGCGGTGGACGCTCATGGCAACCCGAGTGCTCCGTCGAACGAGGCTTCTGCGGTGATCGCAGACCAGCAACCACCTTCGGGCGGAGGAAGCTCAACGGTGCCTCCGGCCTGCCGTGCATCTTCCTCTTCTAGCTCCTCTAGCCCCAAATAGTCATTCCCGCCCGGCTCGCTTCTTTAACTCTTATCTTTTCCCGCCGCTCTTGTTTCAAACGTCCCGTGACTCTGCTGAGCGGAGCTTTGTGCTCTTGTATAGTGTGTTCATGAAAACTCAAGGGACGCTAACAACTCTGCGAGCTGCTTGCACATCGCCTGGAGCCGGAATGTCCTGCCTATGATTCGCTACGGCATTCTCGGTTTCGGACATCACGCTGTGCGCCGGTTGATGCCCGGCTTCGCGCTAGCGGAGAACAGTCGCGTGACGGCGTTGTCGCGCCGAGACATGGTAAAAGCGCGCGCGTCCGCGTCGGAGTACAACATTCCGCACGCCTTTGACTCCGGTGCCGACCTCTGCCGCTCTCCGGAGATCGACGCTGTCTTCGTCGCTACGCCCAACAGCGCCCATTTGCAGGACGTGCTACTGGCGATTGAATGTGGCAAGCCCGTACTCTGCGAAAAACCGATGGGCATGAACGCCGCCGAGTGCCGCCGGATGGTCGAGACTGCTCGCCAGGCCAAGGTGCTGCTTGGAGTCGCTCAGGTTTTTCGCTTTGAAAATAGCGTCGCGAGTTTTCGCAAGCGTGTAGGTGACGGCCATGTCGGCCAACCGGTTTTCGCGCGGGCAGAGTTCTCCTACCCTGGAGCAACGCACCCACGCAAGTGGCTGTTTGACGCCCGGATCGCCGGAGGCGGCCCTATCTCCGATGTCGGCGTGCACTGTATCGACGCACTGCGCTGCATCCTCGAAGATGAAGTCGTCCGTGTGACCGCGCGCGGAGAATCGACTCCCGAATCCGGAGACTTGGAAGCTGCAGCCCTGCTCTCGCTGGAATTTTCTCGCGGCACTCTGGGTTCAGTCGCGGTCTCGACCCGCGCCGAGTATCGCACGCCCATCGAAATTGTTGGTGACAACGGATCCCTCCACGCCCATGACGCACTCAACGTCGAACATCCTATCGAGATCGAATTGCGTCGCGGTGGGAAAATCATAGAGACCCAGACTGTCGCCAACCTCGACGCCTATGCCCGCCAGGTCGATGAATTCTCGGCTGCGATCGAACAGAAGCATGCGTTTCTGGTTCCGGGCGAAGAAGGCTGGCAGAATCAGGAAATTCTCGATGCTGCGTATCGCAGCCTGAAGACCGGACAAGCCGAGAGCGTTCCCCGGGTCGCGAGTGCGCCGCGCTGACATTTACTGATTCGGTAACACTGAGAGCGAAGCGTCAAGACTAACCGTATGGATCTCGCAGTGCATAGACGCTTTCTTGTCGGTCTGGTTCTGGCGATTGTCGCCTGGTGGCCGGGGTTGCGCACTCTTGTAAGCGCGGCGATCGGCGACGAAAATTACTCCTATACACTGCTGGTCCTTGGCGTCTCTGTCGTGTTGCTGTGCCTCGAGCGTTGGCCTCTTCCCACCAGGGAAGACTGGTCGCTTCCAGCGTTGTGCGTGGCGTTCCCCGTTCTTGCGGCCGCTGGTTGGCTCAACTTCCGAACTCCTTTTCGTGGCGGAGATTCCAGCCTGACAATCAGCATCCTGCTGTGGATTGCTTTCATTCTTGCGATGTTCGCACACCTCTATGGACGGAAGGGTTTTTCCCGTCTGCGTTTTCCGTTCCTGTTTTCTCTACTGGCGGTGCCACTGCCGGACCGAGCGATTTCCTGGTTGATCACTGCGCTACAGTGGGGTTCGGCGGACGCCGCATATCTGCTCTATCGGCTGTTTCGCGTGCCTGTGGTTCGCGACGGACTCGTGTTCTCGTTCTCCAACATCGATATCGAGGTCGCCCGCGAGTGCAGCGGCATTCGCTCCAGTACGATTCTGTTTGTGACCACGTTGGTGATCGCGCAATTGTTTCTGAAATCGGGATGGAGCAAGTGGATCGCGGTCCTCGTCTCATTGCCGGTGGCTATATTGAAGAATGGCGTGCGAATCTTCACGCTCTCGGTGCTCGCAGAATACGTGAGCACCACCTGGCTCGACAGCTGGTTCCATCACCAGGGCGGTTTTATATTCCTTGCGTTGGGCTTGGCGATGATGCTGGTTTTGATCTGGCTGCTGTTGCGTATCGAGAACCGGCAGAGCGATGCTGCGCATTAGTGGAAAACTGAGGCTGGATGTTCCAAAACTAAGCCCGGCGCACATCTGATTTGTTTTCAACTACTTAAAATTGCAACGCGTTGCACACGTTGCAAGAACATTCAATCTTGACAACCCTGGCTTTGGGTCTATCCTGTAAGGGTTGTGAGGTGTATTCGATGAAACGTTCATTGCTGTTAGTTTCGAGTTTTGTCCTGCTCAGCGCGATGGCATTTGCTTCCGCATCGCCAAGCTGGCATGACATCTTCGATAAGAACAAGAAAAAGCGTCACGAAGCGATGCCGGAGTCCGGTGTTGTGCCGATGTTGGTTATTTCACTGGGCGCTATTGCCGGTGGATTGGCCCTGAAGCAGCGCCGGGGTATGAAGACCACAGCTTAGACGAAGAGAATAATCCCCCCTCTTCTTCCCCCCCCGTAAGCTATCGCCTGATATTGCTACTGCGCCGGTTTTCTCTGTGCTGCACGCCTTAGTGTTTCCATACGCCAGCGGCAAACCCTTCCAGCTACGGAATATTCACCTGCGCCAGATTTGAGTAGGAGCTTTCCTGCCCGTTCGAATTCACGGCGGTCGTGGCGTAGAAATACGTCGCAGCTACTCCGACCGAGTTATCGACATAAGAGGTGCCCGTATCCAGCGCTGAATTCAGCCGAGAGAATGGCCCGCTCGACGACGCGCTGCGATAGATGTTGTAGCCCGCAACCTGCGACGTGCTCGGACTCCAGGACAGGGTGATATACGGCATTGTCGCCGTGCCCGTCAGGGCCTCCACAGTCTTCGTGGTGCCGCTTGTACTGCCGAATGAAAGATTCGCTGAAGCCGCGCCAGCATTCTTCGGCGCGAAAACAACTCCGAACGATACGCTTTGTCCGGAAGGGATGGTCACAGGAAATGAAGCGCCCGAAATTGAAAACTGTCCGTTGCTGCTGGATGCGGAAGTGACCGTCACAGCTCCCCCGGTTGCCGTCAGGGACGATGTCTGCGTACCGGTGGTGCCTAACTCTACCGAACCGAAATTGACGGATCCAGGGGTAACGCTCAATACGCCGCCGGCCGTCGTCGCCGTGCCCGTACCACTCAGAGGTACATTCACAAATGGACCATCAATCATCACGCTGCCGCCGTTCGGACCCGCGGCCGCCGGGGTGAACGTCACCGTCATTGCCATGGTTTGTCCGCGAGTAAGAGTGAGCGGGAGTGCGGGCTTCGTCACAGCGAATACCCCATCCACGACCTGCAGCGCCGAAAGTGTTTGTGTGCACAGGCAATGGTTCGTCAGATTCACGGTGAGTTTGGCTGTGGTTCCGACCGGAACCTGACCAAACGAGAGACTTGCCGGACTTGCGGTCACCGGCTCCTTCTTCACGCCCGTGCCCCGGATGGTGAGAATCAGGCTCGGGTTGGTGGCATTGCTGCTGAAGATTAGTCGCCCGGCAACCCATCCCGCTGCGGTTGGAGCAAACGTCACTTTCACTGTGGCGGTTTGGCCAGCGGCCAGACTCTTGGGCAAGCCCGTGCCAAGCGTATTGAATTCCGCGCCAACCACGGCGACTCCCGCCAGAGCCACCGGAGTGGATCCTGTGTTGGTGAGAACGACCAACTGGCTCTCCGACGTCCCTACCGCGACCCACCCGAATTTCAAGCGGGTCGACGAACACACCAGCTGGGGTGTGGTGGCTGCTGTGGCGGGCAATGCAGTTCCGGCCACGACGGCCAATGAAAGCCCGAAGAGGAGGAGTACGGATAATCCCGTTCTCAGGAACTGCCGCTGACGGCTCAATTGGGGGGAGAGCATGAAGCCAGTTTGACCCATCTCTGGAAATCCGCAAAGATTCCACTAGGACATTGGAATCCAGCCAACAGAGCGGGCTTAGCAGTGGGCCATCTTCGCGATCGAGAGTGAAATCTGGCCAGTAAACATGGCTGCGATGGGGCCAGTCCGGCATCGGCCCATTTCCGAACTAGGTCAACCCAGTTGGCCCACCCAGAACCAGCCTCCATTCTTAATCGCTCGATCCAGGAGTTTGATCTTGAGGCTTGGGGTCCAACGGGTGCCGAAAGAGTAAGTGATTGAAAACGGTAGGGCCTCGGCGAACCGAGGCCCTGATCGTACAAGCCGAGCTGGACAGTCTAGGGGGCGGGGATCTGAATGTTGGACACGATGTTGGAGTACCCGCTCTCCATGTCGTTCGTATCCACTGCGGTCGCTGCGTAGCAGTAGGAAGTGCCATCCGTGACCGCCGAATCGCTGTATTCCGTGCTCGTGTTAAGCGTCGGGTTGATCTTTTGGTACGACCCGCACGAATTGTTATAGGTCGCCCGATAGACGTTGTAGCCGGTAACGTCCGTCGTAGTGCTTGCGCTCCACGACAGGTTCACCGTATGCACTGGCGCCGCCGTACCGGTTCCGGTAGCAGTCTCCTGCGTCGTCGCAGGAGAAGCATTGCTGGTGAAAGTGAGCGTAGCCGTGGCTGCGCCCGCCGCCTGCGGACTGAAGGTCACGGTAAACGGAGCGCTCTGGCCCGCCGCGATTGTGACCGGCAGCGAAAGACCACTCACGCTGAATGCTCCGTTGTTTGAGCTGATCGCTGTTACGGTCACACTGGCTCCGCTGGCTGTCAGACTGCCTGATCCTGTTCCGCTGGTTCCCGCCACTACGCTGCCGATGGGCAGAGTGGTGGGGCTAGCCGTCAGTTGTCCCGATGAAACCGCCGTACCGGTTCCTGTCAGTGGAATCAGCAGCGACGGATTCGATCCATTCGAGGTGACCGTCACGTTCCCGCTTGCGCTGGCGGCGGACGTGGGTGTGAACTTCACGCTGAAAGTTGCGCCCTGGCCAGCGTTTAGAGTCAGGGGCGTCGTGATGCCGCTCACGCTGAATCCCGTTCCGCTGGCGGCGACCGAAGAAATCGTTACGCTTGTTCCACCCGAGTTCGTGACGGTTTCCGATAACGTCTTATTCGCTCCGACCTGCACGCTGCCGAAGCCGAGGCTCGTCGGATTAGATCCCAGAGCCCCAGCTGCGACTCCGGTTCCCGAGAGCGGAATTGCTAACGAAGGATTCGACGCGGTCGAGGTGACCGTCACGTTCCCGCTCGCGCTGGCGGCGGACGTGGGTGTGAACTTCACGCTGAAAGTTGCGCCCTGGCCAGCGTTTAGAGTCAGGGGTGTCGTGATGCCGCTCACGCTGAATCCCGTTCCGCTGGCGGCGACCGAAGAAATCGTTACACTTGTTCCACCCGAGTTTGTGACGGTTTCCGATAAGGTCTTATTCGCTCCGACCTGCACGCTGCCGAAGCCGAGGCTCGTAGGATTCGATCCCAGTCCGCCCGCTACGACTCCTGTTCCTGAGAGTGCAATCGTCAGCGTCGGATTCGATGCATCGGACGTGAATGTGACACTGCCGCTCGCGCTAATGGCGGACTGCGGAGTGAACTGAACGTTGAAAGACACGCTCTGGCCCGTGGTCAAAATCACGGGCGCTGTGATTCCGTTTACGCTGAATCCCGTGCCGCTGGCTGCCACCTGAGAAATCGTTACACTCGAAGCCCCAGTGTTCGTGATTTTCTCCGCCACGGTCGGGTTGCCGCCGACCGTCACGCTGCCGAAAGCGATACTCGCGGGACTCGAAGCGAGCGTTCCAGGCGCTGCGGTCGACCCCGTGCCGCTGAGCGAGACGCTGGTCTGGGAATCAGACGCGTCGCTCCCGATCAGCATGGTGGCGGTGAACGTCCCAATCGCATTCGGGGAAAACGTCAAGCTGATCGGAGTGCTCTGTCCAGCCGCGATTGAAACGGGCAGGCTGGGCGAAGTCATGGAAAAGTACTTGGTCGTGATGGAGACGCTGCTCACGTTGACCGTTGCCGCGCCTGAGTTCGTCGCGTTGACGATCACGGTCTTGCTGCTGCCCGGCGCCACATTGCCGAAAGCCAGCGAGGTATTAGCCATGGAAAGCGTTCCCACCGCCGGCGTAGAGTTGGCCGCGCTGACGCCCTGGCAGCCTGCCAGAATAGCGAGGCTTGCCAGAAGCAGAAGAAACCCTGCTGCCTTCTCAAAATTTTTAGCGGAACTTCCAGTCGTTGGTGCCATTGGCATCATGAGGGTGGGCCCTTCCCATGGGTTCCATGTCGTATCCGGACCCAGGGTTGAATTCCTCTACCAGTCTGCAGTGCGGCACGCCCAGGGGATAGATTTCAGAGGTGCATCGAGGACATGCCCGATCGGACAATGCTTTGACAAGGCCGAAGCCCAACAAAAGACTGACCTTCCGTCCCGTGCAGTAGGTCAATTGGGGACAGATCGAAGCCTCAGGACCGCTTCCGGAAGGGTAAAAAGCTTAGGTTTCCACAGGCCCAGGCTGGGCGATACAGGAAAGGACGCTCCATAGCTGATCAAGGTCGGCGCCCGCTCCCGCAGAGGATCCCGCGCACCAACCTTTACGAAGTCATCATCGCTTGGACTCATGCTGATAAACTCCTGATAACAATGGCATCTGCCGCAATAGTCTGGCGCGAACCATAATTGTGGTCGTCCCGATTGCAGCGACGACAAGTTCTTGGTCTGACTTCCGTTCCTTAAAGGGATCGCGGATACAAATTGTCCGGCTACATCCAGCATCCAAGTGCCCAGAGCGGATTCGAAAAATGGCTATGCCGGTATCGGGGCGACGGCGTGCCGCACTTTGGTGATTTGGATCGGAGTAATGGAAGAGAATAAAGTTAAGGCATTCATGGCCCCCCAGTTCAAGTCGGCAGTGATTCTTCTTACCCTTGTCTCTTTGGCTTTGACGTCGTTCTGCCTGGGACAAGCTTCTTCGCCGGCTCCGGTAGATAGTCCTGAACAGCACGGGACGGCCCCGCCCGACGGACCACAGTCCGATCAGCACGCATCCGGGAGCCTCAGCGGAACGGTCGCTGATCAAAGCGGAGCGGTTATTGCCGGAGCCCGGGTAAAGCTGACTCGCCCCGCTGCAGATCGTGCTGATGCAGATCGTCCGGGTGCAGATCAGCCCAGTCAAGAGGTACTGTCCGACAGCGATGGGCAGTTTTCCTTCGCCAACATCCCTCCCGGATCTTTTCAGCTCACCATCACATCCGCGGGGTTCGAGACTCAAACATCTTCTGGAATTCTGGTGTCTGGGGAGGTCCACACTGTTCCGCAGATTGCCTTGGCGGTTGCCACCAACGTCACCGACGTGGAAGTCGGGGTCTCTCAGACAGAAGTAGCGGAAGAGCAGATGAAGGTTGAGGAGCAGCAGCGCGTGCTTGGTGTTCTGCCGAATTTCTATGTGAGCTACATCCCCGATGCGGCTCCGCTCACCTCAAGACAGAAATTCAAGCTCGCCGGAAAAACGATGATTGATCCTTTCACGTTCGTAATTGTGGGAGGCGCCGCGGGAGTCGAACAGGCGCAGAATCACTTCAAAGGATATGGTCAGGGCGCTCAAGGTTACGGGAAACGCTATGGCGCCGGATATGCGGATACGGCCGCGGGTACGTTCATTGGAGCCGCTATATTGCCCGCAGTTCTAAAGCAAGATCCCCGTTATTTTTATAAAGGAACGGGCAGCGCGCTTTCGCGGTTTTTCTATGCCACCGCGAATTCAGTGATTTGCAAAGGTGACAACGGACACTGGCAGGCGAATTACTCCAACGTTCTCGGCAATCTTGCCGCGGGTGGTATATCGAATCTTTACTACCCAGCACAAGATCGTAACGGCGCAGGACTGACGCTTGAAAACGGAGCGATCGGCCTGGCCTCCACTGCCGTCGCCAATGTGTTTCAAGAATTCTTCATCCGGAAGTTGACGCCAAAAGCTCCCAAAGAGACTCCGCCCGCTCCTAAACCCTCCCCAGGTTTTTGATCCCATCGATATCAAATCGGAAATGCGTGCCTCATCCATGCGCGCTTTTTGCGCAAGGGTGGGACCACAGACTGAGGTGGCTTCGCAGGCAAAGAGCAACCCTGATCAGGGCACGTCCGCCGTGGCTCCCCTGCCAGGCGTCTTGCGCCAGCGATAGAAGAAGGGAATCCCGGCCGCAATTACCAAGAGCCCAAGTGAGGAGCGCACCGGCCGGACCATCCATAAATTAATCGTCAATGCGATTGCTGCGAACAAGAAAATCAGCGGGGTCCATGGATAACCCCACGCACGGTATGGCCTGACGAGTTCAGGCTCGGTCTTGCGCAAACGAAGCAGTGCAACTGCGGTCAGCGCGAAAAAAATCCAGACGGCAAACACAAAGAGGGAATAGAGCTCTTCAAATGTTCCCGTCAACGCGAGCAGTGACGCAATCGTACCCAGAAAGATCAATGCGCCGCTCGGCGTGTGGAATGAGGGTTGAATCCGCTTGGCGAATTGAAAGAAGACGCCATCGCGCGCCATCGCATAAGGAATGCGGGCGCCCGTCATCACTACGACGTGAAGCGCTCCCAGCGCAGAGATTGCCATCGCTACCGTAAGCCACGCGGCGCCACGCGATCCTGCGAATGACCGGACGACATCCGACGCGACGTGCTGTGAGGCCGCGATTTGCCCAAAACTCAACGTGTGGAAGTAAACGACATTCGCCAGCATATAAAGGCTGCCTACTGTGAACAGTCCCAGAAGAATTGCAATGGGAATGTTCTTCTGAGGGTGCAGTATCTCCTCGCCCAAATCGCCGAGATCGTTGAAGCCGTTGTAGGCCCACATCGCAGGAACTAGAGCGGTCAGCAACGCGCCAACGGTTCCCCATCCCCAGGGCATGACTACGGCAGGTAGGGTGGTTGCAGCCAAGTGTTGTTTTCCGAATAGAACGCCTGCCAGGACAATCACCACGATCGTTCCGACCTTCATGCACGTGAGTAGTACCTGGATCGCGCCACCAGTCCGCACATTTAAATAGTTGATCGCGGTAACAACGATCACGACGAACGCCGCGAGCGGCTGCGCCGCCGTGAAGGTGAATTCGTAACCGCCCAGATGGCCGCTGAACAATGGCGTGCCGATCCCCGGAAACAGAAATCCCAGCAAGCGGAGAAACCCTGCCGCCAGGGTCGCCATGGCCACAGGGCGATCGAGAAACGAACTCATCCAGCCAAAAAGAAATCCCCAGAGAGGCCCGAGTCCGCGGCTGAGATAGACGAACGGCCCGCCTGCCTTGGGAAATGCCGCGCCCAGTTCGGCGTAGCAGAACGCCCCGAACAGCACGATCAGTCCGCCGGCAATCCATGCGGCGAAGACCAACGCGGTCGAACCGGCGGCGCGAGCCATGTCGCTGGTGACGAGAAAAACGCCTGTGCCGATCGTGTCGCCAATCACAATCGCAGTCGCGGCCCACAGGCCCAGGCCGCGAACTAAATCCGATCGCTCAGCCGATCGCGCGATATGATCTGCTTTGTTCTGTTCTGTCAGATGGGGTCCCGTCGTAGCCACAGAGTTCAGTGAGACTACGCTCAGGAATTGGGGTCGTCAACCAGCGCTAGAGCTATCATCAGTCGTTTGAAGGGGCGGTTCATGGGATCGGTTTGTGCGGGACAGTTCCGGCTATCAGAGCCGAGTGCTGTGCGGCTGCTTTCGCTGGTGGATCGAGTAGTGCGGGCAGCCGACGGATGCGGTCCTACATGTTGACCGTAACGGCAGCGCAAGAATTAATATTGAGAGAATCATGCTGAGCGAATTTAGCTGGGACCAACGCTACTCCGTACCGAGCACCGAGGATGTCCTCACGCCCGCCCTCCTGATCTATCCGGAAGTCATCGCCTCGAACATCGAACGAACTCTGGACCTGTTAGGAGGCGACGCGGATCGCTGGCGCGTACACATCAAGACTGCGAAGCTCGGATTCACGCTGCGAATGCTGGTCGAGCGCGGCGTCCGCAATTTCAAGTGCGCAACCACCCTGGAGTTATTAGTGGCCTGCCAGAGCGAGGCTGCTGACGTGCTCTTTGCGTATCCGGCAATGGGCGCGAACGCGCGCCGGGCGCGGGATATTGCAGAACAGTTTCCCCAGGTCCGCATTTCCGTTCTTGCCGAGAACGAAAAGCAGCTCCAGCAATGGCGCGGCAGCCGGGTGGGAATTTTTCTGGATATTAATCCTGGCCAGAATCGCACCGGCATCGAGCAGAGTCGCACGGACAAAGTCTTCGCGATGGCCCGCGCGACCGCCGAAGCCGGGCTGGAATTCCGCGGACTGCACTACTATGACGGCCAATATGGCGGAGTGGCAGAGGACGAACGAACCAAGGCCGCGCATCAAGGCTACGATCATCTGATGGAAATTGTCAGTGAGCTCGAGCGCTCCGGCATTCATGTACCAGAAGTGGTCACCGCCGGCACACCTACGCTCCCGTGTTCGCTGAGCTACGAGGGTTTTCGGCACGGCAACTTCTTGCACCGCATTTCGCCCGGAACCACTATCTATTGCGATGCCACAAGCCTCGAGCAACTTCCGAAGAAATACGGTTACCGGCCGGCAGCTCTGGTCTTGGCGCGCGTAGTCAGCCATCCGCGTGCGGGAATTGTCACGTGCGATGCCGGCCACAAAGCAGTGTCCGCCGACGCCGGCGTTCCCACCTGCGTGGTCGTCGGACACCCCGGCCTGACGCCGTTGTCTCCAAGCGAAGAGCATCTGCCCATCGCGGTCAAAGACACAACATCAGCACCGCTGATCGGAGAGATGTTGTATCTCCTGCCGCGCCACGTGTGTCCGACGGTAAATAATTTCGATTGTGCGCTGCTGGCAAAGAACGGCAAGATCGAGTCGGTGGAGAACGTCTCAGCCCGCGGCCACGAACCGCCCCTGAAACAAACCAGACCACGTGTCTTCTCTTTTGTTCCAGAGGCGTAAGGTACAGGCCGGAACGTCACTTCTTTCGTCCGTCCTTCTTCTTGAAACCTTGCGCCTTCTTCTTCCTGGCAACATAAGCGGTGCAATCCACTTCAATCAGCATTCCCGGAGCATGCCCGAGATCGCTTCCCACCGTAGTCCGCACCGGATACGGTTTCGCAAAGCGCCTCGCATAAACCGCGTTATAGCGGGCGAAGAGACCGGTGTCGCTGAGATGAACTGTCACTTTCACGACGTCTCCCAGCGAGGCACCATCAGCCTCGAGAATCGCGACGATGTTGTCGATCGTCTGCTCGGTCTGCTGTTCGATCGTATCGCCCGCCAGTTTTCCCGAGACCGGGTCGATCGGGCCCGTGCCCGTCACGAAGATAAAATCCCCGGCCCGCCATCCCTGCGAATAAGCGCCCTGGGGCGGCGCGCCACGTTTCGACTGAATCGCGTACTTCACCATTTTCCTCTCCTCGTGTCCTGATGCGGTTTCAGCGCATTGGCCTTTATCGGCGTACGGGCGGTGTCTGCCGCTGCTCACCAATTCCGGCCGCCTCGGTAGTTTATTAAATAGTTCGCTAAGATGGTACGTGTTCGCTTTCTTCCACGGTGCGCTCGGTACCAGTCCCCGCGGGGAGTGCGGACTCGGATTGAAAATCGTTTCAACGAATGGATGCAGCAAAGCACTGCTGAATAAGCTCGCGTTTGGAGAAGCCTGTGTTCGCCAATTCCGCTAAGGTGCTGCGCCGGGTCTTTAAGGCATTTCAATATCGCGATTTTCGCCTGATGTGGTTTGGCGCCTGCACCTCCAGCATCGGCACCTGGATGCAGATTGTGGCGCAAAGCTGGGTGGTGTACCGGCTGAGCCACTCGGCATTCCTGCTGGCACTCGATCAATTTCTCGGCGGCATTCCCATCTTTCTGTTTTCTCTGATCGGCGGCGTGATCGCCGATCGCGTCGAGCGCCGCAAGATTCTACTTGGTTCCCAATATGTACAGATGGCGACCGCGACGACGCTTACTATTCTGGTGGCGACCGGCGTTGTTCATGTCTGGCACATTCTTTGCCTCTCGTTTATTTCGGGCTTCGCGCAAGCCTTCGGCGGCCCGGCCTATCAGGCGTTGATTCCCACGCTGGTCGAGACGGACGATATGCCGAACGCCATCGCGTTGAACTCGATCCAGTTCAACGTTGCTGTCATGCTGGGTCCTGCGCTAGCAGGGCAGGCGCTGGCGAAGCTGGGAGAAAAATGGTGCTTCGGGCTGAACGCCATTTCTTTTCTCGCACCCATCCTGTCGCTCACAATCATCAAGACCCGCTTCCTGCCGGGGAAGACTACGGAGTCGATGCTCACCAGTCTGAAGCAGGGCATTCAGTTCGCCCGCAAGCAGACTTCGATGGAGGCGCTGATCGTGCTGGCTTTTTGCATGACCGCCTTGAGCATGCCCATGCGCACCTACATCCCGGTGTTCGTGAAGGATATTTTCCATCGCGGTCCGGAAACTTTTGGCAATCTGCTCGCGCTCATGGGATTAGGGTCGATTGTAGGTTCGCTGAGCATCGCCAGCGCAGGCAATTTCAAAAAGAAAGGCCGCGTAGCTCTGGGTGCTCTGGCCTGCCTGGGCGCCGGTATTGCGGGGTTCGCATTTTCGAAGTCGCTGCCACTGAGCCAGGTTCTGCTGGTGCTGGTCGGTGCCTCGATGATGGCCGTTTTTGCCACCGTGAATGCGCTGGTCCAGTTGATCACCACCAATGAAATGCGCGGCCGCGTGATGAGCGTCTACAACTTCGCCTTCCGTGGCGGCATGCCGATGGGAAATTTGTTGTCGGGATGGCTCGTCCCGATGTTCACTGCTCCGGTCGTGCTGGGCGTGAACGGGCTCCTGCTGGTCCTGATGGCGTTTTACTTTCTGCTGGTCCAGCGGCGGCTGGCGGCGCTTTGAGCGGGTCAACCGAGGAAGTGATTCGGATCAGCCATGGCCTCGGCTACAACTACCTGACCTCTGCCTGACCTCTACCTAACCTCCTGGACCGCGGCTGTCAATGTTTCAGCGCTTCAGGCTTTTTTCTTTTCCAGTTCCGCCCAGCGGGCGTAAAGCTCGTCGACTGTTTTCTGTGCCACTTCCATCTCCGCGTGGGCAGTTACCAACCGCGGGCCATTGCTCACAATGGCCGGGTCCTCGAGTTGGACACGCTTGGACTGGAGAATCTCTTCGGCTTCGGCAACTCTATGCTCCATGGTTTCGTATTCGCGCGCCTCCAGATAGGAGAGTTTTTTCCTTCCTGCCGACGGTGGAGGGCCGCCGCCCGTTCCGCGCGGAGCTTGACTGCCATTGCCGCGAACCTTTTCGGACCTCCTGCTGTCTGCCTGCCACGCCTCCCACTGCCGGTAGTCGGCAAAACTTTCCGCGCCGCCGGAGCCGTCCAAGCCAAGCACGATGGTCGACACGCGATCGAGCATGTAGCGGTCGTGCGTCACCAGCACCAGCGATCCGCGAAACTCGAGCAGGCTTTCCTCGAGAATTTCGAGAGTTGAGATGTCGAGGTCATTCGTGGGTTCATCCAGCAGAAGCAAGTCGGCAGGCTGGAGCATGAGCTGAGCGATGAGCACGCGCGCGCGCTCGCCGCCGGAAAGCCGTTCCACGGGCTGATTCAGTTGCTCGCCAGTAAACAGAAATCTCGCGGCCCACGACGCCACGTGAATGACGCGATCCTGATAAATCACCGAATCGCCTTCGGGAGCCAAGGCGCGGCGCAGAGTTAATTTCGAATCGAGCTCGCGCTTCTGGTCGAAGTAGACGATGCGCAGCCAATCGGCGCGCCGAATGCTTCCTGTATTTGGCGTCAACTCACCCCGCAACAGCCGCAGCAGCGTCGTTTTACCGCTGCCGTTCGGGCCCACCAGTCCGACTCTGCGTCCAGCCGTGACGACAAAGTTGAGTCCCGCAAAAAGTGTGCGGTCTCCGATCTCGTAACCGACGTCTTCCAGTTCGATCAGCCGCTTGGTCTGTCGATCGGTGGCTGAAAAATCCATTTGCGCGGTTGCGCTGCGGGTTCTCGTATTCAGGTCGGCCAGTTCACCCATCAGTTCGTTGGCTTTGCCGATACGCGCCTTGGATTTCCTGGTTCGGGCCTTGGCTCCGCGGCGCAGCCACTCGATCTCGTTGTGGACAAGATTCTCCAGCGCTTCCTGGCGTTTCGATTGCGCGTGCAGGAATTCTTCTTTCTTCTCCAGAAACCGGCTGTAATTTCCACGCACGCGCAGCAGGCCGTCGGGATAGACGCGGCTCAGTTCCACCATCTCGGTTGCGATGCTTTCCAGAAAGTAGCGGTCATGACTTACCACCACGCAGGCGAATGCAGCCTGTTGCAGCAGCTCTTCCAGCCATTCGATTCCCGCCAGGTCGAGATGATTGGTAGGTTCATCGAGCAGCAAAACGTCAGGTGCCTGGACCAGCGCCTGGGCAATCGCCAGGCGTTTTTGCCAGCCTCCGGAGAGCTTGCTGGCTTCGGCTTCGAGGTCCTCAAAGCCGGCGCGGCCCAGAGTTTCGGCGAAGAGGGTGCCGCGCTCGGAGTCGGGAACTTTGGCATCGTCCAGCGCGTTCTCAATTACGGACCGCACGGTCTCACCCGACTCGAATTTCGAATCCTGCTCGACAAAGCTGAACCGCAATCGCTTTCGCAGGGCCAGGTCGCCGGAATCGGGAGTGACGGTTCCCGCAAGAATTCGCAGCAGCGTGGATTTTCCCGATCCGTTCGGACCGATCAGTCCGATGCGGTCGCCCTCGGAAACAGTGAATGAAATTTCCTGGAATAACGGATTCGATCCAAAAGATTTGGTGATCTTCTGGGCATTGATGATCGGCGGCAAGGACTCGCACTCTCCTGAATGTCTACTTCGAGATTATCAGGAAACAGGGAAGCGTCCTGACCGGGATGGCCCCTTGATAAACTGCACCGTATTTAGGGCGATCTTCCCTGATGCACCTACCCCAACTGCTTTGGTATCAGCGCCTGAAATGTTTTGCCCCGTTTTGTCTTATATGAGTAAGGCGGCGGGCGAGATGTCTTGCAAGCCGTCCGTTCTCCCGATAAAGAGCACTTCAAGGAGTTGGTGATGCGGAAATGCTGTTTCTCGCCCGCGGTCGTGCCGGTGATCTTGTTGCTCGGGTCGTTGCTATCTGGGCAACAACAAGCTGGGCTAAGCGCTGCTTCAGTCACAATTCCGCGTCTGGTGAGTTTTTCCGGCAAGGTGACGGATGTTCAAGGCAAGGGTGTCGCCGGAGTGGCCGGTGTGACTTTCGCGATCTACGGCGAGCAATCCGGCGGCGCTCCGCTGTGGATTGAGACACAAAGCGTCAGCGCCGATGCCAGGGGTAATTACTCCGCGCAGCTCGGCGCGTCCAAGGTCGCGGGACTTTCGCTCGACCTCTTCAGCACGGGAGAAGCGCGATGGCTCGGAGTTCGCGTGAACGGCGGCGAGGAGCAACCGCGCGTGCTGCTGCTGAGTGTGCCCTACGCATTGAAAGCAGCCGATGCGGAAACGATTGGCGGACTTCCACCATCAGCCTTCGTGCTGGCCGCGCAACCGGCTTCGGGCGGCGGAATATCGACGACAACGTCAACTGAGACATCGCCGAACGCTCCGCCTCCGGCAGCGTTGACCGGCTCAGGAACCGCGAACCACATTCCGCTCTGGACCGGCGCCAGCACCCAAGGCAATTCCGCGCTGTTTCAGACGGGTACCGGCGCCAACGCAAAGATCGGCCTCAAGACCACCACCCCAACGGCAACGCTCGATGTGAATGGCACGGTGACGATTCGATCGCTGTTGAACCTGCCGGCCACCGCGACTGCGACGGCGGCGGCGGGCGCGAACTCCAACCAGATCGGCCTGGTGGCTTCAGCTTTCAATAGCGGCTCGAACATCGCAGCGAATCAGGTCTTTCGCTGGATCGCCGAGCCCGCCGGAAATAATACGGCGTCTCCCGGGGCGACTTTGAATCTGCTCTTCGGCGTTCCTCCGGCCACTCCGGCAGAAACGGGGCTGAAGATCAACAACAAGGGCCAGATCACATTCGCTGCCGGCCAGGCTTTTCCCGGCTCGGGGACAGGTTCGGTATCCAGCGTAGGGTTCAGCGCGCCGAGTTCTGACTTCACGGTCAGCGGCTCGCCGGTTACGGGCAGCGGGACGCTGGGGCTGAACTGGGTGATCCCGCCCACCTCGCAAAACGTGACGAATGCGATCGTGAAGCGGGACTCTCAAGGAGACATTTACGTCGACGCCGTCCTTTCATCAACCATCATTTCGAACACGATGTCCACAGATGAAATCATCGCCTTCGGATCAAATAGCGGCTTCGCAGTATGGGGAGAAAATTCGACCGGAAGTGGACCTGGAATGATCGCTTCCACTGCGGCCACGGTGGCGAACAAACAGGGGTACGGGCCAGACGGCATCGACGGCATTACCCACACAGACGGCGGAGACGGAGTCGCCGGGTACGCGGACTCCGCCGGGGACGGCGTCTTTGGCTACAGCGCCAGCGGATTCGGCGCATTCTTCGTCGGCAATGTCGATGTAGATGGCAATCTGTCGAAGGCTGCGGGGTCGTTCAAGATCGATCATCCTCTCGACCCGGCGAATAAATATCTTTACCACTCGTTTGTGGAATCGCCGGACATGAAGAATATTTATGACGGCGTTGCCACGCTCAACGGTAGCGGCGAGGCCGTCGTCGAAATGCCGGCATGGTTCGATGCGTTGAATCGCGACTTCCGCTACCAGTTGACCTGCATCGGGGGCTTCGCGCCCGTCTACATCGCGGACGAAATGTCGAACAATCGCTTCAAGATTGCCGGCGGCAAACAGGGGATGAAAGTCAGTTGGCAGGTCACCGGCACCCGGCAAGATGCCTGGGCGAACGCGCATCGCATTCCGGTCGAGCAGATGAAATCAGCGCAGGATCGCGGCTTGTATCTGCATCCGGAACTTTTCGGCGCACCTGAGGAGTCGTCGATTGCGGCGGCACATCATCCCGGATTGCAGAAAGTTATCAGGGAGAGGAAGGCGAAGCAGGCTGCCGGCGCCGGCAAGTAGGAAGTTGATGGGCCGTCATGTGCTGGATTGAACACACGACTTCCTGTTCCGAAATCTCCAGCATTCATAGTTCCGTATCTGCTGCAGGGTTTGGCAAATCAGGGATTGGAGCTACCGAAAATCCAGTGGATTGAAACGTAGTGACCCGTCTCGACACTATAGCTAGTGAATGTGGCTAATCCGGCTATTCCGAAAGGACGGACACTATGGCAGGTCATGAAAAGGAACTTTACTTTGCACACTCACTCGACATCGCATGGATAATCGCGCTTTGGCATTGGATTCACGGAGGAGATCCGTTTCGGGAGGAACAGACGGCTGAAACTACGGAATTGCTTGCGAGAGGGCTTGTCGGCCATCTTAGCGGCGCGAATACCGAGGCCCCGAAAGATGCCGTCGAAAAGATGGCAAAGCTCGGTATTAAGGTTATCCTGCACGTGGATGGCAAGCCAATCGAGATACGAAGCACGAAAGAGTTTTATGCGATCAACCTGCGAGGGCCTCTACAAAAAACCTGCGTCCGGCTGGAGGATGGTTCCACGTTTTGTTGGGTAGGGCGTTTCTCGCCGCCTTGGTTTTTGAGGGCCCCAAACGAGTGATTCAACGGGTGGGGCGGCACATCGCCGCCTCTCCCTCTGTCGGAAAATATGTCCTGCCTAAGATTCGCTGGGTTGAGGCGTTGTCCTTGGGTCACTCCGAGATCATTTCGCTTGCGATGCCAATTGCCTGTCTTTTCTGCACCAGTTCTTCGGCCTTCGATTTGAAAAACTCTATAGAACCCTTCGGAGCTGCCACTCCCATATCTCGCACGAACTTTCCGAGGTTCAGCGTAGGTTCTCAAATGACGTTTGGGATCGCCAGAAGCAGTGAGAATTGAGACGCGATTAGCCCTAAACATGGTCAAAACCGCGGGCTGCTTGAAACCATGGTCCAGCCCTCCGGCGTGAGCTGCCGCCGATTCATCTCAGGCAATTCTTTCCCGACGGGTGCGCGGATTTCTTTTAGCTCTGAAAATGCTGGCATCAAGCCATCGATCAAAATTGACACAAGCGCACTCTTCGCGTCTTCGCGCTGCTTTCCCTCAATGATTCCTGCCTCTAAAATTGTCGGCAATTCCAACATCCTTCGGATAAATTCTTCATCGCCGATTTCGGCATACTTAGTGACTTTCTATTTGTTTGGCTCGATACCGCGTTTCACTTCGACCTTATGAACTGACCTAGGTTGACTCCACGTCCTCTTAACTGCCTCTTCGAGCGACACTTGACGCGATCGTACGAAAGTGGCGTAGCGTTTTTCGACCATTCGAGGGCTATTGCCAGGAAGGTAGCTACCATCTCAACGGGCACCCCTTATTCAAAAGCTCCACCGAAAAACTTGCCCTACACAGGTGGGCAAACCCACGACCTTTAATCCCCCCCATGCGCATCAGTCGCAGCCGCCACATCCGTAGGACAATCGAAAGTTTTCCCGCACCAGTCTGAAAACGATACGGGTTCCTGCACGCACCAAGTAAGCAAGTCAATCGCTATATGTAAGGTATTGGAAACACATTAGAAAGTTGGCGGAAGCGAGTGGGAGTCGAACCCACCATCGATATCGCGAGATAACGATCGCCGGTTTTGAAGACCGGAACGGTCACCGGACCGCATGCGCTTCCGTACGGGTTATTCCAGCGGGAGCAGGTAGCCGGGCGTTCCGCCCAGGCGGCCGCCGAAGGCTTGGGCGTCTAGCATCTTCATGTCCCAAGTGGTCCACGAACCGGGCGTGACTTTGATCGTGACATCGTCGAAGGACGCGAAGACGGGCTCGATGCCGGGATCGGCCATGGCCGCTGCACTCATATATCTACTGTGAATGCGGCGATTGATCTCTGCCGACCGCGCGCCGGAGATCAATTCCGCTTTGCCCGCGCCGTTCACGCCGCGCTCCGATCCCGGTTTTCGCACGTCCACCATCAGCGATGCTTTCGGCCGCTCGGTGATGTTGCGAGCTTTGCGGCTCCTGGATGAGGTCGCGATGAAGAGCTGGCCGTCCTCGAATAGATACCATACTGCGGTCAGGTGAATGGATCCGTCTGAGTTCTCGGTGGCGAGGCTGGCGATGTAGCGTCCTCGCAGTAATTCCTGGAATGTTGAATCGAGAGTTTGCGTCGGCATTTTCTTCCCATGATTCTCGCCTGATTGGCGGGCAATTCTCTCATTTCGGAGATGAACTTGGAAAGGCCGTCAGCTTCCCCATCCCCCGCTAAGGCGCAGAAGATGCCCCATCCCACTTGTGTCCCCGTTAAGCCGGAAACCCCATCCGCTTCATCAGTTCCACGAAGCCCGGATTACTGCGCGACTTATCCCACTTCGGATCGACCCATACATACACGAGATGTACGTCGCGCTCGTCGTAAGCGCGGTTGAGCCAGGTAATCGCCTCGGCGGGATTTCCCAGGCCGTTGTAGACCATCGCGATGTTGTAAGGCGGGACGTAACTTTTCTGCGCCACGGATTTCAGTTCGTCCAGCATCCGCAACGCTTCCGCGCGCTGGCCGGCAGCCGCGGACGTGTAGGCGCCCAAGGCGATGGCTTCAGTCACGCCGCCCGAGAGTTCTCGGGCTTTGCGAAAAGATGCGAGCGCTTCGTCGGTCCGGCCGGTGATCTGGTAGGTCTTGCCCAGATTGATGTGCGCGATCCAGAAATTAGGATCGACTTCGAGAGTCTTATGCAAAGAGTCAATCGACTCCGGATAATTCCTCGCGTTAAACAGAATCAATCCCTTCAACGAACCGATGAGAAGCGATAGCGGATCAAGCTTCGCTGCCGCGTCCACTTCCGCCAGCGCTTCTTTACGTTGGCCGAGCGCCGACAAGAGAAGAGCATAGCCCCAGTGTGCGGCAGGATAATTCGGATTCAGCTCCAATGCCCGCTGATACTCTTTTTTCGAACCCTCCCAGTCGCGGTCGAAAAAGAAGTTGATGTATCCGAGCGAGGCGTGGGCCTCGGCCAGTCCAGGGTCAATCTCCAGAGCTTTCAGCGCCGCCGTTCGCGCTTTGGAAAAGGATTCGGACGAAGGCACATCGCTCATGATGGGCAACACCTGATAACAATCGGCGATGCCAGCGTAAGCCAGCGCATAGCTGGGATCGCGGTCCAGAGCCTGCTGAAAGTATTCGATGGCTCGTTGTGTCGCCTCACGCGTGCGCTTGTCCCAGAAGAAGTTTCCTTTCAGATAGAGTTCATAAGCCTCGGTGTTGGTGGTATAGCGCTTGGAGAGCAGCGCTCGTTCTTCGCTCGTCATTTTGAATGCCAGCTCGCCAGCCACGTCTTCGCTGATGGAATCCTGCACGGCAAAGATGTCGCTAAACTTCTGATCGAACTTGCTGGACCAAAGTTGCCGTCCGTCGGAAACTCTTACCAGCCGCACGGTGACGCGGACGCGCCCGCCGACATGCTGGATACTGCCGTCGAGAACAGCATCGACCCCCAAATCACGGCCGATCGACGCTGGGTTTTGGCCGGGATCTTTATAGTTGCGCACAGCCGAAATCGGGCGCACGGCGATCTCCGCGATGCCGCTCAGCTTCGTGATCAAGGTGTCAGCCATTCCCATCTCGAGTACTTCGTCGCCACTCGTGTTCACAAGAGGCTTAAAGGGCAGCACGGCCAGCGACCTAATCTCGGCCGCAGTGGCGGGGCCCTTCGGCCTCGACCAAAAATGATAAGTGCTAAAAGCGGCCAAGACGGCAACCAGCACGAACGCCACAGCAAACGCGAGCATGCGTGGACGCGGATGGCGATCCGCAAGCTCGGGCGGCGGACCGGCTAGCGCGTTGGGTCGTGCGTCAAGTCTGCGCCGGAGGATCTGGAGATCATCCTTTATCTCACCCGCTTTCTGATATCGCGATGCCGCGTTCTTTTCCAGGGCTTTGGCGCAGATTTCGTCAAAATCCGATGGAAGATTGGGATTGATGCTGCCAGGTGGGGCAGGGTGTGAACGCAGTATCGCGTCCATGGTCGTGATCGCGTTCTTTCCTGCGAACGGTTTCCGGCCGGTCGCGCTTTCGTAGAGCACAGTTCCTAGGGAAAACAGGTCGCTGCGACCATCCAGTTCCTCGCCGTGGATCTGTTCTGGTGACATGTAAGGTGTAGTGCCGGGAAGCACACCTGCTTTTGTCAGGGGGTCGTCGCAATCCTCGGCTGGAACCAGATGCCCGGGAGTGAGCTTGGCTAACCCAAAATCCAGGATTTTCACCAGGCCGCGTTTCGTGAGAAAGATATTGCCTGGCTTGACGTCACGATGAATGATCCCGTTCGCGTGAGCTGCGTCCAGCGCGTCCGCCACTTGAGTTCCCATGTCGAGCAGCGGCGCCAACTCCAAAGGACCAGCGCGCAAGGCTTGCTTCAAAGTCTGGCCCTCGAGCAGTTCCATGACGATCACAGGCCGTCCGTCGTGATCTTCGACTTCATATATCGTGCAGATGTTGGGATGGTTTAGTGAGGATGCAGCCCTCGCCTCCCGCAGAAAACGTGCCATTGCCTCGTCTCCGTCGGCCGGTTTTTCGGTCAGGAGTTTTAACGCCACGTGGCGCCCTAATCGAGTGTCCTCCGCCTCGTACACAACTCCCATGCCTCCACTACCGATCTTCTGCAGGATCCGGTAGTGGGAGACGATTTGGCCGGAGGCCGGGGTGGGTGAAGGTGAAGTGCTGGCCGCCGGCGCCGCGCGTCGGGCCGCGAGTTCTTTGGCTTCGATCACGGGCGCGATGAAGCGATATCCTTTCCCTGCAACAGTCTGCACAAATCGCGGCCGCTCCGGATCATCGCGGAGAACCTGCCGGATTTTCCGGATTGCCGTATTGATACTATTGTCGGTATCGAGGAAGACGTCTTTTCCCCAAAGCCTCTGGATGATCTCTTCGCGGGCTACCAGGTCGCCCCGCCGTTCTATCAGGAGCAGCAGAAGTTCCATGGGAATCCGCTCCAGTTTCAGGGATCGTCCCGCCCGCTGCAGCGCGTAGCGCCGCACATCGAGTTCTACGTCTTCGAATCTGACCACATCCCCATTCATTAATCGTGCGCCCCGAGGTCCGTAATTCTACATCGACTCCATCGGAATCCCCTAAGTCACGCTTCTAGAGCGTTTTAGGGCTTTAGATCGCTTCAGGACAATTCAGCTTTTCTACTGCTCTCTCCATTGTCGAGGCCACCCTTCGCAAGGCAGGATGGCGCCAGTTCACGCGCGGAAAGTTAATCCGGGCGTGCCCAAAGGAGGTTTTCAAAATGCAAACGCGAAACATTCTTCTATCCCGTCAACTGGCCTTGGCCCTGGTGATCACCCTGGTCCTTTCTTCGTTACCGAGTGCTGTGGGGCAAGACCGAAGAACGTTCGATCCGGAAAGAGACGCTCGCTTGAAGGGGACGTGGACCGTTCAGGTGCAGCAACGGGATTGCCAGAGCGGCGACACACTGGGTGCTCCCTTTCTCTCTCTGCTCACATTCGACGAGGGCGGAACGATGACTGAGACCACGGCTAACCCGATGTTTTATCCGTCCGAACGTGGTCCGGGTCACGGTGTATGGAGCAGGACTGGCCGTCACCGGTATTCGGCGTCCAGCATCGCGCTGATCACACTGAATGGCGTTCTCACTTCGTCGCAGACCATCACCCAAACCATTGAGATAGGGAGCGACCCCGACAGTTTCCAGACCACCAAAGCCCAGGTGCAGTTCTTTGCCGCGGACGGCACGCTGATCCGGTCAGGCTGCGCCACGGCCGTCGGAACACGCTTCAAGTGAGGGACGCCCCGCAGATCCTCTGGAGGCATCGTTCCCAGTCTATTTAACCAGCAATACGAAAATTCTAATGGAGATATGAACATGCAAGCTCAAGAGAAAGCAGGACGAAAGCGGATCGCATTCGCATGGACGGCATTGGTCGTGATCGTGGGCACCTGCGCGGCAGCCGCGCAGGTGCCCACCGCCAATTCCGTTGTGCCACGTCTGGTCAACTATGCCGGTGTGGCGAAAGATGCCGACGGCAAACCCGTGAAGGGTTTGATCGGCGCAACCTTCGCCGTATATGCAGAGCAGGAAGGCGGAGCTCCGTTGTGGGTGGAAACCCAGAACATTACTGCCAGTGCCAACGGAAGTTTTGCCGTGATGCTGGGGCTGAGTAAGTCCGGCGGCCTGCCGCAGGACGTTTTCAGCAGCGGCCAGGCGCGTTGGCTCGGTATCAGCTACAACGGAGGCGCGGAGCAGGCGCGCGTAGCGTTGCTCAGTGTTCCTTATGCTCTAAAGGCGGGCGATGCCCAAACACTGGGAGGTTTGCCGGCCTCCGCATTCGCATTGGCGGTTCCGCCAGGGCAGGTTGCGGCGCCCGCCGTCGCAGGGAATGCACCATCGTCTCTGACTCCATCCCTCAGCGGCAGCGGCACTGCCGACTTTGTTCCGCTCTGGCTCAACAGCACGGGAACGCTGGGAAATTCCGTTCTATTCCAGTCTGGCTCCGGCAGCACCGCGAAACTTGGCGTCAATACCAGCACGCCTTCGGTCACCCTCGACATCAAGGGCGCAACCAATGTCCGCGGAACGCTGCTGTTGCCGGCTATGAACAGCGCCAACGCCAGTGCGGGCTTCAACTCGAATCCTCTGAAGTTCACCGCTTCTTCATACAACAGTAGCAGCGCCAAGGCTGTGACGGAAGGTTTCCAGTGGCAAGCCGAACCCTCGGGCAACAATAGCAGCTCACCGTCGGCAACTCTGAATCTGCTGTTCGGTGCGGGTGCAACTCCAAGTGAAACCGGCCTGAAGATCAACAGCCAGGGTCGGTTCACGTTTGCCAGCGGACAAACCTTCCCTGGCACCGGCACGATTACCGGGGTTACAGCAGGCACGGATCTCACCGGCGGCGGCAGCAGCGGCAACATCACGCTGAGTCTGGACGCCACCAAGATTCCGCAGCTGAACTCGAACAACAGCTTCAGCGGTAACGAATCCATCAGCGGAAACGTTGCGGCGACCGGTACGGTCTCCGGTGGTTTAGGGAACTTCAGCGGAAACAGCAGCAACTCGATTTTAAATGTGACACAGAATTCGACATCGGGGCCGGGCTTCGCCGTTGTCGGTAGCTCCTATAACGCGAAACGCTTCCAGGCCGCAGTTCTGGGCCAGGAATTGGCGCCATATGGGACTGCGGAAGTGTTCGGGGCGGAAGGGTTCGTCTTCGGCCCCAGCGGTGCGGGAGTCTACGGTCAGAACAACGGACAAAGTTCGCTGGGATCCGCAACTTCCGGCGGGGCCGGGGTGTGGGGAGATACGGCTGCCCCGAATACCTCCGGCGTTCTGGGAACGGCGGACAATAACAACGCCATGGTGGCGGAGAATAACAGCAAGGTTTCTGCCGGGATTCTCGCTGAGAATCAGAACACCAGCCTCGGAGTAGTCGCTCCAGCTATCGTCGGATTCAGTTTTGCCCCCAACGGTATGGCAGTTGTCGGCTCCGGTCCGGTGCATAGCAAGATGTTTAATAACGCCCTCTCCGACATTTTTCAGGCTTATGGAGTCGTAGGAGATTCTGTTTCTGGCACCGGGGTCGGGGGGTACACCGATAGCGGGCTTTCGGTCTCGGGCTTCACCGACTCCGGCACAGGTGTTTTCGGATCTTCGAATTCCAATTACGGAGTCTATGGAGTCAGCACAACCGGAACTGGAGTTTACGCCCAATCGACCGGCGGAGGCAGCGCACTCTCCGCATTGGCTAGCGATGGCGGTAGCGCGCTCTCCGTATTCGCCGACGGGGGCGGCCTTGGGATTTCCGTAACGACGGATACGGGCTGGCCTTTGACTGTAGCTAACACTGGGAACGCCACTACAACAGCCGAGTTTGATCAGGCGAACCATCTCGGAGCGGTGATCTGGGCGTTCGGCCCGTCCGCTGGCGGAAGTACCCCGTCGTGCGTTATCTGGGCTACCGGCGACTTGCATTGCACCGGGAGCCAATCGTCGGTGGTGCCTCTTCCAAATAAGCGCCTGGTCAGTCTATACGCCGTCCAATCCCCCGAAAACTGGTTTGAAGACTTTGGATCGGGGCAGCTCCGCGAAGGCTCTGCGACCATCGCCCTGGAACCGACCTTCGCCGAGACTGTAAGCACCGGTGATGAGTACCACATCTTTCTAACCCCGAACGGCGATTCCCTTGGACTTTACGTCGCGGCCAAAACTGCCAAATCTTTCGAAGTACGCGAGCACGGCAGCGGCAAGTCGACGATCTCATTCGACTACCGTATCGTGGCACGCCGCAAGGGATACGAGAGCATTCGTATGGAGGATGTGACCGAGGCACATGCCGATGGAATTGCTGCGATGGAGCGCTCCGCAATGTTGGCCAAGCAAAGGCCTCGGGCTCCATTGGCTGTGACTCCAAATGCCGTCGGGCGAGTTGCACCGCCCATTCAGATGCCGATCTTGCAACGACAAGGCCCGCCGTCGGGCTCAGTCATGTTACCGGTTCGGTCTTCGAGCCAGCCCGCTCCGTCCTCGTTGAAGCACTAAACCTGACGCGGGAAGCTGCGTTACGGCGCGCTTCCCGCTTTCTCCGTCTGAAATGGTTTCGCAAAGAAAAAAACAATCCAGACGAGCGTTCGTGAGAGTCATCCGCGACCGTAGAGAGTTGCTCCCGGTAAAATCCTGGGCCGCGAGGCGGCAATGTCTTCCCGCATGTAAAATCACAAAGCGGCGCATCCATTCAGCCGCTACGGAATCCAAACTTTCATGAAAGCCATTCAAGTCAAGCAAACGGGTGGACCCGAGGTCATGGAACTGGTGGAGTTGCCGGTTCCGGAGCCTAAAGCGAATGAAGTGGTGGTGAAGCTGGCCGCTTCGGGTGTGAACTTCATCGATGTCTATCAACGAGAAGGACGATACAAGGTTCCTCTACCATTCGTCCTCGGGCAGGAGGGAGCAGGAACGGTCGTCGCGATCGGCGCCGAGGTGAAATCGGTGAAGCCGGGCGATCGCGTGGCCTGGGCTGGGTTCCTGGGATCGTACGCGGAGTATGCCGCGCAGCCTGCGGATCGGTTGGTGCCGGTGCCTGCTGGCGTGAGCGATCAGCAGGCCGCAGCGGCCATGCTGCAGGGAATGACCGCGCATTATCTTTCTCATGATACGTATCCGCTGAAGCGCGGGGAGACTGCACTCATCCATGCGGCGGCGGGCGGTGTAGGACAGATCCTGGTGCAAATGGCGCACAACATCGGCGCGCGCGTGATCGCAACCGTCTCGACCGACGAGAAGGCGAAGCTGGCGCGGGCCGCGGGCGCAGATGAAATCATTCTTTATACGCAGTCCGATTTTGAGGTCGAGACCAAACGCCTTACCGGCGGCAAGGGCGTCGACGTTGTCTATGATTCTGTCGGCAAGACGACATTCGAAAAGGGACTGAACATTCTGCGGCCGCGGGGGATGATGGCGCTGTTTGGGGGATCGAGTGGCGCGGTTCCGCCATTTGATTTGATCGTACTCTCGCAGAAAGGATCGCTTTTCCTGACGCGTCCGACTCTCGCTCACTACACGGCAACCCGCGAAGAATTGCTGGCGCGATCCGGCGCAGTCTTTGCCATGCTGGCCGCCGGCAAGCTGAAGCTGCGGATCGATCATACGTATCCGCTGGCTGATGCACAGCGCGCCCATCGCGAACTAGAAGCAAGAAAGACGACAGGGAAGCTGTTGTTGATACCGTAATTTGGGAGCATTCTTCCACACCGATTGTCATCCCGAACGAAGCGAAGGACCTCTGCACTTCGCCGGCGGTGTTTGGAACTGTCGGCCAGTACACAGGTCCTTCGTCCCGCAAAAGACGCGGGCCTCAGGATGACAAGGTCAGATAATTGACGCCAGGAAAACCATGAAAGCAATTCGCGTGCAGCGTACCGGCGGCCCCGAAGTGATGGAACTGACGGACCTTCCCGTTCCACAGCCCAAGCCGTCCGAGGCGTTAGTGAAAGTCTCGGCTGCGGGAGTGAACTCGATCGACGTACAGTTTCGCGACGGCAGGCTGCGCACGCCGGTACCCTTCATCCCCGGACAGGAAGGCGCAGGAGTCGTCACGGCGGTGGGCCCGCATGCGAAGACGGTGACAGTTGGCGACCGTGTCGCCTGGAGTGGAACCCTCGGATCCTACGCAGAATTTGTGGCCGCTCCCGAAGAGCATCTGGTGCCTGTGCCGGCATCAGTAACCGACGAGCAAGCCGCCGCAGTCATGATGCATGGTCTTACCGCGCATTACCTGGTGAATGACGCCCACAAATTGAAAGCCGGCGAGACCGCGCTGATCCATGCCGCAGCCGGTGGTGTGGGACTTCTGCTGGTGGAGTTCGCGCACGCCATCGGCGCGCGCGTGATCGGAACGGTTTCAAGCGACGACAAAGCTGCACTCGCTCGCGAAGCCGGAGCGGACGAAGTTATCGTTTTCACGCGCCAGGATTTTGAAGCCGAAGTAAAGAAACTAACCGGCGGCAAAGGCGTGGACGTTGTCTATGACGGAGTCGGCAAGGCGACCTTCGAGAAAAATCTGAATGTCATGCGCCTGCGAGGCATGCTCGTGCTCTATGGGATGTCGAGCGGGCCGGTGCCTCCAGTCGATCCCGCCAAGCTGTCTGAAAAGGGATCGCTCTATATGGCGCGTACCACGCTGGCGCACTTCACTGCCACGCGCGAAGAGCTCCTAGCGCGCACCAGCGCCTTGTTCAGCATGATCGCCGAAGGCAAATTGAAAGTGAGAATCGCCAAGAAGTATCCGCTGGCCGAAGCCGCCCAGGCGCATCGCGACTTGGAATCCCGCACGATCGCGGGGAAACTGCTACTGATCCCGTAAGGGATTGGGTCGTTGGAGCCAGGTAGGCTATGTGAAGACAGCTGACCTCAGGCGTTCAGATGAGAGGTAACTTAGGAAAGTCCACATTGTAGCGCGACCCATCAAGCGTCATGAGTCGATCTGCTTTCAGCAAAGCATGTGCGGCAACGACGAAGTCGGCTAGCAGGCGCTTTGGCGAACCTCCACCGGACTGGCGACGACGAATGGCGTATGCCGCGAAACCCGTTGCAGCCAACCTCCAGACATCTTCTCCGAGATCGAAGTCGACGGCGATGTTCATCTCCCTAAGCAGCTTCTCGACGTGTAGCTCATTGATCGTGGGCATAGCGGAAAGCTCGGCGAAAACGGGCGCGCTTACCACTAGGGCTCCTTGGGCGTGAGCGTTTGCCAACTTCGCGGCGATCATGGCCGCCGAGGGTTCTCCTGACCAAAGAGGGGATAGGATATTCGTGTCGAGAGCCGTCCGCATGTGCGATCTTTATTCGTGGTCCTTGTCGCTTCGCGCGTCGTCAATCCAGGCTTTAATTCCTTCTTGCCCGCCGGGAAACGGGCCTGCGATTCCGATGTACTTCTCGAACGGGTTGCCTTCCGAACGGGCCGGACGAATCACGGTTCGGCCCTCCTCGATCACAAATTCAACTCGGTCGCCGGGTTCCAGCCCAAGGCGCCTCCTGATCTCCTGTGGAACTGTGACCTGTCCTTTGGTGCTGATTGTACTGGAGTTATTCATCTTTACTATCAATCCTTACAGTAAAGATACAAGGCCCTACCTCTCTGGTCAAGTATTTTCCGGTTAGCGCTTGCGAGCGTAGTTGCTCGCGTACACTGGCGCTTTTTTCCCCGGCAGCAATCTCGCATCATCAATCGGCGCACCGGCCACCATCTCCAGGGGCACTACTCCGGCCCAGGTAGGAAATGAATAATCTTCCTCGTCATCGATCGGCGGCCCAACGCGCACTTTTGCCGAAAATTCTTCAATCGGCACGTGCAAGACCGACGTTGCTTTCAGTTCGCGTTCGTTCGGACCGCGCGAGTCGTCCCAGCGTCCGGGCAGGATGTGTTCCGACAAAATGCGCAAAGCCGCCAGCTTTTCCTCGGGATCGTCCACCAGAGTCGCCTTGCCCAGAATCACCACGGACCGGTAGTTCATTGAGTGATTAAAAACCGAGCGTGCGAGGACAAGTCCATCCAGCAACGTCACCGTGATACATACGGGCACACCGTCTTTCATCTGCCGCAGCATGCGGCTCGCCGCCGATCCGTGAATGTAGAGGCTTGCATCCTTGCGTCCGTAAGAAGTCGGGATTACGAATGGCTGACCCTCAACCACAAAGCCGGCATGGCAGAGAAATCCTTCGTCGAGAATGCGGTACACCGTTTCGCGATCGTAGACGGCACGATCAGCCTCGCGGACCACGCGAGTACGCGTGGTAGGCATTTGCGTTTCAGACATGTGGGAACGAACTCCGGCAAGCGCCAAGGATGGATGAATGAAAAGTGTAACATCGACGGGCGAAATGGAATCCGTTCGCCTAGTGGCGGAGTGCTTGGATTCATCCGGCGTACTGTGCTGTCTTTTCTCAGCAAACTCTGCGTTCAAAAACCTTCCCTATCAAGCGGCAGACGCTACACCTCGCCAAAATCCCGATAGCGCTCCAACACGTCGCGTTGCGAGATCACGCCCTCGAGTTTGCGAAAATCGGCGCGGCTCACCACCGGCACGATCGGCCAGCGATCCACATACCGCAGGGCCGTTTCCAGCGGATGATCGGGATGCACATAGGGAATCTGCCGGATTGGTAACAGTGAACCCAGACTAAGACTGCCCTTATCCTCGTTGACCATCGTGCGAAGCTGCTGCTTCTTCACGCTATTCCAGCCACTTGGATTGAGCCGCACCAGGAATTCGTCCGCGGTTGATTTGTCTGCTTCCTGCAGCGCGCGCCCCACCGTATCCTGCGCATCGAGCACTGGATCAGGCGCCGCCTGCATTGCATCTTCCACCCGCAGAATGCCCTCTTCGCGTTGTTCCTCCATTGACGGCAAGTCCAGCCCATCCTGGCGCGTGAGCATGTCAAAGATCGGAATCGGCTGCAGCGCCCGGGAGATCACGTATGCGAAAGTGTTAGCCACGATGACGGGCAAGATGATCGAATAATTCCCGCTCACCTCCAGCACCATGAATACCGATGTCATCGGCGCACGCAGAAACCCCGCGAATAGGACGCCCATCCCGACGAGCGCGTAAGTACCCGGCGATACAGTCAAGTGCGGCAGCAGCCAGTGCTCGCAGCCGCCGACCGCCGCGCCCAGCATCGCCCCGATAAACAAAGTCGGTGCGAACATTCCCCCGGGCGTCCCGCTCACAAATGAAAGCAGCGTGGCCACGATCTTGAGTGCGGCCAGGAGGGCTAGAAACTGCCAGGTAAATTGCCCGTGCATCGCCTCGTCGATGTATTCGTATCCGGCGCCCATCACCTGGGGTGCGCCCAGCACTGCAATAATTCCGATCAGCAGGCCCGCAATCGCCGGCTGAAAATACTGCGTCCATTGTGGCAAGGCCTTGAATCGCGGACGCAGCGTGCCAATGCCCGACGAGAACAATACCGACGCGAGACCCCCCACTACTCCGAGGATCGAATACGCGATCAGTTCGGACGGCCGCTCCATCTGCACCGGAGGAATTCTGAAGAGAGATTCCGAACCCAGAAACCAGCGCATCACTACCACGCTCGATACCGCGGATAACACGACTGAACCAAGAATTCCCGCCGTCCATCGGCCGATCACTTCCTCGATCACGAACAGCACCGCCGAGATCGGCGCGTTGAAAGCTGCTGCCAGTCCTGCCGCTGCGCCGACCGGGGCGATCAATCGCATGCGGTCGCGCGAGAGATGCATCCGCCGTCCCAGCGCAGAAGCCAGGCTGGCACCGATCTGCAGCGACGGGTCCTCCGGCCCCAGCGAGTGTCCTGATCCTATGGCGAGCGCGGCCGTAATAAATTTCCCGATTGCAGTGCGAAGAGGGATCTCTCCGTTGTAGATGTAGAGGGCCGCTTTAGTCTGATTGACGCCGCTTCCGCGTGCCAAGGGGAAAACGTGAATGACGAGGACCGCGATAGCGAGTCCCGCGATGGTTGGAGCCAGCACCAGTCGCACCGGAGTAAGTACAGTCCCCGAACCTAATAAATAGACGCGGCACCAGCCGATGGCGAAACGAAAACAGACGACTGCGAGTCCTGAGAACACTCCAATAAACACAGACAGGATCAGGAAGAATCGTTCCTCGCGGAATACCGACCGCAACAGCGCCGCAGGAGAACGCCCCGGCACTGCTACGCCCGCCCCGATTTGCGCGTTATCCACCAAGACTCCGTCGATGAATCTCCTGATACATGCGATTATGGGTAGCGCAACGCTTTCAGCCCAACAGATATTCTTGCGGAGCTTTAGCTCTATCGAAGTGCGGTTCTCGATTCGCGATTCCCACTAATTGCCTTCGTGCAACTTCGCAATCAGCTGCAGCGCCAGATCGGCCCCCGTGGGAATCCCGCAACTGGTGCTGGTTTTCCGTTCAATGCTAAACACCAACTCCATCGCTTCATTTGCCACATCAGGATTGCGGCGCAAACCCGCAACCGTAATCTGCGGCTTCAATCTGGCCCAATTCTCCCGTAAATCCGCCTGCGAACCCGGCCCTCCGCACGACATCATTCGCTGCCCCGCCGTGCCAAAGTCCTCGATCACGGCCTGATCCCGTTGCAATGCCGAAATCCCCTCGTGAAATGGATCCATGCGCCGGACCAGTTCCACTGTATTCAGCAGGTCGGCGCTGTGAAAATCGCGGGGATTGGCGCTAACCGCTGCCTGCAGGTACGGGCGTGCCACGTCATATCGGCCCAACTCGAATGCCGCCTCCCCCGCGCCCGCCAGTGCAATCGCATTATGCCGGTTTGATTTCAGGCTCACACGGTACGCAGCCAGCGCATGTTCATAATCCTGCGCGCGAACGAACAGATCGCCGATGTGCGCCTGCTGCGCGCCGTCGTCCCCCACATTTTCGGCCAGCGCGATCAACTCCGATTGCGCCTGAGTTTTGGCGTTAATGCGTAACAAAAATTCAATCAGCTCCAGCCGTGTATCGCGCCGGCGCACTTCCTGATTGTCGGGAATATTGCCGGACGTGCTGTCTGACATATTGTCCGACCAGGTCGCGTAGATTGCATTATGGTAATAGCGCAGTGCCGGCTCGGTCAGCCCCTGCTGTGCAGCGATGCGCGCCAGTGCCAGGTTGACCCTTCCATCCTCAGGCTGGCGCTCCCAAAGATTGATCAAGTAGGCATACGCCTCGCCCGTTCGCTTCAAGCCCATCAGAGCTTCAGCGAGGTTGAGTTGGTAAGCGTAGTCGTCGCGCGAATAAACCAGGGCGGAGCGAAACTCGACCACTGCGCGGTCGAAGCGCTGCGCGTTAGCGTCCGCGACGCCGCGGTTAAACCATCGATTGCCCAGAGACTCCTGCTGCGCGTGGTAGAGTCGCGACAGCCCAGTTACACCCGCGAAACAAACCACCGCCAAACCGGCCAGCAGAGTCAGAATTACCGCCTCGCGCGTGAGGTAGGATCCAATATGGTGGAAGAGTTGCTGCCGGAAGTTTGGGGGTATGGGGTCAGTTTCCTTTGCACCGGAGGTCACTCAAATATCATGCCACAGACAGGCGATGTTGAATGTGACTGTATAGATCCAAACTGACTCAGTACCGAAGGTTTGGTCCGGTCGCAGCCAAAGAAATTTCTTCGATTATTTTGCGTTTCTTTGTAGTTGATGTTTTTTTCCTGTCGAAGTTCAAACCGCCCCGTTACTCGGATTACTCGGCTTGGAGGTCGCGAACCATCCTGGCTCGCGCACATGTTCATTGTGGAATCGCAGCAAGCGCGTAGCAAGAATCGCCGCGCGGCCCATATACCCAACCACCTTTCGCTCGTCGGCCCGGTCGACGACGGGGAGGCGTCCAACGTCGAAGCGTAAGAGCTTCGCTGCCGCTTCCGAAACCAGTTCATCCGGATACGCCACCACCAGATGAGTGCTGCCCGCCTCAAGCACCGACATCTCTCCTGCAGAATCTTTGTCGAGAGCCCGCAGAATGTCGCCGCGCGTAATGATTCCTACGAGCTTTTGTGCGTCGTCAAGAATCAGCAGTGCCTGGTGCCGCGCGACCGCGGGATCATGCCGCGCAATGCGTTCGGCCAGGACTCCGACCTTTGTGCTTGACGCCACTACAGGCGCTTCCTTTTCCATGGTTTGCGAAACGGTTGCCTGGGTGAGCGCGTCAGCCTCATAGTCCTGGTGAACGCGAAGTCCGCGGCGCGCTAACTTCTCAGTCATGATCGAACTGTTGGGCATGAAGAGCATGGCGATACCGTCGGCGATCACGGCCGCCAGCATCAAGGGCAGCACGGAGTTGTAGTCTCTGGTGATTTCAAACGCAAAGATGATGAACGAAAATGTCGCGCGCGACGCAGCGCCAAATACCGCACCCATCGCCACCAGCGCGAAAGCTCCCGGCGAAAGATGCGCAGATGGGAAAAAATGATTCCCTACCATGGCGAACAGCCCGCCCATGGCCGCACTCCACAGAAACGTCGGAGCCAGTAATCCTCCTGATGTCCCCGATCCGAGGGAGATCACAAGCGCTGCGGATTTCGCGAACATCAGGACCAATAGGAGTTTCCATGCCAGGCTGCCATTCAGAATGTCGCCAATCGTGTCGTAGCCCACGCCAAACACGCGCGGCACGAAGAAGCCAATGACGCCCAGCGCCAGGGCACCAATCGCCGGCCACCACATCTCGTCGACGGGAAGCTTCTCGAATAAATCTTCCACCCAATAGAGTGACTTGCTCAGTGCAATTGCCGCCAACCCGCACAGAACACCGAGCACCAAGTAAAAGGGCAGTGCATGTGGAATCCCGAAGTCCACTGCCGAAACCGTAAACATCGGCCCTGGTCCCAGCAATTGCATGTGGACCGCTGTCGCCAGTGTGCTCGCGATCACCAACGGGATGAACGATCGTGACTTGAATTCAAACAGCAACAACTCAATCGCCAGAATCACGCCCGCAATCGGAGTGTTGAATGTCGCCGACATTCCCGCCGCGGCCCCGGCGGCCAGCAGCACTTTCCGCTCGACTGCGGTTACGTGCAATGCTTGTCCCACCAGTGAACCAATCGCACCACCGGTCTGAATGATCGGACCTTCCGCCCCAAACGGTCCGCCAGTCCCGATTGCGATTGCGGCCGAAATGGGCTTCAACAGCGCGACTCGCGGCTCGATACGGCTACGGTTGGTTAGCACCGCTTCCATCGCTTCAGGAATGCCGTGCCCTTTGATCTTCGACGTCCCGTACTTGGCCATGACGCCGACAACCAACCCACCAATCACTGGCACGAGGATGACCCATGCGCCAAGATGATTAGATCCCACACTGGTAAACGTCGTTGACCAGCGATGAAAGAAGAAGAGATTGGTGAACAGTCCAATCAGCTTGTACAGAGCGTAGGCGATCACACCGGCCACGAGTCCGATGCCTGCGGCCAGAAACGATACCAGCACAACTCGAAACTGAGCCGGTGGCGAAACAGATGTGCGTAGGTCAGCTTTCATCATTTGTATTAGTATTCTTAAGTATTCTTTTCGTGCCGCCTGCGTCCGCCCCCGTGCATCACCTTCTTCAGGGCCGTGACTAAACTCGGCGCCGCGCTGCGCAATTCCTCATGATGATGCAACGCCAACTCCGCCAGCACGTGCTCGCCCTTGGGAGTGAGCGCCAGCAGCACCTCCCGCCGGTCGTCCCGGGCCCGTTCTCGCCGCACAAATCCGCCAGCCTCCAGCCGGTTGATGAGTTCCACTGCGCTGTGATGCTGAATCTGCATCCGGTTGGCCAATTCGCGGATTCTCGGCCGCACACCCTCCGGCATTCCCTTGATGGCCAGCAAGAGCTGGTACTGTCCCCGTTCCAGTCCCGACGCCTGCACGGCGCGCTCGCTGAAGTGCAGAAACTTTCGAATCTGATACCGAAATTCGGCCAGGGCTTGATAATCCGACAGGGTGAGCCTCTTCATCCCGAAGATTGTATCGTGAGGCGATAGTCCACAAAGTTAGTATATCGTGAAACGATATACTAGAGAAGCTCGCGTGAACGCACACGAATTGTCCTCGCGTTTCCCTGCGAGGAGCCAAATCTCTGGCCTGATCTTTACGGGAGAAGCGGACAATGGCTCCTCCGCGACCAGTCTTTGACTTCGATCACGCTCTGCTCTAGCCTCTTTCGCGCCACTCCATTTAGAATCCTTAGTCCCGAATTTCCGGTCGCGAACAGGAGCAGGCTTACCGTGATCCCTCGCTATACCCGGCCCGAGATGGCCCGCATCTGGAGCGACGAAAACCGCTTCCGCACCTGGCTGGCTGTCGAAGTTGCTGCCACCGAGACACTCGCCGAGGCCGGACTCATTCCCAAGGACGCCGCGAAAGCTATTCGCGAACGTGCCAACTTCAAAGTCGAACGCATTCACGAGATCGAAGCTGAGGTTCGCCATGATGTGATCGCGTTCACGACGGCAGTTGCCGAATTCGTTGGGCCGCAGTCACGCTGGTTCCACTACGGCCTCACTTCCAACGATGTCGTCGACACTGCTCAGGCGCTCCTGATTCGTCAAGCCTCCGAAGTAATAGAGAAAGATCTTGACCGGCTCTCCGAAGTCCTCGAGCGCCGCGCGTGGGAGTTTAAAGACACGCCGATGGTCGGACGGACGCATGGCATCCACGCCGAGCCCATTACCTTCGGATTCAAAATCGCCAACTGGTATTCGGAGACGCAGCGCAACATCGCGCGCTTCAGAGCCGCTGCGGAAGACATGCGGGTCGGCAAGTTCTCCGGGGCGGTGGGAATCTTTGCCCATCTCACGCCAGAGCTGGAAGAAAAGATCTGCGCCCGCCTTGGATTGAAGCCTGCTGCGGTCTCGTCGCAGGTTATCCAACGCGATCGCCACGCAGCTTACCTCTCGACGCTGGCCGTGATCGCATCGACACTAGATAAGATTGCCACTGAGATTCGTCACCTGCAGCGCACTGAAGTTCGTGAGGCGGAGGAATTCTTCAGCGAGAAGCAAAAAGGATCGTCGGCCATGCCGCACAAGCGCAATCCCGTGACCAGCGAGCAGATCAGCGGACTGGCCCGCGTTGTCCGCGGCAACGCGCAGGCTGGATTTGAAAACGTCGCGCTCTGGCATGAGCGCGACATCTCTCATTCGTCCGCCGAGCGCGTTATCCTGCCGGACTCGACCACGCTTACTGATTACCTTCTAAACAAGACCGCGAACCTGATCGACACTATGTTCGTCTATCCCAAGCGCATGCGCGCCAACCTCGACAGCACGCGCGGCCTGATCTTCAGCGGACAGTTATTGCTCGACTTAGTCGAGCACGGCGTCAGCCGCGAAGATGCGTATCGCCTGGTGCAATCCCACGCCATGCGCGCCTGGAAAGAAGATCTCGACTTCCATGCGTTAGTGCTCGCCGATAAAGAGATCACCGGCAGAGTTCCCCGCAAGCAGATTGAGCACGCCTTCGATCTTGCACGGCAGCTGAAGAATGTCGACAAGATTTTCGTCCGCGTATTTGGAGGGAAGAATCGTGACGCGGCGAAGGTCGCAGTGAAGAAGAGTTCAGCAAAACCGAAGAAGAAATAGGGACCGCGCTGTTTTTCCCTTGTCCTTTTCCCTTGTCCCCGGAATCTGTGACATGATTGAGTCATGAAGAAACAAGCTGCCGACCAGCAATTCCACAATCGCCGCCATCAAGAGCGCCAGCGCGCTGAAGCGGCCAAAAAGCTTCCGCAAAAGAAAGCTGCTGACGCCGCCCCCGCTGCTCTTCCGGATGCTGACCAAGCGACGCCGACTGGTTCCGCTCCCAAGAAGGGCTGAGCGCAGGCGCTTCAGGTTTTCTTGCCCCGGATTCCGATCTCATATTTTTTTCCGCTCGATCTACTAACATCTTTATTTCTGTCTAGTTGTGGTCAAGATATACTCCGTCGATCTGCGTAAAATCCTGAGCGGCAAGGACTTACTCGTAAAATCCTATGGGGAAAGGGTTTAGCTTCAAATTTCCGGGTGCCAGAATGCTGGCGGGCGGCTAGCGCTCCCGCGCTTGCGATAGTGAAGATTCCCGGCTGCGTCATTACACTCCCCGACCTTGGTTTGATTTCCACGCCTGCTCCCACTATTTCAACATCAGGATTCTCAGACAAGGTTGTCCGTCACATGTCGGGATAGAGAACACGTCGGCTCCTGTGGAAAACGTGGACGGGTGGCAGAATCAAAATCTCCGCCTAAAGCGGAGCTTGGACCGGCCAGCCCCGGGAGTTGATGAGCTTTGGGCCGGGCCACCCGGGTTTTCGCGCCTTGTAGGAGACTCGGTCAGGCCGCAATGAGTTCGTCGGCTGCCGTGCTTGCGCGCACCCAAAGTTCTCGGAATACTCTCGCATTGAATGCATCTTTGGCACCCGCTCCATCCAGAACACTTTGAAATTGTGACCTCAGCACTCGATAAATCTGTGACATTTCTTTCACCGTGGGTTGGCGAGTGCTCCCGACAAATGCATTCCCCAGTTCACGAAACACGCCGGCAATCGTTCCGCCGTGAATATATGCATCGGTCCCGTCCAGATCGCTCAATGATTTCTTGATCCGATGCGGAACCGTCTCGCAGGCGATCCAGGCATGATCAGGATGGCTTGACTTTCCTATGGCGACTGTCAGTCCAAGCTCGAACGGCATGTTAAAGCGCGGCGTGCGCGGAGATTTTCTATCCACTTGCACGCGCGACAGATCGTGAATGGAATATTTTGACTCTCGGATCAGAGAAAGCATTCGATCGAGCCTGCGCTCGCCAAATGGAATCTCGAGGGTTGCCCGCAGAGTGAATCCGAAGCGCTGATGCCTGCAATGTAGGCAAGGAAGAGATTTTCGAAGCCGGGGTCGTAAGGGATATTCAAGAAAACCGAACTTTCCCTGAGACTAGGCTTTGCGGCGTGCCGCGCTCGCCGTCTGCGACGAATGCGTCTTTTTGAATTTCGTGCTGGCATTGTGGGAGCTGTTCACAGTTTTTCCTGAACGCGTGGCCCGAACCACGAATTCCCCAGTTTTAGGATCGCGAGAAAGGATGCGTTGCACGTCGCGAATGATCTGAGCAGTGCGTTTTTTGGAAACTCCCAGCGTGCGCGCGGTGTCGTATGCGGTGACCGGACGGCTGTTATCGAGTTTGATCCGCTGCGGCATAGTTTAATTATACTGCGCCCCATAAGCTTGACGCGTCCGCCGACGCTTCGCCAAAAAGCACGGAGGATGGGGGACCTGGCACCCTCAATTGGAACGCCATAAGCCGAGAAGAAGAAAGGCGGGCCGCCCGCCCGACCCGCCTACTCCATCAATCTGAACCAGTCACGGACGGTAAGCTGAAGTCGCAGGATTTCATCCTCAGCCAGCGGACTACAGTGCGCAATCGGACCTCTAAGAGAGTTCAGGTTAGACATGACTTTTTCCACGGCCTTCTTGCTGCTAAAGAGTCCGCCAAAAATATCCCAGTTTGACGCGATTATTACGGAGAGCTCTCCGAAAGTCGTATAGTCGAGTTCGTCCCACGACCTCCTTGTCATTCCCGTATCAACTTCTTTTTGAATGCGAGCTTCTACGTCAGATTTCACGGTGCCAGGAATTCGCGAAGAGGCCCACCATTCCTCCGTTCTTTCCGCTGTTGCCATCGTGTCGGAGACAAGTGCGCGAATTGATTTTTCCAAACAGTAAAAGACCTCGTAGTGCTTCGCCATCGCAGCCGCTTCTCTCCGTACGACAGCCTCAAGCTGGGGGTAATACATATCCTCGACGCGAGCGTTTGCAGCGAGAGTATGTCCCAAGTCGACGGTATAAAACTTTTCGATCCGACGGAGATCCTCAGCCAATATCTGATTGGTCATTCCGAAAGCTTTTATCTGTTCGACAATTCTATGACTCGGCATTTGAGATTAGGTGCTCCTTAAGACTCCGGAAGATGGCATTGAAAACTGATTGGTCAGACGTTGCTGGAAGGTTGAGATTGATTGTGTACGAAAGACTTAGTGCGGGGCCGTCCCGAAGATTCTTGCTGGAGCTTGATGCAGTGGAGTTGACAAGCCCGATTTTCTTCAAAAATGGTATGAGGGCGGCCCTCTGTGCCGCCCTTTATGCCTAACTTCGTCGTGACAAAATCCCCGGTCACTCGTTCCGGCGTAGCCGCTTGCCGAATTTTCTCCAGCGCGTTCTTGGCTGAGCCAGGCTTACGAGGTAGGGCAGTGAGCTTTCCATCGTTGCCTCCTTAATCCAATTGGAGAAGGGGGACACGGCGCGCCGTGTCCCCCTTCACAGTACGTCTTTCAAATTTGGTTGTAGGGCCCTTTGGTTCTGGCGCCGACTCAGACTGGCGCCGGCTAAAATTTTGCTAACGATCCAACAGCAGGTTCCGCGGTCGCGCGTGAGACGCGCTCGGTCGGAATGACAAAATTACGGGTTCCAGCGGTAGCCGGCGAGCGTATTGGCTCAAATGGCTTTCAACACTGCACGTTCCGCAGCCTGCGGCAGCCTTAGAGAAACGAAGTACTCCTCCGGAAACAAATAATCCTCACCCATCTCATCGACTACTCGAACCAGACCGTGCTTCGCCCCAGCCTTATCTGGAATGAGGCGATAAATCTTGCGCACCTCTAAGGAGGCCGCATACCCCTTATTCGAGATGCAGACAGCGAACTGGGCATCGCCCCTCATGTCAGTCAATGACCCGTTTGATCTTGTAGTCCTTCGCGCCGATCCCGTGGGCTTCGTACCAATGGACTTCCGCATGCGCTATCGTACCATCACGAAATTCGACGGTTGCAATACCTTTGAGCTTTCGCCAGTTTCCTTTGCCATACAGCTTCCACAATCGTTTGCGTTTTCGAATGGCAGTGCCGACCGCAATGACTTCGACATCGATAATCCGGCCAACGATCTTGAATTCCATGCTTCCACGCCGCCATCAAAATTCGCCTACGAGCAGCCGCTGGTGCTCCCGCAGCTCATGCATCTATAGCAGCTGCCGTTTCTGGTCATGATGCTCCCGCAGAAGCTGCAGCTTGGCGCATCTCCTAGGTCGACTATGCTTGACAGGGCGTCGGCGGCGTGGATGGTGCGGGTCGTTAGTCGTTGGTCGTTAGTCGTTGGCGCGGTGCTGCTTGTCTCGGGGACTTCCGCGATCCCTGACGAGCTAACTCCCGCCGGGCGCAGCCTGAGATTCTCGAACAGCATTTGCTGCTGGCCGGTCAGGAAGCGCATTTGGAGCCAGCGGAAGATGTAGTCCATGATCGACTTGGCGTAGCCGATTTCTGGGTTGCCGGACCATCCGCTGGGTTCGAAGCGGGTGTGCGCGAATTTTTCGCAGAACAGCTTCAATGGCACGCCGTGTTGCAGTGCGATCGAGACTGCGAGGGCGAAGCTGTCCATGAGGCCGCTGACGGTGGATCCTTCTTTGGCCATGGTGATGAAGAGTTCGCCGGGCTCGCCGTCGGGGTAGAGGCCGACGGTGATGTAGCCCTCGTGGTCTCCGACTTTGAATTTGTGGGTGATTGAGGCGCGCTCTTCCTGCAGTTTGTGGCGGACGGCTCGCGGCGGCGCGTTGAGATCGTCTTCTTCTACTTGTGGTGCGGCTGCTGCTATCCGTGCGTCGTCTTTGCCGGAGTTCGCAGTCTTACTTCCGGCGGCCGAGAGCGGCTGCGATGCCTTGCATCCGTCGCGATAGACGGCTACGGCTTTGATGCCCAGCTTCCAGGCCTGAAGATAGGTTTCCATGATGTCTTCGACGCTGGCGTTGTTGGGAAGGTTGACCGTTTTTGAGATGGCTCCAGAGATGAAGGGCTGAGCTGCGGCCATCATGCGGAGATGTCCCATGTAGGCGATGGAGCGCGTGCCTTTCGAGGGCTTGAACGAGCAATCGAAGACGGCGAGATCTTCGTCTTTGATGTGCGGCGCGCCTTCGATGGTGCCGGTCGCGTCGATATAGCTGACGATGGCGTTGGCCTGATCGTGGGTGTATCCGAGCTTGAACAGGGCGGTGGGGACCGTGTTGTTCACGATCTTGATCATGCCTCCGCCGACCAGCTTTTTGTATTTCACCAGCGCGAGGTCGGGCTCGACTCCGGTGGTGTCGCAGTCCATCATGAAGCCGATGGTGCCGGTCGGGGCGAGCACGGTTACCTGGGAATTTCTGTAGCCGTGTTTTTCGCCGTGGGCGAGAGCTTCGTCCCAGCAGGCTTTGCTGGATTCGTAGAGATTCGCGGGGACGTTATTTTTGTTGATGTTGTTGACGGACGCGCGGTGCATGCGGATTACGTCCAGGAATGGCTCGCGGTTGATGTACCAGCCGGGGCAGGCTCCGCCGGGCATGGTTCCTGCAGCTTGCGAGGAAGAGCCTGCCGAGCTTTGCTCGGCTGGACGGCCGAGGGCGGCCGTCCCCACATGGGCGGTGGTGGATGTCTGCGCTATGCCGCTGCCCAGGTTTGTTTCTGCAAGGCTTTTCTTGGTGGCTTCGGTCGCGGGATACAGCGGGTCGCATTGTTCGGCGATTCTGGAACTCTGCAAGTACGCTTCGCCGCACATGATTGCGGTTACGCAGGCGGCGTAGTCGCGGCCTCCGTCGCTGTCGTAGGGATGGCCTGCGGCCATCAGCAGGGCTCCGAGATTTGCGTAGCCGAGACCCAGCGGGCGGTAATCGTGCGAGTTGCGCATGATCTGCTCGGTGGGATATCCGGCGTTGTCGATGATGATTTCCTGCGCGGTGATCAGGACGTCTACCGCGTGGCGATAGGCTTCCACGTCGAACGTGCCGTTGGGCGCGAACTTCAGCAGGTTCAGGCTCGCAAGGTTGCAGGCCGAGTCGTCGAGGAACATGTATTCGCTGCATGGATTGCTGGCGTTGATGCGCGCCGTGTTCTTCGACGTGTGCCAGCGGTTGACTGTGGTGTCGTACTGCATGCCGGGATCGCCGCAGTGCCAGGTGGCCTCGGAAATCTTTCGCAGCAGCTCTTTGGCTTTGTACGTCTTCATCACGTGGCCGTCGGTGATTGCCTTCGTCGAGAAGTCGGTCTCGCGCATCACGGCGACCATAAAGTCGTCGGTGACGCGGACGCTGTTGTTGGCGTTCTGGAAAAAGATGGAGCTGTAGGCGTCAGAGTCAGGTGAAGACCCGTCGTATCCCTGGGCGACCAGCGCATGGGCCTTGGCTTCTTCTTTCTGCTTGCACTCCACGAAATCGATGATGTCGGGATGGTCGACGTTGAGGATGACCATCTTCGCGGCGCGGCGGGTCTTGCCTCCGGACTTGATTACGCCGGCGAAGGCGTCGAATCCTTTCATGAAGCTGAGCGGTCCGCTGGCAGTGCCGCCGCCAGAGAGCGTTTCCGTCGATCCGCGGAGGGACGAGAGATTCGTGCCGGTGCCGCTGCCCCACTTGAAGAGCATGCCTTCAGTCTTGGCGAGGGTCAGAATTGAATCCAGCGAATCTTTCACCGAGTTGATGAAGCAGGCAGAGCACTGGGGCTTGGTGTATCCGGTGACGCCGAACTCGACTTGCTGGGTCTGCGGATTCCAGTGCCAGTTGCGGCCGTCGGAGTTGGGCTCGATGCGGTCGCACCCAACGTTGAACCAGACGGGCGAGTTGAAGGCCGCATACTGGCGGACGAGGATGTGCACCAGCTCGTCGTGGAAAGTTGCGCCGTCTTCGGGCGTCTTGAAATAGTTCTGCGCCAATCCCCAGTCGCGGATGGTTTCGGCTACGCGGCCGACGAGCTGGCGGACTCCGGTCTCGCGCTCGGGCGTGCCGATCTTGCCGTGCAGATATTTACTCGCGACGATGTTGGTCGCGGTCATGGACCAGTCCTTGGGGACTTCGACGTCTTTCTGCTCGAAGATCACGTTGCCCTGGGCATCGGTAATCTGAGCGAGACGGAGTTCCCACTCGATCTCGTTGTAAGGGGAGACGCCGGGCTTGGTGAAGAGGCGGCGGAAGGACAGGCCGGGAGCTTTCTTCTTCGCGGGCACGGACGGAGCGGCGGCGGTGATGGTTTCGGGTTTCACTTCGGGTGTTCTCACTTCGGGCATCAGGGGGTCTCCTTATTAGATTCTAGTTCGCGTTGCTCCGATTCGGGCGTCCGGGCCAGCGGGACGGGGGAATCGGGGGCTGCGGGATTTCTGTTTTGGGCATTGCTTCGTTTGTCAAGAGCGCGTCTTTCGCCCCTTCGGGGCTTATTCTTCCTCTATTTTGCTTACCCACGCCTTACGCCGTGGGCTGTAATCTTGCCCCGCTTCGCGGCTGGCCGGTCTTAACCGCAGCGCTGAAGCGTTGCGCCACCCAAAATCCGCCAGCTAAAATCCCTGCCACCCCATTCCGCTTCCACTTAGAAGCCGGAGGGGAGGGGCTGGGGACAGTGCATGTTGCTGGCGGCTCCGGAGTCTAGATTCGGCGCCGACACTTGCTGGGAAGTTTGGTTGCGCGGCTTCGGTTCGGATGCTTTGGGTTCCGGAGAATGGATCTGCACTGGCTTTACAGCGCTGCTTGCTGTCGCGAGCAAGTCGCCTGCTCCCATACGGACTGCGGTCGGGGCCAGGTCCGGGGAGGCGAAGTGGGCGCCGATTCCGGAGACTTTTTCGCCGGAGTTGGCGATCCATTGATTGAGAGCGGCGCAGATGGAGCGGCGGGGGGACTCGTCTTCGATGGCTACATAGCGGACGAAGTAGCATCCGGAGGCCAGGCGCGTGCGCATCGGATTCTCACGGCTGAGCATGCGGTCGAGGACGAAGGCCATATCTTCGGCTTCGAAGAACTGGGTTACAGCCAGCATGCGGCTTTGGGCGGAGATTCCCTCGATGTGAGACTGGACCGTGCTGGCGGCCGGGAGGACCTTTCGACTTTGCTCAGGGCAAGCGGCGTCCGCCCCTGCATGGGGTGTGGGGGACCCGAGATTCATTACTTCTTCGGCCAGGGCGAAGACTCCGGGCTTGCTGGGGACCGACAGGAGGCTGTGGTGAGACTCGCAACGGAACCAGCGCGACCAGTGCAAGCGACGGTAGTCGAGCGGACGATCGAAACCGTGCCGTGCCAGGGACTCGGACACGAGGCGAGTAATACCTTCCATTGCAGGCTCCTGAGATTCGGCTGCTGCGCCGTAGGACAAGGGAGTTTCCCCGGTCTTCCGGAGGGCAGGTTCTGCTTTGTTAACGCTCACGCTGCCTGTCGAACACGCGGTTTACTCGGCGAGACTGGCTCGCGAAGTCACTCCGCAGATCTTCTCTGCAGCGTCTTTCTGCAACTTTCAAATTGTTGTCGCTCCCCGGGAGAGGGTTCGGGGAGCGGCCACCGCGAATCGTTTCCATCTGGCTTCGGAGGACCGAAGGTTCGTGCAACAGGGTTTACTTTTGCGGGCGCCGGGCTTACGGATCGAGAAGCCCGGACACCCCACGTTCTGGCCAGCGGACAGCGCCAAGTCACCTCAACCAGGCGCCGGACCGCAGCGTCTTGCTGACTGCCTTTATTCAAAGTTTCGCCCCATTCCCGTGGGACGAAATTCATGCCTTGGGATTGCAAAGTTACTCCCGTGGATTGTGCCTGTCAAGGGAGAAACACCATATGTTGTATCCTCAACAATGACGGGCTTGATGCGGGGTTGGAGTCGTTTTCATGCCGCGTTTTCCACACCGGAAGGCCGGGGCTGAAGAGGCGACAGGAGTTTGCGGGCTGAGGATTCGAGTTTGGCAGGGGTGGCGGGGTAGGGCAACGGCAAATCCGAGGCGGGCTGTTGATTGGCTGTGATTAACGGCAAGATTCTTGTGGACGGCTGTGGGAAGTGGGGGAAGAGAATCTGAAGTATTCGATGCCCACGCGCCGGTTGCCGTGCGGATACAGCGAAAAGGTCTTAAACGCGAAACTCGCGAAGAAAAGCCGCGAAGATCGCTAAGAGGAACGGGAAAACTGTGATATTGCCCTCTTTGCGACCTCTGCGGTTCTTCCTGGTGATCTTGGCGGTTAGAGGTTCTTCGCTGTAGCCGTATTGCCACCAACAATGCGAGTCGAGATAGGCCCGGACAGCCGAGCGCTGTCCCCAGACAGAATTGTTGCAGAGATCAGGCGACTCGGGCGAGGTAGTCGTATTCGGTGCCGTGTTCGTCGGCTAGCAGAACCCATAACGTATAGATACCCAATGCGGTGCCGAACGGCGGATGAAACAGCGCGAGGACTCCCAGGATGATTGCTACCGTTCGCGCCCAAGGACGGTGCTGGGTGAGTCCAAGGCCGACACAGATACCGCCAGCACCGAGAATCAGCAGGCTGCTACCTGCCATATAGACAAAGACAGGAAACATACCGGCGAAAGGTTCGTGCTGATGGAAGGCCAAGTGGATGCCGGTGCCGAATATCATAAGTCCTGCGGCGGGAATGAGAAACAGGGCGCCGAGGCACATCCAGAGGGTGCCGAGAGTGTGTAGATGATGTTGAAGGCGGGACTGAGCGAGGGAGCCCGTCGGATCGCCGATGCGCCTGCCACAATTCGGGCAGACTGCGGGATCGGCTTGGAGTTGAGATCCGCAGCGATTGCAGAACATAGAACCTCCCGATGACCACATATTTAGGATACGAAGGGAAATGGGGGGAGAGTTCCATGAGATTTGGTGGTGACTTCGGGTGGGACTGGGCGGCGGTGCTCCTTCCAGAAGAGCGCTTCCCGACGGCCACAGGAAGGGTGAGTCCAGCGTGCTCTGTACGGGACAGGGAAGCCGCTACCTCGTGTTGGCTCCGGAGGTACATGGACTATGTGGCCGTTGAGCCTCTGGGCGAGATGCACGAGAATCAGGTTAAGTTCCTCTTAATTTGCGGGAGTGCGTGTGTTCTATCGTCGAGTGCGCTGTTTCCGGTTGCTGATCCTCGGTGCGTTTGTGGTGGCCAGCGTTTCGCTGGCGGCGGCGCGCGATCTGGCGCTGGTTTCCAATAAGTCCAATGCGATCTCGGCCATGACGCTGCCCGAACTGGTAAAGATCTGCAAGGCGCAGACCAACCGCTGGCCTGACGGCAAGCCGGTGACTCTGATTATGCGGTCGCCATCGACTCCGGAAATGAAAGTGTTCCTGGAGAAAGTTTATGAACTGCCCGGAGACCAGGTGCAGGAGTTGGTCAACACGGCGAACCACGGGCGCACCAATCATCCGGCGATCATGATCGTTGAGTCCGATGAGGACCTGGTAAACAAAGTGGCGTCGATTCCGGGGGCGCTAGGAGTCGTTGATGTGTACGCCATCAACAGCAGCGTGGCGGTGGTGAAGTTGGGAGGGAAGCTACCTCTCGAGCCCGGATACTTACTGCACGGCAATTAAAAGACGGGAATGCGGCCAAGGTCGGGCTGCTAGCCAGCATGAATACCGAAAAAAGAGCACGGGCCGCTATCGCCGAAGCCGGAGCGGGTGCGCCGCGAAAGCCCGCCTCGGACAAAGCGACGGGCAAGGGCACTTTTACGCGACGGTTTCCGCGCTTCGCGATTGATGTACGCCTGCAGGTCCGGATGTTTCAGGATGGAGAGTTTCGGACGTGTTGGGGACGATCGACGGAACTGGGACAGGACGGTATCGGTGCCACGCTGACCGGTAGCCTGGAAAGCGGTGAGATCGTGACTCTCGATATTCCTTTGCCGCTGACGCCGTATCCCATCAAAGTGCGCGCGATCGTTCGCTACTGTCAGGGGCTGCGCTACGGATTCGAATTTCTCACCATGAATGAAAGCCAGCGGGATACGATCCGGCGGGTTTGCGAGTACCTGGCCACGAAAAGTTAGTCTCCGCTCGTGTGTGCCGTCTTCCGGGCTTAGTTTCACCGCTCCGGCTTACCCAACCACTTACATGCTCGCCTCAGGACTGCCGTTGCTTTGCGGCTTTCTGCGGTCTTCCAAACGGCGTTGAAAACGCGACCATTTTATTTAGCACGTCCCACCGTAGAATGAGTTGGCATTCCCGTGCGTACTTTGTTGCTTACTCTCGTGTTGGTTTGGACCGCGGCCGCGCAGTCTGCACCGTCGCCGACCGTCGCTGTGATCGACGAAAACGGCGTCGCAGTTTCTTCGGCGCGCGTGTATCTTCGGCTTGAGTCAATTGAGGGGCAGGCTGAGTCTCTCCCCGCGGTGCGCTGCGAGACTGATTTCGCCGGACGCTGCCAGTTTCCTTCGCTACCGGCGGGGTCGTACGATCTGCGCGTGGAAAAGGAAGCGTTCTATGCGCTGGTGCGGGGGAAGGTGCAAATCAATGCGAGTTCCAACATTGAAGCCACGATTTCGCATCAGCGAGAAGTGCGCGAGGTCGTAGACGTCCGCGAATCGCCGCCAGCCATCGACCGGACGCAGATTTCTTCGCAGGAGACGCTGAGCGGGCTGGACGTGATCAACGTTCTGTTTCCCGCGGCGAACGATTACCGCAACGCGATCAACTTCGTTCCCGGCGTGGTGCAGGACGCGAGCGGACAGCCGCATGTGGCGGGAGCTCAGACCTACCAGACAGTCACGCTTCTTGACGGGTTCAATGTCACTCAACCCGCGAACGGGCAGCTGTTAGTGCGGGTCAGCACGGATGCCTTTCGTTCCATCCAGGTCGAGCCGTCGCGCGAACCGGCGGAAGAGGGCAAGGGATCGGGCGGCGTAATCAGACTCAATACCGGAATCGGCGACGATCATTTTCGCTTTGCGGGCACCGATTTTATTCCGTCGTGGCAGAACAAACATGGATGGAGATTCGATCAGTTCCTGCCGCGACTCACATTCTCGGGGCCGATCCACAAGGGCAGGATGTGGTTTTACAACGCGCTGGATGGAGAGTACGACAACACGATTTACACCGAACTGCCGATTCACGAGGACAACGATCACACCCTGCGCGTGGGCGATCTGTTCAAGATTCAGACCAATCTCGCGAGCCGCAACATTCTCACCACCAGCTTTCTGGTGAATCATTTGCACGATCAGTACGCGTTTCTTTCTCCACAGAGCCCGCAGCTTTCCGATCCGAAAGATATTGAGGGGGCCTACATCGGCAGCGCGAAAGACCAGCACTATTTTGCCGGAGGCCAGCTGCTCGAAGCGGGATTTGCCTACGACCAATACAACCTGCACCGGACTCCGTACGGAGTGTTGCCGTATTACGTTGACGCGCTGACTGCCGGCGGAAGTTATTACCTGGAAGACGAGACGCATGCGCGGCGCTTGCAAGCTCTGGCAAATTTATTCTTGCCGCCGCATCAGTGGCTCGGGCGGCATGATTTTAAAATCGGCACGGACGTCGACCGCATTACTTACGACGCGCAGTTTGCCCGGCAGCCGATATCGTTTTTGAGCGGGAGCAATGCGGTGCCGCCGGTTTCGCCGGATCTGTGCCAGACGGCGATGCAGAACGCGAACTTTCCGTGCACGCGGTACTCGAGCTTTTCCGGAGGGACGTGGCATGAGCAATTCAACGGCGAAATTAGCGCCTATGCGGAGGATCGCTGGCTGCTGACGGATCGCCTGCTGATTGAACCAGGAGTCCGCGTCGACTGGGACCAAATTGTGCGCCACGCCAACGTCGCTCCACGACTCGCAGGAACGTACGTGCTGGGTAGCGCGGGCACGACGAAAATCTCTGCGGGGATCGGGGTGGTCTACGATTCGACGCCGATTTATTTGATTGCACGGCCGTTTGCGGGCGCCAGGCAGGACACTTTTTACAATGTCGATCCGAACTGTACTGGTAATACGGGATGCGTCACCACGATCGGGCCGGTCACGACAACCTTCAGCGCCGACACCAGCGCACTGCTATCGCCGCGATCGGTGAACTGGAGTGTCGGTCTGGAAAAGAAACTTCCAGCGGCGGTGTACTTGAAAGCTGAGTACCTCAGAAAACGCGGCACGCGCGGATTCGTTTATGACTCAGTCAACTCGGCGCAAGGCGGAAACTTTGTTTTGCAGAATACGCGCGACGATCGCTATCACGCGCTGCAGATCTCGATGCGGCATAACTTCCGCGAAAGTTACATGATCATGGGGTCTTATACGCGGTCGAGCGCACGGTCGAACCAGGCACTCGATTTCAATGTGGATAGCCCGATCCTCAGCCCACAGCAGCCGGGACCGTATGCCTGGGACACTCCCAACCGCTTTCTTTCGTGGGGATATTTCCCGTTGTTCAAGCTGCCGCTGATACACCAGATGGAAGTGGCATATTCCATGGAAGCACGCAACGGATTTCCATTCAGCCTGCTCAGCGATCAGCAGGAGCTAATCGGGCGGGCGAACGCCGAGCGCTTTCCGGAATATTTCTCTCTCAACCTGCAACTGGAGAAACGATTCCATCTCTTTGGATATTACTGGGCTCTGCGCGGGGGGTTCGACAATATCACGGGGCACGGTAATCCATTTTTCGTGAACAGCGTGATTGATCCGGCTCACCCGCAGCCGACGTTCAGCGCTCTTGAGGGGCGGGCGTTCACTTCGCGCATCCGCCTGCTGGGGCGGAAGTAGAGGAACGGCGAACGCTCGCGTTAGCCTCTGAAGCCCGTCTTGTGGGCCAGGTTCTGAGCCAGGGGCGGCTGGCCTGAAGCCGCGAGCACCCTAAAACAAGATAGATCGCGATGCGATAGAATTGTCTTAACCACAGTTCTTGCAACGGATCACCACTTCCCGTCATCTGTAATAGCTGCAAACGGAGGAATCTATGGCTCACGAATTACCTGCTCTCCCCTACGGATATGACGCACTCGAACCCACCATCGACAAGCAGACCATGACGATACATCACGATCTGCATCACGGGGCCTATGTAAAGAACTTGAATGCTGCGCTGGAAAAACATCCTCAACTTGCTGGCAAGTCGGCGGAAGATCTGGTGCGCGATTTGAACGCGGTGCCGGAAGATATTCGCGGCGCGGTTCGCAACAACGCCGGTGGTCATGTCAACCACACGATGTTCTGGAAGATCATGAAGCCGAAAGGTGGAGGCGATCCGACGGGGCCGATCGCCGATGTAATCCAAAAGACGTTCGGCAATTTCAAGGATTTTCAAACCAAGTTCAACGATGCGGGAGCGAAGCAGTTCGGCAGCGGATGGGTTTGGCTGGCGGGAAAATCGAACGGAGAAGTGCAGATTATCTCGACGCCGAATCAGGATAGTCCACTGTCGCAGGGGCTGTATCCCATCTTCGGAAACGACGTTTGGGAGCATGCCTACTATCTGAAGTACAACAACCGCCGTCCGGAATATTTGTCGTCCTGGTGGAACGTGATCAACTGGGACGAGATCAACAAGCGTTTTGCCACGTTTAAATCGGGCAAAGAGGCGCACGAACCGGCTTTGGCGGGGCGGTAAGCGCTAATTCATCGACTCGATAACGATACGTAATACGAAACATAGAACCCCGGACGCTATCGTCCGGGGTTTTTGATTGCGGGGACCTGGTCAGATTCGCCACCAGATTGACTGCCAGCTGCATTTGCGTTGGCAACGCCGCGAGCGCGTCCCGTTCCGCCGCGAGGCTTATTGCGGCTATGCCGCTGCTGTTTCTACGTAGTCATCGGGCCGCTCTTCGAATTCTTTCCTGCACTCTTCGGAGCAGAAGAAATATTTTCTTCCAGCAAACATGGCTTGGAACTCAGGCTTTCTTTCTTCAATGATCATTCCGCATACGGGATCGATTGTCATAATTCCTCCTCGATGTGAAGTGTGCGTTCTGTTCAGTTCGGTTGTGCAAAGACCGTTCCGTTCTAAGGCTGTTCCAAGTTGCTGAATGCATTCAGTTTGTATGGTGAGAGAAACGCGTCAAATCCGGGGCGGGTGGAAAAAACTTCCAGTACCGGGCACGTTGTGCTCGCTGCCGTACTTACAGAGGCGGATTGGATTTGTGGAGTCCGCTGGGTGTACGAAGGCGTCCGCCCCTACGCCAGTGGTCGGTTACGGCTTGCGGTAGATCGCGCCTTCTTTCATTACGAAGTCGACTTTTTCCATCGTTGTAACGTCGGCTAGCGGGTCGCCGGGGACAGCTACGATGTCGGCTAGTTTGCCGGGCTCGATTGTGCCGAGGGAATCCTGCATGCCTAACAGCTGAGCCGCCGTCACGGTGGCCGAGCGGATCGCTTGCGCCGGCGTCATGCCGAATTTCACCATCGAAGAAAATTCTTTCGCGGGATTGATCTTCCAATCGAAGCCGCCGGCGTCGGTACCGAAGGCGATCTTTACTCCAGCCTTCATGGCGCGGCGGAATGTGTCTTCGTGAATCTGAATCATCTTTACCCACACTGGCGCGCCGGCGTCGGCTCGTCCCTGGGCTACGTATTCGCCTACGAAGATTGTGGGTACGTAGAAAGTTCCGCGGGCTGCCATGGTTTTCAGATCTTCGTCGGCAATGTAGTTTCCATGCTCGATAGTGTCGACACCGGCCTCGACAGAGTTGTGAACTCCGTAGAGCGCCATGGCGTGAGATGCAACTTTGTGGCGCTCGCGGTGCGCTTCGTCGACGATGGCGCGCAATTCATCGAGGGTGAAGGTGGGGATGTCGTCGAGGACGCCGTCTTCGCGCACGCGGTAGGAGCGGTCGCTGTAAACCTTGATCCAGTCGGCGCCATGGCTGATCTGTTCCCGAACGGCTTTTCGAGCGTCATCGGGACCGTCGACCAGTTGAACTCCATGCGGCACCGCGACTGCGGGCGCATAGCCTTGCAACGGATAGGAGCCAGTGACATCCATGGCGCGGGTTGCCACTTGCATGCGTGGGCCGGGGATGACGCCGTTATTGATAGCCTTTTTCACGTCGGCATCGGCATATCCCGCACCTTCGGTTTCCAGATCGCGGATCGATGTGAAGCCGTATTCCAGGGCGCGGCGGGCGTTTACTGTCGCGAGAATGGTGCGGTACTCGGGCGATTGCTTGAGCAACTGCTCGTCGTAATCTGCGGCGGTGATGTCGCCTTGCAGCAGGATGTGCGTGTGGGTATCGATGAGCCCGGGGAGACAAGTTTGGGTCGACAGATCGACAACCTCATCTCCGGCAGGAGCGCTAGCCGCGATGTCCTTGATCTTTCCGTCTTCGATGACCACGACCACGTTCTTGCGAAGAGAATCGCCACGACCATCGAAGAGGCTCCCGCAGCGCAGTGCGATGGGTTTGGCCGATGCTTGCGCAGCGAGGCGGGGCAGAACCGAAGTTAGAAGAAGAAGGATTATCAAACCGACGGGTTTTGCAGATCCTGACATTTGAGTCCCCACTTTTTTCTGAGAACCGAGAACTGCGTTTCTGTATTTCCTGTGCACAGCTTGTGGACAATCCGGCTGCCAACTTTAGCAGATTTTCCTTGCGACGCCGGTTCTTTTGGGAAACTACCGTAGTTGGGCGGACGAAGGGAGCGCGCTTCAGCTGTTGCTTGAACCAGTTGAGCGCCAGGAATCCGCAAGAAGTTTTTTCCTCAACTGCACCAAAAATACTGAATTGACCGGATGTCGATTCACTCGTACATTCTCTTCACTCGCAAAACACTTAACGGGCTCGGGGCAGCGCCATATGAAATCTGGGCAATGGAAGACTTACCGCACGCGCTTTCTGGTCAAAGCCAGGCGGCTCAGTTCGAATCTCACTTTTGTTGACACCCTCGGCCGCCAGCATTCAGGGCGGAAGGGCGACTATCTGGTGGAGTCGTCGGAGGGCGTGATCAGCATTGCTCCTCGGCTGATTTTCGAAGATATTTATGTAGCCATGGGGCTGGAAGACGCCGAACGTGGCGAGGGTCCGAGCCGGAGTCCGTTGGGAAATTCCGCCGGAGATAGCCCGGTTGGTCGCAAACTGCCGCAGCCATGTGGGGGACGGAGCGTGTCCGGGGTTCGCGTTGGCTTGATGTGAGCAAGGGAAACGGCCTGTGTGTTTTGGGCCAAATCCACTACGGGATTCAGGGGATGGGCAGAAGTTCCGGGGATGCGGTAGACTAGGCCGTCGTCAATACCTGTCATTAATATTCGAGGCAAACTCCCCGTGACTAATCGTGTCAATTATGCTCCGCAGGATTTCCAGAAGATGTGCCAGCAGGCAGAGCGAGATCATGAGTCGAAAAAACTCGTAGTCCTGCTGGAACGCGTAAAACAGCAAATCGCGGTCCGCCAAAACCCGGCGTGGAACGTCGATTCGCCCAAGCCGCCGGTCACAGTGATCTCCAACCGATCGAATTCTTCGCGGCATTTGAGCCGTTCGGCGCCATTTGAGAGATAAAAGGTTGCGCAGAGACTTCTCGATGGCGCGCTCAGGAAAACTTTTCACTTCCCACAGGTAGGTTTGCGCTAGAATGATTTCGTTTTTCCAGCGGACTCGGCTACAGGCCACAGCGAGTTTTGCTGGGTGCCTTCCCCCAGGAGGTAGTGGATGTACCGGCCCTATTCTTCGAGTTCTCTGGCGGATTCTCGTCCGCCACAGGACGTGGAATCTCAAATCCGCGGCCTGAGCCAGGATTTCGCAACATCTTTTAATACCGGAAACTATGATCAGGCGGCTAACGTGTTCGCGGCCGACGGCGTGCTCATGGCGCCCCGCCTGGAGGCGGCTTACGGTCAGAAATCGGTGGAGCGGCTGCTGCGCCAGTTGGGCGAAGCCGGATACAGCGATCTGCGACTGGAAACGACGCGGATCGAGCGTTCCGGCGATATGGCGATGGAACTGGGACGCTTTACAGTAGTCGTGCGGCGGGGCGATGGGACGCTCTATCCGGATCGCGGGAAGTACGTGAAAGTATGGCGGCGACTGGGGGCGTGGCTGCTGATGGCAGATTGCTGGAGCTGGAACGCTCCGGCAGCGAGCGATCGCGCTGCGTAGAGTTGGGGCGTGCCGGCTTGGGTTTACGCCTTTTCCTGGGAGTCGATCGCGAGAATCGAAATCCGCACTTGCGCCGGATCAGTGTGCGCGATAACTTCGGCGGACATGAGTCAACAGACAGGTCAGCCGCACTTTGCGGCGGCAGCGCTCGAGCACGGACATGGGGCGGGAGTGAAGACGGCCGATCAAATTTCGGTTGAGCAGAGACCGGTTGATCCGGGTCAATATTGTCCGAACTGCTCGGCGAAGTTGCGCGAGAGCCGGTGCAAGTTGAAGTGTCCGCAGTGCGGGTTTTATTTGAGCTGCTCGGATTTTTATTGAAAGACCGCTGTCAGCTCTCAGCCTTCAGCTCTCAGCCAGATCATTCATGTTGCTTTCCGATGACTTTGCTTCCCTGACACGTCTGGTGGGTTCCGTCTACAATGAAGAGCGGGCTTTTTGAAATCATAGCGATTACGAGGAGAAGATCATGCAACGCAAGGCTAGCGCGGTTTGGAAGGGTGGACTGAAGGATGGGAAGGGAAGCCTTTCGGCTCCAGGCGGAGTGCTGAACAACACTCAGTATTCGTTCTCGACGCGGTTTGAGAACGCTCCGGGGACGAATCCCGAGGAACTGATCGCAGCGGCGCATGCGGGGTGCTTTTCGATGGCGCTGTCGGGGCAGTTGGGCGGAGCGAATCTGACTGCGGACAGCATTTCGACCACGGTCACACTGTCTCTCGACAAGCTGGATTCGGGCTGGACGATTACGGCGAGCCACATTGATGTGTCCGCGAAAATTCCGGGTGCGGACGCCGCGACTTTCCAGAAGTGTGCCGAGGCGGCGGAGAAGGGCTGCCCGGTGTCGAAAGTTCTGAACGCGAAGATTACGATGAGCGCGAAGCTGGAGTAGCCCGCTTCGGGCTTTCGGCGTCGGGCTTCCGGGATCAAAATACGCGAGTTAGGATGGTTTGACAGCTACTCTCGCGTCTGTAGAATAGGAATGTAAGTCTTCCTGATCGGCGGCTTTCGAGCCGCCGCTGCTAAGTAGATTCGATTGCCATCGTGGCGGAATTGGCAGACGCGCATGGTTCAGGTCCATGTACTCGCAAGGGTGTGGGGGTTCGAGTCCCTTCGATGGCACCAGTAGTTTCCGGTTGAGAAAAAGTCTCACTTCTGGCTTCCCCAGGGTTCCTGCCTTTCGAGGTCCTTAAGAGACCTCTCCCGTATAACGCAAGCAATTCCCGGACGAGGAGGCGGTGAGCCTCAGTCATGCGTCAACCCCCGTGGGACGGCTTCTGTGTTCCATTGTTCTTCTATCCTTCAGGCGGAAAATGGGGCACAATGCTGGGCGGGGCGGCTGAGGAGATGGATTGAAGATTTCACAGAAGGGGCTGTACGCGCTGCAGGCGATGATGACGCTGGCGCGGCGGCATGAGCAGGGAGCGATCAAGATCCGCGAGATCGCGGCGGAGAGCGATCTGCCGGAGAAGTTTCTGGAGTTGATCCTGCTGGAGCTGAAGAATGCGCGCATTGTGGACAGCGTGCGCGGGGCGCGCGGTGGATACCAGTTGCGGCGCGATCCGGCGGAGATTCCTCTGAGCGATATTATCCGGCTGGTCGATGGGCCGCTTGCCCCGTTGGGCGATGCCGAGCAACTGCGGGGCATGATCGCGAAGGATGCCGGGCACCGCGCTCTCTATGAGGTGTTTCTGGAGGTGCGGGATGCGGCCGCGAAGATTCTGGAGAATACGACCATTGCCGACATTGCGGGACCCCCGGACGGGAAAAAGGGCTCGGGCGGCAAAGGCGGCCCGGTGGCGATAAGGAAAAAGTCGGGCGCGGTTTAGCTGTCCCGAGCAAAACCGCTGCGGGGCGCGGAGTCCGCGCGATTTTCACAAGCAGCAAAGGAAGCACAAGCCTGTCCCGCTTATGTATCTTTATCAATGGAACACCTAGAAACAAGCACCAGCGCGGCTTCTGCGAAAAACGTCTACGGCGATTGCACCAAATCTGGTCAGGCGCTTGTGGACGGGCTGCACTCGATTGAAAATTCAGATAGTTAAAAGCGCGGAATTTCGATTGACGAAAAAAATAGAAAGCGTAGAACTGAATCGTTCTTTGACAGCTTCTCAAGTTTTACCGGTTGGTGCGGCGTCCGGGGCTCGAGCGGAGTCACTTTCCTGATCGCAAGGTTGGGAAGGAGGGCGAGCAAGGGTCTATAGCAAAGCGCTGGTCGAGGCGAACAGAGAAGAAATGTTGAAGGCAAGATAGAGTTCCGAGGCGTAGGGTAGGTTTATCCGGTTGGCGGTGAGCCCGGAGCCCAAGCGAAGATCGCGCATAGCGCCCCGCAAGGGAGGCTGTGAAAGCAGGTCGAGCAAGGGTCAAACGCGAGCTACTGGCCGAGACGAATGGACCCTACACCACCTCGGAACTCTTATTTTTTGCAGCCGACCTTCCTGCCAATTGCGTCATCCCTCGACCTCCCATCTTCGCCCCCGGCGCCATTACTGCGGCAGGCCCATTCTTTGCAGGATGGCGGCGTAGCGGGGATCATCGTGAAGGCTATCGAAATCGGTGTCGGAGTTGATAAACAGTGGTGAGTGCTCATCGACGGCCTTATTCAGCCAAATGAAGGCTTTATCTTTTTCGCCGAGGTTCGCGTAGGCATCTGCTACTGCCGCGGAATCATCGTATTTCGCAGTCTGATAAAGCTCGGCCTCCTTCCTGAGAACTCCAGTCCATCCACTCGCGGCGTAGGCCTTTCCGAATATGTCAGCCAACTCGCGATTCCCGTTCAACTGCATCTCTTTTTGAAGTTCATCGATCGCTTTCGCGTAGTTTTTTTGCTCTTTGTAGTCGGCGCTCAATTCGTGGTGAGGCATCGAGACATCGGGATAAGCGGCGGCGAACTTCAGGCATTGCTGGATCGACAAATCATATTGATGGGCCGACTCGTAAATTGCGCATAGGCCCTGGTTATAAACCTGAGAGACGGGATCCAGTTCTAACGCGCGTTTGTGCTCAACGACTGACTCCTCCAGGTTCCCTTGGCTGGCAAGATACTGGCCGTAGTAGAAATGCGCCTGTGGGAAGCTTGGGTTCAGTTCCAGAGCGCGACGCAGCTCTCGCTGGGAGGTGGACCAGTCCCAGGCGAACATGGCAGCGTAGCCCAGAGCGGAGTGAGCGGCGGCATTGGAGCTGTCCAATTGGACGGCCTTATTGGCAGCCTCGTTGGCTTTTTGCACTGCTTCTTTAGCCGGAATCTCTCCGAAGAATCCGAGCCAAGCGTAGGAATGTGCCAGGCCAGCATACGCGGCGGCATAGTTCGGGTCTCTTGCGATTGCCTTTTCAAAAAACTCAGCTGATTTTTTCCAGCCATCGGCGTTTAGCGTGTCCTGGTACGTCTGGCCTTTGACGTAGAGTTGGTAAGCTTCGGGATCGGCTGTGCCTTGTTTCGCAAGCTTGTCTTTCGCGTCTTTGGAGAGTGTTGGGCTGAGTTGTTCCGAGAGATTTCGCGCCAGTTCCTGCTGCAGGGGAAGAATCTCAGACGCTTTGCGAGCGTATTGCCTGCCCCAGATGTGGCTGTCGTCGCTGGCGTTGACCAGTTCGACGGTGAGGTTGAGGTCGTCACCTTGCTGGATGAGCTGTCCGGTGAGGACGGCTTTTACGCTGAGCTGCTGGCCGACGATTTTCGGATCAACGTCTTTGTTCTTGTACTGTGTGACCGAGCTGCGCGACATGACTTTCAGATGGGGAAGCTGAGAAAGACTGTCGATCAGGCTGCTGGTGATGCCGTCGCCGAGGACTTGCGAGTCGGAATTTGAATTGGCGCCGGTGATGGGAAGAACTGCGATCGAGTCGATTGCGATCTTCTCGCCGGCATGGGAAGAAAATAAAAATAGAAGCGCGGCAGATGCTACGACAAACGTCACGGCGGCGATCAGAATTTTCGTAAGCGTCGAGAATTTCTTCGAACCCTCAGCCGAGTCGGTCGAGACGCGACTTACCGGATTGGGTATCGCGCTTGAGGCGCTGCAGGTCGGCGCGAATATCCGATGCGTGTTGATAACGCAGGCTGCGATCTTTTTCCAGGCACTTGCCGATAATCTCTTCCACTTTCGGCGGAATGTCAGGGTTGAGGCGCAGTGCGGAAACGGGCGTGCGGTTCAGAATCGCGTCGAAGGTCGTGCCGCTGGTGTCGCCGCGAAAGGGCAGCATGCCGGTACACATCTCATAGAGGACGGCGCCGAAGGAAAAAAGATCCGTGCGCGAGTCGAGATCCTTGCCCCGCACCTGCTCCGGCGACATATAGGCGACGGTGCCCATCGTGCTGCCGGGACTGGTCAGGCGTTCCTCGGACTCGATCGTGGCCGCGCTGTGCCCTGCGTTGTCTGGAGTGAAATTGATCTTTGCCAGGCCGAAGTCGAGAATCTTGGCCTGGCCTCTCGTGGTAACGAAGATGTTGGCGGGCTTGATGTCGCGGTGCACGATGCCCTTCGCATGTGCAGCGTCGAGCGCGTCGGAGATCTGGGTGCCGAGATCAAGGATTGACTCGGAGTCCATCGGCTTGCCGCTGATCCTGTGGCGCAACGTGCTTCCTTCCAGATACTCCATCGCGATAAAGGATCGTCCATTGTGGCTGGCAATTTCATAAATTGTGCAGATGTTGGGATGGTTCAGTGCGGAGGCGGCTCGGCCTTCGCGACGAAAACGCTCGGAGGCCTGCGGGTCTTGCGCCACATCGTCGGGCAGGAACTTGAGAGCGACAAAGCGGCCGAGTTCCGTGTCTTCGGCTTTGTAGACAACACCCATCCCGCCGCCCCCGAGTTTCTCGACGACGCGATAGTGCGAGATAGTCTGGCCGATCATGGATTCTGAGCAGCGCCCCAGCGTGCGTGGATGAGATGGTAGGGCGGCGTTTGCGGCAAGTCAATCAAGAGGAAAAGATAGGCGCAACCTTTGTCCCGCCGAGCACCTGAGCAGCAAGATCGCAGAGTCTTGGTGGACCAGGCAGGATTCGAACCTGCATCTGTGGGCGTAGACGGAGATCGACACCCACCGTGTTCCTTACACCACCGGCCCATCTTTGCAAATCAATCGACTGCGTACCAGCTGTTCATTTCTTCTAACCCGTGTCGTCGCTACGGCACTCGTTACTCTCATGCTTCTGTTTACCCAGCGCTCACGTGCCGGGCTAATGAATTTCCGCCGCTTCGCGACTGCACTTCCATGTCCTCACGTCATCGCCTCCTCAAACGGCACTGATTGCTCCGTGCCTAGTCCACATGCTCCCCTTCCGCCATAAAGCTTTGTTCGGAGGGGGGCAGGCGGTCGCCGGGGCGTGCCCAGAAGACGTATAACGTCGGCCACAGGATTACGCTCACCAGCAGTTCCACGATCAAGCCGCCTACGATCACGATCGCGAAGGGACGCTGTGAGTCGGAGCCGATGTCGTGTGACATGGCTGCGGGCAGCAGGCCCAGCGTCGCGACCAGCATGGTCATCATGATGGGGCGGAGGCGGAGCGCGGCGCCTTCTTTGGCGGCGTCGCGCACGGGCATGCCGCGGGTGCGCAGCTGATTGATGTATTCGATCATGATCACGCCGATTTCCACGGAGACTCCGATGAGTGCCAGGAATCCGAGGCCGGAGGAGACACTGAAGTGCGTGCCGGTAATGAGCAGGCTGAGAAATCCACCCAGGGGTGACAGAGCCACCACGGCGAGAATCAGCATGACCCACTTCCACGATCCGAAGGCGGAGTAGAGGATGAACGCCATCAGCAATAACGTGACCGGGACGATGATCGCAAGGCGGCGGTTGGCGCGCTGCTGGCTTTCGTATTCGCCCGTCCAGTCGAGGTGGTAACCCTCAGGCAGTTTCACTTTCTTGCCGACTTCGTCGATGGCCTGGCGGACGGTGCTGCCGAGGTCGCGTCCGCGGACGCTGTATTTAATCGCGATGTAGCGCGAGTTGCCTTCGCGATAAATAGTGGACGCGCCGTCATCGAGCGTGATGTTGCAGAGTTGCGACAAGGCGACGCGCTCGCCGCTAGGGGCGAGAATCCTAATGTTCGAGATGTCTTCGACGGTACGGCGATACTGACGTTGATAGCGCACGGTGAGGTCGTAGCGCTGTTCGCCAATCAGAATCTGGGTGAGCGCTTTGCCGCCGACGGCGCTCTCGACCGCGTCCTGGATATCGCTGACGTTAATGCCGAAGCGATCGGCGGCCGCGCGATCCACGTTCAAATTCACATTGGGTTGGCCCCGGACCTGAAAGGTGCCGAGGTCGGCGACGCCGGGAATCTGGCTCATCACGGCTTGCATCTCGTCGGCTTTGATCTCCAACGTTTTCAGATCGCTGCCGAACAACTTCACGGCCAGTTCGCCCTTGACCCCGCTGACCGCTTCTTCGACATTGTCAGAAATGGGCTGAGAAAAATTCCAGTCGACTCCAGGGAACTGCTGGAGTTGCTCGTCCATGGCGGCGATGAGTTCGTCTTTCTTGCCGTGGAATCCGGAACGCCATTGTTCGCGCGGGCGCAAGTCTACGAAGAATTCCGTGTTATAGAAGCCGCTGGCATCGCTGCCGTCGTCGGGGCGGCCGACCTGGCTGACGACCTGGGTCACTTCGGGAAATCCAGCCAGAACCAGGCGGGCTCGCTTCGCCATGTCGATGCTTGCGGAAGGACCGGTGCTGGGCGCGAGAGTTCCGCGTACCCAGATCGCGCCCTCATCGAGATGAGGAAGAAATTCGGAGCCGATGATTCCGCTCATAGCGAGGAAGAGCATCACGCCGAGGCTGAGCAATCCCATGCTGAGGGTGAACTTCAGGTGATCGAAGCACCAGTCAAGCGCGCGACCGTAGGTTCGGTTGAGCCATTCGAGGACGGGGTTGCGCCACTCCTTCATGTCGCGGCGGAACAGCATGCTGCACAACACGGGCGCGATCAGCAGAGCAAAAACCAGCGCGCCGAGCAGGGCGAAGGCGACGGTCCAGGCCATGGGGCTGAACAGGCGGCCTTCCACGCGCTGCAGCGTGAAGATCGGCAGGTACGAAACGATGATGATGACGCGCGCAAAGAAGACGGGCCGTTGCACTTCGTGGGCGGCGATGGCGATAATTTCAGAGAATGATTTTTTTTTATCTCCAAAAGATGTATGCCGCAGAATGTTTTCGACCATGACCACCGAGCCGTCGACGACCATGCCGAAGTCGAGCGCTCCCAGAGAGAGCAGGTTTGCGGGAATCTGCCGCAGGTCGAGCAGGATGGCTGCAAACAGAAGCGAGAAGGGAATCGTGACGGCGACGATCAGCGCGCTGCGCACGTTTCCGAGAAAGAGGAAAAGAATCAGCGTGACCAGCAGCACGCCGTCGGTCAGATTACGCAGGACGGTGTGCGTGGTGTGATGCATCAGTTCGCTGCGGTCGAGATGCGGGACCAGTTTCACTCCCGCGGGCAGGAGTCCCGCCTTACCGTTCACGCCGTTCAGTTCGTCGATTTTCTTGTGCAGGGTATCGAGCGTGGTCTCGGCAACGGCTCCTTTGCGCAGCAGGACGATGCCTTCGACGACATCGTCGTTGTTAAGAATGGTGCCATCCTCTTTGCGGATGGTCTTGCCCAATTGTCCGAGGCGGACTTTCGGCGCTTGCACGACGCTGCCGAGATCGCGGACGCGCACCGGAGTGCCGGCTTGCACCTTGACGACCGTGGCTGCGATGTCGTCGGTGCTCTCCATCAGGCCGACGGCACGGACATTGAGAGCTTGCTCGCCGCGCTCGATGAATCCGCCACCGGCGTTGATGTTGTTGGCCACCAGAGCGCTTTCCACCTGGGCGAGGGACAGGCCGTAGGCGACAAGCTTCCCGGGATCGAGCTGAACTTGATATTCGCGAGTCGGCCCACCGAAGGGATTCACGTCCACGATGTTCGGCACGGATTTCAACTGGTTCACGACGACCCAGTCGTTCAGCGACTTCAACTCCATCACGTCGACTTTCGGATTGCTGCTGGTCAGCGTGTAGAACATGATCTGTCCGGTTGGGCTGTAGTCGGGCCCGATGCCTGGATTCACGCCAGGCGGGAGCGTGACCATCTGCAGGCGATCGAGGACTTCCTGGCGGGCGTTAAAGGTAGTGATGTCATCGTCGTAGATGATGGTGATGATCGACAGGCCCGCGAGCGACGCCGAACGCAGGTGGGTGAGATGGGCGACGCCGTTCAGTTCAACTTCGAGCGGAACCGTGATTTGCTGTTCGACTTCCTCGGCGGCGTGTCCGGGCCACTGGGTGATGACCTGGGCGTAGGTATCAGCGACGTCGGGATAGGCCTCAATCGGCAACGCGTGAAACGAAAAGATGCCCCATACAAACAGCACCAGCGCTGCCCCCAGAATCAGCAGGGGGTTGGTCAGAGCGAGATCGATGGCCTTGCGAATCATCGGTTCGAGTTTCTAGTCTCTTGTTGCTAGTTTCCGTTTCCTGGTTTTGAGTTCCTATTCTTTCTTCTCGGCCACTTCGGTTGAGAACTCAAGGGCATTGGTAACAACATCGTCGCCGGGCTTCACGCTGCCGCGAATTTCCTGCATCCCGTCCGGAGCGAGACCGTCGGCCTGCACCACGACCTTGCGAAATTGCTGCGCGCCTTCCTTGCGGAAGACCCAGTCTTTATCATGCAGGCGCATGATCGCGGTTGCCGGGACCACGACGCGTGCGGTGACCGTGCGCGAGCGGAATGTCGCCACGGCGAACATTCCCGGACGCAGCGCTCCATCGCCGTTTCCGAGCACGATGCGGACTTTTGCGGAACGCGTGTTGGGATCGAGCACGCGCGAAATGTCGGCCACCTTCCCGTGAAGTACGCGATCGGGAAAAGCGTTGAGGCGAATCTCGGCCGCGTCTCCTAAATGCACTTCGCCGAGGTCGTTCTCAAAGACATCACAGACCACCCAGACCTGGCTGAGATCGGCGATGGTAAAAAGATTGGGCGTATTGTCGAGACTCTTGACGCCCTCGAATCCGGCGACGTTCTGCTCGACGATCGTGCCGGAGACGGGAGCTTTCAGATCGATCAGCGGAGTTGGATGCGCTGGATCCGCGCCCAGCACGCGTACGTGCTGCTCTGCTGTGGCGAGGTCGACCTTGGCTTTGTCTTCGAGGTCCTGGGCGGTTTCGAGATCTTTGGCGGCGATCGCACCGCGGTCATAGAGCATCTGGGCGCGATCGAGGGCTTTGTGGGAAAGCACCTCGTCGGCCTGCGCCTTTTGGTAATCAGACATTGCCACGGCCAGATCGGGACTCGAAATCACGACCAAGGTCTGGCCTTTTTTCACGGAGTCGCCGAGCTTGACCTTGAGATCGACGACGCGGCCGCTGCCCAGCGACGTGACGTGGATGGTGCGACTAACATCGGGCGCTACCGTTCCGTTGGCGACGATCTGCGTGGGCAGGGATCGACTCTCGGCCTTCGCCGTGTGGAATGAGGCGGATTGGGCGACCACGAAGACATCGGGATCGACTGTGACTGGTGGCTTGCTGGTGGCGGCTGGGGTTTCCTTGGAGCAGGCCATGCCGCCGATCAGGGCGGCCAGCAAGAACACCAGCGGTACCCAGGCTGCCGCTGGCGTGGCAGCCTGGTTCCGCCCGCGGCACGGAATCGTGGGGGGGGGATTGATCCCTATGCCGGGGGGGCGTTCGTAGTGCTGGTGAAACCGAAACGCCCCTGGATTCTTAGAAATTGTGACGTTGTTTAGACTCCAGCGCCTTCCGTTCTTACTGGCGCCCTCCTGAGCGAAGCCGTTTTTCAGGCGAAGCGAAGGATCTTGCGCGAAGAACGGCAAGGCCCGCAACAGCGAAGCGCCCGGGCGAGATCCCTCACCCGGCTGAACGGCGCCGGGTTTCGGAATGATGCCGCTGTGACGCGGGTCCGAATGTCCGAACCGTACTGGTGAAAAAGAGAATTTGTGCGTCATTGAATTACCTCACGCCCTACCGCCAGATTCATCTGCGCTGCCGCCGTCAGGTACGCGCCCAGCAGGTTGACGTAGTTGAGTTGCACGCTGCGGTATTCGCTTTCCGCGTTCAAGAAATCCAACAGCGACGCGCCGCCATGCTGGTAGGAGAACTCAATGGTGTCGCGCACGCGTGTGGCTTGGGCCAGATACTTTTCTTTGTAGGGACGCAGCAGGATCAGATTGCTGTTCAGCGTCGCATAGGCAGAGTCCACGTCGTTGAAGACCTGGGCCTCGGCTGCGTCGCGCAGCTTTTCATTACGGCTGATGTCGATCTTCGTGCGCAGCTTTTCGCCCTGATTGCGGTCGAAAATCCGCAGCGGGATAACCACGCCGACACCAAAATAGGCGTCGATAGGAGGATTTCGTCCGACATCGAAAATGAACGTGGGATCGGTCGAGCCGTTCGCCTCGGCCAGTTTGTAATCGGTTTGAGCTTTGTCCACGGACTGCACGGCAACTTTCAGATCGGGGCGCGAGTCCATGGCGATGCGGCGATAGTCGTCAAGAGGCTGGATCTGGTCGCTGAAGTCGAAAGCCCCGACGACGTCCACTTGCTCGACCGGAGTTCGGTCGTTCAGCAGCATGAGCAATTGAATTTTCGCTGTCCGAAGATTGACCTCGGCGGTTTGCAAGTCGGACTCATATTGCACGCGCTGCAATTCGAGGCGGTCCAGATCCATCTGGGCAATGTCGCCCGCGTGATATCGATCGCGGCTGATCTTGAGAATGCGGTCGTAGTATTCGAGATTGTCTTGCGCGACCTTGAATACGGCCTTGGCCTGAAGAATCTGTACGAAGGCCCCGCGCACGCTAAACAGCAGATTCCTCTCCAGGTCGGACTGCTGGGAGAATCCGATCGCGGTGCCCTTTTTTGCGCTCTCCAGACGAAGTTCGCGCTTGTGGGCGCGCTCGTGGAGGTAGTTGAAGGTTCCTGTGGTCAGCAGGTAGGCGAACGGTCCGTGATCGGGTCCGCTGTTGAAAGGATCGAGCTGGTCGGCGTTGACTTGAAACGTGGGATTCGGCCGCAAGTGCGCAGTGATCTCTTCGGCTTTCAACTCGTCGATATTGAATTTGCCGGCGAGCAGCGTAGGGTTGTCGAGTTCGAAGCGGTCCTTGACTTGATCCCAGGTCCAGGACTGAGACGCGGTGGTTTGCGCAGAGGGCGATGCCTGGGCCTGCGGCTGGGCGGCAAAGGACATCTCGCCGGAAACAGCCAGCAGAAGCAGACATATCCACCAGGTTCTCTGCACCAGAATCTCCGAAAATAGGTTCCGAACCATTGCCCGGACGCCGCCTGAACCGTTTCCCGCGCCTGAAGACCTCACGGTCGAGTATGGGGCTGGGCACGTAAGAAATTCGTAAAGAGGAACGGATCGCGTCGCTGATTCCTGAAGGTCAATTTCGATGCCGGTGTCGATCAATGGCCGCAAGCAACAACAAAGCCAATGCTTAAAACACAGGCAATAACTACAGATCTGCGATCCGCAACTGGATGAACTACGCGAGACGGGAGACAGGAGGAGCGCGACCAGGGGGTAATGCAGTGGCCGCTGCCAGAAGACCTAAAGGTGTGCCAAGCGGGAGGTTGCCGCGCTCTGCTTTGAGAGCAAACGATAAAGGTGATGCCAACAGCGCCGGCGAAGACAGGAGACGGTTATGACCAAGCGATGCTTTATCGTTCGCAGCCGCCCGGACGATCCGCTTGCTGCTCTGGGGCTCTTCCAATTCGGCGCGCATGGCGCGCAGATCGTCGGTGGCCGAAACTACCGGGAAGAGCATCACAAGGACACAACCGAGAGTGAGCACGCACTGCAGGGAAGTAAACTTGCGGGCGTTTCGCGAGCCACGCCACAGCCACCAGGCGGGCACGGCCAGCAGCAGCCACGCGAGATTGAGCAGAAGTTCCATTACGACCCAAGTAGGGTAAGAAGAAACTAATCTCCTGTAGACAGTTTTTCAGAAAGGCCGAATCGAAGTCAATGTGACCTCGGTGACTCGGACGGCGAGATCCATCCATAAGGTTGTCTTAAGATGTGACGGCGGAGGAGCAAGATATCGCTTGACGGACATTCTTTCTGTGGAGACGGCGACGGAATTGTGGGAAAGTATGGAGTCGGTCGAACGCATCCTGCGCTGCCCAGGGCTGTATGGATCCGGAGGATTATGAATCTGTTTCGGTTGGTCAAGCCACGGATCGCAGTGCTGGCTGGCGCGCTCGCTGCCCTCACGTTCGGAGCTGGACTTACGGCTGCCGTAGCTCAAGATGGGTCTCAACCCTCGCCGCAGACCGATCAACGACCAGCGAACCAGCCTCCAGCAAATCCGCCTGCAGCAAATCAGTCTCCATCGAACCAAGCACCCGCGGATGAGGCGCCCTCCAGCCAAGCTCCGGCGAATCAGCCTCCTGCTAACCAGCCGCCTGCGACCCACACTCCCACGGACCAAGGCCTGGTGATCGAGAATGATTCGGAGCTGCCGCCCGCTTATCCACGGCGGCACTATGAGCTTCGGTTTCTGGCGCACGGAGGCATGGCTGCGCTGCATTGGAAAGTTGAGAAAGGCACCCTGCCTCCGGGCATGAAACTCGATGACAGCGGACTGCTGCTCGGCGATCCAGCGCGTCCGGGAGAGTTTCAGTTTACAGTTTCGGTCACGGAAGGCGGCAATACACAGTCGGCGGTGCAGAAGGGCTTTGTGCTGAAGGTGATCGCGGCCCTGGCGCTCCTCTGGAAGACTCCGGCGCACGTGAACGGAAACCGGATCGAGGGCAGCGTGACGGTGACGAATACTTCTCCCGACGACATGGATCTGACCTTCGTTGCGATGGCGGTAGCAGGCGATGGGCGCGGGACCGCGATCGGATATCAGCGCTTCACGCTGCGTCACGGGACGATCGGCATGGATCTGCCATTCGGTGAGACGCTGCCGCATGGAGGATATGTCGTCCACGTAGACGCGGTGGGCGAGGTTGCGGCCAAGAATCTGATCTACCGCGACCGCATGCAGACACCGGGGCAACTGCAAGTCACGGTCGGTCCGTAGAGAGAGCTTAAAGACACAGGGAGACTGGGACGCCCTCGTCCGGGGTTGCGCGAAGCGCAATGGTGGCTCGGGGAAGACGTGAAACCGGGCATCTGGCGCGGCTTTCAGATCAAACCGCTGTGCATAGGAGTTGTAAATTTCCCGAAGGGGGGGGTACGATTGAGGGCGCTTCCAAGCCCGCCCCCGGGAAGCGCCCAGGCTGAAACGGGCGTCCAGATTGCCATTCAAAAGGAGTTCCTCCATGCTCAGTGCAACACCGACACGAAACCAGCGGAAGCATAGGACGCGTCTGATTTTGGTTGCTTCTCTCGCAGCTCTTCTCTACGTACCGGCGTTCGGGCAATCCAATCCAGATCAAAGCAGCATGGGAGTACCAGGAATCACAGAAAAGGTATTGCATCAATTCGACTTTGGAACCGACGGGTACAACCCTCAATCACACTTGCTCGTCGATGAAAGCGGCAACCTATATGGCACGACCCGCGTTGGAGGCCCCACGAACCGAGGTTTTGCATTTGAACTGAAGCCGAAGCAAGGCGGCGGCTGGACTGAAACGGTGCTGCACGACTTCGGGGGCGACAACCTCTCCGGCCCGTCTGATCTTATCTTCGATAAAGCAGGAAATCTCTATGGCACAGCAAGTGGCGGCGGAGCTTTTGGCGATGGAGCTGTTTTCAAGCTGACTCCGACATCAACGGGCTACAAGTTAAGCACCATCCATAGCTTCCAGGGTGGAACCGGTGGTATCCGCCCTAGTTCGCGCCTCGTCTTCGACGCGGCAGGAAACCTTTACGGGACCACGCAGATCGGTGGCGGATCAGGATGCGGCGGAGGACAGGGGTGTGGCACGGTTTTCGAACTTTCATTCACTAACGGTCTCTGGATCGGAAAAGTCCTCTACCGATTTCAAGGAGGCGACCTGGACGGCGCGGACCCGACTGTAGGTCTGGTCCTGGATAGTGCTGGAAACCTCTATGGGGCAACGCAATCTGGAGGGCAGGGGGCTCTCTGCCACATCAGCTCAAACGGCTGCGGCATGGCGTTTAAATTGACGCATCAATCTGGAAAGTGGGTACAGAGCGCCATCCATTTCTTTGAGGATGAGTTTGCCACCGGAGAGTTGGCCCTGGATGGATCGGGGAACGTCTACGGAACCACGATGAGTGATCTAAACCATCGAGGCAATGTTTTCGAGCTCACCGCTGGCACAGGTAGCCAGTGGGACTACACCATCCTCCATAATTTTGCGAGCGGTACATCCGACGGAGCGTACCCGACTGGTGGAGTGACTCTCGATACATCTGGAAATGTGTACGGTGCGACGGCGCAGGTACCTGGCGGGAACATGGGAACTGTGTTTGAACTGACATCTGCATCGAACGTCTGGACCGAACACCTGCTCTACCATTTTAAGGGCGGCGCGGATGGCGAGAACCCGCAGTCCGGCGTGACATTCGACTCGGCTGGAAATCTATACGGGACTACCTCCGAAGGCGGTGGCATTAATTCTTGTACGCTCGGATGCGGAACTGCGTACGTGCTTAAGCCGACGACCAATGGCGGCTGGACAGAGAGCCTTCTGCATTCATTCAGCAACTTCAACCGTGGGGTTGAACCTGAATCGCCACTCTTGTTCGATGCCGCCGGTCACATCTTCGGTACTACTCCGGGCGGGGGGAATGGCGGAGGCGTGGTCTTTCGATTGAACAATCGTGATGGCGTCTGGAACTATGAGGCCGCGTACACCTTCAAACGCTACGACCCTGCGCATGGCGTGACAGATGGTCAATCGCCACAAGGTTTGGTCATGGATGATTCGGGAAACTTGTATGGCGCCACAAATGAAGGCGGAAATTGCCCTTCCAATCCCACCGCCCGCGGTTGCGGCATCGTGTTCAAACTGACACCTACCTCCAGCGGCGGCTGGAGCGAACGCATTCTCTACAATTTCTGTCCGCAGACAAACTGCCTTGATGGGTCGAGCCCTGTGGGTGGGCCGATCCTCGACTCGGCAGGAAATCTTTACGGGACTGCCACAACCGGCGGCGTTCACAACGGAGGTGTCGTTTTTAAGGTCGACCCAAGCGGCGTGGAGACGGTGCTCTACAGCTTTCCGTTCAAAACCGCAACCGATGTTGCTTTGCCGACAGGACCACTGCTTTTTGACGCTGCCGGTAATCTCTACGGCACCGCAATCGATGGTGGCAACACCAGTACGTTATGTCCGCAAGGCTGTGGGGGTGTATTCGAGTTGTCGCCGACAGCCGGAGGTGCGTGGACCGAACGCGTCCTCCACTTGTTTACAGGCGGAAACGACGGAGCAGAGCCTACCGGGAATGTAGTGATGGACCCGGCTGGCAATCTTTACGGCACAACTCTCTTTGGCGGGAGCTCTGGCTTCGGCATTGTATTTCAACTCACACCCACCACAAGTGGACCGTATCAATTAACGACGCTCCACAGCTTCCAGGGCGGCAGCGATGGCATCCAGCCTCCATCCGGTTTGACCCGTGACACAGCAGGCAATCTTTATGGCGTTACAGGAGGCGGCGGTACTACAGCAGGCGGCGATGCTGCTGACGGAACGGTCTTCGAGTTGTCGCCAATGACAGGAGGCGGCTGGAGCGAGAGCATACTTCACAGCTTCGGCGCTGGCACAGATGGAATAATCCCATTCGGGCCGGTCATGTTAGATGGTGCCGGTAACATCTACGGCACGACGGAACTGGGCGGTGTTCCTGATGGTGGAATTGTCTTCGAGTTAACTCGGTAGAGTCTCAGCGCGAAACCGCCCTTCCATAACCGAAACTTGATAGGATCATTCCGGCCAAAACGGACCGGAGGGCCTGTCAGACATGATTACTCGCCGCAGCTTCATCATTGCCACTGGACTTACCGCGCTCGCCTCAACTCGTGCGTTCGGCGCGAACGACACCATACGTGTAGGAGTCATTGGAGCCGGCAACCGGATGCGCGGTCTGCTCGATGCGGCGGACGTGGTCGGCCCACGTTATGAGATCGTCGCGGTGAGCGACGTATATGAACCTCACCGCGACGCCATCCAGAAGCGGTCGAACGGTCTCGCGACCACCCACATGGATTATCGCGAAGTACTGGAGAAAGACATCGATGCCGTGATCATTGCGTCCCCGGACCACTGGCACGTGCGCATGGCGGTCGACGCGCTGGCTGCGGGCAAAGATGTCTATCTCGAAAAGCCAGTGACGCACACCATTGAAGAGGGCGTTACGCTGACGCGCGCGGTGCGATCCAGCAAGCAGATTCTGCAGTGCGGCATGCAGCAGCGCAGCTGGACGCATTTTCGCGATGCCGTCGATCTGATCCAAGGAGGAAGCCTGGGGCGCGTAGTGCAGGTGCGGACATATTGGTGGCAGAACTATCACCGGGGCCGGCCACCGAAACCCATGGATCAAACGGCCCTCGACTGGAAACAGTGGCTCGGAGGCGCCCCCGACCAGCCATTCAGCGAGGAGAAATATTATTACTGGCGCTGGTTCTGGAACTTTGGAGGCGGCGCCATGACCGATCTATTCACGCACTGGATCGATGTAGTGCATTGGGCCATGAAGTCCGATCAACCGCGTCAGGCGCATATGCTGGCGGACAAATATATTTTCGAGCAATGGGATTGTCCGGACACGATTCAGGCTGCGTTCCGCTATCCCGGCTTCGATGTGGTCTATGAGGGGATGATGAATTCTTCCATCGACGATGGCGGCCTCGAGTTTCGCGGGACCGACGCAACCTTGAAGATCGATCGCAGCGGTTTCACGGTTCATCGCGAACACATCGATGAGGGCGAAGGGAAGAATCCTGCGCTTATGGAACACAGCGTCCGCGACGGTACGATTTCACACATGGAGAATTTCTTCGAGTGCATCAAGTCGCGGAAAGAGCCGAATGCGGCGGTAGAAACCGGGGTCTCGGCCGCACGCGCCGGGCAGATCGGGAACCTGGCCTACCAGCACGGCGGCCAGTACTCCTGGCCGGCGAAGGGATGAATTGGCTGCCCAGATCGTCGCGAAAAACAATCTTGTCGTCCTGAGCGGCGTCCTGCCGCGAAGGATCTATGTACTCCCGGCGAATTGCATAGGTCCCTTCGGCAAGCTCAGGGCAGGCTCTTCACGCGCAAACGGCGCGCGCTCAGGATGACATTTTTTATTTGATTACTTTCTATTTGACCACCGTCAGCACCACCACCCGGTCGATCTCGTCTTTACCTTGCGCGCGGAGTTTCAGGATGACTCCGTCCGCGGTCTGAGTAACGTCGACTGACTCGCCGCCCACCAGCATTTGAGCCGAAGAAATCTTTCCCGCGATCTGCGGCAATGCCAGCAGAGGCGATCCCCAGTTCAGCACATGGACGTAGATTTTGTTTTCTTTCTGCGTAGTCACTCCCCAATCGCCGGGCGGAACAGGGCCTCCACGCGTGCCATAGATCGAGTCGCCGTATTCTTTCAGCCACTCGCCGACTGCGTGCAGACGGGTTACGAACTGGGAATCGATCTCGCCATTCGGGTACGGTCCGATATTCAACAGCAAATTCGAGTTGTTGCCGGCGGCGCGCACCAGCTTGCGTTCCAGCTCTGCGGGACTTTTGTAGTTGCTGTCGCCAATGTTGAATCCCCATGCGCCGTTCAGAGTGTCGGAGCTTTCCAGCGGAATATCGCTGCTCACATATTTCGTATTGAATCCGGCGGTATTCTGGCCGGGGAGGTCGCGTTCGAAAGTCTGCACATCTTCGCCGGGGCGCGGCGTCTGATGATGGTTCGGAATAATCAGCGCGGCCGGTTGCAGCTTGTGGATCAGCGCGTAGGTTTTCTGGAGATGCCAGTCGGCGTCGGGCTTGTCCCACATGCCATCGAACCAGATGCCGCCAATCGCGCCGTAGTTGGTGAGCAACTCGGTAAGCTGGCCGTCCATGTAATTGTCAAGGTAGGAATTGAAGTCGCCGTGATCGGGACGGCCATTATTCCAGTTTGTCTGGCCACGAGGAAAATAGTCAGGATTGTGCCAGTCGAGTTGCGAATAATAAAAGAAGAGCTTGATGCCCTGTCGGTGACATTCATCGGCCAGCATTTTCAGAGGATCTTTTTTGTACAGAGTGCGGGCGACAATGTTCCAGTCCGAAACCTTCGAATCGAACATGGCGAATCCGTCGTGATGGCGCGAGGTGATCGTGATGTACTTCATCCCGGCCGCTTTGGCGAGAGCAACCCAGGTTTTGGCGTCAAATTGTTCGGGGTTGAAAAACGCGGGAAGGCGATTGTATTCGTCGACTGTGAGATGGCGCTCGTGGAAGACCCACTCGCCGTCGCCGAGCACGCTGTAGACTCCCCAGTGGATGAACAGGCCGAATTTCATGTCCTGGAATTCGCGGCGGGCTTGCAGATTTTCCGGAGAGGGTTGGTAGTCTTGCGCGAGGAGGTTCGCCGGTAGAATGCAGAGGGACGCAAAGGCTACCGCCAGAGCGTATTTTGTGATCGCGTGTTGCCGAGTCTTTGGCATGTGTTTTCCCCGCCATAGTCTAACGCGATCATGCACATATGGCTCTGAGAGTTCTCGCCGGCTAAATCCTGGGACAAATATGTTCGCCTTCAATGTGCCAGACGATAATCTTGTGCCTTCGGAAGTCGCAATCCCGTAAGCTGTGGAATAATGCTCGCGGCCTCACGGGGCGGATGTAACGGAATTTGTGGACGAAGACTTCCTTGACTGAGAACACCAATCCAAATCGGGCCCGTGACCATCTGGCCAATGAGCGGACTTTTCTGGCCTGGGTGCGGACCGGCATCGCGATCGTTGTCTTTGGCTTCGCCATCGGCAGATTCTCGCTCGCGATGCGCCAGTTAACGGAGCTGAGCGGGCATGCGGTGCGAACCGCCGGTTTGTCGGTTTGGTTGGGAGCGAGTTCAATTGTTGCAGGTTTGTTGCTCGTGGTGGCTGGATTGTTGCGCTATCGCAAGGCACGAACTCAAATTGATGCAGACACGTTTGAGCCGGCCGGGTTTGTACTCGATCTAATTACGATTTTGACTGTGTTGTTCGGGCTGGCGCTGGCGGCGTATTTGATTTATACGGAGTCAAGTTTGGGGTGAGCTTTCCTTCCGCGAGAGTCAACGCGGGCTCTTCGCGTCGCTCGGAATATGACAATGTAAGAGTTCGGAATGACTGGGTAAAAGCCTGATGGCGAATGATCAAAATAAAATCGTTCAAGAAAAAGAGGCGGCGGCGCGGGCCAGTCTGAAGTTTGTGAAAGACGGGCAAATCGTGGGCCTCGGTACGGGGTCGACTGCTGAGTTCTTTATTAAGCTGCTTGCGGAGCAAGTAAAGAATGGCTTGCGGATTCGTGGCATTCCTACGTCGGTGAAGTCGGGAGAACTGGCCGCGAGTCTTGGAATCTCCCTGACTACGCTCGATGAATGTCAGGAGATCGACGTTACCGTAGATGGAGCGGATGAGGTAGATCCGCAACTACGGTTGATCAAGGGCGGCGGCGGTGCCATGCTGCGGGAAAAAATTGTCGCGTCGGCTACAAAGCAGCTTGTGATCGTGGCCGACGCGTCGAAACAGGTGCCGGTACTGGGGAAGTTCCCGCTGCCGGTCGAGGTCATTGGTTTTGCTCAGGCGTTGATAAAGAAACGGATTGAGGCGCTAGGCGCGAGCGTGTCCGTGAGAGTGGGAGCCGATGGCCAGCCTTTTGTCACAGACGAGAATCATCACATTCTGGATTGCCGGTTTGGCGAGATTCGGGATGCCGACGGGTTGGCCCAGGAGTTGAACTCCATGCCCGGAGTAGTCGAGCACGGGTTGTTTATCGGAATGGCAAAGGTGGCTTTATTTGCTCGCGGGGGCGAGATTGTCGAAGTACGGCGGTAGATCTGCCGGGCGGCGCGGAACCTTGCCGAGCTTTGCCCGGCTGGATAGCAGAGGGCGGCTGTTCCCACTTGATTGATCTCCAAAGAGCGTTGAGAAGAGAGAGCGTTGAGATTTAGATGACGGCAGAAGGGAAGTCCAAAGGTTGGAAAGGGCCGTCGCGCCGGACCGTGCCGCGGTTTGTGGTGCAGGCGCCGCTGGATGTGACTGTCCTGCGGTCGGGCATTCCTGACACCGTGCCGGGACGGTCGGTGAACCTGGGTGAGCGGGGCATCGCCGCCATGATGGCGGGCGAACTCATGCCCGGCGAGACCGTCGGGGTCGAAGTGCGCTTGCCGCAGATCGCCGATCCGTTCCGGACGCGCGCGATGGTCCGCTATCAGGACAAACTGCGCTGCGGGCTGGAATTCGTCGGCTTGTCGGCGGAACAGCGGGCATCGATTCGCGATTGGGCCAAGGACGCCAAGGCGCTCGATCCGGAAGTCCATCTGAATGCGGTCGCAGGAATCGCGCAGGTAGTGGAATCGGCGCTTGAGTCCAGGCAAAAAATCGCGGGCGATAAATCGGAGAGCGCGTCCGAAAAGTCGAGAGATAAGATTACGGCGAAACCCACAGTGAAATGGGGAACCAAAGCGCCTGAGACCGACACCGCAGAAATAAAGATCAATCCTGCCGTCACGGGTGGCGGCGGACCTTCCAGCCGTCTAGTTTCGGTCAAGCCGAAGAAACGCCGCGGCGTGGCGTGGATCATTTTCTTGGTTGCAGTGGCGATGGCCCTCGCAATCTTCTGGTGGCGCTGGAATCGAGGGTGGCAAGAATTGGAGTCGGGACTTAAAACAGCGCAGACGGCGGCCGCGGAGAAGCCGCAGGCTCAGGTTCCCGCCGAAGTCATGGAGAAATTGCTGGTGCATCGCGTGGAACCGACGTATCCCCCCGAAGCGCGGCAGGCGAGGTTGGAAGGCATTATTGCTCTCGACATCGTCGTAGGCCGCGACGGATCGGTGATTAGCACGCGGCCGCTGAACGGTCCGGAAGTGCTGGCGCGGGCCGCCACCGATGCCTTGCGCTGGTGGAAATTTGAACCGTATCGCCTGAACGGAGAGCCGGCGGTAGTGGAGACCACGGTCGCGGTGGAGTTCAAGCGGTAGAATATGGCCTTCGGTTTTAGTTGTTCAGCATTGCGTAGCGTGGCTGTCCCCGCGCTTCGGGCACATCTTGCAGAGTTCGTGGAGAAATTCTGCCGAGAAGCAGAGAAGAGCAGCGACTCCGACACTGCGAAAAATCCTTCACGGTTTCTTGCGCAGCGCGTGCAGTACCGTGCTGGCGCTGACCGCGAAGCAGACCACGGCCCCGAGAGCCGCGACCATCAAGAGGTTGGCGCCGAGATGCAAGGCGTCGACGAAAATCGCGGCCACCGCGAAGACCAGTCCCAGCACGTTGAGCCAGAGTGGCGCGCGAACTCGCCCGCCGAGGTTCTTGCGAAGACGAAGCTGCAGCAGGATGGCGGCGAGCCCGATGGCCGCCACGACAACCAGGGCGAGCGGACTGGAGAACGCCGCACGGCTGGTGTAGATGACCACCAGAGCCAGCGCAAGCACAAGGAAGCCGGCCGCGAGAATTCCCCAGCGACGGGGCTTGGACTCAGCAGGCGAAGTGGACGCGGCGTCAGGCAAGGAGTTCCGTCCTATGTTGTACAGAGCATGTTATACAGACCCCCGTTACTCTTTTCAAATGCGCGATATCACTGGCGTTTCGCAGTGAACTGTTGCCCGCTCTGAAACAGTCGAAGTTCTGCTCCGATCGTGTTATCGCTGCCTGTGTCATCTCCAGAGCGGGTAAATTCAACCCAGCAGTTTTCCATTCCTTGGACACGGAACATCGTTTCAGAGACGGGACTGAGTTGATACTTCGGTTGTCCTGCGATTCTCATCACAAGATGTTACCCGTCTGTGCTGATCAGGATAGTCAGAGCGGCCGGCGAATGACTAACGTAGGTTCCTACATAGGATTGCAGGTCGATCTCGGCAACTACGGTCGTTCTTGACGGTGGAACCGCTTGTTTCGCGGCTTCTTGCGCGTTGCTTACCATTGTGGACCGAGCTTGACGTTTACGGATCTCGGTCGGGGTGGAACGCGGTTGTAGGGATACATCGCGTGACAAAGAGGGCGCGCTAGGAGAAGCGATGGGCACTTTATAGTCCGGGTGCGGCACGACAGGCTTCTCGAAGCTCGCACCCAGTGCCTCGCTCGTTCTCCCCGGGATCGATCGCGGGCTTTCGAATTGAATCTCCGGAATGTGCACATGGAGAAGGTGAATCCAACTGTACTTTATGGCGAAGCAGGTCAGGCAAAAGACGGCCGTCGAGAGCACGAGGCCATGAATCACGGCGCCAGCGCGCGGGCGGAATGGATCGAGAGTATAAAAAGAAGGAATGCCATCGGTTGTAGACTGCACAGAGTGTAGCGGGGACGATTCGTGGCGAAATTCCGGGCGCAATATCCACTGCCGCGTTAGCGACACTAATCCGTCCACCAGCAACCGCAAAGACGTTCGTTTGCCCGCGGTCTCATCGAAAATTGAGAGCATCTCGTCGGCGAATCGCTTGCGGAAAGCGGCCGGATGCAGGCTCACCACACAACGGTATAAATGCCGAAGCATCAGGTCCTCCGGGGCTTAGCGATCTGCAAACGTGCGCGCGCTTCGCGGACCACGCCGGCGAGCCGCTCGGTCTCAGCCGCCAGCACGTCCCGGCCGAGTGGGGTGATGCGATAGTAGCGGCGGCGCGGATCGTCGTCGCCAGGGCGGTGGCCAAGTTCCTGCACCAGTTTGCGCTGAATCAACTTTTGAAGATTGTCGTAGAGAGTGCCGGGGCCCAATTTGTATCTGGATCCGGACTGGCGGGCTACTTCCTGCATTATCCCGTAACCATGGAGGTCCTCGGCAGCCAGCGACAGCAGAATATGCAGCGTAGCGGGAGATAACGGCAGCAAACCCGTGGAGTCTTCCTTCATAGCTCGGAATTCGTTATATCGGATTCCGAGTTATCATGTCAAGACGCAAGATTAAGGACCGTCAGGCTGGGAGAGCGGGGGCTTTCACGCGCTCTGGTTGCGATCGGGACCGGACAACCACTCTCCCTGCCGCGGGTCTCCGTTATTGACCGCGTAGAGCACGAGTTCGACGCGACTCGAAACGCCCAGCTTTTCAAAGATCCGGAAAAGGTACTTCTTAACGGTGTGTTCACTGAGGTTCAGTTCGCGGGCGATCTGGCGATTGCCCAGGCCTTCGGCGACCAGGGCGACGACCTGCTCCTCGCGTGGGGTCAGCAGCGAGTTCCCGCCGGCGTTAAGCACGCGCAGCGACGGTACTTCCGAGATGAGATCGACCAGGTAACTGAGCTGTTCGGTATTTGCCCAGATCTGTCCGGCGGCCACGCGCAGAAGGCATTTACATAGCAGGCGCACATCCGATTCGGTGACGGCGAAAATCCCGCGCGCGCCCGAGCGAAAGGCGTTCACGATCAACTCGCGGTCGCACGACGCGACCAGAACAACCTTCGGGACCTTGGGATGCGAGAGATGAAAACGGCGGAGAGTGAACGTGGCCTCCGCGATGTCGGTCGGTGGACTCAGGCACAGCAGCGCGACCCGCGGAAGTCTCGGCGTCACTGCTTTCAGGATCGAGACTGTATCCATCGCACAGATCGTGACATGAAAATCGGGATGGCGGCGAAGAGCGCCCGCCAGCAACTGCACCTGCATGCGATTGGAGTCGGCGACCAGAATGCTCATGGCGCCGGAAACGGCGGTGGCGCGCCCATTCATAAAGACAAGTTGTCCGGAGCAACAGAAACGATGTGGAGGCAATTGTAGGAACTAAGAGGGCTGTCTACAAGTAAAGTACGCACAAAATCTGCATGGCACTTTCAAAACGGGAATTAGCATTTGAGCCAGGCGGAGCGCGCCGCAGCCCTCGTCGCACTGTGGAAACGTTGGAATCTGGCGACCCGAACCGCTTGGCGCCGATGTGAGCCGAACTGGTTCTGCCGCCCGGAGCGCTGCTCCCGAGAGTTGGGTGGGAGTTCGAGAACTTCTCAGGCCCGGCATCTATGTGATATCGCAAACATGCAAGTCTACTTTTGTGGGTACGCCAAAAAGGACCTGTCTGTAAGTCTGGTGTCCGTTTTTCAGTTCGGGAATCATTGCGCAAGGCATTGATTCGATACGACCATTCGTGCTGCACGCCATTATCCAGGATGCGCCCGCCGGTCCACTTTCGTGTACGGAACTTCCTGAGTCTTGCCGACTTTTGTCACAGCCTCTAACGTGCGCAGTAGGCAGTCACACAAGCGAGTCCGCTGGATAGACCGGCGGTGCAGAGGAAAAATGCGGCTTTCATTCACATTCATATTGGTTTCATGTATCGAAATCGCGCTGCTGATCTTGCAGTGTGGTCCGGCCGTTGTCGCGCAGGAGGATACGAGAATGGGCCTGCGCGAAGGCAAGCAGACTTCTCAGTCCAGTCTAACCGGGGCGGGAGTGGGAGTCAGTACTACTGCGGCCGCAAAACCGGGTGGAGTGGATGGCCTGGGAAACCCTTTGCTCGGAGGGAGCCATCCGCTCTACCGGTTACAGCCGAGCGACGTTGTGGACGTCAGTTTCACGCTGGCTCCCGAGTTCAACCAGACGCTGACGCTGCAGCCGGACGGCTACGTCTCCCTGAAAGACGCGGGCATGGTGCAGGCGCAGGGTTTGAATCTCGATGAGTTCTCCGATGCTGTTCGCAAGGCTTACAGCGGGTATCTGCACGATCCGCTCGTGGCGGTTGCATTGAAGGATTTCGAGCGGCCCTACTTCGTGGTAGGAGGAGATGTTGGGCGGCCGGGCAAGTACGAACTGCGAACGGACACGACCGTGGCAGAGGCAGTTGAAATCGCCGGCGGACTGACGCGAGATGCAAAGCATTCCCAGGTGGTGCTGTTCCACCGGGTAAATGACGATCTGGTCGAGTCCCGGCTGCTCAATCTGAAAAAGATGTTGAACAAGAGCCAGTTGAAAGAAGACGCGCACCTTCGACCTGGGGACATGATCTTCGTTCCGCAGAACACGATCTCAAAGATTGCGCGCTATCTGACGAAACCGTCGCTGAGCATGTATATGAGTCCCACACAATTCTAGAAACTCTCATTACCCCTTTAACCCACCTTCCCCGGCCCCACGCACATAACCCACTCGCGCAATCGATCCCATGACAGACGAAGACACAATTCGCGGCATGCAGGCGTCAGCGCCGACGTTGCGGGAATTGGCCATGGTGCTATTCCGCCAGAAAACGATCTTTTTCGGTGTTTCCGGGCTGGTTGTGGCTGCCGCGATTTTTTATCTGCTGGCTGGCTCGCGATATCAGGCGCAAATGAAGCTCCTGGTCCGCCCGGGACGGGCTGATGCTCCGGTGAGTGCACAGCAGAACGCGCCACTGGACCTGACGCGGCTCGGTATCACCGAGGAGGAATTGAATTCCGAGGTTGAACTGCTGCGAGGCAGCGAGGTCCTGCGCAAGGTAGTGGAGGAAAACGGATTGGGCGGGCGCGATTGGTTCCATTTTCTGCGCATGGGCGAAGGAAACGCAGAGCGGGCCGAGCGGGCAGCCCGGCGGCTGGGAAAGAAGCTGGAGGTCGAGACCGTGAAGAAAACCAACCTCATCACTGTCAGCTATACGTCGGGCGATCCGGCCCTGGCGGCCAAAGTGTTGCAGTCGGTGGCGAATGCGTACCTGGAAAGACATGCGGTCGTGCACCGCCCCGGCGGGGAAGTTCGCTTCTTTGAGCAGCAGACCGCTCTATCACGGCAGCAACTCGAAGAGGCAAAACGCAAGCTGCTGGATTTCACCGCTGTCCACCATGTTGTAGCGGCGCCGGAGGAGCGCGATCTGGCCCTGCAAAGACTCAGCGAATTGGACGCCACCTATCGCCAGGCGCGAATCGATCTCGCTGAGACCCGGCAGCGTGCCTGGGAGCTAACCAAACAGTTGAACTCCTTGCCGGAAAGAACTACGACGCAGGTACGAACCGCGGATAATCCGGAATTGCTGAAAGCCCTGAAGTCCAGCTTGCTGGACTTGCAATTGAAGAAGACGCGGTTGCAGACCAAGTTTGAACCGAACCACCCTCTGGTGCAGGAAGTCGAACAGCAGATCACTCAGGCGAAGACCGCGATTGCCGCGGAGAGTGCGTCGCCGGTGCGGGATGAGACGACGGACAAGAATCCGCATTACGAGTGGGCCTCGTCGGAACTGCAGCGAGCGCAGGTCCAGTGGAAAGGGTTGGAAGCTCGCGCGGCAGCAACGGATATTCAGGAAGCAGGGTATCGCTCATTGGCCCGGCAACTGGGCGCCGACGCCGTCGCGCAGGATGATCTGGTGAACAGCGAGAAAGCCGCGGAAGAGAACTATTTGCTCTACGTGAAGAAACAGGAAGAGGCGCGGATGGCCGACGCATTGGACGACCGCGGCATCGTCAATGTGGCCATCGCAGAGCGGCCGGTGGTTCCGGCGTTACCAGCATGGTCAACCTGGTCGGTGCTGGTGGTCGGTCTGGCGGCGGCTGGAATAGCGGGCACCGGAGCGGCATTTACCGCCGACTACGTGGACCCGGCGTTCCGAACCCCCGACGATGTGCTTCTGTATTTGAACACGCCAGTTCTGGCGTCGCTCCCGCGCGGGATGCGAGGAAGGCAGTCATGACACAGGGAATCTTGGGCGCGAGGATGGTGCGGGCTCCCGACTTCACAAATGAGATGACGGGCGCTGGAAACATTCGCACGGCGACTGGATGGAATCCAGAGAACTTCGCGCGGGAACAGATTCGCGGGTTGGTGCGGCAGGTTTTTTTCTCCAACGGGGTGCACCCGGTGCGGCAGGTTGTGTTCAGTGCCCTCGATCCGGAGACGGAAGTGCGGAGCATCTGCCGGAGAGTGGGCGAAACTCTCGCACCGGAAATCGACGGCCGGGTTGCAGTAGTGGGTTCATATCCGCGAGTGATTTCAAGTTCCGACGGAAAACACGAACGGCTGGGAGAGGACGACGAGAGCACGCCATTGCTCCAGTTTGCCACTCATGTGCGCGAGAACCTGTGGCTGGTGCCGGATGGAGCGCGAGGCGGCAATTCGGACTTGCCGGTTTCCTGGGATTCATTCCTCGATGAAGTACGCCGGGAGTTTGAGTATTCGATAGTGCAGGGCCCGGCAGCCGGAGAATCGGACGAAGCGACCGAAATGGCTCAGGCCGCGGATGGGGTCATTCTGGTTCTGTCGGCGCAGCACACACGCCGGGCTACGGCACGCAAGATCAAGCAAATGCTGGAGGCGGCGCACGCCAATATTCTGGGAACCGTGCTGAGCGACCGGGTATTTCCGATTCCAGAAGCAATTTATCGGCGGCTGTAAACCTCTCGCGGAAGTGGAACTGATCCCAAATGTCGTCTTCTCATCAAAATCCCGCGCCGCATGGAATGGAAGTGGATCGGGAGTACATCCAGACGTGGCGCACGATCGCGGATCTCCGCATGCCGTTGAAAACCTCTTGGGCAGTGTTACAGGGAAGTGGCGATTGATGCCGGCGATCACACTGCCTGTTGTGCGCCCCGACAGGCGAGCGATGGGTTTCGCGATGCGTGCGGCGGCATTGATTGTCAGTCCGCTGCAGGCGCTGATGGCTGTTCCAACGCTCCTGTTTCTGGCGGCACTAACGGCGATGCTGTTACGGCATCCGGATGTATCGTTCTACGAAGTCGACCGCGTGGCCTTTGGACTTCTGGTGGTGGGCGTCCTGGGGCGCGCAATAGTCCGCAGGCAGCGAATGTTCGTGGAACGAGCGACTTGGCCTATGCTCGGGCTCACTTTTCTTGCTCTGGCCAGCGCGATCGGCCATCCGTTCGACAACGAGAGCGGAAGTTTGCTGGCGGCAAAATTCCTTGTGCCCTTTGCGTTATTTCACCTCGCGGGGCTCGTATTCAGCAAAGAACGGCAGTTCCGACAATTCGAACTCTTTGCGGTCGTCATACTGGCCTACCTGAGTTTTACCGCTATCGCTTTTCTGACGGGCGCACATTCGCTGATTTTTCCTCGATTCATTCTTGACGAAAGCCTGGGCTTTCATGCCGACCGGGCCCGCGGACCACTCCTGCAGGCGGTTGCGAATGGAGTCTCGCTGAACCTGCTGGCATTGCTTGCGCTGCATGCCTATCAGCGAGGGACTGCGCGCGGACTCAAAGTTGGAGTTCTGCTGGCTTCGGTGCCGGTTGCGATTCTGGCCACGATGACACGCGCGGTTTGGCTGTCGTTTGCCGGGACTGCAATAGCGCTGGTCTTTCTCTCCCGAAGCCGGGTGCTGCGGTGCGCGTGCGTTGCGCTGGTCGTGATCGGACTAGGTTTCGTGGTGGCCCTGGAGTCCGGGGTCGTCGATGGAGCGCTGGGTGACCGGATGGAAGAACGCGGCCCGGTGGAATACCGCGAAGCCGTGTATGCCGGCGGCTGGCAGATGTTTCTGGAGCATCCATTGACCGGGTGGGGCTTCCACCAGATGCCGGCCGAACTCCCAAGATTTGTCAGCGGCTACGAGGAAAAGACGCTGTATCCCCACAACACGTACCTCGAATTGCTGGTCGAGCACGGCGTCGCTGGACTCGCTCTTTATTTGTGGTTGATGTGGGAAATGTGGCGGCTGGGTCGAGGCGCGATTCCCGCCCGTGAGAAACACGGCTTCCTCGACGCCAATTTTCACCGCCTGTGGCCGATTGTCCTGGCAGTGTATTGGGTGAACGCCGCAATGGTGGTGATGAGTTATCAGTTCGTCAATGGATTGCTGTTCACCATGGCTGGGATGCTGGCGGCGCAGCGGCGGCGGGCGGAGTCCTCCCAAGCATGTTGAGGGTCGCTTATCTCGCCAATCAGTTTCCGTCTCCGGTCGAGCCTTACGTGGCCGAGGAGATCGAAGAGTTGAGACGGCGCGGAGTTCATGTCGTCACCGGCAGTGTCTGGAAGCCTGCCAAAGAAGAGTCCGGCAGCAGCGCAAACAACTGTGCGGCGGAGATCGTGCTGCAGCCGGTACAGCCCGCGATCTTGCTGCGCGCCCTGCTCCTCTGCCTGCGGCGCTGGAAGCGGATGTCTCCGCTGCTTGGACGCATTATTTTCCGTGGCCGGGAAGGCCCCCTGCGACGAGTGAAGGCCCTGCTGCACACATGGCTGGGAGCCTGTTACGCGGTCCGGCTGGAGAAATACCAAATTGAGCACGTTCACGTCCACCATGGATATTTCGGTGCGTGGATTGCCATGACAGCTGCGCGGCTGCTGGACGTGGGTTTCAGCCTGACTCTCCATGGGTCAGACCTGCTGCTACAAGCAACTTATCTCGATCTGAAACTGGAAAACTGCAGCTTCTGCCTCACTGTGTCCGACTACAACCGGCGCTACATTCTGCAGCGGTACCGCGGAATACAGGAGCAAAAAGTGGTCGTGTCACGGCTCGGAGTCGAGTTGTGCGAGCGCTTTGATCCCAGCCGCAAGACACATGGGACTGGATTCACGATGCTGGCTGTGGGGCGCCTGCATCCCGTGAAAGATCACGCTTTTCTGGTGCGGGCCTGCGCCCAATTGCGCGCCAGCGGAATTCATTTTGAATGTGTAATCGCAGGCGATGGACCGGAACGTTCAAGGCTGGAGTCGCTGATACGGAAGTATGGCCTGGGGAAAAGCATCACGCTGCTGGGACATATTCCGCGTCAGCAAATGGATTCGCTGTACGCGCGAGCTGATGTGGTCGTGTTGACCAGCCGCAGCGAGGGAATTCCTCTCGTATTGATGGAGGCCATGGCGCGACGCAAGATCGTGCTTGCACCCGCGATCACTGGAATTCCGGAACTTGTGATTGGCGGCAGGAACGGCTTCCTTTATGAAGCCGGATCGCAAGCCGATTTTGTCTCCCGTTTGCGGTTCATCCATTCGTTGATAGGCGAAGCGCCCAATGAGTGGGGATGCGATTCGCTCAAGAAAGATCATGCCAACGTTCTTTCAGCACGCCAGCCACTGGACTGGATGCGGCACGCGGCTCAGGTGCAGGTCCGTCACATTTTCAACCGCAAAAAGAATCTGGAATCCTTCGCCGTTTTTTTCATCGAGCGGGTTACCAGACAGTCGGGGAGCATTCCTTATGAGAATTCTGTACTGCAACAAGTACAACTATCCTTTCAGCGGCACCGAGGTCTACCTGTTCGAACTGATGGAGCTGATGCGCTCGCAGGGGCACACGGTCGCCCTGTTCTCCATGGCTAATCCCCGTGGGAAATCGACCGCTTACGACAAACACTTCGTGCCATACGTCGATTTCAAAGAAGAATCGAGCCTATGGCAAAAAGTTGGGCGCGCGGGCCGCGCCATCTATTCTCGCGAGGCACGCCGTCGTATCCGCGGCATGATCGCCGAGTTTCGTCCGGATGTGGCGCATGTGCGCAACATCTATCACCACCTGTCGCCCTCGATCTTGTGGGAATTGAAGGCGCAGAACGTTCCTGTGCTCTATCACCTGAACGACTTCAAGCTGTTGTGTCCCAGCTACAACCTTGTCGATCAGGGTCAGTCATGCGAGAAATGCAAGGGCGGGCATTTCTGGCATACCCTGCCGTCGGGCTGTTATCCGGGTCTCGCCCCACGCATGACGCTCACCGCGGAGGCCTACGTTCACCAGTGGCTCGGCACGTATCCCAAGTGCGTGAATCTATTTCTCGCGCCGAGCCAGTTCGTGCGCGACAAATTCGTCGAGCATGGATGGGATAACAGCAAGTTTGCCGTGCTCCCGCATTTCCAAAAACTTCATGTCATGCAGGAAGAGCATACGGCGACGGACGCGCCGATGCTCTACTGCGGCCGCTTGTCCGCCGAAAAAGGTGTGGACGATCTGTTGCGCTCGATGCAGCGGGTTCCGCACTTGCGGCTTATCGTCGCTGGTGAAGGTCCGCAGCGTGCCGAATTACAGAAACTCGCCGTCACGCTGGGCCTGGCTAACGTTGAGTTTACGGGGCAGGTTGGCGCTGCGGAACGCGATTTGCTGATCGCCCAGTCGCGATTTACCGTCTTGCCTTCCCGTGCCTACGAGACTCTGGGAAAGACCATCCTCGAGTCGTACGCGGAGGGGCGCGCCGTCGTGGCTTCGGATGCGGGCTCGCGGCGGGAGCTTGTGCATGAAGGCGAAACTGGCCTCCTTTATCGCACCGGAGATGCGAACGCCCTCGCGGCGGCCCTCGGATCGCTTGCTTCACAGCCCGACCTGGCCGAGAAGATGGGGCGAGCCGGATACGACATGGTGCGGGACCACCACACTCCCGAAGGGCATTACGGAAAGCTGATGAGTCTGTACACGGAGTTGATCTCCGAGAAACTGCGGAAGGCGGGTGCGCTGGTCGAGACCACGGAGCCGGCGCCCTGGGAGCGGCCGGGTTCGATCCGGCCGCCACGTCCGGTGTCACTGCCGGCGCTCGTTCCGACGGTGATCCTTCCGATCGTGCTGCCCATCTCATCGCCGCCGAGGAATCTGCGAATCGCATTTATCGGAGGACGCGGAGTCGTCGCAAAATATAGCGGGATTGAGTCCTATTACGAAGAGGTCGGGAAGCGGCTCGCGCTGCTCGGGCACGAAGTCACGATCTATTGCCGAACGTATTTCACGCCGCAGCTGCCCGAATATAACCACATGCGCCTGGTGCGCCTGCCCACCATCCGGTCGAAACACCTGGAGACCGTGTTGCACACGCTGCTGAGCACTGCGCACGCTATGACGCAGAAGTATGACGTTGTGCATTATCACGCGCTGGGGCCGGCTTTGTTCTCTTTGCTTCCGCGCCTGGCTGGATCCCGCACCGCGGTGACCGTCCAGGGGCTTGACTGGCAGCGAAAAAAGTGGGGGCGCCTGGCTTCGGCGGTACTCCGGATGGGGGAGCGAGCGTCGGCACGGCTGCCGAACACGACCATGGTGGTGTCCCACGTGCTTCAGCGGCACTATCGGGAAACTCACGGCATCGAAACTTTCTATGTGCCCAATGGCGGCCTTTTGCGCGAACGGCGCAGCCCTCACAAGATTCTGGAGTGGGAGATCGAACCGCAAAATTATCTCTTGTTCCTGGGACGGTTCTCGCCTGAGAAGTGTTGCCATCTGCTGGTCGAGGCTTTTGAGCAGCTCGACACCGGCGTCAAACTCGTCATGGCGGGGGCCTCGAGCTATTGCGATGACTACAGCCGCAAGTTGCGAACCCATGCCGGCGAGAATATCCGCATGCTCGATTGGGTTTCAGGCGATACGCTCGATGAGCTACTAACCAATGCCATGATCTTTGTTCTGCCATCGGATATGGAAGGGCTGTCATTGGCCCTGCTGGACGCCATGGGGGCCGGACTCTGCGTCGTCACCAGCGATATCCCCGAGAATCGCGAGGTCGTCGACGGCGCCGGATTTACCTTCCAGCGCGGCAATGCCGCTGACTTAGCGGAACGCTTGCGCTTTCTGATCGCGAATCCTGCGGTGCGAGAAGCGGCAGGCAAGGCTGCGAAGAATCGAGTCCTGGAAAATTATCAATGGCACAAAATCGCCACCGATATCGAAACTGCTTACTTCCGGATGACCGGCGTGAAACTGGCTGCGAGGGCGCCGAAGAAACTCAGCGCAAGCGTAAGGGAAGGCGGCATGCGACGCGCGCGGCGTCGGGCCGGTTAAGGGCGTTCGAATCCTGCGCCTTGGCAGCTCAGCACATCGCACAGCAGACGCTCCACGAGTGCCGACATGCGTCGCGCACCCGTGTGGGAAAGATGCAAGCCGTCCGTAGTCGAGTCGGCTCCGCCCAGCACATCCGCAAGGCAGCGCTTCGGAACGAGGAATACTCCATACCTGCTCGATAGTTGGCGCTGGGCCTGACCGTATCCGATCTTGTGCGGAAGCAGAGGCAGTTCAAACATCACGAGCGTCCGTCGAGGAGCCACCAACCTGGCAAGCAGCACATCCAGGTTCCGGCTGAACTCTGCGGACGAGACCCCGGATAACAGGTCATTCCCGCCGATCTCGATCAAAATTAGGGAATCCTGTGGCGTGACGTGGGATGCCATTGCTGTCGCATCATCGACGCCCGCTCCGGGCTGGGACAGATTCAGCACCCGTACCTTTACTTCTTGTTGAAAGAGCACAGGCCACGGCGTCGCGTCGCTTCCAATACCCGCTGAAATTGAATCGCCGATGACTACTAAATGGTCGCTGGGTACTCCTCGAATGGTGGGCATACCTCGGTGCAACAGTTCTGACCCCGAAAGAACCACGAGCAGCACCAAAACTGCGGCCGAGCCAAGACGCAGCCTCGCGAATCCGCTCCCGGAACGAAGAACATTCCATTCGACAAGCCATAACGCAAGGACCGTCGCAGAGATCGCTCCCATCCACCAGGTCAACGGTCGAGAGGCCATTATGATCATGGCAAGTCCCGCCCACGTTGCCAGACTTCGCAAGATCAACAACCACCTGCGCTGCAGAAAGGGCGTGGTCATGACCGCCAGGGCGAGCAGTGCTGCGCCCGGATAAAGTGAATCGCCGGATGCGAAGAATAGGGCAACGGTGCGCATTCCTCGGATCGTACCAGCATCAGACAAGTGGAAGGCCCGTTCTGGACGACGGCACGGGGCGCATCCCGTCTTTTTTTATTACAATCAGATGCCGGGTCAGGCGGACAGGCGAAGCCTCCGCGTTGCCCGCTCGGCATCTTCATGGGAAATACAATTCTCGTCACCGGAGGCGCGGGATTCATCGGCTCGAACTTCATTCTGCAGCGCATGCAGGACGACGCGGCATCGATCGTCAATCTCGACAATCTTACCTATGCGGGAAATCTGCGCAATCTGGAGCGCATCGCCTCCGATCGCCGGTATGAATTTCTCCACGGCGACATCGCTGATCGCGACCTGACACGGCAGTTACTAGAGAAGCATCGGCCCCGGGCGATCGTCCATTTCGCGGCCGAGAGTCATGTCGATCGTTCGATCCGCGGGCCCGACGATTTCATTCGCACGAACATTGACGGCACATTCGCGTTGTTGGAAGAAACCCGAGCGTACTGGTCTGGACTTGCGCCGGATGAGGGCAAGCAATTCCGCTTCCTTCATGTCTCGACCGATGAAGTGTTTGGCTCGCTGGGGCCTGACGCCCCCCCATTCTGCGAAACGACCCAATATGCTCCGAACAGCCCGTATGCCGCCTCGAAGGCGTCGTCCGATCATTTGGTGCGCGCCTATCACCATACCTATGGGCTGCCCGTGCTGACCACGAATTGCTCCAACAATTACGGACGGTTTCAGTTTCCCGAGAAGCTGATTCCGTTGATGATTCTTAACGCGCGCGACGGCAAGCCGCTGCCGGTTTACGGTGACGGAAAGAACGTCCGCGACTGGCTCTATGTCGAAGATCACTGCTCGGCAATTGCAACCGTGCTCCAGAACGGTCGCCCCGGCGAGACCTACAACGTCGGAGGATGGAATGAGAAACCCAACCTCGAAATCGTCCACACCATTTGCGACCTGGTGGACGAGTTAGCGCCGCTTCCCGGGTCGTCGCGGCAGGAGTTGATCACGTTTGTGAAGGATCGTCCAGGTCACGATCGCCGCTACGCCATGGATGCGCGCAAGATCGAACGCGAACTGGGATGGAAACCGAAAGAAACATTCGAAAGCGGAATCCGCAAGACGGTTCGCTGGTATCTTGAGAATGACGAATGGGTGCGTGACGTCACCAGCGGCAACTACCGGCAGTGGATTGCCACGCATTATTCGAGTTGATCGAAATCATGGCCGAAAGTACGAAATACAAAGGCATCATTCTGGCGGGAGGATCGGGCACGCGCCTTTATCCCGTGACGCAGGCAATGGGCAAGAGCCTGCTTCCGGTTTACAACAAGCCCATGGTCTATTACCCGCTGTGCACGCTGATGCTGGCGGGAATTCGGGACATCCTGATCATTTCAACCGCGGAAGATGTTCCGAAATTTCAGACACTGTTGCGCGATGGGAGCCAGTACGGCATCCGCCTGCAATACAAAGTACAGGCCAGGCCTGAGGGAATTGCGCAGGCATTTCTGCTGGGAGAGGAGTTTCTCGGCGGTAGCCCCTGCGCGCTGGTGCTGGGCGACAACATTTTTTACGGGCATGACCTGGTCAGCGATCTCCGGGAAGCTGCGAACGAGACACAGGGGGCGCGCGTCTTTGCATATCCCGTGCATGATCCGGAGCGGTATGGGGTCGTGGAGTTCGATGCGAACGGGAAGGCGCTCAGTATTGAGGAGAAGCCGGAGCATCCCAAGTCGCGATATGCGGTGACCGGTCTTTACTTCTACGATAATCAAGTAACGAAGATCGCGAAGTCGCTGAAACCGAGCGCGCGCGGCGAACTCGAGATCACCGACGTGAACAAAGCTTACATGGAAAAAGGGCAGCTTGAAGTCATCGTGATGGGCCGCGGCATGGCCTGGCTCGACACCGGAACGCACGAGTCGCTTATGGATGCGGCGCTTTATATCCAGGCAATAGAAAAGCGCCAGGGATTGATGGTGGCGTGTCCGGAAGAAATCGCCTACCGGTCCGATTACATCACTGCAGCGCAGGTAGAGGCGATCGGCAATACCATGAAGAATAATAGCTACGGCGCGTATCTTCTACAACTTCTGCGCGAGAAAGTGTTCTAGATCTGCGATTGGGTCTGTCGTTATCTGCTCTTAGCTTCTTTGGACGCGATGAAGAAACTTTCCACATCCCTGCCCGCCGTTTTCATTCTGGAGCCGCGCGTGTTCGCCGACGAGCGCGGATTTTTCCTGGAAAGCTACAGCGAACGAACATTTGAGGAGTTGGGGATCCTTGAACACTTCGTGCAGGACAATCATTCCTATTCGCGCCGCGGCGCGCTGCGCGGCCTCCACTACCAGATCAAACAGGGCCAGGGAAAACTGGTTCGCGTGATCGAAGGCGAGATTCTTGATGTCGCTGTCGACCTGCGCCGAAGTTCGCCGCACTTTGGCAAGTCGGAGGCGGTTCACTTGTCGGGCGAGAACAAGCGCATGTTGTGGATTCCGGCGGGCTTCGCGCATGGATTTCACGTGATCTCGGAGGAAGCGCATGTCTGTTATAAAGCGACCGACTACTACGCGCCGGAGCATGAACGCACGCTGCTGTGGAGTGACCCCGATTTGAGAATCCACTGGGAGTTCATCGGCCAGCCGATCGTATCGGCGAAAGACCAGCGCGGCGCCCCTCTACGCGATGCCGAGACTTTCGAGTAATCCCGAGGAATCGCAAAAATGAAAGCCATGATTCTTGGCTCGTCCGGCCTTCTCGGCCAGGCCCTCATGCGCGAATGGAAGGCGGACGATGTAGTCGGTTTCAGTTCGCGCGACGTGGATATTCGCGATGCGAACAAAGTCGAGGACGCGGTCCATAGAACACGGTCCGACTGGATCGTGCTGGCCGCGGCCTACGCCGATGTGGATGGCTGCGAGAGTAATCCAGATCGCGCCTTTGCGGTAAACCGCGATGGAGCCGTGAACGTCGCGAGAGCGGCGAAGGAATCTGGCGCGAACCTTCTATTCTTGAGCTCGGATTACGTCTTCGATGGCAGGAAGACTGTGCCCTACGAAACTGCGGACCCGCGACATCCGCAAAGCGTTTACGGCCGGTCGAAGGCGGAGGCGGAGGTCGGGTTGCTCGAAGTCTTGCCCGACTGCTGCATCGTCCGTACTTCGTGGCTCTTCGGGAGCGGGGGGAAATGCTTTCCCGATACGATTCTGAAACTGGCGGCAACTCGCCCCACGCTGGATGTCGTTGATGATCAGCGCGGCTGTCCCACGTATTGCGTTGATCTTGCGCGAGCGATTACGGACTTGTGCCATCGGGGCGCGCGAGGAATTCTGCACGTGACCAACGCCGGTGACTGTTCGTGGTTTGAGTTCGCGCGCGAGATTGTTAAGAGTTCGGGCCTCGCTTCTCAGGTGCGGCCGGTCAGTTCGGCTCAGATGGCCCGTCCTGCGCCGCGTCCCGCCTACTCTGTGTTGTCAGGTACGAGTCTGAAGGACTACCGGATCGCGATGCCCACCTGGCGCGACGCGCTCCGTCGCTATCTGGACGAGCGGGCGAATTGACGTTTCTTACCGCACATCGCAGGGCATAGCACCCTGCATTGCGCCGCCGGATGTTCGGCTGTTACGATGCGTCCGGGTTCTGCCGAAGTAAAGCAAAACGTGAAGTCCATCCTCAACTACATTGATGGCCAATTTGTGCGCGGGCCGCGGGAGTTCGCCGACGTAAACCCGGCTGACGGCAGCATCATCGCGCGGGTCAGCGAAGCCGATCAAACTCTCGTCGACAATGCAGTGCACGCGGCGCGCAAGGCGTCGGGCGGATGGGGTAAGACGAGCGTCCGCGAGCGCGCAACTCTGCTGCACAAGATTGCGGACGCAATAGAGGCTCGATTCGATTCCTTTGTCGAAGCCGAGGTTGCAGATACGGGCAAGCCGAGGGCACTCGCTTCGAGGCTGGATATTCCCCGCGCTGCAGCGAACTTCCGCGCATTTGCCGACTTGACCAAAGGTGCAGGTCTCGAATCATTTCAGACTGAAACTCCAGATGGGAAGAGTGCGCTGAACTATGCTGTTCGCAAACCTCTCGGAGTGGTCGGCATCATCACCCCGTGGAACCTGCCCCTGCTGTTGCTCACCTGGAAAGTCGCTCCTGCTCTGGCGTGTGGCAATACCGTGGTCGTTAAGCCTTCGGAAGAAACTCCAGCGACGGCTACTCTGCTGGCCGAAGAAATAAAGGCCGCTGGCATTCCGGATGGAGTCTACAACGTGGTTCACGGCTTCGGTGCGAACTCGGCGGGAGAGTTCCTCACGCAACATCCCGACGTCAATGCTGTAACCTTCACTGGCGAATCGCAGACCGGTACTGCGATCATGAAGACTGCCGCGGCCACGCTCAAGCCGGTTTCGTTCGAACTCGGCGGCAAGAATGCGGCAATTGTGTTCGAGGATTGCGATTTTGAAGATGCAGTGAACGGTGTCGCCGAGGCCGTGTTCCTCAACACGGGTCAGGTTTGTCTTTGCACTGAACGCGTATATGTTGAACGTACGGTCTTCGACCGGTTCGTCGAAGCCCTGAAGCGCAAAGCGGAAACTTTACGCATCGGGTCGCCGCTGGAGAAAGCCACAGATCTGGGGCCGCTGATTTCGGTCCAGCATCGCGAGAAAGTGCTTTCGTATTATCGGTTGGCGCGCGAAGAAGGCGCGATGCTTGTGTCTGGCGGTGGCGTTCCCGAATTCAGCAGCGAGCTCGACCGCGGTTTCTATATACAGCCGACAATCTATACTGGTTTGCAGGAATCGGCGCGCTGCGTGAAGGAAGAAATCTTCGGCCCAGTTTGCCACGTCGCTCCCTTCGACACAGAGGAAGAGGCAGTTGCCAAGGCGAATGACACGAAGTACGGTCTAGCTGCATCCATCTGGACCATGAACTTGAAGCGCGGTCACCGCGTCGCGCAGCAGATGAAGGTCGGCATCACGTGGGTGAATTGCTGGTTCCTGCGGGACCTGCGAACTCCATTTGGAGGCGTGGGACTTTCGGGGATCGGGCGCGAAGGCGGAATGCACTCGCTTAATTTTTATTCGGAGCTGAACAATATCTGCATTCGCCTGTGACCATTGACGAGAACATGGGAAGAGTCGAGAGCAAAATCGTTGCAGGAAAAGCGAAGCCGCGCGGTAAGTATCCGCACATCAAGCGCGCGGGAGATTTTCTTTTTGTCTCCGGGACCAGTTCGCGCCGTGCCGACAACACCATCGCGGGCGCTGAGATCGACGAGTTCGGAACCGCGCGCCTTGATATACGAGAGCAGACAAAAGCGGTGATCGAGAATGTACGCGACATCCTGGGGAGCGTGGGCGCAGCGCTCACAGACGTCGTCGAAGTGACGACTTTTCTCGTGAACATGAATGATTTTGCGAATTACAACGATGTATACGGCGAATATTTCAACTCTGACGGCCCGGCCCGGACGACGGTTGCGGTGCGTCAACTGCCGCATCCGTACTTGTTGATCGAGATCCGAGCCGTTGCATATAAGCCGGAAAAATAGGAGGCGCCATGCCATCCATCAAGAATTTGAAAGCGTTTAACTTTCAGCGCTGGATTGACGACAACAAGGAAAAGTTCAAACCGCCGGTAGGCAACGCGCAGGTCTGGGAAGACGGCGAGATGATGGTCACGGTGGTTGGAGGTCCGAACCAGCGTCAGGATTTTCACGACGATCCGACCGAAGAGTTTTTCTATCAACTGAAAGGCAATATTGTTCTGCGGCTGATGGAGGGTCCGGGCAAAGCGCCGCTCGAGGTGCCAATCAGTGAAGGCGATGTTTTTCTTCTCCCCAAACACATGCGACACTCACCGCAGCGTCCAGCTGGCAGCTTGGGAGTCGTCGTCGAGATGCCGCGTCCCGAGGGCGTGGTCGATGGATTCGAATGGTATTGCCACAACTGTCATCAGCTGCTGTATCGCGCGGAAGTAAAGTTGAAAAGCATTGTGCGAGATTTGCCGCCACTTTTCGAGCAGTTTTATGGCAACGAGAGTTTGCGTACGTGTAAGCACTGTGGCACGGTTCAACCCGGCAAAAAGTAAAGATGCCTGTCATCGACATCCACAATCATTTCTTCCCGCGAGCGTGGCCCGATCTCGCCGCTCGGTACGGCACTCCCGATTGGCCGTGGATCAAGCACACCGAGCCCGGCAAGGCGGAGATCATGGTGGGCGATCGTTTCTTTCGCCATATTTATTCCGCGTGCTGGGATGCAGACATGCGTCTGCGCGAGATGGACCGGGATGGCGTCGACATGCAAATCATCTCGGCTACGCCGGTCCTGTTCGCCTATGAGCGTCCGGTAGAGCATGCGCTGGATTGTGCGCGCCTCTTCAATGACGCGGCACTCGATTTGTGCGCTCAAGGCAGAGGGAGGCTGAAGTCACTATGCCAGGTCCCGCTTCAGGATTCCGATGCCGCGTGCAAGGAACTGAGCCGGTGCATGCGTGCGGGACACCTTGGCGTGCAGATTGGAAATCATGTTGGTGAGAAAAACCTGGACGACGACGGCATTGTGACCTTTCTGCATCACTGCGCGAATGAAGGCGCGGCAGTGCTGGTGCATCCGTGGGACATGCTCGGACAACACCGCATGCCGCATTACATGATGCCGTGGACCGTGGGCATGCCGGCTGAAACGCAGCTGGGCATCGTTGCGATGATTCTGAGCGGAGCATTCGACAAGCTCCCGGCGAAGCTGCGGATTTGTTTTGCTCACGGTGGCGGGAGCTTTGCGTTCCTGCTGGGGCGATTAGAAAACGCGTGGAAGCATCATCCCGTGGCGCGTGGAGTCTGCGAATTGGCGCCAAGTCGCTACCTCGACCGCTTCTATGTCGATTCCGCCGTATTCGATGAGCGTGCTCTGCATTTCTTGGTGGAGACGATGAGTACGCAACGTGTCATGCTGGGTTCGGATTATCCGTTTCCACTCGGCGAACATAGCATTGGCGCGCTTATTCGGTCGAGTCATCTGACGCAGACGGCGAAAGCCCGGCTGCTGGGCGAAAATGCGGTGGAGTTTCTTGGACTCGGTAGCGCAGAACCTGCAAACGACCCGGCGAAGTCCACATCTGCACCCGCGTCTCAGAGCGAACGACTCACCTACAGTTCGTACCTGAAAGTTCCAGAACTGCTTGAGCTGCAGCATCCGCAGTCTTCGCCGCAACATCATGATGAAATGCTGTTCATCATTGTTCATCAAACCTATGAGTTGTGGTTCAAGGAATTGCTGCACGATCTCGACGCGGTGGTGGTGAATCTTCAAAAAGCAGGACCGAATCCGAATTCGCGCGACGAGGTCTATGAGGCTGCGCGGCTGCTGCGGCGTTGCACGGAAATTACGCGAGTGCTGGTGGAGCAGTTCACCATCCTGGAAACCATGCTGCCCACGCACTTCCTGGCTTTCCGCGGCAAGCTGGAACCTGCCAGCGGATTTCAATCGGAACAGTTTCGCGAGCTGGAATTTCTGTGCGGGCTCAAAGACGAAAAGATGTTGAAGTATCACCGCCCGACACCTGAAGCCCATGCCGAGCTCGCCCGCCGTTTGCGCGAGCCATCACTGCACGATGCGCTCTTTGACGCTCTGCGGACGATGGGAAAAGTGCAATTCGAAGATAACGCGACGGAGCGGGAACGTTTCGACGCGCGGGCTCGCGCGATCCTTTCACTGTATAAGGACGAGCGCAGCAACCGTGACTGGATCGACGTCTGCGAGCGTCTCACCGAGTTCGATGAGTTGGTCGTGAGCTGGAGGCTGCGCCACATCCAACTGGTGGAGCGCGTGATCGGCGTTCGCATGGGGACGGGCGGAAGCTCAGGTTCGTCTTACCTGAAGCTGACGCTCGACAAGAAGTTTTTCCCAGAGTTGTGGGAAGCGCGGACGCTGCTAACGGAATGACTCGCGCTCCCGGAACCTTCACGCTGATTGGCGCCGGCCTGAACGGCCCGCTGCTGGCCATGGGTCTGCTTCGACGGGGATTTCAGGTCGAGATCTACGAGCGTCGTCCTGATATGCGCCGTGTTTCCGTGAGCGGTGGACGGTCGATCAATCTCGCCTTGTCGACACGCGGCATTCACGCCCTTTCTCAGGCCGGACTCTGGAGCGGGATGCAACCTATCATCATCCCGATGAAGGGCAGGACGATGCACGCGGTCAACTCTGAGCTGACGTTTCAGCCCTATGGAAAAGATGAGACGGAAGTCATTTACTCGATTTCACGCGCCGAATTGAATATTGCACTGCTGAATGCAGCCGAAGCGGAAGGAGCGAGGATCGTTTTCGATCGCCGCTGTACCAGCATGGATCTGAAAACGGGAAGGTTGCAATTGCGCGACGAGTCGACGGGAATCATGAGCGAGATAGAGACCGAGGTTGTCATCGGATGCGATGGATCGGCGTCAGCGATTCGGAGTGAAATGTTGAAGTTGAACGGCTTCAACTTTTCGCAACAGCAACTCGATTACGGATACAAAGAGCTTACAATTCCTGCCTCCAAGGAAGGAACACATCGGCTGGACAAACACGCGTTGCACATATGGCCACGCGGCAACTACATGCTGATCGCGCTCCCAAATGTCGATGGAACGTTCGCCTGCATTCTGTTTCTCCCTTTCGAGGGGCCGCATAGTTTCGCGCACCTGACCACTCATGACGCGCTGCTAAAGTTCTTCAAGGCCCAATTTCCAGACGCGCTGCAGAGAATGCCTGACCTGGCCGAAAACTTCTTCGCCAATCCTACGGGCACGATGGCGACCATCAAGTGTTCTCCCTGGCATGTGGATGGACGCGCCCTTCTGCTCGGCGATGCGGCGCATGCGATCGTCCCCTTTTTCGGGCAAGGAATCAACTGCGGATTCGAAGACTGCACCTGCCTCTTAAAGCTGATGGATCAGCATGCAGATTGGGAGCAAGTGTTCGCGGAGTTTGAAACGGCGCGAAAGATCAACACGGACGCGATCGCAGATATGGCCGTGGAGAATTTCGTGGAGATGAGGGACCGAGTGGCTGACCCGCGATTCTTGTTGCGCAAGAAAGTGGAACTCGCGTTGGAAGCAAAGTATCCCCAGCTTTTTGTGCCGAAGTACGCGATGGTGACATTCCACCGTACTCCATACGCAACCGCCCTCCAACGTGGAATAGTGCAGGACCGGGTGTTGACTGAACTGTGCGATGGTCTGGAGCGCGTGGAAGATCTCGACTGGAGCAAGGCTCATCAGTTGATACGTACCTCACTGACGCCGCTGGAGCTGGCCTCGTGAGCGAGACGATGTTTCGACTCGGCGAGGATTTCGCCGCCACGTTAGACGCGCGCGATCCGCTGGCGCATTTTCGTGAGCGCTTCTGCCTTCCGAAAACCAAGAGCGGGGAGGAGTGTATTTACGTCTGCGGCCATTCACTCGGGCTGCAGCCAAAAACTGCAAGCACATTCATCGAGCAGGAGTTGAGAGACTGGGCCCAACTGGGAGTGGAAGGCCATTTCCATGCGCGCGACCCATGGTTGCCCTATCATCGGCTCCTCGCGCAGCAGACGGCCGCGCTGGTCGGAGCTGAACCGCTGGAAGTAGTGGTCATGAATTCGCTCACGGTCAACCTCCATCTGATGATGGCCTCGTTCTACCGGCCCACGGCGCAGAGACACAAGATTCTGATTGAACAGGGAGCTTTTCCCTCCGATCAATACGCGGTCCGATCGCAGATCCGATATCACGGCTTGGACCCGGCGAATTCGCTCCTCGAACTCGCCCCTCGGGAAGGCGAGACCTCTATCCGCGACGAAGATGTCGTCGCGCTGATCGAACGCGAAGGCGCGTCGATTGCGCTGATCCTGCTCGGCGGAATTAATTATGCAAACGGTCAATGGTTCGACATCGAGCAGATCACCAAGGCAGGGCGTGGCAAAGGATGCGTCGTGGGCTGCGATCTGGCTCATGCTGCCGGAAACGTGCCATTACGGCTGCACGATTGGGGTCCGGACTTTGCCGTGTGGTGCAGTTACAAATATTTGAACGGCGGCCCGGGTTGCGTGGCCGGATGCTTTGTACATGACCGCCACTCCCACGCCTGGCAACTGCCGCGCTTCGCAGGCTGGTGGGGACACGATGAGGCGAACCGATTTCAGATGGCCCCTGAGTTTCATCCTATGGCGGGAGCGGAAGGCTGGCAGCTGAGCAATCCTCCGATCATGGCATTAGCCCCACTGCGTGCGTCCCTGGAGTTATTTTCCGAAGCAGGCATGGATCGCCTTCGCGCCAAGAGCATGCAACTCACCGCGTACATGGAATTCCTTCTGAACCAGATGGCTTCAACCAGGTCTTCCATCATCACGCCGCCCGAGCCGAGCCGCAGAGGCGCTCAACTTTCCATTCGGCTTTTTCGTGACGGGCGCGCGTTATGCGATCGGCTGATTGCCGAAGGCGTGATCGGTGACTGGCGACAGCCGGATACATTTCGCGTCGCAGCCGTGCCGCTATACAACTCATACCGTGATGTTTACAGGTTTGTGCAGAGGTTCGCCGCTAATCTCTCCTAGACTCCCTTCTGGTTACTTCCGTAATCCGTATCTCCCTTCGCAGGAACTTACAATGCGGACGTGGGGAGTGCTCTGCTCCAATACCGCTCTCCGCTTGTGCGCCGGCACAAGTGGACAATCATCGTTTGCGCCGTCGTGTGTGCTCATGTTTTGTTGTCTCTGCTTGGCCAGCGCGGATTTGCGTTGACGGCTTTTGGCGACATCCTGCAAAACGTCATCCTGCTGTGCGCAACCGTTGCATTCCTCGCTAATGTGAAAAGCGCCCCACCCAAGGCGCGATTGTTTTGGGCGCTGATGGGACTGGGCCTCGGCATGTGGCTCACTTCGCAGTTAATGTGGACTTACGTCGAAGTCATCGTGCGGCACGAAGCGCCGAATCCGTTTGTTGGGGACGTCATTCTTTTCCTGCACATTGTCCCCATGATGGCTGCGGTGGCGGTGATGCCGCACGTGCAGCGGGACGATCGGACTCTGCGCGCTGGAACGCTCGATTTTGCGCTGCTTCTCACCTGGTGGATGTTTCTCTATCTCTTCGTTGTGATTCCGTGGCAGTACGTGCATCCGGTCGAATCGATCTACGGCCGAAGTTTTGACCTTCTATATGTCAGCGAAGAACTTGTGCTGGCTGCGGCGCTCGTTCTTGTTCGCCGGCGAAGCCGCGGATTGTGGCGGAAAATTTACGGCCACCTATTCACTGCGACGCTGCTGTATTGCGTCGCCTCGCTGGTGGCGAGTGAAGCGATTGACCTGCACGTTTATTACACCGGCAGCCTGTTCGATGTGCCGTTGGTGGCGGCGATGGCGTGGTTCGTACGCATTGGCTTTCTTGTGCGCGAGGCGTCGAAACAGGGAGCTGAGGCGGAAGTGGCTCCGGAAGGTCATGGAATTTGGAAGGCTCGCCTCGCGATGCTCGCGGTCTTCGTCACTCCGCTCATGGTAGCCTGGGCGCAATTTGCCGGGGACGTTCCCCAGGCTGTGCGCACCTACCGGCTGGTCCTGATCATCGCCGCCATGGTCGTAATGGGAGCGCTGGTCATTCTGAAACAGCATTTGCTCGATTTGGAACTGCTCAGCCTGCTGCGATTGACTCGGCACAACCTTGATGAAATGTGCCACATGAAGGACGAGATCGAGAGCAAAGAACAGTCGCTGCGCTGGCACAGCCTCGAGCTGCAACGCAAGAATCTCGAACTGCAGGAAATTTCCTTTACCGACTCGCTTACCGGAGTATGGAACCGCCGCTACCTGGAAGAAATCATCACTGCTGAAGCGGGACAGGTCCTGCGAAATTACCAGCGCGCTCGCGGGGGAGACATTCGCAAACTCGATCACCGCGACCTCGTCTTCATCATGGTCGACGTCGACTTCTTCAAAGAAGTGAACGACGTTCACGGGCATCCAGCTGGCGACCGTCTGCTGCAGTTGGTGGCGGAGCGTCTTGCGCTGGTCGTACGCAAATCGGATGTGCTGGTGCGCTGGGGCGGCGAGGAATTTCTGATCATGAGCCGTTCCACCGATCCTGGCGGAACGCCGGCCTTCTGCGGCCGCATCCTTGAAGTCATGGCGTCGGAACCGTTCGACCTCGGCCACGGCATCACGGTGCGAAAGACCTGCTCCGTGGGCTGGGCAGCTTATCCCTGGTGCCGTGGCGCTTTCGAAGCGATTTGCGCCGAAGAATCCATCGGCCTGGCCGATGCGGCGCTGTATCGCGCCAAAGCCATGGGAAGAAATCTTGGCGTGGGAATTTTGCCGGCCGATGCCGCCAGCAGAAATCCTGACGCCATTACGATGGCTTCGCTGCAGGAGTCCAAATCTCCGCTGACCCGCGTGGTCCGGACGGAGTGCCCGGCGCCCGGGATGGCCCCGGAAGCGGAACTCGAGAATACGCATCCCATCAACCGTTCCGGTTTCTGAATTTCCTTCCAGATTACCGCTCGAGCGCTTGACCTGCGGGATCGCCTTGACTACATTGAGAAGCCGGTTCTGTCACGACTACCGAGGCATAACTTCCAATGAACGCAAAGAGTCCTTCCCGCAAGACGGGCCTGCATCAAAAGGCGCAACTGATGTCGGCTTCGGAAATTGAACGCACCATGGTGCGGCTGGCGTATGAAATTGTCGAAAAAAATGGCGGCGTCGATGGCCTCGGCTTGGTTGGAATTCGCCGGCGTGGCGTGCCCATTGCCGAGCGCCTGGGCAAGATCATCGCACGCATCGAGAATGCCGAGGTTCCAGTCGGCACGCTCGACATTACTTTTTACCGCGACGATCTTTCTACTCTGGGGCCGAAGCCCGTGGTCCAGGAAAAAGCGATCGGGTTCGAAATTGAAGGTAAGAATATCGTACTCGTCGACGATGTTCTGTTCACCGGGCGCACCACACGCGCGGCTCTGGACGCGCTTTTCTCTCATGGACGGCCGCAACGTGTGCAGCTGTGTGTCCTGATCGACCGCGGGCATCGTGAAATTCCCGTCGAGGCCACGTTCGTGGGACGCAACGTGCAGACCACCATGAACGAAGTGATCGAGGTAAAGCTGATGGAGATTGACCAAGCGGAAAAAGTTCTGATGATGGAAAAATAGCGAGCGGCGCAACGACTTGACGCAACAAAAACATAAGGACGATGGCGCTGGCCACCGTCCTTTTCGTTTTCGATGCAACTGGCTAGGCGATTCGAGTGCAAACCGCCTTGGTTTGGGTGTAGAGGTTGAGCGCGTCGTGTCCCATCTCGCGACCCCAGCCTGACTGCTTGTAACCTCCGAAGGGCATTGCCGCGTCGAAGATGTTGTAGCAATTGATCCAGACCGTGCCGGCGCGAAGTTGATCGGCCACGCGATGTGCCTTGCCGATATCGCGCGTCCAGACAGCAGCAGCCAGACCGTATTCGCTGTTGTTGGCGCGAGGAATAATTTCTTCCGGATCGGTGAACGGCATCGCCGCCACCACCGGCCCGAAGATCTCCTCCTGCACGACTTTCATATTTTCTCGAGTGTCGACAAGCACTGTAGGCTCGACAAAATATCCGCGGTCGCCGGACTTGTGTCCCCCAGCAATGGCCTTCGCTCCTTCGGAGAATCCGGATTCGAGATATCCGCACACCCGACGTAGCTGCTCTTCCGAAACGAGAGGTCCCATCTGCGTGTCAGGCTCAAGACCCGATCCCACTTTAATTTTCCGGGCTTGCTCCGCGACCCCTTCGACGACCTGATCGAAGACTCCCTTTTCGACATAGAGACGCGATCCGGCGCAGCAGCACTGGCCATGATTGAAGAAAATGGCGCTGGCCGCTCCCGGAATAGCCGTCGCCAAATCAGCGTCTTTGAAAACGACGTTAGGTGACTTGCCGCCCAGCTCCAGAGAAACTTTCTTCAGGTTTCCGGTTGCTGCATGCACGATCAGCTTGCCGACTTCGGTTGATCCCGTGAAGGCGACCTTGTCAACATCCGGATGAGCAGCAAGTGCAGCCCCCGCCGTTTCGCCGTAGCCCGGGACGACGTTGACGACTCCTTCGGGGAAGCCGGCTTCCATGATTAGTTCGCCCAGACGCAGCGCAGAAAGTGGAGTTTGCTCAGCTGGTTTCAAAATAACCGTGCAACCGGTTGCGAGTGCCGGCCCCAGTTTCCACGCGGCCATGAGCAGCGGAAAATTCCAAGGAATGATCTGCCCGACGACTCCGACGGGTTCGCGCAACGTGTACGCAAGATACTTTGCGCCCGGCGTGTACGGAACAGACAGAGGAATCGTATTGCCTTCGATCTTTGTGGCCCATCCCGCCATGTAGCGGAACAGGTCGACAGCAAGCGGCACGTCGGCGGCCTTCGCGATGTTGAGAGGTTTCCCGTTGTCGAGGCTTTCGATGTAGCCGAACTCTTCGGTGTGTTGTTCGAGCAGGTCAGCGAGTTTCCAAATCAGGCGGCCGCGCTCAGAAGCCGTCATGCGACGCCAGGGGCCGTTGTCGAACGCCTTGCGGGCGGCCTGCACCGCTTGATGGATGTCTTCGCGATCGCCTTCGGCAACCTGCGCGAGAACTTCGCCGGTCGCGGGATTGTAGGTAGGAAAAGTCTTGCCGGATGCGGCATGAACCCACTTGCCGTTGATCAGCATTTTTCGTGGTTGGTCGATGAACTCCGCAACTTGCGGATGAATTTGCGGGGAAACTGCGATGCCCATAGGTCCTCCTTGGTCAACGTGGACTGAAGAGAGAAAGATGCCCGGACGGATGAAAACCGATCGGCGCTATGCTAGCGCCGCTCACAAACAAATGCAATGGCTGTGGAGACTTGGTAGTGGGCTGTTTTGAAGCTTGTCGGAACACAATGCGGAAATTGACTCAGTTGAAGGTTCACGGCCCCCCATACAAGTAGAGTCCGACGAAGAAAACGGCACTGAGGTAATGCATTGCAACTAACCACCAAAACGTGCTCGGTTCTTTAGCGCGATAGGTCGTGCGACCAGCGTGCGGTCCCCATGTTTTTCCTATACAAGTCGAAAGCACGCCGACGGAAAACGTAATAATCCCGAGTATCAAGTAAATATGATGCGAGTACCAATCAGGCATGAATAACGTCCACCCCATCCCCTTTCTGCTGGACCCTTGCTTTATGGGAGTACACAATATGCCATACAAAACAGCCCATTGCCGGAGACCTTCATGTGGGGACCGCCGCCCCCGGCGGTCCGGTCGATCGAAGGCTCGACAGCCGCGCCTATTCGCCGTAGGGAACCCAGATGTTTTTCACCTGTGTCGCGTGCTCGAGAAGCCAGCGTCCCTCGCCCTGTTTCGCGTCGAACCAGTCGATAACGCGGCCTTCGTTGGTCCAGACCTGTTTCAGATTTCCAATCGACATCGCCTTTGCCGACGCGACGGTCGCTTCATCTCCGTAGCACCAGATAGCGTCAACGTCATCGTGCTCGGCCAGCGTCTTCAGAAGTTGCGAGGCGTAGCCAGTCACGATATTAACCGCGCCTCCCGGCAGATCGCTGGTGTCGAAGAGCTGATAGAGGTCGGCAGTAATGAGTGGATACTCTTCCGACGGAACCGCGACCACGGTATTCCCAACCGCGAGCAGCGGTAACACGAGCGAAAGGAAGCCGAGCAGCGGTGCGTCCGTCGGACAGATCACTCCCACGGTCCCGATCGCTTCATTCATCGCAATTGCAATATTGCGGAAGGGCGGATTATGCACGGCTCCATCAAATTTGTCGGCCCATGCGGCGTAGGAAAAGATGCGTTCGACGCCGCGCTCGATTTCCGCGGCAGCTTGTTCCTCGCCGACAACCGCAGCCAGGCGGTGAACGATTTCCTCTCGACGCTGGGCAAGGTTTTCCGCACAGTAATATAAAACCTGGGCGCGGTTGTGTGCCGTGGCTTTTGACCATGCGCCGGCCTTGTGCGCAGCTTCCACGGCGTTCCGAATATCTTTGCGATTGCCCAGCGGAGCCTCGCCGAGCAACTTTCCGTCGGACGAACGCACCTCCATGCTGTAGCCGGAGTCTGGCCGCGCCTGTTTGCCGCCAATGTAAAGCTTGACCGTGCGATCGATCGCAGGCGCACTCGTCTCGGGAATCTCAGCGGAATCGGGCACGTAGTCGGGTGCCCCACTTCTCGCCGCATTTGGAAGAAGTGGGGATTTTCCCTCGATCTTCTCAGACGTGAGCTTCGGAGCGTGCTTGAACCACTTCGGATCCATATATTCAAGCAAGCCCTCGCGTCCACCCTCGCGGCCATAGCCGCTCTCACGGTAGCCGCCGAAACCGCAGGCCGCGTCGAACATGTTCGTGCAGTTCACCCACACCACACCGGCTTTCAGTTGTGCGGCGACATGCAAGGCGACGTTGATGCTCTCGCTCCACACGCACGAGGCCAAACCGTAAACCGTGTTATTCGCCAGTTCAACCGCTTCCGTCGGAGTGCGGAACGTCATCGCCGCGAGTACAGGCCCAAAGATCTCCTGCTGCGCCACAATCGACGTAGGGTGCACGTTGCTCAAGAGCGTCGGCGGATAATAAAAACCACGCGAGGGCATTGCCAATTGCGGCTGCCAGCAAGTTGCACCTTCCGCAACGCCCTGTGCGACCATGCGCTGAATGCGGTCCAGTTGTACCTGGGCGACGATCGCGCCGATGTCGATCGCCTTGTCGAGCGGCGCGCCAATGCGCAGGCTGCTCATGCGAGTCTGAATCTTCGAGATCAACGCCTCGGCGATGCTTTCCTGCATCAGCAGGCGCGAGCCCGCGCAGCAGACTTGCCCCTGGTTAAACCAGATCCCGTCAACCAGGCCTTCAACGGCGCTGTCCAGATCGGCATCTTCGAAAATGATGAACGGAGATTTGCCGCCGAGTTCAAGCGAGAGACGTTTGTGACTCGACGCGGTCGCCGCGCGAATCGCGCGTCCGACCTCGGTCGATCCCGTGAATGCAATCTTGTCGACGTCGGGATGCTTCACCAGCGCCTCGCCAGTCGAGCCGTCGCCGGTCACGATGTTGACGACGCCCGCAGGCAGGCCGGCTTCCTGGCAGAGTTCTGCAAACAACAACGCGGTGAGCGGCGTAAACTCCGCAGGCTTCAGGACGACCGTGTTTCCTGTCGCCAGAGCAGGCGCGATTTTCCATGCCAGCATGAGCAGGGGGAAGTTCCACGGGATGATCTGGCCCACGACTCCGCACGCTTCGTGATCCGGAAATTCCTGCTCGAACAATTGCGCCCAACCCGCGTGGTAGTAAAAATGCCGCGCCACGAGAGGGATATCGATGTCGCGGCTCTCTCGAATGGGCTTGCCGTTGTCCATCGTTTCGAGAACGGCGAGCAGCCGCGAATATTTTTGCACGAGCCTCGCCAGAGCGTACAAATAGCGAGCTCGTACATGGGGCGTAAGTCCAAGCCACTTCGGCGAGGCCGTCCGTGCCGCGCGCACCGCTGCATCAATGTCGGCTGCGGCGCCCTGAGCGACCGATGCGAGCCTTTCCCCGGTCGATGGATCGTGTGTTTCGAAAAATTCTCCGGCCGCGGGCGCTTGCCATGTGCCGCCGATGAAGAGTCCAAAGTGTCGGCCATGGCGCTCCAGCCAGGCGAGCGCCTCTTTCGGATCCTCCGGTGCTGGCCCGTACGCCATGCTGACGAATTTTTCAGCGATGCTCATCTCGACCGCTTTCGCCGACAGGCGCAATGCCGCCGGAAGGGTGTAAAGCCCAAGCAACAACAGCACCAGGGAGCGAGATCATCAAAACGATGACGAAAGTCGCGACAGCTGGGAGGATAAAACGGCTCCCCAAAACCACCTCAGCGTAGCCCCCGACCAATTCGCCGAACACATGAGCAATTGCCAACGTCAGCGGAGCACAAACCGCAAACGCGGTAGCAGCACGACGTGCGTCACTATTCGACCAGTCAACTCGAAGCCTCCGAAAAATCCACCACGATACCAGGGCGTCAGGAAAAACAACAACCGCCGCTACCGTTATTCCTTCGTGGAACTTCGTGTAGCGCACGAAGAACCAGTAGACAAAACTGAGCACCCAACACGCGACCGTCAGAAAAAGAGCGGCTTCTGCGACTGTTACAAACAACTTCCGTTTGGGACTCACGACTGGTCCAGCCTTTCTCGAGTCTACGCGATCGGATGACGATACTCCGCCGAGTAGCGCCCGGTTGCATAGTGCTCGAGCTGCCGCTCAATGTCTCCCAGTAACCCACTCGCGCCAAAACGAAAAAGTTCGGCTCGCATCCATGAGTCTCCAAGTTCGTCCTTCATCAGCGCGAGCCAGTCAATGGATTGCTTGGCCGTGCGAATTCCGCCGGCCGGTTTGAAACCAACGGCCATTCCAGTCTGCTGCGCGTATTCGCGAATCGCGCGAACCATCACCAGGCTCACTGGCAGCGTGGCGTTGGTCGCTTCCTTGCCCGTGGAAGTTTTGATGAAGTCAGCCCCCGCCATCATGGCAACGAAACTCGCTCGCGCAACGTTGCGCAAAGTCAGCAAGTCACCGGTGCCAAGGATGACTTTCATATGACGGCCCTCACACGCCTGCCGGAACGCCGCAACCTCGTCGTAGAGCGCCTGCCAGCGCGCGCCGAAAACATGTGCGCGGGTAATGACGACGTCAATTTCCTGTGCCCCCGCTTCGACCGAGCGGCGAATTTCTGCGACGCGCTCAGCCAGAGGAGAAAGTCCGGCCGGGAATCCCGTGGAGACGGCGGCGACGTGTATGCCGCTGCCTTCCAACGCGTGCAGCGCAGTCTCAACAAATATGTGATACACGCAAACCGCGCCGACCTTGATCCCGAGTTGCTCGATGCCGAGTTTTTCAACCAGATCCTGCTGAATGGGTTGGCGCGCTTTCGCGCACAGCCGTCGCACACGCTCGTCGGTGTCGTCGCCGGAAAGAGTTGTCAGATCCATGCAGGTAATGGCTCGCAGAAGCCATGCGGCCTGCCAATCTTTTTTCACCGTTCTTCGAGCGGTTTGAGTCTGGGCGCGGCGTTCGACAGCGCTCGTATTCACGCGTACTTCCTGCAACCAATTCAAATCGAGAGGAATGCCCTTGTTCGAAAGCAGCGTCCGACCTTCGAGCGTGGCAATGGCCGGCCCGGCCCCGGGCTGCGGGTCATGCGCTAGATGGCTGTCGTGAGAGGAAGAGGACATCTTGATCCATTGGACTACGCCCGTAGCGCGTCCGCTGCAAAATTACCGGTTACCGACGTGCAATTGTACGGCAATGTAGCGGCGGACGCATGCGTTTAGCCCCGGATGCCCCTCCGGGAAGCCGCCACAAACGGCGGAGGTTGCTGGGCACTTTGTCCGCTCCGTCACACTTTCATCGCAGGGTTTACAATGGCGCGTCTCATGTCAAAGCAACTTACGCCCGCTGTCCGGAAAAAACTTGAGCAAGCCGCCGCCAAGGTGATGAAGAACGCGCATGCGCCGTATTCCAACTTTCATGTTGGCGCGGCGATTCTGCTGACCAACGGGAAAATATTTTCCGGCTGCAACGTCGAAAATGCTTCGTATGGTATGACAAATTGCGCGGAGCGCACCGCGATCTTTTCCGCGGTTGCAGCCCTGGGACCGAAGATTGAAATTCGCGCAGTCGCCGTTGCAAACGATCATGGCGTCGCCTGTTCGCCCTGCGGAGCGTGCCGGCAGGTAATCTACGAATTCGGTCCTCACGCGACAATTTTCTTTCAGGGGGCGAACGGGCCGAGCAAGCACACATCACCGAACTGCTTCCGGAAGGATTCCGTCTCAAGTGAGCCCGACAAAGACCGCGACGCAGGTGTTCCGCACGATTGACGTGATCCGCAAGAAGCGGGATGGCGTGGAGCTTTCCTCCGCGGAAATCGAAGGCCTGGTGAATGCTTACACTGCGAGCGAAATTCCTGACTATCAAGTCTCGGCGTGGCTGATGGCGGTGGTCCTGCGCGGGATGACGCGTCCCGAGACGGCGGCATTGACCGACGTGATGCTGCACTCCGGCGAGGTGCTGGACCTTTCTTCGCTGCCCGCGAAAAAAGTCGACAAGCACTCAACCGGCGGCGTCGGCGACAAGACCTCTCTCGTGCTCGCCCCGCTGGCTGCAGTTGCCGGTGTTACGGTTCCGATGATCAGCGGTCGCGGCCTCGGCCACACCGGCGGCACACTTGACAAACTCGAATCGATTCCCGGCTTCAACGTGAATCTTTCCGTAACCGATTTTTGTCGCGTGCTCGCGACCTGCGGCTGCGCCATGATCGGACAGACGGCGGAAATCGCTCCTGCCGATCGGAAACTTTACGCTCTGCGCGATGTCACAGGCACAGTGGAAAGCCCGTATCTGATCTGCGCCTCGATCATGAGCAAGAAACTGGCAGAGGGAATCGACGCGCTCGTGCTCGATGTGAAGACTGGATCGGGCGCATTCATGAAGAGCGAAAAAGATGCGGCCTTTCTCGCGGAACTCATGGTCGAAACCGGCGAGCGCATGGGCAAGAAAGTAGTTGCGCTCATCACCGACATGGATCAGCCGTTGTCGCG
>CAWJRY010000003.1:0-11629 GCA_963845405.1 uncultured Acidobacteriaceae bacterium | reverse complement strand
CTGCGCGACCATGACTTCGACCCGGTCGTCGTGGTCCGTGTCGGCAGTGTGCTGGATCAGGCCGAAGTTGAACATGTTGTTTTCCACGCCTGCCAGACGGTTGAGACGGAAATAGCCCTCGATGATCTTTTGGGCGAGCTGGCGCTCAAGCTCGGTTTTGGGTTTGAGCATTGAGAGCAGCTCCGCGGTGAGCCGGTTGTAAGCTTCCATTTCATTGGGCTGGAGTATCAGGCTCTGGCCGGTAAGACCGTGTTTAAAAGCATTCACAACTGTCCGGCTATTAATCGAACAGAATCAATTGGTTGGCGGAGCTGGGTAAATCCTGTTGGGAGTCAGGTGGCTGGAGAGCCTGTAAAATGGGCGTTTTCTCGAAAAGTGTGACGCTGAGAATCTGTAGAATCTGGTAGAGGCTGATCTCGAGCCCCAACCGCTTCCGGACGATGGCGACCAGCACGTACATCGACACGGCGATCCAGATTTGGGTCTTCACGGCGTTCTCACTGGTGCCATAGAAAGATTTGATTCGGAGGTGCTGCTTGATCCATTTGAAGAACAGTTCCACCTGCCAACGGGCCTTGTAGATCAGGGCGATAGTGAGTGCCGGGAGTGTAAAGTTGTTCGTCAGGAATTTGAATCTCTTTTGGGTTTCGACATCGAGATAACTGACGCGCCGCAACGGGTCGGGGTACACCTTCGCGGAACCGATGGCCGTCAGTATGACGGTGTGATCGGATCGAACACCAGTGGCCTTGTCCACCGGGTGCGAGTAGCGGCGCTGGAGCAGAACGTTGGATTTTGTGCGGACGACAAAGAAAGCTGCGCTGAGTGTAAAGACGTAGAGACGTTCAAAATCCACGTAACCGCGGTCCATGACGTAGAAGGCACCTGCCTCCGGCAGAATCTCGTCGAGGATGTTGACATCATGCACTTTGCCGCTGGTAATACTGATGAACGTGGGAATGTTGCCGTGCAGGTCGAGCAGCGTATGCATCTTGACCGCGCCTTTGTTCTCGCGGAACCTGGCCCACGGAAAAAACGAAAGGCACAGGTCAATAGTGGTCGAGTCCAGCGCGTACAGGCCCTGGTCCAATTCGACCCCGATCGGATCGGCGACGTAAAGCGGTCGCGCCAGGTGGATCAGAACCTGAGCGAAGTCGGCGAAGATGCGCCAGTCGTGCGAGTCGTTGGCATCGGCCAGAGTAGAGCGTGACACCCTCCCGTGAAAGCCCATGTGATAGAGCTTGCCGCCCAGAGATCGCAGGCACGCCTCTATGTCGCGCAAACCATCTCGGTAAGTAAGTTGGGCAAAGCCCATCGACAGATACTGGTCCCAACAGGAGAAGCCCCGCGGACGGGCATCCCCGCCGTATCGAGCCACGCAACGGCGAAATTCGCGATCGGGCAGAAAGCCCAACAACTGAGAGAATACGGTCCGGCCTTGGTTCACGCACCATTGTCGGCCCGGCACCGATTTGACAGTTCTGGGGTTAGCCGGGTTTCAAATCGCGGCAGCCGAAACACCCACCCAACTATTGGCAATAATGGGACTTGCCGGCCACGAGGTCATCATTAGCCGGACAGTAGTGAAAAGCATTCATGGCAGAACGCTGTTTGCCTTCGGTCGTCTTCGGATCTGTGGACCTTTCGGCATGGGCTCGGTTGATTTCGTCGCGGATTTCTTTACGCATTCGTTTACCGGTCTTACGGTAGCAGCCGAAATTGGGGATGGTGACACCATCACGACCTAAGTTGTTGATGGGACTCGTGAGAAAAAAGTTGGTCGGCTGTGACGGTCTGCCTGGGAGGTGGCCATAAACCGCTAACTCAAGACGAAACAGCTTCTGGATCAGGCGCAAGTTGGCTCCACGATGTACCTGGCAGCGTTGCCAAGAGCTCTGCGGCTCGGGCCATAACGGTTGTTCTTCTACTCCGCAGACCGGAACGAGCCGCCCCACATCCGCGGTATGAGAGTGTAGCGAAGTTCTGGCTCGACCCGGTGCGCCTTGAGTCGAGCCGGGAATTCTCGCGGGGGGAGCTTCGGCGAATCGAGGATATTATTGAGGAGAGGGAGTCGCTCCTTATGGCGGTATGGCATGAGCATTTCGGGAACTGAAGTCAGAGAGGCGCTCGCCAGGAGCGTGACCGTGAGCGACGAGGGGCTGAGCGCCGATCTCGCTGACGGCAGGACGATTGCTGTGCCACTGTCGTGGTTCCCGCGCCTTTTGCACGGGACACCTGCGCAACGCGCCGGATCTGGATGAGGATATCAGCGCGGAAGGCCTTCTGGCGGGCCGGCGGTCGGGGAGACTCAGGAGTCCTTGCGGCGATGGCTTCAGGCGCGCAAAGCCGGGTGAACACGGGCCTGATAGCCGATGGCGGCGCTTTTCTGAATGGATGCGAAGGTGGAGGACGAATTCGCGTGACAGAACCGGGGGCGCTTACCCTATTCAGACGTGATTCGACTCATTGACACTGATCTCTCAGAACGCCGTATCTGGACCGTGTGGCTGATTCTTGTTGCTGGGCCGCGAGGTCGCGCCTTGTACGAGTGGCCGACCATTCGGAAGCAGCCAATCCGACGACGGGGCGTGCAGGGCAAAGTCGCACCTATCGGAGCGGCAGCGCAGGTGAGTCCGGTTGCCTAAGCGCTATGACCAGCACACTGCAGCACCCCCAGCCAGGCGCTCCACGGCCCGACTGCGTTGCGATACTGGTGGGCCATCACGCGAGATAACTGATGGATATGAGTGAGGTCGTGAACGGCCCATGTCGCCACGAGTTCCGACAGCGTCACCACCCCCAGCGATGGATGCTTTCCTCGCCGCGTCCAGTCTTCGTCCTGCAAATTCAGCGTCTGCAAGGCAGCCAGGTTCTCCCTTCGCAGGCGGCCGAAATCGTCCAGGAGCTGTTCGAGCGACTTGCCTTGACTCTCTTCGAACTGCGCAAGGCGGTCAAAGGGATCAAATTGCCGCGCTTCGCCTTTCTCCAGGATGATCCGCAGCCGCGGTAGCCAGTCGGTGCGCTCCCCGACGATCAAGTGGCCCATGATGTCGAACGCGCTCCAGGTATCTTTTCCTTCGTTGCGGCGCACCCACATGTCGGGTAGCCCGCGCAAAAGCGCACTTAGGGTAGCGGGAGTGCGAATGAGAAGTGCGAGGGCCTCGGCCAGGCTGAATCCAGTCAAAATTTCCATCATGGGTGGATGCATGTCCCGGCGCTTTGGACTCAAGCGACTGAGCGCAGCTCCATGAAAATCCCTAATCATTCGGCCTCCTCATCCCGGCGGTTTGACGATACTTCCCGGGTAACGTGCCATTCGTAAACGGCGCGGTTTAGAACGACCGGCCGAGCACCATTCCACGAGCGCCGACGATACGCTCGAAGCTCTCGCGTCGGCTCTTAAATCAGGTGCTGAATCACGACCGCGGGAAACGCCCGGCACTCTGCCGAAGTCGTGAGTTCGAGGTCTTCTTGTCCTTCGCCACGCGCGTTAGGGCCATAGTCGCCCAGTTGGTCGCGGCGTTGGAGATGAACTGGTTGCGTTCGTACGGGAACTCCGCGTCGAAGTAAGGCTGCACCGGAAGCGTGCGCGTCGAGACGAACCACGAGCCGTCTTCGAGCTGCGTGCTGAGCAGGAACTTCACGCCGCGCTGATAGACCGGATCGCTTACCGCCGTCCCACCCGCTTCGACCAGCGCTGTCAATGCCTGTCCTGTCGCATAGGCGTCGCTCGCAAGCGTCGTCAACTGAGCCCAGCCGCCGTCCGGCCGCTGCAGATCAATCAGCTCGCGCGCGGCTTTTCGAATCGCGTTCTTGTTCGTGCCATCCCAGCCCAGGCCGAGCAGCCGATATACATAATCCTCATTGCTCTTCGGCTGCGTCGCGGCGAGCCATGCCGCTCCCCGCGCGACGGCCCTCGCGTATTCGGCCTGTTTCGGCTTCGGCGCGAAAGCCAGCAGTGCGCGCATGGTGATCGCAGTGGCTTCGAAGTCGCTCGATTCGATCGGCGGGCGCTGAGTCTCAATGCGCCATCCACCGTCTGCCGACTGCCGGCGCTTTAAATACATCGCGATCGCGTCCGTCCCGGCGTCGGGCCCGAAATTTGCCGCAGCCAGCCCCGCCAGAATGTAGCCGTCCGTATCGATGCCGCCCGGAATCCCGATGTCCTGCAGGCTGCGCTCGCGCCACGTTTCCAGATAGGCGCGGATTGTATCGAGCTGCGATTTCGAAGAGGCCTCGTCCACGGTAAATCCGTTCCTGCGGGCTGCCGCCAGCGTCATCTCGGTCAGACTGTTGCTGTGACAGGAAACGCATCCTGCCTTGCGCAGAAAGACTACATCGGAATGCTGAAGCAGGGGCAAACTCTCTTCGACTGCGGCGCGCGCGGTGCGTCCCATCGCCGGTCGCAATGCCGGTTTGGCCGGAAGGTCGATGTCTTTCGCATCGGCAGCCTTCAGCGCCGCTACCACCGGAGTATCGCCCTGAAGTTTGGCCAGCAGGAGAGCCTGATCGTCGGTGGCGCCGTGGTCGAGCAGAGCCTTCAGGCCTTCAGTCGGAATCCTTTCCGACGCGGCGGCCTGCCGCAACGCGGCTCCGTTCGCCGTCGCTCCGCGATCGAGCAACATTACGATCATCTTGGAATCTCCGTTCCTCGACGCAACCACGAGAGCACGGTTCAAATCATCCTGGGTGGCCATCCCCGCAGTAGATTGGCGCAGCCCGGGCACCCGGTGCGCGTTCCGAGATCGCCAGGGAGCCGCTCCTTTTCCGCGCCGCGGCCGATCAGGAGCCGCATCACGGTTTCGTCGCCGCTCGCGGCCGCCCTCCCCAGTACATTCCCCCCGAGCTTCGCACCGTGATCGAGAAGCAGTTTCACGGCCTCGGCAGATCCGACTTGGGCCGCCGCGATCATCAGTGGCGTCGAACCGTCGGCCGACCGCACGTTAGGCTCGGCGCCGCGCTCCAGCAGAATGCCCGTGGCTTCAGAGCTATCGACGGCCCATAACAGCGCCGTCGCCCCCGCATCGTTCTTTGTGTTTGGATTGGCGCCCTGGTCGAGTAGCTCGGAGACTGCGCGCGTGTCCCCGTAGAGCGCCGCATACATCAGCGGCGTGACGCCAGCCCGGCCCTGGCCCTTCGCCGATTTCGGATTCTTCTTCAGCAGCTTTTCAAAACCCATGTGATCGCCAACTCGCAACCTGTCCATCATCTTCGCGGCCTGCGGGTCCTGCGGGGCCGACGGCGCTTCGTTCGCTAGCTCGTCCGGCCATTTCGCGCCCTCATCAATCCACGTCTTGATAAGCGAAATCTGCTCCGCGGCCAGCGCACCGGTGGGCGGCATCTGCAGGCCCGCCTGGCCCGTGATGCGGAGATAGACACGGCTGTTCGCGGCATTGCCAGGGATGATGCGCGCGCCGTTGGCCCCGACGCGGTTGGGCATCGAATCGCGCCTGCGGTCGAGACGGAAATTATTGCTCTGAACGGTAGGACCGTGGCAGCTGTAGCATTGGTCGCGAAACAGCGGCTGGATGTCCCGCGCGAAGTCGATCTGGCGGGCGGGCTGCGCCGGCAGCCCCGCTGTGAAGAAGGCGATTCCGAGCGTGACGCTGGAAAAGCCGGGACTTCGCATGATGCTCCACATGCAGCAAAACTTATCATGAAGGCGCGGCGCAATCCAAAGCCGAACCTGGGACGTCAGTCGCCGACAGGGAACCAATATCGGCGTGGTGATTACGATGCACATGAGCCGTGTTATGAACGCCAACTTGCTGATCTACCTCAGCGGTCCGGTCCTTCGACCGTAACACGCGCTACTCGGAAGTTGGCAAGACGTCGGGTCGGAGGAAGTTGGCAGACACCTGTCCAAAGTGCAGGTGAGCGGGTGAACGGAAGCGCAGGACAAAGCTCGTTGATCCAGGAAGATTCGGAGGGTGTCTGTAAGGCACGCCAGATCGTGACTGGCACCCGGCGGCTCTGGCGTCCGAACCGCCGTGCTCAGATGCCTTCAGTCCTGTGCTCCGCAAACCCATCCGCAGGCCGAATACGTTGAAACCAGAGGATCTTGTCCGGCTGAGGATGGGTGTAAAATTGTCCCTGGCTATACCTCGTTCGATCCTCGCGGGAGAAAGTAGCGTAACATGATCGTGCATGGAGGCTTAACGATGCGAAAACACACACATTTGATCCTTTCGTTGCTGGTTCCAGCCTTTTTAGTCCTCGGCGGATACGCCGCCCTTAAGGCTCAACAAAAAACTTCTTCGACGACCAGCGGGAAACGCTGGTCTGATCCAGCCACCTGGCCTGACAAAAAGGTGCCAGCCAAAGACGACCTTGTCACCATCGGGAGGGACATGGACGTAGTCCTCGATGTCACTCCGCCGGCGCTGCACGGTTTGACAATCAACGGCAAACTGAGCTTCGCAGATAATAAGGACCTCGAACTGACCACCGAGTGGATCATGGTGCACGGGGAGTTGGAGATTGGCACGGAAGCCAGGCCCCACACGCGCAATGCGACCATTACCCTCACCGACAACGTCAAAGGCGAAGACATCAGTGGAGTGGGTGGAACGACGGACCGCGTGGACCGCGGGATCCTGCTCATGGGCGGAACCCTCAATCTTCACGGTGACCGGACCAATTCCTGGACGAAGCTGTCCAGCACAGCGAACGCCGGCGCCACCTCGATCCAGGTCCTGAACGCTGCCGGCTGGCGCGTCGGCGACGAGATCGTTCTCGCATCCACGGATTTCGATCCCCGGCAGGCAGAACGGCGCAACATTGCGGCCATCAGCGGAAACACGATCACGCTCGACAAGAAGCTCGACTACATGCACTTCGGCAAGATCACCTTCGACGTGGATGAACGCGGCGAAGTCGGCTTGCTGACTCGCAACATCAAACTCCAGGCATCGGCCGACGCGGAACAGTCCTTCTACGGCGGGCACGTCATGGCGATGGTCGGAAGCAAGATGTTTGTCGAGGGCGTCGAATTCAATCGAATGGGCCAGAACATGACTCTCGCCCGATATCCGATCCACTGGCATCTGATCGGCGACGCACAGGGGCAGTACATCAGGAACGCGTCGCTCCATGACACCTACAACCGCTGCGTGACCGTGCATGGCACGAATTTCCTGCGCGTCGAGAACAACGTGACCTACAACACCGTCGGTCACTGCTTCTTCCTCGAAGACGGGATCGAGCACGGCAATGAATTCATCAAGAACCTGGCAATCCAGACCAAATGTCATACGACATTGGACTGCGTGCCCACGAATCTCGCCGCCAACGGAGAAAGAGACTCCACGTATGCGAATCGTCAGGCCTACAGGGAAATGAGCTTCCACGGGAAGCACGCTGCTGCCTTCGGACAACACGGTGGCGTCCTACTGGATCACCAACCCGGACAATAGCTTCATAGACAATGTAGCGGCCGGTTCCGACGAGAACGGTTTCTGGCTGTCTCTGCCGGAACACCCGCAAGGGAAGTTCAAGGATTCGGAAGTCAGCAAGACCATCTGGCCGAAGAGAACGCCCCTGCGCGCATTCAGAGGCAATGTGGCCCATTCCAACTTCGACGGGTTCATGTTCGACCGGAACATCTACGAAGACAACACCTTCGGTCTGGCCACCATCCCGTTCCTGCCGTTGGCAAATCCTGCTGACCTGGATAGCGAAGTGGTGGAGTCGCACTTCGAGAGCTTGACCAGCTACAAGAACCGCAATGGTGGTCTCTGGGGCCGGGGCGACATGTTCGTATACAGCAACTTGAAACTCGCCGACAATGCCATTGGCATGACGCAGGCCGCCGGCGACATCGGCAGCGAACCGTTTAAAGCACGGCTGGTTGATTCGCTGGTCGTGGGCGAGACCGACAATAGCGGCAATCCCACGACGCCCGAGGAAGTTGCCTATGGCCGCAGCCTCCCGAAGCGGCGAATTCCGGATTTCCCGATCCGCGGTTACGAATACTATGATTACCGCGACGATGTGGTGAACACGACATTCGTGAATTTCCAGGACAACGATCGGAGAAAAACGGGAGCGCTTTCCTTTCTGCTGTTCACGAGCGCGGGGGTCAGTACCGGAAGCACCATCAGCCGTGCGAAATTCGTCAATGCCAAGCCGGTGTATTTTCCGAAAATCGATTCCAGATTCGATAACGACAACCGGGGTGGCGTGGGCTACCGGACCCTGTCCATCCACGACCTGGACGGTTCGGTGACCGGCATCCCCGATTCCCACATCATGCTCAACGACGGCGAGAACGACAGCGTCGTCACTGACGACAGCTGTGCGATTCATCCCACCTGGAACGCCTCTGTGTGCACGGGTGATGTCGGTCGCCTGAATCTCTCGGACAGCAGAGGAGAACTTCCAGCCACAGTCAATATCGAAACTCGGACCGCTCGGTTCGCTTTGCTCTCTTCGATCGGTGGAAATCGTCCAGCCGCTGGTGCCGCTCCGGCCGCTCGTCCTGCTCCGGCCGCTCGTCCTGCTCCGCAGGCGCCCATCGCGCTTGTTCGAAATGGCAAGGAATTTCACATCACCGGCAACCAGAGCACTGTGCGTGCCGGCACCGAGATCCTGGTGAAGACCGAAAGACAGGAAGTCTCTCTCAGTCTGGCCGAAATGGACCAGGGGTCATGGGTCATATTTGAGCTGCCGGGTTTCACCAAAGCAGCCTCCGGAACGGAACAGCCCAGCATGGACGCATTGCGCAAGGCGAACGCGACGTCTTATTTCAGGGGCGGGGATGCCCTCTGGGTCAAACTGGTCGTGACCAAGCCTCCGTTGCCGATTGTTCGTCCAACGGATCTGCAAGCCAGTATAGCGGTCAGCCGATAAGTACGTTTTTCGCGAACGGAACGAAGCCCTCGGTGCAAGCCGGGGGCTTTTTGTTTCGCACCGCACCGCAGAGCCAGCCGCGGGCGAATCCGATCGTCATTGTCTTCGGGCAGCAACGCGCATCCCGTGGTCATCGACTGCGAAGTTCTCCAAAAACGGCGTTCTCGTTGCACGACTCCGGGTGAGTTACGCGCTACTCGTCCGAAAGCTCGGATCTGGGCGACGCGGGCCGGAAGCCCCGATTGCCGAACGGTGAGCCCGCCGTCCGACTAGCCGCCGGATTGCTCCAATTATCGGAGCTGACGTTTTCCGAAATCGCCGTTTCGGGGGAGTGTGGACCTGGTGCAATTCGACGGGATGACGAATGCTCCTGAAAACAGAAAAGGGACAGAGCAGGTCGTTGCCAAACATGACCAGACGTACAGGTTATGTCATTTTGTGGTCAAAATGACGGCAAACTGCTTTCTTTTGGTAGTCATTTTCACCACAGATCGTATTAGAATAGCCACAGACGCCCCCAAGGAGCGCACCGAACGATGCCTGTAGATCTTAGACCGATAGTCGGAGACGTAGACTGGACCCCCGGCGCAGAGAGAGCCGTGACGACACTGACCCTTTTTCTAAATACCGATGGCCTGCTCGTGACTCGCATCGACAGTCACCCAGAGTCAAGACCGCAGGACCCAGTGATGCTTGATGTCCTGCTCGCTGGCAAGCCGGGCTTAAATGCTAAAGAAGCGCTCCGCAAAGCACTGGCCGAAAACACACCGTCCAAATTTTTCGCCCAATAGGAACGCACTCCAGTTTTTGGGTGAGTAATTGATTCATTCTCTTTGGCTTGTCATCTTCACGGCGGTTCATCAGAAAAGAATCGTTGGTGATATCCGGTTCAGTCAGCCTGCCAAGTGGTACTCCGGCCGGGGAACGGCCTCCCGCCGGGAATACAATGGCGGTCATGGCTAAACCTTCGTGCGTGAAATGCGGGGGCGCGGACTTTGAGCGCCAATTCGTGGTCGTTTCAGGAGTGGGGGTGTGGTTTATTAACTGCTCATCCTGTGGAGCGGTCGTCGGCGTGATCGACCAGACTGAGAAACGGGCGGGCCGGTAGCTATGCCAACGAAACCGGGGATCACGAACACTATCGCCCGGCTCACGCTCGTGTTGCTGGCCTCACAAACACAAGCCGCGCTCGGTCAGATAAGGCCGCCAGCAATCACCATTGGTAGTAGCGAAATTGCACTCGGAATCCCTGCGCCACGAACGATTTCAGCTTTGCAAGAGCAATTCAAAGTTGACGGCGGGGCGGGAGATTCGCCGGTTCGCCAGTGGTTTGTACAAAAAGCAGAAAAGCCCCATGAGATAGTTGGCGTCCTTTATGTAAAGGACAACGTCATCGTTGGTGTAGAGCACCTCGTTTCAGCACAAAAAATAACCTCGGCAGAGGATGTATTCAATGCTCTCTATGAAGTCTCGTCCAAGCTGTCATCGGACAAAGCGCGAATAGCTTGCGCGATTTTGCCGTGGACGAACTACAACCCCACGGGTTTAAGCGTTGCGGGCATTCACTTCGATTGTGGTCCATATCGAATCCGCCTCATTCGCGAGCAGTACAAAGACACGACTGGGGTTGAGGCGTGGGAGGACCTTGGCACGACAAATGGCAAATAACGGAAACAAGCTGTGGGTGGTCTGTTTGAAATCTAAAAAAGAACCGATCAGAGTTGAAGCCGCGAGCGTTAAGAGGGTAAACGATCAATACGTTTTCACGGATGATTCAGGCGCAGACGCCGGACTTTACGACGTTTGCGCGGTTGAGGGGTACTCAGTGGAGCCAGTAGCTCCTGGCTCTCGCGTCTCGGTCACCATCGAAACCATAGGCGCGCCAGTAGCTGAAGCACCGACTTACGATGCGCAGGCAGATCATTCCCACGTGCCGAACCCCTCGTCCGTCAGCGCGATTCGAACGGCACGAAAGCCGGGATCGTTCATCGCGAGGACCTGAATGGTGGCGCGGCCAACGGCTGTCTTTCCCATCAGGTCCGCACCGTGCCATTCGAAATGGTCGTCCCACCGGTTTCGCCGAGGATGAAAGAGTTCGACGACTTCGCCGGTCTCCGGATCCCTCCCGGCAATGTTTGGACCCTTGTGCTGGTTGCAGTGCAGGCAGGCAAGAGCAAGGTTCTCCAAGCGGGATTCTCCGCCGTGTTGCCGGGCGATGATGTGGTCGGCGTGAAAGGAACCCAAATACCCGGACGCGGGCATGTGACAATACTCGCAGCGCCGGTCGGCCCGCTCCACGCGCTGCGGATCAGTCCCTGATTCACGAATTGCGAGTGTCGGGGAAGGGCTCGACGCCGGATTTCCTTAAGGCTGCGCGAGCTTGGGAGTGCATTACCGACAGGACGTTCGCGATGTTAACGTATCCATCCAACTCGGCCTTCTCGTCGGGTATCAAAGCGCCCTCATTGGACTTGTCCATAAGGTCGCGCATGCGGGCATCATCCGTCTCGCTGAAATCGATGGAAAGAAGATAGCGGGCGGCTTCAGGCGCAATTGGCACTTTTGGCGTCTGGATCAGCCGAGCCCAGATTACGGGCTCAAAGTCGACGATCGCTTGATTGACACCCATTGGTTTCAGTGTACGTCAAGCGTCGGCGCGCCGGACTACGGCTAAGGAAATTCCGTACACGGATTGCTGTTGCGAAATCTCTTAGCGCGACCAAACTCCCAGGAAGTCCGGTTCGAAGAAGCGTGCGACCAGACTCCGGATGAGTGACGC
>CAWJRY010000002.1:0-153994 GCA_963845405.1 uncultured Acidobacteriaceae bacterium | reverse complement strand
CGCCGTGACCATTAAAGATCAGCCACGTTTTCCGTGGCGCGGACTGATGATCGACGTGAGTCGGCACTTCATCCCGCTCGATGTGCTCAAGCGCAACCTCGACGGCATGGTAGCCGTGAAGATGAACGTGTTCCACTGGCATCTTTCCGACGACCAGGGTTTTCGCGCCGAGAGCAAGAAGTTTCCCAAGCTTACCGGAATGGGTTCCGATGGCATGTTCTATACGCAGGAGGAAATTCGCGATTTGATCTCCTATGCCCATGATCGTGGTATTCGCGTGATCCCCGAGTTCGACATTCCGGGGCACAGCCGGTCGTGGTTTCTTGGATATCCCGAACTTTCCAGCGGGACAGGTCCGTACACGCTCGAGGGCGGTGGGATCGATCCCATCATGGATCCTACGCGGGAGTCGACCTACAAGTTTCTCGATAAGTTCATCGCGGAAATGGCCAAGCTATTTCCCGACGTCTATTTTCATATTGGCGGCGACGAAGTCGATGGCAAGCAGTGGGACGCCAATCCCCAGATTCAGGCATTCATCCATGCCCACGGGATGAAGAACAATATGGATTTGCAGGCTTACTTCAACCAGCGCCTGCAGAAGATTCTGGCCAAGAACCACAAAACAATGGTGGGCTGGGATGAGATTCTGCATCCCGAACTGCCGAAGACGATTGTGGTGCAGTCTTGGCGCGGGCAGAAGTCTCTTGCCGAGGCTGCCAAAGAGGGCTACAGCGGGCTGCTTTCATACGGCTATTATCTCGACCTGGTGTGGCCTGCATCGCGGCACTATGCAGTGGACCCCATGAGCGGCGAGGGAGCGAACCTGACTCCCGAAGAACAAAAGCGGATTCTCGGCGGTGAATCCTGCCAGTGGGCAGAGTGGGTGACGCCGGAGAATATTGACTCGCACATCTGGCCTCGCAACGCCGCAATCGCCGAGCGGTTGTGGTCGCCTCAAACAGTGACCGATGTCCATTCGATGTATACGCGACTCAATGCCGTGAGCCTCGATCTCGAATGGCTCGGCCTGACTCACAGGTCGGCGCGCATGCGCATGCTGCATCGCATGGCCGGCACTGCTGACATCAACGCGCTGCGCGTTCTCGCCGATGTAGTGGAACCAGTCAAGGATTACAACCGCTGGGACGACGCGAAAGGTCCCATCGATTTCCATGCGCCGTTGACTCGGATGATTGACGCGGTGTATCCGGAGAGCGATGTGGCGCGCCAGTTCACCGATCTCGTGCAGAGTTATCTACGGAGTGGCTATAAAGATCAGGCGGCCGAAGGACAGATTCGGGTGCAGCTCGCCGCGTGGCGGAACAACGATGTCAAGCTGCAGCCACTGCTCGCTCAGTCGTCACTGCTGCAGGAAGACGCGCCACTGTCGCAGGATCTCGCAGAGTTGGGCGCCGCGGGTATGACGGCGCTGGATTATCTCGACAAAGGGCAGAGTGCTCCAGATTCATGGAAGACGCAGGAGGCGGCGTTTTTCGAAGCCGCGAAGAAGCCCCGGGCCGATGTCCTGCTGATGGTAGTTGCGCCAGTGCAGCAGTTGGTGGACGCCAGCACGGGTTCGGGAAGCGCTCGCTGAAACCAACCATGGAGCAGTCGCCCTAAAAAAGCGCCGCAGCCTACGCGCCCGCCGACAGCTTGTGATGGCTCTTTGCCTCGGCGATTCCGTACTGCCGGATCTTGTACAACAGCGCCTTGTAGCTGATCTGCAGCAGCGCCGCAGCCTGCTTGCGATTCCAGTTGGTCTGTTCCAGAGCGTGCGTGATGGCTTCGGCCTCCGCTTCATCTTTGGCGGTTCGCGCCACTGACTTCAATCCGCCCGGGTCGTTTCCATGAGAATCGCCACGCCCGCCCCCGTTGCCGTCGTCGCGGGGCTGCAATTCGGCCATGGCCAGCGTTTCATCTCCCAGAATCAGGTAGCGCTTCAGGAAATTATTCAGCTCACGTAGATTGCCTGGCCACGTATGGTTCTGGCAGGCCTGCAGCAGCGACGGAGTCAGCGGCAGCGGCGCGCGCGCATAGCGCTCCGCCATCCGCGACATCGCGTGCTTGAGCAGGATCGGAATTTCTTCCTTGCGCTCGCGCAGCGGCGGCAGATGCATGGTGAACGCGTTCAGGCGGTAGTAGAGATCTTCGCGCAGCCGCTTGTTGGCCAGCGCCTCCGGAATGTTGATGTTGGTCGCCGCCAGAATCCGGACATCGACTTTGATCACTGACCGGCTGCCGAGTCGCGAAAATTGCTGATCCTGCAGCACGTGTAGCAGCTTGGCCTGCAGGCTCGGGGGCATCTCTCCGATTTCATCCAGCAGAATCGTGCCCCGGTTGCACAGCTCGAATTTTCCTGGCTTGGCGTGCGTGGCTCCGGTGAATGCTCCGGGCTCGTAGCCGAACAGTTCACTCTCCAGCAGATCGGCGGGGACCGCCGCGCAATTTACCTTGAGGAACGTGCGATGTGCGCGCGGAGAAAGTTTGTGGATCAGGCGGCCTAAAACTTCTTTGCCGGTTCCGCTCTCGCCCAGCAGCAGCACCGGAATATCGACATTCGCCACCAGCGCCGCCTGCGAGCGGATCTTGCGCATCGCCGCGCTGGCCGCGATGAAAAAGACGTCGTCGGCGAGTTCTTCCACTTCTCCGCTATAGATTTGCTTTCCCTGGCCGAGGCTCAGATCGAGCACGGCGTCCAGTTCCGCTTTCTGAAACGGCTTGGTCAGGTAGTCCTGCGCGCCCAACTTCATGGCGTGTACGACTTTGCGCGTGTCGCTGACGCACGACAGCATCACGACCTTCACTCCGGGACGCATCTGGCGCAGTTGCTCCAGCGTCTGCAGGCCGTCGATGCCGGGCATCAGCACATCGAGCAGAACCAGATCAGGCTGCAGTCCCTTTTCCACCAGTGCCAGCGCCTCTTCGCCCGTGGTCGCGGTTTCGACTTTGTAGTCGTCAACCTCCAGCAGCGTCTTGATGTAGCGCAGCATGCCGGGCTCGTCGTCGACCAGCAGGATTTTCGAGGTCTGCTTCATCGGGCCTTTCCTTTGCCGGCCGCGGCGGCAACCGGTTTATACGGAACTGGTTTGAATGGAAGAAGAAATGAAAACTTGCAACCGCCCGCCGGATCACTCTCCACCCAGATCTTGCCGCCCATGCCGTGTACCAGGCGGCGCGCGATCGCCAGACCCAATCCCATTCCGTCCTGAGCTTCGGAGCCGGGGAGGCGGAAGAAATCGTCAAACACCTCCAGATGAAACTCCGCTGGAATTCCCGCACCCGTGTCGGACACGCTTACCTTCACTGCGTTCGGCTGATTCAGATTCTGCCGCCGCCGTTCGGCTGTCGAAGGCAGGGCTGCCGTGCGGCGATCCCACATGTGCGGTTCTGCGTGCAGCCACACTGTTCCGCCCTGCGGCGTGAACTTGAACGCGTTTTCCAGAAGATTCGAGACCACGCGCTCCAGTTTGGGTACGTCCAGCGGAAACTCGGGCAACTTGTCGTTGGCCAGAAAATAAAGTGCGAGCCCTTTTTCCTGAAAACGGTTCGACCACAGGTGGCACACTTCCGACAAGCATTCGTTTATGTTTCCCGGCGCGAACTGCATGCGCAGCCCGCCCGTCTCGAGCGCGCTGAAGGTCAGAAAATCCTGAATGAATTGTTGCAGGCGCTTTCCGCTGGCCTGCATATCGTGCATGATTTCATGCTGGCGCTCGTTGAGCGGACCAAGCTTTTCGCTGTCTAACAGTTCGACGTAGCCGTTCAAAATCGAGAGCGGAGTCTTGAGATCGTGCGCCGCGGAAGCGAGTGCGTTCGTGGTGCGCTGGAATCGCTCGCGCAGCTCGTTATATTCCTGCAACAGGTTCTCCGGACGTGGGACGTCCGCCGCCGACGAAGCAGCCGCCGCACCTCCATCGTTGGAGACAGCCGCAGCTGCGGCCGGTTCCTCCGACACACACGTGTTCTTATGAGCGCTGGCCATCAAGGGTTCACAGAACTACGGGGAGGGAACAGCATTCGGCTCGTCACGCGATATCGCCGCTAAAAAATCGTAAGCGACGAACATTTCGTTGTCAACGAAAAATGCAACGGAATTACCCAAGTGTAGCAAAAGGTTGCACTTTCTAAAGATTGCCGGACCCGGAAACGCCGATTTGGCAGGCGAATAGAAGGAGAATAATTGTCCGGGGAGTTCTGTGTTGCCGCGGGTTTCCGGGTGAAGGCCGCTTGAGTTGTGCCGGTTTCATCCCGGTTGCTCCTGACGTTGCCCGTCCTTTGGCCACTGGTGTGCTTTAAACGCACCGACGAATAGCGTTTTAAGAAAGGTCTGCATGGGCGCGGCCAAGCCGGGTACCGAGCGAAGGAGGTGGTCTAGGCTTCCTTTGGCCATCCCTGTCTTCGTTCGCAGCCGCGACGGCAAGGGCAACGAGTTTCTGGAGTTTGCCACAGCGTTGAATGTAAGCGCTGGCGGGATGCTGCTTGCGATCCGAAGAATTATGCCGCGCAGCAGCCAGATCCGGCTTGAGATTCCCAGCGCTCCCGTGGCGGCTTTAGCCCTGCTGCCACGCGTCTCACGCAACCTGCGGGCTCGGGCATTGCGCAACACTCCGGCAGAAGGCTACTACCTGCTGGGTCTGAAGTTCTCCCGCCCGCTGCTGATGGCCGGAGATTCCAATGGCTCACGCCGGCGAAAACTCAGCTCGGTGGAAAGTTAGTTCTGCTGTGTGAAAACAGTTTCTCCCAACCACCTGAAGACGTTACCGTTGTGCTCATTCGCCGGTGACCCTAGAGGGCTGCAATGGCTCTTTAGTAAGTTGATACCGTTCAATCACATAGATTAGATTTGATAGGAAGTCGCGGTAGGCACATCCGGCTTTGGCTCTCCGGATGCAAGTTAATTGACTCTCCCCTGAATTGTAGAACTCCATTCATGACAACCAGCGGTGTCAACACGCTCGTCCAGCCTCTGGGGGAAATGCCCCCGGCGACAGTTGTTTTCGGCCGCACTGAAGCCATGCAGGCGGTGCGCGAGCGGCTGACCAAGCTGGCTGCGGCCAATGTCCCGGTGCTCATCCAGGGCGAGAGCGGGACGGGGAAAGACATTATCGCGCGCATGATTCATGCGGCTTCGCCGTGGCGCAGCGGACCTTGGGTCAAGGTGAATTGCCCCGCCATTCCCGGAACGCTACTCGAGAGCGAATTGTTCGGCTACGAAAAAGGCGCATTCACCGGCGCCTACGGAGTGAAGCCGGGGCGTGTTGAAATGGCGCATCGCGGCACACTGTTTCTCGACGAAATTTCTGAACTGGATATGTCGCTGCAGTCGAAACTGTTGCAGTTGTTGCAAGATGGCCAGTTCTGCCGCATCGGAGCGCAGGAAGATAAGCGCGTGGAAGTGCGCGTAGTCTGCGCCACCAATCGCAAACTCGAGCAGGAAATCGAGAACGGTACCTTCCGATCTGATCTCTTCTACCGCATCAACGTTGTGAATCTGCATCTGCCGCCGCTGCGCGAGCGGGCAATGGATATTCCTGATCTGGCGGCCTACTTCCTCGAGTATCACAATCGCAAGTACAACTGCCGCGCCAAACCGCTCTCCACCGACATGATGGCGGTGCTGCGCAAGTATCACTGGCCGGGAAATATTCGCGAGCTGGAAAATCTGATCAAGCGCTACGTGATCCTGGGCAATGAAGAAGTAATCCTCGCTGATCTAACCCCGCGTGAGCCGGATTTCTTCAGCAGCGACATGGCACTCGACGGCCAGTTATCGCTGAAGACGCTGACTCGCCAGGTAGTGCGCGAACTGGAGCGGAAAGTAATTCTGAAGGTTCTGCAGAACCATCACTGGAACCGCAAGCAGGCCGCGCGCACGCTCGGCATCAGCTACCGCGCGCTGCTTTACAAGATCCGCGATGCCGGATTGCCTTCCAATCGCGTGGCCAAGCAGCGCGAAGCCGAACGTCCCAAGCAAGACGTCGCCGCTGACTGATTCCGGCCGGGCACACTACATCTCTCGAACCACCGAGGACGCCGAGAAATTCTCTCATCGCACGGAGAGGTCTTTTGTCCCAGAATCTAACCTGCTTGCGAGCTAACAAGAGTTAGTAGTGTTAATCCGACCCGCCTGCTAACCGACTACCGAAAACTTGCTGGTTAGCCATTTCGATTCTCGAGTGTATCTCAACCTACGGGGTGTACTTGAAGATTGTCCCGCAGCCGATTGCGCCGCAGGTTGTGTTATTTCCACCGCCCGCGGTTGTGCCGTAGATGCCGCCGTCCGCACCGAGGGAGAGTTCCGCAGTTGGAACCTCGCCGTCTCCTCCGCCGGAGAAACGATGAAGCACGGAATATTGGCCGGTGTTTCCGATCTTGAAAAGAACACCGCAGCCGGTGCCCTGCACCAGGCAGTTCAGATCCCCGCCGTATCCTGTCGATCCATACAGTATGCCGGCGTCATCCAAAGGTCCGGTGAGAGGTTCAGCTCCTCCGCTCCGGGCCAGAAACGTGTGCAGCACTTTGAAATTCCCGGACGCATCCACTCTGAAAATTACTCCGCATTGGCAGGTGGGATCGCCGCCGCTCTGAGTGCCGCCGCGAATATTTCCGTTTACGTCTCGAATCAGGCGTCCGGATGGACCTGCGCCGTCGGCCTTGCCTGTGAAGGTGTGAAGGACAGTGAAATGATTGGCCGTGTCGAGCTTGAATAGAGTTCCGAAGTTGTTTGCGCCAGCAATGGTCACTCCGTAAAGATTGCCGGCGGAGTCGCGAATCAGGCCCGAGGGTTCGAACCCGTCGGTCCCGCCGGTGAAGCGATACAGAATCGTCTCTTTACCCGTCTTTGTGACTTTGAAGATGGTTCCACAACCTCCAGAACCACTGCAGCCGGCGTGGCCGCCAAACTGCGTGGTGCCATAAAGCACTCCGTTGATTGAGACCAGACCCCCAGCGGGATCAGCGCCGTCCGTGCCCGCTTGGAAGCTGTAGATGATAGTGAGGACGTTGCTCGTATCCAATTTGAAAACTACTCCGCAGCCACAGTCGACCGCACCGCCCTGCGTGGCTGTGCCGTAGAGATTTCCTGAAGGATCGAGGAACAGGTCGCCCTGCGGCAGAAAGCCATCGGTTTCTCCGGTGAAGGAGTACCGGACAGTCTCGACGTTTGCGGAATCGAGCCTGAAGATCGTTCCCCCATTGAACTCGCCACCATGCGCGGTGGTGCCGTAGAAGTTGCCAGATGTGTCCTGAACCAGGCCGCCGAGAGGATCTGACCCGTCATTTGGTTCGCCGGCGAAGCTGTGGATTACGCTGTAGGTCTGCGCGTTGGCAGAATGTGCGGCGATGATCGGCAACAGCGCAATGGCGAATGACATCAGGATGGAGATGGAACGAAGGCGCGAATGCAGTGCTTCTTTATGAGTCATGGAAATTCGTGACGCATTCCGCATGAAGAGACACTCCTGACCGCGAAGTCTTGGGTTGGAGCAAGAGATCGGCACGAGGGGGAGGGAGAAGATCGACTCGCGCAGCAGCCATCATAGACGCGTTCAACTGCTTGTCAAGCGGACTCTGTTGGTTCCTCGCAGTGTTTGCTCTGCCAGGCTGTGGAAAAACTCTTTTCGAGAAGTGTCACGGGAAAGCAGCAGGTCGGCGTGCACGTTGTTCTTATGCAAATAGGCAGAAAGCGTTATGAGTTTGGCCGAAAGGCCGATGCAATGAGAAGATGCGAGGAGCAAGGAGCGAAGAGCGTATCGGTCCAGCGGGACAGGCTGCTGGGTTTCGACATTCCCCTGGCCAGCATTGAGCGAGGCAAGAGGCAGCGCAACCAATTAGAATTCTGACAACCAAAAAGCGAGACGAACGAACCAGGAATGTGATTGCCGTTTAGGCGGGAAGCTGGGCTCAAGCAACGACTATGTACAAAGAGTTTTATGGACTACGGGCGAACCCATTCAACGTTAATCCGGATCCGCGCTATTTGTTTCTGACGCGGCATACGGAAGAGGCCCTGGCCTGCCTTACCTATGGCATCCAGAGCCGCAAAGGCTTTGTGCTGCTCACGGGGGAAGTGGGCACGGGCAAGACAACGCTGATCAACAAGTTGCTGGAGTGGCTCCGATTGCAGCAGGTGGCGACGGCGTTCGTGTTCAATTCGCGGCTGAATGTGCCGCAATTTCTCGATTACATGATGGCGGACTTCGGAATCCCCGGAGAATCGCGAGCGAAGAGCCAGGTCTTGCTGCGACTTTATAACTGGCTGCTCGACCGCTACCGCGCGGGTGAGACGGCGGTGCTGATCATCGACGAGGCGCAGAATCTAAGCGAGGAAGTGCTGGAAGAAGTCCGCATGCTGACCAATCTGGAGACCTTTACGGAGAAGCTGCTGCAGATTGTGCTGGTGGGTCAGCCCGAACTGGAAGTGAAGCTGAAGCTCCCGCAGTTGCGGCAGTTGCGGCAGAGGCTGACGCTGCGGGCCAGAACGCATCCATTTACGCTCGAAGAAACGGGGGCGTACGTGCAGCAGCGCCTGCGGATCGCGGGCGGGAACGGTCAACCGATTTTCGATCCCGATGCGCTGGCTGCGATCCACCACTACTCGACGGGGATTCCGCGCGTCATCAATTTGCTGTGCGAGCATTGCCTGGTGAGCGCATTTGTCGATCAGCAGAAAACTGTCGGTCCCGCGGTAGTGGAGGCGGTGGCCCGAGATTTCGAACTGGACGATACCAGCCCGGCCGGTGAAGTCGTCGGAGCGGCGCCGCCCGCACTGGCGCCGAGGTTTGACGTGGTGGAAGCTCTGCGATCGCTGGCTACGTTGGCTGACCGTTTGCGCCAGCAGGAAGACAAAGATATCCAGGGCGGCAGAAAAACGTAGATCGATTTACGAGGCGGGTCTCTGTAGCACCGGGGCCTGCCATCTTGGGCGGCGGGAAGCAGTTCCCCTTCGGCAAGCTCAGGGCAGTGTGCGCCGGCTTTCGGAATGACGCCTTCGAGGTGTGAGTCGGAAACTTCAGATTGAGCCACTACCCAATGCTCCGCTCGGGGCTGACAGAGGTGTGTGGTGATTCGAACGGCCCGTCAGGAACGCGGACGGGCGACAGATGCGGCGGCCGGCAGATGCGCTTCCAGGGCGGAGAGCAGCGGTTCGCGCAGGAATGGGCCACTCGCGATCAATCCAGAGAGAAGAGGATTGCGGTTGTTGCAACGAAGTGGTGCGTTGTCGAGGGTGGCGACAAATCCACCCGAGCTGAGGACGAGCGCGGCGCCAGCCGCGACATCCCACTCATTCTTAGGCGTCAAAGTAAACGTCACGTCGGCGAGGCCGGCGGACACAAGGGCAAGTTTGTAAGCGACCGAGCCCATGGCTTTGGTCGTGAACGCGGCGTTTTCAAACGGTTTCCAGTCGCCACGGTTTACTTCGCTGCGGCTGGCGAGAACCAGAGCGCCATCCAGGGTCGTGCGCTGACTCGGAACTGACGCCTTGCCGTTGTAAAGAACTCCGGTATCGATCGCACCGAGAAAAGTCTCGCGCGTCGCGGGATTGTAGATGCCTCCGGCAACGGGTTTGCCATTCTCTACGAAGCCAATGGAGACGCAGAACTCGGGCAGGCCGAGAACAAATTCGCGCGTACCGTCGAGAGGATCGACGATCCAGACATGTTCCTTAGAGAGGCGGGAAGGGTTGTCGACGGTTTCTTCGGAAAGCCATCCTTCACCATCGCGCAGGAGATTCTGGCGCAACACGGCGTCGACGGCGCGATCGGCTTCGGTGACGGGATCATGCCCGGCTTTGTATTCCGTTTCGATTGCGCCGGGAGTGAATCGGCTGAAGACGACACGGGCAGCGTCCAGCGCGGACTGAATGCGCTGCAGAATTCCTGCGTAGGACGACGAGGAAATGTCTTGCGGGATCATATGTGAAGGAGTCATCTCAAGATCAAGCCAACAGCATGCGGGCTCCGGTGATCAACAGCAGTGTGCAGAGGATTCGGCGCAGCCACAGCATGGGCACTCGGGTGGCCAGGTGGGAACCGAGGAGTCCGCCAGGGATGGAACCGATCAACAGCGATAAGACCAGGCCGGGGTCGACGTTGCCCAGGCGGAAGTGCAGCAAGCCGGTCACACCTGTCAAAATTACGGCGTGTACGATGTCGGTTCCAACATTGACCTTGGGCGCATAATTGTAGAACAGCAAGAGCAACATCATGATGATGCTGCCGGAACCGACCGAGGTCATGCCTACGAGGAAACCGGCAACCAGTCCGATGAGCACCATACCGGCGAATCCCCTCATCGTCGGCGGGCGATTTACGACTCGCTCCTCGATACGTTTTTGGAACAGCAAGAGCATGGGAATGATGATGAGCAGCACTCCCACTGCGGTTTTGATGAAGTTGTTAACTCCGACACCGTAGAGAGCGCGGATGTACATCAACAGATTGACTCCGACGATGGAGCCGGGAACGCTGCCGATGGCGAGCGCAATGACGACTTTCTTGCGTACCGTGCCCTTCTTCAGATGAACCAGGCTGGCCGGAATCTTAGTGAAGAAATTGAAGATCGCATCGGATCCGACGGCTACGAGAGGAGGCACGCGCAAGCCGAAGATGAGCACGGGGAGCAGCAGAACGCCGCCCCCCACGCCACTCAGGCCGATGAGCACGCCGACGATGAAGCCAACCAGTATTTTGATTGCGATCAGTGGCATAGCCGACCTTTACTCTAGGCTCCTGCTCCATTCACGCCGATGAAGCCCTCGCGCTCGAGGTGCAGAATAATTTCCTGCGCGGCTTCTTCGGGGGACAACTCGCCAGTGTTGATGGTCACTTCGGCATCCGCCGGAACTTCGTAGGGATCGGAGATTCCAGTGAACTCCTTTAGGATGCCGGCGCGAGCCTTGGCGTATAGTCCCTTTCGATCGCGTTGCTCGCAAACTTCGACCGAGGTTGCGATGTGCACGAGGATAAATCCGCCGTAAGGCTCGATCATCTGGCGTACGTGCTTGCGGGTTGCGTCGTAAGGAGCGATGGGAGCACAGATCGCGATGCCCCCGTTCTTGGTGATTTCCGACGCGACGTAGCCGATGCGGCGAATATTGATGTCGCGATGTTCTTTCGAGAACCCCAATTCCGACGAAAGGTTCTTCCGAACCAGGTCGCCGTCGAGAATGGTCACGGGGCGTCCGCCGACCTCCAGGAACTTGGTCAGCATCACGTTGGCAATCGTCGACTTTCCCGAACCAGAAAGTCCGGTGAAGAAAATCGTCACGCCTTGTTTTGCGCGCGGCGGAAAACTGCGGCGCAGTTCCTGAACTACTTCCGGATAGGTGAACCACGCCGGAATATCGCGGCCTTCGTTCAGCCGGTTGCGTAGTTCGGTGCCGGAGATGTTCAGAACCTTGTCGCCCGGCTTAACTTCGTTGTCGGGCACGTAGCGGTCCTCGCCTTCCAAATAGACCATCATCTGGAAGGGCACCATAGTCACGCCGATGTCGGCTTCATTCTTCTTGAATAACTCCTGGGCTTCGTAGGGGCCGTAGAAAGGCTTGCCGTCGCCGGCGGTGTCTTTGCCCGGACCGGCATGGTCGCGACCCACGATGAAGTGAGTGCAGCCGTGATTCTTACGAATCAGTGCGTGCCAGATGGCCTCGCGAGGTCCGCCCATGCGCATGGCCAGCGGCAGCAGCGAGAGCTTTACCGTCCCCTGAGGGAACTTCGAAAGGAGCAACTGGTAGCAGCGGACGCGTGTGAAGTAATCCACGTCGCCGGGCTTGGTCATGCCCACGCTGGGATTGATCAGCAGGTTGGCTTCGACCTGCTTGGCCGCGCGGAAGGTGAGTTCAACGTGAGCCCGGTGCATGGGATTGCGGGTTTGGAAAGCAACAGCGCGGCGCCATCCGAGACGGACGAACTCGGCGCGGAGTTCGGCTGGCGTTAAACGCAGCGTGCGGAAGTCGTAGTGCGACGGGCCGTGCAGGCCTTCGACGCGTCCGCCGACATACCATGGATTCGACAGGTTCATGGTGTAGTTGGCGCCGGGATGGGCCTTGCTGGTGCTGTTAAACACAGCTTTGGCTTCGGCGGCGCGGTCGGCCTGCCAGACTTCTTCCACATGCAAGACTGCGAGCATCACACCTTCACCGTCGCGCAGCGCAACTTTGCTGCTTCCGGGCGTGAGCTTCCTGGCAAACTCTTCGGTCACGTCGAGCGTGATCGGCATGGGCCAGAGGACTCCGCTGGCCAGGCGCATATTGTGACAGACGCCTTCGTAGTCGGCTTTCGTCATGAAGCCGCGCAGAGGAGAGAAGCCTCCGCTCATGAGGAGTTCGAGATCGCAGACTTGGCGGGCCGTCAGGTCCCAGGATGGCCACTCGCGGGAGTGGGATTTCAATTCCGCGGCTTTTTCGGGTGTTGCGAGAAGATCGATGAGTTCGCCGCCGTGCGGAGCAATCAAATGGCTAATCGAAGCAGACAAGTGCGTGAACCTCCCAGGTTCGTAGATGGTTAGACTCGTGGCATGTAAGAAAACTGTTTCGCAGAAGGAATCAATGCCGACTTCCGGTTATGCGCTTCGGGGGAGTGAAAGCCAGTCCCACAAACTCGCTGCGGGCGATGTTTCTGAATTAACCCCAGCTTATTCGACGGCAACGTCTTGCTACCGCAAGTGACATGCCGGAAGAGCTTTCTACCATTGTACTGTAAATTGATAAGGATAAAGGCTAAACGGAGAATTAGAAGGGCAGACGCTGAGTTCGGCGGGGGTTATGTGCAAATCGTTTCCTAGCGGGAGGAACGATTTCCTTCCGGCCCAAAAGTCCAATATGCAGTTTCTTGCACACCCCAGCGCCAACGCGAGTTGAGACCTAGCCTCATCAAACCGCGCTTGAATTTCTTTCCAAGGGAGGTTCGGCGTGCCTGTGGAAATGGACGCGGTGCAAAATTTTTCAAGGGTTCTTGTGACCGTGGGACATAGGGATTTCGAGGTGTAGGGCAAGAAACCAGGGTCCTTCAGCTTTTGAGGGCGCAGAACGTGGCTCATACCGGGCTAGCTGTCGCCCGACCGAACTGGGTAGGCCATACAGTAGATCGTGTAATTTGTGCCGGACAGCCCCGGATTTACCGGAACTTTCGTCTAAGGTGTTTGCCTTATTTAGAGGCGTCCAGAATGGGCTTGCACGGCAGCGACCGTAGATCTTTTTGGGCTAATTTTTTGTCCCGGGAGTGGGGGGATGGGGGTCGGCTCCGGTCGTCGAAAACGGGGCTGGGCGGTATCCAAGTGCTCGGAGTGGTGGAATCACCCTCTCTCCATGCGTGTTTTTTTGTCTTAGCCGCGTAAGAAAGCTGCCCTGCGGGTGTGGATCGCAACCGCTTTCCACAGACAGATTTTGCCCTGACGGAGGGTCATCCCATCCCGGTAAGTGGCTGTGGAAATTACTGTTCGGGCGTCACAGCCAAATTTGTCTCAAAGTGGCATTGTGGATGCTATGACATTTGGAAACATCCAGCCGCGCGCCCAAGGCGAGCGCGATCGGCGATTTTCAGGATAGGGGAGTCTGATGGAGGAACAGACCATTCGACTGGGTCCGCGCGAGCGCCAGATCGTCGAGTTACTTCTGCAAGGTTGCGATAACGCCGAGATTGCCAGCCAACTCAACATGGCCCGGCGAACCGTCAAGGCACATTTTAACCGGTTATTTCTCCGCTTCGGAATCGATGGCGGAATCAAGCGAGTCAAGCTCGCAACCATGTTGTACCGGAGGCAGTCATGTTTGCAAATGAACGTTATGGATCCCGTGTCCCAAGTGAACGCGAGCAGAAAGTCATCCAGCTTGTCGCCCAAGGCCTGAAGAATCGCGAAGTCGCAGAAGAGATTGGAACGACGGAGCACGTGGTGAAAAATTATCTGCGCGTGATCTATGACAAGCTTGGGTTGTGGAACCGCGTTGAACTGGCTCTCTGGTATGAGTCGCGGCGCAGCGATATGGCGCTGGTCAACTAAGATCTCGGTCTAAGCGGGTGCGTGTGCCGCGAGCATGCGCCCGTCAGGTTTGCCGCGTTCGCTCGCGCGATCCCGGGGGGCCACCAGCCTCGGATAATTTGGCGCATACTCCAGCGTCCGATGTGAATTACTGACAACCAAATGCCTCGAGATGGCTCAGGCGTTCGCCTGCGGCTTTTCTTCCCTTGCGCGCCGCCGCATCGAGCAGTATCCGCGCTTGATCGCAGCTCTTCGAAACCCCGTCGCCTTTGAGGTAGAGATCCGAGAGCAATTCAGTCGCTTCCGCATTTTGCTTGGCGACGGCCTTCCACAATAGCGCCGCAGCCTCCGCGCTGTTGGGCTCTTTTCCATCGGTGCCGTTCAAATAGCTTTTTGCCAGGGAAAGCTCTGCCGCTCCGTTGCCCCAGAGGGGCAGACCCTCTGCGTCGGCTGCGGCAGCCGGAGCGGGCGCCGGCTGCGCGGTGGGATTTGGATTGTGCGCTACCGTTTGCAAGCTGGCATCAGGCTTCGATATGGAAGCGGGCTTGGCCGGTCGGGTCGAATCGCGCGCAGGTTCCGCGACTGGAGCCGGACTCGAGCCTGCGGCGTCTGTTGCTGACGTAGAGGAACTCTGCCTTCCGGGAACTGTTGCCGGGCCAGAGGTCTCACTCGTAACTGCGGATGACACTTGCGGCGCAATGTGCGATTTCCCCGCAGTTGTGGGCCTGCCCCACCAAACCCGATACAGCAGGAACAAGACCACGATTCCGACGGCGGCCGCGATGTAGATGCGATAGGAGCGGGGACGCTCCGCCATGCGTGAGAAGCGAAACAGGTCGACATCGTTCTGGCGGGCGCCAGCGGGGCGAATCATTGGAGGACGAACACTGCTCTGACGATCATCGCTCTGACGATCATCGTTTTGACGATTACTACTCTCCAGATGAGCGGGTTGATCCAGCTTCCATTTTCGCTGTTCGAATCTTCGCCGTTCGATTTCGAGGTGATCGATGGTCAACTGCTCTCCAACTTCTGAAGTCAGAGACTGCGCTTCGGCCTGCGGAGCGTCTCGCTGTGCCTCACCTTGGTCAGTCGTAGGGACAAGCGCATCAAAGAAAGCCATTGCGCTGGCGGGATTTTTGAGCTCCGCGCGGCACGAGCCACAAAAGTTGTGGTCGGAGCGATTCTCATAGCCACACTCCGGGCAACGAACAAATGGTGTCGACACACTTGTGCCGTCTGAAACGGAAACAGAGGAGTCTGCTGGCGGGTGCGCGGCTTCGGAAGCAGATGCGGGCTGCGGCAGGGATGCTTTTTCGCGCAACTCGCACAACAGGTCCAGGACTGCCTGCTCGCGGTTTTCAGGCAGAGCGGTGAAATACACCTCGGCCCAGCGGCCCATGTTTTGGGCCAGCAAAGGGTTTATCAAGGGATTCAGCTCTTCGGGTGGCAGCGTGCTCGGTTGGTCCAAATCTTCAGTTCGGCTCGGCAACGAAGATCTCCCGGTTGACGAACGGCACATCTATGATTCCACTCCCGCTCGCAAAGGTTGTCAAACTCAAAAGGCCTGTGGATTTTTTTCAGGAGCGATCACGGTTGCGCATGCGCGCTCGCGGTTTTTCCACAACGTCTCAGTCACAGGCCTTGCGATACGCCGGCTCGAACTGGTCGAGCTGTGCGTCGCGCTGTGTAGTGAATTTTCCCTTCGGCGTTTTGCCGTAGAGATCGGTTCCCGGACAGTAGTAAAGCGCAGTACGGAGATCGACCCAAACCTGCGCTTGAGGATTGCCTTTGTACTCCACCGGTTCGGGAGCTTCCGCCAACCCCAGTTTGACCAGAGCACGATCGAACCATGAAAGATCGGCGTCGGGTGCAGCCTTGCGGTGTTGCGCGGCTGCGGCAGTCGGTGTGCCCGTCGCGCCCACCGGATGGCTCGACCAGATTCCCCAGCGGATCACGACCGCTACCAGAATGACGGCTAGAGCCAGATAGAAATCCCCGCGGCGGGCATGCCAGAAGCGAGCCAGTCCGTTGGAACGCTGTGCCGCCAATTGCTCGAGGAACTCGCGTGCGCTGGCGGCGGAACTCCAGTCTGGGTTGCGCTCGGGCTTGGCCAGCGCCATGGCTGGGGATGAATCGTCGTTCTCGCCTTCGGGCTCCGGGTCGCTCTGTTCTGGGCCGCCCTCGAGGGGTTCGTCGGCGCCTTCGTGGTTGGATACGGCGGCTTCGATCTGGGAGATGGACATCTGTTCCGGTGTTTCCGGCCACATTCTTTCGGCGCGCGCTTCGGGCGCTTGAAACAGCTCGGGCATTTCTTTCTCAAGCGAATCGGCGAGCATTTTCTGGAACTCGGCGTCATCGAAGCCGGGCGCCGGTTCGGGCAGCTCGGCATCCCCATCGTCTGTGGGTCCGCTAATTTTTTTCAAAGCTTCCTGCATGTGCCACATCGATGCAACTTTGCTCTGCATGCTGGGTGCCTGATAGTCTCCGCGCGGAGACCCGCACTTGCCGCAGAACTGTTCTTCGTCCAGGAGTTCGTGCCCGCATTTGGCGCAAACGATTGTGGCCTTGGACGAGGTTACCGCGGCGGGCGTGGACTTGCTTGCCGGAGCCTTCGCCACCGACGCGTCAACCAGCGCCGCGAGATTGGGCTGCAGCTTTTCCAGCGCCGCCAGCATGAGGGCGCGTTCGCCGGCCAGGGATTTCCTCCGCGTCACATCTTCTTCGCGGGCCAGCGCCTCGGTCAGCAAGCCGGCCACGAGTTGCGCTGTGTGAACATCCTGTTCCGTGAATGCCTGTTTGCCGGCGTAGTAGAGTTCCAGGGCGCCGGCGACGGCACCGTCGTGGAAAGCAGGGACGGCGATCATCGCCTGGATGCCGCGACGCCCGCACTCCGCCTTATCGACCGCAACACTGGAATCGACATCGCCGCAGCGCACGACCTGGCCGGTCTGCAGAGAAACAGCGCAGAGCGCTCTCTCTTTCGGGACTTCGCCCGTGGAAGGCGTCATGCTCCCGACGGTCGCGCGGTAGCGAATGTTTTCGCCTTCCAGAATGCCCACGGCTGCGCCTCCTGCGCGGGCGATCTGACACACGCGCTCGGCGATGAATGTCATCGGATCTTTGAGATCCAGGTGACTCTCCCGCAGTTGGCGCTGGGTCTCGACAATTTGAGCGAGAGTGCCGGCGTAATCATCTTTGGGGGCGGCGGGTGCTGCGGTTGTGACCGGCGCGGAAACGGATGCTGGAGGAGAGACGATGGAAACGACCGCCGGAACGATCACAGGCGGAGCGACCGCGAGAGACGGAACGGGCGCGGGCTCGAACGATGCCGTCTCGCCGGAAGTCTTCGAAGGAGTAGCCTGTTCCACTGCTGTTGTGGACTCTTGCTGTGTCAGGGCGGCGGGCTGCGGCGGAGCCTGCTTTCCGCGCAGGTGTTCCTGCACCACGTAGGCCGCTTCGAGTAACTTGGCCAGCACGCTTTCTTTGAAAACCGGTTTGTCCGTCTCTTTTGCCACGATCTTTGGATGCGATCTTTCGCTGCGTTCTTTGATGCCAACTTCGATAAGACTTTAGATAAGACTTTCGCTGCGATCTTCGATGCGATCCACGGGGGCGCGGTTTTGCCGCCACCACGAAAATCCAGCGAAGCATGTTCCGACTGCCAGTAACCGTCAGGAACCTGATACGCCGGGGAGATACGCCCTATTTTAGTGCAACTCCACGGCCAATGGAGATGGCAAAAGCTGGTTCAGGCGTACGGGAACAGGATCAGCGAGAAATTGGCCCGGAACTCCTGGGAAGAAGAGGCGATCGAATCCGGCAATAGTTTACAGCGGGATACGCGGCAGATGCCAGGAATCATGCCGGAATCCGCTCGAGCGGTGCATGATTCGAACACGATGGTTACCGCCGTAACGCGCAGAAGTCTGCACACATGTTCCGCGGTCGTTCCGTCTCGTTCGTCGTTAAGGTTCTTTTCTATTGCCACTCGTTTTATGGGCTGCGGGAGAAGAAACTTGCCGGGCGAGCGTTAATCGCGATTGTACGATTTGGGCGGCAGCAGGAATTGAATACCGAAGTAGCCGAGGAAGTAAGACTGGTTGCTGCGCGCCGGTTCCAGGCTTCGTCCAGCCATGAGCAGAAGGATTACTGGGCTGTGGATCTTGTAGCGCGCGCCAAAGTCGATGATGGGCTGGGATTCGGAAGGATGGAATGTGCCCTGGGAATAGAACTCCACGTCCATTTCGAATTTTGGAGTGAAGTCGTGACCGAGAACGAGGCCGTTGAGCCAACCGTCCGGTCCTTTGTGGACGAACTGATAACCGATTTCGTAATCCACGGCGATGGGGCCGAACTTTTTGGAGAACTCGAAGGGCAGGAGAAAGGAGTCGCTCGCGGGAGTGATCCCGCGGCGGACGGCGTCGTTCGGGTTGTTGAGGAACAATTGCGGAAAAACCGAGACCGAGAGGCCGGACTCTCCGGCATCGTAGAACCTCCATTTCGCCCCGGGATTGGATTGACCCAAGCCAAATTCAGTCTTGCTCGCGCCTGACGGGTTTTGGGCGCGCAGCCAGGCGTTTTCGTAAGTCAGCTGGATGCGATCGCCAATGCCGAAGTTGATGTCGACATCGGGCAGGTGTGAGACGGATTGGTGGTCGTAGAAAAAGGGCATGTAACCGAGATTGACTTCCCAGTTGAGGTGACCGGGGGTAACGGGATCGTTGGTGTAGTAGGGCGGGCCGCCTTGAGCAAAGGCGGGGGTAGGGGCAAAGCCGGCGGCCAGACACAGCGCCAGAAGCGGGATCAGCCGTACGGCAACCCTGCGAATTTCACACCTCAAACTGTCCAAAGGGAAATGGGACCACGAGTTTATGCCAGACCTGAAGCTCAAACGGAGAAAGGGATGCTGCAACTGTTGTAGCGGAGAAGGCGACGACCAGATATTTTTCTTTCGGCGACAGGCGGGGCCTGTGCAAAAGTCGCCGGCAGAGACGGGCGCGGGACCAGAATGAAAACCTGATGGATTCCGTAGATTCCGAAATGGGAAGCGGCCGCCTTTCATTGTCGAAAGTTCGAATCCCGAAGTTTTAACTGCTCTCGCTACACCCAAAATCGGAACCTCCTCGTGCCGATAAGTGTATGACCTAAAGAAGCTTAATAGTGCGCGCAGGCGTACCAAAGAACTCCGACGAGAGTCGGCAAACGGTGCGCCAACCGCGACCGCAGAGGGCCAAGATGACGGGCGATTTTGGAATCATCGGTCGAACTGAGGCGGACCAATTTGGAACGAACACAGTCTACACGGGGTTTCTGACAGCCGGCGGAAGCCTTGGGGCGTCGCCCTCAAGTGCAAGCCATCAAAGGTCTTAGTTGAGCTGCAGGGGGGCGGAGACGGGAGTGGCGCGACCCGTGCATTAACGAATGGTGGAAATTCAAGACGACTCGGAGGCGAACCACCATGATCGACCTGAACGAGATTAAAGTCACACCCCGCGATCAGCAGGTGCTGAACCTGCTGGTGCTGGGCTGCAGCAACAAAGAAATTGCGGGACAGCTTAACATCAGCCCCCGCACCGTGAAGCAGCATTTGCGCACGCTATTTCTGCGCGCCGGGATCCGCGAAGGGCGCAAGCGGGTCAAGCTGGCCATCGCCATGTTCACCAAGGAAGAGGCGCAGTCGTGACCCCGCGCGAGCGCCTCACGCCGAAAGAAATCCAGGTTGCGACTCGAGTCTGGGAGGGTCTGACCAATCGCGAGATCGGCAGGCTCATGAGCACAAGCGAGCAGGTCATCAAGAATCATCTGCGCAGCATCTTCGACAAGCTGGGGGTCTGGAGCCGGCTGGAGTTGGCGATGTATGTGGCCGGCCACGGAGGCAAGAACTGGCTGGCTGAAACGGGGGAGAACGCGATGGTGCAAGCGCAACGGATGGGCGCTTAGTGACCACGGTCGTCACTTTTTGCGTTGGCCGGTGATCCATAACTGCAAAAGGTTTCACGCAGGAGGTGGGAGTTCGACGAGAACTTGATCGCTAAAACTATGCGCTTCATGGGGTTCCAGAGTTTCAAAGCTCGGCCCGTGAATTGCACTGTGGCAGGGGAGTGTTCGACCGCGGGCTGAAAAGCAGCCAGGAGCCAGCGGCACCAGAGAGTTTGGCGACACGCTTTCGCGACAGATTTTGCAACCGTTTTTGCAGTCCCGGATTTCGCAGTCCCAGATTTCGCAGTCCAGATTTCGCAAACCAGATTTCGCAAACCAGATTTCGCAAACCAGGGCGAAACCAGCAATGGCCTATAAAGAGACGTTTTGGATGGCGTGTGACTCGACCGAGCAGTTGCGCGCGGAGTATGGGCCGTTTCATACGCGCGCCGAAGCGGAACGTGAGGCCAAGAAACTGGGCTTCGGCTACCTGTTGCGCTACGAGCACATGCTGGGTGAAAACGAAGAGATTGAGGAAGTGCGGTGCATCTTTATCGAATTGCCAGGAGCGGTTCCGGTGGTGACCGACGCAACGTTCGTCACTCTGCACACCCGCTGTGCGACCTGCGGCGAAGCGGCGGCGCACGATCAAGGCTGGCAGGCGGAAGTCTGGGCCGACATCCATGAATTTGAACATTCCCGCCATCGCGTGCGGTTGTTCGAACATGCCCGGGGCAAGGGCCTGAAGGAAATCGGCGACTGGCGCGGTTAGGTTTCAGCACGCGCACACGGCCTCCCAATAAACTATAGCTTTCTCATTGCCAGCCATACAGAGTTGGTGGGATCGGATGTAGGTTCGCGCTCAGCATCAGTCCAGATTGCATCCAGCTCGAATTGAAGCGACGGTCGGAACAACCATTCTTTCGCTGACACGGAAGGATTTTTCCGTTCGCGCTTCAATCCCCGGCTGAACCGTTTGCGGAAGAACGAGGTCGAGCAATTTCAGAGGCTAAGCCTTTGCAGAAAAGAAAAGCTTTCTCGCAGCACTGAAAGCGTTGCGCCACCCAAAATCAAGTCTCTCAACAAACTTTTAGTCCCGGATCGAACCCGCCTTATTCCCGGCGCAGGGTTTCGGCGGGATCCTGCCGCGCGGCCCGGCGCGCCGGTAGCGCGATTGCGAGCAATGCCGGCGTAAGCAGCAGGAAGGCAGACGTCAGCAAGACGGTCAACGATGTGGAGTGCGCGCCATAGAATCGTGCGCGAAAGACAGAGCCGGCAGCGGCCGCGGAAGCCAGTCCCAGCGTAGTACCCGCCACGAGCCAGCGACCCTCCTCATAGAGCAGGAGCTGGACTATCTTCTCTCGTGAAGATCCGAGCGCGAGACGGATGCCGATTTCCTTTTCGCGCAGCGAGACCTCGTACGCAAGCAGCCCGTAGGTTCCGAGGATTGCCAGAAAAAGGGCGACCGCGCCGAACGACATCGCGATCTGCATCAGAAATACGCGTTCGGAGACTTCACTCGACATTTCTTCCGACATGGTTTCGAAACCGAAGATCTTTGCATCTGGAAACAGAGTTTTGAGTTTTGACCTGGCCGCATTTTTCAGCAGCGCCGGATCGCCCCTCGCGTTCAGAATGAGTCTGGCAAAACCGCTGGGATTCTCGGCGCGCGGAATGTACAGGTCGGGTCCTGGTTCGGAGACCAGATCGTAGTTGTGCACATCGCCCACGACACCAACCACCGTAGCCCAACTCTCCTCGGGAGTATGGATTTCTCCAGTGTGTACGCGATGGCCGAGGGCGCTCTGTCGCGGCCATTCCCGCGCAGCCAACGCCTGGTTGACGATCGCGACATGGTTGCGGCCATCGTCCGCGGTATTGAAGTCACGACCTTCCAGGAACGGTTGCCCAATGGTTGAAAAGTAGGCCGGGCTGATGGCATAAGAGTTGGGATTGATGTTGACCTGCTGTTTGCATTGTTCCGGATGCATATCGGAACAGAAGGTGTAACGGTTGATGGCATGTCCGAGGGGTTGATGATCCGTAAAAGCGACGGACGAAACGCCAGGCAGTTGGCGCAGGCTAACAGCCATCTCTGTCAGCTTCAATTCCGCCAGGAGGGCTTGTTCTTTCGTCGAACCATCGGGAGCGAGTTGTGCCTCCACCATGAGCAGACGATCCGGTGCGAAGCCGAGCGGCTGGTGCAACAAGAGATACACGCCGCCGATCATCCATCCCGCGCAAGCGATGAGCACGACGGTCAGAGTAAGTTGCGCGACGACAAGCAGGCGTCCAGCCAATCGAAGGCTGCGTCCAGCAGAACTGCGTCCCACACCTTGAAGATCTTGCAGGAGACCGGGCCGCAGAGTTCGCCACGCCGGCAACAGGGTGAGGAAGAACGTGACCGCGGCGGAGACGGCAATCACGAAAGCCAGGACTGCTGGACGCATGGAGGCGTGGGCGAGCCGAGGCAGATGCAGTGCCGTAGAGGTCTTGAGTAATTCCAGGACCAGGAGTGCCAGAGCGATCCCACCGGTTGCGCCCAGGCCAACCAGGACAGCGCTTTCGATCATCAGTTGACTGAGGAGCTGACCAAGCGTGGCGCCGAGGGTTGCGCGCGTAGCAAACTCACTCCGCCGGCGAGCATTGCGCGCAAGCAGCAAACTCGCCAGGTTGGCGCACGCGATCGCGAGCAGTAAGCTGCAGGCCGCAAGCGTCATCATGAGCGCGGGCTTCGTTTCTGTTCCGACAAGTAATTCGATGTAAGGAAAGACCAGAGGTGGCTTCCTGAATGCAGCCCGGTCGGCGCCGTAATCGTTGGGGTAGTCTTTCTGGAGCGTCTGATCCACGCGCGCCAGATCAGCCGTCGCGTGGCTAGTCGTGACTCCTGACCGCAACCTGCCGATTAATTCAAAACTCTTATCGCCTCGAGAATTGGGGCGCTCCTGGGCGTCGCAGCCGATCTGCACAAAGACTTCGGGCTGATTCAGGGCGTAGGAGCCCTCGATCGACTGCTCCAGAGGCATCACGCCTGCGACCTGAAAGTCTCGTCCGTCCAAATTCAGCGTTCGGTCGCCGAGGACGTTCCCCCCGCCCAGACGTTTCCAGTAACCGCCGCTGACAACCGCGAGCGAAGAGCAATCCTGCTCATTCCCGGTGATCGGCCAGCTTGTTCCGAGCGTGAAGCGAGTTCCTAGTGTGGAGAAGAAGGCCTGCGACACAATAAGAACGCGACGGGCCGCGGCATTGGTTGTCTTCTGAACCGGCGACCACTGACGATACGCGGCCAGGCTGGCGAATGTGGTCGAACGCGACTGATAGTCCTGCATTGTCGGGATGGAAACAACCCGGTCCGGCTGGGATTCCACGGCGACGAGGCGATCTGGCTGGGCAAAGGGCAGAGGTTCCAGCAGCACGGCATCGAGAACGGCGAAGATGGCCGTCGAAGCGCCAATTCCCAAAGTTAGCGTCAGGATGGCGGTGGCAGCAAAACCCGGACTCGCGCGAAGTTGACGAAAGGAATGACGAAGAAGCAGGAACATATTCGAGCCTCAACGCTGCTAAACAATTTATACGCCGATGGGGATAATTTCTCTCAATGCGTTGTTTATATCAGTGCCCGGGGAGCTGACGGTGACGGAATGATGTTCGACTTTTCGGCGGTTTAGCTTGCGGCAGTAAGTTGGCTGGCGGCGGCGCGGTCGATTAGCCAGATTAGTTTGCCGTCGGCGGGGTGGATTAGTTTCGAGGGGTACTGATCGCCGGGGGCGTCGCTTTCGAGTACTTCATGCAGGGCGGGGGCTTTGTCGATTCCGCTGACCAGAAATGTTACGCATCTGGCGGCGTTCAGAACGGGAAGGGTGAGCGTCAGGCGGTGAGTTTTCATCTTCTCGACCCAGTTTGCGACTACCAGGCGGGATTGTTCCTGCAACGCGGCTGTGCCGGGGAAAAGCGAGGCAGTGTGGCCGTCCGGGCCCATGCCTAGCAGGATCAGATCGAAGCGTGGGAATTCGCCGGGCTTCAGCTCAAAGAATTTCCTTAGCGTTTGTTCGTATGCTTCGGCTGCTGCCGCGGCGTCAGGATTTTCGGTGGGGATGCGAAACACGTTCCCTGCAGCCACTGGGATCTTCGAGAGCATGGTTTCGTCCGCCATGCGGTAGTTGCTGTCAGGGTCAGTGGGCGGCACGTGACGCTCATCTCCCCAGAAAAAAAACATGCGATCCCAGGGCAGGGTGGACTTGGCGTTCGTCGCCAGAAGATTGAAGAGACTCTTTGGAGTTGAGCCGCCGGAGAGTGCGATGGTAAAGCGGCCGCGCTGGGCCACGGCTTCGTTAGTGGTGCGCACGACTTCTTCGGCCGCGGCGGAGAATAATTCCTGCGGGGTGGTCAGGGTGCGGATTTCCACGGCGGCGTTCATATGTTCCGTGTTCCTAGCGACGGCTGGCTGACGAGTGCCGGTTAGAACCTGCGCCGTCCCCGTGGAGATTCGTTCCAACCTCCGCCGGCTACACCGGATTTACGGCTCGGGCTAATGATGGCGTCGCTTCGCGACTCGGCGCCCCCTTGCAGCGTGGCCGCCGGCCGCCCGCATCAGCTATGTTTGCCCCGTACCGAAGCGCAACGTGCCGCTCCTAAGAGACCAGCTTTATCGTTAGTGACGACCTGGACTGGAATTGATTCTACCAAGGGGCGCAGACGGCCTTTATTCACGAAAGCCTGCATGAAGGCTGGGCCGGTGAGCTTGGGGAGAATCTTGGGCGTGATGCCGCCAGCCAGAAACAAGCCTCCGGTGGCCATTGTTTTCAGGGCCAGGTTGGAAGCCTCGGCACCGTAGACCGAGATCCAGAGATCCAGAGACTTGACCGACAGCGGACACGATCCGTCAAGCGCAGCGCGGGATATTGCAGCGGCAGCGTCGTCTTTTTTTATCTCGGCGGCGAGTTCGGGCGATTCTTTTCCGTGGCCATTGTCGCGCAGAAATTCGTAAACATTGACTAGTCCGGGGCCGGCTACAACGCGCTCGTAGCTGACGTGCCCGAAACGAGACTGCAAAAAGCGCAGCAGTTCGATCTGCAAATCGCTCTGCGGAGCAAAATCGGCGTGCCCGCCTTCGCAGGCGAAAACCTGATGGTGTGTGCCATCCCAGAACAATCCGGCTTCGCCGAGGCCGGTTCCGGGAGCGATCACGGCCTGGTTTCCGACAGCCGCGCCGCTGACTTTGTTTAGTGGTACCAGGTCGCCTGCGCCGAGAGCCCCGATGCCCCATGCGCTGGCTTCGAGATCGTTGATGAGCAGCGTGGCCGGAAGATGAATCTGTTTCGCGAGCCGCGACTGCTCGATGATCCAGGGCAGGTTCGAGGTTTCGACACGGCCGTTGCGCACCGGGCCGGCAATTCCGAAGCATGCGACGTCGGGACGCGTGCTGGAATCTTTGAGGAACTCGGTGACAATCTCGCCGAATTCGCTGTGTTCACGGCTGGGGAATACGCGCTCTGAGACGAGACGCAGATGCCCATTCTGGGGTTGAAAATACGCCAGCCTGGCATTGGTCCCACCAATATCGCCGGCCAGAATCATTTCTCGAAGTTCCTCCAGCGGCGGCCGTCGCGTTCGAGCAGTTCGTCGGCCTCCTTCGGTCCCCAGGTGCCGGATGCATAGTTGGGGAAATTGCGGGGAGGGAGAGCCTTCCAAAGATCGAGTACCGGATTCACGACGGCCCAGCCGGCTTCGACCATGTCGGCGCGCTGAAACAGCGTTTGATCGCCGATCATGCAATCATGCAGCAGCCGTTCGTATCCGGTGCTGGGCTGCTTGCCGAAGTATTCCTGGTATTCAAAGTTCATGTCGACTGTCCCCAAACGCATCACCGGACCGGGAACCTTGGCCGCGAATTGCAGCGAGATTCCTTCCTCGGGCTGAATGTGCAGGACCAATTGGTTCGGCATCAGGTGTTCGACGGGCGTGTCGCGGAACAGCACGAAGGGCGCCTGTCGAAACTGTATCACGATATTCGTGTTGCGCTTGGGCATCCGTTTTCCCGTACGCAAGTAGAAGGGAACGTCCGCCCAGCGCCAGTTATCGATGAGAAGCTTCATGGCGACAAAAGTTTCGGTACGCGAGTCGGGAGGAACGTCAGGCTCGGAGCGATAGGCGGTGACGCGCTTGCCGTCTTCGGTTCCGTCGCCGTACTGGCCGCGCACGCTCCGGCTCAGGACATCCTCGTCGCTGGTGGGTTGGATGGCGTGGAGAATCTTGGCCTGCTCATCGCGCACCGCGTTGGCGTCGAAAGAAATGGGCGGCTCCATGGCGGTCAGGCTGATGAGTTGCATGATGTGGTTGGGCACCATGTCGCGGAGCGATCCGGCGTGATCGAAATAGCTGCCGCGACCTTCGACGCCGACGGTCTCGGCCACTGAGATCTGGACATGGTCAATATAGCGGCGGTTCCACACCGGCTCAAAAATTCCGTTGGCGAAACGGAAGGCCATGATGTTTTGCACCGTCTCTTTGCCGAGGTAGTGGTCGATGCGATAGATCTGTTTCTCGTTGGCTACTTTCAGCAACTGCTGATTGAGCGCTTTCGCTGACTCGAGATCGTGCCCGAACGGTTTCTCGACCACGACTCGCCGCCAGTGGCTGTTGCCTTGCTCCATCAATCCGGCGTCGGAAAGTTTCTGAACGATGGGGCCAAAAAAACTGGGAGCGGTGGCGAGATAGTAGAAAAAGTTCTGGTGCGCGGAGTGGTCCTGGTCGATCTTGGTCAGGAAATCCTTGAGTTGTGGATACAGTTTGTCGTCGCTGAAATCGCCGGCGAAGTAATAGAAACGCTCAGTGAACCACTTCCAGAGTTCGTCCTCCACACATTCGCCGCAATAAGCTTTGACATCGTCATGAACTCGCTTGCGGAAGTCATCGTTCGACAACTGCGTGCGGGCCACACCTACGACCGCAAACTCTTTGGACAGCAACCCGGCCCGGGCCAGGTTGTAGAGCGCGGGAATCAACATGCGCCCGGTAAGATCGCCGGCCGCGCCGAAAATCACCATAACGCACGGATCGCCCTGCTTACCGATGCGCGGTGCAGCCGGCGCCAGTTGTTCCGCGATTTCAGCCATGAATGAGTTCCCCTGAACTTCAAATCAGAACATTATGCAGTTTTCTTCTTGGGCGCGCCCGCTTCTACGTGGCCACCGAATTTCTGGCGCATGGCAGAAAGCATCTTTTCGGCAAACGTGTGCTGCTGGCGGGAGCGGAAACGTACGTACAGCGCCGCAGTCAAAACGTCCGCGGGGACCGCTTCTTCGATTGCGGCCTGGATGGTCCAACGGCCTTCGCCGGAATCCTGTACGAAGCCTTCATATTCGGAGAGCGTCGGATTTTCCGTTAGCGCCATCGCGGTGAGGTCCAACAGCCACGAACTGACCACGCTGCCACGCCGCCAGACTTCGGCGATGTCGGGCAGGTTGAGATCGTAGCGTATATCCTCGGGCAGATCTTTACAGGTCGCATTTTTGAATATGTCGAAGCCTTCGGCGTAAGCCTGCATCATGCCGTATTCAATACCGTTGTGCACCATCTTTACGAAATGGCCGGAACCGGACGGGCCGCAGTGAATGTAGCCCTCTTCAGCGGTACCGCCGAGTTTTTCCCGGCCGGGAGTTTTCGGGATATCGCCTTTGCCGGGAGCCAGCGTCTTGAAAATCGGGTCTAGGCGTTGCACTGCTTCGTCGGGACCGCCGATCATCATGCAGTAGCCGCGATCGAGTCCCCAGACTCCGCCGCTGGTGCCTACGTCGATGTAGTGAATGCCTTTGGGCTTGAGTTCGTTGGCGCGGCGCACGTCGTCTTTGAAATAGGAGTTGCCGCCGTCGATGATGGCGTCGCCCTTCTGCAAGTGTTGCGCGAGTTTCTGCACCGTCTGCTCGGTGGGACCGCCGGCGGGAACCATGATCCAGATGGCGCGCGGCGGCGTGAGTTTAGAGATGAGGTCATCGAGTGAAGTCGATCCGGCCGCTCCTTCGCCGGCTAGTTCCTTGACCGTGTCTGAGCTGAGATCCGAAACGACAAGTTGATGTCCGCCGCGCATCAGGCGCCGCGTCATGTTGGCGCCCATGCGCCCCAGGCCTACCATTCCCAATTGCATGTGTTACTCCTCGCTGTACCGTAGCGTCGGCGTCTCGCCTCGCTTTATTTTGCTGGAAAGATTACAGAGCCTTTTGCACGGCCGACAACAATCCTGCCAAGCCGGCTTTCAGGTTGCTTCCCAGATGCACGCGCAGCGCTCGCCGTCCGCGTTCGGCCAAAACTTGCAGGTCTCCGCGGGCCTGCGCCGCTTTCACGACTCCGAAAGTGTATTTCTGTCCAGGCACCGGCAGTTCGACCGAGTCGTCGCAAGTGATCTGAAGAAACACTCCCGAGTTGGGACCGCCCTTGTAAGCTTGCCCCGTGGAATGCAGAAAACGCGGGCCAAAGCCGAGGCAAGTTGCGACGCGCTTACTGTCGCGTACGGCATGGCGGATCGCCTGCAGACTGTGCTCGTGTTCGGCATTCATCTGAATGTAGGCCAGGAGAGCGAAATAATCACCGGGCTTGATGCGTCGCAGATGGGCCTTGAGATATCCGGCGAGCGTGGCGTCGCCCGCGGCAGCCTTCGCCAGTTCCGCGGCATTAATTTCGTCGGCGAACAATTTCACGCCGTCGTTTTCGACTACAGGCGTTTCAGCCGGCAGGGAGCCGTTCTTTTCGTACTCGGAGGTCAGGTTGCGGGTTGCGATCTTGCTGGCTTCGACGTCGGGCTGGTTGAAGGCGTTGATGCCGATGATGGCACCGGCAACGGCGGTCGCGATTTCCCAGCGAAAAAATTCCGCACCGAGGTCGTAGATGTCGGCGAGGGCAATGCGCACGACGGGATGTCCAGCCTTCTCGATCGCGGCGACCTTGGCATCCTGATCGGCGTCGGCAGCGGTTTCGAGGCGCACATAAACGAAGACCCTGTCATCGCGATATACATCAGCGGTGCTGAGAGCCTCGCGGTCGACTGGGATGATGCCCTTGCCGACTTTCCCGGTGGATTCGGCGAGCAACTGTTCGAGCCACGCACCGAGATCTGAAATGCCGGGAGAAGTGACGATCGTGACCTTATCGCGTCCGTTCTTCGCAGCCGTTCCGAGAATGACGCCCAGTGCTGCGCCCGGATTCTGGTCAATGGATGCGTCTGGACCGCAGGCGCGGACCATCTCAGCGGCCTGCGCGAGAAATTTCTTCGTGTCGATTCCGATTATGGCAGCGGGCACCATGCCGAAATTGGAGAGCGCAGAGTAACGGCCACCGATCGAAGGACGGCCAAAGAACACATGCAGGAAACGATCGGATTCGGCGACCTGCTGCATCTTCGATCCGGGATCGGTGATGGCCATGAAATGGCTGCCCACTTTGACCGCTCCGACGGCCTGTTTGGTGCGCTCGAAGAAATATTGCTTAAAGATATTGGGTTCGAGAGTCGTTCCGGACTTGCTGGAGACAATAAACAGCGTCTTCGGAATGTCGATCAGATGTTCGAAGCTTTTTACCTGAGCGGGATCGGTGGAGTCGAGCACGTGCAGGGTCGGGAAATGGGCGACTCGGCCAAAGGTTTTGCGCAAGACTTCAGGGCAGAGACTCGATCCGCCCATGCCGAGGAGCAGCACGTCCTGGAATCCACGCTGCTGCACTTCTTTGGCGATTTTCTGGAGTTGCTCCTGTTGCGCGATCTGTTCTTCGACAATGTCGAGCCAGCCCAGCCAACTGGCTTCGTCGTCGCCGGTCCAAAGCGACGCGTCGCGCTGCCACAGGCGTTTCATCTTGCCGGCGGATTGCCAGTCGGCTGTGGTTGTTCTTACGGCTGCGGCCAGAGCGTCGGGGAGGGAAGTCTTCAATGCGCTCACTGTCTATCCTTTTTGCTGCGTGCTTTTTGCCACCGCGGCCAGCAGTTTGTCGAAGGCGTCGGCAAAGAGTTTGACGGCGTCGTTGGTCAGTTTGTCAGTAACTTCTTTGATTGAAATGCCCGTGCGCGCCAGGTCGTCCATAACTTTCTTTGCGCCCGGTATGTCCTGGGTGAGCGTGGTCTGGACGACGCCGTGATCGCGGAAAGCGTCGATCGTGGCGGGGGGTATCGTGTTTACGGTGTCCGGGCCAATCAACTCTTCGACGTAAATTACGTCGCGATACGCGGGATTCTTGGTGCTGGTACTAGCCCAGAGTACGCGCTGAGTCTGAGCTCCCTTGGCGGCCAGCGCCTGCCAGCGGGGTCCGCTGAAAATGCGCTGGTAACTCTGATAGGCCAGCTTTCCATTGGCGATTGCGACTTTACCCAGCAGGCTTTTCAAGAGTGCCTGCTGGCTCGGGTCGGTTGAGCTTTTGAGCTTTTCATTCAGCAGGGAATCCACCAGGGTATCGATGCGGCTGATGAAAAAGCTGGCGACGCTGGCCATCTTTTTCAGATTGCCGCCGCGCGCAGCGAGTTGTTCGAGTCCGGCGATATAAGCCTCGGCGACCTGTTCGTAGACTTGCTGCGAGAACAGCAGGGTAATGTTGATATTGATGCCTTCGCCGATTGCCTGCTGGATGGCGGGCAATCCCTCGGCCGTGCCGGGAATCTTGATCATGACGTTCGGGCGGTCAACTGCTTTCCACAGGCGGCGCGCCTCGTCGACCGATGCCTGGGTCTTGCGGGCGAGGTACGGCGAAACTTCCAGGCTTACATATCCGTCGCGAGCATTCGAGCTGTCGTAGACTCCGAGCAGAGCGTCGGCTGCGGACTGAATGTCTTTGATGGCGATCTGCTCGTAGCGGCCGGTGGTATCGAGATCGGCACGCAAAGCCAGAGATTTCAGTTGATCGTCATAGAGCGAACTGTCGGCAATTGCCTTCTCGAAGATGGCGGGATTCGAGGTCATACCGCGCAAACCGTCATCGTCAATCAGTTGCTTGAGCTTTCCAGTAGTGAACAGATCGCGACGGATGTAATCGAGCCACATGGACTGGCCGTGGGCGAGCAGTTCTTTCAGCGGATTCTTGGTGGCTTTTGAATCTAGTACTCCAGTTGGCTGCATATGGAATCTCCAAATGTTACTTCTAGCGGATGTGCTTCCCGCGGCTGTTTGGCGCTGTAGCAGAGACGTACAAGTTACGTCTCTACTATTATTTTCCGGCGATCGCTTTGTGGGCTTCTTCCATTACCGCTTCTACGGTGAAGCCAAATTTTTTCAGCAGATCTTTCAAGGGGGCGGAGGCGCCGAAGCGGTGCATGCCGATCTTGCGGCCCTTCATACCGACATAGCGGTCCCAGCCAAAGGTCGAAGCCATCTCGACAGAAACTCTTGCCGTTACTGCTGCCGGCAGCACGTTCTCTTTGTAAGCCGCGTCCTGCTCCTCAAAAATCTCCCATGACGGCATGCTCACCACACGCGCATTGACGCCTTCCGTTTTCAGTTTCTCGTAGGCGTCTACGCACAGGGACAACTCGCTGCCCGTGCCGATCAGGATTACATCGGGCTTTCCTCCGGGCGCATCCGCCACAACGTAAGCGCCTTTTTGTACTCCGGATGCGGGGGCATATTTGGAGCGATCGAGCGTTGGTATCGCCTGCCGGGTCAGAACCAGGGTGGCCGGGCGGTGCGTCTGTTGCACGGCGATTTTCCAGACTTCGACTACTTCGTTGGCATCTCCGGGTCGCAGTACCAGCATGTTGGGCATGGCTCGCAACGAGGCGATTTGTTCAATCGGCTGGTGGGTCGGGCCGTCTTCGCCTACGCCGATGGAATCGTGGGTCATCACGTAGAGCGCGGGAATTTCCATCAGCGCTGCCAGACGCATGCTGGCGCGCATGTAATCGGTGAAATTGAAAAATGTCGCGCCAAAGGCACGCAAATTGGAGAGAACCAGACCTGTCACGGCCGCGCCCATCGCGTGCTCGCGCACACCGAAGTGCAGATTGCGTCCGCCATAGTTGAATGATTGGAAATCTCCCGCGCCCTCGAACGTCAGGTTTACCTTATTGGACTTGGCCAGATCGGCTGAGCCACCGATCAGCCACGGAATATTCTGCGCCAGCACATTCAGCACCTTGCCGCCACTTTCGCGCGTGGCAATTCCTTTCGCATCGGTGGGGAAGGTTGGCAGGTTCTTGTCCCAGCCGCTGGGAAGTTCGCGGTGTCGCATCTGGCCGAGCTCTTTCGCCTGATCGGGATATTGTTTCGCGTAGTCCGCGAAAGTTCTCTCCCACTGCGATCGCAACTGCGCTCCGCGCTTACCGATGCCTTCCTGGAAGTGTTCATAGATGCCTTCCGGAACCAGGAATTTGGCGTCCTCAGGCCAGCCGTAGAACTTCTTGACCAGCCGGACTTCCTGTTCCCCCAGCGGCTCGCCGTGGGCTTCAAACGTATCCTGCTTGTGCGGGGAGCCGTACCCGATGTGGCTGTCGACGATAATCAGCGTAGGCCGAGTTTTTGTATTGAGGAAGGTGCCGTAGGCCTTTGCCAGCGCGTCCAGGTCATTGGCGTCGCCTACGTGTGTAATGTTCCAGCCGTAGCCGAGGAAGCGAGAAGCCACGTCTTCGCTGAACGACCAGTCTGCGGGCCCGTCCAGAGTGACGCGATTGTTGTCGTAGATCCAGCACAGGTTCGAGAGCTTGAGGTGTCCCGCTAGCGAGGCCGCTTCGCTGGCCACGCCTTCCATCAAGTCGCCGTCGCCGCAGACGGCGTAGACGTTGTAATTGAACAGCTCAAAGCCGGGACGGTTAAAGCGCGCAGCCAGCCATTTGCTGGCGATGGCCATACCCACACTATTGCCGGCGCCCTGGCCTAGCGGCCCTGTCGTGGTTTCTACGCCCGTAGTGATGTGCGATTCGGGATGACCCGGGGTCCGGCTATCGAGTTGGCGGAATCGTTTGATCTCATCCAGGGACACGGAGAGATCTTTCAATACTTCACCTTTTGAGTTTGCCGCCTTGACTCCGGTCAGGTGCAGGATGGCATAGAGCAACATCGAGGCATGGCCAGCAGACAGCACAAAGCGGTCGCGATTTGGCCACAATGGAGCTTGCGGGTCGTAGCGCAGAAACTCCTGCCACAGGCAATATGCAACCGGGGCAAGACCCATGGGGGCGCCGGGATGGCCGGAGTTGGCCTGCTGCACCGCGTCGATGGCCAGTGTGCGAATCGTGTTGATGGACAGCATGTCCAGTTGCTTTCCGGTGATCAAGACCTGTTCACTGGCTACCATGCGGCTCTGCTCCTCCAGTCCGGGGTGCTAACACCGGCAATATGTTGCCGATAAGGAGTTAGAGTGCCGGAACATAGAAAGGGTTCACTACGCAGAAAGTGTATCAATTTCCGGCGAGGCGTGGATTACGGTGAAGTGAAAAAGGGAGTTGCGGAGAGAAGAAAACTCGTAAACCACTTAAGGAGATCAATTTCAGGAGATCAATGGCGCAGATCGGTGACCCTGCAGCTTCACTTCGCTTTGGCCGACCAGCCGAGGCGGCTGTGCCACATGACCATTCTTACTTCAGGAATTGGAAGTATCCGTTTTCGTTGTTGGAAGTGCGGGTGGTTTCCTGCACAAACTTCAGGAACTGGCGCAGACTGTCGCGTTCGGCGGCCTGCATGCCGTCGAATCGCACCCGAACCCCGGTGGTAGGACCACTGCGGGTGACGACTCCGCTGAGAGCGAAGCCTTTGATCCATATTTTTCCGTTGGGAACCCAGAGGGCGATATCAACTTTCGCGCCGGCCTTGACCGGAGTCGCGGTCTCCACCAGGCATCCGCCAACACTCGTGTTGGAGAGATTGCCCCAGATCGGAGTGCTGATCTCATCCACACGCAGCTCGACCGCCACAAAACACTTGATCCGCGGGTGGCGGCGGCGATCGCTGCCAAAATTGGGACTAAACAAGTCAGGTAACGAACCGGGCTCAAACGGAGGTGTGGCGGACGCAGGGGTGGGCACGGCTTCAGGAGCTGGCGACATCGTCTGAGTGGCGGCGGACGCGCCGGATGCGACCGTGCCGGCCTTGATCTCGCGCATGGCCGTCAGCAAGGCTGCCTCCCGCTTCTCGGGCGGAGCCTCGCGGTACGCCTGGAGCAGTTTGCCTACGTGCCGAACCAGGTCGGGATCAGAAAGTATTCGAGTCCAGTCGGTGCCGGTAGCCGTACTCATGGAATGCGATTTTCCGTTCTTGGCGCGCGCCCTCTGTAGGAGCCGCTTCTCTAGGTTGACCTGAAGGTCACCGCTGTTCAAGATGACCTAAGTCACTAAGGTTCGAAGGTTGCTTTTTTGCGCCTCTGGATGTGATCCTCTCGATCTACAGTCCTTCATCAGAAATCCGCGCGTTGAAGCTGGGGGAGATAGGCTGCGAGAGCGCGAATCTGCGGTTCCAAGAGCGAAAGAAATTCAAAACCATAGTGGTATCCGCGGCGATAACGGAGCACAGCCCGCACGGTCCACGGCTCAGAGGTTCCGGGGAGCGAGAAGGCCAGGGAAACGACTTCACCGGGACCAAGTTCGGCGGCGACCAGGACACCGATTCCGCCTTCCGACAAGTCTTTGCCATGAGCGCTCAATTCCTGGTGCCCGTCGCTGGAAAACATGTTCACAGCGACCGGAAAGTCGCAGCGATAGCGCGGGTAGAGGCGCGGTCGGCGATCAGGAGCGCGCTTAAAGGCCTTTCCGAGGCTCGATGACATTGCTTTCCGGTCCTAAGATTTTTTTGGGGAGTCTTGTCGACTTATTGACGCGCAAACGATATTTGGACCAGTTCAGTGCTCTCGCTCTGAGCCGGCTCAAACTTCCATTTTGCAACAGCTACCAGGGCGGCATCGACCAGCACCGGATTTCCGCCTACCACGCGTGTGGACTTAACACTGCCATTAGGGCGGACCACGGCCTCAACTTTCACGACACCCTCGAGATGCATCCGTTTGGCGAGTTCAGGGTAATCGGGCGGGACACGCGTGGTTACCTTTCGGGATTGGACTGGTGGCGGGGATTGCTGTGCAGTCACGCAACCGGCCAGCGCCAGAACGATGATTGCGGTGACGGCAGCGAATTTGGGAGGCCTCAGCATCGATCCTTGAATCCAGCTCCTGAGTACAGATTAACGGCGGACACGGTTCCGGGCAAAACACCGAAGGCGCTGCACTTCGGGGACGTTCCAGGGGACACAGGGGCCTTGAGAGGGCGACCTTGTTCATAAAGCGTGTTTTTCGAGAATTGTTTTGCGTCGCCCGAGCCAGAAAACGAATCCAAACGAAAATATTTATCATATGGCCGAGGAAAGGCGTCCCGGGTTCGGGGTAGAGTGCTGTGGGACGGTTGCCAAGTTTGACGATGCGGATCTCATTGACTTTGAGAGTCTTGCGCAGGTCTCTTTTCTGTCTGACAGTTGCGATGAGCACGGTGCCTGCTCTGTTAGGCCAGGCGGCGGAGGGGGGCTCTCCGGCTCCCACCGTGACGCTGCCTGGAACCCAGAACCCATTTCTTGGCAGTGACGCCGAAAAGCCGACGGCGGAAGTCCTCAAGATCGACTTTACAGAAGCCATCGATCGAGGGCTGCGCAATAATCTTGGACTGCTGCTGGCGAGCGACCAGACTGAATCGGCTCGTGGCGAAAGATGGAAACAATTGAGCGAGCTTCTGCCCAACCTGAGCGGACGGGTGCAGGAAGATGTGCAGACCCAGGCCCTGGCGGCGCTCGGCTTCAACAAGCTCCTTCCCCTGTTTGCCGCGCCCGGAAGCAGCAGCGCGGGCTTTCCGCGGGTGGTTCCGACCTTCAATTACTTTGACGCGCGCGTCACTCTTAGCCAGTCCGTTTTCAATTACAACAATATCGAGAAGGAGCGCTCGTCTGTGGAGAGCGTGAAGGCGGCGCAGTTCAGCTACAAAGACGCGCGCGAGATGGTGGTTCTTGCCGTGGGGAATGCATATTTGCAGGCGATTGCCGGCGCGGCACGCGTGGAAACGGCGGAGGCGCAGGTCAAGAGTGCTCAGTCGCTTTACGGCAAGGCGGCGGATCAGCAAAAAGCGGGTTTGAGTCCCGCTATCGACGCTCTTCGATCGCGGGTGGAATTGCAAACGCGCCAACAGCAACTCATCGTCGCCCGCAACGACCTGGCGAAGCAGAAGTTGACCGTGGCGCGGGTCATCGGGCTGCCGCTGGAACAACAGTTTGTGCTCACGGAAACAGCCCCTTATCAGGCCCTGACTGCGCTGCCGTTCGACGCGTATCTGCAACGCGCGTACGAGGCACGAGCCGATTATCAAGCGGCGTTGGCGCAAGTGCGAGCGGCGGAATTGTTGCGACGGGCGGCGACGGCAGGTCGTTATCCAACGGTGGATGTCGGCGCGAACTTGGGTGACATTGGAGTGAATCCGGCTCAGTCGAACGGAACCTGGCAGGTAACAGGCGGCGTGAACATCCCGATTTTTGCGGGCAACAAGGTGCACAGCGATGTACTGAAGGCAGATGCAGAGCTGAAACAAGCTCGCTCTCAATTGGGGGATCTGCGTGGACGCATCGACTATGAAGTTCGCACGGCGCTGCTTGATCTAAACGCCGCGGCCGAACAGGTCGACGTCGCGCGTAGTTCGGTCGATCTGGCGGAGCAGGCGCTCACCCAGTCGCAAGATCGATTTTCGGCCGGCGTCGCTGACAATCTGGAAGTGGTGCAGGCCCAAGAAGCGCTCGCCGGAGCGCACGAGAGTTACATCCAGAGTCTCTACGCCCACAATATCGCGAAGGTGGAACTGGCTCATGCCATCGGCGACGCTGAGGCCGGCGTAAAGCGATTTTTGAAAGGTACTCCATAGCGTATGGCAGAAACCACACAGAGTCCTCCTCCGGAAACCGTCCGGCCGGAGGCGAATATTAAGGCGTTGCCGTCAACTGAGAAGGATCTGCACACCCGCAGCAAGCACGGGTCTGCATTCCGTATCGGCGGGGTGATTGCAGTCATCGTGCTGCTGATCGTGGGATTTTTCGTTTACCGGCACGTGTCGAGTTATGAATCGACCGATGACGCTCAAGTGGACGGCCACGTCAACTCGGTCAGCGCCCGCGTTTCCGGCCATGTCATTAAGCTGAACGTCGAAGATAACCAATACGTGCAGGCGGGCACGGTACTGGTGGAGATCGATCCGGCGGATTATCAGGTGGCATATGAGCGGGCTAAGGCGGATTTCGAAGACGCGCAGGCGACAGCGCTCGCTGCGGGTGTCACGGTTCCGATTACGTCGGTGAACACGACCAGCCAGGTGTCGGCGAGCGAGGCGGACGTCAACAGTGCGCGTGCGGGGATCCAGGTGGCGCGGCAGCAATTCGAAGCCGCCAAGGCTCAACTGCAAGAAGCAGAAGCCAACAATGTGAAGGCTCAGAACGACCTGATCCGCTACAAGCAGTTGGTGGATAAGCAGGAGATTTCACAACAGCAGTACGACCAGGCCACGGCGGCATCAAAAGCAAGCGCGGCCACTGTGGAAGCCGCGCGGGCCAGCGCCGATGCCGCGGATCAACAGGTCACGCAGGCACAGGGAAAACTTACTCAGGCGCAAGCCAATCTTAGCTCCGCCAACACGGCGCCCAGACAACTCCAGGTGATTCGCGCAAAAGCGGCGTCGGCGCTCGCCCAGGCGCAGCAGAAGAAAGCGGATCTGGATCAGGCGCAACTTAATTTGCAGTACACCAAGATCGTGGCTCCAGTGAACGGAATCGTCAGCAATCGCACGGTCGAAGTCGGACAGAACGTCGCTCCGGGCCAGGAGTTGATGAAGGTTATCAATCTGGATGACGTGTGGATCACGGCCAACTTCAAGGAAACCCAACTGCGCAAGATGAGAGTGGGGCAGCGGGTCACGATCGACGTGGACGCTAACGGTAAAGATTACAACGGCAAAGTCGACAGCATCGCGGGTGCGAGTGGGGCGCGATTCAGTCTGCTGCCTCCGGAGAACGCCACAGGAAATTACGTGAAAGTGGTGCAGCGGATTCCGGTCAAGATCGTCCTCGATCCGGGTTCGAATAAGGATCACGTGCTGCGTCCCGGCATGTCGGTTGACCCTAAGGTGTGGATTAAGGAATGAGCGCGGCGGCCGGCACGATGGATCAGGCCGCCTGGCGTCCCGCAGTGAATCCATGGGTGATCGCGCTGGCGGTTACGCTGGCGACGTTCATGGAAGTCCTCGACACTTCCATCGCCAACGTGGCGCTGCCCCACATTGCGGGCAGTCTCTCTGCTGGTCAGGATGAGAGCACGTGGATCCTGACTTCCTATCTCGTTTCGAACGCGATCGTACTTCCGCTGAGCGGGTGGCTGTCATCGATCATCGGACGCAAGAATTTCTACATGGGCTGCGTGGCCCTGTTCACCGTCAGTTCATTCATGTGCGGGCTGGCACCGAACCTGGCCACGCTGATCATCTGCCGGATTCTGCAAGGCATTGGCGGCGGGGGTTTGCAGCCCAGTGAGCAAGCGATTCTGGCGGACACGTTTGTTCCTGCAAAGCGAGGTATGGCCTTCGCGGTATACGGGATTGCGGTGGTTACCGCCCCTGCAATCGGGCCGACTCTGGGCGGATGGATCACGGACAACTTCAGCTGGCGCTGGATATTTTTCATCAACATTCCGGTCGGGATTCTGTCTCTTCTGCTGACGTCGCGCCTGATTCAGGATCCGCCCTACTTCAGGCGGCGGAAGCTCAGCGAAACCCGAATCGATTACGTCGGCCTGAGTTTTGTGGCGCTGGGGTTGGGAGCGTTGCAGATTGTCCTCGACAAAGGGCAGCGCGATGACTGGTTCGAATCGCACTTTATCGCGATACTGTCCCTGATCGCGGCGGCATCCTTGATCTTCGTGGTGATCTGGGAGTGGAGGCACAAGGATCCGATCATCGATCTGCACCTGTTCCGTGATCGCACGTTCGCGGTATCCAATTTGTTGATGTTCATGCTGGGTTTTGCTCTTTTGGGCAGCACGCTGCTGCTGCCTCTCTTCATGCAGACCCTGCTTGGCTATACCGCCGAGCAAGCTGGTCTGGCTCTGATGCCGGGCGGATTTACGATCATTATCTTGCTGCCCTTGGTGGGATTTCTGCTATCGCGCTACAGTCCGCGGTGGTTGCTGGTATTCGGCTTGGTGGTGTTATCCGGGTCGTTATTTCACATGACGAACTTTGACTTGCAGATCGACTTCCGGACTGCGGCGACGGCGCGTGTGTTTCAGGCGGCCGGCATGGCTTTTCTGTTCGTCCCGATCAACACGGCCGCGTATGCGTTTCTGCCGCGGGATAAGAACAATGCGGCTTCCGGGCTGATGAACCTGGCGCGCAATATTGGCGGAAGCGTGGGGATTTCGCTGGTCACCACTATGCTCGACCGCAGGACGCAACTCCACCTGACGAATCTGGCGAGTCATCTGAGCGCGGCCAATCCGGCGCTTCAGGCGATGATTCGAGGAGCGTCAGGCGCAATGCGTGCGCACGGCGCGAGCGCCGCGGGAGCGACTCAGCAGGCTTACGCTCTGCTGCAGGGGACGGTGGTGCGGCAGGCTACGATGCTGGCTTATATTGACTGTTTCTGGTTCCTGGGAGTGGCGATTCTGCTCATGATCCCAACCGTCTTCCTGATGAAAAAACCGAAGGCCGGAGGTCCAATAGCGGTACACTAGAAGAGCCATGTTTCGCCTCGTCACGATAGAGCGCGAGTACGGCTGCGGCGGCGGCTCGATCGCTGCCACACTGGCCGATCACCTTGGATGGAAGCTCTGGGACCACCTTCTCACTGAAGAAATTGCCCGGATGGCCAATGTTGACCCCGCTGCGGTTATGCGCTGCGACGAGAGGATGGATAGCCGCCTGCACCGGCTGGCCAAGTCTTTCTGGCGTGGCAGTTATGAGCGCAATTCAGCAGCTCTGGGCAGTCAGGTGTTCGATACCGACTGCATGATGTCGATGATGCAGGAGATCATGAATCGAATTGCTCGTGAAGGAGATGCGGTTGTAGTGGGGCGGGGTGCGCCGTATTTTTTGCGCGAGAATCCGGATACGTTCCACATTTTTCTTTACGCGCCGCGGTCGGAGAAAATCCGGCGGACGATTGCGGACGGGCATTCCAAAGGTGAAGCGGAAGAGTTAGTGGACTCCGTGGATCGTGAACGCGTCGCCTACATCAAACACTATTTCAATTCAGATTGGCCCACCCGATCGCTTTATCACATGATGTTGAACACCGCCATGGGAAATGGTCCGGTGATCCGGACGATTCTGGATACCATGCGTCTGGTTGAAGGCCGTCCGAAAGCCACCGATTACGAGCCTGCGAAAGTTCCGGCGGCTACCCAATAGTTCGTGGTTAGTGTCTCTCCGGGCCAGGGCAGCAATTCTCTGCGCACTTATCCTGACGGGGGCCGAGTGACCCCAGCGACCGGCGTTCTGCAGTAGGATTCATTCGTTCGAGAATGAGTTCGCGGATCATTGCGATGACCTTCGGATGCACTCCCACCGTTCCAGCTCGAACCATCGGCAAGGAAAGCGAATCACAAAGGTGCTTTGCTTCGACGTCTAAATCGTAAAGCACTTCCATATGATCTGAGATGAAACCGATGGGCGCAAGCACGACCGCGCTGGCGAGATTGCGCGATTTTACTTCGCGCAGATAGTCGAGAATATCCGGCTCGAGCCAAGGCTGCCCGGGGGCACCGCTGCGACTCTGATAAACCAGGGCGTCGTTGGCGATTCCAAGACGCGTCGATACAAGTTTTCGGACTTCTTCTAGCTGGGCGACGTAGTCGCTCGAGTTCGCCATGGAACTCGGAATGCTGTGCGCCGTATAGACGAGCTGGATATTTCTCTGTGCGCCCGCGGGCAATTCCTGCAGCGCGTTGCGCACGCGGGATTCGGTGGCCTCAATGAATCCGGGGTGATTGAAAAAGACGCGCAGCTTATCGACCTCGGGTGCGTCTGTGCCGACTTCACTCTGCGCCTGGGCAATGTTCTCGCGGTACTGGCGGCAACCGGAGTAAGAACTGTAAGCCGAGGTTATGAACGCGAGCGCTCGGCGAATGCCGTCCTGCTTCATCTGCCGTAACGTGTCTGCCAGCATGGGGTGCCAGTTGCGATTTCCCCAGTAAACGGGCAATTGCGGTCCGTGTTGCGCGAGTTCACGTTCGATGCCGGAGGTCAGTTCGCGGGTTTGATCGTTGATCGGACTCCTGCCGCCGAAGTGGTAGTAGTGCTGGGCTACAGCCAGCATGCGTTGGCGTGGGACGTTTCTTCCGCGCAGAACATTTTCCAGAAAAGGGATTACGTCCTCGTAGGACTCGGGGCCGCCGAAGGAGACAACGAGAAGTGCGTCGTAATGTATTTCCGTTCCCACAGCAGGGCGAATTGCCGCACGGGCAGAGGACAACGATTCATGTTACATGCTTGCGGCACATAAGGTTCTGCAACCGACAAGCAGGCATCTTCGCCGGGCGGCGACTATACGGAGATAGTAGTAGCAAAAAGTCTCCTGCTATCTTGATATATCCCGCAACTTTGGACGGATGCAGTGTTATTAAGCAGAGCTTCTAGGAGGGCGCGAATGCGAGCAAAAATGGGGCACCACATCCCGGTCTGGGCGAGAATAACCTTTCGGAAAACCAATCGTTCCTTAGGCGTTGTGTGCGTGATCTTATTTCTGGTTTCGTGGTCTCAGGCGCAGGTGGACCGGGCGGGCTTGAATGGGACGGTCGCTGATCCTTCCGGACGAGCGTTGCCGCAGACCCGGATCACTGCGGTCCAGAATTCCACCGGTCTGCGGCGGGAAACGGTCTCTTCGCCGAGCGGAGCATACGACATACCTGAGCTGCCGGTCGGAGTCTACTCGGTCACGTTTGGCCACGATGGCTTCAAGGTCCTTACCTTCGTCGACGTGGTACAGGTTCTTGGGCGGACGCGCACCCTCAATGCGACTTTGCAGGTCTCGGGTGGCGATGAGCGTGTAGAAGTGTCGGCGAGTTCCGAGCAGATTGATACGACTTCTGACGCGCTGGGGGCGCGCATCGAACCGGCGCAAGCGAGGAACCTCCCGCTAAACGGCCGGAACTGGGCGACGCTCACGGCTCTGGCGCCAGGCGCCGTCGACACCGGAGGCAGTAGCCAGCGTGCGGTCCGGTTCGCGGGCCGAGGGCGCGACGATGACAATTTCACTTATGACGGAATCGACGCGACCAACATCGTGAACCAGCCGCAGCAACCCTACGTTCGGCTTTCGATTCCGCTCGACACGATTCAGGAATTTCGGGTGGACTCGATGCTGGCCACGGCCGAAGCTGGAGGCACCGGAGGTCCGCAGTTGGCAGTGACTTCGCCATCGGGCACAAATCAGTGGCACGGCGACGCTTTTGAGTTCTTTCGCAACAATGCGTTCGATGCCCGTGAACCTGTTCCTGTAAACACGTCGCTACAGCCTTTCCATCTCAATCAATATGGCGGCTCCGTGGGCGGTCCGATCGTGAAGGAGAAGACTTTTTTCTTTCTTGCTTACGAAGGATACCGCCAGACATGGGGCTTTCCGCTGCTTGGATTCGTCCCTAGTGATTCGTTTCGCGCCCAGGTGGCGGCGGATTCACCGGTCTTGATACCGATTCTGAACGCCTACCCAGAAGGGCAGACTCCTACCAGCAATTCTGACATCGCGCAATTCGCAAGCGATGGCAGGCAGGTGGTCAACGAGAATTCCGCTATGCTTCGGCTGGATCATCGCTTTTCGGAGAATACGACCACTTTCGTCCGATTCAATATTGATCGGGCGGTGAATACCCAGCCCCTCGCGAGTTCCGGAAATTATCTTGCGGACCGGCAGCAGCTGACTTCTGCTCCTGTTAACGGGGGCATCGAGCTGCTGCATATCTTTTCCCCGAGTTTGGTGAACGAGGTCAAGTTCGGTTTTAATCGCGGTACCGCCGACACTACTGACATCAATCAAACGGGATTGCCCTACACGTTCGCGGTATCGGGCGCCTTCACCACCCTGAATAACAACAAGATGAGCACGGGCGTGGGTAACTCATTTTCTGAGATTGACAACCTCACGTGGGTGAAAGGCCGCCACACGGTGAAGGCCGGCGTCGAGATTCGGCGCATTCAATTGAATCAAGGGAACACGGAGAGCGGAACGGTAGTGTTTCCGTCGACAGCCGCATTCGACGCGGACCAGGTAAGCACCGCCAGCCTCAACGGAGATCTACCCATCAACGGCCTGCGTAAGACGCAGTACTATGGCTACATCCAGGATGAATTTAAGTGGCGGCCCAACCTTACGGTGAACCTGGGAGCGCGCTACAGTTTTTTCAATATTTTTCACGAAGTTCAAGGGCGTGCCAATCCTTTTGATTTCGCGACCTGCGGAGCGCAGGGTTTTTGTGGAATAGGAGCCAGCTTCGGTCAGCCCAATTATGGTGATCTCGACCCGCGCCTGGCTTTCGCCTGGTCGCCGGGTAAGAGCGGGCGGTCGGTGATTCGAGCCGGCTTTGGGCTTTACCACGAGGATGGCCAATTGGATGATCAGAATCTTCCGATCAGTAACGAAGTGTTCGCCTATTCGTTGTCGAATAAGACGATTCCGACTCTGAGCTATCCCATTATTCCATTCCTGGCTAACACCACGGGGATCATTTCGCCGCGTGATGATGACCGCCGGCGGAAAGATACGTATGTCGAACAGTGGGGGCTCTCCGTGCAACAAGAGCTGCCGGCGGATTTTGTGGGAACAGTTTCGTATGTGGGGAGCAACGGCGTCCATTTGCTGACGCTGTCGGAGGTAAACGGTGTCAACCCCCTGACCGGAACGCGCCCTTATCCGAATTTCGGGCAAGTGAGCTGGCGGGGAAACAGAGAAAACAGTAACTACAACGGACTCTCGGTGGCGGTAAAGCGTTCTTTTTCGCGCGGAATATTGCTGTCCGCGAACTACATGTGGGCGCACGAAATTGACGACGGCTCCAATGGCAGCGGCGACGGCGACTCGCTAGTGGCGGAAAATGTGGCGTGCCAGGAGTGTGAACGGGCCGACGGCATCTGGGATGTGCGTCACGTATTCAACGCGAACGCCGTTTATCAACTTCCTTTCGGGCGAGGTAGATCGTTCTTAAACCAGCCGGGAATCTTGAGGAGTATCGCGGGTTCCTGGGATCTGACTTCGATGATCGTGGCGCGCACGGGATTTCCCGTGAACGTTACGATTGACCGCTCGTCTTCGTCGGTCCCCGACGGCAACACGACTGATCAGCGTCCGGATATGGTTCCCGGAGTATCCCTCACCCCGCCGGGCGGAAAGACAATCGGAGAATGGATTAATCCTGCGGCATTTGCCATGCCGGCGGCCGGAACATTCGGCGACGCGCCGCGGGACGTGGCCCGCGGGCCGGGTGCGTGGCAGATGGATCTGGGAATCGCGAAACATATACCAGTGACCGAGCACTTGCAACTGGACTTTCGTACTGAGTTCTTTAACATCTTCAACCATCCGCAATACGGGCTGCCGCAATCGGACATCTCTCCTTACCTGGCCGGGGAACAGGGCGTCTTCGGCAGCATTATCCAGACAGTGAACACCACGACCCCGGTCAGCCCCGTGGGGACCGGAACGCCGCGCGAGATTCAGTTCGTGTTGAAGGTCAGTTTCTAGCTTTTCGAGCGAACTATTTCGCAGACAGACAGCCCATGGGGTTGCACTCGAACCATGGACTCATGACTGGCGCGGCGCTGAATCGGCGCTCTTAAGCCGTCCTGCAAACGGTCGTCAACGTCGTTTTCTATACCAGCCGCCGTGTTCTGTGCTCTGTCCTCGATGTCACCAGCATTCAAGCGAACCGATCACTCCGCCGATGGGAAAGGCAGGCATCTGGGAGCAGGATTTTGCGCGTTCGAGTTCTTCGGAGCGCGATGTTGCGGACCGTTGCAAGCCAATGACAGACACGCCAATCAAGTTGCTTCTGGTGGAAGACAATTCGGGGGATGCCCGCTTGCTGCGGGAAATGCTCAGCGCGAGGGAATTGGGTAAGTTTGCCGTGTCTGATGTTGGAAGGATGAGCGCAGCGGTGCAACATCTGGTGGCGAGTGTCGTCGACATCGTCTTGCTCGACCTCGGGTTGCCGGACGCACAGGGTCTGGAAGGAGTGCGTCGAGCGCGCGCTGCGGCGCCGCGAGTCCCGTTGATTGTGCTGACCGGGTCAAACGACGAATTGCTGGCCGATCAAGCTTTGCGCGAAGGTGCGCAGGACTTTCTGGTCAAGGGCCAAATTGACAGTCCCGGACTGCTGCGAGCTATCCGCTATGCGACCCAGCGCAAGAAAGCAGAACTTGAAATGCAAACGGCTCAAGCAGCAGCGGAAGCTGCCGACCGTGCCAAAGGTGAACTCCTCGGGAAACTGCAGGCTGCGTATGCGGAGACGGAACTCTTCCTGCGGTCGATCCCTTCGATTCTGATTGGCGTGGATTTGCAGGGCCGCATCACGCATTGGAACCGGACCGCGACCAATACTTTCGGGATCGACGAGCACGGTGTGGAGGGGCGGGCGATCGGGGACTGCGGCATCCGATGGCTGCACCCGGAGATGAAAGCAGAGATCGCACGCTGGCTAGCCACCCAGTCTCTTTATCGCTGCGACAGCCTGGCCTACGAACGGGAAGGCAAGACCGGATTCCTCGGACTGCAGGTGCTGCGCATGCCTGCGAACGGCAGCGAACAAGCCGGGTTCATCATTACCGGGGCTGATATTACCGAACGCCTCGACCTCGAGATGCAGCTTCGCCAATCACAAAAGCTGGAGGGCATCGGTCAACTGGCGGCAGGCATTGCGCATGAGATCAACACTCCCACGCAATACGTCGGGGACAACATCCGCTTCCTGAAGGATTCCTGGGGATCGGTCGCGGAGTTTCTTAACTTCTGCGGAACGATGCAAGCACAATGCGCTTCCGGTTCCGTTTCCAGTGCAAACCTTCAGCAATTCTGCTTGCGCCATCAGCAATGCGACATGGAGTACCTGCTGAAGGAAATTCCGAATGCCATCGACCAGTCCCTGGAGGGTGTGCAGCGCGTGGCGAAAATCGTGAAGGGGATCAAGGAATTTTCTCACCCTGGATCGGAGGAAAAACGCGCTATCAATCTGAACCACGCCATCGAAACCACGATCGCCGTGACCCGGCACGAATGGAAGTATTGCGCTGAGATGGTCACCGCCTTCGACGCCACTCTGCCTCTGGTTCCCTGCCTGGTCGGGGAATTCAATCAGGTGATGCTGAATCTGATCATCAACTCCACTAACGCCATCAGCGACGCGTTCGAGGAGCGCGGAACCAAAGGCACCATCACTATCGGCACGCGGCGGGACGGCGATTGGGCCTGTATCGCAGTGGCCGACACGGGAGGTGGTATCCCCGTGGAAATACAAGCTCGAGTCTTCGAACCTTTTTTCACCACTAAAGACGTGGGCAAGGGGACCGGGCAAGGATTGGCGCTGGCGCATGCGGTGATCGTGAAGCGCCATCAGGGGCAGCTCTGGTTTGAAAGCGAAGTGGGGCGTGGGACCACGTTTTTCGTGCGACTGCCGTTGGGAGTGGGAACGCGGGCGTCATGAAGAAGGGAATCGGCCGTTGCGATGGTCGTGACTCTGGTTGGGAAGCGCTTTTAGGGGGAGAAAACGGTGCTTGAAAAAATCCTGATGGTGGACGATGAAGTCAGCATCCTGGCGGCATATCAGCGTTCCTTCCGCAATGAATTTCAGGTCGAGATCGCTGCCGGCGGCGCTGCGGCGCTGAGTGCAATGAAGGCGAGCGGGCCCTACGCAGTCGTGGTTTCCGACATGCGAATGCCGGAAATGGATGGCGCCAAGCTTCTGACAAGAATTAAGTCGCTCTCTCCCAATACTATCCGCATCATGCTGACCGGCAACGCTGATATCCAGACCGCCGTGAGCGCGGTCAACGAAGGCCACATTTTTCGTTTCCTGACCAAGCCGTGCGACAAGGACACGCTGGGGAAGGCGTTGACGGCGGGATTGCTGCAGTATCGCCTGATCACGGCCGAAAGCGAATTACTGGAGAAGACGTTACAGGGCAGCATCCAGGTGCTCACCGAGATGCTCAGCCTGGTCAACCCGTCGGCTTTTGGCCGCGCGTTGCGGATCCGACGCCTTATGCACGACATAATCACGCGTATGGCCCTCCCCGACCCTTGGAGGTTTGAGGTCGCGGCCATGATGTCCCAACTGGGATGCGTGACTCTGCACCCGGAGACTATCGAGGCAGTCTACGCCGGCAAGACGCTTTTGCCGGGAGAACAGGCGCGCTTCGACGCGCACCCCGGCGTGGCGCGCGATTTGCTGTCGAAGATTCCGCGGTTGGAATCGGTCGCCTGGATGATTGCTCATCAGAATGACCCTGCCCCGGTCGCAGGGGGCATAGCAAGTTGGGAAACGCCCGACATGCGCCTGGGAGCCAACTTGCTGCAGGCGACGCTGGCCTTCGATGACCTCCTGAGGAAAGGGCTTAGCAGGAACGAAGCTGTGAGCCGCCTGGCACGGGAGCATCGCGATTTCGATCCGCGAATCCTTCCCGCACTGCAGGGGTTGGACGTGGGTCCGCAGAAAGCCCGTACGCTGGTGCATACCTGCGCGATTCGAGAACTCATCCCTTTCGGCATGATTCTGGAACAGGAATTGCGCACTAAGGCCGGGCTCTTGCTGGTCGCCAAAGGCCAGGAAGTCACGGCGGCGCTCATTCTCCGGCTGAAGAGTTTTCAAGAGTTTGGATCGATCGGCGACACGGTCACGGTTTCCGGGCCTGTGAGCCAGGCCAGGGCGGCGACTGCATGAGGGGGAAACCGCCAGAAAAATGTCCCGAAACGGGAATCTAAGCCCGACACCTGAACCTTCGTTTCCGTTCAACCTTTACGCGGGGAATCTTTACTGCCGATAAGGTTCTCATCGCGTTACGAGAAAGTATGAATCCTGTAAATACACACCGTTGCCACAGACCTACGTGTCGGCAGCGATGCGACTGTCTTCGTAAGATCGGGGCAGTGCGCGAGCAGCCGATGCGAAACGGAAACCGGGAAAGACCGTGCCACCAGAGAGCTATGGAGATGAAGAGTAAATCGCCGTCGAATCGGAAAATGCAGCTCGCGTTCGGGTCCGCCATTCTTGCTCTGTTGGTAGTGGGGACCATCTCCTATCGGGGCTTGATCGAATCCAGTGAAAGCGATCGCTGGGTGCGGCATACGCAGGAGGTTCTGGAGAGCTTCGAGGATTTGCGCTCCGCCATGAGCAGCGTCGAATCTAGCTATCGAGGGTTCGCTTTGACGGGCAGGGAATCCTACGTCGAGTCCTACCGATCAAATCTGGCCGTGGCGCGCATCGACGAGGCAACAGTGCGGAGCCTCACGGTTGATAACGCCGAACAACAGCGGCGACTCCCGGAGCTGGAAAGGCTGATGTCGAAGAAGGTCGAATTTGCGGAGACGATCATTGGTCTGCGCCAATCCGCCGGGCTGGCGGCGGCGGCAGACGCCATCGGGAGCGGAGCCGGCCAGCGGATCACGGATGAGTTGCAAACACTTGTGGTCACAATGCGCGACGAAGAACTGCTCTTACTGGCTCTGCGCACAGCGGATGCTAAGCGACGTCTGAGCCAAACGCAAGCCATCCTGATCCTGGGAACCTTTCTGGGTCTGTTGATTGCCGGGGCCTCTGGTTGGAGCGCGCAGCGCGATCATGCGGGACGAACGCTGGCCGAGGAAGCAGTGCGCGAAGGGGAGGAGCGCTTTCGCGACATGGCCAATAACATTTCTCAGCTAGCCTGGATGGCGGATGAGAAGGGCTCCATCTTCTGGTACAACCAGCGCTGGTTCGATTACACGGGCACGACACTTGCGGAAGTAGCGGGATGGGGCTGGCAAAAGGTGCATCATCCCGACCACGTGCAGAGGGTGGTGGACAAGATCACGCACTGTTTCCAGACGGGCGAGATCTGGGAAGACACGTTTCCCCTGCGTGGCCGGGATGGCAGCTACCGCCTTTTTCTTTCGCGGGCGGTTCCGATCCGCGATGCCCATGGGCATGTGATGCGGTGGTTCGGCACCAACACCGACATCAGTGAAAGCAAGGAATCCGGAGCGAAATACCGTGGGCTGCTGGAAGCGGCTCCCGACGCCATGGTGGTGGTGAATGTCGACGGCGAAATCGTTCTGCTGAATGTTCAAGCGGAGAAGGAGTTCGGCTACCGGCGCGACGAACTGGTGGGGCAGCAGGTGAAGAACATCATCCCCCAGGGCTTCGCCGAACGGATCATCTCTGACGGCACGCGTAGCGCGGCGGAGGCGTTAGCGCAGCAGATTGGGACGGGGATTGAGTTGATCGGGAAGCGAAAGGACGGTACTGAGTTTCCCATCGAGATCATGTTGAGCCCGCTGGAAAGCCCGGAGGGGATTCTGGTGACGGCGGCGATCCGTGACATCAGCGTACGCAAGGCGGCGGAAAACCACCTGGCGCAGATGGAGGGCAGATATCGCGGGCTGCTGGAAGCGGCTCCCGATGCCATGGTGGTAGTGAATGTGGATGGGGAAATCGTTCTTCTAAATGTGCGGGCGGAGAAGGAGTTCGGCTACCGGCGCGACGAACTGGTGGGGCAGCAGGTGAAGAACATCATCCCCCAGGGCTTCGCCGAACGGATCATCTCTGACGGCACGCGTAGCGCGGCGGAGGCGTTAGCGCAGCAGATTGGGACGGGGATTGAGTTGATCGGGAAGCGAAAGGACGGTACTGAGTTTCCCATCGAGATCATGTTGAGCCCGCTGGAAAGCGCCGAGGGAATTCTGGTGACAGCAGCGATCCGCGACATCAGCGCTCGCAAGGCTGCGGAGACCCACGTCGCGCAGATGGAGGGCAGATATCGCGGGCTGCTGGAAGCGGCTCCGGATGCCATGGTGGTGGTAAAGCCAGCGGGAGAGATCGTCCTGCTGAATGTTCAGGCAGAGAAACAGTTCGGTTATAGCCGGGATGAGCTAGTAGGGCAGAAACTGAAGAACATCATTCCCGAAGGCTTCGCCGAACGGATCATCTCCGACGGCACGCGCAGCGCGGCGGAGGCGTTGGCGCAACAAATTGGCACCGGAATCGAGCTGATCGGGCGACGCAAGGATGGGAGCGAGTTTCCTCTTGAAATCATGCTGAGCCCGCTGGAAAGTTCCGAAGGCATACTGGTGACGGCGGCGATCCGCGATATCAGCGCTCGCAAGGCTGCAGAGAGCCATCTCGCGCGGATGGAGGGCAGATACCGCGGGCTGCTGGAAGCGGCTCCTGACGCCATGGTGGTGGTGAATCCAGGCGGCGAAATCGTCCTGCTGAACGTTCAGGCCGAGAAACAATTCGGCTATCGCCGCGATGAACTCGTCGGCCAGCAAGTAAAGAACATCATCCCCGAAGGTTTTGCGGAACGGTTGATTGCGGACGCTCTGCGGTCGGTCGAAGACGCGCTGGCGCAACAGATCGGTACCGGGATCGAGTTGACCGGGCGCCGGAAAGATGGAAGAGAGTTTCCCATCGAGATCATGTTGAGTCCGCTGGAAAGCTCGGAGGGCATTCTGGTGACAGCGGCGATTCGCGACATTACAGAGCGCAAGAGGGCGGAGGCGCACCTTCTCGAGAAAATCGAGGAACTAAATGTTTCGAACGAGGAGCTGGGAAAATTTGCCTACATCGCCTCGCACGATTTGCAGGAACCGCTGCGCATGGTGGCCAGCTATACCCAGCTTCTATCGCGGCGCTACAAGGGCAAACTGGACGCCGAAGCGGACGAGTTCATTGCATTCGCGGTGGATGGGGCCAACCGTATGCAGCGCTTGATTCAGGATTTGCTGGCTTATTCACGCGTAGGAACCAAAGGAAAGGATCTGCTCGATACCTCGAGTGAAGAGGCCTTGGAGCAGGCGCTCAGAAATCTGCGTAGTGCCATCGAAGAAAGCGGCGCGCGGGTCACCCACGATCCGCTGCCCACAGTGCTGGCGGACGAGATGCAGTTGACGCAGATGTTTCAGAACCTGGTGGGCAACGCAATCAAGTACCAGAACCCCGGCGTGCCCTCCGTACACATTTCCGCCGCCAGGGATGACGCAGGAAAATGGGTATTTTCGGTAAAGGACAACGGATTGGGAATTGATCCGCAATACTTTGAGAGAATTTTCGGCATGTTCCAGCGGTTGCACAAGCGGGAAGAGTTTGCCGGCACCGGCATCGGTCTGGCGATCTGCAAGAAGATTGCCGAGCGGCATGGCGGCAGCATCTCGGTGGAGTCCCAACTGGGGCAAGGTTCAACCTTCCGCTTTGCCCTGGAGGGAGTCAAAGGAAGGCACGCATCTCAAAGGGGATAAAAGATGGCATTAGAAGTTCTCCTGATTGAAGACAGTCCCGGCGACGTAAGGCTTACACAGGAAGCTTTCCGCGCCGCCAATAACGGCGTTCATTTGCACGTTGTCAACGACGGAGTCGAAGCTATGGCCTTTTTGAATCGGGAGGGCGGCTACGCTGGGGCGCCTCGGCCCGACCTTGCGCTTCTAGATCTAAATATGCCGAGGATGGATGGCCGGCAGGTTCTGGCCCTCATCAAGAATGATGATGGCCTGAAGACGATCCCGACGGTGATCCTAACCACTTCCACGGCGGAGGACGATATCGTATCCAGCTATCGACTGCATGCCAATTGCTATTTCAGCAAGCCGGTGCAGTTAGAAGACTTCGAGAGCCTGGTGAAGACGATCAACGATTTCTGGCTGACCACCGCCAAGTTGCCCCACGAGGAGAAAACGGCTGCATTGGAAGGCACCACGGGCGGCGCCAAGAGCAATCGTGTGGACTAAGAGGACGCAAGGTGATGGGAGGAACGGAAAATGCCTCTGCAAGTTCTCTTAGTCGAGGACAGTCCCGGAGACTTAAGGCTCACGCGGGAAGCTTTTCGCGATGTAAATCCGTTCGTTCGTCTGGATGTGGCGAAGGATGGGGTTGAGGCCATGTCTTTTCTGAGACGTGAGGGTGGGCACGTCCATGCTGCCCGCCCGGATCTTATTTTGCTCGACCTGAACTTGCCAAAAATGGATGGCCGCCAGGTACTGGCTCTGATCAAGAAGGATGACAATCTGAAATCCATCCCGACCGTGATCCTGACTTCTTCCGAATTGGAAGCGGATGTTATGAAAAGCTATTCGCTTCAAGCCAACTGCTACCTGAGTAAGCCCATGCATTTTGAGGCGTTCCACAGCCTGGTGAAGAGCATCAACGACTTTTGGTTGAACAGCGTCAAGTTGCCGGAGCACAAGGGCGGATACGGAGCGAGCGCGTGAGATGCAATGAAAGCCGCGTCAAGAGAGGAAACTGTGAAGATCATCGGAGGAAGCGGTATGCCTATTGAGGTTCTCTTGGTCGAAGACAATGCGGGCGATGTCCGGCTGACTCAGGAGGCCTTTCGCGACGCCAATCCGTCGGTCCATTTACATGTGGCTTCAGACGGAGTGGAGGCCATGGCATTTCTGAGGCGGGAGGGAGTTCACGGCCAGGCGCCACGCCCGGATCTTGTTTTGCTGGATCTGAATCTTCCCAGGATGGATGGCCGTGAGGTTCTGGCGCACATTAAGGAAGACAACGGACTCAAAACCATCCCTACCGTGATCTTGACCACATCCGATGCCGAGGCCGATATCGCCAAGAGCTACCAACTCCAAGCGAACTGCTACCTTACCAAGCCGGTGCAGTTGGGCGCGTTCGAGAGCCTGGTGAAGAGCATAAACGACTTTTGGCTGACAAAGGCGAGGCTGCCGCAAAAGCAATAAACGTAAGTACTTCGAAGATCAGAACGCAAGTTCCCGATGCGCCCTCTGGCGGATCAAGGGTCAGAGAGCGAAAGATTGCAGGAGTGAGCAGCGTAAACAGGATAACTGGTGCGCCCGGAGAGATTCGAACTCCCGACCTATTGCTCCGGAGGCAATCGCTCTATCCATCTGAGCTACGGGCGCGCCGTAGCACCAGTTTACAGGGCTGACGGGAAGGCTTCAATGGCAAGATGCCACTAAGAAATCAGACGATAACAAAACAGGACGACCGGCAAGCAGAAGGGAATGGCAGGCTACCGCCGGCCCACTACACCGCTCGATCGGTGCAAGGTCAGTAGAGAAGCTTGGAATGCGCCCGTCCGTGTAACCAGAATGATCTTCCGGGCGAATTCAGTCCTGGCATTTTCTAATAGCGATCGCGCCGCCCGCCGCCCCCTCCGCCGCGGCTGCCCCGATCACCTCGATCCCGGCCGCCTCCGCCGCCCCCTCCGCCGCTTCCGCGATCGGTCTTGGGCCGAGCTTCATTGACATTGATGGTACGTCCGCCGATCTGAGAACCGTTCAGAGCAGTGATCGCCTTTTCGCCGTCTTCGTTGCTGGCCATCTCCACGAACCCGAAACCGCGCGAGCGGCCGGTGTCGCGGTCCGTCATGATGCTCACCCGGTCGACTTGTCCGTAGGCTTCGAAAGCCTGGCGCAGTTCGTCTTCCGCGGTATTGAAGCTGAGATTGCCTACAAAGATATTCTTCACGCGTCTGCCTCTGCATTGTGCTGTCGAAGTGCAAGCTCAGTTCGGCGGACTTGGCAGGTCGGGACAGCCGTTCCTGAAAATCGAAACCGGGAGCTGGCGAACAGTCAATTGCGGCGAGCAGTATAGCAGGTTCGTATATAGGGGCTTGTGAAAAACAATTTCGGAGAGGAGACCGCTAACACAGGTCGACCTTCCAGTACCCTTCGGCGTGAAATCCCATCTGCAGCAGGCGGTTCTTGGGATCATGTCTCTTCCCGCAGCCGGGACAGGGCAGGTAGCGGTTCCAAGCCGTGCCTTGATGATCGTAATTCTGAGCTACTGCGAAGGTTGTGCCGCAGCTGCACGGAACCAGGAACATCCGCAGAGGCGTTTTGTTCTTGGCAGTCGTGTCCGCTTTGCGGCGACGTTTCACGGTCAGTCTTTGTTGTTGGTTCTTATTCTTCAACCGTTGCGTACGAAGCCTTCTTGCGTCGATTGGATTGCAAAACCTTCTTGCGGAGACGCAGTGACTTCGGAGTGATCTCGACGAATTCGTCGTCGGCGATGAATTCGATGGCCTGCTCCAGATTTAGGTTCCGGAACGGTACGAGGCGGATGGCTTCGTCGGCGGTGGATGCGCGCATGTTCGTGAGTTTTTTCTCCCGCACCGCGTTTACGTCGAGATCGGTATCTTTCGCGTTTTCGCCGATGATCATGCCTTCGTACAAGTCGACGCCCGGTCCAACGAAAAGTTCGCCACGTTCCTGTAGGCCCCACAACGCGTACGCAGTCGAGACGCCGCCACGGTCGGCGATGAGCGCGCCGGTGAGGCGGTGTGGAATTTCGCCCTGCCATTCGGTGTATCCATCGAACAGGGAATTCATGACGATGGTGCCACGCGTGTCGGTAAGCAGCTGGCTGCGCAGGCCGATGAGTCCACGGCTGGGAACGCGGAACTCGATGCGGACGCGGCCGTAGCCGTGATTGTGCATGTTGGTGACTTCACCTTTGCGCGAACCGAGTTGTTCCATGACGACACCGACGAATTCTTCGGGCACGTCGACTGTCAGATGTTCCACCGGCTCCATGAGCTTGCCTTCGATGCGCTTGGTGACAATCTCCGGCTTGCCCACCATAAGTTCGTAGCCTTCGCGCCGCATCATTTCGATCAGGATCGAGAGTTGCAGTTCGCCACGACCGAGAACTTTGAACGCATCGGTGGTTCCAGTTTCCTCAACGCGCAACGAAACGTTGGTCAGCAATTCTTTTGCGAGGCGCTCGCGCAGGTTGCGCGAAGTGACGTAGGTGCCGTCTTTTCCTGCAAAGGGTGAGTTATTGACCGTGAACAGAATCGCAATTGTAGGTTCATCAATGGCGATGTGTGGCAGCGGCGCGGGATTTTCAACATCGGTGATGGTCTCGCCGATCGTGATGCCTTCGACACCTGCGACCGCGATGATGTCGCCCAATTCAGTTTCGGTAATATCGGTACGCTTCAGGCCAGAGAACGAAAAAAGCTTCGTGATTTTCGTTTTGTGAAGAGTACCGTCGAGCTTGGCGATGGCGACGTCCTCTCCGGTGTGCATCTTGCCATTGAAAACACGCGCAATGGCGAGTCGTCCAAGATAATCGCTGTAATCGAGGTTCGCCACGAGGATTTGCAACGGGCCGCTGGCGTCGCCTTTGGGGACTGGAATAGTGTTTACGATCGCATCGAACAGCGGACGCAGATCTTCGCCGCCGCCCCTGATGTCGGTCGATGCCGTGCCAATCTTGGCGTTGGTGTAGAGGACGGGGAAATCAAGCTGGTCTTCGCCGGCGTCGAGATCAATAAAGAGGTCGTAGATTTCGTTCAGAACTTCTTGCGGACGGGCATCGGAGCGATCGATCTTGTTGATCACGACGATCGGCGGCAGTTTGGCTTCGAGCGCCTTGCCGAGGACGTAGCGGGTCTGGGGCAGCGGGCCTTCACTGGCGTCGACGAGCAACATCACCCCGTCGACCATCTTTAAGGCGCGTTCGACTTCGCCGCCAAAGTCACTGTGGCCCGGTGTATCGACAATATTGATCTTTACGTCGTGGTAGAAAATCGCGGTGTTCTTGGCCAGGATCGTGATCCCACGCTCGCGTTCGAGTTCGTTCGAGTCCATGACCCGCTCGACGTGGTGCTCGTTGGCGCGGAACGTGCCGCTCTGTTGCAGCATGGCATCGACCAGGGTGGTCTTGCCGTGGTCGACGTGCGCGATGATGGCGATGTTACGAATGCTTGAACTCAAAAGCGGATTCCTCGCTTCGCTCGGAATGACAGGAATAAGTGTCTACTACCACTTTACTATGCGCCGGGCGAAATTACGCGAGAGGAGGGTATCCACGGTCGCGCTTCAGAGACTCGACTTGGGACCGAGGCGGGAAACGGGATTCAGTCCACCCGGCCAGTTTCTTTCGGCATCGGCTTGCCTGCCAGCCGTGCCTCGGCTTGCCGCACGGCTCGGTTGGCCGCGACTACTGCTTCGTTGGTGGTTGACTCTGGTCCCTCAGAGTCGGTATTCGCGAAGAAGACGCGATCCATGGGCCGGCGAACGAGCGGTTGTATTCGTGTGAAAGTACCTGGCGTTGTCATATACATGGGATGACCGCGGCGGTAAATATGCACTTCGATGGGATCCACATTGAAACTGGGCATCAGCTTTTGAAAATCTCTCAGGACGTTCGCAGCAACATTCCGAGCGCCGTCTTCAGTGAGTAGATTGACGCGCTCCTGTTCTTTCATTGGCGTGTAGCAACTGAGGATGTTGTATTTCTGTTTGTATCCGGACTTCTTGCGGATCACCCAATCGGCGACAATGACATCGGTAAACGTATTGCCTGGGCACCACGTGTCGTATCCCAAATTGAAGACCGGCTTGTCGAAGATCAGGTTCACGACGCAATACGGGATGTATCGCATCTGATGCATGGCTTCGCTTTGCTTGTCGGGAATGCCTTCGACGAGGCGCCGCGTAATGAACTTTGGCGTCGCCATGATGACCGTTTTCGCAGCCACGGTTTTCAAGTCACTGCCCTTCATGTAGGTCACCTGAACTTCGTCTTTGCCGGGGACCACGGCGACTGTGGTGGCGCCGGTCTGCATGCGATCGCCGCATTTCGGTTGGAGGTTCTCGACGAGCCTATTTGTGATTGCGCCCAGGCCTCCCGGCCAGGTGTAGCGATTGTCGGCGCGGCTCTGCTCGACCATATCCTGCAGTTCTGAGATCGCGATTCCGGCGGCGGTTTCGTCGCTGGTCGCGCCCCAATTGGACGGGCCGTAGGCGTCCCACCATTGCTTGATCTCGGGCGAGTACAGCTTCATGAAATCGGAAAACGGAACATTGAACAACTCCAGCCCGCGCTTCTCGACGTCAATGCCCATCATTTCTTTTTTGAACTTCTTGAAGTTATCCCGCGTGATCGGCGGATATGGCAACTTGTTCAGGCCGTCGCCCCACGTGTCTGGTATGAACTCACCGCGGATGATGCTGCCATCAGGGCAGTTGATGGGCAGCGGGTCGAGGCCAATTTCTTTGGCGAAAGGTAAACCGCCGGAGTCCTTCCATAAGAAAGCGGAACCCGTGCCGTAAGTGCTGCCGTCGTATTCCACGGCGTAGGCGTTGCCGCCCCAGTGCGGTTCCTTTTCGAGCAGCAGGACGTCGCGATGTTGCAGGCGATAAGCGGCTGCGAGCCCGCTGATTCCTCCACCGACGATCACGACATCGTGCTTTGCCGTCGCCGGGGGACGCGAGAATACTTTGCCGTCGCGCACTTGGTGGCAAATGCGATTGTCTTCGCCGTCGACATTGGCGGAATGACCTCCTGAACTACTAGAGGACTGTGCCGCCACCAGCGACAGGTCGACCGGACATCCCGCCGACACCGCTCCCGCCACTACGAACTTGATGAAGTCTCTGCGATTTGCGCTCACTTGGCTGCCTCCTCGGATCTTTCGAGCAATCCAATTCCGGAGTCCGCCCGACTGTCGGCACGCACGCGCAAGCGGTACCAGAAGATGATCGTTATCAAAGAAAAAACAAAGATGATGGTCGAAACGGCGTTAATCTCTGGCGTGATGCCGCGGCGCAATCGTCCCCAGATTTCCAGGGGCAGGGTGTTGTCGCGCCCGATTAAAAAGAAGCTGACTGCGATTTCGTCCATCGACAGGGTGAAGATGAGGAGCGCGGCTCCGATGATTGACAGCTTCAGGTTCGGCATCGTCACTCGCCAGAACGTTTGCCAATAGTTTGCGCCGAGATCGAGCGAGGCTTCTTCCTGCGCGCGATCTAATTTTTGCAGGCCCGCGAAAATCTCCGTAGTCGCGACCGAGATCAGGGCCGTCCCGTGGCCCACAATAATTGTAGCGAGGCTTGATTTGATGGTCGCGAGGTGAAAGAGCATGGCCAGCGAGAGGCCGGTGATGATGCCGGGCAGAATCAGCGGGAGCAGCACCAGTCGCCGGAACAGTGCCTTGCCAGGAAACTGTGCGCGATCGAGCGCCAAAGCTGCCGGAATGCCGAAGGTCAGCGAGATCGCCATCGCTGCGAAAGCAACTTCGAGGCTGTTGAGAACGGAGTCCCAGATGGGTCCGTCGGCGAATAAGATGCGATACCAGTCGAGTGTCAGGTGGTGCGGAGGAAATCCCCCGACGCCTTCTCTGTTAAAGGAGTAAAGGATGAGGACGGCGATGGGAAGATAGAGGAAAGCGAAGACCGCCGTAGCGTGAAGTAGCAACCAGTGCGAGCGAGGCAGATTGGTGGCGGCTGTACTCACGAGAAACTCCATTTCTCTTCCAGCCGCTCGGAAACAAATAATAGGCTCACCACCAGTGCGAGCATGCACAGAGAGATCGCGGCGCCGAGAGGCCAGTTGTAAGCTGCGCCAAACAGGCTAACTACGATATTTGAAATCATGATGCCGCTGGGTCCGCCCAGCAGCAGAGGCGCAAGGAAATCGCCCAGACTCAACACGAAGGCAAAGGTCGCGCCTGCCAGAACCCCGGGAATCGAGAGAGGAAAGATTACTTTCCAAAAAGTCTGTGCCGGGGTCGCACCGAGATCATGGGAAGCCTCGACGAGGTTGCGGGGGATATGCTCGAGCGCGGCGTAAATTGGCAGTATCGTGAACGGCGTATAGATATGCGTGAGAGTGAGAACGACTGCAAACGGGCTGTAGAGAAGAAAGTCGAGTGGGTGCTTCGTCAGGTGAAGATATTGCAGGAGCGTGTTGAGCACGCCGTCAGAACCGAGAATCGTCTTCCACGCATAAGCCCGGACGAGATAACTGACCCACAGCGGAATAATCACTAACTGATAAAGCAAGTCTTTGCGCCGGCCCGCATAGAACGACAGGAAATATGCCAGCGGATATCCCATCAGAAGCGAGAACAAAGTGACCCGCGCCGCGATCCACATCGATCGCAGCAGAGTTTCCCAGTAAACCGACTTCTGCAGCAACTCGCGATAGTTTTCGAGATTCCAGGCGTGAACGATTGTCTGGGTCGGCGACACTGACCAGAAGCTATAGCAGAACATCAGCAGATAAGGTGCGAGCAGAAACACCGCGACCCACGCCAGCGGAGGCACGGTGACAACCGTCTTGTAAGCGCGGGAGAACATTAGTTCCGTTCGGGAGATTCGCGCACCAGGATCGCGTCGGCCGCGGAGAACTCGAGTCCGATTTCGCTCTGCAATCTGTTTCCGCTTGAGGTCCGCACTGCCAAGGTCAAGCCGTTGGTGCATTCCACCCGAATCAACTCGGTGGCGCCATGGAATGCTTGATGAACAATGGTGCCACGAACTCGAACCGTCCCAAGCATCCCGCTCTCGGTTGCCATGTGAATGTGTTCGGGACGTAAGGAAAAAAGCGCAGGCCCGTCGGGCAACGAGACCGCCCACGCCAGCGCCCCGCACTTCGCGATGCCAGTTCGCACCTCGGTTCTTAGCAAGTTCGTGTGTCCGATAAACTGCGCGACGTAGGCCGTCTCGGGGTGACTATAGATTTCTCGCGGTGTAGCCACCTGCTCCAGTTCACCGGAACGAAGCAAAGCGATGCGGTCGGACATCACCATTGCCTCTTCCTGATCGTGGGTGACGAATACGAACGCGATACCCACCTCGCGTTGGAGCGATTTCAATTCCACTTGCATCTGCCGGCGCAGGTTCGCGTCCAGAGCCGAGAGTGGTTCATCGAGCAGGAGAAGTCGGGGTCGGTTGACCAGCGCACGGGCTAAGGCCACACGCTGTTGCTGGCCTCCGCTGATCTTCGAGGGCTTCGACTTGGCGTAGGCCGTCATCTTTACTTTGCCGAGCGCATCGGCCACTCGCTGCGCAACTTCGGCTTCAGGTCGTTTCGCCACGCGCAGGCCGTATCCTACGTTTTGCTCGACACTGAGGTGAGGAAACAAGGCGTAGTGCTGAAAAACGGTATTCACTCGACGCCGGTATGGGGGCTGTTGGTCAAGTCTCTCGGATTCCATCCAGAGTTCGCCCGAGGTCGCGGTTTCGAAGCCGGAAATAATCCGCAGCAGCGTCGTTTTTCCTGAGCCACTTTCGCCCAGAATGGTGAGAAATTCACCCTCGGCGATTTCCAGCGAGATGTCCCGCAGCACGACGTTACGTCCGAAGCTCTTTGCCACATTGCGAATACTGAGCAGCGTTGCTTTTGTGGCGGACTGAGGTGTCGTTATCGGGGTCGCGGAGGTGATCGGAGAGGTCATCGACAGTAATTCCCTATTGGGTGGCCTTCACGTCGTTCCAGATTTCGTTGTACTTGGCGCGCCGCGGCACGTTCTGCCAGAAGTAAAGATGCTTTTGGTAGCTGTCGACGTCGTCCAGATGCAGCGACTTGACTTCATCCGGGGTCATGAACTGGCCGGCCTGCGGATTCGCCGGAACATAGTGGGTCTTGTCGCTCACGAGCTTTTGTGTTTTGGCTTCGACCATGTACTCCAGAAATTTGTAGGCTAGCTCTTTGTTCTCGCTCCCCGCCGTGATCATGAGGTGGTCGATCCAGCCCGTCGTGTTTTCTTTGGGAATGGTCTCGCCGACAGGGAAATTTGCTTTCTTCAGATCAGCCGTGTTCAGCGGCCAACCCATCGCGATGACGATTTCGTGATTCTCAAACAGATTCGTCAATTCGCCGCCCGTTGACCACATCTTGCGGATGTTCGGTTTCAACTCGAGCAGTTTCTTCTTGCAGGCCTCAAGTTGCTGATCGCTCAGGTTGTAGAGCTGTGATGGATCGGGCTTGTCGAAGCCCAGAACCTGCGCCGCCATATAAACGGTAGAGAGGTCGTCCCACACAGAGACTTTTCCCTTGAGTTTCGGATCCCAAAGGATGTTCCAGGAATCTGGCGGCTGCGGGAAAGCAGTCGTGTCATAAATGATAGGGTCCGGACCCCAGACGAACGGGACGCCATATACTTGACCGTTGGTGCGCACCAGCGGCAGGGAAGTGAGTTGTGGAGACAGCTGGCTGTAGGTTGGAATCTTTGAGAGGTCAAGTGGCGCGGCCAGTCCCGCCGTGGCGATTGAGGTCGCCACATCGCTGGAGGGCGAAATTACGTCGTAATTCCCCGCGCTGCCGCCGCGCAGCTTCGCCATGAGTTCATCGCTCGTTCCCATGTAGGAGGCTGAAATCTTGCAATGATTCTGCTCTTCAAACTGCTGGACGAACGAAGGATCAGCGTAGCCTTCCCACACCAGAAGGTTCAGTGTCGGTGTCTTCTTCGAGCAAGACGCCACCGATAGGAACACTGCCAACAAGGGCAAGAGGCGTTGAGTGCGTCGCCAAGTCATGTTGCCTCCGAGTCAGATCTGTTACAGCGCTGCCTGGTGGTGCTAAAACGTTGGTGGAGTGTTCACCCACAAAACCCAGGTTTCCCCGCGGCCAGGATTCCTCCAGCGATGCGGAGTCGCGCTCTCGAAATAAAAACTGTCCCCGGGGCTCAGGCGATAGTCGTTGTTCTCGACTGTTATGGATAACTCGCCGCGCAGGACGTATATGAATTCTTCCCCTTCGTGAGTGTAGGGATCGCCGCTTCCAGCGTCGGGAGCGATGCGAAATAGATGCGGTTCCATCACCGTGTTGCCCCAGGCCAGCAATTCCATGCGTACGCCCTCGCCCGCCTCAAGCACTTTGCGTTCCGCGGGGCGCACTTGCCGACTGCTCGTTCCCCCGGCGTCGAAAAAATCCAGAATGTTCGTCTTATAGAAACGGGCGAGTTTGCGTAGCGTACCTACCGATCCGCTCATCTGCGAACGTTCCAGGGCGCTCAGAAATCCTACAGATATGCCAGCGGCCTGGGCCACTTGCGCCAGAGAGAGCTTGCGCCGAGCGCGCAACAGTCGTAGGTGCGCGCCAATTGCGCCTGCGCTGCCATCCGATGCCGGAGCCACTTTTCCTTCGCGCTTGAGCAACTGCACGATGGCTGCGGCGTTGAGTCCGCGCACTTTGCGCAGGAAACGTGCCCGCTTTAGCAGTTTTACATCTTCAGGCGCGTAGAGGCGGTACTTGCTCTTGGTGCGCCGCGGTCTCGCCAGGCCCAGACTTTCCCATGAGCGGATGACTGAGGGCGACACCCCGACCTTTTTGGCAACGTCTCCGATCTTCAAGTAAGGTTCAGGCTTGGCCGATTTCATCGCTGGCATGCCAATAAGAAATTTCTATAGGTGAGACGCGCTTTTTTGTCCTTGACAGCCGTTGCCCCGCTTCTCTAACCTTGCGGGATTATAGCAAGGTTGTGGCTGGATACAAGCAGTCGCTTTCAAGAAAAATCCCCGAGAATGCTTGGAGGTTCCATGCCGTCACTGCGATCCCGCTGGACCGCTTTTTGCGTTGCCTTAGCGATCTCTGTTGCCATCCCGACGTTGCTTCCCGCGCAAGGCGCCAGCGGCCGCATCGTGGGCCGCGTTGCCGATCCTACTGCCGCCGTGCTGGCAGGCGTGAAGATCACGCTGCTCAACGAAGCAACCGGCATCAGCCGTAGCGTAAGTAGTAGTGACAGCGGCGACTACTCTTTTGTAGAGGTCGTTCCGGGCACGTATACGGTGCAGTATGAGTTGAAGGGATTCAAGAAAAGTGTACAGAAGGGCGTAATCGTCGACGTCAATCAAGTGGTGACGCTAAATTCCACACTACAGATTGGCGGGTCGCAAGAGGTCGTCGATGTGACTTCGGAAGCACCTCAGGTCGACACCACAAGCACGCAGTTGGGCGCAGTGATTAACGACCGATCCGTAAACGAACTGCCGCTGAATACACGCGACACCTATCAGTTCCTGCAATTGCAGCCCGGCGTACAAGCGCAGCTGGGATCGAGTGGCAGCTTATTCGCAGGCTCCGACGACCCCGGTTCAGTTTCGGTGAACGGAGGCCGCACTCGCGCCAACAATTTCAGCGTGAACGGCGGTGACGCCAACGATCAATTCGTCAATACTCCTACGATTCAGCCAACTCCTGACGCGGTAGAAGAATTCCGAGTCATCACGAACACCTTCGATGCCGAATATGGCCGCAACTCCGGCTCTGTAGTAAACGTGATCACCAAATCCGGAGGCAATACCTTCCACGGCAATCTGTACGAATACTTCCGCAATACCGTTTTGGATTCCCGCGGGTACCCCGATACCACCAAGCCGCAGCTCAACCAGAACCAGTTTGGCGGAACATTTGGCGGCCCGATCAAGAAGGATCGCACGTTCTTCTTCTTCTCTTACGAAGGACGTCGGATTCGTGACGGCGTGCCGGGACAGTTGCTGAATGTGCCTACGACGGGGGAATTCGGTGGAGATTTTTCGGATCAAGGGGCCTTTGCGGGAGGCATTGCTCCTGGGGGGTTCATTGCGAATGTACTGGACGGGCGCCCAGGGTGTGATGCTGCGTTGGGCTACACCGTCGCCGGCCTTCCGGCCGATCCGGCCACAGGTCTTGCGGATTGGAACTCGGGAGATACCAGCGTTCCTTCGGTTTTTCCGAATAATGTTATCCCGGCTGCATGTCAGGATCCCGTAGCCGCGAATTTACTTCAGAAGTTCGTTCCCGTCGCCAACATTGGCACCACTGAAAATCAAGTCGTCCCAGTGGGGACCGACAACGCGAATCAGTTCACGGTTCGCATCGATCACAAGATTAACGACCGTCAGAATTTCACCGCTTACTACTACTTTAACGATGGTCATGAAGAGCAGCCCTACGACACCTTTGAGGCGAGTGGCGCCAATGTCCCTGGATTTGGAAATCTCAACGATCTGCGCAACCAGCAGTGGAACTTTACTCATACCTGGACTATTAACAACGCCCTCGTAAACGAAGCTCACTTCACCTACATGCGTCAGGGCGAACTAGGGTTTATCAAGCCCCAAACCACGAACGCCGTTACCTCCACGTGTAGCGGGACGGCTGCGACTTTCTGTTTTACGGGCACTTCGGATTCTTCCGCCATCACGGGTGAGTTCGGCACCGCCGCCAACCTTGGTATAACGCCTGGCCTGCCCGCAAACCTTACGGGCGTTCCTTACGTCAACATCTCGGGTGGTGCGTCTTTCGGCAACAACTTCGAAGGCTTCCTGCCCCAGGTGGGGAATAGTTTTCAGTGGTCCGATGGCTTGACTTGGCTTAAGGGCAATCACACCTTCAAGTTCGGCGTGGATATTCGCCGCGCCCGCTTCGATCAGTATTACTACTTCGATGTGAATGGGGAATATACCTTCGACAACAGCGGGCCCAACGGCATTATTCCGGGCGACGGCGACCAGTATGCCGAATTCCTGGTGGGATTGGCCGACGGATATACGCAGGGTTCGGGGCAGCGCGAGGACATTCGTAGCACCGCAGTGTATCCCTTCGTTCAAGACAGCTGGAAAATCAAGCCGAACCTGACCTTGAATTATGGCCTCCGTTGGGAATTGACTCCGCCTCTCAAAGACATCAGTGGCCATGTGGAAACCTTCCGCCCCGGACAAAATTCCACCGTCTACCCGTGTGGAATCACGAACAGCACTTCCTACTGGCAGAGCTACGGTGTGGCGGATCCGACCTGCGCGAACACCGGGTCGGAGCCCACAGGCTTGGTCGTTCCTGGCGACCCGGGTGTCCCCGCGGGAATGACCTCCACTTATTACAAGGCCTTTGCTCCACGAATTGGAATCGCTTACAGCCCCAACTTCGCGAGTGGTCCATTGGAAAAGCTCTTCGGCAGCAACGGCAAGACCAGCATTCGCGCCGGCTGGGGTCTTTTTTATAACCCGATTGAAGAGTTGGTCCTGGCACAGTTCGGAGCTGAGCCGCCTTTCGGAGGGAGTTCCTCGCTCGCCGATGTCTTCTTCAATACGCCTTTCGTAAATCAGGGCGAATTCACGAGTCCGAACCCTTTCGGTGGCATCATTACTCCCACCAAAGGGCAGCCTACGGATTTGTCCCTCTTTCGTCCGATTCTCCTGTTTGGTGAATTCGAGCCTCACTTGCGCGCGCAATACACAAGCCAGTACAACCTGACCATCCAGCGCGATCTGAGCAATAGCATGATGCTGCAGATTGGTTACGTCGGATCGCAAGGGCATCGCTTGCTGGCGACTCACGACATCAATCCTTCCAATCCGCAGACTTGTCTGGACATCATCAACATTGCGAATATGAATGCGAATTACGTCAGTTCTTACGGGGCTCCGGCAACGTGCGGTCCTACCGTCGAAGATTCGCAGTGGAGCGTGACTGTTCCCTCCGGCTATCCGTTCCATTTACCCAACGGCACAACGTTGACCGGCGCATCAGGCGGAACTCCAGTGCAGATGGTGGGTCTGCGACCCTATTCGTCTCCCAATTGCGTGACCAATGGCGCGAATATCGGCACCGGTTGCCCTGTAGACGGAATTCCTGTATTCACCGACATCTTTGCTGAAGACACGATTGCCAGCTCCGTCTATAACGCACTGGAGATGATGCTGCAGAAGCGCTTCTCTCATGGCTTGCAGTTTCAGGCCGCGTACACCCTGAGCAAGTCGATCGACGACGGTTCGACGTTCGAGGAGACTCTCGATCCGTTCAACTATCGGGCCAGCCGCGGCCTGTCGTTGTTCAATTCGAAACAGCGGTTTGTGGTCAGCTATGACTGGGAACTGCCCGTTCGCAAGTATGATGGGCTTAAGGGCAAAGTGCTGGATGACTGGGAGGTATCAGGCATAACCCAGTTCCAGAGCGGATTTCCAATTCGTCTGAATACCGAGGACGACACGGAATTGATCAGCAGTCTCTTCTTCCTGGGCACTGAAGCGCCTAGCTTGGTTGCGCCATTCGAGAAGTTGGATCCCACGAAAACTTATACTTCGCTCGGGCTCACCTCGCCCGGGTACTGGTTCAACCCCAATGACTTTGCTACCGCTGCGACCCCAAATGGTGCGCCGGTTCCTCCGCTCGGCAGCTTCAACAATGGAACCCAACGTACAATCTGTTGCGGCCCGGGACTCATCGACTTTGACTTTTCGGTTCATAAAAAGATCTCTTTGACCGAGACCAAGTATCTGCAATTCAGGGCAGAGGTCTTTAATGTTTTCAACCACACGAATTATTCGAACCCGGATGGCGGTTTTTCCGACGGACCTACGTCATTCGGGAAGATCTCAACCGCTGGTGATCCGCGGCTGCTGCAGTTTGCTATGAAATTCTTTTTCTGATTTTGAAGACTAGACTAAGAGATATCCCCGGGACGGCCTGCCGTCCCGGCATTCTAACGGCCCTCGGCTACAAGAACCCGCCGGCCTGAGTTTCCCCGGAGACACTGATGTACTCTGACCTGCAGAAAGAGCTCTCGACCTTCGAGCGCCGCACGCCGAAGTCCGCTGAAGCCCACAAGAAGAATCTCAAACGCATTCCCCTGGGCGTCGCCAGCAACTATCGTGCCTACGATCCGTGGCCGATTTTTGTTAAAGAAGCGAGCGGCAGCAAGTTTCGTGATCTTGATGGCAACGAATACATCGACCACAACTTGACGTTCGGCGCACTCATGGCGGGGCACTGCCATCCCGCCGTCATGAAAGCTGTGGAGAAACGTCTTTCGACGGGGACCATGTTTGGCATGCCGCATGACATGGAATGGGAACTTGCCGAGGAAATCTGCGACCGCTTCCCGATCGAGATGTGCCGCTTCGGCAATAGCGGGACTGAAGCCACAATGCACGCCGTACGCCTCGCGCGTGCCGCTACGGGACGGGACAAGATCATCAAATTCGAAGGTGCGTATCACGGGCTACACGATTCCGCTCTGGTTAGCGTGAAGCCGCACGCTCCTGAATACGGCGACGTCCACAATCCCACTGCGGTGCCCGGCGGGCTTGGCGTTCCGAAGTCGGCAATCGCCAATGTGAAGATCGCAACCTTTAACGACCTAGCCACGGTGGAGCGCCGTTTCACCGAGAATCCCGGCGAGATTGCGGCAATCATTCTTGAGCCGATTCTTATGAATGTGGGCCTTTGCCTGCCGCAACCCGGCTTCCTGAAGGGATTGCGCAACCTTGCGACGAAGAACGGTGCTCTCCTGATCTTTGACGAAGTGAAAACCGGCGCGAAACTCGGCTGGGGCGGGGCCAGCGAATACTTCAACGTCATGCCCGACATGATCTGCCTGGCAAAGTCGATCGGCGGCGGTTTGCCTCTGGCGGCGTTCGGTGCAAGCAAATCCGTGATGGATCTTATTTCGCAGCACAAGGTCTTTCACGGCGGTACTTACAACACCAACCCGATCTCGATGGCCGCGGGTCTGGCGACATTTCGAGAAGTGCTGACGCGTGAGAACTACACACACGTTGATAAGCTCGGCAAGAAACTGGCGGAGGGATATCGCAAGACCATCGCCAGAGTCGGCCTGCAGGCTTATATCGCGCAAGCCGGAGCCAACGGCGCGCTCATGCTGTACCCAAAGGAGATCGTGAATTACCGCGACTGGGAAGCGATCGACATCGACCTGTGGCGCCACTACTGGTTTGGCATGGTCAACCGCGGCGTGATGGCGCAGCCCTACTGGTGGGACGAGCAGTGGACGATCTCTGTGCAGCATACCGAGGCCGACATCGACAAACATCTGGCGGCCTTCGACGATATCGCTGCGTCGCTTGCAAAAGCGCAGCAGGAGCGAGCCGGACAGCCAGTGCTGGCTGCGCACTAAGTTTGAAGGCTGTGGGGCGGGCCCCTCGCCCGCGCTGCATGCGCGGTTATGGGATCGCAGCGAGAGACGTGTTTGTCATTCCGAACCGGGCGCAGGCCCGGTGAGGAGCCTGCTTTTCCACAGCCGTCGAGTTGTAGCCGCTGAGAGAAAATGTCCACCGCAGCCGAAACCGTCGCCCAGCCTCACCTGATACGCGCCCTCGGACGCCGCGATCTCGTCCTTCTTTTCGTTGTCGCAGTCTTCAATCTCAACGTTGTCCCATCGATTGCGGCCAACGGCGGCGTCACAATCTGGCTGTGGATCATTTCACTTCTTCTCTTTTTCTGGCCGCAGGGGATTGCGGTTATCGAACTTGCCCATCGCTATCCGGGGGAAGGCGGCGTCTACCTGTGGGCCAAGGAAGTCTTCGGCGATTTCCACGGATTTCTCTCCGGCTGGTGCTACTGGACCAACAACATGCTCTACGTGCCGACGGTGATGCTCTATTTCGTCGGCGTTTCGGTCTACGTGCTTGGCCCCGGACATCAGCGGTTAGCGGAACAAGGACCTTTTGCGCCCATCGCTTCAATTGCCCTGCTCACAACTCTCACAGTTCTGAATATTTTTGGGCTGGGCGTTGGCAAATGGATCAACAATCTCGGTGCAATCGGCACGTTCATCGCCGCAGCAGTGCTGATCGGTCTGGGCCTTGTGGTCTGGTTACGTTTCGGAACAACCATCACTCCCGCCGATTTTAAAGTTCCCGCTGACCCTAAGTTCGTTCTGAACTCGTTCGGCGTGATCTGCTTCGGCCTGGTCGGCTTGGAACTAGCGTCTGTCATGGGCGACGAAATTCAGGATCCGCAGCGTACTTTGCCGGGCGCAGTGGCGTGGGGCGGTTTGATTTCAGGGGCGCTGTACGTTGGCGCGACCCTCACACTTCTGATCGCCGTGGGAAAAAACGTAAACGTGCTGCAGGGAATCGCGCAGGCCGTTACTCACATGGCTGATAGCGTCGGCATGGGCTGGATTTCGATCCCTTTTGCGGTTCTGCTGAGCCTTTCGATCGCGGGCATCGGGTCCGCGTGGACGGGCGGTTGCGCCCGGATCCCCTTCGTCGCAGGGCTCGATTCCTACATGCCATCGTGGCTCGGCAAGGTGCATCCGCGCTACGCCACTCCGTACGCCGCGTTGATCGTGCAAGGAATTGTCTCCGGGATCCTCGTACTCGGAAATTTCTTTGGCTGGTGGTTTTGGGACAAACTGATGGGAGTTCTGGGCTTGCTCCCGCGTTTGTATTTGAGCCCGGCAGGCGCCGGAGAAGTGTTTCAAAAACTTCTTTCACTCGCCGTGGTGTTGCAGTTGGTGCCGTTCGTTTACGTTTTTGGAGCGCTGGTTAAATTTGCCGTGACAGAGCCGGCTCCGAAGGGCCATTGCAGCCGCGCCAAGATGTTCATTGCCGGGTGCAGCGGATTTCTGACAACGATCCTGGGCATTGCTCTGGTATTTTTCCCGGCGCAGCAGATCTCGTCGCTCTTCTGGTACGAGGTCTGGATGATAGGTGGCACTCTATTCTTTGTCGGCCTGGCCGCATTTTTCTTTTTTGTGTATGGGCGCCGGAAGGCGTTGCTAAAAATTGGAAAGGGAACGACTGTCGTCGTTCCGTTGTAGCGCCAAAGTTAGTGAGCCATTCAGGCACCGAAGTAAGCAGGAGGTCAGAACAAAATGCCCAGCGGAGTTCAAACCGAAGTCCGTACGTATCAGATGTTCATCAACGGCGAGTGGGTCGCGAGCAAGTCCGCGAAGACGTTCCCTGTGTACGATCCCTCGACTGAAGAAGTGATCGCGCAGGTTCCTGACGCCGGCTCTGATGACGTGGACCGCGCGGTAGCCGCCGCCAAGGCCGCTTTTGAGGACGGCCCATGGGCAAGCACAACCGCGCAAGAACGCGGCCGCGTCCTGTTTCGCCTCGCAGACAGAATTCGACAGAATCTCCCCGCGCTCGCGGAACTTGAATGCCGCAATACGGGAAAGCCGATTGTCGAAGCAGAATTCGACATCGGTGACGCCGCGACTTGCTTCGAGTATTACGGCGGTCTCGCAACTAAAGTCGTGGGCCAGGTGAATCCCGTACCTGACAACGCGATGAGCCTTACGTTGAAAGAACCAATCGGAATCGCGGGACAGATTATTCCATGGAACTATCCGTTGCTGATGGCCGCCTGGAAGCTTGCCCCTGCGATCGCCGCCGGCTGCACTTGCGTTCTCAAGCCTGCGGAGCAAACTCCGCTCACCGTGCTCGAGCTTGCGAAACATTTTGCAGACTGCGGGGTGCCTCCCGGTGTCGTCAATATTGTTACTGGCTTTGGCGAAACTTGCGGCGCTCCGATCGTGCAGCATCCGGACGTGAACAAGATCGCGTTCACTGGAAGTGCCGCCGTGGGGAAGATTATCGTCAAACAGGCTGCCGATACCGTGAAGCGTGTCACTCTCGAACTCGGGGGCAAATCGCCTAACATTTTCTTCGCCGATGCAGATTTCGAAGCCGCGATCGATGGCGCGCTGTTCGGCGTCTTCATCAATCAGGGGGAAGTCTGCTCGGCCGGAAGCCGCATTCTTGTGCAGAAGTCGATTTACACGAAATTCGTTGATGCAATGGCCGAAAAAGCGAAGAAGATCAAGCTTGGTCCGCCGCTTGACCGGGAAACGAAAATGGGTCCGCTAGTGAGCAAAGAGCAATACGATCGCGTCAACTCGTATGTGGAGATCGGCAAGAAGGAAGCCAAGGTCGCATCGGGCGGCGGGCGTCCCGAGAAAATCGGCAAAGGCTACTATGTGCAGCCAACGATTTTTTACGATGTGACCAACAGCGCTCGCATTGCCCGGGAGGAAATCTTTGGCCCCGTCGCGGCGGTCATTCCGTTCGAAGACGAAAAAGATGCGCTCAAGATCGCCAACGATTCTCCGTATGGCCTCGCGGCCGCGGTGTGGACGCGTGACATCTTCAAGGCCATGCGCGCGGTCAAAGCCCTGCGGGCTGGAATAGTCTGGGTCAACCACATGCAGCCCACATACGTCGAGGCACCGTGGGGTGGGTACAAGCAATCCGGATTTGGGCGCGAGCTTGGCCCCGGCGGGATCGAGGAGTATCTGGAAACCAAGCAGGTGTACATCAACTTGAACGAAGCGCCGATTGGCTGGTACTGAGAACAGGCACCTACGATGTCGACTATTCAATTACGCACAGCAATCCCCGGCCCGAAATCGAAAGCGCTTTCCGAACGGCGCTCGAAAGCCGTGCCCCGCGGGCTTTCTCACGGCACACCTGTCTACATTGACAAAGCGGAAGACGCCTGGCTGGAGGATGTTGACGGCAATCGCTACATCGACTTCGCCGGCGGCATTGGCTGCCTCAACGTCGGACATCGCCGGGAAGCTGTCGTCGAAGCAATTCGCGGGCAGCTCGACAAATTTCTGCACACCTGCGTACAGGTCACGCCATACGAGAATTATGTGCGCCTGGCCGAGCGTATGAATGAAGTCACGCCCGGTAAGTTCGCAAAGAAGACCATCTTCGTCAACAGCGGCGCTGAGGCCGTCGAGAACGCAATTAAGATTGCTCGCGCTTACACCAAACGTCCTGGGATCATCGCGTTTGAAGACGCGTTCCACGGCCGCACCATGATGACACTTGCCCTTACCAGCAAGACACATCCGTACAAGGCTGGCTTTGCGCCGTTTCCGGGTGAAGTCTACCGCGTTCCGTTTGCCTACTGTTACCGATGCTCTTACAACCTGAAATATCCCTCGTGCGATCTGTATTGCGCGCGCCATCTGGAGGATACGTTCAAGCGCGTTGTCGCCAATGAAGAAGTCGCAGCCGTGATCGCTGAACCGGTGATGGGCGAGGGCGGATTTATTGCGCCGCCGCCCGATTATTTCAAGGTTCTCGTTGACCTTTGCCACAAACACGGCATTCTTTTTATCGCCGACGAAGTGCAATCCGGCTTTGGACGCACTGGGAGGCTGTTTGCCAGTGAGCGGTATGGAATAGAGCCGGACCTGATTGTGACCGCGAAGTCCCTCGGCGGCGGTTTGCCGCTCGCTGCTGTCACCGGCCGCGCTGAGATCATGGACGCTCCTGGCCCCGGCGGCCTGGGCGGAACATTTGCGGGAAATCCGCTTTCGTGTGCGGCGGCGTTGGCTGTGCTCGACTTGTTCGAGCGCGAGAATTTGTTGGAACGCGCGAACCACCTCGGCGACCGTTTTCAGCGTCGTGCGCGAGAGTGGCAACATCGCTGGTCCATCATTGGCGATGTCCGCGGACTCGGCGGCATGCAGGCCATCGAACTAGTGCAGTCACAAGAAACCAAAACTCCGGCGACCGATGAGACGAAGGCGATTACGAAGTATTGCTATGAGCATGGCTTGATCACCATCACAGCAGGCACGTATTCGAACGTGATTCGCGTCCTGGTTCCGCTGGTCGCGACCGACGATCAGATTGATGAGGGTCTGGACGTTCTGGAGTCCGCGCTGACCACGGTGTGTGAGAAGAAGGGCGCCGTGGCACAGTTGGTGTAATAATCTTGTTTGGATTTACCCTTCGCGATTGCAGAGGCATTTCCCATGAGCGTAGAAGCACCCTCTATCACTCGGCTCACGAACTTCATCAATGGCCAATGGACCGAATCGGACGCTTCCGAATGGCGGGATGTTGTCAATCCGGCGACCGGCGAGGTTCTGGCGAGCGTTCCTCTAGCTAACGCCGCCGAGGTCAACGCTGCCGTGGAAGCTGCTGCTGCAGCGTTTCCCGAGTGGCGGCGCACGCCGCCAGAAGACCGCATTCAGCCGCTGTTCAAGCTGAAGACACTGCTCGAAGACCACATCGAGGACATCGCCCGCATCATCACCCAGGAAAATGGCAAGACTTTCAGCGAGGCAAAAGCTGAGATGCGCCGAGCGATTGAAAACGTTGAGGTAGCCTGCGGAATCCCAATGATGATGCAGGGTTATAACCTTGAGGACGTTGCCCGCGGCATCGACGAGATGATGATCCGCCAGCCGCTCGGCGTGACCGCTGCCATCGTGCCCTTTAATTTTCCGGGGATGATTGCATTCTGGTTTCTGCCCTACGCTATCGCCACGGGCAACACGTTCATCCTGAAGCCGAGCGAGCGCGTCCCGCTTACGATGCGGTACATCTACGAACTGTTGGAAAAGACGGGCCTGCCCAAGGGTGTCGTCAGCCTCGTTAACGGCGGTAAGACGGTGGTCGACGCGCTCATTGACCATCCTAAGGTACGTGCGATCAGCTTCGTGGGATCAACTCCTGTCGCGCGTTACATTTACTCGCGCTCCGCCGAGCAGGGAAAGCGCTGCCAGTGTCAGGGCGGGGCCAAGAACCACGTCATCGTGTTACCCGACGCGGATATGCCAATGGCTACGCAGATCATCAGTGACAGCGCGTTCGGATGTGCCGGACAGCGCTGCCTCGCCGTCTCGGTTGCAATCACGATCGGCGAAGCCCAGAAGACATTTCGCGATTCAATCGCGGATGCAGCCTCGAAGCTTCGCGTGGGGAACGGACTTGAAGACGGTATACAGATGGGACCCGTGATTACGGCGCAGAGCAAGGAACGTGTCGAGTCGCTGATCGGTGTCGGAGAGAAGCAGGGTGCGAAGGTTTTGCTGGACGGGCGCAATGCGAAGATCACGAAATATGAGTCCGGCAATTTCGTGAAGCCGACGATTCTCGATGATGTGCCCGTGACCAGCGAGATTACCGACACGGAGATTTTCGGTCCCGTGCTGAGCCTGGTTCACGCTGACAACATGAACGATGCTCTGGCTTTCCTCGAACGAAGCGCTTATGGCAATCAGGCGTCGCTGTTCACATCGAGCGGAGCGGCGGCACGGCGATTCCGCTACGAAGCACCAGCTGGCAACATCGGCATCAATATCGGAGTCGCTGCGCCCATGGCGTACTTCCCGTTCACCGGATGGAAGGACAGCTTCTTTGGGGATCTTCATGGCCAGGGCCGCGACTCGGTCGAGTTTTACACCGACAAGAAAGTCGTCGTCGAGCGCTGGGCCAAGGAGCACAGCCGGAAGTTCTAGGGCTTGAAATGAAGCTTCTCACCACAGAGACACAGAGAAAAGCAGGACGAACGTTAAAAGACGGCGTAATTGATGATAGTTCCAACTCACCCGACGCTGGCAGAAGCGTTGGAGAAGATTGTCGGTAGCGCGCTGAGTTCGGTAGTCTTTGTAGCCGACTATGTCCAATTTGACTTCGATGGTCCGAGTTTGACTGCTTGACGAAGACTACAGGGGACCCGAAGCTCTACAGTTCCGATTGGATCAAAAGAGGCCGGAGAGGATTTGGGTAGTTTGAACTCTTCAACAGATGTAGTAGGTTTTTTCCGTGTCTCTGTGTCTCCGTGGTAATAAAAGTTCTCATTATGAGGAATCCATGAATACAGCTACAGCTAATCCCGCCATGACCGGCCAGGAAATCGTTGATCTCTGCAAGAAGCACACGCTCTATGAATGGTCGGCGCAATCGAAGGTTGATCCGATTCCCGTCTCGGGTGCCAAAGGAATCTATTTCTGGACGCCTGAGGGTAAGCGCTTTATCGACTTCAACAGCCAATTGATGTCCGTGAACATCGGGCACGGCGACGAGCGCGTGATCCGGGCGATCCGCGAGCAGGCGGGGACGCTGTGTTATGCGAATCCTTTCATGGCCCACGAGCCGCGCGCGCGTCTGGGTGCGAAGCTTGCTGAAATCGCTCCCGGAGACATCGACACTTTCTTCTTCACCAACGGCGGTGCCGAGGCCACCGAAAACGCGATCAAGCTGGCGCGATTTTTCACTGGACGGCACAAGATCATGGCACGTTACCGCTCTTACCACGGCGCCACTGCAGGCAGTATTTCGCTCACCGGAGAACCGCGCCGGTGGTCCGTCGAGCCCGGAATGCCGGGTGTTGTGCGAGTGCTTGATCCCTATCATGGCATCGAGCGCGGGTGGGAGTCAGTGGAGACTGCGCTGGCCACAATCGAAGAGACGATTCAGCTCGAAGGCTCTCACCTGATTGCTGCCTTCATTCTCGAAACTGTTGTCGGCACGAACGGCATTCTGATCCCGCCGGACGGCTACCTTGAGGGCGTGCGCAAGCTCTGCGACAAATACGGCATCCTGATGATCGCCGATGAAGTGATGGCCGGATTCGGCCGCACCGGCGAATGGTTTGCCGTCGACCACTGGAAGGTCGTTCCCGACCTCCTCTGCATGGCGAAGGGATTAACTTCCAGCTATTTGCCACTCGGTGCCGTTGGTATGCGTCACCATATCGCGCAGCATTTTCAGGATAAGGTATTCTTTGGCGGGCTCACATACAACTCGCATCCCATGGGATGCGCCGCCGCCCTGGCCACGATTAGCGTGTATGAGGAAGATAATCTCCTTGAAAACACCAGGAAGATGGGCGCCATCATGAAGACGCTTGGCGCGGAGATGCAGGCCAAACATCCCTCCGTCGGCGCGGTTCGTTCGATAGGACTGTTCGGGATCTTTGAACTGATACGAAGTCGCAAGACGCGTCACCCCATGGCCCCGTTTAATGGCACTTCCGAGGAGATGGCTGCCTTGGGACGTTTCTTCCGCGAACAAGGGCTCTACACGCTCGTCCGCTGGAACACTTTCTTCACTAACCCGCCGCTGTGCATCAATGAACAACAACTACGCGAGGCATTCGCCATCATTGACAAGGGGCTTGAGATTACGGACAAAGGTGTTAAAGATTAGGTGTCTCGTTCGTGCGAAGTCAAGGGGAGCGGGCATGTACCCGTCCACACAATCAGATACCATTCGGTCGAACTAGTGATTACGTGCGCCAGATTCGCTGCTGGACGTCGAGGGAAGAAACTGTGACCGGTTCGTGGTGAACGCTGGAAGCGTGAATATTTAAAGCGGTGGCTGATTGAGTGCGAAGGTTACCGTCACGCACGTCGAAGTCGAGCGTAGTGACGCTGTGCTGGCAGCGGACGCAAGTAAACTGCATGCCGCCGGGGATCCGTTTCGTGGTGTAGTTCCTCACAGCCTTGATTGTAGTCCGCGGCTGGCATGCATGGGCGCACCTCGGTTGGCTGTCGAAGGTAATGTGCCTAAGGCTAAAGTCATGGCGGATTATCGCGAGCGAGCCATGAGTGTGCGACCCGGATGGGCCGCGGCGCAAGGGGAAAAAGCGCTTTTCGACATGCTGTCCCAATGACAATCTTTTTCTACATCATTTATTGAGGCGGTTGTACTTCTTCAGGACTTCGCGGAGGCGGTCGTGGGGCAGGGCGATGACCTCATGATCGTTGATGCCTTTCATGGTTTCGGCTGCGACCATGGCGTTCACCACCGCTTCCTCGGTGGCTTGCACGGTGGCGAGAAATATCGGGTCGAGGGAATCGTTGGGCAGCATGGTGAGCTGGTGCAAGCCTTCAGTGCCGACTGCGCCTGGATTCGCGGTGGAGAATGCAATGAAAATATCGCCGGAACCATCGCCGGAATAGCTCCCATCGCGACCGAGGCCGAGCGAAACCTTCTTCGCAATCCGCTTGAGTTGTGTCGGAATGAGTGGCGCGTCGGTGGCTACCACCACAATGATGGAGCCAATGTCCTGTTTCCAGACTGTGTGCTCGGGAATTTCGCGACCCACGTTGACGCCGGCGATGCGGAGTTGTTCGCGGGCTCCATAGTTGCATTGGACCAGGACGCCGACGGTGTAGCCGCCAGCTTTCGCATCGAGCACGCGCGACGATGTTCCGATCCCACCTTTGAATTCATTGCAGATCATTCCCGTGCCGCCCCCCACATCGCCCTCTTCGACGGGGCCGGAATGAGCAACATCGAGAGCGTGGAAGGCGTCTTCGGGCTTCACATGAAATCCGTTGATGTCGTTGAGGTACCCGTCCCAGGTTTCCGCGACGACCGGCAGTGACCACCAGTAGCCCTCCATATCGGGTGTGCCGTGCTTGACCTTCCAGGCGATCACAGCGTCGCGCACGACTCCGACACTATGAGTATTCGTGATCATGACGGGACCGTTGAGGAATCCGGAATCGTCAACCCATGTTGTGCCGGTCATCTCACCGTTGCCATTGAGCGTGAACCAGGCGGCAAAGACTGCGTCATTGGATGTTTTCCCGCGCGGGTGAATGGCGGTGACACCAGTGCGCACAGGTCCCCTGCCGACCTCAAGTTTGCCCTGGCCGGAGATCAGCGTAGTGTGTCCGACCTCGACTCCTTTGACGTCAGTGATGGCGTTGTTGGCTCCGGGAATGCCGTCGAACGGAACTCCGAGATCGCGCGCCCGTGGTTTCGTCTGGGCCGACGACAGAGTGCAAAGCATGACGGCAACAGCAGCAAACATGATGCAACACGTCCGCTGGAACATGGGGCCTCCGCCGAAAAAGCAGTATACAGGGATGACCTGGCGTGGAGCTTGCGAGTGAATAGACTCGATGTACAATCACATTAAGAAATGCGTTCCTTGGGGGTAGAAGATGGACAGCTGGAAGAAGGCCATGGTGCTGGGTTCGATCGGGGCGGCCAGCATTTTATTCATGAAGAAGCGGTATCCGGCCGGAGTCCTGGCAACAGGCCTTGGGTTGGCTGTTCTGGCATCGGAATATCCGGAAAAATTCGAAAAAGTGCGGCAAGCTTTACCGGATTATTTCGAACGCAGCATGCGCGTGATGGAGATGGCTGGCCGCGCCGGTCGACGCATCACTGAAGCTGCGGGCCAGAGCGCGGCTGAGGCGTGGGAAGAAATCGGCGGCTAGCAGAAGTCTTGCGCCCTACTCGATGCCGAGCTGTTTTTTGGCGTCGGGGCTGAGTCGTTCGGGAGTCCAAGGCGGGCTCCACACTACGTTGACTGTGCAATCGCGAACACCTGGCAGTTGTTCGATGCGGGATTTGACCTGTGCGCTGATGTTCACATGTTCGGGGCAGCCTTGAGCGGTGAGGGTCATCTCGACGGTGACGTCCTGCTTGGTTTCGTCGGAACTGGATTGGTCTGAACTGACCGCTTCTGTATCGGCAGAAGGTGCGAAACGTACGTTGTAGATGAGGCCGAGATCGACGATGTTGACCGGAATCTCAGGGTCATAGCAGCTCTTGAGTGCGCTCAATACGTCTTGCTCGGTGACGGTGGGCATCGAAAATCCTCTGATTTCAGTGTACAACTTTCAGTGCAGAACTGGTGTTCGGCGAGCCCAGCATCGGGACAATCTGCTAAAGTTTGCCCATGATGAGTCCGGAAGCCAAGCAAAGAATTCAACTGGCCCTGGCGGCGGCGATAGTGATCGCAGGCCTCCGAAGCGGCTACATCTTGTATGAGCGACATGAAGATCAGGTCGCAGCTGAAAGATTGAAGCAAGCGAGGAACGTCGGCTACTCCAACCCGGACTATTATGTCGCGCCAAGAAAGCTCTATCCTTACGATCTGAAGAGCGCCCGCCAGCTCACAAAAATGCCAGTGTGGGTGAAGGAGGGATATCGTTACACATACTATCCCTATAATCCTGCGACCAAGCAGGTCGATTTCAATCGCGAAGCGGGCTTGCTGCTGCCGATCGAAAAGTTGGCTATCAAGGATGTGATCACGGCGGTGCCTTCGGGAGCGGGGAACCGCCGACAGGTCATGGCAGTTTTCGAGAAAGAGGGAAAAAGCTACGCGGTGCCGATCGGATTCGAAGCCAACGAGCAATTTACGATCTATTCGGATGAGATGTTTTTCATCGAGGAACCGCACGACCTCTACAAGCACTGGTCCGCGGATGTCTGGCAAGCCGTGGCGCAGCATGAAGTCAAGCCCGGCATGAATGAATTGCAGGCGGACTTCGCGATTGGCATGGGTGTTCCGGATGCGGGCGATACCTCCTACAAGAAAACCGTACGCTATCCGAACGGGGGGAAGCCGCTGGTGATCGTGTATCACGACGGCAAAGCTGCGGAGATCAAACCAGGGACGCCCGGATCGTAAGAAAGTTTGACTACCGTGCCGCGCCCGATGTGTGGCGGCAAGCCTTGAGCGGGTGAGGTTCTTCTATGAACAGACGCGAAGCGCTACAGTTGCTTGCGACCTCTGCTGCGCTCCCCCTCGTGCCGAGTAGCTTGCTGGCTGCACTACGGCAGGCTCGCAGCGTGGTCGGGACGCATAGTCCCGAATCCGCGTTCGTTCCGAGCACGTTGAGTCCTCGTCAGGTTATGACCGTGAAGGCGATGGCGGAACTGATTCTTCCCCGGACTGACACGCCGGGAGCGGGAGATGTTGGAACAGCCGAGTTCATCGACCTGATTCTAACCGAATGGTATGGGGAAGCCGAGAAAACCCGATTTCTCGCCGGCTTGGCAAGCGTCGATATGCGCACCCAAGCGCTATTTGGCAAGGATTTCATCGAGTGTTCTGCGTTGCGGCAGGCGGAATGTCTCACTCTGATGGGAGAGAATTTGGCGGAGGATGCCGAACGCTTGCGGTACCAACCTCGCCGGGGGCGGGGAGCGCCAGCGGCGCCGGGTGATTTTTATTCCATGCTGCGGCGCCTGACTCTGACCGCATACTACACCTCGGAAGCGGGAGCTACTCAGGCTTTGAATTTCCAGATGATTCCTGATCGCCATGATGCGTGCGCCGAAGTGAGTTCCACCAATCGAAAGTCGGAGAGTCAGTGAAAGACGAAACCATATTCGACGCAATCGTGATCGGCTCCGGCATTACAGGAGGCTGGGCTGCGAAGGAGTTGACCGAAAAGGGATTGAAAACCCTTGTGCTCGAGGCTGGACGCCCCATCGTTCCCGAAGAAGATTATGTCGAGCACGTTCCGGCATGGGAAATGAAGTTTCGCGGCATGGGCGATCGCCGCCGGTTGCAGGAAGATCAGCCGATTCAAAGCACATGCTACGCGTGCGACGAATGGTCGTCGAAGTTTTTCGTCAGCGACAAGGAGCACCCTTATACGACTCCCGAGGGTAAGCCATTCCGGTGGATCCGCGGGCGCCAAGTAGGCGGGCGATCCATTGTGTGGGGCCGCCAGACTTATCGGTGGAGTGATCTGGACTTCGAAGCAAACCTTCGCGAAGGAATCGCGATCGATTGGCCGATTCGTTATGCGGACCTGGCTCCCTGGTACGACTACGTTGAGGACTTCGTCGGCATTACCGGAGAAGCGTTAGGACTCCCGCAATTGCCCGACAGCAAGTTTCTGCCGCCCATGGAGCTTACCTGCGCGGAGCGCACGGTGCGCGACGCGATTGCCAAACACTTTGGCCCTGAACGCGTCCTCACGATCGGACGTGCTGCGGTTCTCACGCGGGATCATAACGGCCGTTCTGCGTGTCATTACTGCGGTCCGTGCGAGCGGGGATGCATCACGCGCTCGTACTTCAGCAGCTTGAACGCGACTCTGCCTGCTGCGGAGAAAACAGGGCGGATGCGGCTGCGGCCCCACAGCATCGTACACAGCCTGACCTTCGACGCGCGCACGCGCAGGATCGCTGCTGTTCGGGTGATTGACGGCGAAACCCGAACCACGCTGGAGTTTAGCGCGAAAGTAATTTTTCTGTGTGCCTCGGCCCTAGAGTCGGTTCGGATCCTGCTCAACTCCTCAACCACAGAATTTCCTGGTGGCTTAGGAAACTCGAGTGGCGAGTTGGGCCACAACTTGATGGATCACGTAAAAGCTGGCGGAGCTTCTGCCGTCATTCCTGGCAACGAAGACCGCATCGTGATTGGAAGACGGCCGAATGGAATTTATGTTCCGCGCTTTCGCAACGTCGCGAGCAAGCGCACTGAATTCTTGCGGGGGTACGGTTTTCAGGGAGGTGGCTACCGTCAAACATGGGAGCGGGGCGTTATGCAACCCGGGTTCGGGGCGGAGTTCAAGAAGGCAATCAGCGCCCCGGGGCCGTGGCGGTTCACGTTCAATGGATACGGTGAATGCCTTCCGGATCACAACAACTATATCGAGCTCGATAAGGAGAAAGCCGATGCGTGGGGCATTCCCGTGCTGAAAATCCACTGCGCTTGGAGCGCCAATGAGCTTGCTCTGCGCAAGGATATGTCGATCACGGCGTCGGAGATGCTCGCCGCTGCGGGAGCACGTGACATCGAACCCTTCACCGATGATGAGTCTCCTGGGTTTTCGATTCACGAAATGGGAACGGCTCGGATGGGGCGTGACCCGAAAACATCTGTGCTCAACGCCCACAATCAGCTGCACGACGTTAAAAATCTTTTCATTACCGACGGCGGAGCGATGGTGTCGTCATCGTGCGTAAACCCTTCGCTGACCTACATGGCGCTGACTGCGAGAGCGTGCGACTACGCGGTGCAGCAGATGAAGCAGGGAAATCTTTAGCGAAAACTTACCATGAATCGCGGGCTGAACTCATCAACGGTCGTAAATATTGAAGATCTCCGCCGCTTAGCGCAGGCCCGGCTGCCACGCGCAGTTTTCGATTATCTCGACGGCGGCGCTGAGGCCGAGCAGACCCTGGCCGAAAACTGTCGAGCCTTTCGCGATGTCATGTTCAGGCCGCGCGGCGCCGTTGCAGTTGGGACTTGCGACCTGAAGACGCGCGTACTGGACCACGAACTTTCCTTTCCGGCAATGTTGGCTCCAGTCGGATATAGCCGGATGATGCATCCCACGGGTGAAGTCGCTGCCGCTCGCGCCGCAGGGGAGGCGGGCACGGGATATATTCTCTCTACGATTTCTGGGCACAGGGTGGAGAATGTAAAGGCGGCGTCCAATGGACCAGTATGGTACCAACTCTACTTGCTGGGAGGGCGCGGAGCGGCTGAGGCCATTCTCGATCGAGCTCGCCTCGCCGGTTGTTCCGCCCTGGTGATTACGGTAGATACGCCAGTGGCAGGAATGCGCGAGCGCGATCCGCGCAACGGGATGAAAGAGTTGCTCGGTACGTCAGTGCTGGCCAAGGTTCCTTATTTGTTCAATATTCTTGCCCATCCCGGCTGGCTGGCCTCGTTTCTGCGGGATGGAGGTGTGCCTAAACTGGAGAACATCGTGATCCCGGGCAAAGGGCCAATGGAGTTGGTCGACGTTACAGCCGCCCTGGCACAAGCGACTGTGACTTGGGAAGATTTGCGCTGGATACGCCAGCAATGGACCGGACCCATCGTGGTCAAAGGTATCCTCATCGGCGATGATGGCCGGCGTGCGGTTGATGAAGGAGTGGCCGCGGTCGTGGTGTCGAATCACGGTGGCCGCCAACTGGATTCGGTTTCCCCTACGCTCCGTGCGCTGCCGGAAGTAGTCGCGGCCGTCAACGGGAAGATCCCGGTGCTTATGGATGGTGGTGTGCGGCGCGGAAGTGATATTGCTAAAGCGATCTGTCTGGGAGCTCGCGCAGTTCTGGTTGGTCGTGCCTACGCCTACGGTCTGGCGGCCGCCGGGCAAGCTGGGGTTGCCCGGGCTCTGCAGATTCTGCGAACTGACTTTGAGCGCACCCTCCGCCTTCTGGGATGTTCGTCGGCGATGGCTTTAGATAGGTCGTATGTCGACACACCGCGCGACTGGGGCGTCGAACGAGGGCCAGCGGCTGTCCAGCGCGTAACGTAAGCGATCTACAGTTTGTCGCTTAACTGCAGATACTGCTTTGCGTTTCTGTAGCACACATCCTCGATTAGTCGTCCCAACAACGCGTCGTCGTTCGGCAGTTCTCCGCGCAGAACATCCTGACCGATGACGTCGCAGAGTATCCGTCGAAAATATTCGTGGCGCGGGTAAGACATAAACGACCGGGAATCTGTCACCATGCCGATGAAACGCGATAACAAACCGGCATTCGAAAGAGCGTCGAGTTGTGCCGTGATTCCTTGCTTTTGATCGAGAAACCACCAGGCGCTGCCGAATTGAATCTTTGACGGCACTTCGCCGCTCTGGAAGCATCCAGCAAGCGTGGCGAACGAAAATGTGTCTGCGGGATTCGAGTTGTACAGAATCATCCGGGGCAGAGCGTTTTCTCGAGACAGTAGATCGAGATATGCAACGAGTGGGCCGGTTTGCGGGAAATCGCCAATCGTATCGAATCCTGCATCGGCGCCAAGCATTTGGTGCGCCAATGAGTTCACATTGCGCCGCGCGCCAAGATGCAATTGCTCGGTCCACGATTTCTGCGCGTCGAGCTTGCCGAAGAACAGCATCATGAATGACGCGAAATGGGTATGCTCCTCCTCGGTAACCGCTTTCCTCTCGCGTGCTTTCGAAAAAATCGCGGCTGCGGCTCGCTCCGAACATGGAGTGGCGTAACAGTGGTCCAACCCATGATCGGAAAGGCGGCAGCCCAGGGAATGGAAATAGTCGTGGCGCTTCTGAAGCGCGTTAAGGAAGCTGTTCAGGTCGGCTATATCAACGTTCGCGACTGCCGACAGGTTTTCGACCCAGGGCCCAAAGCCCTCATCACGGATCGCGAGAGCTTTATCAGGACGGAAAGCTGGAAAGACCCGGGTCGGCAGATTCGCTTTCAAAATTGCCTGATGATAGCGCAGGTCATCTGTGGGATCGTCGGTTGTGCACACGATCTCGACGTGAAACTTCTGAAGAATTGCGTGGGCTGTCAAACCCTCCAGTGCGGCATTTGCCCTTTCCCAGATTGCAAGGGCTGACGTCTCATTCAATAGTTCCATAATTCCGAAATAGCGCTGTAGTTCGAGGTGCGTCCATTGGTAAAGAGGATTGCGCAGGGTGTAGGGCACGGTCCGTGCCCAAGCCAGAAATTTCTCGTACGGCGCAGCGTTCCCGGTGATGTACTTTTCAGCTACGCCGTTGGCGCGCATAGCACGCCATTTGTAGTGGTCGCCTTCCAGCCAGATTTCGAAGAGGTTTGTGAAATGCCGGTTTTCAGCAATGTCTTTGGGCCGAAGATGGCAGTGGTAATCGAGGATCGGCTGCGAGGCGGCAAACTGGTGATAGAGGCGCCGAGCCGCGTCGTTCGAGAGCAGGAAGTCTTCGGAGAAAAAGCCTTTCATGAGGTGATACTCGCGCGGGAATGGCCGAGTCCGATCCAGCAATTCAAGCCATGAATATACCAGTTCAACAACCGCTTGACCGCAACCCCCCGGACAATGTGTAGTGATGCACGTTGTTCGTTCTCCAATTCTGTAACGGTTGCCTCGTTGAACATGCATCCCATCCCGCATCCTCTTGAGAACGTGCCGGCGTCGCCGAGCAGTGTCGACGGGCGCCGACGCTGGCTGGTCTGTGCCTTGCTGTTTTTCGCGGGCACAGTGAACTACATGGACCGCCAGGTGATCGCTTTGCTCAAGCCGACACTGCAAGTTCAGTTTGGATGGACCGAAGTCGGCTACAGCAATATCGTTTTCGCCTTTCAGTTTGCCTACGGGGCAGGTGTGCTGTTCGTCGGAAAGTTGATTGATTGGCTCGGCACGCGCCGAGGTTTTTCCCTTGCAGTTTGTTTCTGGAGCCTCTCCGCGATGGCCCATGCTGCTGCAGCCTCGCTATTTCAGTTCGCAGCAGCGCGTGTTTGCCTGGGACTCGGCGAGGCGGGCAGCTTCCCGGCGTCGATAAAGGCAGTGGCGGAGTGGTTTCCCAAACGGGAGCGTGCACTGGCGACCGGTGTTTTCAATTCTGGCACGAATGTTGGCGCAATTGTCACGCCGCTGATCGTACCGTGGATTACTTATCGCTTCGGATGGCGCATGGCCTTCATTGCGACCGGTGGCTTGGGATTTGTCTGGATTGTTGCCTGGCTCTTGCTGTATCGGCGCCCGGAGGAGAGCAGGCTTTTGTCGGCGCAGGAGTTGGCATATATCCAGAGCGAGCGGCGAGAAGATGGAGAAAAAAAGCAAGAGAAGGTTCCTCTCCGGACTCTGTTCATGCTGCGCCAAGCCTGGGCGGTGGCGTTGGGCAAGTTCTTTACAGATCCGATCTGGTGGATGTATTTGTTCTGGATGCCCGACTTCCTGAGCCGCAATCTCAAGCTCGATTTAAGAGGAATGGCCTTGCCGCTCTTCGTTATCTACACCGGAGCCAGCATAGGCAGCGTCAGCGGAGGATGGCTTTCATCCTTTCTGTTAAAAATGGGATGGTCGCTGAACTCCAGCCGCAAGACCGCCATGCTGGTATGTGCGCTGGCGGTGACGCCGATCATGTTTGCCGCGCGGACCACAAATACGTGGCTTGCGATTAGCCTGATCGCGATTGCAGCGGGTGCTCATCAAGGTTGGTCGGCGAATATATACACTCTTGCTTCCGACATGTTTCCGAAGACCGCGGTGGCGTCTGTTGTTGGCTTCGGTACGATGCTGGGATCAATCGGCGGAATGTTGATTGCCAAGATCGTGGGCTACATTTTGCAGAGCACAGGATCTTACATGCTGATATTCATGTTGGCCGGCATAGCGTATTTGATCGCGCTCGGTTTCGTGCAAGCCCTCGTGCCACGACTCGAGCGCGCGCGAGTTTGATCGGCCCGACGATTCGTGTAGTCAATGCGGGGTTGCAGGCGTTGCGTCGCCGGCTTGAATTTTGCGCATGAATTCAGCGTAGTCCGCAAAGGCGATTTCCGGCTCTGCCAAGTCCGGATGCCAAACCTTCTCCCACTCAAACGTGTAGCAGCCCTTGTACCCAGAAGCGGCCAGAATCTCGACCTGCCTCCGAACCGGTACGTCGCCATGGCCGGTCAGCACGTAATGTCGTCCGTCTGCCGACGGCACGGAATCCTTGAGATGCGTGTGACGAATAAACTTGCCCAGCTTCTGAACCGTAACCTCGGGTTCTTCCTTACCATCGACAAATGTATGGTGAGCATCCCACAGCAATCCGACGTGAGGCGAATCAGCGCGCGTCAGAATGTCGCCCAGAGTTGGTGAATCGGTGAAATCACCGTGCGATTCGATGATCACCATGACCCCGTGGTCGCCCGCATAGCCTCCCAACTCGTGTAAACCCGAAGCAACGCGGGACACAACCTGTTCCTTAGGGCCTTCGATTTTGTTGCCGAACACACGAACGTTCGGAGCACCCAGAGCGGCTGCCAAATCGATGAACCTTTTCGCATCGGCGATCTGTTGCTTCCGTTTGTCGGGATCGGCCTCGTGCATATATGCGGAGCTGCTGACACAGGCAATTTTAAGACTCTTGGCTGCTACTTCACGTCTGGATTGCGCGATGCGATCCGGCTGGAATTCCGGGCGCGTGGGCAGGTCCATCGACCCCATCAAGCCGCGAAGCTCGATCGCGGAAAAATCATGCGCGTGAGCAAATTCGAGGATTTTAGCCCACTCCCACGCGGGGCAACCCAAAGTTGAAAACCCGACCATCAGATGTTGGGTGCTCGCGGGCAGATCAGCGCGCAGCGCGGCAACGGCGAAGGCACTGGTCTGCAGAAACCGGCGACGGGTGAGGTCCATGTCCACCCCCTGAGGTTATTGCTCATCATAACAAAGCCACGGTTGGGACTGGGCCATCTCGTTGTAGCATCGACCTCGGGTTCGGTTTCGGTATAATCTGCAGACCTCAAAGATAACCCATAGGACTCCGCCAATGCTCCTCAGAATCTTCGGCGACAAAATTTCTTTAGGTTGTGCGGCAAGCGATCAGGCTGCGGTCGCGATTCGGCACGCCATCGCAGCGCAAGGATACGCGCGCATTGTGGTTGCAACCGCGGCGTCTCAGTTCGAGTTCCTTGATGCTCTGACAAAAGCCACGGGAATTGACTGGGCCAAAGTTGAAGCTTTTCACCTCGACGAATATGTCGGGTTGCCGGTGACGCATCCGGGAAGCTTTCGCAAGATGCTTCTCGAAAGAGTGGTGAACAAGGCCGGAATCACGAAATATCACTTGCTCGATGGCGATTCGCTCGATCCAGCGGCAGTCGCTCGCGACGTGGGAAGACAACTGGCATCGGCGCCAATCGATATTGCATTCCTTGGTATTGGAGAGAATGGGCACATCGCATTTAATGACCCTCCCGCCGATTTCAGCACCGAGGAACCGTATATCATCGTGAATCTAGACGAAGCCTGCCGCCGGCAGCAGGTGGGCGAAGCCTGGTTCGCGGGCATTTCTGACGTGCCCGACCGCGCCATCTCGATGTCGGTGCGCCAGATTCTCAAAGCAAAAGAGATCATCGCGATTGTGCCTGACAAGCGCAAAGCACTGGCTGTGAGGGCCTCTCTTGAGGGAGAGATCAGTCCCATGGTGCCCGCCTCGATTTTGCGCCGGCATCCGAACGCGACCGTATATCTTGATCACGCCTCGGCGTCGCTTTTGAATCCAGCGGTGCTCGATGCGCTGACTAAGGACTCTCAAGTGACCCTCGGTGCGTGACGGGCAGAAGCACCCACGCATGACCATTGTCCGGAAGCCGATTCCGTCGCTGCGCTGGTGGATCGGCGGCTTGCTGTTCGCTTCTACGGTCATCAACTACCTTGACCGCCAGACTCTTTCGCTCCTGGCTCCCTATCTCAAACTCCAATATCACTGGACTAATTCCGACTATGCCAACATCGCCATCGCATTTCGCGTGGCCTATTCCATCGGACAGACGGGATTCGGCAAGCTCATGGATCGCGTGGGCACGCGGCGCGGCCTTACCGTCACGGTGATCTGCTATTCGATTATTTCCATGCTGACTTCATTGGCTCGTGGACTCTATAGTTTCGCCACGTTCCGATTCCTGCTGGGGGCGGGCGAGTCGGCGAACTGGCCGGCCGCTTCCAAGGCGGTCGCGGAGTGGTTTCCGAAGCGCGAGCGCGCGCTGGCGACGGCGCTCTACGACAGCGGGTCTTCGATCGGCGGAGCTCTGGCTCCGTTCATTGTGTTGTGGATTTACTTCCGCTGGGGATGGCGCCCCGCATTTATGGTCCCCGGCATTCTTGGGTTTCTTTGGCTGATCGTGTGGCGCTGGCTCTACTACCCGCCGGAGTCGCACAATCGGATCGGCGCCGCCGAGCGCGCAATGATTATTGCTGACAAGCGCGACTCGGATATTCTTCAGGAGGGCGGTACCGCACTGCGCTGGCATGATCTCTTTAGAATTCCGCAGATGTGGGGAACCATCATCGCCAAAGCCTTTACCGACCCTGTTTTCTTCTTTATCACCGAGTGGTTTCCCATCTACCTGGTTGCAAAGGGAATCGACCTTAGGAGCGGCTTGATCGCTGTCTGGATTCCTTTCGTCGCCGCCGATGTCGGCAGTTTCTTTGCGGGTGCCGCCTCTGGCTATCTGGTAAAGCGTGGATGGTCGTTAGGCGCGGCGCGGAAGGTTCCGATCATTTATGGCGGAATCGGCATGACTTTGCTGATCCTCACCATTTTCACCACCAATCTTTACACAATCGCTTTTCTGTTTGCGATTGTGACTTTTACCTACGCCGGATTCACGACCATGGCCAACGTTTTGCCCTCTGATCTTTTCGACAGTAAGTCGGTGGCCTCGGTCAGCGGGATTAGCGGAACCGGCGCCGGAATTGGAACCATTGTGGCTTTCAAGCTGATTGGTTATTTTTCGGACGCCCGCCAGGGTATGGGGACGCACTCGTTCGATCCGATCGTGATTCTAGCCGGCGTGGTTCCCTTTGTTGGTATGATTCTGGTCTTGTTGCTGGTGCGGAACAACGACGCGACGAATCGCGGATTAGTCCGCCCCATATGACTGCTAGTTTTGCACTGTGAAGACGCCGTGAGGAGCAAGGCTTGAAGATCACCGATGCCAAGGTATTCGTTTGTTGCCCGGGGCGGAACTTCGTCACTCTGAAAATCTCGACCGATGACGGTGTCTATGGCCTGGGCGATGCGACGTTGAATGGCCGTGAGTTATCTGTGGCGTCCTACCTGACCGACCATCTGATCCCGTGCCTCATAGGGCGCGATCCTTTCCAAACAGAAGATGTTTGGCAATATCTCTACCGTGGCGCCTACTGGCGACGCGGGCCGGTTACCATGACGGCAATTGCGGCCGTCGACATGGCTCTCTGGGATATCAAGGGCAAGGCGCTCAAGACCCCCGTTTACAACCTGCTCGGAGGCCAGAGTCGAACTGGGGTGATGGTGTACGGGCACGCCAACGGTCGAGACATTCCAGAGACGATTGATCAGGTCGCCAAGTACAAAGACATGGGCTACCTCGCAGTTCGCGCGCAGTCGGGAATCCCGGGCCTGCCTTCAACGTATGGAGTCGCGGCTGACAAACTCTACTACGAGCCCGCGGAAAAAGGCTTGCCTCCGGAGAATTCCTGGTCGACTGAAAAATACTTAATGCACGTGCCGAAACTGTTTGAAGCCCTGCGCCTGAAATTCGGCGACGATTTGCATCTGTTGCACGACGTTCATCACCGGCTCACTCCGATCGAAGCGGCGCGGCTGGGAAAAAGCCTGGAACCATATCATCTTTTCTGGCTGGAAGACGCCGTGACGGCAGAGTTGCAGGAAGGATTTCGCGTTATACGTCAACACACGACAACGCCCCTTGCCGTTGGCGAAGTCTTCAACTCAGTGTGGGACACGCACATCCTCATTACTGAACAATTGATTGATTTTATTCGCATGACGGTGGTTCACGGTGGCGGGTTGACGCATCTGAAAAAGATCGCGGCCCTGGCGGAGATTTACCACGTGCGCACCGGCTGTCATGGAGCTACAGATCTTTCTCCCGTTGCGATGGCCGCAGCATTGCATTTCGACATTTCCGTTAACAATTTTGGCATTCAGGAATATATGCGGCACACGCGCGAGACCGATGAAGTATTTCCCCATTCGTACTCATTTGACAGTGGGCATTTGCATCCGGGAAACGCGATCGGGCTCGGCGTCGACTACGACGCGAAGCTGGCAGAGAAATTTCCCTACGAGCGGGCGTACCTGCCAGTGAACCGAAAACTCGACGGCACAATCTTCAACTGGTGATACGCGCCGTGTAATGTAGAGCTTTCAATTCCACTTCGAGGAGGTGTTGAGAACATATGGGGTACAAAGATCTGGAACTCGATGGCAAAGTGGCCGTCGTCGTCGGAGGAACTTCTGGAATCGGGAAGATCCTCGCATTGGGTCTGGCGAAAGCCGGCGCCGATGTGGTCTCGAGCGCCCGTCGAACAGAGCTTGTAAATGCAGTCGCCGACGAAATCGAATCCCTCGGGCGGCGGTCTTTACGGGTTACCTCCGATGTGAATGATCGAGACTCCCTCGATAAATTGCTGAAGGCTTCAATCGATGCCTTCGGCAAGGTTGACATCATGGTCAACGCCGCCGGCATCACCAAACGCGCTCCTACTCTGGATTATCCCGAGGCCGACTGGAACCGGATCATGGAGACCAATCTGACTGGCGCACTGCGAGCCTGCCAGGTGTTCGGACGACATATGATTGAGCGCCGCTACGGGCGCATCATCAACATCGCGTCCATGGGCTCATTCCTGGCGCTCTTCGAAGTGGCTGCTTACTCGGCCAGTAAGTCGGGTTTGGCATCCCTGACAAAATCTCTGGCAATCGAATGGGCGCAACACGGAATCTGTGTCAACGCGATCGCACCAGGATATTTCCGTACACCACTCAGTGAAAAGCTACTGGTCGGGACGGGCCGTGGGAATGAAGTGCTGATGCGGACTCCCATGAAGCGTTTCGGTGAACTCGAAGAACTCGTGGGAGCGACGGTTTTCCTCGCGTCAGACGCAGCCAGCTTCGTCACAGGGATCGTGCTGCCGGTGGATGGAGGAGTTCTCGCGAGCGCCGTCAACCAGTAGTGCGTAGGCGATTCCCGGATACTAGCTCGTCTTCTTGTCGTCCACTGCGGCGCGCCCGGCGGCAACAGCGTTCACCAGGGTTTCCGCCGCGAGAATAATCTTGGCTAAATTTCCCTCGCGTAGTGCCTTCGCGTCAACGAGGTCTGCGCCCACGCCGAGCGCAAACGCTCCCGCCGCGATAAATTCGGCCGCATTTGCGGCATTCACGCCTCCGGTTGGAATCAAAGAGGCATTCGGAAACGGAGCCTTCAGCGAACGCAAATACCTGGATCCACCAATATTTCCGCAAGGAAAAATCTTGATCAGCCGAGCGCCGAGTTCCTGAGCATTCATGAGTTCCGTTGGTGTTAACGCTCCAGGAATAGCCAGCTTGCCGGCAGCGTTCGCGGTCGAGAGTACAGCAGGCGCCAACCCGGGGCTCACCAGGAATTCCGCTCCAGCGCGGAGGCATGACTCGGCTTGTGCGGCGGTCGTAACCGTGCCAGCACCGACGAGTACCTCGCCACCATACTTCTGCGCAACTTCGTGGATGACTGAGATTGCGTTGGGAACAGTCATCGTGATTTCGACAATCGGAATGCCTCCCGCACAAATCGCTTCCACCGCGCGATTGGCCTCCTCGACCGTCGCAGCTCTGACCACCGGCACAATTCCGATCTCTCCGATACGGCGAATTACTTCATCAATTGTCATAAGCAGTTCGAAAAACTTCGCAGCAGATCAGCGCTCGATCCGAGCGGTTCGCGACGTCATGGCTTGCAGCACTTCCGCCAGGGTCGCCATCGTCGTATCGCCGGGCGTAGTCATCGCCAGGGCGCCATGAGCAGCGCCACAATCGACCGACCATTGTGGATCCTTTCCTGACAGCAATCCATAGATCAAGCCCGACGCGAAAGAATCGCCACCGCCCACTCGATCATAGATTTCCAGATTCTCGCGCACCGGTGCGTCGTAGAACCGGCCATCGGCATGACACAGGGCGCCCCAGTCGTTCACGGTCGCAGTTTTGGCGTGCCGAAGCGTCGTGGCAATCACGGAAAGTGAAGGATATTCGTTCACGACGGTCTTGATCATTTGTTTGAAACCGGTCGAATCAAGTTTCGAATGATGTTCGTCCAATCCAGTCACTGCGAAGCCGAGTGCCGCAGTGAAGTCCTCTTCATTGCCAAGCATCACGTCCACCATGGGCGCGAGGCGGCGATTGACCTCTTGTGCCTTCGGTTTGCCGCCGATCGACTTCCACAGAGACGCGCGGTAGTTCAAGTCATAGGAAATCACGGCGCCGGACCGCTTGGCGGCCTGCATCGCCTCTTGGGCGACAAGCGGTGTGGTTTCCGAGAGAGCGCAGAAAATGCCGCCGGTATGAAACCAGCGCGCGCCTTCCTTCGAAAAGATTTGGTCCCAATCAATATCACCCGGCTTGAGTTGCGAGACAGCCGTGTGGCCTCGGTCAGAGCAACCCAGGGCTGCGCGGACGCCGAAGCCACGCTCGGTGAAATTTAATCCGTTACGCACCGTGCGCCCCACTCCGTCATACGGCGCCCACCGGACGTACTTTTGACTGACTCCTCCTTGTAGCATCAAATCTTCGACGAGGCGGCCAATGGGATTGTCGGCGAGCGCCGTGACGATGGCTGTGTCCATTCCAAAACAGCGCTTGAGTCCCCGGGCAACGTTGTATTCGCCGCCACCTTCCCAGGCGCGAAATTCACGCGTTGTGGATATCCGCTGATCGCCTGGGTCGAATCGCAACATCACTTCACCCAGGCTCACAACGTCCCACATACACCCGCGCTTCGGCTTAATGTTCAGTTTGCCCATATTTGAGGAAACGTAGGTTGAAAATCTCCAGGAGCATTCGAGTATTCGCGCCACCACGCGGATTCACTCGAGATTGAACTCCTGTTTCCAAGGTTTCAGCGTCTCTCGCGTCTTTTCCGCTTTCGAACATCGTTGGTGATATGAAACTTGCAACGAACCTTAGTCATTCTCCGTCGACAAATCGCAACCCGTCAGTCTCAGTAAGGCACCTTGTCCGGCTTTTCTTGCCAGGCGCGGAAAGCCGCCAGCGCCTGCTCGCGCATCATCTGCTCGATCGGAATTGAACGGTCCGGCAAGGGCTGAGCGAATTCCTGGTATATGAACGAATCGTCGAAGCCGATGTTGGAGGCATCAACCGCCGCGTTTCCGAAATAAATGCGGGAGATACGAGCCCAGTAAATTGCGCCCAGGCACATGGGGCACGGTTCGCACGATGTGTAGATTTCGCAATCTGTAAGGATAAAGGTGCTGAGTTTAGCGCAGGCCGCGCGGATTGCAACCACCTCGGCGTGCGCTGTAGGATCGTTGGTCGGCGTGACCCGGTTAACGCCCTCGGCAATAACGCTGCCGCCTTTTACGATGACCGCGCCGAAAGGACCGCCCTCTCCAGAAAGAACGTTGTCGAGCGAAAGCTGGATGGCGCGAGCCATGAAGGGATTATCCATGTAGTCAGCTGGGTCACCACATACCGATCAACGATGAGCTGCTGTCAGCACCAGAGACTTGCAGATCGGTCGATGCCGTCGCTTCGGCCACTTCGCCGATACAGCAGTATAAGCCCGAACTCCCTAAAATCGTAACCTTCTAAACAGGCCATGCAATCAGTCTTTCAACATTCCAGAGTGTAAGACTTTCCCGGGTAGCGTTTTATTTTTCAAGTTTCCTTCCGACTTCGTTTCTTGGCGAGATGCCCCCCCACGCTGCCACAGGGCTAAGAACCTTGTCGATCTGAACCGACTTCAAAAAAAACGTGACTCTCATTCATTCCTGGTTCATCTGAAAAGAATAGGCTATAAGGAACGGCGCATCGTCCGATGTGATGCTCGCATTGTTAGACTATTTTTAAGGCTGGGAGAATGCTGCATGGCTGCCATAAGAGAAAATCCGATACCCCTCGGCGCTGAAGAGCTAAGAAAGATAAATGCGTACTGGCGAGCCTGCAATTATCTTTCAGCAGCCATGATCTATCTTCGTGCTAATCCTCTACTGCGCGAGCCCTTGAAGCCGGAACACATCAAGAATCGGCTCCTCGGTCATTGGGGCTCAGATCCCGGGCAGTCTTTAATCTGGGTGCATCTGAACCGCCTCATTAAAAAGTACGACCTGAATGTGATGTACATCTCAGGGCCGGGTCACGGAGCACCCGCTACGCTCGCCAACTGCTATCTCGAAGGTCACTATTCTGAAATCTATCCTGATAAGAGTTGCGACGAAGCTGGGATGCTCAAATTTTTCCAGCAGTTCTCATTTCCCGGAGGGATTGGCTCGCACTGTACGCCTGAGACGCCCGGTTCAATCCACGAGGGTGGGGAACTGGGATACTCGATTTCACACGCTTACGGAGCGGCATTCGACAATCCCGATCTCATTGTCGCCGTCGCCGTGGGAGATGGCGAAGCTGAAACCGGGCCGCTGGCGACTTCTTGGCATTCGAATAAATTCTTGAACCCGATTCGCGACGGAGCCGTGTTGCCGATTCTGCACCTGAACGGCTACAAGATTGCCAATCCCACAGTGCTGGCGCGGATCCCGCACGAAGAACTAGAGGCGCTCCTGACCGGATATGGCCACAAGCCTTACTTCGTGGAAGGCGACGATCCGTCCATCATGCACCAGAAAATGGCGTCAACCCTTGAGCAATGCGTCACGGAGATTCGCTCTCTCCAGCAGCATGCCCGCTCGACCCGCGACGCCACGCGCCCATGTTGGCCGATGATCGTGCTGCGTTCTCCGAAAGGATGGACAGGTCCAAAGGAAGTAGATGGCCACAAGGTGGAAGGGTCTTGGCGCTCGCATCAGGTTCCCGTCCCCGATCCGGCCACAAATAAAGTCAGCTTGAAGATCGTTGAGGACTGGTTGCGCAGCTACAAGCTAGAAGAACTTTTCGATGCTAAGGGAACGCTGGTTCCAGAACTACGGGAACTTGCGCCCTTGGGAACCCGCCGTATCTCCGCGAATCCGCACGCGAATGGAGGCCTGCTTCGCCAGCCCCTGGAGCTTCCCGATTTCCGGGACTACGCCGTCACTCTGAAAGCACCGGGCGCCATTTACAAGTCGCCAACCGACGTGCTCGCTCACTATCTGGCGGAGGTAATGCGTCGCAATATGACTTCCTTTCGTGTTTTCGGTCCGGACGAGACGGCCTCCAACCGCCTTACCGCGATCTATGCCGCTTCGAAAAAAACATGGCTCGCTGAGTTCAAGCCCGAGGACGCCGACGGTGGTGAACTCGACGTTTCGGGGCGTGTGATGGAGATGCTCAGTGAACACACGCTGGAGGGTTGGTTCGAAGGTTATGTCCTCACCGGCAGGCACGGGTTATTCTCTACCTATGAAGCCTTCGCGCATGTCATCGATTCAATGTTCAACCAGCACGCCAAATGGCTGGAAAAATCGAAGAATGAACTCGACTGGCGTGCACCGATACCCTCCATCAATTTCCTGATCACGTCACTGGTCTGGCGGCAGGATCACAACGGCTTCACGCATCAGGATCCCGGGTTTCTTGACGTGGTTACCAACAAGAGCGCCGATGTGGTCCGCATCTATTTGCCGCCCGACGCAAATTGCCTCCTTAGTGTCACGGATCATTGCCTGCGATCGCGTGATTACGTCAACGTAATCGTCGCAGACAAGCAGAATCATCTGCAGTACCTGACGATGGAAGAGGCGGTAACCCACTGCACCAAGGGCATCGGCATCTGGGATTGGGCTTCGACCGACGCTGGCGAGGTTCCAGATGTCGTAATGGCCTCTGCAGGCGACATTGCGACTATGGAATCGCTCGCGGCGGTTGCGATTCTGAAAGAGCATTTCCCGGATTTGAAGATCCGATTCGTGAACGTGGTTGACCTGTTCCGCTTGTTGCCGACATCGGAACATCCACACGGATTGTCGGATCGCGATTTCGACTCTCTTTTCACGACCGACAAGCCTGTGATCTTCAACTTCCATTCTTATGCTTCGCTCATTCACAAACTCACCTACCGCCGCACGAATCACGACAACATTCATGTGCGAGGATACAAAGAGAAAGGCAGCATCAACACGCCTCTCGAACTCGCCATTCTGAATCAGATCGATCGCTTCGATCAAGCCATCGATGTCATCGACCGTGTTTCGCGCCTGCATCCTTCGGGCGCGCACGTCAAGGAATTGCTGAAGGATCAAATCATTGACAGCATCAACTATGCTCACGCCGAAGGCATCGACAAGGAAGAGATTCGGAACTGGAAATGGCCCGGATAGTCACGATGAAGGAGCAGACAGAAAAAGGCGACGTTATCCTGGTGCTCAACAGCGGTTCGTCTTCGCTGAAATTCGGCGTCTACCATAAAGGCGAGACCGACGAAGAAGCGCTGCTGATCGGAAGCGCCGAAGGTATTGGACGCAGCGACGGCTCATTGCAGATTCGGTCGTCCGACGAAAAGGAATGGGTAGAACGCAAGACGATTCTCGAGTCGCAGAGCGATGCGCTTGCCGCGTTAGCAGCAACCATCGCAGAGCGCTTGCCGGTGACACCCGTCGCTGTCGGCCACCGCATCGTGCATGGTGGCCCCAAGCTCCTCAAACATCAGCTCATTACGCCGCGGGTCCTTGATCAATTGCGGGCCGCCACGCACTTCGCCCCATTGCACATCCCACCCGCGCTGGCGCTCGTTGCTTCGGCGCAACAGGCGTTTCCGGCCGCGGCGCACTATGCCTGTTTTGACGACGCATTTCATCAGACCATGCCGGAACTGGCATCACACCTGCCACTGCCGCAACGCTACTTCGATGCCGGAATTCGCCGTTACGGATTTCATGGCCTCTCCTATGAAGCTCTTGTGCATCACTTCGGCTCGCGCCTTCCTGACCGGGCGATCTTCGCCCACCTTGGCAACGGCGCGAGTCTCTGCGCGGTTCGCAACGGAGTTTCGATCGACACCACTATGGGACTCACGCCGACGGGCGGCATTCCGATGGGAACACGCACCGGCGACCTCGACCCCGGCGTGATTCTCTATCTGATGCGCAATGAAAATCTGAGCGCCAATGAGCTCGAAGGCCTGTTCAATCATCAAAGTGGTCTGTTCGCTCTTTCTTCCGGAGAGAGCGACGTGAAGGCCCTGCAAGACCGAGCCCGCGCAGGCGACCCCCGGGCCACGCTCGCCCTCGATATCTTTGCTGTGTCCGTGCGAAAAGCAATTGGAGCGTATATCGCCCTCCTCGGGGGTGTGGACCTCCTCGTATTTACAGGCGGCATTGGAGAGCACAGCGAGTACATCCGGTCGGTGGCTACAAAAGGCCTCGAAGTCTTCGGCATCACCCCAGAGAATATCCAAACAGTTCCCGCGCAGGAGGAGCAACAAATTGCACGCCACTGCCGGAGATTGATGGCCGAATACGGCCCTGGGATTCCATGATACGGGCGACCGATTGGCTGGGAACAGGCGCGTTTAGCGCCGTTTACCCTGAGGTTTCCTCTACAGAACTTTAATGAAGCCGTTCGGGGTTTCCTTGCAACCCTTTCGAGCGAGCAGTATGATTTGGCCTATTGAGCGTGTCGACGATTACCCTCTCATAATCACTGCGCCCGGGACGCTCTCTGCGTTTCGCTGTTTTGTTCCTGGAGTTCCCTGTGACTTCGTCTGCGCGGCCTCTGGCCGCGAATGAACAAGTTGGCGGATACAAAATTCTAGGCACGGCCGGGGTCGGCGGCATGGGCATTGTCTACAAAGCCCTCGACCTCAAGCTGGAACGCATCGTCGCCCTGAAATTCCTCCCTAACGATCTCCACCTCGAAGAGAAAGATAAGGAGCGGTTCTTCCAGGAAGCAAAAATGGCCTCTTCGCTCGACCATGCCAACATTGGCGTGATTCACGGCCTCGAAGAGACTCCCGAGGGTCACACTTTCATTGTCATGGCCTACTACGAAGGCCTGACCCTCACCGAGAAGATCCGCCGTGGGCCGCTGCCGCCGGGACAGGCCGTCGGCATCATGATGCAGGTGGCGCGCGGGCTGGTTGAGGCTCACGACCGCAACATCATCCACCGCGACATCAAGCCCTCCAACATCATCATCACTAGACAGAACGTCGCGAAGATCGTGGACTTCGGCCTGGCCCGGGTGAGTACCAGCGGCAGCACTACTCGCAGCTTGGCAGCGGCCGGAACGCTCGCGTACATGTCTCCCGAGCAGGTGCGCAGCGAACCGCTCGACGTTCGTACCGACATCTGGTCTCTGGGCGTCGTCTTCGCCGAAAGCCTGACCGGCCAGCACCCTTTCCAGCGCGACAACATGTCAGCAATACTGCTGGCGATTCTCGAGGATCCTCCTCCTGTCGATACGCTGCCTGCTCCTCTGGCCTCGATCGTTTTGCGCATGCTGGCTAAAGACCGCACCCATCGTTATGCCAACTGCCGCGAGTTGCTCGCCGATCTTGAAACTTGTCCCATCGCCGAAGAAACGCCGTCATCGAAAAGCTCCGCTCGCGAACTTAGAGGATCCTCCCGCGAACTCAAGCGTTATTTCGAGCATGCCTCGGCCAGCCGCAATCCTGCGGCCGCTGTCGCTCGCGAGCGCAGGTGGTGGCTTTCTGGCGTCGCTGTCGCCTTGCTGGCTGCGGCTTCGTTCCTGCTGCCTTCCGTCCGCGACCGCGCCACGAAACTGCTGTCCGGTGCTGGAGGTGAGAAGCATATTGCGGTTCTTCCTTTCGATAACATTGGCGGCGATCCTGTGAACGAAGCAGTCTCCGAAGGCTTGATGCAGAGCCTTACGAGCAAGCTCTCAGACCTGGACTCAAGCCAACAATCCTTGTGGGTCGTGCCCGCCAGCGAGGTGCGCCGCCACAAAGTTACCGATCCCGAGGCCGCGCTTCGTGAATTTGGCGCTACGCTGGTCGTCGAGGGCAGCGTGCAGCGCGACAGCTCCGGCATCCACCTCACCGTAAACCTGATTCGTACCAAAGACATTCGTCAGGAAGGGTCGGTTTCATTGGTCAGTCGTGACGGAGATTTCGCCACTCTTCAGGACCAGGCTGTCTCCGGCCTGGCACAGTTAATGCACGTAGAGGTTCCAGCCAGCGCATTGCACACGGCTGAAGGAATGTCCTCGCCCGCGGCCTACGAATCCTATCTGAGGGCGTTGGGCTACATGCAGCGCTATGACAAGCCTGGGAATCTTGATCAGGCCATCGCCGCCCTTTCTACGGCTGTCAATACAGATTCGCAATTCGCCCTGGGTTATGCCGGGCTCGGCGAAGCCTACCGCCTCAAGTATCAGGTCGACAAAGACTCGCGATGGGCCTCTCTCGCCCTGACCAATGGAGCCAGAGCGACTGCACTCAACGATCGGTTGCCGTCAGCGTACGTTACGCTGGGCCGGATCCACGACGTTACCGGCCACAGCGACCTTGCACTGACGGAATTCCAGCGCGCGCTGCAGCTCGATCCTCGAAATGCAGACGCTTTGACAGGGATTGCACATTCCTACGAAAATGCAGGCCGTGTCGCCGACGCTGAAGCGGCCTACAAGAAAGCGATCGCCTTGCGTCCCGATTACTGGGATGGTTACAACAGTCTCGGGCTGTTCTATGACCGCCAGGCAAAGTATGACGACTCGATTGCACAGCTGAAACGTGCGATCGAAATTACTCCCGACAACGCCCAGGCCTATTCCAACCTCGGCGCGACCTACCTGGACACGGGTGATCCCAAGAAGCTTCCTGACGCGGAGGCAGCATTGAAGAAGTCGGTTCAACTGGGGCCCAGCTATGCGGCTTTTGCCAATCTCGGATATCTCTATGACTCGCAGCGCCGCTATGCCGATTCCGCGGCTGCCCTCGAGCACGCCGTGCAACTCAACGACAAGGACTACAATGTGTGGGCGAACCTGGCTGCGGCCTATCAAAACCTCGACGATCAGGCCAGGTTCGGCGCGGCCCTTGATAAGGAGCTTCCGTTGCTTGAGCAAGCCGCTCAATCGAGCCCGCGCGACGCCGGTGTACAGGTTCGTCTCGCTTTGCTGTATGCGGAAAAGAAATCACGCGACAAAGCTCTGGCTCGGATTCAAACCGCGCTGGTTCTTGCTCCCGAAGACGCAGATGTATTAGAGAACATCGGGGAAACTTACGAAACACTGGGGGATCGGCCGCACGCTCTTCAATTTGTCGAGAAGAGCTTGCGGAAAGGCTATTCCCTGGAGTCGCTAAAAAACGCCGCAGCGCTCAAATCGTTGTTGTCCGACCCAAATTTCAGGCCCACGAGCAAGTAATTCAGAGTGTGAAAGAAGGAGAAAAATATGGGACTCGCAGCACGCAAATCCGACGACGTTCTGTCTGACATTCTTATCAGCGACAATTCCGGGACACCACAGCCAGAGTTCCCGGATTTGGTAATCGGGAACACGGACACCCTTGAATTCACCAACAACGCGAACTACCCCGTGTCGATTGTTTTCACGACGACGAGCGGCGCCGTGTTCGCCAATATTTCGAGTCTGGGTGGTGGCGGCGCGACATCGGCGCCACAGACAGCGAGAATACCCAATGTCACCGTGAACTACACCATCACTAACCTCAACACGGGCGCGGCTTCTCCTCCGTGCGGAATTCAAGTCGGCGTTGGGCCCCTGCGTATCAACATTCTCGCATCGAACGCCAACCCGCCCACGGTTTCCATCCCACAAACCGGCGAAATTCAGTTTTTCCCGGATGCTCAGTACCAGATCACGATCATCCCGCCCAATGCATTCAGTAAGGCGCTTAGCAGCATTCAACCTCCCAGTAGCATCGTGCTGAAAGCCACAAACCTGGCCGCGCAAGCCACCTACACCCTCACTGGAGGGCCCGAGGGAACCAGCGGCAAGGGTACGGTCAAAATCGGTTCCTGATTCGCCGCCGTCTCTAGCGCCGTGCCCGAGTTGCCATCCTTCGCGCTTCTCGCAAAGGATGGCGACTTACCGCACGCGAATCGAAAGAAGGGGTTTATACGCAAGGATTGGAAACGCGCAGCCACACTCGAAGGAGTGAAGCTACTTCAGGCCTTCCACCAGGTAGAGGTCGCCCAGCGTGCGATGGAAGCCATAGACGTACGTCTTGCCGTCCGGCGTGATTAGGATCGGCCCGATGGTGGAAACGCCGGTGGGATCGAGCGGCGCGATCTCTTTCCAGACGACTCTTTTTCCTGTAGCCAAGTCCAGCCGATACACCTTTGCGGGTACCTCGCCACTACGGTAAAGAAAAATCGAGTGCGAGTCCTGACTCCAATTGATCGGAATATCCCCGGGTTCCATCCCATTCACGATTCGAGCTTCCGCCCCGGTCGGAGAGAATATGTAGCCTTTCTGATCCGGGCCAATCCCCACAACCGACAGGCCGTCCGGAGAAACCGCGAATCCTTGTGCGTCCACACCTTCAGGGGAAATCGCCTTCGGTTTTCCGCCGGAAACGTCTTGCGTATAGAGCCGTACGCCGGCGCCTTGCTCGTTCCCCGAGAATACGAAACGCTTGCCGTCCGGAAACCATCGCACCCACTGATGGTTGATGGAATCGTTCGTTAGCGACTGAGTTTCACCCGCGCCGGTGGGCAACAGGCGGAGTTGCTCGGGCGAGGTGGGCGTCGCGATGATGACCCACTTCTGGTCCGGGGAGAGCGCGGTTGCGCCACCTTCGCCCAGCCGAATCGCCGGGGTGCCATCGGTCGCCCGAATATAAACCGCGTACGTAAGATCCTGGACGTCTCCGTACTGCACGCCACCGCCGATCCCTTCTTCATCGAAAAGAAGAGTCTTGCCGTCGGCAGACAGATCTGCGGGATAGGAGTAATCCAGCCAGGAAAGATCGCGCTCCTTGGCCGCGCCGTCGCTCAGAGACATCACTTCGCGGCGCCGGTCGGCACGGGCCAAGAGCACTCGGCCATCGCGCCAGATGTCGAAAATCACGAGCGAACCGGGTACTCGCGTCACCAACCGTTGCTTCCCCGACAAGTTAACCGCGGTGATGTAATGAAAGAGCCCCAATTCGCTCGCTGTGAACCAGATCTCCTTGCCGTCCGGCGACCAGGCCAGACCCTGCGTCCCGTACCACTCCCGGGTCAACTCCGTTTTCTTACCGGACGCATCGACCATGGCAATGGAGCCGCCGTCGTCTCCCTGGTTGGGATGGTCCATGAAGGCGACCGCATCGCCCTTCGGCGAAACGCGTGGATAGCTGATCCAGCCGCCGCTGGTTTCGTAGAGAACCTTGCCGACGGGATACTCGAGTCGGTCGCGGCCAGCCACATTGCGCACCACGGCTAGGTTATTTCCGTCGGGAGACCAATCCGCCCATTCGACATCCTCGAGAACGGGGCGGGGCGCGCCGCCCGCCAATGGCGCTCGAGCCAATGTGCCTACGTTGATCCACGTTCCAACCGGATGGCTGCCCAGCGAAAGAGCCATCTCACCCTTCGATGAAATGGCCATCAGCTCAGCCCGGCCTAAGCCCAAAGAACGCGACTCGACCATTCCTTGGCGAGCCGAGAACGTCTCCACCGGATTCCCTTGCCACGCGGCGCTGTACAAGATGGTCTGCCCATCGGGCGCAAAGCGCGCGGAGCGAATTTCGCCGCGGCGGAAAGTAATCTCGTGATAGAGCGGGGCGCTGACCGCCGAGGATTCCCAGATGCGTTTGCCTGCGAATAATCCGATGGCAAGACAAAGAAGAAACCCGCAGGCAATCAGAATAGGAAGCAGGGAACTCCGTTCTCGTGTCGCCCCGCGAACAGCGACAGGAGCTTCTTTCGCCTCGCTGGCCGTGATGACACGAGTCACGCCGCTCACCCCGCCGCGGGAAGAATCGGTGTCCCGCTTGAGACGTTTCAGGTCGGCGCGAAGCTCCGCCGCGCTCTGGCAGCGCATGTCGCGATCTTTTTCCAGCGCCTTACTCAGAATGGTTTCGATCTGCCCCGGCAGTCCCGGATTCAGTTGGACCGGTGGAACGGGCGTCTTGTTCAGGATTGCTTCAAAAATAACGGCCGATGTAGCTCCCGAAAATGGTTGCTGGCCGGTCGCCATCTCGTAGAGCACGACGCCGAAAGAAAACAGATCGGTGCGGGCGTCCAGCGGCTCGCCGCGCGCTTGCTCGGGCGACATGTAGCCGATCGTCCCCATTGCCGTTCCTGGAGTGGTGAGTTGATCGGGGCTCACAGCGGTAGGCGATCCAATAGTGGCTGCCGATCCATCTACGACCGCGTTGCCCTGCGGCGTTAGTTTCGCCAATCCGAAATCGAGGACCTTCGCCTGTCCGCGCTGGGTGATGAAGATATTCGCCGGCTTGATGTCACGGTGCACGATTCCGCCAGAGTGCGCCGCATCCAGAGCATCTGAGATTTGTATGCTGAGGTCGAGCAACTGGGCCGTCTTGAGCGGATGGCCCTCGATCAGGTGCTTTAGCGTCGTGCCTTCCAGATACTCCATGGCAATGAAAGCTTGACCGCTTTCGGTGCCGATGTCATAAACCGTGCAGATGTTGGGATGGTTAAGGGCCGAAGCAGCCTGAGCCTCACGCTGAAAACGGCTCAGCGCCTGCGGATCCTTGGCCAACTCGTCGGGCAGGAATTTGAGGGCCACGAAGCGGTGCAGCCGCGTGTCCTCGGCTTTGTAAACCACGCCCATGCCGCCACCACCCAGCTTCTGCAGCACCCGGTAGTGTGAAATGGTTTGATCGATCATGTCTAAAGATCACAATTGAGCTGGTCTAAAGAAGCTCGCTCCGTGCGCGACCATCTTAGGGGCCGAGCTAAAGCAAGTCAATGCACCGTCGGGAGAAGGGAAAGAGAGGGTCTCAGAGCGCCCCCCCTCCTCTGAAATCATGTTGGGACTGGGACTCAAATCAGGTCAGCCTCAGATCAACTCATTTCTGTCATCGTGCGTTCCTTTGTTGTCGGGCAGGGGACGCGTTGGGAGATGGGTGGCTTTTGAGTTGGGGCGGCGCGTGCGCACTGGAACCATCCTTTGCCGTAATTTGGATAGGGTGCGAGTCAACGTGGGTTGGAGAAGATTTCGTTTCGAGATCACGCGGCGTAGACGCTACGCTGCGATCGTCCGTAGTACCCACCCTTCGCAAATGCGCGAAGGATGGGGCACCCCGCTCTCCAACACTTCAAGGAACAGATCGCGATTGCGTCGGCTGCCGAGCAGCGGGCAGCGCTGGTAACAGCTCGTGGTGATGAAATGCGAATATCCAGCGCCGTAGTGACGGCGGAGTCCGGCGGCCAGGGTAGTCTTCTAGCACAAAAGGCGGCCTGTTGTATGTGACGCGTGAACATGGTGCCGGCTGTCGTGGTGCCCACCTTTCGAAAATCGCGAAAGGTGGGGCAGCCTAAGCCCGTGGCGGCGCAAAGGTGGGCCAGGCCCCGCCAACATGGATCATGCTCGATCTCTAGATCGCATTCGCAATTTGACGAAGGGCACCCGTCGGCAGATATTTATTTCCCCGCCTCTGCTAGGAGTGGCTTGGGCAGCGATGAGAAACGACGCTTTGAAATTGAGTGTCCCGCGCTCGCTTTAGAAGAAACGATCTATGGCGAACGGTTCCAAGTTGTTCCACGTTTTGGAACTAGGAACAAGAACGCGGCTCCCAACTAGGAACAGACATGCAAACGGCTCGATTGCAACTCTAAGAATCTGGGAGACTGGCAGCAAGAGGATCGCGGAAGATTTGGTTGGGGGGGTGGATTTGAACCCCGCAGCCGTATTGATAAAATGTAAGTTGTTGATTCTTAAACGGCGTAAAAAGGCAAAAAAGGCGGCTTGGGCGATTCGACAGTACATAGACAGTACTCGGGTATGAGTCCTAGCTACCCGTGAAGTGCCCTCTCGAATAAAGCGCCCAGAATCCACAGGCTGCGGATGCTAAGAACCACCCACACATGATGGCGAGTTTCGCCTTAAAGAATGTTTCGGCTCCAAATAGGCTCGCGCAGAAAGCTATGGCGCTAATCGCGGAAAGAACTATAAAGATCAGTCGTTCGATTGCACAGCGAGCCTTGGCTAGGAGAATCAGAAAGCAGACAGTAATTCCGAAATAGCCAACTCTGCTAGCGATAGTGGTTGCGAATCTGTGGTGGAGGTTAAAAAATTCAAGTATGCCGAATGCACCGAAGAGCATAGCTCCCCACATAGCCAAATGAGGATGCCTTCGTAAACATAACCGGTCGTGAATGCTCATAATGCCTTCCTATTCTTCGCCCCACGCTAGGGGCACACAAATACTTCTTGCGTGAGCAGCATCGCCTATTACTGCACCACCAACTAAAAGATCACCGACCAAACCCAGCGTTAAAGAATTGGCCGTCAAGGCTGCCCCTAAAACGACTGTTGAGCCTTTGAAGTAGTCCGCTTGGTCGCTTATGTCCGAAATGGCGACCGAACCCTCGCACGATAGCTGGGTGGTGTGCAGGAACGCATTCGCAAGTTTGAAGAGGCGCATCCGGCCACGCAGACAGCTTCATTGAATTCCTTACCAAGCGTCCCTCAGGATCAACATCAAGCCCAGTCACAAGCCCAACCGTCGGTACATCTTGTAGCATTGGGTATCAGGCCCGTATTTATCGCATTTCCCAAACCAGCGACCTGTGATGGAAAACTCGCTTCTGTTTTGCTTTCCTCTTTCAAAGAGGCACTTTTTCAACCTCGAAGCGACATGAGCTGATTCGAGATCTGAGCGACAACGGCAAAATGGACACGGTATTAATTGTCCAAAATGTCGTGCGAGGAACGCAACAATTCTGTTTCGGTCACGAGCACCTACGGGGAGGCAAAGTGTTTCGGTCCTCAGAACTGTCATGCAGCGTTAGACCCGCGCACCGGGAATGTTCTTTCGTGCGACCCAAACGGTGAGCCTATATGCGGCAAAGAACTGTTTAAAGAATTCGAATATATCTTAGCCACTACCGGGATCGATGTGAGATTGGAGTGAATGAACGGGCTCGCCCCTATCACCGCAGAACCGCTCCAAGTTGTCCCCGCTGAACTCCCTGCTCCCGTCCATCACCAGCTTTTCCACACCCCGATGTTCATCCGACCTTGACTGAGAAATCCACAGCCCCATACTCGCCCCATCACCGACCTAATGACATGCACGCTCACACGGCTAACCCGCCGGGGCTCAAGATTTTGCCCGTAACTGCTTGCAGCCCATGGATCAAATCGCAAATTTCCGCCAAACCGAAGATTCCAATAGCTCGAGGGGAGGGGGAGGGGTATCCAAGGTGCGGACCGGCGCGGGTCTGACAAGACATACTGGGCACGTTCCCAACACTCGATCGATTTCGAAAGGCGTGTACAAAAAACGGCATACCTGTGAAAGCGAGCGGTGTGATGGAAGAGAAGATGTGGTTTGTCGTGGAGTATGAATCGGTCACTGCCGCGCATCGAAATTTCAGCATCTCTTGGATCCAGAACAACCGCGGCCTAAACCTGCTGACGCAGGTTGGGACGCAGCGTGAGCGAACCGTCATCGTTCAGCTTCTGGTGACAAGCCCAGCGCACGGGATACCGCATTCCCTTTACCTCGATCTCGGCCCTAAGCTTCAATCCCTTCCATTCCGTCCCTTGCGGCAGCACAAACTGTGCTTGCCGAATTTTGCCGGGCAGCGGATAACCGGCGTCCAGGCAACCGCTCTTGAGTACTTTTCCGTCCTGGCCTTCCACCGTCACTCTCAATACACCCGGCACACCAGCGATGCCGTCATTCGCAAAGCCAATAATCAGCCCCAGGTAACTCTCGTCCTGATAGCTCCAGATGAAAGATGGCCTCACGCGATAGCCAATGCGGCGATTGATGCGGTCGAACGCCGCGGGATACGCCTGGTAGTAGCTCAACAGATTCTTGGCGTTGATCTGATGAAAGTTCCAGAGCGAAAAATAGTTCGCCCCGATATCAATCACGTGATCGATCATGTTTTCTGCCGGAGATACTCCTTCATGCGCCGCGTTCGGATCGGGAGGCTTGCCAGGCAGCCCTTGCTCGAGCAAGGCGGCGATCCAGGGCGGACGGTTACTGAGCGCTTCAATCTGCTCGTTCTCAATAAAGATGGTGTCGCTGCGAATCCAATTGTTGCTGCGGACGGTGCGGTCCAGCATCTCTGAATTGCCCACTCGGCTGAAGTCCGGTTGCGTATTGGTCAGTAGAGGAGTTCTCTTAAAGCTTTCGATCTGAACCTCGAGCATATTCATCCAGGTTCGTTCCGCTGTCGGGTAATCAGGAAAAGGATTGTTGGGAAACGGCCAGGTGTGTCCTTCTCCCCAGAAGCCGTACATGAAGGTGTCGATAAATTCGACGAGGGGATTGCCATCGAACTCCGCCGCCAGTTGGCCCACTAGATCTTTGAATGCCTGCTGAAAGAAAGGATGATCGAATCGCGGCTGATAACGTGAGTGCGGATTCTCCAAGAATCTTTTCCCGGCAGCGATGCTCTCCTGATCGCTAGGCGCCGCAAGATCAACTTTTGGCACTTTTTCGAGTACAAAGTCCGGCAGGGCCGCTTCGTGCTTATAATCTGGCGCCGACATTTGAACTCGCAATCCGACTCGCTTGTTGTTCTTCTTCGCCTGGTCAAAAACCAGCTTCACGTAGTCCGGCAATTCCAGACGTCCAGGCCTCGGTTGCACTTCCCTCCACGTGGGACGGATGTAGAGCTGCTGGCCTAAAGGAAACCGAACCAGATCTTCGATCGCTTGCGGAATATTGTCTGACTTGATTTCCTCTGTGCCACTGTCTGCCGTGATATAGGTGATCAGTCCCTTGCCATAGTTCGGCACGGCATCTTCCGAAGACGTAGTGGTCATTACTACGTCGTCAGAGGGAATGAGGGCATCCGGTGGATATTGAGGGAAGGGACCCTGATTGAGGCGGTCACCCACCTCTGGGCCCGAGCCGAAGTCGTATTTTCCCCAGTTGTGAGCGGCAACCTTCGCCTGCGCTTTACCCGTTCCAAATTCTGCGGCTACGGCAACGGCGATGGTGCTTTTTAGAAAATCTCTACGCTGCATCGGAATTTTGTCCTCCTGATCGATCGATTAGCGGTTGTGGGAGTCGATGAACTCTGGCGCCAGGGAAAATTGAGTCCTTTGCGGCATTGGCGTAAAAGTGATCGTACGCGACGACGCCAGGACCATCTGTAACGAACGGATCTAGTTGAGATGACAACGGACGGATCAATTTGAGTGTTCCGAGAGTGAAGAGATCGCTAAACGACTATCGAACTGTTACTATTTATATCGTTTCATTTCGTTTGTCCAGCACAAGATTACAAAACAGGTTCGATTTTGGATTTTGGCAGCTTCAAAGGAGACCTCTCACATGGCAACGAGCAAGGAATTACAGGCGATCTCGCGACGGAGCTTCATAAAGCGGACCGCGATTGGTGGCGCTGGGCTCGTGGTTGCGACCGACATTCTCGGTTCTGATTCCCTTGCCGGCACACCCGACAATGCAAAGCCGACCGCGAACTCGACAATGTTCGGCGTCCCATTTGAGGCGAGAGAGCGGGTGCGGCTGGGACTTATCGGCGTAGGGGGACGTGGCACCGACTTGCTAGAGAACCTGCTTGCAATTGATAACGTTGAGGTCAAAGCGATTTGCGATCTGGTTCCGGAAAAAGTTTCGCGGGCGCAGAAGGCGGTAACCGCCGCAGGACAAACAGAACCGAAAGGCTTCAGCAAGGGTGAAACGGACTTCAAGAATCTGACGCAGCTCGATCTCGATATCGTCTACATCGCGACCCCCTGGAACTGGCACGTCCCGATGGCGCTCGACGCCATGAAGAGTGGTAAACATGCTGCTGTTGAGGTCCCCGCCTGCACTACATTGCAAGAGTGCTGGGACATTGTGGATACATCCGAGGCCACACGAAAGCATTGCGTCATTCTTGAGAATTGTTGTTACGGTGACACCGAGATGATGGTCCTGGGCATGGTGCGCGAGGGAGTCTTCGGCGAGATCACACATGGAGAGGCGGCGTATCTCCACGACCTGCGCAAGATTTTGACGGCGAATGAAGGCGAGGGCTTATGGCGCCGCTTTCCGCACATGAAACGCAACGGCAACCTGTATCCGACCCACGGGCTTGGCCCAGTCGCCCATTACATGGATATCCATCGCGGTGACCGCTTTGACTACATGGTTTCGGTGAGTTCCGCGGAGGCGTCGCTCAGCGCGTATGTGAAAGCGAACTTTCCTGACGGCGACCCTAAGCGCGCCGAAAAATATGTTTGCGGCGATATGAATACCAGCATCGTCAGGACGCAAAAAGGACGGACAATTCTTCTGCAGCATGACGTGGTCAATCCGCGGCCTTACAGCCGGCTCAATTCGATCTCGGGCACGAAGGGAATATTTGCTGACTATCCGGCGCGGATTTTTATCGATGGTACGAAGCAGGCAAATGGCTCAACGAAGGAAGATTGGGAATCCCTTGATGCGTTTCGCGACAAATATGAGCACCCGCTGTGGAAAAAAACCGGAGAACTGGCCCGCAAAATGGGCGGCCACGGCGGAATGGATTACGTCATGAATTACAGGCTGATGGATTGCCTGAAAAGGGGTTTCGTGCCCGATATCAATGTCTATGATGCCGCAGCGTGGAGCGCGCCGACTCCATTGAGCGAAGCATCCGTGGCGCAGAGTGGAGCGCCCCAGAAATTTCCCGACTTCACGCGCGGCAAGTGGGATGCGAATTTGGATTCGCCCGGTTTTGCGGTCCAGAGTTAGATGCTACCGCGGAACCGCCAGGAGCATTTGATGATCGAAAGCGGGCAGGTTGAGAGTCCCGGAGTTGAAGTAACTGTAATCGAGCCTGAACGGAAACCTGAAGTCATCGCCCGGTTGCTCTCGCTGGATGCATTTCGCGGGCTCGTGATGGTCCTGATGCTCGCCGAAGCCATGCGTCTGTTTGACGTGGCCCGCGAGTTCCCACTCAGCCGGTTTTGGGGCGTGATCGGCTTCAATACGCAACACGTGGCTTGGCAGGGATGCTCCCTGCATGACCTGATTCAGCCCGCATTCTCTTTCCTGGTGGGTGCGGCGCTTCCGTTTTCTATCGCCAGCCGCAAAATGAAAGGACAGACCTTCGGGCCCATGTTTGGCCATGCAGTCCGGCGTGCTTTGATCCTAATTTTTCTCGGAATTTTCCTCCGCTCCTTGCACTCGACTCAAACCTACTTCACGTTTGAGGACACGCTGACGCAGATTGGATTGGGTTATGTCTTCCTATTCCTGCTGGGGTTCACGCGCGTGCAAACTCAAGCGGTGACGCTGCTCCTAATTTTGGTTTTCTTTTGGGCAGCTTTCGCGCTTTATCCTGCTCCGGGACCGCACTTTGATTACGCTCGGGTTGGAGTTCCACAGGACTGGCCTCACCTTTACACCGGATTTCTCGCCCATTGGAACAAAAACTCCAATCTTTCGTGGGCCTTCGATGTATGGTTCCTCAACCTGTTTCCGCGCGAGCATCCTTTTGTGTTCAACGAAGGCGGCTGGTCCACGCTGAGTTTTATTCCTACGCTCGACACCATGATCATGGGACTGTTTGCCGGAGAATGGCTCAAGGGCAAGGGATCGAAAGAGCAAAAACTCCGAGGACTGGTAATCGCGGGAGTGGCCTTGGTGCTGCTCGGACTGATGTGTCAATGGACGGGCATCTGCCCCATCGTCAAGCGAGTGTGGACATCCTCGTACACCCTGTATAGCGGAGGACTGGTGGTGCTGATGCTGGCCGGCTTCTACGCGCTCATCGACTGGAGAGGATGGCGTAGTTGGGCGTTCCCTCTGCTGGTCGTGGGAATGAACTCAATCGCTGTTTACGTGATGAGCTGGACCATGGAGCCTTTCGTGGGAAACGCTAGAGCGCCACTTCGGCGGGGCGATATCGTTTATCGCAGGAGCGACTTTTCAGCCCGTTCTGCACGGTTTTCTAGTGGTGCTGATTTTTTGGCTGATCCTGTTTTGGATGTACCGCCGGAAGATCTTTTTAAGGATCTGAGGTCCAGCCGCCCGGCGTCGATCCTGTCCACTTGGATCGACGCCTCTAAAATCCTGAGCATTGTATTTGCCCACCCGGCCGTTAGAACGTTACGCGGAGCGCGAGTTGCAGGATGCGTTGTGTCTGCAGTGCGGCGATTCCCGACCCAAACGTCGTGCTGGTGATTTGTCCGAAGGTTCCACTGGTCAAGGTCGTGTCCGGATTTGCAAATTCCGTGTGATTCAGGACGTTGAAGGCTTCGGCCCGGAATTCCGCGGCTACGCGTTCACTAATCGCGGTTGTCTTGGCTAGAGCCAGGTCAAGATTCGTGCGGCCTGGTCCGCGGAAGAAGTCTCGTGGTAACCCGTAACCGGACCCTGGGACATCGGGAATCTGCACGAACGCGCCGCAGTTGAAGTACAGGTTTCCAGTTTGAGACTGACCGGTGTTGGGGTTGTCGCAACTCCCAACCTGCTTTGGATTCATGATTGAGACGTTACTGAACCCCGGCGCAAACAGGGCATTCGCCAGGTAGCCATCGCCAGCTCCGGACGGCCCGGGGTCCGACGCACCGAACGACGAGATCAGGCCCGAATTAATACTCAGCGGAAACCCAGTTCGCCAACTGAAGATCGGGTATAAGCTCCATCCCTTCACCAGCCGCTTTGGTCCCGATGCCCATGCGCGATCGAACGGCAGATCCCATCCTCCGCTGAATGTCAATCGATGCGTGACGTCGAAGTTGGAGGAGGCCCGGAACTGGCCGATGTCGTAATACGGAACCTGCGAATCTCGGTTGCGGAATCCCGATGAGTTATCGATGCTGTGACCGTAAGTGTAGGCGAGAGTGAAGTAGGTTGTCCCCAAATATCGCGAGTCCGTCAGTTGCTTCGTCAATGACGCTTCCAGGCTGTTAAAGCCAGAAAACCCGGCATTCGTGAACGCCGAAGCATTTTGAAAAGGACAGTCAGAGGGTCCGCCTTGATTCGCGCAATATGCAGTGAGATCGGCGCTCTGATTCACATTCAGGAGCCGTGTTGGGTTGGGCCCGTTCACAGTGCTCAGGTCGAACGGATTGATGTCTTCCAGAGTGGTAAGCCCTTTCGCACTACTGCCTACGTAGTTAACCTCGGCAATTAGATCTTTTGTCACCTCACGCTGGACGCTCAGGTTGTACTGGTACGTATAAGGCGTGTGGAGGTGGGGGTTCACGAAGAACACTGAACCGCCCCCGAAGGGTAGAAATTGTCCGCCAGTTGCCGGATTGAATGCAGTGGCAGGATCGGGCGGAGCAGAGGGGAAGGGATTGTTTAGAAACGGAGTTGTTGTATTCGCCCACGGCGCACTGTAGTAAGGGGTACCGGACGAAGTAAATGCTGGGCTTGTGCATCCGGGTGAGGGTTGCAGGCAAGGGAAATTGACGAATGGCTCGCTGTAATACGGTGGCGCACCGTTGAACTGCAGGTTGTCCTCACCTTTCAAGACATCATAGAAGATGCCGATGCCACCGCGGATGCTGGTCTTGCTGCTGCTTCCCGGACTCCATGCAAATCCGATGCGCGGCCCGAAGTTGTCCCTGTCGGGGAAATTGGCGCCTTTGGGTGCTCCTGGATCTCCGGGAAAAACCAGTCCGAGCGGGGCGCTCGGAAATTTGACCGACTGCAGGCCGGGAACGATCGAAAACGTTCTACCCTGAGTGTCGAGCTTGGGCGTGCTGTATTCATACCGAACTCCCAACGTCAGAGTCAGGTTGGGCTTTACGCGCCACTCGTCCTGGGCGAATCCGTAGGTTGCCTTGCTCCGGATGTTGCTGTGCGCCTGCGGGCCTTCAAACAAGTTGTTGGGAGCGCCGACCAGGAAATCGGCGAAGCTATTTCCCGTGCCATCGCCATCAGCGGCATATCCCGCGAAGGAGAAATTACTATCGGTAAAAAAGGCGTAAAGAGTGTTTTGCTGATAGGTGGAGAATCCCGCGCCGAATTTCCAGGTGTTGTGTCCCTTTACCCAAGTCAGCGTATCCGAAAACGCATAGGTATTGCCGGCCTCCTGCGCGGGACCGGATTGATCTGGCCCAAAGGCGAGGCCATTGTCAAAAACTATAAGCGGAGGGCCGTTGGCGAGGTCCGATGCGATCCCGAATCCAAGCTGAGCCGGCGTGGTCAAATTCTTCACTGGCAGGTCTCCCAGCGTGTTGTGGCGCTGCGCTGTTGCACGGAGTTCGTTCAGCAGGCTCGGGGAAAACGTCCGAGTGTAGGCGAGATTAAAGAAGTAGTTGTTGATCTGATTGGTGCTGGCAAAACCCGGCACCGACGATGCGTAACCCGGCGTCGGCCGCCCAAAGGGTTGAAGCTGCGGATTACGAACACCGCCGATGGTGGCCGAAAGCTTATCCTTGGCGGTGATATCGAAATCGATTTTGCCAGTCAGTTCGTTGGTGTTGTTCGTTCCACCACCAGCGGGAAAGAGTTCGCCGGTTGGCGATGTTGGAATCACTCCCAGCGCGATGTAGGCCTGAGCCACAGGGTCAATCTTGGTTGGATCGATAATCCCCTGCGCCGCCAATGTAGGACTCGATTGAAAGTAAGGGTTCGCCTGAAGAAAGGCAGCGACATTTGAATCCGGGGCGCCATTCGCAGCCTGGGAGAAATCTCCGTTTAACTCGGCTGGCGTAAAGGTCGTTTGTTCCGCTTCGACATCGGTTTCAATTTGACGTTGCCCCTGGTATGCAGCGAAAAAGAAGAGGCGATTCTTGACAATCGCACCACCGAACGTCCCGCCAAACTGATTCCGTTTGAGGCTATTTCTCGGGATGCCTGCCTGGATATTGAAGTAAGAGTTGGCATCGAAGTCGGTATTGCGCAAGAACTCGAAGACACTTCCATGGAAATCGTTGGTGCCCGACTTGGTTACCACGCTCACGATACCCGCGCCGCTGCGGCCGTATTCTGCCGTGTAATTGCTGGTCAATATACGAAACTCCGCGACAGAGTCTGGATTCGGGTTGTAGACGATGCCGTTGCCAAGCAATTCGTTGTTGAGGCCACCATCCAGCAGGAAGGTAATGGAATCGGACCGGCCACCCGCAACGCTGAAATTCCCACCGTTCTGGGTGAGGCTCCCTGCCCCAGTGTCGTCAGGATTGTCCTCCGTGACGCCGGGCTGTAGCAGCGCCAGACTCAGCACGTTGCGTCCGTTCAGGGGAAGATTCACGATGGGCCGCGCTGTGACGGATTGGCCAATTGTCGGATTGACGGTTTCTACTCCCGATCCTTGCGCCTCGACCAAGACCTGTTCGTGAGCCGTGCCTACTTCCAGTTTTAAGTTGGCTCGGAAGGATTGATTGATCTCCAGAGGAGAAGTCTCTACCTCCACGGGTCGAAATCCTTCGTGGCTGGCCGTAATCCGATAGGTGCCAATGGGCAGGTCCAGGACCTGGTAATAGCCAGTCTTGTCAGTAGCCGTATCGATGGCCACGTTGGTCGCAGTGTTCGTGACCGTAACTTTGACGTCAGTCACCAGCGCGCCCTGGGCGTCCGTGACCGCACCGACGATCTTGGCTGTCGCCTGCTGTGCCATTGCATCTGCCGAAAGGCACACTGCGGCGGATAGAACCACTACCACTGTTGCAAAACTTCCTAGCCTGCCTGTCACGAACCTCATTGGGAACACCTTTCTATTACTGCCGACCTGGATTCGACTGCCCGGGCCAAAACTCCCAGCAAGCCCGAAGTTAGTAACTACGTTCATACTGCAACCTCCGATCCGTCAGCAGATCGTCGAAGGGACTACTGCACGTTGATCGTGGACCGATAGCTGTTCATTCGTCATAGATGCGATTCTGTTTTTTCCTTACATCTCTAAGCAGTTGGCGCGCGACGTTCATATCATCAATCGGAGATGAGGCGATGACGCCCGATCTAGAAGCGAAGCAATAGGCCGAGCGACAATTCGCGGGCGTTGTTCGCAGTACTGGTGAGAAACCCGTACTCCAAGGGAATGTTGATATTGTTGTTGTTCGTATCTGCCGACCCAGTGACACCAGGATTCACTGAGGGAGTGTTGAAGCTCGGATGATTGAACGCGTTGAACGCTTCGGCGCGGAATTGAAGAGTCTCGCGCTCCCATGGCAATTTGAAAGTCTTCAGCAATGCCATATCCGCGTTTGCGTACCGGGGACCACGCAGTGTATTGCGCTGTCCGGTATCCCCTCCGAATGGATATACGAAGGCATTCAGAGCATTTGACTGGCGGGCAAACAGCTGAAGTCCAGGCGTTCCCGTTGCTGGGTTAGTTTCGATATGGACATGTTCTTTCACAGCTGAACTGGGCCCGGTCAATACCGCTCCCGACACTTGAGTGAAGTTGATAGGAAAGGCGTTGGTGACGGTACTCCATGGATAGCCGGAGTGGTAGCTGACAATTCCTGAGGTTGCCCAGCCGCCTACGACCGTATCCAGCCACTTCGGTACCGACCCGAGTAGCCGCTGTCCGCGCCCGATCGGCAGCTGATATTCGTAGTTTGCGCTGACCGTGTGGGTGGCGTCGAAGTCCGAACTGCCGCGACAAGTGCGCAGATTGCGCAAGTCACAAATCAAGCCCTGCCCATTGAAGCTGGCAAAGATCGCATTGTTGGTGATCTCGGAAAGATTGTCGATCGAATGGCTGTAGGCATAATCGAGATCGAAGTACAGGTTGTTGGATAACTTTTTTCGCAGAGTGGCAATCAGCGAGTGGTAGGTTGAAGAGGCAAAGTTTCCGATGCTCGCGATCGAACCCGTTTGGTAGGGAAGGCCCGTGTTGGGGAAAAGCAATCCGGCGTTTGCCAGATTCAGCGTTACGGTCGATAGATCCCCGATCGCAAAATTGTTGGGGAAAAAGGCAGCCGCGGCATTGGTGCAATTGAGTCCGTAAGCGTCGGCGCAGGTCGTTCCGGGGCCCACTACGCTCGACAGAGCCGCATCCATTTGATTCTCGAACCACGGTTGCGCCGGTATCGCTCCGATCACCCCCATATTCACGTTGCAGGGCTGGCGGGGTCCGGTCTGGCCGCAGAGCGCCGCCTGGACATTTCCAAATGCATTGTTGAAACCCTGCTTGGAACCCGGATCCACAAAGTTCAACTCTTGTGCGGGATCGCCCGTTCCGATCAGGCGACGGCCGAATTTTCCAAAGTAGCTCACCTCGAGAATGAAGTTCTTGGGCAGTTCCCTCTGGAATCCGAACGAAGCCGTGATGCTGTAAGGCATCTTCAGGCTGTTGTTCAGCTGGAATAGATCATTGCCGGTGTACAAGCCGGTGGCACACGGCGCTCCAGCGGGGACGAAGACGTTCGCTCCATAGACGGCTGAGCCAATCGGACAGTTGCTTCCGTCGCTTGTAAATACAAACGGTGTAAAAGGTCTTGGAACCGTTCCGGCTGCTGGTGGCGCAGGAGGAGCGTTGATCGAGGTAAACCGCGGATCGGTCAACAACGAGTCAACGGGGTCATTGGCAATCCCGAACTGATTCGAGGTTTGCGTGGCAAACAGCTGGCTGACTTCATCAATCTCAAAGCTCAAGGTGCTTAGGACACGATCATAGGAAATGCCGGCTCCAGCCCTGATGCTGGTTTTGCGATCACCCAGCAGGTGGCCAAGTAGTCCCTCCGTGAAAGAGGGTGCATAGGCGATTCCAATCCGCGGGGAAAAATCCTTCCAATCCGGGTGGTAATAGTTCGGTCCGTGATTCTTAGGGCCTCCCAGTTCATAGCTCACAAGTGGAGCGGCCGTGAATCCGTTGATGCCGCCGGCTGCTCCTTGTTGCCGGTCGCCGAATAGTTGATTTACAAAAACATCGGGCACCGACTCGAAGCCGTTCTCTTCAAACGGAACGCTGTGATAATTCCAGCGTAAGCCGTAAGTCACGTTCAGATCAGAGCGCACCTTCCAGGAATCCTGCGCGAAAAATTCATATTCGTTGTAGTGGAAATCACGGAGCGCAGGACTGAATTGCGGCAGCGGACTACCTGCCACGTCGAAGTTGTATTCCGCCGTATTGGAAGCGTAGCGGCCCAGGAGCGTGGTATAGGTCTGGTCCCACAGGCCCTGCAGACCCGGATCACTCGAAATGTCGGCCGGCCGGAGTGATGGACTCAGGCTCGAGATCTGGGACTGCAGCCCGATGTTTTGAAAGGTGATGTCATTCGTGTTGGAAGAGTGCACCCGGATCGGCTTGATGTCAGCCCCAACCTGCAGATTGTGTTTCCCCAAAGCCCAGCCAAAAGTATCGCGAATTTCGGGTACTGGGACACTGCGGCCCTGCTGGCGAATATCTCCATAGGGGCCCGACAGAACTCCGAATCCAAAAATGGCCGGCACTGGAATGTTGGGCGCAGAATTGAGATCAGTGGGAAAGTCATTCACGTTCCGGGTTAACCCAAATGAAGCAACGTTGGTCATGGTCGGGCTGATGGCCCAGGTGTGACCTACAACCCACGAACGATCGTGACTCACAAATGTGCCCACTGGGCCGGAATCATTCGGAAAGGCCTTTGGGGTTTGCGTGTCGTTGTCGCGGTCCCATGTGCCACGCGCGAATAATGACTGATGGGAAGAGATTGTGTAGTCAAGCCGGCTCACGAACGTGTTGGCCTTCACATAGGCCGGGGCGTTGAATAAATAACCCGCGGTGTTGACTCCGTCACCAGCCGAAAAATCGTTCGGCTCCGGATAGGGGCGGCTACTGAGGAAGCTTAAAAACGATTGATCCGCGCCGACACCCAACGGGTCCAGTCCCTGGACCGTCTGTGATCCCGGAGCGCCCATCGCCGGCAAAGTACTGATCGTTCCACCGCTATTTACGTAGGAGAGTTGGCCGGCGCGAAATGCATCCATCGGTACGGTGATGACTTCCTGCACGCCGGAAGCCTGACGACGCGCCGAATAGTCAAAAAAGAAAAAGAGTTTGTCTTTCACAATCGGACCGCCCACGCTTCCGCCGTACTGATTACGGGTGAGTTGGGCCCGCGGCTGGCCGCTTAGATTATTGAAGTAATCGTTGGCGGCCTCGGCGGATACACGATTAAATTCGGAGAGCGTTCCGTGCCAGTGATTCGTGCCGCTCTGAGTTACCAGGTCCACCTGGGCGCCGGCGCCGCGGCCAAACGAAGCATCCGCTCCTCCGACAATCGTGCGGACCTCGGCTATTGAGTCAATCGGGGCGCGCCCGACAGCGGCAAAGGGGATTCCAATAGTTTCATCGTTCACGTCCAGCCCGTCCAAGGTAACGGTACCGGTATCCGCCCGTGAGCCGGTGACCGAGCCGAACTGAGAGTTGCCACTGTTCGGCGCACTCTGTACTCCAGGCTCCAATTGCAGCACCGCGGTTGCGTCATCGCGAAGGATACTGGGAAGATCCTGAACCTGCCGGCTTGTGATCACATTGCCGATGCTGGCATCTACCGTGTTGACCGTGCCCTCGCCGCTCGCGGTTACTTCGACGGTCTCCGACGTTTTGCCCACTGGGAGTCTGGCGTTCTTGGTCTCAACAACGCTGACGCCCAGTTCTACGTTAGAGATCGTCACAGTGCGGAATTTGTCCCTGGAGAAGGTGATCCGATACGTAGCGGGAAGGATCTGCAGAAACTTGTATACTCCCGCATCATTCGTAGTGGTCGTGGCGGAAAAACCGGTCGCTGGATTGGTCAGCGTAACCTGGGCTCCAACCACTAGAGCTCCCGAATCATCGGTGACTACACCGGTGACTCCAGACGTCGCCTGCGCGGATAGCAATGAAGGACGGCCGCAGAAGAGCGCCAGGAGAACGAGAGCCAACGCCAGGGATAGGAAAGCCGGACGAGATGCCATGCGCATTTTCTTTAATCCTCACTGGAAGGCCTCGCATTCAGACAAAACATTCAACACATGCGGATTCAATTGATCGATGTTTTGCCTGAAGCGTGAGGCATCTTGCGGCGCCACAAACGCGCCCTACAGGTTAGGTAGCATCCATCCAACCACCAGAGGACACGCGGCGGATCGTGGTACGAATACACGTCTCTTAGGGATCAGATTCGACGAAGTTCACACGGCTGGAGAATTCCGATGGATGGTGCGGCGTTTGTCTTAGAAGGCTGTGCTGCCACATCTACTCGAATCTGTAAGTGAACGCAGCATAAAATGTGAGAATTGGGAGAGTCGCTAATGAGTGAAACACTCGCGCGGTGTATGACGTTCGCTTCAGGAACTCTTCTGCACAATTTCTTGCAGTGCGGCTCGGTAGCCTCGGCTGCAGGAAAGCTCTCTGCCGCTTTTTAGAACGACCACGTATTCTCCGCTGTTCACCGGAATTAGTTCCTTGATCTTGCGCACGTTCACGATCGTCGAGCGGTGAATACGAACGAATTGATTCGCGTCGAGGCGTTCAGAGATTCGGCTGATGGTTTCGCGGAACAGATACGATTCCTTACCTACATTCAGGCGGACATAGTTAGCTGCGGCTTCCACCCATTCGATATTGTCAAGATCCAGAAATACCACGCGCCCATTCGCCTTAATCACCAGCCTCTGATCCGGCTGCGCGGCCGCCGGCGTGACCGATCGGACCTGCGAGAGCAAACTTAGAATCCGGTGCGTGATCGCATGATCGCGTTCCTTGCGCAATTCCGACTGTGCCCTCTCTACAGCATGGTGCAGCCGCTCCTGGTCAAACGGCTTCAGCAGATAGTCGAGAGCATTGGCCTCGAAGGCGCGAATCGCGTATTGATCGTAGGCCGTCGTGAAAATGACCACCGGCATTTCTTCCGCAGGGATTTCCTGCAGCACCTGGAATCCATCCAGATCGGGCATCTGGATGTCGAGCAACAGCATGTCTGGCCGAAGGGCTCGGATTGCGGAAACGGTCTGTCGTCCGTCCTGACACTCCGCGATCACGTTCACCATCGGTTCAGATTGCAAAAGTATCAGCAATTTCTGACGCGCCAATCGTTCATCGTCAGCGATAACGGTGCGCACCAGGGCGTTCATCGGTTGATCTTGCGGCGACAAATTCAAAGAATCTGGGATCATTGGCCGCTCACCTAGGTCCAACTGTTGAATAGACGTGATAGCGCGAGAATCGTTGCCCAATTTAGATGTCGAGAGTCTTGCACTCGATCCCCGGGTGATGACAGACGATCCCCAAAAAAGCCTCGCCCATCCCCTGATGGGATGTTGGAGTCCCTTTTCGGATTGCGAGGCTGGCCTTGCAGGACAGTAGATTGTTATGTACGGATTGGCCAGACTCAACGCTCGTGAGCACCCCTCCAACGTTCCAAAGATCAATCTTGAATCCCGAAGGCTGGTGACGTGTAACAGACATTTCAACAGCATCTGTCCGGTCGCTGCCTTCAATGCTCTTTTCAGTGCTTGCCCGAGTTGCTGGTCAGTGGGCGAACGTGACCGATGCGAGCATTCGAATCGGTGCATCCAGATTTGAATCTTGCCCAACTGTCCCGTAGTTCTCGGAGTCTGTCCCGAAACGAGCGAGAACTTTCCCGCGACTGCGTCAAATAATGCGATGACTGTCATGGCTGCCATTGACTCTGACTCTGAACCATCGTCTGCTGTGACCGAGGGTGCTGTCTTCGAGACTGTGCGACGAGTTAACGCGGAGGCTCTCAGTCTTTTGACGCGGCGCTCGGAACTCAACCGGCGAATTCGTCACCTGCATCGTCTGATGCACAGTTTGCGCGACCTCGCAGACAAAACTTCGCTCGGCGCTAGTGGCAGATCCTCCCGCGTGGAGGAAAACCGAGTTCTTCAGGCAGGTGCGAAGCAGTCCACAAGCCAACTGGTTTATCCTGGCAGCGCACCGCGGGAACCCGACTTGAGTCAGAACTGGCAAGTGCCGGCAGGCGGATCAAGTCGCATGCAGGGCCGGTTGCAACGTGCTTGCCGCATCGCCCTGATGGAAGCCGGTGGTGCCGCTTCGGTGGATGACATTCGCTCACGCATCATTCGCAGAGGATCTTTTTCGTTCCCGGATTCGGGGCTGTCAGAGTCGGCGATTATCCAGACTCTGGAATCGATGGCAGCGATCGCGGAGGTACGCCGTCTGCAAAGCGGAGCACGGTTCCTCTGGCAGCGCATTACGCCCGCGACGGAGATCGACTCTTTTCATTAGATTCGCGAGTGCGAATATCTGCCAGTCAATCTCCGATAAGGTTGCGCTCCGCTCGCTGCCGCGGGCAATATCATGGGACGAATTACGGTCCTTCGGGGACCAATCAGCTCATTCGCATGATCTAAACAATTCGCCCGTCATCCGCCTCAATCCGATTGCTCTCTTGCCTCACTTAGTCCATGATGTAAGCCGTTCTGCCCCCACGCAGATGAATCGATGAACGACGAACCAACTCAACATACCGACAAAGCCGGGAACTTCGGAAACGGCATTTCTGATATGAAGAATCGTTGCGAAGGTTGCGGGCTCGTCTTGCCCGCTGATGGCGTCGCATACGTGTGCTCATATGAATGCACTTTCTGTCCCGTGTGCTCGTCGAACATGCACGATGTCTGCTCGCACTGCGGAGGCGAGTTGGTCCGCCGCCCGCGGCGTGTCGCATCATTGAAGAACAACGAAGATCAAACGAATGCTCAGGTGCGTCGAAACTCGAAGCTTGGAGTGGTCTGGGCACTGAGCTTTGGCGTTTGGACATTTGTCGCGCTGGCATACAGCGTAACGGTCTACCAGCTCTATCGCTCCATGGGCACACCGATGAGCTTTTCCAGCGTGCTCGCGCTGCAGTGCAGCCAGGTCCTCGGCTACGCGCTACTGACGCCCTTTGTATTCGTGATCGCTACTCGTCATCCGATGAAGTGGGCGAACTGGATCGTGACCTCACTATGGTTGCTGGTTGGCGGTTTAGTTTTTGCTCTGTTGCATGTGGCAGTCCGTGGAGCGACTCCCTATGCTGTTTGGGACCCCCGGCGCCACGACTGGGTTTCGGCTGTATGGGATTATCAGGCTCACCACTTCCTCATCCACTGGGGCATGTTCGCGAGATTGTTCCTCACCAACGTTGTTGATGACATAGTCACCACCTACCTTCCGATCGTACTCATCGCTCATGTGGTGTCTTACTACCAGAGTCTGCGCGATCGCGAGCTGAGAACGTCGCAACTCCAGGCGCAGCTTGAGAAAGCGCGTTTGCAGGCGCTGAAGAGTCAATTGCAACCGCATTTTCTTTTCAATACGCTGAATTCTATTTCAGCGCTGATGCTGACGAACGTCGAGGCTGCCGATCGCATGATCACTCGCCTCGGCGACCTTCTAAGAATCAGTCTGGAAACTGCCGGCACCCAAATGACAACTCTGAGCCGGGAACTGGAATTCGTAACTTGCTACATCGAGATTGAAAAAGTCCGGTTTGAAGAAAGACTCAAAGTAAGCATAGATGTCGCACCGGAAACACTCGATGCCAGCGTGCCGCACTTGCTGTTGCAGCCTCTGGTGGACAATGCCATCAAGCACGGAATCTCCAAGTCAATGTCCGGAGGCGAGATTCGAATTTCCGCCAGGCAAGATGATGCCGACCTGCATCTGGAAGTGCGAGACAACGGGCCCGGATTCCAGGATCCCGGCCACTCGCCGTCAGGCGGCGTCGGACTCAGAATCACTCGCGAACGGCTAGAGACGATTTACGGCCAGGAACAGAGTATGGAATTGTTGAATCTGCCGGAAGGCGGAGTAGCCGTTCGGGTGTCTATTCCTCTGCGCACGACCTTGCCCGGAAGCAAACAGTTGCGGACCGCGGCCGCCCTATTCGCTCCAACCTAGCATCTGCCGTTCAAAGTCAAAGCTGATTCGCCTGGGCCGCAGGCAGGAAAGTCCCATCAGCCCGTCAAGGTCGTTAGAAAGTTCTTTCCGGCTCGCCACGACCGAGGCTCGTTGTGGCCCCACATCATGCGTTCCAATCCTGCCCTGTGTAAGAACGACGGTCCCGAAGTGAACATCGCCAGAAACATTGTGGCCGTTGCCGGTCGCGGCACTCCAAACGTAATCCATGCCGTGAAGATGGCCCTCGAACAACACCAGGTTCGGCGTTCCGGTATCGAGAAGTAGATGCAACTGCCGGCCGGCATTTTGTAGGTTCACCGTGATGAACTGCAGTCCCGCGGTAAACGGGGCCATGTGAACCTGTGGCATGACCCCAAAGAAGATCTTTCCTTTCGAGTAGTCGACGGTGAAGTTGTTTCCATTGAGCACATCGAGGCCAACCACGGCGTCGATACGAGTTCCGAGTTCGCGGCCAAGCGCCGAAAAGTCCGCGACCAGGACTGGAAGATTCTCTCGCCGCACGGGGCCAAACTGAAGATCTGGAAGCGTAACGCTCTCCGACGCTACGACTCTATTGAAAAGCGACAATTCACGCGTAGAGCCCTTCAGTCCGAGTTTTGCCGAAACTCTTTGATCAATCATGCTGGGGTTGGAACCGGTGTCCAGAAGCAGTTTTTGGTGCTCAAGAGTTCCAATTTTCCCATCTACTACGATGAGATATGTTTCGTACGCCTTGAATGGAATCTCTGTGATCGGACGCGTGGGAATGGGAACGCGAACACTGACGTCACCACCAAAGCTGAGGGCAGACAGGCCACAGGTCAAGAACACCAACAGAGCCAGACATCCAATCTCGACTCGGAACGAAGAAAACGACTGAAGAAAAGATTTCCATGCGGCGTCAAACCCGCCGTTGTACCCAAGTCTGGTCATTCCCCAAAGACTCCGCGACCAGACTCACCGTTTCTGTCATTGGGATATGTAGAAGAGTTGCCGGGATGAAACCCCCAAAGTACCGGTCACACCACGGAGTAACATCTGTAAATAGGGCGGTGTAATATGTCTTTGTAACTCCTAGAAGACGTTTTTATTGCTGCGGGCTAACATGGGCCGTGTCCGGCACGTTTGGCTCGCCGTCGTGTTCAGCTACCCAGCTCCATGCCCGCTGCCCGCGATCGCCAGGCAAGGGCGTAGCTTCGCCGTACTCCACCAGCCGCCCCAAGATTGTATAAATGGTCGCCAGCGGCTCTTTGTGTCGCGCCAACAGTACGGGCACGCTGCGCTGAATCTCATCGCAGACTTCACGAGCACTCATTGGGCGTCCGGCCTCAAGCAGCACACGGCGGCACGCTCGAGTGATTCCGGGCTGGCGGATGCCACTGTCGCGACCGACCAGGTCCGATAGTGCAGCATCGAGGATATCATCTCCGAACAGGTTGGCCAGTCCAACGATGGTTTTCTTGACAGTACAGATGCGGGTTGTAAGGCCCGTGCGTTCCTCCATCAATTGTCTGAGTTCTTCTTCTGCCCTACGTATTACCTCTTGCACGTGAAGGTTTGAGGCGAGTGGCTTGCCGGAGGCATCGCTTTGGGTGCTGTGCACGTTTTCCATGAGACTTACTTACCACCATTGTTGTCGCGCAACAATGACAGTGGGATTAACACCGCTTTGTTAGGGACCAGTAGACCGGCGTGGACCACAAAACGTCCGGCAGCCGCTATCTTCCCTACTGCGGTGCCGTTTGACAGACGATGAAAGGGAGCGATGAGACGGAATATGAGAATTGACAAGCAGCAGATAAATCAACAATTTCCCGAAACCAATACAGCAGCAGGCCTTCTCTACGATTTCTTGTAGGCCAGCTACGACTTCCCGCGGAAAGGTTCGCTCTTAATCGGTGATCACAGAACCGATTGTCACGTATTCGTCACTGAGATATCGCGGCTCATCCCTACTCAAGCGTGAGATCGGGTTCATGGACATCCAGGTGTATGTCGAGGTGGTTGACAGTGCATCCAAACGCAAACCGTTTCGTCATGACGGCCGCGAACCAGCGCTGTCCTCGGGAGGGTGTTATGAAACGACGCATCTGTGCTTGGGGCTTTCTCGCAGCTGTAGCGTTGGCCAGCGTTATGCTATGCAGCCACCTCGCCAATGGACAGGCTACCGATGGAAACATCGTCGGCACGGTGGTGGATTCACAAGGTGCAGCGGTAGTGGGGGCTGACGTGAGCGCCACTAATGTTGCCACCAACACTGTGGCCACCACGAAAACAAACGAATCCGGCGAATACCGACTCGATCACCTCCTGGTGGGCAGCTACCGCATCACGGCGAAGATGACTGGTTTCAAGACTACCGTCGAGTTGAGCGAAATTCACCTGAACACGACGGGCACTGTGAACCTCACACTTGCGACCGGCGCGGTCAGCGAGACGGTCGAGGTTTCAGGGGCCGCGCCGATTATCGACACCACGACGGCGCAGTTGCAGACTACGTACGAAGACAAGCAACTGGCGGACTTACCCACGACCGGGCTGGGCGTTTCACCCGTGAACGGACAGAATTTGGGTGTATTGAACCTTTCTTTGCTTGACGCCGGGGTGGCGAGCAGCGGGGGATTGGGGGCAGGCACGGGGCCATCGGTGGGCGGCCAACGTCCCCGCGACAACAATTACACGATTGAGGGCATAGACAATAACGACAAAGGCGTGACGGGTCCGCTGGTCTATGTCCCGGCCGATGCCGTTGCCAACTTTAGCGTCTTGCAGAATCAGTTCAATTCCGAGTTCGGCCACTCGAACGGAGGGCAGTTCAACATAGTCGTACGAAGTGGTTCGAACAGCTTTCATGGGATCGCGTACGAATACTTCCAAAACCGCAATCTGAATTCAATCGATCAGGATGTCGTCAATTCCACTGCTCCTGGCCTGGCTCCGGCTAATCCCCGTTTCGACAACAACCGATTTGGAGGTCAATTGGGCGGGCCGATCATCAAGAATAAACTTTTCTTTTTTGCCAACTACGAATATGGCGTGCAGGGGCAGGCGGCCGTGCCGGGCGCACCCATTCTAGCTCCGACCGCGGACGGCTACACCACTTTGCTGGGCATTTCCGGCGTATCCTCAGCCAACGTAAATGCTTTGCAAAAATACGCGGTTGCGCCGACTGCGACCAGTTCCGTATGCGTCGGCTCGAGCGTTGCGCCCTGTCCAGCGGCGAACACTATCGCAGTCGGCGTACTTCCAGTTTCTGCGCCGGACTTTACCAACTTCAAAGCATTGACGACTTCTCTTGACTTCAACCTCAGTGAGAACGACCAGATTCGCGGACGTTATATCTACAACCAGAACGCCGGCCTCGATATCGGGGCGCAACTACCTGAGTTCTTCACTCCTCTGGTGCAGCCTTACCACCTCGTAAATCTCAGCGAGTATCACACCTTCTCTCCGTCGATCGAGAATGAATTCCGCCTCGGCTTTACCAGAACCGCCTTCGACGTCACCGTTAATAATTTGACCTTTCTTCCGACCCTAGACGCGTTTCCTAACATTACGGTCACGGAACTGGGAGGTCTCAACGTAGGACCGGATGAAAACGGGCCGCAATACGCCGTGCAGAACCTGTACCAGGCGATCGACAACATTAGCTGGGTAAAAGGAAACCACACGCTGAAATTTGGTGTAGAAGGCTCCAAATCAATTTCTCCACAGAAGGATATTCAGCGGCCGCGCGGCGACTACACCTACCAGACGTTGCAGGATTTTGCTTTCGATGAGGTACCTGGCTTTGGCCAACGCGGGCTGGGATCGGCGGGCTATTCCGGAGACCAAGCCAGTATTTACTGGTACGTCAATGATATTTGGAAAATCCGGCCGAACCTTAGTTTGACGTACGGCGTTCGTTACGAATACACCAGCACCACGGCCGGCATGAAACAAATGGCGCTGAACAGCGTGGCCGACGTTCCTGGCCTGATCACGTTTACCTCGCCGAAAGCGCCAAAGAACGACTACATGCCCCGAGTTGGATTTGCCTACTCTCCAGGCAAGAGCGGTGATACGTCGATCCGTGGCGGTTTCGGAATCGGCTATGACGTAATCTACGACAACGTCGGTTCGCTGGCTCGTCCGCCCCAGATTGGTCAAACCATTAACTGTCCCGGCGCCGCCTGCCAGAACCCCTTCCTGGCAAATGGCGGGATTCTACCTGGAAACGCCACAGGAATTTCGGTTCTGACTCCGGCGCAAGCGATTCTGGAGACTTCTGCTTATCTGCCTAACAATTTGAAATATCCCAGAGCTCTTTCATGGAATCTCGGCGTGCAGCATGTGTTTGCCAAGAACTACACGGCCGATATCCGCTATGTGGGCACTCGTGGCGAAGATATGGATGTCCAGACCATTCTTAACTTTATCGACGGAGCAAAGAACGCACCCGGGTATTTCCTGCCAACGTACCTCCAACCGACAACCCAGGCGAACTTGAATGGCCTGCCAACCGCGTGGGCACAGTGCCTGCCATCGGCAATACAGACCATCAATGGCGTGGCTGTCTGCAATGGTATGCAAACCAGCACGAACGGCGCATCCGGAGCAGGAGACATTCCTGGAACTTTGGCTTACGGGTATGACGACACCGGCTTGGGACCGGGCGGCCCTCTCGACCCGAGCTATGCCAGCGCTGGTTTCAAGCAGAATCCGATCACGGCTTTTATGCCGTGGGGATCGTCCATCTACCACGGATTGCAAACTCAGCTCAACCGGCGGTTTTCCAATGGCTTGCAATTTCAGGCTGCGTACACCTTCAGCCATATGATCGACAACAGCACCGCCGACTTTCACTCCACTGATATTGCGCCACGCCGGGCGCAGGATTTTCAAGACCTCGCTTCAGAGCGGGCGAATTCCATCCTCGACCATCGTCACCGAATTACTATTGCGACGATCTATGATGCTCCGTGGCTCCGGCACGACTCCAGTTGGATGAAGCGCAACCTCCTGGGCAATTACGAGATTGCTCCTGTCTTTACGTGGGAGTCGGGGCAGTGGGGGACTGTGCAGAGTGGGGACGATGCAAACCTGAATGCGGACGCGGCTGCGGACCGCGCTATCCTGAACCCGGCTGGTGTGAAGCGAACCGGCAGCGACGTGGTGGCGCTGGTTGCGACTGCAGGTCCGAATGCCGGAAACATCGTGGCCTATCAGGCGGTGAATCCCAACGCCCAGTTCATCGTCGCGCAGATGGGAGCGCTTGCAACTTCGACCCGCAACACCTTTGCGACAGCGCCCATCAACAATTGGGACATCACCGTTGCCAAGCATCTGGCGGTTACAGAGCGAGTCCACTTCGATGTGCTCATGCAGGCCCTGAATGCCTTCAACCATCCGGAATTTACAACCGGCAGCGTCAACCAGGCACTATCGATTTCCGACGTGGGCTCCGCGAGAAATTATTTTATTCCGAACCAGCCCAACTTCGGACTAAGCAAGCTGAGCTTCCCGAGCAATGCGCGCTTATTGCAACTCGCGCTGAAGCTCAGTTTCTAGAGAGAGGCCGCACGATGTAAGGCAGAGAGCTGGTAGCGGGCTGCTGGTAGAGTAGCCCGCTGCCAATTTTATTGAGTCTCACCCAGATTCGACCCTTCCATCTTCCAAAGTTCACTGGCTCACTGTTGCTCCGTTCCCAAAGAGTGCGCCAGTCCGATGAGTTTCGTTTGGACCACCCTCTGAGCCCCATCATCGTTTAACATCCCTTACGGAGACAGTTGGGGTCGCATGGACGTCTACCTGATCGACGGCACGTACGAGTTATTTCGACACTTTTTCGCCGTGCCTGCTGCATCCGACGTACAGGGGCAGGAAATCGGCGCCGTGCGCGGTGTGCTGGCTTCCGTCTTGTCCATGATCGATCGAGGTACGACTCATCTAGGAGTTGCGACCGACCATGTCGTGGAGTCGTTCCGGAACGATCTTTATCCCGGATATAAAACCAGTGAAGGGGTGCCTCCCGAGTTGCTGTCGCAGTTCCCCGTTCTTGAAGAGGCGTTGCGGGCGATGGGAGTCGTAGTGTGGCCCATGGTGGAGTTTGAAGCAGATGATGCCCTCGCATCCGCCGCCGCTAAGGCTGCACAGGATGGCCGCGTGGGGCGAGTGCTGATTTGTACTCCCGACAAAGATCTCAGCCAGTGCGTTGTCGGCACGCGAGTCGTTCAACTCGACCGCAGACAAAACATAAGCCGGGACGAGCCTGGCGTTGTGGCCAAGTTCGGAGTGAAGCCGCAATCGATCCCGGACTACCTGGCTGTAGTCGGCGATAGCGCGGATGGCTTTCCGGGCCTGCCGGGATGGGGTCAGAAGGCTGCGGCTCTTGTCTTGTCTCAGTATCCGAAGCTGGAGGATATTCCAAAAGATGGGCGAGAGTGGCATCCGTCAATCCGCCGGGCTCGCGCGTTGTCTGAGACGCTGTCTGCCGGGTGGAACGATGCTCTGTTGTTTCGCACGCTGGCGACGCTGCGTTTGGATGCGCCCGTCTTTGACTCGGTCGATGAGTTGCGCTGGAAAGGACCACGTTCGGACTTTGAGGAATACTGTCAGCGATTGAAGGCATCCGATTTGTTTCGTCGTGTTAAAGCGGCAGCAACACGCCTTGGTTGATCCGTGCCAGAGTTGATACATGCCAGAGCTACCCGATATTTCTGCATACATTACCGCGCTCGAGCCACGCATCATCGGACAGCCGCTGAATCGAATTCGGCTAGCGAGTGCTTTTTTGCTGCGCACCGTGCAGCCACCGTTAGCGAGCGCGGAAGGCCGGGTCGTGCGCACATTTCGACGCATTGGCAAGCGAATCGCAATTGGGCTGGAAGACGATCTGTGGCTGGTGCTTCATCTGATGATCGCGGGGCGCTTGCATTGGCGTGCGCAGGAGGCAAAACTTGCGGGGCGTCTGAGTCTAGCGGCTTTCGATTTTCCCAACGGCTCGCTAGTGCTTACCGAAGCCGGATCCAAGCGTCGGGCGGCGTTGCATCTGCTGAGTGGCGAGGAAAGTTTGCGATCCCTCGATGCGGGCGGAATTGACGTATTCTCCAGCGATCTCGATTCCTTCCGCGCCGCGCTTACGGCCGAGAACCACACACTCAAACGTGCTCTTACCGATCCCCGGCTGTTGAGCGGCATCGGTAATGCATACTCCGATGAGATCCTGCACGCGGCGCAGCTGTCGCCAATCATGCAGACGCAGAAACTCAGTGCTGCCGAATGGGCGAGGCTGTTCGCCGCTACCCAGCACACGCTCAAGCTTTGGGTCGACCGTCTGCAAGCGGAAGCGGAAGCTGGCTTCCCTGAAAAAGTAACGGCATTTCGAAAAGACATGGCGGTGCATGGGCGCTACGGGCTGCCTTGTCCCAGGTGCGGTGACAAGGTTTTGCGGATTCGTTATGCCGACAAGGAAACCAACTACTGCGCCCGCTGCCAAACCGGGGGGAAAGTTCTGGCGGATCGAAGTCTCTCCCGGCTACTTGGATCGGACTGGCCGCGAACGCTGGACGAGTTGGAAGCGCTGAAACGGCGATGATGATGGGCCGTATAGTCCGGTCGTGTCCTAGGACACCAAGAACTACCCCGTAGGGGACCACTATGGCCGAGCATTGCGCAATCTATAGCAGTGCTGCAAGCAGCAACAGCGGCACGTACCTCACTCGACACCTAGTATCCCGCGAAGTCCGGCTTCGATTTTCATTCTTGACAGGATTCTAGTGGTAGCGCGACGCTTTGTTCTGCGGCAATCCTCCGGCTCACCGGAAGAGGAGATACATGTCTTCTAAGCTGTTCTGCATTGTGCTTGTAATCCTGTCCGCGGTAGCCATGTCCTCGGCCCAAGATCCCACCAAGGTTGAATCCTCGCACTACAAGGTGGCATTCGAAAATGCATCGGTGCAGGTGGTGAATGTTTATTATGGTCCCCACGAAAAGTCGGGCATGCACGACCATCCCGGCGGCGTAGTCGTGATCATCACCGGTGGACATCTCAGGTTCACCGATGAACACGGCAAGGTTCAGGAAGTTTACTCAAAGGATGGTGACTCCCGATGGTTCCCCCCATTCCGACACAAGGTCGAGAACCTGGGCGACACTCCTTATCGAGCCGTTTATGTTGGGCTCAAAAGCAAGTCAATGGCTTCAGGAACTGGGATCGATCCGGCAAACAACAGGCCCGAGATCGATGCGCAGACGGGGAAAATTATCGCTGACATTCTCCTGGCATCGCACGCCAAGTGAGCGCTCTCTAGCCGGCAAGCGCGGCCGCCATTTACGCGATATTTCGTTGCAGGGTTTGCCGATCCAGTTCTCCATCCAGGCGGGCCAGGACCAGAGTTGCGACTCCGTTGCCGATCATGTTCACCAGTGCTCGAAACATGCTCATGAAACGATCGATGCCCAGGATCAAAGCCATGCCTGCGATGGGTATCGTCGGGATGACCGACAACGTCGCGACCAGTGCAATGAACGAAGCGCCCTGCACACCGCTGGCGCCCTTCGAAGTGAGCACCGCCACGGCAACAATGGTGAATTGCTGCATAAGAGTCAGATGAGTGTTCGTGGCTTGCGCCACGAACAGCGCAGCCAGCGTCATGTAGAGACCAGTTCCATCGGTATTGAAAGTGAATCCCGTAGGAATCACGAGGCCGACGAGAGATTTGGAGCAGCCGACTTTCTCCAGTTTAGCCATAAGAGTCGGAATGGCAATCTCCGAAGAACTGACCGCCAGCACGAGCAACATCTCTTCTTTGATGTAGGCCAGAAAGCGAAACAGGCTAAATCCAGCAGCCCGGCAGATAGCCCCGAGCACAATCACGACAAAGAGTATCGAAGTAATCCAAAACGTCCCGATCAGCTTGGCCAGCGGGCCGAGAGATGCAAGGCCGAACTTGCCGACCGTGTATGCCATCGCGCCAAAGGCTCCGACAGGCGCAAACTTCATCAGGATTTTCACCACTTCGAATACCACATGGGTCAGCGAGTCGACGAAGGCGACCAGCGGCTTGGCCCGCTCTCCGGCGACAGACAATGCGATGCCGAACAACAAGGCAACAAAAACAACTTCGAGAATATCTCCCTTCGCGAACGCATCAACTACCGTGGTTGGGATGATGTGCAATAAAAATTCCGTCACGCTTTCCGCTTTGGCCGGGCCTGCATAATCAGAGATCGCCTTGGCATCCAGGGTAGCGGCGTTCACGTTGAATCCGTCTCCCGGCCGCACTACGTTGCCTACCAGAAGTCCGATCAGCAGAGCAACCGTGGAGACCACTTCGAAATAAATGAGAGCGATGCCGCCAATACGCCCCACTCGTCTCAGGTCTTTCATGCCGGCGATTCCAGCTACCACGGTGCAGAAGATGATCAGAGTAATGATCATCGTAATCAGGCGGATGAAGGCGTCGCCCAGCGGCTTCATGGCCACTGCGCGCGCCGGGTCGACATACCCCAGCACGATCGCCAGCGCGATCGCCACCAGCACCTGCACCCAGAGAACGCGGTACCAGGGAGGTTCAGCGGATGCCTGCGCGAGGTTCGCAGGACTGGTCTGTGCGGCTGGAAGGGTCGCCATGGGAAGTTGTCTTCGAGTCCTTGTTGTCCGTCAGGGCTGCTGGTCTGAACGGCGTCACTGAGAACTGCAAGAACTGGATTTGAAACTCAATTGCCCGTTTTCATCGCTTGGCTTGCAGGCTCAAGAGTTTCCACGAGCCACGGGATGATGACCTCTTTGAAAATGCGAGGATCGGGCCACACTCCGACCTGGCGCCCCAGGTGGCCGCCTTGCGGATTAATCCACGCTGTCTTCGGCACATCGCCCTGATTGAGCAGCAGGTAGATGTCGGAGATCGGCACCTGAGTATCTTTCACTCCGGCAAGAATAAGCATGGGTGCCATGTGCTTACCGAGAAGTCCCTGTTTGACCAGTGACATTTTCGGCAAGACTTCGGCCATCTGATCTACGGTTGTCACGTTGTCGAAAATCGCCATCAATGCAGGAACTTGGTCGAACAAATACTCGCGGTTGCCGATCAAGGAATTCATCAGGAAATCTTTTTGAAAGAAAGTATCGGTGGGCGGGGACTGGGCACTCGCACCGCGCAGGCGCGCAGACTCGACGATCGCCATCTTGGTGGCCCAGTACGCACCCCAACTCACACCGTGCATTGCAACCCGGTTCCTGTCGATCTCGGGGCGGGTGGCAATGTAATCCAGTACGCGAGAGAGCATGCGCTCGGCATTTTCACTAACTTTGATAGGACTCTGCCCGGTGCCCGGTCCGTCGACCGCCAGATAGCCAATGGCGAAGGGCAGGATCGCGCCGAAGCTCTCGGCCAAATCTTCCTTGCGGCTATCCAGCCCATTCACTGCCAGCACCAGTGGCACGGGGCCGTTCGCATTTTTTGGAAGGCGCAAGTATCCGATGATTTCTTTTCCTTCGAAAGGAATCTTCACGATCTCGAGGGGCGGATCGAAGAACCGTGCGTGCGCCAGAAATGCTTCGATGGCTTTTTCGTACGAGCGTTGCTTACCCGCGGAAGCCGGGATCGGCCAGCGTCCGAAAGAATAAAGCCGCCACGCACGGATGTAGCCAACATTTGCTTTCGTGGGGTCGATTTTCTCCAGCGACTTGGCCTCGATGAAGTAGCGATCGGCGACGCGCATGAAACCCGCCGCCCATTCATCTTTATCGAGCGTGTGGATAGTGGTAAAAGCATCCTTGACGTCGTTGGGATCGAGTCCGATGAGCGGGTACTGACCTACTTCCGCGCGGTGGACCGCTTCTGTCTTGATTTCGTCGATGGTGCGCTCGGCGCGTTGCTGCGAGAACGCGACAGGACTCAGCATTCCAGCAATGCCAACCAGTGCGACGAAAACCGAACTCATGTCGCGCCGAAATTGTTTGAGCATGAAGCTTCACCTTTCGCGTCGTACAGGACTGGGTCGGTTGGGGATTGCGCCGGGCCTTCCGCCGCTGAATGCAAAATTCTGCTGAACCAACAACAAGCTGCTTTCAGAGTTAAACGCAGGGCCGGATCGGAATTCGGCCCTGCGTTGTGGGGGAGGGCTGTCTGGCTAAAAGGTAAGCTTCAGCCCCAGTTGAATAGCGCGACTGCCGCCCGAACCGATGACGGGGTTGGCAGCAGCGACGTCCGGCGTCGCACAACCACAACCGAAGAAACCGCCGCCGCCGGAAGGATCGTTATGGGCATACCCGTTCTGTCCACCGAACGGGTTGGCGAAGTTTGGGTGATTGAACAGATTGAAGAACTCGGCGCGGAACTGCGCTCCCACGCGCTCTCCCCACTTGAAGTTCTTGGCCAGTGACAAATCGACATTCCTGAATCCAGTGTCGCGGAAAATGTTACGGCCCATCGTGCCGAAGGTTCCGGGAGTGGGAGGGACGAGAAACGACTTGCCATTGGCGTAGCAGCCAAACGTAGCCAATTCGCCGCTGGTGGCTCCGCCAGTGACTCCTCCGTCCATAGCGACGGCCTGACTATTGCAGGCGGAGTTGGTGGTGGGATTGTTTGGATCGCCACTTCCAGCGAAGAACGGAATGCCCGTGGAAGTGGACTTGAAATCCTTCGGATTGCCGACGAAATCCCAGCGATCGTTCAGCTCGCCGGTCAAGCTGACATCGGTTCCCGCGTCCATGACTCCCCAAGGCTGCGCGCCGTAAAGGCTGACGATAGAGTTCACTTGCCAACCCTCGAGCATCTGCGCGAAGCCTTTTCTGCCGGGCACGAGGTAGTTCAGAGATACCGTGAGGCGGTGGCGTATGTCGAAGTCGCTGCTGGCGTATTCGCGTTCCGGATGAGTGCTGTCGCTAGGCAGTCCGAGGCCCGCCCCGAAATCCCAGTTTGCGCCAACCTGATCCAGAGCGTGCGAGTAGGTGTAGCCAGCCACCATCGAAAGCCCGTGGTAGTTCCGAGAAGTCAGGGTGGCTTGCAGTCCGTCGTAGTTGGAGCGGTATATGTTTCCCATCTGAAAGACCTGGGCCAGATAAGGGAACGTACCATTCAACGGACGCCCAGCCTGCTCGCAATGTCCGCAGGCGATCTCCGCAGGAGAGGCAGGATCAACCTGGTTGATGTCGCGAATGCCCACGAGGCTCGATCCGTGATTGCCCACATAGGCGACTTCCAGCACCAGGTTTGGAGTGAAAGAGTGCTGCAGGTTCACGTTCCAGTTGGTCACGTATGGAGTCTTGAGGTTTTGATCGACTCCCATGATGGTGCAGGGTCCGCCGGTGACAGGATCGCAGTCGACGGTGTTGTTGCCGGGAAATACCGTGCCATTCCAGCTCAGAGCACCGCCGGGGAAAAAGGAAACAGCAGTCGCGATGTTGCCACCGGACGTATCGCCGGCTGCGTCAATCTGAGCACCCGTGGGGACGGTCGCGAGTCCGAGGGAATTGTTCAAAGCGAGGAAAGACTCCCAATTGAGAGTTTCATACATGATGCCGCCACCGGCACGCAGCACGGTGCGGCCGTGACCGCCGATGTCCCAGGCAAATCCAAAGCGTGGAGCAAAATTATTTCGGTCGGGATTATAGGGACCGCTCACGCCGCTCTGCCCAACTTGGACCATCCCTTTGGTCGCATCGAAGTTGCCGAGAAGGTTGTGGGCTTCCTTGATTACCGTGTTCACTTCGTAACGCACGCCAAAATTAAAGGTCACATTCGGGGTCGCGCGAAAATCGTCCTGAATAAAGCCGGCGTAGCCCCAGTTGTGAATCTGACGGGTAGGATCGCCAATCAGCAGAGTAGCGTTGGTCGGCAAACCCGCGAAGAAGTCCTCGATGCCGGAGGAATTTCCGCCCTCGAAGTTTCCTCCAATGAATTTGATTCTGCCCCTGCCGCCACCGTAGGCTCCGCCGCTGAAGGCGTCGTGGTGCAATTCCCCGCCAAATTCAATGGCATGTTTTCCGACGGTGTAGGCGAGGTGATCGATGAACTGGAAACGGGTGTCCGGCCCCTGCACCTTGGGCCAGTTAAATCCTCCCAGCTCTTGCGGAAAAATATAGAACGGCCATACGTTAATGCGCGGTAGACCGTTGTAGAGCGGGTTGGTGACGCCGGTGTTCAAGCCGTAGGCGCTGGCTATGTCTGTATTGTGATCGTTGGTAAAGGTTGGCTGGTAGAGTCGGTTGTATCCGAAACGAGCTTCATTGACCCAGCGTGCATTGGGTACGTAGGTCCAGTTCTCGCCAAAGACTTGGGCACGAGTGTGTATCTGGGTAAGCCATTTCGTCTGTAACTGATTTGCATCCGAAACCGTGCCTGCGTTGTTGCCGTAGAAATACATGCTGCTCAGAGTGTTGCGATCGGTGAGACGGTAATCAACTTTGGCAACGGCGTTATCGGAGGATACCGAGTTAGGCAGGCCGTATGCGATGGAAAGGTTGTTAGGATCTGTGGTCGGATTCAGCGGAAATCCGGTTCCGTCACAGGTGCCGGTTATTGTGCAGCCGGCAATCTTGAGGCTCGCCGCGCTTACGTCGTTGGGGATGGCTCCGGCCACAAAAGCGGCATGCACGTTCGCGATGGCGTCGGGAATACTATTGCCGCAATCGCCGGTTCCCGAATACATGCAGAACCCCGGAGCACCGGACGAAACGGTTGGCAGCGAAGAAGTGGACCATGTCTGGAGCGAGCCCGTGTTGCCTACCGTGTAACGCTGCCCCTCATATCCGCCAAAGTAGAAAAACTTGTCTTTGATGATCGCTCCACCGAGCGTGCCGCCAAATTGCTCGAGGTTGCGAGGATTCTTGGCCTGTGTGTCGGGATTGAAGTAGTTGCGCGCGTCAAAGGGCGTATCCCGGCCGAAGGCGTAAGCCGTTCCATGCACGGTGTTTGTGCCGGCCTTGAGGCCGACATTGACGACCGCTCCCGGCTTCCACCCATATTCCGCGGGAGGATTCTGCTGCAGGTTGAATTCCTGGATCGAATCGACCGGCAGAATCGTCGCAGAATCGCCCGCGATGCCCGCCCCATTGATGATGCTCTGTCCGGAGAAAGGTTCGCTGTTGAATAGGCCTTCCACAAGGTAAGCGTTGTCTTCAGCGCGCAGACCATTGGAACTGGTGGTGGAAAAGCCACCCCCCGGATAGCGCACCACACCGGGACGCAACTGCAGAAGATTTTCGTAGTTCCTGCCATTCAGGGGAAGGTCGTTGATCTCTTTGTTGCTAAGGGTTCCGCCGAGAGTGGAGGTGGTCGTATTGAGCAGTGGCACGTCTTCTTCGACAACTACGGTTTCTTTTACATCGCCAGCCGGAAGCGAAATGTCAATGCTCAGGTCCGTAGCGACTTCCACTTGGATATTCCGGCGCTCCACGGTCTTGAAGCCGCGCGCTTCGGCTCGAACGATATAGATGCCGGGGTCTAGATTTGGTATGACGTAGCCGCCTGCCTCATCCGCGTTGACAGTTCGGCTTGTCCCTCTTTGTGAATCGGTTACGGTGATGGTTGCAGCCGTCAGTGCGGCGCCCGTTTGATCGCGGACAGTTCCTACAATCCGCCCGGTTGTACTTTGCGAAGAAGCGGAGAGGGCGACGGCAAACAGTAGGCAGACAGTACCCAGAATCCGGATGCCATTCGACGAAGAATGCATTGCGACCTCCAAACGGTCGATCAGACTGAAACAGTGTCGTGGGTCCGGGCGAGCTTCGTCCGGACGTGTCCGTTGCGATCTGAAATCAAACGGAGCGATGGCAATGTATAGCCTTGACGCGGCCTACCCGTCAAGTAGTATTGTGGTTCGACCACAAGACACCATCCTGCCCTCTCATCGGATGAAATCTGATGCGGATAAATCGCGTATTATGAGCCATCGACCTTAGGAAAAGAACAACACATTGAGCATAGCGACGACCAATCCCGCGACCGGCCAAGTGCTAAAGACTTTTGAAGCGCTCACTGCACAGCAAATTGAGGAGAAGCTGCAGCTCGCGGCTTCCGCGTTTCAAGTTCATCGCAGGACTTCGTTTGCGGACCGTGCCAGTAAGATGTTGCGCGCCGCCGAAATCCTGGAGAAAGAAAAAGACGAGTGCGCCCATTTGATGACGCTCGAAATGGGCAAACCACTGAAAGCGGCCGTGGCCGAAGCTCTGAAGAGCGCGACGGGCTGCCGCTACTATTCGGAAAACGCCGAGAAATTCCTGGCTGATGAAATTGTGGAAACCGGAGCCAGGCACAGCTTCATCCGTTACCTTCCCATCGGGCCCGTCCTCGCAATCATGCCGTGGAATTTTCCTTTCTGGCAGGTGTTTCGTTTTGCCGCGCCGGCCTTGATGGCGGGCAATGTCGGGTTGCTCAAGCACGCGTCGAACGTTCCACAATGCGCCCTCAAGATTGAAGACATTCTTCGCCGCGCAGGCTTTGCCGAAGGCGTGTTTCAGACTCTGCTGATCGGTTCGGGTCCGGTGGATGGGATTCTGAATGATTCACGGGTGGTGGCCGCAACTCTCACGGGAAGCGAGCAGGCGGGTATTCAAGTCGGAGTCTCAGCGGCGAAGCGCATCAAGAAAGTTGTGCTGGAACTGGGTGGCAGCGATCCGTTTATCGTGATGCCCAGTGCAGATCTGGAGCTGGCTGTCTCGACAGCGGTCGACGCACGAGTACAGAACAACGGGCAGTCATGCATCGCGGCCAAGCGCTTCATCGTGGCAGAGAAGATCGCCGATGAGTTCGAGCGCAAGTTCGTCAAGCGGATGCAGGAATTGCGCGTAGGCGATCCGTTCGATGAGAGCACGCAGCTCGGTCCTCTGGCCAATGCTGACGCGGTTTCTTCTCTTGACGCGGACGTGAAGAAAACGGTTTTGGCCGGAGCGCGGGTGCTTACCGGCGGGCATCCAATCCAGCGTCCCGGCAACTTCTACGCGCCCACCGTGCTGACCCACGTTCCGAAGGATTCGCCAGCCTACAAGGAAGAGTTTTTCGGGCCCGTCGCGTCAATTTTCCGTGTTAAAGACGTCAATCAGGCCATTGCGATCGCCAACGACAGCAGGTTCGGGCTTGGTGCAAGCGCCTGGACGAACGATCCCGTTGAAACTGAAAGGTTTATCAATGAACTCGATGCTGGCATGGTGTTCGTGAACAAGATGGTGGCATCAGATCCGCGCCTGCCTTTTGGGGGAGTCAAGTACTCGGGGCACGGTCGCGAGCTTGCGGAGTTCGGGATTCGAGAGTTTATGAATATTAAGACCGTTTATATCCAGTGATGAGCGGTTCCGTAGTATATTGGTCATACCGCTATACCATTCTCATCGCATGCGGTGTGATGAGGGGATAAATGACACATGAAGTCGTAGACTCTCTGGCCGACAAGCCACTGTATCGGACGGTTAAGACTTCTCGTCTCTACGAGCAGATTGTGCAACAGGTCGAGGAGTCGATTCTCAAGGGCCAACTCAAGCCGGGCGACCAGTTGCCAGCCGAGCGCGACTTGGCGCAGCGTTTCGGGGTTAGTCGGACCGCGGTTCGCGAGGCAGTGAAAACCCTGCGTGAAAAAGGACTGGTGGAGGCCTATTCGGGCCGTGGCACATTTGTGACCAACGGGACCTCCCAGGCAATTCGGCAATCGCTCGATCTGATGATCCGTATCAACCAGCAGGAAGGTTCGGCGAACCTGGCGGAGTTGCGACTGGTTCTTGAGCCCGAGATTGCCGGCTTGGCGGCGCAGCGAATTGAGGAACAACTAATCAGCACGATGCGCGAGGCGGTCGCGGTGATGGAACGGAACCTGCACGACCCCGATGCATACGTCGAAGCGGATCTCGATTTCCATTTAGCGCTGGCGGAGGCGGCTGGGAATCCGCTGATTCTCTCCTTACTGGATTCGATCGTCGGCCTGTTGCGCGAACAGCGAAGCCGCATCTTCAATGTGGATGGCGGCCCGGAGCGTGGGCAATTCCATCACAAACGAATCCTTGCCGCAATCGAGAAGCGTGATCCCGAAGCAGCGCGCGAAGCAATGCGAGCGCATCTCAACCAGGTTCTCTCGGATTCGTCCTCGTTCGGAAATACGCAGGGCAAGAAGTAAGCTTCGCGCCTCCGAGCTTGAACACCTCTGAGGATTCATTTAGGAAAGGGAAATTGCTGCATGGCGAAACTCGGCTTCATCGGCCTCGGTGTGATGGGCGGCAACATGGTGGCCCGCCTGCTCGAAAAAGGACACACCGTGACCGGATACAACCGGACGCGCTCCAAGGCGCAATGGCTGATCGACAAAGGCATGCTCTTTGCCGACTCTCCCAAAGCCGTGGCGACTGCGTCGGACGTCACCTTCAGTATGGTGACCAACGCAACTGCGCTGGCAGCCGTGATGGACGGCCTTGATGGATTGATCGCGGGAATCGGCGCCGGTAAATTCCACGTTGACATGAGTACGGTGAGCCCGGAAGCGAACCGTGCGCTGGTCGCGAAGGTTCGCGAGAAGGGCGCTGACATGATTGACGCGCCGGTTTCGGGCAGCGTGATCACCCTGCAGCAAGGCAAGCTTTCCGTCATGGTTGGAGGCCGTAAGGAAACATTTGAACGGCTCAAGCCTCTGCTTCTCGAGATTGGTCCTAAGGTTACGCACGTGGGCGACAACGGCGTGGCTCTTTCCATGAAAATCGCCGTGAATCTGAGCCTGGCGGTGCAGATGCTGGCGTTTTCCGAAGGCGTGTTGCTGGCGGAAAAAAGCGGTATAGCGCGGGAGGTTGCGGTCGATGTGATGGTTCATAGCGCGATTGCGTCCCCCATGATTCAGTATCGCGGACCCTTCGTTTTGCGGCAGCCGGAAGAAGCGTGGTTCGACGTCAACATGATGCAAAAAGACATGCAGTTGGCGATGGATTTGGGCCGCAAGTTGAATGTCCCGGTTCCCACGACAGCCGTGACCAACGAATTCCTAACCGCGGCGCGCGGCATGGGCTGGGAGAAACTCGACTTCGCCGTGGTGTTTGATGTGCTGGCGCGCATGTCGGGAGTGCAGAAATGACAACGGCTTCCGAACCCCGGGAAGTTTCGGAAAAAATCGACTTATGGCTGCGGATGTACCGGAACATGGTTGCGATCCGCGAGTTTGAGGCGCAGGTCAACGACCTATACACCCGTGCGTTGATGCCTGGACTCGCGCATCTTTACATCGGCGAAGAAGCAGTCGCTGTAGGCGTGTGCGAAGCCTTGCAACGCACGGACTACATCACCAGCACCCATCGCGGTCACGGACATTGTTTGGCGAAAGGCGCCTCCCCCGACAAGATGTTCGCCGAACTGCTGGGTAAAGAGGCCGGGTACTGCAAGGGCAAAGGCGGGTCCATGCACATTGCAGACCCGGCAACTGGTAACCTGGGAGCCAATGCGATCGTATGCGGAAGCGCAGGCATTGCGACTGGAGCCGCCTTTTCGTCGCGGCGGCTCGGCAATGGCCGGGTTGCAGTTTGTTTTTTCGGCGAGGGCGCACTTGGGCAAGGTGTGCTCTATGAAGTAATGAACCTCGCACAACTTTTCAAGCTTCCAGTGATTTACGTGTGCGAGAACAATCTTTATACCGAATACACACATTATTCGGAGACAACGGCTGGTGACATTCTGGCGCGCGCGACTGCCTTCGGATTGGAAGCGGCCAGCGTTGACGGTCAGGATGTGCGGGCGGTTCACGAAATCTCACAGCGATTGGTGGATCGGGCTCGTCGCGGCGACGGCCCTGGGTTTCTGCTGTGCAATACCTATCGCTACCACGGCCATCATGTGGGCGACATCAACCGTGAATATTACCGGTCCAAGCAGGAAGAACAAATGTGGAAGACGGAGCGGGATCCGATCGCGAATTTCCGGAATTGGCTGATCGAACAAAAGCTCGCCGATGCGCTTGCGCTCGATCAAGTTCAATCCGAACTTGAGAGAGAAATGAAAACGGCTGTCGCCTTCGCAGTCGCAGTCCCGTATCCCGCAGTCAGCGAAGTCCACGAGGATGTGTATGCCTGAGAGCGGCAATCGCGAACTCACGTTCGCGCAGGCCATCCGGGAAGCTTTGGCGGAGGAGATGCGCCGCGATGCGACGGTCTGCATCATGGGCGAAGACGTAGCCGAGGCCGGTACTCCTTTCAAAGTTCTCTCAGGACTGCTGGAAGAATTCGGTACAGACCGCGTTTTGGATACGCCGATCTCCGAAGCGGGATTCACCGGGCTCGCGGTGGGCGCGGCCATGACCGGGATGCGTCCGGTCGTCGACATTATGTTCGGTGACTTCATTACGCTGACGATGGATCAGATGGTTAACCAGGCTGCGAAGGTGCATTACATGTCGGGTGGAAAGTGGAGAGTTCCGATGGTCATGCGCACGACGATGGGCGCGACGCGCCGGTCCGCTGCGCAACATTCGCAGTCCCTGCACGCGTGGTTCTGCCATGTTCCGGGCTTGAAAGTTGTTCTGCCTTCGACGCCCTACGACGCGAAAGGATTGCTGAAGGCGGCAATTCGAGATGAGAATCCAGTAGTCTTCTTTGAAGACAAGATGATGTACAAGCTGAAAGGTTCTGTGCCCGAAGGCGATTACACGGTGCCACTCGGCGTGGCGGATGTGAAAAGGGTGGGAGACGACATCACATTAGTCGCGACCAGCAGCATGGTCCAGGTTGCGCTGGGCGCCGCAACTCTGCTTCAGGAGATGGGAATCAGCGCCGAAGTCGTCGACCCGCGCACCATGTGGCCGCTCGACGAAAAGACATTGATTGAATCGGCGAAGAAGACGTCGCGCGCAATCGTGCTCGACGAAGGCTATGAACGCTACGGCGTCACCGCCGAGTTGGCATCGGTAATTGCCACCGGCGCATTCTACGATCTGGACGCCCCGGTCAAGCGAATGGGCGCGATGCATGTCCCCATTCCGTTCTCGCCACCTTTGGAAGATGCAACGGTACCGACTGAGCAAACAGTTTTTGATGCAGCCCGCGCACTCTGTGGCCGATCCTGACAGAGCGTTCATCAGCAGAGGGCTCACGAGTGAAGGAGAAATTCCGATGGCTCTGCCTACATACGGAACGATGGCGGTGGATTGGGAAAATCGCGTGGACTTCGATCGCCTCCGCCGCGAGCGCCTGGCTCGCGCCAAGGACCTTCTCGCGAAGTCTGAGATGGGCGCATTGCTGTGCTTTGACATGAATAATGTGCGGTACCTGACCGCCACGCACATCGGCACATGGGCTCAGGACAAGGCAAATCGTTTCACGCTGCTTCCGCAAAATGATGAACCGATCCTGTGGGACTTCGGATCGGCGGCTAAACATCATCAATTGCACTGCCCGTGGCTGGGAGAGCGCTCGCGCGCCGGAATTTCGGTACTCCGCGGCGCTATGACGCCCGAGATGGGACGCGCGGAAGATGTGGCGAAGAAGATTCGTATCGAGCTCGAAATGCGCGGCCTGCATAAGGAAGCGGTCGGAATCGACATTATTGAATTGCCTGTGCTGTTCGCTCTGCAAAAAGAAGGGATCAAAGTTGTCGACGGACAGGCGCTCATGTCGGAAGCGCGCCTGATCAAGACGCGTGACGAAATATCGTTACTGAATCACTCCGCGATGATGGTTGACGCCGCGTACGACGAACTCTATCGCACTATGAAGCCAGGAATGAGCGAGAACCAGGCGGTCGGTTTGGTGAGCAAAGTGCTCTACGATATGGGTTCCGAATACGTGGAAGCGGTCAACGCGATTTCGGGCGAGCGCTGTAATCCCCATCCCCATGTGTTCTCGGACCGTATCCTGCGTCCAGGCGATCCTGTTTACTATGACATCTTGCATTCATATATGGGTTACCGCACTTGCTATTACCGCTGCTTCACCATCGGCTATGCCTCGCACGCGATGAACGATGCGTACAAGCGCTGCCGAGAATATCTCGATGCAGCAATCGAACTGGTTCGTCCGGGGCGCACAACGGCGGAGATTGCTTCCGTGTGGCCGAAAGCACAGGAATTTGGTTTTGCGGACGAGGAAGCCGCATTCGCGTTGCAGTACGGGCATGGGATCGGGCTCGCGATCTGGGAGAAGCCTGTGATCAGCCGCCTAGTGTCACTCGAACATTCCTGCGAAATCAAGCCCGGCATGGTATTTGCGCTGGAAACCTTCTGGCCTTCAACCGATGGATGGAGCGCTGCCCGTATCGAAGAAGAAATCGTGGTCACCGAAACTGGCCACGAAGTCATCACCCGCTTTCCCGCGGAAGAGCTTCTGGTTGCGGGCCGGCACTATTTCACAGTGGATGGTCCATTGTCCGCGATTCGCGAAACGGAATCGAAACCGAGCACGCGCGTGCGCGAGATGATTGAAGCAAGTTCCAAGCAGGAGCGAGTCGGCGTCGGCGATTAAGCCTGTCATCGCGGCCGACAAGTTTCTCGCGGCAGAGCCTTTCTCAGACCAGTGTTGCCCTAATTTATGGCGATTAGTGTGGTTATGCCCGCGCTCGAAATGGCCCAGGAAACTGGCAAGATCATTACATGGCTGAAGAAAGAAGGTGAGCCCGTCGCCAAAGGCGAACCACTGCTCGAGATCGAAACTGACAAAGCCGTGATGGAAATCGAATCACCCGGCGACGGGATTCTGGCAGGCGTGAAGGTCCACGCCGGAGCCGAAGTGCCCGTGGGTCGCACCATCGCATGGATCGTGCGCGCCGAAGAGGCGCTTCCGGCAGATGAGGTTGCAATCGAGTCGGGAAGAAAAATCACGGCTCCCACGGCCTCAAACTCCACACCGGCAAGAGGAGCGTCGCCCGTACCGCATCCAGCAAACCAGAGCACGAAGATCTCTCCCAAGGCCAGACGGCTCGCCGGCGAACGCGGCGTCAATCTTGCCGACGTCCGCGGATCGGGTGCGGGCGGAGAAATTTTGGCCTCCGACATTCTTGCGGCGGCAGAATCGAGAGCGGTTGCGCCCGCCGCTGCGGCGAAGACGGGCAGCGCCATCTCCCGTTTGATGGCGGAACGCACCACCGAGAGTTGGACGACGGTTCCGCATTTTTTCTTGGTCCGCGAACTGGATGCGAGCGCTTTGAACGAAGCGCGGGAGAAGTTTGGCCCTGCGATCGAACACTCGCGCGGAGTAAAACTTACACACACCGATTTACTGGTGGCGCTGGTCGCGCGCGCCCTCACGACGTACTCTCGCATCAACGCAAGCTGGACCAGCGAGGGCGTTCGAGAAAATGCCGACATCAATATTGGACTGGCAGTGGCCGTGCACGAGGGCGTGGTGTCGCCAGTCGTTCGAAACGCTAACAAAGCCGATCTCGGGGAGATTGCGGCGCAGCGGCGCGATCTCACGGAGCGCGCGCGCAGCGGCAAGTTGCGTCCGGCAGACCTCGCGGGTGGCACGTTCACAATCAGCAACCTCGGCATGTTCGGGGTCGATGCGTTCACGGCGATCATCATTCCGCCGCAGGCTGCGATTCTTGCGGTCGGAGCAATTGCTGATCGAGTGCTGGCTGTCGACGGCCATCCCGTGGTCCGTCCCACGGTGACATTGACGCTATCGAGCGACCATCGTGTTGTGAATGGCGCGCTCTCTGCCGAGTTCATGAGAAGCGTAGCCGAGGCTATCGCCAATCCAAGTCGATTCCTCAGCCAATTCGGATGAAAAACTCCGCATCCGAAATTGAGGCGCGCCACCCCTCATGCGGCGCGGGAAGCGCCACTACTCCGACCTTGATCCAGTGACGACGCAGTACGAATCGCCGCTGGCGGCACGACGATCTCAACCAGGCCGGTCGCAACGTCGTAGACAAGGCCAGAGACGAGCCACTCGCCCGGCAGTGCCGGGATCGCCCGCAAAGAAGCGACGTCGCCGGCAACCGCTGCGCGGGGATCGGTAACCGCTTTTTGTTTGAGATCCTCTTCCTGTATTTGAAAATAGTGCGCCAGCTTGGCAAGGTCGCCCGCAAGCCGAGTCATGCCGCAGTCGGTGTGTTGAAGTACGATGATGTGAAATTCCCCGCCGCCTCCAGGAACCTCTCCGGCAATCTCACCGATTCGCCCGAGTAGACCCAACTGCTCCAACAACCCAGGGGTGATTCGACCACCGATGTTACGTATCACAACGGCCTCGCCCGGCTTAATTCCAAGTACATGAGCCGGATCTACTCGCATATCAGCGCAACCGATTATGACGGCCTTCACATTTGGCAGCGCCTGCGGAAGCGATGGCATAAGTGTGCCTGCAGCAGACTGTTGAGCAGCAAAGTCTTTGTTACGTTCTAACATTGAGTTAAGACTGTTCATGTTCGTTCTCCTTGAAAGATGTTCCGTAACACTCTCCCTATCCGAATATTTTGTGGGCCTGTGCCGTCGGATAATTTCCTATTTACTCCCGGCCGTCGGCTTGACAAACGGTCTCTAGCCAACCTCTTTCCCACTCTGAAATATTTTGATGGCGTGCCTAATCGTTTTGACTCGCAAAAATTGAGGACAAAATCCCGCTATTTATTCATTATCGCTTTAGCGCAGCGGATGAGTTTCGCCATAGCTACTGGCCAATAATCTGCTTGTGACATTGGTACCGCGAAGCCGGCTTTCAAAAAGTAACCAATTCCTCCTGGATCACGAGCAACTCGGAAATTGGTGATGATCTCCGGATTGCTGATTCTGAAAGTGATGGCGATAAGCGCGTTTTTGAGGGCTCAACTTTTTCGTCAGGTGGACTAGCGTCGGCGAGGAAGTCCCTTTGCCGAGGCCTCGGATCCTGCTGGTTCGCGGAACGGTTCCACTGGAATGCGCTCGTAACGAACATCCAATACGGTGAGGGATTCTGTACCGCCCGGCAATTGAAGGACTACGCTGTCACCCGCTGCCGACTTCATCAACGCGCGCCCCAGAGGTGACACCCAACTGATGTAGTTGCGGTTAAGATCGATTTCGTCGGTGCCAACGATGCTCACCACTCGCTCCACTCCCGCGGCATTGGCAAAGCGCACGGTCGCTCCGAAGAATGCCTTCGTCGCCGCCTGCCCCGTTCTTCGAGCTTCCGGGTCCACCACTTCCGCGGCTTCGATTCGCTTGGTGAGAAAGCGAATCCGCCCATCGATCTGCCGCAGCCGCCGCTTGCCGTACTGATAGTCGGCGTTTTCACTGCGATCGCCGTTGCTGGCAGCCCACGCCACCACCTCCGTCACAGCCGGGCGTTCCCTCGTGAGCAGAAACCGGTGCTCATCCCTGAGTCGCTCCAGCCCGCTCGGCGTGATGTAGTTCTTGACTGGCGGCCCGGGGGCGTCAGGTTGTGGTTTTCTTGTGAAGCCTTTCCGCATCTTATGTCCTTCCAGCGCGAATCCAGTTAGTGTAAACGCTTGTTATCGACATCTAGACTACGAACTGCTAGCCTGTCCCGTGTCGCGCTCGCAATCTAACCGCGTATTCATCCCTACAGCTGGCGTACTAGTTGCGTTGACGCTTTCACTCTCCTGTCAATCGAAACTAAACAAGCCACCTACAGAGGCCCCCTCTTCGCGAGAATCCACTGACCCGCAAACTCTCGGCCCGATTGCCAGGGTCAAAGATGTGCCGGCGTCTAGTCTGGAGAGAGGGTTGCCCGCGGTCAGATTCGAAGATTGGGTGCGGGACAACGCTGGACCGGACTGGACTATTACCTGGAGCTTTACTCGAGGGCCAAAGAATGAATCGAATCATGCGCTCGACTTTCCCGACAGCGTGGACGTTCGCGGTGACACCAAGGATAGTCGATACTTCAGACTCTCAATAGGAACCGCCACGAATGCGAACCAGATCTTTGTATTCTGGCTCAATGGAGCCGTGAACCTTCAGCACGGCTGGATAGGTTTGCAGCATCTTAGCCAGTTGCCGCGATCGCTCCATCGCGCGAGCCAAAGCTCGCATACTTCGGCGGCTAGAAATGGAAGAGCGAAAATCTGTGCGAGCGGAAGCTTCTGATCTTGGGCTCGGAGTCGCGCGAAAGCGCGGGCCGGGGCCGATCGCGCAGTAACGGAGCAACACTATGATAAGCAAAATGATTAATCCATTCTCACGTCGAAAATTCCTGAGCGCGGTTTGCACAACAAGTGCAACCACTCTGCTATCCAGTGCACGGGGTTTTGGGGCGTCCGCGTCCTCTCAGAACAAGAACTCCCCGACCAACAGTTCATCAGACGACGTACCAGCTTCCAGTGGCAAAGGGCGCATCGTCGACATGCACGTGCACTTCGATGCGAAAAATCCAAATTACATTGAAGATTTCCTGAAGGTGTCGGAGCGACTGAATCTAACCGCCCTGATGTTAACTCCGTTTGAGAATCGAAAGGTTGTCGCCGAAGCGGCAAAACAGCACCCCACCAGGATCATCCCGTTTGGGTATGTGAATTTGGACGCTCCAGATGTGGTCCGGCAAGTTGAAGAATTGCACAGCATGGGATTCCGTGGGCTTGGCGAGCTCGAGTTCGTGAAGAAACCCTACATCGATCCAAGTTATTTCCCGGTTTACGAACGAGCCAACGAGTACGGGTGGGTGGTGCTGTTTCATACCGGCATCGTATTGAGAAAAAACTTCGACGAGGCCGAAGATGTGGCGTCCGGGCGGATGCGGCCGATTCATCTGGAGGAGATTGCACGTCGCTTCCCGAAGATCACCGTGCTGGGAGCCCATCTCGGCAACCCGGAGTATCAATGGGCCGCTGAGATCGCGCGGTGGAATTCGAACGTGTTCTTTGACCTGAGCGGCTCGAGTTTGACGAAGATGCAGCGGCGCTTGTCTACCTTCCAAGAGATTTTCTGGTGGACCGGCCAAGGCGATTCTGTAGTGAAAACTCCGGACAACGATCCCAACGCGTTCGCCAAGCTTTTGTTCGGATCGGACACCGGCTTGGAAGGCATCGAGAACGTTGTAAAGCAGTATCACGCGCTGTTTGATGCATGTGAGATTCCAGAGCCCACACGGAACCGGATTATGGGAGGAACCCTAATCAAGCTGCTAAGTTTGCCGAGTTAAGCAAAGACTCCCGGCGCGATTGCCTCTCGTTTTGCTGGCAGAAGCGCTAACAGGACAACTCCGATCACGAGGAATAGGACCACATCAGTAAAGTTCCGGGGGACGCCGTGAATCCACGCCTCCACGGTTTGAATCGCCATCACGGAGCTATGGGAGATGCTCCACCAAGCTGCGAGAGCAATCATCGAGCGATGTTCAGACGGTCTCCTTGCGGCTGTGAGCAGAAAGATCCCGACCGGAATGAAAAAGCTCAGAAACATCGGATCACACTCGTTCTTCCGCACCAAAAGCCAGCTGGAATGCCGCAGGTCCAAATATAGAAAATAACTTGGGGCCAGATAGACCAGCCCCACGATCACCAGGACGATCTGTGTCAGGCGTTCTCTTTTCACATTGACCTCAGTTGAGCGAATTTTGTTGCGAGCGCAGCAGCGACTCTAAGAAGAAGTGACCTCAGCTACCGGTTGGCGGACGATCCGCTCCAGATTGCCGACTAAAATCGGGAACGGGCTCGCATTGCACCACAACCAAGAACACCACACCGACAATGGTAAACATTCGGAATGCCTCTTCCTGCCCATTCCACATTTTCGACTGCCACATCAGAAACCATTCGCCCCCGACATCGAGGAATGCCACCAACCACATCAGCAGGCTGGTCGTCAGCGCAATCACGGCGACGTTCAGCGCAGCGGCGAATTGCGCCCTGTCCGCACGATACGATTTCAGCAACCGAATACCAGCCCACCAGCATAGAAGCATAGTGACTGATTCCCACGCGATGATGCCGATGTAGAAGGCCGTATGCACTCGCGGCGAATACACGCCGCGCCACATGAGGTGGTTCCCCGGAAAGGTTGAGTCCATCATCAGGACGTGGCGGACAAACTCATAGTTGGAGCCGTAATCCGTGATGTTGTTTAGGACCAGAATCGTGTAGAAAAGTGCGACTGCAAAAACGAGAACCGCTTTGGAAACGCGAAGCGCCATTACATGCCGCATAGGTTGTCGCACGCGGGAATTATATCTTCCCGATGGCTTACGGTGAACTATCTTGGAGTGTGCATAAGTCCTGACTAACGGCGCAACCCCGGAAGTAGCTTTTGCAATCAGGGGATTTACACTCATTGAGAATTGCCCGAGCGGGTTCAATGAGTGGAATGGCGCGATATCTCAGCCGTTAACGTTTTCTCTACTCACCAGCCTATGCGAAAAATTCTGGGTCGCGTCGATATTCACGCGACCCAGAATGTCCCGCAAAGGCTCAACATCGTGCGCCCAAGCGCAGCATCGTCGGAAGGCATGGTGCGGAAGCTCAGAAATTGCCTTTAGCGTGGATTGAGCAGTGTGCGGACCTCGGCGAAAGCTGCCTGCCAACATTCGCCGCGGGCAAAGTGATTGTCGGACGCGTACGGACGACGTCGGCAACCGTCTTGCCTTGGTCTTCGTCGACCGGGGTTGCCAGAAAGGAGTGGACGATATTTTCCGCATTCGTCCCATCCATCACCACCGCCATACCCGCGATTTGTCCGCTCTCATTGATGTTGCTGGCCGAGATTATGTAGAGGTGGGAACTTGCGGGGAATAGAGTATTCAGGTCGTACATCTTTCCGTTCTCCCAGAGGAGTCCACGGGTCCAGCTGGAGTTGAAGTCGAAGGCGCTCCCCACTGCCTGGCCCTTGTTATTGATGCTGGTCGCAAAAGCGGCAGCATCTCCCGGCAGAAGGCCGCCGAGGGCTGTGACTGTATTGTTCTCCCAAAGAGCGGCCAGGGCTGTGCCCTCAGAGTTGACGGCTTGCCCAACGATTTGGTTGTGGCCGTTAATGGCGTAGGCTATGGCGCCCGGAGTTCCGAGGTCCGGAAGCGGCGTGGCAGTATTGTTTTCCCACAGCACGGCGAAATTCACCGCGGTGCAGGTTCCCGAGTAACCTACGGCTTGGCCTTTATTGTTGATGCCGAATGCGACTCCGTCTGTGTCGTTTCCGATCGTAGAAAGAGGTTGGGCTTTGCCTTTCTCCCACAATACTGGCAGGTCAACCCGATTATTAATGATGCCGGACGTACAGGTAGGATCCACGAGACCATTTTCCGCATAGCCTACAGCTTGTCCGCTGTTATTGATGGCGCTGGCCTGCCCGTTATTCCCGCCCAGCGTTGGGAGAGCGTGCATCACGCCGTTTTGCCAGAGAAACGGATGACATGTAGCGTGTGTGCCGAAAGTGCAAATGTCTTCGCCATTCGGATCGGGAACCGATGTTTCCGACATACCGACAGCTTCCCCGCTGTCATTGATTCCGTTCCAGTTGATCGAACTGTTCTTTCCTCCAAGCGTGCCGAGTGGAAGGTTGAGATCGCGGATGCTGATCCTCACCGTGCCTTTCACGGCTGGAAATTGGGTGGAAGTGACGGAATGATCCAGGAGCTGATCCATAGTCAGCGTCCAGCCGAAATTATTGAGGCCCATGGCCATGCCCAGGTTGTCGGGGTGCTGAACGCCCAAATCCTGAACTTTGTAGCGCGCTTGCGCGACCGCACTGCTGAAGCAAGCCAGAGCCATCGTCGCAACCCACAGTTTCCGAAAGTTCCGGAAGGGCTGAATCGTCCTTACATCCTGCGTGCTCATATCTTTTTTCCTCTCGCAGATCGTGGTGCCGAGGCGACTGACGATTTCCGTCATGTGCCCTTCGGCGCTCTGCCAGTTCATTTGCGATTGGGAGCAGAGGCTCACAACTTCACAAACTCCTGCCGAGCAACAATCGAGGGAGCACGTTATGTTCCACGATCACAGTGATTACGTTGGGGCAACAATCCGCAGACTTCGAACTACGCAAGATAGGCACGGACGAACAGCATTCCGGGACGATCTCAAAATGACCATATGGCTTTTTCCTCCAAATTTTCATACACACGGGGAGGAAGTTATGGTTCCATACATACTGGTTGGTATGTTGGTAACATCCGAAACATGGAACCGACGTCGCGCAATCCTGAGAGGCGCGTAAATCTTGTCGGCGGTAAACGTCGGGAAGGTGCCCATCCCTGCGTTTTTTTGCAAGAGCCTGCCCTGAGCTCGCCGAAGGGGTGGGCGGCGATGCTGCCGACGCAGCTTTTGTTCTTTCCGCACAAAGTCGGTTGCGCATGCGTTCGTGGTACCCGCCCTTTGCAAACTGCACAAAGTACGGGGCACCCTCGGTGCTGTGCCTGCCAGCAATCAAAAGCCCGGGCCACCCGCCCCCCTCTTGAAAATCTCCCCGGCCTCCCCGGCGATGGAGGATATTTCCCGCACGCCCGACCTTTAAAATTCCACCGCCCATCACCGGCGAACCAGGTCCTCCGAGAACAGGGTTGTGATGCGGAAGTCAGAGAGGTTCTGGTTGCAGATGTAGAGACAGCGCACAACATGAGATTCTTAGGCTCACCTACAGTTCGCGTTAATGGCCTCGACATCGAGCCGAATGCGGGCGAACGAATGGATTTCGGGTTGATGTGCCGCAGATACTCAAGCGGAATACCTTCCCGCGAATTGATTCGGGAAGCAATCCGGGCGGCAGCGGTTGGGAGCACGCCACAATGAACAAGATCCGGTTCGTGCTCGACTCATCCCCCAGCACCATTTACGAAGTCAGAATGGTCGACTTCAATGGCCGGGAAAATATCTCGAATGGAAGAAAATCAGGCGACAGGTAAATCTGATTCAAGGAGCACCGTGGTTGCCAGTGTGGCTGCTCTCGGCAGCGTCATTGTGGCGTCAAGCTGCTGCCTGCCGCTGCTGCCTTTTCTCTTCGCTGCCGGAGCAGCAGGCACATCCGCTTTTGTCGTCCGGTTGCGACCCTACCTGCTTGTTCTATCCGTGTTGCTCATTGCCTTTGGGTTTTACAGATCGTGGCGGGCGAAGGAGTGCAATTGCAAGCCTAGCTGGATCAGCACTTTTCTCTTGTGGTTTTCGGCGATTGTGGTCGTGGCATTCATCTTCTTCCCACAGGTGATCGCCAACTTAGTGCCCGATCTTTTGGCAGGCAAATCATGAATCGAAATCGAATGCTTGTTGCGGCCCTTCTGACGGTGTTTGGGGCTGTGTATTACTTTTGCGGCGGACATTCGACACCGAAGCTACAGCCTCCTCTGGCCAGTTTTCCTCAGGCGACCTTACGCCGCTGAAAACCGCGTTCAACTCTTCTGCGTCCTCTATCCGCGTTGTCGTTATGCTGTCGCCCACTTGAGCTGTTTGTCTGCAGGGGGCCTCTGCAACCGGACGATTGCTGCGGGAAATCAGTAACCAGAACGTACGGGTTTTTGCGATTTGGGAACCGGTGCTGCCCACGGATTTTGCTGCGCCTTCGACCGCTGCCCTCGCGCGTATTTCTGATGTACGAGCGGTGCAGCACTGGGATAAGAGTCGAGCGTTGTCTCACTTGCTCGGAGAACGGAACCGCTCAACGGTTGTATGGGACTACATCGCGGTATATCAGCCAGGAACACTGTGGCAAGATGCTCCGCCCAAGCCGATTTATTCTGATGGTCCAGTCCGTGACGCGATTGGTGGAGCGAAGGATGCCATTCAGCGCTCGCTGGCAAGCGGTAGCTCGCTCAGATGATTTCTTGCGGACGGGTGTCCCATTCAATCCCGGTTTTGGCTTGAGTGGGGACTTCTTGCGATGGATCGCGTAGCACGAAGACGAAAAAAACTCCTAGTCCCCCACACAACGAAAACCGCGTTTGTGTGGGCCACCCGTCCAAAGACTTCCGGACTGTTTGTTTCGATCGCTTACACTCAAACCATATGCTCAACCGGGGCCATGCCTATACCACAATCATCAGCAGCAAAGATCACGGACGGACCCTGCTCTCTCACCTGGCAAGCCTTTACCCACACTCCACTCCACAAGCCTGGCAACAAAATCTGAACAACCGCGAAGTCACCGTCAACGGCATCACAGCCACCGGAAGCGAATCGCTCACTTCAGGCCAAACCCTTGTCTGGAACCGTCCCCCTTGGATCGAACCAGACACTCCTCAGCACTTCGAAGTACTGTTCAACGACCCGCACCTGTTGGCCGTTAACAAACCTGGTGGGCTGCCCACCCTCCCCGGCGGCGGCTTCATGGAAAATACTCTCCTGCGCCTGGTGCAAAAGCAAACCCCCAACGCAAACCCTGTCCACCGGTTAGGCCGAGCCACTACCGGCATCGTCCTCTTCGCCAAGACGCCGCAGGCGGCCTCTCAACTAGAGGCAAACTGGAACACACCCGGAATTCAAAAAATCTACCGAGCACTGGCGCAAGGCGTTGCACAACACGACACCTACGAAATTCTCACACCCATCGGACTTGTACCGCACCCGCTCATCGGTTCCGTGTGGGCCGCCAGCCCGAGTGGCAAGCCGTCAAAGTCATTGGCGAAGGTGATCTCACGGGCGCCAAGCAGCACGGCACCAAGCAGTACACCAGGCACCACAACATTTGAGGTAGGCCTGAATTCGGGACGCCCTCATCAAATCAGAATCCATCTGGCATCGATCGGCCATCCGCTGGTAGGCGATCCTCTGTACGGTTCATCCGGACAGCCTCTTGAAAATCTCCCCGGCCTCCCCGGCGACGGAGGATATTTCCTGCACGCCCGATTTCTAAACTTCCACCACCCCATCACCGGCGAACCAATCAATCTTGAGGCGGCGTTGCCGTCTGGATT
>CAWJRY010000001.1:0-51055 GCA_963845405.1 uncultured Acidobacteriaceae bacterium | reverse complement strand
CCAACCAGAATCCGATAGGCCGCCGTTTCAGCATGGAGGACGTGACAGTCAAGAACCGGAGCTGGCTCGAAATTATCGGCGTATCCGCCGACACACGCTATTCGAATCTGCAGCAGGCGACGCCACCCCTCCATTTCGATCTCTACCGGCAATCGAAGGATATTGGCGGCGTCACATACATTGTGCGAACCCGGATGCAGCCGGACGCTATTGTGCCCTCGTTGCGGGCAGTCGTGCAGGGCATCGATCGCGATTTGCCATTGCTGGATGTACGGACACAGCGACAGCAAATTAACGACACGATTTCGCAGGAGAGCGTTTTTGCCAGCCTGACTGCGGCGTTTGGAATTCTCGCGCTCGCCCTGGCTTGCGTGGGGATCTACGGAATCATGGCATACGCGGTCTCGCAGCGGATCAACGAAATTGGAATTCGCCTGGCGTTGGGCGCGGAACGCAGACAGGTTCGAGGCATGGTTTTGAAGGAAGCGGGTTGGCTCGCATGTGTTGGGGTTGTGGTCGGAGTCACGGTTGCGCTTGGCCTGGGGCAATTGGTGAAGTCCATGCTCTACGGACTGCAACCCTCCGACCCGGCTTCACTTGTCGGAGCGGCTATCTTGCTGCTTGCTGTCGCCTTGCTGGCGGGATGGGTCCCGGCTATGAGGGCTTCAAGAGTCGAGCCGATGGACGCCCTACGACACGAATAGTCTTTGCTTCGGTTGTTCCCAGCAAAGGCCCCATCACCTGCCTGCGACTTGAGAAGCAAAAGTGTGCTGACCCACTCTTACGCTCGCACGAATAAGCCTGCCCCATCTTTCGCGATTTTCGAAAGATGGGCACTCCAGAGCTTGCCGCCATTGGCTTGTCCATTGCGACTCCTGCTCGGCGTTAGAACCGTCCAAACCTCAAATCGTGGCGCCGGGAATATACTCCTTCGTGAAAGCACGGGCCGCGCGCCCGTTCACGAGGTGACTATGCCGCAGGGCCAGACCGCACTGGTGACCGGTGCCAGTCGCGGGATCGGTAAGGAAATCGCGCTCGAACTGGCGCGCAACGGATACCGGGTCGCCGTCAATTACTACAACGATCCCGCGCCTCAAGTGGATTCGACGATGGCGGAAGTTCGCGCGTTGAATCCCGACGCGCTTGCAGTCGAAGCTGATGTCCGTTCCGGCAGTCAGGTGGCTGCGATGTTCGAGCGCGTGCTCGCTGCCTTCGGACGCCTCGATCTCCTGGTCAACAACGCCGGAGTTCAGACCTGGAAGCCGCTCCTCGATGTGACGGAAGAAGAATGGGATCTGGTCGTCGACACCAACTTGAAGGGATGTTTCCTCTGCACGCAACAAGCCGCGCGCCACATGGCCGCCCGCCACAGGAAAAGCGACGGCGGAGGCTCGATCGTGAACCTCGGGTCGGGCTGCAACAAGCTCGCGTTTCCGTCTTTGGTGGCCTACACGGCGAGTAAGGGCGGAATTGAGATGTTCACCAAAGAAGCCGCAGTCGAGTTGGGACAGTACGGAATACGAGTGAACTGCATCGCGCCGGGCTCAATCGAATCCGAGCGCACAAAAACCGAAGACCCGGACTACGCGGGGACGTGGTCCAAGCTGACTCCCTTGGCACGCGTCGGTACTGCCGCCGACATCGCTCCGACAGTAGTTTTTCTGGCCAGCAAAGGAGCGTCATTTATCAGCGGCCAAACCATCTGGATCGACGGCGCGCTGTTTACGAAAGCACAGTGGCCATATAAGAAATGACGACTGAAGGTTCTTTGGGACGTTTCAGGCGTTTCATCCGGGGCGCGATTTCATCGGAATGCGGGACCCGGTAGCCAACGTACCCAAGGAAGAGGCTGACACTGCTCGGCATACGGGATGAGCATTAACCGGTGCCCGTCCGTTACGGGCTCGAAGCCCCGTGACTATCCCCTGACGCTGATCCTTGAGAACGACAACACAGCCCGGCTGGCCGTTGGGCGTCCCATGGAGAGCGCGGGACGGAAGGTGGTGAAGATCAGCATTCGCTTTACTTGCGGCAGCACTTCGTTCGAGTCGTTCGAGTCGGAGAGGATGCGGTAATCCTGCACGCGTCCGTTGGCGTCGACATAGGCTTCGATCACGAGCGAATCGGCATTAATCGTATCCAGAGTCATGCCGAAGGCGCTGGGCAACAACTGCGGAGCAGTGTTAACCATCACCAGCGGAACGTCGTTGTTGGCCTGCAATGTCGATGGCGCCACAAAATCGGCCATCGCGATTCCGAAAATCAGCAGCGCGCTTAGAAAACCTGCCGTCGCCGGAACCATGTGCGCGCGGAGGGCGTTGTCGAGCCGTACCAGCAATCCGGCGAACGGAAGACGACGCGCTTGGGCGCCTTCGCGCGAAATCGCGACGCGCAGCCTCAGTCCCAAATCGGCCGGAGCCTTCGGCCGCGCCATACTCGCCAACAGGCGCTGCGATTTGCGCAGGGACTCATAGTGCTCGCTGCAGCCGGCGCAACCCGACATGTGCCGCTGGAGAGCTATCATCTCGGCGCCGGTCACGGCTCCATCCAAGTATGGCGAAAACAGACTCTTCGCCTCGGGGCACCGCATTCCCGTGATGTTTTCTGTGCCCGTATTCATGACATCACCTCAGCCCTTCTACCCCCTCCAGCAACCTGCGACCGCGAACCCCGCTCTTGTTTTTTTACGTCGGTCGGAGCGGTCAACCCCATCTCATTTCCGACTTCGCGGATATACGGCGTCAGCCGTTGCCGCAACGCGTCTCGAGCACGGGTAAGGCGAGACTTCACCGTCCCTAGCGAGATATCGAGGACTTCCGCGATCTCTTCGTACGACATATCTTCCAGATCGCGCAGGATCAGCGTTGTGCGATACGGTTCAGCCAGCTTGTCCAGCTCTCCTTCGACGCGGCGCTGCACCTCGTGGTGAGCCACGTTGTCGAATGGTGACTCGGCGTGATCAGTGAGCGCAACCTGCATCGCGTTCTCTCCGGCGCCCGTGCCCGCACCTTCGGATTCCACGGGCTCAATCGAAGTCTCGCGCGCCTTGTGCCGGAACCACCAGCGGCGACGGTTCGCCGCTTCATGCAGGGCAATGCGGTAGATCCAGGTCTTTAGGCTCGACTCGCCGTGGAAGTGCTTCATGCCGCGGAAGACTTTCAGGAAGACGTCCTGCGTGGTATCGGCCGCATCCGCGGGATCATTCACTATGCGGTACACGAGTCCGTACACCGGCTGCTGAAACTCGCCGATCAGCCATGCGTAAGCGGCCTCCGAACCAGCCTTCAACTCCGCGACAACGGCCGCTTCTTCATGCGCCCGTGTCCCGATTGCACTTGCCAGATCACCCAAGGTGGTTGCTCCCGCCATAAACGGCGTCCCCTAATTATAGGATTTTCCACCTGCCCGCGCCTTGAAATTCGAACGTACTGGCGCGGTTTAGCCAAACTACCAGCAGAGCCCAGACCCTACAGTTCACATAGACTCCGCAGCCCCGTTTTCGGTTCCCACAAGTAAGTGATTTATTTTCAGCGCCCGGCAGAAAACGGGTCGCTTGGGGCGAATTCTGGCATTTGACCAAGGAAAGGGGGTTACTTCTTAAGAGTTACCGTCGATTGCCCGCCGTGCTGGGCCGGTGCGCTCCGGGGCTTAATGCTGGGCTCCGAGCGCCTGGCTCAGGGCTGAAACTGGAACTTCGAGGTTCAGGTTCTTCACGATCCCAGCCAGCGCGGCGAGGAATGCATCGCAGCCCTTGTCCAACTGGAGCGCGGATTTTTCGAGGAAGGCGAAGGCGCCGTCCTTCTCGAGCCGGTAAGCGTTCTTCTGCGACAGTCCAGTGAATATGACGACAGCAATCCCCGCAGTGGCGGGGTCTTTTTTCAACGCCTTCAGAACTTCAGGCCCCGGCATTTTGGGCAGCAGCATATCGAGCAGAATGAGATCCGGCATTGTGGTGCGCGCCATTTCGAGGGCGCGCTCTCCGTCGGTTGCGGTGGTCACTTCGTAGCCGGCCCGCGCCAGCGCACGCTCCGTCGCAATTCTCAGGAACTTGCTGTCATCGACCAGCAGGATTTTCGTCATGCACAGCCCATTTGGGTTCTATCGGCAGAATTTGCGATAGGACCAGCGGGATAAGACTCTTCTCCCGCCTCGACGGAGTGCCGTGCTTAGGCGCGCGTCTGTTTCTTTTCAGGAAACTTGGCCGCTCCATCGAGCAGCGCCTTCACAGCGGCTCGGCAAGCGGATCGCAGCTCGGCTTCGTGTCCTTCAGGAATGCCCTTCGAAAGCAGCAGTGAGGCCGTGCCATGCAGCGTGGACCAGATCGCGAGCCCTAGTTGCGTGTGATCCTCCGGACGCCCGCCGAGCCGATCGGCCAACCGCTTTTCAACCAAGCCGAAGTTCGGTCTTGAATCGCGGATCGGCCGCGGCCGGCCTGGTCCCTTGGGTGGCGATAGTTCGTGCACATGGCCGTAGAACAATTCGTACTCGTGAGGCAGGTTCACCGCCGACTCCACATATGCCTCGGCCATGCCTTCGATCGTACTGCTCGCCTCGAAGTCTTCCCGAATGCGATTCGCAATGCGGCGCAGCAGGCCGCGCAACAAGTCCTGACGATCTTTGAACCGGCGATACACGGCGGGCGTATTCGTGCCAGCGGCGCGAGCGACCGCCCTTAAAGTTAGAGCCTTGTCGCCTCCACGATGCCACAGGGTGTGAGCCGCTTTGAGGATGCGATCTTCGAGATCGGGGTCGGCGTGACGGGGCATGGCGCTGGCAGATCATATTACATTGACGCTGTAAATAAAACAGCAGCTATTTCCTTCTTGTTCATGGTCAAAACTCTTGGAAGCGCCAGGCAGAGCGTTTGAATAACAAAAAACGAGCGGCCCGATACCTTCGGGCCGCTGCATGAGCGTGGGCGTCCGTCCCTACGTGTCTCGTCGACGCCTGAGGGCTGACGCTGGCTGTCTTACGTGCCTTCGCTCCAGCCAGCCAGGTATTCTTCCTGCTCGGGGCTGAGGCGGTCGATCTTGATGCCGAGCGACTCCAGTTTCAGGCGCGCGACGCGTTTATCGAGTTCCTCGGGGACGCGGTAGACCGTCTTCTCCAGCTTCTTGTGGTTCTTGACCATGTATTCGATTGAGAGTGCCTGGTCGGCGAAGCTCATATCCATTACCGATGCGGGATGGCCCTCGGCTGCGGCCAAATTGATGAGGCGGCCTTCGCCGAGCAGATTAATCTTGCGTCCGTCTTTGAGCGAATACTCGTCGACAAAAGTGCGCGTGGTACGTTTGGAGGATGACATTTTGTCGAGCGCCGGGATGTCGATCTCCACATTGAAGTGGCCGGAGTTGCAGATGATCGCTCCATCTCTCATCAACTCGAAGTGTTCGCGCGTGAGCACGCTCTTGTTGCCGGTAACGGTACAGAAAATGTCGCCGAGTTTGGCAGCTTCAGCCATCGACATGACGCGGAAGCCGTCCATGACAGCTTCGAGGGCTTTGGTGGGGTCGACTTCTGTGATGATGACTTCGGCGCCTGCGCCGCGGGCACGACTGGCCAGCCCACGTCCGCACCAGCCGTAGCCGGCGACGATGAACTTCGATCCTGCCAGCAGGAAATTCGTAGCGCGGATGATGCCGTCGATCGTGGATTGTCCCGTGCCGTAGCGGTTATCGAACAGGTGCTTGGTATCGGCGTCGTTGACTGCGACAACGGGGAACCTCAGCATGCCTTCCTTCGCCATGGCTCGCAGCCGGATGACGCCAGTCGTCGTTTCTTCGGTGCCGCCGATGACACCTTCCAGCGCGTCGGTGCGCTTGGTGTGCAGAATCGTGACCAGATCGGCGCCGTCATCCATCGTCAGGTGGGGCTTGTGGTCGATGGCCGACTGAATGTGATTATAGTAAGTGTCGTTATCTTCACCCTTGATGGCGAATACAGGAATGCCGTGATCGCGCACCAGGCTGGCAGCAACATCATCCTGGGTAGACAGAGGGTTCGAGGCGCAGAGCACAACATCGGCTCCGCCATCGCGCAGGCAGATGCCGAGGTTCGCCGTTTCGGCGGTTACGTGCAGGCAGGCGGAGATGCGTATGCCCTTCAGGGGCTGGTTCTTGATGAATTCCTTGCGGATGATCTGCAACACCTTCATGGACTGGTTCGCCCACTCGATGCGTCTTTTCCCCAAGTCCGCCAGTTCGATGCCCTTAATATCGGAATTAACCGCAGTTGTTGACATACTTCTCCTAAGTGGCGCGCGCTAGAAGCGGCAGGAATTAAAGTTTGGTGAACCTAAGAATCTCGACGAATCAGAAATCACTTCCCGAAGAATACACGAACTTTCCGTGCTGGTCAGGATTACCCGCTGACCGTTTGGAATGCCCCCTTCGGCCTACCCGATATGGCACTTCGGTTCTCACCTCGCATTGTTGGGTAGAGACGCTACTTGCAACGTCTTGCCGCCAGAGGCAGGCCTGCGCGTGAAGAGAGAGACGCAGCATGCTGCGTCTCTACTGGACGATTATTTGCGAACTCCGTGCGCTGCGGGTTCCCGCAGACCGGCGTCACTGGCCAGCTTCGCCGCTTTGTCAGTTGCCTCCCAGGTGAAATCAGGGTCGCTGCGTCCGAAGTGTCCGTAGGCTGCGGTCTTCTTATAGATCGGGCGGCGAAGATTCAGCGCGTCGATGATGCTCCGCGGTGTGAGCTTGAAGTGAGCGCGAATCAAATCCGGAATGATGGCCGGATCGACTTTTTCGGTGCCGAACGTTTCGACGAGCACACTCACGGGCTCGGCCACTCCGATGGCATAGGCAAGTTGTACTTCGCAGCGATCGGCAAGGCCTGCGGCAACGACATTCTTGGCGATGTGGCGCGCCATATAGGCGGCCGAACGGTCGACCTTGGTCGGATCCTTTCCGGAAAACGCCCCGCCGCCGTGACGGCCCATGCCGCCATAAGTGTCGACGATGATCTTGCGTCCGGTCAGTCCGGTATCCCCCATGGGACCTCCGATGACGAAGCGTCCGGTGGGATTGATGTGGTACTTGGTGTCCTCGTCGAGCAGGTTGGCGGGGATCACTGCCTGAATGACATGCTTCAGAATTCCCCCGCGCAGATCGTCGTTGCCCACGGTCTCGGAGTGCTGGCTGGAGATGACCACGGCATCGACGCGCAGAACTTTTCCAGAGGCGTCGTACTCCACAGTTACTTGGGATTTGCCGTCAGGACGAAGGAAGGGAAGTGTTCCGTTCTTGCGAACCAGCGAGAGCTGCTGGGTGAGCTTGTGGGCCAGAGAAATGGGGGTCGGCATCAGGTCGACATTCTCATTCACCGCATAGCCGAACATCATGCCCTGATCGCCGGCGCCGCCGGTGTCTACGCCCATGGCGATATCGCCTGATTGCTTGTTGATACTGGAGATCACGGCGCAGGTGTTGCAGTCGAAACCGTAGACCGCATTGTCATAGCCGATGGCCTGGACCGTGCCGCGAACGACCTGCTGGAAATCGACATAAGCTTTCGTCGTAATTTCCCCGGCGATGACCACCAGTCCGGTAGCGGTGAGAGTCTCACAGGCGACGCGGCTGGTGGAATCTTCGGCCAGGCAGGCGTCGAGAATGGCGTCGGAAATCTGGTCGGCGATCTTATCGGGATGGCCTTCGGTAACCGATTCGGAAGTAAATAAGTAACGGTTCTTTGATGCCAAGTTAAGTGTCTCCTTTAGGTGCACGTCTTGCGGTTGCGTGCAGAAAAAATTCTGGGCTGAAGATATGGCGGGCCCGCGGAAATCCACGCGGCCGCGACGAAGCGACCCATCGAAAGGAAGTCCTTCAAAAAAGGCTAACAGAGGGCATGGCTTCACGCAACGATTTTAGGGTTAAGTGCTGTGGGATGAATTCAATAGCGCAATTCGGGAAGTGGATGGAAGGGATTCGTGGTTCAGTGGGGCCAGCAAAAATTTCCAAAAGAAGTAAAAACCTCCAAAAGGGGAAGGACAACGCACCTTCATCTTGGGACCTGCCTTGTCCATGGAGAGGGAATCAAGGATCTGGCGAACGTACGTCTATTCGTAGCGCAGGGCAGTGATCGGATCGACTCGCAGCGCACGTCTCGCGGGGCCGCTGCAGGCGATCGCGGCTACGACGCTCAGCAGCACAGTCACGGCGAGCAGGATCAGAGGGTCATGGGAGCTGCCCTCAGCCCATTGCGCCAGAACTTCCTTTAGGGCCAGGGTCAGGATAAGGCCGGCCGCGATTCCGCTGCCTAGGCTTACGAGAGTGGACGCGAGCACGATTCGCAGGACATGGGTGCGCTGTGCGCCTAGCGCCACGCGAATGCCGAATTCGTTCGTCCGCTGCGCGACCGTATAGGAAACGACGCTGTTAGAGTCCTACCGCCGCCAAAGCGACGGCCAGCAGCGCGAATGCGCCGAACAGCCATGCGACGAACTGCTCTTGCTCATATTCCTGCTGGCTCGTGATCCAGTGCTCCAGATCCTGAACCTGTCCGTTGATCTGCTGATCAGGATCGACCGAGTTTACCTGCATTCCGATGGCATGAAGCAGCGAGAGCGGCGGTACGTCGGAGCGAACGAGGATCTGCGTCCACATCCGCATCGCCGACGTGTAAGGCAGGAAAGCCTCGGGCAGAATCGGATTCCTCAATCCGTCGTCGCGTTTATCGGCGACGACGCCGACAATCTGCATCCAGGAATCGGAGCCTTGCGCGGCGGTGGTATATGGCGCTGCATCTTTGTTGTCAGGAACGCGCAGAGAGTGACCTAGCGCGTCGCCATTGGGAAAGTAGAGCCGCGCCATGGTCTGGTTGATGACGGTCACGTGCGCGGCATTGTGGGTTTCCATTTCGTCCCAAATCCTGCCCTGCGCCAGCGGGATGCGCAGGAGTGGGAAATAGCTGGGGCTTACGAAGTTGATGCGAACTTTCTGGTCGCTGCGCGGAAGTTGTCCGAGAACCTCGATTCCGGTGGGCCAGCCGTTAGAAGGTGGAGTGGCGTTGCTGGAGATTGCCACCATGCTGACGCCAGGAACGGTGGACGTTTTGTTGAGCAGATGTTCGAAGTAAGCCTCCCGCGCCGGCCAGGTTGGATAAGAGCCGTCATGCACCGGAATTCCGACTGACATTACATTGTGCGGGTCATAGCCCAGAGGTGTGTGGATGAGACGTAGAAAGCCCTCCATGGCGGCGCCCGCGCCGGCCAGCATGACTAGCGTGAGCGCGACCTGGGCGGCGGTGAGGACTGTGTGCGTGGTGCGTCCGTGCAGCGCTCCAGCAATCTTGCGTGTACTGGACTGCATCACCTGACTCACTTCGGGCCGCGAAAGCTGGAGCGCCGGCCACAAGCCAAAAAGAATCCCGGTAAGCATTGCGACGCCTACACTGAAAGCCAGCACCGGCAAATTGATCTGGATGGCGGCCTCATGCGGGAAGGAATATTGCGGGAGAAGATTAACGATGACCGCTAGAACGCGATACGCGAGCAGCACTCCCAACACGGCTCCGGTCAATGAGAGTAGCAACGCTTCGGTCAGCAATTGGCGGATGATCCGCGGCCGACTGGCGCCAATCGCGGTGCGAACTGCAAATTCATGGTGTCGCGACGCGCCGCGCGCCAGCAGCAGAATGGACACGTTTCCGCACCCGATCGCCAGTAACAACGCGACCGCGCCGAACAGCAGGTAGAGCGTCCCGCCGAGATCGTGAACGAACTGCTCGTTCAGGCCTACCAGGTGGAGCTGGGAACTATCGGAGGGAAAATGTTTCGGCGTTTCCTTGGCGAACTGCTCGATGAGAGGCTGAAGGGCCGCGCTGGCTGCCTCAGGGGTTATTCCTGATTTCAGACGGATCCCGACGTACAACGCCTTGACCGGATCTTGTGTGACTTTGAGCGGCAGATAGACATCGCCGTCGCCCCAGGTGAAGCGCGGCGCCGCCACGCCGACGATAGTGTAGTTCTTGCGCACCACTTGCAGTGTCTGACCGAGCGCCGAAGGGTCTGCGTTAAAGTGGCGCTGCCAGAACTTGTAGCCGAGGACAGCGACCGGTTGGGGATCCTGCCCATCAATTGCGTCGGAGGGAATCAGTCCACGCCCCAAGACCGCCGGAACGCCGAGGAAAGTGAAGGAATTGGAACTCAGGTAGACGCCCTGCACGTCTTCGGGAAGATCGTGACCGGTGACGGTGAGGCTCCAGTCATCCTCCATGAAGGAATCTTCGACAACCGGCGACTTTCGGATCTGCTGCCATTGCCCGCCTGTGAGACCGACTCCTTGGAGCTGTCCGGATTTGTCCTGCAGGCGCATGTGGACCATGCGATTCGAGGCAGCGTAGGGATAGGGATTCATCAGAATCGCGTAGACCACGCTGAACACCGCGGTCGTCGCTCCGATTCCGAGGGCCAGGGAGATGACAGCGGTCAACGCAAATCCGGGACTCTTGAACAGTTGTCGAAGGCTGAAACGAAAATCCTGTAGCAGGGTGTGCATGGGTTCGTCCTTCAGGGGAAGAAGAATCTGCACGCCGGTGACCAATTCCGAAAGGACTCAACTCGTTTAGTTTTCAGGGAAACACACTTTGTGTAGCGCAGTCTGTTTCGTTCGATTTCGGCGAGGGTGTCCGCAAGCGAACAGCGAACGGCAATGGAGAAGGACGTCGCGGTGAGAGAAATATAACTCTGATTTCTCGTCCCCTGATTCCTCAATCGTGATTCTTAATCGGGCATACTCGACCGGTTGCTGGGCGCGATCCGATTCTCAGTTAACCGTTGTGGGCGCCAGGCCGGGTAGAGTCGTCTTCAAGCCCGAACTATCGAACACGAGAGTCTTCACTTCGGACTCGCTGCCTTGCGGCGGAATCTCTTTGCCGTTGAATAAAAAACTGACTCCAGCGGCGTTGCCCACTCTGACCACGACTTCCTGTCGGGCGCGGACCGACGTGTGAGCGGGGGCAATCAGCGTTTCCTGGCTGGCCGCCTGACCGTCGGCGCTGACCGAAACCCAGGAATTTTCCGATGCGCGAATCACCAGGCTCAGTGGCGGCGCGGCGGTCGCGGCAGACCTTGAGTGCGCGGCTGTAGGCGAAACGGTTGTTCCCTCAGTGTGTGCGGCATTTTCGCTGGCGGGCTCAGCAGCAGGCGTCGCAGCCGGCCGTGTACCGGGAGGTGTCTGGGGATTCTGCGTTGTAGACCGGGCCTCCGCGCCTTGCCCCGGCTTGATCCCCGGAGGTGTGGGTGCGGTGGCGCCAGATGCTGATGTCAACGTTGTCTGGTTCGCAGATGGTGGGTTTGGGCCCCCTTGGGGAGTGCTGCTGCGCGAGTTTCTGTGCCACAACACTGCCGCCAGCACGATAATCACAGTCGCAACTGCAACGATACGCCAGGGGATTTCATTCACGCCGTGTTTCAGATAAGGCTGCCGCTGCGAACGGAGGTGCTCAGCACGAGGAAGATGCAGTTCGGGCAGTTCGTCGCCTTGACTGGGAGTCTGAACCGGCGTGGGCGGCGGCGCCTTCGATTCCTTCTTGATGGTCTCGGCCTTGCCAGTTTCGGCGGGTAACCGTTTGACCGGCGCGCTTTCGCGCGTCTGTGGCTGCCACGAGGCCTGAGCATCGATCTGCGCCTGACGGAGACAGGCGAGGTATTCGGTCACCGCCTCGTCGTCATTCAGGCCAAGATGTTTCGCGTAGGCGCGGATAAAACCTTTGTTGAACACGCCGCCGGGAAGCCGGTCGAAGTGCTCTTCCTCGATGGCTTGCAACATGCGCGAACCGATCTTGGTGACGTTCGAAACGTCGTCGAGCGAAATGCCTTTCTTCTCTCGTTCTTTGCGGAATTTGTCGCCGAACTCGCCCACCGGTACTCCGTCTGGGCGAAGCACGGCTCCGCCCGGCATGATGACGATGACGGCATCATCATAGGACATGCGGAGAGTGCGCGCCACAATCGTCGGTGCGAGACAGGAGGTAACTGGGGTTCCGGTTTCCGGCTTCGGGCTTTCGGACTCCGGCTTTTACTTCGGTGTCTCTACCAGCTTGATCGTAAACTCGGCCTTGCAAGTGTTGACGGGGTCATCGAAGGCCTCGCCGCTGCGATCGCCTTCGGAGGCGTGGAAATAGACGCCATGCTTCAGGCGATCGGGCAGACCGATGAAGCGCGCCTTACCGTCGGCGTTAGTCCCCAGTTCGAGATCAAGTTTACGGACGTTCATGAATCCGTAGGCGATATGCACACTGATCTTGGCGGCGTAAACTGGCGCGCCAGACGCGTCCGTAATGGTGAAGTCCGCAGAGCAGGGGCCGATGCTGCCATCAATCGACGGAATTGCCTTGGGATCTGCGGAGTCATTCCTGGTCTGCGAAACGAGAAGGCCGGGGACGGAGAGCAGCAAAAGGAAGAAAGCCAGATTTCCGAGGAAATGCGTATTCATGACTATTAGCCTACGCTGGAAGTCAACAATGCAGTAGCCTGCTTTTTCTTAGATTCCTCACAGGAAAGCCGAAGTGGATCAAGGCCGGAAACGGCTGCACCGGTTGGCGTTACGGGTTCGTGTTACCAACGTTCATTGCCCCTGTACGAACGGGATGAATATAATTTTTGAACTGCCACCCGTCCAGCGAGGAATACGGTATTTGCATGCCTGAGGCCGGCACTCAATTGACGCGCCAGAGCCAGGAACTGCGGATTTTCCATGACGTAGCCAAAGCGCTCACGTCTTCGCTGGACCTCGACTCCATTCTGCAGACCATCATGGAGAAGATGGCAGAATACTTCCGTCCCGACACATGGTCGCTGCTGATGGTGGACGAAGAGCATGAAGAACTCTACTTTGCCATCGCGGTCGGCGAAGCCGCGGAAGCGCTGAAGAATGTCCGCCTGAAAATGGGCGAAGGAATTGCCGGCTGGGCGGCGAAAAACGGTGAGCAGCTGATCGTGCCCGATGTGGAATCTGATCCGCGGTTCGCGCGGCGCATCGACGAGTCGACGAAGTGGGAGACTCGATCGGTCATCTGCATGCCTCTGCGTTCCAAGCTGCGGGTTCTGGGCGTGATTCAGTTGGTCAATGTCGACATGCTCCAATTCAGCGAGGCGGAGCTGTTTTTTCTGCGGTCTCTGTGCGACTACGCTGCGATCGCGATTGAAAACGCCCGCTGGGTGGAGAAGATCCAGGAACTGACGATCACCGACGACTGCACCGGCCTCTACAACGCGCGCCATCTCTACAAGACATTGGAGACCGAGGTCTATCGATCCTCGCGCTTCGGCTACGAGTTCAGCATTCTGTTCATCGACCTGGATCACTTCAAAACTGTTAACGATACTCATGGACATCTGGTCGGCAGCAAGTTGTTGGAAGAGATTGGATACCTCATTAAGCAGCAGCTGCGCTTGATCGACTTCGCCTTTCGTTACGGTGGGGACGAATTTGTCGTGCTCCTTCCGCAGACCGCGAAAGATCAGGCTCTGGTCGTCGCCAAGCGCTTGCGCGACGCTCTGCGCGCCAGCAAGTTCTGCAAGCAGGAAGGCTTGAATCTGAACGTTCGCGCCTCGATCGGGCTGGCTACTTTTCCGCATGATGCGCAGACGGCACACGACGTCATCCGCCAGGCTGACGGCATGATGTATATGGTGAAGAACTCGACCCGCGACAATATTGGGATTGCTCAGCGGGGAGTGATGAAGTAGGTCTGATGAAGTAGGTCGGGCCGCTTGACGAAACAAGGACTGCAACCTTCACACCCAGACCCCAAGGCCAATCACTTGGGCGATTCGTCCGGTTTCTTTTCTGCCGGAGTCACACTCTTAGCATCCGGCTTATACGGGTTCGCATTCGCCGGCGCTTTGGGATTCACTCCGAAATCCCACACGTAGAGATTCATTCCTTCCGTCCCCATCACTTCGACCAGAGCATATTCACCGGCCGCCAGCGGCTCCGTGGGAGTGATTTTGAACCAGCCGCCGCTGACCCGGTCGATTGTGGTTTTTACCACGTGCTGTTCCTGCGCGATTTTTCCAGTCGTCCCGCGCTTTACTTCACCCACCACGCGCTTGTTGGTCTTTACGTCGGCATGCACGATCAGAAAGCGATCGTAAGGCACGATGGCCTGTTCCGCTTGCTCGGGCTGCTCCGGGCCATCCGGATTGTTGGCCGCGCTGGTGCTGGAGGATTTTGCGCCGCTCGATCGGGTATCCGGATGTTCAGGGTCGGCGTCCACGTTGATGTAGACCGACGGGACGCCCACGTGAGACTGCACGCTGGCGTGCGCGCCCTCGAGTTGGATGGTCTGCTTGAGGCCACCGATCGGATTGAGGGCACCACGGAAAATCGTTCCCTTGGTGCTGCGGTCGAGATCGGCGGCGCTCTGCGGGATTTCGACCAGCTGCGGCTCGCCCTGAAAACTGTCGAAGAGAAATACACCGGAGCCGTCGGGTAGGCGAAGCCCGGGGGCTACCTGTGGGAGATGCGATTCCTTGACTTCACTTTCATGTTCGACTTCCTTGTCGAGTTGCACCGCTTCCGGGACCGCCCTGTTGCTGGCACGATCTTTTTCGTATTTCTCTGTCGCGGGCCAATCGACCAGCGACGCCGGAAGTTCCTCCCAATCCTCGCGCTCGGCACTGTAATAGCGGATCCGATCTCCTTCGGTTTCGTATTTCGTGACCAGCTGGTAGGAGCCGTCTTTCAAAATCAGGCGGCGGGAAAGTTCTTGGGCCGGAGATTCCTTAGAAAGCGCGAGTAGCGCCACGAGGATGGCCGCACCGAGCCAAGCCCTTCGAAGGAATCGAAGGCACGAACTGGATAGAGCTCTGCGCGACATAGTCTTAATTATCATCCGGTCGAGGCGATTCGTCGATGTCTCTAAGCGGCGAGTAATCGCGTTGCTGTCCGGTTGCGACTTTGCGAATTTCAGGCGAGAAATTATCGTTACAGGGTTTGACTGATCCCCAGGTGGACGGTGCTTGTAGTATGCTGTTGCTCGAAAACTCCATTGCTTCCAACAATGAGACGCACCTCAACGCATTTGCTCGGGTTTTGTTTTGTCGCTTGCACGACTGCGCTTGCGCAATCGGGTCTAACCGCTGTGAGCGCGCAAAATTCGACTCCCGGAGGACCTTCCGCGCAAGGTGAACCGGTTTCTTACTCCTCGGTCACGGAATTGAACGGGCTGCTGGGCCAACTGGAGGCCAGTTCAAAGAGCACGCAAGCCGACCTCACGAAGTTGCGAATTGAACGATGGAAAACGGATAGCGCCTACAAGAAGCAGGCTTTATCGAACGAGGAGTCGATTCAACGCAACCTGCAGTCAGCTTTGCCCGAGATGATCGCGAAGCTGCGCGCCACGCCCGCAGACTTACCCGCCACATTTAAGCTCTATCGCAATCTGGATGCTCTCTACGACGTGCTCGGAAGTGTGGTCGAGTCAGCGGGAGCCTTCGGAGGGAAAGACGATTTCCAGGCGCTCTCGAACGATCTGAACACATTCGAAGGCACGCGCAAGCAGATCGCGGAGCGCATTGAAAATCTGTCCGCCGCCAAGGAAGCCGAGATTACGCGCCTGCGAGCGGATTTGAAGACGGCACAGGCGGCGATCCCGGCTGTTCCCCCGCAGAAGACGGTTGTTGACGACACGGTACCCGCGAAAAAGCCGGCTGTGAAAAAGAAGCCGGCGTCGAAGCCAGCCACTCCTTCGACGACAAAGCCAGCTCAGACTCCGCCAGCGCAGGCGCCGGCAGCAGCCCAGCACCAGTAAGCCCCCCGGCCTGCTGTTCCCGGACCCGGAACGCGACGGCCGGACGCGGGCAAGCGGAAGCCGGACGCCGAATCTGTTACCCTTCCCTCCGCATCTAGATTTCACGCTATGCCTTCCCACGTCAGCATCGTGGCAGCGATCTTCGGTGTCGCCATCCTGTGGGTGGTGCTGCTGGATGCCTTCGAGACCGTCGTGTTGCCCCGGCGCGTGACTCGCCACTTCAAGCTGACGGCCTGGTTTTACCGGCGCACGTGGATTCCATGGCGAAAAATCGCCGGCCGTATCAAAACCACATCGCGCCAGCAGAATTTTCTGGGATACTTCGGGCCGCTCTCGCTGATCATGTTGCTGGTATTTTGGGCCGCGAGTTTGATTCTGGGTTTTTCATTAGTGCAATACGGCATCGGAGGGCACGAGCAACTGAACAAAGAGCCTCTTACGTTCGGCAAGATCATCTATCACAGCGGGGAGACTTTTTTCACGCTGGGTTATGGCGATATTGTGCCGACATCGAGTGCGGCACGCTTACTTTCAGTACTGGAAGCGGGCATGGGTTTTGCCTTTCTCGGGGTCGTGATCGGCTATCTTCCGGTGGTGTACGCTTCGTTTTCTCGGCGGGAGATTCAGATTTCGATGCTCGACGCACGCGCCGGATCCCCCCCGACGGCGAGTGAGTTGTTGGTGCGGCTGGCGGGGACTTCCGAAAATCCTGTGATCGATCAGACCGTGCTCGATGAAGTGCTGCGCGATTGGGAACGCTGGGCGGGAGAATTGCTGGAAAGCCACATTTCGTATCCAGTGCTCAGTTTTTTTCGTTCACAACACAGCAATCAGTCGTGGCTGGGAGCGCTGATGACCATGCTCGATGTGACCTCGCTGATAATTACGGGCATTGAGGGCATTCATCCCGGACAGGCGCGCCTGACGTACGCCATGGCGCGGCATGCCGCGGTCGATCTAGCGCAAGTGGTGAACGCGCGCTACGATCCGGACGCGGCCGAACGGCTGACGGACGCTGACTTTGATGGCCTGCGGGCAACGTTGGACGCCGCCGGTTTGAAATTGCGACAGGACGATCAGGCGCGACAGAAATTGGCGAAGTTGCGATCCATGTATGAACCGTATGTGCATTCAACCGCGCGAAATCTGATGCTGATTTTGCCTCCGTGGCAGCAACCAGTGAAGACGAGGGACAACTGGCAGGCGGGTCCGTGGGACCGGATAATCCAGGCCAAGGGATTGGCCATACTGGGGCAGAAATCCGTCCAGCCACGGGAAACGGAAGATCACTTTTGAGGGCCCATTGAGCTTCTGACAATGAAACGCATCGGCGAAAACGTAGTGCGCATTGAGGCTGTGGCGCTGCACGCGCTGGCGGATCGCATTGCCGGCCCCATGGCGGTGGCGTTTCAGCGCGCGGTGGATTTGATGTTCTCCAGCGCTGGGCGCGTGGTCGTCACGGGCATGGGCAAGAGTGGTTTGATCGCGCGCAAGATTGCAGCGACGTTGAGTTCGACCGGATCGCCGGCCCTTTACCTGCACCCCGTTGACGCCATGCACGGGGACCTCGGCATGGTCGTGCGGGGAGATGTCGTGCTCGCCCTTTCGGCGAGTGGCGAGACGGAAGAGATTCTGCAGTTGCTGGCGACCATCAAGCGCTTGCAGGTCCCACTGATTGCCATGACAGGGGATGAGATTTGCAGCGCCGATGTGGCCCGAGCACTTCCGGCCGCGAACGTCGCGCGGATATCAACTCTGGCAGCGGCGGCCGATGTGGCTCTCGATTGTTCCGTGGCGCAGGAGGCTTGCTCGCTCGGGCTGGCTCCGACAGCTTCGACGACGACGATGCTGGCTCTGGGAGACGCTCTCGCCGTGACTCTCAGCGAGAAGCGCGGCTTCAAGGAAGAGGACTTCGCCAATTTGCATCCCGGTGGAAAGCTGGGAAAGCGGCTGGCGCGAGTGGAGTCGCTCATGCACTCCGGCGATGCTCTGCCGCGCGTGAGCCCGCAGACCAAGATGCCGGATGTGATTTATGAAATGTCCCGCAAGAAACTGGGGGTGACCGCGGTCGTCGAGGGCGAAACACTAGTTGGCATCGTCAGCGACGGCGATTTGCGCCGCCTGCTCGAACAGCGTGGCAAAGATGTGATGGACCTGTCGGCGGGCGAAGCGATGACGCGTTATCCCAAGACGATCGGTGCCGGCGAATTCGCCGCAACCGCCCTGGCGTTGATGGAAGAGAAGAAAATCACGTCGCTGATGGTCGTAGACGGAAACGGCAAGCTGGAGGGAATCGTTCACCTGCACGATCTGTGGACGACCGAACTGGTCTAGGATTGAATCATTGGCGATCGGGCCATCGAGCGATTGAAAAGCCTTGCGTTTCGCCTTTCAATCACCTAATCACCCGATTCCTCAACCACTCAATGAGGTTTGCATGTATCACTATGATCCCAATACCGCGCTGGAAGAATTAATCGAAGACGCGACCCTTCCCAACCCCGTGCACGTGCGCGACATGATTTTGAGGAAGCATCCCTCCACAGATAAAGCTCTGGAGCTGAACCGCCTGTTCGTCGAGTATCAAAAATTCTTCGGCGAAGCGCAGAAGCTGGGGAAAGAAATTCTGAAGCAGTTGGCTGGGTAACCAGCAAAAATTTATATGTGGAAACAGCCGCCCCCCAGCTGTCCGGCCGCCGTGGCGCGCGCGGTTTTCTTGACGATCTCCTCAAATCATCCGATATCGTGGCGGCCGAACACCTACCGACCTTCGCTCGGCCGACAGCCGAGGGCGGCTGTCCCGACATAAACTACGGCGGTCCCTCCATAAACCTTCTCATGCATCATTTACAATCGTAAATTCTACTTTCATCGAGAACTCACACTATGCGTCGTTGGTCACAGCTCTTCATTCCCACCCTGCGCGAGGCGCCTGCCGACGCGGAGGTCGCCAGCCACAAGTTTCTGGTGCGGGCAGGATACATCCGCCAACTTTCGGCCGGGATCTACTCGTATCTTTTTCTTGGAAACCGGTCGTTCAACAAGATCATGGGCATCGTCCGCGAGGAGATGGACCGGATCGGGCAGGAATTCTATTTGCCGACGCTGCATCCGCGTGAGCTTTGGGAGGCCAGCGGACGCTGGGCACTGATGGGGGATAACCTGTTTCGTCTGAAAGACCGTAAGGGCGCCGACATGTGCCTGGGCATGACCGAAGAAGAGGTCATGACGTCGATTGCCTTGAAGGAGCTGCGCAGCTACAAGCAACTGCCGCAGATCTGGTACCAGATCGCTCCGAAGTTTCGCGACGAGCCACGGCCGAGGTCGGGACTGCTGCGGGTGCGGCAGTTCATGATGAAGGATGCTTACTCGTTCGACATCGACGCGGCGGGCCTGGATGTTTCTTACAAGAAGCACTACGAAACCTACTGCCGGATTTTCGACCGCTGTGGGCTGAGGTACATGGTTGTCGAAGCCGACTCGGGCGCAATGGGTGGGAAAGAGTCGCACGAATTCATGGTGCGGACGCCGGCGGGCGAAGATCAGATCGTGAGCTGCGACGGCTGCAACTACGCCGCGAACATGGAGAAGGCGACCTCGAAGCTCGAGCCGTGGGGAGATCTTGCGGCGGAGGGCGATGGCAAGCCGCTCGAGGTGCATACTCCTGGGCAGAAGACGATTGAAGATGTCGCGAAATTTCTCGGAGTGTCGCCGAAGAACAAGATCAAGACGCTCGCGCTGATGGCCGAAGAAAAAGATGAAAAAACGGGCAAGACCAAGCTGCGCGGCATCGTCGTGCTCATGCGTGGGGATCATCAGCTCAATGAGACGAAGTTGAACTCGACCATTGCGACTGCGACTCGGCCGATGGATGAAAACGAGATCAAAGCGCTGTTCCAGTCTCCGGCAGGATATTTGGGGCCGCTGGGCATTGAGTGGGCGAAGAATCTGAAAGACGCAGACAAGCCTGTACTACTGGTCGACAAGGCGCTCGAAGGGCGCGCGAACCTGATCGGGGGTGCGAACAAAGAGGACTATCACGTCAAGAATCTAACGCCAGGCAAAGACTTTCATCCGACCGCCTACGCCGACCTCCGTGCTGTCAAGGCAGGCGAGGCTTGTCCAAATTGCGGCACCGGGCTACGCATCGACACGGCCGTCGAGATTGGGCATATTTTCAAGCTGGGCTACCGGTATTCGGAGTCGATGGGCGCGCACGTACTCGACAGAAACGGCAAAGAAGTAATGCCGATCATGGGCTGCTACGGCATCGGCATTGAACGCATCCTCACGGCGGCAGTCGAGCAGGGCAATGACGAAAACGGCTTCTGGCTCCCCGCCACGATTGCTCCGTTTGAGATTGTCGTTTCGGCGACGAACGTCAAAGACGAAGCCGTGAAATCCGCTGCCGAGGACATCACGCAGCGCCTGGAAGCCGCCGGTTTCGATGTGATCCTCGATGACCGCGATGAACGTCCGGGCGTTAAGTTCAAGGACGCCGATCTGGTCGGTATCCCTTTTAGAATCACTGTCGGGAAGAAAGTTACCGAAGGTACCGTAGAACTCGTTTTACGTTCGACTCGTGAAGTACGCGATGTTACGATTGCGGCGATCGTGGAACATTGTCAGGAGTTGCTCGGGAGGGCTGGATGAAGCTGTTCCCAGTCCCCGGGCAGGGCGGGTCGTGCGGATATGGGAACAGTTAAAGCTATCCTCGGGTTTCTGGTCGTCCTTGGCGTGGTCTACTGCGGATTTCAGATCGTCCCGGTGGAGATGACCAACTATTCATTTCAGGACGATTTGAAGAACATTGCCATGGTTGGCGGCGGCGGTACGCACCAGACCGACCAGGATCTGGTCGATGCCGTGGTCCGGAAGGCACACGAGCACGACATCACCTTGACCCCTGAAAATGTTACGGTACAACGCATCGGCACTCCGGGCGCACCAGCCGTATATGTGGCGGCGGACTACAGCGTTCCCGTGAGTCTTCCCGGATATTCCTTGACGCTGCACTTCACTCCTTCAAGCGGCAATAAGGGCTACTAATTAGTTAGGTAGAAGACCCGCATCGTGCAACTCGGGCTTTTGCAGAAAATGCCCGCTTTGTTGCAGCGTTGAAGCGCGGTGCCACCCAAGACCTCGGTCCACTGGCGTCAATTCAGCCTAGAGATGACATTTGATTTCGATCCGAAGGCCAGGAGGGTCTTCGGGACGGCTCACCGCGCTTGCCGGCTTCGAGACGACCTCGATCGCATGCATGGGCTCAGGTTTCATCCAGCCCACGCTCCAGACGCCGGGATGTACCGGTGCCTCGCGAGCGGGAATATCCCGCACAGTGCCGTCGCCGCGGTGATAGCGAATGTGTGGCGACCCGCCGCCGGTATCCCAGTCCAGAAAAAAACTGGGCCAGCGGTGGTGGTGCATTGGGACCGTCTTACCGGCCGGCGGCACCGTGACTTCGAGCACGCGCACCAGTTCGTTTTCGAAAATGACTTTGTGGCTGTCGGGCGCGGCTTGCACTGCATCGTAGCCGTCGGGAAAGTCGGATTTATCCTGGCCATAAATGTAGAAGTGAAGTGCGAACAAGACCAGAGAGCACACGATCAGGGCGGCAACGTAGGTACGCCTTCTAACTGCAAAGGGTTTTCTTTGAGAATTCATGGCCAGCAGTATAGTGAAGCCCGTCGAACCGCCGGAATATTTTTGGAGGGCTAAGTTTTCGCGCGGTGGCAGCAGGAGAGCAAAAGAAAAAGTGCAGCCGCGGAGTGGGGCTGCACTTTGTCATCAAGAACTCTGGTTCCGTGCTAAGACCCGGCAAAAGCCGTTCCGCTGCAGGACTACGACGGGCCGCAGCCGGGAGCGTTAAGGCTGGCGGTCACGCCCACACCGATGCCGACCGGTTGCGACGAGAACTGTCTGTACTTCGCCGTGACCTGATAGTAGCCGGTGTATTCCCAGTTTGGGGGCACAGCGGGCTTACCAGTGGTGGGATCGATCGCATCCGTCCAAGTGCAGATCTGCACGATTCCTGTCATCAGACCACTTTTGCTGATCGGCACGGTATCTGGACCATAAGGCGGCAACTGGGACCCGAGGTCATCCGTACCCACGGGTGACACTGAGTACGTGGAATCCTGGGTCACGTCGATTGTCTTGCCGCTATGGTAGTTTGCGATGACGCTCAACTGAAGGGTGCTGTCGACGCCCGCCAGGTTGAAGAAGCCTCCGGCGCTTGTTCCGGTTGAACTGAGCGTGATCGACTGAATGCTGTCCGAAGTACCGCATCCAGTTGAGATCAGCGAGATGGCGCCGATGGTGAAGAGTGAGATGGCGCCAAGAGATGCGGCCAGAATCTGTTTGTTACGTTTCACGTGGAAAATCCTCCGCGAGATTTCAAGTTCATGTTGGCAGTTCCCAATTTTCGAGGCAAGGGAAATGTGTGGTTACTTGCGAAACGAATGTTCAGGTCCGATGGTCACCGCGCGCGAGCAGCGCGCGTGATTCGCACCGAGCACGGCGCGAATTATGCGTCGGCATGGAGTGCGCGTACCCGCATGAATACTGGATGAAATGCAAGCGCAAAAATAATTTGTGGTGCGCGCGCGTGTGAAAATGTTGTGCGACGTTACCTTCGTGTGTGAAGAATGAGAATTCAATTTCGTGCGCGGAAGCAGAGGTTACTCGTCGCGAAAGGGTGTGCGGGTGATTGCCTGCACCGGCTGCGGAATGAATTCGAAAACTTTGTTGTGCACTCTTTAGTCGGTGAATTCCAAACCCTCATCCCGTCGCACAGAACGCGACAGGGGTGGGGCGCGCTGTTAGCACTTCGCTACTTTATTTCTCCGCTCACTCAGTTACTCCTCAATGTATCTTTCGCGCAATTCTCGTTGTGCTGACCTCATTAAAGTGCTGTGACATTCGTAACGTTGTCATTGCGTTACTGCCCTCCTACTATCGCGATGGGTGAGAGTGTCGCGTTTCGCTGCGCTTTCGCGAAATGCGGCGAGGATGTGGGACATCGGAATTCAGGCAGGAATCATACGCCGTTTCTGATGCCTCGCAGCCCGGACGCTGGCAACCCGCACACAGTCCGGTGGAGGCAGTTCATGAAGATTTTGTTGCGAATACTGGTGAGCCTACTGCTGCTGTTGCTGGCACTGCTGATGCTCGCCGGTTGCGGCGGTGGTCCTTCGGGATGTCCCGAAATCACATTCGGCAGCACGACTTGTACGGCCGGCGGCGGAACAGGCGGTGGCGGCGGAGGCGGCGGTGGAGGCGGCGGCGGTGGTGGTGGTGGCACCGGCCCGACGGCATTCGCTTATTCAGCCGACACGAACGGCTCCATTGACGGGTACGCGTTCAGTTCGAGTGCTGGAACTTTGGGACCCATCACCAACTACACGGCCCCGGTCATTCCTCCGAATCTCGGCGGAGCGGGCGCGGTAGTGGCGCAAGGCAAGTTTCTTTATGTGGTGTTTCCTGATTTGCTGGGAATCTATGGGTATTCGTTTGACGCCGCGGGAACGTTGACGGCACTGAGCGGATTTCCCATAAGCGCGCCCCTGGCTGGCATTGCGAGCACGGCCTACAACCAGCAGACAGTCATCACCAATCCTTCTGGGACCCTTTTATTTATTTCAAACGCCGGCAGCCAGGAAATTCTGGTCTATCAGATCAGCAGCACGGGAGTGTTGACGCCGACCCTCGGGTCACCGTTCCCGACGCAACCGATTGGGCTTTCGCCGCAGAATCTGGCGATGGATGGGTTGGGTGAGTTCCTGTACGTCACGGAAGAATCCAACATTCATGCAGGCACCGGCGTTGCCGTTTATTCGGTTTCAGCCGGCGGCGCGCTCACGCTCGGCGGCACTATGCCCGCTCTTCCCCTGTGGGAATTACAGGGCGAGCCCAGCGGTGCGTTCATGATCGGCATCACCGGGGAAACGGTGGCCTATTTCGGAACCGATGATACTCACATCCACGTCTACGGCATACAAAGCACAGGACTGCTGACGGAGGTCACGGGATCGCCGTTCACTACGACCTATGCGCCATTCAACATCGCAGTCTCTCCCACCACGACGAGCGGGGAAGTTCTCTATTCCTTCAGTATCAACGACAGCAATCTGGGTACGAATAACACGGAAGGTTATCAGATCAATCCCGCGACTGGAGCCCTTACGGCTATCGTAGGTTCTCCGTTCGGCGTCACCAGCTCAGCCTGGGGGCAGTTTGACCCCACAGGAAACTATCTGTTCGTGCATGCCGGAATACTCCCGGATTTCAGCCTGGGAGTGTTGACGGTGGGAACTACCGGAGGATTGGCGGAGTCCGTCGGCACTACGCCTCTGACCACCCTCGGCTACTGGGCGGTGGCCGACGCGCCTCAGTAGGACGTTCTTCGGCTCAAGCGAACACTGTTGACAGCTCAGAGACCCGCATCCCTGCGGGTTTCTTTTTGTTGGTGCGGCGGGGGTTACAATAAGACATTCTTTCAGCCAGTGTCGGCCCTTCCTCTGTCGCGGGAAGGACCTTCCGACTGAACTGGGAGTGAACCTGAGACAAACCTTTTGGCGCATCCCTACGTCTGAGGGGATAGGCAGCCGACGGGCGCGCGTTTTTGTCGGCGCTGCCCAGGGCGTCTGAAACTGTGGCCATCAAAATCAAAATTCCGAAGGCGAACGGAGAGGGAGAGAATGACAAGCCGGTCCGCGGACTCCCGCGCGACCCGGTTTTGCGCGCGGCGCTGGTCGTGTTTCTCACCCTGGCTGTGTCGTTTACGGCTTTCTTTTCTTACTACTACATCAAGTATGACCGCATCATCCAACAACGCTTCCGCTCCCCGGTATTCAGCAATGCCGCGAAGATTTTCGCCCTGCCCCGAACGGTGCGTACGGGAGAAAAAATCGAAGTTCGGGATATCGCCGCAGAACTACGTCGAGCCGGTTATCTCGATAAGGACGGCGAGTCGGCGCTGGGTAATTTCCGCGTACTGAACGATGGCATCGAAATCACTCCGGGACCCGAGTCCTATCACAGTCCGGAACCGGCGCGCATCATCGTCCAGGACGGGCAGGTCGAACGCATCTCCAGCAAAGGCAACGACCTCTCGGCTTATGAGCTCGAGCCGCAACTGGTGACCGCGTTGTTCGACGCCGGACAGCGTTCGAAGCGGCAGTTGGTGAAATACAACGAAATCCCCCCAGTGATGGTGCAGGCAGTACTGGCCATCGAGGACCGCAGTTTCTTCGAGCATAGCGGGGTGAATTTCGTGCGGTTCTTTGGAGCGGTGATTGCGGACGTGACCCGCCGGGTGGGTTTGACCCACCAGAAATTCGACCAGGGCGGGTCGACGCTCACAATGCAACTTTCCCGCGGCTTTTTCCTGAATCCTGAGGATAAGACAGTCAAGCGCAAGCTGACGGAAATGCTGATCTCCGAAGAGATGGAGCGTAAGTTCACCAAGCAGCAGATCTTCGAGATCTACGCCGACTGGGTGCCGTTAGGTCAGCGCGGATCTTTCGCGATCAGCGGGCTGGCTGAGGCGTCGCAGTCCTATTTCAATAAGGAGCTTAAGGACGTCACATTGCCGGAGGCGGCCCTCCTGGCAGGGATTATTCAGCGTCCTAGTTATCTTTCGCCTTATCGCCATCCAGAACGTGCTTTAGAACGCAGGAATCTTGTTCTGGAATCGATGGTCGAGACGCACGCGATCACCCGGGAACAGGCCGATAAAGCCAAGGCCGCGCCGCTGAAGCTGGCGCCGCCGAACGTAGAAGCCAGCGACGCGCCGTACTTTGTTGATATGGTGCGCGACACGCTGGTCAGCAAGTTTAATGAGCAGGAGTTGAACGATCAGTCCTACCGGATTTACACCACGCTCGATCCTGATCTGCAGAAGGCGGCGGCGCAAGCGGTTGAGACTGGCATCAAGCAGGTCGACGATCAGGTGAAGAAGTTGCGCACGAAGCGGGTCAAAGTGGGCAAGAAGTTCGAAACGCACGTCGAACCGGGTCCGCAGGCGCAGGTGGCGATGGTCGTGCTCGATCCGCATACCGGCGCTGTGCTTGCTTTGGTGGGCGGACGCGACTATGGCTGGAGCCAGCTGAATCACGCAGTGTCGAAGCGTCCGACGGGATCGATTTTTAAGCCGTTTGTCTATGCTGCGGCGGTGAACACCGCGCTTGACGGCTCACCGTCGGTACTTACTCCAGCATCGACCGTGACTGATGCGCCTTCGAGTTTCGCCTACGGCGACCAGATATATGAGCCGCGTAATTACAAAGAGGAATATCACGGCGAAGTGACGCTGCGCTACGCCCTGGCGATGTCGCTGAACAATGCGACGGTCAAGGTCGCAGAGGAAGTTGGCTATGACAAAGTTGCCGACCTGGCCAAGTCGGCGGGAATCACCTCAGTGAAAGCGACTCCAGCCATGGCACTAGGGTCCTACGACGCCTCGCCTCTGGATATGACCGGTGCCTACACGACTTTCGCCAACAATGGAGTGCGGTTGTCGCCGATGCTGCTGCGCTCGGTACGCAACTCCAAAGGCGACGTGCTGGCCAACTACCAGACCGATCAGCGCTCAGTGCTCGATCCACGTGTCGCTTACGTCATGACCAATATGATGGAGGGTGTCATCAACAACGGACTGGGGTATACAGCGGTCCGGTTGCGGGGGTTTACTCCACCCGCCGCGGGCAAAACCGGCAGTTCGCATGACGGCTGGTTCGCGGGATATACCTCGAATTTACTGTGCATCGTGTGGGTAGGCTATGACGACTATAGCGATCTTCGCCTGAGCGGTGCGATGACGGCCGCGCCCATCTGGACGGAATTCATGAAGAAGGCGGCCGCGCTTCCACAGTACGCCGACATGCGCGAGTTCACGCAGCCGACGGGTGTGGTGGATGTTCAGCTCGACAAGACCACAAACCGGTTGGCGACCCCAGCGTGCCCGGATGACTACACTTCGGCGTTCCTGGCGGGGACTGAACCCCGGGACACCTGCGACGAGCAGGCAGGGGTAAAGGGGTTTTTCTCGCGACTGTTGGGTGGAGGAGACAAAACGGTGCCACAGCAAGCTCAGGCGGCCCCAGTTGGAACGGATCCTAACGCCCAGGATCCCAAGAAAAAGAAGAGTTTCTTCGGCAAGGTCGCGGGCATATTTAAGGACGACAAAGCTCCGGCTCCGGTGTCTAAACCACCAGACAGCGCGCATCCGCCGCCACAATGACGGTCTTGGGTTGCAGTGTTGGGGGGCCGGTGTAGGCAAGTTCCTGCTACTGTGTCCAAGCTCCCGACGTCTAAGGCTTCAGGGCATGGCCCAAAAATCTTCGCCATACGGCCAAGATTGTGGCAAAATGGCTCCGCTGGCTTGGGGGTGGTTTATGTCGTTCTGCCCGAAAGTCTCGCTGGTCCTCGCTGCGATTCTCACTTTGTCTTTTGCCTTGTCCACCGGAGCGTGGGCGCAGGCTTCGCATTCCGAACAGGTTCAGATCAAGCCGCCGTTGCTGCGGACTATTGATCCTCCGGCGCCTGATGCGACGGCCGCTGATCTCGAAACGCGAGCCGACGGGCTGCGCGCCGCTAAACTTTATCTGGATGCACTCGATTATTACCGCGCAGCCATCACCAAAAACGCGGGCTCGTCCGTGCTGCTCAACAAGATCGGCATCACTGAGTTGATGATGCAGCGCTATCGCGAGGCCAAGAAGTCATTCGAGCAATCGATCAAGGCGAATCGCTCGATGGCTGACGCACTTAACAATCTGGGCGTGGTGATGTACGAAGAGCGAAAGTACGGCGCGGCCGTCAAGCAATATAACCGGGCCATTGCCATCGACAACAATTCGGCGTCGTTTTTCAGCAACCTGGGAGCTGCGCTATTTTCGAAGAAGGATTTCGACGCTGCCGTGGTGGCCTACCAGCGAGCAGTGCAACTGGACCCCGATGTGTTTGAGCGGACGTCGCGCGGCGGAGTGCAGGCGCAGTTGCCGAGCCCGGGGGACCGTGCCCACTACGACTACACCGTAGCCAAGCTCTACGCCAAAATGGGCTACTCAGACCGCTCGCTCGAATACCTTAGGAAAGCGATGGAAGAGGGTTACAAAGACTTCAAGAACGTTTACAAAGACTCGGAGTTCGCCGAACTGCGCAAAGACAAGCGCTTCGGGGAGCTGGTGGCGACGAAGACTCCTGCGTTGCCCGAGTAGGTCGCGGGAGCAGCCGCCCCCGCCCTGGCCGGTCGAACGAAGCTCGACCCGCGTTTCGCCGGGACGACAACACCGGATAACCTGACAACAACACAAGAAGTATTCTCACTTCCTGTCTCATGTGGCGTCTAATGGGGGCGAGGACGCCACTGACGATGAAGACCCCACCAACACTGCGGCATTTACTTCCACTCGTTCTACTTTCTTGTCTGTCTTCCCTGGCTGAAGACGCCTCGATGTTTCGGGGAAATCCGCAACACACTGGAGTCTATGAGGTGGTGGGAGTTGCAAAATTCAGCAACCTGAAATGGAAGTTCCACACCGGCAGCATGTTGATTGGCTCTCCTGCAGTGTCGAATGGGAAGATTTATCTTGGCAGCACCGACGGAAATCTTTACGCAGTTGACGCCGAATCGGGCGCGCTGCAATGGAAATTCGAAGTCAAGAGCCGCATTCCATCGTCCCCTGCGGTCTCGAACGGAATTGTTTATTTCACAGCGTACGATGGCAATTTTTATGCGGTCGATGCTTCCACCGGAGTATTGAAATGGAAGTTCCAGACCGCGGGAGAGCGGCGATTTGCGGGAAAGCACCTGCATGGAGTGCAGCCCGTGAGCGAGACCATGCCCGATCCGTTTGACTGCTATCTTTCGTCTCCTGTGGTGTGGCAAGGGGCGGTCTATTTTGGCAGCGGCGACGGAAATGTCTACTCGCTCAACGCGGCTTCCGGAACTCTCAACTGGAAATTCAAGACGGGCGATGTGGTGCATGCGTCTCCGGCAATTGCGAATGGCATGTTGTTTATTGGGAGCTGGGACAGTTTCTTTTATGCTCTCGATGCATCCACGGGAAAAGAAAAATGGCGATTCAAGACAGGAGAAGACCCGGACACGCATAACCAGGTCGGCATTCAATCTTCCGCGGCAGTGGTCGACGGCGTAGTTTATTTTGGATGCCGCGATTCGCATCTGTACGCCCTTGACGAAAGTACTGGGGAGAAGAGGTGGGCGTTCGGGACCGAGGGATCGTGGGTGGTGTCTTCGCCGGCGGTGAGACACGGCAAGGTATACTTCGCAACTTCCGATTCAAGCCTGCTCTACGAACTCGACGCGAAGTCAGGCGCTGTGTTGCGATCGTTGGGACTCCACCATTGGTATCTATACTCGTCGCCCGCCCTCGTGAGTGCGATGTTGTTTGTTGGATCAACGCAGGGAAAGCTGGTCGCAGTTGATCTCGCCAGTTTCAATCCCGCCTGGAGTTTTGAAACCGACGGGATGAAGGAACACGGAGCGGGCTACACGAAAGCGGACGGAACCCCGAACGGCGATGCAATTTACGTTTCCGACTTCTACGATGACATGGTCGCCGGAGTTGGCAGGGTCATGAGTATGGGAGCTATCATTTCTTCGCCGGTCGTCGCCGGGAATGTGGTCTACATCGGCAGCGCGGACGGGAATCTCTACGCACTCAAGTAGTTTGCAGAGACGAATCGCGCAGATTTTCGATGCAATTTTCGGTGTAACGATAACGTAACTCTCGGACAGCAGACTCATTTCGGCGGAACTCCTGCCGCGTCACGTGCACAATTACAATGTTTTACAAAATTAGACAGAACTTCCTCCGGTTCTAGGGTTTAATCCATTTACATACTCCTGAAAACAACAGGGTGAGTAAGGAGAAACGGTAGCCCATCGGATGCTGACCCGAGCACGCCCCAAGCAAGCATCCGGTGGGTTTTTTTATTTCAGCTCTGGGCTGTTGGCTTGCGCGGCGCGATGCTGATGAACCGGTTGCACACCAGCGGGCGCAGGAAAGACAAACAGCTTCCCGTCGGTAAGAACTCCATCAATGTCGAAAAGAAGAAGCTTACTCTTGCGGGCGCGGGCCGAGCGGAGAGTTTCGGCATTAGATGCCCCACTTTTCGTCGGAGAGCCCGCGAAAAATGCAGCACCCGGAGCGCCTGCACTTCGGTATTAGTGTTTCTCTACCGCCGCTTCGAGGTCAGCAGCGGCTTTGTCGATTCCGGCGGCGATATTTTCGATCACCTGCGCCACCATCGGAATCTGGCCCTCGGCCTCTTTCCATTTCTTCTCGTCCATGTATTCCCGCACGGCGGCAATTGGTTTGGCGCCATAACCCGTGTAAGCGCCGGGAGCATAAATCTGATTCTTGAACCAGGGACGCTCCGGTAGACCTTTCTCGTTGAGGAATAAGCGTGAGATGCCGAGCAAATCGGCGTTAACCGTGTCCAAAGATGCCTGCGAAACAGCCTGCGGTCCGGCCGACTGAAATTTGGCCAGCGCCTTTGAGTAGTGCCCCGCGCTTTTCTTCAGGAGTTCGAGTGAGTTTTTCATCGGCGCAAAGTTCATGAAAGGCGGAACGGTATCCGCGGGCGGTGGGACAAAAAGCTTGTGCGGATCCGCGGTCGCGGTAAATGCGCCTTCTTGCAGTTCTTGGTTGCGCTCGGTGATTTCCTCCTGCTTGTCTTTCAGCAACTTCTCCAGGTCGGTTTCATATTTCGCGATCGCGTCATACTGTGGTGCATAGTCGAATGGAAGCAGATCGGCGTCGGCGATGCGCATCATGGTGCTGCCTGCGGTCTGCGACAAAACGCGCCCGTAGGAAAAATCGGTATCGGCAAAATGTGTGTACCAGTAAAAATCATCGTAGATGGAGTGATACTGGTCACCTTCGTCTTCGCCGCCGAATCCGACGTCAAGCGAGGATATCCCCGCGAAATCCTGAAACGCGGTGAAGTCCGATCCGTCGCCCAGCGCGTTCAGACGCAGGTCGTTGTGTTTGCGAGCCTGGCCGCGGTCTTCGGCGTCTTTGGCCTGCATGATGCTATGAAGGTGCGCCCGCTCGAAGATCGAAATATTTTTTTCCGGATCATTCACGTCGTGAGCGACCGCGCTGACGATCGCTTGCAAATCCTGGGTTCCGCCGGCGAAAAAATATCCGCGCTCGTTGCCGTCAGAATTAATGTAAGTGACGGCATGCTTGCGCAAGTCGCCGAGATGCGTTTCCACCCATTCGGTGGAACCGAGCAGCCCGGGTTCCTCGCCGTCCCATGCGCAGTAGATGATGCTGCGTTTCGGAGTCCAGCCTTGCTTGTGCAATTCGCCCAGCATGCGCGCTTCTTCGAGCATCGCGGACTGGCCAGAGAGTGGATCGTCCGCGCCATTGACCCAGGCATCGTGGTGATTGCCGCGAATCACCCACTCGTCCGGTGCGGAACCCTGCAATGTAGCAATTACATCGTAGACCGGCTTAGTTGCCCAGTCGGAGGTGACTTTAAGGTGCACACGCGCCGGGCCCGGACCAACGTGATACGTGATGGGAAGCGCGCCGCGCCAGCCCTCAGGAGCGATCTGCCCGCGCAATGCCGCAAGCAGCGGTTGCGCATCTGCGTACGAAATCGGCAGCACCGGAATCTTTGTGATGGTCTTGGCGTCTTTGATGGCGAGACGTTTCGCGCCCGGGACTGCGCCGATCTCGGGAGTGAGGGGGTCGCCGGGATAGTCCGTGTCCATCACGCTTCCGCGCTGCACTCCGTCCCGAGGACGCCAACCGCCTTCGGGATAATCTTCCCCGTGAAAAAATCCATCACCCTTGGGATCGGAATAGATGATGCAACCGATGGCCCCGTGTTCGCCTGCAACCTTCGGCTTGATGCCGCGCCATCCCCCGCCGTAGCGCGAAATCACGATTGCGCCTTTGACGGAGACACCCATACGGTCAAGCTCTTCGTAATCCTCGCGGTTGCCATAGTTCACATACACCAGCCGCGCGGTCACGTCTCCGTCGATGGAATAGGCGTTGTACGTGGGCAGTTGCTCCCGAGTCTGGTTCGAAGTAGGGTCGATGGCAAGTGCCGGCTCCTGAAGTTTGGCGCGGAACTGGGTAGGTGCGACCAGTTCGACGACGCGCTCTTTCGGCGTTGGAAACAGCACGTCGAAAGTTTCAATTTTGGCGTCGAATCCCCATTCTTTGAAACGGCCGAGAATCCACTCCGCATTGTCCTTGTCATAAGGCGAGCCGACATGGTGCGGTCGCGCGCTCAGCCGCCGCATGCTTTCGCGAATGTTCGCCGGGACAATGCCGTCTTGAAATTTCTTCTCCCATGCGCGCTCCGTGGTGGAATTTTGCGCTGTGTAGCCGAGGAACTGAGCCGGAGCTTTGTATGCTTCAGGAGAAGTCTGGGCGGCAGAGAATTGCCCAAAACTGAATAGAAGGACGCAGCAGGTCGCAGAGTGGAGCGAGTTCAAATGGTTCTCCGGATGGTGCTAGAAATGAAGTCTGAAAGCGACTGGGAATTCTATCACCGGAAGTGCTTGCGTAGCCCCCGACACCGCGCGGTCGTGGTCCTCGTAAAGCGTCCCATCGTCTGTCTCGCCTATCGCTCGACCCACAAAATGGAGAAATGTCGGCCAAGTTTTTCGAAATCCGGGTCGGATGTGACCAACGTGGCCCGCTGGATGGAGGAGAGCGCGGCCGCCAGACAGTCTACGTAGGGGATATGGTAGAGCGCCTTCAGTTCTCCAGCTTTCATCGCTTGCTGAAGATCGACCGGGACGATCTGAAGGGGAAGGCGCGCGAGCGTCGCCACAATGCGTCGAGCGCTCTCTTCTCCGCCTTCTTGCCAGAGGACGGAAAAAACCTCCCCCCAGTTAGCGGCAGAAATGAGCATCGGAATTTGTTGCGTGAAGGCTTCATCCAATAGACGCTCCATTTTTTCGGAGCCCGGACCGTCCTGAACATAAGTCAGGACTGCGTTAGCGTCGAGGACGTAGGTCTTCTTCAATATCGGTCGTCCCGGTGCGCGCGTTCGCGAGACACCAGCAGGTCCATTCCCTTGCCGCAACCGCGAACGCTTTTGATAAAGGACCGCGTGATGGGTTGCAGAATGAGGTGGCTGTGTTCGCGTTGAATTGAGATTCGGGTTCCAGGCTCGATGTGGAGTTCCTCGCGAAGCGCGGCGGGGATCACGATTTGACCCTTGGAACTCACGACAGTAAAGAGTGTATCCATATGGCTTACATAATATCATACGTACGTAAAATGTAGAATCGTATTACAATCTACGTTAATTCCTACTAGAGAGTTTGCAGGCGAATATTTTACGAACATCGCCGGGGGCGGCGGTACAATATTCCGATGCCGTCCCTTCCCGCATCCCTTGCCTGGGCCCACCCTGTTGTGGCGGAGTGGTTCGTGCAGAAGTTCGGCACCCCGACCGAGCCGCAGGAGCAGGGATGGCCGCACATTCTCGCCGGTCGCACCACGCTGATTTCCGCTCCCACTGGGTCGGGCAAGACTCTTGCTGCGTTTCTTGCCTGCATTGACCGCCTCGTGCGCAAGGCACTGGCGGGCGATCTGACGGACCGCACAGACGTGCTCTACGTTTCGCCGCTCAAAGCGTTGGGCAACGACATCCAGAAGAATCTAGAAGCGCCCCTGGGAGAGATTCTCGCACTCGCCGCCGACCGCGGATTGCTGATGCCGGAGATTCGCACCGCGGTCCGCACCGGCGACACACTGGCGCACGAGCGGCGGGCTATGCTCAAACGGCCTCCGCACATTCTGGTGACCACGCCGGAGTCGCTCTACATTCTTCTCACTGCCGGGAGGAGCCGCGCGATTCTGCGCGATGTCGAGACGGTGATCATCGACGAAATTCATGCCGTCGCGGACGATAAGCGCGGAGCTCATTTGACGCTATCGCTGGAGCGCTTGGAAGCTCTGTCCCACAGACCTCCGGTTCGCATTGGACTCTCGGCGACGCAGAAACCAATCGAGGAAGTAGCGCACTTTCTCACCGGAAGTGGTCGTGCTGATCCCGTGATCGTCGACGTCGGCCACAAACGCAAGCTTGACCTTGCGATTGAGGTGCCACCGATGCCGCTGGGCCCAATCGCTTCCAACGAATTGTGGGACGCGATTTACGACCGGCTGGTGGCGTTGGTCCAAGAACACCGCTCGACTCTCGTCTTTGTGAACACGCGCCGCATGGCGGAGCGCCTGTGTCATCAACTCGGCGAGCGCATGGGCGAGGAAAATGTCGCTGCGCACCACGGCAGCCTGTCGCGCAAATTGCGGCTGGCGGCAGAAAACAAGCTCAAAAATGGGCAGGTGCGCGTGCTGGTGGCGACTGCCTCCCTCGAACTGGGAATCGATATCGGCACCGTCGATTTAGTGGCGCAGATTAATTCTCCCCGAGCGATTGCCGTGGCCCTGCAGCGGGTCGGGCGGTCGGGTCACTGGCGTGGCGCGGTTCCAAAGGGACGTTTCTTTGCTACAACTCGCGATGATCTGATGGAATGCGCGGCTCTGGTGCGCGCCATCAAACATGGCGATCTCGACCGGTTGATCATTCCGGAATCTCCGCTGGATGTCCTGGCCCAGCAGATTGTGGCGACGTGCGCTGCTGGGAGCGCCGACACTCATGCGGCGGGAGCGCACACGCCACATGAGCAATTACCGGATGACGGGTGGGGCGAGGATGAGATGTTTGCGCTGGCGCGGCGGGCTTATCCATATCGCAATCTCCAGCGCGAGACGTTCGATTCGATTTTGGAAATGTTGTCGGAGGGGATTGCATCGCGGCGCGGGCGATATGGCGCGTATGTGCATCGCGATCGCGTGAATGGCAAGTTGCGAGCGCGTCGTGGGGCGCGGCTCGCGGCGATCACCAGCGGCGGAGCGATTCCCGACAATTCTCTCTACACCGTGGTTGCGCAGCCCGATGGTGTCGTAGTGGGCACGGTCGATGAAGATTTCGCGGTCGAGAGCAATCGCGGCGACATTATGCTGCTGGGCAACACGTCGTGGATGATCCACCGCATCGAGACCAACGCCGGGCGCATGCTGGTGCAAGATGCGCACGGAGCGCCTCCTACCGTGCCGTTCTGGCGAGGCGAGGCTCCGGCGCGGACTCAGGAACTATCGGAGCACGTCGGCGAACTGCGAGAAAAAATCAGTGCCATGCTGCCACGAACGTCGCCCGTGGGATTTTCTGCGTCGCAACCGGAAGTGGCCGCGGCGGTCTCATGGCTCAAAGAAGAATGTGGCCTCGACGATTCCGGCGCGGAACAGGCGATTGAATACATCTTGCAGGGACGCGCTGTTCTTGGCGCGGTCCCGACGCAGAAGACGGTGATCGCCGAAAGATTCTTCGACGAGGGCGGCGGCATGCAGCTGGTGATCCATGCGCCTTTCGGCGGGAGGATTAACAAAGCCTGGGGGCTTTCCCTGCGCAAGCGCTTTTGCGTTGGCTTCAACTTTGAGTTGCAAGCGGCGGCTACTGATAATGGTTTGAACATTGCCCTGGCCGAGCAGCACAGTTTTCCGCTCGGCGATGTTTTTCATTTTTTGCAGGCTGACACGGTGCAGCCGATCTTGGAGCAGGCGGCGCTGGATTCCCCCATCTTCGGCACGCGCTGGCGCTGGGATGCGAACCGCGCACTGGCTCTGCTGCGTTTTCAAAACGGCAAGAAAGTTCCACCGCAAATTCAGCGTATGCGCTCGGACGATCTGTTGGCATCCGTGTTTCCGGATGCGGCTGCGTGCTTCGAAAATATTGAAGGCGAGCGCAAGATTCCCAATCACCCTCTGGTCGGCGAGGTAATGAAAGATGTGCTCACCGAGGCGATGGACGTCGAGGGACTGAAGTCACTTCTGCGCGGGATGGCCTCGGGAGAAATTCGCGTAATCGCAGTGGATACGCCAGTGCCATCGCAGTTCTCGCACGAGATTCTGAATGCGAATCCGTATGCCTATCTGGACGATGCGCCTCTGGAAGAACGGAGGGCCCGCGCCGTCAACATGCGGCGAGTGCTGCCGGACTCGGTCCTGGAGGAAGTGGGCGGGCTCGATCCCGGGGCGATTGCCCAGGTTCGAGAAGAAGCCTGGCCGGATGTGCGGGATGCGGACGAGCTTCACGATGTTCTGCACACGCTGGTCGCGCTGCCGGAAAGTGCTAGTCGAGCTGCGCCCGACCGGGCGGACGAGGGCGTCCTTCCCTCCATCGATCAGGCTTGGCGTGAATGGCTGGGATATTTCGAACGCTTAGCAAATCAAGGCCGCGCTGGAGTGGCTTCCTTTGAGGGACAGCGCTATTGGGTTGCTGCCGAGCGGTCGCGTAGTTTTGCGGAGCTGTTCGCCGGCGCTAAGTTTGAGCCGGCTCTGGCCGATGTCGAGACCGGTGAGATTTCTCGCGACGATGCTTTGCTAACTCTGGTCAATGGATGGATGTCACATCTGGGACCCGCTACGGCCTCACAACTGGGAAGTATCCTGGGCCTCCCTTCGTCCGATATTGAAAAAGCTCTGCTGCGCATGGAGGCTGCTGGAACAGTTCTACGGGGAAGGTTTACTGGCGCAGCCCAGCGCAACCCGGTCGAGCTTCTCTCGACTGGACAGCCGGTGGCGGCTGTCCCCGGACAGGTGCAACCGCACGAGACCGAGTGGTGCGAGCGGCGCTTGCTGGCGCGAATTCACCGGCTCACCGTGGGCATGCTTCGTAAGCAGATTGAGCCAGTCACTGCGGCCGCGTTCCTGCGTTGGCTGATGCGGTGGCAGCACATAGCTCCTGGCACGCAGGTCACTGGTGAGCGCGGGACACTCGAAGTGCTCCAGCAACTGCAAGGCTTTGAAATTCCCGCCAATGCGTGGGAGCGGCAAGTATTGGCCCGGAGAATTGCTGACTACGATCCGAAGTGGCTCGACCAGCTTTGCATGACCGGCGCCGTGGGATGGGGAAGGTTATCGCCGCATCCGGCGACCCTGGATTCGGGCGGCTCGAGAAAAACCCCGTCGGATGGGACGAGTGATGGGCCGACCGCACCGCGGCAACGGCGCGTCGTTCCAACCAGCGTTGCGCCGATTACATTCTTCGTACGTGAAGAAGCGGACTGGATGACTCCACGCCACACGGCAGGGGATGAAGCCGAGGCTCGCGGTCTGAGCCACGTCGCGCAACTCGTGCTCGATTTCCTACGGCAGCGTGGCGCGTCGTTCTTCGCCGACATCGTGCGCGGTACGGGCAAGTTGAAGGCAGAGATAGAAACTGCTTTGTGGGAATTGGTCGCGGCGGGGCTGGTGACTGCCGATGGCTTCGACAATCTACGTTCTCTGATCGATCCAAAAAGGCGCGCGGGGCAGGGAAGCGGCCGCAGCACGCGTCCACGGCACAATGCCGGACGTTGGGCTCTCCTGCATGCCGATGTCGCAGTCGACCGGCCACGTGCGGTCGAGGCAGCTTGCTGGATGCTGCTGCGTCGCTATGGAGTTGTGATTCGCGACGTCCTGGCGCGCGAGGCAAATCTTCCTCCGTGGCGTGAGTTGCTGATGGGTTTCCGGCGTCTGGAAGATCGCGGCGAAATTCGCGGCGGCCGGTTCGTCGACGGATTTCTCGGCGAGCAGTTCGCTCTGCCGGTCGCGGTCGAGTCAGTTCGAGCCATGCGCAGCCTTCCTCTTAGTGGAGAAACAACGACGTTGTCGGCCGCCGATCCGCTGAACTTGATTGGGATTCTGGTACCCGGTGATAGAGTTCCCGCAATTTCCGGCAAGAGTGTCAGCTACCTGGATGGCATTGCCTCGACTGCACCCCGCGATCCTGTGATGAACAACGAATCCGCGGCGAGTTGAGGAATGCGCCCCGAGGACGAGCCCTGACCTTGGCAGTTCTTTATTTCCCCTGGAAGTTCGCCGGAGGGATGTTGGGATTTTGGAGGACCTTGTCGGCAGTCATAGTCCAATCGTAAATAGTGGTCGTCCCAGTCTGCAGTTCCTGAGTGAATCGAAGATCATACTGCCGGGGCAGGGTAATCCCGTTGTCCGTCTTGAAATCACTGAAGCGTTCTTCCAGGACAAAGTGGATTTCCTGCTGCTGGGCATTCTGTATGTCGGTGTGGGCGATCGTGGACGCCCTGCTGACCGCATAGACTGTCATTACGTGATGATGTGTTTCGGGATCAAAATACAACTTGACCGTCATTTCGCCATTGCCTTTTGAGACATACTCGACTCCATCCAATTCCTGACCGTCCACTTTCTTGCGGCCGATGTGGTCGAGTTTGACGCGGTGGGGATCAATACTCTGGAGCGCCCAGTCTGTGCCCAGTTCTCCACCCAGCAAACCTTCTCTCACGATGCTCTCGTGGCCCGCGACGAAACTTCCGAGCGCGCTATACTGGTGCGCTGAATTCGCCATCGCAATAGATGATTTATCGCCGTCGAAAATAAATTGTTCTCCCCACCACTTGTTGTCACCGAACTTCATTACAAACTTCGACTTTCGCTCCTCGGATAGGCGCTGCCAGGTACCCGAGCTCTCGCCCCCGCCGCCAGTCACAATCTTGAACTGCAGCGTGCCCTGAACTGCGAGCGATTTGATGGCTGCTCGTGCCGCCGCAGTGCCGATGGAATCAAGATGCTGGGCAACGATGTCGTCGGCCTTGGTGTCGGCGGCAATAGCTCCCGAAAGGGTAGCCAGCCACATGCAAATTATGACTAGGTATCGCATAGCTAATGTCTCCGTGAGTCAGTCACGGATTCTATACGAAAGAAGAAGTTATTGCCCAAGGTGTTCTCTAAGAATGAGGACGCACCGTAGATAACTCTCGGCGTCGTGACGACCAGTTCTCTAAGCCGGGATCGGGATCACGCCCTTCGCGCGAAGGTAATGTCTTTACTAGTTTCTTTAGATTAACTTGTTTTGGGAACCGGCTCAGCAACGTGCCGTCCAGCTTTTAACCAGCGATCGGAGATCGTATTTCATTAAAGAAAAAAAGCCAGAAGCTCGATGAGGGGGTCCCTTCGAGCCTCTGACTTAGTGATTCCGGCCGGAACAGATCGAAAGCGCTTCCCCCATCGCTTTGTGCCGGGTCACTATTCAAGAGGATGCACTCCTGGTTCCATCTCACGGGGGATTGTGAGCCATCCTCAAGATCACTTGCAACTATCTTGATCGCAAGGGGTTAGGCTCTCAACATGGGCATGCCCGATCTGGTCTTCTGGCTGAATATCGGCTCCAGGCCTATCTGATCGGATAGTCGGACTCACCGTTCGGATACCCCAATCAACCGTTCGGATATTCGAAGATCGAGCGATGCGGGCTGCAATTCCGCCGCCGCTGTGATAAGAAAGTCTGCACCAAACAGGAGTCCTGATTGCAACCCAGACTGCTGGCCATCGCGGGACCGCTAAAAGATTCGACTGTTCCATTGCCTGACGGCGATGTCATTCTCGGCCGGGAGCCGACGTGTACCGTACCAGTGATCGATCCATCTGTGTCGCGGAAGCACTGCCTTTTGAGCCGCGAGGATGGCCGCTTTCATATCAAAGATCTGGGCAGCCGCAACGGGACCGTGGTCAACGGCGTGACCGTCAAAGAACAATGGTTGCGCCACGGCGACGAGATTGCCGTCGGCGACTCGGTCTTCCTGTTTCTGCTGGAAGACGAAGCGCGGCAAGTTCCCGGCAGTCTGGTCGAGTTCGATGAGAGTCGGCCCCCCGCCGAGACCAAGCTGATCCATCCCAAGGAAGCTGTGTACTTGCAGCCGGACCGCTTGTTGCGCGAACTGCCGGCAACCTCGCAGGTGGCGCGAAATCTGAGCGCGTTACTTCAGATTAGCCGCGTAGTCCACTCCATCCGCGACCTCGAGGAACTGCAGGCGCACTTGCTGGATTTGATTTTTGAAGTCGTGCCGGCTAGTCGCGGCGCGATCCTTCTTGCCGACAAGGGCGCTCAGGAATTCAGTTCGCTCTATGCCAGAACGCGACAGGCGGGCCAGGCACAACTGGTGCGAGTCAGCCGAACCATCGCACGCCAGGCCATGAACGAGAACGTCGCCATTCTGGGAGTGGATGTACCCGCCAGCGGCAACCTGCGTGATGTCGAGAGTCTGGCCGCCTCGGACGTACGTTCGCTCCTGTGCGTCCCACTCACGGTGTTCGAGCGGGTGATCGGGTGCATTTACCTCGACAGCACGAAGCCGGGAAACCGCTTCCAGGAGGAACAACTGCAACTGATGGCGGCGATCGCTGCAATTTCCGCGGTAGCGCTGGACAACGCGCGGCGGCTGGCGTGGTTGGAAAAAGAAAATCAGCGGCTTATGGAAGTCAGCTCGGAAGAGAGCCTCGTCGGCGACGGCGCGCGAATGAAGGAGATCTACCAGTTGCTGGCCAAGGTCGCGCCATCGGAATCGACCGTATTGATTGAGGGCGAAAGCGGAACAGGCAAAGAACTCGCTGCGGCAGCGCTCCATCGCAACAGTCCGCGATCCGGCAAGTCGTTCGTCGTGATTAACTGCGCGGCTATTCCCGAGGCTTTGCTCGAGAGTGATCTGTTCGGGCACGAGCGCGGTGCGTTCACCGGCGCGGCCACTCAGAAAAAAGGGCGGCTGGAAATTGCCGACGGCGGTGTCGTATTTCTGGATGAGATCGGCGAATTGGCTCCCCCTTTGCAGGTGAAACTGCTGCGCGTGTTGCAGGAGCGTGAGTTCGAACGAGTGGGCGGTACACACACCATTAAAGTGGATATCCGCCTGATAGCCGCCACCAACCGCGACTTGAATGAAGCGGTTCGCACCGGTGACTTCCGCCAGGACTTGTACTATCGCCTCGCGGTGGTGAAGATGACGATGCCCCCGCTGCGTGATCGCAAAGACGACATCCCAATGCTGACGCGCCATTTCGTGCAGAAGTACGCCAAGCGATGCAAACTGAAACCCAAACCGGTATCGCGCGAAGCCATGGCCGCTTTGGTGAACCATGACTGGCCAGGCAACGTGCGCGAACTGGAAAATGCGATCGAGCGTGCCCTGGTGCTGGGGTCCTCGGATACTGTCATGCTCGAAGATTTGCCGGAATCTCTTCTTGAACACACCCCCGCCGGAGACATGATGGAAGGCAAGTACCACGCCGGCGTGAAGGAACTGAAAAAGCAGCTGATCGTCGACGCGGTGGAACAGACGCGAGGGAATTACGTGGAGGCGGCAGCCATTCTGGGTGTGCACCCGAATTACCTGCACCGGTTGATTCGTAACCTGGGAATTAAGGAGGCGCTGCAAGATGCCTCGCGTGGTGGATCGCGAGGTCAACGCAACCGTTAGCTGGCGCCACTGCCTAAGGGTTATGACACCCAATACTCAAGACCGACCACCATCAAGCTGCTCATCAGCTGGTTAAGGCAACGCCAACTGCAACAGCCGCGCCGGATCAAGATACGTTCCCTGCCAGCGCACCGCTACATGAAGGTGCGGCCCCGTGGCGCGGCCCGTGCCCCCGCTCAATCCGATTTCCTGCCCGCGCTTTACCACGTCGCCTTCCTTCACTTTGAATTCGGAAAGATGCAGATAGAGAGTAAGCAGCCCCTGGCCGTGGTCGAGCACCACAAAGTTGCCCTCGTAGAACAGAGGCCGCGCCAGCAGCACCGTACCGTCATTCATAGCAGTGACGGGAGTTCCGGTCGGTACGCGAAAGTCGAGCCCCTGATGAGGACTCTGCGCCACGCCGTTGAAGATGCGCTGGGATCCGAAGACGTCTGAGATCGCCGCATTCGCAGGGGCGACGAACTTGCCGGACCATTCCCGATCAGGTGTCACCCGACTGAGGTAGTCGTGCTTTATCTTCACGCCGTCAGCAATTTGCTCTTGTTGTTCAGGGCTGGGCTCGGTAAATTTTTTCTCTACCGTAAGCTCGACATTGATCCGGGGATATGTCCCACGGGCGACTGCCAGTTCGCGAGTAAAGCTTACTGGCGCGCCGCCACCGGTCCGCACGCCGCTCAACGCCAGCGCGTATTTGCCCGGTGCCGTCTCAAGGCTGACGCCCGCCAGGGCGAACCACGTCTTGGTTGAGGCACTGTAGCTAAACATGAGCTGATGGCCTAGCCATGTGCCCATCAAGGATTCCAGCTTGGCCGGGACCTTGACCTGAAACAAGACGGGGGCTCCGTTGAGCATCCGGGCCGGTTCGGTGCGGACCGCCCAGGGGGCGGCGGCTGCAAGAGTGGAAGCGAAGAATACGACCGCCCAGATCGCCAGAACAAGGAAGACTACATGTGGCGACCGCTGCCGCCTCGGCTGTCCCGCCAGGGCGAAGCCCGGCGGCTCCGCGAATACTCCCAGTTTCCTGCTGGGGAACGTCATTTCATCAGCCTAGCACTCCTCGGAATTCTCGCGGCTATAATCCCGAGCATGCGCATCCGGTTTCTCACTCGTTTGGGCGCGCTCGTCCTTTGCGCGTTATCGACGGCACAGACCGCAGCCAAGCCTGCCCTGCATGCCGATCGTGTGATCGTCCTCAAGAAAGATCGCACACTCCAGTTGCTCAGCCAAGGCAACGTGGTCAAGACCTACAAAGTCGCTTTAGGCGGCGATCCCGTCGGACCGAAGGTTCGGCAGGGAGATCACAAGACTCCCGAAGGAATCTATGTGCTCGACTCGCGCAACGCGCATAGCCGGTTCTACAAGTCGATCCACATTTCTTATCCCAACCCGCGAGATCGCTCCGCGGCCCGTCAGAAGGGCGTTTCGCCGGGAGGCGATGTGTTCATTCACGGGCTGCCGAACGGTTACGGCTCCATCGGCGCCGCCCACCGGCTCAGAGACTGGACAGACGGTTGTATCGCCGTGACTGACGAAGAAATGGACCAAATTTGGAACGCGGTTGGTGGCGGAACGCCGATTGAGATCAAACCGTAGACAAGGGGAATTCCCTTCTTCCTGGTGCCGTTTTTTGTCATCTCAATATTATGAGACGACTTGAAACGTCCACGCTTCCACACGATTGCCGCATTCCCTCTGACCCAGTTCCTGCGCCGATACGGGAACCGGACAGTCCTCCTGAGAATCCCGACATGCCGGTCCGCGAGCCGGATCCGGAAGAACCGAGCAAAATCTGACCTCAGGGAGCCTTATCTATACTAATATAATAGACATTATGGTAATATCTCGATGTTTGGTTCTCCTGAGTTGAAGGCCCTCCCCAGGACCTGCTCTCGACGATTCAGGGGAATCATATCGCTCGAAGACACCGAAGGGTTGAAGCATCCCACATACCCGCAAGTGTCTGCTTCCATCGCGAAGGCCGCCGGCTAGCTCCCACGCAGGTGGCCTTTTTATATGCGCGAAAGTTGTTTGAAGACTGAGGGGCAGGGACGACACAGAATTATTGGTGGACCTGGTCGGGATCGAACCGACGACCTCCCCGGCTTTTCGCCGGGGCGCGTTCAATGTTGCGCCGGGGTGTGGATCAATTCCTGAATCGAACGATGAGACTTCCAGCTTTTCATCTGCCGCTCGCGTCGCCGTGCGTCTGCCAGCGTATCAAAGTGCTCTTGATAGACGAGCGCCCAAGGTCCACGGCCACGAGTGGAGGTCGTTTGCCCCCGTTGGTGCTCGTCCAGGCGCGCCTGCGGATCTTGCGCGCAGCCAATGTAAAATCTGGATGTTCTTTGACTCTGCAAGATATAGACGGCTGGCATTTTGAGATTTGGTGGACCTGGTCGGGATCGAACCGACGACCTCTTCCATGCCATGGAAGCGCGCTCCCAGCTGCGCCACAGGCCCACGATTAAAGAGAAGAAAAAAAGGAAGTGCCGCGTTCATTCTCGCCGTTATGCGCGGGATAGTCAAACGTAGCGGGCCGAGATCCGCACTGAGCCTCGTAACTTTACCCCTGATTTCTCCCGTTTATTTCCACAGACTTTTCTGCCATAATTGATCGTGCACCCCACCTGCACAATTTCTCAAACACAATTTAGAGCGAGGAAGAGATGCCAGCGAAGTACATCTTTGTAACGGGCGGAGTTGTGTCTTCCCTGGGCAAGGGATTGGCCGCGGCCTCCATCGGCTGCCTGCTGGAGAGCCGCGGGATGAAAGTCAACCTGATGAAGTTCGATCCCTACCTCAACGTCGATCCGGGGACGATGTCGCCGTTTCAGCATGGTGAGGTTTTCGTGACCGACGACGGTGCCGAGACCGACCTCGACCTCGGACACTACGAGCGCTTCACCCACGCCAAACTCTCTCGCGACAATAACTGGACCACCGGCCGCCTTTACGAACAGATCATCGCCAAAGAGCGCCGCGGAGATTATCTGGGAAAGACGGTGCAGGTGATTCCGCACGTCACGAATGAGATAAAAGCCGCGATGAAGAAAGTCGCGCAGGATGTCGACGTAGCGATCGTAGAGATCGGCGGCACAGTGGGCGACATTGAGTCGCTGCCGTTCATGGAAGCGATTCGCCAGATGCGCCAGGAATTGGGCCGCGAGCACACGCTGTTCGTCCACGTCACGCTGGTGCCCTTCATCGCGGCAGCTCAGGAACTAAAGACCAAGCCGACGCAGCACTCGGTAAAAGAGCTACTGAGCATCGGAATTCAACCCGACATTCTGCTCTGCCGTACCGATCGTTTCCTGGCAAAGGAAATCAAATCGAAGATCGCGTTGTTCTGCAACGTGGAAGAAGAAGCTGTCATTACCGCGAAAGACGTCGCTTCCGTCTATGAAGTGCCGCTGGTGTTCGCCAATGAAGGCGTGGACACGCTCGTGCTCAAGCGCTTGCACATGGAGGCGAGGGATCGCGATCTGTCGAAGTGGGAGGACATCGTTCACCGCGTTTACAATCCGAAAGACACCGTCACGATCGGCATCGTCGGAAAATACGTCGAGTACGAAGACTCCTACAAGTCCTTGAAAGAGGCGCTGGTACACGGCTCTCTGGCGCACAATCTGAAACTGCAACTGAACTGGATTGAAGCCGAAGGCCTCGAAGCGGGCGATGCCAGTTGCGAAGCGCAACTGGAAGGCTATGACGGCATCCTTGTTCCCGGCGGCTTCGGCAAGCGCGGCATCGAGGGCATGCTGATCGCAATCCGTTATGCGCGGGAGAAGAAAGTTCCGTACTTCGGCATTTGTTTGGGTATGCAGACAGCTTGCATCGAGTTTGCCCGCAACGTGGTCGGCCTCGCAGACGCCAATTCGAGCGAGTTCGATCCCGCAACGCCGCATCGCGTGATCTACAAACTGCGCGAATTGCGAGGCGTTGAGGAACTCGGTGGAACGATGCGTCTGGGCGCGTGGACCTGCAAGATTGAGCCCGGCACGCTGGCGCACAAGATTTATGGATCGCTCGAAATCAGCGAACGTCACCGGCACCGTTACGAATTCAATCGCGAATATGAAGAGCCGATGACGGCCGCCGGGATGCGCATTTCAGGTTCGACGCCGGATGGAACCTATGTCGAGATGGTGGAATTGCCCGACCATCCACATTTCATCGGCTGCCAGTTTCATCCCGAGTTTAAATCGAAGCCCCTCGAGCCGCATCCGTTGTTCAGCACATTCGTGGGCGCGGCCTATGAGCATGGCTCAAGGCGCAGGGCAGAGAAAGAGTCAGCAGCGGTCGAAATGTTCCATCGGCCCGACCGGGTGAGAGTCTAAGACCAGCCACGGATTCCACGGATCGCGACGGAGTTTCTTAGTTTCTGATCCGTGAAAATCCGTGAAGATCCGTGGCCAATGTCTTTCCGTCGATGCACACTTCCTTCCAAGTCGGCGATGTTCGCATCGGGGCCGGGAACCTGTTTCTCATTGCCGGACCGTGTGTGATCGAGAGCGAAGAGCACGCCGTCCGCATGGCAGAGATCATCAAGGGCGTCGCGCGCTCACTCGATTTCCCGTTCATCTTCAAAGCCAGCTACGACAAAGCCAACCGCACATCGATCCGCAGTTTTCGTGGGCCAGGCTTGAAAGAAGGCCTGCGCATTCTGAAGAAAATCAAAGACGAGCTGCAGTTGCCCGTGCTCACCGACGTGCATGAAACTGCTGACGTAGGCAAAGTCGCCGAAGTCGCGGACATCTTGCAGATTCCCGCCTTCCTCAGCCGGCAAACCGATCTCGTCGTAGCCGCCGCCCTAAGCGGGCGCGTGGTGAATATAAAGAAAGGACAGTTCGTCGCGCCTGCTGACATGAAGCATGCAGTCGAAAAGTGTCGCCAGGCAGGCAATTCGCAGGTGTTTCTCACCGAGCGTGGCGCGAGCTTCGGCTACAATAACCTGGTGGTCGACATGCGGTCGCTGGCCATCATGCGCAAGTTCGCTCCGGTAGTCTTCGACGCGACCCACTCGGTACAACTCCCGTCATCGCAGCCCGAAGAAAACGGTCCAGCAACGAGCGGTGGACAACCCGAATACATTCCGCTGCTAGCGCGAGCTGCGGTTGCTGCCGGAGTTGACGGAGTCTTTATGGAAGTCCACGACAACCCGAAAGAAGCAAAATCCGACGGAGCCAATGCGCTGGACTCGACCAAACTCCGCGCAGTGCTGAAAGAATTGCTGGCAATAAAGAAAGCGTTAGAAGAGGCGCACGCCACGCCATGAAACACATTGCCAACTGGGCCTTGAACACCGCCGCTACGCGCGGCGCGACCTACACCGACACGCGCGTTGTCGCTCAGCGCAGCCGCGCCCTGTCGACGAAGAATGGCAAAGTAGGCAGTGCGACGGACGCGGAGTCCGTTGGCATGAGCGTGCGTGTGATCGCCGATGGGGCCTGGGGATTTGCTGCTTCGTCGGATTTGGGGCGCGGAGCGGTCGAAGCCACGGCGGCGAAAGCCGTCGAAATCGCGCGTGCCTCTGCCCGAGTGAAACGAGAAAACATTCAACTTGCGCCGGAGAAGGCTGCGATTGCTGAGTGGACCACCCCGTACAAGATTGATCCGTTCACGGTTTCCGTCGAGCAAAATATCGAGTTGCTGTTGAAGATTGATGCCGAGTTGCGCGCCGTGGCTGGCATTACTCTGGCCGAAGCGAATCTGAACTTCAATCGCGAAGAGCAATGGTTCGTTTCGTCCGAGGGTGCGGTCATTCACCAGACCAAACTCTCGACCGGCGCTGGATATGCAGCGTACGCATTTTCCGGAAACGAAATTCAGAAGCGCTCGTATCCGAATTCGTACGGCGGCCAGTGGCAGAACAAGGGATATGAACTGATAGACGAATTGAGGCTGGTCGAAAACGCTCGGCGCATCGCGGAAGAAGCCGTAGCATTGCATCACGCCGATCAGTGTCCCGAAGGAAAGTTAGACATCATTCTCGACAGTTCGCAACTCGGGCTGCAGATTCATGAGTCGGTCGGCCATCCCATCGAACTCGATCGCGTGCTTGGGATGGAAGCGAACTTCGCGGGAACGTCGTTTTTGACGTTGGAAAAGCTGCGCACGCTACGCTATGGCAGCGATCTGGTGAACGTCGTCGCCGATGCCCGCCAGGAGCACGGTCCCGGGCTGGGTACATTTGGTTTCGATGACGAAGGAGTAGCGGCGCAGTGCACGCCCGTCATCACCCACGGCCTCTTCACCGGATACCTCAGCTCACGCGAGACCGCGCACACCATCGGCGAGAATCGGTCCGGAGGAACGCTGCGCGCCGAAGGCTGGAACCGGCTGCCGATGATTCGCATGACGAACATTAGCCTGCTTCCGAGTGCGAAGCCGTTATCGTTGGAACAGTTGGTCGCCGATACCGATCACGGAATTCTGATGCAAACCAACCGCTCGTGGTCGATCGACGACAAGCGCTACAACTTTCAATTTGGCTGCGAGATCGGCTGGGAGATCAAGAATGGCAAGCGCGTCCGCATGGTGAAGAATCCCTCGTACTCCGGCATCACGACCGAGTTTTGGAATTCGCTCGACGCAATCTGCTCGCGCGACGAATGGGTTCTGTGGGGAACTCCCAACTGCGGCAAGGGCCAGCCCCAGCAAGTGATGGGCACAGGCCACGGCGCAGCTCCGTCGCGCTTCCGCGGAATCAAAGTGGGCAGCGCTTATAAGAGCAACTGATTCCGTCACGAACTTACAGAAGAAATGTTAACTCGCAACCAGGCCGCCGACATCTTCGACCGCATCAGGAAGCTCTCGTCCGCCGATGAAGTTGAGGTTCTGTTCTCCGGCGGTACATTCGCTCTGACTCGCTTCGCCAACAATACGATCCATCAGAATGTTGCCGAAGAAAATCACGTCGTTTCGGTTCGAACTGTGTTCGGCGGTCGTACCGCCCGGGCTTCAACCAACAAATTCGACGATGAAAGCTTGCGCCATGTCGTCGAATCCTCCGAGAAGTTAGCGAAGGTGCAGCATCCGGATCCGGATCTCTTGCCCATGCCCGACGCTCGTGACGCCGGCAGCAGTCGCGGCGAAAGCCGGACGAGCGAGGCGCCCATCGCCACACCAGCCGTGCTCAGACCGGCCGTGCCTGCCCGGCATTTCGCTTCCACCGCCGGCATCACTCCCGAGTTGCGCGCCGAGGGCGTCAAGCAAATTGTCAGCGTGGCTGACCTGCACAAACTTACAACTGCAGGAGTTTTTTCCAGCGCAGAATCGATCGACGGCATCTTCAATTCGCGCGGGCTGACGAAATGGCATACGCAGACTCTGGCCGAGATCTCGATCACCATGCTGGCGGCCGATTCCTCGGGATGGCAGAAAGCGAGTTCGCCCGATGTGGCAAATCTCGATCCGCTCGCCCTGGCCGAGACTGCGGCGAAGAAGGCGGTTGATTCGGCGCGTCCCAAAGAAATTCCGGCAGGGAAGTACGCCGTGATTCTGGAGCCCGCCGCGGTGCTCGATATCGTTGGTTTCATGTTCTGGGATTATTCCGGCATGGCGATTCTCGACCAGCGATCGTTTCTCTCGGGACGCATCGGCACAAAACTGTTCGGCGACAACATCACGATTTGGGACGACGTCGGGCATCCTCTGCAGAGCGGCGCTCCGTTCGACGGAGAAGGCGTTCAGCGCCAGCGAATAACGCTGGTCGAAAACGGTGTGATTAATCGCGTCGTCTATGCGCGCGCGACGGCCGAGAGAATGAAGCGCTCCGAACATCGCGACAAAGTTGGACCCATCGCGGCCACCGGTCACGGTTTTGTGCTGCCGAACGAAATGGGCGAGATGCCGCAGAACATTGTGTTCGCCGCGCCTGCTGATCCGAAGACACTCGATCAGATGATTGCTTCGACTGAACGTGGTGTGCTGGTGACGCGGCTGTGGTATATCCGCGAAGTCGAGCCCTTCGAGAAGATGCTGACCGGCATGACCCGCGATGGTACGTTTCTCATTGAGAACGGTCGAGTGCACGGCGGCGTGCGGAATTTTCGCTTCAACGAAAGTCTGATTCACATGCTCTCGAATGTCGAAGCCTTGAGCGTGCCGGTGCGTTCATGCGGGGAAGAGTCATTCGACATGGTGGTTCCGGCGATGAAAATCAAAGATTTTAACTTCACCGAAGTCACGAAGTTTTAGCGTCACGCTCCCGACAAACAATTCCTTCGTCAGAACTGCGTTCGTTTTATGCTCCGGCGATCACCGGAATTGACCCGGTTTTGACCGAAATCGACCCTGCAATAGCGCCAATTCCCCGGTTGATTCTGGTTTCTAGAATCCCTCCTAATCCATTCAAAGAAAAGAAGTTAGCCACTATCGTTCAATGACTTCGGTAACTTTGTGCAGCCGATTTCGAGGTGTACGCTGCCTTTAAGTTTCCGTGAGCGGCACAGCTTCTGAAGAAGCCGCGGACAGAAGGGTTGCAGCGAGACGTGGCAGCCGAACCAGAGAATAATTCGATGACAGACGAAGCAGTGAACGTGACGCATTTTCAAGAAATGCAGAGTGCGCCCCGGTTCCCGATTCACCTGTCCGCATCAGTGAAAGCCAAAGATGGCGCCTTCACAGCTGAGACTGAAAATATCTCGGCCAACGGCGTCCTGTTTGCGATGGACAACGATGTCCCCGTCGGTTCCATGGTGGATTTCACGATCCTCTTGCCGGCTGCTGTTGTAGGCGCGCGGCAGGACGTGCAAATCGACTGCCGTGGCCGCGTCGTGCGCAGCTTCGAGGATCGAGGCCGCCGCGGCGTAGGGGTAGTAATTGATGAATACCATTTCGAGCGGGCTTAGAAAACTTGCATGGCGACAATTCCGGTTAGTGTGGAAGAAAATCCGGGAACAGGCGAAGACGGCACGAACGGCCACTTTGTGCGCGTGATTGTGGCCGATACCCAGGCCATCTTCCGCGCCGGACTGCGCAAGGTGTTCGCGCTCGAAGACGACATTCGCGTGGTCGGGCAGGCCGAAACGCTCGCCCAGACTCAATCCGCCGTAAAGAAATTTACTTCCGATGTGGTCATCTTCGAAGCGGCGCTGGCGCCGAATCCAGTAGAAGCGGTGGCCGAACTGCTCCGCCAGAATCCGCATATCAGGATCGTCGTAGTCACACCCGGGTCTGATGAAGACATGACGCTTGATCTGTTCCGTCGCGGTGCTCATGGTATTGTGTCGCGCGAAGTCGAGCCGGAACTTCTGGTCGATTGTCTGCGAAAGGTCGCGGGCGGCGGCACCTGGCTCGACAGCCAGGGTATTCATTGGGTGATGGAGGCGTACCGCAGCCAGACCAACCGGCCCGCCGGATCACGCCCGAAAGTGCAACTCACGCCCAAGGAGACATTGATCGTCTCCTGCGTAACGCAGGGCATGAAGAACAAAGAAATCGCGCTGCGCGTGGGCACGACCGAACAGGTTGTGAAGAATTATCTGCGCAAAGTCTACGACAAGCTGGGAGTGGCCGATCGTCTGGAACTGGCGCTCTACTGCTTGAATCACCACGTAGTCGATCACACGAAAGTGCCGCCGTTGCCGGTCCCGCCCGAGAACGGCGCCAATGCGAAAGCTGCCGCTGCCGGCGCTGGTGTCGCTGCTGGCACCTCCGCGGACGCGAGTTCCACTTCGAGCCTCACGCCGGAAATCATCGCAAGCTCGTCGCAAAAATCCTAGTCCGTACACTTCAGCCACCGTCTCCTTTTCTTCCAGCCCTTTCAAGTTGCGGTTTCCACGACTTCCCCCATAGAATTGACTGGATCGCAGTGCCGCATCGCAATCCGCGTGCGGCCGGTTGAAGGCTTCTTTAAAGAGTCGTTCCTTCCCGAGTTTTTCGCCGGAGAGATGGCCGAGTGGCTGAAGGCGCACGCTTGGAAAGCGTGTTTAGGGGAAACTCTAACGTGGG